>NZ_AP017986.1:207500-4720000 GCF_030294925.1 Aminobacter sp. Y103A | reverse complement strand
TTTAGGTAGAGCGTCGACCGAATACCCCAGGGGGTAGAGCACTGGATGGGCTAGGGGATCTCACCGATTTACCAAACCTAACCAAACTCCGAATACCTGGGAGTACTAGTCGGCAGACACACGGCGGGTGCTAACGTCCGTCGTGAAAAGGGAAACAACCCTGACCTACAGCTAAGGTCCCCAAGTTATGGCTAAGTGGGAAAGGATGTGAGGATCCCAAAACAACCAGGATGTTGGCTTAGAAGCAGCCATCATTTAAAGAAAGCGTAACAGCTCACTGGTCTAAATAAGGGTCTTTGCGCCGAAAATGTACCGGGGCTAAAGCCATACACCGAAGCTTAGGGTTTGCAGCTTGCTGCAAGCGGTAGCGGAGCGTTCTGTAAGCTGACGAAGCCGTACCTGTGAGGGGCGGTGGAGGTATCAGAAGTGCGAATGCTGACATGAGTAACGTAAGGGGTGTGAGAGACACCCCCGCCGAAAGTCCAAGGGTTCCTGCTTAAAGCTAATCTGAGCAGGGTTAGCCGGCCCCTAAGTCGAGGCAGAAATGCGTAGACGATGGGAACCACGTTAATATTCGTGGGCCTGGAGGAAGTGACGGATCACGTATGTTGTGGGGTCTTATTGGATTGATCCCTGCAGCGGAGTGGTTCCAGGAAATAGCTCCTCCTTATAGACCGTACCCGAAACCGACACTGGTGGACTGGTAGAGTATACCAAGGCGCTTGAGAGAACTATGCTGAAGGAACTCGGCAAATTGCACGCGTAACTTCGGAAGAAGCGTGACCCTTTCCTGCGCAAGCAGGGTGAGGGTGGCACAGACCAGGGGGTAGCGACTGTTTATCAAAAACACAGGGCTCTGCGAAGTCGCAAGACGACGTATAGGGTCTGACGCCTGCCCGGTGCTGGAAGGTTAAGAGGAGAGGTGCAAGCTTTGAATCGAAGCCCCAGTAAACGGCGGCCGTAACTATAACGGTCCTAAGGTAGCGAAATTCCTTGTCGGGTAAGTTCCGACCTGCACGAATGGCGTAACGACTTCCCCGCTGTCTCCAGCATAGACTCAGTGAAATTGAATTCCCCGTGAAGATGCGGGGTTCCTGCGGTTAGACGGAAAGACCCCGTGCACCTTTACTATAGCTTTACATTGGCATTCGTAGTGGCATGTGTAGGATAGGTGGTAGGCTTTGAAGCCAGGGCGCCAGCCTTGGTGGAGCCACCCTTGAAATACCACCCTTATCTCTATGGATGTCTAACCGCGGCCCGTTATCCGGGTCCGGGACAATGTATGGTGGGTAGTTTGACTGGGGCGGTCGCCTCCTAAAGAGTAACGGAGGCGCGCGATGGTGGGCTCAGACCGGTCGGAAATCGGTCGTCGAGTGCAATGGCATAAGCCCGCCTGACTGCGAGACTGACAAGTCGAGCAGAGACGAAAGTCGGTCATAGTGATCCGGTGGTCCCGTGTGGAAGGGCCATCGCTCAACGGATAAAAGGTACGCCGGGGATAACAGGCTGATGACCCCCAAGAGTCCATATCGACGGGGTTGTTTGGCACCTCGATGTCGACTCATCGCATCCTGGGGCTGGAGCAGGTCCCAAGGGTATGGCTGTTCGCCATTTAAAGCGGTACGTGAGTTGGGTTCAGAACGTCGTGAGACAGTTCGGTCCCTATCTGCCGTGGGTGTAGGAATATTGAAAGGATCTGTCCCTAGTACGAGAGGACCGGGATGGACGGATCTCTGGTGGACCTGTTGTGGCGCCAGCCGCATAGCAGGGTAGCTATATCCGGACGGGATAACCGCTGAAGGCATCTAAGCGGGAAACCCACCTTAAAACGAGTATTCCCTGAGAACCGTGGAAGACGACCACGTTGATAGGCCGGGTGTGGAAGTGCGGCAACGCATGAAGCTTACCGGTACTAATAGTTCGATAGGCTTGATCGTTCTCATTCCTTATGTTCATCGCAGTGCGATCCCAAAGGGATCGTCACGAAAAACGACAAAAGCACAAAAACAGCTTCTCGATTAACATGCGCTTTGCCGACCTGGTGGTTATGGCGGAGCGGCTGCACCCGATCCCATTCCGAACTCGGCCGTGAAACGCTCCAGCGCTGATGGTACTTCGTCTCAAGACGCGGGAGAGTAAGTCGCTGCCAGGTCTGCCAAGCGCATGTTAAATCTTCTCGATACAAAAGGCCCGCCAACGGGTAGACGGGCCGCGTAAGCGGCCCTTTCCTTTGGCAAAAGCCAGACAAAAAGACATTTTGCCCGTGGCAAAAGTCGGAAAGCGTTGAAAAAGGACATTTTGCCTGTCGCAAAATGTCCGGTGGCGCGGGGTGGAGCAGCCCGGTAGCTCGTCAGGCTCATAACCTGAAGGTCACAGGTTCAAATCCTGTCCCCGCAACCATTGATAACGACACTCCCGTGAGCCCTGCTCCGGGAGTGTTTTTGTTTGCAGACCCAACAGCCTGCCGCTCGGTCCAGTTCAGGATCGTGCCCAGTTCTCCGTACAGCGTAGCTTCGATCTCGCCGCGCTTCGCGCCAGGTGTCAGAACGATCTTCTCGATCAACGATCGCAGCGCGGTTGCGGCCTGCGGCCGGTCGTCCGGATGGTTGAGCGCCTCGGTCAGATGCGCCACCTTCCGGGCATAGAGTGACGATATGCTCGGCAGCAGGTCCGGCTTGTCCTGGGGAGCTGCGGCAAGCTGGTTCGTGAGATCGACCTTGCGCATCTCGAGCGCGTCCATCTCGGCCTTCATGCTCACCTGAAACATCCCGGCCTTGATGGCCTCGATGATGCTGCGGATCTGCTTCTCGACCTTTACCAATTCTGCGTTCCAGCCGTCGGCATTGGCGCGGCGCTCACGGTTGAGACGGTTCGTTTCCTCGGCGCAGGCCCTCATCGCGACCGCGGCTGCCTCCGGCGCCATCATCCGGTTCTTCAGGCCGGCGAGCACCCGCTGTTCCAGTTCGCTCCGCGCTATGGTGCGTTTGTTCGGGCATGAGCCATTGCTGGTGTGGCTGGAGCAGGCGAAGCGGTCGACGCTGCGCAGGGAATAGGGGCCCTCGCAGCACCCGCAAAAGACAAGCCCCGACAGCAGTGACTTCGGCCGGCGGGCACTGCTCAGCCGGTTGCGCATGTGGTGAGCGCGGACAGCAGTGGTCAGGTTGACGGACCTGTCTGCGATCTCGCTCTGGCGCGCCTTGACCGCTTGCCAGAGTTCGTCGCCCACGATGCGCAACTCGGCCACGTCGGTGACGATCCATTCGCTCTCCGGATTGAGCCGGGAGACGCGCTTGCCGGTTGCGGGATCCTTCACATAGCGCTGGCGGTTCCACATCAGTCGACCGACATAGAGTTCGTTGTTGATGATGCCTGTGCCGCGCCTGACATGACCGCGGATCGTGGTGTCGTTCCACAGCTTGCCTGCGGGGCCAGTTATGCCCTGGTCGTTGAGGTTCTTGGCGATGGCGCGTGGACTGATGCCTACGGCAAACTCTCGGAAGATGCGGCGGACGACATCGGCCTGATCGGTGTCGATCTCGCGGTCGCCCTTGATCTGTTCGCCGCGCTCGTCGACACGCCTGACGACACGATAGCCGTAACACAGCCCGCCGCCGGATTTGCCGAGTTCGACGCGGCCGCGCAATCCGCGCCGGGTCCTCATGGCGAGATCCCCGAGAAACAGGGCATTCATCGTGCCCTTGAGGCCGACATGCAGTTCGGAGATCGCGCCCTCTGCGAGCGTGACAATCGGCACGCCGGCGAACTTCAAATGTTTGTAGAGTGTTGCAATGTCGGCCTGGTCGCGAGAAATGCGGTCAAGGGCCTCGGCCAGTACCAACTGGAACAATCCGCATTGGGCGTCGCGGACCAGCTTCTGGATCCCGGGCCGCAGGATCTGGCTTGCTCCGGAGATGCCGGCATCCTGGTAGGTGCCGGCGATCTCCCAGTCTTCGCGCGCCGCATGTTCGCGGCAGAGTCGGAACTGGTCCTCGATCGAGGCTGCCCGTTGCTGGTCGGAAGAGTAGCGGGCATAAAGTGCGACGCGCATGGTCATGAACAATGCTCTCGGTTTAGCTGGTGTCGGAGTTGCCGTCGCCGGCTCTTTCGCCCGGTGGTTCTGCCTTGGCCGCGTGAGAGTTGGGGCCGGCTCTGGCGTCCGTTGTGTTTGCAAAGCGCTCTCTTGCCATGCCGCGGCCGATCAGCCAGGCGAGAGCCAGGATCGCCGGATGGGTTCTGGGCCTGTCGGTGCTCGGAGAGTGCCGTGCGTCGGCGGCCGTCACGTTGTCTTCTGCCATAGGCTTCCTCGCTTCGTGGTGTCGAAGCGGCGATGAAGCTGCCAGATATGCTGGCCGGGAAGGGGGAAAATGCGGTCGTAGCAACGTGGCGCGCAATGACCTGCATTCGGCGCCCTCTCCTAAACAGAAACGCCGGTCAAGGCCTTGGCGCCAACCCGCCTTGACCTTGACCGGCTCCGCCGTGAAAGCCACATGCAATGAGGCCACCCGGCGAATTGTCCGATAGGGCAGGGGAGAGGCGAGCCTCACCGTCTACCGTCCGGGAAAAACGCATGCGGTGTCAGCTGGCGCCCGATCCGCATCAGATCCTCGCGCGCCGAGCGGATTTGTGGCCAGGGAAAGGCCGAACGATCTTCCCAATCCGCGCCGTTGCGCAACACCGCATCGAGCTTGCCTACAACGCCTGAAAGCGAGACGGCGGGCGTCCCGGAAAGCGCCTCCAGCAGTGCCGCGACCCTTGCAAAGCCTGCCTGCTCAGCTCTCAGTCCCTCGAAATAACCGATCTCCGTCGCAACCACCTCGAAATGTGCTTGTCGCGCGTCGAGTTCAGCTTCGGCCTTGGCGCGGATCTCCGCCATGTCCGTTCGCTCGCCGATAAACCGGTCCAGCGCTGCCTTCGAGCAAACGATGGTCTCCTCGCCGTCAGGGCTGCTCACAACCGTCCAAAGCCCATCCACTCGCTCGGCAAGTGCTGCCTCGAGTTCCTGCAGCCGGTCACAGCGCCACATTGCTTGCTCATATGCGGCATTCCAATCGTGCCACACCTCCACCGCTGGGTCTGGTGCTGGAGTCGGCACAACGTCTGTCCCCGCTGTCGCCCGGGCCAGCGCATTCCCGCCCAAAGGCCACTCACTGCTGACGACAAACAACCCGCCAAGCGCCAGCCGCCGCGTGACGCGCACAAAACTCATGCTATGGTCGGAATCAGCCATGATCCCAGCTCCTCAACAGCTTAGTTTATGGTCAGGCCAAGCGGCGTGTTGGAGCACGTCGCTTGGCTGCAAGGCAGTAATTTTTACGTACATACCGTACATTACGGACGCGCATATTGTCAAACACGCCTAGCTCCTCGGAAATGAAAACTGAACGCTTTGAGTTGCGGCTCTCCAGCGAACTGCTGGCGCGGATCGACGAATGGCGTCGTAACCAACCTGATCTACCCACGCGTTCTGAGGCTATTCGTCGTTTGGTAGAAAGCGGACTAATTCCTAAATAGTGCCACGTTGACGGCCGGCGGCAGAGACGACCAGGTGTTCGAAAGACTGGCTGCGCTTCAATGTGATTTCACGCGTCACGCTGATAGGGAACGCGAGACCTTGCTCGAAACGCGGAGGTATCGCCTGATACGATCGCCCGTCTTGAACGTGGCGAACAGCTAAAGAGTTCGACGATCGACGCATTCATTCCGGAAAATGGTGGCGGCCCAAGCGTACGGCTGGCTCGAAACTCAGAACCGAAGACTGCTTATGCAGTCGGTCGCGAGCGCGCTGAAGATATGTGCGAGAGGCTATGCCGTCGTCGTTAGGGTTGGTCGCTGGGGTCTCCCGTACCGTCAACGTAGCGAAATCCGGAGGGCGTTCGCTCCATCCGTTTTGTCGCGAGCACTGACTTCAGTTCGCCGAATAGTCTGTCGAAGCTCTCATCCGGCAGGATAACTGGATAATGCCCAACACCAGCGCCCCGTTTGAAGTCGTAGAAGAAGCGGGCGTGATGAACCCACTCGCCAGCGGTCTCCCTCGTGACCGTTGCCGGACTGTGCTCCTGCAAAGGCAGATCGACGTACAGGGCGTTCCGCTTCAGCTTCTCGATGGTGCCCTGGGTTGCTTCGCGAAGGAGATGCGCCTTCTTGTCGGTAGCCAGACCCTCAGCAGCAATCTCGACGACCGCCTCAAACAGTCCATCAGCGAAGGCAGCCGTCTCGGGATGGGTCTTGAGCGCATCCACGAACGAATGGAAGAACTCTGGCTTGCCGGAGAGCCCCTCATCAACGCCGACACGCTGCATCACCACGCTGACGGATGCGACGGCAACATACGCTCCGTACAGGGACCCCAGCACCGACTGCTTCTTCTCGTGCCAGCGCGGCTGCTTGCCCGTGGTCTCTGTAAGGCCCTTCCACGTGACGAGCGAGGCCTTGCCAAGTTCCTCGATAGCGTAAATTGCAAGGACCAGTGCCGATGCGTGCCGCCAGTTCTCGAACAATATTTCCGCGTCCTGCACTAACCGACCGGCGTTCTGAATTATTACTCTGACTTGATGATCGACTGCGTTGCTCATCCGAATCTCCCCGAATTTAACCTACCCCTCTCTTTCTAAGCTTTCCGCTACACTGACGGAATCGGTCAAGCGCGCTTGACAATCCCAACAACGTCATCGAGGTGCCTGTGCCGTAGTCCCGTGATGATATAGGAAGCTGGGCTACCGGAGACTTGCATGGGGGATGGAATGGACGCTTCTAATGAGCTTTACCAGATTGCGACTAAGCTCGAAGGGCAAGCCGCTACGCTGTTGGGTTCGTCGTGGATCAAAGGACTAGTTTCGCTGGAAAGCGCCGCCAGACAGCTAGATCGTTCAGCCTCAGGATCCTGGCTCGGCTATCACGCCAATGTGTATTACGAAGGCCTGAGGCCTGCCCCTCCAGGAGCGCACTTTAGTCAAGAGTGGGGCCTGATGGATACTATGCACAGCCAGAGTTCTAACGGTGAATGGGTAGAGTATGACCCCGCTGAGGTCAGGGGTTCTATAGAAGGTGAAGCCGGCTTCTCCGATCTGGCCCAGGCTCGGTCGGACACAAAAGATGCTCTCGCGGCCTTCGATGACGCCAAAGCAAATATCGTATCCATTCTCAGCAACGAAATTGAGCATCGGGCGGACAGGTTTCTGAGCAAGTTGCTCGAAGAACTTGAGCCATTGGAGTCCCTGTCGCCTTTGGCTATAGCGGACCGCTGGCACAACAAGGGTCAGGTAATGACGAGGGATACAACCGCAGTCGGCCAAGGGACCAGGGTGCCACCTCATGTGTTGGTGAAGGCCGAAGTCGCTTCGTTGAAGCTGCCTCAAGATCTCTGCGAACGAGCCGCAAAAATCGCGCGAAAGGCGGGTTCCCATTTGGAGCGCAAGGCAAAGCAGAAAAAATCGGATGACCGCATTGGGACCAACGTCTTTATCGGACACGGCCGTTCATCGGCCTGGCGCGAGCTAAAGGACTTCGTAAAGGACCGGCTAGCCCTGCCTCACGATGAGTTCAACAGAGTGCCGGTCGCCGGCATCACCAATATCGCCCGCCTTTCGGAGATGCTTGATTCCGCTGCGGTGGCCTTTGTGATCATGACCGCCGAAGATGAACGTGCCGATGGCAAGATGCAGGCCCGCATGAACGTCATCCATGAAGTCGGATTGTTCCAAGGCAGACTTGGTTTCACGAAGGCTATCGTCCTACTGGAGGAGGGATGTGAAGAATTCACCAATATCCAAGGGCTAGGGCAGGTCAGGTTTCCGGCCGGTCGCATATCCGCGATCTTTGAGGATATCAGAGCGGTACTGGAGCGCGAAGGGGTGGTCGACGCTAGCTGAAAACGATGGGAGTGCCATCACGCGCGGACGTACCGCGAGCCTTCCCGTTCTCTCAAGACCAAGTCAAACCCCATCGCGCCCGCTATCGCGACCATGGTGGACATACGGGCATCATGTGAGCCTGACGCCAAGGCGAAGAATGTCGAAGCGCAAATACCGGAAGCCGTCTGACAGTCCGCAAAAGTCCAGCCGCGTGACCGCCGCTCGGCGTTGATAAGGATCATGGCGGCCTTGGCGCTGCCAATGTGAAGGTCGCGCCCTGCCATGCTGCGCATGATCGTCTCAAAACCGAGTGTTTCGGCAATCGACACCATGTTTTGAAACGATGGGCTGCGCGCCGATGACGGCCGTCGGGTGGTGCTTTTCCACGCAAAAAAGCACTAGCCGATACGCCGCTTATTTCCTCGAGGTCGAGCACTTTGATCCCGAGACGCTTTCGTTGCTCATTGAGCTTTCGGTGGCGGCCTGTTGGTCGGTGAGCCGAATTTCAATCGCTGTCCCAATCGTGTCAACGATCATTAGAAACCCCAAGCCGTTCGCTGTTTGATTGATCGACGGCGAGTCCTTCGCGCCACCACTCCCGCACCGCCTGGCCGTGCGGCGCCGGCATTATTCGCCCTCGCGGGTGTGCGCCCTCGGTGCTTTCGGCGGGCGTCATGGGGCGTCGTCCGAGTACGGGATCGGCTCGTCGGCCAGTTCCGTCAACATGATGCGCAAGGCAGCATCCAGGTCGGCCACCACAAGGCGAGGGTTAACACCCCACTGGGCTGCCAGTTGCGGTCCCTGCCGTGCTGCAAACGATAGAATTGTGTCACGCTGCGCTCGGCACAGGGCGGCTATCGCCCTGCTTGCCGCCGCTGGATCAGCGCTGTGCATGGGGCGCGGCAGCGGGGCAATGAGAGAACTCGGTACTTTCGCGGGCAGATTTTCATCACCAAAGTCGTCGCCACCAAAGGACGAAGGCGAAAAGGCGAAATAGCCTATTTGGATTTACGCGTGTAGGCCGATCTGGTAACTTCGATATCGACGGAGCGAATTGTTCGATTGCTTTTGCGCTTTTGCGCTTCCGCTGTACCCTCTATTGGGAAAAGCATCTCCGTCTGGCCCTCTACCCGCTTTCGCCCGCGTTTGGCCGGCGACAACGGAGCTGATAGCACCTCGGGCGGGTCAACCATTCCCGGCAGAAGAACAGGGGCTGGGTGAAAGAGCTGCTCGATAGTGACGATTTGAATCCTTGGAACGCGCCTCGTTGAGGGGCCAGTTTCGCCTTCGGATGCGGCCTCGCGAAGCATTGGTCCTGTCGGAGGATTAACGCAAACGAGAACGCCTATCTCCGCTTCTTCGCGCTTTACCACGGACTTAAGTTTGTGAATTGCATCCACGCCTACGTTCAAACCGCCCTTCACTGATACTATCGCGCGGCTCGCACGGTCCTTGCCAAGTTGGTGATAGCGAATAATGCCGTCGATGCCGCCATCAGCGCCAGGTCTGTCCTTGGGCAAGCCGTCAAGTGTGAACACGGCCCATTTTTGGAATTCGAGCCAATCACGTGCGGCGAGAGCCTTCGCGTCTTCGGCATCCTCGGGGCGCCCGTAAAGAGTATAGCTACCCTTAATTCTATGGCCGAATGCCTTCACAAGGCGTTCTTCAATGACGTGGATGGCGAGGTAGGTGACATCAATACCAATCCACTTGCGACCTAGCTGTTCGGCGGCGTGAATAGCCGTGCCGCACCCGCAAAATGGATCCAACACAACGTCACCCTTGTTTGATGACGCGGAAACAATGCGCTCCAAAAGTGACTCAGGCTTCTGTGTCGGGTATCCCAGTCGTTCCTGTGAGCTGGCATGTATAGGCGGCAAGTCGTCCCAGACGTCGGAAGCTGCTACACCCGGGCTCTCGTCTAGATAAATCTTCTTTCGCAACCGTGCGTCGTCCTTCGCGGGGAAAAAAAGCCTGTTCTCCCGGTCCAACTGCCGCATGACTTCGAGTGACACTTTCCAGCCATTGGAGTGAGGCTTGTACACGCGGCCATTGCTCGCGTGATAGTCGTAACGAAGATTCGGCCTAACCGCAGGATTGACCAAGTCCGACCGTCTAAAGAGGCGTCCATCGGGGTCCTTGTGGACAAAATGTTCCGCGACGTATTCGGGGCTATAGGGTGTATAGATTTGGTACGTCATGCACGGCTGCGGCCCGCTGGCTCGCGTTTGCATGGGCGCTGGTGCGCCTCCAGATGATTTCGTTTCGGTAGTTCCTAACGGTGAAGATCGCGTCCAAGATCAATTTTAGATAGTGGCTGGCTGTGGGATCACAGTGGAGGTAGAGCGATCCGGTGGGCTTTAAGACGCGCCGCATCTCAATCAGGCGAACAGCCATCATCGCAAGGTACGCCATCATATCGCTGCCGGCGAATACCTTTTGAAAGGCGTCAAGCAAAGCACCGGCTTCAAAATGGCGCGCTGCCGTCTCGTCCAACGCTCGTTGCGCGTCTATGCCCCAAGTCCAGGTATCTTCGAACGCATGGGATTGAGCTTTCGACGCGCCACCGTGCTTGGTACCATAGAGGACATTATAATTTGCGTTCGAATTAAATGGCGGATCTAGATAGATCAAATCGACCGACTCTGCAGGCATGGCTCGCAGTACGTCAAGATTATCGCCAAAATGAAGTTCATTCATAGCGTAACTCCCCAACAACAGAGTTGCAGGATGTGGTTAAATATTTAAGAATATCGGATTTATTAACGGAATTTTACGCGGTTGCCGCCAACCGCGCCTTTGGCAAGGAGTCCAAAAAGCGATTGTCTCAACTGCTACGGGAGGCTGGCGCTCGGGTCGAAGACACTGGCCAGGTTGATTACACGGACCAGCGCCGGCCGTTAGTACCCGTCGGGGCTCGGCCTCGCCAGCTCCAAGCGGTCACGCCAACGGCGCAGCGCATAGGGCGAAAGATGCAGTGCCGCGGCGTATTCGCGAACGCCCATGCCGGTCCAGTTCATCGCCTCGACATGCATTGCCCAGAACGCCCGAAGCACACGATTGCGCACATCCGTGCTCACGCCAAAACGTTGGCGTTGACGCCGGCGCGGCCCTTTCTGGCGTTGTTGCGGACACGCTTCTCGGCGCAATTGTGCCTGCGATTCCGCATGTTTGCGCGCTGCTTCCTTGCCCATCAGGTGGTCAAGCCAGCGCTCGAATATACGCCGGTTGAGATGGTGATGGCGGCAATAGTTTGTGTGCGCCAACCGGCTCTGACGCCACGCTTCGACGTGAACCACCCAGAAGGACTTACGCGCCGTGTTCTCGAAATGTCTCAAATTCACCGGAGACCCTCCTTGCTACGAAGGAACTCCACATGCAGCGATTTTGCACTACGCCAACGAGGTGTCGGGACCGGACGCTTACGAAACGACAGAGGACGGCGAGATAAAAGCGCATGCCCGAAACACGCTAAGCCATTGGCATGGCTTGCGTTTTCCGGTGCATGCCGACTGGTCGCGGGCATACTGCTCGATTTTTGTGGGAGATTTCAGTACCTTCGCATGCACATGGTAGTTGTTCAGGCAGCCGGTAGCCGATCTGCAATTCAAGCGCTGTGCATGCCCGGATCTGCGTCGGCCGTTGTGTTATTCGAGAGCAGTATAGTTGTGTTTCTGGAGAACGGCCTGCGTCTGATCAAGACCCCGCCAGAAGTTTCCGCACAGTTGCCAACGGCATACGGCCGAACGAGATGCGAGGGCAGGGGCGCAAATCCATACCCTCGTAGAGTGATTTGCGTTTCGTCGCCGCAATCCAGGACATCCAACTTTACGACAGCAAGGCCGACATTGTCGGCCGCGCTGACGATGCGGTATAGACCATCGACCAGCAAATCTCCGCCCAAGCCCTGCCTCTAAGCGTTGCAGCCGCAGCGCTACTAAGCTTCGCACGGCGCAACAATCAGTCCGAGTCTAACCTAATAACTGCCGACCGATATCGCTCATGAACCAGCCGCCCATATATACGGACTGATATAACGGGCGCGCTCGGCAACGAAGCAATTTCCGGAGTGCACCAGTCAGTCCCAAGCCATCTCTTGCCGTAGCATGGAGCTTGGCGACGCTGTCAGCATCGAAGTTTATGACCCACGCAATCCCCGCCTCGTCCAGGACTTTAGGATCGCTTGTCGCCAAGCGAACGGTTCGCGCCAAAGCAAGGGGCGTTGTTGCGTGTCGAAGCGAGGCGACGTGAAATCATGGCTCTGCTCGACGAGTGCGAACTTGCCGCTTGATAGCTGGACGGTCCCGGTGAACTTGCCGGAGACATTCTTGCCATCGGTGGTGGCTCGGAACGGCAGGCCCTTCGTCGCGGCCAGTTCGCCGCCGACGCGGGCAACCTCGCACTCGCACGGTGCGGCGAGGAGATCGCGCCTGCAAGCGATGCCGCCCTTCGGCTGACGGGCGCGTCGCCACGGTCGATATGATGCGTGCGGCCATCGATGCTGTCGCCAATGACGGTCAGATTCTCGTCCAGTTCGGCGGTCAGATATTTGTCAACGAAGCGGCCGATGATCGACGATGCCGCCATCATGCGGCTCTGCTTCGCGATGCTCGCGCACCGGAACGGTTGGGCGGGCATCGCCTGATGTGCCGATGGTCTGCACCGGATCGGCCCTGCGCCTGTAGTTCGGCCGCATGACGAGTTGGGTCTCGAGGAAGCTTATCTGGTCAGCGACGACAGTCTGACGAATGCTGTCTCGGTAGAAGTCGAAATGCGTGCATGGATAGCGGCGGAGTTCTCCCAGCGGCGCATTGTCTGCAATCTTGCGGCCCAGACGGGAGGGCGTCTGGGCGTCGTTTTCGGCGAGGCACACCAAGATCGACATCTTCAGCCGGTGCGCCTTGCGGCCCGGCCGATAGGAGAACATCATTTCGAGAAGCACCCGCGGCGCAATTTCGTTACGCCAGGTCTCGTTGGACATGGACCTGATGATATCTGCAGCCTTGTCGAATGCCATGACCGCGAGCTCGCCGCGCGGAGCGACGGCAGGCACGTAAAATGGCGGTCTTCCGGTCGCGCCACGCCACCAGTCCTTGATGATTGCAAGCATCAGCCGCCATGTTTCGGCTCTGCTCCGGCCTTCGATCTTGCTGGGGAAGCCGTTGAAGGGCACCTGTGCCACGACGGCGGCGATCCTATCGTCCCGGGCTGCCACTTCGACCACGTGGCCGCCGCTGAGCGAACTTCCCCATATGGCGATCCTTGCCCGGTCGACACCCGGAAGCGAACGTGCATGACCAACTGCCACATGCCAGTCCTCAAGCTGCCCGCTGATCGAGATGATCTGGCGCGGGTCGCCACCGCTCTCGCCGAGGTAGCGATAATCGAATGTCAGGACCATGAAACCAGCAGACGCGAAGTCTTCCGCAGTGCTTTTCAACGAGCCTTCCTGGGTGCCGCCGAACCCATGCGCCATCACGATGCATGGCAGCAATGCTGATTCAGCATCAGCCTGGCGGTAGACATAGCCGACGCACGTGATGCCTCCCGACTGAAAGCTGGTTCGAACTCTGTTCACCCTCATCGCTAAGCTCCCAGTATCCGTGCAGAACGTCAATATTGAAGCGCAACGCACTTACACACGCGCCGCCTTGACCGCGGCAGTGGCGCACTTCGACGCCCATATGCACATAGGTGCGTTCCAGGCACGGTGCCACCAGGCGGTCGCGATGGTTGCGCGCGGCGGCAGATAGCCTTTGGCTTACTTTACTTGCCTGACGCCCTGACCGGATAGTGCAGCAACAGCCGATAGCCACCCGGCAAAATCTTGAAGTACCGTGCGACGAGTCCACGGGCGTTGTTGTGTGCGGATCCACCTCGAGATCCTCTTGGTGCCACTGAACCCATGCAGGGCTTCGGCGACAGCACGGTAGGCAGCCAGAATTGGGCGCGACAAGCCGGCCGACGCCATGCCAACCGGCCGACGGCTGGCATCGATCTAGGCTCGTGCGAATGACACGTCCTTCAATTCACCTGGCAGAAACTCTTGCGGGAAGTTCTGATAGCAGACTGGGCGCAGGAACCGTCTTATGGACAGTGTGCCGACACTGGTGGCGCCGAAATTGGTCGAAGATGGATATGGACCCGCATGAACCATACTGTCAGCTACCTCGACCCCCGTAGGGAAATCGTTGACGATAAGCCGGCCAGCCTTACGCTCCAGGATCCGAAGAAGGTCAGCGACCACATCTCTGTCGTTCGGCGTGATGTGGATGGTGCAAGTCAATTGACCGTCGAGTTTTTGGGCGATATCTTTCATTTGCTCGCTGCATTCGCACGAAACGATAATCCCCAACGGCCCGAACACCTCTTCCGCCAAGGCCTTCTCCTGCAGCCACCTGGCTGCCTCGACATGATAGATGGCCGGAGTCGCGCATCTCGGCGACGACGGCGACGACACGACTTCCGTTACACCTGCAACGTCCCGGATCCTAGCCTGGCCCATTCGAAAAGACTCGGCAATATCCTCCGTAAGCATCGTCTGTTCGCCGTGCTGGCCAAGAGCCCTTTTGGCCGCGTCCAAGAACTCCGCCTCGCCTTGGCCCTTTGGAAGAAACACGACTCCGGGATTGGTGCAGAACTGTCCTGCACCAATCGTGAGCGACGCTGCCCAGCGAATTGCCAGGTGTTCCGCTTCGTGGGCGAGCGCCTGAGGTAGGACAAAGACGGGATTTATCGACCCCAGCTCCCCAAAGAACGGGATTGGCTCGGGTCGATCTGCACACAGATTGAATAGCGCCCGTCCGCC
This sequence comes from Aminobacter sp. Y103A, assembly GCF_030294925.1. Lineage (NCBI taxonomy): Bacteria > Pseudomonadati > Pseudomonadota > Alphaproteobacteria > Hyphomicrobiales > Phyllobacteriaceae > Aminobacter > Aminobacter sp. Y103A. The sequence goes on along the minus strand of NZ_AP017986.1, from coordinate 4,705,342 downwards.
GGCATGTGACCCGGTGAAGCCAACAGCTTTGATCAACGGATGTGTAACCAGTGCCTGACCAACTGTTCGGTCGCCTCCCTGGATAAACGAGAACACTCCTGGATGCAGATCAAAGGCACGCCTCGCGTCATTGACCGCTTGAGCGACCAGTTCACCAGTCCCCGGATGGGCTGAATGCCCCTTTACGACGACAGGGCACGCCGCAGCGAGCGCTGCTGCGGTGTCCCCTCCAGCCGTGGAGAAGGCAAGTGGAAAGTTGGAGGCACCGAATACCGCGACTGGGCCGATTGCGCGCTGCATCATACGGAGGTCCGGGCGCGGAAGCGGTTGGCGCATGGGCAGCGCTCGATCATGCCGGAGATCAAGGAAGCCGACCTCGGCGATGTGTTTTGCAAACAATCGCAGCTGCCCGGCCGTCCTCTTTAGCTCGCTGTCAAGACGCGCTTTGGGAAGCCCCGTTTCCTTGAATGCAGTCTCGACGATGTCATCTCCAATGCACTCAATCTTGAAGGCGATGTTGTCCAAAAAACGCCGCCTATCAGCGCGCGACAATGCAGAGTAAGACTGAAATGCGGCCTCCGCAGCGTTACAGGCCTCTTCGACAATTTCCGGCGTGCCGACAGAATAGGGAAGTGCTTGACCGGAAGCAGGCGATGAGAGGAACTTTTTCTTGGTAGCCCTCCATTCGCCCGCAACGAGGTGCGACCCGGTAATCATGTGGCTCACGAGTGATCCTCTTCCGCTTTCGTTCAGAGTTTTTATCGACCGGCCCTGCGCCATCACACGCGCGTAAAAAGTTCGAGCCGAGAAATGCCCGGCTGTCCTGATCCGTCGATGGAGCTTTAGCCAGGGTACTGGAGTGGGCGCTCCGCGATGCGCAAATGGCACGCGAAGCAGTACAGTTCGCAGCAACCCTAACGTACCCCGGTCGAAATTGGCCAGCCGAACTCACCGCATTTCGAGTTGAGTTGAAGGAAAGTGAGTTGAAAATAACGATCCTTGATCTTCAGCGGATGTCGGCCGAGCGTTGCACGCGTAACAGCTCGTAGACAGAGGAGAAGGCAATGGTCGCAGTAACTCCTGGCTTGGCCGGACAGGAACAGCTAGGCGAACTGGATTCGCGGTTCGTCACGGTGGAAGACATAGAATGGCGGGAGACGCGTTGGGCTGGCATCAAGATCAAGGTGCTTTTGGAAGACATAGAACGGGGCTTGCAGACAGTTCTTATTGATTGGGCGCCTGGTGCAACGCTCCCGCTCCATGAGCATACCAGGATCGAGCAGACATACGTTCTGAAGGGGTCGTTCGGTGACGACGACGGCACCACGACCGCCGGGAACTTTGTGTGGCGCCCGGCAGGCAGCCGTCACTCCGCCCGCTCGGAAGAAGGGGCGCTTTTGCTGTCCGTATTCCTGAAGCCAAATCGCTTCTTCGATCAGGAACAGCCACAAGATGGGTTCAACCAAGGTGACCAAAATGCGAACCGGAGCTGAGATTCTAGTCGATCAACTCCTGGCCCACCAAGTTGAACGCGTTTTCACCGTCCCCGGAGAGAGTTTTCTTGATGTCCTCAATGCACTTCATGACCACACTGACAGTGTCCGGGTAACAACCTGTCGTGTAGAGACCGGTGCCTCGAACATGGCCGAGGCCTATGGAAAGGCAACTGGCAAGCCCGGGATCTGCATGGTGACACGCGGCCCTGGCGCCACCCATGCATCGATCGGAGTCCACACAGCAGCGCATGATGGCACGCCGATGCTGCTGTTCATCGGACAGGTTGCAAGAAGAATGCGTGGCCGCGGGGCATTCCAGGAAGTCGATTACAACCAGATGTTTGGCGGCATGGCGAAATGGACCGTCGAACTGGACGATCCGAGCCGAATTCCCGAGCAGATTGCACGTGCTTTTTCCGTCGCTACGTCGGGAACGCCCGGTCCAGTGATCATCTCGATGCCCGAAGACGTGCTCTCTGGCAAAGCCGATGTCCCGGACGCTGTCCGCTACAGTCACGTGCAGCCAAGCGCGGGCAGGGAAGAGGTGCTCCGCTTCGGAGAACTGCTGACGTACGCGAAACGTCCGTTGATGGTCGTCGGATGTGGGTCATGGGCCGCTGACGATTGTATGGCGCTCGCCCAGTTCGCCCGCACATTCAAGGTTCCGGTCGCAGCAGCATTTCGGTCCCAGGACGCGTTCGACAACGACGACGACCTCTACGTGGGAGATCTCGGGCTTGGGCAGAACCCGAAACTCTCGCAACGCCTCAGAGAGTCCGATTTGGTCATCGCCCTGGGGACGCAACTCGAAGAGAACGTCACCAAAGGGTACACCTTGATAGGCATTCCAACCGCCGAGATGAAACTGGTTCACATCCATCCCAACATTGTTGAACTGGGTCGGGTATATCAGCCGGATCTCGCCATCAATTCGTCCCCTAGAGCTTTTCTGCGCTTGGCTGTCGAGACGCTGGATGAGATCACCGGAGACTGGAAAGATTGGGCAAATCACGCTCGCATAGAATACGAAGCGTTTCAGAGCACGCCGAAGTCTATTGGGCAGGTCAATATGGCAACGGTCATGAAGACCATGCGGGACATGCTACCGGACAACGCTGTCATTGCAAACGGTGCAGGGAACTACACCGTATGGCTTCATCGCTTCTTCAGATACCGTCAGCCGAAAACACAGATTGCGCCGACCTCTGGTGCGATGGGATACAGCGTTCCGGCAGCGATTGGTGCTAAGCTGGCGCACCCCGGCCGCCACGTCGTCTCCTTAAACGGAGACGGATGTTTCATGATGTGCAGCCAGGAACTGGCCACGGCCGTTCATGTGGGCGCCAACGTCGTGTTCATTGTCGTGAACAATGGCATGCTTGGCACTATCCGCATGCACCAGGAAAGGCATTTTCCTGGACGTGTGATCGCAACGGATCTCGTCAATCCGGATTTCGTGACCTTTGCCAAGTCATTTGGGGTTGCTGGCGAACGCATCGACAAGACTGAACTTTTCGAGGCCGCTTTTCGTAGGGCCCTTGACGCCGAGGCACCCTATCTCTTGGAAATAGCCATTGACCCCGAGGCGCTCACGCCCCTGCAATCTCTGACAGAAATTCGAGATGCCGGCTTCGCTGCCGCTCGAAACTAGGTTTATGCCGTAGTCACAACAAAATGACGCAAGAGAAGACCACGACTGCATTGTAGCAGCCCGCTTTTTCGAAGCAGGCGCATGCCTTTTGTGTTGGAGTCAGGGGGGCGCGGTCGTCATCCCCTGACTTCTGCACCCTCAGCGTACGGAGGCCTGGTGAGCACATCTCCGTTTTTGATGCCCTGACGCGACGTCGGGCACACGACCATTACTCAAAAGCAGCTAAAAACCGAGTGCTACATTGTCTCTCTGGCGAAGAGCCCGGCGCGGCGGTTCAATCAATGTGATGATCTATCTCAGGGGACATAGCCAGGACTACGATGACTGGTCAATTCCAGGTGCAAAAGGGGAGGGCGTCCTTCCGGTATCTCGAGAAATCCGAACGGGCTCCGTTCACTTTGTCCTGCCTGTCATGAGCGTGTGGCCTATAGTACGTCACGCACAATGACGTTCGTTACTACGGCTCATGAAGTCGTTCTGCCATTGAGTGTTGACATGAGCGGAAGCTTTCATAACGGCATTGGCTTCCAACTCAGCACACGCTTCAAATGCCGGCGAAACAACCGTTGAGGCCTTCTGCCACGACAGCATATGGCTCCGCTAAGCTTGGAGCTTATCCTTGGCTCTGATGTATGGCATTTCCGGGTGAAATCAGGACGTGCCATTCGCGTAGTGTTCCAGCTGGCTAACAACAGTACTCTTGAGACGGCCACTTCCTCGCAAGATCCAGTGTCTTCGCGGGGAACTACTGGTTCGGCCAAGCTCTTGGTGCTTCCCAGTATCAGGCCCGCCGATCTTTTCCGGCAGCACGGAACTACGTCATAGCAGACCATCCGGAAGTTGAAGGAAGGTAAGCCTCCGGTGGGGGCCGCGGCCGCCTTGGATTGTCAGCGTGCCTGACTACGGCTTTTCTCGAAGCCGACCTTGCCGAGAGCGCGGCGTCTGGCGAGCTTTTTCATCCGGGTTTGGATTTCGTCTTCATCGGCATGTGCGGGATCGAACGGACGGCCGTGCCAGCGCTTGAGTTCGCGATGCTGCTCGTGCTTGGGATCGGCGATGGCGTCGAGGAACAGTTCGAAGCCGGGGATGCCGCCGACATCTTCGGGTGGGGCGCGGCCGGCGCCGTCGATGTAGCGGGGATACTCGGCGGCGGGATCGGCATCGGCGACCGCCTCGATCGTGATCGTGTGCCTCCAGTCGTCACCGAAGTCGTAGGTGTAGGTCAGTTGCATGATGCCGCGATCGACCAGCGAGCCGAGCCGCAAGGTCTTCGCCGAGTAGGTTTTATCGCGCAGGCTATCCCATTCGGGATTAGGGATGGCGTAGCGCCTTCCGTCGGCGCGGAACTCGAACAGGTGATAGTCGTCAAACGGCATGGCCGCCTGGATTACGTCGTGCAAGGCCTTGAGCGTTGCCGTCAGCGGCACCTCGGCGCGCCGCCAGATGGCTGGCTGCCAGTCATCGAGCTGGATCCTGATGCGGGCGATGCGATCGGCGTGGCTCATGCCGCCAATCTTGCAGATTGCGCCTTCCAGTTCCACGGCAGGAGTTCGGACAGCCGGCTTTGCGGCGTGTCGGCGATGCGGGCGAGCACATCGGCGAGCCAAGCCTGCGGGTCAGCATCATTGAGCTTTGCCGTGCCGATCAGGGTATACATGACGGCCGCGCGATCGGCGCCACGGTCCGACCCAGCGAAGAGCCACGACTTTCTGCCGAGAGCCAAGCCGCGCAGCGCCCGTTCGGCAGCATTGTTCGTCAGGCAGATGCACCCGTCTTCGAGGAAACGAGCGAAGCCCGCCCAGCGTTTGAGCATGTAGTCGATCGCCTGGGCGACCGGGGCGTGGCGCGAGAGCCTGGCACGCTCGCCACGCATCCATGCTTCCAGCTCGGCGACGAGCGGCGCGCTTCTTTCGGTCCTGACGACAAGACGCTGCTCGCCAGCCAAGCCGTTGATGTCGCGCTCGATGTCGAACAGGAGATCGATGCGTTTGACGGCTTCGAAGGCGATCGGCGAGATCGGCGGCGCGGCCTTTCCCCGACGAGCATTGGCGGCGATGTCGGCAAGCACGAAGAACTTGCGCCGCGCATGGCTCCAGCAGAGCGCCTCCGTCACCGGTCCGGGCTTGCGGTCGCGGAGGTAGAGCCGGTTGTAGCCGGCATAGGCGTCGGCCTGCAGAATGCCGGTGAACTGCCTCAGGTGCCGCTCGGGATGATCGCCGGACCGGTCGCGGGATGCGTAGAACAGGGCTGCCGGTGGTGATGCACCGCCGAAGGGCCGATCGTCGCGGACATAGATCCAGGCTCGACCGGTGGTCGTCTTGCCCTTCGCCAGGATCGGCACCGTAGTGTCGTCGCCGTGAAGCCGCTCTGCCGAGAGCACATGGTCCTCGATCAGCGCATGCAGCGGACGCAGCACCACCGCGCATGCGCCGACCTGATCGGCCAGCGTCGACAGGCTCAGCTCGATGCCTTCGCGGGCATAACGCTCACTCTGCCGGTTCAGCGGCTGGTGCTGGCCGAACTTCTCGAACAGCACCATGGCAAGCAGGTTCGGGCCGGCAAAGCCGCGCGGCGTGACGTGGAACGGCGCCGGTGGCTGCGTGATCGCCTCGCACTGCCGGCACGAGAACTTCTCGCGCACCGTCTGGATCACCTTCCACTGGCGCGGGATCACCTCCAGCGTCTCGGTGACGTCCTCGCCCAGCTTAGACAGCCGGACCGATCCGCAGCACGGGCAGCTCTCGGGTGCGGCAATTACCACGCGCTCGCGCGGCAGATGCTCCGGGAACGGCTTGCGCGACGGGCGCCGGCGCTCGAATGAGCGAACCGTCTGTGTCTGGGACGCCGCCCTCTCGGCAGCGAGTTCGTCCTCCGATGCGTCCGCCTCCAGATCCTCGAGCTGTAGTACCATCTGCTCGAGCAGCCTGGCCTTGCGTTCCGAACGGCTGCCATAGAGCTCGCGCCTGAGCTTCTCGATCTCCAGCTTCAGTCGTGCAATCAGCGCCTCCGTCCCGGAACTGACCGCCGCCGCGCGGGCGGCAAGGGCTTCGGCCTCAACGCGCGCGGCGCGCTCCGCGAGGATCATCGCGTGGGCGGCGGCGAGGTCGGAAGGGAGCGATTCAGCGGCGGACACCAATCGATGGAATCACATCCACCGCCATGTGCAAGGCCAAAATCGTCAGCCGGTCGCCGTCGGCCGCCAGGTCTTCTGCGGCATGCGCCAATCAATGCCTTCGAGCAGATAGCCGAGTTGGGCCGGCGTGATAGTGACTGCGCCGTCGGCCGGCGATGGCCAGATGAAGCGGCCGCGCTCGAGCTTCTTCGAGAACAGGCAGGCGCCCTGGCCGTCGTGCCACAGAACCTTGATCAGATCGCCGCGACGGCCGCGGAAGACGAACAGATGACCATTGTGCGGATCACGCTTTAGCGTCTCCTGCACCACCAGCGCCAGGCCCGGAAAGCCCTTCCTCATGTCGGTGTGGCCGGTCGCCAGCCATACCCGCACGCCGCTCGGAACCGGGATCATCGGGACCCGAGCGCGTCCAGAACGCGCCGCAGCGCCTCGGCATCTACGTCGCGATCGACGCGGACGCGGCGCCCGCCGCCAAGCTCGATCTCGATGATGCCGCTCTTGCGGCGACGTCGGCCGGGAGACGCCGATGGCGCCGGCGCCTCAACGGCGGGCGGCGCAGCAGCAGGAACGATCTCGACCGCGACCAATTGCGAGGGACCGGCATCGACCCGATCACACAGGTCCTTGCGCCATCGAAAGAGTTGGCTGACGTGAATGCCCGCCGATCGCGCGACTTCCGACACCGACACGTCAGGCTCAAGAGACGCCGCGACCAGGCTCTCCTTCTCCTCACGCGACCACCGCCGGCGTCTCTCGACCGACGTGATCACCTCCACCCGCGGCATCGTCATAGGGCTACTCCTAGGATTATCCCTAGGACTTCCGACGTTCGCCCTCAGCCCGCAAGGCGGTCCTCACCGGAGGGATACGAAGGAAGAACTACAGGATCTCCTGGATACATGGTCTCACACTGCCCAGGGCTTGGGGCCATCTTGGTGCAAAACGCTCCGCAACAAAGGCCAGGACACATCCTCGCAAACACAAAACTGAGCAGACATTTAGCCTCGCTCAGCAAGCAATGTCGGTCGCCTGTGTCATCAGGCCGATCGACTATCTGCCCAGGCGCTGGCAGCGCTTCATTGCCTTCCCGACAGCGGCGGGATCTGCCTGGCGAACATGCCGCCAAGCAGGCTCTCGTTGGCTAGCATTGGACAGAAAATCCTGGCTCATTGCCGGATCCGAATATGGCGCGACGCAGGCTGCGGCCATGACCACGCTGATCACGACCGCCAAAGCTCAACGACGTCGGTTCGATCGCCTGGTTGGCATCGCCACCACTTCACAGATCCTCCTCCACGAACTGCTGCCGTGGAAACTTGCGCGCAAAACGCGCCTGCTCAATGCAGCCTGATCGGGGCGCTCACCGGACAGCTACGTCTTAGCCAGGATCTCCAGCAATGCGCTCTTGTCGCTCTGGGAACACAGTGCTCCGTGGACGGCGTTGCGATACATCGTTTGGAGATCTTCGATCGTAAGTCCAAGTTTTTCAACGGCGCTTGCGTGCTCGATCGAAATGTCAGTACCAAACATAGGTGGATCGTCAGTGTTGAGGGTGGGCAGCAGCCCGGCAGCGAGCATGTGCGGCAGCGTGTGGTCCTCCCAGCGTTTGAACACACCGAGCATGATGTTGCTGGTTGGACAGACATCGCAAACAATGCCTTGATCACGCATCCGTGCCGCAAGTTCCGGGTCCTCGAGCGCGAACACCCCGTGTTCGATCCTGACCGGCGACGCAACGGCCACCGCCTCGCGAATGCTATCGACGCCGCTGGTCTCACCTGCATGGATGACCCGTGGAACACCCGCGTCTCGGGCTCGATCCAGTGCGGCCTTAAATTTGCTCGGCGGGTGGCCGGGTTCGTATCCGCCAAGCCCGAGAGCCACGACGCCGTCTCCGTGCGCATCGATTACCCCAGTCGGCGACTATCAGCCCCTCATCCGAGTTGAGCTTGTTCCGCGATATGTCGACTATGATGCCTGATCCGATGCCGAATTCCTCCTTAGCTCGGCGCCTGGCTCGGTTGAGCGCAGCGAGCTGGCCCCGAAAGGGGAGTCCGTAGTTGCCGAAATGCGTGAATGCGGTGAAGTGGAATTCGGTGTAGACGACGTTATGCCGGTGCTGGAAGGCGAGGAAATCGTAACAGATGAGCTCGATGTCATCGACCGTGCGGAGGCACTTCGACACTTGCTGATAAATGTCGGCAAAATGCGGAAAGTCGCGAAACTTGTACCATTCGCGCAGACCAGCTTCATCGGAGCTCGGCAGCTGAATGCCATGGCGCTTGGCCAGTTCGAGCAGGGTCACGGGCTGGATCGCGCCCTCGAGATGAACGTGTAGCTCGATCTTCGGCAACGCGGCGATCGTCCCAGCGAGATTGGCGGAAGGTGAGATTGTCACGGTGTCTCCAGATGTAATTGGACAAAAAACGTTAGACTGCCCCGAGATCGGTTGCAGCGATGGTTTCGTTTGAAGAATCTGCCGCCCGAAGCGGCACTTTGGCGCCCTTCTCACCGGCCTTGGTAGTCGAAGCGCTGTTGTTGCCGACGATGGACGGCACCACCGATGCGACCACAAGGCGCTGTCGCTCCGGACCACCATCGATCAGACAGGCTGGGGCACCAGCTTGCGCGAGGCGGGAAGCCACGACACTGCCGGAAGTGCCGCTGGCAACGCGAGCATCGTCGAAGCCGCCTGCCTTCGTCATGAGACTGCCGCATGGACGGCGCTGAGACTTTTACCCGGTGTCAATGTCTTGTGATCGAACCTGATCTGGGTCAGGTGCGGCTTGGATGAGGCGAGGGCGCGATCCAAGGCTGGTAGAAACTGCTCCGTCGCTACGACCGGCTGCCCCTCTGCATTAGAGGCGCGCGGGGGTACTACGAAACTAGTATTGACCGGATCCGTGCCGATGATCCGACCGGGAAGGTTGCTTTCCTGGTGCATGCAACGAGCCGCGATCGGCGCCAGGAGATTTTCGGTGAGGTCGGGAGTTGTTGCAGTCATGATCTCCTCCGCAAGCTTCCGTTACTTTGGGCTAGGCCCGCGGAGACAATGGAAGTTTGGAGCGTCAAAGCTCAAGCGAAGGAAAGGCCGTCGGAGTTGATCTGGGATCAATGTGCGTCTGCGACTATATCACCCGGGCGTTTTCGCGCTTCAGCCAGCCGATAAGCGACCGGATCCGGCGGTCGTCCGAGCGGCTGCGCGGCCAGGCAAGATAGTACGGCACTGGCTTCTTGACGAAGCCGAGCGGCGCAATGAGGCGACCCTCCGAGATGTCTTCATCGACATAGACCTTTGGCGCAGGCGCAAAGCCGATGCCCGACTTGGCGGCCTGCAGCGCGAGGAACATGTGATCGACCCATATCTCGCGCGGTTCGGCAGGCAGAACATGGCCGCTGCTCGCCGACCAGGTTCGCCACAGATATGGCCGGCTACGAATGGAGAGATAGGTTCCGGAGGCAAGCACTTCTTCATCCCTACCGGAAGGGGTTTGCGCCTTGAGCTTTTCCCAGTAGCCCGGCGCGGCGACGAGCCCCGGCGTATCCTGCATGAACGAGGTTTGAATCAGGTCGCTGCGCACCGGCCAGCGACCGACATCGATGACGACGTCGATTTCGCTGTTTTCCCAGTCGATGTCGCGGCTAAGCAGCGAGACAATACGCAGTTCCGTCTTGGGGGCAAACTCGGCGAAACGGCCAAGACGCGGCAACAACCACAACAAGGTGAAGGTCGGCAAACATGCGACTGTCAGTGGCCCGATACGGTTATGGTCACGGGCCTCGCGTGTCACGCTTTCGATACGGTCGAACGCCGGCACGATGCCGTCGCGCAGCCGCTCGCCGAACGGCGTTAGCCGGACGCTGGTGTTGCCTCGACGGAAGAGTGGCGCCCCGAGATCTTCCTCCAACGACTTGATCTGCCGGCTGATCGCGCCGGCGGTGACGTTCAGCTCGCGAGCCGCGGCATTCATGCTGCCAGCCCTGCAAACGGCGTCGAATGCCCGTAAGGCTGTGATGGAGGGTAGCTTTCGGCCAAGATGTTCCATTGAGTTCAATTCAACTCCGGTCGAGCTTTTGAGAGGTTGAGTGGCTGCGGCCATCCCCCGATGATGCCTTCACCGCAATCGATCTGACCTTCGGGCAGAGCAATGTCAATGGAGAAGGCATGCCACACTTGGTAGAGGATCCGGTCAACGTCCCGGAGCCGGATAAATACCGCATAACCCAGTTCCTCGGCCGGCAAAGCGATCCGCGCCGCGACAATCTTAGCGTCGCCCTCGAAGTCATCGAGAGCGGTGTGCGCAAGCCGCAGCACTTCCATCGTGCCTCCGACGAATTGTTCTACGTCGTGTCCGGCAGCGGCTTTCTCACCATCGAAGGCGTGCAGCATAGGCTGACCGCAGGTGACGCCTACCTCGTTGAGGTCGGTCAGAAACATTTCCTCGCAGCAGCCGACGACGAGCAGCTTTCAGTGCTGCTCGTATCGACCCCGGCATACGAACCGAGCGACTACATCCTATGCTAAACCAGATCACGATACACGATGGCGAACGCGCCTGGCAGGAACGCCTGTCCACCGTCTTCAACCGTATCTCAGGCACAATGAAGGGACGCAGCCTATCCGGCGCCAAGATTGGGGTCTGGAAGATCCTGAGCCCCAACACCGCACCACTCCTCGAGGCGCTGATGGCATCGGGCGCCGAGATCGTCGCAGGCTCGTCGCATCCCAACGCGGTCTCCGATCCGACTGTCGAATATCTGCGGCAGCGGGGCGCGAAAGTGTTCGCCCACAACGGCATGTCGATGCACGATTACAAATCCTATCTCGCCGCCGCCGTGGCCGAAAAGCCCGACTACGTACTGAGCTCTGGCGCAGCGCTGCTGCTTGCCTGCAAGGAGCAGGGTTGGTCGCCGCGTGCGGCGCTCGAGGGTACGCGTACAGGGACAAATCGCCTGGACGGTGAGCAGATGGCGTTTCCGATCTTCGACTGGAACGACTCGCAGCTCAAGAACTCGATCGAGCATCGCTTTCATGTCGCGGAAAGTTTCTGGTCGGCCTTTGCCTACCTTACGGGCATGAGCCTGTTTGGCCGCAAGATCTTGGTCGTCGGTTTCGGCCCTGTGGGCAAGGGCATTTGTGAACGCGCCCGCAACCTTGGCGGCCACGTGCTCGTCGCCGACACATCGGCGCTGCGCTCCGCCGAGGCCGTGTTCCATGGCCATCAAGTGACGGGCCTCTATGACGGCGTGGCGTTGGCTGATATCGTCGTCACTGTCACCGGCCGCGACGGGATCATCAAGCCCGAGCATTACGCGGTCGCGCGCCAGGGCACGGTCTTCGTCAACGCCGGGCATTCGGCGCGCGAATTGTCGATCGACTGGATCAACCGTCAGGAGCGGAGCGAGCTGCGCAACCGCATCGATGTCTTCACCGTCGAGGGCAAGCAACTGCTCCTTCTCTGCAGCGGCGATGCCCTGAACCTCGCTTCTGGTGCTGGACCGTTCGGCACCGACATCTGGGACATCTTCAACGGGTTGATCCTGCGCGGTGCGCACTGGATGCATTCCGAAATGCCAGCGGACAGCAAGCCCGGCGTGCACCCGTATCCGCTGCATTTGCAGGAAGAGGTTGCGCGCGCCTTCCTCGACGATCGTGGCTTCCAGTTTTCCGCTGTGGCGAACAGTGAGGCCGGCAAGCAATGAGCAATCTTGCGAACCAGAATGTACTGGTGATCGGCGGCACAAGCGGCATCGGCGAGGCGGTCGCGCAGCTGGCGCAAATGGCCGGCGCGACCGTGACAGTTGCCAGCCGCTCCGTTCGAAAGGCGCTGATGCCGCGACCGGACGGCATACGCGCGCTCGCTGTGGACGTCACCGACCGCCATTCGGTCGCGGCTCTTTTTGAGGAAGTTCGCAAGCTCGACCATGTCTGCTTGGCCGCAGGTCCGACCGCACTAACAGGCGATTTCGCTGACATCGATCCGGTTGCTGCAGCAGGGCATTTCGACACGCGCTTCTGGTCGACCTTCCATGTCGCGCAGATGGCTGGCCGACGGCTTGCTGGAAAAGGCTCGCTTTCCTTCATAATCGGCGCGCTTAGCCGCAAGCCGATGCAGGGCCGCGCGATGGTCACCGCCGCGCAATGCGCTGTTGAAGGGCTCGCGCGGGGCCTCGCAATCGACCTCGCTCCGATACGCGTCAACACCATCGTCGCAGGGCTCACCGACACTCCAATGTGGTCTGGACTGGAGCCGGCGAGGCGGAAGACGTTTTTTGAGGACTACGCGAAGAAGACGCCAGCACACCGCGTGGGGATGCCGCAGGACGTCGCGGCGATGGTGCTGGCAGCAATGGCCAACCCATATGTAACCGGCGCCTCCCTGGTGGTGGACGGTGGCTCAACGATAAACTGAACAAAAAAAGGGGAACAGGAATGCCACGAATTCTTGAAACTGGAGCGGCGCTTCTCGCCGGGTCGACGATGCTGCTCATTGCCGGCAGCGCTTGGGCCGAAACGGTCACCACTCAGCTCGGATGGCTTCGCAACGGTCAGTTCGCACCGGTGCTCGTTGCCGATGCGAACGGGTACTTTAAGGAGGAAGGTATCGAGCATATCATCCGCGACGGCGGACCGGGTAAAAATCCTGTCCCGATCGTCGCCGCTGGCCAGGCAGATTTCGGCATCTCGGTCAACGGCCGCTTCGTCATTGCGGCCCGGCTTGCGCCGGATCCGATCAATATCATTGCGCTCGGCACCCTCTACCAGGACAGTCCCTACAGCTATGTGACCATAACCGATCCCGATGCACCCGAGCCGACGCCGAAGGATCTCGAAGGAAAGCGTATCGGCATCCAGGCGGACGGTGACTTCCTGCTGCGCGCCTTCGCCAAGGAAAACGGCCTGGACACGAGCACGATGACGATCACGACCGTGCAGGGGGGAGCCGAGCCGCTGCTGGTCGGCTCGGTCGACTTCATGAGCGCCTTCATGATCAACCAGCCGTACCAGATCGAAATCGAGGCGGCCAAACCCGACGCCCCAGAGAATCTCAAGGGCAAGACTTGGAAGGCAATTCCTTACGCCAAGTACGGCACGCTGAGTTACCCGCAAGTCATCTTTGCCACTGATGCGATGATAGAAAAGAACCCGGAACTCGTGAAACGATACCTCCGCGCTCTGACCAAAGGTCTCCGCTTCGTCCTCGAAAATCCCACTGAGGCCCATAAGATCGTCGCAGCCTACCCCGGACAGGTCGATACGCCGGAAAAAGTCATGTGGCAGATGAAGAACCAGCAGCATCTTTTCGAAAGCGACGACACCCGAAAAAACGGACTTCTGTGGATGAACCCGGATGTCTGGGCCCGGATGGTGACCTTCTACAAGCAAGCTGGCGAGATACCGCGCGAAATTCCGGTCGACACGGTGATGACCAACAAGTTCTTACCTGGTCCGGAGGCACGATAATGGCCTCCGCTATCAGTGTGCGCGGCGTCACGCGCCGCTTCGGCCAAATGGTCGCACTCGAAAAAGTCGATCTCGAAATCGCGGCGGGGGAGTTCATAGCGCTGGTCGGTCCGTCTGGCTGCGGCAAGACAACCTTGCTCAGGATGGTGGCGGATCTTGCCACCCCAAGCGCTGGCGAAATCCTGGTTGGTGGCGCTTCTCCGCGCCAGGCGCGCCAGGCACGGCAGCTCGGCCTCGTCTCGCAGCGACCAGCTGTGCTGCCGTGGAAGTCGGCGCTTGCCGATGTGACCTTCACCAAACAGATCGCCCGCCGACCGGGGTACCCCTCGGCTGGACTTCTGCAGGATTTCGGTTTGGCCGGGCATGAGTACAAACGGCCTGGCGAGCTTTCCGGCGGTATGCTGCAGCGCGTCAATATTGCCAGCGCGATCAGCCACGACCCTGATGTGCTCCTAATGGACGAGCCCTTTTCCGCACTCGACGAGATGCGGCGCGAGGAGATCGGCGACTGGCTTGGTGAGGAACTGCGCAAACGTCCCAAGACCGTGCTCTTTGTCACCCACCACATCGACGAGGCCGTGGTCCTCGCAGACCGTTTGGTAGTGTTCTCGCGTTCACCCGGACGGGTCCTGGACATCGTCGAGATCGGCTCGCCTCGGCCTCGCACGCAGAGTTTCCGGTCTGACCCGCGCTTCGTCAGGGCCGCGGCACATGTCCGCGGCCTGCTTTCAGGCGCGACATCCAAACGCCACGCGGAGGGCTAACCATGAGAGAAGTATCACTTGACCAACAGGCTTCCATGGAGGTCGGCGGACGGCTCGCTGCCGCAGGGCTTCGCGCGTTGCGTCTGATTGCAAAGATCGTGGTCCCGCTGCTGTCAATCCTCGGCCTCTGGTACCTTGCAATCTACACGTCCAACCTGCCGGAGTTCGTGATCCCGCAGCCAAGCCGGGTGCTTGAGGCGCTGGTCAACGATTGGGACGAAATCAGTTTCCATCTCTGGGAGACATTGAAGGTCGCGCTGTTGGGATTTTTACTGGCAAATGTCGTTGGCATCGGGCTAGCAGTAGTCCTGACCGCATCGCCGCTCTGGCGTCATGTGGTCATGCCCGCGGCGATCACCATCCGCAACGTGCCCTATGTCGCCCTGGTCACGATCTTGATGCTGGCCTTCGGTGATACGATCGGATCGAAAGTTGCGATCGTGGTAATTGCAGGGTTTTTCCCAGTGATGGTCAATACCTATCACGGCCTGCTCTCCACCGACGAGGTGGTGCTCGACCGCATGCGCGTGCTCAACGCTAGCCCTTTCGAAACGTTCTTCAAGGTTAAGATACCCTATGCCCTCCCGCACATTGTGGCGGCCCAGGAGATCACCGGCACAAATAGTATCATTGTGGCGATCGCCGCCGAGTGGATGATTTCATCGACCGGCCTCGGCTATGTGATCAACAAGGCTATGCAGCTCTATCGCGGCGACCTCGTCTATGCCGTAGCCTTGCTTGCAGCGTTGCTGTCGTTTGTTGTCTACAGCGTCGTCAGCCATGTCGGCTCCAAGCTCGACTGGCGCAGCCGGGCGGATGGCCGCCATGGGTGAACACTTGACCGTAGAAGCGGCTGACGATGCCCGCTACTCCGCGACCCTCGCCGCAGATCTGGAGACATTGAACACGCTCCTCCATGACGATCTGGTCTACGGCCATTCCACCGGCTCGGCGGATAGCAAGGTTTCCTACGTCGACGCCATCAGGACCGGTGCTTTGACCTATCACCGGATCGACCGCAACAACCGCATGGTGTTAGACCGGGGACAGTTTGCTCTCGTCTTCTGCACGATTGCAATGGACGTGACGGTTAGGGGCGAGTTGCGCAACTTGACGAACCAGACAGTGGCCGTCTGGGAGCGGACCAGCTCGGTATGGCGGCTACTGGCCTCCCATTCAACACCGTTGACTGCAATCGTCCGCTGACAGCTCTCGTCCCAACACGCAATTGCTGCCCGAGAGCCAGGCTGTCCCGCCAAACCAGCTGGCGTTGTTCGGCCAGCTGG
This sequence comes from Aminobacter sp. Y103A, assembly GCF_030294925.1. NCBI lineage: Bacteria > Pseudomonadati > Pseudomonadota > Alphaproteobacteria > Hyphomicrobiales > Phyllobacteriaceae > Aminobacter > Aminobacter sp. Y103A. Next base: position 4,689,547 of record NZ_AP017986.1, on the reverse strand, counting down.
ACATTCGACTTTGCGACGAACGGGAAAATTTTTGGCGTTGTCTTCGCGACATATGACACCGGCCGTAGGTGGGCAGCCGGTACCGGGCTGCCCACCGCGGACAAATGCGGGCGAATTGGTGATCGCCAGGAGGTCGTCACGACAGAGTAGATTGCGAGCGCGCGTTAGCACCTTGCTGCTTGTCTCAATGTCCGACAAGCTACTTTCATCAGAATCGATCAGACCTGTACGGTATCGATCACCTAACGCTCATAAATGAGCACAACGAGGTATTTGAAAGCTATCTATGCGTATAGTACTTACGGGTAGTTCCGGGCGAATTGGCCGCGCAATTTTTGGCGCTCTGTCTTGCCAACACGAAATCGTTGGCCTTGACCGCTCTCCATTTTCGACCACCCATGTTGTCGGCGACATCGCCAACGAGATGCTGCTGCGCACGGTACTTCGAAGAGCAGACGCGGTAATTCACACTGCCGCACTCCATGCCCCTCATGTTGGCACTGTGCCAAATGAAGAATTTCAGCGCATCAACGTGAAGGGAACTGAACTCATCGCAAGGGAAGCGATCGCCGCAGGCGTGAAACGGTTCGTTTTCACCAGCACGACGGCCTTGTATGGGCATGCCGTTTCGGTCGGTTCCTGCACATGGATAGATGAAGACACGGCCCCTTTGCCGACGAGCATTTATCATCGGACCAAGCTTGAAGCTGAATATGTACTGGAAGGATTGGCTGGTCCGGAATTTGCCGTGCGGGTTCTACGTATGTCGCGGAGCTTCCCGGAGCCAGGCGACATAATGGCAGCTTACAGGCTACACCGCGGCATCGATGCGCGCGACGTCGCTGACGCCCACGTCGCAGCCTTGTCGAATAGCGGTGCGCCTTTCCAGCGCTATATTGTGTCGGCCACCAGTCCATTCACCATGGAGGACTGCGAATGTCTTTCGATAGATGCGGCTTCAGTCGTCAGACGTAGGGCGCCCGATATTGCTGCTAAGTTTGACCAGAGAGGATGGCGCCTGCCACTAACTATTGATCGTGTTTATGATGCAAGCCGGGCTAAGAGCGGTCTTGGATGGCAATCCATGTTCAACTTTGATGAAGTGATGGCGCAGATGGCTCGACGCAGCCTCGAAGTGTTACCTGCCGGTTCGCGCATAATGACGAAATCGGAATAGAGCGTCGCTGCAGAGTGGTGGGGAAACTACCCTTTTTGACCAGGCTTTCGCGACCCTATGCCGCCAGTCACTGCAGCCCGCCCGACATGGCGCCAACCCCACGTATAAACACGGAGGAAAACTCATTCTTGCTCATCTTAACTTTATCGTAGTTCAGAACGTTTCTGTGGTTCGAGAAAACCCTTTGCCGCTCGTACGAGACGACCGTCAAATCTCTGTCGTTGAAGGTGCCAAATTGGCGGCGTAAGCGGGGCATCTGGTCCAAGTCGGGCAGCAGCCAAAAATGAAGAGTGTCTGCTGCTAGCAAAGCTGAATGTCCGGTCTTATCGCAGCGTCGGCAAACAACCTTCGATCACATTGGTTCTGCTTCCGTCCACTTCAAGTAGCCGCAGTCCGGGCCGGACGACTGCAACGGGGTCGGAGAGTGAACCCGCTGTGCAGACAGCACCTCCGATCGTTTCTTCAATGGCCAAGTCATTACTTTCAAATTGCGATCTGAAGCAAATGTCGGAATCGGTAGTTGCGTGTCCCCGCAACCAAATACCAAAACAGCCCAGCTTGTCTGGGCTGTTTTGGTATTTGGACGCAGGTGACGGTCGAGTTCAACCTGCATCAGCGGCCCGCTAGGAGCCAAAGCCGACAAAGCGGGACAAAAAGCCAAATCCTGTCCCCGAAACCAACAATAAAAGCCCGCCAAGGTGAAAACCACGGCGGGCTTTTTGCTGTCTCGAACCACGTGACAGCCCGAGCTTGAAGCGCATCAGGGGCACGCAACAGCCAAAGCCGACTATCTGACTATCCAGATCACTTGAAACATCGAGTCGAGGCTGTGCATATCTTCCTGCTGGGTGGGGAGAAATGGCAGTGGCCAGTCGACAGACGCAGAATGCGAGTATCCTTCGTCGCGTTGCAGCCATCGCAATCGACGCACTCGGCATCCTTTTCGTCACTCAACTGATCCTCGCGTCATTGTATCTTTCAACCAACGGTCAGGTGCAGGGCCAAACCTGGTTCTTCGTCAATCTATGTGGGCCAGCGAATGCGGGCGTATTGCCACCATTGGAGGCCGGCGCCTTCTTCATCGATGACTGCAGCGAAACTGTTCTTGGCCTGCCAACGGCACGGCTATTTGGGGCGCGAAACAACGACGAAACGCGGGCTCCGGAATATTACTACCTCAACAGACAGGGGGGCTGGTCGAAGGGAAGATCATTGTCCTTGACTGGCTCGCATTCGCGCTTCTCCTCGTCTACCGGTTGATCGCCGAAGCGAGGGGCGGCGCGACTTTCGGCAAACGGCTGGCTGGCTGCGCGTAACGAGCGTCAATGACACCAAACAACGACGCCTTCCGGTAGCTCGTGCAGTCATTCGGACGGCTGTTCTGGCGCCAGCTTTGGCATTGTTACTATACTCGTCATTTTCATTCGGACTTACTCTCAACCAGGCGACGGGGCTCCGGCTATCTGGACAAGGGGCCGTCTCGGCGCTGGGGCGATCGTGCCCATGGTTTGGCTGGGCATTTTGTGTGCGTCTGTTCTCGCGAGCCGTGTCGCACTTCACGACCGGATCGCTGGCACAATTGTATTGAAGGCGACGTGACAGGAACGGCGAACCAAACTCATCTCGAGGGTCCAGAGACCACTGCTTGAGATCGGAACGATCTTCGTCGCGGTTCCCTCCAAGCCCTTGACCGGACGCTTACCCACAAGCAAAGCGCGATAAAAGCCAAAGCCTGGCCCCAGAACCATTGATAACGACACTCCCGTGAGCCTTGCTCCGGGAGTGTTTTTGGTTGCAGGGCCAACAGCCTGTCGCTCGGTCCAGTTCAGGATCGTGCCCAGTTCCCCATACCGCCGCGCAGCTCTATCTCGCCCGCTTTATGCCAGGTGCCAGAATGAAGTGGACGGCCGTCGGAACGAATTTCGCAGGCTTCCTCGATCGTGTAGTGCCGGATGGCCGAGACGTCCTAGCCCAGATCCCGCGCACTACCGTCAACGGGATTGCAGAGCGCGGCCATAGTTTCGATCAACTGGGAATATCGCTTTGCTTGGTTGACATGCCGGAACAAAAAGGTCTGACTGCCCAGCACACTGTCTACACTTTTTGCGATGGCGACGGCGCCTGTCAGGCGACGCTACTGAAGCGATCTATATTGAAACTGAAGCGACATATATTGAAGGATATTAGGCTGTGAAGATACATGCTGGCCTTTTTGATGACCTCTGCGTTGATTGCGATGAGCGTGGGGACGGCGCGGGCGGAAAACGTGTCTACCGAGACTGCCCCAGCCGGCACGGCGTATGCTGACGCGACGGACTGGAGCGGGATCTACGCCGGCCTGCATGTCGGTTTCGCCGATGGCGCCGCGACGCAAGGGGAACAATGGGTTCCTGGTTTTGAGGCAGGCTTCGAGCTTGACGGCTTGCTCGCCGGCGGCCAGGTCGGCGCTTTGGCGCAGTTCGGTAACTTTGTGCTCGGTGTGCAGGGCGATGTCTCCGGGGGTGGCCTGAGCGGTAACTACGACTTCGGCTTCGGGCCATTTCCCAACATCTCCATGGAGGTCAACTGGCTGGCCAGCCTGACCGCCCGTGGCGGTGTCGCCTTCGACAGCGTGTTGCTCTACGGCCTGGCCGGTCTGGCCGTGGCGGATACTGCGATAAAGTACCCGGGAGGATCCGCCGACCCTACATACACCGGGTACACGGCTGGCGCCGGCGTCGCTTTGAAACTCAATGCCAATTGGTCGGTTTTCGGTGAGTACGCCTATTACGGGCTTGGCGAGCAGGAGTTCGATGGGGATACCTACGACCTCAGCCTTTCAAGCGGCAAGGTCGGCTTGAACTACAAGTTCTGATCTGTCCTGACGGGATTGGCTGCGCCGGCGAGAAGCACACTTCCGCCGGCGCAGCGGGCCGCCACGAAAGTTCCTCCTGCATGGCGATGGGCTACGGGCCAGTCGGCTGTCGATCGTCCAGGTGGTGCGACGGGCCGAAGGCCCGGTGGTCAGCCTGCCAGCCCCAGCTGCTGTTTCCGCCGCGTTGCCCATGCCGTGATCAGCTGGTCGGCGGTCAGGCCCATGAAGGCGACGCAGAGGCCCAGGACGAGGCCTTTGCCGGCATCGTTGAAGGTCAGCGCCCGGAAGATTTCCTGGCCGATGTCCTTGGTGCCGATGAAGGCGGCGATGATGACCATGAACAGGGCGAACATGATCGTCTGGTTGATGCCGAGCATGATCTCGGGGAAGGCCAGCGGCATGCGGATGTTCCACAGAAGCTGCCTTTGCGTGCAGCCCGAGGTGATGCCGGCCTCGACGATCTCCTGGGGCACGTTGCGCAGGCCGAAGATGGTGTAACGTACGATCGGGATCATCGCATAGATGATGATCGCCGAGATCGCGGCGACGTCGCCGACCTTGAACAGCATGATCACGGGGATCAGGTAGATGAAGGACGGAAAGGTCTGGAAGGTGTCGCACAGGAGCTTGGCGATGCCGGTGCGGCGTTCGCTGCGCGAAGCCCAGATGCCGATCGGCAGGCCGATCATGATGCACAGCAGCACCGCGACAGTCACCATATAGGCGGTGATCAGCGAGCGCTCCCAATAGCCGGCGAAGGCGATGAACAGCACGAAGCCGGAGACGATCGCAGCGAGCCTGAAGCCGCCGAGTGACCAGCCCGCCGCGGCGACAAGAGCCACCATCGCCGTCCAGGGGATCGACTGGAACAGGTCGCGGATCGGGATCAGCACGTAGAGCAGCATGGCGTTGCGGAGGTATTGCAACGGGTCGTAGAGAGTGACGGTGATCCAGTCGACGAGGGCATCCCAGAAGGGGGCGGTGCTGAGGGCGAGCTCCGAAGGCCAGGCCTGGGCGTAAGGCGTGATCGCGGCGAGCAACAGCGACGCGGCAATGACGGCCAGCGCTGCGGCGAGGAACGGAAAGCGCTGCAGCAGGCTGGCGTCGGGCGCGAGATGCGAGGGCTCCTTGTGGGCAGCAGCGCGGCTCAACTGGTCGATCGTGATCGCCATCAGGACGATCGCGACGCCGCTTTCCAGCGCCTGGCCGATCTTCAGCGCCTGGAGCCGGAACAACAGGTCATGGCCAAGGCCGCGGGCGCCGACGAAGGAGGCGATGACCACCATCGCCAGGCACTGCATGATGACCTGATTGACGCCGACGAGCAGCGGCTGGCGCGCCGACGGAATCTCGACCATCCACAGGGTCTGGAAGCGGGTGCAGCCGGCCATCTTGCCGGCCTCGCGCACCTCTTCGGCAACGCCCTTCAGGCCGAGGATGGTAAGACGGGCCATCGGCGGAATGGCGAAGATGACGGTGGCGATCGCGCCGGCCTTGTGGCCGACGCCGATGAAGATGGCGATCGGGATCAGGTAGGAAAAATGCGGCAACGACTGCAGCACGTTGAGCAGCGGCACGACGAGCGCTTCGAACCACTGTTTCTTCACTGCGAGAATGCCGATGCCGAAACCGATGAGACCGGCAATGGGTGCGGCGACGAGGACTACCGACAAGGTGATCATCGACAATTCCCATTTGCCGAAGATCGCCATGTAGGCGACGCAGCCTGCCGCCAGCGCGCCAAGGCGCCAGTCACGGAGATACCAGCCGAGCACGCCTGACAGGCCGGCGGTCATGACCCAGGGCATGGCGGCGATGCCGATATCGGGGAAGCCGGAGACCAACAGTCCCTCGACGAAGGCCAGCGGCCAGGTGATCAGCTCGGCAGCACCGCGCGTCAGGTCGCGGAACGAGAACAGCCCGAAGATCGCGTCGTCGCGCAAATGGTCGAAGACCATGTTCGCCCAGTCGACGAACGGAATAGTCCAGCCCTTGGGCACCTGCACCGCCCAGTCGGGCAAAAGCGAGGCGGCAAGCAGCAGGACGAGGAAAGGCAGAACGACAAGCAGCGGCCTGGTCATTGCGGCCAGCGGCTTCTGCGGTTCCATCGCCTCCTGGCGGGTCAGTGTCGCGGCGCTCATGCACACTGCTCCTTGCCGTAGAGAGCATCGATCAGACCGTCGCGGGTCAGCGTACCGACGAGCGCGCCAGCGTCGTCGATGACGTCGATGGGACGCTCCGAGGTCAGCACCTGGCGGGCGACGCTGGCGATCAGGGCCTGTGCCTGGACCGCAGCGGCGTCCGGCTTTCGAGAGGATGCGGGCGCCATGACGGCGCGAACCGACAGCAGGCGATCATGCGAGACGTTGCGGGTGAACTCGGCGACGTAAGGGGTGGCCGGGCAGGTCACCAGCTCCTCGGCGGTGCCGAGCTGCTCGACGACGCCGTCCTTCATGATGGCGATGCGGTCGGCGACGCGGATCGCCTCGTCGAAATCGTGGGTGATGAAGACGATTGTCTTGTTGAGCACCTTCTGCAGGCGCAGGAATTCGTCCTGCATCTCGCGGCGGATGAGCGGATCGAGTGCCGAGAACGGCTCGTCGAGAAACCAGACGTCGGGGCCGACGGCGAGCGAGCGGGCGATGCCGACGCGCTGCTGCTGGCCGCCGGAGAGTTCACGCGGATAATAGCCCTCGCGGCCCTTCAGCCCGACGAGTTCGATCACCTCGCGGGCGCGTCTCTCACGCTTCTGGCGATCGGTGCCGCGAACCTGGAGCGGGAAGGCAACGTTGTCGAGCACGGTGCGGTGGGGCAGCAGGGCAAAGTGCTGGAACACCATGCCCATCTTGTGGCGCCTGAGATCGATCAGCTCGCGCTCCGTGGCGGCCAGAATGTCGCGGCCCTCGAACATGACCTCGCCCGAGGTCGGCTCGATCAGCCGCGCCAGGCAACGCAGCAAGGTCGACTTGCCCGAGCCGGAGAGGCCCATGACGACGAGGATTTCGCCCGGCATCACATCGAAGGAGACGTTGCGGACGGCGGGGACGTAGCCTTCGGCCCTGATGGTCTCGATGGAAGGATTGTTGTGGTTGCGGCGCAGGAAGCCGGCGGGATCGGAGCCGTAGAGCTTCCAAAGGTTGCGGCATGCGATTTTTGCTTCGGACATGTCTGCCTCTCGCCAAAGGGGGCCGATGGGGTATGCGCGGCGAGGTGGCGCCCGCATTTACGCGGGCGTCACGACGCCATGATGGGACGGATGGATGCGGAGGGTTAGCTGGCGGAACCCATCCAGGCCTTCCAGCGCGCCTCATTGTCGGCCAGCCATTTGTCGGCGGCCGCCTCGGGCTCCATGTTGTCGATGTCGGCGAGCTTCGCCTGCACGGCGATGTCCATGTTGGAGAAGTTGATCTTCTGCAGGATGGCGTAGGCCTTGGGCCACTTGGTCGGGAATTCCTTCCAGGCAGCGATCTTCAGATAACCGTCCTTCGGGTTGCCGCAGTCGTAGCTGAGCTCCTTGTTGGAGCCCCAGGCCGGGTCGTCCTTGCACTTGGGATCAAAAGCCGGGAACTCGACGAACTTGCCGTCATAAAGCGCCTCGACGAAGTTGGGCGTCCAGTTGAAGAGCACGATCGGCTCCTTGCGCTTGACGGCGGATTCGAGCTCGGCCCACAGGGCGGCGGACGAGCCGGCATTGACGACCTCGAAGTTCATACCGAGGGCCTCGACGCGTTCTGCGTCATGCTTGAGCCAGTCGACAGGACCGCCGAGGAAGCGGCCCTTCGGCGCGGTTTCGGCGGTGGCAAACTTGTCGGCGCAGGCGTTCAGCGCTTCCCAGGCGGGCAGGCCGGGGCAGACCTCCTCGACATAGGTCGGATACCACCACTCCTCGCGTGTCTTGGCGTCGTGGGTGGCGGCATCGACGACGCAGCCTTCCTTGACCACCTTCTGGAAGGCAACGCCGAAGGCGCCTTCCCAGACCTCATGCACGAGGCTGACGTCACCTTCGCAAAGAGCGGTGTAGACGACCTGGCTGTCGGCGGAGACGTATTCGACCTTGGCGCCGCCCTTCTCGAGCAGCTTGCCGACGATGTGGGCACCGACGATCTGGCTCGACCAGTTGTGGGTTGGGATCTTGATAGGGTCGGTGGAATCCTGGGCGAACGCCGTGCCGGCCGCAAAAGCCATGATCGTGGCCATGGTTGCGGATTTGGTAAAATGGGTCATTGAACCTCCCGTTCCTGTGTGTTGCGATTGTTCCCATGGAAGGCGGGATGCCGGCCTCTGTGTGCCTGTTGGATTTCCGCGCCATCCCCGCAAAGATAGCGACGAGAAGTGAACCGGTGTCGGCCGGGGTGTAAAAGTCGTGAGTCGACTTGTGAAATGATGTTAATAGGCAGCCTGTCGCGCGGTGAAAGTCGCGCGTTGTTTCCCGAGGACAGGCCATCAGGTCGGCGAGGCGGCAGGCGCGCCATCATCTTCGCGCTTTTGTCGTCGAGATTGTCGGACAGTGCTTGGCTTGCAATTGCCCGCTTCGATAGAAGAAGCTGGTGTCGACCATCAGCCGGCATGTCTCCTTGGTGATCGCGCTATGAACCCCAGCATTCTCGTTGTCGATGACGACCCGGACATCCGCAACGTGATCGGCATTGCACTGGAAAGGGCGGGAATGCATGTCCAGCAGGCGGCCAACGGACGCCTGGCGCTGGAGCAGTTGCGGCGACACAATGCCGACCTGGTGGTGCTCGACATCGGCATGCCTGTCATGGACGGCATCGAATGCTGCAAGGCGATCCGTGCCAGCTCGCATGTCCCGATCGTCTTCCTGACGGCGCATGACGACGAAGTCGACCGGATCGTGGGGTTCGAGCTGGGGGCGGACGACTATGTCAGCAAGCCGTTCTCGCCGCGCGAACTGCTGCTGCGGATCAAGGCCATACTGGCACGCGGCAAGCAGGCAGGCAGTATCACGCGGCACGGCGACCTCAGTCTCGACAGCGAACGCCACATCTGCTCGCTTGCCGGAAAAGATCTGCCGCTGACGGCAACGGAATTTTCGGTGCTGGAGATCCTGTCGGTCCGGCCCGGGATCGTCGTCGGTCGGGGGGCGATGATCGACAAGGCCTATGGCGGGAACAACACCTTGTCCGGACGCACGGTGGACAGCCATGTCCGCAACATTCGCGCCAAGGCGGCGGTACTTGGTTACTCCGACATAATCGAAACGGTGCGAGGGGTGGGCCTACGGCTTGGCAATTGTGTCGCCGGACCAGGCACCGCGTGAGCCGGATCGTCCGGAAATGGCGGCCATCCATGCCGCTGGTTGTGGCGATCGTCTGCGTTAGCCTGCTGGCGGTGCCGGTCGTGACGACGCTGGCGTTGCAGATCGGAACAAATCGGCTGGTCAACGAGACGGAGGCCTCGCTGATCAAGCAAGCGGCGATCTATGCCGGCGCCTATGCCGTCGCGTTCGAGGCCGAGCCGCTCGAAGCAGGCGGGGCTGTACCTGGCTTCTATCTGCCGCCGCCCAAGCGCATTTTCTGGAGTGCTGCGTCACGAACCTTTCGACCGCTCCTGAACCTGCGCCAGGATGTGGTCGAGCCCGTCCGCCCCGATCCGGTGCCGACCGCGGAGCGACTCGATCCGCGTTATCTCAGGATTGCGCCGGGGCTGGGTGCCTTGGCCGACAATGCCAGCCGCACGACACTTTCGACTGTCGTTTTCCTGGATCATCAGGGCATAGACATGCTCGCTGGCGAGTCAGCGAGTTTTGCCGCCGTGCCAGAGGTCCGGCAGGCGCTGCAAGGCGATGTCGGGGCCGCACTGCGCTGGCGGGGTGAAGCGGGTACGCGGTTGCGCCTCGCAGTGCTTGGCGGCGGGACAGGGTTCAGGGTGCTGGTTGCCTATCCCGTCATCAGCCACAACCGGGTTATCGGCGCGGTCTATATGTCCAGGACCGCTCCCGGGCTGACGGAATATCTTGCCGGCGAGCGCAGCGCCGTCATCGTCCTGGCCGTCGTGACGCTGTTGAGCGCCGCAGTCGTGGGAACGTTGCTTGTGCGGACGATGCTACGGCCGATCCGCGCCCTGCGCGACCAGTCGAGAATGGTCGCCAATGGCAGCCATTCCGAGCTAGCCCCGCTCGGCCACTATGGCATGCGGGAGATCGCAGACTTGGGTGAGGCGGTCATCACCATGGCCGGCACGCTGTCGCAGCGCAGCAAGGAAATCGGCATCTACACCAACCACGTCACCCACGAGCTCAAATCGCCGGTTACCTCGATCATGGGAGCTGCCGAGCTTCTCGAGGATGGCGACCTGTCCGATGCTGCGCAGCAAAGTCTCATAGGCACCATCAGGGCCCAGGGAGAGCGGATGGATTTGCTGCTCCACCAGCTTCGCGACATGACAAGGTCACGCGAAGCTATGCGCGGTGAACCTGGCCAGTTGCGAGATATGCTGCCCGAGATTTCCGGGCTTGATATCAGCCTGGCTCCTCCGGATGCCATCCTGCCCCTCTCCGTTGCGCATGGACAAACGGTACTGGCGCACATGGCGGGGAATGCCCGCCATCATGGGGCGACCAGGCTCGACCTCGATTGGGATGGACGGACGCTCCGGCTTTCAGACAATGGTGAGGGATTTGCCGACATCGACCTCGGCCGCATGGTCGAACCGTTTTTCACCACGCGTCGCGAGGAGGGCGGAACGGGGCTTGGACTGGCCATCGTGGTGGCCATTCTCGAGCTTTATGGTGCGCGGCTGACGCCGATTGCCGCTTCGGACGGTGCGGTTTTCGAGATCGAGTTCGGCTAGCTTCCATCGGAGCGCATTGCGTTCGAGCTGGCCTGCACGGAATCTGCACACGAGTTGCACCACTTCGACGGCGAATGCGGGTCATCCGCAAACTAGACGTCTAAGGGTCACGGGCCTGCTGGCCCCGATCCACTCAAGGGTAGACCTATGAAGTTGAAACGTCTTCTTGGCGCCGTCGTAACGCTTTGTGCCGCGATCGCCGCCACATCCTCGATGGCATGGGACAATCCCGCCAATCGATACGCCAACGCCTACAAGCAATACACTGATGCAACATGTCCGCTGCCGGCGGACAAGATCGAGCATTTCGTCTATTTCAGCCGGGATCGCGACGCGATCCGCGACCATGCCTTCCTGACCAGCGAGCGTTTCGCAGGCGCGCAGATCATGTATGTGTGGCGCCAGCTTGAGCCGACTGAAGGACACTACGACTTCTCATCGATCCAGTCCGACATCGACTACCTGGCCAAGCATGGCAAGCGGCTTTTCATCCAGTTGCAGGATGCATCCTTCTCACCCGAATACAAGCCGGTGCCCGACTATCTGCTGAAAGGTGACTATGACGGCGGCGTCACCGCCCAACATACCGACGACGGAGTTGTCGAAGGTTGGGTTGCCAAGCGCTGGAACGCCAAAGTCCAGGCGCGCTTCGCGGCATTGCTTGCGGCACTCGGCAAGCAGTTCGACGGCGTTGTCGAGGGCGTCAACCTGCAGGAAACGGCCATCGGTGTTTCCAAGGAGACGGATACGTCCTTTACCCCGGACAAATATGTGGCGGTGCTCAAGACCAACATGCAAGCCATGAAGGCCGCATTCCCCAAGTCAACCACCATGCTCTACGCGAACTTCATGCCCGGCGAATGGCTGCCTTGGGAGGACAAGGGATATCTGCGCGGAATCTATGAGTTTGGCGACAAGATCGGCGTCGGCATGGGGGCTCCCGATCTCATGTACAAGAAAAAGGGCCAGCTCAACCATGCCCTGGCCATGATGCACGAAGGCAAGTTCAGCGTTCCGCTCGGCATTGCGGTCCAGGACGGCAACTATGTCGGCGAGACAGGCTCGACGAACATCGTGACGAAGCGCACGAACCTGGTGCCGAGCCTTCATGCCTTTGCGCAGGATTTCCTGAAGGTTAGCTACATGTTCTGGGTCAACCAGGAGCCGTATTTCAAGGAAGATGTCCTGCCTTGCTTCTCGGCTAGGAAAGGCTGACGTGACAGATCCCAGGCAATAATGCAGGGGCCGGCGACGCCATGACAAGTGCGCCGGCTCCTTCCGTCGTTGCCCGGGCCGCCCGACTTGTGAAATGATGTCAACAAAAGTCGGGAGGATAGAATGGCATGCGGGCTCAGCATCACATAGTGATCGTCGAGGATGACCCGGTCACACGGGCGAAGCTTGCGGGCTATTTCCTGGCCGAAGGTTACAAGGTCAGCGAGGCCGGCGACGGCGATCAGATGCGTGCCATCATGTCCAGGCATCCGGCCGATCTCTTGATGATCGACATCAATCTGCCGGGTGAGGATGGGCTCAAGCTGACGCGTGAGCAACGCGAGCGGTCCGACGTCGGCATCATCCTGGTCACCGGGCGCACCGACACTGTCGACCGCATCGTCGGGCTCGAGATCGGCGCCGACGACTATGTCACCAAGCCGGTCGAGCATCGCGAGCTGCTCGCCCGGGTCAAGGGCTTGCTGCGCCGCGTCGGCAAGGGCCGGATACCGCAACCGGCTACGGCCACGCGGCATTTCTATGGCTGGACGCTGGAGGTTGCTCGCCGCACGCTGCAGGCAGCCGACGGCACCTTCGTCGAGTTGACCGGAGCCGAGTTCAAGCTGCTGTCGGTGCTGACAGCCAATCCCGGCCAGGTGCTGTCGCGGGAGCGGCTGCTGCACGAGATATCAAGGCGCGAATGGGATGCCAGCGATCGCACCGTCGACGTGCTGGTCAGGCGTCTCAGGCAGAAGCTGAACGACAATCCGCGCACGCCGCGCATCATCGTCACCGCTCATGGCGAAGGTTACTTCTTCGCGCCGGACGCCGTCCAGCCCGGGCGCGTCGCTGCGGCTCTTTAGGCGATAGCTCTAGGCCGGCAGGACGGGGTCGGCGCTGCCTTCGAGCATCTGTTCCCATTGCCGCGATCCGTCGGCGAAGGCCGTTTCGCAAGAGCCGACGATCTGCCTGAGCTCAGCTGCCGGCCTTTGCGCCGCCGCCGTCTCGAGAGCTTCAGCCGCCTGCAAGAGACGTGGAAAACCGAGCGAGCCGGCCGTGCTGCGGGTGGCGTGGGCAAGGTCGCGCAATGCTTCGCGGTCATCCGCCTTGACCGCGTCGCGCATCGCTTTGAAGCGCCGGGGCAGGCTGTCATGGGCGATGCGATGCAGCCGCCGCACCGTCTCGGAGCCCAATGCGTCGACGTCGGCTTTGAAGGCAGCGATATCGAGCGCGACCACGTCCTGTGGCTGTTGCGGCACGGACCGGCCGCCGAGCGAGGCTACGGCGTCGAGCAATTGCTCGTGGACGATCGGCTTGGCAACGAAGGCATCTACACCGGCGTCGAGATAGCGCTCGACATCGGCCTTGAACACGTGCGCCGACATCGCCACGACAGGCAGGTCGGGCGTCCCAAGCTTCTCGCGTAAGCGCTTCATCGTCTCGATGCCGTCGATGCCGGGAAGACTGACGTCCATGACGACGAGGTCGGGTCTGAACTCGCCGATTGCCTCAAGCGCGAGATAGCCGGAGCTGACCGCCGTGATTCGGTGACCGGCATTGGCCAGCACCGTGGTCGAGACCAGCCGCGTGGCGTCGTCGTCCTCGACCACCAGGATGTTGCAGGCCGCGGGCTTGGTCTTGCGGCCGCGTTGGCGTTTCTGGGCCGAAAGCGCTGCTGCCTTGGCCTTGCGCAGCGTCATGTCGAGCATGAAGGTGCTGCCCCTTCCGGCCTCCGAGGCGACGCTGAGTTCAGCGCCGATCAGGCTGGCGAACTCGCGGCTGATGGCAAGGCCGAGCCCGGTGCCGCCGAAGCGGCGGGTGATCGAGGCGTCCATCTGGGTGAAGGGTTGGAAAACGTCCTGCTGCCGCTCGGGCGCGATGCCGATGCCCGTGTCCGCTACGGCAAGACGCAACGTCTGCATGTCCTTGCGGTTGGCGACGACCTTGACGTCGACGGTGACCTGGCCGTGCTCAGTGAACTTGATGGCGTTGCTGACCAGGTTGAACAGGATCTGGCGAATCTTGCCGGCGTCGCTGCTGAAGGCGGGCGAAAGCTTGTTGTCGAGCACCAGCGTGAGGTCGAGCCCCTTTTCGGCGGCCATCGGGCGCATGAAGGCGGCAACACCGCTGACCAGCTTGCCGAGGTCGAAATCGACCTCGTCGACGTCGACATTGCCCGTTTCGACCTTGGAGTAGTCGAGGATGGCGTTGAGAATGCCGAGCAGGGCTTCACCGGAGCTGGCCGCGACCGACAGATGCTCGCGCTGCTTCGGCCCCAGCTTGCTGTCGGCGAGCAGGCGCATCATGCCCAGCATACCGGTCATCGGCGTGCGGATCTCGTGGCTCATCGTCGCCAGAAAGGCCGACTTGGCGCTGCTCGCCTGCTCGGCCCGGGCGCGCGCCTCGTCATGGTCGATCGCCTCCTGGCGCAGGCGCGTGTTGACCAGCCTGATCTGCTCGGTCTGTTCCTCGACAAGCTGCTGCAGCTCCTCGCGGTGGCGTCGGAGCTCGTCGGTGATGCGGGCGCGTTCCTGCTCCAACTCGAGCCGGCGTCGCGACTCGTCGCGGAACTGATTGACGGCCACCGCCATGGTGCGCAGCTCGTCGTCGCCGCTGTCGGTGACGGTGACGTCGAGATCACCCGTCGTCAGCCGCTGCATCGCACGCGACAGGCCGCTCAAGCGGCGGACGAGGTTGCGCTCGACATAGAACCAGACGATGGCGCCCGAGGCGAGGATGGCGCCGAGCAGGGTGACGACAAGCACGATGACGCCGATGCGCACAGCATTGTCGGCGCGCTCGGCTGTCGTGCGGGCGAACTCGTCGGAGCGGTCGAGAATGTTGCGGGCGATCTGGTTCTGCGTCACGGCGAGATCGCGGTTGGCTTCGGCCATGGCGTTCAGGCTGCCGGCTAGGTCGATGACCCGCTGGCGGCGGCCGAAGATCGAGCCCGACACGGGCACGTCGCCGGCGGCGGCCTCGATGGCGCCAAAGAACTCGATGCCCTGCTTGCGCCGAACGGGATCGTCGATGCTAAGGATGCGGCGCCTGATGACCTTCACATGGTCCTGGAAGATGCCGCTGATCTCGCTGATCTCGGCCTTTGTCTCCGCGCGGCTCAGCCGGTTGATCAGCAGGCTGATCTGGGCGCTGCGGTGGCGCAGCTCGTACATGCGCTCCATCAGGTAGATGTCGTGCTCGATCAGCCGGTCGAGCGCGATGTAGGCATCTTCCCGGCGCCCGGGATCGCCGATCAGGCCATAGAGACCGGCGGTCACCGCCGAAGCGCCGGCCGAGGCGTTGGAGATCAAAGTTTCCGAAAGCAGCAGCACCGACTGCGCCGCCGAGGTCGCCGCCTCGGCGCTGTCGCGATAGGCCTTGTCCTCGTCGAGACGCTGGCGCACCAGCTCGTTGTTCTGTTTGAGGTTGGCCAGCATCTTCTCGACCGAGCCGGCAAAAGCCTCGACGAGCTCGGGGTCGATCGATAGACGCCGGACCTCGGCGAGCGACTTGACGATCTCCTGCGACAGCGTTGCGAGCTTGGCCTGTTCGGCGAGCAGTTCGTCGCGCGAGGTGACGGCGGCAAGGGCAGGAGCGGTGGCGATCAGCTTGGCGCTGAGCTCGGCGGTGCGCTGGGTCGCCGCCACTGCGGGCAAGGCCTGGGCGTTCACCACGGCCTGGGCATCGGCAATGTTGCGCAGGATCAGCCAGCTGACGATGCCGGATGTCAGGGACAGTGCGGTGATGCACAGGAAGGCGAGAAACAGCCTCCCGCCGATGCCGAACCTATGAAGCATGGCTCATATAACCATGGTTTGCGCTGCCAGCGGAAGCTGCAGCTTCTGGGTGGGCATGATCCTTTTCGAAAATCGATTTCGATTTTCCGGGTCATGCACTAGCGTAAGACGATGCGTGCCCCCGCCCCAAGCCACTGCCTGAACCTGATCGCCACGGCTTTTGTCGCCTGCAGTATCGCCCAGTCCGCCGGGGCCGCTGAAACGACGTGGAAGCTGAACGCCTGGGAGCCGCCATTCGACTATTCCAGGCAGCCGGCGACGATCGATTACCAGCCGGTCGTCAAAGCGGCGAAGCCGTGGCGCATCTGTGCGTCCTATCCGCATCTCAAGGATTCCTACTGGGTCAGCGTCAATTACGGCATGGTCGAGCAGGCGCGTTCGGCGGGCGTCAAACTGACCGTCGTCGAGGCCGGCGGCTATCCCAATCTCGAGCGCCAGATCGAGCAGATCCGCACCTGCAGCGCCACCGCCGACGCGCTCATCGTCGGCACTGTGTCCTATGAGGGGCTGACACCGACGATCAAGGATATCGCCAGGCGCATCCCTGTCATCGCTGCGGTCAACGACATCGACGACGCCGGCATCTCGGCGAAATCGGGGGTCTCCTGGGAGGAGATGGGGCAGTCCATCGGTGCCTATCTGGCGCGGCTGCATCCGGCCGGCACCATGCCGGTCAGCGTCGCCTGGTTTCCCGGGCCAAAGGGTGCAGGCTGGGTGAAATTCGTCGAAGCCGGCTTCCAGCGCGCGCTGAAGCAGAGTTCGGCCGAGATTGCTGCGGTCAAATGGGGCGACACCGGCGTCGAGATCCAGCTCCTGCTGATCGAGGAGATGCTCGAAGCCCAGCCCGATATCGACTACATCGTCGGCAGCGCGCCCACGGCGGATGCTGCGGTCAGCATCCTCAGGGCGCAGGGCAGGGCCAACCACGTCCAGGTTCTGGCCGACTATTTCACCCATGGTACCTTCCGCGAAATCAACCGGGGCAAGGTGGTGGCGGCGCCGACCGACTCACCGCCGCTGCAGGGTCGGATCGCCATCGACCAGGCGATCCGGGCGATCGAGGGCACGCTGCACTACCGCCATGTCGGCCCGCCGGTCGAGGTGATCGACAGGAACAATATCCAGGCGCTCGACCTGGAACGCAGCCTGGCCCCTGCCTGGTTCAAGCCGACGTTCGACGTGCAGTAGCCGATAACAATTTTTCACATTTGCTGTGCTGATTTTCACATGCCGCGGCGGACCGGTTCACAGTCGGATGCTAATCTGGCAGGTGGCTGCGGTGTGCTGCGAGGAGGGCGGTGATGGTTGCGACAAATGTGGTCTACCCCGAAGTTGTGGCCGGCCCTCCGCGTCCGAGCCTGGTTGTGCAGCCTGGCCTGTTGCTGCCCGGCATGGAGCGCTATCACGTGCCTGGTGGCGGTGCGGTGCTGATCGACATCGAGGCCGGCGATCATGTGACGGTGCGCAATCTCGAAGGCGGGCAGGCGTGCGAGCTGGTGGCGTTTGATGCTGCCGGCCGCGCCGATCCGGGTATCCTGTCGACACGCTCGAACAGCGATGCGTCGGGGCTGAAGGCGCTGCTCGTCGATGGCGACGAGAGCTTGCAGAAGTTTCGGCTTGGCCTCGCCCGCCGCAAGCTCGAGCTTGGCCGGGTCGAGGCGGTGCGCTTCTTCGATGGTGCGACCGCTGCCGGGGTCGAGGAGCGTTTTGTCGTCTCGCGGCCGGGCTCGCTGGTGATTGCCGCACCCGGGGCGCCGATGTCGGTCGACAGCCAGGACACGACGACGCCTCTGGTGGTGATGGTCAAGCGGGCCAAGGTCCGTGCCGTGTCAGGCGGCTTCGAGCTGCCCGATCCGCTCGCCGATCCGGTGCTCGATGTCAGGGTCAAGTCGAAGACGGCGGAGAGCTATTTCGTCAAGGCCGGCGACTACATCCAGATCATCGACGTCGATGGCCGCCAGTGCACCGACTTCCAGTGCTTTTCCGCCCGCAAGCTCGACAAGGGCAGGGACCTCGCACTCGACGTCACCGCCACCCGCTCGCTGATGGGCCACGCCTATCCGATGCCCGGCCTGCATGCCAAATATTTCGATCAGGATTTCGAGCCGCTTGTCGAGGTCGTGCAGGACACCTGCGGCCGGCATGATGCCTTTGCGCTCGCCTGCTATGCCAAATATTACGACGACATCGGTTATCCCGGCCACATCAACTGCTCGGAGAACTTCAACGGCGCACTTGTGCCGCATGGCGTCAATGCCCGTGCCGGCTGGATGGCGGTCAACTTCTTCTTCAACACCGGCATCGACGCCCATGGCGTGATGTTCTCGGACGAGCCGTGGTCGCGGCCGGGCGACTATGTGCTGCTGAGAGCGCTGACCGACATCGTCTGCGTCTCCTCCGCCTGTCCCGACGACACCACGCCGGCCAATGGCTGGAACCTCACCGACATCCACGTCCGGACCTATTCCGGCTCCAACACATTCCAGCGCGCGATCGCCCGACGCACGACCCCGGAGGCAGAACCCAAGATGACCCGCGAGACCGGCTTCCACGCAAGCTTTGCCAAGCACACCCGCAACTTCATCGAATACAAGGGCTTCTGGCTGCCGCAGGAATTCGCCAAGGAGGGCGCCATCGCCGAATACTGGGCCTGCCGTGAGAAGGCGGTGGTGATGGATCTCAGTGCCCTGCGCAAGTTCGAGGTCACCGGCCCTGATGCCGAAGCCCTGATGCAGTACACGCTGACCCGCGACGTCAAGAAGCTCGGTGTCGGTCAGGTCGTCTACACCGCCATGTGCTACGAGCATGGCGGCATGGTCGACGACGGCACGCTGCTGCGTCTGGGCAAGGACAATTTCCGCTGGATCTGCGGCGATGACTATTCCGGCGTCTGGCTGCGCGAGCAGGCGGAGAAACTCGGCCTCAAGGTGCTGGTCCGCTCCTCGACCGACCAGATGCACAACATCGCCGTCCAGGGCCCGAACAGCCGCGACATCCTGAAGGAGATCGTCTGGACGCCGCCGCACCAGCCGGCGCTCAGTGAGCTCGAATGGTTCCGCTTCACCATCGGCCGCATCGGCGATGCACAGGGTGTCCCTGTGGTGGTGTCGCGCACGGGCTACACCGGCGAGCTCGGTTACGAGGTCTGGTGCCATCCGCGCGATGCCGAGATCGTCTTCGACGCGGTGTGGGCAGCCGGCCAGCCGCATGGCTTGAAGCCGATGGGCTTTGCAGCCCTCGACATGGTGCGCATCGAGGCCGGCCTGATCTTTGCCAATTACGAGTTCTCCGACCAGACCGACCCGTTCGAGGCCGGCATCGGCTTCACCGTGCCGCTGAAGACCAAGACCGACGACTTCATCGGCCGCGAGGCGCTGATCCGGCGCAAGGACAATCCGATCCACAAGCTTGTCGGCCTCGACATCGACGCCAATGTCGCTGTCGGCCACGGCGACTGCGTCCATATCGGCCGCGCACAGATCGGCATCGTCACCTCGTCGATGCGCTCGCCGATCCTCGGCAAGAACATCGCACTCGCTCGCATCGAGGCAGCGCATGCCGAGATCGGCACCGAGGTCGAAGTCGGCAAGCTCGACGGCCAGCAAAAGCGCCTGCCGGCCAGGATCGTGCCGTTCGCCCACTACGACCCCAAGAAGGAACGCCCACGCTCGTAGGCGCAACCGGCACCACACATCACCTTCGACAACGCAAAAGCCCCGCAATCGCGGGGCTTTCTGTTGGTAGCGGCGGGATCAGCCTGATCAGGCGGTGCCATCGAAGACGTGAGCCTTGCCGTGGACGCTGATCCGTACGATCGCGCCCACCGTTGGCGCGTCGACGAAGGACCGGCGCAGGATGAGCGGGTGGTTGCCGATAACGGCGGCGTCGGGCGGGTCGAGACTGTTGAGTACACGCAACGCGACAGTGCTTACCGAGCCGGCGAACTCTGCCTCGATGATCTCGCCGAAGACCACGTTGGGTGGCGGATTGGCGACGTCTGCCCGCGACGCCGGCTCAAGGAAGACCTGCTCCGGGCGCAGCATGATACGGGCGACGTCGCGCGGGCTCGTGCTGTCAGCGCCGATGTGGCCGATGGCGCATTCGGCGATGCCGCTTGAGATACGCGCCGGAAGGATGATGCTGTCGCCGAGGAACTCGGCGATCATCCGGTCCTTCGGGCGCAGATAGAGGTCGCGTGGCGCGCCGACCTGCGAGAAGGCGCCGTCGCGCATGACAGCGACCTGGTCGGCGAAAGACAGGGCCTCGGCCTGGTCGTGGGTGACCAGGATCGTGGCGATGCCGGCCTGTTCGAGCAGTTCGGCGACGGCCTTGCGCATCGAGGCGCGCAAGCCCGTGTCGAGAGCCGAGAACGGTTCGTCGAGCAGCATCAGGCGCGGCTTGCGCGCCATGGCACGGGCGAGTGCCACGCGTTGCTGCTGGCCGCCGGAGAGCTGGTGCGGGCGGCGCTTGAGGATGCCCCTGTCGAGGCCGACGACATAAGCGAGGTCGGCGATGCGTTCGTCGCGCGCATCCTTGTCGCGTTTCATGCCGAAGCCGATATTGTCGGCGATGCTGAGATGGGGAAACAGCGCGCCGTCCTGCGCCACCACGCCGATGCCGCGGCGATGCGCCGGCACGACATCGCCATTGCCCGCGAGTTCGGTCCCATCAAGCACGATGCTGCCGGCATCGGGGGCCTCAAAACCGGCGATGAGACGCAACAGTGTGGTCTTGCCGCAGCCCGAGGGGCCGACGATGGCGGTGCGGCTCCCGACTGCGACCGCAAGCTCGATGCCGTCGACGGCGGTGACATTGCCATAGGCTTTGCGCAGGCCATGCAGGTGAAGAAAGCTCATCGGCCGGCCATCCGTCGCGACTGTACATAAAGGAGCCAGGTCAAGGGCAGCGACATCACCACCATGATCAGTGCGTAGGGTGCGGCTGCGGCATAGTCGAGTTCGTTGCTCATCGCCCAGAAGGCCATGGCGAGCGTGCGGGTGCCGTTGGGCGCGAGCATCTGGGTGGCGGTGAGTTCATTGGTGATGCCAAGCCCAACCAGGGCAATGCCGGCGGCGGCGCCCGGCGCGGAGAGGCGCACCGTCGTCGACCACAGCGCGCGCAGCGGGCTGCGGCCGAGGCTGCCGGCCGCCTGTTCGAGCTCGACCGGAGCCTGGGCGATGCTGGCGCGCAGCGACACCAGCGCCCGGGGCAGGAACATCAGCGCATAGGCGGCAAGGATGGTGGCGACGGTCTGGTAGAGCGGCATCGCGACACGCACAGTGACCGTGACCAGAGCGAGCGCGATGACCACGCCGGGCAAGGAGCCGACGATGTAGTTGCAGCCTTCGAGCAGGCGCGGCAGTGGGCCTGGGCGGCGGATCGACAGCCACGCCATTGGAATGGCGATGGCGACGGTGAGCAGCGCGCCGCCGAGCGCCAGCACGAGCGTCTGCCACAGCGCGAGGCTAATGACATCGAGGTTCCAGACGCCGGCGCCACCGGCGACGAGCCAGCGGCCGACGGTCAGGAATGGCACGCCGAGCGCCAGCGATGCTGTGATCAGTGGCAAGGCGAGGCAAGGCACGGTGGCGCGGCCGAGGCTTGTGCGCACAGCGGTGCGCGCAGCACCCGAGCCGACGCGGGCGTAGCGCTCGCCGCCGCGCAGCATGGCTTCGAGCGCCAGGAGCACGAGGCAGCAGACGACCAGCACGCCGGCCAACATGTTGGCCGCCGGTCCGTTGAAGGTCGACTGGAACTGGTCGACGATTGCGGTGGTGAAGGTGTCGAAGCGGATGAAGACATAGAGGCCGTATTCGGCAAGCAGGTGCAGGCCAACGAGCAGCGCGCCGCCCAGCACGGCGAGCTTGAGCTGGGGCAGGACGACCCGAAGGAAAACGCGCCAAGGGGTGTTGCCGAGCGAGGCGGCAGCGTCTTCCAGCGCCGGATCGAGCCGGCGCAGCGTCGCTGCCACCGGCAGATAGATGAAGGGAAAATAGGCAATGACCGAAATCAGCACGCCGGCGAAAAGGCCGTGCATGGATGGAAACAGGGTGATCCAGGCATAAGAATGGACGAAGGCGGGAACGGCGAGCGGCGCTACCGACAGCCCCGACCAGAAACGTGCGCCGGGCAAGTCGCTGCGTTCGGTCAGCCAGGCCAGGGCCACCGACAAAAGCGCGGTGATCGGCACGACGAGGATGACGAGCGAAAGCGTGTTGACCAAGAGTTCGCCGACGCGTGGCCGGAACACCAACTGGGCAACTGAGGTCCAGCCGGTCTGGATCGCAACCCAGATGATGAAGCCGAGCGGCAAAAGGGCAAACAG
Source organism: Aminobacter sp. Y103A (assembly GCF_030294925.1). NCBI lineage: Bacteria > Pseudomonadati > Pseudomonadota > Alphaproteobacteria > Hyphomicrobiales > Phyllobacteriaceae > Aminobacter > Aminobacter sp. Y103A. The sequence continues at coordinate 4,667,366 of NZ_AP017986.1, read as the reverse complement.
CGACACCAGCACCGCCGCGACCGCGATCCAGGATGTCGGCAGCAGGCGGGACCAGGCTGCGGCTGGGGTCGATGGCCGCGAAGGATGATATTCAGCCGACGAAGGCGTCACTCCAGGCTCCCGGTTCGCCTCGCGGCGAGGAATAGGTGACCATCCGGTGAAGGAATTCCGCCGTCTTGGCAAGCCCTTCAGGTGCGAAAGCTCCCGCGACCGTGTTGCGGGAGCTTGATTGGCGCAGTGGCATTCAGAGCAGCCCGGCCGCCGTCATCAGCTCGGACACCTTCTTGCTGTCGAGCTTCGAGGCCTCGACCTTCGGCGCCTGCAGGTCCTTGAGTGGGGTGAGCTCCGGGTTGGACTCGTCGCCGGTGCCGACGGCATACTCGAACGAGGTGCCGGTCCTGAGGATGCCCTGGCCGGTCTTGCCAGTGATCCACTTGAGGAACGCCTGGGCTTCCTTGGGGTGTTTGCTGGACGCGAGGACCCCACCTCCAGAGATGCTGACGAAGGCGCCAGGATCCTGGTTCTTGAACAGATGCAGCGAGACATTCTTGCTGTTCTCGCCCGTCTTGGCCTGATCGCCATAGTAGTAATAGTGGTAGATCACGGCGCCCTCGACCTCGCCGGCATTGACCGCCTTCATGGCGGTGCTGTTGCCGCGATAGGCGGTGAAATTGGCCTTCATGCCCTTCAGCCATTCGACGGTGGCTGCCTCGCCCTTCAGTTCGAGCAGCGCGCCGACAATGGCCTGGAAATCGGCGCCCGACGGCGAGGCCGCCCAGCGACCCTTCCAGCTCGGATCGGCCAGATCGAGCAGCGATTTCGGCAGCTTGTCGGCGGTGAGCTTGGTCTTGTCATAGGCAAAGACGGTGCTGCGCGCGGCAATGCCGGTCCAGTGGCCGTTGGCGGGACGGAATTCCTCGGGCACCTGCGCCAGCGTGTCGGCTTCGACAGGCGCGAACAGCCCGGCATTGTCGACCAGCGCCATGGCCGGCGAGTTCTCGGTCAGGAAGACGTCGGCCGGCGACAGCTTGCCTTCGGCGACGATCTGGTTGCCGAACTCGGTGTCGCTGCCCTTGCGGATCGTCACCTTGATGCCGGTTTCCTTGGTGAAGGCTTCGGCCCACTCGTTGGTCAGGCTTTCGTGCTGGGCGTTATAGATGACGATGCCTTCGGCATCCTGCGCCAGAGCGGACGAGGCGTAGAGGGCCAACAGCAGGGCGGCGCTGGTCAAAGCGAAATGGGTGGACTTCACGGGGGCACTCCTTGGAAGCTGAAGGTGTGTGCTGGGCCGGACAGGCGGCAGCAATACATGAGTAGCGTAGTCAACATGGATGGACATGTCGACGCCAGGGAAGGCGTTGGCGAGGCGCATTCGGTGAACGATGCTGGGAGCTGGGCCGTATCGAGAAGGCTGCTGGAAACTTGAGCGAAGTCATTCGCTGTCGCGAAGTCAGACGTTACTCGAACAAGCCAGGCCTGTCGGACTGGTGCTATGTTGATCGCAAGTGGAGAAAGCGTTGGACCCCGACCGCCAGATCCGCCGTTAGCCGGCGTTTCTTGGAAATTTGTGCCGACGCCGCACCGCGTGGCGGGGCGGTCAAGACAATCGGCTGCAAATCGTGACCCCGTTCCAGTGGGTCACGATTGCATTACCCCAGGCGATTTTCTTTTGGCCCAGACGATCTGCGGCTAGGCGCGGCGGTCCCCGAGGATCATTTCGGCTGCCTTCTCGGCGATCATGATGACAGGCGAATTGGTGTTGCCGGAAACGATCGTCGGCATGATCGAGGCGTCGACGACACGCAATCCGTCGAGGCCGTGGACGCGCAGGCGGTCGTCGACCACGGACATTGTGTCAGACCCCATCTTGCAGGTGCCGACCGGGTGGAAGATCGTCGTGCCGATGTCGCCGGCCTTGCGGATGAGATCGGCGTCGCTGTCGTACTGGGTCCCTGGAAGCACTTCCTCAGGCGCGAAGCGCGCGACGGCCCTGGCCTTCATCAGGCGGCGGACATGGCGCAGCGAGGCAATGGCGGTGCTGCGGTCGCCGTCGGTGGAGAGATAGTTCGGCCTGATCTTCGCTGCCTCGCGCGCCTCTGATGAAGCCATGTGCACGCTGCCGCGGCTTTCGGGACGCAGATTGCAGACCGACACCGTGACGGCTGGAAAGCGGTGCAACGGTTCGCCCAGCCGATCAGTGCTGAGCGGCTGAACGTGATATTCGAGATCGGGCGTTTCGAGACGCGGATCGCTCTTGGCGAAAATGCCGAGCTGGCTCGGCGCCATCGACAGCGGGCCGCTGCGCTTCACCGCATATTCGAGCCCCATGGCGGCGCGGCTGAACAGATTGTGGTAGCGCTGGTTGAGCGTCGCCGCCCCCGTTACCTTGAACACGGTCCGGATCTGCAGATGGTCCTGCAGGTTTTCGCCGACGCCGGCCAGCGCGTGACGGATTTCGATGCCGAGGCCTGAAAGCAGCTCGGGCCGGCCGACGCCGGAGAGCTCGAGAATCTTTGGCGAGTTGATGGCGCCGGCGGCGAGGATTGTCTGGCTTGCCTTGACGCGATGCAACTGGCCGTCCTTGCGGAAGACGAGGCCGGTAACGCGCCTGCCGTCGAATTCGAGCTGCTCGGTCTCGGCGCCGGTGACGACACGCAGGTTGCTGCGGTCGGTTATGCCGCGCAGGAAGGCCTTGGAGGTGTTCCAGCGCACGCCGCCCCGCTGGTTGACCTCGAAATAGCCGGAACCTTCGTTGGTGCCGGTGTTGAAGTCGTCGGTGCGCGGGATGCCGAGTTCCTCGGCGGCGTCGCGGAAGGCGTCGAGGATCGGCCAGGACAGGCGTTGTTTTTCGATGCGCCATTCGCCGCCCGACCCGTGCATGGCGCTCTTGCCGGCGTGATGGTCTTCCGACTTCAGGAAGTAAGGCAGCACATCATCCCAACCCCAACCGACATTGCCGGCCTGGCGCCAGCCATCATAGTCGGCGGCCTGGCCACGCATGTAGATCATGCCGTTGATCGATGAGCAGCCGCCCAGCACCTTGCCCCGGGGGTAGTTCAGGCTGCGGCCATTGAGGCCGGCGTCTGGTTCGGTCTTCATCAGCCAGTCGGTGCGCGGATTGCCCATGCAGTAGAGGTAGCCGATCGGGATGTTGACCCAGTGATAGCGGTCGGAACCACCGGCTTCGAGCAAAAGCACGCGATTGCGGGGATCGGCGGACAGCCGATTGGCAAGCACGCAACCGGCGGAGCCTGCGCCGACGATGACGTAGTCATGGTCGCCAAATGAGGAGGATGCTTCGGTCACTGCGGTGCCTGCTCGGACTGCTCAGTGGCGATGCGCTGCCAGATCGGGGCCATCGCCTGGTTGATCTCGCCATACAATCGATAGCGCCTGGCATAAACAGGGGCAATCGCGCCATTGGGCGTATAGTGGCGGGCGGCCGAGGTCATCGCCGTCGCACCTTCAGCATAGTCGGCGAAGAGGCCAAAGCCGGTCGCGGCGGCAATGGCGGCGCCCAGCGCGCCGGTCTCGCGGCTGCGAGCCACGGTGACCGGAACGCCGAGTACGTCGGCGAAGATCTGCGGCCAGACGGCGCTGCGCGAGCCGCCGCCCGACAATGTGACCTCGTCGAAGATGGCACCCGCCTTGCACAAGGTCTCGACGTGGCGCTTGTGCTCGAAGGCAACGCCCTCGAACAAGGCGCGCAACATATGGCCGCGCGTGTGCCAGCCGGCGACGCCGTAGAATCCGGCGCGGGCGTGGCCGTTCTGCTGCGAGCCATAGAGGAAGGGGTGGTAGATCGGAATGTCGCCATCGGGGTCGACAGACGCGACGAGTTCGCTGCACAATTCGAACGGCGAAGCGTCGCCGTCATGGCCATGCTCGAAGAACTCGCGGACGATCCATTCGAGATTGGCGGCCGAGGTGGCACTCGATTCGATCGCCAGATAGCGCCTGGGGTCGAAGGTCGACAGCATGAAAATCGAAGGATCGCGGATCGGCTCGTCCGTAATGACCTGGTTGATACTCCAGGTGCCGGCGATGATCGAGGCTGCGCCCGTGCGGGTGACGCCCGAGCCGACAGCGCTGGCAACGACATCGAACAGGCCTGCCACCACTGGCGTGCCGGCGCGCAGGCCGGTCTGGGCCGCGACCTCTGGCGTGACGTGACCGGCGATCTCGGCCGATTCCAGCACAGGCGGCAGAAGCTCCATGCAGTCGCCAAGCCCGTAAGCGGCAAGCAGGTCTTGAGCGTAGCGGCGGCTGGGCATTTCAAGCAGGCCGCAGCCAGACATGTCAGACGTATCGGTGGAGCGTGCGCCGGTCAGCCGGTTGACGACAAAATCCTTGCACAGAAACACCGTGCCGATGCGGCTGAAAAGCTCGGGCGCATGGCGCTTGATCCAGGCGAGCAGGGTGGGCGTCTGTGCCGCCCACGGCTTTTGCAGGCAATGGGCGTAGGTGCGGTCACCGACATTCTGTTCGGCCCATTCGTCGACGATGCCTATGGCGCGCGTGTCGAGCGACTGGATGCCGATCAGCGGAGCGCCGTCGCGGTCGAGCGCATAGAGCCCGTTGCCATGTCCGGCACAGCCGATGGCAACGATGTCACCGGCGTCGATGCCGGCCTGGTCGATGCACTGGCCGATGACGGCAATGGCGTTGCGCCAGAGCTCGTCGAGGTCGCGTTCGACATGGCCTGGCTTCGGCATGCAGGAGCGGCCGTCGCGGGCGGCGAGCGCAAGTTCGCGCCCTGACGTGTCGAAGATGATCGCCTTGATGACGGTGTTGCCCGCATCTAGGCCAAGAATGTACGTGCCCATTGGCTCCTCCCGATGCCGCTGCTTCAAGCCTGCTTGTACAGGTCGAAGGCTGTGGCACCATCCGCGCCGTCGTGGATGATCGCCATCAGTCCGCGAACGACCGCGCTCGGATGGGCATGCTGGTAGATATTGCGACCATAGACCATCCCCATCGCGCCTTGCGACATCAGCGCCGCCGACTTGTCGAAGACTGTGCGCAGATCCTCCTTGCCGCCGCCACGCACCAGGACCGGGCAGCGTGCCGCCTCGACCACGCGGTGGAAGTCGTTGGGATCGGTGGTCGGGTCGGCCTTGATGATGTCGGCGCCCATCTCGCGGGCGAGGCGGGTCAGCGTGACGATCTTTTCGGCATCGCCGTCGACCATGTAGCCGCCGCTCTGGTCGACGGGCAGCATCGCCAGCGGCTCGATCATCAGCGGCAGACCGTATTTCTCGCAGTCGGCGCGGACGCGTGCGATGTTCTGGACGCATTGCCGGAACAGGTCGGGCTCATCCGGCAGCATGAACAGATTGACCACGACGCAGGCCGCATCCATCTCGATCGCACCGAGCAAAGGCTCGGCCTCGTTCTGAAGCACCGCCCACATCGCCCGATGGCGGATCTTGTTGTAGGGATTGCCCATGTCGATGCGCATCACGAGTGCGGGCTTGTCCTTGCCCGGAACGGTCTGCAGCAGGTCGGCCTGGCCGTAGTTCATCTGGATGGCGTCGGGACGAGCCTTGACCAGCTGACCGACGACGCTTGCCATGTCCTCAAGCCCGTTGAGGAAACTCGGTTCGTTGCAGACGCCGTGATCGATGGCGACGTCGAGGCAGCGGCCACCGCCGAACAGCCTGTTCATGCGGACTTTGTGGTTCAGGCGCATAGGGCGCTCCTTTTGTCGTTCGTCTGGGAGAGATCGGAAAGTGCGATGCCGTGCTGATGGGCGAGCAAGGCGAGAAAGGCGCTGCGCTCGGCGGCGGCCTCGGCGGCGCTCCAGCCTTTGTGGTTGGCCAGGATGGCGAGCACGGCCTCGATGAGCTGGAGGTTGAGCCCGCCCGAAATGGCGATGGTTGTGCGGCGCAGGAATATGTCGGCGAGGCATTCGACCTGCTCGCGCTCGACGATCATGCGGATTTCGCCGGTCGAATAGTCGGAGCCCACCAGCATCGGGTCGGAGGCAGCCGCGAAATCGACCGCCGAGGTGCCGTAACGCTCAAGCAGGGCATGCGCGCGTTCGATATTGAGACCGTGCTGTTCCGCCAGCTTTGCGCACCATGCATCCGAGGCGGCGGGAAATTCTCGTCCGCCACCGATGGCGAGGTCCTGGGTGCCGGTATGGCGCGTCAGGCCGAGGCGCTCGAGCGCCATGTCGGCCGCCATCTCGCCGAAGGAGCGGAAGGTCGTCCACTTGCCACCGATCATGCACAAGGTCGCCGGCAGGCCGCCGCTTGGTTCCACGAACTCGCAGAAATGGTCGCGCGGAATGCGCCCGGTGAAGCTGTCGTCGCTGGCAGGCAAGGGGCGCACGCCGGCAAAGCGGAAGACGATGTCTTCTTCGGCGATCACGATCGTGGGGAAAACAAAAGCGAGCGACTGCAGGATGTAGCTGCGTTCGTCGTCCTCACAGCGGACCTGGTCGGGATCATCGACGCGGATGTCGGTCGAACCGATCAGCACCTTGCCGAGATAAGGAAACAGGATGCAGATGCGGCCATCCTCGTTCTCGTAATAGACCATGTGGCCGCCAAGCGCGTCATGCAGCTCGGCATTGTCGACGATCAGGTGCGAGCCCTTGGTACCGCCCATCATGCGCGGGGCGGCCGCGCCAATGGCCTTGTTGGTGAGGTCGATCCAACCACCGGTGGCGTTGATGATCAGCTTGGGGCGGAGCTGCAGGACCTCGCCGGTCAAGCTGTCGGTAAGGGCGAGGCCGTCGTTGGATGCGGCGACCGCGGCATAGTTCAGGGCGTGCGCGGTGGGGCTCGATGCCAATGCGTCGAACAACATCTCCAGGCCGAGGCGCTCGGGACGGCTGACCCAGGCGTCGTAATAGGTGGCGGAGCTGCGGATATCGGAATTGATCGCGGGCCATGTCTTGAGTGTTTCGGCACGGCCGCGGAAGCGGTGCTTCGGCATCAATCGCCGTGCTGCCGTGAACAGGTCGTACATGGTCAGTCCGGCCTTGATCACCAGCGCGCCGCGGCGGCTGGGATTGCGCGTCAGGCCGAGGAAGCGGACCGCGCCGTTGGCGATGCCGGAGAAGGTGTCGAAGATCGGCACCGTCGTCGGCAGCGGCGCGACATAGTGCGGGGCGTTCTTGAGCAGCCGGTCGCGCTCGACCAGCGATTCACGCACCAACTTGAACTCGCCGTTTTCGAGATAGCGAAGCCCGCCATGCACCATGCGCGACAGTGCAGCACTGGCGCCTGAGCAATAGTCGCCCTTGTCGGCGAGCACGACGTCGACGCCTTGCAGCGCGAGTTCGCGGAACACCGAGATGCCGTTGATGCCGCCGCCTATCACCAGCACGGCAATATCGGGCCGCTCTCGCAGAGCGGCGAGTGTGTCGTTGCGGTTCATGTGGGCTGTGCCTTTTCGCTCAGGCATCCATGGCGGTGAGATGCGCGGCGATTGCCGTGTCGATGATTGCCAATTCGTTCGTGCCAAGCGTGATCTCGCCGGCCCGTGCATTGTCGAGCGCCTGTTCGGCTGTGCGCGCGCCGCACAAGCCGAAAGTGATACCGGGCTGGGCGAGTGTCCATGCGATGACGATCTGGGCCATCGACGCCTTGTGCTGTTCAGCGACCGGCGCGATGGCCTGCTTGAGCTTTGCCACCTTCTGCCTGTTGGCGGCGGAGAAACGTGGATTGCCCTTGCGCTGGTCATCGCCGGTGAATTCACGCGAGGGATCGATCGTCCCGGTCAACAGGCCGAGCGCCAGCGAGGAGTAGCTGAGCGTGGCGATGTCGTTGCGCTGGGTGATCGGCAGCAGGCTGGTCTCGATCTCACGATCGATCATCGAATAGCGTTCCTGGATCGCGTCGATCTGGCCAGCGGAGACATAAAGCTCGAGGTCCTCGGCGCTGACGTTGGAAGCACCGATGGCGCGGATCTTGCCCGCTGCCTTGAGCTTTTCCAGCGTCGCCATCGTTTCAGCAATCGGCGTCGTCGGATCCTGCCAGTGGGTGATGTAGAGGTCGATGTAGTCGGTGCCGAGGCGGTTGAGGCTCTGCTCGATCTCGTGGGCGATGCCGTCGGCGCCGAGATAGCGGTGCACCGGCTTGTCATCCTGGTCGAAGAAGTGGTTGCCCTTGCCGGAATGCCAGTTGAGACCGCATTTGGTGGCGATGACCACCTTGTCGCGCTTACCCTTGATCGCCTTGCCGACAATCTCCTCGCTGCGGCCGAGGCCATAGGCAGGCGCGGTGTCGATCAGGCTGATGCCTGATTCAATCGAGGCTTCGATGGCGCGGATCGAGGCCTGCTCGTCGGTGCCGCCCCACATCCAGCCGCCGATCGCCCAGGTGCCGAGGCCGACGGCCGAAGCAGAGACGCCGGAGCGGCCAATGGGGCGTTGGATCTGTCGGGAGCTCATGCTGCCTCCTGTTCGGCAAGGTCGAGAATCTGGAGGCTTGTCGCCTCGTCGGTGACGATGGTGTCGAGATGGTTGCCGCGCATGGCGCTGAGGATGGGCGCGGCCTTGCTCGGCCCGCTGGCGATGCCGATCGAGCGCGGTATGGTGGCGAATTCATCCAAGGTCAGCGACACCAGCGACCGGTTGAGGGCGTAGCCGCAAAGCTTGCCGCGACTGTCGATCAGGTGGGCGAGCAACTCGCCCGATGCGCCCGACTGCTGGATGGCCTGCCGGTCGGCGCTCGATGATGGGTGCAGGTCGTAATAGCTGGAGTCGTCGGTCAAGATCGAGCCGATGCCGACAACCGCCACATCTGCCTCGCGCGCCTTGCGGAAGACATCGGCAACGGAACGCACGCCCATCAGCATTTCGCGCTGTTCCGGCGTGTCGGCAAACAAGGGCGCATGCACCTGGTAGGCGCGGCCGCCGAGCTTGTCGGCCATCAGCGATGCGACGTGGTTGACGTCGGTGTAGTGCTTGCCCTGGACGAGACCGGTGGCCGGGATGACCTCGACATCATAGCTGCGACCGGGCTTCAGCCCGGCAACAAGTGCGCTGACGCCCTTGCCGCCGGTGATCGAGATGGTGTCGCCATCCTTGATGGTGTCGAGCAGCAGACGGGCGGCGGCCTCGCCGACCCGCTGCAGCGCGGTCTGCGGATTGTCGGATACCGAGGGTACGACGACGGCGCGTTCGATGCCGCCGAGCGCGACAAGACGCGTCTCGATGTCGACGAGATGGTCGATCGGCGACTTGATCTTGATCTCGACGAGGCCGAGCTGGTGGCCGCGCTTGATCAGCCGGTTGACGGTGGCGTGCGAGATGCCGAGTTCTTTGGCGATCTCGGCCTGGGTCTTGCCCTCGACATAGTGGAGCACGAGTGCCTGGTGCATCTGGCGGACGGTCGATATGTCGTCGCGGGTGTTGGGGGGAGCCATGATGGTGTCTCGTGCTTGATGCTCAGGACTTCTTGCGGTGCAGGAAGTGGTCGATGGAGACGGCCGCCAGAAGGATGCAGCCCTTGATCATGTCCTGCCAGTAGACGGAGACGTCGAGCAGGATCAGCGAGCTGGTGACCACCGAGAGCAGTGCCATACCGAGAATGGCGCCGAAGATGGTGCCCGAGCCGCCATTGAGAGATGCGCCGCCGATCACCGCCGCCGCGATGATGTTGAGCTCCATGCCGGCGCCGAAGGTGGGCGTCGCAGCACCAAAGCGGGCCATGTAGATGACACCCGCCAGCCCGGCGAGGGTCGAGCACAGCACCGTCACCCAGAACTTCACCTGCTTGGTCTTGATGCCGGAGAACTGCGCCGCCTTCTCGTTGGAGCCGGTGTAGAACACCTTGCGGAAGGCAGTGGCGCGGCGCAGCAGGAAGTCGAAGATCGCAACGACGACGACGAAGATGATGATGACATAGGGCAGGCCGTGGAGGCTGCCCTGGCCGATGGCCTTGAATTCCGGTGGCAGCGAAAACAGCGACAGCGGCGTGCCCTTGGTGATGACCAGGCACAGGCCGCGGACGATGACCATCGCCGCAAGCGAAGTGATGAAGTGGTTGAGCCCGACCACGGTGACGAAAAAGCCCATGGCAGCGCCGATCAAGGCGCTTGTGCCGATGCCGATCAGGCTCGCCGTCCACGGGTCCAGCCCGGCAAGGAACAGTGCGCCCGACACCACCATCGAGAAGCAGACCACCGAGCCGACCGACAGGTCGATGCCGCCGACGATCAGCAGGATGGTCATGCCGACCACGACGATGCCCTCGATCGAGAAGCTCATCAGCATGGCGCGGAAATTGCCCCATGTCAGGAAGTGTGGCGAGGCAAAGCTCATGGCGATGCACAGCGCCAGAATGATGACGATCAGGCCGGCTTCGCGCATTGAGGCGAGGCGGGCGAAGTTGATGCGCCCGGCGGTGTCGGGTGCCTTGATCTCGGCGTGCATCACGGTTTCTCCGGCTTCCCTAGGCGACATTTTGAGCCTGCTTTTCTTGATTTGAAGAGTTCTGGACGCCCGAGGCGAGCATGATGATGGCTTCCTCGCCGAGTGCGTCGGCGCCGAGTTCGCCGGCGATGCGGCCCTCGCGCACCACGATCACGCGGTCGCACAGGCCGATCAGTTCCGGCAGTTCCGAGGAGATGACGACGATGCCGGTGCCCTTGGCTGCAAGCTGGCGCAGCAGGCGGTGAATCTCGACCTTGGCGCCGACGTCGATGCCGCGCGTCGGTTCGTCCATGATGATGACCTTGGGATCGATCGACAATTGCTTGGCGATCGCCACCTTCTGCTGGTTGCCGCCGCTCAGCGTCGACACTTTGGCATCGATGCCGGCCATACGCACGCTGAGGCGCCTGGTCAGGTCCGTCGCTTGATTGTCCTCGGCCTTGCGGTCGAGCAGGCCGAGCGAACCGGTCAGCTTGCCCAGGTCGAGTGCGGAGACATTGGCCGCGATCGACATGTCGAGGAACACGCCCGAGCCCTTGCGGTCTTCGGAGAGATAGACGAGGCCAGCCTTGACGGCATCGCTGTAGCTCGAGATGCGCAAGCTCTGGCGGTCAAGCGCGACGGTGCCCGACATCACGGGCCTGAGGCCACAGATGCTCTGGGCAATTTCACTGCGGCCAGCGCCGATCAGGCCGCCGATACCGAGGATTTCTCCGGCCCGGAGCTCAAGATTGACGCCGCTGAAGCGGTCGCCATCCGATAGGCCTTCGACCGAAAGCAGCTTGTGGCCCGGCTCCTGAGCCAGCTTGTCGGGATAGAGCTGGGTGATCTCGCGGCCGACCATCTTGCGCACGACGTCGTCGGGCGAACTTTTGGCAATGGGGTCGGTGGCGACATAGTGGCCGTCGCGGAAGACGGTGACACGGTCGCAGAGCGAGAAAATCTCGGCCATGCGATGGCTGATATAGACCACCGAAATGCCGCGATCCCTGAGGCCGCGGACGATGGCAAACAGCCTTTGCGCTTCGCTTTCGGTCAGCGCCGCGGTCGGCTCGTCGAGCATCAGCACCTTGCAGTCCAGCGTCAGCGCCTTGGCGATCTCGACGAGCTGCTGGCTGGAAATGGAGAGGTCGGCGACCTTGGTGCGCACCGGAATGGGCGCGAGCAGGTCCATCACCTTCTGCGCGTCGGCATAGAGTTTCTGGAAATTCATCAGCGGCGCGCGACGGGCATTGATCGCGGCCATGTAGATATTTTCGGCGACCGTCGCGTCCTGGCAGAGCGCAATCTCCTGGTGGACGAGTGCTACGCCGAGGCGCTGGGCTGCCGCCGGCGAGGGGATCGAAACACTTGTGCCGTCGATCAGGATCTCGCCCCGGTCGGGCTGCAGCACGCCGGCGATCATGTTCATCAGCGTCGATTTGCCGGCGCCGTTTTCGCCGCACAGCGCATGGATTTCCCCGCGCTTGAGCTCGAACTGCACGTCGCTGAGCGCCTTTACCGGCCCGAACGCCTTGGACAGGCCGCGTATTTCAAGAATGGGCGTCTCGGTCACGCCATGCTCCTGCGATGGGCGCCACAAAGGGGAAGGGGACCAGGGTCCCCTTCCGGGTTTTCTGCCGCGAGCGGCAAGGGATGCGAGCTTATTCCTCGATGCCCTTGGTGCCGCGACGCTTGAGATACTTGTCCCAATAGAAGTCGTCGGCATTTTCGGCGGTCACGATGGAGAAGCCGTTGTCGATGAAGGGCACGCTCATGCCGTTGGCGCCTGACCGCTTCGTGTCGTTCATCGGGTCGATCAGGTTGGGATGCGCGGCCAGCCACAGCAGCATGAAGCCCATATAGCCCTGCATGCCCTGGTTGGGGTTGACCGAACCGTAGATCTCGCCGGCCTTGATCATGTCAAGGATCTTGGCGTTGACGTCGGCGAGCATGACCTTGATCTTGCCGCCGCCTTCCTTGGCCGCCTGGGCAGCGCCGATGGCCGAGTTGGCTTCCGGCATGAACACCGCACCGAGGTCAGGATGCGCCTGGGCGAGGCTGAGAACGGCCTGATAGGCCTTGGTCGGGTCCTGGTTCGAGGCAGCGCGGCCGACCAGCTTCATGTCGGGCCATTTGGCTTCCATGCGGGCGATGAAGGCCGAGATGCGCTTGTCGTGGTTGTCCTGGCCGGGATTTTCCAGCACGGCATACTCGCCCTTGCCGTCCATCGCCTTGGCGACGGCATCGGCGGCATAGGTGCCTTCGGCCAGATTGTCCGAAGTGATGAAGGAGGTGCGCTTGGAGTTGGGTGAGTCGGCCGCGAAGGTGACGACGGCGGTGCCCTGCTCGATGGCGCGGTTGATCGGCTCGATGAACGGGTCGGAGTTCATCGGGTGGACCAGGATGCCGGCCGGCTTCTGGGCGAGCGCCTGGTCGAAGGTGGCGATCTGCTTGTTGACGTCGTATTCGGGCGTGCCGGTGTATTCCGTCTCGCAACCGAACTGCTGGCCGGCCTGCTTGAACATCTCATAGACCGGGAACCAGTATTCGACGCCCGAGACCATGACGTTCATGACGTATTTCTCACCCGGCTCGCATTTGAACGGGTTGGCGGTTTCGGCAAGCGCCTGGGTCGAAGCCAAACAGGTCGACGCAGCCGCCGCGATTGCGAGCGTGCTCAAAAATTTGCGCAAGTTTCCTCCCTTGGCCGAAGCCATCCTCAATGACCGTCGCGGGCGCCCCAGGCGCCGCTATGTGGATTGATTGCCGCCGGACTTCCTCCCGAAACCCGACGGTCTGGAGATTACAGCTCACCCAGCATATGTCAATAAAATTCATATACTGAAATATATTTCAGATCAAGCCTCGCGATTCTGAATTTGCGCCGGGGCTGGTCGGGTCTCTGTGTTCGCTACAGCTAGACCTTTGTGCCAGCGTGCTGCCATGGCCAACCTTCGCGGATAAGATTTTTCCACTTGCCAATCCAATTAGAAAATATCACCTTCGCCATGTGATGCATCAGTTGCAAAATCCAGGACATCAAAGTCTGGCTGATCGCTCAATGGAGAGGGTTCTTATGGTTGCCGTCAATCGTCGCGGGTTTATTGTCTCGGCTCTCGCCGCGGGCCTTCTGGCCGGAGCCGCCAGCGGCGCGCTGGCTGAGGACAAGCCGAAGATCGAATTCCTCTATTCGCCCTTTGCCGACTATGCGCCGTTCTTCCTCGCCGAGGACCTCGGCTATTTCGACGAATACGGCGTCGACGTGACCCTGTCGCCGAAGAGCGGCACTGCCGAGACGATCCAGATGCTGGCCTCAGGCAACGTCCAGGCGGGCGCTGCGACCTGGGGTGCCGGGCTGTTCAATTCGATCAATGCGGGCGCCACGGTCGCCATCGTCGCGACCTCGGCCAAGATGCCCGACACCGTGCCGTCGCCGTCGCCCTTCATGGTCTCGCAGAAGGCCTGGGACGAAGGCATCAAGACGGTCGCCGACCTCAAGGGCAAGCGTGTCGGTATTCCAGGGCCTGGCGGCTTTGGCATGTATTCGGTCGCCAAGGCGCTGGAAAAGGGTGGTCTGACCGTCGACGACGTCGAGGCGATCTACCTGCCGCCGCCTGCGACTGCCGCCGCCTTCGCCAATGGCGGCCTCGAGGCCGGCTGGAGCATCGAACCCTTCGCCCTGCAGCTCGAGCGCGAAGGCTTGGGTCGTCGCCTCGTCGAGGACCATACCTTCGGCACCGAACTTGGCTTCATCGCGTTCAACAAGGAGTTCGTGGAGGGCCACGAGGATGCCGTCGTCAATTTCCTCGCTGCCTATCTCAAGGCTGCGCGCCAGCTCGACAATGGCGGTTGGAAGGACGAGAAGGTGCTCGACATCGTCGCCCGCTACACCGGCACGGAAAGATCGCTGCTGCAGGGCATAGCCTACACCATTCGTTCGGAAGACGGGTCGATCGACTTGAACTCCGTGCGTGAGCAGGAGGCATTCTTCCGCAAGCGCGGCGACCTCGAATACAAGGGCGACGTCGACATCTCCTCGGTCTATCGCAGCGACCTGCTGAAGCGCGCCAACGAACTGGTGGGCAAGAAGTGACCCAGGCCGCGTTGCCGCAAGGGGCGGGTACGATGAGCGAAACGGCGATCGAGGTGCGCAACCTCACCAAGGCCTTCTACGACGCCGACAGCGACCGCACGACCGTCGCTGCCTACGAGGTCGAGTTCGAGGTCAAGCGCGGCGAATTCGTCTGCATCGTCGGTCCCAGCGGCTGCGGCAAGACGACGGTGCTGCGCATCCTCGCCGGGCTTGAAAGCAAGCTCGGCGGCAGCATCGACATGCGGAGCGAAAACCCGCCAGCGATGGTGTTCCAGGAGGCGTCGGTGCTGCCCTGGCTCACCGTGCGCGAGAATGTCGGCTTTCCGCTCAGCCTGAAGGGCGTTTCTGCCGAAAAGCGGCGGATGCGCGTCGACGAACTGCTCGAACTGACCGGGCTGACCGACTTTGCCGATGCGCTGCCGCACCGGCTGTCCGGCGGCATGAAGCAGCGCGTCTCGGTGGCGCGCGCGCTTGTCGACGACCGCGAGATCCTGTTGATGGACGAGCCGTTCGGCGCACTCGACGAACAGACGCGGCTGGTGCTGCAGCAGGAATTGCTGCGCATCTGGGAGACGACGGGCAAGACCGTCGTGTTCATCACCCACAGCGTCGACGAAGCGCTGACACTGGCCGACCGGGTGTTGGTGATGTCGCCGCGCCCCGGCACCATTATCGCCGATCTCACTGTCCCCTTCGACCGGCCGCGCGACGTCGTGGAGATGCGCCGCGACAAGCGTTTCTGGGACCTCACCTATGAGGTCTGGCGGCTGTTGGCCTCAACTTCGCCGGAGCGCCACGCATGAGCCTCATCACCGCAAAGCTGACCGAAGAACAGATCCGCCAGCTCAAGGCTCCGGCCCAGCGTGAGCGGCTGTTCCGCACCATCTCCTATTTCAGCCCGATCCTGTTGTTGTTGCTATGGGAGATCGCCTCGCAGCTCAATGTCATCGACCGGCGCTTCTTCCCCCCGCCCAGTGCCATTGCCGGCACCGCCTGGCAGATGATCGCCAGCTTCGAAATCTTCGACCATATCGGTGCCACGCTGCGCCGCGTCTCGGTCGGCTATGTCATGGGTGCCGTACCGGGCATTCTGCTCGGCCTGATCCTCGGCCTGTCGCAGCCGGCGCGGCGGGTGCTCGGGCCGATCTTTGCCGCACTCTACCCCGTGCCGAAGATCGCCATCCTGCCGCTGATCCTGTTGATCTTCGGCGTCGGCGACGCCTCGAAATTCGTCGTCATCGCCATCGGCGTGTTCTTCCTCTTGCTCTACAACACGATGGGCGGGGTGATGCAGACGCCGCAGATCTATCTCGACGTTGCCAAGAACGCCGGCGCTACGCGCTTCCAGACATTTTTCCGCATTGCACTGCCGTCGGCTCTGCCCAACATCTTCACCGGGCTCCGGCTGGCCGCGGGGTCGTCCTACATCATCATCGCGGCGGCGGAATTCCTTGGCGCGCGCAGCGGCGTCGGCTTCTTCATCTGGGCGTCGTGGCAGACCTTTGCGGTGTCGCGCATGTTCGTCGGCATCGTGGTGATCTCGGCCCTGGGTTATCTCACCATTCTCGCGCTCGAGGCGCTGGAACGGCGTTTCGTGCCCTGGGCAAAACACTGAGGGGCTGAGGAGCACAAGCTCATGATCGTCGACGCCGACCCCACCGTGAATGCACCCGTTTCCGAGCGCATCTATCTGGCGCTCCGCCAGGAGATCATGCGTTGCGAGATCGTGCCGGGGACGACGCTTGATGCTGCTTCAATCGCCGGCAAGTACGAGGTGTCGAAGACGCCGGTGCGCGATGCCATGCAGAAGCTTGCCGCCGATGGACTGGTGACGATCCTGCCGCGCAGCGGCTATCGCGTCGCTCCCATCACCTTCCAGGCGGTGCACGACATCCTCGACATGCGCGCCGCGATCGGACCGCATGCGGCGCGGCAGGCGGCACGTTACGCCACGCCGGCGGAAATCGCGCTGCTGCGCCAGATCGTGAGGGAATATGCCCAGCCGATGGATATCGGCACCATGCAGCAGGTGGCTCGGCGCTTTCACCTCGCCATTGCCCGCTGCAGCCGCAACAAGCGTGTCGTCGCGCTTTCGGAGACCCTGTTCGACGAGCTCGAACGCCTGCTGCGCTTTGCCATCGATTTCACCGTCAAGGCAGGCGAGCATTCCGACGAGCACACGGCACTGGTCGATGCGATCGCAGCCGGCGACGGCGAGCGCGCCGCGGCGATCGAATTCGCCCATATCAAGCACTCCCGGGAGTTCCTGATCGAGCGCCTGATGACGCTGGGCTACCTCTCGGCAAGCGAGATCCAGCTTGGCGGCACGACGCGGAGCCCGGGCGAATGATCACGATTCCTGATGCGACCGGCCGGCTGTCGGCCGCCTTGGGCGGCACTCCGGCAGCAAGGCTCGCGGCTTCGGCCCTGGTCGAGGCCGACGCGCTCGGCCTGCCGCGCTTCGGCATCGCCATGCTCGACGAATGGACGCCCGATGTCGCCCCGGTGACGGCGCGCGATGGCGCGCAGGCCATCAACTGGATCGACTGTTCCTCCTGCTTTGCGCCGCTGGCGGTCGCCGACGCTGTGCTCGACCTTGCCGGGGCGGCCCGACAGTTCGGCATCGCCGCCGTGTTCCTGCGCGGCGTCAGGGGTTTTGGCCGACTCGCGCCTTTCGTCCGTCACCTCGCCGATGCCGGCCTGCTTGCCATCGCCGGCGCCGAGGGTCCGCCATTCGTTGCGCCACATGGCGGCAAGCATCCGGTGATCGGCACCAATCCGCTGGCGCTTGCCATCGGGCAAGGCTCGAACCGCGTCGTCATCGACGTCGCCACCAGTACGGCAACCATGGCCGATATCCGCAATGCCCGCGCTTCCGGCGCACCCTTGGCCGACGGCATCGCGCTCGACGGCGAAGGACGGCCGACCAGCATCGCTGCCGAGGTTGCGGCCTTGCTGCCGCGCGGCGGCCAGATCGGCTCGCTGCTCGGGCTGGTGGTCGAGCTGATGGCCGGCGTCGCCGGCGGCGGCAGGGGCGATCCGAAAGGCCGCGGCGTGTTCATCCTCGCCGTCGATCCGGCCCGGGCCGGCAACGACATCGACTGGCAAACAAGGCTCGCCGGCCTGCAACGCGACTGGACGACGGGCGGTGGTCACTGGCCGCGCGGCGGCAGCCTGTCGCTGGAAACCGAGCTGGACGCCGATTTCGCCCAGCGTCTCGACGCCCATCTCGCCCGCATGACCGGCCCGTCAGGCCGATGATCACGCCGGCCAAACCATCCGCAGAGACTGTAATTCAGATGACGACAAAGCCTGCTTCCGCCCCCGTCTTTTCCATCGATGTCGTCGACGGACTGATCGACGAGCCGCGCCGGATCGTCGTCTCCGGCCTCGCGCCGGACGAACTGGTCGCCATCTCGGCGCGCACGGCACGGGCGCGTGGCGTGACCTGGATGAGCCAGGCGACCTTCATGGCCGACGCGCAGGGCGTGGTCGACCTCACCCGTGACGCACCGGTCGGCGGCGACTATGCCGAAGTCTCAGGCATGGGGCTGATCTGGAGCCAGCAGGCGCTCGACAGCGCCAGCGCCGAACTTTTTGCCGACGACGTCATGCAACCCATGCACACGACGCTGACGGCTGAAACCGCCGCTGGCGTGCGAGCCGAAGCCAGCCTCTCCCAAGGTTTCGCCGCAGCCGGGGTGGGGCGTCGAGAGATCCGTGAGGAAGGACTGGTGGGCACGCTGTTCACGCCGGCCGGGCCAGGCCCTCATCCTGTCGTGGTCGTGCTCAACGGCTCGGGCGGCGGCATCAACGAACCGCGCGCAGCACTGCTTGCGTCCCGTGGTTACCAGGCCTTTGCGCTCGGCTACTTCAAGGCGCCGGGATTGTCGCCCTTCATCACCGAAACACCGCTCGAATATCTCGAGGCCGGCCTGCGCTGGGCGCGTCGAGAGCTCCAGCCGAAAGACGGCTTCGTCGCTGTCAGCGGCCAGTCGCGCGGCGGCGAACTCGCGCTCCTGCTCGGCGCCACGTTCCCTGAACTGGTCTCCGCCGTGATTGCTTTCGTGCCAGGTGCTGTGGTCCATGGCGCCCAGGGCGCGGGCGATCCGGCACGTGGCGGCTGGCAAGGCACGACCTGGACAAGGGGCGGCGTTCCGCTGCCCCATCTGTGGCAGGACAATGCCGCCGTGCACTGGCATCCCTGGGCCGGCGAGGCTCCGCCCAGCCGGCATCACTCGGTCTTCTTCGAAGGCTTGAAGGACACCAAGCTTGCGGCCCGCGCGCGCATTCCAGTCGAGAACATTGCGGGTCCGGTGCTGCTGATCTCGGGCCGTGACGACCGCGCCTGGCCGTCCAGCCTCTATTCCCGCATGGTCGCTTCGGCCTTGCGGAAGCACGACCATCGTCATCTGGTCAGGCATCTCGATTTCGACGATGCCGGTCACGCCATCAACCTGCCGATCGTGCCGTCGACCCAGATCAGTCGCCTGCATCCGGTGTCGAAGGTCCCTTACACCAATGGCGGCACGCCCTCCGGCAATTCGAGGGCCGACACCGGCTCTTGGCGCGGCATGCTCGCCTTCCTGGACGAGATCACCGGGGCCGCCACCCACCAGAATGCCCACGCAAAAAGCTGAATTCTTCGAAAGGGAGACGAACATGCCCACAAGAGAACATTTGGAAGGCCAGTGGCGCGAATGGCGCTACGCTCATGTCGCCAAGATGTTCCGGCCTTATGGCTGGACCTCGCTGGTCGCCCAGTACTGGCTGGAAGCCGGCGACAAGGACGTCAGCTTCGACCTGCTCCCCGGAACCTGGTCGGTCGAGGACAGCAAGGTCATGTTCACCCCGCCCGCTTCGGGGCCGAACCTCTCCGTCAATGGCACCTATCCGACCGAGCCGATCGAGATCATTCCGGGCCGCAACCAGACCTATGGCCACGGCAAAAGCGAGCCCGTCTATTTCGGTGTCAACGAGGTCGAAGCTATCCTGCGCAGCAGGAATGACGGCAAGTCGCTTTATGGTGTGCGCGTGCGCGATCCGCGCGTGGCGACGACGGTGGAGGAGGCGGGCGTTTCCGCATTCGACTACGATCCAGCATGGCGTATTCCCGGCGTCTACACGCCGACTGATATCACCGAATACGAGGCGGAAACCGTCGAAGCCGGTGTGCGTGAATCGACGCCGCGGATCGGCACCTTCACCTTCGAGCACAATGGCAAGAGCTATTCCATCGAGCTGATCGGCAAGGACACGGCAACGGGCGTGCAGCCGGTGGCCCATGTCCGCGACAAGACCAGTGGCCCCGTCACCTACGGTGCCGGCCGCGTCATCGAACTGCAGTTCACCGACGGCACCAACAGCCGCATCGACTGGATCGATTTCAACTATGCGGTGGCGCTGCCATGCGCCTTCACCAACTTCGTCACCTGTCCGCTGGTCCCGCGCGAGAACCAGCTCGATTTCGAGGTTCTCGCCGGTGAAAAGCGCCCGGCGCGGGACGTGGTCAGGACGATGACCTATCAGGCTGGCACAGACGCCGCCTGACAGGCATTTGCCGCTCGCGCGTGCGGTTCCCGATGTGGTGGGGTGACAGACACCTCGCCATTTGCAATCACTTCTGTTTCGACAGGAGGCGCGGGCGATGATGACGGGAGCGATGTGCAGGGCGGCGCGTGCGCTGGTGGAAATCAGCCGGCAAAGACTGGCTGTGGCCTCCAGCGTCGACGAGGCCGATATCGAGGCCTTCGAACGCAAGACCGGCATCCCGGACGATGCCGCCATTGGCGCGCTTCAGGCGGCATTGGAACATTACGGCGCCGTCTTCATCCCCGAGGAGGGCGGCAATGGCGCGGGCGTGCGCCTGAAGTTCAGCCGGTCGGTGACCAAAAGACTGTCGATGCTCGAGGGCGAGGGCGGGCCTGCCGCCAGCGACGACGTTCCCTGAGGCGGCTCATGATCTCGTCCTTGAGGCTATCGGGCAATCCGGTCTAGCTTCGCGCATGCGACTGTTGTCTGCCCTGTTGTTGTCGCTGATGTCGTCGGCCGCCTTTGCGCAAGACTGCGTCGTGCTGCTGCATGGCCTCGCGCGCTCCGACGTGTCCTTCCTGCTGATGGAAGAGACATTCACCAAACTCGACTACGCCGTCGTCAGCGACACCTATCCTTCGGTCGAGGCGCCAATCGGGCAGTTGATCGCCCATGTCGGTGCGTCGGCGGCAAAGTGCGGTCCGGCAGCCAGGGTCAACTTCGTCACCCATTCGATGGGCGGTATCCTGCTCCGGGCCTGGCTGAAGGACAACCGGCCGCCAAATCTCGGCCGGGTGGTGATGCTTGCGCCGCCCAACCACGGCTCCGAGGTCGTCGACACGCTCGGCGGCCTCAAATTGTTCGAGATGCTCAATGGCCCCGCCGGCATGCAGCTCGGCACGGGGCCGGACAGCGTTCCGAACCAGCTCGATGCTGCGGATTTCGAGGTCGGCATCATCGCCGGTGACCGCAGCGTGAACCCGATCCTGTCGACGATGTTCGACGGGCCCAATGACGGCAAGGTGTCGGTGGAAAGCACCAGGCTCGCCGGCATGGTCGACCACATCGTGCTGCCGACCACCCACACCTTCATGATGAACAATCCGCTGGTCATCGCCCAGACGATCAACTTCCTGCGCGACGGACGGTTCGACCACCAGCTGACATTGGGCGAACTGCTGCGGCGCGGGCTGGGCAACTGAGCGGGGAAGGCCCGGCGGGCTGGTTGCTGCAAAAGTCCTGAACAGCTGGCAGGAAGTGCCGCATCGGCGTCACTCGCTGTGGTAGTCGTCGATGAGCATGCGCTCGAAATCGAGCCCGCGCTGCCAGTTGTTGAGACGGCGATAGACGGCGTGGCCATAGTCGTCAGGCAGGTCGACCCGGCCATCGGTCTCCACCAGGACGCAGGCGCGCAGCCGCTTGCGATGTTCGTGGACCTTGGCAAGCGTGACGGCGCGGACGCGCTCGCGCGGCACGTTCCGCGCTTTCATCTGAGCGACGCCGTCGCGAACCGCTTCTTCAGTGGGTTCCACTGTCAGCCATGTCTCGGGGTCGCCGAAGATATGGCGGCCGCCGATCGAGGGCGTCGAGACGACGGGCAGGCCGGCAAGCAGGTATTCGATGCTGGCATACATCGCGCCTTCTTCCGCCGACAGGCACAGGCCGGTGGCGCTCGCCGCCATGACGGCGTTGATCGCCTGCCAATCGAGCTTCTCGATGCGGTGGCCATCGTGCGGGTTGAGAAAGTGATGCGCTGGCATCATGCGCTTGAGCTCGTCGAGCAGATCGGCGGTCTTCTGTCGTCCGGTGAGGCGCGATTCGTAGAAGACGTGCGCGGCGCTTGGCACCAACCGGGCCAGGTGACGGCGTTTCCAGGGACTGATCATGGCGTTGTAGAAGGCATCGTAGGTGTTCTCGACACCAGATACGGGCTTGAACGTCTGTTCGTCGGCCAGGGCATTGTGGCTGCAGAACAGCGCGTTCAGTCCATTCTCGCGAAATAGCGCGACTTCCTCGAGTTCGTTGCACATGAAGACGAAGCGATGCTCGGGAAAGCGGCGGCGATAGAGCCGCTCAGCGGTCAGCGTCCGCAGGACCTGCCGCTCCTTGCGCATCGCCCAAGTGAACCAGACGAGAAACAGGGCAGGGCGGGCGGCCAAGCGAGATCCAAGATAGTTCGCAACGCCGAGTGGCGCGTGATTGAGCATCGAGGAGGTAAATACGGGGCACGAGCCGTCGTCGAGCCGCCCCGCTGCCATCCTGAGTTCTGCTCCAGCCCTTGTCGCTGCATCAGGTGCAAAGCCGGGTCCGGCGTGGATTCGGGTTCGGTAAGCTAGCCTCAGCTTGTTCTTCAGTCGCATGTTGCCCACAAGCCGTGCCCATCCAAGGCTCACCTATCGCATGGGAACCACCCGACAGAGAAGGGCCACGGAGAGGTGCCGAAAATTGCCACCAAAAACAATCTGGACGCGAGTATTGCGTTTTGCAATGCAACCCTATAGATATCCCGGCCCGCAGCTGTTGCTTATATGTGCATTTGCTTGATAAGCAGTTTGCCGGGAAAAAACCTAGGGGTAGGGCAGGCGTGGGGTATTCGACAATTTACGCGGTCTCGGGCAACGACATCGTCTATGAGACGTTCGATGGTGACGCGGTCGTTCTCGACCTCGCCAGCGGCAGGTATTTCGGCTTCTCCGACAGCGGCAGCTGTGTATGGGAAGCGCTGATCGCACAGGTTCCGCCGGCAAGTCTGGTCGGCCGCACCTGCGGCAGCGGACAGCTTTCCGCCGCCGACCTGGATGCTTTCATTGCCAGGCTGAACGAGTATGGACTGCTTTCGCCTGCGACCGGCATGGCATCGGCCGCATTGTCGCCCGAGCTCGCGCAGCGCCTGGCGGCGGCCCGCGAGGCGCTCAAGATCGACATGCACGACGAGCTCGCCGACCTGGTGATGGTCGACCCGATCCACGACGTCGACGAGCCTGCCGGCTGGCCGGCGGTGAAGCAGTAGCGCCGGTTTCCGGCGCATTTCGATACCACTTGCTGCCTTCAGGTTCCGATGCGACGTGTAACCCTTGACGATCTTGCCGACTATGCGCGCGAGCTCCTCGCCGCCTGCGAGGCGAATGCCGATGCCTTTCCCGGGAAAAGCCGGGTCGAGCTGCCCGGCCTGGCGATCGACGTGTTTTCCGATCACGGCGAACTGGCGAGGGCGCTTGGCCATGGCATGGTTGCAGAGATAGCTGCCGGACGACCGGCGACGCCGGGGCGGATTTTTCTCGCCCACCCTGGCATTGGCTCGATTCCGCAGCCGGCGTTGTGGGGCGAGGCGCTGTTTCATCCGAACATGTTTTCCGAGCGGCTCGAAGCCAACGGCCTGCGCGGCCATTACTTCCACGACCTCAGCTACTGGCAGTTCTACGATGTCGAAAAGCGGCTGGGCGTGCAGCTCATGCGGTCCGCCGACGGCTGCCCGCCATGGGAGTTCGGTGCCCCGCTGCGCTGCTTCCTGCATTGGGAATATGCGGCGCGCGGCATGCGCCTCACGCATGCCGGAACGCTCGGCAAGGGCGGCAGGGGCGTGCTGCTGGCCGGGGCCGGCGGCGCCGGCAAGTCGGGCACGGTCGCCTCGGGCCTGCTTGCCGGGCTCGACAGCGTCGGTGACGACTACGTGCTGGTCGAATTCGACGGTGACCGTTCGCTGGCGCGCCCATTGTTCACGACGCTGAAGCAGGACCAGGCGGGTTTCGACCGACTTGGGCTAGCTCGGCTGTTGCCCGATCCAGGCCTCCTCAACTGGCAAGGCAAGTACCAGTTCAGGGTCCAGGATCTTTGCCCGCGTGGCGTCGCCAGTGAACTCGACATCGTGGCGCTGCTTGTGCCGCAGATATCGGGCGCCGCGCAAAGCACCATCACGCCGCTTTCGCGCAAGGACGCGCTTATGGCGCTGGCGCCGTCCGGCATCGCGCAGATGCCGGGCGAACGCGAAAGCGGATTTCGTTTCTTTGGCGAGCTGACACGTCGGTTGCCGTGCTACACTTTGACACTGGGCACGCGCGGCAACGAGATCGCGGAGACGATCGCCGCGTTTCTGGATAGGGGCAATTCATGAAGCTGGGCATCGTGCTGCCCGTCTACAACCGCGAGAGCTACATCGGCTCGGCGCTGCGCTCGGTTTTGCGACAGAGCGACGCCGCGCAGCTCGACATCATCGTCATCGACGACGGCTCGGTCGACGGTACCGTGGCGGCTGTGCGGTCATTCATCGCCGACGGCGCGCCGATCCGCCTGTTCTCACAAGCCAATTCAGGCGTGACCAAGGCGCGCAATGCCGGCCTGCGCCGGCTCTCTGACGACACCGAGTTCGTCTCCTTCATCGATTCCGACGACATCTCACCCGCCGGGCGCTTTGCCGCCGACCTTGCCTATTTCAAGACCGATCCGGCGCTCGAACTCACCTATTCCTACATGCGCATGGTCGACCAGATCGACGACGAGACGCTCGAGCCGGTTGCAGGATGCGACGACCGCATCTTTCGCGGCGTGCATCTGTCGGCCGGCATCTATCGGCGCAGCCTGATCGCGCGGATCGGCGATTTCGACGAGGAGCTGGCGCAGGCAGAGGACACCGACTTCCTGTTTCGCATCTTCGAGCAGAGGGCGCGATTTGTCTTTCCCGACACGATCGCGCTCTACTACCGCCGCCATGAACACAATCTGACCCGGAACGTCGTCGAGTCGCGGCGGGAGTTCCTCAAGGCGATGCAGAAATCGATGCGCCGCCGCAAGGCCGACCCGACGCTCGGCGACCTCAGAGGTTTCATCCAGGTGGCGCATCCGTCGGGCGATGGGGCGCCGCTGCGGTCATGAGCTACAGCGTCGTCATTCCCGCCTGGAACGCGGCCCGCACGATCGCCGAGACGCTGCGCTCGGTTGCCGCGCAGACAGTGCCGCCTGCCGAGATCATCGTCGTCGATGACGGCTCGACCGACGAGACCGAGGCGGTGACGCGGCAATCGGGCGTTCCGGTCCGATATGTCAGGCAGGACAACTCCGGACCGGGCAGTGCCACGACGCGCGGCTTCGCGCTGGCCAGGGCGCCCTTCATTGCAACTGTCGACGCCGACGATCTGTGGCTTGGCGACAAGATCGAGCGTCAGTTTCGCAGGCTGGAAGAGGCGCCGCAGCTGGCTGCCGTGTTCACGCAGTGGCGAACCTTTCGGCATGGCGAACCAGACGATGGCACCGGCAAGGTGACGCCCGGCTGGTCGCGCACGACGATGTTGGTCCGTAGCGAGGTGGCGCTTTCCGTCGGCCCGGTGATCGACCCGCCAGGCAACCGCGGTGAAATGGTCGACTGGCTTGGCCGGGCCCGCGAAGACGGCCACCAGCTCGGCATGATCGATGAGGTCCTGGCCCTGCGCCGGATCCTGCCGGGAAGCATGTCCTACGGCCGCGATCCCGAGCGCGACCGTGGCTATCTCGAGGTCGCAAGAATGGCCATGCTGCGGCGCAAGCTCAAGAACGCCGGACAGGGCTGATGGCATCCACGTCACGCCGCATCGGCCGGCGCTTCCCCGACTATGGCTGGGCATGGCCAACCAACGGTCTCGACCAGTTGCTCAAGGCGGTGCTGTTGCCGGACCATGCGGTCGCGCAGACGCAGGCCTTGCGGTGGCTCGATGCCAACGACATCGATGCCGTCGAGTTCCGCGAGCACAGGCTGCTTGCCGCGATCGCCGACCGGTTCGGCAAGGCGCTGGCGATGCATCCCGCCTATCCGCGTCTCGCTGGCCTGCAGAAGATGCTGTGGACCAAGTCGCGGCTTGCCATGCGCGAGGCCGAGCCCGCACTGAGGGCCATCGTCGCGGCCGGCGTGCCGATCATGCTGCTCAAGGGCGCGAGCCGCATCGCGGTGGAGCCGGCGGCACAGCGCGGCCGGGTGGCGCACGACATCGACATCCTTGTGCACCCCGAGCACATGGTGGCCGCCTTCGACATGCTGCGTCATGGCGACTGGCAGGTGTCGACAGGGGTCAGTCCCCAATATCTCAAGCCGCGGTTAGCTGCGGTGCGGTCGATGAATTTCTTCAAGGGCAGCTATGGCGACATCGATCTGCACCAGGTCGCTTATGACTGGTCGCAGGCAGATGAGGCGGACGACGCTGCGGTTTGGCAGCGCGCCACGCCGGCCTCCTTCACCAGTCTCGACGTGCTGGTCCCTTCGACCGCCGACCGGGTGACGCTGGCGATCGGCCATGGCGGCCTCGACGCTCATACCCACAGCGACTGGCTGGTCGACACAGCCTCGGCGATCCGCGCCGGCGGCGTCGACTGGGCCGTGCTTTGCGACGTCGTCGCCCGCAGGCACCTTGCCGTGCCGACGGCGGTGGCGCTGAGCTATCTGAAAGCAGAGATGTCGGTGCCGGTTCCCGACGATGTGCTGGAGCAGGTGGTCGACATGGCCGATCGCGCCGGCGCCGCCCGTATCGCTGCCTTGCTGCAGGCCAAGCCGCGGACCGACTTCAAGGGTCTGACCTGGCTGTCACGCGGTGTCGCCAAGCAGTTGCGCATGCGCAAGAAACGCGCTGTCCGTGAGCGCGAGCTGCCCGGCGTCGTCTGGCATGGTCGGCGCACACAGGCGGGCGATGGTGCGGGGCAGGTCACCCCGGCACTGGCGCAGCAGGTGCCGTTGCCGCCGGCGGCAGTTGGCGGTGCGCCTGCCGAGATCGACATTGTCGTGCGGCTGGACGTGCCGCCGGTGCGCCGTCGCATCGAGATGGAGCTGAATGGCGGCGAATGCCATTTCGCGCGGCTGCGCTATCGCAAGCTGGGTAAATCAGGCGGCCGGCTGACCTTGCGGTTTCGCGGTACCATCCGGCCAGACCAGGCGGATGGCGCGTTGGTGCTGTCGGCGCGGCCGTCGCGACAGTTCCGCGCGTGGGAGCATGAGCAGACGGTCGCCACCTATGGTGCGGTGCCGTTCCAGATCGTCTCGGTGACCGTTTCGCCGGCTCGCTAAGCCGGAGAACAGTTTGCGCTGCCTGCAGTTCCGCGCAACCTGGTCTCAGCATCGTCGCGGCTCAGGCAAATGCCGCCCTGTATAGTCCCGGATGGCAACTTGACTTTACCTTGGCCGTCGATAGGTTGGCGCCGTCATGGTCTTCCGCCGCGAGGTGGAAGCTAAGAGGGAATCCGGTGCGAAACCGGAGCTGTCCCGCAACTGTAAGCGGTGAGCCTATTGCCCCTGTGTCACTGGCATTCGTGCCGGGAAGACGGGCGACAAGGCTAGGACCCGCGAGCCAGGAGACCTGCCTGACAGAGTGAGATTCCGTGGTCGGGGTGTGCCACAGGAATGCCGGTTCCCGTCCGGAAGCCCGTTTGCGGCTTTCGCCAGGTCTGCATTTCCGCATCCCCGCCAGGGCAGTCAGAGGTTGGCGCGGCGATGTCGGGAAGAACGGTTTCCCCAGAATATCGAAAGTTTGGGCAGACGCATTCGTCGCCTGCTGCCGTGGCATCGCGCCTCTACCTATTGTCCCGGACGCCTTCCGGGCATGGCAACGCCAGGCGTTGCGCACCCCTTTCAAGCAAGGAGAGATCATGAACATCAGACATTGGATCCTTTGGCTCGGGCTCGCCGCGGCATCCGCCATTGGCCTTGCGCCGGCGGCCGCGGATAGCTTCACGGACGATGCCGGCCGAACGGTCGAGCTGGAACTGCCGATCAAGCGGGCGGTGATCTTCAACCGCTACGCGGTCGAGTTCGCCCGCGCCATTGGCGCCATCGACAAGGTCGTTGGCGTCGATGCCAGCACGATGCGGGATCCGACCTACTGGCCGCAGTTCAAGGAAGCCGACATTGTCGGCCAAGGCCAGACGCAGCCCAATTACGAGGCGATCGTTGCGCTCAAGCCGGACTTGGTCATCATCCCTCGCAACGGCGTCTATGAGGAGGCAGCCAAGCAGCTCGAAGCCTTCGACATTCCGGTGCTGGTCGTCACCGCCTGGGACACGCTGCAGCATGTCGAAAACGTCACATTGTTCGGCAAGCTGTTCGACGAGAAGGAAAAGGCCGATGCGCTGAACGCCTACTACACCAAGTACATGGACCTGCTGGCCGAGCGTCTGAAGGGCGTCGAGCGTAAGAAGGTTTATCTTGAAGAGGTCCGTGATCTCGTGACCGTCACGCCCGGCTCAGGCTGGCACGACATGATCGAGGCCGGCGGCGGCACCAATGTCTTCGGCGACATCGACATCAAGAAGGAGCCGTCGTCGCGCGGCAACGAAAACAGCTTCACCGTCGATCCCGAGGAGATCATCGCGCGCAAGCCCGACCTGGTGATCAAGCTGCAGCCCGGCTCCTACCAGACCATCCCGGAGGCAAAATTCGCCGAGAGCTGGAGGGCGATCGTCGCGCGCGAGGAAATATCAGGCACGCCGGCAGGGCAGGCGGGCGATGTCCGCCTGATCAACTACTACCTCGCCGGCGGCTCGTCCAAGGTCACCGGCGCGCTGCAGGTCGCCAAGTGGCTCTATCCCGACCTCTTCACCGACGTCGATCCCGAGGCTGCGATGAAGGAATGGATCGAGATCTACCAGGGGCTGCCGTTCCAGGGCGGCATGACCTACCAGGGCACAGCCTCCAACTGATCGACCAGCACGCCGCCGCCCGTCAGGCGGCGGCGTACCCTCTCAATCCGGAGCCTAGACCATGGACATCGCAAGCAGTGCCGGTTTGGCGCGTGGCCAATCCGACGGCATTTCCAGCCTCTACCACCGAGCCGGCTATCGCAAGGCGGCTGTCATCTTGTGGTCGCTGCTTGTGCTGCTGCTCGTCGCCGGCGGCGTTGCCATCGTCGGCATCGCCGAGACGGGGCTGGTGACGCTGCTCATGGTCATCCTGCAAAAGGTCTCGTTCGGTCATTTCGTCGCCGAGGTCGATCCGCAGCAGGCGCGGGTGCTCGTTCATCTGCGCCTGCCGCGCGTCGTCATGGCCATGGTAGCCGGTGGGTCACTGGCATTCGCCGGTGTTTTGATGCAGGCGATCACCCGCAATCCGCTGGTTAGCCCCTACACGATCGGCGTGTCCTCGGCGGCGGCCTTCGGTGCCTCGATCGCCATCATGTTCGGCATAGGCTTCAGCGCCGCCGGGCTCTATTTCGTGCCGCTGACGGCATTTCTGTTCGCGCTCGGCTGCGCCGTGCTGGTGTTCTCCATGGCCTGGCTGCGCGGCATGGGGGCACAGACGATGGTGTTGACCGGCATTGCCCTGATGTACCTGTTCAGCGCCATGACCGCAGCCGTGCAGTTCGTCGCCACCCAGGAGCAACTGGCCCGGGTCGTGCACTGGACGTTCGGCAGCCTGAACGGCATCGGCTGGGATGCGGTTGCCGTCTCTGGTGCGGCACTGCTGGTCGCCCTGCCGCTGGCGCAGTCGCGGGCCTGGCAATTCAACGCGTTGACGAGCGCCGGCGACGACGTTTCGCGTTCGCTCGGCATCAATGTCGCGCTGCTGCGCGGCATCGCCGTCGTGCTGTCGGTGGTGGTCTCGGCGGTGGTCATCAGCTTCACCGGCGTGATCGGCTTTGTCGGGTTGATCGGGCCGCATGTCGCCCGGCTGTTGATCGGCAGCGACCATCGCCATCTCATCCCGTTTTCGGCGATCTGCGGCGCCATGCTGCTGCTTCTGGCCGACACTGTCGGGCGCATGGCGTTCAGCCCGACAGTCATTCCGGTCGGCATCGTCGTCGCCTTCGTCGGCGTGCCGCTGTTCCTGCACCTGATCCTGTCCAGGCGCTCGGAGTATTTTTCATGAGCGACTATCTTTCCGTCGACAAGGTCAGCTTCGGTTATGGCAGCCGCCCCGTGCTGCGCGAGGTCTCGGTCGGGCTGACGAAGGGCGACATACTCGGCCTCATCGGCCCCAATGGTGCCGGCAAGTCGACCCTGGTGCGGACCGTGCTCGGCCTTGCCACGCCGTCGTCGGGGCGGATCCTGCTCGACGGCCACGACATCCGCGCAATGTCGCCCAAAGTCCGCGCCCGCCGGATCGCCTATGTGCCGCAATCCTCGCCGCTCAGCTTTCCAGCGACGGTGTTCGAGACCTGCCTGCTCGGTCGCACACCGCATATGGGGGCGAGCCCGAGCCGTGGTGATCTCGCCGTCGTCGAGGACATGCTCAGGCGGCTGCGACTCGAGGATTTCGCCTTCCGTCCGATGTCGGAGCTCAGCGGCGGCGAACGCCAGCGTGTGATGCTTGCGCGTGCCCTGGCGCAGGAGACCGAGGTGCTGGTGCTCGACGAGCCGACGAGCGCGCTCGACATCGGCAACCAGCTATTCACCCTGCGCGTGGTGGCCGAGATCGCGCGCGAACGAGGTGTGACGGCACTGGTCGCCATTCATGACCTGTCGCTCGCCGCCCGCTTTTCCGACAGCCTGCTCCTGCTCGACAAGGGCGCCGTTGTCGGCCATGGCAACTGGCGGAGCACGTTGACCGAACAGACGGTGCGCGACGTCTATGGCGTCAATGTAGAGATCGGGCTGCTGCGCGACATTCCCGTTTTTGCCCCGCACGAGCTGACCTGATGCGGCTCGACATTTCAGGCTTTGCGCGAGGGGGAAGGGCCCAGAGCCACGCTTCGGTGTTGCGGCTCTGCGAAGACGTCGAGCGCATGGGCTTCGACGGCATCTGGTTCAACGAGTTTCATTTCCAGAACCCGCCGCAGGCTTATCCGTCGACCTTGATCCTCGCCTCCGCCATCCTTGCCCGGACGCAGCGCCTGCGGGTCGGCACCTCCATCGTGGTGACGCCGCTCTACCATCCATTCCTCTTGGCTGAGGAGGTGGCACAGTTGCACTGGCAGAGCGGCGGCCGCATCGACCTGGGCATCGGCCGTGGCACACATCCGGCGACGCTTGCCGCGCTGGGCATCGCCGCCGAGAGCACCAGGGCTCGTTTCGAGGACTCCTACCGGATCATGCGCGATGCCTGGACATCAGGCGCAAGGATCGAAGAGGGCGCGTGCTGGCCGGCTTCGGAGGTTTCGGTTGGACCGCTTCTTCCAGGCGAGATGGTGCCGGTCTATGTCGCCGGCACTTCGCGCGACACGCTTGGCTTCGCCGCCCGCGAGGGATTGCCGTTGCTGCTCAGTCTCGATCCGCCTGAAGTCGGGCAGCTTGCCACCTACCAGGCAATCCTCGAGGAGGAGGGCCATGCCTGCCGTCTGCGGGCGTCGCAACTGTCTCGCTATGTCTGCATCGCTCCGACGAAGGTGCAGGCGATGGGCAAGCTCGAAGAGCTCGTGCCGCGGCTGTTCGAACGTCGGGTTGCGTCGGCAAAGGCCGCAGGGCGGTCTACTGACCAGATCGTGATGCCCGACCGGCAGACGGCCATGGCGCGGCAGGTGATTGCAGGCTCGCCGGACGATTGTGTGGCGCAGCTCAAGGCGCTGGCGGCAGTTACGGGTATCGATGCCATGCGCCTGGTCTTCAACGGCAACGGCATCGTCGACATGGCGGCGGCGCTCGCCGACATGGAGTTTTTCGGACGCGAGGTGCTGCCAGCCTTGCGGCCCGCCTGAGCGCGTCTCAGGCGGCCTTGTCGGCCGCATCGGCACGGTCTGCCTTGCGCGCCACCACCCAGCCCAGCAGGGCCGCGCCGAAAAGCACGACCGCCGCGAGGTAGAAGGCGAGGCCGGGATAGGGCAGCGGCGTGCCGTCGCGCACGGTCCAGGCATAGACCGCGCCGAAGAACAGCGGCGAGGCGACGCCGGCGATGCTCGCCACGCTCATGTTGGCGCCTTGCAACTGGCCCTGCTCGAATTCGGAAACGCGCTGGGTCATCAGCGACTGCGTCGTCGGCATGGCGAGGCCCCAGAGCGCGTTCGGAATGATCGCCAGCGAGAACCAGAATCCCGTAGGCGCAAGGCCCATGCAGGCGATGCCGAAGGCGCCGGCAAACAGGCCGAACACCATCGTAGCGCGATCGCCGAAGCGCTTGACGGCCGGGCCGACGATCAGACCCTGGACGATCATGTCGAGCACCCCGACCATTGCCAGCAGCGTGCCGACCTCCCAGGCATGCCAGTTGTAGCGATAGGCGGCATAGAGCACGAACACCGCCGAAAAGACGTGATGGGCGAAATGCAGCAGGAAGGTCACTGCGGCGAGCCCGGTGAGCTCAGGGTGCGAACGCAGCAGCATCATCGCGCCGAACGGATTGGCGCGGCGCCAGGAAAACGACATGCGCTTTTCGCGCGGCAGAGATTCCGGCAGCACGAAGGCACCATAGAGGAACGCGAGCCCACTCATTGCCGCCGCCACCCAGAACGGCGCGCGTGGCGAGATCTCGCCGAGGAAGCCGCCCATCAGCGGACCGGCGACGAAACCGGCGCTGAAGGCAGCACCGATCAGGCCGTAGGCGCGGGCGCGGCCCTCGGGCGGGGTAATGTCGGCCATATAGGCGAAGACGGTTGTGAAGCTCGACGAGGTGATGCCGGCGACGATGCGGCCAAGCGCCAGCCACCACAGGTTCGGCGCCAGCGCCATCAGCACGTAATCGGCGGCAAGGCCCGCCGTCGACAAGAGGATGACGGGACGGCGACCATAGCGGTCGGACAGCGAGCCGATGATCGGCGAGCAGACGAACTGCATGAAAGCCCACAGCGCGATGAAGACACCGTTGATCCAGCCAGCATCGGCGTTGGACCCGGCGAACTCCTCGATCAGCGAAGGCAGCACCGGAATGATGATGCCCATGGCGACGATGTCGAGAACGGCGGTGACGAAGATGAAGGCGATTGCCGCCTGGCGCCGCGACGCTGTGATGGACATGATGGTGGCCTCGATGGACGTGCCTTATAAAACAACCTGACGCGCGATCCAGCCGTGGCGGCGTATATTGTCCAAACCTACTGACATTGGGGCAAGAGCACCGAAGCGCTGAACCAAGTCTTCACGCCTTGAAAAAGCCGACCTACAAATGCGGTCGGATTCGAGACACGGGCGCGCCGCGCGCCGTTCTACAAGACTGCCGACACTACTGCGCCGCGCGTCGAATTGGGTGCGCAAAGGACGCTGTAGCATTGTGAAACCGTGCATGATCCCCATGCACCAAGGAGCCTGCCATGCTGCGCAAGACGGATTTCTTCATCGACGGAAAGTGGGTCGCGCCGACGGTCGCCAAAGAGCTCGACGTCATCAACCCGGCCGACGAGCAGCCCTTCGCGGTGATCTCGCTGGGATCCGCCGCCGACGTCGACAAGGCGGTTGCCGCAGCGCAGCGCGCCTTCCCGGCGTGGAGCGCCACAAGCCGCGAACAACGTATCGCGCTCTTGGAAAAGCTGCTCGCCGCCTACAACAGGCGAGTGCGAGACATGGCCCAGGCGATTTCCTGGGAGATGGGCGCGCCGATCAAGCTGGCGCTGGAACAGCAGGCAGCCAGCGGCTCGGGCCACATCAAGAGCTTCATCGAGGTGCTGAAAAGCTTCGAATTCGAGGAGCCGCTCAACGACAAGAACCCGCAGGAGCGCATCGTGCGCGAGCCGATCGGTGTCTGCGGGCTGATCACGCCGTGGAACTGGCCGATGAACCAGGTGGCGTTGAAGGTCGTGCCGGCGCTGGCAGCCGGCTGCACGGTGGTGCTGAAGCCGTCTGAGATCGCGCCGATGTCGTCGATCGTGTTTGCCGAGATGATGGAGGAAGCAGGCTTCCCGGCCGGTGTCTTCAACATGGTCAATGGCGACGGGCCGACAGTCGGCGAGGCGATGTCGCGCCATCCCGGCATCGACATGATGTCCTTCACCGGTTCGACCCGCGCGGGCGTGGCCGTGACCAAGGCTTCCGCCGAGACGGTCAAGCGCGTGGCGCTGGAACTGGGCGGCAAGTCGCCCAACATCGTCTTCGACGACGCTGACCTCACCGACGCGGTGACGCGTGGGCTGGCGCATTGCTTCGAGAATACCGGCCAGTCCTGCAACGCCCCGACACGTATGCTGGTGCAGCGCCCGGTCTATGCCAAGGCGGTCGACATCGCGGCGAAATATGCCGCTACCGTCAAGGTCGGCAACCCGGCCGAGGATGGCGACCACATCGGCCCGCTGTCGTCCGACGTACAGTTCGAAAAGGTACAGGGCATGATCGATGCCGGTATCAAGGAGGGCGCGCGTGTCGTTGCCGGCGGCCTCGGTCGGCCCGAAGGTTTCAACCGCGGCTATTATGTACGCCCGACGGTGTTTGCCGACGCCAACAACGACATGCGCATCGCCCGCGAGGAGATTTTCGGCCCTGTCGTGGCGATGATCCCGTTCGAAACGGAAGAGGAAGCCATCGCCATCGCCAACGATACGCCCTACGGCCTGTCGGCCTATGTCCAGACCGGCGACAAGGCGCGCGCCCAACGCGTGGCGCGCAAGCTCCGTGCCGGCATGGTGCAGATCAACGGCACCGACCGCCCCTATGGCAGCCCCTTCGGCGGCTACAAGCAGTCCGGCCTCGGCCGCGAGGGCGGCAAATGGGGCATCGAGGATTTCCTCGAGGTCAAGGCGATCAGCGGGTTCGAGGAAGGTCTGGGCTGATCTCTTTTCGTCTCAAGAGGTTCCCCCTCTCCGTCACGGCTTCGCCGTGCCACCTCTCCCCCACGTTGTGGGGGCGAGGAACCCAAGTTTCTGCGAGGTCGCACTCTACCTGTGCAGACCAGTCAATTTCGCTAGGGCCTGCGTGATTGGCGTTTCCTCTCCCTCACGGAGTGGGGAAAAGGTGGCTCGGGCGAAGCCCGACACGGAGAGGGGCTTCAAGCGAAACCGCCTCTCTTAACCCCCGTTCCGCCTCAAATATTCCATGGCAATCTTACGCATCCTTGTGCCATCGATGCTGTCGGCGTGGCCGCCATGGGCGATGCTTACCGGCAGATCGATGAGGCGCCGCATGGTGGCACAATAGGCGGTGCGGTCGGAATCCGGCATGTCGTCGACCAGAAGCCCACAATGGATGGCGTCGCCCGAGAACAGCGTGCCGTCATGGCAGTCGAACAGGCCGATCGAACCGGGCGAATGGCCGGGCAGATGCAGCACGGTAAAGCTGCGATCGCCAAGCTCGATGACATCGCCCTCTTCAAGCAGGCGGTCAAGCGGCGCAGGCACAATGGCATAGTCGGCGGAGCTCCAGCCGGGCCAGGGCAGTTCCGAAACCGCGCCGGGAAAATTGCGGAACATATTGGCATAGGTGGCCTCGTCGGGCATCGTCGCGAAGAATTCCGCTTCGACGCGGGGGCCGGCACGCCAGGCAAATTCGTGCAGCGAACCGACATGGTCGAGATGCACGTGGGTTGCTACGGCGAGCAGCGGCTTGCCCGGCGTGATGTCGATTTCGGGTGCGAGCGCACAGATGCCCATGCCGGTGTCGACAAGCATGTCGAGGTCGCGGCCGCGCACCAGCCACATATTGGCGCGACAATAGTCAGTGACGAAGGGCTCGCTCAGCATCGTCGTCGTCGCGTCGACGATGGTTCTCGAAAACCAGCCGGGACGGGGCTTCACACGAAGGGCCTGCCGATCTTGAAGCGGCCGGGCACCAACCGCCTGAGATAGTCCATGCCCTTTTCGGACAGATGGTTGACGTCTGGCAACATGTAGTCGTCGGGCATGTGCCGGGTCTTGCCGGCGACATTGGCCAGCGGCACCAGCTTCAACACGGTCTTGCCGCCCTCATATTTCAGCGCCACCGAGCCGCCGCCCTTGTCGGCCGCATCGACGGCGAAGACGCCGGCGTCGAAGGCCTCCTGCGCGTCGACGGCATTGACCGCGCCGATGTAGCCGCGCGGCATGTAACCGAGCGCGTCGACACGGGCGCGCTTGCCCGGCAGGCCTTCGGCGAGCGCGTTCTCGAAGGCGCGGCTCAGGTCGCTGCCCGAAAGCTTGATGTTGCCATGGGCGTCGCGCTCAAGCTTGTCGGCAGGCACGATGCTCTCGACCAACGCCTTGCCGTCGGCGGTGCTGACGCCTTCGGAAACCGCAACGACGCAACGACGATGGCGGGCCAGCGTCTCCTTCACCTCGTCGATGAAGCGCGGCACGGAGAAGGCACGCTCCGGAACGTAGATCAGGTGCGGCCCATCGGTGTCTTCGTCGCGCCATGCGGCGGCGGCGGCGGTCAGGAAGCCGGCATGACGGCCCATGACGATGCCGACATAGATGCCGGGCAAGGCGCGGAAATCGAGATCGACCGAGAGGAAGGCGCCGGCGACGAATTCCGCCGCCGAAATGAAGCCCGGAGTGTGGTCGTTTTCCTTGAGGTCGTTGTCGATGGTCTTGGGCGCGTGCACGAAGGCGATACTGCCCTGGGCCGCATCCGTCAGGATCTGCTGGGTGCCGGCGGTGTCGTTGCCGCCAATATAGATGAAAGCGCGCGCATCGGCCTTCTTCAGGCCTTCGAGCACGAGATCGCAATAGGCGGCATCAGGCTTGTCGCGCGTGCTGCCGAGGGCCGCGCCCGGGGTCGCCGCGATGCGCAGCAACTGCTCCTCAGGGATGTCGGTCAAGTCGACATAGTCACCGTCGCGGATACCGCGCACGCCGTGCCGCGAGCCGAGGACCCGCGCCTTGGGATGGCGGCGGCGGATTTCGAGCACGGCACCCGCCATGGTCTGGTTGATGACGGCGGTCGGTCCGCCGCCTTGCGCAATCACGAATGTCGAGGGCATGGTCGTCCTCCCCAAGGGTGCCGGAAATCGCCGTCGGAATGGCGCTGTTTTCCGGCACATTCGCCCTTCTGGCGAAGCGACGCAATGGGAGATTCAACCGGTTCGTAAGGTTTCGGAGATGAGCGGGCCGGAGCTTCCGCTCCGGCCGTCTGCTTTAGCCGACGACGATCGGCGTCTTGCCGTTGACGCGGCTGTAGAGGTCAATGACGTCCTGGTTGATCATGCGCACACACCCCGACGACATCGCCTGGCCGATGGTCCACCATTCGGGCGAGCCATGGACGCGGTAGCCGGTGTCCTGGCCGTTCTGGAAGATGTAGAGGGCACGCGCCCCGAGTGGATTGTCGAGGCCGCCTGGCTGGCCACCGGCCCATTTCACCAGCTCCGGCTTGCGCGCGATCATCTCGCGCGGCGGCGTCCAGGTCGGCCACTTCTTGCCATACTGGATGTTGGCGCGTCCGCTCCACAGGAAGCCGTCGCGACCTATGCCGACGCCGTAGCGGATGGCTTCGCCGCCGGGCTGGACAAGATAGAGGAAACGTTCCTGCAGCTTGACGACGATGGTGCCGGGGGCTTCGCCGGTCGGATCGACGACGATCTGGCGGCGGAATTTCGGATCGACCTTGGCAAAGGGGATTTCCGGCAGCTGGAATCCTTCGTCGGTGAAGGACGCATACATCACATTCGGGCTGGTGACCTGCTTGTCGACGCTGATCTGCGGGCGGACCGAACCGGTGACGGTGTTGTCCAGGCCCATCGCCGGCAACTCGAAGTCCATGGCACGGCTGCAGCCGGCGACCAAGCCAGCGGCACCGAGGCCGAACAGCACGTTGCGACGCGAGGCAAGTTTCGAAAATTCGGTCTTCGGAGCAGGCGACTTCGACACGGCACAATTCCACTCTATACGCGGGGCGGCCAGGCACCGGAGTGAAACTCCGGCTGTGGATCGCGTGTATTTTCACCATTCATGGTTGAAAAAGCATGAACGCCGCCTGCCGCGCGTTAAGGGCTTTACATCGGCGCGGAGCCGGAGCTTGATCCCGCATCCAATGAGGGAGAGTTGCCATGTCGTTTGAAAGCTGGGCCGCCTTTGCCGCCGCGTCCGCGGTGCTTCTCGTCATCCCGGGGCCCACGATCCTGCTCGTCGTATCCTACGCGCTCGGCCAGGGCTGGCGCACGGCACTGCCGATGGCCGTCGGCGTGGCGCTGGGCGATTTCACCGCCATGACGCTGTCAATGCTGGGCATCGGCGCGCTGCTTGCCGCGTCCGCCACAGTCTTCACCATCGTCAAGTGGATCGGTGCCGCCTATCTGATCTATCTCGGCATCAAGCTGTTCCGCGCCGGTGGCACGCTGGACGCCAAACCGCGCACGGATGCCGCGTCTGCCGCCAAGATGATGGCGCATGCCTGGATCGTGACCGCGCTGAACCCCAAGAGCATCACCTTTTTCGTGGCCTTCCTGCCGCAGTTCCTCGACCGCAGCGGCGATTTCTGGACGCAGATGGTGATCTTCGAGCTGACCTTCCTGACGCTCGCCTTCGCCAACGCCTTCGGCTACGCGCTGGTGGCTGCACGGGCGCGAAGTGTCGTGTCCAATCCTCGCGCGATCCGCATTTTCAACCGTACCGGTGGCACGCTTCTGGTCGGCGCCGGCATTGCCGCTGCGGCCACCCGCTCCGGGCACTGAGGAAGCTGTGATGGTGAAGGACGGGCTCGGGCTTGCGCTGAGCGGCGCCGATGCGGCGGCGGCTGCGCACTACGAGCGCGGGGTGAGCGAACTCCAGCGCTTTGTCGGCGATCCGGTCGGATCGGCCGACAAAGCGATCGCGACCGCGCCCGACTTTACCATGGCGCATGTACTCAAGGGCTGGCTCTATGGCCTCTCCACTGAACTTGAGGCGATGGCGGTGGCGCGGGATTGCCACGCTGCGGCTGCAGGGCTCGCGGCGACGGCGAGGGAAAAGGCCCATGTCGCGGCTCTCGGACGCCTCGCTAGCGGGCATTGGCATGAGGCCGGGCGTATCCTCAGCGAGCTGACGGCGGAGCATCCCACCGATGCATTGGCGTTGCAGGCCGGGCACCAGATCGATTTCTTCACCGGAAACGCCCCGATGCTGCGCGATCGTATCGCCAGGGCGCTATCGTCATGGGGCATGGGCATGCCCGGTTATCACGCCATACTCGGCATGCAGGCCTTCGGTTTCGAGGAGATGGGCGACTATGCCAGGGCCGAGGCGTTGGGGCGCGAGGCGGTCGAGCTCGAGCCGCGCGACGGCTGGGCCCAGCATGCGGTGGCGCATGTGATGGAGATGCAGAGCCGCCAGCGCGATGGCATCGCCTGGATGCGCGGCAACACCGACGCGTGGACGAAGGAGAGCTTTCTCCAGGTCCACAACTGGTGGCACTTGGCGCTGTTTCACTACGATCTCGGCGAGACCGACGAGGTGCTGGCGCTTTATGACGGACCGATCTACGGCGCGCAATCGAAGCTGGCGCTCAACATGGTCGATGCCTCGGCGATCCTGTGGCGGCTCAATCTCGGCGGTGTCGATGTCGGCGAGCGCTGGGCGAGCCTTGCCGCCAACTGGGCACCGAAGGCCGCGGCCGGCAACTATGCCTTCAACGATGCACACGCGATGATGGCCTTTGTCGGCGCCGGGCTGGAAGCGCCGGCTAAGGCGATGCTCTATGCCCAGCGCGAGGCGATTGCCCGCGACGATGACAACGCCGCATTCGCCCGGGATGTCGGCCATCCCGTCACATTGGCGATCAAGGCCTTCGGGGAAGGGCGTTATGGCGAGACGGTGCGGCTGCTCGAGCCTGTCCGGACTATCGCCCACCGTTTCGGTGGCAGCCATGCCCAGCGCGACGTGATCGAACTGACGCTGATCGAGGCGGCCCTGCGCGACGGCAACGATGCGCTTGCCGTGAAGCTTGCCTCCGCCCGTAACAACGCGCGGCCGGCCAGTCCGCTCTCGAGCCTGTTCGTCCAG
Organism: Aminobacter sp. Y103A; assembly: GCF_030294925.1. Classification (NCBI taxonomy): domain Bacteria; kingdom Pseudomonadati; phylum Pseudomonadota; class Alphaproteobacteria; order Hyphomicrobiales; family Phyllobacteriaceae; genus Aminobacter; species Aminobacter sp. Y103A. The sequence goes on along the minus strand of NZ_AP017986.1, from coordinate 4,627,678 downwards.
CGCGCCGCGCTGCTCGCGCATGGCTGATCTGGGCTGACAGCGCTTTCCGAGGCGTTTGATTTTATTTTTTGCGAGTTCCGAAATAAATGTCGACCCGACCCCGGAATGTTTGCTAATAAGCAGCGTCCGTCGGAGGAACGGGACGATGGCCTGGCCGTTTCTGCCTGTTGGCGATGAAGGCCGGCCAATGACGTGAGAGGATGGACGCTTGCCGTCCGCGTCGCTCATTCGGGAGGAATGGCATGTATCTGGGGCTCGATCTCGGCACGTCAGGCGTGAAGGCACTGCTGATGGACGCCGACCAAAAGATCATTGGTTCCGGCCATGGTTCGCTCGACGTCTCCAGGCCGCATCACGGCTGGTCCGAGCAGGACCCTGCCGAATGGATCCGCGCCGCAGAAGAGGCGGTCGCCGAGCTCAGGTCCGCGCATCCAACAGAACTTGCCGCCGTGCGTGGCATCGGCCTCTCCGGCCAGATGCATGGCGCAACGCTGCTCGACGCCGCGGGAAAGGTGCTGCGCCCCTGCATCCTCTGGAACGACACGCGCAGCTTTGCCGAGGCGGCCAGCCTCGACGCCGATCCGCGCTTCCGCAAGATCACCGGCAACATCGTATTCCCTGGCTTCACCGCCCCCAAGCTCGCCTGGGTGCAGGCCAACGAGCCCGACATCTTCGCCAAGGTGGCAAAGGTGCTCCTGCCCAAGGACTACCTCAGGCTCTGGCTGTCAGGCGAATACATCTCCGAAATGTCCGACGCGGCCGGCACTTCCTGGCTCGACGTCGCGGTGAGGCGCTGGTCGCCGGAGCTGCTCGCCGCCACTGGCCTTAGCACCGACCATATGCCGTCGCTGGTCGAGGGTACCGACCAGGCAGGCACGCTGCGCGGCGAACTGGCTTCGAAATGGGGCATGGGGCAGGGCGTGGTGATATCAGGCGGTGCGGGCGACAATGCCGCCTCCGCCTGCGGGATGGGCACCGTCAAGCCGGGTGCTGCCTTCGTGTCGCTCGGTACGTCGGGTGTGCTGTTTGCGGCCAATGGCGCTTACCTGCCCAACCCGGAAAGTGCCGTTCACACCTTCTGCCATGCGTTGCCGCAGGCTTGGCACCAGATGGGCGTCATCCTGTCGGCGACGGATTCGCTCAACTGGCTGAGCAACATATCGGGCAAGGACGCGGCCGAGTTGACACGCGAACTCGGCGACGAATTGCGCGCTCCCTCAGGTGTCACCTTCCTCCCCTATCTCTCGGGCGAACGGACCCCACACAATGACGCGGTGATCCGCGGCTCGTTTACCGGCCTGGCCCATGAGATCGACCGCGCGGGCCTGACCCAGGCCGTGCTCGAAGGCGTTGCCTTCGCTTTCCGCGACAGTCTTGAAGCGCTGGCGTCGGCTGGAACGACGCTGACGCGGGTGACCGCCATCGGCGGCGGCTCACGCTCGCGCTACTGGCTGAAGGCGATCGCCACTGCCCTCAGCGTGCCGGTCGACATTCCCGCCGACGGCGATTTCGGGGCTGCCTTCGGCGCTGCGCGTCTCGGCCTGATCGCTGCCGAAGGTGCTGACCCGCACCAGGTTTGCACGCCGCCTGATACCGCCGAAACCATCGAACCTGTGGGAGCACTGGCAGGCGCCTATGACGAGGCCTACCAGCGCTATCGTAAGCTCTATGCGGCGATCCGGGGGACAATGTGAACGCCGAGCGTGCCAGATCAGCCCGGCACCTTGTCAAGAAAGCCGGTGATGAGGCTCAGGCGCCCGTCCTTGATGGTGGCGAAGTCAGAGCCTTCTATCACGGCTTCCGCGCCATCGGGACCAAGGCCCCAGGAAAAGCGGATGTTGTCGCCGAAGCCGTCGGCCTTGCCCTTCAGCTTGAAGCGGAAGCCGGGAAACTGGCCGTGCACGCCGGTGATGAGCGCGTCGATGCCGGCATGGCCGTCGCCCTGCATGATCGGGTCGCGATAGCTGACGCCGGTGGCGAAGGCAGCTTCGACAAGTCCCTTGCGGGCGGCGGCGTCGGTCTCGTTCCAGGCGACGAAATAGGCCTCGGCGATGGCGTTGTAGTCGGTCATTTCTGCTCTCCGTCTGACACGTCTTGGTTGACGCCACCCTTGTCGCAGCGGGCGCGAATGAAACCAATTACGCCTGAGGTAATCGAACACGGAAATTCGGCGACCGCCCCAAAACGGGCGGTCATGCGTATTCACTGAAAGGAGTTTTGCCATGAGCACCGGCTATTTCGGCGACATCAAGCCCGTCCGCTACGAAGGCCCCGACAGCACCAATCCGCTGGCCTATCGCCATTACAACGCCGACGAGGTGGTGCTGGGCAAAAGGCTGGAAGACCATCTGCGCTTCGCCGTTGCCTACTGGCATACATTCGCCTGGCCGGGCGGCGATCCGTTCGGCGGCCAGACCTTCGAGCGGCCCTGGTTTGGCGAGACGATGGAGAACGCCAGGCTGAAGGCCGATGTCGCCTTCGAGCTGTTTTCGCTGCTGGGCGTTCCCTACTATTGCTTCCACGATGCCGATGTGCGGCCGGAGGGTGCCAACTTCACCGAGAGTGCAAAGCGCCTCGACGAGATCGCCGACTATTTCGAAGCCAAGATGGCCAAGACAGGCGTCAAGCTTTTGTGGGGCACTGCGAACCTGTTCTCCAACCGCCGCTTCATGGCGGGTGCCGCGACCAACCCCGATCCCGATGTCTTTGCTTATGCGGCGGCGACGGTGAAGCATTGCATGGATGTCACCAAGCGGCTCAAGGGCGAGAACTACGTGTTGTGGGGCGGTCGCGAGGGCTACGAGACTCTGCTCAACACCGACATGGGCCGTGAGCTCGACCAGCTCGGGCGCTTCCTCAATCTGGTCGTCGACTACAAGCACAGAAGCGGCTTCACCGGCACCATCCTGATCGAACCCAAGCCGCAGGAGCCGACCAAGCACCAGTACGATTACGACGTCGCCACCGTCTATGGCTTCCTCAGGAAGTACGGGCTGGAGAACGAGGTGAAGGTCAATATCGAGCAGGGGCACGCGATCCTGGCCGGCCACTCCTTCGAGCACGAACTGGCGACCGCCAATGCGCTCGGCATCTTCGGCTCCATCGACATGAACCGCAACGACTACCAGTCGGGCTGGGACACCGACCAGTTCCCCAACAACGTGCCTGAAATGGCGCTTGCCTATTACCACGTGCTTGCCGGTGGCGGCTTCAAGTCAGGCGGCACCAATTTCGACGCCAAGCTGCGCCGCCAGTCGCTCGACGCCGAAGACCTGCTGGTCGCCCATATCGGCGGCATGGACGCTTGCGCGCGCGGCCTCAAGGCCGCGGCGAAGATGATCGAGGACAAGGCGCTGTCGGGTCCGCTCGAGGCGCGTTACGCCGGCTGGAATTCGGCTGAAGCCAAGGCGATGCTGGCTGGCGAACGCAGCCTCGAGCAGATCGCCGCGCGCGTCGTCGCCGCCGGCATTGAGCCGCAGCCGAAGTCGGGCCGGCAGGAATATCTGGAGAACGTCGTCAACCGCTACGTCTGACGGCTTCGCACGACGATGAACGACGGCGCCGGCCCCGAGGGCTGGCGCCATTTCTTGTCCGCACTGTCCGATGCCCAAACGCAGTCCTGCTGCTAGATGGACGCCTGGAAAGCAGGAGAGAGAGCATGGACATGCGCAACATCTTGGTGCGGCCGGCGAATACAGAGGACTTCGCCGCGGTAAAGCAGGTGTTGGCCGACACGTTCGAGAGCACCTGGCGGCCGGAGATCACCGAAGCGGCTGCCGAACGCTACCTCTCGTCCGATGTCGGCGGCCGTTATGTCGATGAAAACGGCCCCGCCTTCTGGGTCGCGGAAGTCGACGGCCAGGTCGCCGGCATGGTCCACTGGAGTGGCGACTTCATCGAAGCATTGCACGTCTCCGGCAGATTCCAGCGCCTCGGCCTCGGCAGGCTGCTGCTGGCGCGGGCCGAACAGGAGATCGGCAAGGCCGGTTTGCCGAAAGTACGGCTCGAAACCGATACGTTCAACCAGCAGAGCCAGGCCTTCTACCGCGCGCTCGGCTATGTCGAGACGGCAAATTATCCCGACGAGGAATGGGACAGCGGGCTGACCACTGTGCTGTTCGAAAAGTCGCTCGGTCGCGGACGGTGACAGGACAGGAATCGCATGGGTTGAGCCCCGGTGCGCAGGTGCACGCCTGCCCCTGAATTGCCTCTTTCTCGCCCTCAAGATGCCAGTCGAATCAGCGACTTACCGCGCCATGAGACGGGAACAAGAGACTTTCATCACACATGGCCACGAACCGGCGATCGACGCCCTGCTAAACAGGTCGGAGACCGGTTCGATCGTCGACCGGCTGATGGCATTACCGCCGTTGCTGGAGCCTGAGCTTTCCGACGAATGGACCCGGGCGGTTGCGTCACGCCTCGAGGCCATATTGGCCCAGAGCATGCGTTCGCGCATCGACGGCGTCGTCAACCAGGCGGCCTGATCCCAACAGCGTGGTTTGACGAAGCCAGGGCGGTCGGTCAGCCTCCTTGCATGATACGCGCGGTGCTGCTCGATCTCTCGGGCGTCGTTTATGACGGCGACACGCCGATACCGGGCGCGGTCGCTGCCATCGGGCGGCTCCGCGCCGAGGGCTTGCCGATCCGCTTCGTCAGCAACACGACGCGTTCATCGCACGGGGCGATCATTGCACAACTTGCCAACCTTGGCGTCTCCGTCAGCAGTGACGAGCTGTTCACGCCGGCGCGTGCTGCGGTCGATTGGCTCGCCCGCGGAGGCTGCGCGCCCCATCTCCTGGTGCATCCCGACCTCGTGCCCGAATTCGCCGGCAACATGTTCGGCGACAGGAAGGCGGTGGTGGTTGGCGATGCCGCCGAGGCCTTCACCTATGCAGCGATGAACGCCGCCTTCCGCCAGCTGATCGACGGTGCTGAGTTTCTCGCGCTTGCCGTCAACCGCACCTTCAAGGATGCCGATGGCGGGCTCAGCCTCGATGCGGGCGCCTTCGTCGCGGCGCTCGAATTTGCGGCCGGCAAGCAGGCGACGGTGCTGGGCAAGCCTGCGCGGGACTTCTTCCATGCCGCGTTGGCCGGGTTGGACTGCCTGCCGGGACAGGCGGTGATGGTCGGCGACGATGCCGAAAGCGATGTTGCGGGTGCCTTGAGGGCGGGTGTCGGCTCGGCGCTTCTGGTGCGCACCGGCAAGTATCGCGCCGGCGACGAAAGCCGCCACGCGCCGCATCCGAATGCCGTCGTCGACGATCTCGCGGCGGCGGTCGAGTGGATTCTCGCCCGCCGGGGCTAACCCTTGCGCATTCTCACCGGTGGTGTGCCGAATGCATGCGAGAAGCTGCGCGAGAATGCGGCAGCCGATGAAAAGCCGGTGCGCTCCGCCACTTCGGCCATGCTGACACGCGTGTCGACCACCAGCCGCCTGGCCGCGTTCAGTCTCAGCCTGAGATAATAGGCGCCGGGCGTCTCGCCGATCGAGCCGCGGAAAATGCTTTCGAGCGTGCGTGCCGTCACGCCCGCACGCCTTGCGATTGCTGCAATCGTCAGCGGCTGGTCGACATGTGCTTCCATCAGCCGGATCGCCTGGGCGAGGCGCGGGTCGTAGCCGTCGAGCCGGCCAAGCGAGACCAGCGGCTGCGCGTCGGTGGCGGCACGCGACTGGTCGTAGATGAAGACGCTGGCGACATCGAGCGCGGTGGCCATGCCGAGCCGCGAGCGCACCAGATGCAGCATCAGGTCGAAGGTCGGAGCCGCACCGCCCGAGGTGAAGACAGGGCCGTCGATGATGTAGCGGTCGGGGCGGACCTCGACGTCGGGGAAGGCGGCGGCGAAATCCTCCATGTCTTCCCAATGGGTGGTGGCGGCACGGCCTTCCAAAAGCCCGGCACGCGCGACCAGCCAGGTGCCGGCCTCGATGCCTCCGGCCGCTCGCGCCTGGCGGGCACAGCGCCTGATGCCGCCGAGCAGCTTCGAGGTGGTGTAGCCTTGGGTGCCGAAGCCGGCGATGACCATCAGCACGTCGCAGGGCTCGTCTGGGTCGAAGGCGCCGGATACCGCTACCGGCAGGCCGCAGGTGGTGATCGCCGGCTCGCCCGTGGCGGATACCAGCCGAAAGTCGAAATGCGTCTCACCTGATATGCGGTTGGCCGCACGCAGCGGGTCGACGGCTGATGCCACGCACATGATCGACGCGCCGGAGAAAACCAGCATCGTCACCTTGAGCGGCGAGCGCTCCTCGCGAAAGATTGTCGGCTTTTCGCTTTTTGCCATTTGGCTTTCGTAAAACGCAAAACAAGACGACGCAAGCGGCGCAATGATCCGTCAAGTTTCGTAAGGGAGGAATGCGATGCCGCTCGAGATGAACCGTGAGGTTTTCATTACCTGTGCCGTTACCGGGTCCGGCGGCACGCAGGATCGCAGCCATCTGGTGCCGCGTTCGCCCAAGCAGATCGCCGACTCGGCTATCGAGGCAGCCAAGGCCGGTGCTGCCATCGTCCACTGCCACGTCCGCGACCCGGAGACCGGCAAGCCGCGCCGCGACATCCATCTCTACCGCGAGGTGACCGAGCGCATCCGTGAAGCCAATGTCGACGTGGTGTTGAACCTCACCGCCGGCATGGGCGGCGACATGGTGTTTGGCGGCGTCGAAAGCCCGCTGCCGCTCAAGGAAGCCGGCACCGACATGGGCGGCGCCACCAACCGCGTCGAGCATGTGCGCCAGTGTCTGCCGGAGATCTGCACGCTCGACTGCGGCACGATGAACTTCGCCGAGGCCGACTACGTCATGACCAACACGCCGGGCATGCTGCGCGCCATGGGCGGCATGATGACCGCGATGGGCGTGAAGCCCGAGATCGAGGCCTTTGACACCGGTCATCTATGGTTTGCCAAGCAGCTGGTCGAGGAGGGCGTGCTTGCGCCCGACGCGCTGGTGCAGCTGTGCATGGGCGTGCCGTGGGGTGCGCCCGACGACCTCAATACCTTCATGGCGATGGTCAACAACGTGCCGAAGAGCTGGACCTTCTCGGCCTTCTCGCTGGGCCGCAACCAGATGGCCTATGCGGCCGCAGCGGTGCTGGCCGGCGGTAATGTGCGCGTCGGCCTCGAGGACAATCTCTGGCTCGACAAGGGCGTGCTCGCCACCAATGCGCAACTGGTCGAGAAGGCGGTCGCCGTCGTCGAGACCCTGGGCGCGCGGGTCATCGGACCGGAAGAGGTGCGTAAGAAGCTCAACCTCGTCAAGCGCGCGCCGCTGGCGGCCTGATGGCCGCAAGTCCAAATCTGCCGGGAGGGGCATGTTCATGAACACAATTTCCAAAGCAGCCGCCATTGGCGGCGGGGTGATCGGCGCGGGCTGGGTGGCGCGGCTGCTGCTCAACGGCATCGACGTGTCGATCTTCGATCCCGACCCGGAGGCAACCCGCAAAGTCAGCGAGGTGATGAAGGGGGCGCGCCGCGCCTACAAGCAGATGGTGCCCGGCGGGCTGCCCAAAGAAGGCAAGCTGACCTATGCCAAGACAATTGCCGAGGCGGTGGCAGACGCCGATTTCATCCAGGAAAGCGTGCCTGAGCGACTCGATCTCAAGCACAAGGTGCTGGCCGAGATCGACATGCACGCGCCAGCCAATGCGATCATCGGCTCGTCGACCTCGGGCATCAAGCCGTCTGACATGCAGGTGGCGATGAAGAATCACCCTGAAAGACTGGTTGTCGGCCATCCGTTCAACCCGGTCTATCTTCTGCCGATCGTCGAGATTGTCGGCGGTATCAAGACGTTCCCCGAGGCCATCGAGGTCGCCAAGGAGATCTATGCTTCGATCGGCATGAAGCCGGTTGTCATCCGCAAGGAGATCGAGGCCTTTGTCGGCGACCGCCTGCTCGAAGCGGCCTGGCGCGAGGCGCTGTGGCTGATCAAGGACGGAATCTGCTCGGTCGAGGAACTCGACGACATCATGCGCTACGGGTTCGGCCTGCGCTGGGCCCAGATGGGCATGTTCCAGGTCTATCGCATTGCCGGCGGCGAAGCGGGCATGCGCCACTTCATGGCCCAGTTCGGGCCCTGCCTGCAGTGGCCGTGGACCAAGCTGATGGATGTGCCGGAGTTCAACGACGAACTCGTCGACCTGATCGCCGGCCAGTCCGACGACCAATCAAGCAAGTGGTCGATCCGCGAGCTGGAGAAGATCCGCGACGACAATCTTGTCGCGATCATGGATGCGCTGTCGAAGCAGAACAAGGGCAAGGGCTGGGGCGCCGGCGCGCTCTACAAGGACTACACCAAACAGCTCGCCGCCCAGGCCAAGCCGAAGGTCTCGAAGGCCGCCGAAAAGGCCAAGGCGAGCAAGCCGGCTAAGAAGGCTCTGAAAAAGGCTCCGGCCAAGAAGAAGGGCTAAGCCATGCATTTCGGTCTGTCCGAGGAACAGCAACTCATCGTCGACACGACGCGTGCCTTCGTCGAGAACGAGCTCTATCCGCATGAGCAGGAGGTCGAGCGCACGGGTCATCTCAGGCGCGAGCTGATCGAGGACATCAAGGCAAAGGCGATCACGGCTGGGCTTTATGCTGCCAACATGCCGGCGGATGTCGGCGGTGCCGGGCTCGATACGCTGACCTGGCTGCTTTACGAAAAGGAGCTCGGCCGCGCCAACTATGCGTTGCACTGGACCTGCGTGGCGCGCCCGTCCAACATCCTGCTCGCCGGCACGTCGGAGCAGCGCGAGAAGTATCTTTTCCCTTGCATCCGCGGCGAGAAGTCGGACTGTCTAGCCATGACCGAGCCGGGTGCGGGTTCCGACCTGCGCGGCATGAGAGCGACTGCCGTCCAGGATGGCAGCGACTGGGTGCTCAACGGCACCAAGCATTTCATCTCCCACGCCGACATTGCCGATTTCGCCATCGTCTTCATGGCCTCGGGCGAAGAGGACAGTCCGCGTGGAAAACGCAAGAAGATCACCGCGTTCTTCGTCGACAAGGGCACGCCTGGCTTCACCGTGCGCGACGGCTATCGCAACGTCTCGCATCGCGGCTACACCAATTCGGTGCTGGAGTTCGACGACTGCCGCCTGCCGGCGAGCCAGGTCCTTGGCGAGGTGCACAAGGGTTTTGAAGTCGCCAACAGCTGGCTGGGCGCAACGCGCCTGCAGGTCGGCGCCACCTGCCTCGGCCGCGCCGAACGCGCATTGAACCATGCCGTCGAATACGCCGCCCAGCGCCAGCAGTTCGGCCAGCAGATCGGCAAGTTCCAGGGCGTGTCGTTCAAGCTGGCCGACATGGCGACCGAGCTCAAGGCTGCCGAGCTGATGGTGATGGAGGCAGGCTGGAAATACGACCAGGGCACGGTCACCGACCAGGACATGGCGATGGCCAAGCTCAAGGCTACCGAGATGCTGGCATTCGTCGCCGATGAAGCGATCCAGATCCACGGCGGCATGGGCCTTATGGACGACCTGCCGCTGGAGCGCATCTGGCGCGACGCCCGCGTCGAGCGCATCTGGGAAGGCACTTCGGAGATCCAGCGCCACATCATCTCCCGCGCGCTGCTCAGGGCGGTGGGCGGATGATCTCGGGGCTGCGCAGGCGGCAAAAAAGTTTGACCTTGCTCTTCGGGGCAAGGTGGCCCGCAGGGCCGGGTGGGGGTGGAAATGAGTAGCTCGACTTTGACCACCTCCACCCCGAAGCCAGCAGGGCGAACGCGGCTCGAGCGTTTGCTGCGACCGAAGTCGATTGCCGTTTTCGGCGGCTCGCAAGCCGCCGCCGTGGTCAAGCAGTGCCTGAAGATGGGCTTTGCCGGCGACATCTGGCCGGTGCATCCGACAAAGGGTGAGGTCGAGGGCATCAAAACCTTTCGCTCGGTGGCAGAGCTGCCGGCGGCGCCCGACGCCGCCTTCGTTGGCGTCAACCGCTTCCTGACCATCGAGGTGATCGCGCAACTCGCCGCGCGTGGCGCGGGCGGGGCGATCTGCTTTGCCTCGGGCTTCCTCGAGGCAGGCAACGACGATGCCGATGGTGAGCGGCTGCAGACCGAGCTGGTAACGGCCGCCGGTGCGATGCCCGTCATCGGACCCAATTGCTATGGCCTGATCAACTATGCCGACGGCGCACTGTTGTGGCCCGACCAGCACGGTGGCCAGAGGCTCGCGCCTGAGGGGCGCGGCGTTGCCATCATCACGCAATCGTCCAACATCGCCTGCAACCTGACCATGCAGAAGCGAGGCTTGCCGGTAGCCTTCCTGATGACGGCCGGCAACCAGGCGCAGACCGGCCTCTCCGAGATGGCGTTGGGCCTGATCGAGGACGAGCGCGTGTCGTGCCTCGGCCTGCACATCGAGGGTTTCGACACGGTCGACGGCTTCGAGCGGCTGGCTGTGCGCGCACGTGAACTGAACAAGCCGATCGTCGCCATGAAGGTTGGCCGCTCCGAGCAGGCGCGCAAGGCGACGATATCGCACACCGCGTCGCTCGCCGGCTCCGACACCGCGTCGGATGCCTTCCTCAAACGGCTGGGCATCGCCCGTGTCGATACCATCCCGTCACTGCTCGAAACGCTGAAACTGCTGCATGCCTTGGGACCACTGCCCGGCTTCACGCTGTCGTCGATGAGTTGTTCGGGTGGCGAGGCCTCCGTCATGGCCGACAGTGCCGAGGGCCGGCGGGTGCGTTTCCCGGCGCTTAAGCCTGACCACTATGCGCGGATAAAATCGACGCTCGGCGCTTTTGTGGCGGTCGCCAATCCGCTCGACTACCACACCTTCATCTGGAACGACGAATCGGCGATGACGGCCACTTTCACCGCCATGGCATCTGATAGCTTCGACCTCAACATGCTGGTGCTCGACTTCCCGCGTAACGACCGTTGCTCGGATGCCGACTGGTGGCCGACGGTGCGCGCCTTCGAGGCGGCGCTGAAAGCCAATGGCGCGTCTGGCGCGGTGGTGGCGTCGATGTCGGAGAACCTGACCGAGGAGCACGCCGCCGACCTGTTTGCGCGCGGCATCGTGCCGTTGCAGGGCATAGCGGAGGCGATGGACGCGGCAGAGGCTGCCGCGTTTGTCGGCGAGGCGTGGCGTAGGCCGGTTGCTGCGGCGGTAGGGCGTGGTGCTGATGCATCCCGCTCCGGCCAAAGGCTAGAAAGGGGCGACGCCAAGGCGATATTTGACGAAGCCGCTGCCAAGTTCCTACTGCGCGACGCCGGCCTGGCCGTGCCGAGCGGTCGTCGCGCGGCAAGCGTTGCGGAGGCCATAGCGGCTGCGGAGTCGCTGGGCTATCCGGTTGCGCTCAAGGCGCTCGGCGTGACCCACAAGAGCGAACTCGGTGCCGTCAGGCTCAACCTGCGGACCGGCGAGGAGGTCCACGCGGCGGCTGCAGCCCTTTTGCTGCTCGGCTCCGGCCTCTATGTCGAAAAGATGGTCTTGGGCGGTGTGGCCGAGCTGATCGTCGGTGTCACCAGCGATCCGCTGTTCGGGCCCGTCATGACCATCGGCAGCGGCGGTGTACTGGTCGAGCTGATGAAAGACAGTGCCACGCTGCTTTTGCCCGCCTCGCGCGGCGAGGTTGCAGCGGCGCTCACGGGGCTGAAGATGTCCCCGTTGCTCCAAGGCTATCGCGGCCGCGCCAGGGCGGATGTCGGTGCCGCAATCGATGCGATCATGGCCATATCAGGCTTCGTGTCCCATCATGGCGATGCAATCGAGGAACTCGATATCAATCCGCTGATCGTCTGTGGTGAAGGGCAGGGCGCCTGGATTGCGGATGCGCTGCTGGTGACGGCCTAGAGGGAGAGAAAAAATGTCCGATGTCGTGAAAACCCGTCGCGAGGGTGCGATCCTCGAAGTTACGCTCGACCGGCCCAAGGCCAATGCCATCGATCTCGCGACGTCACGGCTGCTGGGCGAGACCTTCAAGACCTTTCGCGACGATGACGGCCTGCGCGTCGCCATCGTCAGGACGGCGGGGGAAAAATTCTTCTCGGCCGGGTGGGACCTGAAGGCCGCCGCCAGTGGCGATGCGGTCGACGGCGACTACGGCGTCGGCGGCTTCGGCGGGCTGCAGGAACTGCGTGACCTCAACAAGCCGGTGATTGCCTGCGTCAACGGCATGGCGGTGGGCGGCGGCTTCGAACTGGCGCTGTCCTGCGACCTGATCTACGCCTCCGAGCATTCGAGCTTCGCACTGCCCGAGATCCGCGCGGGCACGCTTGCCGACGCCGCGACCATCAAGCTGCCCAAGCGCATTCCCTACCACGTGGCGATGGACCTTCTGCTCACCGGCCGCTGGATGGACGTCGCTGAGGCGCATCGCTGGGGCATGGTCAACGAGGTGCTGCCGGCCGACAGGCTCGAGGATCGTGTCTGGGAGATCGCCCGCCTGCTCGCCGGCGGTCCGCCGCTGGTCTTCGCCGCCATCAAGGAGGTGGCGCGCGCGGCCGAGGGCACCTGCTTCCAGGAAACGATGAACCGCATCACCAAGCGGCAATTCCGAACGGTCGACGAACTCTACGCCTCGGAGGACAATCTCGAAGGCTTCAAGGCGTTTGCGGAGAAGCGCGATCCGGTGTGGAAGGGGAAGTAGGGAAGCCTAACGTCATGGTCGAGTTCCGTCATGCCCCCACGAGGCGCGCGCAGGAGTGCTACCGGAGCCTGCGCCAATGACCGATTACAGCAAACTCATCGATGCCGAGACCTGGGCCTTCATCGAGCGCACCAACGCCTGTTATCCGCCCGATACCATCGACTACACCATTGTCCAGCAGCGTGAGATCTACGATCGCATGTGCCGGGAATTCTTCGCCGGCTATCCCGAGGGCGTGTCGGCCGAGACGACGGCAATCACGGCGCCAGCTCACGACGTGCCTATCCGCATCTACCGCCTGGCCGGCAAGGCGCCGGAAGCGGTGGTGCTCTATTTCCATGGCGGCGGCTTCATCCTCGGTGGGCTCGACAGCCATGACGATGTCTGTGCCGAGCTGTGTGGCCGCACCGGCTACGACGTCGTGTCGGTCGACTACCGGCTGGCGCCCGAGCACCGGCATCCGGCTGCTTTCGATGACGCCATGGCCGCCTTCGAATGGGCTACGGCCAAATGCAGCCAGCCAATCGTGCTCGCCGGCGACAGCGCCGGCGGCAACATTGCCGCCGCCGTCAGCCACGCGACGCGCGGCCACAAGCGTCGTCCGGTCGGGCAAGTGTTGGTCTACCCGGGCCTTGGCGGCGATCGCGTACGCGGTTCCTACGTCGTTCACGCCGAGGCGCCGATGCTGACCATGCGCGACCTCGAATTCTACAAGGACATCCGCACCGGTGGCGAGGACCGCACCGGCGACATCACCCTGTCGCCGCTGGCCGACGCCGACTTCGCCAATTTGCCGCCGACAGTCGTCGTCACGGCCGAATGCGACCCGCTGTCGTCTGATGGTGAGGCCTATGGCGAACGCATTGTTGCCGCTGGCGGCAAGGCCTTCCGGCACGAGGAGCCGGGATTGGTGCACGGCTATCTGCGCGCTCGCCACACCGTCGGCCGCGCCCGGGCAAGTTTCACGCGCATCGTCGATGCTGTGGCGGCGCTGGGGCGCGGTGAGTGGGTATGGTGATTGGCTTCCTTCTCCCCGTTCACGGGGAGAAGGTACCGGCAGACGGATGAGGGGCGGCGCCACTTCCTCAAACGTGGAGCTGCCCTTCACCCAACCGCTGCGCGGCCACCCTCTCCCCGTGAACGGGGAGAGGGAAGGGCCTCCGCTTCAATTCCCAGCGCTTGCCATCCTGCGTCCGCCGATCGCCTTTTCCAGCCAGCCGATCTCCATCTCCGGCACCGACGACAGCAGCAGGTCGGTGTAGGCGTCGAAGGGCGGCTTCAGCACTTCGGATTTCGGCCCGTAGCGGACCACTTCGCCGCGATACATGACGGCGATGGAGTCGGCGATCGACTTCACCGTCGCCAGATCGTGGGTGATGAACAGATAGGCGACGCCTTCCTCGGCCTGTAGCCCGAGCAGCAGCTTGAGGATGCCGTTGGCGACCAGCGGGTCGAGGGCGCTCGTCACCTCGTCGCAGATGATCAGTCTCGGTTTGGCGGCAAGCGCACGGGCGATACAGACGCGTTGTTTCTGGCCGCCGGAGAGCTCGGCCGGGTAGCGATCGATGAAACCGCGCCCCATCTCGATCTTGTCGAGCAGTTCGGCGACCTTGGCATCACGCTCCTTGCCGCCCATGCCGAAATAGAACTCCAGCGGACGGCCTATGATGGTGCCCACGGTTTGGCGTGGGTTCATCGCCACGTCGGCCATCTGGTAGATCATCTGCAACTCGCGCAGGTCGTCGCGGCTGCGGTCGGCGAGACGGTTGCCGAGTGCGCGCCCGGCAAAGGTGATGCTGCCTTCCTCGGGCGGCAAAAGGCCTGTTATGGCGCGCGCCAGGGTCGACTTGCCAGAGCCGGATTCGCCGACGACGGCGAGCGTCTGGCCGGGCAGGATGTCGACCGAGACGTTCTTCAGCACCTTGATCTTGCCGCCGCCATAGGCGGCCGTCACGTTCCTGACCGACAGGAAGGGGGAAGCGCCCGGCTTCTTTTCCTCGTGCGCGATCTCGTGCACCGAGACCAGCGCCGAGGTGTATTCCTGGCGCGGCTCCTTGATGATCTGCTGCGTGCCGCCCCATTCGACCAGCTTGCCGTGGCGCAGCACCATGATCTCGTCCGAGACCTGGGCGACGACGGCAAGGTCGTGGCTGATGTAGAGGGCGGCGACACCGGTGTCGCGGATCGCCTCCTTGATGGCGGCAAGCACGTCGATCTGGGTGGTGACGTCGAGCGCCGTCGTTGGCTCGTCGAAGACGATCAGGTCAGGCTCAGAGCACAGCGCCATGGCGGTCATGACGCGCTGCAACTGGCCGCCCGAGACCTGGTGGGGGAAGCGCTTGCCGATGTTTTCCGGATCGGGAAGGCTGAGCTTCTTGAACAGCGCAACCGCGCGCCGCTCGGCCTCTGCTCGGCTCGACACACCGTGCAGGATCGAGGCTTCGATCACCTGGTCCATCAGGCGATGCGCCGGGTTGAAGGCCGCCGCCGCCGACTGCGCGACATAACAGACCTCGCGCCCGCGCAAAGCGCGGATGCCTTGCGTGCCGCCCTTTCGGATGTCGCGGCCGTTGAGGATGATCTCGCCGCCGGTGATCTTCACGCCGCCGCGGCCATAAGCCATGGACGACAAGCCGATCGTCGACTTGCCGGCGCCGGATTCGCCGATCAGGCCGAGCACCTTGCCCTTTTCGAGCGTCAGCGACACGTCGTGCACCAGCGTGATGGTGCGTGGCGCTTCGCCAGGCGGATAGACCTTGGCCTCGATCCTGAGGTCGCGGATGTCGAGCAGTGGGCCAGAGCCGTTCGCAGGTGCCTTAGCCATTGCCGCGTCCTCCCTTGAGATCGGTGGTGCGGTTGAGCACCCAGTCGGCGACGAGATTGACCGAGATGGCAAGCGCTGCGATCGCGGCGGCCGGTATCAGAGCTGCCGGGATGCCAAAGACGATGCCGTCCTTGTTTTCCTTGACCATGCCACCCCAGTCGGCATCCGGCGGCTGCACGCCGAGGCCGAGGAAGGACAGTGCCGACAGGAACAACACGGCATAGATGAAGCGCAGACCGAGTTCGGAAATCAGCGGTGACAGCGCGTTGGGCAATATCTCGCGGAAAATGATCCAGCCCTTGCCTTCGCCGCGCAGCTTGGCTGCCTCGACGAAATCCATGACGTTGATGTCGACGGCCACCGCCCGCGACAGGCGGTAGACACGGGTGGCGTCGAGGATGCCCATGACCAGGATCAGCGTCACCAATGTCGATGGCAGCACCGACAGCACGACGAGCGCGAAGATCAGCGTCGGAATTGCCATCAACAGATCGACGAAGCGCGACATGCCCGTGTCGAACCAGCCGCCGACGACGGCCGCGGTGAAGCCGAGGATCGCGCCCAGCGAAAACGACAACGCCGTCGCCATCACGGCGATGAAGATCGTCGTGCGCGCGCCGAAGATCATGCGCGAGAGCAGGTCGCGGCCAAGATTGTCGGTGCCGAGCAGGAACTGCGACGACATCGGGGCCCAGACGTCGCCGACGATCTCGCCCAGGCCGTAAGGTGCGATCAGCGGCGCGAAGATCGCCGCAATCAGGAACAGTGCGGTCAGCACCAGCCCGATCGCGGCGCCAAGGGGAATACGTTTCAGGTCAAGCATGGTGCGCCCCTCACTTCGGATGCCTGAGGCGCGGATTGGCCACGATGGCGGCAATGTCGGCGATGATGTTGAGGCCGATATAGACGGCAGCGAAGATCAGCCCGACTGCCTGCACCACCGGCACGTCGCGCTTGGCGACATGGTCGACCAGGTATTGCCCCATGCCGGGATAGACGAAGATCACCTCGATGACGACGACGCCGACGATGAGGAAGGCGAGGTTGAGCATCACGACGTTGATGACCGGCGCAATCGCATTGGGGAAGGCGTGCTTGCGGATGATCTCGAAGGGCGACAGGCCCTTGAGCTCGGCGGTCTCGATATAAGCCGACTGCATGACGTTGAGGATAGCCGCCCGCGTCATGCGCATCATGTGGGCGAGCACCACCAGCGTGAGTGCGGTCGCCGGCAGGGCGATGGCCTTCATGCGCTCAAGGAACGGCATGCCGTCATAGACGGTGGAGATGCCGGGGAAGATCTGCCACTTCACGGCGAAGAAGTAGACGAGCAGGTAGCCGACGAAAAACTCCGGCAACGAGGTCGAGGCCAGCGCCAGGCCGGAAATGGTCTTGTCGATCCAGCCGTTGCGGTAGCGCACGGCAAGCAGGCCGAGGATGATGGCCAGCGGGATCGACACGATCGCCGCCCAGAAGGCGAGGAACAGCGTATTCCACAGCCGGCCGCCAATGGCGGTGGCAATGTCCTGCCGGCTCGAGAGGGCGGTGCCGAGGTCTCCGGTCAAGACGCCGCCGAGCCAGCGGAAATACCTGACATAGGCGGGCGCGTTGAGGCCGAGTTCCTCGCGCAGATTGGCGAGCGCCTGCGGTGTGGCCGACTGGCCGAGAATGGATTGGGCGACGTCGCCGGGCAGGATCTGGGTGCCGGCGAAGATCAGGACCGAAACGGCCAGAAGCAAGAGAAGGCCCAGCGCAATGCGCTGGGCGATCAGTTTCAGGATCGGATTGGACATGCGCTCAATGCCCTATCAGGCGTTGAGCCAGCACTTGGACAGTGCGTAGCCGCCCATCATCTCCTGGTTGCCGTCATCGACCCAGCCGCCGACTTTGGCGCTGGTGGCGTCGATGAAGTCGTTGAACATCGGCGTGATGACGCCGCCTTCGTCGCGCACGATCTGGCCCATGTCGGCATAGATCTTCTTGCGCTTCTCCGGATCGAGTTCCGAACGCGCGGCAAACAGCATCTTGTCGAAGTCCTCGCGCTGGAAGCGCGTGTCGTTCCACTCGGCCTTCGAATAATAGGCGGTCGAGTACATCTGATCCTGCGTCGGGCGTCCGCCCCAGTAGGAGGCCGAGAAGGGCTGCTTGTTCCAGACTTCCGACCAGTAGCCGTCGCCGGGCTCGCGCTTGACCTCGAGCGTGATGCCGGCCTTGGCGGCGCTCTGCTGGTAGAGTTGGGCGGCGTCGACAGCACCTGGGAAGGCGACGTCGGAGGTGCGCAGCAGCACCGAGCCGGAATGGCCCGACTTCTTGTAGTGGAAGGCGGCCTTGTCGGGATCGAACTTGCGCTGCTCCATTTCGGTGAACAGCGGATAGGCCTTGTTGATCGGCGTGTCGTTGCCGACCGAGCCGTAGCCCATCAGGATCTTCTGCAGCATCTCCTCGCGGTCGAGCGCGTATTTCAGCGCCAGCCGGAGGTCGTTGTTGTCGAAGGGCGCGGTGTTGCAATGAGCGATGAAGACGTAGTGGCCACGGCCGGCGACATTGCGGATGACAACGCCCGGTACGCGCTTGATCAGCTCGACGATCTTCGGCTCGACGCGGTTGATGATGTCGACCTGGCCACCCTGCAATGCAGAGGTGCGAGCCGTGGCATCGTTGATGACGATGATCTCGATCTGGTCGGCAAAGCCGCGGTCGTCGCGCCAGTAGTTGGCGAACTTCTCGCCGCCGAGGCGCACGCCGGCCTCGTTGACGGTGATCTTGTAGGGGCCGGTGCCGATGCCGGCGTCGGGCTTGTCCTTGCCGCCATTGGGCTGGATCATCAAATGGTAGTCGTCGAGCAGGAAGGGCAGGTCGGCGTTGGCGTCCTTCAGTTCGAAGATGACGTTCTGGCCGTCGGCCTTGACCGAGGCGATACCGCCCATCAGGCCGAGCGCGCCGGACTTCGCCTTCTCGTCGGAGTGGCGTTCGATGGTGGCCACGACGTCAGCCGGCGTCATCTCCTGGCCGTTGTGGAACTGCACGCCCTTGCGGATCTTGAAGGTCCAGGTCTTGGCGTCGTCGGACGCGCCCCATTCCTCGGCCAGCGCCGGCTTGGGCTCGCCCTCGGGCGAGATCTGCACCAGCTGCTCGCCCCACTGGCGGCCGAAGAAATAAGGCACCTGGCTCGACCAGGATGCCGGGTCGAGGCTGTCGGTGGCCGCACCACCCTGCATGCCGGCGCGCAGGATGCCGCCTTTCACAGGACCTTCGGCCTTGGCGGCGCTGGCCAGCAACGAGTTGGCGAAGGTTGCCGTGACGCCCAAGGCCGCGGCGCGGCCCAGGAAATCGCGACGGTTCAATTTGCCCGCAGCGACTCGGCGGCTCAGATATTCCAGTTCATTTGACATTGGAAAGGCTCCTCACTCTGGCGGTCGTTATTGCTCGACTTCTGGTGGCAATATTGACCGTAACGTAAGGGCATCGGCAAGGCCGAATGCGACATCGAGTGGCGCATTCGCCATGTCGCATTCGGAACAGTCGTTCTGAACGTCAGATGTGGTCGCGAGCGACGATCTCGCTGAGATTGCGCTCGAAAACCAGAATCTCGCCTTCATAGGCCTCGATGCGGCCGGTGAGATGGAAATTCTCACCGTCCGAACGCATGGTGGTGAAGGTTTCGGTCCTGACCGACCAATTGTCGCGTTTCAGCGTCTGGGCCCAATGGGTCTCGCCATGGGCCGCGAGAGGGTCGGCAGGATCGATGCTCCAGGACTCGCGGGCGACCTCACCGACCGCCAGTCCATGGTCGAGATCGCGGGTCTCGCCGAAGTCGTCGACGATGCGAAGAGTGACCTTGCCGTCCGCGCGTTCGACCTTGCGGAGGTGGCTGTCCTCGCGCAGTGTTTCGATCTGCCAGGGGGTGGCGCCCTCCGGTTCCTGGAACGTCCATTCGTCGCCTTTGCCCGAGGCCCGCACCGGCAGCTCGATCGCGCCACCGTGGATCGTCAGCGTCACCTCTTCCGGCGATGGCCAGACCAGCGGCCAGTAGGTCGAGGATATGGAGACGCGCAGCCGGTTACCTGCAGCGACGCGGTAGGCGATGTCGTCGAGCTTGAATGCGATCTCCATCGTCTCGCCTGACACCACGTCCTCGGGGAACTCATGGCTGTTGCGCTGGCAGAGGTTGAGCACGCCATAGGTGACACGCGTCGAGGCACCGTCGGGCTGGACGTCGCACAGGCGCACCGCCACCATCGCACGCCGGCGGTCGGCGGCTAGCTTCAGCCGGATGACCGGGCTGCCGACGATGTCGAGCGGTGCCTCGAGTGCGGCACCGTCGAAGCAGGCCGACTTGGCGTCGTCGGCGCGCTGGTCTCCCGGCAGTTCCGGCCCGAGCCAGATGGCGCAGTATTCGCCACCATCCATGCCGCAATCCTGCGGCGAGTTGATCGACACCGGCGCCTCCAGCTCGACGCCCTCGGCCAACATGCCGTTGGTGCCGAGCGCCAGGGTCCTGGTCGCGATCTCTGGCGAAGGCCATTGCCGCTCGGCGATCCAGCGGCCCTGGCGCTCCAGATACCACTCGCGCGGTGGCTCGGACTCCATGAGGTAGAGCCGCATCGCCGGATCGTCTTCGACGCCGGTCTCCCTGCCCTTCAACCAGTGGTCCCACCAGCGCAAAGCCTCTTGCAGGAAGCCGATGGCCGGCTTCGGCACGGCGAAATGCGGATATTTGTGCACCCATGGCCCGGCGATGCCCTTGACCGGCGCCTTGAGGTTGCTGACCAGGCGCGAGACGGTGTTCTTGTAGGAGTCGCCCCAGCCGCCGATGGCGAGCACGGCGGCCTTGATGGCCGAGTAGTCCTCGTTGACCGAGCCGCGCTTCCAGTAGGCGTCGCGACGTTGGTGGTTCAGCCAGTGTGCGGGCAGGAAGGGCTCATGCTCCAGCCGGTCTAGCCACATATCGCGCCACTTTTCACCGACCAGCGCCGGATCCGGCGGCCTGGAGGAGTAGGACAGCATGGTTGCGCCCCAGCCCATGTTCTCGTTCAACAGCAGGCCGCCCTTGTAGTGGATGTCGTCGGCGTAGCGATCGTCGGTCGAGCACAGCGTGATGATCGCCTTCAGCGCCTTGGGCTGGAGGGCCGCCACCTGCAGGCCGTTGAAGCCGCCCCAGGAGATGCCCATCATCCCGACCTTGCCGTTGCACCAGGGCTGGCTTGCTGCCCAGGCGATGACGTCGCAGGCGTCCTGCCACTCCTGGTCGGAGTATTCGTCGTCCATCAAGCCTTCGGAATCGCCGTTGCCGCGCATGTCGACGCGGATCGAGGCATAGCCGTGGCCGGCGAAATAGGGATGGGTCAGGCAATCACGCGTCGTCGTGCCGTCGCGCTTGCGGTAGGGCAGGTGCTCGAGGATGGCGGGCACCGGGTCCTGGTCGGCATCGGCCGGCATCCACACCCGCGCCGACAGCCTGACACCGTCGGGCATGACGATGCCCATGTCGGGAAACTCGACGATGTCGCGCGGAAATTCGGTGATGGTCTTCATGCTTGGCTCCCTGCGACGTCGCTACGGCGCCGCGCGTTCTGCGACGCGCAAAGGAACGCTGTAGCGCTTAAGTCTGTGCATGATCCTTGGCCGAAAATCGACCTCGATTTTCGGGGTCATGCACTCGGCAGGGTGCCAAACGCAAGGGGTGTTGCATGAGCCAGAGAGCGGATGTCTCTGGCCTGTCCGCGTCAGTTCAGCGGGATGTCGTTGTCGGCCTTGCTCTCCTGGTAGGTCTCCGACATCTCGTCGTAGCGCTTGGAGATTGTTGCGACGCGCTCCTCCAGCCGCTTGCGGTCGGCCTCGGGTAGCTCGCGCACCAGCTTGCGCAGCGAAAAGCTCTTCCAGTAGGCGTTTTCGGCGTTGTAGCCGCCTGGTTCCAGGGTGAAGACCTCTTTCAGGATCTTGAGGTCATGCGGGATGGCGAAGCTGTCGCGCGAATCCTCGTGGCTGAAGAGATAGTAGAAATTGTCGAAGCCTGCCCAGGTGATGGCCGACAGGCACAGCGAGCAGGGTTCGTGGGTCGACAGGAAGATCAGATCCTTGGTCTCGGGGCGGGTTGCCTTGGGCATCTCGTAGAAGCGCTTCAGGCAATGCATCTCGCCATGCCAGAGGGGATTCTCGAGTTCGTTGTTGGTCTCGGCGAGGATGAGCGAGCGATCGTCCTTGGCAAGCAGTGCCGCGCCGAACAGCTTGTTGCCCTTCGTCACGCCTTCGGCGGTCTTGGGCACGATGTCGTATTCGATGACGTCGAAGAGGCGTTCGATGAGGGAGAGTTCGGCCATGTGTCAGAAGCCTTCCGGAAGGGTGATTTCGTAAGGGTGTGAGAAATGGAACTCTTCGAGATTGGGGCCCGTGCCGCCGCGGTCGACGACGACGAAGTCCTGGCTTTCACCGATCGGCGTCAGCACGCCGTGCCAGAGATTGCTGGGATAGTTGACGCCCTGGCCGGGTGCGGTGATGAAGGCGTGCGGCTCACCCGGGCCGTCGCCGACGTCGTGGCAGACGACGACGAGGTAGGGGCGCGGGGTGAGCGGGATGAACGCCTGGCTGCCGAACGGGTGGCGCTCGACCATGGAAAGCTTCAAGGGAAATGCGTAGGGCGTTCCCTTGAAGATGTTGATGATGACGTGGCCGTCCGGACCGGCGGCCTCGGCGCGGGCGAGCGCATGGTAGCGCTCGCATTTGCCTGAATTGATCGGGTAGTGTGTGTCGCAGTTGGTGTCGATCACCTCGCCGAACTCGGCGAAGTTCTCCCGCGTCAGCGGCTTGGCGACGATCCGCTTCATCTCACCCGACATGGCTTTGGTCCTTAGCGGCGGCGCGTGGCGTTAAAGGCGCCGAGCTGCATGTGGCGGTTGACGTCCTTGTAGAGCAGGTAGCGGAACTTGCCAGGGCCACCGGCATAACAGGCTTGCGGACAGAAGGCGCGCAGCCACATGAAGTCGCCGGCCTCGACCTCGACCCAGTCGTTGTTCAGCCGGTAGACCGCCTTGCCCTCGAGCACGTAGAGGCCGTGCTCCATGACATGGGTTTCGGGGAAGGGAATGATGCCGCCCGGCTCGAAGGTGACCACAGTGACATGCATGTCGTGGCGCAGGTCGTTGGGGTCGACGAAGCGTGTGGTCGCCCAGGCGCCGTTGGTGTCGGGCATCGGGTTGGGCGCGATGTCGTTTTCGTTGAGGAACAGTGGATCGGGCGTGTCGAGGCCGTCGACATACTCATAGGCTTTGCGGATCCAGTGGAACCGCGTGGTTTCCGAACCGGTGTTACGCATCGTCCACTCGCTCGCCGGCGGCAAATAGGCATAGCCGCCCGGCGTCAGCACATGGCTCTTGCCCGCAATCGTGACCGTCACTTCGCCTTCGACGACGAAGAACACGCCCTCGGCGCCCGCGTCCGGCTCCGGCCTATCGCTGCCGCCACCAGGCTGCACTTCCATGATGTATTGCGAGAAGGTCTCGGCGAAGCCCGACAGCGGGCGGGCGATCACCCACGCGCGCGCCTTGTCCCAGTGCGGCAGGAAGCTGGTGACGATGTCCGAAAACTCGCGCTTCGGGATCACTGCATAGGCTTCGGTGAAGACGGCGCGATCGGTGATCAGATCCGTCTGGGGAGGCAGGCCGCCTTTCGGCGCGTAGTAGGAGCGTTTTGTCATGGTTTCTGACGGGGGTCTCAGCGGGGAAGGAGGTCGTGAAGTCGATACCAGGCGATACGTTCCACCTGCTTGCAGGCAGTCAGGAATTCCTGGTCGCGGTTGTTGGCGATGCGGGTCTCGAATGCCTTGAGGATGCTTGCCTTGTCATTGTCGCGCACGGCGATGATGAAGGGGAAGCCGAACTTCTCGACATAGGTGGTGTTGAGCTCGGTGAAGCGGGCGCGCTCGGCGTCGGTCAGCGCGTCGAGACCGGCGGAGGCCTGCTCCTTCGTCGACTCCTCGGTCAGGCGCTTGGCCTGGGCCAACTTGCCGGCAAGGTCGGGGTGGGCGGTCAAAACACCGAGCCGCTCCGACTCACTCGCCGAGCGGAAGGCGCGGGAGAGTGCGTTGTGCAGGCCGCCGGCGCTGTCGTGCGCCGGACCGAGCTCGAATTCGAAAGCGCGCTCGGCGATCCAGGGCGAATGCTCGAAGATCGAGCCGAAGCGCTGGACGAACTCATCGCGGCCCATGCGCGAGGGACGCAGCGCCTGTGGCTGGTAGGGGTGGGTGTCGCGCCAGTGCTGGGCGATGTCCTGGCGGCGGGCCAGCCAGACCTTGTCGTGACCCTGTACATATTCGATGAAACGGCGCAGCGCCTCGGCGCGGCCGGGGCGGCCGACGAGGCGGCAGTGCAGACCGATACTCATCATGCGCGGTCGGCCAGCGGCACCCTCGCGATAGAGCGTGTCGAAGCTGTCCTTGAGATAGGCGTAGAACTGGTCGCCCGAATTGAAGCCTTGGGCTGTGGCAAAACGCATGTCGTTGGCGTCGAGCGTGTAGGGGATGACCAGTTGCGGTGAAATCGCGTTGCCGTGGCCGTCATGGTCGAGCCAGTAGGGCAGCTCGTCGTCATAGGTGTCGGAAATCCACTCGAAGCCGCCTTCGGCAGCGGCGAGCCGCACCGAATAGACCGAGGTGCGGCCGAGATAGAGGCCCTTGGGGCGTTCGCCGACCACTTCGGTGTGCAGGCGTATAGCTTCGATCAGGTCGGCGCGTTCGTCGGCTTCCGCATGATCGCGGTAGTCGATCCAGCGCAGGCCGTGAGAGGCAATTTCCCAGTCGGCATCCTGCATCGCCGCGACATGGTCGGGCGAACGTGCAAGGGCTGTCGCCACGCCATAGACGGTGACAGGAACATTGGCTTCGGTGAATATGCGGTGGAGCCGCCAGAAGCCGGCGCGGGCACCGTATTCGTAGATCGATTCCATGTTCCAGTGGCGCTTGCCCGGCCATTGTGCCGCGCCGACCACCTCCGACAGGAACGCTTCCGAAGCGGCGTCGCCATGCAGGATGTTGTTTTCGCCGCCCTCTTCGTAGTTGACCACGAACTGCACGCAAACATTCGCGTCGCCAGGCCATTGCGGGTGGGGTGGGTTTGCGCCGTAGCCGCGCATATCTCTTACGTAACGCATGTTCCCTCAAAACCGGATTCTTGCCGGGCACTTGAGCAGAATAACGAAAGGTGCGTCAGACATTCCCTCGAAAAATTTTGAAAGTCTTTTTGTAGTGCTCTGCTCGACCGCACCTTATGCAATGGCCTTAAATGGCGCAAAATCCATGACGATGGCGTTCAGCGCCAATAGGGAGAGCGAATGACAAAGGCCGAAGGCGGACGCCTCACAACCCATGTCCTTGATACTGCGACCGGAAAGCCTGCCGAAGGCCTGGTGGTTTCGCTGTTCCGGATCGACGGCGACGCACGCACGCTGCTGAAGACGGTCGCGACCAATTCCGACGGACGCTGCGATGCGCCGCTTCTGGCCGGCGACGAGTTCCGGGCCGGGGAGTACGAGTTGATCTTCGCTGCCGGCGATTATCTCCGTGGCCTGGGCACCGAGCTGCCGAAGCCGGCTTTCCTCGACATCGTGCCGATCCGCTTTGGCATGGCCGAGCCGACGCATTATCATGTGCCGCTGCTGATTTCCCCCTTCGGCTATTCCACCTATCGGGGCAGTTGAGCCATGACGATGGTCAAGACACGCAATCACATCCGCTTCATCCTCAATGGCGAGGACATCAAGCTTTCCGATGTCGCTCCAGACGCTACACTGCTCGACTATCTCCGCCTGCAGCGTTCGCTGCGCGGCACCAAGGAGGGCTGCGCCGAAGGCGACTGCGGCGCCTGCACGGTGCTGGTCGGCCGGCTCTCCGGCGGCAAGCTCACCTATGAAAGCGTCAATGCCTGCATTCGCTTCATGGGCTCGCTCGACGGCTGCCATGTCGTGACTGTCGAACATCTCGCCGGCGGCGGCGACCGGCTGCACCCCGTTCAGCAGGCGATGGTCGATTTCCACGGCTCGCAATGCGGGTTCTGCACGCCTGGCTTCGTCATGTCGCTCTATGGCCTGTGGATGAAATCGCCGGAGCCTTCCGACGCCGAGATCGAGAAGTCGCTGCAGGGCAATCTCTGCCGCTGCACCGGCTACGAGGCGATCATGCGCGCAGCACGCGCCATTTCCGACTATGGCAAGGTCGCCAAGGATCCGCTGCTGGTCGAGCGCAAGGCGATCACCGCACGGCTCGAAGCCTTCCGTGACGGCGTACGCGTCGAGGTCGGGGAAGGCAAGGACCGCTTCGTCATCCCGGCAACTGTCGACGATCTCGCCGCCGTGCTCGAAGCAGAGCCGACAGCGACCGTGGTCGCCGGCTCGACCGATGTCGGCCTCTGGGTCACCAAGCATATGCGCAAGATCGCGCCCGTCGTCTTCATCGCCAACATCGAGGGCCTGCAGGGCCTGTCACATGACAGGGGCGTAATCACGATCGGCGCCGGCGTCACCTATACCGAAGCCTTCGAGACGCTGTCGAAGCACATTCCGGCGCTTGGCCCGCTGATCGACCGCATCGGCGGCGAGCAGGTGCGCAACATGGGCACCATTGGCGGCAACATCGCCAATGGCTCGCCGATCGGCGACACGCCGCCGCCCTTGATCGCGTTGGGCGCGACGCTCACGCTGCGCAAGGGCAAGACACGGCGGACGATTTCGCTGCAGGACTTCTTCATCGCCTATGGCAAGCAGGACCGCGCGCCGGGCGAGTTCGTCGAGGCCGTGCATGTGCCGGTGCCGTCGAAGGGCGTCCATTTCGCCGTCCACAAGATCACCAAGCGCCGGGACGAGGACATCACCGCAACACTCGGCGCCTTCTGGCTGAGCCTTGCCAAGGATGGCACCGTCGCCGAAGCCCGCATCGCCTATGGCGGCATGGCGGCGACCCCGAAGCGCGCTAGCGCGGTCGAAGCGGCCCTGGTCGGCCAGCCCTGGACCGAAGCAACGGTGGAGGCAGCTATGGCCAAATACGCCGAGGACTTCACGCCGCTGACCGACATGCGCGCCACCGCCGAATACCGCGCGCTGGCGGCGAGGAACCTGCTGTTGCGTTTCTACATGGAGACGACAGACACCAAGGCGCCGTTGACGGTGTCGAGATACGAGGCTGCGTGACATGACCCAGCATCAACCGAACCTCAAGGCCGCCAAGATCTCCGGCGGCGTCCACACCGACCAGCGCCACGACTCCGCCCACAAGCACGTCGCCGGCGAGGCGATCTACATCGACGACATGCCGGAACCGGCAGGCACGCTTCATGTCGGCCTCGGCCTGTCCAATGTCGCCCATGGCACGCTGAAGTCGGTCGACCTCGCGGCTGTTCGCGCGGCCCCCGGTGTCGTTGACGTGCTGACCTATGCCGACGTGCCCGGCGAGAACGACGTGTCGCCGAGTGGCATGCATGACGACCCGGTCCTGGCCGAGGGCAAAGTCCAGTTCCATGGCCAGCCGATCTTCGCCGTCGTCGCCACGACCCGCGAGCAGGCCCGCCAGGCGGCGCGCCTTGCCAAGATCGAGTATGAAGAGTTGCCGGCGATCCTTGGTATCTGGGACCTCGACCCCGAGAACGACAAGCAGGTGACAACGCCGCTGACGCTCAATCGCGGCGACGCAGCAGCGGCGATAGCCGCTGCTCCGCGCCGGGTGAAGGGGCGGATGAAGCTCGGCGGCCAGGACCATTTCTATCTCGAAGGTCAGGTCTCGCTCGCCGTGCCCGGCGAGGACGACGAGGTAACTGTCTATTGCTCGACGCAGGGACCGAGCGAGACCCAGCATCTCGTTTCCCATGTGCTCGGCGTTCCGAGCCATGCAGTCCAGGTGGAAGTGCGGCGCATGGGCGGCGGCTTCGGCGGCAAGGAAACCCAGGCCAACCAGTGTGCTGCGATCGCCGCGATCGCCGCCAAGAAGCACAAGCGCGCCGTCAAGGTCCGTCTC
Source organism: Aminobacter sp. Y103A (assembly GCF_030294925.1). NCBI lineage: Bacteria > Pseudomonadati > Pseudomonadota > Alphaproteobacteria > Hyphomicrobiales > Phyllobacteriaceae > Aminobacter > Aminobacter sp. Y103A. The sequence goes on along the minus strand of NZ_AP017986.1, from coordinate 4,600,277 downwards.
GACCGTGACGAGGACATGACCGCCACCGGCAAACGCCACGACTTCGCCATCGACTACGAGGTCGGCTTCGACGATGAGGGCCGCATCCTCGGCGTCGACTACATGTTCGCGCTCAATGCCGGCTTCTCGGCCGATCTGTCGGGTCCGGTGGGCGACCGTGCGCTGTTTCACTGCGACAACGCCTATTTCTATCCCAACGTGCATGCCAAGTCGGCGCCGCTCTACACCAATACGGTGTCGAATACGGCGTTTCGCGGCTTCGGCGGCCCGCAGGGCATGGTCGGCGCCGAGCGCGTCATCGACGAGGTCGCCTTTGCCGTCGGCAAGGACTCGCTCGAAATCCGCAAGCTGAATTTCTACGATCCGATGGGCACGCCGGGCGAGCGCAACCTCACGCCCTACCACCAGAAGGTCGAGGACTGCATCATCCAGCGCATCGTGGCCGAGCTCGAGGACAGCGCGCAATATGCCCGCCGCCGCCGCGAGATCGCAGCCTTCAACGCCAACAGCCGCTTCGTCAAGCGCGGCCTGGCGATGACGCCGGTCAAGTTCGGCATCTCGTTTACCAAAACCGAGTCAAACCAGGCCGGTGCCCTGGTGCATGTCTATTCCGACGGCTCGGTGCACATGAACCATGGCGGTACCGAGATGGGGCAGGGCCTGCATCTCAAGGTGGCGCAGGTGGTGGCGGAAGAGTTCCAGATCGACCTCGACCGGGTGAAGATCACCGCGACCACCACGGCCAAGGTGCCCAACACCGCACCCACGGCAGCATCGTCGGGCGCGGACCTCAACGGCATGGCGGCCCAGGATGCGGCGCGGCAGATCCGCAAGCGGCTGACCGACTTCGCCGCCGAGAAGTACCAGGTGCCGGCCGACCAGGTGGTGTTCCTGCCCAACCGCGTGCGCGTCGGCAATCAGGAGATTGCCTTCAACGACCTGGTCAAGCAGGCCTATCTCAACCGCATCCAGCTGTCGGCCGCCGGCCACTACAAGACGCCGAAGATCCATTGGGACCGCAGCAAGGGCAGGGGCCATGCCTTCTACTACTACGCCTATGGCGCGGCCTGCGCCGAGGTATCGGTCGACGTTTTGACCGGCGAATATGTTGTCGAGCGCGCCGACATCCTGCATGACACCGGTCGTTCGCTGAACCGGGCCATCGATATCGGCCAGGTCGAGGGCGGCTTCATCCAGGGCATGGGCTGGTTGACCACCGAAGAGTTGTGGTGGGATGGCAAGGGTCGGCTGCGCACGCATGCGCCGTCGACCTACAAGATCCCGCTCGCTTCCGACCGGCCCAAAGTCTTCAACGTCGCGCTGACGGACTGGTCCGAGGCTTATGAGCCGACGATCCATCGTTCGAAGGCCGTCGGCGAGCCGCCGCTGCCGCATGGCATGGCAGTGCTGCATGCGCTGTCGGATGCGGTGGCAAGTGTCGCCGACCACAAGATCTGTCCGCGCCTCGACGCTCCGGCGACGCCCGAGCGCGTGCTGATGGCGATCGAACGCCTCCGGGCCGAGGCGGCCCAGGCCAAGTGACCGCGACCGCCAAGAGCCTCCGGGCCTTCCTTGACGCAGCGCCTTCGGTGGCACTGGTCGAGGTGGCCGAGGCCAGGGGCTCGACCCCGCGCGAAAAAGGCGCGTGGATGCTGGTGTCGCCGCAGCGCATCTTCGGCACCATCGGCGGCGGTCAGCTGGAATTCATGGCGATCGACACCGCGCGTGCCATGCTGGCCGGTTCGTCCAAGCGCAGCACGGTCATGGAGCACGTCACCGGCGATCCCGTCCCGGCGCGCTATCTCGACCATACCAGTGAAACCAAGGACAGCCTCACGCTCGACATTCCGCTCGGGCCGGAGATCGGCCAGTGCTGCGGCGGCCGCGTCGAGGTTGCCGTCAGGAACGTCGACGAAGCGATGCGCGCCGATCTGCTGGCCGGCGCCGAGGCATCCGACGCGGGACGTCCGCATGTCTATGTCTTCGGCGGCGGCCATGTCGGGCAGGCATTGGCATCTGCCTTCGCGCTCCTGCCGCTCAACGTCGTCGTCGTCGAGACCCGCGCCGACGCGCTCGAAGGCATGCCCGACAATGTCGTCACGCGGCTGACGCCGATGCCGGAAGAGATGGTTCGCGAAGCCCCCTCAGGCTCGGCCTTCGTCGTTCTGACCCACGACCACGCGCTCGACTTCCTGATCGTCGCCGAAGCGTTGAAGCGCGATGACACCTGTTATGTCGGCATGATCGGCTCCAAGACCAAGAAGGCGACGTTCAGGAGCTGGTTTCTCAAGACCGCAGGTGGCAGCGACGAACAGTTCGCGGGGCTGATCTGTCCGATCGGCGGTGACGCGGTGAAAGACAAGCGTCCCGCCGTCATTGCGGCGCTCGCCGCAGCCGAGATCATGACCGCGCTTGTCAGGGCGAACTGACCGGCGTGGCGGCAACCAGGCTGGCGGCTATTCGCTTTCCTGGATGTGGGCTTCGAGGAACCACAGCGACTTGTCGAGCGTGCGCGAATAGGCAGTGAAGATATCGGCGGTATCGGCGTCGCCGGCCTCTCCAGTCTCGTCGATGGCCGTGCGCACGCTTTTCGCGGCGTCGGCATAGCGGTCGATCAGAGCTGCGATATGATCCTTGGTCTTGGAGATGTCGGTCGGATAGGGCTTCAGCTTGCTGGCCTCGACGACGACCTGCGAGGTGCCTAGGGCGGCACCGCCGAGCTGGGCGACGCGTTCGGCGATGGTGTCGACGTGTTCGTCCAAATCCTTGCGGAAGCCGTCCAGCATCTCGTGGATGGCGATGAAGTGCGGCCCCTTGACGTTCCAGTGCGCCTGCTTGGTGATCAGCGCCAGGTCGATCGCATCGGCGAGCCGGGCGTTGAGAAGCTCGATCGAAACCTTCTTGGCGTTGGATTTGAGATCGTTGCGCGTCGGATGGGAAATCACGTGCCTCCTCCTTGATGGCTGGTCGCGCCGCCCGGCGACTGGCAGGCGGCTCACGCAGGCTACAACAGCCATATGACAGTTCGGTTCCGGGCTGGCCTAGTGGAGAATCAAGCTGATCCGGCGTTACGGGCGACGACTTCGAGATAGGCCGCCTGCAGTTCCAGGCGCACGGGAAGCCGTTGTTGCGCTGCCTCCGACAGCGGCTCGCCGAGATGGTCAGTGCGCAGCTCTTCCATGAAGCGCTCCCACATCTCAGGCCCACCCTTTTCCAGCAGTTCGGCGCGGATGCTGAGCTCTTCGCTGACCGGCAGCCATTTGCGGCCCCAGGCGGCGATCTGGGCGAAGACCGGCAGCAACTCTATCGCCATCTCGGTCAGGGAGTAGATCGCCTTCTGCTTGTGGCTGGGATCGTCGGCCTTGCTAATCAGCCCGTCGTCGAGCAGCCGACGCAGCCGGTCGGCGAGTATGTTGGAGGCGATGCCTTCCTCAGACTGCGTCAGCAACTCGCGAAAGTGCCTGCGATTGCCGAACATCATGTCACGCAGGACGATGAGGCTCCATTTGTCGCCGACCACCTCGAGGGTGAGGTTGATCGGACAGCCCGACCGATGCTGCTGGTTCATGCAAAGTGTCTCCAAAAAACCAGTTGCAATATAAAATCAGTCTGCCTATTTTGCAACCAGTTAGTAGATGCAATCAGTTTGGATCTCTTTCGGCCAGCGAGGAAGACATGAACGGCATTTCAGGAATGGACCGCCGCACGATGATGAAGGGCGCAGCCCTTTCCGCGCTGCTGCTGCCCGCGCCGGCATCGGCGCAGCAGGAACAGTCAGCCGCGGCAAGCGCGACGACAACAGGATCAGGGAGCACGACGATAATGACAGGCAAGTTCGCAACCGACCGCCTCGAGCGGATGCACAAGGTCATGGCGGGCCATGTCGAAAGCGGCGACGTGCCGGGCCTCGTCTGGGCGGTCAGTCGCGGCGGCGAGACCCATGTCGAGGCAGCGGGTGCGCTTGCGCTCGGCGGTACGGCGCCGATGCGCCGCGACAGCATCTTTCGCATCGCCTCGTTGACCAAGCCGGTCACCGCGGTCGCGGCAATGATCCTGGTCGAGGAATCTAGGCTGCGCCTCGACGACCCGGTCGACAGATGGCTGCCCGAGCTTGCCCACCGCAAGGTGCTCAACGCCATCGACGGCCAGCTCACCGACACCGTTCCGGCCAGCCGGCCGATCACGCTGCGCGACCTGCTCACCCTGCGCTTCGGCGTCGGCGCGATCATGGTCTATCCCTTCGCCTATCCGGTGCAGCATGCGATGGCCGAAGCCGGCATCGCGCCAAGTGCCGACCTGTACCGCGGCTCGCCCGATGCCTTCATGAAGGCCGTCGGTTCCCTACCGCTCGCGCATCAGCCGGGTAAGGGTTGGCTCTACCACACCGGCCTCGACGTCGCCGGCGTGCTTGTCGCGCGCGTGGCCGGCCAGCCTTTGTCCGCCTTCATGCAGGAGCGCATCTTCGGCCCGCTCGGCATGAAGGACACCGGCTTCCATGTGCCGGCCGAGAAGGTCGACAGGCTTGCTACCGCCTATTCCAGGGATTTCCAGAGCGGCAAGCTCGGCGTCTATGACGAGGCCAAGGGCGGGCTGTTCGCCAGGCCGGCCATTTTCGAATCCGGTGGCGGCGGGCTTGTCTCTACGGCTGACGACTATCTCGCCTTCCAACGCATGATGCTCGGCAAGGGCAAGCTTGGCAGCCAGCGCATCCTGTCGCGCGCCTCGGTCGAGCTGATGACGTCAGACCAGCTCACCGACGAGCAGAAGGCGAGCGCTGCGATGTTCTTCAACGGCAATTCCGGCTGGGGGCTCGGCATGTCGGTGGCGCTCAAGCGCGACAATCTCTTTACGACGCCGGGAAGGTTCGGCTGGGACGGCGGCTATGGCACCTCTGCCTATGCCGACCCGGCCAATGACCTTGCCGGCATCCTGCTGTCCCAGAAGCTGATGGATTCGCCCGAGGCGCCCAAGCACTATGTCGACTTCTGGACCTCGGCCTACCAGGCGATCGAGGGATGAGGTGCCGGCCTAACGTCTTCGCCCGCCTCACTTGCCAGCAAGGATATCCTTGATCAGCTTGTGGCAGCGCTCCGCCATGAAGTCGAGCAGCAGCCGGACCTTCGGGTCCTGCAGCTTCTTGTGCGGATAGACGGCGGCAAACTGCACCGGCGTCGGCGGCGTCTGCGGCAGGATGATCTTCAGCCGCTGGTCGCGGATGAAGGGCTCTACCTCGAAGCGCGGCTTGTTGATGATGCCACGCCCGGCCAGCGCCCAGCCGGTCAGCACGTCGCCGTCGTCGGAATCGAACGGGCCGTGGACCTCGAACTTGGTCGGCCCGTTGGGCGTCTCCAACGTCCAGAAATATTCGCGTGAGCCGGGATAACGCAGCATCAGGCAGTCATGCTTCTTGCCGATCAGCTCATTGGCGCTTTCCGGTTCGCCGCGCTTTTCCAGATATTTGGGTGCTGCGACCAGCACCCGCTCGCATTCCATGATGCCGCGCATCCTGAGGCTGGAATCCTCGATCACGCCGAGCCGGAAGGCAACGTCGAGACCTTCCTTGAGGATATCGACATTGTGGTCCGAAAGCCTGAGCCTGACCTCGATGTCGGGATACTTGTCGTGGAATTCGGGAATGCCCGAGGCGACAAGCCGACGGCCCAGACCGAGCGGGGCGGTGACGCGGATGGTGCCGCGCGGCTGGCCGGAAAGCGCCGAGACCGCGGCTTCGGCCTCGGTGATCGCTTCCAGCACCTGTTTGGCGCCGGAATAGAACACGTTGCCGTGCTCGGTCGGCATCAACTGGCGCGTCGTGCGGTTGAACAGGCGCACGCCGAGGTGCTTCTCCAGTTCCTTGATGCGGTTGGAGGCGACCGCCGGCGAAATGCGCATGTCACGGCCCGCGGCGGAGAGATTGCCGAGTTCCACGACGCGAACGAAGACCGCGATATTGTCGAGATATGCCATGCGAGACCGATGGTTCCATAGCCGGCTTGTGCCGTGCAGCGCTACGCTAGTATTTTCCAGATTTTTTTGAAAGTCATCGCGAATCCTTTCACTTCCCCAATGCATCGGGCATCGTAAGATCGGCACGCTGCGAAAAAGGGACGGCGGATGTACGACTTGGCGTTTTTCATGGACTGGGCGAGCTTCGCCGTGCGGTGGCTGCATGTCATCACCGCCATGGCCTGGATCGGCTCGTCGTTCTACTTCATCGCGCTCGATCTCGGGCTGCGCAAGCATGACGGCCTGCCGGTCGGCGCCCATGGCGAGGAATGGCAGGTTCATGGCGGCGGCTTCTACCACATCCAGAAATACCTGGTGGCGCCCGCCCAGATGCCGGAGCACCTGACCTGGTTCAAGTGGGAATCCTACGCCACCTGGCTGTCCGGCTTCACGCTGCTCTGCCTGGTCTATTACGGCGGCGCCGAGCTGTTCCTTGTCGACCGCAACGTGCTCGACGTGTCGGCGCCTGTCGCCATCGCCATTTCGCTCGCCTCGATCGGTCTCGGCTGGATCGTCTATGACCTGCTCTGCAAGTCGAAGCTGGGCGACCACGACACGCTTCTGATGATCATCCTCTATGTCGTCGTCGTGTTCATGAGCTGGGGCTATACGCAGCTGTTCACCGGCCGTGCCGCCTTCCTGCATCTCGGTGCCTTCACCGCGACGATCATGTCGGCCAACGTCTTCATGGTCATCATCCCGAACCAGAAGATCGTCGTGGCCGACCTCATCGCCGGCCGCAAGCCTGACCCGAAATACGGCAAGATCGCCAAGACCCGCTCGACGCACAACAACTACCTGACCCTGCCGGTCGTATTCCTGATGCTGTCGAACCACTACCCGCTGGCCTTCGGTACCGAGTTCAACTGGATCATCGCCGCGCTCATCTTCATCATCGGCGTCTTGATCCGCCACTACTTCAACACGGTGCACAAGCGTGAAGGCAACCCGCACTGGACCTGGCTCGCCGCTGCCCTGTTGTTCGTCGTCATCATGTGGCTGTCGACCGTGCCCAAGGTTTTGACCGGCGAGGACAAGAACGCCTCCGTCCTCACCGAGCCCTATATTGCCGCAGCCCAGTTCCCCAAGGTTCGTGACACGGTTCTCGGCCGCTGCGCCATGTGCCACGCCAACGAGCCGTCCTACGAAGGCGTCTACCATGCGCCGAAGGGCGTGGTGCTGGAGACCGACAACGCAATCGCCTTGCATGCGCGTGAGATTTACCTGCAGGCTGGCCGCAGCCATGCCATGCCGCCGGCCAACGTGACCCAGATCACACCCGAGGAGCGGGCGTTGCTGGTCGCCTGGTATGAACAGGCGCGCAAGTAGCGCCTGCGACCTACGGATTGAAAGTTCGAGGCGCGCTCGTCGCGCTCACCTTGACGCGCGGCAAAACGGGCCGCGATGTGGCCACGCCAGAAAGCCTGTAGAGTTCGATCATGACCACCACACTCCTTCGCGGCCGTACCTTGTCCTTCCTGCGCTGGCCCGATAGCGCAGACGACCATGCGTCCTATGCCTATGAGGAAGATGGTGCGGTGCTGATGCGCGACGGCAAGATCGCGGCCGTCGGCGCCTATTCGGAGATCGCGGCCCAGGCCGGTGACGCCAAGGTCGTCGACCATCGCCCGCATCTGATCCTGCCCGGCTTCATCGATGGGCATGTCCATATCCCGCAGATGCAGATCATTGCGTCCTATGGCGCCGAGCTGCTGGAATGGCTGAACAAGTACACTTTCCCCGAGGAAACGCGCTTCATCGACACCCAGCATGGCCGCCGCATCGCGCGCCTGTTCCTCGACGAGATGGTGCGCCACGGCACGACGACCGTTGCCGCCTATTGCTCGGTGCACAAGCAGTCGGCCGAGGCGTTCTTCGCCGAATCGCATGAGCGCAACATGCTCAACATCGCCGGCAAGGTGATGATGGACCGCAATGCCCCCGACGGTCTGCTCGATACGCCGCAGGCGAGCTATGACGATACCAAGGCATTGATCAAGGAATGGCACGGCAAGGGCCGCCAGCACTATGCCATTACGCCGCGCTTCGCCATCACATCGACCCCCGAGCAGATGGAGATGGCCGGCCAGCTGGCGCGCGAGCATCCCGACCTGCACATCCAGACGCATCTGTCGGAAAACCACGCCGAGATCGCCTTCACCCAGGAGCTCTACCCCTGGTCGCGCGACTATACCGACGTCTACGAACACTACGGCCTGCTCGGCAAACGCACGCTGCTCGGCCACTGCATCCATCTCGGCGAGCGTGAATCCGACGCGATCTCCGAGCATGGCTCGATCGCCGTGTTCTGCCCGACCTCCAACCTGTTCCTTGGCTCGGGCCTGTTCGACTACCAGCGCTACCGCAAGCGTGACAGGCCGCTCCGGATCGCCACCGCCACCGACGTCGGCGGCGGCACCAACTATTCGATGCTGCGCACCATGGACGAGGCCTACAAGGTCATTGCGCTCAACGGCGAGAAGCTGAACCCGCTGGCTTCCTACTGGCAGCTGACGCGCGGCAATGCCGAGGCGCTGTCGATAGCAGACAAGGTCGGCACGCTCGACGTCGGCACCGACGCCGACCTCGTGGTGCTTAACGCCCGCGCCACGCCTGGCATGCGGCTCAGGATGGAGCGCTGCGGCACGCTGGCCGAGGAGCTGTTCCTGCTGCAGACGCTCGGCGACGACCGCGCCGTGGTGGAAGTTTATGTCGCAGGCAAAGCCGCCAAGACGACGATGGATCAGGCTGCCTGACCTTGCGTCATTGCCTCGCGTCTGCCATGTGAGCCGTGTCTGACGGAGGAACGGACGATGGCAGCAGCCGAGGACCTGAAAAAGATCGCCGAGCAGGAGGACCGACTGGTCTTTGAGCGCTTCGACGAGGCGGTTGCCTTCGATATCGGCTCGGCCATCCGCGCCCGCGCCGTTGCCGAAAAGCTGCCGATCGTGGTCGACATCAGGCTTTGGGACCGGACCTTGTTTTACTGCGCCCTGCCGGGCTCGACGTGTGGCAACACCGAATGGGCGCGGCGCAAGATCAATGTTGTCAAGGTTTTCCACCGCAGCAGCTACCGCATGGTGCTGACCAAGGCCCGCGAGGACCGTACCTTCCCGATCGGCGAGGCCTTGCCCATCGAAGACTATGTGCTGGCCGGCGGCGGCTTCCCGATCAAGGTCAAGGGCGTCGGTGTCATTGGTGCCATTGCCGTTTCAGGACTGCCGGAGCGCCAGGACCACGAGGTGGTGGTGGCGGCGGTCGCCGAGCATCTCGGCATTCCCAGCCGCGAACTCGCCTTGCCCCCCGTTGCGAACAGCTGAAAGAGTTTGAACGTCCCGATGGCCATGACCGACCCGAAGCAGTTGCTGACCAGCGTTTTCGAAGCCGCCGTGGCGGCCGCCGATCCCGAGCTCACCATCCGCCGCCACCTGCCGGCAAAGCCCAAGGGACGGACGATTGTCATTGGCGCCGGCAAGGGCTCGGCCCAGATGGCGGCCGCTTTCGAAAAAGCCTGGGACGGACCGCTGGAGGGCGTGGTGGTCACCCGCTACGGCTTTGCCGCCCCTTGCGAGCGCATCAGGATCGTCGAGGCCTCGCACCCGGTGCCCGACGCCAACGGCCTCGAAGCGGCGAAGCTTCTGCTCCAGACGATCTCCGGCCTGACCGAGGACGACCTCGTCGTCGCTTTGATCTCGGGCGGCGGCTCGGCGCTGCTGCCGTCGCCGGCGGGGAACCTGACCCTTGCCGATGAGATCGCCGTCAATGAGGCGCTGCTCGCTTCCGGCGCGCCGATCTCGGCGATGAACACCATTCGCAAGCACATTTCGGGCATCAAGGGCGGCCGGCTGGCTGCAGCGGCGCATCCCGCCCGCGTCGTTTCGCTTGTCGTGTCCGACATTCCCGGCGACAGTCCGGCTTTGGTAGCCTCGGGTCCGACGGTGCCTGATGAGGCGTCGCGCGCCGATGCGCTGCGCCTGATCGAAACCTACCGCATCGCGCTGCCCGCCAATGTCATGGCCCACATCAACTCGGCTGCCGCCGACGCGCCGCAGCCGACCGACCCGCGCTTCGCCCGCAACGAGGTGCATGTCATCGCCTCTGCCGCCGTGTCGCTCGACGCTGCCGCCGAAGCCGCGCGCATGCAGGGCGTTGAGACCGTTATCCTCTCCGACGCCATCGAGGGCGAGGCACGCGAGGTCGGTGGCGTGCATGCGGCCATCGCCCGCGAAGTCGCGACCCGCAACCGGCCGTTCAACAAGCCGGTGCTGATCCTGTCCGGCGGCGAGACCACGGTGACCCTTAGGGCCAAGGGCAAGGGCGGCCGCAACAGCGAGTTCCTGCTTGCCTTCGCCATCGGCATCGACGGCCTCCAGGGCATCGACGCGCTGGCCGCCGACACCGACGGCATCGACGGTTCCGAGGACAATGCCGGCGCCTTTGCCGACGGCTCCACTGTTTCGCGCATGCATGCTGTCAGCGTCGACGCCAAGGCGATGCTGGCCGGCAACAATGCCTGGACGGCGTTCAACTCGGTGGGCGATCTTTTCGTCCCCGGGCCGACCGGCACCAACGTCAACGACCTCAGGGCGATCCTGATCCGGTAGCTGGCATACGCCTTTTGCCGGGTGGGACGGGTCTGGCCTTGCGTTAGCCTGCCATCATCTCGCGCACCGTCCTGATGTCGGCGACGAAGCGGGCGCGCTCGGCTGCCGCCTCCTGCGGGTCGCGGATGCGCAGGATGTAGGACGGGTGGATCGTCAGGAAAACGGCGAGGCCGTCGTCGCGTTTGATGGTCTGCCCGCGCTGTTTGGTGATCGCCACTGGCGCCTCCAGCAGCGACTGGGCCGCGGTCGCGCCGAGCGCCACCATCAGCTTCGGCTTTAGCAGCGTCAACTCCTGCGCCAGCCACCAGCGGCAAGCCTGCACCTCGCCGGCATTGGGCTTGCTGTGGATGCGACGCTTGCCGCGCGGTTCGAACTTGAAGTGCTTGACGGCATTGGTGACGTAGACTGCCGTCCGCTCGATGCCGGCTTCGCCGAGCACCGCGTCGAAGATCTTGCCGGCCGGGCCGACGAATGGCCGGCCCTGCAGGTCCTCCTGGTCACCGGGCTGCTCGCCGACAAACACCAGTTCGGCATTGTCAGAACCCTCGCCGAACACCGTCTGCGTCGCCTCGCTCCACAGCGGACAGCGCCGGCACTGGCTTGCTTGCTGGCGCAGAGCGTCGATCGAATGCGCCTCTGTCTCCGGCGACGGCTCCAAAGCCGGCCAGTGTCTGGCTTGTATCGCCTGGTGATGCGCTGCGGGCATCGTCGGCATCCTCGCGATCATTTCCCGGGCAGCCGCGTCGGCGCCTGATATCAGCTCCGGAATGAGCGACGCCTCGGGAAGGTTCCGCCAATACTTCTTGGGCATCTCCGCCTGCATCGCCTTCACCTTGAGGCGGGCGGGATTGAAGATGCTGGCGAAATAGGTCCGCCACATCTCCTCCGACTGGTCGGCGGCGGGCGCATCATCCTTCGAAGCGCCGGGGCCTAGCGCCAGTCTTTCGCGGTCCCATTCAGCCGAGCCGTGTGGCGTCAGGATCGCCCAGTGCATGCCGGTAAAGCGACGCACGAAGAACGGTGCTGCCAATTCGAGGATGAAGTGGTCAGGCTCGAACCAGGCGACGAAGCGCTCTTCGTCACCGTCGCCGATCTTCCGGAAACGGACGAAGGCATGCATCTTGTGCTCGTCGCGCCTGACCGACTTTTCCATCGCCTCGAAGCGGCGCACGTCGGGGTCGGAGGCGATGCGGAGCAAATGAGGCTCGCTGCGCTGCCGCCACAGCAGCCGATAGAGCAGTGCGAAACGTTCGCTGTCGGAATGGCAGGTGACGATGGCCGCGCGCTCGATGAAATCTCGGGAGACCCTGAGTTCGACGCCCGGGGTCGGCGCCGGCAGCTCGTCCCCTTCGCCGCCGACATGCCATTCGATGTCCTCGGGCTTCACCTCGTTGGTGCTCAGCCTGCGTGCCGCATCGCGCCAGCCGTCGAAGTCGGTCGGGCCGGCGAGATGCACGGCGTAGGCGGCCAGTGGGAAGGCGGGTTGGCCGGTCATCGGAACAGCTCGAGTTGCCGCGGCTTCGGCGCAATCGCCTCGCGCAGCCGTGCAGCGTCGGTGGCGGCGCCCGGCGACCAGCCGTCGGCGACGATGAACGGGCGGACCTTGGTGATGGATTGGCAAAGACGGCCAACGTCATCGAGCCGCAACCGCTTGAAGCGGCGGGTCTCCAGGATACGCTCCACTGCGCGCGTGCCGAGGCCCGGGATGCGCAGCAGCCTCTCCTTGTCGGCGCGGTTGACGTCGAGGGGAAAGGAGGCGCGGTTGCGCAGCGCCCAGGCGAGCTTGGGGTCGATCTCCAGGTCGAGCATGCCGTCAGGCGTGCCGTCGAGGATCTCGCCCTGTTCAAAGCCGTAGAAGCGCATCAGCCAATCTGCCTGGTAGAGCCGGTGTTCGCGCATCAGCGGCGGCTTCCTCAGGGGCAGGGCAGAGGAGGCGTCGGGGATCGGGCTGAAGGCGGAATAGTAGACGCGGCGCAACTGGTAGCTGCCATAGAGCCGGGCGCTGGTCTTGAGGATGCGGGCATCTGAAGTGGCGTCGGCGCCGACGATCATCTGCGTCGACTGCCCGCCCGGTGCAAAACGCTCGCGAGTCTTCGTCCTCAGCGTCGGTTCCGCCTTCTCCTCGATCTTCGAACGCAGCTTTGCCATCGAGACGCGGATCGTCTCCGGCCGTTTTTCCGGCGCCAGCCGCTTCACGCCCTCATCGGTCGGCAGTTCGACATTTATCGACAGGCGATCGGCATAGAGGCCTGCCTTCTCGATCAGCTCGGCAGACGCCTCGGGGATGGTCTTGAGATGGATGTAGCCTGCGAATTTCTCGTCGAGCCTCAGCCGCCGCGCCACCTCCACCATCTCCGTCATGGTCTCGTCGGGCGAGCGAATGACGCCTGACGAGAGGAACAATCCCTCGATGTAATTGCGCTTGTAAAAATCCATGGTCAGCCGCACCACTTCGTCGACCGTGAAGCGGGCGCGGCGGACATTGGAGGACGAACGGTTGATGCAGTAGCTGCAGTCGTAGATGCAGAAATTGGTCAGCAGGATCTTGAGCAGCGAGATGCAGCGGCCGTCGGGGGCGTAGGAGTGGCAGATGCCCATGCCCTCGGTCGAGCCGATGCCGCCAGACTTGAGCGAGTCGCGCCCGCCGGCGCCTGACGAGGCGCAGGAAGCGTCATACTTCGCGGCGTCGGAAAGGATCGCGAGTTTCTCGCGGGTCGAAAGAACTGCCATTTGTTCATGCTATGTTCTTTTTGCTGCCAAGGCCAGAGGGTTCGCTGTGATGCGGCAAATTGTGAACGACGCGTCTGGAGTGGATGGCGGATCAACCGCCATTCCCGGGGATCACACCTCGTGCAGATAAAGGTGGTAGTCGAGCTCGCTCACCGTGCGGGCGACGCGGAAATATTCGCTTTCCTTGATCGCCGTAAACGTGCGGTGCAGGTCGTGGCCCAGCGCCTCACGGAGAAACTCCGACGCTTTCGCCGCCTCGATCGCCGAGCGCCAGTCCGGTGGCATCACGCTTTCAGTACCTTCGGCCTGTTCGTAGCCGTTGCCAGACGTTTCCGGGCCAGGATCGAGCTGCTCCTCCAGCCCCTTCGAGATGCCGGCGAGGATGGTCGCGGCGACGAGATAGGGGTTGGCGTCGACGCCGGAGGGACGGTGCTCGATGCGGCGGTTCCTGGCGTCGCCCGCCGGTACGCGCAGCGCCACCGAGCGGTTGTTGACGCCCCAGGTGGGGGCCACCGGTGCGTAGGACTGGGAGACGAAGCGACGCCACGAGTTGGCATGCGGCGCAAACACCAGCATCGATTCCGCCATCGTCTCGGCGAGGCCGCCGAGCGCATGCAGCAGCTTCGGCTCCCAGGTGCCTTCCGCGGCCTCGGTGAAGACGTTGTTGCCGTCGCTGTCGAGCAGAGAGACGTGAAAATGCATGCCCGAACCGGCATATTTCTCGATCGGCTTGGCCATGAAGCAGGCAGTGACGCCATGGCGGCGGGCCTGGGCACGCACCAGGCGCTTCAGCATCAACAGGTCGTCGGCCGCCTGCATCACGTCCTTGCGGTAGCGCAAGGTGAGTTCGTACTGACCCGGCGCATATTCCGAGATCACGGTCTCGGCCGGGATGCCTTGCACTTTTGCGGCGGCATAGATGTCGGAGAACAGCGGCTCCATGCCATGCAGGTGATCGACCGAATAGACCTCGGTCTTGCCGGAGGCGCGGCCATCGAGCACGGCGCGGGCCGGCTGGACCTTGCCGTCGCTGTCGCGCTCGTTGGCGAGCAGGAAGAACTCGAGCTCGAAGGCGCCGGCAGGATAGAGGCCCTTTTCAGCCAGCCTGTCGACCTGTCGCTTCAGCGCCAGACGAGGGTCCGAAGTCATTGGCGCGCCGTCGAGATGGAACATCGACATCAGCACCTGGCCGCGGGCGGGGCTGGTGCCATGCAAAGGCTTCAGCGTGCCAGGTATCGGCCAGGCGCGGAGGTCGCCATCGCCGGAATCCCAGATCAGCCCGGTCTCGTGGACGTCCTCGCCAGTGATGTCGAGGCCGAGGATGGAGATGGGCAGGTGGCGCCCGCCTTCGTAAAGTCCCATCAGTTCGTGGCGGCGGATGATCTTGCCGCGGCCGACGCCATTGGCGTCCGTCAGCACGATATCGAAGGCTTCGATGTCGGGGTTCGCGTCGAGGAAGGCTCTCGCTTCGTCGACGGTCGAGCCGGAAGGTGATGTCATGATGTCACTCGATTGTCCTTCTGCCTTGTCTCATACCGCAAGACGGGCGGCAATGTCGTCGAAAGCTGCGATCAGCTTGTCGACCTGCCGCGCTGTCGTCACCGGCGAGACCAGCATCATGTTGTGGAACGGCGCGATCAGGACACCGCGATTGACCAGCGCCACATGCATGGCAGCCTCCAGCCGGGAGGCGTGGGCATGCTCGGCCTCGCCACCATTGCGCAGCGGACCGGGGGCGAAGATGAATTCGACGCGGGCGCCGACGCGCATCACGTGCCAAGGCAGTTTCCGTTTTCGGATCGCCTTGTCGAGCCCCGTGGCCAGCCGTTCGGCCAGCTTTTCCATGTGGGCGTAGGCCGCCTCCGTCATCACCTCTTCGAGCGTGGCGCGCATCGCCGCGAACTGCAGAGGATTGGCCGACAGCGTCGTGCCCATGCCGGAATAGCCCGGCTCCTTGGTGGCATTGTAGGCGGCGTAGCGGGCGGCGACCTCCTCGCTCATGCCCCAGACACTGGCCGGCACGCCGCCAGCGACGGGCTTGCCGAGCACGAACAGGTCGGGGTCGAGATTGTGCTTGCTTGTATAGCCGCCGGGGCCGGTCGAGATGGTGTGGGTCTCGTCGATCAGGAGCAGCGTGCCGGCTTGCCGCGTCAGCGTGCGCACGCCTTCGAGGAAGCCCGGCTCGGGCAGCACCATGCAGGAATTGGTCAGCACCGGCTCTGATATGACGCAGGCGACGTCGCCATGGCTCAGCGCCTTCTCCAGCGCCGCAAGATCGTTGAACTCTACGATGCGGGTGCGCTGGGTGAGATCGCGGAACTCGCCTGATAGTCCCGGGCGGTTGATCGGCTTGCCGCCGTCGAGCCGCACCATCGTCTCGTCGACCGAGCCGTGGTAACAGCCGTTGAAGACGAGGATCTTGTCGCGGCCGGTGATGGCGCGGGCGACCCGCAGGGCGAAGCGGTTGGCGTCGGTGGCTGTCGTCGCGATCTGCCAATGCGGCAGGCCGAAGCGCCTTGCCAGCAGCAGGCCGAGCGTGAGCGAATCCTCCGACGGCAGCATGTAGGTCAGGCCGCGGGCCGCCTGCCGGCGAATCGCACGGGCGACGGGTGCCGGTGAATGACCGAACATCGAGCCGGTATCGCCAAGGCAGAAGTCGGCCAGCCTGATGCCGTCGATGTCGGTGATCGTGGCGCCGCTCGCCTTGTCGACCAGGATGGGGAAGGGCGTCGGCCAGTCTTTCATCCAGTGCATCGGGACGCCGTTGAAGAACCCGGCCATGCCGTTGCCCACCGCGGCCTCCGATTTTGGGCGGGCGCGGCGGAAGATGTCCGCCTCCGTCGCTGCAAGTTCGGCGATGCGCGACAAAGGCACGCCGCCTTCGGTGGCTTCAGGTCGTTCGATACGGTTCATCATGGCTCCCATTGGACAGACGGGCGCCACTCTAGCCAGCCGTTCCCACAAACGGCAACTGGCCGTTGCAAGGGTCTCTGTTGGCTCAGCGCGGCCATCTTGACCCATCGATCGCAATGGCGATCATGACACTGTGCTTTGGGGGTGATGAGCGATGCGTGCTATGATGACTGCCATGTCGATCCTGCTTGCGGCGGGCCCGGCCGGTGCCTCTGGCGGGCTCTCTTGCGGTGCCAAGGATGAGGCAGTGAAGCTGACCATCGAGAGTGGCGTCACTCGCGGCATGGGCAGCCCGGTGTTCAACTTCCGCGGCGAAATCGAGATTTCCCACAAGGCGATTTCGCAGGACCTGCGCAAGATGAGCTTCGAGCGCGACCATCTCGCGCAATACTGGCTCGACGGCGAGGAATTGCGCATGGTGGTCTACCGCGAGCGCGGATCCGACAAACCGCATGGTTATCTCGAGATCACGGTCCGGACCAAGTCAGGCGACGAGGGCGACTATATCGGTCAGTATTCGGTCACGGTGTTCGACATGACGGACGCCACCGGCGGCGACGGCAAGACCTACAATTTCACCGGCCGGGCCACCTGCCTGGTCGAATAGTCCGGCCGGATAGGCCGACGCGCTTGTCCCGCAGGCGCGCGTTTAGTCCTTGTGCATGGCGGCGATGGCGCGCCGCATCAGTGCCAGGAAGGTTTCCCGTTCCTCCTCGGAAAAGTCCGCCAGGGCAGCTGCGTTCTGGGCGCGGGCGGCAGCCGTGGCCGGGTCGCGAAGCGCCTTTGCCCTTGGCGTCAGGTGGATTGCCTGCGAGCGCCCGTCCTCCGGGTTGGCGCGCCGTTCGATCAGCCCATCACGCTCCATCCTGGTCAGGGTATTGGCCATCGTCGCTTGTTCGACGTCGAGGCGCCGCACCAGTTCGATCTGCGTCAGCCCATCTTCGTCCCACAATGCCAGCAGCGTCATGAACTGCGCCGGCGCCAGGTCGAGGGGGCGGATGCGCTCGTGCAGGCCCTTGGCGAACAGGCGTGCCATCTGGTTGGCGAGATATCCGGCGGAGCGTTCTTTCTGAAAAGCCATGCCGCGAGGAATAGCTGTTGAATAGCATGCTATGCAACGATATATAGCTTGCTATGTAAACTAGAGATTCGACGATGAAAGCGAAACTTCATGCCGCGGCCGGCGGGGTTGCCTTGCTCACTGTCAGCTGTTTCTGGATTGCCACAATTGCCGCTGAACTAACCGCCAACGCCGAGATCATCGCCACGGCAAAGGCCGTAATTCTCGCCGGCATGGTGGTGCTCATCCCGGCGATGATCATTGCCGGTGGCACGGGATTCTCGCTCGGCAAGGGCTGGAGGCGCCCTGGCGTCCAGCACAAGAAGCGGCGCATGCGCATCATCGCCGCCAATGGCCTGCTGGTGCTGCTGCCGTCGGCCTATGTACTTGCCGGCTGGGCGGCGGAAGGCCGTTTCGATACGGCCTTCATCATCGTGCAGACACTGGAGCTGGCGGCCGGAGCCCTCAACATTGCGCTTCTGTCGCTCAATATGCGCGACGGCTTGGCACTGCGGCGCAAGCCGGCGGGGGCTGTACGCGCCGGCTGAGTTTCGCGCGGAATCCGCATCATTCCAGGAAAAGCCGCTTCACGTCTCTCCCTGGAATTGTGCTAGCCGGTGATGTCGATGACGCCGCAATCGCCGGCGGCGCTGCCAAAGGCGAGACGGCGTTCTTCCTTGTCCCAGGCCATCGAGGTGATGGCGCCCTTGCCGGGGCGGCGCAGCAGCACTTCCTTGGCGTCGGCAAAACGGACCGCCAGCACCATGCCGTCTTCATAGCCGATGGCGACGATGTCTTCGCTCGGATGGCAGGCAACCGAGGTCACCATGGTGTTGCCGCGCGTGCCGAGTTCCAGCGGCGCCTTGCCCATCGGGCCGTCCTTGCCTGTGAAGGGCCAGACGATCGCCGCCGGCGCGCCGGAGCTGGCCAGCCATTTGCCCTTGGCGCTCCACGACAGGCTCTTCACCTTGGCGGGATAGCCGGTCATGCGCATGTGCTTGGCATCGACGAGTTTCCAGCCGTGCAGGGCGTTTTCCTGCATGGTGGTCACCAGGAATGCGCCGTCGGGCGAAAACGTGATGCCGGTATGCGCACCGTCCCATTGCAGTTCGGTCGGCGTGCCGTCGGCGGCGGGGAAATGCAGCGTCGCGCCATTGTAGCGGGCAACGCCGATGCGCATGCCCTTCGGCGAAAAGGCCACGCCCTCGACCGAGCGCGGGTGGGCGAACTCCTTGGTCTTGCCGTCGGCGAAGCGCACCCAGGCATTGCGGCCGCTGGCGTAAGCCACGGCTCCCTGCGGGCCTGAAGCGACCGACGTCACCCACTTCTTGCCGACGCTCGCCAGTTCAGCCGTAACGCCGGCCGAGGTCAGCGTCATCACCTTGCCGTCTTCGCCGCCCGAGATCATCAGGTCGTTTTTGGCCGTCGTCGTCGCCGACAGCAGCCCGTCATGCAGCCTGACCGACTTCTGGCCATGGTCGAGCCAGTGCACCATGCCGTCGGCAAGCGCAAAGAAGGGAATGTCGTCGAGGAAGCTTGCAGTGACGCAATGTCCGTCGAGATCAAGCGGGGCGACTGTCGGCATGGGCTGTAAAACTTCCGGTGCTGATTTGTCCTCACCCCTAAGGACAGGGTGAGCAAGCGTCAACTTCGACACTGGGTCGACGCTGGCGCTCAGCTCGCATCTGAGGCGAGGCAAGCGACCGGCTCCCGATACATCGAGGGCCGTGGGTTTTCCGATGGCTAGGCTGCCTGGCAAGCCTCGAAGCTGCGCTTCAGGCGCTCGGCGTCGAGTTCGCGGCCGATGAACACCAGCCGGCTCTCGTGCTTTTCGTCGTCCTTCCAGGCACGCTGGTGGTCGCCTTCGATGATCATGTGCACACCCTGGATGACGTAGCGGTCCGGATCGTCCTTGATGGCGATGATGCCCTTGAGGCGCAGGATGTTGGGGCCTTCCATCTGGGTGATCTTCTCGATCCAGGGGAAGAACTTCTTGGAATCCATCTCGCCGCCGCGCAGCGATACCGACTGCACCGTCACGTCGTGGATCGGCGACACCGCGCCATGCTCGTGGTGGTCGTGATCATGATGGTCATGATCGTGGTGGTGATGATGGTGGTCATGGTCGCAGTTCGGGCCGCATTCATGATCGTGGTGGTGGTCATGATCATGGGCGTCGAGGAAATGCGGGTCGTCGGCCAGCACGCGCTTCAGGTCGAAGGCGCCGCGGTCGAGCACCTGGTCGAGCGCCACGCCGGCGCGGGTGGTGCGATGGATCCTGGCGGACGGGTTGATGGCGCGCACGGCAGCCTCGACGTCGCGCAGCTCGTCTGATGTAACCAGGTCAGTCTTGTTCAGCACGACGACGTCGGCGAAGGCGATCTGGTCTTCTGCCTCGCGGCTGTCCTTGAGGCGCAGCGGCAGGTGCTTGGCATCTACGAGCGCCACCACCGCGTCGAGCTTGGTCTTGGAGCGGACGTCGTCGTCCATGAAAAAGGTCTGGGCGACCGGCACCGGGTCGGCGAGGCCGGTGGTCTCGACGACGATGGCGTCGAAACGGCCCGGGCGGCGCATCAGGCCTTCGACGACGCGGATCAGGTCGCCGCGGACGGTGCAACAGACGCAGCCATTGTTCATCTCGTAGATTTCCTCGTCGGATTCCACGATCAGGTCGTTGTCGATGCCGATCTCGCCGAATTCGTTGACGATGACCGCATATCGCTTGCCATGGTTCTCGGACAGGATGCGGTTGAGTAGCGTCGTCTTGCCGGAACCGAGATAGCCGGTCAGCACGGTGACGGGGATTTGGGTCTGGGTTTCGGTCATGGTCGTCCTCGGGATCGAATAGAGGCCTCATATAGGATGCCGGCCAAGCTTTTGCACGTCTCAAACGGCACGGTGGCGCCACCTGATGAACATTACGGAAGTTTCATTGGGAGCGAGGTGCGACCGCACCTAGATTGACGGTCAGGCAAGGGGCTTGCCGACCCATTCGTGGAGACACCCAGCCATGCGCAAGGCACCTTTCCCCAGCACACTCAACCGCCGCCGGGCACTTGGCCTGATTGCGGTGACGGCGGGCGGCAGCGCGCTCGTGCCGGTGCAGCTGTTTGCGAAGCAAGCCTCGCCGCAAGCGAGCTCGCTGCTCTTGCCGGAAGCCGGCGTCTGCTCGATTACACCCGAAACCACCGAAGGCCCCTATTATTTCGACCCGGAGCTCGAGCGCAGCGAGATCACCGAAGGCCGCGAAGGCGTCGGCCTCACCGTACGCCTGCAGATCGTCGATGAAGCATGCAATCCGATCGAGGGCGCGCGTGTTGACCTCTGGCACTGCGATGCCACGGGGCACTATTCCGGCTATCCCGGCCAGGGCGACAATCGCGACGTCGATACGTCAGGCGAAAAATTCCTGCGCGGCTGGCAGCGGGCCGACACGGCCGGCATCGCGACTTTCCAGACCATCTATCCCGGCTGGTACCGCGGTCGCACCACCCACATTCACTTCAAGGCGTTTCCGGAGGAGGGCAGGGCCATGACCGGGCAGATGTTCTTTCCCGACGATCTCAGCGAGCAGATCTTCTCGACCAGGGCGCCCTACAATCAGCGTGGCGGACAACGCGACACGATGAACGCCGACGACGGCATACTGCGCCGCGCCGGTTCCGGCGTGCAGAGCACGGTGCGCGAAGCCGCATCCGCCTACGAGGCGCTGATGATCGTTGCCGTGAGACGGGCAGGATGACGTCTATCGCCCGGAAGATTTGCCGGCGAAGCGTATCTGTCATCGAACTGTAACATGCGTCTGGCACAGAGCGCTCGTGCGGGTGGTCGGTTGCCGGCAAAACGAGCAGGCAACAATCTCCCGTGCGGTCGATTGCAAAGGGCCACGCAGCAACTATTCTCGGCCATCACGGTACGAGGCGTGGCGCAGGAGATGCGGATGTCCAAGTCCAACAAAGGCGCGGCGATGAGCCGGCTTCACCAGGTCGCCCGACTGGCGCGCACCTCGCTGGCCGCACGGCTTCTGGCGCATGGCTTTTATGCCGGCCAGGACCAGATCATGCTGTCGCTGCACGATGATGACGGCCAGACCCCCGGCCAGCTCGCTTCTCGCCTCGGCGTGCGGCCGCCGACCATCACCAAGACCATCAACCGGCTGCAGGCCCAGGGATTCCTGGAAAAGCGCGCATCGGACACCGACGCCCGCCAGGCCCACATCTTCCTCACCGAGACCGGCCGTGACGCCATCCGCGCCGTCGAAAAGTCGGTCAAGAAGACCGAAAAGCAAGCGCTCAAAGGTTTTGACAAGAAGGACGTCAAGCAGCTTTCCAAGCTCCTTCTGCGCATCGAGGCCAACCTGTCCGACCTGACCCTGATCGACGACGAGGCTGCCGCCGACGTCGAGGGCACGACCGAGGTCGAGCCCGAAGTGGAAGCCGAAGCGGCGGAGTAACCGTCACGGCAGAGACATTCCATCCCGGTATCCGGGATGGAAAATAGCCTGGTCCACGTCTTTTGCCTTGCCGGGCAACCGCGATCGGCGCAATAGCCAAGCATCCCTAGTCATTTGCCCGGCCTGCCAGCGTGTCTCCTCAAAAACCAGCAGAAACCGCAACGCCATCATCGGCGATCCTGCTGATATTTGCCTCGGGCCTGGTGTTTTCCTTCCTCGACACCAGCGCCAAGCATCTCGTCACATCAGGCATGGCGGCACCCTTCGTCACCTGGGTGCGCTTTGCCGTGCATGCGCTGATCGTGCTCGTGCTGTTCAAGGCCTGGGAGCGGCCGGAGCGGCTGGTGCCGCAGAGCCTGTGGCTGCAGATCCTGCGCGCCGTCTTCATGTTCGGCTCGACGATCTTCAATTTCCTCGCGCTGCAGACCCTGCAACTGGCCGAAACCGTGTCGATCAACTTCGCCAGCCCGATGGTCATCACCGCCCTTGCCGGGCCGCTGCTTGGCGAATGGGCCGGCTGGCGGCGATGGCTCGCGGTCTTCGTCGGCTTCATCGGCGTGCTCGTCATCACCCGGCCGGGCTTCGGCGGCTTCGACATGGGGCACATCTTTTCGCTCTGCGCCATGCTGAGCTCGTCGCTCTACACCATCATGACGCGCCTGATGGGCAGGCGCGAGACGGCCGAGAGCCTGATCCTCTATTCGGCAGTGGTTCCTGCGCTCTTCATGCTGCCGGCCGTGCCGCTCGCCGGTTCGCTGCCGGCACATCTTTATGACTGGCTGGTGTTGTTCGGGCTCGGCGTCTTCGGCGGCTTCGGCCACTGGCTGCTGATCAAGGCCTACCAGCGCGCCTCTGCCACGGCACTTGCGCCTTACCCCTATCTGCAGATGGTCTGGATGATCATCCTGGGCTGGCTGGTGTTCGACCAGTTGCCCGACCGCTGGACGCTTGCCGGTGCCGCGATCATCGTTGCCAGCGGCCTCTACATCATCCACCGCGAGCACACGCTGAGGGTCCGGAACCGCGCCGCGCCGAGTGCCGAAACCGAAGAGCTGGCAAAAAAGCTTTGATTTGCCGTTGAACAATGGCATACGGCTTTAAACGGTTTAAAAGACCGTCCGGCCACGCTTGCGGATGGAGGGCCCGCTGGCTCAGAAGATCAAGCTTTCGACGATAGCCGACGCGCTCGGCGTTTCGACCGCGACCGTGTCGCTTGCGCTGCGCGACAGCCCTCTTGTCGCCGACGTCACCCGTGATCGCATCAAGCAGCATGCCCGCGAGATCGGCTACATCTACAACCGCCGCGCCGCCAGCTTGCGCACCTCGCGCTCGGGCATCGTGGGCGTCGTCGTCCACGACATCATGAATCCGTTCTATGCTGAGATCCTGCGCTCCATCGAGAGCGAGCTCGACCGCAGCCGCCAGACCTTCATTCTCTCCAACCACTATGACGATCTGGAGAAGCAGCGCACCTTCGTCGACACGCTTTTGCAGCTCGGCGCCGATGGCGTGATCATGTCGCCGGCCATCGGCACGCCGCCCGAGGATATCATCATGGCCGAGGAGAACGGCCTGCCGGCGGTGTTGATCGCGCGCTCTGTCGAAGGTGCAGAGGTGCCCGTTTTTCGCGGCGACGACGCCTATGGCACGGCGCTTGCCACCAACCACCTGATCTCGCTCGGCCACAAGCGCATCGCCATGATCGGCGGCACCGACCAGACCTCGACCGGCCGCCACCGCTATCAGGGTTATCTCAACGCCATGGAAGCGGCGGGCCTGGAAGTGTTGCCGACCTGGCGCATCGCCGGACCGCGCACCAAGCAGGGCGGCTTCGAGGCGGCCGGACAGTTCTTGGCGCTGAAGGACAAGCCGACCGCAGCTTGCTGCTGGAACGACCTCGTCGCCATCGGCCTGATGAACGGCATCGCGCGTGCCGGCCTCGTGCCGGGCATCGACGTTTCCGTCACCGGCTACGACGATCTCGAGGAAGCGCAGATCGCGACGCCGGCGCTGACCACTGTGTGGAACGGCCAGCGCGAGGTCGGCCGTCGAGCGGCAAGCGCGCTTCTCGACAAGCTCAACGGCCAGTCGGTGCGCCCGTCGCAGGAACTGATCAAGCCCGAGCTGCATGTCAGGCAGTCGACGGGAAAGCCCAAAGAGCGCACATGACTGTGCCAGCCATCGAGGCGCCGTCAGTCCTGATTCCCGGACTGCTGCACCCCCGCGTCACCGAGCGACTCAGGTCGGCATTTTCTCTTGTCCATCTGGCATCCAGCGATCCCGCGCTGCTGACAGAGGAGATGAAGGCAAGGGTGCGTGGCATAGCCTCGGCGGGACAGGTCGATGCGGCGTTCATCGACGCTTTGCCCAATCTCGAGATCATCGCCAATTTCGGCGTCGGCTACGATGGTGTCGACGCGCGCCATGCCGGCTTGCGCGGCATCATGGTCACCAACACGCCCGATGTCCTTACCGAAGAAGTTGCCGACGCTGCGGTCGGCCTGCTCATCAACACGGTGCGCGAACTGCCGCGGGCCGAGGCATGGCTGCGCGACGGGCGCTGGGTCAGCGAGGGCGGCTATCGGCTGACGCCGGGCACGCTGCGCGGCCGCCGCATCGGCATCTTCGGCATGGGCCGCATCGGTCGTGCCATCGCCCGCCGGCTCGAAGCTTTCGGACTGCCGATCGCCTACCACAACCGCCGCCCGGTCGAGGGCCTGGCGTACGCCTACCATCCGACGCTGAAGGAACTGGCTTTGTCTGTCGACACGCTTGTGTCGGTTGCGCCTGCCACGCCGCAGACCGCAAAGATTGTCGATGCCGGCATTTTCGAGGCGCTCGGCGCCAACGGGGTTTTCGTCAATGTCGGCCGTGGCGCCACCGTCGATGAGGCAGCGCTTGTCGATGCCCTGTCGAAAGGCACGATCCTTGCCGCCGGCCTCGACGTCTTCGCTGACGAGCCCAACGTGCCGCAGGCCCTCATCGACTTGCCGAACGCTACGTTGCTGCCCCACGTGGCCTCCGCCACAGTTCATACCCGGAAAGCGATGGCCGACCTTGCGGCCGACAACATCTTTTCGTGGTTTTCACATGCGCGCCGGGCGCTGACGCCGGTACCCGAGACCGGGCATGTGACGGCAAGAATCTAGCTGAGCCAACCTGTCTGGGATCGACCTGTCCCCCGATCAGGACGCGCCGGGCGCTGAAGGACAGGCCGGCTGCCGTCTGCTGCTGGCACGACCTCGTCGCCATCGACCCGACGGCCTTGCGCGCGCCGGCCTCGTGCCGAGCATCGACGTCTCGGCCATCGGCTATGACCTTGCGGAAGCGCAGATCGTGACGCCGGCGCTGGAACGGCGTGCGCTAAGTCGGCCGTCGCGCCGCCCGTCGCAGGAACTGATCAAGTCCGAGCTGCATGTCAGGCAGTCCACAGGAAAGCCGAAGGAACACGCAATCGCGCCAAAGTCCGGACAAGGCTGCTGACGACCCATCGGGAACACTGGCGCCTCGATCCCGTGGGTGAGGACAGCCGAAGCGTCTCCAAGCTGTCATATTAGACCATCGTTACATGTTGCGCTTGCGCACCATAAGGTTGTGTACGTGTGCAGCTTCCCCCGTAGGGTGTCTTCCCTCTGCATCAAAAAGGATGTATCGCCCGCATGATATCTACTTGGGGGTGTATCTTGAGATCGATTCTTCTCGTTTCTTCAATCCTGCTTGCCGCTGCGGGCAACGCGATGGCGGCGGATGCCGCGAGCGTCGAGCCCGGGTTCGACTGGTCGGGCTTCTATGTCGGAGCCCAGGCCGGCTACGGTTGGGGCGATGTCGACAGCCACAATGTCGGCCGTGAAACCGGGGTTACAGACTGGCGGGATTCGTGGAACGCCAATGGCGGCCTGGGCGGCATCCATGTCGGCTACAATCATGCGTTCAACCAGCTGGTCGTTGGCACAGAGGCCGATCTCGAGGTGTCCGGGGCGAAGGGGGCGGTCGAATCCGATTACGCCGGGCTGGTGGAGAACCAGATCGAGGTTCAGGGCTCGCTGCGGGCGCGCCTCGGCTATTCGGTCGGTCCGGCGCTGTTTTACGCAACAGGCGGACTCGCCGTCGCCCGCATCGAAACCACCTACGATGGCGACGCCGACCGCTGGACGCACACCAAGAGTGGCTGGACCGTCGGCGGCGGCGTGGAGTACGCGCTGTCGCGCAACTGGACGACCCGGATCGACTATCGCTACACGGATTTCGGCAGCTTCACAGAAAACCCTGCCACCGACAGCGGCTTTAACCACGTCACCGAGCTCAAGACCCAGGCAGTGCGGTTCGGCGTCAGCTACAAGTTCTGATCGAACCCGGTCGTCGGCGGAACGTAGTCGACTACTCCGCCGCGGCCCGTGCCGCAGTCCGGGCGATCGCATGCGCGCGAACCGCATCGCCAAATGCCTTGAAGATGCGTTGCGAGACGTCGTCGGACTTGACCCAGTATTCGGGGTGCCATTGCACGCCGACCGCGAAGGCACGCGAGTCTCGAACCGACACGGCTTCCACTGTGCCGTCAGGCGCTACGGCCTCGACCTGAAGCTTCGATCCCAGGCGCTCGACCGCCTGGCGGTGGACCGAGTTGACCAGGATGTCGCCTGGGCCGAACACGCCGGCAAGGCAGCTGCCCGGCTTGATGGTCGCCACCTGGTGGATGGCGAAGCGTTCGTCCTGGTTGTCGCTGACCGGAGCCCGGTGATCGGCAATGCCTTCGCGCTCCTGGATCTCGGTGGCGAGCGAACCGCCGAGCGCCACGTTGAGCTCCTGAATGCCGCGGCAGATGGCGAGCAGCGGCACGCCGCGTTCGATCGCCTTGCGGATCAGCGGCATGGTGGTCGAGTCACGGGCGAAGTCGTAGGGGCCATTCGCTTCGGTCGCTTCCTCGCCATAGAGGCGAGGATCGACGTTTGACTTGGAACCCGTCAGCATGACGCCGTCGACCGACGAGAGCAGCTCATCGAGGTCGAGGCGGTCGCCGAAATTGGGCACCAGCACGGGCAGCACCCCGGCGCCCGAGATCGCCGCCTCGAGATATTGCTGAGGCGCCGCATGCCAGGTGTAGTTCTCGAACTGCTTGACGTCTGACGAAACGGCGACGAGCGGCTGGTGCATGATGGGGTTCGAATCCTTGTGGAAAGCAGGCTGTTTCCTTGCCTACAAAATAGGCGATCCCGAGGCGCTTTTCCAACACAAGTTTGCACATCTCGTATGTGCCAGGCCGGGCGGGCTTAGACTATAGTTTTAGATGCTTGCGCTGCCGCAGCGTTTTGCGCGGCCAAAGCTTCTCCGCCCTCTCGGGCGTGCTTTACTCATCCCCTTCGCCGTGTATTGTCGCGGTCGGCGTGAGTGGTGGGAGGCCAAATATTTCCCCAGCGTCGCATGTCTTTCGGTCCACTATGGGAGGATTTTGATGGATCGCCGTTCATTTATCAGGAAGGCCGGTACCACCGGCGTGGGAGCGGCCGCGGCCGCTGCGACGCTCGCGGCACCGGCGATTGCCCAGTCCAATCCCAAGATTACATGGCGGCTCGCGTCGTCTTTCCCCAAGTCGCTCGACACCATCTATGGCGGTGCTGAAGTCCTGTCGAAGCACCTGTCGGAAGCCACCGACGGCAACTTCACCATCCAGCCTTTCGCTGCCGGCGAAATCGTGCCCGGCCTGCAGGCGGCCGACGCCACGACCGCCGGTACGGTCGAAGCCTGCCACACGGTGGCATATTATTACTGGGGCAAGGACCCCACGTGGGCGCTGGGTGCGGCCGTGCCGTTTGCGCTCAACGCACGCGGCATGAACGCCTGGCACTATCATGGCGGCGGCATCGACCTGTTCAACGAATTCCTGGCGACCCAGGGTCTCTATGGTCTGCCCGGCGGCAACACCGGCGTGCAGATGGGCGGCTGGTTCCGCAAGGAGATCAACACGGTCGCCGACCTGCAGGGCCTGAAGATGCGCATCGGCGGCTTCGCCGGCAAGGTCGTGGAGCGGCTCGGCGTGGTGCCGCAGCAGATCGCCGGCGGTGACATCTATCCGGCGCTCGAAAAGGGCACCATCGATGCTGCCGAATGGGTTGGCCCGTATGACGACGAGAAGCTCGGCTTCCAGAAGGTCGCGCCCTACTACTACTATCCCGGCTGGTGGGAAGGTGGCCCGACGGTCCATTTCATGTTCAACAAGGCCAAGGTCGACGAACTGCCGGCAGCCTACAAGGCACTGCTGCGCACGGCTGCCCAAGCTGCGGACGCGAACATGCTGCAGAAGTACGACTTCCTCAACCCGACGGCGGTGAAGAGCCTGGTTGCCAACGGCGCGCAACTGCGTCCGTTCAGTCCGGAAATCCTCTCGGCCTGCTTCGACAAGGCCAACGAGGTCTATGCGGAGATGGAAGCCAGCAATCCGGCTTTCAAGAAGATCTGGGACTCGATCAAGGGCTTCCGCAAGGACCACTATCTGTGGGCCCAGATCGCCGAATACAACTACGACACCTTCATGATGATCCAGCAGCGCAACGGCAAGCTCTAAGCTTCCGCCTGTTTAGAAAGGGCCCCGGGGCATTGCTCCGGGGTCTTTTTTTGTTTCCGGACACCTGCTCTGCCAGTGGCGTTTTCTACTGCCGCGTGTAACGTGTGCGGTGGCGCCGATCATAACAATCAGGGGCCCGGCGCCGTTCCACGCACTCACTGTCAACAACAATGGGAGTTCAGGAATGGACCGCAGATCCTTTATTCGCAAGGCCGGCGTTACCGGCGCGGGCGCAGCCGCTTCCGCCGCGCTGCTTGCAGCACCGGCAATCGCGCAATCACTGCCCAAGGTTAGCTGGCGATGCACCTCGTCGTTCCCCAAGGCGCTCGACACCATCTATGGCGCCGGCGAGACGATGGCCAGATACGTGCGCGAGGCGACCGACGGAAACTTCAACATCCAGGTGTTTGCCGCCGGCGAGATCGTTCCCGGACTGCAGGCGGCCGATGCCGCGGCGGCGGGCACCGTCGAATGCTGCCACACCGCGTCCTACTATTACTGGGGCAAGAACCCGACATTTGCGCTTGCGACGGCGGTGCCCTTCATGTTCAACGCCCGTCAGATGAACGCATGGATCTACCACGGCGGCGGCCACGACCTGCTCAACGAGTTCTACGCCAAGCAAGGCCTGTACGGGCTCGCCTGTGGTAACACCGGGGCCCAGATGGGCGGCTGGTACCGTAAGGAGATCAACACCGTCGCCGATCTCAAGGGCCTCAAGATGCGTGTCGGCGGCTTCGCCGGCAAGGTGCTGGAAACGCTTGGACTGGTGCCGCAGCAGATTGCCGGCGGCGACATCTATCCGGCGCTGGAGAAAGGCACCATCGACGCCGCCGAGTGGGTCGGTCCCTATGATGACGAGAAGCTCGGCTTCCACAAGGTTGCGCCCTACTACTATTACCCCGGCTGGTGGGAGGGCGGGCCGACGCTGCATGCCCTGGTCAACCTTGCCAAGTGGCAGGAACTGCCCAAGCCGTACCAGGTGGCGCTCACCTCGGCATGCCAGGCCGCCAATTGCGACATGATGGCGACCTATGACTACAAGAACCCGGCGGCACTTCGCCGGCTGGTGGCCAATGGCGCCCAGTTGCGGCCGTTCAGCCAGGAGGTCATGAAGGCCTGCTTCGAGGCCTCGAACCAGACCTATGGCGAGATCTCGGCCAGCAATGCCGACTTCAAGAAGATATTCGACAGCCAGGTCGCCTTCCGCAAGGACGCCTATCTCTGGGCGCAACTGTCGGAATACACCTTTGACACCTTCATGATGGTCCAGCAGCGCACCGAGGCGCTCTGAGCCGAGAAACGCGTCCGTTGCGCCGAGCTGACGGCAAATGAGAGTTTGCCGCCAGCAGCCGTCCGAAACCCGGGACCTTGCACGCCCCGGGGCTTTTCCGTTGCGTTCAGGACGCCGGTGACGACCGGAGATCGTGAAGGGTTGTCTTAGACCCGTCGGTCGCGCGGCTAGTGCCATCGCGGTCCGGCCGTGTGTCCTCTCGCGATGCGGTGGGCAGGCTTCCACAGAGAGGGAAGTGACCGAACGTACCGAACCGGCCATTTTTCGGCCACCTCATGGCTTCCGTTCTTGGTTCATAGGCAACTCAAACCGGAGGCGGCCGATGTCCGCCCTGATCGCCCGTCTGGGCAGCTTCCCGCTCGCCGAGGAAGCCTTTCAGGATGCGTTGGTGTCGGCGGTTTCGCACTGGAGCCGCAACGGCGTGCCCGCATTCGCCGCAAGGCTGGCGGCTCCAGGCCGCCTATCGCAAGGTGGTCGACCGCATCAGGCAGAACAGGTCGGAAGCGCGCCAGGTCGATGACGTCAAGCCGCTGGTCCGCGGCGAGGCCGCCGAGGATCCCGACGTAACCTCGACGAACGCCTGCGTCTGATCTTCACCTGCTGCCATCCTGCGTCGGAAACCAAATCGCAGGTCGCACCCACGCCGCGGACCAGCGGCGGCCTTTCGACGACGGAGATCGCGCGTCATTCTCGACGCCGAGACGAGCAGGGACAAAGGCCGTCGCGCGGCCGGGGCCTGACGAATGGGCAACACGGTTGCAGTCAGTGCTTGCCATCATCTACCACATCTACACTTCAGGCTATGCCGTCGGCCCGGCCAACGGAGGCCATGCCCGTGTCGATGCCAACGGGGTGACGGTCGCGCTGGCCGACCAGGACCGGACCAAATGCAACCGGTCACAGATCGACGAAGGTCTCGGGTTGATCGAGATGGCGATGCAGCGCCGCGCACTCGGCCCGTACCAGATCAAGGCGGCGATTGCCGCCTGCCACGTGCAGGGAGAGGTCTCCCACTGGCCGCAGATCGTGCTGCTCTATGACAGCCTGCTGCGGCTCGAGCCGACCGCTGTCGCGCGCCTCAGGCGGCGGTCGCGCTGTCGGAAGCGGGATGGCCGGAGGCCACATCGCGCTCGCTCGATACGCTCGCGGCCGAACTCAAGGACTACCAGTCCTATCATGCGGCGCGCGCCGAGCTTCTGTCGCGGACGGGGCATCTCAGCGAAGCCGCGGTAGCCTATGCGGTCGGCATCGACCTTGCCGGTTCAGAAGCCGACGCCGCCTTCCTGCGGCGACGGGGCGGGCTTCTGGTTACGCAAGCCGGGTCGGCCTAGCCTGCCGGAGGGGCAAGAAAAAGGCGCCTTTCGGCACCTTTTTGCTGCTTGAGGATCAGTTGAAGCTCGGTGGCTTCGTCAGATCGTTTGCCGGAGCCGCCGGTTGAACCGGGGCGGTGCCCGGTTGCGCCGGCGCTGTCCCTGGCTGGGCGGGGGCAGGCGCGCCGAGCGGAGGCAGGCCGAGGCCGCCGCCCAATCCACCGCCGAGCCCCGGCATTTCGGGCATCTTGATCTCAATCGTCGACGGATCGACCTGCTTGCCCTTGTAATGCATGACCATCTGCGGGAAGGCGATGGTCAGTCCGATCATGATGATCTGGATGCAGACGAAGGGGACGGCGCCCCAGTAGATCTGGCCCGTCGTCACCGGTTGGATGTTCTTTCCGGTGATACGGTCGAGATAAGGCACGCGCGCCGCCACCGAACGCAGGTAAAACAGCGCGAAGCCAAACGGCGGATGCATGAAGCTGGTCTGCATGTTGACGCCGAGCAGCACACCGAACCAGATCAGGTCGATGCCGAGCTTGTCGGCGGCGGGCGCCAGCAACGGCACGATGATGAAGGCCAGCTCGAAGAAGTCGAGGAAGAAGGCCAGCAGGAATACCAGTACGTTGACGGCGATCAGGAAGCCGACTTCGCCGCCGGGCAGCGACACCAAGAGGTGTTCGACCCAGAGATGGCCGTTGACGCCATAGAAGGTCAGCGAGAAGACGCGGGCGCCGATCAGGATGAACAGCACGAAGGACGATAGCCGGGTCGTCGATGCCAGCGCTTGGCGGACGACGTCGAACGACAGCCGACCCTTTGCCGCGGCCATGATCAGCGCGCCGACCGCACCCATCGCACCGCCTTCGGTTGGCGTCGCAATGCCGAGGAAGATGGTGCCGAGCACGAGGAATATCAGCGCCAGAGGCGGGATCAGCACGATGATCACCTGCTGCGCCAGCCGCGACATCAGGTTGAACTTGAGGCCGCGGTCGAGGATGGCCGCGATGTAGATGACGACGACACCGACGCAGGCGCCGAGGATGTCGGCGTTGGCGCCATGTGTTGGCGACAGATAGACATGTGCTGCATAGGCGATCGCCACTGCCAGCACCAATGCCGCAAACAGCGAGGTCACGCCGTGGCCAAGCGTACGGGCATCGAGCGGCAGCGCCGGCATCGACTTCGGCCGGATGATCGACATCAAGAGGATGTAGCCCATGTACATGCTGGTCAGCACCAGGCCGGGGATGAGCGCGCCCTTGTACATGTCGCCCACCGAGCGACCGAGCTGGTCGGCGAGCACGATGAGCACGAGCGAGGGCGGGATGATCTGCGCCAACGTGCCTGACGCGGCGATGACGCCGGAGGCAACACGCCGGTCATAGCCGTAGCGCAGCATGATCGGCAGAGATATCAGGCCCATGGCGATGACCGAGGCGGCCACCACGCCGGTGGTCGCTGCCAGAAGCGCGCCGACGAAGATGACGGCATAGGCCAGGCCGCCGCGGATCGGTCCGAACAACTGACCAATGGTGTCGAGCAGGTCTTCGGCCATGCCTGATCGCTCAAGCACGATGCCCATGAAGGTGAAGAAGGGGATCGCCAGGAGCGTCTCGTTCGACATGACCCCCCAGAAGCGTTCGGGCAGGGCGTAGAGCAATGGCCAGGACAAGTTGATCGAGCCATTCGAGTAGGGCGCGAGTTCGACGCCGATGAAGAAGAACAGCAAGCCGTTGGCGGCGAGCGAAAATGCGACCGGGTAGCCAAGCAGCATGAACACGATCAACGAGAAGAACATGATCGGCGCCATGTTCTGGGCGATGAACTCGATCATGAGCGTACCTCGTCGGCCAGCGCCTTGCCTTCGAGTTCAGCCTGCTCGTGCGCGGAGATGAACGGCGTCGGATCCTCCATGTCGCCGCGCATGATGGCGATCTTCTTGATGATCTCGGAAATGCCCTGGAGGCCGAGCTGGATGAAGCCCATCAGCAGCAGCGCCTTTGCCGGCCACAGGATCAGGCCGCCGGCGCTCGACGACATCTCGCCGGAACGGAACGACAGGCTGACATAGGGGATGAAGTAGAAGATCATCAGGATGACGAAGGGCATCAGGAACAGCATATGGCCAAGCAGGTCGATCCAATGCTGCACCCGGCGCGAGAACATGCCGTAGACGATGTCGATGCGGATGTGCTCGTTCTGCTTCAGCGTGTAGGCGGCTGCCAGCATGAAGGCGGCACCGAACAGGTACCACTGCAGTTCTAGCCAGGCGTTGGACGACATGTTGAATGCCTTGCGGATCACCGCATTGCCTGCGCTGACGAGGATGGCGAGCAGGATCGCCCACGCCACCGTCTTGCCGATCGCTTCGTTGATACGGTCAATGGCTCTGGATAGAGCGAGAAGCCCTGCCATGCATTCCTCCCAGGTTGTGTGGGGCAGCCGTTGTTCCCCGACGTTCTTTTTTCGGCACTCCCGATGCCATGGGTATGCCGGTCATGGGGCCGGCGTCAACATAACGAGCGGTACTCGTCAATTGCTGCGAAGGTGGCAAAACGAGGAAAAGGCCCACAGGCCGCGCGGCATGCGACCAAAGTCGAAGACGATTTTCGCGGTCAGGCAGCCGGGCTTGGCGCGTCCTTGCGGTCGCCGGTCAACACCAGCATCGCCGCGAGCAGGCCATACATCCAGGCGTCGCGCCATTCGATCGGGAAATAGCCGGCCCATAGCGACTCGGCGATGCCGAAGGCGGCAGCACCGAGTGCTGCCTTTCCCGGTGCGTAGTAGCCGCCGACCGCGGTGATGAACAGGATCTTCAGGCCGTAGACCAGGCCGGCGCCGAAGCCGAGATTGCCGTAGTAAAGTGCTGCCAACACACCTGCCAGGCCGGCGCACATGCCGCCGAACAGCAAGGCGCGGTGAAACACCTTTGTAGTGTCGATGCCGCAGAGTTTTGCGGCGAAAGGATCGTCGGCGACGGCCCGCCAGTTCCGGCCGAAACTTGAGTGCGACAGCTTGGCGGCGCCCCAGATGATGACGGTTGCTGCCGTCGCCGTATTGATCAGCTGGATCACTGTCATCGTCGCGACGAAATTGCCGCCAGAGGCAAAGACCACCGGCGTCGCCAGCATCGGCGGCAGCCAGTAGTCGTGCGTGTCGGCGGCAATGCGGCTGAGTTCCATCAAGGCGATCATCACGCCGAGCGTGGCGGCGACGATCGCGTTGGGCGAACGGCCGGCGAGCGGGGCGAAGACCGAGTGCGAAAGCACACGGCTCACCAGCGTGGCGTAGGCGAGCGCCACGACAATGCCGAAGGCGATTGTCGAAGGCAGCGTCAGCCACAACGCCTGGTAGCCGTAGACGGCGGCCAGGATCATCGTCTGGCCCGAGAAGGCGAAGATGCCGCCATAAGCGAGATTGGTACGCTGGAGCAGGCCGTTGCCCAGCGCATAGCCGAAGGCCAGCAGGCCGTAGATCGCGGCCGAATGCACGCCGTTGAGAAGCTGTTGCAGGAAATAGAGCATGCGTTGTCCGGCGGCGCAGGGAGCTGTCCCGTGGCGCAAGATTGCGCTCGTGATTCTAACTTGTCAAATTGCGTTTACCAGTTAGATTTGGGCATGGCAGTTTCCTGGACCCGGCATCGTTTCTCCGGCGGCGTGCTTGCGCTCGACACCGCCAACACGGTGGTGCTGCGCGGCGACGCGGAGCGCAGCTTCGACCGTTTCGACGACCCCTCGGAGATCGCCCGCTTCGCCGCGGCCGCCAGTGTCTTGCGCGCCGACGAGCTCAAGGGCAGGGTGCTTGCCGCCCCCGACCCACAGGCGATTGCCGGCAAGGTGATTTCCATCCGTGAAACAACCGACCGCCTGATGCGCCGCAGTGTTGTCGATGGCGCTCTGGCCACGGCAGACATGCCCGGTTTCCTCAACGCCTGTGCCAACGGACTCACTGGGGCGCGCGAAAGCCTGAGCGCCGATGCGCCCTTCGGTGCTGCGCCGGAACCGCTGGCCTTCGAGGCAGCACTCGCCGTATCGGCGTTGTCGCTGTTGTCTGCCGGCACCATGTCCCGGCTCCGGATCTGCCCCAACTGCAACTGGCTGTTCGTCGACCGCAGCCGCAACGGCAGCCGGCTTTGGTGCGACATGGCCGTCTGCGGCAACCGCCAGAAGGCGCGGCGCCATTACAGCAGGCGCAAGGAGGTGCAGAATGCCTAAAGGTGGATTCTTGCGTGCTACCTTTGCCCTTTCGGCGCTTGTGTCGCTGGCATTGGCTGGCTGCCGCGAAAGCGGCGGCGAGGGGGAACATTTCGAGCTGTCCGGCCGGCTGTTCGTATTCAACTACCGGGTCGCGACAGTGCAATATCTGGTGACGCTTAAGCCGCTCAAGCCGGTCGGCGAGGGCGAGGTCGCAATCACGACATTCGAAAACCCCGCGGGCGGCGCGGCCATCGTCGTGCGCCAGAAGATATGGCCGCTCAACGACAAGGTCACGATCAACAGCCCGCCCCTCGAATGCGTGGTCAAGGACAGGCCCTACAAGGTGTCGATCCGCATCGAGAATGCCAAGGGCGAACTGATGCAGGCGCTGGAGACGACCATGGCTTCGTCGCAGGACCAGTCGGTGCTGCCCGACAAGCCGCTGGTCGTCGGCCCGTTCTACGATCCCAATCCGGAACTTGAGGGGCATCCCGACGGTCACCTGCCCGGAGGCCGCGGCGTGACCTGTCCTCCCGCTGCCTGAGCTTCGCTCCGACGGAAATTTTCATTCGCCTGGACGGCTTCCGCTTGCGTATTCGTGCGCGGTCGACGCCGATCGGCACCTTCGATTGTTCTTTTTCCCAGGCAAAGAATTTCGTTTGACGCGACAGCCGCGCCCGGAAAAGCTATCGCTAAGCTACCCAAGGTCAGCCGCCCGAATCGAGGGTGGTTGGGGCACAGGAAATGCTGATGACGCTTCACGACGTCGCTCTCGACGACAAGTTCCATCTGGGCAAGGAGCGGATTTTTCTATCCGGCGCGCAAGCCGTCATCCGCATGCTGCTGATGCAGCGCGAGCGCGACAGGCTCGCCGGCCTCGATACGGCGGGCTTCGTCTCGGGCTATCGCGGCTCGCCGCTTGGCGGCCTCGACCTGCAGCTGTGGAAAGCCAAGACGCAGCTGGCGCAGTCCAACATCGTCTTCCAGCCCGGTCTCAACGAAGAACTCGCCGCCACGGCCTGCTGGGGCTCGCAGCAGGCTGAGCTTATGGGCGAAGGCAAGCACGACGGCGTCTTTTCCGTCTGGTACGGCAAGGGTCCCGGCGTCGATCGCTCGGGCGATGTCTTCCGTCATGCCAATCTCGCCGGCTCTTCGAAGAAGGGCGGCGTTCTGGCGCTGATGGGCGACGACCATACCGCCGAATCCTCGACCAACGCACACGCCACCGAGTTCCTGTTCGTCGACACGATGATCCCGATCCTCAATCCGGGCGGGGTGCAGGAGCTGATCGACTACGGACTCTACGGCTTTGCCCTGTCGCGCTTCGCCGGCACCTGGGCGGCAATCAAATGCGTGAAGGACAACATCGAATCGACGGCCTCCGTTGATGCCTCGCTCGGTCGGCTCAACATCGTCATCCCCGAATTCGACATGCCCTCAGGCGGGCTCAACATCCGCCACGAGCTCGACCAGCTCGGTCAGGAAGCGCGGCTGCACGAATACAAGCGGGCGGCTGCGTCCGCGTTCATCCGCGCCAACAACATCAACCGCATCGTCTATTCCGGCGGCCGCAAACCCAAGATCGGCATCATCACCGTCGGCAAGAGCTTTCTCGACGTGCGCCAGGCGCTCGACGATCTCGGCATCGACGAGAGTCGCGCCAACCAGCTCGGCATCCGCCTGTTCAAGGTCGGTTGCCCGTGGCCGCTCGACATCGAGCACATCAGGGAGTTTGCCCGTGACCTCGAGATGATCGTCGTCGTCGAGGAAAAGCGTTCGTTGCTAGAGGTTCAGGTGCGCGAGGAGCTCTACGGCACCTCGATGCAGCCCAAGGTCGTCGGCAAGCGGGACGAGCGCGGCGACTGGCTGTTTCCGGCCAAGGGCGCGCTCGACCCCAACGACATCGCCATTGCCATCGGCGAGCGCGTGCTCAAGGTCATCGGCCCGTCGGAAGAGATCGCCGCCCGCGTCAGCCGCTTGCGCCAGTACCAAGCGATGCTGGCCGACACCAAGGACGTGGCGTCGCGCACGCCGTTCTTCTGTTCCGGCTGCCCGCACAATTCCTCGACCAAGGTGCCTGAGGGCTCGATCGCCGGCGCCGGTATCGGCTGCCACTTCATGTCGTTGTGGATGGACCGCAGCACCGTCGGCTTCACCGCCATGGGCGGCGAGGGCGCGCAATGGGTCGGCCAGGCGCCGTTCACCAAGCGCGAGCACATCTTCCAGAATCTCGGCGACGGCACCTACAACCACTCCGGCACGCTGGCGCTCCGCTTCGCGCTCGCCTCGGATGCCAACATCACCTACAAGATCCTCTACAATGACGCGGTTGCGATGACCGGCGGCCAGCCGCATGAAGGCAGCCTGACCGTGGACATGATTGCCCGCCAGGTCCGTGCCGAGGGCGTCGAGCGCATCGCCGTGGTCACCGACGAGCCGGACAAATATGGCGGCCGTTCTCAGTTTCCTGCCGGTACAACCTTCCATCACCGCGACGATCTCGACCTCGTTCAGCGCGAGCTGCGCGACATCAAGGGCGTCACCGTCCTGCTCTATGACCAGACCTGCGCTGCCGAGAAGCGCCGTCGCCGCAAGCGCGGCACCTTTCCCGATCCGGACAAGCGCGTCTTCATCAACGAGCTCGTCTGCGAGGGCTGCGGCGACTGCGGCGTCAAGTCCAACTGTGTCTCGATCCAGCCTGTCGAAACCGAGTTCGGTCGCAAGCGCAAGATCGACCAATCGAGCTGCAACAAGGACTTTTCCTGCGTCAACGGCTTCTGCCCGTCCTTCGTGACGGTGCATGGTGCCAAGATCCGCAAGGCCGAAGGCATCGCCGGAACCAGTGACGCGTTGCAGGGTGTGCCGGAGCCGAAGCCTTTTGCGCTCGACCGCGACGGCTGGGCAGCGATCATCGACGGCGTCGGTGGCACTGGTGTCGTCACCGTCGGCGCGATCCTCGGCATGGCCGCCCACCTCGAAGGCAAAGGCTGCGGCATGATCGACATGGCCGGCCTCGCCCAGAAGGGCGGTTCGGTGTTCACCCATGTCCGCATCGCCCGTTCGACGGACGACATCAACGCCATCCGCGTCTCGGCCGGCAAGGCCGACCTGATCCTCGGCTGCGACCTCGTCGTGTCGGGCGCCAAGAAGGTGCTGGCGGCGGTTCGCGAAAACCACACCATCTTCGTCGCCAACACCGCAGAGATCATGCCCGGCGAGTTCACGCGCTCGGCCGACTTTTCGCTGCCGACGGAGCGGCTGAAGAAGACGATCCGCGATGCGGCGGGCGAGGCGAACGCGCATTTCTTCGATGCCACCCGCACCGCATCTGCGCTGTTCGGCAATTCGCTCGGTGCCAACATGTTCATGCTCGGCTTTGCTTTCCAGCATGGCGGCCTGCCACTGTCGACTGAAGCGGTCGAAAAGGCGATCGCTCTCAATGGCGAAGCGGTGGCGATGAATGTCGCGGCGTTCCGCTGGGGCCGCCGCGCCGCCCATGATCCGGAGTTCGTCCGCGCCATGATCGGCCGGACCACCCGCGGCGATGAGCCTGTCGTCGCCCAGACACTCGATGAGATGATCGCGCGCCGCGCCGCGTTCCTGAAAGCCTATCAGAACGCTGCCTATGCCGAGCGCTACACCGGCCGCATCGCCGCGCTCCGCGCCGCCGAGCAGAAGGCTAAGCCGGGCTCGACAATCGTCACCGATGCGGCGGCGCGCTCGCTGTTCAAGCTGATGGCGATCAAGGACGAATACGAGGTTGCGCGGCTCTATTCCGACGGCTCGTTCCAACGCGAGCTGGCCAAGCAATTCCAAGGCTACGACCGGCTTGAGTTCCATCTTGCGCCGCCGATCCTCGGCCGCAAGGGTGCTGACGGGGTGCCGCGCAAATCGAGCTTCGGTCCGTGGATGATGAAGGGCTTCAGGCTGCTTTCGGCGATGAAGGGCCTGCGGGGTGGTGCCCTCGACATCTTCGGCTACACCGCCGAGCGACGTATGGAGCGTGCATTGCTCGACCGCTACGAGGCCGATCTCGAGCTGATCCGGGGCGCACTTACGAGCGACAATCTTGACGCTGCGGCCGCATTGGCATCGGTGCCGCAGCTGATCCGCGGCTATGGTCACGTAAAGCATGCCAGCGTCGACAAGGCATCGGGGGAACGGGAACGGTTGGTCAAGAGGTTGGCTGCCGCGCCGGTAAGCCCCACGCTCCAGGCTGCCGAATAGGCGATACGACTTGTTTACCTGAACCTAAATTAGAAGTTGTGGCACGCGATTGAGTGGCGTTACTGGCGTATAAGTGCGCGCTTTCTAAGCCTTTCTTAAGGTGGATGTGGCAGTCCTTGGCCTCCCAGGCAGGCCTCGGATGCGCAGAAGAAACAACGAGATACCGGTCGACGTCTACATACCCTTCGTGGAAACGCTTTTCCGCGATGGCGCGACGCTGGCTGTTGGTATGGTTGCGCAGACGGTCCTGATCGGCGTCGTCTGGTGGAAAACCGCTCACCCGCTCTATCTTGTCGTTGCGCTGTTCATGGTGCTCGTCGCCACGTTGCGCATGCGAAACTTCCGCAAATACAACAGCTTACCGGCTGCCACGACGTGGGAAGAAGCGCACAAGCGCGAAAACGACTACATCCTCTATGGCACTCTGCATGGCCTGGCGCTGGGCTCGTTCTGCCTCGCCGGCATCTATTTCGCCTATGATCCTTTCGCCGAAATCGCCTCGGTCTGCGTGACGCTTGCATCGGCCACCTCGATTGCCGGCCGCAATTACGGCTCGCCGCGCATGGTGATGATCTTCACCGTGACAATGACCTGGGCGATCTCGCTCGGCTTTCTGCTGCGTGGCGATTTTTACCACGTCTTCCTGGGCCTGCTGTCAGCGCCGTTCCTCTACGCCATCCGCAAATTCGCCGACACGGTGCGCGACGTGCTGTTCACCGCAGTGCCGGAGGAGAAGAAGGCCAACCGCATCGCCCAGCGCTTCAATCGTGCCCTCAACACCATGTCGCACGGCCTGGTCATGCTCGGCCCCGACGGTCGCGTGGCTGTGGCCAACGCGGAAGCTGCGCATCTGATGTCGGTCAAATCGCCCGAGGCGCTGCTCGGCCGCTCGATCCATGGCCTGCTGATGCGCGGCGTCGCCGGCGGCCAACTCGCGCTCAAGGATTGCCGCTACATCGAGGCACAGCTGACCCGCGCTTTGCGCGAGGGCAGGGACCGCAAGGTTCTGGTCTCGCTCGCCAACGGCCAGTGCCTGGAGTTCTCGGCGCGCGAAGGCAGCCAGGAGCTTGGCGTCATCACCTTCGAGGACGTGACAGCTCGTGTCGCCGCCGAAGAGAAGATTCGTTTCATGGCCCGCTACGATGGCCTGACCGGGCTGCCCAACCGCGCCTATTTCCATGAAGTGGCGGCTGAATGCGTACTCTCCGGCGACCGCGAACGGCTGTGCGCGCTCGCCGTGCTCGACCTTGACGACTTCAAGAGCGTCAATGACACGCTTGGTCATCCTGTCGGCGACGGGCTGATCTACGCCGTCGCCGAGCGGCTGGCAGCGTTTGCCTCCGATGCCGTCAAGGTCAGCCGCTTCGGCGGCGACGAGTTCATGATCTATTTCGACAAGGTCGATGACGAGAGCCATCTCAAGCTGATGCTCGACCGCATGTTCGCCGAATTGCAGGGCGAGGTCGATGTCGCTGGCCATGTGCTGCGCATCCAGGCCAGCGGCGGCGCCGTGCTCGGCAAGGTGCGTGAATCCGATGTCGATGCGATGATCGTCAAGGCCGACCTCGCGCTCTACAAGGCCAAGGAATCCGGCAAGAACAGCTGGCAGCTGTTCGAGGCGGTGATGGACGCCGCCTTCCGCAATCGCCAGCTGATGAAGGCCGATCTGCGCAATGCGGTTGAAGCGCGCGCGCTCCGCGTGGTCTACCAGCCGATCGTTTCGATGAGCACGATGCGTATCGCCAGCTGCGAGGCGTTGTGCCGTTGGGACCATCCAGAGCTTGGCCCGGTCTCGCCGGCAACCTTCATTCCGCTCGCCGAGGAGATGGGCATCATCTCCGACATCAGCACCTTCGTGCTGCAGGCAGCCTGCGCCGAATGCGCCAAGTGGCCGGCGCCGATCGGCGTGTCGGTCAACCTGTCCGCCAAGGACTTCCGCGACCGCGATGTCGTCGAGAAGGTCCGCGGCGCGCTTGTGGCTTCAGGCCTCGCGCCGCATCGTCTCGAAATCGAAGTCACCGAGACGGCGCTGCTCGACGACAAGTCGTCGACGCGCAGCTACATCGAGGAACTCAAGGCACTGGGCGTGCGCATTGCGCTCGATGACTTCGGTACCGGCTATTCCAGCTTGAGCTATCTGCACAAGCTGCCGCTCGACAAGGTCAAGATCGACCGCAGCTTCCTTGCCGATGTCGCGCAGAATCCGCGCTCGCTGAAGCTGCTGAAAGGCATCGTCGACCTGTCACGGCCGCTCGGCCTGTCGGTCACCGTCGAGGGCGTCGAGACCTTCGAACAGCTCAAGATCCTCGCTGTCGAGGTCCACCCCGACCTCGTCCAGGGCTTCCTGTTCGGTTCGGCGCTGTCGTCGTCCGGCATTGAAACCATGTCCAACACCGTCTGGCCCTTTGCCAAGGACATCGGTCTCGCACGCATTTCAGCCCGTCGATAAAGTAAGCGGAAGGGCAGGTCGCGCAACTGGCAAAAACGCTTGTTTTTCCATTAATTGTTAACCTTAATGGAAGGTAAATAGGAACATTTTGAATTTTATCTTTACATCAAACCGGCCTCCGCTACCCTTCGATTGGGCGGAAGTACGGGGAATACCATGACGATCCATCAAGCGACGTCCGGCGGCGACGCCGACGTCAAGAGTGGCAGTGTGTCCGGTGAAGGCTCGAGTTTCGCGAGCCATGTTTCAAGTCTGCTCGAGCGGGCCGAATACCGGCGCTGCGACAAGGGCGAAGACCTCGAAGACATCTATCGCCTCCGCTACAAGTCGTACCGTCTGAGCGACATGGTGTCGGAAAATCCCGACCACACCATCCATGATGATCTCGACGATGCCGAGAACTGCTACAAATTCGGCATCTACATCGATGGCCAACTGGTCAGCACGCTGCGCATCCATCATGCCTGTCGCGAAACGCCGGCGTCGCCGTCGACGACCGTCTATGGCGATATCCTGCGCCCCCAGCTGGCGGCCGGCGCCAACTTCGTCGATCCCAGCCGCTTCGCTGCAGATCCGGACTGGTCGCGTGTCTATCCGCAGATACCTTATCTCACGCTGCGCCTGGCCGGCATGGCCTGCTTCTATTTCGACGCGCCTTACTGCCTGTCGACCATTCGTCCCGAGCATGCCGGCTTCTACCGCCGCATCTACAAGTCGGAGCAGATCGGCGAGTTGCGCGATTATCCCGGCCTCAACTACCAGGTCGTGCTCTATCGCGCCGACGTCAACAGCATCCGCGAGCGCTCGTTCCAGCGTTTCCCATTCTTCAAGTCGACGCCGATGGAACAAAGGTTGATGTTCAGCAGGCAGCCGATGGGCGAGCTCGCGCCGCTGACCATCCTGCCGACGGCAAAATATTTTCGCGAAGCCGCCTGAGCTTCGCGTAAGGTCGGCGGCAATGTGATCCGGAATCCGCGGGAACAATGACGACGCCGACCACAAAACACCTGTTGCGGGCCGCATTGCTGCTCGGGATGATCCTGCCCGCTCCGGTGCTGGCTGTTGGAGACACGCTCACCGTCGCCAATATGACCTTTCGCACCGGCCCTTTCGCCGATGCCGGTACTCCGCTGATGGACGGCCAGCGCGACTACATGCTGATGCTCAACGAGCGCGACGGCGGTATCAACGGCATCAGGCTGAACTACGACGAGTGCGAGACCGGCTTCAGCGTCGACAAGGCTCTGGAGTGCTACGACAAGGCCAAGGCGTCGAGTCTTGTCACCCAGCCCGGGTCGCCCGCGATCACTCTTGAGTTGCTGCCCAAGGCCAGCGTCGACAAGGTACCTGTGCTCGCGCCGGGATACGGCTTTTCGGCCATGGCAGACGGCAAGCGTTTTCCCTGGGCCTTCAATCCTCCGGTCAGCTACTGGGACGGCGCCTCGATGATGCTCAAGGGCATATCGGGCGACGACCTCGACCATCTGCGTGGCAAGAAGATCGCGCTTTTGCATCTCGACGGTCCTTATGGCGAGGAGCCGATCCCGCTGTTGCAGGCATATGCCGACAGTTTTGACTTCACGCTGCTGCCCGTGCCTGTGGCGGCCAAGGAGATGCAGAGCCAGTCGGCGCAATGGGCGAAGATCAAGGCCGAGCGCCCGGATTTTGTGCTCTTGTGGGGCTGGGGCGCGATGAATGCGGGTGCCTTGGCCGAGGCGGTTAGATCGGGCTTTGCGATGGACAGGCTCGTCGGCATCTGGTGGTCGGCGCATGACGACGACCTGAAGGCTGTGGGCGAGGCGGCCAAGGGCTATCGCGCCCTGTCGTGGAACCTGCCCGTGCCGGATGCCGAGGTGATCAAGGACATCCGCAAATATGTCATCGACGCCGGCAAGTCGCAGACGCCTGCCGAGGCGCCCGACAAGCTGTTCTACCAGCGCGGCGTCATGATCTCGATGCTGTCGGCCGAGGCGATAAAGGCGGCCCAGGAGCACTTCGACAAAAGGCTGATCAGCGGCGAACAGATGCGCTGGGGGCTGGAGAACCTCAAGATCGACGATGCCAGGCTGGCAGCCCTCGGCATGTCAGGCATGATCGGCCCGTTCGCGACGACCTGCGCCAACCATGCCGGCAATGGCAGCGCCTGGCTTTTGCAGTGGGACGGCAACCGCTTCGTCAAGGCATCGCACCCGCTGACCGCCGATGCCAAGATGATCGCCCCGCTGGTCGATCAGGAAGCCAACAAGTTCGCCACGTCGCATGCGCCATGGTCGCTCAACGAGGCTTGCAAGAACTAGCATCATTGTCCCCTTGGCCAGTAATCGGCGCGGCTCTCGCTGTGGCGGCGTGCCCTTGCCTGATCATACTGAACTCATTCTCGCCCTCATCCACCGCCAGTGCGGAGCCCGGCGCCCCCAGGTAGTCGGAAGGC
Source organism: Aminobacter sp. Y103A (assembly GCF_030294925.1). Classification (NCBI taxonomy): domain Bacteria; kingdom Pseudomonadati; phylum Pseudomonadota; class Alphaproteobacteria; order Hyphomicrobiales; family Phyllobacteriaceae; genus Aminobacter; species Aminobacter sp. Y103A. The sequence continues at coordinate 4,556,036 of NZ_AP017986.1, read as the reverse complement.
TTCCGGCCTGAACCGCCGCAACCTGAACCCGCCCCAGCCTGACCAGTCGCGAACCAGGTCAGCTAGGCTTTCATTCGCATCTGGACGGCACCTCCGCACTGCCAGCCACCCTGCTTTTCGAAACCCGCCACCATTCCGGCATCGCAATATCAGTCATCGCTTTCGCAACAAACGCTTGCGTTTGATCAAATGAGCATTTATTTCCCCGTTGGGGATTGATAATCTTGTCGCAGCCAAAGGGGCAATCTTTCCATTGCCCTGCAGCGCGCATTTAGGTATGTGCCCTTGAACTCGTTTTCCGGAGGGGACTCTCATGGCTGATACCACGCCGACCGGCCCGATCGAACTTGGCGCGCAGATGGATTACGCCGAGCACGAGAAAACCTATTCGATGTTCATTATGCTGTCCAAATACGGCACGCTGTTCTGCGTGGCGCTGATGATCGCCATGGCCTTCGGCTTCTTTACGCCGGCCGGCTTCTTCTCCAGCCTCGTGCTGTTTCTGATCATCTGCGGCGTCGGCGGCTATCTGCTGCGCGACGTGCCGACCCATATCCGCTGATTGATTTCCGGCAGCCGCCGGGTTCCCGCGCCGGTTCGTGTCACGGCCAATTTCCGGTCGAAGCTGAACCGACGGTCTTCCTGCGAAGGGCGTGGACCAAAAGCGGCTGCACGCAATAACCTTGCCGGCGAAGCGCCCGGCAGGGCATGGTCCTGATAAGTTTTTGGTGCGGGTGCGTCGGCGGTCTTTTCGTCACTAGCCCAGTCGATTTCGTTGGTAAGGCGCCGACGCGTCTGTGTGCGTCCGGCACTTTACGTTTGGTAAGGTTCCAGCCGAAAGGACGTCACGGTGGGCCAGACGATATTCATACCCAGAGAGTTGGATGCGATTGAGAGCCGTGTGGGGGCTTCACCGGATACGGTGAAACGCCTTGTGGGTCTTGGCTTCGAGGTTGTTGTCGAGACGGGTGCAGGCACCTTGTCGCGCATTCCCGATGCCGATTATGCGGCGGTGGGGGCTGTCATCGGCAAGGCCGGCGATGCCGCCAAGGCCGATGTGGTGCTCAAGGTGCGCCGTCCCTCGGAGGCCGAGGTCAAGGGCTACAAGCCGGGTGCTGCCGTGCTTGCCACCATGGATCCTTATGGCAACGAGGCCGGTGTGGCGGCGATGGCCAAGGCGGGGGTGACGGCGTTTGCCATGGAGTTCATGCCGCGCATCACCCGAGCCCAGGTGATGGACGTGTTGTCGTCGCAGGCAAATCTCGCCGGCTATCAGGCGGTCATCGACGGTGCTGCCGAATATGATCGGGCGCTGCCGATGATGATGACGGCAGCCGGCACGGTTCCTGCTGCCAAGGTGTTCATCATGGGCGTCGGCGTCGCCGGCCTGCAGGCGATCGCCACCGCACGCCGCATGGGCGCGATCGTGACGGCCACCGACGTGCGTCCGGCTGTCAAGGAGCAGGTCGCCTCGCTCGGCGCCAAGTTCCTCGCCGTCGAGGACGAGGAGTTCAAGGCAGCGGAGACCGCCGGCGGCTACGCCAAGGAGATGTCCAAGGAGTACCAGGCCAAGCAGGCGGCGCTGACCGCCGAGCACATCGCCAAGCAGGACATCGTGATTACCACGGCACTCATCCCGGGCCGTCCGGCGCCGAAGCTGGTGTCTGCGGCAATGGTCGCCTCGATGAAGCCGGGTTCGGTGCTTGTCGACCTCGCCGTCGAGCGCGGCGGCAATGTCGAGGGTGCGGTGCCGGGCAAGGTCGTGACCACGGCCAATGGGGCAAAGATCGTCGGCCATCTCAACGTGCCGGGCCGGGTCGCTGCCTCCGCCTCGCTGCTTTACGCCAAGAACCTGTTCGCCTTCCTCGAGACCATGGTCGACAAGACCACCAAGCAGATCGCCATCAACCGCGACGACGAGCTGGTCAAGGCGACCATGCTGACCGATGGCGGCAAGGTGGTGCATCCGAACTTCGCCAATGCCGCTGCGGCTGCGGACAAGCCCAAGCCGATCGTGGCCGGCCAGAACCGCGGTGACGACCCGGCGAGCGATAGCGCAACTCCTGCCAAGGCAACGGCGAAGAAGCCGGCCCCCGCCAAAGCGGACAAACCGGCGGCTGCGAAAAAGCCCGCTGCCCAAAAAGCCACTGCCAAGAAGTCGGCGCCAAGCGCCGGCGCGAAGACATCATCTGAGGGAGACGCGTGATGGAAGGTCTTCAGAAAGCCCTCGACCAGCTCGACCAGGCGGTTGCCGCCGTCCGGCTCGGCGTCCAGGATCTCGCCACATCTGAAGGTGCGGCCGAAGCTGCCGGCAATGCGGCACATGCCGTCACCGGCGGGGCGGTCGACCCGTTCGTGTTCCGCTTCGCCATCTTCGTTTTGGCGATCTTCGTCGGCTACTACGTCGTCTGGTCGGTGACGCCGGCGCTGCACACGCCGCTGATGGCCGTCACCAACGCCATCTCCTCGGTCATCGTCGTCGGTGCGCTGCTCGCCGTCGGCATCGCCGCTTCCGGCCTTGCCACCGGCTTCGGCTTCGTCGCCCTGGTGCTGGCCTCGGTCAACATCTTCGGCGGCTTCCTCGTCACCCAGCGCATGCTGGCGATGTACAAGAAGAAGGACAAGTGACGTGACCCTGAACCTCGCTTCCTTCCTCTATCTCGTCTCCGGCATCCTGTTCATCCTGGCGCTGCGTGGCCTGTCGCATCCGACCACCAGCCGCAAGGGCAACACCTACGGCATGGTCGGCATGGGCATCGCCATCGTGACCACGCTGGCGCTGGCCAAGCCCTCTGCCGGAGGCCTCGGCCTGATCGTGCTCGGCCTCGTCATCGGCGGCGGCGTCGGTGCGGTCACCGCCCGGCGCATCGCCATGACCTCGATGCCGCAGCTGGTCGCTGCCTTCCACAGCCTCGTCGGTCTGGCCGCCGTCATGGTCGCCGCTGCCGCGATCTATGCACCCGAAAGCTTCGGCATCGGTGCCGTCGGCGCCATCCACGGCCAGGCGCTGGTCGAGATGAGCCTTGGCGTTGCCATCGGCGCCATCACGTTTACCGGCTCGGTCATCGCCTTCCTCAAGCTCGACGGCCGCATGTCGGGCAAGCCGATCATGCTGCCGGCCCGCCACCTGATCAACGCTGCCCTCGGCATCGGCCTGGTCGTGCTGATCGTGCTGTTGGTCACCACCCAGTCGACGACCATCTTCTGGCTGATCGTGGCATTGTCGCTTGTGCTCGGCGTGCTCCTGATCATCCCGATCGGCGGCGCCGACATGCCTGTCGTGGTGTCGATGCTCAACTCCTATTCGGGCTGGGCAGCTGCGGCACTCGGCTTCACGCTGGGCAATCTCGCGCTGATCATCACCGGTGCGCTGGTCGGCTCGTCGGGTGCGATCCTGTCCTACATCATGTGCAAGGGCATGAACCGCTCGTTCATCTCGGTCATTCTTGGCGGCTTCGGCGGCGAGACGGCGGCAGCTGTCGACGACGGCATCCAGCGCACGGTCAAGACAGGTGCCGCCGACGACGCGGCCTATCTGATGATGAACGCCCAGAAGGTCATCATCGTGCCGGGCTACGGCATGGCTGTGGCCCAGGCCCAGCATGCGCTGCGCGAGATGGCCGACAAGCTCAAGGCCAATGGCGTGGAAGTCAAATACGCCATCCACCCGGTCGCCGGCCGCATGCCCGGTCACATGAACGTGCTGCTCGCCGAGGCCAACGTGCCTTATGACGAGGTCTTCGAGCTCGAAGACATCAACTCGGAGTTCTCGCAGGCCGACGTCGCTTATGTCATCGGCGCCAACGACGTCACCAACCCGTCGGCACGTGACGACAAGAGCTCGCCGATCTATGGCATGCCGATCCTCGACGTCGACAAGGCCCGCACCTGCCTGTTCGTCAAGCGCTCGCTCGGCTCCGGCTATGCCGGCATCGACAACACGCTGTTCTACAAGGACGGCACCATGATGCTGCTCGGCGACGCCAAGAAGATGACCGAAGAAATCGTCAAGGCCATGGATCACTGAGACAACACATCAGCCCCTCCACACCCCGACAAACAAAAGCCCGGCAACACCCGGGCTTTTTTGTTGCCTTGAACTGGCATAGGCTGCCCCTGTTTCTGAACAGTCTGCTTGCTGAATAGTCTTCGCTCTTGTCAGGGGGGATTTGCGATGAATGTCAGCCCCGCACCAATACGGCCTGCGGCCAAGGACAATGCGCGCCAGGCCGTGGTCATCGTCCACGGCATGGGCGAGCAGCGGCCGATGGATACCATCCGCAGCTTCGTCAGTGCTGTCTGGAGTTCCGATCTCAGTCGGACGGAAGGCAAGTTCGGTGCGCGCAAGCCGGATCCCGACGGTGATGGCCTGATCAACAAGAGCTGGGTCCACCCTGACCGGCGCGCGCGGTCCTACGAGCTGCGCCGCATCACCACGCCCGATGACGTCGACGGACGGCGGACCGAGTTCTACGAGCTCTACTGGTCCGACATTACTCAGGGCACCACCGTCCAGCGCCTTGTAGCCTGGGTGAGGGGCCTTTTGCTGCGCAAGTGGTCGGATGTGCCCGTCGATGCACGGCGGCTCTACATCGCCGCCTGGGCGGTCACTGCGCTGATCGCTACGCTGCTCATCGTTCCCAACCTGATCGAGTGGTTCGGGCTGGGCAAGGTGCTCTTCCCCGGCTGGGTCTGGAGCATCGCTGCCGTGGCCGTCGGCTGGCTGGTCAGCCAGTTCCTAGTGCCCTATTTCGGCGACGTCGCCATCTATGTCCGGGCCGAGCCCGACACCATCGTCAAGCGAACAGAGGTGCGGGAGAGGGGGCTGGCGCTGCTGCGCGGGCTGAACGACGACCCGGCCTATGACCGCATCGTCGTTGTCGCCCACAGCCTGGGCACCATCGTCGCCTACGACATATTGCAGCTGTTGTGGGCCGAACGCGCGCCGAGCGGCCGCAACAGGCGCAGCGAGCCGGAGCTGCTCAAGGCGTTCCGCGCTGTCGGCAAGAAGGCGCTGCCCATCGACAGCGCCGGGCGCGCCAAGGTCACGATGGATGCCGCAGAGCTGGCTGAGTTTCGCGGCCTGCAATGGCAGCTCTATCGGCAGCTGAGCACCGCACCGTCCGACAAGCTCGACAGCTGGAAGGTCAGCGATTTCGTCACCTTCGGCAGCCCGCTCACCCATGCCGAGTTCCTCGTTACGCACAATGCGGCCGACTTCGCCAAGGCGGTCGACGAGCGGCTGCTGTCGACATGCCCGCCGGTGTCTGAGGGCAAGAACCCCAACATCCTCTACCCCTCGCGGTCGCCTAGATACCCACACCACGCTGCGGTCTTTTCCGCGACGCGCTGGACCAACATCCACGACAAGGGCAATGGCTGGCTGACCGGCGATCCGATCTCCGGACCGCTGGTCGAAAATTTCGGCCCCGGCATCCTCAACATCCAGGTCAGCCTGACCTGGGCGCTCGGCCGTATCTTCACCCACACCAATTACTGGTCGACGGCGGCCGAGGGCTGGGAGGTGCTGCCTTCTGGTGAGCGCGGCCCGCGTAGCCATCTCGACGTGCTGCGCGACGCCGTCGATCTCGGCCGTAAGGCGGACCCCGATCCGTCTAAGCCGCGGCCCGCCGCGCGCCGGCGCATCAAGCCGGCTGATCCGGCCGTCTAGAGCGTTTCCGCTATTCTTCGAATCGCGGATCTCTTTTTTTGGCGCAATTCCGGACGGAGAACCGCCACACACTTTAGCGCTGGGCTTCGGTTGCCATCTTCACGGCCATACCGGCCAGCACCGTGCCCATCAGCCAGCGTTGCACCGCGACCCAGCCGGGGTTGCTGGCGAGGAAGGTGGAGATCGAGCCGGCGGAGATGGCGATGAGTGCGTTGACCGTAATGCTGATCGAGATCTGGATCGTGCCGAGCACCAGAAGCTGGCTCAGTACGCTGCCGTCGGCCGGATCGATGAACTGCGGCAGCAGCGACAGATAGAGCACGGCGACCTTCGGGTTCAGCAGATTGGTGAGAAAGCCCATGGCGAACAGCTTGCGCGGCGTGTCCTTGGGCAGCTGCCGCACCTGGAAGGGCGAACGTCCACCCGGGCGAAGGGCCTGCCAGGCGAGCCAGAGCAGGTAGGCGGCGCCGGCGAAGCGGATGGCGTCATAGGCGTAAGGAACGGCGAATATCAGCGCCGTGATGCCGAAGGCCGCGCACAGCATGTAGACGATGAAACCGAGCGCCACCCCGCCGAGCGAGATCAGGCCGGCCCTGGGGCCCTGGCTCAGCGAACGCGACACCAGGTAGATCATGTTGGGGCCCGGTGTCAGCACCATGCCAAGGGCAATGGCAGCAAATGCGATCAGGCTGGCTGTCTCGGGCATTCACATTCCCTCCGCGCTGGATCTCCAGCTGGGCGCAGAAATGCCCGGAAATCTCGAACCGGGAAAGAGGGCAAGTGCGACCGAACGATTGCGGCAGATGCCGCGTCATCGGCACAAAAAATGCCGGAGCGCTGTTTGCACCCCGGCACTTTGAAACGGTGACTGCAGCTTACTTGAGAGGTGCGGTCAGCTGCAGCGCGCCGATCGCCACGGCGGCGTTGAGGCCGGTCTGGTTGGTCAGGCTGACCGGCTGCAGCGCGATCGAGCGGCCGGAGCCGCCGACGAGCACGTTGGCGCCGAGGCCGACGGCGACCGTCGCTTCGGCTGTCGCGCCGAGATAGTTGCCGGCGAGGCCGCCCGGGTCATAGACGTCGCGACTCGGCGCCAGTACCAACCATTCCAGCGCGCCGCCGGTGGTGGTGCCGATGTCGACGCCGTATTTGTTGATGCGGCCGGAATAGATCTCCTGGGCGCGGTTGCCGAAGGCTGGCGTAAACGTGCACTGCATGTCCTTGCTCGAGCCGATGACAAAGCCGGTGCCGCCGTTGACGGTGCAGCTGAGCATGCCGAGCTTGGCGCCGAACTGCGCGTGTGCGGGTGCCGCAAAGGGCACCAGGGCAAGGGCAAGGATGGCGAGCTTTTTCATTGGGGGAATCCTTTCAGGCATGAAGCGATATCAACCGCATAGCCGCCGAAAGGTTCCTTCAGGCGCGGCTAGCCGATCTCACGCAATCGCCGGCGAATCTCGCCAGCGAAACGCATCACGCGCTCCGGCTGCGGCTTTTCTGCGGCATAAAACGACAGCATGGCGAAGCGGGCCTTCGGCGCACAAGCCTTGAACACACCCCATTTCAGGATGCGGCGCACCGGACGGCGCATGAGCAGCCGGTCAATCCACCACGGGCTGCCGAGTGTGGTGATGACAACGACATGGCGGAGCTTGCCGAGCAGCGGCTTGATCGGGCCGAAATTGCTGCCGTGATCAAAGGCGATGCCAGGGGCGAACACCCGGTCGACCCAGCCCTTCAGCATCGCCGGCAGGCCGAACCACCAGGTCGGGAACACCAGCACCAGCACCTCGGCCTCGCGCAAGGTTTTTGGGTGGGCGTCGAGTGCCGATGCGTCGAAGCGCTCGCCATAATAGGAGCTACGCTCGGCGGGTGTCAGGCGCGGATCGTAAGCTGTGCGGTAGAGGTCGAGCAGCTCGACCTGATGGCCGGCGCCGGTGAGCTCGGCGATTGCCGTCTCTGCGAAATGTCGGTTCAGGCTGTCGGGCAGCGGATGCGACAGCACGACGAGGCAGTTCACGGCAATGCCTCGTCGCGAACGGTCAGGCGCCGCCGCGCGTGCGGGCGAGGCCGTCGACAGCAGGCTTGTAGTTGGGGTCGAGGCGCACTGCCTCGGCATAAGCCTTGGCGGCCTTGGCCTTGTCGCCACGACGCTCGTAGATCAGCGCCTGGTTGGCCCAGCTTTCAGCGATCTTGCCGTCGAGCTTGATTGCCATATTGAAGTCGGCGAAGGCGTTGTCGTCGTCGCCGGTGGCGAGATAGGACAGGCCGCGGCCGTTATACGGCTCGGCTGCGTCAGGCGACAGTGAGATCGCCTTGGAGAAATCCTCGAGCGCAAAGGCGTGCTGGCCCTGCTGCTGATAGATCAGGCCGCGATTGTGGTAGGCGCGCGGGTCGGTGGTGTCGAGCTCGATCGCCTTCTGGAAATCGTTGAAGGCGTCCTGGGTGCGGCCCGCCTTGCGGTAGAGATTGCCGCGGCCGATATAGGCAGCGTCATAGGAGGCGTTGAGCTGGATCGCCTTGTTGTAGTCGGCCAGCGCCGAGGCCTGGTTGCCCATGAAGCGGTAGATCAGCGCCCTGTTCGAGTAGGCCTGGTAGAAGTTCGGGTTGAGCTGCAGTGCCCGGTCGAAGTCCTGCAGTGCCTCGCGGTATTTGCCGCCGCGGCCATAAGCCGAGCCGCGCACATTGTAGGCTTCGGGGTCGTTGGGATTGCTGGAGATGACGGCACTCAGCGACGAGATGTTCTCGCTCGAACCCTGCATCGTGTCGATGCGGGTCAACTCGCCGGCCGGGCCGGACGACTGGCAGCTGGCAACGGCCATGGATACCAGCACCAAAGCTGTCATGGCGCCGCCGCGCAGCAGGGAGTTGCGGTTGCTCATGACTGCATTCATCGCTGCGTGTCCCTCGCTTGCGCCTCTACGGCTTGAGCGCCGCGTCCGGTGACGTCCGGACAAAACAAAAAGGTGGCGGCGATTTTTGGTCGCCCCACCTTGTCGTTATCCTTCGAAAAGGACCAAAGATTGGCAGATCAACGTGCCGGACGTGCGCCAGCGCCTGCACCAGCGGCAGCAGCCGGGCGCGGCGTGCTGGGCAGCAGGCCTTCGCGCTGGGCGCGCTTGCGGGCCAGCTTGCGGGCGCGGCGAACGGCTTCAGCCTTTTCGCGAGCACGCTTTTCCGAAGGCTTCTCGTAGTGACCGCGCATCTTCATTTCACGGAAGATGCCTTCGCGCTGCATTTTCTTCTTCAGCGCGCGAAGCGCCTGGTCAACATTGTTATCGCGGACGAGTACCTGCACGTGTGATCCTGTCTTTCGGGTTCGTAATCTGGAGGCTACGGCAATAGCCACAACGCCTCCACGATGGGTTCCACCGGGAATTGTTGGCGGCAGATAGCAGAATCAGCCCTGCTTGTCCACTGCAAAGGCCGCACTTCCTGCGGTCTGTGCGAAAAGTGGCGCCGCGCCGTGCCCACTTCCGCCGCATTCCTTGTCAAGGAAGCCACTCTCATTTCCAGTTCCCATAGGCAAGCCCCTCCATGCGTTCACTGATTTTCGCCCTGGCGCTCACTGCCGCCATTCCGGAGGCGCACGCGGCCGATCTCATCGGCTTCTGGGACAAGCCGCAGCATGGCGGCAACAGCTTCAACCGCCTGCCGCCGGATCAGGCCTATTTCGATGCGCTGCGCGGCTACGGCGCCACCTGGGTGCGCCTGTCCTATGACAAGTGGAAGGCGGAGAAGCGCGACTTCCTGATCGGCACCGCCGACAAGTATGACGGCCTTGTCGCCTCCGACGTGAAGACGCTGAAACAAGTGCTCGACCGCGCCGACAAGGCCGGCCTCAAGGTTGTCATCGCACCGCTATCGCTTCCCGGCATGCGCTGGGCCCAGAACAACGACAGGAAGTTCGACGGCCGCCTGTGGGCCGACAAGGATTACTGGACCCAGGCCGCCGCCTTCTGGCGCGACCTGGCGCGCGAACTCAAGGACCATCCGGCCGTCGCTGCCTACAACATCGTCAACGAGCCGACGCCGGAAAAGGAAGGGGGGCTCGCCGAGCACGCCAACATCGCCGAGATGCGCGCCTGGTACACCAAGAATGCCGGCAGCTCGCGTGATCTCAGGGCCTTCTACGACACGGTCATCGCGGCGATCCGCGAAGTCGATCCTGCGACCCCCATCATGGTCGACGCCGGCTGGTATGCCGCGGCCGACGCCTTCTCTTATTGGCCGGCGGACCTCGCCGATCAGCGCGTCCTTTACTCTTTCCACATGTACGAGCCTTATGCCGCGACCAGCGCGCCCAACATGAAGCGCGACAAGCCCTACGCCTATCCGGGCAAGGTACCTTACGGCAACGGCGAGGAGAGATGGGATGCCGAGCGCGTCCGCGCCTATCTCGACCAGCCGGTCGAGTGGGCGGACAGCCGCGGCATCGCGCGCAACCGCGTCGTCGCCGGCGAGTTCGGCTGCATGCGCCGCCTGCCGTTCTGCAAGCAGTATCTCGAGGACGTGCTGACCAACCTCGACGAGGACAAGCTGCACTGGGCCTTCTACAGCTTCCGCGAAGACGCCTGGGACGGCATGGACTACGAGCTTGGCTCGGGCAAGGTGAACTGGAAATATTGGGAAGCGCAGGAGAATAACGAGCCCGATCCGGTCAAGCGCAAGTCGACGTCCGAGTTCGAACCGATCTCCAAGCGCTTGGCGGCGGGCAAGTAATCGTTATTGGCGCAATTCCGGACGGACCACAGTTTCCCCGGAACTGCGCTACGCTAAAAACTTCAGTCCGTTGACGATCTTGTCGATGAGCTTGCGGTCGCCATGCAGGCCGAGCCCGACGATGTCGAGCCCGGCGGCAGGGGTTGCCGCCACCGAGGCGCGGTTGTCGGCGTCGTTGTTCGTTACGAACAGCGGCCGCGTGTAGATCGAAAACGCCATGCCGCGCGAACGAGCCCGCTCGAAGGTTCGCCGTATCGTCTGGCTGTCCGCGCCATAGACGAAGACCGGTTCGCGGATCACCGCGAGATAAAAATTGTCGTCATTGTCCTTATAGGGCTCGCCTGCCATTTCGGGATAACCGTGCATCAGCCCGCCGGTCAGGAATGCCGAGACATTCACCTTCTGCCAGGGCGCGAGTTCGTCGAGGAGGATGAGAGCGGTCTTGGTCGGGTACATCATGACCCAAGGCTAGCCGCGTCCGGCGCAAGGGTCTTGAACGTTTGTGCGAGCGCCACGACATTGCGGTTTCAGCCAGCGCGGACCCCGCATGATGTCTCCCGCATCAATGACCGAAGACTTCATCGCCACCGACGAGCCGGTCCACGGGCTGCAGCGTCTGGTCGCGCGCTTCGGTGGCCACGCCTACGATCCGCATCGCCACGAAACCTATGCCGTCGGCCACACGCTTTGGGGCGCGCAGGCCTTCCGTTATCGTGGCAGCGACCGGATCAGCGTCCGGGACGAATGCATGGTCATCCATCCCGATGAGGTGCATGACGGCCATGCCGGTGTGCCCGAGGGCTTTTCCTACCGCATGCTCTACATCGAGCCGTGGCTCGTCTGTCGGGCGCTGGGCCGCGACCGCCTGTTGCCCTTCGTGCCCGAAGTGGTCGAGCGCGATGCCGCACTTGCCGCTCTGATCGACGATGCCTTCGCCGATTTCCCCTATCCGATGGAGCCGCTGCAGGCTAATGCCTTCATATCCGATGTCGCAGCACACTTGGCCCGGCGCAGCGATGACGCCGGGCTGCAGCGCGTGGCGGCACTGCCCGTCGACGAGGTCGCCGTAGCACGCTCGTTCCTGACCGAAGAGTTCGACCGGCAGGTGACGTCTTGCGATCTCGAACGCATCACCGGCCTCGACCGTTTCGAACTTTCCCGCGCCTTCCGCCGCTTGATCGGCACCTCGCCGCACCGCTATCTCGTCGGGCGCAGGCTGGCGCACGCCCGCTCCCGCATGGCCGCGGGCGAGGGGTTGGCCGAGGCTGCGGCGGCCTCGGGTTTTGCCGACCAGAGCCACATGACGCGTCATTTCCGCGCCCGTTTCGGCATCACGCCGGGGCGTTTTGCGACGCTGGCCAGTGCATCCCAAGCGTGACAACTGGCCCCCACAGTACCGCATCGTGCACCATGAAAGCTCGGCCGGGCAGGTCTATTGCAACCTGTCCCTTGAAATGCGCCCGGAGTTAATGCCGTGACCGATACCGCCATGTCAGCCCGCTCGTCGTCCGCCGATGGTACGGTGATGGCAATTCTTCTCGCGGTCAGCTTCAGCCATTTCCTCAACGACGTCATGCAGTCGCTGATCTCGTCGCTCTATCCGATGCTGAAGGACGACTATCATCTCGACTTCTGGCAGATCGGCCTTCTGACCACGACCTTCCAGGTCACCGCGTCGCTGTTGCAGCCGGTCATCGGCATGTACACCGACAAGAAGCCGCTGCCATTCTCGCTGCCCATTGGCATGTGCCTGACGCTGATCGGCCTGCTGACGCTGGCTTTCGCGCACAGCTATTCGATGCTGCTCGTCGGCTCGGCCTTCGTCGGCCTGGGCTCGGCGATCTTCCATCCCGAATCGTCACGCGTCGCGCGTCTCGCCTCCGGCGGCCGCTTCGGCCTTGCTCAGTCGCTGTTCCAGGTCGGCGGCAATTTCGGTTCCGCTCTCGGGCCGCTGCTCGCCGCCCTCATCGTCGTGCCTCTGGGGCAGGGTGGTATCGCCTGGTTCTCGATCGCGGCGATGGTCGGCATCGTCGTGCTGATCCGCGTCAGCGTCTGGTACAGCCGCCACATCGTCAGCGCCGCCAAACGCGCGGCACCGACCTTGTTCAATCCGCTGCCGCGCAACAAGGTCATTTCGGCGCTGGTCGTGCTGGCCATTCTGGTCTGCTCCAAGCAGGCCTACACGGCCAGCCTGTCGAGCTACTACACCTTCTATGTCATCGAGCGCTTCGGCGTGTCGGTGCAGGAATCGCAGTATCTGCTGTTCCTGTTCCTCGGCTCGGCGGCACTCGGCACCTTCCTCGGCGGCCCGATCGGCGACCGTTTCGGCGCCAAGACGGTGATCTGGTTCTCGATCCTCGGCGTGCTGCCGTTCACGCTGATGCTGCCTTATGCCGACCTGTTCTGGACCAAGGTGCTGACCGTGCTGATCGGCCTGATCCTGGCGTCGGCCTTCTCCGCCATCGTCGTCTTCGCCCAGGAGCTGGTGCCCGGCCGCGTCGGTCTCATCGCCGGCATCTTCTTCGGCTTCGCCTTCGGCATCGGCGGCATCGCTGCCGCGGTGCTGGGTGTGATCGCCGACTCCCGCGGCATCGAATATGTCTTCAAGCTCTGCTCGTTCCTGCCGATGCTGGGCTTGCTGACCGTGTTCCTGCCCAACATGAAGGCCGCGCGGCTCGGCGCGGCCTGATCGGATCGCCTTGGCGGCCCGGAGATTCGCAACTCGGGGCCGTGCCAATTTCAGAGTCGGTTGATCGACACGCCGCCATCGGCCAGCAGGGCGGCCCCGTGGTGAAGCTCGAGGCTTCCGAAGCGAGATAAAGCGCCGAGCGGGCGATCTCCTCGGGTCGGGCGATGCGCTTTAGCGCGTGCAAACCCTCGACGAAGGCGCGTTCTTCGGCGGTCTTGAACGTCGCCATCGGCGTGTCGGTGCCGCCGGGCAACAGGGCGTTCACGCGGATGCCTTGCGCGCCATATTCGGCAGCCAGCACCTGCGTCAGGCCGATCAGGCCGGCCTTACTCGCGGCATAGGCCGCCATGCCGGGCATGCCGGCGGTGTAGCCGACGAAGGTCGAGGTGAAGATCAACGCGCCGCCGCCACGTTCCAGCATTGCCGGGATCTGGTGCTTTGCACCGAGATAGGCACTGGTCAGATTGGTCTCCATCACCTCTGTCCAGCTTGCCAGTTCCAACCCGGTGATCGGGCCCATTTCGCCGACGAGGCCGACATTGTTGAAGGCAATGTCGAGACCGCCGAATTCGGTGGTAGCAAGCTCGACGAGGGCACGCGCGAAGCCTTCGTCCCTGACGTCGCCGGCGAGCGTCGCTGCCTCGCATCCGTCGGCCCGCATCTCCGCTGCCAGCGCTTCCAGCCCGGTCGCCCCACGTGCCGCCAGCACAACCTTGGCGCCCTGCGCAGCGAACAGCTTCGCCGTCGCCCGGCCGATGCCAGAGCTCGCTCCGGTCACCAGAGCCACTTTTCCGTTCAGTCCAAACATCGTTCTTGCTCCATGCACGTTCAGCCAGCGGGCTCCGCTGGCCTGCTCGTGTCATTCGCAATTGCCAGGCTTGCCAGCCACCCGATACCTGCGGCGGAAATCGACGACGAACCCGATGGCGCAAACCCATGGCGCAAAACGGCAGTCGCCGTCGCAAACAGTCCAAGGCTGGCCGTCGGATTTCGCTAGTGCTACACCTCGCGCTCCCAAGCTTCCGGCATCAGCGAGGCCCTGAAAAAATGCGGAAATATTCGGTTTTTGCCATAGCCCGCGAGGCGATGCGGGGACACAAGGGCTGGGAGGAGCAATGGTCCTCGCCCGAGCCGAAGAGCGAATACGACGTCATCATCGTCGGCGCCGGCGGCCATGGCCTGGCAACCGCCTATTATCTCGCCAAGGAGCACGGCATCACCAATGTGGCGGTGCTGGAAAAGGGCTGGCTCGGTGGTGGCAACACCGGCCGCAACACCACCATCATCCGCTCCAACTATCTTTACGACGAATCGGCCGGCATCTACGACCACGCCCTGAAGCTGTGGGACGGTCTCAGCCAGGACCTCAATTACAACGTCATGTATTCGGCGCGCGGCGTGATGATGCTGGCGCACAACGTTCACGACGTGCAGGTGCTGAAGCGCCATGTCCATGCCAATCGTCTCAACGGCATCGACAATGAATGGCTGACGCCCGAGCAGGCGCGGGAGTTCTGCCCGCCGCTCAACATCTCGGCCTCGGCGCGTTATCCTGTCGTTGGCGCCGCCTTGCAGCGCCGCGGCGGCACCGCTCGCCACGACGCGGTTGCCTGGGGTTATGCCCGCGGCGCCTCCGATCGCGGCGTCCACATCATCCAGAATTGCGAAGTGACGGGCGTGCGCCGTACGCCCGACGGTCGCGTCTCGGGCGTCGAGACCTCGAAGGGCTTCATCGGCGCCAAGAAGGTCGGCGTCGTTGCCGCAGGGCACACCTCGGTCATCATGAACATGGCCGGCGTGCGCATGCCGCTCGAAAGCTACCCGCTGCAGGCGCTGGTATCGGAGCCGGTCAAGCCGGTATTCCCGTGCGTTGTCATGTCCAACACGGTACATGCCTATATCTCGCAGTCCGACAAGGGCGAGCTGGTCATCGGCGCCGGCACCGACCAGTACATTTCCTATTCGCAGACCGGCGGCCTGCACATCATCAACCACACGCTCGATGCGATCTGCGAGATGTTCCCGATGTTCACGCGCATGAAGATGCTGCGTTCGTGGGGCGGCATCGTCGATGTCACGCCGGACCGTTCGCCGATCCTGGCCAAGACGCCGGTGCCGGGGCTCTACGTCAATTGCGGCTGGGGCACGGGTGGTTTCAAGGCTACGCCGGGCTCGGGCAACGTCTTTGCCCACACCATTGCCCGCGACGAGCCGCACCCGATCAACGCGCCCTTCACCATCGAGCGCTTCCGCACCGGCCGTCTCATCGATGAGGCGGCAGCCGCGGCCGTCGCGCACTGATGACAACGCTCGCCGCCACCATAGCGGCCGTGGCCGCGCCCTTCGTCCTTGCCGACGAAAAGGGCATGCTGCACGTACCTGACGCCAGCGAGGTCCGGCTGCAGACGATCAGCCGCAGCGACAACGAGGCGGAGTGGCCGTTCTCGGTCGCCTCGGGCCTGCTTGCGTGTGTGTGGAGTGGCGGGCGCCGGGTCGTTTCTTTCATCGACACGCCTGACGATCCCGATGATGAGCACGATGCGCCGCCTGGGCGCCACGTCATCGTCTCGGCCAACCCGTTCGAGCTTACCTTCCTCAACATCTCAAGCCGCGACCTGTTCCTGCCGGCCGACAACGTCGAGACGCTGATCAAGCGCGTCGCTCCGTTCGAGGCCTTGGGGCGGCGGCTCTGCGACCAGCCGCAAGGCACCATTGTCGGCCCCGGCGAACTCTAGGGATCATCAAGATGCTTCTCATTCACTGCCCCTATTGCGAGGAAGAGCGTCCCGAGCTCGAGTTCCGCAATGCCGGCGAAGCGCATATCGCGCGCTCGACCAACATCGCCGCCGAGAGCGACGAGGACTTCGAAAAGTTCTTCTTCATCCGCTCCAACCCGAAGGGTGTAATCTTCGAACGCTGGCGCCACATCCATGGCTGCGCGCGCTTCTTCAACGCCGCCCGCGACACCATCACCGACCGCTTCCTTCTGACCTACAAGGCCGGCGAGCCCAAGCCGGACCTCGAGAAGCTCAAGGCCGACGGTGGCCCGGCCGCCTGGGCCAACCGCCCGCCTGACCAGCTCAACGAAAAGCCCAAGGCAAAACGCTCGACCAAGGGAGAGGCATGATGGCCGGATCCTACCGCATTTCCGGCCAGGGCCGCCTGACGCCGGCCAAGACCGCGCGCTTCACCTTCGACGGCAAGTCGATGACCGGCCTTGCCGGTGACACCGTCGCGTCGGCGCTGCTCGCCAATGGCGTGCATCTCGTCGGCCGCTCGTTCAAGTATCACCGTCCGCGCGGCATCCTCTCCGCTGGCGCCGAGGAGCCGAACGCGCTGGTCACCGTCAGCCGCGACGCTGCGCGCAAGACGCCCAATGTGCGGGCCACCGTGCAGGAGCTCTATGACGGCCTGACCGTCGCCTCGCAGAACCGCTGGCCGTCGCTGTCCTTCGACGTCGGTGCCGTCAACGATATCGCGTCGCCGATGTTCTCGGCCGGCTTCTACTACAAGACCTTCATGTGGCCGAAGGCTGCCTGGCACAAGTTCTACGAGCCCAATATCCGCGCCGCGGCCGGTCTTGGTGTAGCACCGGACCAGCCCGACCCCGATCACTATTCGGCGCTCTACGCCCATTGCGAGGTGCTGGTGCTCGGCGGCGGTGCTGCCGGCCTGGCCGCCGCGCTTGCGGCTGCGGAAACCGGTGTGCGCGTCATCATTTGCGACGAGCAGGCCGAGTTCGGCGGCGCGCTGCGTTATGAAAAAGGCGCCGTCATCGACAGCCAGGACGGCTGGAGCTGGGCGCAAGCTGTGGTGGCGAAACTCGCCGCAATGGACAACGTCACCGTTCTGTCGCGCACCACGGCCTTCGGATACTACGCCCAGAATTTCGTCGGCCTCGTCGAGCGTGTCACCGACCATCTTGCGCGCCCCGGCCGCGACGAGCCGCGCGAGCGGTTGTGGCAGGTTCGCGCCAAGCGCGTTGTCATCGCCACCGGCGCCATCGAGCGTCACATGGTGTTTGCCAACAATGACCGCCCGGGTGTCATGCTGGCATCCGCGGCGCGCACCTTCCTCAACCATTACGGCGTCGTCGTCGGCAGACAGATTGGCGTCTATACCGCCAATGACAGCGCCTATGCCGCGGCCATCGACCTCAAGAAGGCCGGCGTCGGCGTCGCCGCCGTCGTCGACCTGCGCGACAACCCGTCTGGCCCGCTTGTCGATGAAGCACGCGCGCTCGGCATCGAGGTCAACCATGGCCGCGCCGTCACCAGCGTCAATGGCAGCCAGCGGATCAAGTCGATGACCGTGCAGGCCAAGGGCGGCGGCGCCGAGCGCACCATCGCCGTCGACGCGCTGCTGATGTCAGCCGGCTGGACGCCATCGGTGCACATGTTCTCGCAGTCGCGCGGCAAGGTTGCTTTCGACGACGCCACCAAGCGCTTCCTGCCCGGTACCTATGCTCAGGATTGCGTCTCGGTCGGCGCCTGCAACGGCTCCGACTCGCTCGAAGACACCGTCGCGCAGGCGCTTGAGGCCGGCGCCAATGCCGCCCGCGATGCTGGGGCCACGTCAAGCAAGGGTGTCACGCTCAAGGTCGAGGCTTCCGAAGGCTGGACCGGCGGTATGCTCGGTTCCGGCCCGGGCGCCGGTGCCGGTACCACGGTCAAGGCCTTCGTCGACTTCCAGAACGACGTCACCGCCAAGGACATCCGCCAGGCAGTGCATGAAGGCATGCGCTCGATCGAGCACGTCAAGCGCTTCACCACCAACGGCATGGCCACCGACCAGGGCAAGACGTCCAACATGCACGGCCTTGCCATCGCGGCTGAGGCCTTGAACAAGGACATCCCGGCCGTCGGACTCACCACCTTCCGCGCGCCCTACACACCGGTGACCTTCGGCGCCATCGTCAACCACGCCCGCCACGGGCTGTTCGACCCGACGCGCAAGACCCCGACCCATAGCTGGGCCGAGAGCCATGGCGCGGTGTTCGAGGATGTCGGCCAGTGGAAGCGCGCCTGGTATTTTCCACGCGCCGGCGAAGACATGCATCAAGCCGTCGACCGCGAATGCGTCACCGTCCGCAAGTCTGCCGGCCTGTTCGACGCCTCCACCCTCGGCAAGATCGAGGTGGTCGGTCCTGACGCCGCCAGGTTCATGGAGCTGCTCTACACCAACCCGTGGGAGAAGCTCGAAGTGGGCCGCTGCCGCTACGGCATCATGCTGCGCGAGGACGGTTTCATCTATGACGACGGCGTCGTCGGCCGCCTGGCGCAGGACCGCTTCCACGTCACTACGACGACAGGCGGTGCTGCCCGCGTCATGAACCACATGGAAGACTATCTCCAGACCGAGTTCCCCGATCTCGACGTCTGGTTGACCTCGGTCTCCGAGCAGTGGGCCGTGATTGCGGTCCAAGGCCCCAACTCGCGTGACATCATCGCGCCGCTGGTCGAGGGCATCGACATGTCCGACGAGGCCATGCCGCACATGTCGGTGCGCGAGGGCATGATTTGTGGTGTGCCGACCCGCCTGTTCCGCATGTCCTTCACCGGCGACCGCGGCTTCGAGGTCAACGTGCCTGCCGATTATGGCCGCGCGGTGTGGGAAGCTTTGTGGGCCGAGGGCCAGAAGCACGGCGCCTGCGCCTATGGCACAGAGGCGATGCACGTGCTGCGCGCCGAGAAGGGCTACATCATCGTCGGCCAGGACACTGACGGCACCGTCACGCCCAATGACGCCGGCCTCGACTGGGCTGTCGGCAAGAAGAAGACCGACTTCGTCGGCATTCGCGGCATGACGCGCCCCGACCTTGTCGCCAAGGGCCGCAAGCAACTCGTTGGCCTCAAGACCAAGGATCCGCGCACTGTGCTCGAAGAGGGTGCCCAGATCGTCGAGAACCCCAAGCAGGCGATCCCGATGAAGATGATCGGCCACGTCACCTCGAGCTACTGGTCGGCCAATTGCGACCGCTCGATCGCCATGGGCCTCGTGCTCGGCGGTCGCGACCGGATTGGCGAGACGCTCTACGTGCCGATGCCCGATGGCGTCATCGAGGTGGAAGTCACCGGAACCGTATTCTTCGACGAGAAGGGAGACCGCCTCAATGGCTAAGGTCGCAATCGCAACCCGTCAGCCGGCGCATGCCGGCAAAAGCCTCGGCGGGCATGGCGTTTCGCTCAAGGTTCTGGAACCGGCCAGCCGCATGTCGCTGCGTGCCCGCCCAGCCGCCGTCGCCGCGCTGTCCAAGGCGATCGGCGTGACCCTTCCGGAGAAACCCAAGAGCTCGGCCGTCAAGGCTGGCCGCACCGTGCTCTGGCTCGGCCCTGACGAATGGCTTGTTATCGACGAGGCCGGCGGCGATCCCATCGGCGACTGCGCTTCGGTCAAGGGCCTGCACTCGGCGGTCGATGTCTCGCATCGCAATGTCGGCATCGCCGTCATTGGCCCCAATGCGGCTGATACCATCAATGCCGGCTGCCCGCAGGACCTGTCGCTTGCAGCCTTCCCGGTGGGTGCCGCCTCGCGCACCGTGCTCGGCAAGGTCGAGATGGTGCTTCTGCGCACCGGCGAGGATGCCTTCCGTCTGGAATGCTGGCGCTCGTTCTCCGACTATGTCTGGGGCTTCCTGTCAGAGGCGGCCCGCGACGGCTAGTTCGCGCGAGCTTTCTTCAGAAGAGCTGCCTCGCCCCGGAACCTCGGGGCAGGGCAGGCGTTTGTTCTCGACGCTGAAGAGAGGACAAATCCATGCCCGTGCAAACCACCGGCCGGATGCGGCCGAAGCGCGAAAGGCGCGCCCGCCGCAACGACGAACGGCCGAAGGATCAGCACGTCCTGCAGCAGGAACTCGACGAGGCCCTGGAAGACAGCTTTCCTGCCAGCGACCCGGTGTCGGTCACCTCGACGACGATTTCCGGTTCGCCGACAGGCGACGCCAAGGGCGGGAAGCACTAGGCTCTCGCGCCATGACATGCGGCGCGCTACCGGGGCCGCCCGGGTGGTGGCGAGGTCACGGCCCGGATCCTAGGATCCAGGCTGTGACCTACGAAACGTGACGCTGGGCAAAGCGCGCAACCCTCAGCGACGACCACACCTGCTACGGACCGGACGAGCAAGCCCCCAGAAACGAAAAAGCCGCCCTGGGACGGGCGGCTTTTCTGGAGGTACTGAGAAACCGCTCAGTTGAAGCTCGGTACGATCCAGGGATTGACGTCGATGCCGATGCGCGGCTTCTCCGCGCCGATTGCGTTGGTGGTCTGCGGGCCCTTGTCGTCCTTGATCGAGCCGGTCGAACCACAGTCGAGCTTCTGGCCCGAGATGGTTTGGGTGCACACAGTGGGCTGGTGCGTCGTCTTGTGGGTGTCGTTTGCCATTGCAAAGCCGCTCGTCGCGGCGAGAGCCGCGAGCGCCAGAATAGTCCGTCGCATTGTCATCTCCGTAAATTTTACCGTACGTGTACGGTGTGACTTACAGATACGGCCGCACCCTGCGTTTTGCAAGGGATAAACCGTACGCGTACGAAATTATTATGGATGCACTGACTGCACTGCTACCCAGGGCACTTGCCGGGTTCGTCGGTGAGCGGCGGCGTCTCGCTGGCGGCAAGGCCTGCCATGGCCAGGTCGCCCATCCGCATCACATAGGCCTTCGGATCGCCGAAGGGGTAGAAGGGGAAGGTGATCAGCAGCGACACCGAGCCGTGTGCAACGGTCCACAGTGCGGTGGCGATGGCGCGTGCATCGCCTTTCAGCACGCCGGCGGCAAGGCAGGCATGCACCCGTTCGATGATGATCTGGAAAGCCGGGTTCTCTCGCTCCATCTCGTCGAACGTCTCTTCGGGCGGATGCTTCAGCTTCTCGGTCATGAACACGGTGCGGTATTCGTTGGGATTGCCGAGGCCGAATTCCGCATATTCGCTCAGCGCCGCCCGCATTGCCTCGACGGGATCCTCGGGCTGGTTCTGCCGCATCCGCCGCGCCAAGTCGGCGAAGGCATCCTCGGCCAGCGCCATCAGAATTTCCTGTTTGTCGGCGAAATAGGAATAGACCGACATCGGCGCATAGCCGACCCGCGTGGCGAGCTTGCGGATCGTCAGGCCTTCGTAGCCTTCTTCCCGTACGAGCGCGTGGGCCGCCGCCACCAGTTCGGCCCTGAGTTCGGCCTTCTGGAGTTCGCGTCGCTGTGCTGCACTGCTGGACAAGAACCCGCCCTACTACTTCCCTTGATCAGATTGGCCGAGTCTATACGCCGGCCAATGATGCGGCAAGGCGATCAACGACGTAGCTCATCGGGACTAAGGCCGGCTGAGGGGCGGCCAGGGGTCAGGCGGTTTCGCGCTTGGGCTCGACGAACGTCATGGTCAGCCAGCGCGCCGTCAATGCCGGCTTCTTCTGGTCCTCGATCTCGATCGTCACATCATGCGTCGCCTGGATCCAGCCGGACGGGCGGATCTTCAGGCCAGAAAGGACGAAGCGGGTGCGGATGCGCGAGCCGGTTTTCACAGGGGCGACGAATTTCAGCTCCTCGAAACCCTGGTTGATGCCCATGCTGCCGCCTTCGAGCGAAGGCAGCGTGTCGAAGGTCATCGCCGAAAGCAGGGACAAGGTCAGGAAGCCATGCGCGATGGTGCCGCCGAAAGGCGTTTCGGCCGCAGCACGGTCGGGGTCGCAATGGATGAACTGATGGTCGTCGGTCGCGTCTGCGAATTGGTCGATCATGCGCTGGGTGACGGTACGCCATGGCGAGACGCCAACCTCCTTACCGAGATTGGCCTGAAGTTCGTCGAGGGTGATCGATTTCAGGCTCATTGCATCCTGTCCTGCATAAGAAAAAGTCATGCGGCGCTGTAACTGCGAGGACTGATACAGAATCAGACACGCCATGTCATCGCTTGCGGCGCCAAAACAGTCGCAGATTGGCCAGTATCAGCAGATGATTTTGCTATTCGGCCGGCTCGACGCCGGTGTAGGCGGCTTCCTCGAGCTCGCGCTTGAGGCGGCTCTCCTCGGCGACTTTGGGCGTGATGAAGCGTCCGAGCAGCAGATAGGCCACCGGCGTAAGGAACAGTGTGGAGATCGTGGCGAGTCCGAGGCCACCGACGATCACCCAGCCGAGCGCGATGCGCGCCTCGGCGCCGGCGCCCTGGGCCAGCACAAGCGGCAGGCCGCCGAGCACGGTGCAGATCATCGTCATCATGACAGGCCGCAACCGGATCGTTGCCGCTTCCTCGATCGCCTGGCGCACGCCCATGCCGCGGTCGCGCAACTGGTTGGCAAACTCGACCACCAGAATGCCGTTCTTGGCCATCACGCCGACAAGCAGCACGAGCCCGATCTGGCTGTAGGCGTTGAGCGACGTGCCGGTCAGGATCAGCGCGAAAACGGCGCAGGCGAGGCCCAAGGGCACCGTCGCCATGATGATGACAGCCGAAACGAAGCTCTCGAACTGGGCCGCCAGCACCAAGAGGATGATGACGATGGCAAAGCCGAAGATCGTCAGCATGCTGCCGCTGGTCTCGTTCAGCGTCGCCGCCTCGGCGAGCGGCAGCAGGCGGCTGCCCGCCGGCAGGACCGGTGCCGCGATCTGCTCGACTTCCTTCAGTGCATCGCCGAGCGCAAAATCGTCGGCCAGGCCAGCGGTGATGGCGACGGAGCGCTGCTGCTGTTCGCGTGACAGCGACGGCGGCACGGCGCGTTCGCTGAGCGTGGCGATCGTCGACACCGGCACGAAGCGGCCGTCGGTCGTCCTGATGAAGATGTTCTCGAGGTCGGTCGAATCGTTGATCGGATTGGTGGTCGAGACCAGCTTCACGTCGTAGCTGCGGTCCTCGATGAAGACGCTGGTGATCTTGCGGCCGTCGAGCATCGCCTGCAGGGCAGGGGACAGGCCCTTGATGTCGATGCCGAGGTCGGAGGCGCGCTCGCGGTCGACGGTGACGAACAACTGCGGCTGGTTGGCGTCGGTCGAAAGCCGCGGCTGGCGGAAGCGCGGATCCTTCTCCATCTCGGCCAGCACCTTGGCGGCGGCGGTGCCGAGATCGGCATAGCTGTTGCCGATCAGCGCGAATTGCAGGCCGTTGCCGGCGCCGCGAATGCCCAGGCTGTTGGGCTGTCCGACCGTGGTGCGCACGCCGGGCACCTGGCTGGTGCGGGCCAGGATGTCGGCGGCGATCTCTTGCTGGGTGCGGCTGCGCTCGCTCCACGGCGCCAGCGACAGCACCATGAAACCGCTATTGTTGTTGTTGCCCATGCCGGCGCTGACGAAGGTGCTCTCGATCTCGCCCGACTTGCGCAGCGGCTCGATCAGCCCCTCGATGCGGCGCAATTGCGAGGCGGTGTAGTCGAGGCTGACGCCTTGCGGGGCCGAGACGCGCAGCATCACCAGCGAGCGGTCCTCGGTCGGCGTCAGCTCCTGGCGCACGCTTCCGAAGGCGACATATGCCGCGCCCGCGAACAGAAGCGACACGAGGATGACGATAGCGGGCGCATTGAGGCAGGCATGCAAGCAGAGTTTGTAGAGCGCGGCGAGCTTCGTGCCGATCTTGCCGAGCACGCCGCCATGGCTGTGCTCGATGCTCTTTTCGGTCAGCATGCGCGAGGCCAGCATCGGACACAGCGACAGAGCCACGATCGACGACAGAAGCACCGAGATCGCCAGCACGAAGCCGAACTCGCGAAACAGGCCGCCGGTCTGGCCGGGCAGGAACGAGATCGGGATGAACACTGCGGCAAGTGTCGCCGTCGTTGCCACCACCGCGAAAAACACCTCCTGCGTGCCAAGCACTGCAGCCGCCCGCGGGCCCATGCCCTCATTGCGGCGGCGGACGATGTTTTCGAGCACGACGATGGCGTCGTCGACGACGAGGCCTGTCGCCAGCACCAGCGCCAGCAGCGTCAGGATATTGACCGAGAAGCCTGCAAGATAGATGCCGGCGATCGTGCCGATCATTGCCACCGGCATGGCAAAGCCCGGGATCAGCGTCGCGCGCCAGTCCTGCAGAAAGGCATAGATGACGATCAGAACGATCGTTACCGACAAGATCAGCGCGATCTCGACCTCGTGGATGGCGCCCTGGACAAATGTTGCGTCATCCGACGTCACTCGGATGGTCATGCCGGGGGGCAGCGTGGTCTGGATCCTCTCTGCTGCCGCGCGCACGCCCTTGGAGATGTCGAGCGTGCTCGATTGAGCCTGGCGCACGATGCCGATGCCGATGCCGGTCTTGCCGTCGGAGCGCAAGGAGGTCGAGCCCGGGTCGCCGCCGAGCGTGACGGTGGCGACGTCGCCGAGCTTGGTCTTGCCGTTGATGATGATGCTCTCGAAGGCCTCGGGCGTCGTCACAGCCGCACTTGCGCGGACGATCAGGTCCTGATTGCCGACGGTCAGCGACCCAGCGGGTGCGTCGAATGACACGCTCGCCAGCGCGTTCGAGATGTCGGCCAGCGTCAGGCCGAGGCTCGCCACCTTGGCCTGGTCGATGTCGACGCGGAAGATCTTGGCGCGGTCGCCATAGGTCTGCACGTCGGCGACGCCGTCGACGGCGGCCAGCGTGTCGACGATCTGGTCCTCGACAAGGATCGTCATGTCCTCGACCGGCATGGTGTCGGAGGTCACCGCCAGCCGCATCACAGCGTCGGCATTGGCGTCGGCCTTGACGATGCGCGGCGCATCGGCGTCGTCGGGCAGCGAGTTGGTCACCCGGCCGACAGCGTCGCGCATGTCGGAGGCGGCAACGTTGAGGTCGACGCCGTCATTGAATTCGACTGTTACCCGGCTGTTGCCGTAGGACGAGCTCGACGAGATCGATTTGACGCCGGTGACGCGCGCCACAGCCCCTTCGACAACTGCCGTCACCTCACGGTCGACGATCTCGGCCGCGGCGTCGGAGTAGCCGGTCGATACCGTGATGACCGGCCGGTCGACGTCGGGCAGCTCACGCACCTCGACGCCGTAGAAGGCGGCGAGGCCGGCGACCACGATCAGCGTGTTGATGACGAAGGCCAGCACCGGTCGACGCACGAACAGTGCGGTGATGCCTTTTTCGGCGTTCTCGTTCTGCATTGTGCTCATGCCGGCGCTCCCGCTCAGGAGCCGCTGCCGCCGGCCTCGCGGCCGGCAATCAGCAACTCGGCGCCTTCGCGCACCGTATGGATGCCCTCGGTCACCACCTTGTCGCCTGATGTCAGCGCCGCCTGCACCAGCACGCTGTCGGTGTTGCGCTGGATGATGCGCACCGGCACGCGCTTGGCCTTGCCGTTGTCGAGCGCCCAGACGAAGGCGCCGTCGCCACCCCACTGGATCGCCAATGGGTCGACCGAGGGATAGGTGTCGCCGGGAAACTGCATCGCGACCTGGAACGACATGCCAGCGCGCAGTGCGTCGTCGTCATTGTCGATCCGCGCCTGGATGCGCAGCGTGCGGCTCTGTTCATCGAGGCGATTGTCGACGGCACTGACCTCGCCTTCGAACACCCGGCCGGGGCGCGCGACCGAGCTTGCACTCAACGGCGCGCCGACCGAAATCAGCCCGGTGAAGCGCTCCGGCACCCAGATGTCGACGATGATCCTAGAACGGTCGTCGATGGTGGCGATGGTGGTCTGGCTGGTGACGTAGTTGCCGGCCTCGACAGGCAGGATGCCGACGATGCCGGCAATGGGCGCGGTGATGGTGCGGCGGTTGAGCGCCAACGCTGCGTCGCGCACGGCCAGACGCGCATTCTCGACGGCGAGTTCGGCTTCCTTGAGCTGCACGGTGGTTGCCGTGTTGGTGGCGCGCAGCGCCTTGATACGTTCCAGCGATGCCTCGGCGTCGCCCTGGGCGATGCGGGCGCGTTCGAGCGCGATCTCTTCCGAATCGGAATCGAGCCGGGCAATCACCGTGCCCGCTGTGACTTTCTCGCCGGCTGCGACCGAGATTTCAGTCAGCCGCCCCGATGCGTAAGGGTTGATGACAACCGAGTTGAGTGCCCGCCCGGTGCCGATCGCCGACAGGCGGTCGTTGATCGTGCCTGACGCCACCGTCTGCGTCACGACAGGTGTCTGCGGCTGGCCGCCACGATTGCCGCCCTGGCGGTTGCCGCCGTTGCGCGCTGCCGCCTGTGGCTGTTCGGTCTTGGCCTGGGCCCAGTCGATGCCCCAGCTGGCAAGGACCGTGCGCGAACTCGGCACCAGCAGCACCCATCCGGCGGCTGCCGCAAGTACAATGACAAGTGCCAAGACAATCTGCTTCCAGGCGGCCATGCGTACTCCGGTCTGCTGCGTATTCGTTCCACTCGGGAACACGTGGCGTCTCATCGCTGGCAAAGCACTGCACTGTTGCCGCACCTTGCCAAGGGATCGTTCGTCGGCAACCGGGCGCAAGCCCATCGGGGCGCGCCAGTATAGCCTAGTTCGTCAGCCGAGGCTTAGGGCAAATCTGGCTGTCTGGCACATTAAATCTGCGTAATATTTGCAGGATTTACCGCGCGCTCAGCGCAAGTCCTCGATCGCGCGGATGCGTCTTGCCGCTTCCGTTTCGAGCTTGCTGGTCAGCGCGCCGATAACCGTTTCGGCGGCGACGAACAGCGCCGATGACGAATCCCACGCCGACGGCACCGCCGTGCGCCCTGCGATCACGTGGCGAGCGAAGCGCGCGATCGGAGAGAGCCACTGGTCGGTGAACAGGATGATGGTGGCGCCCCTGGCATGGGCCTTCTCGGCAAAGCGGATCAGGCTGTCCTGATAGCGCCTGATATCGAAGATCAGCAGCGTGTCGCGCTTGCCCATGTCGATCAGCTTGTCGCGCCACAGGCTTTCCTGTCCGACGAGATGGGTGACGTCAGGCCGAATCAGGTTGAGGTGGGCCGCCATGTAGCGCGCCAGCGGGTCGGTGAAGCGGCCGCCGACGAGATAGACGTGCCCTTTCGGGCCAGCCAACTGGGTGACAATGTCGGCGAGCTGCCTGTCGGAAATGTGCCGGAAGGTCTCGCGGATGTTTTCGAGCACCGCTTCGAGTATGGGCGCTGTCGAGGCGGGTAGCAGCGACGGCGTGGTTGTCGTTCGCGAGGCGGGCGACTGCAATTGGGCTGCCAGCTCGTCCTGAAGCGCCGACTGGAACTCGGGGTAGTTCTGGAAACCGAGTCTCGCCACGAAGCGCAGGATGGTGGGCGAGGACACACCGGCCTGCTGCGAGAATTCGGCCACCGTCTTCAACCCGATCAGCGGATAGGCGGCGATCAGCGTCTGGGCTGCCCGGCGCTCACCCGCCGGCATGGCATCGATCCTTTCGGTGATCAGTTCGGCAACGCTCGAAACCATCCTCATCCCCTGATGCATCCACTGCCGTCCTGGCCCAGCGCACAGTCCGCCTCAGGCCCGAAATGACATTTGACAAACTCAACCAATGTGTATGAAATCATCCGCAGGGGCGCAATGAACAAGAATACGTAACATACGATACGGCCCCGGGGATGACTGAATGGGAACGGGCCAGGCCGCTGCGCGTGCAATGTCGAATGCCGTCCGGGTGACGAACCGGGCCGGGCGCAGTCCTTTTGTCATCCTGTGCGACCACGCCTCAAATCATCTGCCCGCAAACTACGGCACGCTTGGTCTCGAGGCGTCCGAAATGCTGCGCCACATTGCCTGGGATCCGGGCGCCTTGCCGGTGTCGCAACGCATGGCCGAGGGCCTTGATGCGACGCTTGTCGAATCCTGCGTGTCGCGCCTTGCCATCGACTGCAACCGGCCGCTCGCCGCTCATGACCTGATCCCGGAGATCAGCGAGACGACAGCCATTCCCGGCAACGCCGCTCTCACCGCCTCGCAGCGCGAGGCGCGAATCGCGCTATCGTGGCGCCCGTTCCACGAGGCGATCGACGAGGTCGTTTCGGAGCGGCTCCGCGAAGGGCGGGAGACGAGACTGGTGTCTGTCCATTCCTTCACTCCGGTTTACAAGGGCGTCTCGCGCCCGTGGCACATCGGCATCATCCATGACGAGGACGCTCGGCTCGCCGCGCCGCTGATCGCTGCGCTCGACAAGCTCGACGGCATCACTGTCGGCGTCAACGAGCCCTATGCGCCGGCCGACCGCGTCTACTTCACCCTGGAACACCACGGCAGGTCGCGCGGTCTGCCATGCGCGATGATCGAAATCCGCAACGACGAAATTTCGGCTCCGGCCGGGCAGCGGAAATGGGCGGATCTGCTCACGGGCATCTTTGCAGAGCTCGAACCGGAAGCGGGCGAGGCCGCTCCCCACCAGGCAAACGCCTGACAACTGGCCGAACGGAGAACGAGTCATTGCCGAATGCCGCAATTCTATTCGTCCGGTACGTCGATGCGATGAACCATCGCATCGGCCGTGGCGCCATGTATCTGCTCTACGTGATGGGTGCGATCCTGCTCGGCTCGACGATTTCGCGGCTGCTGCTTGGTGTGCCCTTCAACTGGGCGCTCGAGATGTCGCAGTTCGCCCTTTCTGCCTACTATCTTCTGGGCGGCGCCTATACGATGCAACTCGGCGGACACGTACGCATGGACCTGTTCTACAGCAGGCTCGCCGCTCGGAAGCGGGCTGTCACCGACGCGATCACCGTTCTTTTCGTCATATTCTATCTTGCGGTGCTCCTCGGCGGTGGCGTCTCCAGTACGAACTACGCCATCGTCTACGGCCAGAAGAACTACTCAGCCTGGGCCCCCGTGCTGTGGCCAATCAAAGTGATTATGACCTTCGGGGTCTTCATGCTGCTGCTGCAGTGCATCTCCAACTTTTTCAAGGACGTCGCGGCAGCGCGTGGAAGGCCGATTGAATGAGTTCGGAATTCATTACCCTCTTCATGTTCGGAACGATGATGGTGCTGCTGTTTACCGGGCAGCGCGTGTTCGGCGTCATTGGCTTTGTTGGTTCGGCAGCGGCGCTTTGGCTGTGGGGCCAGGGCTCGTTCGAAATGCCCTTCAATGCCGCCTTTCAGGTGCTCAACTGGTATCCCCTGATCACCGTGCCGTTCTTCATCTTCATGGGCTACATGCTCTCGGAATCGGGCATGGCGAGCAATCTTTATCGGCTCTTCCATGTCTGGTTCGGGCCGGTGCGAGGCGGGCTGGCGCTCGGCACGATAGGACTCATGGTGTTGATCGCGGCGCTGAACGGCCTGTCGGTCGCCGGCATGGCAATCGGGGCGACCATCGCGCTGCCGCAATTGCTTCGCCATGGCTACGACAAGGTCATGGTGACAGGCGTCGTGCAGGCCGGCTCCTCGCTCGGCATCCTGATACCGCCCAGCGTCGTGCTGGTGCTGTTTGCCATGATCGCGCGCCAGCCGGTTCTCGACCTCTGGTTGGCGGGCGTCGGCCCCGGCCTGCTGATGGCCTTCATCTTCGCCGGCTATGTCGCCATCCGCTGCTACTTTCAGCCGGAGATTGGTCCTGCGCTGCCGGCGGAAGAGCGGGCAGAGATCACCTGGTCGGAAAAGTTCGGGCTGCTGCGGGCCGGCCTGCTGCCGATCGCCATCTTCGCCATCATGATGGGGCTGTTCCTGACCGGAACTACCAGCTTGGTGGAAAGCTCGGCGGTTGGTGCCGCCCTTGCCATGGTGGCAGCTTGGCTGTCAGGGAACCTCGACCGCAAGGTCTTCGAGGAATCGACGCGCAACACACTGTCGATCAGCTGCATGTTCCTGTGGATCATCCTTGGCGCACTCTGCTTCAGCTCCGTCTATGACGGGCTTGGCGCAGTGAAGGCTGTCAAAACAGTGCTGGTCGACACCTGGGATTTCGAGCCCTGGACAATTCTGGTGCTGATGCTCCTGTCCTTTGTCGTGATGGGCATGTTCCTCGACGACACCGCCATGCTGGTGATCGTCGCTCCGCTCTATATCCCGCTCGTCATCAGTCTGGGCTTCAATCCGATCTGGTTCGGCATCCTTTACACGATCACCTGCCAGATCGCCTACATCACCCCGCCGTTTGGCTACAATCTGTTCCTGATGCGGGCCATGGCGCCACCGGAGATCACGCTGGGCGACATCTACCGATCCATCATGCCCTTCTTCGCGCTGATGGTATTGTCGCTGATACTCATCATGGTCTTTCCGCAGATAGCACTCTGGCTGCCGTCGCAAGTCACGGGCCGATGAGGCTGGCATGACGGAAAGGGAGGAGGCGGCACCGAACGAACTGGCATCCCGAATGTGAACGAAGCAAGCAATGGGAGTAAGTGAGATGGACGACAGGAAGACCCTTAACAAGCGCGAGTTTCTTCGGAAATCCGTGCTGGCGAGTGCGGGCGCTGTTGGCGCCACCGCGCTGGCCACGCCCTATGTGAAGGCGCAGAGCCCGATCAAGTGGCGTATGCAGACCTACGCCGGGCCGGCATTGGCCGAGCACGTGGTCAAAAACTCGATCGACTGGTTCAACAAGGCTGCCAATGGCGAGATGGAGATCGAGCTCTACACGGCTGACCAGCTTGTTCCGCACGGCGAACTGTTCCGCGCGGTCCAGTCTGGCACGATCGACTTTGCCCAGAGCGACGACGACTCGGCCGCGGCGCCCGTCGACGTCAGGGTGTTCGGCGCCTACTTCCCGCTCGCCTCGCGCTACTCGCTCGACGTTCCTGCGCTCTGGCATTGGCACGGGCTCAAGGAAGTCTGGGAGGAGGCTTATGCCGAGATTCCGGATGTCACCTGGCTCAGCACGGGTTCGTGGGACCCCTGCAACTTCGGCACCACCAAGCCGATCAAGTCGCTGGCCGACCTCAAGGGCCTCAGGGTCTACACCTTCCCGACCGGCGGCCAGTTCCTGTCCAAATTCGGCGTCGTGCCTGTGTCGCTTCCGTACGAGGACGTTCAGCCGGCGATCCAGACCGGCGAACTCGACGGCGTTTGCTGGTGCGGCATTACCGAGATGCACACGGTGGGCTGGGCCGACGTCTTGAAGTACTTCTTGACCAACCCGCTGTCAGGCGCCTGGGCCGGCTCGTACTTCGTCAACACCGAGAAATGGAAGGCCGTCCCCGAACACCTGCAGCAGCTTCTGCGCATGGCGATCGACAGTTCGCACTACTACCGGCTGCATTGGTACTGGGCCGGTGAGGCGAATTACCGCAACACTGGAAAGCTCGAACTGACCACCATCCCGGACGCCGAATGGAAGCAGGTCGAGGACGAGGCGACGAAGTTCTGGGATGAGGTCGCTGGCCAGAGCCCGCGGAGCGCAAAGGTCGTCGAGATTATCAAGAAGTACAACGATTCGATGATCAAAGCCGGCCCGCCCTACCGTTACGGCTGAGCAGCCATCTTTGGAAACAGGTCCGTCCGCGTGTGCGGGCGGACCGTGCCTACGCAGGTTTCAAACGCCCAGGAGCAGTAAATGGCCGGAAATCTTACATTCGATCAGCTGAAGGAGGCTGTCGCCGCCGGCGAGATCGACACGGTGCTCGCTTGCGCCGTCGACATGCAGGGCCGTCTGATTGGCAAGCGGTTTTTGGCCAGGTATTTCGTCGAATCCGCCTATGACGAGACGCATGGCTGCAACTACCTGCTTGCCAACGACATCGATATGGAGCCGGTGCCCGGCTACAAGGCGGCGAGCTGGTCGAAAGGCTATGGCGACTTCGTCATGAAGCCCGACCTCAACACCATCCGCAACGTGCCCTGGCTCGAAAAGACGGCGCTGCTGCTCTGCGACCTCAAGGATCACCATACGCGTGAAGATCTGGCGCACTCGCCGCGCGGCATCCTGCGCAGGCAGGTCAGGCGGCTGCAGGAGCGCGGCTATCTCGCCTATTTTGCCTCCGAGCTCGAATTCTACCTGTTTTCCGAAACCTACGATTCGGCCCGCGCCAAGCACTGGCAGAACCTCGACACCGCGTCGCCCTATATCGGCGACTATCTGATCGGCATCACGACCAAGGAAGAAGGTGTCATGCGCCGGCTTCGCAACGAGATGGAAGCCGCCGGCATCCCGATCGAGAATTCCAAGGGCGAGTGGGGCCCTGGCCAGGAAGAGATCAACGTCCGTTACGCCGAAGTTCTTGAGATGGCCGACCGCCATGTCATCCTGAAGAACGGCGCCAAGGAGATCGCAGCCTCCGAGGGCAAGGCGATCTCGTTCATGTCCAAGTACAATTACGGCCTCGCCGGCAATTCCAGCCACATCCACAATTCGCTGTGGAGCGCCGACGGCAAGACGCCGCTGTTCTACGACAAGGGTGCTGAGTGGACCCTGTCCAAGCTCGGCCAGCAGTGGTCGGCCGGCCAGCTCAAATATGCCAAGGAGTTCACCTGGTTCCTGGCGCCTTACATCAACTCCTACAAGCGCTTCCAGTCGGGTACATTCGCGCCGACCAAGATCATGTGGAGCGAGGACAACCGCACCGCCGGCTTCCGCCTCTGCGGCGAGGGCACCAAGGGCATCCGCATGGAGTGCCGCATCGGTGGCGCCGACCTCAATCCCTATCTCGCTTTCGCCGCGCTGATCGCCGCCGGCCTCGCCGGCATCGACGAGAAGCTGGAATTGCAGAAGCCGTTCGTCGGTGATGCCTACCAGGCCGCCAGCCTGCCCGAAATCCCGAAGACCCTGCGCGATGCCACCGAGACGCTGGCGTCGTCGAAGATGCTGAGGGAAGCGCTCGGCGAGGAGGTCGTCGATCACTACGTCCACACCGCGCGCTGGGAACAGTTCGAATATGACCGCCGCATCACCGACTGGGAGCTGCACAGAGGCTTCGAGCGGTACTAAAGTCACCATCACTGCGTGACCCTCCTTTGGCCCGCCGGCCAGGGGAGGGTGTTGAACTTGGAAGGACAATAGACATGACCGAGACGGTCAAACTCAAATCCCCCATCGATGGCTCGATCTATGTCGAGCGGCCGGTCGCTTCCGACCAGGCGATCAATGCAGCGGTCGAACGCGCGCGTTCCGCACAGGCCGAATGGGCCCGCGTGCCGGTCGCCGAGCGCGCCGCCTACATGCTCAAGATGCTCGAGGCGCTGGTTGCGATGAGCGACGAGATCGTGCCCGAACTGGCGTGGCAGATGGGTCGGCCGACCCGCTATGGCGGTGAGTTCGGCGGTGTCAAGGAACGCACCCAGTACATGGTCGAGATCGCCGAGCGCGCGCTCGCGCCGGTGCCGGCGTCCAATCCCAAGGACGGCTTCCGCCGCTATGTGAAGAAGGACCCGCTGGGCGTGGTCATGGTGATTGCGCCGTGGAATTATCCGTATCTCACCGCCGTCAACACCATCGTGCCCGCGCTGATCGCCGGTTCGACCGTCATCCTCAAACATGCCGCTCAGACGCTGCTCGTCGGTGAGCGCTTCGCCCGTGCCTTTGAAGCCGCCGGCCTGCCGAAATACGTCTTCCAGAACCTGGTCCTCAACCACGCGCAGACCGAGAAGCTGCTCGGCTCGGGCAAGATCGACCACGTCAACTTCACCGGCTCGGTCGCCGGCGGCCGCGCCATCGAGAAGGCAGCCGCGGGCACCTTCATGACGCTCGGCCTCGAACTCGGCGGCAAGGATCCGGCCTACGTTCTGCCCGACGCCAAGCTCGACCATGCGGTCGCCAACCTCGTCGAGGGCGCGTTCTTCAATTCGGGCCAGTGCTGCTGCGGCATCGAGCGCGTCTACGTCCACGAGAAGATCTACGACCAGTTCATCGAGGGTTTCATCGCCGAGACCAGGAGCTACGTGCTCGGCAACCCGCTGGAGCAGGCGACCACGATGGGCCCGATGGCGCAGGCGCGCTTCGCCGACTTCATCCGCGAGCAGAAGGCCGAAGCGCTGCGCAAGGGTGCTGTCGCGCACATGAACACCAAAGACGCCCAGGACAAGGAGGGCTCGCCCTATTTGCCGGCCGAGGTGCTGACCAATGTCGACCACCAGATGTCGGTCATGCGCGAGGAAAGCTTCGGCCCGATCGTCGGCATCATGAAGGTGCGCAACGACGAGGAGGCGATCGCGCTGATGAACGACAGCCCCTACGGCCTGACCGCTTCGATCTGGACCGCCGACACCGAGCACGCCATTTCGGTCGGTGATCGTGTCGAAACAGGCACCGTGTTCATGAACCGCTGCGACTATCTCGATCCGGCCCTCGTCTGGACCGGTGTCAAGGACACAGGCAAGGGCGCCGCCCTGTCGCAGATCGGCTACGACAACCTGACCCGGCCGAAGTCCTATCACCTGCGCGAGAAGATCTAGGGGAACCGGATGGCTGATACGGCCCTGGACGACAAACGCACTCCGGCTCCGGGGCCCGTCGGCATAGGTGGCTGGTTGTTGCTGCCGATGCTGGGCCTGTTTGCCGCTCCGATTGTCGGTGTGCTGCAGTTCACAGCTTATGCCGAAGTGTTCAGCGGCTGGCAGTATCTCGATACCCGGCTGGCAGTTTTCATTGTTGCGGAGACCGCGGGCAATATCGTTCTGACGGTTGTCGCTCCGGTTGTTCTGTTGTTTTTCATGTTCAAACGCCTGGAGATGTTCCCAGGTTGGTACATGATCTGGGCAACTGCGGCGCCGGTTTTCCTGCTCGCCGATGCGTCTGTCGCCTACGCGCTCTTTGCAGAGCCAGGCAGCGAAATCTTCGACAAGGAGACCGTTCGGGGAATAGCGCGGTCCTTCTTATCCGCTGCAATCTGGATTCCTTACATGATGCGTTCCGAGCGCGTGGCCAACACCTTCGTCAACTGACGATTTCGAACCAACCTTCAAGAGATCAAGAAAACATGTCCAAACTCGTTTCCAAGTGGAACTACCCGACCACCGTCCGTTTCGGCGCCGGCCGCATCTCCGAACTGCCCGACGTGCTTGCCGCCACCGGCATCAAGAAGCCGCTGTTCGTCACCGATCCCGGGCTCGCCAAGCTGCCGGTCGTGGCATCCACGCTGAAGATCCTCGACGACGCCAAGGTGCCCTATGGCGTCTTCTCCGACGTCAAGCCGAACCCGGTCGAATCGAACCTCACCGCCGGCATTGCCGTGTTCAAGAAGGGCAAGCATGACGGCGTCATTGCCTTCGGCGGCGGTT
This sequence comes from Aminobacter sp. Y103A, assembly GCF_030294925.1. Lineage (NCBI taxonomy): Bacteria > Pseudomonadati > Pseudomonadota > Alphaproteobacteria > Hyphomicrobiales > Phyllobacteriaceae > Aminobacter > Aminobacter sp. Y103A. Next base: position 4,520,951 of record NZ_AP017986.1, on the reverse strand, counting down.
CGGCGCTCGATCTCGGCAAGCTGATCGCCTTCCAGGCCGGCCAGACGCTGCCAGTGTGGGATTTCGAGGATGTCGGCGACTGGTGGACCCGCGCCAACTCCGACGCCATCGCCCCCATCATCGCCGTGCCGACCACTGCCGGCACCGGCTCCGAGGTCGGCCGCGCCGGCGTCATCACCAACGAAGAGACCCACACCAAGAAGGTCATTTTCCACCCCAAGCTCTTGCCGGCAATCGTCATTGCCGATCCGGAGCTGTCGGTCGGCATGCCCTCCTTCATCACCGCCGGCACCGGCATGGATGCCTTCGCCCACTGCCTCGAGGCCTATTGCGCGCCGGGCTACCATCCGATGGCCGACGGCATCGCCGTCGAGGGCATCCGCCTGGTGTTCGAGAACCTGCCCAAGGCCTTCGCCAACGGCAAGGACCTCACCGCCCGCGCCCACATGATGAGCGCTGCCGCCATGGGAGCCGCAGCCTTCCAGAAGGGCCTCGGCGCGATTCACTCGCTGTCGCATCCAATCGGCGCGCTCTACGACACCCATCACGGCATGACCAACGCCGTCTTCATGCCTTATGTGCTCGCCTTCAACCGCGACGCCATCGAGGAAAAGATCGTCCGCCTGTCGGCCTATTGCGGAATCAAGGGCGGCTTCGACGGTTTTGCCAAGGCGGTGATCAAGCTGCGCAAGGAACTCAAGGTGCCGCATGCGTTGCCGGGCCTGATCAAGGGTCTCGACATGGACAAGAAGCGCAAGACCCTGATCGCCGACATGGCGGTGGTCGACCCGACCGCAGGCGGCAACCCGGTCAAGCTCACCAAGAAGGCCGCGCTCGGCTTGCTTGAAAACGCCATCGAAGGGACGGTTTGAGACTAGTGCTCGGACACGATCCCGAATTGTATAGTCGGCAAAACAAAGGGGGAGGGCTCGGGGGACATCCGGAATTTAATTAGCCGGTAAACAACGGCGACGATTGCGACAACCGATTAAAAGTAGTTAACTTTTTTCCACTGCGGGCGGTGGCTTCATGGAACTTTCATGCGACTGTCACATGAAGCCATTACCGCATCGCAGGCGTCTCATGGCGTCAGTTCAACGGAGAGAACACATGTTCAAGTTTGCAGGGAAAGTGCTTTCCCTAAGCGCGGCGTCGCTGATGGTGACGACGGCTTTTGTGTCGGCCCAGGATATGGCCGCACTCGAAGCCGCCGCGAAGGCGGAGGGCCAGCTGACCACGATCGCGCTGCCGCATGACTGGTGCGGATATGGCGCCGTCATCGAAGGCTTCAAGAAGAAGTACCCGGAGATCACCGTCAACGAGCTGAACCCCGACGCGGGCTCCAGCGACGAGATCGAGGCGATCAAGGCCAACAAGGACAACAAGGGCCCGCAGGCGCCTGACGTCATCGACGTCGGTCTCTCCTACGGTCCGCAGGCCAAGGCCGACGGCCTGATCCAGCCCTACAAGGTCGCGACCTGGGATTCGATCCCCGACACCGCCAAGGACGCCGAAGGCTACTGGTACGGCGACTATTACGGCGTGCTGTCCTTCGAAGTGAACAAGGACCTCGTCAAGAACCCGCCGGCCGACTGGGCCGACCTGCTCAAGGACGAGTATAAGAACTCGGTTGCGCTTGCCGGTGATCCGCGCGCGTCCAATCAGGCGATCCAGGGCGTCTATGCCGCCGGTCTCGGCTCGGGTGCCACCGACGCCGCCTCGGCCGCCGAGAAGGGCCTCGCCTTCTTCAAGGAACTGAACGCCAAGGGCAACTTCGTGCCGGTCATCGGCAAGTCGGCGACCCTCGCCCAGGGCCAGACCCCGATCCTGATCACCTGGGACTACAACGCCCTTGCGGGCCGCGACACGCTGAACGGCAACCCGCCGGTCGACGTCATCGTCCCGGCTTCGGGCGTCGTTGCTGGCGTCTACGTCCAGGCGATCAGCGCTTATGCGCCGCACCCGAACGCTGCCAAGCTGTGGATGGAGTATCTCTATTCCGACGAAGGTCAGCTCGGCTGGCTGAAGGGCTACTGCCACCCGATCCGCTTCAACGATCTCGCAAAGAATGGCAAGATCCCGCAGGAAATGCTCGACAAGCTGCCGCCGGCCGCTGCCTATGAAAAGGCCGTGTTCCCGACGCTTGAAGACCAGGCCAAGGGCAAGGAAGCGATCACCAAGCAGTGGGATGCCGTTGTCGGCGCCAACGTTCAGTAACTGATCTCTGCCATCGCGGGCGGCTTCGCGGCCGCCCGCATTTTCTCTCGAGACGGCGCTCCGATGACCCAAGCCAGCATATCCGACCCGGCCATCGCCGCACGCTCCGCTCCGCCGGATGCGACCCGCGGTTTCCGCTTGCCGACCCATTGGCTCGGCGTCGCGCCGTTCTTCATCTTCGCCTTGATGTTCCTGATCCTGCCGACGCTCTATCTCGTCATCGGCGCCTTCCAGAACGACCAGGGTGAGTACACGCTCGACAATATCCGTCAGCTGTTCCTCGACGCTTCGATCCGCGACGCCTATTGGGTGTCGATCAAGATCAGCTTCTGGTCGGCCACCATCGGCGCCTTCATCGGTCTTGCAATGGCGATCGCCATCGTGCGCGGCGGCCTGCCGAGCTGGGTGCGCTCGTCGACGATGACGTTTTCGGGCGTCGCCTCCAATTTCGCCGGCGTGCCGCTGGCCTTCGCCTTCCTCGCGACGCTTGGCCGCCTCGGCCTGGTCACGGTGCTGCTGCGCGGCATCGGCATCGACATCTACGCGCTGGGATTCAACGTGTTGACGTCCTGGGGCTTGATCCTTGTCTATTTGTTCTTCCAGATTCCGCTGATGATCGTCATCATCACGCCGGCGATCGACGGCCTGAAGCGCGAATGGGGCGAGGCGGCCGCCACGCTCGGCGCCACCACCTGGCAGTACTGGCGCATGGTCGTCATCCCGGTGCTGTGGCCGAGCTTCCTCGGCACGGTCATCCTGCTGTTTGCCAATTCCTTCGGCGCCATCGCCACGGCCTATGCCTTTACCGGCTCATCGCTCAACATCGTGCCGATCAAGCTCTATGCGCAGATCCGCGGTGACGTGCTGCACAACCCACATCTCGGCTATGCGCTGGCCTTCGGCATGATCGTCGTCACCGGCCTCGCCAACATCTTCTACATCTGGTTCCGAACCCGCTCGGAGAGGTGGCTCAAATGAAGACCTCCCGTTTCTGGGCCTGGCTCGTCTTTGCCGTCGGCGCCGCCTATTTCTTCATCCCGCTGATCGCCACCTTCGAGTTCTCGCTGCGCATGCGCCGCGGCGAATATTCCTTCGACGCCTATCGTGTCGTGCTCGGCGACAGCCGTTTCCAGGAAACCTTCGGCTATTCGGTAACGGTTGCAGTCTTCACCATCCTGCTCGGCGTCTTCCTCGTCGTGCCGACGGCCTACTGGATCAGGCTGCGCATGCCGCATCTCCGGCCGATCGTCGAGTTCATCACGCTGCTGCCGCTCGTCATCCCGGCCATCGTCATCGTCTTCGGCTACATCAGGATGTATGGCTCCAACTCGCCGCTGCCGTTCCTCGGCTCGGCGCGTGGCACCGATGCGCTGCTGGTCATCGGCTATGCCACGCTGGCGCTGCCCTACATGTACCGTGCGGTCGACACCGGCCTGCGCACCATCGATGTGCGCACGCTGACCGAAGCCGCGCAGATCCTCGGTGCCGGCTGGGCCACGATCATCGCCCGCGTCATCCTGCCCAACGTGCTGATCGCCGTGCTGTCGGGCGCCTTCCTGACCTTCGCCATCGTCATCGGCGAGTTCACGCTGGCCAGCCTGCTCAACCGTCCGGCCTTCGGTCCGTATCTGCAGAACATCGGCGCCAACCGCGCCTATGAGCCGGCGGCACTTGCGGTCATCGCCTTTGCCATCACCTGGGGCTGCATGTCGGTGATCCAGATCCTCGCCCGTTTCGCGCCGAAGTCGGCAAACCGCCCGAACTGAACAAGAAGAGCACAAGCCAATGGCCGATCCCTTCCTTTCCATCCAGAGCGTCAAGAAATCCTTCGGCAACGTCGCCGTGGTCAAGGACTTCAACCTCGACGTCGGTGCCGGCGAGTTCGTCTCGTTCCTCGGACCATCGGGCTGCGGCAAGACGACCATGCTGCGCATCGTCGCCGGCTTCGAGGAGCCCAGCGCCGGCAAGGTGCTGATCGGCGGCAAGGATGTCACCGGCCTCAAGCCCAACCAGCGTAACATCGGCATGGTGTTTCAGGCCTATGCGCTGTTCCCCAACCTGACCGTCGCCCAGAACATCGGCTTTGGCCTCAAGGTTGCCGGCGTGCCCAAGGCGGAGGCCCAGGCGCGCATCGACGAGATGCTCGGCATCATCAAGCTGCCCGACTTCGGCGACCGCTATCCCTACCAGCTTTCCGGCGGCCAGCAGCAGCGCATAGCACTTGCCCGCGCGCTGGCACCCAAGCCCAAGCTCTTGCTGCTCGACGAGCCGCTGTCGGCGCTCGACGCCAAGGTTCGCATCTCGCTGCGCGAGGAAATCCGTTCGATCCAGAAGAAGCTCGGCATCACCACCATCTTCGTCACCCACGACCAGGAGGAGGCGCTGTCGATGTCCGACCGCATCGTGGTGATGAATGAGGGCCGCGCCGACCAGACCGGCACGCCGTTCGAGATCTACAACCGCCCGTCGACCAAGTTCGTCGCCAATTTCGTCGGCACGCTCAACGTGCTCGAAGGCACGATCAGCGACGCCGCCTCCGGCACTGTCAAGATCAACGCCGAGGAGATCGGCCTCAAGGGCAAGCTCAACGGCTCCAAGTCAGGCGATACGCTGTCGCTGGCGCTGCGTCCCGAGGCGATCTCGCTCGGCCGCAAGGCCGGCAACGATTCGAACCTCACCGGCCAGATCGCCGACGTGCATTTCTTGGGCTCGGTCATCCGCGTCCGCGTCGGCGTCGGCCAGAACGTCGTCTCGCTCGACACCTTCAACAGCCCGAGCAGCCCACCGCCGGTCGTTGGCCAGAAGACCGAAATCAGCTTCTCCTCCGGAGACGTGCTGGTGCTGCACTAGGGGGCCGCTGCCCTTCGCGCGCGGACCATTGGCATTTCAAAGAGGCGGGATTTCCCGCCTTATTTTTTTGCACGTTATCCGATTTGAGCGGGAAGAGAACTCCTATGGTCGTGAAGTTCTATTGGCAGGCTGCTCCGAGCGTGTCGGTGCCAATCTCGACCGCCTCATTCCTTCCCCCCCTCTGGCCTGCCGGCCATCTCCCCCACAAGGAGGGAGATTAGTCGCGGCGCGGTCGGCGCCCATCCTGCTGCGTCGTAAGGATTGGCTTTGCGACGTTGGTGTTTGGCTGGGACGGGGATGAAGGGGTGATCTCCCTCCTTGTGGGGGAGATGGCCGGCAGGCTAGAGGGGGGTGCGAAGGATCGCTGTCTGCGCAATTTGGCATCGGACCTTTCGCGCTCTGTCGACTCTGACACGTCATCCCGGGTCTCGCTTCGCTCGCCCGGGATACGATCGATAGTGGCGCGCCTTTCCCCATCGTTACAACAAGCGTGGTTTGGCGAGGGCCTTCCCAAATCCCCCGCCGCCCTGTCTACTCCGGCCATGGCCTTCACGCTTCGCCAGCTTCAATTCTTCGTTGCCGTCGCCGAGCAGGGCACGATCTCGCGCGCGGCGCAGAACCTGTCGATCTCGCAGTCGTCGGTGACCGAGGCGATCAAGGAGCTGGAAGCCGACCTCGGCGTCGAGCTGTTCGAGCGTCATCCGCGCGGACTCAACATCACCCATAAGGGCCACCAGTTCCTGCGCCACGCCACTAAGATCCTGGCCGACGTCTCCGACGCCCGGCGCACCTTTTTCGGCGGGCAGGCGACCGCGACCGGACAGCTCAAACTTGGCGTCACTTCGCTGGTTGCGGGTTACGTGCTGTCCGATCTGCTTGCGCGCTACCGCCGCGCCCATCCGGCTGTCGAGATCTCGGCCATCGAGGACAATGGCGACTACCTCGAGCATCTGCTTGTCGGCGGCAAGCTCGATCTCGCCGTCATGGTCACCTCCAACCTGCGTGACCGCATGGCTCTGCAATCGGAAATCCTCGAGGTCTCCGCCTATCGTCTCTGGCTGCCGCTCGGCCATCCGCTCGCCTCGGCAGAAATCATCAGCGTGGGCGACATCGCATCCGAGCCACTGATCATGCTGTCGGTCGACGAGATCGAGGAAAACACCGGCAAACTGCTTTCGGCGATCGGTGCCAAGCCGCATGTCGCCTTCCGGACACGTTCGGTCGAGGCGGTGCGTTCGCTGGTGGCGACAGGGGCAGGGGTGGCACTGCTGCCCGACCTCGTCTACCGGCCGTGGTCACTGGAAGGCGATCGTATCGAGTCCCGCGACGTCTCGGGTTCGCTGCCGGTGGTGCAGGTCGGCATGGTGTGGCGGCGCGGCTCGTCGTTGCCAGCCGCGGCGCGCGATTTCATCGGCATCGCGCAAGCACAGCGGACTGTTCGCCAGAAGCTTTGACGCATCTGCTCGGTATCGGAAAAACCGATATCACCCTTCTTTCGAATGAATTTGCGAAACCTGCGCTTTCGCAGCACCTTTCGTCTCAGGGCAACACCGCCAATGGGAGAGCGGTTCCTGCACATGGGAGGATCGAGATGAAGACATTTCTGAAATCCTGCACGGCAATCGCCTTGGCCTGCAGCTTTTCCGGCCAGGCGGTGGCGCAGGTCAAGGAAATCGGCAAGGGCGAGGGGCAGGTCAACATCATCGCCTGGCCGGGCTACATCGAGCGTGGCGAGACCGACAAGAATTACGACTGGGTGACGGAGTTCGAAAAGGCGTCGGGCTGCAAGGTCAACGTCAAGACTGCAGCCACGTCTGACGAAATGGTCGCGCTGATGAACGAAGGCGGCTTCGACCTCGTCACTGCCTCGGGCGACGCCTCGCTCCGCCTCGTCGCCGGCAAGCGCGTCCAGCCGATCAATACCGATTTGGTCAAGAGCTGGTCAACCATCGATGAGCGCCTCAAGGATGCGCCGTGGTTCACCGTCGACAGCCAGCATTACGGCGTGCCCTATCAGTGGGGGCCCAACGTGCTGATGTACAACACCAACGTCTTCAAGGAAGCGCCGAAGAGCTGGAACGTCGTGTTCGAGCCGATGGACCTGCCCGACGGCAAGCCCAACAAGGGACGCGTCCAGGCCTATGACGGCGCGATCCACATCGCGGACGCTGCCAACTACCTGATGGCCCACAAGCCCGACCTCGGTATCAAGGATCCCTACGAGCTCAACGAGGACCAGTACAAGGCGGCCCTCGACCTGCTGCGCGTCCAGCGTACGCTTGTCGGCCGCTACTGGCACGACGCCATGATCCAGGTCGACGACTTCAAGAACGAAGGCGTCGTGGCTTCGGGATCGTGGCCATTCCAGGTCAACCTGCTTGGCTCGGAAAAGCAGCCCGTCGGCTCGACGATCCCGGAGGAAGGCGCCACCGGCTGGGCCGACACGACGATGATGCATGTCGATGCCGCCAATCCGAACTGCGCCTATATGTGGCTCGAGCATTCGCTGAACCCCAAGCTGCAGGGCGATCTTGCTGCGTGGTTCGGGTCTAACCCGGTCGTGCCGGCTGCTTGCAAGGGCAACGAACTGCTGACCGATGCGGGCTGCAAGGCCAACGGCTTCGAGGACTTCGCCAAGATCAAGTTCTGGCGGACCCCAGTGTCGAAATGCGCCAGCCAGAACGACCAATGCGTGCCCTATTATCGCTGGGTGTCAGACTATATCGGCGTGATCGGCGGCCGCTGAGGCCGGCAACGAAACGATGCCCCCCTCGCCAGGCCGCTTGCGGCCGACCCTCTCCCCACGGGGAGAGGGGGCGGAGGCACCAACCGAGCTTAAACGACCGCCTGACGGCGGCAGACAAGCATCGGCGGCCGTGGGTCGGCCGGATGCGTTGCCATGGCCAGGCCATCACCCGGGCGCACATGGCCCAGACATCGGAAGCCAAAGACGATGACCCCAGCAGTCGCCTTTCAGAAAACCTCGCGCCATTTCGGCGCGGTGCGCGCGGTCGATGCCGTCGACCTCGAGATCAAGCCTGGTGAGTTCTTCGCCATGCTGGGTCCCTCGGGTTCGGGCAAGACCACCTGCCTCCGGCTGATCGCCGGCTTCGAGCAGCCGACCTCGGGCAGCATCTCAATCTTCGGCGAACGTGCCGAGGGCGTGCCGCCTTACCGGCGCAACGTCAACACGGTGTTCCAGGACTACGCGCTGTTTCCGCATCTCAACGTGCTCGACAACGTCGCCTACGGCCTGATGGTCAAGGGCGTTGGCAAGGACGAGCGCCACCGCGCCGCCGAAGATGCGCTCAAGCTTGTGCAACTGCCGGGTTACGGCGGCCGCAAGCCGGGCCAGCTGTCCGGCGGCCAGAGGCAGCGTGTGGCGCTGGCGCGTGCGCTGGTCAACAAGCCCAAGGTGCTGCTGCTCGACGAGCCGCTCGGCGCGCTCGACCTCAAGCTGCGGGAGAGCATGCAGGAAGAACTCAAGCAATTGCAGAAGGCGCTGGGCATCACTTTCGTCTTCGTCACCCACGACCAGGGCGAAGCGCTGTCGATGGCCGACCGGGTCGCCGTGTTCAATGACGGCCGTATCATGCAGGTCGGTGCCCCAGAAGAAATCTACCAGCGCCCGGCCTCGCGCTTCGTCGCCGATTTCGTCGGTTCGTCCAACGTGCTACCGCCCGATTTTGTCCAGCGTTATGCCGGCCAGCACCGCTGGGGCAGCCTCAGGCCGGAGCAGATCCGTGTCCGCTCCGACACGTCTGGCGACGGCGTCGCGGCGCGCGTCGTCTCGCGTCACTATCTGGGTGCGGCCACCAAACTTTCGCTCGACGCCAACGGCTTGAGACTGCACGCGACGCTGCCGTCAGGTACTGCCGTGCCCGAGGACGGCGCCCATGTCATGCTGACCTTCAACCGCGACCAGCTCCACCTCATGGAGGAGCAGGCATGAGCGTCCAGGCTGTGTCAGGCACATCCAACGTGGCTGCGGCGATCCTGCCCCGGCGCGGCGGACTGGCCGGCTCGTTTTCGGACCTCTTGTGGCGCAAGCCGGGCTTGCTGCTGTTCCTGATGCTGGCGCCGCCGCTGCTCTGGCTCGGCGTCGTCTATATCGGCTCGCTGATCGCACTTCTGGCGCAGAGCTTCTTTTCGATCGACGAGTTCTCCGGGCTGATCAGCCGCGAGCTGACGCTGAAGACCTATGGCGACCTGTTGCAGGCGGCCAATCTCGACATCATCGTCCGGACGGTGACGATGGCCGCAGTGGTGACGCTGGCTTCAGCCATCATCGCGTTCCCGATCGCCTACTACGCCGCGCGCTATGCCCGCGGCACCTGGAAAGCGCTGTTCTATCTCGGGGTCATGCTGCCCTTGTGGTCGAGCTACCTGGTCAAGATCTATGCCTGGAAGCTGATCCTCGCCAAAGAAGGCATCCTGACCTGGCTGTTTGCCAAACTGCATCTGTCGTGGCTGCTCGACAGCTGGCTGTCGCTGCCCGTCATTGGCGGAAACTCGCTGTCGGTATCGTTCACCGGCACATTCATCGTCTTCGTCTATGTCTGGCTGCCATTCATGATCCTGCCGATCCAGGCAGCACTCGAACGTGTGCCGGGCAATCTGGTCGAGGCCTCGTCAGACCTCGGCGCGTCACCAAGGCAGACGTTCCGCAACGTGCTGTTCCCGCTGGCGCTGCCCGGCATCGTTGCCGGCTCGATCTTCACATTCTCGCTGACGCTGGGCGACTACATCATCCCGCAGATCATCGGCACGTCCAGGCTTTTCATCGGTCAGGCGGTCTATGCCCAGCAGGGAACCGCCGGCAACATCCCGCTCGCCGCCGCCTTCACCGTGGTGCCCGTCGTCATTATGGGCTTCTACCTCTGGGGCGCCAAACGCATGGGAGCCTTCGATGCGCTCTGACCGCTCGCAATCTGCCCCGACCGGCCTCAAGATCGCAGCTGCCGCGGGCCTTGCCTTCCTGCACCTGCCCATCCTGCTGATCTTCGTCTACGCCTTCACCACCGAAGAGAAGAGCTACCAGTGGCCGCCGCCCGGCTTTACCACCCAGTGGTTCGCCGTGACGTGGGGACGTGCCGACGTCTGGCAGGCGCTGGGGCTTTCGGTGCAGGTCGCGGCGATCTCGACCGGTATCGCGCTGGTGCTCGGCACGCTCTGCGCCGCTGCCGTCAGCCAGACCAGGTTTTTTGGCCGCGAGGCGATCTCGCTGCTGGTCATCCTTCCCATCGCGCTACCCGGCATTATCACCGGCATCGCACTGCGCTCGGCCTTCAGCCTGGCGGAGATCCCGTTCTCGTTCTGGACGATCGTGCTGGGACACGCGACGTTCTGCGTCGTGGTCGTCTACAACAACGCGGTGGCAAGGTTCCGCCGGACCTCGGGCTCGCTCATCGAAGCATCGATGGATCTCGGCGCCGACGGCTTCCAGACGTTCAGGCATGTGATCCTGCCCAACATAGGCACGGCACTTCTGGCCGGTGGCATGCTCGCTTTTGCGCTGTCCTTCGACGAAGTCATTGTCACCACCTTCACCGCCGGACAGCAGCAGACGCTGCCGATCTGGATGCTGGAGGAACTGGTCCGGCCACGCCAGCGCCCGGTCACCAATGTCGTCGCCATGGTCGTCGTGCTCGCGACCCTGCTGCCCATCCTTGCCGCCTATTACCTGACCCGCGAAGGCGACCAGATCGCCGGCGCCGGCAAATAAGCCTCGAAAGGGACAAATCATGGACACCCAGATGCTCATCGGCTCGAAATTCGAGCGGGGAACAGAGACCGAGGAAGCGATCCTCAACCCGCGCACCGGCGAGACGATTCTCAGCCTGCCGGAGGCCTCGCCGGCGCAGATCGAGGCGGCGGTTACGGCAGCGCAGACGGCGTTCGTGACGTGGTCGAAGACCACGCCGGCGCAGCGCTCGGGCTACCTGCTCAAGATCGCCGACCGCATCGAGGCCGAGGCGGAAGCCTTTGCCAGGCTTGAAGCACTCAACTGCGGCAAGCCGATCAACGCCGTGCTCAATGACGAGATTCCGGCTATCGTCGACTGCTACCGCTTCTTCGCCGGCGCGGTGCGCTCGATGCCGGGTCTGGTGGCGGGCGAGTATCTGCCCGGGCACACCTCGATGATCCGCCGCGACCCCGTAGGCATCGTCGCCTCTATCGCGCCGTGGAACTATCCGCTGATGATGATGGCTTGGAAGCTGGCACCGGCAATCGCCGGCGGCAACACTGTCGTCTTCAAGCCTTCGGAGCAGACGCCGCTGACGGCACTGAAGCTCGCCAGGATTCTCGCTGAGGTCCTGCCGGAAGGCGTGGTCAATGTCGTGCTCGGCCGCGGCGAGAGTGTCGGCAATGCGCTGATCAACCATGCGGCGGTCAGCATGATCTCGATTACCGGCGACGTCGCCACCGGCAAGAAGGTGTTGCAGGCGGCGGCCAAGTCGGTCAAACGCACGCATCTCGAACTCGGCGGCAAGGCGCCGGTCATCGTCTTCGACGATGCCGACATCGACGCCGTGGTCATCGGCCTGCGCGCTTTCGGCTACTACAATGCCGGCCAGGACTGCACGGCGGCCTGCCGCATCTACGCCGGGAAAAAGGTCTACGACAAGCTCGTCGCCGACCTGTCGTCAGCAGTGTCTACCATCCGCTACGGCCAGGCCGACGACACCGAAAACGAGATCGGGCCGCTCATCTCCAGGCGTCAGCGCGACCGCGTTGCCTCCTTCGTCGAACGAGCCTCCGAGCTCAAGCACATCGAGATCACCACAGGCGGCAAGCCGGGCGAGGGCGGCGGCTTCTACTACCAGCCGACGGTCGTCGCCGGCGCGCTGCAGGAGGACGAGATCGTGCGCCGCGAGGTGTTCGGCCCGGTGGTTTCGGTAACGCGTTTCTCCGACGTCGACGAGGCGGTCAACTGGGCCAATGACAGCGACTACGGCCTGGCGTCGTCGGTGTGGACCAAGGACATCTCGCGCGGCATGGCGACCGCGGCGCGGCTGCAATATGGCTGCACCTGGATCAACACGCACTTCATGCTGACCAACGAGATGCCGCATGGCGGTCTCAAACAGTCCGGCTACGGCAAGGACATGTCGGTCTACGCGCTGGAGGACTACACCGCCGTACGCCATGTCATGATCGCGCATGGGTGAGCGGCCGTTTTCGCGCGCAGCGCGAAGGCCATGATGCCGGTGGCATCATGGCAGGCCAGCGAATGCCGGGACGCTGCCGCAGGCTGCGGGGATCCGGCTGGACGGGCAGGCAGATGAGGGAGCAGAGCTTGTCGTACCCGCCCTCATCCGGCCCTTCGGGCCACCTTCTCCCCGTGAACGGGGCAAAGGAAACAAGGGAGGAAAAGACATGCATCGTCGTCAGTTTCTCGCATCCGCAGCCATTGCTGCATTCCTCGCTACGGCTCCGGCCATCGGCCCGGCGCTGGCGCAGGACACGCCGCAGGCTGTCGTCGACGCCTATCTCGCCGCCTGGAATGCCCATGACTCGGCCAAGGCGGCCGAACATTTCGCCGACAACGTCGTCTACTACGACGCTTCGGTCGGCAAGCCCGTCGAGGGCAAGGAGGCGGCCAAGACCGGCGTCATCGACAATTTCCTGAAGGCTGTACCCGATGCCGTCTGGACGATGAAGGGCAAGCCCGTGGTGCAGGACGACCGCGTGTCGTTCGAATGGGAATTCTCCGGCACCAACACCGGCGACTGGGCCGACGGCACCAAGGCGACCGGCAAGAAGTTTGCCTTCACCGGCGCCTCGATGTTCTCGGTCAAGGATGGCAAGATCGCCAGCCAGAGCGACTATTATGACGCGCTCGGTTTCTACAAGCAGCTTGGCCTGATGTAGCCGGTCAGGCGAAGCCGTACTGTGTCATCAGCGCCGTCATGCGCGCTGCAGCGAGGTCCGGCCTGTCCAGCACATTGGCCCGGTCGGCGAGGCGGAAGATGTCGGCGTAGTGCAGTGCACCTCTTGCCGACTGCATGCCGGCGGGCATGGTGAAGTGGCTCTGGTGGCCGTTGAGCCAGGCGAGGAAGACGACGCCGGCCTTGTAATATTGCGTCGGCGCCTCGAAAATCTTGCGCGACAACGGCACTGTCGGCTCGATGGTGCCGCGGAAGGTGGCGAGGTCGCCCTTGGCCAAGGCTGCCAGCGCCTTGGATGCCTGGGGCGCTACCGCATCGAAGATGCCGAGCAGCGCGTGGCTGTGGCGCGTGCCGTCACCTTCTATCAGGGTGGCATAGTTGAAGTCATCGCCGGTGAAGCAGATCACGTCCTGGGGCAGACGCCGGCGCAGCTCGACCTCATAGGCCTGGTCAAGCAGCGAGATCTTGATGCCTTCGACCTTGTCCTGGTGATCGGTGATGATGGACAGCACGGTCTGCAACGTGTCCTCGAAACGGTCGCCGCCCCAATAGCCTGTGAGTTCGGGATCGAACATGTCGCCCAACCAGTGGAGGACGACTTTGTCCTTGGCCTGGCCAAGGATGCGGCCGTAGACCTTGCGGTAGTCGTCGGGGGATTTCGCGACATGAGCGAGCGCCCGGCTCGCCATCAGAATCGCGCGGCCGCCATGCTTCTCGATGAATCCGAGCTGTTCCTCGTAAGCCGAGATGACGTCATCGAGTGATTTGGCATCCTGTTTGGGCAACTGGTCGGTGCCCGCGCCGCAAGCGAGGTCGGCACCCGGCACCGTGCGCGCTTCGGCGAGTGAGCGGCTGATCAGCTCCTGCGCGCCCGCCCAATCCAGCCCCATGCCGCGCTGCGAGGTGTCCATCGCCTCGGCGATCTTGAAGCCCAGCGACCAGAGATGATGGCGGAAGGCCATGGTCGCATCCCAGTCGATTACAGGGCTGTTCCAGGGCAGCGTGTCGGCCCACGGGTCGGAGATGACATGCGCAGCCGCGTAGGCGATACGATTGAAAACGGGGGCGGCTTCAGGTCGTTCGATCGGTGTGCCGACAAGTGTGTAGGTCTCGATCGAGCGGTCTGTCCGCGGAAGCTTCACTGCCTTGGCCATGGGTTCCTCCCTGATCGGTTGCATCTGGTAATTTAGATCGTTCCAAATTTCAAGCCGGAATTGTGAGGTCTGGCGCAGGTGTGCCGGTCGATCGGGCGGTGCATCGATATGCTTGGACGGCTTCAGGGCAAAATAGCATTACAAATCGTTTGAAAGCGCGAATTGTGTACAATTCTGGCATTCTGGTGGCCAAGGCCTTTGGGTTCTGCCGATGTGAAAAGGATGGTATCGCCGTTCTTCCTTGCTTGACAGTTTGGAACGTTCCAATTATTGGACTCGGAAAAGGGAGCCAGAGACGCTCGCCAGGAGGATCGTTTTGAAGCAGCCGAAGGTGACAGTTGTCGATGTTGCGCATGCCGCCGGCGTGTCGAAGTCGACCGTGTCGCTCGTCCTTCAAGGCAGCTCGCTGGTCAATGAAACGACCCGCGCCAAGGTCGGCGCCGTCATCCGCGAGCTCGGCTACATCTACAACCGCAGCGCCGCCAATTTGCGCCAGTCGAAATCCAAGATCGTCGGCATCGTCGTCAATGACCTGACCAACAGCTTTTTTGCCGAACTGGCGGTGGGCATGGACATGGTGGTGCAGTCGGCCGGCTACATCCAGTTCATGGCCAACTCGGCCGAGAATCCCGACCGCCAGGCCGAGGTGATCGCCTCGATGCGCGAGCATGGCATGGCCGGGCTGATCCTGTCGCCGGCGCGCGGGACGACATCAGCCGATCTCCGGCCGCTGGTCGACAGCGGCATTCCTGTCGTGCTGGTGGCGCGCAACGTGCCGGGGCTCAAGGTCTCCTCCGTGGTGTCGGACGGACATGCCGGGGCTGCAGCTGCCGTGCGCCACCTGATCGAGCTCGGTCATCGGCGCATCGCCTTCCTCGGCGGCTTCAACGACACGGCTGTATTCGACGAACGCATGCGCGGTTTTCGCGACGCTCTGGTGGAGGCGGGGCTCGATGCCTCGGACGAGCTGGTGATCAGTTCGGCGCCGTCGCGTGCAGGCGGAGTGGCGGCGGTCGAGCGGCTGTTGTCTATGGCCGACCGGCCGACGGCGGCGCTCTGCTTCAATGATGCGGTAGCCTTCGGCGCATGCGACGGGCTGCGCAGCGCCCGCATCGAACCGGGCGTCGATTTCGGCGTCATCGGCTTCGACGACGTGATCGAGGCAAAAACTGCGGTGCCGGCGCTGACCACTGTTTCGGTCGATCCGCAGGGCATGGGCCGGAGGGCGGCGCAACTCCTGCTCAAGCAGATCAATTCAGGCGATTTCGAGCCTGAGGCGCTGGTCGCCTCGGTGCGGCTGGTGGTGCGCGAGAGCTGCGGCGCGGCACAGCGGATGAAACGAGAGGCGGTGACCGCATGACGCGCTGGGGTCTGATCGGGGCGAGCACCATCGCCAGGGAATGGGTCATCGGCGCGATCCGTGCGACCGGCGGCGAGGTGGTGTCCGTCATGAGCACCAATGCCGAGCGCGGCCGCGACTATGCCCAGGCGAACGGCATCGCGAAGTCGGTGACGTCGCTTGAGGACATTACAGGCGATGCCGGTATCGACGCCGTCTACATCTCGACCACCAACGAATTGCATGTGGAACAGGCGATTGCCGCGGCTAAGGCCGGCAAGCATGTGCTGTGCGAGAAACCATTGGCGCTGACCATTTCTGACGCCCGGGCAATGGTGCATGAGGCGAAGGATGCCGGGGTCGTCCTGGCGACGAACCACCATCTGCGCAATGCGGGAAGCCACCGGGCGATGCGCGACGCAATTGCCGTAGGCCGTATCGGCAAGCCGCTGGCGGCGCGTGTGTTTCATGCCGTCTATCTTCCGCCGCATCTGCAGGGCTGGCGGCTCGACAAGCCGCAGGCCGGCGGCGGCGTGATCCTCGATATCACGGTGCATGACGCCGACACTTTGCGCTTCGTGCTCAATGACGATCCAGTCGAGGCCGTCGCCTTCAGCCAGGCGGGTGGCATGGGGCAGGCGGGCCTCGAAGACGCAGTGATGGGCGTGCTGCGCTTCAGGTCAGGCGTGATCGCGCAGTTCCATGACGCGTTCACCACCAAGTTCGCCGAGACCGGTTTCGAGGTGCACGGCACCGAGGGTTCGCTGATCGCGCGCAATGTCATGACGCAGAAGCCGGTCGGCTCGGTCGTGCTGCGCAATGCCGAGGGCGAACACGAGCTCGATCTCGACCAGCGCAATCTCTACGAAGCGGGCCTGCAGGCGTTCCATGATGCTGTCGCCGGCAAGGGCAGACCGTCTGCCACGGGCGAAGACGGCGTATGGTCGCTGGCGACGGGTCTTGCCGTGGTCAAGTCGGCGGCGACGGGCAAGGCAGTGGCGATCGAGGCGGGGCTCTGACATGACCAAGCACATCACTCCCGCCCAGGCCGCTGCTTTGATACCCGATGGTGCGGTGGTCTCGGTGTCGTCGTCGAGCGGGCTAGGCTGTCCCGACCTGACGCTGAAGGCGATCGGCGAACGCTTCGAGGCTACAGGCCATCCGCGCGACCTGACGACGCTGCACCCCATCGCCGCCGGCGACATGAGCGGCATCAAGGGTGTCGACCATATCGCCAAAAAGGGCCTGCTGAAGACGATCATCGGCGGCTCCTATCCGTCGGGGCCGTCGAGCGCCGAGCCGCCGCTGATCTGGCAGATGATCGGCAATGAGGAGGTGGCTGCCTACAACGTGCCGTCCGGCATCATGTTCGACATGCATCGCGAGGCTGCCGCCAAGCGGCCGGGCGTCATGACCAAGGTCGGGCTCGACACCTTCGTCGATCCCGAGCGGCAGGGCTGCGCCATGAATGCGCGTGCTGCGGCCGAACCGCTGGTCAAGAAGGTCAGCTTCGAGGGCGAGGACTGGCTGTTCTTCCCAGCTATCAAGCCTGAAGTGGCGATCATTCGGGCAACGACATCAGACGAGCGCGGCAACCTGACCTACGAACATGAAGGCGCCTATCTCGGCGGGCTCGACCAGGCACTCGCCGCGCGCAACAATGGCGGCATCGTCATTGCCCAGGTCAAGCGTATCACCAAGGACGGCTCGCTGCGCCCGCACGATGTGCGCGTGCCGGGCATGCTGGTCGACTACATCGTCGTCGACCCCGAGCAGAAGCAGACGACGCAGACGCTCTACGACCCTGCGATTTCAGGCGAGATCATGCGGCCTCTCGACAGCTTCCGCGTGCCCGAGTTCAACCTTCAGAAGGTCATCGCCCGCCGGGTCGCTCAGGAACTCGAGGCCGGCAGCGCGGTCAATCTCGGCTTCGGCATTTCGGCCAACGTGCCGCGCATCCTGCTTGAAGAAGGGCTGCATGGTGAGGTCACCTGGGTGATCGAGCAGGGTGCCGTCGGCGGCGTGCCGCTGCTCGATTTCGCTTTCGGCTGCGCGTCGAATGCCGATGCCTTTATGCCGTCGCCCTACCAGTTCACCTACTTCCAGGGCGCGGGTTTCGACGCCTCGCTGCTGTCGTTCCTCGAGATCGACCGCAACGGCTCGGTCAACGTCTCCAAGCTCAGCTTCCGGCCACATGTGACGGCGGGTGCCGGGGGGTTCATCGACATCACGGCGCGAGCCAGGAAGATCGTCTTCTCCGGCATGTTCAATGCCGGCGCCAAGCTCGACATCGAGGCTGGCAAGCTGGTGGTCGAGAAGGAAGGCAAGCTCAAGAAGCTGGTCAACGAGGTCGAGCATGTCACCTTCTCGGGGCGTCGCGGCGTCGAACAGGGCCAGGACATCACCTATGTCACCGAACGCTGTGTGATGAAGCTTATGCCTCAAGGCATTGTGCTGACCGAGATCGCGCCGGGCGTCGAACTGCAGACGCATATTCTCGACCAGTCGGAATTCCCGCTGATCGTGTCGGACAAACTCAAGCAGATGGATGCTGCCCTGTTCGCCGAAGCGCCGATCAGGTTGAAGCTGCCGCGCAAGCCGGTGCGCAAGCTGGAGGGCATCCATGGCTGACCAGCGCATCAGGGTCGAGTTCGAGGGTCCTGTCGCGATCATCACGGCGGCCCGGCCGGACAAGCTCAACGCCTTCGATATAGACATGCTGAAGGCGCTGTCCCAGGCCTGCGACGAGGTCGAGGCCAATGCGGAAATCCGCGTCGCCATCCTCACCGGCGAGGGCAAGGCGTTTTCGGCCGGCGGCGACATCAAGGCCTGGGGCGAAATGACACCCAACGAGTTCGGCCATGCCTGGGTGCGTTTCGGCCACCGCGTGTTCGAACGCCTGGCGACGCTGCGCGTACCGGTGATCGCTGCCATCAACGGCCATGCATTGGGCGGCGGACTGGAGCTGGCGATAGCCGCCGACATCCGCATTGCCGAGCGTCATGTGAAGATCGGCCTGCCGGAAACCGGGCTCGGCATGGTGCCGGGCTGGTCGGGCACACAGCGTCTGGTGAGGCGCGCCGGTGCGCAGGTGGTGAGGCGTATGGCGCTGGGCGGCGAGGTGTTTTCCGCCGACGAGGCAGCAGGGCTCGGGCTGGTCGACCATGTGGTCGAGACCGGCGCGGCGGTGGCTGCGGCGCGCGCCTATGCGGCCCGGGTCGCGGCGCGGGGGCCTGCGGCAGTCGAGGTCGCAAAACTGATGATCGCCACCGCGAATGGTGAAGACAATGGCACCGCCGTCGAGGCGCTGGGCTCGATTCTCGTGGCCAAGACCGGAGACCTCAAGGAGGGGGTCGCGGCCTTCAGCGAGAAGCGTGCCGCCAAGTTTGCAGGAGAATGGTGATGACGGTCCTGATGCGTCCCAAGCCGCTCGACGGCTTCAAGGTCCGCGAGTTCAAGATGCTGATCGACGGCAAATGGACCGCCGGCGCCGAAGGCAAGGCCATCGAGCGCGCCAGCCCCGGCCATGGCGCCGTTGTCAGCCGCTACGAGGCCGCGACTGCTATCGATGCGAACCGCGCCATTGCCTCGGCACGCAAGGCGTTCGACGACGGACATTGGCCGCGCATGACCGGCGCCGAGCGCTCGCGCATCCTGCTCAGGGCCGCCGACATCATCGACGCGCGTGCCGATGAACTCGCCTTCCTCGATTGTATCGAGTCAGGCAAGCCGATCTCCCAGGCCAAGGGCGAACTTGGCGGTGCCGCCGACATCTGGCGCTATGCGGCAGCACTTGCGCGGGACCTGCATGGCGAGAGCTACAACACGCTGGGCGACGGCACGCTGGGCGTGGTCCTGCGCGAGGCGATCGGCGTGGTGTCGATCATCACGCCGTGGAATTTCCCGTTCCTGATCGTCAGCCAGAAGTTGCCTTTTGCGCTGGCCGCCGGCTGTACGGCAGTGGTCAAGCCGTCGGAGTTGACGTCAGGCTCGACGCTGGTACTCGGCGAGATTCTGGAGGCGGCAGGGGTTCCCCAGGGCGTGGTCAACATCATCGTCGGAACCGGGCCGGAGGCTGGTGCGCCGCTGACCAGCCACCCCGACATCGACATGGTGTCGTTCACCGGCTCGACCGGTATCGGCAAGCTGACAATGGCCAACGCCGCGCAAACGTTGAAGAAAGTGTCACTGGAGCTCGGCGGCAAGAACCCGCAGATCGTCTTCCCTGATGCCAATCTGGATGACTTCGTCGATGCGGCCGTCTTCGGCGCCTATTTCAACGCCGGCGAGTGCTGCAATGCCGGCTCGCGCCTGATCGTGCATCGCGACGTCGCCGACGAGGTGACCAGCCGCGTTGCCGCTCTGTCGGCCAAGGTCAAGGTCGGCGATCCGCTCGACCCATCGACGCAGGTTGGTGCTATCATCACGCCGCAGCATCTTGCGAAGATCGTTGGTTACGTGAAAGGTGCGAGCGAGAACGGTGCGAGGGTTGCTGTCGGCGGGTCTGCCGCTGATCTCGGCCTCGGCCAGTTCATGGAGCCGACGATCCTGTCGTCGGTCGCCCCCGACATGGCGGTGGCGAAAGAGGAGGTGTTCGGACCGGTGCTTTCGGTGCTTGCCTTCGAGACCACTGACGAGGCGATCCGTATCGCCAATTCGATCGACTATGGTCTGTCGGCAGGCGTCTGGAGCCGCGACTTCGACACCTGCCTGACAGTCGGCCGTAGAGTCCGTGCCGGTACCGTCTGGATGAATACCTTCATGGACGGCGCCTCGGAGCTGCCCTTCGGCGGCTACCGCCAATCGGGCATCGGCCGCGAGCTCGGCCGCCATGCGGTCGAGGATTACACCGAGACCAAGACGCTCAACATGCATATCGGACCGCGCACCGGCCATTGGATGCCGAAGGAGGCGCGCGGCTGAACGGAGGAATTCCCAGAGGCGGGGCCGAAGGGATTTTATGACACGCAATGACGCGTGAGGAACTTGCAACCCGGGAGGAACTGGAATGCGTAAGTTTTTGATGAGTACGGCAGCCGTGGCGGCACTGTTTGCCGCGCCTATGCCGATGGCACAGGCCGAGGAAAGCGTCGAAGTTCTGCACTGGTGGACGTCAGGCGGTGAGGCAGCAGCACTCGACGTGCTGAAGAAGAACCTGGAAGGCCAGGGCGTGACCTGGAAAGACATGCCGGTTGCCGGCGGCGGCGGCGAAGCGGCGATGACCGCGCTGCGCGCCCGTGTCACCGCAGGCGATCCGCCCACCGCCGTGCAGGCGCTTGGCTTCGACATCACCGACTGGGCCAACCAGGGCGTCGTCGGCGATCTCGGCGAAGTGGCCGACAAGGAAGGCTGGGACAAGGTCGTTCCGGCCGCACTGCAGAACTTCGCCAAGCATGACGGCAAGTGGATTGCAGCACCTGTCAACGTGCACTCGACCAACTGGGTCTGGATCTCCAAAAAGGCGCTCGACGCTGCCGGCGGCAAGGCGCCCGAGACCTGGGACGAGCTGGTCGCGGTGCTCGACAAGATGCAGGCCAACGGCATCACCCCGCTCGGCCATGGCGGCCAGGCCTGGCAGGATGCGACCATCTTCGACGCCGTCGTGCTGTCGCTCGGCACCGACTTCTACAAGTCGTCGATGATCGATCTCGATCCGGCCGCACTTGGCGGCGACAAGATGGTCGAAGCCTTCGACCGCATGGCCAAGCTCAAGACCTATGTCGACAAGGACTTCTCTGGCCGCGACTGGAATCTTGCCTCGGCCATGGTCATCGAGGGCAAGGCCGGCATGCAGATGATGGGTGACTGGGCCAAGGGTGAGTTCCTCAAGGCCGGCCAGAAGCCGGGCACCGACTTCGTCTGCATCCGCTTCCCCGGGACGCAGGGCGCCGTCACCTTCAACTCTGACATGTTCATGATGTTCAAGGTTGGCGACGACAAGAAGAAGGCGCAGCTGCAGATGGCAGCCGACATCGAGGATCCGGCCTTCCAGTCGTCGTTCAACGTGGTCAAGGGCTCGGTGCCGGCACGCACCGACGTGCCTGACACCGCCTTTGACGATTGCGGTAAGAAGGGCATCAAGGACCTGGCGGAAGCCAGCTCCGGTGGCAAGCTGTTCGGCTCGATGGCACATGGTTATGCCGCACCGGCCGCGGTGAAGAACGCGCTCTACGACGTCGTTACCCGTCACTTCAACGGCGAACTCGACTCCAAGGCCGCCGCCAAGGCGCTGGCCGAAGCGGTTGCCGCCGCCAAGGGGTGAGACGCCGGTATGCGCAGCAAATCCATCGTGCCGGTGGCACGATGGCAGGCGGCGAACGCCTGGGAGCTGTGTAGCAGCGGGGCCACGGCAGGCCCTTCACCGAACTTCGTGCCCCGGCTTCGGCCGGGGCACATCCTGACCTGACAACCCAGAGGCTGGACCCCATGGCCGATCTCACCACGACCGCACCCCGCGCGGTGACGAACCCGCGCGCGACGTTGCAGGACCTGCTGCCGAAGATCGTGCTGGCGCCGAGCTTCGCGTTGATCCTGATCTTCGTCTACGGCTTCATCGTCTTCACGGCCTTCCTGTCGTTCTCGGGCTCGAAGCTTTTGCCCGATTTCTCGACCTGGGTCGGCCTGAACAACTATGTCAGGCTGTTCAACCATCCCAACTGGATCACGGCGCTGAAGAACCTCGCGATCTTCTCGGTGCTGTATATCGTCATCTGCAGCTTCATCGGACTGGCGCTGGCGATCTTCCTCGACCAGAAAATCCGCGGCGAGGGCGTGCTGCGCCCGATCTATCTCTACCCGATGGCGCTGTCATTCATCGTCACCGGCGTCGCCTGGAAGTGGTTTCTCGACCCCGGCATCGGCCTCGAGCACGTGATGCAGTCATGGGGTTGGGAAAGCTTCTCGTTCCGCTGGATCAAGGAAGGCCAGATGGCGATCTACACCATCGTCATCGCTGCGGTGTGGCAATCGTCGGGCTTCGTCATGGCGATGTTCCTCGCCGGCCTGCGCGGCGTCGACAACGAAATCATCAAGGCCGCCCAGATCGACGGCGCCTCGACGCTCACCATCTATCGCCGGATCATCATTCCGCTGATGCGGCCGGTGTTCCTGTCGGCCTTCGTGGTGCTCGCCCACCTCGCCATCAAGTCTTACGACCTTGTGGTGGCGATGACCGACGGCGGACCGGGGACTGCGACCTGGACGCCGGCGCTGTTCATGCAGAAGTTCACCTTTGGCCGCAATGAAATGGGCATGGGTGCTGCGTCCGCGATCATGATGATGATGATGATCTTCGCCATCATCGTGCCCTACCTCTACTCCGAACTCGGGGGGAAGAAGAAATGAGTGCCGCCTCCCAGGACGTCGCCACCCGTAACGGCATCTTCGCCCGTGCGCTGATCTATGCCGTTCTCATCCTGTTTGCGGTCTACTACCTGCTGCCGCTCTATGTGATGGTCGTCAATTCGCTGAAGCCGCTGGACGAGATACGCCAGGGCAACATGCTGGCGCTGCCGCAGCAATGGACGATAGCGCCCTGGCTGTCGGCCTGGTCGACTGCGCAGATCGGCGTCTCGCCGACGGGGCTGAAACCCTATTTCCTGAACTCGGTGATGATGGTGGTTCCGGCGGTGGCGCTGTCAACCATCCTCGGAGCGCTCAACGGCTATGTGCTGACCAAATGGCGCTTCAAGGGCGATAACATCGTCTTCGGCCTGATGCTGCTTGCCTGCTTCATTCCGTTCCAGATCGTGCTGATCCCGTCGGCGCGCATCCTCGGCCTGACCGGCCTTGCCGGCACCATCACCGGCCTTGTGCTGATCCACGCCATTTACGGCCTCGGCTTCACCACGCTGTTCTTCCGCAACTATTACGAGGCGTTCCCGACCGAACTCGTGCGTGCAGCACAGATCGACGGCGCGAGCTTCTTCCAGATCTTTCGGCGCATCCTGCTGCCGTCGTCGGGTCCGATCATCGTCGTCACCGTCATCTGGCAGTTCACCAACATCTGGAACGACTTCCTGTTCGGCTCGTCGTTTTCGGGCTTCAACTCGATCCCGCTGACGGTAGCGCTCAACAACCTCGTCAACTCGTCCACCGGCGTGAAGGAATACAACGTGCATTTCGCCGGCGCGATCCTCGCCGCTCTGCCCACCCTCATCGTCTACATCGTCTCCGGACGCTATTTCGTGCGCGGCCTGATGGCCGGCGCGGTCAAGGGGTAAGCCCATGTCGTTTCTCAAGATCAGCAATCTCTACAAGAACTATGGCCAGGTGGAGATCCTCAAGGACATCAATATCGAGATCGACAAGGGCGGCTTTCTGGTGCTCGTCGGCCCGTCGGGCTGTGGCAAGTCGACGCTGCTCAACACCATAGCCGGGCTCGAGCCGATCACCTCGGGCGAGATCTCCATTAACGGCAATTCGGTCGCCGGGCTGCATCCGTCCAAGCGCGACATCGCCATGGTGTTCCAGTCCTACGCGCTCTACCCGAACATGACGGTGGCCGGAAACATCGCGTTTGGCATGGAAATCCGCGGCGTGCCCAAGGACGAGCGCGACAAGGCGATCAAGCAGGTGTCCGACATCCTGCAGATAGGCCACCTGCTCGACCGCAAGCCGAGCCAGCTCTCCGGCGGCCAGCGCCAGCGTGTTGCCATGGGCCGGGCGCTGGTGCGCAATCCGCAGGTCTTTCTGTTCGACGAGCCGCTGTCCAACCTCGACGCCAAGCTGCGCGTCGACATGCGTACCGAGATCAAGCGCCTGCACCAGCGCATGAAGACGACGATCGTCTATGTCACCCACGACCAGATCGAAGCGATGACGCTGGCCTCCAAGATCGCCGTGCTCAAGGACGGCACCCTGCAGCAGTTCGGCACGCCGGCCGAGATCTACAACAGTCCGGCCAACATGTTCGTCGCCGACTTCATGGGTTCGCCGGCGATGAACCTGTTGACCGCGCGCCTCGAAAACGGCGAGGGCGGGCTCAACGTCATGCTCGAAAGGCCGGGCGAGAAGCCGCTGGCGCTGCCGATCAAGAATGCCAATGGTGTGCTCGGTGGCTATTCGGGCAAGGAGATCATCTTCGGTGTCCGTCCGGAAGCACTGACCGACCCGGATGGTGCCGATCGCAACGCCAGGTCGATCGCCGAGGGCGAATGTTTGATCGAGGTGGTCGAGCCTGCCGGTTCCGACACCTTCGCTGTGACCAAGCTCGGCGGCAAGGAAGTGGTGGCGCGGCTGCGTGCCGACGCCGCGATCCATGCCGGCCAGAAGACGAAGCTCGCCTTCAACCTGGACAAGGCGGTGTTCTTCGACCCGAAGAGCCAGCTGCGCATCGCCTGACATGTCCGGACAGCCTGACATCGTCATCATCGGCTCGGGTGTCGGCGGCGCTACTGTTGCTGCAGGGCTCGCCACGACCGGCGCGGAGATTCTCGTGCTTGAGGCTGGTGGCCATATCGCCGACCGGCCGGAGAATCGCGACCAGCGCGCCATCTTCCAGCGCG
Source organism: Aminobacter sp. Y103A (assembly GCF_030294925.1). Classification (NCBI taxonomy): domain Bacteria; kingdom Pseudomonadati; phylum Pseudomonadota; class Alphaproteobacteria; order Hyphomicrobiales; family Phyllobacteriaceae; genus Aminobacter; species Aminobacter sp. Y103A. Next base: position 4,495,993 of record NZ_AP017986.1, on the reverse strand, counting down.
GGCATTTCCGCCCTGACGAGACCTGGTATGAGGCCGACGGTACCGGCTTCAATCCGGGCAACTATTACAATGTCGGCGGCAATTCGAAGTTCTACGGCGCCGTGCTGACGCGCTACCGCCGCGAGGACTTTGACGAGATGCAGCATCTCGACGGTGTGTCGCCGGCATGGCCGATTGCCTATGACGACCTCGAGCCGTGGTACGGCAGGGCCGAAGAGCTTTATCAGGTGCGCGGTACGCTCGGCGAGGACCCGACAGAGCCCGTGCATTCGCAGCCCTATGGCTTGAAGCCCGTTGCCGACGAGCCCGCGATCTCGAAGGTGCGGGCACGCCTCAAGGCCAACGGCATGCATCCCTTTTCGCTGCCGCTCGGTGTCGATATCGAGCGCTGGCTGGCCAAGGGCAAGACGCCGTGGGACGCCCACCCCAACAGCTTTGACGGCAAGATGGATGCCGAGACGACGGCGCTGGCCGCGGCGCTGAAGCATGAGAACGTCAAGCTGCAGACCGGCTCGCGCGTGACGCGTCTGGAGTCGGCCGCCGACGGGCGAATCGTTGCGGTTCATTACCTGCGCAATGGCGAGGCAACAGTGCTGCGACCGAAGCTGGTGATCCTGTCGGCAGGGGCTGTGCAATCGGCGGTGCTTCTGCTGCGCTCGGCCAACGACAGCAACCCCAGCGGCCTCGCCAACCGCTCCGATCAGGTCGGCCGCAACTTCATGAACCACAATTCGACGGCTGTCATCGCCATGAGCCCCTGGTTCCGCAACGACTCGGTTTACCAGAAGACCTTCGGCTTCAACGATTTTTATCTCTCCGACGGCGAGGGCGGGCCGCCACTGGGCAACGTCCAGCTGCTCGGGCGCATCTTGGGTACCATCCTGAAGGGCGCGATGCCCGCCGTGCCGGAGTGGCTGTTGAATCTGACAACGGCGCATTCGATCGACTTCTACGCCATGAGCGAGGACCTGCCGTCGCCGGAAAGCCGGGTCATGGTCGATGGCGACCGCATCGTGCTGAAATGGGTGCGCAGCAACTGGCAGGCGCACGAGCGGCTGGTGGCCAAGCTCAAGCAGGTGCTGCGCAGCGCAGGTTTCCCGGTCGTCGTCTCACGCGCCTTCGACAAGCGCACGCCGTCGCACCAGTGCGGCACGGTAAGGATAGGCAGCGACCCCAAGGACGCCCCGCTCGACGTCTTCTGCCGCGCCTTCGACCATCCGAACCTGTTCGTGGTCGATGCGAGCTTCCTGCCGACATCGGCGGCGGTCAATCCGGCGCTCACGATCGCGGCGCAGGCGCTGCGGGTTGCCGACCACATCGCTGAAAAGGATCTGGCGGCATGAAAGTGGCGGCAAAACCGGTGGCACTGGTGACCGGCGCGCGGCGCGGCATCGGCCTTGCCGTTGCCGAAGCGCTTGCCAGGGCGGGCTTCGACCTCGCCATCACTGATCGCGAGGAAGACGTTGCCTCGGCAGAGGCGGTATCGGGGCTGGAGAAACACGGTGCGCGCGTGCTGTTCCTCGCCTCCGACCTTGCCGACCTCGACGGCCATGCCGGCACGGTCGACAGGATCGTCGGGCATTTCGGGCAGATCGACTGCCTGGTCAACAATGCCGGTGTCGCGTCCAGGGTGCGCGGCGATTTCCTCGAGATGACGCCCGAGAATTTCAACGCCATCATGGCGGTCAATCTGCGCGGCACGGTGTTCTTCACCCAGGCGGTGCTGCGGGCCATGCTCATCGCACCACCGACATTGCATCCGCGCTCGGTGATCAACATCACCTCGATCTCGGCCGAGATGACGTCGCCCGACAGGCTCGACTACTGCATGTCGAAGGCCGGGCTTGCCGCATTCACCCAAGGGCTGACGCTGCGGCTCGCCGGCACCGGCATCGACGTGTTCGAAATCCGGCCCGGAATCATCCGCTCCGAAATGACGGCGAAAGTCTCGGAGAAATACGATCGGCTCATCGCTGACGGCCTCGTGCCGGTCAAACGCTGGGGCGAGCCGAACGACATCGGCCGCATCGCGGCGGCACTCGCCAGCGGCGGCTTCGGCTTTGCCACCGGCTCCATCATCAGGGCTGACGGTGCGCTGTCGGTCGCGCGACTTTGAGATCAGAGATGACTTACGACTACATCATCACAGGTGCGGGTCCAGCCGGTTGCGTGCTGGCCAACCGGTTGAGCGAAGATTCCGATGTGCGCGTACTGTTACTTGAGGCCGGCGGCGGCGACTGGAACCCGCTGTTCCACATGCCGGCGGGCTTTGCCAAGATGACCAAGGGCGTGGCCAGCTGGGGCTGGGAAACCGTGCCGCAGAAGCACATGAAAGGCCGCGTCTTGCGCTACACCCAGGCCAAGGTGATCGGCGGCGGCTCCAGCATCAACGCCCAGCTCTACACGCGCGGCAACGCCGCAGACTACGATCTGTGGGCGAGCGAGGACGGCTGCACCGGCTGGGACTACCGCTCGGTGTTACCCTATTTCAAGCGCTCGGAAGACAACCAGCGTTTCGCCGACGATTATCATGGCTATGGCGGGCCACTCGGCGTGTCGATGCCGTCGGCTGCCCTGCCGATCTGCGATGCCTATATCCGCGCCGGCCAGGAGCTCGGCATTCCCTACAATCACGACTTCAATGGCAAACAGCAGGCCGGCGTCGGCTACTATCAATTGACCCAGCGCAACAAGCGGCGCTCGTCGGCCTCGATGGCCTATCTCGCCCCGATCAAGGACAGGCGCAACCTGACCGTCCGGCTCGGCGCACGGGTAACGCGCATCGTGCTCGAGAAGGGCAGGGCTGTCGGTGTCGAGGTCGCGAGCGGCAATGGCAGCGAAATCATCCGCGCCGAGCGCGAGGTGCTGGTGTCCTCCGGGGCCATCGGCTCGCCCAAGCTTCTGCTGCAGTCGGGCATCGGCCCGGCCGATCACCTGAAGAGCGTCGGCGTGCCTGTCGTCCACGACCTCAAGGGTGTCGGCGAAAACATGCAGGACCATCTCGACCTGTTCGTCATTTCCGAATGTACCGGCGATCACACTTACGACAACGTCGCCAAGCTGCATCGGACGCTGTGGGCAGGACTGCAATATGTGCTGTTCCGCACCGGGCCGGTGACGTCGAGCCTCTTTGAAACGGGTGGCTTCTGGTACGCCGATCCCGACGCGCGTTCGCCGGACATCCAGTTCCATCTCGGCCTTGGTTCGGGCATCGAGGCCGGCGTCGCCAGGCTCAAGAACGCCGGCGTGACGCTCAACTCCGCCTATCTGCATCCGCGCTCGCGCGGCACGGTGCGGCTCGCGTCCAGCGACCCGGCGGCGGCTCCGCTGATCGACCCCAATTACTGGGCCGATCCGCACGACCGCAAGATGTCGATCGAAGGTCTCAGGGTTGCACGCGAGATCATGCAGCAGGCAGCGCTCAAGCCATTCGTGCTGGCCGAGCGGCTGCCCGGACCGGACAAGGTGTCCGAGGAACAGCTGTTCGACTATGGCTGCGCCAACGCCAAGACAGACCATCACCCTGTCGGCACCTGCAAGATGGGCACCGACGATATGGCTGTCGTCGACCTTGAGCTCAAGGTACATGGCATGGAGGGCTTGCGTGTCTGCGACAGCTCGGTCATGCCGCGCGTGCCCTCCTGCAACACCAATGGCCCGACTGTCATGATGGGTGAGAAAGGCGCCGACATCATCCGCAACCGCGACCCGCTGCCACCGGCGATTTTCACATATGAGCGCAACGACACCCGACCACGGGCCAGGGCCGAGATAAGCTAGTTTCACCCGGAGGGCCAGGCCTCGCCCGTCACTCCTGCGAGGGGGCATGCCCTCAGTCCGTGGATTGGCTGCCTTTGTTCCGCATGGCCCGCGAACGAGCTTTCCGGGCTTTGCGATGATCGTGGTAGGGAACCTCGACCATTCCGCATTGCAGACAGTCGATGTACTTGCCGCAATTGGTTCCAGCACTGGACATCGTGTGTCCAACTGAGCGCGATCCGTTCAAGATGCTGGGTCTGTGACCCCTTCAGAAGGATCAGTTCGTTCGGCCGCGAGGTTGCCTTGACATAGTCAGATGCCTCCTTTGGCAAGAGGAAGTCGATGAACTTGCCGCTGTTCCTGTCCTCTGCGGTAGGGCGGGCGCGATGGCCGTTTTCGCCGACGAAGATGAACTGGTCCGAACATTGGTAGGCGAGGTCGTATGCAAGTGCGGTGCCCTTCCTCGGGCCACCGGTATAGTCGGAGATAAAGCCGATCACTGCGCGCTTGTTGGCTGGCTGGGCATTGCGGAGAATGGCGATGGCGGCCGGAATGCTGTCGTTGGGCGCCTTCACCGTATCGACGATGAAGGCGGGGCCTCCGGCGGTGGCGAGGATGCCGTTCCTCCAGGGCTCGTCCAGTTCGGCCGGGGGGCTTTTCCAGTATGGAGAGGATCAGGTCCAGGAATGGATGGCCCGGCGCAGCCGCAACGATCGGGGCAACCAACTGGCCGCGCAGGAATTCGTTTTCGTAGACAGTGTAGAGGCTTCCACCGTCATCGAACAATTCATCGACCGGGTGGACGCAAATGCTGTCCGCCCGGCCATGTAGCCGCCCTGGGCGTACAGGATTTCGAAGCGCAGCAGGTCTGCGGCACCGGCATAAGCGCCGCGCTTCATGTACTCGTCGATCTGGGCGCGAGTCCTGAACGTGCCGTTACGGAGGAAGTCATTGTCGTAGAGCGTGTATTCCCAGTCCGGGTGCCGCTCGATCCAGCTCTGCATCCACTGCGACGGCTGCTGCTTCGGGCCTATCCAGATATGACCGAGCTTCCTGGGAATTTTCATGGGGTGCGAAGCTCCATAGGCCCAAGACAGGTGCCCGGCATGCGGCCGTCCAGCAGAGCCGTGGCGAGCAACCAGAAGGCGAAGCGTGGCTTTGGTGAATACTTTCTGGCGTGTGATGAGAGGCTCGTCAACCGAAAGGTCGAGCCCTTCTTTGCCGACCGCCCGAATGAACGGCCGGCGCATGCCGAAGGTTGGCAACCTTTCGGATCTAATGTGCGGGAACTGGCCTTGCGTTGTGCCTTGCTGCTCAGTCTTGAATGGCGTGGCAGGCGACGTTGGCGCCGGCTGCCGAGTGCCTTAGTTCCGGCCGTTCCTTCTTGCAGACGTCCATCGCCAGCGGGCAGCGCGGGTGGAAGGTACAGCCGCTGGGCGGGTTGAGCGGGCTCGGAATGTCGCCGCCCAAGGGCGCGCGGTCGCGCTTCGGCGCTTCGAGGTCGGGCACGGTTTCGAGCAGCAGCCTGGTGTAGGGGTGTTGCGGGTTTTCGAGGATGATTTCGCCCGGTCCTTCCTCGACGAGGCGGCCGAGATACATCACACCGATGCGGTCGGTGAGGAAACGCACGACCGACAGATTGTGGCTGATGAACAGATAGGTCAGCCCTAGTTTCTGCTGCAGCTCCTTGAGCAGGTTGAGCACCTGTGCCTGCACAGACACGTCGAGGGCGGATGTCGGTTCGTCGAGCAAAAGCAGCTCGGCCTCGGCAGCAAGCGCGCGGGCGATCGAGATGCGCTGGCGCTGGCCGCCGGAGAATTCGTGCGGATATTTGTCGGCGTCGCTGGGTGCCAGGCCTACGGTGACCAGCAGCTCGCCGATGCGCTTGCGGCGCTCAATGCGGCCAAGCTTTCGCGCCATGGGCTCGGCAATGCTCTGGCCGATGCGCCAGCGTGGATTGAGGCTGCCGACCGGATCCTGGAACACCATCTGCAAGCGCACACGCTCGCCGCTGTCCTTGCGGATCTCGACGGCGCCTACGGTCGGCCTTTCCAGTCCGGCGACGAGGCGTGCGACGGTGGACTTGCCGCAGCCGGATTCGCCAACCAGCGAGAAGGTGGTGCCGGGGCGAATGGCGAAGCTGACGCCGTCGACGGCCTTGACGCTGCGACGCGGGGCGCCGGTTGCCAGGCGTTGCAGGAAGGGTGCTGAAACATCGAAGGTGCGGCCGAGATTGGCGACCTTGAGCAAGGGCTGTTCGGTAACGATTGCGTTCATGCGCCGCCACCATCGATCCAACTGCCGTCGCGGGCGACGATACGGCCGCGCTTGACCACCAGCGCGCGCTTGGGCCGGTCGACGACGATCTGGGCCTGGTTTTCACCCTCGATCAGCACGAGGCTGCCGTCGCAGCCGACATCCAGCCCATGGCCGGCGAGATCGAGCAGGTCGGCGCCGCGCTTCGTACCCATGTCGAGGGCAGCCGTCAGCTCGGCGTCGGTGCGGCAGTTGCTGCGCCAGGACAACAGCCAGCAGCGCTCCAGCATGTCGCCATTGCCATGCGGGTTCCAGGTGTCGCGCAACGAATCCGACGCCACAGCACAACGCACGCCATAGTCGGCAAGCTCGAACATCGGCGGGAAGGGGATGTCGCCGGGCACCGCCGAGATGATGCCGATGCCGGCCTCGGCGAGCAGGTCCATCATGCGGGTGAGCTCGTCGCGCGATGCGGTGCCGAGACAGAAGGCATGGCTGACGATGACCTTGTCCTGCATGCCAAGCGCCTTGGCGCGCTCGGCGATCAGGCCGAGTTCGTAGAGGCCGAGCTCGCCGCGCTCATGCAGGTGGATGTCGATCTTGGCCTGCTTGCGGTGGGCGATGCCGAAAATGGTATCGAGATGGCCCTTCGCGTCGCCGTCGACGCTGGCCGGGTCGATGCCGCCGATTACAGAGGCGCCTTCGTCAAGGGCTGCTTCCATAAGCTCTGCCGTACCCGGCTCGATCAGCATGCCGAGTTGCGGGAAGGCGACGATCTCGAGGTCGACGGCGTGCTTGGTCCTTTCCCATGCGGCGAGCACGCCATGCAGATTGTCGAGCTTGTATTCGGGCGAGATGTCGACATGGCTGCGAATGTGGGTCGAGCCGTTGGCGACGCACTGGCGCATCAGATTGCCGGCGCGCTCGGCGACAGACCAGGGCAATCTGCGGCGGATCTCGACCTCGTTGTCGATCATGGCGCGGAGTGAATCCGGCACATTGATGCTGTGCCAGGGCAGGCCCCACAGGATCTTGTCGAGATGGACATGCGCCTCGACGAAGGGGGCAATGGCGATCGCGCCCTTACCGTCAACGACCGTGATGCCGTCAGGGCCCGTCACATTGCTGCCAATCGCCGCGATGCGGCCGTTCTCGATCAGGATGTTGCCCGCGCTCCCGGCATCGGGGCGGACATTGGTGAGCAGAAGGTTGGTCATGATTGCTGTTCCGTGGTCTTAGCGAAGGCGAGGATTGAGGACGTCTCGAAGCCAGTCGCCGACGATGTTGACGGCCAGCACCAGAAGCACGAGTGCGGCGCCGGGGAACAGCGAGATCCACCATTCGCCCGACAGCAGCAGGTCGTTGCCGGCGCGGATCAGGGTTCCGAGCGAAGGCTGCGACGGCGGCATGCCGAGGCCGAGGAAGGACAGGATCGCTTCGGTGAGGATGGCGACGCCGAGGCCGAGCGTTGCCAGCACCAGCACCGGGCCGATGGTGTTGGGCAGGATGTGGGCAAGCAGGATACGGACGTTGCCGACCTCGCTGATGCGGGCTGCGGCGACATAGTCTTTGCGGCGCTCGATCATGGTGGCGGCGCGCACGGTGCGGGCGAACTGCACCCAGTCGGCGACGCCGATCGCCAGGATGACGACGTAGAAACGCATCTCCTCGCGCATGCCGATCGGCATGACGATCTTGGCGACGCCGTCGATGAAAAAGGCGATCATGATGGTCGGAAAGCTGAGCTGGATGTCGCCGAGCCGCATGATGACCGTGTCGACCCAGCCGCCGAGATAGCCGGCGATCAGGCCGAGTGCGACGCCGATGGTCATCGAGAAGGCGACGGCGGCGATGCCGACCAGGATCGACACGCGCATACCGTAGAAGATGGTGGAGAGGATGTCGCGGCCCTGCTCGTCGGTGCCTAGCAGGTAGGTCGAACTGCCGCCGTCGATCCATGCCGGCGGCAGGCGGGCGTCCATGATGTTGAGGGTGGCCGGATCGAACGGATTGTGAGGCGCAATCAGGCTTGCGGCGGCGGCACAGAACACCAGCGCGATCAGCGCGACAGCGGCGAAGATGACCGGCGGCGAGTTCCTGAAACGCCAGGCCAGTTCGCTGTTGCCAAAGGCTTTTAGTCGGAGGACGAGCTGGCTCATTTTGCGCGCAACCTTGGATCAACGGCGAGATAGATAAGGTCGACGACCAGGTTGATCGTGACGAAACTGAAACCGACGAAGGCGAGATAGGCGGCCATGACGGGGAAGTCGGCGAATTCGATGGCCTGCAGGATCAGCATGCCCATGCCGGGCCACTGGAAGACCGCCTCGACGACGATGGCGAAGGCGATCAGCGAGCCGATCTGCAGGCCAGTGATGGTAATGACCGGCAACAGGCTGTTGCGCAGCGCATGCGTCAGATAGACGGCGCGGTCAGACAGGCCACGGGCGCGGGCGAACTTGACGAAATCCGTGCGTACCACCTCAAGCATTTCGCCGCGCACGAGCCGCATGATCATCGACACCTGGAACACGGCGAGCGTGATGGTCGGCATGATCAGAGCCTTGATGCCTGATGTGGTGAGCAGGCCAGTCGTCCACCAACCCAGCGTCACGACCTCGCCGCGGCCGAAGGCCGAGAGCCAGCGCAGTTCGACGGAGAACACCAGGATCAGAAGCATGCCGATCAGGAACTGCGGCATGGAGATGCCGAGCAGCGACCCAAACTGCAGGCTGCGGCTCAACAGGCCACGTGGCTTGAGCGCCGTATAGACGCCCATCGGGATACCCGTGGCAAGGGCAATGACGGTCGCGCACATGACGAGCTCCAGCGTCGCCGGCAGGCGGGCGAGGATCAGGTCGACCACCGGCTGGCGGTTGCGATAGGAGATGCCGAAATCGCCGACCACGGCACGTTCGACGAAGCGCCAGAACTGGACGAATGTCGACTGGTCGAGACCAAGGTCGACACGCAGTTCCTCGCGCTGGGCAAGCGTGGCGTTGACGCCGAGGATGTTGTTCACCGGGTCGCCGAGGAAATTGAAGATCGAGAACGAAAGCGCCGACACGACCAGCATCACGAGGATGACGCTGGTCAGTCGCGTGGCGAGCAAGGAAATCATCTCAGCCTCTGAAATGGAGAAGAGGCCGGGCGCGCGTGGCGCCCAGCCTCCGATCAATCGTCAGTCCATCGTGTAGTACCAGAACCGCGTGTATTCGTCGGCTGGTACGATGGCGTGGACCTTGTCGCTCATACCCCAGGTCAGGAACTGCTGGTGCAGCATGATCTTGCCGACCTCGTCGCGGTGCAGCTTCATCACCTCGGAGATCATCTCCTGGCGCTTCTCGGTGTCGTATTCGGTGCCGATCTGCGGGATCAGCTCGTCGACGCGGGCGTTGGAATAGCCTTTCGGGTTCCAGGCGCCGAGGTCGCCGGTGGGTGTGTGGAAGGTCGCCGAGATGATGTTGTAGGCGTCCAGCGTCGGCAGGCCGGCCCAGCCGAGCATGTAGAAAGAGTATTTGCCGGCGGGCAGCTCGGTGTCGAACTGCACAGGCGGGTGCATCGTCAGCTGCGCCTTGATGCCGACCTTGGCGAGCATGCCGACAGTTGCCTGGCAGATCTGCTCGTCATTGATGAACGAACCGGCCGGGCAATCCATCGGCAAGGTGAAGCCGTCGGCATAACCCGCTTCCTTGAGCAGTGCCTTCGACGCCTCGATATCAAAGGGGAAGCGGACGTCGAGGCTGGCGTCGTAGAAGGGCAACTGCGGCGCCATCATGATCGCCGACGGGCGGCTGTTGTCGCGCATGATCGAGCGTTTGATGCCGTCGATGTCGATGGCCTGGTAGATCGCCTTGCGGACGCGTACGTCGGCGAGCGGGTTGGAATCGAGGCCGGGCAAGGTCTTGGACTGCTGGTCCATGCCGTAAAAGATGTTGCGCAGATGTGGCGCGCGCATGATCTGCATTCCGGGTGTTCCCTCGACGCGCGCGACGTCCTGCGGCGGCGCGTTGCGGATGAAGTCGACCTCGCCGGAGAGCAGGGCCGCGACGCGCGTGGCATTGTTGGCGATTGGCGTGTAGACGATCTCGTCGATGTTGTGCTCGCGCTTGTCCCACCATTTTTCGTTGGCGACGAAGACGGTCTTCACGTCGGGCTCGCGGCTGGCGACCTTGAACGGTCCGGTGCCGATCCCTTGCGTGATCATCGCGCCGCCGGTGTTGGTCGACAGGTCGAGCGGCTTCTGGGCGCCGATCGATTCCTGGAATTCCTTGTCGAGGATGTACCAGCCGGCGAAATCGTTGAGCAGCAGCGCGTATTTGCGCTTGAGCGTGATGTCGATGGTGTGGTCGTCGACCTTGGCGATCCCGGCGATCGGCTCGAGCAGGCCGGCGAAGGGCGAGCCCGGCGAACCGGCACGCTCATAGGAGAAGATCACGTCGTCGGCGGTGAACGGGTTGCCGTTGTGGAACTCCACGCCCCTGCGCAGGTGGAAGCGCCACTGAGTGTCGGACAGCGTTTCCCAGCTTTCGGCCAGGGCCGGCTCGATCTTGAGCTCCTTGTTCCAGCGGACAAGGCCTTCATAGACGTTGCCGATCAGGCTGAGCGTGAAATCCTCACGCGCCGCGTGAGGGTCCATCGAACTGATTTCCTGCGATTCAGCGAACCGCAGCGTCTTGGCTTCAGCCGCGCTGATGGCGAGGCCGGCGCAGGAGGTGAGGAGAAGGAGTTTCAGATAACGGTTCATCGGCTGTTCCCACACAGTTCTTGATTGTTGGACTTGTCTTGTCTCGTTCGGGCGTCGGCATGCCGATGGCCAGGGTGTCGAGCATGCCGAAAGCCGCCGCATCCATCGGGTTCGAGAACTGGTTCAACAAGGCTGTGTGGCCGGCGTGACAGGAACGAAACCGCGATCCTCTCATCCCCCGAGGTTCGGGGAATGCCCATTTCGATCCGTTCTGATCTCGAGCACTTGTCACTTGGAGCCTAGCCTGTTGAGAGCCGACAGGAGGGATGATTTCACATCGAATACGCTTCGTCTACAGTGTTGTATGCGTAAAATGGCATCAATTGTATACAAACAATGCCTGAAATTTGAGCTGTACGGCAGGGGCATGGGCGTGGCGAAACCAGCGCCGTCGCAACGGGCGACGCTATCGAAATCGAAGGCCATTTTCAGACCGCGGCAGCGCCATCCTTGGGGCGGCTGTTCTGCCGTCAGAGCGTCGTGCCGCCCTGGTGGATGAAACAGGCGGCGGATGTGCCGCCGGCATCGGCGAGCCGGGGCAGTTCGCTGCGGCAGCGGTCTCCGGCCTTGGGGCAGCGCGGATTGAAGGCGCAGCCTACCGGCCAGCTGCCCAGGCGCGGCATCGAGCCATCGATCTGGGCAAGCCGGTCGGCCTTGCGATTGAGCGACGGGATCGAGCCCATCAACCCGGCAGTATAGGGGTGGCGTGGCCGGTGGATGACCTCGTCGACGGGGCCGATCTCGACGACGCGGCCGGCATACATCACCGCGACCCGGTCGGCGGTTTCGGCGATGACACCCATGTCGTGGGTGACAAGCATGATCGCGGTGCCACGGGTCGCCGCAAGCCGCTTCAACAGCCCGATGATCTGGGCCTGGACCGAAACGTCGAGTGCCGTCGTCGGCTCGTCGGCAATGATCAGCTCCGGCTCGCCGGCAAGCGCCAGTGCTATGACGATGCGTTGGCGCATGCCGCCCGAGAACTGGTGCGGATACTGGCTGAAGCGGTTTTCCGGATCGGCGATGCCGACCTCGCGCAGCAGCTGTAGCGCCTTGGCGCGTGCGGTCTCGGCATTGCCCGGATGATGCGCGCGGATGGTTTCTGTCAACTGGCGTCCGACGGTGAACAGCGGGTCGAGGCTGGTCAGCGGGTCCTGGAAAATCGCGCCGATATGGCGGCCGCGCAGCTTGCGTTGTTCGGCCTGGGGCAGGTCGTCGATGCGCTGGCCGGAGAGATGGACGGTGCCGCCCGATATGCGCCCGGGCGGCTGAAGCAGCCCGATCAGGGCGCTTCCGGTCAGCGACTTGCCGGCGCCGGATTCGCCGACGACGCCGAGGATTTCGCCCTGGCCTATGCTGAAGGAAACGTCGTCGACGGCGACGAGCGAGCGTTGGCGCAGCGGAAACTCGATGCGCAGATTGTGTACATCGAGGACGGCGGCAGCTTGCGCCGCCGCTCCCGGATCAAAGGCCAGTCCAGTCATGGGAGCACCGCCATGCGTTCAAGGGTTGTGCCAAGGGAAAAGGCATGTTCCAAGCAGCGACTGTAGAGGATAGAATACATACCAAGTCCTCCTTATGCCCAATTCACCAGGTCAATTCATCAGGATCGTGACATGCTACGCGAGCCCCACGCTTCGAAGACCGCCGTTTCGTCGAGCCAGAGCGGCAAGACCAAAAAGCGCGGCGGCCCGACCGACGAGCATATTCACGGCGAAATCTACGCGGCGATCATCAACCACCAGATCCGCCCCGCCACGCCCTTGCAGGAGGACGCGCTGGCGACTGCCTTCGGCGTCAGCCGCACCATCATCCGCAAGGTTCTGCAGCGGCTGTCGCACGAGAAGCTGGTCGACCTGATCCCCAACAAGGGCGCCTTCGTCGCCAAGCCTTCGATCGAGGAGGCGCGGCAGGTGTTCGAAGCCAGGCGCGGCGTGGAATGCATCCTTGCGGAAAAGCTCGCCTCGACGATAACCAGGGAAGACGTCGATCGGCTGACGGCCATGGTGAGCGCCGAGGCGGAGGCAGTCGAGCAAGACAGCAAACATAGGCGGCTGCAGCTCTCCGGGGATTTTCATCGTGAACTCGCTTCGCTTGCCGGAAACGAGGTGCTGCGTGACTTCGTGCACGAACTGGTGTCGCGGACGTCGCTGATCATCGCGCTGTACGAATCGCCGGGTGCGGTGCCGTGCTCGTACAGCGAGCACAAGGAGATCGTGGACGCCCTGAAGCGGCGGGACGGCAAAAAAGCTGCGCAGTACATGGACCACCATCTCCGTCATATCGAGGCTCAGATCGACCTGTCCGACCACCCCGTGCGCGTCGACTTCAAGACGCTGTTCAAACCGTTGGCCTAACTGACCTTTCTCGTCGTTCCGGCGTTTGCGAGGCGCGTTTCGGGTGCATAGCCGGCGAGCTTGCCGCGATAGGTCTTGGGCAGCGGATAGGCGAGATCGCCGCGCTTGGAGGTCTTCAGGCCCATGCCGACAATGGCCTCGGCAAATTTGACGCCGGCAACCACGCCGTCGATGACGGGAACCTGCAGCCGGTCTTCGAGATAATGCGCAAGATCGGCCATGCCGGCGCAACCGAGCACGATGGCCTCGGAGCGATCTTCGGACAGCGCCCTCTCGCACTCGGCAAGGATGATCGCGCGGGCGTTCGATTCCGGCTTTTCCAGCTCCAGCACCGGAACGTCGGTGGCGCGCACGCGGCGGCAATGATGCTGCATGCCGTAGTTGCGGACCAGCTGTTCGGCGATGATGCGCGTGCGTTCGAGCGTCGTCACCACTGAAAAGCCGGTGGCGACGAAGCTTGCCGCGTGCATGGCGGCTTCTGCAATGCCGAACACCGGCGCGCCTGATATCTCGCGCGCCGCAAGCAGACCGGGATCGCCAAAACAGGCAATGATGTAGGCGTCGGCGGCCGGCCCATCCATGATCTCGTCGACAAGGCCGATGATGCTCATCGCTTCATCGTAGTGGCCTTCGATCGAGGCGGCGCCGGAGCGGGAGGTCACCGCCAGGATCTCGGTTGCCGGTGCTGCAACCGCCCGCGCCGCATCACCGATGAGATCGGTCATCGACTGGGTGGTGTTGGGATTGATGAGCTTAATTCTCATGCGATCCTCTGAAGCCGCTGGCCTCGCCGGGTGTCGGTAGTTCCCAGCCTAAAATTGTATACTATCATGTATTCGTATTGGATGTAATTTGCTGTTGTCAACACGGTATCCGGCGATTTTGCGGGATAGACGAATACGAGTGGCCGCCCGTCGCAGGACTGATGGCGGCGGGTTTGCGCACGGATGCCCGGGCTATCCTAGCTGGCAGCACAAGCATTTGAAGGATTTGGGATTTTGCTGCACTGCAACGGGCTGTAGCGTAAAGCCAATTATTGCGTGGTTTTCCGGGGCGGCTTGCGCCTCTGGAGGCTATGCTAATTGTATACATGTTGAGTAGCTCAGCTTCGGTCGAGAACAGACCTAGAAACCGCAGGCAAGGCATTCCTCGCCGTTCCTGTAGCGATATTCGGCTTTCCAATAGTGCGGGTCGTTGACCAAGGCATATTCCACATCGCCAGACATGGCGTATTTCTTCCTGAACGGACGCGCCAGCATGACGAACAGTCGACAGCCCGGCGGCCAGTCGCCGACCGAGAGAATACTGTTTCCCCTTGATAGCTCCGACATCAGGATCGCCTGCAAGGGCGACGCCATCCGGGGGAGGTCGGGCATAGGTATGCTCCAGTGATTGTCGAGTGACTCGGGCGACGAACACCATCTGGCGGTTTTGCTTGTCGGGAAGGAGGGTAAAGCGTTGCGCCAAGCGCCTGCAAGCTACTGCGGCAGAGCGCTGGCTTTTCTCGTCTCGCGAGGGAGCTCGCCGAACTCGTGCCGGTACTCGGCGGCGAAGCGGCCGAAATGGGTGAAGCCCCACTTCAGCGCGACGTCGGTGACGCTGGCTTCGCCCGCCACGAGGTCGAAACGGGCACGGCGCATGCGTTCGCGGGTCAGGGCACGGATGGGCGAGATGCCGAAGGCGTTGCGGTAAGCCAGTTGCAAGGTCCTGGGGGCTACGCCGGCGGCTTCGGCGATCTCATGCAGACCGATGGGTGCCGCGACATTGGCGCGGATGAATTCTTCTGCCCGCTTCAGGTGGCGGGGGGCTGCACCCGGCCTGTGCTCGTTGAAGAACAGGCTCATGTTGTTGGGCTGGTTGCGCAGGAACAGTTCGAGCAGGTGCTGCTCATGCAGAACGTTGTGCAGGCCCGGGCCGTGCAGCGGTTCCTTCGCATCGGCGGCATGGAACAGCGAATTGGCAAGACGGCGCCATGCCTGCATCTCGGGCCGGGAGAAATCGATCAGCGGGTCGAAGATCAGCGGCCCCTGGATATCGCGGTCGAGCAAGCGCATGGCAAAGGCATGCAGCGGCGCCTTTCGCACCTGGACGAGCAACTGGGCGCAGCCCTGCCACCATTTCATCCTTGTCGCCAGGTCGGCGTTGAGGACGGAGGCGACGCTGCGGTCGGTCAGAAACTCGCGTGTGCCGTTGCGGACGGTGGCTGAACCGGAGATCGGCATTTGGATCAGGTAGAAGTCGCCGAGTTCGCCCGGATCGATCAGCACGTCGGCGCCATAGCTGATGTAGTTCAGCGAGATCATCTCGCCGGGCGCATGATTGTGCGTGACGCGAAAAGCTGTCCTCTCACCGATGATGTCCAGTCGGTGATTGCAAAACTTCTGGGCGACCCGCTCCCTGGCGCAGTCGAGATCGTTCGACTGAAACAAGACATGGTCTGAAAGCGGTACCCTTCGGACGGACGCCTCTTCCATCAGCATTCGGGCAGACTAGCACCGATCCTCCAGCTGCCAATGAAAATGAGCGGCAGTAGGTCGTGCCGGCAGCATTTTTGCGCTTTCTGGATAGTCATCGCGCATTCCGGCTAGTGCTTTAAAGATACCCGCAGCAATCTATGCGTGGAACAAATGAAAGGGTCGCCTCGGGTAGGCCCTTCGAAAGCAAAGGGAGCATCACATGAGCAATGAACTCGCCAAGGGCATCACGCGCCAGGGCACCGGCTATGCCGGCAAGACCTGGAACATCCTTGGACAGGTCTATTTCCCGAAGGCGGTGTGCGACGCCACCTTCGCCTTCGAGACCAACAGCGAGCCGGGCCAGTTCGTGCCCGTGCACATCCATCCGAACCAGGAAGAGTTCATCCTGGTGCAGGAAGGCGAGCTCGACCTCAAGCTCGACGGCGAATGGGTCAAGGCCAAGGCGGGCGATCTTGTGCGCATGCCCAGGGGCATTCCGCACGGCTACTTCAACAAGTCCGACAAGCCGACCAAGGCCCTGTTCTGGGTTTCGCCGGCTGGAATGCTGGAAGAACTGTTCAACCGGCTCGACAACCTCGCCGACCCGGCCGAGGTGGTGAAGGTCTCGGCTCAGCACGAGGTCAACTTCCTGCCGCCCGAAGCCAACGACTAGGCTGCCAGCTTCCAACGGGAATCTGCCTGGCGCGCGCGACACGGGTCGCGTGCGAAGGCCGGCTCGCGTCCTGGCGAACCCTGCATCCTGGCACACAAGGAACAGCAAGATGGTCGAGAAGAAGAAAGTCTGCGTCATCGGCGCCGGCGTCAGCGGGCTTGCGGCAGCACATGCCTTCAGGCAGCGCGGACATGATGTCGAAATCGTCGAGCGCGGTTACGACCTGGGCGGGGTCTGGGAGCCGTCGCGATCCTATCCCGACGTTCAGACGCAAAGCCCAAAGGATCTCTATCGCTACACCTCGATGCCGATGCCGGAGAACTATCCGGAATGGCCGAAAGGCACGCAGGTCCACGCCTATCTCAAGAGTTACGCCGAGCAGAACGGGCTCGTGCCGCTGATCCGCTACGGTACCAAGGTTGTTTCCATGCAGCGGCGCAATGGCGCCAAAGGCTGGGCCGTCGAACTGGAAACTGGCGACGGCACGACGGTCACTGGGGATTTTGACTTCGTTGCCGTCTGCACGGGCAATTTCAGCGAGAAACGCGAGCTGGTGCATCCGGGTCAGGACACGTTCGTCGCGGCCGGCGGCCAGGTGCTGCACTCGTCCGAATACACCGATCCGGCGACGGTGCGGGGCAAGCGGGTCGTGGTGCTCGGCTTCTCCAAGTCGGCGACAGACATCGCCGTCAACGCCGTCAATTCGGGTGCAGCCGCCGTCACCATCGTCTATCTCGAGCCGGTCTGGCGTATTCCCTACTTCATCGGCGGCCTGATCAACTTCAAGCGCATCCTCTATGTCCGTGCCCAGGAGGTGATGTTCCCGAGCTGGAACCAGCCTCTGCTGGCGCGACTGGCGCATGCCATGGCCAAGCCGTTCGTCTGGGCCAACTGGCGCGGGCTGGAAAGCCTGCTTTCGCTGCAACTCAAGCTGAAGAAGACCGGCCTCAGGCCGAAGGTGCCGATCGAGACCAGCATCAACTGCTCGGTACCGATCGTCACGCCCGGCTTCTTCGACATGGTCGCCGATGGGCGCATCAAGGCAATCCAGGGCACCATCGCTTCTTATGCGAAGGACACGGTGGTCCTGTCGGGCGGCGAGCGGGTCAAGGCCGACATGGCCATTCTCGCCGTCGGCTGGAAATCCGGCGTGCCGTTCCTTCCGGAGGAATACCGGCGCAAGCTGGTCGAGCCCGACGGGCAGTACCGGCTTTATCGCGTCATCGCCAACCCCGATTTGCCCGACATGGGCTTCGTCGGCTTCAACTCGTCATTCTGCACTGTTCTGAGTGCTGAACTCGCCGCCAACTGGTTGGTGCGATATGCGGACGGCAAGCTGGGGCGTCAGCCGACGCACCAGGAGATGACCGACAACATCGAGATGATGCTGCGCTGGAAGCGCGACGAACGGCCGGCGGCTGGCGTCTATGGTGGCCTGTGCGTCGCGCCTTATCATTTCAAGCATTTCGACGAACTGCTGGCTGACATCGGCGCAACCAAACGGCGGCGCAACGTCTTGGCCGAAAACTTCGCGCCGCCAAACGCCGATGCCTATGCGGGCTATCTCAACAGCGCGCCGGATTATCGGGCGGCGTAAAAGGACGACGCAAACAACTGTGCCAAGTCCGGCTGTCCGTCGGGCGCTGGTCGATATTAGCAAGTGATATCAGGGAGTTCGGATGGTGGGCGTGACAGGGATTGAACCTGTGACCCCTGCAATGTCAATGCAGTGCTCTCCCGCTGAGCTACACGCCCATCCGATGGGGGCGGATACACCATTTTTGATCCGGCGCGTCAATAGCGTGTTTGGCGGAAAAACGCGCCGGATCGTCAATTCCTTCAGCGGCGCGATCAATTCCCTTGGCGACGCTGGGGAAACGCCTATGCGGCGTGGAGCATCTTCTCGACTTCGTTGACGAGATCGCGCAGATGGAAGGGCTTCGACAGCACTTTTGCGTCGCGTGGTGCCTTCGAATCAGGGTTCAGGGCGACAGCCGCGAAGCCGGTGATGAACATCACCTTGAGATCGGGGTCGATCTCGGTTGCGCGGCGCGCCAGTTCGATGCCGTCCATTTCCGGCATGACGATGTCGGTCAGAAGCAGCGAAAAAGGTTCCTCGCGCAGCCGCTCGTAAGCGCTTGCGCCATTGTCGAAGTCGCTCACCTGGTAACCTGCGCGTTCCAGCGCCTTGACCAGGAAGCGACGCATATCGTCGTCGTCTTCTGCCAGAAGAATGCGTGCCATAAGTATCCCGTCCGAATCAGCGGTCGAAGCCGCCCCCCAGCAGGGGCTTCGTTAACCATCTTGTATATGAGTCCTGGACGGTAAACATCAAGTGAATGCCGTGTCAGCAGAGTGACGCAAAGGCATAATAAGAGCCGACTTTCCACCGCCTGAACGACTGGACACTGGCCGCCGCAGGTGGCACTTTCGATAGATGAGTGAGTGCATTTCGCAGGTCCATCACGAAAGATGACGCCAGCCGAAGATTTCGCCGAGCTGCCGCCGTTCGAAGTCCGGACGAGTGCCGAGCAGCGTGTGCCATTCGTGTTCAATTCGCCGCACAGCGGACGTTGTTATCCCGACCGGTTCCTCGCCATGTCCAGGCTCGATGCCGTCGCGATCAGGCGCTCGGAGGACTGCTATGTCGACGAGCTGTTCGGCGCGGCCGTCGCCTTGGGCGCGCCGATGCTGACCGCTCACTTCCCACGCGCCTATCTCGATGTGAACCGCGAGCCGTGGGAACTCGATCCCCGGATGTTCGCCGAGCCGGTGCCGCCTTTCGCCAATGTCCGCTCGGCGCGCGTCGCCGGAGGGCTGGGCACGGTGCCGAAGCTGGTGGGCGAGGGGCTGGATATCTATCCCGGCCGGCTGCCGCTGTCGGAGGCGATCGGGCGAATCGAATCCGTCTACAAGCCCTATCATGAGACGTTGAAGCGGCTGGTTACCCGGACCCATGCCCGGTTTGGCTATGCCGTGCTCGTCGACTGCCATTCGATGCCGGCATCGGTCCGTCTCGGCGACAATGGCACACGGCCTGATTTCATCGTCGGTGACCGTTTCGGGACCTCTGCTGCATCTGCTCTGTCAGAGCGGGCAATCGGGCTGCTGGCGGCCATGGGTTATGCTGTGGCGCACAATAAACCTTACGCCGGCGGCTTTATCACCGAACACTACGGCCGCCCGGCCCGGAAGCTTCACGCGCTGCAGATCGAGATCAATCGCGGGCTCTATATGGACGAACGAACGTTCAAGAAATCCGCTGGATTTTATGCGCTTGCCGACGATCTGGCCCGGTTTTCCGGGGATCTCATGGCAATACCAGACTATCATTTCCTCGACCTGCCATTGGCCGCAGAGTAGCCGCCCGAGGCCGGTGGTTAAAAAAAGACCGCTCCGGAGAGCGGTCGAAGTCTAGGGAGGAAACGCCCAAGGAGGGCATGGACAGGAGAACTGTCCGAAGTCGAGATTATTGTGCGCTGCACAAAAGTCAAGGCGCCTTTGGGCTTTTTAATTCACGGTGATGTGGTTATTGCCGAGCGGGGTCGTGGCGTGTCATCCACGCCACAGTTGGAGATGGGGTGAATGATGGTCGACGCCGGGTTTATGCGACGGATCGCAACTGCAGCAGCAGCCGAGACGCTGCCGAGATTCCGGCGTCTCGCGGCGGTGGAAAACAAGCTTGCCAGCGGTTTTGACCCGGTCACCGAGGCCGACCAGGAGGCCGAGCGTGCCATCCGCGCGCTGATCAATGCCGAATTTCCCGATCACGGCATTCTCGGCGAGGAGCATGGCAGCGAAAACCTCGGCAACAGCCATGTCTGGGTGATCGACCCGATCGACGGCACGCGTGCCTTCATCTCCGGCCTGCCGGTTTGGGGCACGCTGGTCGGGCTGACCGTCGACGGCGATGCGGTCGCCGGCCTGATGTCGCAGCCTTTCACCGGTGAGCTGTTCTACGCCGACGGCAAGGGCGCGCATTACGAGGGCCCGGGCGGGCCGCGCAAGCTTGCCGTGCGCAAGACCACGTCGCTTGCCGATGCGACGATGTTCACCACGACGCCAAGCCTGTTCAAGGGCGAGATGCGCAAGCGCTACGACCATCTCGAGAGCCAGGTCCAGCTCGCCCGCTACGGCACCGATTGCTACGCCTTCGCCATGGTTGCGGCGGGCCAGGTCGACATCGTCGTCGATCCGGGACTCAAGCCCTACGACATCGTGGCGCTGATCCCCATCATCGAGCAGGCCGGTGGCATCGTCACGACCTTCGAGGGCGGCCCGGCGGAAAATGGTGGCGACATCATCGCGGCGGCAACGCCCGAGCTGCATGCTGCGGCCCTGAAGGTGCTGATGGGCTGAAGCAGCCTATTCGACCGTCACAGGCGTTCCCGGCACGAAAGCGCTGAACGCCGCGAGCAGTTGCTCGCGGTAGATGTCGACTTCTTGCAGGATCTCGTGGCGGGCGCCATCGATGGTCAGCATTGAGGCGACACGGCATCCGTGGACATATTGCTCGACGTCGCGCGTCGAGACCACCTGGTCGGCCCCGGCCGTGACAATCAGCATCGGCACCTTGAGCGAGGCCATGAAGGCTGGGTCGCGCACGGTTTCCGAGGCCGTCGCAGCCGCCCGCAGCCAGGCGATCGTCGGCCCGCCGACGGAGAGTTCGGGATAGGTCTCGTAGAGCAGGATGTTGCGGCGATAGCGACGTTCGTCGCTGGTCAGCTTGTTGACAGCAAAGGGCGTGCCTTCGCGCGGCCGCGGGCCCCAGGCGGCGTAGAGCCTGCCGAGGCCGATCCAGCACAGCAGCGTCGTGATGCGCCTGATAGCTGACATCGAGAACGGCGCGCCGACGACCGACAGGAACGGCGCCACCAGCACCATGCGCTGAACGCGGTTGATCATCGCCGGTGCGGCGAGAAGGGCGATCAAGGCACCGCTTGAATGGGCAAGGATGAAGAATGGGCCGCGGCAGTCGGGCAAGACGATCTGCTCGAAGAAGGCCTCGAGATCCCTGACATAGTGGTCGAATGTCTTGACGTGGCCGCGGTGACGGTCGCGCAGCAGCCGCTCGGATGCACCCTGGCCACGCCAGTCGAAGGTGGCGACGGCATGGCCGCGTACTGACAAATCGCGAATGGTCTCGAAATACTTCTCGATACACTCGTTGCGGCCCGGCAGCAGAATCACCGTGCCCTTGAACGGGTGCGAAGTCGCGGGAAACAGGCCATAACGCAACTGCTTGCTGTCATGTGCGTTGAAGTGGCCGACGGTTGCCCGCTCGGGTACCGGATTGCCGGGGATTTCGTGGAACAAGTCCGTCATCAGCGCTCGGCTTGGCACTCGCTGCCGTGGGATCTGGCGATACGAGGGTGATAGAAAGCCGCACCGAGAAAATCAAAGGAAATCCGTGCGAAGCGGAAACGCCAATCGGAATCGAATGAGGCCGAAGGCAGCTTGCGGGTTGCCTTCGGCCTCTGTCGTTCCGGGAGGAAGGGACGTTGCAACCCGGTTCGGCTTCGTCGGCGGCATTATGTGGTGCCGCCTGTTCTTGAACTTGGGTGCACTCTAGGCCGGCCGACCTGAACGGATACCGAAGGGGCGGTTCATCTTCGGTTCATCCTGGCGGCGGTGAAAAAGCTCTCGCAAAGATGTCTTGAAATGGCTTTGGGCGCCCCCCAAATGTCTCCTGCGGCGCCCAATATCGGGGCCGCTGATCACCGCCGGGACGCCAGAATGGGTTTCGGCACAGGTCATGCGCAAACCTTGTTGCTCACTGGAGAACACCCATGCGTCACGTTGATTTTTCCTCGCTCCACCGCTCGACTGTCGGCTTCGACCGTCTGTTCAACATGCTTGATGGCCTTGGCCAGCCTGACGGCGGCACCACCTATCCGCCCTACAACATCGAGCGCACCGGCGAGGACGCCTACCGCATCAGCATGGCGGTCGCAGGCTTCTCGGAAACCGAGATTTCGATTGAAGCCCATCGCAATGTGCTGACGGTCAAGGGCGAGCGCGCCAATGAAAGCGCCGGCGAAGGTTCGGAGCTGCTCTATCGCGGCATCGCCTCGCGTGCCTTCGAGCGGCGCTTCCAGCTTGCCGACCATGTCGAGGTCGTCGGCGCGACCCTCAAGAACGGCCTGCTTCACATCGATCTCAAGCGCAACATTCCTGAAGAGCACAAGCCTCGCAAGATCGAGATCTCCGCTGCTCCAGCGAAGGCCAAGCAGATCGAGGCCAACACGGTCAACTAAGACTGCTCCTCCCAAGCAGCAAAGGCGGCGCCTCCAGCGCCGCCTTTTTTGTTGTCCGCTATCCGTAACTGCGCCTAACGCAGCAGTTCGCTGAACCGGCCGATGTCGTCTGAGGTGGTGGCGAAGGAGGTGACGAAGCGATAGAGCGCCTCGTCATCGCTGATCTGCCCGGCGAGCGACGTCGGGGTCGGCCAGGTGTAGAAGGCGGCACCTGCCGCCTGGGCCTTTTCGGCAACATCCTTCCTGATGATGGCGAAGACCTCGTTGGCCTCAGGCTGCCAGCCGAGGCGCGCAACGGCCGAGCTTTCGAAAGCCTGGGCAAGACTCGCCGACATCGCATTGGCGTGACGCGCCGTTTCCAGCCACAGGCCGCCGTCGAAATAGGCGTCGAATTGCGCCGAGATGAAACGCGCTTTGGAGAACAGCTGGGCCGAACGCTTGCGCAGGAAGGCCATTTCCCTGGCACGGTCGAGATCGAACATGACGATCGCCTCGGCGCACCAGCAGCCGTTCTTGGTGCCGCCGAAGGAGATGATGTCGACGCCGCGTTTCCAGGTCATTTCCGCCGGCGAGACGTCGAGAGACACCAGCGCATTGGCAAAGCGGGCGCCATCCATGTGCAGCGGCAGCGCATGCTTGCGGGCGACGGCGGAGACGGCCGCGATATGGTCGAGACGATAGATGGTGCCGACCTCGGTCGCCTGGGTGATGGAAATCGCCGCCGGGCGTCCGCCGTGGACGTTTTCGGAGGCGTAGCGGCCGATCGCTCGCTCGAGATTGCCGATGTCCATGCGCCCGAGCGTTCCATCGACCGGGTAGAGCCGCGAACCATGAGAAAAATACTCAGGCGCGCCGCATTCATCCTCGAGAATGTGCGCCTCGCGGTGGGCAAAGGAAATGCCACCGGGCTTGCCGTATGCGGCGAGCGAAAGCGAATTAGCTGCGGTGCCTGTGGCGACGAAGAACACCGCCACCTCGCGCTCGAAAACTTCGGAGAACCGTGCATAGACGGCCTTGTCGAGCTCGCCGTCGCCATAGGCGCGGCTGAAGCCCGCAGCACTGGCATGCAGTCTCTCGGAAATCTTGGGGTGAGCGCCGGCCCAATTGTCTGATGCGAAGAACATTTTCGTCGGTCCGTAATATGGCTGCGGGAGACTGCGTGGCAGGGGGTAGGCGCGAGCTAGACCGGATTTGCCGATCTTCGGCAAGTGCGGGGTCCAGAAATCGATTGAGGCAGGAAAAGTGCTGTTTTGACCGGGTGTTCAAAAATTACGCCATGCGACGGTTTGACGTAATTTTCGGTCTTTGCAGAGGCGGAAAATTCGTGAATCGGTCTTGTGCGTATTCAAGAATTCTGTCATACAAAATTTAGGACAGCAGTGCTGTCTTATTTATCTGCCCAATACGAACCGGATTTGGCGTATGATGACGCTGCGTCCGGCTTCCGCTGCGGGCTAGGGTCAGGGCTGAGGTCGGAGCAATCCGTTCACGTCTGTCCCGACTGCGGTTTAGCGCCGACGAACGGCGCTGGGCCGCTGCATATCGAGCATATCTGAAGGTGAACGGATCGGCATACTGCCGTCCCAAGGCAAACTGCCCGGATCGGGCTGGAATGGAGATAGACGATGACGGAGTTGACGCCATCTGTGACGACGGGTTTTGTGCCGGCCGCGCAGACGAAAGCGGCCAACAATAAAACCGATCATCTCCGAACCACCACCGGCTATGCAGCGCATGGCCTCTACGATCCGCGCAACGAACATGACGCCTGCGGCGTCGGTTTCATCGCCCAGATGAAGGGCATCAAGTCGCACCAGATCGTCAAGGACGGTCTGTTCATGCTCGAAAACCTGACGCATCGCGGCGCCGTCGGCGCCGATCCGCTGATGGGCGATGGCGCCGGTGTCCTGGTGCAGATCCCCGACCGGTTCTTCCGCGAGGAGATGGCCAAGCAGGACATCGATCTGCCGGCACCCGGCCAGTATGGCGTCGGCCACTGGTTCATGCCGCAGGATGCTGCGACGCGCGAACATGTCATGGACATCATCCGCGAGTCGGCGCAGTCGGAAGGTTTGCCGCTGATCGGCTTCCGCGATGTGCCGGTCGACAACGCCTCTTTGTCGAAGGCACCTGATATCGCTGCTTCCGAGCCGTTCCATTGCCAGGTGTTCATCGGGCGCACGCCCGAAGTCGACGACGATGAGGAGTATGAGGCGCGCCTCTATTTGCTGCGCAAGGTCATTTCCGGCCGCATCTATGCCGAGCACAACAACAAGGACATCGGCGCCTATTGCGTGTCGCTGTCAGCGCGCACCATCGTCTACAAGGGCATGTTCCTGGCCTTCCAGGTCGGCGCTTATTACAAGGACCTTTCCGATCCGCGCTTCGAGACGGCGCTGATCCTCGTCCACCAGCGCTTCTCGACCAACACGTTCCCGTCATGGAAGCTGGCGCACCCCTACCGCATGGTCGCCCACAACGGCGAAATCAATACGGTGCGCGGCAACAACAACTGGATGGCGGCGCGCCAGGCCTCGGTCGACAGCGAGTTGTTCGGCAACAACATCTCCAAGCTCTGGCCGATCTCCTATGAGGGGCAGTCGGATACGGCGTGCTTCGACAACGCGCTCGAGTTCCTGTTCCAGGGCGGCTATACGCTGGCGCATGCCATGATGATGCTGATCCCGGAAGCCTGGGCCGGCAACAAGTCGATGGATGCCGACCGCAAGGCCTTTTACGAATATCACGCGGCCCTGATGGAGCCGTGGGACGGTCCGGCTGCGGTGTGCTTCACCGACGGCCGCCAGATCGGTGCCACGCTCGACCGCAACGGCTTGCGTCCCGCCCGCTACATGGTCACCGACGACGATCGGGTCATCCTGGCGTCCGAAGCCGGCGTGCTGCCGGTTGATGAAAAGAGAATCATCAAGAAGTGGCGTCTGCAGCCCGGCAAGATGCTGCTCATCGACCTGGTCAAGGGCCGCATCATCTCGGACGAGGAGATCAAGTCCGAGATCGCGACCAAGCACCCCTACACGAAGTGGCTGTCCAACACCCAGCTGATCCTCGAGGAACTGAAGCCGGTCGAACCGCGTGCGCTGCGCAAGGACGTCTCGCTGCTCGATCGCCAGCAGGCCTTCGGCTACAGCCAGGAAGACACCAAGCTCCTGATGTCGCCGATGGCGACGACGGGCCAGGAAGCAGTCGGCTCGATGGGCACCGACACGCCGATCTCGGCGATGTCGGACAAGTCGAAGCTGCTCTACACCTACTTCAAGCAGAACTTCGCCCAGGTCACCAACCCGCCGATCGATCCGATCCGCGAGGAGCTGGTGATGAGCCTGGTCTCGTTCATCGGTCCACGCCCGAACATTCTCGACCTCGTCGGCACGTCGCGCCGCAAGCGTCTGGAAGTGCGTCAGCCGATCCTCACCAACGCCGACCTGGAGAAGATCCGCTCCATCGGCCACACCGAGGAAAGCTTCGACACCAAGACCATCGACGTCACCTATGCCGCATCGGAAGGTGCTGCCGGCATGCAGGGTGCGATCGAGCGTCTGTGCGAGCGCGCCGAGGCGGCGGTCGCGGGCCGCTACAACATCATCATCCTGTCCGATCGCCAGCTTGGTCCGGACCGCATCGCCATCCCGTCGCTGCTGGCGACGGCGGCCGTGCACCATCACCTGGTTCGCAAGGGCCTGCGCACCTCGGTCGGCCTTGTCGTCGAATCGGGCGAGCCGCGCGAGGTGCATCACTTCTGCTGCCTTGCCGGCTACGGCGCGGAGGCGATCAACCCGTATCTGGCCTTCGACACGCTGACCGACATGCACAAGCGGGGCGAGTTCCCGCCTGAAGTGGATGGCTCGGAGGTCGTCGGCCGCTACATCAAGTCGATCGGCAAGGGCATCCTCAAGGTGATGTCCAAGATGGGCATCTCCACCTACCAGTCCTATTGCGGCGCGCAGATCTTCGACGCCATCGGGCTGAAGACCGACTTCGTGGAGAAGTACTTCACCGGCACGGCGACCAACATCGAAGGCGTCGGGCTGGAAGAGGTGGCGACCGAGACCGTCAGCCGTCACGAATCGGCCTTCGGCGAAGACCCGGTTCTGCGCAATGCGCTCGAAGTCGGCGGCGAGTACATGTATCGCATGCGCGGCGAAGCCCATGTGTGGACGCCTGACGCGGTTGCCTCGCTGCAGCACGCCGTGCGTTCGGGCTCGTGGGCGACCTTCAAGGAGTTCTCCGCCCAGATCGACAGCGAAACAGCACGTGCCCAGCAGATCCGCGGCATGTTCCGCATCAAGCTGGCCGAGGAGAGCGGGCGCAAGAAGGCCGCGCTCGACGACGTCATGCCGGCGGCCGAGATCGTCAAGCGTTTCTCGACCGGTGCCATGTCCTTCGGCTCGATCAGCCGCGAGGCGCACAGCACGCTTGCCGTTGCGATGAACAAGATCGGCGGCAAGTCGAACACCGGCGAGGGCGGCGAGGAGCCCGACCGCTACCTGCCGCTGCCCGGTGGCGGCGTGAACCCCGAGCGTTCGGCGATCAAGCAGGTGGCTTCCGGCCGCTTCGGCGTGACGACGGAGTATCTCGTCAACTCCGACATGATGCAGATCAAGGTGGCGCAGGGTGCCAAGCCCGGCGAGGGCGGCCAGTTGCCTGGTCACAAGGTCGACGCGACGATCGCCAAGACCCGCCACTCGACCCAAGGTGTCGGCCTGATTTCGCCGCCGCCGCACCATGACATCTATTCGATCGAAGATCTGGCGCAGCTGATCTACGACCTGAAGAACGTCAACCCGGCAGCCGACGTGTCGGTCAAGCTGGTGTCGGAAGTGGGCGTCGGCACGGTTGCGGCAGGTGTCGCCAAGGCGCGCGCCGACCACATCACGATATCAGGCTATGACGGCGGCACCGGTGCATCGCCGCTGACCTCGCTCAAGCATGCCGGCAGCCCATGGGAAATGGGCCTCGCCGAGACGCATCAGACGCTGGTGCTGAACGGCCTGCGTTCGCGTGTCGCGCTCCAGGTCGACGGCGGCCTGCGTACCGGCCGCGACGTCGTCGTCGGCGCTCTGCTGGGCGCCGACGAGTTTGGCTTCTCGACCGCGCCGCTGATCGCGGCGGGCTGCATCATGATGCGCAAGTGCCATCTCAACACCTGCCCGGTTGGCGTCGCCACCCAGGATCCGGTGCTGCGCAAGCGCTTCAAGGGCACGCCCGAGCACGTCATCAACTACTTCTTCTACGTCGCTGAAGAGGTGCGCGAGCTGCTGGCCGAAATGGGTTACACCCACCTCGATCAGATCATCGGTGACGCCGACCTGCTGGAAAAGCGTGAGCTGATCAACCACTGGAAGTCGCGTGGCCTCGACTTCTCCAAGGTGTTCTACAAGCCCGATGCGCCGCGCGAAGCCGTCCACTGGACCGAGCGCCAGAAGCATCCGATCGACGACGTTCTCGACCGCAAGCTGATCGCCGAGGCGAAGGCGGCGCTCGAAACGCGCCAGCCGGTGAAGATCGAGGCAACCATCCGCAACGTCGACCGCTCAGCCGGTGCGATGCTGTCGGGTGAGGTCGCCAAGCGCTTCCGGCACAAGGGCCTGCGCGAGGACACCATCTCGGTGAAGCTGACCGGGACCGCCGGACAGTCCTTCGGTGCCTTCCTGGCACGCGGTATCTCGTTCGAGCTGGTCGGCGACGGCAACGACTATGTCGGCAAGGGCCTGTCCGGCGGCCGCATCGTCATCCGCCCGTCGGATGACGCCCGGATCGTTGCCGAGGATTCAATCATTGTCGGCAACACCGTGCTTTACGGTGCGACCGAAGGCGAGTGCTACTTCCGCGGTGTCGCCGGCGAACGTTTCGCCGTCCGCAACTCGGGCGCCGTTACCGTCGTCGAAGGCGTGGGTGACCATGGCTGCGAATACATGACGGGCGGCGTGGTGGTGGTCATCGGCAAGACCGGCCGCAACTTCGCAGCCGGCATGTCGGGCGGCGTCGCCTATGTCCTCGATGAGGAAGGCGATTTCGCCGAGCGCTGCAACATGGCGATGGTCGAGCTCGAGCCGGTCCCTGAAGAGGACGACATGCTGGAGAAGCTGCACCATCACGGTGGCGACATCGCCCATAAGGGCCGTGTCGACGTCTCGGGCGACATGACACGCCATGACGAGGAGCGCCTGGTTCAGCTGATCTCGAACCATATGCACTACACCGGTTCGACCCGTGCCAAGCAGATCCTGGACGACTGGGCGAGCTACCGACCCAAATTCCGCAAAGTCATGCCGGTGGAGTACCGCCGCGCACTGATCGAGATGGAGCGCATGAGGATGGGCGTCGCGGCGGAGTAAGCCGTGACGATCTTCCGGCGGCGCCCGAACAGGGCGCCTGCCATCGCATGCTTCATTTGAAGTGGTGGAATTCTAAGCCCGCGCCGAGGTGCTGGGCATGACTGACGAGAGTTACGATGGGCAAGGTTACAGGTTTTCTCGAAATTGACCGGCAGGTGCACAAGTACCAGCCGGCTTCCGACCGCATCCGGCACTTCCGCGAATTCACGCTGCCGATGTCGAACAAGGAAGTCGAAAAGCAGGCTGCGCGCTGCATGGATTGCGGCATTCCGTTCTGCCATGGCCCGACGGGCTGTCCGGTGCACAACCAGATCCCGGACTGGAACGACCTCGTCTACAATGGCGATTGGGACAACGCGATCCGCAACCTGCATTCGACCAACAACTTCCCCGAATTCACCGGTCGCATCTGCCCGGCACCTTGCGAGGAAGCCTGTACGCTGAACCTCGAGGACATTCCTGTCGCCATCAAGACCGTCGAGCAGGCGATCGCCGACAAGGCTTACGAGACCGGTTACATCAGGCCTTATCCGCCGGAGAAGAAGACCGGCAAGAAGATCGCTGTCATTGGTTCCGGCCCTGCCGGCATGGCAGCGGCGCAGCAACTCGGCCGCGCCGGCCACGACGTGCATGTCTATGAGCGCGAGAGCCGTCCCGGCGGCCTGCTGCGTTTCGGCATTCCTGATTTCAAGATGGAGAAGCACTATATCGACCGTCGTGTCGAGCAGATGACGGGCGAAGGCGTGACGTTCCATTGCGGCGTCAATGTCGGCGTCGACAAGCCGGTGACCGAGCTCCTGGCCGAATATGATGCCGTGCTTTACTGCGGCGGCTCCGAAACGCCGCGTCCGGCGGGCATTCCCGGCGACGACCTTAAGGGCGTGCATGACGCGATGCCTTACCTCGTCCAGCAGAACAAGCGCGTCGGCGGCGAAGACATCCAGTCGGTTGCCTGGCAGTCGGAACCGATCGTCGCTGGTGGCCTGCATGTCGTCGTCGTCGGCGGTGGCGATACGGCGTCCGACTGCGTCGGCACCGCATTCCGCCAGGGGGCCGTGCGCGTTACCCAGCTCGACATCCGTCCGCAGCCACCGGAGCGCGAGAACAAGCTCGCCGTGTGGCCCTATTGGGCGACCAAGATGCGCACCTCGTCCTCGCAGGCCGAAGGCGCGCAGCGCGAGTTCCAGGTGGCGACGCTGGAGTTCATCGGCGAGGAAGGCCAGCTGACCGGCGTGAAGTGCTGCGAAGTCGACGACAAGCGCAAGCCGATCCCGGGCACCGAGTTCGTCATCCGCGCTGATCTCGCCTTCATCGCCATCGGCTTCGCCGGGCCGCTCGCCGACGGTATGGTCAAGGAACTCGAGGGCAAGCTCGAGATCACCACCGACAGCCGCCGTTCGACCAATGTTGCCGCCAACGACCGCGACTACAAGACCAATGTGGACAAGCTCTATGTCGCCGGCGACGTGCGCCGCGGCCAGTCGCTTGTTGTCTGGGCGATCCGCGAAGGCCGCCAGGCCGCGCATTCGATAGATGCCGACCTGATGGGGTCGAGCGTCCTGCCGCGTTAAGCTGGCCGGAACCAAGCAAACAAAAAAGGCGCCGCGAGGCGCCTTCAGACTGCTGACAAACCCCGTCGAATTTCGGCGGGGTTTTGTTTTGTGGGTTGATTGAGCTTTTGGATTGATGTCGGGGAGCAGATGCCAGTGCCGTTGCGAGCCGGCTTTGGCCTCATGCGAGGCTTGGTTTTGGCTTTGGCCAGAGGCTGATTGCGATCTTTTTCATGTTCTGGGCGGCGGCTGCGATCAGGCACTGGCAGGCGACGCGTGTTCGCCCTCGGAAGCGGGCATAGCGATGGCCGAAGAGCTGCTTGGCATCGGCGAAGGATCGCTCGACCGTCTCCTTGCGGCGTCGATAGATCGCCTTGCCCCATGCGGTTAAGCGGTTGGCATCGACCCGCTCGCGGACATCCTGCCAGACATGGCGCGTGATGGTGCGCTCGGCCTTGGCGTTTGATGTGCAAGACGCCAGCAGCGGACAGTTGCGGCAGATCGTCGGGTCGCTCCTGTAGTGGCGATAACCGCCGCGATCGGTGGTGGCGTAAGTGAGCAACTGGCCCTGCGGGCAACGATAGCCGTCAAGGTCCGGCTCATGGACGAAAGCGCCCTTCCTCATCTTGCCAGGCTTTGGCCGGGGCGGGTTGCGATAGCCGACGACACCGTGGATGTTCCTGTCCTCCAGGCCCTTGGCGATGCCTGGCGTGGCATAGCCGGCATCCAGCCCCGCCGCCGTGACGTCGAAGCCGAAACGCTCCACCTGGCGGTCGAGCCGGTCGAGATAGACGATCGAGTCATGCACGTTGGCCGGCGTGGCAAACGTGTCGGTGATGATGCCGAAGCCGCCATCCACCGTGCGGTGATCGAGATAAAAGAAGCCCTTCGGCTTGCCCTCGCGCACCATATAGCCTGCCTCAGGATCGGTGCGCGAGACCTTCGTCTCTTTCACCGCAGGCTGCCGCTCCTGCTCCTTCAGCGCCTTCTGGCGTGCAACGCCCGTTCGGCATCGATCGCCCGGTCGAGCTCGCCCCAGTAGTCGGCACGCGACTTGGCGACCATGGCAAGGTCGTACTTGCCCTTGTTGGCATTGGCCTTCAGGTGCGTGCTGTCGGTGTAGAGCACCGTGCCGTCGACCAAGCCTGCCCCGATCGCCTGCTCGACAATGCGGTCGAAGATCGCCTGCGCGATCGTCTCGTCCTGGTAACGCCGGCGTCGGTTCTGCGACAATGTCGAGGCGTCGAACACCTTGTCCGTCAGCTTCAGCCGCAGGAACCACCGGTAGGCGACATTGACCTCGATCTCTCGCACCAATTGCCGCTCCGAGCGCACCCCGAACAGGTAGCCGATGAACAGCGCCTTGAACATCAAAGTCGGATCAAGTGGCGGGCGACCATTGTCGGCGCAGTAAAGCGGCGCTGTCAGATCGTGGATGAACGAGAAATCGATAACACCATCGATCTTGCGCAGAAGGTGATCAACTGGAACCAGTTGATCGAGCGTGACGATCTCAAGTGCGGTTTGTTCAGGGCCGGCTCGCTTCAACATCACCCACTGAATCACAACCCCCCAACTCTCGCCAGGGGTTTGTCAGCAGTCTGAAGGCGCCGCGAGGCGCCTTTTTCGTTTCCGGTCGACAACCTTAGCGCCTGATGATGGCGGTCGTCGTTTCGGTTCCTTGCGCTGCAGGCAGCGGCTTTGGCGGCCAGGAGAAGTCGTCGATGCGGCCGGCAGGTGCTGCGGGGGCGATGCCTTGCACGGCAAGCTTTTCGCCTGGAGAACGCGGGTCGGACGTGGCAGCCGTCTGGCCGCCGAGAAGCTCCGTGCCACCGTCGAGTTCCGGATCGGAGAGCGAGACCGGCACCGTCCGGTCGATGTTGACAGGCACATTGAGTTCGCCGGGCGTCGCCTGCGGCAGGCTTGCCGGCACGACGGTTTCGGTACCTTGAGGCGTGATGCCGAGCAGCTTGTTCAGCGGCTTTTCGGCGAAGAAGGCGAGCTTGCGTTTGCCGGCGCGGGTGACGTTGATGCCGTCGTCGGCGCGCAGGCGCACCGGCTGGCCGTTGATGTCGGGGCCGCTGGTGACGAAGGCGCCGGCCTCGTCGACGAAGCCGTCCCAGACATCGACGAATTCGCTGCCTGCGGCTTCCGTTGCAGCACGGTAGATGTCGTTGAAGGCGAGCATGTCGGTGTTCATCTTCGACGACTTGAAGGCGGGCATGCCGACCCACAGGAACGGCACCTTGGTGTCGGCGATGGCCTTGGCCAGCTTGTCCGCGCGCGCCGTGTACTCCTTGGTCCAGGCGGCGCTCATCGGTGGCTCGCGGGTGTCGGCGACCCGCATCTGCTGGCGGTCGTTAGAGCCCATCATGATGATGACGGCGGCAGGCTTTTCCTGCTCGATCAGCGCCTTGGCTTTCTCGGGCCAGTTGTAATAGTCCTCGCGGACGAGGCCCGACGAGCCGTTGGTCTTGTCGATGACCCTGATCTTGGCATTCTCGGCAAAGACCGTGCCCAGCCCCTCGGCAATGCCGCCGCCGAGGAAGTCGCCGATGACCAGCACGACACGCGCGTCAGCCAGCTTTTCGACCACCGGAACGGCCGGATCGGCAGCTCTGCCGACATTGCCGGCGGTTGCCTTTGGCTTGCGTGGCGTCTTGCGGATCTTCTTGCGCGGCTGTGGCTCGTCAATGATGAAGGGATCGACGCGCGGTTCGCGGCGCGGCATGAACAGGTCGCGCAGGGACCATTTGCGCAGAATGCCTTCCTGCGCCACGGCCGGCGTCGGCATTGTCGACGAAATGGCGGTCAAGGCGACCGCCACCGCGACCAGTGGCGTCGTCAGGCGCAACAGCGAAAACCGCGGACGACGCGTGAATGCCAATACAGCCTCCGGTTGCTAGTTACGCCGCAGGAACTTCAGCACTTCCATGCTCGGATGACCGTCCGGCGTCAAGCCCAGCTGTGCCTGAAATGCCTTGATGGCCGAGCGCGAACCTTCGCCGATCTTGCCGTCGCTCTTGCCGTCGTAATAGCCATGCGCCGACAGGCGCTTCTGCAACTCCTGCTTTTCCTCGAAGCTGAGCTTGGTGAACGGCCGCTTCCAGTCCTGCACCAGGCCACCATAGCCGGCGATCTCGTCGGCAAGAAGGCCGACGGCGAGCGCGTATTTGTCGGCGTTGTTGTAGCGCTTGATGACCGAGAAATTCTTGGTCATCAGGAAGGCCGGTCCGCCGCGGCCGTCCGGCACCTTGAGGGTGGCAACGTCGGAGCCGCGCTTGAAGGCCTTGCCGTTGGCGCGTTCGATGCCGAGCGATGCCCATTTGTCGAGCGTCAGCGATCCCGTCGGGAACTTCTGACCCTCGGGCAGCACCACTTCGTAACCCCAGGTCTTACCGGCCTGCCAGCCGTTCTTCTTCAGAAGGTTGGCTGCGGTGGCGAGCGCGTCGGGCACGGAGTTCCAGATGTCGCGCTTGCCATTGCCGTCGGCATCGACCGCGTAGGCCTGGTAGCTGGTCGGGATGAACTGGGTGTGGCCCATCGCGCCGGCCCAGGAGCCGACGAGGTGACTTTCGTCGATGTCGCCGCGCTGCAGGATTTTCAGCGCCGCGATCAGCTGGGTGCGGGCGAACTTCGCCCGGCGCTGGTCGCCATAGGCGAGCGTCGCCAGCGAGCGCACGACATTGCGCATCACCTTGTCGTTCTTGAGAATCTCGCCGTAGTTCGATTCCATCGACCAGATGGCGAGCAGGATGTAGCGGTCGACGCCATACTTGGCCTCGATGCGGTCGAGCCAAGGTTTCCACTTGCGCGCCATCTCGCGACCGACAGCAATTGACTGGTCATGGACGCGATTGTCGAAATAGTCCCAGACGGGCGCGGTGAATTCGGGCTGAAAGCGGGCCTTTTCAAGTACTTCGGGGTCGGCCGAGGTCACGCCACGAAAGGCGCGGTCATAGGTCGAACCGGAAATCCCGTTGTCTGCGGCGACGGAGCGGAAGCTCGCCACCCAGCGCTGGAAACCGGCTTCGGCGGCCGCCGGGCCGGCCGGAAGCATCAATGCCAGCGAAAGGGCAGCGGCGCTCAGGAGGCCTTTGGCGGTCTTGCGAAGGGGCATTCTTTCCTCCTTGGAGAGATCAGAAACACGATTCATCGCCGATGCCGGTTATCAATCAGTTTACCATAGACCCGTTGGGGAACGAAAAGCGGGTTGAGGGATTGTCCACCTAGCTGTTCGGACAATCAAGATCGCGTGATCAATGGTCTTGCCCGCTGTCGCTGAATATGTGAACGCATTCAGTATTCATCAATTCGGGCGTGGCAAAGTTGGCGTCCGATACATCCCTCTATCGGACGACCACGCAATGAAAAGAGTTCGCAAGGCAGTTTTTCCGGTCGCGGGCCTTGGCACGCGTTTTCTGCCTGCCACCAAGTCTATCCCCAAGGAAATGCTGACTGTGGTCGATCGCCCTGTGATCCAGTACGTGGTCGACGAGGCGCGCGAAGCGGGCATCGAACATTTCATCTTTGTCACCGGCCGCAACAAGGCGGTCATCGAAGACCATTTCGACGTCCAGTTCGAACTTTATGATACGCTGGCCCAGCGCGGCAAGACCGAGCAACTGGAGCGCCTGCAGCGGTTGCAGCCGGCCCCGGGCCAGACCTCGTTCACGCGACAGCAGGTACCGCTCGGCCTTGGCCACGCAGTGTGGTGTGCGCGCGAGCTGGTCGGCGACGAGCCCTTCGCGCTGCTGTTGCCCGACATGATCATGCAGTCGGAAAAGAGCTGCATGCGCGAGATGGTCGAGCTCTATGCCGAAACCGGCA
Source organism: Aminobacter sp. Y103A (assembly GCF_030294925.1). Lineage (NCBI taxonomy): Bacteria > Pseudomonadati > Pseudomonadota > Alphaproteobacteria > Hyphomicrobiales > Phyllobacteriaceae > Aminobacter > Aminobacter sp. Y103A. The sequence continues at coordinate 4,460,752 of NZ_AP017986.1, read as the reverse complement.
ACAACATCATCGCCGTCCAGGAATGCGACCCGGCCGAGGCGCACAAATACGGCATCGTCGGCAAGGGCAAGTCGGTTCACACCGGCTTCGAGATCGAGGGCATGGTGGAAAAGCCCAAGCAGGGCACGGCACCCTCGAACCTGTTCATCAATGGCCGCTACATTCTGCAGCCGGAGATTTTCAAGATCCTGGCAAGCCAGGAGCGTGGCGCTGGCGACGAGATCCAGCTGACCGACGCCATGCTCAAGCTCGAGAAGATGCAGTCCTTCTACGGCTATCATTATCGCGGCCGCACCTTCGACTGCGGCTCGCCGGAAGGTTTCGTCGAAGCCAACGTTGCCTTTGCCTTGTCGCGCTCCGATCTCAGCAGGAGCATGGCCGGCGTCATCGAAGGGCTGCTCGGCGAGATCAAGCTGGGCAAATAAGCCACATGTCGCCTGTGCGTCAGGATTGGACGCACGGTGCGATGGCTTTCGGCCGCTGCTGCCGCTAGAAATACCCTGCCAGGTGCCCGCAGCGATGCGGGAGAATCGGGAACACGGTGCAAATCCGTGGCGTGCCCAACGCTGTAAGAGGGACCGTATCGGCAGAGGCCACTGTTCATCCAACGGGAAGGCGCCGCAGACGGGTTGAACTCGAGCCAGAAGACCGGCCCGGCAGACATCGACCTCCGCATGGTCAGGCGGAGGGAACCGACATGCTCGCCAGGGGATATGCGATGCTTGCTGACCAGTTGAAGGCCGCTTCAGGCTGTTTCGATATCGCCGCACAGGATGCCGTTTACCGCGCCATCTTCACGCGCCGCGACGTTCGCAGCCATTTTCTGCCTGATCCGATCGACGACGATGTGCTGGCGCGGCTGCTGCTGGCTGCCCATCACGCGCCGTCGGTCGGCTTCATGCAGCCGTGGAACTTCATCGTCATCAGAGATCGCGAACGACGCGAGCGGGTCCGCGACCTGTTCTTTGCGGCGCGGCAGCAGGAACTGCCTGAGATCGCCGAGGAGCGGCGGGAGCTGTACCGCAAGCTCAAGCTCGAAGGCATCTGCGAAAGCCCGCTCAACCTGGTCATCACCTGCGACCGCAGCCGTTCGGCAAACTCTCCGCTCGGGCGATGGCACAATCCCGAGATGGACCTCTTCAGCACCGTCTGCGCAGTTCAGAATTTCTGGCTCGCCGCGCGTGCCGAGGGCATAGGCGTCGGCTGGGTCAGCATCCTCGATCGCGAGGCGCTGAAGCAGTTGCTAGGCATTCCCGATCACGTCGTGCCGGTGGCCTATCTCTGCGTCGGCCACGTCAGCGAATTCGCCGACAAGCCCGATCTCGAGCGCCATGGCTGGGGATGCCGTCTGCCGCTTGCCGAGCTGATCATGAGCGAGGTCTATGCGGGGCAGGGGGAGACGGCCTTGAGGGCCGCAGCCGCCGCGATCGGCGGTTTGCCCCAAGCAGGTTAGCGCTGGATTTTCAACCCGACGAAGACGCTGTTGGTCTTGGCGTCGCGGAACGGCAAGGTGCTGTCGAAGGTCTCATGGCGCAGCTTGCCGGTCAGGCCGGCGTAGCGGTTGAGCCACCAGGTCAGGCCCGCTTCGGCGCTGAGCCTCAGCTCGTGGTCGTTCGAGCTGGCATAGTCGCGGTAGCCGACGCCGCCGGCGAGGAATGCAGTCAGGTTGGAACGGATCTGCCGTTCGACGCTGAGGCGGCCGTTGTAGAGCACCGAACCGCTGTCGCCGGCAGTGGTCGAACCTTCGACCAGGGTTTCGCCGGTCAGGCCGACGATCGTGCCGCGCATCGGCGACCATCTGAGATCAGCGGCAATCGTCGCGGCGGAAACCGTCTTCAGCCGGTCGTCGTCGAAATCCTCCGAAATCCAGCCGGCCGAAATCTCGCCGCCGAATTTTTCGCCCATGTCGATCTCGACGCCGGCGCGGGCGCCGGTACGCTTGGACGAGCGCTCGAAACCGGCGGTGTCGAAGCGCAGGTCATAGACCCGGCGGCCGAATTCGACCTCGCCAAAGGGCGTCAACGCCGGTGAGACCTCGTAGCCGACGCGGACCTTGCCGGTATAGAGCCTGGAGTCGCGGTCCTTCTGTGAGAGCGTGGTGCCGTCGGTCAGTTCGGCGTCGCTGTAGCTTTCGTCGACAGCTTCGCCGGTCACTCCGAAGCGGAACTTGCCGACGGCCTTTTCGACACCCAGCGCGCCGTTCAGCGTGTGCAGGGTCGGCCGCTCGGCGGTGCCGGAGATGACCACGGGCGACGACGTCGATTCCGGGCGCATGCTGTAGCCGAGCCGCGCCAATGCGCGCATGTCGTCGGCGAGATCGAGCTGCAGCCGCCCGTCGATGCCGCCGCTGAGATCCTTGACCTCCTGGCCGGAGATGGATTTTCGGTAGTTGCCATAGGCGTCGATGGTCGCCGAATGGCTCTCCCAATCGGACGCGGCGTTCAGCCTGAGAGTCGTCTCGGACAGAACGGCCGACTTTCCGTTAAAGCTGGAATCCGCATTCGACGTCGCGGTGACGCCCTGTTCAAGGCTCGGCTTCAGAACGAAGGTGCCGAAACGGATGCCAGTCGGCTCGAACGGGTTCGCATCCGGCTGAGGCCTGCGGCCTTCGATGGCGCGCTGGCGCTCGGCTTCGGGTCCGTTCTCGATCTCCGTTTCGGAATCGACGGTGCCCTGGCGCACGGTGCCGGTGGTCAGCTCTTCGTCGGCTGCCGGCACTGCTGGCCGCTCGGCAGCCGTCGGCGCGGCGGTGCCGGCCAGCCGCTCGCGTGCCTCGCGGGCGCGCTGGCGCGCGGTCGTGGGCGGACGGGCGGATGGCAAGGAGCCGGCCGATGTGCCGTCGGCGTTGGGCGGTTCGCTGAACAAATCGGTGGCCTCAGCGTCAGCCTGGGTTGGAATCGCGCCGGGGCTGACCGGCTGGTAGGCCGGTGCCTGGTCCTGCGCCTGCTCGGCCGCAGGGCGCCTTTTGTAAAGCCGCAGGGTGTTGTTGATGTCGTCTTCGCTGACCGGTCCGCGCAAGGCGGTTTCCTGGGCATGCAGCGGTGCGGCGCACAGCAACGTCGCCACGCTTGCCGTCGCCAGCAAGATGCGGAGTGCCGTGGTCTGTGTCCGTTGCTCCGGCCTGATCTGCGCCATCTTTCCCACTGCTTCGCCGACGCAAGGGCGTCGCACTTACCAACTGGTAAATCGCCATGGTTAACGGAGCGTTTCCCGCACGCCCTGAGAGGCCTCGTTTTGGGCGGATAATCATGGACAGCCGCACGCCGACGCGCTAACGCATGCGCCATGCACGCTGGATCGCTGAAAAAAGAGCCGGACGGGCAGGCGTCGATCGCCTCCGCGCTCCGCACCGTCACCATCGAGCAGGCCGGCATCGCCGCGCTTGTCGCAGCGCTTGAAGGCCCGCTCGCCGAGCCATTCGCCAGGGCTGTCTCGATCCTGGGCCAGCTCAGCGGCCGGGCGATCATCACCGGCGTCGGCAAAAGTGGGCATATCGGCTCCAAGCTGGCGGCGACCTTGGCCTCCACCGGGACTCCGGCCTATTTCGTCCATCCTTCGGAAGCCATTCACGGCGATCTCGGCATGATCACCAGGGAAGACGCGATCGTCGCACTCTCCTGGTCGGGTGAAACAGCAGAGCTCAAGGGTATCGTTGCCTATTCGAGGCGCTTTTCGATCCCGCTGATTGCGCTGACGGCCGGCGATACGTCCGCCTTGGCGCGTCAGGCCGACGTCGTCCTGTCATTGCCCCGGGCGCCGGAAGCCTGTCCGCACGGTCTTGCGCCGACGACGTCGACGCTGCTGCAACTCGTCGTCGGCGACGCGCTGGCCGTAGCTTTGCTCGAGGCGCGCGGCTTCACTGCCGATCATTTCCGCACCTTCCATCCCGGCGGCCAGCTCGGCGCGAGCCTGATGCCGGTCGGCGACCTGATGCACAAGGGCGAGGAAATGCCGATCGTCGCCGTCGGCACCAAGATGCCGGAGGCAGTAAAGACACTGTCCAAGAAGCGTTTCGGTTGCGTCGTTGTCGTCGACGAGCAGGGCCGGCTGGCCGGCATCGTCACCGACGGTGACCTGGCGCGCAATCTCGATCGAAATCTCGCCGAGACCAATGTCGAGGACATCATGACCCGACAGCCCAAGACGGTACCGCCGCAGATGCTGGCGGGCACTGCGACGGCAATGCTCAACGAGCACAACATCAGCGCCATCCCGGTGGTCGAAGGCGACAAGCCTGTCGGCATCATCCACTTCCACGATCTGCTCCGGGTTGGCGCCGCCTGACCGGCGCCCTGCTGCCAACTGCCTGACGGCCCCCTACTCAGCTTCGTCCGGACCGAGGGCGAGCGCGCCGATGACCGCGCAGGCGGCAAGCATGGCCGCGCATGCCGATAGAACAGCTGTCGGGCCGAACAGATCCAGCGCGGCACCGACAACGAGAGCGGCAAGCGGGGCCGTGACGAGGATCATTCCGATCGATGCGCCGATGACATGGGCGCGCAGGTTCTTCGGCGCACTGGTCTGCAACAGGGTGGTGAAAACAGGCGAGAGCGGGCCGGCGGCGATGCCGAGAACTGCACCTGATGCAATCAGCGTGGGCACCGCGCGGTCGATCACGAGCATGATGACGCCGGCGGCCAGGCCGACGAAGGCGGCAACGAAGACACTGCGCAAGGCGGGCCGACCGCCGATTACGGCCATTGCAAGGTTGACCGCTATCGCACCGGCCGCGGCGGCGGTGAGATAGAGTCCCAATGTCGAAGCCGACTGCCCTTCGGCGCGCAGAATTGCCGGCAGGGCAACATTTTCGAGTGCGACGAAGGTGCCGGTGCCAAGGCTTGCCAGCAGCAGGGCCGTCCGCAGGCGGACCGATCCGAAGATGATGCGCATCGCGCCAGCCAGTTCAGTGGACGCGGTTGAGGACATCTGCCGCAGGCGGAACTGGGGCAGGCTGAGCGCGGTCATCAATGCGGTCACGATGTTGAGTGCGGCGATGATCCACAACAGCGTAGAGGTCTCGACGATCGCCACCAGCAAGGCAGCGATCGCCGGCCCGACGATGGCAGCGCCGTTGTCGACAAGGTCGTCGATGGCATTGGCGCGCAGCAGCGGCATGCGCGCCAGACGCGCGATTTCGGGAACGCGGGATTCGATCGCGACGCTGCCGGGGCCGTCGAATATGGCGCCGAGCAAGGCAAGCGCGACGAGTGCACCGATGGTCAGCATGCCGAAGCCGTAGAGCAGGGCGGCGGCAATCGACGCTGCGCAGCCGAGCCCGACAGCGATCATGGCGGTCTGGCGGATGCCGAGTCTTTCGGCGACAGGGCCGCCAAACGCACTGCCGAGAATAGCCGGAGCGAGTGTCACGAAGGCGACGATGCCCATCCAACTGGCGCTGCCGGTGAGGTCGTAGACCAGCCAGGGATAGACGATGGCGGTGATTGCATTGCCCAGGCTGAAGAAGATACTGGCCAGCTGCAGCCCGGCAAACGGGGCGCGTGTCCTGGCAAGGCGCAAGGTGTTCATGACAGTTTCGCTGCGAGCCGCAGCATCCTTTGCTGGTTCTGGTTTCCAGGATTTCCGGGGCAAGCCTTGCCGGCCTGTGCCCGTCTGTCTCGCCTATGTCGTTGCTCCCGGCCTGAGAAAGCGGGTCAACAGCAGATGCAATGTTTTCTTTTGCTCGAGCGGCTTGAAGCCGGGGTCGACGGCGACGCGGCCGAACACGCCGTCGATGAGCGCGGAGATCCATTGGGCGCCGTCGGCAGGATCGAGCCCCGGCCCGATCTCGCCGCGCGCGGCGGCATCGCGCAGGATCAGGGCGAGTGCTGTGCGCATTTCGGCGTCATGGGCCGTGACGAGGGCTGCGATCTGCTGGTCGCGCATCGCCTCCGCCGCGATTTCGAGTGCGAGGCTCGAATAGGCCGGGTCGGCGGCCAGTTCGAGCACGACGTCCATGAATTTGAGGATCTCGCCGAACAGGTCCTGGCTGTTGTCGATCTGTGCGAAATAGGCCGCCGTCTCGCGGCGATCCTGCTCGACGATTGCCGCGATGATTGCGTGCTTGGTCGGATAGTAATGGAACAGGTTGCCGGGGCTCATGCCTGCTTCGGCGCAGATTTCCGCGGTCGAGGTGCCGTGAAAACCTTTCCGGGTAAAACAGGTGATCGCCGCAGTCAGGATCTGCTGCTTTTTTGCCTCGAACTTTTCTGGGTCGACCTTGCGCATCCGCGCTCTCATTTATTATTAGATTGATCAATCTAATAATTGAGCGTGGTCATGTGGTCAAGTCAAAGGGATGCTCCAGGGGGCGGGCGAGGTGCCGCTCAAGCGATCAGGAGAGCTTGCCTCAGACCGGCTCCACCACCAGTTCCAGATCGGTGTCGGCAGCGCCTATGACACGCACCTGCGCGCCGACGGGCAAATCGGGGCCGGAGACCCGCCAAGTCGTGTCGCCGAGCTTGATGCGGCCCCGGCCTTCCCTGATCGGTTCGGCCAGCGTTGCCGTGCGGCCGATCATCTGGGCGCCACGATTGTTCAGAAGGGGCTGGTCGGATGCCTGTTCGCGGTCGCGAACGAGCTTCTTGCCGACATAGGCGGAGGCAAGCGAGAGCACCAGGAAAATCAGGACCTGCACCTGCCAGGTCCAGAACGCCGCGTCCCAGAGCAGCAGCGACGCCGAGCCGACGATCAGCGCGGCGATGCCGATCCACAGCAGGAATACGCCCGGCGCAAAGATTTCCAGACACAGCAGGATGAAGCCGAGCAGCATCCAGTTCCAGGGACCGAGTTCGGCAACGATGCTGGCGATCATGTGCGGTTCCTCAATTCACCTCGTCCGGTCAGAGGCTCAGCCCTGTTCGGGCGGAATCCTCGGCGGACGGGAGGCCTGGCGCTGCCCGCCTGCCGTGCCGCCGTCGCGGAAGACTTCCTTGGCGATCTCACCGATACCGCCAAGTGTGCCGATCAGCGACGACGCCTCCATCGGCATCAGGACAAGCTTGCTGTTGTTGGCTGTTCCAACCTTGGCCAGCGCCTCGGTGTACTTCAGCGCGACGAAGTAGTTGATCGCCTGGACGTCGCCCTTGGCGATGGCTTCCGAAACCACCTGGGTAGCGCGTGCCTCGGCCTCGGCGGAGCGTTCACGCGCCTCGGCGTCGCGGAAGGCGGCTTCCTTGCGGCCCTCTGCTTCCAGAACCTGCGCCTGCTTCATGCCCTCGGCTTCGAGAATCTGGGCGCGCTTGTTGCGTTCGGCCATCATCTGGCGACCCATCGATTCGATCAGATTCGCCGGCGGATTGATGTCCTTGATCTCGACGCGGGTGATCTTGATGCCCCAGGGGTGTGCCGCTTCGTCGACGACGCGCAGCAGGCGCTCGTTGATGGCGTCGCGGTTCGACAGCAGCTCGTCGAGATCCATCGAACCCATCACGGTGCGGATGTTGGTCATGGTCAGGTTGAGAATGGCGTTCTGCAGGCCGGCGACCTGATAGGCCGCCTGCGGCGCGTTCAACACCTGATAAAAAGCAACGCCGTCGACGGCGACCATCGCATTGTCCTTGGTGATGATCTCTTGCGTCGGCACGTCGAGCACCTGCTCCATCATGTTCATCTTGGCGCCGATGCGGTCGATGAAGGGGATGATCAGGTTGAGGCCGGGCGTCAGCGTCCGGGTGTAACGACCGAAACGCTCGACAGTGTAGTTGTAACCTTGGGGAATCGTCTTGATGCCGGCGAACAGCACCAGGAGCACGAGAACGACAAGTACCGGGATGACGATATCGAAGCCGCTGAAGCCCATGCGAAACTCCCCCGCAAGTTGAGTGCGCGATTCACAAGTCGCGCCACATGCGTTGAAGACTTAAGGGCGTTTCAGCGGCGATACAACACAGCAAGCCGGAAATGTCGTCCGGCTTAGCGTGGGAAGTCGAACAGGTCGGCGTCGGCATCCCGGTGGCCGGAAATGCCGGCGCTGACGATCTCCGCCGCGATGCGTGAATAGGTGATGCCGTTGCCGCCATAACCCATGGTTGCATGGATGCGCGGGTGGCCGGGGATGGTGCCGATACAGGGCAGGCCGGTCGGCGTGGTCCCGAACGAACCGGCCCAGGCGAATGCCGGTTTGGCATCGAGTCGCGGGAAAAGCCGCTTCAGCTTCGCCGAAATGCGATCCGATTTTTCGGCGATCAGCGCGTCGCGCCGAACCTCATCGGCGAAATCCTCGTCCTCGCCGCCACAGATCACCCGACCGTCCGTCGTCGCGCGCAAGTAAAGATAGGGGTCGGAGGCCTCCCAGATCAGATGCCTGCCCGGCCAAAGCGCCTGCCTTTGTGGTTTTGTTGCGATCGCCCAGGTCGAGATGATCTTGTGGTCGGTGGCGGGTATCAGGTTGGCGACGAGTTCGTAGCCGGTCGCCAGCACGACATGGCCGGCCGTAATCGTCGGGCCTTCCGCCGTCACCACCACCGCCTCTTCGCGTCCGGTCTGGATGGAGACAGCCTCGACGGGGGCGTAGAAGCGTGCCTTGCACTCCAGCGCCCTGTGCAACAGCCCGGCGGTCAGCTTTCTCGGGTCGAGTGCCAGATTGTCGTGGCTCAGGATGGCGCCCTGGCGTCGGATGCCGCACTGGTCTTGCAGTTCGGATGCGGCAAGATAGGTGGCGTGAATGCCGGCAAGGCGCCGGGCTTCTGCCTCGTCGCGCAATGCCGGCGCATCCAGAACATCGCCGGCAAGATAGAGCGAAGACCTGGTTTCCATGTTGCAACGGATGCCAAGTTCGCCGACGCGCGTCCTGAGGTTCAACACCGCAAGACGCGAACGTCGCCAGGCACGTTCGGCCTGTTCACGGCCGATGCTGCGGGCGAGTTTCGACAGCGGTTGATCGATCTCGAACTGGACGAGCGCGGTGGTCGCGGCAGTCGAGCCGAGGAGTGGTCCGCGCCTGTCGATGCAGACGACAGCATGGCCAGCATCGGTCAGGGCTTCGGCGATCAATGCGCCGCTGATGCCCATGCCGACGATGGCTACGTCGGTCCTGATGTCGCGGGTGAGCCGGCCTGTCGGAACGGACGGTGCGCGGTAGGCGTACCAGACGGGCCGTCCGGTCCTGAGGTCGAGCTTGCGGGTCATAGACGGGCGGATCTCCCTGGCCCGTGGTCAACGCCGCGCGCCGGTGGAGGTTCCGCCGCCGGCGGTTAGACCCAGCCCATGAGCTCGCGACGCGTGATCGTCTCGATCACCGCCATGCCTTCCGGGCTGTCGTTGAGGCAAGGGATGTGGGAAAAATTCTTGCCGCCGGCGTGGTGGAAGATCTCGGCGTTTTCGCCGGCGATCTCCTCCAGCGTCTCGATGCAGTCGGACGAGAAGCCGGGGTTGACGATGGCGATCGACTTGACGCCCTCCTTGGCCAGCCGCTCGACGGTCTTGTCGGTGTAAGGCTGCAGCCATTCCTGCGCACCGAAGCGCGACTGGAAGGTGGTCATCAGCTTCTTGTCGCTCATCGCCAGGCGCTCGCGCAGCAGCCGCGTCGTCTTCACGCAATGGCAGTGATAGGGGTCGCCCCTCTCGAAATAGGGCTTCGGGATGCCGTGATAGGAGGCGAGGATGACCTCCGGTTCGAAGTCGAGCTTGGCCAGGTGCTGCTCGATCGAGCGGGCCAGCGCTTCGATATAGACCGGCTCGTCATAATAGGCGGGAACCGTGCGGATCGACGGCATGGCGCGGATCTTCATCAGCGCGCGGAACAGCTGGTCGCTGGCGGTCGCCGTCGTCGTTGCCGAAAACTGCGGATAGAGCGGGAACATGACGATGCGGTCACAACCCTGAGCGATCAGCTTCTTGACGACGCTCTCGGTCGACGGGTTGCCATAGCGCATGGCCCAGTCGACAACGACGTCAGGCAGGTCGCTGAGCGCTTCTGCCAGCTTCTCGCCCTGGGCGCGGGTGTAGGTGCGCAACGGCGACTCATCGCGATCGGTGTTCCAGATCTTCTTGTAGTTCTCGCCCGACTTCTTCGGCCGTGTGTTGAGAACGATGCCGTAGAGGATGGGATACCAAAGCACCCTGGGCATCTCGATGACGCGCGGGTCGGACAGGAATTCGCGGAGATAGCGCCACATCGACTTCTTGTCGGTGCCGTCGGGCGTGCCGAGATTGACCAGGAGAACGCCGACCTTGCCCTTGCGCACCGCCGGATGACCGTTTGGAAACGCCCCCAGTGCCTTGGCCGATGTCTCGTCGATTGTGGTCGTCAGGTTCATTCGGTGTCTCCGTTAGGCGGGATACCTAATTGAATGGGGTGGGCATTCAATGTCGCGTCTGGCCGCACCCTGCAAGGGAATAGGGCAACAGGGCAGCTGGGGAGTAGGGTTTTGTCGCCCCAGTACCTTATTGCGTACTGCCCTATTGCCCGATTCTCCTGCCCGGAATGTAAAAACCCGCCCGGCATGCCGGGCGGGTTTGCTCAGGCAAGTAGCCCTGTTCAGTTTGCCGACGGGATCGAAAGCGTTCCGCCGATATGCAGGTCCTCGGCCTTGGCGTCCGGGTTGGCCGCGGCAATCGCCTGCCACTTGGTCGCGTCACCGAGATAGGTTTTGGCCAGATCCCAGAAGGTGTCGCCGCGGGCAATGGTGTGCGACTTGCCGGCGGCAGCCGGTGACGCCGCAGCGGGTGCAGTTGCCTCGGCAGGCTTGGCTGGCTCGACTGTCGGCGGTGTGCCGGCGATCTCGCCCGAGGCGCTCGGCAGCGCAGGCGTTGCCGGTGCGGCTTCGGTCGTTGCCGCGGGGGCGGCTTCAGCCGGCTTTGCCGGCTCGGCAGCAGGCGCTGCGGCAACGGTCGCGGCGATCTCGGTGATGCGGCCGTCGAGCTTCGGCGTGAACGGACGGTTCTTGCCGAGATAGTCGGCAACGACCTGTTCGAGGCTCGGACCATAGTCGTAGGCATTGGTGGCGTTCGCGGCGAACAGCTTGTAGCCGTCGCCACCCTGGCGGACGTAGTTGTTGGTCGCGACAGTGTAGACCTTGGCTTCGTCGATCGGCTTCCAGGCGCCGCCGTCCATCACCTCGACCGACTTAATGCGGCCGGCGTTGGCGGCGACCGACTTGTCGAAGGAATATTTCAGGCCCGCGACCTGCGGGAACTTGCCCTTGCCTTCCTCGATCTCGCTGACGCCTGCTTCAAGCGAGGCGACGATGTCCTTGCCGGAGAGCTGGAAGGTGGCGAGCGTGTTCTGGAACGGCAGGACGGTGAGCACTTCGCCCATTGTCACTACGCCCTTGTCGATCGAGGCGCGGATGCCGCCGCCGTTCTGGAAGACGATGGTGACGCCCTGGTCCTTGACCCGGTCGAGGATGGCGTCGGCGATCAGGTTGCCCATCGCGCATTCGCGGGCGCGGCAATTGTCGCGGCTGCCGTCGATCAGGTCGGTGCTCTCGGCGACTTCCTTGTTCTTCAGCTCCTCGATCGGCGCGCCGAGTTCCTTGATGCGGGCAAGAACCGCCTCGTCCGGCTTGACCGAATTGTCGAGATAGATCGGGTCGCCCTTGGCTTCCTTGACCACGCCGTTGTCGTCGAAGGTGACGGTGAACTCGCCGAGATACTTGGAGTAGGACGCGGCCTGGGTGACCGGAACCTTGTAGCCCTCGGGGTTGTCGATCATCGTCGGGTAGGGGCCCTCGGCCTTGGCGTCGGTGTTCGACAACAGAGAATGCGAGTGGCCGCCGACGACAACGTCGACGCCGGGGATCTTGGCAATCAGTTCCTTGTCGCGGGGATAGCCGACATGGGTCAGCGCGATGATCTTGTTGACGCCCTCGGCTTTCAGCTTCTCGACTTCGGCGGTGATCGTCTTGATGTCGTCCTCGATGGCGATGTTCGGGCCGGGCGAGGCGACTTCCGGGGTGTCGGTGGTGACGGCGCCGATGATGCCTATCTTCTGGCCGCCGACTTCGAGCACCAGTGACGGCTTGATGCGGTCGCCGACCTTGGACTGGGCATTCGGGTGGACGTTGGCCGAGAGAACCGGGAACTGGATCTTCTCGAGGAAAGGCACCAGTGCTTCTTCGCCGTCGTCGAACTCGTGGTTGCCCACGGTCATGGCGTCGAATTTCATCTGGTTGAGGAATTCGGCTTCAACCGCACCCTTGTAGGTGGTGTAGAACAAAGAGCCCTGAAAGTTGTCACCGCCATTGAGCAAGAGAACGTTCTGGCCTTCGAGCTTCTTGCGCTGTTCGGCAATCGCCGTGACCAGGCGCGCGGCACCGCCGATGCACTCGCCTTTGCCCTCTTCTTCGGCGGAGCAGGTCGATTCAAACTTGTTGTTGCTCTCAATGCGGCTGTGCCAGTCATTGATATGCATGATGGTCAACGTATAGTCGGCGAATGACGGCGCGGCGGAATAGCCGAATGCCGAGGCCGACAAAGCCGCAATGGCAGCCAATCTCTTCATGATGAAATCTCCCGAATGACCCCCGCGAGACGTTTAGCGTCTTCGCTTGACCGGAATGTTACACATTCCTTGGCGCCATGTTCACATTCCGAATTTTCGGATGCAAGGGAGAATCGGAAACGAAAAGCCGGCTTACTTGCCGGTCATGGCTTCAGGCAGCGCCGGAAGCCTGAAAGGAGATGCCGTGCCCGCCGAAGCGGGCCCGGAATGCCGTCAGGCGGTACGCCGGGTCAGGGTGAATTGCTGGCCGGCCGAGCTGGTGCAGTTGAGCTGGTTGGCCGAGATCAGCAGGCAGTTGAAGCTGATCGGCGACTGGCGGATCAGCGACGTGCCGTTGATCTGGACCGAGTTGGCGCCAGTCAGGATGTAGGTACCATCCGAGAGCTTCTGGCCGGTGTCGGTCGCGACCGTCTGGAACGAGCCGGCGGCAAAGGTGGAGAGCCCAGTGCCCTTGGCGTCGAGCCAGGCACCTTCCACACCCGTCGGCGCTGGCCTCATGCCACCGCCGCCCGAAGATCCGCCGCCGCTGGTCGAGCAGCCGGCAATGGCGGCCGCAAGCAAGGCAAGCACTCCGGCCGAAGCAATTTTGCGCGAAGTCGTCATGAAAGAATCCTCTCCTCAGTCCGCAGCCTTCAATCGCCCGATTTTGCTTTAAAGGCAAGGCTTTGCCGGTCGACATCGTCGGTCGGGCAATTGCGAATTGACCGCGACTGTGGCCGATTTGCCCGCCCGTTGGGCCGTCGGGACCGCATGGGTAGATTGACAGTTTTTGTAAACGATGCAACTTTCGTATACCGTAAAACACAAATGTTCTGGGCAAGGGATGTGCCTGGAGCAACTTAGACGCCTTGGGGAGGCAATATGGATTCGTTTCTGACCGGCCTGAAAGCGGCCGTGGACACGCTTGGAGCAACGGTACTGTTGCCCATCGTCATTTTCATCATCGCTGTGGTTCTCGGCGCCAAGGTGGGCAAGGCGTTCCGCGCCGCCATCACCATCGGTGTCGCCTTCATCGGCATCAACCTGGTGCTCGGGCTGATGCTCGGCTCGATCGGCGACGTCGCCAAGGCGATCGTCACCAACACCGGCATCCAGCGCGACATCGTCGATGTCGGCTGGCCGTCGGCTGCCGCCATTGCCTTCGGCTCGTCGGTCGGCCTGTGGGTCATTCCGATCGGTATTGCCGTCAACATCGCGCTGCTGCTTTTGCGACTGACGCGCACGCTCAACGTCGACGTCTGGAATTTCTGGCACTTTGCCTTCGTCGGTTCGCTGGCCACCGCCGCTACCGGCAGCCTCGGCTACGGCCTGGCGGTCGCAGCGCTCGTCGCAGCGCTTGCGCTGCTGTTCGCCGACTGGTCGGCACGCGCGGTGCAGCAGTTCTACGGCATTCCAGGTGTGTCGGTGCCGCATCTGGCCTCGGCGCAGATCCTGCCCATCGCCATCGTGCTGAACTGGATCATGAACCGCATTCCCGGCATCAACAGGATCAACATCTCGACCGAGACCATCGAGAAGCGCTTCGGCGTCTTCGGCGAGCCGGTCGTGCTCGGCCTGATCATCGGCCTCGTGCTTGGTGTGATCGCCTACTACAACGCCGGCGATTTCGGCACCGTGCTGTCCAAGGTGCTGACGACGGGCATGACGCTGGCTGCTGTGATGCTGCTTCTGCCGCGTATGGTGAAGGTGCTGATGGAAGGCCTGCTGCCAGTTTCGGACGCCGCCCAGGAATTCGTCCGCAAGCGCACCGGTGACCGTGAGCTGCTCGTCGGCCTCGACTCGGCGATCCTGATCGGTCACCCCGCCGCCATCTCGTCGTCGCTGATCCTGGTACCGATCGCCATCGTGCTGTCGGTCATCCTGCCCGGCAACCGCGTCATCCTGTTCGCCGATCTTGCAGTCATTCCGTTCATTGTCGCCATGACCGCGCCGCTGCTCAAGGGCAACGTCTTCCGCATGGTCATCGTCGGCACCGTCACGCTGGCGCTCGGCTTCTATGTTGCAAACGCGCTGGCGCCGCTGTTCACAAGTGCTGCCGTCTCGTCGGGCTTCCAGATGCCGGCCAATGCGGTGCAGATCACCTCTGTCGTCGACGGCTTCCTGTGGATCCCTTACGTGATCATCGAAGCGATCCAGGGCCTCGCCATCGCCGGCCTGGTTCTGCTCGCGGCGGTGATTGCTCTGCTGTTCGTCCTCTACCGCCGCAACAGCGCGGCATGGGAGCGTGCGGCGGGCGCCGAGGATGAAGCCGAGCAGGCAGCCCCTGCCGTCCGCGCCAAGGCTTCGGCACACGCCTGACATCGAAAACCCGGACCGGCGGCGCGTGCCGCCGGTTTCGGACACTGGAGTAGTTGAATGGCGCGAGCCCTGATGAACTTTCTCGATCCCCAAGCCATTGCCCTGGGGGTCGAGGCACAAGACAACGAAGCGGTCATCCGCCTGCTTGCCGGCAAGCTCGAGGCGCTCGGCTATGTCCGGCCGTCCTATGCGGGCGCCGTGGTAAAGCGCGAGGCGACGATGCCGACCGGCCTGCCGCTCGGCTACGCCCTCAATGTCGCCATTCCGCACACCGACCCGGAGCATGTCCTGAAACCGGGTATCGCGCTGGCCGTGCTGCGAAAGCCGGTGGACTTCGCCAACATGGAAGATCCTGACGAGGCGGTGCCTGTCGGCTACGTGTTCCTGCTTGCCATCAACGACAAGGACAAGCAGATAGATATGCTTCAGGAAATCATGGACACCATCCAGAGCGAGGCGGCGCTTGCCAGCCTCAGCAACGCCAGGTCGATCGAAGACATCGGCGCAGTGCTCGGCTAGCCATAGGAAGGGATTTACTCGATGGCCAAACAGAAGACCGTTCTCTTTGCCTGTGGCACCGGCGTCGCCACCTCGACGGCAGTCAACGCTACCGTCACCGAAGCCATGAAATCGCGCGGGCTGATCTTCAACGCCATGCAGTGCAAGGCGACCGAAGTGCCGAGCCTCGCCGACAATGTCGACCTCATCGTGTCGACCACACCCATTTCGGCGTCGGTGACTGTCCCAGTCATCAAGGGGCTCGCCTTCCTGACCGGCATCGGCAAGGACAAGGCGCTCGACGACATCGAGGCCGAGCTGCGCAAGTAGCTCCACCTCCGCGAGCAAGCAAAAAGGGCGCCTCGCGGCGCCCTTTTCGTTTTCCGGTAACGCGTTCAGCGCACCAGGATGTTGCGGAACTGCCAGGGGTCTTCCTTGTCGAGATCCTCCTCGAACAGGCCGGGGCGGCCTTCAAGCGGCGTCCAGTCGGTGTAGTAGCCGTTGACCGGTCCGAGATACTGCTTCTGCACGTCGAGGCAACGCTTGTAGTCGACCTCATCGGCTTCGACGATGCCGGCTTCCGGGTTTTCGAGCGCCCAAACCATGCCGGCGAGCACGGCTGACGAGACCTGCAGGCCAGTGGCATTCTGGTAAGGCGCAAGCTTGCGCGCCTGTTCGAGCGTCAGCTGCGAGCCGTACCAGTAGGCATTCTTGTCGTGGCCATAGAGCAGCACGCCGAGTTCGTCCGAGCCGTCGACAAGTTCGTTTTCGTCAAGCACGTGATGGACGGGCTGTGCCTTGCCGGCTGCGCCGAACATCTCGTGCAGCGACAGCACCGCGTCGTTGCAGGGATGGTAGGCGTAGTGGCAGGTCGGGCGGTAGGTCACCTTGCCCTTCTTCGAGCGCACGGTGAAGAAGTCGGAGATCGAGATCGCCTCGTTGTGGGTGACCAGGAAGCCGTACTGCGGGCCGGGTGTCGGGCACCAGGTGCGCACGCGGGTGTTGGCGCCGGGCTGCTCGAGATAGATCGCAGCCTTGGAGCCCTTCTTGAACTTCTTGGCGTTCTTGGGCTTCCAGGTCTCGTGGGTGCCCCAGCCGAGCTCTGCCGGCTGCAAACCTTCCGAAATGAAGCCTTCGACCGACCAGGTGTTCCAGAACACGTTCATCGGCTTGGGATTCTTGGTGCGCTGGGTGTCGCGCTCGGCGATGTGGATGCCCTTGACGCCGGCCTTCTTCATCAGCGCGGCCCAACCGTCACGGTCGTTGGTTGCCGGTTCCTCGAAGTCGAGGCCGAGATCCCTGGACAGGTTGACCAGCGCCTGCTTGACGAACCACGAGACCATGCCGGGATTGGCGCCGCAGGTCGAAACGGCTGTCGTTCCGCCCGGGTGCTTGCGCCGCTCTTCAAGCAGCGTCTCGCGCAGCGCGTAGTTGGTGCGCTCGCCATTGTCGGCGCTGTTGTCGAAGTAGAAGCCGAGCCACGGCTCGATGACGGTGTCGACGTAGAGCGTGCCGAGCTTGCGGCACAGATGCATGAGCTCCACGGAACCGGTGTCGACCGAGAGGTTGACACAGAAGCCCTGGCCACCGCCATTGGTCAGCAGCGGCGTCAAAAGCGCCTTGAAATTGTCCTTGGTTACCGCCTCCTGGATGAATTTGATGCCACGCTCATCCGCGAGTTTTCGGTTTTCGTCGCTGGGATCGATAATCACCATGCGCGACTTGTCGAACTTGAAATGGCGTTCAATGAGGGGGAGCGTTCCGCGGCCGATCGAACCAAAGCCGATCATCACAACAGGACCAGTAATCTCACCGTAAACGGGCCATTTTTCATTCGCCATTTTTTATGGCACTCCTTCTCACACTAAAAGAGCCGGGCCCCGATTGACCCGGCTTCAACGGCTAAACCATACATGCTTGTCACAATAAAGCGAATCCAGTTCCCACATCCTGTAGGAACCGGACGTTATGCCGCTATTCTTAGCCGGCGGAGGCGATGCCGTTGAGGAAACCGACCAACCTGTCGCGGTCGGCGGTCAGGCCCTTGTAGTCGAGCTGATCCCGGTCGAGGCTCATCAGTTGTCCGGCGAAAGACGGGGCCAGTTGGGCCCTGTCGGGATTGCGCGCAAGCACCGCCAGCGGGTCGAGATAGATGCGGATGGTGAAAAGGATATCACCTGAGATGGGCAGCTTGTGCAGGGTCTGGCGCTCGACGCGGATGAAGGCGTGGGCGGCGACGTCGGCACAGGGAAAGGTCGAATCCGTTTCCGCCGAGCGGGCTAAACGCTGACGATCGGACAGCGGGTGATAGAGCTCGCCATTGGCCTGAACCGACCAGTTGAAGCGCTCGACCAAGACCGCGAGCTTGTCGAACATGCGGGCGATCAGCTCGTTCATGCGAGTGCCCGGCCCGAATCCGGGGACGGGGCCGTGAATGTCGTGGATCGCCTTGCCGAACTTCTCGGTCAGCCGCCACGACGAGGGAAAGCACAGCGAACCGGCGGCCAGCCTCCAGCCATTTTCACCCTGCCGCATCAGGATCAGGTCTTCCTGGACGAGTTTTGACGCGGCAATCAACGGGTTGTCGCCAGCGTTGGTGACGTCGACGGAGCGGCCGGAGCCTGCGATCACACAGCGCCCGCCTTCGAGGCGATAGGTCTCCGGATAGCGCTCGACCAAGTGTGCGACCAGAAGGTCAAGCACCTCCTGCTGGGCCGCACGCGTCTCAGGCTCGGCGACGAAGACCTTGTCGGGGATCTCGGCGTAGAGCCGGTCCTTCTCCGCGAGATAGGCTTCGAGATGCTCGTCCAGCTCGATCCAGTCGCGCGCTTCGGCCTGTTTCAGTCCGATGGCGAAAGGTTTGGAGGTGCCGTCGTACGGCGTATGCGCAGGGATCACAGGGTGGTCGGCCACTGCGGCGGGCGATTGCGCCTGGTGTGGTAGACACGCAGCACTTCTATGTTGCCGTCCTTGACGCGGTACGGAATGAAGTAGGGCAGGTCGGGCACCGCACATTCGCGTACGGACTCGCGACCGGCGGTCGGGCGCCCGATGTCGGGCCGCTCCTCGATCAGCCGCAGCGCCTTGATGATGCGCTCGCCGACCTTCTGCGCCATTTCTGGGTCATCAGCGGCAATGGTCGTGCGGAGCTCGGCGAGATAACGGACGGCGCGGGGAAGGATGCGTAGCGTCATGTCTCGGCGGCGCCTGCTTCTGGAGCTGGCAGTTCACTCTCGGATCCCCATGACGCCAGCCAATCCGTCACGGTTTCTCCCAGCACGAATGTGCCTTCGTCGGCCTCGCGTTCGGCCTCGCGCACGCTGGCGAGATAGGCCTGCTGGTCTCCGACATAAGCGGCCACTGCTTCCTTGATGATGAAGGCGCGCGAACGTCTCGTCAGCGTTGCATAATCGTCTACTTCGCAGCGCAGATCGTCGGGCAGGCTGATAGAGAATTTGGATTCGCTGGCCATGTTCAGGCTCTACAAATGCACCTGGGAACAATGTAGTCGACTATCGCGGTGAGTCAAACCTAACCTCGCACCAGCTTTGCCGGTATCAACCCGCGTAGCGAATTCCCGACCCATAGTCTTGATGCCCCGCCAAGGTCATCTAAGCTCAAAATGGTCTCGACGGCTTCGCCGCGCTCAAGCATTTCGCCGCGCAAAACCCCGGCAAGCAGGCCGCAAGCAAGTGCAGGCGTCCCGAGTGGTCCACCCTCGTCAAGATCAACAAAGATGCTGGTGATGGTGCCTTCGCAGACGTTTCCCGCCTGGTTGAGCAGGATCATCTCGTCGGCTTTTTCGCGGGAAAACTCGGCGCGGGCACGGTCATAGGCTTCGCGGCGCGTGGTCTTGTGGCGCAGCAGCAGATTTGAGCTGTCGAGACGAGTCGCAGCGATGCGTATCGTCCACATGGCATCAGGCGCAAGCGCTGCGAATGGCTGGGTGGTGACGTCTGTGCTGCCGTCGGCGGCAAGGGCGAGCCGGACCCGCAAGGCAGCGTCGCCGGTGGCTGCACGTTTCAGGTTTTGCCCGACGATTTCGCGGTCGAAGCCGAAGCCAAGGGCCCGTGCTGAAGCTTCGAGCCGGGCGAGGTGCAGATCGCCGCGGAGGAAACCGCCAGCCGGCTCCCAGCGCATCGTCTCGATCAGGTCGAAGCCGGAACCGTGCCCGTGGCGAAGCGTGCTTTCAGAAGACATTCCGCATACTCCGCTTCCGCAGTCGAATCGAACACCACGCCGCCGCCGACATTGTAGACGGCCTCGCCGTCCTCATGCAGCGTGATGGTGCGGATCGCCACCGAAAAGCGCATCGTGCCGCCGGGCGCTATCCAGCCGATGGCGCCGCAATAGACGTCACGTGGGGTGCTCTCCAGTTCGCGCAGGATTTCCATCGCGCGGATTTTCGGAGCTCCGGTGATCGAGCCACACGGAAACAGAGCCGCGAAGACCTGCTCGATGCTGAGATCGGGCAACAGCTTCGCCCGCACGGTGCTGACCATCTGGTGCACCGTCGGGTAGCTCTCGATGCGAAACAGCTCGGGAACGTCGAGTGTACCGACTTCGCTGATCAGCGAGATGTCGTTGCGCAGCAGATCGACGATCATGCGGTTTTCCGCCTGGTTCTTCTCGTCGTTGCGCAGGAACTCCCTGAGGGCGGCATCCTCTTCCGGCGTCTTGCCGCGCGGGGCGGTGCCTTTCATCGGATGGGTCTCGATCCAGCCGTCGCTGTCGATCTCGAAGAACAGTTCGGGCGAGCGCGACAGCACCGTGGGGCCGCCGAGCGAGACCAGCGCGCCATATTTCACCGGCTGCCGGGCAATCAAGGCGTCGAAGGCGTCTAGCGGGGTGCCCGACCACTGCGCCTGGACCGGAAAGGTCAGGTTGGCCTGGTAGCAGTCGCCCTGGCGCAGGTGCTGGTGCAGCTTGTTGAAGCGGCGCTCATAGTCCGCTTCCGACCATGTCGCCCGTGCATCGAAGATCGGCCCGTTGGTGACGGCCGCGCGCGATGCCGGACGGTCGTTGTCCGACGGCTGGTCGAACACGCCGAGGCAGACCAGCGGCGCGCGTCGGCCGCGGGGAAGCAGCGGCCGCAGCTTCGGTTCGAGCAGGTAGCCGGCCTCGTAGGAGAAGTAGCCGGCGAGCCACTTGCCCTGTTCGTGCGCCTTCTGGGCTGCCTGCAATGCCGGGAAAAAATCCGCAGCGTCCTGGGCAACGATGATCTCGCGCGGTGCCTCGAACAGCACCTCGCGGCCGGCGGGGTCGTCCCTGAACAGGACGAAGGGGGAGTGGGGACCAGTCATGACAGTTGCCTGGGGACGCGATCAGTCCAGCGCTTCCAGTTCGTCGATGAGGCTGCTGATGACGGCAAGCCCCTTCTGCCAGAAGGCGGGATCGGTGGCGTCGAGCCCGAACGGTTTCAGCAGCTCCGAATGATGCTTGGTGCCGCCGGCGCGCAGCATCTCGAAATACTTGTCCTGAAAGCCGCGCTCGGCATTCTGGTAGACGGCATAGAGCGAATTCACCAGGCAGTCGCCGAAGGCATAGGCATAGACGTAGAAGGGCGAGTGGATGAAGTGCGGGATGTAGGACCAGAACACCTCGTAGCCTTCGCGCAGCTTGATCGCCGGCCCCAGGCTCTCGGCCTGAACCTCGAGCCAGAACTGGCCGAGCTGGTCCGAGGTCAGCTCGCCGTTCTTGCGTTCGGAATGGACCTTGCGCTCGAATTCGTAGAAGGCGATCTGGCGCACGACCGTATTGATCATGTCCTCGACCTTCTGCGCCAGCATCGCCTTGCGCTCGCGCTTGTCCGTGGTGCGGTCGAGCAGCGAGCGGAAAGTCAGCATCTCGCCGAACACGCTTGCCGTTTCGGCAAGCGTCAGCGGCGTCGAGGCCATCAGGGCGCCCTGGCCGGCTGCAAGGACCTGGTGCACGCCGTGGCCGAGTTCGTGGGCAAGGGTCATCACGTCGCGCGGCTTGCCCATGTAGTTGAGCAGCACGTAGGGGTGCGCCGACGGCACCGTCGGGTGGGCAAAGGCGCCCGGCGCCTTGCCGGGGCGGACCGGGGCGTCGATCCAGCGGCGGTCGAAGAAGTCACGCGCGATCTCGGCCATTTCGGGCGAGAAGCGCTGGTAGGCGGTCAGCACCGTATCCTTGGCGTCGTCCCAGCCGATCGTCGCCTGCGGCGTCTCGGGCAGCGGCGCGTTGCGGTCCCAGTGGTTCATCACCTCCATGCCGAGCCACTTGGCCTTCATCTTGTAGTAGCGATGCGACAGGCGCGGGTAGGCGGCGCGGACGGCTGCCGCGAGCGCGTCGACGACCTCGCGCTCGACGCGGTTGGCGAGGTGGCGCGAGTCGGCGATGTCCTCGAAGCCGCGCCAGCGGTCGGAGATTTCCTTGTCCTTGGACAAAGTGTTGGTGATCAGCGTAAAGACGCGCTGATTCTTGCGGAAGGTCGCGGCAAGCGCGTCTGATGCTGCCTTGCGAACCTCGCCATCGGGATCCTGGAGCATGTTCAGCGCCGGCTCGAGCGCCAGCTCCTCGCCACCGATGTTGAAGCGCAGGTCGGTCATGGTCTCGTCGAACAGCCGGTTCCAGGCGCCGCGCCCGGTGATCGACTTTTCATGGAACAGCTGCTCGACGCGGTCTTCGAGTTGGTAGGGCTTGTCCTTGCGGAGGTCGAGCACCCAGGGACGGTAATGGCCGAAAGCCGGGTCGGCATCGAGCGCCTTGAGGATGAGGTCGTCATCGACCAGGTTCAGCTCGAGCGCGAAGAACAGAAGATGCGCGCTGGCATCCGTCATCTTTTCCTGCACGTCGCCATAGAGCTTCGAGCGCTTGGGGTCGGAGGTGTCGCCGGCATAGACGAGCCCGGCGTAGGAAACGACGCGGCCGACCAGCTCTTCCAGCGCCTCATAGGTGCGCATCGCCTCGCCGAGCTTGCCGGCGCCCCCGCGCCCGGCCTCGATGGCAAGCGTACCTTTCCAGCGCGCCTCGAAGGCAACGGCATCGGCCGAGGCTTTTTCGAGGTCGCGGGCAAGCTCCGGCGCGTCCATGCTGGAATAGAGGTCGGCAAGGTTCCATTCGGGCAGTTCGCCCAGCCCTGCCGCGCTCCCGGCGGAGGCAGTGGCCGACATCTGTTGCCCGGAATTCCAACGCATTGCGTCTTCCTTTTCACTGACTTTGACCGGTTGGATTCAATCCTAAGGGATTCGTTCACCGGCTTTCTTGAAACCTTATTTAGAACCCTGTGCCAGGATGATCCACATCCAATGAGCAACTGCGGGCATATTGCGGACATTCATGGCAGGTTCGATTCTCATAGTCGATGACGATCCCGTACAACGTCGCCTCGTCGACGCCGCGGTGACGAAATTCGGCCACACCGCCATAACTGTCGACGGCGGCGAAGCCGCGCTGCGCATGCTCGACGGCCCCCGCGCGGGCGAGATCTGCGTGATCATCCTCGACCTGTCCATGCCCGGGCTCGACGGCATCGGCGTGCTCAAGGCGATGCGCGAACGCGGCATCGCTCTTCCGGTCATCGTCCAGACCGCCCAAGGCGGCATCGAAACCGTGGTTTCGGCGATGCGCAACGGCGCCTTCGACTTTGTCGTCAAGCCGGCCTCGCCGGACAGGCTGGCGGCGGCAATCGACAACGCGCTCAAGGTCGAAGCGGTCGAGGACCAGGTGCGCCGTACGGCACGCCGCGGCAGCGGCTTGCTCACCTTCCGCGACATGGTCACCCGCAGCCCGGCCATGGACCGTGTCATCCGACTCGGCCAGAAGGCCGCAGCTTCCAACATCCCGATCCTGATCGAGGGCGAATCGGGTGTCGGCAAGGAGCTCGTGGCGCGCGCCATCCAGGGCTCCGGCGACCGCCGCTCGAAACCCTTCGTCACCGTCAATTGCGGCGCCATTCCCGACAATCTCGTCGAGAGCATCCTGTTCGGCCATGAGAAAGGCTCGTTCACCGGTGCGACGGAGAAACACCCGGGCAAGTTCGTCGAGGCCAACCACGGCACGCTGTTCCTCGACGAGATTGGCGACCTGCCACTCGACGTGCAGGTCAAGCTGTTGCGCGCGGTGCAGGAGGGCGAGGTCGACCCGGTTGGTGGGCGCGCGACGGTCAAGGTCGACATCAGGCTGATTTCGGCGACGCACCGCAATCTTCTGCAGCAGGTCAAGGACAGCAAGTTCCGCGAGGACCTTTTCTACCGCCTCAACGTCTATCCGATCTTCGTGCCGCCGCTGCGCGACCGTCGCGACGACATCCCGCTTTTGGTCAGCCATTTCATCTCGCGTGTCGCGCCCGCCAGTCCGCATGGCCGCATACCGATGATCTCGGAAGGTGCGCTGGCGCTGCTTCAGGCCTATGACTGGCCGGGCAACATCCGGCAGCTCGAAAACGCGGTGTTCCGCGCCTGCGTGCTGTCCGAGGGCGATATCCTTACCGAGGACGAGTTCCCGCAGATCCGCGCCCAGGTCGAAGGCGTGGTCGATCTTGGCGGCGAAGCCGTGCCCGCGGCAGCCAAGATCGTCGTGGACAGGCCGACGTCTGCCGCAGCCCTTCAGCCGCCGGCACCGGAGCGGCTTCGGCCGGGAATGCTGCGTGCGCTCGACGAGCGCGGCAATGTCCGGGCGCTTGCCGATGTCGAGTTGGAGATGATCCGGCTCGCCATCGATCACTACAACGGCCAGATGAGCGAGGTCGCTCGGCGGCTGGGAATCGGCCGCTCGACGCTGTATCGTAAACTCAAGGAATACGGCATCGATCCCGAGACCGGTCGCAGCGAGCGGTTGGCCTCTTGAAATTTTGTTGCCGCTGATTTTGATTTAAAGCTTGCGTGTCGCTTGCGGGGCGCAGCGCACTACAGTTTCGTGCGTATTTGTTCAGTGGTGTTTTTGTGGTTTAAACCAGTGGTTTACCATGAAAAGGTGCGATTCCTTTTTGCTGGAATATCGCCATGGTGTTACCGCATTTCGCCTTCAATAAGCAGTGATTAACCATTAGGATCGATATTCGGACGCGAATCCGTAAGCGTGTCCGGGCTTCAAATCCGGGGACAGATGGCAGCCTAACAGGGCCTTTTGATTTGAATAGGATCGAGAACACCGAAGGGCGTCGCTCGAAATCGAATGGTTGGCAGAAGTGGCTTACAGCCGCGATGCTAACGTTTGGTTTCCTGACAGCCTCTCAGGCGACAGCCTCCGCCGAAACGCGGACACTCAAGCTGTACTACACCCACACGGGTGAGCGGGCTGAGATCACGTTCAAGCGCAATGGCCGCTATGATCAGGCTGGCCTCAAGAAGCTCAATCAGTTCCTGCGCGACTGGCGCCGCAACGAGCCGACCAAGATGGACCCGCGTCTGTTCGACGTGGTCTGGGAGGCCTATCGCTCCTCCGGTGCCCGCGACTACATCCACGTCGTCTCCGCCTATCGCTCGCCGGCGACCAATTCGCTGCTGCGCAGCCGCTCCAGCGGCGTTGCGGAAAAAAGCCAGCACATGCTCGGCAAGGCGATGGACTTCTTCATTCCGGGCGTGCCGTTGAAGAAACTGCGTGACGCGGGCCTGCGTGTCCAGGCCGGCGGCGTTGGCTATTATCCGCGTTCTGGTTCGCCCTTCGTCCACATGGACGTAGGCAATGTGCGCCACTGGCCACGCATGAGCCGCAAGGAACTCGTCGCGGTGTTCCCATCGGGCAAGACCTTGCACGTGCCGAGCGACGGCAAGCCGCTGCCCGGCTTCGAGCAGGCTTTGGCCTCCTATCAGTCGCGCAAGGCGAGCGGTGACTTCGTGCTTGCCAGTGCGACGCCTGCCAAGCGCAGCGGCGGCCTGTTTGCCGCGCTGTTCGGCGGTGGTGCCGACGAGGAAGAGGATACCGGCGAAATCGCAGTGGCCGCCGTTCAGCCCAAGAAGGCGCCGACCAAGGCCATATCAGCGGAGGCACCGGTTCAGAAGGCGCTGCCCGGCATCCAGATCGTGGCGCCCGAGAATGCGCAGCGCGCCGAGATCCCACAGATGGCCGAAGAGGCACCTGACCAGCAGGCGCCCGAGACCATCATCGCGGCCTTGCCGGCGCGCAGCGTTCCACTGCCAGGTGTAGCCCCGCGGCCGCAGGCCGAGGTTGGCATGGCGACCGCCGAGAACGTGCCGTTCGGTGCTGCTTCGGCACCGCTGGCCGAAGGTGAGCAGCCGACCGCCGTCGAGCAGCAGATCGCAGCCAATGTGCCGCTGCCGACCTGGCGCCCGAACCACACTCCGCCGGCCGAGCTCAAGCCCGAGAGCCAGAACGTGCTGATGGCGTTGGCCTCGACGGATGACGCGCCTGCAATTGCCAGCGACGTCAACGCACCGCTGCCGTCGGCCCGTCCGCAGGACATGACCGTTGAAGCTGCCCTGGCCGCTGCGAACGACATTCCCGCCGAAGACGAGTCCGCCCAGGACGAACTTGAGATCGCCTCGCTTGCGCCGCAGCCGGAGCCGCGTTCGGTCTTCGACCAGCCCGAGGCAATTGCAACCGCAACTCCTGCAGCTGCAACGCCCAAGAACGCGATCGCCACCGCCTCGGCCGGCACCGACCCTGCCGCGGCCGTCGGTGGCAACGTCAAGACGACGCGCAAGTCGGCCCGCCCGTTGGCTCAGGAAGCCAAGCCGGATCCCAAGGCCGTGGTCGTTGCCGCTGCGCCCGACGCCGCACGCTGGGCACTGCGCAGCGGCACGCAGGTGACGACGGTCACGACCAACACCAAGGCGCCCGGCTTTGCCTACAACATGGTTCGGACGGCTCCGACCGAGGTTTACACGGCGGGCTTCCAGCAGGGCGACCAGTCGGCAAGCGCCCACAAGTTCTCCGGCACAGCCGTGAAATTCCTCTCGGTGGCCCGGTTCTCGACGAACTGATCAACATCAAGACAATCAAAAAGCCGCGCGGAGAAACCTGCGCGGCTTTTTTGTTTTTGGTCTCACCTTTTCCCGCTGGGGGCTAGAGCGTTTCCGCGTTTCTTCGAATCGTGGAATCTCTCTATCTTCTTGTTTTTGTGCATTGCGGACGGAAAACCGCTGCACACTTTTCCTGGAATTGCTCCAAGGCAAGAAACTCAGTTCTTGCGCAGCTTGTTCGCTTCGGCGGCAAGCGCCTCGATGCCGGCCCAGTCGCCTGCCTTGACCATGTCGTCCGGGGCGACCCACGAGCCGCCGACGCAGACGACGTTCGGCAAGCTGAGATAATCCCTGGCGTTCTTGGCCGAGATGCCACCGGTCGGGCAGAATTTTACTCCGGCAATGGGCGAGGCCAGTGCCTTGAGGAACGATGCGCCGCCGGCCTGCTCGGCGGGGAAGAACTTCAGGAAGTCGAGCCCGGCTTCAAGCGCGCCCATGATTTCGCCCGGCGTGATGGTGCCCGGCAACAGCGGCACGTCACTTTGCGCGGCGTGTCCTGCCAGCTCGCGCGTCAGGCCGGGGCTGACGATGAATTTCGAGCCGACGGCGACGGCTTCGTCGAAATGGCGCGCGCAGAGGATGGTACCGGCGCCGACGATGCAGTCCTCGACCTCGGCGGCGACACGGCGGATGCATTCCAGTGCTTCATCGGTCCTGAGCGTGATCTCGATCGCCCGGAGACCGCCTCGCGCCAGCGCGCGGGCCAGCGGCACGGCGTCGGCGGCGCGCTCGATCTTCAGCACAGGAATGACCGGCTGGCCATCCAGCAGCGCAAGCAGTTTCTGGGTTTTGCTGGTCATGGCATCTCACTCCGCTGTCAATTTTCAACCGATTTAACAGACCCGCCATTCCAAGTCCACGAAGCCTTTGGCGACATGGTGTTGCGCCCCGAATGAGCGCGGTGGGTCGAAGGCCGTCGCTGTCGCCGAAGCCCTACGCCTTAGAGCGCAAGCAGTCTATGCCTGGCGGAAAATGCCGGCCAACCAGCGCTTGAGGCTCGACCACAAGTGGCGGTTGCCAAGAGACAGAGCCTGGATGATGGCTGCCTGGGTACGCTGACCGGCGATGCCATCGGCGCCCAGGCCATGATCAGCCTGGAAACGCTTGACCTGGGCTGCAGTGCCCTGGCCGTAGATGCCGTCCGTGTCGACGGGATAGCCCAGGGCAACCAACGCTTCCTGCAGTTCGGTGACCAACTCACCGCGCGTTCCGACCATCATGGTGAGGTCGCCGGGGGCAGGGCCGTCGATCTGCCGCTTGTAGGCCTCCGCCAGCTTGAGATGGTAGCCGTTCTTGCGGAAGCCGGGTCCGTTGTAGCCATGGCCGACCGCTTCCCAGTCGTGATCGTTCAGCGCACTTGTC
The DNA here is from genome assembly GCF_030294925.1 of Aminobacter sp. Y103A. NCBI lineage: Bacteria > Pseudomonadati > Pseudomonadota > Alphaproteobacteria > Hyphomicrobiales > Phyllobacteriaceae > Aminobacter > Aminobacter sp. Y103A. The sequence goes on along the minus strand of NZ_AP017986.1, from coordinate 4,433,206 downwards.
AGCCCCGCCTTGTCAAGATAGCGCGTCATCAGCCGGGCCTGGCCGGCGGCGCCTGAACGTGCCTCGGTCACAAGCGCATCGACATCGTCAAAGCCGAGCCATTGCCAATGCGACCCCATCACCTGACCGAGCCCCCAGGACGTCGATTCATAGGCGGCCTGGTGGTCGATGGAGGCTGCCCGTTCGAGCATCTGCCACCGCGCTGCCTGGGCGCGCGGGTTGGCGACTGCACCCGCATTCGGTGAGGCCAGCCCTTCGGCGCGGGCACGCTCCTGCGCTGCGCCGGAAAGCCTGCGGTCGAAATAGTGCCCCTCGAAACGGATCAGCGGTTCGTTGCGGCCGTCGATCTTGGCGAATACCTGGCCGGCGCTCTCGATCTCGGCGATGGCCAGCAGCGCCGCCGGCTCCAGTCCGAACTCGCTGGCCGCCTTTTCGATTTCCGTTGCCGTTTGCCTGCTGAACATGCGCGGTCTTCTCCATATCCAGGCGTCCGTTGGAAGAAGATTTTACCGCTGGGCGCAGGTCGAATCGACAACAGACTGTAATCGTTCCGCTTTCAGCTGCACGTTGAAAAAAAATGGCCAAAGCGTTAGTGGCTCGGCGATGAACCTGTCTACACCGCAGTCTCTTTTCCGCGTTGCCGCCCTCTACCGCTTCTGCCGGCTCGAGGGTTACGAGGCTTTGCGCGCGCCGCTCGCCGTCTTCTGCTGCGGCCGTGGCATCAAGGGGACGCTGCTGCTCGCACGCGAAGGCATCAACGGCACCGTCGCCGGCACCGCAGAGGCGATCGCCGAGCTGATCGCCCATCTCGAGGCCATGCCGGAATTTTCCGGTCTTGAGGTCAAGTACAGCACGGCTGGGGAGATGCCGTTCCACCGCATGAAGGTGCGGCTGAAGAGCGAAATCGTCACCATGGGCGTCGAGGGTATCGATCCGCTCGCCAGCGTCGGCGCCTATGTCGAGGCGAGCGACTGGAACGCGCTGATTTCCGATCCCGACACCATCGTCGTCGACACCCGCAACGATTATGAAGTGTCGATCGGCACCTTTTCCGGCGCTGTCGATCCGCGGACAAAGAGTTTCCGCGAGTTCCCGGCCTGGGTCGAAAACCATCGCGGCGAGCTCGAAGGCAAGAAGGTGGCGATGTTCTGCACCGGCGGCATTCGCTGCGAGAAGGCCACGGCGTACGTCAAGTCGATCGGCCTTGATGATGTCTTCCACCTCAAGGGCGGCATCCTCAAATATCTTGAGGACGTGCCGGCCGAAGAGAGCCTTTGGAAGGGCGAGTGCTTCGTCTTCGACGAGCGTGTGTCGGTGTCGCACGGGCTTGTCGTAGGGCAGGCCGAGCTGTGCCGCGCCTGCCGGCATCCGCTGATGCCGGAAGAGCTTCTGTCGCCGACATTCGAGGCGGGCGTGTCCTGCCCGCATTGCCATGATGCCCGCACGGACGAAGACCGCGCGCGCTATGCTGAGCGCCATCGCCAGGTGGAATTGGCGGAAAAGCGTGGCTCCAGCCCTCATATCGGCAGTTAGCCCTCCGCTTCCGGCCGATCTCGCCAAATTGACGACCGTGCCAAATTGACGGGCGTCATTGTAATGTCTTGATCGTCCGCCTACCTCTCGGCGACCGATATTCCAACCGGAGGCATCCATGTTCGACCCCAAAAAGCTGCTCGACGATCTCCTCGGCTCCAAGATCCCGGGAACCGGCTCCACCGTGCGCGACAAGGCCGGGCAGGCGACCCAACTCGCCAAGGACAATCCGCTTGCGGCCGGCGCGCTGGTTGCCGTGCTGCTCGGCACCGGTGCCGGCCGCCAGGTTGCGGGCACGGCGCTGAAGGTCGGCGGTCTCGCGGCCATTGGCGGCCTGGCCTACAAGGCCTACCAGAACTACAAGGCCGGCAATGCGCCCGAGCAGGCAACTGCCGCCCCCGATGCCGAGCCGCAGCTTTTGCCGCCGCCGTCCGACAATTCCTTCCACCCATCGCAGGCGCCACAGGGCGAGACCGAGTTCGCGCTGATGCTGATCCGCGCCATGATCGCCGCCGCCAAGGCTGACGGCCATATCGACGATGACGAGCGCAAGAAGATCGGCGACAAGCTCAGCCTGTCGGGCATCGGCTCCGACGCCGAGCAGTTCCTGATGGAGGAGCTCAATTCGCCGCTCGATCTCGACGCGATCGTCGCTGCGGCCCAGACCGAGGCACAGAAGGTCGAGCTCTACACCGCCTCACGCCTGGCCATCGATCCTGACACCCGCGCCGAGCGCGGCTATCTCGACCTGCTCGCCGGCCGGCTGCAACTGCCGGACGCGCTTGTCGACCACATCGAGGCGACGGTTTCGAGCGTCAAGGTGCCGGTCGTCGATGCATCGGCCAATCCGCAAGTCAACCCGCGCTGGTAACAGACCGGGAGGCGCCGGGCGGTGCCTAAAAGGCGTTTTTTTGCGTTAAGGATTTGTTAACCGCCCGGGCGCATCATTTTCTTACTCGGATCGGCTCTCCTCCTCCCAAGCACGGTTCGATCAAAGACTGGGCGGTCGCCAATGACCGCCCTTTTTGTGTGTCTTATCCTCACCAACGCACCCAATCCTCGATGACCGACGCGCAGGTCCGTTCTGGCCCTTTGCCAACGGCGCGCCGTCTATTTCGATTTTCGGGGCCGTGCTTTAGACTGCTCGCGCTACCAATGATCTGCCGCCGGCGATCGGTCATGCGCAGGGAGGAGCTTCATCATGGCAAGCAACAGGGTTGCGGTGGTTACGGGCGCCGGCAAGGGCATCGGCAAGGCTGTGGCGACAGCCTTGCTCAAGGAGGGCTGGAACACCGTCTTCTGCGGCCGCAGCAAGCATGCGCTCGATGAAGCGATCCGAGACGCCGGCAAGACAGACGCCAAGGCGCTGGCCATCGTCTGCGACGTGACCAGGCCCGACCAGGTCGACGACATGTTCGAGACCATCACCGAGGCATTCGGCCGCGTCGACCTGCTCTTCAACAATGCCGGCATGGGCTACAAGGCGTCGACCATCGACGAAATCCCGGTCGAGGCCTGGAACGAGGTCGTGTCCGTCAATCTCACCGGCACCTTCCTGTGCTCGCGGGCAGCCTTCGCGGCGATGCGACGACAGGAGCCGATGGGCGGACGCATCGTCAACAACGGCTCGGTCTCTGCCCATGCACCGCGCCCCGGCTCTGTGCCCTACACCGCGACCAAGCACGCCATCACGGGTCTCACCAAGACGCTGGCGCTCGACGGCCGCCCGTTCGACATCGCCTGCGGCCAGATCGACATCGGCAATGCGTTGACCGAGATGGCCGTGCCGATGTCCGTGGGCGTGCAGCAGGCCAATGGCTCGATCGCTGCGGAAGCCGTGATGGACGTCGCCCGTGTCGCCGAGGCCGTCGTCTACATGGCCAGCCTGCCGCTTGACGCGAACGTGTTGTTCATGACCGTCATGGCAACCAAAATGCCCTATGTCGGACGCGGTTGAGGCGGCCGGTCAAATCCCGACAATCCCTCGGTCCGTCGCAAACAGCCGTTAACCCAGAAGTAGTACACAACGGTGCTTACGCGTCGAAGTGGCTTCTGAAGGCGGATTTTGGCATGCAATTGAGCGATCTGGTGGATCTGAAGGCGCTTCTCGTCATCGCGCTGATCTTCATCCCCCTCGAGCAACTGGTCCCGCATCACGAGGAGCAGAAGACGCTGCGCCGCCATTGGCTCAACGACGTCTTCTACCTCCTGTTCAACGGCATCGTCATCAAGATCGGCCTGCTGTCGGTGGTTGCACTCATGATGGTCGGCCTTGGCTACATCGTGCCGGGGAGCGTAGGCGCGGCAGTCCGCAGCCAACCAATCTGGCTCCAGACGATCGAGGTGATCATCCTCGCCGATATCGGCTTCTATCTCGCCCACCGCACCTTCCATGCCGTGCCGTTCCTGTGGCGGTTTCATGCCGTCCATCACAGCATCGAGGAGATGGACTGGCTTGCTGGGCACCGGGTGCATCCGGTCGACCAGATCCTCACCAAGTCGGCGTCCTATCTGCCGCTGTTCGCGCTCGGCTTCTCGCCTGCGGCCATCGTCATCTATGCGGTTATCTACCAATGGCAGTCGGTGCTGGTTCATTCCAACACCCGCATCGGCTTCGGCCCGTTGAAGTGGATCTTTGCGTCGCCGAAGTTCCATCATTGGCACCACGCCAATGAGCGCCAGGCTTATGACAAGAACTTCGCCGGCCAGTTGCCGTTCCTCGACGTGATCGGCGGCACGCTCTACATGCCCGACCGCATGCCGTCGAAATACGGCACCGACGATCCGGTGCCTCAGCTCTATCACGAGCAGCTGGCCTACCCGTTTGTGGCCGGAAAGCCGCTCGACGACGTCAGCCTGCCTTCCGCAATCGGAGAGACCCAGAAATGAACAGCCGCCTGGAAGATGTGGCCGGCAAGGGCCTGATGATTTCGATCTTTCTGTACCTGGCGATCATGCAGGCGGTTTCGATCATCGCGACCGTCCAGATGCGGGAGCAGATCGATCTCTGGGGCTTCGTGCTCGCGTCGCGCGTCGCGGGCCTGGTCTTCCTTGCCCTGATCGTGTTCCTCACCGTCATCCGGCACGCGCCGAAGAACGTATCATCGGGCATCGAACCTCGCCTGACGGCGATCGCCGGCACGTTCTGCCTGATGTTCCTCGTCGTCCTGCCGACCGGAAGCCCAGGCATCGGCCTGCGCATCTTTGCCTCATGCCTGATGGTTGCGGGTACTGTCTTGTCGATCTGGTGCGTGATCTATCTCGGACGTTCGTTCTCGATCATGGCCGCCGCCCGCCAACTGGTCGTCCAGGGGCCGTATGCGATCGTCCGGCACCCGCTTTACGCTGCCGAAGCCGTCACGACGCTCGGCGCGGTTGTCGCCGGCTGGTCGATCTGGTCTGCCCTGCTCTTCATCCTGTGGTGGGCATTGCAGTACCGCCGCATGGTCAACGAGGAACGCATCCTCCGCGCGACGTTCGCCGAGTATGAAGACTATGCCCGCCACGTTCCGATGGTCATCCCGACGCTGACGCCGTACCGGCCCGGCACGGCAGCGACGCCTACGCTGCCGGCCGAGTAAGGCGTAGATCGAAACGCCCGGCTATTTCGCCAGGAACGCCTCGATGCGTTCCAGCGCCCGCAGGATGTTCTCTTCCGAGTTGGCGTAGGACAGCCTGATGTAGCCTTCACCCAATATGCCGAAGTCCGGCCCGCCGATCAGCGCTACGCCGGCGTCCTCGAGCAGGGCCGAAGCCAGTTTCTTGGCCTTCCAGCCGGTCTGGCTGATGTTGGGGAAGGCGTAGAAGGCGCCTTTCGGCGTGACGCAGGAAATGCCCGGTATGGCGTTCAGGCCTTCGACGACGATACGGCGCCTGTTGTCGAAGGCGCGCATCATGCGCTCGACGTCGTCCTGAGGGCCGTCGATGGCGGCAATGCCGGCGAACTGGCTCGGCGCGTTAACGCAGGACCAGCAATTGACGGCGAGCTTGCGCACCTTGTCGTAGAGGCGGCCGCCTACGGTCGCATTCGGCCAGATCGACCAGCCCATGCGCCAGCCGGTCATCGCCCAGGTCTTGGACCAGCCGTTGAGCACGATCAGCCGGTCGCGGATTTCAGGGAAGGTCAGCAGCGAGACGTGGCGTTCTCCGTCATAGGTCATGACGTCGTAGATCTCGTCCGACATGATTGCGACATGCGGATGGCCTTCGAGGCCCTTGACCAGCTTGGCGATCTCGACGCGCGGCGTCACCCCGCCGGTTGGATTGGCCGGCGAATTGAGGATCAGGAGCCGCGTCTTTGGCGTGATCAGTGCAAGCGTCTCCTCGGCCGAGAAGGCAAAGCCGTTGGCCTCGCGCATCGGCACCGGCACCGGTGTTGCGCCGGTGAACTCGATCATCGAGCGGTAGATCGGGAAACCCGGGTCGGGATAGAGGATTTCAGCCCCCGGTTCGCCGAACATCAGGATCGCGGCGAACATCGTCGGCTTGCCGCCGGGCATGATCATGACGCTCTCCGGCGACACCTCGACGCCTGTCGTGGCAAGGGTGCGCCGCACCACCGCCTCGCGCGTTGCCAACAGGCCATTGGCCGGTGTGTAGCCGTGATGGCCATCACGTAAGGCCTTGATCGCGGCCTCGACGATATGCTCGGGCGTGCGGAAGTCGGGCTGGCCTATGCCCAGGTTGACGATATCGCGCCCCTCATGGAGCAGGGCCGTAGCGCGGGCCAATACGGCAAAGGCATTTTCTTCGCCGAGGCGGTCGAAGGCGGCAATCGTGTGGAGCATTCCGGCTATCCGTCTGGTTCTGTTGGGGGCACCGGATTTTTGCGAGAGTTGGGGCGACCATGTCAAACGAATTGGAGACGTCCTTGTCCGAGAACCTGCAGGACTGGAAGCCGCGGCCGCGCCCCGAGCGCATAAATCTCGAGGGACGGTATGTCCGCCTGGAGCCGCTGGACGCCGCAAGACACGGCGAACGCCTGTACGAAATGGCGACCGCCGAAGATGCCGAGGGCCGCTTCCGCTGGCTCTTCGACACCAAGCCGCAGACCCGCGCCGATTTCCAACCCTGGCTCGAAAAATCGGCGGCGAGCGAGGACCCGCTGTTTTTCGTCGTCATCGACAAGGCCAGCGGCAAGATGGCCGGGCGGCAGACCCTGATGCGCATCGACCCGAATTTCGGCGTCATCGAGATCGGCAACATCTACTGGAGCGACATCGTCTCGCGCAAGCCGGCGGCAACCGAGGCCCAGTTCCTGTTTGCGCGCCACATCTTCGAGCTCGGCTATCGGCGCTACGAGTGGAAGTGCAACAATCGCAACGAACCGTCCAAGCGGGCGGCCGAACGTTTCGGCTTCAAGTTCGAGGGCATCTTCCGCCAGCACATGGTGACCAAGGGCGAGAACCGTGACACCGCCTGGTATTCGATCATCGACAAGGAATGGCCGGCCTTGCTCAAGGCCTACGACGCCTGGCTCGATCCGGCCAATTTCGATGCCGCAGGCCAGCAGAAGCGCAAGCTTGAGGATTTCCGCGCCGAGTTCGGCGCCTGAAGGTGCCCACGGGCGCCTTTTGGCCCCAACAGCTATGCGTGCGACAATCGAACCGGTGATGGCGCGTTGGCTGAAACGGCAACGGGCGCTATGTAGCTGAACTTGCCGGCATCGGTCCGGACGCAACGAGATGTTAGGGCCACGCCGATGGACACCAAGACCCGCCATGCCGCCGTCGCCGCCGCATGGATCATGATCATCTTCGGCGTCGCGGCGTTTTTCCTGCCCAAGGTGATGCTCGCCGTCGGCAACTATTCGACCGCCGCCGCCGGTGTCATCGCGGTATGCTTCGTTCTTGCCTTCTTCGGCGTGTTCTGGCTGCGCGGCCGCAGCCAGCGCAAGAACGGCAACTGAAACAGGTTGATCCTATCCGACCGCTGCGGCCTTCACGGTTCCGGCCAGCGGTATCTTAAGCTCGGCGCGCAAGCCGCCGCCGCTGCGGTTCTTGAGGACAACGTCGCCGTCAAAGCGGCGGGCAATGTTGCGGGCAATCGTCAGGCCGAGCCCGAAGCCGCCGGTCTGGCGGTTGCGCGAACCTTCGATACGGATGAACGGGCGGAAGATGGTTTCCATCTTTGTCTCCGGAATGCCCGGGCCGGAATCGTCGATGGTGAGCAGCACGTGCCCGCCGACCTGCGACAAGGCCAGGCGGGCCTTGCCGCCATACTTCACCGCATTGTCGACGAGATTGGCCACGCATCGGCGCAGCGCGATCGCCTGGCCTTGGCAGACGAGCCCACGGGCGTGGTGGCGAGCGCCGTCGAAGACGACATGCGGATTGCCGTCGGCGATCGAATCGACGAGCGACCAGAAGTCGATCCGTTCCAACGCCTCGTCCCTGGCCTCGTAGGTGGCGAAGTCGAGTACGGAGGCCGAGATCGCCTCGATGTCGGCCAGATTGTGCATAAGTGCGGTGCGAAGCGGCGAGTTGCGCAGCAATTCCAGGCGCAGGCGAATGCGCGTCAGCGGCGTCCTGAGATCATGCGCGAGCGCGGCCGCCAGCAATTCGCGGTCCTCGACATATTCCTTCAGCCGCGCCTGCATGGTGTTCACCGCCCGTGCCGCCGACATGTATTCACTGCTGCCGCGTTCATCCAGAGGCGGGCTTTTCAGGTCTGCGCCGATCCGCCGGACGGCACTTTCGAGCGCGCGATAGGGTGCCGTCAGCCGGCGCAGCGACCAGATCGACAGCGCCACCACCAGGGCTGCCACCGATCCGTAGAGCGGCAGACTGTCGCTGTTGAGGACCGGACTGGGTGGCGTCGCCTTCATGGTGAAATTGAGCCACTGGCTGTCCTTGAACTCGATCGACGCCACCAGCGTGTCGCTGTTGGTGATGTCGGATGACAGGTCGAGCAGTTCGCGTTCGACGCTGCCCACGCTCTGGTCGGGTTCCGCTGAATTCTGGCTCGGCCGTGCCTTCGGCATTTCGCGGCGCACGCGAGCTTCCTGGATGCCGTATTTCGACAGCCTGCCCACGATGATGTCCTCGAGCTCTGCCATTTCGTCATCCGCGGGAATGACCGAGCTGACGGCAGGCGCATCCGAAGTGGTCAGCACATGCGGCGGAACGGAGAGGCCGGCGGCGATGCGGGTGCGATCGAGTGGCTGTTCCGCATACAGCAGCTTTGCCAGCGACAAAGCCCGGTCGTTGAGGCGAAACAGGTCGAGGATATTGTTGGAGGCAACGCGTTCGCGCGAGACGATGGAGAGCGTCGAGACCTGGATGGACAGCAGCCCGGCGATGACGATCAGAAGCACCCAGGCCGGCAGCGACCGTGGCAGGAGCCATCTCATTCGGCTGATACCTCGGGCACGAACTGATAGCCGCCGCCGCGCACGGTCAGCACCAGCTTCGGCGCGCGCGGATTGTCTTCCATCTTGCGGCGCAGGCGGCTCACCAGGATGTCGACGCTGCGGTCATAGCTGTAGTCGCCGTTCTGGTTGGAGAGTTCGACCAGCTGCTCGCGGCTGAGCACGCGCTGGGCGCTGCGCACCAGCGTGTGCAGCAGGTTGAACTCGGCGGTCGTCAGCTCGACCCGGATATCGTCGGGCCTGAGCAGCCGGCGGCGGGAGGCATCGAGCGTCCAGCCGGCGAATTTGTAGACTTGCGGCACCGGCCGGTGCGTCGTTCCCGCGGCACTCGGCCGGCGCAGCACGGCGCGTGCCCGGGCCAGCAGCTCGCGTGGGTCAAAGGGTTTTGGCACGTAGTCGTCGGCGCCCATCTCCAGGCCGACGACGCGGTCGATGGTTTCGGTGACCGCCGTCAGCATGATGATCGGGATCCTCGAATGCGTGCGCAGGTCGCGGCAGATGTCGAGGCCGCTTTTGCCGGGCAGCATCACGTCGAGGATGATCAGGTCGACAGGGGCGCGGCGCAGGGCTGCCTGCATCTCGTCATCGTCGCGCGCGCCCGAGACGCGCATGCCGTGCTTGACGAAGAATTCCTGGAGCAGGTCGCGGATTTCCCTGTCGTCGTCAACGATCAGGACATGGGCATCGGTCTTCACTTTTCGCACCTCAGGTCGATGCGAGCGGCATCGGCGCGGACCTTGGCGAAATGAGGTCGAACCAAGGTTTTGACCAGAAAACACGAGAACTTGAGCGCCTGAGGCGGCAGTTACAATCCAGAAACAAAACACTGCAAACCGGAAAGAAACCCGACAAGTCGGTCCGCGATAACAACCGTGCTGCTTCAACCACGGGTGCTGGAACCGACATGCGAAAGTTAGTGACCAGTTCGATGATCGTACTGCTCGCCGCACTTTCAATTGGCGCAGCCAGCACCCAGCCGCAGGCAAAGGGAACAGTTACGAGGACCGATCGCTGCAACAGGCTGCAGCAGCAATTCACCGATGAAATCGCTGAACATGCCGAGGCGAAACGGGCCGCCGAAGCGAAAGCCTTTCAGAAAAAGGCGATGAAATTCTGTGCCGGCAACCAGCAGGCCCAGGGCATCCGCGCCTATGCGACAGCACTGAAGATGCTTGGAGCGCAACCGATCGAACCCTGATCGGCAAGCTCAAGAAGGCCCCCAACAATGCACTTGTGCAAAGGAAACTGATCATGAACGTCAACAAGACCCTGCTGACCGCTCTCGGCATGACCGTCGCCATGGCCTTCTCGGCCCCGGTGCTCACCGCCAGCTCGGCCAACGCTGCCGGCTACACGGCAGCGCCAGCGGCTGCCGCCACGACCACAACCAAGACGGTCACTCCGCTGGTGAAGAAGGTCGCGAGCAAGAAGCCGACGCACAAGAAGGTCAAGAAGCACAAGAAGCACGTCGCGCCGGCCGCCACGACCAAGAAGACCACGATGTAAGCACCCGACGCCACGCAGGTCGTGGTTCATAAGAAATCCGCCCTGGCAGCCGCAACTCCAGGGCGGATTTCTTTTGCGCGCAGATTGGCAGTTCAGGACGTCGCGGGCGCCAAGCCCGCTCAGGCCTTCAGGCTAGCGGCCAGCAACACCAGGCCAAGCAGCATGACGAGTGCCGCGCCGCCGATCTCGATGGCATTGTGGACGCGGTTTCCGGCGCGGCCGTCGCCGGCTATCGCAACGGCCCAGTTCTTCGCCGTCACTGCCATGATGGCAAGTGCCGAGACGGTGATGGCGGTTCCGAGCGCCATGGCGAAGACCGACAGGATGCCGCCGGCCCAAAGTCCGTTGAGGAAGGCGAAGCTGAGCACGATCAGCGCGCCGGAGCAGGGGCGGATACCGACCGCTGCAACCGCCGACCATGCGGTGCGCCAGTCGAAATGCTTGCCTTCGAGCATCCTGGGATCCGGCGCGTGCGAGTGGCCGCAGGTCGAGCAGACTTCACCCACGGCGTGAGCGTGATGGGCGTGAGCATGCGGGCTGTGCCCGTGGTCATGATGCGCGTGGTTGTGGGCTTGGTGAGCGTGATCGTGATGATCGTGCGCATGATCGTGGCTGCACGTGGCGTGGTCATGATGGTCGTGGCCTGAGGTGGCGTGGTCGTGATCATGATGACCATGCGCATGGACATGGGCTGCCGACAGGCTGTGTACCGGAGCCGCACCTGCCAGGAACGCCATCGGCTTGAGTTTCTTCCACAGCAGCCAGGCGCCGAAGGCGGCGATCAGGGCGTAGCTCACCGTTTCCAGGAACCAGGTTGCGTTGGTCATCGACACCGATGTACCGCGCAGGACGAGGAACACCAGCGTCATCAGCACAACGGCAGTCGCCCCCTGGAGGAAGGCCGAGACGAAGGACAGCATCACGCCGCGGCGCAACGCCACTTCGTTGGCGAGCATATAGGACGAGATTACGGCCTTGCCGTGGCCGGGGCCGGCGGCGTGGAAGATGCCATAGGCGAAGGACAAGCCGACGAGCAGCCAGATGCCGCCGCTGTCGCCGTCGCGCATCGCCTTCAGCGAGCCGGTCAGCGAGCGGTAGAACTGCTGCTGATGAACGTTGATCCAGTTGAGCAGCTCGGAGAAGAGGCCGGTCGACGGCACCATCGCTTCGTTGGTGCCGATGCCGAGTGAACTCTGGGCATGCGCCCGGACCGCGAAATGGCTGAGCACATAGCTGAGCGCCAGAAGCGCGAAAATCACTCGGATGGTCGTCTTCTTCACTGCATCACCCCTTGGCTGGGCAGTTCAATTCCAGGCGCGTGGCAAAAATCTTGCTCATGTCGGTGCCCGACGGGTCGTTGAAGAACGCATCGGTCAGCTTCGACTGGTTCTGCGCGATTGCTTCGTCCGGGTCGGGCCGGACCACTGTCTTGGTGCAGATCGGGGGGAGGTCCGCGACGCTCAGATTGGTGTCTTCGGTGAAATCGATCGCCGTGTAGAAGGTCGGATCGTAGACGCCGAAATCGATCTTGCCGGCAAGCTTCAGCGGCTCCTTCGGCTCGGTCTCGAACAGGATGATGAGCTGCTGGTCCTCGAAATTGGCGACGAGATTGGCCGGCGGCTTCATGGCGATGTCCTTGCCGTCGACTGTCACGACCTGGAAGTAATTGTACTCGCCGATCGATTCGAACACCGTCTTGGAGACCTCGGCCAGTTCGCTGTCGTCGAGCTTGAGGTCGGAGTTCTTGTCGAACTCCATCAGCACCGTGCTGGAAAACAGGTCGTCGAAGCGCCAGAGATGCCTGAGCGATTTCACGGTCTTGTCGGGATTGAGCACGACGTCGAGCCGCGCTTCGGCGAAGACGTGCGGGTGAACGCTCGCCGGCACCGTCATGGTCAGCAAGGCCACTGCCGCCGTGGCTAGCGTCGTCTTGGAAATCTTCAGAATCATTGCTCCGGCGGCCCGACATGTTGGGTGATGCCGACAATTATCAGAAACCGGGCGAAAGTGGGACGGCGGCCGTTCAACTAAACGGCATGATTGCAGGGGTTGGTCTTGAACCATTGCACCAGGAAGTCGACGAAGACCCGGATCTTCGCCGGCAGGTAGCGCCGGTGCGGGTAGACGGCGAAGATGCCGCCGCCGCCGAGGCGGCGGTCGTCGAGCACCGGTACCAGCCGGCCGGAATCGAGATCGGGGGCGGCGATGAAATCGGGCAGGATGGCAAAGCCGAGTCCGGCAACGGCCGCGGCCCGCGCCGCCATCGGGCTGTTGACCTCCATCGGACCTGAGACCGATACGGTCATGACGTCGCCGGTCTCGCCGGAGAATGGCCAGTTCGACATGTATCGGCCGTTGGTGTCGATGATGCAGGGCACGTTGGCGAGATCCGCCGGTTTTGTCGGCATGCCGTATTTTTCGATCAGCTCGGGCGAGGCGCAGACCCGGATGCCGAACGGCGCCAAGCGCCGGGCGATCAGCGACGAGTTCTCCAGCCTGGAGATGCGGATGGCGAGGTCGAAGCCTTCCTCGACAAGATCGACGAAGCGGTCGTCGAGATGAATCTCGAGCACGATATCAGGATGTGCCTTGGCGAATTCGATCAGCGAGCGGCCGATCGGCGCGTCGGCAAAGGTGCGCGGCGCCGACAGCTTGACCCGGCCGCGCACGTCGCCCGAGGATTCGCGCACAGCATCGGCTAGGCTGTCGACCTCGCGGATGATCTCGGAGGCACGCCTGTAATAGGTATGGCCTGCCTCGGTCAGCGAAAACTGCCGTGTCGTGCGGTTGAGCAGCAGCGCGCCGAGTTCGTCCTCGAGCTCGCGCACATATTTGGACAGCAGCGCCTTGGAGCGGCCGATCTTGCGCGCGGCGGCGGAAAAGCCTTCGGCCTCGACCACGTCGATGAAGGCGCGCATGCGGGTGAGTGTGTCCATGGCATCAGTCCTTTGTGCCGGCAGTGTCGAGCACGCGGCGTCCCAACCGGATCAGCGCGAGATCGCTGCCGGCCGGGCCGAGCAGCGACAGCCCGAACGGCGCGCCGTCGACCGTGCCGATCGGCAGCGTTATCTGGGGGAAGCCCGACAGGCCGGACAGGCAGAGCAGCATCAAAGCGCGCTCGCGATAGGCGAGAAGTTCGTCATGGCTGCCGCTGGCCAGGGGCGCGGCTCCCGGTACCGTCGGCAGGACCAGAATGCCGTCCGTGCCGAGCAGCACGCCCAGCTCCTGGCGAAACGCGTCGCGCCTTTCGATCTCGGCGGCATAGTCTGACGCGGAAATGGTGGCGCCGAACTCAAAACGCTCCTTGACGCCCGGCCCGAGGCCACGATCTCCGGAAGCGATCCAGGCTCCATGCTCTTGCCAGGCCTCGAAGGCCTGGATCTTGCGGAAGCACCAATAGAGCTCGTCTGATGAAAAAGAGAGAGGGCCAGCCTTGGCGATCAGGCCAAGGGCGGTTCCGGCACGCCGGCGCATCCGCTGGTACTCTGCCGCTTCATCCGGGCCGGTCGGCAGGCTGTCGAGCCAGTCGAGCGCCACGGGCCTTTTCAGCTGGCCGCGATGGGCGTCCTCGCCGATGAGCAGCTTCGCCACGGTCTCATAGACGTCGATATCGGGTGCGAACCAGCCGAATGTGTCGAGGCTCGGCGCCAGCTTCATCGCGCCGTCGAGCGAAATCAGCCCATGTGTGGTGCGCAGGCCGATCAGTCCGCAGAAGCTCGCCGGTGCCCGGATCGAGCCGCCGGTGTCGGAGCCTATGGCGATGTCGGCGAGCATGCCGGCGACCGCCACAGCCGAGCCCGACGACGAACCGCCGGTGACGCGGTCCGGCGCGGCGGGATTGATCGGGTGCGGGAAGTGCGCGTTCTGGCCCATCAGCGAGAAGGCAAGTTCGTCGGTCTGGGTCTTGCCGACGAATCGCGCGCCGGCATCAAGCAGGATCTGTATCGCAGGCGCGGTTCTTGTGGCTGTTTCGGCGCTTGCAGCCTTTGCCGGGTTGCCGCAGCCGGTTTTGTAGCCGGCGACGTCATAGATATCCTTGACTGCCAGCCGAAGCCTCGCCAAGGACCCGGTTTCCGCATTTAAAACAGGTGCTTGCGGCACATCGAGAAAAGCGTTGAAGCGGTCGGATGTGCCGGTCATCGTTCGAAGCCTGTTTACGATGTCTCCAACATTGTTCGATGGTTGAATTTTTTCAACCCGCCATGAGATTTTAATTGATTGTGACGGTGACGAGCCATATATCCGCGCTTGCCCAAAGTCGCACGTGCCTGTGGGTGTCCGCCGATCCCTCGAATGGCGAGGAAATCGGTAAGGTAACTGGAGCTAACCCCTCCAGTCGATTTGGCGGCCAACCGCAAAATCGAGGACACCTTGAAGCAACGACGGTGCGGGCCTTTCTGGTTCTCTTCCGGCTGTCCAAAAGCCGGGGTTACTGAAGAGGCACACCTTCATTGCCGGCAGTGCGGAACGGGTCTTCCCATTTCCAAGCCAAGGCAGACAAAGCGAACCGAAGCCGGGCTGGCTCAGGTTCATCGCCGCGTGAAGCGCATTTGTGGTTCCAGGGTCTCCACAGGCTGGATCCATCAAATAGCGGTCATGTCTTTGTCCACCGTGGGATTCCGCGGCCGGGAACGGCCGTCCCGCAGCTTGATGATTTTTGCGCGGCAGGACCGCGCGATGGAGAGACCTATGGCCACTCAGCGCATCCTCGACTTCCTCGCCACCCGACGTCCGTCCGGCCCTTGCCTGGTCGTCGACCTCGATGTCGTGCGCGACAATTTCCGCGCCTTCGAGAAGGCGATGCCTGAGTCCAAGGTCTACTACGCTGTCAAGGCAAACCCGGCGCCTGAGATCCTGCGCCTGCTCGCCGGCATGGGCTCGTCCTTCGACACCGCTTCGGTCGCCGAAATCGAGATGGCTATGGATGCCGGCGCCCCGGCCGAGCGCATCTCCTTCGGCAACACCATCAAGAAGGAGCGTGACATCGCACGTGCCTTCGAACTCGGCATCCGCCTGTTCGCCGTCGACTCTGTCGAAGAGGTCGAGAAGGTGGCGCGTGCCGCTCCCGGCTCCCGCGTGTTCTGCCGCGTGCTCACCGACGGCGAAGGCGCCGAATGGCCGCTGTCGCGCAAGTTCGGCTGTGTGCCCGCAATGGCCGTCGACGTGCTGCGCGTTGCCAAGTCGCTCGGCCTCGATGCCTTTGGCGTGTCGTTCCATGTCGGCTCGCAGCAGACCGACCTGACGGCCTGGGATCGTGCGCTTGCTGACGCCAAGAAGGTGTTCGCCAAGCTCGCCGAAGAAGGCATCATGCTCGGCATGGTCAACATGGGCGGCGGCTTCCCGACGCGCTACCTGCGCGACGTGCCGGCGGCCCAGGCCTATGGCCAGGCGATCTTCGAGGCGCTGTCCAAGCACTTCGGCAACAACATCCCGGAGACCATCATCGAGCCGGGTCGCGGCATGGTCGGTAACGCCGGCGTCATCAAGTCGGAAGTCGTGCTGATCTCCAAGAAGGCCGACAACGACAATGTGCGCTGGGTGTTCCTCGACATCGGCAAGTTCGGCGGTCTCGCCGAGACGATGGACGAGGCGATCCGCTACCCGATCGTGACCGACCGCGACGGCGACGAGGTGGCACCTTGCGTGCTCGCCGGCCCAACCTGCGACTCGGCCGACGTGATGTATGAAAAGACACCGTACCCGCTGCCCCTGTCGCTGACCATCGGCGACGAGGTGCTGATCGAGGGTACCGGCGCCTATACCACGACCTACTCGTCTGTCGCCTTCAACGGCTTCGAGCCTCTCCGATCCTACGTGATCTGACGGCTCGAAACGGCGCCCGCCGCCGGAGCCGTTCAGATCACCCCGGCGGGCGTGCCTCTGCACGCCCGGTCGGGTTCGCTTGTGGAACAGATCTCCGCTCGTGAAGGATCGCGGAAATGAACGTTGAAGAAATTGCCAAAATCTTGCCCGACATCGTGATCGTGGCTGAAACCCGGGCCGACATCGCCGCGCGCGAGGTACTGCTTGACCGTGCCATGGGCCCGAAGCGGCGCAAGAAGTCGTCGGAGAAGCTGCGCCGCGGTCGCCGCCCATCCGAGGGCCTGGCGCTGGTCGCGCGCGATGCCAAGGGCTCGGTCGTAGGCACCGTGCGGCTGTGGGACGTGCGGCTGGGCGAGGGCGGTCCTGCTGCGCTGCTGCTCGGCCCGCTCGCCGTCGATCCGGCGGCAAAGGGCACCGGCATCGGCTCGGCGCTGATGCGCCTGGCTATCGCCGAAGCCTCCCGCCTTGGCCACCGCGTCATCCTGCTCGTTGGCGACGCGCCATACTATGCGCGTTTCGGCTTCTCCGCCGCGAAGACCGGCCAGCTTGCCATGCCCGGCCCATATGAGCGCGACCGCTTCCTCGCGCTGGAACTCGTTTCCGGTGCGCTCGACGGCGCCAAAGGCGTGCTCAAGGCGGCCGGGCGCAAGCTCGGCGCCCCGGCGCGCAGGGCGGACTCGACGTTCGGTAAGGGCGGTGCGGGATCGGAAAACGCTGGCGTGTCCTTTGCGCGTCCGACGGGCCGTGCCGCACTCTAGCCGGAGTGTCCGCCCGGCTGCCTGAGGTGAGCCGGAACGCGTTATCTCCAGGCCGAAATACGGCCTGGCGCAGCCGGGAAACAGGTCGGCGACGGCGTTCTCTCCTTGACGCAGGCGATTGACGGCTGCGGCGATTGCGGCAACAGCGAGGGCCGCTGTTGGCTTGTGGTGTGCTCGTCACTCAACTCGACTGCCGAGACAAGGTAGCCGCAGCCCGACAGCGGCATAACGCTAGCCATGACCATTGCCACTGCTGCAAGGCGGTTTCGACGCACTTTCGACTCCACGTCGGCTATGGGACGGGCAAAGCGCCGTGCCTCGACGAGGCACGGCGCCGTCGCTCACTGGTTGGTGGTGTAGTACTGGTCGCCGCCACGGTGTGGCCGCCGCCTGTCGTCGCAATGGGAATGCCGCGGGCGACCATATTCCTGGGTGCAGAAGATCGGCTCCGAGAATGGCGGGCGTGGTGCACGGGGTGGGCGTGGCGGCATTGGCGGCACAGGTGGGCGGGGGTGACAGCGCGGCTGATCTCCGCCATGACGCCGCGGATCCCGCGTGTAGTTGTCGCCATGGCGCGGCGGGTAGCGAGTGTAATCGCCGCCGTGGCGCGGCGGATAGCGCGTGTCGTCCCAGCGCGGCGGGCCGTGGCGATCGTCCACGCAGCCTGCGAGCGTAAGCACGCTCAGGGTCGCAGCCAGGGCAATCAGTCGATTTCGATTCACAGGACACTCCGGCTGGAATTGACCGGGGCGATGTGGGCTTCAATTGTTGTGGGGACATTACCGGGCCGCCGGGGTCGGACCTTTGTCCCTCACGAATGAGAAAGGCCGGGCGAGCCCGGCCCTTGCAGTCAGTCGTTGGAGAAGCGGCGCGGTCGCGGCCGGTCGATGCAATCGGGCGACGGCGTCGTTGCCGGTCCGCCTCGGCAGTCGAGCGGTTCACTGCTGGGACGCGGCGGCGGGCCATGCCTGGGGTATTCGCGCGGCCCATCCCAATTGCGCGGCCCGCGCGGACCATCCCAGCTACGGGGCCCGCCTCTGGGGCCGTCCCAGCTGCGCGGCCCGTGCCTGGGACCGTCCCAGTCGCGGCCATAGCGGTCGTCCACGCAGCCGGCGAGGGCGACGACGCACAGGGTCGCGGCCAATGCGGCCAGTCGATTTCGGGTCATATGATACTCCACGTCGCAAAATCGTCCCTGGCGAGCGATGTGGACCACGTGCATTACGGTTGCATTGCGTGTGTGCCGAAAGTGCGTGGGTTGCATAGAAAAAGCCCGGCGTCACCGCCGGGCTTTTCCAATTCCGATGGTCTTGTCGGCTTAGAGCAGCTGGCTCAGGCCCATGGCCACCGACATGTCGCCCTCGACCTTGATCTTGCCGGTCATGAACGCCATCGTCGGGTTGAGCTCGCCTGCGATCAGCGACTCGAGATCGTCGAGCGACAGCTTGATGGTGCAGTCGGCCGGGCCATCGGTCGTCGACAGGGTGGTGCCATCGATGACGATGACGCCGTCGCTGCCGGTGTCGAACTTGATCGAGCGGCCAAAGCCGGCGCTCTCCACCTTCGCCTTGATCTTGTCTGCGACTGCCTGAATGCTCATGGCTCTCTCCTGGTCTTTCCTGAAAGGCGCTTTGCGCCCGGCCTCCCCGGACCAATCCGGACGAGCCGGCCATGTCACAGGACTGCAATTCCTATAACTGGCATCTTACGTTTACGTCAACGTAGAATTGGCTGGCGATGGTCACGCGACGTGGCGCGAAAGGCAGCCAATTTGGCTGCCTGTCGGGTTCAATGTGCTTTGGCCGGGCCTGCTTCGGCTGGCTTTGCCGCCTCGGCCTCTGCTGCGGCAGCAGCCGATTCACGCTGGCGCACGGCATTGTCGCGGACATCGTCGGGGGTCAGGAAGTCGATCTGCTCGACCATTACCTCGTGGATCAGCTTCGAACCGACACGGGCGTTGATGGCGTCGCGGATGCCGTTGCGAAAGCCGTCCAGATCGAGCTTCTCATATGCGGTGAAGTCGATCTGCGGATTGCCGTAGAGATAGGAATAGACCTGATCGACAAGCAGCGAGGCCATCGGCACCGATAGCTTTCCGACTTCCTTGGGTTCGACCGTGTACACGAGGCGCGTCAGGAAATAGCCGTGCACGCGCTCACCTTTGAGCAACGGCACCGAAATGACGTCGGTCTTGACATAGTCGAGACCGCCGAGCAGCGGCATCTGCTCTTCGGTCGCCGGCAGGTTGGCGGCGGCCTGGAACGAATAGAAGACCGAGCCGAGGGTCACGGCGACAATCCACAGCGCCGCCGCGATGAACTTGATCACCGCGCCCACCCGAATTCGTTTGCCGAATAGGTGCCGTCCGCTTCGGAGCGCTGGATGGCGTCGCGGAGCAGGGAGGCGACTTCACTGACGGCGCTGAGATGAGCGAGGATCGCACGTTCATTGGCGACGAGCTTGTCGCGCAGGCGTTCGACACCGACCTTGAGCTCGCTCGGGTAGTCGCCCTCGACCAGGCCCTTGGTGGCGCGGGTCAGTTCGTAGAGATAGCGGCTCTTGCGGGCGTTCGATGCCTTGATGTCGAAATGGACGTCGGTGCGGATCGCAGCGGTCTCTTCTTCGACCGCATCCTCGATCCGGCTGATGATGGCCGCGACGTTGCCCGGGCGGGCAGCGTCGATGAGATCGGCCGTCACCGGCAGGTTCGTCCTGTATTCGGAGAGATCCGACATATCTTATCCTCTACGATTTTGTGTCAGTGGCGGAGGCGGCATCGTCGCTTCCCAGCGAGCGCACCATCTTCCGCTGCAATTCCTGAATGAGCGCAGTGGCCTGGCTCATTTGTTCATCGAGTGCCGCCTTTTCAGGCCCGCCAGCGACGCCGCTGACCGGCACCACCTGCTCGTCCTTGATGTAGTGGTCGCGCATAACGGTCTTGGCGATACCGATGCCGCCGGCTTCGGCGGTCTGGTTGGCGAGATGCTCGGCCATCATCGACTTCCACATGTCGCCGGCCATGCCCTTGCCGTACACGCTTTCGGTGTTCTTCGGCATCATGTTGCCGATGAAGGTTTGCAGGACCATTGCCTCGAACTTCTTCATCGACGCATCGGCCGAGGTCTTGTCCGGCTGGCGCGTGACACCGCCGGTGACGGCGGCTTCGGTGAGCAAAAATGTTCCGGCCGGGGCCGCGCTGGCGGTCCGGTTGGCAAGCGCCGCGCGCGCAGCCTGGATGCCTGATGGCTCGACGGCCTTGGCTACATCCAGAATGATGTCACTGGGTGGGGAGATGGCCAAAGCGGCTCGCCTTTCCGGGTTACGTTACTGCTGATTGTGGAGGGTCAAGCTTGCGGCAACCTTACTTGTCTTCAGCCGACTTTCTTTCAATGATTTCGAGACGTTCGCGGTCGGCGCTGTCACGCTCATCCTGACGGCGGACCTCGCGGTAGGCGCGCTCGACCATGTTGGTGCGGGCGGTGGCAGTGGCGATCTTGCCGACCTCGACATTGGCGAGGCCGAGATTGAGCTGCTTCTTGTCGATCGCCTCCTTGATGCGGCGATGGTAGAGTTCAGGGAACAGCTGGGAGATGCCTTCGGTGCTGTCGAAGCTGTCCGACAGCGATTGCGCCTCGGCTTCGGCGGCAATCGCATTGGCGACAAAACCGGCATGGCGCGTCTCGTGCAGCGCCTTGAGCTGCTCCTGCACGGCTACCAGCTTCTTCAGGCGATCCCTGCGCGACGCGGCCATTCCTTACCTTCCCACGGTGATGTCGACGAAGCCGTCGGCAAACAGGCTGAGCATGGTGGCGATGCCGAAATACATCAGCACCAGGCCACCGGCGACGACGAAGGGCAGCGAGATGAAGTAGACCGGGATCTGCGGCGTCAGCTTGTTGACGAAGCCGATCGTCAGGTTGATCAGGATGGCATAGGCGACGAAGGGGCTGCCCAGCCTCAGCACCACCATGAAGCTTTCCGACAGCGTGTCGGTGACGTCGACGAGGGCTGCCTGCGGATTGAAGAACATGTTGACCGGCGCGACCTGGTAGGAGGCGACCAGTGCGCGGATGATCTCGTGGTGGAAATTGAAGGCAAACAGCAGGATCAGCGCCGCGATCGAGATGATCGAGGCAAGCGCTGCCTGGGGCTCGTTTTCCTCGATGGCGTGGCCGCCGACACCGCCGAAGCCGATCAGCATGGCGATCGCCGAGCCCATGAACATCAGCGCCAGGATGTAGAGCCTGGCCATCAGCCCGATCAGGCCGCCGATCAGAAGCTCGGATGCGATCATCGGCATCAGCACGCCGGGACGAGCGTCGACGAACGGGAAGATCTGGTCCCAGAGGTGGATCAGCAGCCCGCCGGTGGCGGCGACGGCGACGAACAGCCTGACATGCATCGGCACGCGCACGCTGGAGATTCCGGGCATCAGCATGAAACAGGCGCCGATGCGACAGAAGGCCAGGAACGCCGCAAGGACCATGCCTTGCGCGGCGGCATTCATGAGACGGTACCGAGCACGCGCAGTTCGACGCCCTTGGCGATCTCGACATGGCTGAGCACCGGCAGGGTCGGAAACAGCCTTTCGATGATCATGCGGACATAGGGACGTGCGTCGGGTGCGGTGACGATCACGAAACGCTCACCGGTTTCGAGATGCGTGCGGATCGCCTTGGAGGCTTCCTGGCCGAATTCCTCGAGCTGGCGCGGATCGATGTCGAACTCGCGCACTTCGCCCTTGGCGTCGCGCTTGAGGCTCTGGTGGAAAGCGAGATCCCAGCGGTTGCCGAGGCGCAGCACCTTGAGCACGCCGCCTTCGCTCAAGTCGCCGCAGATCTGCTGGGCCATGCGGATGCGGACGTGCTCGACGATCTGCTCGGTGCGGCGGACATGCGGCGAGATCTCGGCGATTGCCTCGATGATGAGGTGCAGGTTGCGGATCGAGACGCGCTCGGCGAGCAGAAGCTTGAGCACCGCCTGCAGGCCGGGATAGGTGATGTGCGAGGTGCAGATCTCGTCGGCGAGCTTGCGGTATTCGGGGTCCTGGCGCTCGAGCAGCGCCTTCATGTCCTTGTAGGACAGGAGCTGCGGCAGGTTGTTGCGGATCACCTCGGAGAGATGGGTGAGCAGCACCGACATGTTGTCGGCGAAGGTGAACTGCTCGCGCTTCAGGTCCTCGGCGAAGGAATCGAGCACCGAGAAGGCGCGCATACCGAAAGCCGGTTCGCGCACTTCCTCGCCCGGAATGTCTGGCAGATCGCGCGAGCCGAGCAGCACCATGATTTCGCCGACGCGCATCTGGTATTCGGCGACGACGGTGCCGTGCACCTTGATCTGGTAGCTCTTGGGCGGAATCGAGAAGTCGTCGGTCATGCGCACTTCCGGCACGACGAAGCCGTACTGGGTGGCGAACTTCTTGCGCATCTTCGACATGCGGAAGGCGAGTTCCTGATGGGTAGCGAGCAGGCGCGTCGACAGCTGCTTGCCGATCAGCAGCTCGATCTCGGCGGTGGCGAGCGATGCCTTGACCGAGTTCTTTTCCTCTTCGACCTTGTCGGCCTCGACCTGCTCCCTTTCAGCGTCGACCTCGGCCATGCGGCGCTTGTGCTGCATCGGGATGAAGTAGCCGAGTGCTGCCATGGCAACGGCAAGCGAGAGGAACGGCAACATCGGCAGACCGGGCACGAGCGAGAGCAGAAACAGCAGGCCGGCGGCGACATAGAGCGCGCGTGGATAGGCGCCGAGCTGGCCGAACACCGCCTGGTCGGCCGATCCACGGGTGCCGCCCTTGGAGACGAGCAGGCCGGCGGCGAGCGAGACGATGAGCGCCGGGATCTGGGTGACGAGGCCGTCGCCCACCGACAGCTTGATGAACACGTCAGCGGCTTCGCCCATGCCCATGTCGTGGCGGAAATAGCCGATGGCGATACCACCGACGATGTTGATGGCGGTGATCATCAGGCCAGCGATGGCGTCGCCTCGGACGAATTTCGAGGCACCGTCCATCGAGCCGAAGAAGGAGCTTTCTTCTTCCAGTTCGCGGCGGCGCAACTGCGCTGTCTTGTCGTCGATCATGCCGGCCGACAGGTCGGCGTCGATCGACATCTGCTTGCCGGGAATGGCGTCGAGGGTGAAGCGGGCGCCGACTTCGGCGATACGCGTCGCACCCTTGGTGATGACGATGAAGTTCACCACGATCAGGATCAGGAACACGATCAGGCCGATGACGAAGTCGCCGGACATGACGAGGTTCGAGAAGCCCGAAATGACGTAGCCGGCGGCATGCGTGCCTTCATTGCCATGCGACAGAATCATGCGCGTGGTGGCGATGTTGAGCGACAGGCGCAGCATCGTGGCGATCAGCAGGATGGTCGGGAACGACGAGAAGTCGAGCGGGCGCTGGATCCACAGCGCGACCATCAGGATCAGCACCGAAATGGCGATCGAGAAGGCAAGGCCGACGTCGATCAGGAAGGCCGGGATCGGCAGGAACAGGACGGCGAGGATGATGACGATGCCGACGGCGAAGAAGACGTCGCGTCCGTTCCTGGCTGGAACGCCTGCGCCTGAAATGGTTTCGCTGATCGCCATTGATGCTTCCGATCGAATCCCGCCGCGCGCCAATGCCACGGCTTCCTGACCCTATTGCGCCAAGCTTGCGCGAGGGTGGGAGGCAGGCGAAAAGATGCGGCAGCTGGCACGCAACGGAGCTTCGACGGGCGTCTTTTTATGCCAATCTTCGGCGTCAAAGGACCGCGCGATGGAGCTGGCAAGGAGGGCAGGCTTCGCGACGGTCGATGCGGCCTTACGCCTAATGCAGCTCGATATGCCCCTTGTGACTGCCGAGGGCTGCCGCCAGGCTGGTGGGGCGTTCGATCAGGCGGTGGACGCGGGGTGGCTGGGGGCCGCTGTGCAAGGCGCGCAGCTTGTCGCCGATGACGGCGTCGGCGTGGGTGGCGCGCTGGTTGTGGCGGATGTATTCGAGCCAGGTCGGGGTGTGGTAGGTTTCGACCCAGATCTCGGGGTTTTCAAGGTCGCGCGCCAGCACCCAGTTGCGGGCGCCGTCACGGCGGCGGACACGGCGGCGCTCGGTCATGGCGTCGAGGAAGGCCGGTACATCTTCTTCGCGGATGATGAATTCGATCGAGATGACGATGGGCCCCGAACGCGGCCGGACGTCGAGCGCCAGGTGTGGTTCGCGGAAGCGGTTGAGCGGGTCGAGGTTGAGCGCTGTGTGCTCGGGCAGCGGCAGCAGGAAGCCGATCGCCGCACCGACCAGCATGACGATGCCGGCAACGATCAGGGCGGTGGCCGCGCCGTTGCTTTCGGCGACGAGACCCCAGATCCAACTGCCCAGCGCCATGCCGCCGAAGGTTGCCATCTGGTAGATCGACAGCGCCCGGCCGACGACCCAGCGTGGGGTCGACATCTGCACGGTGATGTTGAAGTGCGAAAGCGCAAGCACCCAGCAGGCGCCGCCGACGAGCAGGCCGGCCGAGGTGAGCCAGGCATTGGAGCTGAAGGCGGCGATCCAGCTGCAGAAGGCGAAGCCGAGAAAGGCCGAGCGCACGATGGTTTCGCTCGTCATGCTGCTGCGGATGCGGCCGCTGATCAGCGCGCCGCCGACCGCGCCGACGCCGAAGGCGCCGAGCATGATGCCGTAGGTCAGCGGGCCGCCGGCGACGAGGTCGCGGGCAACCAGCGGCAGCAGTGCCTGGATGACGACGGCGGTGAAGCCGAAGGCGAAGCTGCGCAGCAACACCTTGCCGATGTTGGGCGACATGGCGACGTAGCGCAGGCCTGCACCCATGGCCTGGCCGAGCGTTTCGCGTGGCAGCGGGTTTGCCGGATATTGCGGGCGCCAGCGAAACAGTACGAAGATGATGGCGAAGTAGCTCAGCGTGTTGACGGCGAAGGCGGCCGCAGCACCTGCGGTGGCGACGATGATGCCGCCGATGGCCGGGCCGACGCTGCGCGTCATGTTGAAGCCCATCGAGTTGAGCGCGACGGCCGCTGGCATCACCGTGCGGGGCACCATGTCGCCGACGGAGGCCTGCCAGGACGGGTTGTTAAGTGCGGTGCCGCAACCGATGAGGAAGGTGAAGGTGAGCAGCAGCCAGGGCGTGATCAGGCCGAGATAGGCAAACAGTGTCAGCGCCGCCGAGACGGCGAACATGAAGCACTGCGCGGTCAGCATGACGCGGCGGCGGTCGTAGCTGTCGGCGAGTGCGCCCGACGCGAGCGAAAACAGCATGATCGGCAGGGAGATCGAGGCCTGGACCAGCGCCACCATGTCGGACGAGGTGGCGATCGAGGTCATCAACCAGGCGGCTCCGACAGACTGGATCAGACTGCCGAAATTCGAAGCCAGGCTGGCGAACCAGACGGAACGGAAGATGCCGTGCTTGAAGGGCGCGAGCGCCGAACCTTGCTCGTACTGGTGGTCGTCGTCCATGCGCCAAGCCGGCTGAGCCGGGTGCCCTCGTGTGATTTGCCGCTACGGCGCCAAGCCTCCTTCGGGAGGCGCAAAGGACGCCGTGGCCCTCCTGTGGATGCACGACCTGCTCGGGGAATCGATTTCGATCATGCAGGAATGACTAGACCATGATCGGCTGGCCGGGTGAACCCATTTGTACGATGCCGGCATGGTCCAGTGGCGGCGCGGCTAAGGTCCACAGGGACGGTCTCAGGTCGCGGTGCGCGAACAGGCTTGCCACGCAGCCATCAGAAGCCGTTTTCGATGCGCTCGAAGATGACGTTGGTGAAGCTGGAAATCTGGGCGCCGATAAACGGGCCGGTCAGCGCTACCACCAGGAAGATGGCGACGATCTTGGGCACGAAGGTGAGCGTGATTTCCTGGATCTGGGTCAGGGCCTGGATCAGGGCGATGCCGACGCCAACCAGCATGGCTGCCGCCACCGCGGGCGCGGAGGCAGTCAGCACCGTCCAGATGGCGAACTGGACAAGGTCGAGGGCATCGGCTTCGTTCACGCGGCAGCCTTGACCTTGACGCCCGCGACGACCGCGACGGTCTTGCCGTCGGACAGCACGGCGGTGACGCCGTCCTTGGCGAGACGGACCTCGGTGACCGTGCCCGACGTCTTGCCGTCGGCCGAAGTGATGTTGCGGCCGATCAGGGCATCTGCCTGGGCGAGCGCCGAGG
Organism: Aminobacter sp. Y103A; assembly: GCF_030294925.1. NCBI lineage: Bacteria > Pseudomonadati > Pseudomonadota > Alphaproteobacteria > Hyphomicrobiales > Phyllobacteriaceae > Aminobacter > Aminobacter sp. Y103A. The sequence goes on along the minus strand of NZ_AP017986.1, from coordinate 4,407,051 downwards.
ACTGCAGGATCTGGTCGAGGCGCGCATTCATCTGCACCGACTGCTCGACCTGCGAGAAGGTGGCGAGCTGCGCCACATATTCGGTCGATTCCATCGGCTTGGTCGGGTCCTGGTTCTTCATCTGCGCCATGAGCAGCTTGAGGAAGGACTGGTAGTCGACCTGGGTCTTGGAGCCGGTCGACTTGTTGGCGCCGGTGTTGGAGCCGACAGGCGGCGTCACGGAGAAATCGATGGGCATCAGAATCTGCCTCCGGCTGCGCGGGCGGGTTGCACCGTTGCCGTCTCTTCGCCGGCGATGATGCGCTGTTCGAGTGGATAGAGGGAACGGATGGTCTTCAGCGCCTCGTAGACATGATCCTCGGCAACGAGGCGGTCGACATGCTTCAGGCTGGAGAGGATTTCCGCATTGTCGAAGGTGGCGAGCAGCAGCGGCAGCGAGCGGCGGAACATGCCGCGCGCCTGGACCGCGCCGATCGGATCGACCAGCATGACCTGCAGGATGAAGTAGAGCTGGCGCAGCGGCGTCGAGGCCTGCTCGGGTTGCAGCACATGGCTCTCGAGCAGGAACTGCACGTCGTTGAGCAGTTCGAGCGAGACCTTGCGGTCGGCGCGCACCACGGCACCGTTGATGTAGATCTTCTCGTTGGCCTTCAGCGAGATCTTGAGCGTGTTTTTCATTGTATGCCGTCGCGGATGATTTGCGAGACCTCGATCAGGCCCTCGAAGCTTTCGGAGCGGCCCTGGCGGATGTCTTCCGACTCGCGCAGCAGCCACAGGCCGATCGAAATGAGGTTGGCGCGGAGCTCCTTGGGGAGAGCATTCTCGGGGTTGCCGAGATCGTCCATCAGGGAGGTCCAGACGCGGTTGGTGAAGTTCAGTGCGGCGATCGCCTCGTTGGAATTGGCTCCGGCTTCGCTGGCCTTTATCAGCATGTCGATCGAGCGGCTGAGAAGCTGACGTTCGCGATCCCGCGCATCGGCGACGGAGTCGGTCTGAATGTCGGCATAGGAGAATTGATACATATGCGTCCCGTTTGTTGCCGTTCAGGTCAGAGGTAATTCATCAGGCTGAGCTTCTGGATACGTGCCGTCAATGCGTAGGATCTCTCGATCATCGAAATCAGGTCACTGACGCGTGTCGCCGCCTTTTCGGGGTTGACGCCCTCGGTGTTGATGATGTGGCGCTCGAACAGGTCCATCTGCATCTTGATGCGATCGGTGGCGTTGGTGACGCGCTGCTCGATAATGCCGGTCTGCGATTCCAGCTGGCCTATGTCGCTGATGGCGCTGCCGATGATCGACACGGCGCGGGTGACCAGCGCGCCGCGGGCCGCAGCGCCCACATTGGAACCGAGCAGGTCGCTGACCATGGCGGCGGCCATGGCGACCTTACGGATGCCGGCATTGTTGGCGCTGACCGAGGACTCGGTGGTTTCGTTGAGCGTGATGCGGCTGGTGATGCCCTGGTCGGTGGCATTGGAGAAATTGGCCTGCCAGCCGGCGCCGAGGAACATCGGCTCGACGACCGAGGTCATGAAGGTGTCCATCTGGGTGGCCGAGATCGACTGCGCCGCCGGATCGTTCTGCGTGAAGCCGAAATGTGTCTGGAAGGCAGTGTCGAATGCCGCCTTGGCCGGCGAGCCGGCCTTGAATTCGTTGATCGGCTTGACGTCGGTGTTGGTGCCGGCAAACAGATATTCGCCGTTGAGGCTGGTGTTGAGCACCGAGGTCAACGTGTCGAGCGTGCCGCGCGCCGCCTTCTGGGTCAGCGCGTAGGCGGCATCACCGGAGGAACTGCTGGTCAGGCTGGCAAGGAAGGTCTGTGCGGCCTTGCCGACCTCGTTGAGCGACTTCTGCGTCGCTGACAGGCGCGACGACACCAGGCCGTTGCTGTCGACAATGCCATCGAGGCGCTCGAGGTCGCGATGGAGCGTGACCGACTGCGCGGTGCGGGCGCCAAGCGCCAAGCCGGTGTCGGCGACAAAGCCGGAGCTGGCCTCCTTCTGCGCCTTGATGAGCTCGGACTGCTGGCGCAGCATCGAGTAGCGCAGGGCGCTGGTGACCGCGGAGGTGGAGACGAACGTCGCTTTCATCGCGCTATCTCACCGCGCCCAGGAGGGCTGCCAGCATGTCGTCGACCGCCTTCAACAGCCGGGCTGTGGCCTGATAGGACTGCTCGAGTTCCAGCATCTTCGACATCTCGATGTCGACATTGACAGCGGTATCGTTTGACAGGGCCTCGGCGGTGCGGATAGCCAGCGCTTCCTTGGTCTGGGCGGCGGTGTCCGCCTGCTTGCGCATGCCCTCGAACCAGCCGATCGAATTGGTCGAGAAGGTGCTGAGGCTCGAGCTTGTGGCGATACCCGCGGCCGGATCGAAAGTCATCGTCTGGTCGATGCGGTTGCCATAAGAGATCAGCAGGTCGGCATAAGAAGCGTTGCTGGCGGGATTCTTGACATAGGCCGCGCCGTTGATGCCGCCATCTCGCAACAGCTTGGGATTGCCGCCGATCTGCGGGTCGACCGCCGGATTGATCTTGATCGAGCGCGCAAGGCCATTGACCAGTACGCCCGCCGGCGGGACCGCCGGGCCGCCGGACCAAGTGAACAGGCCGGCCTGGTCGGCAAGGGCTGGTGCCGTCTCCGAGAAGGCGGTGATCAGTCCGCGCGCCATCTCGTCGAGCTGCGCCTGCATCGTGGTGGTGACACTGTCGCGGAGCTGTATCATGCCGGCGAGCTTGCCGCCGGCGTTGGTGTTGGCGCCGACGCCTGGCTGAAGCGGCACGCCGTCGATGAGAATCTTGTTGCCGGTCACGCCGGCGGAGTAACCCGCCAGCGGCTGGAAGGTGACCGCGCGTGGGACGGTCTCGAACAGGGTGGTGCCATCACCTGTGGTGATGACCATGTCGTTGTCGCCGCGCTTGAAGGTCGAGATCGGCACGATCTCGGAAATCTTCTTCAGGATGGCGTCGCGCTGGTCGAGGGAGTCGTTGACGTCGCGGCCGGCGCGGGTGCCCTGGATGATCGTCTTGTTGGCCTGCTCGAAATCGGCGAGCAGCCTGTTGAGATCATCGACGGTGGTCGCGATCTCGCTGTCGGTCTCGGTGCGGATGCGCTGAATGGCATCGCTGCCGTCGTTGAGCGAGCGCACCACCTGGCGGGCGGCGTCGATCGCCGCCGTGCCGAGGTTCTGGTTGGAGGGGGCTGCCGCGTAAAGCTGCAGCGCTTGCTGGAACTTGCCGAGCTGGGTTGCGACCGAGCCCTTGTTTTCCGAGCCGTTGACGTCGAGCGAAAGTTTCTGCAGCCCCTCCAGGAGGGTGTTCTGGCCGGTGAAGTCGGCCAGGGCAGACAGGTTCTGGCGAAACAGCTGCTCGTTGGTCGCACGCTGGATTTCGACCACGCGCGCCCCGGGGCCGGTGCTGGCGAGCACGGCTGTGCGGCGCACGTAGTCAGGATTTGATGCATCCGCGACGTTGCGGGAAACAGTGCTTGTCTGGCGCGACGTGTTGCGAAGCGCAGATTGGGCTATGCTAATGGCAGACGACAGCGACATGCTATGTTTTTCCAGCGGGCGATAAGCCCGTCAGTCCTATCTCTTCAGGTTGACGAGGATATCCATCAGGTCCGCTCCGGTTTGGAAGACCTTGGAATTGGCAGTGTAGTTACGCTGGGACTCGATCATCGCGGTGAGTTCCTCGGCGATGTCGACGTTGGAGTTTTCGAGCGCGCCCGAGATCATCTTGCCGAGGCCGCCCGAGTCGGCGAAGCCGATCTGGACCGGGCCGGAGTCGGCGCTCTCGCGGAACACGTTACCCGAAAGGCTGTTGAGACGGTCGGGGCTTGCCACGTCGGCCAGAGGAATCTTGAACAGAGGCTTCATCGAACCGTCCGCGTACTGGGCGTACATGGTGCCGTCGGTGTCGATCTCGACACGTTCGATGGTGCTCGGTCCGTTGCCGTCGGCAACGGCCTTGGTCACGGTGTAGGGCGATGCCAGCTGCGTCATCTTGGAGATGTCGAGGGTCACCGGCGCACCGTTCGGGACGGTGAAGCTGAGGCTGCCGGCACTGGTCAGCTTGCCGGTGGTACCGTCGAAGGTCATGGTGCTGTTGGTCAGCAGACCGCCTGCGGCATAGGGGAATGAGGTTCCGGCCGCCGCCTTGGACTGGTCGTACACGGCGACGTCCCAGGTATTGGCGCCGGTCTTGGTGTAGTAGATGTCGACGATCTTCTTGGCGCCCAGATTGTCGTACATGACCATCGACGATTTCGACGTATAGGTCGCGCCGGCGGCATTCGTGCTCGGGAGCGGGCCGGCGGAGACGGCAGCGTCGCTCTGCAGGTTGGCCGTGAAGGTGGCGTTCTTGGTCGGCAGCGCGGTGAGCTCGGAGCTCGAGATCTGGACGGGCACCAGGCCATCGAAGCCGTTGGCGGTGGCGGCCGGAATGCCATTTGCGTAGCTGTAGCCCATCAGCTGGTAACCGGCGGCATTGATGAGGCGACCCTGGCCGTCGGGCACGAACGAACCGGCGCGGGTGAGGTAGGGCGAACCGGACGCGTCCTGGACGACGAAGAAGCCGTTGCCCTGGACCGCGAGGTCGGTGCCCGACGTCGTGTACTGGAGCGTGCCGTCCTTGGCGACTGCGTTCAGAACCTTGGTGGTGACGCCGCCGGAATTGTAGGCGCCGGGCGTGCTGGGCAGCACCAGCGACGAGAATTCGGTATAGGCGCGCTTGTAGCCGGTCGTGCTCGAGTTAGCGATGTTGTCGGCGACCGTCGACAGCCGGTTCGCCTGGGCATTCATGCCCGAAACGCCGGTTCGCATCATTCCGTAAAGGCTCATCGGTGGTCTCCTCAAATCTCATGCCACGCTGGTGAAGTTACGTGGCATGTCTTGCGCGAGGCTGGTCAGACGATCAGCCGGTAGCCGAGGAAACGCTTCGAATCGATCGGGTCGTGGCCAAGACGCTCACGCAATTTCTTGCGCAGCTTCGAGATGTGGCTTTCGACGACATTTTCTTCGACTTCTTCGTCGAAGACACCGTAGATCGCGTTGAAGACCTGGGTCTTGGTGACGCGACGGCCGCTGTTGCTTGCCAAATACTCAAGGATGCGACGCTCACGGCGCGGCAGCGGCATCGGCTCGCCGTCGATCTCGGGGTCGCGGCCGTCCATGAAGATGCGCATTGCCCCGATCTGGGTGAAGCCGGTGTCTTCCTGGGCGCGACGGCGGATGGCCGAGATGCGGGCAAGGATCTCACGAATGTGGACGGGTTTGCGGATGACGTCGTCGACACCCGACTCGAAAAGCTTGAGCGTGTTTTCGAGGTTGTTCTGTTCGCTGAGGGCGATGACCGGGGCTTTGGTACGGTCTCGCAGCTGACGCGGCGAGATCGAACCCTCGTTGCAGTCGCCGATGAGGAAGGCGCGAACGGAACGCAGATCCTCGTCGGGAGCGCTGGAAACCCATTCGCCGAATTCGGTCGAACGGAAGCCTGCGCACGCCACACCTTCCCGGTCGAAGAGTGAATTATATCCGTTGGTGACGAGCTCTCGCTCGTCCACGATTACGATCATGATTCCGCCCCCGAATCAGTAAAAATGCCCTGTTAACCAATCGGTAATGGGTCGGGACCAAGGCGACCAATCGTGAATTCTTGCCGCTATTTTTTAGGGAGTCTGGAATCGCATGGGTTGAACAGGTTGCACGATATGCGTGCATCCTTGCGCAAGCCTGTAATGAGGGGTGGGGTAACGGCCCGTGTCTGGTTCGGTTCGGCTGGAAACGCCTATGGGTTGCAGAAGGTCCGGGCGTTTTCCGTCCAGCGGCCGAAGCCGGTGGCGACCATGTTGGCGATGACGCGACAGACGTAGCGTTTTTGTGCAGGGTCGTTGTTGGGGCCGGCATGATAACGCGCGACCGCCATCGACCAGGACTCATGACGCGAGTGCAGGCTGACGAGAAAGCGCGCGGCATAGTCGACATTGAGGCGCGGATTGAGCATGTCGCGCACCGAGCGGAATTCGGTTGCGTGGTATCGGTGGTTGATCTGCATGCAGCCGAGATCGATCAGTGTCTTGCCTTCGCGACGCGCAGTCTCGAAGGCCGCAACGGCTTCGGCCTCATTCCTGGGAAAGACGGCTTTTCCCTCTATGTTCAAGGCGTTAGGCTGCAAGCTGCCCTTCTTTCCGGTTTCGGTCAGACCAACGGCATAGAGAATGCCCACCGGCACGCCGTAGCGGTCGGCGGCGCGCAGGATCTCAGGCTCGCACGGATTGGCCGCAGCTGCAGCGATCGTGGTGGCGGCGCTAGATGTAGCGGCTGCTGCCAGGGCGATCAGCGCCAGACGACGAGATGTTGCGCGAATTGCTTTCGTCATTTGCAGCGTTCCCACTCTGACGCCCATTGCTGGAATTGCCACCTTCACCACCTGTCCCGCCCGACTGGGCGGATGCCTGGTCACGGCCTGCGAAGCCGTTGGCAGCGCCGCCGTCAGCGCGGGCATTCGTCGACTGCGGCTGCAGGATGGTGACGCGGTCAACGTCGAAACCGAGGCCGCGAAGGGCGCTGTTGATCGCCTCGCGGTCGGACGAAAGCCTGTTGTAGGCCTCGGTGTTCTCAACCTCGATTTCAACCGACAGTTGCTCGCCGGCGAGGTGAAGATTGGCTGTGACCATGCCCAGTTCGACGGGGCGCAGTTGGATCTTGAGAGCCTGCGCGCCGGGTGTGCTGGATGCGCTGTTTTGGAGCTGCTGGACCGATGATACGGCAGCGACATGGCGCGTAGCCGCGGAGGCGATGTCGAGCGCCAGCGCACCCGCGGTGCTGCCCCCGCCAGTGCTCGCCGGTGCGGGGATCGACTGCTCCGACATGACGGTGACGGTGTTGCCGACGGAGGGTTGTTCGGCTTGCCTGACAGGTGTCGGTCGTGCCGGTTTGTCGACCCTGGCTGCGACGTCGCTGGCGGTTTCCGGCGTGCCGGATTGTGCTGCCTGCTGCGTCTCGGGCGTGGAGCCTGTCGCGGGTGCCGAAACAGGTGCCGCGGACTGCGGCGCGGCTCCGGTGGTAGCTTGGCGCGCGGTCTTGCCGCTCGTGACGAGGGCTGCGAGTTCCGGCTCAGACGCATCGCCTGCAGCCTCTGGCTGTGCGCTGGCCTTGCTCTCCTCGACTTCGGTCGCGTCGGCGGAACCAGCCTTTGCCGGCTGGGCGCCCGCCTTGCGTAATTCGCTCAGTGCAAGCACCAGCGGCAATGCAGGCTCTTCGGTCTTTTCCGCTTTGACGTCCTTCGTCGTGGCATCCGGCTGTGGCTCGGCTATTTCGGGTGTCGCGTCCTCGGCAGCTTCGCCGATCCTGGGTGTTTTGCCCTCGGCTTCGGCGAGCGCGTCACGTGCGGCAAGCCGCTCTGCGAGCTTGTTCAGGCCCTTTTGGCGCGGGGCATCGTGATCGGCGGCATGACCTTTCGATTTCGGCTCGCCCTTGTTCGGTGAGCCCAGCGCCTGGCCGAAATCAGGCTGGTCGTCATTGCTGGCGAGGGCATTGCGCTCATGGCCGGATGAATGGCGCGCGAGCGGGCTCACCAGGGCCGCGCTGATGGCGTCGGTCATTTGGGGGAGCCTCCTAGCAGTTCGTCAATGGATTCAAGCGTGCGGCGCGCTTCAGTGATCTTGGGATCTTCCGGTTCCGCTGGTTCCGGTTGTTGTTGCACTGTCAGTGGCACGACCCTGGGCGCCGCGACCGTTGCCGGCTGCTCAGCCGGAGGCGACGCGGGTGCTGCTGCCGGGACCTCGGGGGCCGCCGACTGGGCGGGCGCAGCCTCTGCAGATGCCTCGACGGCGTCGGGGATCATCGGATCCGCCGGTGGCGGCGTGATCTCGATCGCCGCCGGCGGCAGATCGCCGATATCCAGCGGTTTCGATGCGCTTGCGGGTGCCGCCGGAACAGCCGACGTCAGCTCCGAGGCAACGGCCTCGACGGCGTCGAGCAAGGCGCGGTCGCCCTTGGACAGCTTGTCGCGATCGATGCCGCCGAGCTTGCCAAGTATGTCTGCGGCGGTGCCGGAGGTGACCGACGACAGGCCGGAATAAAGCTGGGCGCGCGGGTCAGCACCGCCGGGTGCACCGTCACGACTCTTCACGGCCCTGGCAGCGGCAAAGGTGGACAGTTCGGTCAGGCCGTCGATGGCGGCACGGCGGGCGATACGGAGATAGACGACCCGTTCCTGCTCGGCGTCCATCATCGCGGTGATTTCGGCGAGCGTGTCGAGATTGATCGACTTGTGCAGGGCAACGACGCCGCCAACGAAGGCATCGGCAAACTGGCTGGCATAAGGCGAACGCAGGTAGCTGCGAACATATTGCGTCGAGTTGCGCAGGAAGCGGCCGCCATCTTCGAGCCGGCTGGCGAGCGCAACCGAGCGGCGCAGGGCGGCTTCCTCGACCAGCGTGCCGGGGCTGAGCAGTCTGGCCTGATCGAACAGCTTCATCGCCTGCTCGGGCTGTTCGGCGATGCTGACCGAACCCTTGACCAGCGCCAGAAAGGCACCGAGTTCAGAAATCTGCGTCAGCGGGTCGATCGCGGCCAGCGCCTCCACCGTGCCCTTGGGCTTGCCTCGGAGATAATCGATGACGCCTTGCGCCAGCTTCTGGTCGGCCTCTTCAAGCTCCAGCCGCGAAACCACCTGCTCGATGGTCAGCGGGTTGCCGCCGCTCATCGCATAGATCAGCAGGGCGCGAAAATTCTTGGGATCTTTGAATGCGTCGACATCGGCGGTTCGCATGCGCTCGTCGGTCATTTCGAGCAGCCGGCGCTGCAACGGCAGCGAAGCCTGATCGCCGGAGGCGATGCGGTCCTGCAACAGCTGCAGGCAGCGCACCAGCTGGTAAGGCTCGAGCGCCGGCGCATCGCTGGCCACGGCACGGCCGGGTACGCCCGCGACCAGCAGGGCGATCAGCGCGGCACCGGACAGGGTTGCCGCCAGCCTCATTCGGCGCGCTCCAGCAGGATTTCGATACGCCGATTGGTGGCCGAGAACGGTTCGGCCTTATCCTTCAGCTTGCGGTCGGCGAAACCGGCGACCTCGACGATACGCTTTTCGTCAAGCCCGGCGCGGGCGAGCATGTAGTAGGCTGAGTGGGCGCGCGAGGTGGACAGGCGCCAGTTGTCATAGCCGCCGCCACGGAACGGACGCGCGTCGGTGTGTCCGTTGATCGAGATGTTGCCCTCGTGGGTGGCAAGCGTCTTGGCGATCTTTTCCATGGCGAGCACAAGCTGCTTGCGCGGCACGGCGGAGCCGATTTCGAACATGCCGAAATCGAACTGCTCGGTGACCGAGATGACGACGCCCTTGTCTGTGGCGACGACCGAGAGACCGTCGGGCAGGGCGCCGCCCGACTTGATCGCCTCGGCGAGTTCGCGGCGGATGGCGTCGGCATCGTTGACGGTTTCGCGTGTCGGTGCCTCGTCCCTGGGCTTTGGCGCCTCGGCCAATTCTCCAGCTTCGTTGGTGTCGCGCTCGGGAGCATCGCCCGGCTTGGCGGCGGTTTCGCGCGCTGCGGGAGCCGGTGCTGCCTGGACTGGTGGCGCCTGCTCGGCGGGCTTGGCTTGTTGTTCTTCGGCCTTCACCGGATCGGTCTTGGCCGAACGCTCGGTCTTGTCGCCGGGCTTTGCCGGTTCGCCTTCGATCGCGGCGCGCTCGGCACTTGCTTCGGCGGCAGGCGTTGCCACCTGCTCGGTCCAGAAATCGGGTGCGAACGGATCGCGATAGGCTTCTCCGCCAGAGGCGCCGCTGGCCGGACCGGCATTCTGGGCACCACCTTCGCTGCGTTCCGAGATGTTGGCCTTGGCGCCGGTGTCCTGGGCGATTTCGGCGAGCACAGCGTAGGGGTCGGCAAACAGGTGCTCGTCGGAGCGGTTGGCGGCAGGGCTGGCGTCAGCGGAGTTTTTCTCCGTCGACGGGCCGGCATTGCCGCGGCCATCGGAGCCTGCCTTGGCGCTGGCTTCCTGCGGGTTCTCGGCAGTCAGGCCGACCGAATTGGGACCGTCACCGAGTTCTTCGAGGCCCTTGCGGCTGGCATTGCGGTCGACCAGCTTGACGGGGTTGAAGTAGCTGGCGACAGCCGCCTTGGTCTGCTCGTTGGCGGCACTGATCAGCCACATGACGAGGAAGAAGCACATCATCGCCGTCATGAAGTCGGCGAAGGCGATCTTCCAGGCGCCGCCATGGTGGCCGTCGTCATGGTCGGAATGGGCTCGCCTGACGATGACGATCTCGTGGCGTGGCTCGGCGCCGTCAGGACCGTTCATGGCAAGGTCTCGGAAAGCGCCGAAGACCATTCGCCGAGGCGGGTCTCGAACAGGTTGTCGTCGATCGCGACGCTGAGATCGAAGCCGACTGCTTCGATGAAGTCGACATTGTCGATGCGATGGCCGATGGCTGCAGCGAGCGCGTCGAACAGGAACTGCGGGCCGCTGACCTTGATGCGCACCGCTTCGCGGTCGGCACAGGCGGCAATGATGGCGCTGGACAGGGCATCGATCGAGCGCTGGCGGATGTCGTCACTGACCAGCGTCGCGACAACGCGGGCGGCGGCGTCGGTGGTGAGGTGGACGATACGCGTCTCCATCTCGGCGATGCGCTTGGCGATGACCTCGCCGGCCTCGCTGCCGAAGCGGGCGCCAAGCGAGGCGACCTCCTCGGCGTGGCGCTGGCGCTCGGCCTCGAGCACCAGCTCGTACTCCTCGCTCAGGCGTGTGGTCAGATCGGCCTCGGCCTGGGCGACGGCTTCGGCGACGATTGCCGGGATATCCAGATCCGGAACCGCCTTGGGATATTCCGTGGCCGAGGTCTCGGGCTGGCCGGCATGCGGATGCGGATTTGGCGCGAGCGGTGCGAAATCGGTCAGCCGTTCAAAAAGCGCTGCGATCGACATTACGCGGCAACCTCGTTACCGGCCCATTTGCGCAGGATCAGTGCGGTGCGCTCTTCATTGATGTCGACCATGCGGGCGAGGCGGTCCTGCGGGGCAGGGCGCAGCTTGTTGCGCAGGTCGTCCATGGCGTGCGGCCGCTGGTCGGACAATGCGGCGGGCTCTTCCTCGAACGAGGCCATGCCCTCTGCATTCGGCAAGGCGCGCTGCATCTCCTCGAAGCTCGGCCCGGCGAAGGTGGGCAGGGCAGGAGCTGCGGACGAACCGGACAGTGCTGCTGCCATCGGCCTCAGACCGAAGAAGGCGACGAGGAAAACGACGACGATGAAGGCTGCGGCGTTGATCATCGTTCCTGCGTGCTGGCCGATCGAGGCCATGATGCCGGGGCTCTCGATGACCTCGCCGTCGAGGCCGTCGATGAACTCGACCGCCGAGACGTTGATCAGGTCGCCGCGCTTTTCGTCGAAGCCGGTGGCCGAGGTCACCATCTTCTGGATGTCGGCGACGCGGGCGGCGATGGCCTCGGGCGTCGCGTCCTTGCCGAGGATGGCTGCCAGGCGCTGCTGGTTGACAACCACGGCGATCGACATCTTGGTTACCGAATAGCCATTCGACACCGTGGCGATGCGCTTGGAGTTCATCTCGTAATTGGTGATCTCTTCCTTGCGGTCGCTGGCCGAGGTCGACTGCGGGCCGTCGGTGGCAGCGGCCTCGGCATCGGGCAGGTTCTGCTCGACGGTGGCAGGTGTCGACGACTGCTTCTGGTTGGAATTCTCGTTGGCGCGGACCACCTGGACGGAGCGCTCGACGCGTGATTCCGGATCGAAGATCGTCTCTTCGGTCTGGCGCGAGTCGGTGTTGACGTCAGCCTTGACGCTGGCGCGGAAATTGTCCGGCCCGAGATAGGCTGCCAGCGCACGGCGGATGTTGTCCTCGATCTGGGTTTCGACGGTGCGCTCGACGCCGATGGAGCGGGCGGCGCTCGAATTGTTGGGGTCGTCGCCGGCGGCGAGCAAATTGCCGCTCGAATCGAGAACCGTCACACGCTCGGCATCGAGGCCGGGGACGGCTGCGGCAACGAGATGGCGGATCGACATGGCGCTCTTGTCGGCATCCATGCTGGCGGCGCGGATGACGACCGAGGCCGACGGCTTCTGCTCGTCGCGGCGGAAATTGGCGCGCTCGGACATGACGATGTGAACACGGGCGGCCTTGATGCCTGATATCGACTGGATGGTGCGGGCGATCTCGCCTTCCAATGCGCGGACACGGGTGACCTGCTGCATGAAGGAGGTGAGGCCGAGCGAGCCGACATTGTCGAACAGCTCGTAGCCGGCATTGGCGCTGGTGGGCAGGCCTTTTTCGGCGAGCAGCATGCGGGCTTGCGCGGTGCTGCCGGCTGGGACCAGCACGGTGGTGCCGTCGGAGGCGACGTCGAAGCCGATGCCCGCTTCGCCCAGCACCATGCCGATCTGGTTCACGTCGGAGCGTTCGAGGCCGACATAGAGCGTCTCGTAGGCAGGACGGTTGAGATAGACGGATGCCACGCCGACGATGGCGATCACCAGTGCTGCGATACCACCCAGCATGGCGAGACGGCGTGGGCCGAAACTCCTGAGATTGGCGACGATGCTCTGTAGCTGTTCGGGCACGTGCGTAAGTTCCCCGCAATACTTTCCGGAGAGACCCTAGCCCGCGAAGCTTGTGCGAAAATGTTATGGGCCGCGCAAGTTGCGCGGCCCATGGCATTTCGTCGGGATTGTTGTTGCCGAAGTGCAACCTGGATTCAGGCGTTTCCGAACGCCGAAACCGGCTTTCGGGGCCGAGGCGTCAGCTCTTGAACAGCGACAGGATGTTCTGCGAGTTCGAATTGGCGATCGACAACGCCTGGATGCCGAGCTGCTGCTGGACCTGAAGGGCCTGCAGGCGGGTCGATTCCTTGTTCATGTCTGCGTCGACGAGCTGACCGACGCCGCGGTCGATGGAGTCCATCAGGCTGGTGGTGAAGGTCTTCTGAAGGTCGATCTGGCTCTTGGCCGCGCCGAGCGTGGTGGCGGCGTCGGTCATCTCGGCGAGGGTCGTTTCGGTGACCTTCACCATCTGCAGGATCTGGTCGAAGCTGAAGCCCTTCACCGAAAGGGTCGCAACGGCGTAGCCGTCTGTGGCGGCAACCGCTGCACCCGGGGTCGTCGGGTTGACGGCGGTGTTGTCGCGCACGCCCGTGGTGCCGAGGCGAAGGCCTTCGAGGATGCCTTTGTTGACGTTGTTGGTGGCTGCGGCGTCGTAGAGCTTCACGCTCTGGACCTTGATGTCGATCGTTGCCAGCGTGACTGTGCCCGAGTTGTCGCGGATGAAGCCCGAAACGATCTTGGCGTCATTGTGGACGCCGGCCGCCGAATGGCCGGCAGCTGTCGTCGAATTGACCGAAAGCCAGTTGGCTCCGGAGAAGCTGGCGCTGTCGGCATAGCTCTTGAGCTGTGCCTGCAGCGCCTTGATCTCGACGTCGATCTTGTTCTTGTCGGCGTCCGAGCCATTGGCGGCGGCGACAAGCTTGACCTTGATGTCGTTGAGAGTGTCGATCGACTTGTGCATCGCGGTATATGCGGTGTCGACCTTCGAGGCGCCGAGGCCGAGCGCGTCCTGGACCGTCGAGAGTGCCCTGTTGTCGGAGCGCATGGTGGTGGCGATCGACCAGTAGGCGGCGTTGTCGGAGGCTTCCGCGACGCGGAAGCCGGTCGAGATGCGGGCCTGGGTGGTGTTCAAAGCCTTGTTCGTGGTGTTGAGGCTCTGAAGCGCCGTCAACGCCGAAGCATTGGTCATAATACTGGACATCGAAATAAACCCCTCTGTCAGAGCCGCGCGATCTGCCGCCGCGAACCGGTTGCGGATGCCGTACGTTCTGCCCGTGGCAGCCGAACCGTCATAGCAATTGGTTAACCATAACTACGAACTTATGGTTAACGGCAGATTAAAGACCACACGACGACAGGCCTTCGCATTTACCGTTACGTGGCGGAATCTATGCTCGCCGTAACTTGCGCGAAGCTATCCGGCGCCGCCAGGCGAGGAGAAGGCGGCGGACAGGGCAAAATGAAATCGGGCCGCACCCATGGGGTACGGCCCGATTTCACGACTGGAGATGTTTTGGCGCCGGGGCATCAGCCCTTGAACAGCGACATGATCGACTGCGAGTTGCCGTTGGCGATCGACAGCGCCTGAATACCGAGCTGCTGCTGGACCTGGAGGGCCTGCAGACGGGTCGATTCCTTGTTCATGTCGGCATCGACGAGCTGGCCCACACCGCGATCGATGGAGTCCATCAGGCTCGAGGTGAAGGCCTTCTGCAACTCGATGCGGCTCTTGGCAGCGCCGAGGTTGGTAGCGGCCGTCGTCATTTCCTTGAGTGCTGCTTCGACAACGCCAAGCTGCTTGGTGAGCTGCGCATCGGAGTAGCCTTTGACCGAAACTGTCATGACCGAGTAGGTGTCGGTTGCGGCATCGGTGCCGGGGGTCGGGGCGGACAGGGCGGCACGGACGCCGGTGGTGCCGAGACGCTGGCCATCCAGGATGCCGGTCTTGATGGCGGCAGCACCGCCGGTCTCGAACAGCTTGATGTCATCGACCTTGACGTCGATGGTCGACACAGAAGCGGAGCCGGCGCCGTCGCGGTTGAAGGCGGAGACGATCTTGACGTCGTCGGCTGCGGTTGCCGCAGCACCGCTCTTGACCGAGAGCATGTTGGTACCGGAGAAGGTGGCGCCGTCGGAATAGGCCTGGAGCTGCTTCTGGAGGGCCTTGATCTCGGTGTCGATCTTTTCCTTGTCGGCAGCCGATGCGCCGTTGGCGGCGACCAGCTTGACCTTGATGTCGTTGAGCGTGTCGATGGCCTTGTTCATGCCGGTATAGGCGGTGTCGACCTTCGAAGCGCCGAGGCCAAGCGAATCCTGCACGGTCGAGAGCGCCTTGTTGTCCGAACGCATGGTGGTTGCGATCGACCAGTAGGCCGCGTTGTCGAAAGCTTCAGCAACGCGCAGACCTGTGGCGATGCGGCCCTGGGTGGTGCTCAGCGACTTGTTGGTGGCGGAAAGCGTCTGCAGCGCCGTCATTGCCGACGCGTTGGTGTTGATGCTGGACATGGGAATTACGCCCCTAGGAAAAAGCAATACTGGAACATACCGGATCGACCGGTATGGCGGCGTGGCATCATGCCTATGATCGCCAAGAAGGGGTCACCCGCCATGCCAAGGACTATCGCATCTTAACCTTACCGAACTGCTAACAACCGTATGAGGTTCGTTTGTTAGAACATTGAAATATTTGGAGTTTCCTCGATCTTTCAGCGCGACAACACGGGTGCGGACCCAAACGCAAGCGGGCCGCACTGAGGTGCGGCCCGCTCTGATGCAAAATGCCAGAGACGATTCGATCAGCCGCGGAACAGCGACATGATCGACTGCGAGTTGCCGTTGGCGATCGACAGCGCCTGGATGCCGAGCTGCTGCTGGACCTGGAGGGCCTGCAGACGAGTCGATTCCTTGTTCATGTCGGCATCGACGAGCTGGCCGACGCCGCGATCGATGGAGTCCATCAAGCTCGAGGTGAACGACTTCTGCAGCTCGATGCGGCTCTTGGCGGCGCCGAGGTCGGTGGCGGCCGTGTTCATGTCCTTGAGCGCGCTTTCGACAACGCCGAGCATCTGGGTCAGCTGCTGGTCGTTGGCGAACAGCGTGCCGTCCGTCAGCTTCATCGTGGCGACCTGGAAGGTGTCGGCGGCATCGTAAGTGCCGAGGGTGACGGCATTGGCCGTGCCTTCGACGCCAGCAGAGGTACGCTCGGAGTCGAGAATGCCCTTGCCGGTGGTGGCGACGCCAGTGCCGGCTTCATAAAGCTTGATGCTCTCGACCTTGATGTCGATGGTCGAGATCGAGGCCGTGCCCGATGCATCGCGGTTGAAGGCCGAAACGACCTTGACGTCGGGAGAAGCGGCGGCGCCGCTGTTGACCGACAGCATGTTGGTGCCGGAGAAGGTCGCGCCGTCAGCATAGGACTTGAGCTGGTCCTGCAGGGCCTTCACTTCGGTCTGGATCTTGGCCTTGTCGGCGTTCGACGCGCCATTGGCGGCGACGAGCTTGACCTTGATCTCGTTGAGCGTGTCGATGGCCTTGTTCATGCCGGTGTAGGCGGTGTCGACCTTCGACGCGCCGAGGCCGAGCGAATCCTGGACCGTCGACAGGGCCTTGTTGTCCGAACGCATGGTGGTGGCGATCGACCAGTAAGCGGCGTTGTCGGAAGCTTCCGCGACGCGGAGACCCGTTGCGATACGGCCCTGGGTGGTGTTGAGAGCTTTGTTGGTGGCAGACAGGGTCTGCAGCGCGGTCATTGCCGACGCGTTGGTATTGATGCTGGACATGGGAAAATACGCCCCGAAAAAACAACAAAAAACAGGGACATACCGGACCGACCGGTATGGCGGAGCGGCATCATGCCCATGATCGTTGTCGATCACCCGCCATGAAGCATCAATGTCGTATAGACATTTCTAAAACTCTAACTTTCGAGAAAATGGCCGATTAACCAACGCCGATTTGTAGAATATTTGGCTGACCGGGCTGCCCGGTGGCGTGTCGAGCGGAAGAAGATCCGAAATAAAAATGGGCCGCACCGAAGTGCAGCCCATTTTCCCAAGATGTGCCTGAGACGGTTCGATCAGCCGCGGAACAGCGACATGATCGACTGCGAGTTGCCATTGGCGATCGACAGCGCCTGGATACCGAGCTGCTGCTGGACCTGGAGGGCCTGCAGACGGGTCGATTCCTTGTTCATGTCGGCATCGACGAGCTGTTTTCCCAAGATGTGCCTGAGACGGTTCGATCAGCCGCGGAACAGCGACATGATCGACTGCGAGTTGCCGTTGGCGATCGACAGCGCCTGGATGCCGAGCTGCTGCTGGACCTGGAGGGCCTGCAGACGGGTCGATTCCTTGTTCATGTCGGCATCGACGAGCTGGCCGACGCCGCGATCGATGGAGTCCATCAGGCTCGAGGTGAAGGCCTTCTGCAGCTCGATGCGGCTCTTGGCAGCGCCGAGGTTGGTTGCAGCGGTCGTCATCGACTTGAGCGCGCCTTCGACCTTGCTCAGCATCGAGCCGATGAAGGCGTCGGTGACGCCGGCAGCGGTGATGTCGAGGTTGGCGACGGAGACGCCAGCGATGGACGTAGCCGTGCCGTCAGCTGCTGCGGCCGCGGTTGCGGCAGCCGTCGCCGATGCGGTGTCGGTGCCGCCACCTGCCACCGAGGCAGCATAGGCGCTGTCGTAGGCAGTCTGGGCAGCCTTTGAGCTCCAGATTGCGGTCTGGCGGTCGAGGATACCGGCGTTCTTGACGTTGGCCGGGGTGCCGGCACCCGAATCATAGAGCTTGATGCCTTCGACGTTGACGTCGATGGTCGAGATCGACGCGGTGCCCGACGCGTCGCGGTTGAAGGCCGAAACGATCTTGGCATCCTGCTGGACACCGGTGTCGGCGGCTGCTGCGGCGCCCGCGGCGTTCTTGTCGGAGGCAACCGAGAGGTAGTTGGCACCCGAGAAGGTCGCGCCGTCGGCATAGGCCTTCAGCTGGCCCTGCAGCGCCTTGATTTCGGTCTGGATCTTGGCCTTGTCGGCGGCAGACGCGCCGTTGGCGGCGACCAGCTTGACCTTGATGTCATTGAGCGTGTCGATGGCCTTGTTCATGCCGGTGTAGGCGGTGTCGACCTTCGACGCGCCGAGGCCGAGCGAATCCTGAACGGTGGAAAGCGCCTTGTTGTCCGAACGCATGGTGGTGGCGATCGACCAGTAGGCGGCGTTGTCGGAGGCTTCTGCAACGCGGAGACCCGTGGCGATACGGCCCTGGGTGACGTTGAGCGACTTGTTGGTGGCTGCAAGCGTCTGCAGCGCCGTCATTGCTGACGCGTTGGTATTGATGCTGGACATGGGAATTACGCCCCTAGGAAATGCAAAGGTACAGGGACATACCGGATCGACCGGTATGGCGGAGCGGCATCATGCCCATGATCCCCGAGGGATCACCCGCCATGCCGGGTAATCTCTCCGATACTCCCTACCAAATCGCTAAGCGTTAGAAACATTGCGGATAATCTTGGGATTTATTTTGAATGCTCCGGGCAGACGCAAAACGGGCCGCACCTGAGGTGCGGCCCGTCCTGATACGGAATGCCTGAGACGGTTCGGTCAGCCGCGGAACAGCGACATGATCGACTGCGAGTTGCCATTCGCAATCGACAGCGCCTGGATGCCGAGCTGCTGCTGGACCTGGAGGGCCTGCAGGCGGGTCGATTCCTTGTTCATGTCGGCATCGACGAGCTGGCCGACGCCGCGGTCGATCGAGTCCATCAGGCTGGACGTAAAGGCCTTCTGCAGCTCGATGCGGCTCTTGGCGGCGCCGAGGTTGGTGGCGGCAGTCGTCATTTCCTTCAGCGCGCCTTCGACAACGCCGAGCATGGCGCCGATCTGGGTATCGCTGAAGCCCTTAACCGAAAGCGTCGCCACGGTGTAGGTGTCGGTGCCGACAGCGGCAGCGCCGGCCGTCGGGTTCGAGGCGGCAGCGACGCGCGCGCCGGTGCCGAGGCGGTGTGCATCGAGGATACCATCGGTCAGGCCGGTGGAGGCAGCCGAGGCGTCATAGAGCTTGATGTCCTGAACCTTGACGTCGATGGTCGAGATCGAGGCCGTGCCCGATGCATCGCGGTTGAAGGCCGAAACGATCTTGACGTCGTCGGCGGTGCCGGCGACGGCATGGCCGGTCGTCGTGTCGACCGAAAGCATGTTCGAGCCCGAGAAGGTGGCGCCGTCGGCATAGGCCTTCAGCTGGCTCTGCAGCGCCTTGATTTCGGTGTCGATCTTTTCCTTGTCGGCAGCCGAAGCGCCGTTGGCGGCGACCAGCTTGACCTTGATGTCATTGAGCGTGTCGATGGCCTTGTTCATGCCGGTGTAGGCGGTGTCGACCTTCGACGCGCCGAGGCCGAGCGAATCCTGAACGGTGGAAAGCGCCTTGTTGTCCGAACGCATGGTGGTGGCGATCGACCAGTAGGCGGCGTTGTCGGAGGCTTCTGCAACGCGGAGACCCGTGGCGATACGGCCCTGGGTGACGTTGAGCGACTTGTTGGTGGCTGCAAGCGTCTGCAGCGCCGTCATTGCTGACGCGTTGGTATTGATGCTGGACATGGGAATTACGCCCCTAGGAAATGCAAAGGTACAGGGACATACCGGATCGACCGGTATGGCGGAGCGGCATCATGCCCATGATCTCTCCGTGAGGATCACCCGCCATGCCCGGCAATCTCCACGATAGAAGCTACCAAAGGTCTAAGCGGTATGGTTAACGCGCATTAACTTGCTGATTTTCCCGGGATTTGTGCGCGCCCCAAAAACACGTTGGCCGCAGTTCGCGCAAAGCGGACTGCGGCCGTCATCCCGGATTCCGGTGATGGCGCGCCCGCAAGCGGACGCGCGGTGATCTAGGTGAAAGATCGAACGAGGCTGCCGACGAGCAGGTTCCAGCCGTCGATGAGCACGAAGAACAATATCTTGAATGGCAACGACACCACTGTCGGCGGCAGCATCATCATGCCCATCGCCATGGTGATGGTGGCGACGATCAGGTCGATGACGAGGAAGGGCAGCACGATCAGGAAGCCGATCTCGAAGCCGCGGCGGATTTCGGAGATCATGAAGGCCGGGACCAGGATGCGCAGGTCGACCTTGTCTTCCGACACCGTCTGGCCGCGTTCGCGGGCGAGGTCGGCGAACAGGCTGAAGTCCTTGTCGCGGACATTGCGCATCATGAAGGTGCGGAACGGGTCGGAAATGCGGTCGACAGCTTCAACCTGGGTGATCTGGTTGTCCATCAGCGGCTTGACGCCGTTCTGCCAGGCCTGATCGAAGGTCGGCGCCATGACGTAGAAGGTCATGAACAAAGACAGCGAGATCAGGATCAGGTTGGCCGGCGTCGACTGCAAGCCGATGCCGGTGCGCAGGATCGAGAAGGCGATGACGAAGCGGGTGAAGCTGGTCACCATGATCAGCAGGCCCGGTGCCACCGAAAGCACGGTGAGCAGGCCGAACATCTGGATGATGTAACCGATGGTGGCGCCATCGGTGTTGCCGAGCTGGCTCAGGTCGAGCTGCTGCGCGCTCGCCGGCGCAATTGCGCCAGCGAGGATGGCTGCGGTGGCCAGGAACTTTTTCATTCGAAGAGCAACGTTCTGATCAGCACTTCCTTGACGTGGCCATCGCTGCGGATCGCGGCGCGTTCGTCGAGGTCGGTCTTGAGGTGGCGGAAAGCGCTGGCGCCCTGGACCTGGTGGATCCGGAGCGTGCGCACGTAGGCGAGCAGGTCCTGGTGGACGCGCTCGGCGAGGTCTGCGGATTGCGGCGCGTCGAGCACCAGCGAGACCTCGAGGCGAATCCACATCGTGTCGGGTGCCGCGAGATTGGCGGTGATGGCCGGCAATTGCACCAGAGTGCCTGCAGCTTCGCTGGCCGGACCATGCTCGGCCGGCGCTTCTTCCTTGGCGGCGTGGGCCTTGGGCGCTTCGGGAGCAGCTTGCTCGACAGGTGTGCTCTCGCCCTTGAGGTAGCCACCCGACAGCCAGCCCATGCCGATGGCTCCGACGGTCAGCACCGCCAGGATGCCGAGCTGGACGACCAGCGAGGGGCCGGGCTTCTGGGGGAGGAACTGATCTATGTCTGACATGTCCCGGACCTAGAAGGGGAGGACCTGATCGAGGAACTGCTGGCCGTATGGCGGCTGCTGGACCTCGGTGATGCGGCCGCGGCCACCATAAGAGATGCGGGCTTCGGCGATACGCTCGTAGGGAATAGTGTTTTCCGGACCGATGTCGGACGGACGGACGATGCCGGCGATGGTCAAGACGCGCAGCTCGGCGTTGACGCGCACCTCCTGCGAGCCCCGGATCATCATATTGCCGTTGGGCAGCACGTCGGTGACGACGGCGGCGAGGAGCAGGTTGAGCTTCTCGGACCGCGTGGTGGCGCCGTCGCCGGAATAAATCGACTTGGAGCCGGCGCTGCCATCGCCCTTGCCACCGGTCTTGGCACCGTCCCATTCGACATTGAGGCCAGCGGCAATGGTCCGGTTGGTGACGCGGTTGCGCTCGGACTCGTTCTGGAAACGGGCCCTGTCGTCGATCTCGATCTTGACGGTCAGGATGTCGCCCGGCTGCAGCGCGCGCGGGTCGGTGAACATGCGACTCTGCTTGTCCTGCCACAGCGAAAAGCGCTTCGGCGGTGCGGCAGGCGATTCAGGATAGCGGTACATCGACGAGCTGCCATCCTCGATGCCGGAGCCGACGGCCGACATCGTCGGCTCCTTGCCGATTTCCTTGAGGTTGGAGCCACAGCCGGCAAGGCTGGCCATGGCTGCGGCGAGGAGGGCTTTTCTGATCATGTGGGGTCTTCCCGGCGTGCGGCGCTCGCGATGATGCGGGTCAGTTCCGCCGCGACCTTGCTTTCCATTTCATTCAGGATGACGCTCGCCTTGCGCGCGTCGAGCTTCATCATGATGGCGGCGGCGAGGTCGGTGTTCATCACCGCCAGGCGCTCGGCGGCGGCATCGGGCTTCATGCGTGAATAGATCTGGACGACACCTTCCTCGGCGCGGGCGAGGAAGACCTCGCGGCGCTTCAGCCAGGTTTCGTATTCGGTCTTGCGCTCCTCGAGCAGGGCGATGCGCTTGTCGACCTCGGCCTGCAGCTTCTTCAACTCCTCGGCCTGCAACTGGTAACGGCGGTCGCGGGCAGCGTCGGCAATGTTGGAACAGAAGCGCTCGACCTCGCTCTGTTCGACCGGCGGCACGGCAGCCTCGACGGGTTCCTTCGGGGCCTCGCGCTCGATGACCCGCGTCGGCGTGCCCTGGACCACGGGCGCCTTCGGCGCGGCCTGTTCGGCGGATGCGGCACCGGCAAAGACGACGCCGAGTGCTGCCGCGGCAAGTGCGTGGCGACGGATGTGCGAGAGGGCGTTGGTCATGGCCATGGCTTACTGGACCACC
Organism: Aminobacter sp. Y103A; assembly: GCF_030294925.1. Taxonomy (NCBI): domain Bacteria; kingdom Pseudomonadati; phylum Pseudomonadota; class Alphaproteobacteria; order Hyphomicrobiales; family Phyllobacteriaceae; genus Aminobacter; species Aminobacter sp. Y103A. Next base: position 4,385,059 of record NZ_AP017986.1, on the reverse strand, counting down.
AGGTCGGCCTGCAGCGCGCCTGCCGACTTGATGCCCTGGAGGATTGCGATGATGCCATCCGGCTTGACGCCGAGGCGATTGAGGCCGGCGACCAGCGTCTGCAGATCCGGGCCGTCGAGCAAGGCGAGCTTGGAATCGGCACGCTCTGTCTCGATGACGGTAGCATCTTCGACCGCAGTTTCGCCGCGCGAGAACGGCTCGGGCTGGACGACGCGCGGCTGCTCGGTGATGCGAACCGTGAGCGTGCCGTGGCTGATCGCGACGCGCGAGATCTTGACCTCGTTGCCGATGACGATGGTGCCGGTACGCTCGTCGACGACGACCCGCGCGGGGACGTCCGACATGATCATCAGGTTCTCAAGCTCGGCATAGAAGCGTGCGGTCGAAACGCCTTCGGGCTTGCGGATGACGACGACACGCGAATCCTGCTCGCCAGCGACACGCTTGCCGAAGCGGTGGCGGGCATAGTCGTTGATGGCGTCGGCAATGCGCACCGAGGTCGAGAAGTCAGGATTGAACAGCTGCAGCGTGAGCACGTTCTCGTCGGCGAAGCGGGCCTTGACCTCGCGTTCGACGATGGCACCGTTGGGAACGCGGCCGGAGGTCGGAACGCCTTGCGTGACCTGCTCGGCCTTGCCCTGCGCGTTGAAGCCGGAGACCAGCACCGACCCTTGGGCGACGGCGTAGATCTCGCCATCGGGCGCCTTGAGCGGGGTCATCACAAGTGTGCCACCGGCCAGCGATGAGGCGTCGCCGAGCGAGGAAACGTTGATGTCGATGCGTGCGCCGGCCTGGACGAAGGCCGGCAGGTTGGCGGTGACGATGACGGCGGCAACGTTGCGAACGCGCGCCCGGCCATCCTCGGAGGCGATGCCGAGATTTTCGAGCATGGCGCGGATCGACTGCTCGGTGAAGGGCGAATTGCGCAGGCTGTCGCCCGAGCCGTTCAGGCCGATGACGAGACCGTAACCGACAACCTGGTTGTCGCGGGCTTCCTGGAGCGAGGCGACGTCCTTGATGCGGACATTGACGAGATTGGCGGCGGTGCCCGAATTGAGCGTGGTCTGACGGCCGCCATCGCCCGAGGTGGCGATGAAGTCGCCGTCGCCGCCATTGCCGCCGCCGAATTCGGTTGTGGCGTAACCGCCGGCAGCCGCCTTGCCGCCGGCCTTTAGCTGACCGGCCGGAACGCCATCGGGGCCGTCGGCATAAGCGGTTTGCAGGCCGAACACGGCGATTGCGGCGAGCAACAGTCTACGGATCATATGGCACCCACGCGGATCGAGCCGTCGGCCATGACCGTGCCCGTGAAGACCTTGCCGCTGTCGAGGTTGCGGACCTTGACGACGTCGCCGGCTGCACCTGGCTCGAGCGTCACGGCCGCGGCCGAGATCATCAGCGGGCCGGAGGCGAAGACGACCTGAACGGAAGCGCCGCGGTCGACCAGCCAGGCCTCGCGCAGCGCGGTGATCGGAACATAGCGGCCGGGCAAAAGCGTACGCTTGGCGATGCGGCCGTCGAGCTCGTCGGCCATGGTGGCGACTGCGTCGGGGCGCACCTTGCCCGGCTTGAGGGTGACTTCCTTGAGCGAGGACAAGGCGATCGTCTCGCCGGGATAGATGACGCGGTTGGGAACGAGCACGACCTCCTGGTCGGCAGCCTGCGCTGCGCCGCCAAGCATGGCGAAAGCAAGGACTGCCGAGCGGATGTAGAGGAGGGCGTGCCGTCGCCGCATAATCTTCACCGGATGTTCTTGGAGACGACGGCGGCCATTTCGTCGGCCGCCTGGATGACCTTGGAGTTCATCTCGTAGGCGCGCTGTGCCGAAATCAGCTCGGTGATTTCCTTGACCGGATCGACGTTGGAGCTTTCGAGGTAGCCCTGGCGGATGGTGGCGTAGCCGGGGTCGCCGGGAATGCCGACATTGGCCGCGCCCGACGCTTCGGTTTCGGCGAAGAGATTGTCGCCGAGCGGCGCGAGGCCGGCCTCGTTGGCGAAGTTGGCAAGCGTCAGCTGCCCGAGCGGCTGGAGCGCCGTCTGGTTGTCGAGCCGGGCGAAGACCTGGCCGGAATTGTTGACGATGACCTCGACGGCGTCCTGCGGCACGTTGATCGCTGGGATGACGTTGAAGCCGTCGACGGTGACGAGCTGGCCGGTGGCGTTCTTGTTGAAGGAGCCGGCGCGGGTGTAGAGCGTCTGACCGTCGGCGCCTTCGATCTGGAACCAGCCCTTGCCGGTCAGCGCGAGATCGTACTCGTTGCCGGTGTTGGTCGGCACGCCCTGGATGTGGACGTTGCGCACCGCAGATGTCTTGACGCCGAGGCCGATCGAGACGCCTTCCGGCACGATCGCCGAATTGGCCCGGTTGGGCACGCCCTGGGTGCGGTCGACCTGGTAGAGCAGGTCGGAGAACTCGGCGCGGGCGCGCTTGTAGCCGGTCGTGTTGATGTTCGCGATGTTGTTCGCGATCACCTCGAGATTTGTCTGTTGGGCATTCATGCCCGTGGCGGCAATTGCAAGCGCTTTCATCGGGTTGTTCCTCAGATGCCCATGCGGCTGACTTCGAGATAGGCCGTGACGATCTTGTCGCGGATGGCGACGGCGGCCTGCAGGGCCTGCTCGGCGCTCATCACGGCATCGACAACCTCACGCGTGTCGGCCTTGCCCTGAAGGCCGGAGAGCGACAGCTGCTCGGCCTGGCGCAAGGTGTTGTGCGCTTCGGTCGCTGCGTCGGCGAGGGCGGCGGCGAAGGACGAGGCGACACCGCCGCCTGCCGCAGCCGCGCCGGCCTCGGGCACAACGCTGGTCGGCTTGGACAGTAGCTGGGTGCCGACTGGGCTGATGGAGCCGATCATTACTGATTCCTCATAAGATCAATCGTCATGGAAATGAGTTCGCGCGCCTGCTTGACGACCTGCAGGTTGGCTTCATAGGAGCGGTTGGCCTCGGTCATGTCGGCCATTTCGATGATGACATTGACGTTGGGCATCTTGACGAAACCGGCGGCGTCGGCGGCCTCGTTGCCGGGCTGGAACTCCAGCGGAAAAGCCGTCTGGTCGTGGCCGATCGAGGCGATCTCGACGGTCGAGGCTCCGGTGGCGCGGTCGAGTTCGGCGGCGAAGCTGACGGTCTTGCGACGATAGGGATCGGCGCCCGGCGTGTTGCCGGTCGACTGGGCATTGGCGAGGTTTTCCGAAACGATGCGCAGGCGTTCCGACTGGGCTCCGAGACCGGAACCGGCGACCTTGAGGGCGGCGACGAGCGGATCCATCCCGGTCAGGCCTTCGTGCTCAGCATGATCATGCGGTGGAAGGCCTTGACGATGGCCGTGTTGAGTTCGAACGAGCGGCGGACTTCGCCGGCTTTCATGAGCTCTTCCTCGACGGCAACCGTATTGTCCGAAGGCAGAACGGCGTGCTTGGGATCCTCCGGCCTGATGGCGTAACCGGCTTCAGTGGCGCCGCCGGTGAGGTGGCCCGTCTGGGTCGACGCCATGGCGACGCGCGAACGGTCGAGCACTTTCTCGAAGGGCTCGATGTCGTTGGTCCGATAGCCGGGCGTGTTGGCGTTGGCGACGTTACCGGCGATGGCGTTCTGGCGCACTGAGAGCCAGCGAGCCTGCTGGGCAGCCAGATCGAACAGGTTGACGGGGTCCATGGAAATCTCCGAGCAGATTTCCAAACACTATGGCCTCAGTCTTGCGCGGGCCTTGCGCGGGGCCCGGCCGCTACTGCGCGACCTGGAAGACCTCTTCGCGCGAGGTGACAAGCACCCATTTGCCGTCGCGCTGTTCGATCGATGCAACGCGGCTCGAATCGGGCAGCACGGAGCCGCGTTGCACCACCCAGACACCGGCGTCGTCCTCGACCATGGCGCGGCCATTGGCGATGTGCACGAGCTTGAATTCGATCTTCGGTCCGGGAAAGGGCTGTTCGGCTATGCCGGCAAGACCAGCTTCATCCTTGTTGGGGCGCAGCGAGCCGGTGGCAAACAGGTCGAGCTTCATCGGCGGAATGTCTTCGGCCGTCATCGGCGCGCCGACACGTTCGACCTGCTCGCCCATGACAAGCGGGACCGCCTGGTCGTTCTGACCGCCGCCGGAGAATTTCATCGCCCGGATGCCGAACTTGTCCTGATTGAAGAAGATGTACCAGGGAAACAGCGCGCAGGTGAGCCCGAGTGCGATTCCGAGGGCGGCGATGATGAAATCGCTGCGGTGATCACGCTTTTTCTCGTGCTTCGGCGTGATGGTCAGCGGCCGGCGTTTCAGGCCGAGCCGCTGCATCAGCGTGCGCGGCTCATCCTTGGAGCCGATCATCTCCAGGAATTCGCTTGCCGGGTCATTCCGCCTGAACATGTGTTCTATCCCTGGATTTCAGATGGCGTGCGAGGTCGGAGAACGGATCGAGCGAGGGCCCGTCGGCAGGCGACTGGCCGAGCGCTTCGTAGATTACCGGCACCTGCTTCACGGCGAGGTCGAGGTCGGGATCGGCGCCCGGCTGGTAGGCGCCGAGCAGACGGATGTCGCGCGTGTCCTCGAAGCGCGAGATCAGTGCCTTGAGTTTGCTGACGAGCTGGCGCTGCTCCGGCGTCCAGGCCTTGGAGGCGAGACGGGAGATCGAAGCCAGTGGATTGACCGGCGGATAGCGACCTTGCTCGGCGATGGAACGGTCGAGCACCACGTGGCCATCGAGAATGCCGCGCACGGAATCGGCGACGGGATCGTTGTGGTCGTCGCCGTCGACAAGCACGGAGATGATGGCGGTGATCGATCCCGTGCCCTCCATGCCGGGGCCGGCGCGTTCGAGCAGCTTGGGCAGTTCGGTGAAGACGGAGGCGGGATAGCCGCGCGCCACCGGCGGCTCGCCGGCGCCGATGGCGACCTCGCGCAGGGCATGGGCAAAACGGGTGATGGAATCGAGCACCAGCAGGACGCGGTGGCCCTTGTCGCGGAAATGCTCGGCGACACGCATCGCGGTGTCGGGCGCGCGGCGGCGCATCATCGCGCTCTCGTCCGAGGTGGCGACGACCGCGACCGTCTTGGCCATGGCAGCGACGCCGATGGTGTCTTCGAGGAATTCGCGCACCTCGCGGCCGCGTTCGCCAATCAGGGCGACGACGACGGTGTCGAAGGCATCCGCACCGGCGAGCATGGCAAGCAGCGTCGACTTGCCGACGCCGGAGCCGGCGAAGATGCCCATGCGCTGGCCGAAACACAGCGGGGTGAAGATGTCGATGACGCGGACGCCGGTCAAGAAGCCTGTTTCGACGCGTTGGCGGGCGAGCGCCGCAGGCGGGATCGCTTCGGTGGCATCGTTCCTGGCACTGCGGACCAACGGTGCGCCGCCGTCTATGGGGCGGCCGAGCGCGTCGATGGCGCGGCCGCGCCAGCTCGGATGCGGCGTGATGGCGATCGGCCCACGCGTGAAGACGGCATCGCCGACGCCGACCTCGCCGCTGCTTTCATAAGGCGCCACCAGCACCTCGTCGCGGCCAATCTGCACGATCTCGCCGCGTCGGTTGCGGCCATGGCCACGGTGTTCGACGATGTCGCCGAGGCGCGCGCTGAGCGACAGGCCGCCGACCTTGTAGTGGGTAGATGCGATCTCGGTCACTTGCCCGCCGCGTCTGACCAGCAGGCGGTCGTCGGCGAAGCGGTGCTGGATCCGCTCGAGCGCTTCGAGCCGGTTGTCGTGGACCGCCTGGGGCTCGTCGCGGATGTTGGCCAGCGCGTTGCTCACTTACTTCGAGCCGAGCGTCTTGATGGCGTCGGAGAACGACGCTTCGGTTTGGCGCATCAGAGCGGCGGTGTTCTCGAAGGCGCGCTGCACCATGATGAGCTTGCTCATCTCCTTGATCGGATTGACGTTGGACTCCTCGACGAAGCCCTGGACGATGCCGGCGTCCATGCGGTCGACGACCGGCTCGGGCGCCGTCGGCGGAATGACGCCGGAGTTGCCGTAACGGACGAAATTGGTACCAGGGTTGAACTCATAGAGGCCGATGGCGCCGACGAGGCGTCCGTCCTGGCGCAGCGAGCCGTCGGAACCCGCGGTGGGCGGTCCGGCACGTGGGTCAAGCTGCATCGGCGCGCCGCCGGCGTCGAGCACCGGATGGCCCTCGACGGTGACGAGCTGGCCTTCCGCCGTCATCGAGAAGCGGCCGTCGCGCGTCATCACGACGCCAGCAGGCGTTTCGATACCGAACCATGCGTCGCCGCGAATGGCGAAGTCGAACGGGTTGCCGGTTTCACGCATCGCGCCATGCTGGGTCGACAGGTAGGTATCACCCGGCGAGGTGAAGGAGACGGATTTCGGGCCGAGGCCGGAAACGACGTCCTCGAACTTCACGCCGGTGGCGCGGAAGCCGACGGTCGAGGCGTTGGCGACGTTGTCGGCAATGGTGTTGAGACGCTTTTCCAGAGCCACCTGGGCGGAAAGGGCGACGTAAAGACCGTTCTGCATGATGTTCTCAGAACCTCAGTTTCTGCATGGCAAACAGCACGTCAGTCGAAACGCCGTAGGCCGGCGACGACGAGCCGAACAGGGTGCCGACGGAGGCCTGCACCGGGGAGGACGGATTGTTGATTTCCCAGAGGCTGGTGAAGCGCTTGAGGAATTCGCCGAGCTTCTTGGGATTGGCAAAGGTCTCGATCTTCAGCTTGTCCTCGAACAGCTTGACCTGACGGTCGATGTTGGCCGAGGCGAATGATTCAGGCAGGCCGAGCGCGGTGCGCACGACCTTGGCCAGCGCTGGGTCGGCGAGCACTTCGTAGAAGCTGGTGATCGAGGGGGCCTTGCGCTCGAAATAGAGCGCGAGGCGCACGCCCTCATTGTCCTTGCCGGCGTCCTCTTCCAGGGTCTGGCGGACATACTTGTCGACCGCCGGACGCTGCGCGGCATTGTAGGTCGTCGCATCCTTGCCGAGTGCTTCGAAGTTATAGGTGCTGGCAAACGCGGCGTAGCGCTTGTCCGTCATCTGGTTGGCGTAGCTCTTCGGGTCGCGAACGCCGCCGGCCAGTACCTTTTCCATCATCTCCTTGTTGGGGATCGACCCTTCGATGCCGAAGGATTTCATGGCGAAGGTGTAGAGCCTGGTGTCGGACATAAGGTCCTTGGCCGATGTCACCTTGACGATGTTGTCGAGGTAATACTTGACCTCCTTCTTGACCGCTTCGGAGTTGGGGTCGACACCATCGAGCTTGACCCGGATCAGGTATTTGTCGACCGCGCCCTGCTGCGCCTTGGTGTAGACGGTGGCCTTGTCACCGAGCTCGGCAAAGTTGAAGCTCTTGACGAATTCGGCGTAGCGCTTGTCGGTCAGCTTGTTGGCGAAGCTGTCTTCCTTGGCCACGCCTTCCTTCAGGGCCTTGACCATGAAGGCCTTGGCGTAGGCCATGTCCTGCAGGCCGTGCGCCTTCATGGCGTATTTGAACAGACGGTCGTTCTTGACGAACTCGTCGATGCTTTTCACCTTGGTGATGTTCTTGAGATAGTACTCGGTGTCGCGCTCGACAGTGGGCTGGTTCTCCACGCGATCCAAGGCCTTGCCGAGATCCCGCGCGATCAGGTGGTAGCTTGTATAGGTATTGAGCACGACAACAGCCCTTCCGCCGCAGCATAGACGGTGAAGGCTACGCCCCATTGCTTGCGCGAGGCTGAATGGCTTTGCGATGATCCTTCAAGCCTCACACAAGGCACGGCCGCTATCTGTGCCTGTATGTTGCTTTGAAAGTGCGGAAGGACCTGCTGTGGGCATTCTGATCGGGCTCGTCGTGACGCTGGGCTGTGTGCTCGGCGGCTTCATGGCGATGGGTGGACACCTGGACGTCCTGATGCAGCCTTGGGAACTCGTCATCATTGGCGGTGCGGCCCTCGGTACGTTCCTGGTTGCCAACCCGATGGCCACCGTCAAGGATACCGGCAAGGCGATCGTCGAAGCGCTCAAGCAGGCAGTGCCGAAAGAGCAGGACTATCTCGAGACGCTGGGCGTGCTGCATTCGCTGATGCGCGAGTTGCGCACCAAGACCCGGTCCGAGGTCGAGGCGCATATCGACAACCCCGACGACTCGCCGATCTTCCAGGCCTATCCGCTGGTGCTCAAGAACTACGACCTGACGCATTTCATCTGCGACTATTGCCGCATCATCATCATCGGCAATGCCCGTTCGCACGAGATCGAGGCGCTGATGGACGAGGAAATCCAGACCATCCGCGCCGACAAGCTCAAGTCCTATCACGCGCTGATCGCCGTTGGTGACGGCCTGCCGGCGCTGGGCATCGTTGCTGCGGTGCTTGGCGTGGTCAAGGCGATGGGCGCGCTCGACCAGTCTCCCGAAATCCTCGGTGGCCTGATCGGTGCGGCACTGGTCGGCACCTTCCTCGGCATCTTCCTGTCCTATGCCGTGGTCGCGCCGATCGCCACCAAGATCAAGACGGTGCGCGAGAAGAAGAACCGCCTCTACATCGTCGTGAAGCAGACGCTGCTTGCCTACATGAACGGCTCGCTGCCGCAGGTTGCAATCGAGTTCGGCCGCAAGACGATCTCGTCTTATGATCGTCCGTCGATCGATTCGGTGGAGCAGAGCACGCTGAACACGGCGATCGTCGAGAAGAAGGCCGCCTGAGCCAATGCGGGACGCTGACAAAGGGCATCGCAAGTCATGAATACCACCGCAAGCCCGGCGGAACCGCGGGATGTCGTCATCGAGCGCCTGCTGGGCGATACCGGCGAGCCGGAGAAAGTGCTTGCCGCTGCGCGCCGCCTTGCCGAACGCGCGGCAACCGCTATTGCCGAGGCCATCAACCACGCACTGCCAACGTCTGTCTTCGTCGAGGTTGGCGAGATCAAGCTTGGCCGCATGACGGATGCCAAGGCAGGCAAGAGCAACCAGGCGATGACCGTCGCCCCGACCAAGCTTTCGCCCGATGGCCTGGTGATGACGTTCGATCCGCAGGCGATCGCCATCCTGGTCAACCTGATGTTCGGCGGTGATGCCGGCCGCGACATTGCCCCGATCGACCGCGATCTGTCGTCGATCGAGCTTGGCGTTGTCTCGCTGCTGATCCAGGATGTGGCGCGCGCGATGAACGCGCAGGGGCCGGACGGTGGCCTTGGCGTCAAGCTGCCGGCGCCCGAAGCGATCACCGGCGCGATGATGAAGAAGCATGTGTTTCGCGACGGGCCGTCGGCGCGCATCGTGCTGACCGTGTCGACGATGGCTTCGCGCGGTACGCTGACGCTGACGCTGCCGCAGCGCGTGCTGGTTTCGGATCGCCGCCCGGCAGAGGTCGAGACGAGTGCTGCTCCGACCACCGAATGGCGCTCGCGCTTCTCCGACGAGCTGATGCGCTCGACCGTGAGGCTGGAGGCCTCGATGCCGATCGGGCGCATGACGCTTGGCGAACTGACTGGTCTCCAGGTCGGGCAGGTCATCGAGCTCGCCGAGAACACCCAGTCCAACGCTGTCATCGCCGCTCGCGGCAAGACACTGTTTGCCTGCGAGTTCGGCAAGCTCGGCCAGAATTACACAGTACGCATCCGACGTCCGTTCGACTCTACAGAAGAAACAATTGAAGGGATCGTCGCGGGTTGAGCTGCTGCCCAGCAGCACCAGCCGCCGCGAACGACAGAACTGGAGAACACCGATGAGCAAGGCACAGTCCAAGCCCGAGGTCGAAAAGCCCGAAATCGAAGAAGTCGAGGACGATCAGCTCAATCGTGCCATCGAAGAATTGCGCGGCGTGCTGAGCGAAGAGGAAAAGCGGCCAAGCGCCGGCGGTGCAGCGGCGGCAGCCGGCAACAGCAGCGTGATCTTCGGCATTCCGGTCGAAGTGCAGATCGTGCTCGGCAGCACCGAAATGCCGGTGTCGGAGCTGATGGCGCTGCAGAAGGGCTCGACGGTTGCGCTCGACCGCCGCATCGGCGAACCTGTCGACGTCGTGGTCAACGGAAGGCGTATCGCACGTGGCGAAATCACGGTACTTGAGAGCGATCCGTCGCGTTTCGGCATCCGCCTGACCGAAATCGTAGCGGCGACGAAGAGCGCCTGAGGACTGGACTTTTGACTGTGCTTACCCCTGCTTCCAGAGAGACCTCCGCATGACCACGTCGCTGGCGTCGCTGACGCGGCCACAGAAGGCTGCGGCTATTTTGGTGGCCATGGGCAAGCCATCGGCCAGCCGTCTGCTGAAGTTCTTCAAGCAGGAGGAGCTCAAGGCGCTCATCGAAGGCGCGCGGCTGCTGCGTACGATTCCCCAGGCCGATCTCGAACGGATCGTCGCCGAGTTCGAGGCCGAGTTCACCGAAGGTGCCGGCCTGCTCGATTCCGCCGACAAGATGGACACCATCCTCAACGAGTCGCTGTCGCCGGAAGAAATGAACGCCCTGATGGGCAATGGCGAACCCTTGATGATCAAGGATAACCTGCCGCCGGTGTGGCCGCAGGTCGAAAGGCTCGAAGCAACGCAGATCGGCACTTTCCTTGCGAATGAGCATCCGCAGACCGCGGCGATGATCCTGTCCAACCTGGCGCCGACCTATGCGGCACGCGTGGTGTTGTCGATGGAAAAGCCGGTGCGCAGCGAGATCATCAAGCGCATGATGGAATTGGCCAACGTGCCCGAGGCGGCGACCAAGCTGGTCGAGCAGCAGCTGCGCAACCACGTGCTGACCGAGAGCGCCCAGAAGGATACATCGGTCGGACAAACGCGCGTCGCCAGCGTCCTCAACGAACTGGACAAGTCGCAGCTCGAAGAGGTGATGAGCGACCTGCGGGAAGTCGGCATGGCCGATCTCGATGCCATCCGCGCCCGCCTGTTCTCCTTCGAGGACATCACGTCGATGTCGCAGAAGGCGCGCGTGGCTCTGTTCGATGGACTCTCGACCGAACTCATCACCATGGCCCTACGTGGAACGCCGCTGCCGCTCGCCGAGGCCGTGCTGTCGTCGATCAGCGCGCGCTCGCGCCGCATGATCGAGTCCGAACTGAGCCAGGGATCGGAAGGCATTCAACCGGCCGACATCCTGCGTGCCCGCAAGACCATCGCTTCCACCGCCTTGCGCATGTCAAACGAGGGCCTCCTCGAATTGCCATCCGCGCAAGACGCCGCCTGACCTTATCCGACGCGGTCTGCTGAGCAATGTCGGACGAGGACAAAGACTCCAAAACAGAAGAACCGACAGAGAAGAAAATCCGCGACACGATGGAGAAGGGCAAGTTGCCCGTCTCCAAGGAAGTCGCGATCTTCACCTCGTTCCTGGCGATCATGGTCTATGCCGTGTTCTTTGCCAGCTCGTCGGTCGCCGAACTCGGCGTCTTCCTGTCCAATTTCCTCGAAAAGCCCGAGGCCTGGCCGCTCGGCACCGAGCGCGACGTCATCGAACTCTACCAGGCGGTGGCGGTCGAGATCGCACGCGCGGTCGCCAGCCTGTTCGTGATGCTGATCGTGGCGGGCGTCGGTGCGTCGCTGATCCAGAACGTGCCGCAGTTCGTCGGCGAGCGCATCCGCCCGCAAGCCGAACGCATTTCCCTGACCAAGGGCTGGAAGCGCATGTTCGGCTCTCAGGGCCTTGTCGAATTCCTGAAGTCGCTGGGCAAGCTCGGCTTCGTGATGATCGTGCTTTACTTCGTGCTGTCGGACGATCATCGCCGGCTGCTGGCCGGTATGATCACCAATCCGGTGGCCTTTGGCGACGTCATCCGCGGCATCACCGTCGACATCCTGGTGGCGATCGTCTTCGTCATGGGGGTGATCGGCGTCGCCGACATCGTCTGGTCGCGCTTCCACTGGTTCCAGGAACAGCGCATGACCAAGCAGGAGGTCAAGGACGAGATGAAGCAGTCGGAAGGCGATCCGATCGTCAAGGCCCGGCTGCGCTCGATCGCCCGCGACCGCGCTCGCCAGCGCATGATGACCGCGGTGCCCAAGGCGACGCTGGTGATCGCCAATCCGACCCACTTCGCCATCGCGTTGCGCTACGTCCGCAACGAGGATGCAGCACCTGTCGTGCTCGCCAAGGGGCAGGACCTGGTCGCTTTGAAGATTCGCGAAATAGCCGAACAGAACGGCATTCCAGTGTTCGAAGACGTGGCGCTCGCCCGCTCCATGTACAAGCAAGTTTCAGTGGATAGTGTCATTCCATCGCAGTTCTACCAGGCCGTCGCCGAACTGGTGCGGATCGTTTACGGAAACAAGGCTCAGCGCAATCCGTCATGAAAAATCAGCAGTACGCTTCGACCCGTGAAGTACTTGTTGCAACGGCGATCCAGCCGGTGGTGCGCGAATTGCGCCTCGTCGACCTTGCCGACTACATCGCCTTCATCAGGCTCGAGCATTTTGCCAACGTGGCCGACCTGGTCGATTCTGCGGCGGAGCTCTATTTCATGCCGGGCGCGCTGCGCCTCGGACTGGGCGGTGAGGCGCATGTCAGCTGGACGGGTAGCCCGCGCATCGTACTCGACCTCGAGCTCAGGCCGGAAGGGGCGGTGGTCTATTTCCAGCTGTCGATGACGGCGACCAACGCGTCAGTGGAAGTCCACTATGTGTCGTTCGAGAAACCGGATCCGGAGCCGGAAAAGAACACGGAATATCTCGCCGCCGCCATCCAGCATGCGATGATCAGGCGGACTCCGCAGGCCGAAGCTGCCTAGATTCGAGTGATGCCGGCCTGCGAATGCCTGCTCCCTGCGCTTCCGGTGCTCACGTAGGTTGAATGTACGCTCCGGTTCTCGGTACCGGCCATTTTTGGCTCGGCCTGACCCGAAACCCCGACCAGCGCTAGTCGATCAGGCCCAGCCGCAGCGCCTTGGCGACCGCATGCATGCGGTTGACGGCGTTGAGCTTCTGCGTCGTCTGGGTGAGATACTGGTTGGCGGTGTGCACCGAAAGCTTGAGCAGCTTGGCGATCTCTTCGCTGGTGTAGCCGCGAGAGGTCAGCTTCAGGCACTCGATCTCGCGGCGCGACATCGACGGGAGGTCGCGTGACTGGGGCGAGATGATGCGCGACACCGCATCGAACAGCGCAAAGCAGCGGCCGTGCAGGTCGTGCAGCGTCTGCGGGTTGGGCGAAAGCTCCGGGCCGCCGAAGATGAAGAGGCCGACCTGGCCGCGATCGGTGTAAACAGGAAATGCGATGCCGCGGCCACTCTGGGCGAGTGGTTCGATGCGGCTGGTCCAGGTGAGTGCTGAAAAGACCTCAGGGGCATCAGCGTCATCCGTCCACCAGCATGGCGCGGTCGACTGGCGCGCATGGCGCATCAGGTGTTCGCCGATGCTGCCGCCGAGCAGGCGGGCAGCCGACATGGAGCCGGGATAGTCGGAATCAAAGCATGCCGTCAGCCGGCCGCTTTCTGCGGGTGGACCTGCCAGGCACAGCGCGAAATCGCGCGCGCCGAGATCGACCGAGATCCAGCGGCAGCGCTTGGCGGCGTCCGCGAGCGTTACGGCTTGCAGGCCGATCGGGTGAGGGGCGGACGGAACATCCTGTTCATAATCGCGTGCGCGGCTCAGCTGCTTTGCCTGGGCGTAGCTCAAATGATGCCGCTCCTGATTGCGGTCGCAATCGCCATGGCGCGATTGGAGGCCGACAGTTTCTGGATCGCGTGGGTGATGTAGCTGTTGACGGTGTTGGACGACACGCCGAGGATCAGCGCCACCTCGTCGGTGGTCTTGCCCTCGGAGACCCAGAACAGGCACTCCCGCTCGCGGTCCGACAAGGGGTCCTGCATTGTCGCTGCGGCCAGCACGCTGGGCGCCTGCGACAGGGCATAGCAACATTCGAGCTGGGTGCGCGGCATGACGTTCGGATCGATGCGACCGGCCTCGGCAGCCGAGAACAATACGAACAGGCGTTGGCGGCCGACATGCAGGCGAAGTGCGAAGATTTCGGCATGGCCGAGCACGTCGAGCAGGCGGGCTTCCTCGCCGCCGAGAATGGCGGGCGCCTGGGAGGCCAGCACGCTCTGCGGGCGTGCGCCCGGCGCACTGGCGAACGGGCCCTGAGCCAGACCGGCGATCAGTGCATGGCCGGCGAGCTGGATGGCGTCGTAGATCCAGTTCGAGGCGATGATCTGGAGATTGTCGCGCTCCTGATCCTGGGCGATGGCGACCAGCATGTAGCCGTCTGCACCGATCTCGTCGGTCAGGTTCATGAAAAAAGCGGTGAGATCGCTTCTGGATGCGAGCCTTGCTGCGACGGTGGTCTGTTCGTTGCGAGCGGCGAGGGCGGTCATTTCAGAAACTTCTGCCGGAATCCATAAGGGTACCTGGTCTGGGCGGCGCCCGAACCGGTCGAAATACTCGTGACTATGACGCTAGAAACGCGACGCGGACGCCTTATGCATCCATCGGCCGAATCCGTGCGGGTCGCGCGAAGCCTGACGCGCTCTCAACCGAGAAAAATCCCGGTATTTCAGAGAGTTGGTGGTTCGCCGCGCCCCCCCGTGGACCGGCTGATTCGGGTTCAATTTAACCCCTCGCGAATCGCTCCGCAAACAGAATTGACAAAAAGTTAATTCAGAGTCCTTCGACAGACTCAAGGCAGCCGGAAACGCTGCGGAAACCTTCGGGAAAGCTTCGCGAGAATGGCCATTGATCGCCTGGCCCGTTCGGCTTAACGCTGCGTCGCGTGGGGCAGGGATAGCAGATGAGCGAACAGTTTCGTGAAGTGACCAGCGTGTCGTGGTTCGGGCGCGTCAGGCGCTCGGTCGGAGGCGTGCTGGTCGGGTTCGTCCTCGTCCTTGCCATGGTCGTGGTGCTGTTCTGGAACGAGGGCCGGGCGGTGACCACGGCGCGCTCGCTGGCGGAGGGTGCCGGTGCGGTTGTGTCGGTGCCCGTCGACAAGATCGACGCCGCCAATGAGGGCGAGCTGGTGCACACCACGGGGCCCGTGATGACCTCTGACGCCGTCAGCGATCCGGACTTTGCCATCGAGGCCAAGGGCGTGCGGCTGGTGCGCACCGTCGAGATGTTCCAGTGGGTGGAGAATTCCAAATCGGAGACCAACACCAAGCTGGGCGGTGGCGAGGAAACCGTCACCACTTACAGCTACGCCAAGGAATGGCAGGACCGGCCGATCGACTCGGCCGAGTTCAAGCAGCCGGCCAATCATCAGAACCCCGCCATGGCGCTCGGCTCGCGCACGTTTCAGATCCATGAAGGCAAGCTTGGCGCCTTTACGCTTGACGAGCCGGTGTTCGACCGCATCGGCGACAGCAATCCGCTGACCATCACGCCGAGCCAGTTGCCGGACATTGCCGCCGCCTATCCCGGCACCGAGCGCGTCAACGTCTTGGACGGGCGCATCTATCTCGGCGCAAATCCGGCTTCTCCAGCCATCGGTGACTACCGCATCGAGTGCCGGCTGGTACCGCTCGGCGACATCAGTGTCATCGGCCGCCAGACGGGCGAGCGGTTTGCGCCCTACCAGACGGTGGCCGGCGACGAGCTGCTGCTTGTCGACAGCGGCAGGGTGCCGGCGGAAAAGATGTTCGCCGACGCAGTCAGTGCCAACACCATTATCACCTGGCTGGTGCGCGTCGGCTGCCTGCTGTTGCTGGCAATCGGCTTCGGACTGCTGCTGGCGCCACTCGGCGTGATTGCCGATGTGATCCCCTTCATAGGCTCGATGGTGCGCATGGGCACCGGGCTTGTCGCCTTCGTACTGGCCTTGCTGGTGGGCACTGCAACGATCGCGGTCGCATGGTTCTGGTACCGGCCGCTGCTGGCGATAGGCATCGCGCTTGGCGGGCTTGCGGTTGCCTGGCTGCTGACGCGGCTTGGACGGAAGAAGGCAGCGGCACTGGCGGCTGCGGGAACTGTTTCGGCGCAGTGACCTGAGAACGGCTGGGCAGCCCGGTGCTGCCTCTGATCCGCTCCTTCTGGGCACCTTCTCCCCGCAAGCGGGGAGAAGGGAGAGCTTGAGGATTACCGTCCCTCGAAGCCGGTCAGCACGCCGACGGCATTGACGCCGATCTCGTCGACGGCGTAACCGCCTTCCATGACGAACAAGGTCGGCAGGCCGAGCTTGGCGATGCGGGCACCGATCTTCGGATAGTCGGCGCTGGTCAGCTTGAAGTGGCTGATCGGGTCCTTCTCGAAGGTGTCGACGCCGAGCGAGACCACGACCACGTCAGGCGCATAGGCAGCGAGCTTCCGGCAGGCGTCTTCCAGTGCCTCGTTCCATTTGTCGAAAGTGGTGCCGAAGGGCATCGGGTAGTTGATGTTGAAGCCTTCGCCTTCGCCCGAACCGCGTTCGTCGGCATGGCCGAGGAAGAACGGATACTCGGTCATCGGGTCGCCATGCAGGTTGATGACCTGGATGTCGGCGCGTGAGTAGAAAATCTCCTGAGTGCCGTTGCCGTGGTGATAGTCGACGTCGAGCACGGCGACGCGCTTTGCGCCTTGGTCGCGGAACCACTGGGCGGCGACGGCGGCGTTGTTGATGAAACAGTAGCCGCCCATGAAGGCGGCACCGGCGTGGTGGCCCGGCGGACGGCAGAGCGCGAAGGCGGCACGTTCGCCGGCCTTGACGAGTTGAGCTGCTGTCAACGCCACGTCATAGGATGACTTGATGGCATCCCAGGTCCCCTTCACGAAGCTCGCGCCGCCGTCGAAGGAATAGTAGCCGAGCAGTGCCTCGATGGTCTGCGGGCGCACGTCGCCGCGCAGGCCGCGTGTCGGCCAGGCGAAGGGGATGGCCGAGCCGGTTTTCCCTGCTGCTTCCCATTCCGGCCAGACGGTCGGCAGGAAATCGATATAGTCGGCCGCGTGCACGCGCTTGGCGGCGGCGAGGTCATGTATCTCGGGCGCTAGGATATCGCCGAGCTTCTGGTCTTCGACCCGCGCCTTGATGATCTCGGCCCGCGAGGGTTTTTCGAAGCCGGGCACGATGGCGCCGGCGACAAGCTCCATCTGGCCGCTGTGGCCGGCGTGAAGCGGCGAAAAGACTGTCTTCATGAAAATCCTTCCTGGTTCTAGTTGAGGTCGAGATAGGGGTCGACGAGGGCAAGCCACATGGTCTTGACGTCGTCCTGGATGAGATCGAAGGCCTTGCGGTCGCGCTTGAGCCCGACGAGACGGCAGACGTGGCCGACTTCCATCATCACCACGCCGAGCCGGCTGGCGATGCCGTCGTCGAGCGCCGGGTTCACATGCTGCAGCCAGGCTGCATAGAGCGCGATGATCTGGTCGTCATACTCGTTCTGGATCGGACGGAGGTCGGGATTGCCGGTGATCGCCTCGATGACCGGCATCAGCGTGGCGTTGTCGAGATAGAGCCGGGAGGTGTCGACGAAGAGCTTGTCCACCTCCTGCTGGAATTCGTCGCGATTGGTCGGGCGGGGAGCCGCAATGCGCTTGGCGATCACTTCCGGGAAGGCACCGAGCCAGCGCCGGGCAAGGTCGAGCAGGATGGCTTCCTTGTTGGGGAAGTACTGGTAGATCGAGCCGACCGACAGGCCGGCGCGCTGGGCGATGGCCAGCGTCGTCGGCGTCTTGGTTCCCTGTTCCCTGGTCAGGATCAGGGCGGCGTCGAGGATCCTGTCGACGACCTTGCTCGACCGTTCCTGTCGCGGCTGTTTGCGCGGGCTAAGCGCCGTCGTGGCCTTCTTTGTGAGACTGCTCTTCACGGACTGGACTTCTCGCTCCCTGCTCGTCGCCAGCATACACCAGGGGCGTCCTCCACAACGCATCCCCGGAAAACCCGCATATTGACAAACGCGAATAATTAGTCGCATTTTTTCTCGATGCTGTCTTTAGGGAAAGAGGAATTCCTTGGGACAGCGAACCGGCCTCAGCCTGCTGTCTGGTTGCGCCACTCCTTGGGACGGGGCAGCCGGTGCGGGCGTGAACGGTATCAGTCAGTCAAGTGCGCGGAGTCGCGATGTCTGTCCAACCGGTTCGCAATGCCGATCTGATCGTCATCAACGGCCGCGTGCTGACCATGGACTCGACCCGGCCCACGGCCGAAGCGGTGGCAGTCGTAGATGGACTGATCGCGGCCGTTGGCGACAACGCCACCGTTGAAGCGCTGCGCGGCCCCGACACAAAGATTATCGACGCGCGCGGCGGATCGGTGGTTCCTGGCTTCATCGAAGCGCACATGCATCTCTTCTCGGGTGCGGCCGAACTGGCGCATCTTCAGCTTGCCGGCGTGCATGGCCTTGATGCTCTGCGCGAAGCGGTGCTGGCCTATGCGGCTGCTCGCCCGAACCAGCGCATGCTTGTCGGCCAGGGCGCCGACTACACCATTCTCGGCGGCGAGCGCGTGACGCGCCATCACCTCGACGCCATCTTGCCCGACCGGGCCTTCATCATGGCGGCCCCCGACCATCACACCTATTGGGCGAACACCAAGGCGCTCGAAATGGCCGATGTGTTGCACGGGCGGGAACTTACGCCCGGCAACGAGATCGTCATGGGCGACGATGGCCTGGCCGAGGGCGAGCTGCGCGAGAACGAGGCGTTCAACCCGGTGCTCAAGCTTGCCGGCGAGGAGCGTGTGCGGCTCGGCCTGTCGACCGGCGGCGAGCCCGATCCTGTGCCCGAAGGCGACGAGCGCGCTGGCGACCGCGCCATCATGCGCCGCGGCCTCGATTGGTGCGCGCGCCACGGCATCACCTCGATCCAGAACATGGACGGCAATTTCTACCAGTTGGAGCTTCTGTCGGAAGTCCAGGCAGAGGGCGATCTGATCTGCCGGGTGCAGATCCCGTTCCACTACAAGAACTTCATGACGCCAGACGCGCTGGACAAGGCGTCCGTCATGGCCGAGCGCTACGACGGCGACTGGCTGTCGTCGGGTCTCGTCAAGATGTTCTATGACGGCGTGCTGGACTCCTGGACGGCCGTGATGATCGAGCCCTATGCGGATCGTCCCGACTGGGTCGGCGAGCCGCTGTTTTCGCCCGAGGAGTTCAAACGTATCGCCACCGAGATCGACCGGCGCGGCCTGCAGATCGCCGTGCATTCGATCGGCGATGGCGCGACACGCGCCGTACTAGACGGCTACGAGGCGGCCGCGAAGGTCAATGGGAAGCGCGACAGCCGCCACCGTGTCGAGCATGTCGAGCTGACCACGGCCAGCGACATCCAGCGTTTCGTCGACCTCGGCGTGATCGCTTCGATGCAGCCTCCGCACCCGCCGGGTGCGATGAGCTTTCCTCTTGAGCCGACGGTATCGCGCATCGGTCGCCAGCGCTGGCCCTATGCCTATCCGACCCGGACCTTGATCGAGGCAGGCGCGCATGTGGTGTTTGCCTCCGACTGGCCAGTGGCGCCGATCGATCCGATCGAGGGCATGCAGGCAGCGATGCTGCGAAAGCCATGGGCTGAAGACATGCCCGACCAGAGCGTTTCGCTGCACCAGGCGCTGGCCGGCTACACCGTCGAGGGCGCCTACGCCGAGTTCAAGGAAGACCGCAAGGGCCAGCTGAAACCAGGCTATTTCGGCGACCTGGTGGTGCTCTCGGCCGACATCGAGGCAACCGATCCGGCGGTGTTGCACCAGGTGCGGCCTGTGACGACCATCTGCGGAGGGCGGGTGAGCTACCAGGCATGAGCCGCAGGGCGGATGCCCGGCGACATGACGACGAGCCGTTGTTGCCAAGCCTGACGGGGTGTGGTGACAATTGAACGGGGAAAAAAGTTTCACTGCAAAAGTGGACGAAACAAATGGGGCGTTTGCGTGCCGGACACACCGGGTAAGAATGCGATCGAAGTTCGTGGGGTTCGTAAAGTATTCGGGACGGGAGAGGCGCAGGTCGCAGCGCTGGATACCGTTTCGGTTTCGATCAGGGAAAACGAGTTCTTCACGCTGCTTGGACCTTCCGGCTGCGGCAAGACCACGCTGCTTCGCCTGATCGCCGGCTTCGATTTTCCTTCGGAAGGCGAGATCCTGCTCTATGGCAGCGATATCGCGCCGCTGCCGCCATTCAAGCGGCCGGTCAACACGGTGTTCCAGTCCTACGCACTGTTTCCGCATATGACGGTGGCCGAGAACATCGGCTTCGGCCTTGAGATGCTGGGCAAGCCACGCGCCGAGATCGACGCCCGCGTCGCCGAGATGTTGAAGCTGGTGCGCATGGAAAAGCTCGCCAAGCGCCGCACCAGCCAGATCTCCGGCGGTCAGCAACAGCGCGTGGCGCTGGCCCGCGCGCTCGCGCCGCAGCCCAAGGTGCTGTTGCTCGACGAGCCGCTGTCGGCGCTCGATTACAAGCTGCGCAAGGAAATGCAGATCGAACTCAAGCGTCTGCAGCACGAGACCGGCATCACCTTCATCTTCGTCACCCATGACCAGGAAGAAGCGCTGACCATGTCCGATCGCATCGCGGTGATGTCGTCGGGCAAGATCCTGCAGGTCGGGTCGGCGCGCGAGATCTACGACCGGCCGGCGGTTCGCTTCGTCGCCGACTTCATCGGCGAAACCAATTTCCTCGACGCCAGCATCGACAGCATCGACGGCGGCAAGGCCAAGGTGACGCTGAAGTCCGGCGCGACGATCTCGGCGACGGTCGCCGATGGCTTCAAGCCCGACGGCGATGCCACCGTCGTCATCCGGCCAGAGCACGCCAAGGCGGTGAAGGGCAAGGGTGACATTTCGGGCCTGGTCGAAAACGTCGTCTATTTCGGCACCGACACGCATGTGCATGTCAGGCTGGATGACGGCGAGGCTTTCACCGTGCGCCAGCAGAACACGCGCGGCGCGATGGTGGAATTCGAGCGCGGCGAGCGCGTCGGCATCGTCCTGGGCGACGATGCGGCCCAGATCCTGAAGGACTGAGCCATGGCGACCGCAGCCGAAATCGAAAAGCAGGCAGAGGCGCGGGAGATCAGGAACCGCTGGTATCTCTCGGCGCCGGCGCTGATCATCATCCTTCTGGCCGCATCCGGCCCGCTCTTGATCGTGCTTCTCTATTCGTTCCTGACGCCCGGACCCTACGGCGACGTCCAGTGGAAGTTCTCGACCGAGGGCTGGGTCTCGGTTTTCCTCGAACGCGACATCTTCGACGACACGCTGTCCTTTGCCAGCGCCCATCTCACCATCTTCTGGCGCTCGCTGAAACTCGCTCTCATGGCGACGGTGGCGACGCTGGTCTTCGGTTTTCCGACGGCCTATTTCATCGCAACGCGGTCGGAGCGGACGCGCGACATCTGGTTGTTCCTGATCACCATTCCGTTCTGGACCAACCTGCTGATCCGCACCTTTGCCGTGCTGCAGGTGATCCGCAACGAAGGCCTGATCAACACGGCGCTGATCAATCTCGGCATCATCGACCAGCCGATCCAGATGCTCTACACCGACTTCGCCATCATGGTGGGCATGGTCTATGTCTACCTGCCGCTGATGGTGCTGCCGCTCTATGCCAGCATGGAAAAGCTCGACTTCCGCCTCGTCGAGGCCGGCTACGATCTTTATGCCACGCGCTGGCAGGTGCTGAAGCGGATCATCTTCCCGCTGGTCAGGCCCGGTGTCGTCGCTGGCTCGATCCTGGTGTTCATCCCGGCCATCGGCGCCTATGTGACACCGAGCGTTCTGGGTGGCGGCAAGAACATGATGTTCGCCAACCTGATCGAGCTGCAGTTCGGGCAAGGGCGCAACTGGCCACTGGGGGCAGCACTTTCGATCACCGTCATGGCGATCGTGATGGTGGCGCTTCTCGTCTACGTCCGCAACACCGCAGGCTCGGAGGTGCGTCATGGCTAAGCGCTTCTCGATCAGGCAGCAGACCGGTTTTACGACGATCGCCTGCGCCTGCTTCTTCCTGCTTTACCTGCCGATTGCCGTGCTGGTGATCTTCGCCTTCAACGAGTCGAGCTCGGTGTCCGACTGGGGCGGCTTCTCGCTGCGCTGGTTCGTCGCCGCCTGGTCCAACCAGCAGGTCGTCGACGCCTCCTGGCGGTCGCTGAAGATCGCCTCCTCGGCGGCGATCATCGCCACCATCGCGGCAACGATGGCGGCACTGGCGACGACGCGGACGCGCACCTATCGCGGCCTGACGTTCAAATACGCCTTCATCAACCAGCCGCTGATGGTGCCGGAGATCGTCACCGGCGTGGCGCTGCTGATCTTCTTTGCGCAGATCAAGATCGCCAGCGGCTACAACGGCCTCGGCTACCTGATCGCGGCGCACACGGCGTTCTGCATTCCCTTTGCCTATCTGCCGATCCGGGCGCGCCTCGAGAACATGGACCTGACGCTCGAACGGGCTGCGGCCGATCTCTACGCCACGCCATGGAAGGCGTTCCGCCGCGTGACGCTGCCACTGCTCTGGCCGGGAATCATAGCCGGCCTGATGCTCGCCTTCGTCATCTCGCTCGACGACGTGGTCATTACCGAATTCGTCAAGTCGGGCGGGCAGGACACCTTGCCAACCTACATGCTGGGGCAGATCCGCCGCGGCATCACGCCGGAGGTCAATGCGATATCGACCGTCTTCCTGCTCTTGTCGGTCGTCATCGTCACGCTGTTCTTCTTCTTGAGCAGGAAACGGGATTAATCAACGGGAGTGGAATGATGAATCTGAAATCCATGTCGATGGCCGCCGGCCTTGCGCTGCTTGCCTCGACCAGCCTCGCCTCCGCAGCCGGCGAGCTGAACATCTACAACTGGGGCAACTACATCAGCCCCGACATGATCAAGAAGTTCGAGAAGCAGTTCGACGTCAAGGTAACAGTGACCGACTACGACTCGAACGACACCGCACTTGCCAAGGTGCGCCAGGGCGGCACCGGCTTCGACGTCGCCATGCCGTCGCAGACCTACGTGCCGATCTGGATCCAGGAAGGGCTCATCCTCGAGACCAATCCCGGTGGCATGGAGAACTTCAAGAACGTCGCGCCCGAATGGGCCAACCCGGCCTTCGATCCGGGCCGCAAGTACACCGTGCCGTGGGCTTGGGGCACCGTCGGCGTGGTCGTCAACACCGACGTCTACCAGGGCGACATCAACACCTGGAAGATCGTCTTCGACACGCCGGACGAGCTGAAGGGCAAGGTCAACGTCGTTCCCGAGATGAACGACGTCTTGCATGCCGCGATCAAGTATGTCGGCGGCGAGCAGTGCACCGGCGACAAGGAAGTGCTGAAGAAGGTGCGCGACGTTCTCGTTGCCGCCAAGCCGAACTGGATCGCCATGGAATACAACACCATCGAAAAGATGGGCGCCGGCGACTTCAAGGCAACCAGCGACTGGAACGGCTCGGCCCTGCGCCAGCGGCTGAAGAACCCAGCCATCCACTACGGCTATCCGACCGAAGGTTTCCAGTACTGGTCCGACAACGTGGTGGTGCTGAAGGAAGCCAAGAACGTCGAGAACGCCAAGCTGTTCCAGAACTTCATGATGGATCCGGAAAACGCGGCGATGAACTCGGCTTTCCATCGCTATGCCAACGGCATCGCCGGTTCGGAGAAGTTCATGCCAGCCGACATGACGTCCGCGCCGGAAGTCGTGGTGCCGGAGGAGTTCAAGAAGAACGGCGAAATCCTCCAGACCTGCGCGCCCGAGGTGACCGCCCTGTACACCAAGATCTGGACCGAACTGCAGAAGTAAGTTCTGCCCGATCAGAAACAATCACGGCCGGACCCGGTCCGGCCGTGATGTTGATGTAGCCTGCCACTGGCAGGGTGCTCACAGTCTGAAATGAAGAGGAGACCTGCTGTGAAACCAATGATGTCCACTGCCGTCGCGGCGATCGCGCTGTTTGCGGCGACCGGCTTTGCCCGCGCCGAAGGCCAGCTCAACATCTACAACTGGGGCAACTACACCAACCCCGAGGTGATCAAGAAGTTCGAGGAAAAGTACAAGGTCAAGGTGACGATCACCGACTACGACTCGAACGACACCGCACTCGCCAAGGTGCGCCAGGGCGGCAGCGGTTTCGACATCGCGGTTCCCTCCCAGACGCATCTGCCGATCTGGATCAAGGAAGGTCTGCTGCTCGAGACCAATCCGGGCGGCATGGAGAACTTCAAGAACGTGTCGCCCGACTGGGCCAACCCCGAATTCGACCCCGGCCGCAAATACTCGGTGCCCTGGGCTTGGGGCACGGTCGGCACGGTTGTCAACACCAGCACCTACAAGGGCGACATCAACAGCTGGAAGATCATCTTCGAGACACCCGACGAGCTGAAGGGCAAGGTCAATGTCGTCCCCGAGATGAAGGACGTGGTGACGGCGGCGATCCGCTATGTCGGCGGCCAGCAATGCACCGACGACAAGGAGGTGCTGAAGAAGGCGCGCGACCTGCTGGTGGCGGCGAAACCGAACTGGGTCGCTATGGAGTATGGCGCGATCGACAAGATGAAGGCCGGCGACTTCCAGGCCTCGACAACCTGGAACGGGGCCGCGCTGCGCATCCGGCTGGCGCGTCCTGAGGTGAATTTCGGCTATCCGAAGGAAGGCTTCACCTACTGGAGCGACAACGTGGTGGTGTTGAAGGACGCCAAGAACGTCGAGAACGCCAAGCTGTTCCAGAACTTCATCATGGATCCCGAAATCGCGGCGGGGCTTTCCGCCTATCACCGCTATGCCAACGGCATTGCAGGCTCGGAAAAGTTCATGCCCGCCGAGATGAAGGACGCGCCTGAAATCGTTATTCCGGAAGCGAGCAAGGCGCATGGCACGATGGCCTTGATGTGCCCGCCGGAGGTCGATGCGATCTACACCAAGATCTGGACCGACCTGCAGAAGTAGGGGCTGTTCCTGCTCCCCGTTTGCCGGAGGAGGTGCCCCGAAGGGCGGATGAGGGGCAGCACCAGGCCTTGAAGCGTTTGTGCCGTCCCGCATCTGGTTTTGAGTTTGTCGAAGGTCCGACATCGTCTCCACCATGGGTGGCGAAGAGACAAGGTTGAGAGACATGAGCTCCTACAGAAACAGCGATGCGCCGCCACCCATCATGCAGGGCTCGCCACCGGCGATGAAGGTACCGAAGGCGCAATGGGACATGCCGCCGTGGAACCGCTGGGCGTTTCAGCACGTGCGCGAGATCGTGACGACGGCGGAGGTATGGCGCGGCGAAGGTCCGGTTCGTGAATTGCCGCGCGCCGAGACAGATCTCGACGGCCTGGCGGTCGTGGACAGCGGGGGCAAACCGACGACGCTTTCGGGGCTGCTCGACGAGACCTACACCGATGGCTTCCTCGTGCTCAAGGACGGCAAGATCGCCTATGAGCGCTACTTCAACGGCATGACGCCACGCACGCTGCATCTGTCGCAATCGGTGGCGAAATCGGTGACGGGCACGGTATGCGGCATTCTTGCGGGGCGAGGTATCGTCGACCCGAAGAAGCTGGTGACCGACTATCTGCCGGAGCTGGCAACGACCGGCTGGAAGGGGGCGACCGTTCAGCAGGTGCTCGACATGACCACGGGTGTCCGTTTCAGCGAGGCTTATACCGACCCCTATTCCGACATCGGCCAGGTCGACGTCGCCGGCGGCTGGAAGCCGGTCCCCGCGGATGCCGACCCCAGCTTCCACTGGCCACGGCATATGTTCGAGTTGATCCAGCGCCTGACCGAAACGACCAGGCCGCATGGCGCTGCCTTCGAGTACCGCTCGATCGAGACTGATGTGCTCGCCTTCATCATGGAGCGGGCGACCGGCAGGCGGCTGCCGCAACTGGTGTCCGAAGAGCTGTGGCAGAAGATCGGCGCCGAGGAGAGCGCCTGTTTCACCGTCGACAGCGCCGGTTACGCCATTGCCGACGGCGGCTTCAACGCGACGCTGCGCGACTATGCCCGCTTCGGCCAGACGATCCTGGAGGACGGCGCCGACATCGTGCCTGCCGGCTGGATCGCCGAGACCCGGCGGGGAATGCATGGCCCCAACTTCAGCACCTCGATGCCCGAGGCCAGCTATCGCAACCAGTTCTGGATCGAAGACCCGCGCTCGCGGACGCTGATGTGCCGCGGCGTGTTCGGGCAACTGATCCATATCAATTTCGACGCCGGCATGGTCACGGTGAAGCTGTCGACCTGGCCCGACTTCACTTCGGTTCCCTATTCGGTGGCGACCCTGAAGGCTGTGCACACCATCGCAGCCGCACTCGCCTGACCGGAACATAGCAGCAAGGACATATCATGACGTCATCAAACGCCTTCGAGCAGGCATTCGGTTTTGCGCGCCAGGCCGTGACGCTCGGCAACTGGCGCGAGAAGCCGTTCAACCGCTGGGCTTTCCAGAATGTCGGCGAGATGGTGCGCAGCACGCGAATCCCGGCCCTGGAGGGCAAGGTCGAGAGCGCGCCCGTCGATCTCGCCGGGCTTCTGACGGAAATCGTTGATATCAACGGCCGAAACGAGAGCGTGGCCGGTTTCCTCGAGCGCTCGTCGACGGATGCGCTTGCGGTGATGAAGAAGGGGCGCTTCGTCGGCGATTGGTTCGCGCCCGAGATGCGGCCCGAGGCACGGCACATCATCTTTTCGATCTCGAAGTCGCTGACGGCGGTCCTTGCCGGCAGCCTCGAAGGCGAGGGCAAGCTCGACCCGAATGCGCCGGTGACCGACTACGTGCCCGAAGCGACCGGCTCGGTCTACGCCAAAGCCACTGTGCGTCACGTGCTCGACATGACCGTCAGCCTCGATTTCGAGGAGGCTTATCTCGACCCCGAAAGCGCCTTTGCCCGTTATCGCCGCGCCACGATGTGGAACCCGGGCGGCGGATCGGAAACTTTGCGCGAGTTCCTCGTCTCACTGCAGCCGCTGGACGAGCCGCACGGCCAGACCTTCCGCTACCGCTCGCCCAATTCAGACCTGCTCGGCATCATCGTCGAGCGCGCCTCTGGCCAGCGTTATGCCGAGCTGATGGCGGACAAGCTGTGGCAGCCGCTGGGCGCGGTGCGCGATGCCTTCGTCAGCGTCGATTCGGAAGGCTCGGCGCGCGCGGCGGGCGGCGTATCGGTGGCGGTGCGCGACCTCGCGCGTGTCGGCGAGATGATGCGGCAGGGCGGTGTTGCCGAAGGCGGCCGGATCGTGCCGCAGGCTTGGGTCGAAGACACCATCCATGGCGGCGATGCAGTGGCCTGGCAGCGCGGTACGATGACCAACCTGTTCGCCCACGGGCGCTATCGCAACAAGTGGTACCAGAGCGCCAATGCTGCCCAAGCCTATTGCGGCATCGGCATCCACGGCCAGTGGCTCTACATCGACCCCAAGGCCGAGGTGGTGATCTCCAAGATGTCGTCGCAGGCGCTGCCGGTCGACGATCCGCTTGACCTCGACAATGTCGCGTTCTTCGAGGCGATGTGCGCCAGGGTGTGAGGGCCGAACTCTCGAGTGTCCATCCGACACGGTTTCGCCGGGCTAACTCTCCTCACTTCCTGGGGGCAAGGCACTCCGGTCCCGTGAGGTCGCCTATGCGATCTCACGCAGGATGTGGTCGTGCAGCAACTGGGCTGTCGGTGACAGCATGCGGCCGCGCACGGTGATCAGGCTGTAGGGCTGGACGTTGATGTCGAAGGCGATCGGCAGGATCTCGATCGTGCCGTCGAGACCGCTCTTGGCGTTGACGAAATTGGCGACGTCAGTCGCGATCGGCGCGATGGCGTCCGACTGCGCCACCATCACCAGCGTCAAGAGCAATGAGCTGGTGTTGAGGATGCGGTCGGGCATGCGGACGTTTCGGCTCATGAAGATGCCCTGTACCGTCTGACGTAGCAGCGAACCGCCGGGCTGGAAAACCCAGTCGAATTCGGCAAGGCGTTCCAGCGGAACAGTGCCGGAGCCGGCCAGGGGATGGCCGCGGCGAACGATGAGGCAGGCCTTCTCAATGCCTATGATGCGGCTTTCGAACAAACGCGGATCGAGATCGTCGGGGACGCGGGCGACGATGAAATCGTGGCGCGAGGCGAGGAGTTCGCGTGCCAGGACGGCACTTGTCTCGATCTGCACGCTGATCTCGATGCGCGGATAGCGCTCGCGGATCTTGCGGATGGCAGGTACCGCCAGCTCGATCGCGGGTGCGGTCACCGCGCCCATGGCGACCGAGCCGCCCTTGCCGGACTTGAGGTCGGAGATCTCACGGTCGACCTGCTGCATCTCGAGCAGGATGGCGCGGCCACGGCGGGCAAGGGCTGCGCCATAGGGCGTCAGCCGGACGCCTCGTGGCAGCCGCTCGCAGACCTCGACGCCGAGGATGTCCTCGATCTCGGAGATCATGCGCGAGGCAGCGGGCTGGGAGATGTTCATGACCTGGGCGGCGGCGCTGATCTGGCCGTGATCCTCCAGCGCCACCACCATGCGCATATGGCGCAGCTTGAGGCCGCTGCGCAGCAAGGTTTCGTTGTCGTTGATGCGCAGGCTGGTGCCGCTTACCCTGGCGTCGTCCCGGATGTCGACCATCGCGTCCTTCCCTCCTGCGCAGCCTTGAACTGGCTTTGAAGCATACCAGAAATGATATCCCGTGCAGCCGATTTTGCATTTGACTGTTATGCCACATTCCCCGACGTTGAGACCGTCGCGAGTTCGATGTCAGCCAGCCGGGCGCTGG
The DNA here is from genome assembly GCF_030294925.1 of Aminobacter sp. Y103A. Lineage (NCBI taxonomy): Bacteria > Pseudomonadati > Pseudomonadota > Alphaproteobacteria > Hyphomicrobiales > Phyllobacteriaceae > Aminobacter > Aminobacter sp. Y103A. The sequence goes on along the minus strand of NZ_AP017986.1, from coordinate 4,356,573 downwards.
AGCATCGAGCGGAGGAAACGCAGGGCTCGCGGCCTTTTGGAGGAATACGCATCATACCTGGCTTTGCCGCGCCGTTCATGGCGGGGCCACGCGCGAGCGCTTGCGTCCGCGCGCCGGCACTTCACAAGGGAGAGAGAAGGTGAAGATCATCAAGACGTTCGTAGCCGCCCTCGCGGTTGGCCTCGCCGCCATGTCCTATCAGGCCCATGCCCAGGACAAGGGGACGATCGGCATCGCCATGCCGACCAAGTCGTCGCTGCGCTGGATCAATGACGGCGACGCGCTCAAGGCGGCCCTCGAAGCCAAGGGCTACACCATCGACATGCAGTATGCCGAAGACGATATCCCGAACCAGCTCGCCCAGATCGAGAACATGGTGACCAAGGACGCCAAGGCCCTGATCATCGCTTCGATCGACGGAACCACGCTGTCGGCGGTGCTGCAGCAGGCGGCCGACAAGGGCGTCAAGGTCATCGCCTATGACCGCCTGATCCGCGACAGCGGCAATGTCGACTATTACACCACCTTCGACAACTTCAAGGTCGGCGTGCTCCAGGCAGACTCGTTGCTCAAGGGCCTCGGCTATCCTGACAAGCCAGGTCCGTTCAACATCGAGCTGTTCGGCGGTTCGCCCGACGACAACAACGCCTTCTTCTTCTACGACGGCGCCATGTCGGTGCTGCAGCCGCTGATCGACAAGGGCACGCTGGTCGTCAAGTCGGGCCAGATGGGCATGGAAAAGGTCGGTACGCTGCGCTGGGATGCGGCGGTGGCGCAGGCCCGCATGGACAACATCCTGTCGGCCAACTACTCCGACGGCAGCCGTGTCGATGCGGTGCTCGCGCCCTATGACGGCCTGTCGCGCGGTATCATCTCGTCGCTGCGCGGCGTCGGCTACGGCACGGCCGAACAGCCATGGCCTGTTATCTCCGGTCAGGATGCCGAGGTGCCTTCGGTCAAGGCGATGATCGCCGGCGAGCAGTACTCGACGGTGTTCAAGGACACCCGCGAACTGGCCAAGGTAACCGCGAACCTAGTCGATGCGGCGTTGTCCGGCGGCAAGCCCGAGATCAACGACGAGAAGACCTACAACAACGGCGTCAAGGTGGTTCCGTCCTACCTGCTGGTGCCCGTGTCGGTGGTCAAGGACGACATCCAGAAGGTCCTGGTAGACTCCGGCTACATCAAGGCCGAGGAGATAAAGTAAGCCTTCCGCCTTGCCGCTCCCCTGCAATTGCGGGGAGCGGTTCAAGGGACCGGACACCCGCTTGGCGGGCTCCCCGCATCAACGCCGAAGGCAGCCAATGCCGGGCGCGGGCGCGTGTCGAGACCCGCGCAAGGAGGGGGTGGAGCTCCGTTCCAAAGAGAGTACGCTACCTCCGTTTCCGGGTGCATTTTCCTGGACAGGCGGGGCGCCACTTCGAGCGAGGGACCATGAGTGACGACATCATTCTGGAAATGCGCGACATCACCAAGACCTTCCCGGGCGTCAAGGCGCTCGAGAACGTCAATCTCAAGGTGAGGCGCGGCGATATCCACGCCATTTGCGGCGAGAACGGCGCCGGCAAGTCGACGCTGATGAAGGTCCTCTCCGGCGTCTATCCCTTCGGCAGCTATTCCGGCGACATCCGCTATGAAGGCCAGGAATGCCATTTCAACGGCATCCATGACTCCGAAAAACGCGGCATCGTCATCATCCATCAGGAGCTTGCGCTCGTGCCGATGCTGTCGATCGCCGAGAACATGTTCCTGGGCAACGAGCAGGCAACAAACGGCATCATCAACTGGGACAAGGTGCGCCGGCGTGCCGCCGAGCTGTTGAAGAAGGTCGGCCTGCGCGAGGATCCCGACACGCTGATCACCAACATCGGTACCGGCAAGCAGCAACTGGTGGAAATCGCCAAGGCGCTGGCCAAGGACGTCCGGCTTCTGATCCTCGACGAGCCGACGGCCTCGCTGTCGGAGAAGGACAGCCAGTCGCTGCTCGACCTGCTCGTCGAGTTCAAGGCGCAAGGCATGACCTCGATCATGATTTCGCACAAGCTGAACGAGATCAAGCGCATCGCCGACCAGATCACCATCATCCGCGACGGCCAGTCGATCGAGACGATGGACAAGGCCGATATCACCGAGGACCGCATCGTCACCTCGATGGTCGGGCGCAGCCTTGAGAACCGCTATCCACACCGCGAGCCGAACATCGGCGAGACCATCTTCGAAGTGAAAAACTGGTCGGTGCACCACCCGCTGCATCCGGAGCGGCAGATCATCAAGAGCGTCAACCTGTCGGTGCGTAAGGGCGAGGTCGTCGGTATTGCGGGCCTGATGGGGGCCGGGCGCACCGAGTTCGCGATGAGCGTGTTCGGCAGGTCCTACGGCACCAACATCACCGGCGACGTGCTGCTGCACGGCAAGAAAGCCGACACCTCGACGGTCGGCAAGGCGGTCAAGGCAGGCCTCGCCTATGCCACCGAGGACCGCAAGGTCTACGGCCTCAACCTGATCGACCACATCAAGCACAATGTGACGGTCGCCAACCTGCCAAGCGTCTCGTCGAAGCTGGGCGTGATCGACGACAATGCCGAACTGAGGGCCGCCAACGAGTATCGCAAGAAGACCAACATCCGCTCGTCCAGCGTCTACCAGATCACCGGCAACCTTTCCGGCGGCAACCAGCAGAAAGTGGTGCTGTCGAAGTGGCTGTTTGCCAACCCCGACGTGCTGATCCTCGACGAGCCGACGCGCGGCATCGATGTCGGCGCCAAGTATGAAATCTACACGATCATCAACAAGCTCGCCGACGAGGGTAAGGGCATCTTGGTGATATCGTCGGAAATGCCGGAACTTCTCGGCATCTGCGATCGCATCTATGTGCTCAACGAGGGACGCATCGTCGCTGAGATGAAGGCCAGCGAAGCCAGCCAGGAAAAGATCATGCGGGCGATCGTCCGCGGCGAGGAGAAAGCCGCATGAGCACGGAAACAGCTGCCCCGACGGTCAATTCCGCCAAGGCGACGGCGCAAGATGCCATCAAGGCGAACCTGCGCGAATACGGGCTGGTGCTTGCCCTGATCGCTATCATGATCTTCTTCCAGTTCACCACCAGCGGTGTGCTGTTCAAACCGGTCAACCTGACCAACCTGATCCTGCAGAATTCCTACATCATCGTCATGGCGCTCGGCATGCTGCTGGTCATCGTCGCCGGGCATATCGACCTCTCGGTCGGCTCGGTCGCCGGCTTCATCGGCGCGGTCGCGGCGGTGCTGATGGTCGATTTCGGCTTCAACCCGTTTCTTGCCGGACTGATATGCATATGCGTCGGCGCCGTCATCGGTGGCGTCCAGGGCTACTTCATCGCCTATATGAAAATCCCGTCCTTCATCGTCACACTTGCCGGCATGCTGGTGTTCAAGGGGCTGGCACTGTGGTTGCTCGGCGGACGCTCGGTCGGGCCTTTCCAGCCGGAATTCCAGATGCTGTCGGCGGGCTTCATCCCCGACCCGATCGGACCGTGGACGATCGGCGGGGTCAAGCTGCACGCTACCACCATCGTCATTGCCTTGCTGATCGTCGCCGGAATGCTCTTTGCGGCGCTGAAAAGCCGGCGCAACCGCGAGAGCCACGGTTATGATGCCGAGCCCTTCGGCTTCTTCGTGCTGAAGAATGCCGTCATGGCCGGTATCGTGCTGTTCCTGCTCTATATGCTGGCGTCCTATCGCGGCCTGCCCAACGTGCTTGTCGTGATGGGCGTGCTCATCGCCGCATTCGTTTTCGTGACCAAGCGTATGACCTTTGGCCGGCGCATCTATGCGATGGGTGGCAACGTCAAGGCGGCTGCTCTCTCGGGCATCCACACCGAGCGGCTGACATTCTACATCTTCGCCATCATGGGGGCGTTGGCAGCACTTGCCGGACTGATCTTTGCCGCCCGTCTGAACATGGCGACGCCTAAGGCAGGTGCCGGCATGGAGCTCGACGTGATTGCTGCGGTGTTCATCGGTGGTGCTTCGGCGTTGGGCGGTGTCGGTCAGGTGGCGGGCGCGGTCATCGGCGCCTTCATCATGGGCGTGATGAACAACGGCATGTCGATCATGGGCATCAACATCGACTGGCAGCAGGTGATCAAGGGCCTGGTTCTGCTCGGTGCTGTCGCCTTCGACCTCTACAACAAGAAGAAGGCCTAGGCCGCAGGGAGCGACCGGCCGCGGCGCCCGGGGGAGCGGGCCCGCAATCTCGAAGATAACAGGCAAGGCGTGCTGCGCATGTGCGTGGCGCGACGGGAAAGTCTTGCCGGGCGCCGGAAACGAGGCCGGCCGGGGCGAGACGGAAGGAGTGCAGGAATGTTGATGTCCCAGATAATCCTGGCCGACGGCAAGAGCCGTGTGGCGGTGCGGGAAGGCGGGACCGCGCGGCTGGTCAACGACGCCAAGTCGATCTACGCGCTGGCCCTGGAGGCGGTGCGCGCCGGAACCACGCTTGCGGCCATCGTCGCCGACCGCGGCCTTGGCGAGGCCGTCGACATCGAGGCCGCCGGCCGCGCCGGCCAGGTGCTGTCGCCGGTCAGGCATCCCGATCCGGCGCATCTGCATCTGACCGGCACCGGGCTCACCCATCTGGGCTCGGCGGCGACGCGGGACAGCATGCACAAGAAGCTGGACGCCAGTGGCGAGGAGATGCTGACCGATTCCATGAAGATGTTCCGCATGGGGCTGGAGGGCGGCAGGCCGGCGCGAGGCCAGGTCGGTGTGCAACCGGAATGGTTCTACAAGGGCAACGGCAACATGGTCGTCGATCCCGGCAAGCCGCTGGTGTCGCCGCACTTCGCGCTCGATGCCGGAGAGGAGCCGGAGATTGCAGGCGTCTATCTCGTCGGCGACGACGGCACGCCCTATCGCATCGGCTTCACGCTCGCCAACGAGTTCTCCGACCACGTCACCGAGCGTATCAACTATCTCTATCTCGCCCATTCAAAACTGCGGAATGCCTCGTTTGGCCCGGAAATCCTCGTCGGCGAACTGCCTGACGACATCAAGGGTGCCTCGCGTATCATTCGCGCCGGCAAGCCGATCTGGGAAAAGCCGTTCCTGTCCGGCGAGGCCAACATGTCCCACACCATCGCCAATCTCGAACATCATCACTTCAAATATGGTGTCTTCCGCCAACCGGGCGACGTGCACGTGCACATGTTCGGAACGGCGACGCTGTCATTCGCTGACGGGGTGAAGACGGAGCCCGGTGACGTGTTCGAGATCGAGGCGGCGGAATTCGGACTGCCGCTGCGCAATCCGTTGAAACAGGCGCGGGCAGCGGCCCCCATCGCGGTCAGGACATTGTAAGGTGATGGCGATGAGCGACGCCATGATGGCTAGATATCCGAGCCTGGCCGGGCGGCCGGTGCTCGTCTCCGGCGGAGCGACAGGGATTGGCGAGGCGATGGTGCGGGCCTTTGCCGCTCAGGGAGCGAAAGTCGGATTTGTCGACCTTGCCGAAGCCGAGGGCATGGCGCTTGCCGAGGAGCTGGCGGGCATGGGCGCTTCCGTCGCCTTCCATGCCTGCGACATCACCGATATCGCGGCCTACCGCGAGGCGATAGCCGCGATCGAGGCCTTGCAGGGTCCGACCATGGCGCTGGTCAACAACGCCGCGAGCGACACCCGCCACGACTGGCGCGCGGTGACGCCGGAGTATTTCGATGCGCGTGTCGCGGTCAATCTGCGCCACTCGTTCTTCGCCATCCAGGCGGTGGCACCCGGCATGATCGCCGCCGGCGGCGGTGCGATCGTCAATCTCGGCTCTATCGGCTGGATGAAGGCCTCGGGCGGCTATCCTGCCTATGCCGCTTCCAAGGCTGCCGTGCACGGCATGACGCGCTCCTTCGCCCGCGATCTCGGCAAGCATGGCATCCGGGTCAATACGCTGGTACCGGGCTGGGTGATGACCAAGCGCCAGCTTGAGCTCTGGGTTGACGATGCAGCCAATGCCGAGATCGATGCAAATCAGTGCCTGGCAGGGCGGGTGCTGCCCGACGACATCGCGCGCATGGCGCTGTTTCTTTCGGCCGACGATTCCATGATGTGCACGGCACAGAATTTTGTCGTCGATGGCGGTTGGGTGTAACGGTCACTCGACCATCGAAAAGCGATATTCGGTGACCTGCGAATAGATCTCGTCAGGCCTCAGCACGGCACTCGGGAAGTGCGGGTGGTGGATGGCGTCGGGGAAGCGTTGCGGCTCGAGGCACAGCGCGCCGTGGCGGACGGGCGCGATGCCGCCGCGCAAGGGCGGGACAACCGGCAGGAAGGCGCCGTCATAGAGCTGCAGTCCTGGCTCGGTGGTCCAGAGATCGAGCCGGATGCCGGACAGCGGGCCTTCGAGCCTCGCCGCATGCCACGGCTCGGGCGCCGGCTGCATGGCAAGTACCCAGTTGTGGTCATAAGGGCTGTGTGCCTCGTCCATTCCGTTGCGGACCGGGCGAAGCTCACGGAAATCGAACGGCGTGCCGTCGACGGCAGGCACCTCGCCGGTGGGGATGTTGTTCGCGTCGACAGGTGTGTAGGCCTCGGCGGCGATCTTCAGACGATGGTCGAGGATCGAGCCGCCACCATCGAGATTGAAATAGGCGTGGGCGGCGAGGTTGACCAATGTGGGGGCATCGGCACGGGCGCCGAGCGCAATGGTGAGGCGTCCGGCGTCGAGTGAATAGCGGCAGGTGGCGATAACCTTGCCGGGGTAGCCCTGATCCCCTGCCTGCGAGATCAGCGCCAGCAGCACCGAACTGTCGTTGGCGTCGACGACGAGCCAGTTGCGGCGGAAGAAACCGTCGCTGCCGCCATGGAGATGCGTGCGCTCCGCCTCGTTGAGATCGAGCTCGAACGTCTGTCCGTCGAGCTCGAAGCTGCCGCCGGCGATGCGGTTGGCGCAACGTCCGGCAATAGCGCCGAAATAGCCGCCATGGTTGAGATAACCGTCAAGATCGTCGAAGCCGAGGATGACCGAGCGCGGGCCGTCAGGCGTTGCGACGACGAGGTCGGCAAGTGTCGCGCCGAAGGTGAGGATCCTTGCCTCGATGCCTTCGGCGGCGATGTCGATCGCTTGCACCACCGTGCCGTCGGCCATCTGACCGAATTCGCTGATCGGCATTGTCGTTTGCTCCGCGCGGCCCTCGCGCCCAGCGCAGGTTCCTGCAAACCGGCACGATTCTCAAGCGGCTTTTGCCAGCTGCCTTGCGCGTCCTGACGGGTGCGTGCTCCGTGTCACGCGGCAAGCAGACTCTTGAGCTTGACCGAGGGCGCGGCCAGCGCGCCGATGTCGGGGCGGGCGGATCTTGCGATCAGCATTTCGGCGAGGCGAATGTCGCGCGCAACCGCATTGCCCGGGCCGATGCCGCTGGCGGCGACGAGTCGGCCGTCCTCTTTGAGATGGAACAGGATGAAGGCGCCGTCGTCGAGGTCGCGGCGGACGGTGCGCTCGCCTTCGTCGGGCAAGCCGGCGATCTGCAGGCTGAGCCCGTACTGGTCGGACCAGAACCAGGGAACGCAGGCATGGGCCTCCTCTGATCCGAGCATGTTGCGCGCAGCGAGCGCGCCGTGCTCCTGGGCGCTGCGCCAGGCCTCCAGCCGGACGCGGCGGCCGCCATAGACGGCAAGCGGGAACGAACAGCAGTCGCCGGCGGCGAAGATCAGAGGGTCGCTGGTGCGTAGCTGCGCGTCGACGGCGATACCGTTGTTGAGGGTGAGGCCCGCGGTTTCGGCAAGTGTCGTGACCGGCACGGCGCCGATGCCGATGATGGCGAGATCGGCCGTGACCTGCAGGCCGCTGGCAAGCGTGATGCGTACCCCGTCAGCCCTGTCGTTGATGGTCGCAATGCCGTCGCCGCAGACGATGTCGACGCCTTCGGTTGCGTGCGTCTCGTGGACGACGGTTGCGATGTCTTCCGGCACGCCGCGCATCAGGATGCGTGACTGAGCCTCGATGACGGTGACGTCCGCACCGAGCTTGCGGGCGGATGCCGCGAGTTCGAGGCCGATGAAGCCGCCGCCGACGATGGCTATCCGGCAGCCGGGACCGAGATGCGAACGGATGGCGAACGCATCATCGAAGGTCCGGAGATAGACGCAGCGCGAGCCGAGACCGGCAAGCGGCAGCCGGCGCGGTGTGGCTCCGGTGGCGATCAACAGCTTGTCGTATTCTAGGTCGGAGCCGTTGGTGAGACGGACCGAGCGGTTGGCGCGGTCGATCGATGTCGCGGTGGTGGTGCCGACCAGGTCAATGCGATGTTCCTTGAGGCGTGCGGCGTCGGCGATCGCCTTGATGGCGGGTGCATCGGTCGATGTCATCGCCTCCTTGGACAGCGGTGGACGCTCGTAAGGCAGATGCCTCTCCGCGCCGACAAGCGTGATGGTGCCGTCATAGCCGGCTTCCCGCAGGGCGAAGGCGGCCCGCGTGCCGCCTTCGCCGGCGCCGATGATGATCATTCCCGCCGCCATGTCAGTCAGCCCAGCTGGATGAAGACCTTGCCGGCGTCGATTTTCACCGGATAGGTCCTGAGGTTGACGCAGACGGGCGCGCCGCGCGCCGCACCGGTCTTGTAGTTGAAGCGGCCATTGTGCTTGGGGCATTCGATGATGTCGCCCATGACCAGGCCCTGCGACAGATGGATCTGCTCGTGGGTGCACAAGCCGTCAGTGGCGAAGAACTCGTCCTCCGGGCTACGGTAAAGCGCGAAGGTGCGCCCGGCATGGTCGAAGCGGATCACGTCTTCCTCGTCGATGTCGTCGGCCGCGCAGGCCTCGATCCAGTCGCTCATGTCTCTCTCCCTGGGTTTCGAACGGCTATTCGGCAGCCAGCGCCGTCTCGCTATGGAAGTCCTCGCGGTAGGGCCGTGCCGTCGGCGGCAGCTCGCGCTTGACGAAGTAGTCCTCGTTGCGGAGCTGGCGGACGAAGGCCGGCAGCATCTCGCGGTAGCCGTCCCACATGGAGGGGCTAGGCGCAGGCAGGTCGTGCTTGATCAGCTCATGCAGCTTCGGCAGCGCGTGATAGGGCACCATCGGGAACATATGATGTTCGACGTGGTAGTTCATGTTCCAGTAGATGAAGCGGCTGACGGGGTTCATCAGCACCGTGCGGCTGTTGAGGCGGTGGTCGATGACGTTGTCGGCGAGGCCGCCATGCTGCAAAAGGCCGGTGAGCACGTGATGCCAGGCGCCGTAGAGGCGAGGCAGGCCGACAAGCATCAAAGGCAGCCATGAGCCGAGATAAAGTGCCAGCATGATGGTGGCCACATAGATGGCGAGCCAGATTCGGGCGATGCGGATGGCGCGGGGCTGCTCGCTCTCGGGGATGAAGGTCTTTTCCTCCGCGCCGATGATGCCGGCCGCGTTGCGGACCATGTCAACCATGGCGTGCCAGGCATCGAGCAGGCCGAAGAAATTGAGCGCGACGCGCAGAAGGTCTGGCGGGCGCATGACCGCTATCTCTGGATCGCGGCCGACGATGACGGTGTCGGTGTGGTGGCGGGTGTGGCTCCAGCGCCAGGTCACCGGATTGCGCATGATCATGAAGCAGGCGATCTGATAGACCGCGTCGTTCATCCACTGCGTCTTGAAGGCGGTGCCGTGGCCGCATTCGTGCCAGCGCGAGTCGGTTGCCGAGCCGTAGAGCACGCCGTAGCAGAGGAAGAAGGGCACGCACCACCAGCTGCCCCACAGCGCCGCGCCGGCAGTACCGAAGGCGATGAGCAGGCCGAGCCAGATTGCGGTGTCGCGGATGGCCGGACCGTCGGAGCGCTGCATCAGCTCCTTCATCTGCTTGCGCGGAATGTCGGTGTGGTACCACTCGGCAGCCGCAAGGCCGCTTTCGACGGCGCGATGCGCGCTTTCTCCCACAAGGCTGTAGTCGCGCGCCAAAGGCGTCACGGTCATGGCTCTCTCCCTGGAAGTCGGAAACAGGTCCGCGATGGGCGCTGGACATCGTTCACTGGAAGAATGCTAACTCATGATGCAATATTTTCAATCATTGCATGATGGTTTCTATCATTTTCTATCATGATGCGCTAAGCTGCGACAAAACCCAGGGATTGGACATGAGCAAGCGCCCGACAATCGCCGATCTCGCCCACGCCTCGGGCGTCAGCGTTGCAACCATCGACCGTGTGCTGAACGGGCGCCTGCCGGTGCGCGAGGAAACGCAGCGCCGCGTCTACGAGGCGGCGACATCCATCGGCTATCATGCGGCCGGGCTGATCGCGCAGCGCATGCGCAAGGAACTGCCGGTGTATCGGCTCGGCTTCGTGCTGCTGCGGCCGAAAGACGTGTTTTACCGTGCCTTCGCCGGTGAACTGGAGAAGGCGATAACCCAGGCGACGGGGTTTCGCGGTGCTGGTGTCATCGAATTTGCCGAGACGCTCTCGCCGGAGGAGATTCTGGAACGGCTGCGGCGGCTGGCGGCAAGCTGCGATGCAGTGGCGCTGGTAAGCCCCGACCATCCCAGCGTGACGGCGGCGGTTGCTGAACTCAAGCAGCGCGGCATTCCCGTCTTCGCGCTGCTGTCGGACTTCGCGACGGGCATTCGCGAGGGGTACGTTGGCATCGACAACCTCAAGGTCGGACGCACCGCCGCGTGGATGATCTCCAAATGCGCGCGGGGGCCGGGCAAGGTGGCGTTGTTCGTCGGCAGCCATCGCTTCCATGGCCACGAATTGCGCGAGATCGGCTTTCGCGCTTTCTTCCGCGAACATGCGCCCGACTTCACGCTGCTCGAAACCATCGTCAACAACGAGTCCTGGGAAGCCACCCACGAGGTCGTCGACGACCTGCTCCGCAAGCATGACAATCTCGTCGGTTGTTACGTTGCCGGCGGTGGCATCGAAGGGGCGATCTCGGCGCTACGCCAGGCTAAGCCCGATCCGTTGCCGGTGCTGATCTGCAACGAGATCACCTTGGACACACGCGTGGCATTGGCCGACAACCTTGCAACGATGGTGATTGCGACGCCGCTGGCGTCGTTGTGCCGCGAACTTGTCGGGCTGATGGCGCATGCGATCGAGGAGGGGGCGGCCAACGCCCCCGGTCAGACCTTCCTGCCGTTCGACATCTTCCTGCCGGAGAATATCTGACGGTGTGGCCTGCCGGCCATGCGAATCTATCATCAAATGATAGATTCGCATCATATTTCGGATTGACTGTTCTATTTTATAGGTAGATTGGAACATAAATATCGATGCGCCGCCCCGCGATCCCGGAGGAGAAATTCGGCATGCCCAGCAAGCTCACATTCGCGCTGAACCATATGGTGGCACCCGGGCTGAAGCCGGCAGCGTTCTTCGCATTGTGCCGGGACCTTGGCCTGAGCGATGTCGAAATCCGCAACGACCTCTCAGGCAACGCCATCATCGACGGCACGCCGGCTGCGGCCATCAAGGCGCAGGCAGCGGAAAATGGAATGTCCATTGCAACCATCAACGCCCTGCAGCGCTTCAACGAATGGAGCGCCGCGCGCGAAGCCGAGGCGATCGAACTCGCCGACTATGCCCGCGACGCCGGTGCTGCGGCGCTGGTCCTGGTTCCGGTCAATGACGGCACGGGGAAGGCCGATGGCGAGCGCCAGCGTAACCTCAGGACGGCGCTGACGGCGCTGACCGCGATCCTCGGCGATCGCGGCGTGCGTGGACTTGTCGAGCCGCTCGGCTTCGAGATCTGCTCGCTGCGCTCCAAGCGCGAGGCGGCCGAAGCGATCGAGGATGTCGATGGAACTGACACTTTTCGAATGGTGCACGACACGTTCCATCATCATCTTGCCGGCGAGCCCGACATCTTCCCAGGCATGACCGGCCTAGTGCACATTTCAGGCGTCGACGACCCTGCGGTGACGGTCTCCGACATGCGCGACCCGCACCGGGTCTTGGTCGATGCAGCCGACCGGCTCGACAATGTCGGCCAGATCCGTGCGCTGGTGTCTGGCGGCTATCAGGGGCTGCTCTCCTTCGAGCCGTTTTCGCCTGTCGTGCAGAAGCTTACCGAGCCGCGCGCAGCGCTTGCCGAGAGCATTGCGTTCATCCGCTCGCGGGTCTGACGCAACGGCTCCATCCAGCGAAATAGCCGTCATCTCCAGCGCCGCCCGGGCGACCGGGCGGCGCAATTCGTTGCTCCCCGAAGGATTGATAGGCAGGCAATGGAATGTCTCTTGACGTCTGGCCTCAATATGGAATAAACATTTCATATACAAAAAACACGGCCCGAACATTCTGAATTTGGGCCGGCATCGGGAAGCGAGTGGCGCATCTTGCATCGCGGAGGAGCGATGGTGCCTCTCGTAGAGACGAGCCTGCGGCCGACCGCGGGCTTCCGGCACGTCGGGGTGCAGCCGGGCACCATTGTTGGAGGAGAGTGAACATGAGGAAATTCCTGCTCGGCGTAGCCATGACCGCGCTGATGTCCGGCACTGCGTTTGCCGGCGATATCGGCGTCAGCATGGCCAATTCTGACACCTTCCTGACCGTCCTGCGCAAGGGTATCGAGAAGTCCGCGGCTGACGCCAGCCAGCCGGTCGTCATCGAGATCGCCGACGACGACGTCAACAAGCAGCTCAGCCAGGTCCAGAACTTCATCGCCGCCAAGGTCGACGCCATCATCGTCAATCCGGTCGACACCTCGGCCACCGGGCCGATGACCAAGCTTGCCACCGACGCCGGCATTCCGATCGTCTACGTCAACCGCGAGCCGATCGACGTCGGCGCGCTCGGTGCCAAGGGTGCTTTCGTCGGTTCGAACGAAGTCGATTCCGGCACGCTTGAGACCAAGGAAGTCTGCCGCATCCTCAAGGAAGCCGGCAAGACCGAGGCTGGCATCCTGATCATGGTCGGTGACCTCGCCAACCAGGCGGCTGTGATGCGCACCAAGGACATCCATGATGTCAACGCCGGCAGCGACTGCGGCGTCAAGCTGAACGTCATCGACGAACAGACCGCTGGCTGGGATCCGGTCAAGGCACAGGACCTGATGACCAACTGGATCGCCGCGGGCCACAAGCCGGACGCCGTCATCTCGAACAACGACAACATGGCCATCGGCGCCATCAACGCCATGAAGGCGGCCGGTTGGGACATGAAGACCGTGATCGTGGCCGGCGTCGATGCGACCCAGGAAGCGCTCGCCTACATGAAGGCCGGCGACCTCGATGTGACCGTGTTCCAGAACGCCGCCGCCCAGGGTGGCGGTGCGGTCGAAACCGCCATGAAGCTCGCCAAGGGCGAAGCCGTGACGTCGCCCGTCTGGGTGCCGTTCGAGCTGGTGACCCCGGCGAACATGGACCAGTACACCACCAAGAACTGATATGATCTGACCAATGCGCCGTCGCAAACGGCGGCGCATTTTCCCCAAGAGGACCTTGACCCGCGCAACAGTCGGGCGGGCCTGGGAGGACCAATCATGCAAAGCACCGGTACGATGGAAGCGGCGCCTGCGGGCGGTGCCGCGGTGGATGGCGGCTATCTTCTCGAGGTCGAAAACGTTCGTAAGGAATTCCCGGGTGTCGTCGCCCTCGACAACGTCCAGCTGCGTCTGAAACGCGGCAGCGTACATGCGCTGATGGGCGAGAACGGCGCCGGCAAGTCGACGCTGATGAAGATCGTGGCCGGAATCTACACGCCCGACTCCGGCAGCTTCAAGCTGCGCGGCGAAGACATCAAGCTGCGGGGGCCGCTCGATGCGCTCGAACACGGCATCGCCATGATCCACCAGGAACTCAACCTGATGGCGCCGATGACGGTGGCCGAGAACATCTGGATCCGCCGCGAGCCGCTGACCCGGCTTGGCTTCGTCGACCATGGCGAGATGCGCCGCAAGACATCAGACCTGTTCAAGCGCCTCAACATCGACATCGATCCCGAGGTTCAGGTGGGTACGCTGACCGTCGCCAGCCGCCAGATGGTCGAGATCGCCAAGGCGGTGTCCTACGAATCCGACGTGCTGATCATGGACGAGCCGACCTCGGCGCTGACCGAGCGCGAGGTCGACCACCTGTTCACCATCATCCGTGCGCTGCGCGCCCAGGGCAAAGGCATCATCTACATCACCCACAAGATGAACGAGCTGTTCGAGATCGCCGACGAGTTCTCGGTGTTTCGCGACGGCAAGTACATCGCCACCAAGGCGTCGACCGAGGTGACCCGCGACGACATCATCCGCATGATGGTGGGGCGCGAGATCACCCAGATGTTCCCCAAGGAGGAGGTGCTGATCGGCGACGTCGTGCTGTCGGTGAAGGGGCTCACGCTGAAGGGCGTCTTCTCCGACGTTTCATTCGACGTGCGTTCAGGCGAAATCCTCGGCATTGCCGGTCTCGTCGGCTCGGGCCGCTCCAACATCGCCGAAACGATCTTCGGCGTGACGCCGTCGGACGCCGGCACCATCGAGCTGTTCGGCAAGACGGTCCGTGTCGACAGCCCGGCCACGGCTATGAAGCACGGCATGGCTTTCCTGACCGAGGACCGCAAGGAAACCGGCTGCTTCCTCTTGCTCGACATCCAGGAAAACACCCAGATGGCGGTGCTGCAGTCAGACTATGTCAAGAACGGTTTCGTGCAGCAAAAACAACTCGGCAAGGATTCGGTCGAGATCAGCGCGGCGCTGAGGGTGAAGACCCCAGACATGGCCGAGCCGATCATCAACCTGTCCGGCGGCAACCAGCAGAAGGTGCTGATCGCGCGCTGGCTTTTGACCAAGCCGAAGATCCTCATCCTCGACGAGCCGACGCGCGGCATCGATGTCGGCGCGAAGGCCGAAATCCACCGCCTGATCTCGAAGCTCGCCGGGCAGGGGGTGGCGGTGGTCATGATCTCGTCCGAGATGCCCGAGTGCCTGGGCATGAGCGACCGCATCATGGTGGTGCATGAGGGCCGCGTCACCGGCTTCCTCGACCGCGCCGAGGCCAGTCAGGTCAAGATCATGGAACTCGCGTCGCACTGACGCCAATCAGCTCAAGGGTGGAAGAACCATGTCGACGAACGAGATTGCGGGTCCCGCAAACATCATCGGAAGCAAGAAGCGCCTGCCGCCGGAGGTGTCCATCCTCGGCGTGTTGATCGGTATCGCCATCGTCTTCGAGATTCTTGGCTGGATCTTCGTCGGCGACAGCTTCCTCGCCAACAAGCAGCGCCTGTCGATCATCATCCTGCAGGTGTCGGTGATCGGCATCATCGCGGTCGGAGTGACCCAGGTCATCATCACCGCCGGCGTTGACCTGTCGTCGGGCTCGGTCGTCGGTCTCGCCGCCATGGTCGCGGCGAGCCTGGCGCAGACATCGGCCAATCCGCGCGCCGTCTATCCCGCGCTGACCGACATGTCGCCGATCTGGGCGATCCTCGCCGGCCTCGGCGTCGGCCTTCTCGCCGGCATCGTCAACGGCTCCCTGGTAGCACGGACCAAGATACCGCCCTTCATCGCCACGCTCGGCATGATGGTGTCGGCGCGCGGCCTCGCCAAATGGTATACGCTCGGCCAGCCGGTGGCGCTGCTCGACGACAGCTTCACCTGGTTTGGCAAGAGCTTCAACATCCTCGGCTTTCCGCTGCCGCTGCCGGTCATCATCTTCCTCTTGGTTGCCGTCATCTGCCACATCGCGCTGACCTACACACGCTACGGCAAGTTCACCTATGCCATCGGCGCCAACCCGCAGGCGGCACGCGTTTCGGGCATCAATATCGGCGGCCACCTGATCAAGGTCTATGCCATTGCCGGTCTGCTGTCGGGACTGGCCGGCGTGATGACCGCGGCCCGCGCCGCCTCAGGCCAGCCGGGCATGGGCGTGGCCTATGAACTCGACGCCATCGCTGCTGCGGTCATCGGCGGCACCTCGCTCTCGGGCGGCGTCGGGCGCATCACCGGCACTGTGATCGGCACGATCATCCTCGGCGTGCTGACTTCGGGCTTCACCTTCCTCAAGGTCGGCGCCTACTATCAGGAAATCATCAAGGGCATCATCATCGTTGCGGCCGTGATCATCGACCAGCATCGCCAGAACAAGCGCAAGAAGGCGTAAAGAGTGCTTTGGACATGATCTTATCCGAAAACCGGTTTCCACTTTTCGGGATCATGTCAGAATCAGGCCGCCCGGCTTCCCGTCGGCGGGCGGCCCCTCCCCAAAGATCAAGATTGCAGGCCCGGACGGCGCGGGCCAAGGAAATGAGGTTGTCATGACAGTTCGGTTCGGTGTCCTCGGCGCAGGCCGCATCGGCAAGGTCCACGCCAAGGCCGTGGCCTCCAACCCGCAGGCCAAGCTCGTTGCGGTGGCCGATGCCTTCGAAAAGGCGGCCAACGATCTCGCCGAGGCCTACGGCTGCGACGTACGTACGATCGAACAGATCGAGGAAGCGGCCGACATCGACGCGGTGGTGATCTGCACGCCGACCGACACCCATGCCGACCTGATCGAGCGCTTCGTGCTCGCCGGCAAGGCGGTGTTCTGCGAAAAGCCAATCGACCTCGACGCCAAGCGTGTCGAAAAGTGCCTTGCCGTGGTCGAGAAGGCCGGCGGCACGCTGATGGTCGGTTTCAACAGGCGTTTCGACCCGCATTTCGCCGCTGTGCGCAAGGCGATCGACGACGGCGCCATCGGCAAGGTCGAGCAGGTGGTGATCACCTCGCGCGATCCCGGCGCGCCGCCGGCCGAATACATCACGCGTTCGGGCGGCATCTTCCGCGACATGACCATCCACGACTTCGACATGGCCCGCTTCCTGCTCGGTGCCGAACCGGTGGCGGTGACGGCAACCGCCTCGGTGCTGGTCGACAAGAAGATCGGCGAGCTCGGTGATTTCGACAGCGTCAGTGTCATTCTGGAGACCGCGACCGGCCAGCAATGCGTCATCACCAATTCGCGTCGCGCAACCTATGGCTATGACCAGCGCATCGAGGTGCATGGTTCGGATGGCATGGTGGCGGCGGAGAACCAGCGCGCCGTTTCAATCGAGGTCGCCAACGGCAAGGGCTATACTCGCCCGCCGCTGCACGACTTCTTCATGACCCGCTACACCGAAGCCTATGCCGCCGAGATCGCCGCCTTCGTCGCTTCGGTGACCAAGGGTGCCAGGATCTCGCCCGACGGCAAGGACGGCCTGATGGCGCTGAAGCTGGCCGATGCGGCGCTGAAGTCGGCCAAGGACGGCAAGACCGTACGGCTCTAAGCCAACGGGCGGACAGTCGCCTCGGGGCAATTGGACTCGGGGCGCACAGCCACAATCTGTTGATGGAATAAAAATTCCTGATGACGGACAATTGGAATTGAAATTGCATTGTGTGGCCTGCTAACTGATCTGCGGGCAGGCCGGCGCGGCGGAGCGACCGGGAGGACAAAATGACCGACCCCAAGAACCAGCCTACACTCGACGTCATCACCATCGGGCGCGCCTCGGTCGATCTCTACGGCCAGCAGACCGGATCGCGGCTGGAGGACGTGGCGTCCTTCGCCAAGTCTGTCGGCGGCTGCCCCGCCAACATCGCCATCGGCACGGCGCGGCTCGGGCTGCGCTCGGCGCTTTTGACCCGCGTCGGCGATGAGCATATGGGCCGCTACATCCGCGAGCAGATGCTGCGCGAGGGTGTATCAGACGGCGGCATCGTCACCGACAAGGAGCGGCTGACGGCGCTGGTGCTTCTTTCGGTCGAGAACGACAAGACGTTTCCGCTGATCTTCTATCGCGAAAACTGCGCCGACATGGCGTTGTCGGAAGCCGACATCGCCCCCGATTTCATCAAGTCGGCGCGGGCGATCGTCGTCACGGGCACGCATTTCTCGCGGCCCAACACCGATGCCGCCCAGCGCAAGGCGATGAAGCTGATCAAGGAAAGCGGCGGCAAGGTGGTGTTCGACATCGACTACCGCCCGAACCTCTGGGGCCTTGCCGGCCACGCCGCCGGTGAAAGCCGCTACATCGCGTCCGACAAGGTGTCGAACCATATCAAGGGTGTGCTGGCCGGCTGCGACCTGATCGTCGGCACTGAGGAAGAGGTGATGATCGCGTCGGGCGAAAGCGAGCTGCTCGCCGCGCTGAAGACCATCCGGTCGCTGTCCAGCGCGACGATCGTGCTGAAGCGCGGGCCGATGGGCTGCATCGTCTATGACGGGGCGATCTCGGACGATCTCGAGGCTGGCATCGTCGGCAAGGGGTTTCCGATCGAGGTCTACAATGTGCTGGGTGCGGGCGATGCCTTCATGTCCGGTTTCCTGCGTGGCTGGCTGGGCGGCGAGAGCCTGGCGACATCGGCGACCTGGGCCAATGCCTGTGGTGCCTTCGCCGTGTCGCGTCTGCTCTGCTCGCCGGAGATTCCGACCTTCGATGAGCTGCAATTCTTCCTCAGGAACGGCAGCAAGGAACGCGCGCTGCGCAAGGACGAGGCGATCAACCACGTGCATTGGGCAACCACGCGCCGGCATGAGATCCCGTCAATGATGGCGCTCGCCTGCGACCACCGCATCCAGCTGGAAGACATCGCCGCTCGCACGGGTGCGGATGCTCAGCGTGTCCGAGACTTCAAGGTGCTGGCTGTGCAAGCGGCGGCCAAGGTTGCCGATGGCCGCGACGGCTACGGCATGTTGATCGACGAGAAGTTCGGTCGCGATGCGATGTTCGAATTCGCCCGCCATCCCTTCTCCTGGCTGGGACGGCCGGTGGAGCTGCCGGGTTCGCGGCCGCTGCGTTTCGAATTCTCGCAGGACATCGGCTCGCAGCTGGTGGAGTGGCCGGTCGAGCACTGCATCAAGTGCCTGTGCTTCTACCATCCCGACGATTCCGCTGAGCTCAAGGCCGAGCAGCAGCAGAAGCTGCGCACCCTGTTCGAGGCCGCGCGAAAGGTCGGCCGTGAGCTGTTGATCGAAATCATCGCCGGCAAGCACGGCAAGCTCGACGAGAACACCATTCCGCGCGCTCTGGAAGAACTCTACGCGCTCGGCATCAAGCCCGACTGGTGGAAGCTCGAGCCGCAGGCTTCGGCCGCCGCGTGGCAGAAGATCGAGGCGGTCATCACCACCAACGATCCCTACTGCCGGGGCGTGGTGCTGCTTGGGCTCGAGGCACCGCTGGCCGAGCTCGAAGTGGCCTTCGCCGCGACGTCTGACGCATCCATTGTCAAGGGGTTCGCCGTCGGGCGCAGCATCTTTGCCCACGCGGCGGAAGAGTGGATGGCCGGCCGCATGGACGACAAGGCGGCAGTCGACGACATGGCCCAGCGTTTCGAGCAGCTGACCAAGGCATGGCTTGCCGCGCGCGACCGTCGGGCGGCATAAACAGACAGCTGAGGCGAGGCCGGCATCTCAGGATGCGCCGCTGAAGCGGGAGGAGAAGACGATGACCAAGACCGTTCGCCTGACTATGGCGCAGGCGCTGACGCGCTATCTCACACGGCAGATGACCGTGATCGACGGCAAGATGGTGCCTTTGTTCGGTGGCGTGTGGGCGATCTTCGGCCACGGCAACGTCGCCGGTCTCGGCGAAGCGCTCTACCAGGTGCGCGAGGAACTGCCGACCTATCGCGCCCACAACGAGCAGGCGATGGCGCATGCGGCGATCGCCTTTGCCAAGACCAACTTTCGGCGGCGCGTGATGGCGGCGACGAGCTCCATCGGCCCGGGCGCGGTCAACATGGTGACGGCGGCGGCACTCGCCCATGTCAACCGCCTGCCGGTTTTGCTTCTGCCCGGCGACGTCTTTGCCAACCGCGTGCCCGACCCGGTTCTGCAGCAGGTCGAGGATTTCGGCGATGGCACGGTATCCGCCAATGACTGCTTCCGTCCGGTGTCGCGCTATTTCGACCGCATCACCCGTCCAGAGCAGATCATCCCGGCGCTGGCGCGCGCCATGCAGGTGCTGACCGATCCGGCCGAGTGCGGGCCGGTGACGCTGTCGCTCTGCCAGGACGTTCAGGCCGAGGCCTATGACTATCCCGAGAGCTTTTTTGCCGAGCGCGTGTGGACGCCACGCCGGCCGCGTCCGGACCGCGACGAACTGGCTGTCGCTGCCGAGGTGCTTCAAGCGGCGAAGAAGCCGCTGATCGTCGCCGGTGGCGGCGTGCTCTATTCCGGTGCTTCGGAAGAACTCGACCGCTTCGTCCAGGCGACCGGCATCCCGGTCTGTGAGACGCAAGGCGGCAAGTCGGCGCTATCAGACGAGCATGGGCTGAACATGGCGGCGGTCGGCGTCACCGGCACAGCGGCGGCCAATCGGCTTGCCGAGGAGGCGGACGTCGTTCTGGCCGTAGGCACGCGGCTGCAGGACTTTACCACCGGCTCATGGGCGCTGTTCAAGAACGCGGCCAAGACCATCATCGGGCTCAACGTCCAGTCCTTCGACGCGGGCAAACACATGGCCCTGCCGCTGGTGGCGGATGCCAGGGAAGGTCTCATGGAGCTCGGTGCCGCCGTCGCCGGCTACAAGGCGCCTGTGACCTGGACAGAGAACGCCAAGTCAGCCAAGGCCGAGTGGCGCAAGGCAGCCGCCAAGGTGACGGCGGCGACCAATGCCACATTGCCTTCAGACGCTCAGGTGATCGGCGCCGTGCAGCGCACGCTGGGCAGCGATGTCATCGTGCTGCATGCGGCTGGCGGCCTGCCGGGCGAGATGCACAAGCTGTGGCAGGCGGGCGAACCCGGCTCTTACCATTCCGAATACGGCTTCTCCTGCATGGGCTACGAGATTGCGGGCGGCCTGGGCGCCAAGATGGCGCGGCCTGACAAGGAGGTCGTCATCATGATCGGCGACGGCTCCTATCTGATGCTGAACTCCGAGATTGCGACGTCTGTCATGCTGGGTCTCAAGCTCACCATCGTGCTGCTCGACAACAGGGGCTATGGCTGCATCAATCGGCTGCAGATGGCCACTGGCGGCGCCAACTTCAACAACCTCTTGCGCGACTCCAGGCATGAGATCTTGCCTGATATCGACTTCGTCGCGCATGCGAAAAGCCTGGGCGCCAATGCCGAGAAGGCAGCGTCGATTGCCGACCTGGAGGCCGCGCTCGACCGCGCCCGCAAGAGCGACAGGACGACGGTTGTGTTGATCGACACAGACCCGCTGATCTCGACCGGCGAGGGGGGGCACTGGTGGGACGTTGCCGTGCCCGAGGTGAGCGCACGCGTCGAGGTCAATGCCGCGCGTAAGGGCTATGAGGAAAAACTGAAGCTGCAGCGGGTGGGGGATTGAGGGGTTGTGATTGGACCTGGGATGTTGGCGCTGATGGTAGCGAATTGAGGCTGTCTTTTGCGACGGCAGAGAATGACACTGGAGAACTGAAGTGAAAGCCAAACTGGGCATGTCCCCCATCGCGTGGTGGAACGACGACCTTCCGGAACTGAGCGATGACGTGTCGCTGGAGGAATGCTTGGCGCAATCGCGCTCGGCTGGATTTACCGGCATGGAGCAGGGACGCCGGTTTCCGAGCACGCCTGAGGAGATGCTGCCGATCCTGAAGAAGGCGGACGTGACTTTGTGCGGCGGCTGGTTCTCGGGCACGCTCGTCAACGACGACCTCGCCGCCAACAAGGATCGCATCCAGCCGATGATCGAGCTGTTCAAGGCGGTCGATGCCCCCTGTATCGTCTATGGCGAGGTCGGCCGCTCGATCCAGGGCGACCGCTCGAAGCCGCTGGCAACCAAGGCTGTACTCTCCGACGACGAGATGAAGGCCTATGCCCGAAAGCTGACCGCATTCGGCGAGTGGTGCGCCGAGCAGGGCATGCCTTTGTCCTATCACCACCACATGGCTGCGGTGGTGCAGTTCGAACACGAGCTCGATGCCTTCATGAAGCAGTCGGGCGAGGGCATCCCGCTCCTGCTCGATGCCGGCCATCTCGCCTTTGCCGGTGGCGACGTGTTGCGTGCCATCGACAGCCACCACAAGCGCATCAGCCACGTCCATGTAAAGGACGTGCGTCTGGACGTCATCAAGGCGCTCGACTGGACCAGGCAGTCCTTTCTCGACGCGGTGGCCCTGGGCGCTTTCACCGTGCCGGGCGACGGCTCGCTCGATTTCGGTGCGATCGTGCAGAAGTTCGCCGACCATGGCTATGAGGGCTGGTTCGTCGTCGAGGCAGAGCAGGATCCGAAGAAGAGCCCGCCGCTGAAGATGGCTCAGGTCGGTCATGCCGAGTTGATGCGGGTGATGACTGCGGCGGGCTACACGGTGGAAACACAGGGCTTTCCCGCCGCATGACCCCGAAAGTCGGCGTCGATTTGTCGGGATGGCTGCCTCCATCACGGCGTCCTTTGCGGGGCTCCGACGCGCGGCGCGTAGTGCTTGAGCGTCGCGCGGGGGCCGGTTACCATCCGCAGAAATTGATCGGCGAGGCAACACGCAATTGATGAACGACCAGAACCATCCGTTCCTTCGCCCGTTGTGGAGGCGCATAGCGCTGGTCGGCTTCTGCGCCGCCTGGTCGATCTTCGAGTTTGCCACCGGATCCGCATTCTGGGGCACGCTCGCGGGCGGCATGGCTGCGCTCGGTGCCTACCAGTTCCTCATCGCCTACAAGCCTGGCGACGACGCCGCCACCGACAAGGAGTGACGAGATGTCGAGACTGCTGATCAAGCCGAAGCACGGCACCGGGCGCGTCACGCACGTCACGCCTGAATCCGCCGGCTGGACTTATGTCGGTTTCGACCTGCACAAGCTGGAACCCGGCGATACCTTCGGCGACTGGACGGCCGACCGCGAAACCTGCCTGGTGCTGGTTTCGGGAAAGGCGCATGTGCGGGTCGGCGAGGACGATCTCGGCATGCTCGGCGAGCGCATGTCGCCCTTCGAAGGCAAGCCCTGGTCGGTCTATGTGCCGGCTGGCGGCGACTGGTCGGTCAGGGCCGACACGAATGTCGAGCTCGCCGTCTGCACGGCTCCCGGCCTCGGCGGAAACCTGCCGGTACGGGTGATCGGTCCCGACGACGTCAAGCAGGAAACGCGCGGCAAGGGCACCAACACACGCTACGTCACCAACATTCTGCCCGAAGGCGATCCGGCGGATTCGCTGTTGGTGGTCGAGGTCATCACACCAGGCGGCCACACCTCGAGCTATCCGCCGCACAAGCACGACGAGGACAATCTCCCCGCTGAATCACTGCTGGAGGAGACCTATTACCATCGGCTCAACCCGCCGCAGGGTTTTGCCTTCCAGCGCGTCTACACCGAGTTCAACGATGCCGGGCATCGCGAGATCGACGAGGCGATGGCAGTTGAGGATGGTGACGTGACGCTGGTGCCCAAGGGCTATCACCCTTGCGCTGCCTGCCACGGCTACGACCTTTATTATCTCAATGTCATGGCGGGGCCGAAGCGGACCTGGAAGTTCCACAACGCCAAAGAGCACGAGTGGCTTCTGAAGGCCTGAGGCGTCAGAAAGCCCAATATATTCCAGGAGCGAGGACGAAACGATGGCACGCAACAGGCCAACGGTCGCGGATCTGCGCGCGTTGAAGGGCAAGAGGCAACTGTCGAAGCTGCGGGTGACGTCGCTGGAGGAGGCGGAGGCGGCCGAGCGCGCCGGCATCGACCTGTTGTCCGTCACCTATGCGCTGATGCTCGACCCGCGCTTCCGCGATGCGGCCCCAACATGTTTTGCCGTGCCCGGCGACGAGTACGGCATGATGGGGGCGACATCAGACGAGATCCTGCGCACGGCGGTGAAGCTCAAGGCGGCGAGCGCCGATGCGGTCTACTGCTCGGCGAGCGACCGGACCATCCGCCGGCTGGCGGACGAACATATCCCGGTCTGCGGCCATGTCGGGCTGATCCCGACGCATTCGACCTGGACGGGCGGCTTCAAGGCGGTCGGCAAGACGGCAGAAACGGCCGAGCTCGTCTGGCGGCAGGTCAAGGCGCTGGAGCAGGCGGGCGCTTTTGCAGCCGAGATCGAGGTGGTGCCGGCCGAAGTGGCGAGCGCGATCTCCAGGCGCAGCTCGCTGGTGCTGATCTCGATGGGCGCCGGTGCGGGCTGCGATGCGCAATACCTGTTTGCAGAGGACGTGCTCGGGCTCAATCGCGGCCATTATCCGCGCCACGCCAAGGTGTATCGCAACCTCGCGGCTGAGCATGACCGCATCCAGCAGGAGCGGATTGCGGCGTTCAAAGAATATGCCGGCGACATTGCCAGCGGCGCCTATCCGGCGGCGAACCATATGGTCGGCGTCGACGCCGGAGAGATGCGCAAGTTCGAGGATTTTCTGAGCGGGCAGGCCTAGGTGTCGAAGCTATGAAGGTTGTTCATTCGAGGAGGGACTGAGAAGCTGGGGTTGCGAAGCCAACCAACCTTCAGTGGAGCTCCCCGAATGAACGTCCATAAGAATGCGCGTCTGACGCCGTCAGGTCGAGTGCTTTTGGTGCAACGAATTGAACAGGGCTGGAGCGTGCGGCGTGCTGCCGGTTCGGCCGGGGTTTCGGAACGAACGGCTTATCGCTGGCTCGACCGCTACCGGGCCGGCGACCGGGTTCTGCACGATCGCAGTTCGGCTCCGCACCGCTGCCGGCATCGGCTGGCAGCCATGCAGGTGTCGCGGATCGAGCAGTTGCGGCGCCAGCGCATGACCGGGCCGGCAATTGCCCGGTCCTTGGGCCTGGCGCGCTCGACGGTAGGCTTGGTGCTGCGCCGGCTAGGACTGAACCGGCTGGCCTGGCTCGATCCCCGGCCCCCGGTGTTACGCTACGAGCGGCAGCGGCCGGGCGAACTGATCCATATCGACATCAAGTCCCTGGGCCGTATCGACGGCGTTGGCCATCGGATCACGGGTCAGCACCAAGGCCATCATCGCGCCCGAGGCATCGGCTACGAACACCTGCATGTCGCCATCGACGATGCGTCCCGCCTCGCCTATGTCGAACTGCTGCCAAGCCTGGGCCGGGATGATGCCACCGGGTTCCTCAACCGGGCACTGGCCTGGTACGCCAGGCTGGGCGCCAGGGTTGAGCGGGTGATGACCGACAACGGCTCGGCGTATCGCTCCAAACTGTTCGCCCAGGCACTCCAAGGTGCCGGTGCCCGACACATCCGCACAAGGCCCTACACCCCGCGCACCAACGGCAAGGCCGAGCGCTTCATCCAGACTTCGCTGCGCGAATGGGCCTATGCCAGGCCATACGCCTCATCGAACGAACGCGCCAAGGCCATTCACCAATGGGCAGCCAACTACAACCTGGCACGCCCACACTCGGCCCTTGGAGGCATCAGCCCGTTCCAAAGACTGAACAACCTTCTTGGAAACGACACCTAGGCCTGCCCGCTCCGGAAGGCGGTTCGCATATCGGCGTCTAAAGCGCCGTACTCAGAACGCGCGTCACCGACTTCCGATCCGGATTGAGCATGATGTAGCTCGGCCGGCTTTCAAGTTTCAGCCGCTTGAGCATGATCCTGGTCTTGGCCAGCAGCGTGTCGTCGCGCGAGGCGGCTTCAAGCTTGTGCTCCAATGCTTCCAACGTTTCGATGGCGTTCTCGATGCGGTCGAGTGCTGCGAGGCTCTTGGCGAGCGAGAATTCGGCGCCGGCGAAATCGGGTGAGAGCGACAGCACCTTGCGGAAGGCTTCCGCCGCTTCGATGTGCCGGGACAGCGCCTGCAGCTCCATGCCAAGCCTGAGCCAGGCCTTGGCCGATGTCGGCACCGAATTGGCGAGCGTCTGGTAGTGGACCAGCGCCTCGCGGTGTTCGCCCTTGGCCGACAAAAGCTGGCCGATGCCGTAGAGCGCGCGGGAATAAGTGGCGTCGGTGGCGAGGATCTGGCGGTATCCGTTTTCCGCCCGTTCCAGCTGCCCCTGCTGATGCAAACGCGTGACCTCGGCGAAGATGCCGTTGAGCGACCGGGTATCGAGGCGATCACCGTTGTTGCGTCCGCTCTTTGTGTAGATCTGGGCGCAGTTGATCTTGCTCTCGGTCACACCGAAGGCGAATTTGTAGGGCTCGTCGCCGCGCAAGAAATCATAGGTGGTGAGGCCGTTCTCGATCGCCAGCTTGATGCAGTGGCCGTGCAGTATCAGGCCGGTAGGGATGGAGGTGACGGCCTCGTCTCGGCCGGCCATGAAAAACAGCAACGCCTTCTTGACCGGATCGACGAAGATGGCAAGCCCACCCAGCGGCCGGTCGCCCTGCCACAGGACCGGCAGGTAAAGCGTGCCGTTTCGGAAACTGTCCCGTAGCACGCGGCGATTGTTGTGCAGGATGGCGGCGAGCCGGTCGCCCTTGCGGGCGCCCCATTTTATCCGCCAAAGGTCGAGCAGCGTGTCGATGTCGCGCTCATAGGTGTCGGCATCGGCGCGGGTGATGCGCAATTCCCCCGCATCGACCTTGCGCAGGAAGCGCCGCAGCTTCTGCCTGGTGTTGGTGCTGAGCACATTGTCGAGATAGCCGTCGAATGTGTCGGGCAAGGCGGCCGCGAAGCAGCGGCAGTTGTCGACATTGTCGGCGGCATTGACGCGGCTGAACTCGCGCATGGCAAAGATGTCGCGCGAGAACTGGCCGATGAAGGCAAAGACGCGCTCGCGCGACATGCGCAGGTTTTCGAGATTGAGCCGCGCCCAGCCCATCTGGGCAACGTGGCGGCCGAAGGCCTTCAACGCCATTTCGGCATGGACGGGATCACAGATGGCGCCGGTGTAGTCGGCGGCATTGTTGCCGGCCATGCTGATCTCGTTGAAGAATAGTCCGGTCTTGCCGCTCATGCGGGTGCGCATACGCAACGGCATGAGCGCGACATAGGGCGATCCCGGGTTGCCGAGGCGAGCGGCAAGCACGAACCAGGCGCCCTTGTAGAAACGCATGTAGGGCACCAGCCAGGCCCAGGAGACGAAGAACTGCGCCTCCGGATCGGCCTTGTACAGGCGCTCCCAGTCCTGCCGCAGCTTGGCCAGCGTTTCAACATCGGTAATAACGTCGACTTGCATCTCTGTCCCCCTCGATGACATGGTTTCCCCTTTGCTCAACGTTCCATGAAGGCGCGCGACATGCTGTCGGCAATAGGCTTGGTCAGATACCGGAAGAATGTCCGCTCCTCGGTCTGGACCAGCACCTCGGCGGGCATGCCGGGCGTCGGCGAGAAGCCATGGACGCGCGAGATCTGGTCCGCCGACAGGCTGACGCGAGCGACATAGACTTCGCGTGCGACGGGACCCGACGTGTCCGGCAGCGCGTCGGCGGAGACGTAGATCACCTCGCCTTCGAGCACCGGCGTGGTGCGCCGGTTAAGCGCGGTAAGCTGTACCGTTGCCTTCTGGCCGACACGGACACTGTCAATGTCGGTACGGGAGATCAGCGTCTCGATGACGAGCGGCACGTCCGACGGCAGGATCTCGACGATCGGCTTGCCGCTTTCGATGACGCCGCCTGATGTGTGGTAATACATGCGCACGATGGTGCCGGCGACCGGGGCGTTGATCGTCACGCGGCTGAGGATGCTCTTCGCCTGGCGAAGCTGCTCGCGGATCGTATCGAGGTCACCCTCCAGGTTCTGCAACTGCTCGAGTGCAGCCTGCTTGTAGGCTTCTTCTGCCTGTTTGATTTGCTGGTCGAGCTTGATGACCTCGGCGCCGATCTCGGAAACCTGAGCGGCAAGGCGGCCGATCTGCCCCTCGGCATCGGCCATGGCGCGCTGGATCGCCTTGATTTCGGTAGCCCGGAGCAGACCCTTGTCGAGCAACTTCTTCTTGCCTGCATATTCTTCCTGCATGAGCGTCAATTGTCGACGCACGGCAGCCAGTTGTTCGTCGTAGCCGCCCGATCGATAGACATAGGCGGCAATGTTCTGCTTCAGCAGGCCGATCTCGCTTTGCAACTTGCTGCGTGCGGCGTCAAAGGTCAGTTGCTGACCGTCTACGATCGGCTTGATCTCGGGGTCATCGAGGTTGTCGGTGACGCTCTTTGGAAACGAGATGTTCACCGCTCCACTGATCTCGGCATTCAGCCGCGCGGCGATGGCATCGAGGCGAACCTGACGCAGGAAGAGCTGACGCTCGCTGGCTTCGGCTGCTGTTTCATCGAGGCGGACGAGAGGCTGGTCGTAGGTGACGACGTCACCTTCGCTAACCAGCAGTTCCTTGATGATGCCGCCTTCCAGATGCTGCACGATCTTGTTCTGGCCGGCGGCGACGAACGAACCCTGGGCGATGATGGCGGCAGCGAGCGGAGCCGTGAGAGCCCAGGTGCCGAAGCCGCCAAAAGTGAGCGCTATGAGCAGGAGGCCGATCTTTGTCTGCTTGCCGATCGAGCGCGGTACGTCGGCGTACCATTCGAGGTCATGGACCTTGACGATTGCCGTATCGCTCATGACTTTGTCCCCTTACGGAATCTGATGGCCGAACGAGCCGCCCTCGATGCTCAACCCGCGCTGGGCAAGTGCCTGGAGCACGTCCTGTCGCTTGCCGAACAGGGCCACCGTGCCGTTGACCAGCAACAGAATCTTGTCGACGCTCTGCAGAAGTGCCGGACGCTGCGTGATGGTAATGACGGTGATCTTGTTGTCCTTGGCGTGCTGCAGTGCACGGGCAAGTGCCACGTCGCCGGCGGCGTCGAGGTTCGAGTTTGGCTCGTCCAGCACGACCATGCGCGGGTTGCCGAAGAAGGCGCGGGCGAGCGCGATACGCTGCTTCTGGCCGCCGGAAAGCGGTGCGCCGTCGGCTGCGACGAAGGTCTCGTAGCCATGCGGCAAGGTGGCGATCATCTCATGCACGTCGGCGAGCATGGCCGCCTGGTAGATATCGGCGTCGCTGGCATCCTCGCGCATGCGGGCAATGTTGGCCTTGATCGTGGCAGGGAACAGCTGAACGTCCTGCGGCAGATAGCCGATGTTCTCGCCGAATTGGCGCTGGTCCCAGTTGCGCAGGTCCATCAGGTCGAGGCGCACATTACCCGAAGTCGGCAGGATCGAGCCGACAAGCATCTTGCCGAGCGTGGTCTTGCCTGCGCCCGAATTGCCGATGATCGCAAGGGAGTCGCCCGGGGCCAGGGCAAAGGTGATGCCGTTGAGCACGACCCGCTTGGTGCCCTGGGGCACGAACAGCAGGCGTTCGACGTCGAGGCGGCCTTCCGGCCGCGGCAGGTTCAGCCGTTCGAAATTGAGCGGCGAGCTTTGCAGCAGGCTGGCGATGCGGCCATAGGCGGCGCGCGATTGTACGACCTGGTTCCAGCCTTCGATGGCACCCTCGATAGGGCCGAGAGCGCGGCCGGCGATGATCGACGCGGCGATGACCATGCCGCCGCTGAGATGGCCATCCAGGGCGAGATGCGCACCCCAGCCTAGCATTGCGACTTGCGTCAGCAACCGCACTGCCTTGGATGTTGCGGCGAAGGCGATGTTGCGGTCCTGTGCGAGGACTTGCGCCCTGAGCGAGCCGGCCGTGTCCTTGCCCCAGATGCGCACGGCTTCCGGGATCATGGCGAGCGCGTTGATGATCTGCGAATTCCGCGACATCGAGTCGAGATGCAGGTTGGCCTTGCTCTGGAACGAATTGGCTTCGCTGAAGGAGGCAGCCGTCGAGCGCTGGTTGATGATGGTGATCACGAGCAGCAGCAACGCCGATGTGACGACGATGAAGCCGAGATGCGGATGCACAAGAAACACGGCAAGCACGAACAATGGGGCAAGCGGGGCATCCAGCAGGGACAGCAAGGTGCCCGAAACGAGGAATGAGCGCAGTTGTCCGAGGTCGCTGAGCGTCTGGTATTCGCGGCCGTTGCTGTGCAGCGCGGCGCGCGCCGCGGCACTCAGGATCGGTGCGCCGAGTTGCGCAGCCACCTCGACGGCGGTCCGCATCAGGATGAAACGACGGATCGCGTCGAACATCGCCTGAAGGATCACGGCGCCGACGATCACGATCGTCAGCATGACCAGAGTGTCAACGGAGCGGCTGGTCAGCACGCGATCGGAGATCTGGAACAGATAGAGCGGGATTGCGAGCACGAGCACGTTGCTGGCCAGAGTGAACAACATGACGATCAACAGGTTGCGCTTGACGACGTTGAGGCCGATCTTCAGCGAGGCGGAGAAGTCGATCGGGCCAAGGCGCTTGTGGAAGACGCCGCCACTGCCACCGCCGCCGCCACCACCACCGCCGCTACCACCGCTGTCGATGTCGCCGCCGCTTGGGCCTTTGGCTTCAGGCAGTTTTTCCTTCGGCTTGATCGGGCCGTTGTCGGCGTCGATCACCTTGCCAACCGGCATCGACGTATCTTTCATTTCAGTCTTTGCCGGTCCCTGCGGCTCACTTACCCGCATGTCGGGGCGAGGGGGAGCCGATGCTGCCGTGGTTGCCGGTTGCGGCGCCTCTTTGGATTCAGGCCTGGCCTGAGGAGCAACTGCCTGGGGCTGGGGCGCGGCAATGGGTTCCTCCGGAGCCGCACGCTGAGCCTGATGCGGCGGCGTGCCGGGCGCTGTTTCGGCGGGGGCAGACGCTGGGGGGCGTTGAGCCGTAGCGCTCCGCTCCGGAGGTATGATCGAGGGCTCTGATGGCCTCTGGGGTGGTTGATGCGGGCCCGCCCGTACAGCCTGCGGCGCAGGGGTCGAGGTTTCCGGTGACTTGCGTTCTGCCTGAGCGGTCGGCTTGTCGCCGGCAGCGTCGCGCAACTCGCCCACCACGTTGTCGATGTAGCGTTCCAGCCTGTCGAGCGCCTGCTCCTGGGGAGCTATTGCACTCGACAGCCGAGCCTGCGGCAAGGGCTTGGGCTCCGATGTCCGCGGAGGTGCCGGCGAACAGTCCTGGTTGTCGCCTTCATCAGGCAAATTATGAAAACCACTCCAGCTTTCACGGTCGTCAGTCATCTTGCGCCCCTCTCATTCGGCTCAGCCCAGCATGTGCTGCATGACGTCGGCCGATCCGGAATCTGCGGCTTGCGGTGCGATGTTGGTGCCTTGGGAAGCGTCGCCGGTGTCGTCGCCATTGCTGTCATCGAGGAAAGCCACAGCTTCACTGACAAGTGTGTCCGGGTCCTGCCCTCCCAGATCCGGCTCGCTCGACACGAGGTTGGCCTGGATTAGGATCTCATCGGAGTAGCTGTCGCCGCCGACATAGATCTTGGAGTAGCCGTCGACGTCGACGATCGTGGCGTCGTTGACCAACTGGTTGCCGCCGGTGGCGATCGTCCAATCCGCGTCAGGATTGGCGACCATCTCGTTCATGGCAAGCGCTACCTGGTCGCTGTCGCCCACCACGGTCGTCTGCTTGATGTATTGCAGATTGTATATGTCGCCCGAGATGTAGAGTACGCGCAGCACGCCGATGCCTGCGAAGGCGGCGTCCTGAAGAATGGACGTCGGCAGTTCCTTGTTGCCGGCAGCGAGATCAGCCGAGGCGGTGTCATAGCCATCCGGCAGCGGCTCGCAGGTGCCTGCACCGACATTGACGATGCTCGCCTGGTTCCACAGCAGGTTTCCGCCCGTCGAGGCGGAGCCTTCGCCAGTCGTCTCGAAGCCGTCGACGGCACCGATCATGTCGTTGTCGATCAGCAGGTTGAGCTGATGGATGATGCTGGCGTCGTAGACGTTGCCACCAACTATGATGAGGTCGTAGTAGCTGCCGAGTTCGTACAGGCTGAGGCCATTGAAGGCGGTGTTGTCGCCGGTCGAAACGACCGACTGCACACCGGACGAGGAAGCGATGACAATGTCATTGTCCATGACGAACGCGTATTGCTCGATCCAGTTCATCATCAGCAGGTCGCCCGAAATTTCGGTGACCACGTAGTAAGCGGGGAAGCTGGGCGGGGCGTCGGGAGTCGCGTCGGTTTCTCCTGCCGAAGGATCGATGTGCTTGAACATCGCGATGTTGAAGCTCTCGTTCTCGCCACCTGGATCAAACGGCCAGCCGCCGATCGCCGAGCCGACGCTGTCGGCATCGCATGTGCCGTTGATCTGCACGATGGCGTTCAGCGAGTAATGGTCGCCAATCACGGCCATGACCTCTGCCGAGACCCATTCGTTGACCACGACAGCATTGTTGATGACGGTGTTGCCGCCGGTGGTGATCTCGACGCTCGGGTTCACCGTGCCGTCGCCCCAGCCGTCCATGAAGTCGCCGGAGTCCGGAGGCGTGTCGATGTCGAGCGGGCCGTCGGGGCCGCCTGCATCCTCTTCGTCGTCGTCGTCGTCGTCCTTGAGGAAGTTGACGTAGTCCTCCATGTCCGGGACGTCGGCTTCGTCGACAAGCTGGCCATTGAAGTAGGTGCCTTCGAGTGCTTCGCCCTTCGTGGTGAAGACCTCCGCATTGCCATGGCCATCGCCACTGAATCCGGTGAGCCGCGCCTGGGCGGTCGTCACGAAGGTGGCCATCTCTTCGGTCGTGCCTGGAAGCGTCAGGTCGTCGATCGGCGACAGGTCGGCCGCGGCCTGCTGCAACTCGTCGAGCGAACTGTTGTCCAGCGCCGCCGGGGTGAATTTCAACCCGCTGCCGCCAAAGCCGACATAATCGTCGTCGGACAGCCGGATTTCCTGGTTGACGATAGCGGCCAAATCGCCGGGCGGCTCAATCTGAGGCAGGACGACACCGCCCGATCCGACCGTGGTGCCATCGGGAAGGCGGGTGAAATTGTGAAGGAACGGTCCGTCGGGTATCTCTATGTCCGGAGGAGTGAAGGCAACCTTCGACCAGACGGTGACCTGCTCGATCTCGGGCCGCATCGCCAGATACGGCACATTCGGATCAAAATCCTTGAGGGTATGGGAGGCATCGACTTTGATGGCGACGGTCTGAGGGTCCGGAAGCTCCTGTTGGGCCTGTTGGTTCGCCCTGAACCCGTCATAGGCCTGCTTCTGTCGCGCTTCCTCGACGTTTGTCTCGAACAACCCGACGAAATGGGCAATCGCTTCAGAGACCTTGTCTAAATAAACGGAATTCATCTGCCTAGCCTCCGCCCTTTGCGAACGGAACAGCAGCGCCTAGGCGCCGCCGCCGGTCACGTTTGAGGACTGCGCGGAAAACTCCGCGCAGTCCGTTTCGTTTGGCTGTTGGTCGCAAATCATCCGACCGGCGCCGGGCGATCAGGCGTTGTCGTCTTCGCCAGTCAGCGTCTCGGTGAAGTTGCCGCCGACAACGGTCATGTCGACCGTATTGCCTTGCAGATTGGCACCCATCACAATCTGCTGGTTGAAGGCGCTGGTGTCGATGATGGCGTCGGCGCTGGCGAAGCTTTCACCAGTGACATAGCCGTCGTCGCTGTTGCCCGATCCCCAGCTGCCGCCTGCGCCACCTGCGCCACCGGCTCCACCCGTAGCTGCGCCGACCGTGCCGCCGCCGCCGCCGCCGCCAGCCCAGGCTGCGCCGCCCGTAGCATTGCCGCCAGTGCCGTCAGCCCAGGCACCGCTCAGCGCGTTGCCGCCGTCGCCGTCGCCATAGGCCCATGCGCCGCCGGACGTGCTTGCGCCGCCCGTTGCTGCGCCTGCGGTCGCCGAACCACCGGTACCTGCGCCGCCACCGCCACCGCCGCCGCCATTGCCTTCACCGGAGCCTTCGCCATAGCCTGCGCCGAAGCCGGCACCGAAGCCTGCGCTGAGTGCATCGCCGGTATCGCCCTTGGCATCGCCGCCATTGGCGTTGGCGTCGCCGCTGTCGGCGTCTGCCTTGCCGGAATCGGCGTCGCCGCCGCGGCCGGTGTCGGACTTGGCGTTGCCGCCGTCGCCCTTGGCGTCGCCGCCTTCACCGAAGTTCAGCACGGGGATGATCGGTACGAATGCGTCGATGCCGTCGCCAGCGTCGCCCTTTGCATCGCCGCCTTCGGTGTCGCCGCTGTCGCCGCCATTGCCGGCGTCAGCCTTGCCGGAATCGGCATTGGCGTCGCCGCTGTCGGCCTTGGCGTTGCCGCCGTCACCCTTGGCATCGCCCGAGTCAGCTTCGCTCGCGCCAACTCCAAGTCCGGCACCCAGGCCGAGACCGAGGCCGAGACCGAGGCCGGTACCACCATCGCCGCCCCTGCCGCCGTCGCCCTTGCCGCCGTCAGCGTCGGTGTCGGCGCTGCCACCCTTACTGTCGCCGCTGTCAGCCTTGGTGTCACCCTTGGCGTCGCCGCCCAAGGCCGCGCTCAGTGCCAGGCCACCTTCGCCCTTGCCGCCGTCGGCTTCGCCGCCCTTGGCGTTGCCACCGTCGCCGCCGTCGGCTTCGCCGCCCTTGGCATCGCCGCCGCCGCCGCCGCCGCCGTCGGCATTGATGCCTTCTTCAGCGGATGCGTGGCCGCCCTTGGCGTCGAAGTCTTGCTTGAAGTAGCCGTCGTTCTTGACGGTCGCTTCTTCAAGCTTGTCGTTGTCGACCATGTCGGCGGTCTGGGTGATGACGAATGCGTTGCTGTTGGCGCCCATCGCGCCGGTCAGCACGTCCTTGAAGCTGATGTCGTCGCCCGGATCGTAATTGACGTCGCCGTCCTTGCTGAAGAGCACGTCGCCCTTGATGTCGCCGCCGGCATGGATGTCGGCGAAGTCGTTGTCTTCCTTGTAGTCGCCGAGACGGCCTTCGAGCTCGACATCAACGTCGACGTCGACGTCGACCTTGGTCTCGGTCTTGTTCTCGTTCTTGTTTTCGTTCTCGTTCTTGGATTCGTTCTTGTTCTCGTTTTCGTTCTCGGACTTGTTCTCGTTCTCGTTCTTGTTTTCGGACTCGTTCTTGTTCTCGTTCTCGGACTTGTTTTCGTTCTCGTTCTCGGACTTGTTCTCGTTCTCGTTCTCAGACTTGTTTTCGTTCTTGTTCTCGTTTTCGTTCTTGTTTTCGTTCTCGCTGTCGCCGCCCAATTCGATCTCGTTGCCGATGAATTG
Source organism: Aminobacter sp. Y103A (assembly GCF_030294925.1). Classification (NCBI taxonomy): domain Bacteria; kingdom Pseudomonadati; phylum Pseudomonadota; class Alphaproteobacteria; order Hyphomicrobiales; family Phyllobacteriaceae; genus Aminobacter; species Aminobacter sp. Y103A. Next base: position 4,321,825 of record NZ_AP017986.1, on the reverse strand, counting down.
CAGGCCAAACGCATTGAGATTGTTGCTGTTACGATCAGACATCGTCTTGTCCTCGGTTGGGACCGCGATCACTTGACCGTTTTCATCTCTAACACGGTCTCGGGTTCACGCGGACGGTTGAGTTTTCGATGGAGAAACGAAGGGTCGCCAGGCTGAGGGGACTGATAGCCGGGTACCCTGAACTCATTCTGGTCGGTGGAAGCCCTCCCCTTGCTGGCGGGGGTGGGAGACTTGGATTCTCACAATGTCGTGAACGCAAGGCCGCTACAGCTGGCCCAAATCGCGACTTATTGCGGATTCTCAAGCACCCACGCCCATGTTGCTTGAACCAACAAAGTCTGTGGCCGTGACCCCGAAATTGTAAGCTGACAGTTCGCGCTAGGCTGTTTGGGCGGGCGGCCCAAGAACTCGCGATAGCGATCTAGCTATTGCAGCCGAGAATCGGCGGGAAATATTGAGCTATTGCAATCACTGTACAATTACGTGTCGTCGATCTGGGAAACGGCCAAGTTCCGGCTGCTTGTTGCGGATGAAAAAACGCAGCGTTGATCGCTCGATCGGGCAGGTCAGCTTAGGCCGAAGGGCTAGCTCGCGCGGCGGTCCAATTGACCGGATGGGCTACATCAGCGCCCTCGATAGCTCATCTTGGATATACCGAACCGTTAACAAGACGTATATGCTATTAACTAATGCTCCCCTTAGGCGGCAATGGGGGAAGAAATAGCTTTGTGAACATTGGGTGGGAGACCTCATGTACCGAGTGGCTATTCCCAGCGCACGCCGCGCTAACGGAGCAGATGGCTCCGCACAGAAGACCTGCAAGACGTTGCTGATCGTCGCTCCGGCCGATTTCGTGTCGGAGAGCCTGATTTTCGCAATCGAACGCGAATTTCACTGGATCACTGTCGAGCAGGTGCCGACGCTTGCCGATGCGTGCGTCGGCTTCGAGGCTCCGGTTTCGCTGATCCTGGTCGAAGCCAAGCAACTGCCGCAGGTCGCGGCCCAGTCCGAACGGCTGGCGCTTCTGCACCCCTCGGCACAGGTCATGCTGATCCAGGAAGACGGCAGGCAGGAGGTTTCGATCCGTGATGTCGTCACCGCGCGGAACGTTCGTGGTGTTCTGCCGATGAACCTGAAGCTTGACGTCTGGCTGTCGGTGGTGCGCCTGGTGTTGCGCGGCGGCGAGTATTTCCCGCTGTCCTTGTTCGAGCCGATCGTCGAACGACGCCGCGCCGGAGTGCTCGGACCGATCGCCAATCTTGAAGCCCCGTCACCGAAGGCGCCCGTCGCGCAGGACGGCGAAACCGACGATTTCGACGAACTCACGGAGCGCGAGCTGCAGATCCTGGCGATGGTTGCACGCGGCCTGCAGAACAAGCTGATCGCCGCGGCGCTCGGGCTGTCCGAGCATACGGTGAAGATCCACCTGCACAACATCATCACCAAGCTTGGCGCGCACAATCGCACCGAGGCGGCGGCGGTCTATCACAAGCGGCGCGACAGCGTCGGCGATCGTCGCGTCAGCAGCGACGGCGTCGTGCCGCACGCTCAGCATACCTTGTCATGAGCGCGCGATGCCGCGTTTCCAGGACGTGCTGCTTACCGTTGGCCAGTTGAACTACACCTGGACCAACACCGAAAGCCTGCTCATCTATCTGATCGCCGGTCTTGCCAAGGTCGACAAGGAAACGGCGATCATCATCTTCCTCACTCTTAATACGACGCGTGCGCGCCTTGATCTTGTCGAGCGCCTCGCAAAGATGGCGAAGACACCGCAGGTCTGCCGCGACGCCGTGCTGTCGGTGGCCGACCAACTGACCCACCAGGGCAAGCTGCGCAACAAGTACAGCCACTGCATCTACTCGTTCGACGAGACCGGCACTCGCGCCAGCACCCAGCTGATGCGCATCTTCGACAGCAAGGACAGCGTCCGCTACGGCAAGAACGAGGAGCTGGACGACAACGAGATGCATCGCATCTCGGCCTCGATCGAGGCGATCAGGGACATCAACCGGCAGATCTGGAAGATCGTCGAGGAAAATCAATTCCCGCACTGAGCGGGCTGGGCATCCTCAAACGCCGATCCGCGTCCACCTTCCGCTTTCCGACTGCGACTGCCGCGCAAAGTAGCGGTAGGGCGTGCTTTTCCAGTTCCTGATGGCGCCGGTGTGGTTGTCCAGGATGAGGTCGCCGCTGTCGGTGCGGACCGTCAGCACCGTGTGTCCGGTGCCGCCATAGGTGGCGACGGTCAACAGAAGCGTGGATGCCGGCCAGCCGAGCTTGCGCAGCTCGTTCTTCTTGAGAATGGCGATGTCCTCGCAGTCGCCCACCGATGTCGGCAGCCGCCAGTCGTCGTCACGTCCTGTCGTGGCGATGTCCTCGCGCTGCCGGATGCGCTGGTTGACCGAGACATTGACCCGCTTGAGGTCGTTCATGCGCGCCTCCGTCAGCGCCATCACCTTGGTCTTGCCGGCGGTGCTGCATAGTCCGGGTTGTCTAGTGCAAAAGGTATTTGCCGCCGGCGGGGCAAAGGCATAGCCGACCGTACTCATGCTTGATCCGGAGGTGACAGACTGGCTGCAGCCAGCCGTAAGCAAGGCGATCGCAACAAGCGCCGCGAACTTGTACATGTGCTGTTCCCCCTCTCAACGGGTACTAGCAGACAGCATATTAGAGCTAGATAAATCAACCCATGCTGGCGGCCTTTGCACCGATTTCAAAAGGTTGTATGCTTAACAAAGTGTTTCCGATGATCGGAACGCGTGATCATAGCGCCAGTTTGGGGACGGGCGCGTTTTTTCCCTCAGGAGGAAGAAATGACGACGTACCCAACCTGCGTGCGCAGGATTCACACGATTCTGCTGGTTTCCTCGGCTCTTGCGGCGGTCAGTTTTGTTTTCCCCGCATCAGCCCAGAGCAACATCCGGCCACGCATGACGGCCGCGCAATGCCAGCCACTTTCCCAAAGCAATTATGAAATGTGCTGCATCGCGCTCAATCGCAGCAGCATCATGTCGGCTGACGAACTGGCGCAATGCCCACCACTGACCACGTCGCTGATCGCGGCCGTATTGGCCGGTAGCGAGAATGACGGCGATGACGGCGGCACCGGAAGCGACGGTGACGGCGGTGGTGATGGCGACGGCGACGGCGGTGGTGATGGCGACGGCGACGGTGATGGCGACGGCGACGGCGACGGCGATGGCGGCGGCGGTGGCGGCGGCGGCGGCGGTGGCGGCGGCGGCGGTGGCGGGGGCGGCGGCGGTGGCGGCGGCGGCGGCGGCGGCGGCGGCGGTGGCGGCGGCGGCGGCGGCGGCGGCGGCGGTGGTTGCGGCGGCGGCGGCGGTGGCGGCGGCAGCGAAGATGGCGATACTGGTGGCGGCGGTGCCGGTGGAGCCGGTGGCGGCTCGGGCGGCGGTGCCGGTGGAGCCGGCGGCGGCTCGGGTGGCGGCGCCGGTGACTGAGCCTGACCGAACCTGATCGGGCAACATGCTGGAGATCCCGGGCGGCGACAGCCGCCCGGTTTATTGTTGGATGCAGCGGATATAGCCCCGGCTGGGGCCGTTTATTTGGATACCGCCCAATAGCGGTCGTCGGCAAAGGTCGTGCCCATCATCAGGCCCTTGACCCGCGCGCTGACGCCGACCTTGCGCACTTCCTGGAACATCATGATGAAGGGGGAGGTGTCCGTATGCACCTTCTGGATCGCCTCATACATGGCCTTGCGCTTGGCCGTGTCCTGCTCGCGCACCGCAGCCATGGCATCGGGCGAAAGCCGGCCGGCGTTCCAGCCGAAGCGGTCGGCCAGGCTGTCGGAGCCGTCGGGAGCATCCTGTTTGTTGACGGCGAAGGCCTTCGCGTTGGAGTGCGGGTCGGGATAGTCAGGCCCCCATAGCCCAAGCCAGATGTCGAGGTCGTGGTTGCGGTAGCGCTCGAGCCATTCGCGGCCGCCGATCACCTGCAGATTGAGATGGACGCCCGCCTGCGCCATGGTGGCCTGGATTGCCTTGGCGAAATCGGTGAAGGGTTGGGTGTCCCACACCACCATGTCGAGCGAGAACTCGCCGCTGACCCCGCCTTCGGCCAGCACCGCCTTCGCCTTTTCGACGTTGAAGCTGAACGGCGTATAGGCGATGGCGCCGAGGAAGCCGTTGGGCACCAGCGTCTGGTGCACTTCCATGGTGCCGCGTGAAATGGTGTCGACGATGCCCTGGTAGTCGACGAGGTACTTCATCGCCTCGACCACCTTGGGATTGGCGAGATACTGGTTCCTGACATTCAGGCCCATGTAATAGATGTTGCCCGAGCGACCATGGACGATGGACAGCTTCGGGTTGTTGGTGAGCGTGTCGAAATCGTTGGGCCCGAGCCGGTTTGCGATGTCGATCTCGTCGGTTTCGAGCAGCCAGCGCTGGGCCGAGCTTTCGGCGACATGGCGGATGAGCACATGCTCGACCTTGGCCGGCTCGCCCCAATAATTGTCATTGCGGGTCAGCAGGATCGACTCCCTCGGTTGCCATTTGCTGAGCGCAAACGGCCCCGATCCTGCGGAGTTCTGTGCCTTCAGCCAGCCATTGCCATAGTCGCCGTTTACTTCCTGCGCCTTGACGATCTTGCTGTCGACGATTGCGCCCATGTAGGACGACAGGCAGTAGAACAGGAAACTCGGCGAATAGGTTTCGGCAAGGGTGATGACCAGGGTCTGGTCGTCCAGCGCCCTGATGCGGTCGTCGACATTGTCAGGCGAAAAGCCGAACTGGCCGATGATGAAGGCCGAGCGCGACTTGAGGTGAATGACCCGCCTCAGTGAGAATTCGGCGTCCCACGCCGTCACCGGATTGCCCGAGGCAAAGCGCGCCTTCGGGTTCATCTTGAAGGTGAAGGTCTTGCCGTCGGGCGAAATCGCCCAGCTTTCGGCGAGCAGGCCCCTGATGCGGGTCGGGTCGTCGACGTCGAAGGTGAGCAGCGACTGGTAGATCTGACTGCTGGTCAGCACGCCGCCGACCTCGCCGACCTCGCCCGGGTCAAGGGTCACGACGTCGTCGATGGCATCGGCGACAACAAGCGTATCGTCAGGCGTATGGGCGAACGCAACCGAAACGGCGAGCGCCATCCCCAACATCGCCGCAACCATCGCCTTGAACAAACGCATGCCTCTTGTCCCCTCATGAGCCGTTGCTGCGGCCCAAATCATCGGCTCGGCGGCGTCGATCAGAAAGTCGTCGTAATAGGCCGATTTGTGAAGGGGTTATATTCTTTTGCCCGCATATGAACATGCGGCATGATGCATGGAATTGTTTCCCAATTTTATCCATGCTTCGCGTATTCTGTTTCGAAATCCCCGCCGCTTTGGGTCTCGGATGGCGTGTTCATGTCGCGATTCCGGATTACTGTTGCTCTCAATGTCTGTTTTTGGAATCGTTTTCTCCTGGAGTTGTCCGATGCGCTTTTCTCTGTTGGCTGCAGTCGTTACTGCCGGTTTGGCTTTTGCCACCGGCGCGCAGGCCGAACGCCTGACCGACAAGCCGCTTGTCGACGCCGCCTGGCTCAAGTCCAACCTCGGCAACAAGAGCCTCGTCGTGATCGACGTGCGCGATGCCGCCAAGGATGGCGCCAACCCCTACGCCAAGGGCCACGTGCCCGGTGCCGTCAGCGCTCCCTATTCGACGGTCGGCTGGCGGGCCGAGGTGAATGGCGTTCCCGGGATGCTGCCGCCGCTCGAGACCATCACCAAAACCATCGGCGACCTTGGCGTCAGCAATGACAGCCATGTCGTCATCGTACCGAATGGCACCGACTCCTCGGAATTCGGCGGCGCCACCCGCGTCTACTGGACCTTCAAGGTGCTCGGCCATGACGCCGTGTCGATCCTCGACGGCGGCGCCCGCGCCTGGGAAGCCGCCGGCGGCGAACTGGCAACCGATGTCGCCAAGCCCGCGGCGGTCGCCTTCACGGGCGAACTGAAGAAGGAGCTTCTGGCCACGACCGCCGATGTCGAAAAGGCACGCGCCGAAGGCATCAAACTGATCGACGGTCGCCCGGCCGCGCAGTTCAAGGGCGAGGCGAAGAGCCCTGTCGTCCGTGTTGCCGGCACCATTCCCGGCTCGAAGAATCTCGAAAACAGCAAGCTCTATGACGCGGAAAAGGCATCCTTTGCGTCGAAGGAAGCGGTTGGAAGCCTGTCGCAGTCCGTTGGCCTGGCCAAGGACGAGCAGAACATCGCCTTCTGCAACACGGGCCACTGGGCGTCGGTGGTGTGGTTCGGCCTGAGCGAGGTCGAGGGCAACAAGAACACCAAGATGTATGATGGTTCGATGGCCGAATGGGCCGCCGATCCGGCACGCCCCGTGCAGCCCGGCAACTGATCGCCAGAGGGCAGGGCCGACATGACGATGTCCGGGAGCGATCCTGGACATCTTCGTTTGCAGCGGCCACGCCTACACTTCCAGAATGTCCCGGACTGATCTGAAATGACTGAGATAAATGCCACCGCGCCGGCACCTGTCGCTGGCGTCAACCTCGACAAGGGACCTGTCGTCTTTGTCGGGCTTGCCTTGATCCTCGGCGGGCTCGCCATCGGCCAGGTGATCGACACGCGCCAGGCGGTGCTGTTTGTGATCGGCGGCCTGCTTGGGCTGACGCTCTACCACGCCTCCTTCGGCTTCACTGGCGGCTGGCGCCGCTTCGTCGTCGAGCAGCGTGGCAATGCCATCCGCGCCCAGATGCTGATGATCGCCGCGGCAGCGGTCGTCTTCATTCCGCTTTTGTCGCTCGGCAGCTTCAACGGCCAGGCGCTCGTCGGCGCCTTCGCGCCGGTCGGCGTGTCGGTGCTGGTGGGTGCCGCGATGTTCGGTCTCGGCATGCAACTCGGCGGCGGCTGCGGCTCGGGCACTTTGTTCACCGTCGGCGGCGGCAGTTCGCGCATGCTGGTGACGCTGATCTTCTTCATCGTCGGCGCAGTCATCGGCACGGCGCATCTGCCGTGGTGGCTGGCGCTGCCGTCGCTGCCCGAGATCAGTCTCGGCAAAACACTTGGCGTGACGGGCGGAGTGATCGTTACACTTGTCGGCCTGGCGGCCGTCGCCGGCCTCACCGTGCTGGTCGAGCGTCGTGCCCATGGCGCCATCGAGACGGCAAAACCCGCGCCACGCCAGGGCTTGGGCCGCTTGCTGCACGGTCCGTGGCCGCTGATCGGGGCAGGGCTTCTGCTCGCCGGGCTCAACGTCGCGACGCTGGTCACTGCCGGCCATCCGTGGTCGGTGACCTTCGGCTTTGGCCTGTGGGGCGCCAAGGTGGCGCAGGCGGTCGGCGTGCCGGTCGAGACCTGGGCGTTCTGGACCTGGCCCGGGCCGGCCAAGGCGCTGGGCTCCAGCGTGCTCGCCGACATCACCTCGGTGATGAATTTCGGCATCATCCTGGGAGCCGCGCTGGCCGCAGGCCTCGCCGGCAAGTTCGCGCCCAAGGTGCATGTGCCTTTCGCCTCGTTCCTGGCGGCGGCCATCGGCGGCGTGCTGATGGGCTATGGCGCGCGGCTGTCCTTCGGCTGCAATGTCGGTGCGCTGTTTTCCGGCATCGCCTCGGGCAGTGTGCATGGCTGGCTGTGGTTCGCCTCGGCCTTTGTCGGCAGCCTCGGCGGTGTCGCTCTACGTCCGCTCTTCGGTCTCGATGGGTTCAAGAAATGAGCGCGCGCAACACTCTGCTGTTCGGCACGGCCTTCCTCGCCGCCACCTCGGCCGTCGCCGTCGACCATTACCGCTTTGCCGTGCCGAAGGCTGCACCCGCTGCCGCCGCGCCGGCAACGCCCTGCGCCGCCGGTAACCCGTGCGCTGCAAGCTCGCCTCGTGCCGCAGCTTCGCCCTGCTCGGCCGCATCGCCTTGTGCCGCGGCCGCTCCTTGTGCCGCAGCATCCCCATGCGCGGCAGCGTCGCCATGTTCAGCAGCTTCGCCTTGCTCGGCGGCACCCGCTCCGGCGGCCGTCGCCCCTTGCGGCGCTGCCTCGCCCTGCGCGGCAGCTCCCGCACCTGCCGCATCTCCATGCGCTGCCGCTCCCGCAGCCTCGCCTTGCGCGGCCCAGCCGCAATAGGCCAAGCTGCGGCCCGGAGGCCAAGGATGGACGAGATGAGAGTGGAGGCGGCGCGACAGGCGCTGTTTTGCGAGCAGGTGCTGGCGAAATCGAGCAGCAACGTGCTGCTCGAGACGCTGCGCGAGGCCAAGTCGGTGGCCGCCTGGGAGCATTTTCCCCAAGGCGACGTGTTCGACGCTGAGACGGGTGCGCAGTGGTATTACCACAGCCACCCGCCGCAGGAGGGGCAGGCCGAACACGGTCATTTCCATTGCTTCGTCAGGCCGGAAGGCGCCAACGGGCCGATCCACCACGTGGTGGCGGTCGGCGTCGACGCCTATGGCCGGCTGCTGCGTCTGTTCACCGTCAACCAATGGGTCGTCGGCGACAACTGGTTGGAAGCCGAGGCGACGATCGCGCTCTTGCCGCGCTTCGACCTACATTTTGCCCGGCCGTCCTACCTGGTCAATCGCTGGCTGAGTGCCGTGCTGGCGCTCTATGGCGAGGAGATCAGGGCGCTGATCCGCGAGCGCGACCGCGTACTGGCCGCGCATCATCAGGCGAATGGCGCTCCAGCGCGCGACGACCGCGCGCTGGAGGTGACGTCCGAACTCGGCGTTGACCTTCGCCAGATGGCCGCCGGCCTGGGCGTCTGAACGCATTGGAACTGCGCGTCGTGCTTTCCTGAAATCGGTCCCGATTTCGGGGCCGGTGCGCTATCCCCTCAGGATGATCCTGATGGCCTGGTCGAACACGGGGTGCATGCTGCTGGCATAGAAGGACAGGCGGTTGCCCGAGCCGGCATTGCAGGCCATGGCCACCGTCAGGCCGGACCTGGGCTCGTGCTGCATGACGGCGACGTAGCCCGGAATGCTGCCTTGGTGGCCGAAGAACGGGCGGTCAGCGTAGCTGCTCTGGAACAGGCCGGCACCTGTCTCGCGCATCCGGGTTCCGGGAAAGCTGACTTCTGCGCGGTTCTCGCTCATTTCGCGGAACAGCGGTGCCGGCAGGAGGCTGCCGTCAAACAGCCCGCGCATGAAGACCACCATGTCACTCGGCGTCGACACCATGTCGCCGCAGCCATAGGCGCCGGAAAAGGGAAAGCTGTCCGAGGAGTCCTGCAAATCGTCGGAATAGGGCAGCACGCCGTCCATGCGCCACATCTCGCCGCCTTCGGCCAGCGTCGCGACGGCACCTGTCACAGGCTTCGGACGATGATAGTAGCCGCGCACGATGCGCCCGGACGGAAAACTTTCGGTCGCCGGCGACCATGTGTCCTCGAGGTCGAGCGGTCCGAGGACCTTTTCGCGGAGATAGGCGCCGAGCGACAGGCCGGATGCCGCTTCGATCAGCATGCCGGCCAACACATAGCCGGTGTTGTTGTAGACCGCCGGGCCGCCGGGTGCAGTCTGCCCGCCGACGTTGAAGGCGAGCTCGACCAGTTGGGCCGGCGTCCAGGTCCGACTCGGGTCCATCGGGATGTCGTATTCGAACTCCGGCAAGCCGCCGCGATGGTTGATCAGCTGGCGCACCGACACCTCGCCCGATCGCGGCAGGTCGGGGAACCAGGCTGAAATCGGCGCGCCGAGATCGACCTTGCCGTCCTCGGCGAGCTTCATCAGCGCCGCCGCGACGAAGGTCTTGGTGCAACTGCCGATCTTGAACAGCTGGTCCGGTGTGACGGGCAGGTTGAGCTGCTTGTCCGATACGCCCGCGGTGACGGCAACGACCTCGCCGTCGCCACGCGCGAAGGCGAGGGAGGCGCCTACCGCGCCCTCGGCGCGGTAGGTTTCGAGCAGACGGTTCAGGTCTTCGCGCATGACTGTCTGCTTTCTCCGTTGCTTGCCTTACTCGGCGACGTCGACGGCGGCGAAATTCTGCCGGCCGAACGGATCCATCACATAGTTGAGCACGCTCTTGCGCACCGGGATCGAGACCACCGAATGGGCGATCGGCGCTTCAGGCACCTCTGCCTTCAGGATCGCCTGAGCGGCGCGGTAGATCTCGGCGCGCTTCTCCGGATCTGATGTGACGCGGCCGGCAGCGAGCAGCTTGTCGAACTCGGGATTGCACCAGCGCGAACGGTTCGAGCCACCCTTCACACCGTCGCAGGCAAAAGAGAAGGACAGCATGTTGTCGGGATCACCGTTGTCGCTCGAACCGCCGAGCAGATAGGCGTCGTGCTCGCCCTTGCCGGTCCGGGTCAGGTATTCGCCCCACTCGAAGGTGACGACCTCCGACTTGACGCCGACAGCCGCCCAGTCGGCCTGGATCATTTCGGCCATGCGGCGGGCATTGGGGTTATAGGGGCGCGACACCGGCATGGCCCAAAGCTTGATATTGGTGCCGGCGTCGAGGCCTGCTTCCTGCAGCAGCTTCTTGGCGCCTTCCGGATCGTAGTCGATCGCGGCGTCGGTGACCGCACCGAGCTGCATCGGCGGCACCACGGAGCCGGCGAGGCTGCCCGCGCCCTGGTAGACGGCCTCGACGATCGCCTGGCGGTTGATCGCCTTGGCGAGTGCCGTGCGCACGCGCACGTCGCCCAGCGGCTTGTGCTCGGTGTTGAAGCCGACGGAGCCGATGTTCTGGCCCGGCTGGCTGAGGATGTCGATCTCGGGATTGTCCCTGATCTCGGCAAGTGCGGCGGCCGGTGGCGGTGCGGCGACCTGGCACTCATTGGCCTTGACGCGGGTGACGCGGACGACCGGCTCCGGCGTGATGGCGAAGATCAGCGTGTCGATCTTGGGCGCGCCGTTCCAGTAGTCCTTGTTGGCGGCGTAGCGGATCTGCGCGTCCTGCTGGTAGGCCTGCAGGATGAAAGGTCCGGTGCCGACCGGGCGCTGGTCGATGACCTCGGGCGTGCCGGCGGCGACCATCTTTTCGGTCTGCTCGAGCGACAGGATCGAGAGGTAGTCGAGCGCGACCCCGGCGAGGAAGGTGACGTTGGCTTCGGTCAGGGTGAAGCGCACCGTATAGTCGTCGACCTTCTCGATGCTCTTGATCATCGAGCCCATGCCGAGGCCGAAGAAGTACTCGTAAGATGCGTTCGACAGCTTGTGATAGGGGTTCGCGGTGTCGCGCTGGCGTTCGAAGGTGTAGAGCACGTCGTCGGCGTTGAACTCGCGCGATGGCGTGAAGGTGTCGTTGGAATGGAACTTCACGCCCTTGCGGAGATGGAAGGTATAGACCTTGCCGTCTTCGGAGACGTCCCATTTCTCTGCCAGGGCAGGTCCGACTTCGGTGGTGCCCGGCTTGAATTCGACGAGGCGGTTGAAGATCGTCTTGGCAGCCGCATCCATGGTGGAGTCCGCCACCGTCAGCATCGGGTTGAAGGTCTCGGGGCTGGCCTCCGAGCAATAGACAAGTGTCTTGGCGTAGGCCTGGCCGCCGAACATCATGGTCGAGGCGACAAGCGCCGAACGCAGAAACATGCCAGAAGAAGTCATTGTTATCGCTCCCTTTATGGTTGGTTGTGGCGCGCAGCGGTTCTCCTCCCACAGCGCCGAGATGCTTGCTGCCTGAGGTCTACGTGCCCACGGCGCCGATGCCGTTCGCCTGCACGAAACGGTCCGGCGCGAGCGCGCCATAGGTTATGCCGAGTTCGACGAGATCATCAGGCAGTGGCTCGCCGCGCATCAGTGCCGATCCCAAACGGGCCAATGTCAGCGACACCTGGAAGCCGTAGCCGCCCTGGCCGCCGAGCCAGAAGAAGCCGGGCAGGCGGGGGTCGAAGCCGACGACCGGCGTGCGGTCTGGCGCAAAGGTTCGCAAGCCGGCCCAGGGCGTCGACGGCCGGCCGACATCGAGACCGGTCGCTTCCTCGATGTTGTAGGCGGCGGTGGCGACGTCGACGTCCTCGGGATAGGCGTCGCAGGGTTCTGTGTCGGCCTCGTCGGCGAGTGAGCCGATCAGGCGGCTTGCATCAGGCTTGAAATAGAAGCGCTCGTGCAGGTCGACGACGAGCGGCCATCTGCGCACATCGACGCCGGCGGGCGGGTCGAAAAGGAAGGCGGTGCGCCGCTTGGGCATGAAGCCCAGGCCGGACAGGCCGGCACGGCCGGCGATGACGTCGACCCACGCGCCTGCCGCGTTGACGACGATGTCGCCGTCGTGGATGCCCGACGCCGTGATGACGCGGAAGCCTTCCGGCGTGCGCTTGATTTCGAGCACATCAGCGCCGGTAACGATCTTGCCGCCCGATACCTTCAGTGCCGAGGCCTGGGCCTGGACCATCTTGCCGGTGTCGATGTCGACGGCACCCGGTTCGTAGACGGCACCGCAGGTCCGCTCCGGCGCGATCAGCGGCACCAGCTCGCTAACGTCCCGAGGCGACAGCCGCCGCACTGATGGCACCAGTGCCTGGTACTCTGCAGCGAGCTTGTCGATGGCATCGTCGTCGTCGGGGCCGCCGAAATGCAGGGCGCCACGCACATGCTCGATGAAGCCGCCATCGATGATGGCCTGCCGGCTTGCCACCGACAGGGCGCGGACCAGCGTGTTGCCGTAGGTTTCGGTGAACAGGGCAGCGGAGCGCCCGCTGGCGTGGTAGCCGAGCTGGGATTCGCGTTCGATCACCGTCACCTCGGCCCATTGCTGGACTGCGGCTGCGAGCGAAAGGCCGGCAATGCCGCCGCCAATGACGATAACTCTGGGGGTGTGGGACGTGGAATGCATGGCCATTCGTAAAATCATTTTCTGATCTGGTCAATAATTAGCGGATAGGAAAAATATGGGTGAATCTTGCGACAAGGAAGGAGTTGGACTAGCTAACATAGTCAGGTGATGGAGATGCCAATGTCCGAACAGCCGAATCTCGGCGACTGCCTGCGCAACCTGAGACGGCAACATGGCTGGACGCTTCAGGACGTCAGCCACCTCACCGGCGTCGCGGTGTCGACGTTGTCAAAAGTCGAGAACGACCAGATGTCGCTGACCTACGACAAGCTGCTGCAGATATGCGGCGGGCTCGGCATCCATGTCACCGAGCTGTTGAGTGGCGATTCAAAGCAGCCCACGGCGCGTACGCGCCGGTCGGTGACGTCGAAGAGCACGACGCTGCGCCAGCTGACGCGCAACTACGACTATTATTATCTCGCCACCGATCTGGTGCGAAAGCGGATGGTGCCGATTCTGGCCGATGCACGGGCGCGCACACTCGAGCAGTTCGGTCCGCTGACCAGCCATGCCGGCGAGGAGTTCCTGATCGTGCTGAAAGGCGAGATCGAGGTCCACACCGAGCAATATGCGCCGGTGCGGCTCAAGGCTGGCGAAAGCGTCTATATCGACAGCACCATGGGCCACGCCTACCTCTCGGTCGGCGAGGGCGATGCGGAAATGCTGTGCGTCTGCTCCGGCGACGAGCCCGATATGGAGCAGACCCTGATCGGCCTCAATGAGGAAGAGAAGGTCGGCGCCTAGAGCGTCTTGCTGGAAGTTGCAAAACGCGCCAGTTCCTGGAGTGGCTTAGGCGACACGGCGGCCTTCGCGCCAGACGGTGCGCACGACCGGCACATGTTCGTCGACCCGCACTCGCACCAGATCGCCACGGCGCCCGGCTTCGATGACGCCGCGGTCGGTCAGGCCGACGGCGTCTGCCGGGTTCTTCGACACCATCGCCATTGCCTGCGGCAGAGAGATGCCGTCGACGACTTCGCCAAGGAAGAAGGCCGACTGGATCAGGCTGAAGGGGATATAGTCCGACGACAGGATGTCGAGCAGGCCGTGTTCGGCAAGGGCACGGGCCGAGACGTTGCCTGAGTGCGAGGCGCCGCGCATGACGTTGGGCGCGCCCATCAGCACGCCGAGGCCGGCCCCCTTCGAGGCGTTGGCGGCTTCGAGCGTGGTCGGAAATTCGGCGACGCGGATGCCCTGCGCGATCGCCTCATCGACATGTGCCGTGGTGGCGTCGTCATGGCTCGCCAGCACGATGCCGCGCGCGTGGCAGGCAGCTGAGATCGCCCCACGGTTGGGGGCCGAATTGCGGGCGGAATCGCCCATGCGCTTGTCGCAGAATTTCTGGAACTCGACGTCGTTCAGCTTGAGCTTGCGCTGGTAGTAGTAAGCGTAGGTTTCGAGGTTGACGAACTGGCGCTGGCCGGGCGCGTGGTCCATCAGCGAGGCCAGCTTGACGCGGTCATCGCCGTCGAACACGGCAAAACTGTCCTGGCAGTCGCCGGCCGAGACTTCGCAGCGCAGATGGATGAAGTGATCGGCGCGGACGCGGTCGGCGCGCACGCTGTCCTCGATCGCATCGGCAAGCAGGCGCATGTCGGCTGAGGTCATGTCGGCATCCTCGTCCATGCCGACGCGTAGCGCGTCGAACACGGTGGTGATGCCGGCCGACGCCACCTGCGCGTCATGGGCAAGCACGGCGGCGATCGGATTCCAGCGCACGCGCGGTCGCGGCGCGTAATGGCCTTCGAGATGGTCGGTGTGAAGTTCGACGAGGCCGGGAATGACGTAGTCGCCGCCCATGTCTTCGCCGATGGCGCTCGGGCCGGTCGAAATCTCTGTTATCCTGCCGTCACGGACGACGATCGAGCCGTCGATCACGTCGTCCGCCAGGACGATACGGGCATTCTTCAGGACAAGGTCGGTCATCTCAGGCGGTCTTTCTTTCAGCTTGCTTGCCCAGTGCGCGATAGGTCCGCACCTCGAAGGGCGCACCCGGAGACGGCTCGACGAACAAGGCCAGGCCGTCCACCGGTACCGGCTTGTCGAGCGTGTCGCCAAGGCATTCCTCAATTGCGGTGCGGACGCGCGCGGCTTCTTCGGCAGCGATGCGGCCGGTCAGGGTCATGTGGAAACGGAAGGTATCGAAGACGTAAGGATAGCCCCACTGGCTGAGGTTGCGGCATTCGCGCGGCGACAGCGCGTCGGGGTTGCGTCGGGCGATCTCGGCGTCGCTCAATTGAGCGCGGAACGGCTCGAACGCCGTCACCACATTGCCGGCAAAACTGTCGAGTTCAGGCAGCGGTTCGGCAGGAACCAGCGCAAAGAAGCCATCGATCTGGGCGAGCTTCAGGCGCGGTATGTCGAACGGCACGGTGGAATTTGCGAAGGCGTCCAGCGCATCGATGAGCGCAGCCTCGGACATGCCGTCGGCGAGACGGAACGGCGCCTTGAGCGTGGCGTGGAAGCCGTAGCGGCGAGCTGCTGCCGTATGGAACGCAACCTCCGCGGCCGACAGCGCGCCAAACGCCTTTGTCGCCGTGACTGCGCCGCCAAACGCGTCGCGCCCGAGCCAGCCGGCCGCGATGCGGCACAGCGGATCATCGTGCTCGGGCGTGAAATAGATGGCGTAGCGCATGGAGAGGTTCCTGGAAGGCCGTGCGATAGATGATTTGCGTGACAGTTTGACGAAGTAGTGGCCGACTTTGCTGCCTTTGCAAGGGCCGGCCACATTTGTTCAGTGATTGGCCTTGTTGCCGATCAGGCGTTGGCGCAATGCAGTCGAGATGTTGTCGAAGATGAACACCACGATCAGGATCAGCAGCACCATATAGGCGACGTTTTCCCAGTCGGAATTGGTGCGCATCGCTTCCCACAGCTTGAGGCCGATGCCGCCGGCGCCCACGGCGCCGATGATGGTGGCCGAACGGGTGTTCGATTCCCAGAAATAGAGCGACTGGCTGATCAGCACCGGCAGCACCTGCGGCACGACGCCATAACGCTGGACCGAGGCGGGCGAGGCGCCGACAGAGCGCATGCCTTCGCGCTGCTTGTCGTCGATGTTTTCCAGCGCCTCGGAGTAGAGCTTGCCGAAGGTGCCGGTGTCGGTGAAGAAGATTGCCGAGATGCCGGCGATCGGGCCGGGCCCGAAGGCGCGGGTGAAGAACAGTGCCCAGATCAGCATGTCGACCGAGCGCAGGAAGTCGAAGAAGCGTTTGGCGACCTGGTTGACGAGGCGGTTACGGGTGATGTTGCGCGCCGCAAGGAATGCCAGCGGGAAGGCGAGCAGGCTGGCGAAGAGCGTGCCGACGAAGGCCATGACGATGGTCTGGGCGAGCTTGAGCCAGACGTCGCCGTGCTGCCATTCCGAATTGTTGACGATGTTGTCCCAGGCAAGGGCGGCGTTGGACCTGTTGGGGTCTAGACGTTCACCAGAGGAGATCAGTGACAGCACTTCGCTCGTCGATTTACCCCAGAAGGGCGAGTTGGCGTCGAAGACGAAGTTCTCCCAACCGAAGAAGCGGTGGCGGATCTTGACGTCGTCCTCATCGATCTGCAGGCCGCCGGCAAAGCCGAAATCGGCAAGGATCTTCTGGCTCGGGGCTTTCTGCGTCGCCCAGGTGGGCAGGGAACCAGTGACCGAAAGGCTCTGGCCCGGCACGATGGTCACGTCAAGAGTTTCGCCGCCATGGGCGACCATCACGCGATCAGGCGCGATGTCTATCGTCGTGGCGGTTCCGATATGGGCAACGACGCGATCGGCAGGCGCCTTGTTGCCGGCGATGGCGGCGCCGGCCGGCTGGGTGATGTCGAGCCAGTCTGGATGGCGGTCGGCGCGATAGGACGAGAAGCGTGCGTAGCTGATGTCGAGGCGGTCGTCCTTGAAGTCGATCTGCGGCCGCACCTCGTAGGAAACCCAGTCGGCGAGGTAGGTGCCGGCGATGCCCCAGTTGCCGCCGGCAAGCACGGCACCGACGGCGAAGAACCACCAGGCGAAGGCGAGATAGGCGACAAGGCCCAGACCAACGGCCCAGCCGGTCAGGGCCTTGCGCCAGGAGCCGGCGAAAACGTCGGGATGGCGCTCGGAGATCGCCTGCATGTCGGTCAGGGAAAGGGTGGTCATGATCTTAGTCCCCACGGCCGAAGGAGAAGGCCTGTTCGCCAACCAATCTCTTGCGCAGCCAGGCCGAGAACTGGTCGACCGCTACGATGGTGCAGAACAGGAGGATGATGATGGCGATGGTCTTGGCTTCGTGGTTGCGGCTGATCGACAGGCGTAGTGCTTCGCCGATGCCGCCGCCGCCGACAGCGCCGATGATGGTCGAGGCGCGGACATTGATCTCGAGGCGCAGCAGGCCGTAGCTCAGGAAATTGGGCATCACTTGCGGCACGATGCCGAACCAGACACGCTCGGGCCAGTTGCCGCCGACGGCGCGCAGGCCTTCGTCGGCCTTCATGTCGGCATTCTCGACCACCTCGAAGAACATCTTTCCGAGCGCGCCTATAGTGTGCAGCGACACCGCGATGATCGCCGGTATCGCGCCCATCGAGAGGATGGCGAGGAAGAAGCCGGCGATGACGATCTCGGGGAAGGCGCGCAGGATTTCGAGGAAGCGGCGGACGAAAAAGCGCAGCCAGCGCTGGGTGACGAGGTTGGAAGCCGCCAGGAAGCAGAGCAGGAAGCCGACGGCGAAACCGATCAGCGTCGAGACCAACGCGATGTTGATCGTCTCCAGCATCTTGTAGACGTATTCGGGCATGTAGACCGAGCCGAACAGATACATCCGCCCTTCGGGGTAATCGAATTTCAGGCTGCCGTCGGCATAGGGCGAAGGCAGGTCGAACATGGCGCGCCAGACCTCGAGGCCGTCGCGCGGGATCAGCTGGTCTACGAAATCGAAGAAATGCGGCAGCCGGTCGAAGAACTTGCCGGCGTTGCTGTCATTGGCGAACCAGAGCGATCCGGACAGCGCGATGAAGAGGAAGAACAGGCCACCCGCCGTATAGAGGCGGCGGCGACTGGCGAGTTCGCGCCAGTGCTGCTCGACCGCGAGGCCGGCTTCCGAGAGGGGCATTGTCATTGGGGTTCCGTCCGATCCCGGATAAAAAGGGACGCGCCGCGATTGCTGCGCGGCGCGTCCGAGTTGCCTTCGGGGCTTAGCTGCCGATCTGCGCCTTACGGGCGTCGATCACAGGCTGGTAGAATTCCGGGGTGACTTCGGTGAAGCCCTTGAAGTCGCCGCCCTGGATGGCCGCGAAGCAGGCCGGATCTGTCTCCGGCAGCTTGACCATGTAGTCCTTGAACTTGCTCTTGATGTCTGCATCGAGCGACGTGCGCACGACGATCGGGCCGTTCGGGATAAGCGGCGACTTCCAGACTTCGACCAGGTCGTCCATGTCGAGGATGCCCTTGTCGACCATCTTCTTCAGGTTGCCCGAGGTGTAGCCATCCTTGAACTCGCCGACGCCCGAACCAAAGGTCGTGCCGGCGTCGAAGGTGCCCTTGAGCACTTCGAGGACGAGGTTCTCATGGCCGCCGCCGAAGCCGGTCTCGGCGACGAAGTCCTTGACGGCGACGCCGCCGAGGTCCTTCGGCAACGAGGTGACCGGGATCAGGTAGCCCGAGGTCGAGTCAGGATCGGCGAAGCCGAGCTTCTTGCCCTTGAGGTCTTCGAGCTTGGTGATGCCCGAGTCCTTCTTGGCGACCATGATCGAGTAGTAGCCGGTGGCGCCGTCGGTCTGGACGGTGGTCAGGATCGGCTCGACCGCGTCCTTGTTCTGCAGGTAGATCTTGGCGTAACCCGAAGCGCCGAGTTCGGCGTAGTCGAGCGTGCCGCCGAGCAGTCCCTGGATGGTGCCGTCATAGTCGGCGGCCGGGAACAGCGACACCTTCTCGACGCCGATGGCCTTGGGCAGCTGGTCGACGAGGCACTGGAAGTTGCGCAGGCGGTCGGCTTCGTTTTCGCCGCCGATCAGGCCGATGCGGAATTCCTTGAGGTCGGCGGCATTGGCCGAACCGATCGCCAGCACGGCGAGCGAAGCGGCACCCAGAAGTGCTTTCTTGAACATCACAGTTCTCCAGTTTGGCCCAGCACCTTGCCGGGTCATTGCAGTTGATGATTACCGGCCCTTGACGTGGGCGAGACGAACGCGAGCAGCCTCAGGCCGGGGCGTAGGCCGGTTCGAGAGGTGCGGCGGATACGGGAACCCTGACCTTGACCGGGCGGATGCTGGTCGAGGTGATGGCTTCGGAAATTTCAGTGCCGTCGGCGTCGGCACCGTAGACGAGGCGCACGGCCTCGATGGTGAGGTCTTCGGGCGCGCCGTCGAAGACCACAGCGCCGCCCTGCATGCCGATGATGCGGTTGCAGTAGGTGCGTGCGGTGTCGAGCGTGTGCAGATTGGTGATGACGGTGATGCCGTCGCGCAGGTTGATGTCGCGCAACGCGTCCATCACCACCTTGGCGTTGAGCGGGTCCAGCGAGGCGATCGGCTCGTCGGCGAGGATCAGCTTGGGCTCCTGCATCAGGGCACGTGCAATGGCGACGCGCTGCTGCTGGCCACCGGACAGGGTTCCAGCCGGCTGGAGGGCGGTGCGGGCGATGTCGAGGCGCTCAAGTGCGGCGATCGCCCGGATGCGCTCTTCACGCGTAAAGATCGAGAGCAGGTTGAGCGCGGTGGAGCGGTGGTTGAGGCGGCCGAGCAGGACGTTGGTCAAGACGTCGAGGCGCGGGACCAGGTTGAACTGCTGGAAGATCATGGCGCAGTCGCGCTGCCATCGGCGCAGCTGCGTGCCGCGCAGCGACGACACTTCGGTGCCGTCGAAGGAAATTGAGCCCTCGCTCGGGTCGATCAGGCGGTTGATGGTCTTGAGCAGGGTCGACTTGCCGGCGCCGGAGCGGCCGATGATGCCGACCATCTGGCCCGGCTGGATTTTGAGGTTGACGCCGTTGACGGCGACATTCTTGCCGAAGCGGCGCGTCACGTTGCGGATTTCGAGCATCTTGGCTTCCCTGTCCCGTCGGGCCTTTTCGCCCTTGTCTGCGATGGGCCTAGACCCGGGACGTGAAGCTGCAATGTCGGGACCATGTCAGTTTTGTTACGATGCACAGGCCGAAGCGCGAAAAACACGGCTTTTGAGGGCAAATATCGCTGCTTTTTGGAATCCCGTTTCTGAAATCGGCTTTCGCGAACCGCGATGGCCCGCTGTGATCTCTGCCTGTGTCAGGCCGCCTGTTGGCGGTCTTTCCAGTTCTCGTGCTGCTTGCCCCATGCCGACATTGCTGTCACGGCATCGTTCAGGCTCAAGCCCAGCGGCGTGATCGAATATTCGACGCGCGGCGGCACCTCTTCATAAGCATGCCGGCTGATCAGCCCGTCGGTCTCCATCTGCCGCAATTGTTGCGTCAGCACCTTCTCGCTGATGCCCGGCAGCAAGCGGCGCAGTTCGGCAAAGCGATGGGGCCGCAGGTGCAGTTGCCACAGCAGCGCGGTTTTCCACTTGCCGCCGATGGCCTGCATGGCTGCGGCAAAACCGCAGCTGTCCGGTTCCTTGTGCCTCATCTTCCAGCTCCTGTCATGATATCAACGGCTTACTTCAAAGTGCGTACTTCTCAATGCAGTGACGGTACATATGTTTGGTCCGAGCGCGCGCCAAACATGAACCAGCCCCTCGTCGCAAGGGGCCTTCGCATTTCGGAGAAAAATCGTGAATATAGATGTCTGCGTGCTCGGCACGGGCCGTATGGGCTCGTCCATTGTCCGAACTTTGTTCGACCAGGGCTACCAGCATGCATGACGGGGAGACGAAACGCACCGCCACCTGTTCGTGTCGCGGCGTGAAACTCGTCCTCGCCGGGGAGCCGAGACGAGTCTATGCCTGCAGTTGCACCGAGTGCCAGAGATGCACCGGGACGGCATTCTCCTACCGCGCCATCTATGCGGATTCCGCCGTCGTTAGCCAGGAAGGCGAGACCAGGTCGTGGCGGCGAGCCGGCGCGTCGGGACAATGGCTGGAGCAGACATTCTGCACCACCTGTGGATCGGTCGTCTTCATGCGGGCGGAAGCGTTGACGGCGGCGCTGTCGGTCTCGGTTGGCTGCCTGGAGGATCAGGGGTTCCCGGCGCCGGTCGTGCTCCACTGGCCGAACAGCAAGCACGATTGGCTTTGTCTCGAAGGTGTGCCCGAGGCGGGCTCGCCTCGAAAGGGAAATCACAAGGAGTAGTACGAAAACCAGGCAGCTGGCTGTCAGCATTGTACTCAAGCGCAGCCCGCTGACGGCCGCAGCTGCCGGTCGGACATAAGGTCCACTTGCGGAAATCCTGGAAAAAGCATGACGAATCAATATCTTGCCGAATTTCGGCAAGAATCTGCCAAAACTTGGCCTGCAAACCCTGACACTACAGTTGTTAGTCATTATATGAGGGCGGACGACACTTTGAGGATCCGCTGATGAAATTGTCCCGAACGACCCGCTTCGCCACGCTTTTCGCGGGCCTGTTCCTCGCCTTCTCCATGATTGCCGTCGACCACGCCGATGCACGGCGCGGCGGCAGCTTCGGCAGCAGGGGTACGCGTACCTTCCAGTCGGCGCCGCCGACCCGCACCGCGCCGCAGCCGACCGCGCCGGTCGAGCGTTCGATGACGCCCAACACCGGTCAGGCAACCAACCCGGCCGCCACCAGTGCAGCCCGTCCTGGCGCGACTGCACCGCAGCGCCCCGGCTTCATGGGCGGCTTCGGCGGCGCGATGATCGGCGGCCTGCTGATGGGTGGCCTGCTCGGCATGATGATGGGCCAAGGCTTTGGCGGCATCGCCGGCATGTTCGGCATGCTGATGCAACTGCTGCTGATCGGCGGCGCCATCTGGCTCGCCCTGCGCTTCTTCCGTTCGCGCCAAGCCACCGGTCCGGCGATGGCCGGCGCGGGTGCCGGCGGCGGTAACTTCAACTACCGCGACGCGGCACCGTCTGGAGACAGCGGCAAGGCCAATGGCGGCAGCCGTTCGTTCAGCATTCCGAGCATCGGCAGCAGCCGCGCCGAGGCCGCGCCGCAGCAGCCTGCCAGCAAGGACATTACCGTGTCGGGCGAAGATCTCGACACGTTCCAGCGCCTGCTGACCGAGGTCCAGGAAGCGTTTGGCCGCGAGGACCACAAGGCGTTGCGTCGCCTGGTGACGCCGGAGATGGTGTCCTATCTCTCGGAAGAATTGGCCGACAACGCTCAGAACGGCGTCCGCAACGACGTGACCAACGTCCAGCTCCTGCAGGCCGACATTGCCGAAAGCTGGAACGAAGGCGACCGCGACTACGCCACTGCGGCAATGAACTATTCGTCGATCGACGTGACCCGCAACCGCACGACCGGCGAAGTGGTGGACGGCGACGCAAACGAGCCGAGCGAGACGACCGAGCTGTGGACCTTCGTCCGCCAGAACGGCGGCGACTGGCAGCTCTCGGCTATCCAGGACGCCTGAACCGTTTCAGACTGATTACAACGCCCGCGGTCTTCCCTTTCAGGGAGGCGCGGGCGTTTCCGCGTCGGGCGGTGCCTGCTCGGTTGCGCCGCAAATCCAATTGCTCTCGAAATTATTCTGGGCAAGGTTGAGAGCTCGGGAGATCGGGATCATCCGATCCGGCACCTTCGTTCGGGTGTCCAGGCGAAGCTCGGATGGCCATGGCCGACAATGTTTTCGTTTCGCCAGATTTCCTGACGCTCACGCTCGGCATCATCGTCTATTTCGTCGGCGTGCTGCTCAACCGTCACATTGCTTTCCTGCGCAACTACAACATACCAGAGCCGGTCACCGGCGGGTTTCTCGCGGCCGTGGCCGTTTTGGCGTTCTACCAATTGTCAGGCACGGAGATCGTCTTCGAGATGACCACGCGCGACAGGCTGCTGGTCATCTTCTTTGCCACCGTCGGCGTCAATGCGCGGCTGGTCGACCTGCTGGTCGGGGGACGGGCGTTGGCGGTGTTGTGCGTGCTGACCGTGCTTTTCGTCTTTCTGCAGAATGGCGTCGGCACGCTTGGAGCCTGGCTGTTCGGCCTGCCCTCTGCTGCAGGCGTCATCATGGGGTCGATCGCCTTTGTCGGTGGCCATGGCACGACGATTGCCTGGGCGCCGGCGATCGCCGCAGAGCACGGTTTTCCGGCCGCCCTTGAAGTCGGCACCGCCGCGGCGACGCTCGGGCTGATCGTCGCCAGCGTCCTCGGCGGGCCGGTGGCAAAGTTCCTCATCGAGCGTGGCAAGCTAACCGCCGACGCGAGCGGACCCGACGGGGAATCGGCCGTCGCCCGGGCGGAGGCCGCGCCGATCGACAAGTCGAACTTCATGCAGGCGCTTTTGCTGGTCAACGTCGCCGTGGTGCTCGGCTATTTGGTTCACGGCCCGGTCACGGCGATGGGCGTGAAGCTGCCATTGTTCGTGCCTTGCCTGATCATGGGGGTCGTCCTGTCGAACACGATCCCCTACATCTTTCCGCGCATGCCATGGCCAGCGCGCTCGCCCGCAATGTCGCTGATCTCCGACTATTCGCTCTCGGCCTTCCTCGCCATGTCGCTGATGAGCATGCAGCTCTGGACGCTTGCCGGGGTTGCCGGCCCGCTGCTGGTCGTCGTTGCCATGCAGGCGCTGCTCGCTGTGGCCTTCATCCTGATCGTGCTGTTCCCGCTTTTGGGAAGAGACTACCAGGCGGCGGTGCTGAGCGCCGGCTTTACCGGCCTTTCGCTCGGCGCCACGCCCACCGCCATCGCGTCGATGACGGCGGTGACCAGGCACTATGGCCCGTCACCGAACGCCTTCATCATCCTGCCGCTGGTCTCGGCGTTTTTCGTCGACCTGGTCAACATGATCGCGATCCAGTTTTTCCTGGCGGGGTGAGGGCTCCTCAGCCGCCGTGCTTTTCCAGGAACTCTTCCGCCGAGAGGTTGCGGAAATCGTCGAGGGCAACGCGCAGCCTGGCGTGGTCCCAGTCCCACCAAGCCAGCGCCTGGAAGCGATCCGCTGTCGTGCGGTCGAAGCGCTCGCGCAGCGGCTTGGCGGGCACGCCGGCGACAATGGTGTAGGGCGCGACATCCTTGGTGACGACAGCGCCCGAGCCGACCGCCGCGCCGTCGCCGACGGTAACGCCCGGCAGCACCGTCGAGCCGTGGCCAAGCCAGGTGTCGTGGCCGATGGTCACCGCGTTCGACCGGCGCCATTCGAAGAACTCGGTCTCGTGGCTGGCATCTTCCCAATAGTCCGAGGCGCGGTAGGTGAAGTGATGCAACGTCGGCCGCCAGGTCGGATGGTTCGTGGCGTTGCAGCGCACGCTTGCTGCGATGTTGGAGAATTTGCCGACCGTCGTGCACCACAGGCTGCAGTCCTGCATGACGTAGGAGTAGTCGCCGAGCGAACTTTCGCTGATGCGGGTGCGCTCGGAGACTTCGGTCCAGCGGCCGAGCGTCGACTGCGTCACCTCGGCCGATGGGTGGATCCAGGGCTGTTCGGACAGCTTGCGGCTCATGCTGCGACCTTTCCGGCGGCAAATGTGGTGACGTCGATGATGCGGTCGGCGACCGCCTCGCGCACGTCGGCGTCGTGGAAGATGCCGAGCAGGGCCACACCCTTCAGCTTCTTCTCCTCAATCAGTCCGATCACCACCTCGCGGTTGGTGGCGTCGAGCGATGCCGTCGGCTCGTCGAGCAGGAGCACCGGATGGTCGGTGATGAAGCCACGGGCGATGTTGACGCGCTGCTGCTCGCCGCCGGAGAAGGTGGCGGGCGGCAGGCTCCACAGACGTTCCGGCAGGTTCAGCCGGCCGAGCAGTTCCGAGGCGCGGGCATGAGCCTCGGAGCGTTCGGTGCCGCGGGCGACCAGCGGCTCGGCGACGACGCCGAGTGCCGAGACGCGCGGAACGGTGCGCAGGAACTGGCTGACATAGCCGATGGTGTCGCGACGCACCGAAAGCACGGTGCGCGGATTGGCAGTGGCAAGATCGACAAGCTGGCCATGGTGATCGACGATGATCTGGCCCTGGTCGACGCCGTAGTTACCGTAGACCATCTTCAGGATCGAGCTCTTGCCGGCGCCAGAGGGGCCACCGAGCACGGCGCATTCGCCAGCCCTGACCGAGAACGAGACATTGGCGACCACCGGCAGGCGGATGCCGCCACGCAGATGCATGGTGAAGGCCTTGGAGACCTCCGAGACGATGAGGGGAGTGGCCATGTCAGAATCTTTCCTTGATGAGCATGATCTTGCCCGAAAACCGGGAACCACTTTTCGGGACCATGCTCAGACCTGCAGGATGGAGGAGACGAGGAGCTGGGTGTAGGGCGCGCGCGGATCATCGAGCACACGGTCGGTGAGACCGGCTTCTACGACATCGCCGTCCTTCATCACCATCATGCGCTGCGACAGCAGCCGTGCGACGGCGAGGTCGTGGGTGACGACGATGGCCGCGAGGCCGAGGTCGGTGACCAGTCCGCGCAACAGGTCGAGCAGGCGTGCCTGCACCGACACGTCGAGGCCGCCGGTCGGTTCGTCCATGAACACCAGCCGCGGGCCGGTAACGAGGTTGCGGGCGATCTGCAAGCGCTGGCGCATGCCGCCCGAGAAAGCGCGGGGTTCGTCGTCGATTCGCTCCTCGTCGATCTCGACGCGGCCGAGCCAATCGACTGCGGTAGCGCGGATGTTGCCATAGTGGCGGTCACCGACGGCCATCAGCCGTTCGCCGACATTGGCGCCGGCCGACACAGTCATGCGCAGCCCGTCGGCGGGGTTCTGGTGAACAAAACCCCAGTCGGTGCGCATCAAGAAGCGGCGCTCGGCCTCGCTCATGCGGTAGAGGTCGCGCCACTGGCCGTCGCGCATGCGGTAGCTCGCAGTGCCCGACGTCGGCAGCAGCCGCGTCGACAGGCAGTTGAGCAAGGTGGTCTTGCCCGAGCCGGATTCACCGACGATGGCCAGCACTTCGCCCGGCCAGAGGTCGAAGGAGATGTCCTCGCAGCCGATGCGCGAACCGTAATATTTGGACAGCGCCGTAACGCGCAGAAGCGGTTCATCGGTCATTGGGCAGGCTCCAGGATATCGGGCGAGAGGTGGCCGCGATGGCCGCAGGCCTGGCGCGTCTCGCAATGGTCGGTGTCGGAACAGACGAACATGTGCCCGCCCTTGTCATCGAGGATGACCTCGTCGAGATAGACCTGCGCGGCCCCGCACAGCGAACAGGGCTGGTCGAAGGTCTGGATCTCGAAGGGATGGTCCTCGAAATCGAGGCTGACCACCCTGGTGAAGGGCGGCACGGCATAGATACGCTTCTCGCGGCCGGCGCCGAACAGCTGAAGCGCGGGCGACATGTGCATCTTGGGATTGTCGAACTTCGGTGTCGGCGAGGGGTCCATCACGTAGCGGCCCTCGACCTTGACCGGATAGGCATAAGTCGTGGCGATGCGGCCGTGCCTGGCGATGTCCTCGTAGAGCTTGACGTGCATCAGCCCGTATTCCTCGAGCGCGTGCATCTTCCGTGTCTCGGTCTCTCGCGGTTCGAGGAAGCGCAGCGGCTCGGGGATCGGAACCTGGTAGACCAGCGTCTGACCCTCGGTCAGCGGATATTCCGGGATACGGTGACGGGTCTGGATGATCGTCGCCTTCGCCGTCTCGGTGGTCACTGCGACATCGGCGACCTTCTGGAAGAAGGCGCGGATCGAGACGGCATTGGTCGTGTCGTCGGCGCCCTGGTCGATGACCTTGAGCACGTCCTCAGGACCGATGATCGCGGCGGTCACCTGCACGCCGCCGGTGCCCCACCCATAGGGCATCGGCATTTCGCGGCTGGCGAACGGCACCTGGTAGCCGGGAATGGCAATGCCCTTGAGGATCGCCCTGCGGATCATCCGCTTGGTCTGCTCGTCGAGATAGGCGAAGTTGTAGGTTGCGATGTCAGACATGGCAGGCAGATCCGATTTGCGCTAACTCTTTACCGTGTTGACCATCGCAACGAGGGGGAGCCGCATGGATTCTTCGGGGTGGATTCGTGTCTTGGTGCTGGTGGCCCTTGCTGTAACTGCTGTCGCATTTTTCGCGCGGAGCAAGCCAAAGCCGACAAGGCGAGCCTGGGAGAATGATGGTGCTCCGGAACGCGACCTCGGCTCCTGACATTTGGGCGATTGAGTTGGGAGAACTCATTCGGCTGCCTCCCTTGTCTCGGTCTGATCTGTAGCTTGACGCTTTTCATGCTCGCCGCGCATGCGGCGGACGAGGTCGAGTTCGGCCTGGAAGTCGACATAGTGCGGCAGCTTCAGGTGTTCGACGAAGCCGGTCGCCTGGACGTTGTCTGAGTGCGAGATGACGAACTCTTCGTCCTGCGCGGGGGCGGTGATGTCCTCGCCCAGTTCGCCGGCGCGCAGCGCGCGGTCGCACAATGACATTGCCATGGCCTTGCGCTCGGACTGGCCGAAGACCAGCCCGTAGCCGCGGGTGAACTGCGGCGGCGCCTTGGCCGAGCCCTTGAACTGGTTGACCATCTGGCACTCGGTTACGCGGATGCGGCCGAGGCTTATGGGGAAGGGCAGTTCAGGTACGTCGAGCTCGAGCTCGACCTCGCCGATGCGGACCTCGCCGACGAAGGGATGGCTGCGGCCATAGCCGCGCTGCGTCGAGTATCCGAGCGCCAAAAGAAAACCCTCGTCGCCGCGCGACAGCGCCTGCAGGCGGATGTCGCGCTCCATCGGAAACTCGAGCGGCTCGCGAGTGATGTCACCCGTGAGGTGGTCCTCGGGCAGCTCGCCGTCGGCCTCGATCAGCCCTTCATGGGCGAGGATCTCGGACACACGCGCCATACGCTGGCCGTCGCCTTCGCGCTGCTCAGGAGTGGCCACCTCGGCATCGGTGGCGAGTTCCGGGTCGAGCAGGCGGTGGGTGTAGTCGAAGGTCGCGCCGAGCAGCTGGCCGCCGGGCAGGTCCTTGTAGGTCGCCGAGACACGGCGCTCGACCTGCATGGCAGCCGTGTCGATCGGCCTCGTGTAGCCGAAGCGCGGCAAGGTGGTGCGATAGGCGCGGACGAGGAAGATCGCCTCGATCAGGTCGCCGCGCGACTGCATGATGGCGAGCGCGGCAAGCTCACGGTCATAGAGCGAGCCTTCCGACATGACGCGGTCGACGCCGAGCGCCAACTGTTCGACGATCTGCTCGATGCGCAGCGACGGCACCGAGCGGTCACCGCGGCGGCGGTCGGCGAGAAGGCGATGGGCGTTGGCAATGGCGGCTTCGCCGCCTTTGACAGCAACGTACATATCAGGCCTCCATCGTCTTGACGCGGACAGTGCGGGGCAGGCAGGCGACCGCTCCGGGCGCCGCCAGGATCACATCGACGCCGCGCGGGAAGCGGGCGCCATTCTGCTTCCACTGCTCGACGAAATGGCGCGGCAGAGGCGTCGGCGCGATGCTGTCAGTCGTCTCGATGCCGGGGCCCTCGAGATGCAGCGGCGCGCCATCGGTCAGGCTGTCGACCTGCAGGATCAGTGTCGTCGAGCGATCGGGATATTCCTGCGTTCCTTGCGCAAAGTTTTCGAGCGAGATCAGGTTGGCCGGGTTGGCGACAAGGGCGAAATGCGCGTCGGCCGGTGTCGCGGCCAGCGGCGCGCCGGTGTGGAAGCCGAGCCAGGACTTTGCCGACGAGACCTGCAGCCCGGCATCGAGCCAGAGCGGAGTGTCGTGGTCGCACAAGGTCAACGCCACCGCGCCTGCGGTTGCCGCCAGCGGTGCAGGCGGCTGTGCCAGGCCAGCTACCTGCTGGACCGTTCCGGGACGCGCCATGGCGTCCATGACGGCGCGGAATACCGTCTGGGCATTAAAAACCGGGGCGGCAAAGCCGCCGTCAATCACATCCATCTGATCCATCAGTCCTCTCCACGCACCATGGTGAAAAAGTCGACCTTGGTCGCTGCCGTCTCGGCACGACTGGTCGCATCGGCTTCGGCTTGTGCGGCACGCAACGGTGCGATGACCTTCTCTTCGATGTCGGCGCGGCGGTCGGCATTCTGCCAAAGGGCATCAGTGATGGCCGAAAGGCGGGCCTTGTCCTTGTCGCGGCCGAGCGCATAGGAATGGCCGATCTCGCCGCTCGGCAAACGCACCGTGGCGCGGGTCACCGTCGCCTCGCCGAAGTTGAACGGCGCGCCGCCGCCGCCGATACGGCCACGAACCGACACGAGACCGGTCTCCGGTCCGCGCAGCATCTCGGCTTCGCCAGAAATGCCTGCCGCCGCGCACAGCCGCTTCAACTCGTCCACTGGTGCTAGCGAAAGCGCCGCCATGGCCGTCTTGCGCGCCGTCTCCAGTTCTCTTTCCTGCCGTCGGTCCATCGCTTTCGCTGCTCCACTTCACATTTGTCTATTGTTCTATACAATCGAACAACTTACAATGGGCTTGTAGCGAGGCTCCGTGACGGATGCATGACAAGTCGCAAACTGGGACGGTGGATTTGAGCGGGCAGGGACGAGAACAGGCGGTGACACGCAAGAGCGGGGTGGCGCTGTGGCGCCAGATCGCCGACCAGATCAGGCAGGCGATATCGGCTGGAACTCTGGGCGCCGATGGCAAGCTGCCGCCCGAAATGATCCTATCCGAACGCTTCGGCGTCAATCGCCATACCTTGCGCAGTGCCATTGCCGCGCTTGTCCAGGAAGGTGTGTTGCGCGCCGAGCAGGGGCGCGGCACTTTCGTCGAGAGCCGCCAGAAGCTCTCCTACCCAATTTCGGCGCGGACGCGCTTTTCCACAGGGCTGCGCGAGCAGACACGCGAGCGCCGCAGCATCCTCCTGGCCGACGCCATAGAGCCTGCCCTCGGCCGTGTCGCCGAAGCCCTGGGGCTTGCGCCGGATGCGCCGGTGCTCCGGCTGGAAACGCTGAGCGAGGCCGACGGCCGGCCGGTGTCGCGCGCGACGAGCTGGTTCGACGCCGAGCGCTTCCCCGACTTCGCACGGGTCTACGCCGAGACCGCGTCGATCACGCTCGCTTTCCAGCATTTTGGAATCGAGGACTATTTCCGCAAGTCGACACTGGTTTCGGCGCGCCATGCCGATGCCGCCGACCTGACCGATCTCAAGCTGTCCGCCGGCGCCATCGTACTCGTCGCCTGGGCGATCAACGTCGACACCGCAGGCGTGTCGGTCCAGTACGCTGAAACCCGCTTTGTCGCCGACAGGGTCGAGCTCAGCGTCTCGACGGAGGCCTGAGGTTCCAGCTATTTGCCGCGGCCGCCAAGGCGCATGGCGGTTCATCTCAGCGTATCGTCGATTCCTGGCGTTTGGATGCGATTCCCATGGCCGTGCTTAGTTGGCTGCTAGCGCAAACCTATGCGGGGTCTGCTGGCTGCATATGTTGGTGGGCAAACAAGATTCTTTCTAACAATGCTTGACATTTGTCCGGTTTAGAGAAAAATTCCAGTTTAGTGGAATTTGCGGACGGAATGTCGGAATTCAGGACTGGCTTGGTGGAGGACTTTGCGCCAGTTCATTAGTAGTCTGTAAAACACCGCTGAGAATACCTCTTCGCCGGCTTGTCGGTCGCGCAGTCCTTTCGACTGCGTGAGGGCGGGTTTTATTGCGCGGCGAAAGCCGTGCGCGTGATCGATATTATCCAAATGGGGAACATAATGAACAATATTCTGGTACCGAACCGCCGTACCGCGCTGAAGATGCTTGGTGGTGGCGCCGCCGTCCTTGCCATGCCCGCCGTGATCCGCCCGACCCCCGGCTGGGCTGCGAACGGCGTGTTGAACATCACCACCTACGACAAATTCCTGCCGCAGGAATTCCTCGACAAGTTCCAGAAGGACAGTGGAATTCAGGTCAACATCCGGCTGACCGACGACCAGGGCAAGCAATACAATCTGCTCACCGCCGAGGGCGCAAATCCTTCGACCGACATCGTCACCGTCGCCGGCCATCGTTATTCGCAGTTCATCGCCTCGAAGCTGCTGCAGCCGCTCGACACCGGCAAGATTCCGAACTGGAAGAACCTCAACCCGGCCTACCAGAACGCTGCCTGGGCGCGCGTCGACGACAATCTCTGGGGCCTGCCGATCCTCGCCGGCTATGAGGGGCTCGCCCGCAATGTCGACTATGTGAAGGAAGCGCCGAGCTGGGAGATCATGTTCGACCCGCAGTACAAGGGGCAGACCTCCTATATCGTCAGCGATTTCATGACCATCGTCATGCAGTATCTCGGCCATGACGGCGACTTCGTCAGCTATGTCGACAAGGCCGACGTGGCGCAGAAGGCGACCAACGAAGCGCGCGACTTCCTCATCAAGCACAAGGACATGGTGCGCAAGTACTATGACGCCGGCTCGGAAGTGCAGCAGATGTTCATCAACGAGGACATTTATCTCGGCCATTCCTGGTCGGGTCCGGCTGCCAAGCTGATCATGGACGGTCATCCGATCAAGCTGTCGGTGCCGAAGGAAGGCACGTTCGGCTTCTGCTATACGCTCAACGTCGTCAACAACGCGCCCAACGCCGAGAACGCCTACAAGCTGCTCGATGCCGTGCTGGCAAGCCCGGAGGTGGGGGCCGCAATGACCCGCCAGTCGGGCTACAGCTCGACGATCAACGGCGTCGCCGACCTGCTCAACGACCGCGAAAAGCTCGCCTCGACGCTGCCCCAGGAAGAGCTTGAGCGCATCGTCTTCTTCTCGTCGGTCAATCGCGACATGAAGAACGAGATGATCGACCGGGCGACCGCTGAGGTCAAAGCGGCCTGACGAGGCGAAAGCCTCGCACGGCCCATCGCCTGTCCCGGAGCGCTGCGACGATCTCCGGGACAGGCTGCCGGCCTGTCATGTGCATGACCCTCGAAAATCGGGCACGGTTTTCGGGTGGGCTCATGCACCGGTTCAGAGAGTTACAGCGTTCTGAGCGAGGCGCTGTAGTCCCACAACGCGCGATGACTGACCTGCCGGCAATACCTGGCGGTACAAGTTGGGCTGCGCCAACCGAGATTGTTTGATGGTGAGTAGCAACACGACAGCCGGCTATGCGGCAGGGCGAGGCGACGCGCCGGTGCCCAAATATTCGACCGGCATCGCCAAGGTGGTCAATTCCGCGCTCTACCGGCATACGCTGGGGGCCGCTGTCGAGTCCCGCATCGGCCGGATCATCCTTCTGGCCGGGGTGCCGCTGGTCTGGCTGATCATGCTGCATGTCGGACCGATCTATCAGATGCTGAAGATCAGCCTGATGTCCCACTACCCGGTGCTGCCGGGTGTGGAATCGCACTTCACCCTGGACAACTACGCGATCTTCTTCAAGGAATCGCTCTACTTCACGCCGCTGATCAAGAGCTTCATCTTCGCCACGGCAGCGACGGCGGTGACGCTGGTTGTGGTCTACCCGGTGGCCTACTACGTCGCCAAGGTCGTCAAGCCGGAGGGCCGTTCCAAGGCGCTGCTGTTGCTGCTGGTGCCGTTCTGGGCCGGTGAGTTGATCCGCACCTTCTCGGTGATCATGCTTCTTGCCAACCGCGGCGCGGTCAACGTGCTCTTGCGCGAGATCGGCCTGATCGACCGGCCGATCCCGATGCTCTACACCTCGTTCTCGCTCGGCTTCGGCCTGGTCTACCTGATCTGCCTCTACATGCTTTTGCCGCTCTATTCGGCGATCGAGAAGATCCCGGGACAATATCTGGATGCGGCTGCCGATCTGGGCGCCGGTCCGTTCACCCGCTTCCGCCGGATCATCCTGCCGCTGTCCAAGGACGGCATCGTCTCGGGCTGCTCGCTGGTGTTCCTGACCTGCATCGGCGTCTTCGCGACCCCGATGCTGCTCGGCGGACCCAACACCGTGCTGTTTCCTGAAACCATCAGCGGCTTCTTCCATGGCGCCAGCGACAAGTGGCCGGTCGGCGCCGCCTTTGCGCTGATCATGCTGGTCACCGCCTTGATCACCGCAGGCATCTTCATGCGCCTCGTCGGCGGCAAGAAAAGGAGTGCATTCTGATGCGCAACATGTTTGCAGACGCTCCGCGCACGTCGCTGACGGCGATCTACTGGGCCTTCCTGCTTTACCTGCTCCTGCCGCTCACGCTGATGATGGCGATGAGCTTCAAGGACGCCAACTTCGTCGCCTTCCCGATCGGCGATTGGACCCTCGACTGGTATGCCAAGGTGATGCAGGACAAGCAGTTCCTGGAAGCCTGCCTGTACTCGGTGATGATCGCCGCCGCCTCGACGCTCGCCGCAACCACGCTCGGTACCTGGATCGCCATGCTGATCGTCGCCGAAGGCATCAAGGGCCAGGTCATCATCTTCGCGCTCGCCTGCCTTCCGGCTGTCGTGCCAGGCATGATCTCGGCCATCTCGCTGCGCATCTTCATCTCGACAATCGACATGCCGACGGGAACCGCGGCCATCATCCTCGGCCACACGGTGCATGCAGTGCCCTTCGTGGTGGTGATGGCGCTGACCCGCCTGCGCTCGATGCCGGGCAATCTCGTCGATGCCGCGCGTGACCTCGGTGCCGACAGCATCGTTGCCTTCTTCCGCGTCACGCTGCCCTATCTCGGGCCGGCGCTTGTCGGCGGCATGATCTTCTGCGTGCTTCTGTCGATCGACGACTTCGTGCGCACCTTCTTCCTGGGCGGCTATCGTCCGACCCTTCCCATGCTGATCTTCGCCAAGGTGCAGGGCGGCATGTCTCCTGAAATCAACGCAATGGCGACACTCGTCCTGGTGGTTACCGCCGCCGTCGGACTTTACGCCGAATACATGACCCGCCGCGCGAGGACCCGCTGATGCAACCCGTCGTCCAGTTCGACAATGTCACCAAGAGCTACGGCAAGCATGTTGCCGTCGAGAACCTGAACCTCAGCATCGAGGCGGGCAAGTTCGTCACGCTGCTCGGCCCGTCCGGCTGCGGCAAGTCGACTTCGCTGCGCATGCTCGGCGGCTT
Source organism: Aminobacter sp. Y103A (assembly GCF_030294925.1). Lineage (NCBI taxonomy): Bacteria > Pseudomonadati > Pseudomonadota > Alphaproteobacteria > Hyphomicrobiales > Phyllobacteriaceae > Aminobacter > Aminobacter sp. Y103A. The sequence goes on along the minus strand of NZ_AP017986.1, from coordinate 4,288,160 downwards.
CGAGACGCCGAACTCCGGCCGCATCCTGCTCGGCGGCAAGGACGTGACGCGCGTGCCGCCCAACAAGCGCAACGTCAACATCGTGTTTCAGGACTACGCGTTGTTTCCGCATATGAGCATTGCCAAGAACATTGCCTTCGGCCTCGAGCTCAAGGGGTTTGACAACCAGCACATCCACCGCCGCGTCTCGGAGCTGCTCGAGCTTGTCCAACTGCAGGATTATGCCAAGCGGTTGCCGTCGGAGCTGTCGGGCGGCCAGCGCCAGCGCGTCGCGCTGATGCGCGCCTTGGCTCCCGATCCGGAGGTGCTGCTGCTCGACGAGCCGCTGTCGGCGCTCGACGCCAAGCTGCGCCAGCAGATGCAGATCGAGCTCAAGTCGATCCAGGAAAAGACCGGCAAGACCTTCATGTTCGTGACCCACGACCAGGAAGAGGCGCTGACCATGTCCGACACGATCGTGGTCATGAACAAGGGCCGCATCGAGCAGATGGGTGACCCGAACACGCTTTATGGCCGTCCAGGCTCTGTGTTCGTCGCCAACTTCATCGGCGAGACCAATCTTTTGCGCAGCACGGTCGTCGGCACCGAAGGTGACCAGGCAGCGCTGAACTGGAACGGCGTCACCATCAAGGCAGCACAGGGCGGGCTTACGCCAAAGGCCGGTGACCACCTCTATGTCGTGCTGCGCCCCGAGGCGATCCACTGCTCGGCCGCCGAGCCGGAGAGTGGCAACCGCATCAAGGGCAAGATCCGCCAGCGCGTGTTCAAGGGCAACCACACCTCGCTTTCGGTCGAGGTCGGCGACGGGACCATGCTCAATGCGCTGGTCCATCCCGCCGACGTCAGCCAGCTCAATGGCGAGGAAATCTGGGTCGGCTGGAAGCCAGAGACGACGACGGTCATCCCCGACCGCCACGCGCACAACTGAGACGACAAACAGGCGGCAAGGGCGGCGCGCGTCGAGAACCGGTGCGGGCCGACAGCAGGCAGGGCAGGACATGCGACATGACGAATTCGACCGGACACCAGGGGCGACCTATGGCGTTTGACGTACAAGCGCCGTTGCAAGCGGCCGCCGCCGGCCTCGCCGAGCTCGAACAGCGTGTTCGCGACGAGCTGGCCTGCCTGTGCTACCCGCCGTCGAACTGGGTGGTGCCGACATCAGCCGAGGGGGAAGAAAAGGTCCATGACGTCGTCGTCATTGGCGGCGGCATGTGCGGCCTGGTCGCGAGTTTCGCCCTCTTCGGTGCCGGCATCCAGAACATCCGCATCTTCGACCGCAGCCCGACGGGCTTCGAGGGGCCGTGGCTGACTTATGCCCGGATGGAGACGCTGCGCTCGCCCAAGCAGTTGACCGGCCCGGCCTATGGCATGGCGTCGCTGACCTTTCGTGCATGGTATGTCGCCCAGTTCGGCAACGATACCTGGGCTGAACTCGACAAGATCCCCCGGCCGATGTGGATGGAGTATCTGCGTTGGTACCGCAAGGTGCTCGACCTGCCGGTCGAGAACGGCGTCGAGGTCAAGACGATCGTGCCGGAAGGCGAATTGATGCGGCTGACGCTGTCGGGCGAGGGCGCTCGGGAAAAATCGGTGCTGACCCGCAAGGTGGTGATGGCGACCGGCCGTGACGGCATGGGCCATCCAAGCATTCCCGGTTTTGTCGACGGCTTGCCGCGAAACTATTGGGCGCATTCCTCCGATGCAATCGACTTCGCTGCCCTGCGCGGCAAGCGCGTGGTCGTTGTCGGCGTCGGCGCATCTGCCGTCGACAATGCCGCCGAGGCGCTGGAGGCAGGAGCGGCGGAAGTCCGCCATCTCATCCGCCGCAAGCAGATGCCCTGTATCAACAAGCTGATGGGCATCGGCTCGTTCGGCTTCACCGCTGCCTTCCCGCAGCTCGGCGATGCCCGGCGCTGGCAGATCATGAACTATTCGCTGCGCACCCAGACGCCAGCGCCGCGTGGCTCGACGATGCGTGTCAGCCGGCATCCCAATGCCTGGTTCCATTTCGATGCGGCGGTCGAGAAGGCCGAGCTCGACGGCGACGAGATCGTCATCTCGACCTCGCAGGGCAAGGCGGTCCGCTGCGACTTCCTGATCCTCGGCACTGGCTTCGGCGTCGATCCGCTGGCGCGCAAGGAGCTCGACGGTTACGCCGACAAGATCCTGCTGTGGCAGGACCGCTTCACGCCACCTGAAGGCCAGGAAAACACCGAGCTTGGCAACTACCCCTATCTTGCCAACGACTTCACCTTTCTCGAACGCGAGCCGGGACAGGCACCGTGGCTGGCCAACATCCACAGCTTCAACTCCGGGGCGGCCGCCAGCCTTGGCAAGATGAGCGGCGACATACCGGGCATCAGCGAAGGTGCGGCGTGGCTGGCGCGCGAGATCGCCGCAAAGCTCTACAGCGAGAATTTCGGCCAGTACTGGCAGCGCCTGCTCGACTACGACACGCCCGAACTGCGCGGTGACGAGTGGACGGCATCGCCCTTGCCGGACGAAGCGCCGGCAGCCGCCCGCAAGCAGGCATAAGAGGAACGGCATGACTGACACCATAGACGTGATCGCCGCGATCGTCGGCATAGCGCCGGGCAGCGAACTGGCGGCGGTCGTCGCCGGCCGCGCCGACATCATGGCGCTAACCCAGCAGACGCATGATGCGGCGCTGACGCCCGCTGAACCCGGCGGTCTCACCCATGCCGAGCGCGCAGCCCTGGCCTGCCGCATCGCCAAGATCAACGACGCCGGCGATTTCGAGGCGCATTTCGAAACCCTGCTCGACAGCTCGGGCGCCTCAGGCGACACCGCGCGCATTGCCGACATCTGGTTCGACGGCGGCGGCGACATCAGGCTCAAGGCCCTGATCCGCCATGTCGATCTCGTGGCACATGCGCCCAAGGATGCGACGCGCCGCGATATCGAACTGCTGCAGGAAGCCGGGCTAACCGACGCCGACATCGTGCGCCTGTCCGAGCTCGTCGCTTTCGTCAGCTATCAGATCAGGGTTGCCGCCGGGCTGCGGCTGATGCGGGGACTGGCATGAGCAAGGTCGTTCACGAATTCACCACCGCGGTTCCCGAGTGGAAGCCATACGTCAAGCCGCTCGATCTCGCGGATGCCACTCCGGCACAGCTCGAGGCGCTGAAGATCACGCCGTCCAACACCAAGGTGTCGGACTACGTGCTGGTGCTGGCCCATGACGTCGAGACGCTGACTCACCGCTCGCCGCTGTTCAACGGGGTGATGTACAACAAGGGCGGCCTGTCGCGCGCCGAGCGCGAGATCGGCGCCGTCGGCGCGTCGATCGTCAACCGCTGCATCTACTGTGCGGCGGTGCATGCCAGCCGCTACAACCAGCTGGCCAAGGACGAGACCGTCATTGCGGCGATCTTCGCCGACGGTGTCGAAGCGGTAATTTCGCCGCGGCTGAAGGCGATCCTCGACTTTTCGGTCAAGCTGTCGAAATGCCCCTCGGACGCCGATGCGTCCGACATGCAGGCGCTTGTCGACGCCGGTCTCGGCAAGGACGAGATCCTCGACCTGATCCTGTCGTCGTCGCTGTTCGGCTGGGCCAACCGGCTGATGCACACGCTTGGAGAACCGCTCGCCGAATAGTTGCCCGTGGCGTCGGAATGGAGAATCGGAATGAACATACATTCGGTCAATCCGCCGGAAATCGGGCCGCGCCTGCAGGCATATCGCAAGCAGCAGAACCTGACGCTTGCCGACCTCGCGACCAGATCGGGCGTCTCGCGCTCGATGCTGTCGGAGATCGAGCGCGGCAACGCCAACCCGACCTATGGCACGCTGTGGCATCTCACCCGCGCGCTCAACATCGACCTCAACAGCCTGATCAGCGGCGCCAGCGAGGAGCGTGGCGACCGCATCGACCTGCAGCCGGAGAATTTGACGCCGACCATCCGCAGCGCCGACGGCAGCTGCACGCTGCAGATCCTGTCGCCGGCCGGCATGGTGCCGCTGATCGAATGGTATCTGTTGAGCTTCGAGCTCAAGGGCAAGCTGATCAGCGATCCCCACGGCACAGGCACGATCGAGCATCTGCACTGCACCGAAGGCGAGATCGTGGTGCGCAGCGCCGGCAACGAGATGATCGTCCGCGCCGGCGAGACGGCGCGCTATGCGGCCGACGTCGCACACTCGCTGACCAGTGTTGGCCCGGCCGGTGCGCGGGCTTTCCTGGTGGTGGCATCGGGGGAGGTCGGCAGCAGCACGACCCGGGCGTTGATTCGCCCGAAATGAACGACCCCGGTGCGCCCGCAATGGGAGCGCCGGGGCTGAAATGAATTTGATCCAAAAGGGAATGTTGAAAATGAAGGTAGGTATTGTCGGCGCGGGTTCGATCGCCTTTGGCACGGCGGTGTTTCTGGAACAGCAGGGCCACAAGGCAACGCTGTGGTCGCCGTCGGGCGAGCGCACCAAGGCGCTGGCCAAGGGCGAAGCTCTGGTTGCCCAGGGCGCCGTCGAAGGCACCTTCCATCCGGCTGCTGCTCCGAGCGCCGAAGCGCTCGTCGCCGGCGCCGAAGCGATCGTGATCGCGCTGCCGGCCTATGGCCACAAGGTCGTTCTCGACGCCATCGCGCCTTACGTCAGGGCCGACCAGACCGTCATCATCAGCTCGCACGCATCCTTCGGCGCGCTTTATCTGTCGCGCCTGCTGGCTGCGCGCGGTGTCGTCGCGCCTGTTGTAGGCTGGGGCACGACTGTCGTATCCGGTCGCCAGCTCAGCCCGACGCTGGTCAACGTCAACACCGTGCGCAAGAAGGTCGATCTCGCCACCGTTCCGGCATCGCGCAGCGCCGACGGCCTTGCCGTCTGCCAGACGCTGTTCGGCGACCGCTTCGTCGACCGCGGCAGCCTGATGGCGATCGCGCTGTCCAACCTCAACCCGCAGAACCACATGGGCATCGCGCTCGGCAACATGACGCGCATGGAGCGCGGTGAAACCTGGAGCCAGGGCCAGAACGTGACGCCGAATGTCGGCCGCCTGCTCGAGCAGCTCGACGAGGAACGCATCGCCATTGCCACCAAGCTCGGCCTCGAAGTGCGCAACATCTTCCAGCACTTCCACCTGTCTTTCCACGTGCCGATGAGCTCGATCTCTGAGATGAACCAGGAGATGCACGAGGCCGGCAATGGCGGCCAGGGCCCGACCACTGCCGACAGCCGCTATGTTACCGAAGACGTGCCTTTCGGCCTGGTCATGACCGCCAAGATCGGCCGTCTGGCAGGCTACCCCGCCGAGCTGCACGAAGCCGGCGTGCGCATCTTCTCGGCCATGTATGGCCGCGACTTTACTGCCGAGAACGACCTGCTGACCGCGCTCGACCTCGACGCCATGTCGCTGGCCGAGCTCAACGGCCTTTGCCGTGACGGATATGCGATAGCTTAAGGTCTGGGCACCGCAGGCGCGGCGCTCCTGGCGGGTCGCTGCGCCGCTTTTTGTTGCTCCGGCGGCAGCTGGCCGCTGCCTCGGGGTAAGGGTCAGGCTGCGCCCGGAGCGCCGAACTGCTGCAGCAACCAGTTCTCGAAGGCCTGCATTCCAGCTGTCACCGGGTGGGATTTCAACCGGGTGAGCCAGTAGTCGCCGGTTGAAACCGTCGTCTCGAACGGCTGGACGAGGCGGCCGTCGTCGAGATTGCGCTCGAACATGTTGATCGGCACCAGGGCTACGCCGACGCCGCGGGCAGCAGCCTCGGCAAGGGCCAGCGACGAATCGAACATCATACCGCGCAACACCGGCTGCGGCGCACCTGCCGCCTCGAACCAGCGCGTCCATTCGTCGGCGCGATAGGAGCGCAACAGCTCGACGCGCGCGAGGTCCGCCGGCTGTGTCAGCCGCGCCGCCATCACGGGCGAGCAGACCGGCGACAATGGCGAGGCAATCAGCTGCATCGCCTCGGTTCCACGCCATGAGCCGTCGCCAAAGCGGATCGCCAGGTCGAGACCGTCGCCGGCGAGGTCGACACGGTTGTTGTTGGTCATGATCCTGAGGTCGAGATAGGGGTGCGCCTGGTGGAACGCCGGCAGTCGTTCCATCAGCCAGCCGACGGCGAAGGTCGCGACCACGCCGACAGTCACCACTTCGTGGAAGTGCCCCTCCTCGAACCGGCTCATCGTCGCGGTGACGCGCCGGAAGGCGTCTGTCAGCACAGGCGCCAGGGCCGCGCCCTCGTCGGTCAGCGCCAGTCCCCTCGGCAGCCGACGGAACAGTTTCACCCCGAGCAGGTCCTCGAGCGACTTCACGTGATGGCTGACTGCGGTCTGCGACACGAACAGCTCCATGCCGGCCCGGGTGAAGCTGCAATGGCGCGCCGAAGCCTCGAAGGCTCGCAGCGCGTTCAGCGGCAATTGCGACGTTTCCACGTGGTTTTGGTCCTATGCCCATATTTTTCTCATGGGTAACCAAAATATTGAGTGTTTGTCGAGGTCACGGGATTTTGCCAGTTTGCGGCCGTTATCGAACAAAACCTGCAGGTTATGACCTGTTCGCGGGCTGGGGTGGAGCCTGTGAGCTGTAGTCGTTCGCCCATTTTCCTGGGGCCTGCTTCCAACTGACAAGCTGCCCATCATGAAATTCATCAGCCATCTGTTCTCATTCCTCGTCCTGACCGGGCTTGCGGCCGCCTGCAGCCTGGCTTTGCTGGTCGCCGACATCACCAGGGATCTGCCCGACTACCGCGAACTGGCGGATTGGGAGCCGGCTGTCATGACCCGGGTCTATGCCTATGATGGCGCATTGCTTGCGGAATATGCGCGCGAGCGGCGGCTTTTCCTGCCGATCGCCGCCGTGCCCGATCGTGTCCGGCAGGCGTTCCTGTCGGCGGAAGACAAGGGCTTCTACAGCCATTCCGGCATCGACATGTCCGGGCTCGTCAACGCGGTCTGGGCCAACATGGCCAACTTCGGTTCTGGTCAGCGCATGATCGGCGGATCGACGATCACCCAGCAGATCGCCAAGAATCTATTGCTCTCCTCGGACCGCACGCTGGAACGCAAGGTCCGCGAGGCGGTTCTGTCCGTTCGCATCGAACGCGCCTTTTCCAAGGACGAGATCCTCGAGCTCTATTTCAACGACGTCTATTTTGGGCTCGGCGCCTATGGCATCGCCGAGGCGGCACTGACCTATTTCGACAAGCCGGTCGGCGATCTTTCGGTTGCGGAGGCGGCTTATCTTGCCGCGCTGCCCAAGGGGCCGAACAACTACAATCCCTATCTCAACGCCGAGCGAGCCGTCGAACGACGCAACTGGGTGATCGGCCAGATGCTGCGCAACGGATTTGTCGACCGGAATGAAGCGCGCGCTGCGGCGGCCTTGCCGCTCGGTACGAAGACGCGCGCACCGAACCTGTTGGTTGCTGATGCCAGTTACTTCACCGAGGCGGTGCGCAGACAGATCGCCGAGCAGTATGGCGACGCTGCGCTCTACACCGCCGGCCTCGCCGTGCGCACGACGCTCGATCCCAAGCTGCAGGCAGCAGCGGTCAGAGCGCTGCGGCGCGGGCTCGTAAACTATGATCAGGGCAGGGGCTTTCGCGGACCGGTGACCCGCATCGCGACCGATGGCGATTGGCAACAAGCACTTGATGGCATCGTGCCACTGGCCGACGTGCCGGAATGGCGCCTGGCGGTTGTGCTAGGCGCGGCCGACGAGGGCATCAGGATTGGCCTTCGCCAGGCTTCAGGCAGCCGGCAGGCGCGAGAAATCGCCCACATCAGCACCCAGTCGATGCGCTGGGCACTGAGGCGCCCAAAGGCGGGCAAGACATCGGCAGGCGCGCTTGCGGCCGGGGATGTCGTTTATGTTGAGAAGCAGCACGACGGCTATGTACTGCGGCAGGTGCCGGAAGTGCAGGGCGCGCTCGTCTCGATGGATCCGCACACCGGCCGGGTGCTGGCGAGCGTCGGCGGGTTCTCCTTTGCCCAGTCGGAGTTCAACCGCGCCACGCAGGCCTATCGGCAGCCGGGATCGGCGTTCAAGCCCTTCGTCTATGCCGCGGCCCTCGACATCCCAACGGTCCGCTGGCCGCTCATGTGCTCGGCGCAGTCGATCTCGACAACATAGGCATCTCGGGTATCGAGAAGTGGATCGACGGTCAGGGTCTGCAGGAGCTCAATCTCGCCGGCATGGCCGGCGATGCCAGGAAGCTGGAGCCGGTAGCTCTGACGATCGATGTCCGCGTCCAGCACGCCCTTGCCGACGAAACCCTCAAGGCGATGGCACGCTTCAAGGCCAAGGCAGGTGCCGGCCTGCTGCTCGACGTCGACAATGGCGAGGTGCTGGCGCTGGCCTCGTTTCCCGATTTCGACCCCAACGTGCCCATCGATGCGCTGAAGCCCGAGCGGCTCAACCGCATCAGTGCCGGCGCGTTCGAAATGGGCTCGACATTCAAGGCGCTGACAACTGCGATGGCGCTCGATTCCGGACAGTTCACGCTGAAGTCGGTCATCGATGCGCGCAAGCCGCTGCAGTTCGGGCGGCAGATGATCCACGATTATCGCGGCAAGTACCGCATGCTGACCATCCCGGAGGTCTTCATCTACTCCTCAAACATATCGACGGCGAGGATTGCCATGACCTTGGGCGGTGAAGCGCAGCGGGCCTACCTCACGCGCTTCGGCCTGATGTCGCGACTGCGCACCGAACTGCCGGAGAGCGCCGCCCCGATCCTGCCGCGAAGCTGGAGCGATGTGACGACGGCAACCGTCTCGTTCGGTCATGGCATTGCGGTGACGCCATTGCAGGCAAGCATGGGCATCGCAGCGCTGGTCAATGGCGGCCGCCTGATCACCCCGACCTTCATCAAGGGCGCCCCGGTCGCCGGCCGCGTCGTCGGCTCGGGGCTCGTCTCGCCTGCCACGGCGGACGCCATGCGTTACCTGCTGCGCTACAACGCCGAGGTCGGTTCCGCCAGGAACGGAGCCGTCGCAGGCTATCTCGTCGGTGGCAAGACGGGCACGGCGGAGAAGGTCGTCAACGGCCGATACGTCGAGGACCTGGTGATGACCTCGTTCATGGCCGTGGTTCCGGCCGACAAGCCGAGATACCTTTTGCTGACGATCCTGGATGAACCCAAGGGTCTGCCCGAGACATACGGCTTCAGGACTTCAGGGTGGAATGCCGTTCCACTTGGCGGCGCCATCCTCCGGCGCGTCCTGCCGATGCTTGGTTTGCAGCCGCAGTCCTTGGGGACTGGCGTGGCCTATCGTGACGGCAAGGAAATTGACGCTGCGGGAGACCTCTGAGTGCCATGCAGGCCATCTTGCGGTTGTATGAAATCCGCTAAACTCAATTTAAATTGTTTGTATGCAAAAGCCTCTGCGGGATTTCGGGGAGGCTGTCGTGCTCAAACGCTTCTGGCTGTCGAGAAGCGGTAATTTCGCGATGATGTTCGCGATCTTGCTGCCTGTGCTGTTGGCCGCCGTCGGCTTCGCGCTCGATATCGCCAATCTGATGAAGGCCAGATCGGACCTGCAGAACGCGCTCGATTCTGCGGTGCTGGCGGCGTCGCGACTGAGCGATCAGACCGGCACTCGCCAGGCCACCTTTGACGCTTTCTTTGCCGCCAACGTTGCCAACAAGCCGGCGCTGGTCAACGCCAAGGCCAAGCTCTTCGTTGAGCAGACTGTCAACGAAATAAAGACCACCGCCACCGCCGATTCCAACATCAAGTTGAACTTCTCCTTCATCTTCGGACAGAGCTCGGCCGTCGCCGCCACGGCCAATGCGTTTGAATCGAATTCCAAGCTCGAAGTCGCGCTGGTGCTCGACAACACCGGCTCGATGGGCGCGGCCAACATGGCGGCGCTGATCGAGGGCTCCAAGGAGATCATCAGGACCTTGCAGAAGGTCAAGGCCGACCGGCCTGAGCGCCAGATTCGGGCAGCACTGGTGCCGTTCGTGACTGCCGTGAACATCAAGAGCGACAAGGGTTTCAGTCAGTCGTGGATCGATACCAGGGAGCTCATCCCGCTGGATGACAAGTCGTGGAACGGCAAGAACTTCAACAACTACGACCCAAAGAATCGCATTGGCCATTGGAAGCTCTTCAAGTACCTGAAGGACAACTGGAAGAGCGGCCCGACCGGTGAATGGAAGGGTTGTGTCGAAGCCCGCAGTGGCAGCTATGCGCTTGACGACACGCCGCCCGACCTGAGCATTCCGGAAACCTTGTTCGTGCCCTATTTTGCGCCCGACGAGCCGGGCGACGCCGTCAAGACCGGCAACAATGGCAACAAATACAACAACAGCTATCTGAACGAGAAGTTGGTCGGCAAGAATGACACCGACCGCGCAAAGCAGCAATCCTGGGACAAGTATCGGGACAAGACAATTCGGGACAGTTCCATTCTCAAGGAAACCCCGAACGACACCAACGGCCCGAATTATGGCTGCGCGACGCCTGTGGTCCCGTTGACCGAGGACCTCGCCAAGATTGGCGGCGATCCGGTCAAGAAGACCAAGGGCGAGCTCGACAACATGAACTTCTGGTACGGTTCGGGGACCAACGTGTCCGAGGGCCTCGCCTGGGGGTATCGCGTGCTTTCGCCGGGCGCGCCGTTCACCGAGGGCGATGCCTTCAAGGCGCCCGATACCACCAAGGTTGTCGTCGTCTTCACCGACGGCGAAAACAACGTCTTCGGCGCGTCTTCGGAAGCCATCAACAAGTCGGACTACGGCGCCTACAGTTACCTCGACACGGGGCGCATGGGCTCGACCAGTCGTAGCGGTGCGCTCAGCAAGGTCAACGAGGCGACGAAGACCGTTTGTGCCGATTTGAAGAAGCAGGATGTCGTCGTCTACACGGTGGTGCTGGGTGCCGACACCCCGGCCAATCGCGATCTCTACAGCACCTGCGCGACGGGTCCGGGCTACTACTTCCCGACCAAGAACATCGCCGAGCTGAAGGCGGCGTTCCAGACCATCGCGAACTCGATCTCGCCGCTGCTGATCACCCATTGAGACTGCTCGATCATGCGATGGGACAAGCCGTCGGGCGTTAAGTCGGCCCAATGGCGTGGCCGATCAGGCTTGTGCGGCTGGCCGATGTCGCGCTGGAGGTAACTCGGGAGAGAAGACGGGCGACCATGGCGGCGAAAGCGCCGCAACACGCGCCTGACTGTATCAGAGATTTTCTTCATAGAAACGACCGGCAGCTGTTTCATAGCTCTCCACGATTTGCATGCCGCCATGCGTCGGGTACAATGAAGTACCGTCACTCTTGGCATGAAGGAATTTCATGAAACAGGGCTCCCGCCTGCCGCCGCTGCAGACGCTCCGCGCCATGGCAGCGGTGGCGCGCACACGCAGCTTCACCAAAGCGGGCGAGGAGCTCGGGCTGACCCAGACGGCCATCAGCCATCAGATCGCGCAGCTTGAAGCCTGGCTGGGCACGCCGCTGTTCGTGCGCAGCAGGAAGGGTGTCGAGCTGACAGTCCTGGCCGACAAGGCGATACCTGATATCGTCGCGGCGCTGTCGGCGCTGGAGGCGGTGCTGGAGACGGCGCGCCCGAGCCTCCGGAGCGAACAGCTCAGCATCTCGACGACACCGGAATTCGCCAGCCAGTGGTTGCAGCCGCGGCTCGGCGGCTTCTGCGTCGCCCACCCAGAGATCGACGTCAGCGTGACCATCGAATACCGGCGCGCCCGCTTCGACATCGACAAAATCGGCGTTGCGATCTGTCTGGCGGGGACACTGCCGGGCACCGAAGCCTTCCGCCTTACCGAGGACTACGAATTCGCCGTCTCGTCACCGGCCGTTGCCAGGGCTCTGCCCAGTCGCCAGGCACTGCGCGCGGCACCCTTGCTGCGCTATGAAGGCGCCCGGCACACGGTGCTGGATTGGGAGCGCTGGCATGGGCAGATCTACGACGGGAAGGGGCAGTTTCCTGCTGTCGACGGCGTGGAGGGACCGTTCGATTTTCAGGCCGGGCCGAGCTTCCCGACATTCTCCGACATGATCGCGGCGTGCCGGCAGGATGCTGGGCTGGCGTTGGTACGGTCCTCGCTTGTCGCCGACGACCTCGCCGCGGGGCGGCTGGTCAAATGCTTCGACGAGATCATCCCGTCGGACCTGCAGTACCACCTGGTGACGTCGCCGGCACAAAGGCGAAGCCCAGGCGTGATCGCCTTCAGGAAATGGATCATCCAGCAGATGACGGGCTAGCAGGAAGGTCTGCTTCGCCGGCCGCATGCCGTCTCAAAGTGAGGAACCGGTAGCGGAAGTTGGATACGCGCATCCGTAAGTCCAAGCAAAAGGGCCTGGCGAGAGGGGGCGGGGCCGGCCTCACAGAGGCACAAGTCAAGCCAATGGCTTGGGCTCAATGGCTTCGTCGTTCTCACCTGTCAGGCGGGCATCAGCATCGGTCGCTCGGCAACGATGTCGGACGCGGCGTCCAGCGAAACTTCAGGGCTCTTTTCGCCGCTCAACCGGCGGCCGCTGCGCTGGTCAAACAGCTGGAGATGCTGCGGCGCGACCCGGAACGACAGCGGCTCTCCCGCCTTGCGCCGGCTGCTGCCGACGATGTGGGCGATGACGATCGACTTCGCCACCGTACCGTGGACCAGTTGGGCGGCGCCGAGTTCTTCCGAGAATTCGTAGGTTCCCGACAGTCCGCCCGAGCCGAGTTCCACTGCCTCGGCGCGGAAGCCGGCGGTGATCGGCCCAAGAACCGCCGCGGGCCAGCGGCCACGGTCATAGGCCAGTTCCTGCCCGTCCTCGAGCGTGATGATGCCCTTGGCCGGATCGATGGTGCCGGGCAGCAGGTTGAGACCGGGCGTGCCGATGAAGCCGGCGACATAGGTTGTCGCCGGGCGCTGGTAGATTTCCACAGGCGCGCCGACCTGCTCGATGACGCCCTTGTTCATGACAACGATGCGGTCGGCCAAGGTCATCGCCTCGATCTGGTCGTGGGTGACGAACAGGGTGGTTGCGCCCAGGCGCTGGTGCAGCTTGCGGATCTCGACGCGCATCGCCACGCGCAGCCGCGCGTCAAGGTTCGACAGCGGTTCGTCGTAGAGGAACACCTTGGGTTCGCGGATCATCGCCCGGCCCATGGCCACGCGCTGGCGCTGGCCACCGGACAGCTGGCCCGGCTTGCGGTCAAGGAACTCGCCAAGGCCGAGCGATGTCGCCACCGCCTTCACACGCTCGCGGCGGTCGGCCTTCGAGATACCGGCGATCTTGAGCGCGTAGCCGATGTTGTCAGCGACCGTCATGTGGGGATAGAGCGCGTAGTTCTGGAACACCATGGCGCAGCCGCGTTCGCGCGGCTCGAGCTTGTTGACGATCTTGCCCGCGATCGAGATGTCCCCGTCGGAGATCGCTTCAAGTCCGGCGACCATACGCAGCAGCGTGGACTTGCCGCAACCGGACGGGCCGAGGATGACGACCAGCTCTCCGCTGGAGATGTCTAGGTCGATGCCGTGCACGACCTCGTTCTTGCCGTAGGTCTTGCGCACGCCGCGAATGGCGATCTGGGCCATGGTCTGGTCTCCTTACTTGTCGGTCTGGATGAGGCCGCGCACGAACCAGCGCTGCAGAAGAATGGTCACCAGCACCGGCGGGGCCAGGACGATCAGGTTGGCCGCCATGGCGATGTTCCAGACCGGCGGCTCGCCAAACAACGGACCGGGCACGACCTTCTGCAACTGCATGGTGGCGGTGGCGTAGTTCTGGTGGTCGGTGACGACGAGCAGCGGCCAGAGATATTGGTTCCAAGACCACACGAACATGATGGTGGCGAGCGCTGCCATGTTGGTTCGCGACAGTGGCAACAGCACCTCGAAGAAGAAGCGTACCGGGCCTGCGCCGTCCATCTTGGCGGCTTCGGTCAACTCGTCGGGCACGGTGAGGAAGAACTGGCGGTAGAGGAACGTGCCGGTGGCGGTGGCAATCAGCGGCAGGATCAGACCCGAATAGGAGTTGAGCAGGTTCCACTCCGGCAGATTGACGCTGATGCCGACGAAATCGAGCATCGACTGGAACGGCCTCAGCGCATCGGCTGCAACCGCGTAGGTCGGCACGATGCGCACCTCCAGCGGCAGCATCAGGGTGATGAAGATCAGCCAGAAGAAAACCATGCGCAGGCGGTAGTTGAAGTAGACGATCGAGAAGGCCGAGATCGCCGAGATGGAGATCTTGCCGATGGTGACGCCGCCTGCGACGATCAGCGAATTCAGCATCACCCGGTCGAAGTTACCCCGCTCCCAGGCGGCGGACAGATTCTCGAACAGGTGGCCGCCGGGCCAGAGCGGCATCGGCACCTGGTTGACGGTGTGAAAGTCGTGGCTCGCCGCCACGAACACGATCCACAGCGGGATCAGCAGTGCGACCAGGCTGAAGATCAGCAGCGCGTGGGTGGCGAAGTCGAGGATGGGAGTACGTTCGATCACGGTTGGCGCTCCGGTCAGCTGTAGTGGATGCGCCGCTCGACGTAGCGGAACTGGATGACAGTGAGGGCGATGACCAGCAGCATCAGCACGATCGACTGGGCGGCAGCGAGCGAGTAGTCCTTGCCCTGAAAGCCGTCGGCATAGATCTTGTAGACCATCAGGTCGGTCGCGCGGGCCGGGCCGCCGCCGGTGGTGATGTCGACGATGCCGAAGCTGTCGACGAAGCTGTCGGTGATGTTGATGACGATCAGGAAGAACAGCGTCGGCGCGATCAGCGGCAATTGCACGTCGCGCATACGGCGCATCACGCCGGCGCCGTCCATGGCGCAAGCCTCGATCACCGAGCGCGGTATCGACTGGAGTGCGGCCAGGAAGAAAATGAAGTTGTAGCCGACCATCTTCCAGCTCTGGGCAAAGACAATCAGGGCAAAGGCGTCATAGCCATCGAGCGCGGGATTCCAGATGTCGGGAAAGACCCGGTTGATGGCCGAGACGAAGCCCGCATCCGGCGAGAAGATGAAGCGGAAGGCAAGGCCGACGGCGGGTGCTGCCAGCGCGTAGGGCAGGAAGAAGGTGAACTTGTAGACCTGGTGTCCGGGCAACCGTCTGTCGACGAACAGCGCGAGGATAACGGCGATGACCAACGACAGCGCGGTGGCTATGCCGGCAAAGGCGAGCGATATCCGCACCGAGCTCCAATATTTGGGATCGGCGAAGACGGTCTGGAAATTGAGCAGGCCGACCCAGTCGTTGCTGCCGCCGAATGGCGGCTCGAGTGTGACCGCCCAGTAGAGCGCCTCGCCCGAAGGCCAGTAGAAGAAGACGAAGATGAGCAGCATCTGCGGCGCGATGAAGGCTGCCGCCAGCCACAGGTTGGAGAAAGTGGCGCGCTTTTCCAAGCAACGTCTCCCGGTCCGCTATGCTGAAAAATGGGCGCCGCGGAGAGCGGCGCCCGACTGACCCCGAGCCTGAGGATCAGGGCAGGGCAGCGCCCTTGTAGGTCTGCTCGTAGCGGCGCAGGATCTGGTTGCCGCGTTCGACGGCCGCGTCGAGGGCCGTCTGCATGTCCTTCTGGCCGGTGAAGGCGGCCTCGAGTTCGGCGCGGACTTCGGCGCGGATCGAGGTGAAGTTGCCGAGGCGGATGCCGCGCGACAGCGGGCCGACGTCGGAAGCGGTCAGCGAGGCGATGGCGACCTCACGGCCGGTATGCTTGGGGTCGCTGTAGAAGCCTTCCTGCTTGAGCAGGTCGAATCCCTTGGTGGTAACAGGGATGTAGCCGGTGTTCTCGGCGATGTATTTCTCGCCGGTGTCGGCAGCCGTCACATATTTCAGGAATGCGGCGGCAGCTTCGTATTCCTTGTCCGTCTTGCCCTGCATCAGCCACAGCGAGGCGCCGCCGACCAGCGAGTTGGTGCGCTTGGTGGCATCGATCACCGGCAGCATCGCCACGTCCCAGTTGAGACCGGCGACCTGGGTGTTCTTGACCGTACCGTGGTTGGCGATCGAGGTGATTGTCGAGGCGCAGCTGCCGTCGGCGAAGGACTGCACCAGGTTCTTGCCGACCTGGGTGGTCTGGATCTTGGCGTAGCCGGCGTCGAGCCAGCTCTTGAAGTCCTTCATATGGTCGACGAAGGCGGTCTTGTTGAAGACCAGCTCGGCGCCGAGGCCGCCATAACCGTTGTCCATAGAGGCAACGGGCAGGTTGTTGGTGGCGGAGAACTGCTCGAGGTTCATCCAGGTGTCGAAGTCGAAGGCGAAGCCGCACTCGACGCCGGCGGCCTTCATGGCCTTCAGGTCTTCGCCGAGTTCGGCCCAGGTCTGGGGGGCGCTGGTCTTGTTGATCTTCGCCCAGGCATCCTTGTTCCAGTAGAACACGGCCGTCGACGAATTGTAGGGGAACGACCACATGTCGCCGCCGGAGGTGGCGTAATAGTTGGCGATGCCGGGGAAGTAGCCCTTCCAGTCGATGTCGAGCTTGTGCTCTTCGGTGAACTTGTTGGCCGGATAGATGGCGCCCGACAGCATGAAGTTGACGGTACCGGCGTCATAGATCTGGACGATCGTCGGCTGCTGCTTGGCGCGATAAGCGGCGATCGTGTTCTGCTCGGCCTTGTCGTAGCCGCCCTGACCGGTGCAGACCGCCTCGTACTTGTCCTGCGATTCATTGAACAGCTGGCAGTGCTTGGCTACGACCTCACCGAGGTCGCCGGTCAGGCCGTACCAGAAATCGAATTTGGTGCGCTCGGCCGCACCGGCGGCCGTCGCAATGGCGCTTGCCGCAGTTGCAAGCAGGAACAGTCGTTTCATCCGTCGTCTCCCTCAGGAAGCTGGTGCGAGCACAATGCTCGCTGCAGCCCGTACCCTGACGGGATGACAGGCACGTCTTGATCCGGTGACAGAATGACGACAATCAACGACAGCGTGGAATGGCGGCCGCGCAGCTGCTCTCATCCAAGAACGCAGTCTGTCAGACGCCGGCTTCCCTGACTTCGAAGACGTTGCCGCCGCTGGTCTCGAAGCGGCCGGCCGCGCCGCGCTGGAGCGAGTAGCATTTCTCCAGGCCGGAGCGGAAATCGCCCCAGACGGTACAGAGCTGGTCGCCGCGCACCATCCAGCGGCCGCTATCGCCGGCCCGCTTCGGCGCATCGATGCTGATCTCGGCGCGGCCGTCGGGCAAAAGCATCATCTGGCCACTGAACCAGCCGCCCTGTTCCCACCACGAGATCGAACGGCCGACGAGTTCGTTGCGGATTTCGCCCGAACTGAGCTCGCCCGCGAGAGCGGCCGACATCGGCGGAAACGCGGCCGACAGCATCAACAGCACCTGCAGGAAGCGTCGCATCGCGGTACCCGTTCATGACGTTGCGATGACGATTCAATGACATTTGCCGGCCAATGTCCATGGCCGATGGCGCCCGTGCACTGTCAGCAAAGCGTCACGCTCACGCAAAACGGCTGACACGTAGCCGGACCAGTCTGCCCACGGTTTTCACCCGAGGGGCGATGCCCCGCCATTCTCCAAGACGAGGAACAGACCATGCTTGCCAATGGCACCGCCGGCACCGGCATTTCAGCGCACAAGCGCGCCGACGACCTTTCCGACTTCAGCGACGAGCTCGACATGATTGAAGCCTTGGGCGTCGAGTCGATCGAGCTGCCCACATATGACATGGACCTCGTGGTCGGTGGCAGGATCCGCAGGCCGCAGCTCGAGGCGCTGAAGCGCGCCACTGCCGGCCGCGACGTCGGCTTCTCGGTACATGGCCCGCTGGCGATCAACTTCATGGACGAGGCATTTCGCTTGCCGCGCCACCTCGAGGTGCTCGAGGCCTCGCTTGAAATAGCGGCTGAGGTCGGCGCCGAAAACTATGTCATGCACTCCGGCCTGACACCGCTGCAGCAGGGCCATGGCATCGAGGCCGCCTATGGCCGCCAGCGCGAATGGCTGGCCAAGGCTGGCGAGATCGCCCGCCAGCACGGCCTTTTTCTCTGCGTCGAGACGCTGTTTGCAGGCTATGACGGCAAGATCCATGCTTCGTCGCCGTCGCGCCTCGCCCGCGAACTGGAGGCCATCGCCCACCCCAATGTCGTCGCGACCCTCGACTTCAGCCACGCCTATCTCAAGCTCGACTTCGACGGCCGCCGCGATGATTTCGTCGGGGAGATCAAGGCGCTGGCGCCGTATGCCCGCCATCTCCACATGCATGACAGCTTCGGCCGCCAGGACGACATCTGGATGTTTACCGAGGGTGAGCGCCTCGCCTACGGCCATGGCGACCTGCACCTGCCGGTCGGTTGGGGCGACATCCCCTGGGAAACGCTGATGGCCGAATGCAGCTTCCCCGAGGGCGTGCTGTTCAATATCGAGCTCAAGCAACGCTACTGGTACGCCGCTGAGGAAACCGTCGATGCGACCAAGGCGCTGGCCGACAAGGCCCAGGTCATCGGTCAGGCCCGCGCCGCCTGATCGAGCGTCCAACATCCATCTCTGCGGCGCCGAGCTTCCCGGCGCCGCGCGTCAATGAGGCGCGTCTGGCAGGCAGCAAAATGCCTCAACGACGACGAGCGCTCGTGGGGACGAACCCCGAAAGCGGCATCTGCTACGCCGGCTGCATGCTGTCTTGAGGTGAGGAAGTGGTAGCGGGAAGTGGATTCGAACCACCGACCCCAGGATTATGATTCCCGTGCTCTAACCAACTGAGCTATCCCGCCAGGGTTGGAGAAGGCCCGAGATCACTGTCTCTGTGAGAGGCAGGCGTCGATGCGTTCGCCAAGGTTGGGCGGATATAATGTCTCGATGGCGAGCCTGTCAAGCAGTGAGATCGGGCGTTTCAGGATAAATGTCTGACGCATCGGCTGACCCTTGGGCAACTCGCCGAAAGCGCCATTCCACCGCCTTCGCGGACGCGTCGGGCGCTTATGGCGCAACGCGCGGGGTTGAGTTGGCGAGGTGCCGGGACTATGTCTGCCGGCATAATTCTCCTTGGAAAGAGCCTGATGAAACCGCGTATTGCAGTCCTTGGATGCGGCTATTGGGGCGGTAACCACATCCGCACCCTGAAGTCGCTTGGCGCCCTCCATGCCGTTTCCGACGTCGATTCGGCGCGGGCCGAACGCTTTGCCGGCGAACATGGCTGCATCGCGCTGACCCCAGACGAATTGTTCGCCCGCGACGATGTTGATGCGATCGTCATGGCGTTGCCGCCGCAGTTCCACGCCGACTTTGCCGTGCGTGCCGTCGAGGCCGGCAAGGACGTGCTGGTCGAAAAGCCGATCGCGCTAACCGTGCCTGATGCCGAGCGCGCCGTGAAGGCCGCGCGCGACAATGGCCGCGTCTTCATGACTGGCCACGTGCTGCGTTTTCACCCGGCCTTCGAAGGGCTCAAGGCGCTTGTCGACAGGGGCGAGCTCGGCGATGTCGGCTACATCCACTCGCACCGTCTCGGTCTCGGCAAGTTCCACGCCGAGAACGACGCGCTGTGGGATCTGGCGCCGCATGATTTGTCGATGATCCTGGCGATCACCGGCACGGCGCCGATCGAGGTGCGCGGCGAGGGGGCTGCCGTGCTCAACCACCTCAGCGATTTCGCCCATCTGCACATGCGCTTCCCCAACGGCCTGCGCGGGCACCTGTTCGCCTCGCGGCTCAACCCTTACCGCGAGCGCCGGCTGACCGTCGTCGGCACCAAGGGCATGGCGGTGTTCGACGACGTCGAGCCGCAGGAGCGCAAACTGGCGCTCTATCGCCACGCCGTTTGGCAGGACGAGGGGCAGTGGACGTCGACGATGAACGAGCCGACCTACATTCCGATCGAGAACGCCATGCCGCTGACGCGCGAGCTCGAGCACTTCATCCACTGCATCCAGACGCGCGAAGAGCCGCGCACCGGCGCCGAGGAAGCGCTTGGCGTGCTCAGGATTCTCACGGCAGGCACGGTCACGCACGACTGACCTTTGTGGGAGTAATGGAGTAGGCCAACAAAGGGTTGCGCGCCATTGGCGCAGTCTGTCCCTTATTCCCTTCGCAGCAGCCACCAGCCGACAAGCGCAAGCGCTGCCAGCCACACCACGATGACGAAGGCGAGGCCGGCCATGCTGCGCGGCCGGGCGGTGATTTCGGTTGCCTCGGCACGGAAGCGAGCCATCAGTTCGGGCGGAATCATGCCGATCACCAGCCAGATGCCCAGGGGCACGATCAGCAGGTCGTCGAGATAGCCGAGCACCGGCACGAAGTCGGGAATGAGATCGACAGGGCTGAGCGCATAGGCGGCGACGCAGGCAGCCGCCACGCGGGCAAACCATGGCGTCAGCGGGCTGCGCGCCGCAAGATAGAGCGCCACGACATCGCGCTTCAGAAGCCGCGCCCAGCGCTTGGCTGCTTCCAGCATGCCGCCGGGCTGGTTGCCGGACTGAATGGTCATTCTGTGACCGCCCACCACGTAACAAACAAGATGGAAAGCACGGCGATCACGGCGAGGCACTCAAAGTAGGCGGAGACATACGACTGGATGACCGGTCCGTCGGCGCGAGAACGGAATCCGCTCATCAGTTTGGGTGGCGTGAGTTTATGCATCGTGGCGATCGCGACAATGATGCTGGCCAAACTCAGGATCCGGCCGGGCACATCGGTTGAGATCGTGTCGCTCAGCATCTTCCCTGCGATTAGGGTACCTATGGCGATGCCGATCACGATCAGCTTGGGAAGCCAAGGCACCTCACGGCTAAAAAAAGCGAGATAGGCCGCGATTACCGTGCAGGTGAGCCTCTTTGCCCAGCGTTTCAGATACGCCAGCGCCATCGAGGTGGGCTCATTCCGCCGCGATCGAACCCGGCGTTGCAGCCAGCCGCGACAGCATCGCCTCGGCGTCGGCATGGCGCTCGGAACGCTCGATGAAGCCGCCGCCGAAGACGCGCGCCTCGTTGCCTTCGTCTGAATAGAGCACGCAGGCCTGGCCCGGTGCTATGCCCGACTCGCCGTCGACAAGCTCGACCCAGGTGGCGCCGCCCTTGTGATGCAGTACGACGGGGCGGGGGGGGCGCGACGAGCGCACCTTGGCATAAAGCTCGAGTCCGCCAGCCGGCACCGCCGAGAGGGCGCCGTCGCCGAGCCAGTTCATGCCGCGCAGAAAGATCTTGTGCGTCTCCAGCGCCTCGCGCGGGCCGACGACGACGCGCGCGCGCTCGGCGTCGATATGGACGACATAAAGCGGCTCGCCCGAGGCGATGCCGATGCCGCGGCGCTGGCCGATGGTATAGCGCAGGATGCCTTCATGGCGGCCAAGCACACGGCCGTCGATATGGACGATGTCGCCGGGATTGGCGGCCGAAGGCCTGAGCTTGGCGATGATGTCGGAATATTTGCCCTGCGGCACAAAGCAGATGTCCTGGCTGTCCTGCTTGGCGGCAACCGTCAGGCCCATGCGCTCGGCAGCGGCGCGCACGTCTGGCTTGGACATGCCGCCAAGGGGAAAACGCAGATAGTCGATCTGCTCCTGGGTGGTGGCGAACAGGAAATAGCTCTGGTCGCGATCGGCGTCGACGGGGCGGTACAGGGAGCGGTGGGCACCGTTCTGCTTGGAGCGGATGTAGTGGCCGGTGGCGAGCGCATCGGCGCCGAGCTCGCGCGCGGTGGCGAGCAGGTCGGCGAACTTGACCGTCTGGTTGCACGAAACGCAGGGGATCGGCGTCTCGCCCGCGACATAGCTTTCGGCGAAGGGGTCGATGACGGCCTTGCGGAAGCGCTCTTCATAGTCGAGCACGTAATGTGGAATGCCGAGCGTCTCGGAGACGCGGCGAGCGTCGGCGATGTCCTGACCGGCGCAGCAGGAGCCGGCGCGGTGGGTTGCGGCACCATGGTCGTAGAGCTGCAGCGTGACGCCGACGACGTCATAGCCTTCCTGTTTCAGCAGGCCGGCCACGACTGAAGAATCGACACCGCCCGACATGGCAACAACCACGCGGGTGTCTTCGGGGCGTCCGGGCAGGTCCAGGCTGTTCATCGGGATTGCGTTCCGCTGTCTATAGGTCGGCTGCATGCCAATGGCTGCAATATAGGTCAAGCCTCATCGCAGTGCCACCCGGAGCGCGCTGGCCCACCTTTTTCGGCGAGAAACCAGCCAACTGAGCAGGTGGTTAAATTGCGGATTGAGAGTCTAACGTTCTGTTCACGTTCGTTACTTAGCTCTTAGTGTACGCTTAGGCAATTTTTAAAGCTGTGGCGCTAGTGTGACAGGTGATTGGGTCTTTGAGTTTTTAGTAGAGAGTACGATGACCGATCTGGTTAGACCGCGTGTCAAATATGTTATCGGGCCGGACGGCAGCCCGCTTACGATTGCCGATCTGCCCCCGACCAACACGCGCCGGTGGGTTATCCGCCGCAAGGCGGAAGTGGTCGCCGCGGTCAGGGGAGGACTGCTCAGTCTTGACGAAGCGTGCCAACGCTACAAGTTGACGACCGAGGAGTTCCTGTCCTGGCAGGCTTCCATTGACGAATACGGCCTTGCCGGCCTGCGCACCACGCGCATCCAGCAATACCGCCACTGACACCGGCCGTTGCGGCCAACCAACAGAAAAGGGTGCGGCTTGCCGCACCCTTTTTGCTTTCGGGCTGAGCTTTCCCCGAATTGCTACCTGAAACGCATTGCCTCAATGAGCTGCCTGTGCGCTGTCCCGTGGCTTCCTCTTTATGACGGTTGAAGCGGTTGCAGTCAGCATCACCGATGCCGCGAAGAACCACAGACCAGGTTTGGTGAAGGCCGTGGCGAGGCCTGATGTCTTGGCGGCGAAGACCACCAGCGCAACGAGGATGACGTCGAGCATCGACCAGTTGGACAGGGCCCGAAACCAGCCGGGAATGCTGACGGCGCCGGCTGCCTGGCCATAGGCCGCATTGTGCAGCAGGCCGAGCTTCATCGCGGGAAAGACCACCGAAAACATGGCGACGACAATCGCCAGCAGCCAATCGCCACCACGCCACAATGCTGCGATCATGCCGATCAACGAAGGTTCATCGGCGAAGAAATACAGTCGATCGACATGAATCAGCGGCAACACGATGCCGAGCGCGAAGCAGATCGAAGCTGCAAACAGGATCAATGGCAAAAGCGTGCGCATCGGCAAGCTATAGCGAAAGTCCGGATGATGGAGAAGCCGGGCAGCATTGCCCGGCTCGTTGTTGCAGGAATTCAGGCGTCGCTCTCAAAGTGCCAGAACGACCTTGCCCTTTGGTCTGGTCGCCAGGAAGGCATGCGCGGCACCGGCCTGGTCGAGCGGGAAGCTCCTGGCGACATGGACCTTGAGTTTGCCGGTTTCCGTCAGTTTCGCCAGTTCCTTCAGGCCATCGCCATCCGGCCGGACCGAGATGCGTTCGACCCTGATGCCACGTGATGCAGCCTCTGCTGCGGCCTTGTCGCTGAGGCCGAGCAGCACGACGAGCGTGCCGCCGTCCTTCAGCGCTTCCAGCGACTTCTCAGGATGATCGCCGCCGAGCGCCTCAAAGACGAGATCGACCGGGCCGGCTTTGGCGACGAAATCGTCCGAGGTGTAGTCGATCACCTCGTCGGCACCGAGGGAGCGGACGAAATCGACCTTGCCGGGGCTCGCGGTGGCAATGACATAAGCGCCCCGCGCCTTGGCGATCTGTACGGCCAGGTGGCCGACGCCGCCGGCGGCCGCCTGGATCAGGACACGGTCGTTGGCCTTGAGCTTGCCTGCTGTCACCAGGCCTTGCCAGGCCGTCAGGCCGGCGAGGGGGAGGGCGGCTGCCGTGACATGGTCGAGCGCCTCGGGCTTGTGCACGATCTCGCTTGCCGGTGCTGCCGCCAGTTCGGCATAGGTGCCGGCCTGTGCCGGGAAGCGCGGCATGCCGAAGACCTCGTCGCCTGCTGCAAAGCCGTTGGCGCCGGCGCCAACCGCTTCGACAGTGCCTGACAGGTCCCAGCCGAGCACGAAGGGCGGCTCGCCAAGAAGGGGGTAGAACCCGCCGCGCACGGCGGCATCGACCGGATTGACGCCGGCAGCCTTGATGCGGATCAGCACTTCGCCGGGCTTGGGCTGTGGTGTCGGCTGTTCGGCGAGTTCGAGCACTTCAGGTCCGCCGACAGTGTTCTGGGTAATGGCACGCATGAGAATGTCCTCCTTGGGTGGATGCATGTGCCACTATCATTTGGATAGTATCACTCGCTTGTCTAGAATGTACCTCAATGATATATAGGTACCCCATGGATAGTGATTGCGCCCCCGACACGCCGTTCGGCTATGACGCCTTCCGACGCGAATGCATGTCGCACACCGTGCTCGAGATGCTGGCGAGTAAATGGGTCTATCTGGTCGTCGGTGCCTTGAAGCCGGGCCGGCGGCGCTATGGCGAGCTGCAGCGCAAGGTAGAGGGCATCACGCCCAAGATGCTGACGCAGACACTGCGTATTCTGGAGCGCGACGGGCTGGTGCGGCGCGAGATCTTCCCGGTCATACCGCCGCGCGTCGAGTACGAGCTGACCGATCTCGGCCGTAACCTCGCCGATCTGCTCAACCAGATCCGTGTCTGGGCGGAGCGCCATGCGCCCGAAATTCGTGATTCGCGTGCCCAATCATTGGCTGCCGAAGGAGAGCCGGCCGAACTCAGGACCTAGCAGGGGCCTTGGGCCGAGCGGATGGCTCGAGGCGCCAAACGGCTCGCTGCCGCGCGAGCAGCGGCAAAGTGCGGGAGAAATTGACTTTTTAGCCGATCATCGCGCTGCGACCGGTGCCGTCGGCGTCGCGGGTGTTGCGATCGCGCGACTCCAGAGCCTCCGCCTTGGACAGCTCCGCTTCAGCTTCGGCGAGTAAGGATTCGGCAGCGGCGCGCTGTTGCGCCAGGTCATGCTGGGAGTTTTTCAGGTTGTCACGTCGTTGCCGCGCGGCCTTGGCGAAGGTCGGATAGGCGAAATGATTGAGATCGGTGATCCCCGCCTTCTTTTCCTCGGCGACGATCTGCAGTTCGAGCTCGCTGGCCATGCGGTCGAACTCGGCGATCATCGAATCAAGCTGCATCAGCTGGCGGCGCTTTTCGTTCACCTGAAACTGCTTGAGCCTGACCAGGTTCTCACGTGACTTCATGACCCGATACTCCCGAACACCGAAAAACGCACTTCTACTCGCCTACTTCGGCCCAAATGGACCGTGCCGCGCCGGAACCGGTTCTGAACTCCCGACTATGGAAAACAAACTTTTAAAGTTTTTGTCCGTCGGTAACCATTCGTTTACGGGCATCGTTAATCATACCCATCGAGACTTAAAGCCCGGTAAAGATTCTGGTTTTCGCCGTGAATGTGATCGGGTCGTGTCCGGAGTCGCTTAGGCAACCTTGTTAATGCAGCGCGTTAAGATGTTGACCGTGTGATTCATGATTGGATTCAAGAGGGTGTATGCGCCGGTTAAAATTTCTGATATGGTCTTCCATACGAAATTAGGTTTTGTTAACCATTCGATGGCAGCCTCCGATTCAGTAGCACTGGGCCGGTATGGATTAGACCGAGAAGACGTTCCGGCAGCAGAAAAGGGGATTTGAATGCGCGTTCTGCTGATAGAAGACGACAGTGCAACCGCACAGAGCATCGAACTGATGCTCAAATCGGAAAGCTTCAACGTCTACACGACCGATCTCGGCGAAGAAGGCGTCGATCTCGGCAAGCTTTATGACTACGACATCATCCTTCTCGACCTGAACCTGCCCGATATGTCGGGTTACGAGGTTCTGCGTACTTTGCGCCTGTCCAAGGTCAAGACGCCGATCCTGATCCTCTCCGGCATGGCCGGTATCGAGGACAAGGTGCGCGGCCTGGGCTTCGGCGCCGATGACTACATGACCAAGCCGTTCCACAAGGACGAGCTGGTGGCACGCATTCACGCCATCGTCCGCCGTTCGAAGGGTCACGCCCAGTCGGTCATCATCACCGGCGACCTGATCGTCAATCTCGACGCCAAGACGGTCGAAGTCGGTGGCCAGCGCGTGCACTTGACCGGCAAGGAATACCAGATGCTGGAGCTGCTCTCGCTGCGCAAGGGCACCACGCTGACCAAGGAAATGTTCCTCAATCACCTTTATGGTGGCATGGACGAGCCCGAACTGAAGATCATCGACGTCTTCATTTGCAAGCTACGCAAGAAGCTCGACGCTGCATCCGGTGGCCAGAACTTCATCGAAACTGTCTGGGGCCGCGGCTATGTGCTGCGTGAGCCGGAAGAACTTCGCGAAATTGCCTGATTTATTCTGGATACTTCAGTCAAAACCCGGCCTTCGTGCCGGGTTTTCTTTTTTCTGGGCACAGTTTCTCGCTAGGTGTCTGTCGTGCCAGGAGCGAAATCAGGCTGCGACGTCGAAGGCGCGAAAGCGGTCGAGCAGTTGCGGCCTGGTGAACGGCTTCAGAAGATAGCCCTGCGCGCCGGCACGCTTGGCGCGCATGATGGCGCCGATGTCGACCTCAGTCAGGCAGATGGCGATCTGCGGCTTGACACGGCCTTCGATGGCGCGGACACGGCGGATGAAGTCTGTGGTGCTCATGTCCTCGAGCCCGCCGTCGACGACGATGATGTCGGGCATGTCGTAGGCGCACATATCCAGCCCCTCGGCGCCGGATGCCGCCTCGACGACGACCATCTCGGAGCTGTTGAGGATGCGTTTGGCGACTTTGCGGATGACGCTCGAATCATCGACGAACAGGCAACGCTTCATATCCCGGTCCTTTTTGCGGGAGCCGGACGCGTCAGTCGCGCCGGATGCAACGTGACCTTAGCTGGGCGGCGTAAAGAAGCCGAAAACCCGAATGGTAAAATTCTTGGAAACTTCGGCGCGTGCGGTCGCGCCCAAGCGCGCGCACGCTGTCACGAGACCGTTGCCACCAGGCGATGACGACAATGCTTCGACAATACTGAAACGTCGTGCCGATTACTCGGCAGTGAGCAGGATCTCTTCCGGCGTGGCGTGGATCGAGATCGTCATGCCGGCTTCGCGCGCCAGCAGCAGCGTGTAGTAGGGCTGCACCGAATGGGCGTCGATCGGCTCGTCAGGCTTGTGGCCGGAGTGCAGCTCGAGGAATTTTGGCGGCACACGCAACATCGGGCCGCTGGCCGACAGGATGAATTTCGGCGCCGTCTCGACGGCTTCCAGCGTCACGCTGAGCTTGCCGCCGCGCGGTATCGCCGCATGGGCGACGAGCAAAAGGTTGAGCAGCAGCTTGACCTTGTTCTTGGGCAGCAGTGCGCGCCCGCCACTCCAGGTCAGTTCCGGCTTCTCGTTCTTGAGGAAGGCGGTCGCAACCGATTCCGCGTCGCCGGTGTCGATCAGCATGCCGGCCGAGCCAGCAGCACCAAAGGCGATGCGGGCGAACTGCAGCCGCGCCGAGGCGTTGCGGGCGCTGGTACGGATGAGGCGCATCGCGTCCTCGTCGGCGCCGCCCTCGTCGAGCAGTTCGAGGCCATTGTTGATGGCGCCGACCGGCGAGATGATGTCGTGGCAGACGCGGCTGCACAGCAGCGCTGCGAGGTCAGGGGCGGAAAGCGTCAACAACTCGGCCATGAACGGCATCCCTCGGGCAAAAAATGACTTGAACCACGATCTGGCGGCCACGAAGCCCGACAGTACGAATCAGGGCTGGCCTTACAGTACTCTTGGTTACACAGCGCCGCCTCATGCGGCAAGAAACAGCCGATAACGCTTGCGCGAAATGGTGGCTTTTCTGCGCAACTCCGGGCTTTTTAACGCCCGGTCGTGCCTTCGATCCGCCATCTTCGTAGGTCAGTTTAATGGTTGAAAAAGGATTACGGCATAGTTTGCCGAAGTTGGACCAGCCAGCCGCCATCAAGAGTAGCAGCGGGTCCGGGGCGTCGAGAAAGTGTGCTCCCTGACGGAGATTTGGAAGCATGATTTCCCGATTCTATGGCCGGACTTTTGCCCGGCTTGTTGCCGCGATGTTCGTCCTTGTCGGCGTTCTGGCATTTTCGACATCTGCGTCTCGCGCGCAGCAATATACCTCGCAGGAGATCCTTGATTCCGGCCATCGCTTCTTTGGCTCGACGTCTGGCGGTCTCGCCAGCGTGGTCGAGAAGGTTTTCGCGTCCTATGGCCTGCCGAACGGCTACGTGCTTGGCGAAGAGGGATCGGGTGCCTTTGTCGGCGGCCTGACCTATGGCGAGGGCACGCTCTACACCAAGAATGCCGGCGACCATAAGGTGTTCTGGCAGGGGCCGTCGCTGGGCTGGGATTTCGGCGGGCAGGGCTCGCGCACGATGATCCTGGTCTACAACCTGGACGACGTGAACAACCTCTATGACCGTTATGGCGGCGTCGCGGGTTCGGCCTATGTCGTTGCCGGCGTTGGCTTCAACGTCCTCAAGCGCGGCAACATTTTGCTCGTGCCCGTGCGTACCGGTGTCGGCGCGCGACTGGGCGTCAATCTTGGCTACCTGAAGTTGACCCAGCAGCCGACCTGGAATCCGTTCTGATTGTGTGAAGAACGGGTCGATTGGGCGCCATTTTGTTGCGGCGGTGCTGGATTCCTGCCATGGGAACATGGCAAACTCGCGCGTATCCGTAACGGGTAAAGTGCCTTGGTTCAGTCGATCCTCTTTTTCGTTCTTGGCTTCCTGACCGCCGGCTTCGTGGTGCTGCTGATTGCGCCGTCGGTCTGGCGGCGTGCCGTTTCGGTCACCCGCCAGCGGGTCGAAGCCAAGCTTCCGATGACCCTCGATGAAATCCGCGCCGACAAGGACAGTCTGCGCGCCGAGCACGCCATGGCGCTGCGCAAAGTCGAGGTTCAGCTCAAATCGGCGCAGGAAAAGCTCCTGACGCAGGCCGTCGAGCTTAGCCGGAGCCGTGAGGCGCAAAAGGCCCACGTCACCGACCATGCCGACAAGGATCGCACCGTCGGCGAACTGGAAGCCGCGCGCGGCAGCCTGAGAGAGGACATCGCCAAGCGCGACGAACAGATCAAGGCTCTTGCCGCCCAGCTCGTCGAAGCCGAAAGCATGCTGGAGAAGCGGGCACAGGAGATCGAGGAGATTGGCAGGCTGTATGACGAGGCCAGCCTGTCCTCGAGCAACCGCCAGATCGAGCTGGTCAGCCGCGAAAGCGAGATTGGCAAGCTCTCCGACGACATGTCGGCGCTGCGCAGCCAGCGCAAGGACACCGACAAGCGTGTCGTCGAACTCGAAGCCGACAACAAGGCCGTGCGCGAGGCGCTCCTGGCGGAAACCAAGCGCGCTGTCGAACTGGACAAGAGGTTGCAACAGATGGTGTCTTCACTCAGTGACCGCGACGACAAGCTGGAGCGGCGCGAGGCGGAGCTCGGCCGGTTGCGCGAAACCGAACTCGCCCGCGTGCGCGAGCAGCTGAAGGGCCCGCAGGCCGCGCCGGAAACGGCAGCGGTCAATGGCACGGCGCAGGCGATGGAGCGGGAGCGCCTGGAAGTGCGGCTGACCACGCTGACGCGCGAGAACAAGCGGCTGAAGGGCGAGTTGTCGAAGGCAGGACGCACCAAGTCGTCGCCAAGCGAGGATTCGCAGCTGCGCGAGCAGATGCACGAACTGGCCGCCGAAGTCGTGGCGCTCACCGCTCGGCTCGAGGGCGCTGACTCGCCTATTGCCAAGGCGCTTGCCGCATCTGGTGAGGCCCGTACGCCCGTCGATGCGCCAGCCGTGATCAGCCTTGCCGATCGCGTCCGGGCGCTGCAGAAACCTGTCCCCGCCGAATAGGCCTATTCTGATGCTTCGGTGAAGTGATGCAGCGCGATCGCCGATGCGGCCGCGACATTCAGGCTGTCGAAACCAGGCGCCATCCGGATCTTTGCCGTCGTCAGTCTTCTCAGCAGCGGCTCGGGCAAACCTTCGCCTTCGGTGCCGAGGTACAGCGCCAGCCGGGCGGGGCGCCTGATGTCCCTGATGTCGGCCTTGCCCGCGGGCGACAGCGCCAGCTGTTCGAAGCTGTGGCGGGTAAGTGCGTCGGCAAGCTCGCCGGCCGTGCCGCCTATGGCGAACGGCACCTTGAGCGCTGCACCGACTGAGACCCTGATTGCCTTGCGGTAGAGCGGGTCGCAGCAGGTCTGGTCGAGCAGCACCGCGTCGGCACCAAAGGCAGCCGCGTTGCGGAAGATCGAGCCGATATTGTCGTGGTTGGAGATCCCCACCGGCACCGCCACCAGCGCGCGTTCGGGCAGGGCGGCAAGCACGTCGTCGACTGAAGCCGTCGCTCCCTTGCGGCCGATGGCCAGGATGCCGCGATGCATGTGGAAGCCTGCAATGGCGTCCATGACGGCGCCCGAGGCGACGTAGACCGGCATGGCTTCGGGAGCAAGGGCGAGGGTCTGGCTCATACCGGCGAGGCGGTTTTCGAGCGCCAGCACCGAATCCGCGTCGAAGCGCCGCGCTGCAAACAGCACGTTGAGAACGACCTTGCCCTCGGCGATGAAGCGCCCTTCGCGACCGACCAGATCGCGCTCGCGGATGTCGAGATAGGGGGCCACGCGCGGGTCGGCCGGGTCGTCGATGCGGATGATGTTCATGGTAGCTTCATAGCGGAGGGCAGTCCGCTATGGGAGCCTGGAAAGGCTTTGTCAGCTGAAGATCAGGCGTCCTCGAAGATGCCTTCCAGCGTGCCGAGCAGCTTGCGCACGGCTTCGGACTTGCAGGTGTAGTAGATCATCTGCCGGTCGCGACGTGTCTCGACCAATTCCTCGTTGCGCAAGCGGGCCAGGTGCTGCGACAGCGCCGATTGGCTCAATGACACCTTTTCGGCAATCGCGCCGACCGACATTTCCGTGTCGAGCAGATGGCTCATGATCATCAGCCGCTTTTCATTGCCCATAAGTGTGAGCAAGGAAGCAGCAGCTTCCGCATTGTCCGTCAGTTTTTTCGGTTTCATGGGTACCCCGTGTATCAGTCATGCTTTCCGGCGTCATGGGGGCAACAACGACGGATTACCAAACCAGATGATCAATGGAATCAGCGATCAATCTGTCTAAAATAGGACAAATCAGCTTTCGCTGAAAAAATCAAGACTTCGCTGCGCGACCTTCTTTTGCCATTTCCACAAGGCTTCGCCTGAGATCGGCGGCCTCGGCAAGTAACGCAGGGAAAAGCACGCGTGCGGTCTCGTCGCCGGCGGCCAGATCCATGCCTTCAGGATCGAAGCCGCTGAGCACCCAGCCCTTATCGTCGAGCCGGCCATAATGGGTGGCATAGATCGTGGTCGCTTCGGTGTGATCCGAATTCATGTGGTCGAGAGCCGACTGTTCGGCTTCCGCGATCGCGTCCACCGCGGGGCCGGCGAGCAGCAGGTCGTCGCGGCTCAACAGATAGGCCTTGCCGAAGCCGCCATTGAGGTTGGCGCGCTCGAGTTCCAGCCGAAAGACGGTAAAGTCGGTGAGGCCGATGTAGAGCTTGGCCTTGGGATTGCGGTTGACGTAGCGACGTTCGGCGCGGGCGTACTCCGGCGTGCCGCGTTCCAGCTTGCGCGCCCGGCAGAACAGCGTGATGCGCGGATGGGCGAGGGGATCACCCTTGCCGACCTCTCCGACCAAAAGCGAACAGACGGGATTGGCGACGATGCCCTTGGTGTGAGCGGACAAGCCTGAGATAAGGATCAGCGGCGTGCCGTCGACGTCGGTTGCGGTGCCGACCCGGCTGGCGAGTGGCGAGCCGGTTTCCGGCTCGATGACGGCAAGCGCACCATGGCGGGCCTTGCGCATCAGCGAACGCGCGAGCGCTGCCGCTTCCGCGGTGGTCTCCAGAAACACGTCCTTCTTGCGCTCTTCCACTGCTTCACCATCAAATATGACTAATTCAATCTACTTATCCAAGGTGGGCAGGCTTTGGCAAGGGGGTCGTTTCGCCACAAGCAAAACAGCCCCGGAAGCTTGCGCTGCCGGGGCTGCAGGATAGCCGATCCTGGGACGGCTGGCGCCTATTTCGGCGCCATGCGAATGGCACCGTCGAGGCGAATGGTCTCGCCATTGATCATTTGGTTCTCGACGATGTGCAATGCCAGCGCACCATATTCCGACGGTTCGCCCAGACGTGGCGGAAACGGAACGGCGGCACCCAACGAGTCTTGCACCTCCTGCGGCATCGCCGCCATCATCGGCGTCTTGAAGATGCCGGGCGCGATGGTGGCGACACGGATGCCCGAACGCGAGAGATCGCGGGCGATCGGCAGCGTCATGCCGACGACGCCGCCCTTGGAGGCGGAGTAGGCGGCCTGGCCGATCTGGCCGTCATAGGCGGCGACCGAGGCGGTGTTGATGATGACGCCGCGCTCGCCGCCGGCCAGCGGTTCGAGCTTGGAGGCTGCGTCGGCAAACAGCCGGATCATGTTGAAGGAGCCGATCAGGTTGACCTCGATCACCTGGCGGAAGACGCTGAGCGGATGCGGACCGTCCTTGCCGACAGTCTTCACGCCGACGGCGATGCCGGCGCAGTTGACCAGGATACGGGCCGTGCCGAGCTTGGCTTCCACTTCGGCAAATGCCGTAACAGCGCTTTCTTCATTGCTGACATCGCAGCGCACGGCGACACCGCCGATGTCGGCGGCGACCTTCTCGGCGCGTTCGAGGCTGAGATCGAAGATCGCGACCTTGGCGCCCTTGGCAGCGAGTGCGCGCGCGGTGGCTTCGCCAAGGCCGGAGCCGGCGCCGGTGACCACTGCAATCTGCCCGTTTGGATTCATGTCAGCCTGTCCTCTTCTGCTGTTACTGAATTAGCAAGATGGGCGGCACGGGCAAGTCATCGGCGGCTAGGCCGGCTCGGTCGTGCGTTGCGGTGTCTTGGCCAGGTTGGCGTGGCAGACCTCGCCCGTCAATTCGGCAACCGCGCCCGGCACGATCTCATGCGCCAAGAGGCGGTTAAGGTCGACCGGCCGCGGCATCTCGATCTGACCGCGCGGAATGCGCACGAAACCGAGCGGGCCGTAATAAGGCTCGTCGCCTACGAGTATGACGGCGGGTTCGCTGGATTTTTCCGCTGCTGCGAGCGCCATGGCGACCAGCTTGCGGCCGATGCCCATGTTCTTGAAGTCGGGGCGCACGGCAAGCGGGCCCAACATCTGTGCCCGGCCGGCGCCGGCGGCGATTGGCGTCATCCTGACCGAGGCGATGACCTGGCCACCATGCATGGCGACGAAGGACAGCGAGCGGTCGTGCGGACCGCCTTCGCGGATCTTGTAGGCCGCGCGTGTGAACCGACCCGGGCCAAAGGCCTCGGCGTTGATTTCATCGATTTCGAGATCGTGCGCCGGAGCTTCCGGCATGTAGGTGACGTCGGCGAGGGTCATGTTTTTTGCAATCCGGTACCGTGGGATGAGGTGCCGCGGGGCATGCCGCAGCAGTCGCAAGTCAGCGCTTCAAGCGCGTGCGCTCATTCGTCGTCGGTCGACCCGGATATTTGCAAAGCAATGTGACATCGAAATGCCCGCTACCATCATTTTCGGCGCCCGTCCATCGTGCATTTGGCCGATGTGCGTCCTGCGTTGACAATCCGTTCAGCGAGTTGCGCTTCGGCTTCGGTCGCCGGGCACCTACATCGTGGCAAACGAAAGGATTTCACGATGGGATTGCTGGTTGAAGGCAAATGGCAGGATCGCTGGTACGACACCAAGTCGACAGGCGGCAAATTCGTGCGCTCGCATTCGCAATGGCGCGATTTCGTCACCGTCGACGGCATGCCGGCGGCAGGCCGGACACGTGGCTTCAAGGCAGAACCGGGGCGCTACCACCTCTATGTTTCGCTCGCCTGTCCCTGGGCGCACCGGACGCTGATTTTCCGCGCGCTGAAGAAGCTAGAAGACATCATCTCGGTGTCGGTCGTCCATCACTACATGGGCGAGAATGGCTGGACGTTCCGCAGCGATGACGGCGCCACTGGCGACACCCTCTACGGCCTCGACTACCTGCACCAGATCTACACCATGGCCGATCCGACCTATTCGGGCCGCGTCACCGTGCCGGTGCTGTGGGATAAGAAGGAAAAGACGATCGTTTCCAACGAGTCGTCCGAGATCATCCGGATGCTGAACCAGGCTTTCGACGCATGGGGCGACGCCGCGGTTGACTTTTACCCCGAGCCGCTGCGCGGCGAGATCGATGCGGTCAACGAGCTTGTCTATCCCTCGATCAACAACGGCGTCTACCGCGCCGGTTTCGCCACCAGCCAGACCGCCTATGAGGAGGCATTCAACGAACTGTTCGCCGCGCTCGACACGTTGGAAGACCGCCTCTCACGCCAGCGCTATCTCGTCGGCAACACCCTGACCGAGGCCGACTGGCGGCTGTTCACGACGCTGGTGCGCTTCGACCCGGTCTATGTCGGACACTTCAAGACCAATCTGCGCCGGACCGCCGACTACCCGAACCTGTCGAACTACCTGCGCGACCTCTACCAGGTGCAAGGCGTCGCCGAGACGGTGAACATGCTGCACATCAAGGCGCATTATTACGGCAGCCACACCGGCATCAACCCGACCGGTATCATCCCGCTTGGGCCGGAGATCGACCTCGACGCGCCGCACAACCGGGGGAAGTTGCTGAAGGCGGCTTGAGCTGCCTGCGCCGAGTGCCAAGCCTTCATGGTGCGCCTGTCGAACCATGAGGGCGTGGAGCGCGTCAGGGTAGTCGGGGTCGAATGCTCAGGTGCAGACCTTTCGATTCATGCTCGGATGCCAACACCATCGGCCGCTTGTCGTCTGGAGAGCGGAAGTTGGCCGGAACTCGACGCAACTGCCGGGAAGGCGACCAATCGGGTGGAGGTTTCATGGTTGGCAACGACCAGAATTCGCATTGCCGTCTCTCCACCCAGTGCTTGCGCGAAGAACAGCATCCCTCTCTCACCAATAGGGCGATGCTTCCTTGCCCTCGAACACCTCGGCAATCCGCCGCCGCGTCGCCGGCGTCGTGCCCTCCGGCAACGCGTCGAGCGGGAAAAATCCTGCCTCGGCGATCTCGTGGTCGGGTTGCTTCGGCCTGTCCTGCCGGAAGGCCTCGATCAGGTAGAAACCGACATGATCCCGCTTTGTCGCCTGCTTGTTGAGGTGGATCGACCGGAGGATGGGCGGCGCGGTGAGGACGATGTTGCCTTCCTCCTCCAGTTCACGCGCCAGCGACTCGACAAAGGTCTCGCCGATCTCGATGCCGCCACCCGGCAGCTGCCAGCCGGGCACGTAGGTGTGGCGGATCAGGAAGACCGAGTTGGTGGCGGTGTCGTGGACGAGGCCGCGCACGCCGAGCGTCATCGGCCGCCGCAGCAGGAAATAGAAGTGGAACAGCCTTCCGCGCAGCCGCGTCCATGAACCCTGGCGAGGGGAAGTGGCGACATTGCTCATCAGGCATGCCGCCATGGGTGGAAAGCTTGGAACGCGTGACCTAAAAGGAAACGATGTTCAGGCTTGCGCATATTTCCGACGTCCATCTTGGTCCGCTTCCGGATGTAACCTATCGCGACCTCGCCTCCAAGCGCATGGTCGGCTACGTCAATTGGCAGCGGAACCGCCGCCGGCATCACCATGACGGCATTGTCGATGCCATCGTCGCCGACCTCAAGGTGCAGGCGCCCAACCACCTCGCGGTGACAGGCGATCTGGTCAATCTGGCGCTCGATGGCGAAATCGCGCTGGCGCGGCTGTGGCTCGAAACGCTGGGCGAACCAGCCGATGTCTCGGTCGTGCCGGGCAATCATGATGCCTATGTGCCCGGGGCCTTCGACAAGGCCTGCCATGCCTGGGCGCCGTGGATGCATGGCGACGGCGTGCATGGCGCGATCAGTTCGACGAGCTTTCCCTATCTGCGCGTGCGGCAGGGTGTTGCGCTGATTGGTGTGTCGACGGCGCGCGCGACGGCTCCCTTCATGGCCAGCGGCTTCTTTCGCGAAGGGCAGGCAGAGCGGCTGGGCAGGGTCCTCGACGAAACAGGCAAGCGCGGCCTGTTCCGGGCGATCATGATCCACCATCCGCCCGTTCGCGGCGCTGTGGGCCAGCACAAGCGCCTGTTCGGCATCGGCAAGTTCCAAAAGCTGGTCAGACGACATGGCGCCGAGCTGGTGCTTCATGGCCATTCGCATCTGCCGACGCTGCACTGGATCGACGGGCGCGACGGGGCCGTGCCTGTTGTCGGCGTTGCCGCGGCAGGCCAAGCGCCGGGAGGACACAAGCCGGCGGCGCAGTTCAACCTGCTCGACATCTCCGGCCAGTCCGGGGACTGGAATGTCAGGCTTACCCGTCGTGGTCTGTCCGGACCGGCTATGCCATCGGCCGAGATCGGAACCTTCGATCTGAGCGCAGCGGTTCCGCGCTCGGCTGCATTGGTCAGGGAATGATGCCGGTGGCAGCGAGGCGCAGCCAGTAAAGCACCGCCATGACGGCGATGCCGATGGCAGCACCGGCAACAAGCAGGCCAAAACCCGCCATGATGCCCGGCAGGGCTGGCCTGTGCCGCAGCGGTGGCTCGGCATCAGCCACTGGCCCCCTGGCGAAGCCTGCAAGCGCCGGTTCCGCACCACCCTCCATCATCTGCTGGCGCTCGACGATTCGTTCGGCGATATAGCGCGTCACCTGGTCGGCGATGCGCTTGGCGTCGGTGGATTCGGCCAATACGACACGGCCGACACGGGTGTCGCGGACGAAGCGGAAGGTGCGGCGGTCGCGGCCGAGGCCGACATGGCTCACTGCGTCGATCCACAGCCTGGGCTGCAGCCCCGAAGAGATAACGAAATCGAAGTTGTCGATGTCTTTGGGCACGTCGGCGAAAACCGGCTCAAGCTCGGCGGCAAGCAGCTCAAGCCGCATGCGGTGGGCATCGCGCAGGTCGACGACCACGTCGCTGCGGTCGGCATTGGCGTTCTTGACGTCGCGGATGGCGTCCGCCAGCGGGTGCGCCTGCTTCAGTGCGGTCGCCCTGTCGTCGCTCATCGCCTGTTGCCCCGGATCACGTTTAAGCAACCGTTAACATAGCTACGATCGCGGCGGAATTGTAACCTGCGTGAACTCATTTTCGCTGGCCGCCGAGGAGCTGAAAACGGTTGCCCTGCAGGTGCTTAGAAGCGGCAACGCATCACCTGGCAGATCAGCTGTCGCAGGCGGCAACGTCTGGCCGACGACGCTGGCGTCGGCGGACCATGCGGCTGACGATGTCGGCTACGAGCGCCGGCGTCTCCTCCGGCAGCATGTGACCAATTTCCAGCACATGGTGGATGAGGAAGCCCGAAGGCAGCGCGTCGGCATGGCTGTAGGGCAGCACGGCATCGTCCGTGCCCCATACCACCATCACCGGCATCGCCAGCGTCGCCAGGTTTTCGCGTGGGATCACGCCTTGTTTGTCTTCGGCGGTCATCGCCGCGGCAAAGGCGATGAGCTTTTCCGTCTGGCCGGGTCGGTTGCGCATCTCGGCAAGATCGCGGACCGTAGTTTCCGGAACGGTGCTGTCGGGGCTCGACATTTCGGCGAGGCAGGCGCGGATTTCTTCGGCGCAGGCGGCAGCCGCATAGCGCCTAAGCAGCGGGCCGTTGATCTCAGGGCCGTAGCCGCCCGGTGCAAGCAATGTCAGCGAGGCGACCCGTTCGGGATCGAACAGTGCTGCCAGCGTCGCCACTGCACCGCCCATCGAATGGCCGACGAAATGGGCGCGGTCTATGCCACGCGCCGCCAGATCGGCCAGAACGGCAGTTGCCGCCACCTTGGCCGAGCCGGCCTTGGGATAGTCGAGCGACAGCCCGTGTCCCGGCAGGTCATAGGCGATTGTGATGCATGCGCCATCTAGGTGGGCAACGACGTCGTCCCAGACACCGCCAATTCCGCCGAAACCGTGCAGCAGGACGACTACATTCTTGCCGCTTCCCCGAACGGCGGCATGGATGGGGTAATTCATTTTTGCTCAAAAGGTCGGATAGAAATTCACGAAAAGTTGTAAACTGAAAGTAGCAAGTTGTAAAACAACGTATGAGCGTCAAACACGCAAATTTATTATGCAGAAAATACGCCTGAGAGCTAGCGAGGGCTCAGGTCTGATGGCCGAGGCCGGCGGCGCGTAGCGCCTTGGTCAACGCCTTTGTCAATTCCGCCGGGTATTTGCCCTTGGTGAAGGTGGCTGCCGGGTCGTTCGCGAAAACCGGGTAGCGCGTCGCAATCTCCTTTGACAGTTCGGACGCCTGCTTGGTGTCGCCGACGAAGTTGGCGGCGATCAGGCGCGCTGCCACGTAATGCGGTTTCTTGTTCGTCGCCAGCGCGCTTGCCGCGCGGGCCGCGGCGTAGCGGTTGCCGAGCATGAATTCGCCCAGAAACAGGCCGTAGTCCCACCAGCCCGGATGCGCGCTGGCGCTTTCGACGGCGCGCTTCATGATCGGCACGCCGTCGCTGTAGCTGCCGCCAAGAATGAGCGCATAGCCATAGGATGCCGCCATGGTCAGGTCGTAAGTGTTGAGCTCATAGGCCTTGCGCATCCACCTGATGGACTCGGTGCGATCGCCGGTCCGCGTCTGCAGATAGCCATAGGCGCGATGGGCGTAGGGGCTGGTCGAGCCCATCTGAACGGCGCTGTGGGCCAGCGCGTAGGCGCCCTCGGTCGTTGCATTGGGCGGGTAGGGATAATTGTCGGTGACCGCTTCCAACTGCAGCGAGGCCAACTCGGCGTAGACGACAGGCGACTTGGCGCTGCGCTTGGAGAGGTCGTCCATGCACTGATAGGCGGCGCGGTGCTTGGTGGCGTTCTGGTCCATGTAATAGGCACCGCTAAGCAGCAGGCAGGACGTCAGTCCGCGCTGCAGTCCGTTCTGCTCGATGAAACTGTAGATCATGCCGGAAGCCGGGATGGCCGAAGAGACGATGTCGGCGATGCGATCGTCGATGACATCAGGGCTGATCTCCTGCGGCGAGAGCACGCGCGACAAGAGGATGCGGCCGCTGGCCATGTGCTGCAGCTCGACCAGCACCGATCCGGCGCTTGGGCCGGTATCGACGGTGAAGTCGAAATCGGTGGCGTCGGCGCGCCTGACCGTATCGGACCGTTCGCGGGCTATCAGGTCGATGGTGTCGAAGCCGGACAGTGCCGTGCGCAGCACCGTTGCCACGCGCGCCGTCTGTCCGCCCTCGGAGCTCGAATGGATGTGCACGGCCGGCAGCTGGTCGACAGTGTCGTTGATGCTCGAAGTGGCACCGCGGAAGTTGTTCAGCCCGGCAACCTCGAAGCCGATCGGGCCGCCGATGTTGCGGAAGACAAGGATGCCGAGCATGACGATGACCAGCGCCATAGCCGCCCAGAAGTAGCGCAACTGCCGCTTGACGCTGGTGCCGGAGTAGGCCGGGCCGGCCTGAGCCTCCTCGGCATGATGCGGCTCGTTCTCGGCAAGGCCTGATTCGACCCGGGCCAGCACCGCAGTCGAACCGTTGTGCTGTGCTTCGGCGGGGCGAGGGGACGCTGGAGGAAACTCGGCGAGCGCCTCATAGGTCGGGACATAGCTGCCGCGCGGTATGCCGATGCGGATCGGATCGTTGCTGCCCTCAGCGGCATAATAATGTGCCAGAAGCTCGCGCAGGCGTCCTGCCTGAACACGGACGACGGCATCGGTCGCCGAATCGAACTCGGCGTCCTTGCCGAAGACGTCGACCGCGATGGCAAATCCCTTCAATCGCTCGGCTTCGCCGGCGAGCTCACGTTCGACAATATAGCGCAGCAGCTTGCGTGCCCGGTCGGACCGGCCAAAGGTCTCGCTGGCAACAAGCCGCTCAAGCGCTTCGCGCACTGCGGGGGCAGCAGGCGTGGAGGCAACCAAGTGTCGACCCTTTTCCAACCGGTACGAACGGCCTGATCATAGTCGGCTGGCGTCAGTGTACAAGCGCGCTCAGCAACGATGCACAAATGCCCCGCCCGTTATCCACGGGCGAGGCTTCTGCGGACTGCAGTTAGACTTATCTCGACACGATCCGGTTGGCTGCGGAAACCACAGCCTCAAGTGAAGCGGCAACGATATTCGTGTTGATGCCGGCGCCGAAGAGGCGTCCGGCCGGATGTTCGACTTCCATGTAGCAAATGGCGGAGGCGTTCGATCCGCGCTGGATCGAGTGCTCGGAATAGTCGAGCACCGACAGATCTATGCCGATGTGGCGGGAAAGCGCGTCGACGAAGCCGTCGATCGGGCCGTTGCCGGTGCCCTTGATGACGATTTCCTTGCCATTGTCGAGGATGGTCGCCTCGACGACCCGGCGGCCTTTCACCTCGGTGTCGGGGAAGGTCTGGTGATCGACGAACTTTATCCGGGCGCCCGGCTGGTCGACATAGCGCTCGAGGAACCGCTCGTGGATGCGCTTCGGCGACACTTCCTTGCCTTCGCTGTCAGTGATCTGCTGGATGTCCTGGCTGAATTCGACCTGCAGCGAGCGCGGCAGGTTGAGGCCGTAGTCGGCCTGCAGCACATAGGCTATGCCGCCCTTGCCGGAC
Organism: Aminobacter sp. Y103A; assembly: GCF_030294925.1. Lineage (NCBI taxonomy): Bacteria > Pseudomonadati > Pseudomonadota > Alphaproteobacteria > Hyphomicrobiales > Phyllobacteriaceae > Aminobacter > Aminobacter sp. Y103A. The sequence goes on along the minus strand of NZ_AP017986.1, from coordinate 4,247,798 downwards.
TGCGAGTTGATGCGAATGATCGCCTCGTAGCTGCGGCCGACGTCCTGAGGGTCGATCGGCAGGTAGGGCACTTCCCACAGTGGCTTGTTGGCGACCTTGATCGCCTTCATGCCCTTGTTGATGGCGTCCTGGTGCGAGCCGGAAAAGGCGGTGTAGACCAGTTCGCCGACATAAGGGTGGCGCTCCGGAATGACCATCTGGTTCGAATATTCGTAGACCTGCTTGATCCGCTCGATATCCGAGCAGTCGAGCATCGGGTCGACGCCTTGCGTGAACATGTTGAGCGCCAGTGTCACGACGTCGACGTTGCCGGTGCGCTCACCATTGCCGAACAGCGTGCCTTCGACACGGTCGGCGCCAGCCATCAGGCCGAGTTCGGTGGCGGCGATGCCGGTGCCACGGTCGTTGTGCGGGTGCAGCGAGATGATCAGGTTTTCGCGATTGTCGAGGTTGCGGCACATCCATTCGATCTGGTCGGCATAGATGTTGGGTGTCGCCATCTCGACGGTCGAGGGCAGGTTGATGATCAGCTTGTTGTCGGGCGTCGGCTTGACGATCTCGGCGACTGCATTGCAGATCTCCAGTGCGACTTCGAGCTCGGTGCCGGTGAAGCTTTCCGGCGAGTACTGGAAGCGATAGCCGCCGCCGGCCTTGGCGGCCATGTCGGTGATCATCTTGGCAGCGTCGGTGGCGATCTGCTTGATGCCCTGGACATCCTTGGCGAACACCACGCGGCGCTGCAACTCACTGGTCGAGTTGTAGAAATGCACAATCGGCTTGTGTGCAGCTTCGAGCGCCTCGAAGGTGCGGGTGATCAGTTCCGGGCGGCATTGGACGAGAACCTGCAGCGACACGTCGTCGGCGACATTGCCTTCCTCGATGCACCAGCGGGCAAAATCGAAGTCGGTCTGCGACGCCGAGGGGAAGCCGATCTCGATTTCCTTGAAACCCATGTCGAGCAGCAGCTGGAACATGCGCGCCTTGCGGTCGTGGCCCATCGGATCGACGAGCGACTGGTTGCCGTCGCGCAGGTCGACCGAGCACCAGATCGGCGCCTTGTCGATGGTTCTGGACGGCCAGGTCCGGTCGGGCAGGTCGATCTTGTGGTAGGGCTGGTACTTAATGGCGGCGGACGGCATGCCAGCACTTCGGCCGGAAGCGGGAGTGGTCTTGCTCATTGTCGGTCTCGTTCTCTTGGCCGCCATGCACGACAACGCGCGCATGCTTCAGCGGTCTTAAATCAGAAATTCGGTTCTGTTGTGAAGAGCAAAGGAGCATATGCCTCGGCGGCAATTCGACCGCCGGACGCTCCCTTAACGAGCCCGGCGATCGCCGATAAGGCCGAGAAGAAGAAGAGCCGAGGAAAGGGCGCGCAGTGTCTCGCCCGCAAAAGCGGCCGGACGGGAGATTTCGTTGATCTTGCGCGACGACATGGCGCTCTCTTACAGGAGGCGCATGGACCGCGCAAGCCCGCCCGGCACGATGCGCGGTGCTGTATCCGGCCTTTCTGACGCAGCAGCTTCCGGATCAGGCCTTGTGCAGGCGCAGCGGGCTGACCTTCTCGCGCGTGATGATGCCCTTCGCCTCGAGATCGAGCTGCACCGCCTTGGTCCACCAGCCCGACTTGGCGCCGTCGGGATAGAGCTGCTCGGGCAGGCGGCCGCGCACGCATTCCTGCATTTCGGCGACGGTCATTCCAGGTGATTTCGCCGGCAGTACCTCAAGGATCGCCTGCTTCATCGCCTGGTACATGGCAGCATCTGCCGGCTTGGCCTGTCCGGGATGGTTGACGTTCTCGATGATGATTTTCGCTGGGGTATGAGATTCCATGTCTGCTCTCCTTCCTCGTCTGACGATCAAAGGACGCAAGCAGACGGCCCGATCCTACAGGGGCGAGGCCTTTTTTCGGCCGCTCAGTCCTTGATCGCGCGAGCCACCAGCCGCGCCAGCGCCGGGCCAAACACCAGCACGATCAGAAAGCGCAGCATCTGCAGCGTCAAGACGAAGGACAGGTCGACGTCCTTAGAGGCGGCGGCGATGATGGCGATGGAATCCATGCCGCCGGGGCTGGTCGCGAGGTAGGCGGTCAGCGGGTCGACACCGAGGATGAGGTGCAGGCCAAGGGCCAGCGCGCCGCAAAAGGCCATCAGGGCGGCGATGGAGCCGACCACCTGAGGCAGGGCGCGTGCGGCGTGGCGCAGGATAGGCCGGGTGAAGTTGAGCCCGATCGACCAGCCGATCAGCGTGTAGCCGATGGCCAGCAGCCATTCCGGCAGTTGCAGCTCGACGCCGAAGCCGAGATGGACGACCGCACCAACCAGCATCGCGCCGACGAAGTAGGGCGAGGGGATGCGCAGAAGATGGCCAAGCGTGCCGCCGACAATGGCGACGCCGATCATCGCGCCGAATGCCGGCCAGGCGATGGCCGGGAACCACTCGATGCCTGGCGCTTCGACGCCTGACGTGTCGACCCAGAGCCGTGCGATGACCGCGGCGGCGATCGAAACCATGATGACGCGCAGATACTGCATGAAGGCGACGAGCCGCGCGTCGGCGCCGAAGGCGTCGGCCATCAGCACCATGGCGGTCGCGGCGCCCGGCGCCGACCCCCAAACGGCCGTCGTGCCGGGCAGCACCTTCAGCCGCGAGATGAACCAGCCGAGGAAGCTGCTCGCGGCGACGGTGGCGATGGCCGCACTCAGGAACAGCGGCCATTCGGCGGCGAAGGTGACGAAGATGTCTGCAGAAATCGAACTGGCGACGAGGCAGCCGATGAGTGCCTGCGCCGAAACGAAAAGCGGCCGCGGCACCCGCACCGTGGCGCCGCTGCTGCCGAGTACGATGGCGACCAGCATCGGCCCGACAAGCAGGGCGGCCGGCAGGTGCACGAGCTCGAACAGTCCGGCAAGCAGAACCGAACAGATGAGCAGCAGGGCCCATTGCACCAAAGGCTTCGTATCGGTGAGCGGAGCGGCAGGCTGCGGGTCAGGCTTCATGCCGTCGTCTTAGACCTATTCGGGATGATGTGTCAGCCCGTGTTGTCCGCAGATGCAGCGCCAGGCAACCCTCGTTCCTCTGCCGAACGTCCAACGTCGCATTGACAGCGTAGGCAAAGTTCATACGCTCGCCGCTCCACACAGTCGGCAACGAGGTGCCACCGCCAAAAGGGAGGTGCGTACCGATGACGAAATTCACCCGCCGCATGACATTGGCCCTCGGGCTTTCTGCTGCTTCGCTGCTGGCCTTGGCGCCGCAGGCCATAGCCCAGAAATTCCCGGACCGGACGGTGACCCTGGTGGTGCCCTTGCCGCCGGCGGCTCGACCGATGTCGTCGCCCGCATCATCGAGCAGAAGATGTCCGATGATCTCGGCCAGCAGGTCATCGTCGAGAATGTCGAGGGTGCCGGCGGCAACATCGGCGCCGACCGTGTCGCCCGCGCCGAACCGGATGGCTACACCATCCTGATGGGCACGGTTGCCACGCACGCGCTCAACCCCGCTCATCCTCAAGACCAAGCCCTACGATCCGGAAAAGGATTTTACCCCTGTCTCGCTGCTTGTCGTCGTGCCCAATGTGCTCGTCGTCAACCCGCAGCTGTCGGTCAACAACGTGCAGGAGCTGATCGCGCTGTTGAAGGCCGAGCCCGACAAATATGCCTATGCCTCGTCAGGCAACGGCACGCCGCTGCATCTGTCAGGCGAACTGTTCAAGGCAATGGCCGGCGTCGGCATCCAGCACATTCCCGACAAGGGTGCTGGTCCGGCGCTGAACGACGTCGTCGGCAACCAAGTGCCGATCATGTTCGACAATCTGCCGTCCTCGTCCTCGCACATCAAGGGCGGCACGCTGAAGGCCTGGGCGTCACCACGGCCGAGCGGGCGCCGTCCTTCCCCGACGTACCGACAATCGCCGAAGCCGGCGTGCCGGGCTATGAGACCTATACCTGGAACGCGCTGTTTGCGCCCGCCGGCACGCCGAAGGAGGTTGTCGATCGCCTGAATGCCTCGGCCAACGAGGCGATGACCGACCCGGCCGTCATCGTAGACGGAGCTGGCCGCCGTGCAGTTGTGACAACCGAAGTGCTTCAGTCGGGTATCGACGTCATCGGCATCGAGGCACAGCGCTGTCGTCCGCGAGCACTCCGAAGCGGATGCCGGCGCTCAGAACAGATAATCCGTTCAGCGGCTTGCCCGGAATTTCTACGATCCTGATTCACTGCCACTCTTCATATGACGGCGCATGTCGCGGACGTATCGCACACATCGCCCCTCTGTACAGCTGTGCTTCTCAACCGGTTGCGCCGCAAGGCTCGGGCATTTCTCTCTCGCATGATCATCGCCCGCAACTCGCCTCGCCACAGGATTATTGAGTCATCGCGTCAGTTTAGGTCCATCGGCTATCGATCAGATTCAGCTTGTACGCGGCCATTTGCAAGAGCATGATGCAAATCATTCGCATTTGCAAATGGCTTGGGATGGTTGAAATGCCGACATGGTTTGGGGAGCGGCTCAGCCGCAGGCTGGTGCTGGCAGGCGGCATCTGCACTGCGGGGGCAACGGCTGCAGGCGTCACAGCAGCGGTGGGGCAGGCGTCCCATGATGGCCATGCGGCCGGTGCCGCTCGGCCGCCTTCGAGCACTGACGCCTATCCGGCTCCGGCAGGTGACCATAGCGGCGCCCATGGCGCGATGGTCACCGTCGGCGAGGTCGACAGTGCCCGCAACGGCTTCGATCCGGCCAAGATGCTGACCGATTGGGATGTCGGCACGACATCAACCTTACCTGACGGGCGCACGCTCAGGACCTTCGAGATCGTTGCCGAAGACAAGGAAATCGAGATCGCGCCAGGCGTGATGTTCCCGGCCTGGACCTACAATGGCCGCGTTCCCGGCCCGGCCCTGCGCGCCACCGAAGGCGAGCGCCTGCGCATCGTGTTCAAGAACTACGGCTCGCATCCGCATTCGATGCACTTCCACGGCATCCACGCCGCGCGCATGGACGGCGTGCCGGGTGCCGGCCTGATCAATCCCGGCGATGAGTTCATCTACGAGTTCGACGCCAAGCCGTTCGGCTGCCATCTCTATCATTGTCACGCGCTGCCGCTGAAGCGGCACATCCACAAGGGCATGTACGGCGCCTTCGTCATCGATCCCGATCCGACGCGCCACCCTGAGCAGGCCGATGTCGCCCGTTCGCGGCTCTACGGCTCGCCGGAGAATGCCGGCTGGCAGGAATTCGTCATGGTGATGAATGCCTTCGACACCAACTTTGACGGCGAGAACGAGTTTTATGCCGTCAACACGGTGGCGCACACCTACATGAACACGCCGATCCGCATCGCCAGGAACAAGCCGGTGCGGATCTACCTGATCAATGTCGTCGAGTTCGACCCGATCAATTCGTTTCACCTGCATGCCAATTTCTTCGATTATTTCGACCAGGGCACGACGTTGACGCCAACGCTGAGGACCGTCGACCTGATCACCCAGTGCCAGGCCCAGCGCGGCATCATCGAGTTCACCTTCGCCGAGCATGAGACCGGTCTCTACATGTTCCATCCGCACCAGTCGGAGTTTACCGAGCTGGGCTGGGTCGGCATGTTCGACGTCGTGGAGGACGTGGCATGAGGGACGCGCCCTTTTCCGAGACCGAAGCCGAACTGCCGGGTTCTGCATCGCCACGCCGTGCGCTGTGGTGGATCATCCTGCCGCTGCTCGCCTTTGCCGCGGCCATTGCGGTTCTGGTTTCAATCAATCCGCTGGCGCGCTTCAACAACGGCACGCCACCGGTCGAGGACATTGCCTTCGAGCGCGTCATCCTCGGCAGCGACGGCATTCGCGTACTGGTCCGCGCCGGCGGCTCGGAACCGATGACGATCGCCCAGGTCCAGGTCGACGATGCCTATTGGCAATTCACCCTGGATCCACCAGGACCGTTGGCGCGAGGTTCTTCCGCCTGGATCCAGGTGCCGTTCCCCTGGGTGCTTGGCGAGGCGCATGCGATCAACCTGGTGACCAATACCGGTGCCACCTTCGCCCATGACATTCCGGTTGCGGTGGCAACACCCATTGCCACCAACTCCAGCCTGCTGTCGCAGGCGATCCTCGGCATCTTCGTCGGCGTCGTGCCGGTGACGATCGGCCTGATGTTCTATCCCGCCTTGCGCGGCGTCGGACGCAACGGCATGAACTTCCTCCTTGCCGTGACTGTCGGCCTGCTCGCTTTCCTGATGGTCGATGCCATCGGCGACGCCTTCGAGCTTGCGGCCGAATCGGCTGCAGTCTTCCAGGGCAACGCGATGGTGGTTCTGGCCGCTGCGGCGAGCTTCCTGATCCTGATGGGCATCGGTCGGCGCAACGGCGCGCCAAAGGGTTTGGTGCTCGCCACCTACATCGCCATCGGCATCGGCCTGCACAATTTCGGCGAGGGCTTGGCGATCGGCGCTGCGTTCGCGGCAGGTGCGGCCGGGCTTGGCACCTTCCTGGTGATCGGCTTCACCTTGCACAACGTAACCGAAGGCATCGGCATCGCCGCACCCATCCTGCGCGAGCGCATCGCGCTCTGGACCTTCGCCTGGTTGACGCTGCTGGCCGGCGGGCCGGCGGTGCTGGGCCTGTGGATCGGCAGCCTGGCGTTTGCGCCGCAATGGTCGGCACTGGCGCTTGCCATCGGCGCCGGCGCGATACTTCAGGTCATCGTCGAGGTGACAGCCATGATGCGCCGCCGCGAAGGGCCTGAGGGCGATGGCCTGTTCAGCCCGGCAGTCATGTCAGGCCTCGCTGCCGGCGCCGGCTTCATGTACCTCACCGCGATGCTGGTGAAGATCTAGAGGGGCTAGCCTCCGGAGGAGTCCAGCCCGAAGCCGCCAACCGGCTCGGTCTCGATGCTGGTGTCGAAGCCGGCGATGATCGGCATTGCCCGGCTAATCGCCGCCTTGACCTCGGGCAGTTGCAACGAGGCCTTGTGGCTTGCGCTGCTGTCCCAGACCTCGGATATCCAGATCGCGTCGGCGTCGGCTGGATCCCTGGCGATGACATAGCTCAGGCATCCCGGCATGGCACTGGTGCTTCCAAGCAGGATGCCGAGCAGTTCGTCGCGCTTGCCGGCCTGGGCCCGCATCTTCCCTATCAATCCGTACATCTCAGGACTCGCATCGCTTCGTTGCCCGGATTGTGCTTGCGAGGCAGCACTTGTCCAGCCTGACGGCCGAGGTCCGCGGTTCAAGCCGACATCATCCTGACAAACGGGCCAGAGTTCAGCAAAGGTAGCTCAGGCGAAGGGAACCGCCACCGTGCCCTTGGGCAGCTTGGCTTCGTCATCCGGCTCGACATGGATGATGATGCGCACGGAGGGAATTTCCTCCTTCAGCGCATCCTCGATGCGGTCGCAGATGACATGGCTTTCGCCGACGCTCATGTCGGCGTCGACGACGAGATGGAACTCGATGAAGGTGGCGCGGCCGGCAATGCGGGTCTTGAGGTCGTGAACCTCGATCGCGCCCTTGGAGTTGGCCGAGATGATGTCGCGGATGCGCATGTGGTCTTCCAGCTCGACGGCGCGGTCCATCAGCCCGTTCATCGACGAACTCATGACGTGCCAGCCCTGCCACAGGATGTTGAGCGCCACGATGACCGCCAGCACCGGGTCGAGGATCGTCCAGCCGGTGGTAATTGCGCCGACCAGGCCGACAAGCACGCCGGCCGACGTCACCACGTCGGTCATGATGTGATGGCCGTCTGCGACCATCGCCGGCGAGCGCTCTGCGCGGCCGACGCGGATCAGCATGGTGGCCCAGATCGCATTCACCACGGCGGCAATACCGTTGATGCCGAGGCCGAGCCAGGGCTGCTCGGGGTCCATCGGCGTGCCCCAGCTGCGCCATACCTCGAACAGGATCAGCAAGGCCGCGACGATGATCAGCACGCCTTCGAGCACGGCCGAGAAGTACTCGGCCTTGTGGTGGCCGTGCTGGTGGTCGAGATCGGCGGGCTTGTGGCTGACCTTGATTGCCCAGAAGGCGGCCATCGCAGCAACCACGTTGACGATCGATTCCAGCGCGTCCGAATAGAGCGCCACCGAACCCGTCAGCCACCAGGCGACGAATTTCAGCCCCATCACGGCGCCGCCGATGATGATCGACCAGAAAGCCAGTCTTGCGACGCGCTTCTTGGCCGATGTCGGCTGGCTGCCGCCGGCTGAAAATCCCTTCGTTTCGGTCTGGACCATGATCTCGCTTGATGGCTGCTACCCGCCCGCGGCCAAGCAGCCGCGAGAGGGGAGGTTGTCGATGTTGGCTAGGCCGCCTTGTCCTTGGCCTTGCGCGGCATGTGGGCTACCACGTTCTCGATCATGCGCATGCCGGCGTCATGGCCGAGCGTCATGATCGATTCGGGGTGGAACTGCACCGCGGCGATCGGTGCTTTCTTGTGCTCGAACGCCATGATGACGCCGTCCTCAGTCTCCGCCGTGACGACAAAGTCGGAGGGCAGCCGCACCGGATCGGCAAAGATCGAGTGGTAGCGGCCGACGGTCACTTCCTTGGGCAGGCCGGAGAAGACGATGCCCGGCTTGGAGATGCGGATGCGCGATGGCTTGCCATGCATTGGCACCGCCAGCTGGCGCAACTCGCCGCCATAGGCTTCGGCCAGTGCCTGCAGGCCGAGGCAGACGCCGAAGATCGGCAGGTCGCGGTCCCTGGATTTCTTGATCGTTGCCGCCGTGTCGAAGTCCTTCGGCGTGCCGGGGCCGGGGGAGAGCACGACCAGGTCGGGCTTGATCCGGTCGAAGACTTCGTCCGGCACAGGCGAGCGTACGGTCGAGACGTCGGCGCCGGTCTGGCGGAAGTAGTTGGCCAGCGTGTGGACGAAGGAATCCTCGTGGTCGACGAGCAGGATCTTGACCCCTTCACCGACGCGCGCGGTGGCGCGCTCGGTGCCGGGAGCGTTGCCGGTCTTGGCGTCGCGGATGGCGGAGAGCATGGCTGAGGCCTTCAGTTCGGTTTCGGCTTCTTCTTCCTCGGGAACGGAATCGTAGAGCAAAGTGGCGCCCGCGCGCACCTCGCCGATGCCGTCCTGGATGCGGATGGTGCGCAGCGTCATGCCGGTGTTCAGGTCACCGTTGAAATGCACCATGCCGATCGCCCCGCCATACCAGGCGCGGGGGCTCTTCTCGTTCTGCTCGATGAAACGCATGGCCCACAGCTTGGGCGCGCCGGTGACCGTCACGGCCCAGGCGTGGCTGAGGAAGGCGTCGAAGGCATCCATGCCCTCGCGCAGGCGGCCCTCGATGTGGTCGACAGTGTGGATCAGCCGCGAATACATCTCGATCTGGCGGCGGCCGATGACGCGTACCGTGCCTGGCTCGCAAACCCTGGACTTGTCATTGCGGTCGACATCAGAGCACATGGTAAGCTCGGATTCGTCCTTCTTCGAATTGAGCAGCTTCAGGATCTGCTCAGAGTCGGAGATGGCGTCGTCGCCACGCTTGATGGTGCCCGAGATCGGGCAGGTCTCGACGCGGCGGCCGTTGACGCGGACGAACATCTCCGGCGAGGCGCCGATCAGATACTCGCCTTCGCCGAGATTGATGAAGAACGAATAGGGTGAAGGGTTGATCGCCTTCAGCCGGCGCGAAATCTCCGACGGCACCGTCTCGCAGCGCTCGTAGAACATCTGGCCGGGCACGACCTCGAACAGGTCGCCGCGCTTGAAACTGTCCATCGCCCGGCGCACCAGTTGGGCATATTCGCCCGGCTCATGGTCGGCGCGTGGCGGAATGCGGTCGGACGCCTTGAACGGCTCGACGACGCTGTCCCGCGCGAGGCCCTCGGTCGAGAAACCCGCGCCGGAATAGTCGTAGCGATCGTGCCAGGCTTTGGCTGAATAATGGTCGACGACAAGGATCTCGTCGGGCAAAAACAGCACCAGGTCGCGCTGGCTGTCCTTGCGCACCAGTGTGTGCTCGACCGGGTCGAACTGGAAGGCGAGGTCGTAGCCGAAGGCGCCGTAGAGGCCAAGATTGCTGTCCTCGTCCGACTTGAACAAGGCAGTGATGGCGCGCAGCACGGTGAACACCGAAGGCACGCGCGACCGTTCTTCCTCGGTAAAGACGCGGCCGGGCGTCGCCACCTCGAGCGCGATCAGGCGCTTGGAGGTCTCGGTGATCGTCAGCTCATTGAGCGGCGCGAGCACCGCGCGGATCACCGGCAGCAGCACCTCGCCGCGGCCGTTCAGCGCCTCGATCTTCATTGCGCGTCCGCGTGCCGAGATTACCACCGGCGGGTCGATGATGGCGGTGTCCCAGCGGGTGTAACGGCCGGGATATTCGTAGTTGGAGGAAAACACCGCGCCGCGCCGGCTGTTGAGCCCGTCGAGATAGGTCTCGATCGCGCCGTGATAGGCGGTTTCGTGGCGCTGCCGGGTGATCGACACCCCGCCTGACGTCACGTAGCGCTCGGCGCCGTCTTCAAGCAATTCCAACGTCATTCCCGTCTCCATCTCTTGCAGTGGGAGCGTCCGGAGCCTGGTTCGAAAAAAGCAAATGGCCGCCCGGAAATCCCGTTGCGGCCATCACAATCTTCACGCGCACGCGCTTCAAGAGGCCGCTGTCAGCTGGCCCGCCACCAAATGTTCTGGAGCGAAGTCGTGTTCATGGCGGAATGCATAGCGGCGAATTCGGGGCCACGCAACCGGATTTGCGTCGTCTTGCATTGCATTACCAACTGACCCTCACTTTGTTGTCCGTCGCCGCATCAGGATGACGAAAGCAATGCCGCCGATCAGCCCGGTGACGATGCCGAGCGGCATGTCCTGCGGCGGCACGACCGTGCGTGCGGCCATGTCGGCGGCGATCAGGAAGATGGCGCCGACCAGCGCCGACAGCGGCAGCACGCGGCGATAGTCGCCACCGACGAAGAAGCGCACGATGTGCGGGATCATCAGGCCGACAAAGGCGATGACGCCGGAGTAGGCAACCGCACAGCCGGTCAGCAGCGCGCAGGCGACGAAGGCCTTGAGCCGGAAGCGCTGCGCCGGGATGCCGAGTGCGGTTGCGCTTTCGTCGCCCAACGTCATGGCGTTGAGGTTGCGGGTCTGCGTCATCAGCCAGACGCCGCACAGGACAAGGGCTGCCAGCGGATAGGGCAGATGGCTCCATTGCGCCAGCCCGAGCCCGCCAAGCATCCAGAAGATCGCGACATGGGCAGCCTTGGGGTCGCCGATGAAGATCAAGAGGTTGCCTGCGGCCGAGATGATGAAGCTCACCGCCACGCCGGCAAGGATCAGCTGGCCGGCCGACTGCGCCCGCGCCAGGTTGGCGATGGCAAGCACCAGTGCGGTTGCCGCCAGCGCGCCGGCAAAGGCGAAGACCGGTACGGTGACGGTGCCGAGCACCATGCCGGCATGGATCAGCGCCATGATCGCGCCGAAGGCCGCGCCCGACGAAATGCCGAGCAGATGCGGATCGGCGAGCGGATTGCGTGTCACCGACTGCAGGGCTCCCCCCACCAGCGCCAGCGAGGCGCCGACGATGGCGCCCAGGATGACGCGCGGCGCGCGCACGTCCCAGACGATATTCTCGCGTCCGCTCGACCAGACCGCCTCGACGCTTCCCGGTATCAGCTTGTTGGCAATGACGCCCCACACCGTTTCCAGTGGGATCGCCACCGGGCCGACGCCGACGGCAATGATCATGCCTATCACAAGCACCACGGCCAGCCCCGGTATCAGGGCCGGCATGGCGTGGATCAGGACGTGTCTTGGCCCTGTGACGAGGTGGCGATGCGACACGGCTCAGTCGGCCCGCATCGCGGCGGCCAGCCGCTTGATCGCCGCAATGTTGCGCGGTCCCGGCGTCGCCTCGTTGTATTCGAGCACGAAGAAGCGGTTGTTCTTCACTGCCTCGATGTCCTTGAAGGCCGGGTTGGTGCGCATGTAGTCGATCTTCTGCTCGGCAGTTACCTCACCGTAGTTGACGATCACCACCATGTCGGGATTGCGCTCGATGACCGGCTCCCAGCCGATCTCGACCCAGCTCGACTCGACGTCGTCGACGATGTTCTTGCCGCCGGCTGCCTCGATAATGGCAGTCGGCATGGCGTAGCGTCCGGCGGTAAACGGCTTCTGCTCGCCGGAATCGTAGATGAACACGTTGACCGGCTTGTCGAGCTTGGGCAGCTCGCCCTGGAAGTCGGCGAGTTCCTTCTCATAGCCTGCCACCAGGACCTCCGCCTTCTCGCGCACACCAAAAATGGCGCCGAGATTGAGCAGGTCGGCATACATGTCCTGAAGCGACGACTTGTCCTTCTTCATGATGTGGATGCAGCTTTCGGTCAGCTCGTAGACAGCGATCTTGAAGGGCGCGAGCGTATCCGGAGTGACGTCGCCGCCGACCTTCATGCCGTAGTTCCAGCCGGCGAAGAACAGGTCGGTGTCGGCGCCGAGCAGCACTTCCTTGCTGACGTATTGTGGGGCGAGTTCGGGCAGTTCGCCGACGCCCTTGCGCAAATCCTCGCTCAGCGTCTTCCAGCCGGAGATGCCGGAATAGCCCGCCATGTGGTCGGTGAGGCCGAGCGCCAGCATCATCTCGGTCAGGTTGACGTCGTGCGAGACGGCGCGCTTGGGCGCGGCCTCGAAGGTGACGTCGCGGTTGCAGCTCTTGACGGTGACGGGGAAGCCGCTGGCCATAGCTGTTGCGCAGGTAGCGAGCAGGGCGGCGGCGATGATGGGCAGGCGCATGGAGGCTCCTTGATGTTCAGCGTTCGAGGTGGAAGGAAAAGCGTGGACGACCGGTGACGGGATGGTCGTCGAGGGTCGCTCCGACGGAAAAGCTGTCACGTATGCGATCGGGCGTCAGGATGTCGGCGGGCGCGCCGCAGGCAATGGCGCGGCCGCCGTCCATGACAAGCACGCGGTCGGCATGGGCCGAGGCGAGCGCCAAATCGTGCAGGGAAACGATGACGGTGCAGCCGAGATTGCCGAGCAGTTCCAGCACTTCGAGCTGGTGGCGGATGTCGAGGTGGTTGGTCGGTTCGTCGAGGATCAGAAGGTCGGGTCGCTGCACCAATGCCCGGGCGATCATCACGCGCTGCTTTTCGCCGCCCGACAGCGAGCAGAGGTCGCGCGCAGCGAGTGCGGTCAGGCCGAGCAGGGCAAGGGCTGCCTCGACTTGGTCGTAGTCGCGGTCGCTGGTGCCGAAACTCGTGACATGCGGGGTCAGGCCCAACTCGATGATTTCTGCGACGGTCAGGCCGAAGTCCGAGGCGCTTTCCTGAAGCACGGTCGCGATACGGCGGGCGCAGTCGCGCGGCTTCATCTTCCAGATGTCGGTGCCGTCGAGGCGGACAGTGCCCGAAGTCGGCTTGTGGTAGCGGTAGAGGCAGCGCAGCAGGCTCGACTTGCCGGCGCCGTTGGGGCCGACGATGGCGAGCAACTCGCCCGGCGCAACCGCAAGGCTGATCGGCTCGAGGATCGGCTGCGAAGCACGAGGGCCCCAGCTGACGCCATCGAGTTCGAGCAGTGCCGGGGTGGTGCCTACAAGGCGGCTAGCGGCGTGGACGCAATCGAGCATGCCCTGTCTCCGCGGTCGGGCGGAGGCAGCAGAACGATCCGGAAAGCGCGCCGGTACCGAAGAAGGCAGTCGCAACCATCATCATCTCCGCGGCACACCCCGGCCGGTTGAGTTAATCGGATGATGGCAGGTCTCCTGGCTTGCGGGTGATCGCGCCTCGGAGCCTTCCCGGCCTTTCGGCCAGTGGCATGTTTCCGAATTGCTATCCGCTCACAGTTGCGGGGGCAGCCACGGTTTCGCGTCGGGGACGTCTCACCGTGTTCCCATTTAACCTGCTGCCCGAACCGGATAGCAGGAACCATCGCTGTCGTGGCTACAGCAGCGACGGGTTGCTGACAATCGCTAAAGCGTCATGCCGCCTGCTGAATTGCGTCACGGCGGTCGAGCGCGAAGGAAATGAGCGCCACGCCGAAGGCAGACAGTGCGATGGCCGCGCCGACGAAGGGCAGGTCGGCATAGCTCACGCCCATCGAAATCGCAGCACCACCGGCCCAGGCGCCGGCGGCGTTGCCGGCGTTGAAGGCGCCCTGGTTGAGGGTGGCCGCGAGGTTCGGTGCCTCCGAAGCGGTTTCGACGACGCGCATCTGCATCGGCGGCACGATGACGAAGGTGATGACGCCCCACATGAAGACGAGCAGGATCGCCGCTGGCGCCGAAGAGCTGAGTTCGGCGAAGGCGACGTGGATCGCCGCCATCACCACCAGCGCGCCGATGGCTGTGGGCATCAGCTTCCAGTCGGCCAGCTTGCCGCCGATGATGTTGCCGATGGTCATGCCGCCGCCGAACAGCAGCAGCACCCAGGTGACCGATTCAACCGAGAGGCCGCTGACGTCGGTCAGGATCGGCTTGATGTAGGTGAAGACGGCAAACAGGCTGCCCGAGGCGAGCGCCGAGATGATCATGGCGAGCCAGACCTGGAGCTTGCCCAGCACCTTGACCTCGCCTGATACCCCGCCCTTGCCGGGAGGGGCGACGCCCGCAGGGACCAGCCAGGCTATGGCCGCCACCGAGAGCAGGCCGATGACGACGACGGCAAAGAAGGTGGCGCGCCAGCCATAGGCTTCGCCGAGTGCCGTGCCGCCGGGAACGCCGAGGATGTTCGCCAATGTCAGGCCGGCAAACATCAACGCAATTGCGCTGGCGCGCTTGTTGGTTGGGACCAGGCTTGCCGCCACCACCGAGCCGATGCCGAAGAAGGCGCCGTGACCAAAGGCGGTGATGACGCGGGCGATCATCAGCGTCCAGTAAGTGGGGGCGATGGCGCAGAGCAGGTTGCCGAAGACGAACATCATGGCGAGCCCGATCAGCACCGGTTTGCGCGGCAGTTTCGCTGTGCCCACCGCGATGATCGGGGCGCCGACGACGACGCCGAGCGCGTAGCCGGTGACCAGAAGACCGGCGGCCGGGATCGACACGCCGAGGTCTGCGGCGACCTCCGGCAACAGGCCCATGATCACGAATTCGGTGGTGCCGATGCAAAAGGATGCAACGGCCAGAGCGAGGATCGGCAAGGGCATGGGCGGACTCAGGGGAGCTGAAACGATTTAGACGCACAATTTCCTCATGTCCGGCGCGGCACAAGCGACGTTGCCGCATTGCAGCAATGCACCTGGCGCATAGGAGAAGTGCGCAAGGCGCTAGCTGAGACGATCAGGATTGCTGGGTGAGGTCGCGTCGGAGAAATTCGTAGAGCCGGTCGACTGCCGAATTGGCGGCCTGCGGGTTGCGCAATATGCCGATTTCCATCTCGGGCAGAGGCGGCAGGCCCTCGGCTTCGCCGATGACGCGCAGGCCGGGGGCACGCTGCGCTGGGCGAGCACGGCTACTGGCGGGTACCCGTTCGTCGCACGGGTACCGCCCTTGCCGGCCAGAAATGAAAAGGGCGCCCGAGGCGCCCCTTCCGATGTCGATGCGCCCAGACTCAGTTCTGCCTGGGCAGCCTGTAGGCGACGATGTAGTCGCCGCGGTCAGGCGACTGGCGCGCCCCGCCGGCCGAGATGACCACATATTGCGTTCCGCTCTCATGCGAGACGAAGGTCATTGGCGTAGACTGGGCGCCGACAGGCAGCCGGCCCTTCCACAACTCATTGCCCGTCTCCACGTCGAGTGCACGCAGATAATAGTCCTGCGTGCCGGCGTAGAAGACGAGGCCGCCTGACGTCGCGATCGGACCGCCCAGCGTCGGCATGCCGATCGGGATCTGCAGGCCGGTTTTCATGCCAAGCGGACCGGTATCCTGCAGCGTGCCCGCCGGAACCTGCCAGGCGATCTGGCGGGTCTTGAGGTCGATGCCGGTGAAGGTGCCATAAGGCGGCTGGTGACAGGGAACGCCGAGCGGCGACATGAAGCCGTTCTTCAGCGCGCCATAGGGCGTGCCCTTCTGCTGCGACAGGCCGTCATGGGCTGCCGAGCCGCCATAATTGTCGGTCTCCTCGCGCGGCATCAGCTGGGCGAACTGCGGCATGCGGATGTCGTTGACGATCAGCAACCCCCGGGCCTCGTCGATCGCCGCACTGCCCCAGTTCATGCCGCCATAGTAGCCTGGAAAGATGATCGAACGCGTCAGGCCGGGAGGCGTGAATTCGCCCTCGTAGCGCATCTTCTTGAACTCGATGCGGCAGTAGAGCTGGTCGTAAGGCGTCGCACCCCACATCTTGGCCTCGGCGAACGGCTCCGCACCGATCGCCGGCATGCCGACCGAATAGGGCTGAGTCGGCGACAGGAAGTCCTCCGGCACGCCGCCGGTCTGCGGAACGGCGCGCTCCTCGACCTCGGCGATCGGCTTGCCGTCGCGGCGGTCGAGCATGAAGATCTGCCCGCGCTTGGTGATCTGGATCAGCGCCGGAACCGTGCCGCCCTTGCCATCCGGCACGTCGTAGAGCGCCGGCTGGGCGGGAACGTCGTAGTCCCAGATGTCGTGATGCACGGTCTGGAACTTCCAGCGTTCGCGGCCGGTTGCAATGTCGAGGGCGACGACCGAGGCGGTATAGTCCTCGGCGGCCTTCGAGCGATGTGCGCCAAAGAAGTCGGGCGTGGCGTTGCCGGTCGGCAGGTAGACAAGGCCAAGGGCCTCGTCATAGGCCGGTGTCGACCAGACATTGGGCGTGCCGCGGGTGTAGCTTTCGCCTTCCGGCGGCAGCTTGGTGATGGCGGGGTTGCCGAGATCCCAGGCCCAGACCAGTTCGCCGGTGAGGGCGTTGAAGGCGCGTACGGCGCCGGAGGGTTCACCTGTCTCGACATTGTCCCACACCCAGCCGCCGACCATGATCAGGTCACGCGCCACGGTGGGGGCGGAGGTCTGGAAGTAGAAACCGTCCTTGATCTCGCCCATGCCGCTTTTGAGGTCGACGATGCCGCCATTGCCGAAATCCTGGCACAGCTCGCCGGTCTTGGCATCGAGCTGGATCAGGCGGGCGTCGATGGTGGTCATGACGATGCGGGCGGCGCAGGATGCCGCCGCAGCGGGCATGTCGGGCGTCGACGCTACGACGCTTGCGGGTGCCAGCGGGTCGGCGGAGGCTGCATTGGCCTCGCTCGGTGCCGAAGCCGGCTCGTAATAGCTGACGCCACGGCAACGCTGCCACAGCGGCGACTTGGCTTTCGGGTCGAATTTCCACTTCACTTCGCCCGTATCCGGGTTCAGCGCATGGACGATGTTGTTGGGCGAGCAGGTGTAGAGCGTGTCGTTGACGAAGAGCGGCGTGTTCTGGTCCTGCGCGGTCCCTGAGGGGATATCGCCCGATTGGAACGTCCAGGCAACCTCGAGCTTGTCGACATTGTCGCGGTTGATCTGGTCGATCGGGGCATAGCGTGTACCTGCCGGGGTTCGGCCATAATGGCGCCAGTCGGTGGCGCTGGCGGCTGCCGGAGGAACGCTCGGCTTGGGCTCGGCAGAGGCGAGCGTATTGCTGATGATGCCATGTGGGGTGAAGCCGTAGAAGGCGGTAGCGACAAGTGCCGCGACCAGCAGGCCGGCAAGCGCGAACGGAGCCCGTTTGCCGGTGCGCGTCGGGAAGAGCGGGGCGAGCAACAGCGCCGGGATGGCGATGACGGCAGGTGCTACGAGGCGCGGAATCAAAGGCCAGAATTCGAGGCCGGATTCCCAGAGCGCCCAGGCAATCGTTGCCAAAAACACCAGGCCGTAGAGCCAGAGACCCGCCCTGCGGCGCATGACGTAGAGAATGCCGGAGGCGATGACGCCGAGACCGGCAAGCGCGTAATACCAGGATCCGCCCAGGCCGATCAACTGGACGCCGCCGTAGACGAGCGGTGCCCCGATGACGACCAAGAGCAGGCCGAATAGAACCAGAAGCCAGCCGCCGCTGCCTCTGGGTGTCTGTTGTGCTGCCATGTCGATGTCTCGCGAAGATTGAACCGAAAATCAGCCGCCCGGGCGGGCGGTTTCGGACGCGACCGTCATGCCGGCGCTCTGCGGAGAACTCCTCGCCTCTACCTCCGCACAGACGTCGCGACCGTGTTCCGGCCGAGAATCTCATCGCATCCTAATAGATAATATGTTATCTTTCTCGAATGTCCAATGACGCATCCGACCGCGCCGGTTTCGGCAGGAGCCTGCTCTCCGTCGCCCGGCTTTGGCGCCACGCGGCGGACAGCGCGCTCGACGACTGCGGCCTGTCGCATGCCACCGCCATGCCGTTGCTGACGCTGTCGCGGCTGGGCGACAATATCCGCCAGGGCGTGATCGCCGACCATCTCGGTTTCGAAGGTCCGTCTCTGGTGCGCATCGTTGATCTGCTTGCAGCCGACGGCCTGATCACCCGCAGTGGCGATCCCGGTGACCGCCGTGCCAAGATTCTGTCCCTGACCGATGCCGGCCGCAGCCGCGTCGAGGAGATCGAGTTGATCCTCGAACGCCTGCGCACCGAGCTTCTGGCCGACGAGGACGCCGCGGAACTTAAGGTCGCGCTCGGTGTGCTTGTGCGTCTTGAACAGCGGCTGCTGGCAGCGGATCCGGACAGCTGAGGGTAGGGGCGGAAAGGTTCATCTATCTGGGCCGCAACCGTTGTTCGCCGGTCATGGCATGGCATCGCCGCGACGGTCCGACCCACGCAACGGTGATTACCCCTGTCGCTGGCAACTCACTTACCGCATTCTGCGCTATGGCCAAGCAGCGTCACGCTGCTAGGTTCCAGACCTTCAGTCACCCCAAGAGGCAGAATTCCATGACCAGCCAGATCGACAAGGCCAAGGCCTTCCATGCCCTGCATGTGAAGGGCGACCCGGTGGTGCTCTATAACATCTGGGATCCCGGCAGCGCGGCCATCGTCGCCAAGGCCGGTGCCAAGGCGATCGCGACGGGCAGCTGGCCGGTTGCCGCTGCCTTCGGTTTCGCCGATGGCGAAAAGATTCCGCTCGACCTGGTACTCTACAACATCCGCCGCATCGTCGCCGCCACGGACCTGCCGGTCACGATGGACCTCGAGGGCGGCTATGGCGTCGAGCCCGAGGCTGTCGCAGCGACAGTGACGCGGGCGCTGGCGGAAGGGGTGATCGGCTTCAACTTCGAGGACCAGATCGTCGGCGGCAGCGGCCTGCACGACATCGCTGTCCAGGTGAAGCGCATCGCCGCGGCGGCCGATGCCGTCAAGGCGTCAGGCATTCCCGCCTTCATCAACGCCCGCACCGACATCTTCCTGAAAGCCAAGCCTGACGAACACAGCGACGCGCTTGTCGATGCCGCGATCGAACGCGCAGAAGCCTACGCCAAGGCGGGCGCGCATGGCTTCTTCGCGCCGGGCCTCGGCAATGAGGCGCTGATCGGCAAGCTCTGCAAGGCGGTCTCGCTGCCGGTCAACATCATCGCGCTCGCTCATGTGCCGCCAAAGGCGAAGCTGGCCGAGCTTGGCGTCGGCCGCATCAGCTATGGCCCGGTGCCGTACCGACAGATGGCGGAATGGCTGGAGGCCAAGGCGCGCGCGGCCTTCGAGTAAGCCAACCGGAACAGGCCCATCCCGTTGCTGGGATGGGCCGACCCTATGCCAGCGGCTTCAGCTCGATGGCAATCGTCGGCAGAAGCTCCGACACCGTCGGATGAATGTGTACCGCGCGCTGCAGCGTCTCGATCGGCGCCCTGGCATACATCAGGTCGAGTACGGCATGGATCGTCTCGTCGCCGCCAGTGCCCAGCACCGAGGCGCCGAGGATCTGCCTGGTGTCGGCATCGACAAGGATCTTCATGAAGCCTTGCGTCTCGCCCTTTTCGACGGCGCGGCCGACGCGCGTCATCGGCCTTTGGCCTGCCAGCACCTTGCGGCCGCTCTTGCGCGCTGCCGTCTCCGTCATGCCGGCGCGGCCGAGCGGCGGGTCGACATAGAGCGCATAGGCCTCGATGCGGTCCGAAACCTTGCGCGGGTCGTTGTCGAGCAGGTTGGCGGCGACGATCTCGAAATCATTGTAGGCGGTGTGGGTGAAGGCGCCCTTGCCGTTGCAGTCGCCCATCGCCCAGATGTGCGGGACGTTGGTCCTGAGCTGGTCGTCGACCTCGATGTAGCCGCGCTTGTCGGTGGCCACGCCCGCTCTGTCGAGGCCGAGATCGTCGGTGTTGGGCTTGCGGCCGATGGCAAGCAGCACGTGGCTGCCCGTTACGGCACGGTCGCCTGAGGTGCAGTCGACGCCGACGGTCACGCCGTCGGGATGCCGGGCAAAGCTGATGCATTCGGCGTTCAGCCTGAGGGCGATGCCTTCATGTTCGAGTATGCCCCTCACTGACTCCGAGACATCCTCGTCCTCGCGCGAGATCAGCCGCGGGCCCTTTTCCACCACGGTCACTTGCGCGCCGAAGCGGCGGAACATCTGGGCGAATTCCAGCCCGATATAGCTGCCGCCGACGACCACGAGATGACGGGGCAGGAAATCCACCTCCATCATCGATGTGTTGGTCAAATATTCGATGTCGTTGACGCCGGGCATGTCCGGAATGTTGGCGCGGCCGCCGACATTGATGAAGATGCGCTCGCCATGGAGCAGTTCGTTGCCGACACGCACCTCATGCGGCCCTTCGAAATGGGCATGGCCGCGAAACAGCGTGCAGTCCTTCATGCCGGCGATCCAGCTTTCGAGGCCGGCGCGGGAATCGACGGTTACCTTGTCCTTGCGCGCCTTCACGGCCTGCATATCGACCGAGACTTCGCTGGTCGACACGCCATATTCGGCGCCGGTGCGGGCGAGATGGGCGGCATAGGCGCTGGCGACCATCGTCTTGGTTGGCTTGCAGCCGGTGTTGACACAGGTGCCGCCGACAAGCTTGCGTTCGATCAGCGCCACAGTCTGACCCGCTGCCGTCAGCCGTCCGGCCAGCGGCGGCCCGGCCTGGCCGCAGCCGATGATGATGGCGTCGAATCTTTGCGCTGTGCTCATACGACCATGCTCACGACCAGCAGGGCGCCGAGTATCGCCACGGCATCCTCGATCAATGCCGCCGGCAAGTCGTTGCCGAAGGAAGCCGCGAGACGGCCTCTGATCTCCGCGCCGCCGAGCGTGCCGAGGATTGCGCCGATGATGCCGGCAGCCAGCCCGCCAACAACGATGCCGCCAGCGGTGCCGATGACGGCGCCGGTCAGCGCGCCCATGACGATGCGGGTGCCAAATTGCACCGGCACCTTGCGGCTAGGTGTCGACGGCAACTGATCGGTGACCAATTCGACAATGGTCAGCACGGTGAATATGGCGACCGCTATCCAGTGGCCCATGAAGCCAGCCCAGGTGCCGGCCAGCGGCAGCCAGCCGAGCCAGGCGCCCCAGGCGACTGCCGCCGGCGCGGTCATGGCCCTGAGGCCGGCAACAATGCCGATGAGAAGCGCGAGCAGGTAGATCATCCTTCGTCCCCCGTGGATGTGTCTGGTCCAGAAGTGCACTTTGTCAGCAGGCTAGCACAGCCATCTGGTTTCGCCAGAGCCGCGAGGCTTCGACCTTTGCAGCATGGCCGGTTCTGTGGTTTGGCTGGACAAGCAGGAAGGACATTTGAAATGGCTCAGAGCGAACGCGAAAAGATGGCGGCCGGCGCCTGGTACAACTGCGTCGATGCCGAACTCGACGCACTCCGCGCAGTGGCGGCCGACGCCGTCTTCGAGCACCGCTCGCTACGGCCCGTGGAGCGCGGCGATATCGCGCCCCGGCTACGAACGTTGCTCGGCTCGGCGGGTGAGGGCGCTCGCATCGAAGCGCCGTTCCACTGCGCCTACGGTTTCAACATTCATCTGGGCGAGGGCGTGTTCCTCAATGCCGGCTGCACCATCCTCGACACGGCAACCGTCAGCATCGGCGCGGGCACGATGTTCGGCCCCGGCGTACAGATCTATTGCCCCGAGCACCACAAGGACCCGGTCCAGCGTCGCGCCGGCCTGGAGATTGGCCGGCCGGTCACCATCGGCCGCAATGTCTGGATCGGCGGTAGCGCCATCTTGCTGGGGGGCATTGAGATTGGCGACGACGCTATCGTCGGTGCCGGCTCGGTGGTGACGAAAAGAGTTGCGGCCGGCGCGACCGTCGTCGGCAATCCGGCACGGCTGATTTCTGGATAGAGAAACTATTATTCCTGTCATTGACAGCGCCCCTGCGCGCCGCCATATCGTGAGGCGTTAATGTTCTCAGGGCGGGGTGAAAGTCCCCACCGGCGGTAAGGGTTTTCGAACCCAAGCCCGCGAGCGCTTCCCGGTAACGGGAGGGTCAGCAGATCCGGTGCAACTCCGGAGCCGACGGTCATAGTCCGGATGGAAGAGAACGAACGGGAAAGCGGAGGCGCAAGCCGCCGGGATTCCGTCTCGTGCGTCCTGATTCTGGTTCGAAACGGAAGGATGGACCCATGAATCAGCAATCCCCGAAAGACTTCGATACAACCCGCGTCGCCGTGATCCGTGCGCGCTGGCATGCCGACATCGTCGACGAATGCGTGAAAGCCTTCAGCTCCGAGATCGAGACGCTGTCGGACGGCCGCTTCGCAGTCGATGTCTATGACGTGCCCGGCGCCTACGAGATCCCGCTGTTTGCCAAGACGTTGGCCGAGACCGGCCGCTACCAGGCGATCCTCGGCACCGCCTTTGTCGTCAATGGCGGCATCTACCGCCACGACTTCGTGGCGCATGCCGTGCTCGACGGCATGATGAATGTGCAGCTTCAGACAGGCGTTCCGGTGCTGTCGGCGGTGCTCACCCCGCACAATTACCACGACAGCGCCGAGCATCACCGCTTCTTCTTCGACCACTTCAAGGTCAAGGGCAAGGAAGCCGCCAACGCCTGCGTCGAACTGCTCAAGGCACGCGCCCTGGTCGCCGCCTGAAGTGATCGCACCGACCCGGCCCTCCTCTCAGGGGAGGGCCGACGGCCCCTGCGATGGCACGTCACACCGGAAGCCAGAAGCTGGCCCTATGCTTCGGAACGCTGCGGTTGCAGGATGCGCAAAGCATCATGCAAGGGGGCTGACATGTCGTCCATACCACTGCCACTCAAGGGGGCGTGCCGCTGCGGCCGCGTCGAGATCGAGGTGTCAAAAGCGCCGATCTGCACCGCGGCCTGCCATTGTCCCGGCTGCCAGAAGATGTCGTCTTCGGCCTATTCGCTAACGGCAATGGTGCCGGCAGACGGCTTTGCCGTCACCCAGGGCGAAACCGTTGTCGGGGGAGCGCATGGGGAGCAGTTGCACCACCAGTTCTGCGACCATTGCAAGACGTGGATGTTCACCCGTGTCGTCGGTGTCGACTGGTTCGTCAATGTGCGTCCGACCATGCTGGAGGATGCCACGTGGTTCCGGCCCTTCATGGAAACCTATACCAGGACGAAGATGCCCTTCGCCGCGACGGGGGCTGTCAGGAGCTTCGACGAATTCCCCGAAATGGAGGACCTTGAGCCGTTGTTGCACGAGTATCTCGCCTGGGCGGAAGCGGGCGAGACCTAAGGTGCCCGGCGCGCCAGCGGCGCAAAGCTACTCAGGCCGAGCCAGGCCTGCATGGCGTGGGCGATCTTGTCGTCGCCATCGAGCTCCAACCGACCGGAATCGAGTTCCTGGTTGAGTTTGGACAGGCCCATCCAAACCGATGTCATGCTGCGCAGGGATCCCCTGACCTCGAGGTCGATGTCGAAGCCGGGGTCGGAATTGCAAAGGTCGACTGTCCCGTCGGCGACCACCAGCCACCAATTTTGCTGCGCTTTCGCCACTTCGGGGTACAGAAAGTGAATCGTGCAGCGTTTTGGCGGCAGGGGCTGCGGGTTGAGGTTGCGGCGCATGTCCCACATCAGGAGCGAAGGGTCGAGATTCCTGAGGGTTAGCTGGGATTCCACCCAGCGATGGCCCCAGTCGCCAAGGCCGAGAATGATCGGCCGCAAATCCTCTCCGGCCTCGGTCAGCCGGTATTCGACGCTGCCCGCGCCGCCACGCTCGGTCTGGATCACGCCAGCGCGCTCAAGTTCCTTCAGCCGCTTGGACAGCAGAGCCGGTGACATGCGTGGCACGCCGCGGCGCAGATCGTTGAAACGGCTCGATCCCATCAGCATTTCGCGCACGACCAGCGTTGTCCAGCGGGTGCACAGCACTTCCGACGCCATCGAAACCGGGCAAAACTGGCCGTAACCGCCGCGATCGCTCATCTCGCACCATTCGCAGGAGACCCGGCCTTATAGCGCAAAAGCAGCATGCTCGCACCTAGCCCATAGGGACGATCGGCTCGGCCGGCGATTCACTTCCTGAACTGGACCGGGGCGGCCCTTGGCGCGATCCTTGGCTCTGACCTGCCGGTCAACAGGAGACGACTTGATGAGAAGTCTTGATAACGCTGCGCTGGCACGAGCCGGCGTGACTGGTGCAATGCCGATCGATGTGGTCGCTGCGGCTAACGACCTGGTTCCAGCCCTGTCCGAGCGGGCGCGGCAGTTTGACGAGGGCGACATCTTCGTCGCCGACAATTATGCGCTCTTAAAGAAGGCCGGCCTCACCAGCGCTGGCGTGCCGCTCGAACTGGGCGGCGGCGGTGCCGACATCGCCGAGCTTGCGGAAATGCTGCGTATCATGGCGCGGGCTTGCGGCTCGACAGCGCTCGCCTTTGCCATGCACACGCATCAGGTGGCCATCCCCGCCTGGCGCTGGCGCCACCAGAAGGTCGCTGCTGTCGAACCGCTGCTCAAGCGCGTCGCTGCCGAAAACCTGATCCTGCTGTCGTCAGGCGGGTCCGACTGGATCGGTGGTTCAGGCAAGGCCGAGAAGGTCGAGGGCGGCTACCGCATCACGGCGCGCAAGGTCTTCACCTCAGGTGCTGCCGCCGGCGACATGTTGATGACCGGGGCGATCACCTGTGCCGACGACGGCAGCGAAAAGGTGATCCATTTCGGCGTGCCGATGCGGGCGCCCGAGGTTCGCGTGATGGACAACTGGCGCACGCTCGGCATGCGCGGCACCGGCTCGAACGACGTCGTCATCGACGGGCTGTTCGTGCCCGATGCGTCGGTCGCCTTTTCGCGCGCAGCGGGCCACTGGCATCCGGTGTTCCAGATCATCGCCACAATTGCCTTCCCGCTGATCTACGCCGTCTATCTTGGCATAGCCGAGAGCGCCCGCGACATTGCTGTCGAGATCGCGAGGAAGAAGCCGGCCAGCGAGACCGTACTCAACCTTGCCGGCCGCATGGACACCGCCCTGCGCGCCGCCCAGATGGCGCATCGTTCGATGATCGAGGAGGTCGGGCGCAACCGCCCGTCGGCGGAAAGCGTCAATGAGGTGATGATCGGCCGTACGCTGGTCGCCAGCCATGGGCTCGAAGTCGTTGAACTGGCAATGGAACTTGCCGGCGGCTCGTCCTTCTACCGCGACAAGGGCCTTGAACGCCGCTTCCGCGACATGCAGGCCGCGCGCTTCCACCCGCTTCAATCCGGCCCGCAGGCGCGATATGCCGGGGCTGTGGCGCTTGGGCTTCCGGTCGACACGATCTTCTGAACATAACTCCCAAGGCAATCAGCCGTCGCGACCAGTCGCGGCGGCTGATATGTAGTGTTCGAGCCTTTCGCAATGCGGTACATCTGCACACGTGCATGTTCCCGCGAAGTCGGTTCCGGCTATGGTTAGGCTTCGATCCGCACCCGCTGATCCAGTGTCAGACCCATGTCCGGGCCAACGGTCCTTGCCTCGCGAATGAGTGCCACGACCTCGTTGCGGGAGACCATGCCGGTGTGATCGAACGGCAAGCCCCTGAGGTCCATGCTTGGGATCTGGCCGGGCACTTCGCCGCCGATCGGCTTGCCGTTCCAGGTTTCGCCAAAACCGCCCAGCGCGACGTAGGTGTTGAACGCAACCTTGAACTGCCGATCGAGGACGTCCTCGATCGGCTTGCCCGCGATCGTGATGGCCGTCGCCGTGGCCTCGATGGCAGATGCGTTCAGCTTGATCGTGTAGCGCAGGGCGGAAGAGAAATGCAGGAAGCCGCGCGAAACGAAGGCTGAAGTGTCGACCTTGCTCACTTCTTCCGGCCGCAGCACACGCTTGGCGTTGCTCTGGAGCATGTCGCGGATCTGGGCGCCGGTCATCGTGGCCACGTGCACGCCGTCGGCATAAGGCATGACATCATACCACTGGCGGAAGCTGAGCGGTCCCTGTGGCAGACCCGAGGTGATGCCCGAAGCGTTGAACAACGCCACGTCGATGCGGCCGCCGGGGAAATCCTCCGAACGCCTGACCAGCGCGTCGTTCATGAAATTGGCAAGCGCGGTCTCGCCAACATAACGATCGGCGAAGGTGCGTTCGTTCGAAACGAGCGTGTCGTCCGGAACCTGGCCGATGACTTCGTTCAGTCTCGTGTCGAGCGCCTTGATCAGCGGTGCCACATGCGTCTGTTCGAAATCGACGTCGTAGTCCGCTTCCTGTTCGAAGGTCTCGTAGCCGGCCTCGCCAGCCTTGATGCGCTGGTCGCGCGCCTTGGTGGGACGCAGGCCGACCGAAGTGAACCAGCCCTTGCGGCCGTTGTCGCTGCGGATCGATATGGCGATCTCGCCGAGATAGGCGCCATGGGCCTGCGCCTGCGTGATCAGCACGCCTTCGACGACATTGTCGGTGTCGATACCCTCGGCGTTGAGCTTGGTGTGGGTATGGGCGCCGATGATAACGATCGGCTTGTCCGTCAGAGGGGCGATGGCCTGGGCGATGGCGAAGTCGCCTTCGCCGACGGTGCGGGCGGTGCCCGCCTTGCCGCTCTTGTGCTGGTCGCCGCCATAACCGCAGTGCGACAGCACAACCACGATGTCGGCGACCGACGCCACCGCCGGCAGCACGTTGCGCACAGCTTCGAGGGGGCTGGCGACCGCAAGCTTCGGGTCGGCGGGCTGGCCGACGCGCGTGTCGACGGAAGTGGTCAGGCCGACGAAACCGATTCGCAGTCCCTTCGCCTCGCCGATCACGGCGGCGAAGTAGTCTTCGTCACGCTTCAAGTCCGAGGAACCATGCACGTTTGCCGACAGCAACGGGAAGCTGGCATCGGTCTCGATGCCCTTCTTCAACACGGCAGCGCCACGGTCGAATTCATGATTGCCGAGCACGGCGACATCCACGCCGCCGGCGGAATAGACGCGGTATCCGGCGTCGGCGATGAACTCGTCCGGCGACCATCCAAGCAGTTCGTCGAAGATCGATCCGGTGTGATCGTCGCCACCGGAAACAAACAGCACCACCTCGTCGGCGACGGCGTTGGCGCGTGCGTCCTTCACCTGCTTGACCATCTGCGAGAAGACGTGGGTGTCGCCCTTCTTCGCGTGCATTTCGGTGATGTGGTTGTGCAAGTCGTTGAAATGCATCAGCCGCAGCAGGCGGCGTTCGCCCATTTCCAGCCCTGACATGGGGACGGCCGCGCCCGTTTCGGTCACGATCGCCTTGATCGGCCCGGCCAGCGGGTCGCCCTTGAGCAGGTAGAGCTTTTCAAAGGCGCCGTTCGAATTCGGCGTCGCGGCGATCATGGCAAGTTCACCAGCCGCAGGCGCTGCTTGCGCGCGGAAAACGATGTAGGGAGATATGGCTGCTGTAGCAGCCAGCGCTGCGCCGCCTTTCAGCATCGAACGTCGCGAAAGGCTGCCTTTATGCGTAGTCATGTAGTCTTCCTTGCTGGTCCCACGCGACATGCGTGGACTCATGGCGGGCAGGCCTAGAGTGACCACATGACAGTGCGATGAAGCTCTTGGGAACTAACAAGTTTCCTGCACAGCGTGCCGCAACGACAAGATCGGGGATGGTGCAGCCAGGTTCCGTCTGCGGTGGCTGCTTCTTTCTCTCGCTTGACCCTCACGCGGCGTGAGGGACTACTCATCCGGTCCTGCGGAGACATGGTCGGATGACGGCATATGCTGTGAGTGAACTGGCGCGGCTTGCCGGCCTGACGGTCCGGACGTTGCACCACTATCACGACATCGGTCTGCTCAACCCCGTTCTTGTCGGCGCGAACGGCTATCGAAGCTATGGCGAAGAACAACTGCTGCGGCTGCAGCAGGTGCTCATCCACCGCGAACTCGGCATCCGCTCGGCGAGATCGCTGCCATCCTCGATGCGCCCGGTTTCGACCGGCTCGCGTCGATCTGGCAGCAGCGCCGGCGGCTGGAGGCCGAGGCAAGCCGCCACCGCCAGCTTGTCAGGACGATCGATCGCACGATCGCCAAACTCGAAGGAGATCGCGCGATGAAGAATGCCGAACTGTACAAAGGCTTTTCCGAAAAGCAGGCGGAGCATGAAGGCTGGCTGGTCGAGCGTTACGGCGGGCCGATGCGCAAGGCAGTTAGCCATGCGCCGAAGCTCAGCTATGAGCAGAGCAACGCGATGTCCGAGCTGCGCGACATCGAACAGTCACTGGCGTCAGCCATGGAAAAGGGCATCGAGCCCGAGGCGCGCGAACTCGACATGCTGGTCGAGCGCCACCACCGCTGGGTCAGCCGCATGTGGCCGCAGCCTTGTACGATGGATGCCTATGCAGGCCTCGCCGACACCTACGACCACCCTGACTTTGCCCGGCGCTACGAGACGCTGGCGCCGGGCCTTGCCAGCTGGCTGCCCACGGCGATGAAGGCCTGGGCACGACGCAAGGCCGCCTGAAGTCGTAGAGCACGCGCCTGTTGGGACTTGCGCCAATGACGGCGATGGGCGTTTCGAGGAAAGCGATGCGCCCGAAAAAGAAAAGGGGCGGGGCCTTGCGGCCTCGCCCCTCCGTCTGGGTATGGCGCCCGAACTCAGAACAGTCCTTCGATCTGGCCCTGTTCGTTGAGGAAGATCTTCTCGGATGACGGTGCCTTGGGCAGGCCGGGCATGGTCATGATCTCACCGCAGATGGCGACGATGAAGCCGGCACCTGCTGCCAGGCGCACTTCACGCACCGGCACGACGTGGTCGACAGGGGCACCCCTGAGGTTCGGGTCGGTCGAGAACGAATACTGCGTCTTGGCCATGCACACCGGCAGGTGGCCGTAGCCGGCCTGTTCCCAGGCATGCAGCTGGTCGCGCACCGACTTGTCGGCGATGGCTTCGGAGCCACGGTAGATGCGCTTGACGATGGTGTCGATCTTGTCGAACAGCTTCATGTCGTCGGGATAGAGCGGCGAGAACTGCGAGGCGCCGCTTTCGGCCAGCTGCACCACCTTGTGGGCGAGCTCCTCGATGCCGGCCGACCCCTTGGCCCAGTGCTTGCACAGGATCGCTTCCGCACCCATCGAGGCGACATACTCCTTCATCGCTGCGATTTCGGCGTCGGTGTCGGAGACGAAGTGGTTCATCGCCACCACCACAGGCACGCCGAACTGCTTGACGTTCTCGATGTGGCGGCCAAGGTTGGCGCAGCCCTTCTTCACCGCCTCGACATTCTCCTTGCCGAGCTCTTCCTTCTTGACGCCGCCATTCATCTTCATCGCGCGCACGGTGGCGACGATGACGGCGGCTGCCGGCTTGAGACCCGCCTTGCGGCACTTGATGTCGAAGAACTTCTCGGCACCGAGGTCAGCGCCGAAGCCGGCTTCGGTGACGACATAGTCGGCGAGCTTGAGGGCGGTGGTGGTGGCGACCACCGAGTTGCAGCCATGGGCGATGTTGGCGAAGGGGCCACCATGGACGAAGGCCGGGTTGTTCTCCAATGTCTGCACCAGGTTCGGCTGCACCGCATCCTTCAGCAGCACGGCCATGGCGCCATCGGCCTTGAGGTCGCGGGCATAGACGGCGGTCTTGTCGCGGCGATAGGCGACGATGATGTCGCCGAGGCGCTTCTCGAGATCTTTCAGATCGGTTGCCAGGCACAGGATCGCCATCACTTCGGAAGCGACGGTGATGTCGAAGCCGGCTTCACGCGGAAAGCCGTTGGCGACGCCGCCGAGCGAGCAGTTGATCTGGCGCAGCGCCCGGTCGTTCATGTCCATCACCCGGCGCCAGACGACGCGGCGGGTGTCGATGCCGAGCTCGTTGCCCCAGTAGATGTGGTTGTCGATCAGCGCCGACAAAAGGTTGTGGGCGGTGGTGATGGCGTGGAAGTCGCCGGTGAAGTGGAGGTTCATGTCCTCCATCGGCACGACCTGGGCATAACCGCCGCCGGCAGCACCGCCCTTGACGCCGAAGTTCGGCCCGAGCGAGGCTTCACGGATGCAGACGATGGCCTTCTTGCCGATGCGGTTCAGGCCGTCACCGAGGCCGACCGTGGTGGTGGTCTTGCCTTCGCCGGCCGGCGTCGGGTTGATCGCGGTGACCAGGATCAGCTTGCCGTCCTTGTTCTTGCGCGCATTGGCGATGAACTCGGCCGAGATCTTCGCCTTGTCGTGGCCATAAGGCAGCAGATGCTCGGTCGGAATGCCGATCTTGGCACCGACCTCCTGGATCTGCTTCTTCTTCGCCGCACGCGCGATCTCGATGTCGGTCTTGAATTCGGCCATGACGGCTCCTCCACAATGTTTGTTCCAATGGCGCGACGGCCATCGCAGTCGCCGCCATAGAAGCGCGACATCGCCATCGCCTGCCGTCTCAAAACAGCCGCCCAATGCACGGATTGCGACAGGGCAGGTGAGTGAATAGGGAGCAGCGAATAGCGAGTGGAGAGGAGCCGCGACGCTAGGAGCGCGCCTCTCACCACCACTCCCTATTCGCTATTCGCCATCCCCTTACCTGCTCAGCACGTTGCTGATCTCGACCAGATTCGAACGGACGCGCAGGATGTAGAAGCCCATGGTGATCAGGTGCGAGGGCATGAACCAGCCGTTTTCAGCACCATTGGAGATGATGAAGGGCTGGATGTTGAGGGCGGCACGAGTCTGCTGCTCCATCGTATCCCAAAGATTGTCGAGGTTGCGTGTCTTAAGCACGTCCTCAAAATCGGCATGGGTCGCCTTGAGCAGGCCGTAATAGCCGTAGAGCTGGCCATAGGCGAACCAGAAGCGGTCGTCGGCGCGCGGGTCGAACCAGCCATTGTTGTAGTTCTCGGCGCGGTCCTTGAGGATCGCCGACGTCGCGCCGATGTCGTTGGAAATGCGGTCGATGAACTGGATCAGATTGTCGGCGCGGGCGTCGAACACCGCCTGGCACTTCTCGAGGCGGCCGTTGAAATTGTTCAGGCTCTTGATCGCCGAGCGGTAGTAGCTTGGGGTCGGCGTCTTGGGGCCGAACGGGGTCAGGCCGAAATACCAGGTGTATTCGTCGAACTGCATGTTGCCACGGGCGTCCTGCAGATCGGAATCGACCTGGCTGGTGCCACGCACGCGGCCGAGATTGTCGGCCAGTTCGGTGGTCGTGCGGCGGATCGCCTGGTTGATGCCGCGCTGGAACGAAGCCTTGTTGTCGAGGAAAGGCGTGTGATCCCAGGACAGGCCGAACAGGCCGGTCTTGTACAGGACCATAGACGAGATCCAGGCATTCTGGTTGACGTTGAGGTCGATCAGTTCAGCGGAGATGTCGGCGATCGCCGAACGGCCGCAGGTCTTGGCGGTGTCGGTGCCGCCGCCGGCGACAACCTGCTCGCCGGCCGAGACATTGCGGTTCTCGAAATTATGCGTCGCTACATAGTCGGGGTTGAAGTTGGTCCACACCTGGGTGTTCCAGCCAAAGTAGCCATACAGCGCCACAAGCCCGACGACAGCGCCGCCAACCAGCGTCTTCAGCACCCATCCGCGCTGGACGAACCAGCGCCAGGCCCAGATGAACGGCAGCAACAATATGCCGATGACGAAGCCAAGGCCCCTACCGATCAGCTGAAACATCCGGGTGAAGAAACTCACGATCGGATCAAGCATTTGGAATCCCCTCAGTCGGTCAGGCCGTAGAGCTGTGCGCGGAACGCCGCCTTGTCTTTCAGATATGTGGTTTTCAATGTGTCGACAACATTGGATCGCCAGGTCTCGTTGAGCTCTTCATAATCCTTGTAGAAGCCTTGCTTGTTGAAGACATAACGCGAGACGAAATCCGACGGCACAAATTCGGAGATCAGACGGTTGGTCAGCCAGGCGTCGGGATGGTCGGTCTTGGCGCGCACCACCAGGAAGCGGTGCAGCGGAAATACCTCTTCCAGCCGCAACTGGCCGAGCTGGGCGATCTCGCGCTTGGCGGCATTGAGAAAGGGGAAGGTGCCGTCACGGTTGATCGCGTCGGCATGGCTGTGGATCCAGGTCTGCAGCCAGACCTTGTCGACCTTGCCGATGTCGCGCTTCGGCTCGGCCTCGCGGATCACGGCGCGCACAGCCATTTCAGCGCGGTGCTCGAGATAGCCCGAGCTTTCGATCCACGAGGCGCGGGGCAGGTCGAGCCGGCCGGTCGACGCCAGGAACTTGAACACCTTGTCGGCGTCCTTGATCGAGAGATAGCTCACCTGCCATGGCCGCGAGCGGCGGAAACCAGGCGCCGACGGATCTGATATGACCGTTGTCACATCAGGGTCGACGAAGACGTAGAGCCCGCCGAAATGGCTGGTCCAGAAGGCGTTGTGGCGGAAGATCACCTGGTCGGGCACCAGCGCGTTCTCACGGATATCGCCGCAGACCTTGGCAAGTTCGACCATGCGCTGGAGCATGGCATCGTCGCGCCAGGCCTCGGGCTCCTGCTTGAGCTTGTCGACAAGCTTGCCGAGCTCGGCCGCCTTGCCGAGCACATCCTCGGCCGACAGCACGCGGAACTCGACCTGGTTGATCGACAACAGGTCTTCGATGTCCTCGACCTTGGACACCGAATCCTCGATCTCGCCGTAGATCACGTCCTTGATCGTCAGCGCATCGATGGCGCGCTGGTTCTTCGACATGAATTCGAAAAGCAACTGCGAGGTGTTGGAGAATGCCGTGTGCACGACCGGCAAGTCGATCTGCGACGGCGTCAGGATGATGAAGCGGCGGTTGACCTCGTTGGGGTCAAGATACTGGTAGTCGCCGAGCTCCTCGGCAATCTCTGGCGAGAAGCCGGTGCGGTCGATCTCGAAACTCTTGAGCTTCGTCGCGGGCAGGCCGAAAGCGGTCAGCGCCTTGTTATAGCGCCCGATCAAATGCGGTTCGTCGACCGGAAGGAGACGACCGTAGATGAGTTCATTGTCGCGGAGGAGGTCCATCTATTCCTTCTCCCCGCTTACGGGGAGAAGGTGCCCGAAGGGCGGATGAGGGGCAGCACCAAGCTTCACAGGTGATCCTCGTTCGAATGCGCAGGAAGAAACATCAGATCCAGGGCAATTGTCTTGTTGTCGAGCCGACCGTCAAGCACGGCAACAATCGTGCCCAGCAGCTGCTTGCGTCGCTGGAGCACATCGATGTGCCAAACTCTGATCACTGACCGTCCGTTTCGATTCATAGTCTCGTCACGATGCACATCCCGTATGTCGTGCGCGTGTTGGCTGCCATCAACTTCGACCACGAGATTGGCTTCTCGGCAGGCGAAGTCAGCGAAATAGGGGCCGGCATCTGGCGAATGAACTTATAGCCGTTCAAGCGTCTTGACCGAAGTTCGAACCAGAGCTTGTCCTCGGCATCATTATCCACTTGCCTAAGCTGCCGTGCCCGTGAAGTCTTGAGTTCATTTCCGCCACGCACTGCGCTGCCCCTCATCCGCCCTTTGGGCACCTTCTCCCCGTGAACGGGGAGAAGGAAACTCAAGCATTCCACAGCCCCTTCGCTTTCAGCTCCTCCATCTCCTTCGCCGCGCGCTCGCGCAGCCTTGCGTCGCGCAACAGCTTGGACACGGCGGCATCGTCTGATTTGTCGGAGTAGCGGAATTCGCTGTCGGCGTAGCGGTTGATCTCCTGCATCACCATGTCCATCGAGAACGGTCCGCGCAGCTCCTCGATCATCGCCTTCTTCTCGTCGTAGCCCTTGTGCATGAAAGCCTCGGGTTTTTCGAACCATTCGTCAGGCAGCTCGATGTCCATGGCGCGCATCTTGATCGCGTCGGTGACGTTCTTGATGGCGCGACCGGTGAAGCGTGGCTCGGCTTCTTTGATCATGTGCAAATAGGTGCCGACGTCGGCCAGCGTCTTGGGCGCGCCATTGTCCTTCATGAAGCGGTCGTAGACCTTTTCCAGGCCGTCTTCCTGCGGCTTGGCGTGCTCCTCATAGGCCTCGGTCACGGCGCGCTGGATCTCCTGCGCGGCATAAAGCTCATGCTCGCCGAGCGGGATCTTATGGTTCTTGCCGGCAAGCAGGACAAAGATGTCGATGTAGTCGTCGCGGGTCTGCGGGCCGTCGACCAGCCAGCGGGCGCCGGCGCGCTGGCGCAGCGCATCGTCGACATTCTCGGGATAGTTGGAGAACATGCCGAAGGAGCAGTTGCCGCGCACGACCGTGCCGGCACCGGCGAATGCATCCATCAGTACGCCGGTGATTTCCTGCTGGCCGGCCGACGCCCGGTCGTCGGAGCGCTTGGCGGCCACCTGGTCGATGTCGTCGATGGTGCCAAAGCCGATGGCGCGCGGGTTGAGCACGTTGTTGATGAACTGGCGGCAGTTCTGGCCAGACTTGCCCTGGTAGGACGAGATCTGGTCGACGCCGAAATTCTCGTAGGCGAAGGGATAGCCGGCGACCTGGCAGTAATTGTTGACCAGGCCTGCGATCATCTGGATCAGCGTGGTCTTGCCGGTGCCCGGTGCGCCGTCGCCGATGAAGGTGAACAGGAAGCCGCCGAGCTCGACAAACGGGTTCAGCTCGCGGTCGAAATCATAGGCCATCAGCATCTTGGCTAGCCGGACCGACTGGAATTTTGCGATGTGGTTGCCGACGACCTCCTGCGGCTTCTTGAAGGTCATCACCAGCGGCTTCGACTTCTTGCCCGGCGCGACGTCGAAGCCGTCGAGGGTGAAGTCGTCGGCGTCGATGCGGATATGGGCGTTCTCGAAGGCGCCGATGCCGTCGAAGCGGCTCTTGCGCTGCAACAGGCCCTCGATGGCTGTGCGGGCAAAGGCGCGACCGCGCGTCAGAAGGTCGGCATCGTCCTTGGCGCCCGACAGCGCTCGGTCGAGGCCGGAGACGATCGACTTCACCGCGTCCTGGGGCGTGTCGAACAGGAAGTCTGGTTCGCTGACGTCATTGGGCGCTTCGCCGTCGCTGTCGATCAGCTGGGCAAGGTAGGAGGCGAGCGTGAAGCCGGCGACATAGGCCGACGCCGACAGCAGCTTCTTGAAATGGCTGGCCTCGTCGCCCTCGAGCGGGCTGCGCGCATTCTTGGCCTGCAGCGCCTCCAAATCGGTCGAACGCGAGAACACGTCCGAAACGGCAAGCGCCACCGCAATGCCGCGGCGGGCGCGAAACAGCAGCGTGTGCTGTGGGATCGACATCAGTTGGTCGTCGGGGCGGATCGCCGTGACGGTCTTCTGCAACTCGACCTCGCGCGTCTTGCGGATCGAGCCGGCCGAAACCGTCGAGACGAAACGCCTGCTGGTGCCGGCAAGCGCCGTACCAGATTGGCCGGAGGAATCCTCCAGCACGACGATGCGGGTGATGAAGCTCTGCGCCGTGGCGCGGTGCTTCTCGATGTCGGCTTCGGAAATCGTGGTCAGGCCGGTGTCCATCAGATTTCTCCCGCTATCAGTGTTTTAGTCCTGCCAGGGTTTCCCCCACTCCGCCTCGCTGCGCTCGGCACCTCTCCCCTCTCCGGAGGGAGAGGAACGGCGCGAGGCCCGATGGCGGTCTTTCCTCTCCCCCCCGTCGAACGGGGGAGAGGTGTCGAGGCGAAGCCGAGACGGAGTGGGGGCGACCGCCTTGCTCTCAGACATCCGAGATCACCTGTCCCTTCGACAGGATGTGCACCTTGTAGCCGCCGAAGATCTTCTCGGCTTCGCCCGCGGCGTAGAGCGCCTGGTAAGCCTCGTGCGGGATCAGTGCGTGTTTCTCGTAGCTCGAGACGCCCTGGCGCGCGGCCTCGAGGTCGTCGGTGTTGATGAAGAACTCCTCGCTCGACGGCTCGCTCGACCACAGGCCCTTGCGGCCGGGCTTCTCGGCCTTGGAGTAGACCTCCTGGATAGTCCAGGTCAAAAGCCAGGCGTTTTCGGCCTTGCGCACTTTCGCCAGCACTTCGCTGACCGTCGAATTGTGCTCCGTGATGCCGGCCGAATAGAACGGGCCCAGCACCATCCGCCTGAGCTGCTTGGGGTGCAGGACGGGAAAATCCTTGTCGAGATTGGTGGCGACTGTCAGCGGTGACAGCGAATAGGCCGAGTTCTTCTCGGTGAAGTCGTCGAAGCGGTGGGCGAGATCGGGGTTGAGCAAGCCGTCGACCGGCAACGGGATCTCGATCCTCTCGTTGAGCCTGCCGCTGTCGGTGTCGACGAGCTGCTCGACCATCGCGTCCGACGAATCCTCGACGGTCGCCATATAGATCAGCGGCAGGTTGGCAGTGCCGTCGAAGCTGCCCCAGTGGACGAGATAATAGGGCCGCATCGACTTTGGATTGACCGACACCTTGGCCGTCTGCGCCAGGATGAAGGGCGAGAAGGTCGAGCCGTCCTTGACGTCCTCGAGATAGAGCCGCTCGGCCATCGAGCGCTGCAGCGCCTCGGGAAATTCCTTGTGGCGCAGGATGAAGTCGGCCATCTCCTCGCGCAACTCGCCCGGTGGTGGGATGCTGGCCAACCGCTGCGCCGCCGTCTTGCGGTCGTTTTCCAGTTCGAGCACGTTCTGGAACACCGGGAAGCCGCTCTCGGCGCGCGAAATCTTGAAGGTCTCCATGAAGCCGAGCCGGTTGCGCCAACAGGCGAAGGACCGTTCCAGTCGCGAGATATAGGCCGCCGCCACCTTCGCCACGATGCCGTGCCGGTAGAGCGGCGAGCGGTCGTCGCGCATGAAGATTTCAAGCCCGCTGAGCGCCGCCGCAATCGCGTCGAAGTAGCGGACGGCTGGGTCGTCTGTGGGGGTCATGGGCAAATTCTCGAATGCATGGACTCGACGTTGCCCCCCTCTGGCCTGCTGGCCATCTCCCCCACAAGGGGGTAGATCGGCTGTCGCGTTTCCTGTCGCCCGAACTTCATCGCCGAATACTGGCGAAGCGCCAACCACCGCCTAATCTCCCCCCTTGTGGGGGAGATGGCCGGCAGGCCAGAGGGGGGCGCGACAGGGCGCGACATTGCGGATGCTTGCTAGGTTACGGCTGCACGTAGTCCGAAGCGTTGTGCTTCTTCAGCACCTCGTCGAAGCGGCGGGCAAACGCGTCGTCGGCCAGCTTCTTGCGGCGCTGGATGTCGGCCGTCGCCACCATGTTTTTCTCGTGCAGTTCGAGCAGGTCGCCGATGTGCTTCTGGGCGGCGGCGCCGATGCCGGCCATGGTCTCTTCGGCGGTGTTGTCGACCTTCGAGCCCAGCGTATTGATCTTGTGGGCAACGTCCTGCTGCGCTGCCGTCTTCAGCGAGTCTTCCAGCGCCTTGTACAAGACGATGCGCTGCTCGGTGTCGATGGTCAGCTTGTTGATCAGCGTCGCCTGCGCTGCGATCTGGTTGTTCAGCGAATCGACGAAGGTCTGGAACATCGAGGTGTAGCGTTCGAGCGTCTGGCTCTCGGCCAGGATTTCCTGCTCCTTGGCCTGCTTCTCGTTGTATTCTGTGGCGAGCTTGGAACGCTCGGATTCGAGCTCGGTGCGCTCCTTCTGGCTGGTCGAGGCCGCGATCTTGTTTTCGATGTCGAGCAGAAGCGGGTTCAGCTCCTCGATGCGCTTCTGGGTCGCTTCGAGGTTTGACATCGTCACCTTGCGGCGCTCGATCACCTGGGAAAGGCTGGCCTCCGAGGTCTTGTAGCGCTCGTCGAGGACCTGCTTCTGCGCCTTCAGGATGCCGACGATGGTGTCGGACTTGACCAGCAGTTCCTGCAGATTGCCGGCCAGCGACATGTTGCGCACGCGGTCGGTGCGCATGCGCTGCTTGCTGGAATCGGAGAAGATGCCGACGAAGGTTTCCCAGCCGGTGAAGCTCTTCATGCTCTCGAATTCCGAACCGAAGACGTTGGTGGCGTCCTCAAGTCCGATGATCAGGTCGGCGATGTTGCCTTCCATCACCTTCTGCTGCTTCAGCACGTCCTGGATGCGCGCGTTCTCGATGTCGAAGTCGGAGGCGCCGATCTTGGCGTCCGTCGTGGCAATCTTGTCGAGCACTGTGCCCGACTGCTCGATCTTGCTCCGCATGTCCTCCACGACCTGCTTGGTCTTGGCGATCTCGGCATCGAAATTCTGCAGCGTTGCCATACGTTCCTCCGGTGTCGAATGCGGGACAGTGGCGCCGAATATATGTGGCGCATCTTGCGATTGAAAGACACACAGCCGCGGGCGAAAGCAATTATGCCGGGGCTACTTAGCTTGGTGTGGCAAATCCGATGAAGTCGTCGGGCTGGGCGCGGCCCATTTCCTCTTCCCAGTGGCGCCGACACAAGGAGACGTAGACGTCCTTGCCGATCGCCACCTGCTCGCCTTGGCGGGCGACCTTGCCGTCCGGGCCGAGCCGCACGACCATCGTCGCCTTGCGGCCGCAGCGGCAGATCGTGCGCACCTCGCGCAGGTCGTCGGCGATGGCGAGCAGCGCCCGCGAGCCCGAGAACAGATTGCCCTGGAAGTCGGTGCGCAGCCCGTAGCACATGACGGGAATGCCCAGCCTGTCGGCGACGCGCGCAAGCTGCCAGACCTGCTCTTCCTCGAGGAACTGCGCCTCGTCGACAAAGATACAGTGGACGGTCGTGTGCAGGTGATGCTCGGCGATGCGGGCATAGAGGTCGTCGCCGCCGCGGAACATCTCGGCGCCGGCTTCAAGCCCGATGCGCGAGGAGATGTAGCCGGTGTCGCCCTTGCGGTAGTGGCCTGCGACAAACAGCATCGTCGTCATGCCGCGCTCGCGGTAGTTGTAGGACGCCTGCAGCAGCATCGTCGTCTTGCCGGCATTCATCGTGGCGTAATGGAAATAGAGCTTGGCCATGGTTCTTCTAATCAGAAGCCGTCGGGCGCGGGGAGGGGCCAGCCCTGCCATCCACCGCAAAAAACCTTTGTGATGTCGCTGATGGATAAGCCAGCGGCGTCTGTCGTTGCGTCATGTCACTTGAATCCAAAGGAAAATGGTGTTTGGCTCGCGACAAAGACGAACAACAACAATACCGCGTTGCCGTCATAAATACGAATGGGAGATTCCATATGTCGCGCTTGAAACTACTCGCCGCCGCTGTCGGCGTGTCGGCGGTCATGACTGCCGGTGCCGCCTTTGCGGGCGATGCCGAAAGCTGCAAGAAGGTGCGCCTGTCCGATGTCGGCTGGACCGACATCCAGGCCACGACAGGCGTCGCTTCGGTGCTTTTGACCGCACTCGGCTACGAGCCGGAGGTTATCCAGCTGTCGGTGCCGGTCACCTACGCCTCGCTGAAGAACAAGGATCTCGACGTCTTCCTCGGCAACTGGATGCCGTCGATGACCGCCGACATCAAGGAATATGTCGCCGACGGCTCGGTCGAGACCATCGGCGAAAACCTGTCCGGCGCCGGCTACGGCATCGTCGTGCCGTCCTACGTCGCCGAAGGCGGGGTCAAGACGCTGACCGATCTCGGCAAGTTCAAGGACAAGTTCGGCGGCAAGATCTACGGCATCGAAGCCGGCAATGACGGAAACCGCATCATCCTCGACATGATCTCCAAGCCCGAGAACAATCTCACCGGCTTCGAGCTGGTCGAATCATCGGAAGCCGGCATGCTGACCCAGGCCGAGCAGTCGATGAAGTCGAACGAGTGGATCGCCTTCCTCGGCTGGACGCCGCATCCGGTCATGGGTGCGATGAAGATCGCCTATCTCGATGGCATGGGTGACTCGGGCTTTGGCGCTGCCACCGTCAGCACAAACGTGCGCAAGGGCTATGTCGCCGAGTGCCCGAATGTCGGCAAGTTCCTCGGCAATCTGAAGTTCAACCTGGACATGGAAGGCACCATGATGGATGCCATCCTCAAGGGTGGTAACGCCAATGACGTTGCCAAGGACTGGCTCAAGGCCAATCCGGATGCAGCAACGCCTTGGCTCAACGGCGTCACCACCTTCGACGGCGGCGACGCAACGGCTGCGGTGAAGGCTGCGCTGGCGAGCTAAAGCCGGCGTCCTTGCCTGCAAATGACATGATGAAGGGCAGCGAAGCGAGACAGCTGCCCTTTTTCGTATCAAGTTAAGCGAGAAGCGCCGGCGCGACCGGCGCCTGCGAAAGCAATAGAGAGGGGACAGA
This sequence comes from Aminobacter sp. Y103A, assembly GCF_030294925.1. Taxonomy (NCBI): domain Bacteria; kingdom Pseudomonadati; phylum Pseudomonadota; class Alphaproteobacteria; order Hyphomicrobiales; family Phyllobacteriaceae; genus Aminobacter; species Aminobacter sp. Y103A. The sequence goes on along the minus strand of NZ_AP017986.1, from coordinate 4,207,602 downwards.
TGGATCCGGTATCGAACTTGCTGGCTGCCTACAAGATTCCGATCGGCCTGTGGGGCAAGGCGTTCTTCACCTTCCTCACCGACAATTTCAACGCCATCTTCCGCGGCTTTTCCAACGGGCTCAACTTGTTGCTCGACGGGCTCGTCGACGGGCTGCTGCTGCTGCCTCCGGTGGTGGTCGTGGCGCTGGTCGCGGCTCTCGCTTGGTACCTGCAGCGTTCGCGGGCGCTGGCTATAGGGGTTGCGCTCGGTCTGCTGTTCATCATCAATCAGGGCCTTTGGAAGCAGACCGTCGAGACGCTGGTGCTGGTCGTTGCTGCCGCTGCCGCCTCGATGGCCATCGGCGTGCCGCTTGGCATCTGGGCGGCGCACAAGCCCAAGGTCTACCGCTTCATGTTGCCGGTACTCGACCTGATGCAGACGCTGCCGACCTTCGTCTACCTGATCCCGGTGCTCACCTTGTTCGGTCTTGGCAACGCGCCCGGCCTGATCGTCACCATCATCTTCGTCATTCCGACGGCGGTGCGCCTGACCCATCTCGGCGTCACGTCGGTGCCGACCGCGATCATCGAGGCCGGCCAGGCCTTTGGTGCCACCAAGCGCCAGCTGCTGTGGAAGGTCGAGCTACCGGCGGCCCTACCCACCATCATGGCGGGACTCACCCAGTGCATCATGCTGTCGCTGTCGATGGTCGTGTTCGCCGCCCTCATCGGCGCCGGCGGCCTCGGCACCGAAATCAACCGCGCGCTCGGCTCGCGCAAGATCGACCTCGGACTTGAAGCAGGGCTGGCGATCGTCGTGCTCGCCATCGTTCTCGACCGCATGACGCGCATCGGCGTGGGAGGCAAGAAATGAACGTCGCCGTCGATTTCAAGAATGTCGACATCGTCTTTGGTGCCGACACCTCCGCTTCGCTCGCCATGCTCGACAAGGGTGCCACTCGCGCCGAGATCCTCGAAAAGACCGGCAATGTGCTGGGTTGCGCCGGCGCCAACCTGACCATCAACGAGGGCGAAATATCTGTCCTGATGGGCCTTTCCGGCTCCGGCAAGTCGACGCTGCTGCGTGCCGTCAATCGCCTCAACATCGTTTCGCGTGGCCAGGTCATGGTCAAGGACGGCGACAGGATGGTCGACGTCGTCTCCTGCGACGAGCCGACCTTGCGCCGCCTGCGCCAGCACCAGGTCGCCATGGTGTTCCAGCAGTTCGGCCTTTTGCCCTGGCGTACGGTCGAGGAAAATGTCGGCCTCGGCCTCGAGCTTGCCGGCATGCCCGACGCCGAGCGCAAGGCCAAGGTCGGCAAGCAACTCGACCTCGTCAACCTGACGCCCTGGGCCAAGAAATACGCTCACGAGTTGTCCGGCGGCATGCAGCAGCGTGTCGGCTTGGCCCGCGCCTTCGCCACCGAAGCGCCGATCCTGTTGATGGACGAGCCATTCTCGGCGCTCGACCCGCTGATCCGCACCAAACTGCAGGACGAGCTGCTGCAGCTGCAGAAGACGCTGAAGAAGACTATCATCTTCGTCAGTCACGACCTCGAAGAAGCGCTCAAGATCGGCAACACCATCACCATCATGGAAGGGGGCCGCATCGTTCAGTCCGGGCCGCCAGAAGATATCGTGCTGCGTCCGGCCAATGACTATGTCCGCGACTTCATCGCCAACGTGAATCCGCTGTCGGTGCTCACCGCATGGAATGTCATGCGTGACCGCCGCGACCTTGAGGATGCGGGCGAAGGCTGGCTCTGGCTCGATCGGCGCAAGACCACGCGCTTCAAGATCGACGCGCAGGGCCTGGTTGCCGCTGCCGAGCGCAACGGCCAGCCCGCCGTATGGGTTTCGGTCGACGAGATCGACAAGTCGGCCGACGAGGCTTCGCACGTCTTCTGGGCGAAACCAGGCACATCGCTCAAGCTGGTGATGCTTGCCATGCATCGCTCGCAGACATCGCCCGTGGCGCTGTTCGACGATCAGTCCCGCTTCGTCGGCGCCATCGGCATCCGCGACGTGCTAAGTGCTGTGTTGAGGCGATGACAGCTTTTCTTCTCCCGGTAAACGGGGAGAAGAAAAGCCGCTCGGATCACTCTTCCTCATCACCCAGAAGCTCGTCCAGCTTGGCCGCATAAGGCTGCACGGCGTCGATATATTGCGCGCCTTCGGCGCGCAGGGCCCGTGTCTCGGCGATCTTTTCCTCGACGAAGCTGCGCATTTCGGTTTTCTGCTCGGCATTCAGGTCGCTGGCATCGACCTTTTCCGTAAGGCCAGAGAACGTCGCTTCGAAGCGTTCGGCGGCGATCGTCGCGAGATAGCCGCGGAAGGTGGCGCCGAGCGCTTCCTTCCAGCTTTCCCTGTCGAAGCCGGCCTTGGCGATGCGGCCGTCGAGCCCGGCATCGTTGTCGAACCAACGGTCGGCCTCCTCCTCGTCATAGGCGAGGCGACCAAGCTCTGGCTCAAGTTCGCCCAATAGCTGCACCACCTTGCCGGCCTCTTCGAGCGTCAACGCGCGGGCCGGCAGCACCAGCGCTCCGAGCGCCAGGCTCGCCGCCAGCAAGCCGCCAGCGACGCGGCGTCTGAAGACGGCGCTCATCCCATGCACTCCGCCTCGAGAGCCTTGTCGGCGTCGTTCTGCGCCTTGGCCTGAACCAGCGAACCGCCGACCGAGGCGACCGAGCCGGCGATCGCGCCGCCGCGGCCAAGTCCGCCGAAGCCGCCGACCATCGACAGCGCGCCGCCGAGCATGGCGGCATTCGTCTGCGCCTGGGTCGCCTTGCGCATCGCTTCCTCGCAGCGCTGGGCTGCCGTCTGCTTCTTGCCCTTGGGAGCCAACTGTGCTGCCGCCTTGGGTGCGCCTGCCGACGTCGTGGTGCTGGTCGTCGACGTCGTCTGGCTGCAGGCGGCGAGCATGCCGCACATCATCAATGCAATCGCTCTTTTCATGGATCTCTCGATTTCGCTGGAGAAGGCGCGAACTCTCTGGATGCGGGCCATGCGCGGACCGTCGACTCTGCCCAGTCGACGGTCCGGCGATGGCCGGCCTCGCATGCGTCGATGAGCGCCCCCGCCCTTCGGATGCATCGGTCCGCCACGGCGCCGATTTACGACGACATCAGGGCCTCAGTCTTGGCGTGGGGCGAACAGGTGCGGTCTGGGACGAACCGGGCGGTGTGCTACTGACAGCGGCGCAGGGCTGCGGCCTTTACTTCCGACGGTGTCGCGCCGAAGCGCTGCCTGAAGGCGCGGTTGAAGTGCGACAGGTCGTTGAAGCCGGCATCGAAGGCGATCGCCGACACCGTGCTGGCGCCGGCAAGGCCGAGCGCGTTGTAGGCGAGGTCGAGCCGCGCATCGCGCAGGAACTCGGAGAAGGTCAATCCCTCCTGCTCGAACAGCCGCTGGATGTAGCGTGGCGTCACGCCCTGGCGGCCGGCAATCGCGGTGACTGTGAGCTCCGGGTCGGTCAGTTGGCGCAACATCTCGGCCTTGACCAACTCCAGTCGCGCCGCACCCAGGCTCGCGCGCACCGGTTCGGCGTTGGCCGAGGTCGCGCCCTGCACGACGAGGGCCGCGAGGTCGTAGATGTGGTTGCCGGCAAGCCGTCGCCCGGCCTCGCCGTCGGGTGCCTGCGACCGCAACAGGTCGGCATAACCCGTCAGCAGCCCGGCGCCGGCGGCATCGGCACGGATATGATGAAACGCCTTCTGACGGATGCGCGGCGCAAGCGCTGCCAGCCGCGCCTCGTTCAAGGACACGACCTTCAGCAGCGTGTTGGGCAAGGCGAAGGCCATCGACGTCGCTTCGTTGAGCAAGGTGATGTCGCCGGCCTTGATCGACAAGGCCGGCTTGCCAGCCACCGCCACCTCATAGTCGGTGGTGTGGATGGTCATCAGATAGTCCTGGCGGCCGTCCGCCGCCATCAGGTCCTTTGGGCGCTCGCCGAGCACGGCCGAATAGCATGCGGTGCCGACGGTCGTGCCGGCGTCGAGGAAGTAGGCGGAAACGTCGAAGGCAAAGTTGTCGGCGTCTTCAGGCCGAAAGCGAAGGCCGGCGACATGACGGGCGACGAAATCGTGCAGGTAGGCCAGGCGGTCGCGTGCGGGAACGTCAAAGGTCGAAAGGCGCTGCATCGAACGGTTCCATCTCAGCGTGCATCATCTACCTATGCGCGAAATGATTTGCGCATTCAGCCTATGCGGGTTGCTGTTATTGACGGAACGTCCGATGCGGTCAAGCGGGCGGCTGCCGGTTGCTGCCGGCAACCGCCATTGTGTCGAGCGGGGTCAGCTTTCGATGAACGGTTTGAAGCCGCCATAGATCATGCGCTTGCCGTCGAACGGCCATGACGACGGATCGCCCTCCAAGCGTGGGTCGGCCATCACCTTCTTCATGATCTCGTCGCGGTCCTCGCGCGAGCGGTAGATGATCCAAGAGAAGACGACGATCTCGTCGTCCGTGGCCTGCACCGCGCGGGGAAAGGAGGTGACTTCGCCATAAGGCACGTCGTCGGCCAGGCACTCGACATAGGCGATTGCTCCGTGGTCCTTCCAGACCTCGCTCCCGAGGCGCGCCATCTCCTTGTAGGCATCGATCTTGCCCTTCGGCACGGCGAGCAGGAACCCATCGACATAAGACATGCGTTTTCTCCTCGTGTTGTGACGTTGCAAGGACGAATGGCTGCCGGCCGATCCTACAATGCCGGCGAAAATTTCTTGCAGGCGTCCTCCAACGCATAAAGGTCGGATAGAGGGCCGGCTTCCGAAACCGTTGCGGCGCGCTGCGATCAACCCCATACTATGGCGAGGTGAGCACGAGGCGCGATTGCCATGCCCGAAACCACCACGGTTCCACGCACGAAACTTCGTCCCAAGACCGAGCGGCCGAAGCTGCACAAGGTCATTCTCGTCAATGACGACTTCACGCCGCGCGACTTCGTCGTCACGGTGCTGAAGGGCGAATTTCACATGTCGGAAGACCAGGCCTACCGGGTGATGATCACCGCACACCAGCGTGGTGTCTGCGTCGTTGCGGTGTTTACCCGGGATGTCGCCGAGACCAAGGCGACGCGGGCGACGGAAGCCGGCAAGGCCAAGGGCTATCCGCTGCAGTTCACGACAGAACCGGAGGAGTGAGGAGCGTCCGCGCAGCAGAGGGTAAGATGCCCGCAGGCAGGCTGCCGCCAATCCGCTACAATGCTGCCGGTCCCGTACCCGAGGCCGGGCCGACATAGAGTTCGCGTCCGCCCCAGTCGCAGATGCGGACATGGTCAGGCACCTGCGGCATTGTGAGCGTATGGAAAAGCGAGCTGGCGACATCGACGGCCGCGTCGATATCCGGCGCCTCGAGGGAAATGCGGTCGAGCGTCGCGTGCGCGCCGTCTTCCTTGCGCAGGCGATAGAATTCGATGACGAAATTCACATCTGCCTCCAGCCGCGTTCGCGAACAGGTCAGCCTTTCGGCTTGCCTTTGTAGGATGTTGTCTCTGCCTGCTTGACCTGCGAACCGAAGGTGGACGCGGCTTTGACTTCGACCTTCTCCTTCTTGGGCTTTCTGGTTTCGCGGTTGCTGCGTTGTTGGCCCTTGGCCATGGTCGTGCCCTTCCTGTTGCGAAGCGAACCTATTCGGCTACCGCTTCGACGCCCTCGAGATTGTCTTCCGTGGTGACCCGCTCGTGGTTTTCGCCGTCACTGCGGATGCGGTATTGCGGCGAGCCGTCCTTGGCCGGCAGCGTCGCCTTGACGTGGAAGGTCTCTGCGTCCTTCACCGCGATGCCGATCCGGCTCTTGATCCGCACCATCTGGCCGACGGTGAAGCGATGCGACGGCTTTTCCACACGCGGGGCTGAAGCCGGTCCTTTTGTGAACCTGATCATGCGGCCTTTTCCTGATCCTGCCGCAGCGCGGCTTCGAGTTCGGCATAGTCGATGGCGAGAACCTGGCTGGTCAGCAGATTGGATGATCGCGCGGGCAGGTGAATGTAGGTGGCGACGCGGCGGTAAGCGATCCACGAGATGCCGTCGATCAGCTCTTCGTCCTGGTCGATGTCGTAGTCGCCTGCCGGCTGGATCTCCTCGATCCCGCGCAAGGCGAACGGCCTGTCGAAATGGACGGTTGAACGTTTGGTGCGCCCGGTCATCGATGTCTCCCGAAATGAACGAAAAGCGGAGCAATGCCCCGCTTTCGCCGCCTCAAGCGTGCCTGGGTCGGACCGGATGGGTGCTGCCAGTACATCCGTGGTCAGCGTCCATCGATCCGGGCCAAATGAAATCAGAGCAGCTGAAGATTGGTGGCCGACTCGCGGCCCTTGTTGTCGCGCTCCAGCTCGAAATTCAGCTTCTGGCCTTCGGCCAGGCCGGAAAAGCCGGCGCGCTCGAGCGCGCTGACATGGACAAAAACGTCCTTGCCGCCGCCGGCCTGCTCGATGAAGCCAAAGCCCTTCTGGCCATTGTAGAACTTCACGGTCCCAGTGTTCATGTGAGTATCTTTCGAATGAGAAAAGTCGTCGCGCGGCAAGTATTGCCGCACATCAATAGATCGACGATTTGGAAAGAGTTTGGCGGGTCGAGAACCTCTGACGCCGCGATAGCCAAGCTGGCCCAAAAAACGATTGGTTACTTCTAAACCTTAATTGCGGTTTATGTAAGGTGTTTTTTTGCATGCTGGGTTCTATTTCAAAATTTATTTCGGATCGTGTCCGTCTAGCCGCGGTCGTGGAATGCTGATACCGTCTCAGCACTAGCAGACAATTGGCAGTTGCTTTCCCGCAGGACCGTCTGGTCCTTCGCGGCGGACTGCATTTCCCCCATGCGAGGACAAAGCCATGATGTTCACGAGAAGGCCGAAAACCTCAGTCGTCAAAGTTTCCGCGCCGCCGGCCAAGCTGGTCAAGCTGACCGCGCGCAAGGACGAAATCGCGCGTCTGCGGCTCGCCGATAGCGACGGCTCGCGACGTCGCGAGCTGCAAATGATGGAAGACAATCGCCTGCGCTGATTTATTTCGAGGGGCTACCGGCCCTCGCGGTACCACATTCCGCCAAGCGCCAGCAGCAGCAAGCCAAGGCCGAGGAAACCGCCGAACAGCGGCACACGCGACACTGACTTCAGCACGCTGTCGTCGGTGGTGCGGAAGCCGAGCCAGTCGCGGCCGGAGGCTTCGGCGTTGCCGCGCACCGGTACGATGCTTGGCAGCGAGATGCCGTTGGACAGCGCCGAGATGCCGGTCGCGGCGAGGCGGCGCACGTCGCCGCCGGTTGCCTCGGCGGCTGGGCGCAGCACGTTTTCGGTCGAGACCACGTCGGCGAATTCGGGCGCGTTGACCGGCCCGACATGGGCAAGCGCGGTCAGGTCGCCATTGCCGACCTGGTAGAGGCCGATCTCGCCGACCTCGACGCTGCCGGTGAAGATGCCGGGGTCGCTCTTGGCGAGCTGGACGTCGAGCGTCTTGCCGGACGGCGTGATGACGCGGGCAGGACCAGCTTCGTCGCGCATCGTCTGGCGGCGGATATCGAGCACCATGCCACGACCGTCTGCGGTCAGGCGCTCTTCCTCGAGCTCGGGCTCCTTCATCAGCCAGTGCGCGATGCGGCGGTAGAGCGAGACATGCGGGCCGCCACCCTCGAAGCCGCGTGCCCACAGCCAGCCCTGGTCGGACAGGAACATGCCGACCCGGCCTTCGCCCTTGCGGTCGAGCAGGAGCAGGGGCCTGTCATCGGCACCCTTCATCACCACTTCGCCCTCCGGCTGTTCGATGCCGATCTGGCGGAACCAGCGGCTCCAGCGCGGCGGCTCCTGCGCCGAACCCTCGAGGCCGCGCGTCACCGGGTGGCGCTGACCGAGTTCGGTCAAGCGTGGATAGAAGGCTTTCTCGACAACGTCGCCATTGGGCATGGCGGGCAGGGCAGAGATCAGCGGTGTGTTGGCGATCGACTGTTCGCCGGCATATTCGGGGCCGGCGGCGATCAGCAGCGCGCCGCCCTTTTCGACATATTCGGCAATGTAGTCGTAATAGAGGATCGGCAGCACGTCGCGGTGCTGGTAGCGGTCGAAGATGATCAGGTCGAAGTCGTTGATGCGCTCGACGAACAGCTCGCGCGTCGGAAAGGCGATCAGCGACAGTTCGTTTATCGGCGTGCCGTCCTGCTTTTCAGGCGGCCGCAGAATGGTGAAATGCACGAGGTCGACCGAGGCGTCGGACTTCAAGAGGTTGCGCCAGGTACGCTCGCCGGCATGCGGTTCGCCCGAGACCAGAAGTACGCGCAGGTTCTCGCGGATGCCGTCGACGAGGGCTATGGCGCGATTGTTGGTGTCGGTCAACTCGCCCGGAACCCGGTCGATCGACAGTTCGACGATGTTGCGCCCGGCCGACGGCACGGTGATCTGCAGCGGCATTTCCTGGCCGACAAAGGCGCGCTGCACCGACACCTGGTTACCGTTGATCGACACGCGCACGTCGACCGACCCGGCCTCGCCTCCGGTGTCTATCACGCGATAGGTCATGTCGAGCGGCTTGCCGACGATACCAAAGCGGGGAGCGTTCTCGAAGCGGATGCGGCGGTCGCGCTCATTCTCCTCGCCGGTGATGAGCGCGTGCAGCGGTGCGCTGATCGCTGGGGCACCGGGCACGTCATGCACCTGGCCGTCGGTGACCATCACGGCGCCGCCGATACGCGACGGCGGAACATCGCGGAATGCACCTTCGAGTGCCGCAAACAGCCGCGTTTCGGTGCGGTCGTCGGCGGCCTCGGAACGGCCGGCCTCGACGACACGCACCTCGAACTGCCTGAAGCGCGCCAGCCGTTCCTTGAGGCCTTCGACGGCTGCATTGGTCTGGGCGGTACGGTCGCCGATGTCCTGGCTCTGGCTGCGGTCGACGATGATCGCGACCACGCTCTTCAGCGGCTCGCGCTCTTCGTCGAGGATCACAGGGTTTGCCAGTGCCAACCCGAGCGCGCCGAGCGCAACCAGTCGCAGCCAGGCGCCGCGCTGGCGGAACCAAAGGCCGACAAAAGCGAGCAGGGCGAGCGGCACGAGCAGCGCCGCCAGAAGAGGCCACGACAGCAGGGGCTCGAAGGCGACGGACCAGTTCATGCTATTGCCCCAGCCGTTCGAGCAGGACAGGTACGTGCACCTGGTCGGATTTGTAGTTGCCGGTCAGCATGTACATCATGATGTTGACGCCGGCGCGTAGCGCATAGACGCGCTGCATCGGGTCCGAAGGCACCGTTGGCAGCATCGGGTCGCCGTTTTCGTCGATGGCCCAGGCGCCGGCGAAATCGTTGGCGGTGATCATGATCGGGGTCACGCCGTCACCTGTGCGCACCGGCCGGCCCTCCGCGTTCGATGCCTCAAGCGACGCCTCGACCCACAGCGGGCTGCCGTTGAAACGGCCGGGGAACTCCGGAAGGATGAAGAACGCCTTGGTCAGCACATGATCGGCCGGCACCGGCTCCAGTGGGGGCACGTTGAGGCTGGAAAGGATATCGCGCAGCCGCTCGGTCGCCGGGCTCGCTGCATCGGCGCCAATGCCATTGGCGAACTGGTCGCGGGTATCGAAAAGCACGGTGCCGCCCTGCCTCATGTAGGCGTCAACGCGGGCGATCGCCGCTTCGCTCGGCATCGCGGCGGCCGGGTCGATCGGCCAGTAGATCAACGGGTAGAAGGCAAGTTCGTCCTTGGCGATGTCGACGCCGGCCGGCTCGCCCGGTTCGAGCGCGGTCTTCTCGATCAGGAATTTTGTCAGCCCGGCGATGCCGGCACGGCTTATGGCATCGACCGCGGATTCGCCGGTCAGAACATAGGCGACGCGGGTCTTCGAGATAGCCTCGACCGCCTCGACGTCGCCTGGCTTGGCGTCGTCGGCATGCGCCAGATCCGGCTGCGCCATCAGTGCGCCGAGGCAAAGCAATACTGCCGCGGCCGTGCCGGCCGTTCGCCCGCGTCTCGCGCCACGGCGCGAGAACGTGCCGCCCATCCAAAGCACGGCGAGCGTGTCGAGCGCCATCAATGCCAGAGCTGCTGCCACAAGCGAGCCTTTCAGGTCGCGCGATTCGTCGAAAGCGTAACGTATTTCGGTCACCGGCGCAGAAAGCTGCGGTCGCACCAGCGGCGACAGCGTGCTGTCGGTTTTCAGCAGATTGTGGGCGAGCACACCTTCTTCGCTGCCATAGAGGCCGGGTGGGTTTTCGAGCGTGACGGGCAGGGCGCCGGCACCTGCCAGCAGCGGCCGGGCATCCGGCGTCGGCGGCACAATGCGGCCGTCCGCCGAAATCATCCGGTACGGTGCCAGCGATGCCGGCTTGCCCTCGATGCCTGTGGTTGCCGTGCCTTGGTTACGCGACAGCTGCACGATCCGGCGCAGCATCTCGACGAAGCTGCCCGAGATCGGCAGGTTCGACCATGTCGCCTGCGGCGCGATGTGGAACAGCACCAGCGTGCCCTTGCCGCGCCGGGCGCCCGTCACCAGCGGCGTGCCGTCGGCGAGATTGGCCCAGGTGCTGGCAGCAAGGTCAGGCGTCGGCTCGGCCAACACCTGCTTGCTCACAGTCACCTCGTTGGGCGGCGACAGGTCGGCAAACGGGCCGGCGTTGGGGAAGTCGCTGACCGGTTGCGGTGCCGTCCATGACAGGGCGCCGCCGAGCGAACGTTCGCCGAGCCTGAGCCGCACCGGCAGCAATTCCTCGTCATTGCCGGCCGCGGCGAGGCGGGAGCCGGCGAAACGCACCAGCGTGCCGCCCTCCTTGAGCCAGGTCAGCAATTTTTCGCGCGCCTGCGGCGGGATGGTGCCGACGTCGGCCATGACAATCATTGCCGGCTTCTGCTCCAACATTTGCGGGATCGCCTCGGCGAGATCCGAACTCGTCGGCTCGCTCAGGTCAGCAAAGGGTTCGAGCGCGCGGCGAATGTAATAGAGCGGCGCCAGCAGCGGCTGCGAGTCGTCGGCGTCCGACTGCGACAGCAGGCCGACACGGCGGCGTTTGGAGCTGTCGTCGAGCACCCGCACGGCGCCTGCCTGGCCCTGGCCGTCGAGCGCGATCGAGGCAAAATCGTTGCGCAGTTCGAAAGGCACGGTCATCGTGCCGCTTGCCACCGTCTCGCCCGGCGCGAAGGCCAGCGTGGCGTCGGCGATGCGGCGGCCCTTGTCGTCGAAGGCACCTGCCGTCACGGCCCCCGGAGCGGGGTCGCCCGGCGCGCGGATGGCGGTCAGCGCAAAGCCGTCCATTTCGTTTTCGGCTGATGTCAGGCCCTTGGCGTCGAGCCGTTCGGGCGAGGCCCACAGCACATTGGCTGGGTTCTGGCCCAGCAGCGTCGAAAACGCTTGCTCGTCGCCTGCACCCGCCAGCCCGTCGTCGAGAATGGCTATGCTCGTGCCGGGCAAAGTTGCCAGAACGGTGGCGACGCGTGCGTAAACGGGGCCTCTGTCGGTCGGCACCGGCCGCGGTTCGGCGGCGCGCAGGCGATCGAGTGCTGCCTGCGCATCGAACGGACCGATCTCGGCATTGGGCTTTTCGGCGGTGAAGGCCAGCACGACCGGCTGTCCTGATGCACCGGCATCGGCGATAAGCCGTTCGGCCGTGGCAACGCGGCGTTTCCAGTCCGGTGCGCTCGCCCAGCCATTGTCGACCACAAGTGCCAGCGCAGCTCCGCCCGTCGGCAGTTTCTCGCGCGGATTGAAAACCGGCTCGGCCAACGCCAGCACCACCAGTCCCGCCATCAGCAAGCGTAGCAGGGTGAGCCACCACGGGCTTTGATGTGGGGTCTCTTCCTTCTTGAACACCCGCGCCAAAATCTTCAGCGGCGGGAAGATTTCGGCCTGCGGCTTGGGCGGCGTCAGCCTGAGCAGCCACCAGATGACGGGCAGGGCGAGCAGCCCCCACAGCACGGCTGGAAATCCGAACGACAGCGGCAGCCAGCTCATCGGCGCCCTCCCGGTCCGTGGCCTTCCGAGGTCAACGCCATATGAACGCGCACCAGCGCCTCGGAGGCGAGGCGGTCTGTATGGTTGACCGTGTAGCTCCAGCCGAGCCGCTTGCACCAGGCGGCCAGTTCCTCGCGGCGCGCGCCGTAGAGATTGCGATAGGCGTCCGACAATTGCTCGGCGCGGCCGGCGGTCAGCTTTTCGCCCGTCTCGGGGTCGGTGAATTCGGTGCGGCCGGCATAGGGGAAACTCTCTTCCGCAGGATCGGCGACCTCGATCAGATGGGCGCGGGCGCCATGGCGGGCCAACGTATCGAGCCAGGCCATCGTCTCTTCGACCGGATCGAGGAAGTCACCGATGATGACGATGTCGGAGAAGCGACGGATGCTGGACAGATCAGGTTTCGCCGGCAGTGAAACGGCTTGCGCCAGATGCGAGGCCAGCCGCTCGGCGCCGTTGCGGGCGCTGAACGGGTCGGTCAGTCCCGGCCATGCTATGCGCTCGCCGCTGCGTGACAGAAGCTCGGCCAGCGCAAAGACCAGCACCAGTGCGCGTGATTCCTTCGACACGGTCGCCGTCTTCGACTTGTACAGCATCGACGGTGACAGGTCTGCCCACAGCCAGACCGTGTGGGCCGCTTCCCATTCGCGGTCGCGCACATAGGTGTGGTCGTCGCGGGCCGAGCGCCGCCAGTCGATGCGCGCCATCGCCTCGCCCTGCACATAGGGTCGGAACTGCCAGAAATTCTCGCCTATGCCGCGCTTCTTGCGGCCATGCCAACCGGCGATGACAGTGTTGACGATGCGGCGGGCCTCGACCAGCAGGTCAGGCACCAGCGAGGCGCGCAACCTGCCACGGGCAAGCGCATCGCTGGTCGCAACCGGTGCCGATGCCTCGCCGATGCGCGCCATCAGATGTCCTTGACCAGCCGCGCCACCACGTCGCGGACCGTCATGCCTTCGGCGCGGGCGGCGAAGGTCAGCGCCATGCGGTGCTGCAGCACCGGCTCCGCCAGCGCGCGGATGTCGTCGATCGACGGCGCAAGCCGCCCGTCATAGAGGGCACGCGCCCTGGCACACAGTGTCAGCGCCTGGCTGGCGCGCGGACCGGGCCCCCAGGAGACGTGTTTGTCAGTCTCGGCATGGCCCTGGCTGGGGCGCGCCGAACGCACCAGCTTGAGGATCGCCTCGACCACGGTTTCGGGCACCGGCATGCGCCGGATCAGCAACTGGATGTCCTTCAGGCGTTCGGGATCGAGCACATTCTGCGCCCTGGCGTCTTCGATGCCGGTGGTTTCCAGCAGGATGCGTCGCTCGGCTTCGAGCTCGGGATAAAGGATGTCGACCTGCATCAGGAACCGGTCGAGCTGGGCTTCCGGCAGCGGATAGGTGCCTTCCTGCTCGAGCGGATTCTGGGTTGCCAGCACATGGAAAGGGGCGGGTAGGTCGTGGCGCTCGCCGGCGACCGTCACGTGGTACTCCTGCATCGCCTGCAGCAGTGCTGACTGGGTGCGTGGGCTGGCGCGGTTGATCTCGTCGGCCATCAGCAATTGCGCAAAGATCGGCCCTGATATGAAGCGAAAGGAGCGTTTGCCCTGGTCGTCCTGCTCCATCACCTCGGAGCCGAGGATGTCGGATGGCATCAGGTCGGGCGTGAACTGGATGCGGCGCGAGTCGAGGCCGAGCACGATGCCGAGCGTCTCGACCAACTTGGTCTTGGCAAGGCCGGGCACGCCGACAAGCAGCGCATGGCCGCCGGCCAAAAGCGCCACCAGAGTGCGTTCAACGACGCTTTCCTGGCCGAAGATGACGCGGCCGACGCCAGCGCGGATCTTGGCGATGTCGGCAAGCGCACGTTCGGCTGCGGCGATCATCTCGCTCTCGCTCATCGCCGTTTCCTTGATCATCACGCTCATGCGGGCCGGATCCTTCTTCTGGCGCGGCGCCTGAAATCAAAACCGATTCCCGGACTGCCGATGCGCTCACTCAAAATGCTACAGCGTGCCTCTCTCGTCCATCAGAACAGGGGGCCGCTTCGTCAATCTACAAGGATTATTTGCCTCTTGGTCCGGTGCGTCGTCCGTGTGCACGTCGTGCCTGCCGCCCAATCCCCAGAGGTCAAACGATCCCGGGCGTCGCGATCTCCATGCCCGCACCTTTGCGAGGTCATGGCATTGAACTTAAATCACTTGCCTATGCTGACAAGCGCAACAACAGTGACTATTTCGTGACCATGACTGGCGACCTTGACCATAGCCGCGAGGCGGCAACTGACCTTGGCCTGACCCGCGCCGGCGACACCGCCGGCCTCGAGGCGCTGATTTCGCGTGCCGCCCGCGCCGGCAAGGGCCTGCCGCCGGTCGAGCGCTGGAATCCTGATTTTTGCGGCGATCTCGACATGGAAATCAAGCCCGACGGGACCTGGTTCTATTTGGGCACGCCGATCGGCCGCATGCCGCTGGTACAGCTGTTTTCGACCGTCCTGCGTAAGGACGAGGACGGCAAGACCTACCTGGTCACCCCGGTGGAACGGGTCGGAATCCGCGTCGTCGACGCGCATTTCGTTGCTGTCGAGATGAATGTGACGGGCGAGGGCGCTGACCAGATCCTGACCTTTCGCACCAATGTCGGCGATGTCGTCGAAGTTGGCCCGGAGCATCCGCTGCGCTTTGTCGACGAGCCGGAGACAGGCGGCCTCAAGCCATACCTGCTGGTCCGCGGGCGCCTCGAGGCGCTGGTGGCGCGTCCGGTGATGTACGAGCTCGCCGAAGTTGGCGAGCGCATCGACATATCAGGTAAGGACATGTTTGCCGTGCGTTCGAAGGGTGAGGTCTACCCCATAATGCCCTGGGACAAGCTGGAGCGGCTGAGCGCGTGATGGTTCATGCCCTGAGAGCGCATTATTCGGCGCAGGATTTCCGCCAGCGCGCCGCACAGGAGCATCTCAACGATGCGGTTGCCGACTATGGCGACCACGTGCTGAACCCGGACATGCGCGAACTGTTCGTGCACGACAGGCTGCGCGATGCCGCTGTGCTGATCCCCGTGGTGGATCACGGCGATGCCTCGACGGTCATCCTCACGAAGCGTGCCGAAAAGCTGAAGAGCCATTCCGGCCAGATCGCCTTTCCCGGCGGACGCATCGACCCGACTGACGTCTCGCCCGAGGCGGCGGCGCTGCGGGAAACAGTCGAGGAGATCGGCATTACCTCCGACTACATCGAAATCATCGGGCGCTTGCCGGATTATGTCACCGGCAGCGGTTACCGCATCGCGCCGGTGCTTGGCATCGTGCGTCCCGGCTTCCGCCTGACAGTCAACGAGGGTGAAGTGGACGACGTCTTCGAGGTGCCGCTCGGCTTCCTGATGGATCCGGCCAATCATGGCCGCGCCAGCCGCACCTGGCAGGACCAGGAGCGCTTCTTCTATGCCATGCCCTATGAAGAGCGTTACATCTGGGGCGTCACCGCCGGCATCATCCGCGCGCTCTATGAAAGGCTCTACACATGAGCGCAACTATCGCCGGCGCCTCCTGGCTGAGCGACCCGCAGCTGCAGAAACTGCTCGCAGTGCTGAACGCCGACGGCGGCGAGGCGCGCATCGCCGGCGGTGCCGTGCGCAATACGCTGCTCGGTGAGCCCGTCGCAGATGTCGACATCGCCACGTCAAATCTGCCTGACGAGACCGTCCGGCGCGCCGAAGCGGCCGGCTTCAGGACCGCACCCACCGGCGCCGAGCATGGCACCATCACCGTTATTGCTGGCGGCAAGCCATTCGAGGTCACCACCTTGCGCGCCGACGTCGAGACCGACGGTCGCCGCGCCAAGGTCGTCTTCGGCAGCGACTGGACGGCTGACGCCGAACGACGCGATTTCACCATCAACGCGCTCTATGCCAGTGCCGACGGCAGCGTGATCGACCTTGTCGGCGGGCTGACCGATCTCGACAGCCGGACGTTGCGCTTCATCGGCGACGCCGAGACCCGCATTCGCGAGGACTATCTGCGCATCCTGCGCTTTTTCCGCTTCTTCGCCTGGTACGGCAAAGGCCGTCCCGATGCCGAAGGGCTGAAGGCCTGCGCCCGGCTCAAGGACGGCATCGCGCGGCTGTCCGCCGAACGCGTCTGGTCGGAGCTCAAGCGGCTGCTCGGCGCGCCCGATCCGTCGCGTGCCATGTTGTGGATGCGCCAGGCCGGCGTGCTGACCGCCGCTCTGCCCGAGAGCGAAAAATGGGGCATCGATGCCATCCACGCGCTGGTCCGCGCAGAGAACGATCTCGGCTGGAAAGCCGACCCGCTGCTGCGGCTCGAATCGATCGTGCCACCGGATGCGGCGCGCATGAAAACCCTTGGCGACCGGCTGAGGCTTGCCAATGTCGAAACCGACAGGCTGGTCCAGTGGGCGGCAACCACCAAGGTTGAGCCAACCGTTACCGAGGGCGAACTGGCCAAGCGGCTCTATCGCGGCAATGTCGACGCCATCGCCGATCGCCTGCGCCTCGATCTCGCCTCAGCGCGCGGTCGCGCCGAGCAGGACGACAAGGCGCTGATCGAAGCCGGCGGCTATTTCCGCCTGCTGTCCTTCATCGGCACATGGCAAAAGCCCGACGTTCCCTTGCGCGGCGGCGATCTTGCTGCGCTTGGCGTCGAGGGCGCGGCACTCGGTTCGTTGCTCAAGGCATTGGAAGGAGAGTGGGTCGACAGCGGCTTTGTGCTGGACCGCGACGCGCTGCTCGAGCGCGCCGCCAAGATGCTGAAAGTCTAGCGCATACGCCCGAAAATTGGTGTCGATTTTCGGAAGGCACTATGCGTGAGATTCAGAGGTCAGGCCGCGTTGCGGACCTTCTCGATGCGCGAGCGAATGGCTTCTATCATCGTCTCGCGGATGATGGTTTCGCCATGGGTCTCGCGCATATGCTCGGCCACGCGGCGAATGATTTCAGCTTCGTCCTCGTGGCGGGTGTGCCACTGGCAGCCGGGGACAAGCGACCCGCACTGAAATTCCTTCATCGGATGTCTCCTTCCTCGTCCGTTTCGGGGGTGCACTATAACACGCAATCGGGCGATTGGTTGCGCTTGGTGGTGGGCCAGTCGACAGTTTGAGTTGGTCCGCCCGAGCATTCGTGGAAAAATCCCGCTTTGTCAGTGCGTTGACGCTGCAGGTTGAAAAAATGATTCCGCCGGCTCGCGTTCCGGATCAATGAAAAGGGCGGAACCTCGTGTTCCGCCCTCAGACTGCTGACAAACCCCTGGCGAGAGTTGGGGGTTTGTGATTCAGTGGGTGATGTTGAAGCGAGCCGGCCCTGAACAAACCGCACTTGAGATCGTCACGCTCGATCAACTGGTTCCAGTTGATCACCTTCTGCGCAAGATCGATGGTGTTATCGATTTCTCGTTCATCCACGATCTGACAGCGCCGCTTTACTGCGCCGACAATGGTCGCCCGCCACTTGATCCGACTTTGATGTTCAAGGCGCTGTTCATCGGCTACCTGTTCGGGGTGCGCTCGGAGCGGCAATTGGTGCGAGAGATCGAGGTCAATGTCGCCTACCGGTGGTTCCTGCGGCTGAAGCTGACGGACAAGGTGTTCGACGCCTCGACATTGTCGCAGAACCGACGCCGGCGCTACCAGGACGAGACGATCGCGCAGGCGATCTTCGACCGCATTGTCGAGCAGGCGATCGGGGCAGGCTTGGTCGACGGCCCGGTGCTCTACACCGACAGCACGCACCTGAAGGCCAATGCCAACAAGGGCAAGTACGACCTTGCCATGGTCGCCAAGTCGCGTGCCGACTACTGGGGCGAACTCGACCGGGCGATCGACGCCGAACGGGCGTTGCACGGCCAGAAGGCGCTGAAGGAGCAGGAGCGGCAGCCTGCGGTGAAAGAGACGAAGGTCTCGCGCACCGATCCTGAGGCTGGCTATATGGTGCGCGAGGGCAAGCCGAAGGGCTTCTTTTATCTCGATCACCGCACGGTGGATGGCGGCTTCGGCATCATCACCGACACGTTTGCCACGCCGGCCAACGTGCATGACTCGATCGTCTATCTCGACCGGCTCGACCGCCAGGTGGAGCGTTTCGGCTTCGACGTCACGGCGGCGGGGCTGGATGCCGGCTATGCCACGCCAGGCATCGCCAAGGGCCTGGAGGACAGGAACATCCAGGGTGTCGTCGGCTATCGCAACCCGACCCGGCCAAAGCCTGGCAAGATGAGGAAGGGCGCTTTCGTCCATGAGCCGGACCTTGACGGCTATCGTTGCCCGCAGGGCCAGTTGCTCACTTACGCCACCACCGATCGCGGCGGTTATCGCCACTACAGGAGCAACCCGACGATCTGCCGCAACTGTCCGCTGCTGGCGTCTTGCACATCAAACGCCAAGGCCGAGCGCACCATCACGCGCCATGTCTGGCAGGATGTCCGCGAGCGGGTCGATGCCAACCGCTTAAGCGCATGGGGCAAGGCGATCTATCGACGCCGCAAGGAGACGGTCGAGCGATCCTTCGCCGATGCCAAGCAGCTCTTCGGCCATCGCTATGCCCGCTTCCGAGGGCGAACACGCGTGGCCTGCCAGTGCCTGATCGCAGCCGCCGCCCAGAACATGAAAAAGATCGCAATCAGCCTCTGGCCAAAGCCAAAACCAAGCCTCGCATGAGGCCAAAGCCGGCTCGCAACGGCCTTGGCATCTGCTCCCCGAAATCAATCCAAAAGCTCAATCAACCCACAAAACAAAACCCCGCCGAAATTCGACGGGGTTCGTCAGCAGTCTGAGGGCGGAACCTCGTGTTCCGCCCTTTTTGCAGCGCGGCTTGGGCGCTACTTCACGATCTTGACGGACTCAGCCACCTTGTTTGTGCCGCTCATGTCCCAGGTGATCGAAACCTTTTCGCCTGCCTTCAGGCCGGGATCCTTGAACTTCTTCGACAGCAAGAAGGATGTGCCGTCGGCGAGCGTCAGGCTCATCGCCTTGGCGTCGAAGGTCTTGATCGTCCCATCCGTATGCTGGACGGCGGCGAAGGATACGGCAGAGGTTGCAAAAATGGCAGCTGCGGCTGCCGGAACAAGAAGCTTGCGCATGGCATGCTCTCCGACGAATGCGGGCGCCCGAATGGACCGACCCGCCTTATGAAGGGCCGTCCAGTCACGTCGCGTCGCGGCCCAAGAGATCGAGCCGCCGGCGTTTCCCGGCCCCGGCGATAGAAATAGCCGTGCTTTGCCAGGGGCATATTAGACGAAAAACATATTTTCAAACGGTGACTTAGCCGCATTCCGCGCCCAAATCTCTGTTTGTGGCGCCGAATGTGGCAACTGCGAACCTTACGAAAAAGTAAGACCCCGTGAGAGCTTGGCGATTACTCGCCGAACCTCTTCTTTGGCTTGTACTTCTTGGCCGCGCCAGCACCCGCCGGCTTGTCGTAGGCCGGCTTGTCACCAGCACGCTTTTCGAACGGCTTCTTCTCGTAAGGCTTCTTTTCAAAAGCCTTCTTCTTGAAGGGTGGCTTGTCGGCGGGATCGTATTGGCCCTTGCGGTGCTGCTTCTTCGGCTTGGCGCCGTGGTCGGATGCAGGCGCGGCACCAGTACGGGTGATGGTCACGCCCTTTTCGCCGGTGCCTTGTTCCTCGACGGCCGCAGCAAAGGCGTCGGCACGCTCGGAGATGATCTCGAAATGCGAATCGTTCTCGAAGATGCGGATCGAGCCGATCTCGCGCTTGGTGACGCGGCCTGCCTTGCAGATCAGCGGCAACAGCCAGCGTGGTTCGGCGCGGTGCTTGCGGCCGACCGAGACGGCGAACCAGACGCCGCTTTCGAAGCGGTTGTCGGGACGTTCCGCCTTGGCGGCGTCGAACACTGGCACAGGGCGGTCCGAGAGCTCTTCGGCGGCGGGACGCGAGGCCATCTGCTGTCGCAGCCAGGCCAGCGCGATCGTCTCAGGCGAGTGGGCGGCGAGGATTTCGGCGACCTGCGTTGCCTCGTCCTCGGCGGCAGCCTCGATGTCGGTGAGTTCCGCCAGCATGCGCTCGCGGTTGCGGGCATCGATCTCTGCCGGGCCGGGTGCTGCCTGCGTCGTTGCCTCGAGCTTTGCCAGCTTGAGCAGGCGGGCAGCGCTGCCACGACGGTGGAACGGCACGATCAGCACGCACACGCCCTTGCGACCGGCACGGCCGGTACGGCCCGAGCGGTGCAACAACGTATCAGGGTTGGTCGGCAGGTCGGCGTGGATGACGAGGTCGAGGTTCGGCAGGTCGATGCCGCGGGCGGCGACGTCGGTCGCCACGCAGACGCGGGCGCGGCCGTCTCGCATTGCCTGCAGCGCGTTGTTGCGTTCGGCCTGGCTCAGCTCGCCCGACAGCGCCACAACGGCGAAGCCGCGATTGGCAAGGCGCGCCGAGAAGTGCTTGACCGCTTCGCGCGTCGCGCAGAACACCATTGTGCTCTGGGCATCGAAGTAAAGCAGCGTGTTGATGATGGCGTTCTCGCGCTCGGACGGAGCGACCAGCACGGAGCGGTATTCGATGTCGTCGTGCTGGCGGCTTTCGCCTGCTGCGGTGATGCGCAGCGCGTTGCGCTGGAAGCGCTTGGCCATCTGGGCGATCTGCGGCGGCACTGTTGCCGAGAACAGAAGCGTGCGGCGTTCCTGCGGTGCTGCCGCCAGGATGAACTCCAAGTCTTCGCGGAAGCCGAGGTCGAGCATCTCGTCGGCTTCGTCGAGAACCACGGCGCGCAGACCGGAAATGTCCAGGGAACCGCGGGTGATGTGGTCGCGCAGGCGGCCCGGCGTGCCGACGACGATGTCGGCGCCTTCGTCGAGTGCGCGGCGTTCCTTGCGCATGTCCATGCCGCCGACGCAGGAGGCGATGCGGGCGCCGGTCGCGGCATAGAGCCATTCGAACTCGCGGCGCACCTGAATGGCGAGCTCGCGCGTCGGCGCGATGATCACTGCCGAAGGTGCTGCGCCCGGCGTGAAGCGCTCGCGGCCGTCAAGCAGGGTCGGCGCGATGGCTATGCCGAAGGCCACCGTCTTGCCCGAGCCGGTCTGGGCCGAGACCAGGAGGTCGACGCCGCTGGCCTCGGGAGCCAGCACCGAGGTTTGCACCGGGGTCAGCGTTTCGTAGCCACGCGCGGCGAGCGCTCCGGCCAGCGCCGGAACCATGTTGTCGAAAATCGTCACGAAAATCTTCCAATGAGAGCAAGGCCCGTCACCAAAGGACGAGGGCCAAGGAAAGCGCGCTCTCTAAAGCTTTGCTGCCCGCACGTCAATGCGACGGCGGGCAGGGCAGCCATGCGTCCGGCTCAGGGCCACCTGACCTCAGGTGGCATGCTCGACAGGATCGAGGCGATGTTGCCGCCGGTCTTCAGGCCGAAGATCGTGCCGCGGTCATACAGCAGGTTGAACTCGACATAGCGGCCGCGGCGCACCAGCTGTTCGTCGCGGTCGCCGTCGGTCCAGTTGGTGTTGAAGTTCTGCCGCACCAAATGCTGGTAGGTGACGAGGAAGGCGCGGCCGACGTCCTGGACGAAGCGGAAGTCTGCGTCCCAGCCGCCCTTCTCCTCAGGCGAATGCTGCCAGTCGAAGAAGATTCCGCCGGTGCCGCGCGGCTCGTTGCGATGCGGCAGGAAGAAGTACTCGTCGCACCAATCCTTGTATTTCTGGTGGTCGGCAACACCGGCGTGCTTGGAGCAGGCAAACTGCATCGCCTTGTGGAAGGCGACGGTATCGGCGTCGTCCTGCGTGCGGCGGCGGTCGAGCACCGGCGTGAGATCGGCACCGCCGCCGAACCACCAGCGCGAGGTCACCACCATGCGTGTGTTCATGTGCACGGCGGGTACGTTCGGGTTCTGCGGGTGGGCAATCAGCGAGATGCCCGAGGCCCAGAAGCGCGGGTCTTCTTCGGCGCCCGGCATCTGCTTGCGGAATTCCGGCGAGAACTCGCCATGCACGGTCGAGGTGTGCACGCCGACCTTCTCGAAGACGCGGCCATGCATCATCGACATGATGCCGCCGCCGCCCTTGCCGTCGTCGCGCTGCCAGGGCGTGCGCTCGAAACGGCCCGGTGCCCATGACGCCAGCGGTCCCTCGACCTCATCCTCCAGCGCCTCGAAGGCGAGGCATATGCGGTCGCGCAACTCCTCGAACCAGGCGCGCGCGCGCGCCTTCCTGTCTTCGATGTCGGCCGGCAGTCCCGCCGGGATTTCAGGACGCTGCAATTTAGGCTCCGCACAAATGACTCGTAATTGTCCGGCGCGATCCCTAATCTCCTTCTCGCAAGGGTCAAGGAGTTCTTTATGGGCACACCGACCAGACCGCCGCTGGAGGATCTCGCCAAGAGGCTCCAGCGCAGCCGGGCCGAACGTGAGCGCAGGCCGCGCGACGGGTTCCTGCGCGAGACCTTCGTGTTGCCGCGCAACGACGCACGGCTCAAGGCGCAGGAGTGGTTCTCGCGCTGGCCGAAGCAGGCTTACTGGACCGAGATCGAAAGCTGGTTCGAGCGCCCCGGCGACGTCATCGAGTTCACCATCCGCCGCCTGCCGACATCGGACTGATCTTCTCTAAACCGAGACTGAGTCGGGCTGCCGCGCAACCGCAGCTGGCGTCTGCAAGCCATTGGTGCGAGATTCCAAACTGCCCTTCGGTGCCCTGGCTAACCAGTCGGCCGTTTCGCAAATCCCTTGACCAGGATCGGTCCCGTCGGCTTCCCGGTCGGCGAGCCCGGGCGCGGTTCGAGCGTGATCTCGTAGAGCTGGTCGGCCGCGGGCACAGGCAGCGTCTGGCCCTTGAGCGTGGTCACCTCGGCGCTGGACAGCGTGCCCAGCGAAACCGGGCCGACCGAGGCGTCGTAGAGCGTCCACACCTGCATGATCTTGTCCTGCGGCACCTCGAAATCGGCAAGCGGGATGATCTTGACGCTGTTGTCGGCAAAGGCCTCGAACACCGCTCCCGTGGTGTTGTCGGGCGTCTGCAGCACCACGAGCACAACCGGCTCCGGCACCGTCTTCATGACGAAGCCGCCGGCATAGCCGAGGCCGAACGCGGCCGCGAGCGACGCTGCCAGGGCGAGTTTGCGCCAGGGGGGCGTATGCGTCGCGCTGTTCTGATTGGCAGCGTTTTGTGCCGGCGGTGAGGTGCCGTGGTCCTGCGGCAGGGTTGCAATCTTGCCCAGGATTTCGTCCCACATGCCGGCAGGTACCTCGGCGGGCTTCGCCGTGTGGTCGAGGCTGGACATGCGTTCGGCGAGCCGTCGCACTGTCTCGGCAAATTCCGGGTCGCGCTCCATATCGCGCTCCGCTTCGGCGCGGGCGTCATCATCCAGCAGACCGAGCACATAGTCGCCGGCGTGGGCAAAGCGTTCGTTGTCGCGGCTCATGACAGGCACTCCTGCAAGGCGATGACGCCGCGGCGAATCCAGGCTTTGACGGTGCCCAGCGGCGCGTTCAGCTTCGCTGCGATCTCGCCATGTGTGTAGCCCAGCACATAGGCCAGCAGGATCGACCTGCGCCGCGCCTCATCCAACTGGCTCAGGCAATGCTTGAGCGCGTCGGTCTCGTCGAGAGCCTCGAAGGCCGCGTCGGCGCTGCTGTCGCTTTCGCCGTGCCTGGCCATGTCGTCACCTGTCAGACGGAGGCGCTGGCCGTCACGCAGCATGTTGAGCGCGCGGTTGCGGACGATGGTGGTCAGCCAGGCGCGGGCACTGCCGCGCGCCGGGTCGAAGCGCGGCGCATGCTTCCAGGCGGCGATGAAGCCTTCCTGTACTGCTTCCTCGGCGAGATCCTTGCGGCGCAGGATGCGGCGGGCGATGGCGATCAGCCTGCCGGCCTCGCTGGCGAAAAGGTCGCCGAGCGCCTCGCGGTCGCCGCTTGCGACCCGAAGCATCAGGCCGTCACAGAATTGGTCGCTTCGTTCGACAGCCGACATGCGGTCCCTTCTCGCCCGTTTGCAATGATACACGCCGGATGCATCTGGGGATGCAAGCCCTTCTGAGAAATTTGCGGCGTCCTGCATCCAGAACCCGATCTCGTGGGTAAGGCCGGCGAGCGACGCAAAATCACCAGCGCTCACCGACCAATGAGAAGGAGATCGACATGAACCGCATCGCACTGCATATCGCCCTTGCCGGCACAATGCTCGCCGGCTTTTCCGCAGCGGCAGTGGCTGCTCCGGCGCTTGGCCTTTCCGGCGACAAGACCTTGATCTGGTTCGACACCGACAAGCCGGGCGAGGCCAGGAAGATCGAGGTGACCGGGGTCGACAAGCTCCATGGAATCGACCTGCGATCGTCCGATAACATGGTCTATGGCTTGGCCGGCGACGGCTCGCTGGTCACCATCAACCTCGACACCGGTGCGGCTGCGGCGGTGTCGAAGCTGTCCAAGCTGCCGCCCGAGGGCGCCAAGGTCAGCGTCGACTTCAACCCGGCAGCCGACAAGCTGCGCGTTATTGCGTCCGACGGCACCAATCTGCGTGTCGATCCCGCGACCGGCGCGGTAACCGAAGACGGCAAGCTCGCCTTCGAGGCTGGCGATGCGAGCGCCGAGATGCCGACTGAGATCATTGCCACCGCCTATACCAATTCCTTCGGCAAGCCCGAAAAGACGGCGATGTACGACATCCATGCCGGCGGGCTGTTCCTGCAGCAGACCAAACCGAATGACGGTACACTGAAGACGATCGGCAAGCTCGGCATCGAGCCCGGCGACGCCGTCGGCTTCGATATCCAGACGTCGGAAGATGGCGCCAACACCGCGTGGCTGGCCACAGGCGGCATGCTCTACAAGGTCAACATGGAGAGCGGTGCTGCCGAAAAGGCGGGCGAGGGCCTCGATGCCGGCTTACGCGACCTGGCTATCCTGCGCTGACGCATCGAACACCACTGATCCGGGGAGGCAACGCCCCGGGTCGGCCTGTTTCACTCCACCAGCAGCCGCCGCGGCCCTGGGCCCTGGCGCGCCAGCCGGTCCTCGCGGTTGCGCAGCGGGCACTTGTCGATCGACATGCAGCCGCAGCCGATGCAGTCGGTCAGGCCGTCGCGCAGCTTCTTCAACTGTTCGATGCGGTGGTCGAGGTCGTGGCGCCAACCCGTTGAAAGCAGACTCCAATCTTCACGCGTCGGCGTGCGCCCGTCAGGCAGGGCGGCGAAGGCGGCGGCAATGTCGGCGAGCGAGATGCCGACGTCCTGGGCGATCCGGATCACGGCCACACGGCGCAGCACGTCCCTGGAGTAACGCCGCTGGTTGCCCGCCGTGCGGTGGCTGTGGATCAGCCCGCGCGTCTCGTAGAAATGCAGCGCCGAAACCGCAACGCCGCTGCGCTTTGCCACCTCGCCGACAGTCAGTTCGCTTGCCATCGAAATTTCCCGCTTGACCTCAATATTAGTTGAGGTTGTACGAGGATATCCTTCACCGTGCAAGG
The DNA here is from genome assembly GCF_030294925.1 of Aminobacter sp. Y103A. Lineage (NCBI taxonomy): Bacteria > Pseudomonadati > Pseudomonadota > Alphaproteobacteria > Hyphomicrobiales > Phyllobacteriaceae > Aminobacter > Aminobacter sp. Y103A. Next base: position 4,182,297 of record NZ_AP017986.1, on the reverse strand, counting down.
AAGGATGACGACATGGCGAGATCCGCTGCAGACGACTGGAACGACGGTTTGCCAGGAGGCTGTTTCGCCGCGGCCGCACTGCGACTCGCGGCAGCCATTTCAGCCGAGCTGGCGCATCGCCTCGCCGGAAACCATCGCAGCAGCCAGCGCGACGTTGAGGCTGCGACCGCCGCCGGGCATCAGGATGAGCAGCCGCTCGAAGGCGAGATCGTGGATGTGATCCGGCACACCGGCCGATTCGCGGCCGACCATGACGACGTCGCCTGGCTCGAAGCGGAAATCCGTGTAGGGCAGGGTGGCTTTCGTCGACAGCAGCACCAGGCGTCGGCCTTCGCCTCGGCGCCAGTTCTCGAAGCGGTCGAAGTCGACGTGCCGGGTCAACGCCGCCATTTCGAGATAGTCCATGCCGGCGCGTTTCAGCGAACGGTCGGAGATGTCGAAGCCGGCGGGTTCGATCAGGTCGACGGCGACGCCAAGGCAGGCGGCCATGCGCAGGATGGTGCCGGTGTTGCCGGCGATGTCGGGCTGGTAGAGCGCGATGCGGAATGGGCCGTTCATGTTGATATCCTAATCTGTGGCAGCAAGGCCACAGCAAGTCGTGCCCAAGCAAAAAGTGAAGATGATGCTGTGGCGTTCTGCCGCGAAGGGGAGTATACGGCCTGCATTGTCAACCCGAACCGATGGAGGGGTACATGATGCTGCTTGACACACACCGCCCCGACTGTGGGCGACGTACTGCCTGAGGGCGGACCGGTTCGACGACTTTTCCTGACAATTCCAGGCATATTCGCATCGCGGTCCGCAGAAGCCCTTATCCGGTTTTCGAAGGACAATTCCGATGTTTGTCAACATCCCCACCGGGCACAACGCCCGTAACGAACACGACTCTGCATTTTTCGCCCACCGCAACGAGTTAGCTGAAGCAAGGCACCATGCCATGATGCTGGCGCTCGGCGCGCATCAGCCCAAGGCGCACCCTCCTGTACGCCGGCGGCCGCATCGCGGCATGCTGCCAGACGTCGACCTGTCGAATGTCGTCGTCGATCCCAGCTACAGGCCGCTGTTCGGCCGCATCGCTGCCCTGATCGGCCGGCTTGCCGGCCGGTTGGGTGCTACCCGGCCTGCTGCCGGAACGATGCCAGGAGGCAATAGCTGAGGATTCGCCGAATCCTCAGCGGCCCCCTACATTTCGAAAGCCCCCGCCGGCTCTTAACTCCGAGAATCCGGCGTAATATGGCCGTGCCAGTGACCTTCCAAGATACGTCCCACGCGGAATTCGCCGCGTGCAGCATACCGAACTGAGAGACTGAAATGTTCCGCTGGTTTGAAAACAGACTGAATCCGTTCCCGGTGGAGGAACCGGTCGAGCCGCCGAAGACGCTGGTCGCCTTCTGCCTGCACTACACCAAGGGTGCCTGGCTCTACATCATTATCGCCGCCGTGCTGACGTCGCTGATCGCGCTTGCGGAAGTGTGGATGTTCGGCTTTCTCGGCAACATCGTCGACTGGCTGTCGGCCCAGAACCGCGAGACCTTCCTTCAGAACGAAGGCTGGAAGCTCGCCGGCATGGCCTTCATCGTCATGGTCGTGCTGCCGGGCATGGTGGTGCTGCAGTCGCTGGTCAACCAGCAGACGCTGATGGGCAACTATCCCATGCGCATCCGCTGGCAGGTGCACCGCTACCTGCTCAAGCAATCGATGAGCTTCTACCAGGACGAATTCGCCGGCCGCATCGCCACCAAGCTGATGCAGACCGCACTCGCCGTGCGCGAATGCGTGGTCAAGCTGATCGACGTGCTCAACTACGTCATTGTCTATTTCATCGGCGTGCTGATCATCGTCGGCTCGGCCGACCTGCGCCTTGCCGCCCCCCTGATCGTGTGGCTCGTCTGCTACGTGCTGTTGCTGCGCTACTTCGTGCCGCGTCTCGGCAAGCTGGCTGAAGAGCAGGCCGACGCGCGCTCGACAATGACCGGCCGCGTCGTCGACAGCTACACCAACATCCAGACCGTCAAGCTGTTCTCGCATTCACGCCGCGAGGCGACCTTCGCCAGGGAAGGCATGTCGCTGTTTATGGATACGGTCTACCGTTCGATGCGCCTGGTGACCTCGCTCTACGGCGTGCTCTATTTGCTCAACTCGACGCTGCTTCTGTCGGTTGGCATCCTGTCGATCTCGCTGTGGCTCAACGGCGCCGTTTCCATCGGCGCGGTCGCGGTCGTACTTGGCCTGGTGCTGCGCCTTTGGGGCATGTCGCAATGGATCATGTGGGAGGTCTCCGGCCTGTTCGAGAGCATCGGCACCGTCCAGGATGGCATCACTTCGATCGCCATGCCGCGCCTGGTCGAAGACAAGTCCGAGGCAAAGGAGATCGTCGTCGACAAGGGCGGCATTGCCTTCGACAATGTGCGTTTTCACTACGGCAAGAAGAAGGGTGTCATCGAGGATCTCACGCTCAACGTTCGTCCTGGCGAGAAGGTCGGTATCGTCGGCCGCTCGGGTGCCGGCAAGTCGACGCTGGTCAACCTGCTGCTGCGCTTCTACGACATCGAAGGCGGCCGCATCCTGATCGATGGGCAGGACATTTCGGCCGTCCAGCAGGACAGCCTGCGCGCCCGCATCGGCATGGTGACGCAGGACACCTCGCTGCTGCACCGCTCGGTCGCCGACAACATACTCTACGGCCGTCCCGACGCCACCGAAGAGATGATGATCGAGGCGGCGCGGCGCGCCGAAGCACTCGACTTCGTCGCCACTCTTGCCGATCCCAAGGGCCGCAAGGGTTTCGCGGCGCATGTCGGCGAGCGCGGCGTCAAGCTGTCGGGTGGCCAGCGTCAGCGCATCGCAATCGCCCGTGTCATGCTCAAGGACGCGCCGATCCTGATCCTCGACGAGGCGACGTCGGCGCTCGACTCCGAGGTCGAGGCGGCGATCCAGGAAAACCTCTATCGACTGATGGAAGGCAAGACCGTCATCGCCATCGCCCATCGGCTGTCCACCATCGCCGCGATGGACCGCCTGGTGGTCATGGACAAAGGCCGCATCGTCGAACAGGGCAGCCATGACGAACTGGTCGCCAAGGGCGGCATCTACGCCGCCCTCTGGCAACGCCAATCCGGCGGCTTCCTGCTCGACGACGTTGTGGATGCGGCGGCTAACGACGGCGAGGCCAAGAGCCAGGCAGCAGAGTAGTGTGGATCGATGTCGAGGCCTTCCGCCGGTGCGGAAGGCCTCTTTCATTTCGGATGGCGGGGCCAGCCCTCCTCATTTTGTGAACATGCCGCCCAAGATTCGCCTGGCTTGGCGGCACGTTTCTCCTGCCAAGTCACGGTTGCCTCAATGGTCGGTTTGGGCCGAAAATAGTGAGTCGTTGCAGCCGGATAGCCCAGAGAGCTGATGAACAGAATCTACAAATGGTTCGAAAGCTGGGTCTATCCCTTCCGGGAACCTAGGAATCTCAGGCCGCCGGCGACAGTCTGGGGCTTCCTCTGGCATTATGTCGGTCAGGCGAAATTTGCCTTCTTCGCCATGCTGGTCATCGGCGGCATCGCCCCCCTTGTCGAGGCCGGGCTGTTCTATTTCGTCGGCCGCCTCGTCGATATCCTCGACGGCTTGCCCGCCGATCGTAGCTGGGCGGCACTGTGGGATGTCGCGGGGCCCGAAGTGCTGTTCATGGCGCTCGTCGTGCTGGTCATCCGCACGTTCGTCGTCGGCTTGTCTGCGCTCGTCGACGAACAGACGATCACGCCTGGCTTCTACAACCTCGTACGCTGGCAGGCGCATCGCCATGTTTCGCGCCAGTCCTATTCCTTCTTCCAGAACGACTTTGCCGGCCGCATCGCGACAAAGGTCTGGCAGGCTGGGCAGGCGACCGGCGACCTGATGGAAAGCTTCATAGAGGTTGTCTGGTTCATGCTGGTCTACACCGTCACCACGCTTGCGGTGGTCGCCGGCCTCGACTGGCGGCTCGCGGCACTTGTCGTCGTGTGGATCGTCGCCTTCGGCTTCCTCGCCAACCATTACCTGCCGTCGATCCGCAAGCATGCAGAGGCGACCGCCGAGGCCGGCTCGATGATCAACGGCCGTATCGTCGACAGCTATTCCAACGTGCAGACGCTGAAGCTGTTCGCTGCCGACGGCGACGACCGCTACATCCGCTCCGGCTTCGACATCTATCTCGATGCGCTGCGGCCGTTCACCCGCAGGCTCACCGGTGTGCGCCTGGCGCTGACGGCACTGTCGGGCGTCATGATTACGGCCATCGCCTGGTATTCGATCCATCTCTGGATCGAGGGCGCGATCACTGTCGGCGCCGTCGCCTTCACGCTCAGCCTCGTGTTGCGCCTTAACATGCTGCTTGGCCGGCTGATGATGCAGCTCAACGGAATCCTCAGGAATCTCGGTGTGCTTGAAAACTCCAAGGCGCTGATCAGCCAGCCGCTTGGCCTTTTCGACAGGCCCGATGCCGGAGAGCTGGCGGTCAAGGGCGGCGAAATCCGCGCCGACAAGGTGGTCTTCCACTATGGCAAGGGGGGCGGCGTGCTCGACGGCATCGAGCTTGTCGTCAAGCCGGGCGAGAAGGTCGGCATCGTCGGCCCGTCGGGCGCCGGCAAGACCACGCTCGCCAATCTCATCCTGCGCCTCTACGATCTTGAGGGCGGGCGCATCCTCATCGACGGCCAGGACATTTCAACCGTCACGCAGAATTCGCTGCGCGGCCAGATCGGCGTCGTCAGCCAGGACACGGCGCTGTTCCACCGTTCACTGCGCGACAACATCAAGCTCGGCAAACCCGATGCATCGGACGACGAGGTCGTTGCCGCCGCACGCAAGGCCGAGGCGCACGACTTCATCCAGACGCTCGCCGACAATCGTGGCCGCCAAGGCTACGATGCCTTCGTCGGCGAACGCGGTGTCAAGCTGTCGGGCGGCCAGCGCCAGCGCGTGGCGATCGCCCGCGTCTTCCTCAAGGATGCGCCGATCCTCATCCTCGACGAGGCGACCTCGGCGCTCGACAGCGACATCGAGGCGGCGATCCAGGAAAACCTGCATGCGCTGATGCAGAACAAGACGGTGCTCGCCATCGCTCACCGCCTGTCGACAATCGCAGCCCTCGACCGGCTGGTCGTGCTCGACAAGGGCGGCATCGCCGAGCAGGGCACCCATGACGAACTGCTCGCACTCGACGGCCTCTACGCTCGCCTGTGGAAACGCCAGTCCGGCGGCTTCCTGTTCAACGAGGATGGCGTGCTCGACGAATCGAGGCCGGCGTGATGGTTACTGTCGTGCGAGGCACCCCCCTCTGGCCCGGCGATCTCCCGCGCAAGGGGGAAGATCGTGCCTTCATCCGCGCCGCGCCCAAATGCAGAGGTCGAAACGAAGTCTCGTGCGACGCTGCAGAAAATGGCACGATGGCGACGCGCCTGATCTCCACCGGTGCCTCGCGCCAATATTTGCGACAGGCCTCGCACCGACCTCGGCATCGTGCCTCATGCCAACCTCAACTGAGCATCTGGTGCCAATCTGCGCGATGCGCCTCGCGCCACCCCGTGCTGGGTACCTCCCGCCAGCCCGCGCGGAGCACGCCATGACCCCCGACCCCCTCCGCGAAAAACTCTGGCGCCGCCTCGAAGGCGCGATCGACCCGTTCCAGGACACCGACCGCGAAGTCCTGCCGGAGAGCGCCTGGGCCTTCATCCTCTACTTCGCCCGCCAGGCGAAGGGTCCGTTCACGCTGCTCTTGATCAGCGGCTTTTTGGCCGGCGCCATCGACGCCGCCCTCTACTGGTCGGTCGGCTGGCTCATCGACCTGCTCGACGCCACCACCCCGCAGCGCCTGTTCGCCGACCACTGGCCCGAGCTTGCCGGATTGCTCGTTCTGATCCTTGTGGTCCGTGCCGTCATCATCATCGGCTCGGCGATCGTCGAACAGCAGGTCGTGGTGCCTGGCTTCTTCTTCATGGTGCGCTGGCAGGCGTTCCGGCGTGTCATCGAACAGCCCTGTGACTTCTACCAGAACGATTTCGCCGGCCGCATCGCCACCAAGATCGTGCAGGGCGGCGAGGCCGTCGGCGACTTCATCGTCAACGTGCTGCAGACGATGTGGGCCTTCCTCACCTTCGTGTTGTTGTCCTTGACCATCCTTGTCTCGCTCGACCCGCTGATGGGGGCGGTGGTGCTCGCCTGGTTCCTCGGCTACGCCGCGATCGTCTATTTCCTTCTGCCCGAGATGCGCCGGGCCGGCCGTGCCACCGCCGACCAGCGCTCGATCTTCAATGGCCGCCTTGTCGATGCCTTCACCAACATCATGGCGGTCAAGCTGTTCGACAGCGGCCGGCGCGAGCATGCCTATGTCCGCGACGGGCTCGAAAGCTATCTCGGCGCAGTATTCAGGCTGACCCGCTCGATCACGACCGTGCGTTCGGCGGTGGCGCTGATCAACGGCGTGATGATGACGGCGGTGGCTGCCATCTGCATAGTCAGCTGGTCGCGTGGCGACATCTCCACCGGCGCCATCGCCGCGGCCCTCGGCCTCGTTTTCCGGCTCAACCAGATGTCGGGCTGGATGATGTTCAACATCAACGGGCTCGTCCGCAACTACGCCACCATCCAGGACGCCACCCGCACCATCTCAGTGCGGCCGGCGATCCGCGATGCTGAAAATGCCGCTGTCCTGCCGCGCGCTTCCGGCGACATCCTGTTCGACAACGTCTCCTTCCACTACGGCAAGGGCAGCGGCGTGATCGAAAACCTCAATCTGCACATCCGGCCGGGCGAGCGCGTGGCGCTCGTCGGTCCTTCAGGTGCCGGCAAGACCACCATCGTCAACCTCGCGCTGCGCCTGTTCGACGTCGAGCAGGGGCGCATCATGATCGATGGTCGCGACATTCGCGACATCACCCAGGCCTCGCTGCGCGCCCAGTTCGGCGTCGTCAGCCAGGAAGCGATGCTGATGCACCGCTCGATCTCTGACAACATCGGTTATGGCAGGGCAGGGGCGTCGCAGGCCGAGATCGTCGATGCCGCCCGCCGTGCCGCTGCCCACGACTTCATCGTCGACGTCGCCGATCCACGCGGCCGCCGCGGCTACGACGCCCATGTCGGCGAGCGCGGTGTCAAGCTGTCGGGCGGCCAGCGCCAGCGTGTGGCGATCGCCCGTATGATGCTCAAGGACGCGCCGATCCTTATCCTCGACGAGGCGACCTCGGCGCTCGACTCCGAGGTCGAGGCGGCGATCCAGGACAATCTTGACCGGCTGATGGAAGGCAAGACCGTCATCGCCATCGCCCACCGGTTGTCGACGATTGCCGCCCTCGACCGGCTGATCGTGCTCGACGAGGGCCGCATCGTCGAGGAGGGCAGCCACGACGCGCTGATCGCCAAGGGCGGGCTTTACGCGCAATTGTGGAAGCGCCAGTCCGGCGGTTTTCTGGCCGACCGGCTTGCCGCGGAGTAGGATCGCGCCATGTCCTCCGTCCGCCCGCCCTCCATTCTGTCCAACCGTTCCGAACAGACGCTCAACGTTCTCGAATACGAGTTCCTCGCCGAAAAGGCGGCAGCCCTTGGCCGCGCCGGAGAGCGGGTCGGCGAAGCCCTGGCCAAGCTCTATGCGCATGAGGGCGACGCCGAGCAGCGCCGTGTGCTCGTCAAGGCTGCGGCGGACGCGGTCTATGCCTATTTCATCCAGCGCGAGCTGTGCGGCCTGCGCAAGCATGACGATGCCATCCGCGACTATGCGATCCCGCGCGAGGTGCTGGTGCGACTCGGCGCGAGTTGAGCTTTGGCGATGCTTTGCAAGTGCAGGCGCAGCCAGTCGTCGCCGACCTCAAACCGCGCGCATGTCAGGGACTGCTGAACAACCCGCAAACCCGCTGCGGCGAGCGCTTTGGCAGGGGTTTTCCACTGCTTTGCATCGCCCCCGCGACAATCTGCCCATGTGCCGTATGCCGTCTGGACAAAAAGGGCCTTCACGCATAAACCGAAGTCCAAATGCCGGAGGAATTCGCTAGCCTGGTTGCCATGCGCTGTCGGGCTTGCATCGTTGAGCGGGGACAATTGCTCAGCCTCTGGTTGGAATTGAGGCAAAAGGATCAGTCCCGTGAGCGCAACCGATACGAGCGAGCCAAATCGCCGCGATTTTCTCTATGTCGCTACCGGCATGGCCGGTGCAGTCGGCGCTGCCGCCGTGGCTTGGCCCTTCATCGACCAGATGCGCCCGGACGCTTCGACGCTCGCCGCTTCGTCGGTCGAGGTTGACGTTTCGTCGCTCACGCCAGGCATGTCGCTGACCGTCAAGTGGCGCGGCAAACCTGTCTTCATCCGCAACCGCACCCCCGAAGAGATCAAGGCGGCGCAGGAAGTGCCGATGGCCGACCTCAAGGATCCGGTCGCGCGCAACGCCAACATTTCGAGCGACGCCCAGGCGACCGACATCGATCGCACCGCCGGCGAAGGCAAGGAAAACTGGCTGGTCATGGTCGGCGTCTGCACCCATCTGGGCTGCGTGCCGCTCGGCCAGCAGGGCGATTTCGGTGGCTGGTTCTGCCCGTGCCACGGCTCCCACTACGACACGGCGGGCCGCATCCGCAAAGGACCGGCGCCGGAAAACCTTCACATACCGAATTTCCAGTTTCTTTCCGACACGACGATCCGGATAGGCTGAGGCAGGGGGACATAATTCCATGAGCGGTGGACACTCGACCTATTCGCCCAAAACCGGCATCGGCCGCTGGATCGACGCACGCATGCCGCTGCCGCGGCTGGTGCACGACTCGTTCGTTTCCTACCCGGTTCCGCGCAACCTGAACTACGCCTACACCTTCGGCGGCATCCTCTCGATCATGCTGGTGGCGCAGATCCTTACCGGCGTCGTGCTGGCCATGCATTATGCCAACGACACGACGCTCGCCTTCCAGTCGGTCGAAAAGATCATGCGCGACGTCAACTCCGGTTGGCTGCTGCGCTATATGCACTCGAACGGTGCGTCGTTCTTCTTCATCGCCGTCTACATCCACATCATGCGCGGTCTCTACTACGGCTCCTACAAGGCGCCGCGTGAGCTGCTGTGGATTCTCGGCTGCATCATCTACCTCCTGATGATGGCGACCGGCTTCATGGGCTACGTTCTGCCCTGGGGTCAGATGTCCTTCTGGGGCGCCACCGTCATCACCGGCTTCTTCACCGCCATTCCTTTGGTCGGCGAGTGGGTCCAGCAGCTGCTGCTCGGCGGCTTCGCCGTCGACAATCCGACGCTGAACCGCTTCTTTGCCCTGCACTACCTGCTGCCGTTCATGATCGCCGGCGTTGTCGTGCTGCACGTCTGGGCCCTGCATGTTACCGGCCAGACCAATCCGACCGGCATTGAAGTGAAATCGAAGACCGACACCGTCGCCTTCACGCCCTATGCGACCATCAAGGATGGTTTCGCCATGGTCGTGTTCCTGGCCGTGTTCGCCTACTTCATCTTCTACATCCCGAACTTCCTCGGTCACCCCGACAACTACATCCAGGCCGACTCGCTGAAGACGCCTGCGCACATCGTTCCGGAATGGTACTATCTGCCGTTCTACGCGATCCTGCGCGCCGTCACCTTCAACATCGGGCCGATCGACTCCAAGCTTGGTGGCGTGCTCGCCATGTTCGGTTCGATCGCCGTGCTGTTCGTCGTGCCGTGGCTCGACACCTCGAAGGTCCGTTCGGCCGTCTACCGTCCGTGGTACAAGCTGTTCTTCTGGCTCTTCGTCATCAACGCGATCTTCCTCGGCTGGCTCGGTTCGCGCCCCGCTGAAGGTGCCTATGTGATCATGTCGCAGCTGGCCACGCTCTACTACTTCGCATTCTTCCTGGTCATCATGCCGGTTCTTGGCCTGATCGAGACCCCGCGCCGCTTGCCCAACTCGATCACCGAAGCGGTGCTCGAGAAGAACAAGGGCGGCTCGGCTCATCCGGCCGGTGCAAACGCTGCGCCCGAAACCCGCGGCTGAACCAACGAGAATCTGAAAGGGATTTTGGAATGAAAAAGATTCTCAACGGTCTGGCGGCCATCGGCTTCCTTCTCGCCGGCACCGCAGGCGCGGCGGTCGCTGCCGAGGAAGCGAACCACGCTGCCGAGCCGACGCACTTCCCGATCCACAAGCCGAAGGAAATGGACTGGACCTTCGCCGGACCGTTCGGCACCTTCGACAAAGGCCAGCTGCAGCGCGGCCTCAAGATCTACAAGGAAGTGTGCTCGGCCTGTCACTCGATGAACCTGGTGGCGTTCCGCACGCTCGAGGACCTCGGCTACTCCGAAGCGCAGGTCAAGGCGTTCGCCGCCGAGTATGAAGTGCAGGACGGTCCGAACGGCGAAGGCGAGATGTTCACCCGCAAGGCGCTGCCCGGCGATCACTTCCCGTCGCCCTTCCCGAACACGGCCGCCGCTGCCGCCGCCAATGGTGGTGCTGCTCCGCCCGACTTCTCGCTGATCGCCAAGGCGCGCGGCGTCGAACGCGGCTTCCCGACCTTCGTCTTCGACATCTTCACGATGTACGCGTCGAACGGCCCCGACTACATCCACGCGCTGCTTACCGGCTATGACGAACAGCCGCCGGCCGGAATGGAAATCGCCGAGGGTACGCACTACAATCCGTTCTTCATCGCCGGCAAGTCGCTGGCTATGGCCAAACCGCTTTCGGACGGCCAGGTGACTTACGAGGATGGTTCGCCCGAGACCGTCGAGCAGTATTCGCGCGACGTCGCTGCCTTCCTGATGTGGGCTGCCGAGCCGCATCTCGAGGCACGCAAGCAGACCGGCTTCGCGGTCATGATCTTTCTGGTGCTGTTCGCTGGCCTGGTCTACGCCACCAAGCGCAGGGTCTGGGCCAACGTCGCCCACTAAGCCGCACCGCAGACTCATAGTGAAGGGCGCTCACAAGGCGCCCTTTTCTTTTGCCTTCCAAACCGTCACAACTTCCGCTGCATCTCCGGTGCCGAACCGGGACGATGCGCGAACCATAGCGCCAGGGCGTTGATTGCGGGGAGGCCCCCGCGGCGCCGCCGGCAACGGAGCCCCCGCCGATGAATACCTCGCTCGAACAGACGCTGCTCGGCGCCATCAGGACGATCCCCGACTATCCGCGCCCCGGTGTGATGTTCCGCGACATCACCACGCTGCTCGGCAATGCACGCGCCTTCCGCCGTACCATCGACGAGCTCGTTCATCCCCATGCCGGCGCCAAGATCGACCAGGTCGCTGGCATCGAAGCACGCGGCTTCATCCTCGGCGGCGCCATCGCCCACCAGATGTCTGCCGGCTTCGTGCCGATCCGCAAGAAGGGCAAGCTGCCGCACGAGACCGTGCGCATCGCCTACAGCCTCGAATACGGTCTCGACGAGATGGAGATGCACAAGGACGCGGTCAAGGCAGGCGAGAAGGTCATCCTCGTCGACGACCTCATTGCCACCGGCGGCACTGCCGAAGCGGCCGTCAAGCTGTTGCGCCAGATCGGCGCCGACATCGTTGCCGCCTGCTTCATCGTCGACCTGCCCGAGCTCGGCGGCCGCAAGAAGCTCGAAGCTCTCGGCGTCGACGTCCGTACGCTGATTTCGTTCGACGGGCATTGAGCGCCACTGCTCCTTGAGGCGTTGTATCGACGCCTCTGCACTTTTCCAATCTAGTTGCTGCACATTTTGCCTCGCCGCGAACCCTGAGGCCGCTTGCGCCGGCTCTACCGCATATCGTCTTGACGGCATGCGGAGCCTGACGCTTTCGTTGCAGTTCATAGCGGTGCCGTCTGGGCCGCCAGCGGCTGAAACAATCGAAACACTCCCGCGCCGGTTCAGAAAAACAGCTGAAATCGACGCGGCGTAGGACTGGACGTGCCGCGAGTGCGGCAGGTTCAACCGGCCAAGCGCGCCCTCCATTGCCCGAACCCAAGATCGCGGCAGAGGCGCGAGCGCGTCTTGTTCCCCAACACGAGTGTTCAACAATGCTGAAGTCAACTGCTTCGCACGAGTTTCCCGAGCGGCTGCGCGCGCGCCTCATCGGCCAGGATGAACCCGGCTATGAGGCGGCGCGCAGCCTCTACAACGCCATGATCGAGAAAAGGCCGCGCTGGATCGTGCCCTGCGCCGACGTCGGCGACGTGGTTGCGGCGGTCAATCATGCCCGCGACCGGCAACTGCTCGTCGCCATTCGCGGCGGCGGCCACAATGGCCCGGGCCTGGGCAGCTGCGACGGCGGCATGGTCATCGACATGTCGCCGATGAAGCGCATCGATATCGATCCGATCAGCCGCATCGTCCGTGTCGAGGCCGGCTGCACCCAAGGCGATGTCGACCGGGCGACCAGCGCGCACGGGCTGGCGGTGCCGGCCGGCATCGTCTCCAGCACCGGCATCGCCGGGCTGACGCTTGGCGGCGGCACCGGCTATCTCACTCGCAAGCATGGCCTGACCATCGACAACCTGCTCGCGGCCGAGGTCGTTCTGGCCGATGGCAGCGTCGTCACCGCAAATGCCCAAGAGCATCCAGAGCTGTTCTGGGCGCTACGCGGCGGCGGCGGCAATTTCGGTGTCGTCACCCGCTTCACCTTCCAGGCCCATCCGGCCAAGGACGTCTATGCCGGGCCGATCTTCTACGACATCGCCCATGCTGCCGAGATCATGCGATGGTACCGCGACTTCCTTCCGGGGGCGCCACGCGAGCTCGGCATGTTCTTCGGCATGAAGACCGTACCTTCTTGCGATCCGTTCCCGCGCGAGATCTGGGGGCGGCGCATCTGCGCGCTGATCAGCTGCTACAACGGAACCGAGACGGATGGCATCAGGGCGATGCAGCCGATGCGCGAAGCACTCCCCGAGCCGCTGATGGATGGCATGATGACGATAGGCTTCGCCGACCTGCAGGGGCTGTTCGACCCGCTGCTGCCCAAGGGGCTGCACTGGTACTGGAAGGGCGACTATGTCGACGAGCTGTCGGATGCGGCCATCGCCGCCCATGTCGCGCATGGCTCGAAGAGCCCGAGCGAGCTGTCGCTGATGCATCTCTACCCCATCGACGGCGCCGTCCACGACGTGGCCCCCGATGCCACCGCCTGGGGCGCACGGCGTGCCCGCTGGTCGATGGTCATCGCCGGCATCGACCCCGACCCGGCGAAAGGGGCCGAGCTGAAGCACTGGGCCAGCGCCTACTGGGCCGCGGTGCACAAGCACAACCCACATGGCGGCGCCTACATCAACTTCATGATGGATGACGAGGGCGAAGAACGCGTCCGCGCCGCCTTTGGCGACAACTACCAGCGCCTCGTCGCCGTCAAGCGCCGCTACGACCCGGCAAACCTGTTCCGGGTCAACCACAACATCCGGCCATAAGCTGGCGCCTGCGACGAACATGCTGCCATCCGTGGGAAACTTCTCCACGGGTGGCGGATTGTTCTTGCGGCGCGCTCCCGATTCCAGTCGCCAGCGTCGTGATCCCTCGCACTCCCCTTTGGCCTGCCGGCCATCTCCCCCACAAGAAGGAAGATTAGTCGCGTCGCAGGCGGCGCCCTTTCTGAGAGGTTGCAAGGGGGGAGCAGCTGTGTCGGTGACTAGGCGAGGCGTCTATGAAGGCCTGATCTCCCTCCTTGTGGGGGAGATGGCCGGCAGGCCAGAGGGGTGCGAAGCATCGAGAGGTGGAAGGTTGGCTTCGTACGGCACCCTCCGAGGCAAGGGAGATTGGGGGCAGATCATAACTGAGAGATCCTGGCTCTGCCCTTCATCCGGCCCTTCGGGACCACCCTCTCCCCGTAGACGGGGCGAGGGGAATGTCCAGCGTTACTCCACCTTCACCAGGACGGCGCTGTCGAACTCGATGACCTTGTCGCCCGTGCTGTCGAAACCCTCCGAGTGCAACGTCATCATCCTCCAGCCGGGGCGGGTGGCGAGCGGACGGTGGTCGATGCCGCGGCGGGTGAAAGTCACCGTTTCGCCGGCGAAGACCGGCTTCAGCCATTTCAGGTTCTTGAAGCCGGGCGAGGGGCCGAATTCGGGCTTTGGTCCGGGCCCGTCCCAGGCGCGGCCGCGATGGGCGAGGTTGAGCTTCATCCACGCCGCCGTGGTGTGCCAGCCTGAGGCGCAGAGGCTGCCGAAGACGCTTGCCTTTGCTGCCTCCTCGTCGGTGTGAAACGGCTGGGGATCGTATTTGCGGGCAAAGTCCTTGATCGCCTCGGCGCTGAAATGATGGCTGCCAAGCGTGATGGTGACACCGATACCGAGATACTCGTCGAGGGTCATTGTGCTGCCTCGCGGGTCAGGAACATGCAGGTGTTGACCAGCTCGAAGACCGGCTCACCCTTCTGGTTGGCCAGTTCGGCGCGCCAGCTGACGAAGCCGAGCCCAGGCTTCGACTTCGACAGGCGGCTCGACAGGATGGTCAGTTTGCCGGAAAGCAAGTCGCCTGCAAGCACCGGCTTCTTCCACTTCGCGTAGTCGATGCCGGGCGCGCCCTGCGAGGTCGAGTTCAGCAGCAGCGCGTCGCACAGCATGCGCATGAACATCGAGCAGGTGTGCCAGCCCGAGGCCGCCAACCCGCCGAGAATGCTCGCCTTGCCGGCTTCCTCGTCGAGGTGGAAGAGCTGGGCGTCGAACTCCGAGGCAAACTCGATGATCTCCTCGGCGACGACGGTCTTGCTGCCGAGGTCGATGATCACGCCCTCCGCGAGGTCCTCATAGGCCCATGTCTTGCTGCTGCGCATCGGCAATCCTGTTCAAGCTTGTACGATAACCTTGGACCGGCCTCGCGGGGCGCGCAAGGCCGGCTGCAGGGCAATCATTGGCTCAGAGCCAGCCGCGGCGGCGGAACCACCAGAACGGCAGCACGGCCGAAATGACCATCAGGCCGATTGCCATGGGATAGCCGAGCATCCAGCGCAGCTCCGGCATCAGGTCGAAGTTCATGCCGTAGATCGAGGCGACAAGCGTCGGAGGCAGGAACACCACGGCCGCCACCGAGACGATCTTGATGATGCCGTTCTGCTCGATGTTTATCATGCCGAGCGTGGCATCAAGCAGGAAGGTGATCTTTTGCGACAGGAACGAGGCGTGGTCGGTCAGCGACAGCACGTCGCGCGACAGCGTCTTGACCCGTGCCTTGGCGTCCTTGCCGTTCTTGCCCTGGGCCAGCGCGTTGGCGAGGAAGCCGGACAGGCGTTGCAGCGAGGTCAGGCTGTCGCGGATGTTCGACGTAAGAGACTCTTTGCGGCCGAGGGTCTTGAGGACCTGCTGAAAGTCGCGGTCCCGCTTCGAGGCCTTGGTCGCCGTCGGGTTGAAGATGTCTTTCGACAGCAGCTCGATGTCGCGCGACACCCGTTCCAGCACGTCGGCGAGGCGATCGACGATCGCCTCCAGCAGCCCGACGAGGATGGTCTCGCCCGACGTGCAGCCGATTGCCGCCTTCTCGGCGCGCACAGGGAATGACAGGAACGCCTTCGGCTCGTGATAGCGGATGGTGACCAGCAGGTTGCGGCGCAGGACGAAGGTGACCGGCGACATCACCGGGTCGTCGCTGTCGGCCTGCGACGGCAGCGTCGCCGTCATGAAGTAGGCGCCGTCCTCGACATAGAGCCGGGACGAGATCTCGATCTCCTCCATCTCCTCGCGCGTCGGAACGCCGACGCCAAGCCACTGCTCGACTTCGGCCTCTTCTTCTCGGGTCGGGTTGAGCAGGTCGGCCCAGACAATGCTGTCTTTCGCGGCCGCAATGGAGTCTGCAAGGCGCAGACGATCGTTTTCCACGACGAATGCCTTGATCATCGCCGGTCTCCCACATTTGGAGCTGATATCATGCCCGGTCGCGGGCGGGGTTAAAGGATTGTGCCGGCGGGGGCACGAAAGGGCCGGGCCAGCGCCTAGGCGCGATAGACCCGCGCGGCTGCGACGTCAAGTTGCAAGTCGGTAAGGTGCGGCGGGCATGCGGGCGCCGCGACCGAGGTGGCTGGGGGCGCAGTCCTCCATGGCAATCGAGGAGATCGTCGCCGCCCCGCCAAGCTCAGAAGAACTCGTCGAGCAGTTGGTAGTATGCGAGCCGCGCCGGTTCGGCGTCCGGCAGGCCGTAGCGTTCCAGAAACGGCGCCACCCATTGCTGGCCGAGATTGAAGTGGATGCTCCAGCAGAGAATGCCGAGATCCTGGCAGCGGTCGGCGACGCCGAGCCGACTGCAGTCGATGAAGCCGGAGAAGCGGCCGCCATCGGCGATGAAATTGGGCATCGACGCGTCGCCATGGGTGACGACAAGGTCTTCCTTGCCGGCGGGCCGGCGCGCCAGCAGTTGCTCGAACACGACTTCGGCGGGCTGGCCCAGCCATTCGTCGTCGAAGTCCTCGACGTCGACCACGCCCGCTACCATGCGCGTCCGGGCAACCTCGATGCGTGCCGAAAGCCTGTGATCGAAGGGGCAGGAGGCGATGTCGAGTGCATGCAGCCGGCGCAGGGCGTTGGCCATGATGGCGACAGCCTGCTCGGGGGGAACCTCGTGCGAAACGAGGTCTTGTCCGGCGACGGCTGTCATCAGCAGCCAGTGCGTTCCGGCGTGAGTCTCGAAAGCCAGGACCTCAGGGCAGGGGATGTCCTGGCCGTCCAACCAGCGCAGGCGCGCCACCTCGTCGGGCAGTTCGGCGAAATCGCCTGTCGCCTCGGTCTTGAGGAACAGTGTCGGCTTGCCGGCAGCAGCAAGCTTGAACACGCCGGCATTCGAATGGCCGATGGTCTGCCGGTCCCAGCTGTAACTAGCCAGTGCCTCGCGCAGCAACGCGGGAAGATCCATCTCGACATGTGCGTGCTGTGTCATCCGGCCCCTCAAGAGACAATTGCTGCGCGGGCAGCATCGCCGCCGTGTCGCTTGGGGCGCAGATAGGTATTCGCAGCTGAGCCGTCGAGAACAATCCAGTTGATCGTGTCCAACGCTGGTGATGAGGCTGCCTGAAGAGGAGTGAGCCTCGAGCCGGTCCAAGTGCTGGATTTGGCCGTATGACGTCGCCATCCTGGACAAACAAAAAAGGCCGGGATGCCCCCGACCTTTCTCTAGCGTCTCAACATCCAGTGCCAGTACATCCGTGGTCAAAGGTGGAGACGATCTGCAAATCTCCAGGCGACCCTAGTCAGCCTTGCTTAGCAAAAGGTTAACGCTGCGAGGGCGCAGACTGAAAAGCGGGCTTGCAAAGGCCGGGTGATCGGACGGTCTCATTGCCAAAAGAAAAGCCCCGCAACGCGGGGCTTTCGAAGGCGCATGAGATGGAGCCAGGCGATCAGGTGTTGAACTTGAACAGCATCACGTCGCCGTCCTGGACGACATATTCCTTGCCTTCGTCGCGTGCCTTGCCGGCTTCCTTGGCCGGGACTTCGCCGCCGAGGGTGACGAAGTCGTTGAAGGCGATGGTCTGAGCGCGGATGAAGCCGCGTTCGAAGTCGGTGTGGATGACGCCGGCGGCCTGGGGTGCCTTGGCACCCTTGTGCACGGTCCAGGCGCGCGTCTCCTTCGGACCCACGGTGAAGTAGGTGATGAGGTGCAACAGCTCGTAGCCGGCGCGGATGAGCTTATCGAGGCCCGGCTCGTCGAGCCCCATGTCGGCCAGGAATTCCTGAGCTTCCCCGTCGGGCAGCTGCGCCACTTCGGCCTCGATTGCCGCCGAAATGATGACGACGCCGGCGCCCTGCGCCTCGGCCATCTTCTGGACGGCCGCGGTGTGCTCGTTGCCGGTCGCGGCATCGCTTTCGGCGACGTTGCAGACATAGAGCACCGGGTGCGAAGTCAGAAGGTTCAGGCCCTGCAGGATGGCGAGGTCGTCGGCCGCGATGCCCTTGAGCAGCAGGCGGGCCGGCTTGCCGTCCTGGAGCAGCGCCAGCGCCTGTTCCATCATCGGCAGGACTGTGGTCGCTTCCTTGTCCTTGCTGGCACCGCGCTTGCGGAACTGCACGATGCGGCGCTCGAGGCTTTCGAGGTCGGCGAGCATCAGCTCGGTCTCGACCGTCTCGGCGTCCGCGACGGGGTCGATGCGCCCCTCAACATGGGTGATGTCGTCGTCTTCGAAGCAGCGCAGCACGTGCACGATGGCGTCGACCTCGCGGATGTTGGCCAGGAACTGGTTGCCCAGGCCTTCACCCTTCGAGGCGCCGCGCACCAGGCCGGCGATATCGACGAAGGAGATGCGGGTCGGAATGATCTCCTTCGATTTGGCGATGTTGGCCAGTTGCTTGAGACGCGGGTCCGGCACCGCAACCTCGCCGGTGTTCGGCTCGATGGTGCAGAAGGGGTAGTTCGCCGCCTGCGCGGCAGCGGTGCGCGTCAGCGCGTTGAAAAGCGTCGATTTGCCAACGTTGGGCAGGCCAACGATGCCGCATTTGAAACCCATGGTCTTTTGGTCCTATCGGGAAATCGGAATTTGAACAGGGCTATGGGCGATAGGGCCTTAGATCGTCAAGTCTTTCAGCGTCGCACGCGGTTCCGCGCATGGCATCCGTCAGTCGGGATTCTTGTCATACGCCTTGATCTCCGGCGGCAGGACGACCCATGAATGGCGGCGGCAGTCGTAGACGGAATCTTCCGGCGCTGGAAAATCCGGGTCGGCGAAACCGCCGACGGCGACCGCCACAAACGCGCTTTCGGCACCGACTTCGGTGTGGAACAGGCTGGTGCCGCAGACCGGGCAGAACCGGAAGGTGTAGCGGGAGCCCCGATCGCCAACGCGCAAATATTCCGTCGCCGTGCCCGTCACCGTGTAGGGCGGGGCGAAAGCGGCAAGGGCGGCGAAGACGCTGCCGGTGCGGCGCTGGCAGGCAAGGCAATGGCAGACGCCGACACCGAGCGGCGCGCCGCCGACAACGATACTAAGCTGCCCGCAGGAGCAGGATGCGGTACGGGATTGCATGGTGGCACCTCGCCTGACGGTTGCGTCGGACCAAAGGGCATTACGCGCCCTTATCGCACGAACCGAAGCGGATGTCTTTGTTGCCGCTCAGTCCTTGCCGAGCAGCTTCTTCAGCATCGCGGCCATCGGCCCGGTCTCCGGCACCTTGACGGCAGGCTGGTTCGGACGGGCCTGGCGTATGTGGCTCTGGGCCTTCGGCGCCTGTGGTTTGGCGGCCTTCGGCGGCGGCGCGTCGCTGGCACCAGTCGGCTGAAGCTTGTCGCGCAGCCCGACGGTGACCTTGTTCATGAAGCCGTTGTCGTCGCCCTTGGTCAAAAGTTCGGCGCTGTCGGCAAGGAGGTCGAGAAGAACGTCGAGCCACTCCTTGTCGGCCTTGGCGAAGTCGCCAAGCACGTGGCCGTGGACCATCTCCTTGACGCCGGGATGGCCGATGCCGATGCGGACGCGACGGTAGTCCCTGGCGATGTGCTGGTCGATGGAGCGGATGCCGTTGTGGCCGCCGGCGCCGCCGCCAACCTTGACCCTCACCTTGCCGGCAACGAGGTCCAGCTCGTCATAAAAGACAGTGAGTTCGGCAGGGGCAAGCTTATAGAAACGCATGGCCTCGCCGACCGACTGGCCGGACAGGTTCATGAAAGTCTGAGGCTTGATCAGGACGATCTTTTCGCCGGCAATGTTGCCCTCGGCGACCAGGCCCTTGAACTTCTTTGTCCAGGGCGAAAACGAATGGCGGCGGGCAATTGCGTCCGCCGCCATGAAGCCGACATTGTGCCGGTTGTTCTGGTATTGCGTACCCGGATTGCCGAGACCTGCAAAGAGCAGCATGTGTCGGGTTCTCCGGGTATGCGCCGATTATGCCTCGGAGGCAGCCTCGGTTGCGCCTTCTTCCGACTTCGATGCCGAGGTGCCGGCGATCGTTGCGATGGTGAAATCGCGGTCGGAGATGACGGGCTTCACACCCTTCGGCAGCTTGACGGCCGAGATGTGGATCGAATCGCCGATGTCGGTGCCCTCGAGGTCGACGGTGATGAACTCGGGGATCGCGTTGGCCGGGCAGTGGAACTCGACCTCGTGACGGACGATGTTCAGCGCACCGCCGCGCTTGATGCCGGGCGACTTCTCTTCATTGATGAAGTGAACCGGAACCTGGACGTTGACTTCGGTGTTTGCGCCAACGCGCAGGAAGTCGACATGCATCGGGAAATCGCGGACCGGATCAAGCTGGTAGTCCTTCGGCAGGACCTTGATCTTCTTGCCGTCGACGTCGATCGTCGCCACGGTGGTCAGGAAGCCGCCGCCATGGATCTTGTAGAAGATGTCCTTGTAGGACAGGGCGATGGCCAGGGGAGGCTGCTTGTCGCCGTAAATGACTGCAGGCACTTTGCCGTTGCGACGAACTTCACGGGCGGACCCCTTACCGACCAGTTCGCGTGCTTCGGCCTTGAGCTCGTATGTTTCGCTCATGGCATTTCCTTTCGGTTGTATGGAGCGCCTACGGCGGGCAATCAAGCCTGATCCGTAAACGTCGAAAGCCGCCGGGTGAGGCGGCCTTCCGCCGCGTTGCCTCCAAGGGTGTCTACGCGGGTGGCGGCTCTATATCGGAAGGCGGCAAAAAGTGCAACCGCCGCACCGGTTTTGGGGCTGGCTCGCTGTTGGCGCCGCTGTGGCTGCTCGCACTTATGCAGCCAAGCCTGTATCAGGCCGAGCTCAAGTAACTAAGCCGACAAGTTCATCATGTACGAAATTCTCTCGCTCCAGCTTTCGACTGGTACCATCGTGGTGCTGGTCATTGCCGCCTTCGTTGCCGGTTGCGCGCGCGGCTTCTCGGGTTTTGGCGGAGCGCTGATCTTCGTGCCGGTGGCAAGCGCGCTGATTGGCGCCAAGCTTGCCGTGCCGTTGCTCTTGATCGTCGACCTGGTGCTGACGCCGGGGCTGATCCCCAAGGCGTGGCGCAGTGCTGACCGCGGCAATGTCGGGGTTATGGCGCTGGGGGCGATGATTGGCGTGCCCAGCGGCACTTACCTGCTCACTCATGTCGACGGCGTCATGATCCGCTGGGCGATCGTCGCCATCGTTGCCGGGCTGCTGGCGCTCCTGATGTCGGGCTGGCGCTATCACGGCCGCCCGCATGCCAGCCTGACGGCGGCGGTCGGCATGACCTCGGGGGTGTTTTCGGGCGCTGCCCAGGTCGGCGGGCCACCCGTCGTCGCCTACTGGCTCGGCGGCGCCATCCCGCCGCTGACGGTGCGGGCCAACATCGTGCTCTATTTCGCCATATCGAGTGTGCTGTCGATCACCAGCTACCTCATCGCCGGCCTGCTGACCTGGGAGACGGTTGGGCTGTCGCTGACCATCGGGCCGACCTTCGCAATCGGCCTCTATATCGGCTCGCGCCTGTTTAGTCGCGCCAACGAGGCAACCTTCCGGCGCATCTGCTACGGTCTGATCGCCACCGCCGCGATCATAGGCCTGCCGGCACTCGACGGCGTGCTGAGATGATTGAACCGGTCGACGCTTTCAAATAGACTTCACATATCGGGGGCATGGTGGACTCCCCGTGAGGCCGAAGGGCCCAAGCTCCGCCTTCGCGATGTTGTGCGGAGGAAAGACCATGCCCGGAATGATCTCAGCAATAAAACTGATCCATCTCATCGGTACCGAGAAGTGTCCTTTGATCGTCGACGTGCGTCGCCGCGCCGCGTTTGCTGCCGCGCCGACGCGGATCGCCGGTGCGTTGTGGCGCGACCACATGAAGGTAGGGGAATGGCTGCCGCAGTTTCCGGCGGGGAGGAGCATCGTCGTCTATTGTGCGCATGGCCACAATGTCAGCGAGATCGGGCTGACCAAGCTGCTCGCCGCCGGTGCGGATGCGCTGATGCTGGAAGGTGGCATCGACGCCTGGCTTGCGGCTGGCGGGCCTGTCGTGGCGCGCGAGGCACCAGGCCTCGAGCCGGGGCTGCCATGGCCCAGCGAATGGGTGACGCGGGCCCGGCCGAAGATCGACCGCATCGCCTGTCCATGGCTGATCAGGCGCTTCATCGACCCGCTGGCCATTTTCCACTTCGTCTCGGCCGAATGGGTCAAGGACGTCGCCGACGAGACCGGCGCCATCCCCTTCGACATCAAGGACGTGCATTATTCGCACCGTGGCGACGACTGCAGCTTCGACACACTCATAGCGGAATTCGGCCTGTCGGATCCACCGCTGCTGCATCTCGCCCGCATCGTCAGGGCTGCGGATACGGCGCGGCTTGACATGGAGCCCGAGGCTGCAGGACTTCTCGCCATGTCGCTCGGCCTGTCAGCCATCGAAGGCGACGATCATGCCCAGCTCGAAAGAGGCATGACGCTCTATGATGCGCTCTATGGCTGGTGCCGTTACGCCACCCAGGAAACCCACAACTGGCCAGCGAAGGCGGTTTGACATGGATGCCACGCTGCCAAGCCCCAACCCTTCCTTCGGAGAGGCGACGAGGACCTTCGCCAGGATCGGGCTCTTGTCGTTCGGTGGGCCGGCCGGCCAGATCGCGCTGATGCACAGGATCCTCGTCGACGAGAAACGCTGGCTCGACGAGCCGCGTTTCCTGCATGCGCTCAACTATTGCATGCTGCTGCCCGGACCCGAGGCGATGCAGCTTGCGACCTACTGCGGCTGGCTGCTGCACGGCATCAGGGGCGGTCTGGTGGCCGGACTGTTGTTCGTGCTGCCCGGTGCCTTGGTCATCACCGCATTGTCGGCGATCTACCTCACCGTCGGCCATGTCGCGCTGGTGCAAGGGCTGCTGTTCGGGCTCAAGGCGGCAGTGCTTGCCGTCGTGCTCGAGGCGTTGATCAAGGTGTCAAGGCGGGCGCTGAAGGGTGGCGCGATGGTCGCACTGGCGATTGTGGCCTTCATTGCCATTGCCTTCCTCAAGCTGCCATTTCCGCTGATCGTCGTCGCGGCGGCGGCAATCGGCGCGGTGCTGCACCTCGCCGGGCTGCAACAGAGCGGCGCCGAGGCGGCTGACGAAGATGACGTTGCCTACGCCATGCCGGAATGGACAAGGCCCAGCGCGCGGCGGCTCTTCTCCACGCTCGCCGTCTGGCTGGGAATCTGGTTCGTGCCGCTGATCATCCTGTGGCAGGCGCTCGGTCCGGCCCACGTCTACACGGCGGAAGCGACCTTCTTCTCCAAGATGGCAGCGGTGACCTTTGGCGGTGCCTATGCCGTGCTTGCCTATGTCGCCCAGCAGGCGGTCGAGGTGCATGGCTGGCTGAAGCCCGACGAGATGCTGACCGGCCTCGGCCTTGCCGAGACGACGCCGGGGCCGTTGATCCTGGTGCTGGTCTTCGTCGGCTTCCTCGGCGGCGCTCGGCTTGCGGCACTGGCGCCCTTGGCCGGTGGCATTGGCGGGGCGTTGGTGACGCTGTGGTTCACCTTCGTGCCGTGTTTCCTGTGGGTCTTCGTCGGCGCGCCCTATGTCGAGACGGTGCGCCATGTGCGCTGGTTGGCGAGCGCGCTGTCGGCGGTGACGGCGGCAGTGGTCGGCATCATCGCCAATCTCGCCGTGTGGTTTGGGCTCCACGTCCTGTTCGGTAACGTCGACGAGGTGGGTTGGGGGCCGTTCGTGCTGCCGGCACCTGAAATCGGCAGCTTCGACGCGGTTGCAGCGGTCATCGCGGTCGCCGCCGGCGTGGCGCTGATCCGCTTCAAGGCCAACATGATCGCCGTACTCGCCGTCGCGGCGCTCGCCGGCATGGCCTGGCGGATGTTCTGAAAAAGTGCTGCCGGGACGAAAAAGCCCCGCCTCGGCATGCCGGGCGGGGCTTTGAAATGTCTGCTTGCGGCAAAGAATCAGTCGAACAGGCTCGACACCGATTCTTCGGTTGCCGTGCGCGAAATCGCTTCGCCGATCAGGTCGCCGATCGAGACGACGCGAATGTTGTGTGCGTCCATGACAGCCTGGGTCGGCTGGATCGAGTCGGTAATAACCAGTTCCTGCAACTGCGAGCCGGCGATGCGGGCAGCGGCACCGCCCGAGAGCACGCCGTGGGTGATGTAGGCGGTGACCGAGGTGGCGCCCTTGGCGAGCAGCGCGTCGGCCGCGTTGCACAGCGTGCCGCCGGAATCGACGATGTCGTCGATCAGCAGGCAATCCTTGCCGTGGACTTCGCCAATGACGTTCATCACTTCGGATTCACCGGGACGCTCGCGGCGTTTGTCGACGATGGCGAGCTGGGCGTCGATGCGCTTGGCCAGCGCACGTGCACGCACCACGCCGCCGACATCAGGCGAAACCACCGTGACGTTGCCCAGTTGCTTGTACTTGGCCTTGACGTCGCGGGCCATGACCGGAACCGAGAACAGATTGTCGGTCGGGATGTCGAAGAAGCCCTGGATCTGGCCGGCATGCAGGTCGAGCGTCAGCACGCGGTTGGCGCCGGCACGCGCAATCATGTTGGCGACGAGCTTGGCGGAGATCGGCGTGCGGCCGGAGGCGCGGCGATCCTGCCGTGCATAGCCGAAATAGGGGATGACGGCCGTGATGCGCCGTGCCGACGAGCGCATGAAGGCATCGATCATGATGAGCAGTTCCATCAGGTGATCGTTGGTCGGGAAGGCAGTCGACTGCAGGATGAAGACATCCTCGCCGCGCACGTTCTCCTGAATTTCGACGAAGATCTCCTGGTCGGCGAAGCGCCTGACGCTAGCCTTGCCCAGGGGAATGTTGAGATAGCGAGCGACAGCTTCTGCTAGCACCCGGTTGGAATTGCCCGCGAAGAGTTTCATACGCCGATCCTGGAAGTGAATATGAGCGGGCTTTTAGCGGCCTTGGCTCGTATTGCAAGCGGAGTCGCCATTGAATCCCAAAAAAGCGACATACCGGAACGGAATGCCGCAGCTTAGCCGGGTTTTGCCGCCAGCCACTGGGCCAACTGGTCGATGGTGTTGTCGGCGATGGTCTGCATTGTCGCGCGCGCTACCGTTGGCCATCCTTCACCGCTGCCGGTCGATGGCGCGGTCTGCTGGCCGTTGATGCGGTGCAGCCGGGTGCCGGCGGGGTCGTAGACGTCCCAGACATAGACGACCGTCGTGTCCTTGCCCTCGGTCATTGCCGAGAAATAGCCGCGCATGATGATGCCGGGCGGCGTGGTGTCGGTGCTGCCGGCGAGCGTGATGCCGCGTTCACGGGCCCTGACGCCGAGGCGCTGGGTCAAAGGCGTCGCCGCCTCGACGGTGGCGCCGACGATCGGGGCGAACTGCACGCGCGCTTTGCCGACGATGGCGGCGGTCTGTGACGGAGCGGCCACTGCGGCCGTCGGTGCAGGACCCGCTGCTGCTACGGCGGTTGCCGCACCCGTCACGGCGGGTGCTGCGACATCGGTGCCTTCAGTCCTGGCAAGTGCCGTCGACTGCTCGGTGGGGGCCACGGCAGACGGTTCAAGGACGTCCTTGGCGCTGTTGCAAGCGGACAGGGCGGCAGAGGCGGACAGGCAGGCTGCCGCAAAAATCCAACGTCTCATTTGCCCGAACTCCCTGGCAAACGCCCCTCAGCGCTCTGCGCAATCATCGTACGATCAAGTCGAGATCATGGCGGGACAGCGGCTTGGGTGCAGATTCAGTGGTCAGATAGGTACGACCCAACGTCATCGCGGTCTCGGTTTCCGAATCCATGATGATCATGTGGGCGAACAAAGTCATGTTGGGGGCAATCGGTTCGGGATTGCCCTGGTAGAACATCGGCATGTCCATCCAGGACGGGGTAAAGCGGGCGCCGACCGAGTAACCGCAAGCATTGAGCCGATGCTTGGTCAGGTCATGTGCTTCCAGCGTGCGGGCATGCGCGTCGAAGACGTCGCCGAAGGTGTTGCCCGGCGTCATCGCCTTTTCAACCGCCAGCAGGGCGGCCAGCGAGGCGTCGTAGAGCTCCTGGTGGCGCCTGGAGGCCTTGCCGGTCAGCACGGTGCGCATCATCGGCGCATGGTAGTGGTTGAACACGCCGGCCCATTCCAGCGTCAGCTGGTCGTTCTTGTTGAGCTTGCGGCGGCCGGACTTGTAGCGGCAGAGCAGGGCATCCGCGCCGGAGCCGATGATGAACTCGTTGGCGGGATAGTCGCCGCCGCCGGTGAAGATCGCGCCCTGCATGGCGGCCAGGATCCTGGCTTCGTCACCGCCCTGCTTGATCAGCGGCAGGGCCGCGTCGAGCGCATCGTCGGCGAGGCTCGCCGCTTTTTCCGCCTTTTCGATTTCAGCCGGGCTCTTGAACAGGCGCAAACGCCCGACGATGCCGGACGCATCGACGATCTGGCCGAAGGTCTGCAACTGCTCGTCGAGGCGGCGGCCGTTGAACGCGGTCAGGCCATGGGTGTCGTATTCGACGCCGACACGCGCTCCGAGCAGGCCGAGATCGTTGAGCAGGTTGCGCAGGTCGAGCGTCGGATTCGCATTGTCGCGGTCGGTCCACAGCACGATGTTTTCAATGATCGAGGTGTGGCGTGCCTGGCGCAGGTCGGCCGAACGGGTCAACAGCGTCATCGAGCCGTCGGCCATCACCACCAGCGACTGGAAGAAGCAGAAGCCGAACGTGTCGTAGCCGGTCAGCCAATACATGCTTTCCTGCGCGAACAGGACAACGGCATCGAGCTTCTTTTCGGCCATCTCGATCATCAGCCGGTCGCGCCGGGCGTCGAATTCGGTTCGTTCGAAATGCAGCGCCATGCTGTCAGTCCTCCAATGCAATTGCCGAAATCTGCCGCCCGTAATCAGCTTCCTTGCGGTGCGTGGTGCGCCGGTAGGAATAAAACAGCTCTTCTTCCGCATAGGTGCAGCGGTTCAGAGCTTCCGCCTGAACGCCGGCCTTGCGCAGCCGATCGACCGTGTAGAGGTTGAGGTCGAACATGTGGTGGCCGGCATTCGCCGACGGTGTGAAGTACCTGGCATTGTCGGCGTCGCCTTCGACGAAGCGGGCGACGAATTCGGGGCCGACCTCGTAATTGGCGGCGCTGATCGACGGGCCGAGCACGGCGAGGATGCGCTCGCGCCTGGCGCCGAGGCCCTCCATCGCGGCAACGGTGTTTTCGAGCACGCCCGTAAAGGCGCCTTTCCAGCCGGCATGGGCAGCACCGATGATGCGTGCTTGCGGGTCGGCAAACAGCACGGGGCCGCAATCGGCCGAAGAGGCACCGAGTGCGATGCCGGGCCTGTCGGTCACCAGCGCGTCGGCCTTGGGACGGCCGTCGGCAAAGGGGCCGGTGGCGACGACGACGTCGGGCGAATGGACCTGGTAGAGGCTGAGCAGGCGGTCGGCTGGCACACCCATCCAACTGGCGACGCGGCGGCGATTCTCGGCCACGCGCGTCTGGTCGTCGTCGGAGCCGACGCCGATGTTGAGGCCCTGATAGATGCCTTCGGAGACCCCGCCGGTGCGGGTGAAGTAACCGTGGCGGATGCCATTGGCCTCCGCGCTGGCGAGCAAGTTGGACCGGATCGGATCCGGTTTCGAGTCGTTCAGCATTGCCGCCTTGTCATCCTCGTCAGCGATTTCGTCAAGGCCGGGCCAGCCGCCACAGGTCGCCTCGCCATATCGAGGCCGGACAGTGGGGCAGGCGCAAGCGTGCTGTCAACTGACGGCGGGGAAGGGAATTCTTGTGCCACGCGGAGCAACCGCAAGCACCTTGAACAGTGTTCCCATGGCATCGGGGCCGGCCAGCCGCTCGACCTCGCCGCGGATCTTTTCACGCCCGGCGGCGTCCGCATCGGCACCGAGCTTGCCGGCGCGTTCGAGCAGCCCCATGGCGAGCAGGAACGCGCCCTGGGTTGCCAGATGCGCATCAAGCCCATGTGCCCGGGCTGCCAAAGCAAGGGCAGCGAAGTCGACATGCGAGGTGAGGTCAGCCTCGCCGGGATTTGCGAGCGCGTCGTCATAGTGGTGCTTGCGCAGCGCCTGGAGCGTGTCGCCGATGCCTGGTTCGACATGGCCGTAGTCGAAGAAAAGGCCGGCGCCGCCAAAGGTGGCGAGATGGGTGGCGATCTGCTCCATCGTGCCGGTGCGCGCCGGGGCGAATTCGAAGATCGCACCCTCTGGCGCGGTCGCGGCGGCAACCGGCAGCAGCGCCGTCTCGATCGTTGCCGGGCCGGCAACGAAGCCAAGCTCGCCTGTTTCCTCGAGGCCAACGGCGCGCTCGTGCCAAGCGGCACCGATCCTGACGAACTGGCGGGTCGGGATGGCGTCGAACAGTTCGTTGCCGACGATGAACAGTGGCGCAGTGGGCAGCGTCGACACCGTGTCGTGCCAGTCGATCCGGATGCCGCTGCTGGCGAGCGTCTGTTTCTGCACCCCTCGCAGCTTCGGGCTCGTCTCAACCAGGGCGATGGAGGCGCCGGCGACGAAAGCGCTATCGAGTTTTTGCAGAACCCTGAGCACGTCCTTCATCAGCGTGCCGCGCCCAGGGCCGATCTCGGCCAACGTCGCGCCGGTTGGAGACCCTGCCGCCTGCCAGGCGGTATAAAGCCAGACGGCGACGAGTTCGCCGAACATCTGACTGACCTCGGGCGCCGTAGTGAAGTCGCCCTCGACACCGAACGGCTCGCGCGTCGTGTAATAGCCGTCAGTTGGATCGAACAGGCACAGCGCCATGTAGTCGGCGACGCTGATCGGGCCCGATGCCGCGATCAGGCCTGCGATGCGCGTCCTGAGCGCAGTCATGCCGGCCTGGCGATCTGCGTGACCGGCTTGGCCGACAGCATCGCCCACAGGCCGATCAGCACCATCGGCACCGACAGCACCATGCCCATGGTCAGCCAGCCGCCGAGGAGATAGCCGATCTGCTGGTCGGGCTCACGGAAGAACTCGACGAATATGCGCGACAGGCCATAGCCGCAGACGAAGGCGCCGGCGATGAAACGCGGCGTCTTCAGTTTGAGCCTGGAATGAGTCAGGAAACGCAGCACGAGGAACAGGACCAGGCCTTCAAGCAGGGCCTCGTAGATCTGGCTCGGGTGACGCAGAAAAGGTCCGCCGGTGGGAAACTCGATCGCCCATGGCACGTCGGTCACCCGGCCCCATAGCTCCGAATTGATGAAGTTGGCGAGGCGCACCAGGCCGAGGCCGACAGGCACGCCGGCGGCAACGACGTCGATCAGCGACCAGACGAGGATGCCGTGCTTGCGGGCGAACAGCACCATGGCAAGGGTGACGCCGAGCAGGCCGCCATGAAACGACATGCCGCCCTGCCAGACCGCGAAGATGTCGAGCGGATTGGAGATGTAGCGGGCGAGGTCGTAAAACAGGATGTAGCCGATGCGGCCACCAAGCACGACGCCAGCCGCTGCCCAGACCAGGAAATCGTCGAGGGCCTCGGGCTTCATCGGCAGCACGCCGTTCGGCCACAGACGGGTGTTGGTCACCAGCCGCTTGCCGTACCACCAGGCAAACAGGATGCCGACGATGTAGCCCAGCCCGTACCAGTGAATGGCCAGCGGTCCGAGTTGCACGATGACGGGATCGATGTTCGGAAAGGGCAGGGCAGCCAGCGGCAAGGCAAGGTATTCGCTCAAGTCAGTCTCCAGGGCAGGCAATCGCGGCGGACCATGCGGCAGGCTTTTGGCACGGTCAAGGCAGGCAACCCCGCAGTAACCGAGAAGTCATTGCGAGCAGGCGGGCATCTTTGCCGCAGCATTTGGCACCCTGTCGGGGCCACGATATCCTTGCATTCCGGGGCTTGCGCCACTACGTCGAATGGACAACGCGAGGGTTAGCCATGACGACCGGACCGAACCGCATTCTGGATGAATTCGCCAAGCTGATGACCGATGCCGCGGGTGCCGCCCAGGGCGTCAGGCGCGAGGTCGAAACCGCGTTCCGTTCGCAGGCCGAGCGGGCGATGAATTCGCTCGAACTGGTCCAGCGCGAGGAGTTCGAGGCGGTTCGCGACATGGCGATCAAGGCACGTGCCGAAAACAAGGCGCTGGTTGCCCGCATCGAGGCACTTGAGGCTCAACTCGCCGGCCGCGCCGGTGAAGATGCCGACACGGCCTCACCGGCGGCCTCGCCAAAGCCCCGCACAAAGAAATAATTCGTTAACTTTTCCACAAAGCGCCATCCGAAAAAGTGCTTTGTCGTGAATCGCTTACCGGCGCTTTGTGAATCTGCGCCGCAGCCTGTTTCCACATCCGAATGGGACGTTGCGAAAAATTGGGCTGTTCACGAGAGTCACGATCAATACACTGAATTTACTGCACGATTCGAAACACCGTCGTGCACCGGATGGCGCGGTCCGGCTGGGGGGTATTGAGTCCGGCAGCGCTGGTCGTCCGAGTTCAAGAATAAGTTCGTCGTGTGTGTCCCCCGCGCGGAGCGCGATGACGCGCCCGGAACGACAGGAAGCATTTATGGAACTTCTCGAACTCGAGTTCTCCCGCGAAATCCATCCGGTGGATGTCATCGAGCAGGTGGCTCATAACAACGACTGGGCGTTCGAACGTGCCGGCGACGACGAGATCTCGATTTCAGTCGTCGGCAACTGGACCGAGTACCAGGTGTCGTTTTCCTGGATGGAAGACTTCGAGGCCCTGCATCTGGCATGCGCCTTCGATGTCAAGGTGCCTGAAAGCCGTACGCTTGAGATTCTCAGGCTCTTGTCGCTGATCAACGAGCAGATGCTGTTCGGGCATTTCGACCTTTGGGAAACCGAAGGCGCGATCATGTTCCGCCAGTCGCTGCTGCTCGCCGGTGGCGTCGAGCCGACCAGCCAGCAGGTCGAAGTGCTGCTGTCCTCGGCGCTTGAAGCCTGCGAATGCTATTTCCAGGCTTTCCAGTTCGTCGTCTGGTCGGGCACCTCGGCCAAGGACGCACTGGCCAGCGTGCTGTTCGAGACGCACGGCAACGCCTGAGACTGTCGGATGAGTTCGCACAAGGCGCCGAAAGCTGAGATCAGCTTTGCCGATTTCGACAAGGTTGACATACGCACCGGCACGATCGTCGAGGTCGAGCCGTTCCCGGAAGCGCGCAAGCCGGCGTTCAAGCTGAAGATCGATTTTGGCACCGATATCGGCGTCAAGAAATCGTCGGCGCAGATCACCAAATATTATACGCCCGAGACGCTGCTGGGTCGGCAGGTGTTCGCCGTCGTCAACTTCCCGCCGCGCCAGATCGGCCCGTTCATGTCGGAAGTGCTCACCCTTGGCTTCCCCGACGAGGACGGCGACGTCGTGCTCGGCGCCATAGAGCGCAAGGTGCCGGACGGCGGCCGCCTGTTCTAGGATTCAGGTGAGGCCGGCCTGCAAATGGCGGCTCCCTGCGTTTCCGGTACTCACGTACCCAAATGTAGGGTCCGTTCCGGTTCTCGGAACCCACCATTTTCGACTCGGCCTGACCTGAACCGCGGATGCGCTGGGCATCACGCGGCGTAAGCCGCCTTCACATTGTCCAGGAACATTTCGGCGCAGGCATTCCAGGTGTAGCGCATGGCCCGTTCGCGGGCCTCGGTGCGGTCGACCTTGAGTGCGCCCAGTGCTGCCTCGCGCAGGTCTTCCGAAACAACGCCTCCGATGCCGTCGCCGACGATGTCGATCGGCCCAGTCACCGGATAGGCGGCAACAGGCGTGCCGCTGGCCAGCGCCTCGATGATGACATTGCCGAAGGTGTCGGTGCGGCTCGGGAAGACGAAAACGTCTGATGAGGCGTAGATCTCGGCCAGTTCGTCGCTCGGGCGGCGCCCGAGGAAATGCGCCTCAGGATATTTTGCCTTCAGCCTTTCGAGTTCTGGCCCGTCGCCGACAAGCACCTTGGTACCGGGCAGGTCGAGGTCGAGGAAGGCTGGCAGGTTCTTCTCCACCGCGATGCGGCCGACGCACAGGAAGATCGGCCGCGGCAGGTCCATCTCGACCTTCTTGTCGGGATGGAAGTGGTTGATGTCGACGCCGCGCGTCCATGGTCGGAGTTTTTCGAAGCCCCGCGATGCCAGGTCGTCGGCGAGCGACTGCGTTGCGACCATGCAGCCCTGGCCGGAGTTGTGGAAATTGCGCAGCAGGCCGTAGGTCCAGCTCTCCGGCAGCGGCAGACGGGCGCTTACATATTCGGGAAAGCGGGTGTGGTAGCTTGTGGTGAAGGGGCGCTTGTTGGCGAGGCAATAGCGCCGCGCCATCATGCCGAGCGGGCCTTCGGTCACCAGATGGATGTGGTCGGGTCGCCTTTGCTCGATGATCCGCGCCACGTTGCCGGGCGTGGTCAGCGCCAGCCTTATGTCGGGATAGGTCGGCATCGGCAAGGTGCGGAAGATGTTGGGTGTCAGGAAGTCGGCCTCGGCACCGAAGGCGGTCAGGGTTTCGGCCAGTCGTTCGAGCGTGTGGACGACGCCATTGATCTGCGGACGCCATGCGTCGGTGACCATCAGGATGCGCAAGGGCGTCTTCCCCGTTGTCCGCGTCCCGGCCTGCCGGGAATCAGCGGTCCTCCATTCATTGCGAGGCGCCTTTGAGCAGCATTGCATGACGCTGGAATGACGACGGCTTTGTTCGCAACGGCTGCAGCGCCGCGCGTCCACTCGGATGCCCGCAGGACGCTGTACCGATTTGAAGTGATGCATGACCCGAAAATCGACTCGGATTTTCGGGTCATGCGCGGGCGAGGTCGGTTCTGCCCGAACCGGTATTTTCTTTGTGACGATTTTTCCCGGGGCGGGGCTCGGCGTGAAATCCGATCCTTTGCCTGGAGAGGGGCGTTTGCCGAGGATATGGCCAAGCTTCGCATTGAGCGGGGCGAGCCATCCTCCCAACGGCTCTCAGTGAGAATTCGAAATGACAGAGATCACCAAGTCCCTTTCCAACCGCAACACGATCAGCCGCCGCACGGCATTTGCCGCGCTGCTCCCCTCCGTCGTCACCGTCATCAGCTTCACCGTTCCGCAACAGGCGCTCGCCGAGGATAAGACCGCGATCAAGGTCGGCATCATCTCAGGCGAGGACGAGGATGTCTGGCGCGTGGTGAAGGCCGAGGCCGCCAAGCAGGGCCTCGCCATCGAAACCGTCGTGTTCAACGACTACACCCAACCAAACGAGGCGCTGGAGCGCGGCGAGATCGACGCCAACGCCTTCCAGCACCAGCCTTATCTCGACAACCAGATCAAGACGCAGGGCTACCATATTACCCCAGTCGGCTACACCGGCCTGTGGCCGATCGGGCTCTATTCGAAGAAGCACGCCAAGGTCGAGGCGCTGCCGGAAGCCGCCGTCATCGGTGTGCCCAACGATCCCTCCAACGAAGGCCGTGCCCTGCGTGTGCTCGCCGACGCCGGCCTGATCAAGCTCAAGGACGGCATCGGCATCCTGGCAACCGTCGCCGACGTCGTCGATAATCCGAAGAAGTTCGAGATCAAGGAACTCGACGCCGGCATCGTCGGCCGTTCGGTCGAGGATCTCGACGCCGCGGTGGTCAACACCGACTGGGCGCTGAAGAGCGGGCTGACGCCCGAGCACCGGATCGCCCAGGAGCCGGTCGCAGAAAATCCGTACCGCAACTTCATCGCCGTCAAGACCGGCAGCGAGAACGAAGCCTGGGTCAAGAAGCTTGTCGCCGCCTATCAGAACCCGACCGTCAAGGCCGAGTTCGACCGCGTCTACAAGGGCACCGGCGTCGCCGCCTACTGAGCTTGACGACTGATTACAATGGAGGCGGCCTGCCATGAATGGCGGGCCGCCTCCCGCATTGCCGAGGGAATTTCATGACCCAGCATCTTGCACCCATCGAAGGGGCGTCCCCTGTCGATACTGCGCTGTCGGAGACGGTGGTGCGCATCGTCGACCTCAGGCGGCGCTTCGGCCAGACACCGGCCGTCGACGGCGTTTCGCTCACAGTGCGCAAGGGCGAGGTACTTGGTATCATCGGCCGCAGCGGCGCCGGCAAGTCGACGCTGATCCGCTGCCTGAACGGACTGGAGCGACCCGACAGTGGCCAGATCTTCGTCGAGGGCCGTGAAATCACTGGCCTCAGCGAGCGCGATCTGCAGCCGCTGCGCCGACGTATCGGCATGATCTTCCAGCACTTCAACCTGTTGTCGGCCAAGACTGTCGAGGAGAATGTCGCGCTGCCGCTCAAGATCGAAGGCCAGTCCAGGGACGAGCGGCTCAGGCGCGCCGCCGAACTGCTCGAACTCGTCGGTCTCGCCGACAAGGCCAAGGCCTACCCAGCGGCACTTTCGGGCGGGCAGAAGCAGCGCGTCGGCATCGCGCGCGCGCTCGCCGCGCGGCCGGCGGTCCTGCTCTCCGACGAGGCGACCTCGGCGCTCGATCCAGAGACGACGCGCTCGATCCTGGCATTGCTGAAGGACATCAACCAAAAGCTCGGCCTGACTATCCTGCTGATCACCCACGAGATGGAGGTGGTCCGCAGCATTGCCGACCGCGTCGCCGTCATCGATGCCGGGCGAATCGTCGAGGAAGGGCCGGTGTGGTCGATCTTCGCCGACCCGCGCACCGAAGTGACGCGCAGCCTGCTCGCCGGCATCCGGCCGCAGCTGCCGCAGGCGATCGCCACACGGCTAACCGGCGTTGGACGCGAGGCCATCCTGCGCGTCGACATCGCAGGCGAAGCGGCGCGCCGGCCGCTGCTCCAGGAACTGGCAACGTCGGTTCCCGGCCGGTTCCGGCTGGTCCATGGCGGCATCGACACCATCCAGGGGGAGCCTGTCGGAACGCTGTTCCTCGGCGTCGACACTGCATCGCGCGGTATCGCCGAAACAATCGAATTCCTGAATGCCCGGAAAGCGCGGGTCGAGGTGCTTGGTTATGTCACAGACAATGCTTGAACTTCTTCTGCGCTCGTTGTGGGAGACCGTGCTGATGACGGCTGCATCGGGCTTGATCTCTCTGGTCTTCGGCTTGCCGCTCGGCCTGGCGCTCGTTGCCACCGACCGCGGCGGTATTGCCTGCAATCGCTGGGTCAACGGCATCCTCGGCGCACTCGTCAACGGCTTCCGCTCGGTGCCGTTCATCATCCTCCTGGTGGCGCTGATCCCAGTGACGCGGTTGATCGTCGGCACGTCGATCGGCACCTGGGCGGCGATCGTACCGCTGGCGATTGCCGCAACGCCCTATTATGCGCGCATCGCCGAAGTGTCGCTGCGCGAAGTCGACCGTGGCCTGATCGAGGCCGTGCGCGCCATGGGCGGCGGGCGCTGGGCGATCATCCGTGAGGTGCTGGTACCCGAGGCACTGCCAGGCATCGTTGCCGGCTTCACCGTTACGCTGGTGACGCTGGTCGGCGCCTCGGCCATGGCGGGTGCCATCGGTGCGGGCGGGCTCGGCGACCTCGCCATTCGCTACGGTTACCAGCGTTTCGAGACGGCTGTCATGGTTGCGGTCGTGGCTGTGCTGATCGTGCTCGTCTGTGGCATCCAGTGGATCGGCGACAGGCTGGTGACGCGGCTCGATCGCCGCGCCTGATCAGGCCGGCACGCGTATCATGGCGCGCAGGCCGCCCAGCGGGCTGTCGCTCAGCTTGATGTCGCCACCATGGCTGCGGGCGATGTCGCGGGCGACGGCCAGGCCGAGGCCGGTGCCGGTCGAATCAAGATTGCGCGCCTCGTCGAGGCGGTAGAACGGCTTGAACACCTCTTCGCGCTTCTCTTCCGGAATGCCGGGGCCGTTGTCGTCGACCATCACCACCAGCATGCCGCGATCGTGGACCGCCTTGACCTCGACCTCCTTGGCATAGCGGAAGGCGTTGCCGACGACGTTCTGCAGCAGGCGGTTGAACGCATTGGGGCGAACATGCACCTCGGGCTCGCCGACGAGCGTGATCTTGAGCTTGCGCTTGCGCAGCTTGGCTTCGTCACCCAGCCTGTCGAGATAGGTGGCAAGATCGAAGCGGCCGGGATCCTCCGAAGCCTCGCCGCGGGCGAAAGCCAGATAGGCCTCGAGCATCGACTGCATGTCGTCGACGTCCTGGCTGAGTGCTTCGGTGTCGACCTTGCTGCCTGACAGAGCCAGCTGCAGCTTGAAGCGCGTCAGGATGGTGCGCAGGTCGTGGCTGACGCCGGTCAGCATCGCCGTGCGCTGCTCGATCTGGCGTTCGATGCGTTCGCGCATCTGGATGAAGGCGAAACCGGCGCGTCGCACTTCTTCGGCGCCGCGTGGCCGGAAGTTGACCGGCATCGGCCGGCCCTTGCCAAAACTTTCGGCAGCCTCGGTGAGTTGCAAGATCGGGCGGATCTGGTTGCGCAGGAACGGAATGGCGATCATCAGCAGGACCAGTGACGTGCCGACCATCCACAGCAGGAAGATGTGGGTGTTCGAGGCATAGGCCTGGCTGCGGCGCACGAACACGCGCAATACCTTGTCGTCGAGCTGGACGCGCACTTCGACGATGTTGGAGTTGCCGACGGTATCGAGCCAGAACGGCCGGTTGATCTGCTTGCGGATTTCCGACGACAGCGCCTGGTCGAGGATCGAGAAGAACGGTTTCGGGCCAGGCGGGGGCAGGGGTTCGGCCGGCAACAGGTCGATCTTCAGCGACATGCGCTCCTGGGCGATGCGGATGATCTGGGCATAACTTTCGGGCTGCGGAAAGGTGTCGAGCAGGTCGATGATGCCGGCGATGTCACGCGTCACCGCCTGTGACAGGCGCACAGTCACCGTCTGCCAGTGCCGCTCCATGAAGACGAAGGCGACGACCGACTGCAGCAGGATCATCGGCGTAATGACGATGAGCAGCGAGCGCGCGTAGAGCCGCTTCGGCATGTAGATGGAGACACGTCGCCAGAAGCGGTTCCAGCTGCGCGGCACAGCCGTCAGCGCACGCCACATGCGTGTGCCGAGCCTGCCTCCGCCGGGCCGTTCCATGTCGGTGGTTGCCATCCGCCCTTCCACTTGCCGCCAACCGGTCAGGTTCCGGCCGGCTCGCCTCGATCCTAGCCCACGCCGGATCGTTCTGAAACTGTCTTTGAAGTTCAACAGCTTACGTTGTCAAACTCCGTCTCGCCCGATGCTGAAAACATAAGGCTTTTTCCTACAGCGCCAAATGGCTCTGGATTTACCGATGCCTGGAGAAGATCACCCGGAACTGTGCCGAGACTGTGTCGCCAGTGCGTCGATGATCTCGGGCGCGGACAGACAGAGCGTCCGACCCACGTGTTGCGGCACAACAAAATTTGCCCGCCGTTGCGACTAGGTTGATGAACGGGGGATGACGAGGTTCGGGCCGCTGACACGGCCCGAAGTCGTCTGGCGGTCAGATGCCGAGCAGTTTCTTGGCTTCGTTGAGGGCTGTTTCCGATCCGGCGTGGTCGCCGGATGCGTGCAACTGTTCGCCCTTGGCGCGCAGTTCCTTGACCTTCGTCATGTCCGCCTCGGCGAGCGTGGAGGCGGGCAGAGCAGCGTCGATCGCCGCCATGATGCTCGGGCAGGAATGGGCGAATGCGGTGGCAGGCAAGACAGACAGGGCAAATGCAAGCGTGATAGCACGTAACATGGCCGTTTCTCCCGCGCCGGCCCGCTTAATGCGGAAGAGTTGTTGCCGGCGGGCCATGTTACCTCGGAGTGACCGGCTTCAACAACCGGCCCTCCGGAACTGCTCCGGCTACTCCACGCTGAGCCGGTAGCCGATGCCGCGTACCGTCTGCAGCCAGACGGGATTGGCCGGATCGCGCTCGATCTTGCGCCGCAGACGGTTGATCTGGACGTCGATGGTGCGCTCGCCGACTTCCGAGTCGCCGGTCACCAGTTCATGGCGCGGGATGGTCTCGCCGGCACGCGCGGCGAAGATGGCGAGGATTTCCTGCTCCCGGTCGGTCAGCTTGAGGGCTTCGCCGCCACGCTTCAGTTCGCGGCGGGCGATCTGGAAGGTGTAGGGGCCGAACACCAACTGCTCGACCTTCGGTGTTGCCGCCGGGCCGCCGCGGCGCAGGATGTTGTTGATCCTGAGGATCAGTTCGCGCGGGTCGAACGGCTTGGGCAGATAGTCGTCGGCGCCGGCCTCGAGGCCGGTGATGCGGCTGTCGGTCTCCGACAATGCCGTCAGCATCAGGATCGGCACGTCCTTCTGGTCACGCAGCGACTTGGTCAATTCGATGCCGTTTTCGCCCGGCATCATCACGTCGAGGATGAGAAGGTCGAAGTCGAGGCCGGCAAGCTTGCGCCGCGCTTCGTCTGCATTGCCCGCGACAGTAACGCGAAAGCCGTTTTCGGTCAGATACTGCTTGAGCAGGTTGCGGATGCGCGTGTCGTCGTCGACGACGAGCAGATGCGGAGCATCGTCGCCCAACGTGGCCTGGCTGGCCGTCTTGTCGTTATTCTCCATGGTCTTTCCCCGGCGTGTTTCCGGGCAGATGATCAATCTGCGCCCTTAATTCGGGATTGACCATCGCCTTGAGGAATCTTTCGATCCAGGCGCGCTCGGTCTCTCCCGCGCCCTCCAGTGCCGCATGGATGCGGCGTGACTGTGGCCGCGCCAGCGCCAGTGTCAATGTACGGCCCTTGGGCGTCGGGTAGAGTTCGCGCTGGCGCCGGTCGCGCGGCCCCTGCACCTGAACGATGTAGCCGGCGTCGATGAGCTGCTTGAGCACCCGCGCGAGGCTCTGCTTGGTGATCTTGAGCACGTCGAGCAGCTCGGCGACCGTCAGTCCGGGCAGGCGGTTGACGAAGTGCAGCACGCGGTGATGGGCGCGGCCGAAACCGTATTCGGCGAGGATCTGGTCGGGGTCGGAAGTGAAGTCGCGATAGGCGAAATACATCAGCTCGATGATCGAGAAATCGATGCCTTCGTCTGCCGTCACGGCGGTGCGGATCGGTTGGGCGGTTGCGCCGCTGCGTTGTGCCATAGAATTCCTGTTCGTCAATTTATGTCAGCACTATTGACATAAATTAGGTGCGATGGTAATTTTTGCCAAGCTTTTCGGCGGATTGCGAACGAAAAGGCAAGGTGCGGTGGTTTTTTCCGAAACATCGTGAGTTTGCTTTGGTATTCTGCCCCGCCTACGCTTTATCCATCAGGCCCCTTCGGGCCATCAAGAACGATACGAAACGATAGGCAGGCTCCCGCCTGCGGGAAGGTTTACCATGGCATCCGTTCCTTTCGACAAGCTCGATGGATTCATCTGGATGAACGGCGAGTTCGTCCAATGGGCCGACGCCAAGATTCACGTACTAACCCATGGTCTGCACTATGCAAGCGCGGTGTTCGAGGGTGAGCGCGCCTATGGCGGCGAGATTTTCAAGCTGACCGAGCACACCGAGCGCCTGCACGAGTCCGCCCGCATCCTGGGCTTCACCATTCCCTATTCGGTCGAGGTGATCGACGATGCCTGCCGCGAGCTCTTGAAGAAGCAGGGCTTCAAGGACGCCTATGTGCGCCCGATCGCCTGGCGTGGCAGCGAGGAAATGGGCGTCGCCGCCCATAAGAACCGCATCAATGTCGCCGTCGCGATCTGGCAGTGGCCGAGCTATTTCGACCCGGCGCAGAAGCTGAAAGGCATCCGCCTCGACATCGCCGAATGGCGCCGCCCCGACCCGCGTACGGCACCGTCGAAGTCCAAGGCTGCCGGCCTCTACATGATCTGCACGCTGTCCAAGCATGCGGCCGAGGCCAAGGGTTATGCCGATGCGATGATGCTCGACTGGCGCGGCCAGGTCGCCGAGGCCACAGGCGCCAACATCTTCTTCGTCAAGGACGGCAAGGTGCATACACCGAAGCCGGACTGCTTCCTCGATGGCATCACGCGCCGCACTGTCATTGGCCTCGCCAAGGATCGCGGCCTCGAAGTCGTCGAGCGGGTGATCATGCCGGACGAACTGGAAGGCTTCGAGCAATGCTTCCTGACCGGCACGGCGGCTGAAGTGACGCCGGTTTCGGAGATCGGGCAGTACCGATTCGAGGTCGGCGAAATCGCCAAGACGCTGATGAACGACTATTCTGCGGCGGTTCAGCCCAAGCACGCGATTGCTGCTGAATAACAAGCAGAATCAATTAATTGACCTTGAAGAAGGGCGGTTTTCGGACCGCCCTTTCTGCGTCTTCCCAGCCCAATTTGACATTCCCCGATTTCAGGGTCTGATGTTGCTGTCGGCATACTGAGGGCCGGCATGCAATTTGGAGGGAATTGTTATGGAATCGCTTCTTCCTATCATCATACAAATTGTAACCGGCGTTATCGGTGGACAGGCCGTCGGCGCGGCGATCAAGACGGCGGCGATGGGGCAGGTGACGAAATTGCTCGCCGGTGGCGTCGGCGGTCTCGCGGGCGGACAGATCCTGGGCAGCCTTCTCGGCGGCGCGGCTGATCCGGCAACGGCAGGTGCACTCAGCGGCATTCTCGGCGATGTGGTTGGTGGTGCCGGCGGCGGCGCCATCGTGACGGCCATCGTCGGCGCGATCATGGGTGCCATGAAGAAATAATCCCGCTACAGATTGGAATTCGGATTGGGCGGCTGCGGCCGCCCCTTTCATTTTCTGGATCAGAGGCGCTGCCTGCCACCCACCAGAATGGGCATGGACGAAGCGCGCGTCAGTCCTTATGTCGGGGCGAACTTGGCGCATCGGCCCGAAAATTGGTGTCGATTTTCGGAAGGCACGATGCGCAGATTCACACAGTTGGAGCGTCCTTTGTGCGTCCATTCGGACGCACGGCGCTCCAAGGAAAGGACCCGCCATGGGACAGCTCAATGCCGGGATCGTGCCGGTTACGCCCTTCCAGCAGAACTGCACGATCCTGTTCGATACCGACGACAAGACCGGCGTCGTGGTCGATCCGGGCGGCGATGTCGACACCATCCTGTCGGTGCTCAAGCAAAACGGCATCACGATCACGGCGATCTGGCTGACCCACGGCCATATTGACCATGCCGGTGGCGCGATGGAGCTGAAAGATGCGCTCGGCGTCGACATCATCGGCCCGCACGAGGCCGACAAACCGCTGCTCGACAATCTGGTGACCCAGGCCCAGAAATTCGGCATGGACGGTTCGGTGCGCAACTGCGTGCCTGACCGGTTCCTCACCGAGGGCGAAACCGTGTCCTTCGGAACTCATGTTTTCGAGGTGCTGCATTGCCCCGGCCACGCGCCCGGCCACGTTGTCTTCTACAACCGTGACGCGAAATTCGCCCATGTCGGCGACGTGCTGTTCCAGGGCTCTGTCGGCCGCACCGACCTCTATGGCGGCGACCACGCCACCTTGATCCGGTCGATCAAGGAGAAACTCCTGCCGCTCGGCGACGAGATCGGCTTCATCTGTGGCCACGGCCCGGGCAGCCGCTTCGGCGACGAACGCCGCAGCAATCCCTATCTGGTTTGATTGGATCGATCAGGCCGTCTGCCTGATCTGAGGCGGCCGCTGTCGGTCTGCTCCGCAGCAGCCTTTCGCCCAACGGACTACCTCACATGAAAAACGGCGCCAACCGCAAGGCTGGCGCCGTTTTGTCATTGTTTCAGGTTTGGCTGCCGCGGCCGGGCAGGGAGGGCCGCCACAGTCCATGCCCGTGGCTGCGGTCAGTTGGCTTCGCAGAAGCGCTCGACGCCGTCATAGCCGGTGAAGGTGCCGCTGCGCGGCTTGAAGCTGCGGTAGCGGTCCGAACAGTAGCTGTACCATTCGGGCGTCCACGGCTCGATCGCGTAGCTCTCACGATAGACCACACGGCGCTGCACCGGGGCGGGGCGATAGTAGTCCTGGCCATAATCCTGGCGGTAGACGCGGCGCGGCTGCGGCTCGTAGTCGTAATAGTCGTCATAGACCGGCTGCGAACGGTTGGCGTTGCCAGCAATCACGGCGCCCGCGATGAGGCCGAGCGCACCCGCAGCGACGATCGCGCCGGTGTTGTCGTGGCGGTTGTGACGGCGCCAGCGCTCGCCGGCCTCGGCCGCGGGCAGGGCGGTCAACGTGGTAGCGGCAACTGCCGCCGAAAGGACGAGGGTCTTGAAAATACGGTTCATGTCGGTCTCCTTCGCCGTCCGGCCCGTATCAAGGCCAGAATTTAGCGTCGACACTATGTCTAGGGGAGCCCGCCTGAACGCAGCCTGAACGGATTTTCAGGTGCAATGGGTCAAAGAGACTACCGCCGACAAACGCCAATATGCGTTGCGGCGAATACAGCAGCATGCTTGGCCGGAGCACGAACTCCGGCCTCCTTGAAGGTTCTCAGCCGACGGTCAGATTGACGGCCTTCGGACCCTTGCCGCGCTTGTCCGGCTCGGTGTCGAAAGAAACCTTCTGCCCATCCTCAAGACCGGGAAGACCCGACGCCTGCACGGCCGAAATATGAACGAAGACATCCTTCGCTCCGTCGTCCGGCGTGATGAAGCCGAAGCCTTTGGCATGATTGAAGAACTTGACGGTGCCGGTCTGCGGCATGGGAAACTCCTCTGATCCCATCAATTCCAGTCTTCGGGCCGGCAAATGCCCGAAGTGGAAATTTGTCGTTCATTTTTGGGTCATCGGCAAGCAAAAGTTTTGCCTGCCGATACCTGTCCTAAGGCTGCTCAGGCCCGGCAATTACCGGGCCCAAGTGGCCAAATGCAACGCGTTTCGCGGCTTAGTATTCGCAGTAGCGGATCGGGCCGATCTGGATGCAGGAGGGTGGCCGCGGACGCAGCGGATCGAACCTCGAATAGACACGCACGCGGCAATTGGGGCCGACATGGCGGTGGGGCACGTTGCCGTAACGCGGCAGGAAGTGGCGGCGAACCTCACGATGGCAGTCGCGCACCTGGACCGGCGGGCGGACCCGGATCGGCCGGCAGTCGGGGCGGCGGTGGACATGCCACTCGGTACGGCCGAACTGAGGAACAAAATGGCGCTGCGGGTC
The DNA here is from genome assembly GCF_030294925.1 of Aminobacter sp. Y103A. Taxonomy (NCBI): domain Bacteria; kingdom Pseudomonadati; phylum Pseudomonadota; class Alphaproteobacteria; order Hyphomicrobiales; family Phyllobacteriaceae; genus Aminobacter; species Aminobacter sp. Y103A. The sequence continues at coordinate 4,139,647 of NZ_AP017986.1, read as the reverse complement.
GCCGTGGCAACCACGGACCTGGATCACCAACCCGCCATCGGCCTGCGGCGCATTGCCCGCCGGCATCGCCTCGACCGGCCCGCCATATCCTAGCCCTGCGGCCAGGAGCATTGCGCCCAGAGACTTCAGCAACTTCATGGTCTGCCTCCTCTGCGTGGGAAGCAGATACTGCCTCCGCGGCAAGACTATGTCACGGTTGGCTGTGGCTCGCCAGAGTGGCGCCGGCTGGACGCAGACTATCTCGTTGATTTGGCGACGGATAATTGCGGAGCCACCCACCAAAGAAGAAGGGCGCGATGGTGATCCACCGCGCCCCTCTTCAAAGCAAAAAACCTTACGCGGCTTAGCCGGCGCGGAGGTTGACCGCCTTAGGACCCTTGCCCATACGGTCGGGCTCGACGTCGAAGCTGACCTTCTGGCCGTCGACGAGCGTGCGCAGGCCCGAAGCCTCGATAGCGGAGATATGGACGAACACGTCCTTCGCGCCGCCATCCGGCGTGATGAAGCCGAAGCCTTTGGTTGCGTTGAAGAACTTTACGGTACCGGTCTGGGTCATTGGGAGAACTCCTTCACCCGTTCAGTGGTCTGGACATGCCGACCGCCTGGCGTCGGCGGCACGTCGGTGGTTTTGCTTGGCGGTCATGCATTTGCGCACGATTAAACCCCCCGCCGAGTCACGGGGTCGTCAGAGATTCACAGTATCGGGGAAAGGGTCGTGCAAAACGTTCCAGTCTCCGGGTCAGCAAACGCCCGAACTGAAACTGATATTGCATGGAAACGCGTAGGTTGCAAGATGTCGCGGCAAGGGCGGTAGGCACTTCGCAGCGTCGCATAAATATACGACATTTCTAAAGGCGCCATTGGCCAGATTGCCGCGCCTGTTGGCGCCAGTTTCGCCGATCCCGATTGCATTCGTTGACAGAATCGCCAGGATCGGGGCAGGGGCTGGAACAATTCCCGCACGGGCGGGGATGAGAGGGAGCTGTTTTCATGGTTTTTTCGGCAAAGACCTTTGCGCGAAAAGCAACTGTCGCCTCGTTGCTGTCGCTGATGCTGGCCTCCTGCGTGGTCGTCGAGGACGGCCCGGGTCCCGGCCCGCGCCCGCCGCGCCCCGATCCGGGCCCGCAATTCTGCACCCGCGAGTATGACCCGGTCTGCGCGCGCCGTGGCGGCGACCGTCAGACCTTCGCCAATTCCTGCATGGCGGAGGCCGCCGGCTACCGCATTATCCGTGGCGGCGAATGCCGTGGTGGCGGTGACGATGGCTGGGGCGGTGGTGGCGGCGGTGGCCGGGGAGACCAGTTCTGTACCAGGGAGTATCGCCCTGTTTGCGGCCGCCGCGGTGACACGCTCCGGACCTTCCCGAACGCCTGTGAAGCCGATTCCTCGGGCTATCGCGTCATCGACGACCAGGGCCCCTGCTGAGCGTATCGAGCTGGTATCTCCCGGCAGCCCATGCCGGGAGTTATCTTCGCGTGGCATCAGTCGCCAACCGACGAACACATAACCTTGTGGATGCGGCAATCGTCGCCGACATGGCGATGCTTGACGCTTCATGTCATCGCCTTGCGCGCGAACATCGCCCACGCGGCTGTTCGGCAATGCTGTGTAGGAGCCCGGACCGGCTCATGAGGCTGGTTGCCCGCACAGCCTGGTTCAGCGCTGCCGGACAATCGCGCCGATCGCATTGACGATCAGGCGAGACGCGGTCTCGGCCGTCAGGCCGTCGATGTCTGCGGGCGGATAAAACTCGACGAGGTCGAAGCCTGCGATCCGCGCACGCTTGCCGAGGCCGGCGATCAGATCGATCGCCTGCGTGTAGGTGAGGCCGCCGGGCGTTCGTGCGGCGACCCCCGGCATGATGCTTGGATCGAGACCGTCGCAATCGAGGGTGACGACGACCCGCGCGCCTTCAGGTATGTGTCGGAGTGCTGCCTCGACGCCATGGGCATGAAGCTCGCGGGCGGTGACGAAGCGGCTGCCGTAGCGCCGAGCCGCCTCGATCTCGGCGAGCCGGGCGCTGCCGACGCTGCGCATGCCGACCTGGACCATGCCTGCGACATGCGGCATCTCGCTGGCCCGACGCATCGGGTTCGAATAGCCGTAGCGTTCGCCGAGCAACTCGTCGCGCCAGTCGATATGGGCATCGATTTGCAGAACCCAAACCGGGCCGTGATCGGCAAAGCCGGCGAGGAAGGGGATCGGCACGGAATCGTCACCGCCGAGCAATATCGGCACAGCGCCAAGTGCCAGGATCTCGCGCGTCCTGGCTTCGATGCGGGCGCGGTTGGCCGCATTGTCGTGCATGATGGTCGCGATGTCGCCGGCGTCGGTGCAGCAGACAGGCTTGCCGTCGAACAGCGAGCCGCCGAGGTCAAAATCCCAGTGTTCGACGAGCGTGGCGTCGTCCTGGCTGGCAGCGCGGATGGCGTCGGCGGCCAAGGCATATCCGCTGCTGTCCTTGCCGGGATAGGTGGTGCCATGAGCGGCGGAGAAGATCACCGCACGGGGCGTGCTGCCATCAGCGAGGCGATCGGGAAGGCCGAGGAAGCGGAGCGATGCGGTCATGTCGATCTGGTCTCAATGGCGTGGGTGCGGTTGCGGTGAAGTCTAGGCTGCGCCCGCAAACGCTGGAGGTGTGGCGCGACAGATTCGACTGGTTTACTCCCGGGTGCGTCGCAGCGTGCCGAGACCGTTGCCGTCGAGCGCCTCGATGGTGATTGTCGACGCCGTGCCGTCGGCGCCGATCACGAAGCTGACCGCCGACGGCATGTCGGGGAGTTCGGGCGAGGGAAAGCTCAGGAACATGTCGCGGTCGAAATGGCTGAGCGGATAGGATTTGGCACCGTCCGGGCCAAGCTTGAGAACGAGACCGTCTCCGGCTGCCGCGACGACGGCCTCGCCGACGAAATCGTTGGCGTAGCGGCCGCCATAGGCGGTGGCTGGACGTGCCGGCGTGGCAGGCGAGGGTAAGGTGGCGTAGGTCGCCTGGGCGGCCGCGACGGCGGGGCCAAACATGCCGGCGTAGATCGCATTCCAGTTCTTCAGCCAATCCTTGCCGACTTTGCCGTCGAAGACGAGGTCGGCGAAGCTGTCCGACAGGCCCTCGGGCACGCCGGTCGGGAAAGCGTTGGCGAGAATGACGATGCCGAGCTGCCGTTCAGGGAACAAGGTGACGAGGCTGCGAGCGCCGACGCTGAAGGCGCCGGCGTGGCCCCAGCTCAGGCCATGGCGGCCGAACTCGACATTCCAGCCGAGGCCGTAGAAGGACTGGCCGCCGCTGACCGGGTTTTTGCCGCGCGTCATCAGCGGGATATGTGTCTGGTCGAGTGCTGTGGCTGCGATGAGCTGCTTGCCGTCATGGCTGCCGTTGGCCAGTTCGAGCCGAAGCCACTGGGCGAGGTCGCGCACCGTGGAGCTGACGCCGCCGGCCGGCGCCTGTGCGTCCGGCTGCCGCTCGACCCTGGCGGCCCAGCCACCGTCGGCCTTGACGTGGAGCGTGGCGCGGTTGGCGCGACCGACGAAATCGGCATGGCGGGAGCTTGTCGAAGTCATGCCGAGTGGACGGTAGAGCTTTTCCTCGGCGATGTCCTCCCAGGTCTTGCCCGTCGGGATGGCTGCGGCGACCGCGCCCTCGGTCAGGCCGAAATTGCTGTAGGAATAGCCGGCGCGGAAGCTCGACGAAGGCGATACGAACCGGAGCCGTCCCAGGATTTCGGCGCGCTCGTAGCCGATTTCCTCGAGATCGTCGCCGGCGGTGCCGGGAAGTCCGCTGCGATGGGAAAACAGGTCGCGAACGGTGAGCTGGCTTGTCGGGTAAGGGTCATTGAGGCGGAAGGCGGGATCGAGATCAGATATCTTCGCATCCCAGGAAACGGTGCCGTCGCCGATCAGTGCTGCCACGACCGTCGCCGAGATCGGCTTGGACATCGACGCGATCTGGAACACCGTGTCGGCGTCGACCTTTTCCGGCTTGCCGGCCGCGCGCAGCCCAAAACCCTTGAGGAAGACAACCTTGTCGTCGTGGACGACGCCGATGGCGAGCGCCGGCACGCTGCCGTCTGAAATGGCTGCTTCGGCCAACTGCTCCAGCTGCGCCAGCGCGGCGGTAACTTGCTCGGTCGTCGCGGTCTGAGCGGATGAGAGCGTCGGTGCAAGGGCAAGGGCGGGGAAGAGCCACGCCAGACGGCGGACGAACGACCTTGCGGACAGCAGCATGCGCCGGACCCCCCTGCTTTATAGCCTGCCTTCGAGGCTACAGCCTGCCATTGGGGAAGCCAAGAGCTGGAACGGCTACCTGACCGTGCCGGCCGGGTCGCGGCCGTCGCGAAAGCCTAGGTCCCTGCCAAGGTGGAGCGACAGCTCGCGCGGATCGAACCCGGCGCGGCGACGGCCATGGCGGCTGCTCGTTGCGAGCTGCGTCAGCCATGTCTGGAGCGGGCCTAGGGTGGCGGCCAGGGTGAGGTGGGTCATGGACTTGGCTTTCAATAGTCAAATTCTGTTGAGGAAGTGCCTCCTCTTTCCTCCTGTTTTTGCTATGAATCCAACTGAACGTAAGGATGAGTGCATAAGGAAAACTTATGGCGATTGTTCAGCTGCCGCCGCTGACGGCGATCCGTGCCTTCGAAGCGGCGGCGCGGCTCGGCAACTTCACCCGGGCTGCGGAAGAGCTTGGTACGACGCAAGCGGCGGTGAGCTACCAGATCAAGCTCCTGGAGGAGCGTGCCGGCACGCCGCTGTTTTTGAGACGGCCCAAGCAGACCGAACTGACCGAAGCAGGTCGGGCGCTGGCGCCGAAAGTCAGTGCCGCCTTCGAGATGCTGGGCGAGGCGTGGGGCGAAACCCGCGGCGGGGCGCGCGGTGTGCTGGTCGTCTCGACGCTGCCGACATTCGCCGCGAGCTGGCTGGCGCGGCACCTCGGCGCGTTCCAGATGGTGCAGCCGGATCTTGCGGTGCGGCTCGAGACGACGACCCGCAACACCGACTTCAGGACCGAGCAGGTCGATGTCGTCATCCGCAGGGATGACGGGAATTTGCCGCTCGGGCTGGCTGGGCATCTGATCGTGCCGACCGATTTCGCGCCGATGCTGAGCCCGAAGCTCGCCGCGACGATCGGCGGGGTCAAGGAACCGGCCGACCTGCTCAGGCTGCCGCAGATAGACCCCGGCGACCTGTGGTGGGGCGAGTGGTTCGTGGGCGCCGGCCTGCCCGCCGACATGCTGCCGCAGCGCCCAGCACCGAAGATGGGCTCGCAGGCCTATGAGGCGATCGCCGCCATCGCCGGCCATGGCGTGGCGATGCTGACGCCGACCTTCTACCGCGAAGAACTTGCCAATGGCACGCTGATCCAGCCCTTCGAGCATGTCGGCTCCGACGGCTCCGGCTTCTGGCTGGTCTATCCCGAGGAGCGCCGCAACGTGCCCAAGATCAAGGTCTTTCGCGAGTGGATCCTGGCCGAGGTCGAACGGACACTGGGCAGAGGCGGGCAGTGTTAGGGAGAGACGCTGCGGACATCAAACTCCTGGCTACCATTTCTTGCGCCGTTTCGAGGCGCCGGCAAAAATCCGCGAACGTCAATGTGTGAGGCTACTGTGAACATCGGCGATATTCGAAAACGGGCGCAAGGGGTGAAAGCGGGCACCGTCAGCCCGCTTGAGCTGGATTATGCGCGCGGCATCCTTCGAGCGCATCGGGGTGACATCAATTCAGCCTTGTATGTCGTCGGACTTTGCGCAGCCGCCGACGATGCCTTGTTGATCGAGCCCTATCTTCGCGGTCCGGCACGTGACGTCCATGGCGAAACAGCACTCAAGCATTGGTCCGCTACCTGGGTCTCGTAGATCGTTACCGTCCGCTTTTGCGGAGGCTGATCATGTCTCCGACCGATCTGGGTTGGATGAACAGCCGTATGTCGGCGATCCATCTCGCCAAGGACTATTTCAAAGACTTCCGCGACGATGAATTGGGCTGCGAGCTCGTTGCAATATTCTGCAACCCGTCTGATCAGGATCAGCTGTCGGCGCGCGGCACACTCGTCGACATTCTGGGCATCAGGGATGAGCTCGGAGATCCTTTCGGCCTTGAGCTGGAAGCTGGCGATACCGATGCCGGCTACATCGTGAAGATGGCCCGGCAACGCTTCAATTGCCACGGCGGATTGCACTGACGCATGATCATCCCGGTAGTCGTCCCGGCGCGCTTGTCCCCTACGGCGATGGCGCGATAGACCGGCCGGGTTGGAAATTGCGGTCGAGCGAGCAGAGGCAGGGGCGAAATGGCTCAGAAGGTCATTGGTCTGATCGGCGGATTTGAGCTGGGAGAGCTCGGCGGAATATTACCGCATCATCAATGAGCGGGTGCGCACACTACGTGGCGGGCCGCATTCGGCGCGCATGCTGATGTGGTCGTTCGATTTCGCCGAGATCGAGGCGCTGCAGAGCAGCGGACGCTGGGCCCGGAAACGAGGTTGTAGAATCTGCGCGTTGTCTCCGAAAATCGATGCCGGACTTTGGGCTCTGCGTTTAGGCGCGCGGGACGAGGGCTTCGATGGCCTTCATCGCCATATCGAGGCCATGCTCGGCGCCGATCGCCTGGCCCATTGCAGTCGCCGTCTGGCGCATACCAGGTGCATCTGTGGCGGTGAATGCTGCTGCGAGCGCCGCAACGGTCAGCGATTCCCGGTCCAGTGGGGCGGGCCCCGCGCCGAGGTCAGCGACGCGGCGGCTCCAGAATGGCTGGTCGCCGAAAAACGGGCAGATGATCGTTGGCAATCCGGCGCGTAGCGAAGCAGCGGTTGTGCCGGCACCACCGTGGTGCAAGGCTGCGCTCATCTGAGGCAGCAGCCGGTCATGCGGTGCCGCGGTCATGACATGGACATGCGCCGGGGGTGAGGGCACCTCGAGAGCGCCGCCGCCGAGCGCCAGAACGCCGCGCTTGCCGGTGCGGGCCAACGCCTCGATGACATCGGCCGCCAGCTTGCCGGGGGCGAGACCGGGCATGCTGCCGAAGCCGACATAGATGGGCTTGTCGCCAGCGGCAAGGAATGCCCTGAGATCGGTCGGCAACCGCCAGTCGTCCTCGTCGAGAAACCAGTATCCGGTGACAAGGACATCGCCGCCCCAATCGGTCGGCCTGGGGACGACGGCCGGACTGTAAGCGTAGAGCGTGACAGCCGGCGCGCCGGGCCGATGGCCGGACGGCACGCCGAGCGACTGCGCGCGCCAACGCGCGAGTTCCTTCCGAAACAGCAGGCCCGGGCCGCGCGTTGCCAGCAGATGGCTGAGGCGGTTGAGCGGGCCCAGGTTGGCGAAAGGCAGGAGCGGGCTTGGAAACGCGGCCGTCGGCGTGAAGCCGGGCAGTGGCGAGGCGAGAACCGCCGGTCGGCCTAGTCGCGCGGCAATGTCTGGAGAGGCGATCGACTTGGGGTGATGAATGATGACATCGGGACCGAAATGGCCGATTGCCGCCCATTCGGCATCGAGCAGGCGGCGCATCAGTGGGCGGATATGCTTGAGCAGCTTCAGCCCGGCGCCGAATCCCCGACTTCCAGCAATCGCCGCCTTGCCCTCAGGCGTGTCCAGCAACGCCAGGAACTCCCCCGGCAAAGGCCAGAAGTCGATGCCGTGGCGGGTGACCATCGATTCGAACTGCTCGGGCGCCGCGAGTTGGACCTCGTGGCCACGCCGCAAGAGGCCGCGAGCCAATGCAACATAGGGCTGGACGTCACCCCGCGTGCCAAGCGTCTGGATGGCGATGCGCATGGCGGCTCCCCTGTGCGGACTGACCAGTAGTCAGTTATACTGACTGGCGGTCACTAGCAAGAGGCGATAAGGTGGGAGCATGCGGCATAGGCGGTGAGTGGAGGTGAGATGCCCCGGATTGTCAGGCATCCTGAAGTAAGACGGGCGGAACTGCTTGCGGCGGCGGCTCGGCTGTTCGGCGCGCGCGGCTATGAGGCGGCATCGGTCGACGACATCATTGGCGACGTCGGGCTGTCGAAGGGTGCGTTCTATTACTACTTCCCTTCGAAGGACGCGTTGCTGGAGGCGTTGGCACGTCAGGCCGCTGAGCGCGCCCGGGCCGAACTCGAGGCGATTCTGGCAACGCCTGCCATGAGCGCAGTCGAGCAACTCAACGCGTTCTTGCGCCGCGGCCGCGACACCGACAGGGCGGCCGAGGCGATTGCCACCTTCGCCAGCATCTTCTTGCCTGAAAATATCGTGCTCTACCACCGCATGCATCGAACGGTGATGGCCGTGATGGTGCCCGCGCTGGCGCGCATCATCGAAAAGGGCCGGCGCGAAGGCAGCATGGCAAGCAACGATCCTCTGATCTCGGCCGAACTGGTGCTGCTGCTCGGCGCGGTCACTCATGGCGCCGTGGCCGACCTGCTCGCGGCCGAAGGCGCCGATGCCTTGAGTCAGGCGATCGCCGCCTTCGAGCGCCGACTGGCCGAGCAGGGATTGGCCGTCGACCGCATTCTCGGCCTGCCGGACGGCACGGCACGGTTCGTGGAGCCGGGGTTCGTCGCGGCGATGGCGGCAGCCAGGCCGAACCGGAACCCGCTTGGCGCGACCGTTGCCGCAGGCTAGTGCTTGGGGTTCGGATTCGTCACCCAGGAGCCTGGGATATGCCACAGAAGGTTATTGGTCTTATCGGCGGGTTGAGCTGGGAAAGCTCGGCCGAATACTACCGGATCATCAACGAGCAGGTGCGCGCACGGCTGGGCGGGCTGCATTCGGCTCGCATGCTGATGTGGTCGTTCGACTTCGCCGAGATCGAGGCGTTGCAGAGCAGCGACCGTTGGCAGGAGGCGACGCTGGAGATGATCGGCGCCGCGCGACGGCTGGAGCGCGGCGGGGCCGACTTTGTCGTCATCTGCTCCAACACCATGCATCGCATGGCGTCAGAGGTGCAGGCGGCAATCGGCATTCCGCTGTTGCACATCGCCGACCCGACCGCCGAACGCATCCGCGCCGCAGGACTTGGCCGCGTTGGTCTCCTAGGCACTGCCTTCACCATGGAGCAGGACTTCTACAAGGGCAGGCTTGCCGAGCGACATGGACTCGAGGTGCTGGTGCCTGAGGCCGAGGACCGGGCGGTGGTGCATCGCATCATCTATGACGAGCTGGTGCAGGGTCGCGTCGAGGCACGCTCGCGCCTGGCCTATCGCGAGGTGATCGCGCGGCTCGTCGCGCGCGGGGCAGAGGCCGTGATCCTCGGCTGCACCGAGATCATGCTGCTGGTCGGGTCGGAAGACAGCGCCGTGCCTTTGTTCGACACCACTGGCATCCACGCCGAAGCGATGGTGGAGCGGGCGCTGGGCTGAAGTCTGGTCGAGTAACGGCCGGCGCGCTTCTTCTCGCCCGAAGCGACGGGTGAGGCTGCGCGCCGAGGCCCGTCCTGCATGGCAATTGACAAAGGCGCGCCAGCCGGGGCAGGATTTCAGGGCTGCGTAGGGCGCATCGGCGAAGGCCGAAAGGGCAATGCCCGCCTGCTGTCAGACCAAGTCCAACAGTTGCGCCCATGCCGAACCTCGAAAACCTCAAGAAGCAGGCCAAGCAATATCTGCGCTGGTATCGCGAAGGCTATCATCCCGTCGCCGCCGAGATCAGGGCGGCGTTGCCGCGCTTCCAGCATCTCGACGACAGCGAGGTGATGCAGGCCACCTTCAAGCTCGCCGATGCGCAGGAGCTTGTCGCACGACAGCAGGGTTTTGAAAGCTGGCAGGCGCTCAAATCAGAAGCCCCTGTGATGAATGACCAAACAACGCGGACCACACGTCCAACCCTGACCGCGACCGCAGCGCAACTGTTCGTCGCCGATATCACGGCATCATGCGATTTCTTTACCGGCAAACTCGGCTTTTCGGTCGACTTCGTCTATGGCGAGCCGCCTTTCTACGGGCAGGTTGTCAGGGACAGGGCGCAACTGGCGCTCAGGCTGGTATGTGAGCCGGTGTTTGCAGGTGACATCCGCCAACGCGAGCACCTGCTATCCGCCTCGATCACCGTCGATACGGCCAGCGAGATCAAGCAGTTGTTCCTCGACTTCCAGGCGGCGGGCGTGGTCTTTCACCAGACGCTGCGCAAGGAACCGTGGGGCGCCAGGAACTTCATCGTGCTTGATCCCGACGGCAATCTGATCCTGTTTGCCGGCCCCGCGGATTAGGCGGGCCAAGCGGGCCGATCGCCCCAAATCACGGCAATCTGAACGGCGGATATGCACAAATGCCGCCGCGACATGTATCGTATGGGACCAGCCTCTTAGAGTTCTTTGCCGCAAAACTTTTGTTGGTGTCCGTGCGGACGCCAGAACAGGGAGGAACAGGATATGGCTTCAATTTCGATACATCCGGCGCTCGACGGCGGGGTCAAACCCGGCAGTGCCGCCTTTACCGGCGGCACGCTCGTCTGCGCCTGCGCCGACAAACCGGTCAAGGTGGCGATCAAGGGCCAGGTTGCCCACAACCACGCCTGCGGCTGCACCAAATGCTGGAAGCCGGAAGGCGCCAGGTTTTCGATCGTGGCGGTCACCGCACATGAGAACGTGACGGTGCTGGAAAATGGCGACAAGCTCGCGGTGGTCGATCCGTCGGCACTGATCCAGCGCCACGCCTGCAAGGGCTGCGGTGTGCACATGTATGGCCCGGTCGAGCGCGACCATGCCTTCAAGGGCCTCGACTTCATCCATCCCGAGCGCTTCCAGGAAGCGGGCTGGGCCGAACCGGGCTTCGCCGCCTTCGTGTCGTCGATCATCGAGGCGGGTGTCGACCCCTCCGAAATGGACGGCGTGCGCGGCCGGCTGAGGGAACTCGGGCTCGAGCCCTATGACTGCCTGTCGCCTGGTCTGATGGACTACATCGCCACCTGGACGGCGAAGAAGTCCGGTGTGCTCAAGGCCTGAGCCGTTGCGCCAGGGCGGCACGGATCCGTGCCGCACTTCTCGCCAATGCTGTCTTTAGCTCGGCAAGTAGAGCTCCCGAACCAGTTCGTGATTGCAGAGCGCTTGCGGACGGTATGGCTTCATCTCGTCGTACTGAAGCACCTGGGGCAATGCAAAGCGTTCGAGAACCGTTGGGTGAAGTGGAGCGCCGGGATTAGTGTCTCGGCAGAAAGCGGATGCGTATCTGAACACGCCTGCGCGTCGTTCATCATGTTGCCGGCCAGCCGGATCCGGAAACAGATGCAGTGAGTCAAGACACAGACGCTCAAGGCGTTCGATGCCGCGGACATGAACAAGATCCTGGCATGGCCTGATTTTCATTCCCGTCGCGGGGTGGGAGCCTTCGATTTCCAGCCTCTTCCGGCTTCTGCCCGGCGCGGGAGCATTTCCGCTTTTCGTCGAACCGCGGAATCTCTCCGTCTTCCTGTTCTTGCGCAATTCCGGACGGAGAACCGCTGCACAGTTTTCCTGGGATTGCGCTAGTTCAACGGGTCGTAATCGGGGATGTGCCCGAAGCTGTAGCCGCGCTGCCTGAGCCCCTGGATGAGGGCGGTGAGATTGGCGGTGCCGTTGAAGGTGTCCTGGAACATCTCGTCATGCATCAACAGGATCAGCCTGTTCGACCTGACGAAGCGGACCTTGCCTGTGAACATGTGGTCGATCTCGCTGACGAGCCTGGTGACGCTTTGCACCGGCTTGCCGGTGCCGTCATGGACCCATTCGTGATCCCAACCATAGAGCCAGAAGCCGGTGGCGGCGACGAACTCGTAGTCCGGTTCCTCGATGCCGATCTCGATGCGGTCGATCGAAAGGTCGTTGGTCGAGATGTTGGGCAGGCGAAAGACGTTGCGGCCGGGGAGCCGGGCATGGGTCGGCACGTCCAACCCGAGGGCCGCATTGGCCCGCACCATGTCGGCGACGACACCTTCGGTGTCGGCATAGAACTTGCGGTACCGGTTGAAGGCGTGGCTGTAGCTGTGGTTGCCCAAGGTGACCAGGGGCATGCTTTTGGCGCGGGCGACAAGCGCCTTGCTCTCCGGACTGGACTTGGCGTGCAAGCCGACCATGAACATGGTGGCGGGCACGTTTTCCGCCTGCAGCACATCGAGGATGTTGCCGGTGCCGTCGAGCGGGCCGTCGTCGAAGGTGAGATAGATGGTGCGGTCCGCCGCCTGTACCGGCGAGCAGGCCAGGACAAGGGCGGCCAACAACCAGAGGATGGTCATGCCCGGAGCGCCATGCCTTTTGCCTGCTGCTTTCAGCATCGTTCTGCCTGTGACTCGCAACCTCTCACCGGCGCCATCGGTACCCTGTGATTACAGGGCGTGCAAAGGTGGGGTCTGGACCTACTGAATTCAGCGGTGCGGTGGCCGGCTGCGTGCTAGATGTCGCGGCAAGTTTGCCGGGGCCGGACATTGAACCATCAGGGCATGACGCAGCAGCCTGACATCGCCGATTTCATCGTCGCGAACATGCATGTCGTGGCGGTGCCTTCGGTTCCCGAAATCAGGCTCTATTCCGCGCATCCGGGCAGCGGGCTGTGGCGGCTCGCGTCCGATGACGCCGGCGACGATGCGCCGCCGCCCTACTGGGCCTATCAATGGGCCGGCGGGCTGGTTCTGGCGCGACATTTTCTGGAGCGACCCGAGACAGTGAGGGGGCGGCGCGTGCTCGACCTTGGCGCCGGTTCGGGGTTGGTCGGCATCGCCGCTGGTATGGCGGGGGCAAGTTCCGTGCTCGCGGCCGAGGTGGACCGCAATGGCGTGGCCGCGATCGGGCTCAATGCGGCGCTGAACGGTGTCGACATCATTGCCATCAGCGGTGATGTGACCGGCGGCCGGGTGCCCGAGGTGGATATCGTTGCGGTCGGCGACCTGTTCTACGACGCCGAACTGGGTGCGCGGGTGACCGCCTTTCTCGACCGCTGCGTCGACGCAGGCATCGAGGCGCTCGTCGGTGACCCCGGCCGGGCCCACCTTCCGCATGCACGGCTTCGACTGGTTGCCGAACATGCGGTGGCTGATGTCGGCACCGGCCAAGCGGCCACGACTAAGCCGAGTGCGGTGTTTTCGTTCGGCTGAGGTCGCAGCCGATTCGACAGTCAGGATGCAGGGTCATTTGCCGAAGCTCCTGAGCATGCGGATCGTCAGGACCGTGGTCAGCACCGAGAGCGGAAATTGGGCGAGACCTGAAATCTCGAAGAACAGGTCCTTGGGCATTTCGTAGGGCGGGGTCGGGAAGATGGCGTGGAAGGCCGCTTTGCCGAAGCCGAAATAGACGATGTTCTTGAAGACATGATTGTAGCCGCCCTCGACATAACCGACCAGCACGATGGGGACGACGAAAACGACGGCTGCCGCCGCCCAGGTGAGCAGGCGTGCAGAGCGCTCCGTGTTGGCAAACCAACCAGCATACAGCAGGGCAGCGATGATGATTGCCGCAGGCGCGACGAAAAGCAGGACATGCAGGCGCCAGGGCGTGCCAAAGATTACGGCGCCATAAGCGTGGTGCAGCGAGGTCAGCGCGAGCAGCAGCAAGGCGCTCGCGGCGACGCGCAGATGGGTGTTGACCGAGATGGCGGGCGTCGAAGCGGCTGTCATGGAATTGTCTCCTGTTGACGAAAGGCGCATCGGCTATCACGATACCGGACACGGTGTTCGGAAATTGCCGGACAGTGGGTGGGCCAAAGTCCGGAAACGGACCGCTGGCTGGGAACGTCCGGAAAATCGGAGACTAAAATGGCCATCGACCGGCGGGTGGTCCGCACGCGCACGGCACTCTATGACGCGCTGGTGGCGCTGATCCGCGCCAAGGATTATGAAGCGATCACCGTCGATGACATTCTCGACGAAGCCAATGTCGGGCGCTCGACCTTCTATGCCCATTTCACCTCGAAGGACGACCTGTTGCAGCGCAGCCTGGAGAGGCTGCGTGACCTGCTCGTCGGGGTCCGTCAGGGGGCACTGGACGGCGTCGAGGGCGGCTGGGATCCAGCGCGGGCGCTGTTCGAGCATGTCGGCGAATATGCCGACGTCCAGGCCGCTCTGGCCGGCGGCCATGGCGGGGCCGTGCTGCGCGAGGCGGTGGACAAGGTGCTGGCCGATGTGCTGCGCCAGACGATGGGTGCCGGCCCCGCCGGCGGGCTGCCGCGCGAACTGGTGATCCAGCACATGGTGGCGACCTTCAACACGACCTTGCGCTGGTGGCGGGAACACCGACCTGCCATGGCACCCGCCGAGGCCGACGCGCTATTCCGGCAGTTGCTCTTGCGCGGACTGCCAGCCGATGTCGCCACGCCGTTCATCGGTGCGGACGAACGGGTGGTAAAGTCGCTTTCCGGTGCTTGACTCCTTCTCTATTATGGGAATATTTCTCATATATGGAATGTTCTCTCGCTGATGAGACTGGCATTGACCGGCGCATTGCCCAGCGGCTGCGCTCGCTCCGGGCCGGGCGCGGTTGGCCGCTGGATGAGCTGGCGCGGCGCAGCACTGTCAGCCGGGCAACCCTGTCGCGGCTGGAAAACGCCGAGGTCAGCCCGACGGCGAGCGTGCTCGGCAAGCTCTGCGCTGCTTACGGGCTGACAATGTCGCGGCTGATGCACATGGTGGAAGGCGAGTTCGCGCCGCTCGTGCGGCGTGAGGCGCAAACGGTTTGGTCGGACCCGGAGGTCGGTTTTCGCCGCCGCTCGATCTCGCCGCCGGCGCAGATGCTGGCCGGCGAGGCGCTGGAATGCACTCTCGATGCGGCCGTCACGATCACCTATGACGCGCCGCCGCGGCCGGGGCTCGAGCATCATCTGGTGCTGGTCGAGGGGCAGCTCACGGTGACTGTCGACGGCCGGGCGCATGAGCTCAGGCCCGGCGACTGCCTGAGATACCAGCTGTTCGGTCCGAGCGCCTTCGCCACACCGGCGGAGACGGGCGCCAGGTATTTTCTGTTTGTCGTGTGAGGTTTCATGAGCGTGGCCATTTCGACATTTTCGGCCGAGGACATTTCGCATCATCTCGGCGAGCTCGGCGCGCTGCTGCATGCCTGTGTGCATGACGGGGCAAGCATCGGCTTCGTTTTGCCATACGCCCAGAGCGAGGCCGAGGCGTTCTGGCGCGACAAGGTGCTGCCGGGCGTGGGCGCCGGGATGCGCATCATGCTGGTGGCGCACAAGGACGGGCGCATCGCCGGCACCGTGCAACTGGGCTGCGATACCATGCCCAACCAGCCGCACCGCGCCGACGTCAACAAGCTGATGGTGCATCCCGACCTCCGCCGCCAGGGCATCGCGCGGTTGCTGATGCGGGAAGTGGAGGGGCGGGCGCGGGAATTGGGGCGCAGCCTGCTGACGCTCGACACGCGCACCGGCGACAGTGCGGAGCCGCTCTACACGGCCCTGGGCTACCAGATGGTGGGAACAATCCCTGCCTATGCCCGCGATCCCTTCGGTAGCGACCGGCTTGATGCGACGACTGTGATGTACAAGCTGCTGTAGCAAGGAATCCGGAGGGCCTGATGCTGCCGGAATAGGCAGGCTTCTGACGGCGCGGGTCGAAAGGTCCGGTAGGCGCGGGCTCGGAAACCGATTCCGGAAATACGGCTAAATCCCTGGCTGCCATATTCTTTCTTCGCATCCCTCGTTCCCGAGGGCATAAATGATCGGCGAGACTGACGTTGAGTCGGTCTCGGCACGCAAGCCGATCCGCCGGGGACGCATATGGGCGAGGACCTTCACAACATCTGGCTCAATGATGCGCTGGTGTTCCTGTTTGCGGCGGGTGTGCTGGTGCCGCTGATGCGGGTGGCGTGCATTCCGAGCGTGCTCGGCTTCCTGCTTGCCGGCCTGGCGCTTGGGCCGTTCGGCATGGGCGCGCTGGCCGAAAGCTGGCCGGTGCTCAGCCATTTCACCTTTGCCGATCCCGAGGCGGCGAAGCCGTTTGCCGAACTCGGCGTGCTGTTCCTGCTGTTTTTGCTCGGGCTCGAACTGTCCTTCGAGAAGCTGTGGTCGCTCCGGCGCCTGGTGGTCGGCGCGGGCGGGCTGCAGGCGCTTGCGAGCGTTGCCGGCATCACCGCCATTGCTGCGTGGTTCGGAGCCGAAAGCCGCGTCGCACTGGCGATCGGTCTTGCCCTGGCGCTGTCGTCGACGGCTATCGTCATGCAGACGCTGACCGAGCAGAAGCGCGTCGCCGGTCCCGTGGGGCGGGCGGCGCTCGCGGTGCTGCTGTTCCAGGACATGCTGGTGGCGCCGATCCTGATCCTCATCGGCTTTCTCGGGCAGGGGCCTGACGCCAACCTGCTGCCGGCGCTGCTGGAGGCGCTGATCCAGGGCGGCATCGCCGTCGTCATCATCCTGCTGTTCGGGCGCTTCGTGCTCAAGGACGCGTTCCGACTGGCGGCGCGCGCCGGCGGCCGCGATTTCCTGATGGGGCTGACGCTGCTGGTCATCGTCGGCGGCGCGGTGTTCACGGCGGCTGCCGGCCTGTCCTTGGCTCTCGGCGCTTTCATGGCCGGGCTGCTGCTCGGCGAAACCGAGTTCAAGCACCAGGCCGAGGTCGACCTCGAACCCTTCAAGGGGCTGCTGCTCGGCCTGTTCTTCATGACTGTCGGCATCGGTCTCGACCTTGCGATGGTGTGGAGCGAGTTGCCGATCGTGCTGGCCGGGCTGGTGGCGCTGCTGGTGGTCAAGGCGGCCATCGTTACCTTTGCCTGCCGCGCCTTCGGGCTGGAGCGGGGACGGGCTGTGGAGACCGGCTTCCTGCTCGCGCCGGCAAGCGAGTTCGCTTTCGTGGTTGTTACGACGGCGGCGGCAGCCAATGTGCTGGACGCGCCAACGGCGACGCTGGTGACGGGCATTGCCGGTCTGTCGATGCTGGTGACGCCGCTGGTGGCGATGATCGGCCGGCGGATCGCCGCGCGGATCGATGCGAGGCAGCCGGTGGAGGTTTCGACCGAGACCTATCCTGACCTCCGGGGGCATGTCGTCATCGCCGGTTTCGGGCGGGTCGGGCGCACCATCGCCCGCATCCTCGATGCCGAGGACACCGACATCGTCGCGCTCGAGCGCAATCCCGAGATCGTGGCGCGCGAGCGCAAGGCGGGCCGTAAGATCTATCTCGGTGACGCCGCGCGCCCCGAAATCCTGGCCCATGCCGGTGCCGCGGGCGCGAGCCTGTTCATCGTCACCGTCGACGACGCCAGGGACGCGGCGGCGATGGTCAATGCTGTCCGGCAGATGCGCGGCGATGCGCCCGTGCTCGCCCGGGCCCAGGATGCCGCCCATGCGCGCCAGCTCTACGAGGCGGGCGCGGAATTCGTTATTCCCGACGCCGTCGAGGCGGGTTTGCAGCTGGCGGGACGGGCGCTTCTGGAGTTCGGCTACTCCAATGAAGTGCTGAAGGACCGCATCGCGACCGAGCGCAGCGTCGAATACCAGCGCGCCGGGGCGGAGTAGTCATCTGCTCGAAGATTGATTCAGTTGGGCGGCGTAAGTGACGAAGTCAGAACGTTTTTCGCTCCCGCTGGCCGTCGCTCGCGGCGAAGGGGCAGCCGCGAGGCCGTGTCAGTAGGCTGCATTTTTTGCGGTGCAGTGGATTGACGCGAGATGAATTACGTTTTACGACTGACGAAATTCGAAAATCGTCAGTCGTAAAATCGAGCGACCCGAAATGAACGATGTAGCCGAAAGCCCCGTGGATCTGGCGCGACAGGAGACTGTCGGGCGCATTCTCGATTCAGCCGAGCGGCTGTTCCGGCACTACGGCTACACCAAGACCAATGTCGCCGACATCGCCCGCGACCTCGGCATGTCGCCGGCGAATATCTATCGTTTCTTCGCCTCAAAGGTGGAAATCCACCAGGCGATCTGCGGCCGCATGCTCGGCGCCGTCTATCAGATGGCCTGCCAGATCCTGCGTGCCGAAGGCAGTGCCACCGAGCGCCTGCGCAGTTTCATCTATGCCCAGCACAACCTGACCGTCGAGACGATGCTCGACCAGGAGAAAGTGCATGAGATGGTGATCGTGGCGTTGGAGCGCGACTGGCACGTCATCGAAAAGCATATCGACCGACTGCATGATCTGATGGCTGAAGTCATCGCCCAGGGCATCGCCGCCGGCGAATTTGCCGAGCAGGATCCGCGGATCGCCGCGCGCTGCTTCGGTGCCGCAACAGCTACTTTGTGCCATCCGCAGATGGTCTCGCAGTGCGTCAACAAGCCCAATCGGGCGACGTTCGAGGAACTTACTGATTACGCTCTCAGGGCGCTGAAGAAATAGCCGGGGCCCTCGGGCCGACATCCAGATCAATAGACAACCAGGAGTGCGAACGATGATTTCGTTCAAGACCTTCAATGCGAACCTGCGTCCTCTTGCCAGCCTGGCTCTGGTGTCGCTGCTTGGCGTTGGCCTTTCCGCCTGCTCCGAAGCCAAGACCGAGACGGTCGAAGCGATCCGCCCGGTCAAGGTGGTCGAGATCGCCAGCATGGGCACGACCCGTGAGCTCGACTATTCCGGCTCGGTGAAGGCGCGCACCGAGATGAATCTCGGCTTCCGCGTCGCCGGCAAGATCACCGAACGGGTGGTCAATATCGGCGACAAGGTGAAGACGGGAGACCTGCTCGCTCGCATCGACGCGACCGACTACCAACTGGGTGTCAGCACGGCGGAAGCCAATCTGCACGCGGCGGAAAAGCAGGTCGAGACGGCCCGCCTGGCCGACGAACGCGCGACCCAGCTTTATGCCAAGAAGTTCGCCTCCGAAGCGCAGCGCGAGCAGGCGGCACTTGCCTACAGGCAGGCGTCGTCGCAGCGCGACGCTGCTGCCTCGTCGCTGAAGCAGGCGAGAAACCAGGTCGGTTATGCTGAGCTGCGCGCCGACCAGAACGGCATCGTCACCTCGGTCAGCGCCGATACCGGTCAGGTGGTCGGGGCCGGAACGCCTGTCGTCGCGGTCGCCGTCGATGGCGACAAGGAAGTGCAGATCGCCGTGCCCGAGCTGGAGATTGCCCAGTTCCAGCAGGGCAAGCCGGTCAAGGTCAGCTTCTGGTCCGACGCCGGGCTGGTGCTCGACGGCAAGGTGCGCGAGGTCGCTGGCAGCGCCGACCCGCAATCCAGGACGTTTTCGGTGCGCGTCAGCCTGCCCGACGACAACAGGGTGCTTTTGGGCATGAGCGCGACGATCGAGGCGTCGGTCGAGAACGGCAAGGCGTTCGTCGCGATCCCGCTCAGCGCGCTGGCCAAGCAGGGCGACAAGGACATCGTCTGGGTGGTCAACGGCGAACAGGTACATGCCCGCGACATCAAAGTGGCGGGCTTCGCCGACGCCGGCGTCCAGGTTGCCGACGGTCTGAAGCCGGGTGACTTGGTGGTGGCGGCCGGTACGCAGTTCATGGCCGAGAATCTGAGGGTCAAGGTGCCGACGCCGGAGCAGCGCGCGGCATCGAAAGAGGCCACTGCGGCAATTCGCTAAGACAGCATAAGGCGGCGGCCGAGGGCCGCCGCGAACGCCATTCACATTTGAACCTGCGCATCTGCTGTGCCGGATACCGGCCGCGTGCGCCTTATCGGAACCACGGCCATGGACAATTCCAGCCAGGACAAGCAACCCTTCAACCTGTCACGCTGGGCGATCGGGCACCCGAGCATCGCACGCTTCCTGTTCGGGCTGATCATCATCACCGGTGCGCTCGGCCTGATGCGCATGGGCCAGAGTGAGGATCCGGAATTCACCTTCCGCGTCATGGTGGTGCAGGCAGTGTGGCCAGGCGCCTCGATCGAGGAGATGCAGGACCAGGTCGTCAACAAGATCGAGCGCAAGCTGCAGGAAACGCCGCATCTCGACTGGGTCAAGTCCTACACGCGCGCCGGCAGCGCCATCATCACCGTACAGGTCAAGGGCGACACCGACACCGCCGAGGTGAAGGACGCCTTTTATCAGGTGCGCAAGAAGGTCGGCGACATCTCGAGCGAGCTGCCGCAAGGCCTGCTCGGACCCTATTTCAACGACGAGTTTGGCGATACCTTCATCACGCTGCACTCGATCGCGGGCGAGGGCTACAGCTATCCCGAACTGAAGACGCTGGCGATCAAGGCACGCGACATGCTGCTGACGACGCCCGGCGTCGAAAAGGCCGTCATCCTCGGCGACCAGCCGCAGCGCATCTATATCGACGTCTCGTCCAAGGCATTGGCCGAACGCGGCCTGACGCTGAACGACGTGCGCAACACCATCGCCGGGCAGAACAACATCGACCCGGCGGGTGCTGTCGACACCGGCACGCATTCGGTGCGCATCTCGGTCGAGGGCGACCTGTCCAAGACGGCCGATATCCGCGAGCTGCGACTGCGCGCCGGCAACCAGGTCACCCGCCTCGGCGACATCGCCACGGTGACATCGGGTCTTGAGGATCCCTACCAGCGCAAGTTCCGCTACAACGGCCAGGACAGCGTCCAGGTCGGCGTGGTGATGGCCAAGGGCTTCAAGGTCACCGACGTCGGCAAGGCTGTCGAGGAGACCTACAAGCGTTTCGAGGAATCGCTACCTTACGGCGTGTCGGTCGACCAGATCTCCAATCAGCCGGAAGTGGTCAAGGAAGCCATCGGCGAGTTCATGAAGGCGCTGATCGAGGCGCTGCTGATCGTGCTGGTGGTGTCGTTCCTGTCGATTGGCTGGCGCTCGGGCATGGTCATCGCGATCACCATTCCGCTTGTGCTCGCCGCCACCTTCGCCGTCATGTACCAGCTGGGCATCGACCTGCAGCGCATCTCGCTCGGCGCACTGATCATTGCGCTTGGCCTGCTCGTCGACGATGCGATGATTGTCGTCGAGATGATGGAGCGAAAGCTCGAGGAGGGGCTGGTCAAGGTCGAGGCGGCGTCGTTCGCCTATTCCTCGACGGCGTTCCCGATGCTGACGGGCACGCTGATCACCACGGCAGGCTTCATTCCCGTCGGCTTCGCCGAATCCACGGCGGGTGAATATGTGCGCTCGCTGTTCTATGTCGTCGGTATCGCCCTCGTCATCTCGTGGTTCGTGGCCGTCTATTTCACGCCATGGCTCGGCAACATGATCCTGAAGCAGCGCAAGCATGCCGGCAGTCATCACGATGCCTTCGATACCAACTTCTACCGCCGCCTGCGCGCGACGGTGAGCTGGGCCGTGCGCCACCGCATCATCGTGCTTGTCATGACGCTGGTGACCTTCTTCGGCTCGCTGTTTGCCTTCCAGTTCATCCCGCAGAACTTCTTCCCGCAGTCGTCGCGGCCGGAAATTCTCGTCGACCTGTGGCTGCCCGAGGGCACCAGCATCAAGGAGGTCGAAAAGCAGGCCCAGGCGCTGGAAAAGCGCATGATGGACGACCCCGACAAGAAGTTCATCGCCACCTATGTCGGCGAGGGCGCGCCGCGCTTCTTCCTGCCGCTGGACCAGCAGCTGCGCAACCCGAACTATGCCCAGCTTCTGATCATGGCCAATGACGAGCCGGCGCGCGAACGACTGATCACCAAGCTGCGCACCATCCTGGCCGAGGATTTCCCCTCGATCCGCGGCAAGGTCGATCGCCTGTTCCTCGGACCGCCGACAGGCTGGCCGGTGCAGCTGCGCGTCATGGGGCCGGACCGGGCCGAAGTGCGCCGCATCGCCGACGAGGTGAAGGCCAAGTTCGCGGCGACGCCGGAACTCGGCGCCATCCATGACGACTGGCTGGAACAGGTGCCGGCGATGAAGCTGGTGGTCGATCAGGACAGGGCGCGGGCGCTTGGCGTATCGTCGCAACGTATCCGCCAGATGCTGCAGGCAACGATGCAGGGCGCGCCGCTCGACAATTTCCGCGACGGCGAGGAGACGGTATCGATCGTCGCCCGCGAGCCGGAGGCCAACCGTCACCTTCTGACGGCGGTCAACTCCGTCTATATTCCGACCGACTTTGGTGGGTTCGTGCCGCTGTCGCAGGTGGCCAAGGTGGTGCCTGTCATGGAGCAGGGCATCGAATGGCGCCGCGACCGCCTGCCGACGATCACGGTCAGGGCGACCCTGCCCGACCACATCCAGCCCACCGACGTGGCGATGAAGCTCTATGCCGATCTCAAGCCGCTGCGCGACGGCCTGGCTCCCGGCTACAAGGTCGAGATCCAGGGCGGTGCCGAGGACGCGGCCGAAAGCCAGGCCTCGATCGCCGCCAAGGCGCCGGTGATGTTGCTCGTCATCGTGCTTTTGTTGATGGTGCAATTGCAGCACTTCGGCAAGGCAATGCTGGTGCTGGCGACAGGTCCGCTCGGCATCATCGGGGCCGCTGCGGCATTGTTGATCTCAGGCGCGCCGTTCGGCTTCGTGGCGATCCTCGGCGTCATCGCGCTGCTCGGCATCATCATCCGCAACTCGATCATCCTCGTCGACCAGATCGACCAGGACATCGCGGCGGGCATGGAGCGCTCAGAGGCGATCATTGGCGCTGCCGTGCGCCGCTTCCGGCCGATCGTTCTGACGGCGATGACGGCGGTGCTGGCGCTGATCCCGATTTCCTGGGGCGTGTTCTGGGGCCCGCTCGCCTATTCGATGATGGGCGGCATCCTGGTCGCCACCTTGCTGACCATCCTGGTGCTGCCGGCCGGCTATGCGCTGTTCTTTGGCCGTGAGCCGAAGACCAAGCCGGCCGAACCGCTCGCGGCGAAGGGCGAAAACACCGCTGCGATCGTTCAGCACCCGGCGCTGGCGGCGGAATAGTCGCGCGCCAAGCGCTGAGCTTTCAACCGGCTCCTGCCGCATGCAGGGGCCGGTGTTCGTTTGGGCAGGCCGTCGTGGTTAGGGCGCCACCTTCGGCGCCCGCTGGTCGATACCGTTCTGGTGCAGCGTCATGCTGGTGGTACGGCCGTCGGCGCCGACGTCGAAGCTGAGCTGGGCGTTGACGACCTTGAGGAAGAACTGGCTGTCGTTCTCGGCAAAAATCTCGTGGCGGCCCTGGCCGGTCGCCTGGGCGAAAAGGCTTGAGCCTTCGCGGGTGATGGCGATCTCGAACTCCGGGGCCAGACTGTAGACGCCGACATAACGGTCGTAGATCGCCGGATCGAGCGTGATGGCGACACGTTCTCTTGGCGGTTCGGCGAGCGGGTTCTTGCTGTCGAGCAGGTGTCGGCCGATGTCGTCGACGCCGGCTTCGGTCGAGGTGTTGGAAAGGGCTACAACCCCGACACTCTTGGCCGGCATGAAGCCGAGATAGGAGCGATAGCCGCCGGTGCCGCCATTGTGCCAGATGACCTGGTCGTCGCCACTTCCCGAGATGACCCAGCCGAGCCCGGTCTCGTCGCCTTCGGCGCCGGTCGGGCGACGGATGGCCAAGGTGGTGGCAAGGGCCGCATGAAGCGGCGAAGCGGGCGCATCCACCAGCATCTCGACGAAGTTCAGCATGTCGTCGGCGGTCGACAACATGGCGCCGGCGCCGGCGAGCGTCGGCAGGTCCCAGTTCAGCACCGGCATCAACTGGGCGTCGTGGCCATTGGCCAGGCGCGACTTCATGTAGACGGCCGGCGTATCGGCGGTGGAGCGCATGTTGAGCGGCGCAAGGATGCGCTCGCGCATCAGCGCGCCATAACTCAGACCGGCCCGGCGTGACAACGCATGGCCGAGCAGGCCCATTCCGAGATTGGAGTATTCGTACTGGCTGCCGATGGCGCGCGGCAGTTCGTAGGCCGACAGGAACGCGTACATCTGATCGACGGAATAGTCGGCATACGGATTGTCGTCGTCGGCCGGTGCCATGTTTTCGGGCAGACGTGGCAGGCCGGAGGTGTGGGTGGCGAGGTCGGTCAGGGTGATCTCGCAGCCGTCGCGCGTCGGCATATGGACGGTGGCTGGCAGATGCATGGCGACCGGGTCGTCGAGCCCGACCTCGCCGCGCCCAGCCATCTCGGCGAGCAGCAGCGTGGTGAAGACCTTGGTGATCGAGCCGATCTCGAAGCCGGTGTCGGCGTCGACCGGGCGGGCGTAGAAGGCGCCGAAATTGCCATGCGAGACGATGACGCGGCCCTCCGGGCCGAAAGTGCCGACGACGATGCCGACGCTCTGGCGCTGCTGGTCGATGCGCTCAACGAGGATGCGCTTGATCTCGGCCGGGGATGGAAAGTGCGGGTTGGAGGAAACTGCCGCGGCAGAAAAGGTCATCTCGGACGTGCCCTCATATCAGACTGGATAATCGCTGATAGGCGGCGGACATTGCACTAGCATGGCGCGATGAAGCGCTGCCGCGCGTCACTTCCCAGCGATGGTAATATCTCCCGGTGTCAGGCCGACGAGCTCGCGGTAGCGGTCGGGGTCGGTGGCACCCTCGGTGATGACGAGCAGGACGCGCGAATGTGCGTCGAGGCCGATAGCGGCGCGCATGTCGGCGTCACGCGCGGCGACGAGCAGGCCGGCGAGGCCGGCGCCGCCGCTTTCGCCCGCGACCACCACGGGATCATGGTCGAAGGGGCGGGCAAGCAGGTTCATAACTTCGACTGCTGTCTCGTCCTCGACGGTCATGAAGGCATCGGCGACGCGCGACAGCACGCGCCAGGCGACCTGCGACGGCTCGTAGCATTCGAGCATCGCCATGACGGTCGGTTCGCCATGGGCGATCTTGACCGGTTTGCCTTGCCGCGCGGTCTCGAAGATGCAGGCGGCGCGGGCGGGATCGACGACGACGAAGGTCGGGCGCGCCTCGCCATAGCGGTTGGCGAGATAGCCGGCAGCGGCAGCGGCGATGCCGCCGACGCCGGCCTGGATGAAGACATGGGTCGGCGCTTCAGGCAGCTTTTCGAGGGCTTCGCGGAAGATCGCCGTGTAACCCTGCATGACTAGGCCCGGGATGCGCTCGTAGCCGGGCCAGGAGGTGTCGGAGACGACGGTCCAGCCATTGGCCTCGCAGACCCGCGCCGCCTCGGCGACCGAGTCGTCATAGGTGCCGGCGACGCGCTCCATCACAGCGCCGTAGCGGGCGATGGCCGCAACGCGCGCGTCGCTAACCCCGCCATGGACGAAGATCACCGAGCGCGCTCCGACAAGCTGCGCCCCTTGCGCGACCGAGCGGCCGTGGTTGCCGTCGGTGGCGCAGCCGAAAGTCATGGCGGCGGAGATTTTTGCCACTTCGGGGCTGTGCAGTTCGGCGATGGCGACCGGACGGCCGAGCCGCGCTTCCGCCGCCTCCAGCACGAGGCGAATGACGGCATAGGCGCCGCCGAGGGCCTTGAAGCTGCCGAGGCCGAGGCGAAAACCCTCGTCCTTCAGATGGACGGCGCCGATGCCAAGTTCCCGGGCCAGCGCCGGCAGCGAGCGAAGCGGAGTCGGGCGATGGTTGGGCCGGTGCGACAGGAAGCGTTCGACCGTCTCGGCGGCTTCGATACCAAGCGTTTCCGCATCGACCGCTTCGAGCGGCTTGCGATAGTCGGCGTGCTGGTTGCGGATAAGCATGGGCGATATCTCCTCGATCGACGCATTCATATTGCACCGGTCATGAGAAATGCGCTCTTATCTGGCCAGTTTTGTGCAAGTTTGTATCGCGGGGACGATGTCTTGAGGAATGTCGGCAAAGCTGTCGAGCTCGACGATTTCGACCTGAAGATCCTCGATATTCTGCAACGCGACAATGCAACGCCGCAGCGCGAGATCGGCGAGGCGGTGCATTTGTCGGCGCCGGCGGTGCAGCGGCGCATCAAGCGTATGGAGGAGGGGGGCGTCATCGCGGCCAACGTCGCTGTCGTCGACCCCGACAAGGTCGGGCGGCCGATCACCATCATCGTCGAGATTTCCATCGAGAGCGAGCAGATCGGCCTGCTCGATGCCACCAAGGCAAGTTTTGGTGCGGCACCCGAGGTGCAGCAATGCTACTACGTCACCGGCGAGGCGGATTTCGTGCTGGTGGTGACGGTGGCCAGCATGGCCGAATATGAGGCGCTGACGCGGCGGCTTTTCTTCGCCAATCCCAACATCAAGAAGTTCCGCACGCTGGTGGCGATGGACCGGGTCAAGGCCGGGCTGACGGTACCGCTGGGTGCTTGATATTCCCATGAGGCCGACTTGATCTGAATCCCAACGGCCCGATGGGCGAAAAAAGAGACCCGCCGGAGCGGGTCTGTGAGGTGCTGGGGATCGGCATTGAAAACTGAATGGAGCGATATCGGATCAGTTCGAATTGGTGTTCGAGTTGCTCGAAGAGTTGGTACTCGTCGAGGTGCTTGTCGAGGAACTGGTACCCGTATTGCTCTGGGAGTCGCTGTTGGTGGTGCAACTGCCGTTGGAGCAGCTTTTCGAGCGCGAGCTGGATTTGCTTGTCGACTTCGAGACGGTGACCGACCTGCTGCCGATCAGAATGAGGTCATCGTTGCGGGACAGGCCTGCCGGGTCACCTGGGGCTGATACCATCGGTGCCACATCGGCGACCGAGAATGCCACTACTGTTCCGAGGATGCCTGCCGCGAAGGCGAATGTGCTGAGACCTGCCATGGCGCCGTGCTCCTTTCCCGCCGGCAGCCCCGGAGGGGGCAGCCATGAGGGTCATTGAACACGCTTAGGCGGGAGGCGTGAATTCGCACATTGGAGCTACTGCTCCAGGGGGCGCGAGCCGGTGCCGGCATTGCCGAAGTCGAGCGGCGCCTCGGCCTGCAGGAGCGCGCCGTTGCCGGTGCCCTTGATGACCCATTCGTCGCCATGCTTCTCGATATGGGCGCCCATTGCCTTCATCGCGTCGCCGGTGCGCATCACGTCCTCGCCCTCGAGCAGGCCGGTGATGCGGGTTTCGCCGGAAGCCAGGCCGCCAAACATGAAGGAGCGGTGCGAAATCGACTTGTCGCCAGGAACGCGGGCGGTTCCAGACAGGGATTTCGACTTCCGGGCGATGGCCGGCTGCGGCACAGCTTGATGCGACATGGTGGTTCCTCGTGCGGGACGCCCCGCGAAACCGTCTTTTCGTCAATGGTGTGCTGTGGGTGCTTCGATCGGGCGCCCATTGGCATGACCTGCCGGAGCGCTACGGCAAGTGGAAGACACTGCACAAGCGCTTCTCGCGCTGGTCCAAGGCGAAGGTCTGGGAGCGGGTCTTCGACGACCTCACCAAGGACCGGGACAACCAATACCTGATGCTCGACAGCACCTTGGTCCGCGCCCACCAGCAGGCGGCGACCGGAAAAGGGGGGACAAAAATCAGGCTCTGGGGCGTTCCCGAGGCGGATTGACCACCAAGATCCACATGCTCGCCGACAGCTTCGGCCGCCCGCTGAGGTTCCTGCTCGCCGCTGGCCAGAGCCACGATATCCTTGCCGCGCCGATGCTGCTGCAAGGCTACACCGCTGAGGCCGTTCTGGCCGATCGAGCCTATGATTCCAATGCCTTGCGCAGCCTCATCGCCGAAATCGGCGCCAAGGTGGTCATCCCCTCCACCCGCTCCAGATCACAACCCATCCCGCATGATCCGCTCATCTACCGATGCCGCAACCATATTGAGCGATGCTTCAACAAGCTCAAGCACTTCCGACGTTTCGCCACCCGCTACGACCGGCGCGCCATCCACTTCCTCGGCTTCATCCACATCGCCGCAACCATGATCTGGATCCGCTGAATGTCGATTCAGCCTAGTGGTGGCCGGTGCCGGCTGCGGTTTCGTGAGCCGAGATCGGCTCGATGTTGAGCGTGACCTCGCAAGGCGCGCAGAATACCGCGCCCGGCATATGGTCGCTTTCGGCCAGGGCGAAGCGGACCGCCGAATCCTTGTCGGCAAAGATGCCGCCGACCATGCCCAGTTCGTCGCTGACGACCCAGCGCCCCTGCGGGTCGCGGCCGACCATGAAGCGGTGGGCGTGAAGCGCCGGATGGATGTCGCGAGCAAGAGTACCCATGATGTCGTGCCTTTCTTGAAGTTCCCGGGAACGGTGCTGCCGTCTCTCGAGAGGTTCGTTGCATTTCACGATGTGATGCCCTCGCCATATGAATTCGATTGGCGGCGCGGGACGAAGAAATTCAAATCTCATAAATGCCTGGCGTTGGGGGCCGCGCGGGCGGCCATCCGGACGGAACGGAGCGCGCGCGAGGGGCGGGCCTGCGCGTCGAGCACCGACAGGTTGTCGCTGATAGCGGATGCAGTATTCGGTTCGACCTCGACCAGGGGCAGCCGGACGTCCGATGCCATCTTGTCCATCAGGTGAAGCGCATGCTTGACCGGCACCGGGTTGACTTCCAGTTCGAGTGCCGCAATGAGCGGGCGCAGGCGGTTGTTGATGACGCGGGCGGCGTGCGGGTCGCCGATGCGGCAGGCGTTGTGCATGGCAGCGCACAGGCGCGGCGCGATGTTGGAAACCACCGAGATGGTGCCACTGCCGCCCATGGTGTTGAAGCCGAAGGCGGTGGCGTCGTGGCCGGACAGCCAGACGAAGCGCTCGCCGAACCTTTGGGCGAACGCCATTGGGCGCGACAGGTCGCCGGTCGCGTCCTTGAAGCCGACGATGTTGGGTATGTCGGCCAGCCGCTCGATGGTGGCAGGTGTCAGGTCGACGCCGGTGCGGCCCGGCACGTTGTAGACGATGATAGGAGTGTCGACCTTGGCGGCGATGGACTCGAAATGCCTGACGATGCCGGCCTGGCTCCGGTTGTAATAGGGCGTGACGACCAGCACGGCATCGGCGCCGAAATCGCGCGCCGCGGCGGTGAATGCGATCGTCGATTCGGTGCTGTTGGTACCAGTGCCCGGGATGACCGGAACGCGCCCGTTCGCCACTGTGACCGTCTTGCGGATCACCATGATGCGTTCATGCCAGGACAGCGTCGGGGCTTCGCCCGTGGTGCCGCAGGGAACGAGGCCGTTGATGCCTTCTGATATCTGCCAGTCGACAAAAGCTGCGAGGCTTTTCAGGTCGACTTCACCGTCCCTGAAAGGTGTGGGCAGCGCTGAAATGGCGCCGAAAAGGCGACCGCGAAGCTGGTCATTGTGCGTGGCGTTGGTGTTCATGGCTGGAAGATCCATCATGCTGGTGGGAAGGGGGGCGGTGGCGGTGCGCCACAGTCGGCTGCTGGAGGCTGGCCAGCAGTGACGCAAGAACGGCGGCGGCGAAATCGGCGTGTTCGGCCGTGGCGGTTCGTCTGTTGCCGGCTGCGTCGCAGCGCACGGTACAGACCCAGTGTCCTCTCTGATTCCTGACGTTTCCGACCGATCTCGGCGGGTCGGCGCTCGCGGCAAGCAACAGCACCGCGTCGAGCAGCGCGTCGGCTTCCATCAGCGCCCTGAACTTGCGGCGCATCGTGCTGTCGAGGTCATCGAAGCCGAGAATTTCGGCGGCTGCCCAGACGTGGTGCTCGCGGAGGATCCTGACGTCGGCGACACGGTCGATCAGGGCTGCGATGGTTTCCGGCTTCATGACGGAAGAGATAGTCCTCCGCGCCATGTGAATTCGAGAGAGGGAAGCGGGCTGCTTTATATGAATCGCATAGGGACGAAGCGGCCTGTTGCCATATGCGGAAACGTATCGAAACGGCAGGCAGGCGTGCAACGAAGTTGCGCCAGCGTGCGCCAATGAGAGCGCAATTCTCGCTGCGTGCAGGCTAGAACGGCGTAGCTAACTGGCGCCAGCCTGCATGGGAAAACGATGATCCTTTTTTACCAGACGCATTCGCCTTTCGCCCGCAAGGCGCTGGTGTTCGCCCAAGAGGCCGGCATCGTCGACCGGCTGGAGGTGATCCACCACGAGACAAGCCCGACCCTGCGCAATGCGCGTGTCTACGCCGAAAACCCGCTCGGGAAGGTGCCGGTGCTTTTGCGCGACGGCGGCGAGCCGATCTTCGATTCCGACGTCATCTGCGCCTATTTCGACACGTTGCATGACGGTGCGAAGCTGATTCCTGAGGCGGGCGAGGCGCGCTGGCGGGCCCTGCGGCTGCAGGCAGTGGCGCAGGGGCTGGCGCAGGCGCGCATCGGCCTGCGCTGGGAGACGGAACGGCGGCCCGAGCATCTGCGCTATCAGCCCCTTGCCGAGGGCTACAGCGACAAGATCGAGGCGAGCTACGACTGGCTTGAGGGTGCCATCGATGCCGATGCGCCGCTCAATGTCGGGCACATCGCGGTGGCGACGGCGCTGTCGTGGATGGCGTTTCGCGAGCTTCCGTCGTTTCGCGGGCGGGCGCGGCTGACGGCCTGGTTCGACGCGTTCGAGCAACGTCCGTCGATGCTGGCGACACCCTTGTCGGGCGAGACGCACGACCGGTAGGTCGCTGCGCGCCTTGGCGGCGCGCAGCGTGGTTTAGGACTGTCAGGCCGGCTTGACCGGCGCGTTCATCGCCCAGGCGACGCCGAACGGATCGCGCAGCTGGCCCCAGCGGTCGCCCCAGAACATGATGTCGAGCGGCACGACCACTTCGCAGCCGGCATCGACGGCGCGCTTCCACCAGGCATCGATGTCGTCGCCGAGGATGAGCTGCATGACGTAGCCCTGCGCCTTCTCGTGCGCATGGCCGTGTTCGGGATAAGCATCGTTCAGCATCAGCGACGAGCCATTGATGTAGAGGTGGCAGTGCATGGTCCGGCCCTGCTCATCGGCGGGGTAGGCGAAGACCTGCTCGGCGCCGAAGGCACGTTTGTAGAACTCGGCCGCCTTGAAGGCGCCGTCGACCTGCAAGTAGGCGATCAGGCCACCAAGGACCTTCGGGGCAGGGTATGCTTGAGCTTCCGACATCAGTTGTCTCCGTTCCTCGCTTGAGCCGATTGCCACTTGCGGTGGCGCATTTCAGGACATCCGTAGCCGCCGTCGGCCGATGCCTCACTGCAAGGACGAGCGGCGACCGCCACATCCGACATGGTCGGCGAGATTCTTTTGTATCGGAGCCGAAGTAGGCTGAAAGCGTGCGGCTCCGTTGCAAACAACGACCTGGATCACGCTACCAACTGCGAACGGGTGCCGACCACGTCGCGTATGTGCACTGCCAATTCTGCCGAGAGGCGCGTCGGCCCAGCATGCGGCTGATAGAGATTGATCCAGAAGCTTGGCAAGGACGGCAGCCCATGCCGCTCGCCCAGAACTTCAAAACCCGGCGGTATGGTCGAGGCCAGCAGCGGTGCTACCGCAATATCGGCGTCGAGTGTCGCCAGGATGGGATCGAAATTGCTGTCTTCGCAGACCCAGCGCCAGACGCGCCCATGGTCTGCCAGAGCCTTGAGCGCGAAGGGCCTGAGGAAACAGGTTTCGTCGTCCGTCGATATCGGCAGGGGATCGCGTTCGAAGGCCTGGCCACCCTTGGCACCGACCCAGACCAGTGGGTCAGATAGTAGCGTCTCGCCATTGTGGCCACATTTTTTCTCCACCGCGAAGGTCAAGTCGACTTCGCCGCCGTCGAGCTTTTCAAGCAGGCGCTGGCTTGAGCCGCAGACAAGGGACACCCGCACGCGGGGCCAAGCCTGGTCGAATTGCCTGAGGATCGGTGCGCCGAAGCAGCGGACGAAATCGGAAGGCATGCCGAGACGGATTTCTCCCTCGAATTCGGCTTCGTTCATCGCCGACCAGACCTCGTCATTGTTGCGGACAAGGCGGCGCGCCTGAACGACAAGGCGCTGGCCCGTTGGCGTCAGCTTCAGGCCCTTGCGGTCGCGTTCGAAGAGGGCGCAGCCGAAACAGTCTTCGAGCCGCTTCACCTGCTGGCTTACGGCTGCCTGTGTGAGGTTGAGTACCTTGGCCGAACTGGTCATCCCGCCGGTGTCGACCACGGCCAGGAATGCTCTCAGCAACGCGATATCGATGTTGTTTGGCATAAGAACCTCTTATCGAGGCCATAATATACATTCGTTTCCATTATGCCAGTCGGGTCGCTAGCCTGTTCCCATTCCCTGGAGACCGGCCATGACGACCATGATCGAAAATCAAGGCAAGACCCCCTATGGCGGCATGCTCGCCCGCGCCATCCTGGTATCAGTCAGTTCGGCGGCGTCGACCTTACGCGAATGGCGTGCTGCGCGGAGACTGTCGCGCCTGGACGATGCCGCCTTGAAGGATCTCTGCATCTCGCGCGGCAATATCGATTGGCTGGTGCGGCATCGACCGGATGAGCATCAGGACAATGAGCCGTGCTAGCTATGGTTCTTTGTCGCCGGCAGTGAAACTGCGCTTGCTCACTTCCCCGGCCGTCCTGACTTCCCCGGCTTCTTTTTCGCACGCGCGGCTTCGGCCGGATCCTCGTAGGAGCCGGCGCCGATCTTGGCGCGCTTGATCGGCTTGACGCCTTCGACCGGCTTTTCAGTGCGGCGGACGGTCATCTCGTCGAGGTCGTTCTTCCTGAACAGCGACTTGCCGTCGTCAGGGACGCCGTAATCGGAGCCGTGGGCTTCGGCGGCCGACTGCTTCTTGAACAGCGACCGCGAGACCGCGCCGGCGGGCGTGGTCATGTCGGTGCCTGGTCCCATGTCGTCGATGTGAGGCTTGGCAAACAGCGACTTGCCTGCGGGAACCGTACCGTCGGCGCCCATCTCGTCGAGCTTCGGCTTGCGGAACAGGTTCGGGCGGGCAGCCTTGGCCGCTTCCTCGGCGGCGCGGGCCTCGTCCAGCTTGCGGAAACGCTCCTGTTCCTCGACCGTGCGGTGCTTGGCGACGCCCTTGTTGTGCTTGCCTTTCTCGCGGCCGGAAGCGGGGCTTTGGCCCTCCACCTCGCGCGCCAGCGGATCGTCCGAAATGGCGAGTTCCATGTCGCGCAGGCGCTTGATCTCGTCGCGGATGCGGGCGGCCTTCTCGAAATCGAGGTCGGTGGCGGCGTTGCGCATCTGCTTGTCGAGCGCTTCGAGATGGGCCTTCAGATTGTTGCCCATCATGGCACCGGCACCGTCGGTGAACTGCGAGATGTCGGCGCGGACGTGATCCTTCTCGTAGACCGAGTCGAGGATGTCGGAGATGCGCGACTTGACGCTCTCTGGCGTAATGCCGTTGGCTTCGTTCCACACCATCTGCTTTTCGCGACGGCGCGTGGTCTCGGCCATTGCGCGCTCCATCGAGCCGGTGATCTGGTCGGCGTAGAGGATGACCTTGCCGTCGACGTTTCGAGCCGCGCGGCCGATGGTCTGGATCAGCGAGGTTTCCGAGCGGAGGAAACCCTCCTTGTCGGCATCGAGAATGGCGACGAAACCGCATTCGGGAATATCAAGGCCTTCGCGCAAAAGGTTGATGCCGACCAGCACGTCAAAAGCGCCAAGGCGCAGGTCGCGAAGAATCTCGATGCGCTCCAGCGTGTCGATGTCGGAGTGCATGTAACGGACGCGGACGCCGTTCTCGTGCAGGTATTCGGTCAGGTCCTCGGCCATGCGCTTGGTCAGCACAGTGACCAGCGTGCGGTAGCCGGCCTGGGTGGTGGCACGGATCTCGCCGACGACGTCGTCGACCTGATTCTTGGCCGGACGCACCTCGACCGGCGGGTCGATAAGGCCGGTCGGGCGGATGACCTGCTCGGCAAAGACGCCGCCAGCCTCTTCCATCTCCCAGTTGCCCGGCGTCGCCGACACGGCGACCGAGAGCGGGCGCATGGCGTCCCATTCCTCGAAACGCAGCGGCCGATTGTCCATGCAGGAGGGCAGGCGGAAGCCGTATTCGGCCAGCGTCGCCTTTCGCCTGAAGTCGCCCCGGTACATGCCGCCGATCTGGGGCACGGTGACGTGGCTTTCGTCGATGAAGACGAGCGCATTGTCGGGGATGTACTCGAACAGCGTCGGCGGCGGATCGCCAGGGCGGCGGCCGGTGAGATAGCGCGAATAGTTTTCGATGCCGGCGCAGGAGCCAGTCGCTTCCAGCATCTCCAGGTCGAAGCGGGTGCGCTGTTCCAGGCGCTGGGCTTCAAGCAGGCGGCCAGCCTTTTCAAGCTCTTGCAGGCGATGCTGCAGCTCTTCCTTGATCGACTTGATGGCCTGATTCAAGGTCGGCCGCGGCGTCACATAGTGCGAATTGGCGTAGATCTTGACCGACTTGAGGTCGCCGGTCTTCTGGCCGGTGAGCGGATCGAACTCGGTGATGGCATCGATTTCGTCACCGAACAGCGAGATGCGCCATGCCGAGTCTTCCAGGTGGGCGGGGAAGATCTCGATGGTGTCGCCGCGGACACGGAACGAGCCGCGGACGAAATTGATGTCCTGGCGCTTGTATTGCTGGGCGACGAGGTCGGCGAGCAACTGGCGCTGATCGAGGCGGTCGCCGACCTGCATCTGGAAGGTCATTGCCGTGTAGGTCTCGACCGAGCCGATACCGTAGATGCAGGAGACCGAGGCGACGATGATGACGTCGTCACGTTCGAGCAGCGAGCGCGTCGCCGAATGGCGCATGCGGTCGATCTGCTCGTTGATGGTCGATTCCTTCTCGATATAGGTGTCGGTGCGCGGGACGTAGGCCTCGGGCTGGTAGTAGTCGTAATAGGAGACGAAATACTCGACCGCGTTGTCGGGGAAGAACTTCTTGAACTCGGCATAGAGCTGGGCTGCCAGCGTCTTGTTGGGCGCGAGAATCAGCGCCGGGCGCTGCGTCTGCTCGATCACCTTGGCCATGGTGAAGGTCTTGCCGGAGCCGGTGACGCCGAGCAGCACCTGGGTGCGGTCGGCATTGCCGACGCCCTCGACGAGGTCCTTGATGGCGGTCGGCTGATCGCCGGCCGGCTCGAATTCCGACTGCATGACGATCTGGATGCCACCTTCGGATTTTTCCGGTCGAGCGGGGCGGTGGGGAACCCAGATCTCGCCGTTCTTGTGCAGCGGGTTGCCGCTCTCGATCAGGGCCGAGAGCGCCGCGACGGTGGCGGTGACGCCGGAGTTGGACAGCGACGCCGCGTCCTCCAACGAAATGTCGAGGCCGGCGACAGGGTTGAGACCGGCGGCGGCACGCTCCTTGGCGGAGGCAGCACCGCCCATCGAGGTGCCACGCGCCGAACGGGTCGGGGCCGAGCTCTTCTCCGGGATTTTCTTGGCCTTGGGCTGGGGCTTCTCAGCCTCGCGGGCAATCTCTTCGGCCCAATCCGAAATCGAACCGGACAGCGGTGCGCCCGAGAACGCGGCCTGCGGCGCTTCGCCGAAACCGGGGCGATGCAACGGCTCGGAAGCGTCGAGGAAGTCGGTTACGCCATTGCCGCCGCGCTTGCGCTGTGTGGCACGGTTGTCGCTTCCCGAAGCGGGCGATTTCTTGTCAGGAGATTTGGCCATGAGCGAAATATGGGCGGTCTCGGCAAAAATGGAAAGGGCGCGGATGCCGGAAAGCCGGCACCCGCATGGAGAGGTAATTCGGCTCCTGACATCAGGCTGTCAGGAGGTTGTCACCTTGGGCAGGGAAAGCCGGGCGCGATCTTGCAGTTGGCGCCGGGCGGGCGTGGCCTTGGCGGCCGTGGCTTGGGCGGGCGATTCCAGTGAGGAGGGCGATTCCAGTGCGGTGGCCGCACGATGATGGTGGGCGCGACGACCACGGCCGGCGGACGACCGACATATTCGTCGAGATAGTTGGCCGAGACTCAGCCGCGCAGGCGCGGGCCGTAGACGTTGCACCAGTTGCCGTCGCAGCCGCGCAGGTCGACGCGCGTGCCCTCGTAGAGCATGCCGACCCTGGCATAGCCAGTGCCGGGGCCGCTGCGGACGTTGACGTTGCCGGTGGTGTAGGCTTCGGCGGCGATCGCACCGGCAGGCAACGCCATCAACCCGGCCAGCAAGGCGGCAGTGGTGGCAAGTCTTCGAAGCATCATGGACAGTCCCTCCAGACCCGGTTCATTGCGAACTGCTTGAGATTACTGGCAATTGTTGCGCGCGCCAGTGTGCTGAAGGCATCATGCTTTATGCCTGGGTAACAAGGCGGCAAGAGGTGGGGGCGCGGCGAGGTGGCGTCCATAAGCCGTGTTTGCCTGATCGTCGCGGGATGTTAGAGAGCGTGCACTCAGTTCCTGACCCGGACGCCAGATGACCTTTCCGATCCACTTTCCGCAGCAGACATCGGCGCTATGAAGATCGCGCATCTTGTCGGCCATGGCGCGCTCAATGGCGTCGCCACCAGTTCCAGGATCCTGATCCAGGCCCAGCTCGACGCCGGGCACGAGGTGATGCTGGTGCATTCGCTGGGTTCGTGGATCGAGCATCAGCATTTCGACGGCCCGGTCCGGATGATGGGATCGAACTTCGCCACGACGCCCAGGGAAATCCGCCGCGTCGGCTATGCCATCCGCGATTGGGGCGAGGACGTGGTGCACTGCCATGGCAGCCGCGGCAACAAGTTCGGGCTGGTGTTCCGCTGCGCGGCCGGCACGCCGATCGTGATGACGGCGCATGCGCGCCAGTACCAGCTGCCATGGCTGTTTGCCCATGAGGTCATCGGGCTGAGCCAGTGGACGGTGGACTATTACGTCAAGCACTGGCTGGTTTCGCGCCGGCACATCCACCTGCTGCCCAACATGTTCGACGTCGGCCGGATCGAGCCGGTGTCGGTCGCCTCGCGGGCGCGGGCTCGCGCTGCCCTCGGTATTCGCGACGAGGCGTTCCTGATCGGCTCGGTCGGCCAACTCGGCGGGCGCAAGAACCAGATCGACATGGTGCGCGTGCTGCGCAAGCTGCTGGACGAGGATGTCGACGCCGAACTGCTGGTCATCGGCTCGACAAATCAGGGCAACGACATCATGGCTGAGTGGGACGCGGCGATCGCGGCGCCTGAGCTCACGGGCCGAATCCATTTGCCGGGACTGCGGAACGACGCGCTCGAGCTGCTGCCGGCCTTCGACCTGTTTCTGATGACCTCGCGCGACGAGCAGGCGCCGATCGCGCCGCTGGAGGCGATGGCGGCCGGGCTACCTGTTCTGTCGACGCGGGTCGGCAACATGGTCGACCTCTTGCCGAGGGAGCAGAGCTTCGCCGTCGGCGACGTCGATGGCATGGCGGCGGCAGCACTCGACCTGCGCGACGCGACGCAGCGTCGAGCCGTCGGGCAGGCGGGGCGACAGGAGATCGCACGGCAGCTCGACCCCAAGCGGATCGTCGGCGAGATCGACAGAATCTATCGCCTGGCCATCGGCCGCTCGAGCAAGAAGCGGCGGCAAAAGTAACGGCCGGCCGAAAGCGCCAGCTGTACGCAATGAAAAGCTGCTAGGGTGGCCGCAGTCAATTTCAGGCGTGGCGTGTCCAACTATCCTTTCTCCTACAAGATCTCCTGGCCAGCGCGGTTCATCAGGCCGTCGCTGCGGCGTAACGGTCCGGGCTATCTGCCTGATCAGGTGCGTTTCCTGCCCAAGCCCGGGCAGAGCGTGCGCCTGGCATTCGTCGGCGACATTTCCGCCGTCGCCAACAAACAGCCGCCGATTTTCGACCGCGAGCTGACGGCCCTCCTGGCCGCGGCCGATCTGGTGGTCGGCAATTGCGAGAGCCCTGTCGTGGAGCGGCCGAGCGCGCGGCTGGGAACGCGGCTTGGAACGCATCATGCGATGACCGAAGAATTTCTCACCGGAACGCTGGCGGCGGCTGCCATCGCGCCAGAGCGGCTGGTGCTGTCGCTGGCCAACAACCATGTGCTCGACCAGGGGGCAGACGGTTATCATGCGACGCTTGCGGCATTGGGCAGGCTTGGCATTGCGACTATCGGGACGACCACCGAGGTGAGCAAGGTGGCAGCCGGCTCGTTGACGCTGGGGCTCGTCGCATTCACGCAGTGGCGCAATGCGCCCGCGGAGGCTTTCGCTGGGCGCGTGGCCATGGCCGATGACTTCTTTGCCGCGGCCGGCAACGGGTTAGCGGGCGCAGAAGGCGCCGATCTCGTTTGCGCGGTGCCGCACTGGGACTGGGAGTTCCGGCATTTTCCGCGCGTCGTCACGCGTGGCTGGGCGCGGAGACTGGCTGAGCTGGGTGTCGGGCTCGTTGTCGGGCATCACGCCCATGTCGTGCAGCCGATGGCGCGCGCCGACGACACGCTGGTGGCCTACGGCCTGGGCGATTTTCTCGGCACGGCGCTGGCGCGGCAGCCCTGGCCGGGACGGATCGGCGCGATCCTCGTCGTCGATGTCAGCGCCGACGCTCACACGCGTGGCGAGATTGCAAGCTACCGGCTGGTGCCGTTCATGCGCCAGCGCGACGGCGCGCACGAGAGCATGGTGCCGCTCGACAAGGTCGACGGCGAGCTTGGAACGAAAGTGCGGGCGCGCTGGCAGGCGGTTTACGGAGCCGCTGCCGCCAGCCTCACCAGCTGAGTCCGGATACCGTTGCATCTCCTTGTTTACGCCGCGACATTTGGCGAAAAGCCGCTATCATCCGGTAAGTGGGCGGCACGATCTCGGCGCGCCATGGGGGCACATATGAGCGCAGCTGGTTTCATGCCCGACGAGGCGACGACCGCGGGCATCAAGAAGGACCTCGAAGCCTATCAGGCCGAGCGCAATGCGATCAGGCTTTCGACGGTGTGGCGGGTGCCCCTCTATCTCGGCGGCGTGATCGTTGCAGTTCTGGTTCTGGCGCTGATCTTCAACTTCATAGCCGACCTCAATGAGCAGTGGCTGTCGACGCCGCATGTCTATCTTTATGTCGTGGGCTTCATCGCTGCGTTCTTCGCCTATTTCCGTGCGATGCGGCCGCTCGAAGCCGCCAACGCATCGTTTCGAAACAAGCTGCTGCCGATCGTCTTCGGCTTCATCAAAAATATGCGCCATGAACGGGGCGCGACGCCACCGTCCTTTGTCAACTTACCGGAATCTACGGTTGGCAAGTACAACAACCTCGAGATCGATGATTTCATTTCCGGCAATTACGATGGTTTCGATTTCGAGCTGTACGAAACACTGCTCACGCAACGGGCGGAAAAGCACGACTCCACGACCTTTCAGGGCGTGATCGTGGCGTTTGGACTGAAGAAGCCGTTTGAGGGTACGCTGGTCGCAACGATCCGGACCAATGCGGTCCTGAGCTTTTTCGGCGAACTCTTTGGCAGTGGCCTGAAGGAACTCCGGTCGGGGGTCCAGGACCTTGATATGGCCTACGAGTTCCGCAGCGACAATGTCGAGGCTGCGCAGCCGCTGGTGTCGGGGCAGATGGCGCAGGCGCTGACCTGGCTCAAGGAGGCATGGCCGGGCGAGCCGGCGCGGATCGCGCTGTCGGGCACGAGCGGATTTCTGCTGTTGCCACACCAGAAGGATTTTTTCGAGCTGCCGGCGTCGGATGTGGCTCTCGACTACAAGGTGCATGTCGAGCCGATGATCGCCGACATGGCGACGATCCTGGCGACGGCCTCGCTGGTGCGCAAAATCGGGTCGTAGGGCGCGGTTGGAGCGGCGCGCGTCCGTACGGACGCGCAAAAGAATGCTCCAATACCTTGAAGCGCTGTATCGTGCTTTCCGAAATCCGAATCCGGTATTCGGGCCGATCCGCTAGCCGAAGCGGAGCTTGAGCCCGACGATGGCGAGGATGAAAACCAGCGTGACGATGTTGGACACGATGACCGGCAGCGAGCCGAGTGCGATGCCGTAGACGATCCACAGCGAGATGCCGGTGGCGAGTGCGGCGTTGGTGCCGAGCGAGATGTCGCTTGTCTTGCGCTCGCGCAGGATCTTCATGATCTGCGGCAACCAGCACAAAGTGGTCAGGATGGCGGCGACGGCGCCGACGATTTCAAACAGGGGGTTCAAGACGGGAGCTTCCCAAAAGCACAAATCGTGCGGCGCGAGCTATGCCAGAATCACCGGCTGCTGTGAAGGCAACCGGGCGAGCTGGACCAACGAAACGACGGCGCAAAACGTCGCGGGAGGGTGGCGGCCCGCGCGGAAAAAATCTGTCCACGCCGATGTCGAACGGCGTTTCGTGATCGGCCATTCCGGAATCGGACCTTGGGGTGGCGGCGCGATGACGGCGGTGTGACGCCGGTCAGCGTATGGCTGGCAAGGGCTAGGGCGAGATCGGGGTGATGGCGAAGCATCCAGACATGTGCCGGTTGCGGTCAAATGCGGCGGAAATAAGCCTATGATTACGTTCGATAATTTCACGCTTCGTGATTTGCGTCGGACCATTCCGCAGGTCAGTCTCCATCTCGTTCGGCGGGCCTTGCTACGAGGGCAGGACCAGCCGGGACAGACCTGAACGGGAGTACCAGACATGAACAAGATCCTTGCAACGACCGTCGCTTCGCTCGCCTTCATCGGTGCCGCCTATGCCGCCGAGGTCCAGGGCACGGTCCAGTCGGTCGATCCGGCGACACGCTCGATCACGCTCGACGACGGCAAGACCTATGTCATCCCCGAAACCCTCAAGGTCGACGGCCTGGCCGCCGGCGCCAAGGTCAAGGTAACAGTGGACGACACGACAGGTGCTGTGACCGCGATCGAAGCGGCCTCGTAACGGCCGTCTGCACAACCGCCCTGCCGGCACTGCCATGCGCCCGGCGGGGTGGGTGACGTTCTTGAGACCTTCCAAGACGCAGAACCAAACTATGGCCGGCCTCTTCCCGAGGTCGGCTATTTTTCATGCCGCCGGACGGTCGGCTCAGAAGCCGATATTGGCCGCCAGCCAGCTCGACGAGCGTTTTGCTGCGGCAACCGTGCCGGCGGCGGCATCGCTGAGGCCGCTGCGCGCCAGCGCATAGCCATTGGCGGTGCGATAGAGGACCGAGCGTCCGCCTTCGACGATGCCGGCAACGGTGGTCCGCTCGGCTGGCTCGGCTTCCTTGATTTCGGCCGGGGCCGATGCCAACTGCGGCTCGGCAAATACCGTGGTGCGGCAGATGCCGGTCACCAACGGATAGGCGTGGTTGCCTTCTCGCAGGATGCGGCTCTTCATCGCCGCCTCGCAGTCGGCGACTGACGTCCACTGTGCCGGCGTCTCGCCGATATATTCGCAAAGCTTGGCGTCGCAGTCGCAACCGACGATGGTCATGGCGACAAGGGCAGACTTGATCACGGTCCGAATCCTCAAGGATTGTTGACGCCGCGATTTCTCCGCTCCGATCGCGGCGCCAGTTGGCCGCAATCATGGCATGACGGTGGCGTTATGCATGCGCGGCAGCGTTGTAGCCATCCGGCGACATGTTCTTCCGCCAAGGCGGCCGACAGGATGTGAACTTCGCAACCTTTCCCTTGCGCATTTGCCTCTGCGGCTAACAATAAGGCGGAGGCGGCGGCGCGTTGGCTGCCGGGGAGGGTGCGTTCGTGAAAGTCGGCGTCGTCAGGAATCCGGTGGCCGGCGGCGGCAGACTGGACACGCATTGGACCGAGGTTGCGGCAGCGCTGACGCAGCGCTTCGGCGAAGTCGAGTTTCGCGAGACGACCGAGCCGGGCGACGGCGCGGTTCTTGCCCGCGACCTGGTGGCGCTTGGCTGCGAACTGGTCATCGCCGCGGGCGGCGACGGCACGATCAGCGAGGTCGCCGACGGGCTTTTGCAGATGCAGGCCGAAACCGGCGATGCGGCCATTCTCGGCGTGCTGCCCTGCGGCACCGGCTCCGACTTTGCTCGCGGTATGGGCATTCCCGTCGAAATATCTTCGGCGATCGCGCGCATTGCCGAGGGCAGCGACCGTCTGATCGACGCTGGCCGTATCTCCTTCGTCGAGGACCATGGCCGGCTGGCGAGCCGACATTTTGTCAACATCGCCAGTCTCGGCATGTCGGGGGCGACGGTGCGGGCGGTCAACAACGACCGGCGCAAGCGCTGGGTGCCGGCCAAGGCGCTGTTCTTCTGGCGCACGGTGATCGAGTTCGTGCGCTACCGCTTCCAGGACGTACGCATCACCGTCGACGATGGCGAACCGGTCGAGGCCAAGGTGGCGCTCGTGGCGGTGGCCAACGAGCGGTTCTTCGGTGGCGGCATGATGATCGCCCCCGATGCCGTTCCCGATGACGGGCTGTTCGACATCGTCATCCTGCGCGCGGCGAGCAAGCTCAAGCTGATTCTCGACCTGCGCCTGCTTTATGGCGGACGCCACCGCAACCATCCCGCCATCACCATTCTGCGCGGACGCAAGGTGACGGTCGAACCGCTGGGCGATCCGCTCGCCAATGCCGCACTCGTCGATATCGACGGCGAGTCGCCCGGGCATATTCCGGCGACCTACGAGATGGTGGCGAAGGCTTTGAAGGTGAGGTGTTGATTCAAGGGGCTCGGATTCTGAGTCCGGGGATTGGCGTAAGTCGCTGAAATTGAAGGGGTGGAAGTTAGGCGTCCATCGCCCTGACCATCGCCTCGATCTTGGCGGCCTTTTCGAAGTGGTCGAGCTTCTGGGTCCTGATCCACCATTCGGCGGCCTCCATCAGAAGCTCTGGGTCGTCGTTCCTGTTGGCGAAGAAGGCGTAGAAGGACAGACCGACATCAGGGCCCTTGGCGGCGATCTTGCGCGCGCAGACGTCGAGTATTTTCGCGCGCAGGCTAGGCCGCATCGGAGAATCCTTCCCGGGTGGTGGTGGCGAGAGGTAAGTCGAGCCGAGGGCGGGTGTCAAACCGGGGCGAGAAGGGGCGGTGCCAGACGCGTTTGCCCGCCCCTGTGGGAGGCCGATCCGCGAGGCGGAAGGGAGGCTGGCTGGGCTCAGAGCTTTCGACTACCCCACCCCGGCGCTACGCGCCGACCCTGCCCACAAGGGGAAGGGTTTAGAGACGTCAGCCTCACAGCTTCGCCGGAAAGCCGGGCGCGCGCAGGTCGGTGGCAGTCGCGTCCTCCAGGAGTTTGACGATCATCGTCGACCAGGCGTCGCCGCCATAAGCCACCTTGCCCTGCTGGAAGATGGTGTTGACGCGGGCGGCGAGGTCGAGCGGGACGCCGCCCTCCTGCGCCATGGCGAGCGCAAAGCCTAAGTCCTTGAGGGCAAGGTCCATGGTGAAGCCAATGTCATAGGAGCCGTTGAGCACCAACTGGCTCTCGGTCTCATGGACGAAGCTGTTGCCCGAGGAGGCCACGATGGCGTGGTAGGCTTGGGCGAGGTCGAGGCCGCCCTTCCTGGCCAGCATCAGCGCTTCGCCGGCGGCGACGAGATGGATGAAGGCGAGCATGTTGGTGATGACCTTGATCACTGCCGCCGAGCCGATCGGCCCCATCAGGAAGGCGCGGGCGCACATTGCCTCAATGGCCGATCGGTGGCGCTCGTAGAGCGCCGCGTCGCCGCCGACAAGTGCAGTGATCTTGCCCTCGGCAGCGAGATGCACGCCGCCAGTGACGGGGCATTCCAGCGTATCGACGCCGGCCTCAGTGGCCAGGTCGGCAAGGCGCAGGATCTCGTCGCGGCCGTTTGTCGACATCTCGATCCAGGTGCCGCCCTTGGGCAGGCCTGACAGCAGCCCGTCGGGGCCGACCAGAACCGCCTCGCTAGCCTTGGGCGAGGGCAGGCAGGTGATGGCATTGCCGGCGCGGGCGGCCGCGTCTGCAGGGCTTTTTGCAGCGGCGGCACCCTGCGCAACGAGGTGCTCGACGGTTTCGGGGTTGCGGTCGTAGACGACGACCTCGAAGCCGCCGCGCACAAGGCATGCCGCGAGATTGGCGCCGAGATGGCCAAGGCCGATGAAGGCGTAGGCGAGGGGCTGGGTCACGCGCGCCTCACGGCATCAGCGGGGTCTGCACCATCTGCAGGTGCAGGTGGGGACCGTCATATGGATTGGCTTCGCACACCGCCTCGTCGAGCTCGACGCCGAGGCCGGGCTCTTTCGACGGGATGACATGGCCGTCCTGCCATTCGATCTTCTTTTTCAGCAGCTTGGCGTGGAAGCCGTCCCATTGCTTGAGCGATTCGAGGATGAGGAAATTGGGTAGAGTGACGGCGAGCTGGATGTTGGCTGCACCGACGATCGGGCCGCAATAGCAGTGGGGTGCGATCTGGATGTGGTAGGCCTCGGCCATGGCGGCGATCTTCTTGGTCTCGAGAATGCCGCCGGAGCGGCCGAGATCGGGCTGCAGGATAGTGGCGGCGCGGTTTTCGATGACGCGGGCG
Organism: Aminobacter sp. Y103A; assembly: GCF_030294925.1. NCBI lineage: Bacteria > Pseudomonadati > Pseudomonadota > Alphaproteobacteria > Hyphomicrobiales > Phyllobacteriaceae > Aminobacter > Aminobacter sp. Y103A. Next base: position 4,095,840 of record NZ_AP017986.1, on the reverse strand, counting down.
AACTCGAATTTTGTGGTCAGCCGCTCGCCTGTCGCGATCGGGATCGATGTGCCGCGCGCGACCTGGGCCATCACCTCCGGCATGTCGGGCGGCACCGGTTCTTCGAACCACAAGGGATCGTAGGGCTCGATGGCGCGAGCCATGCGCAGGGCGCCTGAGGCGGTGAACTGGCCATGCGTGCCGAACAATATGTCGGCACGGGTGCCGACGGCCTCGCGGATGGCCTTCAGCATGCGCACCGACAGGTCGATGTCGATGAGGCGGGGCTGGTGGCCGTCATAGGCGGTCCAAGGACCGGCCGGATCGAGCTTCACGGCGTCGAAGCCCTGGTCGACATAGAGAGCTGCACATTCGGCTGCCATGTCGGGGTCGTTGTAGACGTTCTTGGGAGCAACGTCCTCGGTATGGACGCTGCCGGTGTGTGGATAGAGATAGGTATAGGAGCGCAGCGTCTCGTGCACCTGACCGCCGAGCAGCTTGTAGACGGGCTTGCCGGCCTCCTTGCCGACGATGTCCCAGCAGGCCATTTCCAGCGCCGAAAAGCAGCCCATGGCTGAGACGTCGGGGCGCTGGGTGAAGCCGGAGGAATAGCAGCGGCGGAACAGGTTTTCGATGTCGTGCGGGTCCTGTCCCACGAGGTAGCGCTCGGCCATGTCCTCGATCATTCGCGCGGTGACATGGGCGGAGAAGGTGGCGTTGTAGGCCTCGCCATAACCAACGACGCCGCCGTCGGTGGTGAGCTTGACGAAGATGAAATACTTGCCGCCGATGCCAGGGGGCGGGTTGTTGACCACGAAGGTCTTGACGTCGGTGATCTTCATCGATGGTCCTCCCGGTCGCGTGACATCGTCGATTTTTGGCGTAGCCCTCAGGGTGAGGATGAGCGGCTGCGCCAACATCGGAAACTGCTCACCCCGCATCCTCCAGCAACAGCTGCGCGCCCTTCCAGCCAGTCATGATCGAGGCGGCGTTGGTGTTGCCGGTGATGTTGTCGGGGAAGATCGAGGCGTCGATGACGCGAAGCCCGGTGAGGCCGTGGACGCGCAGCCGGGGATCGACAACCGAGCTCGTCGGATCCGGGCCCATGCGGCAGGTCGACACCGGGTGATAGACGGTGCCCGAGCGCTTGCGGAAATCCTGAATCAGGTCGGCGTCGGAAGTGATTGACGGGCCTGGCAAAACCTCTTCTGCGATGATGTCTGCGATGGGCGATTGCGCAGCGATGCGGCGCAGGAATTTGACCGCGTCGAGCATCTCGGCGACGTCGCTGTTGGTCGAATAGGCGTTGACGGTGATGCGCGGCTGCACGGTCGGATCGGCTGAGCGGATCATGATCTCGCCGCGGCTCGACGGGCGGCAATTGGACAGGCCGATGGAAAAGCCGGGGAAGGGGTCGGGCGTCAGGATCGGGCGCTCGCCGGCCTTGGGCAGCACGGTGGAAAAGACCTGGAAATAGAGTTGCATGTTGGGGCGGGCGCGGCTCAAGTCGGTGCGGAAGAAGCCGCCGCCCTGGTTCATGCTCATCGACAGCGGGCCCGAGCGCAGCAAAAGATACTGCATGCCCGCCAGTGCCTTGCCCCACCACGGGCGCAACAGCTGGTTGAGGGTCGGCACCTTGGCCTTCCAGGTGTAGTTGATGCCCTGGTGGTCCTGCAGGTTTCGACCGACATGTTCGTTTGCGTGCAGCACATCGATGCCGAGATCGGCGAGCAGTGCTGCTGGGCCGATGCCGGAGAGCTGCAGCAACTGCGGCGTGTTGACCGAACCGCCCGACAGGATCACCTCGCGCCCGGCGCGAGCCGTCTGCTTGGCACCGTTCTGCAGATATTCGACGCCGCAGGCGCGCTTGTCCTCGAACAGCACCTTGGTGACCAGTGCATCTGTCTCGACGGTGACGTTGGCGCGCTTCATCGCCGGGCGCAGGAAGCCGCGCGCCGCCGACATGCGGCGGCCGCCTTGGGTGGTGATTTGATAAACACCGACGCCCTCTTGGGCCGCGCCATTGAAGTCCTGATTCAAGGGCAGGCCGGCCGCTTGCGCGGCAGACAGGAAGCGATGGGTCAGCGGATGGACGTTCTTCCTGTTGTCGGTGACGTGGATCGGACCGCCGGTGCCCCGCAGGTCGGTGCCGCCTGCCTGGTTGTCTTCGATCGCCTTGAAGGCTGGCAGGAGATCGTCAAAACCCCAGCCCGGATTGCCGGCCTCGCGCCAGGCGTCGAAGTCTTCGGCAGCCCCCCGGATCCAGACCATGGCGTTGATCGAGCTCGACCCGCCGAGGATTTTTCCACGTGGCCAGTGGTCCTTGTTGCCGGCAAGGCCGGGGTCGGCTTCGGCCGCGTAATTCCAGTTCACCTTGGGGTCGAAGAAGGTTTTGCCGTAGCCGAGCGGCATCTGGACGAAGAAGCGGCGGTCGGTGCCGCCGGCCTCGAGCACCAGCACCGAGAAGCGCCCGCTCGCCGACAGCCGCTCGGCCACCACTGAACCGGCGGAGCCCGAGCCCACTACAATGAAATCGAACGTCTGCATGCTGTCGGCGGCCTGTCGAAATTCCACGATGCGGTCAGACTATCGCCTCAGTCGCAGGCTTCGGCGTCGCTTACGGCATGGCCTGTGAAAAATACGACCGGGCGATGCAAGAGATACGGCGTTGACGCGGCGAATGCCGCGAAGATACGGGTGGACGGAGGAATTGTTGAGGAGAATGACGATGGTTCAGTATGCCGATGGCCAGCCGACGGGCGAGCTCACGCTGAGGACGCTGGCGATGCCAGCCGACGCGAATGCCGCAGGCGACATCTTCGGCGGTTGGGTCATGGCGCAGATGGACCTTGCCTGCGGTATCCGCGCCGCCGAGCGTGCCCGCGGCCGCGTCGTGACGGCAGCGGTCAAGGAAATGGCCTTCGCCAAGCCGATGAAGATCGGCGACACTTTGTGCATCTACACCCATGTCGACCGCGTCGGCCGGACCTCGATGACGCTCAAGGTCGAAGCCTGGGCACAGCGCTATCTCTCGGATTTGATGGAGAAGGTGACCGACGCCGATTTCATCATGGTAGCGCTGGACGGGCAGGGCAAGCCGAAGCCGGTGCCGGCGGAGTAGGCGCGCGTCCTTCAAGGCTTGAGCCGTGTGCGCCGGCGATGTCAGCACTTCACCTGCCCATGGATGCAATGCGCTGGCTCTAAATCCGGCGCTGCCACGGTTCTCATTTTTGGGGCGGCGAGCAGCGGAGATGCCGCCGCGTGCGTCACTCCACCGTCGTATCGAACTTCATCCGTGCTTCGGCGACACGGGCCTGGTTGAGCCTCGCCCACTCGCCGAGCGCGAACACCGGCACCAGCAGTTCGCGGCCAAGGTCGGTGAGCTCGTAGTCGACGCGCGGCGGGATTGTCGGGAAGACGGTGCGGGTGACGAAGCCGTCGCGCTCCAGGCCGCGCAGGGTGGTGGTCAGCATCTTCTGCGAAATACCACCGACAGCGTGGCGCAACTCGTTGAAGCGCATCGGACCGTCGCCGAGCTTGCCGACGACGAGCACCGTCCATTTGTCGCCGACGCGCTGCAGGATATCGCTGACGGCGCGGCAATCCTCGGTGCGGTGCGGGTGCCTCGGTATCAAAAAAGTGCCTCCTTGTGCGGTTGATTTTCAGTCACCTATATAGCGTCGGTATCCATTTGTTACCAGTGTCGTCCAGATACTCACGCCCGAAAGGTTCCTACCATGTCCAAACCCAAGATCGCCATCGTCGTCGGCTCGACGCGCGCCGCACGCTTCGCCGACACGCCGGTGGAGTGGATTGCCAGGATCGCAAAATCCCACGCCGATATCGAGGTCGAAATCGTTGACCTCAGGGATTTCCCGCTGCCCTTTTTCGACGAGGTCGCGTCGTCCGCCTGGGTGCCGTCGCAGAACGAGGTTGCCCAGCGCTGGCAGAAGAAGGTGGCCGAGTTCGATGGCTATATCTTCACCGCCGCCGAATACAATCACGGTCCCACCGCGGTGCTGAAGAACGCGCTCGATTATGCGGCCACCGAATGGAACAAGAAGCCGGCCGGTTTCGTCGGTTATGGCGGTGTCGGCGGGGCGCGGGCCGTCGAGCAGCTGCGCATGCATGCGGTGGAACTGCAGATGGCGCCGACGAAGGCCGCCGTGCACATCGTCTGGGCGGACTTCCTGGCTGTGCGTCAGGGCGAGAAGCAACTCTCCGACTTCGAGCACCTCAACCAGTCGGCGAACGGGCTGGTGGCCGAGATCGCCTGGTGGGCCAAGGCGCTTAAGATCGCGCGCGAGGCCGACGTGCTTGCCGAAGAAGCCAAGGCTGCCTGAGCGGCAATCTCAGCTTCCTCCCAACGACTCTCAGGGCGGCCTCGAGCCGCCTTTTTTGTCAGCCAGGCAGCTTCGACGCCAACACCTTGTCGATGCGGCGGCCGTCGAGGTCGACGACTTCGAAGCGCCAGCCTTGCGCGTCGACGCATTCGCCGGTCGCGGGCAGGTGATGCATATGCGAGAGCAGGTAGCCGGCGACGGTTTCGTAATCGCGATTCTCCGGCAGGTCGATGCCGAGCTGGTCGGCCATCTCGTCGGCCTGCATGTAGCCGGCGAGCAGCCACGAGCCGTCCTCGCGCTGGACGGCGTTGTCGACGTCGTCCTCGTCGAGGTCGGAGCGGAACACGCCGGTGATGGCTTCAAGGATGTCGGCGGGCGAAACGACGCCTTCGAAATGGCCATATTCGTCATGGACCAGCGCCATCGGCACGTCGGACTGCTTGAGGGTGGCGAGCACGTCGAGCGCGTCGGCCTGATCGTGCACGATGGGTGCTGTGCGGACATGCTTACGCGGGTCGAAAGCACGGCCGGCAAGCAGCGAGGCGAGCAGTTCGCGGGTCTGGATGACGCCGACCATGGCGTCGACGGAGCCTTCGCCTGCGGGCAGGCGAGAGTGCTGCGTTTCCATCAGGAGCTTGCGGGTGGCGGCCTCTTCGGCCTGCAGATTGATCCAGTCGACTTCGGTGCGCGGGGTCATGACGGCGCGCACGGCGCGGTCACCCAGGCGCATGACGCCAGCGATCATGCGGCGTTCGTCGGATTCGATGGTGCCATGATGCTCGGCCTCGGCGACCAGCATCTTGATCTCCTCGTCTGTGACCTTTTCCTCGCTCTCGCCGCGCTGACCGAGAAGCCAGAGCACCGAGCGGCCGGAAATGTCGAGCAGCCAGACCAGCGGCAGCGCGACCTTGGCAAGCAGCGACATGGCGGGGGCGACGCGAGAGGCGACGCCTTCGGGGTCGCGCAGGGCGATCTGCTTGGGCACGAGTTCGCCGATGATCAGCGAGCCATAGGTGATGATGGCAACGACGATGCCGACGCCCAGCGCATTGGACGCGCCGGCACTCATGCCGTTGGCGGCGAGAAAGCCGCTCAGTCGTTCGCCGAGCGTGGCGCCCGAGAATGCGCCGGAGAGAACGCCGACGAGGGTGATGCCAATCTGCACCGACGACAGGAATTTGCCCGGGTTTGCGCCGAGTTCGAGTGCGCGCCCGGCGCCCTTGACGTTGCGGTCGATCATCGCCTTGAGGCGGGCTGGACGGGAAGAAACGATGGCAAGTTCGGACATTGCCAGAAGGCCGTTCACACAGATGAGGACGACCACGATAGCGATTTCAGCGTATAACATGATGCTCGCTGCATAGCATTGCTTAAGGCCTTTCGAAAAGACGGCAGCAAAAATACTCTTCCCCAGCGGCACAAGAGCGGGTCGAGGCTGGGGCTATCTGTCAGGCACCAGAACTGCCATCAGCATCTTTCCGTCGGTGTAATAGGGGTCACCCTCGCCATTGCGGCCGGCCTTGGTCAGGCCGATGCCTGACATCGTCTTTACCTCGATGATGCGTCCGGCCGATGTCAGATCGCCGATCAGCGAATCGCGCTCGGCATCGATGTCGGGTCCGATGTGATGGGTGACGGCGCCGGTGTCGTGGCTGACGCCTATGCCGCGATCGAAGCTCGCCGCACTGTACCAGGTCGGGCGCCCGTCGGCACCGGGCGTGAAGGTCAGCCACAGCCGAACATGGTGGCGGACGTCGGCGCTTTTGCCGACAGGCTTTTCGAATGCGAGATCCTGGCGCCGGCCGTTGAACAAGAGCGTGCTGACGGGCGCGTCGGCATAAGGCCGGTCGAGCAGCACGCTTTCGCCGATTTCCAGCGCTGATTTCACCGACAGTTTGTCGGCGCGATCCCAGCCGGCGGCGGCAAACGCGGCGGTCACGTCCAGCTCGCTGCCGACGAGGCCGATATTGATCGGGTCACCCGGGATGCCTTGTTCCGTCGTGGTGAGCAGCGATTCAGGCCGGGGGCCGTCGCGCAGGAAACGGAGCGACCAGAATTCAGGAGCCGCGAAATAGGCGAGCGCGAGATAGCTCACGCAGAGCGCAATGAACCAAAGGGTCGCCTGTCGGTGCAGTTTTCCCCGTAGCATCAAACCCCGCTGCCGATGGGTCGAGCCAAAGCAGTGGCGCGACATTGAACTCGGGACAAATCATGGGTTGCATCGGCAGATTAAGTATTAGAGATGTCTTTTGTAAAGCGCATCTTGCCTGGCTTCATGGCACGTGGCGCGCAAACGCTAGCGGCAGGCGCGGTACCCGTTGCGGCGCTGCTTGATGTCGAAGTGGAAATGGTTGCGGTGGTCGTAATTGTAGCCGGGGCCAAGCACGGTGTTGAAATAGCTGCAGCCGTCGGCGCGAATGGTGTTGAGGAAGCCGCGGGTGCGGAAGGCGAACAGGCCGGGCTTTTCGACGTCGATGTCGCGGCCGCTGTTCAGCTCGATGCGCATGATGTCCAACGCATTGCCCTTGCCATGTTCTGACAGGGTGCGGGTGCCGGCGATCTTGCGGCAGGAATAGCTCGAGCCCTGGTGGATGGTCTTGACGCCGGAGAAATAGCGCAGCCGGGCGGAGGGGACGAGGTCGCGCTTGGTCCAGGCGGCGAAACTGGCCGCCATCTGGCAGGTGACGACGGCTGCCGGCTTCATCTGCACCGAGCCGATGGCCGACACCTTGACCGGGTAGTCGATACCGCAGGCGGCGCCGTCGCGGATCGGCGGAAGGTCGCGGTAGGTGACGTCGAGTTTCTTCAGGTCGCTGCGGCAGTCAACCTCGTCGGCCGGCATGACGGCAGGCCGTATCGGCGCACTTTGTGGCTCGTTGGAGGGATCGTCGAGCTTGGGATAGGCGACCATATAGGGGTTGGACGGCACCAGCGTCTGCATGCCGCGCCCCTGGGCAGGCGCGAGCGCGGCGGTCTGCACAGGCTGTGGCGCTTCAGGCTGGATCTGCTCGAACTGCGCGGCCTGTGCGTCGAGCGTCGGCTCGATCATGGGCGCCGCCTGCGCGACAAGCGCCGGATCGGACTGCGGCTCGACAATGACAGGAGCGGCCTGTACGGGGCCGAGCGACGCTGTCTGGGAGCCGACATCGACGGCGGGCTGGAGCGCGAACACATCGCCCGATGTGCATGAGCTGAGGGCGAGGCCGACGGCGACAAGGGTCGTGGCGAGCAGCAGCGCGCGCTGGCGCGCGGCTCGCGGCGATCCGACCGGGATGGTGGCGCGCGAATCTGCGGCCATGCGAAGGCTCCTGTCCCCTTGAGGGAATAAGCCTAGCCGCCAAGGGTAAAAGAAAGATCAGCGGCAGCGTTTACGGCTGGGGCAGAATTGCGGCGTGGGTGGCGGGGCAGGCCTACTGGCAGAATGTGCCGCCATTCTTGCGCGGGGCGAGGTCGATATGCAGGTGCCGGGCGTGGTCGGCGTCGCTGCCTGGACCGAGCACCGTCTTGAACGGCCCGCAGGCCGCCTTGCGTATAGCATCAAGGAACTTGGCATTCTTCTCCGGCGGCGCCGGCTCGACCTCGACCGACGTGCCACCGGTCAGGGTAAAACGGGCAATGTCGAGGGCGTTGCCGAAGGCATGCTCGGACAGTTTGCGGGTGCCGTTGCGCGGCCGACAGACATAGGCCGAAGCCTGCCCGACGACGGTCAGTTCCTCGCCGAGCTCGGTTCTCGCGGCAGGGGCGATGACTTCCGTGGCGAAGCGGGCGGAGGTCTCGGCGGTGGCACAGTTGATGATCGCGTCGGGCTCGATGTCGATGGACCGCGAGAGACGCTTCAGCTTGAGCGGAAAGGGCAGGACGCAACCGTCGGCGTCGCTTTGCGGCGCCTGTTCCTCGAACTCGGCGCCGAGCACCTTCAGGCGCGTGCGGCAGGCGGTCTCCTCGATCGGCATCGTAGCCGGCCGCGCGACGTAGGAACGCTTGTCGGGCAGCATCTTTGGCGCCGGCGGACCAAACGTCTCTCGCCCACGTGGTGCTTCGGGGCCATCCGGGCGCGAGGACGGAATGGGGACGGTTGTTGGTATTGCTTCAGCCTTCGACATCGCTTCAGGAATTGGCGGGCCGAACATTTCTCGGGCTCGCCGCTGGTCGGGAACGTCGGGACGCGGCTCGGGTGTGGGAACCAAAGCCTGCCCGGCTTGTGTCGACGCAGCCGGGGGCGGTTTGGGCATGGCCTGCACGGGTGCGGCCTGTGGCACCGGAGCTCGATTGGGTAGTGACGTCTTGCTTGCTTCGACCTTGCTGGCTTCGGCAAAGCCGTGCGGGGGCGCTGCGAAGGCCGCCAGCGGCAGGACAAGGATCAGGGAAAGCAGGCGGGATTTGGCTGTGTGCATCGCCGCTCAACGTTGTCGATCGTTCGCGGTTGCCGAGGGGACGCTGCCGCGCGATCAAATTCGGTGACGGCGTTGTCATCTGGCGGAAGTGTCGAGCGATGCTTCAGGCGCCCAGGGCCTCGAGGCCTTCCTCGAGCCAGTCGCCCAGCATCGGCATGCCGAGCAGGTATTTGGCGGTACGACGATTGCCGCGCTGCCGTGCCTCGGCGACCGCGTCCGCCCATTCGGCGGCGTCGTAGTCGCCGCGCCCGACCCAGGCGAGCGCCACCAGTTCGGCAGCCTGGTCGACATTGAGGTCGGCGATCAGCCCGCGTAGCTCTTTTTCGGTGAGGTTTTCCGCCTCTTCCTCGGCGAGGCCATCATGGCGATGGTTGTCGTGGGTGTCGCCGTCATATTCGACCTCGTGCTCGGCGCCGTCTTCATAGTCTTCGTTGACGCCGGCGCTGATCGCCTTGGCTTTGAGGATGAACAGCCGGACGGTGTCCGGGCCAATGGTCAGGTCCCACTCTTTTTCGCGCCGCTGCTGCACGAGCGTGCTCCTGTTGCCTTCCCCCCGGCTGATGATAGCGCATTTGGCGGCGACGTCACTGCCTCGATATTCGCGGCGGGGTTGCCGTGGTTGACATGACTTTAGGAGAGGCGGATATAGCGCGCCTTCCTCCCCCCTCCAGGCGGTATTCCCCATGGCTTTTCTGCTTTCGCCCAAGGTTCTTCCTGTGCTGATGCTGATTGCGTCCAACGTGTTCATGACCTTCGCCTGGTACGGGCACCTGAAGTTCAAGGCGGCCCCGCTCTATGCGGCGGTGATTTTCTCCTGGCTGATCGCCTTCTTCGAATACTGGCTGGCGGTGCCGGCCAACCGCATCGGCCACGAGGTCTATACGGCGGCGGAACTGAAGACGATGCAGGAGGTGATTACACTCAGCGTCTTCGTCATCTTCTCGGTCTTCTACCTCAAGGAAGGCCTCACCTGGAACCACGCCATGGGTTTCGCGCTGATCGCCGGCGGGGCAGCACTAATTTTCCGCGGCTGAGGACGAAAGAGCTCAGCCGATGCGTTTGCCTCGACGGGGGACGCATCGGTGGAGGTGGCCATGCATAGCCAATATCTGAAGCTTCTGGCCGGCGCGCTGGTGGCGCTGCCGCTGTTTGCCGTTCCCGTGATCTCCGCCGACGGAGGCGGGGGTGGAGGAGGCGGTGGTGGCGGCGGAACGGGTGGCGGCAGCGGCAGTGGCGGCGGCAGCGACCCGGTGAAATGCCGCACCGGCCTCGTCTACAACAAGAAAACCAAGAAATGCGAGCCACCCAAGGCCGGCATGATCGATGACGACAGCCTCTATCTGGCTGGGCGGGCGCTGGCCATGGACGGCCGGTACGACGACGCGATCAAGGTGCTGACGCTGGCGCACGACAAGACCGACGCCCGCATCCTCAACTATCTCGGCTATTCGCACCGCAAGGCCGGGCGCATCCTCGTCGGCATCGGCTATTACCAGGAGGCGATCCTCGACGATCCCGACTACATGCCGGTACGCGAATATATGGGCGAGGCGCATCTGACGCTCGGCGACGTTGCCGGTGCCAGGCAGCAGCTGTCGGAGATCGAGAAGCGCTGCGGCATCGACTGCCGCGAGTACGGGCTGCTGCGGGAGCAGATCGACGGTTATCTGAAGGGCTGACAGGCGTGGCCTGCCGGAGGTCGTCGCAGGCGCCGCTGCGGCGGTCAACTGTTGAACAGGCCCCCGACGCGTTCGCGAAAAGCGTCAGCGGTGTTGCGGGTGCCGAAGTCGCGGGTGTCGAAGCGTGGCGTCGCGGGCGGTCATGGTGACGCGCCAGTTGCTGGCGCCTTCCATGGCAGGGCATTTCCGGGTTTCGAACCGTTCGATCTGGTCGGGCCCGAAGAGGTGATGTCTGGCCTGACTGAACGGACGCTTCGACAATTTCGATGCGGCCGGAGCCGACTGTCCAATGGATCGCCGGCCCCGTCAGGCCGCCCCAGATCGCCGGCACGCCGACGGACCAGGCGCCGAGAATGAGGCACAGGAAGAACGGGCTCGTGGCATTGAGCGGCCAGACGCCACGGTAAAGCTCCCAGGTGGCGATGCTGACGACGAAGGCACCGATGGCGACCAGGCCGACGCGAAGGGCAGGTGCTGGTATGTCGTGCTGCAGCAGCCCGTCGCCGTCAATCTCGTCCATGCCGCAAGCCTCCGCGCGTCCACGCTAGCAGCTGGGCATGAACGGTTCGCTACGCGATTTCAGCGCGGGATGAAAAGCAGCTCGATCTGCGTTAGTCTGTCGATGGGCGCATGTTAGGAGGTAGCGATGCAGACCCGATTTGTGAAAGTGCTTGCAGGTGCAATGGTGTCGCTGCCCTTGCTGGCAGTGCCGGTGTTTTCGGCCGACAGTGGCGGAAGCAGCAGCGGTGACGAGCCGAAATGCGACAATGGCCTGGTCTACAACAAGAAGACCAAGAAATGCGAACCGCCCAAGGCCGGCATGATCGACGACGACAGCCTCTATTCGGCCGGACGTGCGCTTGCCATGGACGGCAAGTATGACGAGGCGATCAAGGTTCTGACGCTGGCCCAGGACAAGACCGACCCGCGCATCCTCAATTATCTTGGCTATTCCCACCGCAAGGCCGGCCGCGTGCTCGTCGGCCTCGGCTACTACCAGGAAGCACTGCGCAACAACCCCGACTACACGCTGGTGCGCGAATATATGGGCGAGGCGCATCTGATGCTCGGCGACGTCGCGGCCGCCCGCCTGCAGCTGTCGGAAATCGAAAAGCGCTGTGGCAAGGGTTGCCGTGAATACGGCATGCTGGAAGAGCAGATCGACGCCTATCTGCGCGCCGGCTGATTTGTGCCGATGACATGATCCAAAGGACCGGGCTTGGCCCGGTCCTTTTCCTTGACACGAATGCGGTGACGGCAGTGCAGGTCGCGCGGCCTTCATTCTGCGCAACTCCTGACTGAAAGCCGCTGCACATTTTTCCCGGAATTGCTTAGGGTTGGGCCATGAACCTCGCCCAGATCCGCTACTTCCTGACCCTTGCCGAAACATTGAACTTCACCGACGCGGCGCGATTGTGCGGTGTCGCGCAGCCGACACTGACGCGCGCGATCCAGAAGCTCGAGCATGAGCTTGGCGGCACGCTGGTCTACCGGGACGGCAAGGACACACGGCTGACTTCGCTCGGCAGCGATGTCCGTGAGGAGTTCGCGGCCATCGTCGGCGCCGAAGACAGGATCCGTGCTTCGGTCAACAGTCGCATCTCGGGCCGGCGCGAGCGCCTCAATCTGGGGATTGCGCATTCGGTGGCGCCGGCGCCAATCAGCCGGTTCATCACGCACGCGCTCGGCGAGATGCCGATGCTGGAGATCCTGCTTCATCCAATCGACGGGAAGATGGGGTCGGGACTGCTGCTGGCCGGCACGCTGGACGGCGTCTTCCTCGCCGACAAACCCGCCGACAACCCGAAGCTGTCGGTGATCGAGCTGTTCAGCGAGAGGCTGATGCTGGCTTGCGCGAGCAGCCATCGGCTGGCGAAGTTCGACATGGTTCCGCCGGAGGAAATTGGTGTCGAAAGCTATCTCGACCGGCTCGGCTGCGATTTTCGCAGCCAGGCAATCGACTATTTCATGAACGCCGAGCTGGTGATGCAGCCGCGGCTGCAGTCCGAACGCGAGGACTGGATGCAGCAGGCCGTCGCCGATGGCGCCGGCATTTGCCTGTTGCCCGAATTCTCCGCCATCGTGCCGGGGCTGGCCCTGCGCCCGGTATCGGGGCTGAATCTCGAGCGCCAGGTGTCCTTCGTTTCGGTCAGCGGATCGGGCAATGCGCCGGCACTGCGCCATCTGCGCATGATGGTCGGCTCGCATCGCTGGCCGCATTCAGCCGGTGCATCGAAACAATAGCCAACATGCATTGGCGCAGGCACCCCTCCGATACCCATCTCTGACTCATCACCGAAATGGAGGGCAGATGATGAGGGCCTACAACAAGAATCCCGACGCCGTCTCGGCACTGTCGCCGGAGCAGTATCGCGTCACCCAGAAGGATGGGACCGAGCGTCCCTTCGCCGGTGAGTACTGGGACAAAAAGGAGCCGGGCCTTTATGTCGACGTGGTTTCCGGCGAGCCGTTGTTCGCCTCCGTCGACAAGTTCGACAGCGGCAGTGGCTGGCCGAGCTTCACCAAGCCGGTCGATGCCGAAAATGTCGTCGAGATCAGCGACCGCAGTTATGGCATGGTGCGCACCGAAGTGCGCTCGACGCATGGCGACAGCCATCTCGGCCATGTCTTTCCAGATGGCCCGCGCGACGCTGGCGGCTTGCGCTATTGCATCAACTCGGCGTCGTTGCGCTTCGTGCCGGTCGACGAGCTCGAAAGCGAAGGCCTCGGGCACTATGTGAAGCTATTCGTGAACAAGGGAGACGTTGCATGACAACCGAAACTGCAATTCTGGCCGGTGGCTGCTTCTGGGGCATGCAGGACCTGATCCGTCGGCTTCCCGGCGTCGTCTCCACCCGTGTCGGCTATTCGGGCGGCGACGTCCAGAACGCGACCTATCGCAATCATGGCAGCCACGCCGAGGCGATCGAGATCGTGTTCGATACGTCGAAGACGGATTTCCGCAGCATGCTGGAGTTCTTCTTCCAGATCCATGACCCGTCGACGAAGGACCGGCAGGGCAACGACCGCGGTACGAGCTATCGCTCGGCGATCTTCTACACCTCCGAGGCGCAGAAGGAGATTGCCGAGGAGACGATCAAGGACGTCGATGCCTCCGGACTGTGGCCGGGCAAGGTGGTGACCGAGTTGGCGCCGGCCGGCGACTTCTGGCAGGCCGAGCCCGAGCACCAGGACTATCTGGAGCGCTATCCCAACGGCTACACCTGCCACTTCGTCCGCCCGGGCTGGAAGCTGCCGCGCCGGTCGAGCGCCGCCTGATCTGACGACGTCACCGCAAAGAACTGCAACCGGACGCCTTGCTGACGCAGGCGTCCGGAACGGTTTAGCGTGTCTAGGAGGATGCCATGGAACTCGGACTCCTGGGGCGTCGCGCCCCTGAGATCAGGGGCGGAAACTGGATCGACGCCGGCAGCCGCTGCGGCTTTCCGACCTGAGCGACGGCTGCAAGATACTCTACTGCTTCCAGCACTGGTGTCCCGGATGCCATGCCCGTGGATTTCCGACGCTGAAGCGGCTGGTCGAGGCATTGCCGGCCGACAAGTTCGGTTTTGCCGCCATCCAGACGGTGTTCGAGGGTGCAAGCATCAACACCGACGACAAGCCGAAGCTCGAACAGGCGCGCTACAGGCTGATGATCCCGTTCGGGCACGACGTCCCGCCGGAGGGCGAACACTATCCGACAGTCATGCAGGACTATCGTACCGGCGGCACGCCGTGGTTCATTATCATCGATCCGGCCGGCAAGGTCGTCTTCAACGACTTTCACCTTGATGCCGACCTGCTGATCTCGGCGATGAGCAGCCCGACCACCGCCTGACGCATTGAAACCACGCGGGCGCTAGAGAGATTTCGCTTTTCTTCGAAGCGCGGAATCTCTCTATCGCTTTGTTTTCCGCAATTCCGGACGGAAAACCGCTGCACACTTTTCCTTGAATTGCTTTAGTCGCCGCGCGACAGCCTGACGATCATTCCGTCGCCTTCGTCGGTCAGAAGCCAGATCGAGCCGTCGGGCGCAACGTTGACGTCGCGGATGCGACCGAAGGCGCCGTCGAGAATGCGCTCCTCGTCCAGGATGTTGCCCTTTGCGTCGCGGTCGAGGCGGCTCAAAAGCTCGAACTTCAGCGAGCCGATCAGCAGGTCGCCCTTCCATTCCGGGAACATGTCGCCCTGGTAGCTGGCGAGGCCTGAAGGCGCGATCGACGGATCCCAGTAATAGAGCGGCTGCTCGTAGCCCTTGGCCGAGGTGCCGACGCCGATCTTGGCGCCGGAATAGTCGCGGCCATAGGTGATGACTGGCCAGCCATAGTTCTTGCCGGCCTGAGGGCGGTTCAACTCGTCGCCGCCCTTGGCGCCATGCTCGACAGTGATGAGGCTGCCCAGAACGGGATCGAAGGTCGCCCCCTGCAGGTTGCGGTGGCCCTTCGACCAGATTTCGGCTGCCATGGCCTTGCCGTCGGGCGAGGGATTATCCTTGGGGATGGAGCCGTCGGCGTTGATGCGGATGACCGCGCCGGCATGGTCCTGCATGTCCTGGGCGCGATCGCCCTGGCCGCGGTCGCCGGTCGTGACGAACAATGTGTCGTCGTCATTGACGACGATGCGCGAGCCGAAATGGTGACTGGTGCCGCTCTTGCGGTTCATCGAGAATATGACCTTGACATCTTCGAGCCGCGCCTTGGCTCCGCCCCGGACTAGCTTGGCCCGGGCAAGCGCTGTGCCGGCGCCGCCGCGTCCCGGCTCGGAGAAGCTGACGAAGATCGTGCCAGACGTTGCGAAATCGCGGGCGACGGCAATGTCGAGCAGGCCGCCCTGGCCGCTTGCGGCAACCTCGGGCACACCCGACACGGGTTCGGACAAGCCGTTCTGCGACAGGATGCGGATCTGGCCCGAGCGCTCGGTGACGATTGCCTCGTTGCCGGGCAGAAAATCGAGGCCCCAAGGATGATCGAGCCCTCCGGCAATGACGTCGGCGCGCACGGTGACGGCTTCGGTGTTGAAGCTCTGGGTCTGGGCGAAGGCCGGCGAGGCGGCCAATGCGAAGATGAAAACGAAATGCGGTGTGTTGATGCTCATCTATCCGACATAGGTGCGTTGGCTGCTGCGGCAACCGCTACAGAGCATCAAAGCGCGACAGCTTCAATCACAAGCGGGTGAGGGGGCGCAGCGTCAGGTTGCGCTGCTGCAACGTCAGTGGTGGCCAACGCATTTTTTGACGTGAATTCTGCGACAGGGTTGCTATATTCAACGGAGATAGAGGTGAGACGGTTCCGTTAGCCGAGGCTGCCGGACCGTTTTCTTTTTTTGTGCCTCGCGGCAGCATAAGGCCGCGCGGCAAAGGCCAGGAGAGGTCGATTATGAACAAGGTTCCGATGACTGCGGGTGGTTTCGCTGCGCTGAAGGAAGAACTGCGCTGGCGCCAGCAGGAAGAGCGTCCGCGCATCATCGAAGCCATTGCCGAGGCACGTTCGCACGGCGACCTTTCGGAAAACGCCGAGTATCACTCGGCCAAGGAAGCGCAGAGCCTCAACGAAGGTCGCATCAACGAACTCGAGGACCTGATCGCGCGTGCCGAGGTGATCGACGTCAGCAAGCTCAATGGCGACAAGATCAAGTTCGGCGCCACCGTCGTGCTGCTCGACGAGGATACCGAAGAGGAAAAGACCTACCAGATCGTCGGCGACCAGGAAGCCGATGTGAAGTCGGGCCGCATCTCGATCTCTTCGCCCATAGCGCGCGCGCTGATCGGCAAGGAAGTGGGTGACGCCATCGAGGTCAACGCCCCGGGCGGCGCACGCGGCTATGAGATCGTCCAGGTCCAGTTCATCTGAGGCAACAGGCGGCATTGGCTGTGGCGATGCCGGATCAGACACGATGAACAAGGCAGGCAACCGCGCCGAAAACGCCGGCGCGGTCGACATGGCGCGCACCGAAGTGATCGCGCCCAATCTCAAGCAGCGGCTTTCCGGCGTCACCAGCACCATCGTGCAACTGGTGCCGGTGCAGGCGCGCAACCTCGGCATTGCCGTGTTCGGGCCTAGTCTGCCCGACAGCCTGCCCAAGATGCGCTGGTGGCAACTGCCTTGGCTGCTCAGGCGGCCTGAGACCGGGCGGCCGCGCATCTGGCACGCCAGGCGCAACACAGAGATGGTGGCAGGGCTTGTCCTGCGCCACTTCTTTCGGGCGCAGATCAGGCTGGTGTTCACCTCGGCGGCACAGCGCGACCACAGGCCCTTCACCAAATGGCTGATCCGCCAGATGGATGGCGTGATCGCGACCAGCCTAATGTCAGGGCGTTTCCTCGAGGTGCCGCACAAGGTGGTGATGCACGGGGTCGACCTCGAAAAGTTCCACCCGCCGCGCGGGCCCGACGACGCCTTTGCAGCCGCGGGGTTGCCCGGCAAATATGCCATCGGCTGCTTCGGCAGGGTCAGGCATTCGAAGGGCACCGACCTGTTCGTCGATGCGATGATTGCGTTGCTGCCGCACTATCCCGAGTGGACGGCTGTCATCACCGGGCGCATCACGGCGGAGCACAAGGGTTTCGGCGACGAGCTAAGGCAGCGGATCGCGGCAGCCGGCTTGTCGGAACGGATCCTGCTGCTCGGCGAGGTGCCCGACGTTGCCGTGTGGTACCGGCGCGTCACACTCTATGTCGCGCCGTCGCGCAATGAAGGCTTCGGGCTGACGCCGCTCGAGGCGATGGCATCGCGCACGGCTGTCGTTGCCAGCGACGCCGGCTCCTATTCGGAGATCGTGACGCGAGGCGTGACCGGCGATTTTGTTGCCGCCAATGATGGAAATGCCTTGCGCGAGGCGATCAGGCCATATCTCGCCGATCCGGCTCTTGCCGAGGCTCATGGCGCTGCCGGGCATGAAGACGTCTCCACACGCTTCCGGCTCGAAAACGAGGCGGCCGGGTTGCGCGAGATCTATGACCAGGTGTGGGCGAAGGGCTGACAGGGGCCTGGAGCCGGCTTGCCGCATTGGCCCGAGTTTCTCCGCCGATTCTAATGTAACGCCCGCTTAAATGCTTTGAATTTCTCGTATTAAGTCAGTTTTGCTTTCCGGTTCTCCACCGGAAGCTGCAACAAGGCGATTAATGCGGAAAAACACTTGGGCGCCTGAAATAATGCTGAATTCTTGATCAAGGTTGCTCTATATTGCACCGCAATGCGCCCCCGGCTTGCTGCCCGCCCTCGCTTGCCTTATGGCAACCGCGGGTCGGGGGCACGACTATGGTAGAGATCGTGCTTTGAAAATCTATTTCATCAATCTCGACCGGTCGCCAGGCCGGCTCGATTGGTTCATGGCGCAGGTCGCCGGCATGGACGTTGCAACAGTCCGTGTGCCGGCGGTCGACGCCAAACAGCTGCCCGAACGGGAGTTCGAGCGGCTGCGGTGCCTGTCCTCCGGCGTCAACTCGATGTCGCCCGCCGAGGTGGCCTGCCTGCTCAGCCACCGCAAGGCGTGGGCGCTGGTGGCCGAAGGCGATGACGACTGGGCTTTCGTCGCCGAAGACGACATCCATTTCTCCGCCGATGCCGCGAGCTTCCTGAAGTCCGACCGCTGGATTCCGGCGGGGGTGGATCTGGTCAGGGCTGAAACGGATCTGGCCCGGGCCGAATTGTCCCACAAGACCTGGGGCGAGCTTGCCGGACACGAACTGCGCAGGCTGAAATCGGCGCAACTGGGGTCGGCAGGCTACTTCGTGTCGAGGACTGCCGCGCGCCGCCTGCTCGGCTATACCGAGCGCCACTGCGAACCAGCCGACGTCATTCTTTATTCTCCGGAGCGTGGCATCCTTGATGAACTCGTGGTGCTGCAGTTGATGCCGGCGGCCTGCATTCAAGACATGTGGGCGCCGAACGCTACCGTCGGCGGCTCGCTGACGAGCCAGATTGCCCAAGACCGGCGCCAGTTTCACCGCAGCGATCCTCGTTCCGCAAGACGGCGAGGGATCGCGAAGCTCACGCATGAATTTTGGCGGGTCGGGCGCCAGCTGGCGAGTCCCTTCCGCATGGCGCTGCTGGCGACTGCCAGGCAGTCGGTGTTCAAGAAGGTGTCCATCGAATTGACGGTGCGATCTGACACGCAGCGCGCAGGGTAAGCGTACGCGGGAATGAAGATTTTTGTCATCAATCTGGACCGCGCACCGCAGCGCCTCGAGCGCATGGCGTCGCTGTTTGGCGAACTGGGGCTCGACTTCACCAGGGTGTCGGCCGTCGACGGCCGGGATCTGGCTGACCGGCAGGCTCGCAGGGGCATGTATTACGACCTGGGCAGTGGCGAGATCGGCTGCTTTCTCAGCCATATCAAGTGCTGGGACGCAGCGACGAAGGCAGACGGCGAGTACACCGCGATTTTCGAGGATGACGTCCACTTCGGAGCCGGTGCACGAGAACTGCTTGTCGACACCAGTTGGATTCCAGCCGATGCCGACGTGGTGAAGCTTGAAACCACCTTGGTGCGGACGCTGGTCGACCGCGACAGTGCTGCCCGTGCCGGCGACCGCTCGGTACGGCGCTTGCGCGATACGCATCCGGGGACGGGCGCCTACATCGTGTCGCGCGAGGGGGCGCGCAAGCTGCTCGAACTGAGCGCGGATTTCGCCGATCCGGTCGACCAGTTCATGTTCAACCCGGTCTCCGTCGCCTGGAATGCGCTGACGATATATCAGGTCGACCCGGCGATCTGTGTCCAGGAGGTGGTCGTCGGCAAGGATGGTGCCGCCGATGCCTTGGCCAGCGGGCTGAAACACGAACGGCCGGTGCAGGAAAAAGCGCGCGGCACGGAAAAGCTGATGCGGGAGATTGCCAGACCGCTTGGGCGCCTTGCCGCGTCCGTCGGCGCAGGTCTTCGGGGGCAGCGATGGGGCAAGGTGCGGTTCCGCTGACCGGCGCCGGCCACTTGTTGAGGCAGGATTTGAACGACCATCCAATGAACATCTACCTGATCAATCTGGATCGCTCGCCCGATCGCCTGCAGCGTATGGCCACGATCTTCAGCGATCTCGGCCTCGACTTCACAAGGATGCCGGCTGTCGACGGAGCGAAGCTGATTGCCGAGGGCAAACTGCACCGACCTGAGCGGGCAGGGCTGATCTACCAGCTCGGACCTGGGGAAACAGGCTGCTTTCTCAGCCACCGGGCGTGCTGGGAGGCGATCGCCAACGCCGAGCAGAACCATGGGGCGGTCTTCGAGGACGACGTCCATTTCGGATCCGGCCTCGCCGAATTGCTGAGCAACGATGCCTGGATTCCTGGCGATGCCGACGTGGTGAAGCTGGAGACCACCAGGGTGCATGCCCTCCTCGACAGAACGGGCAACAAGCTTGCCCTGGGACGTTCTCTCAAGAGGCTTCGGTCAACACATACTGGTGCAAGCGGCTACATCTTGTCGAAGTCGGCCGCTCGGAAGCTCATTGCTTTGAGTGAGGATTTTGTCGATCCGGTCGATCAATTCATGTTCAATCCGGCTTGTACGGCTTGGGCTGATCTTACGATCTACCAGTTGACGCCAGCAATCTGCATTCAGGATATGCTGGTTGGAGCAGGGAGCCAGGTTGTCGGTTTCCAAAGTACTCTCGAAGATGAGCGGCCCGAACTCAAGAGCCAAAAAGAGCGGCTGAGCAAGCCGCTAAGAGAAATCATGAGACCCTTACGGCAGGCGTGGATGTTCTTGAACTCGCGCTTGCGCGGCCTTGAGAGGATCAGGGTTCCTTTTTCCTGAGTTTTGTTTACCCCTGTGGTCGGCTACAGGTCATTTTTGCAGATACTGTATTTGGACGTTGGAAAATACGGGACTGAAACAGACGTTTTGGATTGAGGGATTGTGAAGATCGCCGCTTTAAAGGGAATAGAAAACGCCCTGAGAAATTGGAAGGTTGCGTTCATCCGGAAACTGGTTTCCGGCAAGCATGGCCGACGCGTTTCATCCGAGGTGCTTTTGACGAACGTCACCTCGGTCACTATGAAATTCGATGACCACTTCATGTCTTTTTCGCCACATGAGTACATCGGGAGAAGTATTTTTCTCTCGGGAGATTTTGATCGGCATCTCTCTGACGCATTGGTCGCCTTCCTATCTCGTCGAGGCTATTTGCCGAGCGGTGGGGCGACCGTGCTGGAGATAGGCGCGAACATCGGCACTCAGACGGTGTATTTTTGCCGGTCTGGCAAAGTGGCGAGGGTTATCGCCGTCGAGCCGGATCCGAGAAACTTGTCTTTGCTTCGGCGCAATGTTGCGGACAACGATCTTGAGCAACGTGTCACCATCATCCCCTGTGCGGTCGGAAACGATATCGCGACAGGCAATTTGCATCGCGCTGAAGGCAATTTCGGCGGCAGCAGTCTGTTTCCGCTGCCAAATTCTGAAGGCGAGGTGGCGGTCGCGATCAAGCCCATGGCGCAGGTGCTTGCAGAGGCTGACGTTCTTGCCGCCGACATCGATTTCGTGTGGATGGACATCGAAGGGGCGGAGCCCCTTGCCAGCCAATCGATGCAAGAACTTTTCGAGCGTCGTGTGCCGGTCATGTTCGAGTACTCGCCTGGCGTCTATCCACCGGGAACCGCTCGTGAGTTCATAGCGCTTCTGTCGCGCTACTACGAAAAGTGCATGATCTTCGATGGACATAACCAAGCGGAGATGAAGGTCGTCGACCTTCCGATCAGCATCGCCCAAACAAACATCCTGCTGCTGCCATAACGCTTGGCAGGCAGGGCGAGGGTTGTGCCTAGATGTCGAAGCTATGAAGGTTGTTCATTCGAGGAGGGACTGAGAAGCTGGGGTTGCGAAGCCAACCAACCTTCAGTGGAGCTCCCCGAATGAACGTCCATAAGAATGCGCGTCTGACGCCGTCAGGTCGAGTGCTTTTGGTGCAACGAATTGAACAGGGCTGGAGCGTGCGGCGTGCTGCCGGTTCGGCCGGGGTTTCGGAACGAACGGCTTATCGCTGGCTCGACCGCTACCGGGCCGGCGACCGGGTTCTGCACGATCGCAGTTCGGCTCCGCACCGCTGCCGGCATCGGCTGGCAGCCATGCAGGTGTCGCGGATCGAGCAGTTGCGGCGCCAGCGCATGACCGGGCCGGCAATTGCCCGGTCCTTGGGCCTGGCGCGCTCGACGGTAGGCTTGGTGCTGCGCCGGCTGGGACTGAACCGGCTGGCCTGGCTCGATCCCCGGCCCCCGGTGTTGCGCTACGAACGGCAGCGGCCGGGCGAACTGATCCATATCGACATCAAGACCTTGGGCCGTATCGACGGCGTTGGCCATCGGATCACGGGTCAGCACCAAGGCCATCATCGCGCCCGAGGCATCGGCTACGAACACCTGCATGTCGCCATCGACGATGCCTCGCGCCTCGCCTATGTCGAACTGCTGCCCAGCCTGGGCCGGGATGATGCCACCGGGTTCCTCAACCGGGCACTGGCCTGGTACGCCAGGCTGGGCGCCAGGGTTGAGCGGGTGATGACCGACAACGGCTCGGCGTATCGCTCCAAACTGTTCGCCCAGGCACTCCAAGGTGCCGGTGCCCGACACATCCGCACAAGGCCCTACACCCCGCGCACCAACGGCAAGGCCGAGCGCTTCATCCAGACTTCGCTGCGCGAATGGGCCTATGCCAGGCCATACGCCTCATCGAACGAACGCGCCAAGGCCATTCACCAATGGGCAGCCAACTACAACCTGGCACGCCCACACTCGGCCCTTGGAGGCATCAGCCCGTTCCAAAGACTGAACAACCTTCTTGGAAACGACACCTAGATCGCCACCAGGCCGTCGTCCTTGACCTGCCTGATGGTCAGCGCCGTGCGCACCGTGTCGACGTTGGGGGAGGAGGTCAGTTCCTCGATGACGAAGCCCTGGAAGGTACCGAGGTCGGGAGCGAGGCAGTGCAGCATGAAGTCGGATTCGCCCGAGACCATCCAGGCGCTGCGGACGATCGGCCAGTTGCGGGTGCGGTCGGCGAACGCCTTGAGGTCGACTTCCGACTGGCGGTTGAGGCCGACGAGGCAGAAGGCGACGACGTCCATGCCGAGCGCGGGCGCGTTGAGCAGGGCGCGGTAGCGCTGGATGATGCCTTCGTCTTCCAGCCGCTTGACGCGGCGCAGGCAGGGCGGCGCCGAGATACCGACGCGGCGCGACAATTCGACATTGGTCATGCGGCCGTCGTCCTGAAGCTCACGCAGAATCTTCCAGTCGATGGCGTCGAGGTCGGCCTTGATCGGCATATGTGCTCCGCGTTTGCGCAAGAATCTTGCGCAATGACGTAATAAAACTACTCGAAGCCCTTGGGAAGCCCATGGCCGGTGAAACGCCGCAGACGGAACAATTGCACCGTTCGGTGCGCAGCTTTCGGGGGAGTAACATCTTGCCGCCTTGCGCGGGGTGTGGGTGAACACCTAGATTAGGGACGATCCGCAGCCCGTTTTGACGGCTGCTGCATTTTCCATCGACCACGAAGGCCCTTCGATGACCGCCAAACATGCGCCAGTTCTCATCATCGGTTCCGGACCTGCCGGATACACGGCGGCGATCTATGCGGCGCGTGCCATGCTGAAACCGGTGCTCGTCGCCGGTATCCAGCAGGGCGGCCAGCTGATGATCACCACCGAGGTCGAAAACTATCCCGGCTTCGCCGAGCCGATCCAGGGCCCGTGGCTGATGGAGCAGATGCGCCTGCAGGCCGAGCATGTCGGCACCGAGATGATCAACGACATCATCACCGAGGTCGATCTCGACGTCAGGCCGTTCCGCGCCAAGGGCGATTCCGGAACCATCTACACCGCCGACGCGCTGATCATCGCCACCGGTGCTCAGGCCAAGTGGCTGGGCCTGCCTTCCGAGCAGGTGTTCCAGGGTTTTGGCGTTTCGGCTTGCGCCACTTGCGACGGCTTCTTCTATCGCGGCAAGGACGTGGTGGTCGTCGGCGGCGGCAATTCGGCGGTCGAAGAGGCGCTCTATCTCTCCAATCTGGCCAAGACGGTGACCGTCGTTCATCGCCGCGACCATTTCCGCGCCGAGCGCATCCTGCAGGAACGGCTGTTTGCCAAGGCCAACATCAAGGTGATCTGGGACTCGGCAGTCGAGGAGATTGTCGGTGCGCCGGCGCAGAAGCCGCTGCCGCCGTCGGTCAACGGCGTGAGGCTGAAGAATGTGCATACCGGCGCCATCACCGAAATGACTACGGACGGCGTGTTCGTGGCGATCGGCCATGCACCGGCGGTCGAGCTGTTCGTCGGCAAGCTCAAGCAGAAGCCGAACGGCTATCTCTGGACCGAGCCGAATTCGACGCGGACCAACGTTGCGGGCGTGTTCGCCGCCGGCGACGTGACCGACGACATCTATCGCCAGGCGGTGACGGCGGCAGGTCTTGGCTGCATGGCAGCGCTTGAAGCCGAGAAGTATCTGGCGGGAGTTGAAGTGCATCGCGAAGCGGCCGA
Source organism: Aminobacter sp. Y103A (assembly GCF_030294925.1). Taxonomy (NCBI): domain Bacteria; kingdom Pseudomonadati; phylum Pseudomonadota; class Alphaproteobacteria; order Hyphomicrobiales; family Phyllobacteriaceae; genus Aminobacter; species Aminobacter sp. Y103A. The sequence goes on along the minus strand of NZ_AP017986.1, from coordinate 4,071,983 downwards.
ATAGGCCGACCAAACGCCTTATAAACGAGGGGAAAAATGGCGTTGGATTGGGATAAGTTGCGCGTGTTCCACGCAGCGGCGGAGGCTGGCTCTTTCACGCACGCGGCGGAGACGCTGAGGCTGTCGCAGTCGGCGATTTCGCGTCAGGTGAGCGCGCTCGAACACGACATCGGCGTGCCCCTGTTTCACCGGCACGCGCGCGGCCTGGTGCTGACCGAGCAGGGCGAGATGCTGTTCCGCACGGCGCATGACGTCTTGATGAAGCTCGAGACGATCAAGACGCGGCTGACCGAAACCAAGGACCGGCCGTCTGGTGTGCTCAAGGTGACGACGACCGTCGGCCTCGGCGCCGGCTGGCTGACCGAGCGCATCCAGGAGTTTCTCGAGCTCTATCCCGATATCCAGATCCAGCTGATCCTCGCCAATGAGGAGCTGGACCTGACCATGCGCCAGGCCGATTGCGCAATCCGCCTGCGTCAGCCGCAGCAGCCGGACCTGATACAGCGCCGGCTGTTCACGGTGCATTTCCACCTTTATGCGTCGCCGGCCTACGTCAACAAATACGGCAAGCCGACATCCATCGCCGACCTCAAGAACCACCGTATTGTTACCTTCGGCGTGCCGGTGCCGACGCATCTGAGCGAGCTCAACTGGCTGGAAACCGTCGGCGACTTCGAGGGCGGCCAGCGTGTGCCGACGCTGCAGATCAATGACATCCTGTCGATCAAGAAGGCGGTGCAGACGGGTGCCGGCATCGCCATGCTGCCCGACTATGTCATCGGCAAGGATGCCGGACTGGTGCAACTCCTGCCCGAAACCGAGGTGCCGTCCTTCGACACCTATTTCGCCTATCCCGACGCCATGCGCGAGCAGGCCAAGCTGCACGTCTTCCGCGACTTCGTCATCGCCAAGGCCAGGAGTTGGGCCTACTAGGCTCCCACTCCGATCACGCCCGCTGCGAAAAGCCCTCGTTTCGGCGAGGGCAGGCTTTCCCACGCGTGAACGCAGGCGCGCCCCGACAATCGGTTTCCGTTCCAAGCGACAATGCGGCTGCGTTGATCGGCCTGTTCCCGGCTACCTGGCGCCTGTGCGTGGACCGGGCAGGCTGTACCGCTCGACAACCCGAGCGGACGAAGGTGTTCACATTAATATGCAGGCAAATACCTGCATGACTTGACATGCAGGTATTTGCCTGCATATTAATGACGGTCAGTGAGTGAGGACGATGGACGCCGACGACATATTCAAGGCCTTGAGCGACCCGACCCGCAGGAAGCTGCTCGATCTTCTCTTCGAAAAGAACGGACAGTCGCTGGGTGAGTTGTGTGCAAACCTCGATATGGCTCGGCAATCGGCCACCCAGCATCTCGGAATACTGGAGGCGGCCAACCTGGTCACATCGGTCCGGCGCGGCCGCGAGAAGCTGCATTTCATCAACCCCGTTCCGATCCACGAGGTTTACGAGCGGTGGGTGCGCAAGTTCGAGGTCCAGCGGCTCAGCCTGCTGCATGACCTGAAGAAAGAACTCGAAGGAGAATGACAATGACCAGCCAGGAAAAGACGAGCTTCGTCTACGTGACCTACATCGTCTCGACACCGGACAAGGTGTTCGAGGCAATCACCAAGCCTGATGTCGCAAGGCGCTACTGGGGCCACGAAAACATTTCCGACTGGAATCCGGGTTCGACGTGGGAGCACGTCCAGGCCCATGGCGAGCGGGCCGTCAAGGTTGTCGGCAAGGTCGTCGAGACCGTTCCGCCGAGCCGCCTCGTCATGACCTGGGCAGACCCGTCCGAGGCTGCAAATCCTGCAAGCTACAGTCGGGTGACGTTCGACATCGATGAATACGACACCATGGTTCGGCTGACCGTTACCCATGACGAACTCGAAGCCGGTAGTGGCATGGCGAAAGGAATCAGCAAGGGCTGGCCGATCGTTCTGTCCAGCCTGAAATCCTTCCTCGAAACGGGACGTCCCCTCGACGTTTTCGCCAAGCCAAAAACGGCATGATCGGCTGCCCGCATCCCGGAGAACCCCAATGACGACCAAGCTTTATGCCGGCGGCTGCGCCTGTGGTGCTGTCCGCTACGAGACGACAAACGAGCCGATCTTCCAGAACCACTGCCAGTGCCTGGATTGCCAGAAGTGTAGCGGCACCGGGCATGGCTCGTACCTGACCTTTGCCCGGCGCGCCGAGATGGCGATGACGGGCGAAGCAAAGCATTGGCGGGTCGTGGCCGACAGCGGCAAGGACAAGATTCATGGCTTCTGCCCTGAGTGCGGAACGCCTGTGTTCGTGACCTTCGCCGCAGCGCCGGAAGCGATCGCGATCCATGCCGGCAGCCTGGATGATCCGGGCCAGTTCCAGCCTCAGGTGCTGACCTACAGTGCCCGAGGCCACGCCTGGGACAGGATCGATCCCGATCTCGTGGCCTTCGCGGGCATGCCGAGCGGCTGAACCTTCGCCTGCCGACATCGTTTCCGGCTGGCCGATCTTGTTCCGGCCTAAGCTCCACGCCAGGGCGTGAGCCGGGGCAGCCAGCCGGGAACGTTTTGGCGGTAAGCTTCATAGTCGGCACCGTATTGCCGCAGCAGAACCGGCTCCTCATAGATCCGGACGAAGGTCGCCATCACAGCGCCCATGATGACGGCATAGGCGGCAAGCTGCCAAGATGCAAAGATCAGCGCCTGACCGAGGATGATCGACAGCACGGCGACATACATCGGGTTGCGCACGTGGCGGTAGACGCCGCCGACCACCAGCCTGTCCGTCGGCGCGATCGGGGCAGGGGTGCCGAGCCCTTCCAGCGCGAAACGGGCGAAGGCGTGCAGCACCACGCCGAGGCCGACAGCGACCAGCGCGGCGCCCAGGATGGCGAGTGGCCACGACGCCACCGGCAGGCCGTAGCGCCCGCTCGCGAGCCACGGCACGAGGCCGGCGACGACACCAGGTGCCGTGATGAAGAAGATGGCGCTGCCGAGGATGGCGGACGGTTTGCGCGAGGCTTGCACTCCTCTTGATCTCTCAGGTCGAAAATTCCGCATGTTGCCTATTGGCTTGGCTTTCGCCGCAACAATGAGCGTGCCGTGCCCGATTTGCCAGCATCTCCCGGCACGGGGCATTTCAGGTCATCCTTGGCGTCGCCACGGCTGTTTGTTGTGCGTTGCAGCATGCTCAGGCTGCGATTTTCGGGGCGAAAACTGGTCCTATCGGGGTTCTAACGTCGTTAGACCACAGCCTGTATGTTTTTGCATGCGTGCATTGCAAAATAGATGCTTGTTTGTTGGGCAAGGAGAGCACATATTGATCATCTCCAGGGCGCGTTCCTCCTCCCATTAGCGCCCTTGAGTGTTCCCCTCTGGAGGTTAGCCTTAATCGGCACTTCCAAACAAACTCAGCCGGATCTTCTTGGATCCGGCTTTTTTGTTGCCTGAAACAGGCCAAACCTCCCGCGTAACAGTGACATGTAACCCCCGGTAACATTCCCCGTACCCCGGGACGCGCCTAGTTTTTACATGGACGCGGTGATGGTGCGTCGGGAGATGGGGGCATCACCCGTGCGCGCCAGGTTCAGGCAACGCGCCGCGTCCAGCAGATTGCCGACGACCCAAGACGTTGGCCACGTAGCGGCGGACCTGCCGTCCCGCCTCCCGCGGAACGGTCCGCAAAAAGCGGTGTCCGAGGATATCCTCGGGCGCCGCTTTTGTTTTGTCGGCGGCCGGTCAAGGCTGGGCGACATTGCTGCGAATCCATATTTTGCCAGGCGCGGCCAGATGGATCATTTGGGGGGGACATTCATGAGCATGACAGATGCGGCCAAGGGCGCGAGCAAGGCGGGTGTGGCCAAGGCCAAGGTCTTTGGTGGCGGCTGCCTGTGCGGCGCAGTCCGCTTCGAGGCGACCGGACTGGCCGGCAAGCCGCATACATGCTCGTGCCGCATGTGCCAGCGCCACACAGGTTCGCTGACCGCTTCCTGGGTCGAATTTCCAAGCGACCGCGTGACGTGGACCGGGCCGGGCGGCGCGCCATCGGTCTATCGCTCGTCCGACTATTCCAGTCGCGCCTTCTGCCCGGCCTGCGGCAGCTCATTCGGCGCTATCGACGCGCCCGTGGTCGCACTGCTGCTCGGCGTGTTCGACAAGCCCGGCGCGATTGAGCTCATGCCGAAGAGCCACTCGTTCAAGGGTGGTCGGCCAAAATGGTGGCATGTCGAGTCGAAAGCGGAGTAGGGCACCGCGCGCACAAACTGGCGCGCGGACACCTCCCAAGTTCTTTTTGACACTGCATGATCCCTCTCGACAATCGCTTCGATTTTTCGAGGGCATGCAGGTGGGATCACATGTAAAGCTTGGCGGGATCCTTGCCTGCGTAGAGCTGACCTATTTCGGCGGCATAGCCGTTGAACAGCTGTGTCGGCACCTGTTCGCCGGTGCCGAGCACGCGCTCCTTGGCCTGGCTCCAGCGCGGGTGCGGGACCTCGGGATTCACGTTCGCCCAGAAACCGTATTCGCTCGGCTGGATCGCTTCCCACAGGCCCACCGGTTGTTCGGCGACGAAGTCGATCTTGCGGATCGACTTGATCGACTTGAAGCCGTATTTCCACGGCAGGACGAGCCGTATCGGCGCGCCAAACTGCTTGGCCAGCGGCTTGTCATAGGCGCCGGTGACGAGGAAAGGCAGGTCGAGCGCCGCTTCCTCGATGGTGACGCCTTCGACATAGGGCCAGGGATAGACGAAGTCGTTCTGGCCGGGCGCCATGGACGGATCGAGGAAGGTCTCGAAGCGGATGAATTTTGCATCCGTCTTGGGGCTCGCCATGGCGACAAGCGCCTTCAGCGGGAAGCCGCTCCACGGGATGGTCATCGACCAGGCCTCGACGCAGCGGTGGCGGTAGAGCCGCGTCTCGAGCGGGAATTTGCGGATCAGGTCGTCGATGGCAAGCGTCATCGGCTTGTCGACGAGGCCGCCGATCTGGATGTCCCACGGCCGCGTCTTGAGCTGCTGGGCGTTGGCCGCGATTTCCTTGTAGGTGCCGTATTCATAGAAGTTGTTGTGGTTGGCGTTGATCGCTTCGGGCGTCAGCGCACGGTCGAGCTTGTAGGTGGCATTCGGCTTGGCCGGATAGAGATCGGCGGTCGGATCGGCCTCCTCGGCGCGCACCTTGCGGGGCAGGGCTGCGGCCGCGAGCCCAAGCCCCATGCCGGCCAGAATGCTGCGGCGGTTGAGGAAGATGTGCTCGGGCGTCGCCAGCGCTTCCGGAATTGCCCAGGACGGTCGGCGGTGAATGAATGCCATGCTTGCTCTCCAATAGGCTGGCCGCAAGGTCGCCCCTGCGGACGGCGAAATCAACGCTGTCACGTTCACATACGCGTGGAAACGTCGTCGCGTTACAGCGCCGTCCCGGATGGGAGATCAACAGAGCGTGAGGAGAGCTGCCGGACGACCCGCGTGGACCGCCCGGCTGCTGATCTCACGCGGCCTTGCCGCCCGACTGCATCGCTTCGTCGGCGAGGCGGCCGGTGAGTTCGGCCATGTGGTCGAACTCGGCGCGGTAGGTGGCGGCACCGGCGGTGGCTGAGCGCAGCTCGATGATCAGGTCGCCGATCTCCGATTGCGGCATCGTCGCCTCGACGACATCCCAGCCGGGCCAATCGGTACGGGCGTCGTAGCCGAGGATCTGGCCGCGGCGCTGCGGCACCAGTGCGATGATGCGCGCCGTGGCATCGGAGGGGGTGAAGATCTCGACCTTCATGACCGGTTCGAGCAGCACCGGCGAGCAACTCGGCATACCCTCCTTCATCGCGATCTTCGCCGCCATCTGGAACGCCATGTCGGAGGAATCGACCGAGTGAAACGAACCGTCAGACAGGTTGATGGCGATGTCGACGACGGGGAAGCCGAGCGGGCCGGTCTTGAGGAAGTCGCGCGCGCCTGCTTCGACCGACTGGATGTATTGCTTGGGCACGACGCCGCCTGTGATGGTGTCGGTGAACTCGAAACCCGAGCCGCGCGGCAGCGGCTTGATCTCGATGACGACATCACCGAACTGGCCGTGACCGCCCGATTGCTTCTTGTGGCGGCCGCGCTGCTGGACCGATTTGCGAATGGTCTCGCGATAGGGCACCGCCGGCGCGTGACCCTCGACGGCGATCTGATTGCGGCCTTCGAGCCGCTCGCGCACCACCCTCAGATGCATCTCGCCATGGCCGGATAGAACAGTTTCCGCCGAGTCCTGGTTGTGGTGCAAGGTGAGCGAGGGATCTTCCTCGGCCAGGCGCTGGATCGCCGCCGACATCTTGACCTCGTCCTTGCGCTCCTTGGGGCGCAGCGCAAAGGCATAGACCGGCTTGGGCGGCTCCAGTTTGACCAGCGGCTTGATGCCGCCCTTGGCCGTGGTCAGCGTCTGGCCGGTCGCGGCATGTTCGAGCTTGCCGAGCGCGACGGTGTCGCCGGCGCCGGCGCCCGACTGCTTGGACTGGTCCTTGCCGAGCAAGCGGTAAATGCCCGAGACCTTCGAGGTGTCGGTGGCGTTGAGCCAGAGCTCCGTACCATCGGCGACCTGGCCGGACAGGATGCGCGACACCGACAGCTTGCCGGCGTGGGAGGTGTGGATGGTCTTCATGACCTGGACGACCGCAGCGCTGCCGTCGGATATGCCGAGGCGCTTGCGCGTTGCCTCGATGTCGGGGGCGTCGTGGCGGATCGCCTTGAGCAGGCGCAGCGCGCCATTGCCCTTTTCGGCCGAGCCGATCAGCACCGGCGTGACCGCGCCGTCGCGCAGGTCGGCGGCAAGGTCATCGAAGATTTCATCTTTGGGCGGCTCGATCTCCTCGAGCAACTGCTCCATCAACTGGTCGTCATGGTCGGCGAGGGTTTCCAGCATGGCGAAGCGGGCTTCGAGTTCGCGCGCCTTGTCGTCGCTTGGGATGTCGGCGATCTCGCTCTCGGCATATTCGCGGTAGATGTAGGCGCGCTCCAGCGCGAGGTCGATCGAACCGACGACGACGCCGTCCTTGCGCAGCGGGATCTGACGCAGGAGCAGCGGCGTGCGGCTGACCGGCTGCAGCAGCTTCAGCGTGTCGCGGACGCCGGCGGCTGCCTTGTCGATCTTGTTGAGGAACAGGATACGCGGCACGCCGAGATCGTCGAGCTTGCGCATGATCAACTGCAAGGCTGGGATCTTCTTCTCGTCGGGCTCGGCGACGACGACGGCGAGGTCGCAGGCGGCAAGGATGGGCTCGGCCTCGAAGGCGAACTCGACCGAGCCGGGGCAGTCGACGAAGGTGATGGCCTCGCCCATGAACTGGGTGTTGGCGAAGACAGCCTCGACGCTCATGGCATGCGCCTTGGCCTCGGCCGAGTGGTCGGAGACCGTGTTGCCGGAGGCGACCGGGTGCTGCTTGGAAATGGCGCCCGTGCGGGCGAGAAGGGCTTCGAGAAGTGTGGTTTTACCGCTGGCGAAGGGACCGACGATGGCGATGCACTTCGGTCCCGTGCGTCTTCCTCCGGCGCGACTACCCATGAGAGCTGACCTCCACTCAGGCATTTTTCCCTGAATGCGGCGGCCGGCCTGTGCGGCCGTCGCGGGCAAATTCGTCTGAGAACTTCCTCCCCGTTGGCGACATCGTCACACGGCTTTGAAGGCAGGGCAAGAGCCTTGCAAGGCAAGGGTTGATGCGGCGGCAGCAGAAAGCCAGCTATTCCAAAAGCGCCATCAGATGTCGCGCCCGGCGGGCAGCGTGAGACGGCCCGCCACTCAATATTACGTTGGGGAACCATGACGACATCAAGTCGCGCCCATCTGAAGGAACGCAGTCCAATGTCCCGTGAACTCGACCATCTCAGTCGTCTCGTCGTCAGTGGACGGATGTCGCGCCGCGACTTTCTCGGCCGTGCCGCAGCCCTTGGAGTCACGGCCCTTTCGGCCAACACGCTGCTGGCCGGTGCCGCACAAGCGCAAGCGCCGGTCAAGGGCGGCGTGCTCAAGGCCGGCATGGTCGGCGGTGCCGCCACCGACAGCCTCGACCCGGCGACATGGGCGAGCCAGGTGCCCTACACGCTTGGCCGCAGCTGGGGCGAGCAGATGCTGGAAGTGTCGCCGGCGGGCGAGATCGAGCCGCGCCTGGCCGAAAGCTACGAAGCCTCCGACGACGCCAAGACCTGGCATTTCAAGATCCGCAAGGGCGTGACCTTCCACAATGGCAAGGAGCTTACGCCTGATGACGTGATGGCGACGCTGGAGCGCCATGCCGACGCCAATTCGAAATCGGCGGCACTCGCCTTCGTCAGCCAGTTCGAAAGCATGAAGGTCGACGGCGACTATGTCGTCATCCAGCTCAAGGAGGCCAATGCCGACCTGCCTTACGTGGTCAGCGACTATCACCTCATGATTCAGCCAAATGGCGGCAAGGACAATCCGACCGAAGGCATCGGCACCGGCCCCTACAAGGTGATGGTCAACGAGCCGGGCGTGCGCCATGTCGGCGAGTTGAGCAAGAACTACTGGGGTTCCGACAAGCGCGGCCATGCCGACCAGATCGAGATCGTTGTGATCAACGACGCGACAGCGCGCACTGCCGCACTTCAGGGCGGCCAGGTCGATCTGATCAACCGGGTCGAACCGAAGATCGTCGACCTGATCAAGCGCGTGCCGGGCGTAGAGATCCGCAACGTGCCGGGCAAGGGCCACTACGTCTTCATCGCTCATTGCAACACCGCACCCTTCGACAACAACGATCTGAGGCTGGCGCTGAAATATGCCGTCGACCGTGAGGAGATGGTCAAGAAGGTGTTGAGCGGCTTCGGCTCGATCGGCAACGACATGCCGGTGACCAAGGCCTATGCGATGTTCTCCGACGACATCGAGCAGCGCGCCTACGATCCTGACAAGGCGGCGTTCCACTACAAGAAGTCGGGTCATAGCGGCCCGGTGCTGCTGCGGACCTCCGACGTCGCCTTCCCAGGTGCTGTCGATGCCGCCCAGCTCTACCAGCAGAGTGCGGCCAAGGCCGGCATAACGCTCGAGGTCAAGCGCGAGCCGGGCGACGGCTACTGGTCGGAAGTGTGGAACAAGCAGCCCTTCTCGATGTCCTACTGGACCGGCAGGCCGACGCAGGACCAGGTCTATTCCATCGCCTATCTGTCCAAGGCCGAGTGGAATGACACCCGCTTCTTCCGAGACGATTTCGACAAGCTGATCCTGTCGGCGCGCGGCGAGCTCGACCAGGCCAGGCGCAAGGACCTCTACCGTCAGGCAGCCGTGATCCTGCGCGACGAGGGCGGCGTCATCGTGCCGATGTTCAACAACTACATCGACGCGACCGGCACCAAGGTCGGCGGCTGGGTCGACGATCCCAATGGCGAGCTGATGGGCGGTCATGCGCTGACCAAATGCTGGGTGAATGCATAGGCGAGGGCGCTTCGCCTGCTCCGGTAACGCTGGAGCAGGCGTTGTCTGCTGTTTGGACTGCGCAGTCTCTCTGGACGACGCGCCCAACCTGCTTGCGGTTGGGTGGGCGCACGCTTCGAACGTTGCTTCGATCACCAAGGCTTGGCTTTTTACCAGGGCGCATGAGTTGTGCCAGGGCCTCACGCCGCTTGACCTGATGCGGCGGACATCGGAAGGAGGCGGCAGCAAAGACCGAGAACGAGCCGATTTCCCGATGACCGCCGTGCGTTCGCCGATTGCCGCCGTCATCGCGCTCGGCATCACCCAGATCGTCGGATACGGCACGCTTTACTACAGCTTTTCCATTCTTGCCCACGACATGGCCAAGGACTTGTCGTGGCCGGTCGAGTGGCTGTTCGGCGCGCTGTCGGCGGCACTGCTCGTCGGCGGACTGACCGCGCCCTGGCTTGGCAACTGGATTGACCGCTATGGCGCCGGCCGCATCATGACGGCCGGTTCGGCTGTCGCGGCCACAGCACTGGTCGCCTGTGCGGCAGCTCCTGAAGCGATCAGTTTCGTCATCGCGCTGGTGGCGATCCAGGTCGCCTCGAACCTCGTCCAGTATGGCGCGGCATTTGCGCTGCTCGTCCAGATATCGCCGCGCGACGCCCAGCGCAACATCACCTATCTGACGCTCATCGCCGGCTTCGCCTCGACCGCCTTTTGGCCAATCACCACGGCACTGCACGCGCAGATGTCTTGGCAGGGGGTCTATCTCGTCTTCGCCGTCCTCAACCTGGTCGTTTGCATGCCGCTGCATGCCTGGCTGTCGTTTCGCCGGACGGGGCAAGGCCAGATTGCCACCGAGCCGCACCAACATGTCGAGGGTTCGCTCGCCGCTGCCGTGCGTCCGCTCGGTTTCGCCCTGATGGTGATTGCGCTCTCGGTACAGAACCTGGTGAGCGCGGCAATTCTGGTCCACATGGTGCCGTTGCTCTCAGGCCTTGGGCTCGGCGCCACGGCTGCCGTCGTCGGCACGCTGTTCGGACCCGCCCAGGTGCTCAGCCGCTTTATCAACATGGTGGCCGGCATCAACCTCGCGCCACTGACACTCGCGATCATCTCGGCTGTGTTGATGACCGCTGGCGTGGGTGTGTTGCTGGCAACCGCTCCGTCGATAGCGGGTGCAATGACCTTCGCCGTCATCTTCGGCATGGGCAATGGTCTGTTCAGCATCGTCACCGGCGCGCTGCCGCTGGCGCTGTTCGGCAGCGACGGCTACGGCCGGCTGCAGGGCCGCGCCATGTCGGCCCGGCTGATCGTCTCTGCCGTCGCCCCCTTCGCACTGGCCTTCGCCATGGCCACCATCGGCATGTCCTGGGCGCTGTCCTTTACCATCCTGCTCGGCGTTGTCGCGCTAGCGATCTTCGTCGCCATCGGCCGCCTGGCCGCGCGCTCGCCCTGGTAGGTCGTCGCGCACCAAGGCCGATGCCGAAGGATCAGGCAGTGTGCCACGCCTGCAACTGGGCCAACGACGCGGTGGCGCCGCCGCAGGCGATCATCAGTACGCGGTTGTAGCGCGAGAGCGCATCCATATGGCTGTAGGCGAGAGCAAGCGTTGCGCCGCAGGCCGGTTCGACCAGCACCCGGTGATCGTCGAGGAAGCGCAGGCAGGCCTCGACGGCAGCATGGTCGCTGACCACGACGCTGTCGACGGACTGGGTCTGCGTCACTTCGAAGGCGCGCTCGCTGACAATGCGGGCGCCGAGTGAGGTGGCGATGCTGGTAATGGCCGGCAACTGCACCCGCTGGCCGGCCTCCATGGCGACAGCAAGCGAGGCAGCGCCCTCTGTTTCGACCGCGATGATCGGGATATGCGCTAGGCTGTTGCGGGCCAGGCCCTCGACAATGCCCGACATCAACCCGCCGCCGCCGACCGACAGGGCAACCGCGTCGAAGGACAAACCTTCCGCGACGACCTCGTCGATCATCGTCGCGTGGCCGGTCCAGAGCAGCGGGTCGTCGAAGGGGTGGATGAAGGCCGTGTCGGCATCGAGCGCCGACATGGCGCGTTCGTTGGCCTCTTGCCATGACGCGCCATGGACGATGACCTCCGCGCCCTCCTGGCGGATCAGCGCCTTGGCCAATTCCGTTGCCGTTTCCGGGACAAAGACCGACACCGGCATGCCAAGCCGGCGGCCGGCGTAAGCGACCGCGATGCCGGCATTGCCGCCGGAGGACGAGACGAAGCGGCGCTTGCCCGCCTTGGCATGATGTTCGCAGGCAGCACCTATGCCGCGAATCTTGAACGAGCCCGGTGGCTGCAGCGCATCCATCTTCAGCCAGATCGAGCGCCCGGCGGCGAGGCTCAGCGGCCGGGATTCGAGCAGCGGCGTGTTGATGTGCAGGGGCATGGAGTGGCGACCTCGGCGAAAGATGTCTGGTGCTTATGAGCCAAGTCCAGGACCTGCGCCAGAAAGCAGGTGCGGGAAACGACCAAGCCAGTGCCCTCAGCGCGCCGGCATGCCGCTAGGGCGCCAGGCCGGGCGCCGCCGGCGGCATCGGGAATGCCCGCAGCAGCTTGGCCATGGCCGACATGTCCCCGGTGATCCTGGCATCGCCCGCCTTCACCGCCGCCTCGACGGAGACGCCGCCGAACAGAATGCTGTCGAGAACGCTTGAGGTGCCGGAGAACATGGCTTGCGCTGACTTCAAGGCCTCGTCGCCGAACTGGATGTCGAAGCCTTCAGCTGTGCCGGAGACGACAGCCGTGCCGTCGGGCATGTCGAGGCTAATGCAGAAGCCGCCGTCGTCTTGTGGTCTGTACATCGCCCGCATGGCCAGCAGCAACCCGGCCCGGCTGATCGGCAGGCCCTGTTCCAGGAACGGCGAACGGGCGGCCCATTTGCCCAGAGTGACGATGGTGTCCTCGAGCTCGCTGCCCCACTCGGTCAGTTCATAGATCCAGGACGCGGCAGGCGGCGGCAGCTTGCGCCGGCGCACGATGCCTGTTGCCTCCAGCGCTTCCAGGCGCTGGGTCAGCACGTTGGGGCTGATGGTGCGCAGGTCGGTGCGCAGGTCGGTGAAACGCTTGGGCCCGAAGAGCAACTCGCGGACGACAAGCAGCGCCCAGCGCTCACCGATCAGGTCAAGCGCATGCGCCGTCGCACAGCCGTCGTCGTAGCTTCTGCTCTTTTCAGTTCTCATTCAAGACCAAGTGGTTGCTTTTTAGGAGTAATTAGTTCACACATATCCACATTGTCACGTGCGTACCTGTCGATCAAGCGCTCCAGGAGAGGCGAAGATGGAAGAGCATGGCGATTTGCCCCGGGCGGGGCGCCGTGAATGGTTGGCGATGGCGATCCTCGCCTTGCCGTGCCTGCTGTACTCGATGGACCTGACGGTGCTGAACCTCGCACTGCCGGAGTTGGCGGCCGATCTCGACCCGACGCCGGCTCAGCTGTTGTGGATGGTGGACATCTATGGCTTCATCCTGGCCGCCGCGCTGATCCCGATGGGCGTCGTCGGCGACCGCATCGGCCGCCGGCGCCTGTTGCTGTGGGGCGCATTCGCCTTCGGCGTGGCGTCTCTGATCGCTGCCTTCGCGAGCTCGGCGCCGATGATGATCGCGGCGCGCGCGCTGATGGGCATTGCCGCAGCGACGCTTGCGCCGTCGACGCTGTCGATGGTGCGCAACCTGTTTCCGCACCCCGAGGATCGCAGCAAGGCGATCGGCGTCTGGATCGCCAGCTTCTCCGCCGGTGGTGCCGTCGGTCCACTGGTTGGCGGCGTGCTGCTCGAATATTTCTGGTGGGGATCCGTGTTCCTGATCAACCTGCCCGTCATGGCCCTGCTTCTGGTTCTTGGCCCGAAGATGCTGCCGGAAGCGCGCGACGGCGCGGCGCCACGCCCCGACGTCGCAAGCGCGCTCAGCTTGCTGGTGGCGGTACTTGGCCTGGTCTATGCCATCAAGAAGGTGGCGATGGACGGCTGGAGCGGCGAGGCCGGTCTCGCGCTGGCAGTGAGCATTGTTGCCACGACATTGTTCCTGCACCGGCAGCGGCGGCTCGCGGTTCCGTTCCTCGACCTCGATATGTTTGCCTCGCCGCGTTTTTCGGCAGCGCTGACGATCAACATTCTCGGTTTTTTCGTTGCCTTCGGCATGTTCCTGCTGATGGCGCTGTATTTCCAGCTCGGCCTCGGCCTGACGGAGTTGCAGGCCGGAGTGGCCTCGGCGCCGTCGGGCGTGGCGTTCATCGCCGGTGCAATTGCGGCGCCGGCGATTGCATCACGCCTCGGCACGGTTGCGTTGATGGCGCTCGGTTTCCTCGTCGCAGCCGGTGGCTTCGCGCTGGCGGGAGCCGCAGCCGCCAGCGGCGATCTCACGCTGATGATTGCGGCCTACTGCCTGTTCTCGCTTGGGCTGGCGCCAGTCTTCACCATGACGACCGACGTCATTGTCGGCTCGGTGGCGGCATCACATGCCGGTGCCGCCGCCGGCTTGTCCGAGGCCAGCACCGAACTGGGCGGTGCATTTGGCATCGCCGTACTCGGCAGCCTGCTGACGATGCTCTACCAACTGGCGCTTGTGGACCATCCGCAGCTTGCGGCGTTGCCGATGAACGCAGCACTTGGGCCGGACAATGCCGGTGTGCAGATCGAGGCGGCGCGCGATGCCTTGGGACAAGCGCTCAAGGTCGCCGCATTGCTGTGCAGCGCCATCGCCATCTGCGGCGCCGTGCTGAGCTTGCTGCTGCGTGGCCGCGGCGGGCTGCAGACCGACACGCAAGGCGGCTGAGGGGGCGGATGCACAAGGGTTGCTGCCCGACGACAGTCGGTTCGGCAGCGCTACTTTCGCCAGCCGTATACTCGATCTGACAATCCGGATTCTTGAAGTGAGATCAGTGCTCCCAAGCTTCAGCGAAGGTTGGTCTGACGTTGCTATTCTCAATGAACCAGGTGACCAGCTGAGGCTCATCTATCTTCTCGAACCATTCGGAGGTTCGCTTGAGGTAGATGCCATGCAGTGAGTTGAAGGTTTAATCGTGGAGATCGTCCAGGCTCCTCCAGAGCGAGACAGTTGCGGACATGCGATTGTCGAAGCCGCAGGCCTTCGTTTCCGCAGCTATTGCGTCATCAGCTATCCGCCACAGGAACCCAGGGTGAGCTTCTGCCAAGCGGTAGACGTCTCCAAGGCCGTCCATAGATTCTTTCAATCGCGGATCGTTGGCCGGGCACTTCAGTCGCCCCCAATTCATCTGCGCTATTGTCATTTATGGCTCCTCCCCAGACCCCGGTTTCTATCGACGTAGAACCCGTTGTTGCTGGAGAGAGAATTCCATCGTCGGTTTTGTGAAAGCTCGTTAACCGTCAGCCTGCGGATGATCGTCGCCTGCAGTGAGATCGCGAAGAAAGACCCTAAAGGTGCTCCATCGTCAGCCTGCCGTTTGCGACCTTCGCCGCGCCCTCGGCCAGCTCCGCCAGCGTGACCTTGCCGAATTTGGCCAAAAGGATCGCCTCGGCCGCGTCCATCGCTTCGGCGAGCGAGGTGTTGACCGCCTGCTCGATGGTGCAGCTCGGGTTGTCGCCGGCGAGGCCGATGGCGAAGAGCTGTGGGGTGCCTAGCGCCTTGTGGATGTCGAGCAGCGTGATCTCCTCCAGCGGCCGCGCCAGCAGCCAGCCGCCGCCATGGCCCTTCTCCGAGCGGACATAACCCTGATCGCGCAGGCCGGCCATGGTCCGGCGTACGACCACTGGGTTGGTGCCGAGCATGATGGCGATTGCGTCCGAGGTCGCGGTTCCCTCGTGGTGCTGCATGTGGATCAGCACATGCAGCATGCGGGAGAGGCGGGTGTCGGATCTCATCGTGCTGTTCTTTCGGCTTTTTGGCGCGGTTCAGCTCGCTGCCGGCGTCTGGTCAGGCCTAACAGATAGTCGGTCACGCAACAACAGGAGTTGCGTGAAGCTTGACGACCACAGTCATGTAACATATGAAGTGTCGTGAAAATGCGAAAGCTCTTCGACCCGCTGGGGAAGCACAGCGCGACCACAGGGCCGCTTCAAAGGATTTTTGGCCATGGACTACGACGTCATCATCGTCGGCGGCAGTTATGCGGGGATGTCGGCGGGCCTGCAGCTTGCCCGCGCCAGGCGCAAGGTTCTGGTCATTGACGTGGGCGAGCGGCGCAACCGCTTTGCCGCGCATTCCCATGGCTTCCTCGGCCAAGATGGCCGCGAGCCGGGCGCGATTGCCGCCGAGGCGCGTGAGCAGCTCGAGCGTTATCCCGGCGTGACGTGGCTGGAGGGCAGGGCAGAAGGTGCGCGGCGGATCGAAGGTGGTTTCGCCGTCGATCTCGGCACTGGCCGTGTGGCGAGCGCCAGGCGATTGGTGCTGGCGGCCGGGGTCTCCGACAGCCTGCCCGAAATCCCCGGCCTGCGCCAGCGCTGGGGCAGATCCGTCTTTCATTGTCCTTATTGCCATGGCTATGAGCTGAACCAGGGCCGGATCGGCGTGCTCGCCGTTTCGGAGCACTCCATGCATCACGCCCTGATGCTGCCCGACTGGGGCACGACGACGCTGTTCGCCAATGGCGTGTTCACGCCCGACGCCGAGCAGCTTCGGCAGCTTGCTGCGCGCGGCGCGACGGTCGAGGCCGCACTCGTCCGCGAGGTCAGGGGCGAGGGCGCCGACCTCGTGCTCGACGATGGTCGGATGTTTGAACTGGACGGGCTGTTTACCATGCCCAGGACATCGCTTCAGATCCCGTGGGTCGAACAGCTGGGCTGCGAACTGGAGGCTGGGCCGATGGGCAATTTCGTCAGGACCGACGCGATGAAGCAGACGACGGTGAAGGGCGTGTTCGCATGTGGCGACATTGCGCGGGCGGCAGGCTCGGTGGCGCTGTCGGTGGGCGACGGGGCCATGGCAGGGGCTGCCACGCACCGCTCGCTGATGTTCGAGGCTGACTGAAGGGTCGGACCAGGAAAAGAAAAAGCCCGGCAGGTTTGCACCTGCCGGGCTCTTCTTACTGGTGCCGCGGATCAGTCCTTGGCGTTGAGGTTGGTGCCCAGCGTGTCCTTGACGAAGATCACACCGATGATCAGCGTCATTGCGGCAATCGCGATGGGGTACCACAGGCCGTAGTAGATATCGCCGGCCGCGGCACTCATGGCGAAGGCGGTCGCAGGCAGCAGGCCGCCGAACCAGCCGTTGCCGATGTGGTAGGGCAGTGACATGCCGGTGTAGCGGATGCGGGTCGGGAACATTTCGACCAGGATTGCGGCGATCGGGCCATAGACCATCGTCACGTACACGACCAGGATGAACAGGATGCCGATCACCATGGGCTTGTTGACGGCAGCCGGATCGGCGACCATCGAGAACGAGCCGCCGCCGGGGATGTTGAAGAAGCCGACTTCAGGTGCACCGGCTGCTTCTTCCGCGGTCACAAGCTTGTCCTTGATCGCCTGTTCGGTTGGCATGGTTGCCTTTTCGCCACCGCGGATCGCGGCTGCGTCGAGCTTCAGCTCGGGGTTGGCAGCGACGAAGGCGTCCAGCTTCTGGTCGGCAACCTTGGCGGCACCACGGACCAGCGGATAGCCGCCGTCGTGGAGAGCGATGTTGACCGCCTTGACGAAGGCGGCGTCGTTCGCCTTGGCGGCATCGCCGGCGGCGACGGCGTCATAGGAGGTGACGGTTGCTTCGCCGATCTTGACCGTGGCAGGAGTGCCGGCGGCGGCCGTGGTGACGACGTCATAAGGAACCGAATTGCGGGTCAGGAACGACGTTGCGATATCGCAGGAGGTGGTGAACTTGGCTGTGCCCACCGGGTTGAACTGGAACTTGCAGTCGCCAGGAGCGGCAGTGACGGTGGCACGAACGTTCTGCTGGGCAGTGGCCAGTGCCGGGTTTGCGGCCCAGGTCAGCGCCTTGAACAGCGGGAAGTAGGTGACGATGGCGAGCGCCAGGCCGGCCATGATGATCGGCTTGCGGCCGATCTTGTCCGACAGCCAGCCGAAGAAGACGAAGAAACCGGTACCGAGCAGCAGCGAAACGGCGATCATGATGTTGACCGACTGTGCATCGACCTTGAGCACGTTTGTCAGGAAGAACAGCGCGTAGAACTGGCCCGAGTACCACACCACGGCCTGGCCGGCGGTGAGGCCGAACAGTGCGAGCAGCGCGATCTTGGCGTTCTTCCACTGGCCGAAGGCTTCCGACAGCGGCGCCTTGGAACCCTTGCCCTCTTCCTTCATGCGCTGGAAGGTCGGCGATTCCGACAGCGACAGACGGATCCACACCGAGATGCCAAGCAGGATGAACGAAAGCAGGAACGGAACGCGCCATCCCCAGGCGGCGAAGTCTTCCTTGCCGAGCCAAGTCTGGACGATCAGGATGACGACCAGCGACAGGAACAGGCCGAGCGTCGCCGTCGTCTGGATCCACGAAGTGTAGTAGCCGCGACGGTCGTCGGGCGCGTGCTCGGCGACATAGGTCGCAGCACCGCCATATTCACCGCCGAGTGCCAGGCCCTGCAGCATGCGCAGCGCAATCAGGATGATCGGCGCGGCGATGCCGATGGTGGCCGAGCCGGGCAGCAGGCCGACAAAGAAGGTCGACAGGCCCATGATCAGGATGGTGACGAGGAAAGTGTATTTACGGCCGACGAGATCGCCGATGCGGCCGAAGACCAGCGCGCCGAACGGGCGAACCAGGAAGCCTGCCGCGAAGGCGAGCAGCGCGAAGATGTTGCGGGTGGCCTCGGGATACGAGGCAAAGAAGGTCGCACCGATGAAGGCAGCGAGTGAACCGTAAAGATAGAAATCGTACCATTCGAAGACGGTACCGAGCGACGAAGCGAAGATGACTTTCTTCTCTTCTCGCGACATGCCGCGCGCACGGGCGCCGGCGGTTGCCGAAATTGCCATAAAAATCTCCTCCCAGAGTGCCGGCGGCAAGGGCCTGGAGAGCAATCTCCGCGCGAATCCGCCTGACCAAACGACGTCGAATTGATAACGCCGCGATACGGCCGTTATCCATCGCTGCTTTGGGATTATGACTTTGGTCGTAGAGGCAAGCGCGAAGTCGTCGCGGGCTTTTATGCTGCATTGCAAACGATGATGCAGGGCCTGGCGAGAAAACGCGGACGGCTGAACTTATGCGTTTGCCAGTGAAGAAGACCTGGTATGCCGGGCATGTCCGGCGGATGCTGCCCGGCGCCAAATTGCGCGCCGGGCAGGATTGCGGGGAAGCGGGCTCAGGCGGCCCGTTCTTCCTTCTCGACGAGGTAGCCGCGATCGCGCAGCCACCTTGCAATGATGATCTCAACCATCGATGACACCGAGCGGTGGTCATCCTTGGCTGCCTTGACGAGCGCCTCCTTGAGGTCGCGTTCGATACGGAATCCGAGTGGATGAGTCTTAGACATGATGATTCCTGAGACTGTTTCGGGAATGTCCCGGAGGGGGCAGATGTGACCAGCCCTGACGGCGAGCTTGATGCTGTAGCCGTTGCCGACCGATCATGCGGCGCAGGTGGGGCGCGTTGCGCCGTTCAGGCGCGAGCCGGAGGCGCGCGCGGCTCGCTGGTTCGGTAGCGCAGGAAGCTGAAAAGCGGGTCGATGGCCAGCGAACCGCTGGTCAGATCGACGGCCGAAAGGGTGTTGGCGATACGCAGCAGGGCGCTGTCGTCGCTGCCGTCCCCGTTCAGTTCGGCAAGGGCAAGGCATGTGTCGCTGCAGGCGGGAAGCGTACCGGGGTCATCGGTGACCCGATCGGTGCCTTCGTCGAGCGAGAGATTTGCTTCAGGATGATAGCCGGCCGCGTGCGCGTGGGTCGATGCAACCGAGACGCTGAGTGCAGCAAAGAGCGATAGCAACAACAACAACAGGCATGAGAGCAGACTTCTGCTCCTTCGCCCCTGCTGCTGCTGTCTGCGCTGATACAATTGCTGCCTCTGACTGCCTCTGCACGATTCCGCCAATGGGGGCGGATATAGTTACTTTAGAGTAACAGATTGTACCGGCACGGCAATATGCAAATGTATGATAGCGTATGAGATTCAGAAGGTTTCTGTTGGCATCTGCATACAATTAAAAGTTGCCTTATGCAACCGGCAAAGGAAGCCCAGCCGAAGCCGGGCTCCCTTTTTCGCCTTAGGGCTTTGCTCAGACGAGCGATGCCGTGAAGCGCTGGATGCGCGTGCAGGCTTCCTCGAGCAGCTTCTCCGACGTCGCGTAGGAGATGCGGAAGTTCGGGCCGAGGCCGAAGGCCGAACCGAACACCACCGCCACGCCTTCGGCTTCAAGCAGCTCGGAGCAGAAGGTTTCGTCGCCGTCGATGATCTTGCCGCCTTGCGTCTTCTTGCCGATCAGGCCGGCGCAGGACGGGTAGACGTAGAAGGCGCCTTCCGGTGACGGACAAGTGATGCCGCGCGCCTGGTTGAGCATCGACACGACGAGGTCGCGGCGGGCCTGGAAGATCGCCTTGTTCTTGGCGATGAAGTCCTGCGGGCCATTGAGTGCTTCGACCGACGCCCACTGAGCGATGGTGCAGGCGCCCGAGGTCTGCTGCCCCTGGATCATGTCCATCGCCTTGATCAGCGCGATCGGACCGGCGGCATAGCCGATGCGCCAGCCGGTCATGGCATAGGCTTTCGACACGCCGTTCATCGTCAGCGTCCGGTCATAGAGCGCGGGCTCGACTTCGGCGATGGTCTTGAAGACGAAGTCGCCATAGGTCAGGTGTTCGTACATGTCGTCGGTCAGCGTCCAGACATGCGGATGCTTGAGCAGCACGTCGGCGATGGCGCGCAGCTCGGCTTCGGTGTAGGCGGCACCTGACGGGTTCGACGGCGAGTTCATCAGTAGCCACTTGGTCTTCGGCGTGATCCTGCGCTCAAGTTCCGCTGCCGTCAGCTTGAAGCCGTTGTCGATCGACGTTTCGGCGAACACCGAGGTGCCGCCGCAGATCGCCACCATCTCGGGATAGCTGACCCAGTAGGGACGGGGGATGATGACTTCGTCGCCGGGGTTTAGCGTCGCCATGAAGGCGTTGAACAGGATCTGCTTGCCGCCTGTGCCGACGATTGTCTGCTCCGGCTTGTAGTCGAGATTGTTTTCGCGCTTGAACTTGGCGGCAATGGCCTCGCGCAGCGGTGCGATGCCGGAGACCGGCGGGTACTTGGTCTCGCCGCGGCGGATCGCTTCGATCGCTGCATTCTTGATATTGTCCGGGGTGTCGAAGTCCGGCTCGCCTGCGCCGAGGCCGATGACGTCGCGACCGGCGTTTTTCAGCTCGCGCGCTTTCTGCGTGACCGCGATGGTCGCGGAAGGCTTAACGCGGGAAAGGGCATCGGCAAGAAAGGCCATGACTTCAGGTCTCCGGTTCGGAAAGGGCGCGGTCGCTCGACCGCCTTTGCGCATCCAACGGAATGTGCGGCGCTGTAATGTCGCATGACGCAGGGAATCGCAAGCGGATTGACGTTTCGGGAGGCCTGGATGTGATGGTCCAGAAGCCGGTGGAAGCTGTGCATAAACAGTCGGCTGGGCGGCGTTCGTTCAAGTTTGAGCCATCGCGTTAACCGCCGATCAAATCTTCGATGAGATTTTGGCGGGGCAATTTCGCAGCTTTCCGGAAATAGGACGGACCGTGTCGAAGAGCATCGGGCTCGCCCAAATCATCCGGCACGACGACGGATCTGCGTCCGGCGTCTGGGGTGTGCATGCCCTGCGCAGCGCGTTTCAGCCGATTTACGCCTTTCAGTCGGGCCGCTTGCTGGTCACCGCCTTCGAAGGGCTGATCAGGCCGTTTCGCGGGACTGAGGCCGTGCCGCCAGGCATCTTCTTCGCTGCCGTGGAAGGCATCGAGCGGCTGCATGTCGAAACGCTGACCCGGACGCTGCACCTCCTGAACGCCGCCGTGTTCCTACCCAAGGAAGCGTCGATCTTCATCAATTTCGATCCATCGGTGTTTCTCGACCGCTCGATCTCGGAACACGCGCTGCGCGACATGCGCCAGGTGCTCAACGAAACCGGCATCGATCCGCGCCGCATCGTCTGCGAGGTCACCGAGAAGAAGCCGGCCTCGGAAGAGGCGCTGTTCGAATTTGTCAGGGCGCTGAAAGGGAGCGGCCTGCGCATCGCAGTCGACGATTTCGGCTCGGACGACTCCGACATCAAGCGCATCCGCGACATCAAGCCCGACATCGTCAAGTTCGATGCCCACTGGATCAGCCGGCTGATGGAGTCGGGCGCGGGTTTCGCGCTGCTCAAGGAGATGGTGGCGAATTTCGAGGACAAGGGCATCCGCACAGTTTTCGAGGGGCTCGAGGAAAGCTGGCAGTTGCAACTGGCCGAGCGTTCCGGCGCCTCGATGGTGCAGGGCTTCGTTCTGGCCCTGCCGGAAATCGTGCCGGCGAATTTTTCCCACTTCGAACCGGTGGCGCCCGGAGCCGCCGGAGATCACCGGACGGAGCTTTTGCCCGCCGGAGTTGCCGATGCGGTTGCCGTTCGCGCGCCGCGATCAAGCCGAAGCTTCGGCAAGAGGACAGTGCATGAGTGACGTGGTTTTCGGGTTTGGCGCGTTGCCTCGGGACCTGGTGGCAAGGATCGCCGCCGACGAAATTGGCCTGGAGTTCGGCGTTCACGGTGAGTTTCGCCTGCGTTGCGCGATCCAGCCGATCTTCCGGCATGAAGACGGCCGCCTGACGCCGGTCGCCGCCGACGCCCAGGTGGTGCCGTATCGCGAGGGACGGCCGGTCGCGGTTGGCGAATTCCTCGCCGAGATAGCCGATGAGGAACGCGCGATCGTCGGACGTGTCTGGGCGGTGTTGCCGCTTGCCAACGCCCACAATATGGGCGTCAAGGGCATCGCGCTGCTGTTCAGGCAGGACATCAATGGTGATGCACCCGATCTCGACGATCTGGGTTTCATGGTCCGGCGCCTCAAGGGCGAAGGTTTCGAGGCGTCGCAACTGATCTGCGAGATCGGCGGCGACGAAAAGCTGGCCTGCGAACTGCGGGCGCTTGGAATGCGTGTCGCTCTGGGGCAGCCAGGCTCGGCGCAGCATGACGTCGACGCCGTCAAGCGTGTGCTGCCCGATATCGTCAGGCTCGATCGCGCCTCGTTCGAACGCTTCTGCGCCGACGCCGCGACCGGGCGGCTGCTGCGTCCGGTGGTGTCGGAACTCAAGACGCTTGGTGTCGACGTGCTCGTTGAGGGCATCGACAATGAGAGCCGCCTGGAAATTGCGCTTGGCGCCGGTGTCGACCTGTTCCAGGGCGATCTGCTCGAGCCTGCAAAGCTGGTCGGCAGTGTGTTTGCCGAAGGGGCGCGCGAAACGTCGCAATATCGTCGCGGCGAATGCGTGGTGGTGCCGCTGTTCGGCTGACACGGTACGAAAGATCACCAAAGCTGATGCCTCGCACCAGAACAATTCGCTGGATCGACTCACCTCAGGGACGATAATCGCTGACCAAACGGGGTGAATGCGATGATCACGATCTATGGAATGAGCGACAGCGGCAACAGCTACAAGCCGCGGCTTTTGATGGCCAAGCTCGGCCGGCCGTTCCGCCATGTCGAGACCAGCTCGCGCGACGGCTCCACACGTACGCCCGCTTACCTCGCCAAGAACGCCAACGGAAAGGTGCCGCTGCTCGAGCTCGACGATGGCCGCTTCCTTGCCGAGTCCAACGCGATCCTGCTCCACATGGCCGAAGGGACACGGCTTTTGCCGGCAGACGCCTACCAGCGGGCGCTGGTCTTTCAATGGCTGTTTTTCGAACAGTACAGCCACGAACCCTTCGTTGCTGTCAGGCGGACGATGTTCCTCTACCCCGAGCGCGCCGCCCAGGCGACGCCGGAGCGCATGCAGGCTTTGCTCGACGGCGGCAACAAGGCGCTTGGGGTGATGCAGGTGCAGCTCGAGAAGACGCCGTTCCTGGCCGGAG
The DNA here is from genome assembly GCF_030294925.1 of Aminobacter sp. Y103A. Classification (NCBI taxonomy): domain Bacteria; kingdom Pseudomonadati; phylum Pseudomonadota; class Alphaproteobacteria; order Hyphomicrobiales; family Phyllobacteriaceae; genus Aminobacter; species Aminobacter sp. Y103A. The sequence goes on along the minus strand of NZ_AP017986.1, from coordinate 4,048,642 downwards.
ATGCGATGAGCGTCGCCGATATTGCACTCTATGCCTACACCCATGACGCGACCATCGGCGGCTATGACCTGGATGCGTTCCCTGCGGTGAAGGCCTGGCTTGCCCGCGTGGCAGCGGACGAGGGCCATGTGCCGCTGACCTGGCTGCCGTGAACGCCTGATCCTGAAATGCAAGAAGGCCCGAAGATGCGATCTTCGGGCCCCTTTTTAAGACGTCCAGGCGAGTTTCGAGCCGCGACCCTGTCTGCGCAAAAAGAAAAAGGCGGGGTGTGACCCCGCCTTCCGCTGTCAGCAGCTGATCCTGGATCACCTGACCCGGGCTCACGGCAATCTGCCGCATCGTCCTTCGGGTCAGAGATTCCGGCGCGCTTGTCGCGCAGCCGCCAGTACATCCGTGACTTGCATCGCGATTGGAGCTTTCGCTCCCGCGCGCCTTAAATCAGACTGCCTTGAGCTGGCCAGCCGACGAACGGCCCGTGCGACGGTCCTGCTCGATTTCGAAGCTGACCTTCTGGCCGTCGGCCAGCGAGCCCATACCCGAACGCTCGACAGCCGAGATGTGGACGAAAACGTCCGCGCCACCTGCGTCGGGCTGAATGAAGCCGAAGCCCTTGGTTGCGTTGAACCACTTAACGGTGCCAGTAGCCATATTGAATATCCTTGTCGTTTGCAGTTTTTCTTGACCAAGCGAGCATGCCCAGTCGTGGTATCGAGATTTTGGGGAGAGACGTCTGCAAACGCGAGAGTGTCGCGGGGCACGGATCTGTCGGCCGAAATATCAACGTGCCGGATATAAGGGCAAATGGCCGCAAGTGCAAGCCCTTGCAAATAGTGGCGCTTGAAACCTGCCTCAATTGCCATGCAACCATGGCGGGCGCAGGGTGTTATATTGCCTGGCGCCCATGGCATTGCGAGCGATGCAAGATGAGGCGCTGTAACGTTCGGCCGGCGCCAGCCGTTGCGCGAAGTCCGGGAGGTTCTCATGAAAGCCATTTTGCTTGCCGTGTGCCTGACACTGATGGCAGCCGAAGCGCAGGCCGCGTCGCGCTACGTATCGACGAAAATGAGCTGCGCCCAGACGCAGAGCGTCGTGCGCAACCAGGGCGCGGTGATCCTGCGCTGGACGTCGCCGACGTCGGGCGTGCCGCGTTATGATCGTTATGTCGCCAACGACCATTTTTGCTCGGCCGGCGAAGAGGCGCGCCGGGCATATGTACCGACGGCCGATGCGCGGTCCTGCCCGGTCTACAATTGCAAGCGAATCGAGCGCAATTTCTTCAAGCGCCGGCTGTTTCCGCTGAGCGACTGAACGCAAGCGGATAATTGATCTCGCTCTGAAACGCTTTCTGCGCGCCGGAGCGCGCCGTCAGGCGCAGCTCCCGCAGTTGTGTGCTCTTCTTTTCATCCCCTGTCAAAACCCGAACGATGCCTGGGTGGATGGCGGCGGGCCAACGCGCACGCCCTCGAGCACCAGCATCTTTTCCTTCATGTTCGAGCCGCCGGTTGCCGAAAAGCCGCCGATCTTGCCGCCGGCGGCGAGGATGCGGTGACACGGAATGACGAGGGGAATAGGGTTCGCCCCCAGTGCCGAGCCAGTTTCGCGGAACAGACCCTTCCGGCCGGCCTTCTCGGCCAGCCCGCCATAGGTGGTGGTCTCGCCATAGTGAAGGTTTCGGGCAGCGGCATAGATGTCGCGGCGGAAATCGTCGATGCCGGCGAGATCGACCGGGACATCGGAGAAATCGACGTCATCGCCGTCGGCATAGCGCCTGATGTCGGCGATCAGCGCGGTGATCCATGGTGGCGGCGTATGGTCGCCCGCGGCCGTGGCCTGACCGGCCAGTCGCAGCAGCCGGCGCTCGGCGGCGTCGCGGGTTTTTTCCGGCAGGCAAAGCCTGACAAGCCCGGTTTTGCTCCATGCCAGCGCCATGAAGCCGAGGGCCGTCTCGAAGACGGCGCGGCCGGGCAGGGGATAGAAAATGCTGGGGTCCACGACCGTTCCTTTCATCCTGGCAGCTGGCGTGAATTCGGTACAAATCAGGAACAATGTGCCATGATCTGTGTGCGCATGCCACCCGAAAACCGTATCCACCTGTGGATTGCCGGGGCTCATACGTTGTTGTAGAGAGGGTCGGGCGGGACGAAATCATTAACAGAGTGTGCATTTGCCGGCGATAAAGACTCACCTGCTGATCTCGGTGGCATTGGCGACGGCATTGCTGTCGGGCTGCCAGACCAACACAGCGGCTCTCAACACCGATCTTTCGACGGCCGCCGACGTGGCCTTGAACGCCGAGATTGCGCCCGCTTCGACGGAGGTCGCCGATCTCGCGCTGCCGGAAACCGTGGCAGTGCTGCCGACCGCATCATATGCCTCCACCGAAGCTTCGCCGGCCACTGCCGTGCTCGCTGCCGCAGCGCCCGCTGCCGATGCTTCTGATGTCGCGGGTGCCGCTGACGCCGCGACGCCGGCCACAAGCGAGGCCGCTGCCGTGACCGTTGCTGCCGCGCCGCCGGTGCCTGCTGCTGGTGCCGAAAAGGCGACTGGCGCTGCTGGTGGCGAAAAGGCAGTTGCCGCTGCGCCGATCGCGCCTGCTGCTGATGCCGCAAAAGCTGTTGCCGTTGCCTCCACCGCGCCCAAGGCTCCTGCCTTGGCCAAGGGCCCGGTCGACCCGATGTCGGTGCCGATGGCCGGCGGCGAAATCGTTGCCACAGCCGACAAGCTTGTCGGAGAGTTTCCGTCCGCGCCGACGATCGCCGACTATGCCCTGCCGGCCAGCGCGCCGGTGCCGCGCAGCTACCAGGTCGCGTCGCTGGGCAATGTCGCGCCCGAAAGCTTCGCCACCTCGTCCTATGCCGCGCCCGATAGCCCGGCACTTGCCTCTCGCGGCAAGATCGACGAGCTGATCTCGAAATACGCGGCTCTCTATGAGGTGCCCGAGCGGCTTGTGCGGCGCGTGGTCAACCGCGAGAGCACCTTCAACCCGATGGCCTTCAACAACGGCCATTGGGGGCTGATGCAGATCAAGCACGCCACCGCGCGCGGCATGGGTTATGACGGCCCGGCGCGCGGCCTGTTCGATGCCGAGACCAATCTGAAATACGCGGTCAAATATCTGCGCGGCGCTTTCATGGTCGCCGATGGCGACGAGGACAAGGCCGACAAGCTTTACCAGAGCGGCTATTATTACCACGCCAAGCGCAAAGGCCTGCTCGACGAGACCGGGCTCGGCCGCGACCGCGCCCGTCACCGCGGCTAGACTTGCCGATGCCATCGCCGCAGGGGGAAAACGACGTCCGCCTGCGCAGGGTGCTGCCCGGCGAACTGCGACCCCCGCGCTGGCCCGCTGGCTTTTCGATGCGGACGTTTCAGGCCTCCGACGCGGTTGCACTTTACGATCTGCTTGAGCTCGTCTTCGACGACGGCATGAACGGCCCGTTCGACCAGTGGTGGCCACGACTCGAGGCCGACTCGGAATTTGACCCTGAACTTTGTTTCCTGGTCTTCGATAACGAGGGCCGGTTGACCGGGGCTGCCTTGAGCTGGACCAGCGGCTTCCTGAAAGACCTTGCCGTTCGTCCCGACAGTCGCGGCAAGGGTATCGCCGAGGCGCTGCTGTGGCACGTCTTTGACACCTTCGCCGCGCGGGGCGCGAGCCATATCGACCTCAAGACCAACCTGGTCGACAACTCGGCTGCTGTTCGGCTCTATCTCAGGCTCGGCATGACCGAGGTGGACTGGGGTGGCTAAATTCTGCAGCCGAGAATAGCAGCCATCATGGATGTTTTCGATTTTGGGCTATTCAGATAATCGAACAGCATTACGCCTGATCAGCGATAGCGCGTTTCATCTCCAGAGCCCAAGCGCGCCCTTCATCCCCTCCCCAGAGCAGCCAGGCGATGTAGCCGGCTGACGGGTTCTGCTCGTTGCCAAAATTCTTGCCGCGCTTGTCGACCTCGTGGCGGGCGAAGTAGCTGACCATGCGCTTGATGGTATGGGGCGTAAGCTCGGTACGGGCGACAAGCTCCTCGGCGCGGCCGACGCCGATCTCTGTGCCGCCGCGGCCGAACTGCCTTCTCAATACGAGTCCCCTGGCGGCGTTGTCGGCGACCACCTGTGGCGGGATCAGGCTGACACCGGATGCCTCGCGGCGGATCTCGTCGAACGGGTCGTAGGCGTATGGCATGCGGCGATTCCTGGCTGGCGGGGCAGGGTAGCCGGATGGGGGTGGGATGACGAGGGGGTGAGGTGACGGGCTTCCGAGGGTGGTTTCGCCGAACGGCTGTTCAGACAGCAGGCGAGGTCTGGCGCGGTGCCAGTCTGTGGGCGGCGTGCGCTTCTTCGACCACCCCCACCCCGATCCGCGTCGCGGATCGACCCTCCCCACAAGGGGGAGGGTAAGTCCGGCCTCTCACTTCGAAGCGTAGATGGCGCAGTTGCCGGTGGTTTTCATCTTGTACTTCTTGCCGACCGAATTGCAGCGCTCTAACGCTTGCTTTTCGGCTGCTGCCTGGGACGGCGCGTTAAGGGAAGCGCCGCAGTAAAAGGCTTCGACGGCACCAAGATGCGTCTGGGCATAGGCCGAGTGGCCGGGGGCGGCGACATACTTCTTATAACCGTCCTTGCATGGACCAGTCGTGTTCCCGAACTGCGCCGCGTACCGCTTCTTGCCTTCGTCGCCGGCCAGCGAGCCCTTGTCCTTGGCCATTGCCGCGACCGGTACGGCCGCAACCAGAAGTCCCGCCAGCACCGGTGCCAGTGCCAGCCGCATAGTTTTCAGTTTCATTCGCAAATACCCCCCACCTGATGGTGAAGAGTTAGCTGCAATCTATGCGGGTGGGAAGGTGGGGCGAGGCAATTCATGCAGTTTCGTTAAGACGACGCCTGCGTGTTTCAGTTCTGCCGTAGTGCTTTGCCGGCAGGAAGCCGCAGGGCGCCCCGGGCTGGTTATGCGCCGGTGAAACTCTTCTTCTGCCCTGCAGATGAATGCGCCACATGGCAAGTGTGCCAGCGTTTGCGCTGCCCCTCATCTGCCTGCCGGCATCTTCTCCCCGTAAACGGGGAGAAGAGAAGCTGTGGCGACGTCCTGGCTTTTACTTGAAGTAATCCTGCAGTGGACGCACTTCGAGCGAGCCGGCCTTCAGCGCGGCGATGGCCTCGGCGACGGCGGCAGCACCCGACAGGGTGGTGTAGTAAGGCACCTTCTGCATCAGTGTGGCGCGGCGGATCGACTTCGAGTCCGAGACTGCCTTCTGGCCATCGGTGGTGTTGAAGACGATCTGGATCTGGCGGTTGCGGATGGCGTCCTCGATGTGAGGGCGGCCTTCGAGCACCTTGTTGATCTTCTCGGCCGGCACGCCGTTTTCATTGAGGAAGCGCGCGGTGCCCGAGGTTGCCAGCACCTTGAAGCCGAGGCCGGACAGGCGCTGGACGGCGCCGAGGATGCCGGCCTTGTCCTCGTCGCGGACCGAGACGAACAGCGTGCCCGAGCGCGGCAGGTCGACTCCGGCACCGAGCTGAGCCTTGGCGAAGGCGAGCGCGTAGTCGCGGTCGAGGCCCATGACCTCGCCGGTCGACTTCATCTCAGGCCCGAGCAGGATGTCGACGCCGGGGAAGCGGGCAAACGGGAACACCGCTTCCTTGACCGCGATGTGGCCGGGATTGCGGGCATCGGGCTTTTCGCCATAGTGGGCAAAGGCCTCGTCGAGGCTCTCGCCCGACATGATGCGGGCGGCGATCTTGGCGATCGGCTTGCCGACGGTTTTGGCCACGAAGGGCACGGTGCGCGACGCTCGCGGGTTCACTTCCAGCACATAGATGGTGCCGTCCTTGATGGCATATTGCACGTTCATCAGGCCGCCGACATTGAGCGCGCGCGCCATAGCCGAAGTCTGGCGCTCGAGCTCGTCGACGAGGTCGGACGGCAGCGAGTGGACCGGCAGTGAGCAGGCCGAGTCGCCCGAGTGGATGCCGGCTTCCTCGATATGCTCCATGATCCCCGAGACATAGGTCGTCTTGCCGTCGCAGAGGCAGTCGACGTCGACCTCGATGGCGCCAGAGAGATAGGTGTCGAACAGCAACGGGTTCTTGCCGAGCAGTGTGTTGATCTGGCCGGTCTTGTCGTTGGGGTACTTCTGCTTGATGTCCTCGGGCACCAGGCCCGGCACGGTGTCGAGCAAATAGGACTGCAGCATGCCCTCATTGTGGATGATCTGCATGGCGCGGCCGCCGAGCACGTAGGACGGGCGCACGACCAGGGGGAAACCGAGCTCGCCGGCAACGGTGCGGGCCTGCTCGACGGAATAGGCGATGCCGTTCTTGGGCTGCTTCAGGTCGAGCTTGTGCAAGAGCTTCTGAAAGCGGTCACGGTCCTCGGCGAGGTCGATGGCGTCGGGCGAGGTGCCGAGGATCGGGATGCCGGCTTTTTCAAGCGCATCGGCGAGCTTGAGCGGCGTCTGGCCGCCAAACTGGACGATGACGCCATGCAGGGTGCCGGCGGCCTGTTCGGCGCGCAGGATCTCGAGCACGTCTTCCGCCGTCAGCGGCTCGAAATACAGGCGATCTGAGGTGTCGTAGTCGGTCGAGACGGTCTCTGGATTGCAGTTGACCATGATCGACTCGTAGCCTGCCTCGCGCAGTGCATAGGCGGCATGGACGCAGCAATAGTCGAACTCGATGCCCTGGCCGATACGGTTGGGGCCGCCGCCCAATATGACCACCTTCTTGCGATCCGAAACCTGGGCCTCGTCGGCCACAGCGCCAGCGAAGGGCAGCTCATAGGACGAGTACATGTAGGCCGTCGGCGAGGCGAACTCGGCGGCGCAGGTGTCGATGCGCTTGTAGACCGGGTGGACGCCGAGCTTCTGGCGTTGCTTTTGAACGGCTTCGCCCTCGGTCTTGGTGAGCGAGGCGAGGCGGGCGTCCGAAAAACCCATCGACTTCAGCATGCGCAGGTTTTCGGCATCCTGCGGCAGGCCGTGCTCGCGGACGCGTGCTTCCATCGCAATGATGCCGGCGATCTGCTCGAGGAACCACGGGTCGATCTTGCACATGGCGTGCACGTCTTCGAGCGAGGTGCCCATGCGGATCGCCTGGGCAACCATGCGCAGGCGGTCGGGCGTCGGCGTGCCCAAGGCAGCACGGATGGCGTTGCGGTCGTCGCCGCTGTCGCCGTCGGTGCCGATGCCGGGGATCTCGATCTCGTCGAGGCCGGTAAGGCCGGTTTCGAGGCCACGCAAAGCCTTCTGCAGCGATTCCTGGAAAGTGCGGCCAATCGCCATGACCTCGCCGACCGACTTCATGGCGGTGGTCAGCACGGGCGAGGCGCCGGGGAACTTCTCGAAGGCGAAGCGCGGGATCTTGGTGACGACGTAGTCGATCGACGGCTCGAACGACGCGGGCGTGGCGCCGCCGGTGATGTCGTTTTCAAGCTCATCGAGCGTGTAGCCGACGGCGAGCTTGGCCGCGATCTTGGCGATCGGGAAGCCGGTAGCTTTCGAGGCGAGCGCCGAGGAGCGCGAGACGCGCGGGTTCATCTCGATGACGACGAGGCGGCCGTCGGCCGGGTTGACGGCGAACTGGACGTTGGAGCCGCCCGTCTCGACGCCGATCTCGCGCAGCACCGCGATCGAGGCGTTGCGCATGATCTGGTATTCCTTGTCGGTCAAGGTCAGCGCCGGCGCCACCGTGATCGAGTCGCCGGTGTGCACGCCCATCGGGTCGATGTTCTCGATCGAGCAGATGATGATGCAGTTGTCGGCGCGGTCGCGCACGACCTCCATCTCGTATTCCTTCCAGCCGAGCACCGATTCCTCGATCAGGACTTCGGTGGTGGGGGAGGCATCGAGACCGCTCTGGACGATGTCGAAGAATTCCTGGCGGTTGAAGGCGATGCCGCCGCCGGTGCCGCCCATGGTGAAGGACGGGCGAATGATGGCGGGCAGTCCGACATGGTCGAGAGCCTGGGCGCCGATCGCCATGCCGTGATTGATGTAGCGCTGCTTGCGGTCGCCTTCGCCGAGGTTCCACTGGGTTTCGAGCGCGTCGAGGGCTGCGTCGAGATTGGCCGGGTTCTCGGCCTTCAGCGCGGCGCGCTCGGCCTCATGCTTCTTGCGGTCGGCGTCCTTGACGTCGGAGGCGTTGGCCAGCATCGAGCGCGGGGTTTCCAGGCCGATCTTGGCCATGGCCTCGCGGAACAGCGAGCGGTCCTCGGCCTTGTCGATGGCGTGCGCGTCGGCACCGATCATCTCGACATTGTAGCGCTCGAGCACGCCCATGCGGCGCAGCGAAAGCGCGGTGTTGAGCGCGGTCTGGCCGCCCATCGTCGGCAGCAGTGCGTCGGGACGCTCCTTGGCGATGATCTTGGCGACGACCTCAGGCGTGATCGGCTCGATGTAGGTGGCATCCGCCAGTTCCGGATCGGTCATGATCGTCGCCGGGTTGGAGTTGACCAGGATGACCCGGTAACCCTCTTCCTTCAGCGCCTTGCAGGCCTGGGTGCCGGAATAGTCGAACTCGCAGGCCTGGCCGATGACAATGGGACCGGCGCCGATGATCAGGATGGACTTGATGTCGGTGCGTTTTGCCATTGTGTACGGTCCGTAAGATATGCCTGCGCGAAGAACCGGGACGGGAGAATCCCGGCCGGTGCGCAAGAGAGAGTCAACTAGAGGCTAGGCGCGCCTTATAGGGGAAGGTTGGGGAGGGGGGAACCCCAAAAAATGCTTTTCCTGTGCCGGGATGCGGCTTTGATGCGCGTCGGTTGCCCACAGTGCGTGTCCGGATATCGGAAGGGCAGCCGCTGAGGTCCGCGACTGCCCATCTGGAGCGGGTTTTGGCCTATGCTGCCTGCTTGATGCTGGCGCCGAATTCCTTGAAACGCTTGATCGCATGGTCCGCTTCCACGAGCATTTCGGCGAAGTAGAGGCCCGGCGCGGGCGCTGCCTTGCCGTCGAGGCCTACCAGCCGCTCGACCGCTAGTGCGACGGCGAGTGCTGTGACCGGCGCCTGTCCTTCGGGATGGACGAATTCGTAGCGGCTACGGCCCTCTGTGCCGTCTTTCCTCTTGCCCGAGATGGCGATGGTGATCTCGGTGGAGAAATGCTCGCCGCGATGGCGGCTTGCGGTTTCGCCGAGCGCAAAATCGAACAGCACCGTCTCGGCGCCGGTGGTGACCGGCAGGCTAAAGACGTCGAATGGTGCATAGGACAGACCTGGCACCTGCCTGCCGTCGACACTCGTCACGCTGCGGCCTTGTTCGCCCGAGGGGTTCCAATGCCATTTGCCGCTTTCGAGGCCCAGGGTGCTGGACATCATTGTGAGGCGGGTGAAGTCGGCTTCGGCGGCGGGGCCGCCCATGTCGTGTTCGTCGAGAAGGGCGGTGATTTCGATCGAATCCACGGTCTCGAACTGCCTGGCGAAATGCACGACGGCGAGGCTCGCGGCACCGCCGAGCCAGCTGCTGCCCATCAGGAACGGCGCATTCGCCTTGTGGGCATAAAGCGCTATCTCCGGTCCGATCTCCTGGATGCCGGTCGAAACGCTGAGATAGGGCACGGCGTTGGTCTGGGCGTAGTGGAGGGCGTTGAGCGTGTCGTCATAGACGAACATGGCAATGGCGCTGAAGCCTTTGTTTGCCGCTACGCCGAGGTCCTTGCGGTTGAGGTCGATGACGACAGCCTCGGCATTGCCGATCTCCTTGGCGACGGCTTCGGCTTTCTCAAGATTGCGGCCGCCGATGGCGATGGGGAGTTTGGGGTGCAGCTTGCGCAGGGTGCGGGCGGCGAGCGCGCCGACGAAACCGGCACCGCCGATGATCAGGACGGGCTTGTGCGTGGTCATTTGGGCAGTACTCCTCTGTGGCCGCGCGAAGGCGGCGCTCTAACGTCTGGATTGGAATGAGGTGAAGGCGGCGAGCGAACCAGCCGCCGGATGTCAGTCGAGCTTGACCAGCATCTTGCCGAGGTTGTCGCCGGAGAAGAGCCCGATGAAGGCCTGGGGCGCGTTTTCGAGACCCGAGACGACCGTGTCGCGATAGGTCACGCGGCCATCGGCCAGCCAGCCGGCCATGTCGGCGATGAATTCTGGCAGGATGTCGAAGTGATCCAGCACGAGAAAGCCGCGCATGCTGATGCTCTTGATGACCATTGCGGCGAGATTGTCGGGACCGGGAACGGGCTTTTCGTCATTGTAGCCGGAGATCATGCCGCAGATGGCGAAGCGGGCGCGGGGCTTGGCTGCTTCGAGCGCTGCCCTGAGGTGGTCGCCGCCGACATTGTCGAAATAGACGTCGATGCCTTCGGGTGCTGCTTTTTTCAGAGCCTCGGTCAGGTCGCCTGCCGTGCGGTAGTTGATGATGGCGTCGGCGCCGAGTTCCTTGACCCAGCGAGCCTTTTCCTCCGAGCCTACGGAAGCGACGACACGGGCTCCCTTGAGCTTGGCGATCTGCACCGCCATCGAACCGACGGCGCCGGCGGCGGCCGAGACGAAGACGGTTTCACCGGCCTTGAGCCCGGCTATGCGGAGCAGGCCGACATAGGCGGTGTGACCAGGGATGCCCAACGGGCCGAGCCAGGCTTCGGCCGGCGCCTTCGAGGTGTCGATCTTGTTTGCGGTGGCAGCGTCGACGAGCACGTGATCGCGCCAGCCGGAGAAGTGGCTGACCATGTCGCCGGCCTTGAACTCGGGATGGGCGGACTGCTCGACGATACCGACGGCGGAGCCTTCAAGCGGCTGGCCGATTTCGAAGGGGGCGATGTAGCTCGGCCTGTCGGTCATGCGGCCACGCATGTAGGGGTCGACCGACATGAACAGCGTTTTGACCAGCAATTGGCCTGCGGCAGGAGCCGGCAAGCTGCGTTCGACAAGTTGGAAGTTGTCGGCGCCCGGCAGGCCGGCCGGGCGACTCTTCAGGTGGATTTCACGGGCTGCAATGGACATTGAATTCCCCTATATGTGTAGTCATCTACCATGTGTAGCTTACTCTTTGTAAGTTACTAATGGTAACATATGTAGCGTGTGGCGATGTTCAAGCCACGGGCCGAAAAATTTCTGACCGGATGCGAAGGCGATGACGACTGCAAGTTCGATGAAAAAACTGCCGAAGGCCGAACGTCGCGCGCAGCTGCTGGAAGCAGCCCAGGAGATTGTGCGCGAGGAAGGCACCGACGCGCTGACGCTCGCCCGGGTCGCCGAACGGGCAGGGGTAAGCAAGCCGATCGCCTATGAGCATTTCGGCACAAGGGCGGGGCTGCTGATGGCGCTGTTCTCCTCCTACAACGAGCTGCAGCTGGCGACGCAGCGCGAGGCCCTTGCCAGCTGCGGCAAGACGTTGCGTGATGTGGCCGGCATTCTGGGCGAGGCCTATGTGCGTTGCGCCAGCCGCGCCGGCCCCGAGGCCGGAGCAGTGTTTTCGGCACTCTCGGGCACGGAGGAGATGGACGAGTTTCGCCAGACGCTGCGCAACGGCTATCTCAAGGAATATCGCGATGCGGTTTCGCGCTTCGTCGATCTGCCCGCCGATATCGGCGAACCCGTCTTGTCGGGACTTCTCGGGGCGGCCGAGGCCGTGTCGCGTGATACGGCGGCCGGGCGTATCTCATATGACGATGCCGTTGCAGCGTTGACCGAGCTGTTCACGGCGACGCTGGAGCGGTTTCGCCGCTGATTTCAGGCATATTGCCCGTAAAGGCTGTCAACAAAACGTCGCTACCTCCGCGTAGGCTCTCAAGTTATACTTGGGGTCTTCAACAAAGGGGGCGGGCATGGTTGATATCCAGACCTTCGGTGAAGTTGAACGTGTCGTTCGTGAACGGTTGAAGAAAAGCAGACCTGAAATAGACACGTCGCTGGCGCGCATCGCCGAGGGCAATCCGCTGGCGGCTGAGCCGGAGCGCCGTCGCCGCGTCGAGCGGTTGCAGGTCAAGGCCGACCTGACCCGCGAACAGGCCGAGATGATCTCCACGGCGATCGAGACTGTCGGCGAACCGGCAAAGGCCGGACGCAAGCCTGCGATGGCCGCCGCCAAGCCGATGGGGCCGGAGGCGATCCAGGGGTCGACGCTGGATTTTGTCGGTGTTGCCTTCCTCGAGCGCGGCCGCCGTGCGGCGGATGCCGTCGGCCGGGTCGCCTTTCTCAACGAGATGCCGCAGGGCTCGGGCTTCCTTGTTGGGCCGAACCTTTTCCTGACCAATCATCACGTCATACAGACGGCCGCCGACGCCGCACGGTTCCAGGTGCAGTTCGACTATGAGCGCGACAAGTTCAACGAACTCAGGCAGCCGACGTCGTTCTTCCTCGACCCGGATCTGTGCTTTGTCACCGACGACATAGACGGGCTCGACTACACGCTGATCGGCATTGGCCAGCGCCGGCGCGGCCCGCGCGCGCTCGACGAATTCGGCTTTCTGGTGCTGTCCAGTGCCGGCGACAAGCACATGCTGGGCGAGATCGCCAATGTCGTCCAGCATCCCGACGGCCGCCACAAGGAGCTGGTGCTGCGCGAGAACCACCTCGTGGCGCGGGACGAGACGCTGCATGTGCTGCACTATGTCGCCGACACCGAACAGGGCTCGTCGGGCTCGCCGGTGTTCAACAACGAATGGGAGCCGATCGCCCTGCATCACTGGGGCGGGCCATGGCACGAGGTGATGGGCACCGACGGCAAGCCGCTGGCCAAGGAGATCAACGAAGGCATCCGTATCAGCGCCATCGTCAACGATCTGGAGACGCGGCTCGCCGGCATGGACGCGCGCAGCCGGGCTGCGGTGACGCAATTGCTCGACATCTGGGAGGAGGCGGGGCGACTGAAGCTGCAGCCTGTGCCGGAGGGGGTCGGTGAGCCGGACCGGGTGGTGGCAAAGGCTGGCAAGGCACAGGCGCTGACATCGGGCGGCGATGGCGAGGCCAAGGCCCGCCTGGGCGACGACGGCTCGGTGATATGGACATTCCCGATCGAGATCAGCGTGCGGGCGCCGTTGATGGCACAGGCATCGACTGGTGCCGCGCCGAAATCCGGGGTCAGGACGGGCGGCCCCGGGGCCGAGGCTGCGAGCTGGAAGACCGAGAATTTCGACGACCGTGGCGGCTATGAACCGGGCTTCGTGCCGGGCTTCGTGCTGCCGCTGCCCAGGCACGGCGGCGCGCCTGGGCGGCCGGCCAAGAATCTTCTGGCCAAGCCGGGCGACGACCCGTTCGAACTGCCTTACCACCATTTTTCCGTCGTCATGAACGCCGAGCGGCGGCTTGCCTACTACACCGCCTGCAACATCGACGGCTCGCGCATCAAGGCGGTCAACCGCGACGACAAGACGGTCACCGAGGATCCGAGCCTGAGCGAGCTCGGCATCGAGTCGATCGGCGGGGCGGAAGCCAGCGACGATTTCAGACCGGACCGCCGCGTGGCTCTCGAAGAGCAAATGAACAAGCCCTTCTATGACGCACAGAAAGTGGCTGGCTTTCCGATTGCCACATCGAACGAACGCAAGGCGCGGATTTTCCAGAAGGGCCACATCACGCTGCGCGGCGACCCGGCCTGGGGCACCGATGCGGAGGCGGTGGCAGCCGAGCGGGACACGTTCTTCTACACCAATGCGGCACCGCAGCTCGGCTTCTTCAACCAGGGCAGTGCGCTCAACCGGCCGGGCTCGAAGGGCAAGCTTCGCTGGCGGGCGGTCGAGACCTATGTGCTGCGCAACGCGGTGACAATGCGCCAAAGGGTGACAGTGTTTGCCGGGCCAGTGTTCGCCGACAGCGACCCGCCCTATCGTTTCGAAAGCAAGGTGCCGCTGAAATTCTGGAAAATCGCGGCGTGGAACGACGGCAACGACCTGCGCGCGATAGCACTGCTCGCCGACCAGGGGCCGCTGATCGAAGTGATGCCCGAAGGCATGGCGGAGGCGTTTGGCGATGCCGAGGAACTGGCGCGGGTGTCGGAGTTCCTGACGACCGTCGCTCATGTCGAGAGCCTTACCGGGCTTGATTTCGGCGACACGCTACGCGCTGCCGACGTCCGCGCCGGGCAAGAGGCGATCGGCAGGCCGGCGCAGACACTGGAGCCGAAGGATTTGGCAAGGGATGGCACGCTCAAACCGGCGACGAAGCCGGCGCGCTCGGGTGGCGGCAAGAAGACGTCGAAGCCGGGCCGGCGTAGGAAATTGGCCAGTTAGCCGGGAGCCAGAGCCGATAGTGGGGGCGAACTGCCGGATCAGTCCGGCATGAAGCCGGTGCGCAAGGCATGAGCCCATTCCGGGCGGCCGCCCTCGACGGCGCGGTGGGCTGCGGCTTCATAGTCATAGGTCACTGCAATCGCATCGACACTGGTGACAATGCCGGCAGCGTCGAGTTCGACGAGGCCATAGCGCGCCAGCGGCGAGCCCTGCTCAGAGACATGGGCAGGCGCAGTGTCGTCGTCATAGGCTGGGGCGCCGACGCTGCCGGGATTGAACAGAAGACGCCCGCCGGAGAGCTGGACGAGATCGGCACGGTGGCTGTGGCCGGCGAGCAGCAGCCGATATTTGGGGTCGACCTGCCGGAGGCGGCTTTCGATGACTTTCAGCGGCGCGCGGATGAGCTGGCCTTCATCGATGACCTCGGAGAGATAGCGCTCGTCGTGATCGGGGCGGGCGTGGAAGGCGAGCACCGACGGGGCGATCTCCAAGGTCAGCGGCATTGCCTCCATCCAGTCACGCTGGGCTGGCGTCAGGCGATCATAGGCGAAGCGGTCGGACGGGCCCATGTCGGAGAGCGGGTCGGTGGCGACGCGGCGGTCATGGTTGCCACGCACCGTCGGCCAGCCAAGGGCCTGCAGCGTCGCTGCCGTTTCGCTGGGCCAGAGCGGACCGGAAACCAGATCGCCGAGATTGACGACGACATCGGCGCCGCCGCGCCGGGCGAGGTCGGCGATGACAGCCTCCAGTGCAAGGATGTTGCCATGGATGTCGGCGATGACGGCAATGCGCATGCTCAGGCCTCGTCGCGGAGGCGCTCGAGTGCGGGGAGTTCCTGGGCCGCGGTGATGATCGAATCGAGCAGGCCGGGGAAGCGGCTGTCGAGATCGGCGCGGCGCAACGAGATCAGCCGGCTGGTACCTGCCACCTCTGTGTGGGTGATGCCGGCCTCGCGCAGCTTGGCCAGATGGTAGGACAGGTTCGTCTTGGAGCCGAACTCGGAAAACTGGCCGCAGCTCACCGCCAGACCCTCGTTGCAGGCGAGATAACCGACAATGGCGAGGCGGGTCTGGTCGCCAAGCACTGACAGCACGTTGGCAAGGCTGATCTGGTCGAGATTTGGATGGGGCAAGGACATGGTCGGAAGGTAGCGGCGCTTGTTGGTCGGTTCAAGGTTTTGGACTGGCTGCTGACATGAGGATGGCAGCAGAGGTCGAATACACAGATTGACATGACGGGGGGATAAGTTCAATAGTTCAACATATTTTGAACTAAGGACACTGTCATGGACAAGCGCCTTATCTGGCTGGCGGTCGGTTCGTTCGCCATGAGCACCGTCGGCTTCGTGTTTTCCAGCCTGTTGCCGGCAATCGCCGGCGACGCGCATGTGTCAATACCGTTCGCGGGTTACCTGATCATGGCGTTCTCGCTTGCCTATGCGATCGGCGCGCCAGTCCTGTCGGCGCTGGCCGGCGAGATCGACCGTCGCCGGGTGCTTGCCGCGACCATGCTGGTGTTCGTCGCCGGCAACATCATTGCAGCGATGAGCAGCTCCTTTGCCGGGCTTCTGATCGCGCAGATCGTGATGGGCATGTCGGCCGGACTTTATGCTGCGACTGCCCAGGCAACCGCCGTGTCGCTGGCCGGACCCGAGCACCGGGCGCGGGCGATCGCGGTCGTCGTCGGCGGCACGACCTTTGCAGTGGCACTCGGCGCGCCGGTCGGATCGTTGATTGCCACCATGTGGGGCTGGCGCGGCACCTTCGTTGCCATTGCACTGCTTGGAATCTCCTGCGCGGCGATATTGTGGGTGCGGCTGCCCCGGGGCTCGCGCGGCATCAAGCTGACGCTCGCCGAGCGCTTCACCGCCATTGCCCGGCCCGGCATCCTGCCCTCGCTCCTGGTGACGCTGCTCTATCTCGCCGGCGGCTTCACCGTGATCTCCTATATCGCGCCGCTGGCGCTGGAAGGGGCGGGACTGCCCGAAATCGCACTGCCGGGCATGCTGCTCGCCTTCGGCGCGGGCGCCGTCATCGGCAACCTGTCGAGCGGCTATCTCGCGGACCGCATCGGCGCGACGCGCATGGTGGTGATCTCCCTCCTGATGTCTTCGGGCTTCTGCATTGCCATTGCCCTGACCCTGAAGCTGCTGCCGCACCATGTCGCCGGCCCGGTGCTGATCGCGCTGATGGTGCCGTGGGGCATCATCGGCTGGGCCTTCCCGCCGGCGCAGGCAAGCCGCATCGTCGGATTCGGTCCGGAGATCGCGCACCTGACCCTGTCGCTCAACGCATCGGCGCTCTATTTCGGCATCGCCTTCGGCACCGTCATCGGCGGCCGCGTGCTGGAATTCGCCCGGCCATCAGATCTCGGCCTGGTCGCCGCCGCTTTTCCGCTGGTGGCGCTGGCAGTGCTTGCGGCGAGCAACAGGTCGATCCGGCTCGCCGCTGCCCGATAGAGTTGACCCGCCATTCCAGTCGGTCGAGCGCATGTCTTGCGCTCGGCCGGCGAAGCCCGATGTTGCCCGCCGGGCGGCATATATATTAGCCGCTTTGCATTTTCTTGATGCAAATTATCAGGAATAGCGCTATCGGCTCGCGCGTTCATGTGGCTGCAAGCGAAGCGGCGGGGTGGGCGAAGAATGGATTTCCTGCAGGGACTTGCCGGTTTTGGCGAGCGGATAGCGCTGGTGTTTCCGGGTCGCGCCGCCATCAGCTATGCCGAACTGGCGCGCCGCGTTGCAGCGATGGCAGCGGAGTTCGGCGCGGCGCGCAAGGTCGTGGCGCTCGAAGCGTCCAATTCCGAGCATGCCATCGTCGCTTATCTCGCCGCTCTGGCCGGCGGACACGCGGTGGCGCTGATTGCGCCTGGCGATGCGGCGGCGTTCGACGCATTCGAAGAGGACTTTCACCCCGATTTGTGCGTCAGACGGTTCGACGGGCGCTGGCGCCTCGTTGAGGGCGAGGACGCAGGCGAGACGCTGCATCCCGACCTGGCCGTGCTCTTGGCGACATCGGGCAGCACCGGCAGGAGCCGCTTCGTCCGGCTCTCGCGGACCAATGTCGAGAGCAATGCTCGGGCGATCGCCAGTTATCTCGGCCTGGCGCCGGCCGATCGCGCGGCGTTGATCCTGCCGTTCCATTATTCCTACGGCCTTTCGGTGCTCAACTCGCATCTGGCAGTCGGTGCCAGCGTGTTCGTCTCAGCCAAGGGCGTGGCCGACAAAGGCTTCGTTAACGATCTGCGCGCGGCCGGTGTCAGCAACATCAGCGGCGTGCCCTATTCCTACGAGCTGATGGACAAGACTGGCTTCAGCGCCGAGGAATTGCCGTCACTGCGTTTCATGACGGTGGCGGGCGGGCGGATGCCCGCCGGGCTCGCCGAGACCGTCCGGCGCAGGCTCGAAGCCAAGGGGCAGCAGCTGTTCCTGATGTATGGCCAGACCGAGGCCACGGCGCGCATCGCCTATGTGCCGCCGGCAGCGCTGGCCGATAACCCCGATAGCATCGGCATTGCCATTCCGGGCGGCGAACTGGCGCTTGTCCATGAGGACGGAGGCCGGATCGACGGCTGCGGCGAGGCGGGTGAACTCGTCTATCGCGGGCCGAACGTGATGATGGGTTACGCGCTCGACCGCAACGACCTGGCACGCGGCGCCGAGATCGGCGAGCTCAGCACCGGCGACCTGGCCGAGCGTTGCGAGAACGGCTTCTTCCGCGTCGTCGGCCGCCTCAAGCGCATGTCGAAGATCGCGGGCTTGCGGATCAGCCACGAGGCGGTGGAGCACGCGCTTGCCAGCCGGGGCGTCGTGGCGGCGGTCACCGGCGACGACCGGCGACTGGTCGCGGCGTTTTCGTCGGGCGAGGCGCCTGAGGATGTTTGCAAGCTGATGATCGAAGCGAGTGGACTGACGGCGCTGCATGTCGAGGCGGTGGCGGTCGACACCTTGCCACGGCTGGCTTCGGGCAAGGTCGACCACCAGGCGGTGGCGCAGCTTGCGCGGCGAAACCAGAAGGCCGATGCCGGGCTCATCGAGGCGTTTGGTCGGGCCTTCTATCCCCGGCGGGTGACGCCGGCTGACAGTTTCGAGGCACTCGGCGGAGATTCGCTGCTCTATGTCCAACTGTCGCTGACCTTGGAGCGCAAGCTCGGCCGCATCCCCGAGGGCTGGGAGAAGATGCCGGTCGGCGCGCTGGCCCGGTTGAGCAGCCAGAAGGGAAACCGTCGCATCGTCGACACCGACATGCTGATGCGGGCGCTGGCGATCCTTCTCGTCGTCCTGCATCACGCCACACTCTGGCCCATTCCGGGCGGGGCGGCGGCGCTGGTGATGCTTGTCGGCTACGGGCTGGCGCGGTTTCATGGTGCGGCGCTGATGCGCGGCGAGACGTCGAGGCTGTTGCGCGCGGTGGCGGCAAATCTCGCCGTCTATGCGCCGCTGGTCGCCGGCTTTTCGATCGCACGCGGCGAGGTGCTGTGGCCGTCGGTGTTCCTCGTCGGCAATCTCGGCATCTTCGATCCCAAACACATGCTGCCCTATCTCTACTGGTTCGTCGAAGCCTATGCGCAGCTGATGCTGATCGTCGCGGTATTGTTCTCGTTGCCGGCAGTACGCAAGCAGGTAGCGGCAAGGCCGTTCGCAGCGGGAATGACAGCGCTTGTCGTCACCATCGCGATCAAGATCCTGGCGCCAAAGGTCTGGGCCGTCGGCGCGGTGCAGATCTTCACCGTGTCGGACGTATTCTATCTCGCTGTCTTCGGCTGGTGCGCCTTTCACGCGCAGACGGCGCGGCAGCGCATGGCGGTGCTCGGCATGGCGACCATGGCCTTCCCGTTCATGGCCTATTGGGGCGGTAACTGGACCGGCTCCTGGGTCAAGTTCATTCTGCAACTTGCCTGCGTCGCCATGCTGCTCTACGCCCCGCGTATCACAGTGCCGCGGCAGGTCGCGGCACTGGCTTTGCCGGTGGCGGCGGCCGGATATCACATCTACCTGTTCCATCGCCTGGTGCCGGAGCTCGTGCTGCCGCAACCCCAGCTGCCGTGGCCTGTGCTGACCACGCTGAGCGTCGTGACCGGCGTCCTGACCGGCGTCGCTGCGTTCCACTCCCAGAAGGCGCTGACGGCATGGCTTGCCAGCCGGCGCGGCCATGGTGCTGTGCTCGAGGCGCAGGCCGCGCCGGCGGAATAGTGAGTCGATCGCGGCGGGGCCGAGCTTTTGCAAGCAGGGAACGAGTGCCCGCCTGTTCGCGTTTGCCTGAGCGCCGCAGTTGTGCGGCACCTTCGGGAGGAAACGAACATGGCGATCACACCGGCGCCCACCGCCAAGGGAAAAGAGGCCGCAAGAGGCTTGCGCAAGGCAGCAGCGAGGGAAGAACGCAAGGTCGAGGCCAAGACCGGCCGCGACTTCAAGAAGGGCGAAAAGCGCTTCGAGGAGAGGGCGAAAAGCTCCGACGGCAAGAGCGCCGGCAGCAAGCAGAAAAGCTGAAATTGTGGTACCGGGCCGAGGGGTGGCCCAAGCAAAAACCCTGTGACTTGCCGCAGGGGTTAAGCTAATTGTCTCAAGTGAGCGGCCGAGGCTGCGACAACATCGAGGGATACGCCTATGCGCTGGAGAGGCCGCCGCCAGAGTGACAACGTCCAGGATACGCGCGGTCAAGGCGGCGGTGGCGGGTTTGGCGGAGGCCTCGGTGGCGGACGCCTGCCGATGGGCCCGCGCATGTCGACGGGCGGCGGCGGACTGTCCGGCATCATCATCCTTGTCATTCTGTTCTTTGCGCTGCGCGCCTGCGGCATCGATCCGATGCAGATCCTGGCCGGCGGTGACGGCGGGCCGGTTTCGGGCGGCGGCCAGGTGAGCGAGGGCGGTGCGCCCGCCAATGACGAGATGACCCAGTTCGTCTCGACCGTGTTGGCCGAAACCGAAGACACCTGGAACGGCATCTTCCAGGCCGAGGGGCTGAAATACCAGGAACCGAAGCTGGTGCTGTTCTCAGGGCAGGTGCGCTCGGCCTGCGGCTTCGCCTCCTCGGCATCCGGCCCGTTCTATTGCCCTGGAGACCAGAAGGTCTATCTCGACACCGCCTTCTTCGGCCAGCTGGCCAAGCAGTTTGGCGCTGCCGGCGATTTCGCCCAGGCTTATGTCATTGCCCACGAGGTCGGCCATCACGTCCAGAACCTGACCGGCATTCTGCCCAAGTTCAACCAGATGCGGCAGCAGATGAGCGAGGCCGACGCCAACCAGATGTCGATGCGCGTCGAGTTGCAGGCCGACTGCTTCGCCGGCGTCTGGGGCCACTACACCGACCAGAAGGGTCTGCTCGAACAGGGCGATATCGAAGAGGCGCTGAACGCTGCCCAGCAGATCGGCGACGACACGCTGCAGAAGCGCATGCAGGGCTATGTCGTGCCGGAAAGCTTTAACCACGGCACCTCGCAGCAGCGTCAGCGCTGGTTTGCCGCTGGCTTCAAGAGCGGCAAGCTGTCGGACTGCGATACCTTCAACAATCCGATCTGACGATGGCCGATCGGATGACTGTCTCTCCACGCATCGAACTGGTGCCGGGAGGCCTGTCGCTATCGCGGCTGGTGTTCGGCGCCTGGCGGCTGCTCGACGGCCAGAACCCTGGCGCCGAGGAGGTTGCACGGCTGATCGATACATCAGTCGATCTCGGCCTGACCAGCTTCGACCATGCCGACATCTATGGCGGCTACGCGGTCGAGGAGGCGTTTGGCGCCGGGCTGGCGCGCTGGAAAGGCCGGCGCGCCGGCATCGAACTGATCTCCAAATGCGGCATCATGCTGGCCTCGTCCAACCGGCCGCAGAACCGACTGAAGCATTATGACACCGGTGCCGCCCATATCGAGGCCTCGGTCGAACGTTCGCTGAACAACCTTGGCACCGACTATCTCGACCTCTTGCTGATCCACCGGCCCGATCCGCTGATGGACGCCGACGACACGGCGCGCGCCTTCGAGCGGCTGGTGGCGGCAGGTAAGGTGCGGGCCGTCGGCGTGTCCAACTTCACGCCGGACCAGTTCGACCTGCTCGCCTCGCGGCTGCCGTTCCCGCTCGTCACCAACCAGATCGAGCATTCGGTGCTGGAGACCTCGGCCCTGACCGACGGGCGACTCGACCATGCGCAAAGGCTGCGCTACGCGCCGATGATCTGGTCGCCGCTGGGCGGCGGTTCGCTGTTCACCGGCGAGGGTGCACGCGAGCAAAGGGTGCGGGCAGCGCTGAGGGCGGTCGCCGAGGAGATCGGTGTCGCCGACATCTCGACAATTGCCATTGCCTGGCTGCTCAGGCATCCGGCACGGCTGGTGCCGGTGCTGGGCACGATGAAGGCGGCGCGGCTGGCCGGGCTGGTCAAGGCGCTGGACATTAGGCTCGACCGCCAGCACTGGTTCGCCATTCTCGAGGCAAGCGAGGGCCGCGCGGTCCCGTAATGTTCCGCCGGATGGCGTTCTGGCATGAAGATAATTGATATGTTCACGTATTGTTCTTGATGAGTGCTTGATCTATAAGCAAGGTTTCCGCACGCCCCCGGCGGATCGATGCCGGCATTTGAGCGCCTTTCGCGGGTGAAAAATGCCGGCGCAGCTCGACTGATCTTCGCGGCCTCGAAGCGGCGCCTGTGGGTTCGACATGGTTGATGAGAAGACCGCCAGACGAGGCCTTGCGCTCGTTTTCGTCACATTGCTGCTCGACATCATTGGCTTCGGCATCATCATGCCGGTATTGCCGGCCTTCCTGCAGGAGCTGACCGGCGTCGGCGTCGGCGAGGCGGCGATCGAGGGCGGCTGGCTCTTCTTCGTTTATGCGGCGATGCAGTTCCTGTTTGCGCCGCTGATGGGCAATCTCAGCGATCGTTTCGGGCGCCGGCCGATCCTGCTCGCCTCTGTACTGACATTCGCCATCGACAACGTCATCTGCGCGCTCGCCTGGTCCTATCCGATGCTGTTCGTCGGCCGCGTTCTCGCCGGAATCAGCGGCGCGAGCTACTCCACGGCCGCAGCCTTCATCGCCGACGTCTCGAACGACGACAACCGGGCCAAGAATTTCGGACTGCTCGGCATCGCCTTCGGTGTCGGCTTCATCATCGGGCCGGTGCTCGGCGGCTTCCTCGGCGAGTTCGGCCCGCGCGTACCGTTCTGGGGTGCGGCAGCACTTGCCTTCGTCAATTTCCTGGTGGCCCTGTTCTTCCTGCCCGAGACGCTGGCGCGCCACAACCGGCGCGCCTTCGAATGGCGCCGCGCCAATCCGCTCGGCGCGCTGAAGCAGATGCGCAAATACAAGGGCATCGGCTGGATCGGGCTGGTGTTCTTCCTGATGGCGCTCGGCCACATGATGTATCCGGCGGTCTGGTCCTTCGTCAGCAGCTACCGCTATGGCTGGAGCGAACGGCAGATCGGCTTCTCGCTCGGCGTGTTCGGCCTCGGCGGCGCGCTTGTCATGGCACTGGTGCTTCCCAGAGTCATCCCCAGGCTGGGCGAGTGGCGTACGGCAGCCATCGGTCTCGGTTTCACGGCCGTCGCTGCCTTCGGTTATGCCGCAGCATGGCAGGGTTGGATGATCTATGCGGTGATCGTGGCGACTTGCCTCGAAGCACTCGCTGACCCGCCGCTGAGGAGCCTGGCCGCCGCCAAGGTGCCGCCGGATGCGCAGGGCGAGTTGCAGGGCGCGATGACCAGCCTGTTTTCGATCACCAGCATCATCACGCCGCTGCTCTACACCGGCATCTTTGCCTGGTTCACCGGGCCGAGCGCGCCGGTGACATTTGCCGGCGCACCCTATGCCGTCGGCGGGGTCTTCATCGGCCTGGCGCTGATGGTGTTCCTTTTCAAGGTCGAACGGCCGGCAGCCAGGAAAGCTACAGCCGTAGAAGCGGAGCAGGTCAACTGATGACACCAGTCTATGTCGATCCCGCCAAGGTTCACGAATTCGCCGATGCCGCGAGCTTTTATGCCTGGCTCAGCAGGAACCACGACAGCCAGGACGAGGTCTGGATCAAGGTCCACAAGGTCGGATCGGGGCTGACCTCGATTACGCCGAAGGAGGCGATCGAAGTCGTCTTATGCTGGGGCTGGATAGACGGCCTGCGCAAGGGGTTCGACGGCAGGAGTTTCCTGCAACGCTATTCGCCGCGCGGCAAGAAGGGCACCTGGAGCCAGATCAATGTCGACAGCGTGGCGCGCCTGGTCGCCGAGGGGCGGATGACCGAGCATGGCATGAAGCAGGTCGAGGCGGCCAAGGCTGACGGCCGCTGGGACCGGGCTTACAAGAGTGGCAAGGACATGCTGATCCCTCACGACCTGCAGGCGGCGATCGATGCCGAGCCGGAGGCGAAAGCAATGCTCGGCAAGCTCAGCGAGCAGAACCGCTTTGCGCTCGCCTTCCGCACCCACAACATGAAGACCGAGGCCGGGCGCAAGAAGAAGATCGAGACCTTCGTCGCCATGCTGAAGCGTGGCGAAACGATCTATCCGCAAGGCAAGAAGTGAACGGAACGCTCGACGCCCTCGGCCTCGTTCAATGCAGGCCGAACTCGTGCAGCAGTTCCTCTCGGTATCGGACGAAGCGAGGTTCGCTGCGGTCGCGCGGGCGGCGCAGCTCGATGTCGATCAGGCGGGCGGCGGCACCCTTCTCCTTGGGCAGCACCAGCACCCGGTCGGCGAGATAGACCGCTTCTTCGAGATCGTGGGTGACCATGACCATGGTCACGTTCTCCTCGCTCCAGATGCGGGCGAGCTCTTCCTGCATGGTGATCTTGGTCATGGCGTCGAGCGCGCCGAGCGGTTCGTCGAGCAGAAGGATTTCGGGCTGTACGGTCAGCGCGCGCCCGCTCCTCGGCGCGGGCGCGGTTTTCGCCACGCACCTCGAGGCCGAAGGCGACGTTGCCACCGTCAGCCAGGGCAGCAGCCGCGGCTCCTGGAAGATCACGGCGCGGTCGGAGCCGACGCCATGCACCGGTTCGCCGTCGATCGCCACCCGGCCGCCATCGGCCACTTCGAGACCGGCCAGCACGCGCAGCAGCGTGGTCTTGCCCGATCCCGACGCGCCGACGATGACAAGGCATTCGCCGGCGCGGATGTCGAGGTTCAGGCCCTTCAGCACCGCCAGCGGTCGGCCGTTGATGGCGAAGGATTTCGAGAGGTCGCGGATCGAAACCTCGCCGCGGTGGCCGCTGTCGATGCTGGTCATGCTTGTTCTCCGATGTCTTTGGCCAGGCCTTTTCAGGCACAGTTCGATTTGGCTTCGGCGTTGGGCTGGACAGCAGGTCGGCGGCCTTGAGCTTGCCCTTGGGTAGCGACCCCTCGCGTTCGAGCACGGCGATCCAGAAGTCGAGGTCGCGGGGAACCGCCTGCGCGCCTTCGCGGAGGCCGAAGCCGGTCCAGTATTTGGCCAGCTCGGCGTTCTCTCCGCGCTTCGACAGGATGGATGCCAGCACCTTGCGTGCTTCATCGGGGTACTGGCGCGATCATTCGGCGGCGCGGGTCGACTGCTCGACGAAGGTGCGGCGCACGCGCAGCGCTGGCTTGGGCGAACGGCGTAGGGGGCGGAAGAACCGGCCTTTGGCGGGTCGAAAGAAGTGGCCATGAGTGCGCCAGAGCGCTCGCGTCTGGCTGGTGTCGCGGGCTGGACAGCTCATTTCGCGCATGCCCGGGTGGTGCAGAATTTTTTGCGACGGGCAGGGCGCGCCACCCGTCTTTTCACGTCGGTGAGATTTGCCGGATGTTCTCAACCAACTGGTTGACAACCGCTTGAGCGAATTGTATTCAACCAATAAGTTAAAAACTAGTTGGTTGAATAGTGACATGACTGATCCTCTTTCCCTTACCTTTTCCGCGCTGGCAGATCCGACGCGTCGCGCCATCCTGGCCCGGCTTGCCCAGGGGCAGGCGAGCGTCGGCGAACTGGCTGCACCCTACGACATGAGCCTGGCGGCGGTGTCGAAGCACATCAAGGTGCTCGAAAACGCCGGCCTGATCTCCCGCGAGAAGGACGCGCAGTATCGCTACTGCAAGCTCCAGGCCGGCCCGCTTCAGGACATCGACGGCTGGGTTGGCGCCTATCGCGACCTGTGGCGCGACAATCTCGATCAGCTCGACGCCTATCTCGCCGACATGCAGCGCGGCGACGACACCAACAAGCAGTGATTTCACGAGATACGAAAGGGAATGACATGAACAAGATGCTTGTCGAGACGCCGGAGGGCGAACCCATCATCCGCATGAGCCGCAGCTTCGATGCGCCGCGCACGTTGGTTTGGCGGGCCTGGACCCGGCCCGAACATGTGGCGCGCTGGTGGGGTTCGCGCGCCATGGGCGCGACCAAGGTGGTCAAGCTCGACGTCCGCCCCGGCGGCGAGTGGCGCTTCGAGCAGACCACGCCTGATGGTACCGTCTTTGCCTTCATCGGCAGGTACATCGAGGTCGACGAGCCGGAGAAGCTGGTCAATACCTTCGCGCTGGAGGGCATGTTCGAAGACAAGACTGTTATCGAGACCCATCGCTTTGAGGAGAGGGACGGCAAGACCCATTACAGCGGCGTCACCCGCTTCGACAGCATCGAGGATCGCGACGGCATGGTCGCCTCGGGCATGGAAGCCGGCGCGCAGGACAGCATGAACCAGCTCGAAGAGCTGCTCGGCGAACTGATCTCCGCCTGATCTTAGACCGGATCCGGCCGGCAATTTCTCCACCGCAATCGTGACCCAAGCGGCCGCATCGGCGACCGGGTGGGATCGCTCATCCCAAGACAGGAAACGACAATGAAAACGCTGGCAATCGCGGGCGCGGCTCTGCTCGCCCTTTTTTCCACCATCGCACTGTCAGCCGTCTCGGCCGGGGAGGCAGTGCCGCTGGAACTGCATCACCAGATCCACGGGGAGGGCGCGCCGCTCGTCCTGCTCCACGGAGCCTTCATGACCATCGAGACCAACTGGGCGACCAGCCTCGGCGAACTCGCCAGGTCGAACAAGGTCATCGCCGTCGAGCTGCAGGGCCACGGCCGTACCGCCGACCGCGACGAAGGGCTGAGCTACGAGACCATGGCCGACGATGTCGCCGGGCTGCTCGACAAACTCGGCGTCGCGAAGGCCAATGTCATGGGCTACTCGATGGGCGGCAACGTCGCCCTGCAACTTGCCCTGCGCCATCCCGATCGCGTCGAGCGCATCGTCGCCGTGTCGGCATCGGCCAGCGACAAGGGTCTGGCCCCTGGGCACAAGGAGATGGTGCAGCACCTGACCGCCGACATGTTCGCCGGCGCGCCGATGGTGGCCGAGTACCAGAAGCTGTCGCCCAAGCCGGACTTCCCGGCGTTGGTCGAGAAGGTCAAGCAGCTTGAGCTGACGCCGTTCGACTGGACCGCGGACCTAGCCAGGATCGCGCAGCCGGGTGCTTCTTGTCGCCGGTGACGCCGACGTTGTGACGCTCGGCCATCTCGCCGAAATGCATGCCGCGCTCGGCGGCCACGCCAATGGCGACGTCAACGGTCCGTCGCGCAGCCAGCTCATGGTGCTGTCTGATACAACCCACATGGGCATCCTCGCCGACCCGGCAAAAGCACAACAGGTGGCAGTGGCGGCCAACGCTTTTCTCGGTACTCCGGCGCCGAAGTGAGGCTGGGCTGTCGCCACGCAACTTGACGTCAAACGCAAACAGGCCCCGCGGTGCGGGGCCTGTTTCTCATTGTCCGATGACGTCGAACCTCAGCGCTCGGCGAGTGCCGGTTCGCCCTGCCGTGCGCGGATCAGGTTGGCGAAGCGACGGAAGAGATAGTGCGAGTCCTGCGGGCCGGGCGAGGCCTCGGGATGGTGCTGGACCGAAAACACCGGGCGGCCGGTGAGCGCGATGCCGCAATTGGTGCCGTCGAACAGCGAGACGTGCGTCTCCTCGACACCCTCGGGCAGCGACTCGGCATCGACCGCGAAGCCGTGGTTCATCGACACGATCTCGACCTTGCCGGTGGTGTGGTCCTTGACCGGATGGTTGGCGCCATGGTGGCCCTGGTGCATCTTGGCGGTCTTGCCGCCAAGCGCCAGCGCCAGCATCTGGTGGCCGAGGCAGATGCCGAACACCGGCAGCTCGGTCTTGAGCAGGTCCTTGATGACGGGCACCGAATACTCGCCCGTCGCTGCGGGGTCGCCGGGGCCATTGGACAGGAAGATGCCATCCGGCTTCATCGCCAGGATGTCTTCGGCCGAGGTCTTGGCCGGAACGACGGTCACCTTGGCGCCGAGGCCGGCGAGCAGGCGCAGGATATTGCGCTTGACGCCGTAGTCGATGGCAACGACGTGCATAGTTTCGTCAGCGCGCTCGCCATAACCCTCGTTCCAGACCCAGGGCGTCTCGGTCCAACTGGAGGACTGGCCCGAGGTGACGTCCTTGGCGAGGTCGAGGCCGACGAGGCCGGACCAGGCGCGGGCCTGAGCCTTGAGGTTCTCGACGTCGAACTTGCCGTCGGGGGCATATGCGATAACGGCGTTGGGCATGCCCTTCTCGCGGATCAGCGCGGTCAGCGCCCGGGTGTCGACACCTGACATGGCGACGATGCCACGGCGCTTCAGCCATTGGTCGAGGTGACCGGCGGCGCGATAGCTCGACGGGTTGGTGACGTCGGCCTTGAACACCGCACCCACGGCACCCGAGCGCGTCGCCGGGTTCAGGTCCTCAATGTCTTCATCGTTGGTGCCTATGTTGCCGATGTGCGGGAAGGTGAAGGTGACGATCTGGCTGGCATAGGAGGGGTCGGTGAGGACCTCCTGGTAGCCGGTGAGCGCCGTATTGAAGCAGACTTCGGCGACGGCACTGCCTGTGGCGCCGAGGCCTCGGCCGGTGATGACCGTTCCGTCGGCCAGAACCAGAACGGCGGTCGGCACTTCGGTTGCCCAGGGGGCGGTCTCTGAGGCCATGGCGATGCTCCTGCGTAACGGGCGCCGCGACTTGAAAAATGGCTCGCAAGGGGCCATATCGCGCAGCGAAAAGCACGGACGACCACCGTCAGGCGGGCCCCGTGCACAAAACAAACAAGTCCTTGCAAGGCGCGGACAATAGGCGAAGGCCGGCACATGGTCAATGACCGTTCCGGGATTCGTGGCTAATTATTTTTCCTAGCAAAAACAGGAAGTTGGCCATTGTCATTCGGTTTGCCACTGTGGCAGGTCGGCGCTATTGTTTGCGACACGTTCAGGAGTAACGGCCATGCGCGAGACACTCGCCGAGGCACTGAAGACTGCATTGAAGACCGGCGACAAGCGCCGCACCTCGACGCTGAGGCTGATCCAGGCAGCCATCCAGGACCGCGACATCGCCCATCGCGGTGCCGGCAAGGACCCTGTCACCGACGAGGAAATCCTGCAGATCCTGACCAAGATGGTCAAGCAACGCCAGGAATCGGCCAAGGCCTTCGAGGAAGGTTCGCGGCTGGAACTGGCCGCCCAGGAGCGCGACGAAATCGCCATCATCTCCGACTTCCTGCCCAAGCAGATGGAGGAGGGGGCGGTGCGCAGCGCGGCACAGCAGGTGATTTCGGAAGTCGGCGCCGATGGCTTGCGCGACATGGGCCGCTGCATGAACGCGCTCAAGGAGCGCTATCCCGGCCAGATGGATTTCGGCAAGGCCAGCGGCATCGTCAAGGAGCTGCTGCAGTAGGCAGCCATGGCCTTGTGCCATGTGAACAGAAACGTCCCGCCTGCGATGCAGCGCGGGGCGTTTTTCGTTTGGGGCGCGAGGGTAGCCGCGCCTTTCCTTCTGCCCTTGCGGGAGGAGGAAAGGTCATCACGCGGCGTGGCGGAGCTTGACCGGGGCCTTGTCACGCAGGCCCCAGATGTGGCCGAACGGATCGAATACGGTTGCGCCGCGGCGGCCGTCGGTTGCCGCAGCCAGGTTTCCACGAATGGTTGCTCCGACCCCGATCGCTCGTTGCAGCGCGGCTTGCACGTTGGCGACATCGAGGATGAAGACGGCGCTGACCGCACCATGGGCCTTGGGGAAGAACGGCCCGCCGCGCCGCGGTTCCTGTTCTCGGCGGGGATTGGCGCCGCCAACCTGCAGGGCGACACCGCCAATCCGCAGGTCGATCGAGATCGGAACGCCCTCGAACAGGTAGGATCCGCCGCGAATGGCACCGAACGCCCTCTGGTAGAAACTGGCTGCCTCTTCCTCACGGCCATGCTCGACGACGACCGAAACGGCAAGCTCGGCCTTGGCGTCGGACGTCGCCTTGAGGGTGTTCCAGTTGTCGTAGCCGAACTGGCGGGCGACGATCTCGAGACAGGCGCTGTGGGCAAGGTGGATGTCTTGCGCGGCCAGGCCTGCACGCAGCTCCTTGGCCATGGATTTCACGCGATCAAGCGATGGCATGGGATGTTCCCTTGAAGAGGGTGACATACAGCGTCAGTGCTCGCATTGCCGACGGTCACCCAAGGGTCAACCATGTTCTCCGGTGCATTCGCCAATCCCTGGGGAGCGAGCGGCAGGCTGCACGGCCCAAGGAGAGTGTCGCCAAGGACGGCGATTCGGGCAAGTTCAAATGGGCTGCGATGGCGGCGACGTTTCCTTTTCAAAAATCACGTCACCGGCAGGCGCTGGCGGGCGATGGCCGCGTGGAAGCGGGTGCCGTGGATCAGGGCGTCGTCGTTGAAATCAAAGGACGGGTTGTGCAGCGGCGCCGAGGCCTCGCCATTGCCGATATAGGCGAAGCAGCCGGGGACATGGTCGAGGAAACGGGCGAAATCCTCGGATGCGGTGACGATCTCGCCCTTGCCGTTGACTGCACCGGCAGCAAACACGGAGCTGGCGGCTTCGAGCGCGGCTGCGGTGGCCTCGGCATCGTTGACCAGCGGCACGAACTCCCTGCTGTAGGTCACCTCGGCCGTGCAGTTGTAGGTCAGTGCGGTGCCTTCGGCGATGATGCGCATCTGCCGTTCGATCTCGGCGCTCACTTCAGGGCGGAAGCTCCTGGCATCGCCGAGGATGCGGGCGAAGCCGGGCAGGGCGTTGCGGGTGCCGTCGGTGATGAGTTCGGTGACCGAGACCACGGAGATGTCAGCCGGGCTCAGCCGGCGTGACACGATGGTCTGCAGGTTGGTGACGACGGCGCAGGCGGCAACCAGCACCTCGCGGCCGAGATGCGGGCGGGCAGCGTGGCCGAGGCCGCGCAGCACGATCTCGAAATTGTCCTCCGCCGACATGATCGGGCCGGGCCGGGTCTCGAAATGGCCCAACGGCAGGCCGGGCATGTTGTGCAGGCCATAGATCTCGTCGAAGGGAAAACGCGCCATAAGCCCGTCGTCGAGCATGGCGAGCGCGCCCTTGCCCCATTCCTCCGCCGGCTGGAAGATGAAGCGCACCGTGCCGTCGAAGCCGCCTTCGTTGGCAAGCAGCTTCGCCGCGCCCAGGAGCATCGCGGTGTGGCCGTCATGGCCGCAGGCATGCATGACACCGGGATTTTGCGAAACGTGACCGTGGCTGGCCTGCTCGGAGATGCGCAATGCGTCCATGTCGGCGCGGAGCGCGATGGCCCGGTTGCCCGATCCACGGC
The DNA here is from genome assembly GCF_030294925.1 of Aminobacter sp. Y103A. Classification (NCBI taxonomy): domain Bacteria; kingdom Pseudomonadati; phylum Pseudomonadota; class Alphaproteobacteria; order Hyphomicrobiales; family Phyllobacteriaceae; genus Aminobacter; species Aminobacter sp. Y103A. The sequence continues at coordinate 4,017,928 of NZ_AP017986.1, read as the reverse complement.
GCAGGGTGCCGACGACGCCGGTGCCGCCGACGCCTTCGACGACCTCGTCGAGGCCGAAAGCCCGGAGTTGGGCTGCAACGAAGGCTGAGGTGCGCTTTTCCTCGAAGCCGAACTCGGGATGGGCATGCAGGCCGCGCCGCCAGGTTGTCATCTCGGCGACGAGGGTGTTCTGGTCGAGCGCGGCCATTTTGCTGATCCCTAGGATTGGAGGAAACAGCGTCGCCCGGATTAGCTGTGGCAGGCAAGAGCGGTTGGTGGGGCCAGCCTTTTTGCCGTGCGGGAAAAGCGCGCCGGTTGCGCCTTACGAGGCAAATCGTCAACGTTGCGATCCTTCGCACCCCCCTCTGGCCTGCCGGCCATCTCCCCCACAAGGAGGGAGATCACGCCGTCATCGGTGCTACGCCCAATCACTGACGTTAGCGGGGGCCTGGCAATCTTGCAGGATGGGCGCCGCCGGCGACGCGACTAATCTCCCTCCTTGTGGGGGAGATGGCCGGCAGGCCAGAGGGGGGTGCGGAGGATCGCAACGCACAATGGAAAGAGGCGCGGCGTGCGCATGCGGAAAAGCGTTACTGTGCGCTGCTCAGCTCGCCTTCAGACGCGAGCCGCGGAGCAGGCCCTGCTCTTCGAGCACGGGATAGGCCATCGAGGCGAGCAGGGAGTTGATCTGCTTGAGATCGCGGATGGTGTCGAGGTGGATCGAACTGGTCTCGACGCTCTTGATGGTGCCGTCGCGCAGGCGCAGGAAATGGCTCTGGCTGGTCTGCTTCTCGACGTCGCGCAGCCGGTCCTTTTCGAGCACGAGCTGGCGCGCGGTGTTGGCGTCGCGCGACACCAGAACGTTGAAGGCCAGGCGCGCATTGGCCATCACCGAGGCGTGGAAGGAAGTCAGCTCGCGCCAGCCTTCGGGCGTGAATTCCAGGCCGCGGTCGAGCTTCTTCTGCACATGAGCCAGCATGTTGCGGACGATGATGTCGCCGACCTGCTCAAGCTTGACGCAGGCGCCGAGCAATTCCTGGCAGCGCAGCGCCTCGTCCTCGGTCATCGGCCGGATGGTGGCCTTGGCGAGGTATAGCTTGATCGCCTGGTGCTTGCGGTCGACGCGGTCGTCGAGCGAGGCGAGTGCCTTGATCTTGTCGGCGTCGGGGCTCTCATAGAGCTCGATGATGCGCTGGAGCATGATCTCGACGGTCTCGCAGACGCGGACCGTCTCTCGGGTGGCGTTGGCAAGGGCCTGCGAGGGGGTGTCGAGGGCGGCTTCGTTGAGCGCGCTGAGCTCGGCGACCGCCATCTCCTTGGCCGGATCGGTCCTGGTGCCGAGCGCCACGATCTTTTCCGAGGCGCTGTAGACGAGTTTGGCGAGCGGAATGCCGGCGACCAGGATGATGCAGTTGAACAGGATGTGGGCGTTGATGATCTGGTCGGGGCCGGTCGAGCCGAGGAACGCGGTCGACGGCTTGATCCATAGAAACGCCACCAGCATGACCAGCGAGCCGGCGCCGCGCATCAGCAGGTTGCCGATCGGCACGACGCGCACGCCCGGCTCGGCGTTGCGGGTGAGCAGGGGGGCGATGATCGAACTGCCGAGATTGACGCCGAGCACCAGCACGATGCCGAGCTCGGGCGGCACGAAGCCGCGGCCGGCAAGGGTGACGATCAGCAGCACGGCGGCGATCGAGGAATGGAACAGCCAGGTGACTATGGCCGCGAGCAAATAGGCGGTGACGGGGTCGCCGGCGAAATAGTCGATGATGACGGGCAGCAGCTTGCTTTCGCGCAGCGGCTCGGAGGCCTGGCCGACCATTTCGAGCGACAGCACGAGAAGGCCGATGCCGACGAGGATGCGGCCTGTCTGCTGCCAGCTGCGCCGGTCGGTGGCGAGGAACATTGTCGTCCCGGCGACGAGACACAGCGGCACCAGCAGCGACAGGTCGAAGGTCAGGATCTTGATGACCAGCGCCGAGCCGATCTCGGCGCCGCGCACGGCGAGCTGGCCGGCGAGGCCGCTGACGATGCCGGCACCGGCGAAGGAGCCGACAAGCAGGGTGACGGCCGTCGAGCTCTGGAAAGCGATGGCCAGGGCCGTTCCGGCAAGCACCGCCAGGATCGGGTTGCGCATGGTGTTGCGCAGCTTGTGGCGCAGCACGTCGCCATAGGCACGCTCGACGCCGGTGCGCACCATTCGGGTGGCAAACAGGAGCAGGGCGACGGCGCCGGCGAGGTGCAGCAGGACGACGGAGCCACTCATCGGGAGCACCTGATGGACGTGCTGCCGGGGGCTGTCTGGGAGGCTGCCACGGTGCTCTTGGCGCGGATGCGAATCACTGTCATGAACATGCCATTTAGATTAGCCGGATAATATTTTTCGTCCATAGTGCACACGTGTGCACGCAATCGCAAGATGCGATCATCCACATTGTGACAGGTAGGGCGGCAATTCCGGTTCGACAGCGACCGGCCGACGGCGCAATCGAGATGCCTGGCCGGATGTTTGCGCTGCTGAGGCCCTGTGAACAGCGGGCATGTCCGCGGGCAGGCAACGAATAGGAGTCGTGTCCGGCGAGGCGAGCGCCTATATCAGTTTGAAACAAGCAGGACCCGATGCGCTTTTCCGACGGATTTTTGAGCGAGATACGTGACCGCGTGCCGATTTCGGCCGTGATCGGCCAGCGCGTGACCTGGGATCGCAAGAAGACCAACACCCAGAAGGGCGATTTCTGGGCCTGCTGTCCGTTCCATGGCGAGAAGTCGCCGTCGTTCCACTGCGAGGACCGCAAGGGCCGCTATCACTGCTTCGGCTGCGGCGTGACGGGCGATCATTTCCGCTTCCTGACCGAAATGGATGGGCTCAGCTTCCCCGAGGCGGTCGAGCGCATCGCCGAGATGGCCGGCGTGCCGATGCCGGCGCGCGATGCGCAGGAAGAGCGGCGCGAGCGCGAGCGCGCCTCGCTGCATGACGTCATGGAACTGGCGACCAAATTCTTCGAGGACCGGCTGCAGACGTCCGATGGAGCCCGGGCCCGTGCCTATCTGCGCGACCGCGGGTTATCGCAGGTGACGCAGCAGCAGTTCCGGCTCGGCTTCGCGCCCGACAGCCGCAATGCGCTCAAGGAGTTCCTCGCCTCCAAGGGCATCGAGAAGGCGCAGATGGAGGCCTGCGGGTTGACCGTCTTCGAGGACGTGCCGGTTTCCTATGACCGCTTCCGCGACCGCATCATGTTTCCGATCCCGGATTCCCGCGGGCGCATCATCGCCTTCGGCGGCCGTGCGATGTCGGCGGAGATTTCGGCCAAGTACCTGAATTCGCCCGAGACCGAGCTCTTTCACAAGGGCAACGTGCTCTACAATTTCGCCCGCGCCCGCAAGGCGCTGCAGAAGGGCGGCACGGTGATCGCCGTCGAAGGCTACATGGACGTGATCGCGCTCGCTCAGGCCGGTATTGAAAATGTCGTGGCGCCGCTCGGCACGGCGCTGACCGAAAACCAGCTCGGACTGTTGTGGCGCATGTCGGGCGAGCCGGTGTTGTGCTTCGACGGCGACAAGGCCGGCTTGAAGGCCGCCTACCGCGCCGCCGACCTGGCGCTGCCGCTGGTAGCCCCTGGGAACACGGCCCGCTTCGCATTGCTGCCAGAGGGCAAGGACCCTGACGACCTGGTCAAGGCGGAAGGGCCGGAAGCGTTCCGCACCGTGCTCAACGCGGCGCGACCGCTGTCCGACATGATCTGGATGCGTGAGACGTCGGGCGGGGTGTTCGACACGCCGGAACGGCGCGCCGAGCTTGAAAAGACGCTGCGCGAGCTGACCGGCAGGATCAAGGACGAGAGCGTCCGCTACCATTACCAGCAGGAAATGCGCGAGCGGGTGCTGAATTTCTTCGGCAGCCAGCGCGGCCGCCAGCAAGGGCAAGGCGGCAGGGGCTCGTTCAGCAAGGGTAGCGGCGAGCGCGGCCAGTGGAAAAAGGGTGGTGCCGGTGCCGCCGCGGGTCGGCTTGCCGTGTCCGAAAGCCTGGCGCGTTCGGCGCTGGTCAAACGCACGGCCGGCATCATGCCTCTGCGCGAGGCGGCACTCGTCGTCGCTCTGGTCAACCACCCCGCGCTGATCGACGAGAATTTCGAGCATGTCGAACGGCTCGACCTCAGCCATGGCGAGCTCAAGCAGCTGCATTCGGTGCTGATCGATGCGATGGCGCATGGCGAGGCCAACACCCGCGAAGCAGTTGTGGCGGCGATCGAGCGCGCCTCCTGTGCCGAGATGTGGGGGCGGGCGGTGATGCTGGCGCGGCGCGCCCGGCAGTGGACGGCGCTGGAAGACGCGGCGATCGAGGACGCCCGCGACGCCTTCGCGCAGGCGTTGCACTTGCACCGCAGCGCCCGCACCTTACATAAGGAGCTGAAACAGGCCGAAGCTGCGCTGGCTACAGATCCTACCGACGAAAACTACCGACATCTGGTGGAAGTTCAGGCGCAGTTTCACGACGTGCAGGCCACCGAAGCGCTTATCGAAGGCTTCGGGGTGTCTTCGGGCCGGGGCGGTCGTAACTGACGCTGCGGACCGATTATCCCGCAATTGATTCGCTTTTTTGGCGCGAATCATGCGAGAGGCGCTTGACCTTCCGACGGAATGACGGAATCAGGTCGATTCGAAAAAGTTAACCGGCGGCCAGGTCGCCAGTCGTGTCGATGGCCTGAAAATGCGGATTGGGGCACTTGTCACTGGACAGGAAGATATTCCGCCACAGATATCACGGTTAATCTGGACTTAACACAGGTACAGCTACTGGCAGTTCAGGCGCAGGTTCGATGAGCGCATCTGATTTGCACTGTCCAAGAGTTTAAGCGGCTGACGGGCCGCCTGGAGAAAGCGAAGAATGGCGACAAAAGAAAAGGAAGAGGTCGAGACCGAACGCGAAGGCGCCCCAGACGGACCTTTGCTCGACCTTTCCGATGACGCTGTCAAAAAGATGATCAAGGTCGCGAAGAAGCGCGGCTATGTCACCATGGACGAGCTGAATTCGGTGCTGCCCTCGGAGGAGGTGACCTCCGAGCAGATCGAGGACACCATGGCGATGCTCTCCGACATGGGCATCAACGTGGTCGAGGACGACGAGCAGGGCGAAGAGGCTGAGGCTTCCGAAGGCGATGCCGAAGAAGATGCCAATGAGCTTGCCGAGCAGACCGGCACCGCCGTTGCCGCGACCACGACCAAGAAAGAGCCGACCGACCGTACCGACGACCCGGTGCGCATGTACTTGCGCGAAATGGGCTCGGTGGAGCTTCTGTCGCGCGAAGGCGAAATCGCCATCGCCAAGCGCATCGAGGCTGGCCGCGAGACGATGATCGCCGGCCTGTGCGAAAGCCCGCTGACCTTCCAGGCCATCATCATCTGGCGCGACGAACTCAACGAAGCCAAGATCCTGCTGCGCGAGATCATCGATCTCGAGGCGACCTATGCCGGTCCCGAGGCCAAGCAGGCGCCGATCGTCGAGCGCGTCGAGGAAGACGCCAAGCCCAGGGACGAGCCGAAGGCGGGCCGCCGCCGCGGTGGCGACGAGGAAGACGACATCACCAATGTGGGTGGCGACACCCGTGGCGAGGACGACGAGGAAGACGAGGACGAGGCCAGCCTGTCGCTGGCGGCCATGGAAGCGGAACTGCGTCCGCAGGTCATGGAAACCCTCGACGTCATCGCCGACACCTACAAGAAGCTGCGCAAGCTGCAGGACCAGCAGGTCGAGAACCGTCTCGCCGCCGCCGGCACCCTGTCGCCGAGCCAGGACCGCCGCCTGAAGGAGCTGAAGGATCAGCTCGTCAAGGCCGTGAAATCGCTGTCGCTCAACAACGCCCGCATCGAAGCGCTGGTCGAGCAGCTCTACGACATCAACAAGCGCCTGGTGCAGAACGAAGGCAAACTTTTGCGTCTCGCCGAAAGCTATGGCGTGCGCCGCGACGAGTTCCTGAAGGAATATCAGGGCTCCGAGCTCGACCCGAACTGGATCCGCTCGATCTCGAACCTGTCCAGCCGCGGCTGGAAGGAGTTCACCAAGAACGAGAAGGACACGATCCGCGACCTGCGCGCCGAGATTCAGAACCTCGCCACCGAGACGGCGATTTCGATCCTGGAATTCCGCAAGATCGTCAATCAGGTGCAGAAGGGCGAGCGCGAGGCAGCGATCGCCAAGAAGGAAATGGTCGAGGCCAACCTGCGTCTCGTCATCTCGATCGCCAAGAAGTACACCAACCGCGGCCTGCAGTTCCTGGATCTGATCCAGGAAGGCAACATCGGCCTGATGAAGGCCGTCGACAAGTTCGAGTACCGCCGCGGCTACAAGTTCTCGACCTATGCCACATGGTGGATCAGGCAGGCGATCACCCGTTCGATCGCCGACCAGGCCCGCACCATCCGCATCCCGGTGCACATGATCGAGACGATCAACAAGATCGTCCGTACCTCGCGCCAGATGCTGCATGAGATCGGCCGCGAGCCGACGCCGGAAGAACTGGCCGAAAAGCTCGCCATGCCGCTCGAGAAGGTGCGCAAGGTGCTGAAGATCGCCAAGGAGCCGATCTCGCTCGAAACGCCCGTCGGCGACGAGGAAGATTCGCATCTCGGCGACTTCATCGAGGACAAGATGGCGATCCTGCCGATCGACGCGGCGATCCAGGCGAACCTGCGCGAGACCACCACGCGCGTGCTCGCCTCGCTCACCCCGCGTGAAGAACGCGTGCTGCGCATGCGCTTCGGCATCGGCATGAACACCGACCACACGCTTGAAGAGGTCGGACAGCAGTTTTCGGTCACCCGCGAGCGTATCCGCCAGATCGAAGCCAAGGCACTGCGCAAGCTCAAGCATCCGAGCCGCTCCAGGAAGCTGCGCTCGTTCCTCGACAGCTGATCGCAGCGATCTCGTTCAAAAAGCCCGGCTCTCCGTCCAACTTTACGGGGTCAGTTCATCTGGCCGGGCTTTTTCGTTTGGGGGGCTTATATTCCTGCGCAATCCCAACCGGAAAACCGCCAGGCACTTTTCCTGCAAATCCTCTAGTCCTCCGGGTTTCCAGCAACGAGATTGTATTCGGCCCATCTGGCCTCGGGAATTGCCTCGCCGACGCTGAACTCGAAGGCCGCGACAGCGCCTGCGGTCACATCGCAAGAGAAGACTACGCCGTACCAGCGGCCCCCGGCCCGGAAGGCTCCGCCTTGCGCATGAAACGAGCCGCCAGCGATCCTGAGATCGCCGGTCGCATAGGGGACGACAAGATCGGGACGGAGCTCCGCCTTCCAGCGGTGGATCTGCTCCATGGCCTCGATGTTGCACAGCTGGATGGCACGTTCGTCGGGAGCAAAGGTCGCCAGCGCCTGCCTGGCATGGCGGCTGCGCGGGTCGGCGAGCAGCTTTGCCGCGTAGAAACTGTGCGCCTTGACCATAGAGGGGGGGCTGAGCGGTCGGCGCCTCGGGCTTGGAGGTGGTGGCAGGCGCAAGGGTACGTCCAAGCGGTGCGGCGGAGGCTGCCTGTTGTCGCGGCAACTGGACTGGTGCGGGCGCCGGTGCCACCAGTTCGACCGGCACTGCATCCTCGGCCGGAACCCTGAATGGCTGTGGCCTCGGCAACAGCAAGAGGGCGGCCAGCAAAAGGGCATGCAATGCCAGCGAGACGGGCCAGCTGGGATCCAGTTTCACGACAGGCGACATGCGACCCGGGTTTTTGTGCAGCCAACTGGTTCGCCCGTCACTGTGGCGCGATTGCGGCGCCGGATATCGGTGCTGCGCAAGCCTGCCTAATTGCGCCTGCGCCGGTAGACGTAGACGACCGCCGGCGGCAGGTTGCGCCAGACGCGGGGCGAACGGGTGAATTCCAGGCCGAGGCTTTCGGCAATGTTGCTGCGCACCGGCGAGAACAGCCCATAGGTGAACTGGATATACACGCCATCGGGCCCGAGCCGCGAGAAGGCGGCGGACAGGATCGCCTCCTGCTGGCTTGATGTCATCGACAGCAGCGGCAGGCCAGAGACGACGGCGTCGACGTGCTGCGGTCCTACGGACGCCAGTTTTTCCGCAGGTTCGTCAAAAATGGTCACTTCTGGGTGGCGGTCGCGCAGCATGCGGCAGAAGACCGGGTTGAGCTCGTAGAGGAAGAGGTCGGCGGGCGCGATGCCGAGCTTCAGGATTTCACGGGTGATGTTGCCGGTGCCGGGGCCGAACTCGGCGACCCGCCGGGCCCAGCGCGGCAGCTGGCTGGCCATGAGCTGGCACAAACTCGGCGACGAAGGGGCAAGGGCCGACACCTGACGGGGCCGGCGTAGCAGCTGGGCAGCGAACGCATTGAATTCGGTCATTCTTGCGGGTCCTGGCTTTTGGCGTAGGTGGTTAGCGGTCGCGCATGATGCAATAGGCAAGCTCGGGCGAAATCCGATGCACGATGCGCAAGAGCTTGGTCCTTTCGATCCAGATCTCGTCGAGGCCGCGTTCGATGCCGGCTATGAGGTCGGCGGCGGCCAGCGCCGGCGGATATTTCCGGAGCGGACCGGCGCGCGACAGGGTGGTGTCGACAAGCGTCATGACGGCTTCGGTGAGCTGGATCGGAAGCTTGGCCGCGCGGCACTGGTCGCGCAGCGAACGGGTGAAGCTGCGCAGGGCAGCCTTGCTGGCGCAGTAGACGGCGGCCTCGCGCTTAGGCGCGATGGCAAGCCGGAGGTGACGTTGACGACGGCCGAGGAGGGATGAGCCGACAGCACCGGCAGCGTCCACCGACAGTTGCAGCGGCGCGGTCAGGTTGACCGCAATTTCGGCCGACATGGCGTCGAGCCGGGCCTGGCTGTCCACTGTCAGATCGGTGTGATGCATGATTGCTGCGTTGTTGATCAGCGCGCTGCACTGCGGGCGCGTTTCGGCCACCCATTGAGACAGGGCCTCGGCACTGGCTGATGTGCCGAGATCGACTTGCTGGATGGTGACCGAGCCATGGAGTTGCTTCGCCAGCGCATCCAGCGAGGCAGCGTCGCGTCCGACCGCGATGACATGCGCGCCCTTGGCGGCCAGCTGGCGGGAGAGCTCCAGGCCGATGCCGCGTGCGCCGCCGGTGACGAGCACGGTCCTGTCGTTGAAGTCGAAACTGTCGTGCATTCCCTGACCTGGTGGGCTTGGCTGTTGACCCGTACTTGGGTGCGGGAAATATTGCGAATAATTGTGTCACCCAATACTCGCATCCCATGAACGCATCAAAGTCCCGGCTGACCCCCCGCAAGACACCGCGGCAAGAGCGCAGCGCTGCCACCTGCGCTGCGATCCTGGAGGCGGCTGCTCGCATTTTGGAGACGTCGGGCAGCGCCGGACTCACCACCAATCATGTCGCGGTGTTGGCAGGCGTTTCCGTCGGTACGCTCTACCAGTACTTCCCCGCGAAGGAGGCGATACTGGCCGAGCTGGTCCGCCAGATGCGACAGGACATGCTGGCCGATTTCGTCGGTGCCGTGCGCGAGGCCGAGGGCAAGGGGCTTACCCGTGCCGTCGATGCGATGGTGTCTGCGAGCCTGCGCCATCATCTCAGGCGGCCGGCGCTGGCGCAGGCGCTGGAGCACGAGGAACTCGAGCTCAAGCTCGACAAGGAGACGGTGCAGCTGAAGGCCGACATGCGCGACCTGATCGTCGGCGTGCTGCGCGACCACGGCGTCGACCAGCCGGAGCGCACGGCCTTCGATCTGATGTCGCTGTCCAGGGGCATCGTCGACGCCGCCGTCCGGGCCGGCGAGCGCGATTTCGACGATCTGCAGGCGCGGTTGCGCCGGGCGGTTGCCGGCTATCTCGGAATTCTTGCCTAGCTGCTCTTCGTCGGGTCGCCGACTTCGGCGTTCAGCCGCACCGCCTCCCGGACGAGTTTTTCGGCAAGCGCTGCATCCACCGTGTCACCCTCGCGATATTCCATGGTGGCGAGCTCGTATTTGCCGCCGGCCTTCAGCCTTGGCTCGATGCCGCGCAGCCGCTTGCCGCGCCAGAAGCCGAACAGTACGCGGGCTTCCTCCGCCCGGATGAGCAGGACCGGGCCATTGGAGAAGCAGACGATGTGGCCCCATTTGATGCGCGTCTCGGGATCGCCCGCGGCACGAGTGGCTGCGCGCAACGCCTCGACGATGTCGAGGTGCCAGTCGCTCAAGGCCTTGATATAGGCCTCCGGGCTCTCCGCTGGCACTTCCTTGCGCATCATCTCGCTGTTCTCCCCCTGCAGGCACGCTATCCCGATCGCGTTGGCCGCGCCATATCGTGTGCAGTTCAGCCCTTAGCTGCCGCCACGCCCCAGCGCGGGTCCGACATAGCGGGCGCGCGGGCGGATCAGTACACCTGACGTCAGCTGCTCGATGGCGTGCGCGACCCAGCCGATGGAGCGGGCGATGGCGAAGAACGCTGTCTCATAGCCGATCGGCAGCCCGAAGGTGCGCACCATCACCGCCAGCGCATAGTCGATGTTGGGGTGCAGGCCGGTGGCTTCGGTGATCAGCGTCGGTGCCTCGACGGCGAGGCGCCTGTCGGCGCCCGCCTCGGCCAGGGCTGTCAGCAGGCTGTCGGCGCGAGGGTCGCCGTCGCGATAGACGGTGTGGCCGAAGCCGGGGATGCGGTCGCCTATGGCGACACGTTCGCGGATGTTGGCGGCGACGTCGGTGGCGGCGAAATCGGCCACCATATGCGCTGCCAGCGGGCCGGCGCCGCCATGACGAGGGCCCTTGAGCGCCACCAGGCCTGATATCAGCGCATCGTAGAGGTTGATGCCGGTGGAGGCGGCGCAGCGCACCGTCCATGTCGAGGGGTTGAGCTCGTGGTCGGCAAGCAGCACCAGCGCGCGGCGGAAAATTGCCTCGGCACTGGGATGGCCAGGCGCCCAGGCGTTGGCCACCTGCAGATGGATCGGCGCAGGCGAGGGCGTGGTGCCAAGGATGCCTGAGGTGAGCAAACGGACGGCACGGGCACCAACCTCGACGCGGCCCTGGCGCGAGCGATTGAAGGCGCGTGAATCGTTGCCGCCGGCCAGCGCGAGCATGGCGATGGCACGTGGGATTGGCGCTTCGCCCGTGGTGACCGAGGCCACGGCGCGCATGGTGTCGCTGATGACAGGCATGTTGGCGGCGGCGAAAGGGTCGGCGTCGTTCATGTCCCACAGCAGCGTCGCTGCCTGTTCCAGCGTCGCGTGCTCGGCCAGTGCCACCGCCTGAACGCCGCGATAGACCGACCCTTCGCTGGTGATGGTCGAAATCGCTGAATCGAGAACCGGCGCCTCGGTCTCTCCGGCGCTGGCGAGGCCGGCCGGGGCACGCCGCGCCAGAAGGGCTCGGACGTCGTCGGCACGGTAGCGCCGGGCACGGGCGTCCTCGGACGGTTCCGAGCGGATCAGGCCGCGGCTGACATAGGCATAAAGCGTAGCCGGCGAAACGGCGAGCTCGCCCGCGGCCTCGCGGGCCGAGAGATAGAGCGGTTCGGAGGCTTTTTTCATATTGATCAAGCTAATCAAGATTGATCAATATGAAAAGAGCTTCATCTTTCTGCAGCGCAGCAAGGAGCAAGCCCATGACACTTCATCAGACCACCGCCGGACTGGACGGCGTGACCGCGGCCATGACCGCACTTTCCCATGTCGACGGCGAGGGTGGCGAACTGATCATCGCTGGCAGCCGCGTCGCCCAGCTGGCCGCCGAGACGGATTTCGAGGGGGCTGCCGCCCGCCTGCTTTCGGCCGCCGGCAAGGAAACCGCAGCCGGCGAATTGAGGGCGGAGCTTGGCGAAGCACGTGTCCGTGCCTTTGCGCGGCTCGAAAAGATCCTGCCCGCGACCGAAAGCCTGGCGCTCGGCGCCGGCTTCCGCGCGGCGATCGCCGCGATCGATCGGGAGGACGGTCTCGACGACGAGGTGGCGCTTCTCGGTGCCATGCCGGTTCTGGCGGCAGCACTGGCGCGCAGCGCCGAGGGACTCGCCCCCGTTGCGCCCGATGCCAGCCTCGGCCAGGCGGCCGACATGCTGCGCATGATGCGCGGCACGGCTGCGAGCGACGCAGAAGCGGCGGCGCTGGACGCCTATCTGGTGACCGTCAGCGACCACGGCATGAACGCCTCGACCTTCGCCGCGCGTGTTGTCGCCTCGACCCAGGCGGACCTGTTCATGGCGGTGACGGCAGGCTACTGCGCGCTGTCGGGCCCGCTGCATGGCGGCGCACCGGCACCTGTCCTCGACATGCTGGAAGCCATCGGCAAGCCCGACAACATCGCACCATGGATCGACGCGGCATTGGCGCGCGGCGAGCGCCTGATGGGTTTTGGTCACCGCATCTACAAGGTGCGCGACCCGCGCGCCGACGTGCTGAAGCGGTCGGTGGGCACGTTGGGCTCGGAGGGTATGGATCTTGGCCTTGCCGCCGAGGTCGAGGGATATGCCCGCGAGGCGCTCGCCCGCGCCAAGCCGGGCCGTCGTCTCGACACCAATGTCGAGTTCTACACCGCCATCCTGCTCGGTGCGCTGAAGATCCCGCGCGAGGCGTTCACCCCGGTCTTCGCTGTCGGCCGCACGGCGGGCTGGGTCGCGCATGCGCTGGAACAGCAGCGCACCGGCCGGCTGCTGCGCCCGGCCTCAGTCTATACCGGGCCGATGCCGGCCTGAGAGCATGCTGACGGATTGCGCAAAGCCCGGGGCATGACCCCGGGCTTTTTCATTTGGCAATTGCCTTTGGACGGTACGACGCTAGATGCAGCGGTGGAAGCTTGAAGGGAGAGGGCCCGATGCGGCTGGTGGCGAGTTCTGTGGGATTGGCGGCCATTTCGCTTGCCGTGATGGGCGCTGCGGCGGCACCGCCGCAAAATCCGATCGGCATGGCGAACCCTGCCTCGGTGCATTGCGGCAACATCGGCGGCAAGCTCGAGATCCGCAAGGACGCCGGCGGCAACGAGACCGGCTATTGCCGCATGCCCGACGGCAGCCTCTGCGAGGAGTGGGCGCTGTTCCGCGACCAGAAATGCGTGGCACCGAAGGATTAGGCACTCAATACAGACCCGGCACCAGCCGCCATGTGCGGCGGGCGTAGTCGTCATATTCCGCGCCGAAATGGGTGCGCAGCAGGCGCTCCTCGGACCGGATGCGGGCGACCAGCGGCACTAGGGTGAGGCCGACGAGGATGACGCCCACGCCCGAGCGGAAGACAAGAGCCCAGCCAAGGGCGTTGACCAGCAGGCCGAGATAGCTGGGATGGCGGATGAGCGCATAGATGCCCGAGGTGACCAGCCTGTGCCCGGGCTGGATGGCAACCAGCCCGCTGAAGCGGCTGCCGAGGACGAAGAACGGCCACAGCCGGAGCATGCCGCCGGCGGCAAACAGCGCGACGCCGATCCACCGGATCGTTTCGCCGCCGATGGTCCAGAAGTCGATACGGTCGTCATAGGCCGGCAGGAAGGCACTGAGCAGGCCGATGACGCCGAGCGCCGGCAGCACCCAGCGATTGGCGCGGTCCTCCTGCTCGCCCGGGCTGAGATTGGCGCCGCTGAGCAGGGCGACGACCATCAGGACGACGGTGAGGATTGCGGCAGCGGTGCGGGACGGGTTTGAGAAGAATACCATGAAGCCGCCCGCGCCGAGAATCGCAAGCCCGAGGCTGACAAGCGTGCCGGCCACGCCAAGGATGAGTATTTTGAGAGAGGGCAATGTTTTCCACGTCCCCGATGCAAGCGTTCCCACCTTAGCCGAAAGCAGTGCCTAGAATGCAAGGGCGGCCTGTGCGGTGTGTAACCGTGGGCCGTACCTTGAAGAATCAAGATTCCGACCCGCGCGATCTTCACCGCGCGGGTCGGGCTACTTGCTTACTCCTTGCCGACATACTCGCTGAGCAGTTTTTCGTTGCGGGCCTTTTCGATCTTGGCGGTCAGTTCGGCGGCGAGACGATCGTCCATACGATACTTGACCAGATTGACGAGGGCGCCGGTGAGCAGAAGCACGCCCATGCCCCAGTAGCCCTTGGTCGAGAGGTCGACCGGCGCCAGCCACAGCGACAGGGCGAGCATGAAGTAGGCGACGGCGACGGACGCGGCGTTGAACAGGATATAGGTCTGGTTCGGGCTCATGATTTTCCTCCTTGAGTGACGACATTGCGGGGTGGCGAGATCTAGGGATCAGTTGGGTGACGAGATTTCGGTGGCGGTTGCGAGACGCTGAAGGACCTGGGTCGCGTCGACCCTGACGGGCAGGCCGTGGCCGGCATTCGCCAGTCTTGTGCGCACCGCATCGCCGCTCAATTCGTCGTCGATGGCATCGATGACGAAGGCTTCCTCCAGCGGATCGCTACGGTCGTGTATGCGGGCGATGAGAGCCTCCGCCTCCTTGAAGCCGGTGGACCTGCCGAGCGAGCGGTTGAGGCCGCGCTGGGCCCGATGCTCGGCGTCGAGCGCCTTGGCCGAGATCAGGCCCTGGTTGAGGTCGACAATCTTGGCATGGGCCGTCTCGATCGAGAGCCGCATGCGGGTGATCCGCTGCTCCAGCGCTGCCAGCGTCGCCTGGCGAACCGCGCGTTCGTTCTCCAGTTCGGCGATGACGGTTGCGCCGTCATGCGCCAGTTCATTGGCGCCGGCATGAAGCGCGCTGGCGGTCCGCTGTTCGAGGTCACTGAGGCGCTGGGCAAGGCGCGAGAGCGCCGACTGTTCACCGCGGTGGCGGATGACGATCGTCGCCAGGGTCTGCTTGGCGGCGCTCAGGCCGGATTGTGCGTTCCTGATGTGTTGTTCGATCAGGTCGATGGCAAAGCGGTTTTCAAGGCCGGTTTCAGCCTGGGCTCCCGCAACCGCCAGCAACGACTTGAAGACATTCCTTATCATGCTTCCCTCCCTTGAACATTGTTCATATTTGAAGGCTACCACAAAATGAACATTGTTCAAGAGGTATTTTGAACGATGTTCATTTTGGCGGCGTTGTGCTATCTGGATGGCAATGGCGGGCCTTCAACATTGGCAGGAAACAAGATGGCGCTGGATCGCAACGAGACGAAGGAGCGGGTGCTTGGCATCGCCGAAAGGCTGCTCAACGAAGGGGGGGCTGCCAAGCTGCAAGCGCGCACGATCGCCAGCGAGGCCGGGATCGCGGTCGGCTCGATCTACAATCTGTTCGGGGACCTGACCGGTATCTTGCGGGCGGTCAACACGAGGTTGCTCGAACGACTTGATACCGTCGGCAATCAGGTGCTTGGCGACCTGGAGCGTCAGGGCGTGACCGATCCGGTCCGGCTGCTTCTGGCGCTGGCCGGGGTCTATCAGCGTTTCGTCGGTGAGAACCCGGGAAGCTGGCAGTCACTTCTGGCCACTGGCCTTGCCGGTGAGCCCTCGGACGAAACCAGGGCATATGAGGAGCGGCTTTCGAGCAGCTTCTTGCTGATTGCCGACATTCTGGAAAAGAGCGGGCTGATTGCCGATCCGCGTCTGAGGGGAACGGCCGCGCATGCCTTGTGGTCAAGCGTCCACGGTATCGTGACGGTCGGCTACGCGACCGATGCCATCGAGGGTAGACGAGGGGACGTGTCGGAGCAGATCACGCTTCTGGTGACGACCTTCGTCGCCGGCCTCAGGCAGAGGGTATGACGGGAGGGGACCCACGCGACGGATGCCGCGCGGGTCGCGTTCGTCACTTGCAGGTGGTCTTCAGCTTGTTCGCTTCGATCGCCGTGCCGTTGAGCTTCAGCACCGAGCCGTCGGTCTGGATCAGCGAAGTGCCCGACCAGGCGCCCTGATCGGCGAGGCAGTTGAGCGGCGTGTCGACGACGGTGATATCGCCGCGGATGTTTTCGGCAGGACCGGAGAAGTAGAGGCCTGCCTTGCTGGCGCCATCGACGCGCATGTTGCCGAAGTCGATGTTCTTGACCGGGCCACCGAGGAAGTCCCACTCGCTGCCGTAGATGTAGGCACCATAGGTGCCGGCATTGGTGATGGTGACGTCCTTGAAGCTGATGCCGGAGACGGGGTTGAGGAAAATGCCGGCGTTGCGGGTGCCGTCGATGGTGAGGCCGCGGACATTGACGTTGGTCGTCACCGCATTCTCAGGCAGGGTCGAGGCGGTGACGAGCATCAGCCCGTTGATGCCGCCCTTGAGCGTCATGTCGGTGATGGAGACATTGGAGGTGCCCTGGAGCACCACCAAGTCCATATCCAGGCCCTGTTCGGAATTGTCGACGGTGACCTTGTTCATCGTCACGTCGTTGGCGGCGACGAGCAGGATGCCTTCGCGGCGCGACTTGCTGATCTTGACGTTGTCGATGACGATGTCGCTGGCGGCGTGGGTGATCACCTCCGGCCAGTCGCTCTGGTCGATGCGGCTGCCGGCGAAGATGCCATAGGTGACGCTGTCGATCACCGTATCGCGGACGGTCAGCCCGCTGGTGCCGAGCGCGGCGACCGCGGCGTGCGGCGCGCGATTCGGCCGGCCGACCGCGAACTCGCAATTGGTGTTGCTGTTGCAGATGTAGAGGTCGTGGATGTTGGCGCCTGATATCGTGGCGCCGGTGACGTTGTCGAGGCGGATGCCGTCGCCCGCGGTCTTCGAGATGTCGACGTCGCGGATCGAGATGTTGGAGGTACCGCTGCTGGCGATGCCGGCGAGGCCGCCGGTGATGGTCAGTCCGGCGATCTCGCTGCCCGAGGCCATGCTGACGACGTTGGCGGCGGCGTTGGTGCCAGTCAGCTTAGCTGCGTCGCCGCCATTGCGGAACGCCACCTCTATGCGACTGTTGGCGCCGCGTACGGCGATCGATCCGCCGCCGCCGACCATGTGCTGGCCGGCGCCGAGCTGCAGCGCCTGGCCGAGCGTGATGCCGCCATTGGCGAGCACCAGCGCGTTGGTGCCGGCGGTGGTGAGTGCTGCATTGATGGCTGTCGCATCACCCATTGCCTGCGAGATCGAGACGACCTTGCCGACGGCCTGACCGCCGTGGACAAACTCAGCGGCCTCGGTCACGCCGTCGCTGTCGGCATACGTACGGATGAAATCGGCACGTTCGACGCGCTGGAACATCGGATCGAAGGCGGCCTTGCCGGTGCGGCTCGATCCGCCGAGTGGTACACGCAGCCGCGCGGTGAGGCCGAATTCGGTCTGGTCCTCATTGTCGTAGGAAATCGAGGCGCCGAGCGCCAGCGTCGAACCGGAGACACCGGGCAGGCCGGAGAAGCTGACCTCGGTGCGCGCCTTGACGCCAAGCGTGTCGTCGAGGCCGCGCGCGCCATCATACCAGTAGGCGCCGCCGAAAACCTTCATCTCGGCGTTCATGCTTTCGGGGAAGATGGGCAAGCGCAGGCCGACTTCCGTGTCGGCGCCGGCGCGGGCGAATTCGCGGCCGGCCTGGAACTTGAGTTCGCTGCCGGAGACGAAGGCGTGGCTCAGGCTTGCTGCGACCTTGTCGTCGCCGAGGGGGAGATAGACATTGGCGCGCGCTTCGTAGACCGGGCCCAGCGCTTCGACGCCGAATGACAGCTGGTTGAAGCTGTTGCCGTGTTCGCTGTTGAAGACGTCGAGATAGCCATAGCCGCCGAGCAGCCAGCCACCTTCGACACGGTGGCGGTAGCCCATGCCGAACGAGGCCTGCCGTGCCGAACCTTCGACGAAGCTGCCGCTGGCGTCGAAGAAGACGCCATTGCCGTTGTCGAGCAGGAACGGCATGAAGATACCGATGCCGCCATTGCCGACGCCATAGGCAAGGTTGCCTTCGAGTTCGAGGATCGGCTGCTGGGCTTGCGCAAAGGCGCAGGTCGAAAGGGCGGTGCCGGAGGCCAGCGCCACTGCAAACAGGCTTGGGAATGTCATGGCAGGTACTTCAAATTTCCGATTGAACGTCGGTGAGCTAAAATACCTGAATTGAAGAGTCCAGATTAAATTGGCGACTGTACGGGCGTCGCCTGTTGACGACGTTTTTCCTTTTGTTTCAATGCGTTGATGCTAATTTAGGCCGTTGCCGGGTTGGTTTGTTAGAAACCGCTGCGGACGCTGGGGCAGATGGCGACCACGCGCGGGACCGCAGCGGTCGTTGCCGACTGCTGCGGCAAATTGGCTTTCCATTGGGCCAGACCGCGCGCCGGGGCAGCCGCTCATGCTGCCCGGCGCGTTTCGCTTCTAGCTTGCCTTAGGTGCCGCGACGACAAGTGCCACGATGCGCCTGACCAGCGGCAGGACCAGAAGCAGCGTCGGGAACGCCACCAGCCAGGACAGAGCCCAGGCGGCGGGCCAGGTCGACAGGAAGGCCGGCGTCGGCCCAAGGCTCTTCAGCGTCGAGATGGCCGAGACGACAGACGACATCAGCACCGAGAGCACCAGTGGCATGATGATGGCGGCATAACGCGCGGGCAGCTTCCCGCATGTGCGGGGATGGGAACGTAAGCTCATGGGATCACTCATTGGAAGCAGTCGATCACGAGAGTGCAAGTCATGGCATTCCTCCCGGTCGCGACCGGTTGAATGCGTTGCTTGACGTGAGACGCTTACGGCATGCGTGGAACGCAGCGCGGCCTAGATAGCTTTGACCGTTGCGGAATGCAACGGTGCCGGGCATAGCTTTTCGGGTGGCTTTTGCCGGTGAAGGTCCTGCTTTATGGTCGCCGCACCTTGAGGGAGGACACCAGTGTCGATCGAATTCCTGCTGACCACACTGATCATCGTCGCATCGCCCGGCACGGGCGTCGTCTACACACTGGCGGCGGGGCTGTCGCGCGGCGGCAAGGCGAGCATGCTTGCGGCATTCGCCTGCACGCTCGGCATCGTGCCGCATCTGATCGCCGCGCTGACCGGCCTTGCCGCGCTGCTGCACACCAGCGCGCTGTTGTTCGAGGTCGTCAAATATGCCGGCGTTGCCTATCTGCTCTACATGGCCTGGCAAAGCCTGCGTGAGCAGGGCGCGCTGAAGGTCGAGGCCGATGCCGATCCGCGCAGCGCATGGCAGGTGCTGGTCGACGGCATCCTGATCAACGTGTTGAACCCGAAGCTGTCGATCTTCTTCGTTGCCTTCCTGCCGCAGTTCATTGCGCCCAACGAAGCCAACGTGCTGGGACGCATGCTCGAACTGTCCAGTGTATTCATGCTGGCGACCTTCGTCATTTTCGCCATCTACGGCCTGTGTGCAGCGGCCGTGCGCGACAAGGTGACGGGTAGCCCGCGCGTCATGACCTGGATGCGGCGGACGTTCGCCGCCGCCTTTGTCATGCTCGGCGCCAAGCTGGCCCTGACGGAACGCTGAAAGTGGTCCTGTCGGCCGGGTTGCCCGGCCGTCGTGGCTGCGCTTTAGTCGGGTTCGATGCCATTGTGAGCCGAGCCTGACGAAATGCAGTTCCAAATTGCCCTGGAAGATCCAGCCAAGCCTGACGTGATCGCGCTTTTGGAGGCGGGCGACGCCTATGGCGCTTCGCTCTATCCTGCCGAAAGCAACCACTTCCTGCCGCTGGAGGCGTTGCGGGCGCCCAATGTGCGCTTCGTCGTTGCCCGCGACGGGCAGGGCACGGCACTCGCCACCGGGGCCGTCGCGCTGTCGGACGATTTTGCCGAGCTCAAGCGCATGTGGGTGGTACCTGAAGCCAGGGGCAAGGGCATTTCCAAGGCCGTTCTCGCAGACCTCGAGGCGCGGGTGATCGAGGCTGGCCAGTCGTTGTTGCGCCTGGAAACCGGCATCGACAATCATGAGGCCCTGGCGCTCTATGAGCGCCAGGGCTTTGCCCGCCGCGGGCCCTTCGGCGACTACCGCGAGGACCCGCTCAGCGTGTTCATGGAAAAGCAGCTCGGCGCGGCCGCCGCCTGATCAGCGCCGCCCCGGAATTTCCGCTTACTTCGCGCTCGCCGGGAATGCGGGCAGCTTGGCGATGTCGTTGGCATCATGCTGGACGACGAGCGTCGCATCAAGCGCCTTCGCCATGTCCTGAAGCCTGCCCATCGAGGCCAGCGACTGTGCCCTGTCGACGTTGAAGGGCGGCACGCCGTTGTTCGTGAACTGCTCCTCGAAATGTACGGTGTCGCCGCTCAACAGCACGGCTCCCTTGCCGGCGAGCCGGACAAGCAGCGAGTAGCTTCCATGGGTGTGGCCGGGCGTCGACAGCATGACGACAGAGCCGTCGCCGAACACATCCTTGTCGCCTTCGACTGTATTGACCGGCGCCTTGCCGTCGAGCCATGGCTTGACCAGCGACGGGTCGACGGCGAAGGCCGGCGGTTCGGCGCGAAAGCCGTCGAGGTCGGCCTTGCCGATCAGCAACCTGGCCTGCGGGAAGTCGGTGGCCTGGCCGACATGGTCGAAATGGTTGTGGCTGATGCCGACGGTTTCGATCTTGTCAGGCGCCACGCCGATCTCGGACAACTGGTCCTTGATCGTCTTTGACAGGCTCGGCTTCATGCCGTTGCCCTCCTGCGATGCGCCGAGCAGTGCGGCCGGCAGGCCGGTGTCCCACAGCATGTAGGATGCGTCGTGGCGGATCAGGTAGCAGCTGTCGGTCAGCGTGCGTTGTTCGCCCTGATAGCGCAACGTGTCGGAGAAGGCGGAGAGATCGCTGATCTTGATCGATCCACAATCGAGGCGCCAGAGTTCGATCTCGGCGGCCTGAGCGGTGTCCATGGCCGGCAGGGCCAGCATGGCGGCCAGCAGAAATTGTGCAGTTTTCACTTGGGATCTCCTTGAATGCGGCTGCGGCGATTGCCGACGCCGCGCAAAATGGCCTGCTGGCGCAGGGCGAGCGTGCCCGGAATGGCGGCGATATGTACCCGAAACGCTCAAAGTGACGTCGACAGCGCCATTGCAGGTGCTACTGTTGGGGTATGCTCAAACCAGTCGAAGACGCCCAAAGCACATTGTCGCGACGCCTGCTGCAACTCCTGCGGCCGCTGGAGATGTCGAGCCGCACGGCGCGCGGGCCGGGGCTGCACACATTCGCCCGCCAACTGTTCAGCTATTGCTGCATCGAGCGCGAGCGACTGGTGAGCGTTGTTTCGGAAATGCCGAGAATCGGCATCGTGCTTAGCGGCGAAAAGGAGTTCTGGCTCGGCGACGCCGGCCAGCGTTTCGTGGCGGGTGATGTGTTCGTGCTGCCGGCGGGTACGCCGTTCGACGCGGTCAACATTCCCTCTGAAGCCAACGGCCTCTACGAGTCGCTGCTGCTCGAGGTCACCCAGGTGCCGAAATGGGTGCAGGAAATGCCGGGCGCTGCCCGCCCAGTCGTCGGCTTCGACCTGCGCGTGCCACTGTCTCAGGAACTCGTCGATGCGCTCGGCCATGCCGCCATCTCGCTCGGCGGGTCCGATCATGCCGCGGTGCTGGTCGAACATCGCCTCGCCGAAGTGCTGATCCTGCTCAGGAAGTTGCCGGTGGCACAGCCGCTGTTTGCGCAGTCGCTGGCCGAGCGCGCAGCATGGCTGGTGGCGCGCGCGCCGGCCAGGCGCTGGACGGCCGAGGAGATCGGGCGAGAGCTCGGTGTCGGCGCCTCGACGCTGCGGCGCAAGCTGGTCGAAGCGGGCACCTCGTTGCGCGGCGTCCAGGCGTCGGCCAGGATGCAACTGGCGCATGAGATGCTGGCGCGCGGCGAGGGCAACATCACCGATGCGGCCGATGCCGCCGGATACGCTTCGAGGTCGCATTTCGCCCGCCGCTTCCAGGCGGTCTATGGCGCGTCTCCGGCTGAAGTCCGGCTGCGCCAGCCAACGCAGCAGGGTTGATCCGCGCAAAACCTTGCCGGAAGGCCGGCAGGGGAGGATACTGCCTCTCCGTGGATGCATTTTAGGGCGATGACCCGGATGCCCGCCCCGGCCTTCATGCCGTGCTCCGTGGCACCGGAGGGAGGTGTGCAGTGACGACATACATCATGCTGATCAACTGGACCGACCAGGGCGTGCGCGACGTTCGTTCGTCGCCCAAGCGGCTCGACGCGGCCAAGAAGCTGCTCGGTGAAATGGGCGGCTCATTCAAGCAGTTCTATCTGACCATGGGCGAGTACGACATGGTGGCGGTCGCGGAGGCGCCCGACGATGCGGTGGTGGCGCGTTTCGCGCTGATCCTGGGACAGGCCGGCAACATCAGGACACGCACGCTGAAAGCCTTCCCCGAACTTGCCTATCGCGAGATTATCGCTTCGATGGGCTAGGCGGATCACCACGGCGCAAGCCCGCTGCCTGCGCCGTGGCTCGAAACGCCTCGACTGAATCAAGATGACCGTCTAAGCTTCGGAAAAACAACGGGAAGAACCAGATGTCGTTTCTGAAGAGACTTTTTGGCGGGGGCGGGAGCTCTGTCGAGACCCAGACGGCAGCGGTGGCCAAGGAGATCGAATACAAGGGCTTTGCCATCAAGGCGATGCCGTACAAGGAAGGCGGCCAGTTCCAGACCTGCGGCATCGTTTCCAAGGATGTCGAGGGCGTGGTCAAGGAACACAAGTTCATCCGCGCCGACCGTTTCGCAGCGCTCGACGACGCGGTCGAGGTGTCGCTGACCAAGGGCCGTCAGCTCGTCGACGAGCAGGGCGAACGCATGTTCGGCTGACGGAGCGCGCGCCTCGTGCCGCTTCATCATGTTGCCCTAATGCAACTTTTTGTCGCAATGAGAGCTTTCTGTTCGATCCTGCCTTGCGTGGCGGATTCATGAAACCCTAGGGTTGTCGCATCCGAATCTGGGAATGCTCATGAAAGCCGTTCTTCTCGCCTCGTCGATCCTCTTTGCCGCAACCGGCGCCGGCGTGGCTGCCGATGCGGTCGCAGCTGACCCGGTGGCAGCACCTTACAACTGGACCGGCTTCTATGCCGGCGTTCATGGCGGCTACTCTTGGGGCAGTGGTGACGGTGCTTATCCGCACCCTGTCATCGGACGCTTCGAGACAGCGTATCCCGAGGCCCGCGGCGGCCTGCTGGGTGCCCAGGTCGGCTACAACCATCAGTGGGGTTCATGGGTTCTCGGCCTGGAGGGCGATCTGTCCTACTCCTGGGCGGATGGGAGCTCCAGGATCAACGAATTTCCCGCCGAGACGGACAATGGTGCGCGCAACGACAACGAGTATTCGTTCCTTGCCAGCATCACCGGCCGTGCCGGCTACGCGGTCGACCGCACCTTGTTCTATGGCAAGGCGGGCATTGGCTTTACGCGGCTCGAAATGAGCGACTTCACGGACCCGAACACCTTCAACTCACGTGGATCCAAGACGCTGACCGGCTGGACGATTGGCGGCGGCGTGGAGCATGCGCTGAACGACAAGTGGTCGGTGAAGGGCGAGTACCAGTTCTATCACTTCTCGGGCGACGTGGCGCTGGACGATCCCATTCCGTTTCGCTCCTATGAGGGCGATTTCAACGTCCACGCCGTCAAGATCGGCCTGAACTACAAGTTCTGAGGCGCGCCATATCAACCCTGGCCTCGCGCCGGGGTTTTTTTGTTTCCGAGGGCTGTGGCCAAGCCTAGCCGAGCGACCTGACATAACCGATGTAGCCGCGCACGTCGTTGGCTGGTTCGGTGTAGGCGTCGCCCAGCGATTTCTCCATGGCCGCAACATAGGCCTTTGCCCAGGCCGGCAGCGGATAGTCGATGACGGCGAGGAATTCCAGGGTCGCGGCGAGCCGGATGTCGGCGATTGACGGGCTGTCGCCGCCGATGAAGGGCTTGTCCTTGATGTAGAAGGAGCGAAACACGTCGAGCGGCTCGGCGAGGGCTTCGACGGCGGCCTGGCGCGCCTTTTCCTTTGTCGGCGCGTCAGCGTCGCTGTAGCCGACTTCGCCGGGATATTGCGGGAAGTTGAGTGCCGGGTAGGTGGCGCGCGCGAGATAGGGATAGAATGTGCCGATGAGGTAGAACATCGCGCTGTCGATCATCGCGCGCCGCTCGGCATCCCTGGGGTAGAGGTTGTCCAGTCCGTGCTTGTTGGAGAGGTACTGCATGATGGCGCAGCTCTCCCACAACACGCCGTTTGGTAATTCGGCGCTTTCGATCATCGGTGTGAGATGGGCCGGGCATGCAGCGAGATATTCCGGCGTGCGGGTCTGGCCGTAGACGTCCTTTTCGGTGAAGCCGAGTCCCGAGGCACGCAGGAACACCCGCGCGCTCAAGTTGTTGACGCTTGGCTTGATGACGTTGAGCGTGATGTCGGCCATGTCAGCTTCTCCCGGGTTCAGCTCTTGCGATAGGGATCCTTGGGTTCCCGCCCGGCCGACAGGGTCGACCGGCTGCGCTCGGTGAGCGCCTCGATGGCGTCGGCAAGGTGGATTTCGGCGATGTTGTAGTCACCGCGGGCGACCCTGACCTTGTGCGCCTCCATCAAAACGTCGGCATGGGTATGCCCCGCCGGCGGCTCGAACCGGTAGGAGGCGAGCTCGATCAGGAGGCCGAGGGGATCCTCGAAATAGATCGAATCCATGAAGCCGCGATCCTTGACGCCGCTGTGCTTGATGGCGCGCTCGTCGAGGCGCTCGACGGCCTGCAGGAACGTCACCCGCGAGACAGAGAAGGCGATGTGGTGCACGCAGCCGACGTCGGTCGGCGTCCGCTTCGGGTCAGGCTTGCGGTTCTCGTCGGTGAAGATGGTAATCAGGCGGCCGTCGCCGGGATCGAAATAGAGGTGGCTCTCGCTTGCCTTGTCGAGATTGGGTTGCTCGAAGATGAAAGGCATGCCCAAAATGCCTTCCCAGAAGTCGATCGAGGTGTTCCGGTCAGCGCCGACAAGGGTGATGTGGTGTACGCCTTGCGCCTGGAGCTTTCGCATGTGCAATCCTCCGTCGGCAGCAGTGTCGCACAAGCCCCATCACAAGCAATAGACCGAAGGAGTGGCGCTGTCTGGCCTTGCTGACACTTGGACGTGCACGCAGCAATCGAATTTCAAACAAAAAACCCCGGCATTGGGCCGGGGTCTGTGTGTGCCGCGTGCGAACGAAGCCTTGGCGCCAGAGCGTCAGCTCCTGAGGCCGGGGGCTTCCTGGCCGGTGCGCTCGACATATTCAGTGTAGCCGCCGCCATAGGTGTGGATGCCGTCAGGGGTGAGCTCGAGCACGCGATTGGACAAGGCGGCGAGGAAATGGCGGTCGTGCGAGACGAACAGCATGGTGCCCTCATATTGCGAGAGCGCAGTAATCAGCATTTCCTTGGTGGCGATATCCAGATGGTTGGTGGGTTCGTCGAGCACCAGCAGGTTGGGCGGATCAAACAGCATGATCGCCATCACAAGGCGGGCCTTTTCACCGCCTGACAGCACGCGGCACTTCTTTTCGATCTCGTCGCCGGAGAAGCCGAAGCAGCCGGCGAGCGCGCGCAACGGTGCCTGGCCGGCCTGCGGGAAGGTGTCCTCGAGTTGCTGGAATACGGTACGATCGCCGTCGAGCAGATCCATGGCGTGCTGGGCGAAATAGCCCATCTTGACGCTGGGGCCGCGCGCGACCGTGCCGTTGTCGGGATTGGAGGCGCCAGCGACAAGCTTCAGCAGCGTCGACTTGCCGGCGCCGTTGATGCCCATGATACACCAGCGTTCCCTGCGGCGAACCTGGAAGTCGAGGCCTTCATAGATGGTTTTCGAGCCATAGCTCTTGTGCACGTTCTTGAGCGTGACCACGTCCTCGCCCGAGCGCGGTGCCGGCTGGAATTCGAACGACACTGTCTGGCGGCGCTTCGGCGGTTCGACCTTGTCGATCTTGTCGAGCTTCTTGACCCGGCTCTGCACCTGGGCGGCGTGCGAGGCGCGCGCCTTGAAGCGTTCGATGAAGGCGATTTCCTTGGCCAGCATCGCCTGCTGGCGTTCGAACTGGGCCTGCTGCTGCTTGTCGGCCAGCGCTCGCTGCTGCTGGTAGAACTCGTAGTTGCCGGTGTAGGCGGTCAGCGAGCCGCCGTCGATTTCGACGACCTTGTTGACGATGCGGTTCATGAACTCGCGGTCGTGCGAGGTCATCAAAAGCGCGCCGTCATAGTTCTTGAGGAAGGCTTCGAGCCAGATCAGGCTTTCCAAGTCGAGATGGTTGCTCGGCTCGTCGAGCAAAAGCGCGTCGGGGCGCATCAACAGGATCTTGGCGAGTGCAACGCGCATCTTCCAGCCGCCGGAGAGCGCGCCGACGTCGCCGTCCATCATTTCCTGGGAGAAGCCGAGACCGTCGAGCACCTCGCGGGCGCGGCCGTCGAGTGAATAGCCGTCGAGCTCCTCGAAACGGCCCTGGACCTCGCCATAGCGCTCGATGATCTGGTCCATCTCATCGGCGCGGTCGGGATCGACCATCGCCGCTTCCAGCTCGCGCATCTCGGCGATCAGCTCGCTGATCGGACCGGCGCCGTCCATCACCTCGGTGACCGGGCTGCGGCCTGCCATGTCGCCGACATCCTGGCTGAAATAGCCGATGGTGACGCCGCGGTCGACCGAGACCTGGCCTTCGTCGGGCTGCTCCTGGCCGGTGATCATGCGGAACAGTGTCGTCTTGCCGGCGCCGTTCGGGCCGACGAGGCCGACCTTCTCGCCCTTCTGCAGGGCCGCCGAGGCCTCGATGAAGACGAGTTGCTTGCCGTTCTGCTTGCCGATGTTTTCGAGACGAATCATGATTTGTAGGACCCAGAGGATTGGTCGGGTCACCACGCCATCGGTTGCGCCCGCAAAAGAGATCGCCCGTAAAGCACTCCGCACCTTGGCGCGCAAGGGCCGCCGATGTCACAGGCACCGGCGGCGCGGAGACAAAAGCATCTTGCTAACCGAGCAAGTGGCGCAGGACGCCGGCCGACGCGATGCCGACGATGACGGTCGGCAGCATCGACAGCCGCGTCGCCGCAAGCACGGTGATGGCGAGCGCCAGAAGATCGGCCGGATTGTCGGAGACAAAATCAGGCGCGATGACCGAGATCAGCACGCAGCCCGGTGCTGCTTCCATGACAGCAGTGGCGCGCGGGCTCAGCGTCCGGTTGCGCAGCATGACGTAGCCGCCGATGCGGGTGAGGTATGTGACGCTGGCCATCAAGACGATGGCGAGAAGGTTGATCTGGTCGATCATGCTTCACCTGCCAGGACATAGGCCGCAACGAGGCCGGACAATGCGCCGGCGGCGACATACCAGGCGCCGGGAACCAGGAGATAGACGATGGCGGCAACGACGAGGCTGACCAGCCATGGCCGTGCGGCGGCGACGCCTTTCCACATGCCGGCGAGCAGCACAAGGAACACCGCCGGGAAAGCCATGTCGAAGCCATAGGCCTCGACGTCGCCGAGCACCGGGCCAAGTGCGCCGCCAAGCCCGGTGAAGACGACCCAGGCGAGGTAGAAGGGGATCGATGCGCCGGCATAATAGGGCAGGCTGAAGGCCGGGCCTGAGCCCGCCGCAGCACGTTTCCTGGCGTCGGCAAGCCCGAGCGCCCAGCTCTCGTCGCACATCAGGAAAAGTGCCGGAAATACCTTGCGCCTGGGCAGGTGGCGCAGGAACGGCGCAAGGGCCGCTCCCATCAAGAGGTGGCGGCTGTTGACCAGGAAGGTGATGGCGACGATGAGCAGCACATGCGGCGGCGAGGTCCACAGCTGGATCGCGGCGAATTCGGAGCCGCCGGCGAAGTTCAGGCCGGTCATCAACGGCACCTCGACAGGGCTCAGCCCCTTCTGCGCCGCCTGGGCGCCAAGCACCAGCGCATAAGGCACGATGCCGAGCAGCACCGGCGTGCAAGAGCGCATGCCGCGCCAGAACTCGGAACCGCTGCCGCCTTCTGCCCGGTCGGACAATGTGGCCTGTGAAACACTCATGCAATCATCCCGCGCGCCTTGCGGGGCGCGCCTTCCCAAAAGGTTCGAGGTGATGGTGTCGAACGGCAATCTAGTCCAAGGCGGGCGCAATTTGGTTGCGAAGATTGTTGAGTTTGGTGCCGATATGGCATCTGATGCGGCAGATGGCTAAAAAATTGGAATTCTGAGCCAATGAAGCTGGATGACATCGACAAGCGCATCCTGCGTGCCTTGCAGCGCGACGGCCGGATGGCCAACAATGATCTGGCGCGCGAGGTCGGACTGTCGCCGTCGCCCTGCCTGCGGCGCGTCAAGCTGCTGGAGGAGGCGGGGGTCATCGACCGCTACGTCGCCATGCTCAATCCGGCCAAGATCGGCAAGGGGCAGACTTTTTTCACCCGGATATGGCTGAAAGCGCAGGACGAGGACACGATCGAGCACTTCGCCGCCGAGGTGGCGAAGCTGCCCGAAGTGCTGGAATGCTACCTGATGCTCGGCGACTGCGATGCCATGGTGCGCGTCGTGGCCGCCAACATCGACGCCTACCGGCGCTTCCAGTCCGAGCATCTCAGCCGCATCAAGGGCGTGCAGAACGTCAAGACCGACGTGCCGAGCCAGACGATCAAACAGACGTCGGAGATGCCACTCTAGGCGGCATTGGGGGAGAAAAGGGCCCCGGCGGTTGCCGGGGCCATTCGTTTTCGTCAGGCGGGCTGGACCAGGTTGGCCAGCAGGCGGAAGGCGCCGGGCACCAGCTTGTCGAGCTGGTGGTGCAGCACGAGCGAGGTGTGGGTGTGGCGGCCCTTGCCGATCTCGGCCGACAGCAGCGAGCCTTGCAGCTTGTCCTCGCCCTTGTCGCTCATCGCCAGCAGCGGCTTATAGGCCTTGTCCCACTCGGAGGCGAAGTAAAGGCCGCGCTCCTTGTCCCAGTTTGCCCAATCCTCCGGCCCGATCTTGTTGGGCTTGTTGAGCAGCGGGTGCTCGGGCTCCAGGATATCGACCTCGGAACTAGCGTCGGTGACGCGGTAGCGGATCGAGGGCGAGCCGATCTTGAGGAACAGCGGTGGCACTTTCTCGGCATCCCAGCCGTCGCTGGGGCGGTGGTAGAGCGTGACCAGATGGCCGCCATCCTGCACCCACTTGTGCAGTTCGGGCACGGCTTTGGCGAGGTCCTTGCGCTTGCCGAAAGCGAAGATGCCGACGACGATGGTCTTGAGGTCGCGATATGCACCCTGTCCGACTTCGGCCGGGCTGAGCTCGACGACATCGATGCCGAGGCGCTTCATCCACAGGCCGACCTTGTCGCTGCCGCCGCCGATGTAGCCGACCTTCAGGCCGGTCAGCTCGGCGCCCACCGTCTGTACCGGAACCGACACCCTGGTCGGCACGACGGAGCGGCCGATATGTGGGTAGGTGAAGGTGTTGATGGCATAGGCGTCCTTGCCGAGCAGCTGGGGTTCGATGGCAAAGCGGGTTTCGCCGGGTTTCGCCGGCGGCTGCAGGTCGAAGGTGCCTGAGTTGCCAGACGCCTCACCCGACGGGTTGAGTGCCCAGCCTTCCGGCAGATCGATCTTGAGGTCGCCGACCTTGGCGTTGGTGACGGTGGCGGTCATGGCGACGGGTGCCAAGTCGGCAGCGGTATTGAACACCACCGCGTCCGGCTTCAGCTCGAGCGATGCCGCGGGCACCACCCGGAGCGCGTCCTCGAGGTCGACGTCGAGCACCGCCGAATGGCCGCCGATGTTGGCAGTCAGGCGCACGAAGGCATCGCCGTTGCCGCCGAGCGGGTCGAACTGCTCGGTAAGCGGATTGGTGAGCTCGGCGTCGGCTGCGACGGAAAGCTGGTCATTGCTCGCCGTCAGGCCCTTGCGGGCGATGATCTCGGCCGATTCAACGACAACGTTTTCAGGGGCTTCGACCAAGGTCTTGATGGTGATACTGTCGCCCGGCTTGAGGTCTTCGCCTGAGGTGAACGCTCTGACATGCATGCCTGCGGCGGTTGCCAGAACCAGGTCGATTTCGCGCGCCTTGCGGTCGAGGCGATGGGCAACCTCGGCGCGCAGCTCCTGCGGCAGCTGCTTGCGGGCCTCTGATATGGCCTTGGCAATCTCGACGGCCTTGGCGGTCACCACGACGGGGTCGCCATAGTCGGCGATGGCCTCGTCGATCAGGCCCTGGGCGTTGCGCAGGGCGTCCGCCGAGGAGGCCGGCATGCCGTCGAGCTTGGCAATGTCGCCGACGGTGGCGATCAGGCCCTCGCGGATGTCACCTTCGGTCTTTGCCGGCTCACCCTTGGCGACGCGGGCGAGATGCAGCTGCCACTCGGTCTGCGGCTCTTCCCGCCATTTGCCCATGCCCTGGGTCAGGTGGCAGGAGCGCGACCACTCGCCCATCTGCGGGAAGGTGGCTCCCGAGATCTTGTCGCGCTCGGGCGCAGTGACGGTCAGAGTGGTCGGGGGCGGGGGCGTTTCATCGTCATAGACGCCGCCACCACCGCCATAGGCCGGTGAATAGATCTTGGGCACGTTCCATGGGTCGAGGCCGGCGGCGAGCTGTTCGGGATACTCCTTGGCGTCGCCCGAAATGTCGGCGGAGATGAAGGTAGCAACGACGGCGGCGCGGTGCTGGCCGTGCTGGCCAGGCACGTCGAGGAAGCAGTTCATGACGATGTCGGGCTTGTACTGGCGGAACGCCCAGGTCATTCGCTCGACGACACGGTCGCGGCCCCAGCGGTCGATGGTGGCGTTGGGATCCTTGGAGAAGCCGAAATCGTGCACCGAATCGGAGTGGCCGCGGCCGCCGAAGGCGAGCGAAGCGTCAAGTGAGCGCGAGGCTTCCTGCATTTCGCGTGTGCGAAGCACGCCAAGCACCGAACCGCGCTCGGCGCCGATGCTGTTCTGGCCGCCTTCGCCGCGCGTGATGCAGTAGAGCACCGGGCGGATGCCGTAGACGTGGCGCAGGGCGGCGAGCAGGCCGCTTGGCTCATCATCGGGATGGGCGCCTGTGGTCATGAATGTGAGCGTCGAGGTGAGGCGCTCCAGGCGGCGGTGCAGGGTCACGATTGCCGGCTCAAGCTTCTGCCTGGCGATCAGTTCGAGGTCGGTGGCGGGCGTGGAGTGCGCAGCGGTGCGCATGGCCAGAAGGGCAGGCGGCAACGAGGCGATGAACAATCGCCGGGTCATCGTGGACATGGAAATCTCCTCTCGTAATCAGGCGGCGCCGTGAGGTGGCAGCTCCCCTCCCGTGGGCGCCTGCGCTGGCCAATGGAGCCAGCAAGCAGACTATGGCCAGCAAGATAAAATAACTCAAGTAAGTTTATGTAATTGAGAAGGTGCTTACCTATGGTGAGGCGCCGACGGCGGGAGTATGGGAAAGTGATGCCCTCTGCGCCTGCAGCGGCGGTGTTTTTCGCCTGTCGTCGCTTGCTTCGTCCTGTGCCTGCGACATTGGAGGCGGATGCTGGTCCGGCATCGAAAGACAACTGGATCAACGAGGGTGGGCAAGCACGGTGCCGGCACGCACCGACAATAAGAATCGGGCGAGCGCTGACTGCGTCCGCCCGATGGCAATCGTGGCGATCGTAAGGGTGCTATGCGGCAATGGCCGTATGGGCTGAGGATGCAACCAGCGCATCGACCTTGGCCGTTGCCTTGGCGAGGGCTGCCGTGACTGCGTCCGGGCCCATGCCGACGCCCTCGATACGGACGACCTCGACGTCGGTCATGCCGATGAAGCCGAGCACGCTGCGCAGATAGGGGATGGCGTGGTCCATCTGGACGGCAGCACCTTCCGAATAGATGCCGCCTGAGGCCAGCACGATATAGACCTTCTTGCCGGTGACCAGGCCTTTGGGGCCGTTTTCGCCATAAGCGAAGGTCTTGCCCGAGCGGGCGACGTGGTCGACCCACGATTTCAGCGTCGACGAGATGTTGAAGTTGATGAAGCCGGTGGCGAGGATGACGGTGTCGGCGGCAAACAACTCGTCGAGCACGGCGTCGGACACGCCGACGACCTCGGCCTGGCGCTTGGTCCGGGCTTCAGCCGGCGTGTAGATACCCGTGGCGTAGTCGGTATCGATATGCGGCAGCGGGTTGGCGACGAGGTCGCGGACGACGAGAGTGGCCGCGGGATCGGCGGCCACCAGCTTGTGGGCAAATTCGGTAGCGATGCGGGTCGAATGCGAGGCGGCACCGCGGGGGCTGGACGTGACAAGCAGGACGGACATGGCGGTTTCTCCTGGGGTTGGATTGTTCGATGCGTTGAATATGGTCGAGCCAACCCATTTGAAAAACTGGCATATTTTATATATTATCCATCGATAATCTGGATGGATAGATGCAGCCCAATCCCACCCTCGACCAGCTACAGGTCTTTGTCGTCGTGGCTGAAACCGGAAGTTTTTCCGCCGCCGGCCGCAAGCTCAACCGTGCGCAGTCGGTCATCAGCTATGCCATTGCCAATCTCGAGGCGCAGTTGGGTCTCAGGCTGTTCGAGCGCGAAGGCACGCGCGAGCCGCAGCTGACCGACGTCGGCAAGACGATGCTGGAAGATGCGCGCCGCATGATCGGCGTGCTGCAGCGGATCCGCTCGCGGGCCAGCGGCCATCAGCAGGGACTCGAGGCGGAGGTCGCGATGTCGGTCGAGGTCGCCTTGCCGTCGCCGGTGCTGGTCCCGGTGCTGAAGGCGTTCGAGGAGCGATTCCCGACCGTGGCGCTGCGCCTGCATGTCGGCTCGCTCGGGCTGATCGTCGATCAGGTCATGACCGGGCAGGCCGATCTCGGAGTGGGCGGCATAACTGGCGAGGACGAGGTGCAACTTGTTCGCCTTGGCTTCATGTCCATGGTGCCGGCAGCCGCTCCCGATCACCCGCTGGCGCAGATTTTAGGACCGGTGCCGCTGGAGGAAATGCGCGAGCACATCCAGCTTGTCGTGTCGGACCAGTCGGAGCGGACGCGCGGACGCGATTTCGGCGTGTTCGCCTATCGCACCTGGCGGCTGACCGACATGCGCACCAAACATGCGCTCATGCGCGAGGGGCTCGGCTGGGGCGGTCTGCCGCGCTGGCTGATCGCCGACGATCTGGCCAATGGCCGCCTGGTCGAGCTCAATCTCGAGCCTTACAGCGAGCAGCGCTCGCCGCTGTTTGCCATGCACCGCGCCGACAGCACGCCAAAGCCGGCGGCGGCCTGGCTGATCGAGCAGTTCAAGCGCGAGCTTGGCTGTTTCAACGAGTTCGAGCCGCAGCGCCATACAGCGACCGGCATGGCGTGAGCGTCAGGCCGGCTGCTCGGCCGTCATCAACCCGTCGATCAGCGCCGAGATGACCGCCATCTGGTCGGCGAAGGGCGCGCCCGTATCGATCGCCAGCGCGGCGCGATCGAAGGTGGCTGCGAGCAGGCTGGTAAGGGTGGTCAGCGGTAGCTTGCGCATTGCGCCGGCACGCATGGCCGCTGCGAGGCCTTCGCGCAGCGTGCGGTTGCCATGGCGGTCGTCGATGGCGTCCATGCCGGGACGGCCGAGCACCGCCGGGCCGTCGAGCAGCAAAAGCCGCGTCCGTCCCGGCATCTGCATCGCCCGGAGATAGGCTTCGGTACCGACAAGAAGCGCTTCGCGGGCGCCAAGGGAGACGGGTGCCGCGCGTTCGATCTCTTCGGCAACCGCATGCGCCTCCTGCTCGACGACCGCCGCAAACAGCGCCTGCTTGTCGCTGAAGTGGTGATAGAGCGCGCCGCGCGTGACGCCGGCCGCAGCCACGATCTCCGGCGTGCCGGTTTCGGCATAGGATTTTTCGGTGAACAGCCTGCGCGCGGCAGCGATCAGGTCGCCGCGCGTCGCCTCGGTGCGGTCACGGTTGGAACGGCGCTCGGTTTTCACTTGCATACATTCAGCCTGTATGTTAATTCGAATTTACATGCAGACTGTATGTTGATTGAGGAGAGAAGGAAAGCCATGAAAACGACAAGCTATTATCCCGTGATCATGACCGGCGACGTCGCCGGCACCGCCGCGTTCTACGTCAAGCACTTCCGCTTCGAGTCACAGTTTGATGCCGGCTGGTATGTCCATCTGCGGTCGGCGGAAGACAGGGACGTCAATCTCGCCATCGTCCAGGGCGATCACGAGACGATCCCCGAAGAGGGGCGCGGGCGGGTCGCCGGCCTGCTGATCAATTTCGAGGTCAAGGATGTCGATGCCGTGCATGCGCGGGTCGTCGCGGAAGGGCTGCCGATCCTGCGGTCGCTGCGCGACGAAGACTTCGGGCAGCGCCACTTCATCACCAGGGACCCCAATGGCGTTCTAATCGACGTCATCACGCCGATCCCGCCGAGCCCCGAGTTTCTGGCGCTGTATGCGCCGGGTACGGTTGACGCCTGAACGCAAACGAAAACGGAGGCGCCGCGAGGCGCCTCCGTCACTTTATCACTATGGCTTCAACCTGGCCGGCAGGCTCAGTCCTGGATGTAGCAACGCTTGCGCATGCCGGGCGCCGGATCGCCGAAGGTCTCGTTGTCGCAATCGACGCCGTCGCGGAAGACGCCTTCCTCGAACTGGCTCATCGTGCCGTAGCGCACTCGCTTGCGGCCGTAGAAATCGCAATAGTCGTTCTCGCTGGCGCAGGCCACCCAGCGCTTGCGGCGCGGTTCGCCATAGCCGCCATCGCCATAGTCGCGGCTGCGCCGGCCGCGCTCGACGATGTAGCATTCCTTGCGCAGGCCCGGTGCCGGATCGCCGAAGCTGCGGTTCGAGCAGCGGACCGCGGGCGCGTCGATGAAGCGCGAGGTGGTCCTGCCTTGCGCGCCATAGACGACTTCTGCCGGATAGGGCAGGCGGCAGGTGCCGCCTTCCGATGCGCAGCGGATCAGCCGTTGAGCCTCTGCAGGGGTGGGGGTGACGGCGGAGACGGTTGCCGCCAGTCCGGCGACGCAGATCGATGCGAAGGCCGTTCGCATCGTAAGGGTTTGGGCGATTGACACGATAGAAGTCCTCGAATCGTTGGAGGCCTCGACCTTAGCGAGCATGGCTTGAACGTAAGATGAATGCGGCGTTTTGAAGAAAGGTTCGGCGCCCGGCCAGACAAGATGCCCACGCAAAAGCTGCCAGCAGAAAACCGGCTATCACCCTTGCCTTGTCCACTTGCGGGGCTCTGGTGAGCAGCGGACGCTACCTCGCTCGACAACGGCCAAAATCATCCCAATACCTCCACCAGCGCCGTGCGCCGCGTACCTTCGTACATTTCAAACTGCCGTCCGGCGCGAAGGCGCTGGTGTGGCGCCAAAACTGACAGGAAATAGGCGCTCACATTACCCCTGTCGAACGCGAGCACGACGCTCCAGGTCTCTCCGGATGGCCAGTCCACGTCTTCTTCAAACCTTGCAGTGGTTGAATAGACCCCATCTGTCGGTTCAGGGTCGCCACCAAACCAGGTGAGGCGAACGCGTGCGGCAGGGATTCCAATCTGCTCGAGCATGCTGTTTCCAGTTTCGCGAGGCCAGAACCATTGGCAGCGCCTGATCTAGGCCTTGGCCGGGCGCTCCTGCACCGGATAGACCCGGTCGTAGGCTAGGTTGAAGACGAATGCGTAGGCCATGTAGAAACCCGCAAAGGACGCATCCATCAGCAGCGCCTGAAGAAGGCTCACGCCGAGATACCAGGCAATGAACGGCATCAGGACGGCGAGAAGCCCGACCTCGAACAGGACAGCGTGAGCGACACGCACAGGCAGCGATTTCCGGACGCTGCCTTTGATCGCCAGAAGCAGGTGGTCGAAGCCGAGATTGAACAGGTAGTTCCAGATCGTTGCGATCGTCGCGCTGACGATGGCGACGGCGCCGATGTCGCCCATCGGCATATGGAAAGCCCAGGCGCCAAGCGCGTGACCAGCGCCAGCCCGATCAGTTCGAAGCTGATGGCGTGGCGAACACGATCAAGAGTGGTGCGCATATTAGCCCCCGTGGGATTTCGGCCCGTTCCGAAAAAGCGTCCCAGATGGGGGAGATGGTCCTCGCTTCGGAAGCAAGATTAAGAACCGTGCCAGATGTTCAGTACTGCCATGGTCGGTTGTTCGATGGTGCCAGGGACGATCGCAGGCCTGTAACTGCCGTCCCGCGCGGCGCCGGTATTGTCCGGCTACTTCCTGCGATGGGAAAGGATCGTGCCGGCGCCGGCCAGCGTCAGCACGGCGCCGGCAATGAAGGGCGGGATGAATACGGCGAGCGCCTCGGTGTCTTCCCAGCGCAGGCGGAAATCGTTGCAGCCGGTGCCGCAGCCATGGGCGTTCAGCCAGATCCAGCCGCCGAAGGTCGCCGAACAGACCAGGACGCCCAGGACGAGCAGTGCATATCCCAACAGCCGCAGCAGAGCCTCCTGCGCAAACAAAAACGGAGGCGCCTGTGCAGCACCTCCGTCTATTGATGTCAATCGGCGCCCTAACGGCCGAAGGTGAGTCAATCCAGTGGCTTGGCCGGTGCGGTTGAGAAAATGAATCCGGCCGACGTTCCCTCCTAGAGGCTCGGGCCGTCCTCGCCGGCGGCCTTCTTGTCGCCTTTGGAGAGGCCGGTCAGGCGGTCGATATAGGCAAGCAGCAGCGCCGACAGCACGAAGGCCAGGTGAATGATGGTCAGCCACATCAGCTGGTCGGAGGTATATTGCTGGGCGTTGAGGAAGACCTGCAGCAGGTGGATCGACGAGATTGCGACGATTGTCGAGGCAACCTTGATCTTGAGCGAGCTGATGTCGATCGTGCCGAGCCAATGGACCTCGCCGTCATGATTGTCGAAGCGGCTGACAAAGTTCTCGTAGCCCGAGATGATGACCATCACCACCAGCGAGGCGACAAGGGCCGCGTCGATCAGGCCGAGCACCTTGAGGATGGTGTCGGTGTCGTCGAGCACCATCACCTTCATGACGAACTCGTAGAGCTTCTTGACGAAGGACAGCGCGTAGATGCCGAGCGCCACGGCGAGGCCGAGGTAGAACACCACGAGCAGCCAGCGCGAGGCGAGAATGATGGATTCGACGGCGTGTTCGAGGCGTTTCATGAGACGTCCGAAAATGGCGATTGGAAAATGAGGCGGTGCCGACGAATGCAACAGCTTGGCGGATAAAACAAGGCCCGGCCGCTGGAGGGGGATTCGGCCGGGCCTGATCTCCTTGAACGCCGGAGATGGGACGGGGCAGGGAACCACGTCATCCACAAGGTGGCATCAAAATCCAGCGATTCAATGGCCAAAGCCGGGTGATCGCGTGATTGTTACCGGCGATTTCATGTCCGAAAAGGATGCTTTGGCGGCAAAAACCCGCCCTGCAGTGCGCGGGGCGGGTTTCGTTTCAGTGTCTTCAGCCGCTAGTTGGCGCTGGCGATCGGTGCCACCAGCGGGGTGATGCGGCGGATTGCGACGCGGCGGTTCTCACGCTCCGGCTTCTGTGACTTCACCTTGAGGTAGCGCTCGCCGTAACCCTGCGTCGACAGGTTCTCCGGCTGGATGCCGAAGACGTTTGTAAGCGCGTCCGCCACGGCCTCGGCGCGGCGATCCGACAGCGCCAGATTGGCGACATCGGAACCGACGGCGTCGGTGTGGCCCTCGATGAGGAAGGTTTCGGCCGGGTTCTTCTTGAGCAGCTTCTCCATCGCGTTGGCGACGCCCTCGAGCTTGGCGATCTCGCTCTCGGGGATCGAGGCCGAGCCGAACTCGAAGCTCAGCGTGTCGAGATCGACGCGCCGGGCGATGTCGCGGACACGGGCCGAACGCTTGACCTCGTCGACCGAATAGAGCCGCTTGACGCGTTCCACAGGAGGACGTTCGAGGAAGTCGTAATAGGCGTCGTCATCCTCGACATATTGCGCGTCGAGAATGTACTCGTTGCGCGGAATATTGAGCTGTAGGGGCGGCAGGTCGAGACCCGGATCGCGCCACTCGTCCATACCCTCGTAATACTGGTCGTCGACATAGCTCAGCACATATTCGCGGCCATCGGGGGTGATGCGCGAGCGCTGCACGATGTCGCCATATCGGTTGCGGATGGTGATGATCTGGTTGCCATTGTCGCGAACGATGACTTCGCGAGTACGGCCGCGCGGCAGTTCCTCGTAATAGACGTCCTGCGCATCACGCGTGATACGCGGCCGGTCGTTGCTCTCGACGATGATCTCATTGTTGATCTGGATGATCACCCGATCGCCGATCTCGCGCAGGAACTCGCTGCCTTCAGGTCGCGGCCTGCGGCGCAGGTCTACCTCGGGCATCTTTTCGATGCGGGTGCCCTTTTCGGCAGTGACGGCCTGGATCTCGACAGGCTGGGCTGCCTCGGTGGCCGTCTTGTCGTCAACCGGCGGCGGCCCCGGATCGACGGGCACCGGTACCGGCTGCGCCGCCTGCTCGCCAGTCTGGCCCTCGGGCGCGGGCTGAGCGGGCTGGCCTTCGGCAGCCGGCTGCCGGCCACCAGCCTCGGCGGGTGGCGCTTCCTTCTGGCTGTCAAGCATCGGCGCCTCGTTGGGGTTCACCGGTGGCTGGTTTGCAGGTGCTTCGCCCTGCTGGGCAGGCTGTTGTGGCTGTTCACCAGTTGCCGGTTGCTCGCCGGTCGCCGGCTGCTCGCCAGTCGCGGGCTGCTCGGTCGAAGGCTGCTGCGCGGCAGGCTGTTCGCCCTGCGCTGGCGCTTCACCTGCGGGTGCGGTGGTTTCGGGCGCCGGAGCAGGGGTGGGAACCTGTTCCGGGGTCGCTTCTGCAGGCTTCTCCGCCGGTTGCTCGGCAGGCTGTTCGGCCTGGGGCTTCTGCTCGGGCTGGGCCTCGGGCTGCGGTGCCACCTCAGGCGTCTGGGCCGGCTCTTCGGCCTGTGGTTCCGGTTGAGGCGCTGCCTCCGGCTCGGCGGCAGGCTGTTCTGCCTGGGGCTGCTGCTGTTCGGCGGCGGGCTCGCGCTTCTTACGCTTGGGGGCGGG
The DNA here is from genome assembly GCF_030294925.1 of Aminobacter sp. Y103A. Taxonomy (NCBI): domain Bacteria; kingdom Pseudomonadati; phylum Pseudomonadota; class Alphaproteobacteria; order Hyphomicrobiales; family Phyllobacteriaceae; genus Aminobacter; species Aminobacter sp. Y103A. The sequence continues at coordinate 3,979,326 of NZ_AP017986.1, read as the reverse complement.
TTCTTCCGCCTGCGGCTGAGGCTCTGCCTGCGGCTCGGGTTCAGCCTGCGGTGCGACATCTTGCTGAGGTGCTGGTTCTTCCGCCGGCGCCTCGCGCTTCTTGCGGCGTGGCTCGGGCGCTGGTTCTTCGGCCTGCGGTGCCGGCTGCTCTGCCTGCGGCTGCGGCGCGGGTTCCGGCTGTGGCTGCGGTTCGGGCTGAGGCTCAGGCTGCGGGGACGGTTCCGGTTGCGCCTCCGGGGCAGGGGCCTGCTGGCCACCACCCTGGCGTGCTGCACAAGCTTCCGCCGATTCGCCTTCCTGGCAGTCCGACTGAACGCGGATCAGCGGCAGCGCAGCCCCCGCTTCGTTCAGCGCGCCGTTCGGCAACGGCATGGCGCCCAACGGCGCGGATGCCATGAACAGGCCGATTGCCGTGCCTGCGAGAATCCGTGGTTGGCGTTTCATCGTTGGAAATCTCCTCGAAGTGAAGTTTGGTCCCGTCCCGGCCCAAACAGATGGAACCGTTAATGGTTCCGCTTGTCGTGGCAGTCGCATCGCATCGGGGCGATTGCCCGACGGCAACATGGCAATATCGTGGTTTCGCTGAACTGGCGATGAATGAGAAGGGCGGCTTGACGCGCCCCCCTTTCGGGGCCAAATGCCAGCCATGGACGATGCCTATTGGAAAACGACGCCGCTGGAGGCAATGAGTCCGAGCCAGTGGGAACAACTCTGCGACGGCTGCGGCAAATGCTGCCTGTCCAAGCTCGAGGACGAGGATACCGGCGAGATCTATTGGACCAGCGTTGGCTGCCGGCTGTTCGACGGCGCGACCTGCCGCTGCGCCGACTATGCCAATCGCCTTGCGCGCGTGCCGGACTGTGTCGGGCTGACGCCTGAGAACGTGCGCACGATTTCCTGGCTTCCCAGCACATGCGCCTATCGCCTCGTCGGTGAGGGCCATGATCTCTATTGGTGGCACCATCTTGTTTCGGGCAGCCGCGAGACGGTGCACGAGGCCGGCGTATCGGTGCGCGGCAAGCTGACCGCCTCCGAGGATGATATGGCCGAGCCGGAAGACTATTTCGACCACATGCTGGACGAAGAGCCGTAAGCGCCAAACTCGCCCGACACAATACGGTCAAGGCCCTTCGGGTGGACGGCCAAGGCCCTTCTGGTGGCTGTCTTCCATCTGCGCGACGGCTCACGCATTGTTGCAGTGCGTAAAAAATACTTAGCAGAATCAAATATTTGATACATGAACCGAAAATGAATGCGTGGTTCGAAAACGGTTCAGCTTGGGTGGCGCATTGTCTGGTCATCGCTCAGGCAGAGATGGCCTGACGCCTCGGGTTCAAGGAGAAGACACAATGTTCGACAAGATCAAGATCGCGGCCCTTTCTGCCGTCATCGGCTTCAGCACGCTGGCCGCCATTCCTGCGACCGCACAGGCCGACGGCCTTTATCTCAATCTTGGCCAGGGCTCGCCGAATGTCGGCGTCTACATCCAGGACCGCGACGGCCGCCGCGACAACCGCTGGGACAACCGCCACGACAATCGCTGGGGTCGCCCCGGTGGCCGCTGGGACCGCGCCTGCTCGCCAGACCGTGCTGTCGACAAGGCCGAGCGCATGGGCCTGCGCCGCGCCCGCATCGTCGATGTCAACCGTCGCTCGATCACGGTGAGCGGCCGCAAATATGGCGAGCGCGTCGCGATCACCTTCGCCCGCGCCCCGAACTGCCCGGTCGTCCGCTGGTAAGTCGAAACGCGACCTGAACAGCGTCGGGTAAGCCCGATCGCAGTAGCGGGAGCCCCTTTCGTCTCGGGGAAGGGTGGTGGCTCCAAACAAAACCCCGGAGGCCTTGCCTCCGGGGTTTTTCATATTCTTTCCAGCTGTTGGGGTGTCGGACTGCCTGGATGCGATCCGTTTGCCCGATCCTGCCGCGCTTCCGAACGCGCGGCAGGGCGCCCGATGTCAGCTCGTCAGTTCTTCAGTTCGAAGGTGACGTTGACCTGGACGCGGTAGGCGTTTTCGCCGGCCTCGACCGGTGCTGCGCCGGCTGCGCGGTCGAACGACTTCGCCTGCATCGGCATTGGCGGCGGGGCATAGGACTGGTCGGTGATCTCGAGCACCTTGCCGACCTTGACGCCGGCGGCCTCGGCCAGCACCTTCGCCTTGGCGATGGCGTCGGCCACCGCAAGCTTGCGCGCCTCGGTGATAACGCCTTCCGGCTTCTCGTTGGTGAAGGTGATGCCGCCGCCCTGGTTGACGCCGAGGGAGACGGCCTTGTCGAGAACCTCGCCTGTCTTGGCGATGTCGCGGACGCGCACCGACAAGGTGTTGATCACTTGGTAGGCGACGAGCTCGGCATCCTGCGAGCCATCGGGCTTGTTGGTGTAGTTGTAGCGCGGCTGGATCTGGATGCCGGCGGTCTGCAGGTCGCGCTCGGCGACACCCGCTGCCTTCATCGCGGCGATCACGGCAGCCATTGCTTCGTTGTTGGCGTCCAGCGCCTCGCGGGCGGTCTTGGCCTCGCGCATCACCGACAGCGACAACAGAGCCAGATCGGGTGCCACCGAGGCTTCGCCTTCCCCCGTCACGACGATGCGTGGCGACGGTTCGTTATCGGCGCGGGCGGCAGCGGCGGGAAGTGTTAGTGCCGCTGCAAGTGCAAGCGCCATGTATTTGCGATTCATAATATAATCTCCGTTGTCCTGAGCCCTTCGGGAGTGTCAGATAGGGGCGGATTATGGGTGGATTGCGGCAGCGCGCAACAGATGCGCGAAGATGGCTTGTGCCAGCGCGCAAAACTGACTATCCAGCCCGCATGTGGGGCCTGTAGCTCAATGGTCAGAGCCGGCGGCTCATAACCGCTTGGTTGGGGGTTCGAGTCCCTCCGGGCCCACCAAAAACTAAGCTTTTGATTTTATTTATATTTTTTCCGTTTTAGCCCGGCGTACACCACGGCGTACACTGGAACACGCGTGTATCTTTGGTCAGGCCATGAGTGCTCAAGAAGTATTCTTGGATGCCAATCGGAATAAGTTGAGGTTAGTCATCTCAGGGTCGAAATCTTCCCATCGCAATCTAGAACGTTTCGTAGGAATGTGGCGGGCGGCTACCTCCTCGCTTGACATGGCTGGGGCGTCGGCAGCACGACTGCGGATGCCGCCCTTCGGCGCCAGCGCCCCAGCCAATGCCGGTGCCTGTGGTCGGCGTGGTGAAGAAGACAAATCCATCTCGAACATGCCGCGCGCACCGAAGCCATCCGCAACGTGACGCTGCGCGCCAAGGCGTCAGGCTATCTGCAGGCACACGGACTATCAGGCCGCGCTCGATCAAGCCAAGGCGCAGATCGAGCGTGACCAGGCATCGCTCGAATAGCTCAAGTCGAGCCTCACCCGCGGCAACAAGCTCGCCGACAACGGCTATCTGGCCAAGGACGGGTTCGACCAGCGCTGCAGCGCGGTGCGACAGGCGTTAGCAGCCCTTGCCATATCACGTTCGGCCTTGCGGACTGCCGACTCAGTTCAACGCCGCGGCCGGCATGCGCAATATCGGGACGCGACTTGGTCGATCGAACCAGCCTCTCGAACTGGCATGCAACGACGTGCCAGTTCATTCGCTCCGCGCGTAACCGTCGGCCAGTCAGTCCTTGATGATGACGTCGGCCTTGTCGAATTTGGTGACGTCGATCAGCCCCTTGTCCGAGATGAGCAGTTCCGGGGTCACGACAAGCGCCAGCAGCGAGTGCTGCATATAGGCGTCGCTTCGACCAACATGCCGGCCTTCACGGCGACCACCTCGGCCCGCTCGTCCGACATCGGGCCGGCGACCAGAAGCTCGACAGCGCATGCTCCTTGCCCTCGCTGATCATCACGATGCCGCCGCCGACCTCTGCAGCCTGTTGGCTGCCTGGGCCATGTCGGCCTTGTTGGTGCCGGCGACGATGATGTGATGGCTGTCATGCGCGATGGTCGAGGCCATGGCGCAATCCTTGGAGTAGCCGAAGCCCGAGACGAAGGCATTGACCACTTCACCGGTGGCCCCGGTGGACTAGCGGCCCTCATGTCGACTGTGACGATGCCTAGCGGGCGTGTTGCTTCCAAGGTCGATAACCAGGCCTCGTCAACACTCGGGCAAGTTCACCGCAAGCCCGCCCAGCGATGTTTCCTTATATTTCGTCGCCATGTCCTGGCCGGTCTGGCGCATGGTCTCGATGCAGTTGTCGAGGGGCATGAAGTGCTGACCATCGCCGCGGAGCGCCAGGCTGGCCGCCGAGACCGCCTTGATCGCGCCAAGACCGTTGCGTTCGATGCAGGGCACCTGGACAAGGCCGCCGGCCGGGTCGCAGGTCATGCCGAGATGATGCTCGAGCGCGATTTCGGCCGCGTTCTCGATCTGCTCGTTGGTTCCGCCCAGCGCTGCGCAAAGCCCCGCCGCGGCCATGGCGGACGCCGAGCCGATCTCGGCCTGGCAACCGCATTCCGCGCCGGAGATCGAGGCGCGGTGCTTGATCAGCCCGCCAATGGCGGCCGCAGTCAGGAGAAACTGCCGTTCGCCATCCGCATTGGCACCGACGCAGTGATCGCTGTAGTAGCGCAGCACGGCAGGTACGACGCCGGCAGCACCATTGGTCGGCGCTGTCACGACGCGCCCTCCCGCCGCATTCTCCTCGTTGACGGCCATGGCATAGACGAGCAGCCAGTCGGTCGCCGCGTGCGGCTGTGCCCGGTTGCTGCCGCGCTCGCCGAGCAATTGCTGGTGCAGGCCCTTAGCGCGGCGTCGCACCGACAGTCCTCCCGGAAGAATACCTTCCTGCCAGAGGCCGCGATCGATGCAGCCGTTCATTGCCGCCTGGAGTCGTTCAAGTCCCGGCTCCAGATCGCGGCCATGGCGCACCCGTTCGTTCGCTTCCTTCATCGCTGCGATCGACAGTCCCGATTCACGCCCCATCCGCAGCATCTCGACGGCGGAGGTGAAGGGATAAGGCACGTCGCCTGCGGCTGTGTCCCGCGAAGGGGACACACTGGAAAGCTGGTCTTCACTGACGACGAAACCGCCGCCGATCGAGTACCAGACCTCACGCAGAACGACATTGCCGGAAAGCCCGTGCGCGGTGAAGACCATGCCGTTGGCATGGCCCGGCAGCGGCGGTCCGTAGTCGAAGACGAGGTCGTGATCCGGATCGAAGGCGATGGCGCCGATGCCGGGCGCCGTGATGCTGCGCGTGACCTTGAGGCCTGCGACCAAGGCTTCTGCCTGGTCGGGGTCGAGTGTATCAGGCAGAAACCCCATGAGCCCCAGAAACACTGCCCGGTCGGTTGCGTGGCCTTTGCCGGTGAAGGCGAGGGATCCATGCAGGGAGGCCGTCAGCCGCCGGCATTCGGTCCGCCCGGGCAGGGCGGCGAGGGCCTTGAGGAAGCGCGAAGCGGCGACCATCGGGCCCATCGTGTGCGACGAGGACGGGCCGATGCCGATCTTGAAGATATCGAAGACGGACAGGAACATGGATCGATCCTTGAAGGGGTGTGCCCCCGGCGCGCGACCGGGGGCGACAGGCTCACTCGGCGGCTTCCGCGTAGCTTTCGAGCGGCGGGCAGGTGCAGACGAGGTTGCGGTCGCCATGCACATTGTCGATCCGGTTGACCGGCGGCCAATATTTGTCGGCCCGGAACGAGCCCGCCGGGAAGCAGGCGGCCTCGCGGCTGTAGGGGCGGTCCCAGTCGCCGACGAGATCCTCGACGGTATGGGGCGCGCGCTTCAGCGGATTGTCCTCGGCATCGAGCGTGCCGGCGACGATGGCCTCCGCTTCGGCGGCAATGCCCAGCATGGCGGCGATGAAGCGGTCGAGTTCGGCCTTGGGCTCGCTCTCCGTCGGCTCCACCATCAGCGTGCCGGCCACCGGCCAGCTCATCGTCGGCGCGTGGAAACCGCAGTCGACAAGGCGCTTGGCGATGTCGTCGACGGTCACCCCGGCGCGTTCCTTCAGCACTCTCGTATCCAGGATGCACTCATGCGCGACATGGCCGGCGGCCGAGCTGTAGAGGATCGGATAGGCGGACGCCAATCGCCGCGCAATGTAGTTGGCGCTGAGAATCGCAGTCTTGGTCGCCTGGGTCAGGCCCTCGCCACCCATCAACAGGCAATAGGCCCAAGAGATGAGCAGGATCGACGCGGAGCCGAATGGTGCGGCGGATATGGCGAATGCGCCGGCAGCCGGATTGCCCGGCAGATGCGGCACGAGATGCGCCTTGACCCCGATCGGCCCCATGCCCGGCCCGCCGCCGCCATGCGGGATGGCAAAGGTCTTGTGCAGGTTGAGGTGGCTGACGTCGCCGCCGATATCGCCAGGGCGCGCGAGACCAACCATGGCGTTCATGTTGGCGCCGTCGATATAGACCTGTCCGCCATTGTCATGGGTGAGTGAGCAGATCTCGCGCACGGTCGTCTCGAACACGCCGTGGGTCGAGGGGTAGGTGATCATGCAAGCGGCCAGGTTTTCGGCATGGGCTTCCGCCTTGGCGCGGAAGTCGGCGACATCGATGTTGCCGTCGGCGGCCACGCCGACCACCACCACCTTCATGCCAGCCATCTGTGCGGATGCCGGATTGGTGCCATGCGCCGAGGTCGGGATCAGGCAGACGTTGCGATGGCCGTTGCCGCGCGCCTCGTGATAGCGGCGGATCGTCAGCAGGCCGGCATATTCACCCTGGGCACCCGAATTGGGCTGCATCGAAAATGCGTCATAACCGGTGATCTGGCACAATTTTGCCTCGAGGTCGCTCAGCATCTCGGCATAACCCTGCGCCTGGTCGGCGGGGGCATAGGGGTGAAGGTTGGCGAATTCCGGCCAGCTCAGCGCCATCATTTCGGCGGTGGCATTGAGCTTCATCGTGCAACTGCCGAGCGGAATCATGGCCCGGTCAAGCGCAAGGTCGCGATCGGCAAGGCGGCGCATGTAGCGCGTCATCTCGGCTTCGGCGCGGTTCATGTGGAAGACGGGGTGGGTCATGAACACAGAGGTCCGCAGCAGCGCGTCGGGCAGGCGATACTCAGGCGTCAGGTCGTCATCCGCCATGCCGCCGCCAAAGGCGCGCCAGATCGCCTCGGTGTGGCTGCGTCGGACAGTCTCGTCGAAGGTTATGCCAATGCGCGTCTCGCCGATCGGGCGAAGGTTGATCCCTTCACGCAGGGCCGATGCCAGGATGGCGTCGCGGCGGGGGCCGCATTCCACTGTTACCGTGTCGAAGAAGCTTGCCGGCTGGATAGGAAAGCCAAGGGTCTCCAGTCCCTTGACCAGCCGAACCAGCTTGCGGTGGATGCGCTCGGCGATCGCCCGCAATCCGTCCGGGCCGTGGAAAACGCCATACATCGAGGCCATGACGGCCAGCAGCGCCTGTGCGGTGCAGACATTCGACGTCGCCTTTTCGCGGCGGATATGCTGCTCGCGCGTCTGCAGCGACAGCCGATAGGCGCGGTTGCCGCGGGCGTCGATGGAGACGCCGACGATCCGGCCCGGCATCGACCGCGCGAGGTTGGCGCGCACGGCCATGTAGGCGGCGTGCGGACCGCCATAGCCCAGGGGCACGCCGAAACGCTGGCTGGAGCCGATAGCGATGTCGGCGCCCATCTCGCCCGGCGGCTTCAGCAGGGTCAGGGCCAGCGGATCGGCGGCCACGACGGCCAGCGCGCCCGCGTCCTTGAGCGCTGCGATCGGGGCGGTGAAGTCCTGCACATGGCCATAGGTGCCGGGATACTGGAACAGCGCGCCGAAAACGCGCGACGGATCGAGATCGGTGAAAGGATCGCCGATGATCACGTCCCAGCCGAGCGGTTCCGCCCGGGTCGCGACCACGGCAATTGTCTGCGGATGGCAATGATGGTCGACAAAGAAGGCGCGGGCCTTCGAGCGTGACGCACGCTCGCACAGGGCCATGGCTTCGGCCGCGGCGGTGCCTTCGTCAAGCAGCGACGCATTGGCGATGTCGAGCCCGGTCAGGTCGCACATCATGGTCTGATAGTTGAGCAGCGCCTCGAGCCGGCCCTGGCTGATCTCAGGCTGATAAGGCGTGTAGGCGGTGTACCAGGCCGGGTTCTCGAAGATGTTGCGCTGGATCGCCGGCGGGGTGAAGGTGCCGTGGTAACCCTGTCCGATGAAGCTGGCATTGGCCGTGTTCTTCATCGCCACGTTGCGCAGCCGTTCCAGTACGCCGCGCTCGGACAGCGCCTTGCCCCAGGCAAGAGGGCGTGTCTGCCGGATGTCTGCCGGGACGATTGCGTCGATGAAGGCATCGAGGCTTTCGGCGCCGACTGTTTCCAGCATCTCCGCCATTTCGCGCGGGGAGGGGCCGATGTGGCGGCGATTTGCAAAGTCGTATGGCGCGTAGCCGGTCGGGGTGTAGCTCATCTCAGTCTCCTCATCCCACCAGTGCCAGATAGGCGGCTTCATCCATCAACGCTGTGGCATCATCCACGTTTGCGAGGCGCAGCCTGAAGAACCAGCCTTCGCCTTCGGGCGACCTGTTGATCATGGCAGGGTCGCTGTGGAGGAATTCATTGACCGCAATGATCTCGCCCGCCAGCGGGCAATAGACGTCGGAGGCGGCCTTGACGGACTCAACGGTGGCTGCCGTCTCGCCCTTTTCGAGCACGGTGCCGACCGCCGGCAGGTCGACGAAGACCAGATCCCCCAGCAGTTCGCTGGCGTAGCGGGTGATGCCGACCGTGGCTATGCCACCCTTGATGGACAGCCATTCGTGATCTTCGGTGAATTTCAGCATATCGGGGCTCCTCAGTACCGTTTGTAGCGTTGCTTGATAAAGGGCAGCGGGGAGACGAAGACGCGAAGGCGTTTGCCCCTGACTTCGGCGAACAGGGGCGTGTCCGTGCTGCTCAGTTCGGTCGGAACATGGGCCAGGGCGACCGGCGCATTGACGGAGGGGCCGAAGCCGCCTGAGGTCACCTGTCCGACCGGTTCGCCGCCGACTTCGGCGGCAAACAGCTCCGTGCCCTCTCGGATCGGCGCACGGCCCTCGATCCGCAGTCCGACACGGCGGCGCGAAGCCCCCGTTGCCAGTTCTTCGAGGATAATCTCTGCCCCGGGGAAGCCGCCGGCGCGTGCTCCGCCTCGCCGCCGCACCTTCTGGATCGCCCATTCCAGCGCGCCCTGGGCAGGGGTGGTGGTGGCATCGATGTCATGGCCATAGAGGCACAGGCCCGATTCCAGCCGCAGGCTGTCCCGCGCGCCCAAGCCGACAGGGCGAACCCTGGAATCGGACAGCAGCGCTTCGGCGAGTGCTGCGGCGCGGTCGGCGGGAACCGAAATTTCATAGCCGTCTTCGCCAGTATAGCCCGCCCGCGCCACGATGCAGGGCGTTCCCAGCAGATTGATGTCGGCGACCTCCATGAAATGCATCTCTGCCACCTCAGGAGCGAGTGCCGCGAGCGCGGCCTCGGCATCAGGGCCCTGCAACGCGATCAAGGCACGATCCGTGAGCTCCTCGATCTCGCAGTCTTTGCCGAGGTGAGCCCGAAGATGGGCGACATCCTGCGCCTTGCAGGCGGCGTTGACCACCAGGAAGAGGTGATCGCCGCGGTTGGCGATCATCAGGTCGTCGAGGATGCCACCATCGTCCGCGGTGAAGAGCCCGTAGCGCTGGCGCCCCGGCTTCAGGCCGAGGACATCAACCGGAACCAGCCGTTCGAGCGCCAGCGCCGCATCCTCGCTCCTGCCCGTCCTCGGGCGAAGAATGACCTGTCCCATATGGCTGACGTCAAAAAGCCCGGCGGCGACGCGGCAGTGCAGGTGTTCCTTCAGGACGCCGTCGGCAAACTGGACGGGCATCTCATAACCGGCGAACGGCACCATCCTGCCGCCGCGTGAAACGTTGAATGCCGTCAGCGGGGTTTGCCGCAACTGGAATGGCAAGGTCATGAAGAGCCTCCAAGGCTGGAAAACAGAGCGCTGTCGAACTTGTTCGGGCATGGAACAGGAGGCCATCCCGTCAGGGCGGGAAAGGGCCGCCTGACATCTCAGGTCGCTGCGCTGGAAAGGGCCGCCACGCATGCCTCCTTCACAGCCTCACCCATGCCCGGATGCGGATGGGAGGTGCCGGCAATTTCGGCTAGCGTCGTGCCGAGCCGAAGCCCGAGGACCAGTTCCTGCAACAGTTCCCCCGCGCCATGTCCGAGGATATGGGCGCCGAGAAGCCGGCCTGTCTCGGCGCAGGCGATGACCTTGGCGAAGCCGTCGGTGGCGCCGATCGCACGGGCGCGGCCGTTGGCCAGGAAGCTGGCCTTGCCGACCAGAAACGCGCGCCCGGAGGTGCCGGCATCGTCCTCCGTGAGGCCGACGCCGGCGATTTCGGGCGCCGTGTAGACCACCCCCGGCACGAGGCGATAGTCGGGTGCGCCATGCGCCTTGCCCGCCAGAGCATCGATGCAGGCAGCGGCGTCTTCTTCGGCCTTGTGGGCGAGCATCGGCCCGGGCACCACGTCGCCGATGGCCAGGACGCCGGGCACGCTGGTGCGGAACTGTGCATCGACTTCGACAAAGCCCCTGGCGTCCTGCCTGACCCCCAGCGCCTCAAGCCCAAGGCCTGCGGTGTGGGGCCGCCTGCCGATAGCGACGAGCACGGCATCTGCTGCCAGCGTTTCCAGTTCGCCCGATCCGCGGGTTTCGATCTCGACGCTGGCCGCCTCGCCGTCGCGGGCGATTGTCTTGACGGCCGCGTTCAGGGTGAAGCCGATGCCTTGGCGGGCGAGGATCCGCTGCGCGTTCCTGGCCAGCTCGCCGTCGATGCCGGGCAGGATGCGGTCGAGATACTCGACGACAGTCACCTTGGCGCCGAGGCGCGACCAGATCTGGCCGATCTCCAAGCCGATGACACCGGCGCCGACCACCACCAGCCGGTCCGGCACCTTGCCGAGCGACAAGGCACCTGTCGACGACAGGACGAGCTTTTCGTCAAAGGGGACATTGGGCAGGGCAGCAGGCGCGGACCCGGTGGCGATCAGAATGTGCCGTGCGGAGATCTCGCGCTCACCAACCGTAACCCGCCCCGGAGCGGCGATGCTCGCACGCCCCTGGATGAATTCCACGCCGGCCTTCTTGAACAGGAAAGCGATGCCTTTGGTCAGGTCGGAAACCACCTTGTCCTTGCGCGCCATCATGCGCGAAAGGTCGAAGCGGGCGGCTTCGGTCTCGATGCCTTGGTCGGCGAGGGATTTCAGCCCTGCCCAGTGTTCGGTCGATGACAGCAGCGCCTTCGAGGGAATGCAGCCGACATTCAGGCAGGTGCCGCCCGCCGTGGACCGCTCATCGATGCAGGCCACCCGCATGCCGGCCTGTGCGGCCCTGAGTGCGGCGACATAGCCTCCCGGTCCGGCGCCGATGACGGCGAGGTCGAAATCAGGCATCGGCCTTGCTCCCGTAGATCGGGAAGGCGAAGCAGAGCGCGGTTACTCTCCGGTGGACTGTGTCTTCGACGGCAGCGTTCGGGCCGCTGCGCAGGCTGTCCAGCACGTCCCCGATCAGATGGCCGATCTGCCGGAACTCCTCGGGGCCGAAGCCGCGCGAACAACCGGCTGCGGTGCCCAGGCGGATGCCCGAGGTCACCGTGGGCTTCTCGGGGTCGCCTGGCACGCCGTTCTTGTTGCAGGTGATGCCGGCGCGCTCCAGCGCCTCGGCCGCTTCGTTGCCCTTGAGGCCAAGGGGACGCAAATCAACCAGCATCAGATGGTTGTCGGTGCCGCCGGAGACGATCGCAGCACCTCGCTCGACCAGAACCGCGGCGAGCGCCTTGGCGCTGGCCACGACCCGTCCGGCATATTCCGTGAAATCCGGTTCCAGCGCCTCGGCGAAGGCGACGGCCTTGGCGGCGATCACATGCATCAGCGGTCCGCCCTGCAGGCCGGGAAAAACCGCCGCATTGATCTTTTTGGCGATGGCCTCGTCATTGCTCAGGATGATGCCGCCGCGCGGGCCACGCAGGGTCTTGTGTGTGGTCGAGGTGACGACATGGGCATGGAGCATCGGGCTCGGGTGATGGCCGGTGGCGACCAGCCCCGCAATATGGGCCATGTCGACCATCAGCATGGCGCCGACGCTGTCGGCGATGGCGCGGAAGCGGGCAAAGTCGATCACCCTGGAATAGGCCGAGGCGCCGGCGATGATCAGCTTCGGGCGCTCGGCCTCAGCCAGGGCAGCTACCTGATCGTAGTCGATCAGCCCTTCCGGGGTCAGCCCATAGGTGATGGCGCGGAACCACTTGCCTGAAAGCGCCGGACGCGCACCGTGGGTGAGATGGCCGCCGGCATCCAGCGACATGCCGAGGATGGTGTCGCCCGGCTGCAGCAAGGCCAGCATGACAGCGCCGTTGGCCTGGGCGCCGGAGTGGGGCTGCACATTGGCGAATTGCGCGCCGAACAGCTGTCTTACGCGATCGATCGCCAGTTGCTCGACCACGTCAACCTCGCCGCAGCCGCCATAGTAGCGCTTGCCGGGATAGCCTTCGGCGTATTTGTTGGTCAGCACCGAGCCCTGCGCCGCCATCACCCTTGGGCTGGCGTGGTTTTCCGACGCGATCAGCTCGATTTCGCCCTCCTGGCGCCGTCCCTCGGCCTCGATGGCCGCCCACAGGTCCGGGTCGAAAGTGGCAAGCGCTGATGTGCCGTCGGTCATGTCTTCTCCTCCTGTGACGATGGCCAGCGCAGGCTGCCCGATCTCGTCCAAGGATATCGAACGGCCATCATTGTTGAACTTCATAGTTCTCATGCTAGGATGAGGGATACTCATGATAGGATCGGCCATGCGCAACATCCCGACAGACCTGATGCGCAGCTTCGTCAAGGCGATCGACGGCGGCAGTTTCACCCGCGCGGCCGAAATGGTGGGGCGCACGCAGTCGGCGGTCAGCCTGCAGATCAAACGGCTGGAAGAGGTGGTCGGCGTGCGGCTGTTCCAGCGCGACGCCCACAATCTGCAGCTCACCGCGCAAGGGCGCAGCTTCGCGCAATATGCGCGTCGCATCCTGGCCCTGAACGACGAAGTCCTGGCACTGATGCAAAGCCCTGACGTGTCGGGCAGGGTGCGGCTTGGCGCCCCGAGCGAGTACACCGACTCCCTGCTGCCGCATCTGTTGGGGCGCTTCGCCCAGGCCCATCCCAACGTCATGCTGGAAGTGACCAGCGACCTCAGCAAGAACCTTCTGGCCCGGCAGGAGAACGGCGAGTTCGATCTCGTCGTCGCGCTGCACGATGACAGCGAGAGCCGGGGTGGCAGGCCCATCCACACCGAGCCGCTGGTCTGGTTCAGCAGCGCCGACCACTTCGGCCATACGCAGAGCCCATTGCCATTGGTGCTGGCACCGCCCCCATGCGTCTATCGGCACCGGATCCTGCAGCAACTGAAGCGGGAGGCAAAAGCCTGCCGGATCGCCTATCTCAGCTCGAGCCATAGCGCGATCCTGGCGGCGGTCAGGGCAGGGCTTGGCGTGACCGCCATGGCGCAAAGCACCGTTCCTGACGACGTCCGGCGTCTCGGCCCGGACAATGGGCTCGCGCCGCTTGGGCATCTTGCGCTGCGCCTGCACCGGCTTGCCGCAGCGCATTCCGAAGAAGCGATAGACTATCTGGAAACCTATATCACCGAGCAGATCGGCCAGACGGCGGGACGGCTGGCGATCTCCGCCTGATCCGCAGCCGATGCGGCGCCAGCGCAATTCCAGGAAAGGTGTGCAGCGGTTTTCCGTCCGGAATTGCGCAAGACAAAGGCATAGAGAGATTCCCCGCTTCGAAGAAAAGCGGAAACTGTCTAGGCGGAAAAGACTGCCTTCAGCGACTCGAGATCACGGCGCAGCCGGCGGTCGATGTCCTCGTCATCGCGGTTGTCGTCGGCAATGAACTGGAAGAACCTTATGTTCTGCAGCGAAAACAGGCAGTCGGCGAGGGCTGCACTGTCGACGGATGCCGGTATCAGCTCGCGCTCCTGAAACTCGACGATCATGGCGTGCATCAGCTCGATCAGCACGTTGTCGAGCTCGAGATAGGTGCGCCCGAAGTCGCTGCTGCCTTCGTTGATGCTGGCTGACAGGACCTCGCGCCACGTCGATTTCGTCAGGTAGCTCATGGCGTGGCGACGGAGGATCTGGCCGAAGGACGCCACCGCATCGACCAGATTTGCAGGCTTGCGGGCGATCATCGTTTTCAGCTGCCGGATCAGCAGCTGGTCGCTCTCGCTGACGAGGGCGAGGAGCAAGCCGGCCTTGCTGTCGAAGTAGTTGTAGACGGTGACAGCGGAAATATCCGCGTCCTTGGCGATCAGTTCGATCGTCGTCGCGGTGTAACCATCTGTCTGGAAGCGGGTCTTGGCGATTTCCAGGATGCGCTCGCGGCGGCTTGCCTTCTGTCGCTCTCTCAGTCCCATCGACGCCATGCTTCAGTCTGCCCCCTTCAACGGCTTTTGCCTCCAATTTCCTTTAGGTGCAACAAAAAACACGTTGACACGAAAATTTTAGAGACTAAAACTTTTGATGCTCTAAAGGGAGGAGACCTTGCGATGGGCATTATCCGACGTTCTTTCTGCATTCTGGCCGCAGCCGCGGTCGTGACGGGCTTTGGCCTGTCGGCACCGGCACTCGCCGAAAATCTCAAGATCGCGATCGTCCTGCCGGGCGTGAAGACCGACAAGTCGTTCAATCAGGCCGGTTACGAAGGCGTCGAGCATGCCGCCAAGGAGCTGGGGCTGGAATTCGCCTACAGTGAAAAGGTAGCCCAGCCCGACCAGCCGGAGGCGCTGGCCGACTATGCCAGGCGTGGATATTCCGTGGTGATCGGCCACGGCGGCGAGTTCCAGGATTCGGTGGCCAAGGTTGCCAATCGCTTTCCCGATACCAAGTTCGTCGTCGTCAACGGGACCGAGCCGGGTGGCAATGTCGCCATCATGAGCTTCGACTTCCGGGCCCTCGGCTATGTCATGGGTTATGTTGCCGGCAAGGTGTCCGAGACCGGCAAGGGCGGCTACATCGGCGCGCAGAAGCTCAAATTCTACGTCGATCTGGGCAACGGCTATGCCAAGGGTTTCAAGGCCGCCCGTCCGGATGGCGAGGTGCTGACTGCCTGGACGAATGACTGGGACGACGTCGCCAAGGGCAAGGAAGCCGCGCTCAACGAGATCAGCCAGGGCGCCGACGTCATCTTCCCGTCGATGGACAATGCCGTCGTCGGCAGCCTCCAGGGTGTGAAGGAAAAGGGCAAGAAGGCGATCGGCATCTATTACGATGCGATTTCCAACTGGCCCGACACTGTCATCCAGTCGGCGATCTTCGACATGCGCGGCGCGCTTCTGACGCTGCTCGGAGAGGCCAAGCAAGGCAAGCTCGAGGGCAAGGCCTACATATACGGACTGGAAACGCCGACGGCGGCCCGCATCGGCACCTATTCCGCCGCCGTGCCCGCCGCCGTGCAAAGCGATGCCGCGGCCATCATCGAGAAGATAAAGGCCGGCGAAATCGACGTCCACTGAGGCCATGCCGGCCTCTCGCGCGAGGATGGTCTGGCGCCTGCCTCGCGCACCCACTTGCCACTCGTTTGAATGCTGGATTGTGCCATGACCGCGCAAGGACTTCGGCTGGAGAAAATCTCCAAAACCTTCGGCGACTTCAAGGCGCTGGACGGTGTCGACATGACCGTTCCCCGGGGAACCGTACACGCCATTCTCGGCGAGAACGGTGCCGGCAAGACGACACTGATGAACATACTTTACGGTCTCTACCAGCCCGATGGCGGCCGCATCCTCATCGATGGCGCCCCGCAAAGGATCACGTCTCCGCGCCGGGCGATGGAACTCGGCATCGGCATGATCCACCAGCATCTGATGCTCGTCGAAACGCTGACGGTCGTCGAAAACGTGGTGCTCGGCCTGCCGGGGCAGGGAATGCGGCTTTCGCTCGCCGAACATGCCCGCAAGCTCGAGGCACTCGCCAAAAGTTTCGGCTTCGACATCGACCCACATCAGGAGGTGTGGAAACTGCCGATGGGTATGCGCCAGCGGGTTGAGATCCTGAAGGTCCTCTATCGCGACGCCAACCTCATCATCCTCGACGAGCCGACAAGCGTGCTGGCGCCGAGCGAGGTCGAGGGGTTCCTCGAAGGCTTGCGGCGGCTTCGGGCCGCGGGAAAGACAATCATCTTCATCAGTCACAAGCTGGACGAGGTGGCAGCCGTTGCCGACCGGGTCACGGTGCTGCGCCGCGGCACGGTTTCGGCCGATCTTGCCGTCGCAGGAACGCCGCCGAGCGAAATGGCGCGCATGATGGTCGGCCGCGACGTCGTGCTGACCACGCTCGAAAAGACCTCGCCGACGTCGGATGAGGTTCTGGTGCGCATCCGCGACCTCAAGGCGCGCGACAACCGTGGCAACCAGGCCCTGAAGGGCGTGTCGTTCGACATCCGGGCGGGTGAAATCCTCGGTGTCGCCGGTGTCGACGGCAATGGCCAGGCAGAACTTGCCGAGGCCTTGACCGGGCTGCGCCAGGCAGAGGGCGGCACCGTCGAGCTGTCAGGCGAGGATGTGTCTGCTGCCGGCGTCTACGAGCGTCGCCATCGGCTCGGCATCTCGTTCGTGCCGGAAGACCGCCATGGCACCGGCCTGGTCCTCGACCTGCCGGTCTATCAGAACGCCATGATCCGCGACTTCCGGGAAAGCCCGTTCTCCTCAGGTCCGATGCTGCGCGCGGCAAGCGCCCGCAAGGTCGCGGAAGACTGGGTCAAGCGTTACGACGTCCGCCTGCAGTCGGTGGACCAGGCGATCCGCTTCCTGTCGGGCGGCAACCAGCAGAAGCTCATTTTTGCCCGCGAGGTCGAATGTCGGCCGCGGCTGCTGGTCATCATGCAGCCCTGCAAGGGTCTCGATGTCGGGGCGATCGAAGCCGTGCACAGGACTGTTCTCGCCGAGCGCGAGCGCGGCACGGCGATCCTCTACATCTCCACCGAACTGGAACACATCCTGAGCGTCTGCGACCGCGTCGCCGTCATGTGCGCCGGGCGGATCACCGGAATCATTGCTCCCGAAGAGGCGACGCCAGAGCGTATCGGCGCCCTCATCGGCGGGCTCGAAGAGGAAAAGGTGGCGTGATGCTACGAGCCATCCAAGGTATCTACATGCTGCGGCCGGTCTGGGCCGTCCTGCTCTCGCTCCTTGCCGGAGCTGGTCTCATAGCCATCGCCGGGGTCAATCCCGGCGAGGCTTACGCGGCGCTCTTCGGCGGCGCGTTCCTCGACTATTACGGCCTTGCCAGCACGCTGGCGAAGATGTCGCCGATCCTTCTGGCCGGCCTCGCAGTCATCATCCCACTCCGGGTCGGCCTGCTGAACATCGGCGCCGAGGGCCAGATCTACATGGGCGGCCTGTTTTCGTCGATGGCAGCACTGCTGCTGCCGGAAATGTCGCCCGTCGTTCAGGTGCCGCTGTGCGTTCTCGCCGGAGCTCTGGGCGGTGGCCTGTGGGGTTTGATCCCCGGCTATCTGAAGGCTTATCGCGGCATCAACGAAGTCATCATCACCATCCTTTTGAACTTCATCGCCATCAACCTGGTGAGCTATGTCGCCGGCGGACCGATGATGCAGGAGGGCGCGCCTTATCCCTATTCGGAGGAAATCCGCGAGGGGCTCTGGCTCCCCTACATCATGCCCCAGACCGACGCTCATCTCGGCGTGGTCGTCGGCATCGTGCTTTGCGTCGTGGCATGGTTCGTGTTCCGCTTCACCACTGTCGGCTTCGGCCTCGGCATGATCGGCAAGAACCCTGTCGCCGCGACCTATTCGGGAATCCGTGTCCGGCGCAACGTCGTAGCGGTGATGTTCGTCGCTGGCGCCATCGGCGGGCTGGCGGGTACCTTCGAGGTGCTGGGCCTCAAGCACCGTCTCTACCATCTGTTTTCGCCGGGCTACGGCTTCGACGGCATCGTCGTCGCCTTCCTGGCCCAGCTGTCGCCGCTGATGGCGCCGGTTGCAGCCTTCTTCCTGAGCGGCCTCAAGGTCGGCGGCCTCATCATGCAGCGCGCCGTCGGGCTTGAAAGCACGGTCGTCGAGGCAATCCAGGGCCTGGTCATCATCTTCGTCGCGGCAAGTCTCGCCTTCCGGTTCGATCGGGGCAACTGGCGACGGTTCCTCGAACGGCGCCGGCTGCTGGATGCCGGCATCGCCGGGGGCATCACGAACAATTCCGGAGGCAGGTCATGAGCTGGGCAGGCGATGTTTCGAGCTTGGTGGATTTCTTCTCGACCGTTCTCAGGCTGTCGACGCCGATTGTCTTCGCAGCGCTCGGCGGCGTGCTGGCAGAGCGGGCAGGGGTGTTCAACGTCTCGCTAGAGGGCTGCATTCTCGGTGGTGCCTTCGGCGCCGCCACAGGCGCCTATCTGCTCGGCACGCCGGTCGGCGGGCTCGTCTTCGGCATCCTCTTTGCGGCCGCCATTGGTTGTGTACTTGCCGGCCTGGCCGTTGGGCTCGGCATCAACCAGCTCGTCACCGGCATCGCGATCAACATCCTGGTGCTTGGCCTCACCTCCTATCTCGCGCGGCTCATACTGGGAGCTGACGCCACCTCGACCTTGCCCGGCTTTGCGCCCGTGGCGATACCGCTCTTGTCCTCCATTCCGCTCATCGGGCCGGTCCTGTTCAACCAGGATCCGCTTGCCTACCTGATGTATCTGGTGGTGCCGCTGTCCTACTGGTTCCTGTACCGGACGCCCTGGGGGCTGAACGTGCGCGCCATCGGCGACTATCCGGTCGCGGCCGACACCGTCGGCGTCAGCGTTCCCGGTGTGCGGGCGATCTGCGTGATCACCAGCTGCGTGCTCGGTGGCCTCGGCGGCTGCTATCTGGTGCTCTGCCAGGTTTTCGTCTTCACCGAGAACATGAGCGCCGGCAAGGGCTGGATCGCGCTTGCGGCGGTGATCCTGGGGCGGTGGAACCCGGCCCTGGTCTTCGTCGCCTGTATCTTCTTCGCCTTCTCCGAGGCCCTGCAGCTGCGCCTGCAGTTCAACAACCCCGATGTGCCCTACCAGCTGTTCTCGATGGTGCCATTCCTCGCTTCCTTCGTGGCGCTGGTTGCCTTCGCCGGCCGGGTGCGTCCGCCGGCGGCCATCGGCACGAAATATGTCAGGGGCGGAAAGTAGCAGCCCCTTCCTTCCCCACTGTCCTGAAAGGGTCGACAATGACCAGCAATTCGTATGAATCCGGACGTCTGAACCTGCCGTTCGTCGGCATCTGCACCTTCGGCAAGTATCCCTACCAGCCCGACTGGGACGCCATCGACGCCGATGTCGCCATCCTCGGCGCGCCCTTCGACTGCGGCACGCAGTGGCGGGCCGGAACGCGCTTCGGGCCGCGCTCGATCCGCGAAGCCTCGACGCTGTTCTCTTTCGGCCATGGCGGCGCCTATGACCACGAGGACGATGTCACTTACCTGCCCAGCGGCGAGGTCTCCATCGTCGACATCGGCGACGCCGACATCGTCCATACCGACACGATGAAGAGCCACGCCAACATCGAGTTCGGCGTGCGCAAGATCCTCGCCGCCGGTGCATTGCCGGTGGTGCTGGGCGGCGACCATTCGGTCAATATTCCCTGCATCAACGCCTTCTCCGACGATTGCGCCGAGAACGGCCCGATCCACATCGTCCAGATCGACGCTCATCTCGACTTCGTCGACGAGCGCCACGGCGTGCGCTACGGCCACGGCAACCCGATGCGCCGCGCCGCCGAAAAGCCCTATGTCAGCGGCCTGTCGCAGCTCGGCATCCGCAACGTCTCGTCCACCGCCAAAGAGGGATACGAGGACGCGCGCAAGATGGGCTCCGACATCCTGTCGGTGCGCCAGATTCGCGCCCTGGGAAGTGCCGCCGTCGCCGAGCGTGTTCCCGCCGGCGCGCGCTATTACGTCACCATCGACATCGACGGTTTCGACCCGTCGATCGCGCCGGGCACCGGCACGCCCTCGCATGGCGGCTTCATCTATTACGAGGTGCTGGAGATCCTGGCCGCACTCGCCAAGCGCGGCACCATCGTCGGCATCGACCTGGTCGAGGTGGCCCCCGACTACGACCAAACAGGCGGTACCGCCATCCTGGCGGCACAGGTGCTGATGAACCTCATCGGCCGCGTCATGCATGCCAGGAAGGGATAAGGACAGGATCATGATCCGCAATCAAATCCCCTGGCCGAACGGCGCGAAATGCGCTGCCTGCATCACCTTCGACATGGATGCCGACAGCCTCGTCCACATCGCCCATCCGAAGGACGGCCACTCACGTGTGGCGGCGATCTCGATGCTGCAATACGGCCCCAAGGTCGCCGTTCCGCGCATCGTCGAAAGCTACCGGCAACTCGGCATCAAACAGACCTTCTTCGTGCCCGCCTGGTGCATCGAACGATATCCCGAGGCCATCGAGGCGATGCTCGAGGGCGGGCACGAGCTCGCCCATCACGGCTTCCTGCACGAGCATCCGCGCGAGCTGTCGGAAGAGGAGGAGGCCCACTGGCTCGACCGCGGCATCGAAGTGATCAAGCGGGTGAGCGGCAGGCATCCCAGGGGCTGGCGCGCGCCGCTCTACAATTTCTCGCATCGCTCTGCCGATCTGCTGGTGTCGCGCGGCTTCAGCTATGACGCCTCGCTGATGGGTGACGACATCCCCTATCTGCTCGACTGCGAGGCGGGACGGCTGGTCGAGCTGCCGTCGCACTGGGGACTCGACGACTGGCCGCAATATGTCCAGTCGATGGACCTCGACTACATGATGCCGATCCGCGCGCCCGAGCAGGGTTTTGCGATCTTCGCGCAGGAGTTCGAGGCGGCGTACCGCAATGGCGGCCTGTGGATCCCGGTCGTTCATCCCTTTGCCACCGGTCGCCTGGCGCGCTGGGAAGTCGTCCACCGCTTCCTCGAAGGCGTGCTCGATCGCGGCGACGTCTGGTTCGCGCCGATGGAGGAGATCGCGGCACACGTCCTGAAGGTGACGGCCGACGGGGCGTGGACGCCACGCGTCGACCGGCTGCCCTATTACGCCGAGCCGGTGCAGGTTCGGTAACGGGCTGGAGCTCCGAGGAGACGGAGGTAAACATGCAGGAGCGCGGTGTGGGCTACGTGGTTGCAGGCCGGAACAAGGGCGCGGCGGCCCCCGCCGGCGACCCTTGCGATGAACCGGTCGCCCAGCCTGAGGGGCGGCCGCTCGTTCGTTGCATGGTGGCATGCCTGCCTCGGTTCGTCAGACGATTGCTGCGCTTGCCTCCGCCTTCTCAGGACCTGTGACGACCGGGCTTGGCGCCGGGCAGTGCAGCGACCCAGGCGTCGGCGTTCGACGCTCTCCGGGGGGCGGATTTCACCACGAGGGCCCTGATACCGACACCGGGCAAGGGTGTTGGCAGGCGCGTATCACGTCGTCGTAGATCCCTTCGATGGCCAATCTTCCTGCCGGTAGAAAAAAACGTCGGCGAATTCCGCATCGTGGAATCCTCATCTTGAGAGACATTGGGCGTCACGCAATCCTGCCTGCCACTGACAGTCTGGTTTCTGGGAGGAAAAGATGTCGACAGGCTTGGATACGCCGCTCGAAGGCGGCACACGGGGGGCGGCGACGCTCGCGGATGGTTCAAAGACCCACGAGTTTCGAAAATCGCTCGGCGTGTGGCATGTCGTCGGACTGGCGATGGCCGACGTGTCGCCGACAATGGCAGTGCTGCTGCTGACCGGCGGCGTCGTCTCCATCAGCGGAACGTTCACGATCGGCGCCTGCCTCATCCTGAGTGCAGTGGTCGTGCTGATCGCGCTGTGCCTCGGGGAACTCGCGGCGCGCAACCCCTCCGCCGGCGGCATGTATTCGATCGTCAAGGACGTGCTGCCGGCACCGATCGCCTGGATCACGCTTCTGAACTACCTGTTGCAGGGTGTCTTCATTCCCGCCGCCCTGGTCCTCGGCATCGCCGTCTTCCTGAAAGACCTCGTTCCCGGACTTTCCGTTTCCAGTGAACTGGTCGCCTTCATTGCCTTGATGGCGGCGGGGCTGATCGCCCTGACCCGCGTCGAAGTCGGCGCCTGGACGACAGCTATAATGGTCGTCGTCGAGGTGGCCGTGCTGGGCATCATAACGGTGGCGGCAGTGCTCAACTGGAACCAGGACATCGTTGCGGTGACGATGGCGCCCGTGCATGTCGTTGACGGCCATCTCGTGCCGGTGACCTTCGCCATTGCCATCACGGCATTGGCGCCCGCTTTCAACATCATCAACGGTTACGACGCGACATTGGGTTTCGCCGAAGAAATGCATGACGGGCGACGCCAGATCGCCAAGGCGGTCGTCATCACGGCGATCCTCGCCAGCTTTCTGATCACCGTGCCGTTCACGGCTGCGGTCGTGGCCGCTCCCGACCTGCTGGCCTTCCTGACAAGCCCCGCTCCGGTGGTCTACTCGGTCGAGCAGGCGCTCGGGCCTTCCGCAAAAGCCATTGTCGACGTCGGCGTGATCATTGCTTTGTTCAACGGCGCGCTTTCGCTGATCATGTATTTCGCCCGCGGCGTGTTCGCCACCGGTCGCGATCGTCTGTGGCCGGCCGCAGTCAGCGACAAGCTCGGCTCGCTCAACAAACACGGCGTGCCGGGCTGGGGTGTGGTGGTGCTGGTGGTTCCCGCCATTCCGCTGCTCTTCGTCAGCCAACTCGACTGGCTCATCATCTTCGCCGGCACGATGATTGCGGCTGTCTATTTCTGCATCGGCCTGGCCGCATTGTGGAGCCGGATCAAGGACAAGGACGGTGTCCGTCCATTTCGCATGCCGCTCTGGCCACTGCCGGCGCTGGCCGTCACCCTGTTCACCGCCTTTGCGCTGGCGCAGCAGGAATCACAATTCCTGATCGGCGAACTGGTGCTGGCGATTGCCGGGCTCGGCCTCTTCGTCCTGTCGAGGATGTGGTCGCAAACCAAAGCATGAGGACGGGCGGGCAGCACAGCCCGCCACCCTCCAGCAGATCAAAAAAGGGACCACAACATGAAGAGAGTGATCATCGTAACCGGTGCCGGCCGTGGTATCGGGCTCGCCGTGGCAAGAAGGTTCGCGGCGACGGGCGACCTTCTGGTTCTCAACGACCGCCAGTTTGGTGACGAGGCTGCCGAGATCGTCGAGCAGGCAAAGTCGTGCGGCGGCGACGTCGCCTTCGTCACCGGCGACGTGTCGCGGGTCGAAGACGTTGCCGCCCTGGTTACCACGGCGATGGACCGTCATGGCCGCATCGATGTCCTGGTCAACAATGCCGGCGTGCTTCTGTCCAAGGCGACCGTCGACACAAGTGCCGAGGATTGGGCACGGGTGATCGGCATCAACCTGACCGGGACCTGGAACTGCCTGCATGCCGTTCTGCCCGGAATGATCGCGCGCCGCTCCGGTCGCATCATCAACGTCTCGTCCGAGCTCGGGCTGATCGGCTTCGCAACCTATGCCGCCTATTGCGCCTCCAAAGGCGGCGTGATCGCGCTGACCAAGGCGGTGGCCAAGGAGGTGGCGCCGCATGGCGTGCTGGTCAACTCGGTCGCACCGGGTCCGATCGAGACCGACATGCTCAAATACGACACCGTTGAATACAACGACGAGACGCGCGAGCAGATTCCGCTGCGGCGTTTCGGGCAGCCGGACGAGATCGCGGCGATGGTCGAGTTCCTGGCAGGCCCCGGCGGCAGCTACATGGTCGGCCAGATCGTGAGCCCCAATGGCGGCACGGCCATCTAGGGAAACGCCGATGACCAGCGAAGTTCAATCGCTCCTGCGCGGTCTCTCGTTGCTGGAGGCCCTGGCCGAATTCGACACACGCGGCGCGTCGCTGCAGGAACTGTCGGAGAAGACCAGCCTGTCGCCCAGCACTGCACATCGGCTGCTGACGACGTTCGTGGAGGCCGACTATGTGACGCGCGGCAGGGAACGGAGTTCCTACGTGCTTGGTCACCGCATCATCGGGATTGCGGGTTCGGTGCAACTGCGTACGGCGCATCTCAGGGTGATCGTCCGGCCATATCTCGAGGCCATAGCCGAGGAAAGCGGTGAGACGGCGAACCTGGTGGCGCTGGACGGCCGCAGTTCGGTCTATATCGACCAGGCGGAAGGCAAGCGCGTCCTGCACATGTCGATCCGCGTGGGCAGCACCTTTCCCGCCAACACCTCCGCTTCCGCCAAGGCGATCCTGGCATTTCAGAACCCGGAACAGGCCTTGAGGCTGATCTTCGGCGACGGCAGGGCCAAGCGCTACACCAGGCGCACGATCGTGCAGGCCGATGCATTCCGGGCCGATCTGCAAAGCACCAGGGAGCGCGGCTTTGCGATCGAACGCGAGGAGGTCGACGAGGGGGTGAGCTGCATCGCGGCTCCCATCCTCGATCGCAAGGGCGTGGCGATCGCAGCGGTCAGCGTACCCGGCCCAACCACGCGCATTCTCAACCCGACCCCGGACCGCCTGGGCAATCTTATCCTCGCCCACACGGCCAAGATCTCGCAGGCGCTCGGCGCCAGATACCTCGCGCGACGGCCGATCTGACCCCGTCACGATCCCCGTTACAACCAAGGAACAGAGCATGACTTCGATTCTGGTTACCGGTGGCCTCGGCTACACCGGCCGCATCATTGTTCGCCAGCTCGCCGAGCAAGGCTTCAAGGTCGTCAACTACAACCGCGACTACTCCGAGTGGGCAACCGACCTGATCACGCCCGTCCAGGGGGAGCTCTATGACATTCCGCGCCTTGTCAGGACGATCGAACGCCATGAGGTCGACCGTGTCATCCACACCGCGGCAATGTCGCATCCCGACTTGTCGATCGAACTGCCTGTCACCACCGTCGTGGCCAACATAGACGGCACCGTCAACCTGATGGAGGCGATGCGGCTGGCCGGCATCAGGCGACTGGTCAACTTCTCGTCGGAAACCGTCTACGGCAATCACGTCGAGCCGATCGACGAACGCTCCGCCACCGTGCCGACCACTCCGTACGGTGTCACCAAGGTGGCGGTTGAGCACTTCAGCCGCATCTACAACGAGCTCTATGGGCTCGAGGCGCTGTGCCTGCGCTTCAGCGAGGTCTATGGACCCGGCAACAGGATGCCGCAGATCTTGCGTGACATCATCAAGCCGGTGCTGCGCGGCCAGGCCTTCCGGATGGAGAACGGCGCCGACCATCTGTTTCACTTCATCCATGCAGAGGACGTCGGCCGTGCGGCCATCCTCGCCGCTTTTGCCGACAAGCCGGACGGCTCGGTGTTCAACGTCTTCGGCGATCGTTGCTGGACGCTTTCCGAAGCAGTCGGCCTTAT
The DNA here is from genome assembly GCF_030294925.1 of Aminobacter sp. Y103A. Lineage (NCBI taxonomy): Bacteria > Pseudomonadati > Pseudomonadota > Alphaproteobacteria > Hyphomicrobiales > Phyllobacteriaceae > Aminobacter > Aminobacter sp. Y103A. The sequence continues at coordinate 3,953,998 of NZ_AP017986.1, read as the reverse complement.
CCGCAAGCTCTTGCCCCAAGCAGATATCGCAATCGGCCCCGGATATTGCCACCTCGACCGCCAGGGACCCTGGGACCAGTCAGCCTCCAGGCGCGCGCTTGGCTATGCCCCGGGCTACACGCTGGAGCAGGGGCTTGCGGCCTATGTCGAATGGCTGCGGTCGAACGAGTACTGAGATGGCCCGCTGCTTCATCCCCGTGCAGCCACTCTCCCGGGATGGGTTCGCACCCTATGGGGACGTGATCGACGCCGGCGGCCCGGAGTCTTTCCCCACAAATGGCGGCGCTGCCCATCGCTTTCACCGTCTTGGTGTCGCTGACTGCGGTGCGGAAGGTGGTGCGGCATTGCTCAGCATCTTTCGCGTGCTGCACGCCGGATTGCCGCCGCGTGTCAAAATGATGGAACGTCATCCTCTGTCGAGCCAGGCTTTCATGCCGCTCGCCGGCCAGCGCTTCGTCGTCATTGTCGCGCCTGCCCAATGCCGTCCCTATCCTGAAATGCTTCGGGCCTTCGTCACCGACGGGCGCCAGGGGGTGAACTACCATCGCGCCACCTGGCATCACCCGCTGGTGGCCCTGGATGGCGGCGATTTTCTCGTCGTCGACCGCGACGGCCCGGGTCCCGATTTCAACCAGGACTACGAGGAAGTGTTCCTGAGCGGGGACGTCCTCATCGATATGCGGGCGGTCGAGGCCGCCCTTTCCACGCTGTCGCCAACATCTTCGCAGGAGCAGAACCGATGATTTCCAATCAGATTGCCTGGCCCAACGGTGCCAAATGTGCCTGCTGCCTGACGTTCGACATGGACGCTGACAGTCTGATTCACGTCGACTATCCCAACGACGGCGACCGCAGGGTCTCGGCGATCTCGATGCTGCGCTACGGACCCCAGGTGGCGGTGCCGCGCATCGTCGAAACCTATCGCCAGCTCGGCATCCGGCAGACCTTCTTCATTCCCGCCTGGTGCATCGAGCAGTATCCGCAGGCCGTCGAGACGATCCTGGCCGGTGGGCACGAAATCGCCCACCACAGCTACATCCACGAGAATCCACTGGAACAGACGGCAGAGGACGAAGCCCATTGGCTCGACTCCGGTATCGAGGTGATCAGGCGCGCGACGGGACAGCCGCCGCGTGGCTGGCGCGCTCCGCTCTACAACTTCTCCAACCAGTCGCTGGATCTGCTTTTGGAGCGCGGCTTCAGCTACGACGCCTCGCTTATGGGCGCCGACATTCCCTACATCCTGAAGAGCCGGAAGACGGGCCGTGAGCTCATCGAGTTGCCGAGCCATTGGGGGCTCGACGACTGGCCGCAGTATGTGCAGTCGTTCGACCTGAATTACATGATGCCGGTGCGCAGCGCGCGCAACGGCTTCGACCTCTATCTGCGCGAGTTTGAGGCGGCCTACGCATATGGTGCGCTATGGGTGCCTGTCCTGCATCCGTTCGTGACCGGGCGGCTGTCGCGCTGGCACGTCTTCCGGGAGTTCCTGGAGCAGGTCGTCACAAAGGGTGACGTCTGGTTTGCACCGATGGAGGAGATTGCCGCGCATGTGCGCGCGGAGACCGAAGCCGGCCGCCACGAGCCGATGGTGGAGCTTCTGCCTCAATACCAGCGGCCGATCGGCCGTGTCCTGCCGCGGCGTTGATGTCACGGCGGAGGTCTGGCTTGTCCATTCTCAAATTCCAGACGCCGGCGGGGAACGCGCTTTCGATTGCTGCCGAGCAATTGTTGCTTGCCGGCTATGCCGGCCGAAACCGAGCCGATGTCGAGGCTCATATCTTGGAGATGCGCCGCCTGGGCGTTCCGGTGCCGGCCGAGCTGCCGGTATTCTATCGCGCGATGCCCTGCCTTCTGACACAGGCGGGGAGTGTCGATGTCGTCGGCTTGGACACGCGGCCGGAAGTCGAGTTCGTGCTGCTTTCCTGGAACGGGCGCCGCTATGTCACGGTTGGCAACGACCAGTTCGACCTGGCGGTCGAACGGCACGGATGGGGCGAGAAATCCAAGAACCTGTGCCAGAAGATCGTCGCCGGCACGGCGTGGCCGGTGGACGAGGTGATCCTCCATTGGGACAGGCTGGTGCTGGAGCTCTGGAGCAATGACGAGTTGCTGCAACAGGGTTGCCTTGACATGCTGCTGGAGCCGGACAGATTGCTCGAACGCGCCCGCTGCCAGGCCAGTTTCGACACCGGCGGCATCCTGCTTTTTTCAGGAACCATACCGGCACTGCGCCCCCCTGGCGCCGACATGCGAAATTTCTGCATGAAACTTCGCGACCCGGTGCTGGGTCGCGAGATCGTCTCGCAATTCGTTCTGTGCGACATCTCCGGTTCGTGCTCTCGACGTGACGTGGTGGTGCCGGCCTAGGTGAGAGGTGCGGCCGGGCAAGGTCGCTGCCGCGCGAGGGGCGCGAGACAGGCCGGACCGACAGAACGGGATCATCGCGATGGTCACCGGCCTGCAACAGAAATGACGAGGAGTGCCGAGGCGCCGCGGTTCACGGGCGGCGAAGAACCATGCTGCGCCTGACATCCCGGCCTTTCATCCAACCAGCGAGGTCCGCTCGGTGAGGTGGAGGTTTTTCTGCCAGGCGGTCTGGATCCGGGCCTCGATGACCTGGAGTACCATGCGGTGGGCACGGGCGACGTCGAACTCGCCCTGGCGATGGGCGAATTGCAGCCAGAACCCGTAATGCTGGACCGTGCCTGACGTTCGTTGCTCTCCCTTTGAAGGCTACGGGTCGTCGTCAAACGGCATCTGTCACTGTCGGTCGCCGCAATCCGGACAACAGCAAGCGGCCCCGAAAGCGTCACACCATGGAGGCGTCTTTTGCGTTCGCATTGCTAGGGCCGACGGTTTTCCGCGCGCCATGTCTGCACAGCGACCGCGTCGGCCTTGCCGCCGCGCGGGCCGTGGATGGTGACCGAGCGGGAGGCGGCGGCGATGGAGAAATCCAGGGCATCGGCGAAGGGCCGGCCCTGCGTCAGGCACCAGGTCAGCGCGCCGCCAAACGTATCGCCGGCGCCGGTCACATCGACCACTTGGACAGGGTAGCCGGCTGCCTGCAGGCGCGTTTGGCCGTCAGATGCTTCGGCGCCGTCAGCGGCCAGCGTGCGCACAACCCAGCCGATCTGGTGATCGTGCATCCAGTCGACGATGCGGGAGATGTCGTCATGGCCGAAGGCGGCGCGGAAGCCGACCTGGTTGAAGATGACGACCGCTGCCCCTGAAAGGTAGGGCATGTCTTCAGGCGTGCAGCCGCCGACGTCGAGGTCGAAGATGGCGCGGCGACCGTGGCGCTGCAGATCAGCGACGAGGTCTGCCTGACTGAGCCGTCCCTGTTCCGTCTGGGTGTGAAGCCGGCGGACGCGATAGAGCGTCGTGTAGAGCAATCCCGGTTGGCGCAAGGCTGCCAATGTCTCAGGCGCCAGCCACATCGGCTGCTCGCCCATCTCAACTGTAAGCACGACATGCTCGCCGTCGATCAGGAAGATCAGGTTGCGCGACTCCGCAATGGCCGGATCGATCAGCATATGGTCGACGCCCACGCCATTTTGCCTGAGGTCGTCGATCAGCCGGCGCGACAGCGCACTGTCATTGAGCAGTGAAATGAACTGGGTGTCGCCGCCGAGCGCGGCGTGCATGACCGCGGCGTTGGCGATGGAGCCGCCGATCTCGGCCGGCAGTTCCGTGACCATGCCCTTGTCGGCTCGTCCCGGCCAGCGATCTGCGGTGTAATATTCGTCGAGTGCGACGTCGCCGACAAAGAAAGTGGTCATTCGCGCTGTCCTTGCGCAGCCTGTATCTGGCGCGGCCCGCCTTCGACCGGCACCCATGGGCTTTCGCCGAGGCCGCAGACCGCCATCCAGTAATAGGGCGCCGGGCCAGAAAGACCCCGGCAGGCGTCGTGCCAGACATTGCGGTGCATCACCACTGCCTGGCCCGGGGCGATCACGAAGGCCTTGATGTCGTCGCGGTGCGGTGCGCTCGCCTCTGACGCCGGGGCCACGGCGAGAATGACCGGCTCGGCGGCGCAGAAGATCGCTTCCTCCGTTCCGGGATGCCGTTCCATCGCCGCACATGACCATGGCGCCCCGCCGCCGCGGGTGATGCCGAGATGACCGGCACCCGCGATCAACGGCGTGCGGGTGAACCCGTCGTTCCAGCCGTCGCCGGCGGTCCAGATCACGGCGGCATCTGCGTCGCCCATGAGATCATAGACCCTGCCGTAGGGGGCAAAATTTTCCGGCGTCACCGGCTGGGCGACGATTGCGTCCGGCACGCTCATGCAGCGCTCCTGAGCGAACGGACGGCGCGCATCAGGCGGGCGACATGCGGTGCCTCGACGCGGCCGGTGTCCTTGTGGTCATGTTTGAACCAGCTGCCGACCACTGCGCCATCGGCCGAGGCGAGCTGCTCGGCAGCATTCGCCTCGGTCAGGCCGGCGCCGATCAGAAGCGGTACGGTGCCGCCTGTGGCGGCGCGGAAACGCGCCACCTTGTCCATGTCGGTCGGCTGACCGGTGGCATCGGATGTTACGACCAGACCGTCGCAGCGAGATGCGCCGATGCGCACGTCGACTTCCTCCGGACGGCCGGAAAGGACGGGCTGGTATTTGAAGCGCACGCCGCCGAGCAGCAGCGCGGGAACGCTTGCCCGTCTTTCTGCGAGGCCCGTGGCGAAGGGGCCGTCGGCTTCCGGCGGCAAGTGGCCGGCGACGGAGTCGACCTGGATGAACGCGACCGGGTAGCGCCTGGCCAGCGCAAAGGCACGCGCATCGTCGCGCAGCACATTGACGCCGATCTTCGCGCCAAGGTCGAGGCCGCACAGGCGATCGAGCACACGCTCGACGTCATCGGCTTCGCCGAAATAGTTCTCCACCACCAGCCCGTCGACGCCTTCGCCCGCCATGATGCGCGCTTCTTCCTCGGCCTGGACAAGTTTTGCAGCAGCGCCGTCACCGGCAAGGTGCAGCATGCCGAGGATCGGCTTTACGGTGGTGAATGTCTGACTGAGGCGGCTCATGCTTCTTCTCCTGCGCGCCGCCCTCAGGCAGGCGCGGTATCGCGTCCCCAGCGGGTAGCGAACTTCATCTGGACAGCCGGCGAGTAGACGATCGACGTGCGCTCGACCAATCGGTCGTCGGCATCGAGCACGTCTCCGCTGGCGCAAAGGTAGCCAGGCACCGCAGGTGCCGGGCCGAAAACCGTCCGCAGCTGATCGGACGGCGGCACGACGGTGAGCAGCAGTTCCGAGCGCAATGGATGGCGGTCATAGTCGCGGCGCAAAACCTCGTAGAGCGATTGCGCCGCGAAATCGTAGGCCTCGATGCCGGGATAAAGCGCGAGGTCGAGCTGGGACGTGTCGACGTTCAGCCAGTTGATAGTCTCGCCATTGGCAAGGCCGCGGGCGCGCACCAGACGGAGCTCGCCGTTGTCCACCCGATGCTCCAGCATCTTCGTCACCGGTCGCAGGCCTTGCCGGCGTGCCAGTTCCGTGAAGCTGCCGAAATTCCAGATGTTGTGGCTGATCGGGCGGTGCGAGACGATCGTGCCCCGGCCTCGCACCTGTTGCACCAGTCCTTCCGACACCAGAAGCGCCATCGCATTGCGCACTGTCGTCCGGGCGATGCCGAACTGGTCGCGCATCTGGTTCTCCGAAGGAATGGCTTCTCCTTCGGAGAAATCGCCGCTCAATATGGCGGCGCGCAACGCCCTGTAGAGCTGCCGGTAGAGCTGTTCGCTCGAATAGGGATCGAGGCGAAAGCGCGACAGCCTGTCATCGGGGCGCTCCCCAGTCACGGAGGCATCTGGTGCGGAAGGTTGGGTCAAGGGCGGCTCCGGTGCGGTCCCGTTACTTGGTGGATCCGTTTATCTTGAACGCTTCCACGCCGGCCTCTTTCAAGCCGTGACGGTCGAGGATCTGTGCATAAGTTCCGTCGGCCTTGAGCGCGTCGAGCGTGGCCAGGACGGCATCGCGCAATTGCCCGTTCGCCTTGGCAAAGGCGATGCCGTAGTGGTTGACGTCGCCGACTTGGCCGATCTGGTAGAACTTGCCCGGCTCCTGCTTCATCAGGTCGAGCAGGCCCTCGAGACCGATGACCGATGCCTGGGCGCGGCCCTGGCGGATCTGCATGATGTGCTCGGCCTGGGTTGGGATCTGGATGACGGTGATCAGCTTGTCGGCCGGGCAGATCGACTTGCCGAGATCTTCGGCCCAGGTGACCCAGCTCGTGCCTGTTGCTACGGCGACCGTCTTGCCGCAAAGGTCGGTCTCGGTCTTGATCTCACCCTGATGATCGGCGCTCGAATAGAAGACGTTGCCAGTCTTGAAGTAGTCGATGAAGTCGAGCTGGGTCTGGCGTTCGACCTTGTCGGAAAACGCCGTCATGATCAGGTCCGAACGGCCGGTGACGACCTGCGGGATGAGCTGCGGAAACTCGACGTTCTGGAATTCCGCCGTCAGGCCGAGACGTTCGGCAATCGCCTTGGCGAGATCGATGTCGAAGCCCTTCAGTTCGGTCGAGCCGGCATCGCTGTATTCCATCGGGGGATAGGCAAGGCTGATCGTGACGTTGAGCTTGCCGGCCGAGCGCACGGCCTCGGGCAGGGCGGCTGCCAGCTTTTCGTCGCCGGCGGCGTATGCCGCGCCGGCCAGGCTGATAAACGTGGCCGAGGCGAGCCCCAGAACCATCGGTAGCATTTTCTTCACTGTCCGTACTCCCATGTGTTGGACTGAAAGGGTCAGGCGAGCACGCGGCTCAGGAACGAGCGCACGCGTGGATCGGCAGGGTTGCTGAGCACGTCGCCCGGCACCCCCATTTCGCGGATTTCGCCGTCGATCATCACCACGACGCGGTCGGCGACCTCGCGGGCAAAGCCGATCTCGTGGGTGACGACGATCATGGTGGTGCCGCCGCGGGCCAGGGTGCGCATCACCTCCAGCACCTCACCGACCAGTTCCGGGTCGAGCGCGCTGGTCGGCTCGTCGAACAGCATGACGCGCGGCTCCATGGCGAGCGCCCTGGCTATTGCCACGCGCTGCTTCTGGCCGCCGGAAAGCTGGGAAGGATAGGCCGAGGCCTTGCCGGCCATGCCGACCTGCTCCAAAAGCTCCATCGCGCGGCTTTCCGCCTCGGCGCGCTTGAGGCCGCGCACCACCATCGGCCCTTCGATGACATTGCCGAGCACCGTGCGGTGGGCGAACAGGTTGAAATGCTGGAACACCATGCCGAGCTGGCTTTGCTGGGCGCGCAGGTGCTTGACCGGCAGTTCCTGCAGCGCGCCATTGGCGTAACGGTAGCCCATGATGGCGCCGTCGACCCAGACATAGCCGCCATTGGGTGTCTCGAGATGATTGATGCAGCGCAGGAACGTGCTCTTGCCGCTTCCGGAAGGGCCGAGGATGCAGAGCACTTCGCCATAGGCGACTTCCAGGTCGAGGCCCTTGAGGACCTCGTGTTCGCCGAAACTCTTGCGGATTCCGACCGCCTTGACCGCGAGACTCATGCTTGCCCCCTGGCGACGGCTCGGCGCGTCCAGCCTTTGAACCAGCTGCGCTGGCCGGCAGCTGCCGTGGCATCGCGGCCAAAGTGGCGTTCAAGGTAATACTGGCCGATGGAGAGGACTGTGGTTCCGGCCAGGTACCAGGCGGCGCAGACGAACAGCAGCTCGATGACGGCCCCATTGATGAAGTAGATACGCTGTGCAGCGTTCAGCATCTCGCCCATGGCGATTGTGGCGGCGAGCGAGGAGAACTTCAGCATGCCGATGGCGCTGTTGCCAAGGACCGGCAGGATCAGCCGCAGCGTCTGCGGCAGGATGATGCGACGCATGGTCTGGCCAGGCGTCATGCCGAGCGTATGGGCGGCTTCGGTCTGGCCACGGTCCACCGAAGCGATGCCGCCGCGCACCACTTCGGTGAGGTAGGAACCTTCGTTGACGCCGAGGCCGAGCACGGCAGCGACGAAGGGCGTGACGACGTCGACCATGCGCGCGTCGACCAGGCCGGGAATGTAGAGGCGCGGGAAGACCAGAGCGATGTTGAACCAGATGAGCAGCTGCAGCAGCACCGGCGTGCCGCGGAACACCCAGACATAGAGCCAGGCGGCGAAACGCAGGATCGGATTTGCCGACAGCCGCATGATGCCGAAGGCGAAGCCGAGAGCCACGCCGAGCGCCAATGCTACTGCGGAGATCAGCAGAGTCCAGCCGAAGCCGGTCACGATGACGCCTGCCGTCAGGAACTCTCCGACCACCGGCCATTGGATCTGCCCGACGGCAAAGGCACGGCCGATGACGGCGAGCAGCAGAAGCACGACGCCACCGCTTATCCAGCGGCCAGGATGATGGAGGTGGCGAACGGCGACGTCGCGCGCCGGCAGATCGGCCAGCGGCAATGCAGCGGTTGAAGGTGGAAGCGACTGGGACATGGCATCCAATTGTAGAGTTGGGCACCCAATTGTAGGGTTAGGCCTACAACTTAATATGAGGCGTTTCGAATGGAGTCAAGCTGCCTTCAGTCAGGGCCATCAGAGGGACGAGGGCGCAGTCGTCGAAGGGCAGGGCGGTATGCCGACAGGCGGGACCCGGATTGATGTCAATGCGGCTTGCGCACCGATTCCGTGATGGTCTGCGCAAGGGTTTCGGCCGCGCGCGAAGGTTTATTGCGGGGATAGGCTATGTGGAACATATCCTCGAAAACCATGCGCTCGGGCGCCAGCACCCGGAGGCGGCCCGTGCGAACCCATTCGTCGGCATAGTGGTCGGGCAGGAAGCCGATATAGGCACCAGAGAGCAGCAGCAGCAGGGTGCCTTCCATATGAGGCGTCGCGGCTGCCCAGGTGAAGCTCACCCCGCAGATCGTCTCGTTGAGCATGTAGGTGCGGCCGGCGAAGGGTTGGGCGGCGAGGCGGTCGTCGGTGAGGTCGGCGTCGGGGACGGCAAAGAGCGCGTGGCCCTCGGCACAGTAGAGCTTCTGGACCTCGGAGAAGGCTGGCTGGGTGCGGAAATGCGGCGTGACACTACCGACCGACGGCATCAGGACGATCTGATAGCCGCCGTTCAACAGGCCCTGGTGCAGCACCTGGGGTGCGGCGACGTCGATTTCCAGATGAACGCGCGGGGCGGCGCGGTGAAAGGCGGCCAATGCTCCCTGCAGGTCGAGGTCGCGGTTGGTGATCATGGCATCGACGGTGCCGAAGCTGAGATTGCCCGTCAGCTCCCCCTGCGCCTCGCCGATGCGGCTCTGGAACTTTTCGAGCGACCCAAAGAGCTCGAGCGCTGCGTCATAAACGAGCCGCCCCTCGTCGGTGAGCTCGAAGCCGCCGCGCCCGCGGCTGCACAGGCGCAAGCTCAGCCGTTCCTCGAGGTGGCGCATGTGGGTGGAGATCGTCGCCTGGGTCATGCCTAGCGCCGATTGCGCTGCGGAAAAGCCGCCGTGCTGCACGACGGAGGCGAAGACGCGCAGCAGCCTGAGTTCCGCATCGCCAAGCGAGAGGTTGAGGACGCGATGGCGGACCTTGTTGATCATTCATTGATTAATGCACAAGTAAACATCCAATCATAGATACTTTTAAACGTATCGGCATTTGGCACACTCCTCCGACCTTTGGAGGAGGGCATATGGCCAGCAATTCCTATGAATCCGGACGTCTGAACCTGCCGTTCGTCGGCATCTGCACCTTCGGCAAGTATCCCTACCAGCCCGACTGGGACGCCATCGACGCCGATGTCGCCATCCTCGGCGCGCCCTTCGACTGCGGCACGCAGTGGCGGGCCGGCACCCGCTTCGGCCCTCGTTCCATCCGCGAGGCTTCGACGCTGTTCTCCTTCGGCCATGGCGGCGCCTATGACCACGAGGACGATGTCACTTACCTGCCCAGCGGCGAGGTCTCCATCGTCGACATCGGCGACGCCGACATCGTCCATACCGACACGATGAAGAGCCACGCCAACATCGAGTTCGGCGTGCGCAAGATCCTGGCCGCCGGCGCATTGCCGGTGGTGCTGGGCGGCGACCATTCGGTCAATATTCCCTGCATCAACGCCTTCTCCGACGATTGCGCCGAGAACGGCCCGATCCACATCGTCCAGATCGACGCTCATCTCGACTTCGTCGACGAGCGCCACGGCGTGCGCTACGGCCACGGCAACCCGATGCGCCGCGCCGCCGAAAAGCCCTATGTCAGCGGCCTGTCGCAGCTCGGCATCCGCAACGTCTCGTCCACCGCCAAAGAGGGATACGAGGACGCGCGCAAGATGGGCTCCGACATCCTGTCGGTGCGCCAGATCCGCGCCCTGGGAAGTGCCGCCGTCGCCGAGCGTGTTCCCGCCGGCGCGCGCTATTACGTCACCATCGACATCGACGGTTTCGACCCCTCGATCGCGCCGGGCACCGGCACGCCCTCGCATGGCGGCTTCATCTATTACGAGGTGCTGGAGATCCTGGCCGCACTCGCCAAGCGCGGCACCATCGTCGGCATCGACCTGGTCGAGGTGGCCCCCGACTACGACCAAACAGGCGGTACCGCCATCCTGGCGGCACAGGTGCTGATGAACCTCATCGGCCGCGTCATGCATGCCAGGCAAACCAACGCCGAACGAGGAACTGAGGAGAGCCGGCCGCTCGCGGTTTTCGGCTGAGAAGGAGGAACACATGGACGACAACGTCCGCAATTATCTCGACCACTATGGTGTCAGCGACGCGACCCGGCGGTTTCTGGCGAAGCCGCAAAAGATGTTCATCGACGGCGCCTGGGTGGATGCCAGCAACGGCGCGACCTTCGATATTTTCGAGCCTTCGACCGGCGGTCTGGTCGGCCGCGCGCCTTCCGGCACGACCGAGGATCTCGACCGGGCCGTCCATGCCGCCCGCCGCCAGTTCGATGGCGGTGCCTGGCGCCGCCTCAAGCCGCTTGAGCGCGAGCGCCTGCTGCACCGCCTTGCCGACCTGATCGAGCTCCATGCCGACGAGTTGGCGGAGATCGAGGCGATCGACATGGGCAAGTCGGTGACCTTTGCCCGCGAGATCGACATCCAGGGCACGGTCGATACGTTTCGCTACTTTGCCGGCTGGCCTTCCAAGCTGCATGGGCGCACCGTCGAGCCGTCCATTCCCGGCAACTATCTCGCCTACACCCGTAAGGAACCGCTGGGTGTGGTCGCGGCCATCGTGCCGTGGAACTTTCCACTCCAGACCATGGCCTGGAAGCTTGCGGCAGCGCTGGCAGTCGGCTGTACCGTTATCGTCAAACCCGCCGAACTGACCTCGCTCTCCACATTGCGCTTTGCCGAACTGGTGCAGGAGGCAGGCATCCCTGATGGCGTCGTCAACATCGTGACGGGCCGCGGCAGTGTGATCGGCGCGGCTATGTCGACGCATCCCGGCATCGACAAGGTGACGTTTACCGGTTCGACACCGGTCGGCCAGGAGGTCGGCCGCACCGCCGTCGGCAATCTCAAGCATGTCACGCTGGAACTCGGCGGCAAGTCGCCGGTGCTCGTTCTGGACGATGCCGACATCGCGAGTGCCGCCAAGGCGGTGGTGAACGGCGTGTTCTTCAACTCCGGGCAGGTTTGCGACGCCGGCACGCGCGTCTATGTCCAGCGCTCGGTGCATGACGCCTTCCTCGACGAACTGGTCGCCGTCACCAAGACGCTCAAGATCGCGCCTGGCCTCGACCGCGACTGCTACATCGGCCCGCTGGTCTCGGCGCAACAGAAGAAAGTCGTCTCGTCCTATATCGCGGCCGGCCGCCGCGAAGGCGCCGAACTGATCCATGGCGGCGTGAGCCTCGACCGGCCGGGCCACTTCATCGAACCGGCGATCTTCGCGCGCTGCAAGCCCGAGATGACGATCGTCCGCGAGGAGATCTTTGGCCCCGTTCTGGTGACCGACGCATTCGACGATCTCGATGATGCGGTTACCCTGGCCAACGACACGCCGTTCGGCCTGGCGGCTGCGATCTACTCGAATGACCTGTCGCGGGTGCACGGGCTGATCCCGCGCCTGCATGCGGGTTCGATCTACGTCAATGCCCACAGCACGATCGATCCTTCCATGCCCTTCGGCGGGTTCAAGGCCTCGGGTTTTGGCAAGGACCTGGGTCCCGAGCAGCTCGACTACCTGATGGAGACCAAGGCCGTGTGGATCACGCTGCCATGAGGTGCTCGGCCTGATGAGCAATTCTCCGGCCGTCGCCCATGGGCGGCCGGTTGGCAAGATCGGCGGCTGATGGAGCCGCATGCATCGCGGATAGACGCCGAAGGCGCGACGCGAAAGGGGAACAACAATGGAAACAGATATCGCCTGGCAGAAAGAACTCGAGCGGCGCGCCCGCATCTATGAGGACATCGAGGCTGGCGGCCGCTTCGAAGGGGTGATGACCACGCTCGACTACGCCGGCATGGCCGCCCTAACGCTTGTTCTGGTCGTCGGATTCTGGATCTGGGGGGCGTGAAATGACCGACCATGTCAGCCGCGGCGGCTTTGCCGCCATCGAAACTGAGCAGGAAGAGGCCGCCCGCAATCGCGCTGCCGCCGAACGAGGCGATGCGCCTTTGCTTCCTTCCGAACGCCTCTGGGGCTTCTGGGAGTTCACTTACGCCAATTCGGCGCTTGCCATTGCCACCTGGGCATTCCTGATCGGCGGTGCCATCGGCCTCTTCGTCGGGCCGAAGGAAGGCATCGCGGCCATCGTCATCGGCAACATCGTCGGTGTCGTGCTGACGGCGCTCGCCACAACACCGCTCTCCGGTCGCTATGGCATCGAGCAGTTCGTCGCGCTGCGCAGCCAGTTCGGCTACAACGGCAGCCGCATCGTCTATGTGCTCGCTGTCGTCGTGCTCACCATGGGCTGGCTCGCGGTGCTCGCCATGATGTTCGGCCGCTCGATTGATGGGCTGGCCGCGCTCAGCGCAGGCGAGGCGGCCAATCCGACCGGCATCAAGATGGTCATCGCCGCGATTGGCGCGATCCTCGTCACCTGGTTCATCGTCGCCAAGGGGCCGACTTCGATCAAGTTCTTCAACATGGTCGTCTCGCCCGCGCTGGTGATCCTGATGATCGCAATGCTCTACCTCATCCTCCAGCAACGATCCTTTGCTGAGCTGCTTGAGATGCCGGCACTTGCTCCGCCCTTCGAAGACAACACGCTCAACTTCATCATCGCCGTTGAAGTCAACCTTGCTGCCGGCTTCTCCTGGTGGCCCTATATCGGCAACCTGGCACGTCTCACCAAGAACGAGCGCACCGCCTTCTGGCCGAACATTCTGGGTATCTTCGGCGCCGCGGCTCTTGGCGAAATCGTCGGCCTGCTCGCCGCCGTTGCCCTGGGTGAAAGCGACCCGACGATCTGGATGACCAAGATCGCAGGTCCAATCATCGGCATCATCGCTCTGCTCTTTGTTGCCTTCGCCAACATGACCTCGATGGCCAATATTCTCTACACCTCCATCGTCGGTCTCAGGCAGGTGGGAACGGCGTCGGTGCGCGCCATTTCCTGGAGCACGATCCTGTTCCTGTTCTGCCTCATCCCGCTCGGCCTCGTGATCTTCTACCCGCAGATGTATGACGGTTTCTTCATCTTCCTCGTCTGGACGTCGGCGCTCAATTCCGCGCTCGCCGGCATCGGCATCGCCGACTACTTCTTCCTGCGCGGCCAGAAGCTGGACATGCGTAGCCTGCATGGTCCGCAGGAAAGCGGTCCGTACCGTTTCTGGGCAGGATTCAACCCGATCGGGCTCGCGGCACTTGCCATGGGCTTCATCGTCTACGTTGCGATCTTCAACCCGCAGACGCTCGCGAGCATTCCGGCCTTCAAGTACCTGACCGCCTCAGTGCCGTCCTGCCTGGCGGCCGGCGTGGTCCACTACGTGCTCACCAGGCTGTTCGCCCGCGGCGCCGGCTGGGGCAACTACCCCCGACGCTGAGCCCCTACATCGAGGTGGGCCACGCGCCGCCTCGAACCCCGTACCCAATAGTGATCCGAAACCCATCGGGATGACCGCCATGGATGCCACCTTCGACTACATCATCATCGGCGCCGGTTCGGCCGGCTGCGTCCTGGCCAACCGGCTGACGGAGGACCCGTCCTGCAAGGTACTGGTGCTGGAATATGGCGGCAGCGACAACTCGATCTTCATCCAGATGCCGACGGCACTGTCGATCCCGATGAACGGCACGAAGTACAACTGGAAATACATGACCCTGCCGGAGCCCGGCCTCGACGGCAGGCAGGTGCACTGCCCGCGCGGCAAGGTCATCGGTGGCTCGTCCTCGATCAACGGACTGGTCTATATGCGTGGCCACGCACGCGACTTCGACGAATGGGCCGAGCTCGGCGCGCGCGGCTGGGGTTATGCCAATTGCTTGCCCTATTTCCAGCGCGCCGAAAGCTGGCAAGAGGGCGGTGATTCCTATCGCGGCGACAGTGGGCCGCTCGCCACCAATGCCGGCAACAAGATGCAGAACCCGCTCTACAAGGCCTTTGTCGATGCCGGCCACGAGGCTGGTTACATCACGACGGCGGATCCGAACGGGCAGATGCAGGAGGGCTTCGGCGCCATGCATATGACCGTCAAGGACGGTGTACGCTGGTCGACGGCCAATGCCTATCTCAAGCCGGCGATGAGCCGCCCGAACCTCACTGTCGTCACCCATGCCATGACGCGTCGCGTGTTGCTCGAGGGCAAGCGCGCCGTCGGTGTCGAGTATGAACTCGGCGGCGAACGCGTCGTGGCCAAGGCGAGCCGAGAGGTGCTCATTTCCTCCGGCCCGATCGGCTCGCCGCATCTCCTTCAGCGCTCCGGCATCGGGCCTGCGGCGGTGCTGCAAAAGGCCGGCGTGCCGGTGCTGCATGACCTGCCCGGCGTCGGTGAAAATCTTCAGGACCATTCCGAGGTTTACATACAGTATGCCTGCAAGGAGCCGATTACGCTCAACGGCAAGATGGGGTTGTTGAGCAAGGCGCTGATCGGGGCCGAATGGATCCTGTTCAAGAAGGGGTTGTCGGTCTCCAACCATTTCGAGAGCGGCGGCTTCATCCGTTCCGATGCATCGCTCGAATGGCCCGACATCCAGTTCCACTTTCTGCCGGCAGCGATGCGCTATGACGGCAAGAAGCCGCTCAAGGGGCACGGTTTCATGGTGCTGACCGGCCCCAACAAGCCCAAGAGCCGTGGCTATGTCCGATTGCGGTCACCCGAAGCGCATGAGCAGCCCGACATCTTGTTCAACTATCTCGATCGCGAGGAGGACAGGGAAGGTTTCCGTCGTTGTCTGAGGTTGACGCGCGAGATCATCGCACAGCCGGCCTTCGACAGGTTCCGTGGTGAGGAGATGGCTCCGGGCAAGGACGTTCGTAGCAATGACGAGATCGACGCCTGGATGCGCGAGACGATGGAGAGCACCTACCACCCTTGCGGCTCCTGCCGCATGGGGGAGGACGCGATGGCCGTCGTCGACAGCAACCTCAAGGTACGTGGCGTCGAAGGGCTCAGGGTGATCGACAGCTCGGTCTTCCCGTCCGAGCCGAACGCCAACCTCAACGCGCCGACCATCATGCTCGCCGAACGGGCTTCCGACATCGTGCGTGGAAAACCGCTGCTCGCAGCGTCCAATGCGCAGGTGGGCATCGCCCCCGGTGTCGGGGTCAGCCAGCGCAGCCGCAATCCGGTACGTGCCGTCCAACACTGAGCCGTTTTTGGAGGCCAGCATGGTCGAACGTGGAATTGGCTATGTGCTTTGCCGACGGGATCATGGCGGACCGGAGGAGCCATGCGATCAGGCGGCCTGCGTGGAGGCGTTCTTTCGCCGGTTGCGAGCCTGCTTCACCGGCGTGTTCGTGACAGCTCTATCGCGGCGGCCTCACATCCGGACGAGTGCCTCGGCGAGGCGGCCGAGATAGGGCTTCATGCGCTCTGCCGGAACACCGGCATAGCCGAGAATGAGCGCGTCGGCCCGGGCTACCGGGCCGATCGCATAGTCGGACAGCGGATAACTTTGGAGCCCGGCCTCGATCACCGCGCGGTGGGCTAGCCGGTCTTCTCGCCCGCCGTCCAACCAGGCGAGCGCATTGAGCCCGCTCTCGGAACAGTCCATGCGGGCGAGGCCGGCGAGGGCCACTTGGCCCGCTTCCTTAAAGGCGTCGCGACGCTCGGCATAGAGCCCGCGCATCCGGCGCAGGTGGCTGGCGAAATGCCCGCCGCCGATGAACTCGGCCAGCACGAGCTGGGTTTCCACCGGCGCACTGCGATGAATGAGGCCGGCCAGGTTGCGGAAGGCGCCGACGAGTGCCGGAGGCAGCACGAGATAACCGATGCGGATGCCGGGATAGAGCGCCTTGCTGAAACTGCCGGCATAGATCACCCGGCCGTGGCTATCGATGGAGCGCATCGAGGGCAGCGGCGCGCCGTCATAGCGGAACTCGCTGTCATAGTCGTCCTCGATGATCCAGGCATCGTTTGTCCGCGCCCATTCCAGCAGTGCAAGCCGGCGCGGCAGCGAAAGCGTCACCCCAAGCGGATGGTGTCGTGAGGGCATGACGAAGGCGAGGCGCACATGGGGGTGGCGCGCCATGGCACCTGTGACATCCATGCCATCCGCATCGACATCCACGGGGCAGAGTTCCAGGCCAAGCGTACGGAACAGGTTGCTGGTGGTAACGGGCCCTGGGTCCTCGAACCAGATGCCGTCGCCGGGATCGGCGAGCGCCAGCGCCGCAAGCGTAAAGGCTGCGTGTCCTCCCGGCGTGATGATGATCTGCTCAGGGTCGCAGGGATCGCGCCGGTGCAGGGCCAGGTACTCGGCGATCCGCTGTCGCAGTACCAGTTCCCCCGCGACATCGCCATAGCCCATGGCGGCCTTGCCGCCGCGCGTCACCGCGTTCCAGCATTTCCGCCACTGGGCGAAGGGAAAACGGTCGAGCGCCGGCTGGTTGGGCAGGAAGGGCCGATGCTCCATCTTATCGATCTCGGCCGACACGCCGCCCGCCAGCGTGCCGATCCGCGACAGTCGCGGCGGTGTGTCGCCAAGCGGCTGCGCGGCGCGCGGCTGCGATGGCTGGCGGGGCAGGGCGATGGAAACGAATGTGCCGGCGCCTTGCCGCGCCTCCAGATAGCCCTCCGCCTTCAGGTTTTCCAGGACGCGAACCAGTGTCTGGCGCGACAGGCCCAATTCTTGGGCCAGGATGCGGCTCGCCGGCAGACGCGTGCCCGCCCGCAAATGCCCGCGCAGGATCGCCGTGCGCAACTGGTCCTGCACCTGCCGGAACTTTGGCAGGGAGGCAGACCCTTCGAGGCGAAGGAAGGGCAGGATCGGGCCTTCGAACTGCTTGGCCAAGCTTATGTCCCTCCAAATTGGTCTAGTCGAATGCATGATAATGGACGTTTGATTGTTGTCCAATTGTTACATGCTCTGCCTACACGAGAACACACCGATGCAGCCCCAGAGGACGCAGACGGGTGCCAGGGGAACCGGTGCGCACGGCAGGGCCGACGACCGGACGCATGGATCAACGCATCGCCCACGAACCGTCGCCGACGGTCAACAGGAGGACTTCATGAACCGCTTCATCTCGCGCGCATTCGTGTCCGCGCTCGCCCTCGCGGCGGCTTTGCCGACAGTTGTTCGGGCAGAGCCGGTGCAGGACCTCGTCGACGCCGCCACCAAGGAGGGCATGCTGACGGTCATCGCCCTGCCGCATGACTGGTGCAACTACGGTGAGGTCATCGCCAGCTTCAAGGCGAAATATCCTGGTATCACGGTCAACGAACTGAACCCCGATGCCGGTACGGCCGATGAATTGGAAGCGATCCGCGCCAACAAGGGCAACACCGGCTCGCAGGCCCCCGACGTCGTCGATCTCGGCCTCGCCTTTGCGCCGGCCGCTGCCAAGGAGGGCTTGCTCCAGCCCCACAAGGTGGCCACCTGGGACGAGATCCCCGACAACATCAAGGATGCGGACGGCTACTGGTATGGCGACTATTACGGCGTCATGGCCTTTGGCGTGAACAAGGACCTGCTGGCGACGGCGCCGGCTGACTGGTCGGATCTTTCCAAGCCTGAATATTCCGGTGCCGTGGCGCTCACCGGCGATCCGCGTTCCTCGGCGCAGGCGATCCTGGCACTGATGTCAGCCGGCATCTCGCGTGGTGCCAAGCCCGGCGCCGAATCCGGCGCCAAGGGACTGGAGCTCTTTGCCGAGCTGAACAAGGCCGGCAACTTCGTTCCGGTGCTCGGCAAGGCCGGCACGATCGCGCAGGGCCAGACGCCGATCGTCGCTGCCTGGGACTACAACCTGCTTGCCTGGCGCGACGCGCTGAACGGCAATCCGCCGATGGACGTCGTCGTGCCCAAGAGCGGCGTTGTGGCCGGCGTCTATGTCCAGGCGATCTCCGCCTATGCGCCCCATCCGAACGCGGCAAAACTCTGGATGGAATATCTCTACTCCGACGAAGGCCAGACCGGCTGGCTGAAAGGTTACTGCCACCCGGCGCGCTTCGCCGCCATGCTGAAGGCCGGAAAGTTTCCGCAAGAACTGCTCGACAAGCTGCCGCCGGCCGAAGCCTACGAAAAGGCGATCTTTCCGGCTGTCGAAGAGCTGGACGCCAACAAGACCGCCATCACCGGCGGATGGGACAAGGTCGTCGGCGCCAACATCAAGTAAGCCGCGCACACGGTGGGAAGGCCTGCTCACGGCAGGCCTTCGGCCATCGCGCCCGTTGGGAGCCATCGGATGACGACAATAACCCTATCCCTGCCATCGGTGCGGCAGCCGAGGCAGGTGCTCAGCTGGTTCGGGGTTGCCCCATTCTTCCTCTTCGCCCTGCTGTTCCTGATCTTGCCGACACTCAATATCGTGGTCGGCGCCTTCCGCAACCCGCAGGGGCAGGTCACACTGGAGAACCTCGGAAAGCTGCTCTCGCCCTCCATCCTGTCGGCTTTCTGGATCTCGATCGAGCTCAGCCTGCTGACGGCGGTGCTTGGCTGTCTGTTCGGCTTCCTCATCGCAGCGGCTATCACCCTCGGCGGCCTGCCGCGCCCGTTGCGCAATGCCATCCTCACCTTTTCCGGCGTCGCCTCCAATTTCGCTGGTGTACCGCTTGCCTTCGCCTTCATCGCGACGCTCGGACGCCTTGGCTTCGTCACCATGCTGCTGCGCCACTGGTTCGGCATCAATCTCTATGGCAGCGGCTTCAACGTCGTCTCCTTCCTCGGCCTCGCGCTCACCTATCTCTATTTCCAGATCCCGTTGATGGTGCTGATCATCACGCCGGCGCTGGAAGGGCTAAGGCGTGAGTGGCGGGAGGCGGCGGAGAGCCTCGGGGCTTCCGGTGCGCAATATTGGCGGATGGTGGCGCTGCCGGTGCTGTGGCCCTCGCTGCTCGGCACGCTGGCGCTGCTCTTCGCCAATGCCTTTGGAGCAGTCGCCACCGCCATTGCGCTGACAGGTTCCTCGCTATCGATCGCGCCCATCGTGCTCTTCGCGCAGATCCGCGGCGACGTGCTCAACGATCCCCACCTCGGCTACGCCATCGCCTTTGCCATGATCGTGCTGACGGCCATCGCCAACTGCATCTACATCCTCCTGCGCATGCGTGCCGAAAGGTGGCTCAAATGACGGGAAGACAGCTGTGGTCCTGGCTCGCCGTCGCGTTAGGCGGGCTCTATTTCCTGCTTCCGCTCGTCGGCATGTTCGACTTCTCCATGCGCATGCAGCGTGGCGTCTATTCGTTCCAAGCGTATCGCGTCGTGCTCGCCGATCCCCAGTTCCAACAGACTTTCGGCTACTCGGTCGCGCTGGCCTTGCTGACCATCATCCTCGGCATCCTGCTCGTCGTGCCCACCGCCTATTTCGTGCGTCTCCGCTTTCCTGGTCTTCGGCCGGCCATCGAATTCATCACGCTGCTGCCGCTGGTCATCCCGCCCATCGTCATCGTCTTCGGCTACATCCGCATCTACAACACCTCGTCCGTGCTGCCACTGACGGGGAGTTGGTGGGGCACGAACATCCTGCTGCTCTGTGGCTATGCGGTGCTGTCGCTGCCCTACATGTACCGCTCGGTGGACACGGGCCTGCGCACCATCGACATCGCCAGTCTCACCGAGGCCGCGCAGTCGCTCGGTGCCGGCTGGGCGCGTATCCTTGCGGTCGTCATCCTGCCGAACGTCTTCGTCTCGGTTCTGTCAGGGGCCTTCTTGACCTTCGCCATCGTCATCGGCGAGTACGTCTTCGCTGCCTTGCTCAACGTCAATTCCTTCGGCCCCTACATGGTCTGGATGGGCGGCAACCGGGCCTATGAGCCCTCGGCGCTCGCCGTCGTCGCCTTCGCGATCACCTGGGCCTGCATGGGGCTGATCCAGCTTTTCACCCGCTTTTCCAAATTCTCGACAGCGAGGCGCTGACCGTGTCCTTTCTCGACATTCGCCATCTGCAAAAGTCCTTCGGCGCGCATCGCGTCGTGAAGGATTTCACCCTCGGCATCGACAAGGGCGAGTTCGTGTCCTTCTTGGGGCCCTCCGGCTGTGGCAAGACCACCGTGCTGCGCATGGTCGGCGGCTTCGAGGCGCCGACGTCGGGCGCCGTCAGCATCGACGGACGCGACGTCACCGCTCTGCCCGCAAACCGGCGCAAGATCGGCATGGTGTTTCAGTCCTATGCACTCTTCCCGAACCTGACGGTGGCGGAGAACGTCGGCTTTGGCCTCAAGGTGGCCGGCCAAGACAAAGCGGAGATCGCACGGCGGGTTGCCGAAATGCTGGAGCTGATCGGCCTGCCACAACTCGGCAGCCGCTATCCTTTCCAGCTCTCCGGCGGCCAGCAGCAGCGCGTGGCGCTCGCCCGCGCGCTCGCGCCGCGGCCTGAGGTGCTGTTGCTCGACGAGCCGCTGTCGGCGCTCGATGCGAAGATCCGCGTCAGCCTGCGCGACGAAATCCGCCGTATCCAGCGCGACCTCGGCATCACCACGATCTTCGTGACCCATGACCAGGAGGAGGCGCTGTCGATGTCGGACCGCGTCGTTGTCATGCATCAGGGCGTTGCGGACCAGATCGGTACGCCGTTCGAGATCTACAACCGGCCGGCGACGCGCTTTGTTGCCGAATTCGTCGGCACGCTGAACCTCATCGATGCCGATCTGGTCGACGCCGCGGCTGGCCACATCCGCTTGGCCGGTGTGCCGGTGACACTGGACAGAGCATCGCCGGGCAGAGCCGGGGAGCGCATCAGCCTGGCGCTGCGGCCTGAGACGGTGACGCTCGGGCGCGGGGGAGGCGACATCGTCCTGCCGGGGCGGATCGCCGAAGTGCATTTCCTTGGGCCCGTGATCCGTGTCCGCGTCTCGGTGGAAGGCGGCGGTTCCATCGCGCTCGACACGTTCAATCAGGCCGACAGGCTGCCACCTTTGATCGGTGCGCCGGTCGATATCAGCATGTCGCATCGCGACCTTCTGGTGCTCGCCGCCTGATGGGGCTCGAAGCTTTGAAATCACCAGCGGAGGAGCTGGCATATTGATCGACATGCCTTGGGACACGGCGCCGTTCGCCGACTGGCGCGCGCGCATCGCGCAACTTCCGGCGCACAGCCGGACCCGGCTCGCCGCACGAGCAAGGAGCGCGCCGCTCTTCGCCCATGCCTATGCCTTTCATCTCAACATGCGCTTCGGCGGCATGACGCCGCTGCATCTTGCCGAATTCGCCAGGAAGCAGCGGCTTTTCGGCGTGAAGGTCCATGTTGAGGATGGCGAAGGCGCAAATCTTGCCCGAATGGCCGACGCGGCGCTGCGTGCCTACGGAACGGCGGTGAGCGATCTTGGGCTGGAGCTGCATGTCGAGACCAGCACGACAGATGCGGCCGGGCTGGCGGATGCGGTGCGGATCGCTCTTGCCACCGGTGCCACCTCGTTGCGCTGCTATCCGCGCTATGAGGGCCGCGTTTCCGACATCGTCGCCTGGACGATCGCAGACCTTCGCCGGTTGACCGCCCTCGACCCCGAAGGGAAGCTGCGTTTTACGCTCGAGCAGCATGAAGACCTCAAGTCGGATGAGCTGATCGACATCCTGGAGGCCGTGGCCAATCCTCGCCTCAGCCTGCTGTTCGATTTCGGCAACATGATCAATGCCTATGAAATGCCGCTGCCGGCGCTCGACGCACAGTCGCCCCATGTCACCGAGGTTCACGTCAAGGATTGTCTCGTCATGCCTGATCGTGGCGGCTGGGCGCATCTCGCCTGTCAGTCGGGCGGCGGGCACCTGCCGATGCAGGCGATGTTCGTCGACTTGCTTCTGCTTGGCGATGACCGTCCGCAGGTCCTGGCCTTCGGGCTGGAGGAAGAAGAGGGCTATTTCGCTCCCGCCCTGCGTTTCGCCGCTGAGGAGGCCGATCCTTTCATCCCCGCTCGTTCAGCCAGCTTCACCGACATTGGGACCAGCCAGCTTGCAGAGCGGTTGCAACGGGAGGTCCACGCTGCCCACCGGCAGGTCGAAACCGTCAGGGCGATGCTGGATGAGATCGCCACCGAAGCTGAAAGGATGCCACAATGAACCAGGGCCCTGCCTGCCCCCCGGCGTACCTGGCGCTCGCCCATACGATGGCGGATGCCGCTGCCCAAGTGATCCGACCGCATTTCCGCCAACCCATCGCCATCGACGCCAAGGCCGATGCCAGCCCCGTCACCATTGCCGACCGGGACGCCGAAGCCGCGATGCGGCGAATGATCGAAAGAGAGTTCCCAGATCACGGCATCAGGGGCGAGGAGCTCGGCGCCTGCCGCACCGATGCCGAGTGGGTCTGGGTGCTTGATCCGATCGACGGCACGAAATCCTTCGTCTCCGGTTCGCTCGCCTTCGGCACGCAGATCGCACTGCTCCATCACGGCGAGCCGGTGCTCGGCATCATCAACCAGCCGATCACGGGAGAACGCTGGGTCGGGGCGGCAGGTGTCGCGACCCTCGGCGGAAAACCGATCCGCACCAGCGAAAGAACCGCACTCGATCAGGCGATCCTCTACACCTCGGCGCTCGAACAGTTCGACCGGCCACGCCATGACCGGTTCTCGGCGCTTGCCGCCAGCGTCCGCTTCACCCGGCTGTCGCACGACTGCTATGCTGCCGGACTACTGGCGCTCGGCGGCATCGATCTCCTCGTCGAAAGCGATGTTTTCGACTACGACATCCTCCCGCAAATGCCCATCGTGCAGGCCGCTGGCGGCCTCGTTACCGACTGGCAAGGGCAGCCGCTCCGGAATGCCCGAAACTACGCCACGGTGCTGATGGCGGCGAACGCCGAGCTCCACCGGGCCGCTTTGCAGATCCTTTGTCGCGATTGATTTTTCAGTCGTGCGGGTCGGCGCAAAAGGGTTGGTTAGCGACTGCTGGACGTCGCGGGCAATGGTCGTCTCATGCCGATGGGGACGAGTGCGCAAATATCCGCACGGCAAGGCGAGCCAACCGTCATGCGACTGGCTGACATCAGAGATGGCGTGTATTCGCGGACCGCGTCAGCAGCTGATGGCCAAGCCGGCAATCCCATCGAGACAGATCTGCCAACGCGACTGCAACGAATGGTCCCCGCGTCAAGCACTTCCTCACCCGGGGAGTCCAGCCATTATTTTGCGTGATGCCGACGATCATGCTTGATGCCGCCAATATTTCACTGCACATCGCTCGGCATGTCGGATGAGGCAAGAAACCTGCGTCGGGATTTGCTGTGGGCCTGGCCCGCATCGCTGATTCTGCATGGGTTTCTGATCGCGGTGATGCTGGCCTACAGCCAGCCGAGGCTTCCTGAACAGCAGCAGGAGGAGGCGGTAAACGTCACTCTCGTGCCGCCGCCAGCACAGCCGAAGCCGAAACCTGCTCCTCCGCCTCCCGCGAAGGCCGAAGCCGAAAAGCCTGCGGAGCCGAAGCGGTCGCCGGCGCCGGAGACATCGCCGACCAAGCCGGCGCAAATCGAGGTGCTGAAGCCTGTCTTCAGGTTCGGAGACAAGGATGCCGGTTCCGGCAAGTCTCCGGAGAGCGGCAGCGTCCAAGACACCGCGCCGTCCCCGGCAAAGGACGAGACTGTGAAGGCGCCTTCCGAGGAACGGCCCGATGCAGCCGATGACGCCGCAAAGCAGGCGGCGGCTGCAAAGGATTTCGGGGCGGTTCAGGACTCGGAGAGCGAGCCAGCTCCAAACCAGGACAATGGCAAGCAGGAAGCAGACAAGCAGGAGGGACTGACGGAGGGTGCCGACACGCAGGCAGCGTCGGAGCCAGCGCCGTTGGGCGCCATCGGCGCTGACGGCGAGATCGCGCTGCCCGCCATGGCCACGGCGCCTGAGCCCAGGCCCGCCAATACGTCGAAACCCAGTCTTGCGCAGATCCATAAACCTGGAAGCGGCAAGGCCAGGGCCCCAGCCTCCGGCAATGCGAACTCTGCCGCCTCGCAGCCCTTTTCGGGATTGCCGGGGGTTCGAAGGCCGCAATCGCAAGGCGCTACCGGTGCTGCACTGAGCACGACGGCGATGGCCGGCTTGCCTCGCGACAAGCGGGCCGCCCAACTCTGCGCCAGCGCGCTGCAACGGCGACTGGTCGACGCTTCCTATTCTCCCGACCTTGTGCCTCTCGTCCCGCTCAGGCGCGGCAATGTGCTCGACGTTCCGGAGGCGGCCTTCCGCACGCGCACGGCATGGCACGCGTTGAGCTTCCGATGCGAGGTCGATGCCGAGGCGACAACGATCCGATCCTTGTCCTTCCGCGTCGGCGCGACGATCCCGCCCGGCGAGTGGGCGCGGCTGGGGCTCCCCGCAAGCAACTAGGTGTCGAAGCTATGAAGGTTGTTCATTCGAGGAGGGACTGAGAAGCTGGGGTTGCGAAGCCAACCAACCTTCAGTGGAGCTCCCCGAATGAACGTCCATAAGAATGCGCGTCTGACGCCGTCAGGTCGAGTGCTTTTGGTGCAACGAATTGAACAGGGCTGGAGCGTGCGGCGTGCTGCCGGTTCGGCCGGGGTTTCGGAACGAACGGCTTATCGCTGGCTCGACCGCTACCGGGCCGGCGACCGGGTTCTGCACGATCGCAGTTCAGCGCCGCGCAACTGCCGGCATCGGCTGGCAGCCATGCAGGTGTCGCGGATCGAGCAGTTGCGGCGCCAGCGCATGACCGGGCCGGCAATTGCCCGGTCCTTGGGCCTGGCGCGTTCGACGGTAGGCTTGGTGCTGCGCCGGCTGGGACTGAACCGGCTGGCCTGGCTCGATCCCCGGCCCCCGGTGTTGCGCTACGAACGGCAGCGGCCGGGCGAACTGATCCATATCGACATCAAGACCCTGGGCCGTATCGACGGCGTTGGCCACCGGATCACGGGCCAGCACCGGGGGCATCATCGCGCCCGAGGCATCGGCTACGAACACCTGCATGTCGCCATCGACGATGCGTCCCGCCTCGCCTATGTCGAACTGCTGCCAAGCCTGGGCCGGGATGATGCCACTGGGTTCCTCAACCGGGCACTGGCCTGGTACGCCAGGCTGGGCGCCAGGGTTGAGCGGGTGATGACCGACAACGGCTCGGCGTATCGCTCCAAACTGTTCGCCCAGGCGCTCCAAGGTGCCGGTGCCCGACACATCCGCACAAGGCCCTACACCCCGCGCACCAACGGCAAGGCCGAGCGCTTCATCCAGACTTCGCTGCGAGAATGGGCCTATGCCAGGCCATACGCCTCATCGAACGAACGCGCCAAGGCCATTCACCAATGGGCAGCCAACTACAACCTGGCACGCCCACACTCGGCCCTTGGAGGCATCAGCCCGTTCCAAAGACTGAACAACCTTCTTGGAAACGACAACTAGGCGGCTCCCGATCTTGGCCTTGGTGCTGCGCTGCCCTTCCGCTGCAGCGCCATTGCGTGATATCAAGCTGCTAGAGGGATAACCGAAGCTCAGCCTCGAAACCCGGCAAGCACGTGCTGTGTCAGGGCGGTTTTCTCCTTCCGGCATGGCGCAGTCATGGTCGGAAGGCAGAATATGGACCCTCGAATCTTTCTATTGGCACTGGCGACGTTCGCCACCGGCACGGCCGAAAACATCGTCATCGGCATTCTGCCCGATGTCGCCTTGGGCCTTGGCGTTTCGCTTGGGCTTGCCGGTCAGCTGACGGCCGTCTTCTCGTTGACCTTTGCGCTCGCAGCGCCGGCAGCGCTTGTGCTGACCCGGCGCATGGAGCGCAGGACGATCCTCGTTTTCGCCTTGGCGGCGTTCTTTCTGAGCAATCTGGCTGCAGCCTTGAGTCCTGGCATCGCGGTGCTGTTTGCAACACGCATCGCCATGGCAGCGGCAAGCGCCACCGCCTGTCTCGTGGCCACCATGCTGGCGACCGAGCTCGCCGGGCCCGACAGGCGCGGACGGGCAATCGGCCTGATCTTCATGGGAATCAGCGGGTCGATGGTGCTGGGCGTGCCCGCCGGAATGTTGATCAGCGGCCTGTTTGGCTGGCGCATCGTGTTCTTGGCGCTGGCGTTGCTGGCCTTGTTGATTCTTGCGCTCTGCCAGCTGTTGCTGCCTGTTTCAAGCAGAGGGCCGCGCGACATGGCGGGCTATCGTCGCCATGTCGGGTCGCTGCGGCTTTTGTCCGGGCAGCTGGTGTCGATCCTGATGATAGGTGGTCACTTCGTCCTGTTTGCCTATCTCGCACCTTATGCAGTCGACGCGGTCGGCTTCGACGACGACACGCTCGTACCCATCTTCGTGGCCTTTGGCGTGGCCGGCGTCAGCGGCGGCTATCTCGGCGGCTGGCTGACGGACGTCGTCACGCCGCGTGCCGCGATCCTTGTCGTCCCGCTTGCCTATCTGGCGGTCCTGCTTGCCATTCCGGCCGTCTCTTCCATGCCGATGGCGTTCCTCGGCCTGATGATGGTCTGGGCCTGCATTAGCTGGATGATCTCGCCAGTGGTGCAGAGCTTCCTGATCAGCGCGGGGCCTGAGACCGCGGAAGCCGGCGTCAGCCTCAACCTGTCGGCGATGCATGTCGGCGTGGCTCTTGGCACCGCGATCGGCGGGCTGGCGCTCGATCGAGGTTCCGCAGCGGCCTTGCCGTGGACAGGCGCCATCCTCGCGGCCATTGCCGTAGCGGCGAGCCTGATTGCTTCCTGGCGCGCCGGAAGCAAGCAGGGGAGACCAGCCATCGGAGTTTGAAAAGTCGGAATTTTCGGTCGACTATGCCGGCATGAAGCGCTTCGCATTCGTCCTCGCCCGCGACTTTACGCTGTCGCCGCTGTCGTTGTTCGTCGACACGCTCCGGCTGGCCGGGGATGAGGGTGACCGCAGCCGACGTGCGGCCTTCGACTGGCAGATCATCGGCGAGCTGGGGCTGCCCATCCGGGCGAGTTCCGGCATCGAGCTGATGCCGACCGCACCGGCCCTCCGGCCTGAGGATTACGACAACATCCTTGTGGTCGGCGGGCTGCTCGGGCGGAAAAACTCGCTGCCGGCATCGGCCGAGAGCTTCGTCGAAAGCGCGGCAAGAAAGTGCGTTCCCGTTGGTGCCCTGTGCACCGGCAGCTTCGTACTTGCCGAGATGGGCTTGCTCGACGGCCACAGGCTTCGGTGAGCTGGTTCCACATCGAGGATTTCCGCTCCCGTTTCCCCGACGTCGACGCTTCCTGCGACCGACTTTTCATCGTCGATGGCAACAGGGCGACATGCTCGGGCGGGGCAGGCGCCGCAGACCTCGCGGCCCATCTGGTCTCAGGGGTCATCGGCGAGCAGTCGGCCGCCAAGGCGTCGCGCATCTTGCTGCTCGACAGGGTCAGGGATGCCGATGCCGTGCAGCCCAATCTCGAGCTTTTCCCCGAGGCGAAGACGCTTTCGGTACGCAGGGCCTTGCTGGTGATGGAAAGCAACCTCCAGGAACCGCTTGCGATCGTCGACGTAGCCCGGTCGGTCGGCGTGTCCACCCGGCAGCTTGACCGCG
Organism: Aminobacter sp. Y103A; assembly: GCF_030294925.1. NCBI lineage: Bacteria > Pseudomonadati > Pseudomonadota > Alphaproteobacteria > Hyphomicrobiales > Phyllobacteriaceae > Aminobacter > Aminobacter sp. Y103A. The sequence goes on along the minus strand of NZ_AP017986.1, from coordinate 3,926,053 downwards.
ATTTCGCCAGTCAGCTCGGAACCAGCCCCGCGCGCGCCTATCTGAAGCTGCGCATTAGCCTAGCCACCCGCCTGTTGAGCTCCGGCAAGAATCCGGTCGGCGAGGTGGCGTTCCAGTCCGGCTTCGCCAATGCCGGGCACTTCAGCCGGGTGTTCCGTAAGATGACCGGCCTGTCGCCGACGGAAGCCTCCCGTCGATCGCCGGCGCTGTGAAGCTGTAACATCGGTATATTTCGATTGGGTGCCTATTGGAGCCCACGGGCCACCGCTGGCGTGTATTGGCCGGGCGTAGTCAGGCCGAACCGTCGGCATTTCTTTCGAACTGCGGATATTCCGTGATCACTCAGGCAGTCTCCGGCACCTTCACCTCCGGCATAGCGCCGATCAGCATGCGGGCGTACTCGCTTTTCGGGGCGTCGAAAATCTCGGCGCAGTCGCCCTGTTCGACGAGCTCGCCGCGGTTGATCAGCGCCACCCGGTCGCAGAGATAACGCACGACGGCGAGATCGTGGCTGATGAAGAAATAGGTCAGGCCGAGGCGGTCCTGCAGCTCGCACAGCAGGTTGAGAACCTGCGCCTGAACCGAGACGTCGAGCGCCGACGTCGGCTCGTCGAGCAGCAGCAGTTCAGGACCCGAGGCGAGGGCGCGTGCGATGCAGATGCGCTGGCGCTGGCCGCCGGAGAATTCGTGCGGATAGCGGTGCAGGTGCTGCGGGCCCATGCCGACGAGCGAAAGCAGTTCTGCGGCGCGGTCGCTGCGCTGCCTGTTGGTCAGGCCGAGCGTCTCGTGGTGGATGACAAGTGGTTCCGTGACGATGTCGTAGACCGACATGCGCGGGTTGAGCGAGGCGTAAGGATCCTGGAAGACGATCTGGACGCGCGAGCGCAGGCGACGCAGTTCGGCGTCGGAGAGTTTGCCCAGGTCCTGGCCCTGCACGCGGATGCTGCCCGATGTCGGCGTTTCCAGATGCAGGATCGAACGGGTCAGCGTCGTCTTGCCCGAGCCGCTTTCGCCGACAAGGCCAAAGCTCTCGCCTTTGCGAACGCTGAGCGAGACGTTTTTCAGCGCATGGACCTCGGCTGAGGTGCCGAATATGCCGCGCCGTCCCGGGTAGATCTTCGAGACGTTGTCGATCTCAAGCATGATCTCAGTCATCGACGAGCGCCTCCATTTCGTTGACGCGGATGCAGGCGGCGGCATGGCTGTCGCCCAACGACACCAGGGGCGGCATGGCCGCCGTGCAGGCGGGTTGGGCAAACTGGCAACGCGGCGCGAAGCGGCAGCCCGGCGGCGGCGTGATCAGGTTCGGTACCGAACCTGCAAGGCCGCGAAGCTCGCCGCGCTTGGTTTCACGGGTCGGGATCGCCGACATCAGGGCGCGTGTGTAGGGATGGACCGGGTTGCCGATGACTGCTGCGACCGGCCCGCTTTCGACGATGTTTCCGGCATACATGACAGCGACATGGCTGCAGGTCTGGGCGACGACGCCGAGATTGTGGGTGATGAGCACGACGCCCATGTCGAAGTCGTTGACGCTGTTCTTGATCAGCTTGAGGATCTGCGCCTGGACCGAGACGTCGAGCGCCGTCGTCGGCTCGTCGGCGATCAGAAGGTCGGGGCGGCCGATCAGGGCCATGGCGATCAGAACGCGCTGGCGCATGCCGCCGGAGAACTGGTGCGGATAGTCGTCGAGCCGGGCCAATGCGTTGGGGATGCCGACGCGGGTGAGCATCTCGCCGGCCAGCTTGCGCGCGGCCTGGCGGCGTTCGCGCTGGCCGGCATCGGGCGAACAGCCGATGACATCAGGATCGCGGTCGGCCGCGGCCAGCGCCACGTCGACGAGCTGCTCGCCGATGCGGAAGGCTGGATTGAGATTGGTCGTCGGATCCTGGAAGATCATGCCGATGCGCTTGCCGCGCAGGCGCTGCATCTCAGTCTGGCTGAGCTTGAGCAGGTCCTTGCCTTCGAGCAGGATTTCGCCGGCGGTGTAGTGCGCCGGCGGCGTCGGCTGCAGGCGCGAGACCGACAGGCCGGTGAGCGACTTGCCGCAGCCGCTTTCGCCGACGAGACCCCAGATCTCGCCTCGGTTGACTGTGAGGTTGATGCCGTTCAGCACATGCGCCCGGCCGTCGAAGCTGGACATCCTGAGGTGCAGGTCGCGGATCGAAAGGAGAGGCCGGGTCATCAGCGCCTCGCCTTCGGATCGAGGACGTCGCGCAGGCCATCGCCGAGCAGGTTGAAGCCGAACACGGCCAGGAACATCGCCAAGCCGGGCGCCATCGCCGTCCACCAGTAGTCGGGCATGTAGGAGCGCGAAACAGACAGCAGCGTGCCCCATTCGGGTGTCGGCGGACGAACGCCGATGCCGATGAAGCCGAGGCCGGCGACGGTCAGGATGGCGAACCCCATGTCGAGCGACATCTTGACGATGATCGGCGAGACGACATTGGGCAGGATATGGCGGAAGAGGATGCGCTTGGGCGTTGCGCCGAGGGCGCGGGCGGCGGTGACATAGACCTCCTCGCGCGCTGCCAGCACCTCGCCACGCACCAGCCGCGCATAGCCGGGCCACCATGACAGGGCAATGGCGATGACCATATTGCCGAAACCCGAGCCGAGGGCCGCAGCAATCGCCATTGCAAGGATCAGGCCGGGAATGGTCAAGGTGAGGTCGGTCAGCCGCATCAGCACCTCGTCGATCCAGCCGCGGGCAAAGCCGGCGACCGCACCGACCAGCGTGCCGATCACCGAGCCGATGAGCACGACGCCGAAGCCGGCGAGCACCGACACGGTGGTGCCGGCCATGACCAGCGACAGCACGTCCTGGCCGAGTTCATTGGTGCCGAAGGGATGGGCGACCGATGGCGGCATGAAGCGCGAAGCGGTGTCGACGCCGCCGGCGACATGTTCGGGATAGGGGGCGAGCACGGTGCCAAAGACGGTGAAGAAGATCACCGCCGCGACCATCACGGCGCCGAGCATCGACAGCTTGCTCTGTGAAAAGCGGAAGAAGGCGCGGCGCAGCCTGTCGCGGCGCGGCGTGGCGAAATCGTCCGCAATGTTGTGTTCGGTGGTGCTCATGAGTAGCGGACCTTGGGGTTGATGACGCCGTAGAGCAGGTCGATGACGAGATTGGCGAATACGAAGAGCAGGCCGATCACCAGGGCGACACCGATCACCGGCATCATGTCCTGCGAGACGATGGCCTTGGTGGCGTAGAGGCCGAGACCGGGCCAGTCGAAGACCGTTTCAACCAGCACGGTGCCGCCGAGCAGCCAGCCAAAATAGAGGCCGATCACGGTCAGCGTCGCCGAGACGGCGTTGCGCGCGACGTATTTGGTGATGATCTTGCGCTGCGGCAGGCCGAGCGCGCGTGCGGTCATCACGTAATCCTGCTGCATCACCTCGATCGTCGAGGCACGCATCATGCGCATGATGGTGGCGAGCGGAGACAGCGACATGGCGATGGCCGGAAGCGCCAGGTGGCGCAGCGACATGAAGAAGGCGTTCCAGTTGCCGGCGATCAGGGAATCGATGGTCAGGAAGCCGGTGACGAAGCGCGGCGGGATGACGACGATCGGCAGGCGGCCGCCGAGCGGCAGCCACATCAGCCACATCGCAAAGCAGAGCTGCAGCAGCAGGCCAAGGAAGAAGCGCGGCATCGAGATCGCGCCGATGGCGCCGACCTGGGCCAGGTAGTCGGGCCAGCGATTGCGCCAGACGGCGGTGATGAGGCCGAGCGGGATGCCAACGGCAACCGCGATGAACATCGCTGCGAAAACGAGTTCGAGGGTCGCGGGCAGGTAGGCCTTGATATCGGCAGCGACGGGTCGGCGCGTCAGCAGCGAGGTGCCGAGGTCGCCATGCATCAGGCCGGAGACATAGGTGCCGTACTGCACCCAGACCGGCTTATCCAGGCCATACTCCACGGCAAGCGCTGCGATTTCGGCCTGCGTTGCGTTCGGACCTGCGGCGAGTGCCACCGGATCGCCCGGGAGGAGGCGAGCGATGGCGAACATGATGATCGTCAGTCCGACGATGACCGGTATGAGCAGCAGAAGCCGCCGCAGGATGAAATGCAGCATTGCCGATGTCCTTTGGTTGGAGCTTTGGCGGGCCCGAAGGCCCGCCAAATGTTCGACTTAGCCGAGCGACAGGCCCCAGGCCTCGATGGCATTGGAGGCGACCGGGGTGAAGTGATAGTCCTTCACGGTGTCGCGCATGGCGAGCTTGCGGCGCTCCAGCACACCGAAGACGTCGGGGGCGTCCTCGACGACCTTCTTCTGGAATTCGCCATAGATCGCGACGCGCTTTGCCTGGTCGATTTCCTTGCGGCCGGCCTCGATGAGAGCGTCGACTTCGGGGTTCTTGTACACCGCGTTCTGCCATGCGCCGTTGCGCGACGAGTGGTAGGCCGCATAGGCGATGTTGTCGGGGTCGCCGTAGTTTGCCGTCTGGTAGACCGGGAACAGGTCGGGGAAGGTTTCCGGCGACTTGCAGGCGGTGACCATGTCGGGCCAGTTCATCGGCACGATCTCGAGGTCGATGTTCAGCTGCTTGAGGCTGTCGAGCATGATCAGCGCCCAGCGGCGCTGCTGCTCGAGACCCGAGACGTGGTACATCTTGAGCTTGAAGCCGCCTTCCGGCTTGGCCGACTTGGCCATGAACTCCTTGGCCTTGGCCATGTCGGTGCCATAGGCGGCAAGGTTGGCGTCGAAGCCGAGGATGCCCATCGGCAGCGGGCCTTTCATCAGGTCGGCATAACCCGCGGCGTCGAGGATCGCCTGGTAGTTGGTGGCGTAGGAGATCGCCTTGCGCAGGTTGATGTCGGCGCAGGGGCCGTGCTGGGTGTTCATCTTGATCGAGAAGGTGCGGTATTCCGGCTCGATGACGCTGACGACGCCCGAGGCGTCCTTCAGCGCGTCCATATCCTCGCTGGTGAGGTCGGTGGCGATGTGGGCTTCGCCGCGCTGGATCATCAGGCGCTGGGTAGCGGTTTCGCGGACGATCTGCCAGATCACGCCTTCGAGGTTGCCGCCGCCGGCCTGCCAGGCCTCAGGCGCGCGGGCCAGTTGATAGAGTGTGCCGACCTCGAAGCGGGCAACCGAGAATGGGCCGGAGCCGGCAGTATTGGTCATAAGATAGGTTTCGCCTGAATCACTGCCGAGATTGGCTTCGACCACCGCCTTCTCGACGATGAAGATCCAGGGCAGAACCTGCAGGAACGGCGCGAAGGGGGCGGTGAGCTTGAACTTGACCGTGCCGGCGTCGACGGCCGTCACGCCCTCGGCGGTGACGATATCACGGATCATCCAGGAGTTGCCCTTGGCGAGCTTCAGCGCACGGGCGAAGGAGTAGACGACGTCGTCTGCCGTAACGGCATTGCCGGAGTGGAACTTGGCGGCCTTGTTCAGGACGAAGGTGAATTCCGTGCCGTCGGGGCTGACCGTCCAGCTCTCGGCGATGCCGGGGGCGGGCACCGGCGGGTTGCCCGAGATGCGCACCAGCGGGTCATAGACGTTGCGCATGAAGAACGAGGCGGAATAGCCGGTCGCGGTGTGCGGGTCGAAATTGGGGATGTCCTGGCCGGCGGCGATGATCAGGACGCCGCCGGACTGGGCGAAGAGCTGACGCGGGAACACCGTGGTGGCGAGGCCGACGCCGGCGAGGGCCAGTAGGCCGCGCCGCGAGATGTTGAACTGGTCAGAGGTCATTGCATTGCTCCTGTCGAATGTCTGGTCGTCATTGCAAATGGGCGGCGCCAGTTGGCCGGGCGCCGCCGGATCTCGATGGGGCAGTCAGGCCCAGGCCACATTTTCCTGCGGTGCCACGGTGCCGGACGTTCCCGGTTCGTGGCGGTAGTTGAGCGCGACGTGGTCGGGCGTGACGAAGCCAAGCGCGAGGTCGCGGGAGATCGCTGCCGGGGAACGCTCGGCGGAGTTGCCGTAGCCGGAGCCGCCGGCGAGCACGAGCTCGACCACCTGGTCGGTCCGATGCAGTGACACCAACTCGCCGGTACCGCAGTCGCGCAGCACGCGGCCGTCGGTGGAGAGCACCCGGCCGCGGGCACCACCGCCGGCCTGGCCGCCGAACAGGCCGTCGATCGGGTTGTCGACACCTTCTGGGTAGACGGAGACGAGCATCTCCAGTCCGTCCTCTTCGCGCTTGCGGAAGCGAACGACCTGGCCGAGGCCTCCGCGCATCTTGCCGGCACCGCCGCTGTCGGCGCGGAATGCCTTCTCCAGCACCAGCACTGGAACGCGGCTTTCCATCAACTCGATGGAGGTGTTGGCAGCCGAGGTCGGCCACAACAGCGAGGAGTGGCCGTCGCCGCGCTCGGAGCCGCCCTGGCCGCCGCCGCAGAAGAGCATGTCCGAATAGAACTGCCCGTCCTTGGTCTGGCCGTAGACGTTCGCCGCAACCGCAAGCCCGGTGAAGGATTGGACCATTTCGGGTGAGGCCGACGACAGGGCCGCGAAGATGTTCGGCGCGAGATACCAGCCGGTGCGGGTGCGCAGGTTCACGGCCGCCGGATATGTCGGATTCAGGATCGAACCTTCTGGTGCCGTCACCGTGAACGGGCGATAGCAACCGGCATTGCCGCGCACCGCAGGCGTCAGCATGCACTTCAGCGGGTAGGTCGCATGGGCTGCGGTATAGTTCAGCGTCGAGTTGAGACCACCCTGTGGCAACTGCGGCGGGGCGCCGTCGAAATCGACAGTGATGCTGTCGCCTTCGACCTTGACCAGGACGGGGTAAGTGATGGTCTCGCCGAGCGGATTGTTGGTGATGACCGAGCGGTACTCGCCATCGGGCAGTGCGCGGATTGCGTCGCGCATCGCCTTTTCCGACAGGCCCTGCACCACTTCGGCGAGGGCACCGAGGTCATGCATGCCATAGTCATGCATGAAGGCATCGAGACGTTCCGCGCCGAGCTTGTTGGCTGCGACGAAGGAGAAGATGTCGCCCAGCACCTGTTCGCCGTTGCGGACGTTCTGGCGGATGAGCTGGATCAGGGTCTCGTTGGGCCGTCCCTCCTCGAAGATCTTCATCGGGGGGATCTGCAGGCCTTCTTCATAGATCTCGCGGGCATGCAGCGAGTCCTTGGTGCCGCCGATGTCGGAGACGTGGCCGACTGTGCCCATCAGGCCGACGAGCTTGCCATTGCGGAAGGCCGGCGTGACGATGGCGATGTCGAACAGGTGACCGGCGCAGAGCCACGGATCGTTGGTGATCAGCACGTCGCCGGGCTTCAGCGTATCGGCCGGATAGCGCTCCAGCAGGGCCTTGACCGCGCGCGGCAGCGTCAGGTTGAACACCGGCATGGCGCGCGGGCTGTGGGCCAGCGTCTCGCCGTCCTTGTCGAGCAGCTCGCAGGCAAAATCCTGCGCCTCGGCGATGACGAGCGAGAAGGCGGTGCGGCAGACGGTAAGCCACATCTCCTCAACGACGTTGACGAGACGCGACCACATGATCTCGAGGCCGATCGGATCGCCCTTGATGCGGGCGACAGCCTCGGCGCGGGTCATGTCGTCGGTGACGAACGCATCGGCGGCCTTGAGCGCGCCGACCTGGACGCAGAGGTTCTGGCCGGCGTCGATCGTGACGCTGTCGGATGGGCCGACAACGGTTGTGGATTCACGCTCTTCGATGATTGCCGGACCCGCAATGGTGTCGCCGCTGCGCAGCGCGTAGCGATCGTAGACGGCCGTCTCGAACTTGCCTTCGTCGAACCAGCAGACGCGATGGCCCTTGATCCGAGCTGCAGTATCGCCGCCGCCGGTGGCGCCGGTGAGCGACAACTGAGGCGTCGGGCCGGCGACGCGGACGCGGAAGTTGACGGATTCGAAACGCGCGCCCTCGAAAGGCTCGGCGTAGCGGGCCGAGTAGGCGCGGACGAAGGCTTCGCGAATGGCCGGCAGATCGGCTTCGCCAAGAGTCGTCGTGGGCAGCGCCACGCTGATGTCGTGCATCTGGCCGACGAGGCGCATGTCGGCGCTGCGCTCGACAACAATGTCGCCTGCCGCGATGCCGGAGCGGGTCAGCTGGTGCCGTCCCTCGTCTTCGAGGGCGGTCAGCACGCCATTGACGGCGTCCGTGTCAAAGCCAGTCTTCAGCTCGACACGCAGCGACCGCACACCCTCGAAGGACAGTGGGGCTGCAAGGAAGCCGAGGGCAGATGCCGCACCTGATGCCGGTGGGATCAGCACGGAGCTGATGCCCATGGCACGTGCCACGTCGACCGCATGGGCCGGACCGGCGCCGCCGAAGCCGACCATGGAGTATTCGCGCGGATCCTTGCCGCGTTCGACAAGGTGTACGCGGGCAGCCGAGGCCATGCTTTCGACCACCACCTTGTGGATGCCAAGCGCGGCTTCTTCGATGGTCAGGTTCAACGGTTCAGCCACCCGCGCAATCGCTGCACGTGCGGCCTCGAGGTCGAGCTTCATGCGACCGCCGAGGAAGAAGTTCGGGTCGTAATAGCCGAGCGTGAGGTTGGCGTCGGTGACCGTCGGCTGCTTGCCGCCCATGCCGTAGCAGGCCGGGCCCGGATCGGAGCTGGCGGAATGCGGGCCGACCTTCAGCAGGCCGACGTCGTCGATGGCGGCGATCGAACCGCCGCCGGCGCCGATCTCGATCATCTCGATGACCGGAGCCTTGATCGGCAGGCCGGAACCCTTGACGAAGCGGTGGACGCGCGCGGCTTCCATCATCGGCGAGATCTCGGCGCGGCCGTCCTCGATCATGCAGGCCTTGGCGGTGGTGCCGCCCATGTCGAAAGAAATGACGTCGGACAGGCCGGCCGCCTTGCCGAACAGCGCGGTGGCGAGGCCGCCGCCAGCCGGGCCGCTTTCGAGCAGCCGGATCGGGAAGTCGCGTGCGGTTTCCAGCGACATCAGGCCGCCGGCCGAATGCATCAGCCTGAGCGCGCCGGCAAAGCCAGCACCGCGCAGCGACTTCTCGAGCTTGGTCAGATAGCGGTGCATCAGGGGCTGAACGAAGGCGTTGGCGCAGGTCGTGACAATGCGCTGGTACTCGCCCATTTCGGCGACGACTTCGCTCGACATCGAGATCGACAGCTCGGGGAAGGCGGCGCGGATGATGTCGGCGGCGCGCCGCTCATGCGCCGAATTGGCATAGGAGTGCATGAAGGCGATGGCCACCGCCTCGCAACCCTGCGCGACCAGCGCCTTTGCCGCCTGCAGGACCTGTGCTTCGTCGAGCGCGGTTTCCACCTTGCCCGACGCATTCATGCGCTCGTCGACCTCGAGGCGCAGGTCGCGGCTGACCATGGGGTCGGGGAAGGAGACGAACAGGTCATAGATGTCGTAGCGCTGCTCGGTGCCCATTTCGAGCAGGTCGCGGAAGCCGCGCGTGGTGATCAGGCCGACCGGCGCGCCCTTGCGTTCGATGACCGCGTTGGTGACCAGCGTCGTGCCGTGGACGATCTCGCCGACGTCTGCGTGCTTGATGCTCTTGAGATCCAGCAGTTCCTGCAGGCCGAGCAACGCGGCCTGGGACGGGTCGTGCGGCGTGGTCAGCCGCTTGTGCAGCGTGACGGAATGGTTCTGGCTGTCATAGAGCACGAAGTCGGTGAAGGTTCCACCAATGTCGAACCCCACGCGCCAGCGGTTGGGCAGATCACTCATTACTGATGTCCTTTTCTTCAGATCCGGGGGGCGACGAAGGCGCTGTCGCCCAGGTCCTCGGCTATGCGGGCGGCCCCTTTGGCGAGGGCGGCGATCATCTCGTCACGGCCTTTGGTGTCGACGAGTGCGTGGGGGTAGACGATGCAGAGGCTGACGGCTTCGTCGGTGCGGGGGTCGGCGACCGAAATCGCGATGGCGTCGACGCCGGGTGTGGCTTCCTGGCTCGAATAGGCGAAGCCCTGGTTCCGCACTTTCGAGAGCTGCTCGCCCAGATCATGCAGCGCGCTGTGGCCGGCGTAGAGCGCATGCACTGCTTCCTCGCCGAGCCGCGCCAGAAGCGAGCGGCCGGTTGCGCTGAGATGGGCGGGCAGGCGCCGGCCGATGTTGCTGACGACGCGCAGCGCGTTGGTGCCCTGGAAGTCGGCGACGGCGGTCACCTCCTTACCGTCGCGGACGGAGATGTAGCCGGTGTGCCCGAAGGTGGCGCTGGCTTCGGCCACCACTTCACTGGCGCGGCCGATCAAAAGCGAAGAACGGCGGTAGGCGGCGGCGAGGTCGAGCATCAGACGACCCGGGCGGTGCCGGTGGCTGTCGCCGATCGTCTCCAGCATGTTCGCCTCGCGCATCGCCTTCAACAGGCGCGATGCATTGGCTTTGGGCATACCCAGCAGGCGCACGACGTCCGAAACCGTCAGGTCGGGACAGTCGTTGCCGAAGCACCTCAGCACATCCGCGGCGTTGTTCAGGACCGACATTTCTCCTCCGAGTCGTTCCATTAAATGGAACTCAAGTTCCACTTTATGCAACTAATGCTCTCGTCCGTTCATTCGGTCAAGCTAAAAAATGAGCCGACTTTCCGATGCCGCCGGCCCGGTGGCATCGCGGATCGCACAGGCAAAGCTCCGCCCATCCCGGCAGCGATGTCGGGATCGAGCGAAGTCCTCAGATCAAGAAATTGATTTTGTTGGTGCGGCCGCGCTCAGGCGGCGCCGCGCACCTCGACCAGCCGGGCCAACAGGCTGGCGCCGACAGGCAGGATCGTGTCGTCAAAAATAAATCCGGAATTGTGCAGCGGAACGGTTCCGCCATGCCCCAGATTGAAGAAGGCACCCGGAACGACGCGCAGGAGATCGGCCATGTCCTCCGATCCCATCGTCAGTTCGGCGCTCGGCTGCGCCTTGTCGCCGACGATCTCCTGGGCCACCTCGATGAGGTTGTCGACCCGCTCCGGATCGTTCGACAGCACGTCGAAGATATTGCGGATGTCGGCGACAATGTCGATTTCGTGGGCGAGTGCGAAGCCGGCGCACAGCTTGCGGATGCGGTTTTCGATCAGTTCGCCGTCAGCGTCGTGGAAATAGCGGAAGGTGCCGCGCAGCACTGCGGTTTCCGGAATGACGTTGTAGGCGGAGCCGGCGTGGAACTGCGTCACCGAAACGACGGCGGGATGCGTCGGGTCGGTGTTTCGCGAGACGATCTCCTGCATCTCCTTGATCAGGCCGGAGCCGATGGTGATCGGATCACGGCTGGCCTGGGGCATGGCGCCGTGGCTGCCGCGGCCATGGATCGTAATGTCGAAGAAGCTGGCGCCGGCCTGCGCCTTACCCGGCCGGATCGTCAGCTGGGAATGGCCCTGATAGGGCGAATTGTGCATTCCGTAGAGCTCGTCGCAGGGGAAGCGGTCGAACAGGCCGTCGCGCAGCATGGCGCGCGCGCCGCCGAGGCCTTCCTCCGCCGGCTGGAAGATCAGCACGGCGCGGCCGGCGAAGTCGCGGTTTCCGGCGAGATAGCGCGCCGCACCCAGCAGCATGGTGGTGTGCCCGTCATGGCCGCAGCCGTGGAACACGCCCGGGTTCTTCGAGGCGTAGGGCAAGTTGGTCAACTCGTCCATCGGCAGGGCGTCCATGTCGGCGCGCAAGCCGATGCTGCGCCCCGGCCTGTTGCCCTCGATGATGCCGACGAGGCCGGTGCCGCCGATGCCGCGCTCGACAGTGACGCCCCAGCTGGTGAGCAGATCCGCCACACGCTGCGAGGTGCGATGCTCCTCGAAGCCGAGCTCGGGATGCTGGTGGAAATCCTGGCGTATCGCGGTGAGATCTGGGGCGAACTGGGCGATCTGTTCAATCACGGGCATGGTGAACCGTCTTTCGTGGCTTTTGCCCGTCAGTGGCACTGGCGTCTTGTGAAGGCAAGCGTTTCGTCCTAGGGCGTCAAAGACGTGAACGAAGGCGAGGTCGATGACCGCCGGTCGCCGACGCTTCAGATTCAGCCGCCTGAGAGGAAAAAGAATGTCGGTACAGACGATCGAGACGATTGCGGAAGAAGCCGGGCAGTGGCGCCGCCACCTGCACCAGAATCCCGAGCTCCTGTTCGATCTGCCCGAGACATCGGCCTTCGTCGCCGACAAGTTGAAGTCCTTCGGCTGCGACGAGGTCGTCACCGGTATCGCCAAGACCGGCGTCGTGGCGGTGGTGAAGGGAAAGCTGGGCGCCGGCCGCACCATCGGCCTGCGCGCCGACATGGATGCGCTGCCGATCGCCGAGCAGACCAATCTGGTCCATGCGTCGAAGAACCCGGGCAAGATGCATGCCTGCGGTCATGACGGCCACACGGCGATGCTGCTCGGTGCAGCAAGTCACTTGGCCTCGACCAGGGATTTTGCCGGCACTGCCGTGCTGATCTTTCAGCCAGCGGAAGAGGGCGGCGCCGGCGGTCGCGTCATGCTCGAGGAAGGCCTGCTCGAACGTTTCGGCATCGAGGAGGTCTTCGGCATGCACAACGAGCCGGGCCTGCCAGTCGGCTCGTTTGCGATCAAGCCCGGTCCGATGCTGGCCGCTGCCGACCGCTTCGTGGTCAAGCTGAACGGCAAGGGCTCGCATGCCGCGTCCCCGCATGAATCGCGCGATCCGGTCCTGATCGCGGCGCATCTGGTGACGGCGCTGCAGTCGATCGCCTCGCGCAACGTCGATCCTTTCGACCCGGTCGTCGTTTCGGTGACCTATCTCGCGGGTGGCAGCGAGGCTGCACTCAACGTCATTCCCGAGCAGGCCGTCGTCGGCGGCACGATCCGCACGATCAACCCTGAGACACGCAAGGCCGTCGAGCAGCGTTTCCGGGATATCGTCGCCAACACCGCGCGCCTCTTCGAAGCCCAGGCCGAGATCGACTGGCGCCCTGGCTATCCGGTAACCGTCAACGACCCTGAAATGACCAAGGCAGCGATTTCAGTCGCCTCCGACGTAGTCGGTGCGGACAAGGTCAATGGCAACTGCCAGTGCACCATGGGCGCGGAGGACTTCTCCTATATGCTCGAAAAGCGCCCCGGCGCCATGATCTGGCTGGGCAACGGCGACTCCGCCGGCCTTCACAACCCCGCCTACGACTTCAACGACGGCGCCATCGTCCATGGTATCAGCTACTGGACGACGCTGGTCGGCGAGCGGCTGGCGAACCGCGGCTAGACGATCGAGGGCCGCCGCAGATCGCCCTTGTGGAGCAACAGACGCCGATGGCATCGTCAACCCGGTCTCAGGATGAAGGCTGGGGGCAACCTGTCGCTGCGAGCTGTGCATGCGGTTGGCATGCGCTTTGTCAGCGCTGCACGACTGCTGTTAGACCAGATGGGCGACCTGGGCTCCCGCTTCGTACCAGGCCTCGCGGCTCCGGCGGAACGGCGCTGATGTAACTTCGGAGACCGGCAGGGGCAGGTCGGCGTAGGTCTTTTCGCCTGATATCAGCAGCGCCAGCTCGCGGCCGAACACCGTTCCGGGGGCGATGCCGCGGCCGTTGTAGCCGGAAAAGCCGACGGCGTTGGGGCCGAATGTGTGCAGCCTCGGGATCGCGTCGCCGGTCATGCCGATCTGGCCGTACCATTCGTGCTCGAAGGTGATGTCGCCAAGTTCGGGGTAGAGCTTGGCCAGGGCGCGGCGGGCCCAGGCCTTGTGGATGGCCGTGCCGGAATTGCGCAGCGCGCCAACGCTGCCGAACACCAGTCGCCCGGCGCGATCCATCCGGAAGGAGGACAGGATTGTCTTGGTGTCCCACACGCCTTCGCGTCCTGGCAGGACCTTGCGCAGCAGCTCCGGCGAGAGCGGCTGGGTCGCCAGGTTGAAATAGGGCAGGTGGACCTGCTCGGTGCGCACCATCTGCCAGGGCCCGGCGCTGTAGGCATCGGTGGCAACGACCACCCAGTCGGCGTCGACGCTGCCACCTGGTGTGGTCAGGCGCCAGCGCTTGTCCTTGCGCTCGGCTGTCGTGACTGGGCTGGACGTATGCAGCATCACACCCGCCTTGACGACAGCGGTTGCCAGTCCGCGCGCATAGGCCAGCGGCTGCAGCGTTCCGGCGCGTGCGTCATGGAGCGCGCCGAGATAGGCCGAGGTGCCGAGCCGTGCCGCGGTTTCTGCGGCATCGAGCACCCTGACCGGCGCGCCACGCTTTTGCCACTGCGCCTCGCGCTCCCTGATCTCGGCGAGGCCCGAAGCGCCGGCCGCGCAATGCAGCGTGCCGTTGCGTTCCAGCTCGCAGTCGATGCCATGCCTGTCGATCAGCGCCATGACCTCAGCCGGCCCGTCGCCGAGCAGCTTGAGCAGCCGTTCGCCATGGTCGCGCCCAAGCGCCGCTGAGACGTCGTCAGGTGCGAGCCACAGGCCGGCATTGATCAGCCCGACATTGCGGCCGGCGCCGCCAAAGCCGATCTCTCTGGCTTCCAGCAGCACCACCCGGCGGCCGGCTTCGGCAAGATGCAGCGCGCAAGACATGCCGGTATAGCCGCCGCCGACGATGACGATCTCGGTCGAGACGTGCCCGGCGAGCGCCGTCGTTGCCGGTGCCGCCGGCGCCGTCGCTTGCCACAGCCCATGCGAGCGCGGTCCATGGGAATGCGGCCCGTTTGAATGCGGCATGTGTGGGGTGCTGAGCATCGGCAGGCGTCCGTGGCTGCAGGTTGTCGGGGAGATTGGCCCGGTCATGACATCGAGCCGAGGGCCGATTGCGCCGCCCGCTTTCGCGGACAGCGCCTGGTGTCATGCGGCGGCTGCGGCGTGGCCGATGCCATCGCCGCAGCTAGTCGCGTCGTCAGTCGATGTCGAAGCTGACGCCCTGTGCGAGGGGGAGTGCCTTGGAGTAGTTCACCGTGTTGGTGGCGCGGCGCATATAGGCCTTCCAAGCATCCGAACCGCTCTCGCGGCCGCCGCCGGTCTCCTTCTCGCCGCCGAACGCGCCGCCGATCTCCGCACCCGAGGTGCCGATATTGACGTTGGCGATGCCGCAGTCCGAACCCTCGACCGAGAGGAAACGTTCGGCCTCCTGCAGGTCGAGCGTGAAGATCGACGACGACAGGCCGGCGCCGACAGCATTGTGCAGCTCGAGCACGGCGTCGAAGTCGGAATACTTCATGACATAGAGGATCGGCGCAAAAGTCTCTTCCAGAACCGGGCCGACCTGGCCCGGCATCTCGACAAGCGCCGGCTTGACGTAATAGGCGCCGTCATGGCCCTGGTCGACACGGTTGCCGCCGGTGATTTCGCCGCCGCTTTCGGCGGCGTGCTTGAGCGCCTTCTGCATGCCGTCGAAGGCAGCCTTGTCGATCAGCGGGCCGACAAGGGCCGAGCTCTCCAGCGGGCTTCCGACCGAAACGCTCTGATAGGCCTTCTTCAGGCGCGGCACGAGCTGGTCGTAGACGCTGTCATGGACGAACAGGCGGCGCATGGTGGTGCAGCGCTGGCCGGCAGTGCCCATGGCGCCGAAGGCAATGGCGCGCAAAGCCATGTCGAGATTGGCCGACGGGCAGACGATGCCGGCATTGTTGCCGCCGAGCTCGAGGATGGCACGGGCAAAACGTTTGGCCAGGCGCGGACCGACGTCGCGGCCCATGCGGGTCGAGCCGGTGGCCGAGACCAGCGGCACCTTGGGGTGGTCGACAAGCACTTCGCCGATGGCGCGGTCGCCGATCAGCACCTGCGACAGTCCCTCCGGCGCATCCGCGCCAAAGCGCCTGGCAGCACGTTCGAAGATCGCCTGGCAGGCAAGGGCTGTCAGCGGCGTCTTTTCCGACGGCTTCCAGACAACAGAGTTGCCGCAGACGAAGGCGAGTGCTGCATTCCACGACCACACCGCGACCGGGAAGTTGAAGGCGGAAATTACGCCGACGACGCCGAGCGGATGCCAGGTTTCCATCATGCGATGGCCGGGACGTTCGGTGGCGATGGTCAGGCCATAGAGCTGGCGCGACAGGCCGACGGCGAAGTCGCAGATGTCGATCATTTCCTGAACCTCGCCAAGACCCTCGGACGGGATCTTGCCGACCTCGATCGAGACCAGGCGGCCGAGATCGGCCTTTGCAGCGCGCAGCTCCTCGCCGAGCAGGCGCACCAGCTCGCCGCGCTTCGGCGCCGGCACGTTGCGCCAGGATTTGAAGGCATTGTCGGCGCGCGCAATGGCGGCTTCCGCCTCGGCCGATGAGATCGACCTGAGCGCGCCGATCTGGTCACCGGTAACCGGGCTGCGCACGATCAGGTCGCCGCCAGTGAAGGCGGTTGCGGTTACGCCCAGGCGCTCCAGAAGGGCGGCGGTTTCGTTTGTTATCGTCATCTTCTTGTCCTTTTGTGTGTCGTTGTGGCGTGGCGCGCCATGTTCAGCCCAGCCGGGCGGTGCCGATCGGGGCGGGGGCGACCGTCTGTTTCAGCTGTGCGGCCATCGATTTCAGTTTTTCCGGCGTGTAGCGATCGTAGAAATGCTGGTTGCGGCGTCCGAGGCCGTGTTCGGCGCTGAAGCTCGCGCCATGCTGTTCGACGGCGACCGAAATCACCCGGTCGCGCAGCGCCTCAGCGGTTGCCATGTCGTTCGTCCCATCCGCCAGCTTCGGCACAACAAGATTGAAATGCACGCCGCCGTCGCCGACATGGCCGAAATCGCAGATGGCGACAGCAGGGAATTCCACGGCGAGCAGGTCGCTCATGCGCTGGCGAAAGCGCATCAGCTCGCCGCGGCGGAACGACAGATCGAGGCCGACGACATAGCCCGACGACTTCACGCCTTCTGACAGGGCGTGGCGCAGCGCCCACATTTCGTGTGCGGGGCCGACGAAGGCGTCGCCCAGCGGCTCTGCCGGCAGGCTCCAGATGTCAGCCAGCACCTCTTCGAGTACTGCGTTGAGCGGCTGTTCGGCCTCGCGCGGCGACCATGACCTGGAAACCTCGGCGAGGATGACGAACTCGGGAACTGCGCCGCCCGGGAACGGATTGCGCAGCGCCTCGACATGGCCGAGCGTACGCTTGATCGCTTCGCCCGACATGCCTTCGAAGGCGCTGAGATAGGTGCCGAGGCGCTCTTCCATGGCGTTGAGCAGGACGGTCACATGCTCTGACGAGCGCGGCACCAGATAGGCTGTCGCCACCTGCTGTGGCAACCTTTCCAGATTGAAGATGCATTCGGTGATGACGCCGAACGCACCTGCCGTGCCGATGAAATGCTGCTTCCAGTCGACGCCGGTGTTGTCCTTGCGCAGTCCGGCGCTGAGATCGACAACGGTGCCGGCGTCATCTCCGAGCACCACCTTGAGGCCAAGCGTGTTGCGGCGAACGTCGCCGAAGCGCAGGAAACGCGCGCCGCCGGTGTTGCTTGCGACCATGCCGCCGGCCATTGGGTCGGCGCCAAGATCGATCGGGAAGAACAGGCCATGCGGTTCGAGCCGGGTGTTGATTTCGGACAAGCGGAAGCCGGCATCGACGCGCAGCGTGCGGTTGTCGAGGTCGAGTTCGAAGGTCGAGTGCAGGCGATCGAGGCTGAGCACGCCCTGGGTGCCGCTGTGGTCCGGAGTCGAGCCGGCAACGAGCCCGGTGTTGCCGGACTGCGGCACCAGCGGAATGGCATGGCGCGCGCAATAAGCGACGACTTCCGAGACTGCTTCCGTCGAGCCGGGCCGCGCGACGAAGGCGGCGCGTCCGCTGTCATAACGTGCGCCCTTTTCGTAGCCGGCCATGTCGGCTTGGTCGGTCAGAAGCCCGCCTGCGCCGAGCAGGGCACCGAGATTGTCGATGTGTTCGCGCGCCACCATCAGGCTGCGTCCGAAAACGCCTTCAGCGTCGCCAGGCAGCGCTCGATCGATGCCCGCTCGATGCCGGCATAATGATCGAACTCGTTGAGCACGGCGGCGCCGAGCGCCTTTTCGAACAGCCGCTGGTTGGGGCTGGCAGTGAACTCCTGCACGGCGTCGTCGCCCAGATTGGACTGGAAGATGCCGGCGGCGGAGACGGGCAGGAAGTCCTCGTAGACGATGGCGTCGAAACGCACCGCGCCTGCTTCAACAAGGGCTTCGATGTCGTTGCCGCGTGCACCTTGAACCGTATCGTTGACGGTGTAGAGGAAGTAGCCGAGCCCGGCCTTGCGTATGGCGTTCCAGTCATCAGGGAAGTCGGCGAAGCTCTGGGCGAGTGCATCGCGGTAGACGTCGGCATTCGAGCCGTCGGGAGCAGGGCGCACCGAGGCGCGGGCCTGGTTCAGCAGCTTGTCGTAAAGCGATCGCCCCTTTGGCGTCAGCGCTATGCCGCGCTGCTCGATCTCGCCGAAGCGCGCTGTGTGCGAGCCGGTCTGGAGAGTGCCGTTTTCGTCAGGAAACGAGACACGCTCTTCGACGGCCTTGAACGAGGTCTGGCGCAGCAGGATGGGGCAGGCGCGGCTGGGCGGACCCTCGACGACGGCCTTGGGCACGATGCCGCGCGACGGCATCTGGTCCTGCACCGCATCGATATCCAGCGTGCGCGGCGTCAGATGGTTGATGTGCGGGCCCTTGAACGAGACGACGTCGGCGATCAGGCGGTGCGCATCGTGCAGCCTCGCGTAGAGCGCCTGGTCGACGCTTGCCTCATTGTGCCAGCGGAAGGTGTCGAGCACCTCGGCAACGAACCGGCCGGCATCGTCGTGAGACAGGCCGCCGTCGCGTTCGGCTTTGTCGACGAGCGTCAATGCTGCATCGGTAAAAATCTGCCGGCGGGCCAAAGTCTGTTCGGCGGTGGCGCGCAGGTCTTCGTCGGCGATCAGGTCGAGCCGCAGCAGCGAGGTGAACACCCGGAACGGGTTGATGTTGAGCGCGGTTTCGCCGACCGGGCGGAAGGCAGTGGAGTGCACCGGCACGCCAGCTTCGCTGAGATCGTAATAGCCGACCGGGAACATGCCCATGACGGCGAAGACACGCCGCATCATGGCAAGCTCGGCTTCGGTGCCCAAGCGGATGGCGCCGTGGCGCTCCTCGCTGATGCGGTCGAGCGTCTCGGTCGCTTCCAGGCTGGCGCGCAGCTCGGGCTGGCTGGCGAGGGTCGATTCGTTGACGTCGGCGACCAGGGCCATCAGCGTGCCGTAGGCGGGCACCTCGTCGCGGTACATCGCCGACATGGCGGCCGAGAAGGCGGCGCGGATGGCATCGGGCGACATGAAGGGAGACGGAGACATTCGAACCCTCTGTTTTCACATGTGGCATGGGCGACTTCATGCTTCAACAGTGCTATATCCGGTTCCGTCGACGCTGAATTGTGCTGAATCCATCTAAGTTGATGCGGAAACCGAATGACTGCTGCGCGCACGCTCCTTCCCGACCTGGGCAAGCTGCAAGCCTTCGAGGCCGCCGCCCGCCATGGCAACATCACGCTGGCCGGGCGCGAGCTCAACCTTTCGCAGAGCGCGATCAGCCGGCAGATCCGCGATCTCGAGGCGCAACTCGGCCTGCTTCTGTTCGAACGGGTTCGCCAGCGCGTTGTGCTGTCGGCGGCCGGCCAGAAATTCCTGCCCGACGCGCGAAAACTGCTCGAACAGGGCGAAGCGGCGATGCTGAGGGCGATGGCCAGCTCTGGCGCGTCGTTGCTCAGCCTTGCCACCTTGCCGACCTTCGGCAGCCGCTGGCTGGTGCCGCGGCTGCCGGGCTTCCTGAAGACCCACCCCGGCATTGCGCTCAACGTGGTGTCGCGCGCGGAGCAGTTCGACCTGGAGGAACAGGGTTTTGACGCGGCGATCCATTACGGCCAGCCGGTCTGGGCAAACGCCGTGTGCCGCTACATCTGCCGCGAGGTGATCGTGCCGGCGGCCAGCCCGGAGTTCCTTGCCGGACGCGACATCAGCTCGCCCGAGGCGCTGGCGCATACGCCGTTGCTCAACATGGCGACGCGGCCCAAGGCCTGGGCGAGCTGGTTCCAGGCCGCCGGCGTCGAGGCGCAAGGCGCCTATCAGGGCCATCGCTTCGACCAGTTTACCATGCTGATCGAGGCTGCCGTCGCCGGCCTGGGGGTGGCTTTGCTGCCGCGCTATCTCGTCGAAAGCGAATTGCGCGACGGCAAGCTGCAGGTCGTGCTCGACATGCCGCTGCAGACCGAAAAGAGCTACTACTTCGTCGTTCCCGAGCGAAAGGCGGCGGGCCAGCTGACCAACCAGCTCTTCGACTGGATTCTGGGACAGGTGACGCCGCAAGCTTGAAACCGCACGGCGCAAGGCACCGAAAGTAAGTGCCGTCTATCGATCTCGGCCGCCGAATGCGACTTAGTCGCCGACATAGCCGGTGATCTTGCCGTGCAGTTCCGAGACCCTGTTCATGCGTCCTTCGATCGCCTCGCCGAGCTCGTTGAAGATGCCGTTGATCAGCAGGTTGCCGAGGCTGGCCATTTGCGCCGTCGATTCCCAGAACATGCCGAATTCGGTCGGCACGACGAACATCTCGTCGGCAAGGTCGCGGCCCCAGTCGCAGAAAGCATCGGTGACCAGCGTGATCGGGATCTTCGCCTTTTTGGCCTCCTGCGCCAGGAGCAGGTTGAGGCGCGAGTAGCGGCGGGCCTCGAAGATCACCAGGCATGTCGATTTCGGCGGGCTCAGCAGGATCTCCGAGAAGTTGCCGCCGGCAATGTCGGCGAGCTGGACGCCCGGGCGCAGATACTGCAGCTGGTTGGCGAAGTACTGGGCGATGCCGCGCTCGGTCTGGAAACCTGCGACGAACAGTTGCGGTGTGTTGGCCAGGCGCTTGACGGCGCGGGCCCATTCCTTGGTGTTGGCGAGCTCATAGATCCTGAGCAGGGCGGCGATCTCCAGCTCAAGGCTGCGGGCCAGCGCATCGCCGTTCTGGCTGCGGTCCCGGAATTCCTTCAGGCGGTCGCCGGCCAACCAGGGCTGGGTGCCAATGTTGTCGCGGAGATCCTCCTTGAGGTCCTTGAAGCGGGCGTAACCCAGCGTCCGACAGAATCGCCCAACAGTCGGCTCGCTGACGCCGACCTTGGCGGCCAAGGTTGCCGAGGTCTCGAACGGCACGCCGTTGAGATTTGCCAGCATGTAGTTGGCGAGCGCCTTTTCGGCATTGGTGGCGGTAGCCAGGCTTTCGACCAGCCTGCGGCGAACCGATTCCGTCATTTTGCTCTCCCTGTGCGGGGCGGGATTTCTTGTAAGAATTCTATCACAGAATCGATTGACGTTTGTTTTTTTTCAAAATAGCTTGAACGCACCCTCGTTGAGGAGCGGGGAAGAAAAACGTTGCTGAGCCGCTGGATATTGCCAGTACCGCACAGCAACCGGGAGGAAACGACGCGCATCTGGCTCAGGTCGCATGACCATGCCACATCGCGAATTCTTGTCTGTTGTCGAGAAAATGCTGCTTCCGCGGCATGGCGGGCTTTTGCCGATTTTCCAAGGGGAGGTTGAACATGAATCGACGTGGGTTTCTTGCTTCGGTATCGGTGGTCACGCTGGCCGCGGGCCTCGGCCTGGCTGGGGGATATTCGGCGCGAGCATCAGAACCGGAGGCCGTGTTTGCTCTCGGCAGTGCCGAAATCGGCGCCCCTCATCACGATCCAATTCGCGCCACCTTGCTCAGCACCGTCGCGACCCTGATCTACGACCGGCTGATCGAGCAGGATGTCGACCAGAGCTATCATCCCCACCTCGCCGAATCCTGGGAGAACAGTCCCGACGGTATGACCTGGACCTTCAAGTTGCGGCAAGGCGTTCGCTTTCATGATGGTGAACCGTTCAATGCCGCGACCATAGCGTGGTGGATCCCCAAGTTCAAAGGCAGCCCGAACGAGTACCTTGTCGACGCCGTCGACCGTGTCGAGGTCGTCGACGACCATACTGTTCGCTTCGTCATGAAGCGGGCGGAGCCAAATCTGATCTACAATTTGGCATCGTCCTTCATGGGCATCCCGTCTCCCAAGGCCTACGACGCGGCCGGCGACAATTTTGGCGTGACCGAGGCCGTCGGAACCGGACCCTTCACGTTCGAGAGCTTTGCCGTCGGACAGGAAACCGTGCTGGTCGCCAATGAGGACTACAGCTGGGGCAGCGACCTCTCGGACAACAAGGGAGCACCGCACGTCAAGCGGCTGACCCTGCGCGAAATTCCCGACGCCTCGACGGCCTTCCTCGAACTGAAGACAGGCGGCGTCGGCTTGCTGCTCGGCGTGCCGGACCAGTTCCTGCCGCAACTTCAGGCGGAAGAGATGTTGGACTTCCGGAGCCTGCCTGGCTTCGGGATCACCTATCTCGCGTTCAACACCCGAGCCGAGCCGTTCGGCGACGCCGCCGTGCGCCAGGCAACCGCATTGGCGGTCGACCAGGGCGCCATCCTCAAGAGCGTCTTCAACGGCATAGGCCTCGAAGCGCACCAGTTCCTCATCAGCACGCTGGTGGAATCCAAGATCGATCCCAAGCTGGAAATCCACCACGACCTGGCCAAGGCCAACGAGCTTCTGGACAAGGCCGGCTGGCAGCGAGGTGATGACGGCATCCGGGTCAAGGGCGGCAAGCCGCTGAAGATCAAGCTGACGGCGCAGTCGGAGACGGCGATCAAACGTACTGCCGAGATCGTCCAGGCGCAGCTCAAGGCAATCGGCATGGTTGTCGAGATCGACATCTTCGACAGCACGACGGTCGTCGACCAGCTCAAGAAGGGCCAGCATCAGCTCGCGGTGCGTCAGTATGGCTGGAACAACGCCGACATTCTCGATTGGTTCTTCAGCACCACCAACATTCCCTATCCGAACTCCTCCGGGTGGCAGGACGAGAAATCGCAGGAGCTTCGCAACGTCGCCATGCAGCAGTCGAAGACGCAGGACGAGCGGGTGGCCAATTTCAGGAAGTATCAGGAGAACCTGATCGGCAACTTCCTGTTTGTACCGATCCACGAGCCGGTTCAGAACTACGCGTTCAACAAGACCATGCTCGATGTGCCGGCAAAGCTGCGTGGCACGCAGCTGGTGCAGGCAACGGCCGTCGACATCAAGGTCATTGGCTGAGCGGGTCGGCAGAACGTCATGATCGGCTTCACCTTGAGGCGGCTCGTCCTGCTGCTGCCTGTCTTCTTTGTCGTCTCACTGGTGGTGTTCTTCATCATCCATCTGGTGCCGGGTGACCCCATCGACAATCTCATGCGCGCCGGCTCGACGCCGGAGCAGCGCCTGCAGATTGCGGCGAAGTACGGTCTCGACCGCAGCCTGATCGAGCAATATGTCACCTGGATGGGGCGGCTGCTGACCGGCGACCTGGGCACCTCGATCATCCAGGGGCGCCCGGTCAGCGCCCTGATCGCCCGGAACCTGCCCTACAGCCTCGAGCTGGGCATCGCAGCACTACTGTTTTCGACGCTGACCGGCATCGCTGCCGGCGTGATCGCGGCGAGCTATCAGGGCACCCGCGTCGACGACTCGATCACCGGCTTTATTCTGCTCGGCTCGACGGTGCCAAGCTTCTGGCTCGGCCTGCTGCTGATCCTTGTCTTCGCGGTCTGGCTCGGCTGGGTCCCGGTGTCGGGCGCGCGCGGCTGGAGTTCGCTCATCCTGCCGACCATCGCCGCCGGCCTCGGCGGTATCGCACTCGTGGCCCGCGTTACGCGGATCGCCATGATCGAGACCTCCAGGCAGGATTTCGTGACACTGCTGCACGCCAAGGGGCTGCCGCCCTTCATCATCCAGCTGCGGCATGTGCTGCGCCACGCCATGGTTCCGGTCGTCACCATCCTCAGCCTGCGCATCGGCTGGGTTTTGGGAGGCGCCGTGACGATCGAATATGTCTTCGCCCGTCCCGGCCTCGGCTCGCTGCTGATCCGGGCGCTCAATCAGCGAGACTACCCGCTGGTTCAGGGCTGTCTTCTCATGCTGGCCATGGCCGTCATCATCGGCGCCCTGATCGGCGACATCGTCCAGGCGGCGATGGATCCACGCCAGCGCGAGGCACGGGCATGATCAGACATCGTGCATTGGCAATGCTCAAGGCCGTCTCGACCTTCAAGGGCGGCATATCGGGAGCGTTTCTGCTGCTTCTGGTCATCGGCGCGCTGTTTGCGCCGTGGCTGTCGCCATATCCCTACGACCAGCAGGACCTGGGCATCATGAACCAGGCGCCGTCGCTGACGCATCTGTTCGGCACCGACGAGTTCGGACGCGATGTGCTGTCGCGGATGATCACCGGGGCCCGCACCTCGCTCTCGGTCAGCATCACAGCGATCGGCATCTCCGTGGCGCTCGGCCTCGTCCTCGGCGCCACCTGCGGCTATTTCGGCGGCACCTTCGACCGCATCGTCATGACGGTGATCGACCTGACATGGTCGTTCCCAGAAATCCTGATCGCGCTGATGCTGGTGGCGATCATCGGGCCCGGGCTGGAAGGCGTGGTGATCGCCATCGCCATCGCCTACCTCGCGCAGTTCACCCGACTGACGCGAACCCAGATCATGTCGCTGAAGAGCGAAACCTACGTCGAGGCGACAATCAGTCTGGGCGCCGGCCACGCCCACGTCCTGTTCTCGCATCTCCTGCCCAACGCGCTGGCGCCGGTGCTGGTGGCGGCGATGCTGGCAACCGGCGATGCGATCATTCTCGAGGCAACTCTCGGCTTCTTCGGTCTGGGCGCCCAGCCGCCGACACCGAGCTGGGGCGCAATGATGAGTTCCGGCACGGCCCAGCTGTTCATTGCGCCCTGGGTGATCCTGCTTCCCGGTCTCGCCGTGGCGCTGACGGTCGTCTTCATCAACCTGTTCGGCGACGCGGTGATCGCTGCGCTCGATGTCCGCGCCAAGTTCAGGGAGGCGTAACGATGCTGCTGGATCTGGAAATGCTGCGCATCAGCTTTGGTGCCTTCGCGCCGGTCGACCAAGTCACGCTCAGCGTCGACCGTGGCGAAATCCTCGGCATCGTCGGTGAATCTGGTTCGGGCAAGTCGCTGACGGCAACCGCGATCATGGGATTGTTGCCGCGCATCGGCGGCCAGGTCGCTGCCGGCACCATCCGCTTTGACGGCACCAATCTCGTCGGGCTGCCGGAGCGGCAGATGCGGAGGCTGCGCGGCGGGCGCATCGCGCTGATTACGCAGAACCCGATGACTTCGCTCGATTCGATGATGCGGATCGGGCCGCAGATCGATCAGGCCGCACGCCTGCATCTCGGCCTTGGCCGGAGTGCGGCGCGGGCAAAAAGCCTGGAATTGATGGCCGACCTGCGCATTCCCGATCCCGCCTCGGTCTACGACCTGTTTCCGCACCAGCTCTCCGGCGGCATGAAACAGCGTATCGTCATTGCCATGGCGCTTGCCGGCGACCCGGAGCTTCTGATCGCCGACGAGCCGACCACGGCCCTCGACGTCACGGTGCAGGCGCAGATCGTGCAGATCCTCGTCGACCTGGTGCGGCAGCGCGGCCTCGGCCTGATCCTGATCACCCACGACATGGGCGTCGTCGCCCAGGCTTGCGACCGGGTGGCCGTGATGTATTGCGGCCGCGTGGTCGAGCTGGCCGAGGTCGACGCACTCTTCGCGCAACCGCGTCATCCCTACACACAGGCGCTGATCCGCTGCATCCCCAGGCACTATATGGCGCGCGGCACGATGAGCGCCATCCCAGGCGTGGTCCCGAGTGCCGCAGCACAGCCGCCGGGCTGCAGGTTCAATCCGCGCTGCGCCCGTGTCGCCGACCGCTGCCGCATCGAGATCCCCGAGCTGCGCATAGGCGTCAGCGGCAATGGCGTGGCCTGCCACGTGGCGGAGGCAGCATGAGCGATCTTCTCACCGTCAACGGGCTCAGCCGCCGTTTCAGTGATGGCGGGCTGTTGCGCAAGCGCAAGACGTTCCATGCCGTCAGCAACGTTTCTTTCGCGTTGAAGAAAGGTCAGATCCTCGGAGTCGTCGGCGAGTCCGGCTGCGGCAAGTCAACGCTGGCGCGGCTGGTGCTGCGCCTGATCACGCCCAGCGAGGGGCAGGTCACGTTCGACGGTGTCGACATGGCATCGCTGTCGCGGCAAGACATGCGTCGCCTGCGCCAGCGCATGCAACTGGTGTTCCAGGATCCCTATTCGGCGATCGATCCGCGCTACTCGATCCGGGACGCGCTGCTCGAACCGTTCCGCGTCCAGGGCGCAATGCCAAGATCCGCCGATGAGACCGTCGCATCGCTGCTCGACATGGTCGGTCTGAACAGCGCGCTGGCGGCAAGCTATCCACATCAGTTGTCGGGCGGCCAGAAGCAGCGTATCGGCATCGCACGTGCCCTGGCGCTCAACCCGTCGCTGGTGGTGCTCGACGAGCCGACGGCTTCACTTGACGTTTCGGTGCAGGCGCAGATCGTGTCGCTCTTGGAGCGGCTGCGCCAGGATCTCGGGCTGACCTATCTGTTCATCTCCCACGATCTCGGACTGGTGCGCTATTTCTGCGACCAGATCCTGGTCATGTATCTCGGCCGCATCGTCGAAGTGCTGCCGAGCACCGCGGCGCCCAAGCATCCCTACACAAGAGCGCTGCTCGACAGCACCTTCGAACCCGATCCGAAGCGGCGCCGTACGGTGACGCGGCTCGCCGGTGAGATCCCCAGCGGCTACGACCTGCCGACCGGCTGCGCCTTCGCCAACCGTTGCCCGCGCGTCACCGATCTCTGCCGCCGCGAGCTGCCGACGCTTTGGTCACAAGGCGGTGCGCATCAGGTCGCCTGTCACCATCCGCTCACCGCCGCGCCCGACGCGATTATCGACGAGAGGTCGGTCGCATGAACGCCAATCACCGAGACGCTTCAGGCGCTTCGCATCGTTTGCAGATGACTTTGAAGACCAGGAAATCAGCATGAGCTACACCGGAGAACTCGACCGCTACCTGCAGTCGGAAATCGACAACAGCCAGGTTCCCGGACTCGGCGTCGCCATCGTCCATGATGGCGAGATCGTGCATCTCGGAGGTTATGGCCTTGCCAATGTCGAGAACCAGGTGCCGGTGACGCCCGATACCGTTTTCCATTCCGGCTCGACCGGCAAGATGTTCACCGCGGCGGCGGTGATGTTTTTGCTTCAGGACGACCACATCAAGCTCGACGACCCGTTGATCCGCTATATTCCGGAAGGGCCCGAAAGCTGGTCCGGCATTACCATCCGCAACCTGCTGTCGATGATGGCCGGCTTCGGCAATTTCGACATCGCCTTCTCGGCGGGCGAAGGCGGGGAGGGTGGCGCCGTGCCGCTCAACCTGTGGCAGGACCATAGCGACGAGCAACTGATCGACCTCGCCCGACGTTCGCCGTTCATGTACCGACCGGGCGAGGGCTATCAGTACAGCAATACCGGCTACATCCTGGCCGGGCTGGTTGTCGCCCGTGTTTCGAACAAGCCTTATTACGAGCTCCTGCGCGAACGGCTGTTCGAGCCGATCGGCATGGCGACGGCGCGCGAGGCCTCGTGGTTCGACATCGTGCCGAACCGCGCCGCCGGCCACTGTATCCGCGACGGCAAGTTGGAAAACCGCTACTGGGCGGCGCCGACACTGCAGCGCACCGGCGATGGCGGGCTCTATTTTTCGCCGCGCGACATCGCCCATTGGCTGCTTGAGCTCGACAATCCCACGGTGCTGAGCCCTGAAAGCATCGCACTGGTGTCCGAGCCGGTGCTGATGAAGAACGGCCAGCCGTCGTTCAACAATTATGCGCTGGGCTGGCAGAATTCCACGATACGCGGTCATCGCAAGATCCGGCATGGCGGCACCTGGGACGGGTTCCGCGCCGAGATCGCTCGCTTCCCGGCGCGCAAGTTGTCGGTCTGCGTGCTCGGCAACACTGACGAGGCCCAGGTCGCCCGGATAGGCCAGAAGATCGCCGGCATCGTCGATCCGGCGCTCGCACCCTACGAACCGATCGCCGACGGCAACGAAGCTCTGACCAGGCGCGACCACGAGCTGCTGCAGGCCATCGTCGAGCGCCGTGCGCCGCGCGAGAGCTTTGGCGAAGAGGCCTGGCGCCTGTGGAGCAACGGCTGGTTCGAGCAGATCGCGGCAAGCGGCGTTGCGGTGGCTGGAGTGCCGCTCGAGCTCACCCATCAGGAAGGCGACGGCGGCCGACGCTACCGGCTGGAGATGGGCGGCTATCACCTGCACTGGACGATCAGCCGCGACAGCGAGGACCGGGTGAGCGAAATGCGCTTCCACATGGAGTAGCCGCAACGGTGGCCGCGGCCCAGCCGGCGAGGCCACCGTTGCTGACACGTCAAACCAACTGCTGAGCCTGATCAGGCGCTGCGTATCCCTCGGCGAGGGACGCAACGGACAAGTCGCCTGTTCGATTCGAAATGCCTGAACGACCAGATGGAGACCGATAATGAGCTTTCGTGTTCTGACCGCAGAATTCGCCCATGAGACCAACACGTTCAGCGTCCGCAAGACCAGCTATGACGCGTTTACCGTTGAAGGCGTGTTGTTCGGCGACGACGCCATTCGTGCCAGGGGCGACGCGAACACCGAGATTGCCGGCTTCCTCGATATCGGCCGCAAATATGGCTGGGCCGTCGAGCATGTTCTGAGCACCGCGGCCGAACCGGCAGGACCGGTGACGCGCGATGCCTTCGACCGGATCGGCGGCGCCATCGTCAAGGCGGCTGCCGACAACAAGGGCAAGATCGACGGCATCCTGCTTGGCCTGCACGGAGCAATGGTCACCGACTTCTCGCCTGATGGCGAAGGTGAACTGCTGGAGCGGCTGCGCGCCGTCGTCGGGCCGGACCTGCCGATCGCTGTCACGCTCGACCCGCATGCCAATGTCACGGCCAAAATGTGCGAGCTCGCCGACATACTGATCTCGTTCAAGACCTATCCGCACATCGACATGCGGGCGATCGCCCACCACGCTGGCGAGTTGCTGCAGCGCACGATGGCCGGCGAGATCCGTCCGAAGACGCTGTTGGTCCGCCGGCCAATGCTGGAGGAGGCCAATGCCGGTCGTACGGATATCGGACCGATGGTCGAGTGGATCGCCAGAGCCCGCGCCTATGAAGAGACGCCTGGTGCGCTGGCCGTCAGCATCAATGGCGCATTTCCCAACGCCGACATTCCCGAGGTTGGGCCGACCGTGCTTGTCACCTATGACGGCGACCCGGCGCGGCACCGCACCTTCGCCGAAGGCATCGCCGACGAGATCTGGGACAACCGCTTCAATGTGCTGAACACCTTCTACACGGTGATGCAGGCTGCCGAGATCGCGCATGACTATCGCGGCGACCGTCCGCTGATCATTGCCGACTATGCCGACAATCCCGGCGCCGGCGGCTATGGCGATGCCACCGCCTTGCTTGGAGCGCTGCTCCAAGTCGGCGTAGATGATGCGTGCTTCGGCCCGATCGTCGATCCGGAGACGGCCAACCAACTGCACCGCGCCACGGTCGGCGACACCGTCAAGCTCAGGCTCGGCGGCAAGACCGATCCGCGCTTCGGAGGCGATCCGCTCGAAGTGACCGGCAAGCTGCTCGTCATCAGCGACGGCAAGCTGATCGGCGACGGAGAACAGCTGGGCGGGCTGGAGTTCTCGTTTGGCCCGACGGCCGTGGTGCAGATCGACGGCATCGCCGTGCTGGTCGTTACCGAGCCGTCGCAGATGCGCGACCTCCAGCAGTTCCGGGCCTTCGGCATCGATCCGGCACGGCATCGCGTGGTCGGGCTCAAGTCGATGCAGCATTTCCGCGCTGCCTTCGAACCTATCGCCGGCAAGGTCATCGTCTGCGACAGCGGCGCACTCTGCACCATGGACTATTCCAGGATGCCCTATCGCAATGTCGCACGACCGATCTTCCCGCTCGACCGCGACATGACCCTTTGAGTGTATGGCAATGACAGCAAGGAAACCGATGGCGCAGTCACATATCCAGCAGGCCGACGTCATCGTGCTCGGTGCCGGGATCATCGGCGTTTCGGTGGCACTGCAGCTGCAGCGGCGCGGCCGTTCCGTCATCCTCGTCGACCGCCGCGACGCCGGCGAGGAAACGAGCTACGGCAATGCCGGGCTGATCGAACGCTCCAGCGTCGTGCCTTATGGTGCGCCGCGCGAGCTTTCGAAGCTGATGCGCTATGCGTTCAATCTGTCGACTGAGGTGCGTTTCGACTGGCGGCAGATGCCGCGCATCGCACCGTGGCTGTGGCAGTTCTGGCGCGAGTCGGCGCCCAAGCCGTTGGCTCGCGCCGCAGCCGACATGCAGCCGCTGATCGAGCGCTCGGTGAGCGAGCACGAGGCGCTGATGTCGGAGGCCGGCGCATTGCCACAACTGCGCCGGGCCGGCTGGCTCGAGGTCTATCGAAATGAAAAGACCTTCGTGCAGGCGCGGGGAGCCGCCACCGCCCTTCACCCATTCGGGCTGAACTACGAAGTCCTCGACCGTAAGGCGCTGCAACAGCGCGAACCGCATCTCACCAATGCCGTGGTTGGCGCCGTGCACTGGCTCGATCCGGCCACCGTTGCCGATCCGGGCGCACTGGTGAAGGCCTATGCCCGTCATTTTGTCGAACGGGGTGGGGTGTTCCTGCGCGGCGATGCGCTTCATCTGCAACGGGAGGAAACAGGGTGGAGCATCGCTGCCGGCAGCGCTCGGCTCAAGGCGCCGGAAGCGGTCGTGGCACTTGGGCCCTGGACGGACAAGATCTCGCGTTCGCTTGGCTACAAGGTCCCGCTGGTGATGAAGCGCGGTTACCACGTGCATTTCGAAGCCGAGGGCGACGCCTTGCTCAATCATCCCGTCGTCGATGCCGATGGCGGATTCGTGCTGGCGCCGATGGCCCAGGGCGTCAGGCTGACCACCGGCGTCGAATTCGCCTCGCGCGGCAGCAGGCCCAGCCCGGTCCAACTCGACAGGACAGAACCTCTGGCGCGCCAGATCTTCCCGCTCAGGCAGCGTATCGAGCCAAAACCCTGGATGGGATCGCGCCCGTGCTTGCCCGACATGAGGCCGGTGATCGGCCGGGGCTTCAGGCACAAGGGGCTGTGGTTCGCCTTCGGCCACAACCACCACGGCCTGACGCTCGGCCCGATCACCGGACGCCTGCTCGCCGAAATGATGACGGGCGAAAAGGCATTCACCGATCCTGCGCCTTACGCAATGGAGCGCTTTGGCTGACACGTATCTCTGCCGTGTCGCCTACCCGAAGGCCCAGCGAAACAAACAATTAACAAAGCCAGTCAGGCTGGTCTTTACCAATTGCTGCTAATCCCAAGCCGCAACAGGGAGGGCGGCCAGGGAATGGTTGGGGCAAGTCGCATCGCTGAACGGTTCAACGGCCTGTCGGTGCTGGGGCAGTCCTGCGTGATCGTGGCCACCGCGACGCTCGGTGCCGACCTTTTGACGCTGATCTTCTACTCGATCTTCTTCTCGGACCGGCTGCTGCTCGACCTCGTGCTGACTAGCCTGATCGTTGTCGCCGTGGCGGGGCCGTTGTCCTATTTCTTCATGGGCCGCAGCGCCAGGCTGGTCGAGCTTGCGGCCGAGCTCGACCGGGCCAATCGCCTCGATGACCTGACCGGCCTGCTGAACAGGCGAACCTTCCTGCTTCAATCCAGGCAGATCGTCAGTGACCACGCAGATGGCAAGGGCGCCGGAATGCTGCTCTTTATCGATGCCGATCATTTCAAGGCGATCAACGACCGCGAGGGTCACGCCATGGGCGATGCCGTGCTGCAGGAAATCGGCGCGGCGCTGGCTTCGAGCATTGGCGCTGGGGATATTGCCGGGCGGCTGGGCGGTGAAGAATTCGTCGTACTGCTGGTGGGTGCCGGCGAGGACACGGCAACGCTGGTGTGCGAACGCCTGCGGCGCAAGGTCAAGGCGATATCAGCCATCGTCGGCATGAGCGGCCGCGAGGTCACTGTCAGCATCGGCGTATCGAAACACCAGCGGGGCCAAAGCCTCGATGCGCTTCTCCTGGCCGCCGACAGGAACCTCTATCTCGCCAAAGCCAATGGTCGCGACCGTATCGTCAAAGCCGATGGCAAGCTGGCTGCCGCCTGAACAGCCTTGTCGTTCCGATTGCTCTGCAACTCGATCCTAGCTGCCGGCATGCGCCATATGCTGGAAGCGGCGAACCATGCGCCAGCCAGAAGCCACCAGCCGGTCGGCCGGCGGCGCCACCGGCAGCACCGGCTGGGTTAGCATACGGCGCAATTCGGCTGGCCCGATCTCGCTGGTCATGACGATGCGCGACAAGGTGTACGGGTCTTCCGTCGTCGTCGTCATCGCATGCCTGACCCGGCACGCCGAGGTGAAGCCGGCGCCGCGCACCAGCGCGCGCGTGGTGCGACTCGAATAACCATGCGGGTAGGCGAAGCTGTGCACCGGCCGCTTCAGGCCGTGTTCGAGGGCGAGCTTGCTGTCATGTATCTCGCGTGCGGCATCGCTGGCCGACAGGATGTCCAACTGCGGATGGCTGACTGTATGGGCGCCGATTTCGATGCCTTCGCAGGCCAGCGCGCGCAGATCACCCCACCCGAGCATCGGCCGGTCGCCTTCGCCAGATGAAGCAAGCCACTGGCTGGTCTTGCCGACCAAGCCAGAGACGACATAGAGCGTCGCGGCAAAACCGTGGCGTTCCAGAATGGGCATGGCGCCGATGAGAAAATCCTGCAGCCCGTCGTCGAAGGTGATGCAGACGGTGCGCGGCGGCAAAGGCCGCTTTTCCCTGAAGATCGTCGCCAGCGCCGAGATCGTCACCGGGCGGAAGCCGCCTTCGGCCAGCACCTGCATGTGGCGCTCGAACTCGTCGGGCAGCATCATCCAGCGCCGGTAGGGCGCAGCACAGCTGGTGTCGATGCTGTGATAAACCAGGATAGGCACGGATGGGCGCATAGCTGTCGATCCTCCCTTGAAGGCGACCTCGTGCCCGTTTGCCGAGGGAGCGATGCCGGATGACGGGCTGCGTGTTGCGGCATAGCGGCTGCGCAGATAGCCCGGCACGCCAGCAGCGATGCCGAGCCTCTCGCGCCAGACCAGATTGCTCGGATAATCGCCCGGCAGGCGCTGGTTCTTGGGCGATGTCGGGCCGGCCATGTGGGCGATGCCGGCAGGCATGGCGCGCGCCAGCCGCAAGGCTGCCGCCGGTTCGTCGATGACGACCTTGGTGAGATAGGCGCCGAGGCCCATTCCATAGCCGAAGGCTTGGCGGCGCATGCCGTCCTCGCCGCGGCGATGATGGTGCCAAAGCAGCGCACGCGGGTCGTAAACAAGCTGGAAGCCGGCCTGGACCACGGCGTAGAAGGAGGCGAGATCGTCGCCGCCGCGCGCCAGCGTGCCGGCGCCCAGCGCTGAATCGAAGCCGCCAATCTGGCGCAGCGCCTCGGTCCTGAACGCCATGTTGGCGCCCGAGCCGAACTGTCCGGCGGTGAAGGGAAAAAGCGACCCCGCCGGCCTGTTGCCGGCGAGATCGAAGACCTTACGCGCAAAGCCCTTGCCGAAGCCGCCATGGCGCTCGGTCCAGAATTGCGCGCGTGTGTCGAGCTCTGCCGGCAGGATCAGGCCGGTGACGCAGCCGACCCGGCCGTCGCGGTCGAAATTTGCGGCCATCGCCGCCACCCAGTTGGGGTCGACGACGACATCGTCGTCGGTGAACAGCGCCAGCTCGGACGACAGGTTGGCAAGCCCGGCATTGTGGGCGCGGCCAAGGCCCGGCACGTCTTCCCTGACATAACGCACCGCGCGCGCACCGCCGTAACGCCGGGCGATCAGATCAGCAGTCTGCGAGGAGGACGGCGCATTGTCGACGACGACGATCTCGAAGGGCTGATAGGTCTGGAGCAGCAGTGAATCGAGGCATCGCGCCAGGCTTTCGGCGCGATCGCGCGTGGCGATGACGACGCTGGCGAACGGCCCGTCCTTCCTGGGCAGCGGCGCGTCGTGCTGGAACGTGCTGTCCTGCACCGCCTGGTTCTCGCTGATGCGGCGGCGCAGCTCGAACGTCGTCAGCACGTCCTCGTCGAAATCGAACTCCATGATCGTCACCGGACGGCCTTGACGGCGAATGAGACAGAAGACGCCGCCGTAGCGCTGGTCGGTTGCCGCGTCGAACATCGGCACATCGTTCATCGGCCGGCAGACGTCGACGTCGAGGATCTTGATCGGGTGAAACTCGGGCACGCTCATGCTTGCCTCCGTGGGCGGCTCAAGCGGGCGCCGACATAACCCATCGTCGTGTAGCCAAGGCCGAAGAAGATGCCGGCCGCGCGGGCAAGCCCCCACATGTCGAACTTCAGCATCGCATCGCCAAGCCCACGCAGAACGCCTGCCGGCAGGACGCGCATGACATAGCGCTGTTCGCTGGACAATCCGTCCAGCGCGCCCACGGCGTTGACGACCTGCGTCTTGGAACGACCTTCGGCGAGGCAGCGCTTGCGGAAGTAGCCCCAGGCGGCACGCTCGGCGGTGACCTGATGGTGCACGCTCATATCAGGATCGTAGAGGATGAGCGAGCCGGGAATGGCCTGGAGTGCGCGGATGCAGAGCTCCGTCTCCTCGCAGCCGGCAGCATCGGCTGCGGTGCGGCCGATGCCTTCGCGGAACCCCCCCGTCAACTCGACGATGCTGCGGCGGAACGACATGTTGCAGCCGATGGGATTGCGCACCGGCTCGACCTTTTCGGGCTGGCCGCGATAGCTGCAGCCGACAACCCACTGGAACTCTTCCGGGAACCAGCGCGGACGATCGACCTGCCACATCGGCTGCACGCGGCCGCCCAGACCGATGACCGAGGGATTGCGATAGTGCGGCAGCATCTTCTCCAGCCAATCGGGGGCGGCGACCGCGTCGTCGTCGAGGAAGGCCAGGATTTCGCTGCTCGCCCGCCTGACGCCGGTGTTGCGGGCACCCGAAAGGCCGCGCGCGCCTTCGTTCACGATGACGGTGATGGCCGGATAGGTGGCGAAGAAAAAAGCCCACAGCGGCATGTTGTGGTCGATGACCACGATGATCTCGGTTGCCTTGGTGCGTTGCGCGAGCACGGAGGCGATGGCGCGATGAAGCTGTTCGCGACGGTTGTCGGCGTAGGCGCAGATGATGACTGATACCGAAGTCGCCGACGCCGTCATGATCGCTGGCCTAGACGCTGGGTTGGTGTTGTCCGGTCGTGCTGCGGGGCGGGACGGCCGGTCGCGCCGGGCGGGAGACGCCAAGGCGAACGATCGTCTTCAGCACCCGCCAACCATCGGGAATGGTGCGCAGGTTGCTGACGCCATGGATGCGCGGGAACTCCTTGCTCGCAACCTCGAACACATTGAGGTTGGCGCGCAGTGCCTGGACGTTCATTTCGGTCTCGATTTCGAAACCCGTCGCGTCCTCGATGTTGAGATAAGGCAGCACGTCGCGCCAGAAGGCATTGTAGCCGTAGCAGAGATCGGTGAATTTGCCGCCGAAGCGCATGCGCACGAGCGTCAAAAGTCCCCAGTTGCCGAGCCGGCGATACCACTCCATGTCAGTGGTATCGCCGCCCTGCATGAAGCGCGAGCCCTTGACGAAGTCGGCGCCCGCGAGCAGCGCGCCGACGAAGGCCGGGATCTCGCCGGGATCGGCAGAGCCGTCGGCGTCGAGCGTGACGATAATGTCACCCTTGGCGGCGTTGAAGCCGGTGCGCAGGGCAGCACCCTTGCCGCGTCGATCCTGCTGCAGCACGACGATGTCGGGCAGAAGCGACCTTGCGACCTCTATCGTGTCGTCGGTCGAGTTGCCATCGACGAGGATGACCTCATCCACCCATACAGGGATGTGCGGCAGGACGTGAGGAAGGTTCTTGGCCTCGTTCTTCGCCGGCACCACCACACTGATGCGCGGTGTGCCGCTGGTCGCCAAGCCTGCCAGCTTGAAGACCTCCATTGCAGGCCGATGCGGAAATGCTGCCGCCGTCATACTGGTTACTCCAACCCAAAGTTGGTGCGGCATATCCAATGACGACGCGAACCAAATGTTACAGACGCAGCACAGCACAGCCTGACGAGCACAACTTCGCAGGGAGGTCGTTACCGATCAAAAAATCTGGACGCAAGTGTCTTGTTAGCCCCACTCGCCGATATGAAATTTACCATATATTGTGTTTTTGTAAACCATATGTAGTATTCGTGTGAAGTTTCCGCGCTATTGGTTCTGCTGGTAGATGTGGATTTGTATGAACTTTCCACATCAATGTTTATTATTAGAAAAACAGATGTTAATCTGAATTAAACTGCTGCGAACGCGTTGGCATGCGCTCTGCGACAGGCATACGTCAATTCATGCGCGGCGTATTAGGTGGTGCTTTAATATTAAATCCTTTCACTCGAAGTCTCGGCAAATTCGGGTATTCCTGGTCGAGATGCACGCTGCAGTCCCGTGATGGTTGCACGCAGCCATGCCGTGCACGAACCGTTCGCAATATTGTGATCAGCATGAAAAGCGTGATCTTGCCGCCGCCTGGCGCCGGTGCGGCGAAATCGCAACATTCATACATATGTCTGTTAGCAACCGCTGAGATAATGCCTGTGGTTGAATGACGGGCCGGGGCGTTCATGTTAGGTTGGGAGGAAATCAGGAGGCGGGGGCCACCAGCACGATCAGCGGCGTTCGGACA
Source organism: Aminobacter sp. Y103A (assembly GCF_030294925.1). Lineage (NCBI taxonomy): Bacteria > Pseudomonadati > Pseudomonadota > Alphaproteobacteria > Hyphomicrobiales > Phyllobacteriaceae > Aminobacter > Aminobacter sp. Y103A. Next base: position 3,889,577 of record NZ_AP017986.1, on the reverse strand, counting down.
CAGCGCCTGTGACATGTTCCGTGCGCCCGATTGTTCGAGGACCAAACTTGCCTAGCCCACAGCGACCCGAAACTCCTCCTGCCCCCGATGCTTTCGACGACTGGGTTCTCCTGACCCGCAAGTGGGACGAGGCCTACAAGGACTACCTGACCGTACGCGAAGCGCGGGCCACGGCTGAGGCCGCGTCGGGCACGCCTGATCCTGAGTTGAAGCGCTGGGAGGACGAAGCGCTGGCTACGTTGGCTGAAATCAAGGCCGAGATGGACAAGGTCGTGGCCGAGACGCGGCTACGACGCCAGCCCATCGGCGGCTCCCTCGTCGTCGGCAGGATCGGTCGTGACGAGGGCGAAACGTCTCCCAGTTCCGAGCACGATCCCGACAAGAAGTAGGCGCGAGCTGCACCGTGCCGGGCGATCCGCTCGCGTGGTGGCCGCGCACGCAACCTCCATGGGCCTGGGCATCTAAGGGCTATTTCCAGCGTGCGCGGTTGCGGTGTATTTAGGATGAGTGAGAACGCGAGACGCCCAGCGAAGCGCATTTTTCTTGCCGGCCATCGCGGCGACGCTGGCTTGGCTGGCGATGCTGTCGCTGTTTGCCGGTGCGACCGTCACCGCAGAGTTTCCCTCGATCGAACTCGAGACGACGTCCAGTGACACGCTTGACGGTGTGTTGCGCGCCGCGTTGAACGCTCCCGAGCTCGATCGCGCAGCAGAGGGAGGGGACGCAAAAGGCTGGCAACCCTTCGTCGAAGCCGAACGCCACCGGCTGGAAGAGCTGATCCGCGGCCAGGGCTATCTCCACGCGCGGGTCGAGATGCCGGATGCTGCCGATGACGCGGGCTCTTCCGATAAGGTCACGCTCAAGCCGGTCACCGGCCCGATTTTCCGTGTCGGCATGGTCGAGGTCGACGGTCTCCAAGACGTTGCCACCGATACAGTGCGCGACGACGTTTCCCGACAGATGATGGAGGCGGTCGGCAAGCCAGCACGCGGCGATCTTCTGGCGACCCTCGAAGACGAAGTTTTGTGGCGGCTTCGCACTGCATCCTATCCGTTTGTCCGCGTCACCGAACGCGAGTTGCTGCCGATCCCGGGGCGGGCGCTGGCGACAGCCCGTATCGTCGTCGAGCCGGGGGCGTCGGCGCGGTTTGGCGCCGTCGCCTACAGTGGCCTTGTCGGTCTCAGGCAAGACGAGCTGGGCCGCCTGCAGCCCTTCAAGCAGGGCGATCCGTACAATCCCGATGTGCTCGAGCGTTTCCGCGAGGCGCTGCTCGGACATCCGTCGGTCAAGGCCGTCAGGCTGCGGCTGCCGGAGGCGGTGGACGCCGACGGCCAGTTGCAGCTTCGCGCCGAAATCGAGGAAGATCAGCTCCGCGCCGAAGACGTGGCCGGCAATTATCGGACCGGGCTCGTTGCGGCCGTTTCGGCGATTGCCGCGCTGGCGATCCGGCAGGTTTCAGTCGCCAGCCTGCGTCCTGGCCGCTCGCGTTGGCCGCTCTGGTTCGAGGTGGTGCCGGTGCTGCTGCTCGCCGCTGCATTCTACGTGATCGCGCAAAGGATGCTGCTGTTGGCGTTCCCTGGCTGAGGGGCGGGACACGGCAATTCCAGGAAAACTGCGTAGCGTTTTCCGTCCGGACAGAACTCTAGGTATCCTTGAAGCCGATCGTCCATTTCGCCGCGTGCCGCACGCGGGCGTCGACGGCGGTGATCGGCAGCTTTTCCAGGAAGTATTCGGCGTGCGCGTGTGGGGTCGCGCCAAATCGCTGCTTGTAGTGCGCAAGCGAGGCCGAGGCGCCGGTCTCGCCAAAATGGTAGTAGCGGCAGCCGCTGTGGCAGGCCTCTTCGATGGCGAGTTTCTGGATCAGGTCGTTGGCGCCTGAGCTGCCCAGCGCATGGCGGTCGATCGCGCCGCGGGCGTCGTTGACGTTGCCATATTGCAGCACGAAGGCGGCCGCCGCCGGCTTGCCGTCGACCCAGGCGACCCAGATGCGGCAGGCCTCGCCGAAATGCCGGGCGATCGAGCTGAATTTTGCCATCGGATCGCGCTTGCGCCCACGCAGATGTGCCAGCATGCGCGGTTCGTGCTGCTTGTCGGCCCAGCGGTCGAAGGATGTGCGCAGCAGCTGGTGGAAGACGGGCACCAGCTTGCCGGTGGTGTCGCGCTCGACGACGATGCCACCGCGTTCGGCCTTGCGCACCCGCGTCCGCGTCGTCTTCTTGAAGCGCGTCGACCAGACCGCGTCGAAGCCGCCGTCGAGGTCGAGGATGTGGGCAAGGCCAGGCACCGAGGTGACATGGGCAGGTGCCGCGGCGGCCCACAGATGGGCATGGCGCGGATTGGGTCTTACCGAGATCCTGAGGTAGGGCAGACGGCCCAGGTCTTCGAAAATCGCGCGCAGATGTTCAACCTTCGGTACTAGCGATGAGAGCACGCCGCCGCGACCCCAGGCATAAGGCATCGACTCGGCGACCGACAGCCGGGCCGGCAGGTGCCTGTTGCGCACCATCGGCAGCACGTAGTGATGTCCGCCTGCAAAACGGTAGGCGCGGCTGGCGTCCTGGTATTTGCCGAGGGCGCACAGGCTGTCGAGCCAGGCCGGCGACTGGTAGGGCAGGGCTTCGGGATCGGCGAGCATCAGGCGATGCCAGAGGTCGCGCGGCGCCGGGCTCTGCACGTCGAAAACCGCCGTCGTGCTCGCCGCGGCGTGCACGTCCTGTGCGCTCCCAAAATTTGTCGGATCGGTATCCGTCCGAAGCCTCCCACTTTCCACCCAATGTCGCAGATTTTGTGAGATATCACTACCTTTGCAGCCCCGGCGTTGCTTTCCAGATTCGCCTTTGTTCAGAAACGGTTACCGCACTGCCATAAAGATATTGTTTATCACAATTTTGTTATTTCTTCGTGATGGAAAACAATCTCCGAAACGCCAATCAAAGTCAAAGTCACTTAAATAAAGCATTCCGGACAGATAGCCGCTATTTTGACAAGCAAGTCGATGCGTGGAAAATCCCAGAACATGATCTTGGATATGAGTTGGAATGGGTCATGTCATTTACCTGGCGCGGTGAAACAGCTTGACGCGGCGTCTGGCAACCGTCCTAGTTAACAGATCGTAAGCGACAGATTTCCGGGTAACCGGCAATGCGCGCGAACCGCCTTTCGCGGAACCACGCAGGCAACGGCCGGCACCCCCTATCGCGACGAGCCAGTGTGTTCAGGCCTATCGGGTTGGTGCATGGGTAAGGAATTGTGGGGCGTGGCGCTGGCGGGCGCCTGGTGGTTCGGGCATGCGAGCGCCTTGGCGCAAGGCGTCGAGCCGCCACTGATCAAGGGGCAATGGGAGCGGATCTTCACCGAAGAGTTCGACCAGCCAAAGCTCGATCGCGACAAGTGGACCCGCTGCTACTGGTGGGACAAGGACGGCTGTACCAATCTCGCCAACAACGAACTGCAGTGGTACATGCCCGACAATGTCAGCGTCGCCGATGGCGTGCTGCGCCTGACGGCGCGGCCGGAGACGGTGACCGGCCATGAAGGGCGCACCTTCGACTACACGTCGGGCATGGTGACCACGGGGCGTGATTATCTCGAGCGCGCCAAGCCAGACCGTTTCGCCACCACATACGGCTATTTCGAGATCCGCGCCAAGATTCCCAGGGGCAAAGGGCTGTGGCCGGCGATCTGGCTTCTGCCATCGACGCAGGAGCCGCGTCCGGAAATCGACATCCTCGAAGTCCTGGGTCATGCGCCCGACGTCTACGAGATGCACCTGCATTATCTCGACAAGAAGAAGGACTGGAAGAGCGAGGGCAAGAACGCCAAGGTGGTCGACCTTTCGGCCGACTGGCATGCCTATGGCCTGGAATGGCGCAAGGATGCCGTCGTCTGGTATCTCGATGGCAAGGAGATGTGGCGCTACACCAAGCCAGACGGCATCTCGCAGGAACCGATGTACCTGCTCATCAACCTGGCCGTCGGCGGCAACTGGCCGGGGTCGCCTGACGCCAGGACCAAATTCCCGGCCGATTTCCTGATCGACTATGTTCGTGTCTGGCGGCGTGCCGGGTCATGACCGCGCACCCGCCCACCCTGCGGCACCGAGAGCCCACGGCACAGGCGGGCGGCAGTGGTTGGCGATCACTCATCCCGCAGGCGCTGATGGGCTCGTCGCTGATGCGCAACGGCTACGCGCTGATCGCCAACAGCGGCCTGAGTGCGGTGCTGGGGCTGGCGTTCTGGTTCCTGGCGGCGCGTTACTGTTCGCAGGAGGCGATCGGTCTCGGCGGCGCCATCACCGCCACCATTGTCAACCTGTCCAACGCTGCCCAGCTCAATTTTGGCAACCTGCTGGTTCGTTTCGTGCCGACTGTCGGCGGCCGCGCCGGCCGGTTGATCCTGTTCGCCTACGCCACGTCCTTCATCGCCTCGGTCGTCGTCGCTATCGTCTTCCTGCTGGTCGTCGGCGCCTTCATGCCCAAACTCGACGTGCTGACCGAGAGCGCGGGCGTCATCCTGTGGTTCGTGGCGACCGTCGCCGTCTGGTCGGTGTTCGCGCTGCAGGACAGTGCGCTGTCGGGCCTGCGCCAGTCGATCTGGGTGCCGGTCTCGAAGACAATCTACCAGGTCGTCAAGATCGCCATGCTCATCCCGCTGGCGCTCGCCGGGCTCGGATGGGAGGCCATCGCACTGTCGTGGACCGCACCGGTTCTGGTCTTCGTTCTCGCCGTCAACCTGCTGATTTTCAAGCGCCTCGTGCCCAAGGCGCAAGCCGGAACCGGCCATGCCAATCTGATTGACCGACGCGCCATGGCGCGCTTCTTCGGCTGGGACTACATCGGCTCGGTGTCGATGATGGTGGCCTGGACGGCGACACCGCTGGTCGTGCTCAATTTTGTCGGTGCGGCCGAAAGCGCCAGCTTCTTCGTCGCCTGGACGATCTTCACCTCGCTTTATTATGTCGGCAGCTCGATGGGGCTGTCGCTGCTCGCCGAGGGCGCCAGCGACACCGGCCGGCTGCGCGCGCTGGCGGCGGATGCGGCTGTGATGTCGGTGCTGCCGCTGCTCGGCCTCGTCGCGCTGATGCTGGTGTTCGCCCATCCCATCATGTCGGTGTTCGGTGCGGCCTACGCCACCGAAGGTGCTGCGATCCTCAGGGTGTTCACACTGGCCAGTGTCGTATCGGCCGTGCTCTCGATCTATCTGTCGATCGCCCGCACCAAGGGCTGGATGCGTTCGGTGGCGGCGGCCGAAGTCGCGACGCTGGTCATAGCCCTCGGCGCCGGCGCGCTTCTGGTGCGCAGTGAAGGGCCGATCGGCATGGCGCATGCCTGGCTGCTGGCGATGCTGGTGGTAACATTTGGCGTCGGCGCGCTCGCCCTCGTCACCAGCCGCCGCCACAGCATGCACGACTGGGGTCTGGCGGTTGCCGCTTCGCTGAAGTCGCTCTCGGCCCAGTTCCTGCCTTTCGGCCGCAACAAGGGCATTGCCGTTCCTGGTGACGCCGAGCTCCGGCCGCTCCTGGCAAAGACCGGAAGCTCCGCTGCCTCGGGCTGGCATGCGCTGAAATCCGAGCATGGACCCGAAGGAACTGACATCGTCTACCTCGGGGACCCGGTGCTGGACGAGGCGGTGCGGCACGCGCCCGTTCGGTCGCAAGGCACTTATGCCGTTCTCCGCAGCGCGCGCAACCCGATCGCCGCCGCCTATCTCGAGCGCCTGGTCGACAATCTCGACCTGCTGCACGCGGATACGCGTCTTCAGCCGCTGTGGCCGATGTTGCCGACGAGGCTGTCAGTCACCCGTATCGGCGGAGCCGTCGATTGCATCGAGGCGATGGCACCTGGGACGGATGGGCGGGTGCTGCTGCGCGACGCGTCCGAGCGGCAGACGGGCCTCGAAGCCGCGGCGAAGGCCGTGGCCATCTTGCACGGCCAGACAGCCGCCATGCGGACCATCGACGACGTCTGGTTCCACGAATGGGTCGAACGTCCGGCGGCAAAGCTTGCGCAGCTCGGCGGATCGACGATGTTGGCAGCAGCACGGCGTCGGGCGATAGAACGTTTCGTTGGCCAGCAGCGGCGCTACTGGCTCGGTCGCCAGGTGCGTCTCGGCTGGTGCCATGGCGATCTTTGGCCGCAAAACCTGAACTTCGCCTCGGGGCAGGGCAGTGCCGCCCGACTTGCCAGCCTGCTGGAATGGGGCAATGCGCGATCCAACGCGCCACGTGGCTTCGACGGCTGCGTTCTGGCTGTCGCCATGCGCATGATGACCAGCAGCGAGCCGCTCGGCGCGGCCGTTGCCGATCTCTTGTGGACGCCGGAGTGGCGCAACGACGAGCGGCAGTGGCTGGGCATCGGCTCGGACGGGGACGATGACTGGAGCGGCGATGGCGCGGCGATCCGTGCCATGGTCGGCCTCGTCTGGCTGCATCAGGTTAGCGAGCGGGCGCGGCGCCCGGCGCATTCGGGCGTCGGCCGGCTTTGGATTGCGTCAAATGTCGATCGTGTTCTTAGGATCGTCTCCACCGATGGAGGCGCAATATGAATGTGATGACGCGGGAATCCAGTCTTGCCATGTCGCCGGCGCTGAAGGCGCCGCCCCTGGCGGATGCTGGCCGTGTCTCGACAGCGCCGTTCAACCTCGCGTCGATCTGTCTTTGCCTGGCCTTTGCTTTATGGCTGGCCGTCCTGTTCGTCACCGATCCTGCCGGTGTCGACGACTATGGCCTGATCTCTGTCCTGCCAGGCATCATCTGGGTGGCCTATGCCGCCGTCGGCCTCGGCTTTGCCTTGAGCCTGAGGCGCGGCGTCTGCGAGACGCCGATGCCGCTGTTGATGATCGTCATGCTGGTGCTGCTGCTTCATGGCACCCCGGCCATCGTCTATGACGAGTTGCGTTACGCCTGGGCCTGGAAACATGTCGGTGTCGTCGACTATGCCCAGCGGCACGGCCAGATCGATCCGAAGGCGCCATTCCTTGCCACCTACGCCAATTGGCCCGGCCTGTTCGTCTTCTGCGCCGCGATCGCCAACCTGTTCGACATCAAACCGATCCAACTGGCTGACATCGCCCGCTTTTCGCCGCCGGCGCTTAACCTGCTCTATGTGTTGGTGCTGCCGCAGATCTATCGCCGCTTCACCGCCGACCCACGGCTGGTGTGGGGCGGGGTCTGGCTGTTCGTCATCGGCAACTGGATCGGCCAGGACTATTTCTCGCCGCAGGGCGTCGCCTTTCTGTTCTATCTCTTGCTGGTCGCGCTTTGTGTCGGCCCGCTGCGGATCGTGCCCGGCTGGGCCGACCCGAACGGGCGTGGCTTTTCCAAGTTTTGCGGCCGTTATTTCGCCTTCGTCTCGCGTGGCCAGCCGCCGGTGACGCTGGCCGTCCCGCCAAAACTGCGTGCCGTAGCCTCACTGGCGGCCATGGCGCTGATCGTGATGATCACGGCGACCCACCCGCTCACGCCGATAGTCGTGCTCATGGCCCTTGGCGGCCTCTGGGTCATCGGACAATTGAGCCTTGGCTACCTCGTCTTTGCCGGCCTCGTCGAAGTCACATGGCTGCTGTTCTACGCCGACGGCTACATGTCCTCGGTCCTGCCCGAGCTGGTCCAGCGTTTCGGCGACACCTCGAACGAGATCAGCGAGCGCCTGGTGGATACCTCGATCGTCAGTGAAGGACAGGTGGTGGTGTCCTTGGCGTCGCGAGCGCTGACCGGTGCGATCGCGTTGGCGGCGGTCCTCGGCGGTCTGCGCCGGCTCGTGGCGGGGTTCCGCGACGGTCCGGCCATCGTGCTGACGCTGGCTCCAGCCTTCATGATCGTTGCCACCTCCTATGGCGGCGAGATCGTGTTCCGCGTCTATCTCTTTGCACTGCCTTTCCTGACCTTCTTTGCCGCGGCACTGTTTTTCCCATGGTCCGGCTCCCAGCGCGACGCCATCGCGCGCTACGCCATCGGCACGTTCGGCGCCGTGCTCACGGTCGCTTTCGTCCTCGCCAACAACGGCAAGGACCGCCAGTACACCTTCTCACGGGCCGAAGTGGAGGCGTCGGAATGGCTCTACAGCAACGCGCCGGCCGGTTCGGTGCTTGTCGAGGGCGCGCCCAACTATCCCGAGCAGTTCATGAACTACGAGAACTTCACCTATGTGCCGATCTCCAACGAGAGCAAGCAATCCATTTCAGCGGTTCTCGCCGATCCGGCTACCGAGCTCGGGGACTGGTTGCGTGCGGTGCCGGCAGGCTCCGCCTTCATCATCATCACGCGCAGCCAGAAGGCCTACATCGACGATCTCGGCGTGATGCCGAAAGGCTCGCTCGACGCGATCGAAGAAGCCTTGCGCGGCTCGGCGCGCTTCCGCCTGGTGCGCGCTACGGCCGACGCGAGCGTCTTTGCGCCAAACGAACAGGGAATCGGGATGGGCGAGTGGATCAAGTAATGAAGGCGGCGAAGCATGAACATGAAGAAGCGGCCGGTCACATCGGAGGATACGGCTTCGTGAACGGTGCTGCTCAAGAATGCTCTTGCCGGAAAAATGCAATGACTGTTTCATATTAGCTGCGGCGCATCCTGGATGCGCCAGCGCTGTTGGGAGCGCGGGCCCATGCGTATCGGCTGGTTGTTGGTTGCCAGCGTTGTTGTGTCGGGAAGTGCTGAAGCCAGTCCCGCCGGACAGGCTCCAACATTGCCGGCGCTGGGCTTCGCGTCCCCTGATGTACCCCGGGCAATCCAGGCCGCCAAGCCCAGCGAAGAAAGCCGGGATGGCTTTGTGCTGGCGCTTGCGGCGTCCTACATCGCCTTGGGCGACCTCTACCGCGACGGCAAGACCACGGCCGCGGCGGCGGAGGCCGCGCTTGCCTATTATCGCGGCCTCGACAACCCAGGCCGTCCTGCCGCGATCTACGCAGTCATCTCACCGTCCGACCTGATCGGCGTCGTCAAGGACGCGCCAGCCGATCCGTTCGCGGCATCGAAGCTTTATCTGCAGGCGGCGAATATGGGCAGCTCGGAAGCCCTGATGCGGCTCGGCGACCTTTATCGCGAGGGCAGGGTGGTCGCGGCCGACGCCAGGCGCGCCTATCTGTTCTACGACCAGGCCGCCAAGGCCGGCAACGCTGACGGCAAGCTGCGTGTCGGCGAGATGCTGGCGCGCGGGCAAGGTGTTGCGCGCGACACTGGCAAGGGGCTGGCGATGATCGCAGCACTCGCCGATGCCGGCAATCCCGAGGCGTTGGTGCTGCTTGGCGACCTCTATCGCCCCGGCGCCCAGGGCATGGTCGCGATGGAGCCGGACAAGGCGCTGGACTATTACCGCAAGGCCGCCAGCCTTGGCTACGACGTCGGCAAGCTGCGCGTCGGCGAGATGACAGCTACCGGCCAGGGCACGACGCAGGACGTCCAGGCCGGGCTCGCGATGATCGAAGAGGTGGTGGCGCGCACGCGCAACCCGGCAGGGCTCGTCCTGCTCGGCTCACTCTACAGTCGCACCGATGGCGGTGTCATTGCCATCGATCTCGGCAAGGCCTTCGGCTATTTCCGCCGCGCCGCCGACAGCGGCGACGAGACCGGCATCCTGCGCACCGGCGAGATGCTGGCGCGGGGACGCGGCACTGCTCAGTCCTATCAGGCTGGGCGGGCGATGCTGACCGGTCTTGCCGATCATGGCGATACCTTTGCGCTGATCGCGCTCGGCGATTTGCTCAGCGATGCGGCGGTCGCCCCCGTCGACCTTGCCGCTGCCGTCACATCCTATGAAAAGGCGGCGTCGCTCGGCCACAGCGACGCACTTGTCAGGCTCGGTGATCTCTACAGCCGCAACGGCGCGATCGCCTCCGACCCACCCAAGGCATTCGCTTATTATGTCAGGGCGTCCCGGGCCGGCAATCTGGCCGGTAAGCTGCGCGTCGGCGAAATGACGGTTCTCGGGCAGGGCACCAACCGCAATGTCGCCGCCGGCCTGGCGCAGATGAACGCGCTCGCCGACGAAGGCGATGCCAATGCGATGAACCTGCTCGGCGGGCTTTACCAGCGCGGCATAGGCGGATTGCTGCCGGCCAATCCGGTGACGGCGTTCGGCTATTTCAGCAAGTCTGCCGAGGCCGGCAGCGTGATGGGCGCTGTCCATGCCGGCGAAATGAAGGTGCGCGGACAAGGGACGTCAAAGGACGTCGTGGGCGGCCTGCAGATGGTCAAGGCGGTGGCGGATGCCGGCAATGGCGAGGCGCTGATGTCGCTGGCCGCCCTTCTGGCCGACGGCTCGACCGGCAAGGTCGACGCGACGGAAGCCGTGCTGGCCTATGAGAAGGCAGCGGCGCTGGGGCGTCCTGATGCTCTGGTGCGCATCGGCGACATCTATCGGTTAGGCGGGACGATACCAGCCGATCCCGCCAAGGCGTTCGACTATTACCGCCGCGCCGGCATGGCCGGCGACGAGACCGGCAGGCTGCGTCAGGGCGAGATGACCGCACGCGGCGAAGGCACGCGCCAGGACATTCCGGCCGGTCTCGAGCTGGTCAGGCAGGTCGGCATCGCAGGCGATCCCTACGCCTATGTCGTGCTTGGCGACCTGCATCTGTCTGGCGCGGTCGGGCGGGTCGATGGTGCTGCCGCTGTCGCGGCCTATGAGAATGCGGCCCGGAAGGGACGCGCCGATGCCTTGCTCAGGCTCGGTGACCTCTACCGTGACGGCAAAGGCGTTCCGGCCGACGGTGGCAAGGCGGCCGAATATTATCTGAAGGCAGTCGACGCGGAGAATCCGGCGGCTTCAGCGGGAGATGTGCAGAACTGAGTTTTGCTGGCGCCGCTTGCCAGGCGCCAGTCAGGGAGTTGGCATTGTCGCGTATCTGCCATGTGGCTCTGATGACGGTGTTCGCCGCACTTTCGGCGAGTACCGCCTTGTCGGCGGAAACCGCGCCCGACCCGGGCGCGCCGGCCACGCCAGGCGCTGTTACCCGGGAGCGTGCGGTCAACGCCGACGCCTTGTTGCGGCTCGGCGATCTCTACAGCAATGCCGACAACGCCAACCGCGATCCGGCCAAGGCGTTCGACTATTACCGCCAGGCGGCGGATGCCGGCAGTGCTGCGGCGCGGCTCCGCGTCGGTGAAATGCGCGTGCTGGGCGAAGGCACCGAACGCGACATCAGCGCTGGGCTTTTGGCCATCGAGGAGGTGGCATCGGCCGGCGACGGCGCAGCACTCGCCTCGCTTGGCGGCCTCTACAGCCATGCCGACAACAGGGCGATCCCGCTCGACCTGCCGCGCGCCTATGACTACTACCGCCGTGCCGCCGCGGCCGGCAACGAAACCGGCATCCTGCGCAGCGGCGAGATGCTGGCGCGCGGCCAAGGTATCGCCAGGGACAGCGCAGCTGGGCTGGCGCTGGTGCGGTCGCTTGCCGATCGCGGCAACATCTATGCGCTGGTCTCCCAGGGCGACCTGATGAGCGATGCCGATGCCGGCGTGCCCGACATGCCAGCGGCGGAGGCAGCCTATGCCAAGGCAGCCGCACTCGGGCATCCCGACGCATTGCTGCGCCTCGGCGATCTTTTCGGCAGTGGCCGCGCCGGCAAGCCCGACTATGCCAAGGCGTTCGGGTATTACGAAAAGGCTGCCGAGGCCGGTCAGCAGGTCGGCAGGCTGCGCGTCGCCGAACTGACATTCCGTGGTCAGGGCACGCGGCAGGACGTCGAGGGCGGACTGGCGTCGATCAAGGAACTGGCCGATGGCGGCGACGCCGAAGCACTGAGCTTCCTTGGTGATGTCTACAGCGGAGCCACGCCAGCGCCGGTCGCAAAGGATTCTCTTGCGGCGTTCGCCTACTACCAGCGTGCTGCCGACGCCGGCAACACGCGGGCGGCCCTGAGGGTCGGCGAGATGACGGCGCATGGCTTGGGTACGTTGCGCGACGTCTCGGGTGGGCGCGACATGGTTCGCCGGCTCGCCGATGCGGGCAATCCGCTGGCACTGATCAGCCTTGGTGACCTGCTGCGTGAGCCGCAGTCGGGTGCCGTCGATGCAGACGGCGCCGTTGCAGCCTATGAACGTGCGGCGGGTCTGAGCGAACCGGAGGCGCTGGTGCGCCTGGGCGACTTCTACAGCGACGGCATGACCGTTGCCGTGGATCTGCCCAAGGCGCTCGACTATTACAGCAAGGCCGCCGGGCTCGGCGATGTCATTGGGGCCGTCCGCGCCGGCGCCATGTTGGCGCGCGGACAAGGCATAGCCCAGGATGTCGCTGCCGGCCGGGCTATGGTGAAGGCTGCGACCGAGAGCGGCGAAGCCGAGGCGCATATCGTGATGGGCGACCTTTTGAGCCGGGGCGATGGCGGCCCGCCCGATGTCCAGGCAGCAATGCGCTGGTATGCCGAGGCGGCGGCGCTCGGGCGGACGCAAGGGCTGATCAGGCTCGGAGATCTCTATCGCGAAGGCAAGCTGCTGCAGAGCAACGGCAAGAAGGCCGCCGGCTATTATCGCCAGGCGGCCGAGGCAGGCGATGCTTACGGGCTGCTCATCCTCGGCTCGGCGCTGTCGGAAAGCCTGTTGCGCAATGCGGGCAAGCCGGCCGACGGAGTTGCCGCCTTGCGTGAGGCCGAAGCAACGGGTCTGGACGATGCTGCGACCGCGCTCGCCGACGCCATGCTTTACGGCATGGGCACCAAGCGTGACGCCAAGGCAGCCGTAGCCCTGCTTGAACAGGCAGCCGGCACCGGCAACGTCGCGGCGGCGCGTCATCTGATCAGCTACTATCGTGACGGCCGCCGTTATGGCCGCACCACCTTCATCAAGGCCGATGCCAAACGCGCCGAGCAGCTGATGACAGGCGTGTCGCCATGGCTGTCGCGCGGCGATCGCCTCGTCGAGGAGATGCTGTTTGCCGCCGCCGCAAATGACACCAAGGGCTACCAGTCGATCGTGGCGCGCATGCACGAACTCTCTGCCGAGCAGCGCCAGTCGCTGGTCCGCATGATGCGGACGACCCATCCGAACGGCTACATCTATCTGGCGCAGCAGCAACTCAAGCAGGCCGGCTATTACAACGGGCCTGTCAACGGCGTGCTCAGCGGCTCCACGACGCGCGCGGTCGGCCGCTTTTGCGCGGCCAGGTCGCTGCCCAATGCCTGCCGCTTTGGCCCGATGAGCAGCCAGGCCGGGGACGTCCTGTCCTACGCGTTCTAGATTACGTCAGTCGAAATGATCGCCGAAGATGCGGCTCCAATGCTCGCCCACCAGCCCGTTGAAAAAGCCGTCACCAGTCTGGAACTGCCGGACGAGCTCGGGATCACGCGAATGCACCACCGTCGAGTTGACGTTGATGAAGATGATGCGCCGGCCGAGCATCGCTTCCAGCAGGGCTGGCTGGGTCCTGCCTCTGAGACCGGCGAGGCCGACGCCGGCGGCATGGTTGATCAGGCAGTCGATCACGGCACCAGCCTGGCCGGGCAAGGCCAGAACCTGGAGCACATGGCCGATGCCACCGGGCCGGCCGAAATAGACAAAGGCACCGATCACGGCACCTGTGCGCGCCGCAACCGTACAGCGGCAGATGTCGCCGAAATCCGTCTTGGCCGAGGCATCCGACATGATGCGCGACAGTGCGTTTTCGTTCCAATCCGGATGAATGGCGAAGCGCGAGGTGAATTTGCCGAGCAGTACGGCGAAGCCGTCGGCATCGATGCTTGCCACTGTGTAGCGGCCTTGCGAGGCCGCCGCGTCGCCGGCGCCGAACCAGCGCGAAAACTCCCCGCTGCGGCGAAGGCCGAGACAGGCATCGACGGCGCGGGCCAGCGGCGCGCCGAGGCGTGCGATGGGCAGGCGCTGTCTGGCACCGGCAACGGCGAAGGCTGCCGGTCTGAATACCTTGATCCAGTCGAGGCTGTAGTCAGGCAGGATCGAGCCGCGCAGCGTCGTCCACATATTGGCGGTAACGTCGCTTGCCGTCTCGCTGAACGACAGGTCCTGCGGACCGGCGAGAAATGCCTTGAGCAGCCTTGCGCCGGACAGGTCGTTGCGCTGGTCCTCGTCGACCATCAGCGAACCGCAGATCGAAGCGTTCAGCTTCCTGTCACCAAACCGCATGGGCAGTGACGTCACGCCGATGAAGCCCGAAATGCTGCCGTCGTCGGCGACATTGACCAGGGATGGCGACCCCACCGTAGCGTCGGTGGAACTGAGATAGAGGCGCTGGAGATAGCCGGGCAGCGAGGCGGGCGTCGGCGTGCGCCGCTTGCGCAGCACGCGCTGGAACATGTCTGCGACGACCGCCATATCAGCGGCCTGCAATGGACGAATTTCAGGCATCGGGCGAAGCCTCGGTCATGTCACGGCAGCAATGGCTTAGGCGGGAAACATCTAGGAAGGGTGAAGGTCGGGCTCCCGGTCACGCGGGATCGAGCTTGCGGACGATCGCCGCGCGCGGTGTCTTGGCGGCGTCGGACACGAATTCCACCGGTGCATAGACGCGCGCCCGGGCAAGCAGGGCTGCCACCTGGCGGTCCTGGCCGACGCCGAATTCGAAGGCGAGCCAGCCGCCGGGCTTGAGGAAGGTCACCGCATCGCGGATCAACCGCTGGTGGATCGACAGACCGTAGGGGCCGCCGTCGAAGGCTTCCCTCGGTTCGGAGGCCAGCAATTCGCTGCGATCGCCTTCGAGGCGTGCAGACGAGATGTAGGGCGGATTGCAGACGACAAGGTCGATGGACCCGGCTAGGTCCATCCCGTCGAAGGCGCCGAACAGGTCGCCCTGGGCAATGGTCACCCGGTCGGCCAGACCGAGACGGTCGGCATTTCGACGGGCGGTGGCGACGGTGCTGTCGGTCAGGTCGGCGCTCCAGACGCGCGCGCCCGGCATCTTGGCGGCGATCGCCAGGCCGAGATTGCCGGAGCCGCAGCACATGTCGATTACCCTGGCGTCGGCGCCGCGGCCGTAGAGCAGGCCGAGCGCTGCACGGCCGAGGATTTCGGTTTCCTCGCGCGGCACGAGCACGTCGCTCCCGAGCTCGAGCTCGATGTCCATGAATTTGTGCAGCCTGATGCCAGACTTGTCGCCGTTGTTCTCAACGATATGCATGGTTGCCCTCGCCAAGTCCTTTGCCCGCTCCATGACAACCCCAGCGCCCCGGATCGTCAACCGATCAATGCTTCTCCCGGGTGCGATTGTCATCAACATGACTTGTTCATACAATTCGTTACACAAAGAACCTTCTATCAATATCTACTATCGTATCGACGGTTGCGAAACCGAGACTATCGGCTTTGTGATGTGTTTTGATATCGGAAGTGTGCTTTCCTGCCATTGGTTAACTTGCGCTAAACACGTGCGCTTGTCGCACTAGCGAAACAGAGTCCGGCGTATGTGTGGATTTGTCGGGTATCTCGGGAATGTCGAGCCAGCAACGGCTGACGGGCTGCTGCGGCGCATGACCGGCAGCATCGCCCATCGGGGTCCCGACGAGCAGGGCGTGTTCGTCTGTCCTTCGGCCGGCCTTGGCCATGCCCGCCTGTCGGTCGTCGGCCTTGGCGACGGCCAGCAGCCGATGGCCAGCGCTTCGGGCGACCTCCACATCGCCTTCAACGGCGAGATCTTTAACTATGTCGAACTGCGCGACGAGCTGAAGGCGCGCGGCCGCCGGTTTCGCACAGGCAGTGACACCGAAGTGATCCTGCATCTCTATGAGGAGATGGGCCCCGACTGCGTCGACCTGATGAATGGCGACTTTGCTTTCGCCATCTGGGACGCGCCGCGGCAGCGCATGTTCTTCGCCCGGGACCGGATGGGGGTGCGACCGCTGTTCTACACCGAAGTCGGCGGCACATTGTATTTCGCTTCAGAGGTCAAGGCCTTTGCCAGGGTGCCCGATTTCACCGCCGAACTCGACGAAATCGCGCTCGACCAGATCTTCACCTTGTGGGCGCCGATCGCGCCGCGCACCGCCTTCAAGAATGTCTACGAGCTCGAACCCGGGCACATCATGATCGCCGACAAGGGCGGGCTGGTGACGCGTCCCTATTGGCAGCTTGATTTCCCCGATGCCGAAGCATCCCGGGCGCCGCGCGACGAGAGGCAGGCGGCGGAGGAACTCCGGGAGCTTCTGACCGACGCGACCCGCATCCGCATGCGCGCCGACGTCACCGTCGGCTCCTACCTCTCGGGCGGTCTCGATTCCTCCATCGTCTCGGCGTTGGCAGCACCGATGGCGACCGGGGGCTTGCGCACCTTCTCGGTGACCTTCGACAGTGCCGAGCATGACGAAAGCGAGTTCCAGGAAGAGATGGCGCTGGCCATCGGATCGCACCACAGCGCGGTCAATGTCGGGCCCGGCGACATCGCCTCGATCTTCCCGGAGGTGATCAATGCCACGGAGCGGCCGGTCATCCGCACGGCACCGGCGCCGCTCTATCAGCTCTCCGGGCTGGTGCGCGCCAAGGGCATCAAGGTGGTGCTGACGGGCGAGGGCGCCGACGAGGTCTTCGCCGGCTACGACATCTTCAAGGAGACGCTGGTGCGGCGCTTCTGCGACCGCCAGCCCGGTTCGGCCAGCCGGCCGCATCTGTTCCGCAAGCTCTACCCCTATCTGCCGGGGTTGCAGAAGCAGTCGGCGTCCTATCTCGCCGCCTTCTTCGGCGCCGGCAAGGACAGCCTCGACGATCCGCTCTATTCGCATCGTCCGCGCATGCGCAACACGGCTGCTGCCAATCTGTTCTTCTCCGGCGACCTGCGCGCCAAACTCGCATCCTATGACGCGGCAGCCGAGCTCGCCTCGCAACTGCCGGAGCGTTTCGCCCACTGGCATCCGCTGCACCAGGCGCAATATCTCGAAAGCCGCTACCTGTTGCCGGGCTACATCCTGTCGAGCCAGGGTGACCGCATGTCGATGGCGCATGGCATCGAGGGCCGCTTCCCGTTCCTCGATCATCGCCTTGTCGAGTTCGCCAGCCGGCTGCCGCCCGGCATGAAGCTCAAGGGGCTGGTCGAAAAGCACATCTTGCGCGAGGCGACCAAGGACCTGTTGCCGCCGTCGATCGGCCAACGCACGAAGCAGCCCTACCGCGCTCCGGATTCGCAATCTTTCGTCGGCGCTGGCGAGCAGCCGTGGCTGCGTGATGCGATGAGTTCCGAGGCGATCGCCGATTCAGGATTCTTCGACGTTTCGACGGTAAGGAAGCTGACCGAAAAGTGCCGGCAGCAGGCGGTGACGGGCTTCCGGGACAACGCTGCCTTTGTCGGCATCCTGTCGACGCAGCTGTGGCACCGGTCGTTCGCCGGATCCAGATCCGATGTCACCGAGGCCGCCTGACGATGAAACAAAAGGAGAGAGCATGACGCAGCAGATCAAGGACACGGTCAAAGCCTTCATCATCGACAACTTCCTGTTCGGGGACACGTCCTACGCGCTCGCCGATGACGTTTCGCTGATCGAAAGCGGCGTGATCGACTCCACCGGCGTGCTGGAACTGGTGACCTATATCGAGGACCAGTTCGGGCTCGAAATGGCGGATTCCGACATCGTTCCGGCCAATCTCGACTCGCTGGTGCGGATCGCGGCTTTCATCGAGGCGAAGCAGGCAGCAGCGCAACCGGTAAAGCAGGCAGCTGGCGCCGCCTGAGGCGCTTGGGAGGGGGCAATGCGACTGGAGCAGTTCTTACGCGACAGTGCACGGTTGCGGGGCGACAAGACCGCGCTGATTGCCCGCGACATGCGCCTGACCTACGCCGAACTCGACAGCATGTCGGACCGGCTGGCAGCAAGGCTCGGCGATCTTGGCGTCGGCCGTGGCGATCGCGTGTTGGTCTTCATGGACAATTGCTGGGAAGCCGCGGTGTCGGTGTTCGCCATTGCCAAGGCCGGTGCCGTCTTCAGTCCGATCAACCCGTCGACCAAAGCCGACAAGCTCGATTTCATCATCGGCAACTGCCGCGCGCGCGCCGTGCTGACCCAGGCCCGGCTGCTGCCGGTCGTCACCGAGGCGAATGACGGCGGCGAACTGATCGTCGTGTCAACGGCTGCCGGCGGCAAGGCACCGGAAGGTGCGGTCTCATTCGAAGAATGCCTGCAAGGCAGTGCCGCAATGCCCCTTCATGGCGGCATCGACGTCGACCTTGCCATGCTGATCTACACCTCGGGCTCAACCGGCCGGCCCAAAGGCGTGATGATGACCCATCGCAACATCGAGGCGGCGGCCGGTTCGATCACCACCTATCTCGAGAACACACCAGACGACATCATCCTCAACGTCCTGCCGCTGGCCTTCGATTACGGGCTCTACCAGCTGATCATGTCGATCAAGATGGGCGCGACGCTGGTGCTGGAGAAGTCGTTCTCCTTCCCGCAGGCGATCTTCGACGTCATCCGCGCCGAGAACGTCACCGGCTTCCCGCTGGTGCCGACAATGGCGGCGCTGATCCTGCAGATGCGCGACATCAAACCGGGCTTCCTGCCCAGCCTGCGCTACGTCACCAACACCGCCGCCGCCCTGCCGCCGGCCCATATCGCACGGCTGCGCGAGCTGTTCCCCGGCGCCCGGCTCTATTCCATGTATGGCCTGACCGAGTGCAAGCGTTGCACCTACCTGCCGCCGGCGGAGCTCGACCGGCGCCCCGGATCGGTCGGCATCGCCATTCCCAACACCGAAGCCTTCGTCGTCGACGATCTCGGCCAGCCGGTGCCGCCTGATACACCGGGCGAGTTGGTCATCCGCGGGCCGCATGTCATGCAGGGCTACTGGGAGAATTCGGAAGCGACCAACCGCATGCTGCGCCCGGGCTTCAACCCGTGGGAAAAGCTGCTCTACACCGGCGACCTGTTCCGCCGCGACGCCGAAGGTTTCCTCTATTTCGTCGGGCGCAAGGACGACATCATCAAGACGCGTGGTGAAAAGGTGGCGCCCAAAGAGGTCGAGGCCGTTCTTCACGCCTGTCCCGGTGTCGCCGAGGCGGTGGTGATCGGCATACCCGACCCTATCCTCGGTCACGCCATCGGCGCGCTGATCGTGCTCTCCGATCCCAACCTGACCCAGCGTGAAATCCTGCGCCACTGCCAAGCCAATCTCGAGGATTTCATGGTGCCCAAGATCATCGAGTTCCGATCCGAATTGCCCCGGACCGACACCGGCAAGGTCAGCCGGCGTCTCGCCGCCGAATCCATGGAGCCGACGCAATGAACATGCCATTGGCGCAAACCGGCAGTTTCGGCGCGGCGACGCTGACCATCGATCCCGAAGCCGAAGCGACGAGAATATCAGCCGCCTTGCGCAGCCAACTGACCGGCACGCTCCGCCGGCGCGGGCTTGTGCTCGGCCTGTCGGGCGGCGTCGATTCGAGCGTCAGTGCTGCCCTCGCGGTGCGCGCCGTCGGCGCCAAGAACGTCTTTGCTCTGTTCATGCCGGAGGACGATTCCGATCCCGAAAGCCTGCGTCTCGGACGCCTCGTCGCCGAAACCTTCGGGATATCCGCGGTCGTTGAGAACATCGGCCCGACGCTCAAGGCGATGGGCTGCTACGAGCGCCGCGACGCCTTCATCCGTGAACTGGTGCCCGAATACGGCGCCGGCTGGGCGTGCAAGATCGTCATCGCCAATGCGCTGACCAACGAAGGCTACAACATTTCGTCGCTGGTGGTGCAGGATCCCGAGGGCAAGCAGACCAAGCTGCGCATGCCGCCGCATGTCTATCTCGGCATCGTCGCCTCGACCAACATGAAGCAGCGGACGCGCAAGCAGGTCGAATATTTCCACGCCGACCGACTCAACTACGCCGTCATCGGCACACCGAACCGGCTGGAATACGACCAAGGCTTCTTCGTCAAGAACGGCGACGGTGCCGCTGACGTCAAGCCGATCGCCCATCTCTACAAGTCGCAGGTCTACCAGTTGGCCGCCCATCTCGGCGTGCCGGAGGAAATCCGCCGGCGGCCGCCGACCACCGACACCTATTCGCTGCAGCAGACGCAGGAGGAGTTCTATTTCTCCTTGCCATATGATCGCATGGACCTGTGCCTCTACGGGCTCAACAACGGCATTGCGGCGGAAGAAGTCGGCCGTGCTGCCGGGCTGACCGCCGAGCAGGTTGGCCGCGTCTGGACCGACATCGCCTCCAAGCGCAAGACGACGCGTTACCTGCACAGCGGCCCGCTTCTCGTCGATCCCGTGCCGGAGATCTGAGGCGCCTGATGGAGGCCACCGTTTCGCCGGTGGCCCTTTCCGCGACTGATCTTATTCCGGGCGCAGGAAGCGGCCGTTAACCCAGCCTTCCTGGCCGCGATAGCGCACCTTGCACCAGCTCTGGCGATCCTGGCAGCCGAGATTGCGCAGGCCGCTGGCATCAAACGGGATTTCGGCGATCAAGAAACCGCGCGGCGAAGGCGTCGAGCGCATGTTGAGCACGTCGTTGGGCGTCACGCCGACGACACGCCAGGAGCGCGGATCGGGCCCGGGGCCAGGACCCGGGTTCGGGCCCGGGCCGGGCTCGCTACCGCGGCCGAAGATCGAGACGCTGAGCGAGAAGGGGGCGGGCCGATTGCGCCGCGCTTCGGCACGCACCAAATAGATTTGGATGGTGTAGAGGCCGGAGGCGGGCAGGCGTCCGTCCCACCGCGTCTGCTCACGCGCTATGGCGCGGCCGCGCGGGTCGAGCACGTTGAAATAGAGGAAGGTGTTGCGCGAATTGAGGTCGAGGCTCATGCGCTGGCCGGCTCGCGCCTCGAGCCGGTAGGAGGCGCTGATCGGGCCGAAGACAATGCCGCGCACCGTCGTCTGCGTAGCACCAGGGCGCATGCGCAGCGTTTCCATGCGCTCCTGGGCTGCCACGACCTGCGGCACGGCAGGCGCAAAGGTCAGCATCACTGCAAAGAGAAGACCGAGTTTCCGCATCTGGTATCCCCGCTGGATCAATAGCTTGGGGATGTTAGCCGATGTGCCGGCACAGAGTAATCCAGTTTCGACGGAAGCCCTAACCGCCGCTGATCGCCGTCAATACGAAGACTTCGACACCGGGCTTGAGCCTGGTTGTCAGCGTGGCGCGTTCGCCTTCGACAAAGACGTTCATATGCTTGCGGATAGCCGGGCGGCTGTCGCAGATGCGGTCGCGCATACCGGGCCAGCGGCTGTCGAGCTCGTCGACCATGTCGCGGACGGTTTCAGCCGGAACTTCGACGCGCCTCGAAGCACCCGGAAACAGATCGACCAGCACCCCGGGCAGGCGCACCACGACGGTGGCGAGCGCTGCTTTTCGGCTTTCCGGGGCAGGGCTGTTGTCCACGGCCGCCGCTCAGTCTACGACCAACGTTTCGACCGACAGGATTGCCGGCAGGTGCTGGGTGACGTTGACCCAACTCTCGCCTTCGTCGGCACTGGCAAACAGCGCGCCCGAACTGGTGCCGAAATAGACGCCGGCGGGGTCGAGCCTGTCGGTTGCCATCGCCTGGCGCAACACGCCGATATAGGCGTTTTCCTGCGGCAGGCCGTTGCGCATCGCCTGCCACTCTCGGCCGCCGTTGCGCGTCCGCCAGACGGCGGCCTTGGCGTCGGGCACGTAGCGGCCGGCGCTGTCGCCGTTGAGCGGCACGAGATAGAGCGTTTCGGGATCGCGCGGGTGCGCCGCGGCCGGAAAGCCGAAGGTCGAGGGCAGGCCTTTTTCGATGCTCACCCAGCGCTTGCCGCCATCGTCTGACCGGTACATGCCGCAATGGTTCTGCTGGTAGAGCCGGTCGGGCATGCCCGGCGCCATCACCAGATTGTGCACGCACTGGCCGAATTCTGGGTAGTTTTCGCCCTCGGGCATGAAATCGGCGCGGGTGCCGAGATTGCGCGGCTCCCAGGTCGCGCCGCCATCGCCAGTGTAGAACACGCCGGCCGCCGAAATGCCGATCCAGATGCGGTCCTGGTCGTCGGGATCGAGTACCAGCGAATGCAGGATGAGGCCGGCGCCGCCGGGGTTCCAATGTGGCCGGGACGGGTGTTGCTGCAAGCCGTCTATGTGCTGCCAGCTCTGGCCGGAATCGTCGCTGCGGAACAGGCCGGCCGGCTGCACGCCGGCATAAAGGCTGCCATTACCCTTGGCGAGGCTCCACACCGCCTTGATCGGCTCTTCGCCCTCGGCATATGCGAGCCCCTCCGACGAATGCGTCCAGGTCTCGCCGAGATCGGTCGACTTCCAAACCGCCGGCCCAAACCACTCATTGCCGCCGGCGCCCCAGATGGTGCCGGTCGACTGGTCGGCGACGACATGGTTCATCGGCCAGGTCTCGCAGAACGGTCCGCGCAGTTTCCAGCTCTGCCGTGCCGCATTGCTTTCGGCGATGAAGGCACCTTTCTTGGTGCCGAGCAGGACAAGCACTTTCTCTGCCATGTTCTCCTCCCGCAGTGCCGATCTTCAGGGATCGATTCCGGATCGGCTGCTATCGCATTTCAAACACTGGCTTTTCCCGGCAATGCCGGCTCGGGATCCCGGCTCCTCCCGGGGATGATCCAGATGCTGACAAAGACAGCTGACCATAGCGGCAAAGCGGCAGGCGGGCCAGATTGAGCTGCCATGCTCCTGACAAACGGCAGCCCAGACTGTGCCGGCGACATTCGAGTTGACAGGGCGCCATAATTCAATACCCGTCGCGCTTTAGGTTGGACATATCAGCGTGCTCGGGAGGAACCATCGGATGACCATCAACGTAGCCCCTGTCGGCTTGGCGCGGGATCTTGCCGAGCGCGGCAAGTCCGGCAAGCCGATCCGCATTGGCCTGATCGGCTCGGGCGAGATGGGCACCGACATTGTGGCGCGGGTGGCGCACATGCCCGGCATCGAGGTCGGCGCGATCTCCGAGCTCAACCTGCCCAACGCGCATCGCGCCGTCGACATCGCCTATCAGGAGAAGGGTCACGCCCGCGAAGTTGCCTCCGGTTCGGCGCTGAACGAGGCGATCGAGGCCGGCAAGGTCGCGGTCACCAATGATGCCGACCTGATCCTCAACAGCGGCCTGATCGACGTCGTCATCGATGCGACGGGCGTTCCTGCCGTCGGCGCCGAGATCGGCCTGCGCGCCATGGAGCATGGCAAGCATCTGGTGATGATGAATGTCGAGGCCGACGTCACCATCGGTGCCTATCTCAAGTCAGAGGCCGACAGGCTTGGCGTCACCTATTCGCTCGGCGCCGGCGACGAGCCGTCGTCCTGCATGGAGCTGATCGAGTTCGTCTCGGCGATGGGCCACACCATCGTCGCTGCCGGCAAGGGCAAGAACAACCCGCTCAACATCGACGCGGTGCCGCACGACTATGCCGAGGAAGCGGCCCGCCGCAACATGAACGTGCGTATGCTTGTCGAGTTCGTCGACGGCTCCAAGACCATGGTCGAGATGGCGGCGATCGCCAATGCCACCGGTCTGGTGCCGGACAAGGCCGGCATGCACGGCCCGGCCGCGACCTTGCCGGAGCTCAACAAGGTGCTGGTCCCGGAGAAGGACGGCGGTGTTCTCTCCAAGGTCGGCGTCGTCGACTATTCGATCGGCAAGGGGGTTGCCCCCGGCGTGTTCGTCATCGCCGACATGTCGCATCCGCGCATCCGCGAGCGCATGGAAGATTTGAAGATGGGCCATGGCCCGTATTTCACCTTCCACCGGCCCTATCACCTGACCTCGCTCGAGGTGCCGCTGACCTGTGCCCGTGTGGTGCTTTACGGCAAGGCCGACATGGTGCCGCTGGCCAAGCCGGTGGCCGACGTCTGTGCGGTGGCCAAGAAGGATCTTGCGCCCGGCGACGCGCTCGATGCCATCGGCGAATACACCTACCGCGCCTGGATCATGACGGCGGGCGAGGCCCGTGCGGCAAAAGCCATCCCCTGCGGCCTGCTGCAGGGCGGCACCGTCACCGCCCCGATCAAAAAGGGCGAACTGATCACCACGGCCAACGCCGCCGTTGCGCCAGGTTCGAAGATCGCCGAGCTGCGCGCAAGGCAGGACAGGCTGGTTTACGGGGCATAAGGCAACGAGCTGGCCGGCAGGCGAGCGAAGCTTGCGATCTGGGCGTTGGCGGACGCCCAGATCGTGGACGACGATCATGGAAATGAGGAGATGACCATGGACAGCAACTCGGGCGCGACGCCCTCGCAACTGATCGATGCACGGATCAAGGACCTGGGCGACTGGCGCGGCGAGACGCTTGCCCACGTCCGCGCTTTGATCAAACAGGCCGCCCCCGAAGTGGTCGAGGAGTGGAAGTGGCGGGGCGTTCCCGTCTGGGAGCACGCCGGCATCATCTGCACCGGCGAGACCTACAAGAGCGTGGTCAAGCTGACCTTTGCCAAGGGCGCGTCGCTCGAAGACCCGTCCGGCCTGTTCAACTCCAGCCTCGATGGCAACACCCGCCGCGCCATCGACATCCATGAGGGCGACACGCTCGATGAAACGGCGCTGAAGGCGCTGATTCAGGCGGCGGTGGCGCTGAACATGTCGGTCAAGGCTGCCCGCGCGCCGAAGAAGGCAAAGAGCGGCTGAGGCGTAAGGCCCGCTTCGGCGGGCAGGGCTCCTTCACGTTTGGTCCGCTGCCTGCTTGCATTTCGGCTCGCCAGCTTAGGTTACGCCTCCAGCGCGCCTGTTCGCGCATCGCTGCTGGGGGCTACGCCGACCAGTTTGACGAGGTCGTCGCCGGCGCGCGTGGCGCGGTGCGAGCGGCGGGTGAGGATGAATCCGTCCTGCGGTGCCAGCACCTCGACCCTGCCGCCGTCCTCGCCGGCCGCGCGCACGATCGTCGCGATATGGGCTCCCGCCTTGACGGTGTCGCCCGGATTGACGTGGTAGAGGATGGCGCCGGCGCAAGGGGCGGGCACCATCTCGATATGGTCGATCGGCGCTACCACGCCGGCGAACGTCTTCTGAGTTTCGATCCACGTGTCCTCGATCACGCCACGCGCCACAAGCAGGCGATAAAGGCCCTGAGCGTCGGCTTCGGCAACGGTGGCATAGACATCGGAGACGCCGCGATACTCGACTGTCGTGACGACGCGGCTTTCGAGCCTTGCTTCCTTGCGCGGCATCTTGAGATAGGGATGCAGCGAGGCTTCATCGAAGGATGAGCCCGACTGGCCGCTCCACAGGATGACGGCGTCCACGCCCATGTTGGCGGCACAGTCGGCCATCGCCGGCCACAGCTCGTCGGGCACGTAGAGATAGGCGACACCCTCGTCGTCGCAATGCAGGTCGAGCACGATGTCGTGGCCAAGCGACAGCTTGAGCAGGCGCGCCTTCAGCCGCCGGTCCGACGACATCGGTACCTCGTCACCCGGCAACAGCGCGGTGTCGGGCCTGTCGAGCAACGGGAAATCGCGATTGTAGTTGACGCGTGTGCCGAGGTCGAAGCGGCCTTGCGACGCCCCGAACAGCAACTGATTGGCGCCGATCGGGTTGGCGCGCGGCACGATTGTGACGTTGCCACGCACGCGGCCTTCGTTTTCCGCCTTGCGCAGTATTGGCATCAGCGCGTCGATGGCGACGACGCCGGGGAGTTCGTCGCCATGCAGGGCCGCCTGGATGTAGGCCGAGGGCGCTTCGGACGAGGTGCCCGAAATGCGGTAGAGCGCAAATTCGTAGGCGATGCCCTCGCTGTCGCCCCTGATCGTCTCGACCGATTTTTCCATGCCATGTCCCTCGATGCTTCGACTGCTGCCTAACCGCTCGGCTGGTGATTCACCAGAGCCGAGGTGGTGTGTCATGGTCCAGCGCGCCGCAGCCGCAGCTCCAGACGTGTCGCCACTCCTCAGGCCGCCGAGCCCCATTGCTTCATCAGCGCCGCCGAGCGGGCCAACTGCGGGGCAGGATGGAACTCGTGGCCGAGCCTGGCTGCGGCACGCCACGGCCAGCGCGGATCGGCGAGCAATGCGCGGCCCAGCGCCACCATGTCGGCCTGGCCCTCGCGGATTATGGCATCGGCCTGCTCAGGCTGGTCGATCATGCCGACGGCGCGGACCGGGATGCCCGTCGCCTTCTTCACCGCCTCGGCGAGGTGGACCTGGTAGCCGGGGCCGGTACGCAGGCTCTGGTGTGGGGAATTACCGCCGCTCGAACAGCATAGGTAAGCGACGCCCGCCTCACGATAGGCCTTGGCGACTTCGATCGCCTCCTCGAGGGTGAAGCCGCCATCGACCCAGTCGGTCAAAGACATGCGGGCGCCGAGCATCAGGCTTGGCACCGCTTCCTTGACGCGGCGGGCGATCGTCATGGCAAAGCGCATGCGGTTTTCGAGCGAACCGCCCCAGCGGTCGCTGCGGTGGTTGGACAGCGGCGACAGGAACTGGTGCAGCAGATAGCCATGCGCCGAATGCAGCTCGATGAAGTCGAAGCCGGCGCGTTCGGCCCGCTGCGCCGCCTGGACGAAATGGCCGATGGTCTGCTCGATCTCGTCTTCATCAAGCGCATGCGGCACCTGCCAGCCATCGGCATAGGCAAGCGCCGAGCATGACACCACAGGCCATGCATCCTCTTCCGGCTTGAGCGGGCCCGAGCCGTCCCATGGCCTGTGATTGGAGGCCTTGCGGCCGGCGTGCGCAAGCTGCACGCCGAACTTCGCACCTGGCGTCGCCACCCGCCGCGCTGCGTCGAGGGCGCGTTTCGCAGCCGCTTCGTTGGCATCGGAATAGAGCCCCATGCAGCCATGGCTGATGCGGCCGCGCCGTTCGACATCAGTCATCTCGACGGTGACCATGCCTGCGCCGGACATGGCGAGGTTCATCCAGTGCTGCAGGTGCCAGTCGGTCGCGGAGCCGTCGTCGGCGGAATACTGGCACATCGGCGCAACCGCGATGCGGTTGGGGAAATCGAGCGTGCCGAGCTTGATCGGCGAAAACAGATGGGCGGTCATGACGGCTCCTGGGCTTGGTAAGGCGACTGTAAGATGTTTGACGGGGCGGGCAACCGTGTTGCATGGGGCCAGACCGTGCTAACAGTCGCGACCCTGCCGCGGCCCAACGGCGGCAATGGCGAATCGGAGGGGTGGATGACCACGACCAGGGACCGGCTGGAGGCGATCCTTTCGCGGCTTGCTGCGCGCGCTGGTGAAGAACGAGTCTTCATGAAGCTCTATGCCGATGTGTCGCGCGCCGCCGCCGATGCCGCTGATGCGCGCCGCCGGGCAGGGCTGATGCTCGGGCCACTGGATGGCACAATCGTCTCGATCAAGGACCTGTTCGACGTCACTGGTGAGCCGACGCTGGCCGGCTCGGTGCTGCGGCGCGATGCCGAATCGGCACGGGACGACGCGCTGGTGGTCAAGCGCTTGCGCCGCGCCGGTGCTGTCATCATCGGCAAGACCCATATGACCGAGTTCGCCTTCACCGCGCTCGGCATCAACCCGCATTACGGCACGCCGGGCAACGCCGCCGATTCCAGGCTGATCCCGGGCGGCTCGTCCTCGGGCGCCGCAGTCTCGGTCGCCGAAGGCAGCTCCGACATTTCGATCGGCTCGGACACCGGCGGCTCGGTCAGGGTGCCCGCCGCCCTCAACGGTGTCGTCGGCTTCAAGCCGACGGCACGGCGCATTCCGCTTGATGGCGCGTTCCCGCTGTCGCCGTCGCTCGATTCCATCGGCCCGCTCGCCAACACAGTGGCGCAATGCATCGCCACCGATGCGGTCATGTCGGGCAAGGAGCATTTTTCGCTGCCAGCTCTGTCGCTCGCCGGCCTGCGCATCGCCATGCCGCGTGGCCGGCTGCTTGACGACATGGCGCCTGGCCTGGCGGCCAGCTTCGAGCGCGCGCTGCACCTGCTTTCGGCTGCCGGTGCGGTGATCGGCGACTGCCAGATCGACGACCTGTTGGCCGATTTCCGCGCCGCGACACGGACCGGCACCATCGCTGCGATCGAGGGGGCCTCGATCCACGCCGACTGGCTGGCCAATGGTGCGTCTGTGCCCATCGACCCCAATGTCAGCGGCGCGCTTGGCCGCGCCATGCAGGTTCCGGCGGTCAGCTACATCAGGACGATGAACCGCCGCGTCGAGCTTGCCGCCGCCATGGACGCGCGGCTGTCGGCGCATGATCTCGTCGTGCTGCCGACGACGCCCGTGCCGGCACAGCCGATGTCAGACATGCTGGCCGACCTTGCACACGCCAACCGCATCGAGGGGCTGTTGTTGCGCAATACCCAGGTCGCCAACCAGTTCGACCTCTGCGCCCTGTCGCTGCCGATGGCCGGTACGGCGCTGCCGTCCGGCCTGATGCTGATGGCGCGCCATGGCCACGACCGCCGACTGCTTTCCGCTGGCCTTGCCGTCGAGGCACTGCTTAGGGATAGGCCATGACCGGTTTGATCACCGACGACGGCGTCGTCACGCGCTGGCCGGCCAAGGCCGCCGACCGGCTGGTGGTGCTCGATTTCCTCGTCGCAAAATTCGAGACCGGACGCGACTACAGCGAGCGCGAGGTCAACGACGTCCTCAAGCGCTACCACAGCTTCGGCGACTGGGCCCTTTTGAGGCGCGAATTGTTCGAGAGCGGGCGCTTTTCGCGCAACCCTGTCACCGCCATCTATCGCCGTGCCGATGCCCGTTAAGTCGGAGGTTTGCTGGCCTCTTGCGGAGCTGGCCTGAATAATGGTCATCTGGCCGCTACAACGTTGCAGGCCGGAATCGGACGAGGAGTTTGCCATGACATCGACAATGAAGGGTCCCGCGATCTTCCTCGCCCAGTTCGCCGGCGACGCTGCGCCGTTCAATTCATTGAAATCGATTACATCGTGGGCAGGTGGTCTCGGCTACAAGGGGGTGCAGATCCCGACGCCCGACGCGCGCCTGTTCGA
This sequence comes from Aminobacter sp. Y103A, assembly GCF_030294925.1. Lineage (NCBI taxonomy): Bacteria > Pseudomonadati > Pseudomonadota > Alphaproteobacteria > Hyphomicrobiales > Phyllobacteriaceae > Aminobacter > Aminobacter sp. Y103A. The sequence goes on along the minus strand of NZ_AP017986.1, from coordinate 3,860,811 downwards.
TCTTCAGAAGGCTGCGACGTCGAAGACCTATTGCGACGAGATCAAGGGCACCTGCGCCGATGCGGGTGTCGAGATCACCGAGCTGTCGACCCATCTGCAGGGCCAGCTGGTCGCCGTCCACCCGGCATATAACGTGCAGTTCGACGCCTTTGCGCCTGCCGAAGTGCACGGCAATGCCAAGGCGCGCCAGCAATGGGCGGTCGAGCAGATGAAACTCGCCGCCAGGGCGTCGCAAAATCTCGGGCTCACGGCCTGCGTCTCCTTCACCGGCGCGCTGGCCTTTCCCTATCTCTATCCCTGGCCGCAGCGCCCTGCAGGCCTGATCGAAGAGGCCTTTGCCGAGCTCGGCAAGCGCTGGACGCCGATTCTCGACGCCTATGACGAGGCCGGCGTCGATCTCTGCTTCGAGCTGCATCCGGGCGAGGACGCCTTTGACGGCGCGACCTTCGAGATGTTCCTCGACGCCGTCGGCGGCCACAAGCGCTGCAACATCAACTATGACCCGTCGCATTTTCTTTTGCAGCAGCTCGACTACCTGGCCTTCATCGACATCTATCACGAGCGCATCAAGGCGTTTCACGTCAAGGACGCCGAGTTCAATCCCGACGGCCGCCAGGGTGTCTATTCAGGCTATCAGGGCTGGCTCGGCCGCGCCGGGCGCTTCCGTTCCCTGGGCGACGGCCAGGTCGATTTCACCGGCATCTTTTCCAGGCTGGCGCAATATGGCTACGACAGCTGGGCGGTGCTCGAATGGGAATGCTGCCTCAAGCATCCGGAAGACGGTGCCGCCGAAGGCGCGCCCTTCATCGAAAGCCACATCATCCGCGTCACCGACAAGGCGTTCGACGATTTTGCCGGCGGGTCGAGCGACCGGGCGATGCTGCGGAAGATGATGGGGATCGCGTAGCCTCCTTCTCCCCCTTCACGGGGAGAAGGTCCCGGCAGGGGGATGAGGGGCGGCGCCAACATATCAAGGGAGGACACACATGGTCGGTGCATCGAAATCCGGAGACGGCGCTGGCCCGATCCGCTACGGCATGGTCGGCGGCGGGCAGGGCGCTTTCATCGGTGCAGTCCACCGCATCGCCGCCCGCATGGATGGCGACTTCCAGTTGGTTGCGGGTGCGCTGTCGTCCAACCCGGAGCGAGCCAAGGTCTCCGCCGCCGAGGTCGGCCTCGATCCCGAGCGCAGCTACACCTCCTATGCCGAGATGGCCAAGGCCGAGGCGAAACGGCCCGACGGCATCGAGGCGGTGGCCATCGTCACGCCCAACAACGTACACTATCCCGCCGCCAAAGCCTTCCTCGAAGCCGGCATCCACGTCATCTGCGACAAGCCGCTGACGGCGACGCTGGCCGAGGCGAAGAAACTTGCGGCGCTGGTCGAAAAGACCGGCAAGGTCTTCGTGCTCACCCACAACTACACCGGCTATCCGATGATCCGGCAGGCGCGAGAGATGGTTGCCAAGGGTCAGCTCGGCGACATCAGGGTCGTCCAGGCCGAATACCCGCAGGACTGGCTGACTGAAGATCTCGCCGCGACTGGCCAGAAGCAGGCTTCCTGGCGCGCCGATCCAAAACAGTCGGGCGTCGGCGGCGCCACCGGCGACATCGGCACCCATGCCTACAATCTCGCCCGCTTCGTCACCGGCCTGGAGCTCGACAGCCTGTCGGCCGATCTCGACGCCTTCGTGCCGGGCCGGCTGCTCGACGACAACGTCAACGTCATGCTGCGCTTCAAGGGCGGAGCCAAGGGCATGATCTGGGCAAGCCAGGTGGCGCCGGGGCATGAGAACGGGCTCAAACTGCGCGTGTACGGCTCGAAGGGCGGCATCGAATGGGTGCAGGCCGATCCGAACTATCTCTGGTACACGCCCTTCGGTCAGCCTAAGCAGCTGATCACCCGCGGCGGCGTCGGCGCCGGCCCGGCCGCAGCGCGCGTCACCCGCGTGCCCTCAGGCCATCCCGAAGGTTATCTCGAAGGTTTCGCCAACATCTACCAGGAAGCCGCCCGCGCCATCCGCGCTGCACGCAGGAAGGGCGGCAAGCCGGGCAAGGACGTCATCTACCCGACGGTGCAGGACGGCGTCGAAGGCGTTGCCTTCGTCGAGGCATGCGTGCGCTCTTCGAAGAAGAACGCAGCGTGGACGAAGCTCTAGGCGTTGGTCAGTCCCTGTTCGTCGACATCGTCAGTCCAACCGGTCGGCGATGCTCACGAACCAACTTTGGTATCATCGCCCTGACCGGCTAGCCGTGACCGGTGCCCCGTGGCAACCAGCAGATCTTTGCATCTGCTGGACATCTATTCATGCATTCGAGATGGGCTCTTTCAGCGTCTCTGTTGGCGATCTGTGCCGCTTCACCAGTCTACGCGGACGATGCCTTGGCCAAGCGATGGGGGCCGTGGGTCGAAACCGGCGGGCAGTTCAGCAGTGGACGCTCGCTTGGCGAGGTGAACCTGTTCGTCCCGCTACTCCAGAACAGCGACACGCTTGTCTTCACCGATCTGCGCGGCAAGTTCGACAACAACGATTCCGTCGAGGGCAATTTCGGCCTCGGCATCAGGCACATGCTGCCGTCCGGCTGGAACCTGGGAGCCTATGGCTATTACGACATCCGCCGCTCGCCCTATGGCAACAATTTCCATCAGCTGACGCTCGGCGCTGAGGCCCTGGGCGAGGTCTTCGATCTGCGCGCCAACGCCTACCTGCCGGTCGGCGAGACCGAGCGGCGAATGGACCTCGGCGCGACCGCGACAGTTGGTCCCTGGAGCAGCCAGGCCGTGCTGACCGGCACGTCGCTGGCGATCCAACACCAGGCGGTGCAGACGACAACCACCAGCTACAGGGTCGAGAAGGCGCTGGCCGGCGCCGACGCCGAGATCGGCATCAGGCTGCCGGTGTTCGAGCCGGATTCGGGCTTCGACATGCGCGCCTTTGTCGGCGGCTATTATTTCGGCGGCTCCGACGTGGAGGCGATTGCCGGCCCACGCGCGCGGCTCGAATTCACCGCCGCAGACTTCATCGATCTTCCCGGCGTGAAGCTGACCGCCGGGCTGACCTTCCAGCATGACGATGTCCGCGGCGAGCAGTGGATCACCCAGGCGCGGCTGCGCATTCCCCTGCAGGCAGCCTCATCCGCCGGGCGCGAGCCGCTTTCCTACATGGAACGGCGCATGACCGACACGGTGGTGCGCGACGTCGATATCGTCTCGACCACCCGCAACGGAACCAGGTCGAAGTACGATACGCTCACCTCGTCCGAAGATGCGGTCAACGCGTGGAACGGCAAGACCATAACCTCGGTCGTGCGGATCGACGGCACGACCCAGGATCAGACCGCCCTCCAGGCCGCGCTCGACAGCGTCGGGGCCCAAGGCATCGTGCTCTTGAACGGCAACCTCGCTGCGACGGGCGCCATTTCCCTCAACGACAAGCAGTTGCTCGTCGGCGGCGGCACAGTGCTCAAGCTCAAGGGCGCGACCAGCGGCGTTGCCGTCGACTATGCTGCAGCGGGCAGTGCGGGCCGCATTTCCGGTGCGGCCACCGACACCCTGGTCAGGATGGCCACGGACAGCGCCATGCGCGGGATCTCCGTCGAGAACACCTCGTCGAATGCCAACTCCTGGGCCATATCAGGTGCCAGCGGCGCCAGCCTGCGCGACGTGTCGGTCATTTCGGCTGCCAACGGGGTTAGGGTCGACGGCACAGCGAACTTCACCCTTCAGGGCGGCAGCATCACTGCCGCCAAAGGCAGCGCCATCGCCATCACCGACAGTACCGGGGTCAGCATCGGCGGCGCCACCATCGTCCAGAATGGCACCAGCGGCATCAGCATCGTCGCCGACAATGTCGCGGGCCGTATCGAGGGCAACACCATCACCACCAATGGCAATGGCAGCGGCTACAACGACGCCCATTCGTTGGCGCGCCCGGCCCATGGCCTGTCGGTCAGCAACAGCGGCGGCCTGACGATTGCCAACAACACCATTACCATCAATGGCGAACTGGCCAACGGCATCAACGTCACTGGCAGCGCCGGCATCGCAATTGCCGGCAACAAGGTGACCACCAACAACTACATGAGCCGCGGGATACGCCTTATCGACAGCGACGGCGCCACCATTTCCGGCAACACCGTGGCCACCAACACAACGAACGATACCTACCTGTCGCTCAACACGGCGGCCTTCGGCATCATGACCGAAGGAAGCGACAACCTGACGGTGAGCGGCAATTCTGTGACGACGCGCGCGAGCGGCGCTACCGGCATCCTTCTGCGCTATAGCGCAAACAGCACCGTTTCCGGCAACACAGTGACGACCAATGGCCAGAACGCAACGGCCGTCGCCCTGGTGGGGTCGACCTCCAACACAGTCAGCGGCAATACCCTGACGACCACGAGCCCGGACTATTCGTATGGCGTATCCATAGGCCTCAACAGCCACAACGGGGTGGTGGAAAACAACACCGTGACGTCAACTGGTCCGCATGGCGTTTATGTCTGGTCCTCCGGCGTGGCCGTACGCGACAATCGCCTCGTCGGGCGAGGCAACAGCGGTGTTCTGACAACGGCAGGCGACACCATCGTCACTGGAAACACGCCGTAAGGAGGCCTTCGTCGAAGGCTACACGCGCTCGCCTCCGAAAGAGCGCGGCCCGGAGCAGACTTTGGTCATGCGACCTGCACCGCTATTTGACCTATGTCAAAACCGAAACGGCTGTGAGTGCTACACCTTGTCTCGAAGGCATCGAGAAAGGGGAATTGCATGTACAGCCACATTCTTGTTGCGACCGATGGATCGATCATCTCACAAAAGGGTGTCGAGCACGGCCTCAAGCTGGCCAAGAGCATCGGAAGCAAGGCCACTGTCGTCATCGTGACAAAGCCATTTCCGCTGCTGGGCACGACGGTGACGGGCTGGGTTGCAGGGGACAATGACATTCAACGCTACGACGCCAGCCAGAAGGAATTTGCCGAGACAATCCTGGGATCGGCCAGACAAGTCGCCGACGAAATCGGCATCGCCCCCGACCTTGTTCAGGTTACTGCCGATTCTGCCGCGGAAGCGATCGTGGAGAAGGCTCAGAAGCTTGGATGCGACCTGATCGTGATGGCCTCTCATGGTCGTCGCGGGGTCGGCCGCCTGCTGCTGGGCAGCCAGACGGCCAAAGTTGTCCAATACGCCCATACGCCGGTGCTTGTCGTTCGCTAGGCGGCTTCCAATGCGCCCTGCCAGTCAGGCCAAGTCCAATCCAGACCTCCGGATAATTGTATACATATCTCCCAACATTAATCTTCCAAATCGTACACAATACATGCATACATAGTCCCGCGACAGATCGAGGTGACGCCGTGCCGGGGGAGACATGGCATGGCGGCCTGCGGTCAAATCAAGGGAGGGAAAGCATGAAACGTAAATTCCTGGCGCTGTGCGCCGCAACGGCTGCGCTGATGGTGGGGGCGAGCGCGGCACAGTCAGCCACCACGCTCGAAACCGTCAAGGCACGCGGCAAGCTGATCTGCGGCGTCTCGCTCAGCACGCCGGGCTTCGCCGCCGCCGACGACAAGGGCCGCATGCAGGGGTTCGATGCCGACGGCTGCCGCTCGATCGCGGCAGCCGTGTTCGGCGATCCCGACAAGGTCGACTTCGTCCTGACCAACATCAACACACGCTTCCAGGCGCTGCAGTCGGGCGAGATCGACGTCCTGTCGCGCCAGACGACTGCGACCTTCTCGCGCGAAGCCTCGCTCGGCATCGATTTCGGCCCGACCGTGTTTTATGACGGCCAGGGCCTCCTGGTGCCCAAGTCGCTCGGCGTCGCCTCCGCCAGGGAGCTGACCGACGCTGCGATCTGCACGCTGCCTGGCACAACCACCTCGCAGAACCTGACAGACTTCTTCCGCACCGTCGGCGGCAAGTTCGAGCTGGTGGTTTTCGAGAGCCCCGACGAAAACCGCGCCGCGTTCTATTCCGGCCGCTGCGAGGCGATCTCCTCCGACCGTTCCGACCTCGCCTCGATCCGCGCGGTCGCCAACAATCCCGACGACTATGTGCTGTTGCCCGAAACCATCTCCAAGGAGCCTTTGGCGCCGGCCGTGCGCCAGAACGATTCCAACTGGCGCGACATCGTCTCCTGGTCGGTTTACATGCTGATGGCCGCCGAGGAGAAAGGCATCACCCAGGCCAATGTCGACGAGATGGCCAAGAGCGAGGACCCCGAGATCCAGCGCATGCTGGGCGGTGCCGACGAGCTCGGCAAGATGCTCGGCCTCGACAACAAGTGGGGCTACAACGTCATCAAGGGCGTCGGCAACTATGCCGAGGTGTTCGACCGCAATCTCGGCGAAAAGACCAAACTCGGCATGACGCGCGGCCCCAACACGCAGTGGAATGCCGGCGGCCTGCTCTACGCTCCGCCGGTCCGCTAAGAAGATGCAAGGTCCGCGCCGAAATCCGGCGCGGACCTTTTCTTGTCCCATCGGTTTTCCTGACGTCGGCGCGCCCATGCTTTTTTTAAACGACGCGCGGTTTCGCGCAGTCTTCTACCAATTCGTTGCCATTACGCTGGTGCTGCTCGCCGCCTGGGCGATGTATGCGACCGCGAGCGCGAACCTTGCCAAGCAGGACATCGCCACAGGTTTCGACTTCCTGTCGCGACAGGCCGGCATCGCCATCAGCGAAAGCTCGATTTCTTACGGTCCGACCGACACGGTTGCCCGCGCCATCCTCGTCGGGCTCATCAACACCATCAAGGTGTCGTTCCTCGCAGCCTTCTTCGGCACCATCATCGGCGTGCTTGTCGGCATCGGCCGCATGTCGACCAACCCGTTGCTCAGCCGCCTGATGCTTGCCTATGTCGAGCTGCTGCGCAACGTGCCGCTGCTGCTCTATCTGTTCCTGTGGTACTTCCTGATCATCCTGGTGTTCCCGCCGGTGCGCCAGGCGATCCAGCTGTTTCCCGGCTTTTTTCTCTCCAATAGCGGCCTCGCAATGCCATTGCTCGAATGGCAGAGCGGTTTCGGGCTGACGTTCGCAGCGCTCGCATTCGGCATAGTCGCCGCACTCGTCGTGCGCAACATCAGCCAGCGCCGGCGCATTGTCAGCGGCAAGGCCAATGCCGGCTGGATTTTTGCCCTTGTCCTCCTCGTTCTGCCGGTGCTTGCCGTAGGGGCCAGCGGCGCGGTCTCGCTGAGCTGGAGCGCGCCCGAGGCCGGGCGATTCCGCCTCACCGGAGGGTTGCAGATCCGCCCGGAATTCGTCGCGCTGCTCGTCGGCCTGATGCTCAATCTATCTGCCAGCGTCGCCGAGATCGTCCGCGCCGGCATCCAGGCGGTAAGCCGGGGCCAGTGGGAGGCCGCCCAGGCGCTCGGACTGCCGCGCTCGCGCACGCTCCGGCTCGTCGTGTTGCCGCAGGCACTCCGGGTCATCATCCCGCCTCTGACCAACACCTATCTCACCGTGTTCAAGAACAGCTCGCTTGCGATCGCCATCGGTTATCCCGACCTTGTCATGGTCTCCAACACCATCATGAACCAGACCGGCCAGGCGATGGAGACCATCGCCATCTTCATGGGCATCTATCTCGGCCTGTCGGTGGCAATCTCGCTGTTCATGAACTGGTACAATGCGCGTGTCGCGCTGAAGGCGCGCTGAGATGAGCGACACCCAGGTCCTTGCCGCAACCGTCAACCCCACCGCCCGCCCGGCGCGGCGTTCCGAGTGGCGCAAAGCCTATTTCGGCACGCCGGGCAACGCGCTCACAACGCTCGTCTGCGGTGCACTCATCCTGTTGCTTGCCAAGCTGGCGCTCGGCTGGCTGTTCGTGAATGCCGTCTTCGACGGCGGCGCCGACGCCTGCAAGCAAAGCTCCGGCGCCTGCTGGCCGTTCCTTGCCGACAAGCTGCGATACATGCTGTTCGGCTTCTATCCGTTCGAGGAGCAATGGCGCCCGCTGGTGGCCTTTTGCCTGTTCCTCGGCGCCTGCGGCGTGTCGATGGTCCCACGTGTCTGGGGCAGGGGGCTGCTGCTTGCTTGGGCGATCGTCATCCTGCCCGGACTCTACGTTCTCATGGCCGGCGGCGTCCTCGGCCTCACCGCCGTGCCGACCTCGAAATGGGGCGGCCTGCCGCTGTCCTTCATGCTGTCCTTTGTCGGCCTCGCCTTCGCCTTGCCGCTCGGCATCGGCCTGGCGCTTGCGCGCGCCTCGCATCTGCCGGCTATCCGCGTGCTTGGTGTCGGCTTAATCGAACTCGTGCGCGGCGTGCCGCTGATCAGCATCCTGTTCATGGCCGCCGTCATGCTGCCGCTGTTCATGCCGGACGGTGTCACCATCGACAAGCTGTTGCGCGCCCAGGTGGCGATCATCCTGTTTGCCGCCGCCTACATCGCCGAGATCGTGCGCGGCGGCCTGCAGGATGTGCCGTCGGGCCAGTTCGAAGCCGGCCGTGCGCTCGGCCTGCATTACTGGCAGGTGATGCTCAAGATCATCCTACCGCAGGCGCTGAAGAAGGTCATTCCGGCGCTGGTCAGCCTGTTCATCGCCTTCTTCCAGGACACCACGCTTGTCACCATCATCGGCCTGCTCGACTTTCTCGATACAGTTCGCACCGCGCTCCGCGACCCCGACTGGCAAGGCATCGCCGTGCTTGAGGGGTATGTCTTTGCCGCTGCGGTCTACTTTCTGTTCAGCGCGCTGATGGGAGCTTACAGCCGGTTCCTCGAGCGGCAATTCAACACGTCGTATCGCTAAGGGGCCGGTCCCATTTCCCATCCAGCAAGGCCTCGCCCGCAGGAGGAGGGGCGGGGCCAACCGGCGGCTCCGGTCTAAGCCGCCCTGGCCGCGGGTGACGCCTTGTTTATAGCCGTCACAGCCAAGTTCGTCAGTTTGTTGTTGGTCGCTTTTTCCTGGTCGAGAATTTCGCTCAGCAATGTATGTGCCTCGTCGTGGCCAAGATCCTTGGCCCATTCGCGAAGCGAGCCGTAGCGCGCGATCTCGTAGTGCTCCACCGCCTGGCAGGCCGCGAGCAGGCCGGCATCCAGAGCCGTGCCCGATGCCTCCTCTATCAAACCGTCGGCCTCCTTGATCAGGCCTTCGATGGCGTCGCATTTCTCGCCCGATGCCTTCTTGCCGATCGATTTGAAGACCTGTTCGAGCTTTCCTCGGCAGCCTTCTTCAGTTTGGCGTCCTTGGCTGCCTTGGCTACCTTGGGAAGTGCCTTGGTGATGGCGTTCTCGGCGAAGTACATGTCCTCGAGCGTGTGCTCGAAAATTTCGTTCAGCGTTTTCATTGATGTCGCTCCTTGCGGGAAATTGCAGGGAGGGAATGGATCAAGTCGCTGAAGGTTCCCGCAGAAAATGGTGTCCCTGAGAACGCCCTTACCACACTGCTGTGCGCTGGACGGCGCAGGCAAGGGCTGACGTTTGCCACACCCTGCACGGAACTGTTTCCCTCCCCACCAGTTGTTACCCCATCAACCGAGGAGGTTAGTGATATGACTTTCCGAAGCACACTTGCTGTAACCATGCTGCTCGCCGGAACCGCGTTCGCCGCTGCCCAGACTGTGGTCATTACTCCCGAAGAACAAGTTGTCGTCCGCGAATATGTGAAGACCAATCCGGTGATCGTCGAACGTCCATCCAACTTTGAACTTGTCGTTGGCGCGATCATACCGGACATTTTGAAGCCAGGCGCACTTGCCGACAACAAGTATCAGTATGTCGTGATGGACGGCCGTACTGTTCTCATCGACCCGCAGACGCGCAAGGTCGTCTACATCATGGACTGACCGATCGGGCCTGATCCACAGGCTGTATCGTGCGACTTCAGTTCTCCCCATCCCGCAATTATCGAGGTGTCGCCGCTGGCGGTGACACCTCGCACATCCAGTGGGCGAGGGGCCTTAGTCTCGTTTTCAGCCTTCGACCGGTTTCGGAAACACCTTCCAGCGCTTTGGCCTGAACGCGACCCGGCTCTTCTGCGCCGCGGGGTGACCGACCGGCAGCTCGATCTCGATGCGCTGGCGGCTGCCGCCGACTTCCAGCTCGACACGGCGGGTGCCGGCGACGCGGCGGCTGGCCGCCACCGTGCCGGCAATGCAGCCATTGCACTCCTCCAGCAGTTCGATGTCGTGCGGGCGGAAATAGAGGGTCGCCTCGCCATCGGCGAGCTCGGGTGTCGCCAGCCCGATCGGGCGGTCCGATATCCACACCTGGCCGTCCTCAACCTTGACCGGCAGCGAGCTCGACTCGCCGATGAAGCCGTAGACGAAGGGCGAGTTCGGCGTGTCGTAGACTTCGTCGGCGGTGCCGATCTGCTCGATGCGGCCCTGGCTCATCACCACAACGCGGTCGGCGAGTTCGAGCGCCTCTTCCTGGTCGTGGGTGACGAATATGGTGGTGTGGCCGGTGGCGTCGTGGATTTCGCGCAGCCAGCGTCGAAGTTCGCGCCGGACCTGGGCGTCGAGCGCGCCGAACGGCTCGTCGAGCAACAGCACCTTGGGCTCGATAGCCATGGCGCGGGCCAGCGCGACGCGCTGGCGCTGGCCGCCCGACAGCTGCGCCGGATAGCGTTTTTCCAGTCCGCCGAGTTGCACAAGGTCGAGCAGTTCGGAGGCACGGCGGCGGATCTCGGCCCTGGTCGGCCGTTTGGCCGAGGGTCTGACCTTGAGGCCGAAGCCGATATTGTCGGCCACCGTCATGTGGCGGAACAAAGCGTAGTGCTGGAACACGAAGCCGACATTGCGCTCCTGGATCGTCCTGTTCGAGGCATCCTCGTCGCCGAAGAAGATCGTGCCGCGCGTCGGCCGCTCGAGCCCGGCGATGAGGCGCAGAAGCGTGGTCTTGCCGGAGCCAGAGGGGCCGAGCAGCGCGATCAGCTCGCCCGACCTGATGTCGAGCGAGACGTCGCGCAGCGCCGGAAACCGGTCGAATTCCTTGCGCACATTTGAAACGCGAACTTCCATCAGTCGACCTCTGTCAGTGTCCGCGCGTGGCGGCGATCTCGGCACCGTAGCGGAGCTCGAGAAGGGTTTTGAGCACAAGCGTTACAAGCGCGAGGCCGGCGAGCACGGACGCCACGGCAAAGGCGCCGACGGCATTGTATTCGTTGTAAAGGATCTCGACATGCAGCGGCATGGTGTTGGTCATGCCCCTGATGTGGCCCGAGACCACCGACACCGCGCCGAACTCGCCCATGGCGCGTGCGTTACAGAGCAGCACGCCGTAGAGCAGGCCCCATTTGATGTTGGGCAAGGTGACATGCCAGAAGGTTTGCCAGCCATTGGCGCCGAGCGACAGGGCTGCCTCCTCGTCTCCGGTGCCTTGTTCCTGCATCAGCGGGATGAGTTCGCGGGCAACGAAGGGGAAGGTGACGAAGACAGTCGCGAGCACGATGCCCGGTACGGCAAACAGGATGACGATGCCGTGCAGCTTGAGCCAGGGCCCGAGCAGGCTCGATGCGCCGAACAACAGCACATAGACAAGGCCCGAAATAACAGGCGAGACCGAGAAGGGCAGGTCGATCAGCGTGATCAGGAAGGCTTTGCCCTTGAACTCGAACTTGGCGATCGCCCAGGCGGCGGCGACGCCAAACACCAGGTTGAGCGGCACCGAGATGATTGCGACCAGAAGCGTCAGCCTGATCGCTGCAATCGTGTCATGCTCGTTGATGGCGTCGAGGAAGGCGCCGATGCCGCGAGAGAACGCCTGCTCGAACACCACCACCAGCGGCAGAAGCAGGAAGACGGCGAGGAAACCGAAGGCGAGCAGCATCAGGGCCGCGCGCGCCAGCGGACGTTCGGTAACCGCGAGCGAGGCGTGCTCGTGATGGACGTCGGCGGGGTAAAGCTCTGGATCAGCCATAGCGTTTGCGGGTCCATGACTGGATAAGGTTGATGACGAGCAGCATCGCAAACGACAGCGCCAGCATGATCGTGGCGATCGCGGTGGCCGCCGCGTAGTCGTACTCCTCGAGCCGGATGACGATCAGCAGCGGTGCGATTTCCGAAATGTAGGGCAGGTTGCCGGCGATGAAGATGACCGAGCCATATTCGCCGACGCCGCGCGCGAAAGCGAGCGCGAAGCCTGTCACGACCGCCGGCGCCAGCCCCGGAAACAGCACCAGGAAGATGGTCTGGAAGCGGTTGGCGCCCAAGGTGGCTGCGGCTTCTTCAACCTCCTTGTCGATCTCCTCGATGATCGGCTGCACCGTGCGCACGACAAAGGGCAGGCCGATGAAGACGAGTGCTATGACGATGCCGAGCGGGGTGTAGGCGACCTTGATGCCGAGCGGCGCCAACAGCGCGCCCATCCAGCCCTTGGGCGAATAGAGCGTGGTCAGCGCGATGCCGGCGACGGCCGTCGGCAGGGCAAAAGGCAAATCGACCATCGCGTCGATGACGCGGCGGCCGGGAAAACGGTAGCGCACCAGCACCCACGCAACGATGGTGCCGAACACCACGTTGATGCTTGCTGCAATGAAGGCCGTGCCGAAGCTGATCTCCAGCGCTTTGACTGTGCGGCGGTCGGTGGCGATGGCCCAGAAATCGGTCCAGCCCAGCGATGCCGAACGCCAGACGAGCCCCGAGAGCGGGATGAGGATGATGAGCGTGAGGTAGGCAAGCGAGAAGCCGAGCGTCAATCCGAATCCCGGAATGACGCTCGGCTGTCTGAACCGCCACCCTGCCTTGGCGGGTGCTGTGGTCATATCGTCCTGGTCTTACCTTGGCTTACTGGGCCGGCTTGTAGATCTGGTCGAATATACCACCATCTCCGAAGTGATAGGGCTGCGCTTTCTTCCAACCGCCGAAAATCGGGTCGTCGATAGAAACCAGTTTCAGATCGGGCAGCTTCTGCAGGTCCCCGGCCGGAACCAGCTCCGGCTTGGACGGGCGGTAGTGATGCTTGGCGGCGATCGTCTGGCCTTCCGCCGAATAGAGGTAGTTGAGATAGGCTTCGGCGACCTTGCGGGTGCCCTTGGCGTCGACATTGGCGTCGACCACGGCGACCGGCGGCTCGGCCAGGATCGACTGCGGCGGAAAGACGATGTCGAACTTTTCGGCGCCGAATTCGTCGAGGGCGAGATAGGCCTCGTTTTCCCAGGCGAGCAGCACGTCGCCCTGTTCACGCTCGGCAAAGGTCACCGTCGAGCCGCGGGCACCGGTGTCGAGGATCGGCACATGGGCGTAGAGGTTGCCGACGAATTCCTTGATCTTGGCCTCGTCGCCGCCAAATTGGCCATTGGCCCAGGCCCAGGCAGCGAGATAGTTCCAGCGCGCGCCGCCCGAGGTCTTCGGGTTCGGCGTGATCACCTGGACGCCGTCCTTGATCAGGTCGCCCCAGTCGTTGATGCCCTTGGGATTGCCCTTGCGCACCAGGAAGATGATGGTCGAGGTGTAAGGCGACGCATTGTTGGGCAGCTTCGAGCGCCAGTCGGGATTGATCTTCTTTGACTTCTCGACGATCGCGTTGATGTCGCTTTCGAGCGCCAGGGTCACCACGTCGGCGTCGAGGCCGTCAATCACCGCGCGGGCCTGCTTGCCCGAGCCGCCATGCGATTGCTGGATCGTCACCGCCTCGCCGCCCTCCGCCTTCCAGTGCTTGGCGAAGGCCTCGTTGTAGTCCTTGTAGAGCTCGCGCGTCGGGTCATAGGAGACGTTGAGGAGCGTCGTATCGGCATAGGCAAGGCCCAGGCCCCCGAGCTGGACTGCGCCGGCCAGCACGGCCGAGAGCAGGAGTGTTCTGCGTGAAGTCGTCATTTCCGCCTCCGTTCGAATATGGTTCTATTCTATCGAACTGGTAGAAATTAGATGCGGCGAATGTTCCGAATTTCGCGCCGCATGGGCAAATTTCGTGCGAACTGCCGAGGTGCCGGAAATTTTTTTGCTCGCTTAAAAAGTCCTGCGCCGCAGGCGCGATCGAAACGTTCGACACGAACGATGACAGCTAGGGGAGTTGCTGGGGGCGGCAAGGGGGCCGTCAGGCCTTGGCGATCTGCCCCGACCAGAATCGTTCGGCCTCGATCCATCGCCCCGCAGCGAGCGGGCCCAGCCATTGTTTCAGCTGATCCGGCGACGTGGATTTGTGAACGTTCAGGTTCTGGAGGTCTTCCAGCAGCCCGATGGTCGCCGCTTCCTGTACCAGCTCATCGCCGTCGGCGAGCCAACGCTCGACGACCGCGAAGATTTGCTGAAGCTCATCGGTCCGGCCGCTCTCCAGCTTGCCGACCACGTGGCGAGCCAGATCCCCCAGGGCCAGGTAAAGCGGCAGTTCGATTTGCTCGCGCCATTTGTCGGCAAACGCGTCCCAGACCGGCTGGAATGTCGGATCGACTTCCAGAAGCACGTCGAACATGTCCTGCCGCGAGATCATCTCATCTACTCCACGAACACCCTGACGCTCGCCGCCCGGCCTGCGGCGCTCCGATGACAGCCATGGAAGCCGGTGCGGCAGGGCTCCGGCCTTCCTACTCCGCGATCTTCGCATAAGCGAGGCTGAAGCCTGCGAGCGAGGCCGGAATCTCTCGCCTCTTGCCGTCCGAGAACGTTGCTGTGACGAAAAGCTTTGAGCCCCGCTTCATCGTGGCGATCAGGTCGCTGCCGAGTGGCTGCGTCGTGTAGACGCCGTCGGCGTCGCTGACCTGGAACGGCACGCGGAAGCTCTGGCTGCCATCGACGCGAATTTCAGCACCCGGTTGGAGCAGGGTTCCATGCGGCAGGCTGAGCTTGATCAACGCGTTGTCGTTGCCGATCGTCTTCGGCGGCACGATCTCGACCCGCAGCAGGCGGCGGCTGGTGTCGGCGAGGGTCAGCGCCTGCGACATGACGCAAGCCATCCTGACGCCCGCGGCGTCCGGCTTGCACGAAACGTCCCATGCTGCCTTGGGCTCGGTCACGATCTCGGCCTTCGGCTTGACGTCCTCGGCCTTGCCGGCCGGAGCCGAGGCCGACGGCGCAGATGCCGCTGTCGCTGGCGTCTCCGCAACCGGCCCCGCCTTTTCCTGTGCTGCCGCCGGCAGCATGGCGCACAGGCCGAGCGAAGCCAAGGTGAGTGTGCGCCAGTGCATGCGAGACAAAGCTACCAGCCGACGCGCACGCCGAGACGTCCGCCGACGGACTGGTTGCCGAAGCCGTAGCCGATGCCGCCGTTCAGCGACCAGCGGTCGTCGAGGCGGGCGCTGCCGAACATGGCGGCGGCGCTGGCGCCGTCGAAATTGCCGTAGTTGAAGTTCAGCGCGTAGTTCTCGTCGGAAGCCAGCCCACCGCCGCCCATGGCAAGTGCCATGGCAACGCCTTCCTTGTTGGTCTGGTTTTCTTCCTGCAGGTTGCCGACGGTCTGTTCCAGCGAGCCGATGCGGGCCGTGTTTGAGGCGATGTTGGCGGTATTGGTGGCGATGTCGGCGGTGTTGATCGCGGTCTGCGGGTCCAGGCCCGCACCGGGCAGGATCGGCGTGCAATCGGTGTCGGCCACCGCGCAGAGGCGAAGCAGGGTCTGGCCCGCGGTTCGGTCAACGATCGAAAAATGCGACCTGCCGCCCGACGCCGAATCGTTGATCTCGATCGCCCAGTCATTCGCCGGAAAGCCGGCCGAGGTGCTGGTGTCGTTGAAGAAGATACGGGTGTTGTTTTCCTTCAGGATGATGGTGTCGAAACCGAAGTTCTCGTTGTTGACGCAATCGAACCCGACGCAGGTGCTGCCCTGGACGATGAGATCGTCCGCAATCACCTGATCCGCATTTGCGTGGATCTGCGACGCCATAAACGCCGCGGCCGCGCCGAATGCGACCTTCAGTACTTTTGCCCTACCCATGGTTCCCCAACCCTGAAACTTAACAGGTGGTTTATGCTGGCAGGCTAATGGACGAGTCAACAACCGAACGGGTGATCAACTTGCTCGGTTGTGGGTTGTGACAATTTGCACACAAACAAAAAAGTCGGCGCCTACTCCACGAACACCCTGACACTCGCCGCGCGGCCTGCCGCGTCGATGACGGTCAGCGTCGAATAGCCGGTGCCGTCGGGCTGCCAGGTCGCCTCGCGGCGGCGGGCGAGGGCGGCAAGCGGCTTGCCGTTGGCGAGCCAGCGGAATGGCGCGCGGCCGCCTTGCAACTTGAGCACCAGCGGCGAGGCGGCTGACGTCGCGGCACCCAGTTCGACGCGGGCGCCGTCGGGCGGAAAGACGATCTGCGGAGCCGGTTCGGTAATAACGGCTGCGACGACCGGCAGTTCGGTGGCGGTCGAGAAACGCTCCAGCGTCACCGGCAGGTCGGCGCGTGCGGTGCGCAGGGTGCCGGCCGGCGGACGTGGCAAAGGCATCGATGGCAGGCTGGAACGGGCAAAGCCCTCGAACAGGATGGGGGCGGCCGAGACGTAGCCCGACAGTCCGGGCACCGCACCAGCGTCGGGACGGCCGGCCCAAACGCCGAGAACGTAGCGACCGTCGTAGCCGATCGACCAGGCGTCGCGGTAGCCGTAGGAGGTGCCGGTCTTGTAGGCGATTGTGCGTTTCGCGGCGCCCTCGGGCGGCTTGACGCCTGCAAGGATGTCGGCGATCTGCCAGGTGGCCTGCTCCTCCAGGATGGTGCCATTGGCAAGCGGGGCAGGGACGGCCGCCTCCGCTCCGTCGCGCAACATCTTGGCGCGGCCGCCATTGGCGAGCCCGGTGTAGAGCTGGACGAGGTCGCGGAGCGTCACACCGACGCCGCCGAGGCCGATGGCGAGGCCGGGCACCTCATTCGGCGGCAGTTGCGGGGTGACACCGGCCTGGCGGAAGCGCGCCGTCAGCCGCTGTGGCCCGACCGCGTCGAGCAGCCGTATCGCCGGCACATTGAGCGACAGTTGCAGTGCCTGGCGCGCCGACACGTCACCCTGGTAGCTCATGTCGAAATTCTTGGGCCGGTAGCCGCCGAAATCGGCCGGCCGGTCCTCGATCATCGTCTCCTGAGCCACCAGCCCCTGTTCGAAAGCAAGGCCGTAGATGAAGGGCTTCAGCGTCGAGCCGGGCGAGCGCACGGTGCGCGTCATGTCGATCCAGCCAGAGCGCGAGGCGTCGAAGAAATTGGCCGAGCCGACCTCGCCGAGGATTTCGCCCGTCATCGCGTCGGCCAGAACCATGGCGACCGAGATTTTCGGGCCGAGCCGGGTCGCGGCCTCGCGCGCCACGACCTCCAGCCCTTGCTGCACGTCTCTGCGCAAGGTCAGGCGATGACTGATGAGGCCTGGCTGGCTGCGAAGTGCCGTGTCCGAGGCGTGCGGCGCAAGCTGCGGCAAGGCAAGCCGGGTGGCGGCGACTGCCTCCAAGGATGCCCGCGCCGCCTCGGTCTCGCCGAGCAGGCCTGCCGACACCATGCGGTCGAGCACGCGATCGCGCGCGGCTCGGGCATTTGCGGGGTTGCGGTCGGGCCGGCGGCGCTCGGGCAATTGTGGCAGGGCGACAAGAAGGGCTGCTTCGGAAACTGTCAGCCGCTTCGGCACCTTGCCGAAATAGGCGAGCGCCGCCGCACGCACGCCTTCGAGATTGCCGCCATAAGGCGCCAGCGTCAGGTAGCGCTCGAGGATTTCTTCCTTGGGCAGCCGCCGCTCGATCTGGACGGCGCGGGCCAATTGCTTGAGCTTGGAACTGAGGCTGCGGCTTTCGCGCGGCTCGATCAGGCGTGCCAGTTGCATCGACAGCGTCGAACCACCGGAGACAATGCGGCCGTTGCTCAGGAACTGCCACGCGGCGCGCCCGAGCGCTAGCACGTCTATGCCCTCATGGTCCCAGAAGCGCTTGTCCTCATAGGCGACAAGCATCTTCAGCAACTGCGGGTCGACCTGGTCGAGGTCCGTGCCAAGCCTCCAGTGACCCGACGGTGTCGCATAGGCGCGTAGCAGTTGCCCGTCGCGGTCGAGCACTTCGGCCGAGACAGTCAGTTTTTCGGGCAAGGGCGGCGGAAAGGTGCGGTCGAGCGCGAACAGGCCGCCAAAGGCGAGGGCGGCCAGGCTGGCAGCGCCTATTGCCGAGAGAGCGATCCTGCGCGTGGTCCTTGCGGAGAGCATGGCTCTGCCCCTCACCCTTACCCTCTCGCCGTGAACAACGGGGAGAGGGGGGCGTCGACGTCGCGACCGTCTTCCTTCTCCCCGTCATGACGGGGAGCCGGTGTCGGCAGGCGGATGTGGGGCGGTCCCTCCGCAGAAGTCGCTGCTGGGCTGAAAGCAGGCATGCTATTCTGCCTTCACCTCCATCATGCCGGTCGCCGTTCGTGCCGAATATTGCGGCCGGTACATGTCCTCGACATTGGCCGCCGGATGGGCATAGGTGCCGGGCGTCACGGCGCGCACGACATAGGCCAGCGTGAATTCCTGGTCCGAGCCTTCGCCGCTGTTCATGGCGGCGACGAAGCGATCGTTGCGGAATTCGAGATGGGCGGCTTCCGTCTGTTCCAGCCAGGAGAAGTTCGACAGGTTGGCGCTGTTGACCAGCCCCGGATTGTCGATCTCGAAGCCTGCCGGCAGCATGTCGGCCACCACCACGCGCGAGGGCCAGTCGTTGAGCTCGTTGATCTTGAGCACGACGACGAAGCGCTCGTTCTGCTTGACCTCGGTGACGTTGGCCTCGCTGCCGTCGAGCCGGTAGTAGGTGCGCTCGATGGTGAAGCCGTCGCCGCCGGCGGGCAGCGGCTGGGCTGGTGCGGCGACCGTCGTCACCACGGCCTGCAATGCGTCCTTGCCGGTGTTGGCGATGACGATCGGGTTGGTCAGAAGCTCGGCCCCGTCGACGCGCTCGGAATAGGCGCCGTTATGGGCCGTGCCGTTGACGTCGATCGAGATCGCCTCGTTGCCGGCTTTCAGCGCGCGTGCCGCAAGCAGCATCCAGGCATCATCCTGGGTGCTGGTCCAGCGTGCCGCGGCACGATCCGCCGCCACCATCTGGACCAGTGCCGGCACCACCGAAGGCAACGGCTTGCTTTCGGCGGCCAACGCCAGCATGGCGGCGCCGTCGCGCAGGCGTGAGCCATAGTCGGAGCGGTACCAGTCGTGTTCGGTGGTCGTCCTGGCGATCTGCAGCGCAGCGCCAAACAGGCTTTCCGAACGCTGGGCATCGCCGTAGAGCGCGAGGCTCGCGCCGAGCTGGGCCACTGCCATCGCGCTGGAGAAGGCCTCCAGCTTGGTGTCGGCGAAGTAGCGCAAATCGCCGACCGAGGCTTTCTTGTTTCGCGCCAGCACATAGAGCGCATAGGCGATCTCGGAGCCGCGGTCCTCGACGTCGACGTCATAGCCGATCGCGTTCTGCAGGTTGTTGAGCGCCTGCATCATCGCCTGCTGCGGCACGTCGAAATTCTTCTCGCGTGCCCGGGTCAGGAAGTCGGTGACATAGGCGTCGAGCCACAGATCGCCCGAACCCGGCCCCCACAGGCCGAAGCTGCCCGACGAGGACTGGTAGTTGAGCACGCGGTAGACCGCGCCCTGGATGCGCTCGCGCAGCTCGGGATCCTCGGCCATGCCGTTTTCGGCGCTGAGCTCGCTGACATAGAGCAGGGGCAGCGCCCGGCTCGTCGTCTGCTCGGCGCAACCATAGGGGTAGCGGTCGAGCGTCATCAAAAGCGACGGTACGTCGAAGGCAGAGGCCAGAGACACACCGACGCTGACATGGGCGTCGTCGAGCAGGCTAGCCGCCAGCAGTTCCTTGTCGACGCGCAGTGAGGTGGCGGGCTTGAGGTCGACGACCATACGAGTGGTCACCGGCAGCTGGCCCGGGCGCACCGGCAGCGACAGCTCCTGCTCGACCTCGAGGCCGTCGCCATTGGCGAGCTTGACGGTCAGCCCGGCGGTGCCGGCGGTGACAGGCATCAGCGGGATCCTGATCGTCTGGCGCTTGCCTGGTTCGAGCGTCAGCTTCTCGGGCAGGGCGGCGTCGCCGGTCGCAAGATCACCAGTCGTTGCGACCGACAGGCTGTAATCGCCCGCCGGCGCGTCGGTGTTGGCGATGTCGAGCGTCATTTCGGCGAAGTCGCTCGGTGCCATGAAGCGTGGCATGCCCGCCGTCAGCACGATCGGATCGCGCACGATGACGTCGCCGGTGGCGTGGCCGACAGCAGTTCTGGTCCAGGCCACGCTCATCACTCGCACCGTGCCGTTGAACTGCGGAATGTCGAAATCGACAGTCGTCTTGCCGTCGGCGTCGAGCTCGACGATACCTGAGAAGAAGGCGACGAGCTTTTCCTTGGGGGGGCTGCCTTGCGAGGTCAGTGCCGCACCGTCGCCGCCGGTGCGCAGCTTGCCCATTGCACCTAGCGAGCCGTCGATCAGGCGGCCATAGAGGTCACGCAGTTCAAGCCCCAGCATGCGCTGGCCGAAGTACCAGCCTTCCGGGTCCGGCGCCTTGTAGTTGGTCAGGTTGAGGATGCCGACATCGACGGCCGCGACCGTGACATAGGCCTTTTCGCCTGCTGCGGCGCCGGTCACCGAAACCGGGATCGACAGCGCCTTGCGCGGTTCGGTCTTCTCGGGCAGTGCAAGTGTAACGTTGAGTTTCTTGTCGGCAGGATCAACCGCCAGCCACTTCAGGCCGATGGCGCGGGCCGGCATGCGCGATTCCTGCGCGTCGCCGGGCCGGTAGAGCGTTGCGGTCACATAGGCGCCTGCGCCCCAGTCCTCGCCGACAGGGATGTCGACGGTACCGCCTTCCGCCGGGATCGAGGCGGTCACGGTCTTGAGCAGCTTTTCGGCGCCGATGGTCACTAGGAGCTCGCCGGCAAAGCGTGGCGAAACCTGCAGCTTGGCGACTTCACCAGCCACATACTTTTCTTTGTCGAGCGCGACCTCGAGGCCGTCGGGCGTCTCGGTCGAGGTCGCCGAGACATACCAGCCGGCGTCGAACTCATAGCTTGTCGCCGGGCCGGCCGGATCGGCCGTCTCGACTTCGAGGCGGTAGCGGCCCCAGTCTACGGGCAGCGAAACGGTTGCTTCGGCGCCAGCGGTGAGATCGACCTGGCCTGATGCCACCGACTTGGTGAAGGTCACCGGCTCGTAATTCCACGAATTGCCGGAGCGGTACCACTGGTAGTTCCGCTCGACCTTGACCAGCGACCACTGCGCGCCCTTGAGCTCGGTGCGCTTGCCGCCGGGTTCGGCGGCGATCAGGCTGAACTTGGCGGTGCCACCCTGCGGCACTTCCTCGCCTGAGAAGTCGGGCCGGATGCCGATCATCGTTGCCTGCGGACGGATGCCGATGTCGAGCTTTTCCTCGACGGCGCGTCCGCCCGTCTCGCGCATGCGCACGCTGAGTGCTGCATTGATCAGGCGCGTCGTCGACGGCAGTTGGTCGACGGAGATGGGGAAGGTCGCTTTGCCGTCATCGCCGACGACAGGCAGGTCGGCCAGCGGAATACGTGTAGCTTCGCCTTCCTGCTCGTCGGCGAGGCCGAAATAGTAGCCCTTGAAGCTGTCCCACTGGCGCTTGGTCGACAGTGTCAGCTCGCCTTCGAGTGCCAGGCCCGCAGCGGGTGCGCCATAGAGGAAGCGGCCGTCGACGGTGGCTTCGGCGGTTTCGCCAGCGGCGATCTCGTTACGGTCGGAAGTTAGAGTGAACTCGATGCGGTCGGGTACGAAATCCTCGACCAGGAACATCTGGCTCGACACCGCCGGCTGCTTCGGGTCGGTGTAGATGGCAAACGTCCAGGTGCCGCGCATGGCGGCTGACGACAGCGGCAGGTCGACGCTGTGGCCGCCTGAATTGCCGCCCTGGCTGACGACGCGCCGGTCCTCGACGCCGTCGGGGCGGGTGAAGATGAAGGTCAGCGGCAGGTTGTCGACGCCATTGGCAGCATTATCGCGGGCAAGGGCTGCCGCATGGACGGTTTCGCCGACGCGGTAGATGCCGCGCTCGGTCCAGGCATAAATGTCGAGCGCAGCCGGTGCGGCGCGTCCGGTGACGCCACGGTCGGACAGGTCGAAGCCTGCGCGGGTCATGTCGAGGAAGACGAAATCGGCGTCGCCTTGCCTCGCCATCAGCACAGCCGGCGCCAGGCCGCCATTGCCGCGGGTCAGGCCCGGATTGAAGGTGGCGCGGCCCTCGGCGTCGGTCTTGCCGGTGCCGAGGATTTCGTTATTGCGGGCAAGCAGCGTCAGTTCCGCGTCGGCGATAGGCTTGGCCGAGGCGAGCGAGCGGGCGAAGACGTTGAGCCCGTCCTGGCCGGTATAGGTCGAAAGCCCGATGTCGGAGACAACGAACCACTGCGTCGCCTTGGTCGCCCAGGTGTCGCTCTTGTCGTCGACAGGCTGGGCGGTCAGCACATAGACGCCGGGTTTGCGGTTGGGCAGTGCCTCGTCGACTGGGAAGGAGGTCGTCACTTCCTTGTTGAGCTCGTTTGTGATCGCCAACTGGCCTTCCCACACCGGCTCACCCATCTGGTCGGCGATCGAGGACAGGTCATAGCCGTCGAGCTGGCGCAGGAACTGATAGCCGGAAAGCAACTGCGCCAGCGAGCGGTCGCCGATGCGGGAGAGCTTCATGTCGGCAGCTTCCATGTTGACCGTCACGACGGGGATGCCCCGGCGGGCGGTCGACGGCAAAACGAAGCTGTCGCCGGTGAAGCGGGCAGACTGGCCGCGATCCTGGACATAGACAGAGAGCACGACGGGTGCTTCCAGCACCTCGCCGAGCGCTGCCGGCAGGCCGGAGCGGAAGGTCACGCGGTAGTGCTGGCCGTGCTGCAGACCCTCGACGCAGATCTGCTGGTCCTTGGCCTCGACGCTCTTCGGCGCCTGGTCGTCTATCGTGACGAAGGGGGCGTAGTCGACGCCCGTCTTGACCAGCGCCTCGGAAAACTGAGCGCAGACGCGCGGCGAGGTCGTGTCGGCGTCGATGGTGTGCTCGACGACGCGGAAGCCTTTTCGTGCCTTGAGGTCTTCATATTCGGCGCGGATGGAGGCCGAATTGTCGAGTGCGAGACTCGCTTCATAAGCCTGCAGCGAGGGTCGGAACATGTCGCGCTTGTCGAGGCCGCGCGCCAAAAACGCCAGTGTCTCGGCACGGTTGGTCGCGGAGCGCGACAAAAGATAGGCGTTGTAGGCGGTCGAGGTCGTGTCGCGCTGCAGCGACGCGGTCTCTTCGCCGTTGATCGGCGACACCATCGGCGTGGCGCGGGCGAGGCGCGTCCAGATCGCGGCGTCGTCGGGCAGGATGATCGCTGCAGCGCGGAACTTCTGCATCGCCGTGCGGCCGTCGCCGCCCAGGAGCGCCTGCTCGCCGGCATCGATCAGCGCGGCGAGGCCGAGCGCCGGATCGACCGTCGCATTGGTGGTCAGCGCACTGCGATACTGGCGCGCCTCGTCCACCATCGACGCCGGGAAGAACGTAAGTTCGGCCGGCGCGCCGATGTCAGGCTCGCCACTGACCGGCACGACCTTTCCGGCAACCGCGCCGGTGAACGACTTGATCGTGGCGAAGTCGGATTTCAGGAAGCACCATTTCGCCTTGGTGTTGTAGGTGAAAGCGCGGCAGGACTGGTCGCCCATGCACGAGGTCTGGCACTGGTCGAGGCTGACATTCTGCTCCGAGCGCAGGTCGAAACCGAAATAGTCGGAGTTGTCGGTCGTCACGACGCGCCGGGCTTCGACCGCCGCAGCCTCGAATGTGTTGGCCAGCCCGAATGCCATGGCCAAAACGAGAAGAACGAATACCGGAAAAGCCCGCAGCGCACGCATCGCCAATTCCCTCCACCACCCTGATCGTCGCTCTAGACGACATGTTAAGCTTGCCACAGTCCAGTCAATACTGCAGCTACGCAGGCACCGCCTGCTACGTTAATACTTGTCTTGGACGCCGTGCATGGTATTGCCCGCCCATGCGGTTCGCTCCGATGACAACACCCGAATCCCTGGCCCGGCTGTCGTTCATTTGCCCAATGAATTCTGACATATCGAATGTGGCTGCTTTACGAAATGCCAGAAACTTCATTCCAATTTTAGGATTGGAGGTTACGGTGCCTTGATGTTTGTGCGGCGTTTGCGTGGATTCGACAGACCAACGATCGCCCGTGCGCTTCCGCGCGCGGCGGTTGCAATGCTGTTGTCTTCAGGCATCCTGGCCGTGGAGACCCAGGGCGCCTCAGCCTTCGAAATCTTCGGAATCAAGCTGTGGGGCTCGTCGAAGGAAGACGACGCCGACGTTGTCGACCCGCTCGACTATGCCGTTACCTTCGAAGTCGACACCACTGACGATGACTTGAAGGAAGCGATCGAGAACGCCTCGCTGCTGAAGGGCGAGGAGGATCGGCCGGTCTCCGGCTCGCTCGGCCTGCTCGCCAAGGCGCGCAACGACCGCGAGCGCCTTGTCGCCGCACTGTTCTCCAAGGCGCACTATGATGGCGTCGTCACCATTTCCATCGCCGGCAAGAATCTCGACGACCTCGCTCCTGACGCCGTCTTCGACGGGCCACAGCCCGTCCCGGTCAGCATTACGGTCCAGCCCGGCTCGATGTTCACGCTCGGCGATATTGTGCTCAAGGGCGATGCCGCCAACATCAGGGGCGCCGATTTCGGCCTGATCGCGGGCGGCAATGCCGCCTCCGACGCCATCCTGAAGGCCGAGGCCGGCATCGTGCGCGCGCTGAAGGAAGAGGGCAGGCCGCTCGCCAAGGTGACCAGCCGGACCATCGTCGCGGATCACGCTACCACCACGCTCGACGTCACCCTCGACGTTGCCGCAGGCCCGATCGCCGGTTACGGCGCAACGACGGTCGAAGGCACCGAGGCGGTCGATCGCGACTTCACCGTTTACATGACGGGGCTGGAACCCGGCCGGAAATACTCGCCCAAGGAAATCGAGGAGGCACGCAACCGCCTCCTGGCGCTCGAAGTGTTCAGCTCGGTGTCGATCAATGAGGCGCTGGCGCTCGATCCGACCGGCAACATCCCGATGGACGTCCGCGTCAGCGAGCGCAAGATGCGTTACTTCGGGGCCGGCGCCACCTATTCCAACACCGAAGGTGCGGGGCTCGAAGGCTACTGGGGCCACCGCAACCTGTTCGGCCGTGCCGAAAAGCTGCGCATCAGCGGTTCGATCGGCCGCATCAGCGACACCACCGAACTCGGCAAGCTCAACTACAATGCCGGCATCATGTTCGAGAAGCCTGGCGTCATCGGGCCTGCCTCGAAGTTCTTCGCCAACCTCAAGGCGTCCTATGAGCACCCCGATGCCTATGACATCTTCTCGGTCAAGGGCAATGCTGGCGTCTCCTACGAGCTGACCAGGCAGCAGACCGTCTCGGCCTCGCTCGCTGTCGACTATTCCGACATCGAGGACGCACTCAATCCGGATGGCAAGCGCTACCTGCTGGTCTCGACACCGCTGCAATATGCCTTCGACAATCGCGACGACAAGCTCAACCCGACACGCGGTTTCCGCGCGCTCGCCTATGTCGAGCCGACCTATGACGCGCTGAACGGCAACGCCTTCGTCAAGCTGAAGGGCGAGGGCTCGGCCTATTACGGCCTTGGCGACCAGAACCGGTTCGTTCTCGCCGGCCGCGTCGCCATGGGTTCGATCCTCGGCGCTGGCCTCGACGACGTGCCGGCCGACCGGCGCTTCTATTCCGGCGGCGGCGGCTCGGTGCGCGGCTACGCCTACCAGGGCATCGGCCCGGAGATCAACGGCAAGCCGACGGGCGGCCTGTCCTATGCCGAGACCTCGGTCGAGATCCGCTACAATTACAACGACAAGATCGGCATCGTGCCGTTCATCGACGCCGGCACGGTTTCCGCCAGGCAGTTCCCCGATTTCGGAACCGTCAAGGTCGGCGCCGGCATCGGCGTCCGCTATCTCACGCCATTCGGCCCGCTGCGTGTCGACGTCGCCGTGCCGCTCAATCCGGGGCCGG
This sequence comes from Aminobacter sp. Y103A, assembly GCF_030294925.1. Lineage (NCBI taxonomy): Bacteria > Pseudomonadati > Pseudomonadota > Alphaproteobacteria > Hyphomicrobiales > Phyllobacteriaceae > Aminobacter > Aminobacter sp. Y103A. The sequence goes on along the minus strand of NZ_AP017986.1, from coordinate 3,834,952 downwards.
GCGACCCCAGCTATGGCTTCTACGCCGGCGTCGGCCAGGCGTTCTGACCGCGATGGTTATGCTGAAGAAAATCCTGCGCATCCTCCGCACCGCGGTTCTTGTCGTGCTGGCCTTCGTCATTGGCGCCACCGCCGTCTTCACGCTGACCTCGAAGGGCCGCGAAAACCTCGCTGGGTTGATCTCCAGCGTCGCCTCGACGCCCGACCAAAAGATCAGGCTGAGCGGACTAAACGGCATCTGGTCGGGCAATCTCCGGCTCGACAACGTGGTCATCGAAGACGCCCAGGGCGCATGGCTCGCTCTGCGCGGCGTCTCTGTGGACTGGTCGCCGCTGGCGCTTCTGTCGCGCACCTTCCGCGCCGGCAGGATCGCCGCCGACCGCATCGAGCTTGCCCGCCTGCCGCAGGGCGGCACGAAGAAGGATAGCAGCGGTGGCGGCCTGTCGTTGCCGGTTTCCGTCGACATCAAGGCGATCGAGTTGCCCGAGATCGCGCTCGGCGAAGCGCTGGCTGGAACCGGCATCGCCGAGCTTGCCGCCAAGGGCATGCTGCGCGCCGACCGTTCGCCGCTGGGCATCGAGACCAAGCTCAACGTTTCGCGCAGCGACGGGAAGCAGGGCGTCGTCGACGCCGACATCGCCTTTGCGCCCGCCGACAACCGCATCGCGCTCAACATTCGCGCCTCTGAGCCCGCTGGCGGCATCATCGCCAATATCCTCAAGCTGCCCAACCAGCCGGCGGTCGAACTCGTCGTTGCGGGTGAGGGGCCTGCTGCCAACTGGAGCGGCAACGGCACCTTCGCCGTCGATGGCAAGGTCGTCACCCGGATTTCCGGCACCCATCAGCTGACCGACAACGGCAACGTCATTTCGGCCAAGGGCGACGGCGCCTTCGAGGATTTCCTGCCCGCAGCGCTCAAGCCGCTGCTCGCCGGCAACACCACTTTCGACGTCGCCGGCACGCGCACGACGACGGGCGGCCTCGACATCGAACGCGCCACCGTCGCCAGCAGCGCGCTGACGGCCACAGCAGCCGGTTCGCTCGATCCGGAAGGTGCCGCTGACCTGTCGCTCGACGTCAAGGCCAATGAGGGGCCGATCGTGCTCAGCCTCGGCAGCGATGCCCAGCCGGTCACGGTTGCCATCAACGCCGCCAGCCTGCGCGCCTTCGGCGACGGCAAGGAGCCGGGGGTCGATTTCAGCGCCTCGCTGCTGTCGGTCATCGCCGGCAATACCGAGCTGCGCGACATCGCCGCCTCCGCCCATTCCGAAGGCTTCGACATTGCCAACCGCAGCGGCCCGCTGTCGATCAAGCTCGGCGTCGCCGAACTCAAGACCGATGTCGCCACGCTTGCACCGTTGGTCGCCGGCCGTGTCGCGGTCGACATGGCGGGCTCCATCAGCAAGGATCAGGTCGCCGTCGACGAAGGCACGATCCGCAGCGACACGCTCAACGGCGCGCTGAACGCCAAGCTCAACCTGGCTGACCTGTCGCTCGAACTCGGCGTCAGGGCCGACGTAGCTTCCAGCGCGCTGCCGGCAGGCGTCCGTATTGCGCTCGCCGAGCGCACGCAGTTTTCGGCCACCGCGAGCCGCGATGCCGAAGGCAGCTTCGCCGCCAACGCCATCGAATTCACCTCGGGCGCGCTCACCGCCAGCGGCACGGCCCGCATGAAAGGTACCGATGTCGATGCCGACCTCAAGGGTTCCTTCGCCGACATCTCGCTTCTGTCCAAGGATGCCAAGGGTGCGGTGGATTTCGCCCTGACCGCCAAGGGCGCGCGCACCGCCCCCGACATCTCACTGACCGTCACCAGCGACCGCATCGAAGCGGCGGCGCGCGAAATCACCGGGCTCAGCCTGAAGGCAACAGGCAAGGTCGACCCGGCCAACCCGGCCGCCAATGTGGCACTTTCGGGCAACGTCGCCGGTCAACCACTCCAGGGCAGTGCCGTGCTCGCCACATCAGACGGCAAGCGCGAGATCAAGGGCCTGTCGCTGTCGCTGGGCGAGAACAAGCTGTCGGGCGACCTGGTCCTCGACCAGGATTTCGCGCCGCTCGGCACCGTCACCATCAACATGCCCGATATCGGCCCACTTGCAGCACTTGCGCTCGAAAAGGCCGAAGGCGATCTGCGCGGCAAGATCGACTTCACGCGTTCAGCCGATGTCCCGCAGGCGCGCCTTGAACTGGGCACCGCTTCGCTCAAGCGTGGCGATCTCGCCGCCAATGGCGTTTCCATCAACGCCGACATCCTCAACTACCTCAAGGCGCCGGCGATCTCTGGTACGATCAAGGCCAAGTCGGTGACCTCGGGCAAGACGGTCATTTCCGGCATCGATGTCGACCTCAAGCGTGATGGCGAATGGACAGGCTTCTCCGGTGGCGCCACCGTTGCCGACATTCCGGCCAAGGCCGCCGGTCGCGTCAAGCTCGCTGGCGGCACCACCACCATCGAGCTCGCCTCGGGCGAAGCCGTCATGCGTGGCATCAAGGCCGCCATCGCGCGGCCGACGACGGTTTCGATATCAGGCGGTACGACGAGCCTCGACAAGCTTGCGCTCAATCTCGGCGGCGGCACGGCGACTGTCTCCGGCACGGCGGGCTCGGCGCTCAACCTCAACGCCACGCTGGCCAATGTGCCGGCTTCGCTTGCCAATTCCTTTGCGTCTGGTCTTGGTGCCGCCGGTTCGATCTCGGGTACGGTCAAGGTCTCGGGCGCTGCCGCCAATCCGACAGTCGGCTACGACCTCAAGGTCGCGGGTGCCGCGACCGCACAGACAACGGGGGCCGGCTTCGGTGCCATGAACATCGGCTCGACCGGCACTTTCGCCGGTGGCAAGCTCACCTTCCAGTCGACGATCAGCGAAGGGTCGGGCCTCGCGATCAAGGGGGGCGGCAGTGTCGTCACCACTGCCAAGCCGGTGGCGCTCGACCTCAATTTCCAGGGGCCCGTGCCATTCCAGTTCCTTGGCCGCACGCTGGCCGCCCAGGGCATGGCGCTGAACGGTTCCGCCGACGTCAACGTCCAGGTGCGCGGCCCCGCCACGTCACCTGTCATCGGCGGCAGCATCCGCGCTTCCGGTGCGCGGCTTCTGATTGCCCAGTCGGGCATCGCCATCAACGACATCAATCTCGACATCGGCATTGCCGCCGGCGTTGCCCGCATCAACCGCCTGACCGGCGCGCTGTCGACGGGCGGCCAGCTCACCGCGAGCGGTACTGTCGGCACCAATGCGGCGCAGGGGTTCCCGGCCGACATCTCCATCAAGCTGACCGACGGTCGCTACACCGACGGCCGCGTCGTCACCGCCAATCTTGGCGGCGACATCGCGATCAAAGGACCGCTGGTTTCGGCGCCGGTGCTGTCGGGCACAATCAATCTGGCACGCACCGTCATCAGCATTCCGGAAAAGTTCCCCGGCGCGCTGACCGCCGTCGACGTCAAGCACAAAAACGCGCCCAAGGCGGTCGTCGCCCAGCAGGACGCGATGCGTCCGCCGGCGAAGGCCAGCGGCGGCAGCGGCGCGCTGATGCTCGACGTCACCGTCAACGCGCCCAACCAGATCTTTGTCCAGGGCCGTGGTCTTGACGCCGAGCTTGGCGGTTCTCTGCGTCTGTCGGGCTCGTCGGCATCGCCGCAGGCGGTGGGTGAGTTCACGCTGCGCCGTGGCCGCCTGTCCATTCTGGGCAAGCGACTCAACTTCACCCAGGGTTCGGTCGGTTTTTCGGGCTCACTCGTGCCGACGATCAACTTCGCCGCCGAGACGACAGCCGGCGACGCCACCGTCACCATCGGCATCTCGGGCGAGGCCAACAATCCGAAATTCGCCTTCTCCTCGGTGCCGGCTTTGCCGGAGGACGAAGTGCTGGCGCGGCTGATCTTCGGCCGTTCGATGTCCAACCTGTCGCCGCTGCAGATCGCCCAGCTTGCCGACGCCGCTGCCCAAATGGCCGGCATCGGTGGTTCCACGTCGCTGCTGTCGAGCCTGCGTGCGACGCTCGGCGTCGACGACCTCGACATCAAGACCAACGAGCAAGGTGATACTTCGGTTGCCGTCGGCAAGTATCTGAACGACCGTACCTATCTGTCGATCGAGGCCGGCGACCAGCCTGGCTCGGGCAAGGCGACGATCGACCTGAATGTCGGCCGCGGCGTCAAGCTGCGCGGCCAGGCGACGGACTCCGGCGAGGCCAAGGGCGGCATCTTCTACGAGAAGGAATACTGAGCGGGCTGCCGCTCGGGTAACCCCTGCACTGACATATCAGGCGATGTGTCGTGGCACTGCCGGCGATTGTCGGAACCCGGGCATATTAGCTTGGGGCGAAGATTCCGACGAATCCGCAACGCATTACCATTTTTGCGCCAACTCTGTCGCTATCACGCGAACTGCTCTCCGTTCAAAATTGCAGACTTACCTATGGGAACGATGACGTCCGACCGTTTTGACAACGGCAATCGGATGCGAAATGGTAACGTTACAGCTGCAATGGGAGACGGAAATGACATTCTACAAGAGCAACTCTGATCTTGTTCCCGGCCACATCCGTGAGCTGGCAAGTGCTGTCGTCGACGGCAAGATGGACCGTCGCGAGTTCCTCGCGATGGCAACGACCTTCGGCGCATCCGCAGCCATGGCCTATGGCATGATCGGTCTTGCCATGCCTGTCGAAGCCCAGGCGCAGGAAGCCAAGAAAGGCGGCGTCCTGAAGGTCGCACAGTGGATCAAGGACCCCAAGGATCCGCGCAAGGCGGACTGGTCCGAGATCGCCAATGCCGAGCGCCAGGCGATCGAGCCACTGGTCAAGTACACCGACAAATACACCTTCGAGCCTTATCTGCTGGCCAGCTGGGAAGTGAATGACGACGCCACCGAATATGTCCTGCATGTCCGTCCGGGCGTGACCTGGTCGAACGGCGATGCGTTCAACGCCGACGACGTGATTTTCAACTTCACGCGTTGGGCCGACAAGAGCGCAGAAGGCAATTCGATGCCAGGCCGCCTCGGCACGCTGGTCGACGAGAAGACCGGCAAGCTGCGCGAGGGCTCGGTTGAGAAGGTCGACGACATGACGGTCAAGCTCAAGCTGACCACCTCCGACATCTCGATCATCCCGAATCTCTGCGATTATCCCGGCCTCATCGTCCACAAGACCTTCGATGAGAAGGGCGGCGACTTCAAAGCCTGCCCGATCGGCACCGGCCCGTTCGAGCTCGTCTCCTATGACGTCGGCTCGAAGGTGGTCTACAAGCGCCGCGAGGACAACAAGTGGTGGAACGGCGAGGTCTATCTCGACGGCGTCGAGCTGATCGACTACGGCACCGACCCGGCCGCCATGGTCAGCGCCTTCGAGGCCAACGAAGTCCACACCAACTTCGAAACCTCGGCCGACTACGTGTCGATCCTTGACGGCCTCGGTCTGGTCAAGTCGGAAGTCGTGACCGCGGCGACCATCGTCGCCCGCACCAACGTCGCCAACAAGCCCTATGACGACCAGAAGGTGCGCCAGGCGCTGCACAAGGCCGTCGACAACGCGGTCGTGCTGCAGCTCGGCTATGGCAATGCGGGTGCCGTCGCCGAAAATCACCACGTCGCGCCGATCCATCCGGAATATTTCGAGCTGCCCAAGCAGGCCCGCGATCCGGCGGCGGCCAAGGCGATGATGGCGGAAGCCGGCCAGGCCGACTTCGAGCATGAGCTGATCACCGTCGACGAGGACTGGCACAAGAACACCGGCGACGCCATCGCCGCCCAGCTGCGCGAGGCTGGCATCAAGGTCAAGCGCACCGTTCTGCCCGGCTCGACCTTCTGGAACGACTGGACGAAGTACCCGTTCTCGATGACCAACTGGAACATGCGCCCGCTCGGCGTGCAGGTCCTGGCGCTGGCCTACCGCACCGGTGAAGCCTGGAACGAAAGCGCCTGGTCGAACCCTGAGTGGGACAAGAAGCTGAACGCCGCACTTGCCGTCGCCGACGTCGCCAAGCGCAAGGAAATGATGAAGGACATCGAACAGACCCTGCAGGATTCCGGCATCATCATCCAGCCGTTCTGGCGCAAGCTCTACAACCACTCGGTCGCTGCGGTGAAGGGTGGCGGCATGCATCCGACCTTCGAGCACGATTACGGCAAGGTGTGGCTCGACGAGGCCTGAGCCGGGCCGCAATTCAGGGAGGGGTGTCCTGCACCCCTCCCGCCTTCCGCAACCGGGTTGATCGCCACGGACCCCAAACCCACAAAGGCAGGGGACGCCAATGCTATCCTTCATCTCGCGCCGCCTCGGCACCATGGCACTGACCATGCTGTGCCTGACCCTCGTGGTGTTCTTTCTCATCAATCTCGAGCCCAACCTGAAGAAGCTGGCGATCAGCCAGACCGAAATGCGCACGACGGCCGAACAGCTCGAAAGCTGGCTGCAGCGCAACGGCTACCGCCAGAACTTCTTCGTCCGCTACGGCCAGTGGCTCGGCGTCGTCCAGAAACAGCCCAATATCGACCCGGCCACCGGCCAGGCGGTGCCGCGTTTCCGCTTCTGCAACGAGGCGGCGGAGCCGACCTATTCCGGCATCCTGCAGGGCGATTTCGGCTGCTCGACCAAATTCAAGACGCCGGTTGCGACCAAGCTGTTCCCCGCACTCGGCGCCACCGGCATCCTGATGTTCTGGGTGCTCGTCACCATGGTGCCGATATCGCTGTTGATCGGCATCCTCGCCGGCATGCGCGAGGGCTCGCGCACCGACAGGACGCTGTCGGTCGCCTCGATCGCCACGACCGCGACGCCTGAATATGTCTCGGGCGTCATCTTCACCGTCATCTTCGCCTCGTGGCTGGGCTGGCTCAACGGCTCGGCGGCCTCCGCCAGCCAGGGTATCACCTTCTACAACTTCACCTTGCCCGTCATGACGCTCGCCATCTACGGCATCGGCTACATCGCCCGCATGACGCGCGCCTCGATGGTCGAGGTGATGACCCAGCAATATATCCGCACCGCCCGGCTCAAGGGTCTGTCCTTCGGCAATGTCGTGGTCAAGCACGCGCTGCGCAACGCGCTGATCGCGCCGTTCACCGTGATCATGCTGCAGTTCCCCTGGCTGCTCACTGGCGTCGTCATCGTCGAGGTGATGTTCCGCTACCAGGGGTTCGGCTACACGCTGGTCGAAGCCGCCGGCAACAACGACATCGACCTGTTGCTCGGCTGCTCGCTGGTCTCGGTCTTCATCGTGCTGATCACCCAGCTGATCTCGGATGTCGGCTACGCCTACCTCAATCCACGCATCCGCGTTCAGTAGGGAGACAGCCGCATGCAGCTCGAATATATCGGCGCCTTCCAGGTTGTCCTCGGCGTGCTCGCCCGCTTCTGGCCGGTGTGGTTGGCGATGGCCATCGTGCTGGTCGCTAGCTTCAACTTCCGCAAGCATCTCGGCCTCTACGGTCAGCTCTTCGATTCGGGCGTCGGTATCGCCGGCGTCGGCATCTGCTTCTTCTGGCTGTTCACGGCGATCTTCGCCGCCAAGGTTGCGCCCTTCGATCCGCTCAGCCAGATCCCTGTCATGAAGGACGCGCTGCCCGGTGCCATCGAACCCGCGTCGAAGCAGGTCTATCTGTTCGGCGGCGACAAGCTCGCCCGCGACGTGTTCTCGCGCATGGTATTTGGCAGCCAGATCGTGCTGATCATCGCACCTGCCGCGACCGCCTTCGCGCTGATGGTCGGCATCACGCTCGGCCTGCCGGCCGGTTATTATGGTGGACGGATCGACTCGTTCCTGTCCTTCCTCGCCAACCTCGTGCTCGCCTTCCCGGTGATCCTTCTGTTCTACCTGCTGGTCACCCCCGGCATCATGGACACGCCGATTCCCTATGCCATGGCCGGCGTGTTCTTCCTGTTCCCGATCATCTTCTTTTCTGTGCTGTTCTACACCCGCTTCAAGAGCCGGCCCGAACGTATCTACCTGCTGCTCGGGCTCACCCTGCTGCTCGGCGGCTGGGTCTATGTCGGACTGGTCTTCAACGCAGACCCGCTCGGCATCATCTCGATCGATCCCAACCAGCTCAACATCTTCGTGGCCGTCGTCTTCGCTTCCAGCCCGGGCGTGTTTCGCATCGTCCGCGGCCTGACCATGGACATCAAGACGCGCGACTACGTCGCCGCCGCACAGACCCGCGGCGAGACGCCCTGGTACATCATGCTGTGGGAGATCCTGCCCAACGCGCGTGGGCCGCTGATCGTCGATGCCTGCCTGCGCATCGGCTACACCACCATCCTGCTCGGCACGCTCGGCTATTTCGGCCTCGGCTTGGCACCCGAAAGCCCGGACTGGGGTACCGCGATCAAGGACGCCAGCCGCCTGCTGCGCTCCTTCATCCACCCGGCATTGCCGCCGACAATCGCGCTGATGTCCTTCGTGCTCGGCCTCAACCTTCTTGCCGATGCGCTGCGCGAACAATCGATGAAGGACTGAAGGAGAGCGTCATGAACGAGACCGTCAGAAACGCCACCGCCCAGGAACCGATCATCGAGATCGAAAACCTGTCGATCTCGTTCTTCACCCGTCGCGGCGAGATCCCCGCCGTTATGGACTTCTCCTGCACCGTCATGCCGGGCGAGGCGATGGGCATCGTCGGTGAAAGCGGCTGCGGCAAGTCGACAGTGTCGCTCGGCATCATGCGCGACCTCTCCAACATCGGAAAGATCGTCGGCGGCCGCATCAAGTTCCAAGGCAAGGACATGGGCGACATGTCCGAGGACGAGCTGCGCTCCATCCGTGGCAACAAGATCGCCATGATCTACCAGGAGCCGATGGCCAGCCTGAACCCGGCGATGAAGGTCGGCCAGCAGCTGATGGAAGTGCCGATGATCCACGACAAGGTGTCGAAGGAGGAGGCCTACAAACGCGCACTCGAAATGGTCCGCTCCGTCAAGCTGCCCGACCCCGAGCGCATGATGCGCTCTTTCCCGCACCAGCTCTCCGGCGGCCAGCAGCAGCGCATCGTCATTGCCATGGCGCTGCTGTCCAATCCGGCGTTGCTTTTGCTCGATGAGCCGACGACAGCGCTCGACGTCACCGTTGAGGCCGGCATCGTCCAACTGGTCAAGGGGTTGGGCAAGCAGTTCGGCACCTCGATGATCTTCGTGTCGCACAATCTCGGCCTGATCCTCGAGACCTGCGACCGCATCACGGTGATGTATTCGGGCGAGGCGGTGGAAACCGGCTCGATCAAGGACGTCTTCGACCGGATGCGCCACCCCTATACGCAAGGGCTGTTCCGCTCGATCCCGCTGCCCGGCGCCGACAAGAACTCGCGCCCGCTGGTTGCCATTCCCGGCCAGCTGCCCTTGCCGCACCAGCGTCCCAAGGGCTGCAATTTCGGCCCGCGCTGCCACCATTTCGTCGAAGGCGTCTGCAACGCCGCCGAGATCCCGATGATCCCTGTGGCCGGCCATGACGGCCATTTCAGCCGCTGTGTGCGCTTCAACGAGATCGACTGGGCTGCGATGCCGCCGGGCGCCGAAAAGAAGCACGAGCCGGTCAAGCCGGGCGCGCCGGTGCTCAAGATCGATGACCTCAAAAAATATTACCGCGTCGGCGGCAACGAGGTCTTCGGCGGAGCCGAGGGCAGGGTTGTCAAGGCCAACGAGACCATCAGTTTCGAGGCGCGCGAATCCGAAACCGTCGCCATCGTCGGCGAAAGCGGCTGCGGAAAGTCGACGCTCGCCAAGGTGCTGCTCGGCCTTGAGACCGCGAGTTCCGGCAAGGTGCTGCTCGGCAACAAGGAGATCCAGTCTACCGGCATCGAGGACCGCGACGTCGCCACCGTCGCGTCGATCCAGATGGTGTTCCAGAACCCGTTCGACACGCTCAACCCCAGCCATTCGGTGGGCTCGCAGATCGTGCGCACGCTGGAGAAGTTCAAGGTCGGCAAGACCGCCGGCGACCGCAAGCAGCGCATGCTGGAGCTGCTCGACCTCGTCAAGCTTCCACGCGCTTTCGCCGAACGCATGCCGCGCCAGCTGTCGGGCGGGCAGAAGCAGCGTATCGGCGTCGCCCGCGCCTTCGCGGGCCAAGCCAGGGTCGTCGTCGCCGACGAGCCGGTTTCTGCACTCGACGTCTCCGTTCAGGCGGCCGTGACCGAACTTCTGATGGACATCCAGCGCAAGTCGAAGACAACGATGCTGTTCATCAGCCACGATCTCAGCGTCGTGCGCTATATCGCCGACCGCGTCGTGGTCATGTATCTCGGCCACATCGTCGAGCAGGGCACCACCGACCAGATATTTTCCCCGCCCTATCACCCCTACACCGAGGCACTGCTTTCGGCGATCCCGATCGCCGACACGTCGGTGGTGAAGAAGCACATCGTGCTCGAAGGCGACATCCCCTCGGCGATGAACCCGCCGTCCGGCTGCCCGTTCCAGACCCGCTGCCGCTACAAGAGCCAGGTGCCGGGCAATCTCTGCGAAACCCAGGTGCCGCCGGTGCGCGAGTTCGGCGACGGCCACCAGATCAAGTGCCACCTCCCGCCCAGCGCCTTCGACGCCATGGAACCGGTCATCAGCCTCGGCAAGGGCGCGACTTCAGGCGCGCACGACATTACGCCGGAGGCGTGAGGGGCGGGCGGTTGGAGGAACTTGACGGGCAGGTGACACCGTCGGTTTGACCAGGTGAGAGCGTGGCGAGGTTCTCCTCGCTCGCTCTTTGAACACCAATCGCCAAGCGGAACTCCCGCAGAACGCCTAGCCGCGATCCTCTCACACCCCCCCCCCCCCCCCCCCCCCCCCCCCCCTCTGCCCTGCCGGGCATCTCCCCCACAAGGGCGGAGATCAGGGCGTCATCTGCCCTGCAACCAATCACCAACATAGCCGACAGCACGGGCAGTCCTTGCAACTTCTCAGGACGAGCGCCGCCGGCGACGTGACTAATCTCCCTCCTTATGGGGGAGATAGCCGGCAGGCCAGAGGGTGGTGTGACGGATCGCAGCGCCAAAGGTTGGCTTCTTGGGGCACGCTCGACGCTCACCTGTCAGCAACTCTGACGCGCGCAACCTGCCTTCTCCCGCATCGGATGAAAGTCTCATCAACGCCCCACCTATCCCTACGGAAGCGAACGCCCCAGAATCGTCAAATCATGACTAAAATAATCATCTTTTTTTGCGTAAAATCAAATACTTACGCAAAAAATTGACCAATTGATAAAAAAACAGAACGTGCTACGCTTCCTCAAAATGAGAATAAATTGGGGAACTGGAATGGCAGAAGGTCACTTCAAGGAAGGCATCGTCGGCGGCCGCCTTGCGCCTGCACAATACGCCGACAATTTCTCCGACCTGCACCCGCCGCTCGACCATCACGAGGCGCTGGTGGAGTCCGACCGGTGCTATTTCTGCTACGATGCGCCCTGCATGCAGGCTTGCCCGACATCGATCGATATCCCGATGTTCATCCGCCAGATTTCGACCGGCAATCCGATCGGATCGGCCAAGACGATCTTCGACCAGAACATCCTCGGCGGCATGTGCGCGCGCGTCTGCCCGACCGAAACGTTGTGCGAGGAGGTCTGCGTCCGCGAGGTCGCTGAAGGCAAGCCGGTGCAGATCGGCCGCCTGCAGCGTTATGCCACCGATGTGGCCATGGCGCAGGGCAAGCAGTTTTACAGCCGCGCCGAGCCGAGCGGCAAGACGGTCGCCATCGTCGGCGCCGGCCCGGCGGGCCTTGCCGCCGCACACCGCTTGGCGCGCCACGGCCACGACGTGACCATCCTCGAGGCGCGGCCGAAGTCGGGTGGTCTCAACGAATACGGCATTGCCGCCTACAAGAGCACCGACGATTTCGCCAAGGCCGAAGTCGACTACGTCACCGCGATCGGCGGCATCAAGACCGAGAACGGCAAGGCGCTCGGCCGCGACTACCATCTCGCCGATCTCACCGCTTCTTATGATGCGGTATTCCTCGGCCTCGGCCTTGCCGGCGTCAACGCGCTGCGCGCCGAAGGCGAGGACGCCTCGGGTGTCTCCAACGCCGTCGACTTCATTTCGACGCTGCGCCAGTCGAGCGATCTCGCGGGCCTGCCGGTCGGGCGCCGCGTAGTCGTCATCGGCGGCGGCATGACAGCGGTTGACGCTGCCGTGCAGTCCAAGCTGCTCGGAGCCGAAGAGGTGACGATCTGCTACCGCCGCGGCCAGGAGCATATGAATGCCTCGGAGTTCGAGCAGGATCTGGCGGCAGCCAATGGCGTCGTCATCCGTCACTGGCTGCAGCCGAAGAAGGTCATCTCCGAAGGCGGCAAAGTCGTCGCCATCGAACTCGAATACACTGCGATGAAGGGCGACAAGATCTCCGGCACCGGCGAGACCGTGCGCCTTGCTGCCGACCAGGTGTTCAAGGCGATCGGCCAGAGTTTCGAGCCTTCGGCGCTCAACGGCAGTGGTCCATCGGTTGCCATGGACGGCGGCCGCATCAAGGTCGACGGCGAAGGCCGCACGTCGCTCGCCAAGGTCTGGGCCGGCGGCGACTGTATTGCGGGAGGCGACGACCTGACCGTCTCGGCTGTGGCGCAAGGGCGCGACGCGGCTGAATCCATCCACCGCGCCCTGGTCGGCTGAGGGAGGACAAGATGGCAGACATCCGCAACAATTTCGTCGGCATCAAGTCGCCCAATCCGTTCTGGCTGGCGTCCGCCCCGCCGACCGACAAGGCCTACAATGTCGTCCGCGCCTTCAAGGCGGGCTGGGGCGGCGTGGTCTGGAAGACCTTGGGCGAAGAAGGCCCGCCCGTCGTCAACGTCAACGGTCCGCGCTATGGCGCGATCTGGGGCGCCGACCGGCGCCTGCTCGGCCTCAACAACATCGAGCTGATCACCGATCGCGACCTGCAGACCAATCTGCGCGAGATCAAGCAGACCAAGATGGAGTGGCCTGACCGGGCGATCGTCGTGTCGCTGATGGTGCCCTGCATCGAGGAAGCCTGGAAAGCGATCCTGCCTGTCGTCGAGGAGACCGGCGCCGACGGCATCGAGCTTAATTTCGGCTGTCCGCACGGCATGTCGGAGCGTGGCATGGGTGCCGCCGTCGGCCAGGTGCCCGAATACATCGAAATGGTTGTGCGCTGGTGTAAGGCGAACACCCGCATGCCGGTCATCACCAAGCTGACCCCCAACATCACCGATGTGCGCAAGCCGGCACGGGCGGCACTCGCGGGCGGCACCGACGCCGTGTCGCTGATCAACACCATCAATTCGATCACCGGCGTCGACCTGGACAACTTCGCGCCGATGCCGACCATCGACGGCAAGGGCTCGCATGGCGGCTATTGCGGTCCTGCGGTCAAGCCTATCGCCATGAACATGGTGGCCGAGATCGCGCGCGACCCGGAGACCGCGGGCCTGCCGATCTCCGGCATCGGCGGCATCACCACCTGGCGAGATGCTGCCGAATTCATGGCGCTGGGCGCCGGCAACGTGCAGGTCTGCACCGCCGCCATGACCTATGGCTTCAAGATCGTGCAGGAGATGATCGCCGGCCTCGAAAACTGGATGGACGAGAAGGGCCACAAGTCGCTCGACGACATCGTCGGCCGCGCCACGCCCAATGTCACCGACTGGCAGTATCTCAACCTCAATTACGTCGCCAAGGCGCATATCGACCAGGACGCCTGCATCAAGTGCGGCCGCTGCCACATCGCCTGCGAGGACACCTCGCACCAGGCAATTACCAGCATGCTCGACGGTATCAGGCATTTCGAGGTGATTGAGGAAGAGTGCGTTGGCTGCAATCTCTGCGTCAATGTCTGCCCGGTCGACGGCTGCATCACCATGGAACCGCTGGCCGTGGGCGCCATGGACAAGCGCACCGGAAAGCCGGTGTCGCCGCACTATGCCAACTGGACGACGCACCCCAACAATCCGATGGCCAAGGTGGCGGCGGAGTAGGGGCGGCAAACCATGGACGACAGGAGCGAGATCGTTGAACTCGCTCTTGCCTGGGCGGAGGCGATCATTGCCAACGATGCTGCCGCCATCGGCCCCTTGATGGCCGACGACTGGGTGATCATCGGCCCCGACGGCGCGACCGCCAGGGCGGATTTTCTTGGCCTTGTCGCCTCGGGCGATCTCACCCACGACATGACGCGTACGGTCGGCGATGCCAGGGTCGCGTTTTACGGTGCGACTGCGGTCTACACCGTCCGGGTGATCAACAACGGTCATATTCGCGGACAGCGTTTTGCTGCCGACGAATGGACAAGCGATGTCTTCGTTCGCGACGGAACCGGCTGGAAATGCGTGCTCAGCCACGTGACGCCGGCAGCGCAAGGCCAGGCCGACATCGACTGACACTCGCTCCGGCCAACTCGGCCGAGTGCCCTGCTGCGCTTGTGTCGATATCGTCGCGGCGAGCGAGGGAACAGGCGATGCGTCTGATCGGGGCTGGGGTGATGGTCGCGGCGAGCCTGCTTTCGCGTGGGGCGTGGGCCGACGATCTTCAGTCGCTCGACCTCGATGCGCTCGACAAGGCCGAGGTTGACGGCTTTCTCGGCAGATGGCGGATCCGCAACGAGGCCGGCGACAGGAGCTGCGATGTCGTGCTCGAGCGCGAGATGACCATCGGCGGCTTGCAGATCGATGTCGACCCGGCCTGCGCCAAAGCCTTTCCTGTTATGGACGAGATTGCCGCCTGGCGTCTCAAGGAAGGCTGGGCCATCGACCTCGTCGACGCCGTCAGGCAGATGCGCCTGCGTTTCTACACACCCGACGTGACCTACATCGCGGCACAGGAGATCGATGGCATCTTCACCATCGAGCAGCTGCCGAAGAAGTGAGCCGTGGACGGTTTTTCCCAGATTGTTCGCATGCGCCTATTGCGGATATTACTTATCCACGATATTATATATCCACGATAAGGAGACCACGATGAAGCTCGGTGATGGCGTGGAGGCGGCGATCCATTGTGCGGCGATGCTGGCCGGCGTCGATGGCGACGGCACGCTGCCCGCCAATGCCATGGCCGAAGCCTTCGGCCTGTCACCGAGCTACCTGCTCAAGCACTTGAAGGCGCTCACGGCGGCGAAGGTGCTGGAATCGCTGCCGGGTCCGAGTGGCGGCTACAGGCTGGCGAAGCCGGCCGAGCAGATCACGCTGCTCGACATCGTGCTGGCGGTCGAGGGCAGGGAGCCGGCGTTCCGCTGCGGCGAGATCAGGCAGAAGGGCAAATATGCCCTCGACCCCTCGGCCTATGTGAAGCCCTGCGGCATAAATGTCGCCATGCTTAAGGCCGAGCGTGCCTATCGCGCCGCACTTGCAGGCACAAAGCTGTCCGACATCGTCTCCGACTTCACCGAGAACACCGACCAGCGCATCGTTGCCGCCAGTTGCGCATTCGTCGCGCTAAACCAGCGGCCGCAAAAGAGAACCATCAACGAAAGGAAGATACCGTGAAACCAAGGATGAATTTCTACACCGCTGCACCCGACCTGACGAAGCTCTTGGTCTCGCTCAACACCGCAATCAATGAATGCGGCCTCGAGCACAGCCTGCTGCACCTGATCAAATTGCGCGCATCGCAGATCAACGGCTGCTCCTATTGCGTCGACATGCACAGCCGCGAGGCCAAGCAGGATGGCGAGACCGAGCAGCGCCTCTGGCTCGTTGCGGCATGGAAGGAATCGCCGCTTTTCAGCGAGCGTGAGCGCATGGCCTTTGCCTGGACAGAAGCGGTCACCAACATTGCGGATGCCGGTGTTCCGGCCGAGCTTTATGCCGAGGGGCAAAAGCACTTCTCCGGTGAGGAACTGGTCAAGCTCACCATGGCGGTCGGTATGATCAATACCTGGAACCGGCTTTGCGTGACGTTCCATGCCGTCCATCCGGTCGCCGACGCCAAGGCCGCCTGAGTTTTCCAGCCTTCCCAAAAAATCAGACGTATTTTCAGCGGTCGCCGATGGCGGCCGCGCAAGGAGCTGTGCATGTTCGAAACTGATATTTCCGTGCTTACTGCAGTCGGCCGTCTTTTGCTCGGCGGCGCCTTCGTCTTTGCCGGACTGCGCAACATTACCAACACCAAGCTTTTGTCTGGCATGATGACTGCGCGCGGCGTACCGCAGGCCCATCTCGTCTTATGGGCCGGGATCATTCTGCAAATCGTCGCCGGCCTGATGCTGGTCGTCGGCTTTCACGCCGCCTATGCGGCCGCGGCCCTGATCGTGTTCCTGATTGCCGGGACGCTGATGTTCAACAATTTCTGGGATCATCAGGGCCCGGATCGCGCCTCGCGAATCAATGGCGTGGTCAGCAACGTGGCGCTGGCCGGCAGTTTTCTGATGGTGATCGCAACAGGCGGTTAAGCTGCTTTGCAGCGAAGGAACAGATTCAATCTGTGCTGCCAAGTCATGCCAGAAAAAGTGCTTTCCTGATTTGAGAAAGGCCTGTGGTCAGCGGCGTTGCGCTCTTCAAACAAGGTGAAATCACCTTGTCCGGACACGAAAACGCCTGCATCGGGACGCCTCTCATGTTTCAATGAACGCTGCAGCCTGTCCTCATTGGCGGGCCGCCAAGCCGACGGCGAAGACGAGACACGCCATGACCAGAACGCCCAAGAAAAGCGAAACGCTGGAAATCCGGATTCCGCACGAAACCAAGCAGGCCCTGATGGCCCGCAGTCGGGCAGAGGGGAGGCCGGCCAGCGAGGTCGTGCGCGGTTTCATCGACGCCTATCTGTCCGAAGCGGCATGTTCAACCCCCTCAGCATGGGACAGAAACATGACCAGACTTCGCCTCTACGCCCGGCCATCCATGGCCCTTTTTGCCACCCTCGTCGCCGTAGGCGGCGTCGGGCTCGCCGTCTCGCCAGCCACCGCACTGCCGGACCTCCAGGTCGCTTTCAAGGAAGCCGACGCCGATGGCAATGGCGCGCTCAGCGCCGACGAGTTTGGCGGAACATTGTCAAGAACCTTCCGGATCGGGCCAGCGGCCAATACGGCCGAACCGCCGGCACCGCCCAAGGCTGACAAGGCCCAGCCGGGACTGATGTTCGTCATGTGTGCGGCACCCGAGACGGGGGACAAGCCGGTGGTATTGTCAGTGCGCGTGCCCGACAGCGGCGGCGCCAAGGATCGCGCCGGCCAGTTCAGGTCAACGGCGACGGCAAGCTGAACTTCGAGGAGTTCGAGGCGCATCACCGGGCGCTGGTCGACCGGGCCTTCGCTGCCGTCGACGCTGACAAGGACGGCTTCCTGTCGCCGGGAGAGGTCGGTGGTGACGGCGATCGCGCTGATCTCGTTGCCGCCTTCGACCGCGACGCCGACGGCAGATTGTCGCCCCAGGAGTTCATGGCGCCGAAGGAGTAGTGGGTGACGGCGCTCCGGCCGCCGTGGCTGGAGTGCCAAACCGTCCCAAGGACGCGCAATCGCGCCTCCGAGAGAAGACCCACGGCCTTGTGTTCGAGCAGGATCGCTGGAAATGACACGGAAGTGGCGTGATAGCGCGGTCAGCCAGCCTTCGGCTTGAGCCCTTCGAGGAACAGCTGTTCGAGAAATCGGGCGGCATCCTCGAAACGGCCGTCGCCGCCACGGTCCGGGCCGAGCACGGCGCGGACCTGGACGTCGAAATCGGCATAATGCTGGGTCGTCGCCCAGATCGAGAAGATCAGGTGCCAGGGGTCTGTCCTGGCGATCTTGCCGGCCCGCATCCAGCCTTTGATGACCTCGGCCTTCTCGTCGACGAGTTCCTTCAGCTCGCCCTCCAGCATCGGCATGATGCGCGGCGCGCCTTGCAGGATTTCATTGGCGAAGAGCCGGCTCTCGCGCGGATAGTCGCGCGCCATTTCGAGCTTGCGCCTGATGTAGCTGCGCAACTCGGTCATCGGGTCGCCGATGTTGTCGAGCTCCTTCAGCGGCGCGAGCCAAGTGTCGAGCAGCCGGTGCATCAGTGTCTCGTGGATGTCTTCCTTGCGCCTGAAGTAATAGAGCAAATTGGGCTTCGACATGCCCGCCGCCTCAGCGATCTGGTCGATGGTCGAGCCACGGAAGCCGTTGGTCGAAAACACCTCCAGGGCGGCTTCGAGGATGACCTCACGCTTCTCTTTCTGGATGCGGGTGCGGCCGCGCGGAGTCGAGCCTTCCATGGTCATGACATCCCGCATTGGAGGGTGGACGGAGATCGCATCTGGACCAATCCGCTGGACCAGTTCTTGCCGACCTGTGGAGCGCGCCTCAGAAGCCGCATTTCCGGTAGTAATCCCTTGACCGCCAATGCGGCGGTGCTAACGTTTGTCCATTCGGTCAAAAAATTGCGTAGCATGAAAACGCACCGAAGACCAAGCGTTGGCCGTACCTAAACAGGGGAAGAAAGGAAAGCTTGGTCATGTCGGACAGGCTCAAAGTTACGCCCAACGATCTCAGCGCATTCTGGATGCCGTTCACCTCGAACCGGCAGTTCAAGCAGTCGCCGCGCATGATGGTTGCGGCCAAGGACATGCATTACACCTCGAGCGACGGCCGCAAGGTTCTCGACGGCACCGCCGGTCTCTGGTGCGTCAATGCCGGCCACTGCCGGCCCAAGATCACCGAGGCGATCCAGAAGCAGGCGGCAGAGCTCGACTATGCGCCGGCCTTCCAGATGGGTCACCCGATCGTCTTCGAGCTGGCCAACCGCCTCGTCGACATTGCGCCCAAGGGCATGGACCACGTCTTCTTCACCAATTCCGGTTCGGAATCGGTCGAAACCGCGCTCAAGATGGCGCTGGCCTATCACCGGGTGAAGGGCGACGGCGCGCGCACCCGCCTGATCGGCCGCGAACGCGGCTATCATGGCGTCAATTTCGGCGGCATCTCGGTCGGCGGCATCGTCACCAACCGCAAGATGTTCGGCACGCTGCTTGGCGGCGTCGACCACATGCCGCACACCCACCTGCCGGCCAAGAACGCCTTTACCAAGGGCGAGCCGGAATATGGCGCAGAATTGGCCGACGAACTCGAGCGCATCGTCACGCTGCATGACGCCTCGACAATCGCCGCCGTCATCGTCGAGCCGGTCGCCGGCTCCACCGGCGTGCTGATCCCGCCGAAGGGTTATCTGCAGAAGCTGCGCGACATCTGCACCAAACACGGCATCCTGTTGATCTTCGACGAGGTCATCACCGGGTTCGGCCGTCTCGGCACGCCGTTCGCGGCCGACTATTTCGGCGTCATCCCCGACATCATCACCACCGCCAAGGGCGTCTCCAACGGCGTCATCCCGATGGGTGCCGTGTTCGTGAAGAAGGAGATCCACGACGCCTTCATGACCGGCCCCGAGCATATGATCGAGTTCTTCCACGGCTACACCTATTCGGGCAATCCGATTGCCTCGGCCGCGGCACTCGCCACGCTCGACACCTACAAGGAAGAGGGCCTTTTGACCCGCGGCGCGGAGCTTGCATCCTACTGGGAGGAGGCGCTGCATTCGCTCAAGGGCGAGCCGCATGTCATCGACATCCGCAACATCGGCCTGATCGGCGCGATCGAGCTGCAGCCGATGGCTGGCGCGCCGACCAAACGTGCCTTCTCGGCCTTCGTCAAGGCGTTCGAGCGTGGCGCGCTGATCCGCACGACCGGCGACATCATCGCCCTGTCGCCGCCGCTGATCATCACCAAGGGCCAGATCAACGAGCTGATCGACCACGTCCGGGAAGTGCTGAGGATGGTGGATTGACCTACCAGGCGCGGCAGCAGGCGACGAGCGAAGTGCTCGTCGACGACGACAGGGTCCGCGTCACGCGCTGGGATTTCGATCCCGGCGCGGAAACGCGTTGGCACCGCCATGGCATGGACTATGTCGTAACGACGATCACGCCTTGCGCTTTCCTGCTGAAAGAGCCCGGCGGCGGCACGCGACGCGTCGACATGGCTGCCGGCGTCGCCTATAGGCGCGACGAGGGCGTCGAGCACAATGTGGTCAATGCCGGCGACAAGCCAATGTCGTTCGTTGAAGTCGAGTTGAAAGCATAAGGGTCCGAACCATGTCCGCACCAGGCGAAAATCTACGAATCAATTCAGAGCGTTTGTGGGATTCGCTGATGGAAATGGCGAAGATTGGCCCCGGCATTGCCGGCGGCAACAATCGCCAGACCCTGACCGACGAGGACGGCGAGGGCCGCCACCTGTTCAAGAAATGGTGCGACGCGGCCGGGCTTGAAATGGGCGTCGACGAGATGGGCACGATGTTTGCCCGTCGCGAAGGCACCGATCCCGATGCGCTGCCGGTGTATGTCGGCAGCCATCTCGACACCCAGCCGACGGGCGGCAAGTTCGATGGCGTGCTCGGCGTGCTTGGCGGCCTCGAAGTGATGCGCACGCTCAACGACCTCGGCATCAAGACCAGGCATCCGATCGTCGTCGCCAACTGGACCAACGAGGAAGGCACGCGTTTTGCCCCCGCCATGCTGGCATCTGGCGTATTCGCCGGCGTGCTCGACCAGGATTATGCCTACGCACGCACCGACGCCCATGGCGCGCGCTTCGGCGACGAGCTCGAGCGCATCGGCTGGAAGGGCACCGAGAAGGTCGGCGCCCGCAAGATGAAGGCCTTCTTCGAGCTGCATATCGAGCAGGGGCCGATCCTCGAGGACGAGGACATCGACATCGGCGTCGTCACCCACGGCCAGGGCCTGAAGTGGCTGCAGGTGACGCTGACGGGGCGTGAGGCCCATACCGGCTCGACGCCGATGTACAAGCGCCGCAATGCCGGGCTCGGTATGGCGCGGGTGACCGAGCTGGTGCATGAGATCGCCATGGACTACCAGCCCGACGCCGTCGGCGCCGTCGGCCACATGGAGGTCTATCCGAACTCGCGTAACATCATCGCCGGGCGAACCGTCTTCACCATCGACATCCGCTCGCCGGAGAAGGAAGTGCTCGACGCCATGGACGGGCGCATCCGCGAGGGCATCGCCACGATCTGCGAGGCGCTTGATATCTCCTACGAGATCGAGCAGGTCGGCCATTTCGACCCGGTCGCCTTCGATGAGAGCTGCGTCAAGGCCGTGCGCGACGCCGCCGAGCGGCTCGGCTACAGCCACCGCGACATCGTTTCGGGTGCCGGCCACGACGCCTGCTGGATAAACCGCGTCGCGCCGACGGCGATGGTGTTCTGCCCATGTGTCGACGGGCTGAGCCACAACGAAGACGAAGAGATCTATCCGGAATGGGCCGCCGCTGGTTGCGACGTGCTGTTCCACGCCGTGGTCGAGACCGCGGAGATCGTTGAGTGATTCTTTGGGCCGACATCTCCACGCTCGCAGCCCTTTCCCATCACGGGGAAGGGCGGCTTGCGCTTGGCCTGCGTGGAGTGTCTGCCGTTACATGATGTGAAACTTTGCTGAAGCGCTCGCAAAGAAGCGCGGCAACAATAGGGGAACTGAACAATGACCAAAGTCATCCGAAACGGCACCATCGTAACGGCCGACCGGACGTGGAAGGCCGACGTGTTGATCCAGCATGGCAAGATCGTCGCCATCGGCGAGAACCTGCATGCCGACCACGAGTTCGACGCCACTGGCTGCTACGTCATGCCCGGGGGCATCGACCCACACACCCATCTCGAAATGCCGTTCATGGGTACTTATTCGGCCGACGACTTCGAGAGCGGCACACGCGCGGCGCTGTCCGGCGGCACGACCATGGTTGTCGATTTCTGCTTGCCGTCGCCTGGCCAGTCGCTGCTCGAAGCGCTGCAGATGTGGGACAACAAGACCTCCAAGGCCTGCTCCGACTACTCGTTCCACATGGCGATCACCTGGTGGGGCGAGCAGGTGTTCAACGAGATGGCTCAGGTGGTCGACAAGGGCATTACCTCGTTCAAGCACTTCATGGCCTACAAGGGCGCGCTGATGGTCGACGACGACGAGATGTATTCGTCGTTCAAGCGTTGCGCCGAGCTCGGCGCGCTGCCGCTGGTCCATGCCGAAAACGGCGACGTCGTCGCCCAGCTGTCGGCCAAGTTGCTGGCCGAAGGCAATAACGGCCCCGAGGCGCATGCCTATTCGCGGCCGCCCGAGGTCGAGGGCGAGGCGACCAACCGCGCCATCATGATCGCCGATATGGTGGGCTCGCCGCTCTATGTCGTGCACACCTCCTGCGAGCAGGCGCATGAGGCGATCCGCCGGGCCCGCCAGAAGGGCATGCGCGTCTATGGCGAGCCGCTGATCCAGCATCTGGTGCTCGACGAGACCGAATATTTCAACAAGGACTGGGATCACGCCGCACGCCGGGTGATGAGCCCGCCCTTCCGCAACAAGCTGCATCAGGATTCGCTGTGGGCCGGCCTCCAGGCGGGTTCTCTCCAGGTGGTGGCTACCGACCATTGCTCGTTCACGACGGCGCAGAAGCGCACCGGCGTCGGCAATTTCACCAAGATTCCCAATGGCACCGGTGGTCTTGAGGACCGCATGCCGGTTCTGTGGACCAAGGGCGTCAACACCGGCCGGCTGACGATGAACGAGTTCGTGGCAGTGACCTCGACCAACATCGCCAAGATCCTCAACATGTACCCGAAGAAGGGCGCCATCGTCGAAGGCGCTGACGCCGACATTATCGTCTGGGATCCCAAGCGCAAGAAGACCATCGCCGCCAAGACCCAGCAGTCGGTGATCGACTACAACGTCTTCGAGGGCATCGAGCTGACCGGCCTGCCGCGCTTCGTCTTCACCCGCGGCGAACTGGCGATCCAGGAGCACGAGGTCAAGGCGCATCCCGGCCATGGCGAGTTCGTCGCGCGCGAGCCGCATGCAGCTGTCAACCGGGCGCTGTCGCAGTGGAAGGAGATCACCGCGCCGCGCAAGGTCGAACGCACGGGCATCCCGGCGACCGGAGTGTAGGCCCCTGCGGTTCGCAGGCTATTTCCATGTACCGAACAGGGATGGCGACCGCGTGGCGGTCGCAAGGATGGCACCGGGACGACAACCGGGTTCTGCAAGCCAGCAAAAACATCCCGATCAAGTGGACGCCTACCTCAACTTCGGAGAGGATGGCATGATGTGGGGTAAAGTCGGGCAATGCTCATGACAGTCAATCAAGCCACGGCGACGCGTGTCGATCAGAACGCCGTCGTCGAAGCCAGACAACTGGGGCTGACCTTCCAGACCAATGACGGCCCGGTGCGGGCGCTGTCGGACGTCAATCTGACCATCAACAAGGGCGAGTTCGTCTCCTTTATCGGCCCTTCGGGCTGTGGCAAGACGACGTTCCTGCGTGTCATCGCCGATCTCGAGCAGCCGACGGAAGGGAAGATTTCGATCAACGGCATGTCGCCCGAGCAGGCGCGCGAGGCGCGCGCCTATGGCTACGTGTTCCAGGCGGCCGCATTGTTTCCGTGGCGGACCATCGAGAGCAATGTCGGCCTGCCGCTCGAGATTATCGGCCTGCCCAGGGCCGAGCAGCAGGAGCGCATCAAGCGTACGCTCGACCTCGTCAACCTCTCCGGCTTCGAAAAGAAGTACCCTTGGCAGCTTTCCGGCGGTATGCAGCAGCGCGCCTCGATCGCACGCGCGCTGGCCTTCGACGCCGACCTATTGCTGATGGACGAGCCGTTCGGCGCACTCGACGAGATCGTGCGTGACCATCTCAACGAACAGCTGCTCCGGTTGTGGCGGCAGACCAACAAGACGATCTGCTTCGTCACCCACTCGATCCCCGAGGCTGTCTACCTCTCGACCCGCATCGTCGTGATGTCGCCACGCCCGGGCCGGGTCACCGACGTGATCGAGTCGACGCTGCCCAGGGAAAGGCCGCTCGACATCCGCGAGAGCCCGGAATTCCTGGCGATCGCCGCGCGCGTCCGCGACGGGCTCAGGGCAGGGCACAGCTATGAGGATTGAAGATGGGCGCGCGTGACGATATCGATTTGCTTACTACTAGCTGTGATCTGCTCCTGCCTCTAATTGACGAGAAAGAGCATCAAGCGATTGAAGCTCTCTCTGAATCTGGCAGTACAGTAGCCGTCAACTCGCTTCGAGCGCTTCGCGTGCAGCGGACAGTGATCTCAGTAGGAATGTTTTCCGCATACGAAGCCGTTCTTCAGGATGAGTTCGGATTTGGAGATTACGCTTTCCAAGATTTGGAGAAGCTTCTGATGAAGCTCGGACGCAAGGATGTGGTTGAAGTTTTTGTAAATTATAAGCTGGCAATTAACGTTCTGAAGCATGGCAAAGGTAAGTCTTACGACCAGCTTTTGAGCCGACATTCTATGTTGGATTTCGATGTTCGAGGCGATGGATCCGATTTCGACGAAGAGGGAGATGTAACTGACGGTCAGTTCCTAGTTCGGGTTGATAGTCACTTTGTGCGAAGATGTGCTGAGGTGATTGAACAATCACTTGAAGTGGCTAGGGATTGAGCCACAATGGATCGTGTTCGAGACCGGGTCGTGCCCGTCATCACCATCCTCGCTGTCATCGTCGTCGCCTGGTATGCCTTCGCCGTCTTCATGAACGCACCGTTCCAGCGCGATCTCGACCGACGGGCGGGCGAGACGCCGACGACAATGGAATTCATCGGCAAGACGCTGTCGCAGCCCAAGCCGACGATGCCCGCACCGCACCAGGTGGCGCAGAACTTCTTTGAAAACACCTTCCTCAGGAAGGTCACCAGTGCGCGCAGTCTCGTCTACCACTCGTGGGTGACGCTGTCATCGACGCTGCTCGGCTTTACCTTCGGCACGGCACTGGGCATCCTGATCGCCGTCGGCATCGTGCATGTGATCGCGCTCGACCGCAGCCTGATGCCGTGGATCATCGCTTCGCAGACGATCCCGATCCTTGCGGTGGCGCCGATGATCATCGTCGTTCTGGCGGCAATCGGCATTACCGGGCTGATCCCCAAGGCGCTGATTTCGACCTATCTGTCGTTCTTCCCTGTCGCCGTGGGCATGGTGAAGGGGCTGCGTTCGCCCGATCTCATGCACCTCGACCTGATGCATACCTACAATGCGAGTGCGTCGCAGACCTTCTGGAAGCTGCGCGTCCCGGCTTCGGTGCCGTTCCTGTTTGCCTCGATGAAAGTGGCGGTGGCGGCAAGCCTGGTCGGCGCCATCGTCGGTGAACTGCCAACGGGAGCGGTTGCGGGCATCGGCGCAAAACTGCTCGCGGGCTCCTACTACAGCCAGACCATCGACATGTGGGCAGCGCTCGTCGCCGGATCGGTGGTGGCGGCAATGCTGGTGGTGCTGGTGGGGATCGTCGGCAAGATTGTCGAACGCTCGATGGGTGGGAGGCCGGCATGATGAACTCCAAGCCGTCCTGGCAGGTCGGGCTGGCGGTGCTGCTTTGCGCCGTAGCCATGGCGACAATGCCGATGCTCGCCACGGAGGCTACGGCACCGATGTCGAGAGGCACGACGTCACTTGTCATCGGGCTGATCGCATTGAGCGGCGTTGCCTCCTTCGCCATGTTTACCGGCATCGCCAGTGCCGCCCTGCTGTTCGTCGGCGCGCATGGCGCTGCCTGGTTGCTGATCGCGGGTGTTGCGGGCAATGAAGGCATGGCGCGCCTGCCATACTTCCTGCTGCTTGCCGCCGCCTGGCTGCTGGCCTGGCGTTGCGTCGCCGTGCTGTCGGCAGTCCGCCCGGTGTCGAAACAGGCAAGGACGTTGCTCAGGCTGCTGATCCCGGCGATCTTCGGGGCGTGGATCCTGATCATATGGGAGGCGGTGACCCGCGGAGCGGGCATCCCCTTCATCCTGTTGCCGCCGCCGAGCGCAATTGCCGCGCGCATCGGCGCATCGCTACCGACCCTTGCCGCCGACGTGCGCCAGACGATCTTCAAGGCGGTTCTGTTCGGCTACGTCGTCGGCTGCGCCTCGGGCTTCCTCGTCGCGATCCTGGCCGACCGCGTGCCGTTCCTGCGCCGCGGGCTCCTGCCGATTGGCAACATGGTATCGGCGCTGCCGATCATCGGCGTGGCGCCCATCATGGTGATCTGGTTCGGCTTCGAGTGGCAGTCGAAGGCCGCCGTGGTCATCATCATGACCTTCTTCCCGATGCTGGTGAACACCGTTGCCGGCCTCGCCGCATCGGGCCACATGGAGCGCGACCTGATGCGCACCTATGCGTCCAGCTACTGGCAGACGCTGTTCAAGCTGCGCCTGCCGGCCGCCGCCCCCTTCATCTTCAATGCGTTGAAGATCAACTCAACGCTGGCGCTTATCGGCGCCATCGTCGCCGAATTCTTCGGCACGCCGATCGTCGGCATGGGCTTCCGCATCTCGACCGAGATCGGGCGCATGAATGTCGACATGGTCTGGGCGGAGATCGCTGTTGCGGCTCTGGCCGGTTCCGTCTTCTATGGCGTGGTCGCCCTGATCGAGAGGGCCACCACTTTCTGGCATCCGTCTGTCCGTGGTGGGCGGGCGTGACCTGAGCTCCTTGGGCGGGGCCGCGGTCCAACTTCAGAGGGAAAGAAGAAGATGAAAAGACTGATGGTATCGTTGATGGCGGGAGCGATGTCGCTGGCCGCAGCACAAGCGGCACTCGCCGCCGACAAGGTGACGCTGCAGCTCAAATGGGTGACCCAGTCGCAATTCGCCGGCTACTACGTCGCTAAGGAGAAGGGCTTCTACGGCGAGGAAAACCTCGACGTCGACATCAAGCCGGGCGGTCCCGACATTGCGCCCGAGCAGGTGATCGCCGGCGGCGGTGCCGACGTCATCGTCGACTGGATGGGCGGCGCGCTCGCCGCCCGCGAGAAGGGTGTCGGCCTGGTCAACATCGCCCAGCCCTACAAGAAGGCCGGCATGGAGCTGGTCTGCCCGAAGGACGGCCCGGTCAAGACCGAAGCCGACTTCAAGGGCAAGACGCTGGGCGTCTGGTTCTTCGGCAATGAATATCCGTTCTTCGCCTGGATGAACAAGCTTGGCCTCAAGACCGAGGGCGGCGCCGATGGCGTGACGGTGCTGAAGCAGAGCTTCGACGTGCAGCCGTTGATTCAGAAGCAGGCCGACTGCATCTCGGTCATGACCTACAACGAGTACTGGCAGCTGATCGACGCCGGCTTCAAGCCGGAAGAGCTGACTGTCTTCAACTACACCGCCATGGGCAACGATCTGCTCGAGGATGGCCTCTATGCCATGGAAGACAAGCTCAAGGATCCGGCCTTCGAAGACAAGATGGTTCGCTTCGTGCGCGCCTCGATGAAGGGCTGGAAATATGCCGTCGACAATCCAGACGAGGCTGCCGGTATCGTCGTCGACAATGGCGGCCAGGACGAAAACCACCAGAAGCGCATGATGGGCGAGGTGGCCAAGCTGATCGACAATGCCGATGGCAAGCTGATCGAGGCGGCCTACAAGCGCACCGCCGACGCGCTGCTGGCACAGAAAATCATCACCAAGGAGCCTTCGGGCGCCTGGACTTCGGCAATCACCGACAAGGCGATCAAGTAAGCTTTTGGATGATCGGAGATCGGAAAGGGGGCGGGCGACCGCCCCTTTTTGTTTGAGGTGGGCGCTTGAGGTGCGTCCTTCGAGGGGCGCCTTTTCAGGCGAACACCTCAGGATGAGGGCGGTTGGGCAGAGGCGCTTCTCGGAAGGGCGTAGCGCCGTCAGGAGAGCGGGGGCCAACTCCTGCGTCCTGAGTGCCTGCGAAGCGGGCCTCGAAGGACCCGCGCACGACCAAGGTGCGCCCGTCGGGCAGCCGGACGCTACTTCGCCAGCGTGTAGAAGGTCAGCGTGCGCGGCTCGCCCTTGGAATAGTTCATGCCTTCAATGATACCGCGCTGCCGGAGCGCGTCGGCACCACCGGGAATGGCCGCGAGGAAGGCTTTGCTCTCGGCTTCTGCGACGACGGCGATGGCGCAGGCGGGATCGGCGATGAGCGCCGCTGCCGCACCCTTGCCGTCGGTTAGCTGCGTGTTCGTGCCGGCGAGGAAAACGAGGCTTGGCTCGCCATAGCCGGCCGAGGCCAGAACGGAGGTCGGGCAGGGCTTCAGCTTCTCGAAGCGCTCGGCGATCTCAGGGCTGAGCCAGAGCGGCTTGAGCGGCGGCAGGATCTTCAGCGTCAGCACGCCAAAGACCGCAGCAGCCGCCGCCGCGGCGAGGGCGATGCGCTTGACCGGGTCCATGCCATCAGGCGCGCCGATGCCGTAGCGGGCGGCGATCAGGACGAGCACGGCGGCCAGCAACCCCCACCAGGAGACATAGCCGAGGAAGTAGGGCGTGATGCCGAAAGCGATTGCCGAAAGGCCGATGCTGATACCGAACATGCCGAAGGCGCAAGCGCGGCGCAGCCAGAGCTGCCAGCGCGACAGCTCGATGCTGGCGGCCGATTTGGAGGTCAGCAGCCAGGCCATCAGCAGGATCATCGCCGGGTAGGCCGGCAGGGCGTAATGCGGCAGCTTGGTCGGAATCAGCTCGATCGCCACCCAGTAGGGCAGGTACCAGGCAAGGCAGAACAGCAGGCGCGGGTCCTGCCGGAAGTTGTTGAGCGCCTTGAGCCCGCCTTCGAGTGCCACCAGCGCGAAGGGCCACATGAACAGCGAATAGGTCAGGAAATAATAGCCGGGCGGGAAACCGTGGGATTCCTGGCCGGAGCCGACCTTGCTCAGCAGGTCCTTGCCGACTGACTCCTGCCAGAATTCGGCGCCGGTCTTGAGCGTAATCAGGATCAGCCAAGGGGCCGCAACCAGAAGGGTCAACAGCAGGCCGGTGAATGGTCGAAGCTTGCGCAACCATGCGCGGTCCTTGTCGAAGACGACGAGGGCGGCGATGGTGAGCAGGCTGAGGAAGGGGATCACCGGTCCCTTGATCAGCAGCGCCAGGCCCTGTGCGGCCCAGAACAGCCAGTTGGCGTTGCCCTGCGGCCTGCCGGCCTTGTGGCCGAGATAGATGGTGGCTAGCGCGCCCTGGGCGAGCAGGGCGGTGGCGAGAAGGGTGGCATCGGTCTTGGCGATGCGCGCCTCGACGCCCAGCATCAGGATGCCCATCATGCCGAGGCCGGCAATGACCCCGGCGCTGCGTCCGAACATGCGGTCGGCGATGAAGGCCAGCGCCAGCACCGAGAAGGTACCGGCGAGCACCGAGATCAGGCGGTAGACCCAGATCGGGGCGTCGCTGCCCTGGCCGCTCAGAAGCACCGCTGTGGATTGCAGCCAATAGATGCCGGCGGGCTTCTTGTAGCGCGGCACGTCCTGGAAGCGGATGTCGACATAGTCGCCACTCTCGACCATCTGCTTGGTCGCCTGGACGAAGCGCGACTCGTCGCGGTCGGTCGGCGGCAACGTCGAGGTGCCCGGCGCAAAGGCGAACAACGCGAGCAGGCCCAGGAGGAGATAAGTCAGCGGCGTCAACGTTTTGCGGGACGTTGCGGAGGTTTTGAGTCCGATGGTCGACATGCCCGTGGTCAGTCCGTCTTGGACATAGCCAGGCGCCGCTCATTGGCGATCAGCCAGAGATTGCGGATGTAGATGAACAGGCCGAGCCCCTGGCCGGCAATGAAGACCGGGTCCTGGCGCTTGATGGCGTAGATCAGAAGCAGCGCGCCGCCGCCGAGCGAGAAGAACCAGAAGGCGATCGGTACGACCGAGCGCTTGGCGCGTTCGGAAGCGAGCCACTGCACCACAAAGCGCATGGTGAAGAAGCCCTGGGCAACGAAGCCGAGCAGGATCCAGCCGTCGAACTGGGCGATGAAAACGTCGTGCAGCCAGGTGCCGAGTTCCGAGATCAGGTTCATTGGCCAAGCTCCGTGACTGATGGCACGACCTTGCGGCGGCGGCGCAGCCACCACACGCCGAAGAGGTCGAGAACGCCGCGCAGGCCGCGATCGAGGATGCCGTAGTTGGACTTGCCGTGGATTCGCGAGCGGTCGACGACGTCGACATGGACCACGCCACGGCCTTCGCGCAGCGCAAGTGCCGGCAAATAGCGATGCCAGCCGTCGAAGAACGGCAACTGGCGGAACAGGTCAGTGTGCAGGGCTTTGAGGCCGCAGCCCGAGTCGCGGGTGCCGTCGTGCAGAATCCGCTCGCGCAGGCCGTTGGCAAAGCGCGAAGACAGCTGCTTGAGCTTGGTGTCGGTGCGTTTGAGACGCTGCCCTGCGGCGATGCCGACGGTGGGGCCGGCGGCAACAAGCGCGTCGGCGAGCTTGGGCAGGTAGGCCGGGTCGTTCTGGCCGTCGCCATCCATGGTGACGACGACGTCGCCTTTCGCGGCAAAAACCCCGGAACGGACGGCCGCACTCTGGCCGGCGGAACGGTCGTGCCTGACGTGGCGCAGGCGGCCGGCGCTGCGCGCTAGCTCGGCGAGAACGTCTGGCGTGCGGTCGGTGGAGCCGTCGTCGACGACGATGATCTCGTAGTCGCGGCCGGCCATCGCGGCGTGAACCTCGCCGACCAGGATCGGCAGGTTCTCAGCCTCGTTCTTGCACGGAATGACGATTGAAATCATCAGTTTGCCTGGGGAAGGTTACAACAGGATGGCGAAATTCGCGGCCTCAATAGCATAAAGCCGCGCCTTTGCCACGATGGTTGCGCCTTTCCCTGAGCCAAGTTCCCAGTTGACTGCTGGGGCAGGTCTCACATTTTCGAGATGTCCATTGGGGCAAGGTCTCCCTTGCCCCAATGCAATGCTCAGCGCTTGTCCCTGATGTCACTCAGCGTGCGCGTCGGCGTGATCGCTTCGGGATCGAGCTTGATCTCGATGATCGACGGCTTGCCGCTGGCGCGTGCGCGTTCGAAGGCTGCGGCGAACTCGTCGGTCTCACGCACCGTCTCGCCATGGCCGCCATAGGCGCGAGCAAGGGCTGCGAAGTCAGGGTTCTTGAGGTCGGTTGCCTCGACACGGCCGGGATATTCGCGCTCCTGGTGCATGCGGATGGTGCCGTAGATGCCGTTGTTGACGACGATCACGATGATCGGCAGGCCGTATTGCACGGCGGTGGCGAATTCTTGGCCGTTCATCATGAAGCAGCCGTCGCCGGCAAAGGCGATGACCTCGCGCTCCGGGAACAGACCTTTGGCGGCAACCGCTGCCGGTGTGCCATAGCCCATCGAGCCGGAGGTCGGCGCTGCCTGCGTGCCGTAGCGGCGGAAGCGGTGGAAACGGTGCACCCAGGTGGCGTAGTTGCCGGCGCCATTGGTGAGGATGGCGTCCTCGGGCAGCACCTTTTCCAGCCAGTTCATGATCGGGCCCATCTGCACGGGGCCGGGGCCGGTGAGCGGCGGGGTCGACCAGGCGAGATAGTCGGCATGCGCCTTTTTCGTCTCCTCGGCCCAGCCTGGTACTGCCGGACCCTTGCGCCTGGCGAAAGCTCGCACGAAAGCGGCCGGCGAGGCGTTGATGGCGATCGTTGGCCGGTAGACGCGGCCGAGCTCGTCCGGATCGGCATGGACGTGGACGAGCTGCTGGTCCGGATAGGGGCTCTTGAGCAACGTGTAGTCGGACGACGGCATTTCGCCGAAGCGGCCGCCGATCAGCAGCACGAGGTCGGCTTCCTTGATGCGCGTGGCGAGCTTTGGATTGATGCCGATGCCGACATCGCCGGCATAGTTGGCGTGCAGGTGGTCGAACAGCATCTGGCGCCGGAACGAGACGCCGACCGGCAGCGACCATTTCTCTGATATCGCCTGAATGTCATCGAAAGCCAGGCGCTGGTCCCAGCGCGTGCCGCCGAGGATGACAAACGGGCGCTTGGCTGCGTTGAGCAGCGCCTCGACCCGGTCCAGCTCGGCCTCGCCAGGATGGGTTTCCACTTGTACGGCGGGAAGGGCGACAGGTGCCTCGACTTCGCTGGTCAGCATGTCCTCGGGCAACGAGATGACGACCGGGCCGGGACGGCCCGACGTCGCCACCGAAAAGGCGCGGGTGAGCAGCTCGGGAATGCGCGCGGCGTCGTCGATCTCGACAACCCATTTGGCGATGTCGCCGAAGAAGCGGCGGTAATTGACCTCCTGGAAGGCCTCGCGCTCCTTGGCGTGGCTCGCCACCTGGCCGATGAACAGGATCATTGGGATCGAATCCTGCATGGCGATATGAACACCGGCCGACGCATTGGTGGCGCCGGGACCGCGGGTGACGAAGCAGATTCCTGGCTTGCCGGTGAGGCGGCCGTGGCAGTCGGCCATCATCGCGGCACCGCCTTCCTGGCGGCAGACGATGCTCTGGACCCTGGAATCATGCAGGGCATCGAGCACGGCCAGATAGGATTCGCCCGGCACGCAATAGATGCGGTCGACGCCATTGGCCTCGAGCGCCTCGACGATCAGTTTTCCGCCGGTCTTCATTTCGCAGTCTTCTCCAGTTCGGCAAGGATCTCAGCGGTGTGTTGCCCGAGGCGCGGCGACGGGCGGTCATAGGCAAGCGGCGTCTCCGACATCACCATCGGCGCGCGCACCGACGGCAGCCTGTTGCCGAGGCCGTCGTCGAGGTCCAAGCGCATGCCGCGCGCGATCGCCTGCGGATCGGCGAAAGCCTGGCCGATGGTGTTGATCGGGCTTGCCGGCACCCCCGCAGCCTCGAGCTTTGCCAGCAACTCTTCGCGGCCGAAGCCGGTCAGGGCTGCGACGATCTTTTCGCGCAGCGCGACGCGGTTGGCGACGCGGGCCGAGTTGGTGGCGAAGAGCGGGTCGGTGGCGATGGCTTCGAGCCCGACGATGGCGCAGAATTTCTGGAACTGGCCGTCATTGCCGACAGCAAGGATGAAGTGCCCGTCGCGCACCGGCAACACCTCGTAGGGCGAGATGTTGGGGTGGGCATTGCCCATCTGCACCGGCGAGTTGCCCGAGACGAGGTAGTTCAGGTTCTGGTTGGCGAGCACCGACATCTGGGCGTCGAACAGCGCCATGTCGACATGCTGGCCCTGGCCGGTGGCCTCGGCGTGACGCAGTGCCGCCTGGATGGCGATGACGGAGTAGAGCCCGGTGAATATGTCGGTGACGGCGACGCCGACCTTCTGCGGCTCGCCACCGGCGGGGCCGGTGATCGACATCAGTCCGGACATGCCCTGGACGATGAAGTCGTAGCCGGCGCGGGGGGCGTAGGGTCCGTCCTGGCCGAAGCCTGTGATCGAGCAATAGACCAGCTTCGGATTGATCTTCTTCAGGCTGTCATAGTCGAGGCCGTATTTCTTCAGGCCGCCGAGCTTGAAGTTCTCAATCAGCACGTCGGCGCCTGCGACCAGCTTGCGCACGATCTCGGCCCCTTCCGGCGTCGAGAAGTCGAGCGCGATCGAGCGCTTGCCGCGGTTGCAGGAATGATAATAGGCCGCCGAAAGGTTTTCGCCGTCATGCGAGGTGACGAAAGGCGGGCCCCATTTGCGGGTGTCGTCGCCGCCGTCAGGATTTTCGACCTTGATGACATCAGCCCCGAGGTCCGCCAGCAATTGCCCGGCCCAGGGACCGGCAAGGATGCGGGCAAGTTCGATGACGCGGA
Organism: Aminobacter sp. Y103A; assembly: GCF_030294925.1. Taxonomy (NCBI): domain Bacteria; kingdom Pseudomonadati; phylum Pseudomonadota; class Alphaproteobacteria; order Hyphomicrobiales; family Phyllobacteriaceae; genus Aminobacter; species Aminobacter sp. Y103A. The sequence continues at coordinate 3,801,575 of NZ_AP017986.1, read as the reverse complement.
TTCCGTGAAGAGGCGGATAGCTCATGAGACACCAGATGTCATTTCAACAGATTGTACACAATTGGCTCTAACAGGAGTCCCGATTGGCCGCCACAGCGTTGGACTGGGCCAGCCCTGCCATTCACCGGGGAAGCGTCCGGTCGAGCCAACCGGCGAAATCGGCCATGATGGGTTCGCGGTTGATCTCGTTCAGGCTTTCGTGGCGGGTCTCGGGATAAACCTTTGAAAGGAGATTCGAAAAGCCCATCCGGCGCAGCCGCCCGGCGAGCGCCTCGACAGCCTTGCCGCCATCGGTTGCGGGATCGCGTTGACCGCCGACCAGATTGAACGGCAAATCCCTGCGCACGCCGGCGAAGTTGCCGTCGTCGGCACCGGCGAAGACGAGGTCGAAGACGTCGATCCACATCGACACCGACGCATCCCAACCGCAGAGCGGATCGGCGACATAGGCGTCGACCTCTGAGACATCGCGCGACAGCCAGTCGAATTCGGTGCGTCGGTTGGGAATCTTCCTGGCCCAGTCGCCGAAGGTCAGTTTGGGCAGCATGCGGGAGGGCACGTCCGAGCCCAGCCGGAAGCGCTCGAAGGCGAGGATCGCCTGCGCCAGGCGGCCAAGTATGCCGGCGGAGAAATTGGCGTTCCATATCGCGGCAGCAGCAACGCGTTCGGAGTGGCGCAGGACGAAATTGAGCGCGATCAGCCCGCCCATCGAATGACCGAAGACGACCACCGGCAGACCGGGATGCTTTCCGGCGATATGGTCGTGGATCGCCGCGATGTCGGCGACCACGATGTCAAAGCCGTTCTTGCCGGCGAAACGGCCCTTGGGCGCATCGGGGGCAGTTGTCGCGCCATGGCCGCGATGGTCGTGTGCATAGACATGGCAGCAGCGCGCGGCAAGGAAATCGGCGAAACGGGCGTAGCGCGCGCCATGCTCGGCGAGGCCGTGGTTGATCTGGACGACGGCACGGGCAGGGGTGTCGGCGTGCCTGACATAAAGATTGAGTTTTGCCCCGGTCGGGGAGGCAAGCGTGGTGGCGGTGTCGAACGGCATTGCTGTCTCCCCCGGTGCGGACTGTCGGGGATGTCAGGTGCGCCCGTCAAGGCCGGCGAACCGTGGTGCACAGGGACAATGTCAGGAGTTGTCACGACGTCCCTTGTTCGGCGGAAGCCAGCCCATATATTGCGCTAACCCCAGAACCGGCCGCCCCCGCCGGCATTTTTCGCGATTTTCCGTACCATTCCCAGCTGAAGTGATGATCGTCATGCAGCCGATTATTTCCGTTTCCAATCTTTCCAAGACCTATGCGTCGGGCTTTTCGGCGCTGAAGAACATCAATCTGGACATTCGCCGCGGCGAGATTTTTGCGCTGCTCGGGCCCAATGGTGCCGGCAAGACGACGCTGATCAGCGTCATCTGCGGCATCGTCAATCCGACTTCGGGCACCGTACTGGCCGATGGCCACGACATCGTTCGTGACTATCGTGCGGCGCGCACGCTGATCGGCCTCGTGCCGCAGGAGCTGACGACCGACGCCTTCGAGACGGTGTGGGCGACGGTGAGCTTCAGCCGCGGCCTGTTCGGCAAGCCGGCCAATCCGGCCCACATCGAAAAGATCCTCAAGGACCTCTCCCTGTGGGACAAGAAGGACAACAAGATCATCACCTTGTCGGGCGGCATGAAGCGCCGCGTGATGATTGCCAAGGCGCTGTCGCATGAACCGCAGATTCTGTTCCTCGACGAACCCACGGCAGGCGTCGATGTCGAGCTCCGGCGGGACATGTGGGAGGTGGTGCGCCTGCTGCGCGAAACCGGCGTTACGATCATCCTGACCACGCACTATATCGAAGAAGCCGAGCAGATGGCCGACCGCGTCGGCGTGATCAGCCATGGCGAGATCATCCTGGTCGAGGAAAAGGCCGAGCTGATGCGCAAGCTTGGCCGCAAGCAACTGACGCTGCAGCTGCAGCAGCCGCTGGAGCAGGTGCCGCCGGCGCTTTCGAGCCACGGGCTCGAACTGTCCGAGGACGGCAACGAGCTCATCTACACCTACGACACCCAAGGCGAGCGGACGGGCATCACGGCCCTGCTCAAGGACCTCAACGACGCCGGAATCCGCTTCCGCGACCTGCAGACCAAGCAGAGCTCGCTGGAAGAGATCTTCGTCAATCTGGTGAGTGAACGGCGATGAATTTTTACGCGATCCGCGCAATCTATCTGTTCGAAATGGCGCGTACGTGGCGCACGCTGCTGCAGAGCATCGTCTCGCCGGTCATCTCGACCTCGCTCTATTTCGTCGTCTTTGGTGCGGCCATCGGCTCGCGCATCAGCGAGATCAACGGCATCAGCTATGGCGCCTTCATCGTGCCCGGCCTGGTCATGCTGTCGCTGTTGACCCAGAGCATTTCCAACGCATCGTTCGGCATCTACTTCCCGAAATTCGTCGGCACTATCTACGAGCTTTTGTCGGCGCCGGTGTCCTATCTGGAGATCGTCATCGCCTATGTCGGGGCGGCGGCGTCCAAGTCGATCATTTTAGGCGTGATCATCCTTGCCACCGCGGCCCTGTTCGTTCCGCTGCAGGTCCAGCATCCGGTCTGGATGCTGCTGTTTTTGGTGCTGACGGCGGTAACCTTCAGCCTGTTCGGCTTCATCATCGGCATCTGGGCGCGCAGCTTCGAGCAATTGCAGCTGGTGCCGCTGCTGATCGTTACCCCGCTGACCTTCCTGGGCGGCAGCTTCTACTCTATCGACATGCTGCCGCCGTTCTGGCGCACGGTGTCGCTGTTCAATCCGGTGGTCTATCTGGTGAGCGGCTTCCGCTGGAGCTTCTTCGGCGTCTCCGACGTCAATGTCGGCATCAGCCTCGGCATGACGCTGGTGTTCCTGGCGGCATGCCTTGCCGCCGTCTGGTGGATCTTCAGGACTGGCTGGCGCATTAAGGTGTAACAGAAGGGCGGAGGCTTACTCGGCCCATTCCCTGTCGGCGGTGAAGGCGATCGTCAGCCAGCGGTCGGGGCCTTCGTCGCCGAGTTCGTCGCCAATCTCGTTGCGCAGGGCGTCCCATTCCTCGATGGTCCTAGCGGGCAGGCCGGGCGGGACGATGAAATAGAGCTCGACCTGCATCAGGCGGCCGACCTTGGCGACATAGGCGCGGTATGAGACGAAGCCGTGCTTCTTCACCGTTGCCCGTGCGACCTCGTCGACATGTGTCTTGAGCGCCTCGGGCGTGATCAGCAGAATGTCGGAGAAGGCCTGGCGAATTGTGCCGATGGGCATCGGGATGATGACCAGGCAGACAAGCGCGAGCACAGCCGGATCGACATAAGGCGCTGTCCAGGCAAGCTTTGAGCCTTCGACTAGCCAGCCGCCGATGAAGGCGATCAACAGTGCCGCGGTGATGCCGCCCGACATCATCCAGGCGGTGACGTCGAGCGCCACGAAGTCGGACTGGATCGTCCGGTTGGCGCGGCTGCCGATGGTCGCCATCGTCAGGCATGCGGCAAGGGTGACGGCCGCATAGATGATGGCGAAATCGAATTCGAGATGATGTCCGCCGGCCAAAAGGTTGGCGACAGCATTGATCAGCGCGTAGCAGGAAACGCTGATCAGCACGATGCCGTTCAGGCCGAGCACGATGGGCTCGAGATGCCAGAAGCCAAACGAGAAGCGCTTGTGCAGGCGTCGGTTGTGGGTGGCATTGCTGGTGATGAGGCGGGCGACGATCAGCGCCAGGATGGTCATCGTCGCATCGGCGAGCGAATAGGCGCCGTCGAAGGCGATGGAGAAGGAGCCGCTGAGGACGCCGAAGACGATGCCGAACAGCGCCACGACGAACGTCACGGCGATTGACATCCGAAGCAGATTTGTTTCGGTTTTCATGGATCAGCTATGAAATAGCCGCCTGCGGATGTCCATCGCTGACGGCTTGAGGGCGGTCTTGCCTCAGATCGCCTTGCCGTTCGAGGCCAGGCGGAAGCTCTCGCGGCCGCCGCTCGGCACCACGATCATCTGCTTGACCTTGCCCTGCTTGAAGGCGGTGAGGAAGCGCTTGTAGTCGGCGAAGGCGACGCAGCCATGCGACTCCTCGCGCCCACCGCGCAGCAAATAGCTATGCGTCAGGAAGCCGTCGCGGCCATATTTGTTCTTGCCGTCGACCGGCAGCATGCGGATCGCCTCGACGCCGTGGAAGCGGCTCTCGCGCATCTTGAGATTGTAGGTGTGGGGCGGGGTCGGGCCGTTCATCTTGACGTGGACGTAGCGCGGGTTGTCGGCCATGTTGCCGATGCCCGAATGTGCCTCGAGCACGCTGCCGTCGGGCATGTAGACCTTGGCGGCGCTGATGTCATAGACCGCTACGCCGTTGCCGGTGCGGATCTTACCGCCGAACAGGCTGCGCAGCGACTGGCCGAGCGTGCTGCCCGGCTTGTCCTCGGGAATTTCCGGGCGCGCATAGGCGAGTTTTTGCGGCTTTCGGGTTTCTGGCTTTTCGACCACCTTCGGTGCACTGACCTCGGGATCGGGGGCGTTCGCCTTGCCGACATCTGCAGGCTCGGCGGCAGCGACTTCGGGGCGGAGTTCCGGACGGGGGCCGGCCGACGGGGTTTCGGCATAGTCGGGCAGGGCGGCCGCTTCTGCTTCAGCTTGTGCCGCGGCGAGTTCCTCTTCGGAAGACCCGGTCAGAAGGGTCGACAGTGCAGTGTCGGCAGCGCCGCCAGGCGACGGATCAGCATAAGCGAGGATGGTCGGGCGCTCTGCGACCGAAGCTGGCAAGGATACCGGCTGATCGGCGCTCTCTGCGGCGTCGGCAAGCTGTTTCAGTTCGACGGAACTGGCCGCGAACAGGCTGGCGAGCTTCTTGGAGCTCAGATCAGCCTTGCTGGCTATGGTGTCGAAGCGGGCGGCATTGCTGTTTGCGGGCGCGGCAGCCGCTACGGTTGCATGGCGGGCTGATTTGCCCAGACTGCCGGCTAGGCTGGCCATGGCGGCGGGCTTGGCGCCGTTGGCGGATATCAAGGGCTTGGTCGAGGCGGCGAGCCGCGATGCCTTGTCGGTACTGACATAGGCCGTGAGCCGCGCCTGCTTGACGATCACCGGCTGCGCGTGCGGCTTGGGCGCCAGGTGGGCCGGATCGAAGGCGCTGACATTGCTTAATGCGGCCATGCCGGCCATCGACCACGCCGCCATGCCGGCGAAAGCCGTGCCGACACAAGCGATGACAAACGGGCGCACCAGACGGCGCAAGGATTGTGGACGAACGATTTTACTCAAAACGCGTAGCAGACCAGTTGTCCCGCAACATCGTGCGGCCGGCGAAGCGACCGCAGTGCGTGATTTCCGGAATGTCCCCAACTCGACAGAACGATGGAGAAAGGATGGACAAATGTGGTTAATTTTTGCTTTGCGTTTGCGCCAAACATCGCAGGCCCGGCATTCGGGGCCTGAGAACCCTGCGTCAGGGGTATCCGACGGTACGGTGCCGCATGGTCAGCGCCAGTATTGGCGCCTGTCCAGGTGAGAACTGTGCAAGAGAATTTCGAGGTCAGCCAAGTGTGTTCTTGTGGATCATGCCGTCCTTCATGATCACGACCATGTTCTTGCCCGGCTCGCTGATCAGGTCGATATTTTCGAGCGGATTTCCGTCCAGAAGGAGCATGTCGGCGAGGGCGCCTGGTTCGATCACGCCGAGCTTGCCGGGATAGGGATTGCGCAGATTGGACAGCGCCAGCAGCTGCGCATTCCCCGAAGTTGCCATGCGGAGTGCCTCGGCATTGGTGTAGAAATTGCTGAGATGGGTGAACATGACGCTTTGGCGCGCGGTCATTGCCGGCGAAAACAGCACGTCGGAACCCCACGCGGTCCTGATGCCGTGCTTGCGAACAAACTCGTAGACCTTGGGAGTGCCGGCGAACAGCTGCTGGATGCGTTCCGCGCTTGGACCGGTCTGAGGCTCAGCATCCTCGACGGTGAGGAATGGCTGCATGCTGAGCCATACGTCTTTTTCGGCAAAGAGCTTTGCCGTCGCCTCATCCATCAGGTGCGCATGCTCGACGCAGGCCGCACCGGCGTTGATCGCCCGCTGAACGGTGTTCGGGGCATAGGCGTGGACGGTGATGTATGTATTCCAGTCTTTTGCCACAGAGACGGCAGCGCGTATCTCGTCTTCGGCAAAGGTCGACATGTCGAGCGGGCTGCGCGGCGACGAAACCCCGCCACCGCCGACAAGCTTGATCTGCGATGCCCCCTGGATCAGCTGCTCGCGGATGCGCATCTTCAAGTCGGGAATGCCATCGACGACCGCGTTGGCTCCCATCAGTTCGCCGACGCTGAGCTGGTTGCCATCTCGCGGGATCTCTGTCGGCATGCGCAAATCGCCGTGGCCTCCTGTCGTCGTGATCATCGCTCCGCAGGGAAAGATGCGTGGGCCCGGAACTATGCCGCTGTCGACAGCCTGTTTGAACGAGAAAACCGGACCACCCAAATCCCGGATCGTGGTGAAGCCGCGCAGCAAGGTACGCTCTGCCTCGGCGGTGGTGGCAGCGAAGATGATGCCCGGATCGCCCGCCAGCAGTACGTTCAACGGCACCGCCGCAAACACCGTATGCCAGTGGGCGTCGATCAGGCCCGGCATGAGCACACGATCGCCGCAGTCGATGACAGTTGCGTCGGAGGGTGCTGCGCTGTTTTTCGTGTCTACCGCTGTGACACGGTTGCCTTCGACCAGGACCTGAACGCCAGTCTTGAGTGTGTCGGAGGTGCCGTCGAACAGTCTGACCTGCCTGAACAGGGTTTTTTGTGACGGGCCGGGTGACTGGGCCAGGGAAGGCGAGGCAAGAGCGGCAAAGCTTGCTCCCATGCCCGCCATGAAGCCGCGTCGCGTAAGGGCCTCGAGGCGTCGCGATGCCTGCTGAATCTCGGGGCTGAAGCAGCTGCAGCCGGTTCCGTGAACGAGGTGCTGGTACTTCTGACCTAACCGGAGCATTGCATCCCCCATCAGCCTTCGAGCGAAGTTAATGTAGTCCCATGGGGGGCATTGGCAACCTTAGATATTGCCTTGGCAAGAATACCACCAAGGTGATCTGGATGGTCCTCTTGCCTGTTGGCGCGGGCACGACCGAGGCGTGGTGTCCGGACAGTGCTCGGACGCGCGTGTCATCGCGATGTTCGCCCCGAAAGCATTTGCCGTTTGGGGTGGGATGGCCTACATAGCGCGCAAATCTCCGTTCACCTGAAGCAGGATACGCGCGCGTGGCACGCCAGTTCATCTATCACATGTCGGGACTGACCAAGTCCTACGGCACCAAGAAGGTGCTGGAAAACCTCAACCTGTCGTTCTACCCGGATGCCAAGATCGGCATCCTCGGCCCCAACGGCGCGGGCAAGTCGACCGTGCTCAAGATCATGGCCGGCCTCGACAAGGAGTGGTCGGGCGAAGCCTGGCTGGCTGACGGCGCCACCGTCGGCTACCTGGCGCAGGAGCCGCATCTCGACCCGGCCAAGACCGTGTTCGAGAACGTCATGGACGGTGTCTCCAAGAAGACCGCCATCATCGAGCGCTACAACGAGCTGATGATGAACTACTCCGACGAGACCGCCGACGAGGGCGCCAAGCTGCAGGACGAGATGGATCGTCTCAACCTGTGGGACCTGGAACAGCAGGTCGAGATGGCTATGGACGCCCTGCAGTGCCCGCCCGGCGATTCTGAAGTGACCCAGCTGTCGGGTGGCGAACGCCGCCGCATCGCGCTGTGCCGCTTGCTGCTCGAACAGCCCGACCTTCTGCTGCTCGACGAACCGACCAACCATCTCGACGCCGAGACCACGGCTTGGCTGGAAAAGCACCTGCGCGACTATCCAGGCTCGGTGCTGATCATCACCCACGATCGCTACTTCCTCGACAACGTCACCGGCTGGATCCTCGAACTCGATCGTGGCCGCGGCATCCCTTATGAGGGCAACTACACCAAATATCTCGACGCCAAGGCCAAGCGCCTGATCCAGGAAGGCCGCGAAGACGATTCGCGCCAGAAGGCGATCTGGCGCGAGCGCGAGTGGATCGCATCCTCGCCCAAGGCACGCCAGACCAAGTCGAAGGCGCGTATCAAGGCCTATGAGGAGTTGGTCGAGCAGTCGCAGAACCGCAAGCCGACCGACACGCAGATCGTCATCCCGGCCGGCGAACGCCTCGGCAATGTGGTGATCGAGGTCGATAGCGTGAACAAGGGTTATGGCGACGAGCTTTTGATCGAAAACCTGAACTTCAAGCTGCCGCCCGGCGGCATCGTCGGCGTCATCGGCCCCAACGGCGCGGGCAAGACCACGCTGTTCAGGATGATCACCGGCCAGGAAACGCCCGATAGCGGCACGATCCGCGTCGGCGAGACCGTCAAGCTCGGTTATGTCGACCAGAGCCGCGATGCGCTCGACCCGACCAAGACGGTCTGGGAAGAGATTTCTGGCGGCGCCGAAGTCATTAAGCTCGGCAAGCATGAAGTGAACAGCCGCGCCTATTGCTCGTCGTTCAACTTCCGCGGTGGCGACCAGCAGCAGCGCGTCGGCAACCTGTCGGGTGGTCAGCGCAACCGCGTCCACCTCGCCAAGATGCTGAAGAACGGCGGCAACGTCCTGCTGCTCGACGAACCGACCAACGATCTCGACACCGAGACGCTGGGCGCGCTCGAAGACGCACTGGAAGCATATGCCGGCTGCGCCGTCATCATCTCCCACGATCGTATGTTCCTCGACCGCATGGCCACCCACATGCTGGCCTATGAAGGCGATGCGCATGTCGAGTGGTTCGAAGGCAACTTCGAAGAGTACGAGAAGGACAAGATCCGTCGTCTCGGCGCCGATGCGGCCACCCCGCACCGGATGAGCCACAAGCGCCTGACGCGCTGACAGACCAAGAAAGCGCCCCGCCCAACCTTCGACAAGGATGTGCTGTTCAACGTCGAGTTGGTCTATGGCGGCGTGTTCCGCATCGACGGCTTTCCGCAGGAGCACATGCTGCCGCTGCTCTTCATCGAGTGCCCGCGCCTGCTGTTCCCGTTCGCTCGTCAGATCATCGCCGAAGCGACCCGCAACGGCGGCTTCCCGCCGCTGATGCTCGACCCGATCGATTTCGCCCAGATGTTCCAGCAGAAGATCGCCGAGGAACAGGCCGCTTCCAAGGTCAAGGTCAGCTAAGACCCCACGCCTTCAAGCGTCATCAATCAAAAGCCCGGCCTCAGTGAACTGACCCCCGAAAGTTGGACACAACCTTCGGGGGTTTTGCATGTCCAAACACAGTGCGCGTTTCAAGCGCTCGGTTGTCGATAGCTATTTGTGCGGGGATGAAAGCTACGCGAGTGCGGCGTCGAAGCGTGGAGTTGACGCGGCGACTGTCCGCAAGTGGGTGGCTTTTTACCAGGCGCATGGCTGGGCGGGACTGTCGGGCAAATACGATCATTACGACGCGACGTTCAAGCTGTCAGTGCTCGAGCGGATGTGGCGAGAAGGTCTGTCGTATCGCCAGACGGCGGCGTTGTTCAATATCCGCAATGCCAGTTGCCTGGCGGGCTGGGAGAAGCGCTATCATGCGGGTGGGATAGAGGCACTCGGCCCACGTCCCGGAGGACGCCCCATGTCGAAGCCGCCGGCCCCCGCAGTGCCTGTTGCACCCAGTGACGAAGCCAAAAGCCGGGAAGAACTGCTGGCCGAACTGAAGCAACTTCGGATGGAGAACGCCTACCTAAAAAAACTGGAGGCCTTAACGCAGGGACACGCGCCCAAAAAGCACAAGCCGTCCAGGCGTTAAGGCCGTTGCATCCGCTTGAGGGCCTGCTCGATCTGGCGAAGCTGCCGCGCAGCACGTTCTATTACAGGCAAAAGGCAGCCTCGCGCCCGGACCGCCATGTGGCGCTGAAGGAGGCGATCAAGGCCATCTTCGACAGCCACAAGGGCCGCTACGGCTATCGCCGGGTGACTGCGCAACTGCGCCAGTCGGGTCAGCGCGTCAATCACAAGACCGTCCAGAGCCTGATGGCCGGGATGGGATTGAAGTCACTGGTCAGGCCGAAGAAGTATCGTTCCTACAGGGGCGAGGTTGGGCGGACCGCTCCCGATCTGTTGCAGCGCAAGTTCAGCGCCGACCGCGCCAACTGCAAATGGGTGACCGACGTGACGGAGTTCAGCGTGGCCGGCGACAAGCTCTACCTGTCTCCCATCATGGACCTCTACAATGGCGAGATCGTCGCCTTCGAGACGGCGCGCCGCTCGCGCTTCAAACTGGTGGACAATATGCTGACAAAAGCCTTCGCCCGGCTCAATGAGGACGAACGGCCGACCCTGCATTCCGATCAGGGATGGCAGTACCAGATGTCGGCATTCCAGCGCAGGCTGGAAACCAGAGGCCTTGCACAAAGCATGTCACGCAAAGGCAATTGCCTCGACAACGCACCGATGGAGAGCTTCTTCGCCACGCTCAAGTCCGAGCTCTTCCACCCGGAAAGGTTCGAAACTGTCCAAAGCCTCGATAAGGCCATCGAGCGCTACATCGACTATTACAACCACCGCCGCATCAAACTGAAACTGAAAGGGCTGGCCCCTGTGCAATACAGGACCCAGCCCTTAAATCTACCAGCTCAATGAACCGTCCAACTTTACGGGGTCAGTTCACAAAGCGGGGCGTTTTTTGTTTTCTGCCCGCTGCTTTGCGTAGCGAGACGGAAAACGCCCTCGCACTTCCCGGAATTGCTTCTGGAGTCCCCGACATGAAGGACTGGTCCGCCGCGCAATATCTCAAATTCGAGGACGAGCGGACGCGGCCGTCCCGGGACCTTCTGGCGCAAATCCCGCTGGAGCGGCCGAGAAGAGTGGTCGACATCGGCTGTGGGCCGGGCAATTCGACCGAGCTTCTGGTCGAGCGCTGGCCGGATTCGACGGTGTCCGGCTTCGACACGTCGCCCGACATGATCGAGCAGGCCAGGCGTCGGCTGCCCGATGTAGAGTTCCAGCTCGCCAATGCGCGCGACTGGACGCCCGACGAGCCCGTCGACGTGATCTTCGCCAATGCCGTGTTCCAGTGGCTGCCGGACCATCAGGCCGTTCTGGCACGCCTGATGACGCTGCTCGCCCCGGGCGGGTACCTCGCAGTGCAGATGCCCGACAATATCGGCGAGCCGTCGCATATGGCGATGCGCGAGACCGCAGCCGCAGTGCCCTTCGCCGCAAGGATCGCAGGCGCCGCCCGCGCGCAATTGCCATCGGTCGTTTCATATTATGACCTGCTCGTGCCGCTGTCGGCGCGGGTCGACATCTGGCACACCGTCTACAACCACCCGCTGGCGGACGCCGCGGCGATCGTCGAGTGGGTCAAGGGAACGGGGCTCAAACCCTTCGTCGATCCGCTCGAACCGGCCGAGCGCGAAGCCTATCTCGCCGCCTACACGGCGCGCATCGCCGCTGCCTATCCGCCCGCCGCCGACGGCAAGGTGCTGTTGCGCTTTCCCAGGATCTTCCTGGTGGCACAGCGAGCATAGGGCGGGATATCGGGGCGAGTGTTGCGTTCAGGGCGTATTCGAACGCCTCCATGTGACGTAATCTGCACTTGGCGAGTCTGCTGGAGACGGGGGTAGGATGCGCCGGGGCCCGATGGCTCCATTTTCGTCGCTGGAGCATGGGTTTTTCCGAAGCGGTAACTGCTATCGGGCATGCTGCGGAAATTCAGGCATGGACGGTCTTATGCATCGCGTCATCATCAGTGGCATCGGCGTCGAAATTCCCCAGGCAACGATCAGCAACGACGAACTTGTCGAGAGCTTCAACGCCTGGGCCGACATCGAGAACATCAGGCGCGAAGCCGCAGGGCAGGAGCCGATCAAGAGATCGGACAGCGACTTCATCGTCTATGCCTCCGGCGTGAAGAATCGGCACGTCCACACGCTCGACGGCATTCTCGACCCTGAGCGGATGACGCCGCGCATCGCGCCGCGCGCCGACGACGTCCTTTCGGTCGAGGCCGAGTTCGGTGTTGCCTCGGCACGCGAGGCGCTCGCCCATGCCGGGCTCACCGGCGCCGACATCGACATGGTGATCTGCGCCGCCTCGCACCAGCAGCGACCTTATCCGGCGATCTCGATCGAGATCCAGAAGGAGCTCGGCATCGAGGGTGCTGCCTTCGACATGAGCCTCGGCTGCTCGTCGGCGGCGGCCGCCCTGCACGTCGCTTTCAATCTCGTCCGCTCGGGCGGACAGAAGCGCGTGCTGATCGTGACGCCCGAGATCATCACCGGGCACCTCAATTTCCGTGACCGCCAGACGCATTTCATCTTCGGCGACGCCTCGGTGGCGATGGTCGTCGAGGCAATTGGACCCAAGGAGACCCGGCCGGGGCGCTTCGAGATGCTCGACACGCGCAACTGGACGCAGTTCTCCAACAATATCCGCACCAATTTCGGCTTCCTGCTGCGTGCCGGACAGGAAAACACCTCCGTCGTCGAGATGGAGGGCAACATGATCAAGCAGGTCGGCAACAAGGTGTTCAAGGAGGTGACCCATGCGGCGCATCGCTTCATCACCGCCTTTCTCGCCGACCACGGCATGACACCGTCCGACATCAGGCGCTACTGGCTGCACCAGGCCAATGCGCGGATGAACGCGATGATCCTGAAGCTGGCGCTCGGCCATGATGCCGACCACGACAAGGCGCCGATGGTGCTGGAGCGGCTGGGCAACACGGCGGCGGCCGGTGCGGTCATCGCGCTCAAGGAAAACCACGAGGACATGAAGGCGGGCGACCACGGGTTGATCTGCGCCTTCGGCGCCGGCTACTCGATCGGCGGCGCGCTGGTCCGCATGATGTGAAGGGGCGACCAGGGGATCGATCAGTTCGGATGATCGCCGGGATCAGGCTTTTTGTCTAGATTTCCCGGGTCATGCCGTTCAAAGCAGCAGTCCTAAACCGAGAAGGCTAAAGATGCTCGACCCGACCATGCACCGCGAGGGCGAACCTGAAATCCTGCCGGGCCGCAAATTCGCGGCGCGCGTTGCCGGTGTCTACACCGCGCCGGAAGACCATTTCGTCACCTGGGCGGTGGAAACGCTGCCGCTGACCTTCGAGGGCATCGTCGGCGATGTCCATGCTGGTCACACCAGGCGCTCCGGCGGGCGCGAGCCGTGGTATCCGCGAGGCACCGAGATGCGCAACGAGCGGCAGCTGTCGATCGTCGCACCCGACGAGATGGCAATCGTCGCCGAGCGCATGGGCCTTGCCGAGATCAAACCGGAGTGGATCGGTGCCAATCTCCTGCTCGAGGGCGTGCCAATGCTGTCGATGCTGCCCTCGGGCACCATGCTGTTCTTCAAGGGTGGCGTGACGATCAAGATCGACGGCCAGAACGCGCCGTGCCGCGTTGCCGGTCGCTCGATCGCCGAGCATGCCGGCATGGTCGACCACGACGCCGGCTCGCTGCTGTTCCCGAAAGTGTCGCGCCGGCTGCGCGGGCTCGTCGGCTGGGTCGAGAAGCCCGGTGTGATTGCGGCCGGCGAAGAGGTCTCGGTGCGGGTGCCCGAGCAGTGGATCTACAGGGCGTGAGCACAGCCCCTACCGGTCAGGGATAGGTGACCGGCATCGACCAGTCGGGGTCGTCGTGTTTCGCCCAATAGGCGTCTTTCAGCCTTGTGGTAACAGGGCCAACCTTGCCATTCGCAACGTCAGTCCCGTCGATCTTGGTCACCGGCATGATTCCGCCGGCGGTCGAGGTGATGAACACCTCGTCGGCGCCAAGCAATGCATCGACGCTGACGATAACGGCTTCGGCGACAAGGCCGGCTTCGGCACAGAGGTCGAAGACGCTGCGCCGGGTGATGCCGGGCAGGACGCCGGTTGCCGGCGTCGCCAGGCGCCCGTTCTTCACGGCAAAGACATTGAAGCCCGGGCCCTCGGCGACATTGCCGTTGAAGTCGAGCAGCAGTGCCGTCTCGGCGTTGTTGTCATAGGCATCGTAGAGGCCACACACGAGGTCGAGCCAGTGGTAGTTCTTGATTGCGGGGTCGATCGAGGCCGGCGGGATCCGCACGCGCTGGCTGATCGACACATGCAGGCCGCGCTCTAGCTGCTCAGGATTGGCGACAGAGCCGAACGGCACGGCGAAGGCCATGAAACGGTTGGTGGCGTCGCGCGGGTCGCGGCTGAAGTTCGGCGAGGCGCCGCGGGTGCACAGCATCTCGACATAGGCCGAGCGATGCCCCGACAGCGCCACGCAATTGTGCAGGATCTCGGTGACGCCAGCCCGGTCGAAGGGGATCGACATACGCAGCCGCTCCAACCCGCTGAAAAAGCGCTCGATATGCAGGTCGAGCCGGAAGAAGGCGCCGTTCCAGACATGGACAGTGTCGTAGGTCGCGTCCGAATGCAGGAAGCCCCAGTCGAGTACCGAGATCTTGGCTTCCGACATCGGCAGATATTGGCCGTCGAGGAAGGCGATGCCTTGGGGATAGGCATGCGGATCCACGTGGCGGGGTTCGATCGCCGGCAATTGCTGTGGCTTGACGTCCATTGTCGCTGGTTCTCCGCGTCCAGGATGATTGACCGGAGTATGCCGCCTCGCGATACGCCATTTCGGTCAAAATGCCGGGCCAGATGACGCAGGCTGATCAAAATCCCGGCCTTGCTGAAACAAGAGCAATGCAGTCGAGCCGTTTGAAGAGCGAATGCAGTTATACGGCGACGCGCGGTTCGAACTTGACGCGGTCCAGCATGATCATCGAGCGGAACTTGCGTATGTTGGGATTGGAGTAGAGCCACTTGCGGGTGAATGCCTCATAAGCGTCGATGTCTTCGACGTTGACGATCACCACGAAATCGGCGCCGCCCGTCACCATGTAGCATTGGGTCACTTCGGGCGCTGCGCGCATCTGCCGCTTGAACGCGTCGACAAGATCGCGCTGCTCGGCCTCGAGGTCGATGCTGATCACCGCTGTCAGCGATTTGCCGACGGCTACAGGATCGAGGATCGAAACGTCGGCGATGATGACACCGGCATCGCGCAGGCGCTTGACCCGTCGCATGCAGGAGGCTGCCGACGAGGCGACCCGCTCGGCAAGTTCGGCGAAGGACAGCCGGTTGTCCTGTTGCAGAGCGGCCAGGATACGGCGGTCGAGCTCGTCGAGCGGCACAGCACTTCGGCTGTTGGGCTGCGTTCCGGTCATTCCAAATCCTCGTCTGCGTCGAGCAGGCGGGTAGCGCGCCAGCGGGTGAGGGTGGCGTTGACCTGGTCGATGACGAAGAAGCGGGCGGAATCGCGGTCGTAACCCTCCGACAGCAGCTTCTCGTAGTCGGTATGGGCATGGCGGACATGGGCGACGGTCGCCAGCCACACGGCGATCGACGGCGGCAGCGTCTTCAGATGCACAGCGAGCGCGTCGGCGCGGATGGCTTCCGTGTCGGCATAAGGCGCGAGTGGCAGGAGCGCGGTCAGCGATTTGGCCACTGCACGTTGGCGGCCAGTGGAGGCTGGCATGCTCAGGCGTCCTTGCTCGGACGCGTCGCGTCGGGAATGGCGTCGACTGAAGCGAAGTAGGGTTTCAGGTCGATGACCGGTGTGCCATCCAACGCATCGATGGCATCGAGCTCGATCACGCCGTTTTCCATGTCGAGCGAGACGATCGCCGCGACGTGAAGGCCGATAGGGTTCGGTCGGGCAGGCGAGCGCAGGGCAAAAACGCCTTTCGCGTCAGAGGCATGGCGCGGTTTCTGGACAATCAGATTCCGCGGCGCCTGTTCGAACCAGCTAAGCACGACGACATGGCTGAAGCCGGCAAGGCCGGCGAGCCCGGCACGGTAGGGGACGTCGACGGTGACGGTCGCGCCACCGCCACGCTCGCGGGCGGCGTTCATGTTCTTGGGGCAGTGCTCGCGCTGCTTCCAGGGCGAGGCGATGCGGCCGACATAGGCGAGGCGGGCGTCGTCGGCGTCAGCCGCCGGATCGCCGGCGAGCGGGATTTCGCCCACGCGCTGTTCGAACATCTGCATGCCGCCTCCCACGGTCGCGCCATTTTCTTGCCCGCATGCGACATTGGGCGTTGCAATCATTCGCTGCGTCACATAAAGATATGTTTATGTCTTTTGGCGAGAACCAAAGCCGATGCATGTGACGCTCGACACCATGGTAGATACCTTGAAGGCGGCGGCCGAATCCAGCCGGCTTCGCATCCTGACGCTGCTTTCACGTGGCGACCTGACGGTTTCCGACCTGACCGAGATCCTCGGCCAGTCGCAGCCGCGCGTTTCGCGTCATCTCAAGCTGTTGCTCGAGGCGGGGCTGATCGATCGCTACCAGGAAGGATCCTGGGCGTTCTTCCGGCTTTCCGACGCCGACCAGGCGCGTGGCTTCGTGCAGGGGCTGGTATCAAGCATCGATACGTCAGATAGCCAGGTGGTGCGCGATTTCGAGCGTCTTGATGACGTCAAGCACAAGCGCCAGGAGCGCGCGGCCCGTTACTTCAGCGCCAATGCCGCGAGCTGGGACGAATTGCGCTCGCTGCATGCACCTGATCGCGCCGTGGAAGCCGCACTCGTCAAGCTGGTCGGCAAGCGGCCGTTCCAGTCGATGCTCGACCTCGGTACCGGCACGGGGCGCCTGCTCGAAATTTTCGCCCCGATCTATCGCCGCGGCGTCGGCATCGATCAGTCGCGCGAAATGCTGGCCGTTGCCCGCGCCAATCTCGACAAGGCAGGAATTGCCAACGCGCAGGTGCGCCAGGGCGACATCTTCTCGCCGCCGGTCGAGCGCGATGCCTTCGACCTCGTGACCATCCACCAGGTGCTGCACTATCTCGACGATCCCGCCCGCGCCATCCAGGAGGCGGCGCGGCTGCTGCGCCCTTCGGGCCGGCTGGTGATCGTCGACTTCGCCCCGCACGGGCTCGACTTCCTGCGCTCCGAGCATGCGCATGCGCGCCTCGGCTTCTCCGATCGGCAGATCGAAGACTGGCTGTCCGAGGCCGGGCTCGAACTCGAGGAGACCCAAGAATTCGAACCACGCGGCTCGGCCAAGGCCAGCCTGACCGTCAAACTCTGGCTGGCGCGCGACAAGCGCCTGCTGATCGCCGATCCCAATCCTGAACTGCAAATCCAAAGGGAAACTGCCTGATGAACCAATTTCCGCTCTCCAGGCGTTCCGACATCGGCAACAAGATCCGTGTTTCCTTCGAGTTCTTCCCGCCCAAGAACGACGACATGGAGGCGCGTCTCTGGGAGACTGTGACCCGGCTCGAGCCGCTGCGTCCGCAGTTCGTTTCGGTAACTTACGGTGCCGGTGGCTCGACCCGCGAGCGTACCGCCCGCACGGTCAAGCGCATCCTTGAGGAATCGACGCTGACGCCCGCCGCGCACATGACCTGCGTCGACGCGACCCGCGAGGAAGTCGACCAGGTGATCGCAGAGTTCGCCGCCATGGGCGTGAAGCGCTTCGTGGCGCTGCGCGGCGATCCCAAGGAGGGCGTAGGTGCTGCCTACCAGCCGCATCCCGGCGGCTACGCCAACGGCGCCGAGTTGGTCGGCGCGCTGAGGGCGCAGGGCGATTTCGACATCTCGGTTTCGGCCTACCCGGAAAAGCATCCGGAAAGCCCAGATTTCGTCACCGATTTCGACATGCTGAAGCGCAAGGTCGACAATGGCGCGACGCGCGCGGTGACCCAGTTCTTCTTCGACAACGATCTTTACGAGCGTTACGTCGAGCGCGCCCGCAAGGCCGGCATCTACATTCCGATCGTGCCGGGTGTGCTGCCGATCCACAGCTTCACCCAGGTTGCCAACTTTGCCTCGCGCTGCGGCGCCCATGTGCCGGGCTGGCTGGCCGAGCGCTTCGAAGGCCTCGACAAGGATCCGCAGACCCATGCGCTGGTGGCGTCGGCCGTGGCGGTGGAACAGGTGCTCGACCTGGTCGAGCGCGGCGTCAACGACTTCCATTTCTACACCATGAACCGGGCCGACCTGGTGGTGGCGGTGTGCCACATGATCGGCATCCGGCCGCAGCCAGTTGTGCAGGGATCGGCAGCCGCCTGACGGCAATCCGACTGGGCGGAATCAAAAAGGCCGGGAGGGTGATCCCGGCCTTTTCGAAGCTTCCACCTTGGAGGTGCTTTGGTCTTCCGCCGTTGAACGGCCTATGGAAGAACTCCGACAATAAGCGCGCCGATGAAGGCAAAGGCAGCGCAAATCATGACTGCATTGATTGACCTAGTCAGTCCCATGCATAGCCTCCTGTTTGCAAGCCACAGGCCGGAATCTAGGGGCATTTCGGTCACACACAAGCGAAAAATGTGCTGCATTGCGACAAGATTGTGGAAAATGCGACGCGTTTCTCACGCTTAGCCGTTGGATTTGCTTGGTAAACACACCGGCAAGGGTTGTGGAGAAATTGTGGCAAATCGATTAGCCACGACAGTGCCCAATCACCTTTTCGGGCGAAAGACGGTGCCGCAGCAATCCCGAGCTGGGCATTGCTCTCCCCAATGGCGACCCGATTTCGCTCACGCGCCCGCCGGCTGGCGCCGCTTGAACAGACGTCCGTCGATGGTGACGAGCCCGAGCGCGATCAGCGCCATGCCGCCCAGTTCGAAGGCCTCGAGCCGCTCGCCGAGGAAGCTTACCGACAAGAGCATGGCGCTCGCCGGTACGATCAGTGTCACCAGCGAGGTGTTGGTGGCGCCGGCCGAAGCCACCAGCTTGAAGAACAGGATGTAGGCGAAGGCGGTGGCGACCAGCGCCAAGGCAAACGTTGCCAGCCACGCATTGGTGCTGGCGGCAAACAGGCCAGAGGTGCCGTACAGTATCAAGACGAGCGGGATCATGATCACCGATGAGGCCGTCAGCTGGCCGGTGGCGATGATTGCCGGCGGCACGCCCCTCAGCCGGCGCGCCACCATCAGCGCGAAGGCGTAGGAGAGAGAGGCGCCGACAAGGGCGAACTTGGCCCAGACCGGGCCGCCGAGCCCGGCGACGATGCCCGGGCCTACCATGATGGCGGTGCCGGCGATACCCAGTCCTATACCGGCCAGCTTGTTCCAGTTCAATTTCTCGTCGTTGGTGACGATGTTGGCGATGACCAGCGTCCAGAATGGCGTCGTGGCGTTGAGCACCGAGGCCAGGCCCGCGCCGATCTCGGTCTGGCCGAGGCAGATCAACGTGAACGGGATGACGTTGTTGAGCACTGCGAGCACGAACAGCGTGCCGAGGTGGAGGAAAGCAAGGCGGAAGCAGGGGCCGCGGAGCAGCAGGAACAGCTGCAGTGCCGCTCCCGCGATGAGCACCCGGAACAGCACCAGTTTCAGCGGCGCGATCTCGGCGACCGCGATGTGCACGCAGAAGAACGACCCGCCCCAGATCGCCCCCAGAAGCAAAAGCCTGGCCCAGTCGCGTGCACTCATGTCCGCTTCCTTCTTCGCTTCGTCACATTCGACAGCTACGCGCGATTCCTGGGTAGGGCCACCCGATTCCTTTGGCTGACGCAACACTCCTGCCCAGCCCTGTCGGGTTGCATCGCGGACCGCTTGGTTTAGATTTTGGCCGGCAAACGAGGAGCTTCCATGCAGCGATTCGAGAATGCACGCGAGGCAGCCCTCGCTCTTCGCCCCGATGCACCGGTCTATTGCTTCCGACCGGAAGTGCTGAAGACCGATGCACGCGCCTTCATGGAGATGTTCCCCGGCAGAACCGCCTATGCGGTGAAGACCAATGGCGAACTGATCGTGCTCAAGGCGCTTGTCGAGGCCGGCGTGACCATGTTCGACGTGGCTTCTCCAGGCGAATTCGCCGCGGTGAGGGAAGTCTCCACTGAGGCCGAGATGATCTACATGCATCCGGTCAAGGCGCAGTCCGACATCCGCCTGGCGCTTGAGACCTATGGCATCAGAGTGATCGCGGTCGACCACGAAGACGAGATCAACAAGCTGAACCGTGTCGTGCGGGCGCTCGACATCGACCCCGGCGCGATCACCGTCTTCGTGCGTGTCCAGACCAAAGGCTCGGCGGCATATGAGCTGTCGAAGAAGTTCGGCGCCGGGCCGGCCAATGCTGTCGAGCTGTGCGAGCGGCTCAAGCGCAACGGCTACAAGGTCGGCCTGTGTTTCCATGTCGGCAGCCAGATCGAGGACCCCGACACATATGAGCGGGCGCTCGCCTCGGTCGACTGGGTGCGTAATCGTGTGTCGTTTGACCTCGCCGGACTCGATGTCGGCGGCGGCTTCCCGGCCGAATACGGCCACGATCCGAATTCCAAGAAGCCGGCCATGCCTTCGATCGGGCAGATCATGTCGCGCTTGCGCGGCGACCTCAACGAATACAATTTCGACGAAATGCCGCTCGTTGCCGAGCCGGGTCGGGTGATTGTGGCGCGGTGCCTTTCGCTGATCGTGCGGGTGCTGTTGCGCAAGGGCAGGCGGCTCTACATCAATGACGGCATCTGGGCGTCGCTGTCGGATTCATGGACCGGCAAGATCACGCTGCCGGCGCGCTTCATCCCCGATCCCGCGATACGCGCCCGCAACGGTGACGCCGACAAGATCGTTCCGTTCAAGGTCTGCGGCGCGACCTGCGATTCCGTCGACATCCTGTCACGGCCGTTCTGGCTGCCCGAGACCATCGACACCGGCGACTGGATCGAAATCGGCCATATCGGCGCCTACTCTTTGTCGCTGCGCACCCGTTTCAACGGCTTCTACCCCGACACCTTCGTCGAGGTGACGACGCCGTTCGACGAAGGCGACGCGCCGCAAGGCTTCGCCAGCCTGGAGACGATGGCGGCGGAGTGAGGGAAGGGAAGAGCGAACAGGCAAACAATGATCGTGGCTTGAATAGCCTTGGGCGCGTCCCGATCTACGCATCTCACCACTCGTTGCCCACCATTCGCTAAGTGACTATTCCCATGGATGTTTTCCTTCTCGGCGGCACCGGCTTCATCGGTCGCCATATCCTGCAGCGCCTGGTGGAGGGCGGCCACGATGTGATCGGCCTCGCTCGTTCCGAAGCGTCGGCTGAACGCCTCAAGTCTGCAGGTGCCACGCCGCTGCTCGGCGACCTGCGCACTCCGCGCGAATGGGCCGGCAAGCTTCCACCGGTCGATGCCGTGATCCATGCCGCTGCCGACTTCGGCGACGACATGGGCGAGGTCGAGACGGCCTTGCTTGACGCGCTGCTGCCGGTGCTCGGTGCGATGCCGAAGCGGCCGCGCTTCGTCTATACCGGCGGCTGCTGGCTGTTCGGTGCAACTGGGGAGCGGGCCGCGACTGAAGACAGCCCGTTCGATCCGCTGCCGGCCTTCGGCTGGATGATCGAGAACATGAACCGCGTGCTCTTGGCGCCGGAGGTGGAAAGCACCGTGGTTCATCCGGCGATGGTCTATTCCGGCGAGGGCGGGGTGTTCTCGTCCTACATGGATGCTCTGCGCAAGGACGGCACCGTCGACGTCATCGGATCGACAGATGTCGTCTGGCCGCTCGTCCATGCCGAGGACCTTGCCGACCTCTATGTGCGGGTCATGGAGAAAGCGCGGCCTGGCTCCGTCTACAACGGTTCGGCTATTGAAGGCATGAGCGTGGGCGACATCGCCTCAGCCGTGGCGCAGTACCTGGGAATGGGGCAACCGGCAGTCCGCGCTACTGCCGTCGATGAGGCTGCGGAGCGGCTCGGCGAGTGGGCACGCGGCTATGCCATCAGCCAGCGGCTGGGCGGCGACAAGGCGCGAGCCGAGCTTGGCTGGAAACCAAGGCACGGCAGCGTGGCGGAGTTGTTTGGAAGCGAATAGCGAATAGAGAGGTTCCAACGGCAAGGCGTTGGTATCCCTCCCTATTCCCTCACAGATCCGCCAGCAGCTCGTCTGTCGGCCAACCGTCGACGGGCAGCTTGAGGCGCATCTGCTCCTGGCGGATGGCTTCACGGGTGTTGGTGCCCAAAATGCCGTCGATGCCGCCGACGTCGTAGCCTCTGTCGTGAAGCTTCTGCTGTAACGCCTTCATGGCGTCGCCCGTCAGGCCGGCGTCGGGATTGCCGCGGTCGAAGGCCGGCTGGCCGGCGAGGCGGGCGGCGAGGTGGGCTGCCGTCAGCGTGTAGGTCGCCGACTGGTTCCATTCGAGATAGACGTCGTAATTGTCATAGGTCAGGAAGGCTGGGCCCTTGCGGCCCATCGGCAGCACGATGCCTGCCTTGAGGCCGGTGTCCTTGAGCGGCGTGCCGTCGCGCATTGTGACACCCATAGCCGCCCATTTCGACAGCGGCTGTTTGTTGGTGCGGCCGGTTTCTTCCCAGGCCATTTCGGCCGGTACCCGAACCTCTTCGATCCACGGCTCGCCGCGCTTCCAGCCGCGCGACTGAATCTTCTTGCCGGTCGTCAGGATGACGTCGGCGGGGGTGTTGCGCAGGTCGACGATGCCGTCGCCGTCACCGTCGACACCGCGCGCCAGATAGTCGGACGGCAGGATCTGAGTCTGGCCGATTTCGCCGGCCCAGGCGCCCTGGACGTCGGCCGGCAGCACGTTGCGGTCGATCAGCGTGATCAGCGGGATGACCTGCGGCCGGAACAGGTCCGGGCGGCGGCAGTCATGCGCCAGCGTCACCAGCGCGTTGAGCGAGTTGAAGTTGCCCTGCACCGCGCCGAAATCGGTCTCCAGCGCCCAGAAGGCGGCGATGACCGGGCCGGGCACGCCGAATTCCTGTTCGGCCATGGTGAAATACTGGCCGTATTTCTGCAGGTTGGCGGCACCATGCTTCAGCCGGTAGTCGCTGATCATGCGCTCGGAGAACTGGGTGAAGGTCTGGGCGAACACGCCCTGGGCGCGGTCGCGCTCGAGCACCTTGGGGTCGAGGGTGGCATTCGCCAGAGCCGAAAGGCCCTTTTCACCAACGCCTGCGGCCCGGGCTTCGTTGGCAAGGTTCTGTTTCCAGGTGGCGAAGTCGTCGCCGCATTCCAGCGTCGCTGCCGGCGCGGCAGGGGTGACGGCAGCGGTATTCTGCGCGTTTGCCGGCATAACGGCGGTGGCGAAAAGGGCGGCGACCATCGCCTTGCTCAGCAAATTCATGGGCAGCTCTCCTGCTTGACCGGTCAGGCCTTCGCGGAACGGCGAAAGCAGGCAGACGGCCAGCTCAATGTCTTGCCGCGCCTTCTACAGAACCCGGGCGAGGGCCGCACCCCCTCTTCTTGTCGCATCTGCCATGCGAAATGCGCAGCCCGGAGGTGCGGTCCGGACTATCTGGTGTTGGCGGCGAGCCACTTCCTCCAGTGGGCTTCGCTGCCGTTGAAGACGTTGATGTCGGCGTCGCCCCTGATCCCAGGCACGACACCGGTGCCGGTGTACTGCCAGAAGGTGAAGGGGTGACTGCCATAACGCGACGTCGGGTGGCCTGCGACCGAGCGCAGCCAGTATGGATAACCGCGGAACGTCGACAGGTTATTGTCGTCGAAGAAATCGATCGAGGTGTAGATGATCGGCTTTTTGCCGTAGTGGTTCTCGACCATTTCGAGGAAGATCTTCATCTCGCTGCGCACGGTGGCGGCAGGCGGACGCAGCTTGCAGCTCGGCGACTGCGGGTTCCATTCCATGTCGAGGATCGGCGGCAGCGACGAGCGCTCATTCGGTACGTTCTGGATGAACCAGCGCGCCTGCTCGGCGGCAGGCCTGCAGAAATAATAGAAATGGTAGGCGCCGCGCGGCACGCCGGCGGACTTGGTTTCGCGCCAGTGCTCGGCGAAATAGTCGTCGACGCGGTCGCCGCCCTCGGTGGCCTTGATGAAGGCAAACGAAATGCCGCTGCCCTTGGCCTGGTGCCAGTCGATCGAGGTCTGGTACTTGGAGACATCGGTGCCATGGATGGCGTAGGTCCACGGGGCGCCGCTTTCCCACTGGTGCGGATCGCTGTCGCTGAAGCGTGGGTTCTTGACCGAAACGGAGGCCATGTTGCCGGCATTGCCGACGGGACCAAGCGACAGGGTGTCGGAGGTCGAGCAAGCGCCGAGGAAGGCGAGCAGCACAAGAGCCGAAGCGCGGCGCATTACTTCTCCTTGCGGCCGGCAGGAACCGGCCAGAGCATATCGTTCATGGGGCAGGCCCCGCGGCCCGGATACTATTCCGATGGATCAGTGGTTTCCCCGAGACACCGCACATCCCCCTCTGTGATCGCCGATCATGGTTGATAAACCGTTGATCGCGCTCGACAGCCTCAAAGATTTGGCGGAGGAATGACGGCAATTCCATGGCGGACGCATGACGTAGGGGGCGGGGAAAGCTATGCGCATCATCGGCAAGATCCTGAAATGGCTGGTCGCCCTCATTGTCCTTGTGGTCGCCGGCTTGTCGGCCTGGTTGTACTTTGCGCCCCCGGCGCTGATCCGTGTCGGCTCCGGCTATGCCGCCAAGATCGTCTGTTCCAATGTCTTCCTCGCCGGCCGCGACGCCAATCAGGTGCTGGCCGACGATGTCCAGGCACCGGGTCATCCATTGCTCCGGCTGATGTCGGTCAGCGTCGACCAGAGCGCCGGCATGGTGCGCGCGGGCCTGTTCGGCGTTTTCGGCAGAGGACTTGCCGTTGCCCATGACGGCGCCGGTTGCAGCAACGTGCCGGACGGTGACATCGCCGCCGCGGCGCTGGGGGCCGTACCAGTCGCACCCGCGGCCGATGCCGAGGCGCTGTGGCCTGAGGGCGAGAAGGTCGATGCCTCGCAGAACCCGGCGATCACGGCCGTACTTGACGATGCGGCACTGGCCGGCCCCGGCATGCGCGCCATCGTCGTCGTGCAGAACGGCCGGATCGTCGGCGAACGTTATGGCGAGGGTTTTGCTTCTTCGACCCCGCTGCTCGGCTGGTCGATGACCAAGACTGTGACGGCCGCGATCATCGGCACGCTCGTCGCCGACGGCAAGATGTCGGTCGACAAGACGGAGCTGTTCGAGCTGTGGAAGGCCGATGGCCGCGCCGAAATCAGCCTGGCCGACCTCATGGCAATGTCGAGCGGGCTGGAGTTCAACGAGGATTACGGCGACGTCACGGACGTCACGCGCATGCTCTATCTCGAGCCAGACATGGCAAGCTTCGCCGCGGCCAAGCCTCTGGCCGCCGAAGTCGGCAAGAAATTCTCCTATTCCAGCGGCACGACCTTGCTTCTGTCGCGCCTCTGGCAGGACGCCGTCGGCGACCCCGCCAAGGCGTTGGCCTGGCCGCGCGAAAAACTGTTCGGACCGCTCGGCATGTCGAGTGCCGTGCTGGAGGCCGATGCGCGGGGCACCTTCGCCGGATCATCCTATCTCTACGCCACGGCGCATGATTGGGCGCGTTTTGGCCAGTTCCTGCTGCAGGATGGTGTCTGGAACGGCGCGCGCATCCTGCCCGATGGTTATGTCGCCTGGATGCGCGAGAAGGCTCCTGCAGCCCCGATAGGCGAGTACGGCCGCGGCCAGTTGTGGCTGCAGGGGCCGGAAGGCGGCACACCGGAAGGCGAGGATCCCGATGTCGGCTTCGATCTGCCCGACGACACCTTCTGGATGCAGGGCCATGACGGCCAGACGGTGGCGATGGTGCCTTCGGCCAATCTGGTGGTCGTCCGGCTCGGCCTGACGCCGTCCAAGCTGCGCTACAAGCCGCAGGCGATGCTGTCGGCCTTGGTCAACGCAATGCGCTGAGGTCGCAGCAAAAATCGGAGAGAAAGCAGCACCAGCTGATCGTCGAATGCGGAGTGGTGAATTCCGCATTCGACGTCGTGTCCAGGGCAACTATTCCTGTCGCGCCTGCCGCTTCTTGCGCCAGGGCGCGTCGGCCTGCCAGTCGCCGGCCATGATACAGCCATATGGCAGCACCTCGTCGACGACCTCGGCCAGGCCGTAGCGCTCGATCTGGCGCCGCACGGCGGCGGCGTTCTTGTAGGCGCTCGGCAACTCCGAGATATCGGTTCTTCCGGAGAAGAAACGGGCGTCGATTCCCTTCGTCTCCGCAGCAAAGATTTCGGCATCGCTTCGCCCGGCCTGCTGTCGTTTGTGCTGGGTGCGCGAGTAATTGCGTCCCGCCCCGTGCGGCGAGAAGCCGAGCCCGTTCTCGGCGTTCTTGCCGCGCACGATCAGCACTGGCTCCGCCATGTTGAGTGGGATCAGCGTCAGGTCGGTGGCATCGTGCGCCCATCCGTCAAATGCCGGTGTCGCGCCCTTGCCGTGGTAGAACAGGCCATCCGAGCGGCGGAAGACGAAGTTGTGTTCGTTCCAGAACCGGTCGGACACCCTTGCCGACAATTTTTCGGCGGCCATGTCATGGATGACCAGATGGTTGCCCTTGGTCCATTCGCGAATGGCCTGCAAAGCCTCCCAATAGAGATCGCCTTCTGCTGTGTCGGCCGGAATCCAGGCGTTCTGCGGCAAGGTTTCCGGCGATTTTTCCTGGCGCACCGCTTCGGCGATCTTCATGCCCTTGGTGTAGAGACGGGCGCCCGGCGAACGCGAACCGTGATGCGTCACCAGTGCGGTCTCGCCGGTCGACTTGATCGTGCCGACATAGGCGAAATGGTTGCCGTCACCCTGCGTCCCGAAATGTTCGATCGCCGCGCTCGTGGTGTCGCTCAACAGCCTGTTTGCTGCAAAGCGCTCAAGGAGCGCTGCATCTGGACGCAGTTGCTGGCCGCGCGGCCGTCCGCCCGGTCCGAAATGGGTGACCGCATGCACCGCGTCGAGCAATACCGCTGGCGCCACGCCGGGAAACACCGAGATGGCCATGGAGCAGCAGATGTCGGCCGAGTGCATGCCCGGATGTATGGCTTCAGATACGGCAATGCCGCCGACCGGGATCGTACCAGACGGACCTGCCGGACAAGCATCGGGCATGATCGCGCCGGCGCGAACCACAGGGGTGCGCATCAGCGCCCGCATGCTGGCGGCGACAGCGTCGATGTTTGCTTGCTCATCCGGCGTTTCAGCCTCGATGTTGAGGTGGAACGGGATCGCGCCGGACGCGTGCAGCGGCACTGTCGGCGGCGGCGCGAAACCGAGCGCGGTCTCGAGGGCTTCGGCATGCGATCCCCCCTTATCCAGGAGTTCGTTGGCTGCGGCGAGCGCGGGCGCGAACCACTTTCCCTGGCGCATGCCCGCGTCGATCAAATCCTGTCCGCTCAATACTTCTTTCATGTCAGTTGCTTTCAAACTGGCCGCGACCGCGGCCGAATTGCATCAAGACGACACGCGGATGCTCTGGAAAGCAAGGCTTTGAACATTCGGCCTTCCGTCACCCGCTCGGCGGGCAGCATCTACTTATGGTCTCACTTTCATTCGCTCATTTACCAACACAGCAGGCGACAATCGTTTGCCGGACTTCCGTCGGTCCAGGAAGGACAGACGGGGTGGGATCGAACCACCCAGCGCCAGATGTAGTCCGGCAGGCATTCGACTTGCTGTGTCTCGACTGGCGACAAGAGCGGCAGGACAAAACTGAGCTACTTTCGTTTCCCAGGGCGTAAACTTGCCTGGAGATCGAAGGGGTGGCTTGAACACCCGACCTCCCCAGTCTTTCGACGTGGGCGCTCTATCCTGTAGTCCGGCCTGCATTCGCCAATTCGGTTCGGACGCGGCGACAAAGTATGATGAAACCCCGGGGCCCCGCTCGTGCCAGAGAGCGCATGCAATTGGTGAGGAGTCGAACCTCACGGATTTCCCGATCTGGTGCTGTAGTTCCATCCGGCATTCGCCGCGTCCGTATTTTCAGAATGTGACGACAAGAAAGTCTTGAAACGTTCCCTTCTGCTCTACCGCTGAGCTACGGCCCCATGGTGTCGGGACCGGCGGGGATCGAACCCGCGACACGAAGTGTGGATGTAGTTTCAAAGGCATTCGTCACGCAGTCTGCTTTCTTCCTTTCCCGTTGCCGTTCGTCGCCGGATGCGCTGACGACAAGAGTGATGAAACTTCACCTTTCGGCGATACCTGCTCTATCCACTGAGCTACGGGTCCATGGTGGCGGACCCGGCGGGATTCGAACCCGCGACCCGGAGGTTTCTGACCTGTAGTTCCATCGGCATTCGTCATGCTCGTCCTACGTTCCCGGCAGCTGTGCCGCCGGGAACCTGATCAAAGTTCGGTGGCGTCGATCGTCCTGATCCAGTGGTCCGGATCGCCGTTTGACGCCAGCATGGTGCCGATCACCGCAAAGACCTGGTCGGAGAAGCCCCCGATGTTGAGTACATCCGGTCCTCCCCAGGCCTGAGTCGTGGTGTTCGGCTGGATATCGATGCAGACCAGCTTGGCCTTTGGATTATCCTGCTTCAGCTTGCGCCAGTTCTGCATCGTCGCCGTCCCGTGATGCGTTCGTGACCGATCGTCCAGCCAGGACTCGTTGTCGGATACGAACACCACCAGATCGACCCTGGCACGTTGCTTCACCAGCCTGGCCAGCGGCGCTGAACAGTTTGTTGCGCCACCACCGATTGCTGCGAGCTTCTGTGCGTTGGTCATCACCGTATCGCGAGCGTTGAGATGGATGTCCACCACATCACCCTCGAAGGGCAGGACCCTGGCGTTCGGGTTGCGTCGCAGCAGTGCTGCGGCCACCAGGGCAGCCACATCGATGCAGCGTACCGCCGTCGTCGAACCCTTGCGGTATCCGGTCACCGGAGACCCCATCGAACCGGAGACATCAGGGCAGATGACGACATTCCCCTCGATGCCTGGAACATTGGCGATCGCCAGTTCCATGGCACCTTGCAAGGCGTCCCGGATCACCGGCGGCACGCCGGGGACGAGATTGTTGAATGCCACCATCAACTGGTAGGGAAAGACCCGCGACCGACTTACCTCGCTATCGTTGCTCAGGCGCCTGGCCAGCTTTTCCGCAAACCCTTCCACCTCGAACACGCCGTTGCGCGCAAAGGTGTTGAGGTTCTGCCGCAGCATCTGCCAGCCGGCTGTTTCCGCGATCTGCACCCAATGCTCCCTGGTCAGCGGCACTGATGTCAGCATCTGGAACGGCACTGCCGGCAAGGGCTGCGACGGATCACGCTTGAACGCCTCGAAAGCCTTCGCCACGTCAGGCAACGCATCGACATCGTGTGGCTTGCCGATGAGGTAGCCATAAAGAGCCTCACGCGAGGCCGAGACAGGCTTCGGGTGAACCATCTTGATGACGTCTGCCAATGACGGGTCGTTGCCGACGGCCGCACGCATGATTTCGACGTCGGCGGCCTGCTCCAGCCATTTCTGCACCAGCCGCTTGGGACGCGTGCCCAAGGACTTGCGCCCCGTTGCACCGGACCGCATGACCTGCACGAAGTTGCGCAGCATCTTGCCGTTCCTGACGATGCGACCGAAGGCGCGTTCGAACTCGTTGCCCTGCATCTGTGACAGCACGGCGAGAAGAAGGGCGGGCATGTCTTTCATGTAGCCGCGTTCGAAGGCATGCACGGCGGTCTTGGCCAGAAAGTCCGGCTCGACCTGCCAGGCAAGCATCAGGACCTCGTCCAGCTGCTCCCGCGCATCGGCATAGAAGGTCGCGTTGAACGTTCCCGTCGATGCCAGCTGTGCCAGCGCCTGGTGCGGTGTCAGGCCATAGGCCTGGGCACCCTCATGATTCCTGGCGTCGGCGCGCGGGAGCAGCTTTCCCGCAATCGTCGCAAACACGGATTTGTTTGCCATCTCTTTCATCCTTCTGTTCACGCAAACCTCATTTCAAGTCGCGTGCCAGTTTGCAAAAGAGGGGCGAAATTACCTGGAGACTTTCTCTAACCATTTGAAAATAAACAAAACAAACTTTTTGACGCGCAGAATGCCAATCGACCTGCTTGTTGAGTGTCCCGATACAATGCTATTCATAAAGATAAGGACTTAGACAAGCGGATAAGATGATGCGGCGTCGTGTAGCCATCGGAATCCTCGGAACCACGCTTGATGTTGGCGGCCGCGAGGATCGTTGGCAGCGGTGGCGCCCCACCGTGGCGCTGTGCCAACAGCAGGGGCTGTTCATCGATCGGCTGGAACTGGTCCACGACGCCCATTCGGCAGGGCTGGCCAAGCAGGTCATTGCCGATATCGGGCAGGTGTCGCCGGCGACGGAGGTCCGGCAGCATGTGATTGCGATGAAGGACCCCTGGGATTTCAGCGAGGTCTATACCGGCCTGCGTGAATTCGCCCATGCCTATCCGTTCGATCCGGAGCGAGAGGACTATCTCGTCAACATCACCACCGGCACGCATGTGGCGCAGATATGCTGGTTCCTCTTGACCGAGGCGCGGTTCATTCCGGGGCGGCTGCTGCAATTGTCGCCGCCGAGGCGGGGAGAGCCGAAGGCGGATCTCTCCGGCAACCATTCGATCATCGATCTCGACCTGTCGCGCTACGACGCGATCGCGACGCGTTTCCAGGCGGAACGAAACGAGGCGACTTCATTTCTGAAATCCGGCATCGCCACCCGCAATGCCGCCTTCAACCAGATGATCGAACGGATCGAGAAGGTGGCGATCCGTTCGCGCGCGCCGGTGCTGCTGACGGGGCCGACGGGAGCAGGCAAGTCGCAACTGGCGAGGCGGATTTACGAGCTGAAGCAGGCGCAACGGCAAGTTTCGGGCGCCTTCATTGAGGTCAATTGCGCCACGCTGCGCGGTGATCAGGCGATGTCCACTCTCTTCGGCCACGTCAAAGGCGCGTTTACAGGCGCGCACAACGAGCGGGCCGGGCTGATGAAGTCGGCCGACAAGGGTGTGTTGTTTCTCGACGAGATCGGCGAACTTGGGCTGGATGAGCAGGCGATGTGCCTGCGTGCCATAGAGGAAAAGCGCTTCCTGGCGGTTGGTGCCGACAAGGATACCACATCCGATTTCCAGTTGCTGGCCGGAACCAACCGGGACCTTTCGATCGGCGTCCGCGAAGGGCGCTTCCGCGAGGATCTCTTCGCCCGTCTCAATCTCTGGACGTTCCAGTTGCCGGGGCTTGCCGATCGCAAGGAGGACATCGAGCCCAATCTGGATTTTGAACTGCGCCGGTTCAGCCAGCGCGAGGGGCAGAACGTGACTTTCAACAAGGAGGCCCGCGCGCTTTATCTAGCGTTTGCCATGGCGCCTGAAGCTTCATGGAGGGCGAACTTCCGTGACCTGTCGGCTTCAGTCACCCGGATGGCGACACTGGCGCCGCAGGGCCGGATCAATGAGGAGACCGTCCGCGACGAGATCGCCGGCCTCACCGGATTGTGGCGTGCCGGTTCCGGCTTGGATGTGTCGGATGATCTGCTGCGGGAGGTGCTTGGGGGTGATGCGGACGGTCTCGATCTTTTCGATCGCGCGCAGCTCGCTGCGGTCCTCAAGGTCTGTCGTCAAAGCAGTTCGCTCAGCGCCGCTGGCCGCGAATTGTTCGCGCAGTCACGCAAGCTGAAGACCAGTGGCAACGATGCCGACAGGCTGCGCAAATATCTCCTGCGGTTCGCCTTGAGCTTCGAGGCAGTCGCGCCAAGAGGCTGAGCAGGAGTGAACTATGTGTTGGTGCCGCCGACGACGATGAGCCAGGCATAACCGCGGTAGAGCGAGGTGAAGCGGCAGCTCTTTCCGGCGGCGCGGGCCTGCGCAGCTATGTCGGAGGCGAGCGTCTCGCGCGGGGCGACATGAAACTTGGCCAGCCAGCGACGCAGCAGCTTGCGGAACCAGCCGGGCAACCCTTCTTGCTGGCCGAAGTCGACGACATGGACGGAACCCGTGGAAGCGGCGAGGGCCGCCGACACCGAGCGCTCCCAGCCGGGGATCATCGACAGTGAATAGGAAACGAAGATGCGGTCGAAGCCGGCTCGACCGAACAGGGATGCGGCGTCGAACGAGGTCGCGTCGCCCTGCGCCAGCGAAATGCGATCCGACAGGCCGGCACGGGCGATCGATGCTCTGGCGGTGACCAGCATCTCGCCCGAAATGTCGAGGCCGTAGAAATGGGCGTCGGGAAACCGCCTCGCTGCAAGGATCAGGTTGCGTCCGGTGCCGCAACCGAGTTCGAGCACGGTGCCACCCTTGGGCGGAGCGAGCTCCGAAATCATGCGGTCGCGTCCGAGCAGGTAATATTTGCGCGTCAGGTCGTAGATGTGGCGCTGATGTCGGTAGACGCTGTCCATCAGCCCGGAATGGCCGGCCGAAAGCTCGGGCGTGCTCATCAGGATTTCTTCACATAAAGGTGGAAGCCGCCATAGATCGCCGAGCGGTCGCGGGCGGTGTAATCGCGCGAGGCCCGTTCCTCGTAGGTCCACTGGTCGAGCAATGCCGGCGACAGGCGGCCTGGCAGCAGGCTGGGTTCCGCCGCGGTGCGGAAGATGACGCGGGCGCCCGGCGCGGCCGTGCGCGTAATTTCGGTCCACAGCGCGTTGAGTTGCTCGTCGCTCATCCAGTCCTGGGCGTCGAGCAGGATGTAGCGGTCGACGGAACCGGCATCCTTGTCGGCCAGAAGTTCGGTGAAGTTGGCATGGTGGACGGTGACACGATCGACGCTCGCGCGGATCGTGGCGTAATTGTCCTGCTCGAGATAGGCGGGCAGGGCGGCCTCGCCGGGCTTGGGGTAGCGGCGAGCGAAGGCCTGCCAGGCGAAATAGTTGCTTTCGAGCGGGAAGTCGCAGGCGAGCTTTTCCAACCGCGCCTTGAGCACGCCGGCCATCGAGCCGTCGCCCGAAGTCAGAAGCGAGTCGTATTGCGCCGGCGGGATGCCGAGACCGAACAGCGAGGATTTGCGCGACGTGATGAAGCGCAGCATGCGGCGCTCGAACACCGGCGCGATCTTTTCGTCGAAGAAGCGGCGCTGCTCCTGCTGGCTGCCGGTGGCCATGATGGCGGCCGGGTCGACGCCGTAGAGTTTGGCGACGCGGTGACCGGCAGCGATGAACAGGCCAAGCAGGCCGGTCTTGTAGAAATTGCCGTCGAAGGTGGCGATGCGGCGCTTGCCGCGCCAGCTGCGGCGCTCCCAATAGGCGCGGCTCGAAGCATCGAGATGCGGCGCGATGAAGCGGTCATAGGCATGTGAGTTGTGCTCGACATCGGTTTCGCCGAAGAAGCGGAACAGGTCGCCCTGCGTTGGCAGGTGGCGTACCGCGGCCAGCTTCATTCGGTTCAGCGCAATGTGGGCACCGTTGAGATCGACGGCGTCGATCCTGGCCGGCGAGCGAGTAAGATAGGCGAGAATGTTACAGCCGCCCGAGGCGATGGTGACGATCCTGTGGCCCTCGCCAAGCTGCATGGCCTCCATGTCGACGTCGGGATCTTCCCAGATCTGCGGATAGACGAGGCCCGAAAACAGCAGCGCAAACAGCCGCTCGGACAGTCCTTCCTTCGAAAGTGCGCGGTTCTGGTAAACCGCCTTTCCAACTTTCTTGCCGCGACGAAAGACAAGTTCTCCGGAAACGTCGGTCATGGAAATGCGATTCCCCGCTTCGTTGTTGGGCGCAGCGGGTAGCCTACCGGCGTGACAGCGCGGTGACGGTGCGATGACGGCGGCACGACAGGCGCTTATGTGTCAGGGCGCAACCGAACGTTACGAAACCGTGCGGGACCTCGCGCATTTCATCTCCGACGCTCGTTCAACGGGCCGTTCTCGAAAGGAGATTGTTATGAAGAAGTTCATTCTCGCGTCGGTTTCCGCCATTGCGCTGTTCGGCGTCGCCGCCTGTAGTGACAGCGGCACCGACAGCACGACCACTGAAAGCGTGAAACCGCCTGTGACCGAACAGCCGGCTCCTGTGAACCCGGCACCGGCCACGCCCGAGGCCTCGCCGCCGGCGACCGACAACACCACGACCAAGAGCATTACGCCGGCACCGGAGAGCGGCACGAGCGGCGAGATGCAGAACACCGATCCGATGCAGCCCAAGCCCGTCGAGCCGGCTGCACCCGCGCAGTAAAGTTGCGGGAGGAGGCAAGCCCGGAGCATCGCTCCGGGCTCAGACTGCTGACAAACCCCTGGCGAGAGTTGGGGGTTTGTGATTCAGTGGGTGATGTTGAAGCGAGCCGGCCCTGAACAAACCGCACTTGAGATCGTCACGCTCGATCAACTGGTTCCAGTTGATCACCTTCTGCGCAAGATCGATGGTGTTATCGATTTCTCGTTCATCCACGATCTGACAGCGCCGCTTTACTGCGCCGACAATGGTCGCCCGCCACTCGATCCGACCTTGATGTTCAAGGCGCTGTTCATCGGCTACCTGTTCGGGGTGCGCTCGGAGCGGCAATTGGTGCGAGAGATCGAGGTCAATGTCGCCTACCGGTGGTTCCTGCGGCTGAAGCTGACGGACAAGGTGTTCGACGCCTCGACATTGTCGCAGAACCGCCGCCGGCGCTACCAGGACGAGACGATCGCGCAGGCGATCTTCGACCGCATTGTCGAGCAGGCGATCGGGGCAGGCTTGGTCGACGGCACGGTGCTCTACACCGACAGCACGCACCTGAAGGCCAATGCCAACAAGGGCAAGTACGACCTTGCCATGGTCGCCAAGTCGCGTGCCGACTACTGGGGCGAGCTCGACCGGGCGATCGATGCCGAACGGGCGTTGCACGGCCAGAAGGCGCTGAAGGAGCAGGAGCGGCAGCCTGCGGTGAAAGAGACGAAGGTCTCGCGCACCGATCCTGAGGCTGGCTATATGGTGCGCGAGGGCAAGCCGAAGGGCTTCTTTTATCTCGATCACCGCACGGTGGATGGCGGCTTCGGCATCATCACCGACACGTTTGCCACGCCGGCCAACGTGCATGACTCGATCGTCTATCTCGACCGGCTCGACCGCCAGGTGGAGCGTTTCGGCTTCGACGTCACGGCGGCGGGGCTGGATGCCGGCTATGCCACGCCAGGCATCGCCAAGGGCCTGGAGGACAGGAACATCCAGGGTGTCGTCGGCTATCGCAACCCGCCCCGGCCAAAGCCTGGCAAGATGAGGAAGGGCGCTTTCGTCCATGAGCCGGACCTTGACGGCTATCGTTGCCCGCAGGGCCAGTTGCTCACTTACGCCACCACCGATCGCGGCGGTTACCGAAGGTACAGGAGCGACCCGACGATCTGCCGCAACTGTCCGCTGCTGGCGTCTTGCACATCAAACGCCAAGGCCGAGCGCACCATCACGCGCCATGTCTGGCAGGATGTCCGCGAGCGGGTCGATGCCAACCGCTTAACCGCATGGGGCAAGGCGATCTATCGACGCCGCAAGGAGACGGTCGAGCGATCCTTCGCCGATGCCAAGCAGCTCTTCGGCCATCGCTATGCCCGCTTCCGAGGGCGAACACGCGTCGCCTGCCAGTGCCTGATCGCAGCCGCCGCCCAGAACATGAAAAAGATCGCAATCAGCCTCTGGCCAAAGCCAGAACCAAGCCTCGCATGAGGCCAAAGCCGGCTCGCAACGGCCTTGGCATCTGCCCCCCCGACATCAATCCAAAAAAGCTCAATCAACCCACAAAACAAAACCCCGCCGAAATTCGACGGGGTTTGTCAGCAGTCTGAGCCCGGAGCATCGCTCCGGGCTTTTCTTTTGTGTCGAGGTTAGCGCGTCACCCGGGCCCGGCGGCCAAGCGCCACGATCGCGATGACGGCGAGCGCGAAGATGAGAGTTCTTGCGCCGACATGTTCGCCAAGCAGGAACGCGGAGATGGCGATGGTGACGAAGGTCTGCAGCAGCTGGACCTGGCTGACGCGGGCGATGCCGCCCATGCCGAGACCGACATTCCAGGCGAAGAAGCCGAGGAACATCGAGCCGAAGCAAAGATAGAAGAAGGCAGATGTCTGCGCCGAGGAGGCGGAGGCGAACTCCGGATGCCAGCTCAGCAGGGCTCCTGTTATGGAGATCGGCGCGGTCAGGATCAGCGACCAGCAGATGACCTCCCAGCCCGGCATGCGGCGGGACAGCTTGCCAGGCACGACGTAGCCGAGGCTCGCCGAGAGGGCCGCGAGGAACAGGAACAGGTCGCCTGACGACAGCTGCGTGCCGCTGTCGCTGATGGCGAAGGTGACGACGAGAGCGGCGCCTGCGACGCCGCAGGCCCAGAAAAGCGAGGATGGCCGCACGCCGCCGATGAGGGCGGCAAAGATACTCGTGGTCAGCGGCACTACGCCGAGAACCACCCCGCCATGGGACGCCGGTACCGTCTGCATGGCGTTGGAGGAGGAGATCGGGAAGCCGAAGACCAGAAGCAGGCCGGCGAGAAACAATGCCGGCGCATCGTCCTTCGGGAACCGCTTGCGCAGGACGAGCAGCAGCGCGGCCGCAGCAAGCGAGGCCATTGCCGCGCGGCCGTTGGTGACGAACCAGGGCGAAAGGGTTGCGAGAGCCACGCGAGTCGCCGGCAAGGTGCCGCCGAAGATGACGACGCCGAGCGTGCCCAAGGCAAGGCCAATCGTCTCGCGGGAGACCGTGCGTGCCGGCTGGGTGGTGTTGCGTGCATCCATGACGCAGATCGATAGCGGCGGCTGACTTTTGCGTCGTGAAAATTCCATTGGGCCAGAATTTTGGTCCAGATGCCGGACTGTTGCCGACAAAGTTATGCGCGCGGCACCAAGGCATCTCGCATTTGCGAATGTTTCATCCTAAGAAGCGGCCATGTCGATTTGGGACCGTCTCGGCGACTTCATCGCGCGTATCTCTGCGTCGGCGGCAAATGGCGTCGCGGACGTCGTCGAGGCCGTGCGCACCGTCTTTTCCGGAGACGCGGAAACCCGCCGCCGCGTGGCGTTTTCAGTGGCGATGATCGCGCTGTCGGCGAAGATGGCCAAGGCCGATGGGGTTGTTTCCCAGGCCGAGGTGCGCGCCTTCTACGAAATATTTGCGGTCCCGCCCGAGCATGCGCGCGACGTCGCGCGACTCTACGACATTGCCCAGCAGGACGTCGCCGGCTTCGAGTTCTATGCCGAACGCATGGCCAAGCTGTGTGGTTCCGGCCATTCCAATTGCGGAATGCTGGAGGACATCCTCGACGGCCTGTTTCACATCGCCAAGGCCGACGGCATGATGCACCAGTGCGAGGGCAGCTTCCTGCATCGGGTCTCCGAGATATTCCGCATCGACGAGATGCACTACCAGACAATCGTGGCGCGCCATTTCGATCTCGGCGACACCGATCCCTATCGTGTGCTCGGCATCGAGCGCGGCAAGCCGTTCGAAGATGTGCGCAAACACTACCGCAAGCTTGTCGCCAGCAATCATCCCGATAAGCTGATCGCGCGCGGCCTGCCGGAAGAGTTCATTAGGATCGCCACCACCCGCATCGCCGCGATCAATGCGGCCTACGAGATGATCGAAAGGGGACTCCGGCACGCATGAGCGGTTTTCAACCCGACCAACCGCATGCCGAGGTACGGCTTTCGCCCAATTTCGGGCAGCGGCGCGACGGGATGAAGCCCGACATGATCGTGCTGCACTACACCGGTATGGAAACCGGCGATGGTGCGGAGTCCTGGCTGTGCAATCCCGAAAGCGAAGTGTCGTCGCACTATCTGGTGCATGAGGACGGACGCATCGTTCAGATGGTGCGCGAAGGCGACCGCGCCTGGCATGCCGGCAAGAGCTCCTGGCGCGGCGAAACCGACATCAACTCCTGCTCGGTCGGCATCGAGATCGTCAATCCGGGCCATGCGCTCGGCTACCGCGCGTTTCCCAGGCGTCAGATGCGGGCGGTGATCGAGCTCTGCCTCGGCATCGCCGAGCGCCACAATGTGGCGCCGGAGCGCGTCCTGGCGCATTCCGACGTCGCCCTGGGACGCAAGGTCGACCCCGGCGAGAAGTTTTCGTGGCGGATGCTGGCCCAGTCCGGCATAGGTCATTGGGTCGCACCTTCGCCGCGCAAAGGGCGCGCGCTGCTGCAACCGGGCGACGGCGGGGCGGCTGTCGAGGAGCTGCAATCGATGCTCGCGCTCTATGGTTACGGCGTCGAGATCACCGGCCGCCTCGACGCGCAAACGGTTGTAACTGTTCAGGCTTTTCAACGTCACTTCCGCACCAGCTGCGTCGACGGCGTGGTCGATTCATCGACCGTGTCGACGCTGCGGCGGCTACTTGCGGCGCTTCCCGGCGGGCTTGACTAGCCCTGGGTTGGTGATTCGCCAGATTACAACCTGTCACGCATTGTGACTTGTCCGGTCATTTTTCCCGCCAGTTCCCCCTTCACATGCATTTCCGTGCAAGGCGCCGGCTAAGTCTGCCATGCCCCGTAAGAGGGCCCTCCGGCGTTTAGGAAGGGATGCTGCGCGACGGCTTTCGGCTGTCGTTCGGCCTGTTCGAGAACAAGGATAATATGAAGAATTTGACCGTTTTAGCGGTGGCATGTGCCGCCGGCCTGACCTCTTTTGCCGCTCACGCCCAGGACGGCGCAGTCAGGGCCTCGAAGGCGATCATCGAAACCAGCAAGAAAGCCAGTGCAGCCAAGGCAAACAAGATCGGCGACGATTGCCCATATCTTTTCGGCTGCAGCGCCAAAAAGGAAACCGCCGTCGACAATTTCACGACCGCCTCGATCGGCGCCAAGGGCGCGAAGTCGCTGAAGGAGCAGGCCGGCAAGTCGGCCAAGGCCGCCAAGGCGAACACACCTTACGGTGAGATCGTCGCGCGCTACGCTTCGTCCTACGGCGTTCCGGTTTCGCTCGCCCATGCCGTGATCAGCGTCGAAAGCAACTACCGCCCCAACGTCCGCGGCAGCGCCGGCGAAATCGGACTGATGCAGATCAAGCCGTCGACTGCCCGCATGATGGGTTACAGCGGTTCGGCCAAGGGCCTGTTCAACCCCGAGACCAATATCAAGTTCGGCATGAAGTACCTTGCCAAGGCTCACGAGCTTTCCGGCGGCACGACTTGCGGCACAATCCTGAAGTACAATGCCGGCCACGGTGCCAAGCGCATGAACCCGGTTTCCGCCGCCTACTGCAAGAAAGTCCAGGCCCGCATCGGCGGATAACCGCTCGGGGATCCCGCCGCATCGGCTCGAAAATCGATTGCGATTTTCGGAAAGCACGATGCGCAGATGTAGCGAGTTGGAGCGTCCGGGGCGCGTCCATTCGGACGCACAGTGCGCTGAAGGCGAATGTTTTCATTTGCCTTTTGCCGTGTGAACCATTCTATACGCCTTGCCAGCTGGCCGGGCGGCCGCACCCGCAATTGCCGAAAGGCAGCGGGTGAGGAAAGTCCGGGCTCCATGGATACACGGTGCCGGTTAATGGCCGGCGGGGGCGACCCCAGGGAAAGTGCCACAGAAAGCAAACCGCCGCGATTTTCGCGGTAAGGGTGAAAGGGTGGGGTAAGAGCCCACCGCGCGACTGGCAACAGGAGCGGCAAGGTAAACCCCACCGGGAGCAAAACCGAATAGGGGTGGTGCGAGGGGAAACCCTCAGGGCTGTTTCCGGCTCACCGCCCGGGTAGGTTGCGTGAGGCGCATGGCAACATGCGCCCAAGAAGAATGGTCGCCACGTTCCCGTGCTGCAAGGCGCGGGGGCCATACAGAACCCGGCTTACAGGCCAGCTGGCGCTTGCCTCTTTGCCCATGCCTTCAATCGCTTGTGGCCGATCTCGCGTGTCTTGATTCAAGGGCGCGGAGGCCGCGCCCCGGGG
This sequence comes from Aminobacter sp. Y103A, assembly GCF_030294925.1. Classification (NCBI taxonomy): domain Bacteria; kingdom Pseudomonadati; phylum Pseudomonadota; class Alphaproteobacteria; order Hyphomicrobiales; family Phyllobacteriaceae; genus Aminobacter; species Aminobacter sp. Y103A. The sequence continues at coordinate 3,762,051 of NZ_AP017986.1, read as the reverse complement.
CATGTGATTGGCCGAGGTCGATCATGTCATTTTCTGTGGTGTTGGAGGCGGACGCGTAGACATCCTGTGCGTCCTTCATGGCCATAGCGGTATCTCGGTCGACGACGTTTCGTCGTCCTGACTGCCGTCAACCGTCCAGCCTGTCCAGCGATGCCTTCATCGCGGTCCACAGCTCCTCCGCCGGCTCGCAGCCAACCGACAGCCTGACGAAACCCGGCGTAACTGCGTCGCCGCGGCGCAGCCTGCGCTCGGCGACGGTGTGCACGCCACCGAAAGAGGTGGCAGCATGCATCAGTTCGCAGCCATTGATGAAGGCTTCCGCCCGCTCCTCGGAGCCGAGATCGAAGCTGATCAGGAAGCCGAAGCGGTCCATCTGGACACGGGCCAGATTGTGCGACGGGTCGCCTTCCAGTCCTGGGAAGCGCAAGCCGCTGACGGCCGGGTGCGCATTGAGGCGCGGCGCGATGATTTCGGCTGTCGAACACATGCGGTCGAAGCGCAACTCGAGCGTTTCCAGGCCGCGATGCACCAGCCAGGCCTCGAACGGGCCGGGAATGCCGCCGGCATTCTGTCGCCATTCGGTGACGGCGGCGACGATGTCCGGATCGCGGCTGGCGACATGGCCGAACAGCACGTCGGAATGGCCGTTGGGCGCCTTGGTGTCGGCGGCGACGACGATGTCGGCGCCGAGGTCGAGCGGGCGCTGGCCGAAGGGCGTCATCGTGGTGTTGTCGACGATAAGCAGGCCGCCGGCCTTGTGCACGGCATCCGCCACGGCCGCGATGTCGCAGATGTCGAGCGTCGGGTTGGACGGGCTTTCGATGAAGACGAGGCGGTAGCCTTGGAAGCCGCCATCGAGGAAGCTTGCCGTCGGCCGCACGTCGGTCTTGACGCCGAAGGCGCCGAGGAAGCGATCGGCCAGGATGCGCGTCGTGTGATAGCCGTCCGAGGCGACGAGGATACGGTCGCCGGTCTTGAGCAAGGCGAAGAAGGCGGCCGAAATGGCCCCCATGCCTGAGGGAAATGCCACGCAAGGCGCGCCCTCCAGATGGCCGAGCATCTCTTCGGTGGCCGACCAGTTGGCGTTGCTGAAGCGGCCATACTGGTTGAAGCCCGTCGCGTCGCCGGGCGTGTGATAGATCGAGGCCATGGTCAGCGGTACCGGGATCGGGTCGCCGACGCCGAGTTTCGAACGGCGCAAATGGGCGAGGCTGGCAGCGCGGGCCTTCATGGTCTCGGACATGATTTGCTGTCTCTCCCTGGCAATGCAGATGACACCTCAACGCTAGGGGCTAGGTCCTTGCGCGGCAAGACGGAAACCGGGCCGCAGCGTTGGGCCACGTAAGACTTCGTTAGCCTTAAGGGATCATAAAAATCAGGAAGCCGCGAAAGGGTCCGAAAGGGCGCTGGTGACGGCCAAGTGTGCCCAGTTCCCGTTGACGCCCATATCACCCCATGTTATCCCAAATCGGTAACCATGATTTCGTTCCAGTAAAGGGTAAGGCGTTCGCCGATCCGGCAGCCGCGGCGGCTGCAGGTCGAAGTGCGCTGGCCCTGCGACGGAGGCATTTTTTGGGATTGATCCGGGCCATCGGGGCTCGGGTGACATGACGAAGAGGGGCGCGGCCACGGAAGTGGCCGGATCAGTCGATGGATCGGTTTCTGTCAAACGCGGTGAACAGGATCGATGCGAAGGGGCGGGTCTCCGTTCCGGCGCATTTCCGTGCCGTATTGCAGAAGCGCGGCTACGCCGAGCTCTATGCGCTCAGGGCACTCGACGTGCCGGCGCTGGATGTTGGCGGCCTCGACCTGCTCGACCGTTACGAGCAGCGCATCGCCCAAGAAGATCCGTTCCTGCAGACGGCGGACGACATGTCCTTTTTCATCCATGGCGACAGCACCTTCCTCAAGCTCGATCAGGATGGGCGCATTTCGGTGTCGGATTTCCTGCGCGAGCATACGGGGATCACCACCGACGTGGCCTTTGTCGGGCGGGGGCAGTTTTTTCAGATGTGGGAGCCGGAGCGGCTGCGCAGCCATGGCGCGGACGTGCGTGCCCGGCTCCTGAAGCTTCGGCAGGGGACGAAGCCTGGGGAGCGACCGGAATGACGGCTGGCCACGGCGATGACCATCTTGCTGTCGGCGGACCGGCCCGCCACATTCCGGTCCTCCTCGCCGAAGTTCTGAAGGCGCTTCATCCGCAGCCGGGCGACGTGGTCGTCGACGGCACGTTCGGTGCCGGCGGCTATACCAGGGCTATTCTCGCGGCCGGCGCGTCGGTGGTGGCAATCGACCGCGATCCTGATGCCATTGCAGCCGGGCGCGAGCTCGAAGCGCAGTCGAGCGGCAAGCTCCGTCTCGTCCAGGCGCCATTCTCCAGCCTCGACGAGCATGTCGAGCTCGTCGACGGTGTCGTGCTCGATATCGGCGTGTCATCAATGCAGCTCGACCAGGCGCAGCGCGGCTTTTCCTTTCGCGCCGACGGACCGCTCGACATGCGCATGGCCCAGGCCGGTGCCAGCGCCGCCGACGTCGTAAACCGCTTCAAATCAGGCGATCTTGCCCGCATCTTCGGTTTCCTCGGTGAGGAGCGCCACGCCGGGCGTATCGCCCGTATGATCGAAAGCCGCCGCGAGCGCCGCCCGTTCGAGCGCACGCTCGACCTGGCAGACGCCATCGAGACCCATATCGGTCGCGCGCCGAAGGACAAGATTCATCCGGCGACGCGCGTGTTCCAGGCGCTGCGCATCTATGTCAACGACGAGCTTGGCGAACTGGCGCGGGCGTTGTTCGCAGCCGAGCGTGCACTGAAGCCCGGCGGGCGGCTTGTGGTCGTCACCTTCCATTCGCTCGAAGACCGCATCGTCAAGCGCTTCATCACCGACCGCTCGTCGAGCCCGTCGCGGTCGCGCTACATGCCGGAACTCGAAACCATCGCCACGACCTTCGACAAGGCCGGCGGTGCTGTCGGTCCGAGCGACGCCGAGACGGCAATCAATCCGCGTTCGCGTTCGGCCAGACTCAGGGCTGCCGTTCGCACGACGGCTGCACCGCGCGCCGAAGACTTTTCCATTTTCGGGCTTCCGAAGCTTCCCGACGTCAGCCAGTCGGGAGAAAGGTGAACCATGTTCCGCACCAGTGACATCGTGCTGATCGCCGTCATGGTTGGCGCCGCGGCGTTCACCTACAAGACCAAGGATGAGGCCGAGAACCAGCTCAAGGCCGTCAACAAGATCGAGGCGCAGATCCGCTTCGAGGAAGATACGATCGACCTGTTGAAAGCGGACTGGAGCCTGCTCACCCAGCCCGCGCGCCTGCAGAAGCTGTCACAGGTCTATGAGGCCGAACTCAAGCTGCAGCCGGTGGATGCGCGCCAGATCGTTGGCCTGAACGATCTGCCGGAACGCCAGTTGACCATCGAAGACATCACATCGGAGCGTTTCGGCGGCGTTGCCGAAGCCGCACCCGACCAGACAGTGACCGGAGGGATTGCCCGATGATCGGCTTGCTTGGCAGGAAGCGCGGCAAGGGTGAAGGCAAGCCCTCGATCGTCGTCGACAGCGCGCGCAAGGCGACCGGCGGCCGCACGCGCAACCGCGTCGTCATGACCATGGCGGTGTTCTTCGGCATCTATGCGACGATTGCCGGACGTCTCGTCTATCTCGGCATGCAGGACCCCGAGACGTCTTCGGGACCTGAATCGCGCGTTACGGCGTCGCGTCCCGATATCGTCGATCGCAACGGCGAGGTGCTTGCCACCGACATCAAGACGTCGTCGCTGTTCGCCGAGCCGCGCCGCATCGTCGATGCCGACGAGGCGATCGAGAAGCTTACCACCGTGCTGCCCGACCTTGAGGTCGAGCAGACCTATCTCAAGCTCAAGAGCGGCACCGGCTTTGTCTGGCTCAAGCGCCAGCTCACACCCAAGCAGCAGGCCGAGATCATGGCGCTGGGCATTCCCGGCATCGGCTTCCGAACCGAAAAGCGCCGCTTCTATCCCGGCGGTGAAACGGCTTCGCACATCGTCGGCCTGACCAACATCGACAACAAGGGCATTTCCGGCCTCGAGAAATACATCGACGATCAGGGTCTCGCCGACCTCCAGGCTTCGGGCCTGGCAATCGCCAAGGACCTCAAGCCGGTCAAGCTGTCCATCGACCTGCGCGTCCAGCACATCGTGCGCGACGAACTCGTCAGCGCCCTGGAGAAGTACAAGGCCATCGCCGCCGGCGCCGTCGTGCTCGACGTCAAGACAGGCGAGGTGCTGGCCATGGGCTCGGTGCCCGATTTCGATCCCAACAATCCCTACAACGCCCAGGACAAGGATCGACTGAACCGCATGTCGGCGGGCCTGTTCGAGATGGGTTCGACGATCAAGAGCTTCACCACCGCGATGGCACTCGATTCCGGCAAGGTGACGATGGACAGCACCTTCGACGCGCGCCGGCCGATCACCATCGGACGCCAGACCATCCGCGACTTCCACGGCAAGGGCAGGGTGCTGACCGTGCCTGAGGTGTTCATCTATTCGTCCAACATCGGCTCGGCGCGTGAAGCCGATGTTGTCGGCATCGAAGGCCACCGCGAGTTCCTGAAGCGCATGGGGCTGCTCGACCGCATGCAGACGGAGCTGCCCGAAGTTGCCCGTCCGACCGAGCCGAAGGTGTGGAAGAAGGTGCATTCGATCACGATCTCCTTCGGCCACGGCATGTCGACGACGCCGCTACAGACAGCGGTTGGCGCCGCCGCCTTGATGAATGGCGGCAAGCTGATACCGCCGACTTTCCTGACGCGGACCGAGGCCGAAGCCGACGCGGTTGCGACGCAGGTCATCAAGCCGCAGACCAGCGAGGATATGAGGTATCTCTACAAGCTCAACGCGACCAAGGGGTCGGGCGGGTCAGGCGCGCGAGCGCAGGTCGAGGGCTACCGTGTCGGCGGCAAGACCGGTACCGCCGAGAAGGTCGTCAACGGCCGCTACTCCTCCGACGTCCGTTTCAACGCCTTTCTTGCGGCATTTCCGATGGACAATCCGAAATACGTCGTGTTGACCATCGTCGACGAACCCAAGCGTGAACATCCGGGCGTGGGCGCAACGGCGGGCTTCAACGCGGCACCCATGGTCGCCAACATTATCCGCCGTTCGGCGTCTCTGCTTGGCGTGAAGCCAGAATTCGGCCAAGAAGCTGGGGCAACGCTGGCTTCCTACCCTTGATTCTGGGCGCGCAGAAGCGTCCTGCTTGTTTGTGACGAACGGAACTCGATGAAAATAGAAGACCTTGCTGGTGTCCTGCCCGTCGACGGGGTTCTGCCCCGGGATGTCGAGGTGAGCGGGGTTTCGTCGGATTCGCGGCAGGTAACGCCGGGAATCCTTTTCTTTGCCGTCTCCGGCAGCAAGGCGGACGGCGCGACCTATGCAGGCGATGCGGCCAGGCGCGGTGCAATTGCTGTCGTCGCGGCCAAGGGCGTCGATCTTTCTTCCGCCGGCCTGCCGGTGATCACGGTGGACGATCCGCGGCGGGCATTGGCGCTCGCGGCAGCGAAATTCTACGGCAGCCAGCCCGAAACCATGGTTGCCGTTACCGGCACCAGCGGCAAGACCTCGGTCGCCGCCTTTACTCGCCAGGTCTGGAAACATGCCGGCCTGGCCGCGGCCAGCATAGGTACGACAGGCGTCGTCGCGCCCGGTCGGGTCGAATACGGCCAGCTGACCACGCCCGATCCGGTCGCCTTGCACAAGCTGCTCGCTGAACTCGCCGCTTCAGGCGTGACCCACGCCTCGATGGAGGCTTCCAGCCATGGTCTCGACCAGCGCCGCCTCGATGGCGTGCGCCTCGCCGCCGCCGGCTTCACCAATCTTGGTCGCGACCACATGGATTACCATCCGACGGTCGAGGACTATCACCGCGCCAAGCTGCGCCTGTTCGACACGCTGTTGCCCAAAGGCGCGCCGGCGATCGTCTTCGCCGACGATGCCTGGTCCGCGCCGACGATCGGAGCGGCCCGCGCCGCGGGCCTCGACGTCTTGACCGTCGGCCGTAACGGCCAGTTCCTGGCGCTCAAGCGCGTCGAGCACGAACGCCACCGCCAGCGCGCCGAAATCGAATGCGGCGGCACCATCTATGAGATCGACCTGCCGCTGGCCGGCGATTTCCAAGTCTCCAACTCGCTCGTTGCCGCGGGGCTCGCGATCGCTACCGGCACCGACGTTGCCAAGGCGCTGGCAGCCCTCGAACATCTCGAAGGCGCGCCGGGCCGTCTCGACCTCGTCGGCACAACGGCGCAAGGTGCGCCCGTTTATGTCGATTACGCCCACAAGCCCGACGCGCTCGAAAACGTGCTGGCGGCTGTCAGGCCGTTCACCACCGGCCGCGTCATCGTCGTGTTCGGTTGCGGCGGCGACCGCGATCGCGGCAAGCGCCCGATCATGGGCGAGATCGCGACGCGACTGGCCGACGTCACCATCGTCACCGACGACAATCCACGTTCGGAGGTTCCTGAAACCATCCGCGCGGCCATCATGGCTGCGGCTCCCGGCGCCATTGAGATCGGTGACCGCCGCCGGGCGATCCACGAGGCCGTCGGCATGCTGCATGCGGGCGATACGCTGATCGTCGCCGGCAAGGGCCACGAGGAAGGCCAGACCATCGGCGCCGATACACTGCACTTCTCGGATCACGAGGAAGTCCGCAACGCGCTTGCCGGAGTTGCGGCATGAGTCTGTTGTGGACCTCCGAGGCGCTCGTTGAGGCGACAGGCGGCCGCCCGCTCGGCCAGATGCCGGAAGGCATTTCGGGCATTTCCATCGACAGCCGCAGCCTAAAACCCGGCGAGGCCTTTTTCGCCATCAAGGGCGACGCGATGGACGGCCACGACTTCGCTACCGCGGCGATCAAGGCCGGTGCCGGCCTGCTGGTCGTTGCCGAAGGCAAGCTGCCCGCCCTGGGGCGCCTGACGGCGCCCATGATCGTCGTGCCCGACGTGCTCGTTGCACTGGAGAAGGCCGGTATTGCGGCGCGTGCCCGATCGCGGGCACGGATCATCGCGGTGACCGGTTCCGTCGGCAAGACCTCGACCAAGGAAGCCCTGCGCCACGCTTTGTCGTCGGTCGGCAAGGTGCATGCCTCGGCCGCATCCTTCAACAATCACTGGGGTGTGCCGCTGACCCTGGCACGCATGCCCGAGGATTGCGACTACGCGGTCTTCGAAATCGGCATGAACCATCCCGGCGAGATCAGCCCACTGGTGCGCATGGTCCGCCCGCACATCGCCATCGTCACCCTGATCGCGGCGGCCCATCTCGGCTTCTTCCGCAATCTCGACGAGATCGCCAAGGCCAAGGCCGAGATCTTCGAAGGCGTCGAGCCGGGCGGGGCGGTGCTGCTCAACCGCGACGACGGCCGCTTCAAGCTGTTGGAAAAGTTCGCTCGCGCTGCCGGCATCGACAATGTCATGAGCTATGGCGAGAACGCCCGTGCCAATTTCCGCCTGCTGAAATGCACGCTGGAAGCCGATCATTCGATGGTCATGGCGCGCATCGGCGGCCGTGACGTGCCGGCCCGCATCGGTGCGCCAGGACGCCACATCGTCCAGAATGCGCTCGCCGTGCTGGGGGCAGCCCATCTCTGCGGCGCCGACGTTCCGACGGTCGCTACGGCGCTCGCCTCGATGACGGCAGAGAGCGGACGCGGCCAGCGCCACATTTTGCAGCTGCCGAACGGGCCGATCACGCTGATCGACGAGAGCTACAACGCCAATCCGGCCTCGATGAAGGCAGCGATCGAGCTGCTTGACGCGACGCCGATCCATGGCGCCGGCCGCCGCATCGCCGTGCTCGGTGATATGCTGGAGCTCGGCAGCCATTCGGCCAAGCTGCATCAGGCACTTGCCGAACTGATCGGCTCGACCAGGACCGACATGGTGCTGATGGCGGGACCGGAAATGAAGGCGCTTGCCGATACGCTGCCCGAGGGGTTCAGGGCCGAATATCGCAGCGGCGTCGAGGAGCTGAAATCCGTGCTCCTCACCACGCTGCGGCCCGGCGACGCGGTCATGATCAAGTCGTCGAAAGGCATTGGCTTCAATCGCCTGGTTGAAGCGCTCATCAAGACATTCCCGGCTGAGGCCGGCAACACCACACCGACCTGACGAGGTCTCGGGGGACCGATACGCATGCTAACTTTGCTTGTCGACTTTGCGGACAAGGTGTCGTTCTTCAACGTCTTCCGCTACATCACCTTTCGCACCGGCGGCGCGTTGATCACGTCGGCGCTGATCGTCTTCATCTTCGGGCCGGCGATCATCAACGCCCTGCGCCTGAGGCAAGGAAAGGGCCAGCCGATCCGCGCCGACGGTCCGCAAACCCATTTCAAGAAGGCCGGCACGCCGACCATGGGCGGCCTGATGATCCTCAGCGGCATCGTCGGGTCGACGCTTTTGTGGGCCAACATCACCTCCGTCTATGTCTGGGTGGTGCTGTTCGTCACCCTCGGCTTCGGCGCCATCGGCTTCTATGACGACTATCTCAAGGTGACCAAGCAGTCGCATCTCGGCCTGTCAGGCAAGGCGCGCCTCGGCATCGAATTCGTCATCGCCGGCATCGCTGCATGGGTCATCATGCACAATGGCCAGGCGCCGTTCTCGTCGTCGCTGACATTCCCGTTCATCAAGGATTTCCTGCTCAATCTCGGCTGGTTCTTCATTCCCTTCGCCTGCTTCGTGGTCGTCGGTGCCGGCAATGCCGTGAACCTGACCGACGGCCTCGACGGCCTTGCCATCGTTCCGATCATGATCGCGGCGGCTTCCTTTGGCGTCATCGCCTATCTCTCGGGCAACGCGGTCTTCGCCGAGTATCTGCAGATTCACTTCGTGCCCGGCACCGGCGAACTCGCCGTCATCCTGGGCGCCGTCATCGGCGCCGGCCTCGGCTTCCTCTGGTTCAACGCGCCGCCCGCCGCCATTTTCATGGGGGACACCGGCTCGCTGGCGCTTGGTGGCCTGATCGGAACGGTTGCTGTCGCCACCAAGCATGAGATCGTCATGGCGATCGTCGGCGGTCTGTTCGTCATGGAGGCGCTTTCGGTCATCATTCAGGTCGGCTTCTTCAAGATGACCGGGAAGAGGGTGTTCCTGATGGCGCCGATCCACCACCATTTCGAAAAACTTGGCTGGACCGAAAGCCAGGTTGTCATCCGCTTCTGGATCATTGCTGTTATCCTGGCGCTGATCGGCCTTTCCACCCTCAAGCTGCGCTGAGGCTCCCATGATCCCCGCGACGTCATTTCAGGGAAAGCGAGTGGCGCTCTTCGGCCTCGGCGGCTCCGGGATCGCGACCGCGCGCGCGCTCGCGGAGGGTGGGGCCGACGTGCTTGCCTGGGACGACAATCCCGAAAGCGTGGCGCGGGCCGCTGCCGAGGGCATTTCGACCGGCGACCTGCGCGGCGCCGACTGGGCCGGCGTCGCGTCCTTCGTGCTGTCGCCGGGCGTGCCGCTGACGCACCCCAAACCGCACTGGACCGTGGAATTGGCGCGTGGCGCCGGCGTCGAGATCATCGGCGACATCGAACTTTTCGCGCGCGAACGCCTGGCGACGGCGCCGACCGCGCCCTTCATCGCCATCACCGGCACCAACGGCAAGTCGACGACGACGGCGCTGACAGCGCACATCCTGCAGTCGGCCGGTCGTGATACGCAGATGGGCGGCAATATCGGTCGCGCCGTGATGACGCTGGATGCGCCGCGGCCCGACCGCCACTACGTCGTCGAGTGCTCGTCCTACCAGATCGACCTCGCGCCATCGATCAACCCGACTGCCGGTGTCCTGCTCAACCTGACGCCCGACCATCTCGACCGCCACGGCACCATGCAGCACTACGCGTCGATCAAGGAGAGCCTGGTCGCCGGCAGCGACACCGCCATCATCGGCGTCGACGACATCTACTGCGCCCAGATCGCCGACAGGCTCGAACGCGCCGGCAAGGAAGTCGTGCGTATTTCGAAGCGTCTTCCTTTGACCGACGGCTATTTCGCCGACGGCAGCGACCTGATGGAAGCAATCGACGGCCGCTACAGCCGCATCGCCTTCCTCGAAGGCATCGGTTCGCTGCGCGGCCAACACAACGCCCAGAATGCGCTCGCAGCTGTAGCTGCCTGTCTCAAGGTCGGGCTCGACCTCGGCGAGATCCAGGCCGGTCTCGAAAGCTTCCCCGGCCTTGCCCACCGCATGGAGCAGGTTGGCCGCAAGGGGCATGTGTTGTTCGTCAACGATTCCAAGGCGACCAACGCTGATGCCGCGGCACCCGCTCTGTCGAGCTTCCCGCGCATCTACTGGATTGCCGGCGGCTTGCCCAAGGAGGGAGGCATCGAGCCGCTGCGCAGCCTGTTCCCGCGCATCGCCAAGGCCTATCTGATTGGCGAAGCGGCTCCGGCGTTTTCCGCGACGCTTGGCGAAGCGGTGCCCTATGAAATCTCGGGCACGTTGGCGGCAGCCGTCGAGCACGCGGCCGAGGATGCCGCCAGGGACGATACGAGCGAGGCCGTGGTGCTGCTGTCGCCAGCCTGCGCCAGCTTCGATCAGTTCAAGAATTTCGAAATTCGCGGCGAAGCCTTCAGGCAAGCTGTGAATGCTATTGATGGCGTCAGCGCTATCGGAGGGGCAAGATAATGGCCAGCCGTCTCGACAGAAGTCCCGTCGCCTTGTGGTGGTGGACGGTCGATCGATGGTTCCTCGCGGCATTCCTGTCGCTGATGGGACTGGGCATCGTGCTTTCATTCGCCGCAAGCCCGGCGGTTGCCGAGCGCATCGGCCTGGACGGGTTCCACTTCGCCACCCGCCAGATCATCTTCACCATCCCCGCCTTGGCGGTGATGATCGCGGTGTCGTTCCTCGACACCAGGCAGATCAGGCGCATGGCGCTGGTGATGCTCTGCATCATGCTGGTGATGATGGTGGCCGTGCTGTTCATCGGCGTCGAGGTCAAGGGCGCCAGGCGCTGGCTGTCGCTGGCCGGTGTCTCGATCCAGCCCTCCGAGTTTCTCAAGCCGGCCTTCGTGGTCATCTGCGCCTGGCTGTTCGCCGAGCACGAGCGCCAGCCCGACATCCCCGGCAACCTGTTTGCCATGATCCTGCTCGGCCTCGTCGTGGCATTGCTTGTGGCGCAGCCAGACCTTGGCCAGACCATGCTGGTGCTGGGCACCTGGGGCGTGATGTTCTTCATGGCCGGCATGTCATGGTTCTGGATCATCGCGCTTGGATGCGTGGGCGCCGGCGGCCTGTTTGCCGCCTATACGATTTTCCCGCACGTCGCCGGACGTATCGACCGCTTCATGACCGGCGAGGGCGACACCTTCCAGGTCGACATGGGCCGCGACGCCATTATCAATGGCGGCTGGTTCGGCGTCGGACCGGGCGAGGGCACCGTCAAGCGGGTCATCCCCGACAGCCACGCCGACTTCGTCTTCTCCGTCGCCGGCGAGGAGTTCGGCATCATCCTGTGCCTGATCATCATGGCGATCTTTGCCTTCATCGTGCTGCGCGGCCTGCGCACCGCGCTCAGGGAGCATGATGACTTCACCCGCTATGCTGTTGCCGGCCTCGTCGTCGTTTTCGGCTTCCAGTCGGTCATCAACATGGGTGTGAACCTGCAACTGATGCCGGCCAAGGGCATGACGCTGCCCTTCATCTCTTATGGCGGCTCGTCGCTGATCGCGATCGCCATGTCGATGGGCATGGTGCTGTCCTTGACCCGCAAGAAGCCGGAAAAACTCAGGCCGGGTGGTTTCTCCGCCATGCCGCGCCATGTGGTTGCGGCCCAATAACATGGCCAAGGGAACTGTCATGCTTGCCGCCGGCGGGACCGGCGGCCATCTCTTTCCGGCCGAGGCGCTGGCACATGAACTGACCGCGCGCGGCTGGCAGGTGCATCTCGCCACCGACGACCGCGCCGAACGTTTCGCCGGCAAGTTTCCGGCTGCGGCCATTCATCCGATTTCATCGTCGACCATCGGCTCGAAGAACCCGATTGCGCTCTTGCGCGCCTTCTGGAGCATCTGGCGCGGCGTGCGCCAGGCCTCGAAGGTCATTGCCCAGATCAAGCCCTCCGTCGTCATCGGCTTCGGCGGTTATCCGACTCTGCCGCCGCTCTATGCCGCGACGCGGCGTTCCGTGCCGTCGATGGTGCATGAGCAGAACGCCGTGATGGGGCGCGCCAATAAGGCGCTTGCAGCCAGGGTCGATGCGGTCGCCGGCGGCTTCCTGCCCGAGAATGCCGGCGCCAATAGCGCCAAGGTCGTCGTGACAGGCAATCCGGTGCGCCCGGCTGTCATCGAGGCGGCGAAGACGCCTTACATTGCGTCGACCGGCGCGGATGCCTTCAATCTGCTGGTCTTCGGCGGCAGCCAGGGCGCGCAGTTCTTTTCCGACGCGGTTCCTGGTGCAATCGCGCTATTGAGCGAAGCGCAGCGCAAGCGCCTGTGTGTTACCCAGCAGGCACGCGTCGAGGATGCCGACAAGGTCAAGGCGGCCTATGCCAAGCTCGGCATCGCCGCCGACGTGTCGCCGTTCTTCGGCGACATGGCGCAGCGCATGGCGGCAGCGCATCTGGTGATCTCGCGCTCGGGTGCCTCGACGGTTTCCGAGATTGCGGTCATCGGCCGCCCGGCATTTCTGGTGCCTTATCCCTACGCGCTCGACCACGACCAGGCGGCGAACGCCGCGCGACTGGCTGCAGCCGGCGGCGGCGAAGTGCACCCGCAGGCAACGCTTTCGCCTGAGCGCATTGCCGAGCTGATCGGGGGTGCGATGGAGGATCCGGCGCGCATGGTGACGATGGCGGCTGCCGCCAAGTCAGTTGGCAAAGCGGACGCCACACGGTTGCTCGCCGACCTCGCAGAGGCTATTGCGTCCAAAACGCCCGTTTCGGAATTCAAGAAGGGAGTGCGGTCATGAAGATGCCGCAGACCATCGGCCTCGTGCATTTCATCGGCATCGGCGGCATCGGCATGAGCGGCATCGCCGAGGTGCTGCACAATCTCGGCTACAAGGTGCAAGGCTCCGACCAGTCCGAGAGCGCCAACGTCCAGCGCCTGCGCGACAAGGGCATCGAGTGCTTCGTCGGTCACAAGGCCGAGAACCTTGGCGACGCCGAGGTGATCGTCGTTTCGACCGCGATCAAGAAGACCAATCCCGAACTGCAGGCGGCACGCGAGAAGCTTCTGCCCGTCGTACGCCGCGCCGAAATGCTGGCCGAGCTGATGCGCTTCCGCAACGCGGTCGCCATCGGCGGCACCCACGGCAAGACCACGACGACCTCGATGGTGGCGACGCTGCTCGATGCAGGCGGGCTCGACCCGACCGTCATCAATGGCGGCATCATCAATGCCTATGGCACCAACGCCCGCATGGGCGAAGGCGAGTGGATGGTGGTCGAGGCCGACGAGAGCGACGGCACCTTCCTCAAGCTTCCGGCCGACGTCGCCGTCGTCACCAACATCGACCCCGAGCATCTCGACCACTACGGCACCTTCGACAAGGTGCGCGAAGCGTTCCGCCAGTTCGTCGAGAATGTGCCGTTCTACGGTTTTGGGGTGATGTGCACCGACCATCCCGAGGTGCAGGCGCTGGTCAGCCACATCGAGGATCGCCGCGTCATCACCTATGGCGAGAATGCCCAGGCCGACGTGCGTTTCACCAATCACCACATGGAAGGTGCCGTTTCGGTCTTCGACGTTGTCATCCGCAACCGCAAGTCGGCGACTTCGACCACCATCGAGGGCCTGCGCCTGCCGATGCCGGGCCGCCACAACGTCTCGAACGCCACAGCTGCCATCGCGGTTGCCACCGAACTCGGCCTTTCTGCCGAAGCGGTGAAGCGCGGGCTGTCGTCGTTCGGCGGCGTCAAGCGCCGCTTTACCCATACCGGCACCTGGAATGGCGTCGAGGTGTTCGACGACTACGGCCACCACCCGGTCGAGATCAAGGCCGTGCTGCGCGCGGCGCGCGAAGCCACCGCCGGCCGCGTCATCGCCATTGCCCAGCCGCACCGCTTCACCCGCCTGCGCGACCTGTTCGACGATTTCTCGGCCTGCTTCAACGACGCCGATACCGTCATGATCGCGCCCGTCTATACGGCCGGCGAGGATCCGATCGACGGCGTCAACTCGGAAGCCCTGACGTCCCGCATCCGTGCCGGCGGCCATCGCGACGCGCGTTACATCGATGGCCCGGCTGCCGTGGCGCCGGTCGTGCGCGAACTGGCCATGCCGGGCGACTTTGTCGTCTATCTCGGCGCCGGCAACATCACACAATGGGCCTACGCCCTGCCGGGCGAGCTCGCCGGGGGCGGATCGTGATCGGAGGCGAGGCGCTCATAGCCAAACTCGGCGACCGGCTAACCGGCCTGCGCGGACGCCTCACGCCCAGCGCCGAGATGGAGAAGATCACCTGGTTCCGTGCCGGAGGCCTTGCCCAGGCGCTGTTCCAGCCGGCGGACGAAGAGGATCTGGCTGCCTTCCTGAAGGCTGTGCCGGAAGAAATCCCTGTCATGGTCGTCGGCATCGGCTCCAACCTACTGGTGCGCGAGGGTGGCATTCCTGGCTTCGTGGTTCGGCTGTCGGCCAAGGGGTTCGGCGAGGCCGAGGCAATTTCGGCGACCGGCATAAAGGCTGGTGCTGCGACGCCCGACAAGCGCGTGGCAGCCCTTGCGCATGACAACGGCATCGGCGGCTTTCATTTCTACCACGGCATTCCCGGCGCCATCGGCGGCGCCTTGCGGATGAATGCGGGCGCCAATGGCGTCGAGACGCGCGAACGCGTCGTCGAGGTCCGCGCGCTCGACCGCAAGGGCGACCTGCATCTGCTGTCGAATGCCGACATGGGCTACAGCTACCGTCAATCGGCTGCCGCAGCCGACCTGATCTTCACCTCGGCGACCTTCGAGGGTTATACGGAGGACAAGGACGCCATCAAAGCGGCGATGGATGCGGTCCAGCACCATCGCGAGACGGTGCAGCCGATCCGCGAGAAGACGGGCGGCTCGACCTTCAAGAATCCCGAGGGAACCTCGGCCTGGAAGGAAATCGACAACGCCGGCTGCCGCGGACTGATGATCGGCGGCGCACAGATGTCGCCGCTGCATTGCAATTTCATGATCAACACCGGCAACGCCAGCGGCTATGATCTCGAGTATCTTGGCGAGACGGTGCGCAGCCGCGTGCTCGAGAATTCGGGCATCCGCCTGCAGTGGGAAATCAAGCGTCTCGGCAACTTCAAGCCCGGCCACGAAGTGCAGGAATTCTTGGGGCAATTGCTCTAGGCGGCGCGCTCCGCCGGAGCAGCAGGAGCCTGTGAAGGCCATCCGAAATGACGATCTTCGAAAGGCCTCGGCGCATCCTCGCCGGGGCCTTTTTGCGACCCGAATTCCGCCTTTTCCTCTGGTCATCCTGCAGGTCAACGGAAGTCGCATTGGTCATGAAATTGCAACGAATTCCAATCGGCTCTTGCCACGGAATCAAGTCTCTGATTCTCTGACCTAAAGCGTTTCCTGATTTGAGTCGCGTGACGCGTAGCCCGCGTTTCCAGCCGGAGGTCCAACTTCCGGGTGCTCTTTTTTGATCTTTGGAAACAAGGCGTTGTGTCTGAGTCGAGAGGGGATCTCAGGGGATGAAGTCAAAGCACGTCGCTGTCCTGATGGGCGGGTTTTCGTCCGAGCGGCCTGTGTCCCTGTCGTCTGGCAATGCCTGTGCCGAAGCGCTCGAGCAGGTCGGTTATCAGGTCACGCGAGTGGACGTCGATCGCGATGTCGGCGCAGTGCTTTCGACGCTCAAGCCGGATGTCGCATTCAACGCCCTGCATGGCCCCTTCGGCGAAGACGGCACCATCCAGGGCATCCTCGAATATCTCGGCATTCCCTACACCCATTCCGGCGTGCTGGCCTCGGCACTGGCGATGAACAAGGAGCAGTCGAAGAAGGTGGCCAAAGCTGCCGGCATTCCGATTGCCGAATCCAGGGTTCTCGACCGTTTTGCCATCGGCAACCAACACCCGATGAAGCCGCCTTACGTGGTCAAGCCGGTGTCCGAAGGGTCGAGCTTCGGTGTCGTCATCGTCAAGGAAGACCAGTCGCATCCGCCGCAGGTCATCTCCTCATCCGAGTGGCGCTACGGCGACACGGTGATGGTCGAGCGTTACGTCCATGGTCGTGAGTTGACCTGTGCCGTTATGGGTGATGTTGCGCTTGGCGTCTGCGAGATCGTTCCGACCGGTCACGCCTTCTACGATTATGATTCAAAATATGTCGCCGGCGGATCAAAGCACGAATGCCCCGCGAAAGTTTCACCGAATATTTACCAAAAAATACAAACACTGGCGCTCAAGGCTCACCAAGCGATCGGGTGCCGGGGCGTCTCCCGGTCTGACTTCCGGTACGACGACCGCCATTCCGAAAATGGAGAGGTCGTCTGGCTGGAGGTCAACACTCAACCCGGCATGACGCCGACGTCGCTGGTGCCTGAGATTGCAGCCCAAGCCGGGCATTCGTTTGGTGAGTTGTTGAGTTGGATGGTGGAGGACGCTTCGTGTTTGCGTTGAGGTCGGGACAGAACAGAAGGATGGGTGGCTCGGCGCCGCGCGTCTTCGGGCTGCCCTTGTCCGCGGAGCATTTCGTGCTGCCGCGGCTGCTGCGCAAGCCGGTTCGCATGCTGTCGCGCTTCGGGCGTGGGGAGTTCACTCCTCCGCCCTATGCTGCGTCGATGCTGACGGCTGCGTTCCTTGCCGCAAGCTCGCTTTATGGCGCCTATCTCGGGGGTCACTTCCCGGCGATGGTCCAGGGCGTGACCGCTCGCAGCGGCTTTGCCGTCGACCAGATCAAGGTCTCGGGCAATCGCGAAACCTCCGAAATCGACATTCTCGACAAGCTCGAGCTTGATGGCTGGACTTCGCTCGTCGGCTTCAATCCGGAAGAGGCGCGCGAGCGTATCGTCAGCTTGCCCTGGGTGCGCGATGCCGCTGTTCGCAAGGTCTATCCCGATACGATCGAGGTTCGCATCGACGAGCGCGACGCTTTTGCGATCTGGCAGCACGGAAACCAGCTCAGCGTCGTCGAGAAGGACGGCAAGATCATCGCTCCTTATGCTGGCGGGCGCCAGGCCACGCTGCCGCTGGTCGTCGGCTTTGGTGCCGCCGACCGTGCCGCCGACTTCGTCGCCAGGGTTCAGGCGTTCCCCGCGCTTGGTTCGCGGGTAAAAGGCTACATTCGCGTCGGCGAACGGCGCTGGGATCTGCGTCTCGACAACGGCATCACCGTCAAGCTGCCCGAGAATCAGGTCGATGCAGCGCTTGCCGATCTTGCCGATCTCGACCGCGAGAACGCGCTGCTGACCCGTGACATCGCGGCCGTCGACATGCGTTTCAGTGACCGGCTGGTCGTGCAGTTGACGCCGGAAGCTGTCGAGCGGCGCGCCGATCTGCTGAAAAACAAGCCGAAAGCCCTCAAGGCGAAGGCGGAGAAGAGAATATGAGCTGGCTGGGCGGTCAAAAGGATCCGGTTTCGCGTCGCTCGGGCATCCTTACGGTGCTTGATGTCGGTTCGAACAAGGTCTGTTGCGTGGTCGCCAAGCTGAAGCCGGCCGAAGGCAGTCAGCTGCTCAAGGGACGTACCCACCAGGCCCAGGTCATCGGCATCGGCCACCAGAAGTCGCAGGGCGTGAAGTCGGGCGTGGTCGTCGATCTCGACCGCGCCGAACATGCCATCCGTCTCGCCGTCGACGCCGCCGAGCGCATGGCAGGCCTTACCGCCGACTCACTGATCGTCAATCTGTCCGCCGGCCGCATCAAGAGCGAGGCGTTTTCGGCAACCATCAATCTCGGCGGCCATGAGGTCGACGAAACCGACGTCCAGCGCGTGCTCGCCGCCGGTGCCAAGCAGGCGCTGAAGGCAGAGCGCGACGTCATCCACTCGCTGCCTGTCGCCTTCTCGCTCGACGCCGAGCGCGGCGTGCGCGATCCGCGCCGCATGGTCGGCGACACGCTTGGCGTCGACATGCATGTGCTGACCGGCGATTCGGCGCCGATGCGCAATCTCGAGCTCTGCATCAACCGCTCGCACCTGTCGGTTGAGCATATGGTGGCTACGCCTTACGCCAGTGGCCTTGCGGCACTCGTCGACGACGAACTCGAAATGGGTGCTGCCTGCATCGACATGGGCGGTGGCACGACCACGCTTTCGGTCTTTGCGGAAGGGCGCTTCGTCCATGCCGACGCCATTCCTGTGGGCGGCAATCACGTCACCATGGATATGGCCAAGGGCCTGTCGACGCGTCTCGACGATGCCGAGCGGCTCAAGGTCATGCATGGATCGGCGCTGCCCGGCACCACCGACGACCGCGACATGATCAGCATCCAGCCGATCGGCGTCGACGACAGCGAAGTTCCGCTGCAGATACCGCGTTCTGTCATGACGCGCATCATCCGCGCCCGCATTGACGAGACGCTGGAACTGCTGCGCGACCGGCTCAACAAGTCGGGTTACGGCAATGCCGTCGGTAAACGCGTCGTCCTCACCGGCGGTGCCAGTCAGCTCGTCGGCCTGCCCGAGGCAGCGCGACGCATTCTCGGCCGCAATGTGCGCATCGGCCGCCCACTCGGCGTGGCAGGTCTGCCGGAGGCGGCCAAGGGGCCGGCTTTCGCGACCGCCGTCGGGCTTCTCATCTACCCGCAGATGGCCGGCATCGAGAGCCAGTCTGCGAAAGGGATTTCCCGTTACAGGGCAACGGGAACTGGCGGAAAACTGCATCGCATGAGTCAGTGGTTGAGAGACAGTTTTTAGGAATTGACGGGGGCAGCCCCATTACCGGCCGCACGGCGAAGCGGTTCGAAAGGCAAAAAGGACGAGGACTATGACGATCAATCTGCAGAAGCCGGACATCACCGAGCTCAAGCCCCGCATCACCGTGTTCGGTGTCGGCGGTGGCGGCGGCAACGCTGTCAACAACATGATCACCGCTGGCCTGCGCGGCGTCGAGTTCGTCGTGGCCAACACCGATGCGCAGGCACTCACCATGTCGAAGGCCGAGCGTCTCATCCAGCTCGGCGCGCATGTCACCGAGGGCCTGGGCGCGGGTTCGCAGCCGGAAGTCGGTCGCGCCGCCGCTGAAGAGTGCATCGACGAGATCATCGACCACCTGTCGAACACGCATATGTGCTTCGTCACCGCCGGCATGGGCGGCGGCACCGGCACCGGTGCTGCTCCGGTCGTCGCCCGCGCCGCTCGCGAAAAGGGTATCCTGACCGTCGGCGTCGTCACCAAGCCGTTCCACTTCGAAGGCCAGCGCCGCATGAAGACGGCTGATTACGGCATCGAAGAGCTGCAGAAGTGCGTCGACACGCTGATCGTCATCCCGAACCAGAACCTGTTCCGTCTGGCCAATGACAAGACGACCTTCGCGGACGCCTTCGCCATGGCCGATCAGGTGCTGTATTCGGGCGTTGCCTGCATCACCGACCTGATGGTCAAGGAAGGCCTGATCAACCTCGACTTCGCCGACGTCCGTTCGGTGATGCGCGAAATGGGCAAGGCGATGATGGGCACCGGCGAAGCTTCGGGCGAGGGCCGTGCGATGGCCGCCGCCGAAGCAGCAATCGCCAACCCGCTGCTCGACGAAACCTCGATGAAGGGCGCCAAGGGCCTGCTCATCTCGATCACCGGCGGCCGCGACCTGACCCTGTTCGAAGTCGACGAAGCTGCCACCCGAATCCGTGAGGAAGTGGATCAGGACGCCAACATCATCCTGGGCGCCACTTTCGACGAAGACCTCGAAGGCGTCATCCGCGTGTCGGTCGTCGCCACCGGCATCGACAAGTCGGCTGCCGACATGGCTGCTGCACCGCTGACCATCCGTCAGGCGCCGAAGCCGGCACAGCGTCAGGTCGAGGCACCGCGTCCTGTCGTGCAGGCTGCTCCTGTCGAACAGCCGCGCATGGAAGTGCGCACCAACGATCCGGTTGCCGAGGCCATCCGCCTTGCCGAAGCCAATGCCGCCGCGATGGCGCAGCCGCGGCCAGCCGCTCCGGCTGACGACTTCCGTCCGCAGAGCAAGCTGTTTGCCGCTCCGCCGGCCCAGCCGCAGGTCCAGCAGTATCAGCCGCAGCAGTTCCAGCAGCCCGCACCGCAGCCGGTTGCCCAGCCGCAGATGGCACCGCAGCGCGAGATGATGCAGCCGGCCCAGGTTCAGCCGCGCATGCCGCGCGTCGAGGACTTTCCGCCGATGGTCAAGGCCGAGGTCGAAGCCAAGGCTCAGCCGGCCGAGCAGCATGAGGATCGTGGTCCGATGGGCCTGCTCAAGCGCCTGACCAGCGGCCTGACCCGCCGTGAGGAAGAACCGGCACGCCTGCAGCCCGCGCAGCCGCGCGAGCCCAAGCTGCGCCAGCCGGCGCCCGAGCAGCGCCGCATGACCAGCCAGGAATCGCAGATGTACGCGCCGCGCCGCGGACAGCTCGACGAACATGGCCGCCTGGCACCGCAGGCACGGACTCAGGAGGACGATCAGCTGGAGATTCCAGCGTTCCTTCGCCGGCAAGCCAACTGATCTGTGAACGGCCGGTAACACTGTTTGAAAGGCGGGCGTCTCGACGCCCGCCTTTTGCTCTGAAAAGATAAGTTAAAACATGAGCTTGGCGGGGCGAGTCGAAGCGTCCCCGCAGTTACACAGAGTAAGAAACCGTGATTTGGAGTCTCTCACCCGGAAGACTATCTTCGCGCCGATTAAGGTCGCTGACGGGTATTGTGGGGATGAGGTCCCGTCTGGCGAGCATAAGAGCCGTGCGCCGTGGTGTGGCGAAGCGGACGTGGTGAGTACGGGCATATGGGGATCGACTTGCAGGACTATCAGACAACACTCAAATCGCGTGTCACCCTGTCGGGCGTTGGCGTTCACAGCGGCAAGCCGGTAGCCATCCATTTCGCGCCGGCAGACGCGGATACGGGCGTGGTGTTTCAGGTTGCTGACCGAGAATTTCGCGCAATTGTGTCAGAAGTGGGTGCGACCGATCTTTGCACCTTGCTCGGCGATCCCGCCGGCCAGCACGTTGCCACGATCGAACACCTGATGGCCGCTCTGTTCGGCCTCGGTATCGATAATCTGCTGATCGAAGTCGAAGGCGCTGAAATCCCGATCATGGACGGCAGTGCCGCGCAGTTCGTCGAGGCCATCGACCTGGCCGGCATCGAAGTGCAGTGCGTCAAGCGCCGCTACATCCGCGTTCTCAAGCCGGTACGAATCGAAAGCGGCGCCTCCTGGGCCGAGTTCCGTCCCTATGGCGGCACGCGATTCGAGGTCGAGATCGATTTCGAGAGCCCAGCGATCGGGCGCCAGTCCTTTGCTTCCGATATCAACGACGACATATTCCGCCGCGAGATCTCGCGCGCCCGCACCTTTGGTTTCATGAAGGACGTCGAGCGCCTGTGGGCAGCCGGCTATGCGCTTGGTTCGTCGCTCGAGAATTCAGTGGTCATCGGCGACGACAACCACATCATCAACATGGAAGGCCTGCGCTTCTCCAACGAGTTCGTGCGCCACAAGACGCTTGACGCGATGGGCGACCTGGCACTCGCCGGCGCGCGCTTCATCGGCTGCTTCCGTTCCTATCGCGGTGGCCACCGGCTGAACGCCGCTGCGCTGCGCCGCCTGCTTTCTGACAGGTCGGCTTTCGAAGTCGTCGAGACGTCGCGCCGCGAGCGCGGCCGCTCGGCCGAACTTATCGCTGTCAGTGCCGCAGTCCACGCGCCCTGGACCCTCTGACGGCCGGCAATCGCCTGGAGGTGGTGTGACCTTGTTGCACCGCTTGGCCGGCGAAATGGCATGCGTCATTGCGTGCCACAAAATTGCGCGATTGGCGGCTGATAGCGTTGCCCGGCAAAGCCAGTTGTGATCTATGGCCATTGCCTAAAAGCGAAACAGCGCCAAAGGGGCGGAACTCTGTGATGTCATTGATACGAGCCGATCGATCGAAATTGCGCGTGAAGCCTCTGGTTGTGGCGCTTTCGCTCATCGCTCCGACGCTTGCACTGTCCGGCTGCATGTCCGGCGAAGCCGATGTCGATCTCGCGACCTATGTCGAGCAGACCGAACCGGCCGATGTGCTCTACAATCAGGGCCTCGCCAACCTCAATGCCGGCCGCCTCAAGGAGGCCAGCCGCAAGTTCGAGGCTGTCGACCGTCAGCATCCCTATTCGGAGTTTGCCCGTAAATCGATGGTGATGGGCGCTTTCGCCAGCT
This sequence comes from Aminobacter sp. Y103A, assembly GCF_030294925.1. NCBI lineage: Bacteria > Pseudomonadati > Pseudomonadota > Alphaproteobacteria > Hyphomicrobiales > Phyllobacteriaceae > Aminobacter > Aminobacter sp. Y103A. The sequence continues at coordinate 3,739,782 of NZ_AP017986.1, read as the reverse complement.
ATCGCCAGGGCTCCTATGAAGAGGCCATCAACTCGGCCAAGCGCTATCTCGCGCTCTATCCCTCGACCGACGACGCGGCCTACGCCCAGTACATCATCGGCCTCAGCTATTTCCGCCAGATTCGCGACGTGACGCAGGATCAGAAGGAAGCTCGCCGCACCATCGAGGCGATGACCGAGGTGGTTCAGCGCTGGCCGGCTTCCGAATATGTCGACGACGCCAACGCCAAGATCCGCTTCGCCCGCGACCAGCTCGCCGGCAAGGAAATGCAGATCGGCCGCTATTATCTCGAGCGTCGCGAATTCATCGCTTCGGCAAAGCGCTTCCGCAATGTTGTCGAGAACTATTCGAACACACGCCACATCGAAGAAGCGCTCGCGCGCCTCGTCGAAACCTACTACGCGATGGGCCTGACCTCGGAAGCCCAGACGGCGGCGGCCGTGCTCGGCCAGAACTATCCTGACAGCCAGTGGTACAAGGATTCGTACAAGCTGCTGCAGACCAATGGCCTCGAGCCTCGGGAAAATGCCGGCTCCTGGATTTCCAAGGCCGGGAAGATGTTCTCCGGCGCCTGACCAGAAATAGATGCTCTCGCGCCTGTCGATCCGCGATATTGTCCTGATCGAACGGCTGGACATCGATTTCACGCCTGGCCTGTCGGTGCTGACCGGTGAGACCGGCGCGGGCAAATCCATCCTTCTCGACGCATTGTCGCTCGCGCTCGGCGCGCGCGGCGATGCATCGCTGGTCCGCCACGGTGCCACGCAAGGGCAGGTGAGTGCGGTCTTCGACGTGCCGCGCAACCATCCGGCGCGTACGCTGCTTGCCGACAATGCCATCGACGACGATGGCGACATCATCCTGAAACGCGTCCAGACCGTCGACGGGCGCACGCGCGTCTTCGTCAACGACCAGCCGTCCAGCGTCACGCTGATGCGCGACATCGGCCGCGCGCTTGTCGAAATCCACGGCCAGCACGACGATCGCGCGCTTGTCGACGCCGGGGCGCATCGCGATGTGCTCGATTCCTTTGGCGGTCATGTCGGCGAAGCCAAGGCCACCGCCGACGCGTGGAAGTTGTGGCGCGGTGCCGAGCAGGAGCTGTCACGCCATCGCGCCCGCGTCGATGCCGCCGCGCGCGAGGCTGAATATCTGCGTGCCTCGGTGACCGAACTCACCAAGCTCGATCCCCAGCCGGGGGAGGAGAGCGAACTCGCCGAGCTGCGTGCCGCAATGATGCGCGTCGAAAAGATCGCCTCCGAAATCCAGGATGCACAGGACGTGCTGTCGGGCTCGTCGTCGCCGCTGCCGCAGCTTGCCAGCCTGTTGCGCCGCCTGCAGCGCAAGGCGGCCGAGGTGCCGGGCCTGCTCGATGAGGTGGTGAAATCGCTCGACGAGGCGATGATCTCGCTTGATGCGGCGCAATCCGGCGTCGATGCCGCCCTTCGCGCCACCGAATATGACCCGCAGCGGCTGGAAAAGGCTGAGGAGCGGCTGTTTGCCCTGCGCGCGGCTGCACGCAAGCACAATGTTGCCGTCGACGACCTAGCCAGGCTGCGCGACACGATGGTTGCCGACCTCGCCGACCTCGATGCCGGCGAGGAGCGGCTGCAGGTGCTGGAAACGCAGGCGAGGACCAGCCGCGATGCCTATGATCGCATCGCTGCCAATCTGTCGGAGCTCCGCAAGACTGTGGCCGAGAGCCTGCGCAAGACCGTCATGGCCGAATTGCCCGAACTCAAGCTCGAACGCGCCGAATTCATCGTCGAGATGTCGAGCGAAGCCGACAATCGCATGCAGGAAGGTATCGATCAGGTCGAGTTCTGGGTGCGCACCAATCCCGGCACCCGACCGGGCCCGATGATGAAGGTCGCCTCGGGTGGCGAGTTGTCGCGTTTTCTCCTCGCGTTGAAGGTGGCGCTTGCCGACCGTGGTTCGGCACCCACACTGGTGTTCGACGAGATCGATACCGGCGTGGGTGGCGCGGTTGCCGACGCCATCGGCCAGCGGCTGGCACGGCTGTCCCGCCGGGTGCAGGTGCTGTCAGTGACGCATGCGCCGCAGGTCGCGGCCCGCGCGGCGACGCATTTCCTGATCTCCAAGAAGGGCAACACCGACAAGGTGGCGACCGGTATCCACGAGATGGACCGTACCGCGCGCCAGGAGGAAATCGCGCGCATGCTGTCTGGCGCCTCGATCACCGAGGAAGCGCGCGCCGCCGCCGAGCGCCTGCTGCGCGAGAACACGGCCGTCCTTTCCTGACCACGCGATTGCGGCTCCCATGTCAGGAGCCTTCGCGATGCTGCTGATTTGACGTGGAATTCGGTCCGGGCGGCTCCCGCTCGACAGCGTCCTGATCTATGGTGGCCGCGTTTTCAGCCGGAGCCGTACCATGTCCGACAAGCCAGTCGATTCGCTGAGCGAGACTGAAGCCGCGGCGGAGCTTGCGCGGCTGGCCGAAGAAATTGCCGGCCACGACCTGCGTTATCATGCCGAGGACGCGCCGACGATTTCGGACGCGGATTACGATGCGCTGCGCCGCCGCAACCTCGCCATCGAGCAGCGTTTTCCGCAACTGGTGCGTGAGGACTCGCCGTCCAAGTCGGTGGGCGCTGCCGTCTCCGAAAAATTCGGCAAGGTCACCCATGTCGTGCCGATGCTGTCGCTGGACAACGCCTTTGCCGACGAGGACGTCAGCGAGTTCGTCGGCCGCATCAGGCGCTTCCTCAGGCTGTCCGCCGACGAGCCGGTGGTAATCACCGCCGAGCCCAAGATCGACGGCCTGTCGCTGTCGATCCGCTACGAGAACGGCCGGCTGGTGACGGCGGCGACGCGCGGCGACGGCCAGGTCGGCGAAAACGTCACGGCGAACGCCCGCACCATCGCCGACATTCCGAACGTGCTGAAGGGCGACTTTCCCGAGGTGCTGGAAGTGCGCGGCGAGGTCTATATGAGCCACGCCGACTTTGCCGAACTCAACCGGCGCAATGCTGAAGCTGGCAAGCAGATTTTCGCCAATCCGCGCAATGCGGCCGCCGGTTCGCTGCGCCAGCTCGACACGTCTATCACTGCCAGCCGTCCGCTGCGCTTTTTCGCCTATGCCTGGGGCGAGGTCAGCGACATGCCGGCCGACACCCAGATGGGCATGGTCGAGGCTTTTAAGACCTACGGCTTCAAGACCAATCCGCTGATGAAGGTGTTCGACAGCGTCGACGGCCTGCTGTCGCAGTACCGGATGATCGAGGCCAATCGCGCCGGGCTCGGCTACGACATCGACGGCGTCGTCTACAAGGTCGACCGGCTCGACCTGCAGCAGCGGCTCGGCTTCGTCTCGCGTTCGCCGCGCTGGGCCATCGCGCACAAGTTCCCGGCTGAAAAGGCGACGACGACACTGCTCGGCATCGACATCCAGGTCGGCCGCACCGGCTCGCTGACGCCGGTGGCGCGGCTGCAGCCGGTGACGGTGGGCGGTGTGGTGGTCACCAACGCCACGCTGCACAATGAGGACTACATCAAGGGCCTCGGCAACAGCGGCGCGGCCATTCGCGACGAGGATCATGACATCCGCGTCGGCGACACCGTCATCGTACAGCGGGCAGGTGACGTCATTCCGCAGATCCTCGACGTCGTCCTGGAGAAGCGCCCGGCAGGAGCGCAGCCCTATCTGTTCCCGACGCGCTGCCCGGCCTGTGACAGCCATGCTGTCCGCGAGGAGGGTGAGGTGGTGCGCCGCTGCACCGGCGGCCTGATCTGTCCGGCACAGGCTGTGGAGCGCCTTCGCCATTTCGTCTCGCGCAATGCCTTTGACATCGAGGGCCTGGGCGAGAAGCAGATCGAGTTCTTCTTCCAGTCGCAGGACCCGGCATTGCATGTCGGCTCGCCGGCGGACATCTTCACGCTGAAGCGGCGACAAGAAGGATCGCTCACCAAGCTCGAGAACATCGATGGCTTCGGCGCGACATCGACTCGCAAGTTGTTTGCGGCCATCGACGACCGCCGCCAGGTCGAGTTCTCGCGCTTCCTGTTTGCGCTCGGCATCCGCCACATCGGCGAAACCAATGCCAAGCGCCTGGCGCGCCACTACATCAATTTCGAGACCTTCCGCGCCGCTGGTGTTGCTGCCGTGATGCCTGAGGGCAAGGGTGACAAGGGCAATGCCGCCTGGCAGGAGCTGACCGGCGTCAACGGCATCGGCGCCATCGTCGCCGAGGCGGTGGTCGAGTTCTTCGCAGAGGAGCACAACAGGCAGGTGCTCGATGCGCTGCTTGCCGAAGTGACGCCGCTTGACGAGGAGCGTATCGGCGACGTGTCGTCACCCGTTTCGGGCAAGACGGTGGTGTTCACCGGCTCGCTCGAAAAGATGTCGCGCGACGAGGCCAAGGCGATGGCCGAGAAGCTTGGCGCCAAGGTGGCGGGCTCGGTGTCCAAGAAGACCGACCTCGTTGTGGCGGGCCCAGGTGCTGGCTCGAAGCTCAAGGCGGCGACCGATCTGGGTATCGAGGTGATCACAGAGGACCAGTGGTTCGAACGCGTCGGGCAGGCGGGCTGACAGACGTCATGCGAGCACTTGCCATCGACTTCGAAACTGCCAATGAGCAGCGGAGCAGCCCGTGCTCCATTGGCCTTGCCTGGATCGAGGACGGCGCGGTCATCCGTATCGAGGAGCGACTGATCCGCCCCCGGGACATGCGGTTCTCGCGCTTCAACATTGCCGTTCACGGCATACGGCCCGAACATGTCGAGGACGCAGCCGAGTTTCCCGAGGTGATGGAGGAGTTCGAGGACGATCTCTCAGACACGCTTGTGATCGCCCACAACGCGTCCTTCGACATGAGTGTGCTCAGGGCGAGCTATCAGCTGTATGGCACTGTCAGTCCTGACATCGACTACATCTGCACGCTCAAGATGGCGAAGAAGGTGTGGCAGGAGCTAACCTCGCACCGGCTCAACGAGGTGTCGCGCCATATCGATTTCTCCTTCAGGCACCATAATGCTGCAGAGGACGCGCATGCCTGCGGCGAGGTGGCGCTGGCAGCCGCGCGCAAGCTGAACGTCTCGGCGCTGCGCGACCTGCCGATCAAGCTCGACATGACGATGGGCCGGCTTCATGCCGGCGGTAATGTGCCGTGCTCGGTGAAGCGGCCGCCGAAGGCCAAGAAGCGCTGATCGTTGGCTCAACCGAATTGATGTGACACGCCAAGCCGGCTGACTTATTCAGACCCCCGCGCAAGCTATGGAGCCTTGGCCGAGCTCGTTCGGCCTGTATCGTGCATTCCAACGCTCAAAATTCGATCTGGGGCCGATGCGCCACGGAGGCCTAATGTCTGATCGTCGCGGTGAATTCTTGCAGGGCATGCGATTGAGCGTGCCGGTGGTGGTCGCGTCGGCGCCCTTTGCCATCCTGTTCGGGGCGTTGGCCGTCGACAACGGCTTCTCCGTCGTCGAGGCGACACTGATGAGCGCCTCGATCTATGGCGGCGCCAGCCAGCTGGTCGGCATCGAGTTGTTCGGCCAGCATGTCGCGCCGTGGCTGGTGGTGCTATCGATCTTCGCCGTCAACTTCCGCCACGTTCTCTATTCGGCTGCCGTTGGTAAGCACATCGACCATTGGCCGTTCCTGAAGCAGGCCATCGGCTATTTCTTCCTGGTCGATCCGCAATATGCCGAGGCCGAGCGCAAGGGCGAGAATGGCGAGCAGGTGACCTTTGCCTGGTACATGGGCATGGCGCTGCCGATCTATGTCTTCTGGGTCGCCGAAAGCGCGCTCGGCGCGCTGTTCGGGCGGCTGATTCCCAACCCCCATGCCATCGGGCTCGACTTCCTGCTGCCGATCTATTTTCTCGGTTTGGTGATGAGCTTCCGCAAGCGCCCGCGCTGGCTGCCGATCGTCGTTGCCAGCGCCGTTGCCTCGATGATCGCCTACAAGACCGTAGGCTCACCCTGGCATGTTTCCATTGGGGCGCTGGCCGGCGTGCTGTTTGCGGCGGCGATGCCGGTCAGGTCCGACGAGAGCCTGACGAGTGAAGAAACGGCGGAGGTGGTGTCATGAGCACGACGCTTTGGATCATCATTGCCGGCGCTGTCGCCACCTATCTGACCCGTATCGGCGGCCATCTCGTCATTTCGCGTTTCGAGCGCATCCATCCGCGCGTCGAGGCGGGCCTGAACGCGGTGCCGGCTGCGGTTCTGACGACGCTCGTGGCACCCGCGGCACTCTCGGCCGGTCCGGCTGAGCTGGCAGCGCTTGCCGTGGCAGCCGTTGTTGGACTGCGTGGTGGCCTGATGACGATGTTTCTGACAGGCGCTGCCGTGTTGATTGCCATGCGGCATTTCATCGGCTGAACGAAAACCGGCCGCATGAAGCGGCCGGTCGTTTTCATTACACGCTGATCAGGCGATCTGCGCCGTCGCCTTTTCCAGCCACGCCAGCGTTTCGCCGTCGAGCATCGGTCCGATCTCGGCCAGCACGCGGGCATGGTAGGCATTGAGCCAATCCAGCTCTTCGCGGGTCAGCAGGTCGGCGCGCAGCAGGCGCTGGTCGAAAGGCGCCAGCGTCAACGTCTCGAAGCCGTGCATGGCGATGTCGCCGCCGGGCAGCTCGGCGGTTGGCGTCACCAGGATCAGATTTTCCAGCCTGATGCCGTAATGGCCTTCCTTGTAGTAGCCGGGCTCGTTGGACAGGATCATGCCGGCGAGCAGCTTTTCCATGCCGGTCTTGGCGATGCGCTGCGGGCCTTCATGAACAGCGAGATAGGACCCGACGCCGTGGCCGGTGCCGTGGGCGTAGTCGAGGCCGTTCTTCCACAGTGCGATGCGGGCGAGCGCGTCGATGTCGGCGCCACGCGTGCCTGCGGGAAACCGCGCCAGCGAGATCGCGATCATGCCCTTGAGCACCAGGGTAAAACGCTCGCGCATCTCCTCACTCGGCTTGCCGACCGGCATAGTGCGAGTGATGTCGGTGGTGCCGTCCTGATATTGCGCGCCCGAATCGAGCAGGAACAGTTCACCCTCGGCCAGCACCCGGCTCGTCGCTTTCGAGACGCGGTAATGCATGATCGCGCCATTGGCGCCGGCACCCGAGATGGTGTCGAACGAGACGTCGCGGAGCGGCATCTGCGTTTCCTCACCGGTCTGGCGGCGGCATTCCTCCAGCTTGGTCACGACGGCGATCTCGTCGAGGCTGCCGGGATTCTGCCGGTCGAGCCAGCACAAAAGCTTGGCGACAGCAGCGCCGTCACGGCGGTGGGCAGCGCGCGAACCGGCGATCTCCTGGGCATTCTTGGTGGCGCGGGGCAGGCGGGCCGGGTCGGGCGCTTGCACCACCGTGCCGCCATTGTCCTCGATCAGGGCGCGCAGCCTGTCGGCGGCAAGCACCGGGTCGAGCGCGATCTTCGCACCAGATTTGGCAAGGGCCGCGACCGCGTCATCGAGCTTGCTCGGTGCCTTGATGTCGGCAAGCTGGGTGAGATAGGCCTCCTCGGTGCGGCCAAGTTTGCGCTTGTCCATGAACACGGCATGGCTGCCGTCGGCGGAGAGGATGGCGAAGCCAAGGGCAAGCGGCGTGTGGGGTACGTCGCCACCACGGATGTTGAACGCCCAGGCGAGCGACGACGGGTCGGTCAGGATCACATGGGTGGCGCCGTCGTTCTCGATCGCTGCGGCGAGCCGTTTCAACTTGTCCTTGGCCAGTTCGCCGGCAAAGGCCTCCGGATGGATCTCGACTGGGGCCAACGGTGCGTCGGGCTGATCTTCCCAGATCGCGTCGATGGGGTTGCGGGCGAGGGGGACAAGCACGGCGCCGACCTTTTCGGTTGCCGTTGTCAGCGCCTTGACCTCGCCCATGGTGTGCAGCCACGGGTCGATGCCAAGCCTTGCGCCCTTGGGCAGGCTTTCCTTGATCCACACCGATGGCGGGTTGTCGATCAGGCTTTCGACGGTGAAGATATCGAGATCGACCTCGTCGCGCACCTGCAGCGTGTAGCGCCCGTCGACGAAGATGTAGGCGCTGCGGGCGAGCACGATCGCAACGCCGGCCGAGCCGCTGAAGCCGGTCAGCCACCGCAGGCGATTCGAACGTGGCGGGACATACTCGCCCTGGTGCTCATCGGCGCGGGGCACGACGAAGCCGTCGAGCCCATTTTCCTTGAGCCATTGCCGGAGCAACGCCACGCGCGGCTTGCCGACGGTGGGATCGCCGGCTGAATCAAAGGACTGGAACATGGTGGTTTCCCGAAAGCTGGATGTCGGGCGAACCTATCCGCGCCGGCCGTTGCTGGCAACGCCGCCGGCTTGTCCAGCGGGCTCAGTTCTTGAGGTGGATTGTCACCCAGCCTTCCCTGTGGAAGGTCTCGATGTGGCGGAAGCCTGCCGCGACATAGGCTTCGACCACGGCGTCGTGCTGACGGTCGAGGATACCCGACAGCACGAGGGAGCCGTCGACCGCAAGGTTCGTGGCCATTTCGGGCGCCAGCAGCATCAGCGGCTGCGCCAGGATGTTGGCGACGATCAGGTCGAAAGGGCCGCGCGCGGCGAAGATCGGGTCGTCGAAGCCTGCGGCGGTGACCGTCTCGACGTGGTCGGCAGCACCATTGAGGCGGACATTCGCGGCGGCAACGTCGGTTGCGACCGGGTCGATGTCGGTTGCCAGTACCGGGATCGGCGCCAGCTTGGCGACTGCGATCGCCAGCACGGCGCTGCCGGTACCAAGGTCGAGCGCCTTGGCCGGTTTTTCCGCGGCCATCACCTTTTCGATCATCGCGAGGCAGCCTGCCGTGGTGCCGTGATGGCCGGTGCCGAAAGCGAGGCCGGCCTCGATCTCGATGGCGATCTGTCCGGGGCGCACGTCCTCGCGGTCATGGCTGCCATGAACGATGAAGCGTCCTGCCTGCACCGGCTTCAGGCCTTCGAGCGACTTCGCCACCCAGTCGACGTCGGGTAGCACCTCACGGCCCAGCGGGCCCTTGTGGCCTGCTTCTGCAACCACCTCGGCCATGCGGCGGGCAACGTCCTCGACATCGCCATCCGTGTAGAGCGAGACCTCGTGGATATCGCGGTCCTCGTCGACCTCGATCACGGCGATCGGCCAGCCATCTTCCTCGAAGGCGGTTTCGAGGGCAGCGAAGATGCGGTTGGCGGCTTCGCGGCCGGTGGTAAAGTGCAGCCGTGTCTGGGTCATGTCGGGTCCGGGAGAGGAGGGTCAGCCTTCCTTGGCAAGCCGCTTGAGCTTGGCAAGTGCGGTCTCTGGGTTCTCCTCATAGGCGATCGTGCCGAAGAAATCACCCTTGCTGTCGAGCAACAGCACCGACGCCGTGTGATCCATGGTGTAGTCGCCGCCTTCGGTCGGCACCTTCTTGGAATAGATACCGAAGGCCTTGGCCATGGCGGCGATCTTGTCGGGCGAGCCGGTGATGCCGGTGATGCGGTCGGAGACGTTGCTGACGTAGCTGTTCATCACCTCGGGCGTGTCGCGCTCGGGATCGACCGAGACGAAATAGGCGCGGAGGTTCTTGCCTTCGTCGCCCATCTGCTTGAGCAGGCCGTCGAGCTCGAACAGCGTGGTCGGGCAGACCTCGGGGCAATGGGTGAAGCCGAAGAAGACAGCACTTGGCTGGCCGCGGAACGCCGCTTCGGTGATCTCGGCGCCCTTCTGATCGACAAGCACGAAGGGCGCACCGAAAGCCTGGGCGCTGGTCTTGCTGCTGTACCAGTCGAAGGTCAGCCAGCCGACGCCGGCGGCCATCAGGATCAGAATGCCGGCAAGGATCGTGCGCATCATCGATTGTGATTCCATGGTGTTATTGATGACCGGTTCAGAAGCACCAGGACATGCCGGCCTCGACCAGCGACATGAAGATGCCGGCGTCCTTGTCCAGCCAGGAGGCGAAGGCGAGGCCCGAAGCTGCCGCAAACGCCATCATGCCGAGCGCGATCCACGCGGTCGCCGAAAGCGATATGGGCAAGGCCTGTTTCATCAACCCTACATAGCGCGGCGCGTGATTTGCCAAAAGGGACATGTTGACGCTCTCATTCGTCCACAAAACACCTTTTCGCGAGCAGGATGCAGCGTCTCTGGCTTGCAAGGCGGGCGCGGGCGACCCAAGTGTGGACGACTTCAGCCAATTCAGGAGGCTTTCATGCGGCTTGCCCTTTCCGTCCTTGCGACCACCCTTGCGCTCGGCGCAGCATTGCCCGCCATGGCCCAGCAGGTGGGCGAGGTCGGCGTCGACTGGCTCGGCAACGACATCATCGTCGAGGCGATCAAGGACCCCAAGGTCGAGGGCGTCACCTGCCACGTCTCCTATTTCGACCGCGGCGTGATCGACCGGCTGCAGAAAGGCAACTGGTTCGAGAACCCGTCGGACACCGCAATCTCGTGCCAGCAGACCGGACCGATCACCATTGGCGAGATCGACCTCGGCCAGGAGGGCGAGGAGGTCTTCAAACAGGGCATCAGCCTGATCTGGAAGGAGCAGGTGGTGAACCGCATCTACGACCAGAAAAACGAGACACTAATCTATCTCGCCCATTCGCGCCAAGTGCAGGACGGCTCGGCCAAGATGTCGATGACCACGGTGCCGCTCTATGGCCAGAACGTCGTCTGGGCCAAGGGCAAGCCGCAATAGCTTGCGGGCAGTGTGGCGCGGGCGTACATCCGCGTCATGGACGATCAAGCAAACCTTCGCTTCAAGGATGACGAACCGCGAATCCACCCGACGTCGGAGCTGAAAGGCTGCCGGCTTGGCCGCCATGTGATCGTCGGCGAGCGCGTCGTGTTGCGCGAGGTGGTGGTCGGCGACTACTCCTATTTCGAGCGCCACGCCGAGGCGATCTACACCACGATCGGCAAGTTCTGCTCGATCGCCGCAAATACGCGCATCAACGCGCTAGAGCATCCGATGGAGCGGCTGACCACGCACAAGCTGAGCTACCGGCCGAACGAGTATTTCCGCTATCTCGGCGTCGACAACGATTTCCGCGAGCGTCGCAGGGCTAAGCCCGTGATTATCGGACACGATGTGTGGGTCGGACATGGTGCGGTGATCATGCCCGGTGTGAGCATTGGCAATGGAGCGGTGGTCGGGGCGAATTCCGTGGTGACGCGCGACGTCGCGCCGTTTGAGGTTTTTGCCGGCGTGCCCGCAAAGAGGCTGAAGATGCGGTTCCCCGTCGAGGTTATCGCCCGCATCGAGGCGCTGGCCTGGTGGGATTGGCCGCGCGAAAGACTGTTCGAGGCGATCCCCGACATGCAGAGCCTGCCGATCGAGGCCTTTCTCGACCGCTGGGAAGCGAGGCAGGCCTAAGCGCCGGCTGCGGAACCCGAAGCGGGGCCCGGTTGTTTCCTTCGCACCGAAGGGATGTGGCCATGTTCGAGAAGGTTTTCACCAAGATCGCCAACAAGGTAGCCTATGCCGCCGGCCTGCCGCTGACCTTTCTCGGCTGCTGCATTGTCGTGTTGGCCTGGGCGGTATCAGGTCCGGTGTTCGGCTTTTCCGACACCTGGCAGCTGGTGATCAACACCGGCACGACCATCATCACCTTCCTGATGGTGTTCCTGATCCAGAACACCCAGAACCGCGACGGTGCTGCGATCCAGGCCAAGCTCGACGAGCTGATCCGGGTCGGCACCGGCCACAACCATTTCATCGGCATCGAGCATCTGACCGAAACCGAGGTCGAGGAAATCCGCAAGAAATGCGAGCAAGCGGCCAAACGGCATGATGTCCGAGCGAAAGCGAAGGGGTGAGTGCTGCGTCTCCTCGCAGACGAAGAAGTCCCTGCGCCTCGCATGCCTGGCGCTGCCTATGCTGCAGCGTCTTCATGCAGGCGCTTGGGATTTGGGAACAAAAACCACCGCCCGCAATTCCTGCTGCAGGCGTGAAAGTACTGTCCTCCGCTGCTCCCGGGCGGTTGACGATTGCCGCGGTCCGGAACAAGATTGTGGCGGGTAGGGTATGGCGTGGCGTGACTGACTGGCTGGATATCCTCAGAGAGCAGGCCGAGACCGGCGCCGAGATGGCGCGCGAGGTTCCGGCGACGCTCGCCAATCCCGACATCAGCCGCGACCAGGTCAAGAAGCTGTTTGCCGCGCTCGAACAGCAGGCCGAATTTGTCGAAAAGCTGAGGCAAGTGCTCGAGGCCAATGACTTCGAGCCGGAGGTGCTGGTTGCCGCCGAGGCTCTGGAGGAACGCTACGCCGAGCTGGCGGCGTCGGCCGCCGAACGGCTGAAGGCAATGCGCAGCGGCGAGCCTGTGCGCCGGCAGTAGGACAGGGCATCACCACTCGCGATGCGTTGCTGAGCCCTGCATCAGCACCGGCAATATGTCACGAGCATCAAATCAGGCCGGCGGCGAGCCTATATGGATGGCTTTCCTGACCTCCGCGCGGAAATCCGGTGTGTCATGCTCGCCATGGACGGCGACAGCATGCTGGACGGCAGCGTTGACCAGTTCGTCCTCGTTGTCGGCTGCGATCGCCACGGTGCACTTCATTTCGCTCGGGAATTCACGGCAATCGATATATCTGCGCATCGTCTTCGCCTCCCTGCGATCCACAATTAGCGCAAACCTGATGTTATTCCTGCGCATGCGGGGCGGCAACCGGTAAGTGGCGGCCGCGGCGGTGGCTCTCGCCGACGTGATTGCCGGCAAGAGGCTGATCGTGGCAGTCCTATGCCACCGGCAGCCTGATCTCGAAGCGGGTGCCCTTGTCGGTGCCGGCAAGCCGGATCGTTCCGTCATGGGCGTTGAGCAAGGCCGAGACGATGCCGAGGCCAAGGCCGGTACCGCCGGTTTCACGCCGTGTGGTGAAGAACGGCTCGAAGATGCGGGCGCGGTTGTTGGGCGAGATGCCGCAGCCATCGTCGGTGGCAGCTATGGTCACAGTGTCGTCAAAGCTGCTGGCCTCCAGCACGAAACGGCCGGCGCCATGGCGCAGCGCGTTGTCGACGAGATTGGACAGGATGGCCGCGCCATTTTCAGCCGACATGGCAAAGCGGATGTCAGCGCCAGACAAGATCGACAGGTCGACACCTTCGACAGGAGCGAGATAGCCGAGAATCTCAGTGAGCGACGTGCTCTGGCCTGGCAGCGCTGCCTTGTCGGCGCGCGCCAGTTCGATCAGGCGGCGAACCAGGCGGTTCAGCCTGTCGGTGTCGGCGACGATGTTGTCGAGGAAGCGCGTTCTTGTGGCCGGATCCATGTCGTCGCTGGCGTCGCGCAGCAATTCGGCGGCGCCCTGGATCGCGGTCAGCGGCGATTTCAGCTCATGCGAGACGTGGGTGGCAAAGGTGCGAATCGTTTCGTTGCGGATCTGCAGCTTGCGCGCCATGTCGAGGAAGGCTTTGGACAACTCCGCCATCTCGCGCGTGCCGTGATGGGCAAGTGGCTGGAGGGCGTCCGTTTGCCCCTCGGCGATGCGCGCGGTTCTTTCCATCAGATCGTGCATGGGACGGGAGATGGTGCGGATGAAGACGAAGCCGATCAGCAGCGTGACGCCTGTTACAAGGGCCGCTGCGGCGACCGCGCCATGCGATAGAACGGCGGGCTCGGTGGCCGGTTCGAAGCGCTGCTGATAGAGTTGGAAGCTGAACAGCCCCAATAGCGGCAGCGTCATGACGGTGGCAAGGATGGCCAGCACGACGAGGCCGAGGGGCGGGCGCCATTTTTCAGTCACGCGCCGCACCGCCCGAGGCGGAAGCCCATGCCATGGACGGTCTCGATCGCGTTGGAGCAACCCACTGTTGCGAACTTCGCGCGGATGTTGCGGATGTGGCTGTCGACCGTTCGCTCCGAGACGTGGATGTTGGCGGCGTGGCTGGCATCGATCAGCTGACTGCGGTTGAGGACATGCATCGGTTTCGTCATCAGCGCCTTGACGATGGTAAATTCGGTCGCGGTGAGGTCGATGTCTCGGTCATCGTAATTCACCGCGCGCCGCAAAGGATCGAGCACAATCAGGCCGTGACTGAGGCTTGCCGAGACGAGTTCCGCCGGAGCCGGCCGTGCGCGGCGAAGGATGACGTTGACGCGCGCCACCAGCTCTCGCGGGCTGAACGGCTTGGTGACATAGTCGTCGCCGCCCATCTCAAGCCCGAGGATGCGGTCGATTTCCTCGTCGCGGGCAGACAGGAACAACACGGGCACGTCGGAGGTTCGCCGAAGCCTGCGGCACAGTTCCAGCCCGTCCATCTCGGGCATGCCGACATCGAGCACAACCAGGTCGGGCATGCGGCGCTCTATGCGCGCCAGCGCTGCCATACCGTCGCCGACCGGCTCGGTCTCCATGCCGGCCTTGTCGAGGGCAAAGCAGATCACGTCGCGTATATGAGGGTCGTCGTCGACGACGAGGATATGGCGCGGCATCGTCGTCACTGCGGCTCTGTGCCGGAAGGCAAAGGCGAAGGCCGGTCGAGATACGCTGCCAGCCGGAAGTTCCGAAAACTCCAGGCACGCCAGTTCTGCAACTGCTCGCGAAACCGATCCGCCTCATAGTGGCGCGAGACGAGGCTTGTGCGCGCGACCGCGCCGGTATCACCCATGCGGTTCAGCACCATGTCGATTGCCGGGATGGCCTGGGGTCCAAGCGAGCGCAGATAATACCAGTCCAATTCCGATCCTCCATCCATCGCGCGGCTGTGGCTGACATTGTAGTGGGCGATGATTGCGGCGAAGTTGATGAAGCAACTGACGTAGAGAACTGCAGAAAGCGTCAGCATGTTGGCACCGAAAAGCCATTCGTTCGACTTGTCGAGAGCGATGCGGGACATGATCAGGACGATGCCGATAGCGACCAGTCCCATCCAGACGAAGGCGGCAACGCGCCAGTAGGTCAGTGAATATGCGTCGATGTAGAGGTCGAGCCGCAGGATGGACGAGATGACCAGGACAAAGTTCTGCGCCGACCAGAGATAGACCAGGGCGCGGACGCGGCGATCGGCCGAGGTCGTGCTGCCCGGCCTCAGTGCGAGCAGCACGAAAATCGCCGCCAAGAGTGCCGTGACGATGAGGGCGTAGGCACCGCGATGGGCATAGGCGGCATAGGTGAGCCCAGCGGGCAATGCCACGCCGCCCCAGAGATAAGCGCCGTCGAGGACGGTCTGCAGCGCGAAGATAAGGTTGAACACGACAAGCGCGCGCAGGATCGCCGCCTTGCCGAAGAGCGACTGGTGCAGTCCGGCGGGCGGTTCCAAGTTTGCCTGTGCTTCGGCGATCGGCCGCGGTGCGAAGAGGCGCCATTTGGGTAGCCAACGCGGTAATCTTGGCCTGAGGAAGCTCCAGACGCTGCCAGCCACGACGAGCCAGAAGGCAATCCGCCAGACGTCAAGAAGGTTGAATATGGCCCGGATGTCGATCAGCGACATCCAGTAGCCGATGACGGGATTGGCGATGCCGAACAACGCGACGAACACCATGCCCAGAGCGACAGCCAGCGTCCAAGCGGTAAGGCTGCCAAGGCGCCAGATCTTGCGGCGTCCGGCCAGTTTCCGTAGCCGCGCGATGTCGAATGGCAGCCGGCCGGGGATTGTCAGGATAAAGCCGGCGATGCGCTTGAGGCAGTTTACCGGGCCGGATCGCAGGCGGGCCGAGACCGACAGAGCGAAGGCCGCCAGGCAAAGGGTCGCGACCGTCACCGAAAGCAGGCTGACATTTTCGGCGAGCGGGGCGAGAGCGAGCGCGGCGAGCACAATTTTGAGCGCGAGCGGGCGGGGACGGGGTCCCCGAGAATGAAATGCGATCATTGCACCAGCAGCCAGTGCGGCGAAGATGAAAAGCGAAATGTCCAGCGGCTGCCGGAACAGCAGAAAATCGGCTGCAAGGGTCAGCAGCAATGCGGCGCCAACCTTGGCGGAGATGGTGGACGGGGCATGGCGGAAGTTCATGCCCTACGCTCCAGCTTGCGGGGGAGTCCTGCTGGGCTGCAATATGTGCCAGGGAAGGGCGTGATCGCCTGAGGTGGCGCTGGATCGACCAGCCACCATGCTTCAGTGAGCAGCCGTTTGGGCAGCTGGCGGGGCGTGCGGTGCGTGGGGCTCGATGTCGTTTGCATATGACATCAATGCCGTTGCAGCGGGTGGGTATGGTGGCTGGAACGAGGAGATATTCAGGAGTTTCGTGCAGATTTCGTGCAGAGGGTTGAAGGTCGACCTGGCAAGTGAATCAGCTGCGGCCGCCTGTTGCGGGAGCGATACCAATGGGTCAAACCCGGCGACTGCCTGCCAAGCCCTGGATCACGGCGTCCGGTGGGAAAGGGCGTGGGCCGGCGGTGCGCGGTGCATTAACGCGTCTTTCGGTGAAATGGCCAGAGCAGTTGGCGCCCGAACTCTTCCGGTATGGGGTCGTTATGGATGCCGACATTTTCGGGCCAGGCATCGGCCGGCAGATAGAATGTACCAAAAAGCCTGTCGATCCAGGGGAAATGCACGGCGAAATTCTTGTCGATCGGCCTGACCGCGTGGTGCCAATGGTGAAAACGGGGTGTGACCAGCAACTGTTCCAGCCAGCCGAGCCGTATGCGCATGTTGACGTGGTTGAAGGTGGCTTGTGCTGCCACGATGGCCAGCCAGATGTAGAGGGCGGCTTCGGAAAAGCCGAACAGGAGCACGGGCACCAGAATGAGTGCCCGTGTGACGACGATATCGACCACATGCAGCCTGGAACCCGCCAGCCAGTCCATCGCGCGCGAGGAATGATGGATGGCATGAAACGGCCAGGCGAAACCTATACGGTGAAAGCTGCGATGTACCCAGTACTGCGTCAGGTCGGCAACGAGCATGATCAGCAGGACTTGCGCAATGAGTGGCATGCTCTTGACCTGGGCACTCATGGTATCGGCCTGCCAGGCTTGGGAGACAATCGTCGCAGGTAACAGTGTGAAGAAGGTCAAAAGCTCGACCAGTACGTGACTGACGATGAAATAGAGCCCGTCGGTCGTCCAGCCGGCACGGAACGTTCCATGCTCGGGACGCAGCGGAAACAGGCGCTCCAACGGCACGAAGACGAGTGACAACAACACGACATTGAGGACCAGCCAGTCCAAGCCGACATGAATCGGCGCGTCGCCGTCGTAATCGACATTGACGCCGGTGCCACCCAGAATGATGGCCAGCGTGGCAAAACCGATACCGGCAAGGCCCAGCTTCTTCGACGGCCTGAGCAGGATGTTCAGAGCGGAGAAGAAGAAACCGGCAATGATAGCGAGTACGAGCAGCCCGCGCATGAACTCGACCGGATAGGAGCTGCGCAGTTCGGACGTGGTCAACCATTCCGGAAACCGGAACACCAGGACCGCACAGAAACTTCCGAGGGACAACAAAAGCCCCAACAGACCGGAAAACCAGCCGGATCCGAAACCTTGTGGTCCATGATCACCGAGCATGCGTTCGAACCAGCGGTCAAGCGCCGTGTGGCGGGACGTTGGCTCTGGCGCCGGGTCTGTCAAATGCCCTCACACTGGGTTCACGAACCCGTCCAGTACCTTCTTCTGGCCGGCCTTGTCGAAGTCGATGGTGAGCTTGTTGCCATCGATGTTGGCGATGTTGCCGTTGCCAAATTTCTGGTGGAAGACGCGGTCGCCGACCTCGAAGCGCGAGGGCTCCGTCGCGACCGACTTGGCGACCAGTTCGCCGTCGATTGTGCGGCCCTTGACCGAGCCGCGGCCGGCGCCGAAGCCGGAATCGGTCTCGCCATAGCCTATGCGTTCGACCGAATGACCGGAGCGGGAACCCCAGTTGCGGTCGGTGGCTTCGGTGCGGTTCTGCTGGGCACGCTGCCAGCCCGGCGTGGCGTAGGTGTTGGAGAAGGACTTTTCACCGACGCTGTCGAAACGCGAGGCACCGTAGGGGTTCTGGCGGCCGCCGCCATAGCCGCCATAGGAATTGCCGGCATCAGCCACTTCGACATGCGCCTCGGGCAGTTCGTCGAGGAAGCGCGAGGGAATCGTCGACTGCCACAAGCCATGGATGCGGCGGTTGGAGACGAACCACAGATGCAGGTTCTTCTTGGCGCGGGTCAGGCCGACATAGGCGAGGCGGCGTTCCTCCTCGAGACCCGAGCGGCCGCCTTCGTCGAGGGCACGCTGGTGCGGGAACAGGCCTTCCTCCCAGCCGGGCAGGAAGACGGTCTCGAATTCGAGGCCCTTGGCCGAATGCAGCGTCATGATCGAGACGGCGTCGAGCTGCTCGTCCTGCTCGGCGTCCATGACAAGGGCGACATGTTCAAGGAAGGAACGCAGCGACTCATATTCCTCCATGGAGCGGATCAGCTCCTTGAGGTTTTCAAGTCGGCCCGGCGCTTCGGCCGAGCGGTCGTTCTTCCACATATCGGTATAGCCGCTCTCTTCGAGAATGATCTCGGCGAGCTCAGTATGCGGGGTGTTGTCGAGCGCCTTCTGCCAGCGCTCGAAATTGGCCGCGACTTCGCGCAGGGCGGCGCGAGGCTTGGGCTTGAGTTCGTCGCTCTCGGCGAGCTGGGCGGCTGCCTGCAGCATCGGCACGCCAAGGGCGCGCGCGGTATCGTGGACCTGGCGGATGGCGGCTTCGCCGAGGCCGCGCTTGGGCACGTTGACGATGCGCTCGAAGGCGAGATCGTCGGCACCCTGGGCGACGACGCGGAAATAGGCCATGGCGTCTCGGATTTCCTGGCGCTCGTAGAAGCGCGGGCCGCCGATGACGCGGTAGTTGAGGCCAAGCGTGACGAAGCGGTCTTCGAACTCGCGCATCTGGAACGAGGCGCGCACCAGGATCGCCATGTCGTTGAGATTGTGTTTCTGGCGCTGCAGCTGTTCGATGGTCTCACCGACGGCGCGGGCTTCCTCCTCGGAATCCCAGGCGGCATGGACATTGACCTTGCCGTCTTCGGGATCGTTGCGATCGGTGAACAGCGTCTTGCCGAAACGGCCCTCATTGTGGGCGATGAGGTGGGCGGCGGCACCCAGTATGTGCGCGGTCGAGCGGTAGTTGCGCTCGAGCCGGATGACGACGGCACCGGGGAAATCCTTGTCGAAGCGCAGGATGTTGTCGACCTCGGCGCCGCGCCAGCCATAGATCGACTGGTCGTCGTCGCCGACGCAGCAGACATTCTTCTGCCCCGGACCACCCGTTTCCTGGGCCAGGAGCCGCAGCCACATATATTGCGCGGTGTTGGTGTCCTGGTACTCGTCGACCAGAATGTATTTGAAGCGCTTGTGGTATTCCTTGAGCACGTCAGGGTAGGCGCGGAAGATGCGGATCGGATGACACAACAGGTCGCCGAAGTCGCAGGCGTTCAGCGTCTGCAGCCGGTCCTGATAGGCCTTGTAGAGCTCGCGGCCCTTGCCGTTGGCAAAGGAGCGGGCGTCGCCCTCGGGGATCTCGGCTGGACCGAGGCCCTTGTTCTTCCAGCCGTCGATCATCATGGCGAACTGGCGCGCCGGCCAGCGCTTGTCGTCGAGGCCCTCGGCCTGGATCAACTGCTTGATCAGGCGGATGACGTCGTCGGTGTCGAGGATGGTGAAGTCGGAGCGCAGCCCTGCCAGTTCGGCATGGCGACGCAGCATCTTGACGCCGATCGAATGGAAGGTGCCGAGCCACGGCATGCCCTCGACCGCTTCGCCGACAAGGTGGCCGATGCGCTGCTTCATCTCGCGCGCCGCCTTGTTGGTAAAGGTGACGGCGAGGATCTGGCTGGGGTAGGCGCGGCCCTGGCTGAGGATATGGGCGATGCGGGTGGTGAGCACACGCGTCTTGCCGGTGCCGGCGCCGGCGAGCACCAGAACCGGGCCTTCGGTGGTCTCGACAGCCTGGCGCTGCTCGGGGTTCAGGCCGTTGAGGTAATCGGGCGCTGACGGCGCCTGGCGCGCGGCCATGGCGCGCGCAGCGATACCGCTGGGCGCAGGCGTGCTGGCGGCCCGGGGCGGCATCCCGCCGGGCTCGTCGAAAAAGGGCATGTCGTCCGGAAAGTCTGACATTTGCCCCGAATGTAGTGATTCGGGGCGGAAAGGCCAGAAGTGTCTCTGTTTTGTTCTGGTTTTGCCGGGAAAAGCGAGCGGTGTTGACCCTGCCGCAGGCGCTTTGCTAGCGTGGCTGACGGCTTGATGTGGCCGGCAGTCCGCGCCCTCCGGGGGTATGGCGAACACATCGGACGCTTCCGTCACCTGATCCCATGGGATGGTGAGAGCACCGGCAATGCGGGCACTGATGGGATTTCTCGCCACAACCAGAGGATCGGAAGATCATGCGAACCTATCGTGACGCAAAGGCGATGGCGAAGGCCATGCGCGAGGCGCTTGCCCAGAAGAACCTCGAAGTCAGCCACAGCGAGGCGCTCGAGATCGTCGCCAGACAATTCGGCGTGGAGACCTGGAACATCCTGTCGAGCAAGCTCGAGAAGGCGGAAGAGCCGACAGGCGGTGCGGTGAGTTTCACCCAGCCGGTGCCGATCTTCCGCATATTCGACGAAGACAAGGCGAGGGGCTTTTACGAGGGATTCCTCGACTGCACTTTCGACTGGGAGCACCGCTTCCACCCCGGCGCACCGCTCTATTGCCAGGTGTCGCGCGGCGACCTGAAGCTGCATCTGTCGGAGCATTCGGGCGACGCCAGCCCGGGTGCGACGGCTGTCTGCTACATGAAGGGCGTCGAGGCCTTCCAGAAGGGGCTGATTGCCAAGAACTACAAGTACAACCGCCCAGGCCTGGAGCGGCAGGACTGGGGGCTGGAGTGCCAGGTGATCGACCCGTTCGGCAACCGCATCCGTTTCATGGAAAGCGAAGACTGAGCGCTTGTCGAAGCGCCCGCGCCGACCTCGCGCGGGCGCTTTTTTCGTGGCCGCGGCGATCACGCAACAGTGAAACCAACTACATTTGCATACGTTAAACTCCCGGCCTCGGAACCAGACAGGGAGCGAGAAATGACACGACCTGCCATTACCCAGGCGATGATCGATGCCTATGACGAATACACCCACCTGACACTCGACCGGCGCGGCTTCATGGAGAAGCTGACCAGGCTTGCCGGCTCAGGCGCTGCCGCGGCGGCGATCGTGCCGTTGCTTACGACCAACCAGGCGCGGGCGGCGATCGTCGCCGACGACGACAAGCGGCTGAAGGCCGAGGACATTACCTATCCCGGTGGTGCCGGCGAAATGAAGGGCTATCTGGTCCGGCCGGCCGACGCCACAGGCAAGCTGCCGACTGTCATCGTCATTCATGAGAACCGCGGCCTCAACCCGCATATCCGCGACGTGGCGCGGCGGGTCGCGCTCGAAGGCTTCGTGGCGCTGGCGCCCGATTATCTGTCGCCGCTCGGCGGCACGCCGGCGGATGAAGAAAAGGCACGCGAAATGTTCGGCCAGCTCGATGCGGCGCAGACAGTGGCCAATGGCGTCGCCACGGTGGCGTTCCTGAAGGGCCATGAAAGCGGCAATGGCAAGGTTGGCGCCATGGGCTTCTGCTGGGGCGGTGGAACCGTCAACGCGCTGGCCGTCAACGCGCCCGATCTGGCCGCCGGCGTTGCCTATTATGGCTCCCAGCCGAAGGACGAGGCCGATATCGCCAAGATCAAGGCAGCCCTGATGCTGCATTATGCCGGCAAGGACGACCGCATCAACGCCGGCATAGACGCCTACAAGGCGGCACTGGAGAAGGCCGGCAAGGAGTTCCAACTGTTCGTCTATGACGGCGCCCAGCACGCCTTCAACAACGACACCTCGGAAGCCCGCTACGACAAGGCGGCGGCGGAACTGGCCTGGGGGCGAACGGTCAACTTCTTCAAGGAGAAGCTTGCCTGATCAGGCAAGCGGTGAAGGCGCGCGGCTGGCGCGCCTTTCGGCCGGCTCAGGCCACGCCGCGCTTGGAGCGGGCCTGGCGCAGGATGACGCGCCAGCGCAGCATTTCGATCGGGATCGGCCGGTTGTTGTTGGCGATCTCAAAAAGTTCGTTGTTGATGTTGCGAAGCGAACGCCAGAAATCATAGTCGCTGATGCGAGGGTCGCAGGCGAGTTTGTTGGCCGTTGCTTCGATGTCAGTGTGCATGCCTTGCCTCAAAGCCGTCCGGTGCCCGCCGCCGCGACTCAACTTCGCTTGCATGGGATTGTCGGAGGGCAGCGAGGGGCGATCAACGAACCTCAGGCTGTGGCGCAGGTTATAAACAGGTAAGGTTAATCGCCTGTGGCCTTGAAGCCACTATGCGGGCTTGCGTTTGATGCCGATCGAGCGACCGGCACGCTCGGGCGTCGGCAAGGCGGCATGGGCGGAGCGCATAGCGTCGAGGCTCGCCATGATGTCCTGAGGGAAGGGCGCGACCTTCGGGCCGTTCATGTCGACATGCAGCGACAGCGTCTCTGACGTCGCCGACAGCCAGCCGTCGACATGGTGCAGTTCCTGGTAGACGCGGAAGCGCTTTTCGTCGTGGTCGAGCAGGTGGAAGGTGGCGGTGACCTTGTCGCCAAGATGCAGCTCCCTGACGTAACAGACATGGATCTCGGCGGTGTAGGTGGTGAGCTTGCGATCGCGGGCATAGGCCGCGCCCAGCCCAAGCAGGTCGAGCGCTTCTTCACCGCCGCGGTCGAACAGCACGTTGTAATAGGCCATGTTCATGTGGCCGTTGTAGTCGAGCCAGGCTTTCTCGACCTCCATGACGCTCGAGACGAACGGTGCAGGCATGGACGATCCTCTTGACCTTAAAGCGCCGCGCGTCCGTCAGGACGCGCAAAGGACGCTGTTAAACTTAGGTTTGTGCATGATCCTTTCCGATAATCCCGATTTTCGGGGTCATGCACGGTGGTGCTGGACAAACTGTCGGGGCTGGCAGATTACCGCAGCATAAGGCGCCGGCAAGGCGCCAGGCTGTTCCAAACGCGGAGGAAAACATGGCTCTGAGCGACCTGAAGGCGATGGCGCGGAACGAGGAGGGGATCGCGGCTGCGCTGGGCATCCTCAAGCAGCAGTTCGGCGAGCGCTTCCAGACCGGCCAGGCGATCCGCGAGCAGCATGGCCACACCACCACCTATCTGCCCAACCAGGCGCCCGATGGCGTGGTGTTCGCCGAAAGCACAGCCGACGTGCAGGACGTTGTGCGGGTCTGTGCCGCGCATCACGTGCCGGTCATCGCCTTTGGCACCGGCACCTCGCTGGAAGGCCATGTCAACGCTCCGGCGGGCGGCATATCGCTCGACATCTCGCGTATGGACAAGGTAGTGTCGGTCAATGCCGACGATCTCGACTGCACCGTCGAAGCGGGTGTGACGCGTGAGGCGCTGAACAATTATCTGCGCGATACTGGCCTGTTTTTCCCGATCGATCCCGGGGCGAACGCCAGCCTCGGCGGCATGGCGGCGACCCGCGCCTCCGGCACCAACGCGGTGCGCTATGGCACGATGCGCGAGAACGTGCTGTCGCTCAGGGCTGTCATGGCCGATGGCAGCGAGGTCGTGACCTCGCATCGGGCGCGCAAGAGTTCGGCGGGCTACGACCTGACGCGGCTTCTCGTCGGTTCGGAAGGCACGCTCGGCATCATCACCGAGGTGACGCTCAGGCTGCAGGGCATTCCGCAGGCGATCTCGGGCGGGGTCTGCCCGTTCCCGACTGTCGAAGCGGCATGCCAGGCCGTCATCACGACGATCCAGATGGGCATTCCGGTGGCGCGGATCGAGCTGGTCAACGCGCTGCAGATGCGGGCGATGAAGAATTACTCCAAGCTCGACTATCCCGAAAGCCCGTGCCTGTTTCTCGAATTTCACGGATCCGACGCCAGCGTGGCCGAGCAGGCGGAGAGCTTTGGCGAGATTGCGACGGAGTATGGCGGCGGGCCGTTCCTGTGGACCACTGTCGCCGAGGAGCGGGCGAAATTGTGGAAGGCGCGCCATGATGCCTATTGGGCGTCGCAGACGCTCAGGCCGGGCGCACGTGCCCTGTCGACGGACGCCTGCGTTCCGATCTCCCGCCTTGCCGAATGTATCGCCGAGACAGAGGCCGACATAGCGCGGCTGGGCCTGATCGCACCGATCGTCGGCCATGTCGGTGACGGCAATTTCCACACGCTGGTGCTGATGGATCAGAACGACCCCGCCGACATCGGCAGGGCGGAGGAATTCGTCAAGAGGCTGGCCGAGCGGGCGATCTCGATGGACGGCACCTCGACCGGCGAGCATGGCATAGGCCAGGGCAAGATGGGTCTGATGGAGCGCGAGCACGGCCATGGCGTGCAGGTGATGCGGACGATCAAGGCCGCACTCGACCCGCAGAATATTCTCAATCCCGGCAAGGTGTTACCCGCGGCGGAACAATCGACAGGGCATTGACGTGGCGTGGGCGGTGCTGCTACTGCGGCGCCGTCCAACCAGGAATCTTATGCGTAGAGACTTCCATCGCTGAAGCGTCGGCCCAAGTGCCGATGAGGCCGAAAGGCCAATACAGACGCTTATGCGTCTCAGACTGCTGACAAACCCCTGGCGAGAGTTGGGGGTTTGTGATTCAGTGGGTGATGTTGAAGCGAGCCGGCCCTGAACAAACCGCACTTGAGATCGTCACGCTCGATCAACTGGTTCCAGTTGATCACCTTCTGCGCAAGATCGATGGTGTTATCGATTTCTCGTTCATCCACGATCTGACAGCGCCGCTTTACTGCGCCGACAATGGTCGCCCGCCACTCGATCCGACCTTGATGTTCAAGGCGCTGTTCATCGGCTACCTGTTCGGGGTGCGCTCGGAGCGGCAATTGGTGCGAGAGATCGAGGTCAATGTCGCCTACCGGTGGTTCCTGCGGCTGAAGCTGACGGACAAGGTGTTCGACGCCTCGACATTGTCGCAGAACCGCCGCCGGCGCTACCAGGACGAGACGATCGCGCAGGCGATCTTCGACCGCATTGTCGAGCAGGCGATCGGGGCAGGCTTGGTCGACGGCACGGTGCTCTACACCGACAGCACGCACCTGAAGGCCAATGCCAACAAGGGCAAGTACGACCTTGCCATGGTCGCCAAGTCGCGTGCCGACTACTGGGGCGAGCTCGACCGGGCGATCGATGCCGAACGGGCGTTGCACGGCCAGAAGGCGCTGAAGGAGCAGGAGCGGCAGCCTGCGGTGAAAGAGACGAAGGTCTCGCGCACCGATCCTGAGGCTGGCTATATGGTGCGCGAGGGCAAGCCGAAGGGCTTCTTTTATCTCGATCACCGCACGGTGGATGGCGGCTTCGGCATCATCACCGACACGTTTGCCACGCCGGCCAACGTGCATGACTCGATCGTCTATCTCGACCGGCTCGACCGCCAGGTGGAGCGTTTCGGCTTCGACGTCACGGCGGCGGGGCTGGATGCCGGCTATGCCACGCCAGGCATCGCCAAGGGCCTGGAGGACAGGAACATCCAGGGTGTCGTCGGCTATCGCAACCCGCCCCGGCCAAAGCCTGGCAAGATGAGGAAGGGCGCTTTCGTCCATGAGCCGGACCTTGACGGCTATCGTTGCCCGCAGGGCCAGTTGCTCACTTACGCCACCACCGATCGCGGCGGTTACCGCCACTACAGGAGCGACCCGACGATCTGCCGCAACTGTCCGCTGCTGGCGTCTTGCACATCAAACGCCAAGGCCGAGCGCACCATCACGCGCCATGTCTGGCAGGATGTCCGCGAGCGGGTCGATGCCAACCGCTTAACCGCATGGGGCAAGGCGATCTATCGACGCCGCAAGGAGACGGTCGAGCGATCCTTCGCCGATGCCAAGCAGCTCTTCGGCCATCGCTATGCCCGCTTCCGAGGGCGAACACGCGTCGCCTGCCAGTGCCTGATCGCAGCCGCCGCCCAGAACATGAAAAAGATCGCAATCAGCCTCTGGCCAAAGCCAGAACCAAGCCTCGCATGAGGCCAAAGCCGGCTCGCAACGGCACTGGCATCTGCCCCCCGACATCAATCCAAAAAAGCTCAATCAACCCACAAAACAAAACCCCGCCGAAATTCGACGGGGTTCGTCAGCAGTCTGAGACGCTTATGCGTCTTTCTCTGATACGCAAAATTCCGAGGATATTCCCATGATACACGCCCATGGCGCGACGATCCGCGCCTATTGCGCCGCCGATCGCGATCGGCTGGCTCACGTCTGGCTCGAGGCTTCGCGCATCGGCCATCCCTTCATGTCCGAGGCTGACCTGCTGGAGCAGCAGGGGCGGGTCCGCGACATCTATCTGCCCCAGGCCGAGAACTGGGTGATCGAACTCGACGGTGAGCCGGCCGGCTTCATCGGCCTGATCGAGGGCTTCATCGGCGGCCTGTTCGTCGATCCCGCAGCCCATGGCCATGGGCTCGGCAAGGCGCTGGTGCTGCATGCCGTGGCGCTGAAGGGCGCGCTCGAGCTGGAAGTCTATGCCGAGAACGAGACGGCGGTCGGCTTCTACCGCAAGCTCGGCTTCGTCGAAACGCTGAGGCGCAACGCCGACGATGACGGGCGGTTGCAGGAGGTGATCCGGATGCGCCGCCCGGCATAGCCGGCTTGACCCCGCTTTGGTTCGGGCGGACAGTCCGGGTTGCTCAGGTCTTGTTGCCTAGGTCTTGGGCAACCGGACTGTGACAGGCGAGGACCAGAAGATGGCTGTTTCCAGGAAGCAGGAAGAACGAGCCCTCAGCGAAGACGAGTGGAAGCTGGTGCAGAACTCGCACCACCCGGTGGTGCAGGATCTCTCGGATGCCGAACTGCGCGACCTGCTGAAGGCGGTGCGCGAACGACGCGACAGGGCGCAGGGCGAAGCCAACCGCAAGCGCCGCGAGATGCGCGGCAAGGCAGCCGCCAAAGGCGCGCAGCCGGCGACCAAGGATCACGGCACCAAGGCAAAGCTCGGCGTGCTGGCGATGAGCATGCGCCGGCTCAACGGCGAACATGAGCGGCGGCGGCAATTGGCGGCGCGCATCGATCTCGTCGAGAACGCGCGCCACGCACTGGCGCTGAGCAAGGAAAAGAAGCCGGCCCGCGCCGCCGATTTCAACACCCGACAGGCGCATCTCGGCATGCGGGCGGTGGACAACGCCAAGGCCAAGAGCCTGGTCAGGCCGATGGAACGTGGGCGCCTGCGCAAGGCAGCGGCAGTAGCCCAGGCCAAGCGCGACTCAAAATAGCGGAGATTCAGGTGGGGCCGGCCTGCAAATGCCGGACACCTGCGCTTCCGTACTCGCGTACCCGAATGTACGCTCCGTTCCGGTTCTCGGTCTCCACCATTTTCGGCTCGGCCTGACCTGAATCTCCGCGTCTTCGTTGGTCCGCTTGCAGGGACGGCGACGAATGCCGTGATGACGCGGCGCGACCGTTTTTCACGGGACAGGTTGCCGGGCGGCGTTGACGTGCTGCAGCGCACAGCCCAACATGCCACCAAATGACCACGCTCCTGCGCTTAGTCGCCTGGGACGCATGAAAGATTTGCCCAGAGGCAATGCTCGCACGCCTGTTTGTCATATTCGGTGGACTTTTCGTGCTGGCGCTGTGTGCGGCGCTGGTGGGGCCGTATTTCATCGACTGGTCGGGCTACAAGGCCGATTTCGAGCGCGAGGCCAGCGCAATACTCGGCCGCAAGGTTGCGGTGCAGGGAGAGGTGACGGCGCGCATCCTGCCGTTTCCATCGGTGACCTTCTCGGACGTCACCGTCGGCGGCGGGGCCGGCGGCAACGATGCGATGACCGTCGAGACGTTTTCGATGGATGCGGAGCTCGCGCCGCTGCTGAGCGGCGAGTTCCTGATCTACGACATGCGGCTGGTGCGGCCGAAGGCGATCATCGATGTCGCCGCCGACGGCGTCGTCGACTGGGCGATCCGCCCGTCTGCGCCGTTCGACGCCAGGCAGATCTCGATCGAAAAGCTGACCATCACCGAGGGACAGGTGCGGCTGCGCCGCGCCGCCAGCGGGCGCGACCACCTGTTGTCGGAGATCAACACCGAGGTCTCGGCAAAGTCGCTCGCCGGGCCGTGGCGCGTCGACGGTTCGCTGCGCGTCGACGGGCTGAAAACCCAGCTTTCGGTGTCGACCGGCTCCGTCGATCCGGCTGGACAGATGCGGCTCAGGATACGCGCGACGCCCGATCGCTACGGCGTGGTCATCGAAGGCGACGGCAATGCCTCGATGGACAAGGGCAAGGCCCTCTATGCCGGCGGCTTCACCGTGATCGAGGCGCAGCCTGAGCCCGTGGCCACGGCCGAAGGCGAAAAGCCGAAGGCGCCAGTCAAACCAGTTGAACCCGGCTTTCGGGTAAAGGGCAAGTTCGCGCTCGACCATGCCCGACTGGGCGTGGAGGAGTTCCGCTTCGAAAGCGGGCCACTTGAGGATCCCTATACCGCCGAAGGCACGGGCGAGGTCGATCTCGGCGCCAACCCGCATTTCACCATTACGGCCAATGGCGCCCAGGTGCGTTTCGACGAAGCGGTTGGGGGTGATCAGACCGGCACCGGCTTTTCGGTTTCCGAACGGCTGACGGCGCTTGAAAAGGTACTGGTCGACTTGCCGCGGCCGACGATCCCCGGCACCGTCGACGTCGACCTGCCCGCGGTCGTCGCCGGCGACACCACGGTGCGCGACGTCAAGATGTCGGCGCAGCCGGGCGAAGGCGGCTGGGTGCTGAAGTCGCTGGCTGCGACCTTGCCCGGCCGCACGCGACTCGAGGCCGACGGTTTCCTGCGCACCGAAAACACGCTCGGCTTCGACGGCCAGATGCTCTTGGCCGTGGGCCAGCCCTCGGGCTTCGCCGCCTGGGTCGCCAAGGATGTCGATGAGGCGGTGCGCAAGCTGCCGGCGGCGGGCTTCAAGGCCAAGGTGAGGCTGACCCGCGAGCAGCAGACATTCGATGCCGTCGAGCTGATCCTCGGCAAAGCCAAGTTCACCGGCGAGCTGGACAGCATGCTTCCCGACGATGCCAGGGCGTCGATGACGATGAAGCTCGACGGCGGCGAGCTCGATCTCGACGGGTTGCGCGCCTTTGCCTCGCTGTTCGTGACCGACCAGGGCGCCAACCGCTTCAGCGACGCCGACCTCGATCTCGCGGTGAAGGCCGGGCCGGTGAATTTCGCCGGCCTCAGCGCCGAAACCGTCGATACCGCGCTCAGGCTGCGCGAGGGCGTGCTGGAAATCGACAAGCTGTCGGTCGGCGGACTGGCAGGCGCCTCGCTCAGTGCCACCGGGCGGATCAAGGATTTTCCCAAGGCGCCGACCGGCAATCTCGACGCCTCGGTGATATCAGTCGACCTCGCGCCGCTGGTCGCGCTGGCAGCTAAACAGACGCCCGAGAACCGGCTGCTGAACGAGCTGGCAACCCGTGCTGCGGCCTATCCCGGCCTGCTGGCTGACGCGCGCATCGACTTCGTCGCCAGTGCCGTCGACAATGGCGACAAGACGACGAGCATTGCGCTCAGCGGGCAAGGCGAGGCCGGCGGCTCCGATCTTCTGGCGACGCTGTCGGCGCAGGCGATATCGAGCGCGCTTGCCAGCTCGCAGCTGAAGCTCGAATTCTCCGCCCGCAACGAGGATGCGACCAGCCTGCTGGCGCTGGCCGGCCTGCCGGTGCTGCCGCTCGGCGTGACCGGCCCGGGTGAGCTAGCCATTGCCGCGAAAGGTGCCGTGCAGAATGGCCTCGACGTGACCGCAAGCCTCAAAGGTGACGATTCTTCGGCCGGCTTCACCGGCACGGTGGCGGTGCGCGACGGCCTGCCCAGCCTGACGGGCCGGGCGACGCTGCAGGCTGCCGACCTGGAGCCGTGGCTGATGACCTCGGGCGTGAGCCTGCCGGGCATGGGCACCGGCACCGAGGTGGAGCTCGCCGCAGATGCCAGCCTTGCCCAAGGCGTTCTTGCGCTCGACAGGCTCGACGGCACCGTCAACCAGGGTGCGGTGGTCGGCAATCTCAAGGCCGAGCTGAACGAGGGGCTGCCGCATCTCAGCGGTTCGCTGACGCTTGACGAACTGAATCTCCGGCCGTTCGCCGAAATGACCCTGGGCGTCGCGGCGCTGGAAAGCGGCAACGGCGGGTGGCCTACGGCGGCATTCGCGCCGAAACCGATTGCGCCCTTCAGCGCTGACCTCGAAATCATCGCCGGCACACTTTTGGCCGAACCGCTGGCGACCGCCAATGATGCGGTGCTGGCGTTGCAGATCGACAGCCAGGCGCTCAGGCTGTCCAACATCAAGGCCAAGCTGTATGGCGGCGACCTTGGCGGACTTGTCGAACTCAAGAACAACGATGGCACGGCCTTCGTGTCGGGCCAGTTGAAGCTCGACGGCGCCGATGTCGCTGCGGTCCCGGTGGCCAGCGATATCGGCGGCAAGGGCAATTTTTCGGCGACGCTTTCAGGCAGCGGCAAATCGGTCGAGGGCCTTGTCGCCTCGCTGGCCGGGTCGGGCACGGCCGATATTGACGGGCTCGTCCTGCCCGGCTTCAACCCCGACGCGTTTGCCGCGCTGATCGCCAAGGCCGACGCGCTTGGCCGAGATATCAATGCGGCGCGCGTCGCAGAATTCGCGCCTGACCTGGCCGGCGAGGGCAGTTTTGCCGCCGGGAAGGCCGACATCGCGTTTACCGTTGCCGGCGGCATCCTGCGGGCGCCGCCACTGACGTTGAAAAACCCGGCTGCGATGCTGAACGCCGATTTGCGCACCGACCTCAACGCCGGTGTGATCTCGGCCAATGGCTCGATCACATACGCGCCCGGCAAGGAGCAGCTGGTCGGCTCGGAGCCGGCGATGAACTTCCAGATCGACGGCGAGCCGGGTGCGACGGTCAAGCTGTTCGACAGCGCGCCGATGGCGCAGTTCCTGACCCAGCGCGCCCTGGAAAAGGAACAGGCCCGCGTCGAGGCGATGCAGGCGGTGTTGCTGGAAAAGCAGCGGCTACGACGCGAGACGCGGTATTTCGCAGCACTCCAGGCCGAGCGCGAGCGTATCGCCGAAGAGGCGCGGCTTGCCGAGGAGGCGCGGATCCGGGCCGAGGAAGAGGCCAAGGCGAAAGCCGAGGCCGAAAGGCTGAAAGCCGAAGAGGAAGCCAAGGCAAAGGCGGAAGCGGAACGCTTGCGCGCCGAAGAAGAAAAACGCGCCGCGGAAGCCGCCGCGAAGGCCAAAGCCGAGGCGGACAGGGAAACGGCGCGCCAGGAAGCTGAGAAGGCACGCCAGGCAGCGGAAGAAAAGTTGCGGCACGAGGCCGAGCAGAAGGCGAGGCGCGAGGCTGAGGCTGCCAAGCCCAAACCAGCGGCTGAGATCGAGCGGGCGCCGTTGCCGGAAGTCCGGCCAATGGATGCGCCAGTCGACGCCGTGCCGGCGCCACCCGCCGATGCGCCGGTGAAGAAAAAGCTCGAACCGCTCAGTCTCGACGATTTCTTCAAGTCGCTGCAGAGCCAATAGGCAGGCGATGCTGGCCCGATGTGGTGGCGCTGTCGCGCCAGCCCGCCCTCTGCCTTTTCAGAACCTCGTTGATGCCTGTGCTCCAGCCTTTGGCAGTGGCCTTTGACTGGGCAATGACATCGGGATCGAGGCGGATGGAGACGACGCGCCTCAGGTCTGTCTCACGCCGCGCTTGGCTTGCTCCAGCACGAACAGCCTGAGCGCGGAGGAAAGGTTTGCCTCGCGCGGGCGCTGGGTGTCGACTTCGGCGACGAGGGCGGCCAGCGTCATGTCGCGCGCCGCCGATATGGCCAAGAGGTCGTCGTAGAACGGCTTTTCGAGCGAATAGCTGGTGCGGTGGCCGCGGATCGTCACCGAGCGCTTTTCGACCAGGCTCACCGGTCGGATTTCTCTGGATCGCGCTCGCGGCGATGGTCGTCGACGAATTTGTCGGCGCGCTCCGAGGTCAGTTGGTCGCGCTGTTTTTCGGCCTTGGTGCGACCGTGCAGGGCGCGGTTGCGGTCGGCAAGCGTCTCGCGCTCGGCCCGTGCCTTCTGTTTCTTGAACTGGCGAAGATTGACGATGTCGGCCATGCGACCTCGTCCTGGCTACTTCTTGCGGAACGCGTCGAGCGATACGACATCCGCGCCCTTGCCGTGAGCGGGCTCTTCGACGGCTTCCTTCTCAGTCGCGTCGGCTTTCTTTTTGGTCGCAGGCTTGCGCTCGGCAGGCTTGACCACCGCGATCGGCTCCGGCTTGGCGGCAACCTCTTCGGGGGCTGCAGCTGCTTCGGCCTTGACCTCGAATTCGAGTTCGAAGTTGACCGAGGGATCGTAGAAGCCGCGCACGGCAGAGAAGGGGATTTCGAGCTTCTCCGGAACATCCGAGAAGGACAGGCCGACCTCGAAGCCGGTATCGGTGACCTTGAGGTCCCAATACTGGAACTGGATGACGATCGTCATCTGTTCGGGATAACGTTCATGCAGGCGCGAGGAGATGCGCACGCCCGGCGCGCCGGTCATGAAGGTGATGAAGAAATGGTGGTTGCCCGGCAGGCCGGTGCGCGCGACTTCCGCCAGGACCTTGCGCATGACCCCACGCAGTGCCTCCTGGGCGAGAATGTCGTAGCGGATCTGGTCTTCGGCCATATGTAGATGCGGGTCCGATTGAATCGTCTCCCTACCTGTAATCAAGCTTTTGGCCGGCGTAAACCGGATATAACGCGGTATGGAATGTTTGGGATTCGAGCAGGCGCCACGATGCCTGCCGCAGGTCCGGACGGCCGTCCATTCCCTAGGAATCAGACCGGGCGCGGCTTGCCGTAGGCGCGCAGGAAACAGCGCACGGCATTGCTTGCTGCTGTGCGCAGTTGTTCTTCCGAGACGGTGTCGCCGAAGATCAGCGCCATCTGCAGATCGGCATTGACCAGCGCCAGGAACTGGCGCGCTGCGACATCGGGATCGTCGAGATCGAGCCAGCCTGACAAAGCGAGGCGGGCGAATCGCGCGGCAAGGGCCGCCCAGGTCTTGGCCGGGCCATGTTCACGCCAGCCGGCAAACAATTCGGGATAACGCTCGCCTTCGGTCTGCAGCAGCTTGCGCAGGAATTTGCCGTCGCGGTTGCACATGCAGTTCTGGTTGAGCCGCACGGCGAACTCGACGAGCTCGGCCTCGAGGTCGATCGGCTTGTCGGGGAAGGTGGCCAGAGTTTCGAACACACCAGCGTTGATGCGTTCGGTGATTTCCCGGACTACCGCGACGAGCAGGTTCTCCTTGTCGCCATGGTGGTTGTAGACGGTCTGGCGCGACACGCCGGCCTCGGCGGCGATGAGGTCGATGTTGGCGCCGGCGAAGCCCTCGCGGCAGAAGACGCGTGCAGCGGCGTCGAGGATCGAGAGCCGCTTGGCGGTGTGGCTGCGGGCGACCGCAATGTCAGGAGCGATGGCAGGTGTCATGGAATTTTTATATACAGGTGATTGACGATTTGGACAAGTCTGTCTAAAAAACTGGACGCAATGGCGAGATGCCGGTTCGGGAGGAGTCGGAATCTCATGTTGCCAAACGTCCTTGGATTACACGTCGCCGTGGCTTCACGGCGGGAACCCGATCCGAAAGAACCACATCATGACACCCCAATTTCTCCGCGTAGCGGTCGTGCTCGGCCTTTTGTCGGCCATCGGCCCGTTCGCCATCGACATGTATCTTCCCGCTCTGCCGACGATCGGCGCCGATCTCAACGCCGGCACCGCGGCCGTGCAGATGAGCCTGCTTGTCTTCTTCCTGGCCATGGGTCTGGCGCAGATCGTCGTCGGCCCGATCTCCGACATGATAGGCCGCAAGGCGCCGCTCTATATCGGCCTGGTGCTGTTTGCCATTGGCGGCCTTGGGGCGGCGCTTGCGCCCAATATCGAATGGTTGATCTTCTTCCGCGTCATCCAGGGCCTGGGTGCCTCTGCCGGCATGGTGGTGCCGCGCGCCATCGTGCGTGACCTGCATACCGGCACCGAAGCGGCGCGGCTCATGTCATTGCTGATGCTGGTGTTTTCGGTGTCGCCTATCCTTGCGCCGCTGACCGGTTCGCTTGTCATCGAAGGCTTTGGCTGGCGCGCCGTATTCTGGGTGGTGACTGCTGCTGCAGTACTTGCCATCGTGCTGTTGTCGACGTCGCTCAAGGAAACGCGCCCCGTCGAGCATCGCGCCGAAAGCTCGGTCGGCAGCGCGCTCAGCGGCTACCGCTTCCTGCTCGGCGACCGCAACTTCCTCGGCCTGACCTTCATCGGCGGCTTCGGCATTGCCAGCTTCTTCGTCTATCTCGCCAATTCGTCCTTCATTCTGATCGACCATTACGGCCTGTCGCCGTCGGTCTACAGCGTGTTCTTCTCGATCAACGCGGTAGCCTTCATCGGCATGTCGCAGCTGACCGGCTTGCTGACCGAGCGCTTCGGCCTGCACCGGGTGGTGCGGGTGGCAGTGGTCGGCTACGCCACGATGATGGTCATTCTGCTGGCGGTGTTTTCCGCAGGCGTCGACCGCCTCGACGTACTGGCCGTGCTTCTGTTCATCGGCTACGGCTTCCTCGGTCTCGTCATCCCGACGACCTCGGTGCTGGCGATGGAAGAGCATGGCGAAATCGCCGGAACGGCATCCGCACTGATGGGCACGCTGCACTTTGCCACCGGCGCCGTCGCCATGGCGGTGGCTGGCCTCTTCTTCGACGGAACGCCGCTGCCGATGGTGTTCGGCATCACCATCTCCGCCGTCGTCGCCTTCGCGCTGGCGCAGGTGACGCTCGGCCGCAGGCGCGAAACGGCCGTCGGCGCGCCGGCGGAGTGAGTTTTGTCGAGGCCGGGCATCCGCCCGGCCTCGTTTCACATCATCGTGACGCAGGTCAGGCGCTGTCGCCGTCGCCTCACAAAGCCTCGATATCGTTTGTTTACACTCGGCCGGTAAGTCGTTGCGAAGACACCGGAAGCAGAACCGAGACGTCGAGGCGACAAAAGATCTTGAAATTCATCCCTTCCGTCCTGTTGCTGTTGTTTGCGGCAACGTTCCTGTGCATCTGGCTGCTCGATCGCCGAAACAGGCACTTGCTGCTGTTTGCGCTGGCGTTCCTGACGATCAGTGCCGCAACCGTCGTCCAGTTCGCGCTGTGGCCGGCCGACGTCGGCTACAACACCATTGCGTGCGCGGTGCTTTATTCGGCGGCGCCGCTCTTTCTTGTGCAGGGCGTGCTGATGCGCTCGGGCAAATCGATGGCACGGGCCGAGCAAGCGCTGTGGTTCGGCGGCATCGTCGCCATCCTAACCTTCTTCTATTACGTCCACAACGATCTCGCCGTCCGCGTCTATGCCCTCAATTTCGGCATGGGCGGCATTTTGCTGAGCGGGGCGTGGAAGCTCAGGCATCTCGTGCTCGGCAATGTCGTCGACCGGGGCATGCTGTGGCTGCTGCTGGGCCTGGGGGCGACCTTTGTCGGCCGTACCCTGCTGACGGGCGGTACGGTGCCGAGCCGCGATGTCGATGCCTTCTTCCAGTCCGCCTTCTAGGTCTGGGCGCAGTTTGCCATGTCGGTGCTGGGCGTGGCGATGGGGCTTGCGTTGGTGGTCGTCGCCTGTGCCGACGTCATTCTGGCGCTGAAGGCGGAGCGCGACAGCGATCCTATGACCGGGCTGCTCAACCGCCGCGGCTTGCAGGGCAAGACCCAGCGCCTGTTCGCCAAGGGCGTAGGCAAGCCGTTGAGCATCGTCGCCTGCGACATCGACCGATTCAAGTCGATCAACGACAGCTTCGGCCATGCCGGCGGCGATGTCGTGCTGTCGAGCCTTGCCAGGGTCATCAAGTCGAAACTCAAGGCGGGCGACATCGCGGCACGCACCGGCGGCGAGGAATTCGTCATCGTGTTGAACGATGCACCGGTGGACGATGCCTTCGGCCTGGTCGAGACGCTGCGCCGGGAGATCGCGAATGTGCGATTTGCCGGCATGCCCGGCGATTTCGCGGTGACATGCAGCTTCGGCATCGCCAAGCTGCATGCCGGAGAGGGCCTCTGGGACGCCATCGGCCGCGCCGACAAAGTGCTCTATGCCGCCAAGCGGGCAGGCCGCAACCGCACCTTCGCCGAAGGGCTGCAACTGCCGCACGCGGCGTGATTCGTCACGCCTGACGGACGTTTTCGAGAATGAAAGCGAGACGGTCTTCGACCGGTGCCGTGGGGACCTCGACAAGATCATAGCCGCAGGCAGCGTAGGTCGCGACCATGCTGGCATGGGTGCGCCGCGCCTCGTCCTCGTCCTGCCTGCGCTCGTTGTCCTGGGTGAAGATCTCGGGCCAGTGCGGCAGGACGAACACCTTGCGGTTGTAGCGAAATTCCCGGGCCGCCTGTTCGATATGGATCGGTACCGGCAGGCCGACGAGCCTGAGATAACCAATGACATCAGGGACGCCCCGATCGAAGAACGCCGGGCCGGGCGTAGCCTCGGCGATGGTATGCGAGCGCATTTCCCATGACAGCATGAGCTCGGCGAACAGCGCGCGGTCATGCCAGGGCAGGGCGGTGCCGGATATTGCGGCCTGGTCGCGGATGATGCTGCGACCGGCTTCGACCGAAGTGGCGTGGCCGGCTGCGGCAAGGCGTTCGATCAAGGTCGTCTTGCCCGATCCGGGGCCGCCGGTGAGCACGAAGAAGCGGTTGGAATTGCGAGGCATGTAGGTCTCCGGATGGAACGGGACCGGCCATGGCAGGCCGACGCTGCAGGGGTCGGCCGGAGCGCGTCTCGGGCACCCGTCAGGACGCGCGGCGCACCGGCAAAAAAACAGGCAACGGCAAACCGGCATTGGCCGGCGATGACAATGTCTTGGGAGATTTTGATCTTGGAAGATTTTGGGGGAGAGAAGTGGAGGTTTCTGTTGCCAGGTACCTCCGAACCCCGCCTAGAAGTGCGAACCTCTAGGGCTTAATTTGAAGCTATCGCACTGCATTAAGCAGCGAGACGTGCTTCCGCATAGTTGTCGTTTGCAACTACAAGTTTAGCCCGATAACGGTGGTACAATGCCGGGCAAAAGTCCGATCTTTACACCCTCGTCGATCCTATTTCGCCCCCAGCAAAAATCGTCGTTCGACTGTGCGACGACTTTTGGTGGAGGCGCCGGGTACCGCCCCCGGGTCCGAATGGCTTATTTCATCGGCAGTTTATCGCCATAGTCAGTCAAGCTGACGACCCCAATATAGGGAGGCCGGCTGCAAAATGGAAGGTGGGAACGGCAAGTCCTAACAGCCATTCGCAACAGATTCATGAAGCCACGCGAATACGCAGGGTTGACTCGCGTGATGCGCGAACCGAAGCTTCGGCCCGCTGGGGATGCCCGTGAAGTACCTGAACCGGTCTAAGCCGGGCCCCTGCGGGAGATGAGATCAATTCGTCGACGAGGGGAGTTCACATGACCGACTATCTTGCAGACGTGAAGAAGTACGACGCCGGCGCCAAGGAAGAGGTGGTGACCAAGATCGTCAAGCACCTGGGCATCGCGCTCCGGAACCGCGACTCTTCGCTTGTCTCGTGCACCGACCCCAAGGAACTCGATCGCATAAAAGCCGGCTGGATTGCCAAGAAGCTCGGCGTCGAGGATGCGAAGAAGGCGGACGGCGCGCTGGAAAAGGTCTGCAAGGCGATGTCGGCCGACAACACCAAGAACCGCGTGACGTTCTATTACCTTGTGGCCAAGGAACTGGGCAAACTCGGTTCGCTCTGAGCTGTCTTTCCGGCAAGTCCATCTGCTGGCCAATCATTAGCCTGACCCTGACCGGATCACCTGATTGTGTAGCGAGGCGCCCGGCAGATGGGGCCGCGGGCTGCTATGATAATGGTGGCTTGTCGAGGGAAACCGGCGATGGACAGACGCCGTCTCATTCTGACCGCAATGTTTCTGCCGCTCGCCGTGAGCGGGGCCCTCGGACCGGGCGTCGCGCGAGCGAAACAGGCTATGGTTTACACCGGTAAACCGCCCGGTGTCGGCGCGAGCGGCTATGACGTGGTCGCTTATTTCACCGCCGGCAAGGCGACCAAGGGGTTGCCTGCGCACGTCGCGGTGCATGACGGCATCACCTATCGCTTCGCCAGTGCCGCCAACCGGGGGACGTTCCTGCGGTCTCCGGCTCGATACCTGCCGCAATATGGCGGCTATTGCGCCTATGCCGTCAGCCAGGGTGCAACCGCTTCCTCAGACCCGAATGCCTGGACAGTGGTGGGCGACAAGCTTTACCTCAACTACTCCAAAAGCGTTCGCTCGTTGTGGCGGCAGGATGTCGAGGGCAACATTGCAAAGGCTGAGAGGAACTGGCCTGGCGTGCTGAAATAGGATCGGACGAGCGACCAGCCGCGTGTCCCGGCGTTTGCCGGGGCAGCGGAATGGGCTACGCTTGCGGCCAGCGAATCTCGCCAATCCGACCGGACGTCCTTCATGCGCCAGTATCTCGACCTTCTCAGCCATGTCCTTGAAAACGGCAGCGACCGTGGCGACCGCACCGGCACCGGCACACGCTCGGTCTTCGGCCATCAGATGCGGTTCGACCTGGGGCGTGGCTTTCCTGTTGTCACCACCAAGAAGCTGCATCTGAAGTCGATCATCCACGAGCTTTTGTGGTTCCTCGCCGGCGACACCAACATCAAGTATCTCAAGGACAACGGGGTATCGATCTGGGATGAATGGGCCGACGAGAATGGCGATCTCGGGCCGGTCTATGGCAAGCAGTGGCGGTCGTGGCCGACGCGCGACGGCGACGAGATCGACCAGATCGCACTTTTGCTCAAACAGATCCGCAAGAACCCCAATTCGCGCCGGCTGATCGTCTCGGCCTGGAACCCGGAAGAGGTCGATGCCATGGCGCTGCCGCCGTGCCACTGCCTGTTCCAGTTCTATGTTTCCGACGGCAAACTGTCATGCCAACTCTACCAGCGCTCGGCCGACATCTTCCTCGGCGTGCCGTTCAATATCGCGTCCTATGCGCTGCTGACGATGATGGTGGCGCAGGTGACCGGGCTGAAACCGGGCGACTTCGTCCACACGCTGGGTGACGCACACATCTACCACAACCATTTCGACCAGGCGCGCGAGCAACTGACGCGCAGCCCGAAGACGCTGCCGACGATGTGGATCAATCCCGAGGTGAAGGACCTGTTTGCCTTCCGCTTCGAGGATTTCAGGCTCGAGAACTACGTCGCCGACGCTACCATCCGAGCGCCGATCGCGGTGTGAGGGCTACCGGATGGCACGCCGTGACGGACTGATCGCCCTGAGCGTTGCCGGCATGTCGGCGATGTCTGCTCCCGCATCCGCCAACGACACGACGGCGCAGCTTGGCGCCGGCGGGTTGATCATCGGTCGCAGCGACCAGATCGCCATGGAAAGCGAGGATCTGTTCATCTCCCCGGAGAAGGTGACGGTCGACTACGTGTTCCGCAACAATTCGGACAAGGATGTCGAGACGCTGGTGGCGTTTCCGATGCCCGACATCGAGGGCAGTCCCTACGCCAATGTCGACATTCCGGTGGATGCGTCCGACAATTTCCTCGGCTTCTCGGTATCGATCGACGGTCAGGAGGTGAAGCCTGAGTTGCAGCATTCGGCTTTTGCCGTGGGGCTGGATATCGGCAAGGAGCTGGACGCCAACGGCGTACCTTATTTTCCGTTCGGCGACGCGACGTTGAAGGCGTTGGAGAAGCTGTCGTCGGAAGTGGCGGCCGACTGGCAAAACCGCGGGCTGATCACACTCAATGAGTATGACGACGGTTCGGGCATGAAGAGCGTGCGCGAGCCTTTGTGGCAGCTGCGCTCGACTTATTGGTGGAGGGCCAGCTTTCCGGCGGGCAAGCCGGTGAAGGTCGCGCACAGCTACAAGCCGAGTGTTGGCGGCACGGCTGGTGTCAGCTTCTACACGGACGGAAAGTTTCAGGGGCAATACGACGACTACAAGCGCAAATACTGCCTCGACGAAAGTTTTGAACGCGCTGTCGAGAAGGCGACCAAGAATTCCGGTGACGGCTTCCCACCCTATACAGAAACCTGGCTGTCCTATGTGCTCACCACGGGCGGCAACTGGGCATTGGGCACGATAGGCAAGTTCAGGCTGACCATCGACAAGGGCGATCCAGCCAACATTGTCAGCTTCTGTGGCGCTGGCGTGAAGAAAGTGGGGTTGACCACCTTCGAGATGACTGCCACCGATTTTTATCCCGAGCGCGATATCGAAATTCTGATCCTGCAGCCCTACGATAGCCCACGATAAGCGACCGGGCGCAGATTCGCCTGGGTGGGAAGGGCGTCCGATGGAAGTTGCGATCTACGTGGCGATAGCCGAAAACGGTGTCATCGGCCGCGACAGCGGCTTGCCGTGGCGGCTGTCGAGCGATCTCAAGCGCTTCAAAGCAGACACGATGGGCAAGCCGATCATCATGGGGCGCAAGACCTGGGAGAGTTTCCCCAAGCGCCCTCTGCCGGGACGGCTGAACATCATCGTTACCCGTGACAAGGCGTTTCGCGCCGAGGGTGCGGAGGTGG
Source organism: Aminobacter sp. Y103A (assembly GCF_030294925.1). Lineage (NCBI taxonomy): Bacteria > Pseudomonadati > Pseudomonadota > Alphaproteobacteria > Hyphomicrobiales > Phyllobacteriaceae > Aminobacter > Aminobacter sp. Y103A. Next base: position 3,699,424 of record NZ_AP017986.1, on the reverse strand, counting down.
TGCATTCGCTGGAAGACGCCATCACGCTTGGCACTGCCAAGGGTCGCTGCATGCCTGGCGTCACCGAAATCTGCGTCATCGGTGGGGGCGAGATCTACCGCCAGGCGCTGCCGCTCGCCGACCGGCTGCATGTTACCCATGTCATGGCGTCTCCCGACGGCGACACGCGCTTTCCCGATATCGATCCGGAGATCTGGGCGGTTGCACACGCCGAAGATTTTGCCGCCGGCGAAAAAGACAGCCATGCGACACGCTATACCGTTTACGAAAAGCGCCACGACGTGCATTGATGGTGTGAATTCATACATTTGTAGTGGAATCCGAGGCACTTCAAGGGCATCGCGTTGAAAGCGCTTGCCCGCATCCCTATAGATGGTGTCAGTAATTGTGCGGCCGTCTCAGGCGTGGCTGCCATGGTTTCGTAGTCGAAAGGACATTCATGCCCTGGAACAATCAAAGTGGAGGCGGCGGCGGTGGCCCTTGGGGTGGCGGCGGCGGCAATAATGGCGGCGGCGGCCCCTGGGGGCAGGGACCACGTCCAAGCGGGCCGCAAGGTTCGCCTCCCGATCTCGAGGACATCATTCGCCGGGGCCAGGACAAGCTGAAGCGCGCGCTGCCCGGTGGCGGTGGCTCGACCGGCGTGCTGTTCGGCCTTATCGGCGCTGGCCTTGTCGCTTTCCTGGCGTTTCAGTCGGTCTACACCGTGCAGCCGGATGAACTGGCGGTTGAACTGCGTTTCGGCAAGCCCAAGCAGGAATTGTCGCAGCCCGGCCTGCATTTCCACTGGTGGCCGATCGAGACTGTCGAGAAGGTCAACACGGCTGAAAAGCTGGTCAATATCGGCGAAGTCCGCGGCAGCACGTCTTCCGGCCTGATGCTTTCGGGCGACCAGAACATCGTCGACGTCAAGTTCTCCGTCGCCTACCAGGTTTCGGATCCCCAGGCCTATCTGTTCAAGGTTTCCGAGCCCGACATCATGGTTCGCCAGATTGCCGAGAGCGCGATGCGCGAAGTCGTCGGCCGCCGTCCGGCGCAGGACATCTTCCGCGACGACCGCCAGGGCATTGCCGCTGGCGTGCGCGACATCATCCAGTCGACCCTCGACCAGTATGGCGCCGGCCTTGCCGTGAACGCGATCTCGATCGAGGACGCGGCACCGCCGCGCGAAGTGGCCGACGCGTTCGACGAGGTGCAGCGCGCCGAGCAGGACGAAGACCGCTTCGTCGAGGAATCCAACCAGTACTCGAACCAGAAGCTCGGCCAGGCGCGAGGCGAGGCGGCGCAGATCCGCGAGGACGCCGCCGCCTACAAGAACCGCGTCGTTCAGGAAGCCCAGGGTGAGGCGCAGCGCTTCATCTCGGTCTATGACGAATATGCCAAGGCGCCCGACGTGACCCGCCAGCGCCTCTATCTCGAAACGATGGAAAAGGTGCTTCAGGGCTCGAGCAAGGTGATCGTCGAGCAAGGCAACGGCCAGGGCGTTGTGCCCTATCTGCCGCTGCCTGAATTGCAGAAGCGCGCTCCGGCGGCGGGAGGCAACTAATGTCCAATCGTCTTCCCATCATCGGCGTTCTCGCCGCTATCATCCTGTTCCTGATCTGGTCGTCGATCTTCGTCGTCAACGAACGCCAGCAGGCCATCGTGCTGCGCTTCGGCGAGATCGTCGACGTCAAGACCGAGCCGGGCATCTACTTCAAGGCGCCGTTCTCGATGTTCGAGGCCGACAACGTGCAGGTCATCGAGGACCGCGTGCTGCGCCTCGACCTCGACGACATCCGCGTCCAGGTTTCTGGCGGCAAGTTCTACGACGTCGATGCTTTCATCGCCTATCGCATCAACGACGCCCGCAAGTTCCGCTCGACGGTGTCGGGCAGCGTGGAACTGGCCGAGCAGCGCCTGCGCACCCGCTTCGACGCGGCCCTGCGCCGGGTCTACGGTGTGCGTGGTTTCGAATCCGCGCTCTCGGAAGAGCGCGCGGCGATGATGCGCGAGGTTCGCGACCAGCTGCAGCCTGACGCCACGTCGCTCGGCCTGGAAATCCAGGACGTCCGCATTCGCCGTACGGATCTCACCCAGGAAGTGTCGCAGCAGACCTTCGACCGCATGAAGGCCGAACGTCTGGCCGAGGCCGAAAGGCTGAGGGCCCGCGGCCGGGAAGCTGCGCAGCGCATCCGCGCCCGCGCCGACCGCGAAGTGGTCGAGATCGTCGCCGAGGCGCAGAAGGAATCGGAAATCCTGCGCGGTGAAGGCGAAGCTGAACGCTCGGCGGTGTTTGCCGACGCCTACAACCGCGATCCCGAGTTCTTCGACTTCTACCGGTCGATGAGCGCCTACGGCACGGCCCTGAATGCCGATGGCACGACCATGGTGCTGTCGCCGGAATCGGAGTTCTTCCGCTACTTCCGCGGCCCCGAAGGCGGTGCTGCAAAGGCTGCGCCGGCGCCTGCCGCCGGGGCTGCCGCTCCCGCCGCCAACAACTAAGCAGTGCGGGACTTCGTCGTCGCCATGGGCCTGGTCCTCGTCATCGAGGGCCTGGTCTATGGCGGTTTTCCCGCCGTGGCCAAGAGGATGGCCGCGCAGGCGGCCGAAATGCCCGAGGCAGTGCTCCGGACAGTCGGCCTTGCCGCCCTTGCCATGGGCGTCGGCATCGTCTGGCTCGTCAGGGGATAACGGACGATTTATCCCGTGCCCGTAGCAATGGTCGCAAACAGGCCTTATTTGTTTCCATCATGACGCTTCGCGTCCGGACGGCCCGGGCGCGATCTATGCCATGACAGCCCCGGGAGGCTTCCCTATGATTTCCACGCCCCTTTTGCGCGCCATGCGAAAGGCCTCTCTGGCCGCCACCACGGCGCTGATGATCGGCGCCTCCGTCGCCCCGTCCTTCGTGACGCCGGCGCTGGCGCAAGGACCGGAGTCGGTCGCCAACCTCGCCGAGGGCCTGCTGGGCGCGGTTGTCAACATCTCGACGTCGCAGACCGTCAAGGGCAGCGAGGGCGGTGAGGACGAGAACGCGGTTCCGATGCCGCAGCTTCCCGAGGGCTCGCCGTTCCAGGATTTCTTCGACGAGTTCTTCAAGAACCGCGAAGGCCAGAACAATGGCGGCTCCCAGAAGGTGCAGTCGCTCGGCTCCGGCTTCGTCATCGATGCCGAAAAAGGCATCGTCGTCACCAACAACCACGTCATCGCCGACGCCGACGAGATCGAGGTCAATTTCTCCGACGGCTCGAAGCTGAAGGCCGAGCTGGTCGGCACCGACACCAAGACCGACATTGCGGTGCTGAAGATCGACCCGAAGGCCAAGAAGCTGACCGCGGTGAAGTTCGGCGATTCCGACAAGATGCGCATCGGCGACTGGGTGATGGCGATCGGCAACCCGTTCGGGCTTGGCGGCACGGTCACCGTCGGCATCATTTCGGCGCGTAACCGCGACATCAATTCCGGCCCCTATGACGACTTCATCCAGACCGACGCTGCGATCAACCGCGGCAATTCGGGCGGGCCGCTGTTCAACATGGATGGCGAGGTCATCGGCATCAACACGGCGATCATCTCGCCCTCGGGCGGTTCGATCGGCATTGGTTTCTCGATCCCGGCCGAGATCGCGGTCGGCGTTGTCAACCAACTCGCCGAGTTCGGCGAAACCCGTCGCGGCTGGCTCGGCGTGCGCATCCAGCCTGTCACCGACGACATTGCCGAGAGCCTCGGCATGGCCACCGCCAAGGGCGCGCTGATTGCCGGCATCATCAAGGGCGGACCGGTCGACAAGGGCCAGATCCTGCCCGGCGACGTGGTGATCAAGTTCGACGGCAGGGACGTCGTCGAAATGCGCGACCTGCCGCGCGTCGTCGCTGAAAGCCCCGTCGGCAAGGCCGTTGACGTGGTGATCGTGCGCAAGGGCGTCGAGCAGACCGTCAAGGTGACGCTCGGTCGGCTCGAGGACGGCGAGAAGCTGGCTGAAGGCGAGGCCGCCAAGCCGGAAGAGGGCGCCGACAAGGGTGCCGAGGTCGCCACGGCAAGCGTGCTCGGCATGACCATCGGCGAACTCGACAGCGACGCGCGTGCCAAGTTCGGCATCGCTGCCGAGGTGTCAGGCGCGGTGGTCACTGCCGTTGCCAAGGATTCAGCTGCCGCAGAGCGCGGAATCGTCGCCGGCGAGGTGATCACCGAGATCGCTCAGGAATCGGTGTCGACGCCGAAGGAAGTGACCGACCGGATCGCCGCGCTCAAGGAGCAGGGTCGCAAGAACGCGCTGCTGATGCTGGCGTCCAAGACGGGTGAACTGCGCTTCGTGACGATCCGGATGGATTGAGTCAGGAGATTCAGGCAAACCCCTGAAAGACAAGGAAAAGGCGGCTAGTTGGCCGCCTTTTTCCGTTCTTGCCACTGGTTCCGCTTGAGGCTGTAGAAGACGTGGCGCTTGAGCTCTGGATGGGCGTCGGGAACGCGCGGGTGGTCGAAATTGCGCGACGGCTCCGCCCGCATTCCGAGGCGCTGCATGACCGCCGTCGAGCGATTATTGTTCCAGACGGCGAACGAGACGACTTCATCGTCGCCGATCGCCTCGAAAGCAAAATCGAGCCAGGCATCCGCCGCCTCGGTGACATAGCCCTTGCCCCAGAACTCTGGTGCAAGACGCCAGCCGATTTCGAGCGTGCCCTTGGGGATGAACGGTTCGAGGTCGGTGCGCAGCAGGCCGACGAAGCCGATGCATTCGCCTGTTCCGGCAATTTCGGCAGCGGCGAAGCCAAAGCCGTCGCTGTCGATGCCGGCGCGCAGCTTGTCCAGCAACCCGTCGCTCTCTGCGCGGCTGCGGCGCATGCCGAAGAACTCCATCACCAAGTCGTCGGAGTTGATGCGGTGGAAGAGGGCACGGTCGCGCTCTTCCCAGTTGCGCAGGATCAAACGCTCAGTACGAATCTCCTTCATCGCGCGAATTCGCGCGCGCTGTAGCCCTGGAGGTAGAGCAGGGCGGTAAGATCGGAATTGTCGATGCGTATCTTGGCTTGGGCGGCCACCGACGGCTTGGCATGAAGAGCAACGCCCGAGCCGGCGAGGCGGATCATGTCGAGATCGTTGGCGCCATCACCGACGGCCATCGCGTCGGTCGGGGTGAGGCTGAGGCGGGTAGAAATCTCGTTGAGCGCAGCGGCCTTGGCGGCGCGGCCGAGGATCGGCTCGGAAACCTTTCCGGTGAGCTTGCCGTCGGCCTCAATCAGGTGGTTGGCGCGGTTTTCGTCGAAGCCGAGCTTGGCGGCGATGCGCGAGGTGAAGACGTCGAAGCCGCCGGAGACGAGGGCGGTATAGGCACCATGCGCCTTCATGGTGGCGACCAGCGTTTTGCCGCCGGAGGTGAGTGTCAGCCTGGTGTCGATGATGCGGTCGATGACTGCGGCGTCGAGACCGGCAAGCAGCGCGACACGCTCGCGCAGCGCCGGCTCGAAGGCGATCTCGCCATTCATCGAGCGCGCGGTGATGTCGGCGACACGATCCTTGACGCCGATCTCGTCGGCGAGCTCGTCGATGCATTCCTGGTCGATCATCGTCGAATCCATGTCGGCGATGAGGATCTTTTTCCTACGTGTCGCGTTGTCCTGAATGGCAAAATCGATGGCTTCGCCGGAGAGGGCGGCGGCAAGCGACGCATGGGCATCGTCGGCCGAAAGTCCCGCTGGCAGGGCGATGTCGCAGGCAACGGCCTCGGCCAGCCACACAATGGCGCTTGCGCCCAGGGCGCGAGAGGCCTTATCGGCAAGGGACGGAGCCAGCAGAGCGCGGTCCGGATGGGAAATCAGCGTGGCGATCAGCGGCATCAAAAATTCCGGGACTAGCGAGGGGCGCATCAAGAACGCGACCCTGATAGCCGGGCCGACCGCCAGCGGCAAGTCGGCGTTGGCGCTCGAACTCGCCGAGCGTGACGGCGGCGTCATCGTCAATGCCGATTCGATGCAGGTCTATGGCGTGCTCGACGTGCTGACGGCGCGCCCGAGCGCCGACGATCTGACACGCGTGCGCCACTTCCTCTACGGCCATGTCTCGCCGGCGACGGCCTATTCGACCGGCAACTGGCTGCGCGACGTCGCCGTGCTGGCCGACAGCGGACTGTTTGCCGAAAAGCCGCCTGTGTTCGTCGGCGGAACCGGGCTTTATTTTCGGGGGCTCGCCGAGGGTATTTCGGAGATGCCCGAAATCCCAGCCGAGATCAGGGATCGCTGGCGCTGGCGCCTCAACGAGGAAGGTGCGCCGCGGCTGCATCGCGTGCTGATGCACGTCGACAGCGAGGTGGCGATGCGGCTGAAAGCCAGCGACGGCCAGCGGATCGTGCGCGCGCTGGAGGTGTTGGAGGCGTCGGGCCGCTCGATCCTGAAATGGCAGGCCGACAAGGGCCATCCGCTGATCGACTTCGCCACGGCGCGCTTCATCGTCATCGCGCCGGAACGGGACCTTCTGATCAAGCGCATCGACCAGCGTTTCGACAGGATGATCGAGGGCGGCGCGCTGGACGAGGTCAAGGAAATCATGGCGATGCGGCTTGCGCCCGAACTGCCGGCGATGAAGGCGATCGGTGTGCGCGAACTGGCGGCGGCCATAGCCGGCGAGATGAGCTTCGACGAGGCGATCGAACGTGCCAAGATCGCCACGCGCCAATATTCGAAGCGGCAATCGACGTGGTTCCGCAACCAGTTCGGGCCGGAGTGGCAACGAATCGGCGGCGAGGCCGGACGGACGTCCGGAGGCGCCGATGCATCGGAAGTGGCGGCAGGGATTAACCGTCCGTAAGGCGCAGCCATGACATAACCCGCGCAGGGGTTCCACTAGGATCATCATGCGCTTTCACCGGGCTGAAACCGCGTTTTTCATCTTCAGTGCGCTGATTTTGTCGGCAGCGCTGGGGATTTTCTACGCCTGGGGCCAGATGCAGGGGGCCGCGGAGGCGCTTTACACGCCCGGCTGGGTGCAGAGCGTCGAGGCCGTCGAGCGGCTGCTGTTCATGATCGCACTGCTTTTGAGCGGTACGCTTGTCTACGGCGTGTTCTTCATTTTTCCGCAGATCCGCACGCAGGTGAAGGAAGGCGGCGAGCTGCGCCAGATGACGGCGTCGCTGAGCGAGCGGTCGCGCACGCTTGAACAGGCGGCACTCACCGACGGTCTGACAGGCATGCAGAACCGGCGCTATTTCGACGATGCATTGCGGGAATATCTCGGCGAGTTTCGCCGCATCGACAGGCCTGTCGGGCTGATGATCCTTGATCTCGACCACTTCAAGCAGGTCAACGACACCTATGGGCACGACGCCGGCGACGAGGTTCTGCGCTCTGTCGCCAAGTGCCTCAAGAGCATGACGAGATATCACGACGTGGTGGCGCGGCTGGGCGGCGAGGAATTCGCCATCGTCGCGCCCAACATGGACATCGAGCTTCTGCAGCGCTTCGCCGAGCGCATGCGCAAGGCGATCGCCGGCATGGCCATCGAGGCAGGCGGCGCGCACCTCAACGTCACCTCGAGCTTCGGCCTCGCCTTGTGGGACCGCGAGGAAACGGCCGAAGAGTTCTATCGCCGCGCCGACAAACAACTCTACGAAGCCAAGCGGCAGGGCCGCAACCGCGTCTGCGCGTGAATTCCTATCGCTGAATTCGTGATGCCGGCCGCCTGACGCGGTTTTCTCCGCTTCCCGTGCTCACGGACTTGGTGTCCGCTCCGTTCCGGTTCTCGAAACCCACGCCATTCGGCACGACCTGACGAATTCCCCGATAGCAATAGGCACTGCGGAGCCGTTAGAGAAAGTCCTCCAGGCTGGCCAAGAAACGTTTGGGCGCTTCCAGCTGTGGCATGTGGCCAATATAGGGAATCGTTTCGAAACCTGCCTGCGGCATAAGCGCGTGAAGGGCCTTCGCCCGCTCAAGCGGGATCCAGGGATCGTCTTCTCCCCAGATGATCTGCACCAGGCAGCGCACATTTCCAAACAGGGGCTCGACCTCTGCCGTGTAACGCTCGTCGGCCTGGGCAAACTGCCTGTAAAAGCTGGCAGATCCGTCGTCCGTTAGCCATGGCTCGACCAGGCCGCGGATGTCGTCATCTGCGACCGTGCCGACCAGGGCGCCCCTGATGTAGGCCTCCACAAGCGCCCGGTGGATGTGGGTCGGCAGACCCTGGAAGGCCTCGACGTGCTTGCCCATGTGATCGAAGAATGCCGAGCCCCAGGGGCGCATCGCCACAACGTTCATCAGGACGTAGCGGTCGTAGTCGCAGCCAAGCAGAAGGTGCGCTCGCAAGGTGGTGGCACCACCGAAGTCGTGGGCAATGACCGAGGGGCGCACGAGTTGCCAGTGGGCAAGCATCTCGGCGAAAATCTCACCCTGGACATCGAGCGAAGTCCGCTGCGTGGCGACCTTGTCCGATTGCCCGTAGCCTGGCATGTCGTACCAGTGCACCCGGTATCGCCGCGCCAGATCAGGGATGACCCGGTGCCAGGAGAAGGACGACCAAGGCCAGCCATGCGCGAGCACGAGGTCGGGGCCATCGCCGGCGCGGCCGGCGCTGATACGGCCGGCGCTGGTCGAGACCGATTCGGAAAGCGTCCATTCGGCCATGCGCTTTTCTCCACGGTATGCCGGCTCTCATGGTCGCGGCTGCGGCGGCAGATGTCATGGCTCAGCGCCGGATGGCGACTGCGCCAAGGCGACGGAATTCATCTGCCATAGACCTTGGCTCTAACTTGCCGCTGGACGTCCTCGTCGAACGACGCAACACTGATCCTGCCGCCGTCTGAATGGCTGCGGCCGCATCAGGGCAGAGGAGGACGACGAATGGACGATTCAGACCGGTGGCGGAACATGGCGAGCGCGCCAAAGGACGGCAGCCGGATTCTGGTCACCGTGCGGCCTTCCGAACAGGGACCGGCGGAGGTCGACGTGGCCTACTGGGCCCGGCCCGACGCATTCGGCATCGAAGGCTGGCGCGCCGGCGATTCCTACCCGGGCTGCATCATCGGCTATGCCGATCCGGAACTGAAATGCTGGATGCCGCTTCCTACAGCCAATCTGAGCAAGAATTCCCCTGAAATGCCGACGCCCTGGGAAGGCGATGACGAGGAACAGCTGGACGGTTCGGGAATCTGAACTTGAACAGCCATTCTTGAGCCCGTTCAGTCCTGTGGCGGACGGCCGCCGAAGGTCGAGGGGCGCAGGCCGAAGCGGGTATCGAAATCGTCGTCCGGCTGCGGCCTCGGCGCTGCCGGTTTGCGGTAGTCGCTGTCGCCTGCCTGGCGCTGGACGTCGACGACTTCGGCGAAGCCGAGTGCCGTTGCTTGCGGTTTTGGCACGTTGCGCAGGCGCTCGACGACGGCGGCCAGATCGACGTCGTCGCCGCTGCTCGTCGGCGCCTCGGCGGCACGCTTGCCGGTGCCGGGGATAAGTTCGTCCGAAAGCTTTTCGAACTTCAGGCGCATTGTGGTGGCGACGCCTTCGCCAAAGGCGATGGCCTCACGCTGGCCCATCGACGACAGGAAGGAGAGTGTCGAGGCGGAGGAATCGGCGATGGCCGAGCGGATGATCGCCTGGTCCTGTTCGTTGGCGAGGCGCATGGCGAAAACGGTCGAGCATTGCGACAGGATTGTGGGGTCAAGTTCGCCCGGGCGCTGGGTGACGACGCCGAGGTAGCAGCCATATTTGCGGCCCTCCTTGGCGATGCGCGACAGCGCGTGGCGCGTCGGCGCAAAGCCGAGCCTGTGATCGGCGGGCATGTAGCGATGGGCTTCTTCGCACAGCAGCAGCAGCTTGAGGCGCCCTTCGCTCCACAGCGCAAGGTCGAAAGCGAGGCGGGCGAGCACCGAACAGACCGAATTGACGACTTCCGACGGCATGCCTGCCATTTCGAAGCAGGTGACCGGACGGCCATGCGTCGGCACGCGGAAGATGTTGCCGATGGTCTCGTGGATGGTGTCCTCGATCAGCCTGGAATGGAACATGAAGCGGTAGCGCGGATCGGCCAGCGCCGACTCGATGCGGGTGCGCAGCGACTTCAGGATCGGGCGCTCGTTCTTCGATTCGAGCAGGCCCATGCGTTCGTCGATCTGCTTGATCAGGTCTGCGATGCGGTAGGGCACGGGCGTGTCCGCGGTCAGCGCGTCGACGCCACGGCGCAGGAAGGCGCCGCCTTGGGGACTGCGGTAGAGGTTCTTGGCGACCGGAATGAGGTCGCGCAGCACGTCGATCTCGTCGGCGTCGGTCTCGCGGCCGCGAAACAGCACTTCCGAGAACTCCTCGAGGCGGAACAGCCAGAAGGGCAGGTCGAGCGAATTGGTGTCGACCTTGACGCAGTGCTCCGGCAGCGATGCAGCGAACTCGTTGTGCGGGTCCATGATTAGGACGCGCAAATCGGGCCGTGCCGAAATCGCCTTGCGCAGCAGGAGCGAGACGGCAGTCGATTTGCCGACGCCTGTCGTGCCGACGACGGCAAAATGGCGGGCAAGGGTCTCGTCGATCGCGATACAGGCGTCGATAGTATCGTCCTGGGAAAGCTGGCCGATGGTGACGGTGCGGCGTCCGGCAAGGTCGTAGACCGCCTGCAGGTCGCGGCTGCGTATGCGATGGGCGATGGCGCCGATATAGGGATAGGCGGTGATGCCGCGGTCGAACACCGGGTGCTTGTCGGTGCCCACGTCACGAACCTCTCCGATCAGCTCGACATTAACCTCGATGGGGTTGTCGCCTTCGCTGCTCCACGAGCGGTCGGACTTGGCGATGGAATAGACCAGGCCGATGGTGCGGGTTTCGCCGAGATTGATGCAGATCATGCGACCGACGGTCCACAGGCCGACTGCGGCCGAGGCGCCTTCGGCATAGGCGCTGATGACCGCGCGGGCGCCGTCGCACTGCACGACATGGCCAAGGATGCGGGCGTCGTCCTGTTTCGGGTCGCGTCGCTCCTGAGAGGTGGTTTCTCCGCCCTCGGCCTGACGTTCGAAGTACATCCCAGTAAATCCCCCAAATCTGACCAAGAGAATAGCGCTGTGCGGTTAAGGTGGGGTGATGGTTGATGGTGTAGCGATCGTTAAACGAAACGCTCGCATTGCAGCTTCCGAAGCACCGGGTGACGTTGCGGAAAAATTGCTGCGCCCGGTTGACAGCGCGGCGTCTCGCGCACTAACGTCCGCGCCCATGAACAAGACACTCATTCTCGTAGTAGGACTGCGCGTGGGCAAGGCGGTGTAACCGCCGGGCGAAATCCCCCCATGCGCAAATGTGAAGGCTCCCTCGGGGGCCTTTTTTATTGCCCGAAACAGGACTAAACGAGCAGCAACCGCCGAGAACGGCGAAGGAAAGACGGGACGGACCGATGAGCGGACATAGTGACAGCGGACGACGCGAAATGACCGGCGCCGAAATGGTGGTGCAGGCGCTGAAGGACAATGGCGTCAAGCACCTCTTCGGCTATCCCGGCGGCGCCGTCCTTCCGATCTATGACGAACTGTTCCAGCAGGACGACGTCCAGCACATATTGGTGCGCCACGAGCAGGGTGCGGGCCATGCCGCCGAAGGTTATGCGCGCTCGACCGGCAAGGCCGGCGTGATGCTGGTGACGTCGGGGCCGGGCGCCACCAATGCGGTGACGCCGCTGCAGGATGCGCTGATGGATTCGATCCCGCTGGTCTGCATCACCGGCCAGGTGCCGACCTCGCTGATCGGCTCCGACGCCTTCCAGGAATGCGACACCGTCGGCATCACCCGGCCGTGCACCAAGCACAACTGGCTGGTGAAGGACGTCAACGAACTGGCCGGCATCCTGCACGAGGCCTTCCATGTCGCCACCACCGGCCGTCCTGGCCCGGTCGTGGTCGACATCCCCAAGGATGTGCAGTTTGCCCGGGGCACCTACACACCGCCGCAGACTGCGCCGCGCACCTCTTACCAGCCCAAGGTCCAGGGTGACCTGGAGAAGGTCAAGGAAGCCGTTGCCCTGATGGCCACCGCCAAGCGGCCGATCATCTATTCCGGCGGCGGCGTGGTGAACTCCGGCGCGGAAGCAAGTCACCTGCTGCGCGAGCTGGTCGACCTGACCGGCTTCCCGATCACCTCGACGCTGATGGGCCTCGGCGCCTATCCGGCATCGGGCAAGAACTGGCTCGGCATGCTGGGTATGCATGGCAGCTACGAAGCCAACATGGCGATGCATGACTGCGACGTCATGGTCTGCATTGGCGCGCGCTTCGATGACCGCATCACCGGCCGCCTCAATGCGTTCTCGCCGAACTCGAAAAAGATCCACATCGACATCGATCCGTCGTCGATCAACAAGAACGTGCGTGCCGACGTGCCGATCCTGGGCGATGTTGGCCGCGTGCTGGAAGATATGGTGCGGTTGTGGCGGGCGACCGCCAAGGCGGACAAGAAGACGCTGTATCCGTGGTGGGAGCAGATCGCCAAGTGGCGCGCCCGCGACAGCTACGCCTACAAGCAGAACAGCGACGTGATCATGCCGCAATACGCGATCCAGCGGCTGTATGAGAACACCAAGCACCTCGACACCTACATCACGACAGAGGTCGGCCAGCACCAGATGTGGGCGGCCCAGCACTACGGCTTCGAGAAGCCGAACCGCTGGATGACCTCGGGTGGCCTGGGCACGATGGGCTACGGACTGCCGGCAGCACTCGGCGTGCAGATCGCGCATCCTGAATCGCTCGTCATCGACATCGCCGGCGACGCTTCGGTGCAGATGTGCATCCAGGAGATGAGCGCGGCGCTGCAGTATGATGCGCCGATCAAGGTGTTCATTCTCAACAACTCCTATATGGGCATGGTGCGCCAGTGGCAGCAACTGCTGCACGGCAATCGCCTGTCGCATTCCTACACCGAGGCGATGCCCGACTTCGTCAAGCTGGCGGAAGCCTATGGCGGCCACGGCATTCGCTGTGACAAGCCGGACGAGCTCGACGACGCGATCAAGGAGATGATCTCGGTGAAGAAACCGGTGATTTTCGATTGCCGCGTGGCGACCCTCGCCAACTGCTTCCCGATGATCCCGTCGGGCAAGGCGCATAACGAGATGCTGCTACCGGACGAGGCGACCGACGAGGCGGTGGCCAACGCCATCGACGCCAAGGGCCGCGAACTGGTGTGACGGACCGCGTGCGGCCTTCGGGGAAGGCCGCACAATCAACGAGTTGGCGCAAACGCCTGAGATCGAGATTCATCTTATGAACGCACAGCTACAGCCCACCGGTTCGGCCTATTTCATTGCCAAGGAAACCGAGAAGCCGGAAACCCACACGCTATCGGTGCTGGTCGACAACGAACCGGGCGTGCTTGCCCGCGTCATCGGCCTGTTTTCCGGCCGCGGCTACAACATCGAAAGCCTGACCGTCTCTGAGACGGAGCATGAGAAGCACCTGTCACGCATCACCATCGTGACGCGCGGCACGCCGCATGTGCTCGAGCAGATCAAGCACCAGCTCGAGAGGATCGTGCCGGTGCACCGCGTCGTCGACCTGACGGTCACTGCGCAGGAACTGGGGACCGGCGGCGCGCTGGAGCGCGAGCTGGCGCTGGTCAAGGTGTCGGGCACCGGCGACGCCCGCGTCGAGGCGCTGCGCCTGGCCGACGCCTTCCGCGCCAAGGTGATCGACGCCAACACCGAACACTTCATCTTCGAGCTGACCGGCAAGGTGTCGAAGATCGAGCAGTTCATCGCCATCATGAAGCCGCTCGGCCTGGTCGAGGTCTGCCGCACCGGAGTGGCGGCGATGAACCGCGGCCCACAGGGGATGTGAGGGCAGGGCGCGGTTTCGGCCGACGCCCTACATGCCTGGCCACGCGATCGTTCGGGGCCAGTCGTTGGCGGCCTCTGGCTGCTGAGGGTGATTGCAACAACGTCCGGGCAGTGTAGGTTCCGGGCGTTCAAGCTCAACTTCACAGCCTCAAGATGAACGACCTGACCGACCAGGATCTCTGGAACAAGATCACCGGCTACGACTTCGACGATCCGCAAGCCGAAGCTCCGTTTTCGGTGCGGCTGGCGCGGGACAACGGCTGGACGCCCGAGCGCACCAAGACGGCCATCGATCAGTACCGCCGCTTTATCTATCTGGTCTGCATTTCCGATGACATGCTCAGCCCGTCGCCCGACGTCGATAAGGTCTGGCACCTCCATCTGATCTACACCAAGGACTACTGGAAACGCTTCTGCGACGAGACGTTGGGGCAGGAGGTCCACCACTATCCGAGCCGAGGCGCGGACGAGAGCCAGGGACACCTGCGTGATGCCTACGCCAGGACTCTTGAATTTCTGACCGAGGAGTTCGGCGAGGCTCCCGATGCCACCGTGTGGCCTGCCGCTGATGCCAGGGATCGGCCTCTGGCGGCCGGGGCGCTCGGACTGGGATCCGCGGTCCTGCCCGCGGCCGAGATCACCTTCGGGATCGCCCTGGTTTTGATCGTGATTACGGTTTCGCTGCTCTGGAGCAGTGGCATGATCGGAAAGGAGATCGGCGTGGGCCTGTGCGTGGCGGGTTTCATCGCCGCGATTGCGTTCCTGCCAATCAGGCGTCGGCGCCGGCGCCGTTCGGCAGCCGGGGATAGCGGTTGCGGCGCCGGTGGCAGCAGCGGAGATGGCGATGGTGGCGGCTGCGGCGGCGGTGATTGAGGCTGCCGCCATTGAGGCGTTCCGGCATATCTGGCTTAGCGCTTGAACGTCACTGGATCGTTGCCGAATCTTTCAAATAAGGTCAGTAATGCTGACATAAAATTACCCAAAGGGAGGGATCGATGACCTACGACGCATTCCTTGCACTGCTGGTCTATGCGTTCGTGACCTCGGTCACCCCGGGACCGAACAATTTCATGCTTTTGGCCTCGGGCGTGAATTTTGGCTTCGTGCGCACGATCCCGCACATGCTCGGCATCGGCTTCGGATTCTTGTCCCTACTGCTTGGCGTCGGCTTCGGGCTGGGCGCGGTGCTGACGGCGTTTCCGGCGCTGCATCTGGTGCTGAAGATCGCCGGCGGGGCCTATCTGCTGTATCTTGCCTGGCGCATCGCCATGTCGCGTTCGCTCGGCAAGGACGGCGAAAGCAAGGGCCAGCCGATGACATTTCTCGAAGCGTCCGCCTTCCAGTGGATCAATCCGAAGGCCTGGGTGATGGCCGTTACCGCGATGGCGCTTTACACCAGCACCGAAGCGCCGTTCCTGTCGGTGCTGATCATTTCCGCTGCCTTTGCCGTGGTGAACGTGCCGAGCGTGTCGTGCTGGGCCGGTTTCGGCATGGCGCTGCGCGGTTTCCTCGCCGACCCGGTGCGGTTGAAATGGTTCAACATTGCCATGGGCGTGCTTTTGGCGGCGACGCTGTGGCCGATGCTGAAATAGTCAGAATAGCTCGATCGCCGGCCGGTTCAGCATCAGCCAGAAGATGGCAATGACGCTGAAGAAGGCTGGGAAGCCGCAGGCGAACCAGACGCGGTAGAGCCTGAAGTAGCTGTCGGGCAGGCGCCGCCCCCTGGCAGCGGCGTCGCGCGCCAGGTTCCGCATCTTGATCTGGATGAACACCACAGGCAGCCAGAACAGACCGGTCAGCACGTAGAGTGCGAGCGACAGGACGATCCAGCTCTCTGTCAGAGGCCAGCCGACCTCATGCGCCAGCCAGGCCCCGGTAACCGGCTGCAGAATGACCGCCGTGGCGGTGAAGATCGTGTCGGCGACGACCACGGTGCCGGCGACATGGGCGATGGTTGCGGGATCGCGCGTGCGATGGGCCATGACCATGAAAAAGGCGATGCCGGCCCCGGTGCCGAACAGCACGGCGGCACCGAGGACGTGGGCGAGGCGGAGGATTTCTTCCATCGTTCAGCGCTCATCCAGAATGGCAAGCGCCACCAGCGCCAGCACGATCGACGGCAGCACCTTGACCAGCGGACCGAGCGGATCGGCCCAGAGGCCTGAAACAAGCACTGTGGCCGACGCGAGATAGCCAAGGGAAAGCACGACCATGCCGATCAGCGCCGGTTTGGCATAGCGGCGGATGACAACGCCCAGGCCAAGCGCGATGTCGGCAAGGCTGGTGACCAGGGTGATGGCAGAAGCGAGCCTCTCGGATGCGCCGGCAGCGGCAAGATGCGCTGACGAGGCATCGAAGCGTAGCAGCGCGACGACACCGGAGAGCAGCCAGAACAGGCAAAGCGTGCCGATCACCAACGGTTTCAGCAGATAGAGCCGGGCGAACCACAAGTCCTGCACGCCGGCGGGATTTGCTGCCAGCGTCTGGTCGAGGGAGTGCGGCTTGCGGCCGGCCACGGTCGCATGGGCCGTGATGCCGCCGGCCGCGACCGCGAGTGCTGTCGAACGCAGGGGCGAACGCCAGCCGAGCCCGCCAAGCAGGTCGGCAGCACTGGAGGCGATACCGGCAAAAATACCGGGAAGGGCAAGCACGCGTGCCGGCGGCAGGCCGAGCCATTGGCGATGGCGTGCGACGGCTTCAGCGAGCGTCATTGTCTCAGGCGCCGCCAGGTCGAGGTCACTGCCGGCTGGGATTTGAGCCTGACAAGGCGTCGGCGACGGCGTCAGCGACGTCGTCAAGCGCAACGAATTGCATGCGGCTGTCGCCCAGGACCAGCGGGGTTACAAGCGGAAACGCCGCCAGCGCCCGCAGCAATGCCGAGCCGCCATGGGCCGCGCGGCCGATGACAATGGCGGGGCGCAGCATGACGAAGGCCAGGCCAGAGGCCCGAAGAGCAGCGTCGGCCTGCCGCTTGGTGGCGAAGAACGGGGTGTCGGCGGCGACGTCGTCGGTGCGCGCCGATATCTGGACGAGGAGGCGCGGCGCCGCGACCTGGTAAAGCGCATTCATGGCGCCGAACTGGACAGCAGCGACATCGTCGCGTGGACCATCCTGCAGTGCGCCGGCGCAATTGACCACGGCATCGATGCCTTGAAGCAGCGGAAGCCAGTCCGCGGGCTGCGACAGCTGTGCGATGTCGGCCTTGACCCAGTCGAAGTCGGGATGGCGGCGGGCGGCAGTTTCGGTGTCTCGTGCCAATGCAACGACCGAATGCCCGCGCGTGGCAAGCGACCTTGCCACCGCCGCACCGATGAAGCCGTTGCCGCCGAGAATCAGAACCCGCATGGCGGAACGATAGCCAGCTTCGGGGCGACACGGCAAACCTCGGCTGGCCCAAGGCGAGGATGCTTGCGTGGCGCCGTGCCGGCGCTTAGCCTCCTGCCATGTCACACGACCATGACCACCATCACGACAATGAGCTCGATCCGATGGCCGCCCGCGTGCGGGCGCTGGAGACCATCCTGACCAGGAAGGGCCTGATCGACCCCGAGGCGATCGACGTCATCGTCGACACCTACGAGACCAAGGTCGGCCCACGCAACGGCGCGCGCGTGGTGGCCAGGGCGTGGTCCGATCCCGAATTTGCCGACTGGCTGAAACGCGACGCGACTGCCGCCATCGCCTCGCTTGGTTATAGCGGGCGGCAGGGCGAGCACATGCAAGCGGTGTTCAACACCGACGAGACGCACAACCTCGTCGTCTGCACTTTGTGCTCTTGCTACCCGTGGTCGGTGCTGGGCCTGCCGCCGGCCTGGTACAAGGCGCCGCCCTATCGCAGTCGGGCGGTGATCGACCCGCGTGGTGTACTGGAAGAATTCGGGCTCACCTTGGCGGCGGACAAGAAGGTTCGCGTCTGGGATTCGACCGCCGAGCTGCGCTATCTCGTCGTACCACAGCGGCCCGCAGATACCGATGGCTGGAGCGAGGAAGAACTTGCCGAACTGGTGACTCGGGATTCGATGATCGGCACGGCGCTCGCGCGGGAGGCGGCATGAACGGACCGCACGACCTCGGCGGGCAGATGGGCTTCGGGCCTGTCGCGCCGGAACAGGACGAGCCTTATTTCCACGCCGAATGGGAAAAGCGCGCGCTGGGTGTGACGCTGACGGCAGGCGCCATGGGTGCCTGGAACATTGACGAAAGCCGACATGCGCGCGAGAGCCTGCACCCGGCCGACTATTATGCGTCGAGCTACTACGAGATCTGGATCAAGGCGCTGGAAACGCTGCTCAAGCGACACAACTTTGTCACGGAGAATGATCTCGAGGCTGGCGATGCTGTCGACCCGGCGGCGACGCCCAAGCGGGTGCTGAAAGCAGAAAATGTGCCAGCTGTGCTTGCCAGAGGCGGGCCTTGCGACCGACCGGTGGAGGGGCTGGCGCGGTTTTCGGTTGGTCAGCGTGTGCGGACCAAGAATTTTCACCCGACCGGCCACACCCGCCTGCCGCGTTATGCCCGCGGCAAGGAGGGGGTGATCGACGCTGTGCGCGACGGTTTTGTCTTCCCTGACAGCAATGCGCCTGGCCGAGGCGAAAACCCGCAACGGGTCTACACCGTGGTGTTTTCCGGCGGCGAATTGTGGGGCGAGGGGGCGGATCCGACGCTTGAAGTCAGCATCGATGCCTGGGAGAGCTACCTTGAGCCGGCATGAGGCCGGGATTCCGGCAGGAACAGGGGCGCCCGATGCGCCTGTTTTCGCCGAGCCCTGGCAGGCCGAGGCCTTTGCCATGGTGGTGGCGCTGCACGAGCGCGGCCTGTTCAGCTGGGCGGAATGGGCCGAGCGGCTGTCGGCGGAGGTTAGGCGGCCGCAGGCAGCAGCCGATGGAAGCGACTATTACGAGCGCTGGCTGGCGGCGCTTGAGAGGCTGTTGGCGGAAAAGGGGCTTGCCGGCCATGACGAGGTCGATGCTGTCGCCGCCGCATGGGCGCGGGCCGCGTACGCCACGCCGCACGGCCAGCCGATCGTGCTGGAGAACGATCCGGAAAGCGCGTATTCGCCTGGCATCCGCTAAGGCTCGGCGCCCTAGAGCTGCCGCCACATACGGTGCACGATGTGGGTTTTCAGGCCGGCCTTGAAATCCGGGATACTCTGGAGCAGTCGAAAGCCTTCGCGCTCCCAGAAGGCGCGGCCGCGGGTGTTTTCGTCGAGCACGGCAATCAGAAGCCGTGTCCCGTTGCGCGCCTGTGCTGTGGCGGTCAGGTGGTCGAGGAAAGTGCGACCGAGGCCCACACCACGGCAGTTCTGATCGATCAGCAGCAGCCCGACATAGGCGTCGTCGGTTTCAGGATAGCCGAAGGCCATGTCGGCTATGGCGACAAGCGTTCCGCCGGGCAAGAACATGCCAAGTTTGCAAGACGCCGCGAGATCGCTGCCGGGCGGATGGTCGGTGAAGAAGTCCGCCACCATCTGATCGGTGGGTTCCGTGCCGGATTCCAGCAAGACGAAGTCGGCGGCGCGATCATAGAGGTCGCGCACGGCGGAAGCATCCGCCGGGATCAGCGGCCGGATTTGAGGGATTGCAGGATCTGTCGTCAAGACA
This sequence comes from Aminobacter sp. Y103A, assembly GCF_030294925.1. Lineage (NCBI taxonomy): Bacteria > Pseudomonadati > Pseudomonadota > Alphaproteobacteria > Hyphomicrobiales > Phyllobacteriaceae > Aminobacter > Aminobacter sp. Y103A. The sequence goes on along the minus strand of NZ_AP017986.1, from coordinate 3,680,054 downwards.
AGGGCTTTCTTCGATCCTGAGCGGCGTAGCGGCAGTCTTTGGAAAACTCAATGGCGGAGCCGGGCAAACTGACAGGCCAGCCGATCGGCTCGGGACAAGCCGTATCGGTGGGGCGCGAAGACCTTATTTTGGGTGCTGTCGTTGATGTGTTTGCCTGAACGACACGAACGCGACGACGGCTCAATCGCCGTCGAAGAACTTGCGGATCGACGCTTCCAGCCTTTCGATGAAGGGGTGATCGTGGCCACTTCCAGCCCAGATCAGGGCGTTCAGCCTGGTGTCCTTGTTGAGGAAGTTCAGCTTCCCTGAATCCAGCAGATATTCCGCGATTGCGTAGTGGCGTCCCTTGATGGCCTCGATGAGGGCGTTGTTTCGTCCGCTTTTGTCGGTGGAATTGACGTCCGCGCCGTGCTCCACCAGCAGCCTGACGACATCAACATGGCCGTTCTTTGCGGCTTCGATCAGGGCCGTCCTGCCGTAATATTCCGCCTTTGCGTTGATGTCCGTTTGCGGGTGTCCGACGATGGCGACAATGCAGGCGTGGTGGCCTTTGGCGGAGGCCAGGCTCAGCGGCGTGCTCTTCCATCTGTTCCTGCAATTCACATCGACGTCCGGGTGGCCGAGCAGCGTTTCCACCATTGGGACATGGGCGTTCAGGGCCGACAGGTGAAGTGCCGACCAGCCGTCGTCGTCCGCCTGATTGACGTCGGCGCCGGCGGCAAGCTCCGCACTGGCGGCGTCTACATCACCGCGCTCCGCTGCCACAAGCAGGGCAGGCCAGGTCTCGGCTTCATCGCTTTGCAGGCTTCTGGTCATGTCAGTCGCCTTCATGGAGATGCACGCGCCACGATATCACAATTTGCCAGGTTTCTCGCGGTTGGCTGATGAGCGAGGGTTCCCTTTCCGAGGAAGACTGCACCTTATTGGGCCAACTTGTCAGCTTATGTGGCGCTTCGGGACGCAATCTCTTGCCCTTGGCCGCCGAATCCTGTCAGTCGAAACGATGGATTTTTCACCTCAGCAAGACGAAGCGCTGCAGGCAGTGGCGCGCTGGCTCAAGTCCGGAAGGCCGCAGATATTCCGGTTGTTCGGTTATGCCGGCACCGGCAAGACGACGCTTGCGCGCTATTTCGCCGAGCATGTCGACGGCCAGGTGCAGTTCGCTGCCTTCACCGGCAAGGCAGCGCAGGTGCTGCGCTCGAAGGGTGCCACCAATGCGCGCACCATCCATTCGCTGATCTACCGGCCGAAGGGCGAGGAGGCGATTGCCGACGAGGCGACCGGCAAGACCTCGATGTCGCCGACATTCTCGCTCAACCGGCAGAGCCCGATCGCCAAGGCCAAGCTCGTCGTCATCGACGAATGCTCTATGGTCGACGAGCAGCTCGGGCGTGACCTTCTGACCTTCGGCACGCCGGTTCTCGTCCTGGGCGACCCGGCACAGTTGCCGCCGATTTCGGGCGGCGGTTTCTTCACCGAACACGAGCCGGATTTCCTGCTGACCGAAATCCATCGCCAGGCGCGCGACAACCCGATTCTGAGGCTGGCGCTTGACGTGCGCGAGGGCCGTGAATTCATGCGTGGCGACTATGGCACGGCGCAGGTGATCGGCAAGGAGGACGTCACCCAGGATCTGGTGCTCGAAGCCGACCAGGTGCTTGTCGGTACCAACCGGACACGGCGGCGCTACAACCAGCGGCTGCGCGAGCTCAAGGGTTTTACGGCAGGATACCCACAGGCGGGTGACAAGCTTGTCTGCCTGCGCAACGACCCGGCCAAGGGTCTGCTCAACGGCTCGTTGTGGAAGGTGATGACCTCGTCGCGCGAGACGGTGAAGCCCGGCATTAACCTGCTGGTCGCGCCCGAGGAGGACGATCCCGACCGTGGCGTCGCCAAGATCAAGCTATTGAAACAGACTTTTGAGAGCCCCGACGAGGAGATCCCGTGGGGCACCAAGAAGCGCTACGACGATTTCGACTACGGTTACGCGCTGACGGTGCACAAGGCGCAAGGCTCGCAGTGGAACAATGTCGTGCTGTTCGACGAGAGTTGGGCATTCAAGGACACGCGCCAGCGCTGGCTCTACACGGCGATCACGCGTGCGGCCGAACGGCTGACGATCGTCCGCTAGAGCATTGGGCCGGCTGGCAACCCGCCGATGCGCGCGTTCTCGAGCGCGAGGATGCGCATCGAGACGGTTCTGCAATAATTTGCCGCAGTTGGCTTTACGTGAGCCGAGCCGCCTTGCTTGCCGTCAGGCGACGATCTCGAACAGCACTGCCGTGGCGTCGTCCGAGATCTTGAAGCGCGGGAATTGCTGGCCGTCGGGGTCATCGACCCGTTCGATATGCCGAAGCTCCTGCAGGAGCGGGGCAAGGCCTGTGCTGGCAGCGGCGCGGACCAGGTCGGAGACGCCATAGCGGCCATACTGGTCGGCAAGGGCGGCGAAGCCGTCGGAGCACAGCAAGCCCCTGGCCGGCAGGGCAACGTCGAGCTGCTCGGAGGCGAGATGATCGGCGGCGGCGGGCTCGATGCCGAGGGTCCAGACCGATCCGCCAGGCTGGTTGTAAGCGGCGCGGCGGCGGCGCAACTCGTCGCGCACAACGGGCTCGTCGGCGAGCGCCTGATGCGTCGCGAATCCACCAGACTGTGCAATCGCCCGCCGGGCGCCGTCGCGCTCATTGGCGTAGGCGGCCTTGATGGCAGAGGTTTCGACGACCTTGCCATCGGCGTCGACCAGGAACAGGCGGCAATCGCCCAGGCCGTGCGTGACCAGCCGGTCGCCTTCGACATGAACCATCTGGAAGCTCGCGATCGGCAGATTCCAGGCCTCGATCGGCAAGGCGTGGGCCGCCTCGTGCACGACATTGGCGGCGCGCTGGTTGAGCTCGCGCACGACCTCGGCGACCTTGCGGCCACTACGGACGAGTTCCTCGAAGGTGCTCTGGGCAAAACGCGCGAGCCAGGCGGCATCCGAACCGTGCAGGCCGACGATGCTGGTGCCGCCGAGGCCGGTGGCGCCGTCGATGACAAAGGCGCAGCTGGCATTGCCGCCGGCGCTGTCTTCGTTGGGACGCGAGGCAGAGCCCGGGTCAGTGATCGAATCGATAATGCGGATGTTTGGCATGATGATCGCTGTGTGGCGCGCGCCGATGACCGGAGTGTGACCGCGGCAAGGTGTGTGAAGGTTGCAGTTTGCACAGTCCGTGGCAGATTGTCAGGTCAGGCAACCGAACCTTTGTTGGTCCATGGCAGTCTTTCAACAGATCGTCAGTCTCGGCCCGAATTGCCGCGCAAAGTTCCATATCCGGAAGATTTTCGGCGAGCACATCTCGAGGCGGGGTGTGTTCGACTGGCAGGTGACGCCTGTTCCAGCCGTTGCCGAATACATCAGGCGCGACTTCAACGGCTTGTTCGAGCGGGACGATCTCCATGTCGTCGACGGCGTCGTCTTCAACAAGCGCTTCGGCACCAGCCACATGCACGAGTTTCCCAAAGACATCGCCGAGAATACGCTCGACGCGCTCTATGCCAAGGCACGCGAAGGCCATGACATCTGGTGCGCGGTCAGCAGGATGGCTCTGAACAACGATCTCTCGACATTGTTCGTACTGGCCCGTCCGGTGTCGGCGGGCGATATGGCCGAGATTTCCGGTCTCATCGAAAAGGCGCGTCCCGGGCGACGTTTCCTGCTTCTTGCAGCGCCTGAGGGCGATCATGACAACCACTGGAGCGGCGATCACGAGGTCTGGAAAGCGCATCTGTCGTCGTTTCAGATCAGGTGGCCGCTGTCGGCCATCATGGCCGAGCAGATGCGGCGCCTGCGCAAGAATGTCCGCTATCTGAGGCCACGCTCGATGAGAGCCTAGCCGGCGTCGGCCGGCTTTGCGCCGAGCCATTCCCACGCCTTGATTTCGTCGGCATCGGTGAAGTGTTTTGTTTCGATCGAGGTGAGTGGCGCAAACAGGCCGACGACCGGGCCCATCCAGACAGGGCCACCGACGAGCGCATAGCGCCTGATGTGATGCAATGCCTTCCACTTGCCCCTGAAGGTCATGGGATCGAACAAGGCCGACCAGTCGAACCCGTCATATCCGCTCGCGCGCAGCAGGACGTCGATCTTGTCATGGCCTTCATAGGCGGCATCGAGCAGGCCATAGGCGTTTTCGATGTCGGCCTGGGTGAAATGGCCGACGATCTCAAAGGCAAAGACCTCCGCATTGTCGGTGTCGATGCGCCGGAAGGGCGGTGGAGCATCCATGGAGCTCATCGGGTTGTCCTCGTCGATGCGGCTTCAAGCTGTGAATGATCCTTTCCGACAATCGATTCCGATTGTCGGGGTCATGCATCCCGTATCGTCACTGGAACACATAAAAGCGCTCTCTGTTCCCGACCAAGCCGTGATAGGTGGCGTGGGTGTCGCTTTTGCTGAGAGTTGCCGATGCCTGCCAAGCTGTCCGTGAACGTCAATGCCGTCGCTATGCTGCGCAACCGCCGCGATCTGCCGTGGCCGAGCGTCACCGGCCTGGGGCGCATCGCACTCGCCGCCGGCGCACACGGACTGACCGTGCATCCGCGCCCCGACCAACGCCATATCCGCTTTTCCGACGTGCCTGAAATCCGAGCGCTGATCGACGACGAGTTTCCCAAGGCCGAATTCAACATCGAGGGCTATCCGACGGAAGATTTCCTCGAACTGGTCGAGAAGCACCAGCCGGAGCAGGTGACGCTGGTGCCGGACGATCCGTCGCAAGCAACCTCCGACCATGGCTGGGATTTCGCTGGACAGGCCGGCCTGCTCAAGCCTGTGGTGGCGCGGCTCAAGAAGGGCGGCTTCCGCGTTTCGCTGTTTTCGGATGCCGAACCGGCCGGAATGTCTGCCGCCCGCGACACCGGTGCCGACCGGATCGAGCTGTTCACCGGGCCCTATGGCGCTTGCTTCGATGACAAGGCAAAGGCCGCCAGGGAACTGGAAAAGCTGGCAAGAACCGCCGAGGCGGCTCTGGCGGCGGGCCTTTCCGTCAATGCGGGACACGACCTCGTCGTCGACAACCTGCCGCAGTTGATGAAACACATTCCCACTTTGGCTGAAGTTTCGATCGGCCATGGGCTGACAGCCGATGCACTGGAGCATGGCATGGCCGGCACGATCAGGCGCTATCTCAAGGCTTGCGGGTGGTAATATCCAGGCGAGCCATGCGTCGCCCGCATGAGCTCAACATTAGCTGTCGCAAAACAACTGTTGCTTTTGCAACACAGCGAGCGTAGAGCCCCGCGGCTTCACGGAGAGTCGTTCATGACCGATGCCGGCGCTGACAAGGCGGCAAATAGCGGGCAGGCGGTCCAGGCGGACGGCCATTCCCACGACATCAGACTGCTCGTCATCGGCGCGCTGGGTGTCGTTTTCGGCGACATCGGCACCAGTCCGATATACGCCTTCCGCGAGGCGCTGGTGGCGTCGGCTGGTGGCCAGGTGGCATCGCGCGAGGACATCCTCGGCGTGCTCTCGCTGATCATCTGGGCGCTGACGATCATCGTCACCGTCAAATATGTCATGTTCGTGCTTCGGGCGCACAACCGGGGCGAAGGCGGTACGCTGTCGCTGATGGCGCTGGCACGGCGCAGCCTGCCCAAGCGCTCCGGCATCATCCTGGCGCTCGGCATGGTCGGTGCTTCGCTGTTTTATGGCGACGCGGTGATCACCCCGGCGATCTCGGTGCTGTCGGCAGTCGAGGGCATGAATGTCGTGACACCGGCGTTCCAGCCTTACGTGGTGCCGCTGACCCTAGTAATCCTGGCAGCGCTGTTTTCGGTGCAGCGCTTCGGCACCAGCGGCGTGGCGATCGTCTTCGGTCCGATCACGCTCGTCTGGTTCATCGCCATCGGCTATTCGGGGGTCGTCCATATCCTCGACGACCCGGAAATCCTCTGGGCGGTCAATCCGATCTACATCGTCAACTTCCTCACCAACCAGCCGGAAGTGTCGTTCGTCACCATCGGCGCCATCTTCCTGGCGGTGACGGGTGCCGAGGCGCTTTATGCCGACCTCGGACATTTCGGCCGCAGGCCGATCGTTCTGGCCTGGCTGTGCATCGTCTTTCCGTGCCTGCTGCTGAACTATGTCGGTCAGGGTGCTTTCGTGCTCAGCCACAACGGTACCGTCGGCCATCCGTTCTTCGAGATGAACGAAGGCTGGATGCTGATCCCGATGGTGGTGCTGGCGACGGCCGCGACCGTCATTGCCAGCCAGGCGGTCATAACAGGCGCCTATTCGCTGACGCGCCAGGCGGTGCAGCTCAACATGCTGCCGCGCCTTGAGATCCAGCACACCTCCGAGACGACACTGGGGCAGATATACATGCCGCGGGTCAACCTGATCCTCGCGCTGGTGGTGATGCTGCTGGTTGTCGGCTTCGGCGAGTCGAGCGCTTTGGCTTCAGCCTATGGCATCTCTGTCACCGGCAATATGCTGGTAACGACGCTGCTGCTTTCGGTGGTGATGCTGCGCATCTGGCGCTGGAAGGCGGCTGTGGCGATTGTTGCGACCGCGATATTCGGCCTGATCGACGTCGGCTTCTTCGCCTCCAACATCGTCAAGGTGTTCGAGGGCGGCTGGGCCTCGCTGGCGGTGGCCTTCACCAGCGCCTTGATCATGTGGACCTGGGTACGCGGCAGCCGCTATTTGTTCGACAAGACGCGCAAGAACGAGATTCCGCTCAATTTCCTGGCGGAGAATCTGGGCAAGAAGAAACCGCATCTTGTGCAGGGCACTGCTGTGTTCCTGACCAGCGATCCCGACAGCGCGCCGACTGCGCTGATGCACAGCCTCAAGCACTACAAGGTGCTGCACGAGCAGAACGTCATCTTGTCGGTGGTAACGGCCCAACAGCCGGTGGTGCCCGACAGCGAGCGGGTCAAGATGGAGCAGGTCAACGAGCTGTTCATGCGGGTGAAGCTGAAATTCGGCTACATGGAGCAGCCGAACATCCCCAAGGCGCTGGCCATCTGCCGCAAGCAGGGCTGGAAGTTCGACATCATGACGACGTCGTTCTTCCTGTCGCGGCGCTCGCTGAAGGCGTCGCCCAACTCGGGCATGCCCTTGTGGCAGGACAGGCTGTTCATCGGCCTGGCACGCACGGCGGCGGATGCGACCGAATACTTCCAGATCCCGACCGGCCGCGTGGTCGAGGTTGGCACGCAGGTGTCGATCTGAGACCGGCGCGGGGCAAAAAGTAGCATTGCCAGTACATGTTCCGTCCGTGAACCATGCGTCATCGACGGAAGGCAGATGGGCACTCGAAGACTTCACATCGCAATCGCCGGAGCCGGGCCTGCTGGACTGGCAGCGGCACTCTATCTCAAGCGCGACGGGCACCGGGTCACTGTCTATGATCGCTTCGTCGAGCCGAAGCCGCTGGGCTCCGGGCTGATCCTGCAGCCGACCGGACTTTCGGTGCTGGCCGATCTCGGCCTGTTGGGCGAAATCTCATAACTTGGAAGCCGGATCGACCGGTTGCACGGCACCGATGCCGTGAGCGGGCGCACGGTGCTCGACGTGCGTTACGATGAGCGGCCGGGTGGGCGGTTTGGCCTGGCTGTCCACCGTGCGGCGTTGTTCGGCGTGCTGTACCGGGCGGTGTTGGGCGAAGGCATCGACATCGTCACCGCTGCCGAGCTGGAGGCCGTGGTTCCGGGCGAGCAGACACGGCTTGTCGACGCCGCAGGGCGGGAGCTTGGATCGTTCGACCTCGTTGTCGATGCCACCGGCGCAAGGTCGAAGATCCGGCGTAGCGCCGGCCTCGCGGGCGAGCCGAAACCGCTGGCCTATGGCGCGTTCTGGGCTTCGTTGGACTGGCAGGGCGAAGGCTTCGACAAACACTCGCTGACCCAGCGCTATCGCCGTGCCAGCATCATGATCGGGGTGCTGCCGATCGGCCGCGCCGAGCCAGGCGGGCGCAAGATGGCGGCGTTCTTCTGGAGCCTGAAGCCGGCGCATGCCGAGCGCGTGCAGGCCCTTGGGCTGGACGCCTGGAAGGCCGAGGTGGCAGGGCATTGGCCTGAAAGCCAGTCCTATCTCGACCAGATTGAGGATTTCGACCAGTTGACACTGGCCCGCTATGGCCATCACACGCTACTGCCGCCGGCGGCGCGGGGCCTTGCCGTCATCGGCGATGCCGCGCATTCGACCAGCCCACAACTGGGTCAAGGTGCCAACATGGCCTTGCTGGACGCTGCTGCACTTGCGCACGCCTTGCGGCAGGCAAGCAACACGGAGGCAGCGCTTACGGCCTATGTTCGCGCCCGGCGCCGGCACCTCAGGCTGTTCCAGGCGCTGTCGCTGGCCTTTACGCCATTCTACCAGTCCGACTCGGTGCTGCTGCCATTCCTGCGCGACCGGCTGGTGGCGACGGTCGCCAAGCTGCCGCCGGCGCCGCAACTGCTGGCCTCGATTGTCGCCGGCACGCTGATCGATCCGTTCGCGTCGGCCGGACTCAAGGAAGCGGACTGGACGGAGCGCAGCGAAGAAAGGCAAGTTCGCATCCTTGCTTGAGCCATGCTGCGGTTGTGGCTACCTTGCGTCACATTCAACCGGGGAGCGTGCGATGCGGGGACTTATGGTGCGTGGATTTCGAAAGGCAGCGGCAGGCTTGGCATTGCTCGCCGTCAGCTGCATGCCAGCTCTTGCCGATGCGACGGTGCCCTCCGCCGACATCGAAGGTTCCGCCGACAACGCGCTTGCCAAGCGCTACGAAGGCTCGTTCATCGTCTACCACCAGAAGCTCGACTACACTGATTTCAGCGTGCCGCTTTCGCCGCTTAAGGCCGATCCCGATCCGGACAAGCGCGACAAGAACAACAACAGGGTGTTCAAGCCGGAGAAGGCTGACGAGATTGAAGGCACGCTCACCCGGCTGTTCTATGTGCTGCCGGACGGCCGTTCGCCGCTCGAAGTGCTGCGCAACTACCAGGACGTGGTGCAGGCGGCCGGCGGCGAGGTCGTGTTCGAATGCAAGAAGGAGGAATGCGGTGGCGACGCTTCGCGCTCGGCCTCGAGCGGCGGCGGCGACATGAGCCTGATGATGAACTTCTTCTACGACAGCGACCTCGGCGTCGAGGCGTTCTCCAATGCCGCCTGCGTGGCCTCGTCTGGGGTTGCCGACCAGCGCTATCTCAGCGCCAAGGTGCCGCGTGACGGCGGCGACGCCTATGTCACGGTGCAGACCTTCCAACTGCTCGACGACCTCTACTGCAAGGCGCTGAATGCGCGCACCATCGCCATCGTGCACGTGGTGGAGCCCAAGGCGCGCGACAAGAAGATGGTTGTGGTGGAGGCAGCCAAGATGGCTGATACACTGTCGACCAGCGGCGGCATCTCGCTCTACGGCATCTTTTTCGACACCGACAAGGCCGACATCAAGCCGGAGTCAGGACCGACGCTGAAGGAGATCGCCAAGCTTCTGGGTGACAACCCGGCGCTGGCGGTGGCCGTTGTCGGGCATACCGACAGCCAGGGCAAGTTCGACTACAATATCGACCTGTCCAATCGCCGGGCGGCTGCGGTGAAAGCAGCGCTTGTCTCGCAATTCGGCATCGACGGCGGACGGCTGACTGCAGCGGGTGCCGGCATGATGGCGCCGGTCGCCAGCAACGACAATGACGAAGGCCGGGCCAAGAACCGGCGCGTGGCCCTGGTCAAGCTGAACTGATCAGGCATTCTGCAGCATTGCGGCCGACGATGCGGCGGCCGACTGAGGGGGATGAATGGAAGATCTACCGGCGCGCCCGAGGCTGCGCGGCCTGCATCGCGCGTCGGCGCTGTTCATCGGCCTGTTCGTGCTGCTGCACATGGCCAATCATCTTGCCGGCCTGAGCGGGCAGGAGACCCACATAGCCTTCATGGCCGAAGCACGGCAGCTCTATCGACAGCCCTTCGTCGAGGTGGCGCTGGTCTGCCTCATCCTGTGGCAGGTCGGCAGCGGGCTCACCATGCTGGTGCGCGGTTGGGCGAGGCGAACGGGAACCGTCGCCTGGCTACAGGCGGCGTCGGGTGGCTATCTCGCCTTCTTCCTGGTCAACCATATCGGGGCCGTCATCGCCGGACGCACAGTCTTTGGTCTCGACACTGACTTTCGCTTTGCCGCCGCCGGCTTCTTTGCGCCGCCCTGGCACTGGTTCTTCGCGCCCTACTATTTTCTCGGGGTTCTCTCGCTATTCGTCCATGTCGGTTGCGCGGCATACTGGAGCTCTCTGGCCAGCCGTCCCGCGCTGGGGACGGCCTTGCTTGGAGGTGCTGCCGGAGTGGGCGCGCTGCTGGCGGCGCTGATTGTCATGGCGTTGTCCGGCGCCTTGTATCCGGTAGTCATTCCTCCGTACTATCTCGCAACCTACGGACAGTAGGCGGCGGCCCGTCGGATCAGGGGATGATCCGGCGCTGGCGCAACTCACTGAAGGTGCGCATGAACATCTCCTCGGTGTCGACGAAGTCGTGGAAGCCGAAACGCCGCGCCTTGGTGCCGTCGGCGAAGAAATCGTAGTCCCAACCAAAAACGAAGTCAGCGAAGCGCCATGACGACACATCGGCATAGGGTGTGTCGGCGAGGCCGTGGCGAGCCTTCATCTTGTCCCATAGCGGCTGCTTGTCGGCCATGATGGTGTCGAGCGACATCGGCAAGGGCGGGGCTGTCTCAATGCCGAAGCTCGAGGCGATCTTCGGCCACATCTCGTTCCAGCGGAACAGGTCGCCATTGGTGATGTTGAACGCCTGGTTGGCACAGCGTTCGTCTGTCGCGGCCCAGACGGTGGCCCGCGCCAGCAGGCCGGCGTCGGTCATCTCGATGATCTTGTCATAGGCGCCTGCCTTGCCGGGAAAGCGCAGCGGCAGGCCAAGCTCCCTCGACATCGAAGCATAGACGGCAATGGCGATGGCGAGATTCATCGGGTTGCCAAGCGCCTGGCCGATGACCACCGAAGGACGCAGCGCCGACCAGCCCCAGCTCTTGCCCACCTGCCGGTCTTCGAGAAGATCCTGCTGGTCAGCGTTGAACTCCGGCGGCATGTGGTTGGCGTCGGTCTCGCGTGCCGGCGTCTTGAACGGCCCAAGATGCGCACCATAGACCTTGTAACCCTGCATCAGGCTGATGTGGCGCAAGTTCCTGGCGATCGGTTCGACCGTGTCGACGACATTGCGCAGCATGGCGACGTTGGGCTCGACGAGCTCGGCCCAGCTCGGCCGATCCTGATAGGCCGCGTAGAAGATGTGAGTGACGTCGTGGAGGCCGCCGAGCGTTTCCCTGGCGTCCCTGATATCGAGCAGGTCGACAGCGATGTGACGGACTGAGCCTTGGCTCGAACCGCCGCGCCGAGACAGTCCGACAATGTCCCAGTTGCCGAGTGCTGCCAGGTGGCTGGCGAGATTGCTGCCGATGACGCCATGGGCGCCGACGATCAGTGCAGTGTTCTGTTTCATCATCCAAGTCTCCGGTGAGAGCCTTGATATGGACGCGGCCAACTAGATGAAGTAGACGTCGCTCTGGCGAAGGATCTGTGACGTGAATTCACAATGACGCGCGTGGACGTCAACCGCTTCGGCGAAATGGAAGTGTTTGTCCGGGCTGTGGAGAGCGGTGGCTTTTCGGCTGGGGCACGCGCGCTTGATATGTCGCCTTCGGCGGTGAGCAAGCTGGTGTCGCGGCTGGAGAACCGGCTCGGCACGCGGCTGGTCAACCGCTCGACGCGGCGGCTGCAACTGACGCCTGAGGGCTGTGCCTTCTATGAGCGCAGCGTCGTCATCCTTGCCGACCTCAAGGAGGCGGAACAATGCGCGGCAGCCGGCGAGGCGCCGCGCGGGCGCCTGCGCGTCAACGCCAACGTGCCGTTCGGCAAGCATTTCCTGCTGCCGCTGTTGCCGCAGTTCCTGGCAAGATATCCCGAGATCTCCGTCGATATCGCCCTGTCCGACATTGTCGTCGATCTTCTGGAAGCACGCGCCGATGTGGCGATCAGAGCCGGACCGATGAAAAGCTCGAGCCTTGTCGCACGCAAGCTTGGCGCGACGCGGATGATGATCGTCGGAGCGCCCGCCTATATCGCAATGCGAGGCATGCCGCGCAGCGCCGACGAACTGAAGCGGCACAATCTGCTCGGGCCGTCCTATGCCCGAACCATGCCGGCATGGCCGGTGCTGCAGGGCGGCGCTGTCGTGGACGTCACGCCCACAGGCAACGTCCAGGCCAGCGATGGCGAGGCGTTGCGCGAACTGGCGCTGGCCGGAATCGGACTGGCGCGCATTGCCGCGTTCCAGGTGCGCGACGATCTGGCGGCAGGCAGATTGGCCAACGTTCTCGAAGAGGCCAATCCCGGCGATCTCGAGGATGTGCACGCGGTGTTTCTTGGCAATGGCGGCCCGGTGCCGGCGCGGGTGAGGGCGCTGCTCGATTTCCTGGCCGAGACCGTCGATCTCGGTGGTTCCTGAGGCGGCCAGACGGCAAGTTTTCGCAGGGGCGGCTTCCGTCAAGGCGGTCACCAGATAATTGCAAGCGATGCGAAGAATCCGATTGCAGGGCTGCCTTCAATTGCGCTATCAACCGAACCGTAACGTACGGTACGGCTTGTTCGAAGCGAGCCGGCGTGACGTGGCAGGCTTGGAACGATGTTGCAGACGACAACTGAGATGATGGAAGGCGAGGGACCGACGGCACGTCAGCAGGACGTGCTCGACGCGGTGCTGCGCCTGCTCGTCGAGGAGGGCGACAGGCTGACGATGACGGCCGTTGCGCGCCGCGCCAGCTGCTCCAAGGAAACGCTGTACAAGTGGTTCGGCGACCGTGACGGGCTTTTGACCGCGACCGTGCAGTGGCAGGCTTCGAAGGTGCGTGTGCCGCCGGTCGACCGCAAGGGACTGGACCTGGCGTCGCTGACGTCGAGCCTCGAACGTTTCGCTTCCGACTGGCTGCGGGTGATTTCGAGCGACACTTCGATCGCGCTTAATAGGGTTGGCGTCGTGCATGCCGGATCGGACAAGCGCGACCTTGGCGCCATCGTGCTGGAGCGCGGCCGCTTTGCGCTGGGGCGCAGGCTGAAGCCGGTGCTGGAAGCGGGGCGCGAGGCGGGCCTGCTCGAATTCGACGATGCCGAGACGGCATTCCGGACATTCTTTGGGCTGGTCGCCCGCGACGTGCAGATCCGTCTGCTGCTCGGCGACCGGCTGGAATTGACTGAGGCGGGGATCGACGGCGACGCCGTGCGCGCAACGCAGCAGTTTCTTGCTCTTCATGGAGCGAAAACCGGGCCCAAGGCCCTCTGACTTAAAAACCGGGAAGGAACCCACCAATGCGTGTCTATTACGATCGCGATGCCGATCTCAACCTGATCAAGGGCAAGAAGGTCGCCATCATCGGCTACGGCAGCCAGGGCCGCGCGCATGCGCTGAACCTCAAGGATTCGGGCGCCAAGGAACTGGTTGTTGGTCTGAAGGCTGGCTCTGCGACCGCCAAGAAGGTCGAGGCCGACGGCCTCAAGGTCATGACGGTTGCTGAAGCCGCCAAGTGGGCCGACCTGATGATGATGGCGACGCCTGACGAACTGCAGGCCGACATCTACCGCGACGAGATCGCTCCGAACATTCGTGATGGTGCAGCGATCGCCTTCGCCCACGGCCTCAATGTGCATTTCGGCCTGATCGAGCCGAAGTCGACCGTCGACGTCATTATGGTCGCGCCGAAGGGCCCGGGCCACACCGTGCGCGGCGAATACCAGAAGGGCGGCGGCGTGCCGTGCCTGGTTGCCGTGCATCAGGACGCTTCGGGCAACGCGCTCGATCTCGGCCTGTCCTATGCATGCGGCGTCGGCGGCGGCCGGTCGGGCATCATCGAGACCAACTTCAAGGAAGAGTGTGAAACCGATCTGTTCGGCGAGCAGGTCGTCCTCTGCGGCGGCCTTGTCGAGCTGATCCGCGCCGGCTTCGAGACGCTGGTCGAGGGCGGCTACGCTCCCGAGATGGCCTATTTCGAGTGCCTGCACGAAGTGAAGCTGATCGTCGACCTGATCTATGAAGGCGGCATCGCCAACATGAACTACTCGATCTCGAACACCGCAGAGTGGGGCGAGTACGTGACCGGCCCGCGCATCATCACCGAAGAGACCAAGGCCGAGATGAAGCGCGTCCTCAAGGACATCCAGACCGGCAAGTTCACCTCCGACTGGATGCAGGAATACCGTTCGGGCGCCGCTCGTTTCAAGGGAATCCGCCGCATGAACGACAGCCACCAGATCGAGGAAGTCGGCTCGAAGCTGCGCGCGATGATGCCGTGGATCGCCAAGAACAAGCTGGTCGACAAGGCGAAGAACTGAGACGATCCAGGTCTCCTTCGTTGCGCGTCCTCGGGCTACGCCCTGCGGGCGCGCGGAGATCGCCAAGAACAAGCTGGTCGACAAGGCGAAGAACTGAGACGATCCAGGTCTCCTTCGTTACGCGTCCTCGGGCTACGCCCTGCGGGCGCGCGGAGATCGCGAAGAACAAGCTGGTCGACGAGGCCAAGAACTAGGAAGTCCGCGTCACCCTGCCGGCCCCAGGCTCGGCAGGGCGATTGGCTCGAAAATCAAAAAGAGGCTGGTGGAGCAATCTGCCGGCCTTTTTTATCGACTGGGAATCGGGGGTTCAGCCGTAATGCCAGTGCGGCTTGGGTTCGGTGCCTTCGAACTGGACGCCGAGGCGGTCGGCCTTGCGCCAGCGCACGATGCAGCGATAAGCGATGCCGTCGACGGGGACATAGAGCAGGAACTGGTCGGGGACGCGGCTTTCCGCGGGGATTTTGATCTCGGCGCCGTTCGTATGCATGTTGCGGATGGTGCAGCGGGTTTCCGAATTGGTGATGCCGGTCAGAATCGCAGCGCCCTTGAGGACGCGGTTGCGTCGCTCCCGGCGCAGTTCGTTTTCGGCAATCTCGGCGTTGTCTGCCGTCATGTAATTTCAACCCAGAATAGAAATCCTCCCGGTATTCTTGGTTCTACACATGATACGTAAACAACAGCTTGTAGCTGTTGTTTATTAGCCTGAAGTCATATTTGAAGCAAAACGGCGCCGCAGGTGCGACGCCGTCTCCGTTGTTTCGGCTTCGCCTAGCTATAGGGCGACCAGCACTGCCGGCGCGGACCGTTATAAGGCTGGAAGGTGTTGTCCCAGGCCCGATACGAACGATAGCGGTCGTAGCACCACTGGACGTGCGGCGAGCCGCCGCCACGATAGACGCGGCGCGGCTGGACATAGCGTGGCTGGTAGTAGCGCGGCTCGTAGTAGCGGTAAGCAGGGATGCCGAAGTTCAGATAGATGCCGCTCCTGAAATGGCGGCGGTGCGGGCGGTGGCGCCAGCGCCAGTCGTCCCGCCAACGGTCACCGCTCCAGTTTTTGTGGCGCCAACCGTCGCCACGCCAACCATCGCGCCGGCCATCACGGCGGCCATAGCATCCGCTTCCGGGCGGGCAGAAATGGCTCTGGGCGAGGATGATATTCTGCGTCGCCTGCGGAACAATTGAGGGCATCTGGCCCAGGCTGGCTGGCGAAGCCGACGCAGCCAGCGGCAGGCCGGTGACGAGACCGAGCGCGACGAGCCCGGAACGTGCAAGGGATGAGAGGTTCATGATCGTCTCCTGAGTCCGAATCCCAAAGGCTCCATGCCCCCAAATTTCGATGGAGATCAGGCATATTCCGCCTTTCAGCCTGAACGGGAAATGAACGCCGAGTTCCCGTGGGCTTGTGGGCTGGGCTCTTGTGTTTGGGCCAACATGAAGGCAATGCTCGGCGCATGTCGCTGCGCCTTGCCACCTTCAATGTCGAGAACCTGATGAACAGGTTCGACTATTCCGGCTACCGCAATCAGCTCAACGAGGACCGGACACTTGCCCTGTTCGAAATCCATAGCGAGGCTGAGTATCGGCTGCTTGAGCAGGCGCGCGCGATCGCGCATGCCGACGACATGCGCCAGCTGACGGCCTTGGCCATCGCCGAGACCCGCGCCGACATCATCTGCCTGCAGGAAGTCGACAACATCGAAGCGCTGAAGGCCTTCGAATACGGCTATCTGTTCAAGATGGTGGGGCAAGGCTACCAGCACAAATACACCACCTCTGGGAATGATTCGCGCGGCATCGACGTTGCGGTGATGATGCGGAATGAGACCGCGCATGGCGAACCGATCGAGTTCGTGCGCATGACCAGCCATGCCCATGTCACCTTCGAGGAGCTCGGGCTGCATACGCCGGAACTCGCCAGTCTCGGCCAGGAGCCGTTCGAGCGCATCTTCCGGCGCGACTGCCTGGAGATCGACGTCAAGATCGGCGGCAAGCCGCTGACCATCTATTCGGTGCACTTCAAGTCGATGGGCTCGCCGCGCAACGGGCTGAACGGCCGTGACGCGACGATGCCGATCCGTGTCGCCGAGGCCAAGGCCGTCCGGCGGATCATCGAGGACCGTTTCGGCAAGGACCATGCAGCCGACAAGCGCTGGGTGATCTGCGGCGACATGAACGACTATCGCGAGCGGCTGGTGATCTCGGGCGATGCCTATCAGGGCTACGGCTTCACGCCGGTTCAGGAGACGGCGTCCTGCCTCGACGTGTTCCTCGCCGATGGTTTTGCCGAAAACGTTGTCGCGCGGCGACAGGAGATGGACCGCTGGACACTCTATCACACGCGTGGACCGCTGGAACGGCATCTGTGCCAGCTCGACTACATCCTGCTTTCGCCGTCGCTGGCACGGACGAACGAGCAGGCGGTGCCCGACATCGTGCGGCGCGGCCAGCCCTGGCGCACCATCTTCCCGCCGGGGCAAGAGGTGGACCGTTATCCGCGCGCCGGCTGGGACCGGCCGAAGGCCTCCGACCACTGCCCGGTTGCGGTGACGTTGAGCATTACCTGAGAGATTTCCTTGGCATTCGACATTCCACGCAACCAGATCCTGCCGGTCGACGTCGTCGACGTGCGCCTCGATGCCGAGCCGCACCCGTTCGAGCGCGACAATGCCGAGGCGATCTTGGCCAACTGGGCGGCTGAAAAGGCACTGACGCCGGCGATGTTCGACGGCACGGTGGTCCTCCTGTCGGAGCTTGCCTATGGCGACAACCGGCTCGTGGGTCGCTGCCACGCCGTCCGCTTCTCGACCTTCATGCTGTGGCGAAAGCTGAAACCGCTCACCAGTGCCGAACATTCCTTCGCGCACGCCATGCTGATCTCCAGCGACAATGCGCTGGTGGCGATCCGCATGGGCGCGCATACGGTCAATGCGGGAAAGGTCTATTTCGCCGCCGGCTCGTTCGAGCCGGAAGACTTTTGTGATGGGCTCGTCGACCTCGACTACAACATGGCGCGCGAGGTTCGCGAGGAGACCGGGCTCGAGCTTGGCGAGGCTCGCGGCGAAGAACGCTGTTATGCGCTGTCTGGGGACACCGGCACGGCGATCGTGCGCTGCTACCATCTCACTGAGACCGCCGACGAGGTGGCCGCGCGCATCGAGCGCTTTGTGGCGGCCGATGCGGAGCCCGAGATCGAAGGGCCTGTCATCATCCGCGGCATGGACGATCTGCCCGACAATTTGATGCCGCATATGCCCGCGCTGGTGGAATGGCATTTTTCACGCGGCTGACGCCACCAGCCGTCGCCGACCTGCCGAAGCCCTTGCGGGCCGCATGCCGCTGGGTCACAAGTTGCCGCAGACCTTGTGCGGCATTTCGGGGGGATTCGATGGCCAGCTTTCCAGCACGTGCAAGGTTTTTCGCTGGCGCCATTGCGCTGGCTCTGAGCGCCAGTGCCCATGCTCTCGACAACACGCCTGCTGCCAAGGTTGTCGTGACGCCGCTGGCGTCGACGACGGTGACCGCGAACGGACAGCCGATCGTGCTGCCGCAGAAGAACGTGCAGGTGCTGGTCTCCTCCTTCGAGATCCCGCCCGGGGCGTCGCTGCCGGTGCACATGCACCCGTCGGCGCGCTACGCCTATGTGCTCGAGGGCCAACTGCAGGTGACCAATGCCGAAACCGGCAAGAGCACCAGCTACAAGACGGGCGACTTCATCGTCGAGATGCTCGGCACGTGGCATCAGGGCGCCAATGTCGGTGCCGAGCCGGTCAAGCTGCTTGTCATCGACCAGGTCGAGGAAGGCACGGCAAACACGCTGCTGAAGAAGTAGCTTCGGCTATTCGTGCCTGAGCGCCTCGATCGGATCGAGGCGCGCGCCGCGCAGCGCTGGGAAGAAACCGAACACCATGCCGATCAACGCCGAGAAGCCGACGGCAAGCAGCACGACCGCCAGACTCGGCGCAAACGGGATGGATAGCGCCAGCGAGGCGACGCCCGCCAGCGTCAGGCCGATGGCGATGCCTATCAGCCCGCCGAGCAGCGACAGCACGGTTGCCTCGACCAGGAACTGGATCAGGATGTGCTTTTCATGCGCGCCGATGGCGAGGCGTATGCCGATCTCGCGGGTGCGTTCGGTGACCGACACCAGCATGATGTTCATGATGCCGATGCCGCCGACGAGCAGGCTGACGCCGGCGACAGCGCCGAGCATGCCGGTCATCGTGGCGGTGGCGCTGGCCATCGCATCGGCGATCTGGGTCATGTCGCGGACGGAAAAATCGTCCTCGCGGTCGGCGGTGACGCGCCTGACGTCGCGCATGATGTCCTCGATCCGCGTCTGGACGACCGAGGTCGGTGTCACGTCATCGGCGGCGACATAGATGTTGTCGATGTCGCGGTTGCCGGCGATGCGGCGTTGGAACGCCTGAAGCGGCATCAGCACGACATTGTCCTGGTCCTGGCCGAAGCCGGAATAACCCTTCGGCTCGAGCCGGCCGATGACTTTGCAACTGACGCGGCCGACGCGGATGGCGGCGCCGTCGGGATCGCCGGCGCCAAAGAACTGCTGGCGCAAGGTTTCGCCGATCAGGCAGACATTGACGCCGCCGCGCACCTCGGACTCGCTGAATGGCCGGCCCGAAGCGACCTTCCAGTCGCGGGCGTCGAGATAGGCGTTGTCGGTGCCGGTGATGGACGAGGTCAGGCTTTCGGTGCCGAAGACGACGCGCACCTGCTTCTGCGACGCCGGCGAGACGGCACGTACGCCTTCGAGATGGGCGGTGAGGGCTGCGACCTCCTTGTCGCCGAGTTGGCGGATGGTCTGCTGCGGGCCTGAGCCGGGGGCGGCGGGACGGCCGGCGCGGACGATCAGAAGGTTGCTGCCGAGCTGCGAGATGTCGGCCTTGACCTTCTCGGTGGTGCCGCTGCCGATTGTCAGCATGGCGATGACGGCGGCGACGCCGATGACGATGCCAAGCAGCGTCAGGAACGAGCGCAGCGCGTTGCGGCGGACAGAGCGGAGGGCGAGGCGGACGGTCTCCCAGATCATGACTTATGCTGCCTCCAGCTTTCTGGTGTCGGAGGCGACGTGGCCATCGCGGAAGGCGATGGTGCGTCCGGCATAGGCGGCGATATCGGCCTCGTGGGTGACCATGACGATGGTGAGCCCGGCCTCCTCGTTGAGGCGGGTCAGCAGATCCATGATCTCGTGGCTGCGGGCAGTGTCGAGATTGCCCGTCGGCTCGTCGGCGACAAGAAGGGTGGGCCGAGTGACAATGGCGCGCGCGATCGCCACGCGCTGCTGCTGCCCGCCGGAGAGTTCGGCCGGCGTGTGGTGCTCACGACCCTCGAGGCCAACCTCGGCAAGGGCCTGCATGGCCAGCGCGCGGCGCTCATGCGCGGCTGCGCCGCGATAGATCAACGGCAGTTCGACGTTCTCCACAGCCGTGGTGCGCGGCAGCAGGTTGTAGCCCTGGAAGACGAAGCCGATGTAGAGATTGCGCAAGACGGCGCGGCGGTTGCGGTCGAGCCGGCCGGCGTCTGTGCCCATGAAGGCGTAGCGCCCTGAGGTGGGCGTATCGAGGCAGCCGATAATGTTCATCGCTGTCGACTTGCCGGAACCGGACGGGCCCATGATGGCGACGAACTCGCCTTGCGCGATGGCGATATCGATGCCGGCGAGGGCACGCACCTCGGCTTCGCCCTGGCCGTAGGTCTTCCAGACCTTGTCGAAGAGGATGAGCGGCGCGGTGGTCATCACAGGGTTTCCACGACCAGCTCAATTGGCCCTTGCGGACGACGAGGCGGTGATGACCGCATCACCGACCGCAAGCCCGGAGACGATCTCGGTGCGATCGCCGTCGGTGGAGCCGGGCTTGACCCTGACCGCGACCGGCGCGCCGTTCTTGAGCACATAGAGCGTGCGCAGGCCATCTGTAGGCGTCGAGGCTGGACGGCTGCGATCGGTCGGGCCGCGATTGGAACGGCCGAGGAACAGGTTCTGCAGGCTGAATCCGCTGCTGCGGGCAACAGGTGCCGGGCGGTAACGGAAGGCGGTGGCTGGCACTGTCAGCACATCCTTGGCCTCCCGGGTGACGATCGACACCGTCGCCGTCATGCCCGGGCGCAGCAGCAGCTCGTCATTGGCGACTTCGAGCCAGGCGTTGTAGGTGACCACGCCGTCTGTGGTAACAGCGGCATAGGCTATGTCGCGGATCGTCGCCTTGAAGCTGCGGTCGGGAAAGGCATCGACGGTAAAGCGGGCGTTCTGACCCTTCGCCACCGAACCGATGTCGGCCTCGTCGACCGCCGCCTTGAGCTCCATCTGGGACAGGTCAGCGGCGAGCACGAACAGCACCGGCGCCTGCATGGAGGACGCCACCGTCTGGCCCGGATTGACCGAGCGCGTCAGCACGACGCCGTCGATGGGGGCATAAATCGTGCTCTTGGCGAGGTCGGCCTGCTGCAGCTTGAGATCGGCCTCCGAGATAGCGAGGTTGGCTTCGGCCATGTCGAGCGCGCTCTGCGCCCGATCGCGCTCGGCGGTGGCTGCTTCCAGCGCCTGGGTGGTGGCCATGCCGCGTCTTGCCAGTTCCTGCGCGCGGGTGAGCGCCTGGGCATTCTGCGACAAGGTGGTGCGCGTGTCTTCGACCTTGGCGGCGGCAGCCTTGGCGGACGCCTGGGCACGCTCGATCTGGGCGGAAAGCCGCGTCGTGTCGAGGGAGGCGAGCACGTCGCCTTTCTTGACCTGCTGGTTTTCGACCACCGCGACCGAGCGGACGACACCCGACAATTCGCTCGAAATGTCGACCTGGGTGAGCGGCTGCAGATTGCCCGTCGCCGACACCTCGATGGTCAGGTCGCCTGTCTCGGCGGCCTGGGTGGTGTAGACAAGCTTCTGGGAAGGCGTTGCGAACCAGGAATAGCCGGCATAGGCGCAAGCCGCAGCGACCAGCGCCACCAGCAGCCACAGCCAGCCACGGCGGCGGCGCGTGGCGCGGCCGTTGCCGTCGAGGCCGAGGGCTGCCTCTATCGATGGCGTGCTCGCTGATTGCGGGCGATTTGTCAGCTGGTCCAAGCCAGACCCTTTCGATGGTCCCAGAAAATCCGCCTAGAGCCTGCTCTAAGCTGGTTCGATCGAGCATGATCTTGTCTGAAACCGGGATGCCAGTTTGACGATCATGCTTTAAAATCACAGATCGGCTGAGTGGTCCCGAAATTCAAATTAAATTTCGCTCATGTTGCCGGCGCAGAAGGAGCAAACATGACGGGCGGACGCAAGTATTTTGTCTATGACGTCTTCACCGAAAACAGGCTTGCCGGCAACCCACTCGCTGTGGTCGTCGATGCCAAGGGGTTGAGCACGGCGCAGATGCAGGTCATCGCCAGGGAGTTCAACCTGTCGGAGACCTCATTCGTGTTGCCGCCCGCAAGCCCGAAGCACAAGGCACGGGTCCGCATATTCACGCCTGACTACGAGATGCCGTTTGCCGGTCACCCGACCGTCGGCACGGCGATCGCGCTGACCGAGATGGCGCAAGGTAATGATCTTGCCGGCATTTTTGTCCTCGAAGAGAATATCGGCCTGGTGCGCTGTGCCGTGAACAAGGTTGGCGACAGCCTGTTTGCCGAATTCGACCTGCCGAAACTGCCCGAGCCGATGCCGCTGGCCGCCAGCACCGATGCGGTTGCCGCAGCCCTTGGACTGGCGCCACACGAGATCGGCTTTGAGAACCATCGTGTATCGCTGTGGTCTGCGGGCGTTCCCTACATCACCGTGCCGGTGGCAGACACCAAGGTTGCGGCGAGAATTCGATTCGACAACGAGGCCTGGTTCACCTTTTCGCCGCGCAAGAACGACTCGGCGGTGGCCAGCGCCTATGTCTATTGTCGCGAGACTGTGGGGCACGAAAACGCATTCCACGCGAGGATGATCGTTCCAGGCAGCCCATCCTACGAAGATCCGGCGACAGGTTCGGCGGCTGCCGCCTTTGCTGGGGCGATCATGGAGTTCGACAGGCCGACCGATGGGGCGCAGCGATTCTGGATCGAACAGGGCATCGAGATGGGGCGACCGTCCAGGATCAGGCTGGAGCTCGAGATCTCGGGCGGCAAGCTGGCTTCCGCGCGCATCGGCGGACACGCGGTGAGGGTGGCCGAGGGCGTTCTGCTGGTTTGACCCAGCTATTTTTGCCGACTGAAAGAAAAAGCGGCTGGTGGGGTGGACAGGCGAAAATGCCTTGGCTATATGCCGGCCACGGTCGGTTCACCGGTCGCGAGTGGGTGCGTAGCTCAGTTGGTAGAGCAGCTGACTCTTAATCAGCGGGTCACAGGTTCGATCCCTGTCGCACCCACCACTTCTTTCCCTTAGCCGCCGAATACTAGAACGCCGCGCATATGATTGCGCGGGCGGATGGTCGATCTCCTTGTCCGGATGCAATGCCGCCAGGCTTTGCACAGGCAATCGCGTACCACTGCCGATTGCTGCATCTTTCTTGGCGGACATGGGTGGACAGCAACGGATGGTGTGGCTATATGCGGCCACGGTCGGTTCACCGGTCGCGAGTGGGTGCGTAGCTCAGTTGGTAGAGCAGCTGACTCTTAATCAGCGGGTCACAGGTTCGATCCCTGTCGCACCCACCACTTCTTCTCCAAAGATTTCAAACCGCTGTGACTGTTGCTTCAATTGGGTTGAAGTCGCTTGGAGTCCTATTTCTGGTCGGCCCTGCGCTGCCTCAAATTCGGAACGACCAGAACAGGCAGGCAAGCGTTGCCACGCCGAAGAGGGCGAAGAAGAGGCTGCGCAGCAGGACGTTACGGCGCAGTTCGTTCATTGCGAGATGGCAGCCGACAATGATGGCGACGAACAGGTAGCGCCAGTCGAGCAGGGCCCAAGGCGCACTGGCCTGGCCGAATACCCAGCGCGCCGCGAGGCAGCCGACGATGGTGGCGAACAGGGCGATGACGATCCAGTGGATGGTGTCGGCAGCATTGACCAGGACGATACTCGCCGCCTTGAGCGGCAGGATCATCATCAGCATCGCGGCAAGGAAGTAGATCGCCGCCAGCGGAATGAAGCTATCGGCGCTGGCGATGCCGTCGAGGCGCTGCACGCCGATGACGCCGAAGGGATAGCCGTGCCGCGCAACGGCGAGGCTGAGTGCCGTCAGTGCGGCCGCCAGCACGGCAACGAGGGCAAATGAAGCTGCGGCCTTGTTCATGGCGGACCTGTCGGTAGCGAATCGGACTGCATCTTGCCTAGCGTGCCGGATTCAGCATTGCCAATGCGCAAATGTCCGTCGGGCGCGGGGCAGCCAGTTGGCAAGCACGTTTCGCTCCGACCTGAGCATTTGCCCCGGCGATCCGAGCTCCGCCCCTCGCAGGCACTTGCGCCCTTGGCATGAACGTTCCGCTGATGGCCGGCGCTTCTTCTGGCGGCAGACTTGCGGGCCATTGCAAATGCGGCCCATCTGCCGCGACTATGCGGCACGACATGACAGCGTGCTCGTGACGTCTCCTGTCACGAATGGTTGCTCGTCATCAGCGCGAAGCGGTTTCAGGGCCAGGAGGTTGCAGGTGGTGGAGGCAATTCCGAAAACTCGAGGCCTCGGTTCTGGACAGCCACCGTTGCTTCAGCCGCAGTCCAGGACGGCGCTGCCGCCGTTCGCGGCCACAGCAGCTGTCGTTGCGATCCTGTATTTTGCCCGCGATGTGTTCCTGCCGCTTGCGATCGCGGTGCTGTTGACCTTCGCGCTTGCGCCGATCGCCAGCTGGCTCAGGCGGTTCGGTGTTCCCAGGCTGGTTTCGGTGATTGCCTGCGTGCTGGCCGCCTTCGGCGTGGTCGCGGTGTTCAGCTTCGTGGTGGTTTCGCAGATCGGCGAGGTCGCGCAGAACGTACCGACCTATCAGTCGAACATCCTCAACAAGGTGCGCGCGCTCAAGGAAAGCGGCAGCGGAGAGGGGATCATCGACAGGCTGAGCGGGGTCATCGAGCGCGTTGGCCAGGAGATCGATAAGCCGGAAGACAATCTCGCGCCCGCGGCCCATCCATCCCGGCCGGACCCGCTGCTGGTCGAGATCTTCACACCGCAAAAGCCGATCGAAACGCTTATGAACCTGATCACGCCGCTGATCGGACCGCTGGCGACGGCTGGCCTCGTCATCGTCGTCGTCATCTTCATGCTGCTGGAGCGCGAGGATTTGCGCGACCGGTTCATTCGCCTCGTCGGTTATGGCGACCTGCACCGGACGACCGAAGCGCTGCAGGATGCCGGGCGAAGGGTCGGTCAGTACCTTTTGATGCAGTTGGTGGTGAATGTCGCCTATGGCGTTCCGATTGGAATGGGCCTCTGGCTGCTCGGCATTCCGAATGCGATTCTGTGGGGCCTGCTCGCCATCGTGCTGCGCTTCGTGCCCTATATCGGGCCGGCGATCGCAATGATCCTGCCGCTGTTCCTGGCGATTGCGGTTGCCCCCGGTTGGTCGCTCGTGCTGTGGGCCGCGGCACTGTTCATCGCCATGGAACTGGTCATCAACAATGTGCTCGAGCCCTGGCTGTATGGCTCGAGAACCGGCCTTTCGCCGCTCGCCATCATCGTCGCCGCGATCTTCTGGACCTGGTTGTGGGGACCGGTCGGACTGGTCCTGTCGACGCCGCTGACCGTCTGCCTGGTGGTGCTCGGAAAACACGTGCCACAGTTCGAGTTCCTTGAAGTTCTGTTCGGCAACGAACCGGTGCTCGACCCCAAGGAGCGGCTATACCAGCGCCTTCTGGCAGGAGATCCTGATGAGGCGACTGATCACGCCGAAGAGATGCTCGAGACTGAATATCTCGTCGACTTCTACGGCAATGTCGCCATTCCGGCCCTGCTGCTTGGCGAATTCGACCGGGCGCGCGGTGCCCTGACCGACGAGCAGCGGACGCGCGTCGCCGCCAGTGCCGTGGTGCTGGTGGCCAACTTGAACGAAATCGCCGGCGAAGAAGCGGATGAAGAGGACGACGCGCCCGAGGATGTGACGCAGGACGATGGCGAGCCGGCCGACGAACTGCCCGACGGTGCGGGGAAGGCGGTGCTGTGCATTGGCGGGCGCGGCGAGCTCGACAACGCGGCCGCGGCCATGCTGGCGCAGGTGCTGACGGTGCAGGGCGCGACTGTTGCCACGGCGAACCATGCCGATGTCGAACCGTCCAGCATCAGAAGCCTGCCGCTCGAAGGCGTGCATACAGCCGTGATCGGCTTCCTGAATGCCGATTCGCTTCACCATGGCCGCTTTCTGGTGCGGCGTCTGAAACGTGCCAAGCCATCGCTCAGGGTAGGGGTGGTGCTGTGGACCGACGGTGCTGCCGGGGATGCCGACAAGCTTGCCGGCGACCTCAACGCCGACTTTGCGGCGTTCAACATGGCCGGCGCCACCATCGGCGCCCTGACTGACGCGCCCGCGGTACCGCTCAAGGCCGCCAAACGGAAGGTCCGGCGTCCGTCACAGGCGGGGCGGAAGAGCAAGACGGCATAGGTCAGCGTAATTCGACGGGCTGGAAGCGGCTCGTTTCGAAGCCGGTTCATCGCGGCAGTTGCGGATCGGAGCTGCCCGAATGCTGCCCGATTGCCTTGGCATGCCTTGGGTTGAAGGGACTTAGTGGTCCACGCGCTGGAGAGGCGCGATGGATCGTTTTTCGCCGCCGCGCATTGTAGGCGAGGCGGGGACACATTTTCGGGAGTTATTGGTGATGATGAAACTCGTATTGAGTCTTGCACTTCTGGTGCCGCTGGCAGCCTGCTCGCAGACCGAACAGGGTGCAGCCATTGGCGGTCTTGGCGGCGCGGCGATCGGCAGTGCCGTTGCCGCACCCGGAAACCGGGCTGAAGGCGCGCTCGTCGGTGGCGCCGTCGGTGCCGTTGCCGGCGCCCTGATCGGCCGGGCCAACGAGCCGAACCGCTGCCGCTATCGCGACCGCTATGGTCGCACCTATCTGGCAGAATGCCCGCGCGGCTATTACTGAGCCGGCTAGCCGTATTTCGTCCGGTCCCGAAGGCGCCAACAGTGCCTTCGGGACATTTTTTTTGCCTCCCTCCTGTCGTCGAATTCGGCCCAAAACTGTAATCTTTTGGCGACTGGATTTCGGCTATCCATCTGTTATGTAATGATGTTTTTGAGTTCATGCGTCCTGCCGCAGCGGCGCTTCAGCGCTCAACCGGTAGTCGGCAGATCATTCTCGCAAGAGAAAAATTGCTCCCGCCCAGCTGTGGCAGGGCAAAGCCGTTCCACAATCTCGCCAAAATTAGCGATCGACAAAGTCTATTAATTTTATAGACTAACGGCATGATGGAGATTGCGATGGCACAGACCCAGTATCTCTCGAACAGCCGCGTCGGCAGGACGGCAGCTGCGGCCGGCAGCCCTGCCAGCATTGCGCAGATCGCGTCGTATCTGTTCTTCACGGTGTCGTTCGGCTTTACCGCGGCCGTCGTCGTCGGTCTGGTCCACTAGGGCCACCCCGTGCCCGGAGGCGGGCGCGCTATATCATCTCAACCCAACTGAAGAAGGTTTTCCAGAGTAGCGCGTGAACCGGCGGGCGGCGCCAATAACTGTTCCTGACAAGATGAAGGAGTTTGCGATGCAGATCGACTTCACCCATTGCCCGGGCGGCGTTGCCGACAAGGACGAACTTCACTCTTCCTTCTTTTCAGACACGGCGGTTGCCGTGCAGAGGCTGCGCCAGCTCGAAAGGGCGGGCTTCGACTGCGTTCTCATCGACGACATGGGCGGCCTGCTTGCCAATATGGACCTGGCGTCGCTTGCGCTGCGCAGCACGCAGTCGATCGGTGTGCTCGTCTCGCATTGGCCTGGAATCGTGGCGCCGGTGATGGCTGCCCGGCAGTTTGCGGCCTTCGACCAGATCGGCTCTGGCCGGCTGGCATTGCGGGTGCCGCCAAGCCGCGACCTGCGCGAGATCAATGACGACAGCGGTCTCGTCGCCACGCTGGGGCGCACCGACGAATATCTGATGCTGCTCAAGCGGCTGTGGAGCAATGCGCAGCCCTTCGACCATGAGGGCCTGTTCTACCGCATCCATGGCGGTTTCGTGCCGATGAAGGCAGCCGAAGGCGCAGTGATCCGGCTGCAACTCGGCGGATTGTCTGGCACGGCGCTCAAGATCGCGGGCCGGCACGCCGACAGGTTCGAGCTGCCGGTGGGTGGCTTCGACGACACGTTGCGGCTGATCGAACGCGTGAGGGTTGCTGCCGAACCGTTCGGTCGGGCCCAGCGCATCCGCTTCTCCTTGCCGGTGCATGTCGGGCATGTGCAAGCTGGCGAGGGCGGGCAGCAGGATTGGCAGCTGACGGGTGAACCGGAGCACGTCGTTTCTGTGCTGGCTGGCTTTGTCGAACTCGGAGTGAGCGATTTCATCGTCCACGGGCTCGACGATGCCGATGCGGTTGAGGCCTTCGGGCGTCAGGTCATACCGGCATTGCGCAAGGCATTTCGCCGCCATGATCCCGCGCCGACCCATTTGCGCAAGCGGCCGGTGGTGCTGCGCCGCATTGTCTGACCGGCACGGTCAGGCGTGGTTCAGGGCGTCGCTCAGAATGTCGTCATTGGCAGCGTCGCGCACCTGCGCGAGGCTGCGATTGTCGAGCACGCCGGCAATCGCCTGGCGAACTTCGAGCATCATGTGCCTGATCTGGCAGGTCGCCTCGTCGCAGTCGTCGCAGGGCTGGTACTGGGTCCGGCTGGCGCAAGGGATCGGTGCCAGCGGGCCGTCGAGCACACGCACGACATGGCCGATCTTGATCTCGGCGGCAGGCTTGGCGAGGCGGTAGCCGCCGTCCTTGCCCTTACGACTCTGGACGAAACCGGCGTTGCGGAGTTCGCCTAGGATCGCGTCGAGGAATTTTTTCGGTATCTTGTTGGTGGTCGCGATGTCGCCGACGAAAGCGAGCTGGCCGGCAGGCAGTTGGGATAGGTGAACGAGGGCCTTGAGGCCGTATTTGCCTTTTTTAGTCAGCATGGCGAACGCGTGTCATCGGCTTCCTGCTGCCAGTCGCAGCGTGAGGTTGCTTGCCGAGGATAACGATTCGTCCCCATCGCATTCCGGCCTTCACCAGAGATAAATTCCACAGACTTGATATACAAGCCGAAACGCGTTGATTTTCCGTAAGTTTTGCGGGTTTTGACCCTATTCGCGGCAGAATCAGCCTGCCGCATATACCCTGGCGCGTTCGATGGTGATGATGCCCTGCTCGCGGGCACTGACCTGGGTTTCAGGCGCGACGTCGAGTTCGACGGCTTCGCCCGTTGCCGTCAGCGCCAGAATGCGCCGTCCGGCAGGCCGGTCGATGACGCGGGCGACGGTTGCGGGGATGCCGGCGCCGCTGCTGCTCCAGCTGAGATCGCTCGGGCGCAGGAAGATTTCGACCGGGCCGTCAGCAAAGCCGGGGGCGGGGATCTGTGCCTCGCCAAGGCGGGCTATGCCGCCGGCCACGGCTGCGGAAATGCGGTTGGTGTCACCGAGGAAATTCATGACGAAGGCGGATGCGGGGTTGCGGCAGACCTCTTCGGGCGTGCCCTGCTGGACGATCTGGCCCTTGTCGAGGATGACGACGCGGTCGGCGAGGTCGAGCGCTTCCTCCTGGTCGTGGGTGACGAACAAAGTGGTGATGCCGAGCTCCTGATGGATCTCGCGCAGCCAGCGGCGCAGGTCGCGGCGGACATTGGCGTCAAGCGCACCGAAAGGTTCGTCGAGCAAGAGTACCTTGGGATCGACGGCGAGCGCTCGCGCAAGGGCGACGCGCTGGCGCTGTCCGCCTGAAATCTGGCCGGGGAAACGTTCGGCCAGGCCTTCGAGCTGGACGAGGCGCAGCAGGTCGGCGACGCGAGCATCGATGGCAGTCTTGTCGCGGCGCTGCTTCGAGACCTTCATGCCGAAGGCGATATTCTCGGCAACCGTCATATGCGGGAACAGCGCATAGTGCTGGAAGACGAAACCGACGCCACGGTCGCGCACCGGAATGTCGGTGGCATCCTCGGCGCCGAAATAGATGTGGCCGGCGTCGGCATATTCGAGGCCGGCGACCATGCGCAGGATGGTGGTCTTGCCCGAGCCGGAAGGTCCGAGCAGGGCCACCAGTTCGCCGCTCTCGATTTCAAGCGAGACGCCATGGACGGCGCGGAAGGTCTCGAAGGTCTTCACGACGTTGTCGAGGCGGATTTTCATGACGGAACCTCAGCGGAAGCGGTCTTGGGTGCGGCTACGGGGGCTGCAAGCGCGGGGCGACGACGGGCGCGGCCGGCGCCTTGGCGCTCGAGCAGCACCTTGGCAGCGAGGGTGACGACGGCGAGCAGGGCCAGGATCGAGGCCGCGGCGAAGGCGCCCGCGGTCTGGTAGTCGTGGTAGAGCAGTTCGATATGCAGCGGCAGCGTGTTGGTCTGGCCGCGGATATTGCCTGACACCACCGACACGGCGCCGAACTCACCCATGACGCGCGCATTGCACAGCACCACGCCATAGAGCAGCGCCCAGCGGATGTTGGGCAGGGTGACCGAGAAGAAGGTACGCCAGCCCGACGCGCCGAGCGATGTCGCGGCTTCTTCCAGATCGCGCCCTTGCGCCTGCATCAGCGGGATCAGCTCACGGGCGACGAAGGGAGCGGTGACGAACATCGAGGCGAGCACGATACCGGGCAGGGCGAACAGGATCTTGATGTCAGCCTGCTCCAGCGCCGGGCCGAACAGGCCCTGCAGGCCGTAGACGAAGAGATAGGCGACGCCCGCGACGATGGGCGAGATGGAGAACGGGATTTCGATCACCACCAGCAGGAAGCGGCGTCCCGGGAAATCGAACTTTGTAATTGCCCAGGCGGCGGCAACGCCGAAGGCGGTGTTGATGGGCACGGCGATGAGCGCGGTGACCACAGTCAGGCCGATGGCGTGCAGCGTGTCGGGATGGGCGATCGCGGCGGCATAGACCGCGATACCTTGCGAGAAGGCCTGGTAGCCGATGACGACCAGCGGCGCGACGATGACGATGGCGACCAGCGTCAGCACGATGCCGATGAGCGCGCGGCGGAAGGCCGGCGCGTCGCCGACGCGGGACGGGCGGCCCTTGACGGAATTGCTCATCTCAGCCCCTCGCCGTGTAGCGCAGGGCACGTGCCTGCAGGATGTTGGTGATGGCGAGCATTAGGAAGGCTGTGATGAGCAGCACCGAGGCGATCGCCGCAGCGGCCTGGTAGTCGTATTCCTCGAGCCGGATGAACGCGAGCAACGCCGTGATCTCGGTCGACATCGGCTGGTTGCCGGCGATAAAGATGATGGCGCCGAACTCGCCCAAGCTGCGGGCAAAGGACAAGGACAGGCCGGCCAGCAGCGCGGGCGCCAGCAGCGGCAGGATAACGCGCAGGAAGATCGACCGGTCGCTGCCGCCGAGCGTCTGGGCCGCTTCCTCAAGTGCGGGGTCGAGGTCTTCCAGTACCGGCTGCACGGTGCGCACGATGAAGGGCAGGCTGGTGAAGGCCATGGCGACCATGATGCCGAGCGGGGTGTAAGCAACCTTGATGCCGGCCTGGGCAAGCGCCTGTCCAAACCAGCCGTTTTCGGCGAACAATGTCGTCAAGGCGATGCCGGCGACCGCCGTCGGCAGTGCAAAGGGCAGGTCGACGAGCGCGTCGATGAAGCGGCGGCCGGGAAAACGGTAGCGCACCAGCACCCACGCCAGCGCCATGCCGAAGACGAGGTTGAAGGCAGTGGCAGCGAGCGCCGAAA
This sequence comes from Aminobacter sp. Y103A, assembly GCF_030294925.1. Lineage (NCBI taxonomy): Bacteria > Pseudomonadati > Pseudomonadota > Alphaproteobacteria > Hyphomicrobiales > Phyllobacteriaceae > Aminobacter > Aminobacter sp. Y103A. The sequence continues at coordinate 3,648,944 of NZ_AP017986.1, read as the reverse complement.
GGGCCGTGACCCGGTAGCTGGCGACCGCGCGCGGCGACGAGACGATGCGCCAGTAGTCCTCGAAGCCGAGGCTGGCCGCCTTGAACACCAGCGCGCCGAGCGGCAGCACGACGATGATCGAGACGTAGACGAGGGTTATCCCCAGTGCCAGGGGAAACCCCGGCAGAATGCGGCGCGCCACTGAAATGCCTTCCCGGATACAACAATGCGGAAAGCCGGCATGGCCGGCTCTCCAATTCTCCACGATAACGACGACGGTGCCGCGCGTCCTTGTTGGACGCGCAAAGGACCCCGTAGCAGTCTGAGTTGTGCATGATCCTCTTCCGAAAATCGATATTGATTTCCGGGGTCATGCACTGAGGTCAACGCTCGCCGTAAATCTCTTCAAGCAGGCCGCCGGAACCGAAATGTTCCTTCTGGACCTTGTCCCAGCCGCCAAAGACATCTTCCACAGTGACCAGGCGAACATCGGGGAACTGCTCCTTGAATTCGGTGGCGACCGAAGGCTCGTGGACACGGTTGCCGTGTTGGGCGGCAATGCGCTGGCCTTCCGGCGTGTAGAGGAAATCGAGATAGGACTTTGCCAGATCGCGCGAGCCGCGCTTGTCGACGACCTTGTCGACGATGGCGACGGGGAATTCGGCGAGCAGGCTGACCGAGGGGATGACGCTCTCGACCTTGTCGGAACCATATTCCTTGGCGATCGAGCGGGTCTCGGCCTCGAAGGTGATCAGCACGTCGCCGATGTTGCGCTCGACGAAGGTGGTGGTGGCGGCGCGGCCGCCGGTGTCGAACACCGGCACGTTGTCGAACAGCTTGGTCACGAACTCCTTGACCTTGGCCTCGTCACCCTTGAATGCTTCCTTGGCGTAGGCGGTTGCCGCCAGATAGGTATAGCGCGCATTGCCCGAGGTCTTCGGATTGGGGAAGACGACCTTCACGTCGTCGCGGACCAGGTCGGACCAGTCCTTGATGCCCTTGGGGTTGCCGGCGCGGACGAGGAAGGACGGCAGCGAATAGAAGGGCGAGGCTTGGTTGGCGAAATCCTTCTTCCAGTCGTCTGATACAAAGCCGTTCTTGACCAGGAACTCGATATCGGTGACCTGGTTGAAGGTGACGACGTCGGCTTCAAGTCCTTCGACGATGGCGCGTGCCTGCTTGGAGGTGCCGGCATGCGACTGGTCGAGCGTGACACCCGGATTCTTGGCGATGAAGGCGGCATTCTCGGCAGCGAACAGTTCGCGGGCGACGTCGTAAGACGCGTTGAGCAGCTTGTCGGCGGCAGACGCCTGCAGTGGGCCGGCGAGCATGGCGGCAAGTGCTACGCCGACAAGAAGGAAACGTTTCATGGGGGCATTCTCCTGAGACAAGCGGCAAATGGCTAAACTTTGCCGCAACATAGCTGCGGGCCTGTTTCAGGTAGAGGCAGAGGTGGATTGCCTCTGCGCTTGTATGAAGAATTTTCTTCTATCGTTTTGTCAAACGAAGAAATCGATTTCTAGGCTTGAGATGTGCGACCGCCTTCCTGCGGAATGCCTAACTATTTTTCGGTGACACCGGCCTCGGCGAAGCTTGCCATTCTGGCGTGGCATTCCAGCGCCGAACGGACGAGATTGACGGCCACGCAGGCGCCCGAACCTTCGCCGAGCCGCATCCCCATGTCGAGCAGCGGCGCGAGCTTCAGGGTTTCGAGCAGCTGGCGATGGCCTGCCTCGGCGGAGACATGGGCCGACAGCGTGTGGGCAAGGCCTTCTGGGTGGAGTTTTGCCAAGGGGGCAGCTGCTGCCGTGACGACGAAGCCGTCGAGCAGGACGGGCACGTTGTGGTGGCGCGCGGCCAGCGTGGCGCCGAGGATGGCGGCGAGTTCGCGGCCGCCGAGATTGGCGGCGACAGCCAGCGGATCGGCGAGCGTGGCGGCATGACGGGCGAGGCCGGCATCGATGGCGGCGAACTTGCGGGCCAGGCCACTATCGTCGACGCCCGTGCCGCGGCCGGCCCACTGGCGGCCGGTGCCGCCGAACAGGCCTGCGGCGATGGCCGCGGCGGGTGTGGTGTTGCCGATGCCCATTTCGCCGAAGCAGACGAGATCGAGATCAGGCGTCACCGCGTCATAGCCGGTCGAGACGGCGGCGAGGAAATCGGCTTCGTCCATGGCCGCCGTCTGGGTGAAGTCACCCGTGGGGCGATCGAGCTCGAGCGGGATGACCGCGAGTTCGGCGCCGGCAAGGCGGGCGAGTTGGTTGATGGCAGCGCCGCCGCCGGCGAAGTTGGCGACCATCTGTACCGTCACCTCCGACGGATAGGCCGACACGCCCTGGGCGGTGACGCCATGGTTGCCGGCGAAGACGATGACCTTGACCTCGTCGAGCCTCGGCATCTCGCGGCCCTGCCAGCGGCCGAGCCAGGCGGCGATCTGTTCGAGCTTGCCGAGGCTGCCGCGCGGCTTGGTCAGCGTGTCCTGGCGGCGGGCGACGGCATCCGCTGCGGCGTCGCTGCCGGCCGGCAGGTCGAGGCAAGCTTGGCGCAATTCATTGAGCGATTTGAAGGCCATGGCAGTGAATACTCCAAAACAGAATCAAGCAAGGATGGCGGATGCGACAAACAGCAGGGCGATTTCGGCCATTTGCTGCAGAGCGCCGATGGTGTCGCCGCTCTGGCCGCCGATCTGGGCGAGGCAGAGCTTTCTGAAGGCGAAGAAGAGGAGGGCGAGGCACAACGCCGCGACGACCGCGCCGCTGAGCCCGAGGAACAGCAGGCCTGCGGCGCCGATGGCGAGGGCGGCGATCACTGCCCCGTCGGCGACTGTGCCGACGCCGGCGGCAAGGCCGTCGGCGCGGGCCTGGGGCAGGTTCTGCATGAAGGCGGGGATCAGTGCGCGCGAGCCGACATGAGCGGCGACGAGGGCGGCGAAAACAGGGGCGGGGTCTTCGATTTCGACGATCGCGCTCCAGCGCGCCAGGATCGACAGCGCCAGCGCTGCCGCGCCATAGCTGCCGATGCAGCTGTCGCGCATGATCTCGAGCTTGCGCTCGCGTGTACGTCCGCCGCCGAAACCGTCTGATGTGTCGGACAGGCCGTCCTCATGCAGGCAACCGGTGACCAGCATGGCGGCAGCGATGGCCAGTGCGGCAGTCGGGCCTTCGGCGAGGCCGAGGGCTTGTCCGGCAGCGAAGGCGAGCCAGGCCAGGACCGCCACGACGAAGCCGACGAGCGGCGCAGTCCAGATGGCGTCGGCGAGCGAACGATCCCTGACCTCGAAATGCGGCAGCGGCAGGCGCGTGAAGAAGACGAGGCCGAGGCGGATGTCGTCGAAGATCGTCGCCGGCGTCATCGTCTCAGCCTCGCGCGATCGCGTGGAAGAAGGTGCCGGTAACATGGCCGCGCCGGCCGCCGAAGCTGCCGAGCGGCTTGCCCTGGCCATCGGCCAGTTGCCCGAGTGGCGTATCGTCGCCTGCAACAACCGTCTGGGCGTAATGGAACTCGTGCCCCCTGACGACGCTGCCCTCGGAGCCAAGCGGGCAAGGTGCCGAAAGTCTGGCCTGGCGGTAGCCGAGGTTCATCTTGCGCTTGGCGAAGCTGGTGGCATGGCCGAGCAGGCCGAGCATTGCGTGGGTGGCGCCATCGGCGTCCTCGATGGAACCGCCGAGCACCATGAAGCCACCGCACTCGCCATGGACCGGCTTGGTGTCGGCAAAACGGCGGGTGCCCGACAGGAAGGTGCCAGCTGCGGCGAGGCGGCCGGCATGGAGTTCGGGATAGCCGCCCGGCAGCCAGCAGATGTCGCAGGTGGCGTCGGGCGCCTGGTCGGCGAGCGGCGAGAACGGAACCAGCTCCGCGCCCATGGCGCGCCAGTGGGCGGCGAGGTGCGGGTAAAGGAAGGTGAAGGCGGCATCCTGGGCGAGCGCGATGCGCTGTCCGGGCGGCGGCAGGGCGAAGGATTGGTCGCCAGACATTGGCGCCAGCGGCGTCGCCAGTTCGACGATGGCATCGAGGTCGAGCGAGCGCTCGACCATGTCGGCGAGCTTTTCGATGTGGGCGAAGAGGTCAGCATGCTCTTCGGCCTGGACGAGGCCGAGATGGCGTTCTGGAATGGACAAGGTCGGGTCGCGCAGGATGGCGCCGACGACGGGCAGACCGAGCGCCTCGATGGCGTCGCCGGCAAGCTTGCGGTGACGGTCGCTGCCGAGCCTGTTGAGCACCACGCCCGCGATCCGGACGCCGGGGTCGTAGGTGGCAAAACCCTTGGCGATGGCCGCCGCTGTCTGCGACTGGCCGGAGACGTCGAGCACCAGAAGCACCGGCAGGCCGTAGAGACGGGCGAGATCGGCAGCCGCACCCGAGCGGCCTGTCTCCGCGGGGATGCCGTCGAACAGGCCCATGGCGCTTTCGAGGATCACCATCTCGGCTTCGGCCGATGCATCGGCGGCCAATGCGTTGAGCAGCGACGGCGCCATGGCCCAGCTGTCGAGATTGACGCCGGGCCGGCCGGTTGCGGCAGCGTGGAAGCCGGGATCGATGTAGTCCGGTCCCGATTTCGCGCCACGCACCTTGATGCCGCGGCGCGCGAGCGCGCGCAGCAGGCCAATCGTTACGCTGGTCTTGCCCGAGCCCGAGCGTGGGGCGCCGATGATGAGCCCACGCGCCGTCATTTCCGTCCAATCAGCTCGGCGCGCAGCGAGACAATGCCGCCGACGACGATGAGGGCCGGCGAGACGACCTTTTCGCGCTCGGCGGTGGCAACCAGTGTGCCGAGCGTGGCGGTGACCGTGCGTTCCTCCGGCGTCGAGGCGTTCTCGACAAAGGCTGCAGGCGTGTCGGTCGACAGTCCGCCGCGCAGAAGCTCCGTCACCGTCTCGGCCATGTGTGTCAGGCCCATATAGATGACGATGGGCTGGCCGGTGCGGGCAAGCGCTGCCCAGTCGGGCCGGTCGTCGCTGACGGCGGCAAAGCCGGTGGCGAGGATGATCGCGCCGTTGACGCCGCGCATGGTGGCTGGAATGCCGGCGGAGGAGAGGCCGCCGAAGGCCGAGGTGATGCCCGAGAGCACGCGCCAGGGAATGTTCTCTCGGGTCAGCACCAGCGCTTCTTCGGCACCACGCCCGAAGACGAAGGGATGGCCGCCCTTGAGCCGCACGACCTTGCGGCCTTCGCGCGCCAGCCTGACCAGCAGCGCATTGATGTCGCCCTGCGGGATCGACAGCCGGCCGCCGCGCTTGCCGACGAAGAATTTTTCCGCCTGTTCGGCAACCGCAACGATCTCGGGCGAGACCAGCGCGTCATGCACCAGCGCATCGGCCTGGGCCAGCGCCGACAGGACGTCGAGTGTCAGCAGACCGGGATCGCCGGGGCCGGCGCCGGCCAGCCATACATGGCCCGGTTCGAGCACGTGCTGCTTGTAATTCAAACGCGTGATAGCGTTTTCGAGTGTCATGCGTGTCGCTTTCGCCGATGACGCACAGGCTGTGCCAGCCTATAGATCGCGTCATGAATGAAGAAGATCGTCCGCTCAAGCGCGGCTGGACCACCGGCGCCTGCGCCACTGCCGCCACCAAGGCGGCGTGCGTGGCATTGAAGGCGGGTGCGTTTCCCGATCCGGTGGAGATCGTGCTGCCGGGCGGGCAGAACGTGGCCTTTGCGCTGGCGAGAAACGAACGCGGCGACGGCCTGGCCATGGCCGGTATCGTCAAGGATGCCGGCGACGACCCTGACGTCACGCATGGTGCGCTGGTCATGAGCACGGTGCGGCCGGGCGCTGCCGGCAGCGGTCTTGTCTACAAGGCGGGCAAGGGCGTCGGCACGGTGACGCGGCCGGGCCTGCCGATTCCGCCCGGCGAAGCATCGATCAACCCGGTGCCGCGCAAGATGATTGCCGGCGTCGTGGCCGAGGTGCTGGGCGAAGGGGCTGATGTAGAGGTCGAGATTTCCGTCGCCGGCGGCGAGGAAATGGCGCTGAAGACGCTCAACCCGCGCCTTGGCATCTTGGGCGGCATCTCGATCCTGGGGACGACGGGCATCGTCATTCCCTATTCCTGCTCGGCCTGGATCCACTCCATCCATCGCGGCGTCGACGTGGCCCGCGCCATGGGTTTCGACCATGTGGCGGGTTCCACCGGCAACACTTCCGAGCTGGCGGTGCAGAAATTCCATGGTCTTCACGAGGTGCAGTTGATCGACATGGGCGACTTCGTCGGCGGCATGCTGAAATATATTCGCGCCCACCCGGTGGCAAAGGTCACCATTGCCGGCGGCGTCGCCAAGATGACCAAGCTGGCGCAAGGCCTGCTCGACCTGCATTCGAGCCGCGGTTCGGCCGATCTCGACGGCCTGGCAGCCATCGCCGTCGGGGCCGGAGCAGACACCGGACTCGAAGCCCGCATCAAGGACGCGAACACCGTCGCCGAGGCCTTCATCGAGGCCAACAAGGCGGGCATCGGCATAGGTGACGCGGTCGCTGCTGCGGCCTGGCGCACGGCGGCAAGCGTGTTCGACAAGCTCGATATCGCGGTCGAAATCCTGGTCTTCAACCGCGAGGGAGAGCTGATGGGGCATGCGCCCTTCGCGGCCTCTCATAGCCCGTCGCGGCCCCTGAAGCGGCGCTGATAATAAGCGTCGTAGAGCGAGCTTTCGCGGAAATCTTGCGCTGCCAGCGACTGGCCGACGAAGATGATGGCGGTGCGCTCGATAGGGTCCTTTGCCAACTCGGCTGCTATGGTCGAAAGCGTGGCCCTGACGATGCGCTCGTCCGGCCAGGAGGCGCGGAAGACGACCGCCACGGGGCAATCCGGACCGTAATGCGGTGTCAGCTCAGTCACGACGCGGTCGATGGCGTGGATCGACAGGTGGACGGCAAGCGTGGCGCCGGTGCGGCCGAAGCCGGCAAGCGTTTCGCCCGGAGGCATCTTCGAGGCGCGGCCGGAGGTGCGGGTCAGCACCAGGCTCTGGGCGACTTCGGGGATCGTCAGCTCGCGCTTCAGCGCCGCCGCTGCCGCCGCGAAGGATGGTACGCCGGGGGTCAGCGTGTAGGGAATGCCGTTCTTTTCCAGTCGCCGGATCTGTTCGGCGACCGCACTCCACACCGACAGGTCACCCGAATGCAGCCGCGCGACGTCATGCCCGGCCTTGTGGGCGGCGACATATTGCGCCTCGATCTCGTCGAGCGACATCGGTGCCGTGTCGACCAGCCGGGCGTCGGCGCGGCAATAGGTCAGAAGCTCCGGCGCAACGATGGAACCGGCATAGAGGCAGACCGGGCAGGAGCCGAGCAGGCGGCTGCCGCGCACGGTGATGAGGTCTGCCGCGCCCGGGCCGGCGCCGATGAAGTGAACGGTCAAGCTGTGGCTCCAGAGGTGGCTATGGCGCAGGTTGCGGGGCCGACTGATATGCGCGGGCCAAGCAGTGCGGCATCCGCGCCGGCAGCGGCGAGCGCGGCGGCCTCCGATACGGATGGCGTGCCGGCTGCCTCCAATGAGGCTTGCGACTGGCTGGACGTACGGGATGCGGCGGCGGCGAGTGCCGCGTCGTCCATGACGAGCAGCGGCAGGTCGAGCCGGCGTGCGGCTGCAAGAATACCGGGCTCGTCACGTTTCAGGCTGGCGGTGGCCAGCGCCGAAAGTGCTGTGACGACAAGGCCGTGCGCCTCGAGCGCGGTTTCGATTGCCGAGAGGATGTCTTCGCCTGCTGCGCCTTTGCGGCAGCCAATGCCTGCAACCATCATGGCTTCACCCAGCTCCACTGTGTGACCGGCATTGCCGGCCGCCAGCCGGTCATCGAGCCAACAGGGGCGGCGCGGGAGACTTGAAGGCGCAGAAGATCGCCGCCATGCGCGGCATGGTGCGACAGCAGCAATGTTTCCATTTCGAGCGTGACGGCGTTGGCGACGAGGCGACCGCCTGATCGAAGTGCTGCGATTGCCGCATCGAAGACGCCGGCGTCCGAACCGCCGCCGCCGATGAAGATGACGTCTGGCGTCGGCAGGCCGATCAGCGCGTCAGGCGCTGCGCCCCTGACAACCGTGAGGCCGGGCACGCCGCAGGCGCCGGCATTGCGCTCGATGCCCTCGGCGCGCTCGGCATTGTGCTCGATGGCGATGGCGCGCAGCGAGGTGTGACACAGCATCCATTCGACGGATATCGAGCCGGAGCCGGCGCCGATATCCCACAGCAACTCCCCGCGGCGGGGCGCGAGGGTGGAAAGCGTGACCGCGCGGATCTCGCGCTTGGTGATCTGGCCGTCATGCTCGAACAAGTCGTCGGCGAGACCTGAGGCAAGCGGCAGGATCCGTGCCTGCGATCCGGATTCAAGCTCGAGCGCCAGGACGTTGAGCGGATTGATGTTTTCGAGGTCGAAGCCACTGGCTGTCGTGGCGCGGATGCGCTCGCTTTCTCCACCGAGCGCTTCGAGCACCGTCAAACGCGAAGCGCCGAAACCGTTGCCGGTGACAAGGGCTGCGATCTGGGCCGGCGCTTCGCCATCCGAGGTGAGTGCAATGATGCGCGCGCCCGGCTGCAGCAACGGGCGGATCAGATCGATGGCGTGGCCGTGGAGCGAAACCGTTTCGATGTCCTGCAGCGCCCAGCCCAGCCGCGAGGCGGCCAACGAGAAAGCAGATGGGGCCGGAAGGACCCGCATGTCCGCTGACGGCACGACGCGGGAAAGGGTGGCGCCGACGCCGTGCAGGAACGGGTCGCCCGAAGCCAGCACGCAGACATTTTCGCCGTGCAGGGCGACCACGTCACGCATTTCGCTGTCGAAGGGCGTCGGCCATGGGCGAGCCGCGCCCGTGATGAGCGTTGCTGCCAGCGCCAGATGACGCTTGCCGCCGAAGACGTAGGCAGCGCCTGATATTGCGCGCTTGGCCTCGTCGCCGAGACCCGCTACACCGTCCTCGCCGATGCCGATGACGGTCAGCCATTCTTGCATCGGGGCGTCGAGTTCAGCAGGCATGATGACCCACCGTATTCTGATCCTGGGCGGAACCACCGAAGCGCGGCAGCTGGCGGCCAGGCTCGCCTCCCGTGGCGATCTCGACATCTTGCTTTCGCTGGCGGGCCGGACCGAAAACCCTGTCGAGCAGCCGGTGCCGGTACGAACCGGTGGCTTCGGCGGCGCGCAGGGGCTGGCCGATTGGCTGGCCGGGCACAAGACCGATCTCCTGATCGACGCCACGCATCCTTATGCGGCGCGCATCTCGGCCAATGCGGCGGAGGCGGCTCGGATATCGGGTGTGCCGATCTTCGCCCTGCGCCGTCCCGGCTGGGAGCCGGTCGAAGGTGACAGCTGGACGCTGGTGGAAGACGCCGAACAGGCTGTCGCCGCGCTGGGCCAGAGCTCGCGCCGCGTGTTCCTGGCGCTCGGTCGGCAGGAGGTCGCGGCCTTCGAGACAGCCCCCCAGCACGGCTATGTCATTCGCAGCGTCGATCCGATAGAGCCGCCGCTCGGCGTGGCCGACGCGACCTACATTCTGGCGCGCGGGCCGTTTCGCGAAGCGGATGAGCGGGCGTTGCTCGAGGCACACAGGATCGACGTCATCGTCGCCAAGAACAGCGGCGGGCAGGCGACCTACGGCAAGATCGCGGCAGCGCGGCAACTCGGCATCGAGGTGATCCTCTTCCGCCGGCCGCAGCTTCCCGAGGTGCCGTCCGCACCTGATGTGGCTGCCATGGCCGATCTTGTCGATCATTTCGCCGCTCCGGCGGAAAAACGCGGCGTGTAGACCAGCGGGGGCTTGCCGTCGCGTTCGATCAGGCGCGTCTCGGGCGAGCCGATGACGACGCAGGTCGCCATATCGGCCTTCGCCGCATCTGCTTCGCCAAGCGTGAAGATCTCGATGCGCTCGTCGGGCCGGCCGGCGGCGCGGCCGAAGATGACGGGCGTCGTGGCAGGCAGATGCTTGCGCAGGGTTTCCAACGCGCTGCCGAGCTGCCAGGGACGGGCCTTGCTGATGGGGTTGTAGAGTGAGATGACGAAGCCTGCCTGCGCGACAGCGACAAGCCGGCGCTCGATCAAATCCCATGGCTTGAGATTGTCCGACAGATTGATGGCGCAGAAATCGTGGCCGAGCGGTGCGCCGACGCGGGCTGCCACGGCCAGCATGGCGGTGACGCCTGGAACGACCGACAACTCGATGTCGCGCCATGCCCTCGGGCCGGCCTCGATGGCCTCGCAGACGGCGGCTGCCATGGCAAAGACGCCGGGGTCGCCCCCCGAGACAACAGCAACGTGGTGGCCGCTTGCCGCCATATCGAGGGCGGCGTTGGAGCGCGAGATCTCCTCGCGGTTGTCGGAGGCGACGCGGGTCTGGTCAGGGCGCAGCTCAAGCCGGTCGAGATAGGGCTTGTAGCCGAAGAAATGGCTGGCTTCCGCGACCGCGCGGCTGGCTTCCGGCGTGATCTGGTCCGGATTGCCGGGGCCGAGGCCGATGACGACGAGGGAGCCGCTCAATTGTCCGCTCCCGGCTTGCCGGCCCAACCGGGCACCAGCACGATGGCGAAATAGGGCGCCTTGTCGTCTGTCTTGTCCATCAGCTTCATGTGTTGGGTGTTGGGCATGGTGCCGCGCTCGACATACAGCGCGCGGCCGAGCTTGCCGGTCGCGTCCAGCGCCTTGCGGATCTTCGGCAGGTTGCGGCCGACCTTCATGATGACCGCAGCGTCGGTATCGGCGAGGCGGCGGGTCAGCTCGAACTCGCTCATCGTGCCGGGCAGTACCGACAACACGTCGTCGCCCTGGACGATCGGCACGCCCGTCTGCGACCAGCAGCCGGACATGGCAGTGACGCCGGGGATGACCTCGGTCGGGTAGAGATGCGACAGGCGCACATGCAGATGCATGTAGGAGCCGTAGAACAGCGGGTCGCCCTCCGACAGGATCGCAACCATACGGCCCTGATCGAGATGGGCGGCTATCGCTTGCGCCGACGCCTCGTAGAAGCCCGTAATGGCAGCGCGGTAGTCGTCGTGATCCTTGTCGATCTCGATGGTGACCGGATAGATCAGCGGCAGCTCGATCACGTCGTCGCGGAAATGTGCATCGGTGATGGTGCGGGCGTTGCCATTGGCACCGCGCTTGGCGAAATGCGCGATCACGTCAGCCTCGGCCAGCGCGCGCACGGCCTTGAGCGTCAAAAGTTCGGGATCGCCGGGCCCGGTGCCGACGCCGATGAGGCGACCCTTTGCAGCGGGAGCGCTCATACGCCGGGCCTCGCCAGCGAGTTGAGGGCAGCGGCCGTCATGGCGCTGCCGCCGAGGCGGCCGCGGACGATGGCGTAGGGCACGCCATAGGAATTCTCTGCCAGGGCGTCCTTCGATTCGGCCGCGCCGACGAAGCCGACCGGCATGCCGATGATGGCGGCAGGCTTGGGCGCGCCGTCGCGCAGTCTCTCGAGGAGGTAGAACAGGGCTGTCGGCGCGTTGCCGATGGCGACGACCGAGCCTGCGAGCCTGTCGACCCAGAGGTCGATCGCGGCGGCCGATCGGGTGTTGCCGATCTCCCTGGCGATATCTGATGTGCGCGGGTCGCGCAGTGTGCAGATCACTTCGTTGTCGGCGGGCAAACGGGCGCGGGTGACCCCGCGCGCCACCATTTCGGCGTCGCAGAAGATCGGCGCGCCGGCCTTCAGCGCACCGCGCGCAGCGGCGACGACGTTTTCGGAGAAGACGAAATGTTCGGCCGCCTCGACCAGGCCGCAGGCATGGATCATGCGCACGGCAACGTCGGCCTCGTCTTCGGAGAAGCGCTTGAGGTCTGCCTCCGAGCGGATGATGGCGAAGGAGCGTTCGTAGATGGCCGTGCCATCATGGATATAGTCGTAGGCGGCCATGTTCATTCCTGTGCCAGAGCTTGCGCGAGGCGCTTTGCGCCCAACCGTGCGAGGCAGGCGGCGGCATTTTCGTCCGGCTTGCGCTCTTGGGCGAGCAATTTCGTGAGGCGGCCCATGCCGCGCGCGGCTTCATATCCTGCGGTGTAGGCGGCCGGAAGGCCCTTCGCCGTTCCGCCGACGACAAATACAGCACCCTTTTCGTCACCAACGATGGTGAGCGTGGCCGGTCCCGGATGGGCGCAGCCCTTGGCGCAGCCGGAGACATGCAGCGACAGCGTCGGGTCGAGGCTTTCGCCGATCTCGTGGGCAATTTCGGCGGCGACGTCGCGCGCGGCGATCATGCCCGAAGCGCAGGCCGGCGCGCCGGGGCAGGCGGCGATGCGGATGCGGGGATCGGCGGGCGAGGTGACAAGGCTGAGGGATTGGGCGGTGGTGGTGAGCGTGGCGGCGGCGGAGCGGTCGACGCCCATGACGAGCAGGGTCCGGCCGGGCGCCGGGCGAATGCCGGTGGCGCCCGCGGCTGTCGCCGCCTGGCAGAATCTGGCCAGAATCGAGGCCTCGATGCTGCCGAAGGGCAGGGCGATGCCGAGGGCGATCCGGGCGCCTGTGAGCGGGAGGATTCCGATGGGCGATGAATCGGTTGCGGCGGAGTGCTCAGTTTTTGAGTCAGTTGGGTAGCGATCCTTCCCACCCTCCTCTGTCCTGCCGGACATCTCCCCCGCAAAGGGGGAGATCAGGCTGCCATCGCCGCCTCCGCCCATCGACGACGCTGCATGATCAGCGCTACCGGCGGAGCTGCCAATCTTCCTACCCGTGGCGGAGATGTCAGGCAGAACAGAGGGGGACGTGAAGGAGCGAGACGTTTCATATGCTTCAACGACAGCTCTTATGACCTCCGGGCCAAGGTCACGCGCGCGGCCTTGCCGGCCGAGTGCCGCAATTGCCTGGAGAATGTCGAGCGTGACCGCGCATGCGGCGTCGACATCGACTTCACCGACCAAACGCGCCGAACTCTCGTCGCCGGCAACTGACAAGCGCCAGCGCTCGGCATCCTTTGCCACCAGTCGGACGTCGCCGATGATTGCGCCGAGCCCGATCTGGCCACGCCCATCGACGACGACGGACACCTTAGGCCCCAACCGAGGCGCGAGCCCGGCCCGCTCGATCGCTGTCCGGATCGCTGCGGCCAGCCGCGTGGGATTGGTGGTCTCCCTGGAGTCGATGCCGGCGAGCGGGTTGGTGTCGACCGGCACGCCGGTGCGTACCGCGATCCCCAGCGCGTCGACTTCTTCCCCCAGCAAGCAAGCACTCTCCGACGTCAGGCCCCTGATCTGGATGCTGCCACGCGCAGTCACCTCAACGATGCCGTTGCCATGCCGCGCGGCGGATTCACAGAGTCCGATCAAGACGTTGGGCGCGATTTCTCCAGCAAGCGGGTTGAGCCGCACCAACAGGCCGTCGCCGGTCGACATCGGGGCCGAAAGGGCCGGACAAGCGCCGCGGCGGGAAAAGCCGGTCATGCCGCAACCTCGCGCGCTTCAGCCTCGGCGATGAGGGCAGCCAGATCGTCGTCGACGGAGTTGCGCAGCGGGTGCCACAAGCCGCGCCGACGGGCGGTGGCAAAACGCTCGGCGATGAATTTTGCTGCCGCCGGGTTTTCGCGCAGCATGAAGTCGCGCACGTCCTCGTTGCCGACATAGGCGTCGTGGACGGCCTCGATCAGCGCGGCCGGGATGGCGTTGGTGGTCTCGGCAAAACCGATCAGCCTGTCGACCGTCTCGGCGAATTCGGAAGCGCCGCGCGGGCCATGGCGCATCTGGCCGGCAATGAAGCGGGCATTGGTGGCGCGTGCCCTGACGACGCGGCCGACAGCCTCAGTGACCGAGCGCGGCCGCGGCTTCTGCGGATCCGAGGTGTCGAGCACGATGACGTCCGCGTGCCTGCCGAGGGCAGCGACCGCTGCTGCGAAGCCGCCGATGAAGGCGACGTCGGCGGAGCCTTCGAGAATGTCGCGGCCGGGGTCGTCGCCGGTGTGCACAAGCAGATCGGCCCCGGCGATGCGGTCGGCAAAGGCGCCCGGCGCGGAAACGCCTTCGCCGTCGCTGCCCCCGTAGGCGTGGGAGGCAGCATGGAGATATGCGCGGCCGAGGTCCTCGCGCGCCTGCCAGTCACCGCTGGAAAGCAGGTCCTCGAGGCCCGCCCCATAGGTGCCGGGGGAGGAACCGAAGATGCGTGGCTCGACCTTGCCCGCGGCGCGCGTGCTGGCGGCGAGCGGGTTGTCGTGGTCGTCTTCGTCGCGGGTGGCAACGGCGCGCGCGGCGGCGTCGATGAGTGCGATCTGGGTTGGGAACATGTCGCGAAACAGGCCTGATATACGCCAGGTGACATCGACGCGCGGGCGGCCGATCGCTGCCGGCGGCAGCACCTCGATGCCGGTGACGCGACCGGTGGCGGCGTCCCATTGCGGCCGACAGCCCATCAGCGCCAGGCCCTGGGCGATCTCCTCACCGCCGGTGCGCAAGGAAGCGCTGCCCCACAGGTCGATGACGAGCGCACGCGGCCATTCGCCATGGCTCTGCAGGTAGCTGCGCATGACCTCGTCGCTGGCTGCCTTGCCGAGGTCGAAGGCCGTCGGCGTCGGCATTGTGCGCGGGTCTGACGTGAACAGGTTGCGCCCCGTCGGCAGGACGTCGGTGCGGCCACGTGCCGGAGCGCCTGCTGGGCCGGCTTTGATATGGCGGCCGTCGAGCGCGGCGATCAGGTTTTTCCGCTCGGCTTCTGCGCTGGCAAGGCGCGCTGAGTCCGGCTCGTTCTCTTCGGCGCGGCCAAAGATATGCAGGCCGTCCTTGATGGCGAAATCCTTGAGGTCGCAGAGCCAGGCGTCGATGCGGCGCAGCGCTTCGTCGGGCGCGTCGGTCCCGGCGACGCCGGCCTCGGCAGCAAGGCCGGTCTGCGACGCCGTTTCGACGATGAGCTTGGCCAGGCGGTCGCGGCGACGACGGTCGAGGCCGTCTGCCTGGGCGTATTCGTCGACCAGGCGCTCGAGCTTCTGCTGGTGTTCGTCCAGGCCGGCAGCGGCGAGCGGCGGCGGCAGGTGGCCAAGCGTGATCGCTGCGATGCGACGCTTGGCCTGGGCCGCCTCGCCGGGATTGGAGACGATGAAGGGATAGACCACCGGCAGCGAGCCGGTGACGATTTCGGGAAAGCAGTTCCGGCTCAGTGCCACCGCCTTGCCGGGCAGCCATTCGAGCGTGCCATGGGCGCCGACATGGACGATGGCGTGGATGCCGAGCGACTTCTGCAGCCAGAGGCCGAAGGCAAGCAGCGCGTGGCGCGGCGGCAGCGTCGGGTCGTGATAGTCGGCGCGGCGATCGGCCGAACGGCCGCGGTCAGGGGCGAGGGCGACGGTGACGTTGCCGAAGGTGGCGGCGCGGAAGGCGAAGTGGGGCAATGTAGAGCGCGCACTTCCGCCTGTAGCCTCCGCTTCGGGATAGCCCCACGCCGCTTCGACAGCTTTCCTCGCCTCCCCAGGCAGATCTTCGGC
Organism: Aminobacter sp. Y103A; assembly: GCF_030294925.1. Lineage (NCBI taxonomy): Bacteria > Pseudomonadati > Pseudomonadota > Alphaproteobacteria > Hyphomicrobiales > Phyllobacteriaceae > Aminobacter > Aminobacter sp. Y103A. Next base: position 3,633,582 of record NZ_AP017986.1, on the reverse strand, counting down.
AAGCGTGAGATAGTCTTCGAGCGCCAGCCCTTGCCCACCAGCCTCAATCAGGTCGAGCAATGCGCGCGGCGATTGCGGAATCGATTCAACTGTGTAGCCGGCCTCCTTGAGGTCGTGCAGCATGGCGAGCACGCTTGATGGAACGTCGAGGCCGACGGCATAGCCGGTGCGACCGGGGGCGCTGGGATAGTCGGGGACGAGAATCGCCAGCTTGCGCTTTTCGGGCGGTGTCTGGCGCAGCCTGAGGTGGGCGGCGATGCGGCGGGCGACCTGCTCGACGCGATCGGACTCGGGCCGGTTGGCGAAGGCGCGGAAACCGAGGGCTGGGTCGACTTCGCTCTCCGCCTTGAACGAGATGGCGCCGGCGAGGATGCGACCGTCGAGTTCGGGCATCACCACATGCATGGCAAGATCGGCGGGCGCAAGGCCGCGCGGGCTGCCTTCCCAGGCCTCGCGGCGGGTGGTGGCGACGATGACCTGGAACACCGGCACGCGGGCGCGGTCGAACAGCGTTTCCGTGCCCGGTTCGGCGCCGGCGCCGGCGGCGAAGGCGGTTGCGGTGATGATGGCCGTAGGCGCGAGCTGGTCCAGGGCTGCTTCGACGAATGCTAGGGAGGCCTTATCCTTGAGGCTTGAGACGAAAATCGGGACGGGGCGGAGGCCCTGTGCTCTCAGTGCCTCGACCAACGCGTCGATAGGGGCGACGTCGGCGGCGAGCAGCATCGAACGGTAGAAGAGGATGGGGATGGCAGGAGAGCTGGAGATGGCGTGATCCTGCGCACCCCCCTCTGTCCTGCCGGACACCTGCGCAGAGGCGCTGGTCCATCCGGCAAAAGAGGCTTCTAAATCACAGACGATGCCCCGCGCCGGATCATAAAAACCCGCCTTCGGCACTGCGACGGGTGCTGCCATGGCATTCTTGCCACCCGCCTGAGCTGCCAGCCGCGCCACCAGCGCCTTCATGTTCTCCGGGCCGCCCTCGCGGAAATAGCCGAGTAGAGCGTCGAGTTCGGTGCGCGGCAGGGTCGAGGCCTCGATCAGCCTGAGATCCTCGTCGTGGCTTTCGCCCGGCAAGAGCGCCAGCGCGATGCCTTTTTCGCGCGCCATCGCGGCAAGCTGGTCGCAGCCGTAGCGCCACCAGTCGTGGCCGCCGAGAATGCGGACAAGGATGACCTTGGCGTGGCTGGCGACGCTGTCGATCCAGAGATCGACCGACATCGGATGGCGGAGGTCGCGCAGGCTTGCGAGCCGCATCGATGGCAAGTTGTCCGCATCCGCCTTCCAGGCGCCGGCGAGGCCGGCTAGATCGCTGTCGGTGAAGGACAGCGCCACCACATCCGCAGGCTTCTGCCTGAGGTCGACAGGCTCGATCAGGTCATCGAGCGAGGCGGAGGTGGTGGTGAGGATGTGCATCCCGGCTGTCCGGTTCAGCCGACCAGGATACGCTCGATGGCCGGACGGTCGAGACCCTTGAGGCCGATCACGACCAGGCGCGAGCGGCGGTCGTCCTCTGCGGTCCAGGCACGGTCATAATAGTGGTTGACGCGCGGTCCGACGGCCTGGATGAGCAGCCGCATCGGCTTGCCGCCGACGTCGACGAAGCCCTTTACACGCAACACGTTCTCTTCTTCGGCGGCGGTGGCGACGCGTTTCGCCAGTTCGTCCGGGTTGGCGATCGACGGGATCTCGATGACGAAGGTATCGAAGTCGTCATGCTCGTGGTCGAACGCCCCGTCGTGATGGGTCTTGCGGTTTTCGATGTCGTCCTCGACGGCGAGGCCGAGGCCGAGCAGCACCGACGGATCGACCTTGCCATGCGCCGACGGCACGATCTTGACGGCGCGTGCCAGGTGCTCGCGCACGATGGCGGTGGCGCGGGCGTGGCCGGCTTCGTCGAGCAGGTCGCTCTTGGACAGGATGATGAGATCGGCGCAGGCGACCTGATCCTCGAACACTTCCTCGACCGGGTCGTCGTGGTCGAGCGAATCGTCCGCACTGCGCTGGGCGGCGAGCGCTTCCATGTCGGAGGCAACTTTACCTGCGGCCAGCGCAGGGCCGTCGACCACGGCGATGACGCCGTCGACTGTCACGCGGCTCTTGACCGTTGGCCACTGGAAGGCCTGGACCAGCGGCTTGGGCAGCGCCAGGCCCGAGGTCTCGATCAGGATGTGGTCAACCCTCGGTGTAAGCGACAGGATTTGGTCGAGGGCAGGGACAAAGTCGTCGGCGACGGTGCAACAGATGCAGCCATTGGCCAGTTCGACGATGTTTTCCTCCGGGCAGGCATCGACGCCGCAGCCCTTGAGAATCTCGCCGTCGATGCCGACATCGCCGAACTCGTTGACGATGATGGCGAGGCGCTTGCCCTTGGAGTTCTCGAGGATGTTGCGCAGCAGCGTGGTCTTGCCGGCGCCGAGAAAGCCGGTGACGACGGTGCAGGGAACGCGTTCGAGGGAGGCGGTCATGTATCTTCCTTGATGAGAGCAAGTGGTGGGATGCGCGCGACGAGGCCGCGCTTGAGGCTATCGGGACGGCCGCGCCAGGGGATCAGGCCGTCGGTCGAGGTGGCGAAGAGTCTTGCGCCGGCGACGAGATCGTCGCCCGACATGGTGTTGAGATCGCCGAAGACGTAGCTCCACGCGCCGTCGCGGATCAGGGCGGCGCTAAGGCGGCGCTTGCAGTTGCCCAGGCACTCGACGCTGCGCACGGCGATCTCGCCATTGGCGGCGAGGCGGGCGTGCTCGGCAAGCTGGGCGCCGGCGCGTGGATGGGCGTCGGACCCGGTTTCGTCGCGGCAGGATGAGCAGACGAGGATGGTCACGTCGCATGGGCGCGCGTCGGCTGCATCGCAGGATGCGTCGGCTGATGCGACCGGAAGGTTGTCGTCGAAATCCAAATCCAGGCTCCTTGCCCGGGGCACCCGCCAGGCGATCGGATCAATGTCTGCGACGGCAGGTCTCCTGGCTTGCGGATCGTCGCCTTCGCTCGCCTTCCCGGGAAAATCCCAGTGGTCTTCGAGCTTGGCTCTTCGCTCACAGTTGCGGGGACAGCCGCGGATTTGACGCCACCGGCGCGCACCGCATTCCCTCTTAGCCTTCGCCGTTGCGGGCGAAGGACCGTCTGTGGGCGATTTAGGCTTTCGCGAGGGGTGGAGTCAACGAGGCGGAGCGACCCGCAATGTCGCTCAGGCCGGGTCCGAGATCGCCTGCGGGCGTCACCTCGATGCTTTCGAGGCCGAGCCAGTCGCGCATCTGCTGGAGTTCTTCGTAAAGTTCGGCTGCGGTTTCCGGTGGCGCACAGGGCTCTGCATAGGCGGCGTGGACGCGCAGGATACCCGCCGGTCGGTCGGCCTTCAGGTCGATGCGGGCGACGATGCGCTCGCCCAGAAGGAAGGGCAGGACGTAGTAGCCGTACTGGCGCTTCTCAGCCGGGGTGTAGATTTCGATGCGGTAGCGGAAGTCGAACAATTGCTCGGCACGGGTGCGCTCGAAGACGAGCGGATCGAAGGGCGCAAGCAGGGCGCGTGCCTGGATCTTGCGCGGAATGCGCGCATCGGCGTGGAGATAGGCCTGCCGGTCCCAGCCTTCGACGCGGACGGGAATCAGTTCGCCGGTCTCGACCAGCTCTTCGAGCCGGCCTTTCATGTCGGCTGGCGACAGGCGGAAATAGTCGCGCAGGCATATGCCGGTGGCGATGCCATGGGCGCGGGCGGAGATTCGCAAGAGATCGCGATGCGCATCCTCGGTCTGGGGAACTGGACGGTCGTATATGCCGGCCGGGAGCACGCGCTCAGGCAGATCGTAGAGGCGTTCGAAGCCACGCCGCGAATGGGTGGTGATGCGGCCGGCCCAGAACAGCCATTCGAAGGCATGCTTTTCCTGGCTCCAGCCCCACCAGCCGCCGGAACCCTTGGCGCCCTCGATGTCGGAAGCGGCGATCGGACCGCGGTCGACCACCTGGCGAAAGATCTCTTCTATATAGGGCCTGTTGGCACGGCCGAACTTGGCAAGCCCGCCATACATCCCGTCCTCGGCCCGCGCCATGCGCCAGCGCAACAACGGAAAGGTCTCCAGCGGCAGCAGCGACGCTTCATGCGCCCAGTATTCGAACAGCATGCGCTTCTTCGGAGCCATGGCGTCGTCGAGCAGGGCCATGGGGTAGGAGCCTAGTCGCGAATAGAGCGGCATGTAGTGGGCGCGCACGACGGCGCTGACCGAGTCGATCTGCAGCAGGCCGGTGCGGTCGAGCACGCGCTGCAGGTGACGCCGCGTGATCGCGCCGGTGGGGCGCGGGTCGGCAAATCCCTGGGCCGCCAATGCGATGCGGCGGGCCGTGGCGAGTGAGAGTTTTTCCTTCATTGCGGCAAGCTATCGCAGTCTCTTGAGGAGTGACGCAAGGGCACGAGAATCGACCTTTGCTGCAAATGCTAGCAGAACTTGGGTTCCGGTCTTGTCAGGAGCGTAAACTTGAGTAAAAAACGAAGGAAATCAAAGGGGAGCCACACGCGCAGGATTTTGGGCCAGCAGTGTGCTTTGCCACGTTTTGGCCAAGGTTGGACTTGCTTCGACCGACCGGCTGCGCTAACCGTCGCCGCATTGCAGCACGACCGTTTCGTCCGGCTCGGCGAGAATCTGTCGCGCTTCCGGAAACGGACCCCGTGCTGTAAATCTGGGTGGATAGGCCACCAACGGAATTCGCAGCATGAACGCTCTCCTGAGTTCGTACCTGCCCATCGTCATTTTTATCGGTGTGGCGCTTATTGTCGGCATTGCGCTTATCGTGGCGCCTTTCCTTGTGGCCTACCGCAGTCCGGATCCGGAAAAGCTTTCAGCCTATGAGTGCGGCTTCAACTCGTTTGACGACGCCCGCATGAAGTTCGACATCCGCTTCTATCTGGTCTCCATCCTGTTCATCATCTTCGATCTCGAAGTGGCGTTCCTGTTCCCGTGGGCGGTGTCCTTCGGCGAGATCGGCATGCTCGGCTTCTGGTCGATGATGATCTTCCTTGCCGTGCTGACCATCGGCTTTGTCTATGAGTGGAAAAAGGGAGCGCTGGAATGGGATTGAACGACGCCTCCGGCACCCTGATCGCGCCGAAGCCGAAAGGCATCATCGATCCGAACACCGGCAAGCCCATCGGTTCAGACGACGCATTCTTCGGCGAGCTGAACAACGAATTGTCCGACAAGGGTTTCCTCGTCACCTCGTCCGAAGCGCTGATTACCTGGGCGCGTACCGGTTCGCTGATGTGGATGACCTTTGGTCTGGCCTGCTGCGCCGTCGAGATGATGCACATCTCGATGCCGCGTTATGACGCCGAGCGCTTCGGCATCGCGCCGCGCGCCTCACCGCGCCAGTCGGACGTGATGATCGTCGCCGGCACGCTGACCAACAAGATGGCGCCGGCGCTGCGCAAGGTCTACGACCAGATGCCGGAACCGCGCTACGTCATCTCGATGGGCTCGTGCGCCAATGGCGGCGGCTACTATCACTATTCCTATTCGGTGGTGCGCGGCTGCGATCGCGTCGTGCCCGTCGACATCTATGTGCCCGGCTGTCCTCCGACCGCCGAAGCACTTCTCTACGGCATCCTTCTTCTCCAGAAGAAGATCCGCCGCACCGGCACGATCGAGCGGTGATCCCAGATGAGTGAAGCCCTGAACGACCTTGCCGCGTACATTGCGGAAAAGCTCGATGCGGACATCGAAGAAAGCGTCGTCGCCTATGGCGAGCTGACGCTGACGGTGAAGGCCGCCGACATCGTCGACGTGATGACCTTCCTGCGCAGCGATGTGCAGTGCCAGTTCGTCTCCTTCATCGATGCTGCCGGTGTCGACTACCCGCAGCGTCGCAAGCGTTTCGATGTCGTCTATCATCTGATGTCGCCGCGCCAGAACCTGCGCATCCGCGTCAAGGTCGCCACCGACGAGGACACGCCGGTTCCGTCGATCACCTCGGTCTATCCGGGTGCCGACTGGTTCGAGCGCGAAGCCTATGACATGTACGGCATCCTGTTTTCGGGCCATCCCGACCTGCGCCGACTTTTGACCGACTACGGTTTCGAAGGTCACCCGCTGCGCAAGGACTTTCCGCTCACCGGCTTCGTCGAGGTTCGCTACGACGACGAGCAGAAGCGTGTCGTCTACGAGCCGGTCGAGCTCAAGCAGGAATTCCGCAATTTCGACTTTTTGTCTCCCTGGGAAGGCACCGAATACGTGCTGCCGGGTGACGAAAAAGCCAAGACGAATTGAGGCGCCGAAATGGCTGAAACCTCCGTCCGCAACTTCAACATCAATTTCGGCCCGCAGCATCCGGCGGCACACGGCGTGCTGCGGCTGGTGCTCGAGCTCGACGGCGAAGTCGTCGACCGCGTCGATCCGCATATCGGCCTTTTGCATCGCGGCACCGAAAAGCTGATTGAGCAGAAGACCTATCTGCAGGCCGTGCCCTATTTCGATCGCCTCGACTATGTCGCGCCGATGAACCAGGAGCATGCCTTTGCGCTCGCGGTCGAGCGCCTGCTCGGCCTCGAAGTGCCGAAGCGTGGCCAGATCATCCGCGTGCTCTATTCCGAGATCGGCCGCATCCTGTCGCACCTGCTCAACGTCACCACGCAGGCGATGGACGTCGGCGCGCTGACCCCACCGCTGTGGGGCTTCGAAGAGCGCGAAAAGCTGATGGTGTTTTATGAGCGCGCCTGCGGCGCGCGCATGCACGCGGCCTATTTCCGTCCGGGTGGTGTCCACCAGGACCTGCCGCAGAAGCTGGTCGAAGACATCGGCAAGTGGATCGATCCGTTCCTGCAGACCGTGCAGAATCTCGACGACCTTCTGACGCCGAACCGCATCTTCAAGCAGCGCAACGTCGACATCGGCGTGGTGTCGCTCGACGACGCATGGGCCTGGGGTTTCTCGGGCGTCATGGTGCGCGGTTCGGGCGCTGCCTGGGACCTGCGCAAGAGCCAGCCCTACGAATGCTATTCGGAGATGGAATTCGACATTCCGATCGGCAAGAACGGCGACTGCTACGACCGCTACCTGATCCGCATGGAAGAGATGCGCCAGTCGGCGAAGATCATGCGCCAGTGCGTCGATCTGCTGCTCGGCAAGGAAGCGACCGGTCCCGTGTCAAACGTGGACGGCAAGGTGGTTCCGCCGAAGCGCCAGGCGATGAAGCGTTCGATGGAATCGCTGATCCATCACTTCAAGCTCTACACCGAAGGCTATCGTGTGCCGGCTGGCGAGGTTTATGCAGCCGTCGAGGCGCCTAAGGGCGAATTCGGCGTCTTCCTGGTCTCCGACGGCACCAACAAGCCTTACCGCTGCAAGCTGCGCGCACCGGGCTTCGCCCATCTCCAGGCAATGGATTTCCTGTGCCGCGGCCACATGCTGGCGGATATCTCGGCCGTTCTCGGCTCCCTCGACATCGTGTTTGGTGAGGTCGACCGCTAAATGTCAGTCCGCCGTCTCGCAGAAGCCAGCGTCCAGCCAGCGTCATTCGCCTTCAACAAGGCGTTCACGGCGCAAGCCAAGACCTGGATCAAGAAGTATCCCAAGGGCCGCGAACAGTCGGCCGTCATCCCGCTGCTGATGCTGGCGCAGGAGCAGGACGGCTGGGTGACCAAGGCTGCCATCGAGCATGTCGCCGACATGCTTGCCATGCCTTATATCCGTGCGCTCGAAGTCGCGACCTTCTACACGCAGTTCCAGCTCAAGCCGGTCGGCACGCGCGCCCACATCCAGGTCTGCGGCACCACGCCCTGCATGCTGCGCGGCTCGGAAGAGCTGATGGACGTCTGCCGCTCGAAGATCCATCACGACCAGTTCCACACCAACGAGGCGGGAACGCTGTCGTGGGAGGAAGTCGAGTGCCTTGGCGCCTGCGTCAACGCACCGATGGTCATGATCTTCAAGGACACCTACGAGGACCTGACGCCGGAACGCCTGGGCGAGATCATCGACCAGTTCGAGGCTGGCAAGGGCGCGCAGGTCAAGACCGGACCGCAGACCGGCCGCGTGTTTTCCGCGCCGCTGACAGGCTTGACCTCGCTGGCCGACGAGAAGGGCGTGCTCAAGACGACCCGCGACAAGGCTGCCAAGGCCGCGGCAAAGGCCGCCAAGGCCGCCGCCGTCGGAACGGCCGTTCCGCCGTCGAACGCCGCCAAGCCGAAGACCGACGCGATCGAGACCAGCCCGGCCGTCAAGTCGCCGTCGAAGGTCAAGGCAGCACCCGCAGCCGAGAAGGCAGCAAGTGTTGCAGCGCCCAAGGCAGCAGCTGCGGCCAAGCCGTCGCTCGAAGACAAGAACCGTCCGGCCGGCATCGCCAAGCCGGCTGCCGTCGACGACCTCACGCTGATCTCGGGTGTCGGCCCGAAGATCGAGGGCACGTTGCACGAGCTCGGTATCTTCACCTTCGGCCAGGTCGCTTCCTGGAAGAAGGCCGAGCGCGATTGGGTCGACGGTTACCTGAATTTCAAGGGCCGCATCGAGCGTGACGACTGGGTCAAGCAGGCCAAGGCGCTCGCCAAGGGCGGTGTGGCCGAATACGTCCGCGTCTTCGGCAAGAAGCCGGTCTGAGGAGCAAGAGCATGCTTGAAGACAAGGATCGCATCTTCACCAACATCTACGGCCGCTTCGACCAGTCGCTGGCCGGCGCGATGTCGCGTGGCGCCTGGGATGGCACCGCCGGCATCATCGAGAAGGGCCGTGAGTGGATCATCAACGAGATGAAGGCGTCGGGCCTGCGTGGCCGCGGCGGCGCCGGCTTCCCGACGGGTCTCAAGTGGTCGTTCATGCCCAAGAGCAACCCGGATGGCCGTCCGTCCTACCTCGTCGTCAACGCCGACGAATCCGAGCCGGGCACCTGCAAGGACCGCGACATCCTGCGCCATGACCCGCACACGCTGGTCGAGGGCTGCCTGCTGGCCGGTTTCGCCATGGGTGCGGTTGCGGCCTACATCTATGTGCGCGGCGAGTTCATCCGCGAGCGCGAAGCGCTGCAGCGCGCCATCGACGAGGCCTATGACGCCAAGCTGATCGGCAAGAACAACAAGAACGGCTACGACTTCGAGATCTATGTCCATCACGGTGCCGGCGCCTATATCTGTGGCGAAGAAACCGCGCTGCTGGAAAGCCTCGAGGGCAAGAAGGGCCAGCCGCGCCTGAAGCCGCCGTTCCCGGCCAATGTCGGCCTCTATGGTTGCCCGACGACGGTCAACAACGTCGAGTCGATCGCCGTCGCGCCGACCATCCTGCGCCGTGGTGCGGCCTGGTTCTCCGGCATCGGCCGCCCGAACAATGTCGGCACCAAGCTGTTCATGCTGGTCGGTCACGTCAACACACCCTGCACGGTCGAAGAGGCCATGGGCATCAGCTTCCGCGAGCTGGTCGAAAAGCACGGTGGCGGCATCCGCGGCGGCTGGGACAATTTGCTTGCCGTCATTCCTGGCGGCGCGTCCTGCCCATTGGTCAAGGCCGAGGACATCATCGACTGCCCGATGGATTTCGACGGCCTGCGCGAGCGCAAGTCGTCCTTCGGCACGGCTGCCGTGATCGTCATGGACAAGTCGACCGATGTCGTGAAGGCGATCGCGCGTCTCAGCTACTTCTTCAAGCATGAGAGCTGCGGTCAGTGCACGCCGTGCCGCGAAGGCACGGGCTGGATGTGGCGCGTCATGGAGCGCCTAGTGCGCGGCGAAGCGCACAAGCGCGAGATCGACATGCTGCTCGACGTCACCAAGCAGATTGAAGGTCACACGATCTGTGCGCTGGGTGATGCGGCGGCATGGCCGATCCAGGGCCTGATCCGCAACTTCCGCCCGGAAATCGAGCGGCGCATCGACGAGTTCTCGCGCAATGCGCACCGCAGCGAGCCGGTGTTGGTGGCGGCTGAGTAAGGGTTAAGTCAGAAAGTGCGGGCCAAAGGTCCGAAACAGGAAACGACGAGGCAGAGGCGAACGGCGAAGGCGACAAGGAGCTATCAATGTCGACATTTCCCTTTCCCAAGAATGCAGTGCCTGAAATGGAACGTTTGGAGCAGATGAACAGGGACTTCGTGGCGATGCTGCCCAAGGAGTTTGCCGGATCGGCGAACCTCATGGTGCATCCCGCCGCAGGTTTCGCCGCTGCTTCGGCTCTCGGCGTTGGTCTCGCCAGTCACGCCATGGGCGTCTGGATGGGAGCCGTGTCGGGCGCATCGGAAGCCGCGCAACGCCTGCTGTCGCCCTTTGCCGACTATGCCGGCGACGTGGCGAGTTTCGCGCCCGCGGGTACGAAGATCGCCAGGCGCGGGGACGATGAAACGGCGTCGCTGATCGCCGAGGTCAAGACCCTGGCGCGCAAGCTGGAGCAGGCCGAGGCGAAGCCGGCGGTTGCTGCCACGGTCGAACCGGCGGTCATCGAGGCCGCTGTCTTTGAAGAAGCTCCGGTGGGGCTTCAGCCTGAGGATTTCAGGCAGCCTGCATCGATCGAAAGGCCTGAGACGCCTGACGATCTCAAGGCCATTTCGGGCATCGGCCCGAAGCTGGAGCAGGTGCTGAATGGTCTCGGTATCTGGACCTATGGCCAGATCGCCGGCTGGACGGCGGAAGAGGTGGCCTGGGCCGACGACTATCTCGGCTTCAAGGGTCGGATCGGTCGTGATGATTGGATAGGGCAGGCGGCAACGCTTGCCGGCGGCAACTGAGCCGCTTGAATTGTGGATTTCGGGGCGCAGCGCTGGCCGCGCCCCTTGCAGGACGGAATGCGGATCATCCGCGGGATTTGAGGCGCTATGGCAAAGCTTAAGGTCGACGGGAAAGAGATTTCGGTACCCGACCACTATACGCTGCTGCAGGCGGCGGAAGAGGCGGGCGCGGAAGTGCCGCGCTTCTGCTTCCATGAGCGGCTGTCGATCGCCGGCAACTGCCGCATGTGCCTTGTCGAGGTGAAGGGCGGACCGCCCAAGCCGGCGGCATCCTGCGCCATGGGCGTGCGCGACCTGCGTCCCGGCCCGAACGGCGAGACGCCCGAAATCTTCACCAACACGCCGATGGTCAAGAAGGCCCGCGAAGGCGTGATGGAATTCCTGCTGATCAACCATCCGCTCGATTGCCCGATCTGCGACCAGGGCGGCGAATGCGATCTGCAGGACCAGGCGATGGCCTTCGGCCTCGACGGCTCCCGCTACAACGAAAGCAAGCGTGCGGTCGAAGACAAGTACATCGGCCCGCTGGTCAAGACGATCATGACGCGCTGCATCCACTGCACGCGCTGCGTCCGCTTCACCACCGAAGTTGCCGGCATCTCCGAGCTCGGCCTGATCGGCCGTGGCGAGGACGCCGAGATCACCACCTATCTCGAGCAGGCGATGACCTCCGAGCTGCAGGGCAACGTCATCGACCTGTGCCCGGTCGGCGCGCTGACCTCCAAGCCCTACGCCTTTCAGGCACGTCCGTGGGAGCTGACCAAGACTGAATCCATCGACGTGATGGACGCCGTCGGCTCGGCCATCCGCGTCGACACGCGTGGCCGCGAAGTGATGCGCATCATGCCGCGCATCAACGAGCAGGTGAACGAGGAGTGGATCTCCGACAAGACCCGCTTCATCTGGGACGGCCTGCGCACGCAGCGCCTTGACCGGCCTTACGCCCGCAAGGGTGGCAAGCTCGCTCCGGTGAGCTGGCCAGAGGCGTTCACGGCGATCAAGGATGCCGTCGCCAAGACCTCGGCCGAGCGCATCGGCGCGATCGCCGGCGATCTGGCAACCGTCGAGGAAATGTATGCACTCAAGCAACTGATCGCCTCGCTCGGCTCGAAGAACATCGACTGCCGCCAGGATGGTGCAGCGCTCGATCCGTCGCTCGGCCGCGCCAGCTATATCTTCAACCCGACCATCGAAGGCATCGAGCAGGCCGACGCCATCCTGATCATCGGCGCCAACCCGCGCTTCGAGGCTTCGGTACTCAATGCACGTATCCGCAAGCATTGGCGTGCAGCCAATGTGCCGGTCGGCGTCATCGGCGAGATCGGCGACACCCGCTACGACTACGAACAGCTCGGCTCAGGCCCGGATACGCTCAAGGATCTGGCCGAAGGCAATGGCAAGTTCTTCTCGGTGCTGAAGAAGGCCTCGCACCCGCTGATCATCGTTGGCCAGGGCGCAATTGCGCGCTCCGATGGTGCTGCCGTGCTCGGCCAGGCGGCGAAGCTCGCGACTGCTGTCAAGGCGAGCCGCCCGGACTGGAACGGCTTTGCCGTGCTGCATACCGCAGCTGCCCGCGTTGGCGGCCTCGACGTCGGCTTCGTGCCGGGCGAGGGCGGCAAGAACGTCGCCGGCATGCTCAGCGACAGCGACGTGCTGTTCCTGCTCGGCGCCGACGAACTCGAGCTGGCCAAGGCAGCGAACGCATTCGTGGTCTACATCGGCACCCATGGCGATACCGGTGCGCACCGCGCCGACGTCATCCTGCCGGCTGCCGCCTACACCGAAAAGTCGGGCACCTATGTCAACACCGAAGGCCGCGTGCAGCAGACCAGCCGTGCCGGCTTCGCGCCGGGCGAGGCCAAGGAAGACTGGGCGATCCTGCGCGCGCTGTCCGACGTGCTTGGCCACAAGCTGCCCTTCGATTCGCTGCAGCAGCTGCGTGCCAAGCTGTATCAGGAATTCCCGCACCTGCGCCGCATCGACGAGATCGACGCCGGCGACAACGACGACATTGCCAAGGTCGCCAAGCTTGGTGGCCGGCTGAACAAGGGCGCCTTCACCTCGGCGGTGAAGGACTTCTACCTCACCAACCCGATCGCTCGCGCGTCAGCGGTGATGGCCGAATGTTCGGCATTGGCCAAGAACGGCTTCAAGCAGGCGGCGGAGTAAAGGCTGTCATGGATACCTTTTTCTCCTTCTACGTCCTGCCGGCGTTGATCATCCTCTTGAAGTCGGTCGTCCTGATCGTCGTCCTGCTGATCTTCGTCGCCTACATCCTCTATGCCGACCGCAAGATCTGGGCCGCCGTCCAGCTGCGCCGCGGCCCGAACGTCGTCGGCCCCTGGGGCCTGCTGCAGGCCTTCGCCGATCTTTTGAAGTTCGTCTTCAAAGAGCCGATCATCCCGTCGGGCTCCAACAAGGGCGTGTTCCTGCTCGCGCCCGTCGTCTCGGCGGTGCTGGCGATCTCGGCCTGGGCGGTGATCCCGGTCAGCGAAGGCTGGGCGATCGCCAACGTCAATGTCGGCATCCTCTATGTCTTCGCCATCTCCTCGCTCGAGGTCTATGGCGTGATCATGGGCGGCTGGGCCTCGAACTCGAAATATCCGTTCCTCGGCGCGCTGCGTTCGGCGGCGCAGATGGTGTCCTACGAAGTCTCGATCGGCTTCGTCATCGTCTGCGTGCTGCTCACCGTCGGCTCGCTGAATCTCACCGACATCGTCCTGTCGCAGGGCGACGGCATCGGCACGCGCCTTGGCCTGCCGAATACCTTCCTCGACTGGAACTGGCTCGTCCTGTTCCCGATGTTCGTGATCTTCTTCATCTCGGCGCTGGCCGAGACCAACCGTCCGCCCTTCGATCTGGTCGAAGCCGAGTCGGAACTCGTCGCCGGTCACATGATCGAATATTCGTCGACGCCGTTCCTGCTGTTCTTCCTCGGCGAGTATGTCGCAATCGTGCTGATGTGCGCGCTGACGACGATCCTGTTCCTCGGCGGATGGCTGCCGCCGTTCGACTTCGCACCCTTCACCTGGGTTCCCGGCGTGATCTGGTTCGTGCTCAAGGTCTGCATGGTGTTCTTCATGTTCGCCATGGTGAAGTCCTTCGTGCCGCGCTACCGCTACGACCAGCTGATGCGCCTGGGTTGGAAGGTGTTCCTGCCGATCTCGCTGGCGATGGTCGTCATCACCGCCGCCGTCCTCAAGCTTACCGGAGCTGCATGATGTCCGCTCTCGCACAAGCCGCCAAATCGCTGCTGCTGCAGGACTTCGTCGGCGCCTTCTTCCTGTCGATGCGCCAGTTCTTCGCGCCCAAGGCGACGCTGAACTATCCGCATGAAAAGGGCCCGGTCAGCCCGCGCTTCCGTGGCGAGCATGCGCTGCGCCGCTATCCCAACGGCGAAGAGCGCTGCATCGCCTGCAAGCTGTGCGAGGCGATCTGCCCGGCACAGGCGATCACCATCGAAGCCGGCCCGCGCCGCAACGACGGCACCCGCCGCACGGTGCGTTACGACATCGACATGGTGAAGTGCATCTATTGCGGCTTCTGCCAGGAAGCCTGCCCGGTCGACGCCATCGTCGAGGGGCCGAACTTCGAATTCGCGACGGAAACGCGCGAGGAGCTGTACTACGACAAGGACAAGCTGCTTGCGAATGGCGACCGGTGGGAGCGCGAAATCGCGCGCAACATCGCTATGGATTCGCCGTATCGCTGATGCCTGAACAATGGACGGGCCCAATCGGCTCGTCTAAGGAACGCGCGGCCTGCTTCGGAGGCGGAGCGAGGACGTGAACAGGGCAGGGCGCACAAGGCGCGCTGCCCGAAAGGAAACCCGGGGGAACCCATGCTCAACGGACTTGAAGCGGTATTTTTCTACCTCTTCGCCTTCATCGCGGTGGCGTCGGCCTTCATGGTCATTTCGGCGCGCAACCCGGTTCACTCGGTGCTCTACCTGATCCTGACGTTCTTCAACGCGGCGGGCCTGTTCCTTTTGACCGGCGCCGAGTTCCTGGCGATGATCCTGCTCGTCGTTTATGTCGGCGCGGTGGCGGTGCTGTTCCTGTTCGTCGTCATGATGCTCGACGTCGACTTCGCCGAGCTGAAATCGGGCGCGCTGCAATATGCGCCGATCGGCGCGCTTGTCGGCCTGATCCTCGCTGCCGAACTGATCGTTGTCACCGGCGGCTACGCCTTCGCGCCGAAACTGGCGACAGCCGTTGCGCAGCCGACGCCCGATATCGCGACGCGCCACAACACGGCAGCGCTCGGCGACATTCTGTACACAGACTACATCTATTTCTTCCAGATCGCCGGCCTCGTGCTTTTGGTCGCCATGATCGGCGCCATCGTGCTGACGCTGCGCCACAAGCCGAACGTCAAGCGCCAGGACATCTCGGCCCAGGTCGCCCGTACCCCGGCGACCGCGATCGAGGTCAAGAAGGTCGAGACAGGCAAGGGAATCTGACCATGGTTGTCGGCATCGCTCATTATCTGACGCTTTCGGCGGTCCTGTTCACGCTCGGCGTGTTCGGTATCTTCCTGAACCGCAAGAACGTCATCGTCATCCTGATGTCGGTCGAGCTGATCCTGCTCGCGGTCAATATCAACTTCGTGGCGTTCTCGGCCCAGCTCGGCGATCTCGTCGGCCAGGTGTTCGCGCTGTTCGTGCTCACGGTTGCCGCCGCCGAAGCGGCGATCGGACTTGCAATCCTCGTCGTCTTCTTCCGCAACCGCGGCTCCATCGCGGTCGAAGACGTGAACATGATGAAGGGCTGATCGGCCAATGATGTACCACTTCATCGTTTTCCTTCCGCTTCTCGGCTTCCTGATCGCCGGCCTGCTCGGCCGTTCGATCGGCGCGAAAGCGGCCGAATACGTCACCTCGGGCTTCCTGGTGATATCGGCGGTCCTGTCCTGGATCGCCTTCGTGGCCGTGGCCCTGGGCGACGTCGAAGCCTTCACCGTGCCGGTGTTGCGTTTCCTGGACGTCGGCGGACTGCAGGCCGACTGGGCTCTGCGCATCGATACGCTGACCGCCGTCATGCTGGTGGTGGTCAACACGGTGTCGGCGCTGGTCCACATCTACTCGATCGGCTACATGCACCACGATCCGCATCGGCCGCGCTTCTTTGCCTATCTGTCGCTGTTCACCTTCGCCATGCTGATGCTGGTGACGTCTGACAACCTCGTCCAGATGTTTTTTGGCTGGGAAGGGGTGGGCCTCGCGTCCTACTTGCTGATCGGTTTCTGGTACAAGAAGCCGTCGGCGAACGCCGCCGCGATCAAGGCCTTTGTTGTCAACCGCGTCGGCGACTTCGGCTTCCTGCTCGGCATTTTCGGCCTCTACGTCCTGTTCGGCTCGGTCGAATTCAGCACCATCTTTGCCAGCGCTGCTTCCTACCTGCCGGCCGAAGGCGCCGCCGAACACGGTGGCACCGTGCTGAACTTCCTCGGCTACGCACTGGACAAGCACAATGCATTGACCATCGTCTGCCTGCTGCTGTTCATGGGCGCCATGGGCAAGTCGGCGCAGGTGCCGCTGCACACCTGGCTACCCGACGCCATGGAAGGCCCGACGCCTGTGTCGGCACTGATCCACGCGGCGACCATGGTCACCGCCGGTGTGTTCATGCTGGCGCGTCTGTCGCCGGTCTTCGAACTGTCGCACACTGCGCTCACCGTCGTCACCTTCGTCGGCGCGATCACGGCGATCTTCGCGGCAACCGTTGGCCTGGTGCAAAACGACATCAAGCGCGTCATCGCCTATTCGACCTGCTCGCAGCTCGGCTACATGTTCGTTGCGCTCGGCATGGGCTTCTACTCGGCGGCGATCTTCCACCTGTTCACGCATGCCTTCTTCAAGGCGCTGCTGTTCCTGGGATCGGGCTCGGTGATCCATGCCGTCTCCGACGAGCAGGACATGCGCAAGATGGGCGGCCTCCGCAAGCTGATCCCGACCACCTACTGGATGATGGTCATCGGCACGCTGGCGCTGACCGGCGTCGGCATCCCGGCGACGATCATCGGCACGGCAGGCTTCTTCTCCAAGGATGCCATCATCGAAGGCGCATTCGTCGGCCACAATGCGGTCGCGGGCTTCGCTTTCGCCATGCTGGTTATCGCTGCCTGCTTCACCAGCTTCTACTCGTGGCGCCTGATTTTCATGACCTTCCACGGCAAGCCGCGCGCCACCGCCGACGTCATGCACCATGTGCATGAATCGCCGCCGGTCATGTTGGTGCCGCTGTTTGTCCTGGCTGTCGGTGCGCTGTTGGCGGGCGTCGTCTTCCACGACCAGTTTATCGGCGAAGCCTACAACGAGTTCTGGAAGGGCGCGCTGTTCACGCTCGACACCAACCACATCCTGCACGATTTCCACGGCGTGCCGATGTGGGTGAAGCTGGCACCGTTCGCGGCGATGATCGGCGGGTTCGCCATGGCCTACCTGTTCTACATCCGGTCGCCGGAGATGCCGAAGGTCCTGGCCGAACGCCATCGCGGGCTCTACGCCTTCCTGCTCAACAAGTGGTACTTCGACGAGCTGTACGACTTCCTGTTCGTGCGCCCGGCCAAGTGGCTCGGCAGCTTCCTCTGGAAGAAGGGCGACGGCTGGTTGATCGACGGCTTCGGTGCCGACGGCATCTCGGCGCGCGTCGTTGACGTTACCAACCGCGTCGTCAAGCTGCAGACCGGTTACCTCTATCACTACGCATTCGCCATGCTGATCGGCGTGGCGGCCCTCGTTACCTGGATGATGCTCGGGAGCTCCTTCTGATGTCTGGCGTTCCCATTCTATCGCTGGTCACCTTTCTGCCGCTGGTCGGCGCGCTCCTGATCCTGCTGATCAGGGACGATGGTGACGCTGCGCGCCGCAATATCCGCAACGTCGCGCTTCTGACGACGGTGTTCACCTTCGCGGTGTCGTTGCTGATCTGGATCTATTTCGACAATGCGGAAGCTGGTTTCCAGTTCGTCGAGAAGGCCGCCTGGCTCGACTCCGGCATCTCTTACCACATGGGCGTGGACGGCATTTCGATGCTGTTCGTCATCCTGACGACCTTCCTGATGCCACTGTGCATCCTGGCGAGCTGGGAGTCGGTGGAGAAGCGCGTCAAGGAATACATGATTGCGTTCCTGATCCTGGAAACGCTGATGATTGGCGTGTTCTGCGCACTGGATATCGTGCTGTTCTACGTCTTCTTCGAAGCTGGCCTGATCCCGATGTTCATCATCATCGGCGTCTGGGGCGGCAAGCGCCGCGTCTATGCCAGCTTCAAGTTCTTCCTGTTCACGCTGCTCGGCTCGGTGCTGATGCTGCTGGCCGTCATGGCGATGTTCTGGCAGGCCGGTACGACCGACATTCCGACGCTGCTGGCATATGACTTCCCGGCCAATATGCAGACATGGCTGTGGCTGGCGTTCTTTGCCTCGTTCGCGGTGAAGATGCCGATGTGGCCGGTTCATACCTGGCTGCCGGATGCGCACGTCGAGGCGCCGACGGCCGGCTCGGTCATCCTGGCGGGCATCCTCTTGAAGATGGGCGGTTACGGCTTCCTGCGTTTCTCGCTGCCGATGTTCCCGCTGGCTTCCGAATTCTTCGCCCCGCTGGTGTTTGCTATGTCGGCAATCGCCATCGTCTACACCTCGCTGGTGGCGCTGATGCAGGAAGACATCAAGAAGCTGATCGCCTACTCGTCGGTCGCCCACATGGGCTACGTCACCATGGGCATCTTCGCGATGAACGAAGCCGGCGTTCAGGGCGCTATCTTCCAGATGCTCAGCCACGGCCTCGTCTCGGGCGCGCTGTTCCTCTGCGTCGGCGTCGTCTACGACCGCATGCATACCCGCGAGATCGCGGCCTATGGCGGCCTGGTCAACAACATGCCGAAATACGCTGTGGCCTTCCTGATCTTCACCATGGCCAATGTCGGCCTGCCCGGCACTTCCGGCTTCGTCGGCGAGTTTCTGACGCTGTTCGGTGTCTTCCAGGTCAACACCTGGGTGGCGCTGATTGCGGCAACCGGTGTGATCCTGTCGGCAGCCTATGCGCTGTGGCTCTACCGCCGCGTCGTGTTCGGCGCGCTGACCAAGGAAAGCCTGAAGGGTCTGTTCGACCTGTCGGGTCGCGAGAAGGTGGTGCTCTATCCGCTGATCATCCTGGTCATCTTCTACGGCGTCTATCCGGCGCCGGTGTTCGACGCCACGACCGCTTCGGTCAAGGCGCTGATCAACAACGTAACCGTATCGATCGACGCCGCGCAGACCGCGGCGGCGAACTGACAGGGGTTTTGCGAACCATGACGCCCGAACTCCTTTCGAGCCTCTCGCTCTCCGCACCGGAGCTGATCATCGCCCTGGGCGCGCTGGCGCTTCTGATGATCGGCGTGTTCTCCGGCGAGCGCGCCAACTCGACCGTGACCGGCCTTGCCGTCGCCCTGCTGGTGGCGGCCGGCGCCTGGATGCTGGTGTTCGGCCATGACGGCGCGGGCTACGGCACGGCCTTCGTTTCCGATGCCTTCGCACGCTTCATGAAATTCCTGACGCTGCTGGGTGCCGCGGTGACGCTGATCATGTCGGTTGGTTTCGCCAAGGCCGAGAAGTTCGACAAGTTCGAGTTCCCGGTGCTGGTGCTGCTGGCGACGCTCGGCATGCTCTTGATGATCTCGGCCAACGACATGCTGGCGCTCTATCTCGGCCTCGAGCTGCAGTCGCTGGCGCTCTACGTCATTGCCGCGATCAACCGCGACAACGTGCGATCGACCGAAGCTGGCCTCAAGTACTTCGTCCTCGGCGCGCTGTCTTCGGGCATGCTGCTCTACGGCATCAGCCTCGTCTACGGCTACACCGGTCACACCTCGTTCGAGGCGATTGCCGCGGCCCTGACCGGTGGCGAGCGCCAGCTCGGCCTGGTCTTCGGCCTGGTCTTCGTGCTTGCCGGCCTGTGCTTCAAGATCTCGGCGGTGCCGTTCCACATGTGGACACCCGACGTCTATGAAGGCGCGCCGACGCCGGTCACGGCATTCTTCGCCGCTGCTCCGAAGATGGCGGCGATGGCGCTGATCGTGCGTGTCACCATGGGCGCGTTCGAGCCGATCGGTACCGACTGGCAGCAGATTATCGTCTTCGTCTCGATCGCCTCGATGGCGCTCGGCGCCTTCGCCGCGATCGGCCAGAAGAACATCAAGCGCCTGATGGCCTATTCGTCGATCGGCCACATGGGCTACGCGCTTGTCGGCCTTGCCGCCAACAGTGAAGCCGGCGTGCGCGGCGTGGTCATCTACATGCTGATCTACCTGGTGATGACGCTCGGCACCTTCGCCTTCATCCTCGCCATGCGACGCAAGGACGGCAATGTCGAGCAGATCTCAGATCTCGCAGGCCTTTCGTCGACCAATCCTGTCATGGCGACGATCCTGACCATCCTGATGTTCTCGCTGGCCGGCATCCCGCCGCTCGCGGGCTTCTGGGGGAAGTGGTACGTCTTCCTCGCCGCGATCAACGCCAATCTCTACGCGCTGGCGGTCATCGGCGTGCTGGCTTCGGTGGTCGGTGCGTTCTACTATCTGCGCATCATCAAGATCATGTGGTTCGATGAGCCGGTTGGCGGTTTCCAGCCGATGGCGGGCGAGCTTCGGCTCGTGCTCGGCCTGTCGGGTGCGTTCGTTCTGTTCTACGTGCTGATCGGCGGCCCGATCGGGCAGATGGCGGAAGCTGCTGCCAAGACCTTCTTCTGACGGTATGGGGTTCCAGCTCGCACCGACAGCAACTGCCGACGGTTTCCGCCTCGAAGCCCATGACGCCGTGGGCTCGACCAACGCACTGGCGCTGGAACGGGCGATGGCCGGCGACCCTGGAAAACTCTGGGTCGTTTCGAAGAAACAGGAAAGCGGGCGTGGCCGACGTGGCCGCGCCTGGGCGACGCCGGAAGGCAATCTCGCAGCGACCCTGCTCAAGGTTCTCGACCACGACCTGCAATATGCGGCGACGCTTGGCTTCGTCGCCGGATTGGCGCTTGCCGATGCACTCGACGCAGTTGCGCCGAATGCGCGCTTTTCGGTCGGCGTCGACGGCGGCAGCGGGCAGGGCGTCAAGCGTTTCGAGCTGAAATGGCCGAACGACGTCTTGGCTTCCGGCGCCAAGCTTGCCGGCATCCTGCTTGAATCGACATTGCTCGGGCAAGGCAGGCTGGCGATCGCCATAGGCATCGGCGTCAATGTCGTGGCGCATCCGACCGAAGTGCCTTATCCCGCGACCTCGCTCGCCAGCCTGGGGGCAGGCGTCGATGCCGAGACCCTGTTCCTGGCGCTTTCCGATGCCTGGAGCGAGAACGAACGCATCTGGGCCGGCGGCAGGGGACTGGCGGCGATCCGCAAGCGCTGGCTTGGGCGCGCGGCCGGCCTCGGCAGCGAAGTCGCCGTGCGGATCGAGGGAAATGTGGTGCGCGGCGTCTTCGAGACCATCGACGAGGATTGCCGCTTCGTGATCCGTGACACTAAAGGTGAGGCGGTAAAGATCGCCGCCGGCGACGTGCATTTCGGCGCGGTTGCTTCGGCCGGCGCGGCCTGACAGGCCTGAAAGGATTTCTGGTATGGCTAAAGCGGAAAAAGCCGAGCTCGTATTCGTGCCGCTGGGCGGTGTCGGCGAGATCGGCATGAACCTCGCTCTCTATGGCTTCGGCCCGGCGAACAAGCGTGAATGGATCATCATCGACGTCGGCGTGACGTTCCCCGATGCGACGCTGCCCGGCGTCGACCTTGTGCTGCCCGACACGCGCTTCATCGAGGAGCAGCTGGAAAACCTCCGCGGCATCATCATCACGCATGCGCATGAAGACCATTATGGTGCGCTGCACGACACCTGGCCGAAGCTGAAGGCACCTGTGTGGATGACGCCGTTCGCCGCCGGCCTGCTGGAAGCCAAGCGCCAGTCGGAGCAGGGTGCGCCGAAGATCCCGGTGACTGTCTACCGTGCCGGCGAAAAATTCACCGTCGGTCCGTTCGAGATCGAGGCGATCGCTGTCAGCCATTCGATCCCGGAGCCCGTGTCGCTGGCGATCACCTCGCCGGCCGGCACCGTGATCCACACCGGCGACTGGAAGATCGATCCCGCGCCCGAAATCGGCCCGATGACCGACGAGGCTCGCTTCCGCGCCTATGGCGACAAGGGCGTGCTGGCACTCGTCTGCGATTCGACCAATGCGCTGCGCGAGGGCGACTCGCCGTCCGAGCAGCAGGTCGGGCAGGGGCTGCGCAAGGTCATCGAGGAAGCCAAGGGCCGTGTCGCGGTCACGACCTTCTCGTCCAATGTCGGTCGCATCCGCTCGATCGCGGAAGCCGCGCGCGATGCCGGTCGACAGGTTCTCGTCATGGGCCGTTCGCTCAAGCGCGTCATCGACGTGTCGAGCGAACTCGGCTACATGGATGGGCTGCCCGAGTTCGTATCCGAAGAGGATTACGGCTACATTCCGCGCGAAAATCTCGTCGTCATCTGTACCGGCAGCCAGGGCGAGCCGCGCGCAGCACTCGCCAAGCTGGCGCGTGACGAGATGAAGTCGGTGGCGCTTTCGCCCGGCGACACCGTGGTGTTTTCCTCGCGCACCATTCCTGGTAACGAGAAGGCGATCCTCGAGATCAAGAACCTGCTCATCGACCAAGGCATCAAGATCATCGAGGACGGTGACGCGCTGGTCCACGTCTCCGGCCATCCACGCCGCTCGGAACTCAAGCGCATGTATGAGTGGGTTCGCCCGCGCATCGGCGTGCCGGTGCATGGCGAGGCCGCCCACCTTGTCGGTCAGGGTTCGTTGATGTCGCTGTCGGGCATTCCCGAGGTGGCGCAGATCCGCGACGGCGACATGCTGAGGCTGTGGCCGGGAGCTGCCGAGATCATCGACCAGGTGCCGTTCGGCCGCGTCTACAAGGATGGCAAGCTGATCGGTTCCGACGAGGCAATGGGCATTCGCGACCGGCGCAAGCTGTCGTTTGCCGGCCATGTTGCAGTCAACGTCGTGCTCGACGACAAGTACGAGCTCGCCGGCGACCCGGATCTGGTGGCGATCGGCGTCGCCGAAACCGATGCTGCCGGCGAAGATCTCGAGGAGCTGATGCTCGATGCGGCAATCGGCGCCGTGGACTCGATACCCCGCGCGCGGCGAAAAGACCTCGACCTGGTGCAGGAAGCCGTGCGTCGCGCTGTGCGCGGTGCCGCCAACGAAGCCTGGGGCAAGAAACCGCTGGTGACGGTGTTCGTCACGAGGTGAGCGGACAGGGAGTGGGGAATAGGCAACAGACGGCTGTTGTGGCCGTTTCGTCCTGTTCCGCGCTCACTGGTAGCCATTCGCTGGGATTTGGAACCATGCTTGGACGTCTCAACCACGTCGCGATCGCCGTGCCCGACCTCACAGCGGCAAGTGCTGTATATCGCGATACGCTCGGCGCCAATGTCGGCGCGCCGCAGGCGCTGCCGGAGCATGGCGTGACCGTGGTCTTCATCGACGTCGGCAACACCAAGATCGAGCTGCTCGAGCCGCTGGGCGAGGGGTCGCCGATTGCGGCGTTCCTGGCCAAGAGCCCGTCGGGCGGCATGCACCATGTCTGCTACGAGGTTGACGACATCCTGGCCGCGCGCGACCGTCTCAAGGCGACGGGCGCTCGGGTGCTCGGCGACGGCAATCCGAAGATTGGGGCGCACGGCAAGCCGGTGCTGTTTCTCCACCCCAAGGATTTCCAGGGCACGCTGGTAGAACTGGAGCAGGTATGACCTGGGTATCACTCGCAGCGATGTATTTTGTCTTCTGGTGGCTGACCTTGTTCGCCATCCTGCCTTTTGGCCTGAAGACCCAGGACGACGACCGTGACGTGACGCTTGGCACGGAGGCAAGTGCGCCGCGCGGACCGCATATGCTGCGCGCTATGCTGTGGACGACGGTGGTGACCGCTGTGGTGATCGGGGCGTTCTATTTCGTCACCAAGGGGCTGGGCTACAGCTTCGACGATTTCCCGCAGTTCATTCCCGAGATCAATTGACGCATTCCTAAGGGGGGGACGCAGTTAGCGTTGCTTCTCAGCGAAGCAGCATAAGCTGATGATTGCCCAAAAAAAATGCAAGGCACGAAGCCTTGCAATTTAAACGCGTCCGATCTGCTTTCCGTTGCCGGCGGCAGCGAGTTATCGCGCCTAGATCGCATCCTCCCAAGACTTTGACCGCGTAGGAGAGCGGATTTTTTCTCCGCCCTCTCGGTTATCGGGGCACATTAGACCAAGCCGAAATGAATTGTCACGCGGAATTTTGCTTCGTGGCGGGCAATCCTGTGCTGCGTTGCACAATTGATTGGCAAGTGCCCTCGATCAACCACAAAGCGCATTGTGACGCTGCGTCGAAACGGCATGCGCGGGTTTTCATTCCGCCTTGAAATGGCTATGAAGCCCGTTCAAGCAAGCCTCCTTGTCATGCCGATTCCGGCATCACCGATTTCATGGAACATTCGATGCGTCTGTCGCGCTATTTCCTGCCCATCCTGAAAGAGAATCCCCGCGAGGCGGAGATCGTTTCGCACCGGTTGATGTTGCGCGCGGGCATGATCAGGCAGCAGGGCCAGGGCAGCTTCTCCTGGTTGCCGCTGGGCAAGCGTGTGCTCGACAAGATCTGCCGCATCGTGCGCGAGGAGCAGGACCGGGCAGGGGCGCTGGAAATCCTGATGCCGACCATCCAGTCGGCCGAGCTGTGGCGCGAAAGCGGCCGCTATGACGACTACGGCAAGGAGATGCTGCGCATCAAGGATCGCAACGAACGCGACATGCTGTTCGGCCCGACCAATGAAGAGATGGTCACGGAGATCTTCCGGTCCTACGTCAAGTCCTACAAGGATCTGCCGCTCAACCTGTACCACATACAGTGGAAGTTCCGCGACGAGATGCGTCCGCGCTTCGGCGTCATGCGTTCGCGCGAATTCCTGATGAAGGACGCCTACTCGTTCGACCTCGACTACGAAGGCGCGAAAGCTGCCTACAACCGCATGTTCGTTTCCTACCTGCGCACCTTCACCCGGATGGGCCTGCAGGCGATTCCGATGCGCGCCGACACCGGCCCGATCGGCGGCGATCTCAGCCACGAATTCATCATCCTGGCCGAGACGGGCGAAAGCCAGGTGTTCTGCCACCGCGACTACCTTGCTTTACCTGTGCCGGGCGCTGCGACCGATTTCGCCAATGACGGCGAGATCGACGGCATCGTCAAGCAGTGGACGACGCCTTATGCGGCAACCGAAGAGATGCATGACGAGGCCGCCTGGGCGGCGGTGCCCGAGGCCGACAAGGTATCGGCGCGCGGCATCGAGGTCGGCCACATCTTTCACTTCGGCGAGAAATATTCCAAGCCCATGGGCGCCAAGGTCATGGGCCCCGACGGCAAGGAGCATTTCGTGTCGATGGGCTCCTACGGCATCGGCCCGAGCCGCCTGATCGCAGCGATCATCGAGGCAAGCCACGACGAGAACGGCATCATCTGGCCGGAGGCCGTGGCGCCGTTCGACATCGGCCTGATCAACATGAAGGTCGGCGACGCCGACTGCGACCGCATCTGCGACGAGCTCTACAAGGCGTTCGAAGCGGCCGGCAAGGACGTGCTCTATGACGATACCGACCAGCGCGCGGGCGGCAAGTTCGCGACCGCCGATCTGATCGGCCTGCCCTGGCAGGTCATCGTCGGCCCGCGTGGTGCGGCTGCCGGCGAGGTCGAGATCAAGAACCGCAAGTCCGGCGAGCGCCTGACGCTGCCGGTGGCCGAGGCGCTGGCCAAGCTGGGCGCCAACGCATGAACCAGGCGGTGGCGGCGAAACCGGCAGGGGCTGGGCCTTTCTCGGTGTTCGAACGCATGGTGGCATGGCGCTACCTGCGTTCGAAGCGCAAGGAGACGGTGATTTCCGTCATCGCTTCGATCTCCTTCCTCGGCATCATGCTGGGTGTCGCCACGCTGATCGTGGTGATGGCGGTGATGAACGGCTTTCGCGCCGAGCTGCTGACCCGCATCCTTGGCGTCAACGGCCATCTTGTCGTGACCGCGACCGACACGCCGCTCGAGGATTATGCAGCGGTCGCTGACCGCATCAATGGCGTGGCGGGCGTGAAATACGCGATCCCGCTGGTCGAGGGCCAGGTGCTTGCCCAGGGCAATGTCGGCGCCGGTTCCGGCGCACTGGTGCGTGGCATCAGGGGCGACGACTTGGGCAAGGTGACCTTGGTCGCCAACAACATCAGGCAGGGTTCGATCGTTGGCTTCGACCAGGGCGAGGGCGTGGTGATCGGCAAGCGCATGGCCGAGAACATGGGGCTGGTGCTGGGCGATTCCATCCGGCTGATTTCGCCCGACGGCGACGTGACACCGATGGGAACGACGCCGAGAGCCAAGGCTTATCCGATCACCGGCATCTTCGAAGTCGGAATGTCGGAATATGACAGCTCGATTGTGTTCATGCCGCTCAACGAGGCGCAGCTCTACTTCAACTCCGAAGGCAAGGTCGGCTCGATCGAGATTTATGTCGACAATCCCGACAATGTCGACGCGCTGAAACCCAAGGTCGAGGAAGCGGCGCAACGGCCGATCTTCCTCACCGACTGGCGCGAGCGCAACCAGACCTTCTTTTCGGCGCTGCAGGTCGAGCGCAACGTCATGTTCATGATCCTGACGCTGATCGTGCTGGTGGCGGCGCTCAACATCATTTCCGGCCTGATCATGCTGGTGAAGGACAAGGGCCACGACATCGCCATCCTGCGCACGATGGGGGCGACACGCGGCGCGGTTATGCGAATCTTCCTGATGACGGGAGCTGCCATCGGCATGACCGGCACGCTCGCCGGCGTGCTGCTCGGCGTCGTCATCTGCCTCAATGTCGAGCGCATCAGGCAGTTCTTCTCCTGGCTGTCGGGCACCGTGCTGTTCAACCCCGAGCTCTATTTCCTCAGCCAGCTGCCGGCCAAGATGGACATGAGCGAGACCATCTCTGTTGTGCTGATGGCACTGGTGCTGTCGTTCCTGGCGACGCTGTTTCCGGCATGGCGGGCGGCAACGCTCGATCCGGTCGAAGCCCTGAGGTACGAATGATGGGCATCGAGCATGTCATCGAGCTCAAGGGCGTCGAGCGCCACTATGAGCAGGGTTCGCGCAAGCTGACGATCCTCAACAATGCCAGCTTCGCGCTGAAGCCCGGCGAGATGGTGGCGCTGGTGGCGCCTTCGGGTGCCGGCAAGTCGACGCTGCTGCACACGGCAGGGCTGCTCGAGCGGCCCGACGCCGGCGACGTCATCCTGAATGGGCGTGCCTGCGGGCGGCTGTCGGACGATGAGCGTACCGCCATCCGTCGCAACGACGTCGGCTTCGTCTATCAGTTCCATCACCTGCTGCCCGAATTCTCCGCGCAGGAGAATGTGATGATGCCGCAACTGGTGAAGGGCCTGTCGCGCAAAGAAGCGGCCGAGCGTGCCGGTATGCTGCTCGACTATATGAAGATCGGCAAGCGGGCGCAGCATAGGCCGTCGGAGCTGTCAGGCGGCGAACAGCAGCGTGTGGCGATTGCACGCGCGGTGGCCAATGCGCCGCTGGTGCTTTTGGCCGACGAGCCGACCGGCAATCTCGATCCGGTGACGGCGGGTTATGTCTTCGACGCGCTTTCAGCACTTGTGCGGCAGTCGGGCTTGGCGGCCCTGATCGCCACCCACAACCACGAGCTTGCAGGACGCATGGATCGTCGCGTTACGCTTTCCGAAGGCAAGATCGTGCCCTTGTAGGGCTGCCTTTCTTCCGTCCACGGTGTCTCCAGAAGCGAGCTGCTGCCCGCTTCGCATCTCGTGCGGTCCGTTACCGCTGGTGGTCCGCGGCCCTTCTCACAAGGCAGGCTAACGCGGCCGCATGCTCTGCGGTTGCCTCGCGCCCGCGAGTTTCCATTCCGCCACGAAATGGCTATGAAGCCTGTGCACTGAAGCTGTGCGCCGATTCCGGCGCAACGTTCCTCATTTTTCGGACCAGCCCATGCGTTTGTCGTGCAGTTTCCTGCCCCGGCAGGTCATCGTCGGACCGCGTCGTGTTGCCGCCGGCGAGGTCGAAATCAACCGCAAGAGCGACACGCGCGAAACGGTGCGACTGGCCAGCACCCTCCAGCGCCTGGGCGTTGCCGCATGAGCCAGACAAGCGCAGCCAAGCCGGCAGGCGCCGGACCTTTTTCGACTTTCGAGCGCATGGTGGCGTGGCGCTATCTGCGCTCGCGTCGCAACGAAACGATGGTATCGGTGATCGCCTCGATCTCTTTCCTTGGCATCATGCTGGGTGTCGCCACGCTGATTGTCGTGATGGCGGTGTTGAACGGTTTCCGAGCGGAGTTGCTTTCGCGGATTCTTGGCATCAACGGCCATCTCATCGTCACGCCGGTCGATTTGCCGCTGGAGGACTATGCCGAGCTTGCCAAGCGGATCAATGGTGTCCCAGGCGTCAAATACGCCATTCCAATGGTCGAAGGTCAGGTGCTGGCACGGGGCAATGTCGGCGCCGGTTCCGGCGCGCTGGTGCGCGGCATCCGCGGAGAGGATCTCGGCAAGATCACGCTGGTTGCCAATAACATCAAACAGGGGGGCATCGCCGGTTTCGATACGGCCGGCGGCGTCGCAATCGGCAGCCGCATGGCTAGGAATCACGGCCTGGCGCTGGGCGACATCATTACGGTGATCGCGCCTGACGGCGATGTCAGTCAGCTTGGCACGACGCCACGCCTGCAAGGCTATGCGGTCACGGCGATCTTCGAAGTCGGCATGTCGGAATACGACGCCTCGATCGTGTTCATGCCGTTGTCTGAAGCGCAGACGTACTTCAACTCCGAAGGCAAGGCGCAGAGCCTCGAGGTCTATCTCGACGATCCCGACAATGTTGACGCGATCAGGTCCAAGGTGGAGGAGGCGGTACAGCGGCCGATCTTCCTGACCGACTGGCGCGAGCGCAACCAGACCTTCTTTTCGGCGCTGCAGGTCCAGCGCAACGTCATGTTCATGATCCTGACGCTGATCGTGCTGGTGGCGGCGCTCAACATCATTTCCGGCCTGATCATGCTGGTGAAGGACAAGGGCCACGACATCGCCATCCTGCGCACGATGGGGGCGACACGCGGTGCGGTGATGCGCATCTTCCTGATGACGGGAGCTGCCATCGGCATGACCGGCACGCTCGCCGGCGTGATGCTCGGCGTGGTCATCTGCCTCAATGTCGAGCGCATCAGGCAGTTCTTTTCCTGGCTGTCGGGTACCGTGCTGTTCAACCCCGAGCTCTATTTCCTCAGCCAGCTGCCGGCCAAGATGGATGTCGGCGAGACCATCTCGGTGGTGCTGATGGCACTGGTGCTGTCGTTCCTGGCGACGTTGGTTCCGGCATGGCGGGCGGCCGCGCTCGATCCGGTCGAAGCCCTGAGGTATGAATGATGGGCATCGAGCATGTCATCGAGCTCAAGGGCGTCGAGCGCCACTGACGCTTGCTGAAGACGCCCGGCGCTTGAGCCGGACGAATCTGTTCTCAACCGCTGTCCCTATCGCCTGATGACGCCGTTGCCTGTTCGTTAACGGGCGAAGGTCTCGGTTCGCCTGGATAAACCCTTCATTTACTGTCGAATCGGTTGCGGCGAGTGGCTGCTGCCGGATGCAATGGCTCGCGTTGACATTTGAACAAAAATAGAACAAATTACGAACATATTAAAAACAGGAGCAACAGATGACCGAGCTGGTACAGGATGTCATTTCGATGGTCTGCATGAGCACCTTCCTTGTCACCATGGCTGTGTGGATCGGCGCACTCTGATTGGAGTGCCTGATGAGCAGCGCGAGCTGAATCCCAACATGAAACAGGGCACCGGGTTAACTCGATGCCGACACCGTGCGGGCTGAAATCGCCAAGACGGAAAAGACTGAGCCAGCGCCGCCTGGCGCAAAATGAGTTGAATCAAGCGCGGATCGCAGCTGCCGCGCGGGAAGGCGGCCTCAGGCCGTCTTCCGGACAGCGGTCGCGGTGGTTTCGGCCGGCCCGAATATCTCTTCGAAGGCAGTTTTAAGCGCGACATCCAGGTCATCAATGGTCACCGGTAGGCCAAGGTCGACGAGGCTGGTAACGCCGTGGTCGGTGACGCCGCACGGCACGATGCCGGAGAAATGGCCGAGCTCCGGTTCGACGTTGATGGCGATGCCGTGGAAACTGACCCAGCGGCGAAGACGGATGCCGATGGCTGCGATCTTGTCTTCCGCCGGCGAGCCGTCAGGCAGGGCCGGGCGGTCGGGCCGCACCACCCAGACGCCGACGCGGTCCTCGCGCCGTTCGCCCTTCACGTTGAAGGCGGCAAGCGCCGAAATGATCCAGGCTTCGAGTGCCGCAACGAAGGCGCGGACGTCCTCGCGCCTTCGCTTGAGGTCGAGCATGACATAGGCCACGCGTTGGCCGGGCCCATGATAGGTGTATTCGCCACCTCGCCCGGTCTTGAAGACGGGAAACCGGTCGGGCTCGACAAGGTCCTGTTCCTGGGCGCTGGTGCCGGCGGTGTAAACAGGCGGGTGCTCGACAAGCCAGACCATCTCGCCTGATGTGCCCTGGCGAATCGCATCTGCGCGCTGTTCCATGAAGGCGAGCGCCTGATCGTAGGGCGTCAGGCCTGGTTCGATTCGCCATTCGACCGGTGCTGAACCGGGAAGGGCAAGAAACGACGTGGCGATCAGGCTGCGTTCGGTCATTCTGGGGGTCCGTTCGTCGACCTGATATGGCGGCTTGGGGATAAAACGTCCAGTGGTCAGGCTTAGAAAGCCGGCTATCGCAGCCTCCGTCATGCGGCTTCCCTTGGGGTATGCAAGAATGATGGACGAATATCGCACAGGGCGCTTGTTTCCCCGGAAACGATTTGCTACATGCCGCGAGCCGGTTCGGACCGGCCCTTCGTGACAGTGCGGTCGTGGCGGAATTGGTAGACGCGCAGCGTTGAGGTCGCTGTGGGGCAACCCGTGGAAGTTCGAGTCTTCTCGACCGCACCAGTCACTCCTAAGCGGAAATATCCGCTTCACCGGCCAGACGTGCCGGCAGGCTGAAAAGCCGGAAACTCCTCAATCATCAAACACGTGCAGGATGTTGACGGCCGTTTTTAAGGTTCCGTCTGAACTGCTGCAGCCAGGTCGGCCATCCACAACCCTCCGTCATCATGATGTGGCGGCGCGTAGGCGCGGCCCTGCGGAATCGTTTCGAAGCGGGCGTCTTGCTCGTCTGCAAGATAGTCGTAGCCGATCGGCTGGTCGCGAAGCTCCGGATCGAGATGATTGTAGAGATCCCGGCGTGCCAACCGTCTGGCCGGGGCGATCATCTTGAGATGATAGAGGTTCAGGTCGCAGTGCCGCTCGAGATAGCGGCCGTCGCGCGGATACCAGCATGCATGCATGCCACGGTCGGGCAGTTCGGCTGCATCAAAGACGGGGAAGAGCCGGTAGCGGACCTTCTGGCCCCAGATGCCGTCGATGCGATAGGCGTCTGGCTCGTAGAGTTCGCGCAGGTTGAAGCCCCAGGCCGTCGGCTTGCGCGGATACAGCAGCCTTCGAATGGCGGTCGCAGCGCCGATCTCGAATCGCTCGTCCGGATCCATGGCAAGAATCCAGTCGGCGCCGGCGGCCCGCGCAGCGCCGATGAGGGTGCGCTGGCGCTCGAACTCGCTGCTGACAATCCCGGTGGAGGCGCGGTCGTCCAGCGCGACCCAGCCGTCGACGATCGGATCGATGTTGGTCAGCAGGTCGGGCACCAGATGGGCGTCGTAGCGGTAGCTGAAAACGGCAAGTACCGTCTGCCGGCGGCGGAAAAGATCGCGCCAACGGCGTCGGCGCTGTGGCTTGGCCGTGACGGTGATCATGGCCGCACCCCGTGCCTGCTGAGGGGAGCGATGACAGATTTGTCCCTGCTGTCGGCCGCCATCAAAACGCCGGCGGCCTTGGCGAGCAGGCTGAGCCGCAGGATGGGCATGGCCCGCAGCGTCTGGATCAGTTCGTCGCCGGAGAGCCCCGCCATGGCCAACTGGCGGGCGGGGCGGTGCTGGCGCAGCACATCGCGGGCGATCTTGCGCAAGGATTTGCCGGACAGCCGGTGCATTTCGCGGCCGTAGTTGGTACCGCGCTGATACTGGTCGATCAGCAAGCGCAAGATCCTCGTTTCGTTGAGGTGAACCGTTCTTATGTCGCCATCCCAGGCCGGCTTGAGCTCGGCGGGCAGGCGCAACAGGAATTCGCTGTCCTCGCCGGTCGCCATCGTCTCGTCATAGAGGCCATGACGCGCAAACAGGCCGCGCTCGAAGGAGGCGCCATAGCGAATAGCCTGTTCCTCCGGCAATCCGGGCAGGCGGCGCATGAACAGGCTGAGATGGGCGGCGCAGGCGACCAGATTTTGCGGCTTGCTGTTGATCACAGCACTGGCGACGACAGGCGCGCCGGCCTTATGGCGTGCAAGGCGGCGCTCGACCCAGCCGGGTGCGGCGCGGCAATCATCGGCGAGGAAGGCGACGTAGGGCGCCCTGGTTCGTTCGATGCCGCGGTTTCTGGCGGCACCGACATAAAGGCGCTCCTCGAATTCGACGAAAGCGACGTCGAGGCCGTGGCGGCGGAGCAGGGCGCCGATGTCACCGCCGCCGGAATTGACGACGAGAATGTCGGTCGCCACTGACTGTTCGCGCAATGAGCGGACGGCGCCGACGATTTCCGCCGGGGCCCGGTAGCCAATGACGATGGTGGCAAGTTCAGGGGCAGGTGCTGGTTGTGACGACATTCAGTGCGCGCATGTTATCCACGGTACACTGCGATCGTCCCTTCGCAATGCAGGGACGATAACACACATTCCGTCGCGCTCAAGTCGTGGTGTCTGTCTTAAGGGCCGACGCCATGCGAACAGGGCGTGGCGTCGGCGGTGACGTGCGCCGCATCGCCGCCGGCCAGGCGGCGATGCCCAGGGATGGTGGAGCCGGGCAAGCTCGCGAGCTGAAGCAGTGTGCCGGGGCGGCTCTGCGCGCTTGAGACCTAGCAGAGCCGGCTTTCGTCAGCGCCCGCGCCAGGCGAGCAGGCGCATTGCGTTTGCGGTGACCAGCACGGTCGCGCCTGTGTCGGCCAGGATCGCCGGCCACAGGCCGGTGATGCCCATGATTGTCGTCACCAGGAAGACCGCCTTGAGGCCGAGCGCGATGGTGATGTTCTGGGCGATGTTGCCCATCACTGTCCTGGACAGTGCGATCATGTCGGGGATGTCGCTGACGCGGCCATGCAGGATCGCGGCGTCGGCCGTTTCGAGCGCGACATCTGTGCCCCCGCCCATGGCGACGCCGAAGTCGGCCGCGGCCAGAGCAGGGGCGTCGTTGATGCCGTCACCGACCTTGGCGACGACCTGGCCCTGCTTCTGCAGTTCGCGCACGATGCGCTGCTTGTCGTCTGGCATCAACCCGGCGCGGACGTTGATGCCGAGTCCCTTGCCGATGGCTTTGGCAGTGGCCTCGTTGTCGCCGGTCAGCATGACTGTGGCGATGCCATCGTCCTTGAGCCGGGCGAGAGCGGCGATGGCATCGGCGCGCGGCTCGTCGCGCATGGCGAGAATGCCCGCGACCCTGCCGTCGACGAGCAGCACCGAGACTGTTTTGCCGTCGGCATTGAAGGCAGCGATCCGCGCCTTTTGTTCGGCTGACAGCCCGGCCATTTCTTCGGCAGCACCAGGTGAGGCGAGGAAAACCTCCTCGCCGCCGACCCTGGCTGTCACGCCCTTGCCGGCGATGGCCTTGGCGGCATTGGCCGGTGGTATTGGCACGCCATCGGCCTTGGCGCGCCCGAGGATGGCCAGCGCCAGTGGATGGCTGGAGCCTGTTTCCAATGCGGCGGCGCGCGACAGGACATTGGCCTCGGAGAGGCTGATGCCGATGATGTCGGTGACTTTCGGCTTGCCTTCGGTCAGCGTGCCTGTCTTGTCGAGCGCGACCGTGGTGACGCGGCGCATGCCTTCGAGCACGGCGCCGCCCTTGAGCAGCAGGCCGCGGCGGGCGCCGGCAGACAGGCCGGCGGCGATCGCGGCAGGCGTCGAGATGACCAGCGCGCAGGGACAGCCGATCAGCAGGATGGCGAGGCCCTTGTAGATCCACTCCGACCAGTCGCCGCCGGCAACCAAAGGCGGCAGGATGGCGACCAGCGCGCCGACGACGAGGACGGCAGGGGTGTAATAGCGCGAGAAGCTGTCGATGAAGCGCTCGGTCGGCGCCTTGCTCTCCTGCGCTTCCTCGACCAGTTTGATGACGCGGGCAATGGTGTTGTCGGCGGCGGCCGCGGTGACACGGACTTTCAGCACCGCATCGGTGTTGATCGTGCCGGCGAAGACGTCGTCGCCTGCGGTCTTCGATTTGGGCACGCTCTCCCCGGTGACCGGGGCTTCGTCGAGCGTGCTCGATCCTTCGACGATTGTGCCGTCGGCGGCAACGCGGTCGCCCGGCCGGACCAGCATGATCGCGCCGACCTGAAGCGTGTCGGCCGCAACTCCCCGCGTCGTGCCACCTTCCTCGACGAGTGCGGTCTTGGGGACGAGGTCGGCCAGGCCGCGAATGCTGGCGCGTGCGCGGCGGGCGGCGACGCCTTCGAGCAATTCGCCGATGAGAAACAGCAGGACGACCATCGTTGCTTCTTCGGTCGCGCCGATGAACACCGCGCCGACGGCGGCGATGGTCATCAAGGTCTCGATGGAGAACGGCGTGCCCGATATGGCACCGGCATAAGCACGGCGGGCGACCGGCACCAGGCCGACCGCAAGTGCTGCCAGAAAAGCCCAATGCCCGATTTGCGGCAAGAGCTGGCCGATGGCGTAGGCGGCGACAAGTGCTGCACCGCAGGTGATGGTGAGCTTGGCCTTGCGCGATTTCCACCACGGGCCGTCGTCGAGGTCGAAATGATCGTGGCCGGCCCCGGCAACATTTGCCGCCGCCGCGCCATGGTCGTGTCCGGAATGGTCGCCATGATCGTGGCCGGAATGGTCGTGACCTGCATGGTCATGGCCGACGTGGTCGTGGCTGCAGTTCGGGCCGTGCTCATGGACATGAGCCGTCGGTGCCGCGGTCCTGGCTGCGCCCACTTCGGCAACCGAGTAGCCAAGCGCCTTCACCTGTTTCGAGATGGCGGCGGAGGGGGCGGGGCCCTGATGGGTGACGATCATGGTGCCGGCCGACACCGAAATGCCGACCTCGGTGATGCCGGGCAGGCGGCTGACCGCGTTTACGATCTTGGTCGCGCAAGAGGCGCAATCCATGCCGCCGACGCGGAAGCGTGTCTTGCCGTGGCTGGCGTCGTTCATTTCAGGTCCTTTCAATCCTATATGAAGCGATGCTAGAATCTCTAGCCACTAGAGGATCAAGAGGATTTTTCGATGAATCTGCCGATTGGCGAATTGGCGCGGCGAACCGGTGTCAAAGTGCCGACGATCCGCTTCTACGAACAGATTGGGCTGATCGCCGCGCCGCCGCGCACCGAGGGCAACCAGCGCCGCTATGGCAAGACCGAGATCGACCGGCTGAATTTCATCCGCCACGCCCGAGAACTCGGCTTCGAAGTCGATCACATCCGCGAACTGCTTGCCATGTCACAGGAGCCGCAGGCCTCCTGTCATCAGGCCGACAGCATCGCCCAGTCGCATCTGCTTGAGGTCGACCGTCGCATCGAGAAGCTCAGGCGGCTGCGCGGCGAGCTCGCCCGCATGATCGACGAGTGCGGCCATGGCCGTATCTGCGACTGCCGCATCATCGAGGTTCTGGCCGATCACGGCCACTGCGCCGCCGATCATGTGGCCTGATTGAGACAGGCGCGCGCCGCCTGTTCGAAGTGCTGCGTCCGGGCCGTATTTCATTTGATATTCCGGCCCTTTGCGGGCTAGGGATAACCCACCTCGAATCCCGAAATCCGCAAGCGGGAAGCGCCGATGGAAGCCCGACACGACCATAGCCACGGCGCCGACGCCGCTGACGCTGTCCGCGCCGAAATCTATGGCGATGACGGGGTGATTCTCGCGCCGTTCCTGGCCCATATCGGGGCGGCGATTGCCGATCGCGATACGCTGACGCTGAAGCGCGACGTCTCCGTCCTGCACCAGTCCGAACTTGGCGACCTGCTGGAGGCGCTGCTGCCGGAACAGCGGCTGGCGCTTGTCGAACTGATGGGCTCGGACTTCGACTTCTCGGCGCTGACCGAGGTCGACGATGCGATCCGCCTCGACATCGTCGACAACCTGCCCAACGAGCAGATCGCCCAGGCCGTCCAGGAACTCGATTCCGACGACGCGGTCTACATTCTCGAGGATCTCGACACCGAGGACCAGGACGAGATCCTGGCGCAGCTGCCGTTCACCGAACGCATCCGGCTGCGCCGTTCGCTCGACTATCCCGAGGAATCGGCCGGCCGGCGCATGCAGACCGAGTTCGTCGCCGTGCCGCCTTTCTGGAGCATAGGCCAGACGATCGACTATCTGCGCGACGACAAGGATCTGCCTGACCGCTTCAGCCAGGTCTTCGTCATCGACCCGACCTTCAAGCTGCTCGGCGCTGTCGACCTCGACCAGATCCTGCGCACCAAGCGCGCAGTCAAGATCGAAGAGGTGATGCACGAGACGCGCCATGCCATTCCTGCAACGATGGATCAGGAAGAGGCGGCGCGCGAATTCGAGCAATACGATCTGCTTTCCGCTGCCGTCGTCGACGAGAACGAGCGTCTTGTCGGCGTGCTGACCATCGACGATGTCGTCGACGTCATCCAGCAGGAGGCCGAGGAAGATCTGCTGCGCATGGGCGGTGTCGGCGACGAAGAGCTGTCCGACACGGTGGCGGCGACGTCGCGTTCGCGCGTGCCCTGGCTGCTGGTCAATCTCGGCACCGCTTTCATCTCGGCATCCGTCATCAGCCAGTTCGGCGCGACGATCGAGGAAATGGTGGCACTGGCGGCGCTAATGCCAATCGTCGCCTCGCTCGGCGGCAATGCCGGAACGCAGACGATGACGGTGACGGTGCGCGCACTCGCGACCCGCGACCTCGACATCTACAATGCCGGCCGCGTCATTCGCCGCGAGGTGATGGTCGGTCTGCTCAACGGCGCGGTCATCGCGACCATCCTCGGCCTCGTTGCCGGCCTGTGGTTCCACAATCCGGACCTCGGCTTTGTCATTGCTGCGGCGATGATCCTCAACATGCTGGCGGCGGCACTTGGCGGAATCCTCATTCCGTTGCTGCTCGACAAATTCGGCGCCGATCCGGCGATCTCGTCATCGATCTTCACGACGATGATCACTGACGTCATCGGCTTCCTGGCCTTCCTCAGTCTCGCCACCTGGTGGCTGCATCTCGGAGCCGCTCCGGGATAGTTGTGCTCGATTGACTTTTACGTAAATCGCGTGCCAGACTCCGCAAGGGATCGGTGACGGTTCCTCGGCTTGCGCGGATCAGTCGCGCGGCATGATCGCCTCGGCTAGTGCCCGGCATGAATTTGAGGCGGGGCGATAGCGTCCGCCGGGTGGAGAGACGATGCGGGAATATTACTCGATTACCGAACTGACCCGGGAATTCGACATTTCGACGCGCACGCTGCGCTTCTACGAGGACGAGGGGCTGGTCCAGCCCGTCCGCCGTGGCCGCACCCGCCTGTTCAGACCATCCGATCGGCATCTCATTCGCCAGATCATGCGCGGCAAAAGGCTCGGCTTCTCGATCAACGAGATCCGCGAGATCATCCAGATGTATCGCGAGCCGCCCGGCGAAGTCGGTCAACTCAAGCTGATGATCAAGCGCATCGAGGAGAAGCGCGAGGACCTGCGCCAGAAGCGCCGCGACCTCGAGGAGACGCTGGCCGAGCTCGACCAGGCCGAGGAATCCTGCGTCGAGCGGCTGGTCGAACTCGGCGTCAACACCTGACGCCCGATCCGGTCACGCTCTGCGGGCGGCAGCCCGGACTCGCCTACGGCATTGTGGTATGGTCAACTACCCCTCGGGAGTAGCTCCAATGTCCATGCTCGTCAGGACGGTTCGCGACTGGCCGGTCGTGAGCTTCGTGCTGCTGGCATTCACGTGCAACTGCTTGCTATCTGGCTCAATCCGATGTTCGGCTCGGCCCCGCCAGACTGGGCGAATGTGCCGGCCGTCACGGAAATCGCCGTCATGGTCGCGTTGCTCATGGTTTTCAGCGGTCCGCTTGGCGAGGAGCCGGGATGGCGGGGCTTTGCACTGCCCTTGCTTCTCGGCGAGCGCGGAGCGCTGAATGCCAGTCTGGTGCTCGGGCTGATCTGGGCGGCCTGGCACCTGCCGCTGGTGCTGCTGAACGACTACAGCATTTCCAGCGCGCTCAATGTCATGGCGGCAGCGGTGGTGTTCACGTGGCTGTACCAGAACTCGGCCGGAAGCGTGCTGCCGGCGATCCTGATGCATGCATCTCACCAGAACAGCGTCCGCTATCTCGGCCGCGTGTTTGAAGGCGGCGATGCGGCCCAGCATCAATGGATCGGCTTGATCTTATGGCTGGTGTTCGCGCTGGCGATCGTCGCCGTCTATGGGACGAGCAGTTTTCTCCGAAGGCAAGCGACCGCCGTCGCCGGTTAGATCCAGCGCCGGACCTTCTTCGCGTAATCGATGTATTTCTTGCCGAAACGTGCCTGCAGGTGCTTTTCCTCCGGTACGATGGCGAGCTTTTGCGTGGCAAAGGCGGCAATGAGGGCCAGCGCCAGGAACCAGACATTTGCGGTGATCAGCCCGATGGCGATCATCAGCAGCGTGTTGGCGAAATAGATCGGGTTGCGGGTGAAGGAGAAGGCGCCCGACGTGACCAGATGCTCGGACGGCCTGTCGGGGCGGATGGTGGTCTTGGCCCGCTTCAGCGTCTGCATGGCCGAATAATAGATCGCAACAACGCCGGCAACCGCCAGCCAGCCGGCGGCAAAAAGCAAGTCCGACAGCGGTTCGGTGATCCACGGCAAGGGATAGAGCAGTCCGAGCACCGCCGCCACCACGATTGCTGCGAGGTAGAGGATCGGCGGCCATGGCACCTTGCTGGGGGCGGCGTTGGGATTGGTCACTGCGCTCCTCCTGGTATCGTCTGATTTTCGGTGCTTGTCGTGCACATGGCGGCGGTCTGCCCGACATGGGCCTTCAACTTCGGGCTCTGGTCGGAGGCATAGAGCCGATCGAACGAATCATCCTTCTGCAACTCGTCGAGCATGCAGACACAGTAGCGCGAGCAGAAATCGGTGTCGCGGCTCTGCTCGCAGGAAAGCTGGCAGGATTTCAGGAAAGTGACCTCGCGGGTTTCGACCGGGGCCGGGAAGAGCTGGGCGAAGAGCCAGACCAGCGAGATCATCACCGGCTGGTGAATGAGGTAGAAGGCAAGGCTGTGGCGACCAAAGAAGGAGAGGGGGCGCGACCAGGCGCCGGGCTGAAGTCGCGCCATCCTTTCGATCAGGCCTGCCCTGAGCGCCAGTCCGGCGACGCCGATGCCAGCCAGCACTGCGCCGAAGAAGGGGAACAGCGGGACGAAATCGTTGGAGCGCGGGTTGGCGGTGGAAAGGCCGATCCAGACCAGGGCCGGGTGATTGAACGCCTCCGAGCGCAGATAGTGGGGTGCTACGATCACCAGAGCAGCGGCGATCAGCGTCAGCACCGGCGGGACGCGCAGGAAGGCGAGGCCAAGCACGCTGGCGAGCGCGATATGATGCAGGATGCCGAAGAAGATGAAGGTGTCGGGCGTGGCGAACCAGGTGGCGACGGTGATCGCTAGTGCCGCCGCTGTCACCATGGCGAGCCGCCTGAAATAGCCGGGCCAGCGGATGCCCTTGGCATGTGCCAGCACCAGGCTGACGCCGACGAGGAACAGGAAGCTCGAGGCGATGCAGCGCGCGAACAGCTTCCAGTTGCCATAGGCGGTCATGCCCGGATCGGCATAACCGAAGAATTCGAGGTCCCAGGCGAAGTGGTAGATCGCCATGGCGATCAGGGCTACGCCGCGGGCGATGTCGATGACCGATACGCGCCGAGAAGGTGCTTTGATCTGGTCGGGGTCCGGTTGCATCGTCATATTGTTCGCTTCTGCGTTTTCGGGTGTTGCAGCGCCCATGCAGCACTATCATGGTTGAAGCGGGGCGGAAGAGAGCAGAACTGTCTGTCGTGCACAGGGTTAAGCAATTGATGGGGCGGGCATGAGCGGACGAAAGATGGCGCTGACCGAGGAACTGGTGGCGCGTTGCCATCGCGAGGTCGCTGACACGGGCCCCGACCCCGATGCGATGCATCTCGACGACGCCGACTATGAGGTGATGATCGACGAGACGCTTGCCGCGCGTCCCGGCAATGGACCGTTGTGGCTGTTTGCCTATGGATCGCTGATCTGGAAACCCGAGGTGGAGCACACCGACGAAAGGGTGGCGCTGGCGCGCGGCTGGCACCGTTCGTTCTGCATCAACATGACCCGCTGGCGCGCCACAAAGGCTGAGCCTGGACTGATGATGGGCATGGATCGCGGCGGCCAGTGCAAGGGCGTGGCGCTCAGGCTGACGGACGGCGACCGCCGCGAGCAGCTGGACAGGCTGTTTCGCCGCGAGATGACGCTGAAACCCTCCACCTACAAGCCGCGCTGGCTGAAGCTCGCCACCGATGAAGGTCCGTTGACCGCGCTCGCCTTCGTCATCAACCGCAAAGGCCACGCCTATGCCGGCGCGCTGGGCG
Source organism: Aminobacter sp. Y103A (assembly GCF_030294925.1). Lineage (NCBI taxonomy): Bacteria > Pseudomonadati > Pseudomonadota > Alphaproteobacteria > Hyphomicrobiales > Phyllobacteriaceae > Aminobacter > Aminobacter sp. Y103A. The sequence continues at coordinate 3,593,153 of NZ_AP017986.1, read as the reverse complement.
AGGACGCGGTGGCGGAGCGACTGGCGACGACCTGCGGCCATTGGGGTTCGGCTGCGGACTATCTCTATAATGTGGTCAGCAACCTCGAGCAGCGGGCGATCCACGATCGGCATCTGTGGCGGCTCCAGCATCTGGTGGCCGAGCGAATCGTGGCCCGCGGATGATCGCCGGAACGCCGCTTTCGAGCGCGGCGGCGTCGGAATTTGGTTTGCCGCCCAAGCCATTTGTTTCTATAGTTGCGGCGTCGTCGGTTCCGTTATGGAATCAAGAGGGAATGCGGTAAGGGCCATTTGAAGGTCCAAAGCCGTGGCTGCCCCCGCAACTGTATGCGGTTAGCTCTCCTCAAATGCCACTGAAGCTTGCTTCGGGAAGGCGGGGAAGGGTGCCGATCCGCAAGCCAGGAGACCTGCCGGCGACAGGCACTTATCTCTGTGCCCTCGGGTGGAGGGCGAAAGGACTTGTGATGAACACTGTTTCTGCTCTCGGCACCGACGTCTCTTCGCAGTCGCGTAGCATGCAGCTGGCGCTTGCCGCGCTGCTCGGCCTTTTCGTTGTTGGCTTCCTCGGGTTCTCGCATATGGACGTGGTGCACAACGCTGCCCACGACTATCGCCACTCGATGGCTTTCCCCTGCCACTAACCAAGGCGATCCAACAATGTCCATCTTCAGAAACGTCGTGTTCATCGCGGCGATCAGCGGGCTATTGGCAGGCGTGGTCCTTGCCGCACTCCAGACCTATGCAACCGTCCCGCTGATCCTCAAGGCGGAGACCTATGAGAACGCCGGCGGTGGCCATGAGCACGCCGCGGCACCAGTTGCCGGCACTGAGGCGACCGCCCCTGCGGCCGGCGCCGAAACCACGGCGGCACAGACTGCGGCGCCAGCCGAAGAAGAAGCCTGGGCTCCGGCCGACGGCGCTGAACGTTTTGCCTATTCGGCGCTCGCCAATATCGTCAGCGGCATCGCTTTCGGCCTGATCCTGGTCGCCGTTTCCGAGTTTGCCGGTGGCATCGCCAACTGGCGCCAGGGCGTGTTCTGGGGCTTTGCCGGCTTTGCCGTGTTTACCCTGGCTCCCGGTCTTGGCCTGCCGCCGGAGCTGCCGGCGATGCCGGCCGCCGATCTTGGCGCACGCCAGATCTGGTGGACGCTGACCGTCGTCGCCACCGCGGCGGGTCTCGCGCTGATCGCCTTCAAGCAGTCGCTGCCGCTGGCGATACTCGGTGTGGTGCTGATCGTTGCGCCGCACATCGTCGGTGCACCGCAACCGGAAAGCCACGAGTCGCCGATTCCAGCAGACCTGCACCACAGCTTCGTCGTCGCCGTCACCATCACCAATCTGGTGTTCTGGGTCGTGCTGGGGGCGGTGGCGGGCTACGTGCGCAACCGCTTCATGAGCGAGCCGGCGCCGTCGCTGAACAGCCGCCTTGCCTGAGAAGCTGACCCTCCTGCTCGGCGGCGCGCGCTCCGGTAAGAGCGCGCATGCCGAGCAGCTCATCACCCAATTTCCTGCGCCGTGGACCTATGTTGCCACGGCGCAGGCTTATGACGACGAGATGCGTGAGCGCATTTCGATCCATCTGGGACGCCGTGGCGAGGGCTGGCGGACGCTCGACGCGCCGCTGGATCTGGTAGGCGCGCTCGCCAGCCTGCCCGATGGCGCGCCTGTTCTGGTCGACTGCCTGACGCTTTGGCTTACCAATCATCTGCTGGCCGATCATGACGTCGAGGCCGAATGTGCGGCGCTCGTCGAGGCACTGTCGCGTCCGCGCGGGCCGTGGTTCGTGGTCTCCAACGAGGTTGGGCTCGGCATCGTGCCCGACAATGCACTGGCCCGCCGTTTTCGTGACGATGCCGGCAGGCTCAATCAGAAGGTGGCGGCCGTGGCCGAAGAGGTGCTGTTTCTTGTCGCCGGCCTGCCGATGAAGGTGAAATGATGAAGACGATCGACGAGCAGGAAGCCGAACGTCACCGCGCCAAGATGGCCAAGCGCAAGGCGGTTCAGGATGCCGAGGTCGCCGGCAAGACCATCGTCGAGAAGGGGCTGCTGATCGTCAACACGGGTCCCGGCAAGGGCAAGTCGACCGCGGCATTCGGTCTGGCGCTGCGCATGCTGGGTTATGGCCAGCGGGTTGGCGTCGTGCAGTTCATCAAGGGCGCCTGGCATTCGGGCGAGCAGGACGCATTCGCCGCCTTCGGTGACCGCGCCGTCTGGCACACGATGGGCGAGGGCTTTACCTGGGAGACGCAGGACATCAAGCGCGATATCGCCGCCGCCGAAGCAGCCTGGGCAAAGGCGCAGGAACTGCTGGCCGACCCGACAATTTCGCTTGTCGTGCTCGACGAGCTCAATATCGCACTGCGCTATGACTATCTCGATCTGGAGGCGGTGGTCGCGACGCTGCAGAACCGTCGCGAGGGCCTGCATGTCGTGGTCACCGGCCGCAACGCCAAGCCGGCGCTGGTCGAGGCTGCCGACCTTGTCACCGAGATGGGCGCGACCAAGCATCACTTCTCGGCCGGCGTGAAGGCTCAGAAGGGAATCGAGTTCTAGCGCTGCTGTGTCAGAGCCAGATGGCGAAGCCGATCAGGCCGATGGCGCCGACCAGGATGGCGTCGGCGGTCCAGTAGAGGCGGAGTGCTGCGCGGATATCCCGGGCATTGGCGTCCCGGCGGCCGCCCGCGCCCATGAAGGCGTCCTCGACCAAAACGCCGCCATAGGCGCGAGGGCCGGCAAGGGCGAGGCCGAGCGCGCCGGCCATGGCGGCCTCGGGCCAGCCGGCATTGGGTGAACGATGTTTTTGGGCGTCGCGCCAGACGGCCTCCCAGGCGGCCTTCGGGTCGGCGCCGGGCACGAGGGAGGCGGCGAGCACGATGGCAAGCGCGGTCAGGCGCGAGGCCGGCAGGTTGATGAGGTCGTCGAAACGGGCGGCGGCCCAGCCGAAGGCTTCGTGGCGGTTGGTGCGGTGGCCGATCATCGAATCGGCGGTGTTGGCCGCCTTGTAGGCGGCACCTCCAGCGAAACCTGAGATGGCGAGCCAGAAGGCAGGTGCGGTGATGCCGTCGGAGAAGTTTTCGGCCAGGCTCTCGATTGCGGCACGGCTGACGCCTGCTTCGTCGAGACGCTCGGGGTCGCGGCCGACGATCTGCGACACGGCCTTGCGACCGGCAATGATACCGCCGCTGTCGAGCGCGTCGGCGACCGCCTTCACATGGCTGCCGAGGCTGCGCTGGGCGACGAGGCTGGAAGCGGCGATGGCGGTCAAGAGCATGCCGAGGGGCAGCAAACCGAACAGCCGCTCCAGGGCGAAGGCGATTGTGGCGGGCAGTGTGACGATGACGACGAGGGCGGCGACACCCCAGATGCGGCGCTGAGCGTCGGTATCGGTGGCTCGGTTGAGGCTGATGTCGAGAAAGGATATCAGCTTGCCAATCCAGATGACCGGATGACCGATCTTGCGCACAAGCCGGTCCGGATAGCCGAGACCGAGTTCAACCAGAAGCGACAGGAAGGCGAGCGGAAAAGACATGACGCTTCTTGCAGGACGTAGGACAGGGACCGTGGACCACGGCGGCAGCCTGGAACGGGCGAGGGCGCTGTTTCCGGGAGCGCCCGAGCCATTCGTCGACCTGTCGACCGGGATCAATCCAAACTCCTATCCGCTTTTCGAGCTGCCTGCCACAGCCTTGTCGCGCCTGCCCGAGCCGGGCCGGGCGCGCGACCTCACAGCGGTTGCCGCCACTGCTTACGGTGCGCCCTCGGCCGCCCATGTGTTGCCGGCGCCGGGCACGCAGATTCTATTGCCGCGCATCGCCTCGCTGGTGCGGCCCGGCCGCGCCTTCGTGCTCGGGCCGACCTATCAGGAACACGCCCGCGCCGCTGCGATCGCCGGTCATCAGGTGGCCGAGACCCGCGATTTCGGGCAGCTTTTCGACGCCGACCTCGCCGTCGTGGTCAATCCGAACAACCCTGACGGCCGTGTCGTGCAGCGCAAGGACCTGCTTGAACTGGCCGCCAGCCTGCGCGCCCGCGGTGGGCTTCTGGTCGTCGACGAGGCGTTCATGGACGTCGGCCCGCTGGCGCAGAGCCTTGCCGGCGACGTCGAACAGAGTGGCCTCGTGGTGCTGCGCTCCTTCGGCAAGTTCTACGGGCTGGCCGGCATCCGTCTCGGCTTTGCACTGGCCCACCCCGATATCGCCGGTCGACTGGAGGAAGAGCTCGGGCCCTGGTCGGTGGCCGTACCGTCGCTCGAATATGGCATCAAGGCACTGTCGGATGCTGACTGGCAGCGTGAGATGCGGACGACGCTGGCGCATGCCGCGGATCGTCTCGACCAGGCCTTTGCCCGCGCTGGCGTGATCGTCACCGGTGGCACGTCGCTGTTCCGCCATGTTGACATTTCCGACGCCGCCGGACTGTTCAAGGCACTGGGGCGCGAGGGTATCCTGGTGCGCAGTTTCGCTGATCGACCGACCCAGTTGCGCTGCGGCCTGCCGGGCCACGAAGTCGAGTGGCGGCGGCTTGACGTGGCGCTGGGTGACTGGGCGCAGGACCGGGAAATGGCGAAGAGGGAGGCTGCGCGGTGATCTTTGTCTGCCCGCTTTCGAAGGTCGACGAGACAGTTGCGCGCATCGGCGCCGAGCGGCTTGTCTCACTGCTTTCGGCCGGAATGGAAATGACGCGGCCAGTGTCGATCCGCGCCGAGAACCACCTTTTGATGAACATGCACGACATCGCAGTCGAGCAGGACGGCATGACGCTGCCCGGCGAGGCCCATGTGCGGCAATTGCTCGATTTCGCTCGCGCCTGGGACCGCTCGCGGCCGCTGGCGATCAATTGCTTGGCTGGTGTAAGCCGGTCGACGGCGTCGGCCTACATTATCGCTGCGGCATTCGATCCGTCGCGCGACGAGACGGAGCTTGCCCTGCTGTTGCGGAGACTTTCACCAACGGCGACGCCCAATCCGCGGCTGATTGCGGTGGCAGACCACGTTCTGGGACGCAACGGGCGCATGGTGACGGCGATCGCCGCCATCGGTCGTGGCGCCGATTGTTTCGAGGGCGTGACATTCGGGCTGGAGGTCTAGGCGGCCAGGGTTCAGCTTAGCTGGTCGTGCGTCCTTCAGGGCTCGCCCGCCGATGGGCTGTGCACAACAGCGCTGACCGTTCGGGCCCACACCTCAGGATGAGGCCGGTCGTGCGACCCTTCACTCAGTTGAGCCGCTATCCTCGATCGGCGAGCCTCGAAGGACGCACCATCTCTACGCCAGCCATTCCGCCAACTTCGCCTTGCGGATGTCCTGCAGCAGGCGAACGAATCCCTTGGCTTGATGCGTGGCCGTCAGCCGCCCCTTCTCGGCGGTGGCGGCGAGCGCATTGCCGACCACGCCATGCGGGTTGAGATCGCTTGATATCCACGAGAAGCCGTGTGGGCCATGTGAGCGCAGCAGGTCGAACTCGGCCTCAGTGCGCTCGAAGCTGGAGGCAAAGTCCTGGGCCCTTGCCATCTCGACCAGCTCGGGGCGGAAATGCAGCATCAGCGAAGTCTCGACATCGCCGCCATGAATGCCGAGCTGGATCTCGCGAGGAAGGTAGAGGCCGTCGGGCGTGCCGAAGCGGCCCCAGCTCGAGCGCACCGACAGGGCGTAGAAGCGCACCCGCAGTTCGCGCGAGACGATGCCCATCACCTCCTCATTGCCGCCATGCGAGGTGACGAACACGAACTTGCGGATGCCCGCGCGGGCGATCGAGGCGCCGAGTTCGGTCCAGGCGTCGACCAGCATATTGGCGGGCAGGCTGAGCGTGCCGGGTGCCTGCATATGCTCGTCGGACTTGCCGACTGCCTGGATCGGCAGGAAGCGGGCGTCGAGGTCGTCGGGCAGATGGGCGAAGGTCTCGGCCAGCATGCCTTCCATGATCGAAAGGTCGGTCGAGACGGGCAGATGCGGGCCGTGTTGCTCGATGGCCGCGACAGGGATGACGGCGATGGTCATTTCCGGATCGAGACCGGCGAAATCGGCCGCCTTGAAGTCGCCCCACCAGACGCGTCGCTGCTTTTTCGTCACTGCCCGGCCTCGCCGCATGAATTCCCTCCGTCTGAATATGTCAGCGCGGGCGATTTTGTAAGGGGCGGCTACATGCGCACGCGTTCGGCCTTGGGATCGTACATCGGCTTCAGCGAGGCTTCGGCAACAAAACGTTCGCCGGCGATCTCGATCTCGTAGCGCGAACCGAGCACGTCTGCCTCGGGCTCGTTAGCGCAGGGGACATAACCGAGCCCGATGGCGCCGCCGAGACAATGGCCGTAATTGCCCGAGGTGATCGTGCCGACAATCTTGCCGTTGCGGATGATGGCCTCGTTGTGGAACAGCAGCGGCTCGGGGTCGGTCAGCCGGAACTGGACCAACCGGCGGGCAAGACCCGCCTCGCGCTTGCGCAGCACCGCGTCGCGGCCGATGAAGTCGCCCTTGCCGGTCTTGACCGCAAAGCCGAGTCCGGCCTCCAGAACATGATCCTCGTCGGTGATGTCATGGCCGAAATGCCGAAAAGCCTTCTCGATGCGGCAGGAATCGAGCGCGTGGAGGCCGCACAGCTTCAGCCCAAGATCGGCACCGGCTTCCTCGATGACCTCGAATACATGCGCCGCCTGGTCGGTCGGAATATAGAGCTCCCAACCGAGTTCGCCGACATAGGTGACGCGATGGGCGCGGCCAAGGCCCATGCCGATCTCGATCTCCTGCCAGGTTCCGAACGGATTATTGTCGTTGGAGAAATCGTTGGGGCTGACTTTTTCGATCAGCTCCCGCGAATTCGGTCCCATCAGGCAGAGCACCGATCCTGCCGGAGTTACGTCGGTGATGACGACGAATTCGTCGCGAAGATGCCTCCGCAGCCAGGCAAGGTCGCGGCGAAGCGTGGCGCCGGGCACGACGGCCAGGAAGACCGTCGGTGAAAGCCGTGTGACCGTCAGGTCGCTTTCGATGCCGCCGCGCTGGTTGAGCATCTGGGTGTAGACGATCCGGCCGGGATCGACATCCATGTCGTTGGCGCAGAGGCGCTGCAGATAGGCCAGCGCATCACGGCCCTCGATCTTGATTTTGCCGAAGGAAGTCATGTCGAACAGGCCGACGCCGTTGCGGACTGCCAGGTGTTCGTCACGCTGGTTGTCGAACCAGTTCTGCCGCTTCCAGGAATATCTGTATTCGCGCACCTGGCCTTCGCGCGCAAACCAGTTGGCGCGCTCCCAGCCGGCGACTTCGCCGAACACCGCTCCGCGCGCCTTCAGGTGCTCATGCAGGGGCGAGCGCCTGATGTTCCGCGATGTCGCCATCTGGCGATAGGGGAAATGGTCGGCATAAAGCAGGCCCAGCGTCTCCGAGACGCGCTCCTTGAGATAACGCCGGTTCTTCTGGAATGGCTGGGCGCGGCGGATGTCGACCTCCCAGAGGTCGAACGGCGCTTCGCCGTCATGGATCCACTGCGCCAGCGCCATGCCGGCACCGCCAGATGAGACGATGCCGATGGAATTGTAGCCGGCGGCGACCCAGTAGCCGCCCAGCTCCGGCGCTTCGCCGAGATAATAGCGGTCGTCGGGGGTGAAGCTCTCGGGCCCATTGAAGAAGGTGTGGATGCCGGCGGTTTGCAGCATCGGCATGCGGTTGACGCCCATTTCGAGGATCGGGGCGAAATGATCCATGTCCTCGGGCAACTGGTCGAAGCAGAAATCCTCGCGGATGCCGTCCATGCCCCAGGGCTTGGCCACCGGCTCGAACGCGCCGAGCATCATCTTGCCGGCGTCTTCCTTGTAGTAGGCGCATTCGTCGGGCACGCGCAGCACCGGCAGGCGGCCGAGGCCGGGAATGGCTTCGGTGACGAGGTAGAAATGCTCGCAGGCATGCAGCGGGATGCTGACACCGTTCTTGGCGCCCAGCTCGCGCGCCCACATGCCGGCGCAGTTGACGACGATGTCGGTCTCGATGGTTCCCTGTTCGCCGCCTTGCGCCCATGACACGCCGGAAACACGGCCATTCTTCGTAAGGACCTTCGTGACCTTGACGTTCTCGATGATCCTTGCACCACGCTGCCGTGCGCCCTTGGCCAAGGCCATCGCGATGTTGGCCGGGTCGCACTGGCCGTCGAGCGGCAGATGCACGGCACCGACAACGTCGGCGACATTGAGATGCGGATACATCTCCTTGACTTCTCCAGGCGAAATCTCGCGCACGTCGACATTGAAGGCGCGGGCGAGCGAAGCCTGGCGGTAGATCTCGTGCTTGCGCTCCTCGGTCAGCGCGACGGTGATCGAGCCGACCTGGCGCATGCCGGTGGCGACGCCGGTCTCTTCCTCGAGCCTGACGTAGAGGTCGGCCGAATACTTCGCCAGCCGGGTCATGTTCTGCGACGCGCGCAACTGTCCGATCAACCCCGCCGCGTGCCATGTCGTCCCTGAGGTGAGCTGCTTGCGCTCCAGAAGCACGATATCGGTCCAGCCGAGCTTCGCCAGATGATAGGCGACGGAGCAGCCGGACACACCGCCGCCAATGATGACGGCGCGGGCACGGGTGGGGATTTCGGTCATGCGGCAGACCTCTCGTAGCTGTTGGCGAAGCGCCTCAGGCGGCCGGCGGCCTCCCTCAGCACGTCGTCGGGCTGGCACAGACTGATGCGGATGTGACCTGCGGCGGCGTCGCCGAAGCTCTTGCCAGGCATGACGGCGACCTTCTCGGCTTCGAGCAGATCCCAGGCGAATTTCTCGCAGTCGGGTTCGATGGCGCTGACATCGAGCATGACATACATGCCGCCTTCGGAGCCGCGCACGGTGACGTTGTTCAGTCCACGCATCTGGTCGACGAACAGGCTGCGGCGGCCGGCATAGGTGGCCGCGATCCATTCAACGCCGAAATCGTTTTCCAGCGCTTCGATCGCCGCGCGGCTGACGAAGTCGGTCAGGCCGTAGGTGGTGACGAGGTTGAGGTTGATGACCAGCGAGACGAGGTCGGCTGGGGCGGTGAGCCAGCCGATGCGCCAGCCGGTCATGCCGTGGCTTTTGGACATCGAGTTGATGATGAGCATGCGTTCGGCCATGCCGGGAAGGGCCCGGGGCGACACATGCTCGCCGCCGCCGAGCGTCCAATAGACCTCGTCGGAGAGCAGCCAGAGGTCGCGTCGGATGCAAAGCTCGGCGATGTCCTCCAGGCATTTCCTGCTATAGACGGCACCGGTCGGGTTGTTCGGCGTATTGATGAGGATCGAGCGCGTGTTGGGCTTCAGCGCCGTCTCGATCTCTTGGGCACGCGGCTGGAAGCCATCCGATGCGTGCGCCTCGACGACGGTGTAGCCGGCGCCGGCGGCGCGGAAGGTGCCGGGGTAGGTGGCGTAATAGGGCGCCACGACCACGGCGTGGTCGCCCGGATCATGCGTTGCCTGGACCGCGGCGTAGAGAGCGGCCTGGCCGCCCGGTGTGGCGATGATTTCGGAAAGTGCGGTGTCGACGCCGCTGCAGCGCGTGGAGATTCTGGCCATGGCAGCACGCAGGCGCGGCAGGCCGGGCAGTTGTGTGTAGTGGTGGTAGCCGGCGCGCACGGCGTCGACACAGGCCTCGACCGTCTCCGACGGCGTATCGAAATCGTGGTCGCCGACCGACAGCATGATGATGTCTTCGCCGGCCTGCTTGCGTGTCATGGCGGCGAAATGCACTTCCCAGCCGTCCTTGCCTGATGGGACGATGCCGGAGATGCGGGCGGATGGTTTCGGCATCTCAGGCTCCTGCATCCTGCAAGGCCGCCAGACGGGCGAGTGTCAGCCTGCTCGTGCCGTCGAGCCGGGGCGTCAGCGCGCCATAGCCGGTAACCGAAGGATGCGGGGTGCCGCCGGCATGGTTGTGGGTGGCGGTGATGACCAGCACCTGCGCGCCAGCGGCTTCCGCCGCGCGAATGCCTGCCGGCGCATCCTCGAACACCAGGCAATCTTCCGGCCTGTGGCCGAGCCGCTCAGCACCGAGCAGGAAGCAGTCGGGCGCAGGCTTGCCGTTGGCGACATCCTCGCCGGTGACCATGATCGGCGGGACAGGCAGGCCCGCGGCCTCCAGCCGGCGCAGTGCCAGCCGGCGCGGTGCCGACGTCACGATCGCCCAGCGCTCGACAGGCAGTGCATTGAGGAAGTTCGCTGCACCATGGATCGATGCGATGCCGTCGACGTCGTCGAACTCGGCCTGGGTCAGAGCCTCGACTTCTGCCATGACGTCGACGCCGGGCAGGTTCAGCCTGCGGATGGTCTCATAGGCCCGAACGCCATGGATGGTCGGCAGGAAGCTCTCGACGTCGAGGCCGTGCTTGATTGCCCATGCGCTCCAGACGCGTTCAGTCGAGGCGATCGAGCTCAGGATGGTGCCGTCCATGTCGAACATGAAGGCGCCGAAGGCGCGACCGGAATGGGGAAGGGACATTATGAGCGTAGCCTTTCGTTTTCGGGATCCCACAAGGGCTTGTCCTCTTGGACCGTGGCGCTGAAGCGCTCCCCGAAAATCTCGACTTCGATGGTAACGCCCGGCACGGCCAGATCGGTTCGCAGCATGCCCAGCGCGATCGATTTGTCTACCCTGTGGCCCCATCCTCCTGACGTGGTCTCACCGACAATTGTTCCATTGTGCCAGAGCGTCGACATGTAGGGCGCGTCGCATTCGCCCGGCGTGTCGATGACAAGCGTGACGAAACGTTTCTTTGTGCCCTGCTGCTTCTCGTTGAGCAGCGCCGTCTTGCCGCGAAAGTCGGCCTTGTCCCATTTGACGAAACGCCCGAGCCCGCCCTGCAGGATGGTGTAGTCGGTCGAAAGATCGCCTTTCCAGGCGCGGTAACCCTTTTCCAACCGCAGCGCGTCGAGCGCGAACATTCCGAAGGGTTTTAGCCCGTGCTTCTGGCCGGCGGCCCAGAGAGCGTCGAACACGGTCGCCGTGTCGGCGACCTTTGTGTGGATCTCCCAGCCGAGCTCACCGGCAAATGAAACGCGCACCAGCTTGGCCCAGCGCCCGGCGATGGTCGTCTCCTGATGCGTCAGCCAAGGGGCCGCGAGGTCCGCCTCGCAGACCTCGACCAGGATTTTCCTGGAGTTGGGGCCAGCGAGGATCTGGGTCGAATACTCCTCGGTGCGGTCTATCAGCTCGAAGGTGGCGCCGGCAGGCATGTGCGCTTTCAGCCACTCGAAATCGTGCCACTGGGCAACCGCTGCGGTTATCAGCGTCATCAGGTCGTCGGAATGGCGGACAACCGACATCTCGCTGACGATGCGGCCGTGATCGTCGGCGAAATAGCACAACCCGATGCGGCCGACCTTGGGCACGGTACCGGTGACCTGCGTCTCGAGCCACGCGGCGGCACCCGGCCCGTCGAGATTGAAGCGGCTGAATCCGGGCAGGTCGAGGATGCCGGCGGCATCGCGGACGGCGAGGCATTCCTCGCGGATGCGTTTCTCCCAGGGGCCGGAACGGGCGAAGGTCTGGGTCGATGCTTCCGAGGTGTCGTCGCCGGGCTGGGCATACCAGGTGGCGCGCTCCCAGCCATTATAGGCGTTGAACTGCGCGCCGAGGGCGGCGATCCGGTCGTGGATCGGCGAGAGCTTGCGGTTACGCGCCGCGGGCCAGGCGTGGCGGGGGAAATGGATGGCGTACTCGTGGCCGTAGACCTCCATCCCCTTGGCAACCGCATAGTCGGTCGCGGAGGCAAACGACGTGAAACGGCGTGGGTCGCAGGACCACATGTCCCATTCGGTCTCGCCCCTGGTAACCCACTCGGCCAACACCTTGCCGGCGCCACCGGCCTGGGCGATGCCGAAGGTGAAGACGCAGGCTTCGAAGGCATTTGGCACGCCGGGCATCGGGCCGATCAGCGGGTTGCCGTCGGGAGCGTAGGGGATCGGGCCGTTGATGATCTTGGACAGGCCGGCGGTGCCCAGGATCGGCACGCGGCGGACGGCGTCATCGAGATACCATTCCAGCCGCTCTAGATCGTCGGGGTAGAGCTGGAAGGAAAAATCCGCGGGCATCTGGTCGTCGGGCGTTGCCCAATGGGCGCGGCAGTTGCGCTCATAGGGGCCGAGATTCATGCCGTTCTTCTCCTGGCGGAGATAATAGGAGGTGTCGACGTCGCGCAGCAGCGGCAGCTTTTGGCCTGCTTCCCGCGACCATGCAGCCAGTTCGGGGATTTCGTCGAACAGGATGTACTGGTGGCTCATCACCATCATCGGCACGTCGCGGCCGAACATTTTTCCCACCTCGGCGGCGCGATAACCGGCCGCATTCACCACCTTTTCGCAGCGGATGTCGCCCTTTTCGGTCGAAACGACCCATTCGTCCTTGTCGCGGCGGACCGAAATGACAGGGCAGAAGCGGATGATCTTTGCGCCCATGTCGCGCCCCCCCTTGGCCAGCGCCTGGGTCAACTGTGCCGGGTCGATGTCGCCGTCACTGGGATCGTAGAGCGCGCCCTTGAGATCATGCGTCTCGATGAAAGGGTAGCGGCGCCTGATTTCGTCTGTGCCAATGACGTCGATATCCATGCCCTGATAGCGGCCCATGCCCTTGGCGCGCTGGAACTCCTGCATGCGCTCCTTGCTGTGGGCGAGGCGGAGCGAGCCGGTGACGTGGTAGTTCATCGGGTAGTCGACCTCGGTCGCCAGCCTGCGATAAAGCTCGGTCGAATAGCGCTGCATGTTCATCAGCGACCAGGACGACGAGAAGGTGGGCACGTTGCCGGCGGCATGCCAGGTCGAGCCGGAGGTCAGCTCGTTCTTTTCGAGCAAGACGCAGTCGGTCCAGCCTGATTTGGCGAGGTGATAGAGCGACGAGACTCCGACCGCGCCTCCGCCGATGATCACCACGCGGGCCGTGCTCGGCAACTCAGCCATCTTTTCCTCCCAAAAAAGCAATCAGTAAACCGGTGGCGATACGACCCATATGACCACTGCCGGAACCGAACCGGGGTTGCGCCACCGGAATGGCTTGTGGTCGAAGCGGAAGCTGTCGCCTTCGCCCAGGCTGTGCCAGGTGCCGTCGATCTCGATGTCGAAGCCGCCCGAGACGACATAGCCGGCCTCTTCGGTGGGGCGCGTCACAGGCTTTGCCATGCCGGCGCCGGGCGCGAAAATCGAGCGCAGCATTTCGAAGCTACCGCCGAGGTCGGGTGACAGGAGCTCCTCGACCAGCCCGGATTCGTTGCTGCCCAGCGAGCGCCGCCGTCCGGAGCGGACAACGACGCCGCGCTCGATGTCATTGGTGGCCTCATGGCCGAAGAACAGGCTGATCGGCACGCCGAACAGTTCGGCAAAGGCGCGAAGGTCGCCGATCGATGGCGTCGACAATCCTCGCTCGACCTGGCTCACCCAACCGACCGAGCGGCCCAGCTTGATCGCGATCTCGGCGAGCGTCAGCCCGCGCGACTTGCGCAGCGCGCGCAGGTCGTTGGCCAGCACATCGCCGGCGACGTTGCCTTCCTTGCGCAGCGACACGGTGGAACTCAAAATGCGGCCCTCGTGAAATTTCAAGGAAGAATTTCATGAAATGGCATTGCGGTGAAAAATTCAAGCCCATTTTCATAGTCCAGCAAGTTTCTCTTGCGAGACTCCGGGAGAGAGTGCAAAGGCTCGGTTTCGGACGGGCGGTGAGGGGCGATCCGACAATAGCCATGCCATAGGGACAGCTGATGCTGGCACCGGACCAAAAACCGCAGCACTACGACGAAACCGATATCGTTGATGAGGCCATCGTGTCGCGCCGGTCGGTGCGTGCATTCCTGCCGACGCCGGTCGACGACAGTGTCATCAGGGACATCCTGGACGTTGCCGCACGTGCGCCTTCCGGCACCAACATGCAGCCGTGGAAGGTCTATGTGACCTCGGGCGAGACGTTGCGCGGCATCAGCGAGGCCATCCTGAATTCCGGCGTGCGTGCCGAAAAGGCCGTCTGGGACGAATACAAATATTACCCGGACCAGTTCTTCGAGCCCTATCTCGGCCGCCGCCGCGCCAACGGCTTCGGGCTCTACAGCACGCTCGGCATCGGCCGCCGCGACGTCGACCGCATGCGCGCCCAGCACGACCGCAATTTCGTCTTCTTCGACGCGCCGGTCGGCATGATCTTCACCATCGACCGCAGGCTCAACCAGGGCTCGTGGATCGACTACGGCATGTTCCTGCAGAACATCATGATCGCGGCGCGGGCGCGGGGGCTGCACACCTGCCCGCAGGCAGCATTTGCGCCCTATCACCGCCAGATCCGGCCGGTGCTCAGCATTCCCGAGGAAGAGGTCGTGGTCTGCGGCATGGCGCTGGGCCACGAAGACACGTCGAAGCCGGAAAGCACCTTCCGCACCGACCGCGCGCCCCTCGACGAGTGGGTGCAGTTCCTGAAATAGCCGGGAAATGCCGGCGCCGCACAGCGCCGGCTAATACCCGTCACGCGGACAGTCCACTCGACCTCAGGTCGAGATTGGTCGGCCGTGGGAGATGTTTCGGGCTCCGTGGCGTCGGGCTCACCTTTGCGTCGACGGCCTCGACCTGGAACGACTGCGCCGAAATGCGACCATATCCCTGCAGCAGCAAGCCGTAGTGGATGTTCGAGGCTTCGGCCGGAACGTCGAGCACGACGTTGCGCTCAAGCCAGCCGGTGGAGCCCGCTCAGTGCGCCGTCGACTTCCCGCGTCATCATGTTGTCGAACTGGAGGACCTTGCCCTCCGATTTGTCGACGCGCATCCAGATGGATCCGGCGTCGGCGTCATCAGCCTTCAACGTTGCCGACAGCCTGATGCGACCACCGCGATAGTCGTCGGCCTGGATGCTCTGCATCAGCACGCCATAATGGTCCTCGCGCAGCACGATACCGCCCTGGCGGTGAAAGCGGCATTCGATGATGGCCGTTCCGGGCTGAGTTGGGTCGAGGCCGATGCGGTAGTTGATGCGCTCGGTGTTGCCGGTGATGAACCAGCCCTTGGGAAGCGGGAGCGCGTCGTCACCCGTGGCAGCGGCGATGCGGGCGGCAAGCGTGTTCCAGTCGGCAAGGCCGAACTGCCGGGATACGACTTCGAGACAATCGGTGTGGGACAATTCGACATGACGTTCGGCCATGGCCTTGCGCAGCGCCTTGGCCACCAGTTTGGCGTCGAGAAAGGAATGCATGGTTCGATCCTTGGCCCGGGCGAACTTTTGGAAAGTGCCAGTGCTCGCATTCTGGCGGATCGCCCGTGCAAAAGGTCAAACCGCGTCAATCGTCGTGCATTCACCTTCCCGGAAGGGGCGAGCGGCAGGCTGCACGGGCCACCGACAACATGACGCGATTCCGGTCCGAACTGTCAATCTTGCGGATAAGGCGATCAGGCCTGGGCGGCCTTTCGCTTGGCAAGATAGCGGCGCAGACCGGCTTCGCCGCGTGGCGTGGTCCAGCGATGGTTCCAGGCGAAGGCGGGGCGCAGCAGCGGCGACAACAGGCGCAGGATCGGGCGCTCGACGATGACCTGCCAGGTGAGCGTGACATGGGTGCCATGGCCGGAGGGCGCGAGCACTGCACGCCAGTGGCCATCGAAATCGCCTGATGTCTTCACCGCCACGACCTTGCCGGGCTCGAGTTCCACCGCTTCGAGAATGAAGTTGAGCTCATAGGGCAGAAATCCCCGGGCACGCGCGCGGACCCTGGCACCGACCGACGGCTTGTCATGGGAAGTCAGTTTTTCCACGTCCTTGTAGACGTCGCCCCACCACAGTGGCAGCAGCGTCGCGTCGGCGAGTACGTCCCACACCTGTCGCGGGGATGCCTCGGGGATTTCCCAGACCTCATCGAAGCGGAACGCGTTGCTGGCCATGAGTGCCGATACCAATGTGCAACTGCCATTCAAGCGGCGACGATCTTAAAGCATCGGCTCTTTTTCGGCTATGGCAGGCGTTGCAGGCTTTCGAACAGGCCCGCAATCGTCTCGCGCAGCCATTGATGCGCGGCGTCGCCGTCGCGGCGCCTGTGCCAGATCTGCTGGAAGGCGAAGGACGGTATCGCAAATGGCGGCTCGAAGGCGGCGAGGCCGCTTGCTGCCGGCACTGCCGGGTGCAGCCGGCGCGCGATGGTGAGCACCAGATCGGTTCCGGCGATCAGCCCGGGTGCGACGCCCCAATGCGGTAGCACCAATGCGATGCGCCGTTTGTGCCCGGCGGCGGCCAATGCCACGTCGATCTCGCTTTCGACGTCGGCGCGCAGCGCGACGAGCGCATGGGGCCGTTGGAGATAGGCGGCAATGTCCATTCCAGCCGCTTTGCCCAGCAACGCGGCGTCGGAAAGGCAGGCATAGTCCTCCTCGAACAGCCGCTGTCGCCGGACGGCTTTGTCGAGCGCATGGAAAACGCCGATCGCGATGTCGACCTCGCCGTCCATGACCTGTGCCGCCATGGCTTCGCGGCCGGCCTGGCTGACATGGAGATCGATGCCTGGCGCGCGCCGGCGCAAAAGCGGCAGCAGGCGCGGCAAAACGACGATAGCGCCATAGTCGGACATTGCGAGGCGGAAGCTGCGGCGTGCCGTGGCCGGATCGAAGCCGCTCGGGGCGAGCAGATCGTGCATACGTTCCAGCGCTTCAGTGAGCCGCGGCGCAATCTCCAGCGCGCGCATGGTCGGCTGAAGCGCACCGCCATGCCGGACCAGCAGCGGATCGTCGAGCAGATGGCGGAGACGGCCAAGCGCGTGGCTGACTGCCGGCTGGCTCTTGTTCAGGCGGATAGCGGCGCGCGAGACATGGCGCTCGGCCAGAAGCGCGTCGAGCACGACGAGGAGGTTGAGATCGATGCCGGCAAGATTATTCATCCCGTGCATATTGCGGCTACGAAATACGAATTTCCATCAGAATTTCGGATGCCCTAGGTCTTGGAAAACAAGGAGACATGTCATGCCGAACCTAGGTTCATCCCTGCTCGCCGCAGCGCTGGTCGCCGGCGCCGCCATCCCGTTTCAAGCCGGCGCCAACGCCATGCTCGGGCGGCTGCTCGGCCATCCGCTCTGGGCGACTATGGTCTCGCTGACCGTCAGCGTGGCCCTGGCCGTGCCTGTCATGCTGGCGTTCAGGGTCCCGGTGCCCAGCTTTGCAACCGCCGCAGCCACCGGGCCCTGGTGGATCTGGACCGGCGGCGTCGCGGGCGTGGTCTATGTCACGGCGGCGCTGCTGCTGGCGCCGAAGATGGGGGCGGCGAGCTTCGTCGTCGCCGTCATAGGCGGGCAGATGGTGGCGTCGCTCGTCATCGACCATTTCGGGCTGATGGGGTTCGTGCAGCGCCCTGCCAGTCTCGCCAGGGTTGCCGGCCTGGTGCTGATCGTCATTGGGCTCGTCGTCACCCAGTGGGCAAATGCGAAGGCAGGCTAGGCTCGACCCAGGGAGAGAGATCATGAAAAAGAACGTCGTCCTGCGCGTGGCGCGGCCCACGAACGATCTCGAGGCCACCGTCCGCTTTTATCGCGACGGGCTCGGGCTCGACGAACTCGCCCGCTTCGAGAACCATGACGGTTTCGATGGCGTGATGCTCGGCAAGGCTGACGAAGCGCATCATTTCGAGTTCACCCATGCCCATGGCCATGACGCCGGCAGGGCGCCGACGCAGGACAATCTCGTCGTGTTTTATTTGCCCGACAGCGACGACTGGCAGGCATCGATCGCGCGCATGAAGGCGCATGGCTATCAGCCGGTGCCGTCCTTCAATCCCTACTGGGACAGGCGAGGCGTGACCTTTGAGGATTGTGATGGTTACCGCGTCGTGTTGCAGAATGCGGGCTGGGCACCATGACCGCTGCCTGACTTACCTAACCTCGTAGCCGACTTCGTCCGATGCATGGCACAGCATTTTCCAGAACGAGCGGGCGAAAGAGCGGAAGACGTAGAGGTCGAAGCTGTCGGGGCCGCTGCGCTGGATCTGGGTGAACACGTCGTGGTGGGTGGTCGAGATGCCCGAACCGACTGGAAATGCAGTCAGGGAGAAGTCGACGGCAAAGAGCTTGGCCAGCACCCATTCCGATTTCGGGCCGCCAATTCTGATCGCCGTGCGTCCATGTGACAGGTCGGTGATGGTGCCGATCGCTGCGGTGACCTTGCCGGCAAAGGCTGTGGCGAGTCCTTCCGAAGCGTCTGATACCAGGAACTTTCCGGGAGCGAAGCCGAAGGCGGAACAGCGCTCGGACGAAGCGCCGGCGCCCGCGCCATCGGCCAGCTTGAGGCCGGTGACCGAACCGATCGTTGCCATCAGCTTCTTTTCCTCGCCCGGCCAGGCGGCAAGCTGGACAATCGATCCGGGTGCAATCTCGGACAAGGTTACGCCGACGCCATCGACGAAATTTCCGTACGAGCCGGGCCGGAATACCGGTTCGAGCGGTGAAAGCTGCTCAACCATGCATGCGCTTCCCTTCGGGATCGAAGAAGTGGTGGCTGACGATTTCCACCGGGCCGAAGCGGTTGCGCAACGGGTCGGAGATGTGAGCGCGCTTGCCATGGCGCGCCTTGCCGCCCGAGACCAGCGCAAGTGCTATGTACTTGCCGAGCGCGGGCGAGAAGCAGGCGGCGGTGATGTGGCCGAGCGATCCGTGCGGGTTGGCGGCGTCGACCTCCTCGACGATGTGCGCGCCACCGCTGAGCGGCCGGTTGTCGAGTGCGATCAGGCCGACCAGTTCGAGCCTGCCCGAGGCGGCAAGTCCTTCGCGGTCCATCATGGCCGAGCCGATGAAGGGTTTTTTCTTGGACAGCATCCAGCCGAGATGGAGGTCGCGTGCCGAGGTGCGGCCGTCGATCTCGGCACCGGTGACGTGGCCTTTTTCGATGCGCATCGTGCCGAGGGCCTCGAGCCCGTAGGGAACCATGCCGAAAGGCTTGCCCGCCTCGATCAGCGCTTCCCAGACATGGGTGCCGTGACCGGCACCGGAATAGACCTCGAAGGCCATCTCGCCGGAAAAGGAGAGCCGGCAGATCATCACCGGCGCGCCCGAAATCTCGCCATGGACGATGCCCATGAAGGGCAGGGCCTCGTTGTCGACCCTGGTGCCGGTGACGCAGGAAGCGAGGATGTCCCGCGCCTTCGGGCCGCCGATCGCCGCGCCGGCCCACTGGTCGGTGACGGAGGTCAGGTGAACCTTGAGATCCGGCCAGACGACATCGAGGAAATATTCGAGATGCTGCATGACCTTGCCGGCATTGGCCGTGGTCGTGGTCATCAGGAAGTCGTGTTCGCCAAGCCGCCAGGTGGTGCCGTCGTCGAAGACGAGGCCGTCCTCGCGCAGCATCAGGCCGTAACGCGCCTTGCCGACGGGCAAGGTCGAAAAGACGTTGGAATAGACGCGATCGAGGAACTCGGCGGCATCCGGTCCCTGGACGGCGATCTTGCCGAGCGTCGAGACGTCGACGATGCCCGCCGTTTCGCGGGTCGCTGCCGCTTCCCTGACATAGGCCTGCTCGATCGTCTCGCCGGGTCCGCCATAGATCATCGGGCGGAACCACAGGCCGGCCGAATACATCGTCGCGCTGTTTTCCAGATGCCAGTCATGCATCGGGGTCAGTCGGTCAGGCTTGAGGTCGCCGAAACGCTCGGCGGCAAGTGCGCCGACGGAGACAGGTGCGTATGGCGGGCGGAAGCGCGTCGTGCCGACCTCGGGGATCGGCTTGCCCAGGGCTTCGGCCATGATGGCGAGGCCGGGCACATTGGAGCCCTTGCCCTGGTCGGTGGCCATGCCGAGGGTGGTGTAGCGCTTGAGATGCTCGACCGAGACGAAACCTTCGAGGTGGGCGAGGCGGACATCGTCAGCCGTCACGTCGTGCTGGAGGTCGACGAAGGCCTTGCCCTTGGCCCTGATCTCGAAGACCGGTGCCGGGTTGGGGTCGAGCGGCGCGGGTTCGACGTCGGGCAGGGTGGCGGTTTCGAGCGCCGGCTGGCCTGCCGCCTTGCGGCCGGCGGAAAAGCCTTCGGAGATGACTTCGGCCGTCGAGAAGGTGCCGTTGAAGGCGCCGGCGCCGATCCAGCCCTTGCCGGTTTCCGGCGGCAGGAAGGCCTGCAGGTCGTCGCTCCAGACCGGCCGCGCCCCGGCCTGGCTGGCGAGGTGGATGGTTGGCGACCAGCCGCCCGAAACGATCAGGCAGTCGGCGCCGATGTCGCGTGCGTTGCCCTTGGAGACACCCGATGTGGCGGAGAATGGGGCCAGCTTGACCCCGGAGAGCTTCTTGCCGCCTTCGGTGCCGATCACCGCATGGCCGGTCAACAGTTCGGCGCCGGCCTCTGATGCAAGAGTGCGGCAGGCCGCGGAGACGTCCGAGCGCAGGTCGGCGATGGCGACGATCCTGGCTCCCGCCTTGGCGAGGGCCGCGGCTGCACGATAGGCGCTGTCGTTGTTGGCTAGAACGGCGATCTTCTCGCCCGCCAGCACGCCGTACTCATTGGCGTAGCGCATCGCGGCGCTGGCCATCATCACGCCCGGCCGGTCGTTGCCGGGGAACACCAGCGACCGTTCGAAGGCACCGGTGGCGAGCACGACGTTCTTTGCCCGGATGGTCCAGTGGCGATGGCGCGGCGCGCCCTTGGCGGGCGTGTCCTTGTGGTCGCTGACACGTTCGACGGCGGCCAGCGTGTTGCCGTCATAGTAGCCCCAGACGGTGGTGCGCTTGAGCAGGCGGACATTGTCATGGGTCTTGAGTTCGCCGACGACATCGGAGGCCCAGGTTGCGGCGGGCTCGCCGTCGATCGTCTCGCCCGACCAGTTGGCCGAGCCGCCGAAGCATGGATCGAGCTCAGTCAGGATGACCTGAGCGCCCGACTGGGCAGCCTCGTGCGCGGCGGCAAGGCCGGCGGGCCCGGAGCCGACGACAAGCACGTCGCAGAAGGCGTTCATGCGCTCATAACGTGACGGATCGGCCGCGTGGCCGGCGCGGCCGAGGCCGGCGGCGCGGCGGATGATCTTTTCGCAAAGCATCCAGAAGCGGGTGCCCTTGAGCGGGCCAATCACCGGACCCATGAAGGTCTTGTAGTAGAAGCCGGCGGAGATGAACTTGCCGCCGAGCTGGTTGATGGCACTGACGTCGTAGGCGAGCGAGGGAAAGCGGTTCTGGCTGACCGCGGTGAGGCCGTCATGGATCTCGACCATCGTGGCGGGAATGTTCGGTTCGCGGACCTCGCCGCGCAGCACCGTCACGAGAGCGTTTGGCTCATCGACGCCTGATGTCAGCACGCCGCGCGGACGGTGGTACTTGAACGAACGGCCGAACAGCGAAACCCCATTGGCAAGCAGCGCCGAGGCCAGCGTATCGCCCTGGTGGCCGGTATAGGCGGTGCCGTCGAAGGTGAAGCGGATGGTCCGCAACCGGTCGATGCGGCCACCCGACGGTGTGCGGCGCGGGCTCATGCCTTGGCTCCGGATGTGCGGCGGCCGTGGGGCGGCGCGCCATGTTCGCGGGCAAAACGCACGCTCTTGATTTCATGGGTGAGCGTGTCGCGGACGACGGCGAGATGGGCGCGGCAGCCGCCGGCGTGCTGCCAGATCTCGTTGTGGATGCCGGCCGGGTTCAGGCGGTCATAGACATAGGCGCTCCACGCCTCGGCATCGGTCGAAGCGGGATCGGGACGGGTGCGGTTGCCGTCGCCCTGATAGGCGAATTCGGAGACGTCGCGCGGGCCGCAATAGGGGCAGGTGATCAACATGTTCGAACCCCTAGTGCATTCGCGGCGTCGGACCCTGGCCCTTGTCGTCGATGACGGTGCCACGGCTGAAACGGTCGAGCGTGAAGGGCGCGTTGAACTCGTGCGGCGCGTCCTTGGCGATGGTGTGGGCAAAGCAGAAGCCGGAAGCCGGCGTTGCCTTGAAGCCGCCGTAACACCAGCCGCAATTGAGATACATGCCGGGCAACGGGCCGGTGGTGATGATCGGCGAGCCATCCATCGACATGTCGCAGACCCCACCCCATGAGCGCAGCACGCGCACGGGTGCCAGCGAAGGGAACAGCGCCAGCATCTCACTCATTACTTCCTCGACGATGGGCAGGCTGCCGCGCTGGGCATAGGAATTGTAGCCGTCGAGGTCACCGCCATAGACGAGGCCGCCCTTGTCGGACTGGCCGACATAGAAGTGGCCCATGCCGAAGGTCAGCACGGTGTCGAGGAACGGCTTGAGCGATTCCGAGACGAAGGCCTGGAGGACGTGGCTCTCGATCGGCATGCGGTCGATGCCGGCAAGCTGCATCACGCGCCCCGTGCTGCCGGCCACGGCAACGGCGACCTTTTTGGCGCGGATTTCGCCGCGGCTTGTCGAGACGCCGATGACCCGGTCGCCGTCGCGCAGGAAGCCTGTGACTTCGCAATTCTCGATGATCTCGACACCGCGGCGGTCGGCGCCCCGGGCATAACCCCAGGCCACGGCGTCGTGGCGGGCGGTGCCGGCGCGTTCCTGCATCAGGCCGCCATAGATCGGGAAACGTGCGGATTGCGACATGTCGAGCCCGGGAACACGCCGGCCGATCTCGGCCGGCGTCATCAGCTCGGCGTCGACGCCGAGATGGCGCATGGCGTTGCCCTTGCGGGCGAGGTCGTCGAGCTGGCCGGGCGTGTGCGCCAGGTTGAGCACGCCGCGCTGCGAGAACATCACGTTGTAATTGAGGTCGTGGGATAGATTCTCCCACATCTTCATCGAATGTTCGTAGAAGCGCGTGTTCTGCGGCAACAGATAGTTGGAACGGACGGCGGTGGTGTTGCGGCCGACATTGCCGGAGCCGAGATAGCCCTTTTCCAGCACGGCGACATTGGTGATGCCGAATTCCTTGGCGAGGTAATAGGCCGTCGACAATCCGTGGCCACCGCCGCCGATGACGATGACGTCATACGAGGCCTTGGGACTCGGCTTGCGCCACGCCGGTTTCCAGTCGCGGTTGCCGCTGAGCGCGTTCTTGAGAAGCGAAAAGGCCGAATATTCCGCCATACTTCATGTCATCCTTCAGGCTGCGCCGGGACACTACAGGCCGCACTGCGGCGATCAAGCCAATATTCCGCCATTGTTTTTCGTCAGGCCGACTTTCCCATGGGCCAGCGCGCATCGGCTTGCCCGCCGAGATGCGCGTCATTATCAATGGCCACGCCTTTTCCTTGGCAAACTGACCACGAGTCGCTGACAAATCATGTTGTTTTCCGCAGTCCGGCGCATAGCTGCCACCCTGTTCATCTTCACAGCCGTGCTTGTGGCAAACGCTGCAGCGCAGGATGCCGATCTCGGCAAGGCGCCGGCCGGCGTGGTGTCCGACCAGCAGGAGGTCATCGCCAGCATCACGGCCAGGACCGATGCGCTGCAGAAGAAGATGGAGCAGAGCGCCGAAGACGATGCCGGTCTCGTCGACATCCGCCTGCAGCTCGAACAGCTGTCGCGCGACCTGTTGCAAAGCGGCGTCGCGTTCCGTCCCCGCCTGGCCGAGATCAACGCCCGGCTGGAGCAGCTCGGCAAGCCGCCGGCAGAGGGCCAGCCGCCCGAACCTGCCGTGGTGACCAGTGAGCGCGAGAAACTGAACGCCGAGAAAACCGAAATCAATGCCGTGCTCGGCGTTGCCGAGAACCTGTCGATCCGCATCGACAGGCTGATCAGCCAGATCACCGAGATCCGTCGCAGCCTGTTCCAGAACCTTTTGACCAAACGCTACCAGATCAATTTCGCTCTGGGGTCGGAGGTGGCCGACGCCTTCAAGACGGAGATGAACGACCTCTACCGAACGGTATCGTCCTGGGTTCGTTTCGTTGTCAGCTTCAAGCTCAAGTCGATGCTGGCGGCAACGTTCTTCGCCCTGGGTGCGGCGGCGGTCATCATCATCGGTGGCCGGCGCATGTTCGGACGGATGTTCGAGCCCGACGGCCGGGTAGAAGAGCCGTCTTATCTCAGCAGGCTTTCGGTCGCCTTCTGGTCGACCTTCATGCAGTCGGCGGCGCTCGTCGTCTTTCTTGGCGTCACCTACTATTTGTTCGCCTATTTCGAGGTGCTGCGTGGCGACATCGGCGCCATGCTGTGGTCGCTGTTCTACGTCATCGCCATCGTGTTCTTCGTTTCGCGCCTCGGCATGGCCGTGCTGTCGCCCAAGCTGCCCAAGTGGCGGCTTATCCCGGTCGAAAGCGGTGCTGCGCGCTGGCTGATGCTCCTGATCACCGCGACCGCCCTGTTTACCGGCCTCGATTACTTCCTGAGCTCGGTCTACCAGGTGCTCGGCTCGCCGGTTGCGTTGACTGTCGGCGAGGCGCTGACCTCGACTGTGGTGATCGGCGTGCTGGTCATCCTGATCGGCCTGGTCAAGCCGTTCGTCGATGAGGAAGGACGGCCGAAGCCGTGGCCGCGTCTCTTCCGCTACATCGTGCTTACCCTTGGCGGCGTCACCATCGCCGCAGCGCTGCTGGGCTATATCGGGCTTGCGCGTTTCGTGTCGCAGCAGATCGTCATCACCGGCACGATCCTGGCGACCATGTATATCGGCTTTCTGTCGTCGCAGGCGATCAACGAGGAAGACGCCTTCATCAAGACGACGGTCGGCCGGCGCATCAAGCGAATGTTCACCCTCGACGATGCGACGCTCGACCAACTCGGCCTAGTCACCAGCATGGTCATCAATCTGCTCGTGCTGACCGTCGGCGTGCCGCTGATCCTGTTTACGTGGGGGTTCCAGCCCGGCGACATGATCACCTGGCTCTACCGCATCGGCTCGGGTTTCCAGATCGGCAGCTTCACCTTCTCGCCCGCCGGCCTTCTGTCGGGCATCATGGTGTTTGCCATCGGCTATTTCCTGACACGCTGGTTCCAGGGCTGGCTCGACGGCTCGGTCATGGCGCGCAGCAAGGTCGACGCCGGCGTGCGCAATTCGATCCGTCTCGCCGTCGGCTATGCCGGCGTGGCGATTGCCGGACTGATCGCCGTTTCGGCAGCAGGCATCGATCTTTCCAACCTCGCGCTCGTTGCCGGTGCGCTTTCCCTCGGTATCGGTTTCGGCTTGCAGAATGTGGTATCGAACTTCGTTTCGGGCCTGATCCTGCTCGCCGAGCGACCGTTCAAGGTCGGCGACTGGATCGTTGCCGGTGCGGTGTCGGGCACGGTCAAGAAGATCAGCGTGCGTGCCACCGAAATCGAAACCTTCCAGCGCCAGTCGGTGATCCTGCCCAATTCCGATCTGATCAACAGCGCAGTCGGCAACTGGACCCACCGCAACAAGCTTGGCCGCGTCGAAGTGCCGATCGGAGTTGCCTACGGTTCGGACGCCAAGCGAGTGCACCAGATTTTGTTGGATATTGCGCGTGGCCACCCGCTGGTGCTCAAGAATCCGGAGCCGTTCGTGCTGTTTTCGGCGTTCGCGGATTCGTCGATGAACTTCGAAATCAGGGTATTTCTCGCCGATATCGGCAATAGCGCATTCGTGCAAAACGACCTGCGCTTCGCCATCCTTGAGGCATTCGAGCGCGAGCACATCGACATTCCATTCCCACAGCGCAGCATCCGTGTGGTTGGCGACAAGCAGGCAACCCCGTGGCCTGCCGATGACGAGCAGGCGGAAGCGGAATATGCCGCCATGGAGCAGGAGCGGCTCAAGAAGAGCGGGGAGGAAACCGCCAAGCCAAAGTCCCGTCGCCGCAAGCCGGATCCGAGCTAATGGTGGGCCGATGCCAATTATGGCATGAACAAGGCATTCAGTTGCCGTTCAGCTTCGAACTCATATAAGCTCTCATGCAAACGGCGAAAATGCCTTGCTGAGATGAACAGGGGCGGTGGAAACACCGAGTGCTAAATGAAAAGGTTTCTTGTCGCTGCAGGCGCGCTGGTCCTGGCAATGTCGGGCGCTGCGCATGCTGCAAGCGCGGTAAACCTCGATGCCGAACCGCGGACCCTGATCGTCACGGAAGGTGGTTCCAAGACGGAACTTTCCCTTGCCGCCGGCGAAACGGTCGAGTTCTGCTCGAGCGGCTGCTTCGTGACCTTGCCGAATGGCGACCGCGAAGCGCTGACCGGTGATGAAACAGTAGAGATTTCGGGCGGCGCTGCCCGCATCAAGTAAAGCCTGTCAACACACAGGCTAATGATCGAAAAGGCCGGGCATCAGCCCGGCCTTTTCTGCATTCTGCTAACGTCTGCTTAAGCATGACTGGCGAAATGACTGGTGCTCGTTTAGCATTCGGCCTCGACCTTAACCATCCGGAACCTGGTCGCCCGCTATAGCGGCAAGGGGTCCGGAAGGTTCACGCCGTCCGGCAAGGGGCAGGGCAGGCAGTTTGATGGATGCGCGATCAGACAACAAGATAGTACCACTGGCGGTCGATCTCGACGGCACGCTGATCGCCAGCGATCTTTTGTGGGAAGGACTGTTTGCCCTTCTCAAGAAGAATCCGCTCGCCATCTTCATGGTGCCGTACTGGCTGCTCAAGGGCGGCCCGGCGCGTCTCAAGCAGGCGATTGCCGCGGTGGTCGACATCGACCCGGCGACCTTGCCTTATCGGCCCGAAGTGCTGAAACGCCTGCGCGAAGAGCAGGCCAACGGGCGCCAGATCGTTCTCGCCACCGGCACGCCACGCAAGTTCGCCGAAGCCATCGCACGCCATCTTGGCCTGTTCGACGCGGTGCTTGCCAGCGATGGCGGTGAAAACCTGACCGCTGAACGCAAGCGCAGGGCTCTGGTGGCAGCCTATGGCGATGGCGGCTTCGATTATGCCGGTAACAGCCGTCACGACATCAAAGTGTTCGATGCCGCGCGCGAGGCAATCGTGGTTGCACCCGACCGGGCCGCCGCACGTTGGCAGGCCAGCCATCAGTCCGAACTGATCGAGACGCCGAAGCCCGACCTGCGCACCATCCGCAAGATGCTGCGTGTCCATCAATGGCTCAAGAACGTGCTGATCGCCGTGCCGCTGGTGCTGGCGCACAAATATTTCAATCCCGAGATGCTGGTGCCGGCGATCCTGGCATTCATCTCGTTCAGCGCTGCCGCCTCGGCTATCTACATCGTCAACGACTTCTTCGACCTGGCGCTTGATCGGGCGCACCCGACCAAGCGTGAGCGGCCTTTCGCCAGCGGCAAGCTGTCGATCCCGTTCGGACTGGCGTCCGTGGGCGTCCTTCTGGTCATCAGCCTGGCGACGGCTACCTTCACGACAATCGAGTTTGCCGGCGTTCTGCTGGTCTATCTCGTGGCCACAACCGCCTATTCGCTGTCGGTCAAGCGGATGCTGCTGCTCGACGTGCTGACCCTTGCCGGGCTCTACACCTTGCGCATCCTGGCGGGTGCCGCCGCGACCGGGGTGGACGTGTCGTTCTGGCTGCTCGCCTTCTCGATCTTTTTCTTCCTCTCGCTGGCGCTGGTGAAGCGTTATGTCGAGCTGCGTTCGTCCAGCCTCAGCGTCGGCGAGCGTATCGCCGGGCGCGGCTACCGCATCGAGGACCAGGAGATCGTCGCCCAGGCCGGCATGGCGTCGGCGTTTTCCTCGGCGCTGGTTCTGGCGCTCTACATCGACAGCAGCGCGGTGCGTGAGCTCTACGAGCATCCCTGGCTGGTCTGGCCGCTGGCGCCAATCGTGCTCTATCTCACGATGCGCATCTGGATTCTGGCGCGGCGCGATGAACTGCATGACGATCCGGTCGTCTTCATCATCCGCGACTGGCGCAGCCAGATCGTCGTTTTCGCCGGCGCGGCGCTGCTTGTGGTGGCGGGCCTGTGAGCGTGGGACTGGCCCGCTACCAGAGCTTTGGCCGCGCCAATCCGGGCGCAAGCCAGGCGATCGACATCGCCGAGGCAACGCGGCTTCTGGCCGGCGGGACGGCACGCGCCGGATCGCTGCTCGCCTATGGCAATGGCCGCAGCTATGGCGACAGCTGCCAGAACAGCGCCGGCGCCGTCGTCGATATGCGGCCGCGCCAGCGCGTCGTTTCCTTCAACGCCGAGACCGGCCTGATCGAAGCCGAGGCCGGCGCGCTGCTGGCCGACATCATCGCCTATGCCGCCCCGCATGGGTTTTTCCCGGCGGTCGTGCCGGGGACGCAGTTCGTCACGCTCGGCGGCGCCATCGCCAACGACGTGCATGGCAAGAACCACCACCGTCGTGGCAGTTTTGGCTGCCATGTCGAACGCCTGACATTGCTGCGCTCGGACGGACGCAGCTATGCCTGCTCGGCCGGTGAGAACGCCCGGCTGTTCTGGGCGACGATCGGCGGCTTGGGGCTGACCGGCATCATCATGTCCGCCGCGATCCGCCTGATGCGGGTACCCTCGCTCGATATCGCCGAGACGGTGAAGCCGTTCGGCAGCCTGGGCGAATATTTTGATCTCGCCGAAGCCGCCGACCGCGACAACGAATATGCTGTTGCCTGGATTGACCAGCTGGCCGGCGGCAAGCATGCCGGCCGCGGATTGCTGCTTGCCGGCAACCACGCCGCCTATGGCGCGCGGACGGCCGAATGCGGCACGGCAAGACTGTCGGTGCCGTTCCAGCCGCCCTTGACCTTGCTCAACCGGCCCTTCCTGAAGCTGTTCAATGCCGCCTATGGCTGGCGGCGCGGCCGCCACAGGGAAAGCCAGGCGAGCTACCAGAAGTTCTTCTTTCCGCTCGACGGCGTTGCCGACTGGAACCGGCTCTACGGTCCGAGCGGGCTTTACCAGCACCAGAGCGTCGTGCCTGAAGCTATGGCGCGCGAAACAATTCCGGCATTGCTGGCGGCGGCGCGACGCGCCGGGCAGGGCTCGTTCCTGACCGTGCTCAAACGTTTTGGCAGCCAGCGTTCGCCGGCTTTGCTGTCCTTCGCGCGTCCGGGCTACACGCTGACGCTCGATTTTCCGAACCATGGCCGGCGCACGCTGGAGCTGCTCGCCGAACTCGACCGGATCACCGTCGGCGCGGGTGGCGCGGTCAATCCCTACAAGGACGCGCGCATGTCGGCTGAGACATTCGCGGCTTCGTTCCCGGACTGGCAGCGGCTCGAGGCAATGCGCGATCCGGCATTCATGTCCGACTTCTGGGCCCGGACCGCCGGCCGGCTGGGCGGGCGCAATGGCGAGACCGCGCAGGCGGCCGAGTAGGCGCTTGTTAGAGAAGTGCGGAAAAAGTTCAAATTGCCAGGAAAGCTTCACAGAATATCAGGGGCTTTCCGATAGGTTGTGCGAAGGACGGACAAAGCAATGAAATATATCCTCTTCATCCTTTTCACAGTGATGACCAATGCCGCGGCCCAGCTGATGCTGAAACAGGGCATGATGTCTCTTGGTCCGCTTTCTTTCGAAGGCAGCAATCCGCTGATCAAGATACTGCAGATCGTCTTCAGCCCATGGGTTTTCGCCGGACTGCTGACTTTCGTCCTCTCGATGGCATCGCACCTCTATGTGCTGTCCAAGGTCGAGCTCAGCTTCGCCTATCCCTTCCTCAGCCTGGCCTATGTGGCGGTGGCGGTGTTTGCCTACTTCGTCTTCCATGAAGACCTGAATGCCTGGCGCATCGCCGGCATCGCCTTCATCTGCGTCGGCACCGTGCTGATCGCCCAAAGCGGCCGCGACCATGGCGAAGTTGTCGCCGCGGCCTCTACCGAACCCACCAAGACAAGCGAGCTTTTGCGATGAGACACATCATTTTCGGAGGCGACGGCTTCGTCGGTCGTCATCTTGCGCCCAAACTGATCGCCGACGGCGAAGAGGTTGTCGTTGCCGACATCGTCAAGAGCGACCTTGCGCATTACCGCAACGCGCGTTTTGTCCATTGCGACGTGACCGATCCCGCCGCGATCGCAGCCGTCGGCATCAAGGCCGACGACATGGTCTACAACCTGTCGGCCAAGATGCTGTCGCCGCTGCAGGTGCGGGCCAAGCGCCACGACTTCTTCTTCCCGGTCAACTATTTCGGTACCGAGAACATCATCAAGGCGATGGACCATGCGGCAGCGCCGAGGCTGGTCCACTACACCACCGACATGATCTACGGTCATACCGTGACCCATCCGATGACCGAAGAGCATCCGGTGGCGCCGCTCGGCGAATATGGCTGGTCGAAGCAGAAGACCGAGGAACTGGCCGCCGAGTGGCGGACGCGCGGCATGAACATCTCGCTGTTCCGCCCGCGCCTGATCATCGGGCCCGGCCGTCTCGGCATTCTGGAGAAGCTGTTCAAGATGATCGACTGGAACCTGCCGGTGCCGATGATCGGTTCGGGCAGGAACCCATACCAGTTCATCTCGGTGTTCGACTGCGCCGAGGCAGCGCGGCTTGCCTGGAAGGCCGGCGTGCCGAACGAGGCCTACAATCTCGGATCGCTCAATCCGCCGCCGGTGCGCAAGCTGCTCGGCGACCTTGTCAAGCATGCCGGTTCGAAGTCGATCCTGCTGCCGACGCCGGGCTGGGCGGTCAAGCGGACGCTCGACCTGCTCGACCTGATGAACATGCCGATCATGGATCCCGAGCAGTATCTGATCGCCGACGAGGAGTGCGTTCTCGACGTCTCCAAGGGCGAGCGCCAGCTCGGCTGGGTGCCGCAGTACCGCGACGAGGACATGCTCATCGCAGCCTACAAGGAATATCGCGCCAAAAAGGACGGCCTCGCTGCGTCCACGCAGCACGCCCCGGCTGAATAGAGGATATGAACATGACGCTTGTCACCAAGCCGGATACGGCCCATTCGCATGCCGTCGCGGTTGCTCCGGCAATGACTTCGGCAAAGCTCGCCAAGCCGAACCTGATGTCGGTCGAGCAGGCCAAGGCGCTCGACGTCGCCAGGATGACCGACCTGTTCAAGGCGCATCTCAACCCCGGCCAGCTGCATTTCATGAAGCTGCTCGGCTTCCACAAGATCAAGATCGAGCGTGCCGAGGGCATGCACTACATCGATCAGAATGGCCGCAAGATCCTCGATTTCTTCGGCGGCTTCGGTTCGCTGGCGCTCGGCCACAACCATCCGCGCGTGCTCGAGGCGCGCAAGAAGTTCCAGGACGAGAAGCGCCACGAAATCGGCATCGCCTTCATGTCGCAATACGCCTCGGCGCTGGCCTACAATCTGGCACAGATCTCGCCCGGCGATCTCGACATGGTGTTTTTCGGCTCGTCCGGTTCGGAAGCCATGGAAGCAGCTGTCAAGCTCGCCGAGCGTGCTGCGGGGCCGGCACGTCCCAAGATCGTCTATGCCGAGAACTCGTTCCACGGAAAGACCAAGGGCGTGCTCTCGGTCACCGACGGCGCGCTCTATCGCGGCGAGTTCAAGCTCACCGAAAACACCGTGCGGGTGCCGTTCGGCGACATCGATGCCATCGAGAAGGCGTTCCGTTCCGATTCGGCCATCGGCGCCATCGTGCTCGAGACGATCCAGGGTGGTGGCGGCATCAACAAGGCACCGGCCGCGTTCTGGCACAAGCTGCGCGCGCTGTGCGACCAGTATGGGGTGATCTGGGTCGCCGACGAGGTGCAGTGCGGCGTCGGCCGTTCCGGCCGTTTCTATGCCTTCGAGCACTATGACGTGGTGCCCGACATCACCGCGGTTGCCAAGTCGCTGGGTGGCGGCAAGGCAGCGATGGCTGCGATGATCGCCCGCCGCGACGTCTACATGAAGGCCTATGGCACGCCGAAGACGGCGATGATCCATGCCATGGCGACCTTCGGCGGTATCGGCGAGGGCTGCATCACGGCCATCGAGACGCTCAACGTGCTCTATGACGAAGGCCTGATCGAGAATTCGGCCGACACCGGCGCCTATCTCCTGGCGCGGCTGGAGGAACTCCAGGCGAAGTACCCCAAGATCATCAAGGAGGTTCGCGGCCAGGGCCTGATGGTCGGGCTCGAGTTCCACGACTTCTCGCAGACGCTGCCGATGGTGCTGCGCCCGGTGGTCAGCGTGCTCGACGACAAGCTCAAGGGGTCGCTGTCAGGCTTCGTCGGGGCGCTGCTGCTGCGGGACTATGACGTGCTGGTGGCCTTCACCGAGTACAACCGTAATGTCGTGCGCCTGCTGCCGCCGCTGACCTGCAGCCGCGCCGATGTCGACGTGCTGATCGCAGCCCTCGACAGCCTGCTCGGCCGCGGCATCGTTTCGATCGTCAAGGACTTCGTCAAAAGCCAGGTCAAGTAGGGGACATCATCCCCGTCGCCTCCAAAGCCGGGTCTCGACCCGGCTTTTTTTGTTAGCTGGTTGCCGGAGGGCGTTGGCGCTGTCGGCGGGAGGCGGTTGTCCGGCTTCCGCAAGCGCGGCATGTTCGGATGGCGCGGCGGAGCAACAATCGGGAGGAGCGAATGGTCAAGCCGATCATTAATCTGGACGAGGTCGAGTTCGACGACATCGAGGAGAATGGCATCTACACGTCGAAGAGGGCGTCGATAAGCCGTCACATCGGCGCGCAAAACCTCGGCTACAACCTCACCGTTCTGCCGCCGGGCAAGGTTCAATGCCCGTTCCACAACCATCGCGGCGAAGAGGAGATGTTCTTCATCATGGAAGGTGAGGGCGAGCTACGCTTCGGCGACAAGCGCTATCCGATCCGTCAGCACGACGTCATCGCCTGTCCGACCGGGGGAGCTGAAGTGGCCCACCAGATCATCAACACCGGCACGACGACGATGCGGTATCTGGCATTGTCGACGCTGGTCGAGGTCGATGCCTGCGAGTACCCGGACTCGGGCAAGGTGATGGTCGTCTCCGGCAAGCGGGGAGTTCCCGGGCTCCGCAAGATGTTCCGGGCCGAGAATACGACCGACTACTACGACC
This sequence comes from Aminobacter sp. Y103A, assembly GCF_030294925.1. Classification (NCBI taxonomy): domain Bacteria; kingdom Pseudomonadati; phylum Pseudomonadota; class Alphaproteobacteria; order Hyphomicrobiales; family Phyllobacteriaceae; genus Aminobacter; species Aminobacter sp. Y103A. Next base: position 3,560,442 of record NZ_AP017986.1, on the reverse strand, counting down.
GCGAGAGCAGGTAAGCCGTTCCGTTTGCGGCTCGACGCTACTTGTCCAGCGCTGCGAAAAACCTGGGATGGACGAAGGCGTCGTAGCAGGAATCGAGCTGGATACGGCGGTGCTGGGTCAGTGCGCTCTTGTACATGTCGTAGAGCGCGGCATTGGCCGTGGTCGGCGGGCAGGTGGGCAGGAGGACGAGGTCGGTGTCCGCCACCGCCGCCTCCTCGGTCGAGCCGGGGTCGGGCACGGCGCGCATCGGGTCGGCGCCGATGGCGATGTGCAGCGGTGCCGAGCGGTCGAGCAGCCAAGGGAAGGGGTTGACGAAGTTCAGCGACATCAGCGTGTTGAAGTGGACGCCCTTGTCGGCTTCCAGCTTGCGGATGGAATCGACCGCCGTGTCGACATTGCTGAGATAGGTGACCTGGAAGTCGAAATCGGAATAGAGCAGCGGCGTCGGCAACTCGCCGGCGTTGGTGAGGTCGGCATAGAGTTGCCGATGCTCCGGGTAGAATTTCAGCATATGGTCGACACGGACGGCGACCTCGCTGCGCATGTTGACCGCCCCGAGCGTACTAAGATTGCGCTGCGCGATGGGCCGGTTCTTGAGCGAGCCGATATAGGCGCGGGCCGCGCGCTCGACGACGAACAACGCTGGCGGCAATATGACGGCCGCAGCCAGTCCCAGGACCGAGAGCAGCACCATAGGCTTGGCAAGCAGCCTAGACGCCTTTAGCAGGATGGCGACGATGAGCGGCGCCAGGAAGATGAACGCTTGGCTGCCGGTGTTCTGCGTCTCGAACAGCACGCCGGCGAACAGGACAGCGAGCAGCCAAAGCCCGTTATGGTCGAGAAGCCCCGAAACCGCTGTCGCAAGCGACGTCTTGCGGTCGGCGGAAAAGCGCTCGGACAGCTTGTGCCGGTCGGACCAGAGCAGGACCAGGGCGAGCGCAGACGTCGCCAGCACGACTCCGAAATTGATCGAGGTGGACTGCAGGAAGCGCGGCAAGAGCGTGCCGCCGTTCATCATCACCAGCTTGAGGATGTCGGTGATGTAGTGGCTGACCAGGCCGCTGGACAGTTCGATGGCGGCAAGGACGGCGGCGAAGATGACCAGCGCCTCCAGCGCGTAGCGAAACTTCACGCGGCCGGCGAAGAACGCATAGGCGGCGATGACGCCGCCGGCGACGAAACCGGTGATCTTGAGGAAGAACAGCGCCGTCATTGTGAGCGAAATCAGCGCAACCAGCAGGTAGCGATTGCGCACGAACATCAGCGCGGCCACCAGCACATACAGCATCTGGCAGACCTGGCGGTTATAGATGCCGAATGCGTCGGAGCCGGGGAACGGATAGAATTCGCGCGTGTTGAAGGGCAGCAGGGCGAACAGCAGGAACGGCACCAGCAGCGCAAATGCGATTCCGCGCGAACGCTGGCCTACATCCCACAGCACCAGCGCCATCAGCGGTGCGCTGACGGCAAGCAGCGACCAGTGCGCCACGAGCGCCGGCTGGGCGTTGGGAAACAGCGTCACCCAGCCTGCAAACAGGTAGTAGCCGAGCGGGCCGACGGGGGTGAAGAAGTCGTTGATCGGCACCTGGCCGTCGAAAATGCGGTTCGCCGCATCGTAATAGATCAGCACGTCCCAATACATCGGGCCGATCGGCACGGCGACCGGCAATGCCAGCAAGGTGCAAACCAGCAGAAACGCGACAGCCAAAAGAAAAAGCGGGCTTGTCGTCTTGGCCTTGAGGCGTGAACCCAGGGATGCAGTAGGCGGCGTGAAAGTGGTGTTCATCTTCGGCACCTGCGGCAATCTCGATCGACATGGAGTTGTTGTATTCAACTACAGGTAAATGGCGACAAAAGCGTTAAGCGGGCCGATTTCGCCATGCTTGCGGCCGTGGCCGCGGACTGTGGGCCGGGGTGACGAAGGCGCGTCGGCGGCAGGAGCAGAACCGGGCGGCGCGGCGGATCGATGCCGGCAATTTTGCCGAGGTCGCGCGGCCTTGTGGCAATGTCGCAAACAGGCTGCAATCGCGCGGCGGCGCTCTATAGTCTGCGCGCAATATCATCTCGGAGTCGTGGGTAATGGCTGAGTTTCCGAAAACGGCAAAGGTCGTCATCGTCGGGTTGGGCGGCATCGTGGGCGCATCGATTGCCCATCACCTGATCGAGCGCGGCTGGACCGACATCGTCGGCATCGACAAGTCGGGCGTGCCGACCGACATCGGCTCGACGGCGCATGCCTCCGACTTCTGCTACACCACCAGCCACGACTTTCTCTCGGTCTGGACCACGCAATATTCGATCGATTTCTACGAGAAGATGGGCCACTACGCCCGCATTGGCGGCCTCGAGGTGGCGCGCGCCGGCGACGACAGCTGGATGGAGGAGATCAAGCGCAAGCTTTCCTCGGCCAAGGCGTTCGGCACCCGCGCACACTACGTTTCGCCCTCCGAAATCAAGGCGATGTTCCCGCTGATCGAGGAAGATCAGGTGATGGGCGGCATGTTCGATCCCGATGCCGGCCTCGTCATCCCGCGCTCGCAGACGGTCGCAGGCAAGCTTGTCGATGCCGCCGAGAAGTCCGGCAAGCTCCAGGTCTTCGGCAACACGCCGGCGACGTCGCTGATCGTCGAGGGTGGCCGCATCAAGGGCGTCGTCACCCATCGCGGCACAATCATGTCCGACCATGTCGTCGTCTGCGCCGGCATCTGGGGCCGCCTGATCGCCGAAATGGTCGGCGAGGACCTGCCTGTCATGCCGGTCGACCACCCGCTGACCTTCTTCGGCCCCTACAACGAGTTCGAGGGCACCGGCAAGGAAATCGGCTTCCCGCTGCTGCGCGACCAGGGCAACTCGGCCTATATGCGCGACACCGGCGACCCCAAGACCACCGAAGGCGGCCAGATCGAGTGGGGCTACTACGAGCAGACCAATCCGCGCCTCTGTCATCCGCGCGAGCTCCTGGAAAAACATGAGGCTCGCCTGTCGCCGTCGCAGCGCGACCTCGACATGGAGCAGATCATGGAGCCGCTCGAGCGCGCCATGGAGCTGACGCCGATCCTTGGCGAGATCGGCTACAACGAGAGCCACTCCTTCAACGGCCTGCTGCAGGTTTCCGCTGCTGGCGGCGCCTCCTGCGGTGAAAGCCAGAAGGTGCGCGGCCTCTGGTACTGCGTCGCCATCTGGGTCAAGGACGGACCCGGTTACGGCAAGCTGATCGCCGACTGGATGACCGACGGCCGCACCGAGATCGACCACAACTCGATCGACTATGCCCGCTTCTACCCGCACCAGCTGGAAGAGAAGTTCATCGAAGGCCGTACCTTCGAGGCGGCGCAGAAGATCTATTTCCCGGCCGTTCATACTCGCGAGCCCTATGCCACCGGCCGCAACGTCAAGCGCTCGCCCTTCTACGAACGCGAAGTCGAGCTCGGCGGCTACTTCATGGAACTTGGCGGCTGGGAGCGTGCGCATGGCTACAAGGCCAATGAGCACCTGCTGGAGAAGTATGGCGACCGCGTGCCGGTGCGCGAGAACGAGTGGGACTCCAGGCACTTCTGGCGCGTTTCGAATGCCGAGCATCTGGCGATGAGCGAGGATTGCGGCATCGTCAACCTCAGCCATTTCCACATGGTCGATATCGAAGGCCCCGACCATGTCGAGCTCTTGGAATGGCTCTGCGCTGCCAAGATCGGCGGCGACGGCAACATCGGCAAGGGCGTCTACACTCACTTCCTCGACGACGAGGGCATGGTGCGCGCCGACTTCACCGTGTTCCGCATGGCCGACCGCTGCCGGCTGGTGAACGGTGCCGATGCCGGTCCGCGCGACTTCCACTACATGAAGCGCGTCGCCGAGGATCGTGGCCTCGACGTCACCATCACCGACACGTCGGAAAAGTTCATCACCATCGGCATCTGGGGGCCGAATGCCCGCGAGAACCTGAAGAAGGTGGTGGCGAACCCTGCTGGCCTCGACCAGGAAAATTTTGCCTTCGCCGCGATCAAGCAGATCGAGATCGCCGGCAAGAGTGTCACAGCGTTCCGCATCTCCTATGTCGGCGAGCAGGGCTGGGAACTGCACATGAAATACGAGGATGGCCTGGCCGTCTGGGATGCGCTGCGCTCGACCGGCGTCATGGCCTTCGGCGTCGAGACCTATGCCAATTCGCGCCGCATGGAAAAGAGCCTGCGCCTGCAGAACGCCGACCTGCTGACCCAATACAACCTCATCGAGGCCGATCTTGCCCGCCCGAAGGTCAAGGACGTCGATTTCCGCGGCAAGGCCAAGCATCTTGAATACAAGGCGCGCGATCACCAGCCCGCGATGCTGTGCACGCTGGTCATGACCGAAAACACCGACAGGAATGGCGTCAAGCGTTACCCGGTCGGCACGCTGCCGGTCATCGACCCGCAGACGGGCGAAGTGCTGGTCGACGAGCTCGGGCGCCGTTCCTACACGACCTCGATCGCCTTCGGCCCGACCATCGGCAAGAATATCGCGCTGGCCTATCTGCCTCACGCCTATTGCCAGGAAGGCCGCAAGCTCGTTGTCGAGTATTTCGCCGAAACCTATCCGGTCGAGGTTGTCGGCATCGGCTACAAGCCGCTCTATGATCCGGAGAACCTGAAGCCGCGCAGCTGACATGGCAGTTTTGAGCGGTCGGAAACTCCTGTCGACCGCTCGACACGGCTACCCCTGCCTGGCCCAGGTCTGATACGCTCGGCCAAACCAGCCGACCGGGGAGGGGTTTCTGGCGACCGTTCGATCAAAAAGGCGCGTTGATGCGCTGACATTCCGCGTGGCCGGCGTTCCCGTTCATGTCCACGCGACCTTTGCCATTCCTGTGATGCTGCCGTTCCTGCATGAATGGTTCGTGCGGCCGCGGCATGCCCTGGTGCTCACCGTCATTGTCGCGGTGCTGCTGTTCTCGGCGGTGCTGCTTCACGAACTCGGCCATCTCTGGGCCGCGCGCCGTAGCAAGATCGCCGCCGAGCGCATCGAGCTCTATCTGTTCGGTGGGCGTATCTTGTTCAGACCATTCGGCCAGCTTCGCGCGCCATGGGCATGGCGACAGCGATGATAGCGCATTTCTTTGATCCGGAGCGTTGGGCGATAGCCTGGTAGAAGGCCTTGAAGCGCTGGTTGGCGCGGATGGCGCCGAGGGCTGCCATGTAGAGCGCCCGCCGCAGCCTCGGCCTGCCGCCCCGGATGCTACGCCGGCCGGTCCTTGTGCCGCTGTCATTGGCAAAGGGCGCAAGGCCTGCGAGGCTGGCGATGGCCTTGGGGGAGATGGTTCCGAGTTCGGGCATGTGGGCCAAGAGGGTCACGGCGGTCACCTTGCCGATACCGGGGGCAGAGGTCAGGCGCGCGGCCTGTTCGGCAAGTCCGTCCAGGGTTTCGACATGGCTGGCGATCTCGGCTTCGAGGGCTGCGATGCGCAGCGACAGGTTGGTGATTGCAGCTTCGATGTCGGCGACGACGGTGGCCTCGCCAGTTTCGTCGCGATGACGCAGCTCGAGCGCCCGCGTGGCGACCAGTTGGTCACGGCGGCGGGCCAAGGCAGCCAGGCGCTCACGCCCGGGACAGGGCGGCGTGTCGGCATCGGGGCGGAACATCGCCCCGATCTCGCTGAGGATGCGGGCATCGACCCTGTCGGTCTTGGCCAGGCGGCCGCGCGCCTGGGCGAAGCGGCGCACCATCATCGGATTGAGCCGGGCACAAGGGATGCCGGCCCGGGCAAACGCATGGCGCAGGGCCTTGTCGTGGTGGCCCGTCGCCTCGAAGACGACGAAGCTGCCTGGTACCAGGCCGGCAGCGAAGCCGGCCAAGGCTGCCGGTTCGTTGGCCACCCGGCTGAAACGGCGGCTGAGCGGATCGAAGACATCGATCATCGCCTTGGCGATGTCGCAACCGATGTAGGTCTGGTGTATCGTCATGGAACCTCTTCCTGTGGTGCGAGGTCCGCGCCAACGGCCTCGTGCAACTGTGCAGGTTGACGGCATGGTGCGGGAAGGGAGCCGAGCCAAGCCACGGTCTACCGTGCTCAGCGCGACGACCAGGATCCTGACGGCGTCCTTCCCGCATTCAATCTACACCAAGCCAAACACACAGGATCTATGCTGCCGGGCCGATGGTGAACCTGACCGTAGGGCTGTTGTTTCTGGCCGGCTATTATCTATTCGCTGCCTCCGCAGGGCCAGGTCTCAGCCTTGTCCCGCCACCGCTCGAACCTTTGCGCCTGCTGGCGTGGACCTTTGCGCTGGGCGCGGTCCTCAATCTTGCGCTCGCATGTCTCAACCTGCTGCCGGCCCTGCCTCTCGACGGGGGATTCATAGCCAGGGAGCTGTTGCAGGCAAGGCTGAGCCCGCAAGCCGCGACACGGATCGTTGGGATTTGCGGCCTTACCCTGTCGACGCTGCGCATGGTTGCCATGCTGTGGGTGGCATCGAAGGGCTTCCTGATCTGGCTGCCCCCGCCCTTCGGCCCAAACTGGCGGGCGGCGCGAGGCATCCGGAAGACCAAGGCGGTGCGCCGCAAGCCAGCGCCGGAAGAAGCCGAGACGTTGGAGTGGCGCGGCAAAGGCGGGCGGCCAATCCGACGGTAACGCCGCCCATGCAATCTTACGCGCGCCGCTTGGTCTACTGCAGGGCCAGTTCGACCAGCGCGAGATAGGCGCTGTCGTCGGCGAGCTCCGGATTGTAGCCGCGCGCCGCGTAAAGCCCGAGCAGGGCGAGATAAAGCATCTTCGCCCTGGCGCGGGCCTTGTCTGGTTGCTGGCCGGCGGCAGCGAGTTCCCTTTCGAGATAGGCGAGGCGGGCGGCGTCGACGGCTCGCAGACGCTCCGCAACCTGGACGTTGGTCGCAGCCCACGACTGGATCGCGGCTTCTGCGCGTGCTGAATCGATGCCGTAGACGGTTCTTGCCAAGGCATCCCGCGCGAGATGGCGCAGCCGCAATTGCGGCGTCGCCAATCCGGCCGCATTGTCGATGAGCTGCTGTGTGAAGTCGGCATCCCAAAGGTCGAGGATCGCTGCCAGCAATTGCGGGCGGTCCTTGAAGTGCCAGTAGAACGAGCCCTTGCTGACGCCCAGCGACTTGGCGAGGCGCTCGACCCTGACTGCGTCAACGCCGCCATCCGCCAGGGCAGCTACGGCGGCGATCAGCCAGTCTTCGCGCGTCAGGTCCCTTGTCTCGCCTTTTGTCTGCGGAACAGTCCCAGCCATCATCTCTCCCTTCTTGCGGCATCGCGCCACACCATACGCATCCGTATGGTTATTTTTGGGCGCTCGCGCTACATACGGTTGCGTATGGTCATGCCTTGCGGCGCGGTCGCGGTCAATCGAAGGAGGTGGACGTCATGGTCAAATGGAGCGCCATTGCGCTGATTTCGCTCGGCATCATTCATATGCTCGTGCTCGGGGCCGAAATCCCCGCGGAACTGCCGAACTGGTTGTCGCTCAATCTCTGGACCTGGGATCACTGGGCGCCGCTCAGGGCCCAGCCGCTCGACCTGGCACTTTCCGGCGGTGTGTTCTGGCAATCCATCGGGTCGCTGGCCATCCCGTTGGTCATTCTCGGCGCGCTCATCCTCTGGCTCGATCGCAGGAGCCTGCCCATCCCTGTCTTTGTCGGCTGGGGGCTGCTCGTCTGGACGGCCATCATGACGGCGATCATGCCGCCGAGTGGCCTGACCGTCGTCTTCGTCGTTTCGGTGTTCCTCACAGTCGGCCTGCAAGTCCGGTCGAGAAAGCGTGGCAATTCCCCGGCAGCCTGACCATTTGCGGTGCGCTTCCCGACAATGTGATTGAAAAGTCCGGCTTTCTGGGCGGGCGTTTCTTTTGAAGAAGCCGAATCTCGCTTACCCTTTGCTTATGTCTGCCGTGGCCAAAGCTCTTCTCGCAGGCGGTGCTGCTTTGGCACTGATGCTGGGTCTCGGCTTTCACGCCAATGCAGCCGAACAGGTCGATGTGGAACTGGTTCTGGCCGTCGACGTCTCGCTCTCCATGTCGCCTGACGAACTCGAGATCCAGCGCCACGGCTATGCCGCGGCGCTGACCCATGAACGTGTCCTGCAGGCGATCGCCGAGGGCGCCTATGGCAAGATCGCGGTGACCTATGTCGAATGGGCCGGCTCGACGTCGCAGATCGTCGTGGTGCCATGGACAGTCATTGCCAATCGCGCCGATGCCGAGCGCGTGGTGCGGCAACTCTCGGCCAAGCCGCCCAACAGCGCGCGCCGCACCTCTATCTCCAGTGCGCTGGAATTCGGCACGGACCTCTTTGCCGAAAGCGCCTACCGCGGCATGAAGCGAGTGATCGACATCTCGGGCGACGGTCCGAACAATCAGGGGCCGCCGGTGGATCTGGTGCGAGACGCTGCCGTGGCGCAAGGCATCACCATCAATGGCTTGCCGCTGATGACCAATGGCGGCTTTGGCAATGCCTATGACGTCGAGGATCTCGACCGCTACTACGCCGATTGCGTCATTGGTGGGCCGGGCGCCTTCATGATCCCGGTCAAAGAGTGGTCGCAGTTTCCGGAGGCGATCCGGCGCAAGCTGGTGCTGGAACTGGCTGGGCCCGCGTCACGTCAGTGGGCCGCCGAGGAAGCAGCCCATCCGCCTGTCGTGCTTGCCCAGGCGCAGCCGAGATATGACTGCCTGATCGGCGAGAAGCTGTGGCGCGACCGCTCCTGGCTCTGGGACAGCCGTTAGGCATAAGTCGTAAACTGCGATCCAGTAGCGGAAAATGCCAAAGTTTGGCCACGCGGCTGTTTTCTCTGCGTCTTCTGGCCACGAGGACACTGAGAAACATGAAACGCCTAGCACTCCTTGCCACCGTCGCATCGGTCCTGATGACCGGCAGCGCAAACGCGCAGTATGACGACGACGTTGCCTGCGAGATGTACGAACACAATGGCTATGGCGGCCGTGTCCTGCCGATGCGGGCCGACCGGTCGATCAGCTTCCGCGCCGGCCGGTTCTGGAACGACCGCGTCTCGTCGGTGCGCGTCGCGCCCGGCTGCACGCTTGTCGTCTACCAGCACACCGGCATGCAGGGCGCGTCGGAAGAGTTCGACCGCAATGCCCGCTCCATTGGCGGCTGGAACGACCAGATATCGTCGGCAGAGTGCATCTGCGACGGCTATCAGGACGACGTCGAGGACGGTTACGACCCTTACCGGCGACAGTAGCTGTCAGGCCGCAATCAACTGTTTGCGGTCGATGCGCTCCTGCTGCGGCGAACGGGCATAAAGCTCACGGTAGCATTTCGAGAAATGCGAGGCTGAGACGAAGCCGCAGGCGACGGCAACCTCGACGACAGGCATCGACGACTGGATCAAAAGATGCCGGGCGCGGTCGAGCCGGATTTCGAGATAATAGCGGGCAGGGGACCGACCCATCTCGGTGCGGAACAGTCGCTCGATCTGTCGCCTGGACAGGCCGACATGGTCGGCAATCTCGATCAGCGACAGCGGCTCCGACAGGTTGGCTTCCATCAGTTCGATGATTGTCAGGACCTTCGAGTTCTGCACGCCGAGCCGTGCCCTCAACGGCAGGCGCTGGCGGTCGGTCGGGCTGCGGACACGATCGGTGAGCACCTGCTCACAGATGCGGTTGACGAGGTTGTCGTCGAAATCGTCGCCGATCAGTTTGAGCATCATGTCGAGGGCAGCGGTGCCGCCGGCGCAGGTGTAGATGTTCTGGTCGACCTCGAACAGGTCGGCATAGACATTGGCCTTGGGGAAAGCCTCGGCGAATCCCGGCAGATTTTCCCAATGGATGGCGCAACGCTTGTTGGACAGCAGGCCGGCATTGGCCAGCACATAGGCGCCGGTGCACAAGCCGCCGACGGCGACGCCGCGATTGTACTCCTCGCGCAGCCAGGCAAAGACCGACTTGTTGGTGTAGGTCTCAACATTGATGCCGGTGCAGACGATGACCATCGAAGGCCGTTCCGGCCCGGCCATTTTCTTGCGCTCCTCGTCGAGCGAGGTGTTGACGGCACATTCGACGCCATTCGAGGCGGGCACGGCCTTACCGTCGATGCTGGCCAAGCGCCATTTGTAGGCCTCGTAGCCGAGCATGCGATTGGCGATGCGCAGTGGGTCGAGGGCAGTCGCAAAGGCGACCATGGTGAAGTCGGGGACAAGGAAGAACACAAGCGATCGTTTGATCGGATGTTTGATGGCGTTCAAGGAACCCTCGCGCTGGCCGGGAACGACGCGACTTTGATGTCGCGAATAGCATAGCGTCAACAGCAAATTCCCTTGCTGTCAATGGGGTTGAAGCTGTCGCTAAAATTAAAGTTTGCGACATGGGCAAAACGCCGCTGGCTCGTTTTGACGAACAAATGACGCGTTTGAAACGGCGGGGCAGCCCGGGCCGGCCGAATGCCGGTGATGTCGCAACTGGCGTCGCCGAATGACGGCGTCAAAAAGAAAAGAGCGGCTTGCGCCGCTCCAATGGTTCGATCCGGGAGGAAAGGGATCGAAAGAAAACTCAGCCGACGAGCATGCCGAGGCGGTTTGCGGCTATCGCTCCGGTCTGGCCGGGCATCGTCCTGGAAAGGCGCTGGCGCTCGATCGCGGTCGACAGCGAGGTGTCGCGGCGGATACCGAACAAGCGGGCAAAAATCTTCATGACACATCTCCATGCACAGTGGTTACACGGGGTGCCTTCGCGTTGTGGAGTGGGGCAGCTCGTTTGACGATGCGCATATAGGCCTTGGCCGATGCGGATCATGCTGCAAATGCGAAGTGGCACACCTCAAAAGCGACACGACATGCGACATTACTGCGGATGCGACGTCGGTTGCGACGAAAAATCAAGCTATTTCAGTCTCTTGAGAGGATGCTGCGGCGCCATGCAAGCCGTTCATCCCAGGCGTGCGGCGCTCGCATGGCTGAGGCGAGGTCGCATGACCTGTCGACACCATGCGACAGGTCGCGACTTCGCCTCGACACTGCTCAGACCGCTTCACCGCTGTGGCCGCGACGGTAGCCGGTGTTCGAATCGAAGGCTTCCGGCCAGCCGATGTCCTTCTGCAATTCGATCGGCAGCGAGCGGATCGAGCGGGCGGTGTTAATGCGGGTACGGGCGGCGTTGAGTTCGCTGGCGATGCGCCCGATCGATGAGAAAATGGACATTGCGGTCTCTCCTTCCTGCTGGGCCGGGTCAAGGCCGGCTTGAGGTGCTCGCCCGGTGGGCACCGCTTGCTTCAACCGTCTCGCGCACCATGGCGCTTCCGTTCCGGGCTCTGTCGACGCTTGGCCATGGCCGCTGCTTCGATGGTGTTGACTATCGCTCAGGGATGAGGTTCAATCAAACGAAATGAAATGATGTGTTCGATCAGAAATATTGAAGGTCATTGGCCATGAACGCACCGCTCAATCATCCGCTGCCGCTGCTCGACCTCGATGTGCTGCGCACTTTCGTTGCGATTGCCGAGACCGGCAGCTTCACCACGGCCGCCAATGCGGTGTTCCGCACGCCCTCGGCCGTGTCGATGCAGATCAAGAAGCTCGAGGACATTCTCGGGCGCTCGGTGTTCTTCCGCGACGCGCGTTCGGTGACGCTGACCACCGACGGCGAAATGCTGCTCGGCTATGCGCGCCGCATGCTGGCGATCAATCGCGAGGCGGTGTCGAAGTTCATCATTCCCGACATCGTTGGCGTGGTTCGCCTGGGTTCGCCCGACGATTTCGGCGAACGCGTGCTGCCGCATGTGCTCAAGCGTTTTGCTCAGACGCATCCTTCGATTGCCGTCGACGTCATCATCGACCAGAGCAGCAATCTCAGACGCCGTATGGACGATCGGGCGCTTGACATCACGCTGCTGACCAATGCCTGCAGGGCCAATGCAGCAGGCGCCGAGACGCTGCTGACCGAGCCGATCGTCTGGGCTGGCGCCAGGGGCGGCTGCGCCCATCTGCGCGAGCCGCTGCCGGTGTCGATCTGGGAAGAGGGGTGCGCATGGCGGGCAGGGGCGCTCGAAGCGCTCGGCCGCGATGGCCGCAACTATCGTGTCGCCTATATGAGCGCGCACACGGCCGGGCAGCGGGCCGCAATCCTGTCCGACCTGGCGGTCGCGCCGCTGCCGCGGTCGTTCATCGGCGACGAACTCGTCGAACTCGGCGTCAAGGATGGCATGCCGGAGATCGGCAACTACAGCCTGGCGATGATCGTGGCACCCGAGGCAAGCGCGCCCGTCAAGGCCGCGGCCGACCATATCCGCGCGGCCTTCGAGACCTTCAACCTTACAGGCAAGTTCTAGAGCGCACCTGTGGTGATGGCTTCAGCGCCTGACTGCTGTGGCCATCGACCGGTAGATGCTCGCCATCAGCGACGATGGCGGGTGCCAGTCAAGGTCGCGCTGAATCTCCGGTGGCAGCGCATTCAGGATGCGGACGGTCCGGCGGGCGCTTCGCGCCAGCTTGTAACGGGCGCCAATGCGGCCGAGATCGTCGAAAAGGGGCATCTGGCCCTCCTTTCAATGTGAATTCCGATTGTGAGTTCCAGCAATCAGCTTGCGCGGCGGCGCGGTTTCAATGCCATGCGCAGGCGCCGGTCGGCCGCGGCAGGCCGGCCGGCGGTGCGCTGGCGAAAGACGAGCAGGCCGACCTTTTCGGCGAAGGTCATGCGCAGCGCTCTTTCGGCCGGGCGAACGCGATAACATTTGTCGCCGGCGCCAAGGGGCCGACGGGCCAGCCGAGTTCGATCTGAATGTCGATGGGCAACGCGTCGATCAGCATCGCCACGCGACCATATTTGTGGAGTTGACCCGCGGCGCCCGACCCATGGTGGGTCACCCCGTCGATCCAGCCGAGCTCGACCTGCAATTCGCGCGGCAAGCCGTTCATCATGTTCTCGATGCGGCTATCGCGGCACGCATGGCGCAACACCGAGCCGTACTGATGAAACTCTCCAATGATGGACATGGTCGTCTCCTGGGAGTAACGGGCCGGCAGCACCACGCGAGACTGGATGCGCCGCCGGCCGGGTAAGAGTTTATGCTCGTTTGTGTTTCAGGTTGATATCGCTTGAGCGCCTTTCTGTTTCATATTGCGCGCGATTCTGAAACATCCGCCTCAACGGTCGGGCGACATGTAGATCGCCAGTGTCGCGTGGCGCCGGCCATGTTCCGGGGCGGGCCAGCCAATGTCCTTCTGGATCTCCGGCGGCAACCTGTTCAGCATGCGTTCGGATCGGGCGGCGCGGCGGGCGCTCTGGATGGCCGCACCGAAGCGGCCGATGGTGCTCATCATCGACATTGTCGTCTCCTGCAAATCCCGCTGCGCCGCGCGCCTCAAGGGGCGTGCAATGAACGCTGTGGTTCGTGTGAATCGGTGCCTGATCCATTCCAAAAACCGAATTCGATCTTCGAGGCCATGCACGTTTACCGCCTGAGAGGCGAAGCTCGCTGGCGGCTGACGAGCAGAAACTAGTTCGGGATTGTTTCGTATCGATTTCGTATGAGCGGCAACTTTAGGTCGAATGGTTGCCTAGCTGAAACACACCCGATACGTGCATCATAGCACAACAGCGCTCCGGCGAGGCGCGGAAAACCTCGTCGAAGCGCCGGTTGGGCAGATGTCCTTGTGGTTCAGTCGCGGGAGCGACGCGCGGCGCGTTCCTCGCGAGACCGGCGGCGTGGTGCACCGTCGGAAAGCTCGCCTTCGACGCTTGCCGCCTTGCGCGGCGGTAGCTTGACCGCGGCCTGCAGCTTGGGGAATGGATCGACCTTGTTGGGCAGCGCCATGGCGTCGATGAATAGCTGCTGGAAGTGCGGCTCGAGCGCGGTCTCGATCTTTTCGATCTGGCCGACCTCCGTCTCGATCTCGCGGCGGTGATTGCGGTTGAGCAGCGCCATCAGCGCGCCGGTGCCGGCGGCGTTGCCGACCGCCTTGACCTCGTCGAGGTCGCAATCGGGGATCAGGCCGAGCACCATTGCGTATTTCGGATCGATGAAGGAGCCGAAGGCGCCGGCGAAGCGGATGGTGTCGACGGTCTCGACGCCCTGTTTTTCCATCAGCAGCTTCACGCCGGCATAGAGAGCTGCCTTGGCAAGCTGGATGGCGCGGACGTCGTTCTGGGTAACGGTAATGCGTGGCTCGCCCTGGCGGCCTTCGCGCAGCAGATAGGAGAAGGTGCGGCCGTTCGGGATGATGCGCGGGCTTTTCTCAGCCATCGATCCATCGATGACGCCATCTTCGGAGATGATGCCAGACAGGTACATCTCCGCCACCACCTCGATGATCGCCGAGCCGCAGATGCCGGTGACGCCGGTGGTCCATGATGCCTCGTCGAAGCCTTCCTCGTCCGACCATTTGTCGGTGCCGATGACGCGGTATTTCGGCTCCAGCGTCTCAGGGTCGATGCGCACGCGCTCGATGGCGCCAGGGGCTGCACGTTGGCCAGAAGAGATTTCGGCGCCTTCGAAGGCCGGGCCGGTGGGCGAGGACGCGGCGACGACTCGGTTCCGGTTGCCGAGAATGATCTCGGCATTGGTGCCGACATCGACCAGCAGCATCATCTTGTCCTGGCGGTACGGTCCCTCGGACAAGGTCGCACCGGCAGCATCCGCGCCGACGTGCCCCGCGATACAGGGCAAGGTGTAGAGACGCGCGCCGCGATTGACCTCGATGTCGATCTCATGCGCCCAGAATTGCAGCGCGCCTGAAACGGCGAGCGCGAACGGCGCCTGGCCGAGTTCCGTCGGGTCGATGCCGAGGAACAGGTGATGCATGATCGGATTGGCGACGAAGACGCAGTCGAAGATGTCGTCGCGGTTGGCCTGGCCTTCCTCGCAGACCTTGCCGATGAGCCCGTTGACGGCCTCGCGCACGGCCTTGGTCATGGCTTCGCGACCGTCGGGGTTCATCATCACATAGGAGACGCGGCTCATCAGATCTTCGCCGAAGCGGATCTGCGGATTGGACGTGCCTGACGAAGAAGCGATGCGGCCGGACAAAAGCGACACCAGATGCATGGCGATGGTCGTCGAGCCGATGTCGCAGGCGATGCCATAGGCCTCGTTCTTCAAGCCGGGGAACAGGCCGATGATGAAGGGGCGCGAGGAATCCATGTCGCGGTGGACTACCGCGGTCACGCCCCATTTGCCGGGCGTAACCTCCGGCTGGTCGGGCAGCTTGGTGCGCAGGATCTTCTGGACCTGGGCGATGAGGTGGGGGGCGACCAGCAGGTCCTTCCAGCCCCAGTCCTTTTCGAGTGCCACCTTGAGGCGGTCGAGGTCGCCGAGCGGCTTGTGCATGTCGGGCTCCTCCAGCTCGACATAGCAGAGCTGGACGGCGGCATTGCGCTCGATGACGCGATCGGTGGCTGCCTTGCGCACGACCTGCGCGTTGATGACGGTGTCCTGTGGTACGTCGATGACGAGGTCGCCCTGGATCGTCGCCGAACATGACAGGCGCCGGCCCTCAGGCAGGCCGCGAACGCGCTCGTAGCGCTCTTCCTTCGGGCCCTTGGGCGAGATGTGGTCGTTCGACGAGATGATCTTGTGCTTGGCGAAATTGCCTTCCTGCACCTCGACCTGGCAGCGGCCGCAGGTGGCGCGTCCGCCGCACACGCTTTCGACATAGACGCCAAGCGTACGCGCCGCGTCGAGCACGGGCGTTCCCACCGGAAACCGGCCGCGCTTGCCCGAAGGCATGAACAGGACAAGCGGATCGGTGATGTTGGCGGGAGAGTTCATTGCAATGCTCCGGAATGCACCGACCTTATGGCGATCGGGTTGCCCCTCATCTGCCTGCCGGCAACTTCCCCCCGCGTGCGGGCGCGTGCGGGGGGAAGGAAAATACATGCGACGGCTCAGCTTCCCCGTCCGACAGGACGACTGGGGGAAAATGGAGCGCGTCGTGTCCCACGACTGATCTCAGCCGCGCGCCATGCGGGCTTCACGGCCGCCGCGGCGGCGGCCGCCGGCGGCGTCACCCGGTGCGCTGACGGCGACGGGAGCTGCAACGGCGTGGCCGCCCTCCGATGGCTTGTAGTCCTTGTAGGTCTTGATCCAGTGGGTGCAGTGCTCGTCGGTGCCGTTGAGCACGTTGGCACCGCGCACCGCTTCCATTTCCTGCGGACGAACCGGGTTCATGATCGCCGAGGTCATGCCGGCGCCGATGACCATCGGGATGAAGGCGGCGTTGATTCCGTGGCGGTGCGGCAGGCCGAACGAGATGTTGGACAGGCCGCAGGTGGTGTTGACCTTGAGCTCTTCACGCAGGCGGCGCAGCAGCGCGAAGACCTGGCGGCCGGCATCGCCAAGCGCGCCGATCGGCATGACGAGCGGATCGACGACCACGTCATGGGCGGGAATACCGAAATCGGCGCAACGCTCGACGATCTTCTTGGCAACCGCAAAGCGGACGTCGGGATCCATCGAGATGCCGGTCTCGTCATTGGAGATGGCGACGACCGGGACGTTGTACTTCTTGACCAGCGGCAGGATCGCCTCGAGCTTCTCTTCCTCGCCAGTGACGGAGTTGACGAGCGGGCGGCCCTTGGCAACCTTGAGGGCTGCCTCGATCGCCGCCGACACCGAGCTGTCGATCGCCAGCGGCAGGTCGACCAGGTTCTGGACGATCTCGAGCGTCTGCACCAGAAGCGCCGGTTCGGTCGCATTCGGATCGACCGCCGTCACGCCGGCATTGATGTCCAGCATCGTCGCGCCGCAGGCGGCCTGTTCCAGGGCGTCCTTGATGACGGTCTCGAAATTGCCGGCAACCATCTCGGCGGCCAGCTTCTTGCGGCCGGTCGGATTGATTCGTTCGCCAATGACGCAGAAAGGCTGATCGAAACCGATGATGATTTCGCGGGTCGCCGAGGCGACGATCGTGCGGGTCATGAAGTTCTCCCTAAGATATAAAGATTTCTTTATATCGTTGTCTGGTTTCGTTCAAGCGCGGCAGTCGCGCCTGCCTGTCAGTGCGCGGTCTTCACCATGTCGACCTGCGATTCGGTAACGTCGTCGTGCAGGATGTGCTCGAGCCGCTCGGCGACACGCTGGTCGTCGGCACGGGCCTCGCGTTTCCATGGCCGGCGACCCTTCAGTACGCCCGATTCATCGACGATCTCGGCGACATATTCCTCCTGCCGGTAGGCCATCACGTGGACTCCCGATACGCCAGGTATCTCCTTGACCTCGTTGATGATGTCGATGCAGAGCTGCTTGCCTTCCTTCTTCTGGTCCTGGGCGCCTTCCAGACGCTTGATGACTGTATCCGGGATGTGGATGCCCGGCACGTTGGCGCGGATCCACTTGGCTGTCTTGGCCGAGGCAAGCGGGCCGACACCGACCAGGATGTAGCATTTCTCGTCATAACCGAGATCGCGCACGCGGTTCATGAAGGTGCGGAACATCGGCACGTCGAAGCAGTACTGGCTCTGCACGAACTGTGCGCCGGCGGCGATTTTCTTGCCGAGATGAACAGGCCTGAAATCATAGGGCGGGGCGAAAGGGTTGACTGCGGCGCCAAGGAAGAGCTGTGGTGGCGTGGTCAGCTTGCGGCCCGACAGGAACTTTCCATTGTCGCGCATGATGCGCACGGTTTCGAGCAGCGATGTCGAGTCGAGGTCGAACACCGGCTTGGCGCCGGGTTGGTCGCCGGCCTGCACGCCGTCGCCGGTCAGGCACAGGATGTTGGCCACGCCCATGGCGGCCGCGCCGAGCACGTCGCCCTGGATGGCGATGCGGTTCTTGTCACGGCAGGCAATCTGCATGATCGGTGCGTAGCCCATGCGGGTGAGCAGAGCACAGATGCCGACCGACGACATGTGGCAATTGGCACCAGAAGCATCGACCGCGTTGATGCCGTCGACCCAGCCGTCGAAGATCTTGGCGCGGTTGTAGACGTCTTCGGGGTCGGCGCTGTCGGGCGGATTCAGTTCGGTGGTGACGGCGAATTCGCCCCGGCGCAGCACGCGCTCCAGGCGGCCGCGCGAGGAGTGGCCGGGCAGGGGGTCGAGCGGCAGGTCGATGCCATCGGGATGCTCGTCGGTCTGGCGCGGGCGCGGCGGGGTCATGCGACTTCCTTGCTGGCAGTTTCGCGCGTTGCGGCAGCCTGAGCGGTCACCCTCAGCCAGGCCGAAGTTTCGCGCAGCGACTGGTCGACCGGCTTCTGGACGTTGAGGATGGCGTCGCCATTGACCATGTTGCGCGAGCCTTCCCAGGCCTTGACCCAGACGCAGGGCATGTCGGGCTCGACCTCGCAATTGCCGTTGGCGCGGACGCCGCCGCAGGGGCCGTTGCGCAGCTGCTTGGGGCAGTTCATCGGGCACGACATTCCGGTCGACGACAAGACGCACTGGCCGCACATCCGGCAGTCGAACATCAGTCCCTTGACCCGCTTCTCGACGAACTTGATCGGGGCCTCGACACGGCCATAGCCGATGCCCTTCCACAGGGGATGGAGCAGCAGGAAGGCGTCGGCGAAGCGGCTGTAGAACCATTCAAGCAGGCGCGAGTGGCGGATCGACCAGAGCCTGATCGTGTAGCTGCGCTGGACGCGCCGCTGCGGCGATACGTCGGCCGGCTTGTAGTCGCTTTTTGGCGCGGCCTTCTTGACCAAGGTCGCCTGGGTTACTGTCGGCTGGGTATCAACCATCTTCCTTGCCGCCTGCCTTGACGAGAGCGACCAGCCGCTCGCGTGTGAAATTTGCATCGATCTCGGCCATCGCCTTGTCGGCTTCCGCCTCGAGGTCGTCGCTGACCGGAACCGGGTCGGCCTTGCGCCACTCCGCCAGATAGGCGTCGGTGTCGCCGGCACCGGTGCGCATCGCGCACATGTCGATCGCTTCGGTAAAGCGCAGCGGCAATTCGCGCTTGGCATTCTGCCGGCCCTTCTTGACGATCACCTGTGCAGGGATGTCGCGCCAGTAGACGATGATCAGGTCGGCCATTTCGGTCTCGCTTTCGATGACGTTGAGCATTGCCGCAACCATGCGGGTGCCGCTTGTTATGGGACGACGCGCGCGCATTCAAAAGCGACGCGATCTCCTGTCGCAAAAAGATAAAGTGAGGATTGCTGCAGACGCGTCTACCAGACGCCGCGGCGGATGCCCGTCCAGAGATACTGCCAGATGGTCGGATGGTACCATTGGCGTGATGGGAGGCCGGTGTCGATCGGCGTCATTCGGCCGGCACGCACGTCCTCGATGGCCCGGATGCAGATGTCGCGTGAAAAGGCAGCCTGGCGCATCGCATAGCTCGCGATAGTGTCGCCTTTTCCAGGAGTTCCGCGTGCCTGGTAGAGGACGGAGCCGGTGTCTACACCGGCATCGACGATATGCACTGTCGAGCCGAAATTGCCGTGGTCGCCGGTGGCAAGCGCCCAATAGCCGCCGTTCATGCCGCGGTATTTCGGGTTGATGCCGGAGTGATAGTTGATGACAGGGCAGGGGATGGCGGCAAGCGTCCTGGCCGACAACAGCCGGCAGCTGGCGAGGAACATCACCGCTGGTTCCAGCTTGCGGACGACGTCGATCAGTTCGGGGGCATTGGCGGAGGAGACCGGAACGATCTCCTGGCTGGCGCGCGGCACGATTTCCAGCTTTTCATCAGCAATAATGCGCTCGATGCCACCGCTCACGAGGCTCTTGGCTGCACGGATGAGCACCATGGTGCCCAACTGACCGGCGACAGAGATCCAGCCGAGTTTTTTGGCGCGGCGCCTCATCAGTTCACGCTTGGAGTAGGGCGTTTCCAGAACGACAGTGACGGGGCCGAAGCGATCGGTCAGGCTGTTGATGATTGCCCAGATATGTTCGCCGCCTTCAGTCACGAAGACGATCGGCCTGCGATCCATTCAGTCTACCCCAGCCAGGCCAGGAAGGCGTGCGTGGCAAAGCCGGCGCCGCCGACGACCGCACAAACGACGGCAAGCGATGCCACGCCGACGACGCTGCCGACGGCAAACAGGATACCGTCGCGCTCCGACAACGCCAGGCCGAGCAGCGCCGTAGCAAAGGCCGGCAGCCAATTGCCGAACGGGATCGGGAGCGTGATCGAAACGGATAGAACAAGCGCGATGATGCCGATGACGCGGTCCCCGCGCTTGCGCCAGAACGGCCAGTAGCGCGGACGCACCACTTGCTCAAGGCGGATCAGCCTGGGAACGACCCAGTCAGTGACCGTGCGGAACTGTTCCGCCGACAGCGAGCGCTGGGTGATGAAGTCGGGCAGCCAGGCGCGATTGCTGCCGAAGGCCATCTGTGCTGCGACGATCAGCAGCGGCAGGCCAAGCACCGCTGAGGCGCCCGGTGGCAGCGGCAGCATGTTGAAGGCGGCAAACAGCACCAGAAGCGGCGCGAAACTGCGCTTGCCCAGCGTGTCCCTGATGTCGCCGATCGAGATGCTGCCTTTGGCGTCGCGGGCGAGCTGGGCGAAGATCGCTGACAAGCGCCGGCCACGACGGCGCTTCGGCGCCGCATCGAATTCGCCTGCGTCGGTTTGCTTGTCTTGCCCTAACATTCAGCCTTCAGCCCACTTGCGGCCCGCTTTCCAACGCGCCAATCCCCATCGCAGTGTGCGACGGCCAGGTTAATCCTTGATGACCCCGGAGGGTGCGAATGTGATGTCGCTTCGCGCAGAATGCAACATCAACGGCGGAATTCGATGATGTCCAGCTTCGATTCGTATCGCGGCGCCGGAAACTCGATGCGCCATTCTGCCTGCCCGCTGCGGAAGGCATAGCCGACCTGGTCGGTATCTGGGCCACGGCCATAGGCCTTGGGCTTTTCGCCCGAGACAAAGCCGGAGCCGAGATAGATCAGTCTGCTGTCGCCGTCGGTATAGAAGCGGCCCTTGGTGCGCTGCGAGCCGGAAATCTTCTCCAGCATCCAGCCCGAGCCGTCGTCGCTGACCTTGCATTTGAACCAGCCGTAGACGACGAGCGGGCCGAGGCCGCCGGCCTTGATGGTGCGGCACTGCCAGTTGCCGGTCATGTCGAAATCGGAAAACGACATGGGCTTTTTGGCGACGATCGCGTCGAGCACGGCGACCTCGCGTGCCTGGCCTGCCTTGGCCTCCTGAAGCGCTCCCTTACGCGTGGCTTCGTACTTTTCGAGTCTGGCCTTGTCTGCCGGTGTGATCAGCTTCTGCACCACGCCGTCGGCATGCGTGAAGGTCGCCGTGGTTGCTAGAGCAGCAGCAAGAATCAGTCGTCGAAAAGCCATGGCAAACCTCTGTAAAGGCCGAACCTCAGGGGAGGAATCAGGCTCTTTGATGATGTGCCGCAGCGTCCGATGCGTTGGCAAGGGCCTCGGGCAGGTCGCCATAGCCGGTGGCGCGACGCTCGTAGACGAGGCCGAGCATTCTGGCGGCATCCTCGGCGACCTTGTCGAGCGCGGGGTCGTCGGTCTGGGCGAGGTAGATCAGCTTCTCGTAGTTGCCGAAATAGTCCTTCACCAGCTCGGGATGCCGGTCGAGGCCGAGCGGCTTGATGAAGAAGGCATCGAACTGCCGACAGAGGAAATCGGTCATGTAGAACGACATCATGTCGGCCTCGCCGACTTGCGCATAGGCAGCAGCACCCTGGTAGAAGGCAAAGCAATGCGGGCCGGCGATGCGCTCGACGCCATGCTTTTCGCAGACACGGTCGAGCAGGCCGCCGGTGCCGCAGTCGGCATAGCCGACATAGATGTGCCGATACCCCTCCGCCTTCGCTTCGGTGATCGCCTGGTCCATGGCAGGCGCGATCCGGCTGGGGTGGAAATGGAAATCGGCCGGCAGGCAGGTCAGCTCGAGATGATCGAGCGCGAGCTGCTGCTTGACCGCCAAAACCTCGCGCGCAATCATGCCGCAGCCTATGACCAGCAGCCTGTCTTCGACGTCGGGTTTCGTTGTCTGCTTTGCGGCCATGGAACCAGTCGATCCGGCCTTCGTTGCTCTAGGACGAAGTTTATCGAGAGAGGGAGACACCGTCCATGAAACTGTCACGTCTGGCACCGATCGCCGTCATTGCCTGCGCGCTTGCACTGGCCTCCTGCGCCAACACCATTCGCGGCGTCGGCAAGGATGTCAAAGGTACGGCGAACGCCATCGAGGACACAGTCCAATAAGGCACCATACCGCCGCATTTCTCAGATTGGCCGAACTCAGATCGGCCAGATCGCAATGAAAGGGCCGCGCCGCAAGGGGCGGCCCTTTGTCGTCAGCCGGCCGCGCGCAGGTTGTGCTTGCGCTTCATGTAGTCCTTGGCGGTTTCGACAGCCACAGCCGCATCGCGGCAATAGGCGTCGGCACCGACGGCCTTGCCGAATTCCTCGTTGAGCGGCGCGCCGCCGACCAGCACGACATAGTCGTCGCGGATGCCCTTTTCCTTCATCGTGTCGATGACGACTTTCATGTAGGGCATGGTCGTGGTCAGCAGCGCCGACATGCCGATGATGTCGGGCTGATGCTCTTCGATCGCATTGAGATAATTCTCGACCGGATTGTTGATGCCGAGGTCGATGACGTCGAAGCCGGCGCCTTCCATCATCATGCCGACGAGGTTCTTGCCGATGTCGTGAATGTCGCCCTTGACGGTGCCGATCACCATCTTGCCCTGCTTGGGAGCGCCGGTGGCGGCGAGCAGCGGGCGCAGGATGTGCATGCCCGCCTTCATGGCGTTGGCCGAGAGCAAAACTTCCGGCACGAACAGAATGCCGTCGCGGAAATCCTCGCCGACGATGCGCATGCCTTCGACCAGTGCTTCGGTGAGCACCTTGTAGGGCGCCCAGCCACGCTCGAGCAGGATGTTGGTCCCTTCCTCGATTTCTTCCTTGAGCCCGTCATACAGGTCGTCGTGCATCTGCTGCACGAGTTCGTCGTCGGAAAGCTCGGACAGGATGATTTCGTCGTCGGACATCTTCTAAGGCTCCCTCGAGGCAGCGCTAAAGTGCGGCTTGCTGATGTTGCGCTATACCTAGCTTGCAAGTGCCGCAAATCCATAGCTGATTTGCGACCTCCTGCAAAACGAAAGCGACTGGCAGTCCGGCTGTCGTCTTGGCTGTCGGCTTGTCGATTTTGCGACAGGCGTTGGCGCTGGCGAGCCGTTTCGATATGGGTGCATGATTACGATCCGTCGTAGAGCCGCATGGGCGGCGAAAAACGGATTCTTACGGAAGGCAGAGCCATGGGCGAAGACGCGGCAGTCGAGCAGGAACAAGCGGGCGGCAGGCGCGGGCGTGGCGCAAGCGGTGGCGCGGCTGCGCGACGCGCAGCACGCAGCGGTGGCGGGCCGGGCACGCAGCTCACCTACATCAAGCGCAAGGTGAACGTGTATGAGGTGCTCAACGAGGAGGGCCTCGCCCTCATCGAGAAGAACGCCGACACGGTGCTGGAAGAAATCGGCATCGAGTTCCGCGACGACGCCGAAGCGCTGGCGTTGTGGAAGGAAGCCGGCGCCGACGTCAAGGGCGAACGGGTCCACTTCCCCAAGGGGCTGTGCCGCGAACTGCTGAAGACGGCGCCTTCTGTTTACACCCAGCATGCGCGCAACCCCGAGCGTTCGGTGCAGATCGGCGGTGATGCTACCGTCTTTGCGCCGGTCTACGGCCCGCCCTTCGTGCGCGACCTCGACGGCAACAGGCGCTACGCGACGATCGAGGATTTTCGCAACTTCGTGAAGCTGGCCTATATGGCGCCGTCGATCCACCATTCGGGCGGCACGGTGTGCGAGCCTGTCGATGTGCCTGTCAACAAGCGCCACCTCGACATGGTCTACAGCCACATCAAATATTCCGACAAACCGTTCATGGGCTCGGTGACCGCACCCGAACGCGCCGAGGACACGGTGGCGATGGCCAAAATCGTGTTCGGCGACGACTTCGTCGAGAACAACACGGTTCTGACCAGCCTGATCAATGCCAACTCGCCGATGGTCTTCGACGAGACCATGCTGGGCGCGGCCAAGGTCTATGCGCGCCACAATCAGGCCTGCATCGTGACGCCGTTCATTCTGGCCGGCGCAATGAGCCCGGTGACGGTTGCCGGTACGCTGACCCAGGTTCTGGCCGAGGTGCTGGCCGGCGCTTCGTTCACCCAGCTGATCCGCAAGGGCGCCCCTGTGCTGTTCGGCACCTTCGCCTCGTCGATCTCGATGCAGTCGGGTGCGCCGACCTTCGGTACGCCGGAGCCGACGCTGGTGTCCTACGGCGCCGCCCAGTTGGCGCGCCGCCTCGGCCTGCCGTTCCGCACCGGCGGCTCGCTCTGCGCCTCGAAGGTCCCGGACGCGCAGGCGGCCTATGAAAGCGCCAACACGTTGAACTCGACGCTTTTGGCTGGCACCAATTTTGTGCTGCATTCGGCCGGCTGGCTCGAGGGTGGTCTCGCCTCGTGCTACGAGAAGTTCATGATGGACATCGACCAGCTCGGCATGCAGCAGAAATTTGCCGAGGGCGTCGATCTCTCCGAAAACGGCCAGGCCATGGACGCCATCCGCCAGGTCGGGCCCGGCAGCCACTATCTCGGCTGCGACCATACCCAGGCGAACTTCCAGACCGCGTTCTACCGCTCGAGCATCGCCGACAACAATTCCTACGAGCAGTGGCTGGCCGAAGGACAGAAGACGGCACCGCAGCGTGCCAACGAGCTCGCCCGCCGCTGGCTCGAAAGCTACGAGGCGCCGTATCTCGATCCCAGCATCGACGACGGCCTTAAGGACTTCATTGCTGCGAAGAAGGCGTCGATGCCCGACGCCTTCACGTGAAAGGAGCCCGTTTCAGGCGGGGCTAAAGTCGCCAGCATCATTCACAAGGAAGTCTGGCGGAGCGCATTCTCCGATCCGGACAAGAAGGGGTGACGCTTGACGTCCCCCGACCTTGATGAGATTTCCGCCGCGCTGGCCGATCATGGCCTCATCCACCGCGGCGGTTTTGCTTTTGACCACAGCAATCCAGCACCGGGCGGTCCGGTGGGCAAGCCGGCGCGGTCGGTGTTGCTGGTGGGGCAGGCAGGGGCGGCCGTCTGGCCGTACTTCCTGCGCTGGCGCGAGGCGCAGCCGGCTGACCTCGAAAATCCGCTCGACAGCTGGGCGCGCGAGGTGATCGGCGATGTCGCGCGCAAGTTCGGCGCGCGTGCGGTGTCGCCGTCCGACAAGCCCTATCTGCCGTTTCAGCAATGGGCGATGCGCGCGGAAGGCCTCAGGCCGTCGCCGTTGGGCATTCTGATGCACCCCGAATATGGGCTCTGGCATGCCTATCGCGGGGCGCTGCTGTTCGAGGCCGAACTTGAGTTCGCCGAAGTTCGCGAACAGAATCACCTTTGCGACCTATGCCCAGGAAAACCCTGTCTTAAAGCCTGTCCCGTCGATGCCTATTCGGAGGCGGGTTTCGCCTATGAGCGATGCCTGGAGCATGTACGCGGCGCCTCGGGTGGGGGGTGCCGGACGCAAGGCTGCCTCGATCGCCATGCCTGTCCCTACGGGCTTGCCTATCGGTATCCGGCCGATGTGCAGGCCTTTCACATGAAGAGCTACGCCGGCCTCTGAGCTCGCCCACTGGCCCAATCGCTTTCCTGGCTCGCTTGTTGCCTTCGCGAGCTGACGGGCTTATCCAAGTCATCGGATGACTTGATGAATATAGCCATGCAGCCTGCCACACGAACCAACCTCACCGACAGCGTCGCCGATAGCCTAAGGGCCGAAATTGTCAGCGGCCGCTGGGCCGTGGGCGAGCGTATTCCCAATGAAGCGGCACTCACCGACCTGCTTTCGGTAAGCCGCGGCACGGTGCGCGAAGCTGTCCGCGCCCTGGTCTCGCAAGGCTTGCTGGATACGCGGCAAGGGTCGGGCACCTATGTCCGCTCGGCGGTCGATCCGTCGGCGGCGCTGGATCGCGTCAAGCGCGCCGGCCTGCGCGACCAATGGGAGACGCGCGCAGCCCTGGACGCCGAGGCGGCGCGGCTGGCAGCGCAGCGCCACACACCAGCCGATCTGGTGAAGATGCGCCGGTTGCTGGAGGCGCGTGGCACGGTTGCCGATGGCGGGCACGAGGCCTTCATTCGCCGCGACATCGCCTTCCACAAGTCGGTCGTCGAGGCCTCAGGCAACCGGGCAATGATTGAACTCTACGACTTCTTCACCGGCGCCATCGCCGAGACGATCAAGGCGACGCTGGCCGGCGAACTGCCCGAGCCCGACGCGACGGCCCACGCGGCCATCGTCGATGCCGTCGCCTCCGGCGATCCGGACAGGGCTGCCGCGGCAGTCCGCGCCTTCATGGCGCCGGTGCTTCTCGAACTCGACAGGTTGCTTGACCAATGAACCAGAGCATTGTTCCGGCCGGCCGGCCTGCCGAGGCCGTCGCCATCGATGGTCTCGACGACCAGCTTGTCGATGCCGAGATCGACAGCCTGCCGGCACCGCAGGCGCCCGTCCTGCGCAGCGGCATGGCGCGTTTTGTGCTCGGCGCCAGCCTGGTGCTGATCGCCTTCAATCTCAGGCCGATCTTTTCCAGCCTCTCCGTGCTGTTGCCGGAGGTGATGCAGGCAACCGGCCTGTCGCCCGCCGGCGCCAGCCTTTTGACGACGCTGCCGGTGCTCTGCCTCGGCCTGTTCGCGCCGCTGGCGCCAAAGCTGGCGCAGCGCTTCGGCGCCGAGCGCACGCTGCTGTTTGCGCTGGCGCTGCTGGCCCTTGGCACTGTCCTTCGTGGTCTCGGCACCGTGCCGCTGCTGTTCATCGCGAGCTTTATGGCCGGCGCCGCAATCGCCATCGGCAACGTGCTCTTGCCCGGGCTGGTCAAGCGCGACTTCCCCGACAAGGCGGCGATGATGACCGGGCTCTATACGATGGCGCTTTGCGCTGGTGCTGCTTCGGCCTCGGGGCTGACACTGCCCATAGAACATCTGTTGACGGGCTCCTGGTCTGGCGCGCTCGCTGCCTGGGCGGTTCCCGCCTTCATCGTGCTGCTCATCTGGACACCGCAGGCGCTCGGCAGCCGCAGGCAGGCGAGCCAAAGCGGCTTCCGCGTCGTCGGCCTGTGGCGCGACCGGTTGGCCTGGCAGGTCACCTTGTTCATGGGGCTGCAGTCGGCGCTCGCCTATTGCGTCTTCGGCTGGCTGGCGCCGATCCTGCGCGAGCGCGGCTTCGATGCCACGACGGCCGGCGCGATCGTCTCGCTGTCGGTCATGGCGCAGGTTGTGACCTGCCTTGCCGTGCCTTCGATCGCCATCCGCCGCAAGGACCAGCGCGGCGTCAATGTGGCGCTCGTCGTGGCTGCCGTAACGGCATTGCTCGGCATCCTGTTTGCGCCGACCTCGACGATCCTGTTCTGGGCCGTGCTGCAGGGCATCGGCCAGGGTGGGCTGATTGCCGCCGCCATGACGCTGATCGTGCTGCGCTCGCCGGATTCCCATGTCGCGGCCCATCTCTCCGGCATGGCGCAGGGCGTGGGCTACACGCTGGCGGCCATAGGCCCGCTGCTGGTCGGGCTGATCCGCAACTGGACCGGCAGCTTCGCCGCCTCTTCGGTGCTGTTCGTGGCCCTTGGCCTTGGCGTTGCGATCACGGGACTGGGCGCGGGCAGGGCGCTGCATGTCGGCGCGCGCACCGAGCGGACCATTGCCGCCTGAGCTTGTCTGGCGGGCCGAAGTCCCTATGTTCGCGACGGGGCAGACAGAAGGAACCTTGCCATGCCGACCAAGCGCGAGATTGAGATCAGGACGGCGGATGGCGTTTGCAAGGCCGGGCTGTTCGGACCTGCCAAGGCGAAAGCCGGGGTGATCCTCTATATGGATGCCTTCGGTCCGCGCCCGGCGCTGGACGAGATGGCCGAACGGCTGGGCAGCCACGGCTATGCGGTGCTGGTGCCCGACCTGTTCTATCGTGCAGGCGCCTATGGTCCGTTCGACGCCAAGACGGCCTTCGTCGAGGAGAAGACGCGGACCGAGTTGCGTGCCCTGATCGGCGGCACGACGCAGGAGATGACCGCACGCGACACGGCCTCCTTCATCGACGCGTTGGCAAAGGCCGGCGCAACAGGCCCGATTGGCACTGTCGGCTATTGCATGGGCGGCTCGCGTGCGCTCAACGCTGCCGCCGCCCATCCGGGCCGCATCGTGGCCGCGGCAAGCTTCCATGGCGGCAATCTGGCCAGCGATGCGACCGGTAGCCCACACCGCAGCGCCGCAAAGATCAAGGCGCGTGTCTATGTCGGCTCTGCCGGTGTCGACGGCAGCTTCCCGCCGGAACAGTCGGCAATCCTGGCCGAGAGCCTGCGCACTGCCGGCGTTGACCACATTCTCGAAAACTATGTCGGCATGGGCCATGGCTGGTGCGTATCCGACCACGGCGTCTACGATGCCGCCGGTGCCGAACGCCACTGGAAGCGGCTGACGGCGTTGTTTGAGGAAACGCTGGCATAACTTCCAACTTTGCCATCCCGACAGCTTCGGCTATCAGGCACCGAACAGCTTGATCCGACAACCAGGGTTCGCGCGCCGGCAAGGCGGCGACGGACCAGCGGGAACACTCCGGAATGCAGTCCTTTGATGTCGTGGTGATCGGCGCCGGCGCGGCCGGCATGATGTGCGCCGTGGAAGCCGGCAAGCGCGGCCGCTCGGTGCTGGTCGTCGATCACGCTTCGGCGCCCGGCGAAAAGATACGGATTTCCGGCGGCGGGCGCTGCAACTTCACCAACATCCACGCCAGCCCGAAGAATTTTCTGTCGCAGAACCCGCATTTCTGCATCTCGGCGCTGAGCCGCTACACCCAGCGCAATTTCATCGGCCTCGTCGAGCGCTACGGCATCGCCTATCACGAGAAGACGCTCGGCCAACTGTTCTGCGACGGCTCGGCACGCCAGATCATTGAGATGATGGTCGAGGAAATGCGCGAAAACGGCGCCGAGCTGAGGCTGTCGACCGCGGTGGAGGACATCAGCAGGACGGCCGACGGGTTCGAGCTGTTTGTCTCCGGCAGTCGGGTCGCGTGCAAGTCGCTGGTGGTCGCCTGCGGCGGCAAGTCCATCCCCAAGATGGGGGCGACCGGTTTCGGCTACGAGATTGCTGCGCAGTTCGGGCTGCCCGTGGTCGAGACGCGGCCAGCGCTGGTGCCGCTGACCTTCGACGCCAACACCTTGCAGAAATTGACCCCGCTCGCCGGCATCGCTGTCGATGCCGATGTTGCCTGCGGCAAGACCAGCTTCTCCGAAGCCATGTTGTTCACCCACCGCGGCATCAGCGGGCCGTCGATCCTGCAGATCTCGTCCTACTGGCGCGAGGGCGACGAAATCGCGATCTCGATGCTGCCGGGCAGCGACGTCGCGGCGATCCTACGCGAGGCCAAGCGCGCCAACGGGCGCCAGGCGGTGCAGACCGTTCTCGCCGCCCACCTGCCCAAGAAGCTGGCCCAGGCGATTGCCGAACGGCTCGGCTTCAACGGCAATCTCGCCGATCTGAACGATACGCATCTGAAAGCCGTCGATGCTGCTGTCAATCAGTGGCGTATCAAGCCTGCCGGGTCCGAGGGTTATCGTACGGCGGAAGTGACGCTTGGCGGCGTCGACACCAGGTCGCTCGACCAGAAGACGATGCAGGTGAAATCGGTGCCGGGCCTTTTCTTCATCGGCGAGGTCGTCGACGTCACCGGCTGGCTCGGCGGCTACAATTTCCAGTGGGCATGGTCGTCGGGCTGGGCGGCCGGGCAGGCAGCCTGATCTTGCTCATCCCTGTTTTCGTTGTGCATCCAACGCACCCGCATCGCAACATCCTGCGGATACACAGGTTTCCGATACCGACTGCCACCTGAATCAATCACAAGGTGTGGTGCGGATGTTCTCGACAATCAAGGCGTTTGCCGTTTCGCTGGCGCTCGGCGGCGCGCTGGCGATGCCTGTTTTGGCCGACCAGCAACAATGCTCGTGCAAGAACCTGCAAAGCGTCCAGGAAGAACTCAGAAACGCCGACTACGCAGCAAAGTTCTTCGCCGACATGGCAGCACAGCTCAAGGCAGTCGAGGACCCGCTGATCGAGGCGCACAAAATCCCGACGCATCCGGATTCCGACGTCAGCATCTATCACCGCTCGTCGCTGAAACGGACCGAAATCATGGGGAGGTTCAGCTTACCCCACCGTCCCGCCCATGGTTACACCGGGCCAGCGACGGTCGACATGAAATATGGCAGCTGCGAGCAGCAACCCGCTGCGCTCGAAGCCTTGAAAGCAGGCTCGCAATGCAAGGAACTCGCGGATTTCGCGCTCGAGCACGAAGCTGTTCACCGGGCGAAATGCGCAAGAGACACCGCCACCATCTACTGGGACAGACTGCCGAGCCACTTCGCAGCTGAGGAAGCGGAGCGCTATCGCGAACAGGCCAAGGCGACACGCGCATTGCTCAAGCGCATCGTCGACCAAGGGACGGTTACCATCGAGGCAAAGCTCGAGCCGCGCATCAAGGGGCCGCAGTTCGACGTGACCTACTCCTATGTCACCCAGTCCGTGGAGATGGAGGGCAACAGTTCGCCGGGATCCGACACATGGATGCTGAAGGGGAAAACGCGTCGGGCAGGCAAGATCAAGAGCGTCAGGATTGCCGGTATGTCATGCACTTCGAGCGGACAGATCAACGACGACATCGACATGGCGCTGGAGCTCGACGGGTTGACCATGGCTCTCGACAACAAGTCGAAAGGCCGGCCGGGCGACGTGAAGATCCGCTGCAAGGGCGGCCATGGCATGTCGATGCGGCCGCAAGGAGAAGTCGACGGCGGCAATGTCTTCGCCAATGAGAGCTTCACCGTCGACACCGAGGTGTCCCAGGATGTCAGCACCTTGCCGTTTGCCAAATATGTCACCGGCGGCATGTCCGTCAGCGGCAAGAACACGGTAAGCGTCAAGCTGGTCTGCCCCGGCTCGTGACGGAGGTGTCGCGCCGCCCGGCATGTCTTGGGTTGGCGCCGAAACTTTTTTTTCGCAGCACCCCAAGGATTGCCTCAAAGCTTTCGTCCAACGGACAAATGATGGCGATGATGCTGGACGAAAGCGAAGCCTCCGACGGCGATCTGGTCGGACGAGCGTGCGATGGCGACAGGACAGCTTTCGGCGAACTCGTCGAAAGGCATTACGGATTCGTCCACCGTGTCGCTTGGCGCTGGTGCGGCAACAGATCGGATGCCGAAGACATTGCCCAGGAGGTCTGTGCGCGGCTGGGCCAGGCCATTCGCGACTATCGCGGCGGTGCCGCCTTCACGACATGGCTCTATGCGATGACGCTGAATGCCGCGCGCGACATGCAGCGCAAATCGGCGCGCGAGACGGCGAAGACCACCGCCTATGGCGTCCATGCGCTTGTCGCGGGAGATGGCGGGCCGGAAACGGAAGATCCGACTGAGCGGATGTGGGCGGCGGTCAGGCAACTGCCGGACAAGCAGCGCGACGCGATCCTTCTCGTCTATGGCGAGGGCTTGAGCCATGCGGCGGCGGCGGACGCCATGGCGATCGCCGAGGCCACCGTGTCCTGGCACATCCATGAAGCGAAGAAACGGCTGAAGCTGCTCATGCGCTCGGCCGGGGAAGAGTGACCATGGTCGACGATAACGAACTCGACATGCTGCGCAACACTCCGACGCCCGCTCCAGGCACCGAGGCCAAGGCGCGCGCGCTTGCCGCGGCGATGGCAGCCTACGACCTCGAAAAAAATTCCGCGGCCACCCAAGGAACCGTCAATGCCGGTCGTCTCACCGAACGAGCACGAAAGCTCTGGAGAGACATCATGCAAAAGAAGCTGATTGCAGCGCCGGCCTTTGCCGGTCTCGTTGCCCTGCCGCTCGCCGGCTATGCCACATTCTATCTGATGGAGGGCTCGCCGTTCAATTTCGGCGCCGAGCAGGAGATCGCCGATGTGCCTTCCGGGCGCTTGAAGGAGCCGCTTGCCGCCGCGTTGAAGAAGACCGATTCAGGCGCGGCGCAGACCGCGCCGGCCAAACCGGTGGCTGCTGCCTCGCAGGCGGCCAAGGCGGAGGCAAAAGCGACAGCCGAAGAAGCTGCTGTCATGAACGAGGCGGCGCCGGCCGTGCCGGCGCCGGCACCGCTGGCCGACGCGGCAGCGCAGGTGAGCCGCATGTCCGCGCCGACGCTGACAACCGAGCTGCAGGGCGTGATCGCGCCCTCCGACATGCCGATGGCTCCGCCGGAAAACCGCGATCGCGTCGAGGATTTCAAGACCAATCCGGTGCGTTTGGCGCTCGAGGATCCGGTCTCGACATTTTCCATCGATGTCGACACAGCCTCTTATTCCTTCGCTCGCCGTTTGCTGAAGGAAGGGGTTCTGCCTCAGCCCGACACGGTACGGGTCGAGGAAATGATCAACTACTTCCCCTATGACTGGAAGGGGCCGGAGGCGATCGCCACGCCGTTCAACACCACCGTCAGCGTCATGCCGACGCCGTGGAACGAGCACAGCAAGCTGATGCACGTCGCGATCAAGGGCTATGACGTCAAGCCGACCGAGCAGCCGAAGGCCAATCTGGTGTTCCTGATCGACGTGTCGGGCTCGATGGACGAGCCGGACAAGCTGCCGTTGCTGCGCTCGGCCTTCCGCCTCCTGGTCAACAAGCTCAATGCCGACGACACGGTTTCGATCGTCACCTATGCCGGCAACGCGGGTACCGTGCTCGAACCGACCAAGGCGTCGGACCGGGAAAAGATACTGTCGGCCATCGACACGCTGGCCCCTGGCGGCTCGACTGCCGGCGAAGCGGGCATTCGCGAAGCCTATCGGCTGGCGCAAAAATCCTTCGTCAAGGACGGCATCAATCGTGTGATGCTGGCGACCGACGGCGACTTCAATGTCGGCCAGACCGATGACGACGAGCTCAAGCGGCTGATCGAGGACAAGCGCAAGTCGGGCGTGTTCCTGTCGGTGTTCGGCTTCGGCCGCGGCAATCTCAACGACCAGATGATGCAGACCATCGCCCAGAACGGCAATGGCACGGCGGCCTATATCGACACGCTGGCCGAAGCCGAGAAGGTGCTGGTGCAGGATGCCTCCTCGACGCTGTTCCCGATTGCCAAAGACGTCAAGATACAGGTCGAGTTCAATCCGGCTGCCGTCGCCGAATATCGGCTCATCGGCTACGAGACTCGTGCGCTCAATCGCGAGGACTTCAACAACGATCGCGTCGATGCCGGCGAGATCGGCTCCGGCCATTCGGTGACGGCGATCTACGAGATCACGCCCAAGGGCAGCCCGTCGCTGGCGATGGACCCGTTGCGCTACGGCCAGGCTTCGACAGGCAATGGCGGCGTCGCCGATGCCGACGAGTATGCTTTCGTGAAGATCCGCTACAAGGCGCCTGATGGCGACGTGAGCAAGCTGATCACCACGCCGGTGACGAAGACGAACGAAGTCGCGAGCTTCGACGGCGCCGGCACCGATCAGCGGTTCTCGGTGGCGGTTGCGGCCTTCGGCCAGAAACTGCGCGACGAGGACGCGACAGCCAGGTTCGGCTTTGACCGGATCGCCGAGATCGCCTCGGCGGCGCGCGGTGCCGATCCCTATGGCTATCGCGCCGAATTCCTGTCGCTGGTGCGGCTGGCATCGTCGCTCCAGGGCAACAAGCAGTAAGGCAACAGGCAAGGGCAGGTGGGCCGGCCGGCGGAAAGGGGGCTTTCCGCCGGCCATTCTTTTGTGATCTCCGGCGGCGGAAAGGGGGCTTTCCGCCGGCCATTCTTTTGTGATCTCCGGCGGCGGAAAGGGGGCTTTCCGCCGGCCGTTCTTTTGTGATCTCTAGGCGTCCACCCGAAAATCGCTGGGGTGGTGTTTCGGAGACTGGTGATGGCCGACCGGCAACTGGACGAATGGGATATTGCGCATGGCGGGCTGCGCTCACTGTCGTCGCGCGAGATCAAGGTTTTCTGGGACGGTTATCTCGCCCGCCGCAACGATCCCAGGATACGCCATGGCAGCCTCTATTCGCGCTGGCGGCATATCGCCGACGATCTGGTGGTTTCGCTCTATTTGACCAATCGCAGCGTCGGGCTGTTCGTCAGGGGCCAACGCGGCGAGGGTTATGCCACAACCGCGAACCGGCTGATTGCCTTCGAGCCCGCATTGGGCAAGGCGCTTGGCGTCAGCCTGCGCGGCGAGTACGCGCTGTGCTACCTGTCCAACCATCCGGTCGCGATGACAGATCCGGCCAACTGGCCGCGGGCTTACGCGTGGCTGGAACGGCAGGAAAAGCACTTCAGTCATGTTCTGAGCGACATGGTTGTCGGCGCCTAGGTGCCGGACGGAGCGAAATTCCGTTGCAACGGCGTGGCCCTGCGAGGACATCTCGATCCGGGCGTAAGCGGTTGAAAACAAGCTGAAATCGACTTTCATCGGACTGGGGAGGGCGCTCCCTTCCGGGATGTTTCCGCACGCGTTCGCAGAGCGGCGCGAAAATTCCCTACGTTCTATCTTGCAAAAGATATATCTTTGAATAGATATAGCGACATGAAACAAACATCCTGGAGAGGTACTCACATGTTCAACCACCCGAATTTCAACGATCGTTGCCGTGGAGAATGGTCCATGTCGGGCCAGAATGAAGGCGGCAGGGGCGGCGGCCGGCATGGCCGCGGCGGTCCCTTCGGCCGTCATCGTGGCGGTCCCTTCGGCGGCCGCGGCCCGCGCATGTTCGATCCCGGCGCTCTGCGCCTGGTCGTGCTCGGCCTGATTGCCGAAGAGCCGCGCCACGGCTACGACATCATCAAGGCGCTGGAGGCCAAGTTCCAGGGCGCCTACAGCCCGAGCCCGGGCGCGATCTATCCGATGCTGCAGATGCTGGAGGAGGCGGACCTCGTCGTCTCCGTCGCCAATGGCAACAAGAAGCTCTACTCGATCACCGAGGCGGGCCAGGCATATCTCGATGAAAACGCCGCCGAGCTCGCCAAGATCAATGGCCAGATCGAGGAAAACTCGACGCAGGTCAGCGGTGTCGCCCTCGGCGACGAAGTCAAGGCGCTGAACTTCGCTGTGTTCAGCCGACTGCGCAGCGGTTCGCTGACCGCCGTACAGGCTGAGAAGGCGCGCGAGATCCTGAAGAAGGCCCGTCGCGACCTCGAAGACCTTTGATTCCCCGAGGTCTTGTAACGTCTGAAGCTCCCGCCGCAAGGCGGGAGCTTTTTCTGTGTGAAACCTAGGAAAAGGCCAGATTTGCGGGCCGTTTCCGACAATTTGAATCAAAAGCCAATTCGCCCCGGAACCCGATCGCAACGATCCCCGGCTAATACAGCTGCGGGTGTACAAGGGGTGGTTTGAGAATGCTGGTTGGACGTGTGATGGCGGGTGCGGTATCAATTGCTCGCACCGCCGATGCCTTGGCGATGCCAACCCGGCCGGAGGCTGCCAACCGCAATAGCGACGCCGTGGCAGATGCTGCCGCACAGGCGCCGGCGCCTGCCACCAGCAGCCACATCTATGTGCCCGCCAAGCCTGTCCAGCAGGCGGTGCCGGTCTCAACCCCGAGTTCCTCGCGTTCCCGCGTGAGCGATGTCGATGACGCCCATCGCACGGCATGGTCGGCGCTCAACAATGAGCGCTTCCGGCTGGCGATGGAGAAACTGGGCGATGTGCGCACATCGGACGCCGTGATGATGATGCGCCCGGTCGAAGGCGCGGGCACCGACATCAAGTCGGCACTCGCGCGATACGAAGAAAACAGCTGATCAGAAGAAGCCTCAGCTGCGGCGACGGCGTTCGCGGCGGCCTTCGCTGGTTTCCGTGGTGTTCGGCGCCGCCAGCTTGTTGCGCATCGGGCCGATGCGCTCGACGATTGCCTCGACGGTCGGACGAACGTCCTTCTTGTGGGCGTCGAGCGCCTTGCGCATGGCGGCCAGATGCTCGAACGAGGTGCCGCAGCAGCCGCCGATGATCCTGGCGCCGCCGTCGACAGCGAGGCGGACATAGTCCGACATCAGTTCCGGCGTGCCCGAATAGTGAATCTCGGTGCCGCGGAATTCCGGGATGCCGCAATTGCCCTTGATGATGATCGTTGCATCCGGTTTGGCGTCGCTCATGTCGAGCAGCGAAGCCAGGATATCGGACGCACCGACACCGCAATTGGCGCCAACGCCAAGCGGCGTCTGGGCAAGGCCGTCAACGACACCGTGGATGTCCTTGGGCAGCAGGCCCATCATGGTGCGGCCGGCAGTGTCGAACGAGCCGGTGTAGGTGTAGGGCAGGCCGACGCGAATGGCAGCTTCCGCCGCCGCACGGATTTCGTCCGGCGCGGACATCGTTTCAATCCATGCGACTTCGGCGCCGCCGGCCTTGAGGCCTTCGATCTGTTCGGCGAATGCATCGACCGCCTCGTCATAGGTCATGGCACCAAGCGGAACCAGAAGCTCGCCCGTCGGGCCGACGGAGCCGGCGACGATAACTTTGCGGCCGGTCTTGTCGGCAACGCCACGGGCGATTTCGGCAGCGCGCTTGTTGAGCTCGTGCACGCGATCCTGGGCGTGATGCAGCTTGAGCCGGTGACGGGTGCCGCCAAACGAATTGGTAAGGATGATGTCGGCGCCGGCCTCGACGAATTTCCGGTGCAGCGTCGAAATCTTCTCGGGCGCGCTTTCATTCCACAGCTCGGGTGCTTCGCCGGCCTCGAGGCCCATGGCAAACAGGTTTGTGCCGGTTGCGCCATCGGCGAGCAGCACGCCCTTTTCGGCCAGCAGGGTATCGATCGGATTGGTCGTCATCGCAGCGACTTTCATATCAGGAGATTAGATAAGGATATAAAGAAGTCTTTATGTCCAGTCAACGCGTTTGCTTGGCCGACCATGCTGCCGGCGTCACCTCGACCGCGATCTCGGTGCAGACGCCGCCATTGGTCGGATAATGATCGACCGAGCAGGCGGTGACGACGAGCAGCAGGTCGCATTCGGCGCGCAAAGCGACGTAGCCGCCGGGCGGATTGATCGAGGCGAAGACGTCGATGCTGCCATCGGGCTGCGGCAGCGAGTTCTGGAACAGGTCGACCGGGTCTGGCGTGAAGGGCAAGGCGAGCCCTTCCGAGGCAAGGGCCTTGTGCAGATTGTCCTGGCAACTGGGATGCTCGTCGAAGCCGGCGCGGACATAAAGCGCGTGGTTGCAGGCGGGGTAGAGCATGTCGTGCGGGCCGGGCGAGGCGTCTTCGACCAAGGTCAGCAATTTGTTTCCCGTCGTGCCGTAGAAATGTTCGCCTGTCTTGGGAAACAGCCGCTCGCCGATATCGCGGGTGTTGGAAGTGCTCAGCCAGTCCTTCATATCAGGCGTGAACGCCCAGAGGTCGGCGACCTGCTGGCCCTTGATGTCGATGATGCGGACCAGGTCACCGCTGGAGACGCGGATGGAACGGCCCGACTGGGCAGGTATGACGACACGCTTCTGATCTGGCATGGGTTTCCTCGGGGATCGCGGCGCACGCTGCCGTATCGCGGCGGCAAATTCAACCAGAGCGCCAGTCAGCCCCAACTGGCCGGGAACGAAGCCACAGCCAGCCGTCGCGCGAAGGCCGCGGTCTCGTGGGCGTTGATGTCGGCGGCGCGGATCAGATTGTCGAAATGGCGGGTCAGCGTCCTGATCGGGTCGGTGGCATAGAGCACAAGGTACATGTCGCCGACATAGATCGCCGCGCGGGAATGGCCGAAGATCGTGTAGGGCACGGAATAGCGCATGCGGCCGTCATACAGGAACAGCCGGAATGTCGGGTAGAGATCGTCGAGCAAGTCAGCCATGTGGCGCAGCTGCTGCTTGCGGTCTTTGTCTGGAAAACCCGACCAGACGCCCAGGCCGCGCGCGAAAATCTCGAGCGTGTGACGCGGCATGCATACTTCCATGTCGGTCTCGGGCCGGCGGTTGTAGTCGATGCGATACTGCGTCTCGCCGGCCTGGCTCTCGCGGCTCTTGTTGGAGATGCCGGCCTCGTAGTCGATGAGTGCTTCGGTGCGCAGCAGGTCAGGAATGCCCGCGGGCACATAGCGGATCTTGGTGCCGGCGGCCTCGGCATGCCATTTCGCGATCAGCGTGCGTTCGAAACCGCCCGATGCCTCCTCGATCTCGAGGCTTTCGCGGATTTCGCCTGTAACCCCTTCGTCCTGGCTGAGGCCAAGCAGCCAGTCGAGCGAAACCTTGTGAGCGGATGCGATTGTCAGCAGGGTTTCGGCGCGAGGGAGCCTTATCGTTGCCCCCGAAAGCAACTGCGACAGCGCCGAGCGGTCGATGCCGACCGATGTGGCAAAGGCCGACTGATTGAGGCCGGAGCGTTGGACCAACGCCTTGAGACGCTCGCGGAAAACTTCGGATAGATCGCGTTTGTCCATGGCCTGCCCAAAGGTGGAATGGTTTTGCGGAACGCAGGCAAGGCGCCCGCGGGAAATAGATTCATCTTCCAGCTTGTTTACTAAGTGTAACACTTGCGGCTTAAGCAGCGCAATGTAAACAATCTGTGCGCATTGTCTCGTTGCAGAAACGCAAGGCTACTGACAGCATTATGTCAGGAATCATCGAGTTCCAGGCATCCAAGGACAGCAGGCAGCAGCATGGCTAACAGGGGAAACAAACGCGGCACGACCACCAGGGTCGAATGGCCGACGGTGTTTCTGATCGCCGCCTGCTACGGTGCCTGGCTTTTGGTGGGACTGCTGGTGTGGCCCAGCTATCCGGTTGCTGCGCTGGTGCTGATGGTGCTGACGGTGGCGTTGCAATCGTCGCTGGTGCATGAGGTGCTGCACGGCCACCCAACCCGCAACGCGCGCATCAACGAAGCGCTGGTTTCTCTGCCCATCGGTCTGCTTTGGCCCTACCGTCGTTTCAAAACCATTCACCTGCGCCACCACGCCGACGAGAAGCTGACCGACCCGTTCGACGATCCCGAGAGCTACTACCGCTCACTTTGGCAGCATGACGACCTGCCTGAGGCGATGAAGCTGGTGCTCAGGATCAACAACACCATGGCCGGTCGTTTCGTGCTCGGGCCGTTGCTGTCCTGCATCGGCTTTGTCATCGACGACGCCAAGGCGATCGCCGGCGGCGACAAGGCAGTCCGCACTGCCTGGCTGCTGCACGCGGCGGGGCTGGTCATCGTCCTGCCGGTCATCCAGTTCGGCTTCGGCCTGCCGCTCTGGCTCTATGTTCTGGTGCCGGTCTGGCTCGGCCATTCGTTGATCTCGATCCGCACCTTTGCCGAGCATCAATGGTCGGAGCATCCGGAAGGGCGCACCGTCATCGTCGAACGCTCGCCGCTTTCGATCCTGTTCCTCAACAACAACCTGCATTTCGTGCACCACAAGAGCCCGACCGTCGCCTGGTACAAGCTGCCGGAACTGTTCCGCGCGCGCCGCGAAGAGTGGCTCCGGATGAACAAGGGCTATGCCTATCCGAACTATCTCGCGCTGGTCAAAGCCTATGCCTTCCGCGCCAAGGAACCGGTGTGCCACCCGGCGCTGCGCCGCGCGCCCGAGCCGGGCAGGGCGTTCGTGCCGCGCGTCAGGGCGCGCAACGTCAATGGGCTGGGCACAGCACCTGTGCCTGCTGAGCCGCCGAAGGAATGATCCTTTCAGACCTTGCCAATTCCCGCGCTCTAGCCTGAAATGTTGCAATGAGCGACTTCATCGCCGCACTGCCCATGTATGACTGGCCCGAGATGCACGACGAGGTCGATGCGCAATGGGCAAGGTTGCGAACGGCATTGCGTCAGCTTGGTCTGGACGCGCCGGAACGCCTTGTCAGGCGCAATGCCGAACTGCCGGCGGTTCCAGGTGGTATTCGCGACGCATCGGCTACGGTGATCGCGCCCGATCCGGCTACGCTGCCGCCCGAAGAATTCGACCTGCCGACGCTGTGGCGGCATCCCCAATTGCTGTTCGGCCAGACCTGCTGGGGGCCGATGGAAAGCACGGGCCTTGCGGCTCAGGTCAAGGTGATTGGCCAGCCGAACTATGATGGCATCGAAGGCGGTCGTGGCGAACTCTATTCCAGCGCCATCGTCGTGCGGCGCGGATCCGTGACCGCCGATCATGCGCATGCGCCTGATGGCGACGCGACGCTCATTCCGCTCGATCTGATCCGTGACAAGCGCCTTGCCTTCAACAGCCACGATTCGATGTCGGGCTTCATCGGTATTTCGCGCGATCTTGCCGCCATGGGCGAAGGGTTGCGGATTTTTTCCGAACGGATCGAAAGCGGCGGCCATCGCGCATCGATCGTCTCGATTGCCGAAGGCCGGGCCGACGTGGCGACCATCGATTGCCGGAGCTGGGCGCTGGCACAGCGCTTCGAGCCGGCTGCCCAGGACGTCGTGATCATCGGCTGGACGGCAAAGCGCAAGGGTTTGCCTTACATCACCGGGCTAAACACGCCTCCCGTTTCGGTGACGTTGCTGAACCTGGCGCTGAGCCAGGCCGCACTTTGAACGCCGCATTTTGAACAGGGCGGGCGGCCTGAACCGCCCGCCCTGCCTCGCTCTTTCGGGCCTATTCGGACGGAACGCCCTTTTCCCATTTCGTCCAATCGCCGGTGACCGCATCTGCAAAGGCTGCGCCGACACGATAGGCGTTGGTGGCTGCCGGGCCAAAACCGCCCGACTTGGCGCTCAGCGAATCGATGGGGCTCATGCCGGCGGGTTCGCGATCGAAGTTAGATGCCGTGCGCAGCAAGGCGATGCGGTCGAAATCGAGCAGGCCGGCATCGGCGCCGCGCCGCAGCGCCGTCAGCGAGGCGTTGTCCTCCATCTGGGTCGTGCAATAGTTGCCCTTGCCCTCGGTCAGCAACGATACCCAATCGCCCATGCTTCTGGCCGTCATTGAGCCATGCCAGTAGGTGTCGGTGGACAGCGTGTCACAGATGCTGACCTCAGGGGCGGCGCTGCCCGGTGCTGTCGCGTAGGCCACGCGATAGGCCTTCGCTTCGGGGCTGTCGGCAAGTTCGACGCTCCTGGTCAGGGCAAATGCCTTTTGCAGAAGCTGTTCGTTGAGCTGGTAAACCTCGGTTGCCGATCCCCAGCTCGGCTTTTCGCCGGGGCGATTGGCGCCCAGCCCGACCACGCCATCAGGCCAGTCGGCGGGAATCTGGCGCGGATCGATTTCGTGGCGCAGGCCGGCATCGACGGCATAACGCGCCCAATGTGCCGAACCCAGCGTGCCATCGCTGGGATCGACGCCGGCAATGCCGGCAATCACGATGTAGCTCTGCTTGAGGTCGACAAGACCGCTGTAGACGAGCGCTGAAACCGAGCTGGCCGCGTTGGCATAACCCATCGCCGTCGTCATGACGCACAGGCCGGCAGCGTCACAGGCAAGTTCCGGATACTCCTTGGCGAAGCCCGGAATTGTTAGTCTGGTCTCCAGCTTGCGGCCCTCGAGCTATGGTTTTGCTTCGCCTCCGAACATCGTTATAACAAGCACTTTGGGGGCCAGCGGCTGCGCCGACGCCGCTGATGCATTCGAGGCGAGACCGCCGGCCAGGGCGAGGCCCGAAAGGCCAATCCGATAGAAGTGCGTCATATGCGATCCGATCTGATAAAGAAAAAGGGCGCCGTTTCAGGCCCATTTTCACTATCGGTGCAGCTTGCGGCGGAAGCCACTCGCGAACGCTCCTGTCCACACCAAATCCGGCAGGCCAGTGATCTTGCACCATCGCAGTAAAGTCGCCGGCGAGCGATTTCATCTGCCGATCAATTGTTCTTCGCCGATGGAAGATCTCGAACAGAAAGCCGGGGCTTGGGGCGCGCCTAGCCGAGCAGGCGCTTGTCGAGCGGGTAACTCGACAGTTGTTCGTATCCGCTTTCCGTGATCAGGATCTGCTCCTCGAGCTTGACGCCGTCATGCCCGCCGAGGCGGCCGATATAGCTCTCGACGCAGACCACCATGCCGGGCTCGAGCACGCCGTCCGGCGTATCGGCCGTCCAGTCCGAGGCGTGGGGCAGGGTGGGATATTCGTCGGCCAGGCCGACGCCGTGAAACAGCACGCCATAACGTGCCGCGAAGCAGTCGGGCGGCGGCACGGCCGCGCGTTCCACCAGTTCACGGAAACCGAGGCCGGGCCTGAGCAGCGCCGTATTGTAGGCGATCTGTTCGGCGGCAGTCCTGTAGAGGTCGCGCTGCTCGTCGGTCGGCGCGCCGTCACCGCACAGCCAGGTGCGCGACAGGTCGGCGCAGAAGCCGTAGGGCCCGATCAGGTCGGTGTCGAAGGCGACGAGCTCGCCTGCCTCGACCACGCGCGAGGAGCACTCCTGGAACCAGGGATTGGTGCGCGGTCCGGATGCCAGGAGCCGTGTTTCGATCCATTCGCCGCCGCGGGCGATGTTGCCGCGATGCAGTTCGGCCCAGAGTTCGTTCTCGGAGATGCCCGGCCGGAGCGCCGCTTCCATCTCGCCCATCGCCGCTTCGCAGGCGACGATCGAACGACGCATGCAGAGGATTTCGTCAGGCGACTTGATCAGCCGGGCGTTCTCCATCACCGCCTCGCCATTGCCGACCGAAATGCCATGCCGTGCCAGAGCGTCGACGCCCTCATGGTCGAGATGGTCGACGGCAATACGCGTGATGCCGCCGCCGTGCTGGCGAACGACATCGGCGATGCCTTGCGCCCAACGCTCGACCTTCATCTCCGTCAGTTCGCCACTGTAGAGATACATCCACGACACTGCCGGGCGAACCTCGTTGACGACGCCGGAATGATCGGACAGGTGCTCGCAGGAAAAATAGTCGAACAGCACCACCGGGCCGTCTGTGGCGACGAAGCAGTGACGGGTCGGGTTGTGCGCCACCCACAGCTGCATGTTGGTGGAATCGGTGGCGTAGCGGATGTTGACGGGATCGTAGAGCAGGGCGCCGGCGTAGCCGCGCCGCGCGAGCTCGGCGCGGATGCGCTCCAGCCGGTATTTTCGCAGGGCCGGCATGTCAGGTGCCGCAATGCCTGCCGCCGCCCATTCGGCCTCGGCCTGCGCTCCATAACCCAGAACGTGGCTGTTGAGCCCAGCCGCCTTGGTGCGTGCCTGCGCGCGCAAATCGTCCGCGGAACCCGGCTCGAACGGCATGATCTTGCGGTGGCGGCCGAAACTGCCTTTTGCAGGGGTATCCATCAGCAATGCCCCGCAAGTGGCCGAATGTGTGGTCCTTTCGCGCCCCCCTCTGTCGTGCCGGACATCTCCCCCACAAGGGGGGAGATCAGCAGTTGAGGTTTTGGCGCTCTTCTTGGATCGCTCGAATTCGGGCGAGAGGCATCTGACAGCCAATCTCCCCCCCTTGTGGGGGAGATGTCCGGCACGACAGAGGGGGGCAACGTAGAGCATGTGCGTTCCCAGTCTCTTGCTTGGAGCCGAACTACCCCCGCATCTTGTCACCGCTCGGATCAAACGGCGGCTCGACATTGATGCGGGCGGGACGGCGGTGGCCGAGGATCTCGATCTCGAACAGACCTTCCGCTTCGTTTTCGGCAAGCGCAGCTGGCACATAGCCTTGGGCCATCGACTTCTCGACATAATGGGCATAGCCGCCCGACGTCACCCAGCCGACCACACGCCAGTCGCCGTCGACGATGCCGCGCACCGCGGATGCGCCGGTGGCGGCGTCCGAACCGCGCACTTCCTTGCCAGTCTCATCGAAGCGCGGCGCACCATAGCCGTGCGGCTTTTCGATCGTGCCGAAATCCTTGGCGCCGACCTTGGCCCAGATCGGCTCGTCGCCCATCACGTCGGCGTCCTGCGCATCGACATAGAAGGAGACACGGCGCAGCTTTGGCCCCTCGGCGTGCTCCCTGGCGGCTGCCTCGCGGCCGATGAAGTCGTTCTTTTCGAGCTTGATGAAGCGCTCCATCGAACCCTCGAACGGCCCATAGATCGGGCGAAGCTCGCGGAACCAGGTCGGGAAGTTCTTTTCTAGGCGCATCGACAAAAGTGCCCGCATGCCGAAATCGACGATGCCGAACTCTTCGCCGGCGTCCTTGATCGCCTTGTAGACGAGGCGCTGGTAGGCAGGCGCCATCCAGATCTCGTAGCCGAGGTCGCCGGTATAGGTGATGCGGTTGACCATGCAGGGCGCACCTCCGACGGCCATCTCGCGAAAATCCATGAAGCGGAAGGCCTTGCTGGAGACGTCCTCGTCGACCAGCTTGGCCAGCAGCGCCTGCGACTTCGGGCCTGCAATCGACAGGCCGACGAGGGTCTGGTCGAAGCGGTGGATGCGCACCGATCCGTCCTTGGGCAGGTGCTGTTCAAACCAGCGCATGTGATACTTCTGCGCCGCCGACGAGCCCCAGATCATGAACGTGTCGTCGCCAGTCTTGGCAATCGTGAAGTCGCCGATCAGCCGGCCGAACTCGTTCAGCATCGGCGTCAGCACGATGCGGCCGTTCTTCGGCATGCGGTTGGTCATCAGCCGGTTGAGGAAATCCTCCGATGCCGGGCCCGACACTTCGTATTTGGCGAAATTGGCGATCTCGGTCACGCCGACGCGGTCGCGTGTGGCGCGAACCTCATTGCCGATATGCTCGAAATCGTTGGAGCGGTGGAAGGAGACGATGTCCTTGGGCTCTGTACCCTTCGGAGCAAACCACAACGGCGTTTCCAGGCCCCAGCTGTCGCCCATGACGGCATTGTTGGCGACCATGGTGTCGTAGAGCGGGGTGGTCTGGGCCGGCCTGGCGGCGGGCAGTTCTTCATTCGGAAAACGGATCGAGAAGCGGCGCGAGTAGTTTTCGCGCACCTTGGCGTTGGTGT
The DNA here is from genome assembly GCF_030294925.1 of Aminobacter sp. Y103A. Taxonomy (NCBI): domain Bacteria; kingdom Pseudomonadati; phylum Pseudomonadota; class Alphaproteobacteria; order Hyphomicrobiales; family Phyllobacteriaceae; genus Aminobacter; species Aminobacter sp. Y103A. The sequence continues at coordinate 3,515,770 of NZ_AP017986.1, read as the reverse complement.
AGCGCAGGCTGGCCCATTCGCCCCAGCGCGCGACATCCATGCCCCAGACGTCGAAGCCCGGGTCGCCGTTGACCATCCAGTTCGACAGAGCGAGGCCGACACCGCCGCCCTGGCTGAAACCGGCCATGACGCCGCAGGCGACCCAGAAATTGGTCAGGCCCTGGACCGGGCCAACCAGCGGGTTTCCGTCGGGCGCGAAGGTGAAGGGTCCGTTGATGACCTGCTTGATGCCGGCGTTGGCGATGCCGGGGAAATGCTGGAAGCCGATTTCCAGCGACGGCGCGATGCGGTCGAGGTCGGGCGCGAGCAGTTCATGTCCGAAATCCCACGGCGTGTTGACAGGCGACCACGGCTTGCAGGCCTTCTCATAGGTGCCAAGCAGGATGCCGTTGCGTTCCTGGCGCGTGTAGATCTCGCCCTTGAAATCGAGCACGCCGATCATTTCCCGGCCGGTTTCCTTGTTGAAGGCCTCGACCTCCGGCATCGGCTCGGTCAGCAGGTACATGTGCTCCATGGCCAGGACCGGCAGCTCGACGCCGACCATACGGCCGACCTCGCGCGCCCACAGGCCACCGCAGTTGACCACGTGCTCTGCCCTGACGGTGCCCTGCTCGGTAACGACGTTCCAGGTGCCGTCGGGATCCTGCGTCAGTTCCTTGACCGGGTTGCGCAGCACGATCTCGGCGCCGAGCTTCTTCGCCGCCTTGGCGTAGGCATGGGTTGTGCCTGACGGGTCGAGATGGCCTTCGACGGGATCCCACATCGCGCCGACGAAATGCTTTTCGTCCATCAGCGGGAACATCTTCTTGGCTTCGGACGGCGTGATGAGTTCGGTGTCCATGCCGAGATAACGGCCCTTGGCATGGGCCAGGCGCAGGAAGTCCATGCGCTCGGGGCTGTCGGCAAGCATGACGCCGCCGGTCAGGTGCAGCGAGCAGGACTGGCCGGAAATCTCCTCCAGCTCCTTGTAGAGCTGGACGGTGTAGGCCTGCAGCTTGGCGACGTTGGGGTCGCCGTTGAGCGTGTGGAAGCCGCCGGCGGCGTGCCAGGACGAGCCGGAGGTGAGCTCCGAGCGCTCGATCAGCATGATGTCGGTCCAGCCGGCGCGGGCGAGGTGATACAACACCGAGCAGCCCACAACGCCGCCGCCGATGACAACTGCTTTCACATGGGATTTCATAAGGTTATGTCCGAGTTGTAAGAAATTGAATCGGCTTGATGGCGATCAGAAGTCGGTCGGGGCGCCGCCTTCGGCCTTGCGCTTGTCGACGAAGGCGTTGAGCTCTTCGCGGATGGCGGGGTCCATCCAGGGCTCCTCGTAGGAGGCGAGGCGCTCCTTCCAGACGCGATTTGCCTTTTCCACCGCCGTCGGGCTGCCGGCCTCGGCCCAGGTCTCGAAATTGCGCCAGTCGGAGATGATGGGCGAATAGAAGGCATTCTTGTAGCGCGACTGGGTGTGCGCGGTGCCGAAGAAGTGGCCGCCGGGGCCGACGTCGCGGATCGCGTCGACGGCGAGCGCGTCTTCCGACAGGTCCAGCGGGGTCAGGAACTCGGCCACCATCTGCAGCAGGTCGATGTCGAGGATCATCTTCTCGTAGGAGCAGCGAAGGCCGCCCTCGAGCCAGCCGGCGCCGTGCAACATGAAGTTGGCGCCGCCCTGGATCGCGCCCCACAAGGAGAAGACGCTCTCATAGGCTGCCTGAGCGTCGACGGCGTTGGCAGCGCAGACATTGGAGGTGCGGTAGGGGATGTTGTAGCGGCGGGCGAGCTGGCCGCCGACAAGCTGGGCCTTCATGTATTCGGGCGTGCCGAAGGCCGGGGCGCCCGATTTCATGTCGACGTTGGAGGTGAAACCGCCATAGCCGACCGGCGCGCCCTTCCTGACCATCTGGGTGAAGGCGAGGCCGGAGAGCGCCTCGGCATTCTGCTGCACCAGGGCGCCAGCGATGGTGACGGGCGCCATCGCACCTGACAGGGTGAAGGGGGTGACGATCACCACCTGGCCCATCGACGACATCTGGATGATGCCTTCCATCATCGGCACGTCGAGCTTCAGTGGCGAGTTGGTGTTGATGATGGTGTAGACCGAGGGCTCCACCATCATCTGCTCGCGGGAAATGCCGCGGGCGATGCGGGTGATCTCGATGCCGTCGACGTTGCGCTCCTTGCCGAGCGAATAGATGTGAAACACCTTGTCGGTCAAAGTCGCCAGATCGCGGATGCATTCGAGATGGCGGATCGAGGGATGGATGTCCACCGGTTCGACAGGATAGCCGCCCGTCGTCTGCAAAATGTTGTGCATCTGGGCGAGCTTGAGGAAGTTGCGGTAGTCGGCCTGGTTGCCCGGGCGACGGCCACGATCGAGATCGGAACAGTTGGGCGCCGACGCCATCTGCGAAATGACGAGATTGTTGCCGCCGAAGCGCACATTGTGGGCCGGATTGCGGGCATGCAGGGTGAACTCGGCCGGTGCATGCGAGATCAACTCGAGGATCATGTCGGAATCGAAGCGGACGCGCTCGGTGCCGTCGCGCACGTCGGCGCCATGTGCCTTCATGATGCGGCGTGCCTCGTCGTGCAGCACGTCGACGCCGATCTCCTTGAGCACCCGCAATGAGGCAAGGTGGATGGACTCCAGCTCGTCGTCGGAGATCAGCCTGGTCGGTGCAAACGGGATCTTGAGCTGGCGGAAAGGCGGCTGCTCGAATGCCTGGGCGCCGCCGGCGCGCTTGCCGGCACGACCGCCGCGTCGAGCGCGGTCGGAGGCAGGAGCCTGTTCGGCTGTTTGCAGGGCCACGGTCATGGAATCCTCACGGCAAGCTTCAGTGTCGGGAGGCATAATGGACCGGGGCAGTGCTGCTCATTGCGGAGGTGGCGACAAGTAGCGCGAGGGAAACGACATCGTCGACGGGTGCCGTGGGGACAGCGACCGATTGGGACTGGACCGACGTTCTCCGTCGTGGTGAGGCATCCGGCACAGGGCGCATCATCTATAGGATCGCCGTCATTCGATTCTCCTGGTGACTGCTTTGACCTCTCCCGCTTCCACCGCCGCCGAACCGCCTCTCAGGTGGGCACCGCTTGTCGGCGTCACCGCAGCACTTGCGATGTTTGGCGCAGCGCAAGGGCTGAGCTATCCGCTGTTTTCGTTGCTGATGCAGAAACAGGGCATGCCGCCGGCGATGATCGGCCTGTCGGCGGCGATGATGCCGCTGGGCCTGATCGCCTCCGCCGCCTTCGTGCCTTGGGCCGTGCGCCTCGTCGGGGCGAGAAACCTGGCGGTCGGCTGCTCGATCGCGGCTGCCATCTGCTTCCTGCTCATCGGCTATCTCCAGGACTGGTTCGCCTGGTTCGTCCTGCGCTTCATGATCGGGGTGGTCATCAACCCGCTCTACATCCTCGGCGAGGTGTGGGCGCTGTCGATGGCCCCGCCGTCGCGGCGCGGGCGCGTCATGGGCGTGTTCAACACGCTGATGGGGGTCGGTTATGCCAGCGGGCCGCTGGTGCTGACCTTCGTCGGCACCGCAGGCTGGACGCCTTTCGTCATTGCAATCGTCGGCTTCCTCGCCTGTGCCACCGTCCTGCGCATCTTGTCGGATCTGTCGGGCTTCGAGGATGACGGCCAGTCCAAGGGCGGTGTGCTTGGCTTTGCGGCGCTCGCGCCGGCGCTGCTGTTTGCCGTGCTCGTGTCGGCGGCCAACCAGCAAAGCACCTATTCGCTGCTGCCGGTTTTCGGCGCCGGCCACGGGCTGCCCGAAGCCATGCTCGCCGCGATGCTGACGGCACTGTCGATGGGCAACATCCTGCTGCAAATTCCGCTTGGCCTGATGGCGGAACGGGTCGGCGGCCGTGCCATGATCCTGTTTTGCGCCGCGGTGACGGCCATCTGCGCCGTGCTTTTGCCGCTGCTGATCGAGACGAGGCTGATCTGGCCCGTGCTCGTGGTGATGGGGGCCGTGGGCTATGGCGTCTACACCATGGCACTGGTCGAACTCGGCAACCGCTTCAACGGCAGTGTGCTCGTCGCCGGCAACGCGGCGTTTGCGCTGATGTGGGGCATGGGCGGCATTGTCGGGCCGCCAAGTTCGGGGCTGGTGATGCAGACTTTCGGCCCGATCGGGCTGCCGGCGGTGCTGGCGAGCCTGAATGTCACCCTGCTGGCCTTCGCCTTCTATCGCGCTGCAGTCCGGCGCCACAGGACGGATTAGGGCGGGGGCGGACTGGGGCGGGCTGCGCGACGAGGTGGCCCCGTCGCGCAGCAAAAGGTCAGTCGGCCTTGGCGATGTGCCAGACGCCGCCCTTGCCCTCGCCGGTGACGTCGCCGGCCTTTTTGTCCTGGACGAAGGTGTAGAGCGGCTTGCCTTCATAGGCCCACATCTTGGAGCCGTCGTCGCGGGTGACGACGGTCCAGTCGCCTTCGTCCTTGGCGTCGGCCGCAGCCATCAGCGGCGGCCAGTTGACGGCACAGTCGCCATTGCAGGCCGACTTGCCGGCGCTGTCCTTGTCATAGGTGTAGAGCGTCATGCCGTTGGCGTCGGTGTACATCTTGCCGCCGGCGCCTTCGGCGATCTTGGCCGGTTCGGCGGCGAAGGAGAGGGCTGAACTCGCAAGCAGGAGGGCGAATGCGGACAGTACGGTCTTCATGATGGTTCTCCCTGGGTTGGCCGCAAAATGCCGGCCACACGGGCAGTCAACGCTTGCCATCGCCGATCTATTCCCGCCATGAGGCGCAGGAGAGGATTTTTCCAGCACTTGTGGCCGGCGCTTGTAGATTGGCGAAACGCCGGGTTAGAGTGCCGGCATGTGCGCATTTCATGCTCATACCCCGGCAGCGGACGCCGCATCGAAGCCGTCGCCGCGGACGCGGCACACCGAGCTTCTGCGGCTTTGCGCACGCATTGGCTACTCGCCGCCCGCCTGAACTCGAATCCGCCCCGGCGCCTGCCGGATCGATTCAAGAGAAAGGCACAAGCCAATGACTTATCAGAACTATTCGCTGAAGCAGCTTCAGCAGATCGACGCCGCGCATCATCTCCACCCGTTCACCGACCACAAGGAACTGCGCGAGGCGGGCTCGCGCATGATCACCCACGCCGAAGGGCCGTTCATCTACGATTCGGAAGGCACCGAACTGCTCGACGGCATGGCCGGCCTGTGGTGCGTCAATGTCGGCTACGGCCGCGACGAACTGGCCGAAGCGGCCTACGCCCAGATGAAGGAAATGCCCTACTACAATTCCTTCTTCAAATGCTCGACGCCGACGCCGGTGCTGCTGTCGAAGAAGCTCGCGGAACTGGCGCCCAGGAACATCAACCAGGTGTTCTACGGATCGTCGGGTTCGGAATCGAACGACACGGCGCTCCGCCTGGTGCGCCACTACTGGGCGCTCGAGGGCAAGCCCGAGAAGAACCGCATCATCTCGCGCAAGATGGCCTATCACGGCTCGACCGTCGCCGGCACATCGCTCGGCGGCATGGAGGGCATGCACCAGCAGCTTGGCGGTGCCGTGCCCAACATCGTCCATGTGATGATGCCCTACGCCTATGAACTGGCGCTTCCAGGCGAGAGCGATGATGATTTCGGCCTGCGCGCCGCCAGGTCGGTCGAGGATGCGATCCTGGAGGCCGGCGCCGACAATGTCGCCGCCTTCATCGGCGAGCCGATCATGGGGGCGGGCGGCGTCAAGATTCCGCCGGCAAGCTACTGGCCGGAGATCCAGCGCATCTGCCGCAAATATGACGTGCTCCTGATGCTCGACGAGGTCATCACCGGCTACGGGCGCACTGGCGAGTGGTTTGCGGCCCAGACCTTCGGCATCGAGGCCGACACGATCACCACCGCCAAGGCGCTGACCTCGGGCTACCAGCCGCTGTCGGCGCTGCTGGTCGGCGATCGTATCGCCTCGACGCTGGTCGAGAAGGGCGGTGAGTTCTATCACGGCTACACCTATTCCGGGCACCCGGTGGCCTGTGCGGTGGCGCTCAAGAATATCGAGATCATCGAGCGTGAAGGGCTGGTCGAGCGGGTGAAGACCGACACCGGCCCGTATTTCGCCCAGATGCTCAAGGAGCGCATCGCTCGCCACGGCCTCGTCGGCGAAGTCCGTTCGGTGGGCCTGATGGGCGCCATCGAGATCGTCAGGGACAAGGCGACCAAGGAGCGGTTCTCACCGGGCGGCAGTGCCGCGGTCGTGGTGCGCGACCATGCGATTGCCAACGGCATGATGATGCGCGCGACCGGCGACTCGATGATCCTGTCGCCGCCGCTGATCTGGACTCGCGCCACCATCGACATGGCCGGCGACCGTATCCTGAAGGCGCTCGACCTCGCCGAAGCCGATCTCAGGAAAGCCTGATGCCAGATTGCCGGGCAGGGGATTTCTGCCCGGCCTACCCCGGGAGCGAACGATGAGCGGCAAGCCGATCGTGCCTTTGATCCAGTATGAGGATGCAAGCGAGGCGGTCCGCGCCGTCTATGACGACATCCTGGCTTTCAGGAAGGTCGACTGGATCAACAATTTCTGGAAGGTGCTGGCGCATGACCCGGCGCTGCTCAAGCGCACCTGGGAGTCGGTGCGCGAGGTGATGGCGCCCGGCGCGCTCGATCCGCTTACCAAGGAACTGATCTATATCGCCGTATCGGCGACCAATGGCTGCGAATATTGCACCTACTCCCATACGGCGGCGGCGCGCAGCAAAGGCATGAGTGAAGCCCAGCTGATGGAATTGCTCGCTGTTGTCGGCATGGCCAACGAGACAAACCGCCTCGCCAACGGCTTGCGGCCGCCGGTGGACGTGCAGTTCGAACCAAGGGACTGAGGCGATCGGCTTGTTCATGACAGTGCCGCGGCTTATATTGTGCACTGCACAATAAGCTCGCGCGCATAATCGGCCGGGCAAACCGGAGTGCGCGAGATGAAGAATAGACGATTGGCAAGGGCCTCGCGCCATTCCGGCGCCATTGCCGGCAATCTGATGCTGGCGCCGATGGTCATGGCGATGCGGTTGCCGATGATGGCGACCGAAGCGCGCAAGGGTGGGCCACTGCATGGCGAAAGCCTGGCGGCTGTAACCGAAAAGACGACCGCCATGGCCGAAGGCATGGTGGCGGCGCAGATATCCTACTTCCAGTCGGCGCTGCAGTTCTGGCCGGAAGTGCTGTCGGGCCGCACGCCATCGGTGCTGAACGGCGTTGCCGCGCAAAAGTCGGTTGCAGCCGCGTTGAAGCCGGCCAGCAAGCGCGTGCGCGCCAATTTTCGCCGGCTGGCGACGAAATCCGGGACATGAGGGGTGGGCACAACGCAAAAACCGCGTCCCGGACGGGAACGCGGCTTTGCCACTATTACGCATGGCCCTTCGCGACGCTTGACCAGCGAAGGTTTACAGCTCCGGTACGCGAGACCTGATCCGGAGCCAGAGGCGGCTGCGAAGCCCGCCCTTGCAAACCGTTTTAGCTGGACATCGTTACCGCGTGGTTATCGAGAGCTTAAGCAAACCTAAATTTTGAACTTTTTTGGATTAATCAGGCCGCATCGCCACGCAGAAACCTTATGATGCCGGAGAAGTCCGTGCCGCCATTGCCGAGAGCCGTGAACAGGGCATAGAGCTGGGTTGCCTCGGCGCCGAGCGGAGTGACGGCACCGGCCTGCTGCGCCGCTTCCTGCGACAGCTTCAGGTCCTTCAGCATCAGGGCTGCGGCAAAGCCGGGCTGGTAGTCGCGGTTGGCCGGCGAATTGGGCACCGGGCCGGGGACCGGGCAATAGGACGTCAGCGACCAGCACTGGCCCGAGGAGGTCGAGGCGACGTCAAACAGCGCCTGATGCGACAGGCCGAGCTTTTCAGCGAGCACGAAGGCCTCGGCAACGCCGATCATCGAAATGCCGAGGATCATGTTGTTGCAGATCTTGGCTGCCTGGCCGGCGCCGGCGTCGCCGCAATGGACGATGCGTCCGGCCATCGGCTTGAGCACCGGCTCGGCCAAGTCGAACGCCGCCTGCGCGCCGCCGGCCATGAAGGTCAACGTGCCGGCCGCAGCACCGCCGGTGCCGCCCGAGACCGGCGCGTCGACCGACAGCAGGCCATTGCTGGCAGCAATCGCATGTGCCTTGCGGGCTGAATCGACGTCGATGGTCGAGGAATCGATGAGCAGCGCGCCCTTCTTCAGCTTCGGCGCGATGTCCTCATAGACCGTAAGCACATGCTTGCCGGCGGGCAGCATGGTGATGACCACATCGGCATCCTTGGCGGCGGCGGCGGCATTGGCCATGACGGTGACGCCGTTGTTGCGCGCCGTCTCGAGATGCTCGGGCATCAGGTCGAAGCCGAGCACCGCGTGGCCGGCCTTGACGAGATTGGCGGCCATGGGGTTGCCCATGTTGCCCAGTCCGATGAAGGCGATGGTGGTCATTGGTTGGTTCCTCCAGTGGGAAGGGAGTAGGGCGGTAGGGACTAAGGGAACAGGGGGACAAGGCAGTGGGGCAATGGGAGTGTCCCCCTACTGTCCTCGACCGCTACTTTCCGATCAGATGCCTGGCGATGATGACACGCATGATCTCGTTGGTGCCTTCGAGGATCTGGTGGACCCTGAGGTCACGCACCAGCTTCTCGATGCCGTAGTCGTGCAGATAGCCGTAGCCGCCGAGCAGCTGCAGGGCGTCGTTGGCAATGTCGAAGCCGGTGTCGGTGACGAAACGCTTGGCCATGGCCGACCATTTCGAGGCGTCGTGCGCCTTGCGGTCGAGCCTTGATGCGGCGGCATAGAGGAACAGGCGGGCGGCCTGGAGTTCGGTTTCCATGTCGGCGAGGCGGAACTGCAGCGCCTGGAAGCGGTCGATGGTCTGGCCGAAGGCCTTTCGCTCGGCGGTGTAGGCCAGCGCCTTGTCCAGCGCCGACTGGGCGCCGCCGACAGAGCAGGCGGCAATGTTGAGCCTGCCACCGTCGAGGCCAGCCATGGCGATGCCGAAGCCGGCACCCTCATCGGAAAGCAGGTTTTCGGCCGGCACCTTGCAATCGTCGAAGATGACCTGGCGGGTCGACTGCATATGCCAACCCATCTTGTGCTCGTTGGCGCCGAAGGACAGGCCGGGCGCATCCTTGGGGATGACCAGCGTCGAGATGCCCTTGGGGCCGTCGGCACCGGTGCGGACCATGGCGACATAGACGTCGCTGTCGCCGGCGCCCGAGATGAACTGCTTGGTGCCGTTGACGACGAAGTCGCTGCCGTTGCCGCCGCTGCGTACCGCTTTGGTCTTGAGTGCTGCGGCGTCCGAACCGGAACCCGGCTCGGTCAGGCAATAGCTGGCGAGCCATTCCATCGATGTCAGCCTGGGCAGGAGGCGCTGGCGCTGCTCCTCGTTGCCGAAGCGGTCGATCATCGACGCGGCCATGTTGTGGATCGAGATGAAGGACGAGAAGCCCGGGCAGGCATGTGCCAGCTGTTCGAAAACCAGCACGGCGTCGAGACGGGTGAGGGCGGAGCCGCCGACATCTTCCTTGACGTAGAGGCCGCCGAAGCCGAGCTGGCCGGTTTCGCGGATGACGTCCTCGGGGAAGCGCCTGGCCTTGTCCCATTCAAGGGCAAAGGGCGCCACCTTTTCGGCGGCGAAACTGCCCGCCATTTCGCGGATGGCCAGCTGATCTTCGTTGAGCTCAAACTGACCGGCGGTCGCGTCGATTGCGGCGTCCATGTCGGCCTCCCTGTCGTTTTTTGGCTATGCGCGGGGCTCAATCTAGACCAATGATGCGGCCGCGCAACCCGACCTTCAACAGAGCGGCTGTGCGCAAATGCATGGGCGAGAACGAACGTGGCGACAAATTTTGATGGGCTGCTGCAGGCCTTCAGAGGCTTTCTCGAGGCAACCGATTCGGTGGCGCCAGTAGGCGAATTCCTCGGCGACATCGACTGGGACATGCCCGCGCGTCCGTTGAGGCCGCATGCTGTCGCGTGCGCACGCCTTCTCGACCGCGCCGTCGAATTGGCGCCTGCCGGTTGCCGTCCCTTGGCTGAGCTTGTGGCGCGGCATCGCGGCGAACTGCACTGGGGGCAGACCTACACGGCAGCGGATTTCGGGCAGCGCTTCCTCTACAATTACGGCTGGGCGGAGATGTTCGGCACGCGCGGCCACTATGCCAACGACACGGTGGCGGGCGGCTTCCTCGTGCTTGGCCCTGATGTCGAATATCCCGACCACCACCACCTTGCCGAAGAGATCTACATCCCGCTGACCGGCGGCACGGCGTGGCGAATGGGCGATGCGCCGTTCGGCCCGCGCGATGCAGGCGAAGTGATCCACCACGCCGCCAATGTGAACCACGCCATGCGCACCGGCGGCGAGCCGCTGCTCGCGCTCTATCTCTGGCGCGGCGGGCCGCTGGCGGCCAGGTCGACGGTTTCAGGAACAGCCGCTGGCGTAAGGGCCTGAACCATGGCCAAGGCGATCATGCTCCAGGGCACCGGCTCGGATGTCGGCAAAACAGTGCTGGTGGCCGGCCTTTGCCGGGCGGCGCGCAATCGCGGCATGCAGGTGCGGCCATTCAAGCCGCAGAACATGTCGAACAATGCCGCGGTCGCCGACATTTCCGGCGCGGCAGGCGGCGGCGAGATAGGCCGCGCGCAGTGGCTTCAGGCGATAGCCTGCGGGGTCAAGCCGTCGATCCACATGAACCCGGTGCTGCTCAAGCCGCAGAGCGACATCGGCAGCCAGGTCGTGGTGCAGGGCAAGGTCTTCGGTTACGCCAAGGCGCGCGATTATCAGGAACTGAAGCCCAAGCTGATGGGCGCGGTGCTCGATTCCTGGCAGACACTGGGCGAGGGCGCCGAGCTGATCGTCGTCGAGGGCGCCGGCTCGCCCGCCGAGATCAATCTTCGTCCGCGCGACATCGCCAATATGGGCTTCGCCACCCGCGCTGGTGTGCCCGTCATCCTCGTCGGCGATATCGATCGCGGCGGGGTCATCGCCTCGGTTGCCGGCACGCATCTGATCCTGCCGGAAGACGATCGGCGCATGATCGTCGGCTATCTGATCAACAAGTTCCGCGGCGATGCCAGCCTGTTCGACGACGGCATCAAGGCAATCGGGCATTTCACCGGCTGGCCCTGCTTCGGCGTCGTGCCGTGGCTCAAGGCGGCGGCGCTGCTGCCTTCGGAGGATTCGGTGATCCTCGAAAGGCTGGCCGGCGGGGAAGAGCGGGCGCTCAAGGTTGCCGTGCCGATGCTCGGCCGCATAGCCAATTTCGACGATCTCGACCCGTTGCGTGCCGAACCGCAGGTCGAAGTGGTGTTCGTGCCGCCGGGGCAGCGGCTGCCCGAGGATGCCGGGCTGGTGGTCATTCCGGGGTCGAAATCGACGATCGGCGACCTGCTGCTGTTCCGCGACAATGGCTGGGACCGCGATCTCGAGGCACATCGCCGGCGAGGCGGTCATGTCGTCGGCATCTGCGGCGGCTACCAGATGCTCGGCCGTATCGTGCACGACCCGCTGGGCATCGAAGGCAGCGTTACGCGCGCCGAAGGTCTCGGCCTGCTCGACGTCGAGACGGTGATGGCGCCGGAAAAGACCGTGCGCAATGTCGAGGCGCGCTCGGTGCGCTATGGCGAGCCACTGTCCGGCTACGAAATACACCTGGGCAAGACCACGGGCGCCGATTGCGTCAGGCCGACAGCCGTCATCAATGGCGTCGACGATGGTGCGACCTCGGCCGACGGCAAGGTGTTCGGCACCTATATGCACGGCCTGTTCGGCGCCGACGGTTTCCGCGGGCGGTTCCTCGAAAGTCTTGGCATCAGGGGCGGCGGCATCGACTACCGCGCCGAAGTCGAGCGCGCCCTCGACGAGATTGCCGAACAGCTCGAACGCCACCTCGACTGCGACGCGATTTTTGCTGCCGCGCGTTGAAGTCCATCAGGCGGCCGGTTCGCCTGCTTTCGGCCAGTAGGTGCCGACACTCCAGACATTGCCCTCGGGGTCGCGGCAGATGAACTCGCGGCTGCCGTAAGCGCGATCGGTGAGTTGCTGGACGATGTCGGCGCCTGCCGCCTTGGCCCTGGCATGGACGACGTCGACATCTTCGACCGCCAGATAGATGGCCTTGCCGCCATTGTGGCCGGGTTCGCCAACGATGGCGCCGAAGGCGTCGGCGCGAGACGACCCGATCATGATCATCGACGATCCGAGCGCGAGTTCGGCGTGACCGACGTCGGCGCCGTCCATGTATTTGGCATGGACGAGAAAGCCGAAGGCTGTTGCGAGCCAGTCAATCATGGCGGCAGCATTGGCGTAGCGCGGCGTCGGGAATATGCGGGGAGCTTCCGGGGTAGGCATCTGGCGCCTCCTGTGGCGTTGAACGATCACCCAGTGTGGCCGCGTGCCTGATGGCGGTATTGAACAAATGTAACCGGCTCAGTCGAGCCCGGTCGGTGTGGCGCCGGCAAGCGCGCGGAACTCGCGCACCATGTGGGCCTGATCGGCATATCCGCACTCAACGGCAAGATCGGCCCAGCTTGTGCGATCCGCCCGTTTTGACAGGTTTGCGGCGCGATTGAACCTTGCGATGCGCGCGATGGATTTCGGCCCGACGCCGACCTGGTCGGCGAAGCGGGCGGCCAGGTGCTTGCGGCTCCAGCCGATCTCGTCGGCGATGGATGCGACACGGGCCCGGCCGCCGCTGGCGACGATCGTTGCCAGGGCCCAGCCGATTTCATCGGAGATAGCCGGCATCCTCGTCAGCCGTTCGATGATGAAAGCCTCGGTCATGTCGAGCCGCCGATGCCAGTCGGTTTCATCGCCAAGCCGTTCTCGAAGCCGGTGGCCGGCGCTGCCGAGCACCTCGTCGAAAGGCACCATGCGGTCGGCAAGCTTGCTCATCGGCAGGCTGAAGAAGCGCCTTGCGCCAAGCGGCGTGAAATTGACCTGGATGCAGCAGGCCCGGCCAAAGGAATCGATGATCACCGGTCCGGCGTGGATGCCAGCGGCAAAGCTTGCGAAGCGGTCATTGTCTCGGGGTGCCCGGCTCAGGCCGATGGCGAAGGCTTCACCGAAACTGATGATCAGCGGAACATGCAGCGAAGCGACCTCGGTCTGCCTGACATAGACAGGGACAAGTTCGCGAAAACCGATGAGTTTGGTGACGATGCCGGCGAGCTGTGGCGAAGGCGTGCGCCGCACGAACTCGAACTGCGCCGGGGCAGGCTCATCAGGTGTCTCGTCGCGTTGGCCGCTTGCCATGTCATGGCTCCGCCGGGGCAAACGGACGATATCAGCCAGGGGGCAGACGGTCAAAACGCCGTCACAGGCCGATCATCACGCACAGCGGGTTGGTGGGGTCGATGAGCAGGCGGATGGCCAGTGCGACGCAGGTGCAGACCAGCAGCGGCTTGATCAGCTTTGCGCCGTTGCGCATTGCCATGTGGGCGCCAAGCCGGGCGCCGAGGAACTGGGCAATGCCCATCAGCACCCCGATCTTCCAGGCAACCACGCCGACAAGCGCGAAGGCAATGAAGCTGCCGACATTGGAGGCGAAGTTGAGCAGCTTGGTATGGGCGGTGGCCTTGAGCACGCCGTAGCCGGCCAGGGTGACGAAGGCGAGCATGAAGAACGAGCCGGCGCCGGGGCCGAACACGCCGTCATAAAAGCCGATCAGCGGCACCACTGTCAGTCCGAACAGCAGGGGCGGCAGGCGTTCGACGCGATCGACGTCATCCATGTTGGGCTTGAACGCGAAGTACAGCGCAATCGTGATCAGCAGGAACGGCAGAAAGATGCGCAGGATGTCGCCGGGCAGGACCGTCGCCAGCATGGCTCCGAGCATCGCGCCGACGAATGAAATGGCTGCGAACGGCAATTGCTTGCGCAGGTCGACATGGCCTTTGGCGGCGTAGCTGATGGTGGCGGAGCCCGAGCCGAACAGCGATTGCAGCTTGTTGGTGCCGAGCGCCTCGAGCGGCGGTAGGCCGGCGAGCAGCAGTGCCGGAATGGCGATCAGGCCGCCGCCGCCTGCTATGGAATCGATGAAGCCGGCGATGAAGGCAGCCACGATCAGGATCAGCAAGGTTTCTGTGGCTATGTCGAACATCGGTGCGGAGATCTGTCCAGGAGTATGAGGCCTTCGACCACAGCGCACCCGCTTGCGCAATAGCGCGTCGGCGGCAATGCTGGCCCAGCCATTGGGCCAAGTGTTTTTCGCCGTGCATTGCTCTATATCGGAATTGCAGTTGCCTCGACGGAAGGGATTCGCATGGTAACAGGATTGCTGACCCAAATTCTGAACATGTTCGAGGGCGACCCCGGCGTCCGCAAGGTCGCCGACGACCCCGTGCTTTCGGCCGAGCTGCTGCTGCTGTTCCGGATGATCCTCGCCGACGGTGTCGCCAGTGAAGCCGAGATGATCGCCTTTCGTCGGATCTGCACCGAAGCCTTCGGCATCGCCGAGAGCAGCATCGATGGCGTCATCGAATATCTCAACGAGTTCGGCTACGAGACCAACGGTTCGCAGGCCATCGCCATGTTCCGTGATCTCGACGTCGAACGACGCCGGCAACTGGCCCGCCACATGGCCGAGATCGCCAAGGCCGACGCCCATCTGGCGGAAAACGAGGTCAAGCTCCTGCGCCGCACGCTCGATTTGCTGGGCATCAGCCCCGTCGATGTGGTGAAGCCGGCGACTTAGGCTTTTTTCCAGGCTTGATCGCCGGGTCCCCGCTGCTTCGCATCGTCCCGGCGTTCGCTAGCCTTTCATCGTACACTGGCACGATGAATTCGCTAAGCGAACCGGCTGCTCACCCCTGTTCCTGCAGCCTCCGGGCGATTGCCCGGTGCAGGTCGGGTGCTGCCGAGACAAGTGCCTGCGCGGCCTCCGTCTGCGGATGGTCCAGCACTTCAGATGTCTTGCCGCGCTCGACGATCCGCCCTTCATGCATGATCAGAACGTCGTCTGTTATGGCGCGGGCGACGGTCAGGTCGTGTGTGATGAAGAGATAGGCCACGCCCAGCTTCTGGTTGAGCTCGGCGAACAGGTCGAGGATTTGCGCGCGGATCGAGACATCCAGCGCCGACACAGGCTCGTCCGCCACCACCAGCTTGGGCCGGGTGATGATGGCGCGGGCGATCGACAGGCGCTGGCGCTGGCCGCCTGAAAACTCGTGCGGGTATTTCTCCATGTCGGAACGGCTGAGGCCGACTTCATGCAGGGCGCGACCGACCATGTCGCGACGTTCCTTGCGGTCTGGCTTGCGCTCGAGAAGATGCAGCGGTTCGCCAACAAGCCGCTCGACGGTGTGACGCGGGTCGAACGAGCCGTAAGGGTCCTGGAACACCACCTGCATGTTGCGGCGGGCGCGGCGCATGGCGGTCTCGTCGGCGCGGGTAATGTCCATGCCGCGAAACTTGATGGTTCCATCGGTGGGGGTGTCGAGCGCAAGGATCATCCGCGCAAGGGTCGACTTGCCGCAACCGGAGCGGCCGACAAGCGCTACCGAAGCACCCGGCTTCATCTTGAGCGAGACGTTGTCGACGGCACGGACGGGTTCCGGCTTCGAAAACAGCGACCGTCGCCGGCCGGGATAGTCCCTGGTCAGATTGGCGACGTCGAGCAGGGTGTCGGGTGCGGTTTCGTCGATATGAGGCCTGACGCGGGCCGGCACGTGCATCGAGGCCAGAGCCAGCTGGCGGGTGTAGGGATGGGTTGCCTCCGACAGCGTTCGTGCGGTGTCGCCACACTCCGTCACCATGCCCTGGCGCAGGATGGTGATCCGGTCGGCCATTTCGGTGACGACGGCGAGGTCGTGCGAGATGAACAGCAGGCTCATCCGGTTTTCGCGGACCAGTTCCTTGAGCAGGTCGAGGATCTGCGCCTGCAGCACGACGTCGAGTGCGGTCGTCGGCTCGTCGGCGATCAGCAGTTTGGGCTTCAACGCGCAGGCGATGGCGATGGCGACGCGCTGCCGCTGGCCGCCGGACAATTCGTGCGGATAGCGCGACAGCGGGAATTTCTGCTCCGGCAGGCCGACCCGGTCGAGGATTTTCCGCGCTTGCGCCTCGGCCTCGGCCCGGCTCGCCCTTGTGTGCCACCTGATGCCTTCGGCGACCTGCTCGCCGATCGTCTTGACCGGATTGAGCGCTGTCATCGGCTCCTGGAACACCATGCCGATGTCGTCGCCGCGCAGCGCGCACATCTGGGCCTCGGTGGCAGAGAGAATGTCGATGCCGTCAAAGGTGACACGCCCCTTCATCTGCGATGCCGCAGGCGTGAGGCGCATGACGGCAAGTGCCGTCATGGATTTTCCCGACCCGGATTCTCCGACGAGCCCCATCACCTCGCCGGGTTCGATGGCGAGGTCGATCTCCTTCAGCACCTGCGTCCGGCCGATCCTGAGCGACAGCTTTTCGATCTCGAGCAGGCTCATGGGCGACGCCTCGACCGCGGATCGAAGATATCTGAGATGCCGTCGCCGAGCAGGTTGAGCCCAAGCACGGTGATCAGGATCGCGCAGCCGGGGAACAACGCCAGCCATGGCGACACCATCATCAGCGTCTGCGCGTCGAACAGCATGCGTCCCCAGCTCGGCATCGGCGGCTGCGTGCCGAGCCCGACATAAGACAGGGCGGCCTCGGCCAGGATACCAAGCGCGAACTGGATGGTGCCTTGCACCAGGAGCAGGTTGGCGATGTTGGGCAGGATATGCTCGACGGTGATGCGGCTCTTGTTCTTGCCGGCGGCACGGGCGGCAAGGATGTATTCGCGCGGCCAGATCGACAACGCGCCGGCACGCGCGACGCGGGCGAAGACCGGGATGTTGAAGATGCCGATGGCGATGATGGCGTTGATCGCGCTCGGTCCGAAGACAGCGGTGATCATGATCGCCGACAGCAATGCGGGAAAGGCGAAGACGAGATCGTTGAAGCGCATCAGCGCCTCGTCGACCCAGCCACCACGCGCTGCCGCCCAGCAGCCGAGCGGCACGCCGATGCCCATGCCGATGACGACCGCGACAAGCGCCACGGCGATCGAGTTGCGCGCCCCGATCATGATCATCGACAGCACGTCGCGGCCGAAATGGTCGGTGCCGAACCAGTGCTCTGCGGAGGGCGGCTGCATGCGGTCGGCGACGACGAGCCTGGTGACGTCGAAGGGGGTCCAGAAGAACGAGATGGCCGCCATGGCAGCGACGACCAGGGCGATGACGAGGCCGATGACGAAAGAGCGGTTGCCGAACGCACGGCCGACGAATTCGCCGAAACCTTCGCTGTGAGGTATCGCTTCGTTCATTGCCGTGCCCTCAGGCGCGGGTCGACCAGCGCATAGGACAGATCGACGATCAGGTTGACCAGCACCACGGCGGCGACCAGCAGCATCACCACGCTTTCGACGACGATCAGGTCGCGCTGGATGATCGCCTGGAAGACAAGGCGTCCCAGGCCCGGCAGATAGAAGACATTTTCGATGATGATGGTGCCGGCGAGCAGGAAGGCGAATTGCAGGCCCATGATGGTCAGCACCGGGATCATGGCGTTGCGCAGCGCGTGCCGCCACAGCACTGCGCGCATCGGCATGCCCTTGGCGCGTGCCGTGCGGATGTAGTCCTCGTTGAGCACCTCGATCAAGGCGGCGCGGGTGACGCGGGCCAGGATCGCCGCCTGCGGCAAGGCGAGGGCGAGCGCCGGCAGGATCAGCGCCTTGAGCGCCGGCCAGATGCCGTTGCCCCAGCCGGGAAAGCCGCCGGCGGGCACCAGCCGCAACCAGACGGCGAAAACATAGACAAGCAGCAGCGCGAACCAGAAATTGGGCATGGCGACGCCGACCTGTGCCACGGCCATGGCAGCGGTGTCGCCAGCCTTGCCACGGCGCGCGGCGGCGAACAGGCCGACGGGGATGGCAATGAGTGTCGAAAGCGTCAGGGAGATCACCGCAAGCGGGAAGGAGACGACAAGCCGCTCCCTGATCAGGTCGATCACCGGCACCGAATAGGTGTAGGATTTGCCGAAATCCAGCCGGAGCAGGCCGCGGATCCAGTCGAGATAGCGCAGGATCAGCGGCTGGTTCAGCCCCATCTGCTCACGCAGCAGGTCGACCTGCGCGTCACTGGTGTTCATGCCCAGCATCAGCCGGGCCGGATCTCCGGGGACGACCTCGAGCATCAGGAACACGACGAGCGAGGCGACGATGAGGGTCGCAATTCCGATCAACAGGCGTTTGAGCAGATAGATCGTCATCAAGCGCAAACTGCCCGAGAAAATGCCGCTTCGAAAGCTCGCAAAGGTTGCAGAGAAGCGCAGTTCACAGAACTCTTGCGATGCTCCCAGAAATAACGGCGACGAAGTTCGTCGCGAGTGCCTTCATATCGGCAGGCAACATGCCGTGCTTCCGCCAAGCGGGTGGTGGCGCACCCGAAGGCGCGCCACCTTGTCATCAGTCGGCCCACTTCACCTTGGTGAGGTCGTTGGCCTGGATGGGCGAGTTTTCCCACAGGCCTTCGACCTTGGCGTCCCAGATGCCGACCTTGGGCAGTTCGAACAGGAAGCCGTTGACGGCATCGTCGGCGAGAATCTTCTGCGCCTGCTTGTAGAGCTCGGTGCGCTTGGCCTCGTCGGAGGTCAGGTTGAGCTCGTCGATGACCTTGTTGAAGGCCGGGTTGTCGTAATTGAAGTAGTAGTCCTTGCGGGCATAGATATCGATGTCGTTGGGCTCGGTGTGCGAGACGATCGACAGGTCGTAATCCTTGTCGGTGAACACCTGCTTGAGCCAGTCGGCCCATTCGACCGGGATGATCTGCAGGTCGATGCCGATCTCGCGCAATTGCGAGGCGATGATTTCGCCGCCCTGGCGGGCGTAACCGACCGGCGGCAGCTTGAGCGTCGCCTTGAAGCCATCGGCGAGGCCCGCTTCCTTGAGCAGTTCCTTGGCCTTGGCGATGTCGTGCGGATAGGTGCCGGTCAGGTCGATATAGGCCGGGTTGTGCGGGGCGAAATGCGAGCCGATCGGCGTGCCCAGGCCACCGGTCGCGCCGTCGATCAGCGCCTTGCGGTCGATGGCATGTGCGATCGCCTGGCGCACCTTGAGATTGTCGAAGGGCGGCTTCTTGTTGTTGGTCGACAGCACCGTTTCACCCTCGGTGGTGCCGATGACCACCTTGAAGCGCGGGTCGGCCTTGACCTGGGCGAGCGCATCGCCGAGCGCAAAGTTGGGCAGCGCCTGCACGTCGCCCGAAAGCAGGGCAGGGATGGCGGCGGCGGCGTCGGGGATGATGCGGAACTCCGCCTTGTCGAGCGCCACCGGATCGCCCCAGTAGCCATCGGCCTTGACCAGCGTGATCGACGAGCCCTTGGCCCAGTTCTGGAACTTTAAAGGGCCGGTGCCGACAGGCTTTTCCTTGTTGGTCTCGGCGCTCTCCGGCGCAACGATCACCGCGTCGCCCCAGCCGAGATTGTAGAGGAACGAGCCGAGCGGGTTCTTGAGCGTCACCTTGACGGTGGCCGGATCGACGACCTCGATGGTGTCGATCGGCGCAAACAGGCCTTTCTGCGCGTTGACCGAGCTTTCGCCACGGGCGCGGTCGAGCGAGAACTTGACGTCGGAGGCGTCGAAGTCGCTGCCGTCATGGAATTTCACGCCGGAGCGCAGCTTGAAGGTGTAGGTCTTGCCGTCGTCGGAAATCGTCCAGCTCTCGGCCAGATCGGGCAGCACCTCGCCGCGCGAACCGATGCGGGTCAGGCCTTCGAAGACGTTGGCGTAGAAGACTTCGTCGATGGCGGCGGCTGCGCCTGCCGTCGGGTCGAGATGTGGCGGCTCCAAGGGCATGCCGAGCACGAGGTCGGTGCGGGCGGCCATCGCGGCGGTGCCGGAGGCCAGCGCCAGCGCTGCGGCCGCCAGTATGGTTTTCCATTGCTTCATGCTCAGATCTCCCCGCTTCGACTTCGACGGGCCGGATAGAAGCGTGATTTCCCGGCCGAGTAAATCGCGTTTGTTGCAATTGCAGCAGTGCTGCGGAAATGATTTTCTCACGGCCCAACAGCCGTTGCTTGCCCGCTCAGCCGCTGAACTGGCCGCGCAGCAAGATGTCGAGGCCTATTGCCATCACCTTCGCCGACTGGACCATGTCGTCGATGCCGACCCATTCGTCCGGCCGATGGGCGAGGTCGAGAATACCCGGGCCATAGGCGATGCAATCGTACAAATGGCCGATGCGGGCGACGTGCTTCTGGTCATAGGTACCGGGCGAGATGACATATTCTGGCTCCTTGTCGAAGATCTCGCGTATGCCCCTGGCAATGGCCGACGCCACCGGCGCATCGCGCTCGGTCATCAGCGGCTGGACCTCCATGATGTCGCGGATCTCGTAGTCGAACTTCTTCCGCTCGCTCTTCAGGCGGTCAAGGATGCTGGTGACTTCGCCTTTGACGTCGACGATGTTTTCTTCCAGCAGGAAGCGACGGTCGATGGTCAGGCGACAGGAATCGGGCACGTTGGGCGAGGGCAGGCCGGGGCGAAAATCGTCGGTCTGGCCGCCATGGATCGAGTTGATGTTCATCGTCGAGCGCCTGGCGCCTTCCGGCACCACCGGCATTCGCGTCGTCTTGCGGTCGAGCGCGGGAAACAACTCCCGCTCGAAGGCTTCGAGCACGGCCCCCATGTGGCGGACGGCGCAGTCGCCGAGGAACGGCATGGAGCCATGTGCGATCTCGCCCTTGGTCTCGATTTCCGCCCACCAGACGCCGCGATGACCGAGGCAGATACGGTCCTTGTTGAGCGGCTCGGGAATGATGACGTGGTCGACCCTGGGCCTGGAGAAATACCCCTTGCCGGCGAGATAGGCGACGCCGCCGAAACCGCCCGACTCCTCGTCAACGGTGCCTGATATCTCGATGGCGCCGGGAAAA
This sequence comes from Aminobacter sp. Y103A, assembly GCF_030294925.1. Classification (NCBI taxonomy): domain Bacteria; kingdom Pseudomonadati; phylum Pseudomonadota; class Alphaproteobacteria; order Hyphomicrobiales; family Phyllobacteriaceae; genus Aminobacter; species Aminobacter sp. Y103A. The sequence goes on along the minus strand of NZ_AP017986.1, from coordinate 3,494,901 downwards.
TCCGGGTTGGCGTCCATGAAAGCTTCGGCGGCGATGATCGAGGCCGCCAGCCCGCCCTTCATGTCGCAGGCGCCGCGGCCATAGACGCGGCCGTCGCGGATCGTGCCGGCAAATGGATCAACCGACCAGCCTTCGCCCGCCTCGACGACGTCGATATGGGAATTGAAATGGACGGTGGGTCCGGCCACCCGGCCGTCGAAACGGGCAACGACATTGATGCGCGGATAGCGATCGGTGTCGCCTGGCGTGCCTTCGGCTCTGATGTATTCGACGCCGAAGCCGCGCTTGGCCAGGCGATTGCCGAGATATTCCGCGCAAGGGCGATAGGCGTCGCCGGGCGGGTTGATGGTGGGAAAACGGATCAGCTCCGCAGTCAGTTCCGCCAGTTCTTCACGACGGTCGTCTATGATCTTGAAAAGCTTGTCATACATGCGGTCGACATTGTTCACTTTGTCTGGCTTCACCTTGCCCGGATTGTTGCCAGTCTTGCGCATCCGTCAGCTGCTGTCGAGCGCGCAGGCTGCCTGTTTCGGGGCAACCCGCGCAAACCGTACCACTCACGGCCGGACGGCGGTGACCTCGATCTCGATCAGCCAGCCGGGCGCGACGAGGCCGGCGACCTGCATCACCGAGCGGGCCGGCAGGTTCGGTTGTTCCTTGGTGCCGAAAAACTTGGTGTAGCTGTCCATGAAGCCGGCAAAATCCATCTTGCCGCCCTGTGCCGGATCACCGACGAGGAAGACCTGCATCTTGACCACGTCGCCCATCTTGAGGCCGAGCCCTTCGAGGGTCTTTTCGATCGATTTCAGCACCGATTCCGTCTGCGTTCTGGTGTCGCCATAGGCGGCAAGGCTGCCCTTCTCGGCCTTCTCGTCGATGACCGAGGGCACGGCGCCGCTGACATAGACCGTCGTCTTGCCGGCGGGGACTTCGACGGCCTGGGCGATCGGAAAGTCCGAATTGGGGTTCTTGTGGCGCACCACATCCTCAGCCAGCGCGCTGCCCGAGAGCAACAGGCCGGCCACGAGCGTGGCGGCGCAGATCCGCAGTGTTGTCATGTCTTTCTCCTTTTGCCGCATGAAATGAAGCAGCCAGCAGGATCACCGGCTGCTTCGGTCGCTGGAGCTGGCGCTCCAAACCTGGTGGATCCAGGCCGTCTGGTGGCCAATCCGGCGTCAATCCGTCAGCGTGCCCCGGCGACGTCTTCCGCCGTCACCGGATCCTTGTAGTCGTTGCCGAAATTGGTCCTGACATAGTTGACCACGGCGGCCACCTGGTCGTCGCTCATCATGCTGCCGACGGGCGGCATGCCCTTCTGGCCATGCAGGATGACGTAGACGGGGTAACCGCCTGATTCCAGGTTCTCGTTCTTGGCGAGCGCCGGATATTTGCCGGCGCCGACGGCGCCCTGGCCCTGGTCCATGTGGCAGGCCTGGCAGACATTGGCGTAGAGTTCCTGGCCGGTTTTTTCGGAGAAATTGTCACCATCGCTGAAGGTTGCACCGGCCGAGTCGGCCAGGGCAGCACTCGCCTGGAATGTAGCGAAGATGACGGCGGCGGTGATTTGGCCGGTTAAAAGTTTCGATTGCTGGGTCATGTCGACATGCCTTGCGAAAAATGAGGATGAAGGATGAGCGGCGGCGGCCGTCATCCGGCCACGACGCGCTGGTGCAGCCGAGTGATCGCATCGAGCGACGACAGGATCGCCCCCTCCATCCACGCCGGGATGTAGGAGGCGTGTTCGCCGGCGAGCACGATGCGGCCATCGATCTGGCAAAGATTGTCGTAGTGCTCCTTGCGCGCTTCCTCGGTCCAGTCGCCGGCACAGCCGAGCGTAAACGGTGAGCGGTGCCAGGCCATCGAGATGCCGTTCTCGAACTCGTCCTTGTATTGCGGGTGGATCATCGTTCCGTATTCGACGGCGCGCTTGACGCGCTCCTCCGGCGCCATCGAGGTGAACTCATAGGAATGCGGCCCGTTCCAGGTGTAGGCGCCGAGCAACACGCCCTTGCCGTTGGTGTTGAAGCTGGTGCTCGGATAGGAGATCTGGGTGATCGGCAGGTCGGTGTAGCTGACGCCGCCGAAGATCAGCTCGTCCTGTTCCCAGAAACGCCGCTTGAACTGCAGGCCGACCTTGACCGACGAGGCATAAGGCACGGCTTCGATCGCCGCCTGCATCGGGGCGCCGACATTGATCTCGATCTGGCTGAGAATGGTCAGCGGAATGGTACAGATGCACCAATCGGCCTTCTCCTCGGCCATCGTGCCCGGTTTCTGGACGTCCTCATAGGTGACGGTGACGCCCTTGTCGTCCTGATGGATCTTCGACACCTTGGCATTGTAGGTGATCAGGTCGCCGACCTCCTTGGTGAAGGCCTTGCCGATCATGTCGATGCCGCCAACCGGCTGGAACATCGTCGTCTGGAACTCGTAAAGGGCGAAATTGGCGAGGCTGCCCCACAGGCCCGAGCTCAATATGTCGGTCAGCGCAATCGGATCGCTCGGCACGGGGGCAGCCCCGAGGCCGCCGCCGGGATCCTTGGCGAAACCGCGGAATTCGGAGTTTGCTATGCTCTTGGTGTAGGCATAGTCCTTGTCGAGCGCACCCCAGGAGCGCAGGGCCTCGACCAGCATCTCCTGGTCTTCCTTGGTGACGCCGCCTTCGAGCTTGCCGGTGTGGGCAACCTTGGCGAGCAGTTCGGAGACATGGCCCTGGAAGTCGATCTTGATGTCGCGCACGCGCTGCGGCTTGCCGCCGAACGCCTTGGACGAATGCAGGAAGGCGTTGTGGTTGAGCTGCTGGAACGGCTCCAGCGTGACGCCGAGGCGCCGGCAATAGGCGAGCAGACCGTTGTGGTGATAAGGGATTCGCCACGGGCCGGGATTGATGTAGAGGCCTTCGTCGAAATCGCATTTCTGCGTCGCGCCGCCGAGCTCGGTGTAGGTGTCGCCGCCGCGCAACGTCCAGTTACGCCCGCCCGATCTGTTGTTGTATTCGAGAATCTTGACCTTGTAGCCGGCCTGCCGGAGCTCGAGTGCGGCCGTCATGCCGGCGAGGCCGGCACCCAGGATAAGCACGCTGGCGCCCTTCGGATCGCCCTCCAGTTTCACCGGTCCCTTGTAGCCTGACTCAACCGCGAGACCGAGGCTGGTCATCGCCTGGTACATCGCGGCAGTGCCTGCCGTGAGGCCGATCAACGACAGCAGGTTTCGCCTGCTCATGCCGCTAAAATATTGGGATGGTTGCATTTTTGAGATCCTCCGGGCGACGGTCCGCCGTGGGCCGCACGTTATCCGGCTGGAGCATCTTGGAACGTGGCTCCAGCTGCGACGGGCAGCCTATGCCCATACCGGGTCGAGTCAACTGGGCCAGACGGGGCGGCGAGGGGCACTGACTTGGGCCACCTGAAAGTCGGCGAAAATTCACGCCATCAACCTCAGGTTGCTGATCTGGTTGCATTCATCTTCCGAGTTCAGTTTTACCAACCGTACAGCTTTTCGTGCTCCCATCGTCGGTGGGCAGGGAAAATACTGCCGGTTTGGGGAGTGTGCGAAGAATGTACAGGGCTCTCTTCTTCATGGTCGCCGCATTGGGCTTTGCTGGCGTTCCAACTCAGGCACTTGCCGATGTTCTTGTCGCGCGGGTCAGTATCGCGACGCAGACCATGACCGTCAGCTTCGACGGGCGGGTGATCCACCAATGGCCAGTTTCGACGGCACGCAGGGGATATGTCACGCCACGCGGCAGCTGGCGGCCGAAGCGCCTGCATCGGATGTGGTATTCGCAGAAATACGACAATTCGCCGATGCCCTATTCGGTGTTCTACAATGGCGGCTATGCCATCCATGGCACGGGTGCGGTCAGGCAACTGGGCCGTCCGGCATCACATGGCTGCGTCCGGCTGCAGACGGCGAATGCCGCGAGGTTCTATTCGCTGGTCAGGGAAGTCGGTGCGAGCAACACGCGGATCGTCGTCACCAACTAGCGTTTGCTGGCGGAAACATACATGCCATTTGCGCCGATATCAGCATTTCTGTTGCAGAATTGCTTCATGCCGCGATGAAAGAGCTTGAACTGAACGGCTCAAGAATTGCTGTCGATCAAGACGGTGCTAATGTGACCGCCAACTGAGTTTCGGGGCGACGTGCCTACGAAAAGGCCGGGGAGTGGGGGCTCCTCGGCCTTTTCATTTCTGGCGTGACTTTAGCCGTCTGGTCTAAGTTGTTGTCTCGGTATAGACAAATTTTGCCGTAGAGAGCCGTTTTCGGGCATTTCCTTTCAGCCGCCGCCTCGCTAGGACTCTTGTTCAGGGAGGCCGCCGGATGAAGTCAGAACCGCATGTAGCGCTTTCGGAACCCGTCTCCGACGAGGTCCGCAAGACCACCTGCTACATGTGCGCTTGCCGCTGTGGCATCGACGTCCATCTCAAGGACGGCAAGGTCCGCTACATAGAGGGCAACCGGGACCATCCGGTCAATCGCGGCGTTCTGTGCGCCAAGGGTTCGGCCGGCATCATGCAGCACTACGCGCCGGCGCGGCTGCGCGCGCCGCTGCTCAGGACCGGGCCGCGCGGCTCGGGTGAGTTCAAGGAGATTTCCTGGGACGATGCGCTGGAGCTGGCGACCGGCTGGCTGGACGGCGTGCGCCATGCCGATCCGAAGAAGCTGGCCTTCTTCACCGGCCGCGACCAGTCGCAGTCGCTGACCGGCTTCTGGGCCCAGCAGTTCGGCACGCCCAACTACGCCGCCCATGGTGGCTTCTGCTCGGTCAACATGGCGGCCGCCGGCATCATGACCATCGGCGGCGCCTTCTGGGAATTCGGCGCGCCCGACTGGGACCGCACCAAGCTGTTCGTGATGTTCGGCGTGGCGGAGGACCACGATTCCAACCCGCTCAAGATCGGCATTTCGAAGCTCAAGAAGCGCGGCGCGCGCTTCGTCTCGGTCAATCCGGTGCGGACCGGCTATTCGGCAGTCGCCGACAACTGGATCGGCATCCGGCCCGGCACCGACGGCCTGCTGATCCTCGCCGTCATACATGAACTGCTGAAAGCGCGGAAAATCGATGTCGACTACATCGTGCGCTATTCCAACGCGACCTGGCTGGTCGTCGATGCGCCCGGAACCGCCGAGCACGGACTTTTCGTCCGCGATGCCGAGGGCAAGCCGCAGATCTTCGAATCCGTCACCGAACAGGTCGTGGCATTGGGCAGCAAAGGCGCGCGGGCCGCACTTTCCGGGCGTGTCGAGCTGCCCGACGGCCGCTTTGCGGTGCCGTCGTTCCAACTCCTCGCCGAAAAATACCTCGACCCGCAATATGCGCCGGAGGCGGTCGCCGCGGAAACCGGCGTCGCCGCCGACGTCATCCGGGGCCTCGCTGCCGAGATCGCGCGCGTCGCCTTCGACGAGGCGATTACGATCGACCAACCCTGGACCGACATGAATGGCGAGCGCCATGAGGCGTTTGTCGGGCGTCCGGTGTCGTTCCATGCCATGCGCGGGCTTTCGGCGCATTCGAACGGCTTCCAGACGGCGCGCGCCCTGCACATGCTGCAGGTGCTGATCGGCGCTGTCGACTGCCCCGGGGCCTTCCGCTTCGAGCCGCCTTATCCCAAGCCGATCGAGGCGCATCCGACGCCGCACGGCAAGGCCGAGCATTTCGGCTCCAACAAGCCTTTGTCCGGCCCGCATCTCGGTTTTCCCCGTGGGCCGGAAGATCTGCTGATCGACGCCGACGGCAAACCGATGCGCATCGACAAGGCGTTTTCCTGGGATGCGCCGATTTCTGCCCATGGGCTGATGCACATGGTGATCGCCAACGCCCATGCCGGCGATCCGTACCAGATCGATCTGATGTTCCTCTACATGGCCAACATGGCGTGGAACTCGTCGATGAACACCGCGGGCGTCATCAGGATGCTCGAGGACAAGGATCCCGCGACGGGCGCCTACCGCATCCCGAAGATCATCTATTCGGACGCCTATTCCTCCGAAATGGTCGCTTATGCCGACCTGGTGCTGCCCGACACGACCTATCTCGAGCGGCACGACTGCATTTCGCTGCTCGACCGGCCAATCTCCGAGCCGGATGCGGTCCAGGACGCCATCCGTTGGCCGGTGGTAGAGCCGGATCGGGATGTGCGCGGCTTCCAGAGCGTGCTGATCGACCTTGGCGCGCGGCTCAAGCTGCCCGGTTTCGTCGACAGCCGCGGCAAGGCGCTCTATGCGGACTATGCCGACTATATCGTGCGCCATGAAAGGCGGCCGGGCATCGGGCCGCTTGCCGGCTTCCGCGGCAGCAATGGCGACCGTGCCGGGCGCGGGGCGATCAACCGTAACCAGCTCGATCGCTACATCGAGAACGGCTCGTTCTTCTCAGCGCATATCCCGCTCGAAGCGCAGTTCTTCAAGCACGCCAACAAGGCCTATCAGGATTTTGCCGTGCGCATGGGCTTCTTCGACGAGCCGAAGCCGGTGACCTTCCAGCTCTACCAGGAATCACTGCAGAAATTCCGGCTCTCGGCCGAAGGCCTGCGTGAACCGGTGGCGCCCGAGACGCATCGTGAGCGCATCCTCGCAACCTTCGATCCGCTGCCGATGTGGTATCGGCCGTTCGAGGAGGCGGCGGTCAGCCGAGAGGACTATCCCTATCATGCCATCACCCAGCGACCGGCGGCGATGTACCATTCCTGGGGCTCGATGAATGCCTGGCTCAGGCAGATCCATACACGGAACCCGCTCTATGTGCCTGGTCCGATCTGCGACGAGATCGGGCTCGTCGATGGCGACTGGGTCTGGGTGATTTCGCATCACGGCCGCATCAAGGTCGAGGTCGCGCGGATGGAAGCGGTCAATTCGAGCACGATCTGGACATGGAATGCGATCGGCAAGCGCGCGGGCGCCTGGGCGCTCGACAAGGATGCACCAGAAGCCAAAAAAGGCTTCCTGATGAATCACTTGATCCATGAACTTCTACCGCCGAAGGGCGACGGGATGCGCTGGTCGAACTCGGATCCGGTGACCGGCCAGGCGGCGTGGTACGATCTGCGCGTGCGCATCGAGAAAGCCGAACCGGCAGAGGTCAGCGAGCCGCATCTTGCCGCCGTCGCGCAACCCGGCGGAGCACGTCCGCATGCTGACGAGCTGCGCTACGGCCAGGAGTGGGCGGAATGACCAGCCTGCCGTCACTGCCGACACCGAAGAAGCTTGGCCTGGTCATCGACCTCGACGTCTGCGTCGGCTGCCATGCCTGCGTCATCAGCTGCAAGGAGTGGAATACCGGCGGCTATGGCGCGGCGCTGTCCGACCAGGACCCGTATGGGGCCGATGTCTCCGGCACCTTCCTCAATCGCATCCACACCTTCGAGGTCGTGCCGGAGGGCGGGCAGGTGATCGGCGAGGCGGGAGAGGCACGCATCGTGCATTTCCCCAAGTCATGTCTGCATTGCGAGGACGCGCCCTGCGTCACCGTCTGTCCGACAGGCGCCTCCTACAAGCGCGCCGAAGACGGCATCGTGCTAGTCGACGAGAGCAAGTGCATCGGCTGTGGCCTGTGCGCCTGGTCCTGCGCCTATGGCGCGCGCGAGATGGATCTGGCCGCCGGGGTGATGAAGAAATGCACGCTCTGCGTCGACCGCATCTACAACGAGACGCTCAAGGAGGTCGACCGGGTGCCGTCCTGTGTCCGGACATGCCCGGCCAATGCCCGGCATTTCGGCGATCTCGGCGATGCCTCATCAGAGGTCTCGCGCATGGTGGCCGAGCGCGGCGGCTACGACCTGATGCCGGAGCAGGGCACGCGCCCGACCAACAAGTACCTGCCGCCACGGCCGCGCAAGCCGCTGGCCGCAAGTGCCGGTTCTGCCGTGCTGGCTGAGAACACCCACGACGCCAAAGGGTTCTTTGCCTGGCTCGACGGCATGCTGGACCGGATCTGAACCATGCATCCCGCCTTCTCCATCATCGTGTTCACCACGCTTTCCGGGCTCGGCTACGGCCTGGCGGCTGTGCTCGGCCTTGGCCTGCTCGACGCCTCGACCCTGTCGGTCAAGCTTGCACACATCGGCGCGCTGGCAATGATCGCAGCCGGCCTGTTGGCGTCGACGCTGCATCTCGGCAACCCGCAACGGGCATGGCGGGCGCTGTCGCAATGGCGCTCGAGCTGGCTGTCGCGCGAAGGCGTGATGGCAATCGCCAGCTTCGTGCCGCTGACTGTTACGGCATGGTTTGCGATCGTCGAGGGGCGTCACCTCGCGGTTGCGGGCCTGGCAGGCACGCTCATGTGTGGCGCCACGGTCTACTGCACGGCGATGATCTACGGTTCGCTGCGCTCGATCCAGGCCTGGAATACAGGGCTAACGCCGCTTTGCTACCTGCTGTTCGCCGCAGCCGGGGGCTTCCTGCTCGCGTCCGTCGCCGGTTATTCATCCGGCAGCCGCGGCCCGGTTTGCGCCGCAATCGCCATCCTGTTTGTCGTGGCGGCGTGGATCTGCAAGCAAAAGTGGTGGACAAGGCTGCGGACACTCGCGCCGTTCTCGACGCCCGAGAGCGCCACCGGGCTTGGCCATATCGGCCATGTCAGGCTGTTCGAGCGGCCGCATGTCAATGAGAACTACCTGACCCGTGAAATGGGCTTCAAGGTCGCGCGCAAGCACGCGCTCAAGCTGTCCAGGCTGGCGATCCTGTCTGGCGGGCTGGCGCCTGTTCTGCTGCTGCTGGTGGCGATCCTTGCCGGCGGGTCGGCCGCCGTGCCGGCTGCCGTGCTGGCCGTGTTCTGCTATGCGCTCGGCCTTGTCGTCGAGCGCTGGCTGTTTTTCGCGGAAGCCCGCCATGCGGTCATGACCTATTACGAGGGATAGCGCTTCAGCTATCGGCCGAGAGCTTGCCCGACTTGTTGACCTTGCGGCGTCGGCCTTCGGTCAAGCCCCAGCGCTTGTGGAACCACATCCACTGGCCCGGATCCTCGCGGATCCAGCGCTCGACGGTGTCGTTGAGCATCTGTGTGGTGGCCTGGACATCGACGGCGCCATCGTCGCGGCGCGGCAGTGCCAGCTTATCTTCGATCGTCAGCCTGTAGCGCCCGCCGGGGAGGCGGATGCAATGCGCCGGATAGACGTCGCAGTCATAATGGCGGGCGAGCATGGCGAGCACCGGATTGGTCTCGCATTCGCGGCCGAAGAAGGTCGTCCTGAGGCCGCGCTTGAACTTCTGGTCGACGAGCACGCCGACATTGCCGCCACGGTCGAGAATGCCGGCGAGTGCGAAGGACGCGCCGCGCTGCGAGGCGAGCAGGTCACCCATGTTCGACGCACGTGTCGAGAAGATGTACTCGGCCAGATAGGGGTTGTTTGGCGGGCGGAACAGCGACGTGATCTTCATGCCGAAGGTGGCAGCGGCGATCGGCAGCAGCTCGAAATTGCCGAGATGGCCGGTGAAGACGATGTGGGGCTTGTCCTCGCTGGCGATCTTGAGGAAATGGTCGTTGCCGGTCACTTCGATACGACCGGGCGTCTCGGCCTCCGGATCGTAGTCGAAAATCTGCCCGAGAAAGATGTACTCAGCGCCAAGCCGGCCCATATTGCCCCACATATCCAAGGCAATGGCTTCGATTTCGGCTTCGCTTTTCTCAGGATAGGCGGCGCGCAGGTTGGAGAGTGCCACGCGGTGACGGCCAAACCACGGACCGACGGTGCGGGCGGCGCGGTCGGCGAAGTTGAGCCCCTTGTCGACCGGCAGCAGGCGCAGCAGCTTGAGCGCTACTAGGGCGACCTGCGCCACCAGCCAGTAGTTGAGCATGCGCAGCCGCCCCATGATGCGCATCATTGTGGGGCTTGGGATCTTGCTGGCCTTCCTGCGGGGCAATTCGCTGGCGTCCTACTCAGTCGATGCGCAGGATGATCTTGCCGAACACGTCGCGACCTTCCATCCGCTTCAGCGCGGTGTCGATGGAAGCAAAGTCGACTTCGGTGTCGATAATCGGCTTGACTAGGCCGGCGGCCATCTTCTGCATGGCGTTGGCCATGTTTTCCATACGACAACCAAAGGAGCCGAGCAGCTTGAGCTGCTGCTGGAACAGCATCATCAGGTTGATTTCGGTCGACACACCCGAGGTCGAACCACACGTGACGAGGCGGCCGCCGCGCTTGAGGCTGAACATCGAGCCTGCCCAGGTGTCCTTGCCGACATGCTCGAAAACGACGTCGACACCCTTCTTCTTGGTCAGCTTACGGACGACGCCTTCGAAGCGGTCTTCGCGATAGTTGATGACGTGATCGGCGCCGAGCGCCTTGGCCTTCTCGATCTTGTCGTTGGAGCCGACCGTGGTGATGACGGTGCAGCCCATCTTCTTGGCGAGCTGGATCGCGGCCGAACCGATGCCCGAGCCGCCGGCGTGGACCAGGATCGTCTCGCCCGGCTCAAGTCTGGCGTTGTCGAACAGCATGTGCTCGACAGTGCCGAAGGTGACGGGCGCGACCGCGGCACCAACGGCGTCGACACCGGGAGGTGCAGGCACCAGCAGGCGCGCCGGAAGGTTGATCTTTTCCTGGGCGAAACCGTCGAGGTGGAAGCCGTGCACACCCGAGACGTGCTCGCAGAGATTGTCGCGGCCTTCGCGGCAGGGGCGGCAAAGCCCGCAGGTGCGGGCGCCGTAGATCGACACGAGCTGACCGGGCGTAAGTCCGGTGACGCCGGGGCCGACTTCATCGACCTCGCCGGAGGCCTCGGCGCCGATGACCAGCGGCATCTTGCGCTTGGCGAACGCCATGCCGCGCCAGCCCCAGACGTCGATGTGATTCAGGGCGACTGCCTTGATGCGCAAGGTGACTTCGCCGAGGCCGGGAGGGGAAGGCGGGGCGATGTCGACCTGCTCGAGCCGGCGGTCCTCAACGAGCTGCAATGCGCGCATGGTGTCGCTAATCCTTGTCGCTGCGGCGCAGCGCATCGAATTCGATGCGCGCGCGGCGTCGCAGTACCTGATTTCGTGTAGGCGGTCGCTTAGACCGGTTCCCGCGCCATGACAAGGCAGGTGTTCTGACCGCCGAAGCCGAAGGAGTTGGAAAGCACGGTGCGAACCTCGGCCTTCCGCTTCACATTCGGCACCACGTCGAGCTCGATCGACGGGTCGGGATTGTCGTAGTTGATGGTCGGCGGAATGACGCCTTCACGCATGGTCATCAGCGAGAAGGCGGCCTCGATGGCGCCTGCTGCCGACAGCGTGTGGCCGATCATCGACTTGTTCGACGACACCGGAATCTTGCGGATGCGCTCGCCGAACACCGTCGACAGCGACAGATGCTCCATCTTGTCGTTCTCGGGCGTCGAGGTGCCATGCGCATTGACGTAGTCGATCTCGTCTTCGGCGAGGCCGGCATCGGCAAGGGCCGCCTTGACCGCGGCGATCGCCGGCGAGCCGTCGGGCTTGGAGCGGGTGCGGTGGAAGTCGTCGGCCTTTTCGCCGCAGCCCCTGAGGATGCCGAGCACCTCGGCGCCACGGGCAAGCGCGCTTTCCAGCGATTCGAGCACCAGAGCTGCCGAACCTTCGGCCAGCACGAAGCCGTCGCGGTCCTTGGAGAAAGGCTTGGAGGCCTTTTCCGGCACGTCGTTGTTGGTCGACAGCGCCGACAGCAGCGAGAAGCGGATCAGCGCTTCGGCCGTCGCCGAACCGTCCGCGCCGACCGACAATGCGCGGTCGCATTCGCCGCGACGAATGGCCTCGACGCCGAGCTGGATGGCGGTGGCACCCGATGCACAGGCGGTCGAGGTGGTGATCGGCAGGCCGCGCGTGCCGAACCGGTCGGCGAGGCGATCGGCGATCGAGCCGAATTGAGAGGTGTCGAACATGTCGAGCGAGTTCTGGCTGCGCGCCACCTTGAGCAGGCGCTCGGAGGCCGAGCCTTCATCGTCGCCGGCATAGAGCGTGAAGCGGTCGCGCCAGTCGAGCTCGACCGGCGGCGAGGCGAGGAACAGCGGCCCGTCGAAGTCGGCGCCGGCAAAACCGGCCTCCTCGACGGCTTCGAGTGCGGCCGTCTCGGCCAGCTCATAAGTCAGCGCGCTGGCACCCTTGGTGCTCGACGGCAGGAAGTCGACCATGCCTGAAATCTGGGTGTTGAGCAGATCGGTGGGGAAGCGGGTGATCGGATGAATACCCGACTTGCCAGCGGTCAGCGCGGCCCAGTTGTCGGCCTTGCCGACGCCAAGCGAGGTGACGACGCCGATGCCGGTGACGGCGACGACGGGTCTGCCGAGGTGATCCTTCAGATTGGTCATGTTTTGTCCTGACACCCTTCAGCGCGGCGCGGAGACGAGCGCCATGCCTTCAAACTGGTGATAGCCGATCGCCGTTGCGAGAACATTGCGTGGCTGGCCGGAGAAATCTCTTTCGCCCACCTCGAACGCCGGATAGCCGGCGCCACGGTCGACGGCCAAGGCGGCAAGCGCCACCGCGAACGGAAACTGTGCTTCCTTCATGTGGCCGGTCAGCGACGAAAGGGCGCGTGCCGCAATCGCCGGATTGCCGTCGAGCGCCGATTTTTCGGCAGCCGTTGCGGCATGTGCGCCCGATGCACCCGAAATCGCGAGCAGGTCGCCCTCCGGCAACTCGGCTTTGGCCAACAGTTCGGCAATGTTCTCAGCGAGGCCACCATTCCGACGCCTGCTGCGACCGGAAAGGACCGGGCCGAGCTCGGCATAGATCTTCTGGCCGCGTGCTTCGGCATGATCGCGCGATTCAAGCACCAGGAACGCGCCGCCGGAGCCGGTGATGACGCCGCCGCCTTCCGAGCCCTGGCGCTGCCATACCGGCTTCCACGGGCCGCGATGGAGATAACCGGCCAGTTCGTAGCCAAGCAGCATGTCGGAATGTTCGGTCTGGAAGGCGCCGCCGACCAGCACATGCGTCGACTGGCCCGAGCGGATGCGGGCCGCTGCCGTCTCGATCGCCGAAACGCCGGCACCTTCCTCGCCCATGAAGGTGCGCGAAGAGCCGGTGACCTTGTGGACGATCGAGATGTTGCCGGCGAGCAGGTTGGAAAGCTGGGCCAGAAACAGCGTCGGGCGGAGTTCCGTCGTCAGCTTCTCATTGATCAGCACATCGCGGTCGGCGCGATTTTCGGATGCTGCAAGCACGCCGGCGTCGACCGCTTCGTCGCGTTCGCCGCCACCTGCAGCCACCACCATGTCCATGGTCGCGCTGAGTTCGTCATTGCCCTTGATGCCGGCATCATCCAGCGCCATGCCGGCCGTATAGGTGCCAAGCCGCTGCCAGGTTTCCATCTGGCGCTGGTCGCCGCGCTTGGCGATCTGCAGGCCCCAGTCGATCTCGGGAAGCGGATGGATGGCATAGGGCTGGAAGCGCTCGGCGTCGATCACCGGGGCGGTGCCCGCTGTTGTCAGCTTGTCCCAGTGGGCTGCACCGCCTTCTCCGAGCGAGGAGACGAGGCCGATGCCTGTGATGACGACGTTGCGATTGGCCATGGGCGGCTTCAGCGTGCTCAGGCGTTCTTCGCAGCGACGAGCGCGTCGATCTTGGCGCAGAGGCTCTTCATGACGAAGTACTCGTCAGTCGAAGCCTTGCCATCGTTGACTTCCTGCGTCCACTTCTCGAGCGGCACCTTGATGCCGAATTCCTTGTCGATCGCAAAGACAATGTCGAGGAAGTCGAGGCTGTCGATGCCCAGGTCGTCGATGGTGTGGCTCTCGGGCGTGATGGTGTCGATGTCGATCTCGCTGGTCTCGGCAATGATCTTGGCGACTTTGTCGAAGGTCGTGGACACGGTTTTTCCTTTGGTGAGGGCGATCATGAACCCGGGACAGATTCTACGCGCATAGTTTTGAGGGGCTGTCTAATCGGTTTTTCCGGACAGGAAAAGGCCAAATCCTGCGCTTTCGTTAAGGCGTCCGGCCCCGAACGCAAGGGAAGGCAGGCCGCCTGAAGCTCTAGAAGACGATGCGGCCAAGCACATGCAGCTTTTCTCCTTGCAGGCCGACGATCAGCGCTTCGCCTTCGCGTGCGGCCGCACCGGTCAATGCCTGGATGTTCTCGAGATGGGTAACGAGCACGATGTTGTCGGAGCCGGAATAGTTGCGGATGATGTCCAGCACGGCGGCGACGTCGGCCTCGCGGGTGGCATCCGTCGGCTTGTCGAGGGCCGCAGTCGGCTCGACCTTGCGGTCGTCGAAGGCGAGGCGGGCGGTTTCCAGCGTCCGGCAATAGCGGCTGGCCAGGATGCGCTCGACCGGCGCGGCGCGGGCGTCGAACAGCGCGCCGATCTTGCGCGCCTGCTGGCGGCCGCGGTCGGACAGGTTGAGCTGGGAGGCGCATTTCTCGATGTCGAAATTGGGCGGCTCGACCGTGCCGGTTGTCATGGCGTTGCGCAGCAGCACGACATGGCCGCCATTTCGCAGCAGCGCCCAGCCGGCTTCCGTGGCCTGGGCGGGCAGGGCGCCGAGCAACAGCATGATCGCAATGATGAATCTGAGCATGAGTGATCCCGAACAGGCGATGCGGATATAGGGAGGCCAAAGTGGATTGAAAGGCAAGGTGACGCCAAATACCGTGCGCCGACTGCTGAACTCGTGTCGTGCCTTGATCGAACGTGACCGCGGGGCAATGCTCGGATAAGCCGATTCCCATTTGCCGAGTGCCGATGTCACCTCTCGTAGAAACCGTGCTCTTCGTCTTCGGCCTGGTGGCGCTGGGCTATCTCGCGGGTGCCAGCGGCTATCTGCGCAGCGAAACCGGGGACGCGCTTTCCGAGTTCGCCATCGGCGTGGCGCTGCCGCTCTTGCTGTTTAGGACCATGATTGGCGCCGATTTCCACGGTTCGGCGCCCTGGTTGCTATGGGCGACCTATTTCATTGCGGTTACGGTCGCCTGGACAGCGGGACATCTGGTGACGACGCGCATGTTCGGCCGCGACGGGCAGGCCGGCGTGGTCGGCGGCGTGTCCTCGGCCTTTTCCAATCTCGTGCTGCTCGGCATTCCCTTCATGCTCGGCGTCTTCGGCCAGGAGGGGTTCGAGATCCTGTCGCTGATCGTCTCGGTGCACCTGCCGACCATGATGATGGCGTCGATCATCCTGTTCGAAATATTCGGGCCACGACGCAGCGAGCCGATGCATCCTGTTGTGATCATTCGTGATTTCCTGCGCAAGATCCTGACCAATCCGCTGATCGTCGGCATCGTGGCCGGGCTTGCCTGGCGGGCGACCGGGGTGCCATTGCCGGGCCTTGCCACCCGCTTTGTCGACGCGCTTGCCAACATCGCCGGGCCGGTCGCATTGTTTGCGATGGGGCTCGGGCTCAAGAAGTTCGGCATTTCGGGCAACATCAAGCCGGCATTGGCGCTGTCGGTGCTCAAGCTGATGCTGATGCCGGCCGTAGCGTTGCTGTTTGCCTGGCTGTTCGGTCTGCCGCCCTTGTCGGCGAAGGTGGCCGTGGCGGCAGCCAGCCTGCCTTCGGGCGTCAATTCCTATCTCATCGCCACGCAGTTCGGCACCGGCCAGGCCCTGGCCTCCAACCAGATGACGATCGCCACCGCCTGTGCCGTGGTCACGACCGCATTCTGGCTGACGATTGCGACGATGGTCTTCGGGTAGATGGGCGGTGTTCGGGTAGAAGGGCAGCCGGGTATGCGGTTAGGCTGGACCAACGCATCTGTGCCATAATGCGGTTGATCGCCGACCCGGCGGCACGCTACTAAACTGCCTGGCGCATCGGGCCGTCAGCTATCCCGGACGCGCGCTTTTCGACGATTTTCAGAGTAGCCTGCGTCGCAACGGACGCCATTTCAGGAGGTGAAGCCATGCTTCAGAAAACCAGTCATTTCATGCGGCAGGCCAATCTCATCAACGGCGAATGGGTCCAGGCCGATTCCGGCAAGACCATCGACGTCACCAATCCGGCGACGGGTCTCAAGATCGGCACCGTGCCGCGTTCGGGTGCGGCCGAGACGCGTCGCGCCATCGAAGCGGCCAACGAGGCGTTCAAGACCTTCCGCAAGACCTCGGCGCTCGAGCGCTCGAAGCTGCTGCGCAAGCTGCACGACGCCATCATGGACAATCAGGACGCGCTGGCCGAACTGCTCACCATCGAGCAGGGCAAGTCGCTGACCGAAGCCAAGGGCGAGATCGGCTCGTCGGCCGCCTATGTGCTGTGGTTTGCCGAAGAGGCGCGCCGCACCTATGGCGACGTCGTGCCATCGCCTTGGGCGGATCGCCGTGTCCTCGTCACGAAGGAACCGGTGGGCGTCATTGCTGCCATCACGCCGTGGAATTTCCCGTCCTCTATGCTGTCGCGCAAGCTTGGACCGGCCCTTGCCGCGGGCTGCACCGCCGTGGTCAAGCCGGCGTCGCAGACGCCCTATTCGGGCCTGGCCTGGGGTGCGCTGTGCGAGGAAGTCGGCTTCCCCAAGGGCGTGGTCAACGTCCTGACGGGGTCGGCCGGCGAGATCGGCGACGAAATCTGCGCCAACCCGCTGGTCAAGAAGATCACATTCACCGGCTCGACCGAAGTCGGCAAGATGCTGATCGCCAAGTCGGCCTCGACGGTGAAGAAGGTTTCGATGGAACTGGGCGGCAACGCGCCGTTCCTGGTCTTCGATGACGCCGACATCGATCGTGCCGTCGAAGGCGCGATCACCGCAAAATTCCGCAATTCCGGCCAGACCTGTGTCTGCACCAACCGCTTCTTCGTGCAGGCCGGCATCTACGACAGGTTCGTGGCCAAGCTGGCCGAGGCGTCCAGCAAGCTCAAGGTCGGCTCGGGTCTCGACGCCGGCGTGCAGCAGGGCCCGCTGATCGACGAAAAGGCCGTCGAAAAGGTCGAGGAATTCATCGCCGACGCCACCGCCAAGGGCGGCAAGGTGGTTGCCGGCGGCAAGCGCCACGCGCTCGGCGGCTCGTTCTTCGAGCCGACGGTCATTTCGGGCGCGACGCCTGCCATGCTGTTCATGAAGGACGAGATCTTCGGCCCGGTCGCTCCGGTCTTCAAATTCGAGACCGAAGAGGAGGCGATTGCGCTCGCCAATGACACCGAGTTCGGCCTCGCCAGCTACTTCTACACCGGCGATCTCGGTCGTGCCTTCCGGGTCATGGAAGGGCTGAAATACGGCATGGTCGGGGTCAATGAAGGCCTTATCACCACGCCGGAAGCGCCGTTCGGCGGCGTCAAGGAGTCCGGCCTCGGCCGCGAAGGCGGGCATCAGGGCATCGAGGACTATCTCGACACCAAATATGTCTGCATCGGCGGGCTGGGCCTCTAAGGGGCTCCGGATCCATCTGGCCGCTGGAATGATCGAACGCGCGCTCCGAAGGGCGCGCGCGTTTTCTCTTGGATCTTTGACAGGAAGAATCCGGAAATCGGCATAACGTGCTGCAATCGTTATGTTCGGCTGGTTCTGTTTCGGTGTCGCGTTTGGAATGGCCAAGTGCTCGAGAACGGGCCATCTTGCGGTGCCGCTAATCTGATGTCGCCGGGAAAGCGCGCTGTCGGAAAAACGTTGTCGGCAGGCGGGAGGAACAGGAATGACTTCAGCGTGGCGCATGGTCGTCGGGGCGTTCGGGCTGGTGGCGCTGGCCATCGGCTTTCTTTCGGTCGTTTTCCTGACAGCGCCTGCGGCGCCGGGGCCCGACCTCGCGCGTTCCAAGAATTCGGCCAAGGGCCTCTATGCATTGTCCATCGCGCCAGAGGCCGGTGAGCCCAGGCAAGGCGAGCTGCATGCGTGGGTGGTGACGGTGAAGACGCGGCAAGGGGCGCCGGTGGAGGGGGCTGCGATCAGCGTCGGCGGCGGCATGCCCGAGCATGCGCATGGCCTGCCGACGAGCCCTGAAGCGACGGCCTATCTCGGCGATGGCCGCTACCGCATCGAAGGGATGAAGTTTTCCATGCCCGGCTGGTGGCAGCTGAAACTTGGCGTCAGCGCGCCTGCCGGCACCGACGAAGCCACATTCAACCTGGTGCTGTGAGGCGATGGCGGGCGGCCTGCTCACCAATCTGATCGCCGCTGCGACGATAACGGCAGCGCTGGCAGGCTGCAGCGAAGCCGATTTCACCGACGCCGAAAAGCGCACCATCGTATCGATGTCGCTGTCGGCACTTGCCCCCCTGGCGTCGGATCCGACCAACAGCTTCGCCGACGATCCCGGGGCTGCAGCACTTGGTGCAACGCTGTTCTTCGACACCGGCATGAGCCGCGACGGCAATGTCGCCTGCGGCACCTGCCACAAGATCGACAGACAGTTCCAGGACGACCTGCCGCGCGGTGTCGGAGTCGGCGAGACAAATCGAAGGACCATGCCGCTGGCCGGCGTGGCGCGCGATCCGTTCTTTTTCTGGGACGGCCGGCGCGACAGCCTGTGGTCACAGGCGCTGGTGCCGCTGGAAAATGTGCTCGAGCATGCCGGCACGCGCACCGCCTATGCGCATTATCTCAAGCGCCGCTTCGGCGAGCGCTACGAACGCATTTTCCGGCCTCTGCCCGACCTGTCGACATTGCCGGCCAGTGCCGGGCCGTTCGGCACGCCGGCGGAGAAGGCCGCCTGGGCCGGGATGAGCGATGCGCAGCGCGAGGGTGTCGACCGCATCTTTTCCGACATCGGCAAGGCCATCGCTGCCTTCGAGCGCTCGCTGGTCCACGGCAAGACCCGCTTCGACCGCTTCGCCGATGCCGTGGCGCAGGGACGGGCGCCGTCCGCGGAAGACGCTCTGTCGGCCGAGGAACGGCAAGGCCTCAGGCTTTTCATCGGCAAGGCCAATTGCTCGACCTGCCATACCGGGCCACGTTTCACCGACAATCACTTCCACAACACCGCTGTGCCGCCGGTCGCCGGATTGCCCGCCGATCGTGGACGCATCGCAGTTGTCGACGAGGTTCTGGCCGATCCGTTCAATTGCGTGGGAAAATTTCGCGACGGCGGCGAGGAGGCCTGCGGTGAGCTGCGCTTCATGCAGAAGAGTTCGCCCGAGCTCGTCCGCGCCTACAAGACCCCATCGCTGCGCAATGTCGCCGGGCGTCCGCCCTATATGCATGCGGGGCAGTTCGCCACTTTGGAGCAGGTCGTGAACCACTACGCGACAGCGCCGAAATCGGTAGAAGGCGAGAGCGAGATACATGCCGTGGCGCTGTCCGAGGGGGAGCGGGCGGCACTCGTGGCGTTCCTGAAGACGCTCAGTGACTAGTCAGCGGTCCTTGACCGTTTCCATGGCAACGAAGGTCGATGTCTGGGCGACATGGGGCAGGGCCGATATGCGCTCGCCGAGCACGCGCCTGTAGGCAGCGATGTCGCGAGTTCGCACCTTGAGCAGATAGTCGAAGCTTGCCGCCATCATGTGGCACTGCTCGATCTCGCGCACCGCATGCACGGCGCGGTTAAAATCGTCGAGGGCAGCCGAGCGGGTGTCGGACAGCTTGACCTGGACAAATGCGACGTGGCCTTCGCCCATGCGTTCGCTGTCGATGACCGCCTGGTAGCCCCGGATGAAGCCCTCTTTCTCCAGCCGCTTGACGCGCGCCTGTACGGGGGTCTTGGAAAGTCCCACTTTTGTGGCAAGCTCTGCCATCGACAAGCGGCCGTCGCGCGAAAGGGCGAACATGATGTTGCGGTCGATGCGGTCCAATTGGTCTTCAGGCATGAAAGTAGCGGCTCGTTTGGCGAATGAATTGCGCCAACACTAGGCGTTTTGGTCTGCAGAGTCGAATTGTTTGGACCGGCTGGTTTCACGACGATGTGGTAGTTTTCGACCAAATGCCGGGAGCGATGGTTCGCCCGGCGCAGCCGCAACAGCTCTACAGGATCGCCATGCCCGCGCTCGACGCCATCCGCCAGGAAATCCGCGCCAACTATCTCCCCGACGAAGCCGCCGCTGTGAAGCGGCTGGCAGCTCTCGCCAACCTTTCCCAGGACGACCGCAAGGCGATCTCGGCCCGTGCCGCCGATCTCGTGCGTGCCGTGCGCGGCTCGACCGATCCCAGGCTGATGGAGGTTTTCCTCTCTGCCTACGGCTTGTCGACCAAGGAAGGCGTGGCGTTGATGTGTCTGGCCGAGGCGCTGCTGCGCGTGCCCGACACCGAGACGATGGACGACCTGATCAAGGACAAGATCGCGCCGCATGACTGGTCGTCGCATTCGGGCGGTTCTAGCTCGATCTTCGTCAATGCGTCGACATGGGCGCTGATGCTGACCGGTCGCGTGCTCGACGAAGGCGAGGGTTCGATCGAGCGCACCTTGCGCTCCATGGTCCGCCGCCTCGGCGAGCCGGTGATCCGCACCGCGGTCGCGGCTGCCATGCGCGAGATGGGCGAACAATTCGTCCTCGGCCGCACCATCACCGAGGCCGTCAAGCGCGGCCGCTCGATGATCCAGAAGGGCTATCTCTATTCTTTCGACATGCTGGGCGAGGCCGCCCGCACCGAGACCGACGCGCTGCGGTACCACCGCGCTTATGCCGAGGCGATCTCGTCGCTCGACAATGGCACCAACGGCCCCGACATCCGCTACAATCACGGCATTTCGGTCAAGCTGTCGGCGCTGCATCCGCGCTACGAGGTCTCGCACAAGGACGAGATGCTGCCTGTCATGACCGAGCGCCTGCTGTCGCTGTGCCTCGCCGCCAAGCATGCGCGCATGGGCCTCAACATCGATGCCGAGGAAGCTGACCGGCTCGACCTGTCGCTCGACGTCATTGCGGGCGTGCTGGCCAGTCCGCAGCTCGAAGGCTGGAATGGTTTCGGCGTCGTCGTCCAGGCCTACGGCCCGCGCACGGCCTTTGTCATCGACTGGCTCTATGCGCTCGCCAACAAGCTCGACCGCAACATCATGGTGCGCCTGGTCAAGGGCGCCTATTGGGACACCGAGATCAAGCGCGCCCAGACGATGGGTTTGCCGGGCTATCCGGTGTTCACCCGCAAGGCCAACACCGACGTCTCCTACATGGCCTGCGCCCGCAAGCTGTTGTCGATGACGGACCGCATCTACCCGCAATTCGCCACCCACAACGCCCACACCGTCGCCGCCATCCTGTCGATGGCCACGGACCGCACCTCATTCGAGTTCCAGCGCCTGCACGGCATGGGCGAGGCGCTGCACGAGACGGTGCGCAAGGCAGAGGGCACGCGCTGCCGCATCTATGCGCCGGTCGGTGCGCATTCCGACCTGCTTGCCTATCTGGTCCGCCGCCTGCTGGAGAACGGTGCCAACTCGTCCTTCGTCCACCAACTGACCGACGAGGACGTCGCCCCCGAGGACATCGCCCGCGACCCGCTCGACACGGTGGAGACGCAAGGGACGGCATCCAATCCGTCGATCCCGACGCCTTCGGCGATCTTCGGCGCTGGCCGCGTCAACGCCAAGGGCTGGGACATCACCGACCCGGTGACGCTGGCAGCGCTCGACAAGGCCAAGGCGGAATTCAGGGGGCCGGACCGCTGGAGCGCCAAGCCGGTTACCCGCGCCGCCGGCTACGGCGCGTCGCGCAAGGTGACCAATCCGGCCAAGCCCGCCGACATCGTCGGCACGGTGACCGAGGCTGCGGCCAAGCAGGTGCCGACGGCAGTGCGTTTTGCCATCGAAGCACAGCCGGCCTGGGCGAAGAAGCCCGTTGCCGAACGCGCCGCCATCCTGCGCCGCACAGCCGATCTCTACGAGGCCAATGCCGCCGAGTTCTTTGCGCTCGCCACACGCGAGGCCGGCAAGTCGCTGTCGGACGGCGTCGCCGAGGTGCGCGAGGCGGTCGACTTCCTGCGCTACTACGCTGCCGAGGCTGAGAAGACCGAGGCCGGCACCGAGGCGCGCGGTGCCATCGTCTGCATTTCGCCGTGGAATTTCCCGCTCGCCATCTTCACCGGCCAGATCGCGGCGGCCCTGGTCACCGGCAATTCGGTCATTGCCAAGCCGGCCGAGCAGACGCCGCTGATTGCCGCGCGTGCGGTGGCCCTGATGCGCGAGGCCGGCGTGCCGGAAGACGTGATCCAGCTCCTGCCGGGCGACGGCCCGACCGTCGGCGCACCGCTGACGGCCGATCCGCGCATCGCCGGTGTCTGCTTCACCGGCTCGACGGACGTTGCCAAGCTGATCGAAAAGCAGCTGGCCGAGACGGCGGCGCCCGACGCGATGCTGATCGCCGAGACCGGCGGCCTCAACGCGATGGTCGTCGATTCCACCGCATTGCCCGAGCAGGCGATCCGCGACGTGCTGGCCTCGTCGTTCCAGAGTGCTGGCCAGCGCTGCTCGGCCTTGCGCGTGCTCTACGTCCAGACCGACGTCGAAAAGAAGATGGTCGAGATGCTGAAGGGCGCGATGGATGCCTTGACCATCGGCGATCCGTGGCAGTTGTCGACCGACGTCGGCCCGGTTATCGACGAGGAAGCGCAGAGCTCGATCCGCGACTATTGCGCTGCGATGGAAGCCAAGGGCAAGCTGATCGCCAAGCTCGACGCGCCGGCCGATGGCCGCTTCGTCGCGCCGCATGTCTTCAAGGTCAAAGGCATCGAGGAGATGGAGCGCGAGGTCTTCGGACCGGTGCTGCATGTCGCGACCTTCGAGGCCGATGAGATCGACGACATCATTTCGGCGATCAACCGCAAGGGTTACGGCCTGACCTTCGGCCTGCACACCCGCATCGAGGGCCGCGTCCAGCACATGGTCGACGGCATCCACGCCGGCAACATCTATGTCAACCGCAACCAGATCGGCGCCGTCGTCGGCTCGCAGCCTTTTGGCGGCGAGGGGCTGTCGGGCACCGGGCCCAAGGCCGGCGGACCGCACTATCTCCGTCGTTTCCGCAAGTCGCCCGAGGCGGGCGCAGTGCTGCCGGAAGGCCGCAAGGTCACGGCGACCGAGCTGGTCGACAATCTCGTCGATGCCGGGGAGTGGGCGACGCGGACCGATCGCATCGCCATGCTGCGCAAGCATCTGCGCGGCAAGGGTGCCGCGGCCATCGCGGCAGCGGCGAGCATCGACTTCGGCCAGGTCGACCTGCCCGGACCGACGGGCGAGGCGAACACGCTGTCGCTCAACCCGCGCGGGCGCGTTCTGTGCCTTGGCCCTGACGCCGAGACCCTGCTTGCCCAGGCGATCCAGGCGCTGGCCGCCGGCAATGCGGTCCTGGCCGTTGCGCCCGGTGCGCCGGCCGCCGTCCATGCCCTGATGGGCAAGGATCTGCCGATCGCCGCGATCGACGGTCGCCCCGACCCGGTGGAAGCGCGCGCATTGGCCGTCGATGTCGTGGCTTATTCGGGCACGGAAGAGAGCATGCGCATCGTCCGCAAGGTCATCGCCGAGCGCAAGGGGCCGATCGTTCCGCTGATCAGCGAGGTGATCTATCCGGCGGCTTACGCACATGAACGCGCTGTCTGCGTCGACACCACGGCCGCCGGCGGCAACGCTAGCCTGCTGGCCTCGGCCTAAAGCCGAGCAGGATCACGCTCGCACAATACGAAAGGGGCAGGCGTGGGCCTGCCCCTTTCAACTTTCTTCCTGCGCGCAGCCGAAGCGCAGCAGATTGCGATGCGGGTCGTGGACGTAGAATTCCTTCATGTTCCATGGCCGCACGGTGAACGGGCTGAGTCGTTCCACGCCGCGCGCCGAAAACTCGGCGTGAAGGGCGGGAACCTCGCCACCCCTGATGTGGCAGGATGTCACCACCGGCAGTTTGCGGTCGTCCGACCTCCCGAAATGGATCTCGATCTCGCCGCGCCGCACGATCAGATAGTCGTCCATTTCGGGACCGATGCCCTCGAAACCAAGCCTGTCGCGATAGAAATCGCGGCTCTCGCCGATGTCAGGCGAGGGCAAGACCGGAATGCTGCGGGCGAGGTCGGTCAATCGTCAGGCGCCTTCGACGACCGAGAAGCCCTCGAACTGCGGATGGCCGACATAGGATGCCTTGGACGAACCGGCGTTCTTGTGGGCGTTGCGGAAGTTTTCCGACTTGGTCCAGGCGACGAAGTCGTCCTGGCTCGCCCAGATCGTGTGCGACGCGTAGAGCGTATAGCCTTCGGCTTCGTTCACCGGGCCGCGCAGCAGGTGGAATTCGCGAAAACCCTTCATTTCGTTCAGCGATGAGTCGCGGTTCTTCCAGACGTCTTCAAAGGCGGTCTCGGAGCCGTTCTGCACCTTGAAGCGGTTCATTGCGATGTACATTGTCTTCCTTTCAACGGGCCTTGCGTTGCGCTGTTGTAGTCCTTTGAGCGCTGCGTAGCGACACAACATTGGCGCCGGTACCGTCACCGGCGGCTCTTGGATTCGGGCCAGCCTGGGTCGTCGACTGCGCACGGTAGCTGGCAAGGTCGGTCACGTTTTCGCTCGTCCTTATCGCTGCCAGGCGGTCGAACAGCTCGCGCATCTCGGGCAGCAGGCCGTCGCCCTGGCGTTTCACCATCTGATCGAATTTGTTCAGTCCGAACATGCGTTTATGCCTTTCGATGCGCCGCGCGCCGGGGGACAGGAGTCTGGGCAAGGCTGGTCTCAGATGCCGAAGGCGATGCCGGATCTGGTTTCGGTCCGCAGCGCCTTGAGGCAGGCCGTCGCGTCGATCCCGCCGCCGGTGCAATCGGTGGCCTGGTTGATCAGGACACGACTGACCTTGGTGCAGTCGGTGCCCGACAGGTCGAAGCGCGTGACCTTGGTCTTGCCGGCCGGCAGGTCCTTGAAATCGAGCACCGTCAGCCTGTCGGCGACGCCCGCCTCGTTGAACAGCACAATCTCGAACGCCGCCTTGGACAGCGCGGCGCCGAGATTGTTGGTGACGACGAAGGTGAAGCGGCAGCCCTTGTCGGAGGGTTGGGCTGCGTTGAGCTCGAGCACAAGTGCCGGGGCCGACGGGGCGCTCTGGGCGCCCGCCATGGCCGTGGCGGCAAGCAGTGCTGCCGTGACCAGGGGTGACAACGCGTTCACGCCAAAGCGCACGATTACCACCCG
Source organism: Aminobacter sp. Y103A (assembly GCF_030294925.1). NCBI lineage: Bacteria > Pseudomonadati > Pseudomonadota > Alphaproteobacteria > Hyphomicrobiales > Phyllobacteriaceae > Aminobacter > Aminobacter sp. Y103A. The sequence continues at coordinate 3,469,987 of NZ_AP017986.1, read as the reverse complement.
AACTGCTTGGACAGGGAGACCTTGAACGTCCGGCCCTTGGCATCGTCGTTCATCAGGAACTCCTTGTACTGCTTGTTGAAGATGTTATCGACGCCGAAATTGGCTTCCCAGCCGGCGAGCTGGCCGTCCTGCGGCTTCCAGGTGACGAAGATGTCGTGGACGTCGAAGGCCTGCGCATAACGCGACGACGGACGTGTGCTTGGCGGGATCACGACGGGGGCCGAAGACCGCCTGCTTGCATCCTGCGGAGCGGCGGCGAAGCGGGCCTTCCAGCCGAACTTGAGATCGTAGTCCGACAGCTTGCCGCCAAGAGTCAGTGCAAGTTCGTGCGGCGCGATTGTGGTCAGATAGCTGTTGGTCGACTTGTCCTTGCCGACGACGAATGAATATGCGGCGTTGGCAAAAACGTAGTCGGAATCGTAGGCAGTTTCGATTTCGAAGCCGTAGATGTTCGCCTTGTTCAGGTTGACATAGCCTTCGCGCGTGGGATTGAAGCCCGGGACAAGCTCGCTGTTCAGCGCAATCAGGTTCGTTATGTCGTTATAAAAGCCCGTGAACTTCAACTGGGCCGCGTCGCCGTCCTGAACCAGATCATAGCCGGAGAGGGCGAAGCCTGCTTCGAAGTTGTTCGACTGTTCCTTCTTCAGGCTGAGGCTTGGTTTGAACTGCGAAGAGGAACTGGTTGTTGAAAAGACCTCGTCGATGGTCGGAAAACGTTCCGTGTGCGCGATGGATCCGAAGACCGATACGCTATCGTTGAACTTGTAAAGGGCTGCAATCTTCGGCGAGAAGGCCGTGTCGTCGCTGGAAGGGGCGTTCAGCGCGCCATCTGGCGTCAGCTTGTGCCAGTCAAGGCGCATGCCGGGCGTGATCGTCAACCGCTCGTCCCAGATGAACTCGTTCTGGACGAAGACGCCGGTTTTTACGTCGGTGCCTTCCGGGTGGAAGGTGACTGGAAACAGGTTGCCGTTGTTGAAGAACGCCTCGGCCTTGCGGGTCTGGTAGCTCGACTGGGAACCGATGGTCAGGTGGTTGGCCCAGTCGTCGCCAGTCCAGTCCATCGTGTTCTGGGCATTGAACTGCCAGGTCTCGTAGCCATAGTTCGAGTCGCAGACCACCGCGAACGTGCCGGCGCTGCAAAACGACCGCAGGCTGGCATTGCGCTGTTTGTTGGTGGTGTTGGAGTAGGACGCCGACACCTTCAGGTCGAGCACGTCGTTATCGGCGAACGGATTTTCATAGGACACGGCAGCAGTGCGGTCGACGACGTGGCGGTCGACCAGGCCGAAGCCCGCATCGCCGCTCGTCTGCGACAGCTGCTGATCTTCGAGCTCGGAATCCCACTGCTGGTAGGAAAGCCGAAGCTTGCCCTCGTCGCCGACATTGAACGTGCCCTTGGCGAGCCCGGACCAGGCCTTGAAATTGGTGCCGATGACTTCCTTGCCGTTGCCGGATTCGTAAGGGTCGGAAGCGCGGTAGTTGCCGGTCAAAAGGAACTCGGCGTTGTCGCCAAGCCGCTGGGCAAGCACGGAATTCACCAGGTAGCCATTGCCGTTACTGTTCCAAGAGCTCTTCAGGCGCAGGGCACCGGTCTGTCCCTCGGCGATGAAATCGGAGGCATCCTTGGTCTCGAAATTGATGACGCCGCCGAGGGCGCCCGAACCGTAGAGCGTCGAGGAGGCCGGCCCGCGGAGCACTTCGACGCGCTTGTAGAGTTCCGGGTCCGAGAAGAACGATCCCAGGCGATATTGCTCGTAGAACTTCTGCGCGCCATCGACGTTGACGATGATGCGGCCGCCGTCGCCGGTGTTTTCCGGCGCGCCGATGCCGCGGATGTTGAAGCTCTGGCCAAGCAGTCTGTCGGAGCCCGTCACGTTGACGCCGGGCGTCGCCCGGATGATTTCGCCGATCGTCTCGGGCTGAAGGCGGTCAATATCTTCCTGCTCCACGACGGTCACCGCCTGCGGCGTATCGATGGCGACCTTGGCGACGCCGGCGCTGACGACGAGACGTTGCAGGACTGTGACTCGCGGCTTCCTGTCCTGCTCAGTGGTTTTGGCTTCCTGCGCGTGAGCCGCATGCGCGCCCACGAACACCGCCATTGCCGCTCCGCCCAGCAGAGCGGCCTTATTCCGACCAACTAGCCCCATGTCCCACTCCAAAAATGTCTCGTGCTGGCTTGCTTTTCGCTCGCTAGCAATTTTTCGCTCGCCGGCTGCGTCTTAAATCTTGACTTGATCACTCCGGTATTGCACTGACTAATAAACATGAATGTTCGAGTCAACTAATAGATTCAAGCATGAGGGCCTCGTCCGGGCTTTTCCGGCGCGGCGGACGGATGAAGGAGTGGAATGAGATGAATTCGCACAATCCGAACCATTTCCGTTCTGGCCAATTCCGGCACGGATACCGCCGGCCTGAAGGCCAGGTTGCGGCGCGTCCGATCGCCGGTTCCCTCGCTGTCAGAACATTGACCAGCGAGTCGCTGTTTCTCGGTGATTTCGAGATCGGCATCGACCATGGCGGCGCTCTCTACCGCCTGAAGATTACCCGTCAGGGCAAGCTCATTCTCAACAAGTAGGTGTTTTCAAATGGACCAGCGCGTAAGGCCCAACCCACACGAAATCAGGCGGGCGCGAACTGACAACCCCAAGATGCGCGAGCGCGATCTCGCCAGCCAGCTCGGCATTTCCGAGGCTGAGCTGGTGGCCGCGCATTGCGGCGAGGGTGTCGTTCGCATCGAACCGCGCGTCAATGATCTGCTCGCCGGCATCGAGGCCGTCGGCGAGGTCATGGCCCTGACCCGCAACGAAAGCGCGGTCCATGAAAAGATCGGCATCTACGACAAGGTCGTGCCCGGCACCCAGGCCGCAATGGTGCTCGGTGAACAGATCGACCTCAGGATCTTTCCGAGGGCCTGGGTTCACGGCTTCGCCGTCGAAAAGCGCGACGGCGACGACATCCGCCGCAGCCTGCAGTTCTTCGACGCCGCCGGCACGGCGGTGCACAAGATCCACCTGCGTCCGGCTTCTAACCTCTACGCATATCAGAAGCTGGTCGAAACCTTGATCAGCGACAATCAAGACCCGTCGATCGTGACGGTTCCTTCAGTGGTGAAGTCGCCGGACGAGGAGACGTCGACCGGTGTTGAGGAGTTGCGCGACCGCTGGAGCAAGCTGACCGACACGCATGAGTTCTTCGGCATGCTGAAGTCGCTCAAGCTCGGCCGCCAGCAGGCCATGCGCATGGTCGGCCAGGACTATGCCTGGAAGCTGGAACATGGCGCGCTGCCGGCCGTCTTCGACAAGGCTGCGGCAAGCGGCCAGCTAATCATGTGCTTCGTCGGCAACCATGGCTGCATCCAGATCCATTCCGGCTCGGTCCAGAACATCAAGCCGATGGGCCCGTGGCTCAACGTGATGGACGAGACGTTCCACCTGCATCTCCGAACCGATCACGTCCAGGAACTCTGGGCGGTTCGCAAGCCGACCAAGGATGGCCATGTCACCTCGGTCGAGGCCTATGACGCCAATGGCGAGATGATCATCCAGTTCTTCGGCAAGCGTAAGGAAGGCCACGACGAGCGCGGGGATTGGCGCGAGCTGGTCGAAGCGCTGCCTGTTGCGCAGCAGAACGCGGCCTGAGGAGCATGATGATGTCGACACCCCAACGGCTGCTTCGCTCAGCCGCACTAGGCCTGTCGTTGCTTCTGGCAACCGGGACCGCCGCCTTGGCGGTCGAGGGCGCCACTGTTTTCCCTGACCGCGCCCGCGTCGCTTCCGTCGGCGGTTCGATCACCGAGATCGTCTATGCGCTCGGCGAAGAGAAGGCACTGGTTGCCCGCGACTCGACCAGCGTCTATCCGGAAGCAGTCTTCAAGCTGCCCGACGTCGGCTACATGAGGGCGCTGTCGCCAGAAGGCGTCTTGTCGGTCAATCCGACCGGCATCCTGGCGCTCGAAGGCAGTGGGCCGAAGGAAGCGATCGACGTCCTCAAGAAGGCGAGCGTTCCCTACATCCAGGTGCCTGAAGGCTTCAGCCACGACGGCATCCTCCAGAAGATCCGTGTCGTCGGCAAAGCGCTCGGCGCCGACGCCAAGGCCGATGCGCTTGCCGCCGACGTCGGCAAGCAGCTGTCGGAAGCCGAGGCGCTGACCAAGGACATTGCGCAAGGCGAGCGCAAACGCGTGCTGTTCATCCTCAGCATGCAGGGCGGCAAAATCCTGGCGTCCGGCAACCATACCGCTGCCGACGGCATCATCGCGCTGGCCGGTGCCGTCAATGCGGTCGAAGGCTACCCTGGCTACAAGCAGCTCACCGACGAGGCGGCGATCACCGCCAGGCCCGATGTGATCCTGATGATGGATCGTGGCGGCGGCACCGCAGTCCCCGACGACGAGCTGTTCGCCCATCCAGCTATCGCCTCGACGCCGGCCGGTCAGGCCAGGCGAGTTATCCGCATGGACGGCGCCTATCTGCTCGGCTTCGGCCCGCGCACGGCAGCTGCGATCAAGGACCTCGCCGTTGCGCTCTATGGCGACGCCGTCAAGAAGTAAGGCCAGGACAGTGGTGGATGAAACGATCGCCGGCGGCGCCGGCGTGCAGGAGAGAGGTCGCCGTGTCGACGGCGACCGCTCCGCTCGTGCTTTGCTGGTCATCGGCCTGCTTGCCCTGGCGCTGGCCGCAACGGCGCTGTTCAGCCTGACATGGGGCGCATCCGACGCCTCGGCGCTTGGGCTCGTTCGCAGCTGGCTGTTCGGCGCGACGCCGGGCAATGAGGCGTTGTCGATGCGCGACAGCGTCATCGTCTACGACATTCGCCTGCCGCGCATCGTGCTGGGCATGCTGGTGGGCGCAGCGCTTGCCGTATCGGGCGCGGTCATGCAGGGCCTGTTCCGCAATCCGCTGGCCGATCCCGGCCTGGTCGGTGTATCGGCAGGCGCGGGCCTTGGCGCTGTCTCGGTGATCGTGCTGGGCGCGACCGTGCTTGGACCGTTCACGGCGCTGCTCGGCAGCTACGCGCTGCCATTCGCGGCATTTGGCGGTGGCCTGCTCACCACCATCATCCTCTACAATGTCGCCACGCGGCAGGGGCGCACCTCGATCGCCACCATGCTTTTGGCCGGCATCGCGCTGGGCGCGATGGCCATGGCCCTGACCGGGGTGCTGGTCTACATCGCCGACGACAGGCAATTGCGCGACCTGACATTCTGGCAGCTCGGCTCGCTGGCCGGCGCGACCTGGCTGAAGATCGCGGGTGCCGGCCCGATCATCGTCCTGGCCCTGGCGACGACGCCTTTCATGGCCAAGGGGCTGAATGCACTTGCCTTGGGCGAGGCGACGGCAAGCCATCTCGGCGTTCCGGTCCAGCGGCTGAAATATGTCGCGATCGTTGCGGTTTCGGCGGCGATCGGCGCATCGGTGGCGGTCAGCGGCGGCATCGGCTTTGTCGGCATCGTCGTGCCGCATCTGCTGCGTCTGGCGATCGGACCCGACAACCGCTACCTCTTGCCGGCGTCGGCGCTTCTGGGCGCATGCCTGCTGCTGCTGGCGGACGCGGTGAGCCGCACCATCGTGGCACCCGCCGAGTTGCCGATCGGCATCGTCACCGCCGCCGTCGGTGGCCCGTTCTTCCTGTGGATATTGCTGCGCAAGCGCGGCGTCGTCGATCTTTGATGCGGCGAACTGTGAGGTACTCATGATCGAAGCACGCCAGGTTTCGGTGTCGATCGGCAGCACGCGCATCGTCAGCGATGTGGATTTCACCGTACGTCCGGGTGAACTGGCAGCGATCGTCGGACCCAATGGTTCCGGCAAGACGACCTTCCTGAGAGCGCTGACGGGCGAACTGGCCTATTCGGGCCAGGTATCGCTCAATGGGCGCGACGCAGTGAAGCTGAAGCCATGGGAAGCGGCAAGCATCCGTGCGGTGCTGCCGCAGTCGACGGCGCTGTCATTTCCCTTCACGGTGCGCGAGATCGTCAAGCTTGGCGTGACGGGCGGCCGCTCAGGCGCATTGGCGGGCGAGGACGACCGGCTGCCGGAGCGGGCGCTGGCCCGGGTCGATCTCGAAGGCTTTGCCGGACGCTTCTATCAGGAGCTTTCAGGCGGCGAACAGCAGCGCGTGCAGCTTGCCCGCGTCTTGTGCCAGGTGTGGGCGCCGGTGCTGGACGGGCAGCCGCGCTATCTGTTCCTCGACGAGCCGGTGTCGAGCCTCGACATCAAGCACCAGCTGATCATCATGAACATCGCCCGCGATTTCGCGCGGCGCGGCGGCGGCGTTGTCGCGATCCTGCACGACCTCAATCTGACGGCGATGTATGCCGACCAGATCTGCGTCATGCATCGCGGCAAGCTTGCGGCCGCGGGTGCCCCGCAGGTCGTGCTCACCGATGGTCTGATCGAAAAGGTGTTCGGCTGCCGGCTGCGCGTCGGTGCGCTGCCTCAGGGGGATATCCCGTTCGTGCTGCCGCAATCGGCCGTGGCCTGAAGCCTTTGCACTTGGCCAGGGCGTGTCAGCTGGCCAGGGCGCTGGGCTCGGGGAAGTGCAGCCCGAGCAGGTCGCGCATGTTGGGACGTGCAGCGACCAGATCGGCGATGGTGTAGCGCGCCAGCACTTCGAAGAAGGCGTTGAGCGCTTCGCGCAGGGCGGAATTCAGGCCGCAGCTGTCGACAAGCGGGCACTCGGCGGCATCGTTCTCGAAGCACTCGGCCATGGCGAAGCTCTCTTCGGTGACGCGGACGACGTCGAAGAGCGAGATCTGGTCGGCCGGCTTGGCAAGGCGCACGCCGCCGTTGCGGCCACGCACCGTCTCGACCAGCTTGGCTTCGACCAGCGGCTGCAGGATTTTGAACAGGAACAGTTCCGACACCGTATAGGCAGCGGCGATTTCAGGAACGCGGCTCAGCCGTCCTTCATTGGCCGCGCAATACATCAGGATGCGCATGGCGTAGTTGGTCTGGCGTGTGAGGCGCATTGCGTGTTCCTTGCTCTGCGTTGAGTCCGCGAGTCCGGCTAATATGGCCCATACCTTAGAACAATTCCAGACAGGGTTTCAAATTATATATGACGGAGATAGTCATATTTGTGGCGCATAGCAGCCTTGCATTTACGTAAAGGTCAAAACGGTTGATTTTGATGCTGCGCTGCACAATATTAGCGATGTCGGGAGTTGGAGACTCAGGGAGGAACCCATGAGGACTGCGACATGGAACAGATCATACGCACACAAAGGCCATTGACGGGCGTCATCCGTCAGTTGCGGCCGTCCGATCTGCCCCGCTTTGCCGAACATCTGCTGAGACTTGACGACCAGAGCCGGCGCGACCGCTTCAACGGCCTGACCCATGACGGCTTTCTCCAAGCCTATGCCGAGCGCAGCTTCCGCGAGGGGGCGACGGTCATCGGCTATGTCGAGGGCGACAAGGTACTTGCCGCCGCCGAGCTGCACGAACGCGCCGAAGAGAGCGAGCCGACGGCCGAAATTGCCTTCAGTGTCGAGCACAAGATCCAGAACCGGGGCATCGGCGGACGGTTGTTCCAGCGCCTCGTTGCCCAGGCGAGGGGGCTCGGCTACCTCAGGCTGCAGGTGACGACGCACGCCAACAACAGCGCCATGAAGGCCCTGGCCCGGCGTTTCGATGCCAAGCTCAGCTTCCAGCAGGGCGAAACCAACGGCATCATCGAACTCGACGGCGCGGCAGGCCTTGATGCCGATTGGCGCGCGTCCGCCGTTCTCGGCAGGCGCGGTGCCGGCAAGGCCATTGCTGCCTGACACATGTCTCGGTGAGCAGCGTCACTTACCTGACTGCATCCGAGCGGGTCAGAAGATCTGCTCACGACTGCCCATAAATCCTTGCGATGTCGTGGAAGGCCAGCTTTGGCTCCCAGCGGATCTTGCCTCTGGCGAGATCGATGCCGTGACATTTGACGATGGCGTGGCTGGCCATGTCGAGGTCGTAGCGCGCATCGGGCGAATGCACTTCACCCTCCGACAGGAATTGGTAGACGAAGGCCCCGTCGATCTCTTCTTCCTTATAGAGGCGCAGCAGGTTGCCTATCTCGGTTGCCTGCGTTTGCTCGCTCCTGACATGACCGTCCTTGATCCGTGGCGGGTCCTGCTCAAAGTCGATGATGTCGAAACCCATTCCGCCACGCTGTTCGGCCCCTTCGAAGGTGCTGCAGCCGAATTCGGTGATGACCACCGGCTTGCCGTGGCGCCGCAGCTCGCGCAGGCCCTCCACATAGGTCGAGCGGTTGTCGGCGTCGCGGTAGTAGTTGGCCGATACGATGTCGAACAGCTTCCAGTCGACGTCCTCCCAGGGGATCGGGCTGTAGGTGATCTCACCCTTGAAGTGCTTGCGGGCAATCTCACTTGCCTGAGCCAGGTGCTCGCCGAGCGCCTTGTTGATGTCAGGAAACAGCGGAACCGGAGAGGCTTGCAGCGTCGCCATGCGCTCCTGGAAGTTGCCGCCCTCGACGAAGCCTTGGGTGAACATTGAAAGCTCGCAGCCGACATTGAGGACGAGTTTTCCGTGGCGCTGCCCAAGTGTCTCGGCCATCGTTGCGATCTCGCCGAGATAGGTCAGCATGTCCTGCCTGCTGGCGTCGAACAGCCGCGGCTGCATCCATACCTGAAGCCCCTGGCCGAAAGCTGCCGTCGCAGCCTGTTCGAGCCGCTGGATGTTGGTGCCAGAAATACTGATCGCGTTGCAGAGAAGCTGGGCGCGAATGACGCGCATTTCCTCCTGCACCACTGCCCGGTTCCAGATCTGCCGCGACAGCTGGCCCGGCCAGTAGTTGGTGCCAGTGTCGTAGACTATGCCGCATAGGCTCAAAGGCTTGCGGCTGTCTGGTGCCGTAGCTCTTGAAGTCCCGGTCGCCTTGGCCCGGCTCAGGCCGACAGAAACCAGCGCCAGGCCGGCGGTGATCGCTGCGCCGCCCTTGATGATCTGCCGGCGTCCAGATGCAGTTGTCCTGTTGGCCGGAACGGTTTCGTTCGCCATATTCAATCTCCATCATTGTTCAGCCTGTGTCGCCGATCCCTGGTCGGCTCCCAGTCAGCTCGCGGTGTCGGCTCCAGGTGCCAGGAAGCGGATGATGATGCGCCGCAAGCTGGCTTTTTCTCTGTAGGGCTGGAAGCCGGCGTCGGCCGAGGAGCGCACGAATGCCCCCTCGATCAGCACCATGATCCAGTTGGCGGTCGCCACTGGATCGAGCGTCGGGTCGATCTGGCCGGCCTCAGCTGCCCGTCTCAGTAGCATCGTCACGCCGTCGCGGTTTGCGCGGTCGTTGCGGTCGAGCAGGGCGGCGAACTCCGCGTCGCGTTTTGCGTTGGCGATCACCTCGAGCATCAGTCCTGCCAGATGCGGGTAATCTGTCTGCGCGACCATGAATTCGGCGAAACCCAAAAGCGCCTCGAGCGCATCGTGGGCGGTCGCTGCCTGCTCGAACAGGGCGGCATTGTCGCGCCCGTCCTGTTCGAAGATCGCCAAGAAGATCGCCTGCTTGGAGGGGAAGTAGTGAAACAGGTTGCCCGAACTCATGCCTGCCGAAGCGCAGATGTCGGCAGTGCGCGTGCTTTCAAACCCCTTGGTGGCGAAGCACTCGGCGGCTGCGGCAAGGATATGGCGGCGCTTCGCCTCGTGCTTTGCGGGGTCAACCGTGCGCATGGGCAGCTCCCGTGAGCGAGATGCGGATGCTTTTGTTCATCGGCTCATTCATCCTGCGACTGCCACTGGCGTGAGGTCTTGCGGCGGCGCCGGCGCTTGATTTCAGTGAAGCTTACGACAATCGCTGCCATAATCGGGACGACCCACTTCATGCAGGCAAGCACGGGCTTAAGCCAGTCCGGCAGATCGACATGCAGCCATGAGGGCCAAAGCCTGCGCAAAGTCAGCCACTCCGGCCAGAAGCCGCGCATCCACGACAGGTCGAGGCTTGGCCAGGGGATCCACGACCAGTCGATGTTCGGGATCAGCAAGGCGAAAATCGCACCGACGCCCAACATGCCGGCCAGCACTTCTGTCGTGGCCAGTATCACGTGGCGTGACGCGTGGAGCCACGGATGACGCCGGGCGAAAGCTACCAGCCTGGCCTTGAGGCGTATGGCGTTGGTGCGTCGGGCAATCGGGATCGGGCGCATTGGTTAATAATAAACCGCGTGCTCTGTTTATTCAAGAGAAGGACATCTGATTTGCCGGAAGGGTTGTAATCGGGCGCGCCGTCTCGATATCTGACCGGCATGAGACATGTTTGTCGCGTCGACCCGCCGCCGCATGCGAGGGTAGAATATGAGCAAGGACGGACCTGGAATGGTTGCAGCAAACGGCGACGCCATGCCCACGGCCTTGCGCGCCTTGAGTGCCGACGAGGCGGCAAAACTGTCCGCCCTGCGGCGGACAAAGTTCATCGCAACCGGCGCACTGGTTGTCTGCGTTGCCATCTTTGCCCTCGCCAAGTCGCTGCAGGGGCGCTGGCCGTGGCTCGGTTTTGTCGCCGCCTTTGCCGAGGCGGCGACGATCGGCGGCCTCGCCGACTGGTATGCCGTGGTGGCGCTGTTCCAGCGGCCGCTCGGCCTGCCGATCCCGCATACGGCAATCATTCCATCCAATCAAAACCGGATCGCCGACAATCTCGGCCGTTTCATCGAATCCAACTTCCTGGCGCCGGAGCCGGTGCGGCAGAAGCTCAAGGAAGTGGATTTCGCAGCGCTCGTCGCCGATTGGCTGTCGGACCGCCAAAGAGCGGAGGGGCTGTCGGTTTTTGTCGGCCGGCTGGTGCCGCAGATGCTGCAGGCGATCGAAGGCTCGGGCCTGCGGGATTTCGCGACGCGGCGTATGTTGGAGCGCATCGGCAAGGTCGAGGTCGCACCGCTGGTGGCGGAGCTGTTGACAGCCTTCACCGAAGACCGCCGCCACCAGCGCCTGCTCGACGAGTTCACCAAGATCATCGGCAATTTCCTCAGCGACGAGCAGGCTCTGGCCGTGCTGCGCGAGAAGATCAGGGAAGAGCTGCCGTCGGTGTTCAATCTGTTCCGGGCCGATGCCTATCTGCTCAAGCGGATCGTGGCGTCGGCAGCGACGCTGCTTGAAGATGTCAGGGGCGATCCCGACCATCCGCTGCGCGGCGAGTTCGACCAGTTCGTCCACGGTTTCATCGACCAGCTTCGCCATTCGCCTGACTATGCCAGGCGGGCCGAGCAGCTGAAGCGCAACTTCCTCGCCCGACCGGAATTGCGCGGGCTGGCGCAGGATGTCTGGAAAAGCATGCGCGGCTTCATCGAGCAGGATGTCGCGTCGCCCAATTCGATGACGCGAAGGCACCTGACCAGCCTGTTCGTCGAAGTCGGCCAGAACCTGGCGCGCGACCCCGATATCCGCGCCGACATGAATGCCGGTTTCGTCGTGGCACTCGCCTCGTTCGTCGAAAGCCAGAAAAGCGGTGTTTCCGGTTTCATCTCCGAACAGGTCAAGCGCTGGGATCTCGGCCAGCTGACCCGGCTGATCGAGATCAACATCGGCCGCGACCTGCAATATATCCGCTTCAACGGCATGCTGATCGGTGGTCTTGCCGGCCTCGCGCTGTATTCACTCGAGTTGCTGGTACTTGCGAATTGACCGGCCGCCTTGCTCGTCTATGCTGACCTGGCGACCTCCGGGGGACGCCCGGAGCCAAACGGGAGCGAGCCATGGCGAAGAAGCCGGAACCGGAATCCTTCATGGACATGTTTTCGAAATTCGGGCGCGACCTGAAGATGCCCGCGGTCGATGTCGACACGATCATCGGCCATCACCGCAAGAATCTCGAAGCGCTGGAACAATCGGTCAAGGCGACGGCCTCCGGAGCCTCGTCGCTGGTGGCGAAGCAGCGCGAGATGCTGCAGGAAGCCTTGCATGAGATCACCGAGGCCGCCCAGGGGCTTCGGGCGCCAGGCAACCCGCAGGAGCTGATTTCCAGGCAGGCCGACTTCGCCAAGCGCTCATTCGAGGCTGCCGTCAAGAATGCCGGCGAGGTAGCCTCCATCGTACGCAAGTCGGGCACGGAATCCGTCGATATCCTGCGCAGCCGCATCCATGAATCGATCGAGGAAATCCGCGACAGCTTCGACAAGAAGAAGTAGCCGTGCCGATCCAGTCCTGACCTCAGCTCTCTTGTGGGTTTCGCGAGAGGGCTCGCGCATTGCCCGCGATCGGATGCTATTGAAGGGCGATCACCATCGGAGCGTGGTGCGTCCGTCCGGGCGCACAAAGACGCTTTAACACTTTGAATCCGGCTATTGTGGCTTCCGCGAATCGATACGGACTCGCGGACCGGCGCAGCAGGGTTCAACTGGGGTAGAGGATGAAGGTAGGCATCGAGATGGGGGCGGCGTCCGGGGGGACGAAGGCTCAGGTTGATCTCGAAGAACTGTTGGCGACCCGTTTGCTGGTTCAAGGCAATTCGGGCTCGGGAAAGTCGCATCTGTTGCGTCGCCTGCTCGAACAGAGCGCGCCGTGGGTGCAGCAGTGCGTCATCGACCCCGAGGGTGATTTCGTCACGCTCGCCGACAAGTTCGGACATGTCGTCGTCGATGCCCAGCGCACCGAAGCCGAACTGACCCGCATTGCCGGCCGAATCCGCCAGCATCGCGTATCGGTCGTGCTCAATCTCGAGGGCCTCGACGTCGAGCAGCAGATGCGTGGTGCCGCAGCGTTCCTGAACGGCATGTTCGATGCCGAGCGTGATTTCTGGTACCCGGTTCTGGTCGTGGTCGACGAGGCGCAGCTGTTTGCGCCGGCCATCGCCGGCGAGGTCTCCGACGAAGCCCGCAAGATCTCACTTGGCGCGATGACCAACCTGATGTGCCGCGGCCGCAAGCGCGGCCTGGCCGGCGTCATCGCCACCCAGCGCCTGGCCAAGCTCGCCAAGAACGTCGCCGCCGAGGCGTCCAACTTCCTGATGGGCCGCACCTTCCTCGACATCGACATGGCGCGCGCCGCCGACCTGCTCGGCATGGAGCGGCGCCAGGCCGAAATGTTCCGCGATCTGGCGCGCGGCAATTTCATCGCGCTTGGACCGGCGATGTCGCGCCGGCCGCTGCCGGTCGCCATCGGCCCGGTCGAGACCTCGGCACGTTCGGTCAGCCCCAAGCTGATGCCACTGCCCGACGCCAGCGAAGACACGCGCGACCTGATCTTTGCGCCGGCGCCGCTGGAAACGCGCCAGACGGTCCGGCGCACGGCGCCGCCTGCGCCGACGCCCACGGCCGACATCATCGCCCAGCTTTCCCAGGTGCGCGCCGAGGCCTCGGCGCCCGTTGCCGAGCCGATCTTCCCGCTGTTCGATGAAGCCGAGCGCGAGGCCCTGATCGATACCATCGTGCGCGAGATGGTCGAGGATCCCGACGCGGCGTTCCGTACGGACGCCGTGCTGTACCAGGATTTTCTCGTCCGCTGCCGCATCAAGCGGATGCAGGGCGAGCCGCCGCCGCTGTCGATGTTCCGCCGCCGCTACGCGGTGGCGCGTTCGGGCATCGATGAAGAAACCGCGTCGAGCGATACCTGGCAACAGGCCCTCGGCATGTCCGTGACACTTCCCGAGGATCTGCAGGCGGTGTTCCTGATCGTTGCCCAGGCAGCGGTCAAAGGCGCGCCTTGCCCATCCGACGCTGCGATCGCGCATGCCTATGGCAGCCATTCGGCGCGCCGGGCACGGCGGCTGCTGACCTATTTCGAGGAGCAGGGGCTGGTTGTCGTGCGCACCGATTTCCACGGCAAGCGCTCGGTGGCGTTCCCCGAACTCGGCTGCGAAACAGCCCCCGGCGACCCCGAGAGAACCGACGATCTGCCAGAGCGCGAGGCTGCGGAATAGCCCTTTCCGCTGCGCTTGGAGGTTGACAAACGCGCCTCGTTTATGGTCCCCAACGCCCACTTGGCCAGCTTATGTGAGGAGAGGGAAGCGTGCGGAAGCCCATCGAGACCTATGAGGAATTGCGCGAAAATATCGGGCAGGAACTCGGCGTTTCCGATTGGGTGCTTGTCGACCAGAGCCGCATCGATGCCTTTGCCGACTGCACCGGCGACCGCCAGTGGATCCACGTCGATCCCGAAAGGGCGAAACGGCGCAGTCCGTTCCGCACCACGGTGGCGCATGGCTTCCTGACATTGTCGCTGATTGGCGCGCTGGTCCAGGAAATCGGCGTGGTGCCCGAGAATACGCTTGCTGCCTTCAACTATGGCCTCGACAAGGTGCGTTTCATCTCGCCGGTGAAGGTCGGCTCGCGGGTGCGCCTGCGCACCGTGCTGATGTCGATGGACGACAAGGGCCCGGGCCAATATCTGCTCAAGGCCGAAAACACCATCGAGATCGAAGGCGAGGACAAGCCGGCGCTCGTCGCCGAAACGCTCGTCATGCTCTACGAAAAGCGCAAGAAGGCGACGGCCTGAGCCGCCGCCCGCCAGTTACCGTGCAGCGATCGAAATCTCGATCTCGCCGACGCCGTCGACACCGCCTGTCATGCGGTCTCCTGGCTTGACTGCGCCGACGCCCGCCGGCGTGCCGGTGTAGATTAGGTCGCCGGCCTTCAGTTCCATCGATTCACTGCAGATGGCGATCACTTCGGGGATCGACCAGATCAGTTCGGAGAGGTCGCCTTGCTGCCTGGTTTCGCCATTGACGGCGAGCCACACCCGGCCTTTGTCGGGGTGGCCGATGTCGGACACCGACACCAGCGGTCCGCATGGTGCCGCGCGGTCGAAACCCTTGCCCCAGTCCCAGGGGCGACCGAGTTTCTTGGCTGCGTCCTGCAGGTCGCGGCGGGTCAAGTCGATGCCGACGCCGTAGCCCCAGACGTGGTCGAGCGCGTCGGCCGCGGCGATGTTCGATCCGCCCTTGGCGATGGCGACGACAAGCTCGATCTCGTGGTGCAGGTCGCCGGTCAGCGGCGGATAGGGGATCGTCGTGCCGCTGTCGACGACAGAATCTGCCGGCTTGCCGAAGAAGAACGGCGGCTCGCGATCGGGATCCTTGCCCATTTCGCGGGCATGCGCTGCGTAGTTGCGGCCGACGCAGAAGATGCGCCGTACCGGAAACCGGTGCGAAGATCCTGAAATGGCGACCGAAGCTGGCTCGGGCGGAGAGATGACGAAGTTGACCAAGCAGGGCCTCCCGCAAACGTGATGACGGCTTTTGGCACGATCCGCGCGCGCATTCCACTTGCAATCTGCAGTCTGGCCACTTGCAATCTGCAGCCTGGGAAGTGGCCGTTGCTGGCTGGGCTGCAAGTTGGCTGAAGTCGAAGCGGCCGCGATCAGGCGTCTTTTCTGCGCTGGCATGCACGCATTGCGTGTCTGGATCCAAAAAGGCGCTTGCAGCCTGCATTTGCACAGATAGGATTTGCTCACCTGACTGGTGCGGGGTCTGCCTAGCCGGTCGCGGCAACATGGGAGGTTTCATGTCGGAGGTATCTTTGGTCGTGAATGGCCGAAAGGTCAGCGGCGCGGTGGAGGACCGCACGCTTCTCGTTCATTTCCTGCGTGAGCATTTGGGGCTGACCGGAACGCATGTCGGTTGCGATACGTCGCAATGCGGTGCCTGCGTCGTCCACGTTGACGGCAAGGCGATGAAGTCCTGCTCGATGCTTGCGGTACAGGCCTCGGGTTCGACCGTTACCACCATCGAAGGCCTCGCCAATGGCGCCGACCTTCATCCCGTCCAGGCGGCGTTCAAGGAACATCATGGCCTGCAGTGCGGCTTTTGCACGCCGGGCATGATCATGACGGCGACCGACATGATCCGCAGGCATCCCGAAGGCCTCGACGAGGCGACCGTGCGCGCGGAGCTCGAAGGCAACATCTGCCGCTGCACAGGTTACCACAACATCGTCAAGGCGATCCTCGCCGCTTCGAAAACGATGTCGAAGGCGTCCAAGAGCAAGGCGAAAAAGGCGGCATAGGGGCGGGGAGCGAAGGGCGCAGGGACATGGTCCCTTACGCCTTCGCGATCTCCTTCCATAGCCACCATTCGCCATCTGCTTTTTGAGTTCGGGAGGAACTGAAATGGGAATCGAAGGCATCGGCGCGCGGGTTGCGCGCAAGGAAGACAAGAGATTCATCACAGGCGCCGGACGTTATGTCGACGACATGGTCGTGCCGGGCATGAAACACGCGGCATTCGTGCGCAGCCCGCACGCCCATGCCGACATCAAGAAGATCGACACCAAAAAGGCCGAGGCGATGCCGGGTGTCATCGGCGTGCTGACCGGCAAGCAGCTCAAGGCCGACGGCATCGGCAACCTGATCTGTGGTTGGATGATCCATTCCAAAGATGGTTCGCCGATGAAGATGGGTGCGTGGTCGCCGCTGGCGGTCGACCGGGTGCGCTATGTCGGTGATGCCGTCGTGGTGGTGGTGGCCGACACCAAGGGCCAGGCGCGCGACGCCGCCGAAGCTGTCGAGATCACCTACAAGGAACGCAAATCGGTTGCCGATGCGGTCGATGCGCTCGCCAAGGGCGCGCCGCAGCTTCATCCCGAAGCCGACGGCAACCTGATCTTCGACTGGGGCATCGGCGACGAAGCTGCGACCGACGCCGCCCTCAAGTCGGCTGCCCACATCACCCGGCTCAACATCGTCAACAACCGGCTGGTTCCGAATGCGATGGAGCCGCGCGCGGCCCTTGGCCACTACGACAAGGCCGAGGATCACTACACCTGCTGGACGACCTCGCAGAACCCGCATGTCGCCCGACTGGTAATGAGCGCGTTCTACAACGTCGCGCCGGAAAACAAGCTGCGTGTCATCGCACCCGACGTCGGCGGCGGCTTCGGCTCGAAGATCTACATCTATCCCGAGGAAATCGTCTGCCTGTGGGCCTCGAAGCGGACCGGCGTGCCGGTCAAGTGGGTGGCCGATCGCACCGAGAGTTTCCTCACCGACGCCCATGGCCGCGACCATCACACCACTGTCGAGATGGGTTTCGACAAGAACAACAGGATCGTTGGGCTGAAAGTCGACACGGTCGCCAATCTCGGCGCCTACATGTCGCTATTTTCCTCGGCGACGCCGACCTATCTCTACGCCACGCTGCTGTCGGGCCAGTACAACATCCCGGCGATCTACGGCAATGTGCGCACCGTCTATACCAACACCGCACCGGTCGATGCCTATCGCGGGGCAGGCCGGCCTGAAGCCACCTTCGTGCTCGAGCGCACCATGGAGATTGCCGCGCGCGAGCTCGGCGTGTCGCCGGCCGAACTCAGGCGAACCAACTTCATCACCCAGTTCCCGCACCAGACGCCCGTCATCATGTGCTACGACGCCGGCAATTATGGCGCCTCGCTCGACGCTGCGATGAAGCAGGCCGACTATGCCGGCTTTGCCAAGCGCAAGGCTGCGGCGGCCAAGAAAGGCAAGCTGCGCGGCATCGGCATGAGCTGCTACATCGAGGCCTGCGGCATTGCGCCGTCGGCGGCGGTGGGGTCGCTCGGCGCAGGTGTCGGCCTGTGGGAATCCGCCGAGGTGCGGGTCAATGCCGTCGGGACCATCGAGGTTCTGACCGGCTCGCACAGCCACGGCCAGGGCCATGAGACGACCTTCGCCCAGCTCGTCAACTCACGCTTCGGCGTGCCGCTCGACAGTGTCTCCATCGTCCATGGCGACACTGACAAGGTGCAGATGGGCATGGGCACCTATGGCTCGCGCTCGGGCGCAGTCGGCATGTCGGCGATCGTCAAGGCGCTCGACAAGGTCGAGGCCAAGGCCAAGAAGATCGCAGCACATCTGCTCGAGGCCGACGAGGGTGACATCGTCATCGAGAACGGCCAGCTCAAGGTCGCCGGCACCGACAAGAATGTGCCGTGGTTCCAGATGGCGCTTGCCGCCTATACCGCACACAACCTGCCGCAAGGCATGGAGCCCGGCCTGAAGGAGACGGCATTCTACGATCCGTCGAACTTCACCTTCCCGGCCGGCTGCTACATCTGCGAGGTCGAGATCGATCCCGAGACCGGCAAGACCGATATCGTCCAGTTCGTCGCTGCCGACGATTTCGGCAACATCATCAATCCGATGATCGTCGAAGGGCAGGTGCATGGCGGCATCGCCCAGGGCGTCGGCCAGGCGCTGCTGGAAGGCGCTGTCTATGACGCCAGCGGCCAGCTTCTGACGGCAAGCTACATGGACTACACCATGCCGCGTGCCGACGATCTGCCGTCGTTCCAGATATCGACGTCGAACACGCCCTGTCCGAGCAATCCGCTCGGCATCAAGGGCTGCGGCGAGGCCGGCGCCATCGGTTCGCCGCCGGCGGTCATCAACGCCATCACCGATGCGCTCGGCCACGACAACCTGACCATGCCGGCGACGCCGGGCAAGGTCTGGGCCGCATTGCGCGCCGGCACGAAGCACTGAGGAGGACGCACCATGTATTCCGTCAACTATCATCGCGCCACCTCGGTCGCGGACGCCGCCAAGAAGATCAAGAGCGGTGACGCCAAATATCTCGCCGGCGGCATGACGCTGATCCCGGCGATGAAGACACGGCTCGCAGCCCCCTCGGACTTGGTCGACCTGAACCACATCGCCGACCTCAAGGGCATCAA
This sequence comes from Aminobacter sp. Y103A, assembly GCF_030294925.1. NCBI lineage: Bacteria > Pseudomonadati > Pseudomonadota > Alphaproteobacteria > Hyphomicrobiales > Phyllobacteriaceae > Aminobacter > Aminobacter sp. Y103A. The sequence goes on along the minus strand of NZ_AP017986.1, from coordinate 3,451,407 downwards.
GGTCTCGGGCAAGAACGTCACCATCGGTGCGGCGACGACGCATTTCGACGTCGCCAATGACGAGAAGCTGAAAAAGGTCTGCCCGGCCTTGTCGCATCTCGCCAGCCACATCGGCGATCCCGCCGTCCGGCATCGCGGCACCATCGGCGGGTCGGTCGCCAACAACGATCCGGCGGCCGACTACCCCTCGGCGCTGCTGGCGCTGGGCGCGACCATCGTCACCAACAAGCGCCAGATCGCCGCCGACAAATTCTTCAAGGGCCTGTTCGAAACAGCGCTCAAGGACGACGAGATCGTCACCGCCGTCACCTTCACCGCGCCGGCCAGGTCGGGCTACGCCAAGTTCCCGAACCCGGCGTCGCGTTATGCCATGACCGGCGTGTTCGTAACCAAGGGCAAGGATGGCGTGCGTGCGGCAGTCACCGGGGCAGGCGACGATGGCGTGTTCCGCTCCAAGGAGATCGAGGCGGCGCTGACCAGGAAGTTCGAGGCATCGGCGCTGGAGGGGGTGACGGTTCCGTCAGGCAGCCTGATGGGTGACATCCATGCCACACCGGAGTATCGCGCCAACCTGGTGGTGGTGATGGCCAAACGTGCGGTCATGGCCGCCAACGCCTGAGGGCCAGCAAACGCAAAAAATGCCGAGAGGGGCCTCCGGGCCCCTTTTGACGTCAGAAAGGAAACACGACATGGCCGTTCGTCGCATCGTCGCCAATCTACACGCAGCGGAGCCCAGGGCGGCACAAGCATTCTACGGCGACCTGCTCGGGCTCGACATTCTCATGGATCACGGCTGGATCCTGACCTTCGGCACCGGCGGCACGATGACACCGCAGCTCGGCGTTGCCAGCGAAGGTGGGGCGGGTACGCCTGTACCGCTGCTTTCGATCGAGGTCGACAATGTCGATGAGCTCTATGACAGGGTGAAGGCCGCGCGCCTTGAGATCGTCTACGATCTTGCCGATGAGCCCTGGGGCGTCAGGCGGTTTTTTGTCCGCGACCCGTTCGGCAACATCGTCAACATCCTCGAACACCGGGCATAGAACGAAAGTCTGCGATTTCCGGACAGACATCTTGCCGGTCAGGCCTTGGCATCGGTCGCGAAGGCGGCTTACATGCCGCCGGTCATCAGCATCCTGGAGCATAGTGGAATGGCGCGTCCGATTACCTCGATCGCCGATCTTCGAGCCATCGCCAAGCGCCGGGTGCCGCGCATGTTCTACGACTATTGCGATTCCGGCTCTTGGACCGAGAGCACCTATCGCGAGAATGAGAGCGACTTCGTGCCGATCAAGCTGCGCCAGCGCGTTGCCGTCGACATGCGCGACCGTACGCTTGAAACGACGATGGCCGGCGAGACGGTGTCGATGCCGGTGGCGATCGCGCCGACCGGCCTAACCGGCATGCAGCATGCCGACGGTGAGATTCATGGCGCACGCGCTGCAGAGAAGGCCGGCATTCCGTTCACGCTGTCGACGATGAGCATCTGCTCCATCGAAGACATCGCCGAAAATACGTCGAAGCCATTCTGGTTCCAGCTCTATGTGATGCGCGACCGCGAATTCGTCTCGAACCTGATCCGTCGCGCCAAGGCTGCCAGATGCTCGGCCCTGGTGCTGACGCTCGACCTGCAGATTCTCGGCCAGCGCCACAAGGACATCGTCAACGGCCTGTCGACGCCGCCGCGCATGACGGTTGCCAACATCATCAATCTGGCGACCAAGCCGCGCTGGTGCCTCAACATGCTGCGCACCAACCGGCGCACCTTCCGCAATATCGCCGGTCACGCCAAGGGCGTCACCGATCTGCGGTCGCTGTCGTCATGGACCGCCGAACAGTTCGACCCGGCGCTCAGTTGGGACGACGTGAAGTGGATCAAGGAGCAGTGGGGCGGCAAGCTGATCCTCAAGGGAATCCTCGATGCCGAAGACGCCGAGAAGGCCGTGGCAAGCGGCGCCGACGCGCTGATCGTCTCCAACCATGGCGGCCGCCAGCTCGACGGCGCGGTTTCCTCGATCTCGGCGCTGCCCGGCATCGTCGACTCTGTCGGCGACCGCATCGAGGTGCTGATGGATGGCGGCATCCGCTCCGGCCAGGACGTGCTCAAGGCCGTGGCCCTTGGCGCCAAGGGCGTGTTCATCGGCCGCTCGTTCCTCTATGGCCTCGGCGCCGGCGGCGAGGCGGGCGTGACCGCGTGCCTCGACATTATCCGCAAGGAGCTCGATATCACCATGGCCTTCTGCGGCCTGCGCGACATCAAGGACGTCGACAGCCGTATCATCGTCCGGCGCTGAGGGTTCGGCTGGGCTGGCGGCGACGCGATGAAGCAGCTTTTGCGACGCGCTGGTGCGATGAGTTCGAGCGCCAAGCGCGGCGTCTATTTCGCGCTCGGTCTGCTGATGCTGGCGCTCGGCATTGTCGGCGCCTTCTTGCCCGTCATGCCGACCACGATCTTCATTATCCTGGCTGCCTGGTGCTTTGGTCGCTCGTCGCCGCGCTTCGAGGGATGGCTGCTCGGCCATGCGACTTTCGGCCCGCCCTTACGCGCCTGGCGCGAACAGGGTGCCATCCCGCGCCGGGCCAAGATCATGGCCTGGACAGGCATGGCCCTCGGCTACGGCCTGTTCTGGTTGAGCAAGCCTGGTCCGTGGGTGGCGGTCGGCGTGTCACTGATCTTTGTCGCAGGCGCCGTTTATGTCGGCACGCGGCCCGAGCCCAAACCAAGCCAAGCGGACGGCTGACGTCCGAGGCTGTCGCGCCGCCTTTTGGGCGGGACCGGTCGGATTTGGCCTTCCGTGCCTTGTTGTGGTAGGGAGCGGCCTTATCTAGAGGGCGATTGCCGCCCCACATACATTCGAGACCTTATGACCAAGCTCTACGCCGACGGCACGAAAATCGTCGCCGTCGCACCGATGATGGACTGGACCGATCGATGCTGCCGAAATTTCCATCGGCAGATCACCGGCGATGCGCTGCTTTACACCGAGATGGTGGTGGCCGATGCCGTCATCCACGGTCCGCGCGAGCGCCTGCTTGGTTTCGATGCCGTCGAACACCCTATCGCGCTTCAGCTCGGCGGCTCCGATCCGGCCAAGCTGGCGGAAGCCGCGCGCATCGGCGAAGGCTTCGGTTATGACGAGATCAACCTCAATGTCGGCTGCCCGTCCGACCGTGTGCAGTCGGGCACATTCGGTGCCTGCCTGATGAAGACGCCGGAGCTCGTCGCCGAATGCGTTTCGGCGATGAAAGCTGTGGTCAGCATTCCAGTCACGGTAAAGTGCCGTATCGGCGTCGACAACCAGGACCCCGAGCCGGCGCTTGATATTCTTGCCGACATGGTTTTTGCTGCCGGCACCGACGCGCTGTGGGTGCATGCCCGCAAGGCGTGGCTGGAAGGGCTCAGTCCAAAGGAAAACCGCGAAATCCCGCCGCTCGACTATGACCGGGTCTACCGCCTGAAAGCACGTTACCAGCACAAATTCATCGGCATCAATGGCGGCATCCAGAGCTTGGACGAAAGCCGCGACCATCTCGACAAGGTCGATGGCGTGATGCTCGGCCGTGCTGCATATCACACGCCGAGCGTGCTCGGCGGTGTCGACGCATTGCTGAATGGCAAAGTGGCCCACAAGATGGACTATGCGGTGCTGATCGACGCCATGGCCGACTATGCCGGGCGGCATATCGCATCAGGCGGTCGTCTCGGTCATGTCACGCGCCATATGGTCGGGCTGTTCCACGGTCTTTCGGGCGCGCGGCGCTACCGTCAGGTTCTGTCGACCGACGCCAACAAGCCGGGTGCCGGGCCGCAGGTGTTGCGCGACGCTTTCGCCGCCGTCGACCTGACGAGCCGCAGCGAGGCTGCATAGCTTCCATAACTTAGGCCTTGCCCGGTCTGGCCGCGGCACGTCCCGGATCGCGTTGGCAAGCCGAACTTCGCGCAGGATTCAGCCGCACACCGTCGCTGCCCCCATGCAAAGCGTTTGCGCCGATGGCCGCTCATGCTCCGACGTTGCCGGACGGGCTGGCCTCGCCATTTGGTTTGTGTGATCATTTGGCGGGGGCATGTTCGAGGAGGGGCGGTTTCATGTGCCGATTGCCGCGCGGAGCTATGGCGCGTGAAGGCTGCGCGTGATGGAAACGCCGCAACTGCCGGCCTTGCGATCCTACCACTCCTGGATCGCCAACGAGACGCTGGAGGATTATTCACTCCGATACGCGGCCCGGTCGTTTCGCCGTTGGTCGCCATTCGTCATTGCCAACACAGCACTCGGCGGCATTTCATTTCTCGCCCTTGAGGCCATCGGCGGCGCGATCACGCTGAGCTACGGCTTCGCCAACGCCTTTCCGGCGATCCTGGTAACCTGCCTGTTCGTCTTCGTGACGAGCCTGCCGATCGCCTATTATTCCAGCCGCCACAACATCGACATGGACCTGCTGACGCGCGGCGCGGGCTTTGGCTATATCGGCTCGACGATCACCTCGCTGATCTACGCGACATTCACCTTCATCTTTTTTGCTCTCGAAGGCGTGATCATGGCGCAGGCGCTCCACCTGTTCGCCGATGTGCCGCTGGTGCTGGGTTATGTCATCTCCTCGGTGGTCATCATCCCCATCACCTTCATGGGCGTGACGCTGATCAGCAAGCTGCAGCTGCTGTCGCAGCCGATCTGGATCGCCATGCATCTGGCGCCCTTCGCCTACATCCTGTTTGCCCATCCCGACACGCTGAACGAGTGGGCGGCTTTCGTCGGCAGCGATGTGGCAGGCGAGGGGTTCAACTTCCTGGCCTTCGGCTCGGCCATCGGCGTTCTGTGCGCGCTGTCGATCCAGATCGGCGAACAGGTCGACTATCTGCGCTTCCTGCCTGACAAGACGCGTGAGAACCGTTTCCGCTGGTGGGCGGCGGTGATTGCCGCAGGGCCGGGCTGGATCGTCGTCGGCGGTTTCAAGATACTGTGCGGCAGCCTGCTCGCGGTGCTCGCCATCCAGGCCGGGCTGTCGCGCTCGACGGCGCTCGAACCCATCCACATGTACATCATCGCCTATGAATATGTCAGCGCCGACCCGCGCGTCGTGCTCACCCTGGCCGCCGTTTTCGTGCTGATCTCGCAGGTCAAGATCAACGTCACCAATGCCTATGCCGGTTCGCTGGCCTGGTCCAATTTCTTCTCGCGCGTCACCCATTACCACCCCGGCCGGGTCGTCTGGCTGGTGTTCAACATCCTGATCTCGCTGCTTTTGATGCTGCTCGGCATTTTCCAGACGCTGGAGCTGGTGCTGGCGGTCTATTCGATCATCGCCGCTGCCTGGGTAGGCTCGATCTTTGCCGACCTCGCCATCCTCAAGCCGATCGGAGTCAGCCCGGCATTCCCGGAGTTCAAGCGCGCTTATCTCTACAACTTCAACCCCGTCGGCTGCGGTTCGATGGCGCTGGCGTCGTTCGTTGCCCTGCTGTGTTTTTCCGGCATTTTCGGCGTCATGGCGCAGGCCTATGCCGCGCCGATCGCCTTTGTCACGGCACTCGGCTCCGCTGTGGCCATCGGTGTTGCCACCAAGGGGCGGTATTATCTGGCGCGCCAGCCCGTCGACCTGCCGGCGGCCACGTCGGATGCCAATCTGTGCGCCATCTGCGGCGTCACCTATGAAGGCTCCGACATGGTGCATTGCACCTTCTACGAGCAGCCGATCTGCTCGCTGTGCTGCAGCCTGGATTCGCATTGCCACGATGTCTGCAAGGCGCCGGGAGGCGAGCTGCAGACGTCGCGCTCGCGCTATTTCGGGAAGGCGCTGCCGCATATTCGCGACAAGATCGCCCCGCGCATGGGCCAGCGCCTGCTCAAGGTGGCGGGTGTGCTGTTTGCGCTCGCGGTGCTCTCGGGCGGCGTGTTTCTGCTGACTTATCGCCTGATCGAGCCCGGGTCGGAGCAGCCGCATCTGGCAAGCGGCCAACTGCTTCTCAGGGTTTTTCTCGCGCTGCTGCCGCTGCTCGGCATCGGCGCCTGGTGGATCGTGCTGTCGCAGGAGAGCCGGGAACTTGCCGAGCGCGATCTTGTCGCCTCGCTGGAAAAGTTGCGGCAGACGCAGCGAGACCTGGCGAGCAACGAGCGCCTCGCCGCCATCGGTCAGATCACGGCAACCGTCAGCCACGAGCTGCGCAATCCGCTTGGCACGTTGGTGACGTCAGCCGACGTGTTGCGCCGCTCGCTGAAGAGCGCCGACGCACCGGTACTCTCTGAATTGGAACGGCTGCAGCGAAACGCCTGGCGCTGCGTGCGGATCATCGAGGACCTGCTCGATTTCTCGCGCAAGCACGCCCTGGTCGTCTCGCCGATACTGATCGACCGATGGGTGGCCCAGCATGTCGCCGAACAGGAGGCTGCGCGGCCGATACAGCTGGAACTTGCCGCCGGATGCAGGATATCGGCCGACGGCGAGCGGTTGCGGCAGGCCTTTTCCAACGTCCTGGCCAATGCGCTGCAGGCCTGCGAGACGGCGGATGACGCGGCAATCGTTGTCTCGACCCGCTGCGAGGGCAACAACGCCATCATCTGCGTTGCCGACAATGGGACCGGCATGTCGCGCGAGACAGTGGCACGGGTGTTCGAGCCGCTGTTCAGCACCAAGGCGTTCGGCGTCGGATTGGGCATGCCGCTGGTCAAGCGCATCGTCGAGCAGCATGGCGGCTCTGTGCTGATCGACAGCGAGCAGGGAGCCGGCACGCGCGTGTCGATCGTGTTGCCGCGCGCGGGCGCTGGTTCGTCATGACCGACCAGACCGATCTGCAGACCGATTTCATCGGCGACGACGTCATTCCGCATGCAGCCGAGCCGACCGAGAAGAAGCGTGTTCTCATCGTCGACGACGACGAGGATTTTGCCGCAAGCCTCGCCGGATTGCTCGAGCTCGAAGGCTATCAGGCGATCATCGCGCATGATCCGCCGTCAGCCCAGCGCGCTTTGGCCTTGCACCTGCCGGCGGTGGCCCTTGTCGACGTGCGGTTGGGCGTCGGCAACGGTGTCGAACTGGTCAGGGCGTTTCGCCAGCAAAGCCCCGATCTCATCTGCCTGATGGTCACAGCCTATGCCTCGGTCGAGACGGCGGTGGAGGCGTTGCAGGCCGGCGCCTACGACTATCTGTGCAAGCCGTTCCACAGTGCCGATCTGTTGGCGACGCTGGAGCGCTGCTTCGAACGCACGCGCCTCATGGAGGAAAAGCGCCTGGTCGCCGAGCGGCTCGGCCAGATGCAGCGCATCGAGGCGATGGGACAGCTGACCGGCGGCATCGCGCACGACTTCAACAACATCCTGGCTGTCCTGCTCGGCAATCTGCGCTGGCTGCAGGAGCACGTGCAGACCGAGCCTCAACTGGCGCAGATGGTCGACGATGCGCTGGAGGCGGTGAAGGCAGGGACGGAGCTGACCTCGCGCCTGCTCAATTTCGGCCGCCGCGAGGGCGGTGACACGGCCCGTGTCGATCTGGGTGAGGCGCTGCCCGACCTGATGCGCGTCTTGCGTCGCACGCTGGACGACAAAATCGGCCTGTCGCTCGAACTGGCGGACGATCTGCATGAGGTCGAAGTTCAGCCGGCACAACTGGAAACCAGCCTGCTCAATCTGGCGCTCAACGCGCGCGACGCAATGCCAGATGGCGGCCTGCTTCGGTTCGAGGCCTGCAATTTTGTCGTCCGGCCCGATGACGCCCGCGTCGCCTCGGGTCTGTTGCCCGGTCAGTATGTCGTCATTTCGGTCATCGACACCGGCCACGGCATGCCGCTGGCGGTGCGGCGCCGGGCGCTGGAACCGCTGTTCACCACCAAAGCAGCGGGAAAGGGCAGTGGCCTCGGTCTGCCGATGGTCGATGGCTTCGTGCGACAGTCGGGCGGGCGCCTGGGCATCTCCAGCAATCCGGACGAGGGCACCCGGATCAATCTCTATCTGCCGCGGGCAGTTCAGTCCCGGCCCTGAGGGGCGAACATGTAGCCGACGCCGCGAATGGTCTTGATGAATTGGGTGTCGCGCGCATTGTCCCGCAACTTGCGGCGTATCTTGCCGATCAGCACGTCGATGCTGCGGTCGTAAGGCGTCCAGTTGCGGTTGGCGACGATGTCGAGGATCTGTTCGCGCGACAGGATGCGGCCGCGCCGTTCGACCAGCGCGGACAGGATCTGGAACTCCTGGCTGGTGAGCCGCACGTTCTCGCCGTTCGGCGACGACAGCTTGTAGCGTGCGGGATCGAGCTGCCAGCCATCGAAACAGACGGCGGCCGAACGATCCACTTCTGCCTGCTCGGGCAGGTTGATGCGCTTGGCAAAACGCCGCATCACAGTGCGCACCCGCGCCAGGAGTTCGCGCGGTTCGAAAGGCTTGGTGATGTAGTCGTCGGCTCCGAGTTCGAGGCAGACGACCTTGTCGATTGTGCTGTTCTTGCCCGACAGCATGATCAGCGGCAGGTCGTATTGCGAGCGCATGCTGCGCGCCAGCGTCACGCCGTCCTCGCCGACGGGAAAGCCGAGATCGAGGATGACGAGATCGAAGGCCTCGTCGGCCAGCGCACGCCGCATCGAACGCCCGTCATGGGCGCTGACGATGGCGTAACTTTCGCTGGTCAGGAATTTTTCCAGGAAGCTGCACAGCCGACGATCGTCATCGACAATGAGAATGCGTGATCTTGGCTCGGCAACTGACATGGCAGCTACGATAATCGCAATTCATGGGCCCGGTCGAGAAGGGAAGATGGCCATTGGTCGCGGTCGGCGCCGCCGACCCGCGAGTGCGGGCAGATCGACATCCTTCCTGCGCGGGAATGTCTGTCTAATACACTGAAAACTCTAGCTGAAATTGATGGGTCGCCGTGCGCGGCCCATGCCTGCAGCCATCCGTTTGGTTACAAAAAATTACAATACGGCCCGCTTTCCGATGCATGGCGATTACATGCCGCTCCTAGCTTGGCGACGCACGGTGATGCCGGGCGGCGTCGCGCTGCCCGGCGCAGCAACGGGGACGGCGCGCAAGCCACACCCCTGCACGCCGGCAAATGAGGAGGAACAGCCGCATGCCACAGACAGTATTCTCAGTCGATCTGAACAAGGCGCCCGAAGACCATGCCATCAAGACGCACAACCGGTGGCATCCCGATATCCCGATGGTCGAGTATCTCAAGCCTGGGCGCACCTACCGGGTGGAGTGCCATGACTGGACGGGAGGCCAGATCGGCAACAACAACAGCGCCAACGACGTCCGCGACGTCGACCTGACGCGCGTCCATTATCTCAGCGGCCCGTTCGGCGTCGACGGCGCGGAACCCGGCGATTTGCTGGTCGTCGACATTCTTGATCTCGGCGCCAAGCCCGATTCGGAATGGGGCTTCAACGGCCTGTTCGCCAAGGAAAATGGCGGCGGCTTCCTGACCGAGCACTATCCGGAGGCCAGCAAATCCTGCTGGGATTTCCACGGCATCTACACGACGTCGCGCCACATTCCTGGCGTGCGCTACCCCGGCATCATCCATCCCGGCCTGATCGGCTGCCTGCCGGACCACAAGCTGCTTGCCGAAGCCAACCGGCGCGAAGCCGCGTTGGTGGCGACCGATCCGGCTCGAGTGCCGCCTCTGGCAGCCCTGCCATATGCCGACACGGCACTGATGGGACAGATGAAGGGCGATGCTGCTCGGACGGCCGCAGCCGAAGCCTGGCGCACGGTGCCGCCGCGCGAACACGGTGGCAACTGCGACATTAAGAACCTGTCGCGCGGTTCGAAGGTCTACTTCCCGGTCTATGTAAAGGGTGGCGGGCTCTCGATGGGAGACATCCACTTCTCGCAGGGCGACGGCGAAATCACCTTCTGCGGCGCCATTGAAATGGCTGGCTGGGTCGATATCAGCGTCGACGTCATCAAGGGCGGCATGGCGAAATACGGCGTCATCAACCCAATCTTCAAGCCGAGCCCGATCGACCCGCATTTCGACGACTATCTCATCTTCGAGGGCATCTCGGTCGATGAGCACACCGGCGAGCAATATTACCTCGACGCTCACGTCGCCTATCGCCGGGCCTGCCTGAATGCCATCGAGTACCTCAAGAAATTCGGCTACTCGGGCGAACAGGCCTACATGATCCTCGGCACGGCACCGGTCGAGGGGCGCATCGCCGGCATCGTCGACATCCCCAACGTCTGCGCCACCCTGGCCATTCCTACGGCGATCTTCGACTTCGACATCAATCCCAATGCGCTCGGGCCCAAGAAGCAGGACTTCAAGGCCGACGTTGCCAAGACGAGCTGATCAGGCTGCACAACAACAATGAAGCGACGGTCAGGCCCGGTCCTGGCCGGCGCTCTCCTGGGAGGGATTCATGCTGCTTGGATTTGCTTTGCTTTATGTCGGCGCCGTCCTGTTTCTGAACGGACTCTGGCTTCTCGGAAAGATCGAAGACCGGGAAATCGTCGTCATCAACGTGGTCTCGGGTGTCGTCACGCTGTGCGCGTCGCTCGCCTGGGCGTTCGGACCAGCTGCCGATGCTGCCTCGATCAAGGGGGCGGCGCTGACGATCCTGTTTTCGGCGACCTATTTTTGGGTGGCCTATAACAGGGTGGTGAAGGTCGACGGACGCGGCCTCGGCTGGTTCAGCCTGTTCGTCGCCATCACCACCATCCCGGTCGCGGTACAAGGACTTTCCACCGCCCAGACGTCGACCGATCTCTGGCTCGCGTCCAACTGGGTGATCTGGGGCGTGTTGTGGTTCCTGTATTTCCTGCTGCTGGCGCTGCAGCGGCCGATCCTGCGGCTGACGGCGGTGGTCACGCTGCTTGCCGGCATCGTCACCGGCTGGGTGCCGGGCTTCCTGCTGCTCGACGGCAAGCTCTGACGCTGGCTTTTCCGGCCAGGCGTTGGCGCGCTTGGCCGCTTGCGGGCGGGCGAGGGCTGTTTTGCCCGCCATATCGTTTCAATGGATGCTTTCTGGAGGCTGGTCATGCCGCTCTACAATTATGTTTGCGACGATTGCGGACCGTTTGAAGAATGGGTGCCGATGCAGGACGCGCTTTGGGCGTGCGCCTGTCCGCAATGCGAGGAGCAAAGCAAGCGCGACGTGGCCGCACCACGCCTGAGCCTGATGAACGGCAAGTTGCGCCGCGCATTGGCCCGGTCGGAGGCCAGCGGCACCGAACCAAAAGTGGTGAAGAAGGCGCATCTTGCCGGTTGTGGCTGCGCCTTGTGCAAGATCGGCAACAAGCCTGTGCCGACACGCAAGAAATGGTCGATCGGCCACTAGAGCCCTAGGCTGAATCGACATTCAGCGGATCCAGATCATGGTTGCGGCGATGTGGATGAAGCCGAGGAAGTGGATGGCGCGCCGGTCGTAGCGGGTGGCGAAACGTCGGAAGTGCTTGAGCTTGTTGAAGCATCGCTCAATATGGTTGCGGCATCGGTAGATGAGCGGATCATGCGGGATGGGTTGTGATCTGGAGCGGGTGGAGGGGATGACCACCTTGGCGCCGATTTCGGCGATGAGGCTGCGCAAGGCATTGGAATCATAGGCTCGATCGGCCAGAACGGCCTCAGCGGTGTAGCCTTGCAGCAGCATCGGCGCGGCAAGGATATCGTGGCTCTGGCCAGCGGCGAGCAGGAACCTCAGCGGGCGGCCGAAGCTGTCGGCGAGCATGTGGATCTTGGTGGTCAATCCGCCTCGGGAACGCCCCAGAGCCTGATTTTTGTCCCCCTTTTCCGGTCGCCGCCTGCTGGTGGGCGCGGACCAAGGTGCTGTCGAGCATCAGGTATTGGTTGTCCCGGTCCTTGGTGAGGTCGTCGAAGACCCGCTCCCAGACCTTCGCCTTGGACCAGCGCGAGAAGCGCTTGTGCAGTGTCTTCCACTTGCCGTAGCGCTCCGGCAGGTCATGCCAATGGGCGCCCGATCGAAGCACCCACAGCACACCATTGACGAAAAGACGGTTGTCAGAGCCAGTCCGTCCCGGATCTCCAGCCTTGCCCGGCAACAGTGCTGCGATCCGCCGCCACTGCACCTCGCTCAGTTCATATCGTTTCACTGACATCATCAGGTCTCCGCCAAATCACGGAAACCTATGAATCACGCTTCCATCCCGCCGGGAATCCTGAATGTCGATTGGCCCTAGTCGCGCAGGATCATCCTGTCGCCGCGCACGTCGAAGCCCGAGAGCGAGCCGATGAAGTTCATGCCGAGCAGGCTCTGCTCTAGCCCCTGGTCGGCGACGAGCATCGGCAGGTTCCTGCGTTCGATGGAGCCGAGTTGGACGCTCGCCGCAGTGACCCGTGCCGCATGCGCAATGCCGTTGGCAGTCGAGACCGGTACGGTAAAGCTCAGGCTTTCGAGATCGAAGCCCGCGCGGCGGGCATCGGCCACGGTCAGGACGGTGGTTGTGGCGCCCGTGTCGACCATGACATCAATGGTCTGGCCGTTGACCTGCATGCGGGCGCCGAAATGTCCGTTGGTCAGTTTGTCCAGGGTGACGGTCGCGCGGCCATCGCCATCCAGCGCCGACATCGGGCTTCCCGGCACGAGGCCGGCGGTGACACGGCTGGCGACGTCCTGCAGTTCGTAGCGGTACTGATAGCCGGCGACAAACACCAGAACGATCACCACCCACATTGCCAGGCTGCGCACCGTTTCGCCGAAGCGCGTGCCACGCCGCAGGACGCCAGCGCTGATGACCAGCAGCAGCGCGCCAGCGTAGATCAACTGGCCGAAGCTGTCATTGTTGAGGCCGAGCGTTTCGCCCGACGAATGGTTGAGCAGCAAGAGCAGCAGCCCGCCGCCGAGCACGGCAATGACGACCCAGTAAAGCCGGCTCATCTCTGTCTGGTATCCTTAGCTGGACGCATTTTCTCGCGCCATCCGCGCGCGGCGAGTTTCGCGGCGCGGCTTGCGCTCGATGGTCTCGAGGCGGGCGGGCAAGGTGGCCATGACGGCGCGGCGCGTCTCCGGCGTCATCTTGTACCAGGCACCAACCTCGTCGCGGGTACGGCCGCAACCGAAGCAATAGCCCGTCGCATCGTCAATCGAGCACAGCATGATGCAAGGGGTTTCTATTGCCGTCATCGTGTCGTCCATGGGGCCTCGCACCGATGTTTAACACCGGCCCGCCACAGATGATGTAGCCTGCGCGTCATTGCAAGCGCTATCCCGCGACGTCACGTCTCGCCGCCTGTATGCGATCTCGCGATTGTTTTCGCTCGTCGAGGCGGCTATGCCGCGCATGACCATGACGAACGGCAGGCAGCACCCATGACCAGCGCTTCCCCCTTTGACGATTTCCGCAACCTGTTTGCGCATCTGCCCGAGGGCGATGTCGCCCAGGCAGGCAAGGTCTGGGCGCTGTTTGCCAAGACAGACAAGCCGAAAGGCTCGCTCGGCCGCATCGAGGACATCGCGGCCTGGCTGGCGCGCTGGACGGGCCGCGCGCCACCCTCGGTGCTCAAGCCTATGGTCGCGATCTTTGCCGGCAATCACGGTGTCGCCGCACAGGGCGTGTCGCCGCGAGCCATGGAAGCGACGGCCCAGCGCGTCGAACTGTGCGCTGCCGGCGGTGCTGCGATCAACCAGATCTGCCTTGCTAACGATCTCGGGCTGAAGGTGCTCGACCTGGCGCTGCACCTGCCGACATCGGACATCACCGTCGAGCCGGCGCTGGACGAACGTGGCTGCGCCGCCACCATGGCTTTCGGCATGGAGGCGATTGCCGGCGGCAGCGATCTGTTCTGCATCGGTGACCTCGGCGTTGCCAACACGACGGTTGCCGCGGCCCTTTGCGCGGCTTTGTTCGGCGGCAAGGGCGCCGACTGGGTCGGGCCGGGTTCCGGTGCCGATGCCGCCATGCAGGCGCGCAAGGCCGAAATGGTCGACCGCGCGCTGGCGCTGCATGGCCCTCACATCAAGGACCCGTTCGATGCTCTGCGTCGGGTCGGCGGGCGTGAATTCGCGGCCATTGCCGGTGCCATCCTTGCGGCGCGCATGGAAAAGATGCCGGTGTTGCTCGACGGCTTCGCCACGACCGCTGCCGCCGCCGTGCTTTACGCCGTCGACCGGACGGCTCTCGACCATTGCATGTTCTCGCATGTCTCGACCGAGCCGGGCCATGCCCGCCTGCTGGCCAAGCTCGGCGCGCGGCCCTTGCTCGGGCTTGGCATCGACCATGGCGAGGCGGTTGGTGCGGGGCTTGCCGCAGGCCTGGTCAGGACGGCGGCGCAGATCAGCTCGGGAATGGCAGCGGCTATCCGCTGATATCACCCATTTCCACGTTCTTCGAACAGCGCTCCAGCTTCTGAGTCCGCGCGATTCCCCAGGGGAAACCCGCTTCCCGCTTTCCCTGAATTGCCCTAGCGGCGGCCGGCGGTGCTGCGCGCCAGCGAAGGCAGGTCGTCGATGACCCGGGCCGGCGGGAAGACGGCGATGGCCTCGGTGCCTTCGCGCAGCTTCGAGCGCAATTCGAACTCGCCGCCATGCAAGGCAAGCAGGCCCTGGACGATGGGCAGGCCAAGGCCGGTTCCCTGTTCCGCGCTCTTGATGGCGATCGAGCCCTGGCCGAAAGCCGAAAGCACGACGGGGATTTCGTCGGCGGGAATTCCCGGGCCTCTGTCCTTGACTGAGATGTACTGACCGCCACCGGCGGTCCAGCCAACGCGGACGCGGATTTCGCTGCCCGTCGGCGAGAATTTGATGGCGTTGGACAGAAGGTTGAGCGTGATCTGTCGGATGGCGCGTTCGTCGCCGAGCAGGCGCGGCAGCGTCGGCTCGAACTGCTCGACGATCTTGAGATCCTTGTTGCGTGCCTTGAGCTCCATCATGTGGCAGCAGTCCTCGACCACCTGGAGCAGCATCAGCGGCTCTTCGTTGAGCTGATAGCGGCCGGCCTCGATGCGCGACAGGTCGAGGATCTCGTTGATGAGGTCGAGCAGGTGCTGGCCCGACTGGTGGATGTCGCGGGAATATTCGCGATAGGTCGGGCTGTTGATCGGGCCGAGCACTTCGCCGGCCATCACTTCCGAAAAGCCGAGGATGGCATTGAGTGGCGTGCGCAGCTCATGGCTCATCGTGGCCAGGAATCGTGACTTGGCGAGATTGGCGTCTTCGGCGCGGCGGCGGGCCTCGTCCGACATCGATTTTGCCGTCTCCAGTTCGGCAATCAGCGCGTCCATTTCGGACCGGGCGGCCATCAGCAGCAGCGCGGACCGCTTCTTGATGCCGGCAACGAGCGAAAAGAAGGGCAAGGCAGCGACCAGCAGCGCGACCATGACGATGCCAAGCGGCTCGGACAGCTTGACGCCGAAGGCGGCATAGGCGGCGACGGGAACGACGAAAGTTGCGGCCAGTGCGCCGCGCAGCGACGACGCGACGATTGCGGTCGCGGCCATGGCGACGAGCAGGAAGACGCCCTTGACGACCGACAGCAGGCCCGGTTCGCAGGCCGCACAGGTCATGGCGGCGAGATAGGCCCAGGCGAGGCCGGTGACGAAATGGCCAATGAAGAAATTGCGCCGGATGGCCGACGGCGTCATCGCCGCAGGCGCTGCCTCGTCGGCGCGGCGGGCAAGCAAGGCCAACCCGACATAACCCATCATCGCGACCAGCGACCATTTGAGGATGGCATCGTCAGCGCCGAGCAAGAACCCGATGCCGGCGAAGATGACGACGAGAAGCGGCAGGGTTGCAGAATTGGCCCTGATCGAACGAGCGTGCAGCTTCAGCAGTTCGCGGTCGAAAGCCAGGCCGCCCGGCTGCTGGGCCAATTGATCGCGTGTCTTGCGCACAGCACGAGCGACATCGCTGTTGCGATGGCGTTTCCTGCGGTCCACAATGATCTTGTCCGCCGTGTTAGAGCGTTGCAACGGCATGTGATAATTCAGTTTTCGCGCGCGCTTTTCTTCAAGTCCGCACGCTACGTCCGAATGATTAAGGGATTGTTTGCCATATGAGCCGTTCGTGGTCGGGCAGGCCGCGGCAGCGGTATTTCAGGCGCCCGCGCAGTCGTTGGCGCAAGATTCTCGACTATGCGCTGGCGTTTGCCGTCCTCGGGCTGCTGATCCTGGTTTCGGCGCGCCTCGACCGGGTGGAAACGCGCAGGACGGAAGGGGTCGCCGTCGTCAATGACGGTGATTCGATCACGCTCGGCGGCGAGCGCATCCGCCTGCGCGGCATCGATGCGCCGGAATATTCCCAGATTTGCCGCAAGGACGGCGCTGACTATCCCTGCGGCCGGCGTTCGCGCGAGGCGCTGTCGAAGCTGGTCAGTGGGCGCCAGGTGCGTTGCGCCGGCTGGGAGCGCGACCGTTACGGCCGACTGCTTGGCGAGTGCACGGCTGCCGGTGCCGATCTCAACCGTTCGCAGGTGGAGGCCGGCTGGGCCGTTGCCTATGGTGGCTATGAAGCGGAGGAAGCGGCCGCGCGGCTTGGCCGAAAGGGCCTGTGGGCCGGCGACTTCGACCGTCCGCGCGATTGGCGCACCATGCATGGCGATATGGCTGAAATCGAGCATGGCAGCTATGGGCGCATGCTCAACTGGCTGCGGGAAATCTTTCGATTCTCGTAGCTTGCGGCTTATGCTTGCAAGATCGGTACAAGTCTGAGGAGGCAGAAATGAAGCTGTTTGACGGGGGAAGGGCGCCGAATCCGAGGCGCGTGCGCGTGTTCCTGGCCGAAAAAGGCATTGATGTGCCCAAGGTATCAGTCGACATGGGGGCGATGGAGCACAAGAGAGCTGATGTTTCCTCGCGTAATCCGCTGCAGCGACTGCCGGTACTCGAGCTCGACGACGGCACGATCCTCACCGAAACGGTCGCCATCTGCCGCTATTTCGAGGAGCTTCATCCCGAGCCCGCCTTGTTCGGCAACAGTGCGCTCGGCAAGGCCAGGGTCGAGATGTGGCAAAGGCGGATCGAGCAGAATCTGTTCCAGCCGGTGGCCTTCGCCTTCCGCCATACCCATCCGGCGATGAAGGAGTGGGAAATCCCCCAGGTGCCGGAATGGGGCGAGGTCAACCGGCCGAAGGCCATCGAGTTCCTGGCCTTTCTCGACAAGGAACTCGCCGCGCGCGAATTCGCCGCCGGGGACGACTATTCCATCGCCGACATCACCGGATTGTGCGCCATCGACTTCATGAAGCCGGCGAAGATCGTGATGCCGGAGGCGTTTACCAACGTGCAGCGCTGGTATCGCGCGCTGGCGGCACGCCCGAGCGCTGCCGCCTGATCATGTCGGCCGAACTCGACAGCCTCGTCGCCGAGATCAAGGCTTGCCGCATCTGCGTCGAGCAACCACTGGGCAAGTCCTTGCCGCATGAGCCGCGGCCGGTGGTGGTGCCGTCTTCCACTGCGCGCATCCTGATTGCCGGGCAGGCGCCGGGCACCAGGGTGCATCTGAGCGGAGCGCCTTTCACCGACGCATCAGGCGACCGGCTGCGCGATTGGCTGGGTGTGCCGTCGGAGACCTTTTATGACCCGGACGCCTTTGCCATCGTGCCGATGGGCTTTTGCTTCCCGGGCCAGGACGCCAAGGGCGGTGATCTGCCGCCGCGACGGGAATGCGCAATGGCCTGGCGTGCCCGGCTGATGAAGCTGATGCCGCAGATCGATCTCGTGCTGACGATCGGTCAGTACGCGCAGCGCTGGCACATGGGCGCGGCGCGCGCGGCGTCCTTGACCGACACCGTCGCCGACTGGCGGGCTGTCTGGGCGCGTTCGTCTTCGCCGCATGTGCTGCCTTTGCCGCATCCGTCCTGGCGCAACACCGGCTGGATCAAGCGGAATCCCTGGTTCGAAATGGAATTGCTGCCTTTTCTCAAGGCGGAAATCCAACGTCGCCTTTCCCAAGTGTAGTGGAATTCGATACCGAAGATACAGGGTGTGCGGAGAATTCCTTTCTTGTATGATGGCCTAAATGACAGGATTATGGCGAACCTTTTCTAACGGAGCCCAGATATGGACCGCCTTGACCGGAAAATCCTCCGCCTCCTCCAGGAGGACGCGACCTTGGCCGTGGCCGACGTCGCCAAGAAAGTCGGCTTGTCCACCACACCGTGCTGGCGCCGCATCCAGAAGCTCGAGGAAGAGGGCGTCATCAAGCGCCGCGTGGCGCTGCTCGATCCTGAAAAGATCAATGCGCGCGTGACCGTGTTCGTGGCGATCCGCACCAATTCGCACAGCCATGAATGGCTGCGCCGCTTCTCCGAGGTGATCCAGGAGTTTCCTGAAGTGATCGAGTTCTACCGCATGAGCGGCGACGTCGATTACCTCCTGCGTGTCGTGGTGCCCGATATCGGCGCCTATGACGCCTTCTACAAGCGGCTGATCGCCAAGATCGAGATCCGCGACGTGTCGTCGTCCTTCGCCATGGAGCAGATCAAGTACACGACCGAAATGCCGCTCGATTACATGATCCTCGACAAGGAGAGCGGCGCGTCGGCGGCTTGATCAAGCTTTCGCGCTCAGGCGTTCGACAATCTTGGGATCTGTGAGTTCGCGCACGGCGTCCTTGCCGATCCATTTCGCCGTCTTGTCAGTCGACGCCGCCAGCTTCTCCGCCAGTTGCAAGGCGGGTGCGTGGAGGGCAGGTGAGCGCTTGCCGGTCTGGCGCAGCGCCCAGTTTACGGCTTTCTTGACGAAGTTCCTGCTGTCACCCGCCTGCGCCTCGACAAGCCCGAGCCAGCCGAGGAAGGTCTCGTCCGGCTCCTTCTTGAGATGTACCGCGGCGGTCGCGATCGTCGAGAAGGCTGCACGGCGGACGAATTCGCGCTCATCGGCGGCATAGGCCGGGATGATCTCGTGAGCCAGATTTGCAGCGCAGATGAGATGAGCTGCGTGATCGACGATCTCCCAGCTGTCGAACTCGGCGGCCATCGCGTCGATTTGGGCGCGGGTCACCTTTGCCGGCTCGTCGGTCGCGGCCGCCAGGATGCGCGCTTCGCGAATGCCTGTCGCCCACAGGCCCAGAGCGCGGCTGTGATCGCGCTTGAGCAGGCGGGCTATGGGATTGGTCACGGCATTGGGGATGCCGAGTGCGCGGTCGGTGGCAATGCCGAAGCGGGCCATACCGGCGAGATTCGCTTGCGAGGCCAGCGTGCGCAGATGCGCGATGATATCATCGACGGTCGAAGCCGACGAAAGCGCCATGGTGCCGCTCTATTTCTCGAGGCGGGCGAGCAGGGACGAGGTATCCCAGCGCTTGCCGCCCATGCCCTGCACGTCCTTGTAGAACTGGTCGACAAGGGCGGTCACCGGCAGCTTGGCGCCATTGCGGTCGGCCTCTTCCAGGCAGATGCCGAGATCCTTGCGCATCCAGTCGACGGCGAAGCCGAAATCATACTTGCCGGCATTCATCGTCTTGTGGCGGTTTTCCATCTGCCAGGAGCCGGCGGCACCCTTGGAGATGACGTCAACGACCTTTTCGATGTCGAGGCCGGCCTTCTTGCCGAAATGGATGCCCTCGGCGAGGCCCTGGACGAGGCCGGCGATGCAGATCTGGTTGATCATCTTGGTCAACTGGCCAGCGCCTGCAGGCCCCATCAGCCCAACCATGCGGGCAAAGGAATCGATGACAGGGCGGGCGCGCTCGAAGGGTTCCTGCTCGCCGCCGACCATGACGGTCAGGACGCCGTTTTCGGCACCGGCCTGGCCGCCTGAAACCGGGGCGTCGAGGAAGTGGAAGCCGCCCGCCTTGGCGGCGGTGTCGAGTTCGCGCGCCACCTCGGCCGAGGCGGTTGTGTTGTCGATGAAGATGGCGCCCTTCTTCAACGAGCCGAATGCACCCCTGGCGCCGGTCGTGACCTCGCGCAGGTCGTCGTCATTGCCGACGCAGGCAAAGACGAAGTCCTTGCCTTGCGCGGCTTCGGCGGGCGTCGCGGCAAAGGCGCCGCCATGCTGGGCAGCCCATTTCTCGGCCTTGGCGGCAGTGCGGTTGTAGACGGTGACGTCGTGCCCGCCCTTGTTCTTGAGATGGCCGGCCATGGGGTACCCCATAACGCCGAGACCAAGGAACGCAACCGATGCCATGGCTCACCCTTTCGAAGTGCAAAATGCTCTGGTGTCCGTGGTCTATGCCATGGAACGGATTCGTCAAGACGACGATGGTTGGACCAGCGTTTCGGTGACCTGATCAGCGATGCAGATGGCGAGTGATGCGCCTTTCGATCCAGTCCACCAGATGTCGCAGGGTTTCGACCAGCGACAGGTAGAGCAGGGCAGCCCAGAGATAGGTCTGGAAGTCGAAGGTGCGCGAGAAGGCGCGGCGCGTCTCGCCCATCAGGTCATAGACCGTGATGATGGCGACGATGGCCGAACCCTTGATCATCAGGATGATCTCGTTGCCATATGGCCTCAACGCGACGATCAAGGCCTGAGGCAGGATGATCTTGTAGAGCGTCTGCAGCTTGGACAGGCCAAGCGCGGACGCTGCCTCCCACTGGCCCTTGCCGACGCTCTCGATCGCCCCGCGCAGGATCTCGGCCTGATAGGCGGCGGTGTTGAGGGCAAAGGCGAATACCGCACAATACCAGGCTTCGCGGAAGAAGCCCCACACGCCGATGGCCTCGAGTTGGGGCCGGAACGAGCCGAAGCCGTAATAGATCAGGAAGGTCTGAGCGAGCAGCGGCGTGCCGCGGAAGAAATAGACATAGCCGTAGGAAATCGCGTTCAGAACGCGGTTCTTCGACATGCGGGCATAACAGATCGGAACCGACAGGATGGCACCGAGGACGATGGATATCGCCACCAGCACAAGGGTCACACGCAGGCCCGAGAGATAGGACGGCGCATATTTGGCGAAAAGTTCGGGATTCCAGGCGCTGAACAGATAGGTGGCCAGGCCGGCGCCGAGCGCGATCCAGAGACAGACCAGGACCCAGCCAACTATGCGTTCACGCGACCAACCGCGCGGCGGTGCTGCCGGGCGCTGCACTTTCACAGTGGTTCCGTCAGTCGCGCTCATCGCTGGGCCGCCCGCTTGCCGACCCAGCGCTCGATGGCGCCGATGCCGAATGAGGAGATGATGGCGAGCGCGAGATAGATGAGGCAGGCGACGCCGAAGAACATGAATGCCTGCTTGGTGACGCGGGCTGCGATGCTGCTCTGGCGCACGATGTCGGTCAGGCCGACGGCCGAGACCAGGGCCGTGTCCTTGAGCAGGATGAGCCAGAGATTGGACAGGCCGGGCAGTGCGATACGCACGAGCTGCGGCAGGATCACCAGCCGCATCGTCTGGCGCGGCGACAGGCCGACGGAATAACCGCCCTCATACTGGCCACGCGGGATGGCGCGGAAGGCCGAGAGGAAAACCTCGCTGGCGTAGGACGAGAAGACGACG
Source organism: Aminobacter sp. Y103A (assembly GCF_030294925.1). Classification (NCBI taxonomy): domain Bacteria; kingdom Pseudomonadati; phylum Pseudomonadota; class Alphaproteobacteria; order Hyphomicrobiales; family Phyllobacteriaceae; genus Aminobacter; species Aminobacter sp. Y103A. Next base: position 3,430,082 of record NZ_AP017986.1, on the reverse strand, counting down.
CCGAGAGCGACCATGCCGGCGACGAAGCTGTTGATCTCGACAACCGCGTCGGGCCGCACCAGCCGCACGACCTGCTGGATGCCGATCTGGGCGCCGTAGAACACGAGGAACAGCGTCAGCAGTTCGGGCAAGCCGCGGAAGATGGTGGTGTAGATGTTACCGGCGAGCCGCATCGAAGGTTCGCCCGACTGCTTGGCAAGTGCAACCAGGAAGCCGATCAGCAGGCCCAGCGGCAATGTCACAAGGGCGAGCGAAACCGTGACGAGCACGCCATGAGCGAGATCGTCCCCCCATCCGTCAGGCCCGAAACTCAGAAGCGTCCACGCGCTTTGCATCGGTATGCTGCCCCCATCGGCCTCCCTTGGCGGGAGTGCCGCCGTCTTTGTAGACGGCTTGTCGTTGAGCTTATGTTAGCCAAACGGCGGGAACTTGTCCCGCCGCTTGTTCAGTTTTCACAGCATTGACGGCTCAGCTGCCGTAAGCGTCGAACTTGAAGTATTTGTCGTTGATTTCCTTGTATTTTCCGTTGGCGCGGATGGCGTCGATGGCTGCCGAGAACTGATCCGCGAGCGGATCACCCTTGCGCACGCCGACGCCGGCGCCGTCGCCGTGGATCTCGGGCATGTTCGGGATGGTGCCGACGATCTTGCAGCAAGCGCCGTCTGCGGTTTCCAGCCAGGCACCCAAGGTCACGGCGTCGTCGCTGACCGCGTCGAGGCGGCCGTTGGCCATGTCGAGCTTGTATTCGTCAGCCGTCGGATAAGACTTGACGGTGCTGTCGGTGAAGACCTTCTCGGCGTAGTTATAGTGAATGGTCGAGCCCTGGACGCCGATGGTCTTGCCGGCGAGGTCTTCCTTGGTCACACCCTTGATGTCGGTGTCCTTGGCGGCGGCGATCACGGCTGGCGTGTTGATGTACTTCTTGGAAAAGTCGATCTTTTCCTTGCGCTCTGGTGTGATCGACATCTGGGCGATGATGGCGTCGAACTTGCTGGCCTGGAGCGCGGGAATCATGCCGTCCCATTCCTGGGCGACGATCTCACACTTGACCTTCATCTCCTCGCAGAGCGCGTTGGCGATGTCGACGTCGAAGCCAACGAGCTTACCGTCTGATGTCAGGTTGTTGTAGGGAGGGTATGCGCCTTCAGTGGCGATCTTGATCGTCTTTTCCTGCGCCTGCGCCATACCGATGGTGAGCGCCAGGGCCGCGGTCGCAGCCAGGGCAATACGCTTGGAAATACCCATGATGTTCCTCTCTGTTCGCTTCGGCCGGTTCCCGTCCATGGCGGCCGTTGAGCGGATGAACTCCGCCGCTGGCCGCGATACTCCCACTGTTTTCAGTTAAAAATCAATCGCGAAAAGGGGATTTGCGAGCGGGCGATCGGGCAAGCGCGGTGACGCAGCGTCACTGCGCGGCGAGGCCTGTCCGCGCTTCGACGAAGTCGGCGATCGCCGTGATGTCGTCGATGCCGAACACCGGAACCTGTTCGCCTTCGACCGGATGGTCGGCGGCGACGGCAACGATCGAAGGGTCGTTCGATGTCAATGGCGAGCGGTCCTTGGCCGCGAGCCGGCGTGCCTCGATCTTGAGATGGTGCTCGCGCTTGTAGCCTTCGACCAGCACCAGATCGCAAGGAGCGATTCTCTCGAGAACCTCGTCGAGCGTGGGCTCGGTTTCGTTGCGCAGCTCGTGCATCAACGCCCAGCGCCGCCCCGACACGATGGCGACTTCCGTGGCCCCAGCCTCGCGATGGCGAAAGCTGTCAGCGCCCGGCTTGTCTATGTCGAAATCGTGGTGGGCATGCTTGATGGTCGAGACCCTCCAGCCGCGTCTGACCAGTTCCGTCACCAGGCGTTCGGTCAAAGTCGTCTTGCCGGAGTTCTTCCAGCCGGTGATGCCGAAAACGCGATGCGTCATCGGTCTGCCTCGTCGATGATACGCGCAGCCTGGGCAAGGTCGTCGGGCGTGTTGATGTTGAAGAACGGGTCGACTTCAACGGAACCACGTTGCGTCACCGGAAAATCCACCACTTCGAGGCCTGCCTGCTCAAGAAAAGTCATCACTCTGCGGGTATCGCCGCTTTCCAGAAACCCTGCAAGCGCCTCGCGCAGCGAAACCGGCCACAGCGCAAATGTCGGGTGCACGCGCCTGTTCGAGGCGGCTGCAACGACGCGTCCGGCGACCGCGTGCGCGGCCAGTCGCTTGCCGAGATCTTCGGGGAAGAAGGGCGTGTCGCCGGCAACGCTGAGGATGTGCGTGATATCAGGCTCGACTGCCGCCCACGCCATGCCGGCCAGGACTCCCGCCAGCGGTCCCTGATAACCTGCAATCGTGTCGCTGATGATGTCGACGCCGAAGCCAACGAAACCGGCTGGGTCGGCATTGGTGTTGATGGCGATCCGACCGACCTGCGGGCGCAGGCGATCGAGCACCAGGCCGGTCAGGGGACGGCCGGCAAGCGCCAGAAGCGTCTTGTCTGCGCCGCCCATCCGGCTGGAGCGGCCGCCGGCGAGGATCAACCCTGCAATCTGCTCTGCCATGCCTAGATCCCGTCGGGTGCCATCGAAGCACTGGTGCTTTCGGCTGCCGGCCGGCCCTTGCCGACAACGCGTTCGCGATAGAGCGAATAGAGGCCGGAAGCAACGATGACGGCAGCACCCGCGATCATGGCCAGGTCGGGGATATCGCCGAAGACGAAGACGCTGAGCGAGAGCGCCCAGATCAGGGCGGTGTAGCGGAACGGCGCGATGAAGGAAATTTCGCCTTCGCGCATCGCCATGATGACGAACTGGTAGCCGAAAAGCACCAGCACCGCGGCGCCGGCAAGGAATGCGACAAGATTGACCGACATGGTCACCCAGCCGCCGAACGGCACGATGGTCAGCGCCCCGGTGACGGTGATGATGACAGTGGTGGTGGTCGAGACGAAAAGCGACGGGATGTGCCCGGGGATTTTGCGCGTTGCCAGATCGCGCACGGCGCAGAAGGCGACCGAAAGCAGGGCCAGCAGCGAAAACGCGTTGAAGCCTTCGAACCCCGGCCGGACGATGATCAGGACGCCGCCGAAACCGGAGGCGATGGCCAGCCAGCGGCGCCAGCCGACGGCCTCGCCGAGGAAAAGGGCTGCCCCCATGGTTACCGCCAAGGGCAGCGCCTGCAGCACGGCCGAGATATTGCCCAACGGTAGATGGGGCAGGGCGGCGAGGAAGCAAACCGTGCCGCCAACCTCGCCGACAAGGCGCAGGAACACCATCGGATGCCAGTAGCTCCGGTAGCCCTTCAAGGCACCCTGCTGCCAGGCGAGAAGGCTGATCAGCGTGGTGGCGAACAGCCCGCGAACCAGCATCAGCTGGCCCGGATTGATCGTCTGGGCGGCGAGCTTGCTCAGCGTGTCGTTGAAGGTAAAGGCTGCCATCGCGACGACCATGAAGGTGGCGCCGCGAATATTCGAGGAAAGTGGCACGTCGGCTTTCCGTTGCTGCTGTTGCTTACGGCTTTAGCACCGGTGCGTGAAACAGCAATGCCAATCGGATGGACCAGACATGTCGATTGGCCTCACGGGCCGTTGAGGCTCTCGGCGATGGCGCTCACCAACGGGTCGTATTTGGCCTTGGACGACACTGGGTATTTGAGCAGGAAGGCATGAATGACGCCGCCCCTGCCAAATTCGAGCCGGTGGTAGAATATGTCGTTGCCGTCGTGGCCCGACAGTACGATCCAGTCCTTGCCCAGCTTGCGGTAGGTGACCTCCACGCCCTCGGAACTCATGTCGGCAAGCTGCCTGGGCGTCTGCTCGAGCGCGTTGTTGGAACCGTAGATCGCGAGGCTCGCCCCATCCGCCGCCAGGAATGTCATGCCGTCGCCGTTCTCGGGCGGTTCGGCCTTGCTGACGAAGATTTCATGCGGAAACGTCACCGACGTGCCGAAGCGGGCATTGGTGTAGATGAATGGCTTGGCAAGTGCAGGCGCGGCCAGCACCATCGCCAGCACCATTGCGGAGAACGTCCTGGCGAACCGGTAAGCCATGCCCATTACCTCACGAGGACGTTGTCGGGTGGCGACGATAGCTGCAACTTAGCCGCCTGTCACACTGATATGGCGCGAGACGGACGGGCGATTGGTGCGGCGTCGATGATGCGCCCGATCGCCTCGTCAATGGCGTTGGACAAAAGCCCGTTGCCTTCGGAGGCGCGCAGCGGCGCCCTGAGGTCAGCCGCGTCCCGACGCTACCACAACCGCTGCAGCGCGGTCTTCACCGCATCGCGATTGTCCCGCCTCATTCGCTCGACGACCGCCTCGAATCGCCCGTCGCCGAAGATCCGTTCGCGATAGGCCGCGTAGTCGGCGAGCACCGCGCGCACCGTGTCGGCGAGTTCGCCGTAGCGCGCCCACACCACGAACGGGTGATACGCGATCGACTCGCGTAGCGGCACGTCTTCGCTGACGACGACCACACCGCACAGCAGCGCCGGCAATACGCGCAATTCCTCAAACGTGTGGTGCTGGCCGGTCTGATGCACGTTCACGAGCACGCGCGTGTCGCGGTAGAGCCTGCACAGCGCGGCGCCCGCGTAGACACCGCTGACATTGACCAGCGACAGGCGCGCCGTGTGGGCCGCTTCAAGAAACGCCGCGCGGCGCGGTTGCGCGACGTCGCCAAACAGCGTGATCGCGTCGCGCCGCCGCGCGCCTGGGGTGACGTCGGTGTCATACAGCAGCGGCGCGAGCACGATCGTCTTGGCCAGATACGCATCGAAGCCGCCGGCGCGACGCAGGTTTTCGACATTCGGCTGGCTGTAGTCGATGATCACGTCGGCCGATTCGACCACCGCGCGGTTCACCACGCGCGCGAGATAGTGCCCTTGGCCGTCCGGCAATGGCACGGCACCGGTCGGCGCGCCGTCGCTGTCGCGCCCGCCCGGCATGACCAGCGTGTGTTCCCACTGGACATCGATGCGCCGCGTGCGGTTCGCATTGCCGCAGTCGACCTCGGAGTCGCCGAACACGAGATTGACCGGCGCGTCGCGCACGGCCAGCGTTTCGCGGAACAATGCGACACAGTACAAATAGTATTCCCGCACGAACGCCGGATACTGCGGATCGTATGCAAGCCGCGCACGTCCGACGGTTTCGACGCAGAACGCCTGCGCGCGCGGAAACACATGGCGCCACAGCGTTTGCAGCTTGCGGGCGACACGCTTCGTCAGCGTCATTGCGGAGAAGGTCGGGGCGGAGAACGTCGCGGCGAGCCGGTAAGCATGCTCATGGCCTCACGAGGACGTTGTCGGGTGGCGAAGGTCGATATCGCTCAGCCGCCTGTCACGCTCATGTGGCGGGAGACGGACGGCCGATTGGTGCGGCGGTCGATGATGAAATCGTGGCCCTTCGGCTTGCGTCCGATCGCCTCGTCGATGGCATTGGACAAGAGTTCGTTGCCTTCGGAGGCGCGCAGCGGCGCCCTGAGGTCGGCCGCGTCCTCCTGGCCGAGGCACATATAGAGCGTGCCGGTGCAGGTCAGGCGCACGCGATTGCAGCTCTCGCAGAAATTATGCGTCATCGGCGTGATGAAGCCCAGCTTTCCGCCGGTTTCAGCGACATCGACGTAACGCGCCGGTCCGCCTGTCTTGAACGGGATGTCGGTCAAGGTGAATTGCCGCTCGAGATTGGCCCTCAGCAGCGACAGCGGCAGATACTGGTCGGTGCGGTCGGCATCGATCTCGCCCATCGGCATCGTCTCTATGACCGTCAGGTCCATGCCACGGCCATTGGCCCAGCGCAGGATTTCAGGGATTTCGGTGTCGTTGAAACCCTTGAGGGCAACCGCGTTGATCTTGATGTGCAGGCCGGCCGCCTGGGCGGCATCAATGCCTTCCATCACCTTGGCGAGATGGCCCCAGCGCGTGATGGCGTGGAACTTGTCGGGATCGAGCGTGTCGAGCGAGACGTTGATGCGCTTGACGCCGCAATCGGCCAGTTCGGCAGCGAAGCGCGACAGCTGTGAGCCATTGGTGGTCAGCGTCAGCTCTTCCAGTGCGCCGCTATCGAGATGGCGCGAGAGCTGGCGAATGAGGTGCATGACGTTCTTGCGCACCAAAGGTTCGCCGCCGGTCAGGCGCAGCTTCTTGACGCCCTTTTCGACGAAGACGGTGCAAAGCCGGTCGAGCTCCTCGAGCGACAACAGGTCCTTCTTGGGCAGGAAGGCCATGTCTTCGGCCATGCAATAAGTGCAACGGAAGTCGCAGCGGTCGGTAACCGACACGCGCAGATAACTGATCGAGCGACCGAAAGGATCGATCATATCCATGGTCTGCGCTTCCGTTTCCCGTTTCGTGGTGCCTTGGCCAGCACTGTCATATTACGGCTATGTTGTACGCTTGTGCATGTCAATCAAGATGAAAGTTTGTTGCCCCGGAGTGACTCTCCTTGGTTTGCCGTCCCGGCGCTGTCTTAGCGCTTTCCGCGACGTCCGAAGCGCAGTAGTGAATGGCATCTCATAACGGCAGGACGGATCATGACGGCACCGAAGGAATTGAGGGTCTCCAAGGACCGCAAGCTGTTGACGGTGACGTTCCCGGACCATCGCCCGTTCGAGCTTTCGGCCGAACTGCTGCGCGTGCTTTCGCCCTCCGCCGAGGTGCAGGGCCATTCGCCTGAGCAGCGGGTGACGGTGCCTGGCAAGAAGGAGGTCGCCATCCTCAAGGTCGAGCCGGTCGGCAATTATGCCGTACGCATCACCTTCGACGATTTCCACGACACCGGCATCTTCACCTGGAACTATCTGCATACGCTCGGACACGACAAGGACAAGCGCTGGCAGGAATATCTCGACGAGCTGGCGCAAAAAGGATTGAGCCGCGACCGCTGATTGTCTTTGGCCGTTCACGTTGTCTTGGGCAGTTCACATTGGCCGGCTAAGCGCATCAGCATCCAAGCAGGAAGGGGACATGATGTCGGTCATATCAACGGTCGAACAGCTTGAGGCGCTCTACGGCGTTCCAGGCGAAACCTCGCTGGTCAAGGAACTCGACCATGTCATCCCTGAATACGCCGCGTTCATCGAGGCCTCGCCCTTCGTCTCGCTGGCGACCAGCGGGCCGGAAGGGCTCGACTGTTCGCCGCGCGGCGATCTCGCCGGCTTCGTCCGCATCCACGATCCACGCACTCTGATGATGCCGGACCGCCGCGGCAACAACCGCGCCGACTCGCTGAGGAACATCATCCGCGATCCACGCGTCGCGCTGCTGTTTCTGGTGCCGGGTTCCGGCACGACGCTGCGCGTCAATGGTCGTGCCCATATCAGCGTCGATGCGGAGCTGTGTGCGTCCTTCGCAGTCGAAGGCAAGCCGGCGCGTTCGGTGACGGTGGTCGACGTCGATGCCGTCTATTTCCAGTGTGCGCGCGCGATCGTGCGGTCGGAACTGTGGAACCCCGAGCGTCATGTCGATCCGAAGACGCTGCCAACGCCGGGACAGATCCTTGCGATCACCAGTCGCGCCGGCATCGATGGCGAAACCTATGATCGTGAATGGCCGGAGCGCGCCAGGAAGTCGATGTGGTAGGCCGAGGCCGCGTTTTGGGCCGTCAGCGCGGCAACCGGGCTCAAAACAAAGTGATTGCGTTGGTGTAACTCAGCGGGCGTTATCGACGTATACCAGCAAAACTGCTGGAGCTGGATGGAATGACGCCCTGGACTGACCGCGCCGGAAAACTCTCGCCGCTCAAGGCTTTGGCCTTTGCCGGAACGTTGGTGCCGGCATTGCTGCTTGGCTACTACGCGGTGAAAGGCTTTCCGCAAGGCGCCGGCGCCGGCACGCTGCTCGGGCCACGGCCCTTCACCGCCGCCATCCATGAAACCGGCGATTGGGCGATCCGCTTCCTGTTGATGTCGCTGGCAGTGACGCCGCTGCGCCGCATCGGCCAATGGCCGAAGCTGATCCTCATCCGTCGCATGCTCGGCATTGCCGCGCTTGCCTACGCCATCGGTCATCTCGTGCTCTATTTCTTCGACCAGAATTGGGATGTTTTCCGTGTCGTCAGCGAGATCGCGCTTCGAATCTATCTCACCATCGGCTTCGTTGCACTGCTGGGACTTGTTGCCCTCGGGCTGACGTCGACGGACGGGGCTATCAGGAAGCTCGGGCGCAACTGGAACCGATTGCACAAGATTGTCTACGCCATCGGCATACTTGCGGCATTGCATTTTTTCATGCAGTCCAAGGCCGACGTGTACGAGCCGACGCTGTTGGCCGGCTTGTTCCTGCTTCTGATGTTCTACCGCCTGGCGCATTGGCGTGGGCTCAACCTGACGTCGCCGCTGGTGCTTGTCGCGATTGCGGTCGTCGCTGCGATGTCGACGGTGATTGTCGAGGCGGCCTGGTACGGGCTGGCGACCGGCGTGCCGCCCGCCCGCGTGCTGTGGGCCAACCTGCAGTTTTCCTACACGATCCGGCCGGGCTGGTGGGTGCTGGCGACGGGCCTTGCCGCAGCGGTGCTCGGTTTCGTCAGATCGATGGGAAGGGCGGAGGCGCCGCGGGGCAGGCGGGCTGCAAGGGCTGCCGCCTGAGCGGCTATTCCTTCAGTGCGTCTGCAACGCGCAGCATGTGCGCGCCGATCAGGTCGCATTGTTCGGGCGTCGATGCGCTCATCGCCTTTTCGATCAAGGCGCCATAGGCTTTCAGCGCCCGCATCAGCAGTGCGGCGCCGTCTTCGGTCAGCGTTAGTCGCATCACCCGGCGGTCCTTGGCATCGCCCTCTCGCTTGACCAGCGCGCGCTTTTCCAGCTGCGGCAGCAGCATGGTGATGTTCGAGCGACCGACAAGCAGCTTGCGGGCCAGATCGTGCTGCGAAATGCCGGGATGGCGATAGAGATTCATCAGGACATCGAGCTGCGCCGGCTTCAGATCGTGCGGCTGCAGCGCGCTCGCCAGGGCACGCTCCATCGAGTGGCACGCCTTGGCCACGGCGACCCAGTTGCGGAACCGCGGGTTGTCCCACGGCAAATCTTGTCTATTGTTCATGATTGAACTATTATTGTTCATGATTGAACTTATGGATGGACGATCACTATGGCATCAATCGGGCTCAAGGTCATCCGGCGGCTGTTCGGTGCGGCCGAACTGGTTTCGCCACGTCTCGCCGGTCGCGCCGCATTCGAGCTTTTTCGACGAACGCCGAGCCAGCGCTCGCTGACATCGGGCGAAAGGCGCGCCATCGGCAATGCTTCGGGCTTCATGGCGGAGGCCCGTCACCATCGAATCAAGACGCAGAAAAGCTGTGTGGCGATGCACGAGTTTCGCCCTGAGGGAGCAAGCAGGGGAACAGTGCTCGTCATCCATGGCTGGCGCTCGCGCACCGAATACATGCAAGCGCTGATCGAAGGCTACAGGGATGCCGGCATGCGCGTGATCTCGCTCGACCTGCCGGGGCATGGTGGCTCGCTTGGACGCGCGCTCGACATGGCCAAGGCCGTCGAAGCGGCAACCCTTGCCGGCCAATGGTTCGGGCCGTTCGAGGCGATCGTCGGCCATTCCTTCGGCGGCGCGGTTGCCGTCAACGCTGCTGCCGGAACCGTCAAGGGGTTCGAGCCGCTTGGAGCCAAGCGGCTCGTGCTGGTGGCCGCGCCCGATTCGATGCCCAGGCTGTTCGACGATTTCGGCCGCTATCTGAACCTCGGTCCCAGGACGCAGCGCGCGATCTCGGGGCAGGTGCAGCGTGTGACCGGCACCCCAATCGGCCAGTTCGTCGGTTCCAGGCTGCTGATGCGCCTGGCCACCCCGACGCTTGTGATCCACGCCCCTGACGACAGGGAAGTGTCGGCCAACGAAGCGCGCGCCATGGCCGGCGCCGGCGGCCATGTCAGGCTGTTCTGGGCCGACGGTCTCGGTCACCGCCGCATCCTGTCGAGCGCCAAGGTCGTGGCCGAGGCGGTTGGTTTTCTCCAGGCAGCGCGCGAACTCGACACGGTCCACTAGGCAGTCGTTGGCGCTATGCGGATTGCCAGGGCTCAGCCCTGGCCCTTCAGCGCGGCCCTCAGCATGTCGTAGGTCGGCGCCAGTTCGCGAAGCGATGCCGCCGCTTCGCCATCCTTGCCGGCGACAAGGGGGTATTGCAGCGCGCCGATGAGCCGGGCCTGTCGTCCCGCAATCCGAGCCGCCTCGACATATCCCGCGCGTTCCAGGCAGGTTGCGGCGTCTGTCGCGCGGCGAGCGCCTGCCTGGACGGCGAAATGGATCATGTGGCTACGAAGGTCGTCGCTGCAACCACGCTCGATCAGCCGCGCCAGCGCTTCGGCGGCGGCGGCGTTGCCCGAGCTCCCCGCCGGCATGTCGTGCTCACCCGCCATCGACAGCCAGCGGATCGCCGAAGGGATCGACGCCCTGATCATATCCACTTCGGCGACGTCGGCGGTCCGCCTGAAGGCGGTGCGCATCGTATAGGGCGTGCCGTAGATCAGCGTTTTTGCGCTCCAGGCGGCCATGAAGTCGGCGAGGGGCAGGCGGGCATAGGGATAGCCCTGCGGATCGTGCATCAGAATGCTCTCGTCGTCGACTTCGAGCGCCACGACGTAATGATCGGCCTCAATCGGGCCGCGCATGCGTGGCTGATGCCTGAGATGCCCCATCTCGACGGGACCGATCCAGACCGGGCCGGCGGCCAATGCCGCCTTGAGGCGCGCCAGGGCCTCTTCGGCTTCGCCCCCTTGCGTGACATCAGATGTCCAGCCGAGCGCTGAAAGCGCGACTTCGAAACCTTTCTCCGGGTCCCAGCCATAGGGGTCGAAGAAGGGCAACGTGCCGCCGATCAACTGCATGCCGAACGGGCCGCCAATGGCCACCTCGATGACGGCGGTCGACGGTCCATCGGCGCCGAACATCATGGCGAAGGAATTGGCATAGCAATACGGGCCCGAGCCCGTGTAGGCAAAGTGCGTCATGTCTGGACCTCTTGTCAGATGAGGGGATAGGCGACGTCGAAACGGGCGCCTTGGGTTCCGGGATAGGTTTCGCAAGGGCTGCCGGCGCAACTCAGCTCGCTCCGCGCGTCGAGCCACGCTTCAAGGGCGTCGTACACGTGCATGACGCGGGGAAAATTCTCATAGGCCTTGGGAACCGGCAGATAGACCTCGCGCCGCGCTGGCTGCAGCCTGATGAGCAGGTCGCCTGCCGGCTCGAGCTTTCCCGCGCAGGCGATGGCGACCTCGACGAGACCTTCACTGTCGCGGCTGACAAGGTCGTGAAAATGCACGCTCATCAATCCGTCGCAAGCCGATCCCGAGGCGCGCAAATGCGTCCGGATGTCGGCTTCGGCTGCGGCGATGAAATCGTCCAGCCCTTCGACGCCGATCTGGCGCTGTCGCGACACGACCTTTGCGGCCGGTACCTCACGCAGGCCGATCGTCGCCATCAATGCCGGTTCGCCGCCTTCGGCTTGCCGGGAAAGCGCGCGCACGAGTTCGGCCTGGTCGGCAAGCCTGTCGTTCTGCGCGCTTAGCCAGCTTTGCAGTTCTACGACGCGTGCTTCCGGTGTGAGCTCCAGCAGCTGCGTGACGCGGGCGATCGGCAGCCCCAGCTGGCGCAGCCGCGAGATCAGGCGCGCCCGTGGCGCCTGCGCGGAGGCATAATAGCGATAGCCGGTCTGCGGATCGACGTGGACCGGCACCAGCAGGCCTTGCTCGGCATAGAGCCGCAATGCCTTTGGCGACAGCCGCGTGGCGGCCCCGAAACGGCCGGCGAGGAGATAGGAATCGGTCATAACGCCGTGTCTAGGGCTGGCCCCAGGGGCGAGGTCAAGCGCGCGATTTGCTGTCGTCGCCGCCCGCCGATCAGCCCTTCTTGTTGCCTGGCTCTACAGGCAGGCCCGCCGCGCGCCACGCAGTGAACCCGCCAAGGATGTGCCGGACCGGCTCCAGCCCCATCTCCTGCGCGGTCTTGGCGGCGAGCGCCGAGCGCCAGCCGCCGGCGCAGAAGAAGACGAAGTTCTTGCCGCTGGAAAAGAACGGCTTGTGATAGGGGCTGTCGGGGTCAATCCAGAATTCGAGCATGCCGCGCGGGCAATGCTGGGCGCCCGAAATCCTGCCTTCGCGCTCGACCTCACGCGGATCGCGCAGGTCGACGAAGATGGTCTCGGTGTCGTCGAGCAGGGTTGCCGCTTCCTCGGGCGACACCACCTCGACCACTGCATTGGCCTCGTCGAGCAGTTCCGTGTAGCCCTTCTTCACCTTGCCCTCGCGTCAAATCGGCCCAAATGCAGCTTGCAAGGCCAAGTGATCGCATGAAGCGGCGAAGCTGTCATCGCCGATGAATTGTGCCACCTGCCGGCTTGTCTCACGATGATGTGAAACTGTTCGGCAACAGCTGCCGGGAAATTTATGAAAGCTTAACGTTATCGGTATGAATCGAGAGAGCAGCGCCTTACATCAGCCATTTGTGGACAGGAATTCTTCCACCGGCGCATGGCGATTCCAGAGCATTTTCCGGGCAGGGATGGTGTCTTTATGAAATTTTCTCTCCTGAGCAGGCCGATCTCGCTTCCGCTGGCTGCATTGGCTGCGACAGTGGCGCTTGGCGCGCCGCAGGCTGGTGCTCAGAACTTCTTCGACATCCTGTTCGGTGGTGGCAACCGCGCCCCGCGCCAGCAGCAGGGCGAATTTCCGCCGGCTCCGGTGCAGAAGAAGCGGGCACCCGTAGCGGCGGCCAAGATCAGCGCGCCGTCCTATTATACCTACAAGACCGACGCGATGGTGACGGTCGACTTTGCCAAGCTGATCGCCGGCACGCAGTCGGTGTCGCTGGAGCCGTCGCTTGCCGCTACGGCGTTCCGCGAGGCGCTGGCCGGGCTCGATGCCTTCGACCTTGTTGCCGAAAAGGACATCGCCAAGGGGCTGCTCGACTACTATACGGCCAATCCCGATTTCATCTGGGTCACCGGCCAGACCGCCAACAGCCGCGCCGAAGAGGCGATCAGGACGTTGAGCGACGCCGCCAGCCACGGGCTGATGCCGGCCGACTATGCGGTCTCCGTGCCGCCGGCAGCCTATGCGCTTGACGACACTGTCGGCCGGATGAAGACGCTCATCCGTTTCGAGATGGCGATGTCGGCACGCGTGTTGCGCTACGTGCATGATGCACAAGGCGGCCGCATCGATCCGAACCGCATCTCCGGCTACTATGATTTCGCCGCCAAGCCGCTCGACATGGCCGGCGTGCTGAAGAGCCTCAGCCAGTCGAATGACGCGCGGGCCTTGCTTGAGGCATTCCATCCGCAGAATCCCGAATACAAGGCGTTGCGCGTCGAACTCGAGGCGCTCAAGGCGAGCGAGGAAAACGACATCGTCGTTGATGCCAAGCTTTTGCTGAAGCCCGGCGAGACCAGCCCGGAGCTGCCCAAGCTGCTGCATCTCATCGCCCGCGACCTCGACGATGAGATGGGTGGCGAATTCGGCGAAACGCTGGCCAGGCTCGGCAGCAGCGAAATCTATACACCCGAACTGGTGCCGGTCATCGAGGCGGTGCAGAAGCGTGCCGGGCTCAAGGCCGACGGCGTCGTCGGCCCGCGCACGGTGGCAACCCTTGCCGGCACGTCGAAGGCAGATCGCCTCGACAAGGTCGTCGTCGCGCTCGAACAGCTGCGCTGGCTGCCATCCGAGCTCGGCAGCCCACGCGTCTTCATCAACCAGCCGGCCTATACCGCGAGCTACATCGACGGCGGCACGGAAAAGCTCAAGATGCGGACGGTGATCGGCAAGACCAGCAACCAGACCAGCTTCTTCCAGGACGAAATCGAGCAGGTCGACTACAACCCGTATTGGGGCGTGCCGCAGTCGATCATCGTCAACGAGATGCTGCCGCGCCTGCGCAACGATCCCAGCTATCTCGACCGCGCCGGTTACGAAGTCACCGATTCGCGCGGCCAGCGCATTCCGTCGTCGGCGATCAATTGGGGCCAGTATGGCTCGAAGGTGCCCTACAGCGTGCGCCAGGCGCCGAGCGAGGCCAATGCGCTGGGCGAGCTCAAGATTCTGTTCCCCAACAAGCACGCCATCTACATGCACGACACCCCGCAAAAGGCGCTATTCGACCGCGACAACCGGGCCTTCAGCCATGGCTGCATCCGCCTGGCCGATCCGCGCGGCATGGCCGCCGCAGTGCTTGGCACCGACGTAGATCACATCGCGGCCAAGCTGAAGCAGGGCCATTCCTTCGAGAAAGTGACCCGCAAGATCCCGGTGTACGTCGCCTATTTCACCGCCTGGCCTGATCTCGACGGCAAGGTCGAGTATTTCGGCGACGTCTATGATCGCGACGCCAGGCTCAAGGACGCCATGGCTCGTACAGATGCGGCGAGGGCACCGAGCATCTGATCTGCTGCATGCAGGCTCAGGACAAGGTCCGGGTCAGCCGAGCATCTGTTCAGCCAGGCGTCCGGATTGCCGGTCCTGCGCGCCCATCGGAATGATGGCGCGGCGGGGAAAGTGCAGGATCCTCCACAACAGCCGCCGGATTTCGCGGATTGCCTTTTCGGATCGCGTCAGCCGCACTTTCGGTCGGGGCATACGCGGTGACGCCAACCGTTCCGGCTCGAGGTCGCTCGGCAGCGTGATCGCCTGGTCGGGCAGGAACATTTCCTGGATGCTGATGGCGGGCGACAATTGCCAGCAGGGCGTCTCGTGCCTGGTCATGTCGAAGAGAAAATCGTCCACCGGGCGGTCGATCCTGCTGGCCTGCGTCACCAATTGCGCGGCCAGGCGCCTGGAGATGGCATAGGCGGCAGCGCCGTTGTGGAAGCTGTACAGCGGCAGCAGGCGGTGTGTCTTGATCTTGCCGCCGCGCCGGCCGACCAACACGGGATTCAGCGTCGTTTCGAGCTTGATCAGGTCGACGCCTGCAGGAATCCACGCGTCGTCGCTCAGAAAATCGGCGGCATCCCGGCTGAAATAGACATCGTCTTCGAGCACGACCGCATGTCTGTCGCTGCCTTCGGCAATCCGTCGCCACACGGCGATATGGCTCATGAAGCAGGCAACCTCGCCCGGCGACCAATTGTGATGATTGCGCAGGACCAGCCGGTTGATGATGTCGTCATCAAGTGCGGTTTTGTCGATGGCGCTGAAGCGCTCGAAGCCCAGGCCCATCCGGCGGAAGGCCGTGGTCATCCAGGCCAGCCGTCCAGTCTCCCGATCAAGGTTGATGACGAAGCACCGCATCGGATATTTTCCCGCTCGCCTGCTGATCGCAGAACAGTCGGTGCCGGTCAATTCGATGCAGTTTCTTCAGGCGGGAACACCCGGTTCTGGCTTTCGAGCCAGTAATACATCCGGACGTAGTTTTGATAGGCCAAGTACTTCGCATCCTCATCTGCCGTCCCTGTCGCCTTCGAAATCCCATGCGGGCCGATGTAATAATACTCCTCTCCCATCGCGGCCAACGGCACATGGTGCGCGGGCGCTTGCTCAAAAATCGAAAATCCCATGAAGGCGTTCCCGGCGTCCTGCAACGAAAGCAAGTGCAGCAGCGTGGGGGCGAAGTCGACCGACGTGCGATAGTCGGCGTCGAAGGTCACCGGCAGAGCCAATCCGCTGTGATGAATGATCAAAGGGATGCGGTCGACGAAATAGGCTTGGTAGTCGTCCCCCTGCAGGGCCTTTACCACCGCGGGTTCAGGATAGGTCGCATGATCGGCAGTGATGATCAGGATCGTATTGTCGGAAAAGCTCGAGCTCTGAAAGTAATCCAGGAATTTTCCAAGCTGCGCATCGAAATTGTGCATCCTGTTCAGCGCGGGGTTATCACCGCTGCCATAGGTCACGCCGGCGCTGTCGGAATCCAGGAACGCATGGGTGCCGACATTGTAGGTCGCAACGAAGAACGGCTGCTTGTTGCCGCTTAAGCCTTGTTTCTCCAGGAAGCCTTTCAGGCCCGAAAATACCTCCGCGTCGGCTGCGTCAGACGTGCCGGAACTGAGTACTGCGGGTCTGCCACCCAAAAGTTCAGGGAGCGTCTCTACGGCGTAGACGGTGTCAAAGCCGAGCGATCGCAGCATGGCGTTGAAACTGGCGCCCTGCGGGCTGGAGGACAGAAATGCCGTCTTGTAGCCTCGGTCCAGCAGGATGTCTGGTATCGTCCGGTAGTTGATGCTGGTGAGCAGCGCTGTGTTGTTTTCCCCTTCGGCTTCCCAGCCGCCGCTTTCAGCGCCGCCATTCCTCGGATATCCGGAAACCAGCTGTCCCTGGATTCCTCGATAGGTTGCCGCAGTGTGGCTGAAGTAGTTGTAGACAGTCATTGAACGCGCGGCAAAGCGGTCGATGTTGGGCATCAATCCCTGATGCTTGCCGCCATAGGTTCCCAGAAAGCGGGCAGACAGCCCTTCGGCAAAGACCACGATAATGTTGGGCCTGTCTGACGCCGATTGTGCGGCGCCAAACGACAAAGGGCTGGAATAGGCCTGATCCCGCAACAGAGGGTAGTGCTCGTTGATCGGCAGGCTGATGCCTTGCCGATCCAGCGTGTCGGCCATGTCAGAGAGGTTGTTGCGGGCCCTGCGCAGATCGCGAAATTTGCGGGCAAGAGATGTGGCCGGAGCCATATCCGGACGGAGATCGAGGGTTCTTTCGGTGAAGGAAGAGCTGTCGAACATGCCGGCAAAGAGCAGGCAGGCAAGTGTCGCGGCGAAAACGAAGCTCTTTCCGGGCCGGTGGAGCGCCGCTTGCTTGCGCGCCTTGAGGGCGAACAACGAAAGGCAGATCCAGCTTCCGAAGCCAAGGGCTGCGATGACGAAGAACAGGGGCTTTGCCGCATACTGGCTGCCGTCGGTGTGGTTTTCCAACGCCAGAACGGAGATGTAGTGCCCCGACAGATAGGCGGAAAATCCCTGCACCAGATAGATCAGCATCACCAGCAGGGGCACGGCGAGAGAGACGAACAACGCCGGCAAGGCCACCCAGCCGCTGCGCTGGGCATGCCAGGCAACAAGTCCCAGCACGCAAAAGAACGCGAGCTCGATCGCCGGCAGCAAGATTGTGGTGACGTCGACGGTGAATGCCGGATTCCGCTCTCGCAGGGCAATCAGCAGGAGGGCGAGATACAAAACGTAGATAACCACGAAATAGAGCGCGTAGCTTCGCTTCAAAAGAATATCTGTAAATTTCATCTGCAGGTCGTCTGGAAAATCACATCAAAAAACAGAGTCTCTCAGGTTATTCGAATCGCGCGTGGCAATGTATTGGCCGGTCTCGATGTTTAGTCCAGGTAGTTGAATTGGTTACCGTCGCACGGCAAATGACACGAATATCGTAACGGCGAAACGACGAATTCTGGTCCCATCTTGCCGGAGACTGCGTTTGTCTCCTGATCGGGGCAGGTAGCGTAGTGTTCGTCGCCAGTGATCCGGGACGTGTAAGGGAGAGCGGCATTGCCGTTGTTCGGTTATGTATTCGGATATCGAACTGTGATTTGGCGTTCTGACTGGGATTAAAGATGTAGTGGAAAATATTCTTATGCGTATTACGTGATGTTATTTGAAAATTATGTGACAATATAATCTTGTGGTAATGTGCTGTACCTAAGGTGCCGGCAAGGGTTCGCTGTGTGTCTGGAGGAATGCATGCCTTCTGTACTGAAGATTATTCTCGTCCTTGCGTCACTTATGCTGTTGACGGCCTGCCAGACCGATAGGCGGCGGTGCGAAACCGAAACGGGCGGCGCTGCCACCTATCGAAAGAGCGATAACTGCGGGCGTGCGGCAAAGCCAGCTGAAGGCAGCGATCGGCCGGAGAGGCAGGTCAGGGAAAAGCCTGTGACGCCGACTGAGCCCGAACCAGAGGGACCGGTTTTTCCATAGCGCCAGCTTGGTTCAGGCTCCCACGCCAGGCGCGGCGGCGGCCAGGCTCGACGGCACGCTCAACTGGATCGTCCGCCTGATCATCGACCGCCTTCACGTGGTAAGTGTAACCGCGTGCGGTCCCTCTCGCACTTGCAGCCGGCCAGAACACATCATGTTCGATCAACACGCGGGACGGCCGTGCTGGCAATCGCCAGGGTAGCTTGACCTTCGGTCGCCAGATGATCGTATGGCCCTCGGCCAACAGCACGTTTTCAGCCAGCGGCTCGGGTCACACTTCCCAATCTTCGCTCATGACATGTCCTTGCGCGTCGACAGATCTGCGGAAGGAGAACGAGCCATATCAATTCGATGCCAGAATCGTACACGTTCCGGCATCGTTTGGCATGACTGTGCGTATTGCTTGGAGACGGCTGCGGAGGGGCCAAGGTAATGGTGGGCGATATAGGGATTGAACCTATGACCCCACCCGTGTGAAGGGTGTGCTCTCCCGCTGAGCTAATCGCCCGTCCGAGGCCCGAGAGCCGAACGTGACGGCGATATAGGGGAGGGGTGGGAGTGGTGTCAAGGCGGCTTTAGCGACTTGCCGCCTCTATCAGCTTCTGGGCCATGCCAAGCGTCAGTTCGTCGTAGTGCGAGATGACCACCGACGGCTCATATTCGCTGACATGACGGTCGGTGTAGCCGAAATCGACGGCAACCACAGGAATGCCGGCGGCCTTTGCCGTGTCGATGTCGGTGACCGAATCGCCGACCATGACGGCGCGGGACGCGTCGCCGCCGGCCTTGGCGATGGTTTCGGTAAGGTGCCGCGGATCGGGCTTGCGGATGCCGAAGGTTTCCGGGCCGGTGATGGCGGCGAAACGATCGGACAGGCCGAGCGCCTGGATGAGCCCCTTGGCGAGGTTTTCGTACTTGTTCGTGCAGACGGCGAGCAGGTAGCCGGCATCAGTGAAGCGGTCCATCGCGGCGACCACGCCGGGATAAGGCAGCGAGCGACCCGGAATATTGACCGTGTAGTGATCGAGGAAGATGTCGTGCAGGCGATCGTGCTCCACGCTGGCCAGCTGCTTTTGCTGGGCGTTGTAGGCGCGCTCGATCATGATGCGGCCGCCCTGGCCGACGAAGCGGCGGAACGCCCGGTCGTCGACTTCGGCGAGGCCGCCGGCGACGAGCGTGTGATTGAGGCTGTCCAAAAGGTCGGGGGCGGTGTCGACGAGCGTCCCGTCGAGGTCGAAAACGATGATCGGCTTGGACATGGCTCCGCCTTTTGTGGAGTTGTGCGTTGCAAGAGGCGATAGCCTTGGACCCGGCAGGACGCAAGCCCGGGCCATAAAGCCTTTGACCCAACGGGCAAAAATGCTAGGAGCCAAGCCTGATATTCGAGGATTTTGCGAACAAGTCATGGATGCCAAGGCTTTGAAGATCGAGGCGGCGCGCGCCGCCTTGGGGTATGTCGAGAGCGGAATGCGCCTTGGCATAGGTACCGGTTCGACGGCCGAGGAGTTCGTCAGGCTGCTGGCCGAGAAGGTAGCTGACGGCATGCAGATCATCGGCGTGCCGACGTCTGAACGCACCGCAACCCTTTGCCACGAGCTGTCGGTTCCGCTGTCGACGCTCGACGAGACGCCTGAGCTCGACCTCACCATCGACGGTGCCGACGAGATCGATCCGCAGCTGACGCTGGTCAAGGGCGGCGGCGGCGCGCTGCTGCGCGAGAAGATCGTGGCCGCGGCGTCGACGCGCATGGTCGTCATCGCCGACCAGACCAAGCTCGTCGACACGCTGGGGCGCTTCCCGCTGCCGGTCGAGGTCAATCCGTTCGGCCTCAAGGCGACGGAGATCGCCATCGCGAAAGCTGCGGAAAAGCTCGGGCTTTCGGGGCCTTTGGTGCTGCGCAAAGTCGGCGGCGAGACCTTCGTAACCGACGGTGGACATTTCATTATCGATGCATCTTTTGGCCGCATTCCAGATACAAGAGCGCTTTCGGATGCCCTGCACGCCATTCCTGGCGTCGTGGAGCACGGTCTCTTTCTGGGGCTGGCCACCGTTGCCGTCATCGCCGGCTCGGACGGGGTCAGAACCGTTCATCCGGCACGCTAAACAGGAGTTCTATTCATCATGATTTCGATAAACCGGCTTCGCCGCTTCTCCGTCATGGTGGCGGCTTCGGCATTCGCGGCCGTCGCATTCTCGGCCCAGGCGCAGGAAATCAGCGAATCCCACCTCAAGGCGGCACATGCTGCGATCGCTTCGATCCACGCGACCGACTCTTTCGATTCGATCCTGCCGCAGGCAGCCGCGGCACTTAAGCAGCAGCTGATCCAGCAGAATCCCGATATGCAGGAAGTCATCACCCAGACCGTCGACGAAAAGACGCTGGCGCTGGCCGCCCGCCGTGCCGATCTCGAAAAGGAATCAGCGCTCGCCTACGCAAAGTCGTTCTCCGAACAGAACCTCAACGACATTGCTGCTTTCTACAATTCGGAAGCCGGCAAGAAGCTGATCGAGAACGGCCCGATCGCCTCGCGCGAATTGGTCAAGGCTGCCGAGATCTGGCAGAACGGCATCGCGCGCGATCTCGCCGAGCAGGTGGGTGAGCAGCTCAAGGCAGTCATCGGCACCAAGGCTCCGGCCGAGGGTGCTGCGCCCGCAGCCCCGGCAGCACCGGCGAACTGATCAGCCGCGACCATCGGTCACGATGCAAAAGCCCGGCATTCGCCGGGCTTTTCTTTTGATGTCTCTGCCACTACCTGTGACCGCATCACAGGCGCATCCCGTGCGGTGCGCAGTTTCAAGGACTTAGAAGAGCGGCGCGCGTCGTTGGCGTACTGCTCTCCCGCAGGAAGGACACCCATGGCCCAGTACGACTACGATCTTTTCGTCATCGGTGGCGGCTCGGGCGGTGTGCGTGCGGCACGTGTTGCGGCCGCTCTCGGCAAGCGCGTCGCACTTGCCGAAGAGTTCCGTTTCGGCGGCACTTGTGTCATCAGGGGCTGCGTGCCCAAGAAGCTCTATGTCTACGCCTCGCAGTTTCCTGAGCATTTCGAAGATGCTGCCGGTTACGGCTGGACGGTCGGCGAGGCCAAGTTCGACTGGAAGGCGCTTGTAGCCAACAAGGAGCGCGAGATTTCGCGGCTCGAGGCGATCTACAAGCGCAATGTCGAAGGTTCCGGCGGCGAGACGATCCATTCGCGTGCCGAACTGGTCGACAGCCACACGATCCGGATCGTCGATGAAAACCGCACCGTCACTGCCGATCAGATCCTGATCGCAACCGGCGGACGGGCTGCGGTGCATCCCGCACTGCCGGGGCATGAGCACTGCATCTATTCGAACGAAGTGTTCGACCTCCCCGAACTGCCCAAGGCGATCATGATCGAGGGCGGCGGCTATATCGCTGTCGAATTTGCCAACATCTTCCATGGCCTCGGTGTCGACACCACGCTGGTTTATCGCGGCAAGGAAATCCTCAGCCGCTTCGACATGGACCTGCGCCGCACCTTGCACGAGACGATGGAGCAGAAGGGCATCAAGATCTTGCTGCATTCGGTTTCGCAGGGCGTCAGCAAGCGCGGCGATGGCCGTCTCGACGTCACACTGAACACCGGCCAGATGCTCACCGTCGACCAGGTTCTGCTCGCGATCGGCCGCACACCCAACACCGAGAACCTCGGCCTCGAGGCCGCCGGCGTTGAGATGGACAAGCAGGGCGCGATCGTCGTCGACCGGTATTCGCGCACCAGCGCCGACAACATCTGGGCCGTCGGCGACGTCACCAATCGCGTCCAGCTGACCCCTGTCGCCATCCATGAGGCAATGTGCTTCGTCGAAACGGCGTTCAAGGACAATCCGACTGAGCCGGACCACGATTGCATCCCGACAGCTGTGTTCTCGCAGCCCGAGATTGGCACCGTCGGTCTCTCCGAGGAAGACGCCGCCAAGCGGTTCAGGCATCTGGAGATCTATCGCACCAGCTTCCGGCCGATGCGCCACACGCTGTCGGGCAGGCAGGAAAAGATGCTGATGAAGCTGGTCGTCGACGGCGACACGCGGCTTGTCCTGGGCGCTCACGTGCTCGGCCCCGACGCCGGAGAGATGGCGCAGCTACTCGGCATTACGCTCAAGGCAGGGCTCACCAAGGACGACTTCGATCGCACCATGGCCGTGCATCCGACGGCTGCTGAAGAGCTGGTGACGATGTACAAGCCGACCTATCTGGTGAAAGACGGCGTCCGCGTCGACAACTGACGTGGTCGCCTCTCGGACCTGCCGCAGGGAAACGTTCGATCTCGGACGTGTTCCGGGGTAGATTAGGGGCTCCTCATCGTGTAAAGAGCCGCGTTCCCGCAATGGCGGGTTATGGCGCGGGTGAGGTGCCCGTTAGCGAACTTTATTAGGTGCGAACATGACGAAATGGTCCCCGAATTCCTGGAGAAGCATGCCGATCCAGCAGGTCCCGGCTTATCCGGACGCTGCGGCGCTCGTGGAAACGGAAGCTCGTCTCGCATCTTTTCCCCCCTTGGTTTTTGCAGGTGAGGCGCGCAAGCTGAAGAAACAGCTTGCTGCCGTTGCCAATGGCGAAGCCTTCCTGCTCCAGGGCGGCGACTGTGCCGAGAGCTTTGCCGAACACGGTGCCGACAACATCCGCGACTTCTTCCGCGTCTTCCTGCAGATGTCGGTCGTGCTGACCTTCGCCGGCGCGCAGCCGGTGGTGAAGGTCGGCCGCATCGCCGGCCAGTTCGCCAAGCCGCGTTCGTCCGACAACGAGACCAAGGGCGACGTGACGCTGCCGAGCTACCGCGGCGACATCATCAATGGCCCGGCTTTCGACGAGAAGTCGCGCATTCCCGATCCCGCGCGCCAGGAAATGGCCTACCGCCAGTCGGCGGCGACGCTGAATCTTCTGCGCGCCTTCGCCCAGGGCGGCTATGCCAGCCTGGAGAACGTGCACAAGTGGATGCTCGGCTTCGTCTCCAACAGTCCGCAGGGCGAGCGCTACGAAGCGCTGGCCAACCGGATCACCGAGACGATGGACTTCATGAAGGCCGTCGGCATCACCTCGGAGACCAACTACGCGCTGCGTGAGACCGACTTCTACACCAGCCATGAAGCCCTGCTGCTCGGCTACGAGCAGGCGCTGACCCGCGTCGACTCGACCTCGGGCGATTGGTACGCCACCTCGGGCCACATGATCTGGATCGGCGACCGTACGCGCCAGGTCGACCACGCGCATGTCGAGTATTGCCGCGGCGTGAAGAACCCGCTCGGCCTCAAATGCGGCCCGTCGATCACGCCTGATAACCTGCTCAAGCTGATCGACCTGCTCAACCCGGAGAACGAGGCAGGCCGCCTGACGCTGATCGCACGCTTCGGCCACGACAAGGTCGATGAGCACCTGCCGAAGCTGATCCGCGCCGTCGAAAAGGAAGGCCGCAAGGTCGTCTGGTCGTGCGATCCGATGCACGGCAACACGATCACCGCTGCCGGCTACAAGACGCGTCCATTCGACCGCATCCTGAGCGAAGTGCAGAGCTTCTTCGACATCCACCGCTCAGAGGGCACGCACCCGGGCGGCATCCATGTCGAGATGACCGGAAACAACGTTACCGAATGCACCGGTGGCGCCCGTGCCATCACGGCCGAGGAACTGCAGGACCGCTACCATACCCATTGCGACCCGCGCCTCAATGCCGACCAGGCGATCGAGCTCGCTTTCCTCGTGTCGGAACTGCTCCGCAAGAGCGCACCGACTCCAGTGAAGAAAGCCGTCAACGCCTGATCGCCAAAACGCGGTTGCAGAATCGAAAAGGCGCCGGTCTGACCGGCGCCTTTTTCATTTGAACGGATGGCGATGCGCCTCAGTCCTTCTTGTACAGCATCCAGTTCTTGCCCTGGCGCTCGGCGATCGTCGAATAGCGTGTAACGCGGTTGCGGCCGATCAGTTTGGAGCGGTAGAGTGCCCGGTCGGCCTTGGCGTAGAGGTCCTCGGCGCTATCGGCATCCGAGGCCATGCACACACCCATCGAAACGGTGACCTGGCCGCAGTTCACGCCCGGCTGAATATCCTTGAATTGCGTCTGCGCAACCAAAAGGCGAACGCGGTCAGCGATCTCGAACGTCGCTTCCTCAGTGGTGCCTTCGACGATCAGTGCGAACTCCTCACCGCCGGTCCGGGCCACGAACATGTCGCGGTGGACGCTGGACTGAAAGATGCTGGCGATGATCCGCAGGATCTTGTCACCCACAGGGTGGCCGTGCCGGTCGTTGATGTCCTTGAAACGGTCGATGTCGGCCAGGATCAGCGCACTGAACAGCACGCCCCTGTTGTCGTTATAGATCTTGGCGATCCGCCGGTCGAAGGCGCGCCGGTTCCAGATGTGGGTGAGGGGATCGGTATCGGCAAGCTTCTTGTACTCTTCGAGCTTCGACTTGACGCTTTCGAGTTCGCTCGACTTGTCGCTCAGCGCGGTTGCCACGTGCTTGCCGTGATCGATCTTCGAGGCGGTGGCAACCGCCATCACGCCGACGATTTTCTGCAGCAGTTCCTGCGACATGGCGGTACGGCTGTTCAAGCCGCTCGACGTCTCATCGAGAACCTTGCCATAACGCTCCAGATGCGTCTGCTCGTTGCGCAGCAGGTTGGCGACGCCTTCCAGCTCTCGCGCCAGGATTTCGCGGGCATGTTCGACGATGCCTTGCCCATGGTTTTGGGCAAAGAACTTCTGGCCGATAAGGTCGAGTTGCTCCTGTGTCGGACGATTGCCGAGTGCGATGACCTCCAGGCTGAGGGCCGCGTTGGTGCCGGTCAGCGCTTCGTAGAAGATCTCGTAATTGCGCGGCAGTCCAATGACGCCCATCTGGCTCATCGTCGCCACGACAGTACTCGCAATATCGTTGCCTCGTTCTGTCGGGGCGGCTGCAGACTGCATGTATGTCCCGTTTCAGTTGGCCAGACGGCCGTCTGCATGGCCAGCCGGAAGGCTGACGTGCAATCGGACGGGGGCGCGAGCGGCGTGAGATAAAATGCTTGCGGCGGCGCAGGTCCCCTCTGCGCCCATCACTTGTAATCAGCTCTAATTTAGGCTGGCTAAGGTTTCCTTAATTTCCAGCCTTGTTGCCGGTATTTTTCTACCAGAGGGTGTAATTCCCACTGTGCCAGACGAGGCCGCAACATTGGCCAGCATCGATCATGTCGCAAACATTCATGTCCTGTGCCCCGGTCAAGATCAATATGGCTGTCGGTCAATTGGAGGAGTATGCAATGGATAATCTGCACAAGGGCTCATGTTTGTGTGGGGCGGTGCGCTTCACGGCCAAAGGCGCGCTGCGCGAGGTCATCTACTGTCTTAGATTGATATCGAATCGTTGAACGACGTGTTCGGTCTTTGCTTACTTGTGTGAACGATGCGCGCGGACGATCTATGGCTGGAGAAAAACAGCCGTGTTGGCCGGAGAGTGGATTTTGGAACTGACACGACGCAAACTGGTTGGCAGCGCGGCACTTCTCGCATTGGGTGCGGGAGTGCGGGTCGGCCACACGGAGCCAAGGATGAGCAACATTCCCTTTGCCGCGACGACCCCGATCAGCGTTTCCCGCGTCGGCCTCAAGGCCCGAGATGCCAATGCGCTGGCCAGTTTCTATCGCGACGTCGTCGGCCTGCAGGAACTCAAGCGCGACGGCGAGACGATCACGCTCGGCGCCGGCAGCCGCGCGCTGCTCGACATCGAGGCCGACCAGGCAGCGAAGCCAGACGATCCGCGTAGTGCCGGCCTGTTCCACACCGCATTCCTTTTGCCAAGCCGGGCCGATCTCGGCCGCTGGATCAAGCATGCCATCGACAGGCGCATTCCGGTCGACGGCGCTTCCGACCATCTGGTCAGCGAGGCGCTCTATCTCACCGACCCGGAAGGCAACGGCATCGAGATTTATTCCGACCGCGCGCATGATGGCTGGAAGTGGAATGGCGCGCAGGTCGAGATGGCGACCAGGCAGCTCGACATCGGCTCGATCGTATCAGAAGTGCCCGACGGCGACGCCGGCTGGCAGGGCGCGCCTGAAAACAGCATTGTCGGCCATGTCCACCTGCGCGTCGGTGATCCCGCTGCGGCGGCCCGCTGGTGGCACAGCCAGTTCGGCTTCGACACGGTCGCGGAATACGGCAACAGCGCTGTCTTCCTGTCCTCGGGCGGCTATCACCACCATATCGGCGCCAATTCCTGGCAGAGCCCGGGTGCCGGCAGGCGCGACGCCTCGCTGACCGGCCTTGCCTGGGTCGAGATGCGCTCGGCCGACGCCAAGGCCGCTTCGACCTACGAAGACCCCTGGGGCACGGTCATCCGCGCTGTGCCTGGCCAGCCGGGCTGACTTTCCTCCTGACAGCAACTGGCCGGAGCCTGTGCTAAGCCAATGGCCGAACCGCCAGACCGGCGGTTCGGCCAATGAACATGCAGGACCGGGACAAATATGCTGAAAGTCATCGCTCAGGATTTCATCAGGCCTGAGTTCGTCGAGATCGTGCGGCCGCTCTATGCCGAACTGGTGGAGACGACGCGGCAGGAGCCACTCTGCCTGTCCTATGACCTGTTCGTCGACCAGAACGATCCGGGGCATTTCGTGTTCATCGAGTTGTGGCCGATCGCGCGGCGCTCGATATCCACTGCGCGTCCGAGCATTTCACGCGGCTGGTGCCGCTGATCAACAAGCATCAGCGACAGGACGCGACCTTCATCCTGATGGATGCGTTCGCGGGTTGATAACCGGCGAACGCGTTGGCACAACCATCAGGCAGGCGCAATCCAGGCGGCACGCCTGCTAGTGACCCAGCATACGCTCCATCGCATAAGGCTGGTCGTGTACAGCAAGTTTGTCCATGATCGTGGCACTTGCCTCGTTAAGGCCCATGACCTCGACTTCAGTGCCCTCGCGCCTAAACTTGAGCACTGCCCTGTCCACGGCGCCGACGCCTGTCAGATCCCAAAT
This sequence comes from Aminobacter sp. Y103A, assembly GCF_030294925.1. Classification (NCBI taxonomy): domain Bacteria; kingdom Pseudomonadati; phylum Pseudomonadota; class Alphaproteobacteria; order Hyphomicrobiales; family Phyllobacteriaceae; genus Aminobacter; species Aminobacter sp. Y103A. The sequence goes on along the minus strand of NZ_AP017986.1, from coordinate 3,403,263 downwards.
ATGGGCCATGCTGACGTCGATGCGAACGCGTTCCAATTGTTCCCTGAAATCGAAAGAGTCGAGGAAATCGTCGGAGGAAGCAAAAAACAGCTGGCCTTCGACCCTGTAGGTTCGTTCCTTGCCGTCGGCGGTCAGGGATGAGGTGACGCGGAAAATCTGGGATACCTTCCACGCAAAGAAGATGCCCGACAATAGCACGCCTACTCCAACTCCCAATGCGAGGTTGTGCGTGCCCACGACCACGACCACGGTAGCCAGCATGACGATGCTGGAACGGCGCGGATGCTTGCGCAGGTCGTGGAGCGATGACCAGCTGAATGTCCCGATCGATACCATGATCATGACCGCCACGAGTGCAGGCATGGGGATGATGCGCACGAAATCGTCCAACACAAGGATCAGGAAAAGTAGCAGCGATCCGGCCACGAAGCAGGAGAGACGGCCCCGGCCGCCGGACTTCACATTGATCACCGACTGGCCGATCATCGCGCAACCCGCCATGCCTCCAAGGAAGCCGGTGACGAAATTTGCGACTCCTTGCCCGACGGCCTCCCTGTTCTTGTCACTGCGCGTGTCGGTCATTTGGTCGACTATAGATGCTGTCAGTAAGCTTTCGAGCAGGCCAACGGCAGCGACGCTTATCGAATAAGGCAAGATGATCCAGAACGTTTCCATGGTGAAGGGCACGTTGGGGATGAGGAACTCTGGCAGGCTGTTGGGCAAAGCACCAAGATCGCCTACCGTCCGAACATCGATGTCGAGCGCAATCGCTGCCGCGGTGAGAACGATGATGCAAACCAGCGGCGAGGGGATCGACTTGGTAAGGCGGGGGAACAGGTAGATGATGGCGAGGCCGCCGGCAATCATAGCGTAGGTCTGCCACGACATGCCTATCAGTTCGGGCAGTTGCGCCATGAAGATCAGGATGGCAAGGGCATTGACGAAGCCCGTCATCACCGAACGCGAAACGAACCGCATCACATAGCCGATCCGGGCGAATCCGCCGACGACCTGAATGATTCCGGCTAGGATGGTCGCGGCCAACAGGTATTGCAGACCGTGCTCGCGCACCAACGTGACCATCAAGACGGCCGTCGCGGCCGTGGCAGCCGAAATCATGCCTGGACGGCCGCCGGCAATAGAAATGACCACTGCGATTGAGAATGAGGCGTACAGGCCGATCTTGGGGTCGACGCCGGCAATGATTGAAAAGCCGATTGCCTCGGGTATCAGCGCAAGGGCGACGACTATGCCAGCCAGAATGTCATTGCGGACGTTGGAAAGCCAATCGCGGCGAAAATTGTCAAGGATGGTCATTGTGTTGCAGAGGACATGGCAATGGTAAGCTCGCCTGCTGGCGAGCAATCAGATTGCATTGACTGGATTGTCCGGCGGATCGGCGGCCGGAAGAGCCACCCGGAATTGCACCGGGTCCGATGACTGGGTGCCTTCTGCACAGTTCCGGTGCAGAAATCAACGTCTCAAATCGTTCGCGACGGGACGGATGCAAGTCCTTGCGGTGATGCGCGCAAGGACTTTATTTGCGTCGATGGTCGAATAGCTCAGACGAAGACGCGGCTGAAGATCGTGTCGACGTGCTTGGTGTGATAGCCGAGGTCGAACTTTTCACGGATCTCCGCTTCCGGCAAGGCAGCGGTCACTTCCTTGTCGGCGAGCAGTTCCTCGAGGAAGTCCTTGCCTTCTTCCCACACCTTCATGGCGTTGCGCTGGACCAGACGGTAGGCGTCCTCACGGGAAACGCCGGCCTGGGTAAGGGCCAAGAGCACGCGCTGCGAGTGCACCAGGCCGCGGAACTTGTTCATGTTCTTCAGCATGTTGTCGGGATAGACGACGAGCTTGTCGATGACGTTGGTCAGGCGCGCCAGCGCGAAGTCGAGCGTGACGGTGGCATCCGGGCCGATCATGCGTTCGACCGACGAGTGCGAGATGTCGCGCTCGTGCCAGAGCGCCACGTTCTCCATTGCCGGCGCGGCATAGGAGCGGACCATGCGGGCGAGGCCGGTCAGGTTCTCGGTCAAGACAGGGTTGCGCTTGTGCGGCATTGCCGACGAGCCCTTCTGGCCCGGCGAGAAATACTCTTCCGCTTCCAGCACCTCGGTGCGCTGCAGATGGCGGATTTCGGTGGCCAGGCGCTCGATCGACGAGGCGATGACGCCCAGCGTGGCAAAGAACATGGCGTGGCGATCACGCGGGATGACTTGCGTCGACACCGGCTCCGGCTTCAGGCCGAGCTTGGCGGCGACATGCTCCTCGACGCGCGGATCGATGTTGGCGAAGGTGCCGACCGCGCCCGAGATGGCGCAGGTGGCGATGTCCTCGCGGGCATGCACCAGGCGCTCGCGGCAGCGGGTGAACTCGGCGAAGGCCAGCGCCAGCTTGACGCCGAAGGTTGTCGGCTCGGCATGGATGCCATGGCTGCGGCCGATGGTGACGGTGTCCTTGTGCTCGAAGGCGCGGCGCTTGAGAGCGGCCAAAAGCGCGTCGAGGTCGGCGAGCAGCATGTCGGTGGCGCGCACCAGCTGCACGCTGAGGCAGGTGTCGAGCACGTCGGACGAGGTCATGCCCTGGTGGATGAAACGCGAATCCGGGCCGACGAATTCGGCGAGATGCGTCAGGAAGGCGATGACGTCATGCTTGGTGACGCGTTCGATCTCGTCGATGCGCTCGACGTCGAAGGTGGCGGCGCCGCCCTTTTCCCAGATCGTCTTCGCGGCTTCCTTGGGGATGACGCCGATTTCGGCCAACGCGTCACAGGCATGGGCCTCGATCTCGAACCAGATCCGGAACCGGGTTTCGGGAGACCAGATGGCGACCATCTCGGGCCGGGAATAGCGAGGGATCATGGCGGGGCTCGTCCAGCTGTGGTTTCGTTGCGGCTCCCCTAACAGAGGTGGGCGCAATGCTCAACGCGAACGGCTGGCAAACCATGAAGCTGCGGCGAAAAGAGCGACGAATCCGCCGGGAAAATAGAGTCGCAGGCCCAGAACAGCGAATTGATAGAGCGCGACGAGCCCGGTGAAGACGAACTGGAATGCCCAGGTGATGGTGAAGGGTGCGGCATGCCACTCTGCATAATAGCTCCGGTACTGCAGCGCATAGAGCAGGGCGGTCAGGCCGATCGTCACCACCCCGAACGACACGAATGCCGCCGCGAAAGCGGTCTCGCGGCCGCGGTGGCATGACAAAAGGCGCGCCAAGGTCCAGCCGATGGGGAAGGCGATCGCGCCGCCGAGTGCGAACAGCAGCACGACCGCACGGACGCGCACCGGCGTTTCCCAATGGTCGAGCAGAAGCGTCAGGAAGGCGCTGGCGCCCATCGCAAAGCCCCACAGGGCTGCGCCGAGAATGGCAACCCGCAGCGACGGCAGCGCCTGGCCCAGTCGGTGGCGTATGCGCATCGGCCCTCGGCTCTTGCTGCGGGACGGGCCCGCGACAACAGTATTGCTCACATCTGCCCCGTCACGGCGATCCAGCGGTGGTCCGGGCCCTCGAAGCCATGGCGGATGACGGTCACCAGCACGGCATAGGCGGGCGTTCCGCCATCGCCGAAGAAGGTCTGCACACCGCCGATGCGGTATCCGGTCGGGCAACCACGGCTCTGCGGCACGTCCTTGTCTTCCTGCAGCACCTCTGCCTTGCCGTCTTCATCGACGCGGACCAGCTTGAAGCCCTTGGCCGGGCCGATGCCGGCGCAGCGCTCGATCTCGCCGAAGGAAATCTCCGCGAGCTTGAATTCGAGCTGCTTGTCAATGGGCGGAAACACCGGGCGCGGATTGACCGTCATGTTGAACGGGTCGGCACTCGTTTCGGTCACGGCGTTGAAACCGGCGAGGCGGCCGCGATTGGCGGCCAGCTCCTCCTCCTTGACGATTGTGTCGCCGCGCTTGCGCGCTTCGGCGCGCGCTGCGTCGAGGCCCACACTCTCGTCTTCCATCTGAACGCGCACCGGCGTGCCGGGCAGGAACTTGTCCGACGCAGTGTCGATATAGAAGCGATTGGCATAGGCAAAGCCGGAGCCGTCCTGGATGCCATATTCCTCGAAGGCAAAGACCTTGCCGTCGGCGCTGAAGCCGAGCACGTTGAGTTCGGCGGCGTCGCCGGCCCGTGCCACCTGCGAGGCGGCGCACAGCGACATGGCGGCGAGGCAAAGAAGCTTCATCACTTTCATGGCAGTGGCCCCTCCCTGCAGTTGAATCGGCTTTTTAAATGACGGCGCTAACATACAGACAACGAAGAGTTTTGGTTCATCCTTTGCGCGTCGTCCACACCTGCATGATGTCGCCACGCGTGGCGGTCGCAGCGTGCACGCCCCGGGCGATCGCGCGCGCCATGGTCGAGGCGGCGGCAGCGTAGAAGTCGACGACCTCGGCCTGGCCGACCTCGATGCCGCTTGCGCCGGTTGCGAGCGCGAACACCAGGTCGCCGTCGAAAGGCGTGTGCACCGGCCAGATGGCGCGGGTGAAGCCGTCATGCGCCGAGATCGCCAGCCGCTTGGCAGCAGCCTTGGTCAGCACCGCGTCGGTGGCGATGACGGCAATCGTGGTGTTGGCGGCCGCACTGTTGTCTTCCTCGTACTTCTTGAACACGCGCGAAGCGTCTGCAGGCAGTGATGATGGGAATCCCAGTCCGCCGAACTCGCCGTCCAGCTCGAACGGTGCCGCCCAGAAATGCCTGGAGCGGCCGACTGTCACCGACCCCGTCGCGTTGACGGCGACAAGGGCGCCGACCGTCACACCGTTGGGCAGAACCGTCGATGCCGAGCCCAGCCCGCCCTTGAGGCCGGCGGTCAGCGCGCCGGTACCGGCACCTGCCGTGCCCAGCGCGAATTCGCGCGCCGCTGCCTGCACCGCCTCGTAGCCAAGCTCGCGATAGGGCGGATAGCGGCCCCAGTCCTTGTCGCCGCCATTCAGCATGTCGAACAGGATCGCCGCCGGTACGATCGGGATCACCTGGTCGCGCATGGCAAAGCCGATGCCCTTTTCGCGCAGCGCTGCCTGCACACCCGAGGCGGCATCCAGACCGAAGGCCGAGCCACCCGAGAGTGCGACCGCGTTGATCGTCTCGACGGTGTTGTGCGCTTCGAGCAGGTCGGTCTCTCGCGTTCCCGGCGCACCACCCAGCACCTGGCAGGCAGCGGTGGCCGGCGTGTCGCAGATCACCACCGTCACGCCCGATTTCAGCTTTTCTTCGCTGGCGTTGCCGACACGCAGTCCGGCGACGTCGGTGATCAGGTTCAGCGGTCCGGCTGTTAACGTGGCTGGCAGCATTACTGGGTCTCTGCAGGCAGGTAGCTGGTTCCGTCGAAACGAAACAGCCGGAACGGGCTTTCCACAAGGTCGCCCTTGGCGTCGAAGCGGATGGTGCCGATGGCGCTGTCGAAGTCCTGGCCCGCCAGCATGTCCGCGACAGGCTTTCCGCTCGACGCGGCGAGCCGCGCTGCAGCGCCGGCGATTTCCACGGCGGCGTAGCCGGGCAAAGTGTAGCCGTCGGTCATCGTCTTGGCCGCTTCGAACGCCGAACGCACCTCCGGCTTGGCGACATCCGACCATTCAGGCGGTGCGATCATCAACGTGCCCATGGCGGGCGGCACGGTGCGGTCGGCGACGCGCAAGGTCTCGCCGCCGGCGAAAATGATGTCGGCGCCGAGCGAAGCTGCGTCGCGGCCCATCACGGCGATGTCCTCGCCGTCGCCGCCGACGAAGACATGCGTGGCGCCCGCCTTGCGCAGTCGGCCGATCAGCGCGACCTGGTTGTCGAGCTGAGGTCTGTAGGTGTCGAAGAACACCGGCTTCAGCCCGGCCTGTTCGGCGCTGGCGCGGAAACTTTCGGCCAGCTCGCGGCCATAGATCGTGCCGTCGTCGATGATCGCAAACAGCTCGTCGTTCCACAGGCGCGTCAGGATCGAGGCTGCCGCATTGCGCTCACCATCGCCGCGCGGCCCCAGCCGGAACAGCGGCCAGGCGGTCTTGTCACGCAGGTCGGTCAGGCTGTCGGTGCGCACGCCGACCGAAATGACAGGAATGTTGGCGGCCTTGAGCACGGGCAGAGCGGCCTCGACCGCCTCGGTGCAGAGAAAGCCTGCGGCAATCGCAACCTTGGCGTCGATGAACACCTGCGCTGCCTTGGCGCCGCCTTCGGCCGTGCAGCCGTCGTCGGCGATCACCAGAACAGCGTCGCTGCGCGTCGCGGCAAGCTCGGCACCTGATTTGACCTGCTCGCCGAGGATCGCTGACGGACCCGACAGCGGTGTCGCAAGCCCGAGCTTCACCGGCTCGGCATGGGCGGCAAGCGTCGCCAGCGACGCGCAAAGCAGGGTGGTGATGGCCGTTGCGGCTCGCATTCGCTCCGAAAAATCCTCTGCAAGACCAAGTTTAGGCTGATAACCTGACCTACTGCCTGGCCCGGCCAAGCGCAACGTGCTTGTGCCATCTCAGCTTGTGACCCGGTCGATGCGGCCATATATAGCGGTTATGTCTCGTTGCAGGAAAATCCGGTGTTGAAGAAGTTTGAAGTCGGGCCGCAGGCCTACCGGGACGCGATGAGCCATTTTGCCGGCGCGGTGCATCTGTTGACCACCGACGGTCTGGCGGGAAAACGTGGCACCACCGTCATCGCTGCCTGCTCGGTGTCAGACAACCCGCCGATGGTGCTTGTCTGCGTCAACCGCGAGAACCCCAACAACGACCTGTTCGTCAAGAACGGCAACTTTGCCCTCAACACGCTCGCCGCCAGGCACGAGCCACTGGCCGTGGCCTTCTCAGGTGTCACAGGCCTCGCGCCTGAACAGCGCTTCGCCCTTGGCGAGTGGGAGGTGCTGGCATCTGGCGCGCCGGCCCTGATCGGCGCCGTTGCCGTGTTCGACTGCGAGCTCGTCGACGCCAAGGAACTGGCCACCCATCGTGTCATGTTTGGCAAGGTGACAGGCCTGCGCATCGGCGATAATCTTCGCCCGCTGATCTATCACGGCCGCAGCTATCACGTGCTGTAGACCGCCTCTCCGGAAACGCCATGACCGACACGCCTCGTCCAGTTCCCCAGACAATCGACGAGACGCTTAAGATGCTCGCCGGCGCGGACTACGTCGCCGACAGGGCGCTTGCGACGGTACTTTTCTTATCCCTGCGGATGAACCGGCCGCTATTCCTCGAAGGCGAGGCCGGCGTCGGCAAGACCGAGATCGCAAAGGTCCTGGCCAGCGCGCTCGGACGCCGCCTGATCCGGCTGCAATGCTACGAAGGCCTCGACGTTTCCTCCGCCGTCTATGAGTGGAACTATGCGGCGCAGATGATTGAGATTCGCATGGAGGAGGCTGTCGGCAAGGTCGACCGCTCCGACATGGAAAGGAACGTCTTCTCGGAAAAATACCTGATCCGGCGTCCGGTGCTGGACGCGTTGACCGGCAAGGCGGGTGCTGCCCCTGTCTTCCTCATCGACGAACTCGACCGAACCGACGAGGCCTTTGAGGCCTTCCTGCTCGAAATCCTCTCCGACTACCAGGTCACCGTTCCAGAACTCGGCACGATCAGGGCGGAGGAACCGCCGATCGTCATCATCACCACCAACCGCACCCGTGAGATCCACGACGCGCTGAAGCGCCGCTGCCTCTATCACTGGGTCGACTATCCCAATGCAGAGCGCGAGCTCGAAATCGTCAGCCGCAAGGTGCCGCAGGCCAACCGGCGCCTGTCCGCCGAGGTCGTCCGCTTCATCCAGAAATTGCGCGAGATCGAGCTATTCAAGGTGCCCGGCGTCGCCGAAACCATCGACTGGGCGTCGGCGCTGACGGAGCTCGACAAGATAGCACTCGATCCCGAGACGATTTCGGACACCATCGGCGTGCTGCTCAAATATCAGGACGACATCGCGCGCATCGAGCAAGGCGAGGGCCGCCGCATCCTCAACGAGGTGAGGGCGGAGCTGGCTGCGGCGGAGTAGGTGCGGTGACATGACGCCCAGCAGTGCAACATCAGACGGTCGCATCGCCGACAACATCGTCTATTTCGCCCGCGCGCTGCGCAAGGCCGGCATGCGTGTCGGCCCGGCTTCGGTGATTGATGCGATCGAGGCGGTGCTGGCCGCGGGCATCGGCTCGCGCGACGATTTCTACTGGACGCTGCATGCCGTGCTGGTCAGCCGCCACGAGGATCACGCAACCTTCGATGAAGCCTTCCGGCTGTTCTGGAAGTCGCGCGAGCTGATCGAAAAGATGCTGGCGATGTTTTCGCCCGTGGCGCCCGACCGCCGCGAGAAGCAGAAGCCGCGCGCCGCCGAAAACCGCGTCAGCCAGGCGATGTTCGAAGGCCACCACAACAGCCAGCCGCCGCGCGAAATCCCCGAGATCGAGGTCGACGCCCGTTTTACCGTGTCGGGCAACGAGATGCTGCGCGGCAAGGACTTTGCCCAGATGACAGCAAGCGAGATGTCAGACGCCCGGCGCGAGATCGCAGCGCTCAGGCTGCCCTTCGACACCGTGCGCACGCGTCGTTTCAAGCCGGACCCGCATGGCGGCACGGTCGATCCGCGCGCCATGATGCGGGCGGCAGCCCGCACCGGCGGCCAGCTGATCCTGCCGAAATTCCGCTCCGTGCGCGAGGTGCATCCGCCCCTGGTCGTGCTTGCCGACATCTCAGGCTCGATGAGCCAGTACACCCGCATCTTCCTGCATTTCCTGCACGCGCTGGCCGAAAAGCGCCGGCGCGTGCACACCTTCGTCTTCGGCACCAGGTTGACCAACCTGACCCGGCAGATGCGTCACCGCGATCCCGACACGGCCCTTGCCGACTGCTCCGCCGCGGTCAAGGACTGGTCCGGCGGCACCCGCATCGGCGACACGTTGGGCGAGTTCAACCGTTTGTGGTCGCGCCGGGTGCTCGGGCAGGGCGCCGTGGTACTTTTGATCACTGACGGGCTCGAGCGTGACGATGTGTCAGGGCTCGCCGAAGAAATGGAGCGGCTCAAGAAGTCCTGCCGCCGACTGATCTGGCTCAACCCGTTGCTGCGCTTCGAGGGGTTCGAAGCGCGCGCGCGCGGGGTTCGTGCCATGCTGCCTTATGTCGACGAGTTCCGCCCGGTGCACAATCTCAACGCGCTTGGCGATCTCTGCGCTTCGCTCGGCGCGCCGGCGTCGCGCGACACCGACCCCAGATTGTGGATGATCGACGGCCTGCGCCGGGCGGCGTAAGGTCGCAAAGGGAGGTTTCCATGCCAAGCAAGTTTCTCGATGAGGCCCGCGACCCGCTGATCATCGCCGAAGGCTGGATGAAGGACGGCAAGGATGTCGCCATCGCCACCGTGGTCGAAACCTGGGGCTCGGCGCCGCGCCCCGTCGGCAGCCATCTCGTTATCGACGCCGAAGGCACCTTCCATGGCTCGGTCTCCGGCGGCTGCGTCGAGGGGGCGGTGATATCAGAGGCCCTCGATGTCATCGGCAGCGGCCAGCCGAAGATGCTGGAGTTCGGTGTCGCCGACGAGACGGCGTGGCAGGTCGGCCTGTCCTGTGGCGGCAAGATCAGGGTTTATGTCGAGCGGTTGGGCTGATCGATGGATCCTTATGTTCTGAAAACGCTGAATGCCGAGCGTCGCGCCCGCCGCGCCGCGATACTCGTCACCGACATCGGGGATGGCCGCGACCGCGTCGTCAGGGAAGGCGATGCCGTCGCAGGCGACCTTGGCCAGGCGATCGCCAGGGCATTTCGCAGCGGCATGTCCGGCCTGGTCGAGGCCGAAGGCCACAATTTCTTCCTCAACGTGCACCTGCCACAGCCCAGGCTGGTGGTGATCGGCGCCGTCCATATCAGCCAGGCACTTGCGCCGATGGCCAAGATCGCCGGCTTTCCGCTGGAGATTATCGACCCGCGCACGGCCTTCACCAGCGATGAACGTTTCCCCGACGTCGTCCACAAGGCCGAGTGGCCCGAGGATGCGCTGAAGCATTGTCCGCTCGATCGTTATGCCGCACTTGCCGCCATCACCCACGATCCCAAAATCGACGACTGGCCGCTCAAGGCAGCACTCGATGCCGAGTGTTTTTATGTCGGTGCGCTGGGCAGCCGCAAGACGCATGGCCGGCGCGTAGAGCGCCTGCTGGCAATGGGCGTGACGCCGGAGCAGATCGACCGCATCAACGCGCCGATCGGGCTCGACATCGGTGCCGCCAACCCCGCCGAGATCGCGGTTGCCATTCTCGCGCAGGTCATTTCGGCGTTCCGTGCGCGCGGCCTCGGCGCCAAGGCAAAAAGCGAGGCGGCGTGAGATTTGGCGCAATCCCCGTCGACCAGGCCAAGGGCGCTGTGCTTGCGCATTCCACCAGCGCCGGTGACCTCCGCTACCGCAAGGGCCATGTGCTTGCCGCCGAAGACGTGGCCATCCTCGCAGCCTCGGGGCTGAGCGAGATCGTCGTCGCCGTGCTGGAGCCGGGCGATCTCGGCGAAGACCAGGCGGCTGGGGCGATCGCGGCCAGCATGCGGCACCGTCATATCGAGGTGAAGCCGGCGGCGACCGGCCGGGTCAATCTGCATGCGCGTGAAGCCGGCGTCTTCACCGTCGATGCCGGCCTGATCGACGCCATCAACGCCATAGACCCCTCGATAACGGTTGCCACTCTGGCCCAGCATTTCACGGTCGAAAAAGACCAGATGGTCGCGACGGTGAAGATCATCCCCTTTGCCGTGTCAGGCGATCTGGTGCGGCAGGCGACCGAACTGTGCGCCAAAGGCGAGATCTTCGCCGTCAATGCCTTCGCGGCGAAGCGCGTCGGCGTCATCCAGACCATGCTGCCCAGCGTCAAGCCAAGCGTGCTTGACAAGACCGCGCGCCTGACCCAGCAGCGGCTGGCACGCTCGGGCAGCCGGCTCGTCGCCGAACGGCGAACGGCGCATGAGGCCGGTGCGGTGGCCGAGGCCACCAGGCAGCTTGCCCGCGACAACGACCTCGTCGTCATTTTCGGCGCTTCGGCGCTGGCCGATTTCGATGACGTCATCCCGGCCGCCATCCGCGCCGCCGGCGGCACCGTCGTCCGTTCCGGCATGCCGGTCGATCCCGGTAACCTTCTTGTGCTTGGCCATATCGGCAAGACCGCCGTTCTCGGTGCGCCGGGTTGCGCGCGCAGCCCCAAGGAAAACGGCTTCGACTGGGTGCTCGACCGGCTGATGGCAGGGCTCGACGTCTCCGCGGCCGACATTGCCGGAATGGGCGTCGGCGGCCTGCTGATGGAAATTGCGACGCGGCCGCAGCCACGCGATCTCACCGCCATTCCGTCGGTTCCGAAAGTGCATGCCGTGCTGCTCGCCGCCGGTCGTTCCAGCCGCATGGGCGGGCCCAACAAGCTTTTGGCGCTGTTCCAGGGCAAGCCGCTTGTGCGCCGAACCGCCGAACGGGTGCTTGCGTCGAAGGCCGAAAGCACTGTCGTTGTGTCAGGCCATCAGGCGAGCCGCATCGGTGATGCGCTCGCCGGGCTCGACATTCCCGCGACCCACAATGCCGACTTTGCCTCAGGCCTCGCCAGTTCGCTCAAGGCGGGAATTTCGGCGCTTCCCGAGGATGCAGCCGGTGCGCTGATCGTTCTCGGCGACATGCCCGAGGTGCTGCCGGCCGACCTCGACCGGCTGATCGAGGCCTTCGAGCGGGCAGGCGGCCGTGCGGTTGTCCGCGCCACCCATGACGGTAAACGTGGCAATCCGGTGATCCTGCCGCGCGCCCTGTTTGCAGCCGTTGCCCATCTCGAAGGCGACACCGGCGCCCGGCATCTGATCGAGAGCGAAAGCGTCGATGTCGTCGACATCGAGATCGGCGCCGGCGCTGCCGTCGACGTCGACACGCCCGAGGCGCTGGCAGGAGCGGGCGGGGTGCCGCAGGATTGAGGCTGTTGACAAAGCGCCTGCCGGTTGGCCAACCCTACGTCATGTCATTCGATTTGAAGTCTCATTCCTTCACGCCCCCCTCATGTCCGGCAGGACAGAGGGGGGCAACGTCGAGCGCATTCCTTCGACGGCTCGCCTGGGGCGTGATAGCGCTTGCTTTCTCGTCGCTAGCAACCACCGCCCATGCTCAATCCCTCGCCCCCTACAAGGACGAGCTCTTCGCCTATCCTGCCATCCTCTCGTCCGAGGGCGAGACCTACCGCGTCGTCGACTACCAGGAGATGCGCGACATCAACGAGCGCGACCAGGTGCCGGAGCGGCGGGTTCAGGGCAAATACGTCTCGACGGGCGTCCGCAAGGCACAACAGGACCTGGTGCTGAAGCTTGATGCCGGCGACGTCAGGCACTTCGCCGTCGGCAAGACCGAGGGCGCTTCAGTCATCGTGCTTTATCTTCATGGCCAGGGCGGTAGCCGCAAGCAGGGTGTCGACGATTTCACCTTCGGCGGCAATTTCAACCGTATCAAGAACCTGATGGCCGCCAATGGCGGGCTCTATCTGTCGCCCGACTTTTCCGACTTCGGCGACAAGGGCGTTGCAGAGGTGGCGGCGCTTATCGACCACTACGCGGCGCAGTCACCTGGCGCCAGGATCGTCGTCGCCTGCGGCTCGATGGGCGGCCAGCTGTGCTGGGGACTGGCGCGCGACGCCAAGGCAGCCAGGAAGCTGGGCGGGCTGATGTTGCTCGGCTCGCTCTGGGACGACTTCTTCCTCAAATCACCGGCCTTCGCGGCCAATGTGCCGGTGTTCTTCGGCCACGGCAGCAAGGATCCTGTTTTCCCCGCCGACAAGCAGGAGGCGTTCTTCCGCTCGATCCTGGCCAAGAACAAAAGCTATCCGACGCGCTTCGTCCGCTTCGAGACCGGAACCCACGGCACGCCGATCCGCATGACCGACTGGCGCGAGACGCTCAACTGGATGCTGTCTGCGAAATAGCCTCAAGGTCCCGAATTGTAGTCGAGCACCGTCTCGGGGTTGATTTCGCCGTCATAGGACGCATCGACGTCGTACCGGACCAGCGCAAACGCGCCGTCGCGGAACAGCCAGGTGCCGTCGGATGAGGCATCGCCGACGCCGCGCCATTTGGCGTGCGAAGTGATCGTCATCGTCTTGTCGTCGAAGGACGAATTGACCAGCGCGTTTTCCGTGCGGTAGCCGATGACGTTGACGCTCTCGAGTTTGCCGTCGGGATTGTCGCCCTCGTAGTGGATGTCGAGCTCGGGGGCGGCGAAATGCTGCTCGTTCAGCCCGTCGGCCTCGTTCCAGAGATAATAGACATGGGTCTCGTTATAGGCGCCCATCTCGCAGAAGAAGCGGAACAGCCGGGCTTCGCTGGCCGGCGCGTCGGCGGCGTCCGATTTGTTGTGGTAGGGAATCTTGTAGCTCTGGATCGCCTCGTTACCTTCACGGGCAACGTCGCACTGGGCCTTGTGGCTTGCAGCGAATGTCTTGGTGGCAAGGTCGAGCACGGCGTCGATCTCTGTGGGTGGGGCATCGCCACACTGCTTGGGCAGCGCTTCGCTCAGATTGCCTTCGGCTGGCTTGAGTGCACCTTTCTCGAGCTGGATCGGGGTGAAGGGCGGCTCCTGGATCGAGCCGTTGACCTGCCGGGCGGTGTAGCAGCCGGCGAAAACCTTCTCGGTGCCGTCCTTGTCTATGGCGCGAATGGCGACCGGGATGTTGTAGAAGATCGAGCCGGCAGCGCCGTCCGAACTGACCGCGCCTGTCTCGATCTCGACGCGCTCGGTTTTCTCATATCCCTTGGCGAATTCGGCAAAGTCCTTGGCGGGCTTGGCATCGCCGAAATAGTCCCAGGCACGGGCATATTCCTTGCGGCTGACCGCATTGTAGAGCGAGCGTACCACGGCGGCCGCATCGGATCGGTCATCGAGATAGGGCAGATCGGCGGCCAGCGCCTGGAACGACCAGAGGCTGGTCAAGGCGGCGGTCAATGCTGCCCGTGTCGAAAAAGTCCTCATCGCGAATCTCCTGCCTGCCGCAATGATGCATCATCGATTGCGGCAGCGCAGTGACGCGCGGAACCATCATGCCTGGCGCGTCGACATTTCGCGGGCGATACGGGGAAAATCTGCCGGCTTGATACCGATGTCGGCGCGGTCGGCCGAGTTCATCGCGTTCAGCAAAGCAAGCGCCGCACGATAGCGGACCTGTTCCTTGGGGCGAGGGCGGGCGAACAATTCGGTATAGAAACCCATCTCTCAGGCTCCGGTTTGTCCTCCCATGGCGACATATAGGTGATTCCGGCGTGATTGTGCAGTGCAGCATCGGCATGGCTGCCATGCAGTGCATGGAAAAATCTTTCACGACCGGTGTAACAAGTCAGGTGTCGGTTGCGTAACTGAATAGCCGGCACTGCTGGCTTTCCTCGCCGCAAGGCGACTTCGGGCCGCATATTACCCCCCCATGCGGCCCGGTTTTTTTGTGCCGACATTTCTAAGAAGCCACTGGCGTCACGAAACGATTCTTAACCGAGCCTGATTACGGTTCCGGCAAATATTGCGTATCATGCCGTTTCGTGCGGAGGGCCTTGCATGGGCACCGAGACCAATCGCGACTTCGCTTCGTTGCTCGACGACCTGTTCGTCGCGCCCGAGCCTGGCGAGATTGCGCCCGCGCCGACCATCCCGTTCGACTATCTCGCCGTTGCCGAGGAACTGCATTCCGGCCGCATCCGCGTTTCGGGCGAGACCGCGACCGCCGGCTATCGTGAGGCGGGCGAGGCGCTCGAGGACGAATTCGTTTCCCTGCTCGACATGGTCAGGGCCAGGGCTGTGGCCGACGCCGTCGAAGCCGCGGCGGGTCCTCTGGAGCCCCCAGCGCCCGAACCGCCGTCGATCGACCCGGACGCGATCGCCGCCGAGCTCGGCCTGGCCGAAGCCAAGCCGGCCGATCTCGCCAGGCTGCGCCGTATCTTTGCGCTCGCCAACCACCCCGACCGCGTGGCGCCGCATCTGCGCCAGCGCGCCATGGTGCGCATGCAACTCGCCAACATGATGATCGACGACGCCAAGCGCCGCGCCGCCAAGAAAAAAAGCTGACGCCGCCTTCAGCCTGATGCCGGACCGGCCAGTGCCCCGCTTGGCCGATGCAGCGAGACGTCCTATCTGTGAGACGCTGCATCGCACTGCCGGGAGGCCCCATGCTCAGAGTCCAGAAGATACCGCTCGACGACATCTACGTGCCCGCGGCGCGCAAGAAGACGTTGCATCCCGAAACGGTGCGGCATCTCGCCGAAGACATCGTCGAGAACGGCATGAAGACGCCGATCCAGGTGCGACACGACGGCAAGCGCTACGTGCTGGTCGAGGGGTTGCATCGGCTCGAGGCGGCGCGCTGGCTCGGCGAGACCAGCATCGATTCCTATCTCGTCCAGGCGCGGAAACACTAGCCAGATTTTTTCCGGCGGCCTGTCGGATCGAGCGCGGCTGGCTCGTCCTAGGTCCGAAAGCTGATTTCAACGAGGAGACTGAAATGACTTCTGCCAACGATCGCGAACTGGTCCTGACCCGCATCATCGCTGCACCGCGCGAAAAACTCTATCGCTGCTGGACCGATGCTGAACTTTTGCCGAAGTGGTTCGCGCCGCTGCCCTGGACGACGGCCAGCGCCAAGCTCGACGTGCGTGCCGGCGGCACCAGCGCGATCACCATGCGCAGCCCCGAGGGCGTCGACTACCCGAGCTCGGGTGTCTATCTCGAAGTCGTGCCGAACGAGAAGCTGGTCTTCACCGACGCCTTTACCGAGGCCTGGCAGCCATCGGAAAAGCCGTTCATGGCGGCGACCGTGACCTTCGAGGACATTGGCGGCGGCAAGACCCGCTACACCGCCGTTGCCCGTCACTGGAACGTCGAGGACCGCGAAGCCCACGAAAAGATGGGTTTCCACGAAGGCTGGGGTCAGTGCGCGGATCAGCTCGAGGCGCTCGCCAAGACGCTCTGAGGATTATTGCCTGATTGCGAAAAGGCCAGGTCGGCAGACCTGGCCTTTTCGATTCCTAGGGCGGCGGCGGCCTCGTGAGCATGGTCTGACGTTGCCCTACGAAGCCAACCTTCGGCTTACTGATCTTTCGCACCCCCTCTGGCCGGCAGGGCAGAGGGGGGTGGGAAGGATCGCGGCGCGGCAAGTCACTGCAAAAATTGTTCCACCCGTGGAAAATTTCGCCCACGATGTAGGCATGCGTTCGCCTCGTTCGTCCTAGAGGCAAGAGCGACGAGGCTCGGACAGGAGAGGACGAGGACATGAACAAGCGCAGTTTCATCACCATGCTGGCGGCGGCGGCATTTGCAGTTGTGACGGGAGGAGCAGCGATGGCCGAGACGGCGAAAGCCACGGATGCCGGCGTCAAGGCAGGTCATGCCGAGATCAACGGTGTAAACTATTATTACGAGATCCACGGCGAGGGCGAGCCGCTGCTCCTGTTGCATGGCGGGCTGGGGTCGATCGACATGTTCGGGCCGGTGCTGCCGGCGTTGTCGAAGAATCGCCAGGTGATCGCCGTCGATCTTTATGGTCATGGCCGCACCGCGCTGACCGATCGCAAGATGAGCATGATCGACATGGGCGACGACATGGCCGGGCTGGTCAAGAAACTCGGCTACGACCAGGTCGACGCGCTTGGCTATTCCTTCGGCTCGGGCGTCGCTTTCCGCCTGGCCGTGCAGCATCCCGAGACGGTGCGCCGGCTGGCGCTGGTGTCGGCAGCCTATGCCCAGGACGGCTTCTATCCCGAAATGCTGCCGATGCAGGCCCAGGTCGGCGCCGGTATGGCCGAAATGATGAAGCAGACGCCGATGTACCAGACCTATGCGGCGGTGGCGCCCAAGGTCGAGGATTTCCCGAAACTGCTCGACCAGATGGGCGAGTTCATGCGCCAGCCCTATGACTGGGCCGAGGACGTCAAGACGCTGAAGATGCCGGTCATGCTGGTTTATGGCGACAGCGACATGTACCGGCCCGAGCACATCGTGAAGTTCTACCAGTTGCTCGGCGGCGGGCTGAAGGATGCCGGCTGGATGCGCGAGAACATGTCGCAGAACCGGCTGGCGATCATCCCCAACCGCACCCACTACGACGTGTTCTTCGCACCGGAACTGGCGACGACCGTGCTGCCCTTCCTCAATGGCGAGACCAAGGTCAAGACCTGGGACGAGCAGGTCAAGGAATCGCAGTAGCGCAATGGCCGGGCGCCTGCCGGAAATCGGCGGCGCCCGGCCAATTTCCTTGCCGGACCACGGCTTCGAATGGTATCGTTCGGGCACGCTGAAAATGCCCCTTGCAGGGTGTCGGAGATGCGGCCAGCAAACTGATCGAAAATGAGCTGGCGATGATGCGGCCCAACTTGCCGCACGGCAGTCGATGCCGCTTTCTACATGCAGGCCGCAGTGACGCGATGATGCCACGAAAGGAAGTGGTCATGGCTATCTCATTGACGATGCAGGAATATCTCGAAGACAATCACATCCGCTACGATGCCGCCAGGCATGCGCGCACCGGCTGCTCGATGATGACGGCGCAAGCGAGCCATGTGCCCGGCAGTGCGCTGGCCAAAGGCGTGGTGCTGAAATGGGAGGACGGCTATGTGCTGGCCGTGCTGCCGGCGACCCGCCATGTCGATCTTGCCCGAATGCGCGAGATCATCGGCGACAAGGTGAGGCTGGCGACCGAAGAAGAGGCGAGTTCGCTGTTTCCCGACTGCGACGAAGGTGCGGTGCCGATCCTCGGCGTGCCCTACAGGGTGGCCTGTGTGGTCGACGAGCAACTGCGCCGCGGCAGCGATGTCTATTTCGAGGGCGGCGACCACCGCACCCTCGTGCATGTCACCGGGGACGAGTTTTCGCGGCTGATGTATGGCATGCCGCAGGCCCGCATCAGCTGGTGAAAAGTTGAGCCCGGCGTGAAGGGGCGGGGCGCGCCTTTACGCAAGTCATTGAATGACGATGCCTATTGCCGCTTAAGGTGTTGACCGGGGCGGCAGGCCGGACGCCCTCAGGGGCGGTTCGGTCGACAGCGAGAGGTTTTTTCGCCGTTCGGGAAAATACCTGCTTCGTGTCACCGATCCGCCATTCGGCGGTCATGGTTCGGGGCTATGGTGAGCAATGTCGAAATGGTCACGAATGGAGGCGACTATGGACGACCAGCATGAACTGACACTCGAAGACCTGCTGCAGGATCCGATCATCCTGAAAGTCATGGAACGCGACGGCTATTGCCCCGACGACATCCGCCTTCTGGCGCGGCATGCCACTTCGGGCGCCCAGGTCTGGGAAAGCGTATCCTCGCGGGCCAGCGCCCGCCGGCAGAGCCGCTTGGCTTTCCGCACGGCCAATGCGTCGTGCACGTCGCTTTGCGCGTAAAGCCGCAACCTGCGATGTGACTGCCGCCTGAGGCAGTCACCCCCACCTTTTTCATCGACAATCGACAGCACTGCACCTTATGCCTGATGCCGCAACAGCGGTATCTCAGGTGAGGGGATTTGACATGGCGCAACGATATGAAGGCGGCTGCATGTGCGGAGCCGTGCGCTACGCCGTGGACGCCGCACCGCTGAACGAACGCGTCTGCCATTGCCGCAGCTGTCAGAAGGCGGTTGGGGCGGCGTTCAATGCGCGATTGATGTTCCGCACCGAGCAGGTGACGATGAGCGGGCCGGTGAAGACTGCATTTTCGTCGCCAGGGGTGAAGCGCGGCTTCTGCGCCGAATGCGGCACGACCGTGCTGTCGGGGCGCGAATCCGCCGGCGTGCTGGCCGTAACGTCGGGTTCGCTCGACGATCCCGGCCTGTTTCGCCCGACCATGCATATCTGGGTGTCGTCGAAGCAGCCCTGGCTCAAGCTTGATGACGGCCTGCCGCAGTTTGCCGAGGCAGCGCCGGCATAGTCTTGTTGCGCGTGATCTAGACGCAGATTTCGACGCCGCTGTCGCGCAGTCGGGCGAGCAGGCGCTCTTCCGGCAGCGTATCGGTGACGAGCGTGTGGATGTCATGGAGCGAGCCGAGGCGGACCAGGGCGCGGCGGCCGAATTTCGAGCTGTCGACGGCCATGATGGTGCGCGCGGACTGGCCTATGGCCGCGGCAACGGCCGCGACTTCGGCATGATCGTCGTCGCCGATGTCGCCGTCATGGTCGACGCCGCTGACCGAAATGATGGCGACGTCAAACTTGAAGCGCCTGATATATTCCGACGTTTCCTCGCGGAAGACGCCACCGTCGACCTGGCGGACGAAACCGCCTGGCACGGCGATGGCGAAATTGGTGCTTTCGCTCAGCGTCGTTGCGACGCGCAGCGAGTAGGTGACGACGCGCAGGTCGCGGCGCTTGACCAGCGCGCGCGCCATCGCCTCGCAGGTGGTGCCGGTGTCGATGAAGACAGCAGCACCATCGGGCACAAGCTCGGCGGTCAGGCTGCCGATGCGCTCCTTGGCGGCGGCGTTTTCGACGCGGCGCTGGCGCAGCACCGTCGGATCGACGGGTGCTGAAATCGTCGCCCCGCCATGCAGGCGCCGCACCTTGCCGCCCTGCTCCAGCGCCATGATGTCGCGACGTGCGGTCTGCGTGGTCACCCCGTATAGTGGTGACCTCCTCGGCCAAGTGAGCAACGGTGCCTCGGACCATGGCGTCGACGTCAAGCTGGCGGTCAGCTTTTAAGCGCTGTTGCGGCTCTGTCTTGCCGAACTGGAATCGGCTTTACCGCTTCCAGTGCGCGCGGACCAGGATGGACCTCAATCCGGCAGTCAGCTTCCAGGAACTGCAACTCTGTCCTGCCGGCACCTGTGTGCCGGCTGGACGAGGACAAGAAAGCCCTCGGCGTCGAAAAAGGCATCCGCGGCCATGGGGCCGTGGCCGCGGATGCCTGACTTACCTGATCTTGTGGCCTTGCAGGATGCGCTCGACGGGTGCCCAGCCAATGTAGCGTGGCTGAGTCCAGCCTTCGGCGGGCTCCAGTGCCTCGACGGCGTTGATGTCGTCGATGCGCACTTCATCCCAGGCATGGACGATGCGGCCTTCGCCAAGGCCAAGCCCGACATGGCCCCAGTTGGTCGTGACGTCGAATAGCTCGCCGGTCATGTCGAAGAAGACGAAGGCGCCGCGCGGCGGTTCGCCGGTCGGTGGGTTGACGCCATATTCGTCCGCTGATTCCTTGGCGCAGTCGCCGCCGAAGATTTCGATCTCGTTGCTCTCTTCATAGGCGTCCTCGACGAAGGCGAGGCAGCGGAAGCAGTAATCCTCATTGCCAAGCTGGGACATGGCCCAGGTGATGGCGTTATCGATGTAGTTTTCTGTGCGTGTTTTCACGGAGCAGATATCCTGTTGAAATGATAGTTTTGTTGACCTCGATCGTGATTGCTGCGATGCGCGCCATTCGGTCCTCCATTCCAGGATGTTAAATTAGTAATGTCCGAATCTTTTCCAGAACATGTTTTGATTTTACCGATCAAGTGGTTCTTGCGTCGGGGGGGCGGCTCATACTTTTGTTTGTATCGCTCGAAGCAATACATAATTTGAAATGAGAGTTGCTTGACGCCACGGAATTCCGAAACTATGTGCGCTTCGGGCAACAGCCCGACCCGTTGGCGGACGACATCAACCGCGCCGGCTTTGCCGGGTCAGACATCCAAGCATGGAAAGTGCCATGACCGAAAAGATCAATTCGGCCGTCGAAGTCTCGTTGCGCCGTATCTCCGCCCAGACCGTCTCCGACATTTGCGATCTCAGCGAGACGTTGAGCGAGGCCCAGCGCAACAAGGTCGCCGACAACGGCACCTCTATCGCCGAGGCGCATTTTTCCGAAAACGCCTGGTTCCGCGCCGTCTATGCCGACGAGGTACCGGTGGGCTTCGTCATGCTGCATATCGGCTCCGACTATGACGTCATCGACTGCCCTGGCGCCTTCCTCTGGCGCTTCATGATCGCGGGACCGTTCCAGCGCATGGGGTATGGCGAAAAGGCGATCGCGCTCGTCGTCCGCGAGATGAAGGCGAGGGGATTTGCCGAACTCTTCACCAGCTACGGCCTGGGTGAGGCGAGCCCGGAAGGCTTCTACAAGCGACTCGGTTTCGTCACGACGGGCGAGACCTATGACGACGAGGTCGAGGCCGTGCTGAGCTTCGCGAACTGACCGGGCATACGGGCCAGCGGCTTACCGGCGGCCCGCATGTTCCAGGTCAGCCAGTTCACGCAGCGGGCGTTCGAGCCTCTCCATCTGGCTGGCTATTGGCCACATTCCGTCGATGACGATGTCTGCTGAATCGACGAGCTCCTTGTCGGCGAACAACTCGTGACCGCCATCGGCGTAGAACCTGTGCGATGCCAGCCCAGATAGTCATCGGGATGGCGTGAGATGCCATCGACGTCGCCCCAGAAGATGACAGCTGTGAAAGCGCTCGGCCAGGGCGCGCGTGAGCGTGGTTTTTCCGGGTCGGAAATTCCCGAAATGGCGATGATCATCCGCATGCGCGGCATCTGGCAGGGGACGATGACGCCAGCATTTCGCACGTGAAGCCGACGTCGATCAGCCGTGGCTGGCTTCACCCCGGACCAGCGCCAGAAATTCGCGCGCGGCGCGCGTGGCATAACGCTCCTGGTGGCGCAGTACGAAGAAGCTGCGCCTGGGCAGCGCGAAGTCGACGGCGACAAGCGTGCCGGCCTTGAGCGAGGCGTGCGCCACGAGGCGCGACATGATGGCGACGCCGGCACCGGCTTCCACCGCCGCACGTACGGCCTCGTTCGAGGGCAGCTCGAGCACGATGTCGAGGCTGTCGGTCTCGACGCCGCGCAGCGCCCGTATCGCTTCGAAATGGGCGCGCGTGCCCGAACCTTGTTCACGCACGATCCAGCGCTGCGACTTCAGGTCCTCGGGAGAGGACGGCGGCGTGACGGTCCAGGGATGATCGGCGACGGCGACCAGCACCAGTTCGTCCTCGGC
Organism: Aminobacter sp. Y103A; assembly: GCF_030294925.1. Lineage (NCBI taxonomy): Bacteria > Pseudomonadati > Pseudomonadota > Alphaproteobacteria > Hyphomicrobiales > Phyllobacteriaceae > Aminobacter > Aminobacter sp. Y103A. The sequence continues at coordinate 3,381,383 of NZ_AP017986.1, read as the reverse complement.
GACCGCTTCAATGGCGAGGGCGGGATCGTTGACCTCGCCCTCGACAAAGCCGAGATCGGCCGAACCGTCATGGATCTGAGCTGCGACCGTCTCGGTGTTGCCGATGGTGATGCCGAGCGCGATGCCGGGAAAGCGCTGTTGGAAACGATGAGCGACCGATGGCAGCCAATAATTGGCGACAGTCTGGCTGCCGGCAAGCTTGAGCGAGCCGCGCTTCAGGCCGGCGAGATCGGCCAGCACCACCTCGGCGGAGCCGGCACGGGCCAGCACGGCACGCGCCTCGGACAGGAAGATGCGGCCGGCGTCGGTGAGCACGATGCGGCGGCCGACGCGGTCGAACAGCTTCGTCTGGTAACGCGCCTCCAGCGCCGACACCGCGGCGCTGGTCGCCGATTGCGTCAGGTTCAGTGCCTGGGCGGCCCGAGTGACATGTTCGCGTTCGGCGACCGCAACGAAGATCCTGAGCTGTTCGAGAGTCACGGCTTTCCTTTCGGTCTCAGCCCAGAAGCTTGACCAGCATTAGAGAGAAAGTCGCGATGAAAAGGAACGCGGCCAGGCCAAGAAAGAGTGGACGAAGTCCCTTGGCCCTGAGCTTGCGAATGTCGGTCTCGAGGCCCATGGCGGCAAGCGCCATGGTGAGCAGGAAGGTGGTGAGTGCGACGATCCATGTCTTCGCAACCGCCGGAATGTCGACGAGGCTGTTGACGCCAACCATGGCTATGAAGCCGAGCACGAACCACGGCATCGGGGCAGTTGTGCCGCCTTGGGTCGCTCTGGACGATCTCGCGCGCTGGCGGGCGGCAAGGCTGAGCGTGATCACGACAGGCGCCAGCATCAGGACACGGGTGAGCTTGGCGACGGTGCCGAACTCGCCGGCCTGCTGGCCGTCCTGGAAGGCGGCTGCCACGACCTGGGCGATCTCGTGGATCGAGGCGCCCGCCCACAGACCGTAGGCGTGGGGGCCAAGCTGGAGCAACCCGGGCAGCAGCGGATAGCCAAACATTGCGATCGAGCCGAAGACGGTGACGCAGGCAACCGCATAGGCGACATCCTCGTCCGATGCCTTGGTCACCGTGTTGGTGGCGATGACGGCGGACGCGCCGCAGATCGAGGTGCCGGCGGCGATCAGCTCGGCAAGCTTTTGCTCGACGCCGATCAGCCGACCGAGCCACACGGTGAAGGTGAAGGTGGCAACAAGCGTGGCAGCGATGATGGCCACACCAGTGATGCCGACTTCGGCGACCTGGCTTGCTGTCAGCTGCAGGCCAAGCAGGATGATGGCGAAACGCAGCACCTTGCGCATCGAAAACGCCACACCTGGTTTGGCCTGGTCCGGGGTGCCGGCAAGATTGTGAAAGGCGATGCCCAACACGATCGCAATGATCATCGGGCTGAAACTGCCGAGGCCGGGCAAATGCCGCAGCGCAAAGGCAAGGGCAGCGATGCCCGCCGCAAGCAGCAGCCCGGGCAGCAGTCTGGCGTTGTCGTGACGGCCACGCGCCGGCTGGCGCCCCGCCTGGCTGCGGGTGGGGGAAAGTGTGGTTTCGGTTCTGGTTAGGGCATTCATGGGCTTGGACTTGTCGATTTCAGGTGCAAGCTATGCGCCCGCTTTCAATCAATCCAACGCGTAATATCGCTTGAATCGTTCGGGTGAGGCGAATGGTCTGGCGCGTTTCACCTCTGTCCGGTCTCTGGTATCTCTTGGGCCCTTCCGTTCCTCATTCATGCCGAGTCGCCGATGCCTGTTTACGAGATTGCAGCACTGGGTGCCGCGACATGCTGGGCCATCACCGGGCTGATCTCGGCCGGGCCTGCCGGCCATCTCGGTGCGCCGGCGTTCAACCGGCTGCGCCAGCTCTTCGTCACCGGGCTTTTGGCTGTCTACGTGGTGGCGACCGGCAGCTGGCGCGAACTCGACGCCGGCGTTGCCGGGCCGCTGATCCTGTCGGGCCTGATCGGTATCTTCGCCGGCGACACGCTTTTGTTTGCCGCGCTGAACCGGCTCGGCCCGCGCCGCTCCGGCATATTGTTTGCGCTCAATGCGCCGATTGCTGCCGTGCTTGGCTGGATGGTGCTGGGCGAGGATCTGTCCGCCAAGGCCGCGGCCGGCATCGGGTTGACGGTCGCCGGCGTGTTGCTGGCGATCCTGTTCGGCAAGCGCCGCGACCAGCTGCACGCCTGGGAGACGGTGAAGGGGCCGCTGTGGATCGGCGTGGCGCTCGGGCTGGGAGCCGCCACCGGCCAGGCGATCGGCTCGATCATCGCGCGGCCTGTCATGGCGACAGGTATCGACCCGTTCCTCGCCTCGATGCTGCGTGTCGGCATTGCCGCCTTCTGCCTGACGGTGCTGCTGCAACTGCCGATCCCGGCGGTGAAGCCGAAGGGGCCGCTGACCTGGAAGGTGGCGGCGTTGACAGCGCTGACCGGCATCATCGCGCTCGCCATCGGCATGACGCTGCTGCTGTTTGCGCTGTCCGGCGGCAAGGTCGGCATCGTCTCGACCCTGTCTGCCACGTCGCCCGTGATCATCCTGCCGATGCTGTGGGCCAAGACGGGCGAACGCCCGGCCGGCGGCGCCTGGGCAGGGGCGGCGCTGGTGGTGGCTGGCATGGCGCTGCTGTTCATGAAGTGAGGGCGGCCGGCGGCAAATGAGGCCCGCACCGGCCCCTGAAATTCAGCAGGATTTGTCAATCCGGATGATGCGATCGTGCCGGGCGGAGCAGGGATCAGCTGATGATGCAGCAAGCCGACATGAACGAGTGCAGACTGGCTGATATGCACAACGTGGCTGCGCTCAACGCCGCGATACCAGAGGCCGTGGCGGCGGCGTTTGCAGCATTCCCCGCGCCGGTGCGGGCGCGATTGCTCGAGATACGCGGGCTGATCCTGTCGACGGCGGCCGAAACGCCGGGCGTCGGGCCATTGACCGAAACGCTGAAATGGGGCGAGCCGGCTTATCTGACAGAAGCCAGCGGCAGCGGCTCCACCATACGGCTCGGCTGGCCGAAGCCCGGCGGCCAGACCTGCGCGGTGTATTTCAACTGTCAAACGACGCTGGTGGAGAGTGTTCGCGCCCATTTTGGCGAAACCTTCACCTATCAGGGCAACAGGGCGCTCCTGCTCGACGTCGATAAACCGTTGCCGGCCCCATTGGCGATCTGCCTGGCGATGGCGCTGACCTATCACCGGCGGCAGCGCTGACCCAGCGGCACATCTCAATCAGTGCAGTTTCGTCACCAGCCGCACCAACCAGTCGGTCAGGCCCTTGTAGGGCGGGCGGATCAGGTCACTGGCCGAGGGCTCGTATTTGCGCAACACCGGCATCGCCTTGGAGAAGGTGAGGAAACCCTCGCGGCCGTGATAGTGGCCCATGCCGGAGGCGCCGACGCCGCCGAAGGGCAGGTTGGCGCAGGCGAACTGGTAGAGCGTGTCGTTGACACAAACGCCGCCGGCGACGATGCGCGACAGCATTGTTTCGATCTCGGCCTTGTCGTCGCCGAAGCAATAGAGCGCCAGCGGGCGGTCTCGCTCCACCACATAGGCGATGGCCTGGTCCAGCGAAGCATAGCCGACGATGGGCAGGATCGGCCCAAAGATCTCGTCGCGCATGACGGCGCTGTCAGGGGCGGGATCGAGCACGGCGGTCGGCGCCAGCAGGCGCTCGCGGCCGGCGGGCAAAGTGGCGATGTCGAGCAGTGGGACCCGCTCGTGGCCGCGTACGGCTGCGTCGTCGAGCAGGCCGCTCAGGCGGGCGAACTGGCCGTCATTGACGATCGAGGTGTAGTCGTCGAAACCTTGCCTGGCGTTGTAGCGGGCACTGACTTCCTGCTTGACCAGGCGGACGAGCTCGTCGCGCTTTTGCTGCGGCACCAGAACATAGTCGGGCGCGATGCAGGTCTGGCCGGCGTTGAAGAATTTGCCGGTGGCGATGCGCCGGGCCGTGCGTTCGAGATTGGCCGACGGCGCGATGATGGCTGGCGACTTGCCGCCGAGTTCGAGTGTCACCGGCGTCAGGTTGCGGGCGGCCGCGGCCATCACCTTGCGGCCGACAGCCGTCGAGCCGGTGAAGAACAAGTGATCGAAAGGCAGTTCGGAAAAGGCCGCCGACAGCTCAGTGCCGCCTTGCGCCACCGCCACCCGCGCAGGCGGAAAGACTTCTGCCAGCAGCGACTGCAGGAAGGCGGCGGTGCGCGGCGTGTGTTCGGAGGGCTTGAGGAAGACGTGGTTGCCGGCGGCGATGGCCGCGACAAGCGGTGCCAACGCCAGGTTCACCGGATAGTTCCACGGCGCGATGATGCCGACGACGCCAAGCGGCACGTGGCGGATCTCGGCGCTGGCGGGCAGAAGCTTCCAACCGGCCGAACGACGCTCGGGCTTCATCCACGATTTCAGCATGCGTTGCGTGTGCTTGATTTCAGACAAGACGACGCTGCCTTCGCCGAGCAGGCTTTCATGGCGGGAGCGGTGGCCGAAATCGGCGCTGATTGCCTCGACCATCTCGTCGAGGCGCTGGCCGAAAGCGCGCTGCAGGCGCTTGAGGTCGTCGACGCGCTGGGCATAGGACGGCCGCGTCTCGAGCCAGGCGGCGCGCAGCGTGTCGAAGGTTGCCCTGAGGTCGGGCTGGCTGTCGTTAGGCTTCAGCATCGTTTTCCGTCGAACGGGCGAAGAGATACTGCGCTGCATAATAGGTGCCGAGCACCCAGATGGCATTGTAGGGAATGTTCCAGCGGAAGCGGCCATAAGCAAGCACTGTGTCGCTGACCATGAAGAACAGGCCGCCGAGGGCTGCAAGGCGTGCCGCTTTCTGCGCGGGCGTGCCGGCAAGCTGGCGGTCGCGCGACAGCGCCTGGGCGGCCATGGTGGCAAGCACCAGCGCGTAGATCGCAACCGGAATGCGCATGGGCGAGGGCAAATACGACCACAGCCCGGCGAAGACGGCAGCGGCCAGCGCGGCAAACAGCGCGAAGATGCCGATATTGCCTGCAAATTTCGAATCGCGGGTCAGCGCCCAGATATAGGCGCAGTGGGTGAGCAGGAAGCAGACGAGGCCGGCAAGGAAATAGTCTCCCGGCAGCATCAGGAAAAAGTCACCCACCGCGGCAAAGCCGAGGCCAATGGCGATCGGCAGGCCATAGCTACGCGAATCCATGCCGCGCAGCACGGCGATCAGCAATAGCAGCGTCGCCGTCGGCTTGGTGAGGTAATGCAGCCAGCGCCAGTGCGAGCTGGCATCGGGCGCGATCAGGCTGCCCAGAATGGCCAGCACCGCGCAGATGGCGAAGAGCCGGTAGATCGTTGCGTTGCTGCGTGTCGCCGTGCCCATGCCGCGCGCCCCCTCGTGCTGCCGATGTCAGGATAAGCCAATGTTTTCGGCAGTTTGTCCAGTTACCCTTACGTAAAGTGCGGGAAGGGCAGGTGCCAATGTTTGGGGTCGGGTCACGGGGCCGTTGCGCAAATGCGATACGCGCGGAGCATAACGCGCTGTAAGGCGAATTGCAGTTTACGTTTCGTTCACCATCGCCTACACCCCGACCTCCCAGAAGCCTGCCAGTGATTTGCGCCCCGATGCAGAACAAATCCATCCGCTTTCGCGCCCGTTCGTTTGTTGCCTTCGCGCTTGTGCCCGAGGCGCCGCTGGACCAGTGGCTGCAGGATCTCGACCGCTGGATCGAGAATTCTCCCGGCTTTTTCAAGGGTCGGCCGGTGGTGCTGGACCTCAATGCGCTGAAGCCGCTGGCCGACGAAATCGGCGCCCTGGTGGCCCTGATCGCCGAGCGCGGAATCAGGACCTATGCGATCGAGGCCGACTATATCGATTCGCTCGGCGACGAGCTGCCACCGAAACTGGCCGGCGCGAGGAAGACGATGGTCGAGGAAGAACAGGTCGACGCCGAAGCGCTGGCGAAGGCCGAGGAGGCCGCCAAGGCGCCGCTGTCACCGTCCAACACACTGATCGTCGAGCAGCCGGTGCGTTCCGGCCAGTCGATCGTCCATCCGCATGGAGACGTGATCGTCATGGGCTCGGCAAGCTTCGGTTCCGAGATCCTCGCCGGCGGCTCGATCCACGTCTATGGCACGCTGCGCGGCCGCGCCTTTGCCGGCGCCTGGGGCGACCGCAGCGCCCGCATCTTCTGCCGCCGCAACGAGGCCGAGCTTTTGGCCGTCGACGGCTGGTACCGCACCGCCGAGGACATGGAGCCGTCGATGCATGGCAAGGCGATCCAGGTCCATCTGGAAGACAACGCCATCCAGGTCGCGCCCCTCAATTGACAAACGGAGACAACAAAATGGGCAAGGTAGTGGTCGTCACATCTGGCAAGGGCGGGGTCGGCAAGACGACCTCGACGGCTGCCCTCGGTGCCGTGCTCGCCCAGTCCGGCAAGAAGGTGGTGCTGATCGACTTCGACGTCGGCCTGCGCAATCTCGACCTGGTGATGGGCGCCGAGCGTCGCGTCGTCTTCGACCTCGTCAATGTCACGCAGGGTCAGGCCAAGCTGGCGCAGGCGCTGATCCGCGACAAGCGCGTCGAATCGCTGTTCCTGCTGCCGGCTTCGCAGACGCGCGACAAGGACGCGCTGACCGAGGAGGGTGTCGCCGGTGTCATCAACGCGCTCCGGGACAAGTTCGACTACGTGCTGTGCGACAGCCCGGCCGGCATCGAGCGCGGCGCCCAGCTTGCCATGCGCTTCGCCGACGAGGCCGTCATCGTCACCAACCCGGAAGTCAGCTCCGTCCGCGATTCCGACCGCATCATCGGCATGCTCGATTCCAAGACGCTGAAGGCCGAGAAGGGGGAGCGCGTCACCAAGCACGTGCTGGTAACCCGCTACGATGCCGGCCGCGCGGCCCGCGGTGAGATGCTGTCGATCGACGACGTGCTGGAAATCCTGTCGGTGCCGCTGCTAGGCATCATTCCGGAAAGCCAGGGCGTGTTGCGCGCCTCCAATGTCGGCTCGCCAGTGACGCTGAACGAGCCGACCAATGCCGCTGCGCGCGCCTATGCCGACGCTGCCAAGCGCCTTGAGGGCGAGGACGTGCCGATGGTCACGCCGGTCGAGAAGAAAGGTCTCCTTAACCGTCTTCTGGGAAGGAGAGTGGCATGAAACTGCTCGACTTCTTCAAGCGTGGCGGTAGTGCACCGGTGGCGCGCGAGCGTCTGCAGGTGCTGCTCGCCTATGAACGCAACAACCGCAACCAGCCCGATCTCGTCGCCGTGCTGCGCGAGGAGATCATCGCGGTCATCGCCAAGCACGTCCAGGTCAACCAGGATGACGTCAAGATCACCATGGATCGCGGCGCCACCACCTCGACGCTGGAAATCGACATCCATATCCCCAACGCCGGCATCAAGGCCGCGGCGGCGATCTGAGCGAAGACGCAGGCTGGCTGGGCGATCCGCCGAGAGGCCGCCGGTGTGCAGGATGTCGTGCCTGCCACGCCGGCGATGGCCTGAGGTGTCGTGGCGGCAGCACCCGCATCGACGATCCCGAAGGTGAGGGCAGCTTTTCAGGCTGCGGCTTCGTGAACTCGCAATCTCGTATCTCCTTGTTGTCATGCGGCGGTCGCTGAGGGGCGTTAGGGCAGGCGGACCTCGAACGATGGACCGCAACGATGCCCGCAGATGCTCTCTCGCCCGAACTGCTCGCTTATTCCAGTGGACGCAACACGACCCAGCCGCCGCATCTCGGCACGCGCTATCTACGCGCTGGTGGCTTCCTGCCTGAGCCTGGCAACACCATCGTCTGCCATGTCTCGAAGGGCTCGCCGACGCTGGAAGGTCTGGTCGAGGCCCGCGAGAAATTCCTCGCCATGCCCGAGGCGAGGCACTTCGTCTTCACTCCCATCACCAGCCTGCACATGACACTGTTCCAGGGCGTCATCGAGTACCGTCGCAAGCCGGGATTCTGGCCGGATGGCCTGGCGCTCGACGCGTCGATCGAGGAGTTGACCGAGATCATGGCCGCGCGGCTGGAGACGCTGCCGGTCTTGGAGCCGTTCCAGGTCGAGGTGACACATGCGCGGCCCTCCGGCCTTCTGGTTGACGGTGCCCGGGAACGCGACCGCAGGGCAATGCGCCAATGGCGCGACGTGCTCGCCGACCTGCTCGGCTACCGCCATCCCGATCATGACGACTACCCGTTCCACATCACCTTCGCCTACGCCATCGACTGGCTCGACGACGACGCCTTGCCGCGCTGGCAGGAGATGCTGGGCGAAGTGGCCGGCGACATCAGGCGCAAGATGCCGATCCTCGAACTCGACCCGCCGGCGTTCTGCTCGTTCGAGGACATGAACCACTTCTGCGAGTTGCTGGTGCTTGGCGGCCTTGGGCGGAAATTGCGGAGGTGGGAGGCACTCGGCAGCTGAATGAATGGATCGCGGCGAGCGTCGCGATCCCGGTGACGACCTGTACGCCGCCCAGCGCTGGCGCGCCTAAAGGCGCTTGTCGATCCAATTGGTCATGTCGGCAATGGCGTCTTCCTTGCCGATGTCGTTGAGCAGATCGTGATAATGGCCCTCATAGAGCTTCAGCGTCTTGTCCCGGGAGCCGGCGGTTTCGAAAAAGTATTCGCTTCCATGGCAGACGGTGGCCTTGTCGGAGGTGCCGTGCATGATCAGCACCGGCAGGGTGATCATGGGGAACTCCTCACGCAGCCTTTCGTCGGCGCGGACGAGCGCTGCGACGGTCAGCGCCGGCTGAACCTCGTGGGCGATCAGCGGGTCGCTGTTGAGAGCTGCCACCGCATCCGGGTCGCGGGAAAAATCCTCGTTCTTGAGCTTAAGCACCGGCAGGCGCGGGGCGACGTGGCTGAGTCCTTTGATCGCAGCGAGCGCGAACCCGGGCGCCGGCACCTGGAAGGCAAAACTCTCGCAGATGAAGCCGGCAAGCTCCGACTGGTTTTCGAGCGTGTAAGTGGCCGAGACCACGCCGCCGGCGCTGTGGCCGAGCAGGAACAGCGGCAGGCCGGGATATCGCGACTTGGCAATCCGGATCGCGCCGGCGACATCGCTGACATAGTCGTCGACCGTCTCGACAAAGAAGCGTTCGCCGTCCGATTTGCCGCGTCCGCGCAGGTCGAGCGCGAAGACGGCAAAGCCGTGCTTCACGAGATGCTCCGCCGCCCAGCCATACTGCCCGCCATGGGAATTGACGCCGTGGCAGATGACGACGACGGCGCGCGCCTTGCCTTCCGGTCGCCGCGACCTGAGGAAGATGTTCAGCCCTCCGGCGCTCTGGAATGTCTCTTCGGTCGTATCAGCTCCCCAAGCCTGCATCATGACTACCCCCGCAGTTGATGAAAAGAACCTCCCATCGAGGCCAAGGAACTGTGAGCGCCTTTGCTCAAGCGCGCAAGCATGGGTTGTGCAGGCGCCTGTCGGGGGAAGCCGCGACCTCTTGCGCCTAGCGCCCGACCGGTTGGAACAGCTCGACGAGATTGCCCGAGGGGTCGACGAGCAGGATCTGCGCGCCGCCGGGGCCCTTGATCATGTCGTTGCGGAACTGCGCGCCCTCGGCCTGCAGTCGCGCCACCTGCGCCGCGAGATCGTCGACGATCAGGTGGATGCGGTTCCAGCCGCCGGCGCGCGGCTGGGCGCCATCGGACATCGGCCGTGCCGCCGAACTGGTCGGGCCGCTGAGCAACAGGCGCAGCGACCCACGGGAGACGTCGGCAAAGGCCGGCGCATAGTTGGTAAGCACCTCGAAGCCGAGATGGCGCGTGTACCAGTCGATCGAGACCTCGACGTCGTCGACGAGGTAGCGGACATTGACCATTTCAGAGGGTACCGTGTCAGATGGCATCGGTTACTCCCGGGATGGGGGCACAGTCGCCGCAGCAGTCTGCTACGACGACGCGTCCTTGCCAAGACGGCTGGTCTAGGCGGGCGGGAGTTCGAACAGCAGGGCGCCATGCTGCCGGCCGCGTTCGACATAGCCGATGATGCGGAACCAGCGCGCGACCTCGGGGCGATCGAGCCAGCCGCGCGAGTGGATCGGCACGTTGCCGGCAAGTTGCTGGATACGGCGGATGTGACGCTTGCAGAACCGGACCGTGGGCGCGGCGAAGAATTCGTCCTGGGCGGCGAAGAGTGTTTCGGCCGCGTCCGAATGCTCGTGCCAGGCGATGATCGCCACCGGGCGGTCACCTTCGACAAGCGCGTGGGCGCGTCCTTCCTTCAGGTTCATCATCAGGTTGTCGTAGGCGCTCTTGGCGTCCTTGCCGGCGGCGGCATACTCGTCGGACATCCGTTTGGACAGGTCATGGAAGACCACCTCGAGGTCGCCGATGGTCGCTGTTCTTGCGCGCATATCTCCTCCTTCGCACCCCTGGAGGCAGTTTGCCCTAGGGAAGAACGATGTCCAGTGAACAATTTTTGGCTGTTCCGGTCGCGAGGAAAAGATATTCCAGCAACACTGCGCGTATTTCGTGCAGCAGATTTGGTGCAGGCAGCAAGTTGTTTTGCCGAGTAACAGCTGAAATCGATGGCTTGTTCCGTCTGGGCATGGTCTGTTCATTCCAGTCCAAGACGTGGCCTTCCCCCGGGCGTAAATGAAAGGGGCTGGCGGCAGGGGCCGCCGCTGCGCCGGCCGTTGCCGGTCGAGGGGCGAGGCATGGGCAGAACCGCATTGTCAGGTCATCGGGCATGGATCGGCAGTGGCGCGCTGGCGCTCTGCTACGCGATCTCGGCCTGCTCGACGACCACTGAATCGAACTTCGAAGGCCCTGGCTATTCCGACGACACGCGCAAGCTGGAAAAGCAGATGATGGCGGAGGCGACTGCGCTGGGAACGGCGCAGGGCGTCGCGGGGGTAGCCGCCTCGATGCTGCCAATGGGTGCCGGCAGCCTTGTTACCACGACGGCGGGCAGGGCTGCCCGCGACGCGATGATCATCCGCCACGACAAGGTGATGCGCGAGCAGATCGAGCGCGACAACGCCGAATTCTACAAGCGCTACGGCATTACGGAGGCGGATGCCGGCCCTGTCGTCGCAAACCGGAGCCCGGGCGAGCGCAAGCGTTGCGCCAGGAGAGGCGGGGTGCGGCGGTGCTGAGATTGCGGTCTTTTCGCAGCCTCCATCACACCCTGCATCGGCAATTCTGAAAAGCCATCCGCGAGCGGCCGTGTTCCGAAACCAGGAATGGTTCTACGATACGGCCTTCAAACTAGGCGGCCAAGCAATTGAGCCACGCCCGTTGCCAAGCCCACAAGCAGCAGGACCAGCAGCACATTTAGCGACCGCTTGATGGTGTAATACATCAGGCGATTGGTCGCCTTCAGCGCTTTGATCCGTGCCAGCAGCGGTGATAGCCGGGCAAAGGCCCTGTTGGCCAGACCGCGATGGTCTTCCGGTGTGTTGGGCACGACCGAGGCACGGGTTATGCCCTGGTAGAAAAAGTTGAACAGCGCCCCGATCGGGTTCAACGGGCGTTTGACGTCGCACATGAGGATGAGACGGTCGGAGTCGGTGTCGTTGCGGACATAGTGCAGGTAGGTCTCGTCGAACATCAGCACCTCGCCATCGCGCCAGCTCTGATTGCGGCCATCGACATTGATGAAGCAGTCGTCCGAATTGGGTGTCGCCAGGCCAAGATGATAGCGCAGGGATACGGCGAGGGGATCGGCATGCCTGGTCAGTTTTGAGCGGCCCGGCAGGAAGGCGAACATGGCGCCATGCACCGCCGGCACCTGCAGCAATATCTCTGTCGTCCGGGGACAGAGCCGCCGCGCGGAATGGTGCGTGTAGCCATACCAGTTGAGGTAGAAGCGGCTCCAGCCATATTTGAAGAACGTCCGAAAGCCGACATCGTAGGAGCCTGCCGTGCCCGGACGCTTGGTCGCGTCAAAATAGCCCTGGCGCACCAGCTCCAGCCCTTCGTCGCGGATCGTCTGCCAGTTCTGGCGCAGCAGGCCGACTTCAGGGAACTCGGCCGGGTCGAGGACGGCCTTCGATCCACGCCGCAGCGTGGTCATGTAGAGCACGCAATTGAGGGGCGTGAAGATCGGCCAACCCTTGCGGATATACTCGGTCAGGCTGTTGTAGCGAGCCTCACCCCTGAAACGGTAGACATAAACGATGCTTATGGCGGCGAGCGCCAGAATGAACGCGGAAACCAGCATGAGTTCTCCTTGGAAAACCTTCCGCGCGACTGATTACGGATGACGCATTGCAGCAGCATTACGTGACTGTGCCCGGCTACAGCTCGCCACCGATCGGCTTTGCTGCCGGCAGATCGGATCGTTGGGTCGGGCAAACTGGCTGGCATTCCTTGGCTGATTGGGACGATGTGCCCCCACCAACGACAAAAGCCGCCGATGATTTCGGCGGCTTTTGCAGGCGGATGTCGGTCGGGCCATAGGTGTTGACCCAGACCGTGCCGGCCTTGAGGCGCCTGGTGAAGTCGTGGGCGCGGCCGATATCTGCCGTCCAGACCCCGGCGGCGAGGCTGTAGACAGTTCCGTTGGCAATGCGCAGTGCGTCCTCGTCGTCGTTGAATTTGATGACGGTGGCGACGGGGCCGAAGATCTCTTCCTGCGAGATGCGCATCTCGTGCGCGACGTCGGCGAAGACTGTCGGCTCGACATAGAAACCGCGCTCGCCGTGGCGGCTGCCGCCGGTGACCAGGCGCGCGCCCTCCTGCTTGCCGATCTCGATGTAGTCGAGCACCCGCTTCATCTGCACTTCCGAGACCAGCGGCCCCATGCCGGTCGAGGTCTCCCTGGGGCCGCCGATGCGGGTGGATGCGGCGCGCGCGGCCAGCCGTTCGACGACCTCGTCATGACGCCGGCTCGATCAGGACGCTACGCTAGGTGTTCAGGACGATGGAGTAAGCTGCGCCAGCAGTGCGGATCTATGCTTTCCGCAATGTCACTGCAGGAATCCTATAGTCTCCGAGGCTCTTCGCTGTCACTTCGGGCGTTCGTCGCTCGAAAGGCCAAGCAATTGGCTTTTGGTCCACTTCCCGGACCGCTCCTCGCCGCTGCGCTCCTGCGTCGCGTTGGCATGACGACGAGATAGGTGCGTTCCAACCTTCAAAGCAGAACGTGGCGGTGGCGGCCAGCAATTGCAAGAGCGGCCCGCTTGGCGTTGCCAAGTCGGGCCGTCTGCATTGCGCGGTGGGCGTTGGGGTGGGGCAGCCGACGCAATACTCACACCTAGGATTTAAGGCACCGCGTCGGCGCACTACCCCACCTTCCCACCTTCGAATCTACGCCCGTCGCAGGTACAGAGACAATTAGCTCATTGGATGGGTTGATGTAGCTTGTTCGTCTGATGGAGCAGCCAGTTGAGCTCGATCGGAATGGGCGCGTCTCCGACCTGTTTTGGGCACAGCTCCTTCGCGACCATTCGGGCTCGCAGTTTGGGACGGTGATGAAGTGCGCAGTGTTCGACGCGCATCAAATGTGGTCGAATGCGGCTGCAATCATCGGGGAGGTTCGTTAGGTGGACAGGGATACGCGCCGGCTCGAGATGGTCGTGCTGATGACGCCCGAGATGGCGAATTTCAGCGGCAAGGTGCATGGCGGTGCCTTGCTCAATCTCCTCGACCGCGTCGCTTTCTCATGCGCGTCCCGTTATTCCAACAAATACGCCGTCACGCTCTCGGTAGACCAGGTGGTGTTCCGCGAGCCGATCAATGTCGGCGAACTTGTCACCTTCCGGGCCTCGGTCAATTTCGCCGGCCGCACCTCGATGGAAATCGGCATCCACGTCGAGGCCGAAAACATTCGCTCCGGCCAGCGGCGCCACACCAATTCCTGCTACTTCACCATGGTGGCAGTGGACGAAGACGGCCGCCCGACCGGGATCCCGCCTTTTGTGCCGTCGACCGACATCGACCGCAGACGCCACCGCGCCGCTGAACTGCGCCGCGAACTGAGGCGGGAGTTCGAGGGGCGCTTTCGGGCCGCAGCGAATGCGGGCGAAGAGTAGCGGCGTGTATGTTGGATGGTGCAGCCACTCGCCACCCGCCGAAAACTCTCGGCCGTGACGAATGGCGTCTCAGCTGCCGGCAGATCGCTGCCGATGAACGTCCCTTGCTCTCTGGCGGCCTATCAAACATAGGCTGTCGTCAGTTGGATTCCCACGTGCCGTGGAGCCCGCGAAAAAGGATGATCCGATGCTTGAAAGAATAAACCCCGATATCAGGTGGAGTGACGCTGTCGTCGTAGGCAACCTGATTTTCGTCGCCGGCCACACCGCCGAGAAGACGCGAGGCCAATCGGTGCGCGAACAGACGGAAGAGGTGCTCCAGTTGCTCGACGAGACGCTGGCGCAGGCCGGGGTGACCAAGAGGAACCTCGCCATGGTGCAGATCTATCTGGCCGACATGTCGAACTTCGCCCAGATGAACGAAGCCTGGGACCGATGGGTCATCTCCGGCGAGGCGCCGGCGAGGGCGACGGTCGAATCCAGGCTCGCCTATCCCGATCTCGGCGTTGAAATCACAGCGGTAGCTGCGCGGTAGGGCAGGTGAGGAATGCTGCCGGGCGCCGCCTCTCGTCAAGATACCACCATCGCGTCGCGATAGATTTCAACGAAGACTCCGAAATCTTCCAGGGTTCGACGCGGCTGCCATCGCTCCTCAATGTTGGAAGCTTCACGGAGAAACCTGACGCACCATTCCTTTTTCCAGGCGACGGTGCGCAGTTCTTCCTCGGAGAGATCACTCAGATCTGAACTGTCATGTCGAACCCGTAGGATCGACAGTGTTTTCGAGTAACGTCCTTCATCAATGCGCAGGCGCTTTGACCGCAAGAGCGCGTTGATGTCCTTATCGGTCTTGGACATGTAGTAATCTTCCGCGACCAGATCGCCTGAGATGGGCTGCCCCGGGAGCACCCTGACGCACAATGCCAAACCCGAAGCTCCCTATGAGGTCCCAGACTTGAAAGAGACCATCGACCGACGGTAGCCCGGCGGGATAACCCAGACCTTGCAGCTGGTGCGGCTGGCGAAGGATCAAATGCCCAATCATTTGGGATTTGGTAAGCGGCCGACCGCAACACCCGCCTGTCAGTGAGATGGGCGGGAGCGAAGGAAATCTATCGAAGGCCGATTTGGTTGTCGGGTAAGGCTCCTCCTTGACGCACGTCAAAGCGGACCAACGCCAACATGTCATGGTTTGCTCGGAGTGGAGCAAGTCAATGAGCTACAACACGATCCTCCTGCAACTCGATATCGACCGTCCTGTCCGGTCTAGGGTAGCCTATGCAAAAGCCGCGGCTCTGATGTTTGACGCAGATTTGATAGGCTTCTGCGCGGCCGAGCCGAGATATGTCATGCCGACAGGTGACAGCGACCTTGCAATTGCAGAAGCGATGCAGCGCCAAGTCGACGAAATTGAGGACCGCCTCGCAAAGGTAAGGCAGGAATTCTTCCAACTGGCAGGTGACGACAAACGTGTCTCCTGGCGTGGTGAAATCGGCAATCCCAACCAACTGCTAGCACTGCACTCGCGAGCGGCAGACTTGATCGTCGCGGGGTCTGGGCCTCTATCGGCAGTCGACTCCAACCGAACTGTGGACCATGGAACTTTGCTGCTTTCCGCAGGGCGCCCAGTGCTGCTGGCGCCTGCCGATTTCAAGCCCGTCAGCGCTGAGGCTGTCTTGATCGCCTGGAAGGATACGCGCGAGGCTCGGCGTGCAGTCGCAGATGCGATGCCATTCCTTACAGCTGCGTCGCGGGTGCGCGTCGTGGCTCTCGGAAGCGTCGACGGCACAGCGAGACAAGGCATCGATGATGTCGTCAGCTTTCTCGCTCGACATGGCGTTAGGGCAACCGCAGAGGCCATTGATGTCGGCGGAGCAGATGAGGCCGAAGCCTTAATCCAGATTGCCGATGAATATGGCGCTGATCTGCTTGTCTCCGGTGCCTACGGTCATAGCCGAATCCGAGAATGGGCGTTTGGCGGTGTCACTCGTGCCCTGCTTAGAAGTCCAGCGATAAATCGGCTGATGTCAAACTGACGGTGATCCAGGGTGCAGCAATGCCAGACCTTGAACTGGTTTCCATGTTGCCGAGCCCTTATGCGTATGTCTCGCGAAGTGGCACCTCTGCACAACTCGGCGACATGCTGGCTGTAAGCTTTGAGAAGCTCTACGGGGCGCTATCGTCGAGCATGGTCGTTCCGGCAGGTCCACGTCTGGTTCGCTATCGCAAGATCGACGAGAATGAGGTTCTTTTCGACGCAGGCTTCCCGATACGCGAGGATCAATTCAGAATCTTGCGTGGGTCCGGCTTAGGGCTTGGCGCAACGGCGGCCGGAGAAGCAGTCAAGGCTCAACAAGTTGGTTCCAGAGAGCCATTGACCGACACCTACAGGGCTGTGCTCGCGGAAATTCACGCGCGCGGGCTCACTGCGACTGGCGACATGTGGGAATCCTATCCAGGCAGGTCGACAAGCGAGACTGTGACCGAACTGCTCTGGCCCCTTCGCGACGTGCCTGACTTCGTCTTCACGCCCAATGTGCCGTGTTGGTCACCGCCAGTTTGACATACGTCAATGTGGTCGAGGGTGCTCGGCGTAACATTCAGGAACATCGTCTCAAGGAAGAGCTGGGAGAGCGCCTCTCCAACCTGCGCGGCCATCTGTGCACGCGGCGGAATAGCTGCCCAAACGAGGCGATAGGTCAACGTTCAAGAAGGATCAATTCCATGGCTGATACATCGACCAAACTTCCCGTAACGGCCGAGAAGGAAAATGTACCGCAGGCTCGCGGCGGAGGATGGACTTCGTTTGAGTCCTTGCGCCGAGAGGTCGATCGTCTCTTCGATGATTTCCATCCATTTGGTTGGCGTGGGGCTATTCCAAGGTTGCCAGAGCTACGCACTCCCTTTGCAGGCAATTGGCCATTGGCTCCTGCGATGGATCTGGTCGAAAAGGACGGGGAGTACGAAATCACGGCCGAACTCCCTGGGACCGACGAGAAGGACATCGATATCAAGGTCACCAACCACGTGCTGACGATCAAGGGTGAAAAATCCGAGAAAAAGGAAGAGAAGAAGAAAGACTATTTCCTGTCAGAACGCCGTTACGGTTCATTCCAGCGGTCCGTTCAGATTCCCGAGGGGGTCGATGCCGACAAGATCGAAGCCACCTTTTCGAAGGGCATCTTGACTGTCAGGCTGCCGAAGACTGCGGAAGCCCAGAAGCCTGAAAAGACGATCACGGTGAAGGCCGCATAGGGCCAACCACAATGCTGAGTGTTGGCGCGTTCATGGCGCCGACACTCATGCCAGAAGGTCTCCGATGGTAGCGGACGAAAGCTAGCGTCCGCGCCCTGAGGCACCTGGGGCTTTCTGACAACGAGATCGCCAGATACTTCGCAACGACGTGGGGTGGTGAGGCTGATCTCCCAAACCACCAAAAGTCGAGACACTCCGGCAAAGGACATGGGGTCGACTCATGGGACACGCATCAAAGCCCAACTTCTCACACTCCGCCCAGCAAGCTCAGCAATGGGTGAATGAACTGGCTGCCGATCTCGGCTGGCCGGAAAACCTCTCTCATCGTTTGATGAGGGCAGTGCTTCAGGCGTTGCGCGACTGGCTGTCGCCAGAGGAGGCCGCGGATCTTTCTTCGCAGCTACCTGAGATGATCCGAGGAATCTATTTCGAAGGCTGGGATCCAGCGAAGTCGCCCGCCGTGGAGCGTGACAAACGTGACTTTGTGCTCCGAATCTCGAAGTCCTTGAACGAACAGCCCGAGGTCGACATCGAGGAAGGTATTGCAGCCGTATTCAGGCTCCTCGATCGGCATCTTTCCCATGGTGAAATCGTCCAGGTGAAGAATTCGATGCGCAAGTCGCTTCGACACCTTTGGCCGGAATGACGGCAATGTTCCGAGATAGGCAAGAGGCGGGCGAAAGGCTGGGGCTTGAATTGCTTGGCGCCAAGCTGGCCAAGCCCGTTGTTCTGGCGCTTCCCCGTGGGGGCATCCCAGTGGCCGCAGCCGTCGCTAGTGCGCTCGATGCTCCTCTCGACGTGCTCATTGTCCGCAAAGTTGGCGCGCCGGGGAACGCGGAATTGGCTGTCGCTGCAATCGTCGATGGCACGCCTCCGGATGTGGTCGTGAACCGCGAAATCGTCGAAGCGTATTCCCTGGGAGACGAGGAACTTGCTGCGCTGGTGAACGCAGAGCGTCCGGAACTGGAGCGGCGCAGCAGGCTTTTTCGAGGGGTCACCCGCTCCCATTCACTGGCTGGCAGAACTGCGGTCTTGGTCGACGACGGTGCCGCCACAGGGGCGACCCTGAAAGTCGCCTTGCGCGCGGTCAAACGGCGGGGGCCGACACGTACCGTCGTGGCACTCCCTGTCGCACCGTCCGACGCGCTTGACGTTCTCCGACAGGAGGCCGACCAAGTCTTCTGCTTGAGTGCGCCAGGCCGCTTTCGCGCCCTGAGCTACCACTATCGCAGTTTCCCTCAGCTGACGGATGAGGACGCGATGAATGCGCTTCGGGCAGCCAACGAAGAGCGAAGGCTTCGGCATCCTCGATAAGACAATTCCGATGTCTTCTCTCGGGCAGTTGCGGTGCATCTGCAAATGTTTGCTCTACGTCAAGGCGAAGATCTCCCGGAACGCTCATTCTGACCATGTTCAGGTCGATGTGGCTTCCTGAAACGTTGCTCAAGGAGACGCAGCATGAAAACCCAGATTTTTCTGCCACTCGCGACATATCCTGATCCAAACTCGGATGCCGTCGCCGTCAATGCCGTCGCTGTCGCGCAACAGCTGCATGCCGACCTGCATGTTCTAGCGATTCATGCGGAGATCCCACACGTTTCGAGTCCATTGTCACGAATTCTGATCGATGTCCCGGCGCGAATCCGGGAGGCCGAGGCAGTCAGTCGCAAAGCCGGCGATCACCTTCTCGCGAAAGTGGTCGAAGAAGGATCGCGACAGGGCGTTGCCGTCACCACTGCTTCCGAGGCCGTCCTTCTCGCGCTTCAGGGTGAAAATGCGGCAACCCATGCTAGGTATCATGACTTTGCGCTCGTGGGGTGGGAGCCGAACAACCAGACCTCCAGAATGATTGCGGAAGGGGTCATTTTCGACTCCGGCCGGCCAACAATCCTGCTGCCCGACTCGGCCAGCGCAGCCAAGATCGAGCACATCGCGATCGCATGGGACGGCAGCCGCGTGGCAGCTCGCGCCGTGGCTGATGCATTACCACTCCTGACGCACGCCTCCAGGATCCATGTTCTCACGATAGTCGACGAAAAGCCGCTGAAGGCAGCCGACATCGGCGAAAAGCTGGTCGCTTCATTGAGAAAGCGTGGGCTCAACGCGGATGCCGCAGACATCAAATCCGAAGACTGCCCGATCGCAATCACCTTGCAGGAACGGGCGATAGAGCTGGGTGCGGACCTCCTGGTGATGGGGGGATACGGCCATTCCAGGGTTCGTGACTTCGTGCTTGGAGGGGCGACGGAAGGCGTGCTGACAGACCTGCGTCTGCCGATACTGATGTCGCATTGAGGAACGCGACCATGGAGTTCTCGAGTAAAGTCGCGCTTGTCACCGGAGCTGGATCGGGCATAGGCGAGGCTGTGGCTCGAGAGCTTGCCGCGGGCGGTGCCAAGGTTGTTGTGGCAGACATCGACATCCACTCAGCGGCACGCGTGGCCCAAGCCATCGTGGCTGAAAATGGCGAAGCCCACGCCTGTCAGGTCGACGTTGCTGATCCACGATCAGTTGAACAGATGGTCCGGTTCGCCGTGGAGACGTTCGGAGGCCTTCACCTTGCGGTCAACAATGCGGGCGTAGGCGGCGTGGATACCGAAACGGCCGACTATCCGATCGATAATTGGCTAAGCGTGATGGAAGTGAATCTCGATGGTGTTTTCTACTGCATCAAGTTCCAGCTTCCGGCCATGCTGAAGTCCGGCGGAGGAGCGATCGTCAATATGTCTTCCATCCTGGGGTCGGTGGGTTGGAGCAAGGCTTGCGCATATGTTGCTGCAAAGCACGCTCTGGTTGGATTGACGAAAGCGGTAGCTATTGAATATGCAGCGAAGAATGTTCGCGTTAACGCCGTCGGCCCAGCGTTTATCGACACCCCACTCCTCAAGAAGAACCTGGACGATGAGACGATCGGACAGCTGGCGGCCCTGCACCCGTTGAACCGCCTCGGATCTGCGCGTGAGGTCGCGGCGCTGACCTGCTTCCTCTTGTCCGAAAGAGCAAGCTTCATAACGGGCAGCTATCATCTGGTCGACGGAGGTTACACGTCGCGATAGTCGCCCTCACGGCATCGCGAACGTCCCCGATTGCCAGCGGCGAACACAAACTGCGGAGGCACAACATGAGACTTGTGGTTTCCTTGGGTGGGAATGCCCTCTTGCGCAAAGGGCAGGCGATCACGGCCGAGAACCAGCGCGAAAACGCCGCCATGGCCGCCATGTGGCTCGCGCCCGTGTTTAGGGAACACGACGTGGTGATCGCTCACGGCAGCGGCCCACAGTTGGCGATGCTCGCACTGCAGTCGTTTTCCTACAGGGTCGCCGAACCTACGCGTCTTGATCTGCTGTGCGCTCAAGCTGGGGGTGAGACAGGGTATCTGCTGGCTCGAGAGTTGTGGAACAAACTCGGGAGCGACCGACACGTTGTCGCGCACATGGCGCAGGTGCTGGTCAATGCCGATGACGAGGCTTTTGGAAAGCCGGCGAAGCCCATCGGACCCTTCTACGAACGGACCTACGCCCATCAATTGCGCCAGCTGCGTGGCTGGCAATTTGCGGATTTTGACGGCGAGTATCGACGTGTTGTCCCAGTTCCCCGCCTTCTCGAGACCATCGAGATTGGCGCAGCGAAATCTATGCTCGGGTCTGGTACGGCAGTTGTCATGTGCGGCCCCGTACCCGTCGCTGCGGGCTCTGGTGGTGAGTTGCACGGGATGGAGGCCCTGCCGGACAAAGACGAATTCGCTTCGCTCCTGGCACGAGAATTGGATGCCGACGGATTGCTGTTTCTGACGGACGTGCTGTCGGTTGCCACGGACTATGGCAAACCGGAACAGCGACAAATCAGACAAGCCACTCCCGCGTCGTTGGGAACGCTGGCCTTCGATCCGTCTTCGATGGGGCCTAAGGTGAAGGCCGCATGCGACTTCGTCGAGGCATCGCACAGATGGGCTGCCATCGGATCGATTTCGAATGTGGAACATGTCCTGTCAGGGGAGGCCGGGACACGTGTTGTGCCAACCATGGCAGGCGCGATCGACTTCTGGCCGCGCTGATTCAACCTTACGGAGGTGAGGTCATGTGGGTTCGTTCTTTGTCTACGCTTGACTGCAGCAAGATTTTGGCTCGCAGTCATTTCGGCCACCTTGGTTGTTCCAAGGACGGACGGCCATATGTTGTGCCGTTCTACTTCTGTTACTCAGACAGCAGGCTTTACGCGTTCTCTATGCCTGGAAAGAAGATAGACTTCATGCGAGCCAATCCCTGCGTTTGCGTGCTGGTCGACGAAAGGGGAAGTGGCCGAGAGTGGCGCAGCGTGCTGGTCGATGGCCGATTCGAGGAGTTGAAAGGCGACACGCCGCAGAACAAGATCGATCAGGAGCATGCCTGGAACCTGCTCAGCAAACATGTGAACTGGTGGGAGCCAGGCGGTCTGAAACCCGATCAGCGTCCCATTGCCCAGCATTCATCCCACCTTTTCTTCCGGATTTGCGTCGAACAAGTATCGGGCCGGGAGGCTGTCGAGGGGGAGCAATCTTGAAGGATGTTGGCAATCTGACGCGCGGGGCCGGTTCGATCTCTCCCACCGACCCCGCAGCTTAAGTTCAGCGTGCCATCAATACCGGGATTGAAACGTCTTCCAGGATCGATTTGGTTACGCCGCCGAAGATCTTCTCCCGCAGGCGGGAGTGGCCATATGCGCCCATCACGATCAGTTCAGCGGACATGTCCGAGGCATGCCGCTTCAGCACATCGGCGACTTTTTGCCCTGAACTCGGCAACCTGTCGACCGTGACCTTTGCGCCGTGGCGGGCCAGATAGGTCGCAACATCGGCTCCGGGCTCGTCGCCCTGACGGCCTTCACCCTCAAGCGGATCGACGAGGACCAGATGCACGTCGTCTGCGGCCCTCAGGATGTCGATAGCCTCCCGAACTGCGCGCGAGGCTTCGATGCGCGAATCCCATGCAACCATCACCTTCCTGGGCCGCAGCGTCGGCTTGCTGCCCTCGGGCGACAACAGCATTGGCTTGCCCGACGAGAAGAGCGCACCCTCAATCGTCTTGTCCCTGAGCGTTCCTCCTGACAGCAGATCCGGACCGACGAAGGTCAGATCAGAATATCGCGCGCGCCGTCCGATGATCTCGTCGGCCCAGGCCATTTCAGGATAGGCGTTGGAAACATCCGCCGAAATCGCGGCGCTGGCTAGCAATCGCGTGACCTCGGCCGTCCTCGTATCAAGCCTCTCGAGATCGGCGCGCCGCTCTTCCATCCAGGCATCGGACATCGGCGCTGCGTAGTCGCCAATGGGCGGAGGTGCCGCGAGCGTCACGGCAAGCACGGAAAGATGAGCGTCCACCTCCGCGCACAAGGAGGCGGCCAACTTGATGTCATTGTCGCCGCGGTGGGTGCCGGTAACCGTTAGAATTGTCTTGAAGGCCATGGCTTGAATCCTCAGTCAATTGAAACCAGGTCTTCTGATACCGCCCAGGATCGGAACATTCCTTGCTCTACGTCAATTCGTGAAAGCGCATGTGATTTGATCCGTATCAAGGTTACGCATGACCGGGACATTAGGCTCCAACCCGATGGGCTGAGGTCGCCATATGAAACGCTTGATCACAGTCGCTGTATTGATTTCAGGCAGCTCAATTTCTCTTCATGCTCAAGAGATGAGCTACGGGGAATCTGAGTTTCTAAATTCATGCGCGGCCTGCCATGGAAGTGGCGGGCGGGGCGATGGTCCTTTGGCTGCGGAATTACGAAGCGCACCGACTGACCTGACGCAGCTTGCCGAAAAGAACGGTGAAGAGTTTCCGTATCGGCGTGTGATGGCAACAATTGACGGCCGCTATGTTGTTCCAGGCCATGGCGAGCGCGACATGCCAGTCTGGGGGCAGCAATTCCTTCTAAGCGACAAACGCCTTTATGGTCCGGATGACGGACCCGTCGTGACGCAGGAGAGAATTCACGAGCTGGCAACGTTCATCGAGAGCCTGCAGAGGTGAAAACGAAAGCGTTGCTTCCTGAGGCCACGGGACGGATCGAGGGCATGGATAATGATCACCGATAACCAGGTCGCAGCAGTCGATTTCTTGATGGATGCCACCAGCCATGGTGATCCGCGGCCCGTGGAAATGATTGAGACGCACATTTCCCGCGTTTTCCTTGCAGGAGATCGCGCGTTCAAGATGAAGCGGGCGGTGCAGCTTCCGTACGTGGACTTCTCATCGGCGGATCGTAGGCTTGCTGTTTGTCAGCTGGAGGTGGAACGCAACTCAAAGACGGCACCGGAGCTTTATCTCGGGGTGAGACGGTTGACGCGAAGGCCTGACGGCCGTCTGGAGTTTGATGGAAGGGGAGATCTCATTGACGCTGTGGTCGAGATGCGACGTTTCGATCAATCTGCCTTGCTCGACAAGATGGCAGTGGCAGATGAATTGACACCGCAACTGATGACCGACGTTGCCCATACGATCATTAGATTCCATCGTGATGGGCCTGTGGCCCATGGCTGCGGAGGTGCTGCCAATCTTCAGCGCGTGCTCGACATCAATCTTGCAGGGTTTGGCACGAGCCATGTGTTCTCCAGATCCGAGGTCGAGGAGTTCGATGGCCTCTTCCGGACAGCCCTACAACGGCAGGGGGGCCTGCTAGACAGTCGGGAACGACATGGAAAGGTGCGTCGATGCCATGGCGACCTTCACTTGCGCAACATCTGCCTCTTCCAGGGCAAGCCACGTCTGTTCGACTGCATCGAGTTCAACGACGACATCTCTACCGTCGATGTCCTCTACGACCTTGCGTTTTTGTTGATGGACCTTTGGCATCGGGGGCTGCCCGAGTTTTCTAACCTGGTTGCGAACCGCTATCTCGATGAAGCAGACGATGAGGACGGTTTCGTACTCCTGCCGCTGCTAATGGCAATCCGTGCAGCTGTACGCGCACACGTCACTGCCACGCAGGCTGAAGAAGGCGGGCCCCAAAAGACGCGACTTGCAGCGGATGCACGATCGTACTTCAAGCTCGCGCGTCAGCTTCTGGCCGCTTGCCCGCCCCGTCTCGTGGCGATTGGTGGCCTCAGCGGCTCCGGCAAGACAACGGTCGCAGAAGCGCTTGCAGCGCATATTGGAGCTCCGCCAGGCGCACGCGTCGTCGAAAGTGATCGCATTCGGAAAATCCTTCATGGTGTGGCACCCGAAACCCGGCTGCCTGAAAGGGCCTATGCTCCCGAAGTTTCCGAGCGCGTTTATGCGGAGATGGCCTGGCGTGCAGGACTTATCCTGTCTCAGGGGGCGTCGGTGGTGGCAGATGCCGTTTTCGAGCGTCCGAAAGACAGGAACAGAATGGATCTCTGCGCCACAGAACGGGGGGTGCCGTTTGCGGGATTTTGGTTGGAGGCCGATGCCAACCTGCTTTGGTCGCGGGTGAGCGAGCGAAGTGGGGGCGTGTCAGATGCGACGGTGGACGTGCTGTCGCGTCAGCTTCGCAGGTCGGCTGCCGATGTCGGCTGGCAAAGACTGAATGCCGCCCAGACACCTGCCGGCGTTGTCTCAGACATTCTGGTCGCCACGGATCGCGTGGTTTCCTGCTGAACTGTCAGTCGTTGGCTTCGGCATTCGCGCGAGGTTTCAGCCGCAGCGATGCCCGGCAGAGGCCGGGGTCATCGACTTCATGCTGGATCATAAATCCCAGGGCGCGGCACATCGACAGCATCTTGCGGTTCTCGGCAAGCATCATGCCTTCGATCTTGGAGATTCCGTCCTCACGGGCATAGTCGATAAGCTGGTTGAGCAGTTCCCAGCCGATGCCCTGGGCCTGCAGATCCGTTCGGACGAGCAGCGCATATTCTGCGACGACATGATCCGGGTCGCATGAGAGGCGACCGATGCCGGCAAGCTCGTCACCACCACGCGCAATGACTACGAAGGCTATCTCGCGGTCGTAGTCGAGCTGGGTCATCCGCTTTAGCATCTGGTCTGGAAAATGCTTGCGAGGACTGAGAAATCGTAGCCGCATGTCTTCCTGCGTGACCTTAGCCAGGAATGCCGGATAGAGAGCGACATCTGTCGGCTTGATCGGCCGGATGATGTATCGCTGCCCTTTGACCTCGATGTCTCGCTCCCACTTTGATGGATATGGACGAATGACGAGATCGGCATTGGGTGCGGGATCCTCGATCAACGATGGATCGAACTGGATGCGGGCATCCAGGGCGACCGCTCCCTCGCGATCCGACAACAGAGGATTAATGTCCATTGACTTGATGCAGCGAAAGTCGACGACCAGTCGCGAGACACTGTCCAAGGTACCCAATATGGCGGCTCGATTGGCTGGTTCGCGATCACGATATCCTGCCAACAATCGGCCTGCCCGCGTATTGTCGATGAGATCTCCCGCCAATACGTCGTCGAGCGGAGGCAAAGACACTGCCGTGTCGTCAAGCAATTCAACGGCAACGCCGCCGCTTCCGAACATAATCACAGGCCCGAAGATCGGGTCTTGATGGATGCCTACGAGCAGTTCGTATGCGCTCCGTTTGCTAATCATGGGCTGGACAGTGAAACCGTCCACCGACGTATCAGGCGAAGAGTGCTGTATGCGAAGGCAGATGGCCTCGGCGGCTTCCCGCGCAGCTTCAGCAGAACCCAGGTCGAGAGCCACCCCGCCAACGTCTGATTTGTGAGAGATGTCCCTGGACACAAGCTTGACGACGACCTTGTCGGCACTCAGGAGCATAGCTGCCGCAGCCTTCTCGACATCTGCGGGTGACTTTGCGACTACGGTCTTTGGCGTTGCAATGCCATATGCCGCGATCACCTCCTTCGCTTCGGCCTCCGTCAACGTTTGCCGTCCATCAGCCGCAGCCGCCCGGAAGATTGCTATCGCGTGGGAGCGGTCAGCCATGTAAGCGCTCCCGGACTCCGGCGGCACTCGCATCAATGCGGCCTGGGCTCGCGACCACTCGCTGAGATATGATGCTGCCTGAGCTGCCTCAGCCGGAGTCTCGAAACTCGGGACCCCGGCGTTTTGCAAAAGGTGTCGCCCCTGTCGTGCCGTGCTTTCTCCAAGCCAGCAGGTGATCAACGGCTTTCCGTCTATCTTTCCGCTTCGGGCGATTGAAGAAACGGCCAATGCCGCATCGGTCGAAGAGGCGAGGCCAGTCGGGCAATTTAGAACCATCAGGGCATCTGTTCCGGGGTCGGCTGCGACGGCTTCAATGGCTTCGGCATATCTACGTGGCGATGCGTCACCGATGATGTCTACCGGGTTTCCTTTCGACCAGGTCGACGGCAGACAGGCGTTAAGGCGTTCAACCGTCGCGGGAGCGAACGCAGCGAGTTCACAGCGACGATCAAGCAAGTCGTCGACCGCGAGGACTCCGGCACCACCGCCATTGGTTACGATGCCCAGGCGGGTTTGTTGAAGCGGCCCCAGAAGAGCTAGTATCTCTGCCGCATCGAACAGCTCAATGAGACCGCCGACGCGAAGAATTCCCGCCCGGGTGAAAGCAGCGCTGACCGCGCGGTCACCGCCGGCAAGTGCGCCAGTGTGTGTCATGGCCGCCTTTGCAGCCTGATCATGTCGGCCTGATTTTATCGCGACCACCGGTTTGAGCCGAGCTGCCGCCCGTGCAGCCGACATGAATTTCCGCGGATGGGGGATAGTTTCCAGGTACATCAGGATCGCATGCGTGGACGGGTCACTGGCGAGCAGGTCGAGGTAGTCGCCAACATCAACATCGGCCATGTCGCCCAGGGACACGATGTGGGAAAAGCCGACATTGTTGTCGAGTGACCAGTCTACCAGCGCTGTCACGATCGCCCCGGACTGGGAAAGCAGCGCGATGCCGCCCGGGGACGCATTGCAATGCGAAAAGCTGGCGTTGAGTTTCAGCTTGGGCGTGAGCAAGCCAAGCGTGTTAGGCCCAACTATTCGAAACAGATTGGGCTTTGCGGCCTCGAGCATTGCCTGCTTGAGGCCGTTTTCCACCGTCAGGCCGGCAGTGATTACGACAGCCGCCTTGCTGCCTATGTTGCCGAGATCCCGGACAATGCCTGGAACCGTTTCGGCAGGGGTAACGATCACGCTGAGATCGGGTGCCTCGGGAAGTTCTTTGGCGGTTCGATAGCAAGGTCTGCCCGCGATCTCACGATGCTTTGGATTGACTGGCCAGATCGGTCCTTCGAACCCTCCCTGGACAATGTTCTCTATGACCACCGCGCCTACCGAGCCGGGCCGGGTCGATGCGCCGAATATGGCGATCGATCTGGGATGCAGAACGAATTCCAGGTTGCGGATGGTCAAAGCGACTTCCTCCTCCATGGACCAGTACGGCTCCGCGTTGCAGGACGCATTGCCCTAGATCAATTCCCGATGTCGCCGTTCAGATTGACATGCATCAAGGCTCGTCGGGTCAACCCGTGCTTCATTTGTGAAAAAGGAGGAACCAAATGAACATGCAGTTCACCAAGCGCATGCTGGGGGCGGCAGTCGCGATTGTTGCCCTGGCCAGCGAAGTCCCAGGGACTCTGGCCCAGATGCGTGGCCCGTTGATGTTCCAAGGTCATCAAATGATGTCCGCGGATGAGATGGCCACGATGATGGACCGGATGCGTAGCGCAAAGTCCGACGAGGAATGCGACGCTATCCGGGCCGAGCACCACGAGGCCATGCAGAAACGCGCAGCGGAACTGGGGATCACCCTGCCACAAGACACCGAATGGGAACACATGCCATCCGGATGCGGCACTGGGATGATGGGTGGCAATGCTCAGAAATCGCCGACGACCAAGTGAAGCATCCTGACGGATCCGGCAATCTCCAGACCTTCAAAAGGATCACGCAATGGCTCACAAACAAGTGTTGTTCCGTTCGGAGGCTCGCGAGAAGATATTGCGAGGCGCTGCCCAGCTCGCCGACGCGGTTCGAGTTACACTCGGACCGCGTTCGAAGTCGGTTCTGATCGAGGCAAGATGGGGTCCGCCAATAGTCTGCAATGATGGCGTTACGATCGCCAAAGAGTTCGACCTCAGGGATCCGGAGGAAAATCTCGGAGCCCGGATGCTCAGGCAGGCAGCCGAAAAAACGGGCGAGATGGTGGGTGACGGAACCAGCACTTCGACCATTCTTGCTCAAGCGATGCTCGCTGATGGCGTTCGAAACGTCGTGGCAGGTGCCAGCGCCATCGATATCAAGCGAGGTCTCGATCGCGCTGCGAAAAGAGCGATCGAAGCATTGAAGGCAGCTTCCAAACCGGTTCAGACCCGATGGGAAAGGGAACAGGTCGCTGCGATCTCGGCGCACAATGATGCCGGGATTGGCGAACTGATTGGAGCGGCCATGGAGAAGGTCGGCGATGACGGTGTCATCACCGTTGAAGAGGCAAAGACGACGGAGACAGTCCTCGACGTGGTCGAGGGCATGCAGTTCGACCGTGGTTACCTTTCACCATATTTCGCGACTGATACGGAGAAGATGGAGGCGGTCCTTGAGGACGCGCTTGTAATGGTCGTGGACCGCAAGATTGGTACGCTGAACGATCTGGTTAAGCTTCTCGAGGCCGTGGCCAAGTCCGGCGCGCCCCTTCTGATCGTGGCCGAGGAGGTTGAGGGAGATGCTCTTGCGACGCTCATCGTCAACCACATCCGCGGGACACTGAAGAGCTGTGCCGTCAAGGCGCCAGGTTTCGGCGACAGGCGTAAGGCAATGCTTGAGGACATCGCAGTTCTGACGGGAGGACAGCTCATCTCGGAGCAGTTGGGTATCAAGCTTGAAAATGTCTCGGTCGAGCAACTCGGCCGTGCCCGCCGCGTCGTGTGCGACAAGGAAAACACGACAATCGTAGGCGGCGGCGGAAAGCGCAAGGCAATTGATGCCAGGATCGAGCAGATTCGCCGGGAGATAGAGAATACCACCAGCGATTATGATCGCGAAAAGCTGCAGGAGCGGCTCGCAAAGCTCACTGGGGGCGTTGCGGTAATCAAGGTGGGGGCTCCCACCGAATCCGAGATGAAATCACGAAAAGAGGCCTTGGACGACGCAATCAGCGCCACCAAGGCAGCTATCGCAGAGGGCATCGTTCCCGGTGGCGGGCTTGCACTCCTGCGCTGTACGACGGCTGTCGAGGAGGAAGAGAAGCTCGTTGACGGGGACGAGCGTACGGGAGTGCAGATCTTGAAACGGGCGCTCGAAACTCCGGTGCGCCAGATAGCGGAGAATTCCGCAGTCGATGGAGGTGTCGTCGTTGCGAGAATGCTGGAAGGGAAAGACAATTTCGGCTTTGACGCTGGTCGCAAGCAGTATGTCGATCTCGTCGAGGCGGGTATCATCGATCCGACCAAGGTCGTGCGCATTGCGTTGGAAAATGCAGTTTCGGTAGCTAGCACGTTGCTGCTGACCGAAGCCACGACGACGGAGATTCCCGAAGAAAAGGGAGTTCGACCGACCGACACGAACATGTCGATGTAGTCGGATGCGCTGACTAATGTTCAGCTGTCAGCGGACGCTCAATAACTGCCGACGAAACTCTTCAACGAAGAAGGACCGAAAGCCGCTCTTCTTGGGCTTTCGATCCGCGCGGTTGGGCGAAATGCTCTCAACTTGACAAGAACCGATTGAGCCGGGCTTCATCGAGCAATGCGCGCGTGACCCCACCAAACGCCCACTCTCTCAATCGGCTGTGCCCGTACGCGCCCGACACCACGAGGTCAGCACCGCTACGGTCGATGAAATTGAACAACATGAGATATTCATCGGGGCTTTCGATCAATCTTGGCGTGGCTTTGATGCCATGTTCCGCCAGGAAAGCGACTACATTGTTTAGGCCATCTCGAATGACTTGATCTGCCTCAGCCGTCACGGTCACCACCGTCACTTCTTTGGCCGCGACAAGCAGAGGCAGTGCGTCGGCTACGGCGCGTCGGGCTTCGCGTGTGTCCTTCCATGCCACAACGATGCGCTCGGCACCAAACTGCTCCACCTTGTCGCGCACGACCAAAACCGGACGGCCCGCACGAAGAACGACACTCGCGGGACTGGCGTGCTTATAGGAATCTCCGGTAGCCGCGCCCTCTGAAGCCGCCATGACGATGAGGTCCGCTGACTGGGCTGCCTGGACCACTGCATGGGTGGGGTTGGTCAGGCTCTGCCGCCATTCGGTCCGCACCGATCCCGTGGTCAACCGCTCAAACTCTGCCCGCACTTTCGTGAAGCGCTTCTCGATGTTGTCCCGCATCTGTTGCCATGCTTCCGCCGTCATGACCCCAGCAATAGGCAGCGGTGCGTCGGCCCCACAGAGACCGATCAATCTTGCGTCGTGGGATCTCGCGATCTCGATTGCCACCGTCACAATCGGAATGACCGGTCCGTCGATATCGATGTTCACAAGGACGGATTTGTAGCTCATTTCTGCGCCTCGAAATCAGGATCCAACTCGATCTACAATGGCGCAAGCAGGGGTGAACGCCTTGACGCGGATCAATTGACAATCCCTGTCGAAGATGGATTGTGCGCCACGTCATGCGCGTGAACCAGGGTGCCCCTAGTTCCGGCCACGATGGCCGAAGCGTCTTCGAGACGTCCGATTGCGCCAGGCCGACCTGTTGCATGCGCGAACTCGATGGCCGCGGCCATTTTCGGACGCATCGAGCCAGGAGCGAAGTCATCCAGCGAGAGCTCGGAAACACTGACCTGATCGAGGGGGCGAGCGCGTGGCGTACCCCAATTTTCGTAGGCAGCATCTACGTCCGTCAGCATGAGCAAGAAGTCCGCATCAAGCTGTCGCGCCAGCAGGGAAGATGCCAAATCCTTGTCGATGACTGCTTCGATCCCGGCTAGGCTTCCGTCGCTCAGCTCGACTACCGGAATGCCTCCCCCGCCGGCGCAGATAACGGTCACGCCGCCCTCGGTCAGGAAGCTGATCACCTGGACTTCCAGGATTTCAAGCGGTTTCGGCGAGGCAACGACACGCCGCCACTTCTCGCCGTCAGGCGCGATGTGCCAGCCCCGTTCGGCAGCCAGCTTTGTCGCTATCGCCTTATCATACATTGGTCCGATCGGTTTCGTCGGCTTGCTGAAGGCAGGGTCGTGCGGATTGACTTTGACCTGGGTGAGAAGGGTGGCGAAATGCCGATCTCTCATGACGTTGCCAAGTTCCTGTTGAAGAACATAGCCGATCATTCCTGCACTTTCTGCGTCGAGCACGTCCAGTGGAAATGGCTCGCCCGAAGACGCGGCCGCCTGCAGGGCAAGCAGCCCGACCTGCGGACCGTTTCCATGAGTGATCACCAGGGCATGGCCCTGGCTCACGAGGTCGGCGAGTGACCGGGCCGCTCTTCTGATGTTGGCGCGCTGGTTTTCTGCCGTCATCGGTTCGCCTCGCTTCAATAGGGCGTTGCCTCCAAGCGCCACAACGATACGCATTTCAGCTGCCGATCGTTGCCAAGAGGATGGCTTTGATCGAATGCATGCGGTTCTCCGCCTGATCGAACACGATCGAAGCCTCGGACTCGAAAACGGCATTCTCGACCTCCATGCAGTCAATGCCGTATTCGCGTTCGATATGCGCCCCGACCGCCGTCTCGGTATCGTGGAACGCTGGCAGACAATGCATGAACTTGGTGTGAGGGTTTCCTGTCGCGGCCATCAGATCGCGGGTGACCCGAAAAGGTGTCAGCAACTTGATCCGCTCGCCCCAGCCGCCTTCGTCCTCACCCAAAGAAAGCCAAACGTCGGTGTAGATGAAGTCAGCTCCCTTGACGCAGGCCTGCACGTCGTCGTCGATCCTGAACTGTCCGCCTCTTCGTTCGGCCAGCTCTTTCACGTGGGCGCAGAAATTATTGTCGGGCCACAGCTCTCGGGGAGACGCGATCCGGATATCCATACCAAGCTTGCTTGCACCTATCGCCAGCGACTGGGCAACATTGTCTCTGCCTTCTCCGACGAATGCGATCGTCATGTCCGAGAGATGTTTGTGGGTGAATTCCCGCATCGTCATGAAATCGGCGAGGATTTGGGTTGGATGCGCTTCGTCAGTGAGTCCGTTGTAGACTGGGACCCCCGCATAGGCCGCCAATAACTCGACCTGGTGCTGACTGTAGCCCCTATACTCGATGGCATCGTACATGCGGCCCAGCACCCGTGCGGTGTCCTTCATCGATTCCTTGTGACCGATATGGCTTCCTGACGGCCCGATGTAGGTAACGTGCGCGCCCTGGTCATAGGCCGCGACCTCGAAGCCCGATCGGGTGCGGGTCGAATCTTTCTCAAAAATCAGGGCGATGTTCTTGCGGGTCAGCCGCGGCTTTTCGGTTCCCGCTTGCTTGGCGGCCTTCAGATCTGCGGCAAGCCGAAGCAGATATCGGATCTCCTGGCCGGAGAAATCATCAAGCGTCAGGACGTTACGCCCATGCAAGTTTACGGGCATGGTGATCTCCTCTTAATTCGGATCTCGAGATATCGGGCACGTCATGCAATGGCCTCCACCGCGGCCGCGGCTCAGCTCGCTGCCTTCGATCGTTATGACCTCGATGCCTGCGCGCCGTAGCTGCGTGTTGGTGTAGACGTTGCGGTCGTAACCGATGACGACACCCGGCTCGATCGCAACGACGTTGTTGCCGTCATCCCATTGCTCTCGCTCGGCTTCGGGTGCGTCACCGCCAGTTTCGACGATGCGCAGGGTTTTCAGATTGAGCGCCTCTGTGACCACTTCCGTGAAGTTCCTGCGCTCCTCGACAACATCGACGGAATTGATGCCTTCACCTGGGCGCAGCGAAAAAGTCTGAAGCCGCCCGACCACCGCCGGGAACATTGTCGCGAGGTCGCGGTCGCACAAGGTAAAGACAGTATCGAGATGCATGAAGGACCGATCGCGGGGCATAAGCGCCGCGATCACCTGGGTAGCTTCTCCGGCCGAAAAGAGGTTTCGCGCGAGGCCGCCCACGGCTTGTGGAGTGGTTCGTTCGCCCATTCCGACAAGGACCACGCCATTGCCGATAGGCATGACATCGCCGCCCTCCAGACTCACATTTGGACCGGGCTTGTCAGGCGCAACAAAGGGCACGTCGGCGGCTCGAAAACGCTGATGGAAACGATAGACCGCTTCGACATTGACTGCCTCCGGCTTGCGCGCTGGCCAATACATCGGATTCACCGACACGGACCGATAGATCCAGCAGGAGCTGTCGCGAGTGAAAAGTTGGTTGGGCAGCGGAGGCAGTACAAAGTCTTCTGCAAGCAGTGTCTTGCCCGTCAGGCCAGCGGGGTCGAACGGCAGTTCGGCGCGAGTTATTCCGCCCACAAGAAGCGATGAAAGCTGCTCTGCGGGCATGGGGTCGAGCCAGCCACGAAGCTCGCTGACCATGTCATGGCCAACCACCGACGCGTCTACCCTGCGGTCGAGCAGCCAGTCGCGGGCTTCATGGATTGCCATGGTCTCGGCCAACAGCTCACCGAAGAGGTGCACGGTCACGCCGCGCTCGCGGAGCGAATCCACGAAAATGTCGTGCTCCTGACGTGCGCGCCTGACCCAAAGCACGTCATCGAACAAAAGCGCCTTGCAGTTCCCTGGTGTGAGGCGGCGGAGGCTGAGGTCAGGCCGATGCACGATGACTTCGCGCAACCGACCGGTTTCGGAATGAACGCCGAGTTCGGCCATGGCTAAACCTTTCGGAATGGGTCAGAGCGCGCTCACCGCACCCGTCCACATCTGGTACGCCGCATAGATGGCGACCCCGACCGATCGCAGCTTCCGCAGGTCGAAAGATCCGCTGGCTGTTTTCCCGACGTGCCCAGATGTAGAAGACGATCCCTGGGGCGTAGAGCACGGCGCACATGAACAGGTACGAAAGCCCGGCGGCATAGACGAGCCACAGCCCGTATGCCGTGGCCAACAGCCCCATAAGCAAAGGCGCATTACGGTTTTCGCTGGCACCATAGCTGTCGCCTTGTATCGCCAGCTTTGCGGCGTAAGCACCAGAGAAGATATAGGGGACAAGGATGGCCGTCGAAGCGATGAAGAACAGAGCTTGGTAGGTGCTCTGCGCAAACAGCGTAATGATGAGGAACGCTTGCACCAGAATGTTGGTCACGAAGAGCGATACGGACGGAACGCCACGGTCGTTTTCATGACCGAAGAAGGCCGGCATGGTGCCGTCTTTACCTGCGATATGCGGCACCTCAGCTGCGAGCAACGTCCAGCTCAGGAATGCGCCGACCACTGAAATAACCAATGCCAGATTGATAAGTATGGCACCCCACGGACCGACCACGGCCTCTAGAACGCCTGCCATCGAGGGGTTCTTCAGTGCAGCCAGTTGCGGCTGACTGATGATGCCGAGCGACAACAGGGAGACCAGTGCGTAGAGGGCAAGGCAGGCTAGGAAGCCAAAGACGGTGGCCTTGGCAATGTCCCTGCGCTTCTCGGCGCGAGCCGAAAATACACTGGCGCCTTCGATGCCGATGAATACCCACAACGTCACCAGCATCGTGCTCTTCACCTGGTTCATGATTGAACCGAGGCTGGTATTCCCAAGCCCAGTGAAGTCGGCATTGAATACGTCCACCTTGAATGCCACGACGACGATGCCGATGAACAGGACGATGGGAGCGATCTTGGCTGCCGTCACGATCAGGTTGACGAGTGCAGCTTGCCGAACGCCAGCCATGATGAGGAAATGGATTGCCCACAGCAGGGCTGATGCGCCTACTACGGCCTGCCATGTGTTTCCATCGCCGAAGGCAGGAAAGAAGTAGGAAAGTGCGCTGAATACGATCACAGCGTATGAAACATTGCCGACCCAGGCGCTGATCCAATAACCCCAGGCGCTGTTAAAGCCGACGAACGGTCCGAACCCAGCTTTTGCATAGGCATATGGCCCGGCATCAAGTTCTGGCTTGCGGGTCGCAAGAGACTGATAGACGAACACCAATGCCAGCATGCCGATGGCGGTAATGGCCCAGCCAATCACAATGGCAAGAGGACCTGCGCCAGCGGCCATGTTTTGCGGCAGGCTGAACACCCCGGATCCGACCATCGAACCGATGACAAGGGCCGTCAATGGGCCCAGGCGCAGCTTGGTCCCGTTTGCTGTCGCGGCGGCGGAGTTAGGTGCGGAAGAGATGTCTGTGGCAGCCATGGTGCGTCTCCCAAAGTGCAGACCAATTGCTGGCAGAGTGCGCTGCAATTGGCCGTTCGGCTTTGACGCGCGTCAATCGCTGGAGAGCAGTGTTTTGGTTTGAGGTCGGAGCGAGCGCGGATCCAAATTGACGTGGATCAAGGCGCTTGCGCAGCGCTCCGATAGTCAAACCGAAGGTAGCGTCCTCTCGGACGATCTTGTCGCAATGTGACTCGAACGTATGCGGGACGCGGCTGCCGTCTGAAGTCGGAATGGCGACGGCAGACTCGTACCTGTTGTCGTGCAAAGCGATCGAGGGAACATGCCCGTCAACGAACCCTTGCTCAGAAAGATCTTACTGGCGATCGCCGTTTTAGGGCTCGCCGCTGGGTTTGCGACACATTTTCAGCTCGGCATGGAAAATCTGGCTGACAGCATTTGGGCCTTCGCAAGCGCCCCGGTGATCGCCGCCCTCGCACTCTCCATTGGCCGAGATCTGTGGGCTGGTCGTTTTGGTGTCGATGCCATTGCTCTTGTGTCAATGAGTGCGGCGCTTTGGCTCGGTGAGGATTTGGCCGCAATAGTTGTCGCGATCATGTACATGGGGGGCAATGTCCTTGAGGACTATGCTCGTGGTCGTGCCCAAAGTGACCTGAAGGCCTTGACTGACCGGTCACCGAGGATTGCGCACCGCCGCCGCGGCGAGGTCCTCGAGAGCATTTCAATCGAGAGCGTCTCGGTTGGAGACGATTTGATGGTTCGGGCCGGCGAGGTGCTGCCCGTCGATGGCGTGCTGCTCGATGATGACACAAGGATCGATGAGTCCGCCATCACCGGGGAGCCGTTCTTAAAGGCATGCAAGCAAGGAGATGCAGTCCGCAGCGGCACAGGGAACGCAGGAGAAATGTTTCACATGCGCGCCACTGCCGTCGCAGCGGAAAGCACCTATGCCGGCATCGTCAGAATGGTCGAGGCGGCTCAGACTGCCAAAGCACCATTCATCCGCATGGCCGACCGATTTGCGTTGGTGTTGTTGCCCCTCACGCTGATCGTGGCAGCTGCCGCGTGGCATGTTTCAGGTGACCCAGTGCGAGCACTCGCCGTCCTGGTCGTGGCAACACCGTGTCCGCTCATTCTCGCGGCGCCGATCGCTTTCATAGCCGGAGTCTCCCGCGCGGCACGTCAGGGTGTTCTGATGAAGGGCAGCACGGCGCTGGAAGCCCTCGCAAAAGTGAGGACTGCCATCTTCGACAAGACAGGCACACTCACCCATGGCGGCGCTCAACTGATCGAGATGCAAATTGCCCCGGGAAGAGACGAAGATGAACTTCTAAGTTTGTTGGGTTCCCTGGAACAGGCATCTCACCACGTTCTCGCCTCAGCGATCGTTGCCCTCGCTAGAAACAGGGGGCTCACCTTGACGCGCCCTGATAGCGTTTGTGAGCATAGAGGATCGGGGTTGATCGGAACCATTTCAGGAACCAGGGTCTCCGCTGGTTCCCGGTCCCTAATCTTGGCGGCTTCAGCGCCCCCGGCTTGGGCGGAACGGGTGGTGTCCCGATATCAGGGGCATCCGGTTCTTGTTGTGTACATGGCTGTCGAGGGCCGCCTCGCGGCGGTCTTGGTTCTTGGCGACGGCCTTCGGGCGGATGCTGTTTCGGCCGTGACCCGGCTTCGGAATGCCGGCGTGAGGCGCAGCATAATGCTGACAGGCGATGATGCAGATGCCGCCAATCGGATAGCGGCCACTCTCCCGCTGGACCTCGTCGTTGCGGACGCGTCACCCGCTGACAAGGTGGCTGTTGTAAATGCCGAGAGCAGCAAGGCAGCTACCATGATGGTCGGCGACGGCATCAACGATGCTCCAGCACTAGCGATGGCCACAGTGGGTGTTGCGATGGGTGCTCGCGGAGCAACAGCCTCATCCGAGGCTGCAGATGTGGTCGTCCTGACAGACAGCTTAGGGGCTGTGGCGACGGCGGTTGAAATCGCGAGCCGGACTACCATGATCGCAAGACAAAGCATCGTGGCTGGCATCGGGCTATCTGCATTGGCGATGATCGCCGCGGCCTTTGGCTTTCTTTCGCCTGTCTCTGGGGCGCTTCTTCAGGAGGCGATAGACGTTGCGGTCATCCTCAATGCTTTGCGGGCACTCGGCGACCATGGGAAACGCAAAATGGGATACCAATGACAAGCCGCTTCGACAGCAGGTGACCAATGGATGGTGCCATAGCACGTCTCGGACTCGCGCTGGCGATCGGGCTCCTGGTTGGCCTCGAGCGTGGGTGGCAAGAACGGAACGAGCCTGATCGAAGCCGCACTGCAGGCATTCGGACATTCGGGATTTCTGGGCTTCTTGGTGGTGTTATCGCTGCCCTCAGCCAAGCCGTACAAGCGCCGGCAGTGCTGGTTGCGGGCTTCCTTGGATTTGCCGCCGTTCTGTCTTGGTACAAAGCGCGGGAGGCGGCACATGACGAGGACTTCAGCGTCACCGGGGTCGTGGCGGGCCTGGGGGTTTTCTCACTGGGGGCCTTGGCTGTTGTGGGCGACTACCGTGCCGCGGCAGCTGGTGGCGGCGTTTTGGCTGCGACCCTAGCAAGCCGGGAGGTTCTGCACGGGCTGCTTCGGCGACTGACTTGGATCGAGTTGCGCTCGGCACTTGTGCTAGCCGTCATGACGACAGTCGTGCTGCCACTGTTGCCCGACAAGGCGGTTGACCCATGGGGAGGTTTCAATCCTCGCGAGGTTTGGGTCTTCACCATTCTAATCGCCGGGATCTCGTACGCGGGCTAT
Source organism: Aminobacter sp. Y103A (assembly GCF_030294925.1). Classification (NCBI taxonomy): domain Bacteria; kingdom Pseudomonadati; phylum Pseudomonadota; class Alphaproteobacteria; order Hyphomicrobiales; family Phyllobacteriaceae; genus Aminobacter; species Aminobacter sp. Y103A. The sequence continues at coordinate 3,343,289 of NZ_AP017986.1, read as the reverse complement.
GTCGCCGTACGCATTCTCGGAGCCAGGCGTGGTCTGGTCGTCAGTTCCGTGACAGGCGCTGTCGTTTCTTCGACAGCAGTCACCATAGCCTTGGCTCGCTCCGCCAGGACTTCAGGAGGCGTGCTAACATTGGTTGGAGCAGCGTGTCTTGCAGCAGCCGTCTCCATCATTCGAGTGGTCGTCGTGGTCCTTGTCCTGGAGCCGAGTGTGGCCGGGCTCATTGCAACATCAGCCCTCGCTGCCGCTGTCGGGTTCGGCTGCGTGGGTGGCTTCTTCTTGTCAGCCTACGGTGATCAGAAGGTAGATAGCAATTTGGTGCGCAATCCGTTCGAACTCTACCCATTGCTTGCGTTTGCAGTCCTCTTTTCAATTGCGTCGGTAGCAAGTGCATGGACGGCAGGCTTGATTGGAAGCAGAGGGGTGCTTGCGGTCTCGACGCTTTCCGGCCTCTTCGACGTCGACGTTGCCGTACTGAGCGCTCTTCGCCTGGTGGCGGGGCCGACTTCCACTCAGACTGCTGCTTGGGCTGTGCTGGTGGCACTTGCGGCGAATGCGTTGGGGCGCATAGGAATGGCTGCGATTGCCGGACCTGGTCGTTTTGCCGGAGGCCTGCTTCTGGCGACGCTCATAGCCATGGCGTTAGGCGCGGCTGTCTTTTTCCTTACGGGTGCCATGTCCTGGTCGTCGTCAATTTGACGCGGATCAATGCCGTCCCGCGGGATCGAGCGCTATGTCAGGGCAAATAGAGGATTGCGCTATGACCTCGTTGGCAGATTTGACACCTGGCTTTCGGAACGTGCGGCTGCTTCTGGCCCGCGAAAAGGGACATCCCATCGGGGATCGAGAGGTCGGATACGATTTGCTTGTCCCACTCGATGCTGAAGGTCGGCTTGATGCTGCCGACTGGAAGACGCACCAGGCGTTTTGCCGCGTCCGAAAGTTCGGCGACGGGAGCGAAGACCGCATAGGATTGCTGAGGCGCAAGCCGGGCGGGCAGTGGTATTTCGACTATTCTGAAGGCGACCGCGACGATGAGATCGGCTTTCGCCTGAACGACGAACGTTTCACTGTCGGCGAATACGTCTCGATCGGACGAAAACAAGCCATGCATACCTACCAGGTCGCCAGGGTCGAGCGGCCGTGACACCTCAGTTGGCCGTCCGGCTGTTCTGTTAGTGGTCCCCTCTGACATCTGGAATACCCTCGAAGGGGCGAGGCGAGCCGATGAAGCCGCAGCGTGATCCCTATTGGTCGATGCCGCTGGTGGAGGTCATGACCGCGCTGGGCACGAACCCAAGCGGTTTGACCACCGCGCAAGCGAACCAAAGTCGTGCGCTTCACGGAATCAACGCCATTCAAGATCGCTCGGGGGGAGAGGCTCTCCGCCTGGTGCTTCGGCAAGTCCGCAGCCCTTTGGTGCTCATACTCATGTTTGCCGCGGCAGTGTCGTCTCTGATGAGAGAGGCGCAAGAAGCGATTATTATCTGCCTTATACTGTTGGCGAGTTGTGGCCTGGGCTTCACGCAAGAATACGGCGCGTCCAAGGCCGCATTGGCCCTGAAGCGTCAATTGCTTCGAAGAGTCAGGACTTTGCGCGATGGTATCGAGACCGACGTTGCCGTAGATGAGGTCGTCCCCGGTGATCTTCTCAAGTTATCCGCTGGGGACATGATTGCTGCCGACGGCCTCATCGTCGATGCCCGAGACTTCAACGTCAGTGAGGCGGTCCTGACTGGCGAATCCTTTCCCGTCCTGAAAACCATGGGAGTAGTCGGGGCAGAAACGCCGCTGGGGCAACGGACGAATTCTGTCTTCACAGGGACATCCGTCCGCAGTGGCACGGCTACCGTACTCGCCGTCGCAACAGGAAGCGCCACAGAGTTCGCAGCCATCGCCGATGCAGTCGAGAGGCGGGTGGAGGAAAGCGGCTTTGCCAAGGGGATCCGGCGATTCGGATACCTCATGACCGAGGTGATGCTGGCGATTGTGATCGTCGTATTTGTGGTCAACCTGTTGCTCCACAGACCGTTGGCAGAATCGCTGCTCTTTTCTCTTGCACTGGCGGTCGGCCTTACCCCGGAACTGTTGCCTGCGATCATCAGCGTGACGCTCGCTCGTGGGGCCGCGGTCATGGCCAAGAATGGCGTGATCGTCCGACGGCTCGAGGCAATTGAGAACCTGGGCAGCATGGATGTCCTGTGTACCGACAAGACGGGGACATTAACCGAAGGAGCCATTCGGCTTGACCGATGGGTAGATTCGCGTGGGCGGCCATCCGATCAACTGCTTGCTTGGGCGAAACTGAACGCGTCGCTCCAGACTGGGATCAAGAATCCACTCGACGAAGCGATCGTCGATGCCGGCACTCAGGAGCAGCAGCCCCTGGGCGGGCAAGAGTTCAAGCTCGACGAGATTCCCTACGACTTCGCCCGCAAGCGCCTGTCCGTAATCGTCCGCAGAGCCGAAGGCGGCTCGCTGATGATCTGCAAGGGTGCGGTCCGGACGATGCTGGATGTGTGCGGGACTGAGACAGACGGACACACGGCTGAAAAACTCTCCGATCAGCGTCGGGCCGATATCGATGACCAGGTTCGGTCGTGGAGCGAACAGGGCTTTCGCGTTATTGCCCTGGCTGTCCGTCAGTTTCTGAAGACTGAAGGTTTCACCCGCGGTGATGAAATGGATCTCACGCTCGCGGGCTTTCTACTATTCTTCGACCCTCCAAAGGAGAGCTCGGCTGACGCACTGAAGGAACTCGCCAATCGCGGCGTGTCCGTTCGAATGATCAGTGGCGATGACCGACACGTTGCCAGGCATCTTGCCAAGGCAATAGGCCTAGCCCCCGACGCGATATTGACCGGCGGCGAACTGGTTCACATGACGAAGGAAGCCTTGTTCGCGCGTGTCGAAGACATCGACATTTTTGCCGAGATCGACCCCAACCAGAAGGAACGGATCGTCGAAGCATTCAAGAGACGAGGCCGGATTGTCGGCTACCTCGGGGATGGCATCAACGACGCGCCGGCACTCCACCAGGCCGATGTCGGCATCTCGGTGGATCAAGCCGTCGACGTGGCGCGCGAGGCGGCCGATATCATTCTGCTCGAACGGGACCTTGGGGTTCTCATGTTGGGGATCGACGACGGTCGAAAGACCTTTGCCAACACAATGAAGTACATCGCCATCACGACAAGCGCGAACTTCGGCAACATGATCAGCATGGCCATCGCGTCGCTTTTCCTGCCTTTTCTCCCCCTCTTGGCGAAGCAGATTCTGCTAAACAACTTTCTTTCCGATCTCCCGTCTTTGGCGATCGCAACCGACAATGTCGACATAGATGAAACCAGGCGGCCGAGGAGATGGGACATCTCCTTCATTCGCCGCTTCATGATCCGTTTCGGTTTGGTCAGTTCCCTGTTCGACGCGGCAACGTTCGCCTTCCTATTGTTTGTGGTTCACGCCGACGCTTCGGTGTTTCAGACCGGTTGGTTCACTGAATCGTTACTCACCGAACTTGCCATCGTTCTGGTCATTCGGACCCACAAGCCTGCTTGGGCAAGCCGTCCCAGTCGGATGCTTGTCTCGCTTACGATCCTCGTCGGTGCCGTTGCGGTTAGTCTGTCCTATTCGCCCGTGGCCGCCTGGTTTGGGTTCGTGCCTCTGCCTTTAACAACCATGGGCGGACTGCTCTACATCACCCTTGCATATGTGATGGCGACGGAGTGGTTGAAGGTCCGGTTCTTCGCGACTTCTGGCATTTCTAACACTGGCCTGCACAGTCCAACGAAGCGTGCCCTTGTTGGCGGATTGGCGAGCAGGTCGCAGTGAACGGAGTTGTCTCGATGGCTCGACGTATCCTCATTGTAATTGGTCACCCGGATCCTTCCCCCGATCGGTTTTGTCGCGTGCTTGCGAAAGCGTATGCTGCCGCGGCGGAGAGCGCGGGCCATCAGATCCGTGAGATCGATCTGGCGATCACAGACTTCCCGCTGTTGAGGACCGCCGAAGAGTTCGAGCACGGTATTGTCCCTGAACCATTGCGAGCGGCTACCGACGCGATCGTCTGGGCTGAACACTTAGTGTTCGTATTCCCTTTGTGGCTTGGCACCATGCCTGCACTGCTCAAAGGATTCCTCGAGCAGACGATGCGGCCAGGAGTGGCCTTCCAGTACCCGGAAAACAAGGGAATGCTGACAGAATCTCTCCTGCGAGGCCGATCCGCTCGGATCGTGGTGACCATGGGAATGCCGTCGATCTTCTATCGGCTATGGTTCCTCAACCACGGGATCGCTGGCATGCGCCGAGGGATCCTGAATTTCGTGGGGATCAAGCCCGTATATGAAACCTTGCTCGGGCCTGTGGGGGGAAGTCTGGAGCGGCGGAAGAAATGGATCCGGAAGATCGAAAGCCTTGGGATAGGCGCTCGATGAACTCCGCTAGGGGGCCAGCCCAGTCCTCGGATGTTTCTTAGCCTGTGAGTAGTCCGTCGAGATGGCCAATCTACGTCGTGCCAGTTCGGAATAGCTGATCGTCACTCGTGGGTGCCTCATATTTCCACGTCGTGACGTTTGTGGCGACGTATTAGATTTATGACCTTCCCCCTCACGTCCTTCTTCGCGTCCTCTTTGACAAACTCCATGAGGTCGTCGACCATTTCAACGATCTTGTCATGGTCTTTTGCGTGGGGGTCCGTCAAGTAATGCCCATGCCGATACAGATTGTCCGAAAGCCTCTTGTTGATCTTGTCGAAGATGCTCATCAGTGGGTTTCCTATCCGGGAAGACATGTCGCGCATCAAGTTGCGGTCCCAAATGCTAAGGCGGTGCAAAATATCTAGCGCATGCTCGGGTGGTGGCTGATCACGGCACGTCCTGCACTTTGGTTCACGGAACCTCTGCGATGTAGATGAGGCCGCCGGGATCGATCCATTCACCCGTATGCAGGCATAAGACATCCAGGCATCCGCCGACGTCGCGCGGGGCGAGGCCATCGTAACGGTAGCGCATTCCCCAAGCGTCGATAGCTGTCTCACAGATTGGCCCGTCGGCGAGGTATCCAATGCCGGGCAGAAATTGGCCAAGGCGTTAGGACTGCAGCCCCACTGAGCTTTCCCGACCTAAGGTCGTCTAGTGCGGTGTTGGCTTCTTGGAGCGGATAGGCGGTGGTGCGGGCATGAATTTTCGCCTGCTCAGCGATTGAAAAGAACTCCTGGCCATCCCCACGCGTCAGGTTCGCCACCGAAACGAGTTCGCGCTCCCCCCACAAGACTTTGTACTCCATGGCGGGGATGTCACTCATGTGTATGCCGCCACAGATAACGCGCCCGCCTTTGCGAACCAGAGCGAGCGCCCTCGGCACAAGGGTACCAACCGATGCAAAGATGATCGCCGCGTCAAGTTCTGCCGAAGGCTGATCTCCCGAACTGCCTGCCCACGCGCAGCCAAGCTGGCGGGCCAAGCCCTGGGCGGTCACGTCTCCCGGTTTGGTGAAAGCAAAGACTTCCCGTTTTTGCCAGACCGCAACCTGGGCGATGATATGAGCGGCCGCGCCGAAACCAAAGATCCCGAGACGCTTAGCGTCTCCCGCCTTTTTCAGGCATCGCCACCCGATAAGCCCAGCACATAACAGAGGGGCCAGCGCCACCGGATCGGCAAGGGGGTCGAGCTCGAAGGCATAGTCGATGCCAACCAAGACATGGGTCGCGAAACCACCGTCCAGTGTGTAGCCTGTGAACTCAGCTGCATCGCACAGGTTCTCGCGACCCGTGCTGCAATAGAGACAGGTGCCGCACGTTCGAGCCAGCCAAGGCACGCCGAATCGACGGCCGAGCATAGAACTGTCGACATCCGATCCGACTAGGTCAGCAATGCCCACGATCTCGTGCCCCGGGATCAACGGCAGCTTCGGATTTGGCAGGTCTCCGTCGATAACATGGAGATCGGTTCGGCATACGGCGCAGGCTTCGACACGCAGTCGAATCTGCCTGGGCCCGGGGAAAGGATCCGTCCTCTCAACAAGCCGAAGCTGTTGGCCCACATGCTCCAGCAGCATTGCCTTCATTGCAGCAGTCCCTCAATATGCCTTCAACTCACCGAAATTCGGTCGTCGACCTGGGTCACTCCGGGGATGGACCAAGCTGCGCGTTCGGCGGCCATGCGCTCTGACCATGTCCGAACGTGGCCCTCCAGCCGGACAGTTCCATCGACTACCGAAACCTGGATTGCTTGAGCTTCGACTTCAGCGCTGCGTATCAAGGCCAACTTAATCTTCTTGCTGACATCGGCTGATGTCAGGTGCGGCTTGATTTCAATATTGTTGGAGATGCCGACCACGCCAGCCAGCCGATGTATGGCATCGGTTGTGGCGGACTTCTGGTACTGCCAAGTGACGCTACCAGTAAGCGTCACCCAGCCACGTTGCACCGTGATCTGAACAGCGTTGTCTGGAATCGTCGTATTCCATGCCAGGGTGTCTAGAGCCCGCCTGGCGATCTCGTCATCGGCGGTGGCATTGGCTCCGAAGGGCCGGACCTCGATTTCTTGAGCGATCCCTTTAACCCCCTTCACCCGTCGCGTCGCTGCTTCTGTCGCGGCCTTTTGAGCATAGGTCGAGACGTGTCCAGTCAAGGTGACAACACCGTGATCAACTGCTACGCCGATGTGGGCCGCATCGATGCTGGGCTCGAAATCGAGTTCGTCCAGGACATCCTGCTTGAGAGCGGCGTCAGACATGCTTCGAACTCCTTCGGCAGCAGAAAGCGTCCAGTCTCTCGCAGAAAGCCAGGGCTGCATTGACCTGTGTCAAACGGATTGCGCCCGCGGCCCCACTCTCTCAGCCTGCACGCGATCCCGATAGCTCTGCAAGATCTATGGATGTACAAGGGTGGAATGCTGACCGGCATTTCGGCGGCGTTAGGTCAGGGGACATCAGGAAGCGGGTATGGCAGCAGACGCCATCTCTAAGTTCCGCAAGGTAACGTTTCCCTCTGTTTACAAAGGGGAAAAAGCTTACCTTTTTGCCTGTTCAGTCGTGGCATTCGCATTCTTGGTGCGTATTCTCCTCCATGGCTTTCTGGCTGACAGCGCCACTTTCATACTCTTCGTACCGGCAATTCTCATGGCTGCGATGATAGGCGGCACAGGCCCCGGACTGGTTTCCGTCGCCCTGTCCGTCATTGGCGCTTTCTACATTGGCGGGCTCAAGTTGGAGGGCAACACTGGTGTCGGTGCGCTGCTGGTTTTCACCCTCGTTGGGTTCGCGCTGGCGGCAATGGGTGAACTCCTGCATAGGGCCTGGACCGTCAATGAGGAAACGAAGCACAGGCTCGTCGAGCGCGAGGCCCATCTCAAGTCGATACTGGACACCGTCCTCGACGCTTCGGTTGTCATCGAAAGAGATGGAACCATCGTTTCCTTCAACACGGCAGCAGTCAGGCAGTTCGGCTACCTGGAAGAGGAAGTCAGGGGCAAAAATGTTCGAATCCTCATGCCGGAGCCGTATCGAAGCGGTCACGATGGCTTCATCCGCAGGTACCTGACCACTGGCGAGAAGCGCATCATCGGGGTCGACCGGGTGGTGGTCGGCCGCAGGAAGGATGGCTCCACGTTTCCGATGACGCTTGCGGTGGGCGAGATGAAATCCGGCGACAAGATCTATTTCACCGGCTTCATCAGGGATCTGACCGAACGAGAGGAATCTGCAGCTCGCCTCCAGGAGATTCAAGGCGAACTTGCCAGGCTTGCCCGCCTCAACGAGCTGGGCGAAATGGCTTCCACGCTTGCACACGAACTCAATCAGCCGCTGTCGACAATTGCAAACTACACGCAAGGGTCAATCCGCATGCTGCGCGAACGCCCAGAGCAAGCGGCTTCCCAGCTTCCAGAGGCGTTGCAAGAGATTGCGACGCAATCGCTACGAGCGGGAGAGATCATTCGCCATCTGCGCGAATTCGTGATGCGCGGGGAGACCGAGAAAGCGCCCGAGGACATTCATAAGCTTGTCGAAGAGGCAGGCGCTCTGGCTCTGATGGGGTCAAGAGAGCGAGGCGTTCGCTCAGTCTTTGATTTCGGGCCCGGAACAGGGATGGTGATGGTTGACAGAGTGCAGATCCAGCAGGTGCTCACAAATCTCATGCGCAACGGCATTGAAGCCATGCGCGATAGCGACACACGGCTGCTCACCGTGCGGACAGCTTCTGGGAACCCGGGGGAAGTGGCCGTCGAAGTTTCCGACACTGGGCCTGGCATCCCCGATGAAATCGCTGCACGCCTTTTCCAGCCCTTCGTCACCACCAAGGCCAGCGGCATGGGCATTGGCCTCTCCATTGCCAAACGCATCGTTGAGGCCCACGGTGGCGAGCTGAGCATGCGGATGAACGCCCATGGCGGGGTCACTTTCCGCTTCACCTTGCCTGCTTTTGAACAGGAGACGATCGATGGACAAGGGTGAGAGCGTCGTCCACATCGTCGACGACGAGGAACCGGTCAGAAGGTCTCTGGCATTCCTGCTTACCATGTCCGGATACACTGTGCGCCAGCACGAGTCTGCCTTGGCGTTCCTGTCTGCGGCACCAACCATCCGCAATGGCTGCCTGGTGACGGACCTTCGCATGCCTGACGTAGATGGGATCGAATTGCTTCAGCGGCTCCGCCAGCTATCCTGCGCCATTCCCGCGATCGTCATCACGGGACATGGCGACGTTCCACTTGCCGTCGAAGCCATGAAAGCAGGAGCTTTCGATTTCATCGAAAAGCCGTTCAAGGACGATGTCCTGATCTCGGCCGTAGACCGGGCCATCGCCAGCCTCGGAAGGCAGGCCGTTCACGAGGACATATCTGCCATTCGTTCACGCGTGGCGCTGTTGAGCGAACGCGAGCGCGAGGTCTTCGCCGCCGTTGTTGCGGGCCTCCCCAACAAAACGATCGCCTACGATCTCGATATCAGTCCTCGAACCGTCGAGGTTCACCGGGCAAGCGTGATGTCCAAAATGGAAGCGCGAAGCCTTCCAGAACTGGTGAGAATGGCCATCGAAGCGGGACTTGGTGCCAGGCAGCATTAACAGCCCCCAAACCATCACGTGACTACGTATTGTCCCCTAGTGACATAACCGAATTTCTCCGCAGCGGCTCATGCGCGATGAATCTCCCGGTTACAGCGGGAGAGAGCAATGCATTCTCAGGGCAAGGTCGACAATACCACGGAGTCCAATTGGGACGCGCTTTTAGGCCAGATGCCTCTTCCGGCATTCGGAGTTCCAATGCCCGCGTCATTCCATCCGGCTGGCTCCGAGATTTTCTCCCCAGGCAGCGACGCGAACTGCTTCTATGTGGTGAAATTCGGTTGCGTTCGGGTTTACAGGCTGCTGGCTGATGGCCGCAGGCAAATCTCTGCATTTCACCTGCCCGGCGAAGTGTTCGGATTTGAGGCAGATAGTCGCCATCATTTCTTCGCCGAGGCGGTCGGTGCCACCTCGACGCTTTCCATGAGAGTGTCGGCAACCGCTGATTTGTCGGCAACGCTGCTGCCTCTGGCGCTGCGCGGCCTGGTGCGCGCCCAGGAGCATCTCCTCGTTCTCGGCCGTCAGAATGCCCCTGAGCGAGTTGCCGCCTTTTTGCTGGACATGTTCGAGCGTCAGGGTGGGCTCGAGCGCTTTGAACTGCCGATGTCACGGACAGACATTGCCGATTATCTAGGCCTGTCGCTTGAAACCGTGTCACGTGTTTTCACCCGACTGCGCGGACAAGGCATCATGCGGCTGGTGTCCTTGAGAACGGTTGAAATCGTCAAGATGCAGGCGCTATCGGTTATGTGTGAATAGATGGCTGGGCATTGTCCCAGTCACTGGCCCGAGCATCTTTCCGCAGAGGCTGCGCTCGCAGTTGCTTGGCTCATTAAATCCAACAATGGACGCTGTCCGGCGACGAGCTTGTTGCTCGCGTCGGCCAACGAGAACCACTCAATTCGGTCCACCTCCGGGAAGAGCTTGTCTTGGCCGCTGTGGGGCGGCCACTCCATGGCAAACAGGTTGCTTTTGAAATCGGTCGTCTCGATGTCGGCTTCCACGGCAAAGGCGGTGACCAGCTTCCCACTATGCTGGCGGACGGTTCCGAGCGGAATGAGCTTGCCCGTCACTTCGATGCCTGTCTCTTCCTGGAACTCTCGCCTGGCCGCTGCCTCCGATTCCTCGTCGTCGGCATACTCGCCTTTGGGCATGGACCAGGCGCCAAGATCGCGTTTGCTCCAGAACGGCCCGCCCGGATGTGCAAGCAGGACTTCCACGAACCCTTGCGTTCGCCTGAACGCTAGTATGCCTGCGCTCTTCCTTGCCATGACAAGCCTGCACCCCGCTTCCGGATGGGTTCAAAATAGCAGGCCGAAAATTGACCCCAGTCAAGGCTTGCAAAGTGAAACCTGGCAGACTTGCGTCTAGGTTGGCGGACCACGCCAAAACGGGAACCTTCGCGGAGCGTCAAGAAATGGTGCCACGTCTACGTTTTCATGGCGCGGCTCATGCGGTGACAGGCTCTTGTTACGAGCTTGAAGTCGGGAACGAGCGCATCCTGATCGACTGTGGTCTCTTCCAAGGGTCGAAATCTGAACGGGAGCTCAATTACGGAGACTTTCCATTCGATCCGAGCAGGATTGACGCGGTCGTGCTGACCCATGCCCACATCGATCACAGTGGGTTGCTTCCCAAGCTGATGAAGCATGGGTTCTCCGGCCCCATACATGCTACCCGAGCCACGATCGATCTCTGCTCGGTCATGCTGCCCGATTGCGCTCACATCCAGGAAATGGAAGTTGAGCACCTCAATCGCCGCAACGCCCAACGGGGTCGTATGGCAGTAGCCGCCATATACACGGCGGAAGACGCGGCAAAGTGCATGACGCTCTTCCATGCCAGGCAATATAAAGAATGGTTCGAAGTCGTAGCTGGTGTTCGGGTTAGGTTCTGGAACGCCGGGCATCTGTTGGGGTCCGCTTCAGTCGAAATTGAGATCAATTTTTCGGACAAGCCGCTCAGACTATTGTTTTCCGGAGATGTCGGTCCGGCCCACAAACTTCTGCAGCCGGATCCGGAAGCGCCGACGGATGTCGACTATCTGATTTGCGAATCGACCTACGGAGATCGGGAGCGAGGAGAAATCACCCCTCAGCGACGTAGGTCCCTGCTCTTGCAAGAAGTGCAAGGCGCGCTCGCCGCAAGTGGTCCGCTTATCATCCCATCGTTTGCCGTCGAACGAACGCAGGAGTTGCTTGTCGACCTGTTCTGGTTGATGCGCGAAGAGCAGATTCCCAAGGCCGATGTCTTCGTGGATTCGCCGCTAGCCACTCGCGCCAGCACAATCTTCGAGCGACATGCCGACGAAATCCAGGAAGGCGATGCGCTCAGGCAGGCCCTCAGTTCTCGTGAAATTCGCTTCACGGAAACGGTTGAGCAAAGCAAGGCGATCAATCGCCTTAGCGGGTTCTACGTCGTGATCGCAGCAAGCGGCATGTGCGATGCAGGTCGCATCCGACACCATCTGAAGGCGAATCTGTGGCGAAGGAACGCAACAGTGATGCTTGCCGGATTTCAGGCACAGGGAACGCTGGGACGCATACTCCTCGACGGGGCCGAACGGGTACGAATTCAGGGAGAGGAGTTTCAAGTCAAGGCTCGGATCAGACTGCTCGACCTGTATTCGGGCCACGCCGATGCCAGCGAGCTCGAGGATTGGGTAAGGGCGCGCCTGCCTATCCATAAAGGGGTATTCCTGACCCATGGCGAAGAAACTGGCCTGTCCGGACTGAAGGCACGCTTGGCGGCATTCGTCTCTCCGGAACGTATCATTGCGCCGCAACTCGACGAAGCCTTCGATCTCGGTAGGGCCGGCGCGCAAAGGGTTGATTTCAACGAACCGAAGCGTCTGTTGCCGGGCAAGGTCGCCCGCCTTGATTGGCACAACGAGTTATCGGAATTGCTGCTCGATGTAAGCCAGGCCGTCAGTCAGCAGGCGGACGAACGCGGACGGTCTGCTGTCATTCGTCGGCTGCGCCGAGCCCTCACCACTGAGGGCCGACCTTGAGCCGTGCCGACCAGTTCTCTCTGCATGCCGCCCAGGAGCGGATGTCCGAGCCATCATCTCGACGCGGATCCCCCAGCCGCTTGCGGGCCGTGTCGAACGCCTGTTTCGAGCCATCCAAAAGCGGACGCTGCCCAGGAGCCAATTCGACGATGGGGGACGCACCCGCATCGGTCAAGGCGAGAGGTGATGTCACGGCTTACCCCGGATCTGACCTTGAACAGGTGCTCGCGGCATGACTTGGGTTGTCCGGGTGGTTCAGGCCCTGTTTGGGGGCAAGGGTCTGCATCGCGTCGTATTGCGACAGAAACACCTGCCCCGTCAGCGCATCGAGGAAATGGGATCTTTTCAACCGGTCCATCACCGGGCCTTTCACTTCCGACAGGTGCATCTTCACTTCCATCATCCCCAGGCGATGGTTGATCGCCTCCAGGCTTTCCAGTGCGCTGAGATCGATCTCGTTGATGGCAGAGCACATCACCACCACGTTTCTGATCGGGCAATCGGAGGCGACGCGATCGGCGACGTAATCCTCGAGAAAACGAGCGTTGGCGAAGTAGAGGCTCTCGTCGATGCGGATGGTGAGAAGGGTAGGGTCGGTGAGGACGGTGTGGCGTCGGATATTGCGGAAATGCTGGGTGCCTGGAACAAGGCCAACCTCTGCAATATGTGGACGCGAGGATCTGTAGAGATGTAGTACGATGGATAGCACCACTCCCGTTGATACGCCGGTCTCTACGCCCATCGCGAGGGTCAGAGCGATCGTCGAGGCCACGGCGACGAAATCTGCCTTCGAGTAGGTCCAACTGCGCTTCAAGATCGAGAAATCGACCAACGAAAGCACCGCCACGATGATCGTCGCGGCCAAGGCGGCCGTGGGGAGGAAGTATATCAGCGGGGTTAGCGCTATGGCTGCGACGGCCAACCCTATTGCGGTAAAGGCGCCGGCGGCAGGCGTCTCGGCCCCTGCATCGAAGTTTACCACCGATCGAGCGAAGCCACCCGTCACCGGGTATCCTCCCGTGAAAGCCGCCCCGATGTTGGCGGCGCCCAGTCCGATCAGTTCCTGGTCGGGGTCTATCCGCTGTCGTTTCTTGGCGGCGAGCGTCTGCGCGACCGAGACGGATTCCACGAACCCGATGACCGAAATCAACAATGCGGGAAGCAGCAGAAGCCCGATCAGATTGGTGGAAAATGAGGGCAGCGTTAGCGGCGGCAGGCCCTGTGGCACGTCACCAACGATTTGCACTCCCTTTGCATCCAGTCCGAGGCCCCAGACTGCGACCGTCGTCACGGCCACGGCAAGCACCGGACCGGCCTTGGTCACCACATCCGCCAGGCGCGGGCCAAGGCCGAGTTGGCGCAGCATCGGTTTCAAACCCTTGCGGACCCAGAACAGAAACCCGGTGGCACCGATCCCGATCACCAGGGTGATCCAGTTGGTCGCAATGAGGTTGTCGGCCAGTGATACGACCATTGCAGGCAGAGTGTCGCCACCTGCTCTTACGCCCAGAATATGTTTGATCTGGCTGGTCGCAATGAGGATGCCGGATGCTGTGATAAAGCCTGCGATGACGGGATGTGACAGGAAGTTGGCGAGAAATCCCAGCTTAAGGAGCCCCATCGCCAGCAGGATTGCCCCAGACAATCCTGCAAGGGTGAGGGCGGCCACGGCATAGCCCATGGTCCCCTGTTCGACGATGTTGTCGATGGCAGCGGCCGTCATCAGTGACACCACCGCCACTGGTCCCACGGCCAACGCCCTGCTGGTACCGAAGATCGCGTAAAGGATGACTGGCGCGATCGAGGCATAGAGCCCGGCTTCCGGCGGCAATCCCGCCAGAAGCGCATAGGCCAGCGACTGAGGGATCAGCATGATCGTCACGATCACTGCCGCCAGCAGGTCGCCCGTCAGGGCGTGACGGTCATAGGTCCGGCCCCATTGCAGGATCGGAAGATAGCGGGCGAGCGATATGGCGGACATGGGACGAGACTTTTCTGGGTTCTTCATGGTCCAAGAGAGGCGGCTTCAATGCGTCTGCAGAAAGGGGCAGACTGTGCCGGGTTCATCCCTGGATCGCGGCAAAGAGGCTCTGCGCCCGGGCGCCCGTACGGCAATAGGCCAGAACCTTGCCTTGAGCCGTGGCCACGGCGGTGTCGAAAGCGACAACGTCAACCCTGGTTGCTTGACCTGGCGTGACCGGAATGTGGAACGCCTCAAGCCCTGCGACCAGGGCGGCGGCTTTGATCTCGGCAAAGCTTGGCTGGCCTGCATCCTCGTGATCGGGGCGGTTGCAGATCACTGTTGTAAAGCCCGCGGCCTTCAGGTCGGCGAGTTGTACAGGCGCAATCTGCGGGCTGACCGCGAAATCCGGCGTGATGTGTTTGATGTCCTGCATTTTCTTGTCCTTGAATGGAGGTCAGAGGTCAAAGCGCGTTGATGGGTACTTTGAGCATTGGCCGGCCGTCCTTGTCGGTCGGCACCTCGCCTGCGCGCATGTTCACCTGGAGCGACGGGATGATGAGTTTTGGCATCGCCAGCGTTGCGTCGCGTTCGGTGCGCAAATTCACGAACTGCTCCTTGGTGGCTCCTTTGCCGACATGGATGTTGTGTTCTTTTTCCGCGGCCACCGTGGTTTGCCACTGGATGTCGCGGCCATTGGGACCGTAGTCGTGGCACATGAACAGGCGCATCTCGTTTGGCAAAGCCAGCACCTTCTGGATGCTGTCGTAAAGTGTGGCGGCATCGCCGCCAGGGAAATCGGCGCGCGCCGATCCGCCATCGGGCATGAACAGTGTATCTCCCACGAAAGCCGCGTCACCCATGACATGAACCATGCAGGCCGGCGTATGGCCGGGGGTGTAGATTGCCACCGCCTGCATGTTGCCGATCTTGTAGGTGTCGCCATCCTCGAATAGGGCGTCGAACTGGCTGCCGTCGCGCTGGAACTCGGTGCCTTCGTTGAAAATCTTGCCGAACGTGTCCTGAACGACCATGATCTTGTCGCCGATGCCAATCTTGCCGCCGAGAGCGCTCTGAATGTAGGGCGCGGCGGAAAGGTGGTCGGCATGCACGTGGGTCTCGATGATCCACTCCAGCTTCAGGCCGTGCTTGCGGATATGGTCGATGATGGCGTCGGCATGGTCATAGGTGATCCGGCCCGCCGCATAGTCGATGTCCATGACGGAATCGATCACGGCACAGGCGTTCGAGGACGGGTCTTTCACCACATAGCTGATGGTATTGGTTGCCGGGTCGAAGAATGCCTCGACCTGTGGTTTGACGGACATGTTGATCGGATAATCTGTCACGGCAGTCTCCTTTCTGGTTCAGGTTTCGCGGCGCAGCACGCGGGCTGTGCGCGCACCGCTCAGGGCCATTAGGCCCTTGGCGCCAAAGATGCCGGCGATCAGCGCCGCCACGAAGGCGACGACCTCGATCCGGCCAGTTCCCAAGGCGGGGAGCGCAGCCCCCGGGCAGAACCCGGCGATGCCCCAGCCCACGCCGAACACGGCCGAGCCGGCGAGCAGACGGGCGTCGATGCGCAGATTGTCGGGCAAGTGGAATTTCGCGTCGATGATCGGCGAGGTCCTGCGCAAGACAATGCGATAACCAAGGAAGGCGATGATAACCGCCCCTCCCATGACGAAGATGAGGCTTGGGTCCCAGTTGCCTGTCACATCGAAGAAGTTGAGCACCTTGGCTGGGTTGGCCATGCCCGAAATCGAAATGCCCACGCCAAAGACAAGGCCGATGAGATAGGACGTCAGAAGTCGCATGTGTCAGGCCCCCAGAACATGACGGATGAGATAGACGGTCACCCCGGTGGTCAGCATGAAGGTCAATGTTGCCGCAATGGACCGGCGCGACAGGCGCGCCACCCCGCAAACCCCGTGTCCCGAGGTGCAGCCGGATCCGTAGGTTACGCCGATCCCGACCAGCACGCCGCCCACCAGAAGCATCGGCATGGACACGGTTACCTCGACTGCGGGCATCTGCCCGGTCACAGCCAGCGTAACAAGCGGCCCGCTGATCATCCCGGCCAGCAATGCAAGCCGCCAACCGGTATCTGGATGCGCGGACGGCGTCAGAACACCTGCCAGGACGCCGGTGGCTCCCATGATCCGGCCAAGGGTCAGCATCAGCAGCACCGAGGCCAGCCCGATCAGAATGCCGCCTGAGAGGGATTGCCACGGGGTGAAAAGGGTTTCGATGGTGGTCAGTTCCGGCACGTCGTGGCCCCCAGCACCGCGTAGAGTGGGCAGAAGCGGAACATGGCAGTCGCCAGCATCACAATGCCCACGACCACAGCGCCATATTCTAGTGCAACGCTGTCAAAGACGTCCCAACTGCTGAACAACGCCGCAGCGATCAGCCCCACGCCGAGGACAAGACGAAGAGCCCGGTCTATGGTTCCTACATTGGCAATCATTGTCCTGATCTCCTGTTGAATACGGGACCTGTCTATGCCCTTTCGATCCGCCGTTCAGTGACGATGTCACCAAGCGGAAGTGAATGGCGGGACTTGCAGGCTGACGGGGCGGCGAAAGGGGCGATACCGAGGCTGTGCTGCCTGTCTCCGCTGTGCTGGTATCAAGTTCCTTGGTAATCTTGGCGGAGCATTGGTCGCGGCTTGGCGTGGTGGTCGGCTCGCGGGCCTTGCCGGGCGATCAGATTGGGTGCGAACTCGGGCGTGGGAGAGCCCGGCTGGCGCCCGCGCGGGTACTGCTTCCAAGTCGTCCGGAGGCCATTTTGACCCTCAGGCAGCCCGTGTTCTTCACCGGTGTGCGCCTAGCCCTCTCTGGCCTTTTTGAGTTCTAGCGTTGGAGCCCTGAGCATCAGCGATAGCTACTGTTCACGAGAAACCATGAGATCTATCCCGCATCCAGGGCGGCTAGTCTTTCTAACCCGGCAATATCCACCAGATCGATCGTCCCGCGCGACTGCCGAATCCATCCCCGTCGCTGAAACTCGCCTAACTGGCGCGAGACAACCTCGCGCGCGGTGCCCAGTTCGGCTGCCATCTGCTGATGCGTGGCTTTGATCTGTCTTGCGCCACGTTCCAGATCGATCAGCTTCTGCGCCAGCCGGATATCGACGCGCTGGAACGCGATGTCTTCGATGACCTGAAACAGATCGGTGATCCTTTTGGAATAGGCGGTGAATATGAAACTGCGGAAAGCGACCGACTGGGAGACCAGGTCATCGAAGACCGCGCGCGGGATGGCCACGGCGCGCACGTCGGTTTCGGCGATGCCCTGGGCGGAATAGTCTTCGTGGGCCAACAGGCAGGCGGTCGTCAGTACGCAGCTTTGTCCAGCCTCGACCCGATAAAGGACGATCTCGCGGCCACCTTCCGAGACCTGCTGCACCCGCACCCTGCCTTCCAGCAGCAGAAGCAGGTTCTCGGGTGACTTGCCAGGACCGAAGATCACAGTGCCTTGCGGGACCGCAATTATGGCGCTCTTTCGGGTCAGCGCGTCGCGTACGGCCGGCTCGATACGGGACAAGCCCGGAAACTGCTTGATCCAGTCAGTCAAAACGATCGCACTCCATTATTGCGGTATTCCGCAGGGCAGACTGAAACCCGCTCACCGGATGCAGCGACATATATCTGCCAGTCGCCATCGCTCACCGCCTTGAGCCAAGTCAAAGAGCGTCCTTGGAAACCTGGTCGACAGGGAGGCACCTTCACATTTCTTCACACTTCCCCGTCACTCGAGAAACGTTGACCCTCCAGTCTGGCGTTATCGCGGCAGCAAGTGCCGCCTAACCAAGGAAGCGATCATGGACAACGACAAGCAGGATATGCAGGCCCCATTGGCTCCGAACACCGCAACTGGGTCGCGTAGCTGGGGACGGCGCATCGTTATCGGCGGCCTTGCTGCCGCAGCAGTCGCTGGCATTGGACTTGCTGTGGCCAACAGTGGCGAGTTCGGAGATGGGCACGGAATGCTGCATTTTGGCAAGGGACACCAGATGATGGATGCTTCTATGGGCCGCGGTGGCTTCTCGGAGCGCCGGATGGAGCATATGATGGAAGATATCGATGCCACACCGGAACAGTCGAAGAAGCTGAAGGAGCTCTTCGGTTCTGCCCGAGATGAGATCGCTCCGATGCTCGACGACTTCAGGGACACGCGCAACGCCGCAGCCGACATTCTGGGCGCGCCGACTATCGACCGGTCTGCAATCGAAAAGTTGCGCAGTGAGCGCGTTGCCGCGATCGATGCCGCCTCGCGGAAAATGACGGCCACTCTTGTCGATGCGGCAGAAATCCTGACGCCAGAACAAAGGGCAAAGATTCTGGAGCGTTTCAACGCGCGCGGAGGCCACGGCCGGTGGTAGGATTTCAACTGCAAGGTTGAAATCCGGAGAGTCCCGGCCATGGCGGAACAGGTGCTGATCATCGATGACGACACACGCCTGTCCGCCATGATCGCGGACTATCTCTCGGGAAATGGCTACATCGTCCACACTGCGGCAACCGGGCATGCCGGCCTCGCTGATGTGCAACGGCGTTCGCCAGACGCGGTAATTCTCGACGTCATGCTGCCCGACCTGGACGGCTTCGAGGCCTGCCGCCGCATGCGCGCCGTATCTGACGTGGCCATTCTTATGCTCACGGCGAAAGGGGATGAGACGGACCGGATTATCGGGCTGGAGTTGGGCGCAGACGACTACTTGCCAAAGCCGTTTAATCCGCGCGAACTGCTGGCGCGTCTCAAGGCTATACTGCGGCGGCGCCGTGGCGGCGATCTGACCGCATCACGCATCCTTCGGTCCGGGCGGCTCGAGATAGATCCCGGTTCTCGTTCAGTCCGTATCGATGGCCGCGATTGTCCGATGACCAGCTATCAATTCGACCTTCTCGTTGCATTGGCGGAGAATGCCGGACGTGTGCTGTCGCGCGAGCAACTGATGGACCTTGTCAAAGGCGAGGAACTCGAAGCGTTCGATCGGTCGATCGATGTGCATATTTCTCGGATCAGGGCGGCAATCGAGGATAGTCCCAAACACCCGCGTCGCATCGTAACCGTGCGCGGCGCCGGCTATGTTTTCGCTCGCTTTCAGGACGATCAGAAATAAGTCGGGGCGAAACTGTGGTGCGCAACAGCCTCTTCCTCAAGGTCTACCTCACGCTGCTGGCCAGTTTGGCCGTAGTCGCATTCACGAGTGCGTTCTTTGTCCGGCTGGGGCAGGACGAGCTGGACCGGGGATGGGGCGGCCGGCGTGACAAATTCATCGCCACAATGTTACCGGTGACCGACGATCCGGCTATGCTCAAGATCACGCTTGAACGGCTTGCGGACGCCTTCGCAGCCGACTTGGCGCTATACAACCCGCATGAACAATTGATTGCCAGTGCTGGAGAACCGTTCAAATTCGATGCGCCCGGCTCGCGTCAGTCGCACGATGGCAAACGGCCGTTTGCAATTCGACTGGCGGATGGACGGGTCATACAGGCCCGCATGCCCCTGGGGCCGGGTGGACGAAATCCCCTTGGCTATCTGGCAGTCATCGCCGGTGTCATCGGCCTTGCAGCCTATCCTGTGGTTCGTCATCTGACGCGGCGGTTGGAGCGTCTGCGCCGCGGCGTGGAAATTTGGGGGGCAGGCGAGCTTGGAACCCGGGTTGCGGCGAGTGGCAGCGATGAAGTCGCAGCAGTCGCACGGAGTTTCAACATTGCGGCCGATCGCATCGAACGTCTGGTCGACGCGCACCGGTCCCTGCTCGCCAATGCCAGCCATGAACTGCGTTCGCCGTTGGCAAGGCTTCGCATGGCCATAGATCTCTACGAGCGTTCGGCCGATCAGGCAACGAAGCGAGAGATCGTGCAAAGCCTCTCGGAACTCGACAGCCTGGTCGAGGAAATCCTGTTGGCCAGCCGGCTCGACCATGTCCAAAAACTGGACCATGTGGAAGCCGTCGACATGCTTGCACTTGCAGCCGAAGAAGGTGCGCGCAACGACGTTGCGGTCTCCGGCTCGACCGCCATGATCTCGGGCGATGTGCGGTTGTTGAGACGCCTGGTTCGAAATTTGATGCAGAATGCGTTGTGCCATGGGGCTCCGCCGGTGATCGCCGAGGTCGAGACCGATGGGGCAATCGTGCGCCTGTGCGTCAAAGACCACGGCGAGGGCATTCCGGACGGCGAGGGCACACGGGTCTTCGAACCGTTCTACCGTCCGACGGGACGAAGCGAGAGCAAGGGCGGTTGGGGCCTTGGACTATCCTTGGTCCGCCAGATCGCCACTCACCACCGAGGGTCCGTACGCTATGAAAGGGTGCCGGAGGGTGGGGCCTGTTTCATCGTGGAATTCCCGGCGTCGAGCGTGGACCCGCCAGTCGCAAGACCAACGCCGACGAGCGGTTGATCCGTCCTGTCAGCCCCGATCTTCCAGTGCTCAGCCCATCAACCGGGATGTCTTTGCTGCGCTTGTGTGCGTCGAAATAGGTGCGGTCCCGTGTCCGTAAGACACGCTCACTCATTGCGTTTCCCAGGATGCGTCGACTGGCAAGACGGCGTTCACTGCTGGCAGGGGCACTTGTGGCGGTATCAGTCGGTCGCTTGACAAAGATCAAGGCCGAACTGGTGAGGAGGCCGTATATCACAAGCGTTCGGCGGCGCTGAAACAACGGTTTGTAGCGTGCGCGAGGGCATCACAGCGGGAGGAATGCATGGCGCATGTTGTCGTTCTCGGTGCCGGGCTTGGCGGCACGATCATGGCCTATGAGCTTCGCAAAGGTCTTGGGAAAGAACACAAGGTTTCGGTTGTTTCCAATGGAGACCGCTATTCGTTCGTGCCTTCCAACCCTTGGGTTGCGGTCGGTTGGCGCGATAGGGAATCGATCGAAGTCGACCTTGCGCCGGTGTTTGCACGCCACGACATCGCGCTGCATCCACAAGGCGCCAAGCGGCTGAAACCGGCAGAGCGTCGCATCGAACTCAACGACGGATCTTCTGTTGCCTACGACTATCTGGTGATTGCTACGGGTCCCGAACTGGCTTTCGATGAGATCGACGGGCTCGGACCTGACCACAACTCGCAGTCAATCTGTCACATCGACCATGCCCTCAAGACAAAGAAGGCGTTCGATGCGTTGGTCGACAATCCAGGCCCAGTGGTCATCGGCGCTGTGCAGGGCGCTTCGTGCTTCGGTCCCGCCTACGAATTTGCATTCATCCTCGAAAAGGCGCTGCGCAAGGCCAAGGTTCGCGATCGGGTGCCGATGACTTTCGTCACCTCGGAGCCGTATGTTGGTCACCTTGGCCTGGACGGTGTCGGCGACACCAAGGGACTTCTCGAAAGCGAGTTGCGTCAGCATCACATCAAGTGGATCTGCAATGCCAAGGTTGACCGCGTCGAGCCGGGTAAGATGTTCGTCTCGGAAATCGCCGACGACGGGTCCTTGAAGAAGGCGCACGAACTTCCGCAAGTCTTTTCAATGATGCTTCCGGCGTTTCGCGGTGTTGCGGCCGTATTTGGCATCGAAGGCCTAACCAATGCTCGCGGCTTCATTGTCGTCGACGAACATCAGCGCAGCACCTCCTACCCGGATATTTTCGCAATCGGCGTGTGCGTCGCCATCGCGCCTCTCGGAAAGACGCCGGTCCCGACCGGCGTTCCAAAAACGGGCTTCATGATCGAATCCATGGTGACTGCTGCAGCCCGGAACATTGGCCGCTTGGTTACGGGCGCCGAGCCGGATGCTCAAGCAACATGGAACGCGGTTTGCTTGGCCGACCTGGGCGATTCCGGCGTTGCTTTCGTCGCCCAGCCGCAAATCCCGCCGCGCAATGTCAATTGGTCGTCCTCCGGCAAATGGGTACACACAGCGAAGGTCGGCTTCGAGAGGTATTTCCTGCACAAGGTCCGGACAGGCAAGGCCGAGCCGTTTTACGAGCGTCTCGCCTTGCAGGTGATGGGCGTCGACAAGCTGAAGGAAATCAAGATCGATGACGGCGCGGCTACGCCGCATGTCTAAGTGCTCGATGCTTTGCCGAGCAGGACATGCGGCGGCACGTTCCGGCTCCGTATCCAAGAGTTATGCAGGCCTTTTCCAGACAGATGGAGATTACCAATGACGCTTGACCGTTCCGTTCTCGCATTTGCCGGCATCATGGTGCTGCTTTCGGTGGTGCTGACGATTTGGGTTTCGCCCTTGTTCGTTTGGCTCACGGTCTTTGTTGGCCTGAATCTGGTGCAATCCGCGTTCACTGGATTCTGCCCGGCAGCGGCCGTCTTCAAGATGCTCGGCGTCAAGCCGGGCCGCGCCTTTTAAGGTTTGCCGAAATGCGATCCTTGCCGCTGTTCGCCGGGCTGCTCGCGTGTGGCCCGGCATTGGCTGGAACCGTGACGCTCGCTCCCACCCCGGTGATCGAGTGGAAGGCGGTCTATGGCCGGGTCGAGGCACGCGACACGATTCCTGCGCGTGCCCGCATTGGTGGAGTAATCGTCGAGCTCAATGTGAGCGAGGGCGATAATATCAAGGCCGGGCAGAAGATCGCTACCGTTCGCGATGACAAGATCGCTTTTCAGATCGCCGCGATCGACGCGCAAATTCGCGCGCTTGAGGCGCAACTTGTCACGGCAAGATCCGAGTTGGCCCGCGGCCAGACCCTGGTCGAAAGGGGCGTGATGACCGCGCAGCGTCTCGACCAGCTTCGGACCGATGCGGATGTTACACAAAACCAACTGGCTGCGAGCGAGGCGCAACGATCGGTCATCGTTCAGCAAGGCGCTGAGGGAGAAGTATTCGCGCCCGGCGCTGGCCGCGTGCTCACCGTGCCGGTGACGCGGGGCGCCGTCATCATGGCCGGCGAAGTGGTGGCCACGATAGGCGGTGGCGGCGTTTTCCTGCGCCTGGCGATGCCTGAACGCCATGCTCCGCTGCTGAAAGAGGGGGCCTCGATCCGTATTAATGCGAACGGCGCGGACTCGACCGGCCGTCTCGCAAAAATTTACCCGCAGATCGAGAATGGCCGCGTTCTCGCCGACGTCGAGGTCGAAAAGCTGGAAACGGCTTTTATCGGCGCCCGTGTGCTCGTCGAGGTTCCGGTTGGCGAGCGCTCAGCACTGCTCGTACCGGTCGCATCCGTTGAAGCCCGGTCGGGCATCGATTTTGTCCGTGTGATGGTTAGTGGCGTCGAGATTGATCGGGCGCTTGTACTGGGCGAGCGGATCGCAGGTTCTGACGGGGACTATGTCGAGGTCCTGACTGGACTCGCCGTCGGCGATGTCGTGATCACGCCATGAAGCTCCCGATGAGTTTTGGTATTGCCGGGGGCTTGACGCGAGCTTTCATCGCCTCGCCACTGACGCCGCTGTTCCTGGTCGCTGCCTTCGCGTTCGGACTCGTCGCTCTGTTGACATTGCCACGTGAGGAAGAGCCGCAGATTTCGGTTCCAATGGTTGATATCCTTGTTCGCGCTGACGGCCTGAAGGCCGATGATGCCGTCAAGCTGATCACCGAACCGTTGGAAATGATCGTCAAAGGAATAGATGGCGTGGAGCACGTCTATTCGCAAACTGACGACGATCAAGTGATGGTAACCGCACGCTTCATCGTCGGAACTTCATCCGACGCCGCGGTGTTGCGTGTCCATGACAAGGTCCGCGCGAACTTGGACCGCATTCCGTTCGGCGTCCCCGAACCGCGCATCGTCGGCCGCGGCATTGACGATGTTGCGATCGTCACGCTGACGCTTTCGCCCAACCCACACATGGCCGATCGCATAACGGCGAACGATTTGACGCGCATCGCACGCGAATTGCGCACCGAGATTGCCAAGATCGACGATGTCGGCCTGACTTATCTCGTCGGCGAAACGGCAGAGATCATACGGGTGGCGCCGCGTCCCGAAAAGCTCGCCCTCTACGGCGTCACGCTGCAGCAGCTTGCCGCGAAGGTTTCCGGAGCCAACAAGGCCTTTCCTGCTGGAGGGGCCAGGGACGATGGCGAGCAGATCGCCGTCATTGCCGGCGAGACGCTGAGTTCACCAAACCAGATCGGCAATCTGTTGGTGACGACGCGCGATAACCGTCCAGTCTATGTCCGTGACGTGGCCGACGTTGCCTTCGCAACCGACACGGGGGAAATTCTGGTGTCGACGGTCCTACGATCGAAAAATGGAGTTTCGCGCGTTCCTTCGGTCACGCTGGCCATTGCCAAACGTGCGGGTTCGAATGCGGTGACAGTTGCCGAATCGATCCTGCACCGTGTCGAAATGCTCAAAGGAAGCCTCATTTCGGGCGAGGTGTCGGTCGAAGTCACACGCAATTATGGCGAGACCGCCAACGAAAAGGCGAACGAGCTGCTTTATCATCTCGGGCTCGCCACGGTCTCGATCATCCTTCTTGTCTGGCTGGCCATCGGGTGGCGTGAAGCCGTAGTCGTCGCTGTAGTTATTCCCGTAACGATTCTGCTTACCCTCTTCGCTTCGTGGTGGATGGGCTATACGCTCAACCGCATATCGCTTTTTGCCCTCATCTTCTCGATCGGCATTCTCGTCGACGACGCAATCGTCGTCATCGAAAACATCGCGCGCCACTGGGGCATGGGCGACGGCCGCGAACGCAAGGATGCTGCAATTGAGGCGGTTGCCGAGGTCGGCAATCCGACCATCGTTGCGACACTTACCGTCGTCGCTGCGCTTCTGCCGATGCTTTTCGTGTCGGGGATGATGGGACCCTATATGAGCCCGATTCCTGCAAATGCGTCGGCAGCGATGATCTTTTCGTTCTTCGTCGCTGTCACGGTAACACCTTGGTTGATGCTCAGGATCGCCGGTAGGGCAACCCCGATCAGTCACCACCAGGGGCATGGCGGCGTGTTCGGCCGCACCTATGCCGCCGTGGCAGGCCCGATCCTGTCGTCGAAAATCGCAAGCTGGTCGTTTCTGCTCGCAGTCGGCATTCTTACCCTCGGTTCCCTTGCGTTGTTTTACACCAGGGATGTGACCGTCAAGCTGCTTCCCTTCGACAACAAGTCAGAGCTATCGGTCACGATCGACCTGCCCGAGGGCTCCTCCGTCGAAGCCACAGACGGCGTTGCGCAGGAGGTTGCGCGCATAGTTCTGGCTTTGGAGGAGGTGATGTCGGTCCAGACGCATGCCGGGACTGCGGCACCTTTCAATTTCAACGGCCTGGTGCGCCATTCCTTCTATCGGACGGAGCCGCAACAGGGCGATGTCGCCATAAACCTTCTGCCCAAAGCGGAGCGCATCCGCTCCAGCCATCAGATCGCGCTCGAGATTCGAGAGCGTATCAAGGCCGTGTCCATGCCGTCGGGCACCAGCCTAAAGGTCGTCGAGCCGCCGCCTGGGCCACCCGTCATGGCAACGCTTCTGGCAGAAGTCTACGGACCCGATGGCGAGACCCGGCGAAAAGTCGCGGAGAAGGTCGAGATGGCCTTTCGGTCGGTTCCATTCATCGTCGACATCGACAATTCCTATGGGCAGCCCGCGCGCCGGCTGCGCATGCGGATTTCAACCGACGACGCCGAATTCTTCCATGTCGAAGAGAGCGACGTCTTCGACACGATCGCGATCCTCAACGGCGGCACGACGGTCGGCTATTCCCATCGCGGAGGCGGCCGGCAACCAATCCCCATCCGCGTCGAGCGGCCGAAGGGCGATAGGGTTGTCGACGAGCAGTTCTTGGCGACGCCCCTTCCAGCCAACGTACTGCCGGGTGATCGCGGCGTTGTCGAACTCGGCGACGTTGTGCGGGTTGCCGAAGAACGTGCGTCGTTTCCGGTATTCAGGCACAATGGCCGCGCTGCCGAAATGGTAACGGCTGAACTCGCTGGAACTTTCGAAGCCCCCCTTTACGGCATGCTTGCGGTGCGGGAGGCCATCGATGTGCAGGACTGGACGGGGCTTCCGAAGCCCGTCGTCTCGCTGCATGGCCAACCGCAGGATGAGGGTTCCTCGACGCTCCTTTGGGATGGCGAATGGGAGGTTACCTGGGTGACCTTCCGCGACATGGGCGCAGCATTTGTGGTCGCGCTGCTTGCCATATACATTTTGGTCGTTGCGCAGTTCGGCTCCTTCAAGCTGCCGCTTGTGATCCTGACACCGATACCGCTGACCTTCATCGGCATACTGGGTGGCCATTGGCTGCTTTCCGCGCCGTTCTCGGCGCCCTCTATGATCGGGTTCATCGCGCTCGCCGGCATCATCGTGCGTAACTCAATCTTGCTTGTCGATTTTATCCGTCATGCCAACACCGGCGAACTGCCTCTGACCGAGATACTGATTGAAGCTGGTTCAATTCGTTTCAAACCGATCCTACTCACCGCGCTCGCAGCCATGATTGGCGCGGCGGTAATTCTGTCGGATCCGATCTTCCAAGGGCTCGCCATCTCTCTGCTGTTCGGTCTTGCTTCGTCGACATTGCTCACGGTGCTCGTCATCCCGGCGATCTACAGGGTGCTGAGGACGTAGATGAGAAATGAACAAATGACCCTGGCAAGTCCCGCTGAAAGAACTCCAACAGACATGCAAGGTCGGGGAGGGTAATGCGCATCCGCTCGAACAAGATACCGGTCCGCCTGGCAAATCTGATCCTGCTGGCTGCGTTCGTCACCGCACTTGTTGCCAGTGGGTTCTTCGCGATTCGCCTGACCGTCCATGCGGTCTATTGGTCATCGCACCGCGACGAGCCGATCGAACCATGGATGACAGTGGGCTATGTGGCCCACTCCTACAATCTGGAGCCGAAAGCGCTTTTCAGTGCGCTTGATCTTCCGACAGGTGTTTCGGACAGGCGGACCCTTGGCGACATAGCATCGGCCAAGGGCGTTTCGTTTGAGGCGCTCAAATCCACCATCGAAGCGAGCATAGGCAGGAGCCGGCAGCAATCGAACGGCGGTCTGTCCGATAGAATGAGCGGCAGCTAGGCCCATGAGCGATGCGGCGATGGCTTTTCTCGCGGACTATGGTGCCTTTGCGTTGTTCGCCATCCTTGCTCTCGGTAGCCTCGGCGTACCGCTTCCTTCGTCGCTCGCCCTGCTCGTGGCCGGTTCGCTGGTGGCGCGCGACCAGTTGGATTTGGTCTCCATCTTCGCGTGGGGGATTGCCGGCGCTGTGTTGGGTGATCAGGTGGGCTACCTGATTGGCCGCCTGGGAAGCGAGGGGCTGGCCGAAAGGCTAGCCGAGAGGCTGCACATGGCCGACACCCTTAGCCATGCGCGGACAGCAACTGTCCGATGGGGTGCAATCAGTGTCTTCCTTACCAGGTGGCTGCTTAGCCCGCTCGGTCCGGGAGTCAACATTGTTGCCGGTATGATGGCCTATCCTTGGTCACGCTTTACCGTCTGGGGTGTCTTCGGCGAAGCTGTCTGGGTGTTCCAATTTGTTGGGTTGGGAATACTTTTCAGTCGCAGCATTCTGGCTGTTGCCGACATCCTCGGCGATTTGACGTGGTTCCTTGTGTTTGCCGTAGTTGCCGGTTTGCTTGGCCTGAAGATTCTATATGAAAGGCGGATTGGCTCGGCTTCGTTGCAGTCGCATTAGGCTCTTGGCGAGGTTATCCTCGCCGGCCGGAGCCTGTCGGATTACCGGTGGCCCCCAAACGGTCTGCTGTCATTCGTCGGTTGCGCCGAGCCCTGACAACCGAACGATCGTGAGGCATCGAGCGAGACGGTCTGGAACGCTCGGCTGCGGGACTAGTCGGTTGGTCGAACTGACAGCCAAATCTTGGGCAGATGTTCCGGCCTGGCCATCGCAAGTCCGAGGGCCAGCGCCTCTTGCAGGTCAGTTGTGTATTTCGCGCTTCCTTCGAAGCCACCGAAATAATTGACCCGGATGACGCCGCCTCGCTTGCTGATTGCTACGCCCACCGCACGCAGGCGTTCCTGCACTTCGCGATACTTCATTGGCTGTCCCCGCCCGAATGTCCCGGAGCCGCAGCAGCGGTTCGCTTCAATCCTAGAAACGCATCAACGGCAACGCTTTGACTTGGGTCAACAGCGTGGGATCAGTTGGGTCGCGCCGGGTGCCGACTTGTCAGGACTGAAACTTGGACATCTGTCTGGCAATGGACAGTTCCTCGTTCGTGGCTATCACACGAACCTCCACCTTGCTGTCGGGATGGCTGATCACGTCGCCGTCGCGCGATGGATCGAGTTTGACCCCCAACCACTGGAGTCGCCGGCAAATCGCCTGCCGTATTTCTGTTGCGTGTTCGCCGACCCCTCCAGTGAAAACCAGAAGCTCGATGCCTTCGATCGAACTGGCAAGAGCCGCAATGGCCCGTGAAATGCTGAACACGAACAAGTCGATGGCCTCGGTCGCCCGTGGATCGCTGCTGGAAAGCAGGGCGCGCATGTCGCCCGATATGCCCGACACGCCGAGTAGGCCCGATCGACGATACAGCAGGTCCTCGACCTCGGTGACCCCCAGCCCTTGCGCTTTTTGCAGATAGAGCAGGATGCCGGGATCAATCGAACCACAGCGTGTGGCCATCATCACCCCATCCAGTGCGGTGAAACCCATGGTCGTGTCCTGGCTCTTCCCGTCGACCATGGCGCAAAGACTGCAGCCGCTGCCCAGATGGGCAACAATAGTCCTCTGCTGCAAAAGCCGAGGTGAGATCTCGCCCAGATGGTGGGAAACATATTCATAGGACAAGCCGTGAAAGCCGTAGCGACGCACGCCATCGCTTTCTAACTGACGGGGAAGCGCATATCGGCTGGCGGGCGGCCGCATCGAGGAATGAAAAGCCGTGTCGAAACAGCCAATCTGCACGAGGCCCGGCTGTAGCTCAGCCAACGCCCTGACGGGCGCGAGGCTCGCGGGCTGGTGCAACGGGGCGATGGGGGTGAGTTCGTCAAGTGCGGCGATAACGTCCGTCGACAGGCGAATTGGTGTCACAAAGCGGCTTCCGCCATGAACTATGCGGTGGCCGACCAGCTCCAGCGGCCGGCCGTCCAAGAACGGTTGGAGAAACTCGATAAGTCCCTCCAGCAACGATGCCGTTGATCTCGCGGCAACAGGTCGGCCGTCGGCGAGAATTTGGCCCGACGAGTGCTTTGCCGAAAAACGGGGAGATCCGCCAATGCCATCGAACACGCCGCGTAACAACTGCTCCGGGCCAGCAGGCGACTGCGTGAACAGCCCGAATTTCAAGCTGGAAGATCCTGCGTTCAGCGCCAGGAGAGCCATGTGGTTCTTCCTTTCTCAGCCCCGCCATGACCAGTTGCGCACCTCGGGCATGTCTTCTCCATGATCTCGGACGTAATGCCAGTGTTGTGAGAGACAGTTCTCGAAATAGGCCCGCGCTTCTGCAGCCTTGGGCCCAAGGTTGCGGACGCGGTCGATAGCTTCGATGGCGAGATGATAGCGGTCCATCTTGTTGAGAACGGTCATGTCGAAAGGCGTAGTGGTGGTACCTTCTTCTTGGAAGCCGCGAACGTGGATGTTCTCGTGGTTGTTGCGGCGATAGGTCAACCGATGGATCAGATAAGGGTAGCCGTGATAGGCGAAGACGACCGGTCGGTCCGCAGTGAACAATGCGTCAAAAGCTGCATCTGTGAGGCCGTGGGGATGCTGGCTAGCCGACTGCAACGTCATGAGATCCACGACGTTGACGACACGAATCTTCAGGTCTGGCAGGGCTTCCCGCAGCAGGCCCACCGCGGCAAGTGTCTCTAGCGTGGGTACATCGCCGGCGCAGGCCATCACAACATCGGGGCCGCTGTCGTCTTCGGAGCCGGCCCAATGCCAGATGCCTGCTCCAGCTTGGCAGTGGGCGATCGCGTCGGCCATGTTCAGCCATTGTTGCTGGGGCTGCTTTCCAGCCACGATCACATTGATCCGGTTAAAAGTGCGCAGGCAATGGTCAGTTGCCCAAAGCAGGGTGTTGGCATCGGGAGGCAAATAGATGCGGACTATGTCCGCCTTCTTGTTGGCCACGAGGTCGACGAAGCCCGGATCCTGATGGCTGAAGCCGTTGTGATCCTGCCGCCAGACGTGCGAGGTCAGAAGATAGTTGAGCGAAGCGATCGGTTGCCGCCAAGGCAATTCTCGTGAAACCTTTAGCCATTTGGCATGCTGGTTGAACATCGAGTCAACAATGTGAATGAAGGCTTCGTAGCAAGAGAACAGCCCATGCCGCCCTGTCAGTAGATAGCCTTCCAGCCAGCCCTGGCAGAGATTCTCGCTCAAAACCTCCATGACACGCCCATCGCGGGCAAGGTGCTCGTCATAAGGCTCGATGTCGGCCATCCACACCCGGTCGGTGGATGCGAACACTGGATCAAGCCGATTGGAAGCAGTCTCGTCGGGTCCCATGATGCGGAAGTTCCGAGCCTCGGCGTTCAGCTCGACGATTTCCCTGAGCATCCGTCCCATTGTCCGCGTCGCCTCCCCGTTGACGGAACCGGGTGATGGCACATCGATCGCAAACGACCTGAAGTCGGGCATGACAAGGTCGCGCTTGAGGCCACCGCCGTTGGCGTGAGGGTTGGCTCCCATCCTTCTGATCCCCTCAGGAGCCAATGCCGCCAGCTCCGCGCGCAGCCTTCCCTGATCGTCGAACAGATTGTCGGGGTCATAGCTCCGCATCCATTGTTCCAGGATGTGAAGATGCTCCTCGTTTTGGCGTGGATCAGTGATCGGGACCTGATGAGACCGCCAGAACCCTTCGGTCTTCTTGCCGTCTATCTCTTTGGGACCAGTCCAGCCCTTGGGACTGCGCAATACGATCATCGGCCAGCGGGGGCGTTCGGCGCGACCCTCCCGCCTTGCTGCCGTCTGGATCGCCTCGATGCGATCACATGCAGTGTCGAGCGCCATGGCCATCTTGCCATGCATTTCGACAGGGTCCTCACCCTCGACGAAGATGGGTTCGTGCCCGTAACCTGTCAGAAGGTCATGCAGCTCGGACTTGTCGATGCGGGCAAGCACCGTCGGATTGGCGATCTTGTAGCCATTGAGGTGCAGGATCGGCAGGACGGCGCCGTCATGGACAGGGCTCAAGAACTTGTTCGAGTGCCATGAGGCTGCAAGCGTGCCAGTCTCAGCTTCGCCGTCGCCTATCACGCAGGCTACGACTAGATCGGGATTGTCGAAGGCGGCCCCATACGCATGAACCAGTGCATAGCCCAGCTCTCCGCCTTCGTGGATGGAGCCGGGGGTTTCAGGCGCGGCGTGGCTGGGGATGCCGCCGGGGAAGGAAAACTGCCGGAAGAGCGCGCGCATGCCGTCGGTGTCGCGGCCGATCTCGGGGTAAATCTCGGAATAGCTGCCCTCGAGATATGTATTGGCCACCATACCCGGTCCGCCATGGCCTGGCCCGCAGACATAGATCATGTCGAGGTCGCGGTTCCTGATGAGGCGGTTCAGATGTGCGTAGATGAAGTTGAGTCCGGGTGTGGTGCCCCAGTGGCCAAGCAGGCGTGGCTTGATGTGCTCGGGCTTCAGCGGTTCCCGCAGCAGAGGGTTGTCCAGCAGATAAATCTGCCCAACCGACAGATAGTTCGCCGCCTGCCAATACCGATGAAGCAGATGGAGTTCTTCGGAATCGACGAATGCGTCGTCGATTTCGGCGAGTGACTTCTTGGCGCTCTGCATTCCGCGTTCCTTCCCAAGATGGAAATGTCTTCGGGAGCGTAGTCAATGTGACTCAGCATGCGTTGAGCCATGTCAATTGTATGTCGAGTTGGAGTGCACTCTTCCGATTGGTCGAGGGGAGACTGTGTGACCGCCTGCTATTGGCCACGCCTGGATGGCTTAGCTGTGTGCCGCCAAGAACAGCAAACCGACCGTCAGCGCGCCAAGGCAGACGAGCAACACGCCGGCAGCCGCCATGTCCTTAACAACGCGAATCTCCGGATGTACTTCCGGATGCAGATGATCGACGAGGGCCTCAAGAGCCGAGTTGAACAGTTCCGCGGCCAGCACAACGGCAATCGCCAGCCCAATGACGGCCAGCCAGATACCAGAAATGCCGAGCAGGGCAGCGCCTAGGACAACGATCAGGCCAATCAGCGCTTGAGTGCGGAAACTGCGCTCACGTCGCCAGCCGTCTTGCAGTCCCTGAATGGCAAAACCAAAACGATGGAGAAATGCCTTGTTCTTCATTGTCGTGTCCTTGGAGGCAATCGTCCCGGGGCGGGCGCATCGCCACTATAAGCCAAGCTAGCCTGGGACCACTTCAGCGATCTTGCCGTCGACAAGATGGATGCGGCGATCCATGCGGGCTGCCATTTCGAGGTCGTGCGTAACCGCCACGATGGACTTGCCGCGTTCACGTACGAGGTGCTGGAGTATCTCGAAAACTTGCTCGGAGCTTTTGCTATCCAGGCTTCCCGTCGGTTCATCGGCAAGGATGATCGGCGGGTCGTTTGCGAGCGATCGCGCCACGGCGACCCGTTGTCGCTGGCCGCCCGACAGTTGGTCAGGCCGTTTGTCGAGATGCTCGGCAAGCCCCAGGGATATGAGCAACTCGCTGGCCCGCTCGCGTATCTGGCTTCGTTCGAGGCGGCGCAGCTTGCGCATTGGAATCTCCACGTTCTCTCGCGCGGTGAACTCTGGCAGGAGAAAATGGAACTGGAAGACGAAACCCATCATCGAAAGCCGTGTACGGGAGCGCTCCTTCTCGTCCATGGGTCCGGTGTCGCGTCCACCGATCTTCAGTGTGCCACTGGTGGGGCTGTCAAGGAGCCCGAGCAAGTAGAGCAGAGAAGACTTGCCGGACCCAGACGGTCCAGTAACGGCCACGAATTCCTTTTCGCCAATGCTCAGCGTGACATCTTTGACGAGCGTTACCGGAACTGTTTCCGGCAAAATACGCGTCAGTCGTTCGGTCTCGATCAGCGGGCTCATGATGCGCCCCGGATTATGTCGACAGGATTGAGACGGGCCGCACGGCGGGCGGGCAAGTATCCAGCGACCGCTGCAGAGGCCAGTGCAAAAGCTGAAGCGCTCAAATAGTGCAGAATGCTCCAAGTGATTGGCAGCCGGGTCATTTCCTGACCGGTCGCGGCGATTTCGAAGCGAACCTGCGACAGAGCGTAGGTCATTGCAAGGCCGAGGAGCCAACCGAACGCGCAGCCGGCAGCGCCGATTGCCAAGCCTTCCATCAGGAACATGCGACGCATGTCGGCTTCGGGGAAGCCGAGCGACTTCATGATGGCGATGTCACGCGCCTTCTCATGCGTGATGGTGGAGATGATGTTGTAGATGCCGAATCCGGCGACCAGCATGATCGCACCTACCACCGTGTACATGATGACATTGCGGACAACGAGGGCCTCGAGGATGGATTCGTTCGCTTCCTGCCAAGCAACAGCCTTGTAGCCAAGCTCAGTCTCAGCCCGGTGCGCCACCGCAGGTGCGCTGTCCGGATTGTCGAGCTTAATTCGTATCTCGTTGATGGCGTTCGGGCGCGCTGACAGGATTTGAGCATTCTTCAGCAGAACGTAGGCCTCGCCTTCGTCACGAATCGTTGTCCCGGTATGGAACAGGCCCACAATTCTGAACGCGCGGGTAAGCCCGTCTGAGGAAACGGCCGTTATCGTGTCTCCAAAGCTGGCACCTAGCCGGGAAGCCATGGTGTCTCCGATCACCACGTTGTTGCCGCCCGCCGCGAGCGCTGCGAAGCTGCCTTCAACGAACTCCTCGATGATCGGCGAAACAGCAGATTCTCGCATCGGATCGATCCCGATGACCGCCGCGCCAGCTTCTCGATTGGAATAGCGGATAACACCTTGCGTCTTCAGGCTCGTTGAGAAGCGACCGGGAACCCAGGTGTCGAGCCAGGCTGCTGCAGCCGTCGGATTGATGATCCCACGCCGATCATCACGTGGCCTCAGCCCGGAAATGGCGGCAGTGGCAAAAACGTCCTCCGCAGGCTGCCGGGGGGCTGTGCGCATTTCGTCGGTGATGGCAACGTGAGGCATGGTGTTGATGAGCTGCCTGACGAAATCGTCCTGCCCACCCTGCATCAATGCCGCCATGGCAATTGAGAAGCCCACGCCAACAGCAACACCCAGGATGGCCACAACTGTCTGTCGCCCGCGTCCGGCGATATGCGTGACCGCAATGTCGAGAATGAGGGGCATGATCTACTCCTCTGGGCCTGAGATGATCACACGGCTACCGTCGGCGAGGTCGGCAGGATAGGGAGTGACGACGAGAGCCTTTTCGTCGAGGCCAGCCAGAACCTCGGTGCTGCCCGTGCCGCGGATGCCGATACGAATATCGCGCCGTCGCGACCTGCCGTCCTCGACAACGAAGACATGGTTCTGGTCAACCGCAGCAGAGGGAATGAGCAGGGCATTTTTCGAGACTTGGACGACGATGTTGATGTCTGTCGACATCCCGATGCGCAGCGGTGTTTCATCGGGCAGCCGAAAGCGGACGCGATAGGTCTTCGTCGCCGGATCGCCTTTTGGCGTAATGCTGTCGACTTGAGCCTCGAGTTTTTGCTTCAGAAAGGCATCGGCTCTAAGAAGGGCGCGTTGACCAATTTCGACGCGGGGAATGTCCTCTTCGTTGACATCTGCGACCACGAGCAGTGGTTTTGGCTCCCCGACCCAAAATAAAACCGTACCTAGCTCGGCGACCTCGCCCACCTCACCATCTTGCCTGAGAACGATCCCCGGACTGGGCGCTCGCAGAACATAAGTCTCGAGCCGGGCTTTCCGCCCAGCGACCAGGGCTTCAATTTGCAGAAGCTCGCTTTGGGAGCGATCGAGCGCTTGTCGGCTGGCCGCGTTCCGTTCGGCAAGTACGGACAAGCGCCGAAAATCCTCTTGGGCCAGCGAGCGTCGTGCCTCAAGTTCGGCCAGTGCCGCGCGCTCTTCGCTATCATCCAGACGAGCCAGAACGTCGCCTTGTGAGACCCGGGACCCTTCGCAGTTGCATTGTTCGACGATACGTTCGCGAACCACCGGGGCCACTTTCGCCCAGGTCCGTGGCTCGACTGTACCGCTTGCATAGACGATTTCGGCCGCGTCTCCGCGCGACATCGTCGCAACCGACACGCTTGGGGGGCGCCAGAAATACCAGGCGGCAGCTCCTGCCACCGCACCGATAGCAACAAGGCTGTATATGCATCGTGCCAGCCGCACAGCATTTGCTCCTGCTAGGTCTTATGTCGCTGCCAGAAGGGAGGTTCGCTCGCCCGGTTGCTTCGCCCGCCTTCAGAAAACGGACTTTGTTCCATGCGCGCCTTGACCCCGGTCAAAGCGAGGTGGCGAGCACCGACTTATTCTCTTGCGACCATCAAGAACCACTCCGAAAGGAATGCGCCATGAAACGCAAGAAAATGTGGATCTTGGTAGCGGATGGCGCTCGTGCTCGCATCATTCGCCGGATGGAGGGCGACAACGAGGACGCAGCCTTGTTGGACGATCTGGTTTTCGAGGTGAATCACAAAACACTGCGCGAGATTATGTCGGACAGACCCGGACGCAGCTTTGCGTCCAAGGGAAGACGGCGCTCCGCGATGGAGTACGCGTCTGACCCAGTCCAAGAGCAAGAGGTGCAGTTCGCGATTACGCTCATTGAAGAATTGGGACGGCGCTACGCCGACCATGAATTCGATCATCTTGCGATCGTCGCCGAGCCACGCATGCTCGGGGCACTGCGTCAGAACCTACCCGGAGTTCTGCTTTCCACACTGGTGAAAGAGGTCGCAAAAGATCTCACCAAACTGCCGAAGCTCCAGCTTATGCAAGCCCTGAACAAGCTCGATATCCAGGTTTGTTGAAATGCGGATCCATGCGAACAAACAAGCGAGGAGATGCGTCAGACAGCATGTGACATGCTGGACCAAGCGAGCGAATGCCGAGCACAGAGGCAATCACATGTACCGTTCCGTGGGGGCGCGAGTGCCCGCGAGATTTTGCCTTCACGCCCTTAACCAGGGACAGAGAGCCAGAAAGCGAAAGCCCGGATATCTATATGTCCGGGCTTTTTTCCCTATCGATCTAGGCGAGCCAACTTTGAGTGTCGGATGAGCCATCCATCTTGACGCTGAGCAAGATACGGTGACGCGTCAGGGCATTTTCAACTTTGGGTGGCCGCCCAAGAGGCAGCTCTCCGTGCATCCTCAAGCTGCGCACTCTTCGCAGCTTCCCTTACTTCTCATCGAGCGGCCGTTTCGCCGCTCCAGGAACACAACATTGGCTTTCAGGCACACAACTTTGGGTGTCCGCCCACTGCTGACCAGCCTCAGCTGCACCCTGATGTCGCGCCGCAGGTGTCGCACTTTTCGCAGGTGCCGTTGCGGACCATGGTGAAGTTCTGGCACTCGGAGCAGGAGTTGCCGGTGTAGCCCTGCAGCATCGACTTGGCGCGGCGGTCGGCGGCGACTTTCTTGGCGTCGGAGGCTTCCTGGGCGGCGGCGTCGGTGAACAGCGACGTCGTCACCGTTTCCTCCGTCTCCTCAACGGTGATTTCCTCGGCCAGTTCCTTGGCGCGCTCCTCGTAGTCGCGCTTGTAGGCGGTCGATTCCTCAGCTGAGATCGCAGCCTTTGGCGACAGCGACAGCACGTTGGAACCGGAGAAGGCGGTCACCGGTGTGGCGCGCGCCGGGGCGGTGGTGGCCGAACCCTTGGGGTCGTTGCCGGCGCCGGCCGAGACGACCTTGAGCGGCGAGGCACCGCGGGTCAGGCCCTTGGAGAAGGGCAGGGCCTTGCCTTCGGTGATGCCCTTGCCAAGTGCGGTCTTGTCGAAGTCCGACTGGTCGACATGGGCGAGGTCGTGGCGGCCGAGGTAGCTGACGGCGAGCTCGCGGAAGACGTAGTCGAGGATAGAGGTGGCGTTCTTGATGGCATCGTTGCCGATGACCATGCCGGCCGGCTCGAACTTGGTAAAGGTGAAGGCTTCGACATATTCGTCGAGCGGCACGCCGTACTGCAGGCCGAGCGAGATCGCGATGGCGAAGTTGTTCATCATCGCACGGAAGGCAGCGCCTTCCTTGTGCATGTCGATGAAGATTTCGCCCAAGCGGCCGTCGTCGAACTCGCCGGTGCGCAGATAGACCTTGTGGCCGCCGACGACAGCCTTCTGGGTGTAGCCCTTGCGGCGGTTCGGCAGCTTCTCGCGGTCGCGGTAGAGACGCTCGATGACGCGCTCGACGATCTTTTCGGTGACCTGTACCGCCTTGGCGGCGGCAGGTGCTGCGATCAGCGCCTCGACGACCTCGTCTTCATCCTCGTCCTCGTCAGCGATCAGCGAGGCATTCAGCGGCTGCGACAGCTTCGAGCCGTCGCGGTAGAGCGCGTTGGCCTTCAGCGCCAGCTTCCATGACAGCATGTAGGCGCTCTTGCAGTCCTCGACCGTCGCCTCGTTGGGCATGTTGATGGTCTTGGAGATGGCGCCCGAGATGAAGGGCTGGGCTGCCGCCATCATGCGGATGTGGCTGTCGACCGAGAGATAACGCTTGCCGATCTTGCCGCAGGGATTGGCGCAGTCGAACACGGCAAGGTGCTCTTCTTTCAGGAAGGGCGCTCCCTCGAGGGTCATCGCACCGCAGACATGGATGTTGGCGGCTTCGATGTCCTTCCTGGAGAAGCCGATGGCCGGCAGGATTTCGAACGAGAAATCGTTGAGCTGCGCGTCGGTGAAGCCAAAAGTCTCCTTCACCCAGTCGGCACCCAGCGTCCACTGGTTGAACACGAACTTGATGTCGAAGGCGCTCTTCAGCGCCGCATTCAGCGCTTCGATCTTCTCGTCGGTGAAGCCCTTGGCCTTCAACGAGCCGGGGTTGATGCCAGGTGCCTGGTTGAGATTGCCGTGGCCGACTGCATAAGCCTCGATCTCGGCGATCTGGGCCTCGGTGTAGCCGAGCGTGCGCAGCGCCTCGGGTACTGCACGGTTGATGATCTTGAAGTAGCCGCCGCCGGCGAGCTTCTTGAACTTGACCAGTGCGAAGTCAGGTTCGATGCCTGTGGTGTCGCAATCCATGACCAGGCCGATCGTGCCGGTCGGCGCGATCACGGTTGCCTGGGCGTTGCGGTAGCCGTGCTTTTCGCCCAGCTCGATGGCGAGGTCCCAGGCAGCGCGGGCGTGGCTGACCAGCTCCTGCTGCTTGACGTCGCTTGCCACCAGCGGCACCGGATTGACCGACAGCTTCTCGTAGCCGTCCTTGTCGCCATAGGCGGCGCGGCGGTGGTTGCGCATGACACGCAGCATGTTGTCGGCGTTGCGGTCGTAATCGGCAAAGGCGCCGAGCTCGGAGGCCATCTCGGCCGAGGTGGCATAGGCAATGCCGGTCATGATCGCGGTCAGAGCTGCGCCGATGGCGCGGCCTTCGTCGCTGTCATAAGGAATGCCCGAGGTCATCAGCAGGCCGCCGATATTGGCATAGCCCAGACCAAGCGTACGGTACTCGTAGGACAGCTTGGCGATTTCCTTGGACGGGAACTGCGCCATCATGACCGAGATTTCGAGCACCATGGTCCACAGCCGCACGGTGTGCTCGTAGGCGGCGATGTCGATGCTGCCGTCGGCGTTGCGGTAGGGCAAAAGGTTGATCGACGCCAGGTTGCAGGCGGTATCGTCGAGGAACATGTATTCCGAGCACGGATTGGAGCCGCGGATCGGGCCGGCAGCCGGGCTGGTGTGCCAGTCGTTCATCGTGGTGTTGAAGTGCAGGCCCGGATCGGCCGAAGCCCAGGCGGCGTAGCCGATCTTTTCCCACAGGTCGCGCGCCTTGAGCGTCTTCATCACCTTGCCGTCCTTGCGGGCGGTCAGGTGCCAGTCGCCATCGGTTTCCACGGCGCGCAGGAAGTCGTCCTTGAGCGAGACCGAGTTGTTGGAGTTCTGGCCCGAAACGGTGAGGTAGGCTTCCGAATCCCAGTCGGTGTCGTAGGTCTTGAACTCGATCGAGGTGTAGCCCTGCTTGGCGAACTGGATGACGCGGTAGATGTAGTTTTCCGGCACCGCGTTCTTCTTGGCAGCCTTGATCTCGCGCTTGAGCGCGGTGTTGACCGCCGGATCGAAGCAATCGTCATCCTGGCCTTCGCAGTTGACGCAGGCAGCCATGATCTTGGCGAGGTGCTGCTTGACGATCTTGGAGCCGGTGACGAGTGCTGCGACCTTCTGCTCTTCCTTCACCTTCCAGTCGATATAGGCCTCGATGTCGGGGTGGTCGGCGTCGACGACGACCATCTTGGCGGCGCGGCGGGTGGTGCCGCCTGACTTGATGGCGCCGGCGGCACGATCGCCGATCTTGAGGAAGCTCATCAGGCCCGACGAACGGCCGCCACCGGACAGCTTTTCGCCTTCGCCGCGCAGCATCGAGAAGTTGGAGCCGGTGCCCGAGCCATATTTGAACAGCCGTGCCTCACGCACCCACAGGTCCATGATGCCGCCCTCGTTGACGAGGTCGTCCTGGACGCCCTGGATGAAGCAGGCATGCGGCTGCGGATGTTCGTAGGACGACTTCGACTTGGTCAGCTTGCCGGTGAAGGGGTCGACATAGAAGTGGCCCTGGCCGGGACCGTCAATGCCATAGGCCCAGTGCAGGCCGGTGTTGAACCACTGCGGCGAGTTCGGCGCGACGCGTTGGGTGGCGAGCATGTAGGCCAGTTCGTCCTTGAAGGCGCGGGCGTCGCCTTCGGACTTGAAATAGCCACCCTTCCAGCCCCAGTAGGTCCAGGTGCCGGCGAGGCGGTCAAAGACCTGACGGGCATCGGTCTCGGAGCCATAGCGTTCGTTTTCGGGCAGCTTTTCCAGTTCGGCTTCGTCGGGGATCGAGCGCCACAGGAAGGAGGGGACGTCGTTCTCCTCGACCTTCTTCAGGCGGGCGGGCACCCCGGCCTTGCGGAAATATTTCTGCGCCAGGATGTCGGCAGCGACCTGGCTGAACTGCGCCGGCAC
This sequence comes from Aminobacter sp. Y103A, assembly GCF_030294925.1. Classification (NCBI taxonomy): domain Bacteria; kingdom Pseudomonadati; phylum Pseudomonadota; class Alphaproteobacteria; order Hyphomicrobiales; family Phyllobacteriaceae; genus Aminobacter; species Aminobacter sp. Y103A. Next base: position 3,303,379 of record NZ_AP017986.1, on the reverse strand, counting down.
GTCGATGTTGTCGAGGCGGAACACCACCGAACCGTCGGGGTTCTTGATCTCGGATAGGGCCTTGCGGAACTCGATCTCCGCATAGGCCGATTGTCCATCCTTGGTGAAACGCCGCTCGATGCGCATCGGTCGATTTCCTTTTGTCTATATATAGCGTCTTTCGCGGGAGATTTCCCGTTGCTGATGCGAAAGACGCAAGCCCGTTGATCCGGCTGCCTGGACAGCCGGTTGCCTTTTCCCGGACTAGCCGCCGCCTGGCTGGAGAATCTCCTTGCGGAGACTGCTTTCCTCAAGCCTGCGGCCCGTACCGGGCCCGTCGAACTGAAACTTTGATTGCGATTCCCTCATGGAGGGACAACTCACACTATCTAGCGTTCAGACTGCCTGCAAACACTAAATATAGTGTTAACAGAAGATTTCCGCCAGTCCCCAATTTTTACCCGCAAACCTCTTGGACACCCCGGAACCGCGCGCGAAACCACCCCGTCTGTGGGGGTGCAAATGCGAGCGGGAACTCACTAAATCTGGAGAAAAGGACCGGCCTCAGAACTTTCCGGTCACGTGCTCAACAAGCGCGCTTGAGTCATAAAAAGCGACTCGGCCGTTAACGTCAAGAAGTCGTTTATGCAGTTTTTGTGACCCCAACATCTTGTGTGTCACTTGTGTGGATAACGGGGAGAACCGGCCGCGTGAACGAAGCCGGCGAAAGGGCGGTCAGGGCGGGCCGCGAACCCTAGACTGCGCGGGCGCAAGCCCGTTTCAGGCGGCGAATTTTCCGTGCGCGGCACCGAAGGACGAGATCAGCCGGCAAAGATCGGGTTCGTTGACCATGCGCGCGGCTTCACTGGGCGAGACCCACTTGCGCGTGCGCTGGCGCCGCTCCTTCCACTTCTCGGCGACCTTGCGCACCTCGAGCGGATAGACGAGCACCTCGCAGGCGACCTGCTCGCCGCTGGAAAGCTCCTTGAGATAGAAATAGCGGCCGGCTTCGTGGGTGTCGACCGATCCGCTGAGGCCGGCTTCTTCGCTCGCCTCGCGCGCTGCGGTCTCGCACAGCCGTTCGGACGGTTCCGGCCAGCCCTTGGGCAGCACCCAGCGTCCGGTGTCGCGGCTGGTGATGAGCATGACCTCGATGCCGGTTGCGGTGCGGTGCCAGGGCAGGGCGGCGACCTGCATTCGGCACGGCGTCGCGCCGAACAGGCGGCGAATCCGCTCAAGAAGGTGATTGTGGTAGCTTGGCTTCATAAGCATCGGCAGTCCCACCCAGCCAGAAGACTCATATGCCGCGTAACGAATTGTACGGTTAATCCTCCGTAACAAAAGTAAATAGATTGATAATGAAGGCGCCCGGCACGCATCGGCCCGAAAATCGAAATCGATTTTCGGAAAACACGATGCGAACCCTTGGATAGTCAGAGCGTCCTTTGCGCGTCCGAACAGGACGCGCGGCGCTCTAACGGCCGGGCCGCTCGAGACTTCGGAGACAGGCGTCGCGGCTCAGCCCATGTGGTCTTCGGCGATCGGCTTCTGGTAGGTGAAGCCGAGATCCCAGGGGAAATAGATCCAGGTGTCCTGCGACACCTCGGTCACGAAGGTGTCGACCAGCGGCCGGCCTTTGGGCTTGGCGTAGACGGTGGCGAAATGCGCCTTGGGCATCATCGCGCGCACGATCGCGGCGGTCTTGCCGGTGTCGGTCAGGTCGTCGACGATCAGCACGTTCTCGCCTTCGCCTTCGAGCAGCGAGGGCGTGATCTCCTTCAGCACCTGCAGCTGACCCTGCGAGGTGTAGTCGTGATAGGAGGCGATGCAGATCGTCTCGATCAGGCGGATGCCGAGTTCGCGTGAGATGATGGCCGCGGGCACCAGGCCGCCGCGGGTGATGCAGACGATCGCCTTCCACTGCGGGTTGACGCCGGCGAGACGCCAGGCGAGCGCACGCGCGTCGCGATGGAACTGGTCCCAGGATACGGGAAAGGCTTTTTCGGGAAGGGACATTTGACGCGCACTCCGGCTCGGCGCGCCATATGGCGCGGAAATATGGGAATGCAGGCGGAATTAGCCGGAAAGCCCCGTCCTTGGCAAGGGCGGGGCGGCAGGAGTTGTGCGGTTATCTTACCGCGATAGCAGGATAGCCGTGTCGCCGGCCTGCAGGACGTTGCGGGTGACGCCGCCGAACAGGAATTCGCGGATCCAGGAATGGCTGTAGGCGCCCATCACCAGGAGGTCCGCGCCGGTTTCGACAACCTTGTTGTGGATGACGGCATCGACCGTGTGGCCCCGCGATTCCTGAACACTGACCGACACTTTGGCGCCATGGCGGGCAAAGGCGGAGGCGATCTCCGCACCTGCCGCGTCCATGCTCTGGGCTGCTGTTTCGACCGGATCGATGACCAGGATTTCGGTGGCGTCGGCCTCGATGATGAAGGGCAGGGCGTCAAAGGCAGCGCGGGTGGCTTCGCGGCTGCCGTTCCAGGCGATCAGAATGCGGCGGAACGTCGAGATCAGCGGCGCGGCATGCGGCACGACAAGCACCGGCCGGCCGGCCTCGTAGATCAAAGAGTCTATATCGGCGGCAACAGAGTCCTTCGCATCCGGAGATGCCTGGGCGACGATGACGATGTCGGCGCAACGTGCGCTTTCGACCCCCGACAGCGCGCTGTCGCCGGAAAAGCTCTCGAAGCTGCGCCATTCGAACGACACGCCCGACGTCTCGATGCGCGACAGGAATGCCTTCTGCACCTTTTCGGCGCGCTCCTTGCACAGGTCGGCATTGGCCTGGATGAATTCGGTGTCGGGAAAGCCGACAGCCGTCGTGTAGGGCATGGCCAGCGCCTCGGCGTGGACGCCGATCAGGTGGCTTTCGTGCCGGTCGGCAAACGGGATCGCCACGTCGAGAACGCGGCTGACGTCGCGTTCGCTCTGGATGATGGCAACGATTGTCTTGAACGGCATGGAACCCTCCTTTGTGCGCAGAAATCTGCTCAGCAAAGAAACACTATCATGCGGCTACTTGTTCCCATGTGACCTGGATCAAGTGTTTGGGATCAAGTCTTTGTGGCGTGTTTGGCAGCAGCTGCGATGTTGGTGAGCATGGCCTCGATGGCGATACGGGCGGCGTCCATGGCTTGCTCGGAGCGGGAGCGCACGACGAGTTCGGTCCAGAAGCTGCCGTCGAGATATTTCGGGTAGGAGCCGATAATGGTGTCGGGATGCGCCTTCTGGATCTCGCCGAGCGGGCCGCCTATGGTGCCTTCGCCATAGGGACACTGCACCGTCGTCGACAGCAGCTTGGCGCCGGTCCTGAGGGTGGGCATGACATTGTCGAGCATCGCCTGGAAAATCGACGGCACGCCGGCCATGACGTGGACGTTGCCGATGCGGAAGCCGGGCGCCACCGAGACCGGGTTCTCGATCAGCTCGGCGCCGCGCGGGGTGCGCGCCATGCGCTTGCGCGCTTCGGAGAATTCGAGGCCGCGCGAGGCGTAGTTGGCCTCCAGCATGGCATAGGCGCGCGGCTCGTATTCGCAGGGCACGCCGAATGCCTTGGAGATCGAGTCGGCGGTGATGTCGTCATGCGTCGGTCCGATGCCGCCCGTGGTGAAGACGTAGTCGTAGCGGGCGCGCACCGCATTGACCGCGGCGACGATCTCGTCCTCGTCGTCGGCTACAACGCGCACTTCCCGGAGGTCGATGCCGGCGGCGGTCATCATGTCGGCGAGGTGGCCGATATTCTTGTCCTTGGTGCGGCCGGACAGGATCTCGTCGCCGATGACGATCATTGCTGCGGTGACGATGTCGGCCATTTGGGAACTCCGCTGTCAGTGAGGTGCGCTGGGGTGCCAGAGCCAGTGAGGTATATGCCGCAGGCATTGGGCCCTGCAACGGTCGTTCGCAAACCGCTTGGGCGGGCTTGCCGACGAGCCTAGTCCCAGACCGGGTTGGTTCCCGATTTATGTGGAATTTCCTCTGCGTATGCACAGGCGAGAAATGTCTGGATCAGACTTTTAATTTCCTTCCATCGGCCGAACAATTGCAATGAGTATGACGCGGTGATGTCGACCGCCTTGTAGTCAAATTGATGCTCGCACTGGGGGGACATTCCGTGGGCTGGGGTGTTGCATTCTAGCAAGTCTTTGAATGGCGCTTCCATTGTCGTGACAAAAATTCTCTTGTTTTGGTATGTCGGCGTTTTGACATCGGTGACCTCGAACAGCCCTTCGGTTTCTGCCGGGATGAGCGTGAAAGGGATCATGTCGAAGGACCACGGCAGCCCAGTTACCGTGCGAATCCTGATCGGAACCAGTTTTTCCACACTGTAGCGGTCGTGGATGAGGAACCTGAATGACGGCGGTTGGTCGTCCGGCTTGATTGGCTTTCCAGCAAGGGTGTGCCTCATCAACCAAGGCAGCGGACCGCCGTCCATACGCATCACGAAGTTCTCGCCGTCTTGGTGGCGCAACATGGTTTGCCCAGCAGTTGTCAGTGGGAGGCTTCGGTAGTCGTTGGGGTATGCCAGCCGGACACTGACCGCCGGGTCGAATGAGGCAGGAGGGGAGGTTCGCGGTCCCTCATCCTCGACAACGACTTGCACGAGCTGGCCGGCGCCATGAAACATCGCGCAGTGGGGAGCATTTACCGCCCATGCCGGACCGGTCACGATCAAAGCGGCTGCGATCAACATAAAGGCTGCTTGTTGTTGTCCCAAGATCGTCTCGCAAGCTTGTTGGTGCAATGGCTTAACACCAGCCGGCCAGATTTGGCGACCAGAAGCTTTCGGAATGCTGAAGGCTGCTGATCGTTCTTCATTCATGCAGGCAAGCGGGCAATGGTCGCTGTTTGGTGAACGATGCGTCACGTATTGGCACGCTTTCATTGAACGCGCATTGGATTACATCTCTCCCCAGACGCCGACCCAAGACGGCGCAACGAGATTTTCCCGCTGGAGTTTGAAATGGCTAAGATTCTTGTTCTCTATTATTCGAGCTGGGGCCACATGGAGCAGATGGCCAAGGCCGCTGCCGAAGGCGCCCGCGCCGCCGGCGCCGACGTGACCATCAAGCGTGTTCCCGAGCTTGTGCCCGAGGCAGTCGCCAAGGCCGCCTACTACAAGCTCGATCAGGAAGCGCCGATCGCCGACCCGCTCGAACTGGCCGACTATGACGGCATCATCATCGGCACCGCCACCCGCTACGGCACAATGGCCTCGCAGATGAAGAACTTCCTCGACCAGACCGGCCCGCTCTGGGCCAAGGGCGCGCTGCTCGACAAGGTCGGCTCGGTGATGGTGTCGACCGCGACCCAGCATGGCGGCGCCGAACTGGCGCTCATCAACGCCCAGATCCACCTGCAGCACCACGGCATGGTCATCGTTCCGCTGTCCTATGCCTACCAGGGCCAGATGGGCAATGACGTCGTCCGTGGCGGCGCACCTTACGGCATGACCACCACCTCGGACGGCGACGGTTCGCGCCAGCCTTCGGCACAGGAACTCGAAGGCGCCCACTTCCAGGGCAAGCGCGTGGCCGAGATCGCCATCCGCCTGCATGGCAAGGGTTCGAACGCCGTCAAGGAAGTTGCATAACAGAGACGTTGCTTAGCAACGAACTTGCTTAACAGCTTCGGATCGTTATGATTTTTGTGAACGGGCGGCCGCTGGGCCGCCCGTTTTGCATTGGTGTGTTTGAGCCCGCGCTCCTGGGCGGCTAGACTGCCGGCATTGCTTCCAGGAGGTTCGATGGCGACGACGATTCTCGGCTGGGTGGCCAGCATCGCCTTCCTAGCCATTGCCCTTGTCGGCGGCTATTTCGTGCTGGCGACACGCAGGATATCGGCACAGGTAGAACGCGCCGTGCCGGCCAGCGGCAAGTTCCTGCAACTGGGCCGCCACAACATTCATTATGCCGACGAAGGGCAGGGCCGGCCGATCCTGTTCATCCACGGCCTCGGCGCGCAACTGCACCATTTCCGCCATCCGCTGTTTCCCGAACTCGCCGAATTCAGATGCATCGCACTCGATCGGCCGGGCTCGGGCTATTCCATCCGGCCGGCCGGCTTTTCCGGCAGCCTGGTCGAGCAGGCCGAACTGGTCGCGCGCTTCATCGAAAGACTTGGGCTGGAGCGGCCGCTTGTCGTCGGCCATTCGCTTGGCGGTGCGGTCGCATTCACGCTGGCGCAAAACCATCCGCAGGCGGTGTCGGGTCTGGTGCTGCTGTCGCCGCTGACACATCTGGAGAACGAACTGCGGCCGGAATTCCGCTCGCTCTACATCAAGTCGCGGCTGAAGCGCCGTCTGGTGGCGGAGACGATTGCCATACCGACGAGCCTGAAATACGCGCCGCAGACCTTGGCCTTCCTGTTTTCGCCGCAGGCGGCACCGAAGGATTATGGCACGTCAGGCGGCGGTTTTGCCGGGCTGCGGCCGAGCCATTTCTACGCGTCCTCAGCCGACATGGTGGCGATCGAGCTTAATCTCGGCGCCATCGAGGCGCGTTATGGCGAGCTCGACCTGCCGGTCGCGGTGATGTTCGGCACCGCCGACCGTGTGCTCGACTACCGGCTGCACGGTGAACCCCTGATCGGCAGGATCAAGGGCTTGGAGCTCGACCTGGTCGAAGGCCTCGGCCACATGCCGCAATTCGTCGTGCCGCAACGGGTGGCGGCGATGATCCGGCGCATTGCTGCCAAGGCATTCGCCTCGGAACGGGCCGAAGGTCAGTAGCCGCAGGAATTGCTCATCCATCTGCGGTGGGCCCAGCCTTCAAAACCGTCGACGCCGACGAAGTACCAGCTGCCGCGCCTGTCAGTGATCTCGACGGTGTCGCCGTTGAACAACTGATGGATCATGGGCGCCGTGGCGCTCGGGCCGGCGCGCACGGCAAGGAAGCCGGTGCCGCGGGCCAGGCTGTAGGTACGCGACAGGCCGTGAACGGTGCCTTCGCATATTGCGCCTGCGCCGGTGTCGCGACGCCGATGGATAGCGTTGCCGCAACGGTGGCAAGCACTGCGGCCGAGAGCGCCGCCTTGGTTGAAAATGCTGGTTTGCCTGCAAATACTGACATGAGCGACACTGTTCGGCCTCCGCCGAGCAACCGGCGTCTCGCCGGATGCCGGTGAGTATCGCTGACATGGCAAAAGGTTCAGGCAGTTCGTTGCAAACGGCTAGTCGGAGACTTCGGTGTCCGGCCTGTCGTCGCCTTTGGCGAGTTCGTCGTGCCAGCGGCCCTCCGCATCCTCGTACTGGATGCCGTCGGTCGAGCCGGCGACGCGCTGTTCGGCTGCCGCAGTCTCGGCGGCCTGCAGGGCGTGATTGTGGGTGGGGAAGGTCTCGGAAAAGGTGTCGCCGACCTTGTAGGCCCAGCCACCATCGTGCTGGACGATCTCATAGACGAGCTTGGCCATGGGTTTCCTCGTTGGGTGGTTTGTCGTTGTGCATCAGCGCCTCAAGGGGCCGTGCTGCCGCGAGTGTCCGCGCGCGACAGTGAGAAGAGCCTCACGACCGTCCCGGCCTATCCGGTGGGCATGGCAAATACGGTGAGCGGTAGGCGACCCAGTGCCGGGCGCAACGGTGCTTGCTGTCAGGCGACAACGGCCGGTCGTCTGGCGCGGAGGCGCAACAGATACACAGCGCGCAATGGATTCATATGCGACCATGCCCGCTCAAACGTTGCCGGGCGCAAATGGTTGCATGCCGTCAAACGGCGTTTTGGACGGTGCTATCTGGTCCGGTTCAGAGAGGGACGATGGAAAACACGACCCAGGCGCCGCAAACGGCGGCGGCAAGTCCAAGGCAGGCGCTACGGTGTTTTTCCCAGAAGTATGGCGCACGTTCCCAATTGTAGTGCATGTACTCGGCTCCCCACTCACAACGCCCCCACGCGGTGAAGTTGTATTTCACTCTGAAACAATCCGCAATTTTCCGGTGTGGTTGTGCGGTGACGAAAGAGTGTGAGCGTGGCAATTATGTCACGCTAATATGTGGGCGGATATGCCTCGCGATCGAGGCTCGATTCGCGTGCGCTGGGCAATGGAGCGATGTTTGGTGCGGACGGCGGGGATCGAACCCGCATAGCCGAGGCTGAGAGATTTTAAGTCTCTTGCGTCTACCAGTTTCGCCACGTCCGCTTGGCTCGCATTTCAACTGCGCAGGCGATTCCGTCAACTGGCCTTGTGCCGCCACCGGACCGTGACGGGCAATTGGTGTCCTGAATGGGGGCTGCCGCGCCATCCAGCTTGGGTCTGGATCGCGTCCCGCCGCGTGGGAACGATCAACTCCAGCAGGTGCTTGCCTTATGCGTCCGGTGTTCCGGGAAGCGCTTGTGGCTACTTCGTTCCGTTGAAATCGAGCAGCGGGGACACCGCTGCAGCATCCTTTTTCACCGACTTGCGGCGCGTCTTTCTGGCCGGCTTCTTGCCCGCCTCCTTCGTCGCGACATTTGCCGCTTCCTGCGGTACTGCGGCCGGCAAGGCCGCCTTTGCAGGCGTGGGTTTTGCTGCGGCCGGGGCCGCCTTTTCTGTGAACTTGATTGCCATGCTGTCCGCCATTTCATCGCGCCGCGAGTCAGCGGCCTTGGCCTTCCATACACGATTTGTTCCGCTTGGGGGCAATGAAGGGCATGGTCGATGCGACGAACGGCGGCGAGCCGGCGCAGCGGCCGATGGCGATCGCTTGTTGCGGTCGCCTGCAAAGGCAGAACGGGCGCTGCGGTTGAAAGTCTACTTCCCGTCGATGAACTCCAGCACCGATCTGTTGTACTCGTCCGGTGCCTGCAGCATGGCGAAGTGGCTGGCGTTGGGCAGGATGATCAGCTCGGCGCCGGGAATGATCGAGGCCATGTATTCGGTGTGCTTGCGCGTCACCGCCTCGTCATGGTCGCCGAGAACGATGGCCGTCGGCGCCGTTATCGTCGCCAGCTGTTCCTTGGTCCAATTCGGCTGCGTCTTCCACATCTCGCTGATCTGGCCGACGAAGGCGTCGTATTCGGTCGGCGTCTTGGACATCCTGGCATAGTCCCTGCCGGAGCGCTCGATATAGGCGCCGAAGGTCTTGTTGCTCTCGACACCGGGATCGACACCATCGGTGGTGACGTTGGCAGCATGTGCGTAGAGCCGCGTCAGGCGCTCCGGGTGCTTCATGGCGATGTCGATACCAATGATGCCGCCGTCGCTCCACCCGACGATCGCGGTCTTGTCGATCTTGAGATGGTCGAGCAGCGCAAGATAATCTGAGGCCATCAACTCATAGCCGAAGGGCTCGGTGGTGCGTGTCGAGCGGCCATGGCCGCGGCTGTCGGCGACGATCACCTTGTGGGTCTTGGAGAACTCGGCCACCTGGCATGCCCAGATGTCGGCATGGCCGAGGCCGCCATGGATCAGCAGCACCGGGTCGCCCGAGCCGTACACGGCATAATACATGTCGATGCCGTTGACCTTGGCATAGCCGGTTTCGGTGGAGGCCGGCATGGCGGCCGGTTCCGGCAAGGTCAGCCAGCGCTCTTCAGCGCCCACTGCAGCAATGGAAAACAGTGAAACAAAAGCAACAACAACGGCAGTCCAGAAAGAACGCATGCCCGCCTCCGCCCATCTTGTGCGGCAAGTGACTGCCAATGCGCTGGAAAAGTCAACGGGCGGAAGATCCGCCCGTTGGTTTTGCTGCAAGTTGCTGGTTTTTGATCAGCCTTCTTCCTCGACGAAGACCTCGTCGCGCTTCTTGCGAACTGCCGGCAGCAGCACGACGATCAACACGCCCGCGGCTATCGCCAGCAGCAGGGCGCTGATCGGGCGGGTGAAGAAGGTCGTCGGGTCGCCGCGCGACAGGATCATGGCGCGGCGCAGGTTTTCCTCGAGCAGAGGTCCGAGCACGAAGCCGAGCAGCAGCGGCGCCGGCTCGCAGCGCAGCTTGACCAGCACGTAGCCAATGAAGCCGAAGAAGGCGACGGCATAGAGGTCGAAGACGTTGGAGTTGACGCTGTAGACGCCGATTGCACAGAACGCCATGATGATCGGGAACAGCACGTAGTAAGGCACTGTCAGTAGCTTCACCCACAGGCCGATCAGCGGCAGGTTGAGGATGATCAGCATCAAATTGCCGATCCACATCGAGGCGATGATGCCCCAGAACAGCGCCGGCTGCTCGGTAGCCACATTGGGGCCGGGCACGATGCCCTGGATGATCATCGCACCGATCATCAGCGCCATGACGGGGTTGGCCGGGATACCGAGCGTCAGCATCGGGATGAACGAGGTCTGGGCACCGGCATTGTTGGCCGATTCCGGACCGGCGACGCCGGCGACCGCACCCTTTCCGAACTCTTCCGGGTTCTTGGAGACGCGCTTCTCCACCGTGTAGGAGGCAAACGCCGCAAGGATCGCGCCGCCGCCGGGCAGGATGCCGAGTGCGGAGCCGATTGCCGTGCCGCGCAGGATAGGTGCTGCCATCGCCTTGAAGTCCTCGCGTGTCGGCATCAGGCCTGACACCTTGGCCATCAGCACTTCGCGGGTCTTTTCGCTTTCGAGGTTGCGCAGGATCTCGGCGATGCCGAAAACGCCGACGGCGACCGCGACGAAGTTGAGCCCGTCGGCATATTCGCGGATGCCCAGCGTGAAGCGTGGCGTTCCGGTGTAGATGTCGGTGCCGACGAGGCCGAGCAGCAGGCCGAGAACGACCATCGCCAGTGCCTTGACGATCGAGCCATGGGCAAGGGCGATGGATGAGACCAGGCCGACGACCATCAGCGAGAAGTATTCTGAGGCACCGAACTGCAGCGCGATCGCCGTCAGTGGCGGCGCGAAGATGGCAACCAGGAAGGTCGACACCGTGCCGGCGAAGAACGAGCCGATGGCGGCGATCGCCAGCGCCGCACCTGCACGTCCACGCCGGGCCATCTGGTAGCCGTCGATCGCGGTGACGGCGGACGAGGATTCGCCCGGCATGTTGATCAGGATAGCCGTGGTCGAGCCGCCATATTGCGCGCCGTAATAGATGCCGGCGAGCATGATCAGCGAGGAGACGGGGTCGCCGATCTGGAAGGTGATCGGCAACAGCATGGCGATCGTTGCGGTGGCGCCGATGCCGGGCAGCACGCCGATGAGCGTGCCGAGCAGCACGCCGATCAGGCAGAAGCCGAGATTGTAGAGCGTCGAGGCGGTGGAGAAGCCAAGCGCGAGATTGTCGAAGAGTTCCATCTCATACCCCTCAGAACGGCAGCCAGGGGCCGAAGCGCTGGAATGGCAGGCCGAGTGCGTAGCTGAACACGACGACCGAAAACAGAGTCACGCCGGCGGCAAGCAAGACAGCAGCCAGCGGCTTCATCCGGGTCGAGGCGAAGGCAGCGATCAGGCAGGTGATGAAGATCGACGGCACGAAGCCGAGGCCGCGCACGGTGAGGCCGAAGAATATCGGTGCAGGCAGGATGAAGGCCAAGCCGCGCCAGGCGATCGGGCCGATCGGCTCGCCGGCTATGCGGGTGGCCTGGACGATGACGATGCCCCCGAGCAGGATCAGTACCAGAGCAAGCACGAGCGGGAAGTAACCCGGTCCCATGCGGAAAGTGGTGCCGAGGTCGAGGCCGAGCGACTGGATGGCGAAGAAGGCGCCGGTTGCGACGAAGATCGCGCCGCAGGCTCCATTGGTTGGGTCGATGGCGAGGTTTTTCATGCGAGGCCCTCTGCTGGCGCCTGACGTTCTGTGGCTGCCTTGTTCTGTTCCCCGTCCGCCTGCCTTGGCCTGGTCGCGCCTGAGGGCGACTAGGGAGCATCGAACGCGCGCATGATCGCGCGGCGTCGGCAATTGGCAAGGGGGTGCAGCGAATGGGCTTCTCCGTCGGGAGAAGGGGCAGCCGGAGAAGGGCCGCGCCGGAGCGCGGCCCGGGTCGTGGCTTAGTCGGCGAACTGGCCGGCAGCCTCGATGATCGGCTTCCAGCGCGCGATTTCGTCTTCGAGCTTGGCCTTCAGTGCTGCCGGGGTCGCGTCCGCCTCGGATGACGGGATGGTGCCGAGCTCGGCGAAGCGGGCAACGACGTTGGGGTCCTTCAGGGCCACCTGCAGCGACTTCGACAGGCGTTCGGTCACCTCGGCAGGTGTGCCCTTGGGCGCGTAGACGCCGTGCCAGATGCCGACTTCCATGCCCTCAAGACCGCCTTCCTTGGTGGTCGGCACGTCCTTCAGCACGTCGAGGCGGGCAGGCGAGGTGACGGCATAGGCCTTGATCGTGCCGGCCTGGATCTGCTTGGTGGTGTTGGTGGTCTGGTCGCACATGATGTCGACCTGGCCGCCGAGCAGATCGGTCATGGCAGGGCCGGTACCCTTGTAGGGCACGGTGACCAGTGGCGTGCCGATGGCGCTCATGAACAGCATGCCGCACAGATGGGATGCTGCACCGATGCCGGCGTTGGCGACGGTGACGGTGTCCTTGTTGGCCTTGGCGTATTCGACGAGACCCTTGAGGTCGGTCGGCGCGAGGTCCTTCTTGGCGACGATGGTCATCGGCACTTCGGTGACCAGGCCGACATATTCGAAGGCGTTCAGCGTGTCATAGGCGAGCTTGCGGTACAGCGTTGCACTGGTGGCCATGCCGATGTGGTGCAGCAACAGCGTGTAACCGTCCGGATCGGCGGAGGCGACGCGGCCGGCGCCGAGCGTGCCGCCGGCACCGCCGACGTTTTCGACGATGACCTGCTGGCCGAGATCCTTGGACATCGATTCAGCGACGAGACGGGTGACGGTGTCGGTCGGGCCGCCGGCGGCGAAGGGCACGACGACGGTGATGGTGCGTTCGGGATAGCCCGCGGCATTGGCAGCAAGCGGGAAAATGGCAACGGCGGCTGCCGTCGCCAGCGAGGCGATAAGTTTCTTCACGGAATCCTCCCAGATATCGGAACTCGACCTCCGCCTTGACCACAGCTCCTCCGGGGCCGGCGTCGGATGGCCGATTGGGCGGCAGCCGGAGCCGTTCCGCAATGTCACGCAGCCACTGTTGACGCATAAAATGCCATGTCGACCTCGATGGTGGGTGGAAAAGGTAACATCGGCCTTTCCCGGTGTGTGGAATTCCACACACCAAGCGGCCGCTACTGCTCGGAGGCATCCGCCATGCCGACCTGATTCTTGTCGAGACCATAGCGCTGCATCTTCTCGTAGAGCGTCTTGCGCGAGATGCCGAGCTGCTCGTAGACCGGCTTGAGGCTGCCGCCATGAGCGACGAGGGCTGCCTGGATGACGTTCTTCTCGAAGCCGGCGACGCGCTCGGCCAGGCGCTCGTCGCCGTCGCTGGAGCCCTCTTCGGTGGACTGCAGCCCGAGGCCGAGCACGAAACGGTCAGCGGCGTTGCGCAATTCGCGCACATTGCCGGGCCAGTCGCGCCGGGCGATGTCGGCGACGATGCGGGGCGGCACCTCCATCGCCTCGCGGCGGTAGCGCCCGGTTGCTTCGCGCACCAGCTGCAGGAAAAGCAGCGGCACGTCCTCGCGGCGAGCCGTGAGCCCGGGCATGCGCAAGGTCACGACGTTGAGCCGGTAGAGCAGGTCGGCGCGGAAGCGTCCGGCAGCAACCTCGGCGTCGAGGTCGGCCTTGCTGGTGGCGATGAAGCGCACGTCGAGCGGTATCGGCTCATTGGAGCCGAGGCGAAAGATGATGCGGTCCTGGATGACGCGCAACAGCTTGGCCTGCAGGTCTGCCGGCATCGAGCCGATCTCGTCGAGAAGCACCGTGCCGCCACGGGCATGCTCGAACTTGCCGTAGCGTGGGCGCAGCGCGCCGGGGAAGGCGCCGGCCTCGTGACCGAACAGCTCGCTCTCGATCAGGGTTTCGGGCAAGGCGGCACAATTGATGGCGACGAAGGGTTTGGTGGCGCGGCTGCTGATGTCGTGCAGCGCACGAGCCGCCACTTCCTTGCCGGTGCCGGTGTCGCCGATGATCAGCGCGTCGGCATCGGTACCGGCAATGGCGCGCAGCTTGTAGCGCAACTCGACCATGATGTTGCTGCGCCCGGGCAGGCGGGCCTCGAGGTCGTCGTTCTTGCCAGCTGCGGCGCGCAGCTCCCGGTTCTCGAGTACGAGCTTGCGCCGGTCGATGGCGCGCGCAGCCATTTCGGCAATGTGCTGGGAGGTGAAGGGTTTCTCGATGAAGTCGTAGGCCCCCTCGCGCATGGCGCGCACGGCAAGCTGGACATCGCCATGGCCGGTGACCAGGATGACGGGAATGTCGGGGTCGACCTCGTGGATGCGTCCCATCAGCGTCATGCCGTCCATTCCGGGCATGCGGATGTCCGAGACGACGACGCCGTTGAAGCCCTGGGTGATGAAGTCGAGGGCGCGCTCGCCGCTGGGGCTGTCCTGGACGGCGAGGCCGGCGAGGTCGAGCGACTGCGCGGTCGATCGGCGCAGCTCGTCCTCGTCGTCGACCAGAAGCACGACCGGCGGCTTCATTCCGCGGCCTCGCGCATGGCGGAGCGCATCGCATCGAGCTCGATCGTGAACAAGGCCCCGCCCTCAGCATGAGTCATGACACCAAGACTCCCACCGAAGTCTTTGATGATATTGTATGAAATCGAGAGCCCGAGACCAAGGCCCTTGCCTACGCCCTTGGTCGAGAAGAACGGGTCGAAGATGCGTTCGGCGATGGCCTTGGGCACGCCGGGTCCATGGTCGCGTACAGTGATGGTGACCTTGCCGGCCTTGCGCCTGGCCATCAGTTCGATGCGGCGGTCGGGCAGGCCTTCGACGGCGTCGGCGGCATTGGTGACGATGTTGACCAGTACCTGCTGCAGGCGCACCGAGCCTGCCTTGACCGTCAACGGGCTCGGCCCGAGGTCGACGGACAGTGTCGCATCCGCTGCCTTGAGACGCCAGCCGACGATTTCCTGGGTGTCGTGGACGACCTCCTGCAGCGACACCGGGCCGAGCTTCTGGTTCGGCTTGCGGGCGAAATTGCGCAGATGCCTGCTGATCGAGGCCATGCGGTCGGTGAGGCTCGAAATACGCGAGACGTTGTCGCGGGCCTCGGCGACGCGCTCGCGGTCGATCAGGATCGCGGCATTGTCGGCATAGGTCTTCACCGCAGCCAACGGCTGGTTGAACTCGTGCGACAGTGCCGCCGACATCTGGCCGAGGGCCGCGAGCTTGCCTGCCTGGATGAGGTCGGCCTGGGTCTGGCGCAACTGTTGCTCGGTGGCGCGGCGCTCGGCGACCTCGGTTTCCAGCCGTGTGTTGACCAGTGCCAGGTCGGCTGTGCGCTCCTCGACGCGGCGTTCGAGCTCCTGTTGCGCCGACTGCTGCATCTGCATGCGTTCTGCGAGCCGAGCACGGCGCTGCAGGACGATGGCACCGGCGAGTGCCGCTAGGCCGAGCGCCAGCAGGGCAAGCACGACAGCCGTCAGCGACTGGGCGCGGGCGGAACCCGTGTCGGCCAGCACATGCACCGTCCAGCCAGCCTCGGGCATCTCCTCTGCAACCTCGAGGAACTCGCGGGTGTTGCCGCGTTCGCTTATCGCCAGCAATTCGCGGCCGTCGGCCATGAAGCGCGACACGGGCAGGTTGCGCAGGATCGCATCGGAATAGCGACGCGAGGCGGTGGTGCGCGCCAGCATCTCTGAAGTCAGCGGCTTCATGCTCGAATAGAGCCAGAGCGGGCGGCTGCTCATGAAGATGATGCCTTCGGGGTCTGTAACCGTCAGCTCGAAGTCGCCGCCGCGCCAGGAGGCCTCGATCTCCTCGATATGGACCTTGAGCACGACGACGCCGGCGACGCGCTCGCCGAGTATTACCGGCGCCGAGAAGTAGTAGCCGCGCATATTGGACATGACACCGAGCGCAAAGAAGCGGCCGATGCCGCCGCGGATGGCATCCTGGTAGTAGGGGCGGTAGGAATAGTTCTCGCCGACGAAGGTGGTGGGCAGGTCGTAATTGCTGGCCGAGATCGTGTCGCCGCCCGGCTTGATCAGATAGATATCGGACGATTCGAGCAGACCGTTGATCGACTTGAGGTAGCGGTTGGCCACGTCGCGCAGCGCCTGGTCGTCGGGCGAGGCGAGCAGCAGCTGGATGTCGTCATTGTCGGCGATCAGCTGTGGCAGCGACTTGTAGCGGCTGATCTGGCCGGTGAGAGCCGAGACGGCAAGCCGGAGCGTCGTCTGTCCACGCGCCTCGGCTTCATCCATGTAGGCGCGCGTGGCGAGCCGGCCGCCCAGCACCACGATCGCAAGCGCCAGCGCTGCCAGGGCAAGCCCCGGCCACAACAAGCGGCGACCGTTAAGAAAATGCTGCATGACGCGGCCCGAACCGTTTCTGCCGCCAAGTATAGCGGGGCGGTGATGCCGCACAACCAAGGCTCTGTTTTCCGTCGCGACTTTCGCTACAGTCGTTGCGAAAGCACACAGGATTCCTTGCAATGCCCAACACGACCGCCTTCGCCAAGCCGCGCCCCTGGACCGAGACCGCACCTGCACTGGTCGACGTCGCGATGGGCCGCAAGCCGGCCGACCTCGTCATCCGCAACGGTCGCTGGGTGAACGTGCATTCGGGCGAGATCATCCCCGGCACCGACCTGGCCATATCAGCCGGCCGCTTCGCATATTGCGGGCCCGACGCCAGCCACGCCATCGGCCAGGGCACCAAGGTCGTCGACGCCGGCGGGCGCTATCTCGTGCCGGGCCTGTGCGACGCGCATATGCATGTCGAGAGCGGCATGGTCACCGTCACCGAGTTTTCCCGCGCCGTCATTCCGCACGGCACCACCTCGATGTTCATTGACCCGCACGAGATCGCCAATGTGCTCGGCCTCAAGGGCGTCAGGCTGATGCATGACGAGGCGCTGGCCATGCCGATCAACGTCCATGTGCAGATGCCGTCCTGCGTGCCGTCGGCGCCGGGGCTGGAAAATGCCGGTGCGGTGCTGACCGTCGAGGACGTTGCCGAGGCGATGAGCTGGGAGAACATCGTCGGCCTGGGCGAAGTGATGAACTTCCCCGGTGTCGCCGCCAACAACCCGGTTATGACAGGCGAGATCGCCGAGACGGTGAAGGCCGGCAAAACCGTCGGCGGCCACTATGCTTCGCCCGACCTCGGCCTGCCGTTTCACGGCTATGTCGCCGGCGGGCCAGAGGACGACCATGAGGGCACCCGCGCCGAGGACGCTATCGCCCGCGTCCGTCAGGGCATGAAGGCGATGCTCCGTCTCGGCTCTGCCTGGTACGACGTTGCCAGCCAGATCAAGGCTGTGACCGAGATGGGCATCGACCCGCGCAACTTCATCCTCTGCACTGACGACAGCCATTCCGGCACGCTCGTTCATGACGGGCACATGGACCGCGTCGTTCGCCACGCCATCCAGCAGGGGTTGAAGCCGGTGACCGCGATCCAGATGGCGACGATCAACACCGCCCAGCATTTCCGCCTAGAGCGCGAGATCGGTTCGATCGCGCCGGGCAGGCTGGCCGACGTGCTGATCGTCTCGGATCTGGCCGAAATGAAGATCGACGAGGTTTATGCCCGCGGTGTGCGCGTCGCCAAGGCTGGCAGGCTCGACATCGACATTCCGGCCTATGCCTATCCCACTGAGGCCAAGAACACGGTCAAGCTTGGCAAGCAGCTCGGCGCGCTCGATTTCGACATCAAGGCACCCGAGGGCGCCAACGAGGTGCGCGTTCGTGTCATCGGCGTCATCGAGAACCAGGCACCGACGCGCGCGCTGGAGGCCGACCTGCCGGTCGAGGATGGGCTGGTCGGCATGGACCGCCGCAACGACGTCTGCCAGATCGCGCTTGTCGAGCGCCACCGGTCCACGGGGCAGGTGACCAACGCCTTCGTCTCGGGCTTCGGCTACGTGAAGGACTGCGCGCTGGCGTCGACTGTCGCCCATGACAGCCACCACATGATCGTCGTCGGCACCAACAAGGCGGACATGGCGCTGGCCGCAAACCGGCTCGGGCAGGTCGGCGGCGGCGTCGTGCTGTTCTCCCAGGGCAAGGAGCTGGCGCTGGTCGAGATGCCGATCGCCGGCCTGATGTCGGACGAGCGCGCCGAGATCGTCGCCGCCAAAGCCGACAAGCTTGTGCAGGCAATGCGCGACATGGGCTGCAGCCTCAACAACGCTTACATGCAGCACTCGCTGCTGGCGCTGGTGGTGATCCCCGAACTGCGCATCTCGGATGTCGGTCTGGTCGATGTCAGGACCTTCGAGAAGGTCGATTTGTTCGTCTGAGGCGGAAGCCAAGGGCAGGGACAAAAAAGGGCGCCCAAGAAGGGCGCCCAAGGCGCCCTCAGACTGCTGACAACCCCCTGGCGAGAGTTGGGGGTTTGTGATTCAGTGGGTGATGTTGAAGCGAGCCGGCCCTGAACAAACCGCACTTGAGATCGTCACGCTCGATCAACTGGTTCCAGTTGATCACCTTCTGCGCAAGATCGATGGTGTTATCGATTTCTCGTTCATCCACGATCTGACAGCGCCGCTTTACTGCGCCGACAATGGTCGCCCGCCACTTGATCCGACCTTGATGTTCAAGGCGCTGTTCATCGGCTACCTGTTCGGGGTGCGCTCGGAGCGGCAATTGGTGCGAGAGATCGAGGTCAATGTCGCCTACCGGTGGTTCCTGCGGCTGAAGCTGACGGACAAGGTGTTCGACGCCTCGACATTGTCGCAGAACCGACGCCGGCGCTACCAGGACGAGACGATCGCGCAGGCGATCTTCGACCGCATTGTCGAGCAGGCGATCGGGGCAGGCTTGGTCGACGGCACGGTGCTCTACACCGACAGCACGCACCTGAAGGCCAATGCCAACAAGGGCAAGTACGACCTTGCCATGGTCGCCAAGTCGCGTGCCGACTACTGGGGCGAGCTCGACCGGGCGATCGATGCCGAACGGGCGTTGCACGGCCAGAAGGCGCTGAAGGAGCAGGAGCGGCAGCCTGCGGTGAAAGAGACGAAGGTCTCGCGCACCGATCCTGAGGCTGGCTATATGGTGCGCGAGGGCAAGCCGAAGGGCTTCTTTTATCTCGATCACCGCACGGTGGATGGCGGCTTCGGCATCATCACCGACACGTTTGCCACGCCGGCCAACGTGCATGACTCGATCGTCTATCTCGACCGGCTCGACCGCCAGGTGGAGCGTTTCGGCTTCGACGTCACGGCGGCGGGGCTGGATGCCGGCTATGCCACGCCAGGCATCGCCAAGGGCCTGGAGGACAGGAACATCCACGGTGTCGTCGGCTATCGCAACCCGACCCGGCCAAAGCCTGGCAAGATGAGGAAGGGCGCTTTCGTCCATGAGCCGGACCTTGACGGCTATCGTTGCCCGCAGGGCCAGTTGCTCACTTACGCCACCACCGATCGCGGCGGTTATCGCCACTACAGGAGCGACCCGACGATCTGCCGCAACTGTCCGCTGCTGGCGTCTTGCACATCAAACGCCAAGGCCGAGCGCACCATCACGCGCCATGTCTGGCAGGATGTCCGCGAGCGGGTCGATGCCAACCGCTTAACCGCATGGGGCAAGGCGATCTATCGACGCCGCAAGGAGACGGTCGAGCGATCCTTCGCCGATGCCAAGCAGCTCTTCGGCCATCGCTATGCCCGCTTCCGAGGGCGAACACGCGTCGCCTGCCAGTGCCTGATCGCAGCCGCCGCCCAGAACATGAAAAAGATCGCAATCAGCCTCTGGCCAAAGCCAAAACCAAGCCTCGCATGAGGCCAAAGCCGGCTCGCAACGGCCTTGGCATCTGCCCCCCGACATCAATCCAAAAAAGCTCAATCAACCCACAAAACAAAACCCCGCCGAAATTCGACGGGGTTCGTCAGCAGTCTGAGGGCGCCCAAGGCGCCCTTTTTTCATTCCTGTAGCGGCGGCCCTACTGCAGCCCGCCGAGCATGTTGATGCGGTCAGTGACCTCGCGGTCGCTGGCAAAGCCGTCGTCGGCGCGCAGGCGCTGGCCGAGCAGTTTCACCATCTGCGGGTTGTCGGCGAATTTGGTGTGGTTGAAGCTGTCCGCACCCCTTGCATCCGACAGGTCGACGACGATGACGCCGTATTCGGCGAGGTCGGCGGCGTTCTTGTAATCGCCGAGGCGCGGCTTGGAGCCGGCCAGGATGCCCGACAGCTTGAGTGCGCGGTCGTCGCCCGAGGTCATCAGGAAGAACGGCTTGGTCGGCTTGCCGTACCGGCGCATCTGGCTCTTGAATACGTCGACGTCGATGTCGGGTGAGGCGAGAACCACGTCGCCGAGCTTGCCGCCAAGGTCACGGTCGCCGGTCAGCGCCAGCTGGCGCAGCGCTTCCATGGTTACCCAAGTGCCCATCGAATGCGCGACGATGTCGATGCGGCGCGCACCCGACTGGGCGAGCATGCGTAGCGTCACCTCGAGCTGGTCACGTGCGGCCGCAGCACTTTCCCTGTCATAGACATAGTCGGTCGTGCTGCCGCCGGACGCCCATGAAAACAATACCGGCGTGCCGGTATAGCCCGAGTCATGCGCGATCTGGGTAGCGCGGTAGACGCCGGCGTCGAAGGAGGTGTTGTAGCCGTGCACGAATAGCATTGCGCGGCCGCCACGTGCGGCGATGTCGGCGCTGAGCGCCTTGGAGAATTCGGGCTGCGTCTGGTAGCCGACCGCGTTGGTGGCGGTGAAGAATTTGGTCGGATCCGGGTCCTTGCGGCCGCGCAGTTCGATCTGGCCGGTTTTGTGGACCTTGGGAACGGTCACGTCGACGCGGGCGAAGTTCAGCGTCGCCGAACGGTCGCGGTCGAAGACCTCCTTGTTGTCGGCGGCGTACTGGCGCGTCGAGGCGACGAAGATCGCATGGTTGCCGGCGATCTCCTGGACCGGGACATTGACCACGGCACCCGTCAAAAGCGCGCCGGACGGCTGCCCGATGCAACCGGACAACAGGAGGGCGACGATGACAAGGCAGTATTTCGACGGCGACACTTTGGCGATCTCTCTGACGGGCAGTGCATTCAGCATGCCTTCCTCCCGACCGGCTCATAGTGGCGGAAGTAAGTCGGGTCCAGCCGAAAGTAACAGCTTCGGCGGAAGTCGGTGGAGGAGTGTTGCCGGATTGCCGAAATTGTGGCGGAAACAAGGGCTTCCGCACCGGAGTTCACAGAGTTAGCGACCCCAGAAAGTTGGCGTGAAGATCACGAGCACGGCGAGGATTTCAAGGCGGCCGAGCAGCATTGCGGCCGAGCAGATCCACTTGGCGGCATCGGGCAGCGAGGCGAAGTTGCCGACGGGGCCGATGATCGGGCCGAGACCGGGGCCGACATTGGTGAGGGCAGTAAGCACGCCCGTCATCGACGTCACGAGATCGAGGCCGGTGGCTGCCATCAGGATCGTCCCGATGCCCCAGATGACGAAGAAGGACGCGATGAACAGGACCACCGCGCTTTGCATTTCAGGTGGCACGGAGCGGTCGCCATAGCGCACCGGCGTCACCGTGTTGGGATAGATCAGGCGGCGCAAGCCGTTGGCCAGAAGTTCGAAGAGGATCAGGAAACGGTAGGCCTTGATACCGCCGGTGGTGGAGCCGGAGCAGCCGCCGAGAAAGGTGGCGACGAAAATACAGGCGACGGCAAACGGCCCCCAGAGCGCGTAGTCGTCGGAAGCGAAACCGGTCGTCGAGATGATCGACATGAAGTTGAAGGCGGTGTGGCTGAGGGTCATGAAGAACGGCATGCCGGTGCGGACGCTGAGATAGACTGCGACCGCCACCGCAAAGACGACGTAGTAGCCGGCAAAGATCCGGATCTGCGGGTCGCGCAGCGCGTCGAGCCGGCCGCGAACGGCAAACAGGATCATGATCGAAAACGGCAGCGAGCCGATGAACATGAAGGTGGTTCCGATCCACAGGATCGCAGGCTCGCCTGCATAACGCATGAAGGACGTGTCGCTGGTCGACATGCCGCCCGTGGCGAGCGTTGCCATGGCGTGATTGACTGCATCGAAGCCAGTCATGCCTGCGGCAGCGTAGGCGAAAGCGCAGGTGACGACGAGCGTGGTGTAGATGCCGATCAGGCTGACCGTGAAGGTCTGGAAACGCTCGAAGGGGCGGTCTTCAATGTCGGAGGATTCGATCTTGAAGTAGGAAACGCCGCCGATATTGAGGAACGGCAGCAGGAACAGGCCGAGCGCAATGACGCCGAGGCCGCCCATGTAGTTGAGCAGCGAGCGCCAGATCAGAACGCCTGGAGGCGCGGTGTCGAGCCCGCTGATGACGGTCGAGCCTGTCGTGGTGATGCCCGAGACCGATTCAAAAAAGGCATCTGTGACGCTGAGCTGCAGTGACGACGTCATGAACGGCACGGCCCCCGCGATCGCTAGCGTGAGCCAGAGGAAATTGACCAGCAGGAAGCCGAAGCGGGTGTTGGCGGGAGGCGTGCGCCCCTGGGTCGCCAGCGCTATGGCCAGCGACAGGCCGCCCATGAACAAGGCGGTGAAGGCGAAGGAGCGCCAGTCGTCATTGCCGTAATAGAGGTCGACGGCCGCCGGAAGGAGCATTGCAACGGACAGGTAGATGGCAAAGACGGCTGCGATGTGGATCGCGGCGCGGACGGCAATTCTGTTCACCGAGACGTATCCCCAAATGTATCGCGGCGAGCCAATCTGTCGGCCTGGACCTGGTGGCGGGAGCCGGACAGTGGCTTCACGGCGCCGAATATGCAATAGCGCAGGGACGCGGGCCACAGCATTTGCCCGGTCGATTTCAGGAGTGCCTTCGCCATGACCAGTTTTGCCGAAAGGGTTTCGCTGGCAGCCGGGGCAGTCAGGCAGCTGTTTCCCGAGACGCCGCTGCAGGAGAACGACTATCTCTCGCGCAAGACTGGCGCACGCGTGCTGTTGAAGCGCGAAGACCTTACGCCGGTGCGCTCCTACAAGATCCGCGGCGCGTTGAACTTCTTCCGCAAGACGCTTGCCGCCGGCAATGAGGCCGAGCTGTTCGTCTGTGCGTCGGCCGGCAATCACGCCCAGGGTTTTGCCTTCGTCTGCCGGCATTTCGCCAAGCGGGGCGTGGTGTTCATGCCGGTGACGACGCCACAGCAGAAGATCGACAAGACGCGGCTGTTCGGTGGTGAGTTCGTCGAGATCAAGCTGGTCGGCGACTTCTTCGACGATTGCTATCGCGCCGCCCTGGAGTTTTGCGAAAGCTCGGGCGGGCACATGGTGCCGCCTTTCGACCACAAGGACATCATCGAAGGCCAGGCGACAGTGGCGCTCGAGATTGCCGCCCAGATGCCGAACGGGCGTGCGCCCGACATGGTGCTGCTGCCGGTCGGCGGCGGCGGATTGGCGGCCGGCGTGACGCGCTATTTCGCCGAGACGGGTGCTGCACCACGCTTCGTCTTCTGCGAGCCGGCGGGTGCGCCCAGCCTGCGCGACAGCCTCGCCACCGGCAAACGGGTCAAGCTCGCCAAGGTCGACAATTTCGTCGACGGTGCGGCCGTGGGCGAGCTCGGTCGCGAGCCGCTGCGCCTGCTCAAGGACTTTCCGGCCGACAGCGTCCATCTGGTTCCGGAGAACCGCCTCTGCGCCACGATGATCGAGATGCTCAATATCGAGGGCGTGGTGCTGGAACCTGCCGGTGCCTTGGCGATCGACACACTCAAGGACTTCTCGAAGAAAGAGCTCAAGGGCAAGACCGTGGTGGCGGTGGTGTCGGGCGGTAATTTCGACTTCGAGCGCCTGCCCGACGTCAAGGAGCGGGCGCTGCGCTTCGAGGGGTTGAAGAAATACTTCATCATCCGCTTCCCCCAGCGGCCCGGCGCGCTGCGTGATTTCCTCGAGCTCATGGGCCCGGACGACGACATCACGCGTTTCGAATACCTCAAGAAGTCGGCACGCAATTTCGGCTCGGTGCTGATCGGCATCGAAACCAAGGACCGGCGCAACTTCGACCTGCTCAAGGCGCGTTTCGATGTCGAGGGCGTGCAGTACCAGGACATCACCGACAACGAGACGCTGGGCGGCTTCATCATATGAGCGTGTTCGTCGCGCTGTTTTCCGGCATCAATGTCGGCGGCAACCGCCTCGTCAGGATGGCTGAACTCAGGACATTCTTCGAAGAGCTCGGCTTTGCCGACGTTGCGACCTACATCCAGAGCGGCAACGTGGTGTTCGGAGCCGAGGCTTCCGAAGCCGGTCCACTGACCGAGCGTATCGAGGCGGCGTTCGAAAAGCGCTGGGGCTTTCGCTCGCGGATCATGGTGCGCGACCTCGGCTGGCTCGAGGCGCTGGTGGCAAGCAATCCTTATCCCGAAGTGGCAGATGATCCGACCAGGCTGCATGCGAGCGCGCTGGAGCGTGAGCCGACCGCCGAAGAGATCGCGCGGCTGGCGGAGCGCTGCACCGGTCCTGAAAGCTTCGCGGTCAAGGGCGACGTTCTCTACCTTCACGCCCCCGATGGTCTCGGCAAGTCAAAGTTCGCCGAGGTGCTGCCGCGCACCCTGAAGGTGCCGGGCACGATGCGCAACTGGCGCACCGTGCTGACTTTGCTCGACATGGCCCGGAAGGCCTGAGCCTCCCGGTGTGTCCTGCTGTCGAAACCGGTCCCGGTTTCGGGCTGGCGCTGTTACCAGCTGCCGATATTGGGCATCGACAGCCAGGGTTCCGCCGGGGCCTGGCGCTCACCCTTCTGCAGCAGTTCGATCGAGATGCCGTCGGGCGACTTGATGAAGGCCATGTTGCCGTCGCGGGGCGGGCGATTGATGGTGACACCCTTGTTCATCAGGTCTTGGCAGGTGGCGTAGATGTCGTCGACCTCATAAGCGAGGTGGCCGAAATTGCGGCCGCCCTGATAGTCTTCCGTGTCCCAGTTGAAAGTCAGTTCGAGCAGCGGCGTCTGGCGCTCGCTGCCGGCGCCGACGTCTTCGTCGGCGGCGAGGAAGATCAGCGTGTAGCGACCCTTTTCGTTGGTAGAGCGACGGATCTCCTTCATGCCGAACTTGTTGCAGTAGAAGTCCAGTGAGGCGTCGACGTCTTTGACGCGGACCATGGTGTGCAGATAGCGCATCGCTGTTCCTTGGGTTGGGGTTCGGCGCGATACATAGGGCGCGGCCCGCACGCTCGGCAACCATGGCAGTGCGTTTTCTGCGGAACTGGCGCGAAGCTTGTGGCTATCCGGGGGGCAAGTCGAAAAATGGCCGGTCGGCCCTTGCGTAAGACCAAAACGGAAGTGTTAATCTTATCTCAAGAATCAGTAATGGCGTTTGCAAGGAAAGGGGGCGTTCTGATGGGGGAAAAGGCCTCTCTCGTGGTGCAGAACGGCACTGGCCGTGACGCTTTCGAGCTCGACGACAGCCACGACGGTGTCGGTCTGGTCGAGCTTTCGGGCGCCATCAAATGGTTTGACGTGGCCAAGGGCTACGGCTTCATTCTTCCCGACAACGGAATTGGCAGCGACGTGCTGCTGCATGTCACCTGCCTGCGCCGCGACGGCTTCCAGACGGCGCTCGAAGGCGCCCGCGTCGTTTGCCTGGTCAAGCAGGGCGACCGCGGCCTGCAGGCCTTCCGCGTGCTCTCCATCGACAATTCGACCGCAGTGCACCCCGCCGAAATGCAGGAACAGCGCACTCATGTCTCGGTCACGCCGGAAAGCGGGCTCGAGCGCGCGCTGGTCAAGTGGTTCAACCGTACCAAGGGTTTTGGCTTCCTGACGCGCGGTGAAGGCACCGAGGACATCTTCGTCCACATGGAAACGCTGCGTCGCTTCGGCGTCACCGAGCTTCGGCCGGGGCAGGTGGTGCTGGTTCGTTTCGGCAAGGGCGACAAAGGCCTTATGGCTGCCGAAATTCACCCCGATCTAGGGACCTTGCCGGTTTCGCACTAGGTTTCAGGTGAAGCCGGCCTGCAAATGGCGGCTTTCTGCGCTTCCGGCGCTCACGGACCTGAATGTCAGCTCTGCTCCGGTTCTCGAAATCCACCATTTTCGGATCGGCCTGACCAGAAACGCGAACGCGCCCCGAAGATGGATATAATGATCACACGCAATTCGCTGCTGGCCGGAGCCCTCGGCGCTGCATTGTTTGCGGCGCCGGCCTTTGTCGTTTCATTGGTTGCCACCGGGGCCAGCATTGCCCAGGAGGCGATGAAGCTGCCGGTCGATGCCGAGCCACTGATCGCTGCCACCGCCAGGGGCGACGTGCCGTTCCGTATCGAGATTGCCGACGAGCCGGGCGAACGCTCGATGGGACTGATGTTCCGCAAGGACCTTGCCGACGACCAGGGCATGCTGTTCGTGTTCGAGCAGACCCAGCCGGTCGGCTTCTGGATGAAGAACACGCCATTGCCGCTTGACCTGGTCTTTGTCGGTCCCGACGGCAAGGTGCTCGACGTCCTGCCGGGCACGCCATTTTCGGAAGCGGTCATTGCACCCGACGAGCCGGCGCGCTTCGTGCTCGAACTCAAGGCCGGCACGGCAGCCAGGTCAGGCATTGCCGACGGCGTCAGGCTCAGGCATCGCGCAATCACGGCTGCCGCCGGCAATCCGGGCTGACGCCAGACCTGGGCCAAAGACCATTCGGAGCAACGATGGCTATCGATCATTTTTTCCATGAAGGTTTCGACCTGGCGTTTCTCGACCTGCCGCCGGCGGGCGCCGGCAGCGGCGAGCCGGTGCTGATGATCCATGGCTTTGCCTCCAGCCACTTCGTGAACTGGGTGTCGCCGGGCTGGTTCAAGACGCTGACCGAAGCCGGATACCGCGCCGTCGCCTTCGATCATCGCGGCCATGGCGGCTCGACCAAGAGTTACAACGAGGCCGACTACACGCCGAGCAAGATGGCCAGCGATGCGGTGGCCCTGCTCGACCATCTCGGCATCGAGCGTGCCCATGTCATGGGCTATTCGATGGGCGCGCGCGTCTCGGCGTTCATGGCGCTGGAGGCGCCCGACCGGGTGGCGACGCTGGTGTTCGGCGGGCTCGGCATCGGCATGGTCGACGGTGTCGGCGACTGGGACCCGATCGCCGCCGCACTGCTGGCCGAGGACCCTGCTGCGATCACACAGTCGCGGGCCAGGATGTTCCGCGCCTTCGCCGACCAGACGCGCAGCGACAAAAAGGCACTTGCCGCCTGCATTTCGACCTCACGCGAACTGGTGACCGACAACGACATCAGGCGGATCATGCAGCCGACCTTGGTCGCCGTCGGCACCAAGGACGATATCGCCGGCTCTCCCGAGGAACTGGCACGCCTGATGCCGCATGGCGAAAGCTTCGATATTGAAGGCCGCGACCACATGTTGGCCGTCGGCGACAGGACGTTCAAGAAGCGCGTTCTGGAGTTTTATGCCGAGCACCCGCTCTGAGCGTCAGCCGCCCAGCCTTGTCAGCGAGCGCTCCATGTTGGCTCGTGCTTCGGCTTCGAACCGCGTCACGAAGATGTCGGTATGGAAAATACGAGGCCGCGCCAGGAAATTGCGCAGCACCGCACCGCGACCGGCGCACCAGTCGGTGTCGCTGACCCAGTCATATTCGCGCCTGACGGCGTCTTCATAGGCGTCGAAGATGTCAGCCGGGGCACCGAGGATCGACAGATCCATGTCGAGCAAAAGGGCTGCGTCGACCTTGGCTGCCGCATCTTCGAATGCAGGCACCTCATGGCTGGCGGTGGCCTCGATCATCCTGACGATGCCGGCGAGGCGAGCGGCGTCGACCCGCCCATTGAGCCTGTCGGCGGCCAGCGCTGCACTTTGCGCCTCATTGTCCTTGGCGCGGCTGTCATAGATCGCGTCATGGAACCAGATCGCCGCCTCGACCGCCTCGGCATCGGCGAACTGGGCGCGATACTCCGTCAGCAGCCCCAGCAAAGCCTCAATGTGGCGGATGCCGTGGTAATGGCGGTCGTCGGCCTGATAGAGGGCGGTCAGTTCCGCCTTGGTGGCGTCGTCGATCAAAGACATGTCACCGCCCCTTGAACACGGGTGTGCGCCGGCCGGCAAAGGCGGCGCGGCCCTCGGCATAGTCGTCACTGAGAAAGGTGGCGTCGCCGGCGGCCCGGGCAAGGGCTGTGTCGCCTGCGTCACGGCTCAACACCGCGCGGATTGCCGCCTTGGAGGCGCGCACCGACAGGGGCGCATTCTCGGCAATTGTCCTGCTGATCTCGCCGACGCGGGCATCGAAACGCTCGGGTTCGACGGTTTCGAGCAGGAACCCTGCAGAGAGGGCTGCCTGCGCATCGATGCGGCCGGCGGTGTAGGTGAGATATCTCGCCATCTGCGGTCCGGCGGCCCAGACGATGTCGCCCATCGCGTCCTGCGGGTAGGCGAGGCCAAGGCGTGCCGCGGGCACGGCAAACAGGGCGTCCGGCGTGGCGATGCGCAGGTCGCAGGCCGCCGCCAGGCCGAAGCCGCCGCCGAAGCAGATGCCGCGGATCGCCGCGATGACGGGAATGGCGCTGTTGCGCAGGGCGGCGAAGGCCGCCGAATTTGTCGCCTCATAGGCGCGTGCACTGTCGGCATCGCCGCGCAATGTATCGAATTCGGAGATGTCGGCGCCGGCGGAAAAGTCCTGGCCCGCGCCGCTGAGGACGATGACACGGATGTCGGGATTGGACGACAACAGGAGGACATGACGGGCCAGGTCGACCCACATCGCCTGGGTGACGGCGTTCTTGCGCGACGGGCGGTTGATGACGATCGTGGCAACGCCACCGGCCGTCGTGACCAGCAAGGGTTCAGTTTCCATGGCGCCTTGAATATCCGCGAACCAAATCCACTTGATCGAGCACTAAGGAAAATTGAGTTCAATCGTGCTAACATCTGGCTTATATGTCCCGCGCGGGAATGCACAAGCCGGCAGTGAACGGAGACCGTCGATGAACACCATATCCGCAGCGCGCCCAAGCTCGGTGAAGCCGGTCGATCCGATCTGGCGATCGGTGCGTGACGAAGCGACCGATGCGGTTGCGGGCGACCCGCTGCTGGCGGCATTTCTTTATGCCACGATCCTGAACCAGGACACGCTCGAGGAAGCGGTGATCCACCGTCTGGCCGAGCGCCTGGCGCATCAGGATCTCGGCGCCGACCTGATCCGCCAGACCTTCTATGCCATGCTGGAAGATCGGCCGGAGTGGAGCGACACGGTGCGCACCGACATCCAGGCCTATTACGATCGCGATCCCGCCTGCGACCGCTATCTGATGCCCGTGCTCTACTTCAAGGGCTTCCACGCCATCCAGACGCATCGCCTGGCGCACTGGCTGTGGAACCGCGGCCGCAAGGATTTCGCGCTCTATCTGCAGAGCCGCTCGTCCTCGGTGTTCCAGACCGACATCAACCCGGCCGCGCGCATGGGCAAGGGCATCTTCATCGATCATGCCACCGGTCTCGTCGTCGGTGAAACCGCCGTCGTCGAGGACGACGTCTCGATCCTGCATGGCGTGACGCTGGGCGGCACCGGCAAGGCCGGGGGCGACCGCCACCCAAAGATTCGCTACGGCGTGCTGATCGGCGCCGGCGCCAAGATCCTCGGCAACATCGAGGTCGGCCACTGCTCCAAGATCGCCGCGGGTTCGGTGGTGCTGTCGCCGGTGCCGCACAACAAGACGGTGGCAGGTGTTCCGGCGCGCGTCGTCGGCGAAACCGGCTGCGACCGACCGTCGAGCCAGATGGACCAGCTGCTGCCGTCGCAGACCATGGATCACGTCGTCAGCTTCGATATCTGAGATTGCGTGCCGGCGCCCGTGACGGGCGCTGGCGCGATTTGCGCGGGGGTAAGCCAAGCCTTGCCTTTACAGCGCCATGGTTGGCGTGTCAGAAGCGCGTCTCTTAACGACAAGCCGGAGAAGCCAGTTGAAGCCGGAAGAAATCCGAAAACTCGACGCCTATTTCAAGCGTCAGTTCCAGAACCCCAACCTTCAGGTCAAGGCACGTCCGCGCAAGGACGACTCGGCTGAGGTCTATATCGGCGACGAATTCCTCGGCATCGTTTTCAAGGACGAGGACGACGGCGACTACAATTTCTCGATGGCGATCCTCGACGTCGATCTGGGCTGACCAATCGCTCGGCCCCTGCGCCGCGCGGCGACGTTCGCGCGGCAGCTACTTCACGTGCAGCATGGCATTCGCCTTGGCGATCACCGCCCGGTCCAGCGCACGCCACTCTCCCAGAAGCTCCCTCGGAAATCTGTAGGTCAGGCTCAGATCCTTGCCGACGAAGACGTCGCGCTCGCAAGGCGCGAGCGATTCCTCAGCCTCCGTGCCGCTGAGGCAGCGAGCGACGAAGGGTGGTTCGCCGTTGCGCGCGGCAACCGCAAGCACCTCGTTGAGATAGCCTGAGTTCTCGGTGAAGCCGAACAGCGTCATGCCTTCGGGGCCCGGTACGCCCGGCTTGACGGTCAGTTCGCTGTAGATTGGCGCAAGACGGCCGCTCATGTCGCGGGTCATCATGCGCGGTTCTAGGCTGAGAAAGACGATGCGCTTGTGGCCGTCGAGATTGTTGAATGCCGGCCGTGCCGCCTCGCTGTAGCCGTCCATTTCGGGCCAGCGCAGATAGAGATCGAGGCGCCCGGCAATGCCGTCGCGGCGGGCCTTCTCGAAGCGGATCATGTTGGCGGGGGCTGAAATGACGTCGTTGCCGATGACGATTTCGCGCGGTGCGACCTCATCTGTGTAGCCGGCCATGGCGATGGTCTGGCCGAACCAGCGGCCGCCCAGACTGATCGCCACCGAAAGTATGGCGAGCACGGCAAAGCCGTAGAAGACCTTCATCATCAGCGCCGAATCGACGACGTCGAAACCGGAATTGTCGGCCGTCTCTTGCTTCATCTGATGTCTCCAGAGCGGCCACGGCTGGCATTTGCCTTCGCGTCATGCGCCTTGCCGGGCCGGTAACCCCAGCTCCCGTTCGTTCGGGAGCCCGATATCTGTTCGACATTGCGTGCGCATGGTTAATGGCGCGTTAAGGCTGTGTTGCACGCTTGCCTTGTGGCGATGCGCTCCATAGGTTGCGCGCGCCAAAGAAAAGGAATTGACGATGCCGCTTTACGCAATCGACGGGGTCGAGCCGCAGTTCGAGGACCGCGCCACCAGCTGGATCGCGCCCGATGCGGCGGTGGTTGGCGATGTCAGGATCGGGCGCGACGTCGGCATTTGGTTCGGGACAGCCATCCGCGGCGACCGCGAGCCGATCACCATCGGCGCCCGCAGCAATGTCCAGGAACATACGGTAATGCACACCGATCCGGGCTTTCCGCTCACAATCGGCGAGGGCTGTACCATCGGCCACAGGGCTATCCTGCATGGCTGCACGGTCGGCGACAATTCGCTGATCGGCATGGGCGCGATCGTGCTCAATGGCGCCAGGATCGGCAGGAACTGCCTTGTCGGTGCCGGTGCACTGGTGACAGAAGGCAAGGAATTTCCCGACAATTCGCTGATTGTCGGCTCCCCCGCCAAGGTGATCCGCACACTCGATGACGCAGCCGCCGACCGGCTGCGCAAGTCCGCGGACGATTACGTCGCCAACCAGCGCCGGTTTTCCGGCGGGCTGAAGAAGCGCGAGGACTAGGCGAGACGGCCGACTCGCGAAGGCTGCGCCGCGCGGCGCAGCGACGCCAGGCTTCTGAACACAGCCGCTGCGTTTCGGCATTTTCGCAGCCAGGGAAACTCATCCCCGCGACCGCGGGCTTATCTTGAGCCAGACCACCTTGCCCGGCGGCATTTCGTTTGCACTCTGGCTTGCCTGAAAAGGCGGAGCCGGCCCGGGGATGGGCCGGCTCCTAGACCCGGTCGTTGGGGACGGGGAGGGTGGGGACGCGACCGGGTTTTCTCACCAGCGCATGCCCCCGAAAACCGGGGCCGATTTTCGGAATGCCATGCACCGATTCATAGGGCTGCGGCTGCCTTGGCGCGCCTCTCATAGGGCGCGCCCGGGGCTGCTGCGCTTAGCGAACCGACGCCACCGCGTCGGCGCGGCCGTCGTTGATCGCAATCCAGACGCCCGAATTCCGCTCCGACTGGCGCTTGAGATAGGTGTATTCGGTCTCGTCCCAGGCCTGGACCCGCGTGTCGAGGTTGTCGAGGATGTATTCGCCGAGGCTGGTTCGCACCGTCAGGACTGCATGGCCGTCGCCATTGGGCTGGCGCACGACGGTGATCAGCAGATTGCCGGCGGGGACGCCCAGCTCCATCAGGTTGCGGCGCTTTTCCAGAACATAGTCCTCGCAGTCGCCGGCGCCGTTGTCGGGATAGGACCAGACTTCTTCCTGGCCCCACATTTCCATGTCGGTGCGCGGCGCGACGTCGGTGTTGACCTTGTCGTTGATGGCAATCATCGCCTTCCACAGGCTGCGGGTCAGCTCGACCGGCTTGCTGCTTGCGGTCTTTTCATTGCACTCGATCGGCGAGCGCTTGCACAGCTCATAGTGGCCGACCGGCTGGGTGGTGCGGCCGTTGGTCTGCATGACTGCCGGTGTCGCCATGGCGGCGCTGACGGCGCCTGCCTGAATTGTCGTGGCCAGAAGCAGAAGCCATCCCCGACGCATGTTCATTTTGTTGTCTCCCCGTTTGAGGTGACAATGACAGGTCCGGATTTATTTGACGCAAAACTGCGAAGTAGATGTTGAGTAAAAACAAAAGAGAAATTGCGGAAACAAAGAATAGAATAAGAATAAAACTTGCGGAAAATTTGATTACATTTTTATCGAATTTGGCATGACGACGCTGCGTGCCGCAGGGATCGGGCAATCAGGTCCGAGTGGCATGACCTGTTTCGCGGGCTTGGGTGGCAAGCCCGGTTTGTCCGGAGCTGCCTCTCCGCTTCGTCATCCCAGAGGCCTGCCCCGAGGATCCATGCTGTGATGGTGAGGAGCGTGATGCCGGGGAGGTGACGCCGGAGAGGCAGTCGCGGGCTTGTCTGTGCTGGAATGAAACAGCATTCGAGCCGCTGCCGTTGTTCTGGAACGCTACGCTTGTGCGCTTTCGGATGTGCCTGGGTCAAAATACAAACAGCCTGACCTTCGGCGGAAGGTCAGGCTGTGCCTTTTTATGAAAACTGGGCGCAGTCAGGTGCGCGGGCGGTTGAACTCGGTGTCGAGCGATTCGGGGCGCTGGATGACGGCGAATTCGATGGCGACGCCGTCTTCGAAGTGGCGGACGATCTGGCCCCGCATGGTGCCGAGCGTGACCTGGACGCCGATCGCCGGCTTAACCTCGATCTCGATGGCAGCACCTGAGAGCGACAGGTCGATGATGCGGCAGGGATATTGCCGGCCATCCATGAGCTGCAGCGCGCTGATCGGATTGCGCGGGGCGACGCGCTCGTGGCGGCGGTCTTCCGGCAGGTCGAGTTCGTGCTTGTTGGCAAGCCAGGTCAACTGGGCCGCCAGCTTGTCCTTCTTGCGCTCGGAGGCGATGACGGTCATGGCGAAGCCGTCCGATAGCGTGCGGGTGATGACGCCCTCGACGCGGCCGATATGGTCGATATAGGCAATGACTTTTTCGCCTGCGGCGCCTGAGCGGTCGGTGCGGAAGGCGACGTTGCCGGGCGACATGTCGACGACCTGGCCGGCATGCTCGGTTCGATCCTCGAGCATGAAGCGACCATAGATCTTCACGCGGACGCGCTGGAAGTTGCGTCGTTCCGCCCGTGACGGCGCGTAGTCAATCGCCGCTGGCCTCATGTTACCCTCATATCTGCAAACTCCCGCCGAACCGCATCGGGGAGCTATTGGGCGAAACTAGAGCCAAAGAGGTTAACAAAACGCCTAGCAGCGGGCCTCTGGGGTCGCCCGCTTGCGCTATTCTTCGCGTCCGCCTTCGAGAACGAACAGGTGGCGTATCCGGCGCGCGCCATCGAGCGGGCTCGGCTCGCCGGAAAGGGCGCTATCGCTCGGTGCGAGCGATGGCACGGTGACCGCCGGACGGTTCTTGAGGAACATCGGCTCCAGGTCCGGATCGACGACGCGCACGCTTTCGATGGAGGCATCGGTGAGCGGATCGGAGCCGAGCCAGAACGGCCGGTCGACGCTCGACAGGACGCCCAGGCTGCGCGGGTTTTCGATGCCGCCATCGAGCGGCAGCAGAAGCATTTCGAAGCTCGTTGCGCGCAGGCTGGAGGTGAAGCCTTCGAAGTTGATTACCACCACGGACTTCTGCTGGAACACACCATAGGCAAGGCGTGCCATCAGCCTTTGGTCCTTCTGACGCCACAGCGAGGGGAACGAAAAGCCCTTGAGCTCGCGGCCGAAGGTGGCGCACAGCCGGGTGCCGGCGAGGCGGAAGACCGCTTCGCCGCGGGTGTCGCGCTCGAGGATGAAAGTGTCTGCAAGCAGGGCCTTGATCTCGGCCGGCTCGACTTCCGTCCGTTTAGGTGCGGGTCGGCCGTCGCGAAGGCGGTTCCAATATTGGAACAGTGCCAGCGATCCTTTCTGTTTCATATTGCTCCGCTCCGAGCGTTTCTGTGCCTGATGTGCCATCTCTGGACAGAATCGCTTCATTCTTGAGGACTACATGAGGCGCGGAGCAGGACGCGTGCCAGTCTTGGTAACAGTTGTTAACGGGTCGGGATCGTTAAGGTTAACAAAGGGTTTACGTTGCTGTGCCCAGGCTTACGTGGCACGTTCCATTCACTCCATGAAGTGGCCGCGCAGGCGCGGTCGGCAGCACTTCAGTCAAGAGTTACTTTTGGGGACGGGCAGGGGGGCTCGACCAGCCGTCCAGGGGCAACCCTGGGCGGCTTCTTTTTTGCGCTTTCGGCCGGCCTGCACTAGATGGAACGAGGCTGGCGCACGCCGGACCACAAACGAATCGGAAGTGCATGAGCGAACCAGCAAGACAGAACGACGCGCCTGAGATCATCGAGGCCGAGCCGCAGCGCCGCGAACCGGTGTTCAACCTGCCAGCCATCGTCATTGCGATCATCGGCGCCTGCGTGGCGATCCATCTGATCCGTGTCTATGTCCTCAGCTCCGACCAGGATTTTGCCCTGGTGGTACGGGCAGCTTTCATTCCGATCCGCTATTCGGGCCAATATGATCTCGAAATCTGGGCTTTCACCAGCCCGCTGACCTATGCCTTCCTGCATGGCGGCTTCGCCCACCTGATCATCAACATGGTGTGGTTGGCAGCGTTCGGCTCGCCGCTTGCCAACCGACTCGGGGTCGCTCGGTTCTCGGCGTTCTTCGCCGTCACGACGCTTGCGGCGGTGGCGCTGCACTATGTGCTGCATTCGACCGATGCCTCGCCGCTCGTCGGCGCCTCGGGCGCGATTTCAGGCATGATGGGGGCTGCCGCGCGTTTCAGCTTCCAGGTCGACCGTTCGCAAGGCAAGCCGGCTTTTGCAGGCGCGCCGCTGCCGATCCGCGATGTCTTCCGCTCACGGACGGCAATGACCTTCTTGGGCGTGTGGATGGTCATCAACCTAGTCACCGGGATCGTCGGTTTCACCCCTGGCGTCGACAATCAGATCGCTTGGGAAGCCCATATAGGCGGCTTCCTGGCGGGCTTTCTGGGCATCAGGTTTTTCGACCGCAGGCGCGAGTTTGCCTGAGCGCGTTTTACTTGAAATGCGACCCAATGCAGCGCACGATGCAGTTGGCCCGGTGGGCCGGCATGGAGTGTTTTGACTGATCGACAGCAGCAGGAGGCCACGATGACTGTGAAGGCAATTCTCGAGAAGAAGGGCCACGACGTTTTTACCATTGGGCCCAATGTACAGCTGTCGGAAGCGGTTCGCATTCTTGCCGAACACCGTATCGGTGCCCTGGTCGTGACCAATGGCGACCGCAAGATCGTCGGCATCCTGTCCGAGCGCGACGTCGTCCGTATCATCGGCAAGGAAGGTGGTGCCGCCCTTGAAAAGGCGGTGCGCGACGTGATGACCCCCAAGGTCAAGATCTGCAACGAGAACCACACGGTTAACCAGGTCATGGAGATCATGACGGTCGGCCGATTCCGCCACCTACCTGTCGAGCGCGACGGTTATCTCTACGGCATCGTGTCGATCGGCGACGTGGTCAAGCGCCGCATCGAGGATGTCGAGCGGGAGGCAGAGGAAATCAAGGCCTACATCGCCACCGCCTGAGCTCAGGAGCACGCAGGGCTTGCGCCGGCCAGGACTGATCCCGGCCGGCGATGCCGCCTTTTACCTGTTGTCGAGTTCGGAGCGGACGAGTTCGAGTCCGCGCCGTGTGATGCGATAGGGGCCGCCATCGGAAGAAGAAACAGCCTTCTTTCGCTTCAGTTTCCTGAAAAGGTCGAGATCGAAGCCCGGATAGCGCCAGCCATCGCGGGTGAGGCAGATGGCTGCCTCGATCTTGCTCTTGTCGTTCTTCTCGATTTCGATACGTCCGCCCTGGGCGAGCAGGTGGAGGATGCGCTGTTCCGTGCGCGAGATGTCCATTCTTGATGAGTCCTGGAAAACCTGGCCGATGGGCCAAAGAAAAATGCCGCCGCCGCGAGAACTCACGGCACGGGGTTTCAGGTTTTCATGCCCCGCCTTCAGGAGAAGGCTGGGGCCTCAGCAGGGCTCAGACGAATAGAACATCCACACTCCATAGGGATGGCCAGGATATAGCAACGAAGCAGGCGAAATGCCAGCCCACCGACCCGCGCGGTCGGGTTGCTGGCTGGCGGATCTGTTGCCGATGCCGGCATCGCTGCAACAAGACTTGACATTACTTCATACCGGCACGGGTTCCGAATTGGGATGACTGGTCGCGTCGGGTGCAACGCCCGGTGGGGCGGGGCGCCCATCTCAGGCTTCGGAGTACGCATGTCCGCAAATATAGATACTGCACCGGTTGCTTTCCGCATGTCGCTGGCGGTTATGGTCATCGGGATTCTCGCCCCGGATACGGCTTGGGCAGCAGATCGCGCCACAGCCAATGACGAACAAATCTCTGCGACAACAGCGTCAAGTTCGCGCCCAATGTCGAGGTGGTGCTGACCGCCACCGACGACGCGGTGCTGATCGAGGTCAGCGACAACGGCCCCGGAATCCCCGAAACGGTGCGGGCGCGTGTATTCGAACCCTTCTACAAGGTCGACGCCTCACGCGGCGCGAGCGCCAGGCGCGGCTTCGGCCTGGGCTTGTCGATCGTCGCCGACATCGTGCACGGCCATGGCGGCAGGATAGCGCTCGACGACAACAGGCCGACCGGGCTTGTGGTCAAGGTCGACCTGCCAAGAGGCCTTGTCGCCGCCGAAGCGATGTCCTGAAGCGAGATGAGAACGCAAGCCGCAGCCTTGCCGCGCAGGCAGCGCTTGCCTCCATTGGCTGTTTGCACTAGCGAAGGCGCACACTAAACTATGCGTTTCGTACTTCTCGATCCGCATCTTCTCGATCCAATGACGCAGGCCGCCATGTCCCTCATCGATACCCGCACGCCCGACGCCAAGCGCTTCATTTCCGGTGCCACCGGTGACTGGGAGGTCATCATCGGCCTGGAGGTCCATGCCCAGGTCACTTCGGAAGCCAAGCTGTTCTCCGGTGCGTCGACCGCGTTCGGCGCCGAGCCCAACGCCAATGTCAGCCTGGTCGACGCGGCAATGCCCGGCATGCTGCCCGTCATCAACGAGGAATGCGTCAAGCAGGCGATCCGCACCGGCCTCGGCCTCAAGGCGCAGATCAACCTGAAGTCGGTGTTCGACCGCAAGAACTACTTCTATCCCGATCTGCCGCAGGGCTATCAGATCTCACAGTTCAAGCAGCCGATCGTCGGCGAGGGCAAGATCACCATCTCCGTCGGCCCTGACCGCAAGGGCGAGTTCGAGGACATCGAGATTGGCATCGAGCGCCTGCATCTCGAACAGGACGCCGGCAAGTCGATCCACGACCAGCATCCGACAATGTCTTACGTCGACCTCAACCGTTCGGGCGTGGCGCTGATGGAGATCGTCTCCAAGCCGGACATGCGCTCGTCGGACGAGGCAAAGGCCTATGTCACCAAGCTGCGCACCATCGTGCGTTATCTCGGCACCTGCGACGGCAACATGGACGAGGGCTCGATGCGCGCCGACGTCAACGTTTCGGTGCGTCGTCCGGGTGGCGAGTTCGGTACGCGCTGCGAGATCAAGAACGTCAACTCGATCCGTTTCGTCGGCCAGGCTATCGAATATGAGGCACGTCGCCAGATCGCCATTCTCGAGGATGGCGGCAAGATCGACCAGGAAACCCGCCTGTTCGACCCGAACAAGGGCGAGACGCGTTCGATGCGCTCGAAGGAAGAGGCGCACGACTACCGCTATTTCCCCGATCCGGACCTTCTGCCGCTGGAATTCGACCAGGCCTATGTCGACGCGCTCGCCAAGGACCTCGTCGAGCTGCCCGACGACAAGAAGGATCGCCTGGTCACCTCGCTCGGCCTGTCGGTCTATGACGCCTCGATTCTGGTTTCCGAAAAGTCGATCGCCGACTATTTTGAGAAGGTGGCAAGCGGCCGCGACGGCAAGGCGGCCGCCAACTGGGTCATCAACGATCTGCTCGGCGCGCTCAACAAGGCCGGCAAGGATATCGAAAACGCACCTGTTTCTCCGGATCAGCTCGGTGCCATCATTGACCTGATCAAGGAAGGCACGATCTCCGGCAAGATCGCCAAGGACCTGTTCGAGATCGTCTGGAACGAGGGCGGCGACCCCAAGGAGCTGGTCGAGAGCCGCGGCATGAAGCAGGTGACCGACACCGGCGCCATCGAAAAGGCCGTCGACGACGTCATCGCCGCCAACCCCGACAAGGCCGACCAGGCCCGCGCCAAGCCGACAATGGCCGGCTGGTTCGTCGGCCAGGTGATGAAGGCGACCGGCGGCAAGGCCAATCCGCAGGCGGTCAACGACCTGGTCAAGGCCAAGCTCGGCATCGAGGAATAGCGATGTTCGTACGCACGGCGAGCGAGCGCGACCTTGAGACGATCAAGGCGCTGCTCGCCGACACGTGGCACGCGACCTACGACGCCATCTATGGCGTCGAGCGGGTCGATGAAATCACGGCAGAGTGGCATTCGCTGGCGTCGCTCAAGGCGCGGCTGACGCGGCCGAATTCCGAGTTTCTTGTTGCCGACGACGGCAAGACCATCGCCGGCATGGCCTTCGCGGCGGCATCCGGTGACGCCAAGACAGTCATGCTGCACCAACTTTATGTGCTGCCGCGCCACCAGCGGGCCGGCGTCGGTCGGCTGCTGCTCGACGAGATCGAACAGTGCTTTCCCGAGGCGCGCATGTTGCGGCTCGAAGTGGAAGAGGCAAATGCAGGCGCCATTGCCTTCTACGAAGCAAATGGTTTCGCCCATGCCGGTGCGACTGCCAATTGCGGCGCCGACCAGTCCGGCATTCCGGCGCTGATCTTCGAGAAGAAGCTGGGCTGATACAGGCCGGACTTAGCTGGCCGAAATCTCGACATTGTCGATGAGACGCGTCTTGCCGAGGCGGGCCGCAACCAGCACTCGACCGTCCGTGTCGCGTTGCCATGGCGCGAGCGTGTCGCTTTGGCGCGCGGCGACATAGTCGACGGCATCGAATCCGGCTTCCAGCACGTCCTGCCGCGCGGCGGCCATCGTCACCGCCTCGTCGGCACCGCCTTCAAGGGCGGACGCTGCCTTGCGCAGGATCTTGTTCAATCGGCGCGCGATCTCGAGTTCCTGGGCGCTGAGATAGGCGTTGCGCGACGACATGGCGAGGCCCTCGCTGTCGCGGATCGTCGGCGAGCCCACGATCTCCAGCGGCAGGTTCAGGTCCTGCACAAGCTTCTTCACCACGCAGAGCTGCTGGTAGTCCTTCTCGCCGAACACGGCGAGGTCGGGCTCCGACTGGATGAACAGCTTGCCGACGACGGTGGCGACGCCGTCGAAGAAAGCCGGCCGGAAATCGGTCTCGAGCCCGGCCGACGGGCCGCCGACCGAGATCGAGGTGGCAAAGCCTTGCGGGTAGACCTCCTCGACACCGGGCGTGAAGGCGAGGTGGACGCCCGCCTTTTCCAGCCTGTCGAGGTCGAGCGCCAACTGGCGCGGATATTTGTCGAGGTCTTCGGTCGGCGCAAACTGGCGCGGATTGACGAAGATCGAGACGACGCAACGGTCGGCGCGCTCAAGGGCGGCACGCATCAGCGAGACATGGCCGTCATGCAGCGCGCCCATTGTCGGCACCAGCGCGACCTTCAGTCCTTCGGCACGCCATGCCCGCACCTGGGCGCGGAGGGCGGCGATGGTTTCGACGACAATGGTCATGCCTTGTCCTTGTTCAGCGAAAACAGGTGCTCGGGGCCGGGAAAGGCGCGGCTGCGGACGTCGCGAGCGTAGGACGCGGCGGCGTCAGCGACGACATCGCGCAAATGCGCGTATTCCTTGACGAATTTGGGCACCCGGTCGACGGTCAGGCCAATGGCGTCATCGATGACCAGCACTTGGCCGTCGCAAGCGGGGCTGGCGCCGATGCCGACGGTGGGAATAGTGATGCGCCGGGTGATCTCGGCCGCAACCGGCTCGACGGTGCCTTCGATGACGACCGAAAAGGCGCCCGCCGCCTCGACCGCCCTGGCATCGGCATAAAGCGCCTCGGCATTGGCCTCGGAGCGGCCCTTGATCTTGTAGCCGCCTTCCTTTTCGACCGACTGCGGCAACAGCCCGATATGGCCCATGACGGGAATGCCTGATGCGACGATGGCTGCGATCTGCGCGGCAATTGCCACGCCGCCTTCGAGCTTGACGGCATCGCAGCCGGTTTCGCGCATGATGCGGCCGGCGGAAGTGACGGCGTTTTCGACGCTGTCCTCGTAGCTGCCGGCGGGCATGTCGACGACGACGCAGGCGCGGGACGCGCCGCGCATCACCGCCTGGCCGTGGGCGACCATCATGTCCATCGTCGCGCCCAGCGTGTTGGGATGGCCATGCAGCACCATCGCAACGCTGTCACCGACGAGCAGCAGATCGACATGCGGATCGAGCAGCCGGGCGATCGGATAGGTGTAAGCGGTGAGACAGACGATGGGCTCCTTGCCCTTGCGGGCCAGCAGAGCGGCGGGCGTGATGCGGCCGGCAGCCGCAGGCGCGTCGGAAGCCATGTCTTTTCCTCCCTCGACGTTTCCGGCCAAGGCCGGTCCGTGAGCCCTGTCAGGGCGAGAGTCCTTTAAGGACCGGCTAATTACTTTGCAAGTGCGAGATGAAAACGTGAGCAAGTGCGAAATGGCATCGTCCATCAGGACGAGCGCGGCTCTGCCTCTTCCTGCGCAAGGCGCCTGATGTAGACGGCGAACGCGGGGTCTTCGCCTGGCAGGAGCTGGGGCAGGGCGTTGCGAAAATCCTCGCGCCGGCACCATTCGCGCATGAAATCCTCCCAGGATGCCCAGCGGCGGCGCTTGCGATCGGACATGCCGGGTTCGTAGGCGACGAGATAGGCACGTTCGAACAGGGAGATCAGGATTGCGAACATGGCGAGCAGCCGGTCCTTTTGTTCGGCCGTCAGGTCCTTCGTTGCGGTCTGCGATTGCAGGTAGAGGTCGGAATGGTTGAGCGACAGCGTCAGGAAGTTGGTGTAGCCGTCTGAGAGCATCTGGTAGATTTCTTCCTCTTCGTTGACCCGCGCCTTGCGCTGTTCGAAGACGAAGATGAAGATCGCCAGCGGCAGGCCGAAGATCGTCACCAGCATGCTCAGCATTTCGAGGATCTGCATGAAGGGCATGGATTGCGTCCATTCTGGTGCTCACCGTGAACAGTAGGTGTTGATGGATCGTCTGCCAATCGTCGCAGGCACCAGGTTGCGGCGTCTAATCTCTTGCCTTCGCGCCGGCGTGACGCCATAAGCAGGAGACTTTCGACGCGCCTGCCGCGAGGATCCGATGAAGAAATTCCTTGTCCAGTTTTTCACCTGGTGGAACGGCCAGACCCTTGGCACGCGTTTCCACACCTGGCGCAAAGGCACCAAGGTGGGCCAGGACGAGTTCGGCAACGTCTACTATGAAGGCGGCAAGGATTCGGAAGGCCGCACGCGCCGCTGGGTGATCTACAACGGTTATGCCGAAGCCTCGACGATTCCGCCCGGCTGGCACGGCTGGATGCACCATCGTGTCGACGTGGCGCCGCCGAGCGACAACTACATTCCGCGTGACTGGCAGAAGCCGCATCAGCCGAATCTGACCGGCACCGGCGGCGCCTACCGCCCGAAGGGTTCGGTGCTGGGCAATACGCATCGCCCGCAGGTCACCGGCGACTACGACGCCTGGACGCCCGGCGCTTAAGACAGACAGCTTAACGGCGCGGACATTTGTCGCCACAATTGGCGGCTAACTCCTTGCCCATTGGCGTCAGGCGATTAGCCTTGGCGCGTGGGAATCAGCGAGTGGGACACACTCCGGGCGCAACGGCGGTAACGACTGAATGATTTTTCCTGGCCGGATTCCGTCGAGCGGACGATCGAAGGCGAAAACCCTACTTGTGGCGGCAACGCTGTGCGCAGCGCTTGGCCAGGCAACGGCCCAGGACAGCATCGAGCGGCTGCCGCTCGATCAGCAGGTCGAGCAAGGTGACGATCTGCCTGCCATCGACGTCCCACCCTTGCCGGGTGAGGGGCAGCCTGCTCCCGATCAGGCCCAGCCTGCTCCTGCAGAGACACAGGCAGCACCCAAGGTCGCGGCCCCGCCGCAGCGGATCAAGAACGCGGTTGCCGAGTTTGCCGGCATCGACAAGATCACCGGCCGCATCATCACCTTCGACGTCTATGTCGACGAGACCGTGCAGTTCGGCGCGCTGCAGGTGACGCCGCGCGTCTGCTATTCCAGGCCCGAGAACGAAGAGCCGAAGACCGATTCCTTCGTCGAAGTCGACGAGATCACCCTCGACCGCAAGATCAGGCGCATCTTCACCGGCTGGATGTTTGCCGAAAGCCCGGGCCTCAACGCCGTCGAGCACGCCGTCTATGACGTCTGGCTGAAGGCCTGCAAGCAGAAGTCGGACGTTCCGGCTCCGGAAGCCGCCAAGACCAACTGAGCCTTTTTCGGAACCGCTTGGGGCCCCTGACGTTTGGCGTCGTGAGCAACGCCAGCGGAGGATCGTGCCGTGACCGTCAACCGTGACGAACTGCTTGAGCTCGAACGGGAATTCTGGACCGGGAACCAGGAGTTTTTTGCCGAAAACGCCGACAGGGAGTGCCTTGTCGCTTTTCCCGAGATGGCGGGCGTGATGAGCAATGCCGAGCTTGCCGCCACCGCGACCAAGCCGCGCCGCTGGCGCAATCTCGAGATGAAGGTGCAAGGAATCGTCGAACCGGGCAGCGACATCGTCATGCTGACATACGAGGCCAAGGCAATCCGTGAAGATGGCGAGCCGTACCAGGCGCTGGTGAGCACGGGCTACGTCCATCGCCTGCAGGGCTGGAAGATGATGTTCCACGCCCAGACGCCGATAACGCAAGCGGCTCAGACGAAGAGCTAGCTTGCCCTCAGGGCGTGAAGGTGGCTTCGCCGAGGAGCGCCTTGGCGAGCAGCTTCTCGTATTTGTCGCGTGGCACGTCGACCGCACCGAAGCGCTTCAGGTGATCGGTTGTGAACTGCGTATCGAGCAGCAGGAAGCCGCGTTCTCTGAGCCGCTGCACCAGGTGGACGAGGCACACCTTGGACGCATCTGTCTCGCGTGAGAACATGCTTTCGCCGAAGAAGGCGCGGCCCAGGGAGACACCGTAGAGCCCGCCGACCAACTCGCCGTCGCGCCAGGCCTCGACGGAGTGGGCGTTGCCGATCCGGTGAAGGTGGGTGTAGGCCTCGCGGATCGGCGCGTTGATCCATGTCGACAGGCGGCCTGCGCGCCGTTCGGCGCAGGCGTCGATGACGCCTTCGAAGTCGCTGTCGAAGCGGATCTCGAAATGGCCCTGCCGGATCGTCTTGGCGAGGCTGTGCGGCACATGGAAGCCGTCGAAGGGGATGATGCCGCGTGTCTCGGGCCGGACCCAGAACACTTCCGGATCCGACGCGCTTTCTGCCATGGGAAAGACGCCCGACGCATAGGCCTTCAGAAGAAGGTCCGTGGGTATGCCGTAGCCGGGCGCATAAGGTCGGGTCATGCGACCCTCATTCTACTCGCCTTTCGCGAGATGTTTTTCCAGCCAGTGGATGTCGTAGTCGCCATTTGCGATGTCGGGGTTACCGACAAGCTCGCGGAACAGCGGCAACGTCGTCTTGATACCATCTACCACGAATTCATCGAGCGCGCGCCGGAGACGCATCATGCATTCGACGCGATTGCGGCCGTGCACGATCAGCTTGCCGATCAGGCTGTCGTAGTATGGCGGGATCCGGTAGCCGGAATAGACGCCTGAATCGACACGGATGCCGAGGCCGCCGGGCGTGTGGAAATGCGTAATCGTGCCGGGCGAGGGCACGAAGGTGCGTGGATCCTCGGCGTTGATGCGGCACTCGATGGCATGGCCGTGGAAGCGGATGTCGTTCTGGGTGACCGACAGGCCGCCGCCCGAGGCGACGCGAATCTGCTCGT
The DNA here is from genome assembly GCF_030294925.1 of Aminobacter sp. Y103A. Classification (NCBI taxonomy): domain Bacteria; kingdom Pseudomonadati; phylum Pseudomonadota; class Alphaproteobacteria; order Hyphomicrobiales; family Phyllobacteriaceae; genus Aminobacter; species Aminobacter sp. Y103A. The sequence goes on along the minus strand of NZ_AP017986.1, from coordinate 3,258,990 downwards.
GCACGAGGTCGATGCCGGTGATCGCTTCGGTGATCGTGTGCTCGACCTGAAGGCGGGTGTTCATCTCGATGAAGTAGAACTCGCCGTTCTCGTAGAGGAACTCGATCGTACCGGCGCCGGAATAGCCGAGATTGGCCACCGCGTTGGCGCAGATGTCGCCGATGCGCGAGCGCTCTTCGCTGTTGAGGGCGGGCGAATTGGCCTCTTCCCAGACCTTTTGATGGCGGCGCTGCAAAGAACAATCGCGTTCGCCGAGATGGACGCCCTTGCCGGCGCCGTCGCCGAAAATCTGCACTTCGATGTGGCGCGGCTTCTGCAGGTACTTTTCGATGTAGACGGCGTCGTCGCCGAAGGCGGCACCGGCTTCCGAGCGCGCCGTGGCGAGCGCCATCTCGAGGTCGGCTTCGGTCAGCGCGACTTTCATGCCGCGGCCACCGCCGCCGGCGGATGCCTTGATGATGACGGGATAGCCGATCTCGGCAGCGACGCGCTTGGCTTCTTTCTCGTCGCTGACGGCACCTTCCGAGCCGGGCACGACCGGGATGCCGAGGCGCTTTGCGGTGCGCTTGGCTTCGATCTTGTCGCCCATGATGCGGATGTGGTCGCCCGAGGGACCGATGAAGGTGATGTTGTGCGCAGCCAGGATGTCGGCGAACTTGGCGTTCTCCGACAGGAAGCCATAGCCCGGATGCACGGCGTCGGCGCCTGTTATCTCGCAGGCCGCGACGATCTGATGGATGTTGAGATAGCTGTCGCGCGACGGCGGCGGTCCGATGCAGACGCTTTCGTCGGCGAGGCGCACATGCATGGCGTCGGCGTCGGCGGTGGAGTGCACGGCAACCGTCTGGATGCCGAGCTCCTTGGCCGCGCGCAGCACTCTGAGGGCGATTTCGCCGCGATTGGCGATCAGGATTTTCTGAAACATTGCGCGCAGCCTTCCGGCTTACTCGACGACGACGAGCGGCATGCCGTATTCGACAGGCTGCGCGTCTTCGATGAGGATCGCCTTGACCGTGCCGGAGCGCGGTGACGGAATCTGGTTCATCGTCTTCATCGCTTCGATGATCAGCAGCGTCTGGCCTTCCTTGACCACCGAACCGATCTCGATGAACGGCTTGGCATCCGGCGACGGCGCGAGATAGGCGGTGCCGACCATCGGCGAGGGCACTGCGTTCTTCGAGCTGTCGACGGCAGCAGCCGGGGCAGCGGCAGCCGCTGCGGCCACCGGTGCGGCGGCTGCAAGCGGGAGAGGCGCCGGCGCGGCGTAAGCCTGGACGGCAGCCGCTGCCTGGCGCGACACGCGCACCTTGAGATCGCCGAGTTCGACTTCGATCTCGGTCAGGTTGGTATCGTTCAGGATCCCTGCGAGGTCGCGGACCAGCTGCTGATCAACACCATCGGTCTTCTTCGTCGCCATGTTCTAGCCTTTTCTCTTCCTGTTTCCGGTCAGAGCCGGGCGGCCAGCGCCTGCAGCGCCAGCGTGTATCCGAGCGGTCCGAAGCCGCAGATCATGCCCACGGCCACTGGTGCCACCATCGATTTGTGGCGGAACGGCTCGCGGGCGTGGATGTTGGAAAGGTGCACCTCGGCGACCGGCAAGGGCGAGACGGCACGAATGGCGTCCTGCAGCGCGATCGAGGTGTGGGTGTAGGCGCCTGCATTGAGCACGATGCCGACAGCTTTTTCGCCGGCCTCGTGGATCCAGTCGACCAGGACGCCCTCGTGGTTCGATTGGCGGAATTCGATCGCAAGGCCGAGCGAGGCGGCTGCCGCCTGGCAGTCGGCTTCGATGTCGGCCAGGGTCTTGCCGCCATAAATCCCGGGCTCGCGTTTGCCCAGCATGTTAAGGTTCGGACCGTTGAGGACGTAAACCGTTTTCAAATTAAAGACCTTTCCACCCGCCAGATCCTCTCTGGCGCGGCGGACCCTCTATAATCGGCATAAGCCGTCGCGGAAAGAGCGCAAGCGACTTCTTGCGCTGTCCACAACGGCTCGCGCTGAACAAAGCTTGCTCAGCAGGTGGAATTTGCCTGGCAGGCGGCTGCCGCGGCGATCTTTTCCGCCAGCACATCCTGGCCGAGTGCGCCGAAGACGACCTCGTTGCCGACGACATAGGATGGCGTGCCGCTGATCTGCAGCTTGTTGGCGAGATCGTAGGTGCGGTTGAAGGCTTCGCCGATCGTGGGGTCCTTCATCGCCTCGCGCAGCTTGGCCTCGTCGGCACCGAGCTCGAGCGCCAGCTTGATGGCGCTGTCCTCGCCGGCGCGACCTTCGCCGCCGAGCAGCTTGTCGTGGAACTCGCCGTACTTCTCGGGCATCAACTTGCGGAAGGCCATCGACACGACATGGGCCTTCTGAGAGTCCGGGCCGAGGATCGGGAACTCCTTGAGCACGAAGCGCAGGTCGGGGTTGGTCTTGACCAGCGCGTTCATGTCGGCCTGGGCGCGTTTGCAGTATCCGCAATTGTAGTCGTAGAACTCGACGATAGTGATCTTGCCGTCGGGATTGCCGACGATGCCGTCGAACTTCGAGTTGAAGATTTCGTCCTTGCTCTCCTTGATCACGCTCAGGCTGGCGATGCGCTGCTCTTCCTTCTGCTTGGCTTCGAGAGCGCCCTGCATTTCGAGCAGCAGTTCAGGGTTGTTGAGCAGGTAGTCGCGCACGATCGTCTCGACCTGCTTCTTGTCGAGGGCCGTGGTAGCCGCTGTTTCCGCATGTGCGGCATTTGGCGAACCGGCGAGGCCGAAGGCCAGCATGGCGAGGGCGACGGCGATGCCGGTCGTGCCGAGAAGAAGTGCTTTTTTCATGGTCCCTTGGTCTCCAGCCGTTTCGGCTTATGCATGCCTCCGAAAATCTGAAACGATTTTTGGCAAGGGGCATGCATCAGGTTTAAAGTTCTACAGCGTCCTTTGCGCGTCCGGATGACGCGCGGCGCTGTGTGTCGCTGTCCGCCGAAAGAAAGTTCACTTCTTTTTCTTGCTCGGCGCTTTGTAGTTGATGATGTCCTGCGCGCGGACCCAGCCCGGCGAGCCTGGCTTGAGCTTCTGCTGGGCTCGCATCGCAAAGATTTTCGCGTCCTGATAGGCGCCGCTGTAGTAGTGACCGTCGGCGGTGGCAAGGTCGGCGTCGGCGACGTCGCCGAGCATGCCGTAGGCTTGAGCGAGGTAGCGATAGCCCGAGGCGTTCTCGCGGTCGCGGTCGAGGCCCTTGCGGATTTCGACGACAGCCTTCTTCAGCGCGTCGGGCGTGCCCATGGCGAGATAGGTCTGGCCGAGTTGGATCGGCAGGATACCTGATTTCGCCGTGTCGAGGCGGACAGCGTTGGTATAGGCCTCGGCTGCGGCCGCGGGCTTGTTCGACTTCATCAGGATGTCGCCGCGCAGCTCGTGGAAGTAGGCGTTTTTCGGCTGCGACTTGATCAGCGCATCTGTCTTGCTCAGCGCCGAACGCAGATCGCCGAAAAGATAGGTCGACTGGGCGTCGCCATAGCGCGAGGCGAGACCGTCGGTGCCGCGCAGCAGTCGTGAAGTGGCGGCCTGCCCTTGGGTGTAGGCGGCGATCTTGACACGCATCATGTCGTGCCGCTGCTGCAGCGCCTCGGAATCCTTCTTGTCGAAATAGGGGCTTTCGCGCGCCAGCGTCTCGAGATTGGCGATGCGCTCGCGCGGCATCGGGTGGCTGACCTGGTATGGATCGACGCGCGCGCCCGACAGCGACAGTGCGTTCTGGAAGCGCTGGAATGTCTTCAGCATGCCCTGCGCCGACTGGCCGGTGGCATTGAGATAGGTGATCGCCGAACGATCGGCGGTGACTTCTTCCGTGCGCTGGTAGCCGAGCAGGCTGCGCCGTGCCATTTCTGAACCGCCGGCGACGACGCCGGCGCCCGCAGCACCAAGGCCCTTTGCGTCACTCGCTGCACCTGCGACCATGGCACCGGCGCCAAGCAGGGCGGCGACGATCGCCATCGTCTGGGCACGCGCCAACTGGTCGCGCAGGCGCTCCTGGTGGCCGCCGGCGATGTGGCCGGCTTCATGGGCGATGACGCCGATGATCTCGTTCGGCGTCTCGGCCGTCATCAGTGCGCCGGTGTTGATGAACATGCGCCGGCCGGCAACGAAGGCGTTGAAGGCCGGGTCGTTGACGAGCACGATGTTGATGTTCGAATTGGCAAGCCCCGCCGCCTTGAGAATCGGCCGGGCATAGTCGCGCACCAGGGCTTCGATCTCGGCGTCGCGGACGATCGGAACACCCTGTGCATGGGCAGTTCCCATTGTGCCGAGAGCAAGCCCGGCCGACAGCGCAAGCGCAGTGACTGCGCGCGTTGATCTTGCGACGAAACGCGAAAGACTTGTGATGCTCTGCATAGCGGGAAACACTCGTAAACGAGCCGTCGGGCTGTGAAAAGGCTGGTTCAAGAAACTCATCAACTTGTGATCCCCATATCAATCAGGCATTTGTGCGGCACATTGCCTGGCGGGCGACAGTAGAAAGTGAACGAAAATGGCGGTTGCGATTTCACGGCGCGGCGAAGTCGAGCCCTTCCATGCGATGGACATTCTGGCCGAGGCCAACAGGCTCAGGGCGTTGGGCGCGCCGGTCATTTCGATGGCTGTCGGCCAACCCTCCGATCCGGCGCCGCAGCGGGTGCGTGACGCCGCGGCAGCCGCGCTCAAACTCGGCCGTATCGGCTACACCGACGCGCTCGGGCTTTCCGATCTGCGCAAGGCGATCTCGGCACATTATGCCGAGCATTACCGCATCGATGTGCCGGTTTCGCGAATCGCCGTCACCACCGGCTCGTCCGCGGCCTTCAATCTCGCATTCCTGGCAATGTTCGATGCCGGCGACCGGGTGGCGATCGCGGCGCCCGGCTATCCTGCCTATCGCAACATCATGGGCGCTCTTGGGCTCGACGTGGTCGAGATCGAGCTGGAGGGCGCGGCCTACCTCCATGCCGAGCACCTGCGCACAGCACATGCGCAGAAGCCGCTGAAAGGCGTCTTGTTTGCAAGCCCCGCCAACCCGACCGGTGCCGTCGTGCCGGCCGGCGACCTCAAGGCGCTTGTCGATACCGCGCGCGAACTCGGGATCGCGGTGATTTCGGACGAAATCTACCATAGGCTCGCCTATGGCGCGCCAGATGTGACCGCACTCACCTATGACAGTGACGTCACCGTCATCAACTCGTTCTCCAAATATTACTGCATGACCGGCTGGCGCATCGGCTGGATGGTGCTACCGGACCGGCTGGTGCGGCCAGTCGAGCGCATCGCGCAATCGCTTTACATCTCGGCGCCTGAGCTGTCGCAAGTGGCGGCCATCGAGGCGTTCAACGTCACTGACGAACTCGAAGTGATCAAGGCGCGCTACGCCTGGAACCGCGAACTGCTGGCCAAAAGACTGCCGGAACTGGGCTTCAGCTTCGCCGCACCCATGGACGGTGCGTTCTACGCCTTCTGCGACGTCTCGCGGCTGACCAATGACAGCATGGAATTCGCCAGCCGCATGCTGGCCGAGGCGCATGTCGCAGCCACGCCGGGCCGGGATTTTGACCCGCTCGCAGGGCACCGTTTCATGCGGTTTTCCTATGCGGGCAGCCATGACGACATGATCGAGTCGATGGATCGCCTGGAACGCTGGCTGCGTTGAAAGCGCAACCGCCCCGTCGGCCGTACCGACGGGGCGGACAGGGGCAAAGGGGAGGATGGGCTTTGCCGCCTGAGCGCCGGAATGCCCATGCCCCCCAGCATGCATTCCGACATGAGTTACGCGATCGGTCAGGGCGCGAGTATTGCCGCGACCGCCTTGCCGGCATCGAGCAGGCCAGCGCCGAAGAAATACGTCTTGCCCTTCGCCGGTTCGTTGTCGGCGTTCATCGGATCCTGCGTCAGCGGGGTCGTGCCCGGCTTGACAGAAGCATTCTGATCGCAGGCGGCAATGAGGTTTGCTTTGGATGTCAGGCCGTCCAGTTTCGCCGCGGCGCCATGCTTTGCCTTGTGGGCACGGGCCGTGAGGGCAGCCACACCGGCGACGAGAGCCGCCGCGCCGGAGGTCCCGCCGAAGGTGGTGTAGTAACCGCCGCCGATGCCCTGGTTGTCGAGCGGCGGCAGGATCGACGAATAGGGGTCGGAGCCACCGGCATAACCGAAGGTGCCGGGCAGGTCGGTGGTCAGCAGCGAGAAATGGCTGTGCGGAATGACCTTGCCCTTGCCCGGATGGTAGTGGTGCTGGTCGACCATCGGGTTGGTCCGGTCGACGCGCAACTGGTGTCTGGTATAGATCTCGAAATCGTCCGACGGCGCGACAAGCGTCAGCTTGGCGCCATAGTTGCTGTAGCCGGAGCGGTAGCCATGTGGCGTCACCGCGCCGACGGCGATGATGCCGTTGTTGGCGGCGGCGAGATTGGCCGGGTAGATCAGCTGGCTCTCGCCGTCATTACCGGCCGCGCAGACCACGGGCACCTTGCGGCTGATGGCAACGATGAGCTTGGCGAGCGTGTTCCAGGCGATCTCGCGGTTGCCGGTCTTGCCGACCGCATGCGGCCTGATCTCGCTTGCCGGCGGCGTCGCCTCCTCAAGACGGGCGAACAGATCGGCACGCTCCCAGTTGGCACGGTCGTCGAGGTCTTGAGAGAGCTCCGGCTTGGCATTCAAAACGCTGCGCACCGGGTCGGGGATGCCGCGCGGCAACAGGATGACGTCGGCGCCATTGGCAAAGGCATAGAGGAGCGCTGCTATGAACTGGTCGGGCTGCTGCTCGAAGCCGGTCCGGATCGAGATCAGCCGCGACAGCGGGTCGACGCCGAAATAAGGCAGCATGTTGCGGTTCGGGTTCGGCACGGCAGTGCCGTCGTCTGATATCAGCACATCGGGCAGGGCGATCGCCGGATTGGGCGCGACGGTTGCCGCCGGTTCGCCGACGACGAGGCCAGCAACAGCGGTGCCGTGGCTGCCAAAGGTCTCGTCACCCTCGATCAGCGTGTGCAGCACGCCTTCCGAAGCTGCGAGCTCGGCGATCAGGCTGCCGAGATAGGCGGTCTCCGGGCCCGTCAGGTTGAGCGTGCCCAGCCCTGCGGTGGAGATGCCGGCGAAGAAGGCGGCCTTGACCTCGGGGTCATAGGGGCTGGCGGCAGGGGCGGCGACATATTTGGCGCCATAGGGGTGGCTCACCAGGTCGATCGACTTCACCGCGTCCAGCCGGCTCTTGAGGTTGGGGTGGCTGCGGCTGACGCCGACGTCGATCAGCGCGACTGTCGCAGGAGCCGTCGCTGCCGGGAACGCCTCTGATATCGTATCCCAGACGGTGCCGTTGATTGTGGGCGAGGAGTAGTCGACCCCGCCACCCGGGGTCAGCGGCCCGAAGGTGGCATCGATCACGCCGAGTGCCGCAAGGTGCCAGAGGTAGTAGTAGGACTGAGGGTGCTGGAAGGAGAACTGTGTGTTGCCGTTTGCCATGATCGCCCCTCAGATCCATTCGCGCTGTGCGGCGAGATAGTTCGCCATGAAGGCGTCACGCAGATATGGCTGGAAGCGCTGTGCCAGCGCCCGGCCGCCATTGGTGTCGCTGGGATAGTGCAGGCCTGCCCATTCGCGGTTTTCCGCGACTTTGCGGGCAATGCGCGACAGCTCCTCCGTCGCCGGGTGCTCCGGCAGGATGGCGTTGAAGGCAAAGGCAATCGAGTGGCACTGGAACGAGTGGTTGCTCGGATAGGCCTGGTGCGCTGGATTGGGCAGCATGAGCCGCAGGCGTGGCTCGACCTGGTTGGGTCGGGTGCGGTTGAATTTTGCCTTGTAGATCAGCCCGACATATTCGCAGGCCGTCAGGATCGACTGGAACAGGCCCTCGGTCTGGTCGAAGCCGCTGATGCCGTCGATGCCCAGCGGCTTGGTGAAGTCGGAGACGTCAAGCGTCGCCTCGCGCTCGATGTCGTCCTTGCGACGCGAGCGTTCGCGGTCACGGGCCTGCAGCGAAAGCATGACTGTCGTTTCGAGACGGGTGACGTCGGGGCCGGGCGGCAGCGGAATGTCGAGCTGCTCCCAGGTGAATTTGCGCGCTGCCGTGAACGCATGTGGCGAGGGCGACGTGTGCAGACGCCTGAGCTCGAAGGCCGGGATCAGGCTTGCCTGCGATCCAGTGCCTGATCCCGATTGAAGAGCGCTGCCCTTGTTCTTGTTTTTGTTCTTGTTTTTATTCTTGTTCTTGTTGAGCGAGGCCTTGTTGAGCACGCCGGCGCTCATGACGGCACTGGCGACTCCGGCCGACATCACCATCGCCTCGGCGCCGGAGGCGAGTGTGGTTTCCAACACGATCGGAGGCCGATCCGTGGCCGCGCAAGGCAGCACGTCGTCGCCGGCGATCTTGAAGCGGTACTGATCGAGAAAGTGCGAAAAGCCGCCCTCAGCAGGCGCGGAGCTGTCGTTGCCAGACACTGAATTCCCCATTGAATTGATCGAAATGTGCGGTGCTCGGCGCGTCCGTCATGTTTTTTTGACACCGGCCTTGATCAGACCGGAGATCAGATTGGCGCCGCCCTCGGTGCGCATGATTGGATAGCGGGCGTCGATCAGCGAGCTGATCGAGAAATTGGGTTCGACGACGTTCAGCCGGTCGAGCAGCGAGCGGGCGGCGCGGATGTCGCCGAGCTGGGCGTGGCTCGCCACGAGATAACGCAGCAGCGAATTGAAATCGGGCCGCTCGCGTAGCGCCTGCTCGCCGGCTTCGATGGCGACGCGATGATTGCCGGCGAGCGTGGCGTTGATCAGCCGCGAGGTGTCGAAATAGTAGCGATAGGGGCTGTAGGCTCCGAGATGGCGCGCCCAGTTGGCGAGGCTGAGCCCTTTGTCCGGCTGGCCGGCATAGGCATGCAGCATCGAATAGAGGTCCCAGCCGAGCACCTGGGTCGGGTTGGCGCGGATGGCGCGCTCGAACAGGCCCGATGCGTAGTCGTATTCGCCGAACAGGAACGAATGCACATGGCCGACGAGCGCCAGGGTGACCGAATTGCTGGAATCGAGTTCCAGCGCCTTGCGGGCGTAATGCTGAGCCTGCTCGATGGCCACGGCAGAATCGGAGAAACGCTGGCCGACCTGGAAGGTCATCAGGAAGGCGAGCCAGGCATAGGCCTGCGACGACGGCCGCTGGGCGATGATGCGCCGGAGCGACGCCTCGGACATGACGAGGTCGTTGCGCGACAGCCGGAACATGGCGTTGACGGCGGCATAGAGGCTCTCGGCCTCGACGGCGTCGTCGGTCTGTTCGGAGCGCGCAATGAAATATTTTCGCAACTCGTCCATCGCCTCGTTGATGAGCTGGTGCGCCGCCGAGGTTTCGCCTGCCTCGATCGCGCGCCGTTCAAGCGTGGCGCCGCCCATCCACAGCAGGCTGCGGTCGGCGGTGCGATGGACACTGACGCTGATATAGGCCTGGTGCGCCGAAAAGCGGTAGCGGACCTGAATCGCCAGCGCCACCGAATCGAACGCCGTTTCCGGTTCCTGCGTCGGCGACAGATCCGGCCGCGACAGGTCGGAGACGGTCAGTTCGCCGCCTTCGAGCAGCGACCGCACCAAGAGTTCGGAAAACATGTCGGGCAGCGATTCTGCCCCGAAGGCATCGCCTGAGATCGCCGGCGGCAGTAGCGCCACCGACCAGCCGGTCCGGCTCCCGGTCAGCGGCAGCGACTTGCGGTTGCCGCCGTCGGAGGAATTCGGTCCCGATTTCTGTCCCTGGGCCGGGATGAGGCCGTTGCTGCGCCTGTCCTTGGGGCTGACGTCGCGCTGGCCGAGCGCATTTTCGAGTCGGCCCTGCCAGACCTGCCGCTCGAGCATCAGCCATTCCTCGAATTCGGGGTCGCCGATGTCGAGGCCTTCGAGCAGCTCCGGCCAGGATTCGAGCTCGACTTCGCTGGGCACGGATTGGCGCGACGGGTCGAGCAACTGCAGCGCGTCGACCGACACGCGGTTGAGGTCGAGCGAGATGGTGTGGTTGTCGGAAATGATGATGCTGTCGGCGATCGGGCCGAGCGATTTGCGGACGTCGACGAGGGCCTGTCTCAGGCTGGCTGCGGCCTGCTCCTCGCCGCGGTCGCTCCATAGCTTGTCGCGCAGCCAGATACGCGAGCGGGCACCGCGTGGAGCAAGTGCCAGCATGGCCATGAGCGCGCGCGACTTCTGCGCCTTGGGCGTGCACGACGCGCCGGCTGCGTCGGTGACGGCCAGCGCCCCGAACAGGTAGATATTGCAAAGCGTACTGGCGTCTTCACCAGCCATCGTGCGGACCTTCGCTGCAGGTCGTCCATGCCCCTGAAGAGGGTACCACAGGTCGAATCGCCTGTGGTCCTCGCAACTTGCATCGGGAGCATACAACGACATTCCGGCAAGTGCGCGTGCTTGTATGCTTCTGGCACCGGGCAAAACCTGCAGCATTCCAGCGTTCCTCACCACTCTTGCCGGAGCCGATTCCGGCCTGATTTCGGAAGGACGTTAGGGGAGGCGGGGTGATTGCGGCGTGAGTGAAACGTCAAAACAGCCGTGAAATGCAGATTTGACGGCCCATCAGATGGGGCCCATGTTCCTCACGCGCCAAGCGTTTCGGCAATCGCCTCGGTGACCGCGACGCGCAGATCGTGCGCCGTCGCGTCGCCAGTCGTGAAAGGTTAGCGTCCCGACGAGCCGTTGCTGCGGCGGGGGCCGGCGAGTTCCCTGCCAAGTGCCAGCGCTTCCTGCAGGTCGGTTGCGTATTTGGCCGTATCTTCGAGGCCGCCGAAATAATTGAGCCGGATGGTTTCACCACGCTTGCTCATGACCACGCCGATGCTCCGCAGGCTCTCACGCACATCAGAAAAACGCATTTCGCAACGTCTCCGTTTGGTGGGTTGAACGAACATTAGAGGTTGCTTGTAACAGTGCCGTGTTGACGCAACGTGAGGGATACGTGAATCGCCGCTACGAAAGTTTCGCTTTCGGCACATCTTTCGACGATTCGGCGGCCGCCAGCCCACAAAGCGTCAGGGTTGTGCCGCTCTGTGATGACCAGGGGATGGGTGGCGTCGCGCGCGACTTGATGTAGAACGGCCTGCCGGTTCGAGCCGGTCGAAGCAGGAAGTGTCATGCCCAGCCTCCAGGATACGCTGAACGAGATCGTCGCCGAGATGGCAGCGCAGACGGAGCGCGGCGAGGTTGCCTCCTACATTCCAGAACTGGGCAAGGTCGATCCGGCCAAATTCGCCATCGCAGTGGTCAAGAACGACGGCGAAGTGGCGGCGGCGGGTGACGCCGACGAGCCGTTTTCGATCCAGAGCATATCGAAGGTGTTCACCCTGGCGCTGGCGCTTGGTCGCGTCGGCGACCAGCTGTGGAACCGCGTCGGGCGCGAACCTTCAGGCACGGCCTTCAACTCCATCGTCCAGCTCGAACTCGAACACGGCATTCCGCGCAATCCTTTCATCAATGCCGGGGCCATCGTCGTCTCCGACGTGCTGCTGTCGGGCCACCAGCCGCGCGAGGCGATCGGCGAGGTGCTGAGCTTCATGCGCACTGTGGCCGACGACGATTCTGTCATCATCGACCGCGACGTGGCCAATTCCGAGCGCGCCACCGGCTTCCGCAATTTCGCACTGGCCAACTATCTCAAGGGGTTCGGCAATCTGAACCACGCGCCCGAGATGACGCTGGGCGTCTATTTCCACCATTGCGCCGTCGCCATGAGCTGCCTGCAACTGGCCAATGCGGGGCGGTTCCTGGCCAATGCCGGGCGCATCGAGGAGACGGGTCACACGATCGTCTCGAGCGAGCGCGCCCGCCGCATCAACGCGCTGATGCTGACCTGCGGACACTATGACGGTTCGGGCGAGTTTGCCTTCCGCGTCGGCATTCCCGGAAAAAGCGGCGTCGGCGGCGGCATCCTGGCGATCGTGCCTGGTGTGGCATCGATCGCCGTGTGGTCGCCGGGGCTCAATGCGCGCGGCAACTCGATGCTGGGCTCGATCGCGCTGGAACGGCTGACCAAAAGGATGAACTGGTCGATCTTCGCCTCGCGCTGAGGCATTTCGCGCTGGACGATGCTGCAGGCCGGCCCGGGCTCAGGCACCGCCGGTTTAGTGTTGCTCTGCCAGCCAGCTGTCATGCAGCCATTTTTCGCTCTGGCGGCGGCCTTCGAGGTTGGCCCAGACGATGTCGCGCTCGAACACCATCACCTCGCGGTCGGCGCCGACGATCACCCAGAACCAGCGGCCGTCGACAAGATTGCGCATTTTCACCTTCATGCCCGTCAACGTTGTGCTCTTGCCGTCAGCGCGGATCGCCTCGTCATGCGGAGCAATGAAGCTGACCTCGTGGCGAGGCAGAAGGTCGGCGGCATGGTCGGACAGGAAACGCATGGCGATGTCATGCGCTTCGTCCTGGCTGGGCAGGACGCCGTCGCGCAGCGCGAGATCCATGCGTACGAACCCCTTGAGCCTGCCGGAGGTGGCGACCACGGCGCTGAAATGCTCGCCGCCCAGACCGGCATTGCGTTTGTCCGCACGTTCCATGCGGATGAGCACGTCCATATAGGTGGCAACGGAGTGTTTGTTGCGGAAGCGCAATATGTCCTAACGTTCGTTAGGGCGGGGGACAATGCAGGGACAATCGAAGATGGAACGCAAACAGTGCCTAGCCTTCGGTTTGTCGATGACGCTGACACGGGAATTTCCCGTGCTGGAGCAGACGACCTTCGAATTGGAAGCGGTGGCCAGTTTGGTCTCCAGGTTGCCAAGCTCGGCAGTATCGGCGTTGGTGCCATTGCCGACAGTAAGCTTGTAATTCGGTCGCAAGACCCCGGCATCAACTCGGACAACGGAATTACTGCGACCTGTACAAATTCATCGGTTTGGAAAAGCGAGCGGGCGAACCGCCGCCAACCCGAAAGCTCTCCGTGTTCTCTACGACGTGGCAGATGGAGCCGAAAGTGATTGTCGTCCGTGGTCTCTGTCGGGTGAAATCGATTGGCGAAACAACAGTAACCCTTTCACAGGTGAAGGCGGCGTTGCAACGTCAGGTGTAGCAAACAAGTTCGGTACAGGGGCCGGTGTGTGCTGGGGGGGGGCATTTTCAAGCCAACGATCTGACGAACGCTGCGACCACCGGCGGCTTGATTGGTACAGAAATCAAGATCACCGCCAACGGCCCAGACACGAACTCCCATCGCTACGGCATTGACCTGATTGCATTCACCAATCCAGCCACCGGCGGCGCCGCGGGCCGCTTTACCGCCGGCCTGCGCATCCGCAACGGCGGCACGTCGGGTAAGTGGATCAACGGCATTCTGATCGGTGGTGGTGCCGAAGCGATAACTACAGGCATCAACATCCAGAATTCATCGGGTGCCGGTGGCGCCGGCATCGTGGACTCCGGCAAGAAGGATTACGGCATCAGGATCACCGGCACGTATGCTGGTGCGGGGCTAGACTTCTCCTCCGCCGCCGCTGGCGTCGTTTCGGCTGTTCGGCTCCAGCGTGCCCAGAAAATAGACTTCGAAGCGACCGGCACGCTCAGCATGACGATGCCAACCGCGACCAACAACGTAGTCCTTCAGAACGGCTCGACCGAAATCTTTGGGTTCAACATCTCCAATTCGACGTTTCGCATTGCCACCAATCCTGTCGTCGGCGCCAGAAAGACCGGCTGGTCTATCGACACGGGTACCGCGAAGCGCACGGCGAATGCGACCTGTGCGGGAACCGCGTCTGCTGAGTATGTGCAGGCAGAAATGACGGCGGTCATGAATGCCCTCCGGGACGCGACACAAACAATCAAGGCCCTGAAAGATGACCTTCACGCGACAGCCGGTCACGGTCTGATCGGAGCATAACTCATGGAAAACTTTCTCATCCCGCAGGCATTGGCACAGGCGCTGCTCGACTACCTTGCAGCACGCCCCTATCGGGAGGTTCATCACTTCATCGACGCGATGGTTCGGCTGCAGCCGGCCGATGTGCAGGCTGATGGACGTCAAGACAACACTGAGTCCGAAGCCGCGGCCTAGTCGCTTCAGCCCGCCTCGTTGGCATCAAGCGCAGGGCGCGTGGGCTGGACAGACGAAAGATAGCCGGAAACAGTGTCTTTCAGTGCGAGCGCCTTCTTTTCCACCAGGAACCACGAAAGCACAGCCATGACGACGGTCAGCGGGAGGGCCGTGACCGTCAGCCAATATGGGCCGATGGCCGCACCGAAGAGGTGAACGATCGTCTGCTGGATCGGAAACGCATAGATGTAGACCCCGTAGCTGACGTCCATGCCGAAGGGCATCTTGATAAAAGGGCCAGAAAAGGCCAGCGAGTAGATCAAGTATGGCATGACCACGAAGTAAATGGCGAAGCCGGGCATGGTCCGAACAGTCGCCACCATCAGGCATATTGCCAGCAACACAACCCACATGCTCGGCTTGGGACGCCAAAACGAGAAGATCGCGCCCGCGAGGTAGAAAAACCCATAGTGCAGGGTCGTGAACGGGCGGACGTGAGGGAGGATGGCGGGGCCTTGATTGGTCCACCCAAGATCGAATTGCGTGACGCCGACGAAGAACGAACCGAAAAAGGTCGCAGCTAGCACGACATAGACCCAAACTGAGCGGTTCAGCCGGGTCATGATCAGTGCCAAGGTAACGATGTACATCGCGACCTCTAGCGGGATAGTCCAGATGGAGCCGTTTACGCCAGCGTGGGGCAACCCCTCGAAAACGCCCGGCAACCGGAATTGCAACCCAAACACATAGATGTTGCCCAGATACCCACGTGTCGCGGGATGAGTGATGTAGTCCCAAGCAGGCAGGGTCGTGCAGAGCAAGCCCAGCACGAGGCAGAAGAGAACTGCGAAGAAAAGCGCCGGTAGAATACGGAGCGCTCGCGCGGCGACAAATTCAATCGCCGATCGGCGGATCGACGAGACAGTGACGAGATACCCGCTGATGAAGAAAAATGTGTCGACCGCCATACCTGACGCGCCGAAGTACAGGAACACGGAAGCACTGGGATCCGACTGACCAGTCAGCGGGAAACTATGAACAACCAGTACCGTGATCGCGGCAATGTGCCGAAGAACGTCAAAATTGTTTTCGTGCCGCATCCGAAGTCTACCCATCTCTCCCGGCGGACGTAGCAAGTAGCGCGGAAAAAGCAACCCCAACGCCCCGCACCCTGCGGGAATTACGGCGGCTGCCCACCACAATGGAGTACTCCCATGGACCGCAATTTCCCGCGGGCGCTTTCGCTCGTCCTGAAACATGAGGGGGGCTGGTCAGATCATCCGGCCGATCCTGGCGGCGCCACCATGAAAGGCGTCACGCTGGCGAACTTCCGCCGTTACGTGAAGCCGGGCGCCACCAAGGACGATCTGCGGGGGATCACCCACGCGCAGTTGTCCACCGTCTACCGGCGCTTCTACTGGGACGCTGTGCATGGCGCCGAACTGCCCCACGGCGTCGACTTATGCCGTCTTCGACTTCGTTGTGAACAGCGGGCCGGGCAGAGCGGCCAAGTACCCGCAGGGCGTCGTCGGTGTCGTGCAGGATGGTAGGATCGGCCCGGCCACCATCGCAGCCACCAAGACCGCGATGCGCGCCACCGTCATCAACGACCTGTGTGACAAGCGCATGGCGTTCCTGCGGAGCCTGAAGACCTTGCCGTCCTTCGGCAAGGACTGGACGGACCGCGTCTTTGGCGTGCGCGACGCGGCGCTGAAGATGGCCGAACCGAAACCGGCTTCGCCTCCGGTCGCCGCGCCTCCGGTCACCTCCGAGCCCGTCGTTATCGAAAAATCCGTGGTCGCGGATCCTGGCGAGCTCGAGCAGCATCCGATGAAGAGCAAGACCGTCTGGCAGTGGATCATCACTAGCGTGATCGTGCCGATACTGGCGGTGTTTCAGGACTGGCGCAGCGCTGACCTGGAGCCACACAGCGGCCTATCGCTACGGCCGTTCGGCCGAACAGGCGCGGTTTGTCGCCGAGATATCCAAGAGGAATGACAATGCCGGCAACGTTGCTGAGCACTGGCGCGCTGAGCTTCGCCGCTGCACTGGCACTGGCGGGCTGTTCGACTTCGAAACCGGCGCCTGTCAGCACTGACGGGCTGCGCACCGTTGTCGGCACGTCGCTGGTCGGTGTTCAGGGCAAGACGCCAGAAGACCAGGCTGGCATCGACGAGACCGCGGCCGGCCTATTCACCGGCGGCATCTGGACCAAGAGCGAATGTGCGCGTCACGGAAAGGAAAGCCGCCTGTGACCGAGCGCAGCATGGATATGATGCTTGGCGGTATGGAAGGGCAGCTTGAAGCGATCCTCGACCGGATGGATCGAGCTGACGAAAGCCGCGCAGGGGTTCACCGCCAGTTCGATGAGTTTGTGCATCGCCTCACGCGCGTCGAGTCCGACCTGATCTCGGTAAAGCACAGTCAGGCGAACATGCAGGCGGTGACCGACGACGTCGTTAATCTTCGAACACAGGCACAGGGCGCAGGCACGGCTGGGCGGCTACTGCTGAAGACAGGGATCGCAATCGTCGGCGCTGCCGGGTGGTTTCTGGGGCCTATACATGGTTCACCGGCCGGCCGCCACCCTGACCAAATCAGACAAGACGGTCTTTGTATTCGTCGATGCACGCCAACTTGTAGCGGCCGAGATCATCCGTGTCGAATGCAACGTCCTGCAACTGCTTTTCGAATAGGTCGACCGCAAACCTGTAAAGCTTGAAATCCCAGTGAAACGCCTCCTCGACCAGATCGAGATCGTTCTTGTCGATGGTGCTGACCAGGGGGCGGTCGCTGTTTCGGTCGTCACGCTTCCACGCGGGCACTGCCGATAGACCGCAGAGATGTGCAAAAAGGAAGATCGTTTCCTCGAAGCGCTCTGCCAAGCCAAGGCAGTGGACATCCTTGGCCAGTGCCTGTTTCGCCCTATCCAGCAGTTCGTCGCCTGGCAGTTTTCGCAGTTCGTGCATCTCAGGCCCATAGCCAGCGCCAAACTGCTCAAGCTGACTATAGGTGATGCCCTTTGTGTTCCTGACCCATTCGATAAAGGCAGGCATCGAACCTCCGAAATCCTTCGAATGGTGTCGCTCAAGCCACCGGTAGACCGAGAATATGCGGGGGAGAGGATGGCGCAGGATTGTAACCAAGGCGCGATGCGGAGCAGGAGAAATAGCTCCATAGATGTTGTGGTCGACGAAGAACGCGTGCCCTGAGGAGTTTCGAATGATCTCGTGGAAGTCGCGCTCGTGCTGCGGGATACTCAGATAGCGCGAGAAAAACTGATTCAGCCGCGCTTCCCGTTTGTATCCTTCGCGCAAGACGGTGGACAGAGCAAGCGACCCGCTCTTGTTGATTCCGTGAAAGACGATCTGTCCATCTTGGATCGGTTCGAAACGGCGAGACCGTACACGTACGGGAGAGTAGCCTTCCGGTAGTGGTGTCTTGTAGTTGGCCCTAATATTTTGTAGCCACGAAACAAATTTCATGTTGCCCTAACGGTGGAAAGTTTTGAACGGTTTGCAAAATGTTGACTTGAACTCTGGTGTGATCTGGATAACGGGCTTTTCTGCGGCTGGGAAGACAGCCGTAGGCAGGCAAGTCCAGTCCCAGTTGCTCGAAGCCGGGCAGCCGTCGATTTTTCTCGACGGCGACGATCTGCGCTCCATCCTGGGAAATAATTGGGGATACGAACGAGATCAGCGGGTCGAGCTCGCTAAAGTGTACTTCCGGCTCTGCAGCCACCTGTCCTCGCAAGGATATGCGGTCGTTATCAGCGCCGTCGCCATGTATGACGAGGTGGTGCAGTGGATGCGGAGGCACATCCCGCGAAGCCTGCAGATTTATCTGCGCGTACCAGAGGATGAGCGGCGCGCCCGCGACCAAGAGACCAAGAAACTGTATGGGAGCATCGGTGACGTTGCCCGGCTCTATGATGAGCCTGCCGCTGCTGATGTGGTGATTGACAACCACGGAGGGGTTTCGCCTGCCGACAGTGCCGCGCTGATCGTCGAGGCATTTCTCAACACCGCGTGGCGCAGTCCGGACATGGGCCGCACCGCTCATTGGAGCAGCTACTATTCGAAAGGCGCGGCGCCCTCGTCGCCTTCTCCGTTCGCGATGGCCGTTGCCGAAAAGCTGTCGCCGCGCCCCATAACGTTGCTGGAGGTCGGCTGTGGAAACGGCCGGGATAGCATTTTCTTCGGACGCCAAGGCCATCGGGTCGTTGGCATCGATCTGTCCGCACAGGCGATCGAGAACTGCGAGGCCAACAAGGGCGATATCGATGCCGAATTCCGCTCTGGTCGGCTTCCTGAACTCCCATCCCTGCAAAACGGGAAGTTCGATGCCGTTTATAGTCGCTTCGTCTTGCACGCCATGCCGCTCGCGGAGGAGGTCGAGACGCTCGAGGCGGTCCATAGGTCGCTCAAGCCAGGTGGTCAGCTGTTTATCGAATGCAGGTCCATCAATGACCCAATGGCACGTTTGGGCGAGGTGATTAGCCCGACCGAACGCATACACGGTCACTACCGCCGCTTCATCGTGAGGGATGATCTACTGCGCCGTTTGGAGGTGGTCGGTTTTGATGTCGTTCACTCGCTCGAGGCTAAGGGCCTGGCAGTCCACAAGGACGACGACCCGACAGTCATCCGCGTGGAAGCCAGGAAGTGATCGTCGCTTTGGCCACCCCAAGCGCCCCGCTGCCGAAAGGTGGCGGGGCTTTTTTGTCGTTTATGGGCCCCTGCCTCGCTCTTGCGAAGCTAACGAGCGCCGTTAGCCTGGCTCTGCCGCGGCGCGAGAGCGAGTAGAACGGTGCGGGGGCGACCGCATCTAGGCATTCCCATCCACTTCGTCGTCTTCGTCCAGCATCCGTACCGGCAGATACCCGCCCTTTTCCAGCCATTCGCGGATCACGACGCGCAAGCATGTCTTGCTTGCTCATCCGCAGATCGGCCACCAGCGCGTAGACCGCCTCCTCGACCTCCTGGTCGAGGAGGTGTTGCGCAGGCGTTCGTTCGATGAGGCGTATGGCCTGGCATAGGCCCATTCGCGCAGCGAAGTCTGGATGAAGCGCTCGGCCTTGCCGTTGGTGCGCGGGGTGTAGGGCCTTGTGCGGATGTGTCGGGCACCGGCACCTTGGAGTGCCTGGGCGAACAGTTTGGAGCGATACGCCGAGCCGTTGTCGGTCATCACCCGCTCAACCCTGGCGCCCAGCCTGGCGTACCAGGCCAGTGCCCGGTTGAGGAACCCGGTGGCATCATCCCGGCCCAGGCTGGGCAGCAGTTCGACATAGGCGAGGCGGGACGCATCGTCGATGGCGACATGCAGGTGTTCGTAGCCGATGCCTCGGGCGCGATGATGGCCTTGGTGCTGACCCGTGATCCGATGGCCAACGCCGTCGATACGGCCCAAGGTCTTGATGTCGATATGGATCAGTTCGCCCGGCCGCTGCCGTTCGTAGCGCAACACCGGGGGCCGGGGATCGAGCCAGGCCAGCCGGTTCAGTCCCAGCCGGCGCAGCACCAAGCCTACCGTCGAACGCGCCAGGCCCAAGGACCGGGCAATTGCCGGCCCGGTCATGCGCTGGCGCCGCAACTGCTCGATCCGCGACACCTGCATGGCTGCCAGCCGATGCCGGCAGTTGCGCGGCGCTGAACTGCGATCGTGCAGAACCCGGTCGCCGGCCCGGTAGCGGTCGAGCCAGCGATAAGCCGTTCGTTCCGAAACCCCGGCCGAACCGGCAGCACGCCGGTTGGCTTCGCAACCCCAGCTTCTCAGTCCCTCCTCGAATGAACAACCTTCATAGCTTCGACACCTAGGCTGGTCTGGCAATCAGCACTGCTG
This sequence comes from Aminobacter sp. Y103A, assembly GCF_030294925.1. Taxonomy (NCBI): domain Bacteria; kingdom Pseudomonadati; phylum Pseudomonadota; class Alphaproteobacteria; order Hyphomicrobiales; family Phyllobacteriaceae; genus Aminobacter; species Aminobacter sp. Y103A. The sequence continues at coordinate 3,239,151 of NZ_AP017986.1, read as the reverse complement.
CTGGTCGTTCGCGAATCTGCGCGAGGGCGAATGGCCGCGCGGGCGATTGTCCGGCGGCCTTGGCATTACCCGGAGAGCGGTCGTGCGGGCAGGGCAACGCCGTGCCGCAAGCCGTCCCGGCAGGATCACCCCGTCACTGCAGGATCGCGTAGCGTGCGCCGGCATTGACCTTGATGGCCGAGCTGCCGCGTTGCGGGGTCGAGGCGATTGTCAGCGTCATGATGGCGCAATTCTTGTTCTGGGCGCGGATCTGGCGCAGCCCTTGGCAACGGCGTCGTAATACCTCGTCCGTTGTGAAACCCAGCTGTCGGTCATGATCGACTTGTCGTCGCCGTCATTCAGGTTGAGCGGGATTTCTACGTAGTTGAGTTCGGGCGCCTTGGCGACCTCGCCGAATGGCTCGCGCTGGACGAAGGTCAGGCGCATGCTGACCTGGTACAGATCTTCCGTCGGCCGGGCCGAAACCCTGTTGACCGCGCATTTGCTGGCGAAGGCCTTGACGATCAGGTCGCATTCGGCGCGCGCCAGGACGGGCAGGCGAGACGCGAGATACGCCTCGACGTCGTTGGCGTCGAAAGCGTTCTGGTCGCCGCGCCGGATGTCCGTCAGCCGCATATGCATGTTGAGGGAAACAGTGCGCGTCTGCTCGAAGTCGTCGAAGTTGCGCAGCGCCACCAGACCCGGCGCGCCCTCGGGCACGACCTTGACGCCCTGGAAATCCGATGCCCGCCGTTCAGCCGCCTTTTCCTGGCTGTCGCTCACCATGCCCATCATCTGCATGATGTAGGCTGCGGCGGCGACGTTGAAGATCAGGCTGCCGATGAGCGGCGCGCCGACCAACAGCAGCAGCACGACGACCACGATCTTGAGAAAACTGCCCTGCATGGCCGTCATTGCTTCCGATTGAGAGTTGTGAGGTCGCCTCCGGCGAGCTGTTGTGCCTTCATGGTGACGAGATCGGAATGCTTCGAATCATAGTCGTCGCGGGAGGCGGCAACGAAGGCGTAGTCGGTGCGGGCGAGTTGCACGGTGGCGTCGGTGATGCCACGGTAAGGCAAGCGCTCTTCGAGTGATGCCGGCAGCGGCCCGACGATGGCGTGGTTCATCTGGTCGATGCCGATGGTGACCTCTTCGCTGGCCTTGCCGAAACTGGCGCGGAACCAGCGGTCATATCTGTTGTAGATCGCATTGCGGCTGGCTACCGCCTCCTTGGAGATCTGGTCGCCGCCCTTGGCAGCCTCGACGACCCTCCAGAACGGTTGTGGGCGGCGGGATATCGATATCTTGCAATCCTTGGCGGCGTTGCCGGCCAGCACGGTGACCGGCGTGCCGGGCTCGAGATTGACGATACCGGCGTTGCGCGTGCCGATGATGGCAACGCGCGAGAGGCGGGCATTGGGCGATTTCTGGATGTTCCAGAGCGTGTCGAAGCCGCCGGCAAGCACCAGATAGACGGGCGCCGCCGTTTCGGTGACGACCACATTGACCACCCTCAGCCGATCGCCGGAGCGGTTCGAATTGACGCCTGGGTCCTTTCCGTCATTCTGCCATTGCGAGACATAGGCTTGCGCCCGCTCCAGCACTTCCGCCTGCGACAGGGCGAAGACATCGGAAACCTGATTGGTCTCGTTGGTGTGAATCTGGACGAGCTTGTCGCCGACGGACGGAAGCGGAAACTTGCAGCTTTGGGTCGTCTCGAGCCAGCCGATCTTGGCCGGGCGCTCGCCTTCGACGGGTGCATAGCCCGTGACGACCGATTTGAGCCAGCTGAGAGAATTGTCCTTGCCGACAATGACGTTCGAATCGACCTGATAGCCGAAGCGGTCCGTTCTCAGGGAATCGGCAGGATTACCTTGCGGTGGCGAATCGCTGTCCGAACATCCGGTCAGCAGCAGCGTTAGAATGCCCAGTGAGAGGAAACGTATCATCCTGCGCCCGACAAATGACCTTAAGATATGGTTGCATATCTAGAGTGGACATATTGCAGGTTGCTTAAGGCTGAATGCGTAATTCGTTGCGATGTCTGATTCCAACGAATCGCTTGAGCGGCGATGGTGTGAAAGGCCGATCAATACTGACATGGGGGCTACCGGCGGCCGATATCAGGTGATCTGCGCTCAGAAGGCGTGACAGGCCTGCAAGGACAGTTTGCGCGGTAAGGCGGACAACAACCGAAGACCCGCCAAGGCGAGGGCTGATCTGAAAACTTCGATGCTTTGAGAATGAAGTGGCTCCCCGGGCCGGGCAATCCGAACGAAATCGAACCGGGCGAAGATCCAAGATTTCTACAACATGTTCAATGCGTTAAGCTAGAAATCTCCACTGGCCGGTATCGGGCCATGTGTACCTCATGTGGCCCAATTGTGGACCGCGACAACAGTACGATAGCGGCGCCTGGTTGCCAAGACAATACTGGATTCCGCCCCTACCAAGTGAGAGCTAGCGCCCAAGTCTGAGTAAGCCCAAGATGGCAACGAGCGCGGCGATTCCTCTGTCGAAAGCCGTAATTGTGAGCTACTACCTGAAAATACTGTTCTGCGCCAAATTGGAGCACTTGTGACAACAGGACTTGTTAAGCGCATTGAGTTCTTCCTTTCTGGCGAGCTTTCGGGGCGGAGCACTCTGGTGAGTCCCGGATTGGCCCTCGGCACGCTGAAAGGGCCGGTGCGAGTTGAAAATCAAGACCGCGCAGCGGTTGCGACGCTCTCGATGCCATCTGGTGAAACATTTCTTATTGCACTTGTTTGCGACGGAATGGGAGGGATGGCTGCGGGGGGAGAAGCAGCGGCCTGTGCCGCTAGCAATTTTGTTGGCCAGTTCGCCACCAGCTCTCGGCGTTCTATTGAAGATATTCTGCATGACGCGGTCTCGGCTGCGAACCGAGAGGTTTTCCGCCGGTTCCGGGGCAGTGGCGGGACCACGCTTACAGCTATTGTCTCGACCAGTATGAAAGAAGCTTGGGCGGTTCATGTGGGAGACAGCCGCCTTTATGAGTGTGGCGCAGAGGAAGGGCTTAGCCTTCTTACCCGAGACGATACCATTGGGGGCCAACTGAGGCCCCCCGGCAGCGCGGACGAAGACACTCTTGACAATCGACTGCTCCAGTTTGTTGGCATCGGAGCGCCGATAGAGCCACATATTTTCCGTCTCCCTAAGGGCATGGAGCCGACATACCTTCTGACTTCCGATGGCGCGCACAGCCTCGGAAGGAGGACCCTTGACGGCATAGCCAGGCGGTCTCGCAGTCCCGCAGAATTGGTCCGCAAAGTTGTCTTTGTGGCGGAAGCGGTGGGAGTCGAGGATAACTCGACAGCAGTTGCGATAACGGGGTCTGATGTTGTCTGGACGCCTACCTTCGGCGACGGCGCCGAGTTGACGCTTTGGGGGGTAAGCGACCGGCTTGAAATATGGATAGAACGACCGCTTCGCTCTCCTCAACGTGTGCAGCCAGAAGCACTCAAGGACAACAAGCCAACCGCAGCGGCTGATAAACCTAAGAAACCGTCACGGGGCGGCAAAAAGGCGAGCAAGAAGGCCGACCCAAACGCCAGTAAGAGGAGCGATGACGAAGTAGGAGCCAAGCCGCAGCTGAATATTGAGTTTGGAAGCAAGGACATCGAAGAATTATGATTGGGCTTCCAAGTCGGTATGCAACTGTCTTGCAGACCCTTTCGGGCGGCGGCATGTCGGATACGTTGGTGTGTCTTGACGAGAATCTTCAACGCAAAGTGGTCGTTAAGTCTCTTAAAGCCGGGATTGAGAAACACCGCCTGATGGATGAACTGTCTGCGCTAGCAGACATAAGATCAAAATACGTTGTGCAAGTCCTAGACGTCTTACGAGATGGAGAGGAAATAGTCGGTTTTGTTGAAGAATTTATTGAAGGTAAAGAAATATCGCCCTTGGATGTTTCGACCGATGAATTAATATCTATTGGTATTTTATATTCTATCGTTGCTGGAATCCAGGACATTCATGCTGCGGGGAGGGTGCATCGAGATATTAAGCCAGATAACATGAAGTTCGATGTGTCTGGAGTTCTTAAGATATTTGACTTTGGTTTGGCAAAAATTGAAAAGGACGCGAAAACAAAGCAGTTGTACTTTACAAAGTTCTACACGGCGCCTGAGGTGTTCGTATCCGACAAAGATGGAAATCATATTTTTACTGCAGCGGTGGACGTTTTTGCGTTTGGCGCTACGGCGCTCTGGCTGCTGAATGGCGGTAACCTTCCGCCTGAACTTGGCTCAATACCGCCGTCTGTTCCTGCGCTGCCTGCTATTTTCGATGCAATACCGCTAAAGTTGTCAGCGGGGATAACCGCGTTGCTTAATCGTTGTCTAAGTTGTGATCCGAACGCTCGGCCTTCGGCGGCAGAATTGAAAATCGCAATAGGAAAGCAGTTGCTTTTTGGTAAGCATCGAATGCTTCTAACTCATTCGGGGATGGACCATGTGGTTGATGCTTCTCGGAGTCAGGTGAAGCTAAGCTCTGGTGCAGATTCTGTTACAATAAGCTACAATGGGCTTGAGTTTGTGGTTACGAATGTTTCTGGACATGTTCGGCACAATAATAGGCCTGTAGTTGTTGGTTATATCCTTCAGGGTTCGTCTGTTATTGTTCTCGGGGATCCCGGGTTGCGGGGGCGAACGTCAATTACTGCCGACATATCCCACCCGGAGGTGATGAATTGAAGGGCCCAATTTCAACCGGGATGTCTCCACTTGCGGGGCGATATGTTCCGAAGGACTGGATTGGCGCAGGGGGTATGCAACACGTGTATCTGGCGTTCGATGTGTTGTTCGAACGAAATGTCGCTCTTAAGACCCCCAAGGATGATTCTGGAGCCAAACGGTTCAAACAATCGGCGGTCGTTAGCGCGAAGGTTAACCATCAAAATGTTGCGAAGACGCTTGATTATTTTGAAGAAGGGGAGAGGCCCTACCTTATAGAGGAGTTAGTTCCTGATACAGATTTATTTGCAGTAATGAATGGTAATCTGCCATACCTACCTCCTTCTACATGTGCTCGAATTTTACACCAATTGGCCAAAGGGTTGGCGGCTTCCCATGCTGTTGATGTTGTCCATCGAGATTTGAAGCCGAGCAACATTATGGTTGTCGGCGGGGCTCGGTTTCATGATGTGAAGATTACGGACTTCGGCATTGCGAAGATGGCTGAGGATGAAATCGGTGAATGGGCGGAGGTTGGCGGGGCAACCTCTTCCAAGACGGTCCTCGGAGCGATCCCATACATGTCCCCTGAGGCTATAAATGACTTCAGGGTGGCAAAGAAGTCGTCTGATGTTTGGGCAATTGCCGCCATAATCTACGAATTGCTTTCCGGCGAACTCCCGTTCGGTATGGGGCTGAAGTCGATCCCGAAAATAGTTGAGGCAATCCCCCCTAAGAGGCCCAGCCTAATCAATGGGCCACAGTTCAAGACTCTTGGTGGTCAGCTATACGAGATAATTCTGCAATGCTTGGACAAGGATGTTGGCAAGCGTCCATCAGCTGATCAGTTGGTTCAGCTGTGTGGAGAGCTTTGCTACGGCCCAACCTCGTACGGCTACGGGACGGTAGTTGACCTGCCAGGCATAACGGGGCGCATCCATGATGAAAAGGGCGCCGTCTTGATGTGGCATCCTAAGTGCTTTTATGGGTCAGGCTCGGTGAGTGTTGGGTCCAGAGTATGGTTCGGACGCGATTCTGGCGTGCCCTATGATCGCGCTTTTCCAATTGTCAAAGCCTTGGTTAAGTGAATGCCGGTGTCCAAATTTGTACGATAGACGTATCCCTCCGGTGAGGACCGCCTTGCGGGCTGAGGGCGAACGTCGGAAGTCCTAGGGATAATCCTAGGAGTAGCCCTATGACGATGCCGCGGGTGGAGGTGATCACGTCGGTCGAGAGACGCCGGCGGTGGTCGCGTGAGGAGAAGGAGAGCCTGGTCGCGGCGTCTCTTGAGCCTGACGTGTCGGTGTCGGAAGTCGCGCGATCGGCGGGCATTCACGTCAGCCAACTCTTTCGATGGCGCAAGGACCTGTGTGATCGGGTCGATGCCGGTCCCTCGCAATTGGTCGCGGTCGAGATCGTTCCTGCTGCTGCGCCGCCCGCCGTTGAGGCGCCGGCGCCATCGGCGTCTCCCGGCCGACGTCGCCGCAAGAGCGGCATCATCGAGATCGAGCTTGGCGGCGGGCGCCGCGTCCGCGTCGATCGCGACGTAGATGCCGAGGCGCTGCGGCGCGTTCTGGACGCGCTCGGGTCCCGATGATCCCGGTTCCGAGCGGCGTGCGGGTATGGCTGGCGACCGGCCACACCGACATGAGGAAGGGCTTTCCGGGCCTGGCGCTGGTGGTGCAGGAGACGCTAAAGCGTGATCCGCACAATGGTCATCTGTTCGTCTTCCGCGGCCGTCGCGGCGATCTGATCAAGGTTCTGTGGCACGACGGCCAGGGCGCCTGCCTGTTCTCGAAGAAGCTCGAGCGCGGCCGCTTCATCTGGCCATCGCCGGCCGACGGCGCAGTCACTATCACGCCGGCCCAACTCGGCTATCTGCTCGAAGGCATTGATTGGCGCATGCCGCAGAAGACCTGGCGGCCGACGGCGACCGGCTGACGATTTTGGCCTTGCACATGGCGGTGGATGTGATTCCATCGATTGGTGTCCGCCGCTGAATCGCTCCCTTCCGACCTCGCCGCCGCCCACGCGATGATCCTCGCGGAGCGCGCCGCGCGCGTTGAGGCCGAAGCCCTTGCCGCCCGCGCGGCGGCGGTCAGTTCCGGGACGGAGGCGCTGATTGCACGACTGAAGCTGGAGATCGAGAAGCTCAGGCGCGAGCTCTATGGCAGCCGTTCGGAACGCAAGGCCAGGCTGCTCGAGCAGATGGTACTACAGCTCGAGGATCTGGAGGCGGACGCATCGGAGGACGAACTCGCTGCCGAGAGGGCGGCGTCCCAGACACAGACGGTTCGCTCATTCGAGCGCCGGCGCCCGTCGCGCAAGCCGTTCCCGGAGCATCTGCCGCGCGAGCGCGTGGTAATTGCCGCACCCGAGAGCTGCCCGTGCTGCGGATCGGTCCGGCTGTCTAAGCTGGGCGAGGACGTCACCGAGACGCTGGAGGTGATCCCGCGCCAGTGGAAGGTGATCCAGACGGTGCGCGAGAAGTTCTCGTGCCGGCAGTGCGAGGCGATCACGCAGCCACCGGCGCCGTTCCACGTCACGCCGCGCGGCTTTGCCGGCCCGAACCTGCTTGCCATGGTGCTGTTCGAGAAGTTCGGCCAGCACCAGCCGCTGAACCGGCAGAGTGAGCGTTATGCCCGCGAAGGCATCGAGCTGAGCCTGTCGACGCTGGCCGATCAGGTCGGCGCATGCGCGGTGGTGCTGCGTCCGCTGCATGCGCTGATCGAGGACCATGTGCTCTCGGCAGAGCGGCTTCACGGCGACGACACTACGGTGCCGATCCTGGCGAAGGGCAAGACGACCACCGGTCGAGCCTGGATCTATGTCCGCGACGATCGGCCCTTCGGCGGTGCATCACCACCGGCAGCCCTGTTCTACGCATCCCGCGACCGGTCCGGCGATCATCCCGAGCGGCACCTGAGGCAGTTCACCGGCATTCTGCAGGCCGACGCCTATGCCGGCTACAACCGGCTCTACCTCCGCGACCGCAAGCCCGGACCGGTGACGGAGGCGCTCTGCTGGAGCCATGCGCGGCGCAAGTTCTTCGTGCTTGCCGACATCGCCGCCAATGCTCGTCGGGGAAAGGCCGCGCCGCCGATCTCGCCGATCGCCTTCGAAGCCGTCAAACGCATCGATCTCCTGTTCGACATCGAGCGCGACATCAACGGCTTGGCTGGCGAGCAGCGTCTTGTCGTCAGGACCGAAAGAAGCGCGCCGCTCGTCGCCGAGCTGGAAGCATGGATGCGTGGCGAGCGTGCCAGGCTCTCGCGCCACGCCCCGGTCGCCCAGGCGATCGACTACATGCTCAAACGCTGGGCGGGCTTCGCTCGTTTCCTCGAAGACGGGTGCATCTGCCTGACGAACAATGCTGCCGAACGGGCGCTGCGCGGCTTGGCTCTCGGCAGAAAGTCGTGGCTCTTCGCTGGGTCGGACCGTGGCGCCGATCGCGCGGCCGTCATGTATACCCTGATCGGCACGGCAAAGCTCAATGATGCTGACCCGCAGGCTTGGCTCGCCGATGTGCTCGCCCGCATCGCCGACACGCCGCAAAGCCGGCTGTCCGAACTCCTGCCGTGGAACTGGAAGGCGCAATCTGCAAGATTGGCGGCATGAGCCACGCCGATCGCATCGCCCGCATCAGGATCCAGCTCGATGACTGGCAGCCAGCCATCTGGCGGCGCGCCGAGGTGCCGCTGACGGCAACGCTCAAGGCCTTGCACGACGTAATCCAGGCGGCCATGCCGTTTGACGACTATCACCTGTTCGAGTTCCGCGCCGACGGAAGGCGCTACGCCATCCCTAATCCCGAATGGGATAGCCTGCGCGATAAAACCTACTCGGCGAAGACCTTGCGGCTCGGCTCGCTGGTCGATCGCGGCATCATGCAACTGACCTACACCTACGACTTCGGTGACGACTGGAGGCACACGATCACGATCGAGGCGGTCGCCGATGCCGATCCCGCCGCCGAGTATCCCCGCTACATCGACGGCGCCGGCCGCGCCCCACCCGAAGATGTCGGCGGCATCCCCGGCTTCGAACTGTTCCTCGACGCCATCGCCGATCCCAAGCACGAGCAGCATCGCGAACTCAAGCGCTGGCACGGCCGTCCGTTCGATCCCGCACATGCCGATGAAGACGAAATCCAAACCCGGATGAAAAAGCTCGCCAGACGCCGCGCTCTCGGCAAGGTCGGCTTCGAGAAAAGCCGTAGTCAGGCACGCTGACAATCCAAGGCGGCCGCGGCCCCCACCGGAGGCTTACCGATAGACCGATCTAAAAAATACCAAAAAATCTGAGACCTCGACCTCGACAAGTGAGGCGGCGCGATACCCCCCGGTAGGGGGTCTTCTCACGGAGCGGCTGCGCTTGGTTGTCGCGCGGATTGAAGTCAGGTCAGTCCCGTCCTTCGGCTGGCAGCAGTCCGTCAAATACCTCCAGCAGCGCTGCGGAGATTGCGGTGCCGAGCGCGTTCCCTGTCGCCCTCAAAGCCTCCTCGTCCCCGTCACGAGCCGCCAGTGCGAGAGCCGTGCCTTGCTCTCCGACGATAGCCTTGGCGCGCTCAATTGCCCACAGCGCGAAGTCGCTCCGATTGTCGACCACTACGGCGTCTGTCTCGTCCATCTCGTCTCACTCCGGGGGCCACGTTCGGGGGGCGATATAGCAGAGCCCACAGGCCGAGCAATGGCCATCAGGACAGGGGCCAGAGCCGGTTACTTCTGGGTGCGCCTCTGGCAGACCATTCAGCCACCCTGCAAACGTTGGTCTGCTAATTGCCATTGACAGCCCTATGCAGACCACTAATATGCAGACCAGTTCAAGCAGACCGATGAGAGCCTCTGTCATGTTCATTCGCGCATACCTCCGCGCCTCGACCAAAGAGCAGGACGCCCAACGGGCGCGGAAAGATCTTGAAGCCTTCGCCACCGAGCGAGGCATGACGATTGCAAGCTGGTATGTCGAGAACGAGAGCGGGGCGAAACTGGATAGGCCCGAGCTTCACCGGCTACTCGGCGATGCCCACGCCGGTGATGTGATACTGTGCGAGCAGGTGGACCGCCTGTCCCGATTGGGAGCTGACGATTGGCAGAAGCTCCGGTCTGAGATCGCAGCAAAGCGCCTCCGCGTCGTCGCATTGGACCTGCCGACCTCATGGCAGATGGTCGGAGCGAACGGGGATGAGTTCACGCAACGCATGGCCGACGCCATCAACGGCATGATGCTGGACATGCTGGCCGCCATCGCTCGCAAGGACTACGAAGACCGCCGCAGACGACAGGCCCAGGGCATCGCAAAGGCACAGGCCGAGGGAGCCTATCGGGGCCGCCCAGAAGACACAGAGCGGCTAGAGCAGATTGGCATTTTACTAGCCGAGGGGAAGTCGTGGAGCGCCGTCATGCGATTGACGGGTGCCAGTCGGGCGACAGTTGCCAAAGCTGCCAAAAGGGTTCAGCCGGAGGCAGCGCAATGAGCGCCATCAGCTTGGTTGTGATTGTCCCGGTGGCGCTGGCAGGGCTATGGGGCGTATGGGACACGTTCTTTCGCTGGTAGGCCCTGATCTCGCGCAACCACTCCGAGGCTCCTTGGCGACCCTGCCGGGGCCTTTCCGTTGCCCCCTTTTGGCGACTCTGGTGATTACCACCCGCTACTAGATAGTCCGCGCCGCTCCTGCCTGAGTCAATTTGTCCATTCGTTCCTGTCGTGGGACGATCCGGCGGCGATCTCGCGCAAGAGGCGTTGGCCGCCTTGGAGAAATTGGTCTCGGCAATGGGACGAAACCAATATCGTTCCGATTGTGGGACTAAGTAATTGTTTCAAATCAGTTTTATGGCGTCTATGTGGTTGCCGTTCAATCATCACTCAACACAGGACGGCCCATTATGCATATCGACCAAGACCCCACAGTGGCTCCCATTTCGACCACCTCGCTATCCGACCTCAAAGCTTCCATCGGAGCACTGATCGCCGCCGACGCTGCCTTTTTTGAAGCGGCCTCGGCTCATGGACTGGACATAGAGGTGAGGAACGCAGTCACGGCACTTCGCCATGCAGAAGACTTCCTACAGCAAGCCGCCATGGCGCTGGCAACTGGTAGCGGGCTCGCTTCCCCGGACGTGCTGACGCCGTTTCGTTGGGCGGTCATGAAGGTGGTCGAGTTTAATGCGGTCCTGCCGGAGGAACTGCGGGGAGACCTGTCCGTTCACTGCTTCCGCCGCGACATGCGGCAGCGTCGGGGACGCGCAGTCGCCGTGTCCTCAAGCGAGGAGGAGGAAGATGAGCGCTGATAGGTAAGTGGGTGAACGCGGACCGCTGTTCCCTCCTCATCCAATTACCCCTTACCTCTAGGATGGGGTCCCCCTGTACATACCTATAAGGGTATAGCGAGGAGGCCCCTTACGGCTGTTCGATATGAGCACCTTCGATATGCCCCCACCTACGGCTCCCTCCTCCAAGGAACCACGGACAGAGTGCTTCTGACAGTGAGTCCGTTGGATTTCCCCTTGCTAGTTGGCCATCGCGTCCGTCCGTGTCGCTATCAGTTTTCAGACGTGTATTAGCCCGGCAACAGTAGCGCCCATAGGGCAGCAAGCGGCGCACCAAGCCTAAAACCCATCATCATCAATCTTGAGCGGCCTTGCAGGACACCTTGCAGGGCCGTTCGCTTTTCTCATGTGAAGGAACCAGCGATGTTCTTATCGCCATCACCTAAACTGCCGAACATCAGCATCATCCGCGCGGAAACATCCCGCCGCTCAATGTCGCGCGAGCCTTCTCGACCCACCCCGGTCCCTTTCACCGATGAGTACGGCGTGGAGTGCCTTAGGGTTGCACTCGACCGTCAAGGGAGACGACATGCCTTGGTCGAGGCAGGGGCATACAGGCAAGTTCTCGACGCTGGAGCGACCGCCGCATGGTTCTTGAACGCGAACTCACAGGGCCGCGAATACGTCCGTACTTATGTTCCTGACGGGACACGAGGCGGGACGCTTGTGCAGGTGGCTCGTGTCGTCGTCGGCGCGGGCGCCAAGTCCGTAATCAGATATTCCAACGGCGACACCCTCGACCTTCGGAGTGGTAACCTGCTTTGGGAACGGGGCAGGGCCAAGCGGAACGACACGGCGCTGGCGCATCAGAGCAAGGCGCTACGTCTGGAGCGTGGTCTATGAGCCGAGGGTGGGCGGCCCGACCGTGGGTAGACGCCTCGGCGCTGGCTCCGCCGCAGACAATGACGGCGGGCGGCGTGAGAGTTGTAGCGCTTCGGGACAGTTCCGACATGCTCAGGCGATTCGGAGTCCGCCAGGGTAAGTGTCGTGGATGCGGAGTCTTGTACGTCGCGGGCCATGGACATGAGCGATTGTGCGCCCGCTGTACCAGCGCTGGGAGTGCACCAATTACACCCCCGGCAATAGAGCTTGCCGAGGATCAAAGCGGGGCACCTGCCGAGGTTCTCACGGATGGCGATTGGAGCAAGTCCGATCCGTTCGACACCGCCTTCGGTAATTTCTCCCGTCTCCGTGGAGACTGACCGCTATGGGCCGCCAGATCGTGCAGCCTACGGGCCACGCGCGGGCCCTTGTCGTCGCCCGCATAGCGCAACGGCTCATGGCCGCCATTGGGGACCGATCGAAGTACGGCGAAGGGCACGAAAGCCTTGTGGCTGATGCCCTCGTGGTCGTGCTTGGACGCCCCACCCTCCGAACCATCAGCCATCACATCGAAACTAAGGAAATGACATGAACCACAAAGCAGCGGCAGCGATTGCCGACAACGCCGCTTGGACCAAGGTCATCGAGCGAGAAAACGGCCAGTGCTACTCATCCGAATACGAGATCGGGAAGACGACCGGCGCACCAGTCCGCAGGGTCAAGCAGATGGTCTTCCGCTACCGCGAAATGAGACAGGCGGGGATCACCCCGAGCGGCGATTGGTGGCAGGACCGCGTTGTCGTCCGCCTCCCGGTCACAGCCACGCACTTACCCGTAGATCGCTCGTCCCCCAAAGACCGAACAAACTCTCGGCTAAACGCGGCAAACGCGATTCAGAAACCGACTCAGTCAACTTCAACAGGAAACCTCATCAATGGCTAATATTAACTCAGTCACCATCGACAGCAGCTACTCCCCGGAACAGCACGAGGCACTCGTCCGACAATTCGAGAACGCCAACGGGCACAAGGCTTTCGCCCCAGCTATGCCGACCATCACCATCGGCGGCAAGACCACGCACGTTGATGTCGGCACCAAGGGCCGCGACGGCTCCCGGACCATGGGTATTCAGACCGCATACGCCGCCCCCTCTCTCCGTCCCGGTCATGTTGTCATCGGTGGCGTTGAGACCACTGTCGAGGCCGCGATACAGGCCGGTCTTATCAGCCGGGAGGATGCTGCGTCGGGTTTTAAGCAGCCCGTCGAGCGTGGAGCCCGGCAGTGGGCCGCGACGGCGGGCGACACCGGCACCAGCAACGGCGCTAAGGGCGCTCACGACTCCGCACAGGACCGCCAGAGCGACACCGGGACCGACACCCTGGAAGAGGCCCAACACGCCCTAGAGGCCGCCGCACGGGTCGCCAGCGAAACCATCCAGAGCATCGAACAGGCCCATGGTCCGCAGATGGTCGATATGGGCTTGGACGAGGTGGCCGACAGTGGCTATCTGCCCGAGGCTGACAAGCTCCCGGAGGGCGTCACCGCCGACCACCTAGACCAGATCGTCGCCGGATATACGGCCCAAGCGAACGATACGCTTTTGGGCGTCGGTTCGTCCGTCAATATGCTGATGGAGACGATGACCGACGATGAGCTTCGAGAAGCACGGCGGGCAACGATCATGGGCGATGCGAGCAAGATGCAGCATTTCGGGCAGCAAGCCGTGAACCGTCTGGCGCTTCTACCAACCGCCAATCCCGAAGCGTTCGCCGAAATGGTCGAGGGCATGTCTCCGGCAGAACGCAAGGCCCTGTCGAAGAACAACCGGGGCGAGTGGATCGTGACTGTTCCGGGGCGGCCAGCGTTGTCCTTCGGGGCGGCTGTACGGGCCGGGATTGTGCGGGTCTAAGGTTGTCGCGATAGGTGGGCGTCCCCTGAATACCCTTATTCTTAAGCTGCCTCGACCAGTGCCTCTATGAGTTCGTATACCCGGTAGAGGTCCCACGCCCTCTTGATCCAGCGGATCGCGAGGCGGAAGTAGCGAATAAGGTCAGGTTTATGAGAACTTGTACTTCCCATTGACCAATCCTCCTTACATTCGAGCTAAGAGAGACCCTTAGCGGCCCGTCCGTCGTGGATTGCACGAACGGCATATGGCGATGCTTTGGACTATTGCCTGAACGAATGTATCGGGGGACGCCCACTGCCGACGTAGTGGGCTCAAGGTGTCGTGTCAATCGACCGCCACCCTGCTATGCGCCCTCCCAAAATGAATCTTAAGGCCCCGTTTCGAGACGCGCTCAGCGCTCTTGAGCGGGGTCTTTCTTTTTGAACAGCGCAAGAGCGCAATAGGAGACTGAATGACTACCAGACTTGCCGACGCCATCAGGGCGGAAGCGGAACGCATCGGGGCGGACCCCCAAGACTTCGCCACGGTCATGTCCTACGAGACAGGCGGCACCTTCGACCCTTGGCAGAAGGGCCCGACGACCCAACACGGCACCCATCGCGGTCTGATCCAGATGGGCGAGCCGCAGCGCAAACAGTTCAACTACTACCGTGGAATGCCCATTGAGGACGCGGTTCGCTCCTCGGCGGACTTCCTCGTCGCCAACGGCTTCAAGCCGGGCATGAGCATCCACCAGATGTACGCCACCATCAACACCGGTAGCCCCAACGGGGGCCACAAGTCGGACGCCAATAACGGCGGCGCTTGGGGCACCTCGGACGACAAGGTGAACCACCAGATGGAGGGCCATAAGCGGAAGGCCGCGGCCCTTCTCGGGGGCACCTATACGCCCACCGAACGGACCCACTACCCGGACACCCAGGGCGACGTTAATCCTGACATCACCACGCACCCGGACGCGGCCCTCGGCACACAGCGCCCGGTCAACATCGTGGAGCGCAACGCCAACCCCGAACCGCAGCCATACGACAGCTTTGGCGGTGAGGTCAGCGCGGCCTTCCAGTCGCAGACGATCACCGCTCAGATGCTCCGGTGGGCCTCCGAAGACACCATCGATCCCGGCTATCAGATCGGGGAGGATCGCGGCGTCGAGCTTGCGAAGCAGTACCCCGACACCTACCACGACTTCCTCCTCTCCTCGGGTTCCGAGAACGTCCTCCAGCAGCGCCTAAAGTGGGCCTCGGAGGATGTCGTCCGCCAAGAGCGCCTCGCCGCTGGCGGCTGGTCAGCAACAGGCGCATCCCTCTTGGTGGGCGCTACGGACCCCGTAGTGGCCCTTCCGTCGCTCCTCACGGGCGGCATGGCCGGTGCAGCCATCGGTGGCCTTTCGGTCGCCGGTCGGGCCGCTGCTGGTGCTGCCATGGGTGCCGCTTCCAACGCCGCCATCGACTACGGCTCGCAGCAGTTGTTCGATGACCCCCACGCGGACCCCCTGATGGCGGCTGGCGTGGGTGCCCTGTTCGGGGCCCTAGGTGGTGCCCTCACGCGCGGCCGAGCGACGGCCTACGAGGCTGACCTTGCCTTCGAGCAGGTGGCGCTATCGGCGCGTCCTGTGGCCCCTCCGGTGAACCTTACCGGCTCCGCTGGTGCGGCTCGAAACCCGATGGCCCGAGACAACCTCATTCCCGACGCGCGGAGCCTCTCCGTCGAGATCAGGGATGAGGACGTTGCTACCGGCTTCGGCGGGTGGTTCCGACAGGGCGACGTGACGGGCCAGATGACGACCGCCAAGAACCCGCTCACCCGCCTCATCGGGCAGAACCTCTTTGAGGAGACGGCGGGCTTCAAGGATCACAGCGTCGTCCCCGACAGCGTGAACTCCCGCTTCACCGCACTCCACCGACAGATGCAGGGCAACTTCAATCTGGAGTACGTCCCGGCCAAGAACGCCTACGTCGCGGAAGGCGGACTGTCGCGCCTCAACATGACGGGCAAGGCGCAGCGCGAGGCCGAGTTCAATCGCCTCGTCGCGGACTACGTTTGGGAACCCCATCCGTCCCCGGACACGAACCAGCATGTCGTCAAGGCGGCGAGCGCCCTCAAGAAGGGCATGGCCTCCTTTGCCGATGAAATGAACCAAGCCGGTCTCTGGAACGGCAAGGCCGACGCCAACTACCTTCCACTGGTGGCGAACCATGAGCGCATCGCTCAGGTGGACACGATATTCCACCACGAGGTCATGGAGGGGCTCATTAAGGGCGCTATCCGCAAGCACTCCTCCGACATCAGCGACGAGCTGGCCGCCAAAATGGCCCGAGGCTATTGGGGGAACCTTCGCAAGGCCGGGTACGGGATCGAGGACGGGATGAGCAAGTCCCTCCACATGAACGACCGGGAGGGCTTCAAGTCCTCGTTCTACGACACCCTCGACAACAAGAACCTCCTATCCGACGACGAGTTGGGCCAGGTGTTCGATCTCCTGTCGGGGATGATGGACGACGCCAAGAAGACCACGGACGGCTCGAAGGGCGTAGGCTACCTCAAGCGCAGGACGCTCCTCGACTACAACGAGAAGTTCTCGGTCGCGGATCGACAAGGGAACGTCCACCAACTTCGGGTTCGGGACCTGTTCGAGGATGACGCCGAACTCCTCTACCGCCGCTATGCGCGCTCCATGTCGGGCCGCGTGGCCTTCGCCAAGACCAAGATCATGAACCCGTCCAACGGTGACGTGATCGCGGATGGCATCCGTTCGGAGGCCGATCTGGCGAAGCTCAAGCAGTCCCTTGCGGAGAGCTACAGGCTCATGCCGGGGACCAAGCGGGAGAAGGACGCGGAACTCAACAACGCCCTTGAGAACATCGACTTCGGCTGGAAGCGTATCAACGGGATGCCGGTCTACGGCTCCGAGAAGGCTTACGCTCAGTGGATACGCCGAGTGAAGGCGTTTCAGTTCGTCCGCCTGATGTCCAATATGGGCCTCAATCAGGTGCAGGAAACGTGGAAGATCGTGTCCCTGACGGGCTTCCGCGCTGCGGTCTCGCAGATGCCGGCACTCCGCTCGATGACCCGCGCCGTCATGGCCGGGAAAACCAGCAAGGACAGGCTCCTCAACGAATTGACCGACATGACCGGCATCGGTCTGGATAACCTCTGGAACCGCTACGACCTCCGCCTCACCGACGACCGTCTCGGAGCAGAGCCAGGTGGTCGCGTGACACAGTTCGTGGACAACGTTCTGGACGCGGGGCAGCGGCTCACCACCAACGTCTCGTTCATGCGCCAAATCCACGACTACCAGCAGCGGTGGGCGATGAAAGCCATCACGCAGCAGATCGCGGGAATGGCCCGGAAGGTCCGCCAGCAGGACGGGAGCTTCGATCTCTCGAAGATCAAGCAGCGGGACCTCGACCGGCTGGCCTCCATCGGCCTCGGGGAGCAGGACGCCAAGCTCCTGTTCAAGAACCTCCTCGACCACTCGGAGTTCGAAGGCCGGAAGATCGTCGGCGTCAACGTCGGCAAGTGGGACACGGATGCCGTCACCAAGTACCGGGTCTTCCTCGGGCGCTATACCGACCGTCTCGTTCAGCAGAACGACTTCGGCGGGCTCTCGAAGTGGATGTCCGTGCCTGTGGCACAACTGTTCACGCAGTTCCGCTCCTTCGTCTTCGGCGCGTTCGCCAAGTCCACGCTTTGGTCTCTGAACCATGGCGCATTCACCGATCCCCGGATGCTCGTCCTCCTCCTCGGAGAACTGGCCGCTGGCGCTGCCACCTTCATGGTGCGTCAGGCCGGTACGGCAGTCACCCAAGATGGGTGGGACAAGTATTGGGAGGAGACCATGGACCCGGTGAACCTCGTCAAGAACGGATGGGCCCGCACGGCGACCGCCTCGGTGGTCCCGATGTTCCTCGATAGCCTTACGATGTGGACTCCCGTCGGGCCGCAGTTCGGCAACGCCCGAGCCTCTGGCTCAGCCACCGACGCGTTCTTAGGCTCCCCGGCGCTCGACTACATTGACGTATTCCGAAACTTCGGACGGGGTGCGATGAAGTCTGCGTGGGAGGGTGAGGAGGTGTCACAGCAGCAACTGCGTACCGCCGCCCGCCTGATGCCGTTGGGAAACTGGATACCCCTCACAGCCACCCTCGGGGCGCTCATTGAGGATAGGCCCGAAAGATGACCTGAAAGGGCCCCGTTCAAGTTTGGGCGGGGCCTCTATCGTTGTCGCCAGCACAGTGGCGCTGTGGGGGGGTCAGGCGGCCTTCTTGGGCGCGCCCTTCGACTGTGACAGAGCAGCTTCAAGGGCCCGTCGTGCAACCTCTAGGCGGGCCTCGTCACCGCCGTAGTCCTCCCCAACGCTACCTGATGAGTGGCCGAGAACAATGTCTTGGTCAGATTTCGAGACTCCCGCTAGCCGGAGCCGGTCTTTCATTAGGTGACGGAGGGAATGGGTGGTCACCTTGGGATCGATAACACAGGCCCGAACGTGCTTGCCAAGGGCCGCCGAGGCAGCCGCAGGACCCTTAAGGCGGCCATATGGCGGGAACAGTAGATTCGCGCCTGTCGAGGTTTCAACGGCATCCCGCGCCGCTACGAGAGCAGCCCCCATCAGGGGAACAGCGCGACGGGAAACTGCATTCTTGATTCGGCGGTCCTCGTGCCACTCGACAACTATGTGAGGGATTGCGTGGTCAAGGTGGACATCGGCCTTCCGAAGGCCAGCAATCTCGGCCAGACGACACCCCGTCCCCTCCAGCATTTGCCAAATCTGCCGAAGGTCGGCTCGGGCCATGGCGATGATGCGCGTGGAGGTGGCGGTCAATTCCTTCTCTGTGAAAGGTCGGCGCTTGTCGCGGTCTGGCTCGGCTTTGTCTTTTGGACCAGCTTCAAGGTGCATGAAGGGATTCGCCATGCCGCCGAGGTCAAATTCGCGGATGGCGTGATTGATGACGGCGCGGACCACGTTGAGATAGCGGTCAACGGATGAGGCTTTCCGGCCATCCCGCATATGGTCGCGGACCTCCTTGGCGTCTTCCCGCTTGAGGCTCGCTAAGGTTCGGTCCTGTTGGAGCGCTTCCCCGACCAACCGGAAAACACGTTCAAGCTCTAGCTTCTTCTTGTCGTCGTCTCCGACACGCTCTTTCAGGTAGAGCTTTCGGGCGTCATCGATGGTCGGGGCAGGGCGGGGAAGCTTGCCGCCGCTCGACAGCAAGGCGATTGCGCGACCTTCGACCCCAGGATCGCCCAAGGGCTCGCCCGTTTCCGGGTCCACGGGACGCGACGACAGGTAGCTTTCGCGGAGAATGTCTATGGCGTCGTAGTGGTCGCCGGGGAGCGACTCACTGCCCAAGGTGATCGAGGCTTGCGCCAGTTCACGGGCACGACGCTCCGCCGCGCGGTGGATTTCCAACGGTGTTGCGGCCCCAAGAGTGGGGGTAGCCGCCGCCGCCGCCCGTCTCCGGGTTTCGGACACCAGCCGCTCAAACTCTGCGTTGACCTTCGGGAAGTTCCGAACGGCTTCTTTTTCGGTGGAACCGAGAAGGCGCTTGAACTCACCCCGTCCCAAGACCTCCGACACGTCTTTCGGGAGTCGGCGGCGGTAATGCCAAGTTCCTGCTTTGGTGGGGACAACGTGTTTCAAAACCAGCCTCAAAGTGAACCTCCTGTGGACCGCGATGTGGACCGGAGGGAGTTCCTAGCTATTGAAAACGTTGAGAAATAACAACTTCCTAAGTGGAAGTGGCTCCCCGGGCCGGATTCGAACCAGCGACCAACCGGTTAACAGCCGGTTGCTCTACCACTGAGCTACCGGGGAACAGCGCTCTGGTGTGAACGAGGCGGCGTATAGCAACGGGAATTCGATTTGCAAAGCGGTAATCGAACCTTTTTGCGAGTTTTTCCCAGACAGCTTTCTGGTAATCACCCCGGGACGGCCTCATATGTCCGCTTTACCAAGCCTTTCGCCGGCTTGGCGCGTCATTCGGGCGCACAGGCTTCACCGAGCAAATGCAGGGATAATGACCAGCGCCAGCCCCCAGCAGCCACCCAGACGCAAGATTTCGATCTTCGGCCGCGAATTCGCCATGCCGCGTTCGCGCGGGGTGCGCATCGGCATCGGCGTCGCCCTCTCCTTCTTTGGCCTGCTGGGCTTCCTGCCGGTGCTTGGCTTCTGGATGATTCCGCTCGGACTTCTGGTCCTGTCGCACGAATTCCATGTCGTCCGCCGCGTACGCCGCAGGCTGATCATCTGGTGGGAGCGGCGCAAGCGGCCAGCGAACTAGCGCAGGCGACGCCAGGGAATCGCCCGACATCGCCCTTGCACCGCCCGGCCACGTTGCGAAGGCGTTGGCCGAGCCGCGTCTGGAGGGAAAACAAGGGCGTTGCTGCGATTCTTGCTGCTGCGGTGCATGATCGAATCCTTTGCTGAGCCTTTCCCAGGTCCTTTGCCGTGGCGGCAGCCAAAACCCACGGAGAAAGAGTCGTCTCCCGCTTGACGGCGGAATCCTGGCAACCTATTGGAGCGCTGTAGACGCCCGAAGCGGCGAGGCCTCGTGGCGGAGTGGTTACGCAGAGGACTGCAAATCCTTGCACCCCGGTTCGATTCCGGGCGAGGCCTCCAGCTTCCTCGGCAACCGCCGCCGAGGACCCATTCGGGCAGTTATAGTTGCGCATCACGCGCCGAAGGCGGACCAGTTGAACATGAACGCTGATTTTTCCGAACGTCGCGTGAAGATGGTGGACGGCCAGGTCCGCACCACCGACGTGACCGACGCAGCCATTCTTTCAGCTATGCTGTCCGTGCCGCGCGAAGAATTCGTCGACAGCGGCCATCGCGAGCTTGCCTATATCGACGAAGACATGCGCTACGGCGCGACCGCCGATGCTGATCAGCCGCGCTATCTGATGGAGCCGTCGCCCTTCGCCAAGCTGGCACAGCTGGCAGAAATTGCGCCGAGCGACTTCGTTCTCGATGTCGGTTGCGGCACGGGTTATTCCTCGGCGGTGCTGTCGCGCATCGCCAGCTCGGTGATCGCGCTCGAAAGCGATGCCACGCTTGCCGCAAAGGCGACATCGACGCTTTCGTCACTCGGCCATGATAATGTCGTCGTGGTAACGGCACCTCTCGCTGCCGGCTATCCGTCGCAGGCGCCATATGACGTGATCTTCGTCGGCGGCAGTGTCGAGCAGGTCCCCGAGGCACTGCTTGCCCAGCTCAAGGACGGCGGTCGTCTGGTCGTCGTAGAGGGTCGCGGCAACGCCGGCGTCGCCAGCGTCTTCCTCAAGGATGGTGCCGTAGTGACGGCGCGTCGTGCTTTCAATGCGGCAGTTAAGCCACTACCCGGCTTCAATCGCACACACGAATTTGAGTTCTGATCTCCTTTTTCTTGCGGCGGGCAATGCGTCGTGATGATCTAAGGAGCGGACGAGGGTGATTGATTCTGGACTGTACTAGTCCAGATTGGTCGCTTGTTGTCGGATTCGGCGAGGGGCATTAGTAGCTGTCTTCGGGCAGCTCGCCGCAGAATGAATGAGGGACGCGCGTGTCGTTTTTCCGTAAAAGTGTGTTTGCCGTAGCTTTGGTTTCCGCGACGGCGCTTTCGCCGCTGTCGGCCTCCGCGGAAACGATCCTCGGGGCCTTGGCCAAGGCATATCAGAACAACTCCCAGCTCAATTCGGCCCGCGCCGGGGTGCGTGTCATCGATGAAAGCGTGGCGATCGCCAAGTCGGGCTATCGGCCGACGATCAATGGCTCCGCCAGTATCGATTATTCGACGACGCGGCGGGACTCGACGAGCCACCTGACGACCGGCTCGTTCGGCATCGAGATCAAGCAGTCGCTGTTCGACGGTTTCCAGACCAAGAACAACGTCGCAGCTGCCGAGGCGCGTGTGCGCGCGCAGAACCAGAGCTTGCGCAATACCGAGCAGAACATCCTGTTCGATGCGGCGAGCGCCTATATGGATGTGATCCGCGACCGCCAGATCGCGGCGCTCAGGGAACGCAATTTGCAGTTCCTCGGCGAACAGGTTCGCGCTGCCCGTTCGCGTTTCGACGTGGGCGAGGGCACCCGTACCGACGTGGCGCAGGCCGATGCCTCGCGGTCGTCGGCGCTTGCGCAATTGGCCGCTGCCCGCGCCCAGGCACTGGCAAGTGCTGCGACCTATCGCCGACTCGTCGGCGAAGACCCGAAGAACCTGAAGGGGGCAGCGCCGCTGTCCAAGCTTCTGCCAAAGAGCCTCGACAGCGCTGTAGCACTGGCGGCCGATCAACATCCGGCGATCCAGGCGACCGAATATCTCGTCGACGCGGCGGGCTTCTCGGTGAAATCGGCCGAAGGCGCGCTGTTGCCGCAACTGTCGGCATCGGCCGGCATTTCGCAGGTCCATCGCGACAATTCACCGAACAGCATCACCTCGCCGGACGGTTGGACGACCTCGGCCAATATCGGCGCATCGCTCGTTGTGCCGATCTATCAGGGTGGCCGTGCCTCGGCGACCGTGCGCCAGTCCAAGGAATCACTTGGCCAGGCTCGCATCGAAGTCGATGTCAGCCGCGACCAGGTTCGTCAGGCGGTGACGTCCGCCTGGACGCAGTACGCGGCGGCGCGTGAGGCGGTGGCGGCGAACCGCGAAGTGATCTCGGCAGCACAGCTGGCGCTTAATGGCGTTATCGAGGAGCGCAATGTCGGCCAGCGCACGACGCTCGACGTGCTCAACTCGCAGAGGGACGTCATCGACGCCCAGATCAACCTGGCGACCGCCGAGCGCGATGTCGTGGTGGCGAGCTATGCCATCCTGTCGGCCGCCGGCAATCTGTCGGTCGAGCGGCTCAATTTGCAGGTGACCAAGTACAAGCCGGAAGAGCACTACAACGCCGTCAAGGACAAGTGGATCGGTCTCCGCACGCCGGACGGCCGCTGAGCTTCAGCGAGCCGGCTACCTGATCAGGCGGGCGTCTGCTCCTATGGAGCAGGCGCCCGTTTTCGTTTTGCCGACGAGCGGCCGGGACACTGTATTCTGTTGAAATCGCCAGGGGTGTCCGATTGGGGATTCTCGAAGGGGAATCAGTCGGCTACGCTTGGGCTCTGATTCGACGCCCGTTTCGGCGGGCGCATTTTGTATCCTGTCACAAAGGCGGCGGATGTGACGATGGCTCAGGCTAGCAGCGCTCAGCGCGAACCCTCGATGGAAGAGATTCTCGCTTCCATCCGCAGGATCATCGAAGACAACGATACCGGACGCCGTCCGGCGGTTGATTTCGAACAGATGCGGCCGGAGCCCGAAGACGACCGCAGCGACCGCAACATCATCGAAGTCGAGGCATTCAGGGCCGAGTTCCAGGCGCCCAAGGCCGCGCCGGTCGATGTGAAGCCGGCAGAGGCCGTACCGATGGCCGCGAAGCAGGAAGTGCCGCGGCGCGACGAGCCCGCGAAGTGGCCGTCGGCAGAGCCGAAGGTCGCGGCGGCCACCGCAATGCCCATGCGCTCAACCGTCGCCGAGGCGCCAGCGCCCGTCGTCGAGACACCGGCGCCCATCGTGGAGATGCCCGCCGCAACCCGCCCGGCTGCCGCAAGCTGGGCGCCGCAGTCGACGATCGCCGTAGAGCAGATGGAGCGCCTGGCTGGTCCGCGCGAAGCGGAGAAGCAGACACCTCAGGTCGTTGCCCAGACCGTAGTGGCAACGCCGGAGCCTGCCGTGGCCGAAGAGCTGGCCGCGCCGAAGCCTGCGATCATCTCGGAACAGGCGGGTCGCCAGATCTCAGCGGCTTTCGGCGAGCTCAACGACGCCTACGCGGCGCGCAGCCGCAAATCCTTCGACGACATCGCCACCGAGATGCTGCGGCCGATGCTGCAGGACTGGCTGGACAACAACCTGCCGACGCTGGTCGAACGGCTGGTACGCGAAGAGATCGAACGCGTGGCACGCGGCGCACAGTGATTTCGGCTCTGCCGACATGAAAGCGCCGCCTTCGGGCGGCGTTTTCGTTTCCGGCTGGTGCTTGCCGCGCTGTTGACTTGGTTGCACCCATCCGATTTACACCGGACCAACAGATCCGGACCAAAACGGAACCAATTCCGATGCTTGAGAAGACCTACGACGCCAAAACAGTCGAACCCAGGATTGCCAAGGCCTGGGAAGATGCCGACGCCTTCAAGGCAGGCGCCGGCGCGCCCGAGGGTGCCGACCCGTTCACCATCGTCATCCCGCCGCCCAATGTCACCGGCTCGCTGCATATGGGCCATGCGCTGAACAACACGCTGCAGGACATTCTGGTCCGCTTCGAGCGCATGCGTGGCAAGAACGTGCTTTGGCAGCCCGGCATGGACCATGCCGGCATCGCCACCCAGATGGTGGTCGAGCGCAAGCTGATGGAAAAGCAGATCCATCGCCGCGACCTGACCCGCGAGCAGTTCGTCGACAAGGTCTGGGAGTGGAAGGACGAGTCCGGCGGCATGATCTTCAACCAGCTGAAGCGGCTGGGTGCCTCCTGCGACTGGTCGCGTGAGCGCTTCACCATGGACGAGGGCCTGTCCAAGGCCGTCATCGAGGTGTTTGTGACGCTGCACAAGCAGGGCCTGATCTACAAGGACAAGCGCCTTGTGAACTGGGATCCGAAGCTCCTGACCGCGATTTCCGATCTCGAGGTCGAGCAGCACGAGATCAACGGCAATCTCTGGCACTTCCGCTATCCTGTCGAAGGTGAGGTCTACGATCCGGAGAACCCGGCGACCTACATCACGGTTGCGACCACGCGGCCTGAGACGATGCTCGGCGATACCGCCGTTGCCGTCCATCCCGAAGACGAGCGCTACGCAGCCCTCGTCGGCAGACACGTCGTGCTGCCGATCGTCGGCCGCAGGATCCCCATCGTCGCCGACGAATATTCCGATCCGGAAAAGGGGTCGGGCGCGGTCAAGATCACGCCGGCACATGACTTCAACGACTTCGAGGTCGGCAAGCGCCACAACCTGCCGCAGATCAACATCCTGACCGTCGAGGCCAACATCAACATCGTCGACAACGACGAGTTCCTCGAAGGCGTCGAGCGCACCGAGATGCGCGACGGCGTGTGGGCGCAACTGCACGGCCTCGACCGCTTCGCGGCGCGCAAGCTGATCGTCCAGATCATGGAAGAGGGCGGTTTCCTCGACAAGATCGAGCCCCACAAGCACATGGTGCCGCATGGCGACCGTGGCGGCGTGCCGATCGAGCCGTTCCTGACCGACCAGTGGTACGCCAACGCCGCCGAGATGGCCAAGCCTGCCTTGCGCTCGGTGCGCGAGGGCCGCACCAACTTCGTGCCCAAGAACTGGGAAAAGACCTATTTCGACTGGATGGAGAACATCCAGCCCTGGTGCGTGTCGCGTCAGCTGTGGTGGGGTCACCAGATCCCGGCCTGGTATGGCCCGGACGGCCAGGTCTTCGTCGAGCGCAGCGAGGAAGAAGCCCTCGATGCAGCGATCCAGCACTATCTCGCGCTTGAAGGGCCGTGGAAGGCCTGGGTCGAGGAGCGCCTCGAGAATTTCGAACCGGGCAAGATCCTGACCCGCGATGAGGACGTGCTCGACACCTGGTTCTCGTCGGCGCTGTGGCCGTTCTCGACGCTCGGCTGGCCGGACAAGACGCCCGAGCTCGAAACCTATTACCAGACCGACGTGCTGGTGACCGGCTTCGACATCATCTTCTTCTGGGTCGCCCGCATGATGATGATGGGCCTGCATTTCATGGAAGAGGAGCCGTTCCACACGGTCTACGTCCATGCGCTGGTTCGCGACAAGAACGGCCAGAAGATGTCGAAGTCGAAGGGCAACGTCATCGATCCGCTGGAGCTGATCGACGAGTATGGCGCCGACGCGCTGCGCTTCACCCTGGCGATCATGGCCGCGCAGGGCCGCGACGTGAAGCTCGATCCGGCCCGCATTGCCGGCTACCGCAACTTCGGCACCAAGCTGTGGAATGCCACGCGCTTTGCCGAGATGAACGGTGTCGCGCGCAATGACGAATTCTGGCTCAACGACGCCAAGCTGACCGTCAACCGCTGGATCCTGACCGAACTGACCCGCGCGACGCGCGAGGTGACTGCGGCGATCACCACCTACCGCTTCAACGAGGCGGCTGGTGCTGCCTATCGTTTCGTCTGGAACACCTTCTGCGACTGGTACCTCGAACTGCTCAAGCCGATCTTCATGGGCGAGGACGAGTCCGCCAAGGCGGAAAGCCAGGCGGTCGCGGCTTTCGTGCTCGACGAGATCTACAAGCTCTTGCATCCGATGATGCCGTTCATGACCGAGGAGCTGTGGGCGCACACCGCCGGCGAGGGCAAGGAGCGCACGTCGCTTCTGTGCCACGCTGCATGGCCGGCGCCTGATTTCGAGGACGTGGGCGCTGCGGCCGAGATCAACTGGCTCGTCGATCTCGTCAGCGGCATCCGCTCGGTTCGGTCCGAAATGAACGTGCCGCCGGCGGCGATCGCGCCGCTCGTCTTCGTCGGGGCCAATGCCGAGACGCTGGAGCGCCTGAAGCGCCATCAGTCGGCGATTGCGCGCCTCGCCCGCGTCGGCGAGATCACGCATGAGGCGGCGGCACCCAAGGGAGCGGCCCAGATCGTCGCCGGCGAAGCCACTGCCTGCCTGCCGCTCGGCAGCCTGATTGACCTCTCCGCCGAAGCGGCGCGCCTGCAGAAGGAGCTCGCCAAGACGACCGAGGAGATCGCCCGGCTGCACAAGAAGCTGTCGAACGAGAAGTTCGTCGCTTCGGCTCCGGAAGAGATCGTCGCAGCCGAGCGCGAAAAGCTCGAGGACTACCGCCGGACGCAGGAAAAGCTCGACACGGCGCTGTCGCGCGTGCGCGACGCCGGCTGACGATTCGAAGCTCAAAACCTGCCGCGCGATGACGTTGCGGCAGGCTTTGCTTGTGCCGTCAGAAAAGGCATGTCGCTGCGTAAATTGTGGCCAATGTAACTATTTTGCGCCCGATTGTTGCCATAATGTAACAAGCCTCCAAAACAGCCCGATTTCGGGCTGTTTTTGCATTCCGGTTCCGGATTTCCCTGGAGATTCAGGATCGAATGATGCGGAATTGGCTAAAATTGACGTTTGCGTAAGCGGAAGGCGATGACCCCTGCCATGCCCCTGCCGCTGGGCCGCCAATGTTTGCAAAAAATCAATGTTGCGTGAGCAGTCTGAATTCGTTCAATTCTCGTCACGAGGCATTCGGGAGAGGACCACCATGAACATTTCGCGTCTCAAAGCGCTGCTGGGGGCAACGGCGCTGACGATCGTTGCGGCAGGCACAGCCCAGGCTGGCGGTTTTTCGCGCGGCACGGCCGATACGGACATCCTGTTTGAACAGGGCAACTTTAACCTGCGTACCAGCGTCGTCGTGGTCAAGCCGCACCGCGAATTCACTGTAAATGGCTACGCGGACGGTACTGGCTACAATTTCGCGGATACTTATGTCGTCCCGTCAGCTGCCGTTAAGTTCAAGTTCTTTGACCAGCTTTCCTGCGCCGGGACAGTGAGCCAGCCTTATGGCGGCGGCGTGACCTATCGCTTCCCTGGCAATGGAACGCTGGCGAAGCTCGAAGAAGATTTTACGGTCACGGAATACGGCGCCACCTGCGCCTTCAAGTATGACTTGGGCAAGGGAAGCCTATCGTTTCTCGGCGGGCTTTTTGTCGAAAACGTTGACTACACTCTGCTTGGCGGCAGCGGTACCGTTTCGGTTAGGCTGAAGGACAACGATATCGGTTGGCGTGCTGGACTTGCATACGAAATTCCGGAAATCGCACTGCGCGCTCAGTTGATGTACCGCTCCGGTACCGATGTGGCAGCAGAGGGTACGACCAACGGAGCACCAGTTGCGCAGGGCTTTGCGGAGCTTCCCCAGAGCGTTGAGTTGAAGGTTCAGTCCGGCATCGCTCCAGGTTGGCTCGCATACGGTAGTGTGAAGTGGACAGACTGGTCGGTGAACGAGCGACTCTTGCTTGTTCTAAACAAGTTCAATCCCGGCCCCACCACTCGGATTAATACCTACAATTGGCAGGACGGCTGGACGGTCACGGGCGGTATCGGCCACGCCTTCACTGATGCGATCTCCGGCACGGTCTTTGCAACGTGGGACCGTGGTGTCGGCACCGGCTGGGACCTTCAGAGCGATACCTATACGATTGGCGCCGGCGTTTCGATGAAGGACAAGATCGGCGGCGAACTGCGCGCCGGCCTCGGTCTGTCTTATCTGACTGCCGCTACCGAAGATAAGTATAGCCTTGCTGTGCCTGCCAACAACCCGGCATTTGGCTTCAATCGTGCTGTCGGCAACGACTGGTCCGTCGCCGTCTCAGCCGGCTACAGCGTGAAGTGGTAACCTCCACAATCTGATCAAAAAAAGCCGGGCCTCGTGCCCGGCTTTTTTGTGGCCTGTCGCCGACCCGCGCGTTTCCGTTCTAGAAACCATGGCGCGGCAAGTCGGCAACAGTTGTGACGATTCGGCAACACTTTTTAATCAAGCTATCGGCTAAGGAACATGACGGGGACATTGCCAATTTCCCGCCATAAACCCGGCGCACCTCGAATGGGTCTTCGGACCAGCGCCCGGTTGAGGGACGTTGTCAATGGAATCCAACAGCAAAGTCGCGATGTCGCGGCAGGAACAGAAATGAACGCCAAGGCGACCTTCATGGCCAAGCTGCCCAGCCGTCGAAAGACGGCGGCATCGGTCTTTGGACGCCGCTTTTCCTGCCGTGCTTCGAGTTTTCGCGCGCCCCGCAGAAGTATTGGCGTCGTCATACACTCCACGAGCGTGCCGGCGCAGTTGGCCGCCGATCACGATTTCTTGCAACGCCTTGGCCGTAGTTTGGTCGAAAACAACGCGCATCTTGATGTGATCGATGTCGTGGACCTGGCGCAGACGGCCGCAGAGGCTGGCCTGGCGCGGTCCGACTGCGAAAGCGTGGAGAGGGCGAAAGAATGGAATCCGGGTCCGGCCGAAAAGCCGGGCACGATCTGGAATTGTGTCCGAGCTGCAGGGCAAGGGCACGGTCACCCACCGAGGTGGGCGGAAGAAACGTACTGCCATGCGCATATCTGAGTTGGTAAGAGCATCAGCCTTTTCGGCGCTTGTCGCGGTCTCCCTGTTGGGCGCCGCAGGCGAGGCACTGGCGTTCGACGACAAGGTGTTCGACGACAAGACCGGCGTGAAGCCGGAATCGAACCCGTGGGCTGTGTTCCAGTTCGGCTTCTCCGCCTACAAGAGCGGTCACAAGGACCAGGCCGTCGAGGCCTATCGCTACGCTGCTGAAAACGGCCAGATCGGCGCCACCTGGAAGCTTGCACGCATGTATGCCGAAGGCGACGGCGTCGCCCAGGACGACTACGAGGCCTTCAAATTCTTCACCGAGATCGCCGAGCAGGATGTCGAGCCCGGCTCGCCTGAGGAGAGTTATGTCTCCGATGCGCTCGTGGCACTCGGTGGCTACATGAAGGAAGGCATCCCGGGCAGCCCGGTCTCGGCCAACCCGGTCGCCGCGCAGGAATATTACATGCGCGCCGCCGCCAACTACCGCAATGCCAATGCCCAGTATGAGATGGGCAAGATGTTCCTCAAGGGCGACGGTGGCGTGAAGGCGTCGGTCAAGCAGGCGGGCCGCTGGCTGCAGCTGGCGGCGGAAAAGGGCCATGCCGGCGCGCAGGCGACGCTTGGCAATCTCTTGTTCCAGAGCGGCAAGGTGGTGCGCGGCCTTGCCATGATGACCGCGGCCCTCGAACGCGCCCAGCCCTCCGACCAGCCCTGGATCCGCGGCATGCAGGAAGAGGCATTTGCGCTGGCCGACGAATCCGATCGCCGCACGGCGATCTCGCTTGCCGAAGACATCCTGACCAAAGGCAACCAGTAGGCGGAACGATTACCGCTGCCGGATTGCATACGCCTGTTGGCAAGACCGCCACTGGCGGTCGCCCGATGTATTTCAACAGCATGACATGTTGTGCCAGGGCCGAAGCCCTGGCTGGGGCTCACGCCGCCTGAAGATTGAGATCGATCGCCACGGGCACGTGGTCGGACGGCTTTTCCCAGGCGCGGACGTGCTTTTCGATCGAGGCCGAGGCGAAGCGGTTCGCGGCTTCCGGCGACAACAGCAGGTGGTCGATGCGGATGCCGTTGTTCTTCTGCCAGGCGCCGGCCTGGTAATCCCAGAAGGTATAGACGTCGGGCTGGTCGGTGACCGCGCGCACGGCCTCGGTAAAGCCGAGGTTGATCAGCCGGCGGAACGCCTGCCGCGTCTCAGGCTGGTACAGCGCATCGCCCAGCCACAGCTCGATGTTGCGGGCGTCCATGGCCTCGGGGATGACGTTGTAGTCGCCGGCGAGCACCAGCGCCTCTTCGAGTGCCAACCGCTGCGTTGCCCAGCGCTCCAGCCGCGCCATCCATGACAGCTTATAGGGGAATTTTTCGGTGCCGACGGGGTTGCCGTTGGGCAAATAGAGCGACACGACGCGCAACACGCCCTTGTCGGTCGAGAACACGCCTTCGATGAATCGCGCCTGCTCGTCGGCATCATCGCCCGGCAGGCCGCGATTGACCTCGTCGAAGCGCAGCTTGGACAGGATCGCGACGCCGTTGAAGCCCTTCTGGCCGTGGGTTTCGACATTGTAGCCGAGCGCCTCGATCTCGAAACGTGGAAAGCCTTCGTCGACCGTCTTGATTTCCTGCAGGCAGACAATGTCCGGATCGCTTTCCTTGAGCCAATGCACAAGGTTCTCGATACGGGCACGGACGCCGTTGATGTTCCAGGTGACGATCTTCATGAATTTCACGCGATGATTTCAAACAATTCTTGATAGCCTGCACGGCGGTTCCAGACGATCCTGCACCATCCCTTGGGAGAAGGGAACCGGTCCTCTTCGGCATTCTTCGGACCGGCTGGCAAAAGGGGAACAAATGCCATGTCCAACAGTACTCATCCTGTGGACGAGGTGCTGCCAGCGCCTCGCCTAGCCGCGCTCGGCATCCAGCACGTGCTGGTCATGTATGCCGGCGCTATCGCGGTGCCGCTCATCATCGGACGAGCCCTCAAGCTCGATCCGGAGCAGGTCGCCTTCCTGATCTCCGCTGATCTTTTCGTCTGCGGCCTCGTCACCATCATCCAGTCCTTCGGCGCGACCCAGTGGTTCGGCATCAAGCTGCCGGTCATGATGGGCGTCACCTTCGCCGCCGTCGGCCCGATGGTCGCCATGGCCAACGCCAATCAGGGCCCCGACGGCGCCCGCATGATCTTCGGCGCCATCATCGGCGCCGGCATCGTCGCCTTCCTGATCGCGCCGCTTGTAAGCCGCATGCTCAGGTTTTTTCCGCCTGTTGTCACCGGCACCATCATCGTCGTCATCGGCGCGTCGCTGATGCGCATCGGCATCAACTGGATATTCGGCAACCCGGTCGGTCCGACCGCGCCCCGGCTGGTGGCGCCCGAGCATGCCGAATGGCTGAAGACCGTGACTGAGATGGCGGCTGCCACCGGCTCGACCATCCCGCCGATCCCGGCCAAGCTTGCGCTCGCCGCAACCGCGCCCAACGCCGCCTATGCGCCGCTGGTCAATGTCGCGATCTCGGCGGTCGTGCTGCTGTCGATCCTGGTCATCGCCAAGTTCGGCAAGGGGTTTGTCGCCAACATCGCCGTGCTGCTCGGCATCCTCATTGGAGGCGTGCTCACCGCTTCGCTCGGCATGATGCATTTCGACAAGGTCGCTTCGGCTGAGTGGTTCGAGCTCATCACGCCGCTGCGCTTCGGCATGCCGATCTTCGACCCGATCCTGATCATCACGATGGTGCTGGTGATGATCGTCGTGATGATCGAATCGACAGGCATGTTCCTGGCGCTCGGCGACATGACCGGACGCAAGGTGACCCAGCCGATGCTGTCGGCGGGCCTGCGCACCGATGGTCTTGGCACCATTATCGGCGGCCTGTTCAACACCTTTCCGTACACCTCCTTCTCGCAGAATGTCGGCCTCGTCGGCGTTACCGGCGTCAAGAGCCGCTTTGTCTGCGTTGCCGGCGGTGTGATCCTGCTGATCCTGGGACTGGTGCCCAAGATGGGCGCGCTGGTCGAGGCGCTGCCCACCGTGGTGCTCGGTGGTGCGGGGCTGGTGATGTTCGGTATGGTGGCGGCGACCGGCATCCGCATCCTGTCCAATGTCGACTTCAAGACCAACCGCAACAACCTGTTCGTGGTCGCGGTCTCCATCGGCTTCGGCATGATCCCGCTCGTCGCCCCCGACTTCAAGATGTGGATGCCGCACGACATCCACCCGCTGATCGAGTCGGGCATCCTTCTGGCATCGGTGTCGGCGGTGGTGCTGAACGCCTTCTTCAACGGCACCAAGGTCAACGAGGCTGAGATCCGCGAAGCTGCGATGGCGTCGGAAGCTTGATGCCGGACCACTGGCAAGAGACGAGGGCCCCTGCGTGGGGCCCTCTGCTTTTCAGGCATCCAGCCGGTGCACGTAGAACTTGGTGTCGATGAACACGACCGGGAAGCTCGCCGGCAGGTCGGATCTGGCGACCTCGGCAAAGCCGTTCTTCTCGTAGAAGCGATGGGCGGCAAGAAACCTGTCGGTGGTGCCGAGATAGACCGCGCGGATGCCGCGTTCGCGGGCCGTGGCAAGCAAGAGCCCCAGCAGCTTTGCGGCGATTCCATGTTCGCGGCCACGCCACTCGGCGGCGACGAACATCTTGCGCAAGGCGGCGAGCCCATCGCCAATGTCGACCAGGCCGATCGTCCCGACGATCTTGCCATCTGCTTCGGCGACCCAGAAATCGCCAAGGTCGCGCTGATAGAATTCTGGAATGATCCGGAGGTCCGGCTGGTGGTCGACGGTAACGTCAAAGCCGAATTCGTCTCGCTGGATGGGCAGGATGACGTTCACCACGGCATCGAAGTCACGCGGTTCAAAACGACGGATATGCATGCTGTTCCCTTACGCTCGGAATCGTAGAACGCCCGGGGGCAGCGGCGCATCGCGACGAGATGGAGTGGTTCAGAGGAATGCGCAAGCCTATTTGCGCTCGACCAGCCCGATCGTGTTGCCGGCGGGGTCCTTCAGGAAAGCCATCCACTCGCTCTCGCCGGCAGGGCCGAATTCGCCCGCCGCATCGCGGTGGACGAGCGTGGGTGCCGTGGTGAACGCCACGCCATTGTCGGATGCGGTTTCGTAAAAGGAGTCGAGGTCGTCTATGTCGAGATAGACGGTCGCCTGCGGTATGCCGCCGGTGAAAAACAGCCTGATGCCGCCGACGATGATGAAGGCGATGCCGGGCGGGTCGTAGCGGGCGTGTACGGGAAGGCCGAAGACATCGAGCCAGAAGGCAAGCGTCGCGTCGATGTCGCGACCGGCCGAAAGCGCCACCTGACGGAGCGCTTGCGGCCTGCGCATGACTAGATGGAGAAGCTGGTGCCGCAGCCGCAGCCGGCGACCGCGTTGGGGTTCTTGATCTGGAACGACTGGCCCATCAGGTCGTCGACGAAATCGACGACCGAGCCGCCCATATAGACGAGCGACAGGTCGTCAACGAGCAGCGTCGCACCATCGCGTTCGATGGCGACGTCGTCGTCGTTGCGGCCTTCGACGAGGTCGAACTTGTAGGAAAAACCGGAGCAGCCGCCGCCTTCGACCGAGATGCGCAACGCGATCTTGCCCGGATCGCCGGCGACGATCTTGGCTATCCGCTTCGCTGCGGCTTCGGTCATGTCGACCTTCATGGCGGTCTTGGCATCAGCGCCCATTGGCGTCACCTTGCTTTCAGTTTCTTATGATAGGTATGAAGCCACCTGGGGCAAGTCAACAGGTGGGGAGTATGGCAGGCGAACGGCAACTTGGCGATATCGGCTTCGGCTACCGGCCGCGCGCGGCCTATGCCTGCGATCCCGCGGCCTCGCGCGGCCGCCTGTTCGACGAGGTTGAAAGCCCGACACGCACGCCGTTCCAGCGCGACCGCGACCGCATCATCCATTCGACGGCCTTTCGTCGCCTCAAGCACAAGACTCAGGTGTTCGTTGCCCATGAAGGCGATCATTTCCGCACCCGGCTGACGCACACGATCGAGGTGGCGCAGATAGCCCGCGCCCTGGCGCGTGCGCTGCGCTGCGACGAGGATCTCGCCGAGGCGATCGCGCTGGTCCACGATTTCGGCCACACGCCGTTCGGCCACACCGGCGAGGACGCGCTGAACGACAAGATGGCGGCCTGGGGTGGCTTTGACCACAACGCCCAGTCGCTGCGCGTGGTGACACGGCTGGAGAGCCGTTACGCCGAGTTCGACGGTCTCAACCTGACCTGGGAGACGCTGGAGGGGCTGGTCAAGCACAACGGCCCGCTGACCGACGCCACCGGCAAGGGGCTGAAGGGCCCCGTGCCGCAGGCGATCCGCGACTATTCCGAGTTGCATGACCTCGAGCTCGACCGCTTTGCCAGCCTGGAGGCGCAGTGTGCCGCGATCGCCGACGACATCGCCTACAACACCCATGACATCGATGACGGGCTGAGGGCAGGGCTGCTGACCCTCGAAATGCTTGACGACGTGCCACTGCCGGCCGCGATCCTGCGCGGCGTGCGCGAGCGTTATCCCGCGCTCGACCCAATGCGCACCGGTCACGAACTGATGCGGCGCCAGATCACCATGTTCGTCGAGGACGTCATCTCCACCGCGACCGCAAGGATCGCGCGCCTGGCACCGCAAAGCGCCGATGAGGTGAGGAACGCGGGCGAGGTCATGGTGACCTTTTCGGGCGAGATGACGGCTTCGGAGAAGGAGCTGAAGGCTTTTCTCTACCGCAACATGTACCGGCACTCCGAGGTGATGCGGGTGCGCGCCAACGCCGACCGCATCGTGCGCGACCTGTTCGACGCCTATTACGCTGATCCCCGCGCCATGCCCGAGGGCTGGCGTGAGGGGCTCGACAGGGCCGAGGATCGCATCAAGGCACGCGCCGTCGCCGATTTCCTGGCTGGCATGACCGACACCTATGCGGTCAAGGAGCACCGACGCTTGTTTGACCATACGCCCGATTTGGTTTAGGCCGGGCGAAATCATCATTCAGTGGAATGTCACGTCAAAAGTGACGTCGAAGCGTCCTACGAAAGCCCAGAAATGAACATTTTCGCCGATTTCAGCGAGCGGATTACCAAAGCCGTCGAAGCGCTTGATTTGACTCCGAAAGAGGGCGGCGCGCTCGATCTGACGCGCATTGCCGTCGAGCCGCCGCGCGATGCGACCCATGGCGATCTGGCGACGAATGCGGCGATGGTGCTGGCCAAGCCGACCGGGCAGAACCCGCGCGCGCTGGCTGAACGCCTTGTGGCGGAGCTGTCCAAGGATGCCGACGTCGCCAAGGCAGAGGTTGCCGGCCCGGGCTTCGTCAATCTCAAGCTCCACGACAGCTTCTGGCAGAAGCACCTGGCTGACCTGCTTTCGCGCGGCACCGACTACGGCCGCTCCGGCTTCGGCAAGAAGAAGCGCGTCAACGTCGAATACGTCTCGGCCAATCCGACCGGGCCGATGCATGTCGGCCATTGTCGTGGCGCGGTTGTCGGTGATGCGCTGGCCAACATCCTCGGCTTTGCCGGCTACGACGTGACCAAGGAATATTACATCAACGACGCCGGCGTGCAGATCGACGTGCTCGGCCGCTCGGTAATGCTGCGCTATCGCGAAGCCCTCGGCGAGCAGATCGGCGAGATCCCTGCCGGCCTCTACCCCGGCGACTACCTTGTGCCGGTCGGCCAGGCGCTGGCCAAGGAATTCGGCCGCGATCTGCTGCAGAAGCCGGATGAGGAGGCGCTGGCGCTGATCAAGGATCGCACCATCGATGCGATGATGGTGATGATCCGCGAGGATCTGGCGCTGCTCAACGTTCGCCACGAGGTGTTCTTCTCCGAGCGCACACTGCATGCCGACAACGCCAAGGCGATCCGCT
Organism: Aminobacter sp. Y103A; assembly: GCF_030294925.1. Classification (NCBI taxonomy): domain Bacteria; kingdom Pseudomonadati; phylum Pseudomonadota; class Alphaproteobacteria; order Hyphomicrobiales; family Phyllobacteriaceae; genus Aminobacter; species Aminobacter sp. Y103A. Next base: position 3,203,446 of record NZ_AP017986.1, on the reverse strand, counting down.
CCGCGATCAGCGACCTGACACTGAAGGGCCATGTCTACAAGGGCAAGCTGCCGCCGCCCAAGGGCGAGAAGCCTGACGACTGGGAAGACCGCGAGCAGACTTTGTTCCGCTCGACCGAGGTCGGTGACGACATGGATCGCGCCCTGGTCAAGTCGGACGGCGCCTTCACCTATTTCGCCGCCGACGTCGCCTACCTCAAGGACAAGGTCGACCGCGGCTTCGAGGAGCTGGTGTTTGTGCTTGGCGCCGATCATGGCGGCTACGTCAAGCGCATGGAAGCGCTGGCGCGTGCCGTCACCGACGGTGCGGTCAAGCTCGACGTGCTGCTGTGCCAACTGGTCAAGCTGTTCCGCGACGGCGAGCCGGTGCGCATGTCCAAGCGGGCAGGGGAGTTCATCACGCTGCGCGAGGTCGTCGAGGAAGTTGGTCGCGACGCGATTCGCTTCATGATGCTCTACCGCAAGAGCGATGCGCCGCTCGACTTCGATTTTGCCAAAGTCACCGAGCAGTCCAAGGACAATCCGGTGTTCTACGTGCAGTACGCATCAGCGCGCTGCCACTCGGTGTTCAGGCAGGCAAAGGAGCAGCTCGGCCAAGGAGAGTTCGCGCGCGCCGGCCTGATCGGGGCTGTCGAAAGGCTGACGGACGAAGGCGAAATCGCACTCATCAAGAAGCTTGCCGAGTATCCGCGCCTGATCGAACAGGCCGCACAGTCGATGGAGCCGCACAGGCTGGCATTCTATCTCTACGACCTCGCAAGCACCTTCCACGGACACTGGAATCGTGGCACGGACAACCATGACTTACGGTTTGTTAAGGTTAACGATCCAGAATTGACCTATGCCAGACTCGGGCTGGTGCAGGCTGTTTCGGACGTTTTGACGTCAGGCCTGGCGTTGATCGGAGCGGATGCGCCGACCGAAATGCGCTAGGTTTTCCGGAGCTGAATGTCACCTTTTGCCCACATTGCGCTGGTAAGGGCCAACCTTACGCGACGTTCACTGCGTCCGAAAAAAGTGCGAGAGTTCGGGAAAAAGAATGGCAGACAGAACCCAGCTGAAGATCGCAGACAAGAATGACTTCGCCGACGAAGATCCCTTCGCCGAATTGACGAGGATCATGGGTTTCGACCCGCGCCAGCCAGTGGTGCGCCAGGATGTTGGCGCGCCCGCTGAGCGCATCGAACCGGCTGTCGACGACGACTTCGGCATTGATCTGGAGAAGGAACTGCTCGGCGAACTGGCCGGCGACGATCTCGTCGCGGCGCCCGAGCACGTTGCCCCCGCGGCATATGTTCAGGCAAACGAACCCTCGTCCTACGCGCCCGTCGAATCGTCGGTTCCTTACGCGCCGACCGAAGAGCGCGCTCGTGAGCCGGAGTTCGCCTCCGACGCGTCGTTCGACGATGCCGTTGCCGCGAGCTTCGAGGATTTCTCGCTCGAGGATGAGCTGCTTCATCCCGGAGAGCGGGCTTATGCTGCCGCACCTGCCTATGAGCCGGCGCCTGAAGTCAATTTCGCTCCGGAACCCGTTTTCGCTCCTGAGCCCGCTTTCACGCCCGAACCGTCCTTCACGCCTGAGCCCGATTTTGACGACGCGGTTGCTGCGTCCTTCGAACAGGAATTCTCGATGGAGGACGAACTGCTGGTGGCCGATGAGCCTGCCGAGCAGGTCGCTGCGCCGGTTTCTTATTCGACTTCGACCGAAGTCGATCTCGATGCCGAGTTTGACGTCGCCCTTGCCGATGTCGACATGGATTTCGCGGCTGTTGACGATGACAACTATGCTGTTGAAGCCGTCGCTGACGATCAGCTGACACTGGGCGAATACCAGACGGCCGAGCCGGAAATCGCGTTCTCGCATGCCGATCTGGTCGAGGAGCCGCAGGCGGTTGCAGCACCTGTCGCGCAGGCCGAGCACTATGACGAGTTCGAACGCCGCCTGCAGGAGGCGCTGCGTGACGAAGAGCCCGCCTATGAGCCTGCGGTCGCTTATGAAGCGCCAGCCGTCGAGTCGGTGGTCGAGGCGCCGATCCAGGAGCTCGAGGTCGCCCAAGTCGCGGCCCCGGTGGCCACAGTCGAAGACACCAGCCTCGAGGACGAGCTGAACGCACTGCTTGGCAATATGAGCAGCCAGGCCAAGGCGCTGTCCGAGCCGACGCCGCTTCGCGTCGTCGAACCGGTTGCTGTTGAGCCCGAGCCGACCTTCGCAAGCTCGCTGTGGGCGCCCGAGCAGCCTGCCGAAGAGCCGGCCCAGGCTTATGACGACACCGACTATGCGCCGTCCTACGACGCGCAGGTCGAGGAATTCGTGGCCGCCGAGGCTCCCGTCCAGGCCGATGCTGGCTATTCCGAGCCGAGCTACGATCACCAGGCCGACATCGACGTCAGCTTTGATGACGACGCCTTCGACATGGCGCTCGAGCGCAGTGCCGTGGCCGAGGTGGCGGAAGTTGCAGCGCCGGCAGTCGCCGTCGCAGCAGCCGCTGCTGCCGCAGCGCCGATGCGTCCGCTTGCGGCCTCACGCTACGAGCAGGCCCGCAGCTGGGGCCTCGGCACGCCGGTTGCCCCGCGCGCAGCAGCTCCTGTTGTAGCAGCCCAGTCGAGCTACCAGCCGGAAGCAATCCAGCAGCCGGACGCCTATGTGCCGGTCGCGCCGACTTATGAGCCGCAGGCTGAACCCGTTGCCTATGCGCCCGAAGCTTATGCACCGCAGGCCGAACCAGAGGCATATGCGCCAGCTGAGCCCGAGGTCGATGATCTGGAAGCCGAGCTTTTCGCCGCCGTTTCGTCCTTCGATGATGCGCCCGATATCGAGACCGTCGATGTGCCGGAAAAGGCCGTCGCGCTCGCCGACGACCTCGACATCCCTGAATTGTCGTTCGAGGATGACGCCCCCCCGGCTCCTGCCTATGACGATCTCGACGGTGAATTCTCGAACCTGATGAACGAGATGAATGCACCGGAGGTTACCAAGCCTGCCGCGTCGTCGAACTATGCATCGAATCCCTATGCCGACGGCTTCGATCGCAAGACGCTGCGCGATGGCGATGCATCGCAGCCGATCGAACTGGCAGGTGCGGCCGCAGCCGGTGCCGCAGCGATGTATGCCGGCCGCCAGCAGGCCGATGACCGCCTGGGTGGCTTCGACCTCGGCGGCATGCAGCAGAGCCAGCCCAACGCGCCGCGCCAGCAGGCCCAGGCCGACGAGTTCGACTACGATCCTGATTTCGACGAAGCGATGGAAACGCTGCCCGGTTCGCCGGCAGCCCGTCCGGCACGTCGCGGCATGATGATCGCCGCAATCGTCGGTGCGGTCGCGGTTGTCGGCGGCATTGGCGCCTTTGCACTGTCGTTCGGCGGCGGCGAGGGGGCAGGCGCCCCCGTCATCGTCAAGGCCGACGAGAGCCCGATCAAGATCAAGCCGGAAAATCCGGGCGGCGCAACCGTGCCGAACCAGGACAGCAAGGTTTATGACCGCGTCGCAGGCGGCTCGACCAATGGTGCTCCGGCCCAGGACAAGCTTGTTACCAACGCTGAAGAGCCGGTCGATCTCGCGGCACAGGAAGCCGAGGCGAACATGCCCGAAAACCTGCCGCTCAACGGAGACGATGTCGCCGCTGAACCGACCGCGAAGTCGGAAGAGCGTGTCGCGCAAGTGCCACAAGCCGATCAGCCCGACGCCAGCACCGAGACGGCTGCTGTTGCTCCGCGCAAGGTCCGCACCATGGTGGTGAGGCCTGATGGCACGCTGGTGCCGCGCGAAGAACCGGCCCCGGCCGTTGTTGCCGCAACCGAGCCGACCGATCCGGCACCGCAGCGCGTTGCCGAGCCGGCAAGTGAAGCCACCGGCACCGTCCCGGCACAGTCGGCGCTGGCGCCTGTCGCCAAGCCTGCGCAGTCGGCCAACACCCCGTCAACCGCTCCGATCGCGCCACAGCGCCCGTCCGAGCAGCCGGTCGATGTCGTTGGCGAGGTCAAGCCTGACCAGGTGGCAGCTATCGCGCCGTCGGCCCCGACGACGGCTGCAGCATCCGGCGCCTGGGCCATGCAGATCGCCTCGCAGCCGAGCGAAGCCGCCGCGAAGTCGACCTATGCCGATCTCGCCCGCCGCTACGGCAGCGTGCTGAACGGCCGCGAAGTCAGCATCGTCAAGGCCGACATCGCCGGCAAGGGCACGTTCTGGCGTGTTCGCGTACCTGCCGGCACCCGCAACGATGCGGTCAGCCTGTGCGAAAGCTACAAGGCCGCCGGCGGCAACTGCTTCGTCTCGAAGTAAGCGAGCCACACCCAAATCGGAAAACGGCGCAGCCTGGCTGCGCCGTTTTCGTTTTCAGGCCCTGACGATGCGCACGATTCTATGTCAGGTCAAAAGGCGCTAAGCTCTTGGCATGACCGAATCACCGCCTGACACGTTGGGGACGCGGCTTTCTGGGGATTACCGGGCAAAGACCGCGGCAATCCTTGCGGCGGATGCCGATCTTGTCCTTCACTGCAAAATCGCCGGCAAGTTGCATGCCCGCGCTGAAACCGTGCAGCAGGCGGAATTCGGACACACTTTCGAGGCAGTTGCATAGCCTCTCAAGGAGAAGGCACGGAATTGGCGGAAGCATTGGAAAGCAAGGCGCAAAAGCCAGCACCGATGGACCGTCTGTGGGCGGAGAACGCTGACGACCGCATGACTGACGATCCGTCGCTGGTCGTTGACGTCGCCGGCTTCGAAGGCCCGCTCGATCTTCTGCTGCACCTGGCGCGCAGCCAGCGTGTCGATCTGTCGCGCATTTCCATCCTGGCCCTCGTCGAGCAGTACCTGACCTTCGTCTCGCAGGCGCGGGCCCTGAGGCTGGAGCTCGCCGCCGACTATCTGGTCATGGCGGCATGGCTCGCCTTCCTCAAGTCCAAGCTTTTGATCCCCAAGTTGCCGGGCGACGAGGGCGAGAGCGGTGAAGAGCTGGCCGCCGTGCTGCAATTCCGCCTGAAGCGCCTGGAAGCGATGCGCGATGCCGCCTCTCGGCTGGTCAACCGCAACCGGCTCGGTCGCGATGTCTTTCAGCGCGGCGCCCCCGAACTGGTCATCATCGACAAGCGCAACGAGTACTCGGCCTCGTTATTCGATCTCTTGAGCGCCTATGCCGGCCAGCGCCAAAGGCAGGCGATTACCAATGTGCAGATCGCCAAGCGCGGTGTCTGGTCGCTGAAGGCAGCACGCGAGATCCTGACCCGCATGGTCGGCGAACTGAAGGACTGGACTGCGCTCGATCATTTCCTGATCCGCTACATGACCAGCCCCGAAGAGCGTGCAACGGCGATCGCCAGCTCGTTTGCCGCCAGCCTGGAAATGGTCCGCGACGGGACCGTCGAAATCCGTCAGCACGAGCCGTTTGCGCCGATCTACCTGCGCGAACGCCAGGCCGCGGCCCCGCAGACCGAAGGTGCGTCATGACCGAAGGATCAAATGTCGCCCCGTTTGCCCTCGACGACGAGGACGAGGAGACTGTCGAGCGCAACCCGGCGGCACGGCTGCATCTGGCCGAGGCCGCGCGCATGGCGGAAGCCATCGTTTTCGCCAGCGCCGAGCCGGTGAGCGAACGGCAGCTTGTCGCGCGCTTGCCGGAAGGCATCGACGTTCCCGCCGCCATGGCCGAGTTGCAGCGCATCTACGAGCGGCGCGGCGTCAATCTGGTCAAGGTTGCCGATTCCTGGGCGTTCCGTACTGCCGGCGATCTTGCCTTCCTGATGAGCCGCGACACCATCCAGCAGAAGAAGCTGTCGCGCGCCGCCCTCGAAGTGCTGTCGGTCATCGCCTACCATCAGCCTGTGACCCGCGCCGAGATCGAGGATATCCGCGGCGTCGAGACCTCGAAGGGCACGCTCGACACCCTGATGGAAACCGAATGGGTGCGCATGCGCGGCCGGCGCAAGACGCCGGGCCGGCCGGTGACCTATGGCACGACCGACAAGTTCCTCGATCATTTCGGCCTGGAGGAGATCCGCGATCTGCCCGGCATGGAAGAGCTGAAGGGGGCAGGGCTGTTGTCGTCGCGCATGCCGCCCGGCTTCTCGGTGCCGCTGCCGCCGTCCGATCCTGACCTGCTCACCGACGACGAGGACCCGCTCACCGACATCGACCTGGAAGAGCTCGGCCTGTTGACACCCCGCGCCACAGATGATTGACCCGCGCCGGTGTGGAACCGGCAGCAGGAGGTCGATCCTGTGACGACAAATCAAACCCAGACGGCAGCGCGTGTCACTGCGGGCGTGACCTTCGCCGCGCGGTTGGCTTTTGAGGACATTCGCCATTCCTTCGGCAATGGCTCGGAGACGCTGCGCGAGGTCAGTCTTGCCGCCGAGCCGGGCGAGGTGCTGTGCCTTCTAGGGCCGTCGGGCTCAGGCAAGACGACGCTGCTCCGGATTGCCGCCGGCATCGAGGCGCAGACCTCCGGGCGCGTACTGCTGAACGGCAAGGAAATCGCTGGTCCTCAGGTGTTCCTGCCGCCGGAACAGCGCTCTATCGGCCTGGTGTTCCAGGATTTTGCGCTGTTTCCGCATCTGACCATCCTCGACAACGTCCGCTTCGGGCTGACCGCGCTGTCGCGCGAGGAGGCCAGGAGGGAAGCGCTGATCGCGCTCGCCCGCGTCGGGCTCGAACATTACGCCGACAACTATCCGCATGCATTGTCGGGCGGCGAACAGCAGCGCGTGGCTCTAGCTCGCGCGTTGGCGCCGCGACCGGCGGTCCTGTTGATGGACGAGCCGTTCTCCGGGCTTGATTCGCGCCTCAAGGATTCGGTGCGCGCCGAAACCCTGGCGATCCTGCGCGAAAGCCGGGCGACTGCCATCGTCGTTACCCACGATGCCGAAGAAGCGATGCGCATGGGCGACCGCATCGCGCTGTTGAAGGACGGCAAGCTGGTACAGACGGGCAGGGCGGAAGACCTCTACCTCAAGCCGGCAAACCTGTTCGTCGCCGGCTTCTTTTCCGAGCTCAACGTCTTTCCAGCCACTGTTCTGGACGGTTATGCCGCGACCCCGGTGGGCGAGGTCGAAACAGCCGTTTCAGACGGCGCGGACGTGCTTGTCGCCGTGCGCCTGACCGGCATCGACGTCAGCGAGGACACCGGCGAAACGCAGGCCCGCATCATTTCCAGGCGCTATCTAGGCGTCGTCGAACTGCTTGAACTCGCGGTGCCGGGCGCCGAGACGCCGGTGCGGGCGCGCATACGCTGCGGCGCTTTGTCCGCAAAAGCACGTGATATATGGCTGTCGCTTCGGAAAGCGGATGTTCTAGTGTTTGAATCCGGAAGCGAAAGAGCCTAGATCAATCGCAGGGAAACTGTTCAAGAGAGAGTTCAATGGGTTCGTTTTCAATCTGGCACTGGCTGATCGTTCTGGTCGTCGTGCTGCTGCTGTTTGGTCGTGGCAAGATCCCGGAACTGATGGGCGACATGGCCAAGGGCATCAAGAGCTTCAAGAAGGGTATGTCGGACGACGAAGCCGATGACTCCAAGACGGTCGAGCACCGCAATGATGAGACCGTGAACTCGACCAAGGAAAAGGCCAGCAAGAGCTGACCATCGTCTCTTGCTAGCCGGATCGCACCGACATGTTTGAAATCGGCTGGACCGAAATGCTGGTGATCGCGGTCGTCATGATCGTGGTCGTCGGCCCCAAGGATTTGCCCAAGATGCTCCGCACAATGGGGCGGATGACGGCCAAGGCTCGTTCCATGGCGGGCGATTTTCAGCGCCAGTTCAATGAGGCGCTGAAGGAAGCCGAGCTCGACGACGTCAAGAAGTCGGTCGACGAACTGCGCGGTCTCAACCCCGCGCAGCAGATCAGGAAGCAGCTCAATCCTTTCGAGCAGGCGGCTTCCGATGTGCGTGCCGGCCTCGACGCGGCGATGAAGCCGTCACAGCCGGCGCCGTCGGCTGATCCTGCCGTGGACGCAACGCATCCGGCCGAACCGCTGAAGAATGGCGCAACCGTCATGCCAGGCGTTGCCGGGCCGGACGCGATGCCTGCCACATCACCGGTGTTTCCGGCCGCCGAGGTCAAGGCCACGCCTGTTCCTGCGCCAGCGGTTGCAGCCAAAGCCGAAGAGCCGAAGGCAGCGACCAAGCCCAAGGCCGCGGCTAAAGCTGTTGCCGCGCCCAAGCTTGCCGCAAAAGCCCAGGCTTCGGTAGCAACGACCAAGGCACCCGTGGCCAAGTCCGCTCCGGCTAAGGCGCCGGTAGCCAAGGCAGCATCGGCCAAGGCTGTTGCGCCCAAAAAGACCGCCAAGACGACCAAAGCAGGAAAAGCCTCGTGAGCGCCGAAGACGACGAAATCGAGAAGTCCTCGGCGCCGCTGATCGAACATCTGGTCGAATTGCGCACCCGGCTGATGTGGTCCATCGGCGGTTTCTTCATCGCCTTCCTTGTCTGCTTCTTCTTTGCCAAGCAGCTGTTCAACCTGCTGGTCATCCCGTTCAAATGGGCGACCAACTGGGCCGGGCTCGATCCGCACAAGGTCGAGCTGATCTACACCGCGCCGCAGGAATTCTTCTTCACGCAGATCAAGCTCGCCATGTTCGGCGGCCTGGTGATTGCATTCCCTGTCATTGCCTCGCAGATCTACAAGTTCGTCGCACCCGGCCTCTACAAGAACGAGCGCGCGGCCTTCCTGCCGTTCCTGATCGCTTCGCCGGTGCTTTTCCTGATGGGCGCGTCGCTGGTCTATTTCTTCTTCACGCCGATGGTGATGTGGTTCTTCCTCGCCATGCAGCAGGCCGGCACCGACGACCAGGTGCAGATTTCTCTGCTGCCCAAGGTGTCGGAATATCTCAGCCTGATCATGACGCTGATCTTCTCCTTCGGCCTGGTGTTCCAACTGCCCGTCGTGACGACACTGATGGCGCGGGTCGGAATGGTCAGTTCGCAAGGGCTGGCCGAGAAGCGCAAATGGGCGATCGTCATCGCTTTCGTCGTTGCGGCAGTGCTCACCCCACCCGATCCGGTAAGCCAGATCGGCCTTGCCCTTCCCACGATCCTTCTTTACGAGATTTCCATCTGGACCGCCCGGATGATCGAAAAGAAGCGCGAACAGGAACGTGTGGCGCGCGAAAAGCAGGATGCGGACGACAGTGCCGCGGCCCCGCAATCGCAAGCAGCATCCACTTCGCTCGAAGGCACAGGCAGCGCCGACAAGGCCGGCTGACAGCCCGATCCGCCGGCGCGGTTGTTCGACAACTGCCGCGACCGGAAACTTTTAAATGCTTGATATCAAATGGATTCGCGAGAACCCTGAAGCTCTGATCGAAGCGCTGATGAAGCGCAGTCAGTCGGCGGATGCGGCAAAGTCGACGGTCGAGGACCTGATCGCAAAGGACGAGGCGCGGCGCGCCCATGTCTCGAAGTTGCAGGAAGCGCAGGAGCGCCGCAACGCCGCCTCGAAAGAGATCGGCAACGCCATGCGCAATGGTGATTCCGCCCTTGCCGAGAAGCTGAAAGCCGAAGTCGCCGAGATCAAGGGTTTCATCCAGGACGGCGAAGGCCGCGAGCGTGAGCTCGACAAGGCGCTCGACGCAGCCTTGGCCGTGATCCCCAACGTGCCGCTCGAAGACGTGCCCGTCGGCAAGGACGAAACCGGCAATGTCGTGCTGCGCACCGTCGGCAAGGTGTTGCCGCGCCCGAACTGGGTGAAGGAGCATTTCGAGATCGGCGAGGCGCTCGGCCTGATGGATTTCGAGCGCGCCGCGAAGCTGTCCGGGGCGCGCTTCACCGTGCTCAAGGGCCAGCTGGCCCGGCTCGAACGCGCCCTCGGTCAGTTCATGCTCGACCTGCACACGTCGGAACACGGCTACACCGAAGTGCAGCCGCCGCTTCTGGTGCGTGACGAGGTGCTGTTCGGCACCAACCAGCTGCCCAAGTTCGAGGAAGACCTGTTCTTCGTGCCGCATGGCGAGAGCCGGCTCGGCCTGATCCCGACCGCCGAGGTGCCGCTGACCAATCTGGTGCGCGAGGAAATCGTGGCCAACGAGCAGCTGCCGCTGCGCATGACGGCGTTGACACCGTGCTTCCGTTCGGAAGCAGGCTCTGCCGGTCGCGACACGCGTGGCATGCTGCGCCAGCACCAGTTCTACAAGGTCGAGCTGGTCTCGATCACGGACGCCGACAGTGCGCTGGCCGAACACGACCGCATGACCGAATGCGCTGAAGAGGTGCTGAAGCGCCTCGGCCTGCCGTTCCGCACCATGGTTCTGTGCACCGGTGACATGGGCTTCGGCGCGCGCAAGACACACGACATCGAGGTCTGGCTTCCCGGCCAGAACACCTATCGTGAAATCTCGTCCTGCTCGGTCTGCGGCGACTTCCAGGCGCGCCGCATGGATGCCCGCTACCGTCCGAAGGAAGAGAAGGGCACGCGTTTCGTGCACACGCTCAATGGTTCGGGCGTTGCCGTCGGCCGCGCGCTGATCGCCGTCATCGAGAATTACCAGAACGAGGATGGCAGCGTAACGATTCCTGAAGCGCTGCTGCCTTACATGGGTGGCCTGACCAAGATCGAAGCGAAGTGACATGCGCATTCTGCTGACCAACGACGACGGCATCCACGCCGAAGGCCTGGCTGTCCTGGAGCGGATCGCCAACCAGCTGTCGGACGATGTCTGGGTGGTGGCACCGGAAACCGACCAGTCGGGTTATGCGCATTCGCTGTCGATCTCGGAGCCGCTCAGGCTGCGCAAGATCAGCGACAAGCATTATGCCGTGAACGGCACGCCAACCGACTGCGTCATCATGGGCGCCCGCAAGATCCTGCCAGAGCCGCCGGACCTGATCCTTTCGGGCATCAATTCGGGTCTCAACGTTGCCGATGACGTGACCTATTCGGGCACGGTGGCGGGTGCCATGGAAGGTGCTCTGATCGGCATCCGCTCGATTGCGCTGAGCCAGGCCTATATCTATGAAAACGACGAACGCATCGTGCCTTACGAGACGGCCGAAGTGCTGGCCCCGGCCTTGCTGCGCAAGCTGATCGCCACGGAACTGCCGATCGGCGTGCTGCTCAACGTCAATTTCCCGAATTGCCCGCCCGAAGAGGTCACCGGACCTGTGGTCGCCAGCCAGGGCAAGCTTGCCTACGGCATCTGGGTCGAGGAGCGCCGCGACGGCCGCAGCCTGCCATATTACTGGCTGCGTTTCGGCCGCGATGAGCCGGAGGTGAAGCCGGGCACGGATCTGCACGCCGTGCGCAACAAGCAGATTTCGGTCACGCCGCTCAAGCTCGACATGACGGCGCATGAACTGCGCGATCAATTGGCCAAGGCTATTGCATGAATATGATGCCGGACGACCGTGAGGGCTTCGCCGCCTTTCTTCTTCGCCTGCGCGGGCGCGGCATCGTTCCGAAAAATCTGATCGCCGCCTTCGAGGCAACGCCCCGTCGCGACTTCCTCGCTGGCCAGTTCCATTCCATCGCCTGGTCGGACCGCATGCTGCCGATCGAATGTGGCGAGGCGATCGAAGGCGCCGATCTCCAGGCGGCGGTCATATCAGCGCTCAACATCGAACAGGGAAACCGTGTGCTCGAAGTCGGTACGGGTTCCGGCTACACAGCCGCGGTCATGGCGCGGCTTGCCGGCCGGGTCGTCACCGTCGAGCGTTTCAAAACCCTGACCGATCTGGCGCGCCAGCGCTTCGAGATGCTCGGCCTTGGCAATGCGCTGGTCCGCCAGGCCGACGGTTCGAACGGCCTGCCGGGCGAGGGGCCGTTCGACCGCATCGTCGTATGGGCTGCCTTCGACAGCCATCCGCGCATGTTCGTCGACCAGCTGTCGAGCGGCGGCACCATGATCGCGCCGATCGGCCCGGAAGAGGGCGAGCAGGTGTTGTGCAAGCTGACCAAGATCGGAAGCCGCTTCGAGCGCGAAGACCTCGGCGTCGTCCGCCTGCAGCCGCTGGCCCGCGGCGTCGCTGCCGTCATCTAAGTCGGCACCACCCACATCGCTGCTATCTGCGCGCAGCCGGGGCCTCCAGCCCGCCTCGGAAAGCGTCTTGTCGCGAGCTGGCGAAGCTTTTGATTTATTTGATCCTCTTAACCGGCCAGTAACATTAACGCGCTTTAATCAAGCCTAGTTGGTATCGGGTAAAGCGCGGGTCAGTGCGATGCGTTTCAGTATTTTGAAGGCGAATAGACGCTCTCTGGCGCGCGGCGGCGCCGTTCTGCTGGTTGCCGGCATGGCCGCAGGGTGCAGTTCCGGAGTGTCGCGATTTGGCGGCGGTGGTGTCGATGACATCTTCACCGCATCGACGCCGAACCAGCGTTCGATCATCAACCAGCAGCCGCAGCAGCAGCCATTCCCTGGCGATGCCCAGATGGCGACGCCGGTTGCCTCGGCCAGTGCCGGTTCGGTCAGTCGCGGCAGTCTGCAGCCGGTGTCGTCGCAGCCTCTGCCGGCACCGGTCGCCCAGGCGCCAGCGCTTGCTCCGGCTCCAGTTCGTACCGCCCAGGCTCCGGCTCAAGCCCCGGCATTGGCACCTGCGCTGGACAATAGGTCGACCGGCGCGATAGCCCAGCCGCAGACGGCGCAGGACAATACGCTCAAGGTTCCGGGCAAAAATCCGCAGCCGGCCACCTTGCCGAGCAACAAGGTTGCGGTGCTGCCGCAGCAGCCCAAGACCAAGGAAACCGCAACCGCGCAGCTCGGCTCGCCGACCGACAGCAATGCCAAGCCGGCAGGTGCCGGCGGCGGCTACAAGGTCGTCGAAGGCGATACGCTCAACCGTATCGCCAAGAAGCTCGGCGTGTCGACGGCGGCACTCAAGGAGGCCAACAGCCTGCAGGATGGCCGCATCCGGATCGGCCAGACGCTGAAGGTGCCGGCTGGCGGCGCGACCTCGACTGTTGCCAAGGCTGCACCCGCCGTCGACCCGGTCGTTACCGCAACCGCTGCCACAGCCGCTCCGAAGCCGGCCGTTGCCGCGGCCAAGCCTGCGGCCGAAGCTCCCGCCGTTGCCTACACGCCGCCGAAGAAGGACAAGCTGGTGCAGCAGGCCGAGGAATCGGCCGAGGCAGCGCCAAATGCCACCGGTATCGACCGCATGCGCTGGCCGGTGCGTGGCCGCGTCGTTTCCAACTACGGCAAGGGCGGCGGCAAGTCGAATGACGGCATCGACATCTCGGTGCCCGAAGGCACGCCGGTGAAGGCTGCCGAAAACGGTGTCGTCATCTATGCCGGCGACGGGCTCAAGGAATTCGGCAACACGGTGCTGGTGCGCCATGAGAACGGCCTCGTCACCGTCTATGGTCACGCAAGCTCGCTCAAGGTCCAGCGCGGCCAGAAGGTCAAACGTGGGGACGAGATCGCGCTGTCAGGCATGAGCGGTTCGACCGATGCCCCGAAGCTGCATTTCGAAGTGCGCAAGAACTCCACGCCGGTCGATCCGAGCGGCTACCTCGAATAGGCACTGGAGCCACGCATCGCTTTCCGAAAATCGTAAGGGGTTTTCGGATCGATGCCGGCGCGGGTCGCGTGACCTCCATCAGTCCCGCCATATCAGCCCGTCCCGACCAGGGGCGGGCATTTTTCGTTTGGAGGGTTCAGTCTTTCAGCGGTTGGCCCAGGCGGCCGGCGAGGTCCTGGATGAACTGCCAGGCAACGCGGCCCGAGCGGCTGCCGCGCGTCGTCGCCCACTCCAGCGCCTCGGCGCGCAGGGTCTCCGGATCATTGTCGAAGCCGTGGTAACGGGCATAGCCGTTGACCATCTCGAGATATTCGTCCTGCGAGCATTTGTGGAAGCCGAGCCACAGGCCGAAGCGATCGGAGAGCGAGACCTTTTCCTCGACAGCCTCCGACGGGTTGATCGCCGTCGAGCGCTCATTGTCGATCATGTCGCGCGGCAGGAGATGCCTGCGGTTCGACGTTGCATAGAAGATGACGTTGGCGGGCCTGCCCTCGACGCCGCCTTCGAGGGCCGCCTTGAGCGACTTGTACGAGGTGTCGTCATGGTCGAACGACAGGTCGTCGCAGAACAGGATGAAGCGAAAGGGCGCCGCCTTGAGAAGGTTCATCAGCTTGGGCAGGGTGTCGATGTCCTCGCGGTGGATCTCGATCAGCTTGAGCGGCGTTGCCGTCTTGCCCGAGGCGTTGATCGTGGCATGTGCTGCCTTGACCAGCGACGACTTGCCCATGCCGCGCGCACCCCACAAAAGCACGTTGTTGGCAGGCAGGCCGGCGGCGAAGCGCTCGGTGTTGTCGACGAGGATGTCGCGGACGCGGTCGACGCCCTTGATCAGGCCGATGTCGACGCGGTTGACCCGCAATACGGGTTCGAGAAAGCCCGGATCGGCCGCCCAGACATAGCAGTCGGCGGTGGCGATGTCGGTTTCGGGGACGGACGGAGGCGCAAGCCTGGTTACCGCAGCGATCAGAAGATCCAGCTTGGAGTTGAGCGCTTCGATGGTCTTTTCCATGGCCGATCCCGTTAGTCTCTAGACATTACCTGTGCGCGACGCTGTAACACGCTCAAATTGCGCGGAAAAGCGCCACGGCTTGGGCCAAGCGTAGTTGCATTGGTGGCATGAGCGACTATATTCCGCGCACATTTCCGGGGTCCCGATGTGCGGTATCCCGATACTTTCTCAGGAGACATTCATGTTCGTCACGCCGGCATACGCACAGGCCGCCACCGCGGGAGCGCCCGACGTTCTCATCAGCATCTTGCCGTTTGTGCTGATCTTCGTGGTCATGTATTTTCTGATCATCCGCCCGCAGCGCACCCAGTTGAAGAAGCGCGGCGAGATGCTTACGGCGATCCGCCGCGGCGATACGGTCGTCACCGGTGGTGGCTTCGTCGGCAAGGTGAGCAAGGTCATCGACGACCACGAGCTCGAGATCGATCTGGGCAATGGTCTCAAGGTGACGGCGCTGCGTGCGACGATTTCCGACGTTCGGGTCAAGGGCGAGCCGATCGCCAACCAGAACGCCAAGAAGTAATCGCAGGCGGGCGATAAGCACCGCGATCACGCCTTATTGGACGAGGCCAAATGCTCTATTTCTCGCGCTGGAAGACAATCTCGATCTGGGCCGTCGTGCTCCTCGGGGTGCTCTTCACCATCCCGAACATGCTGACCCAGTCTCAGCTCGATTCCCTTCCGGGGTGGTTTCCCAAGCGCGCACTGACGCTTGGCCTCGACCTGCAGGGCGGTTCGCACATCCTGCTGTCCATCGACCGGCAGGACCTGGTCGATGAACGCCTGCAGGCGACCCGCGACGACATCCGCACGCTGCTGCGCGACGCTAAGATCGGCTACACCGGCCTGACCGGCACCGGCACCACGGTGCAGGTGCGCATCAGCGATGTGAACGAGATCGATGCGGCCAAGACGGCGCTCGCGCCGTTGGTTGCGCCGTTGTCGTCGAGCATGTTCGGCACCGGTACCGTGAGCGAGCTGTCGCTCGAGGAGCCCGAGGCCGGGCTTCTGCGCTACACGCTGACCGAAGGCGGCATCGACTACCGCGTCAACAATGCCGTGACCCAGTCGATCGAGGTCATCGGCCGCCGCGTCAACGAGCTCGGCACCACCGAGCCGATCATCCAGCGCGCCGGCGCCGACCGCATCCTGGTCCAGGTTCCGGGCCTTCAGGATCCGACCCGTCTCAAGGAAATCCTCGGCAAGACCGCCAAGCTGACCTTCCAGATGGTCGACCAGTCGATGTCGCCGCAGGAGGCCCTGCAGGGCCGCCCGCCGGCAGGCTCGACGGTCATGTATTCGCAGGACGATCCGCCCGTTCCCTATCTGATCGAAAACCGCGTCATCGTGTCGGGTGAAAACCTGACCGACGCGCAGGCGACCTTCGACCAGCGCACCTCGGAAGCCGTCGTTTCCTTCCGCTTCGACGGCAAGGGCGCATCGCGCTTCGGCCAGGCCACCCAGCAGAATGTCGGTCGCCTGTTTGCCATCATCCTCGACAACCAGGTGATCTCGGCACCGCGCATCAACGAGCCGATCCTCGGCGGTTCGGGTCAGATTTCCGGCAGCTTCACCGCTGAAAGCGCCAATGATCTGGCAGTGCTGCTGCGCGCCGGTGCGCTGCCCGCCGACCTCACCATCGTCGAGGAACGCACCGTCGGTCCGAGCCTTGGCGCCGACTCGATCGCCGCCGGCAAGTTCGCCTCGGTCATCGCAGGCATCCTCGTCGTCGGCTTCATGCTGGTCGCCTATGGCACGCTCGGCATTATCGCCAACATTGCGCTTGCCGCCAACGTGGCGCTCATCATCGCGATCCTGTCCATCCTGGGTGCCACGCTGACCATGCCCGGCATTGCCGGCATCGTGCTGACCGTCGGCATGGCGGTCGACTCCAACGTCATCATCTACGAACGCGTGCGCGAAGAGCGGCAACTCGGCCGATCCCTGGTACAGTCGCTGGACTCGGGTTTTGCCCGCGCGCTGGCGACTATCGTCGACGCCAACTTCACCACCTTCATCGCCGCCCTGATCCTGTTCTATCTCGGTTCGGGTCCGGTTCGCGGCTTCGCTGTCACGCTCGCCATCGGCATCTTAACGACCGTTTTCACCGCCTTCACCCTGACCCGCTGGCTGGTTTCGATCTGGCTGCGCCGCGCCAAGCCCAAGGAACTGCCCAAGGGCCTGGTGCGCTTCGTGCCCGACAACACCAGCTATCCGTTCATGTCTTGGCGGCGCCATGCCTTCACCCTGTCCGCAGCGGCGTCGATCCTGGCGGCCGTGCTGTTCTTCTCGATCGAGATGAATTACGGCATCGACTTCCGCGGCGGCACCAGCATCGAGGTGCAGTCCAAGAGCGGTACCGCTGACTCGGCCGCCGTCCGCGCCAGGCTGAGCGAGCTCAACCTCGGCGACGTTCAGGTGCAGGAGTTCGGCGCCAACAACACGCTGCTGATCCGCGTCGAGGGGCAGAATGCCGGCGACAATGCCGAGCAGAGCGTGGTCGAGAAGGTGCGCGGCGAGCTTTCCGCCGAGTACGATTTCCGGCGCGTCGAATCGGTTGGACCGACGGTGTCGAGCGAACTGGCCTGGTCGGGAACGATCGGCGTGCTCGCCGCCATGCTGGCGATGCTGATCTATATCTGGTTCCGCTTCGAATGGCAGTTCGCGCTCGGTGCGATCATCGCGACTGTGCACGACGTGACGATGATGGTCGGGCTCTATGTCATAACCGGCATCGAGTTCAATCTGACCAGTATCGCGGCGATCCTGACGATCGTCGGCTATTCGATCAACGATACCGTCGTCGTGTATGACCGCGTCCGAGAAAACCTGCGCAAGTACAAGAAGATGCCGATCGAGCAGCTGCTCGACCTGTCGATGAACCAGACGCTGTCGCGTACCGTGCTGACCGGCGTGACGACGCTGTTGGCCCTGGTTTCGCTCTACCTGTTCGGTGGCGAGGTCATTCAGTCGTTCACGCTGGCGATGATCTTCGGCATCCTGGTCGGCACCTACTCGTCGATCTTCGTCGCTGGTCCGCTGCTGATCCTGTTCAAGCTGCGGCCTGAAGGCGCGGACGACATGGGCAAGCCGGCCGTGCCGGCCGGTGCCCAGCCGACCAAGTCGTAAGCCATGGCGGGAATGATCATCCGCGAGGCGCATTTCCCGGGACGGGCGCCCGTCGACGCTTATGGCGACGGTGGCTTCCGTTTCGCCGACATGTCGCATCGCGGATCGATCCTGTGCCTGCCGTCAGGCATCTATGGCTGGCAGCCGGCCGATGCGCAGGCGCTGCAGCCGTCCGATTTCGACAAGCTGTTCGCCGAGGCAGGGGCTGTGGAGATCCTGCTCGTCGGAATGGGTAAGGAGTTGCGCCGCCTGCCGGAAGCGTTGCGCGCCGCGCTGAAGGCCGCCGGGATCTCGGCCGACCCGATGTCGACGGGGGCAGCGGTACGCACCTACAACGTGCTGCTTGCCGAAGATCGCGCCGTCGCCGCGGCCTTCATTGCTGTCGACTGACGTGCACGGCGCAAACGACCCGGCGAAAGCCCTGATGGATACGGTGCGCGTTGCCGATCGCGACCGCTATCTTGCTGCGCTCTACGCCCCCGAGGACAAGCGGCCGGCGCTTCTGGCGCTCTATGCGTTCAACGCCGAGATTGCAGCCATCCGCGACCGCGTCAGCGAGCCGATGCCCGGTGAGATCAGGCTGCAATGGTGGCGCGACGTCATTGCCTCGGGCAGTCGGGAAGCCGGCGCCGGACATCCGCTCGCCTCAGCCTTGATGGCGGTGATCGAATCCTATCGTCTGCCTGTCGCGGCTTTCGACAACTACCTCGAAGCCCGTATCTTCGATCTCTATGACGACCCGATGCCGTCGCGAACCGACCTCGAAGGCTATTGCGGCGAGACTGCCTCGGCGCTGATCCAACTGGCTTCGCTGGTGCTCGATGCCGACGGCGCGCCGAAGCATGCGGAGCTTGCGGGCCATGCTGGTTGCGCCCAGGCGATCGCAGGGTTGCTGCGCCTGCTGCCGATGCACCGGGCGCGCGGCCAATGTTATGTGCCACGGGACATCCTTGCTGCGGCCGGCCTGACGCCGGAAGAGTTCGTCGCTGGCATCGACGACCAGAGATCGACTGTCGCGGTCCAGGCGATGATTGCCTTGGCGCGGGAGCATCTCCGTGCCTTCGAACGCGGCGCCAAGGCGTTGCCGCAGTCATTGCGGCCAGCCTTCCTGCCGATTGCGCTGACGCCTGCCTATCTCGACCGCGTCGAGCGCGGCAAAGATGGCATGTCTGTGCTGCGCAAGCATTTCGCCATGGTCGCGACAGCTTCCCGTGGGTGGCGCTAGACTATCGTTGACGTAAACGTCAACGATGCTAGTCTGCCGCTGAAATCGCCTGGAGAGCGGTTTCGGGAGGACATCTGTTATCATGAGCTTGCCAATACTGGTGGCGATGGTCGTCGTCGGCATATCAGCGGTAGTGGCTGCCGTGCATCTTAGTGGCGGCAGTGCAAAGGCGCAGCTGGCGGGCACGGACCATGCGCTGCAGCGGTTTGCCACTGACTTTCCTGATGTCGCGTCTCGCGCGGTGCTGCTGACCGAGGACGGCGGCACGGCGTTCCTGCAGCTCGACAACGGCTCCGTCGGTATCGTCCGCGGCATCGGTGACAAGTTTCTCACGCGTATCGTGACCGGGGCCGATGTGGCGGCCGTAACTGTCCGCGATGACAGGACCGTAGCGCTGAGCTTGCTCGACTTCACCTGGAAGGGCGGAGACTTCCGCTTCACGGATGCCGAGGCTGCCGGCGCTGTGGTCGCCGCGCTTTCGGGCAGATCAGGCGCAAGCGGCGAAGGGGATAAGGCGTGATGGAGAACTACGATTTTCCCAAGGTCACGGAGCTTGCGATTCCGTTCTTCGTGATCGCGATCCTGATAGAGCTTTGGCTTGTTCGCACAGGCCGGGCGAAGGGTGCTTTCGAAACGCGTGACACGCTGACGAGCCTGATGATGGGCACAGGAAACGTGGTTGCCGGCCTTTTGCTCGGCGTCGTGTCTTACTGGGCTCTGCTCTGGGTCTGGCAATTCAGGGTCTTCGACCTTGGCCTGTCGCTCTGGGTGTTCATCACAGCCTTCCTGCTCGATGACCTGCGCTACTACTGGTACCATCGCATCGCTCACCGCGTGCGCTGGGTCTGGGCCGAGCATGTGAACCACCATTCGAGCCAGCACTACAATCTGTCGACCGCGCTCAGGCAAAGCTGGACCGGCCTGTTCACCGGCATGTTCATCCTGCAGATGCCATTGGTGCTGCTCGGCTTCCACCCGGCGGTTATCGCCTTCGTCTTCGGCTTCAACCTGGTCTGGCAGTTCTGGATCCACACCGAGGCCATCGGCAGGATGTGGGCGTGGTTCGAGTTCATCTTCAACACGCCGTCACATCATCGGGTGCACCACGCCACCAACCCGCGTTACCTTGACGCCAATTTTGCCGGCACGCTGATCATCTGGGATCGCATGTTCGGCACTTTCGTCGAGGAACGGGAAGAGGACCTGCCGCGCTACGGTATCGTCCACAACATCGGCACCTTCAATCCGGTCCGCGTCGCCTTCCATGAATGGATTGGCATGTTCAAGGACGCATTCGCGTCCGGGCTCAGCCTGCGCCAGCGCCTCGGTTACCTGTTCATGCCGCCGGGCTGGAGCCATGACGGCTCGCGCGAGACCTCGGAAAGCCTGAAAGCCGCCTATGTCAGGCGCAATCCCGGCGAAGCGGGCAAGCCGGGGCTGCCTGAAGCGGGGCCGATACTTGGCGAGTGACCTCGCGCGCGTGAGCGCTAGGACGAGACGTACCGCTCGCGCCGCGTGAAGAACAGGAATCGATCAAGCCCGCGGGCGTTGACGTAGGAGCGGACGTCATGGTGCAGGCGCCGGGCGACGCTGACCGATGACGCATTGTCGGTGGCGACAATCGAGCCGATCAGGGGCTCGGTGGTCCTGGCGAAACCGAAAGCCATGGCGGCGCGGGCGGCTTCGAGCGCGTAGCCGCGTCCGCGCCATTGCGACGCTATGTGATAGCCGATTTCCAGCACGCGGGTGCCGCCGGCATCCTGCCAGGTCGGGCCGCAATCGCCGATCAGCGCACCACTGGTCTTGTCGATGATTGCCCACAGGCCAAAACCGTCGCGCTGGTAGCGTTCGCGGTTGCGGTCGATCCACTCTATCGCCGCGGCCTCGTTCGTCATCTCCGGATAGAAACGATGGGCATAATCGTCATTGAAGACGGACTGGATCGCGACGGCGTCGCCGCGTTCCATTTCCCTGAGCGTCAGCCGTTGCGTTTCCGCAAGCGCCATGGCCTGATGCCTACTCCGCGGCCTGTGCCGCGGGGGCAAGGCCGAGCCAGGCGCGGCAGTCGACGAGCGCGCGCGCCGTCATCGCCTTCTTCTTGGCAACGGTCTTTTCCTTGCCGCGCAGGCGCTTGCCTTCGACTTTCGGCGCTTCCATGACCGGGAACAGGCCGAAATTGACGTTCATCGGCTGGAACGAGCGCTTGCCAGGCTCGTCGTCCGAGACGATGTGCCCGCCGGTGATGTGGTTGAGCAGCGCACCGAAGGCGGTGGTCACGGGTGGAGTGCTGATCTGTTGTCCCAAGCGCTGGGCGGCGGCGAAGCGGCCGGCCAAAAGCCCGATGGCAGCACTTTCGACATAACCCTCGCAACCGGTGATCTGGCCGGCAAAACGCAGGCCCGGTCGCGACGTGAGCTGCAGCGTCGGGTCGAGCAGGGTCGGCGAGTTGAGATAGGTGTTGCGGTGCAGGCCGCCGAGACGCGCAAATTCGGCGTTTTCCAGCCCCGGAATCATGCGCAGCACATTGACCTGCTCGCCATGCTTCAGCTTGGTCTGAAAACCGACCATGTTGTACAGTGTGCCGAGCGCATTGTCCTGGCGCAGCTGCACAACTGCATAGGCCTTCACAGTCGGGTTGTGCGCATTGGTCAGGCCCATCGGCTTCATCGGCCCGTGGCGCAGGGTCTCGCGACCACGCTCGGCCATCACCTCGATCGGCAGGCAGCCGTCGAAATAGGGCGTGCCTTCCCACTCCTTGAACTCGGCCTTCTGTCCATCGAGCAGCGCCTGGACGAAGGCGTCGTACTGCTCCTTGTCCATCGGGCAGTTGATGTAGTCCTTGCCGGTACCGCCGGGGCCGACCTTGTCGTAGCGCGACTGGAACCAGCAGACATTCATGTCGATGCTGTCGAAATGGATGATCGGCGCAATCGCGTCGAAAAAGGCGAGCGCGTCGGCACCGGTGCTGGCGGCGATCGCCTCGGCCAGCGAAGGTGCGGTGAGCGGGCCGGTTGCGATGATCGTCTGGTCCCAGTCCTCGGGCGGGAGGCCGGTGATTTCCTCGCGCACGATTGATATCAACGGATGCGCTTCGAGCCGTGCGGTGACGGCATTGGAGAAACCGTCGCGGTCGACGGCGAGCGCGCCGCCGGCGGGAACCTGGTTGGCGTCGCCGGCGCTCATGATCAGCGAGCCGGCAAGCCGCATCTCGGCGTGCAGCAGGCCGACGGCGTTGGTTTCGGCGTCATCCGAGCGGAACGAATTGGAACAGACAAGCTCAGCCAGGCCGTCGGTCTTGTGCGCGTCGGTGCCGCGCACGCCGCGCATTTCATGCAGGATGACAGGCACGCCGGCCGAAGCCACCTGCCATGCCGCTTCCGATCCGGCGAGACCGCCGCCGATGATGTGAATGGGTTTTGTGCTCATGGCGCCGGAATAATCCCTTGGCCAGGGGAATGCAACGATTGGGCGGCTTGCGAGTTGCAGCCGGTGCGGGACAATCACTAGGATCATGCCATGACGAGACGTTCGTTTGTTCTGTTTGCCGGCCTTGTTGCCATCATGGCCGGCAGTCCGGTCACTGACCGCGCCGTCGCGGCCCCGGCAACGTCCATCGACATCTGCCATGGCTATGGCTGCGCGTTTCGTTCGCGCCTCGATCTTGGCCTTGGTGATGACCGCAAGTTTGCATCGATCATGGCTGCCGGCCGTGCCACGCCGGAGGCCGAGCGCAAGGCGATCGCCCGGGCGGTCAGCTATTTCGAAAAGCGGGCGCAGCAAGTGACAGGCGTGCGCGATCAGCCACGCTCGGAGTTCGGCGCCTCGAAGATACGCGGACAGATGGATTGCGTCGATGAATCGACCAACACCGATGCATTGCTGCGCTACCTCGCGCGTCGCGGCCTGCTCCGCCACCACAAGGTGGAGGCACGCGATTCCAGGGGCTTCCTGCTCGATGGCCGCTATCCGCACTGGACTGCGGTGATCCGGGCCCCCGACGGCGTCAAATGGGTTGTCGATTCCTGGTATGCGCCGATGGGTGGCGCGCCCGACATCATCCGGCTCAACGACTGGAAGCAGCGTGGTGTGCTGGAAAGCGGCGCGCTGAACTAGGGCAGTTATCTCCCGAGATCGAAGGCGCGGCGCCAAAACGACAACACCCGCCGGGGGAGGACCGGCGGGTATTGGTTTTGGTGGTCAGCCTCTGGGAGGAGGAGGAAGCTGACCTATTCGCCTTTGCCGGGGAGGAGGTCGGCGCAGGCTGAATTCTGTTCGCCAATCGAAGAGGGCGACGCTCTCTACAACGCAGCGCGTCCATTTGGACGCGCAAAGGACGCTGTAGCACTTATGGTGGGTGCATAATCCTTTCCGAAAATCGATTTCGATATTCGGGGTCATGCACCGGGTAACAACACCTGCCGGGGGAGGAGGTCCGGCAGGTGTCGTTGTTGGTGGTCAGCTTATCGGGAGGAAGAAGCTGACCTATTCGCCTTTGCCGGGGAGGAGGTCGGCGCAGGCTGAATTCTGTTCGCCAATCGAAGAGGGCGAGGCTCTCGGGCTAACGACACCCGCCGGGGGAGGAGGATCCGGCGGGTGTGTTAAGGTGGTCAGCTCAATGGGAGGAGAAAGCTGACCAGATCCATCGGGGTCGGGGAGGAGGTCGACCCGGACGGAAAGCTTGAATTAGATTGCACGGCGGGCGATCGACTGGATCTCGCCACGATTGATGCCGAGATCGGCAAGCTGGCGGTTCGACAGACGGCCAAGCTCGTTCACCGTCTCGCGATATGCACGCCAGTTGCGGTAAGTGCGGAGCAAGTTCATTTCAGTTCTCTTTTCGGTTCGGACAGGTAGTTTGGGTAGATCGGCTTCGGTTAGATCGCCTTGCGAGCGACGAAGTGGATATCGCTGCGGGTAATGCCGAGGTCGGTCAGTTCACGGTTCGACAGGCGGCTCAGCTCGGAGACAGTGTCACGGTAGCGGCGCCAGTTGCGGTAATTGCGGATCAGGTTCATCTTCGTTTTCCGTTCGTCTTCTTTTCTCTTCTGTGTACGGGGCGTAGATAGGATGCCCTTGCCTAAAATTGAAGCGCTATGCTCGCATGGCAGCAATGCGTTTTGTGCATTGCAACATTAATGGGCATTAAGGCTTCGGTCATAATTGTGACCGAATCTGAAATTCGCCATGATGACAACGGCTTGGCCCTGGTGTGGGCCGTCGGGCAGGGGAAGCGACATATGGCGAGCTATGCCACCAAGGTGAAGAACGACATCGGCCGTTGGGTCGACAGCGGGCTCGTCGACCGCGCGACCGGTGACGCGCTGATCCGCGATGTCGAGACCAATGAGCGCAACGGGCTCAATTTCGGTTCGATCCTCGCCATGATGGCGGCTCTGCTGTTTGCGGCAGCGATCCTGATCCTTGTCGCGGCCAACTGGGAAGCAATACCGCGCCCGGCGCGAGTGGCCTCGCTGTTTGCCGTGATCTTCGCGGGTTATGTCGGCGGAGCCGTGCTCAAGCAGCGGGACCATGGCGGCTTCGCCGAAGCATTGTGGTTGATCGCTGCCGCGGCCTTTGGCGGTTCGATCGCGCTGATCGGCCAGATGTACCATTTCTCCGGCGACGAGGCGGCGGCGATCGTCACCTGGTCGATAGGCACGGCCATAGCCGCGGCCGCACTGCGTTCGAATGCCCTGACTGTCGCCGCCATCGGCATCGCCGACGCATGGCTGGTGACGAAGGGATTTGAGCTGTTCCGCCGCGCGGAGTTTCCGCATCTCTTCATTGTGTTCATGGCCGCATACTGGGCGCTGTCGTTCTGGACGCAGAGCCGCGCTGCGCGCCACCTGATCGCGCTGTCGGTCATTCTCTATGCGGTGCTGCTCGGCTTTCACTACGAGTCGCTGGAGGTCGGGCTGGTGCTTGCGCTGGTCTCGGCAGCGCTTCTCGCCGCTGCAGCGCTGGCACCTGCGGCTTCGGAGCGCATTGCCCAGCTTGGCGGGCGGCTGCCGCTGCACGCGCTGATCGGCTTCCTCTCCGGTATGGGCATGGTCCAGCTCGACCAGATGGATGATGCAGGCTTTGTCATCGCCGCTGCCGTGGCGCTGGCGGTCATCGCGGCCGTGATCGTCTTCCTCGGTCGCGAGAGTCGAGGCTTGCGCTGGATCGCCTATATCGGCTTCGCCTTCGAATTGGCGATCGTCTACATGGTGACGGTCGGCTCCATGTTGGGCACGGCAGGCTTCTTCTTCGCAGCTGCAATAATCCTCGCCGGCCTAGCTTATGCGATCATCCGCATCGAACGGCGCATGAAATCACAGCCAGCCCAGGGAGCCGCGTGATGACCCGCTACAAGCTCGTTGTCGCCGCCATTGTCGTGGCCCTGGCGCAAATCGGTTTCCTCGGCTGGATGATCGTCGGGCGCGCGGCGATCCTGCGCGACGGCAAGGAAATCCTGCTCAAGGTCGAGCCCGTCGACCCGCGCGACCTGTTGCGCGGCGACTATGTCAGGCTTGGCTACGACATCTCGCGCATTCCTGTCGAAATCGTCGAAAACCTACCACAGGGTGAAGCGGCGGCCGTGGAAGGATGGCCGATCGTCGTCCGCTTGAAGAAGGACGCTGATGGGTACTGGCGCGCCAAATCCGCCATGCTCACTACTGACTCGACGATCGCAAGCCCGGATGAGGTCGATCTTAGCGGCCAGGTCACCAATGCCTGGAGCCTGACGCCGGGTTCGACCATTAGCGTCGACTACGGCATCGAGCGCTTCTATGTGCCGGAGGGCGAAGGGTTGGCCATCGAGGAGGAGATGCGCAAGCGCAACTCCGGCGCGGAGCCCGAATTGCGCAGCTTCGGCATCAAGGTGGCGGTCGGCAGCGACGGCACCGGCCAGATCAAGGCACTGATGGACGGCGACACAATGCTGTTTGAGGAACCGCTCTATTAAGGCATCAAGACAGGGCAAGTCCGCTGGCGTTCACCAGGGGACGTGCAGTACTTCTATTTTAGGCAGCCCGAGCGGCACGACGCCGAGATCATTGGCAAGGGCAGCAAAGCCTTCTGTCTCGAGCAGGAACCTGTAGGGGATCTCGGGAAAGTTGAGGCCGCCGCGATGCAGCGCTGCGTCGACGAGCAGCATCGTGCCACCGACGCCGTCGAGGTTTACGCTGTCGAGATGGCGCAGGTCGCTAAGGTAAAGCCTGGTGTTTTCCTTGGCTGGAGGCTGGTAGAGGCCGCCGCGCAGCGCGCGGTAGTATCGGTAATCCCTTGGCTTTCGGAGAGTGGCAAAGCTGTTCATGTCGAAGCTGCCACCACCCGGCGCCACCGCGCAGTTGGGAACGACGATCCTGCCGCCCGAAGCGATCAGGCGCGATATGGCGTCCGAGGGATAACGCCAGACGTCGATATCGATCCACAGAGCCCAGTCGTCACTGGCATCGAGCCCGTGGCTGATGAGATGATTGCGGACGGCGGCAATGGCCGAGCGGCGCTTGCGTTGAAGGCTCGGCTTCCAGCGCTTCGCTCGTTCCATCTTGATGCCAAGGTCCTTCTTGAGCAGCACGATGTCGCGGTAGTTTCCCTTGAGTGCAGCGGTCGCTTCGGTCAGCCTTTCCCAACTGCCGTCGCTGCTGTCGCCTTCGCAGAACACCAGCTTTATGCACTCCTTGGGGTGGCCGAGCCGGGCGAGCGCTGCGAGGAAGGGTTCAATGTGGTCGGCGGCATCGCGCAATGGCACAAGTATCGCGATGTTGTTGCCCGAGGGCGGTAGGCGGTTGAGGGCAGCCGGGTCGACTGCCGCCTGTGCTGCGGCCAGGTCGAGCTGCTCGCCTTTGGTCAAGGCATGCCGCGCCTGATAGTAGCTTTGCCGCAACCGTGCCAGCAAAGACGGTGGTTTGGGTTTGATCCACCAGGTGCCGGCCCAGTGATGAATGGACAGGGTCGCGGTCGTGGCGGCGTCGGCCGAATTGCCGCTGCTGCCAGCCGGGCTGAAAAGTTCGTTCGGGTGGATCGCAAAGGCCGACTGATCGGGGAAACTCAGCTGCGCCGCCGTCAGAAGGCATGGGCCCGTGGCATCGAGAACGTCCCGCGCATCCTTGACCAAAGGCAGATAGGCAAGCAGGTGGGGCCAGAACGGGTGTCCTTTCGGGCTCGCCATCGTCCCGTTGAAGAGAAGGTGAGGCAGGTTGCGCATGCGCGTCTGCGCATCCGACTGACTTTGGGGTTCCTTGCACAGGACGACGCGGTTCTCGTCCAAAAGCCCGTCGAAGGGCGCCACGCATTCGCAGTCGATGTCGGCATAGACGCCACCGAAATGGTGCAGCAGCATGTAACGCGCAGCGTCCGCACGCTGGACGCCGACCTTGTAGCTGCAGTAGGTCTCAAGATAATCAGGATAGTGTTCGGCGACAAAGTCGAGCAGCATCCTGTCGCTCCACAAGATGTGCCGCCAGCCCGGATTGTGTTTCTCCCAACTCGTCGACCAGCTGAGGAATTTGTCGGGAATTCTGTCCGTCTTCCAGGTCTGGTGAAGAATTTTTGGAATTGTCATGCAAAGCCGATCAACTTCGTCTTTCAGTCATCCTGCATGTCATGGCATTATTAGACAAGGCTTATCAAGCTGATATCGAGAGTTTCTCGGATATCACGCGAGGCTGGATCTGACGGCCGCCGCGATGGCTTTCGGACCGAAGCGCTGCGTGACTGTTTCACGGGCACGGAGCCGCCGCGCCTGAAGCCAGTCGGTGTCCGTGCACAGCGCCGCCGCGCGCGCGGCGAGGTCGTCGTCGGTCTCGGCAAAGTCGATGTCGACACCGTCGACAAGGCCGAGGCCTTCCGCAGCCAGCCGGGTGGCCACGACCGGGAGGCCCCAGGCCATCGCTTCCAGTATTTTCAGCCGCGTGCCGCCGCCGCTGACCAGCGGTACGACGGCAAGATGCGCTCGGCGATAAAGCTCCGCAAGATCGTCTGGATTGGCTATCAGTTCGACATTGGGCAAGGCAGCCACGTCGCCAAGGCTGCGGTGCGGGTTGCGCCCGGCAATGACGAGCCTTGCGCCGCCGAGCGCGGCGTGCAGCCGCGGCAGGATTTGCGTTGCCAACCGCCGCGCCGCTTCGAGATTCGGCGGGTAGTTGAGGTGGCCGATGAACAGCAGCGTCGGCTGGCCCGTGGCCATTGCGGGCTGGTCGGCCAATTGTTCCGGGATGAGATCAAATCGGGGAACGCCATTCGGAACGACATCGGCAAGGGCACGCCCGCCGGACAGGTCGCGTAGTCTGTCGCGATCCTGCTCCGAGCAGACCCAGACCTTGTCCACCATGCGCAGCGACTGCAACTCGATGTCGCGCATGCGCCTGACATGGCGGGCCTTCTTTGAGAACAGCCCTCCCAGCCAGCCGGTTTTCGGCATCATCTGCCTGAAAAGGTCGGACTCTATGTTGTGCATGTCGAGCACGATCGTCGACGCCAGTGGGCGCAGATGCTCGAGGAGAGGAAACAGTGGAATACCCTCGACGACGATGGCATCGGGCTTGAAGTCGCGTGCCGCCGCCAGCAGGCGCGTAAGCGCGACTTGCGGGATGCGTGTGTCGATCGGGGTCCGGCGTTTGGCGAGGCGCGGCGAGGTTGCGGCCTCGGCTGCGTTGGCAAGGGCGAGTGTCGTGATCCTGTCGTCGTCGAGCGTCGTAGGTGCAGCTGGTGCGTGGACCGAGGTCGCCAGCACATCACCCAGCCCCGCAAGGGCCTGGACATTCTGCCAGTTGCGTAGATCCCCACCCGAAACGGGCGGCCACACCGCATCGGAGGCAATGAGCAGGCTGCGTCGCGGTCGGACCGGGCGATTGTTGTCGGCAGTGGAGGTGGTAGCTGGGGGATTTGTCGTTGCGTGCACGGCTCGATCACTCGCGATCAGAGGTTTCAGGTCCGCCGGGCAGAGCGTCTATGGTGCGGATGATAGGAGTCGAACCTACACGCCTCTCGGCACTGGAACCTAAATCCAGGGCGTCTACCAGTTCCGCCACATCCGCATGCGACCGCCAATCACATGCCGCCATCATTCTGTCAATCTCGGAGCCGAAATGACCCGGGCCGGGAGAAACCGCGAAGATAGTTGAAAATTGGCTTCGCCTGTGACAAAAGGCCTGTCAAATAGGATGGGACGCAAAGGACCGTCTCTGAAAGATACGATAAGAAGTCGGAAAAACAATAACTTATCGGATTTTCGGAAGATGGCGGAGCCAAACGGGCCGCGATGGCGGGCCAGGATGACGATTTGCGAACTTGAAGCCACCCCCGGCAAACGAATTCCGGCAGGCTGAACGGCAGGACGCCGTTCAAGCCGCGCCATACGTAAAACAAAGGTTTGATGATGCAGGTCACCGAAACGCTCAACTCCGGCCTCAAGCGCGAGATCAAGGTCTCGGTTCCTGCCGGCGATATGGAAGCCCGTCTCGAGAAGCGGCTTTCGGCTGCCAAGGACAAGGTCCGCATCAACGGCTTCCGTCCGGGCAAGGTGCCGATGCAGCACATCCGCAAGATGTACGGCAAGTCCTTCATGGCCGAAGTGGTCAACGAGATCCTGACCGACTCGACGCGCACGATCATCGCCGAGCGCGGCGAAAAGGCTGCGATGCAGCCCGACGTCGTGATGACCGAGGACGAGAAGGAAGCCGAGAAGATCCTGGCCGGCGGCGTCGATTTCGAGTTCTCGCTGAGCTATGAAGTCATTCCCGCGATCGAGATCAAGGACTTCACCGACATCAAGGTGTCACGCCCGGTCTACGACGTTCCGGAAAGCGAGATCGACGAGCAGGTCAACCGCGTTGCCGAATCGGCGCGCTCCTACGAGCCGAAGACCGGCAAGGCCGCCGAAGGCGACCGCGTCACCATCGACTATGTCGGCAAGATCGACGGCGTTGCCTTTGACGGCGGCACGGGCGGCGACCAGCCGCTGGTGCTCGGCTCGAAGGAGTTCATTCCCGGCTTCGAGGACCAGTTGATCGGCGCCAAGGCAGGCGACGAGAAGCTCGTCACCGTGACTTTCCCGGAGAACTACCAGGCCGCGCATCTGGCCGGCAAGGAAGCCACCTTCGACGTCACCGTCAAGGAAGTCGCTGCCCCCGGCAAGCTGGAAGTCAACGACGAGACCGCCAAGAACCTCGGCCTCGAGTCGCTCGATAAGCTGCGTGACATTGTTCGCGGCCAGATCGAGAACCAGTTCGGCGCCATGACGCGCCAGAAGGTCAAGCGCCAGCTGCTCGACCAGCTCGACGGTGCCTACCAGTTCGAGGCGCCTTCCAAGCTCGTCGAAGCCGAATTCGGCAACATCTGGAGCCAGGTGACCCGCGATCTCGAGATCGCCGGCCGCACCTTTGCCGACGAAGAGACGACGGAAGAAGAAGCCCGTGCCGAGTACCAGCGCCTTGCCGAGCGCCGCGTGCGCCTCGGTCTGGTCCTCGCCGAGATCGGCGAGAAGTCCGGCGTGACGGTTTCCGACGAAGAGTTGCAGCGCGGTCTGTTCGACACCGTTCGCCGCTACCCGGCCAGCCAGCAGCAGGAAGTGTTCGATTTCTACCGCAACAACCCGTCGGCGCTGGTCAACCTGCGCGCGCCGCTGTTCGAGGAGAAGGTCGTCGATCACCTGCTGTCGCAGATCTCCGTCACCGACAAGAAGGTGACCAAGGAAGAGCTGCTCGCCGACGACGAGGACGAGGCTTCGGCAAAGCCGGCCAAGAAGGCTTCGGCCAAGAAGGCAGACAAGGCCGAGAAGGCCGAGGGCGAAGAGCCCAAGAAGAAGGCCGCTCCGAAGAAGAAGGCCAAGGAAGCCGACGCCGAATAGGGCGACGCTCCTGAGTGAAACAGGAAAGGCCGCTGGAGCAATCCGGCGGCCTTTTTTGATTCTGTCTTCGTCGAAAGCTGTTCCGGCCAATGCCTGCTGCGCACGTCTAGATCAGCAGCAGCCCCTTCATACTGGCAAAGCCCTTCTTGCCGATAATGATGTGGTCGTGCACGGCGATGCCGAGCGGCCTGGCGATGTCGATGATGGTCTTGGTCATGTCGATGTCGGCGCGTGAAGGTGTCGGGTCGCCGGACGGGTGGTTGTGCACGAGGATGACAGCAGTGGCCGACAGCTCAAGCGCGCGCTTGATGACCTCGCGGGGATAAACCGGCGTATGGTCGACGGTGCCCGTTTGTTGCACCTCGTCGGCGATCAGCACGTTTTTCTTGTCGAGGAACAGGATGCGGAACTGCTCGCGCTCTTCGAACGCCATCGCTGCCCGGCAATAGTCGAGCACCTGGTTCCACGACGACAACACCTCGCGGCCGCTGATTTCGCCGCGCGCCATGCGCGTGGCCGAGGCGGCGATGATCTTGAGGTCGAGAGCCACTGCCGGCCCGACGCCCTTGACCTCCTGCAGCAGGTTGACTGGTGCGCCCAGCATTTCGGCGAGTGTGCCGAAGCGGGCGAGCAGGGCTTTGGCGACAGGCTTGGTGTCGGCGCGCGGGATCAGCCTGAACAGCAAGAGTTCGAGCAGTTCATAGTCGGCGAGGGCGTCGCCGCCGCTTGCCGAGAAACGCGCGCGCAGACGCTCGCGATGGCCGAGATAGTGGGGTTTCTCCGGCTCAGTGTCGCGCTTGGGCTGCGGCAGCGACCGCTCGCCAAAGAAACCGCGCTCGTCGTGATCGTCGCTCGCCATGCCCAGTATGTCGCCCCCGCCGGCGCGATCGCCTGTGCGTTCGAACGAACGCAGCTAGGACGCTCTCCCCAAGTTGACACATCGTGCTTGTGCGGGCCGATGCGCTTGCCGGCGAGGTGATCTTATGCGGGCAGGCCCGGTCGGTCGAGCCCTTTGGGCGAGAGTGTGAAAATCTCGCAGCCTGTGGCCGTAACGCCGACCGTATGCTCGTACTGGGCCGAAAGCGAGCGGTCGCGGGTGACCGCCGTCCAGCCGTCCGACAACACCTTCACATGCGGCCGGCCGAGATTGATCATCGGCTCGATGGTGAAGATCATGCCCTGGCGCATCTCGACGCCTTCATTGGCATTGCCGTAGTGCAGGATGTTCGGTGCGTCGTGGAACAACGCGCCGACGCCATGGCCGCAGAAATCGCGCACCACCGAGCAGCGCTCAGCTTCGGCATAGGTCTGGATGGCAGCACCGATCGCGCCGGTACGGACACCTGGACGGACAGCCGCGATGCCGCGCATCAGGCATTCGTGGGTGACTTCGAGCAGCCGCTCGGCGGCGCGCTTGATGGTGCCGACCGGGTACATCCGGCTCGAATCGCCGTGCCAGCCGTCGAGGATGTAGGTGACGTCGATGTTGACGACGTCGCCGTCCTTGAGCGGTTTGTTGTCGGGGATGCCGTGGCAGACGACATGATTGATCGAGGTGCAAGACGACTTGGTGTAGCCGCGATAGTTCAGCGTCGCCGGGAGCGCGCCGTGATCCATGCCGTATTCGAAGACGAAACGGTCGATGGCGTCGGTTGTAACCCCTGGAGCAACGCGGTCGACCAGCTCATCGAGGCAGCTGGCGGTGAGCTGGCACGCCTTGCGCATGCCTTCAAAAGCCTCGGCGCCGTAAAGGCGGATCTGGCCGGTGTTCCTGAGGGGCGCCGTGGCGGCGTCGAGATAGCTGACCATTGACCTCTACCGGGTAACCTTTTGGGTGCTCGCAGCACCTGCGAGACGAGCCGCAGATTTGGCACCGGATGCGTCCGGTTTCAACCCGCAATGCCCGATCAGGCATGATATCGGCTGTTTCAGAGGCGAATTTAGGCGGCTCAGCCCGGCGTGGCGGTGTTGGCGGCGTGGCCGAGCGTCTGTTTCGGGCGAGGGGCGGCAGGATCCGCCGGTCGCAGCAGGTCGCCATGCAACCAACCCTTGCGTCCCGAGGCCGACACAAGCGTCCATTTGCCGTCACGGGCGAACACCCTGACACTCTCGCCCTGCTTGAGACTTGACGTGACGGGGGCGGAAACGCTTGGGCGCTGGCGCAGATAGACCGTGGTGCTGGTATAGAGCACGTTGAGCGCGGCAGCGCCGGTGCTCGTCGATTTCGGCGCCGGCTCCTTTGCTGTCGATTTCGGCCGCGGCAATGGCGTGGGCGGGCGTGTGATCGAGGCCGTCTCGATGTCGGCGGCAGGCTTGCGTGGCGTCCTTTCTCTGGCCGCAGGCGCCGTGGCTGCCGCCTTCTTAGTTGGAACCTCTGCCTTGGGCTTCGGCGCGGCAGCCAGCTTGCGCAGTTCGACATCCACCTTGGGGCGCGCCACGTCAGCTTGTGGCCGTGGCGCGACATTGACCTTCGGCCTGGTGACGGTGACGTCCTTGCGCTCGGTGGTTTCCGCCCTGGACTTGTTGGCTGCCCTGGCCGGGCGATCGTCGAAGCGCGCCTTGCTGGGCAAGTCCTGTGTCATCGCCCAGCCGCCGGCAGCAAGTGCGCCGAGCACCAACCATCTCAACTTGGGAAGGGCGAATCCAGACATGCGCTGAGTCTGGACTTCAGAGCTTAAAACCGCGTTGACGCTGGTCTATCGGCGCGGCGCAGCGTTGGCGGCTCAGGCCTTCTTCACAAACTCGGTTTTCAGCACCAGCCCCTTGACCTGCTTGGTGTTGCATTCGATCTCGCCGTGATTGCCGTTCAAGCGAATGTTCTTGACGAGCGTGCCGCGCTTGATCGTCTCGGAGGTCCCCTTGACCTTAAGGTCCTTGATCAGCGTAACGGAATCGCCTTCATTCAGCTGAGTGCCGTTGCTGTCTTTGACGATGATCTCGGACATGTCTTTTCCTTCCGCTGCAGCTCGATATGTCCGTCTGCAGTAGGTCGTCAAAGCGGTGACGTAAAGGGGGCACGCCTGTTATGGACCAGGCGCGGGAGCTTCAGCCGGTTCGCAAGGCGGCTGACCTTTGAAGTCGCGCGCCATGCAGCCGTATTTGTCGAATGTCTGGCCGCCGGTCCTCGCCGCTTTCGCCATGCCGCAGGCCGACAGGGTCAGGCAGGCGAGCAGGGCGACCGTTATTCTTGTGGCATGCATCGCGCTTCTTCCGGTTTGGCGGTCAGGTGAATCGCAGGTCGCGGCTGGACGGCGTCAAGATATGGCAAAGCCTTTGCCGTCGCCACATGCGCGACTTGCAGTTGAACTGTAAGTGATTGGAGGCACCTGACAGGATGCGCCTCAGCGCCGGAGATGAGCCGCCTTTACCTTCGACAGTTGGGGTACGCGCTGTGCTCTCCCGGTCAATCGAACTGCAGATTCTCCTTGAGCAGCACTTCGATGCGGATGCGCTCCTGGGAGGCGAGAGGTTCGCGGTGGTCGGAACGGGCGCGCAGGATGCGCAGCGCGCTGCGGACGGCGTGGCCGGGGTCCTGGGCGATGACGGCGTCGATGCGTTCGTCCATCAGCGCCTGCTCGCTGAACGGGGTTCGCTCATGGGCGACGACGGTGAGCGCGCGGGCGCCTTGCGTGTTCCACACCGCCGTCAGCGGGATGCGGGCCTCGGAGCTCAGGACATAGACGGCGACCGTGTCGGGGTTGTGCTCCAAGGTGCGCCGGATGATCAGTTCGGCGCGCTTTTCGTCGCCATAAGTCTCCAGCGACGGCAGGCTTTCGAGATGCGGGAACTGGGCGTTGATGATGCTGTCGAAGCCGAGGCGGCGCTGGATGCTGTCGAGGGCCATCATGGTTTCGGCAACGACCATGATCTTGCCCGGACGTTCGCAGAGGAAACGGCCGGTGATCTTGCCGGCGGTGGCGCCAGCGGCAAAATTGTCGACGCCGACATAGTCGGCGCTCTCAAGTCGCTCCTGGCCCGACAGGAACTGCACCACCCGAACACCGCGCTCGACCAGCCGCAGCATCGCGTCGCGCACTTGCGGTGACTCGGGCGCCATGACGGCAACGCCGTCGACCGTGTCGTGGTCAATGGCCGTGAGGTATTTGGCGACATGGTGTGGGTCGCTCATGGCGATCTGCACGGCTTCCACGTCGGTCGAATCGGCGCGGAGTGCCTCCGTCGCTTCGCCGGCGCGGGCGATGAGTTCGGCAAGATACTGGTCACCTGACGTCGGCAGGACGAAGCGGAAGCGGTATGTCTTGTTGCGGGCCAACGCCACGGCGGCGGGGTTGCGCATGAAGCCGATGCGCTCGATCGCCTCGGCCACGCTCCTCGCCGCCTTTGGGCTGACATTCGGTCGCTCATTGAGGACGCGGTCGACGGTCGCGAGGCTGACGCCCGCGGCTTCTGCCAGGTCTCTCGCGGTTGGCCGCATCCTCGACTCTCTTCCCGATCATGTCGTCTTCGGGCGATTTCTCCAACAAAACCAGATGAAAATCAAGTTTTGAGGTGCGTGCCTCAAAATTCGCTTGCATTGAGGTGCGCACCTCAATTAAGACTCTCATGGTGGTCGCCGGGAGGACTGAGCGAGCCACGCAGGCGGCGCGGAGGAGACTGGCCCGCCAGGAAGATCGTTTCCGCGTCAGGTGCCCCAAGCGGGCGTTTTCACCTTCCGATGGAGGTCGGAAGGATGGGAGGGAGGTCCCAGCCATGACAATTCGCCATGTGAGATCATTGGCCGCTTTCGGCGCCGTTTTGGCTGCCGGCGTGGCGGGAACAAGCCAGGCCAGCGCAAAGGACCTGACGCTGTGCTGGGCCGCCTGGGACCCGGCCAACGCGCTGGTCGAGCTGAGCAAGGATTTCGAGGCCAAGAGCGGCGTCAAGATGAAGTTCGAGTTCGTGCCGTGGCCGAACTTCGCTGACCGCATGCTCAACGAGCTGAACTCGGGCGGCAAGCTCTGCGACCTGATGATCGGCGACAGCCAGTGGATCGGTGGCGCGGCAGAGAACGGCCAATATGTGAAGCTCAACGATTTCTTCGACAAGGAAGGAATCAAGATGGACGACTTCATTCCGGCGACCGTCGTCGGTTATGCCGAATGGCCGAAGAATTCGCCGAACTACTGGGCGCTGCCGGCCTTCGGCGATGTCATCGGCTGGAGCTATCGCAAGGACTGGTTCGCGCGGCCCGAGCTGCAGACCGAGTTCAAGAAGAAATACGGCCGTGACCTCGCCGTGCCAAAAACCTTCGCCGAGCTCAAGGACATCGCCGAGTTCTTCCAGAAGCGCGAGATCGACGGCAAGACTGTCTATGGTGCTGCGATCTACACCGAGCGCGGGTCCGAAGGCATCACCATGGGCGCGATGGACGTGCTCTACAGCTTCGGCTTCCAGTACGAGAACCCCGACAAGCCTTACGAGCTCGATGGGTTCGTCAATTCGGCCAAGGCGGTGCAGGGGCTGGAATTCTACAAGCAGCTCTATGATTGCTGTACGCCTCCCGGCCATTCCGACGCCTACATGTCCGAGGACATTGACGCCTACAAGTCGGGCCAGGTGGCGCTGCACATGAACTTCGCCTTCACCTGGCCCGGCATCAATGCCGATGCCAATGTCGGTGGCGACAAGTCGGGCTATTTCCCGAACCCGGCGGGTCCGGACGGGGTGGCCTTCGCCCAGCTCGGCGGCCAGGGCATCTCGGTGGTCTCGGCTTCGGAGAAGAAGGACGACGCGCTCGCCTACATCAAGTGGTTCGCCCAGCCCGAGGTCCAGCAGAAATGGTGGCAGATGGGCGGCTATTCGGCACTGCGCAAGGTCGTCGAGGATCCGGGCTTCGCCACCAGCCAGCCCTATGCCCAGACCTTCCTCGACTCGATGGCCATCGTGAAGGATTTCTGGGCGGAGCCGGCCTACGCCTCGCTGCTGCAGGCGACGCAGAAGCGCTTCCACGATTATGTCGTTGCCGGCCAGGGCTCCGCCCAGGATGCGCTCGACGGTCTCGCCAAGGACTGGACGCAGATCTTCGACGACGAAGGCAAGTACTGATCGCTGTAAAGCCCTGTCCCGCATCCTCCCAGCGGGCCATGCTACGGTGCGGGGCCGGCGCTTGCCGGCTCCGTCGCCGCACAGTTGATAATCAGGGGAATATCAATGCTGCATTCACCGGTGGATCGCGTCGCCGAAGCGACGCCGCACGCCATTGCCAAGCGTTTCCGGGGTCTGTCTGACCGTTCGCTCGCCTGGCTCTTCGTTGCTCCCTCAATCGTGCTCCTGCTCGCGGTCAACATCTTTCCGCTGATCTGGACGATCCGGCTGAGCTTCACCAATTTCCGCGTCAATCGACCCAATGCCGAGGTCGAGTTCGTCGGCCTGAAGAACTACATCAGCATCCTGTCCGACAAGGACATCTGGCTGACCATGCAGGCAACGGCCCACTTCCTGATCTGGACGCTGGTGCTGCAGGTGCTGATCGGCTTCTCGCTCGCCTATCTGATCAACAAGAAGTTCCGCGGCAATGATCTCTGGACGACGATCATCGTGCTGCCGATGATGCTGAGCCCGGCGGTCGTCGGAAATTTCTGGACCTTCCTCTACCAGCCGCAGATCGGCCTGTTCAATTATGCCATAGGCTTCCTGACGGGTGCCGATCCCTCCAGCTTCTCGATGATCGGCGACGTGGCGCTGGCGCCCTGGGCGATCGTCATCGTCGACACCTGGATGTGGACGCCCTTCGTCATGCTGATCTGCCTGGCGGGGCTGCGTTCCATTCCCGACAGCATCTATGAAGCCGCCGAATGCGACCGCGCCAGCAAATGGCGGCAGTTCTGGACCATCACCATCCCGCTGGTGCTGCCGTTCCTGATGCTCGCCGTTCTGTTCCGCGGCATCGAGAATTTCAAGATGTTCGACCTCGTCGTCCAGCTCACCGGCGGCGGTCCGGGTTCGATCACCGAGCTCACCTCGATCAACCTCAAGCGCGAAGCCTTCGAGAAGTGGCGCACCGGTTATGCCTCGGCCTATGCCGTCATCCTTTTCGTGACCGTCTTCGGTCTGGCTTCGATCTACGTCAAAGCCCTGAACAAGGTGAAAGAGCGATGAGCAGCTATTCCATCACCGAGCCGTCGCGCCGGCAGAAGTGGTTCGCCGGGGTACTTGTCGTCCTTTATGCGCTGATCACCATCTTGCCGCTGGTCTGGATCATCGGTACCAGCTTCAAGACCCCGTCGGATGCCATCGCCTATCCGCCCAAAACCTTCTTCACGCCGACGGTTGAAGGCTATGTCAATGTCTTCACCACCCGCACCCGGTTGACCGAGGAACAGTTGCAGGCGGTCGGCGAGCCCCAGACCTGGTACGACAGGCTTGTGCGCAAGGACGGGCTGGTCATCTCGGGACCGTCGCGCTTTGCCGAACGCTTCACCAATTCCGTCATCATCGGCTTCGGCTCGACCGTGCTCTGCATCGTGCTGGGGACAGCAGCCGCCTACGCCTTTTCGCGCTTCAAGGTGCCGCTGAAGGACGACCTTTTGTTCTTCATCCTGTCGACGCGGATGATGCCGCCGATCGCGGTCGCCATCCCGATCTTCCTGATGTTCCGCTCTCTCGGGCTGAGCGACACCCATGCCGGCATGATCCTGCTCTACACGGCGGTCAACCTGTCGCTGTCGGTCTGGCTGCTCAAGGGTTTCATCGACGAGATCCCGGTCGAATATGAGGAGGCGGCGCTGATCGACGGCTACACGCGCTTCCAGGCTTTTTACAAGGTCGTGCTGCCGCAGGCGGCGACCGGCATCGCCTCGACCGCGATCTTCTGCCTGATCTTCGCCTGGAACGAATACGCCTTTGCCGTGCTGCTGACCTCGGGCAATGCCCAGACCGCGCCGCCCTTCATTCCGACCATCATCGGCGTCAGCGGCCAGGATTGGCCGGCGGTCGCCGCGGGCGCGACGCTGTTCCTCGTGCCGGTCATGGTCTTCACCATTCTCCTGCGCAAGCACCTGTTGCGCGGCATCACCTTCGGAGCGGTACGCAAATGACCAGGTTCCTCGACGGATTGCTTCATTTCCGGCGCGGCGCCTGGGAGATGCTGGCCTCGGTGCTGATTGCCGCCGGCGTCGTCATGCTCATGCAGCCATTCGCCCTGGTCCTCTATTCCTGGTCCTTCCTCGTAACCCTGCTGGGCACAGTGATGTTCATCATCGTCAGCCATTTCCCGGAGTAGGCCCGTGGCACAGATCAGAATCCAGAATGTGCGCAAGGAGTTCGGCGCCTTCACCGCCGTGCGCTCATCGACCTTCACCATCGAGGACGGCGAGTTCTTCATGCTGCTCGGCCCCTCCGGCTGCGGCAAGACGACGACGCTCAGGATGATGGCGGGCCTCGAGCTGCCGACCTCGGGCGAGATCTTCATCGATGGCGAAGAGGTCGGCATGAAGCCGGCCAGCAAGCGCGACATCGCGTTCGTCTTCCAGATGTTCGCGCTCTACCCGCACATGAACGTGCGCAAGAACATCTCCTATCCGCTGGTCAGCCAGGGCATGAAGCGCGAGGAAGTGAAGACGCGTGTTCAGGAGGTCGCCCGCATCCTCAAGATCGAGAACATCCTCGATCGGCCGGTCGGCGGGCTGTCGGGCGGCGACCGTCAGCGAGTGGCGCTTGGCCGGGCTATCGTGAGGCAGCCAAAAGCCTTTTTCATGGATGAGCCGCTCGGCGCGCTCGATGCCGAATTTCGCGAGCACATGGCTGAGGAGCTGCGCGCGCTGCACGACCGCATGGGCGCAACGACGGTCTATGTCACGCATGACCAGCTGGAGGCCATGCAGATGGGCGACAAGATCGTCGTCATGAACCATGGCGTCGTCGAGCAGTTCGGCAAGCCGCAGCAGATCTACGACTGGCCGGCGACCAAGTTCGTCGCCCAGTTCATCGGCTCGCCATCCATGAACTTCCTCGATTTCGAAGGCATGATCGGCATTGGCGGCAAGTCGGTCGATCTCGGCGAGGCGAAGATCGAAGTGCCGGCCGCGCGGGAGGGGCGGGCCGGCAAGCTGACGCTCGGCGTTCGGCCCGAGCATGTCAGGTTCGCCACCGAGTCGGCATACAGGGGGCGAGTCACAGCGGTCGAATATCTAGGCACCACCCAGATCGTGACGCTGCGATCGAGCCACGGCGACCTCAAGGCGCGTATTCCCTCGGACCGGCCGGTCCGCGAGGGCGAGCTGGTCGGCCTCGCCTTCGACGCAAGGACGTTGTCACTGTTCGACGCCGAAACCGGCAAGGCGCTGCGATCGGACGCCAATGACGGAGTGCTGGGACATGGCTGAAGTGGTCCTTGAAAACGTGACCAAGAGCTTCGGTGGCACTTTCGCGCTCGACAATGTGTCACTGACCATCCCCGACGGCTCCTTCGTCGTGCTGCTCGGCCCGACGGGCGCCGGCAAGACGACGACTTTGCGCATGGTTTCGGGGCTCGATGTGCCCGACAGCGGCGAGGTCCATATCGGCGGACGCCTGATGAAGGGGCTGTCGCCGGCGGAGCGCAACGTGGCGATGGTGTTCCAGCAATATTCGCTCTATCCGCATCTGACGGTGCGGCAGAACCTTGAGTTTCCGCTGAAATCACCGCTGCTCAACACGCCACGCGATCTCATCGACCGGACCGTGAGGGAGGTCGCCGAGGTTCTGCAGATCGGCCACAAGCTCGACAACAAGGCGACCGCATTGTCGGGCGGCGAGATGCAGCGCGTCTCCATAGGCCGTGCGCTGGTGCGCAATCCGCAGATCTTCCTGATGGACGAGCCGCTGAGTTCGCTCGACGCCAAGCTGCGCGCCGACCTGCGCATCGAACTGAAGCGCATCCAGGCCAAGCTGGGGGCGACGCTGCTCTATGTCACCCACGACCAGATCGAGGCGATGACGATGGCGACCCATGTCGGCGTGCTGAACGAAGGCAAACTTGTGCAGTTCGGCTCGCCGCGCGAGGTCTATGAGCAGCCGGTCAGTGTCTATGCCGCAACCCGGCTCGGCCAGCCGCGCATCAACGTCCTGCCGGCCGACATCTTTGCCGGAGCGCCGTCGGGGGCGAAAAGCATTGGCCTGCGCCCCGAGCACATCGTTCAGGGCGAGGGCGAGGAGGCATTGGTCAAGCGCGTCGAGCATCTCGGCGACCAGACGCGGCTGCATCTCAACCTGAAGCGGCACGACCTCGTCACCGTCACCGATGCCCACACGCCGCTCAAGGGCGGCGAAACAATCCGGATCCAGCCGTCGCGGCCGCTCTACTTCGATGCGGCGGGCATGCGTTTAGCTTGAGGAGCAAGATTTCATGGCGCAATTCATAAACAGGCGCGAAGACGTCGTCACCGAGGCCATCGATGGGGTGCTGGCGCTGTCGGGCGGCGCGCTGACCCGCCTCGATGGCTATCCGCATATCCGCGTCGTGCTGCGCAGCGACTGGGACAGGTCCAAGGTGGCGATCGTCTCCGGCGGCGGCTCCGGCCATGAGCCGGCCCATGTCGGCTTCGTCGGCAAGGGCATGCTGACGGCCGCGGTCTGCGGCGACGTCTTTGCCTCGCCCAGCGTCGACGCCGTGCTCGCCGGCATCCTGGCGGTAACCGGTCCGGCTGGGTGCCTTTTGATCGTCAAGAACTACACCGGCGACAGGCTGAATTTCGGCCTCGCTGCCGAGCGCGCACGGGCCTTCGGCCTCAACGTTTCGATGGTCATCGTCGGCGACGACATCGCCTTGCCTGACCTGCCGCAGGCGCGCGGCGTCGCCGGCACGCTGTTCGTGCACAAGATTGCCGGTGCGCTCGCCGAACGTGGCGCTGACCTGGAGACGGTGACGGCGGCGGCGAAACATGTGATTGCGGGCACCCGCTCGATCGGCATGTCGCTCGACACCTGCAGCGTTCCTGGCTCGCCCAAGGAGGATCGCATTCCGCTCGGCAAGGCCGAACTCGGCCTCGGCATCCACGGCGAGGCCGGCGTTGAGCAGATCGACTTCGCCGGCGCGCGCGCCTCCGTCGCCACAATGGTCGAGCGGCTGGCGGCACTTATGGGCGAGGGACCACATGTCGTGCTCGTCAACAATCTCGGCGGTACCTCGGTGCTCGAAATGTCGGTGCTGGCGCATGACCTGCTGCAGTCGTCCATCGGTGACAGGATCACTCATGCCATCGGGCCGTCGCCGCTGATGACTTCGCTCGACATGCAGGGTATTTCCATTTCGGTATTTCCCGCCGACGCGACGGAACTGGAACTGCTGAAGGCGCCCGTCGCGATCCCGGCATGGCCCGGCGTCTCGCAGGTCAGGTCGCTCGTGGTCGCGCCCATGCCCGACGGGCTGACGCCGATCACGCCGATGCCGTCCAACCACGCGGGCACGCGCGCCTTCCTGGTCAATTGCTGCAACGTGCTGATCGCGGCCGAGCAGGACCTCAACGCGCTCGATGCCAAGTCGGGCGACGGTGACACAGGGTCGACGCTGGCCGGGGCCGCCCGCGCCCTGATCAGCGCCATCGACCGGCTGCCTTTGTCCGACCACACACAGCTTCTGCGCGCTATCGGCCAGGAACTGAGCCAGACCATGGGCGGCTCATCTGGCGTGCTGCTCGCCATCTTCTTCGCCGCAGCCGGCGACGGCGCCTCCAGCGGCCTGCCGATGCGTGAGGCGCTGCGGGCCGGGCTGGCGCGCATGCAGGAGATCGGCGGCGCGAAGATCGGCGATCGCACAATGGTCGACGCCCTGGCACCCGCCCTCGACGCCCTTGGCGACAGCCTGTCCGCCGCTGCCACGGCCGCCCGCAAGGGTGCCAACTACACTGCCACACTCACCCGCGCCAAAGCCGGTCGCGCCGCCTACATCAACGCCAGGCAGCTCGAGGGCCACATCGATCCCGGCGCGGAGGCTGTGGCACGGCTGTTTGAACATCTGGCAACCTAAAGAGCGTTGGCTGGTTTGGTGGGTTGGCGCGGAGAGGTGTCTGCGCTTGCCGATCAGGCCATCCAGGATTTGACTCAT
This sequence comes from Aminobacter sp. Y103A, assembly GCF_030294925.1. NCBI lineage: Bacteria > Pseudomonadati > Pseudomonadota > Alphaproteobacteria > Hyphomicrobiales > Phyllobacteriaceae > Aminobacter > Aminobacter sp. Y103A. The sequence goes on along the minus strand of NZ_AP017986.1, from coordinate 3,160,784 downwards.
TGATGGGGCGGCATAGAGTCTGAATGAACGTCGTGTCGCCCTGTCCTTCAGCCGAACTTTTGGCCAGACACAGCGCGTCAGAGGGGAAGGGTTGGTGGACGGGCGAAACCAGGACACGTATCCAGCCTTTGCGGAAGACTTCCGCGGGGGCATCCTTGCTGCGCAGCGACAGCTGCGAAACCGCCTCCTCGATCGCAGCACCATTCGCTATCGCCATGCGCGCGACCTGGCCGCGCATATGCTGCTTCGTCTCGACGATTTGCCGGGGTGCTGGTCGGTCGCCACCAATTGGCTGCGGGCCGAGCTCGGATGCCAGCGGGTCGATACCGGTTTCGGGATGCGTGAGGCGAAGGACTATTTCCCGGGTTTTGCGGAAGCAAAGGACGCGAGCTTTGACGTTCCTTCGTTCGGATGCGGCAAGGCTGTCGACAACCGCGACGTCGCCATGCAGGCGATGTGGCTGGACCCTCGTCCGCTGATCTTTGCCGACATCAAGCAGGACCGCCGCGTCACCATGCGGCTGCGGCAAAGGATGTCCGGGGCGCGGACGAAATCGAAACTCGCCTGGGCGCTTCGCACCGAGCGCGGTGGCTACGGCCTGATCTGTGCCGACTGGACCGAACACCTGGTGCCCTGGGAATCCGGTCTCTACGATTGCTTCGAGCAGACCGTGACGGATGTCCTGAGCCCGATCATCGCCGTATCCAAGCAGATTGCCGACCAAGGCTCTCGTGGTGCGGTTGGAAAACCACAGGGATCCCTGGCCGCATATGCGGGCGTTTCGGACACTGCCTCACTTGCGACACTGACGGCGTCCGAACTGGAGATTGCACGGCTGGTTGCGAAGGGGATGAGCTACAAGGAGATCGCGCGGGTTCGCGACCGCTCACTTTCCACGATCGACCATCAGCTCAGGAGCATCCGGCAGAAGACCGGTGCCTCCAGTACATCGGCTTTGGTCAGCCTGCTTGCCCGGTCTGACTTGTCCTAGCCGGGAGCACTGCCGCACGCGCGGTCATCCGTTCTCGCCATTCTTACGCCGGCCATCGTAAAGTAAGCATTATCAATATGATATGCCGATGAACTGAAGTTTCGGCGAACTCTGGTCGGCATCGCGAATGTTCGCGATAGATGGCCACCAAGCATTCTTCGTAAGCTCCTTCGACGCTGAAGCCCCCAGACAGATGGCTTGGCCGAGGGAGGAGACGAGATGAGCAAACGATTGCTTGTGGCAACGGCGCTGGTGGCATGGCTGCCGACGCTCAGTGCGGCCGAGGGGCTGGCCAAGCCCGTACTTGGTTATGAGGCGGCTGGACGGATGATCGCAGCCTGCTTCGCGGCACAGGCAGCCGCAGGACACGCCCAGGTCAATGTCGTCGTGGTCGACGATGGCGGACGGCTCATTGCCGCCGCGCGACAGGACGGGGCCTGCAAGGCCTGCACCGACATCGCGGAGAACAAGGCAACCACATCCGCGCTCTACGCCGCTCCGACCCGGGCCATGGCTGACCTGTCCTTTGGCGTGAAGCGCGATGGCGTGGGCGCGGGATTGCCGGGTGCGGCTTTTGTCCCGGGCCTTGTCGCCTTTGCCGGCGGTCTGCCCGTCAAGTCAGCCTCTGGTGACGTCATTGGCGGGATCGGTGTCAGCGGCGCCAGCGAAGACCAGGACGAAAGCTGCGCGCAGGTGGGCCTCGACGCTGTCGCGAAAAGCCTCGACTGAGGGCCTCACGATGATCGACAATCCGTATTACGGTCGTGAAACGCAGGGCGAGTTCAAGCTCTACGATCTCGGAAACCTGGTCCTTGAAGATGGTGAAACGCTGCGTGGCGCAAAACTCGCCTATCGCACCTTCGGTCGCCTCAACGCCGAGAAGTCCAACGCCATCCTGGTGACAACCTGGTTCTCCGGGACGGGCAAGGTGATGGCGGATGTCTATGTCGGCCGCGATCACGCGCTGAACCCCGACGAGTACTTCATCATTGTCGTCGACCAGATCGGCAGCGGGGTGTCGTCGTCGCCGCAGAACTCGCCGGCACCGCAATCCATGGCCAAGTTTCCGAAGCTGCGCATTGGGGACGATGTCAGGGCCCAACACAGGTTCGTGACAGAGCATTTCGGCATCGAACGGCTGGCACTGGTCGTCGGCGGGTCGATGGGCGGGCAGCAGGTCTATGAGTGGGCTGTGCGCTATCCCGACATGGTCGTGCGCGCAGCACCGATCGCGGCAACTGCCCGCATCTCGCATCACCAGGCCATCTTCGTCGATGTTTGCGCCGACGCGCTGATGTCCGATCCCGGCTGGAATGGCGGCTGGTACAATAGCGGCCATGACGTGCGCGACGGTATGGGCCGCCTGGCGAGGATCGTGGCAACCCTGGGGTGGTCGCCGCAGTTCTACCAGGAGGAACGCTGGCGGAACGTGCTCGGCATGTCGTCGCCCGACGACTTCATCAACGGGGTGATGAAAGCCTACTTCGAACCCATGGATCCCAACGTGCTGCTCTGCGAAATGTGGAAGTGGCAGCGGGCCGATGTTTCCCGCCACACGGGCGGAGACCTCCCGACGGCACTGAAACGGATCACCGCCAAAACCTATGTCATGCCGATCAGTCACGACATGTTTTTCCCGCCGCACGAATGCGAAGCGGACTGTGCCTTGATCGAGCGTGCGGAACTGAAGCTCATCCACACCCCGGAAGGCCATATGGGCCTCAACGGATTTGAACCCGGCTACATCAGCCAGGTGGATGAGCATTTGAGGGCTCTTCTCAACAACTGAGACCAACAACAGGGACGCAACTCTTGGTCGGCGCCGATGGCGCTGGAACGGGAGAAGCATGTCCCGGACAGGGAGGATGGGATGGGAGGCCATACCCACGAGGCGCTGCGCATAAGCGGCGCAACCAAGACATATGCAGCGCACTCAGGCGTGGTCCACGCGCTGCAGGACGTGGACATGATCGTCGAGGCTGGCGAGTTCATCTCTGTCGTCGGACCATCCGGCTGCGGCAAGACCACCTTGCTCTGGTCCATTGCTGGCCTCCACCAGCTGAGCGGCGGCCGGATCCACCTGGGCGAGGATGAGATCAAGCAGCCGCATCCCAGCATCGGCATGATGTTCCAGGAAGCGAACCTGCTGCCCTGGCGCACCATCGAGCAAAACATCTCGTTGCCGTCCGAATTGCGCCGGATCAGGCCGGATAGGGACAGGGTCGAGGCCTTGCTCGAACGTGTTGGCCTTGGCGGCTTCGGCGAGAAGATGCCGCGCGAGCTCTCCGGCGGCATGCAACAGCGCGCCTCGATCGTGCGCGCACTCGCCAGTAACCCTGACGTCCTCTTGATGGACGAGCCTTTCGGCGCGCTGGATGCCTTCACACGCGATGAGATGAACAAGCTTGTCGAGGAGATCTGGCTCGAGGCGCGCAAGACAGTGATCCTGATCACCCACTCCATCGCCGAGGCCGTCTTTCTCTCCGACAAGGTCTACGTGATGAGCGCCCGTCCGGGCCGCATCTCCAGGGTCGTCGACGTGCCGTTCGAACGGCCGCGTCCGCTGGAACTCATGGAAACCCGTGAGTTCTTCGACCTCGTCAACGACATCAAATCCGACATCAAGCATCAGGTGCCGCCGGCAGGGCGCACGACCTCCGCGAGGTAACCATGACCGACATGACCCACAATTCAGACCTGCCGACCGGAGGCTCTGGCCTTGCCAGTGCCACGGGAATCGTCAGCGGCATGGGCGGCCAGGGTGCGCGTGAGATCATTGCGATCCTTGCCGTTGCCGTCCTCGTCATCGGCGGCGGTGAATTCCTGCTGCGCTTCTTCGATGTCCCTCAGTTCATACTGCCGGCACCGTCGACCATTGCCGCCGTCTTCGCCTCGCCGGAGATTACGACAATCTCGCAGCACTATGGCTACACGCTGTTCGAGCTGTTTGCCGGTTACGCCATCGGCGCCTCGATTGGGCTGGTGCTGGCGGCCGTTATCACCCAGTTCCCCTTCGTCGAGAAGGTGATCACGCCATACATCCTGCTTCTGGTGACCACGCCGATGTTGGCGCTGGTGCCGTTGCTGATCCTGAATTTCGGCTTCGGCTACACGCCGCGTGTCATTGCCGTCGCCCTGGCCTCCGGCCCGATGGTGATGGTCAACGCGGCGACCGGCTTCAGGCGCGTCGATGCCGGCAAGATCGCGCTTGCGCGGTCATATGGCGCCAGCACCTTGCAGATATTCACCAAGATCCGCATCCCCATGGCGATGCCGATGGTCATCGTCGGACTGATGATCGGCGCAATCTTCGGAATGATCACCGCAGTGGGTGCCGAGATGTCGGGAGGCGGGTTCGGCATAGGCAGCCGACTGACGACCTATTCGTCGACGCTGCGCATGCCCGAATTCTTCGCCTGCATCCTGATCCTCGCGGTCACGGGCATCGCGATCTACGCCTTCTTCTTCTGGCTCGGAAAGAAACTCGCCGGCTGGGAGAGCTGATTGGCCGGGCGGGGAATGACCGCGCCCGCCAGCGCCACCTGACCGCGGTCTTCTGTATCGAGGACATGCAATGACAACGACCAACATTTCACGCCGCAGGCTGCTCCAGGTGGGAGCGGGAGGCCTGGTGACGAGCACGGTACTCGGAGGCAGCCTGTTCAAGCCGGGCATCGCATTCGCCAAGCCCTACGCCTCGCCATTCAACTGGATCTCGCCGCGCGGGACCATCGAGGTAATGGACGACTACCCCTATTGGGTGGCGAAGGAGATGGGCTATTTCGGCGATCTGGCTGTCGAGACGGCAATGCAGCCGGGGCCGTCGGATGGCACTGCCGTGGTCAAATTCCTGGCCGTCGAACAGGCCGACATTGGCTTCCCATCACCAGGCGTGCTGTCTTATGCCGTCAACAGCGGGATGGATCTGGTTTCGGTCTTCGGCAGCGGCAATCTCGACCTCTTCAACTTTGCCTTCCGCAAAGGCGAGGGCGTGCAGGATCTTGCCAAGATCGAGGGCAAGACTGTGCTGCTCGGGTCGGCCGCCTGGCAGTCGATCTGCGATCCGATGTTTGCAGCTGCCGGCGTTGACCCGAAGTCGATCAAGTATGTCGAAGCCGGCTGGCCAACCTGGACCACGGCACTCGCGAGCGGACAGGGCGATGCCTGCCTGGCCTGGGAAGGGTTGCGCGCCGACCTCTCGGCCAAAGGGCTCGACTTCGACTACTGGCTCGGCATGCGCGGCTCGCCGCTGCCGTCCAATTCGCTGGTCGTACGACGTGCCGACATCGAGGACCAGGACCGCCGCCACTTCCTCGCCCAATATCTCAAGGGTTGGGCCATGGGCAGCGCATTTGCCGACCGCAATCCAAGGGCCGCTGCCGACATCGTCTTCAAGGCACTGCCGACGACGAAAGCGAATTACGGCCCGCGCTATGGCACGGAGAGCCTCATGCAGATCCATCGCACCTTCAAGGGCGACATGGCGAAGCGGAAAGGCTGGGGCGAGCACGACATCCGGGGCTGGGACAGCTTCTTCAAAATCCTGAAGAAGATCGGCCAGTCGTCGATCGACATCGACACGGAGCGGTTCGTGACCAACGCCTTCATCGCCGATGCGAACAAATTCGATGTCGCGGCGGTGCATGCCGATGCCGACAATTATGCCCTGCCTGAGGATCTTGCCTCTATCGACATGGCCAAGGTCGAGGCCGGCTTCTACGGTAACGTCATCAACTGATCTCGACTGAGTACCGCGGTGGGCCCCGACCCGTCCAAGGCAGGGCCCGCCGCGCCGCCAAGCGATTCGAAGTCCACATCGATCCCGGCGTTGATGCGCTCGGCGCCGTCAGCGCGCCAGATCCTCGAGCAGCAGCGCCGCCGCCTCTGCACCATCGAGATGCGCTATCCGCGTCCCGATGACGATCGCGATGCTATGGCCCCTCGCTCCCTGTTCCGGTCTTGTGTGTGCCCGGATTTTCCTGCTGCACCCATGGAGCCGGATACGCCTTTGCAAAATCCTCGAGATCGCGGCGGCCATCTGGCATCCGGTCGGAATCCGCGAGCCATACGGTTGTTCATCGCAGTTCTTGGGGAGGCTTGTCAGCAATGGCCGAGGAGTTAGCGGGGAACCCTCTTCGCCGACGTGCGTTACAGTTCGAGCGGCTCCTAGTGAGTGCTATGAACCCGCGTCTTGCGCACAACAATTAGTTGAAATGGCCTTTAAATGCAGCCGCCTATTTATGGCCTAGGAGTACGAACGATAAGCGGTCGGCGAATATTGTACTGTTGATATTGTCAGGTTTACGCGTCTGGAAATGGTCGTTTACGTGGGGGTCCCCAATCTCGGCCGGACCCACTGGTGAGCCATATGAAATCTTCTGCTGCGCGCAGGGTTCAAGACGATCTGAAAGACACTGCTGGTCCGGCCCAAGCGCCACGCAATTCCGGCATCAGCTCCATAAGCGAAATCGCTTGGGGCACGCACATATGTGTTTTTTACGAGACAAAGCAGGACCTTCTGGACGCCAATTTCCTGTATCTAAAGGCAGGTTTGGAAGGCAACGAGTTCTGCGTTTGGGCGATCTCTGATCCGATCACGGAGGCGGACGCAAGGAATGCGCTGCGCCGGTCAGTCCCCGACCTTGATGAGCGCCTCGATGCGGGACAAATCGAGTTTATTGCAGGCACGGACTGGTATCTGCGCGGCGGCGAGTTCGATTTGCAGCGGATTACCGGGGGGTGGCACAACAAGCTGCGGCTCGCATTGGCCAAGGGCTACGAGGGGATGCGTGTGAGTGGAAACGCATTCTGGATTGGCACCAACCATTTTCAGGAATTCACGGAGTACGAGCGCGAACTGGACCGATCGCTCGCTGGCCAGAAGATGGTTGTTCTCTGCACGTATTCCCTTTCGGAAAGTCGGATCGTCGACCTGCTTGATGTAGCCCGCGCCCATCAGTTTACCATCGCCAGGAGGTGTGGCGAATGGGAGTTCCTGGAGACTCCTGGACGCAAGTTCACCAGGCAAACAAAACAGGAAGTAGCGGAGGTCAATGGCGATATCTGCTCCAAGTCCTTTCCGGGGCACGACACGCTCACATCGAGGGAGCGAAACGTCTTGGGCGAACTCGTGAGGGGTTGCTCCAGCAAGGAAATTGCTCGCCAGCTAGGTATCGTTCCTCGCACCGTTGAGTTCCATCGAGCCAATCTGCTCAAGAAGGTAGGTGCGAGGAGTACAATTGACCTCGTCCGGATTGTCCTCGGGGAATAGCGCATTCCAGCTTTGATCATAATGGGAACTGGAGCCTGCGGGCTCCACAGAAGGCGAGGTTGTGAGTTGGAGGATGAACCGTTCGATACTCCGGTCTTGGTTCAGCTTGGCGCCGTAGACGAGATACGCTCTGTAGCCTCCACTCAAGAAGCAGCCGAGTACCTGCTCTTCCGGTGGCCACGAGCAACTGGACCTAATTTCGTCACCGCGACCGAGGCTTGTCTCGCTGTCCTGCAAGGGACCAAAGAGACGTCCCATGCCAGGTCTGCATTCGAGGAGGCTGCAAGAGAAGTTGGCATTCTGATCGTCAGCAAGATGTAGTGAAAAACTCTGCTCGTTCGCTCGTAATTGCCTTGTAAATTGTAGGAATTGCGTACATGCCTTCAAAGGATGTAAATAAATGCCAAAGTTGGGTGTGGAGAGAAGTCAATTGTGAGGTAGAGTTGCTTTTCCCAGCGCGTGGCGTGCGCGAAATACACGGAGCGAAGTTTCGACTCATACGACTCTCTGAAGGGGGTGCATCCGTTCGTGTCGGCGGCATGAGAACCATCCCGGATTTCTTCTACCTGAGATTCAATAATGATGAGGGGACCTCTGGTTGCCACATCGTTGGAAGGTCTATCGATACCATCCACTGTGAATTCTTTCGCGAAAAGACTCGAAGCGAGGTCGATCGCATCATAGCTGAGGGAGAGTTCATCTCCGTTCTTGGCTCATTGTCGGGGGACAATGGTGATCAGACGCAGCAAGAAGACTTGCCGTTCGACGTCTGGCAACTTTTTGACAAGCTGTATTAGTCACCATCAGCCGCATTCGAGTTCCTGCTCGAGTTATGTTGAACGCCCGCCCAAGTCTCCGACGGATGGCGGCCGGGCCTGTGTGTGAACTGAGCTTGTCTATTATCGCGATGTAGCCGGGACCAGCCGGGGTTCTGAGCAACAAATTGCTCATTAGGCGGCGCCACAAGAGCGTGCTGTCAACGCGCCTGCCTAACATTGGTGGCTTGGTCACGATCCAAAAAAGGTCCGCGTTAACTTAAGCCTTCGGCCGTCAGCGCTGCTCGCCTCGTTCGTCTTCGCCGCCGCCGGAGACAGCGGCTCGACCGGTCTGCCGATGCGGGAGGCGCTGCGGGCAGAGCTCGCACGGATGCAGAGATCGGTGGCGCAAAGATCGGCGATCAGGCGATGGTCGATGCCCTTTCCCCCGTTCTCGTGGCTTTCGACGTTAGCCTCGCCGCCGCGGCCTCGGCGGCCCGCAAGGGCGCGAACTTCACCACAACCCAACCCGCGCCAAGGCCGGCCGCGCCGCCTGGCAGATCGAAGGGCACGTCGATCCAGCCATGACGGCTTTGCGCCTTAGCCATTATGAGGCGAGGGAGAGGCCGTAGCCGTTCGTGGCTCTGCTTCTCGTTCGGTAGCGGCGTGCATTGACAGGCGGTCAGTTGGACCTGCCTTGAATACAGACATGTGCCGTCGGGCATTACCGAGAGCGAGACGATGCGTGCAAGAATTGCAGCTGCCGCGTCTTCCGAAATGCTCAAAAAATGTGGAGAAAACCTGGTACGCCCAAGGGGAATCGAACCCCTGTTACCGCCGTGAAAGGGCGGTGTCCTAACCGCTAGACGATGGGCGCGCTCAGGTGAGGCGGTGTATAGTTGGCTTGTTCGAGACAGGCAACCCGTCTTTTTGCTGCGCCGCGAAATTTTTTCGACTTATCCACGGCGACGGCCGCAACGCCAGTTCCAGTCGCGTTCCGGGCCGACGTCGATGTGGACGGAATTGGTGTGGCAATAGGTGCCGACACCGCCGCGGCCAGGCATGGCGCGCAGATACGTCGCCAGTTCCCACTTGCCGACGCCGGGAATCTGGATGTCGGCTGCCGCGCAATACATGTGCTGCGAATTCTTGGCGCCGCGGGCGCGACGGTTGCGTTCCGGGTTGCGATAGCCCGATGTCACGATCATCTTCTTGCCGTAGTGCTGCTCGGCGGCCTTGAGGATGCGCACCAGCGACGGCTTCAGGCAGGCGACATCGACGCTTTCATGCTGCTTGAGCAGCCCGTTAGGCGCGAGGCGCGCCATGCCGGCAGCCGATGCCGTCTGGTACAGTTCTGGATCCTCGTCCTCGTGCAGGTCGACGTCGCTGTCGTCGTTGAGGCCGGACTTGCGCTTGATTTCGAACAGATCGGTGGTGCGCACGCCCGGCAGCGCCCAGTTCGAATCGCCGCCCGACGAGCCGCCCAGCGACGCAAGCTCCACCGGCTTTGCTTCAGTTTTTGCCGAGGCCAGCGTGATGATCGGCTTGGCCTTTTCCTCGGGTGCCTTCGGCTTGGTTTCAGACGATTCGTCGCCCATCGCGATCAGCGGCCTTGCCTTCTGTTCGGCGGGCGCAGGTGCTGCCTTGGCAGATGAAGAGCCGAACAACGAGGCGAACAGCCCCTTCTTCTTGGGCGCCTCTGGTTCGGCTGCCGGACCATTGGTCAGGATGAAGCCGGTATCCTGCTGCACCGGCGGCTTGGCCGGTTTTGCGTCCGCAGCCTGGGAAGCGACAGCTGCTGTCTTCGGCTGCTCCGCTGTGGCTGCCGTCGCGACCTGCTGCGGCTGTTCGGCACTGGCGATGGCGACTTCCGCTGCGTTTTCGCTTCCCGGCTTGATCAGTGGGACATAACCGACCTGGTCGGGCAGGGCAGTGTCGGCTGCCGTGCTCATCGTTGCCTGGGCCACTGATGTGGCTGGGGCGCCTGCTGCGGTCACGGATTGGGCAGTGGTTGTTTCGGTGGTCGTTGCGGCGTTGGCCGCAGGATTTGTCAGGTCGAAATTCGGCTCGCCCGTCGAGGAGCAGGACACGCTCATGAGCGAAACCAGCACGGTCAGCGCAACGCCGCAGCGCCGGTCTGCGAATCGCAGTCGTCCTGACGTCAAACCGGATCCCCTCTCATGCACTGCAGGCCAACGATTACGCTTGGCGATTGAAATCGAACATCTACGCAACCCCGCTTCCGCAGAAGAAGCGGCACTCAAACTTGTGGCAATGATCCCCCAGTAAGCGGGCTAGGCGCCAATTAAGGCGAGATCATGATAGGCGCCATGTTTTCGCCCTCTTGGTAAAGGGCGTCAATTCAATGCCTGTGACAGCTGGTTACACGCGTACCTTTACATAGCTGCCGGGCGCATCCTCTAGCACGCGCCCGCTTATGCCAGGCTTGCGTGCCGCAACGCGGGTGTCGTCCTTGGCTTCGATCCAGCGCTGCCAGTGCGGCCACCACGAGCCCGGCGTCTCGGCAGCGCCCTTGAGCCATTCGTCGAAATCGCCTGATGGCTTGCCTCCCGACCAAAACTGGTACTTGCCGGCGGCGGGCGGATTGACCACGCCGGCGATGTGCCCAGAGCCGCCGACGACATAGTCGACATCGCCACCGAAATACTGGCAGCCGAGGAAGACCGAGCGGGCAGGGGCGATGTGATCCTCGCGCGCAGCGAGGTTGTAGACCGGAATGGTGACGTCGGCGAGCGAGATGGTTCGGCCGGCCAGCTCCATCCTGCCTTGCGACAGGTTGTTCTCGAGATAGCAGTTGCGCAGGTAGAAGGAGTGATTGGCCGCTGCCATGCGCGTCGAATCGGCATTCCAGTAGAGCAGGTCGAACGGCGTCGGCTCCTTGCCGCGCATGTAGTTGTTGATGACATAGGGCCAGATCAGGTCGCCCGAGCGCAGCATGTTGAAGGCCGTCGCCATCTTGGTGCCGTCGAGATAGCCCTTGTCCTTCATCGCTCCTTCGAGAGCCTTGATCTGATCCTCGTCGACGAACACCTTGAGGTCACCGGCATAGGTGAAATCGACCTGCGTCGTGAAGAAGGTGACCGATTGGATGCGGTGGTCACCTTCCTGTGCCAGCAGAGCCAATGCTGCCGCCAGCAACGTGCCGCCGACGCAGTAGCCGATGGCGTTGACCTTGGTTTCTCCCGTCGCCTGCTCGACGATGTCGAGTCCATATTGCAGGCCTTCGCGGATATAGGCTTCCCAATCCTTCAGGCCGTGGCGCTGGTCTGGATTGATCCAGGAGATGACAAAGACCGTGTGGCCCTGCTCGACCGCCCACCGGATGAAGGATTTCTGCGGGTTGAGGTCGAGGATGTAGAACTTGTTGATCCATGGCGGGCAGATCAGCAGCGGCCGCTTCAGCACCTTGTCGGTGGTCGGCGTGTACTGGATGATTTCCGCGACGTCGCTGCGGCCGACGACCTTGCCCGGCGTGGTGGCGATGTTCTTGCCGATCTCGAAGCCGCTGTAGTCGGCCTGCCGGAGCTTGAGGTCGCCCTTGCCGGCCGAAATGTCCTCGGCAAACATCTTCATGCCGCGCACCAGGTTCTCGCCGTTGCTGGCGACGGTTTCGCGAAACAGCTCCGGATTTGTGAGGATGAAATTGGACGGCGAAATCGCGTTGGCAACCTGCTTGACGTAGAAGCCGGCCTTGTGGCGGGTGTGCTCGTCGAGACCGTCGGCATGGTCGACGAGGTCGCCGGCCCAGCGCGCAGTCACCAGATAGGCCTGCTTGAGGAAATCGAAGAAGGCGTTGCGGCCCCATTCGGGATCGAGGAAGCGCTTGTCGCCGCGTTCTGGCTTGACGGCGTCGTCGACCTCGTCGCCGCCCATGCGCTGGATCGACTTGCTCCACACGTCGAGATAGCCGGAGAACAATCGGGTCTGCGCTTCCAGCGCGCGTTGCGGGTCGGACAGCCAGTATTCGCTAAGCTTGGAGAAGGTCTTGACCATGTCGGCCATCGGCTCGGCGACGGTGTCGCGCACCTCGCCCTTCTCGCGCGGTTCGGCCCAGGCGGAGGCTGCCTTCCCGGCCTGCTCGATCATGCGGGCCATGTTGAGCGCAAAACGTTCCGGATCTTTGACGAGGTATTGCTCGACGGAGGAGGGGGTATCGCCACTCTGCTTGTCCGAATCGTCTACCTTCGCCATGGTTCTTGCTGGTCCTCCCAAAGCGCCCATTGTTGACATAGTATCATGTGACGTCTTACCGGGTCCAACGCGCTCTACCGCGCCTGTCGGGGAAACTTTATGACATATAGTGTTGGTCGGAATGTTTTTTTCTGCTCCCGCGTGATGTTGTCCGCGGGCGTGCTGGCATTGGCCATTGCCGCTGCCGGCTGCACCAGCACGACCAGCGCCGACAGCAGCGCTGCACCGGCAACCGGACGTGGCGCGCAGGATACCGGCACCTACCCCAATCTCAACATTGCGCCTGAGGTGGCCGCCGCCCAGTTCACCGAGGACCAGAAGGCCGCCAAGCTGGCCGAACTCCAGGCTGCCAGACAGCGCCAGGGCGCCAAGGCCGGCGCAGGCGGTGGCAATTCGGCGGCGATGACCACGCTTGCCAGAAAGCACGGCGACGACACGCTGAAGGCCATCGAAGGCAAGTGCGAGACTATCGACCCCGCCTGCAATTGAGTGTATATCGCGCACGCATCGCCGAGCCCCCGTTTACCTGGAACTGACATGGAAGAATTTCACAAGGTCCGCCGCCTTCCGCCCTATGTCTTCGAGCAGGTCAACCGGCTGAAGGCCAGCGCCCGTTCGCGGGGCGCCGACATCATCGATCTTGGCATGGGCAATCCGGACCTGCCGACGCCGACCGCCATCGTCGACAAGCTGTGCGAAGTGGTGCGCGACCCGCGCACCCACCGCTATTCGTCGTCGCGCGGCATTCCCGGCCTGCGCCGCGCCCAGGCCAATTATTATGCCCGCCGCTTTGGCGTGAAGCTCAATCCCGATACCCAGGTCGTTGCGACGCTGGGCTCGAAGGAAGGCTTCGCCAACATGGCGCAGGCGATCACCGCGCCTGGCGACGTCGTGCTGTGTCCGGATCCGACCTATCCGATCCACGCTTTCGGTTTCATCATGTCGGGCGGCGTCATCCGCTCACTCCAGGCCAAGCCGGATGATGGCTTCATTCCGGCGCTCGAGCGCGGCGTCCGCCACTCGATCCCCAAGCCGCTGGCGCTTATCCTCAATTATCCGTCGAACCCTACGGCCTTCGTCGCCTCGCTCGACTTCTACAAAGACGTCGTGGCGTTTGCGAAGAAGCACGACATCATCATCCTGTCGGATCTTGCCTATTCGGAGATTTATTTCGATGGCAATCCGCCGCCCTCGGTGCTGCAGGTGCCGGGCGCGATCGACGTCACCGTCGAGTTCACCTCGATGTCGAAAACGTTTTCGATGCCGGGCTGGCGCATGGGCTTTGCCGTCGGCAACGAGCGCCTGATCGCCGCACTGACCCGCGTGAAGTCTTACCTCGATTATGGCGCGTTCACGCCGATCCAGGTGGCGGCAACTGCCGCGCTCAATGGCGACGGTGCCGACATAGCCGAGGTGCGCGAAGTCTATCACAAGCGCCGCGACGTGATGGTCGACTCGTTCACCCGTGCCGGCTGGGAAATCCCGGCGCCGGCGGCGACGATGTTTGCCTGGGCACCGATCCCGGAGCCGTTCAAGCATCTTGGTTCGCTCGAATTCTCCAAGCTGCTGATCGAACATGCGGACGTGGCTGTCGCTCCCGGCGTCGGCTTCGGCGAGCACGGCGACGACTATGTGCGTCTGGCGCTGGTCGAAAACGAGCACCGCATCCGCCAGGCAGCACGAAGCATCAAGCGCTTCCTGCAGACCACAGCCAAACACCCCAACAACGTGGTTCCGCTCGCAGCCCATCGCTGAGCGGCACCGCGCCACATTCCCAGAACGATTGAAATAAAGAGGCGCCGCGACCATGGCTGAAGCATTGCGTGTTGGAATTGCCGGTCTCGGCACGGTCGGTGCTTCGGTGGCGCGTGTGCTGCGCGACAAGGGCGCCGAGCTCACCCGGCAATGCGGTCGCGAAATCGTCGTGACCGCCGTTTCCGCCCGCGACCGCAGCCGTGATCGCGGTGTCGACCTGAGCGGCGCGCAATGGTTCGATGATCCGATCGAGCTGGCCGAGAAGGCCGACATCGACGTCTTCATTGAATTGATCGGCGGCGACGAAGGTGCTGCGCGCGCCTGTGTGCGTGCCGCGCTCGATGCCGGCCGCCATGTCGTGACCGCCAACAAGGCGCTACTCGCCAAGCATGGCGTGGCACTGGCCGAGGTCGCCGAGAAGAAAGGCGTACTGCTCAACTACGAAGCGGCCGTTGCCGGCGGCATCCCTGTCATCAAGACCATGCGCGAGGCGATGGCGGGCAACAGCGTCAATCGCGTGTTCGGAATCCTCAATGGCACTTGCAACTACATCCTGACGCGCATGGAAGCCGAAGGCCTGACCTTCGAGGCATGCCTCGCCGACGCCCAGCGCCTGGGCTATGCCGAGGCCGACCCGACCTTCGACATCGAGGGCAACGACACCGCCCACAAGCTCGCCATCCTGACCAGCCTGGCATTCGGCTCGAAAATCGCTGCCGACGACATCTATCTCGAAGGCATCTCCAACATCACCCAGGCCGACATTCGCGCAGCGGCTGAACTCGGCTACCGCATCAAGCTGCTTGGCGTTGCCCAGCGCACCGAAAGCGGCATCGAGCAGCGCGTGCACCCGACAATGGTGCCGACGGCATCCGTCATCGCCCAGGTCCACGGCGTCACCAATGCGGTGGCGATCGAAACCGACATTTTGGGCGAGCTGCTTCTATCCGGCCCCGGCGCCGGCGGCAACGCCACGGCGTCGGCCGTCGTCGGCGACATCGCCGACATCGCCAAGAGCCGGCCCGGCTTCCAGCACGGTCCGGTGTTCGGCCGTCCGGCCAAGGAACTGAAGCCGTACAAAAAGGCGCAGATGCGCAGCCATGCCGGCGGCTACTTCATCCGCCTGACCGTACATGATCGCATCGGCGTCTTCGCAGCGATCGCCAAGCGCATGGCCGACAACGACATTTCGCTGGAATCGATCGTCCAGCACGCCAATGGCACCGAAGGCGGCATCGCCCAGAAGACCGTCATCCTGGTGACCCACGAGACCACGGAAGCTGCCGTGCGCAAGGCCGTCGACGGCGTGACCAAGGACGGTCACCTGACCGACAAGCCGCAGGTCATCCGCATCGAGCGCGCCGGCTGAGCAGGCGTCTAGGTCAGGGGCGCAATTGTGCCCCCGGCCAGGCAGTCAAGCCGCAATTCCCTTTCAATCGATTGATATTGTTTCGCTTTCGATAAACCGGGCAACAGGTCTTGCCGTTGTCATGCGGGTTTGACAATAAGAGCCGGCCCGGTTTGGGCGCTCCGAACTCATCGACTTCAGGACCCAGTATTATGGCGAAAAGCGTTGTAGCCGGCCTCGACCGGATTCTCACCATGGAACTCGTGCGCGTCACCGAGCGGGCCGCCGTGGCTGCAGCCAGGCTGCGCGGACGCGGCGACGAGAAGGCCGCCGACCAGGTTGCCGTCGACGCCATGCGCCAGGAACTGAACCGCCTTGCCATCAACGGCACGGTCGTCATCGGCGAAGGCGAACGCGACGAAGCTCCGATGCTCTACATCGGCGAGGAAGTCGGTTCCGGCGGCCCCGATGTGGACATCGCGCTCGATCCGCTCGAAGGCACCACCATCTGCGCCAAGAACCTGCCCAACGCCCTTGCCGTCATCGCCATTGCCGAAAAGGGCAGCCTGCTGTTTGCGCCTGACGTCTATATGGACAAGATCGCCGTCGGCCCGGGTTATCCCGAGGGTGTCATCGACATCGACGCCTCGCCGGCCGACAACATCGCCAGCGTCGCCAAGGCCAAGGGCGTGCCGGTCGAAGAAATCACCGCCTGCATCCTCGACCGTCCGCGCCATTCCAAGCTGATCGAAGCCGTGCGCGAGACCGGTGCTGCCATCCGCCTGATCGGCGACGGCGACGTGGCCGGTGTCATCCACACCACCGATCCCGAGGAAACCGGCATCGACATCTATCTCGGCACCGGCGGTGCGCCCGAAGGCGTGCTGGCTGCTGCTGCGCTGCGCTGCACCGGCGGGCAGATGCTTGGACGCCTGATGCTCGACACCCCTGAGAAAGTTGCGCGCGCGGCCACCATGGGCATCACCGACCCCAAAAAGGTCTACCGCGTCGAGGAGATGGCGCGTGGCGACGTGCTGTTCGCTGCCACCGGCGTCACCGACGGCAACATGCTTGCCGGCGTCAAGTTCGGTCGTGACTCGATCACCACCCACACGATTGTGCTGCGCTCGTCGTCCAAGACCGTGCGTGAGATCAAGGCACGCCACCAGGATCTGGAAAAATTCTGATTACGCGCCTGTTGCGGTCGCCTATGGTCAATCCGAAGCGGGTGGACCTCAACTGAATGGCGACTGAAAAGCGTAACTTTCTCGGCGTAAGGCGTTCGGCCACCGGTGTTTCCTGGGAACATCGCCTGACCGAACGCCAGGACATGCTGGCGCTCGCCATCGCCCAGGGGCATGGCGTGCCCGACATCGTCGCCCGTGTGCTTGCCGGCCGCGGCGTGCTGCCCGAGGACACCGAGCGTTTCCTCGACCCCACCATCCGCGACCTGTTGCCCGATCCGGCCTCGCTGACCGACATGGACAAGGCGGCATCGCGCCTTGCCGACGCGGTGCTACGCAGGGAAAAGGTCGCGATCTTCGGCGACTATGACGTCGACGGTGCCTGTTCGTCGGCGCTGGTGAAGCGATTTCTCACCCATTTCGGCATCGAGTCCGAGATCTACATTCCCGACCGCATCTTCGAAGGTTACGGCCCGAACCCGGATGCGATGCGTGAGCTTATCGGGCGCGGCGCGAGCCTGATCGTCACCGTCGACTGTGGTACCAACAGCGCCGCCTCCATCGACGCAGCCAACGAGGCCGGCGCCGATGTCGTGGTGCTCGATCATCACCAGGTCGGCGGCGCGCTGCCGAATGCCGTGGCCGTGGTAAATCCGAACCGCGACGACGATCTCTCCGGCCAAGGCCATCTCTGCGCTGCCGGCGTCACCTTCCTGGCCCTGGTGCAGACGGCAAAGGTGATGCGCGCGCGACTGCCTGACGCGCCGCGTCCCGATCTGCTCAAGCTGCTCGACCTTGTGGCACTTGCGACGGTCGCCGACGTCGTGCCGTTGACCGGCGTGAACAGGGCCTTCGTCGTCAAGGGGCTGCAGGCCATGCGCCAGCAGAACAATGTCGGGCTGACGGCACTCGCCCGCGTCGCGCGCATAGGCGAGCCGCTCAACACCTTCCACCTATCCTTCCTGCTCGGCCCGCGCATCAATGCCGGCGGGCGCATCGGCGACGCTGCGCTCGGCAGCAAGCTGCTTGCCACCGACGATCCGGTCGAAGCCGGAACCATCGCCGAAACGCTCGACCGCCTGAACCAGGAGCGCCAGGCGATGGAAACGGAGATGCTGGCCGAGGCACGCGCCGAGGCCGATGCCGAAATCGGCGCCGGACCGGGCCCGGCCGTGTTGGTCACCGCGAGCACCACATGGCACCCTGGCATCGTTGGCTTGCTGGCATCGCGTCTCAAGGATCACGCGCGCCGCCCGGCTTTTGCGATTGCCTTCAACCCGAATGGCGTTGGCACAGGGTCAGGCCGTTCCGTGTCCGGTTTCGACCTTGGCCGGCTGGTGCGCGAGGCGGTCGAAGCCGGACTGCTGGTCAAGGGTGGCGGGCACGCCATGGCGGCCGGCATCACCGTTGAGCGCGCCAAGCTGGGCGAGTTGCGCGCCTTCTTCGAACAGCGCGCCGCAGCCGACGTGTTCCGCCTGCAGGATGAGGAAAGCCTGAAGATTGACGGTGCGCTGGCCGCGGAAGGCGCGACGCTGAACCTCGTCGACGCGCTGGAGAAAGCAGGACCGTTCGGGGCAGGGCATGTGCCGCCCGTTTTCGTCCTGCCAAGGCATCGCATCGCCGATGCCAGGCTGGTCGGCTCCGCACATATACGCATCGACCTGCGTTCGGAAAGCGGCGGCAAGGTCCAGGCGATGGCGTTCAGGGCGGCAGAGACGCCACTTGGCGATTTCCTGTTCCGGAACCGCGACCGTGCAATACACGTCGCCGGCTCGATTTCGGTCAATCATTGGAATGGCAGCCGCACGGCCCAGTTCAGGATCGTCGACGCGTCGCTGGCCGGTCCTTGACCGAGAATTGGTCTTAGCCGAGAACCGCCTGAAGCCTCAGGATCTCTTCCATCTGCGCCTTTGTCGCCTCGTAGCCGAGCCGGATGGCCTCGTCGGCGCGGTGGAATTCGGACAGGCCGATCAGGCCGAGCTTGGGCTGGATCGACAGATCTGGCGGATCGCCGGCCAGCCGCGCGCGGGAAATGCGATCCTGGATGATGTTGAACGCTTCGACCATGACACCCGTGATGCCGAGCCGTGCCTCGCGCTCGCTTTGAGCGGAGTTCTCTCCCGGTGCAGCCGGACGCTCGACCACCAGTTCGCCAGCGCTATGCTTGATCACTGCCGCGCGGCCGAACAGGTCGTAGTGCAGGTTGACCGCAACGACCAAGGGCTGCTCGTTGGCGCGGCAGACCGAAACCGGCACGGGATTGACGAGCGCGCCGTCGACCAGCACGCGGCCGTTGCAGGTGACCGGCTCGAACACGCCGGGCAGGGCGTAGGACGCCCGCATCGCCTTGATCAGCGAACCGCTCGACAGCCAGATCTCGTGGCCGGTGCGGATTTCGGTCGCAACGCAGACGAAGGGTTTCGGCAGATCCTCGAAGGTGATGCTGCCCATGTGCTGCTGCATGCGAGAATCGAGCTTCATGCCGCCGAACAGTCCGCTGCCGCCGAGCTTGAAGTCGAACAGTCCGAAGATACGGCGCTTGGTCAGGCTACGGGCGAATTCCTCGAGCTGATCGAGCTTTCCGGCGAGATAGCAGCCACCGACGAGGGCACCGATCGAAGTGCCGGCGATCATGTTGATGCGGATGCCGGCTTCATCAAGCGCGCGCAGCACGCCGATATGGGCCCAGCCGCGTGCAGCACCGCCGCCGAGCGCCAGTGAAATGCCGTTCTGTCTTGCTGTTTCGGGAACGTTCGAGCTTGTGCCGGAAGAAAAGCCATTGGCTTCCCGGACGTTCTGGCGCGCATAGAATGACGCCCATTCGAGCATCGCACACTCCTTGTTCCCAAATACAGACTACTCCCGACCCGTATTAAAATCGTGAATCTCTGTGTTCTGGAACAGGTAGCCGGTTCACGTTTTCTTGCGGTAGGTCTCGTCGACATCGAACAGCGGATCGCTGCCGTCCGCGCTGAGCGTCGCGACACTGCCTTGTCGTCCCACCGTCCGATAGAAACAAGAACGCCGGCCGGTGTGACAGGTTGCGTCGTGGCCGCTCACTTTTACCTTGAGCCACACCGCGTCCTGGTCGCAGTCGGTGCGAATCTCCTGGACGTGCTGGAAATTGCCCGAGGTTTCGCCCTTCTTCCAAAGCGCGTTGCGCGAGCGCGACCAATAGTGGGCGATGCCGGTCTCGATCGTCAGAGCCAGCGCTTCGGCATTCATGTGCGCGACCATCAAGAGCATGCCGTCGGCGGCGTCGGTCACCACGGCGGTGACCAGGCCGTTGACGTCGAAACGTGGCGAGAACAGCTCGCCCTCTTCGAGGGAGCGCTTGTCGTTGGGAGCTTCGGGAAACTGCAAAGTCATCGCCGGGGTCCTAAGTCGGGGCTCCGGCGAAGCGGGATCAGATCCCGCCGCCGCCGGCTCGTACCATGGTCACGAACCGGACCTGTTCTTCGGGGGTATCCCGGAAAACGCCGGTGAATGTGGAGGTCAGGGTCGTCGAACCCTGCTTGCGGATGCCGCGCATGGCCATGCACATATGCTCGGCCTCGATCATCACGGCGACGCCGCGCGGGTTTAGCACGTCCTGGATGACACCGGCAATCTGCGCCGTCATCGCTTCCTGCGTCTGCAGGCGGTGGGCGAAGATATCGACGACGCGGGCGATCTTGGAGAGACCGACGACCTTGCCATCCGGCAGATAGCCGACATGAGCCTTGCCGATGATCGGCACCATATGGTGCTCGCAATGCGAATGGAACTTGATGTCACGAACGATGACCAGGTCGTCGTAGCCGGCGACTTCCTCGAATGTGCGGCCAAGCTCGTCGGCCGGGCACATGTCGTAGCCATTGAACATTTCACGGAAAGCCTTGGTCACGCGCTTGGGCGTGTCGATCAGGCCTTCGCGCTGTGGATCGTCGCCGGTCCAGCGCAGGAGCACCTTCACAGCGGCTTCGACCTCCGCCTCGGTCGGGCGGTCGGTTGCATGCTTGTCCATATAGGCTGATTGCGGCATCAGCTTCTTCGCTACGGCATCCATATCAGGCGTCTCCAGTAGTCCCTGTCAGAGCAGGGACGAGTTGAACGGACACAGCCACTTTAGGGACCACCGGAACGAGTGCCGTACCCAAAGCTGCTTATCTTGCTCAAATCCCGATGCCTTTTCAGCTCCTTGTCGGGAGGCGAGCGCCACCATTATATATGGGTGAAGACGACGATTGGAAGATGCGTCAGCGACAAGAGTTGTTCATCACACGCACTCAGAGTGAAAAAAGTTGATCGACGACATCTATAACACGAAAATTCTCGGTTTCGCCGGCAATATCGGCCGGCTCGGCCGGCTCGATCACCCCGATGCGACGGCGACAGCACATTCCAAGCTGTGCGGGTCGACGGTCACGATCGATCTGGCGATGAAGGACGGTATCGTCACCGACTTCGCGCATGAGGTGAAAGCCTGCGCTCTGGGCCAGGCGTCGTCATCGATCATGGCCGAGCATGTCGTCGGCGCCAGCGCCGATGAATTGCGCGCCGTGCGCGACACGATGCTGCGCATGCTCAAGGAAGGCGGCACGCCGCCGGAGGGCAGATTCGGCGACCTGAAATATCTCGAGCCGGTGCGCGACTATAAGGCGCGGCACGCCTCGACGATGCTGACCTTCGACGCCGTGGTCGACGCCATCGGTCAGATCGAGCGCAGGTAGGCTGACGCCAGGCAGTTGTCGAGAATCTCGAGGCTTTCGGTGAATTCGGTCTTGATCCACTCGGCGAAGCACTGTGCCGGCTCGGACAGCTTGGCCAGGTTCTTCGCCACCAGCCAGTAGCCGCCGCAGACGACGTTGGTCTCGAACGGCTTGACCAACGTTCCTGCCTGAAGCTCCTCGTAGACCAGCAAAAGGTCGCCAAGGGCGACACCGTGGCCGAGCATCGCCGCCTGTTTCGACAGTGCCGCGTCGGCCAGCAACGGCCCGCGCTCCGGGACGGATGCCTCGTCGGCACCCGCCGCCTCGAACCAGCGTGCCCAGCCCTGGCGGTTTTCCTCATGCAACAGCGTGTAGCGGCGCAGGTCGGCAGGGGAGTCCAGTGGCGGGCCGGACGCCAGCAGCGCCGGCGACAGGATTGGCGAATCGACGACCATCCCCAAAAGTTCCGACTCGCTGCGCGGCCACGAGCTGTTGTGCGCGCTGAAGCGCAAGGCGAGCTCGGCCTGGTCGCTGCGGAAATCGATCAGGCGCGGGTCGACATCGAGCGCGATCTCGATGTCGGGGCGCATCTCGCGAAACTTGTTGAGGCGCGGCAGGAGCCAGCTGGCAGCCAGCGCCGGCTCGGCACTGACGCTGACCACTGAAAGGGAAGGCCGTGTCGCCAGTTCAGAAAGCCGGCGGTCGATGTCGTCGAAGCTCTTGACCAGCTGCTGCAGCAATTTCTGGCCCGGCTCGGTCAGTTCGACACGACGGTGATAGCGCACAAACAGCGGCTGGCGCAGGAAACTCTCCAGCTCGCGGATCTGGCGGCTGATGGCCGCCTGGGTGACAAACAGCTCGTCGGCTGCACGGCTGAAACTCAGGTGCCGCCCGGCTGCCTCGAAACTTCTCAATGCCGTCAGCGGAAGCCGCCCGCGGTTCATTCGCATAATCTCAAGTTATCCAAGCTGGACGTTATACTCGTTTGAAGAGCACGGCTAGAGGCCGTCTAATCCTCCGACACAAGGAGGAAAAACCATGCCAACGCTCTTCAACGCCTACGCAGAGATGTTCCGCATCGCGACCTTTCAGTGCGACCATGCCATCCAAAGAACGAAGTGCTGCGACGCCGACCGGCTTCAACTCGACGCTCCGCAACGGCGGTGCCCCCACCGCGGGGCGAAGCTTGGCTGGAATGCGTGACACGGCGCCGCAGCGGCGAGGTGGTAGATGCCGAACATTGCGTCTGCATGGCGGAATGGACATCTATAGCGAATAGATTCCGATCCGGCGGAGACGATGGACCACGGACATGACCAATCACGCGGCACCGCCGCGCGCGGCCGCAACTGGGCCGGGCCGTGGCGCAAGACGCCCGGCCGAGTGCTCGGCACCTCGTTGGTCCGGCTTTACCAGCTGACGCTCTCGGGCTTTATCGGCAATTCATGCCGGCATCTGCCGACCTGTTCGGAATATGCGCATGAGGCGATTGCGCGCCACGGCTTGTGGGCCGGCGGCTGGATGGGCCTGTTTCGCGTCCTGCGTTGCGGCCCCTGGGGCACCCATGGCATCGACCGGGTGCCGGAGAGCCTTGCCGCGCCCTATGCCTGGTACCTGCCGTGGCGCTATTGGCTGATTGGTCGACGTCCATCGGGGCATTGAAGTGGATGCAGCGCGCGCCGCATATCAGTTAACGCCGATATTTTCCGGTTTACCGTTTGATCAGGCTAAGACAGTTCCGTCCAAGTTGAGCCATATTCGAGACAATTGCCGTCCATAGTCCTTTGGCGCCAACCGACAGAGGATGTCATGACAGTGCTTGCTTCGTTTCGTCGATCTTCGATCTTCGCTTTCTTTTCTCTGCTTGCAGTGCCTATTGCCGCGGCGCAGGCGGCCGCCAATGATCCGGCGCTCAAGCCGGTGTTCGAATGCACGCTGATCGTCGATGCCCAAAGCGGCGCCACCTTGCGCCGCGATGGTACCTGTGACCGGCGCGTGAGCGCGGCATCGACGTTCAAGGTGCCGCTGGCGCTTATGGGCTACGATGCTGGCATCCTCACCGACGCGCATACGCCGCGCTGGGACTACAAGCCCGAGTTCAATGCCATCAAACGCGATCACAGGCCTGTCGATCCGACGATCTGGGAAAAGGATTCCGTCGTCTGGTACTCGCAGCAGATCACCCGCAAGCTCGGCAACGAGCGCTTTGCCGGCTATGTCCAGAGCTTCAACTATGGCAATGGCGACATCACGGGCAATCCGGGCAAGAAGGATGGCCTGACCCACTCGTGGCTGAGCTCGTCGCTGCAGATTTCGCCAGATGAGCAGGCGGCATTCATCAGGCGTATTCTCGATCGTAAGCTTTCGGTCTCGGCCAAGGCATACGACATGACCGGCCAGATCCTGCCTGCCTTCGACGCCGGCGACTGGAAGGTCCAGGGCAAGACCGGCACCGGCTGGCTGACCAACAAGGCAGGCGCCCAAAATCGCACCAGGCCGTTTGGCTGGTTCGTCGGTTGGGCCGAAAAGGACGGCCGGAAGGTCGTCTTTGCCAGGCTGTTCGTCAACGAAGGCAAGAGCCCGGTACTCATGGGACCAAAGGTGCGCGCCGACTTCCTCACCGACCTGCCAGGGTTGATCAAGTCGGCCAACTAGTTCCAGGCTCCTCCGAAATGACGCAGCGGCGCTCGAAGCGTCGCTGTTTGGCTTTACGAGCCAGAAAACTCCCCCTAAAAGACCCCTCGCTGCCGGACGCATCCGGTTTTTTTACCACCCGCGCTCGTTTGCGGGACTGGATAGGAGAAGAGCTTTGTCGAATTCCGTTTCCCTGACATTCCCCGATGGTTCCGTCCGCGACTACGACGCGGCAATGACTGGTGCTGCATTGGCCGAGTCGATCTCGAAGTCGCTGGCCAAGAAGGCGGTGGCCTATGCCGTCGACGGCACCGTGCGCGATCTTTCCGATCCGCTCGGCAAGTCCGGCAAGGTCGAGATCGTCACCCGCGACGACCCGCGCGCGCTCGAGCTGATCCGCCACGACACCGCGCATGTGCTGGCGGAAGCCGTGCAGGAACTGTGGCCCGGAACCCAGGTCACCATCGGCCCTGTCATCGACAACGGCTTCTATTACGATTTCGCCCGCAACGAGCCTTTCACGCCGGAGGATTTCCCGGCGATCGAAAAGAAGATGCGCGAGATCATCGGCCGCAACAAGCCGTTCACCAAGCAGGTCTGGTCGCGCGACAAGGCCAAGCAGGTGTTCCGCGACAAGGGCGAGGCCTACAAGCTCGAGCTGATCGACGCGATCCCCGAGGACCAGAACCTCAACATCTACGCCCAGGGCGACTGGTTCGACCTGTGCCGCGGCCCACATATGGCTTCGACCGGTCAGATCGGCAGCGCCTTCAAGCTGATGAAGGTCGCCGGTGCCTATTGGCGTGGTGACAGCAACAACCCGATGCTGACGCGCATCTATGGCACGGCCTGGGCTGACCAGGCCCAGCTCGACCAGTATCTGCACATGCTGGAAGAGGCAGAGAAACGCGACCACCGCCGCCTCGGCCGCGAGATGGATCTGTTCCACTTCCAGGAGGAAGGTCCGGGCGTCGTGTTCTGGCATGCCAAGGGCTGGAAGATGTTCCAGAACCTGGTCAGCTACATGCGCCGCCGCCTCGACCAGCAGGGCTACCAGGAAGTCAACGCGCCGCAGGTGCTCGACAAGAGCCTGTGGGAGACCTCGGGCCACTGGGGCTGGTATCGCGACGCGATGTTCAAGGTGACGGTTGCTGGTGACGACACCGACGACGACCGCGTCTTTGCGCTGAAGCCGATGAACTGCCCGGGTCACGTGCAGATCTTCAAGCATGGCCTGAAGTCGTACCGCGACCTGCCGGTCAAGCTCGCCGAATTCGGCAACGTTCACCGCTATGAGCCGTCAGGCGCGCTGCACGGACTGATGCGCGTGCGCGGCTTCACCCAGGACGATGCGCATATCTTCTGCACCGAGGAACAACTCGCCGCCGAGTGCCTGCGCATCAACGACCTGATCCTGTCGACCTATGCCGACTTCGGTTTCAACGAGATTTCGGTGAAGCTGTCGACGAGGCCCGACAAACGCGTCGGCTCCGATGAGGCATGGGATCACGCCGAAGAGATCATGGGCAATGTGCTCAAGACCATCGAGGCGCAGTCCGGCAACCGCATAAAGACGTCGATCAATCCGGGCGAGGGTGCCTTCTACGGCCCCAAGTTCGAATACGTCCTGCGTGATGCGATCGGCCGCGAATGGCAGTGCGGAACGACCCAGGTCGATTTCAACCTGCCCGAACGCTTCGGCGCCTTCTACATCGGCTCGGATTCCGAGAAGAAGCAGCCGGTCATGGTCCACCGCGCCATCTGTGGTTCGATGGAACGTTTCCTCGGCATCCTGATCGAGAACTATTCGGGCCACTTCCCGCTGTGGTTCGCGCCGCAGCAAGTGGTGGTGACCACGATCACCTCGGACGCCGACGACTATGCGCGTTCGGTCGCTGCCAAGCTCAAGGCCGCCGGCCTGTCGGCCGAAGTCGACCTGCGCAACGAAAAGATCAACTACAAGGTCCGCGAGCACTCGCTGGCCAAGGTTCCGGTCATTCTTGTCTGCGGCAAGCGCGAGGCGGAAGAGGCGACCGTCAATGTCCGCCGTCTCGGTTCGCGCGACCAAGTGTCGATGGGCCTCGACGAGGCAATCGCTGCTTTGCGTGACGAGGCGATGGCGCCGGACAGGCGCCGCGCGCTGACCGCTTGAGACAAACAGGCCTACGCCTGAGACAAACAAGAAGGGCGGCTCGATGCCGCCCTTTTCAGTTCAGAGGTCCGGAAGTCAGGCGACTTGCTGAAGCCTAGTCCGCGCCTTCGTTGGGGTCGATGGCGGCGTCTTCCGAGGCGACAACTTCGACGTCCTGGTTGCGGCCGGCAACGACGGTGAAGTCGCGCTGGTAGATGCGATCGCGGTTCTTGGCGATAATTGTGTAGTCGCCTTCCGACAGCACCATCGAGGCGAAGGCACCGACGGCCTCGCGCAGCGGGTCGCCTGACTCCGTCAGCACCGACCAGGACGTGTCGGCGATGGCTTCGCCGCCGGCTTCGCGCACCAACTTGAAGGTGACGTCTGCGGCGCGGTGCTCGACGGTTGCCTCGGTCAGCTTGCCGGCTTCGACGCGGATGTCTGAGCGGATGACGGCGTTGACGCTGCCATAGGTCGAGACGACGTGATAGGTGCCCGAATTGAGCCGCACCACCGAATTGGGCGCGACGTTGGGGATGATCAGCGCCCGTTCGCCGTCGCTGGTGGAATCACCTTCGAAGATCGAGAATTTGAGCTTGGCCGGCGGGATGCGGACGCCGCCGGAAAGCACGGCGTCGAGCTTCAGGCCACCGGCGTCGAGCACCAGGCTCTCACGCTTGCCCTGCTTGCCAACGGTGATGCGCTTGGTGGCGCCGGCGCGGCCATAGGAGGCATGGACGAGGTAGCTGCCGGGCGGCAGCTGGAACATGCTGGTGCCGCCCAGGGCCGAAGCGACCAGCGGTAGCTTGCCGTCGGGTCCGGCCTCGGGGCGGAAGACGCGCCAGACCAGGCCGCGGCCGATGTCGCTGCCCTTGTCGGTCAGCTGCGCGGTCAGCGTGATCTCGCCAAGGGCGCCCGTCGCCAGCGGTTCGTCGCCGCGCGGCGAGGCAAAACTAGAAATGCCGGGAAGGCTCAACCCGTCGATTGCCGCGGCACCGTCCTGCGCGAAAACGGCCGCAGGCTGCACGGCGAACAGCGCGACAGCCAGAATCGGCGCGAAAAGTCGGAAGGATCCCCTCAGCATCCCTTGTTTGAAGCGCAAGGCGGTGGCAATTTCAAGGCTATTCCGGCGCGATGGATTCTCAACCGCACTGCGCCGATGCCAGAGCAGCCACCATTTACGGACAGGCGCTTCAGCCCAACATCCAAGGAGTGCCCGCGCCGTGACATCGCCGATTATCGACTTCCTGCTGACCCGCAACTCCGCGCCGATCCCCGAACTCCGGGCGCCGGCACCGTCCGACGCCGAGATCGCCACCATTCTGGCGGCGGCAAGCCGCGTGCCTGATCACGGCCGGCTGGAGCCCTGGCGCTTCATTCTCTATCGTGGCGACGTGCGTGTCGAGATCGGCCAGAAGCTGGCTGACTTGGCTGAACGCCGGGAAGGACCGCTGCCGGAAGGCCGACGCAACCAGGAGCTTGCCCGATTCTCGCGCGCGCCGCTGGTCATCGGCGTGGTGTCCAGCCCCAAGGACCATCCCAAGATCCCCGAATGGGAAATGTTCCTGTCGGGCGGCATGGCGGCGATGAACCTGATTACCGCAGCCAATGCGCTCGGTTACGGCACCAACATGATCACCAACTGGTATTCGGATTGCGAAGAGGGCCGCGCACTGCTTGGCCTTGCGCCGCATGAACGTGTTGTCGGCTTCGTCCATATCGGCTCCTATGATGGCGCCGGACAGGAGCGCCAGCGTCCAGACGTGGCAAAGCTCTATGCTGACTATGCCGGGCCTTGGGAGGGCTAGCACAGGTGTTCTACGAGCCGTCGAAAGGCCACGGACTACCGCATGACCCATTCAAGTCGCTGGTGTCGCCGCGGCCGATCGGCTGGATTTCGTCCGTCGGCAAGGATGGGGCGGTCAATCTCGCACCCTATTCGTTCTTCAACGCGCTGTCCGGCAAGCCGCCGCTGGTGTGGTTTTCCTCCGAGGGTCAGAAGGACAGTGCCACCTTCGCCAGCGAAACCAGGGAGTTCGTTGCCAATCTCGTCGGGCGCGACCTGGCCGAGAAGATGAACAAGAGTTCGGTCAATGCGCCGCGCGGTGTCAGCGAGTTCGCTTATGCCGGGCTGACGCCGGTGCCTTCGCGGCTGGTGGCGCCGCCACGCGTCGGCGAGGCACCCGCTGCGCTGGAATGCAAGGTCACCGAGATCTTCCGCCCCAGAGGTCTGAGCGGGCAGGAGACCGGCGCCATCGTCGTCATCGGCGAGGTCGTCGGCATCCACATCGACGAGGCCTATCTGACCGATGGGTTGTTCGACGTCGTCAAGGCCGGCAACGTCTCGCGCCTCGGCTACATGGATTATTCGACGATCGATGCCATCTTCTCGATGCGGCGGCCGCGCTGGGAGGACTGAACCTCAGCCGGCGACGCCGGCAGCACGCGCCCGGGCCAGCAGGCGCTGGGCGAGCCTCAGATGCGGCCGGTCATACATCTTGCCGTTGATGCCGACCACGCCCGGATTGCCCGCCTCCTCGAAGGCGGTGACGATGGAGGCCGCGTGTGCCACCGCATCAGTGGTCGGTGTGAACGCCTCGTTGATGATGGCGACCTGGTCCGGATGGATCGCCATCTTGGCAGTGAAGCCGTCACGTTCGGCTTCGAGGCACTCGGCGCGCAGGCCCTCGCCATCCCGGAAGTTGACGAAGACGGTGTCCACAGCGGCAACGTCGGCTGCCGCTGCACCCAGCACCGTCATTGCCCGCGCCAGGCGGAACACGTCGGTGTAGCGGCAGTCACTGTCGCGTGCGACGCGTGCGCCGATGGCCGCCGAAAGGTCTTCCGCCCCCCATGTCAGCCCGGCAAGCCGGGCACTTGCGCCGGCATAGCTGCCGGTCGCCAGCACGCCGGCCGGGGTTTCCGTGATGATCGGGATGATGCGGATGGCGCCGTCCGGCAGGCCGTTTTCCGCCTCATGCACACGCAGTTTGGTAGAGAGATGCTGGACGTCGGCGCCGGAATTCGACTTGGGCAGCATGATGCCGTCTGGCGCGATCGGCACGATCGCCCTGAGGTCGTCGTCGGTGAGTCCGGTCGACAGGTCATTGACGCGCACATAGATCGACGCGCGGGTGTCGTTGCGCTTGCTGGCGATGAAGTCGGCGGCGACGCCGCGCGCATGCGCCTTGTTGTCGGGTGAGACCGAATCCTCGAGATCGACGATGACGACGTCGGCGCCGGACGAAAAACCGCGTTCGAGCTTCTTTTCGGAATCGCCTGGAACGAACAGCAGCGAGCGCATCAGGCCGCCTTCTTCTTCATCATCATCGCCTGGCGCTGGCATTTGGCAACGAGCGCGCCGTCCTGATTATAGGCGCAATGCAGGAACTCGACGATGCCGCGATCGGTTTTCGATTTCGATTCGCGCACCGAAAGCACCTCCGTCTCGACACGAATCGTGTCGCCGTGAAAGACCGGATGCGGGAAGGTGGTCTCGGTCATGCCGAGATTGCCGATGGTGGTGCCGAGCGTCGTGTCGTGCACTGAAATGCCGATCATCAGCCCGAGCGTGAACAATGAATTGACCAGCGGCTTGCCCCATTCGCTCCTGGCGGCAAAGTCGAAGTCGATGTGCAGCGGCTGGGGGTTGAGCGTCATCGTCGAGAAGAACATGTTGTCGCTCTCGGTTACGGTCTTGGTGAGCTGATGCCGGATCACCTGGCCGACGACGAATTCCTCAAGATACAGTCCAGCCATCGGCAACTCCTCCCGTTGTGCGGATTTGATAGGCGCTGCCTCGCGGCCCGGCAAGGGTTAACGGATATGGTGAACCGTTCGTAAACCTTTTCTTCCTAGGGTCGTCATTGGGTTTGGGCGCTTGCTGCCAGGGGCGAAGAAAAGCGGATGGTCGTTTCGCATTTCCTGAAATGGATAGACACAGCCAAGGTGGGTGAGCGGGCGGCCGCGGCTGCCGCTCTTGCGAGCGCCTATGTCAACCGCGAGATGCCGTTCGAGGATCGCTGCGCAGCTGAAGCGGCGCTCACGCTGCTGCTCGACGACCCGTCTTCGAAAGTGCGCCAGGCGCTGGCCGAGGCGCTTTCGATGAGCGTCCACGCACCGCTCCAGATCATCGCAGCCCTTGCCGCTGACCAGCCCGACGTTGCGGCGATGGTGCTGGCGCGTTCTCCCTTGCTGACCGACGCTGACCTTATCGACCGCGTTGCATCGGGCTCGATTGCCATCCAGAAGCTCGTTGCCGACCGGCCGGTCGTGTCGATGTCGGTTTCGGCTGCGATCGCTGAAGTCGGTGAGGCCGAAGCCTGCGTCGTCCTGCTGCGGAATTATGGCGCCGACATCGCCTCGCTGAGCTTCCGCCGCATGGCTGAGCGCTTTGGCCATGATGCGCACGTGCGCGAGGCACTTGTCGCCGATCCGCGCCTGCCGTCCGATTGCCGGCACCTGCTGCTGGTCAAGCTTGGCGAGGCCTTGAAGGCCTCGCCCTTCGTCATGGCATTGATGGGCGCCGCGCGCGCCGAAAAGGTGACGCGCGATGCCTGCGTCAAGTCTTCGCTGACGTTGATCGAGGGCACCCGCGCCAACGAACACATGGCGCTTGTCGAACATCTCAGGTTGCGCGGCGACCTGACCGCAAGCTTCATCATCCGCATCCTTGCCCATGGCAAGGTCGATTTCTTCGGCGCTGCCCTTGTCGTCCTGACCGGTCGCGACGAACCACGGGTGAGGGCGCTGCTTTCTGCTGGGCAAGACGTCGCGCTGACCGCGCTGTTGCGCTCCGCCGGCCTCGCCGATGCGACACACGCGATCATCCTGCGGGCGCTGAAGATCTGGCGCGAAGTTGCCAATGGCCGTCGTGTCGCCGGTGCCCAGGAAGTCAGTTGGCTGATGCTCAAGGAACTGGGTGGCCAGGCAGCCGAAGGCGAATTGGCCTCTTTGGTGAAGTCGATCCACCTCGAAGCCCTGCGTGAAAACGCCCGCGGCCACGCTCTGGCGATAGCGGCCGCCTGACTGCGGGCCGCTTTCTTCATTCAAATCCTGATCAGATATCCAGCGCGTCCGCTGCGGCGAACTCGGCGCGTTCCTGGATAAAGCGGAAACGCAGCTCCGGCTTGGTTCCCATCAGCGCGTCGACGGCGCTCTTGGTGTCGTCTTCGCTCTCATTGACCTCGACACGCAGCAGCGTGCGTTTCTTCGGGTCCATCGTCGTTTCCTTGAGCTGCGAGGCCATCATCTCGCCAAGGCCCTTGAATCGACCGATCTCGATCTTGCCGCGCCCAGTGAACTCGGTCTTCAGCAACTCCTCCTTGTGGGCGTCGTCGCGGGCATAGGCGACCTTGCCACCCTGGCGGATCGAGTAGAGTGGCGGCACCGCCATGTAAAGGTGTCCACCACGGACGAGCTCTGGCATCTCCTGGTAGAAGAAGGTGATCAAAAGCGAGGCGATGTGCGCGCCGTCGACGTCGGCGTCGGTCATGATGATGACGCGGTCGTAGCGCAGGTCCTCTTCGCGGTATTTCGAGCGCGTGCCGCAGCCGAGCGCCTGGATCAGGTCGCCGATCAACTGGTTCGAGGCCAGCTTGTCGTTGCCGGCGCTGGCGACGTTGAGGATCTTGCCGCGCAGCGGCAGGATCGCCTGCATCGAGCGGTCGCGCGCCTGCTTGGCCGAGCCACCCGCCGAGTCACCCTCGACGATGAACAGTTCGGCGCCGGCGGCAGCATTCTGCGTGCAGTCGGCCAGCTTGCCGGGCAGGCGCAGCTTGCGCACCGCGCTCTTGCGCGACACTTCCTTTTCCTGGCGCCGCCGCACGCGCTCGTCGGCGCGCGCAATCACCCAGTCGAGCAGCTTGGAAGCTTCCTGCGGATTGTCGGCGAGCCAGTGGTCGAACGGGTCGCGGATCGCCGTCTCGACGATGCGCATGGCCTCGACAGTTGCCAGCTTATCCTTGGTCTGGCCGACAAACTCGGGCTCGCGGATGAACACCGATAGCATGCCGGCGGCCGAGATCATCACGTCTTCGCTGGTGACGATCGAGGCGCGCTTGTTGCCGACGAGGTCGGCATAGGCGCGCAGGCCACGCGTCAGTATGTTGCGGAAGCCCATCTCGTGGGTGCCGCCGTCGCCCGTCGGGATGGTGTTGCAGTAGGAATTGATGAAGCCGTCGCCGCCGAACCAGGTGACGGCCCACTCGACCGAGCCGTGGCCGCTCTGCTTCTCGCTCTTGCCCGAGAAGATTTCACGGGTGACCTGCATCTCACTGCCGAGCGAGGCCTTGAGATAGTCGCCGAGACCGCCGGGGAAGTGGAACACGGCCTTGGCAGGCGTCTCGTCCTTTTCCTTGATCAGCGTGGGATCGCAGCTCCAGCGGATTTCGACGCCGCCGAACAGATAGGCCTTGGAGCGCGCCATCTTGTAGATGCGTGCCGGTTCGAAATGCGCGCCCTTGCCGAAGATGTCCGGGTCGGGGTGGAAGCGCACCTTGGTGCCGCGCCTGTTCTGGACGTCGCCAAGGCTTTCCAGCCCGCCCTGCGGGACGCCGCGCGAAAAACGCTGACGGAACAGTTTGCGGTTGCGCGCCACCTCGACTTCAAGCTGGTCGGAGAGCGCGTTGACGACCGAAACGCCGACACCGTGCAGGCCGCCCGAGGTCTCATAAACCTTGGAGTCGAACTTACCACCGGCATGCAGCGTGGTCATGATGACCTCGAGCGCCGACTTGTTCTTGAACTTGGGGTGCGGATCGACCGGGATGCCGCGACCGTTATCGGTGACGGTGAGGAACCCCTCGGCGTCGAGCTCGACCTCGATGAAGGTCGCATGGCCAGCCACCGCCTCGTCCATCGAGTTGTCGATGACTTCGGCAAAGAGATGGTGCAGCGCCTTTTCGTCGGTGCCGCCGATATACATACCGGGGCGACGGCGGACGGGCTCCAGGCCTTCGAGAACTTCGATATCGGCAGCACTGTAGCTGTCGCTGGCGTCCTTTGCCGGAGCAGGGCGCTTCGCCGCCGCGGCCGCCGCGACCAGCGGGTCAACCGGACGGGAAACGGGGCGTGCAGGCTGGTTGCCGAGATTGCCGAAAAGGTCGCTGTTGTCGTCCATGCTCAATACGGTTGTTCCGCGCTGCGAATCACTTGTCGAGTTTGCCAGTTTTGCCGGTCCGGCAACAGTTCCTGATCTGTTCGTCCCCCGCCCGTTCGATTTGCCCGAATTGGCAGGGCCGGCGCAACCTTTCGTAAACGCTAACCGAAGTCGCAGCACTCAGCTGACGATGGCGCGGCAATGTAAGGTTGCGGCTGACCCGGAATGTCCAATAACTGCTGCCCGAACATTCGGACATCAGGAAGGCCGCGCCCCCGTGCTTGACTTTGGTTCCCTGTTGCTCGCCACGGCCCTGTCGGGTGCGTGTCTGAGCGGAACACTCGTCGCGATCTGGCTGACGGCGCGTCAGTCCCGTTTCGTTCTCACGATGGCGGTGGGAATACTACTTCTTGTCACCCATGTCATCGCCTTTTGGCTTTATGGTCGCCATGCCTCCTCATGGCTCGGGCAGGGCATGTTGGCGCTGCTCGTCGCCGGCTTCTTCGTCGTCTTCACCTCCGCCGACCAGTATATCGAGCGCGGCTGGTCGAAACCCGCAGCCTTTCCGGTCGCCGCGATCATCGTCCTGACAGTCGTGGTCACCGCGGCGGGCTTCGACGGTCTCGGCTTTGTCATCGCCTATTCGGCGGTAACAGGCATCCTCGTCATGACCGCGACCGCATTCTGGACGAGCAAGGAGGTCGACCGCCGCGTGCTGGCCCCGGTCTCGCTGCTTACCGGCAGCAGCGCCATATCCTTCGCGCTATGCGCCTTCGTCATCGTGCAGCAGAAGCAGTGGGTGCTCGGCAGCGTGCCCAGGAACTGGGCCGAGGACGTCAATACTGTCGTGGTCGTTGCCTGCATGACCGCACTTGGGGCACTCACCATCTCGTTCCACCATCTGCGCACCCAGAGCCGGCTGACCGAGGAAACGCTGACCGATCCGCTGACGGGGCTGATGAACCGCCGGGCGCTTACGTCGCTGCATGGCGACACGCAGTTCGGTGAACGCCGGGCTCTCGCCATGGCCGATCTCGACCACTTCAAGCGGACCAACGATGTCTTCGGCCATGCCGTGGGCGACCGGGTGCTCCAGCGTTTTGCCGATGTTGTCAGAAGACAATCGCGCGACGGCGTCGAGGTATTCCGGCTCGGTGGCGAGGAATTTGCCATCGTCATCTCGGGAATGAGCACGCTGGAGGTCTATGACGTCCTGCGCAAGATTGGCGCGTCTTTCGGCGCCGAGGTCGTCGGCACCAAGCTCGGCCCGCTCCGGAGCACGGTCAGCGTTGGCGTGTGTTTCGGCGATGATGAGCCGCGCACGGTCGAACAGATGCTGCTTGGAGCCGATGCTGCGCTCTACGCCGCCAAGCGCGCCGGCCGCAACCGCGTCGCGACGGCTGGAAATGCGGGCAGCAAGGCTTATCGCGAGCCGGAACTGCTGTTTGCTTGATAGCATCGGCGAACCCGACGATTGTCCGACCTAGCTGCAGGGCTCACTCCGGATTGGCTGCACAGGCAGGCGGGTGATGGTTGCCTTTGATGTCGCGATGCGAGAGCTTGATTTACAAAGTAAAGCAAAGAGTCGGAGAGTGCGATGGAGAGGCGAGAGGCATTCGAACGCCTTCTTGATATAGCGGTAGAAAGTAGAGTTCTACTAAACGACCTTCTTTTGGATTGCCAAGGCAAAATCTCCGACAAAGACTTTGTTGAGTTGAGGACGGCGGTGGGAATCGCCATGGGAAACATGTTTGTCGAGACTGTTGTACCGATACTGAATGAGTTTCCCGAACTGAACACTGCATCAAAGTTGCGTAGCCCGACCCCGTTGGGCCACCCGTTCGATCTCTGACGAACGGCCATTTCGGCGTACGCTGCGGTTTAAGCCGACAGGCTATGAATCAAATCGGCGGCGCCCGTGAGGTGCGCCGCCGATGAAGGTGTTCGCCGGGTCAGGTTACTCGGCTGCGCCGAGGTACTCGCTCAGCGGCGGGCAGGCGCAGACCAGGTTGCGGTCGCCGGCGACGTTGTCGATGCGCGACACCGGCGGCCAGTACTTGGAGACAGTGTCGGGATCGCCGCCGGGATAGGCCGCTTCGAGGCGCGAGTAGGGGTGCTTCCACTCGCCGGCCAGCGTCTCGGTCGCCGTGTGTGGCGCGTTGACCAGCGGATTGTCATCCCTAGGCCATTCGCCTTTTTCGACCTTTGCCGCTTCGTTGGCGATGGCGATCATCGCTTCGCAGAAACGGTCGATCTCGTGCTTCGGCTCGGACTCGGTCGGCTCGACCATCAGCGTCCCGGCAACCGGCCACGACATGGTGGGCGCATGGAAGCCGTAGTCGATCAGGCGCTTGGCGATGTCCTCGACCGAGATGCCCGCACGCTCCTTGAGCACGCGGGTGTCGAGGATGCACTCATGCGCGACACGACCGTTGCGGCCCTTGAACAGCACGGGATAGTGCGCCTCGAGCTTGCTGACGATGTAGTTGGCATTGAGGATCGCCGTCTCCGTCGCGTGCTTGAGACCCGAAGCGCCCATCATCCGGATGTACATCCAGGTGATCGGCAGGATCGAGGCGCTGCCGAAGGGGGCAGCCGACACCGCATGCGCGCTGCCGATTTCGACATGGCCTGGCAGGAACGGCGCCAGGTGCGACTTGACGCCGATCGGGCCGATGCCGGGGCCGCCGCCGCCATGCGGAATGCAGAACGTCTTGTGCAGGTTCATGTGGCACACGTCGGCACCGATGTCGGCGGGCCGCGAAAGCGCAACCATCGCGTTCAGGTTGGCACCGTCGAAATAGACCTGGCCACCATGGGCATGGACGATCTCGCAGATGTCGCGCGCACCTTCCTCGAACACGCCATGCGTCGAGGGGTAGGTGAACATCAGCGCCGCGAGCTTGTCGGCGTGCTGCTCGGCCTTCACCTTGAGGTCGGTGACGTCGATGTCGCCATCTTCGAGGCAGTGCACGACAACAACGTCCATGCCGGCCATGGCAGCACTGGCCGGGTTGGTGCCATGCGCCGAGGACGGGATGAGGCAGATGTTGCGCTGCGTCTCACCACGCGAATGGTGATAGCGGCGGATGGCCAGAAGGCCGGCATATTCACCCTGGCTGCCGGCATTCGGCTGAAGGCTGACGGCGTCGAAGCCGGTGATTTCGCACAGCCATGCTTCGAGGTCGTCGGTCATCGCGCGATAACCGAGGGAATGGCTGGTCGGCGCGAACGGATGCAGGTTGGCGACCGACGGCCAGCTGACCGGCATCATCTCGGCGGCGGCATTGAGCTTCATGGTGCAGGAGCCGAGCGGGATCATGGCGCGGTCGAGCGCCAGGTCCTTGTCGGCCAGCCTGCGCAGGAAGCGCATCATGTCGGTTTCCGAGCGGTTCTGGTGGAACACCGGCTGGGTCAGGAACTCCTTGCCGCGCGGCTGGCCCGGCAGCGAACGCTTGGCTTCGGCCACGACCTTTGCGCCAAACAGGGCAGCGATCGCTTCGAGATCGGCAGCTGTCGAGGTCTCGTCGAAGGCGACCGAGACATGGTCGGCGTCGATGACACGCAGCAGGCGGCCGGTCTTCTCGGCCTCGGCGGCAATAGCCTCGGCCTTGCCCTTGGCCTCGATGGTGACGGTGTCGAAACGTTTGTCGCCAAGCACCGGCAGGCCGGCAGCTTTCAGGCTCTCGGCAAGACGGCTGGCCAGCGCGTGGACCCGCTCGGCGATCGCCTGCAGGCCGACCGAGCCGTGCCAGATGGCATAAGATGCCGCCATGTTGGCAAGCAAGGCCTGTGCGGTGCAGATGTTCGACGTCGCCTTGTCGCGGCGGATGTGCTGTTCGCGGGTCTGCAGTGCGAGGCGGTAACCGGGGCGGCCCTTGCTGTCGACCGACTGGCCAACGAGGCGGCCAGGCATCAGGCGGGTCAGCTTGTCGGAGACGGCGCAGTATGCTGCGTGCGGACCGCCAAAGCCCATCGGCACGCCAAAGCGCTGCATCGACCCTGCGGCGATGTCGGCGCCAAGGCTGGCAGGCGTATCGGTTACGGTCAGGCTGAGCGGATCCGAGACGAAGATGACGATGGCGCCGACGGCCTTGGCCTTCTCGATCGCCGCCCTGTGGTCGCCATAGACGCCGTTGGTGTCGGGCCAGGAAACGATCAGCGCTGCCGTGTTGTCGTCGATGGTCTCGCCGTCGATCTCGGTGCCCAGCGGCTCGGCGCGGGTACGAACGACGTCGAGGACCTGCGGGTGCGCTGCACCCGCAATGGCGACGCGGCTGCGCTTGTCGCGGTGATGGCGCAGCGCGATGCCGACCGCTTCGGCAACGGCGGTTGCTTCGTCGAGCAGCGAGGCGGAGGCGACCGGCAGGCCGGTCAGTTCGGCGACCAGCGTCTGGAAGTGGAACAGGAGCTCCAGGCGGCCCTGGCTGATTTCGGCCTGGTAAGGCGTGTAGGCGGTGTACCAGGCCGGGTTCTCGAACAGGTTGCGCTGGATGACCGGAGGCACGTTGACGCCGTGATAGCCGGCGCCAATGAAGCTCTTCAGCACCTTGTTGCGGCCCATCTTCTCGCCAAGCTCGGCAAGCGCTTCATGTTCGCTCGCCGGGGCCGGCAGGTTGAGCGCGCGGTCGAGCCGGATCGACTTCGGCACGGCCTGCGAAATCAGCGTTTCCACGGAGGGTACGCCGATGGCGGTGAGCATGGCGCGGGTTTGTTTTGGGCCGGGCCCAATGTGGCGGGCCGAAAAGGGATAGGGTGCGGTGGTCATCTCAGGCGATCCTGTCAACCGATATGGGCTTTGTAGCCCGCTTCATCCATCAGGCCGTCGAGCTGGCCCGCATTGGCGATCTTCATCTTCCACAGCCAGCCGTCGCCTGATGCAGCCGAATTGACGAGCGCCGGGTCGGACGAGAGCGTTGCATTGGCTTCGGTGATGTCGCCGTCGATCGGTGCATAGACGTCCGATGCGGCCTTGACCGACTCGACGACCACGGCGACGTCGCCCTTGGCGAGCTTGCGGCCGGCTTCCGGCAGGTCGACGAAGACCAGGTCGCCAAGCTGTTCCTGGGCGTAGTCGGTAATGCCGACGGTAGCGATGTCGCCTTCAACGCGGATCCACTCGTGGTCTTCGGTGAAATAGGTCTTGGTCATGGAAATTATCCTTTGCGGTAGCGATGCTGCGTGAAGGGAAGAGAATGAACGTCGACGGGCACCTTGGTGCCGCGGACGTCGGCGAAGACACGGGTGCCGGCCTTGGCCAGCGACGCTGAGACATAGCCCATGGCGACCGGGAATCCGGCCGACGGGCCAAAGCCGCCCGAGGTGACGCGGCCGATCAGCTTGCCGTCGGCATCGAACAGCTCGGCGCCGGAGCGCACCGGCTGGCGGCCTTCAGGCTTCAGGCCGACGCGCTTTTCCTTGGCGCCGTCGGCGAGGATCGCAGCAAGTGCCGCGCGGCCGATAAAGCCGCCGTCTGCACGCAGGTCCTTGGGGATCGCCCACATCAGGCCGGCACTTGCAGGGTCGTTGTCGGGGGTGATGTCGTTGCCATGCAGGCAGAGCCCGGCTTCGAGGCGCAGGCTGTCGCGTGCGGCAAGGCCGATCCACATGGCGCGCTCGTCGGCCAGAAGCTTGGCAAGCAATTCGCGCGCGTCTGCCTCCGGCAGGCCGATCTCGAAACCATCCTCGCCGGTATAGCCGGAGCGGCTCATGAACCAGGTGGCGCGCGGCTCGAAGCCCTGCATGAAGAACAGCGCGTCGGTGGCAATGCCGGCCTTGCCGAGCACTGTGGCCGCCTCGGGGCCCTGGATCGCGATGAAGACGCGGTCGAGCGGCTCGATCGTGGCGTCGAAGTCCTTGGCCAGCGCACGCAGATGCGCTTCGTCGGTCGCTGCGTTGCCGGCATTGGCCACCACCATGAAACGCTCGTCGCCGAGACGGGTGATGATCAGGTCGTCGATGATGCCGGCGGTCTCGGTCAGGAAGAAGGTGTATTTCGACTGCCTGGTCTCAAGCGCGCGCGCATCGAGCGGGCAGGCGCGGTTGATGAGGTCGGCGGCCCCCGGGCCGGTGACAAGGAACAGCTTCATGTGGGAGATGTCGAACAGGCCGACATGCTCCCGGGTGTGAAGGTGTTCCTTCATCACGCCGGCAGGATAGGTCAGCGGCATGTTCCAGCCGGCGAAGGCGCCAAAGCGCGCACCGGCGGCTGCATGCAGATCTGCAAGTGGGAGTTGGTTGGTGGCTTCGCCTGTCATGTCTTCTCCAGAGTCGCACGTGTCCAGCCGCTTGTGGCAGCCATTCCGTGCCCCTCTGTCTGAAGCCTGAGAGACTCGCGCTCCGGAACTCTGTCGGCAGCGCTTACACCTTCGGCGCGGGACCAAGGTCCCGACTTTCCAGAGTGTCCTTCCTGTTTACGGTTCTTTTGCCTGAGAGATTTCGGGCGATTTCCCCTTCGGCGTCAGCTTTCGCTGCTCTCTCCCGCAAACAGGTGGAGCCCGCAAAGGCTCCAGACGAGTCGTCAATATCCCACCGACGACACTTTGTCACCTGTCCGCGCAGTGCTTATTCACCGGATGGATAGTCCCAACCAATACTTCCGGGTGGTCCGGGTCAGGTCCCGGCACTTTCCAGCTTGCGCAGGTCGCGCTCGAGCTGGCCAATCAGGTTGCCGGTCTGGCGGTGCAGTCGTAGCAGCCGTTCCATCTGCAACGAAACCGAGGCGGCGGACAGGTCGTCTTCGCGCGGCGCAGGACCGATGCCGTGCAGGATCCAGGAAATGCTGGTGCCGAGCAGGCCGGCCAGCTTGGCGATGCGATGGGCCCCGGGCTGCGAGCGGTCGCGCTCCCAGGCATTGATGGTGGCGGTCTTGACCCCGAGGCGCCAGGCAAGTTCCGAAGCACTCAGGCCGCTTGCTTCGCGCGCACGCGACAGGCGTCCGCCAATGGTGTCGAGATCGGGTGTCTGCTCATAGATGTTCGTGGTGTCGGACACCAGAAGGGCCTCCTGTCGTATGTTGGATTTGGGCCGCCTAATGTCTGGGCGGCATGCCGCGAGCATCGGCCAGCGAGCCCGGATGCGCAACCGCAAGAT
Source organism: Aminobacter sp. Y103A (assembly GCF_030294925.1). Lineage (NCBI taxonomy): Bacteria > Pseudomonadati > Pseudomonadota > Alphaproteobacteria > Hyphomicrobiales > Phyllobacteriaceae > Aminobacter > Aminobacter sp. Y103A. The sequence continues at coordinate 3,120,621 of NZ_AP017986.1, read as the reverse complement.
ACGAAAAATCGGTCAAGCTATTGAATAAGCGTGACTATCAATGGCGCTTGCGATCGTCCGTCAGATGCCGCCGTACCAGTCGTAGCCACGGTCTTCCCAATAGCCCCCCTTACCAAGGCCCATGGCGCCGAAGCCGTCGACCAACTCGATCTTGTGGATGTATTTCGGCATCTTGTAGCCGAGCTGTCGTTCGACACGCACCCTAAGCGGTGCGCCGTTTTCGACCGGCAGCGGCATGCCGTTCATGCCATAGGCGAGGATTGTCTGCGGGTGCCGCGCGTCGACCAGATCGATCGAGCCGTAATATTTGACTTCGCCCGAGAGGCTTCGTTCGATGGTGTCGAGGCAGTGGAAGACGACGTAGCGGGCATTGGGCTTGACCGCGGCGGCATCGAGTACGAGCGCCATCGGCACGCCTGTCCATTTGGCAATACAGCTCCATCCCTCGACGCAGTCATGCCTGGTGATCTGGGTACGCGAGGGCATGTTCATCAGTTGCTGGCGCGTAAGCGATAGCGGCTTTTCGACCAGGCCCGTCACCTCCAGCCGCCAGTCGGCGAAGTCGCCCGACTGAAGGGATTTGTAGACACTGTCGTCGGGTGCAGTGATGCCGTTGGGGCGTTGCGGCTGCCGAATGTCGGCCTCGGTGAACTCCTGGGCCAGCGACTCGCGGCCGGCGAGCAGCCGCTGGACGCGGTATGTCAGGTCGTTGGCACCCTCGAGGACATTGCGCACGCCGTTGTCGCGATCGGCGAGAAAATCGAAGGCGTCGCAACCGGAGAGTGCAAGTGTCGATGCACTGAGCGTAGCTGTTGTGAGGAAGCGCCGGCGGTTGAGCTGGAACTTGGGCATCTCAGGCGCTCCCTTCGCGACGGTCGCGTTGCGGTGGGTCGGTGCGATACCAGCCGGTGACGATCGAGCGCAGTTCGTTGATCGGTCCCGCCGCCAGGATCATCAGCATGTGGACAACGAAGAAGCCGACGAGCAGCGCCATGGTGACGAAGTGGATGGTGCGCGCGGTCTGGCGTCCGCCCAACAGGTCGGCGAGGAACGGCACGGCTGCATTCATGCTCGGCGACATGGCAAGCCCGGTGACGATCATCAGCGGCAGAAGCACGAACAGCACGCCACCATAGGCGAGCTTCTGCAAGGTGTTGTAGTTGCGGCTATGGTGGAACCTCAGCCTGGCGTGGTCGGCGACGTCCTTCGGCAGGTTGCGCAGATCGTTGACGCTTGGCGCAAGATCGCGACGCAGATGGCCGTTGATGGCGCTGGCGACGAGCCAGACGAGCAACGTGCCTGAGAGCACCCAGGCGAAGAAGAAATGCACGACGCGGCCGGTGGCGAGATCCTGGCCGGATGGAATCGTCGCCCATGCCGGAAACGCGCGCCCGTTTGGATTGGCGGCCGATCCCGACAGGCCAAGCACACCCGTCGTGTTGAATCTGTTTCCCAGGATCGTCGTGTAACCGACTGGTCCCGTTGGGCTATTTTCAGCACCGATGACCAGCACGTCGTTGCTGAAAGCAAAGCCTGACTGCTTGCCGATGTAGAGCGCGGGGTGGGCGTTGAAGATCTGCAGACCACTCAGCAGCAGGAAAAACAGCGACACTGCCCAGATCCAATGGGTGAGGCGTGTCCAGCGTGTCTGCCGATAGACGAGTTCGCCGCGGGTGCCTGACGCTTTCGCGTCATTCGCCTGCTGCAGCATGTGCGCCTGGCTTTCCATAACACCCGATCTCCCGTGGCATCGGCGATTGCGGGGGCGTCATCTTACGCCCTTTCGCAGAGGATTACGCTTTGGCGTCGGGAATTGTTTCGCTGCGGCGGTGACTTCGGCGTGAAATCAGCTTGCGAGTGAGACCACCAGGTTGACGGCCGCGGCGACGATGATGGTGTTGAAGAAGAACGACAGGACCGAATGGACAAGCGCTGCCTGGCGCATGTGCGTCGACGAAATGTTGGTGTCAGCGGTCTGCGCCGTCATGCCGATGACCACGGCGAAGTAGAGAAAATCCCAGCCACAGGGGCGTTCTGTGCCGGGAAAGATCAGGCCGCCGACCGGCTTGCGGCTGCGTGTCGACGCGGCATCGGCCTTGGTGTCGCCTTTCCAGTAGAGGCGGGCGTAGTGCAGGGCCGCCATGGCGTGGATGGTCAGCCAGCCGAGCGGCAGCGACAGCAGCGAAAACGCCAGCCAGGAGGGATGCGGAACCTGCTTGGCATTCATCAGCACGAATAGCGAGCCGACGGCGACCACGACGATACCGATGGTCACCAAGAAGATGATCCAGATCGGCTCGTCGGCCTGCTGGGCGCGCCGGCTGAGGAAGTCCGCCGTCAGTCGCGGCATTTCACGCAGGACAAGCAGTATGTAAGTGGCGAAAAACGTATTGGCGGCGATGCTGTAGCTGAGCGGATGCTGGAGCAGCATTGCCACGGCGAGCGCTGCCACCCCGATGCCGGCGCTTGCCAGGAAAATGAAATGGCGGCCGAACGGCTTCATTGTGCCTGCACCGACTTCACAGCCCTTCGCGCCATCTGGTCGAGCGCGCCGAGAAAGCGCGAGCGGTCCTGGGCGGAGAAGGAGGCATTGTAGCCCTTGCTTTCACCGGTTTCGCGCAGGTGCTGTTTCAGATCACGCATGGCGACCGCCATGCCGATGGTCTCCGGCGTGAACGGCTTGCCGGTCGGGCCGAGCACATGGGCGCCAAGCGCCACGGTGCGCGCGGCGAGCGGGATGTCGGCGGTGATGACGATGTCGTTGGCGCGCGCGTTTTCGACGATCCAGTCGTCGGCGGCGTCGGCGCCCTTTGAGACCACGACGTTGCGGATCATCGGATCGCGCGACGGGCGCAAGCCGCCGTTTGACACGAAGGTGACGACGAGGTCCAGCCGTTCGGCGACCTTCACCACCTCGTCCTTCACCGGGCAGGCGTCGGCATCGACATAGATCACAGGGGCATTTTCAGTCATTTCAGGCACGGTTCCGGGAAGGCAGTTCTTTGATTATGGTCTGGCGCGTCGAACGGAGACCGAGCATGGCACATCTGATCAATCGCGAACAATGGGCCGAAAAGCCCGATTCCTGGCACGGCGAGTTCCAGGGCGGCGCTTTCGGCGCCGATGTCTCGGTGGTGTTCTTCAGCAGCGACAAGGTCGGCGGCGGGCCGAAGCTGCACACCCATCCTTATCCGGAGGTGTTCATCGTCCGTGTCGGCCGGGCGTTGTTTACCGTCGGCGACGAGACGATCGAAGCGGAGGCCGGGCAGATCCTGGTGGCGCCGGCGAACACGCCGCACAAATTCGCCAATCTCGGGCCTGGACGGCTGGAGACGACCGACCTGCATGTAGCCGGTGCCTTCGACACGACCTGGCTGGAGTAAGCCCCGTCAGGCTCTTGCGCGCGGGACAGGCCTGAGCATGTCGACATGCGGGATGTCGTCCTCGAGATATTCGTCCGACACTGTGTCGAAGCCGAAGGACGCGTAGAATTTCTCGAGATGGCTTTGGGCCGAAAGCGCAATTGGCCGGTCCGGAAAGAGCCTTTCGCAGGCGGCTATGGATTCGGCCATCAGCTTGTTGCCGAGGCGCTTGCCGCGATGATCAGGAGAGACCACCACCCGGCCGATATAGGCCGGATCGTCATGGCCCGATGGGGCGAGGATGCGCGTGCTGGCCAGCAATTCCTTGCCGGCAAGCAGCCTGAGGTGCAGCGCCTCGGGATCCTTGCCGTCCATCTCGGGAAAGGCGCATTTCTGCTCGACGACAAAGACATCGAGACGCATCTTCAGCATCGCATAGAGGTCGCGCGGCGACAGCTCGTCGAGCGATCTTACGTCGATCTCATATGCGATGCCGCTCATCAGTAGACGACCACGCTGCGGATGCTTTCGCCTGCATGCATCAGGTCGAAGCCCTTGTTGATGTCTTCGAGCTTCAGCGTATGGGTGATCATCGGGTCGATCTGGATCTTGCCCTCCATGTACCAGTCGACGATCTTCGGCACGTCGGTGCGGCCGCGTGCGCCGCCAAAGGCGGTGCCTTTCCAGGTCCGGCCCGTGACCAGCTGGAACGGCCGCGTCGCAATCTCCTGGCCGGCGCCGGCGACACCGATGACGATCGACTCGCCCCAGCCGCGATGTGATGCTTCGAGTGCCTGGCGCATCACCTTGACGTTGCCGGTGCAGTCGAAGGTGTAGTCGGCACCGCCGATCTGGTCGGCACCACGCTTGGTCATGTTGACCAGATAAGGAACGATGTCGCCCTCGACCTCCTTCGGATTGACGAAATGCGTCATGCCGAACTTTTCGCCCCAGGCCTTGCGCTCATTGTTGATGTCGACGCCGATGATCATGTCGGCACCGGCAAGCCTGAGGCCCTGCAGCACGTTGAGGCCGATGCCGCCGAGGCCGAAGACGATGGCCGTCGAGCCGATCTCGACGCGTGCCGTGTTGATGACCGCACCGATGCCTGTCGTCACGCCGCAGCCGATGTAGCAGATCTTGTCGAAGGGGGCGTCCGGATTGACCTTGGCGAGCGCGATCTCGGGCAGCACGGTGAAGTTCGAGAAGGTCGAGCAGCCCATATAATGGAAGATCTTGTCCTTGCCGATCGAGAAGCGCGAGGTGCCGTCAGGCATCAGCCCCTGGCCTTGCGTCGCGCGGATCGCGGTGCAGAGGTTGGTCTTGCGGCTGAGGCAGGACGGGCAGGAGCGGCATTCCGGCGTGTAGAGCGGAATGACGTGGTCGCCCTTCTTGAGCGAGGTGACACCCTTGCCGACATCGACGACGACGCCGGCACCCTCATGGCCGAGAATGGCCGGGAAGATGCCTTCGGGATCGGCGCCCGACAGCGTGAACTCGTCGGTGTGGCAGATGCCGGTCGCCTTGATCTCGACCAGCACCTCGCCCTCGCGCGGCCCCTCGAGGTCCACCTCCATGATCTCGAGCGGCTTTCCGGCTCCAACAGCAACGGCGGCGCGGGTTTTCATGGCGATCGTCCTTATATCTACTCAGAGGAAAATTTGTTGTCGGCAAGGTTTCAGGTTTTGCCGCCGCAGGCAACCGGCAAGGCGACACCTGAACGTCGCAGGACGACGGTTGGCAAGATACTCCACAAGCGGTTTCCGACGCGACCCCTTGCGGGATGGACATGGTGGCTGGCGTGGCCGAACATGGCCACGGAATTTCCAGGTAAATGGCAGACGATTCGATGTCGAGTGACAGGCTCCCACGCGATCCCCTGAAGCGTGAAGCGCTCATAAGGGCAGAAAAACCAGAGACTTCCGACCGGATGTTCATTCATCTGCGCGTTCACTCTGCCTATTCGCTGCTCGAAGGTGCCCTGAAGCTCGACAAGGTCGTCGGACACGCTGCCAAGGACGAGGCGCCCGCCATCGCGGTTGCCGACACCAACAACCTGTTCGGCGCGCTGGAGTTTGCCCAGAAGGCCACCAAGGATGGTGTGCAGCCATTGATCGCTTGCCAGGTCGACGTTGACTTTGCAGACGGTGGCGACAGCACCCAACGCGGCCAGGGCTGGAAGCAGGCACTCGATCTGTTTCCGGTGGTTCTGATTGCCGCGACCGAGACCGGCTACGCCAACCTTGTCAGGCTGGTCAGCCGGCTCTATCTCGAAACCCCGAACGGCGAACCGGTGCACGCCAAGCTCGATTGGCTCGCCACCGCAGCGGACGGTATTATCTGCCTGACCGGTGGCCCACGCGGGCCGGTCGGTGCCGCGATCAAGAGCGACCATACGGCAATTGCCGAAAGCCGCCTGCTCACCCTGAAGCAGATGTTCGGCGATCGGCTTTACGTCGAACTCGAGCGTCTGGCCGGCTATGACCGCATGATCGAGGCGGCAACGATCGAACTCGCCTATCGCCACTATCTGCCGCTGGTCGCCACCAATGAGGCGTTCTTCGCCAAGCGTGCCGACTTCGAGGCCCATGACGCGCTCATTGCCATCGCCGAGGGTTCGGTCGTCGCCGAGGACAATCGCCGCAGGCTGACGCCGGACAATTTCCTCAAGTCGCAGAAGGAGATGGCAGAGCTTTTTGCCGATCTGCCTGAGGCGATCGACAACACCGTCGAGATCGCCAGGCGCTGTTCCTACTATCCCAAGAACCGCAATCCGATCCTGCCGCGATTCACCGGTGGCGACATCGCCGATGCTGACGCGGCGGTTGCCGCCGAAGCGGCGGAACTGTCCCGCCAGGCTCGCGAAGGTCTTGCGATGCGCCTGGAAACGCGTGGCCTGTCGACCGGCTACACGCCCGAACAGTACCAGGAACGGCTCGAATATGAGCTTGGCATCATCGAGCGAATGAAATTCCCGGGCTACTTCCTGATCGTTGCCGACTTCATCAAATGGGGCAAGCAACAGGGCATCCCGGTCGGCCCCGGCCGTGGTTCAGGTGCAGGCTCGCTGGTTGCCTATGCGCTGACCATCACCGATGTCGATCCGCTGCGTTTCTCGCTGCTGTTCGAGCGCTTCCTCAACCCCGACCGCGTCTCGATGCCCGACTTCGACATCGACTTCTGCCAGGACCGCCGCGAAGAGGTGATCCGTTATGTGGTCGGCAAGTATGGTCGCGACCAGGTCGGTCAGATCATCACCTTCGGTACGCTGCAGGCGCGCGCCGTGCTGCGCGACGTTGGCCGCGTTCTGCAGATGCCTTATGGCCAGGTCGACAAGCTCACCAAGATGGTGCCGCAGAACCCGGCCAATCCGGTGACGCTGGCCCAGGCGATCGAGGGCGAGCCGCGCTTTGCCGAGGAGGCAGAACGCGAGCCGATCGTGCAGACGCTGCTCGACATGGCACAGAAGCTCGAGGGCCTCTACCGCCACGCCTCGACGCACGCCGCCGGCATTGTCATCGGTGACCGCCCGTTGTCCGAACTGGTGCCGATGTATCGAGACCCGCGCTCGGACATGCCGGTCACCCAGTTCAACATGAAATATGTCGAGCAGGCCGGACTGGTGAAGTTCGACTTCCTCGGCCTGAAGACGCTGACGGTGCTGCAAAAGGCGGTGCATTTCATCAGCCGCAAGGGCGTCGACATCGACCTCGCGCTGATCCCGCTCGACGATCCGCTGACCTACGCCATGCTGTCGCGCGGCGAGACCGTCGGCATCTTTCAGGTTGAAAGTGCCGGCATGCGCAAGGCGCTGATCGGCATGAAGCCCGACCAGGTCGAGGACATCATCGCGCTGGTGGCACTCTACCGCCCCGGCCCGATGGAGAACATCCCGACCTACAACGCCCGCAAGCATGGTGACGAGGAGATCGCCTCGATCCATCCGATGATCGACTATCTGGTGAAGGAGACGCAAGGCGTCATCGTTTACCAGGAGCAGGTCATGCAGATCGCGCAGGTGCTGTCGGGCTATTCGCTCGGCGAAGCCGATCTGCTGCGCCGCGCCATGGGCAAGAAGATCCGCGCCGAGATGGACAAGCAGCGCGAGCGCTTCGTCACCGGTGCCATGGACAAGAAGGTCAGCAAACCGCAGGCCAACGCCATCTTCGACCTGCTCGCCAAGTTTGCCGACTACGGCTTCAATAAGTCGCACGCCGCAGCCTACGCCATCGTCTCCTACCAGACGGCGTATCTGAAAGCACACTATCCGGTCGAGTTCCTCGCGGCCTCGATGACCTACGATATGTCCAACACGGACAAGCTGAACGACTTCCGCCAGGATGCGATGCGGCTCGGCATCGACGTCGTGCCGCCATCGGTTATGACCAGCTTCCGCGACTTCGAGGTCGGCGAGAAGAAGATCTTCTACTCGCTCGCCGCGATCAAAGGCGTGGGTGAGGCGGCGGTGCACCACATTGTTGCCAAGCGCCAGGAAAAGCCCTTCGCCAGCCTCGCCGACTTCTGCGAGCGCATCGACCCCAAGCTGGTCGGCAAGCGTGTCTTTGAAAGCCTGATCATGGCCGGCGCGCTCGACTGTTTCGGCCACGAGCGCGCGGCGATGATGGCGGGCATCGAGCGCATGATGGGCCTTGCCTCCCGCGCCCACGAAAATGCCACCCTTGGCCAGTCCGACATCTTCGGCAGTGCTGCCTCAGGGCAGGCGCCGTCGCTGCACCTGCCGGTCGCCGATGCCTGGCTTGCCGCCGATCGCCTGCATCGCGAATTCCAGGTCGTCGGCTTCTACCTCTCGGCGCATCCGCTCGACGAATACAAGGCCGCACTTGAGAAGATGCGCGTCCAGAACTGGGCCGACTTTGCCGCTGCCGTGAAGCGTGGTGCGACCGCAGGGCGTCTGGCCGGTACCGTCACCACCAAGCAGGAACGCAAGACCAAGACCGGCAACAAGATGGGCATCGTCCAGTTCTCGGATGTCTCGGGCCAGTATGAAGCGGTGATGTTCTCGGAGACGCTGGCGCAGTATCGCGACCTGTGTGAACCCGGCAAATCGGTGGTCGTCACCGTTGCCGCCGAGGATCGCCCCGAAGGCGTCAACCTGCGCATCCAGACTGTGCAGTCGCTCGAGGACGAAGCGAGCCGGGTGCAGAAGACGCTGCGCATCTTCGTGCGCGACGCGGCTCCGCTCAACATGCTGTCCAACCAGCTGACGGTGCGCGGCGAAGGCGAGGTAAGCTTCATCGTGCTCAAGGGCGAGGCCGAGGGCGAGATCGAAATCGAGCTACGCGAACGCTACCGCATCACGCCGTCGATCGCTTCGGCGATGCGCGCCGTGCCGGGAGTTGTCGAGGTCGAGCTGGTCTAGCCGGTTAGGTTGTCTCCGCGACGTCACCTCGCCTTGCCGGCCAGCTCGGCCCGGCAGGCCTGCGCCCGTTCCACAAGCATGGCCCGCTCGCGCTCGTTTTGGGTTAGTGCAGCCGCCCGTTCGAACTCGCCAAGCGCCTCGCCAAGGCGACCGAGCTTCATCAGCAGGTCTGCGCGCACGCTTGGCAGCAGGTGATAGTTGCGCAGCGCCGGCTCCAGCATCAGCTGGTCGGCGAGCTCCAGTCCGGCTGCCGGACCGAATGCCATCGCCAGTGCCATGGCCCGGTTCAGCTCGATCACGGGCGAGGGCGCAAGCGCGGCCAGCGCCGCGTAGAGAGCGGCGATGCGCGGCCAGTTGGTCTGTTCGGCCGCGTGCGCCCGGGCGTGGCAGGCCGCGATCGCCGCCTGCAGCGTGTATGGGCCTGGTTGCTGCATGGCTTCGGCCTTGGCGAGTGCCGCAAGGCCGCGATTGATTAGCAGATGGTCCCAACGGGATCTGATCTGGTCGAGCAGCAGGATCGGCTTGCCGTCGGCATCGGTGCGGGCCGGCAAGCGCGATGCCTGGATTTCCATCAACGCGACCAGGCCGTGAACTTCAGTGTCATTGGGTGCAAGCAGCGCCAGCATCCGCCCCAGCCGCATCGCCTCCTGACAGAGTTGTGGCCGCATCCAATCGTCGCCGCGGGTGGCGGAATAGCCTTCGTTGAAGACGAGATAGAGCACTTCGAGCACCGAGCTCAGCCGGTCGGCGCGATCCTGGCCGGCAGGCACCTCGAACGGCACGCAAGCGTCCGACAGAGTGCGCTTGGCCCTGATGATGCGCTGCGCCATCGCTGCTTCGGAAACTAGGTAGGCGCGGGCGATCTCTTCCGTGGTCAGGCCACCGACCAACCGCAAGGTGAGTGCCGCCCGTGCGTCGGGCGAAAGCACCGGATGGCAGGACACGAACATCAGTCCGAGCATGTCGTCGCCCATCCCGTCCTCTGGCTCGGCCATTGCCTCGACGTCGGCATCGATACCCAGCAGTGCGAGTTTGCCGTTTGCCATCTTGGCACGCCGAAAATGGTCGATGGCCCGGCGCCTGGCCGAAGTGATCAGCCAGGCGCCAGGCTTGTCCGGGATGCCTGAAACGGGCCAGTTGCGCAGTGCCGCGATGAGGGCATCCTGGGCCAACTCTTCCGCCAGGTCGACGCTGCGGGTGAACCGGGTGAGTGCCGCCACGATCCGCGCCCGCTCCATGCGGAACACTGTCTCGATGGCCCTGTGCGTCGCGCGGCTTCTGGCGACGCTGTCATCAGAAACAAAGTCGGTCGGCATCGTTGGCTGCGGAGGGCCATGGTTTGCGGCCATCTATGGCCTGTCTTGCGCGATGCCCATTTCGCGAAAGCGATCGATGCCTTCGCTGGGCTCGAAATCCTCGAGATCGAACATCTGGCGCACCTCGATCTGGCCGTTCTCGATCTGCGGGTTGGGAAAGCGGTTGGCCCATTCCATCGCTTCCTCGCGCGTCTTCACCTGGATGATCGTGTAGCCGGCGATCAGTTCCTTGGTCTCGGCAAAGGGGCCATCAGTGATGGTCTTCTTGCCGCCAGACCATGTGATGCGCCAACCCTTGGAGCTCGGCTGCAGGCCGCTGCCGTCGAGCAGCACACCGGCCTTGGCCAGTTCTCCGTGATAGTCGGCCATGGCTGAGATCATTTCCGCCGGGGGCATGACGCCCGCTTCGGAGTCCTTGCTGGCCTTGATCACGAACATGAAACGCATTGGTTTGCTCCCGCACAATGAGGCCCGACACCATTGTCTGAGCCTAGTCTGCCAACACGACGAGCAGAAGGCAGCAGGATCGACAAAGCCGTTGGCGATTTCTTGCCGCGTGCAACACTTTGCTTCGTTGCGGCGCTTCATCACTGCTGGTACTTTGCCTCGGCCAGTGAGAGGGCGCCGTCATGGACGAGAAAGCCGCCGCAGCAGACCTCATGCAGATGGTGAATGGGTATCAGGTGTCCCAGGCGATCTGCGTCGCCGCAACCCTTGGCATTGCCGATGAACTGACGAACGGACCGCGCTCCAGCGACGATCTCGCCGCTGCGACCGGGTCTCACCCGCAGGCGCTCTACCGCCTGTTGCGTGCGCTTGCTTCGGTCGGTGTGCTCCATGAAGGGGCGACGAGGCAGTTTTCCCTGACGATGCTTGGGTCGGGGCTGCGTTCGGATGCCGAGCAATCCGTCGCACCCTGGGCGCGCATGGTTGGCCGAGCCTACTACCGCGACGCCTGGGGTGAGCTGTTGCACAGCGTGCGCACCGGCGAGAACGCGTTCGCGCATGCCCATGGCACCGGTGTCTGGCAGTACCGCATCGATCATCCAGAGGAGTCGCTGATCTTCGACCGGGCAATGTCGTCCTTCGTGCCGGCAGTCGCTACGGCGGTGCTTGCGGCCTACGACTTCGGCAGCTTCGACGTCGTCATGGATGTCGGCGGCGGCCAGGGCGCCTTGCTGGTGGCGATCCTTGCCCGCAATCCGTCGCAGCGCGGCATCCTGTTTGACCAGCCGATGGTGGTCGAGGGTGCCGGTGCCGTTCTCAGTGCGGCGTCGGTCGCCGATCGCTGCGAGGTGGTCGGCGGCGACTTCTTCGCTGCCGTGCCGGAGGGTGCCGATGCGCATGTCATGAAATGGATATTGCACGACTGGGACGACGAGCGCTCGATCGCCGTGCTGAAAAGCTGCCGGCGGGCAATCCGGCCGGATGGGACGCTGGTCGTACTCGAAGCTGTTCTCGCGCCACCGAACGAAGGCGCGCGCGCCAAATTCGCCGACCTCAACATGCTGGCGGTACCCGGCGGACAGGAAAGAACCAGGGACGAGTTCGCGGCGCTGTTCGCAGCATCCGGCTTCCGGCTGACCAAGGTGATCGACGCCGGGCCGCGTATCAGCATTGTCGAAGGCGAGCCGGCGTGACCTGTATCCGCTGAAGCAACTGCGGGAGCGCCTCTGACTGGCATCGGCGATGGCGCCGGTGAAAACTCCAAAAACACTCGGCTCGAGCACCCGCTGAATCTGCTGCGAAGCAGATTTCATCCGGCATCTGCCGGATGCGCGACTCCCAGACTGTGTTTGATTTGCCCCACCTGTGCGCGCTCTTGGGGAAGATCAGCATGGCAGCAGCAAAATGGGGGTCGGCGGCAATCTGGCGATGTCGAACTTCGGGCCGGACACGATCGCTTCGCTCGACGGCCGCGTCGCCGCGCTGGAGGACAGCTTCTCCGGCAGCATCGGCAAAGGCCAGCAGCGCCATTGCCTTGGCGATGGCGGGCGGCACGTTGCCTTCCGACAAGGACTTCGCGATGTCGATCAACTGGGTCAACTTCGAGGGCGAGAACGGCTTTGCCGGAACCGCAGCCATGCGCTTCAACGACAATCTGCACCTGCATGGCGGCATCGGTGTCGGCGCGCGCCACGGCACGGTGGGCAGCCGCGCCGGCCTGACATTCGCCTGGTAGCGAGACGCTGGTTCCAGGAGACGTGCTTGCCGCGTGCGTTTCAGTCGTCCAGCGCCTCGGGCGGATGCGCATTGCGGCCTTTGCCGAAGGTGTAGCCGGTCTCGACGGCGTTCTTGCCGAACTTGCCGCGCAGCACGTCGATGGCGCCTTCGGCCAGCGCCCGCTTGCGCGACTGGACGTCGACGAGATCGGGCGGGTCGGCGCGTTCGTCATCGGAGAGATCGCTGACACCGATGCCGAGCAGGCGGTACTTTGTGCCGTCGGTTTCCTTCGACAAAAGCTGCATGCCGGTCTGGAAGATGCGGTGGGCAAGCCGTGTCGGGTCGGTCAGCTGGCGGTTGCGCGTCCGGAGCTTGAAGTCCTGGGTCTTGAGCTTGAGCACGACGGTGCGGCCGGCAATGTTTGCCTTCTTCAGCCGCGCCGAGACCTTTTCCGACAGCGCACGCAGCACCGGCACCAGCTCCGCCGACGACGCGAGATCGGTATCGAAGGTGGTTTCCGCCGAAACGCTCTTGGCTTCCTGGTCGGGCGACACCTGGCGATCGTCCTGGCCGCGCGACAGGTGATAGAGCCGGCTCCCCATCGTGCCGTAGCGCCGCATCAGGTCGCCGCGGTCCATGCGCTGCAACTGGCCGATGCTGCGGATGCCGTCGCTTTCGAGCGTCGCGGCAAAGGCTTTTCCGACGCCCCAGATCATCGTCACCGGCTGTGGCGCGAGGAAGGCGAGCGCCTCGGCCTCGCCGATGACGGCAAAGCCGCGCGGCTTGCGCAGGTCGGAAGCGACCTTGGCGAGGAACTTGCAGTAGGACAGGCCGGCGGAGACGGTGATGCCGATCTCCTTCTCGACGGCAACCGCAAAGCGGGCGAGCACAAGTGCCGGCGGCAGGCCATGCAGGCGCTCGGTGCCGTCGAGGTCGAGAAAGGCCTCGTCGATCGACAGCGGCTCCACCAGCGGCGTCAGCGCCTGCATCATCGAGCGCACCTCGCGCCCGACGCGGACGTATTTTTCCATGTCGGGGCTGATAACGACCGCCTCTGGACAGGCCTCCAGCGCCTTGAACATCGGCATTGCCGAGCGCACGCCATGGATACGGGCGATGTAGCAGGCCGTGGAGACCACGCCGCGCTTGCCGCCGCCGATGATGACCGGCTTGTCCTTGAGCTCGGGATTGTCGCGCTTTTCCACCGCCGCATAGAAGGCATCGCAGTCGATATGGGCGAGGTGCAACTTGTAAAGCTCGGGATGGCGCAACAGGCGGGGGCTGCCGCAGCCGTGGCAGCGCGGTCCCGACCCACGCTGAAGGGCAAGGCAGTCGCGGCAAAAACCGTGGCTGGGATCGTTGACAGGCATCGCCTTCGCTGCGAACATAAAGAGAACAAGCGCGATTTTATGTCAGCTGCCCCGTCGGGACAAGGCTGCGCTCTGGAGCCATGCCATGACTGATGCCATTTCGCCGCTGACACCGGATCTGTGGCCGCATTTTGAGGATTTGTTCGGCGAGCAGGGCGCCTGCTATGGCTGCTGGTGCACCTATTTCAGGCTGCCGCCGGCGGTCAGGCGGGACAGCAAACGCGAGAGCAACAAGGATCACATCAAGACGCGAATCGCGGCCGGCCCGCCGCCGGGCCTGCTGGCATTCTCGGATGGCCAAGCGGTCGGCTGGATGCAGATCGGCCCGCGCGCCGACGTGCCCGAATTCAACAACAAGGGCAGGGGCTCCGCGCCGTTGTCACCAGAGGATGCCGGCGATCCAGCCGTCTGGGCCATTTCCTGCTTCTTCATCCGCGGCAAGGCACGCGGCCAGGGTGTGACGCACCGGCTTGTCGACGCCGGTGTCGCATTCGCGCGCCAGGCGGGTGCCCGCGTGCTTGAAGCCTGCCCAATCGACCAATCGAACGGCAAACACCCGGTCAGCCTGTTTGTCGGCTCGACGCGGGTGTTCGAAAAGGCGGGGTTTACGCGCGCAATCGAACGGAAGCCGGGCCGGCCGCTGATGCGTCTTGAACTCTGAGGCGTGACTACGGCGGAAGCAACTTAACCTGAAAAGCCGCCGGCTTCGAGAAACGCCAGCTCCTGCTCGGTCGATTCGCGGCCGAGGATGAAGTTGCGGTGCGGGAAGCGGCCAAAACGGGCGACTATGTCGCGATGACCGATGGCGTGCTTGAGGTAGTCGCCGCCAAGCGCCGTCGAGCGTGCGAGCGGGGTGTCGTGATCGGCCAGCGTCTCGGAATGCGAGAACGGCAGATAGAAAAACACCCGGATTGGCGCATCCGTCGCCATGTCGTGGCCGTCGGCCACCGCCTGGCGCGCGAAATGGCGGGCGAGCGGATCGGTGGCATACATGTGGCCGCTGCCACGGAAGCAATTGCGCGGAAACTGGTCGAGCAGGATCATCAGCGCCAGCGCCCCCTCGGCATCGTCTGCCCAGTGGTCGCACTGGCGCTTGGCGGCGGCCATGTGCAGGTCGCCGAAGCGGCTGCGGAAGCTGTCGTCGAACATCTCGTCCTTGCGGAACCAGCTTTCCGGCCCGGATTCGCGCCAAAAGGCGACCACTTCGGTTGCACGCTGCCTGTCGATCATCTTCGGCTCCTCGTTGCTTTCACTGTGGCATCGCGCGTAGCCCATCGACGCGCGACGGCAAATCCATCATTCGCCAGGCACGACCCTCTTGGCGATCGCGTCCGCTGCTTCCTCGTTGAGGGCCTTGGCGGTACGGCGCGGCGGTGTCAGCGGTGTCGGCACCGGCCCGGCGATATTGCCTTGCAGGAAGTCGCCGCCGGCGTGGATGTCGCCGGCGAACTGCATCTCCAGCCGTGCGGCGTCACGGCGGCGCACTTCCTCGATCACCTCGGCGACGTCGTCCGGATCCTCGCCGAGCTTTTCGAGCGTGGCGCCGCCAAAGACGATCGCCGATTCGAATGTCTCGCGCAGTTGATAGTCGACGCCGGCGCGAATGAGCTTCATCGCCGTGCCGCGGTCATAGGCACGCGCCAGAACCGGCACCAACGGGAACTCGGCGGCGAGGTTTTGTGCGATGCGGACAGCAACGTCTTCCTTGTCGACGCAGATCAGCACGGCGCGTGCCCGTCCGGCGCCTGCCGCATGCAGGATATCGAGCCGGGTGCCGTCGCCATAATAGATCTTGAAGCCGAAATCAGCGGCCGCCTGGATCATCTCGACGTCGTTGTCGATGATCGACACGTCGACGCCGCGCAGCAGCAAAGGCTGGCTGGCGATCTGTCCGAAGCGACCGAAGCCGATCACCAGCACCGTGCCACTGAGTTCCGCTGCGACATCAACGTCTTCGAGCGATTGTTCGACCTGCGGCGTGAAGCGGCGCAGCACCATGATCGCCAACGGGGTCAGCACCATCGAGATGATGATGATGGCAGTCAGGATCGCATTGGCCTCGCCGTCGATGATGCCGACGGCCAGCGCCGAGGAGTAGAGCACGAAGGCGAACTCGCCGCCTTGCGCCATGATGACGGCACGTTCCAGCGCCTCGCGATGACCCGACTTCCGGAAACGCGCAACCCCATAGATGCCGATGCCTTTCATCAGCATGTAGACGACGACGTAGAAGGCGATCATCTGCCAGTTGGCCAGCACGACCGTCAGGTCGAGTGACATGCCGACCGCGATGAAGAACATGCCGAGCAGGATACCGCGGAAGGGTTCGACATCCGCTTCGAGCTGATGGCGGAAGGTCGATTCGGACAGCAGCACGCCGGCGAGAAACGCACCCATCGCCATGGAAAGACCGCCAAGTTGCATGGCGAGTGCTGCACCCAGCACAACGAGCAAGGCAGCTGCGGTCATCACTTCGCGAGCGCGCGAGTCGGCAAGGACCCGGAACAACGGATTGAGCAGATAGCGGCCGGCGATGACCAGTCCGGTGATCGACGCGACGCCGATGCCGATGTCGGTCAGCCGCCCGGCCCAGCCCGTACCAGTGTCGGAGGCTGCGACCGGCGCCAGGAAGGCCACCAGCGCCAGCAAAGGCACGATGGCGAGGTCCTCGAGCAGCAGGATCGAAACCATGCGCTGCCCCTTTGGCGTCGACATCTCGCCACGCTCGTCGAGCAACTGCATGACGATTGCGGTGGACGTCAGCACAAAGCCGGCACCGGCGACAAAGGATTGGGAGACCAGGAAACCTCCGGCGAGGCCAACCATGGTCAACAGAGCCGCGCAGATGCCGACCTGCAGTGCGCCCAGCCCGAAGATTTCGCGCCGCAGACCCCACAGCCGCGACGGCTGCATTTCGAGGCCGATGATGAACAGGAACATCACCACGCCGAGTTCGGCGACATGCAGGATGGTGGAGGATTCGGTGAAGATGCCGATGCCGAATGGGCCAATGACCACACCGGCGCTGAGGTAGCCGAGGATGGAGCCGAGGCCGAGTCGCTTGAAGATGGGGACGGCCACGACGCCTGCAGCCAGCAGCGCCACCACCGGAACCAGATCGACACCCGCTGTCTCTGCTGCCATGCGCCTTTTCGATCCTTGGCTGTGCGGCTGATACCGCTTGGTGGGAAAGCGCCAAGATAGGTGCTTCGGGCGCTTCAGAACAGCCCGGCCAGCCTATCGAATTGTCCTGCCACAACATTGTCGCCGAATCGCTATGGCATGGCTCTGGCCCCACAACCTGCCATTGCGTGTGACATGGCTTGACGCTAAGGCGGGCTCGGTTTCGACCAGTGTGGGGTTGAACTGCCGCCGGCGTTTGTTGCCGGCTACGAGGAGAGGACTGACATGAAAAATATGCTGTTTGCCGTGCTCGGCGTTGCCGCGCTTGGCCTTTCGGCCTGCTCGAAGGCGCCGGAATGCACCGCCGAGGTTCTGACCAAGAAGGGCCAGGAAGTGGCGACCGCGCTTCAGGAAGCCATCACCAAGGACCCGGCCAAGGCTGCCGAGCTGTCCGCCAAGGTGCAGGAAGTTGCAACGAAGTACACCGGTGCGACGACGTCGGAAGAGGCCTGCAAGGCCTATGACGACCTGCTGACCGCCATCAAGGGCTGATTCTTCGGCCTGAAACGAAAAGGGCGGTACCACGGGTGCCGCCCTTTTTCTTTGCGATTTGAAGAATCAGTTCTTGGCGATGGCTCCGACGGCGGTTCCGTCGACGCGCGACAGCTTCATGCCGATCACCGGCACCAGTTGCTTGTCGACGCGTACCGAGACGGTGACATGCATCAGGTTGTCGTCGGGCATGCGTGCCTGCATGACGCCGTTGAGCTGGTTGCGGTTGAGCGACAGGATCACCTTCCGGCCGTCGACAACACTGCCGGAGATGATGTCGAGGCCCTTGCCTTCGGAGCCGTCCAGGAACTTGCCGCGATAGCCGCTGCGGCCCTTCTGTTCGATGGTTGCCGACATCTTCTGCGTGAACACGCCGACGCGGCATCCGCCGTCGAGAGACATGCCGACTGTGCCGTCAGGGGTCGAACCGGTGAAGTTGCAGGTGAATTTGGTACCCTTGTATTTGCCGGCGACGATCTCGCCCGGCCCGACCCATTCGCCTTCCACCGTCTTGAAGAACTTCTTGTCGCGCTCGGCGCCCTTGACCGTGTCGGCGTGCGCGACGGACGGCAGCGCCATGGCCACGGCAGGCAGGACAGCGGACAACAACAAGCGCTTCATGGGCACACCCGACAGCAGGAAACTGGAACGATTAGCTGGGAGGACCATGACCAAGAATGGTTAATGCTTCGTCTATTTGACCTTTTCGGCGCCCTTGTCCTTGGTCGCGAAGGTGGTCAGCGCAGCCAGGAAATCGCCTATGCCGGGGCGCTTGACCGCGGCAAAGGGCAGGGGCCGTGCCGTTTCCATCGCGGCGATGCCGATGCGGGCCGTCATCATGCCGTTGACCACGCCTTCGCCGAGCTTGGCCGAGACCTTGGCGGCAAGGCCGTGGCCGACAAGCTGCTGGACGAAACTGTCGCCGACGGCAATCGAGCCGGTAACGGCGAGATGGGCAAGGGCCGAACGGGCAAGCCGGAAGAAGCCGAGCGTGCCGGGCCTGCCGCCATAGAGTTCAGACAGGCGCCGGATCAGACGTCCGGCCTCGAACGCGACATAGGCGATATCGACCAGCGCACGCGGGCTGACAGCGGTTACCAGCGACACACGCTTGGCGGCGTCGAGGATGAGAATCTTCGCTTGCGCGTCGAGCGGTGTCAGTATTTCGGCTTCGGCGAGCCGCACGAGATCGGCGCCGTCGATCACTTCGCCGCGCAGGTCGGCGAGCGCGCGCCGGCCCGCCGCCGTTTCAGGCTTCGACGACAAGAGGTTCGACAATTCGTCGACGACGTTGCGAGCTGCGGCCGGATCGTTGCGCGCAATGGCGTCAGTCGCCCGGTTGCGCAGGCGCTCGACAGAGGCCAGCCGGAACACTGCCAGAAGCTCGCGGGCGAGGATCACCACAAGCGCCGATGCCGCGATGCCTGCGACGGCCACCGCCAGCCAGCCGAGCCAGTCGGCGCGCGAGAACAGGTCGCGGATCAGCCTGTCGGTCCAGAGCCCGACGCCGAGCGAGATCAGGATGCCGAAGGCGGTAAGGAAGATCGCGCCGATGCGGGACCTGCGCCTTGGGGCGGTTGCGGGTGGTGGTTCGGCCGCAGCAATATCCGCCTCGTCGAAGACATCGAACTCGGCTGGCGTCACCACAGCGGCTTCGGCTGCCAGCGCGCGCGGCTTGCGTGGTGCCGCCGCCGACGGCGCACGGACGGCTGTCTCTTCCGTTACCGGTTCCGGCTCGATGCGAAAGGCCGCGGGTTTTCGGGGAGCGCTCATGCGAGATGGTCTCCGATGAGGAATTGCAGCGCGCGGTCGAGCCGGATGTGCGGCAGCGACAGCGTCACGCCTTCGGCCGTGCGCTCCAGCCGGGGCGGGCGGAAGCGCACGAAACGGATCGTCGGATCATTCGCATCCTGGCGGTGATTGGTGCCGAAATCCTGGAACACGACATCAGCCTTGTCAGGTAAGTCCCCGGGAAATATGGCAGTTTCACTGTTGCCGTCGAAGCGTTCCTTGCCGATCGTCTCGCCTTCGATCGGGGTCCCGATGATGACGGGCAGTGTCTCGCGACCTTGCTTGACGGTGCCTTCGCGGGTGGCGCGGACGGCGGCAAGCGCCAGCACGTCGACCTCGGCACCGGAGAGGTTGGCGCGTGCCACGGCGCGGTCGGTGAGCCGGCGCACGATCGACTGCAGCCGGTCGTGGCTCTCGTGATGCAGGTGATCCGCCTTGGTCGCTGCAACCAGGATGCGGTCGATGCGTCGCGAGAACAGGTCGGTCAGGATATTGCCCCGGCCCGGCCGGAAGCAGGCGAGGATTTCGGTCACCGCGCGCTCGAGGTCGGCGATGGCGCCGGGGCCGGCGTTCAGTGCCTGCATCGCGTCGATCAGCACGATCTGGCGGTCGAGCCGCGCGATATGTTCGCGGAAGAACGGCTTCACCACATGCGTCTTGTAGGCCTCGTAGCGCCTTTCCATCATCGCGTGCAGCGAGCCGGGCCGCGCCCGCTGGCTGAGGCCGGGAAGCGGGGCGAAGGTCAGCGCTGGTGATCCCTCGAGGTCGCCGGGCATCAGGAACCGGCCGGGCGGCAGCGTCGACAGCGCGCGCTCGCCGTCCTTGCAGGCCTTGAGATAGGCGGCAAAACTCTCGAACAGCCGCCGGGCCGTCATCTCGTCGGCATCCGCCTCGGGCTTCACCGTGGCGGCAAGCTCACGCCAGGCTTCCGACAGGTCGGCACGAACCGGCAGGCGTGCGAGCTCGAACGCCTCCCGGGAGAAATCATCGTAGCTCTTGCCGAGCAGCGGCAGGTCGAGCAGCCATTCGCCCGGATAGTCGACGAGGTCCACCGACAGTTTTCCAGCTGAAAACATGCGGTTCCAGCCGGAGGCCGACTCGAATTCTATGGTCAGCCTGAGTTCCGAAATCGCGCGGGTCGAATCCGGCCAGATGCGCTGGTCGACGAGGGCCGAAACATGATCCTCATACTGGAAGCGAGGCACGGCGTCGTCAGGCTGTTCTTCGAGGAAAGCGCGTGAAATGCGCCCCGATTTCTGTGCCTCGAACAGCGGCAGCCGGCCGCCATGGATCAGATTGTGGACGAAGGACGTGATGAAAACGGTCTTGCCGGCCCGCGACAACCCGGTCACTCCGAGCCGCAGAGACGGCGAGAAAAGTCCCACGGCACGGCCGGAAAACGTGTCGAGCGCAATGCGCGCCTCATCGGTGAAGGTGGTCAGAGACGCCAATTGTCGATCCCCATGCGGTCGCGCCGGATATAGGTGCCGCTGCAGGGATTTGAAATGGCGGCCGGTTTCAAAGATCGGCCGGTTTCAAAGATCGGCAGGCGTCAGAAACGCCTCGAGATAGCCATTGCCGAGTTCGGCTCCGGAAAGCTCGCCTTCGAAGCGGATCACGGCCAGGCCCGAGGTCGGGAAACCGGTCTGCAGCGTATGCAGCGCCGCTTGGTCGCCATCGCCTGAAACAGCCATGGCGAGGTCTTCCATCATCGGGTTGTGGCCGATGACCAGGATCGAGCCGTGCCTGCCATTTTCGCGGATCTTGTCGAAATAGCCCGCGGCGTCGGCGCTGTAGAGGTCGTCGGTGAAGACGACCCGGCCGGTGTCCGCGTGGCCGGCGAGGCCCTCCAGGGTTTCGCGGGCGCGCCGGGCGTTGGAGCAGAGTGTGAGTTCCGGCACATAGCCGTTGGCGCGCATTGCCGTGCCGGTGGCTTCGGCGTCCGCGATGCCGGTGGCGTCGAGCGGCCGGTCGAAATCCCTGACGCCGGGCAGGGCCCAGCCGGCCTTGGCGTGTCGGAGAAGGTAGAGCTTTCCCAAATGTTGCTCCTGGAAGCCCGATCTCGCGACGAGCCTGCGCCAACTTGTCATCTCTGGATGTAGCCAAGCGTCAGGCCGCTTGCAACCGGACGATGCCATTGCGCGTTTCTTGAGGAGAGAGTTGCGCGCTTGCCACGTCCGAATCACGACATTGTGGGCGGCGCAAACTTTTCGATGAATACGCTTGTGTGGGGCTTGGCCCGCGAATATATAGGCGCCAAAACGGGGTTGTCGGGTGAGTCGAATGAACGATACCGTTACTCTTGGCTACGTGCCCTCCGATGAGGAGCCGTTCATGAACGAACGGCAAAAGTCTTACTTCAGAGCTAAGTTGGTTGCCTGGAAGAACGACATCCTCCGCGAAGCTCGCGAAACCCTCGAAATACTTCAGCAGGAAAATGCCAACCATCCGGATCTTGCCGACCGCGCATCGTCCGAGACCGACCGTGCCATTGAACTCAGGGCACGCGACCGGCAACGCAAGTTGATCTCCAAGATCGACTCTGCCCTGCAGAGGATTGACGAGGGTACCTACGGCTATTGCGAGGAGACAGGTGAACCGATTTCGCTGAAGCGATTGGACGCTCGTCCGATCGCTACGCTGTCGATTGAGGCTCAGGAGCGTCACGAGCGCCGCGAAAAAGTCTATCGAGACGACTGATCGCGGAATGGCAGAAACGAAAAAGGCGGCTTCGGCCGCCTTTTTTCTTGTCCGCATTACAAGATCGTCGGTCAAGCTTACCGCTTGTGACTGGTAAGTTCGCCAAGCAGCTTGGCCATTTCGTCATCGAGCGATGGATCCACAAGCTTTGCCGGTTTGGCTTGCGGCTTGTCGTCGAGCGACACTTCGAGCTCCTTCATCAGCGTGTCGTCGATGAGGTCGCGCGGCGATGGTGCCGCCACGGGCGCAGGTGCAGGTCGCACTGGAGCCGAGTAGGTTGGCGCAACATAGGTTTTGGGATCCGGGCTGTTCGTGACCAGCGGTGCCGAAGCCAAGGGCATCTTGGGCGGTGCCGGGCGTGACTGGACCGGCGCTGGTGCCTGCTGCTGCTGTTGCGGCCTGGCAGTCGCCGGCGTTGCCGGGCGAGGGGCTGGCTGCTGCGGGCTCTGCTGGGGACGAGGCGCCTGGGGCGCTTGTTGCGCACCTTCGGTGCCGGTCAGTGCCGGGCGCCGCGGCGCGGTCATGCGGATATCGGTTTCGACCACCACGTCGGTCGGCCCGCCGATCAGCAGCAGGTGTTCGATGTCGTCGCGGCGCACCAGAACGAGCCGCCGCTGGCTGTCGATGGCGGTCGCGTCCATGACGGCGAGACGCGTCTTCCTGTTCCTGCCGCCGGCAACGAAGGTGCCGAAAGTCAGGCTGCGGACCAGCTTTACGATGACGAGCACGATGACCAGCAGCACGAGGGCGGCGAAGGTCCACAGCACCGCCGCCGTGTATCCAGGTCCTGCTACGCTATCGAGCCATTCAAACATGTCTTACCCCCGTCGCCGCCCCGCGCGACACTAAACCTTAGCTGTCGCGCCCGGCAAGTTGCCATCACGCATTACAGGCACGATTGACGCTAAGCGCATGATCTTGCCCCGGGCTTGCACCGCCTTTTTGTGGCTAGGCCTTTTCCCGGTAAGGAGAATGTGATTCAACCGCTCCAATACGAAGGAGCCGGAGAGACTCGCAGGGGCATGGCCAAGGAAACGCGCAACGACTTCTATCCGGTTCCGATTGTGGATCAGGCAGCGCGCCCCGATGCCATCACCCGGCTGATCATCTTTATCGTCGTGTTGACGGTGGCGGCAATCGTCTTCGGCATCTTTCGCGAGAGGCTCGGCGACCCGTTCCTGATGGGCATGCTCGGCGTGCTTGCGATGGTCGGCGTCGGCTACCTCTTCGCGACCGCCATCGGCTTCGTCCAGATCGCACCGCGTTCGCCGGCCGACGGGCTTTCCAAGGCATTTGTCGACTCGATGTCGCAAGGCCTGGTGCTTACCGACGCCAAGGGCCGCGTCGTCTACGCCAACCGCGCTTATGCCGATATGACCGGGGCTACGACCGCCACGGACCTGAAGACTGTCGAGGGCCTGCTGTCGGACGTGCCCGAAGCGTCATCGACGATCTCGCAGCTCGCGTCCGGCCTGCGTGACGGCGAGGCCAACGATGGCGAGTTCCGCCTCGCACAATCCATTCGCCCAGGTGCAGCTCCCGGCGCGCGCTGGTACCGCGTGCGGGCACGCGCTTTCACGGTGCCCAGCCAGCGCCAGCCGCTAAACGCCTGGCAACTGGCCGATATTTCTCCAGAAAGAGCCGAGCAGGAGCGCTTCTTTCTCGATCTGCAGCAGGCCATCGATCACCTCGACCATGCCCCGGCAGGGTTCTTCTCGGCCGACCAGGACGGCCGCATCACCTATGTCAACGCGACGCTGGCCGAATGGCTGGGCATCGACCTGGCAAGCTTCACGCCCGGCGCCGTCACGCTCGACGAGGTCGTCGCCGGCGACGGCATGGCGCTAGTCCGCTCGGTCAAGGCCGATCCGGGAACCACGCGCAACGCCGTCATCGATCTCGATCTTGCGACCATCGCGGGCGAGGCCTTGCCGGTGCGATTCATGCACCGCGTCTCGGCAAGCCGCGAAGGCGTCAACGGGCCGACGCGCACGATTGTGCTTAATCGCACCCAGGGCGAGGACTCTTCCGCACAATTGCGTGCTTCGGAGGTGCGCTTCACGCGCTTCTTCAATTCGACGCCGATGGCGATCGCCGGCGTTGATCACAATGGCCGCATTCTGCGCACCAATGCACCGTTCCTGTCGCTGTTTTCGTCTGTCGTCGATCGGGATGCCGTCGACCGCAAGGTCCGTCTCGACACCGTCATCCACGATCGCGACCGAGCGGCTTTCGCGGCCGCTCTCGAGAAGGCTCATCAGCGGCAGGCCGATATTGCGCCCATCGACACCGTGATGCCCGACAATGAGGAGCGCCATATGCGCTTCTACGTCAATGCGGTTGCCGACGGATCGGATGCCGAGGGCGCCGAAGAGGCGGCGATCGTCTATGCGGTCGAGACCACCGAGCAGAAAGCGCTCGAAAACCAGATGGCGCAGAGCCAGAAGATGCAGGCGGTGGGACAACTCGCCGGCGGCATTGCGCATGACTTCAACAACGTGCTTACCGCCATCATCATGGCGTCGGACCTGTTGCTGACCAACCATCGTCCGTCGGATCCGTCTTTCCCCGACATCATGAACATCAAGCAGAATGCCAACCGCGCCGCTTCTCTGGTCAGGCAACTGCTGGCGTTCTCGCGCAAGCAGACGCTGCGCCCCGAAGTGCTGAGCCTTACCGACGTGCTCGCCGACCTGCGCACGCTGGTGGCGCGCCTGGTCGGCAACAGCATCAAACTCAAGATCGATCATGGCCGCGATCTGTGGCCGGTCCGCGCCGATATCGGCCAGTTCGAGCAGGTGGTGGTCAACCTCGCCGTCAATGCGCGCGACGCGATGCCCGACGGCGGCGACCTGATGATCCGCACCAAGAACGTGCCTGCCGACGAGTGCAAGGCCTATGGCTATCGTGAGATGGTGCCTGCCGACTATGTCGTGGTCGAGGTCGAGGACACCGGCAGCGGCATCGCGCCCGAGGTTCTGAAGAAGATTTTCGAGCCGTTCTTCACCACCAAGGAAGTCGGCAAGGGCACCGGCCTGGGCCTGTCGATGGTCTACGGCATCATCAAGCAGACCGGCGGTTTCATCTACTGCGATTCCGAGGTCGGCAAGGGAACCGTGTTCCGCATCTTCCTGCCGCGCCATGTCGCCAAGCCAATGCCGGTCGAGGAGCCAAAGGCGGACGGCGAGATTGCCGTGACTGCGGCCCCGAAACAGCCGGAAGCAGCACAGGCCAATGGCGCCAAGGACCTTTCCGGTTCGGCAACCGTTCTTCTGGTCGAGGACGAGGATGCCGTGCGCATGGGCGGGGTGAGGGCGCTGACGTCGCGCGGCTACACCGTGCATGAGGCGTCGTCGGGCGTCGAGGCGCTCGAGATTTTCGACGAGCTCAAGGGCCAGATCGACATCGTCGTCTCGGACGTGGTGATGCCCGAGATGGACGGGCCGACACTGCTTGGCGAACTGCGCAAGCGTCAGCCCGACATCCGCTTCGTATTTGTATCAGGTTATGCCGAAGACGCCTTTGCCAAGAACCTGCCGGCGGATGCGCAGTTCGGCTTCCTGCCCAAGCCGTTCTCTCTCAAGCAACTGGCGACCGTCGTCAAAGAGGTGCTAGAAGGCTAGGCATCGTGTACAGCCAGTGTCAGTCCTGCCCGACTTTCTATTAGCTTTCCCGTATGTGCTGATCGTGCCATCATGCGGGGAAGCGTCGTCGGGGGTGACAGATGCAGACCACGCCGCATAATGAGGCGAAACGAGGCGACTACGCCGAAACCGTTCTACTGCCGGGCGATCCCCAGCGTACCGAATGGATCGCTGCCACCTTCCTTGAGGATGTCCGCTGCATAAACCGGGTTCGTGGGGCACTCGCCTATACTGGCCGCTATCGCGGCAGTCCAATCAGCCTGCACACGACAGGCATAGGTGCGCCTTCACTCGCCATCTATGCTCATGAGCTGCTTGAAACCTATGGCGCACGGACACTGATCCGCGTCGGCACCTGCGGCGGCCTAGCCGACCACGTCAAGCTGCGCAGTCTGGTCATTTCACAATCGTCGAGCAGCGACAGCGCCATCAATCGCCAGCTTTTCGGTGTCTACGACTACGCGCCGAGCGCCGACTTCGAGCTGTTGTGCCGGGCTGCCCGGCGGGCAGTCGAAATGGGCATCATCCATTATGTCGGCCAGACGGCCTCGAGCGACGTGTTTTATCATCCCGATGTGCTCGGGCGTTTTGCCGGAGTGCGTGCCCATGGCGCGCTGGCGGTCGATATGGAGACAAACGCGCTGTACACGATCGCCGCGCGCTTCAGAGCCAAGGCGCTGTCGATCTGCACGGTTGTCGACAGCCTCGTCAATGGCGAGGATACGGATGCGTCCGAGCGCCAGGAGCTGTTCTCCGACATGGTCCGGCTTGCCCTCGACGTTGCGATCGGCACATCAAGGGTCGAGGCGGAGCCTGATCGTCCCTGAGGTAGCATGGATATGCGGCTGTGCTAACCTGAGGATGGCCTTGTGAGTCGACCGTTTCCCGCGTTCCCGATCGATGCGTGGTTGTCCGGCGGTGCCGGCAAGTTCCGCGCAAGCTGCGATCCATACCTCTTATCGAGCGTTCTGGTCTGTGTTCGTTGCGTCTGGGCAATCGACAAGGGAACAGCCAGTTGGAACAGTTTGTCGAGGAAAGCATGAAGAGGCGTCTGACCGAGCCGGTCGACATACTCACCGCGGTCAGCATCCTGAAGTCATATGGATATCTGGGGGACGAGCTGATCATCGCCATTACCCGGATTTTCTACGTCGATCTGGACGCGCTCAACGAAGTTGTCGCCAACGCGTGAGGCCGGAGCCGGCATTACGCTGCCAAGCTGGAATGTTGCGATGCAGCATTGGCGGCTTGCATTTTCCTCCCAAATCATCCATATGCGGCGTCATAGGCGCTTGGGCCGGGCTTACGGCTTTCTCACTAGAGAGACTGGTTGCGTCTGTTTTCACCCTTGCCGGTAACGGCAGGCGGCGGAATAGACCCGCGGCATGAGGCCAGCGGGCACGACAGCGCAGCCGAGCGGACAGTCGTCCGCCGCCTTGTCGTTTCACGAGAGATTCAGGCCGGCAGGTTGCGCCCTGCCGCCATTGTTGTTTGTGGCGGAATAGCCGTCGCACGAAAGAAGAAGATATTGACGAATGAAAACAATGCGGAGCTGAACGGCTTCGCCAAACTCGGCATTACCGGCGCGCTGCTCAAGGCGACCCAGTTGGCCGGGTTCAACGAGCCGAAGCCGATCCAGATCGAGTCGATCCCGGCGCAGCTGGCTGGCCGCGACATCCTCGGCATCGCCCAGACCGGTTCAGGCAAGACTGCGGCCTTCTCGCTGCCGATCCTGTCCAAGATCATGGCGCTCGGCACCAAGCGTCGACCCAAGACGGCGCGTGCGCTGATCCTTGCGCCGACGCGTGAACTCGCCGTGCAGATCGAAGACACCATCAAGGTGCTCGCCAAGGGCGCGCACGTCTCGACCGCGCTGGTCCTCGGCGGCGTGTCGCGTTTCTCGCAGGTCAAGAAGATCGCGCCGGGCGTCGACGTGCTGATTGCCACGCCGGGCCGCCTGACCGACCTCGTCCGCGAAGGCGACCTCGTTCTGGCCGACACCGAATGGCTTGTCCTCGACGAGGCCGACCGCATGCTCGACATGGGCTTCATCAATGACGTCAAGCGCATCGCCAAGGCAACGTCGCGCAACCGTCAGACAGCCCTGTTTTCGGCAACCATGCCTCAGGAGATCGCCGAACTCGCCCAGGGCCTGCTCAAGGATCCGATCCGCGTCGAGGTTGCCCCGCAGAGCACCACCGCCGCCGAGATCCGCCAGAGCATCATCCTCGCCCGCACCAAGCAGAAGCGCCAGATCCTGGCAAAGATGCTCGCCGACGAGGCCATGACTTCGGTCCTGGTCTTTGCCCGCACCAAGCATGGCGCCGACCGCGTCGTGAAGGATCTGGACCGCGACGGTTTCCCCGCCGCCGTCATCCACGGCAACAAGTCGCAGAACGCACGTCAGGCTGCACTGAACGGTTTCCGCGCCGGCAAGGTTCGCATTCTGGTCGCCACCGATATCGCGGCACGCGGTATCGACGTGCCGGGTATCAGCCACGTCGTGAACTTCGATCTGCCTGATGAAGCCGAAAGCTACGTCCACCGTATCGGTCGTACTGGCCGCAACGGTGCCAATGGCATCGCGGTCACGCTGGTTGATCCTTCGGAAAACTCCAAGCTGCGTCAGGTCGAGCGCATCATCCGCATGAAGCTGACCATCGACGCCGATCACCTCGGCGAACCTGATCCGGTGCGTCCGGCTGGCGAACCGCGCGGCTTCACGCCGGCCAACGATCGCGGCGAGCGCGACGAGCGTCGACCCAGCGGTCAGCGCCCGCGTGGCAACAATGGCGGCAAGCCCAAGGGCGGCCATGGCGGCGGCGACCGCAAGTCTGGCGGCGCTCCGAAGGGTGCTGCGCCCAAGGGCGGCAAGCGCCGCTTCGGTGCGCGCAAGCCGAACACGCGCGCAGCGTGATCTGTGCAGCAGATCGGGCCTGACTGGTCCATTTGCTGCATTGTATGAATAGGTTAGGGCGGTCGGGGCGGTGCTTCGGCCGCCCTTTCGTTTGAGGGGACGGAATGGCCGGAATAGCGACGCTCGCAATCGCTTATGTGCTGTCCCAGTTCTATCGCTCCTTCCTGGCGGTGCTGACCCCGGCACTCACCGCCGAGCTCGGTGCCACCAAGGCGCAACTCTCCGTCGCCTCCGGCGCCTTCTTCATCACCTTTGCCCTGGCGCAATTTTTCATCGGGGTGTCACTCGACCGGTTTGGCCCGCGCCGCACCGCTTCGACACTGCTCTTGCTCGGCGGCGGGGGTGGCGCCTTTGTCTTTGCCTTGGCAACTGCTCCCTGGTTGGTCACGGCGGCCATGGCGCTGATCGGCATCGGTTGCGCGCCGGTGCTCATGTCATCGCTGTTCATATTTGCGCGCACTTTCTCCACTGCCCGCTTTGCCGTGCTCGCCTCGTGGATGGTCGCTTTTGGCACCGCCGGAAACGTCATTGGCGCCGCCCCGCTGGCGCAGGCTGCGGAGGCGTTCGGCTGGCGACCGGTCATGGCCGGGCTGGGTGTCATTACCATTGCCGCGGCACTTGCCGTGCTGGTCGCCGTGCGTGATCCGAAATCGCCGGAGGACATGAAAGAGGGCAATATCGGTTTCGGCGGTTATCTCGAACTGCTGCGAATGCGTGTCCTTTGGCCGATCATCCCACTGACCGCGATCAATTATGCGCCGACGACCGGCATCAGGGGGCTCTGGTCCGGTCCCTATCTCGTCGATGTCTACGGCGCCGACGCGCTGCTGATCGGGCAGGTGACGTTCTTCATGGCGCTCGCCATGGTCGCCGGCGCCTTTGTCTATGGCCCGCTCGACACGATGTTCCGCACCCGCAAGTGGGTGGCTGTCATCGGCAACACCATCGGCCTCATGGCGATCCTCTATCTCGCGCTGAACGTCGTCACCGACGTCACCACCGTCACGCTCATCTTCGTGATCATCGGCGTGTCTGGTGGTGCCTACGGCCTGCTGATGGCGCATGCGCGCGCATTCCTGCCGCCGCACCTGATCGGGCGGGGCGTAACGCTGATGAACTTCTTCTCCATCGGCGGCGTGGGACTGATGCAATTCGCGACAGGCGCAGTGGTCACCGCCAATCTGCTGCCGGGTCAGCCGACGGCAGCCTATTCGGCGCTGTTCTGGTTCTATGTGCTGATGTTGGGGGCGGCGATCGTCATCTACCTCTGGGCACGTGACGCAAAGCCCGAGGTCGTGGTCGAGGATCAGTCGAAGCTCGAGCGCCTGAGATAGATCAAGGGCTCCATCTTCCAGCGGGTGGCAACGCGCAGCGCCATTTCGCGCAATGGTCGCGGCAGCAGGAACAACAGCTTCATTGCCCATGTCAGGCGGCGTGGGAAGGTGACCTCGAAACCGCTCTTGCGTATCGCCTTGCAGACCCGTTCGGCGGCCGCCTCGACCGGCATCATCGCAGGCATGTAATAGGCGCTCTTTTGGGTCAGCGGCGTGTCGATGAAACCGGGGTTCATCACCTGGGTGCGGATGTTCATCTTGTCGAAGTCGAACTTCAGCGCTTCGGCGATGATGTTGACGGCTGCCTTTGTGGCGCCGTAGGCGGCCGTCGTCGGCCAGCCGAAATAACAACTGATCGAGCCCATGAAGACGATATGTCCGCGGCCACGATTGCGCATCCGCTCGATCACAGGAACCAGGCCGTTGATGACGCCGAAGACGTTGACGGCGAAACTCTGGCGGAAGGCTTCCATGCGCAGGTTTTCGCCGGTTACCGGCATGTAGGACCCGGCATTGAAGATCGCGAGCACGATCGGCCCGGCCTGCGCTTCGATGGCGGCGACGGCGGCAGCCATTCCAGCCTCGTCGGTGACGTCGGAGGGAAAGGCCAGCACCTTTCCGGCCATGCCGCGTGTTTCCTCGATCAGAGTATCGAGCGGGTCGTTGGCCCGGACGGTGACGGCAACCGTGTAGCCTTGTTTTGCCAACAAGCGGGCCACGCTGCGGCCAATACCGGTGCTGCCGCCGGTAATCCACGCGACCCCGTGTTCCGGGTCGGCCCGGTATGTGCTCACTTCTAACCTCTGGGCAGTAGCTATTGCGTAGCTCTAGCCGGGCGGCATGCATATGGAAAGGCTGTTTTAGGAAGCACCGTGATGATGGTGCCTTGACTGGTCAGGGAGGGGGCTTGCGCGCGTTGACGTCGGGATGCGACTGGTCCAGAGAATTTCATCCCTTGAAAGCGCGAGCTCACATTTCTAGGGTTCTCAGGCGAATTAGGAAGGAATCTTCATGCGCTCGGTGATCGATGCCATCGGCAATACGCCTCTCATCCGGCTCAAGCGGGCCTCGGAGGAAACCGGCTGCGAGATACTCGGCAAGGCCGAGTTCATGAACCCGGGGCAATCGGTCAAGGATCGCGCCGGCCTGTTCATCATCCGCGACGCCGAAAAACGCGGGCTGCTGCGGCCCGGCGGTGTCATCGTCGAAGGCACGGCCGGCAATACCGGCATCGGCCTGACCGTCGTTGCCAAGGCGCTCGGCTACCGCACTGTGATCGTCATTCCCGACACGCAGAGCCAGGAAAAGAAGGATGCGCTTCGCCTGCTCGGTGCCGAGCTGATCGAGGTTCCGGCCGTTCCCTACAAGAACCCGAACAACTACGTGAAGGTTTCCGGTCGCCTGGCCGAGCAACTGGCGAAAACCGAGCCGAACGGCGCCATCTGGGCCAATCAGTTCGATAACGTCGCCAACCGCGAAGGCCATATCCGCACCACGGCCGAGGAAATCTGGCAGCAGACCGGCGGCAAGGTTGACGGTTTCGTTTCGGCCGTCGGCACCGGCGGCACGCTTGCGGGCGTAGCGATCGGGCTGAAGGCAAAGAGTGCTGCCGTGAAGATCGCCATCGCCGATCCCTTGGGTGCTGCGCTCTACAGCTACTACACTTCGGGCGAATTGAAAGCCGAAGGCAGTTCGATCACCGAAGGCATCGGCCAGGGCCGGATCACCGCCAATCTGGAAGATTTTACACCGGATTTTTCGTACCAAATCCCCGATGAGGAAGCATTGCCGATCGTCTTCGGGCTGATCCAGGAAGAGGGTATCTGCGTTGGCGGCTCGACCGGCATCAACATTGCCGGCGCGATCCGGCTGGCAAGACAGCTCGGCCCTGGGCACACCATCGTGACGGTCCTTGCCGATTTCGGCACGCGCTACCAGTCCAAGCTGTTCAACCCTGATTTCCTGCGTAGCAAGAGCCTGCCTGTGCCCGATTGGATGGAGACCGAGCCCAGCATTTCGGTGCCGTTCGAGCAGGTGGCGTGATGGCATTTTCGACCGAGGCGGTGTTTCGCGAGGATTCTTATCTCCGCGAGACCGAGGCCAGTGTCGTCGGCGTCAATGAGCGCGGCGGCATTATCCTCGACCGGACGATCTTCTATGCGACCTCGGGCGGCCAGCCCGGCGACACCGGCATCCTGGTGCGCGAGGACGGCAGCCGGATCGCTGTGGAGGCCACGATCACGGGTGAAAGCAAGGACGAGATCATCCATGTGCCCGCTCTGGAACAGGGAGTACCCGAGGTTGGCGAGCGGTTGAGGCTGGCGATCGACTGGCCGCGGCGGCTTCTGTTGATGCGCATGCACGCGGCCTGCCATCTGTTGACGGTGGTCTGTCCGTACCCGATCACCGGAGCGTCGGTCAGCGAGGAGGATTCGCGCGTCGATTTCGACATCCCCGACGCCGGCTTCACGAGGGAAGATGTGACCGCCAGGTTGATGGAGCTCGTCCGCGCCAACCATCCGATCTACACCAGCTGGATTTCCGACGCCGAGCTTGCCGCCAATCCGACGTTGGTGAAGTCCAAGAATGTGCGCCCGCCATCCGGCACCGGCAAGATCAGGCTCGTCTGCATCGGCGACAATGCCTCGGTCGACAGCCAGCCCTGCGGCGGAACCCATGTCGCCAGCACTGCCGAAATCGGCGAGATCCATATCGGCAAGATCGAAAAGAAGGGGCGGGAAAACCGCCGCTTCCGCATCCGCTTCGGCGCGATGCCTGCCAATTGAACCTGGAGACGTTGCCATGAGTGACAAGAGCGCCTTCGTCATCGATGCGGACTGGCTGGAAATGCGGCTAGGTACGCCCGGCCTGTCGATCGTCGACGCTTCCTGGTACATGCCGGCGCAGAAACGCGACCCGCGCGCCGAATATGACGCCGCCCACATCCCGGGTGCGGTGTTCTTCGACCAGGACCTGATCGTCGATCCGGATTCTGCACTGCCGCACACGCTGCCGTCACCCTCTCTGTTTGCACGTTTCGCAGGCTCGATGGGGATTTCGGCGGACGACACCATCGTCATCTA
This sequence comes from Aminobacter sp. Y103A, assembly GCF_030294925.1. Classification (NCBI taxonomy): domain Bacteria; kingdom Pseudomonadati; phylum Pseudomonadota; class Alphaproteobacteria; order Hyphomicrobiales; family Phyllobacteriaceae; genus Aminobacter; species Aminobacter sp. Y103A. Next base: position 3,087,886 of record NZ_AP017986.1, on the reverse strand, counting down.
TGACGGCCCGGGGTTCCAGACGGCACCGCGGGTCTGGTGGATGTTCCGGATCATGGGCGTGTTCCAGGTCTACATTCTCGACGGTGGCTTCGACCGCTGGAAGGCGGCTGGTAGACCGGTGACCGCCGAGCCGACCAAGACCGCGCCCGGCGTGTTCCACGTCGACTATGACGCTTCGAAGGTCGTTTCGCTGGCCGAGATGCGCAAGATCGTCGACACGGGCAGTGCCCAGATCGCCGACGCGCGTTCTGCCGGACGCTTCGAGGGCACCGATCCAGAACCGCGTCCTGGCCTGCGCTCCGGCCACATGCCGGGTGCGCACAGCGTGCCGTCGGTGACGTTGTCGGAGAATGGCGAGCTTCTGCCGCTCGACCGGCTGAAGGCAACGCTCGAGGCGGCGGGGCTCGATCTCACGAAGCCTGTCGTCACCTCCTGTGGTTCGGGCGTTACCGCTGCCGTCATCACGCTTGCGCTTCAGTCGCTCGGGCACGGCGACGTCAGGCTTTACGATGGTTCCTGGACCGAATGGGGCGGCATGTCCGACACGCCTGTCGTGACGGGGAAAGCATGAGCATGGCCGTCGACCGCAGCGAGAACATCGAGGTGACGGTCACCTTTCTGGAAATGCACACGCCACCTGTTTACACGCCGCCGCTGCCGGTCAATCGCCAGATCGCGCTTCTGAGGACGCGTGACATTCCGCTGCACTACTACCGCTATCTCGCCGACCGCGTCGGCCGCAAATGGCATTGGGTCAACAGCCTGAGGCTCAATGACGAAGAACTTGCCGCCGGTCTGCATCGCGAGGACCGCGACATCAGGGTGCTTTATCTCGATGGCGCGCCGGCGGGCTTCATGGACATCAAGCCGCATCTGCCCGAAGAGGTTGAACTCGCCTATTTCGGCATGATGGAACACGCCACCGGGCAGGGTATCGGCCGCTGGTTCCTGGGGGCTGCGATCGCAGCGGCGTGGACCTACAGGCCGCACAAGGTGACGGTTCAGACCTGCACCCTCGACCATCCTGCGGCCTTGCCGCTCTACCAGAAGATGGGTTTTTCGCCAGTTGCTCAGAAAACCGAAACGGTTCGCACCATGAGCTTTGCCGAACGTTCGGCAAGCGTGATGCGGCCGTAATGGCGCACAACCCAGCCTGAACCGCCCGTTCATCGCTGCTTCATGTCGGTTCTGGCATTTTCCACGCAACAAATATGCAAGGAGAATGAGGATGTTGAACCGCCGTACGCTTGCCGCAGCGCTGATCGCCGTGCTTGCCGCGCCTTCGCTCGCTGCCGCGCAGGCGACGACGCCTTCGGCGTCGCAGATCGAGCGCCAGCTTCAGGCCGCACCGACAATGAAGCTCAGGCCCAACCAGCGCGTCACCGTTCGTGAATTCAAGCGCCGGCCCGACCTGCGCCGCATGGCGCCGTCGATCGACATCCAGTCGATCAATTTCGCCTTCGGCTCGGCCGAGGTGCCTTATTCGCAATATGGCAAGGTCGAGAACATCGCCAACGCTCTGGACCGCATCCTGCGCCGCGACCCGGATGCGCGTGTGCTGATCGAAGGCCATACCGATGCCGTCGGCTCGTTTTCGTCGAACCAGGCCTTGTCGGAGCGCCGCGCCGCCTCGCTGAAGCAGACCCTTGTGCGCGAGTTCGGCATCCCTCGCTATGCGCTGGAAACCGTGGGTTATGGCGAGGAGTTCCTGCTGGTGCCGACCCAGAACGAGAACTGGCGCAACCGCCGCGTCACGCTGCGCCGCTACGACGCGTTCATCCGCTAGCATCGAGCGATTTTCAGCGCCAACAAGCCCGGCTTGCGAGAGCCGGGCTTTATTTGCGTCCTCCAATGTAGTATACAGTATACCAAATTGGAGGCAAAAGATGACGATCAGAGTGGTGATGGCCGGTGCCACCGGCTGGGTTGGCAAGGCGCTTGTCCCGGCAATAGAGGGGCAAGGCGACATGCGGCTTGTCGGCGCAGTCGCACGCAGGGCTGCCGGCCACGACGTTGGCGTGGCGACAGGTGGTCAGCCGAGCGGCCAGAGGATCAGTGCCACGCTTGCCGAGGCCCTGGCCGCGCCCTGTGATGTCGTCGTCGACTACACCAAGCCGGTTGCCGTGCGCGACCATGCCATGCTCGCCATTTCGCGCGGCTGCCATGTCGTCATCGGCACATCAGGACTGAGGGCTGCTGATTACCGCGAGATCAACGCGGCGGCCCGCGCCAACAACGTCGGTGTCGTTGCCGCCGGCAACTATTCGATCACCGCGACCCTGATGAAGAAGTTTGCGCTGATGGCGGCGCAATATGTGCCCGACGTCGAAATCATCGACTATGCCAGCGCAAGAAAGGCCGACGCCCCCTCTGGCACCGCGCTCGAGCTGGCCGAGACGCTGTCCGAGATTCGCGGTGCGCCGACGGCCTTGCCGACCTCGGAAGTTTACGGGCATCCGGAAGCCCGTGGCGCCAAGCTGGGCGAGGGTACGGCGGTGCAGGTCCATTCACTGCGCCTGCCATCCTATCAGCTGTCCTGCGAAGCCGTTTTCGGTCTGCCTGAGGAGCGACTGACCATTCGCCACGATGCCGGCACCTCGGCAGTGCCTTACGTCGCCGGCACCCTGCTTGCCGTTCGTCGGGTGCGCGAATTCACCGGCCTGGTCAGGGTGCTCGACGCGCTGATGGACGAAACGCTGTCTGTTTAGGAAACAGGTGGTGCAGGAAATCGGGTGGGCGCATGCCTGCGCTCGCCATAGCTTGCGACAATCGATCAACGAGGATTGTCGTTATGAGCATCATTTTCCATGGCCTGCCCACAGAGGCGGTGCGGGCACTCCAGCAGGGCGGGCCTGACGCCTATGGCATGACACCGGAGCGCAGGGTCTCCGATGGCGACGGCGTGCCGTGCCGCCATTGCCTGACCAATGTCGGTGCCGGCGAGGGTTATCTCATTCTTGCCTACAGGCCGTTTCCGGCAGTTCAGCCTTATGCCGAAACCGGGCCGATCTTTCTGCATGCCGATGAATGCCCGCGCGCGCCAGAAGCGGCAGAATTGCCTGAACTGTTTACCCGAACCAAGGACTACATTCTGCGCGGTTACAGCGCCGACGATCGTATCGTCTATGGCACGGGGGCGGTGACGCCGACGCCCGAAATCCGTGAGCGCGCCGAAATGCTGCTCCAGCGACCCGAAGTGGCCTACGTGCACATGCGCTCGGCAAAGAACAATTGCTACCAGTGCCGGATCGAACTGGACCAAGAAGGCAAATCAAACGGCGTTGCTATCTAACTGAACCGCAAACAAAAAACCCGCCGCATCGCTGCGGCGGGTTGGGGCCGTTTGCCTGAAACGGTCTCAGTTGAACTTGTACTTCGCACCGACGCGGACGGTGTGGAAGGCGGGAACCGTTTCCCACATGCCGCCGCTGTCGTAGTCCTGGCCTTCAAACTTCGAGTAGCGATACTCGAGGTTGACGGACATGTTGTTGGTCACAGCCGTTTCGAGGCCGCCACCGACCGAGAAGCCGCCAACGCTCCAATCAAACTCGGTGACATCGGCGCCATCAAGCCTGTCTTCTGTGACGTGCTGCCAACTATAGCCACCGATCACATATGCCAGGGTCGATTCGTTCACCTTGGCGCCAACTCGGGCCAATATGTCGAAACCGTAGTCGGCTTTGCCTTCGAGCTTCGGGCCGCCCAATGCCGAAGCATCAAACAGTTGCGTGCTCATCCCTGAATAACGACCGTCGACCATGATGCCGACAACCCAGTTGCCGTTCAGTTCGTGGTCGTAACCGACGCTCAGCTCGCCGAAGGCGCCTTCGCCGCCGATGCCATTGAACGAGGCCGCACCGCCGCCAAGGTTGATCTCATCGGTAATGGCGCCTGCGCCGAGCGCGCCGCCGACGTAAAAGCCGGTCCAGCTATAGGCGGGCGCTGCAAAGGACGTGCCGCCGCCATTCTGACCGCCGAAGCGGTAGTTGGCGCCGACATGGAACGTGTGGGTGGTCGGTGCGACGTTGAGCAGGCCGGTGCCGCCCAGGTCGACGACGGTGTCATTGCCATAGTTGGCGTAGCGATATTCTGACTTGAGGGTCCAGTTGCCGCTGACCACTGTTTCGAGGCCGACGCCGAGCACATAGCCGCTTCGGCTTTCGTCGAACTCGAAAGGCGTGCCGACGATCGTGCCGTCGAGCTTGAACTGCTGCCAGCTGTATCCGCCGAGGACATAGCCGAGCGTCGTCGGCGTCAGAAGATAGCCTGCGCGAGCTGCGACATCGAAGCCGTAGGTGTTGTTGAGTGTTGCGTCGGCAAAGCCGCCGGCAGCCTCGAGCGAAAGGCCGATATTGCCGAAATGGCCATCGGCAAATGCGCCGAGCAGGAACCGGTCCGACACCATGTAGTCATAGCCGACGGTCACTTCGCCAAAGACGCCGCCGCCACCGAGGTCAGGCAGGCCCATGGTTTCCGGACCGTTCGGATTTGCAATTTCCAGGCCGTGCTTGACCGCACCGACGCCACCACCGAAGCCGACATAGAGACCGCTCCAGTTGAAGCCTGCCGCTGGCGCTTCCGCGACTGAATCAGCCGCAAGGGCTGCCGAGTTGATCGCAACAGCCGACACAGCGCCAAGCAACAGCGCCTGCAAAGTCTTGCCAAATTTCATAATTTACTACCCCAACCTTACCCAATGTCGCCTTGCTAGCACGCCTAGGTTGCTTACGGTGCAACTAAAATGTCACACTCGCAGGCAATTTAGCTTCCCGGCATGAACGTCTGGACCACGAAATATCCTCAAGCACCAATGGCTTGGCGGCAAATCCTGCTGCTCTTCAGCGGAATCTGCCGACGTGCCATCGCAACTGCCCCGATTGCCCGGGGGGGAAGCATTTCGAAGGTCTTGCCCACGCCCAATGTCGCAACCCCATGCAGTCATGGCACGCCTGCGTTGCGTTTGATGCAGCTAAGATGTCACGGGTGGGCAAATCCGTGCCGAAGCGCAAACTATTTTTGGTAGTATCTTGCCGAAGCCGAGCCGGCGAGGGATCGACAGACAAGAAAATGCCCGCCGCATCGCTGCGGCGGGCGCTTGATCGCAACTCCAAAGAGAATCAGGCGGCCAGTGCCGACTTTGCTTCCGTCATCTCATAGCCGAGCGCTTCGGCGACCGCGCGATTGGTGATCCGACCGCGGTGGACATTGAGGCCGTTGCGCAAATGCGGCTCGTCGGCGAGCGCTTTCAGGCCGCGGTCGGCGAGCGCTAGGCCGTATTGCAGCGTTGCGTTGTTGAGCGCATGCGCCGAGGTGACCGGCACAGCACCCGGCATGTTGGCGACGCAATAGTGGATGATGCCATCGACTTCGTAGGTCGGGTCGGCATGGGTGGTGGCGTGCGAAGTCTCGAAGCAGCCGCCCTGGTCGATGGCGACATCAACGAGCACCGCACCCTTCTTCATGCCCGACAGCATTTCACGGCTGACCAGCTTGGGCGCGGCAGCGCCGGGGATAAGCACAGCGCCGATGATGAGATCTGCCGAGAAACACTCTTCCTCGAGCGCCTCGACTGTCGAGTAGCGCGTGTGTACACGGCCGGCGAACAGGTCGTCGAGCTGCCGAAGGCGCGGGATCGAGCGGTCGATGATGCTGACGTCGGCGCCGAGCCCGGCGGCCATGCGCGCCGCATGCAGGCCGACGACGCCGCCGCCGATGACTGCGACCTTGCCAGGCAGCACACCCGGCACACCGCCGAGCAAAACGCCACGGCCGCCATGGGCCTTCTGTAGCGCGGTGGCCCCCGCCTGGATCGCCAGGCGACCGGCAACTTCGGACATCGGCGCCAGCAGCGGCAGGCCGCCGCGATCGTCGGTCACCGTCTCATAGGCGACGGCAGTCACGCCCGAGGCGACGAGCCCCTTTGTCTGTTCGGGATCGGGCGCAAGATGCAGGTAGGTATAGAGAATCTGGCCGTCTCGCAGTTGCGCCCATTCCTTGGGCTGCGGCTCCTTGACTTTCACGATCATGTCGGAGCGGGTGAACACCTCCTCGGCGGTCTTGGCGATCTGGGCGCCGGCCGCGCGGTACGCATTGTCGTCGGCGCCGATGCCTGAGCCGGCGCCGGTCTCGACCAGAACCTCGTGGCCGTGGGCGACATATTCGCGAACCGAACCGGGCGTCAGCCCGACACGGTACTCATGATTCTTGATTTCCTTGGGACAACCTACGCGCATCTTCCTGCTCCTCCGCAGCCATTTTGGCCTTCTCTCCCGATGACGAAGTCAATCACGAATCGTTTCGAATATGTTTGCGAAAACGGTTGCGCTACCATGGGGTGTTCGGTAATTTTTGCGCATATCCTCTGTATTATCGAAGGAAATTCGAAGAATGCCGTTGGACAGGATCGATATCGCCATTCTGGACGCGCTGCAGAAGGATGGGCGGATGCCCAATGCGGCATTGGCCGAAAAGATCGGGCTGTCGCAATCGGCCTGCTCGCGCCGGCTCGACAACCTGGAGAAATCGGGCATCATCAGCGGCTACCACGCCCGGCTTTCGAATGTCGCGCTGGGTCACCAGATGACCGTCATCGTGCATATCTCGCTGTCGGGCCAGTTCGAGAAGACGCTTTCGGACTTCGAGGTCGCGGTGAAGCGCTGCCCCAACGTCCTGTCCTGCCATCTCATGTCGGGCGAATACGACTACATCCTGCGCATTGCCGCCCGTGATCTGCCCGACTACGAGCGCATCCACAAGGAATGGCTGTCGGCGATGCCGCACGTCACCAAGATCAATTCATCCTTCGCCCTGCGCGAGATCGTCGATCGCACCGTTATGGGAATAAGGCCGGATCTGCTCTGAGCAGAAACAAACCAGGCCGAAATGGGCGGCATCGCGCTGGACCAATCCATTCCCCGAGTAATGTCGCGAGGGTGTCATACGAGTCGGCTGGACTCGCGTGAATTTTGGCGCGACATTTGATCTTTGGGACGCCGGCTAAATACTGTCAGTTCATTTCCTGGAGAATGAAAATGTCCAACGTGAATCAACCTGTATCTCGTCGTTCTTTCCTGGCGGGATCGGCTGCAGCGGGTGCACTTGTGATGCTCCATCCCTTTTCGGCACGCGCCCAGGCAAATCAGGCGCATCTCCGCATCATGGAAACCACCGATCTGCATGTCCACGTGTTTCCCTATGACTACTATGCCGACAAGCCGAACGACACGATGGGCGTTGCCCGCACCGCTTCGATCATCGACGCCATCCGCGCTGAAGCCGCCAACTCGATCCTGGTCGACAATGGCGATTTCCTGCAGGGCAACCCGATGGGCGACTACATGGCTTATCAGCGCGGCATGAAGGATGGCGACGTCCATCCGATCATCAAGGCGATGAACACGCTGGGCTATGATTGCTCGACGCTGGGCAACCACGAGTTCAACTACGGCCTCGACTACATGTTCAAGGTGCTCGCCGGCGCGAACTTCCCCGTCGTCTGCTCCAACCTGACAAAGGGCGCGCTCGCCGCAGACGCGACCAAGGACGAGTTGTTCCTCAAGCCCTATGTGATCCTCGACAAAAAGGTGAAGGATGGCTCGGGTGCGGAGCATCCGATCCGCATCGGCCTGATCGGCTTCGTGCCGCCCCAGGTGATGACCTGGGATTCGCGCCATTTGCACGGCAAGGCGATGACCCGCGATATCGTCAAGGCAGCCCAGGCCTGGGTGCCCGAGATCCGCGAGCAGGGCGCCGACATCGTCATCGCGCTCTCGCACTCCGGCATGGGCACGCCGCAGGCAGCCGAAAATCTCGAAAACGCCTCCATCCTGCTGGCCGGCGTCGATGGCATAGATGCGATCGTCACCGGCCACAGCCATCTCGATTTCCCCGGACCAAAATTCGACAAGGTCGAGGGGCTCGATAACGCCAAGGGCACGATCAACGGCAAGCCGGGCGTGATGGGCGGCTTCTGGGGCTCGCATCTTGGCCTGATCGACCTTTTGCTGGAACGCGACAGCAACAGCTGGAAGGTGGTCAGCTCGACCAGCGAGGCGCGTCCGATCTCCAAGCGTGTCGACAAGAAGGTGGTGCCGACGGTCGAGAGCAAGGCCGCGGTCGAGGCTGCCGCGAAGGAGGAGCATGAGGCGACACTCGCCTATGTGCGCACGCCCGTGGGCAAGACGTCGGCGCCGCTCTATTCCTATTTCGCCCTGGTTGCCGACGATCCTTCGGTCCAGATCGTGAGCCAGGCGCAGATCTGGTACATCAAGGACATGCTCAAGGACACCGAGCACAAGGACCTGCCGGTGCTCTCGGCCGCGGCACCCTTCAAGTCGGGCGGACGTGGCGGGCCGGATTATTACACCGATGTCCCGGCCGGCGCCGTCGCGATTAAGAACGTCGCCGACCTTTACCTCTATCCCAACACGGTGCAGGCGGTTGCGGTGACCGGCGCCCAAGTCAAGGAGTGGCTGGAAATGTCGGCCGGCATCTTCAACAGGATCGAGCCTGGCAAGGCCGACCAGGTGCTGATCAATCCAGACTTCCCGTCCTACAATTTCGACGTCATTGACGGCGTGACCTACAGAATCGACCTGGCGCAGCCGCCGAAGTACGATCCGAAGGGTGTGGTCCTGGATGCGAACTCCAATCGCATCGTCGATCTGATGTTCGAGGGCAAGCCGATCGATCCCGCAGCGAAATTCGTTGTCGCGTCGAACAACTATCGCGCCGGCGGCGGCGGCAACTTCCCCGAGATCAACGCGTCGAAGCTTGTCTTCGAGGCACCCGACACCAACCGCGACGTGATCGTGCGCTACATCGTCGACCAGGGCACGATCAATCCGTCTGCCGACTCCAACTGGTCGTTCGCGCCGGTTGCGGGGGCCTCGGTAATCTTCGAGACCGGCCCCAAGGCCAAGGACCACATATCAGAGGTCAAGGCGGTCAAGATCGAGCCGGCGGGCGACGGCGCAGAGGGTTTTGCCAAATACCGCATCACGCTCTGAGATTAGGAACCTGATTGGGGAGGGCGGCTGGAGCAATCCGGCCGGCCCTTTCATCTGCGCAAAGGTTGGTCAGTTGCTCCGGCGTTCGAGTGCCGGCATGACCAGCTCGAGTGCGTCGGTCGAAATGCCGCCCGAATAGCCGGCTGGTAGCGTTTCGATGATGGCGGGGTCGTCGATGCCATCGGAGAAGCCGCCGCCGTGATAAGGGCCGAACAGGTAGACGTTGGTGCCGGCACTTTCCATCCGGTCGAGGAAGCGGTCCGGCCAACCCCACAGCCACGGTGCGAAGTTGATCGGTACGCCAAGCGTCGTGCCGCGGCAGTCTTCCGGCACGTAGCCGCTCCAGCCGAGCCCCGCGTAGCGTAGCAGGCAGCGGGTCAGCGACTTTTTGCTGAGGGTCCGCATGTCGGGCAGGGCGGCCTTGACCGCCTGCAACGGCCTGTCGCCACCAACGATGGTCAGGGCGGCCTGGCGTTCCCTGGGCAGGGCCGACAGGAAGGCCGCCAATGCCTCACCCTCCTTGGCGTCGTTGCTTTTGACGTTGATGTGGAAGCGCCGATCGGGGAACCGCTCCATCACTTCGTCGAGCGATGGCATCAGGCCGACACCCTGGCCACGAAAGGGATACGTCTTGCCACCGTCGGCGGTGTAGCCATAGCCGACATCGAGCTTCTTGAGATCCGCCATCGAATGGCTGCGCGTCTCGCCGTTGCCTTCGGTGCGGCAATCTACGGTCCAGTCGTGGAAGACCGCGAACTTGCCGTCGGTGGTGGGGTGCACGTCGAGTTCCAGCACGTCGGCGCCACGCCTGAAGGCTGCGTCCATCGAACGTACGGTGTTTTCGAGATAGTCGTGCCGAGGCGGAAGCATGCGCTCGGCAGTGCAGGTGTCGTTGGTCAGTCCGGTACGATCATATTCCTGCGCCAGCCCGCGATGGGCCAGCACCACGGGCTTTCCGGCGGCTCGGTCCGAGAGCAGCGACGTGTTGTTGAGATAGACGGCTCCAGCGGCCGTAACGACCAGAAGCAAGATAATATTGCGCTTGCGCATGCCAGGTTGTCCCTCCGTTGCCCCGACCGAGACAATGATACAGAGGAGCGAGCAGGCATTTTCACGGCGGAAATGCGCAAATTGAAGACTATTTCAAGAATTCATCGGGAATTGCGGCCTTGGATGTGCCGAGATCGAAGATTACAAGCAGGAAGAACGTCGCTGATTCTTGCGCAGGTCAGGCCTAGTCAAATCGAGACGGGGGCGAAGAGCACCGGTCTCCGCCCCTTGTCCTGTTTAGCTTAACGCGCCTAGGCCTTGTAGACCACTTGCCTGACGTCGATATACTCGGCGCGGAAGCCTGCCTCGCAATAATGGAGATAAAACTCCCAGAGCTTCTTGAAGCGATCGTCGAAGCCGAGCGGCACGATGCGCTCCCAGGACGACCAGAAGCGGGTGCGCCATTCGGCGAGGGTACGGGCATAATCCTGCGGAAAGACGCGCTCGCGCAGATAGTCGAGGCCGTGCTCGGTGCCGAGCGACTTGAGCAGCGTCGGCGTCGGCAGCATGCCACCGGGAAAGACGTAGCGCTGGATGAAATCCGGCCGCTTCCGGTACACGGGATAGGCCGCCTCATTGATGGTGATGATCTGCAGGCCCGCCGTGCCGCCCGAGGGCAGGCACTGCTTCATCTTGGCAAAGAAGGCCGGCCAGTATTTTTCGCCGACGGCCTCGAACATCTCGATCGATGCGATGCGGTCGTAGCGGCCGGTCTCGTCGCGATAATCCTGCAGCTTGAGCTCGACCTTGTCGGCAAGCCCGGCATTGTGGATGCGCTTCTGGGCAAAGTCGAACTGCTCGCGGCTGATCGTGAGCCCGGTCACCTTGCAGCCGATCTCGCGCGCCGCAAACTCGGCGAAGCCGCCCCAGCCGCAGCCGATCTCCAGCACATGGTCATTCGGGCCGATACCGGTGTCGCGCGCCAGCGCCCGGTACTTTTCGGTCTGCGCGCCGGCAAGATCATTGGCGCCGGTGGCAAAAAGCCCCGACGAGTATGTCATGCTCGGGTCGAGCCACTGACTGTAGAAGGCGTTGCCAAGGTCGTAATGCGCGGAAATGTTCTTCTTCGAGCCGGTGCGGGTGTTGTCGTTCAGCCAGTGACGAATGCGCTGAATGGTTGTCAGCAGCCAGTTGGCGCCGCCGGCGACACCTTCGCCGGCTTCGCTGTTGACCACGAACAACTCGAGGAAGCTGGTGACGTCGGGGCTGTCCCAGTCGCCGTCGATGTAGGATTCCGCGACCCCGATCGTGCCGCCGCTGAAGGCGCGCGACGGTAGCTTCCAGTTGTGCAGGACAATCTCCGCTTCCGGTCCTGGCGCCTTACCGCCGACCAGGATGCTGCGTCCGTCAGGCATCTTCACCTTGAGCGAACCGCGCGGCAGATGCAGTGCTGCAGACAGCGTCATACGTACGCGCGCCGGCAAACCTCTGGCAAAGTCCGCGACATTGCCTTCGTGAAGCTTCGTCACGCCCTGATTCGTGAAACCGTCCGCGTTACGCTGGGCCATCTCGACGTCCCAAAGTTGCTGCCCGATACGGCGTGTCGGGCGCGTTGCTCCAAGCCAGTGCACCGTTCGCTCATCTGATCGGGGACGCGCCGCCGGACGCATCTCCGGTCAGCTCGCGATCGACTTGGCTTGGATCCGCCAAGACTTCCGCGTGCTGCGGTGAATCTGTCGTGATCTTCACCGTCAAAATCTCCAACTTCAAGTGACATCTGGCAAGCGCTGATATGCCAGAGGGGAGCCCTCCGGGATTGCCCTGATGCAATCCCGTGCAGCGTCGATTTCCTTTGTTATTAGAGTACGCTAATGCTCTAAGGTGAGCCGACGGCGCATATCGTTTCCCAGGCTGCTGCGCCGCTCAGGGGAGGACATCAAATTCGCTACGTCATTGCGATCATGTGCGTCGCCTTGTTCCTCATCTGGGACATGCTCTACAACCACGGCGACGCGACCGCCAAAGGTGTACGCGAGGTGCATCGCGTCGTCAGGATGGTCACCGGCTGACAGATCTGCTGTCCGACATCCGCTGCTGCCTTTTGCCCGATTGACGCCGGCTGAAAGCCGACCCAAAAGGCGCCAGCGAAAGCAGCAGAAGGAGTCGCGGCTTGATCCGGCACATCGTGTTTTTCAGTGCGCGGCAGAAACAGGACGTCGAGATGATCCGCGAGGAATTGTCGGCGCTTGGCAGCATTCCGCATTCCACGGTCTTCGAAGTGACCGTCAACACCAAGGTCGACTGGTACTCCGACGAGATCGACATCGTCGTTTATGCAGAGTTTGCCGACCAGGCGGCGCTGGACGCCTACAAGGCCGATCCGATCTATGACCGGACGACGCAGCGCGTGCGACCGATGCGCGAACTGCGTTTTTCGGCGGACGTGGTCGCCGCATAAAAACTGCGCAACAAAAAACGCGCTCCGGGAGGCCCGAAGCGCGTAACTGAATTCCCGGAGATTATGCCTTCTTGGCGCGGCCGCGTGTCTTGGCAGGTGCTGACGCCGCCTTCGAGGACGCGGAAGCTGCCTTTCGCCCGAGGCCGAGCGACCTTGCGAGCTGAGAGCGCGCAGCGGCATAGTTCGGCGCGACCATCGGATAATCGGCCGGCAGGCCCCACTTGGCGCGATATTCTTCGGGTGTCAGCCCGAAATGAACCGAGAGATGGCGCTTGAGCGACTTGAACTTCTTTCCGTCCTCCAGGCAGACGATGTAGTCGGGGTGAACCGAGCGCTTCGGGTTCACCGCCGGCTGCTGGGCTTCGACAGGTTCTTCGGCGGGCTGATCGAGCGACAGGATCGAGGCGTTGATGCTGGCGATCAACTCTGGCAGGCCAGTTGCAGGAACCTTGTTGTTCTCTACATAGGCGCTGACGATATGGGCAGTCAGTCCTAGGATGTCGATCTTGCTATCACTCGTCATCGGCCGTCTCTCCGGGCAGTATTAAAAGCAAAATATGAGTCTAACCATTTGCTGAGCCGTATATCGGTGCAAATGGTGTCGGACGGCAAGCAAAATAATCTCACAAATTGAAGACCCCGGCCAGCGAATGCTGGCCGGGGTCTTTAATGTCGGAAAAATCGAAGATTAGAAAAAGCCCTTGCGCTGCCACCAGCCGCCTTTTTTCGGCTTGGCTTCGCCAGCGGCAGCTTCTTCGGTCTCGACGACCGAGGTGACGACAGGCGTCGCAGGCGCGATTGCAGCCGCGGCAGGGGGTTCAGTGCTGGGGGCTTCGGAGACGACCTCATCCTCGGCTGGGGCTGCGGCAGCCTTGCGACGTGGCGCACGCGGCTTTGCCGCCTTCTTTCCGGGCTTCGTTTCAGCTTCCGGCGCTGCAGCCTCGGCAACGACTTCGGCGGCGGGCGCTTCAGCGGCTGCTGCTTCGGCCTCAGCCTTCTTGGCCTTTGCCGAGCGGCGCGGCGCCTTCTTCGGCTTGGCTTCGATGACGGCCTCCGGCTCTTCAGCGGCAACCTCGACCACCGCCACTTCCGCCGTCACGACTTCGCTGGCAACGGTTTCGGCAGCGGCGCCTTCGTCGCCTGCGACCTGTTCGCTACCTTCCGCCGACTGCTCGTCGTCTTCCTTGCGGTTACGCTTACCGCCACGCTTGCCGCGACGGCGCTTCTTGGCGGCGGCATCTTCGGCAGCGCTTGCGTCGACAGCGGCGATTTCACCGGCTTCCTCGGACACAACGGCTTCAGCGGCGACGTCCTCTTCGCCATCTTCGGCTTCGTTGGCCTCGCCAGCGACGACGGCACCTTCCTGAGGAGCGCCATGCTCGCGGTCACGGTCGCGGCCGCCACGGCGACGCCGGCGCTTGCGCCGCTTGCGGTCGTGCTGCTCGCCGCCTTCGGCCGCAGCCGGCTGCGGCGCGCGGGCGGGCTGCGCCTCGACGACGACGGTCTCTGCTTCCTCTTCGACGATCTCGTCTTCGATTTCCTCTGGCTCTTCATAGGCCGGAGCTGCGACGGGCAGGGCGAAGTTTGCCGGCTTCTCGGCAATGGCACCGCGGAAGATGGCGTGGTTCTGCGAACCGACGCTGTCATCGGCCTCGAGTGTGACGGTCACACCGAAGCGGTTTTCGAGATCGACCAGCGTCGAGCGCTTGTGGTTGAGCACGTAGAGCGCGGTCGCAACCGGCGTCTTGACCGTGATGTGGCTGCGCGAGTCCTTGAGCAGGAACTCTTCGATCGCGCGCACGACCTGGAGTGCCACCGACGAGTCCGAACGGACATGACCGGTTCCGCCGCAATGCGGGCAGGGCTTCATCGTCGATTCCAGCACGCTGGCGCGGATGCGCTGGCGCGACATCTCCATCAGGCCGAAATGCGAGATGCGGCCGACCTGGATGCGGGCGCGGTCGTTCTTCAGGCAGTCCTTGAGCTTCTTTTCGACCGCACGGTTGTTGCGGTTCTCCTCCATGTCGATGAAGTCGATGACGATCAGGCCGGCGAGATCGCGCAGCCTGAGCTGGCGCGCGACTTCCTCGGCGGCTTCAAGGTTGGTGTGAAGGGCGGTTTCCTCGATCGAGTGCTCCTTGGTGGAGCGCCCGGAGTTGACGTCGATGGCAACCAGCGCTTCGGTCTGGTTGATGATGATGTAGCCGCCCGACTTCAGCGTCACCTGCGGCTGGACCATACGTTCGAGCTGCGATTCGATGCCGCTGCGTACGAAGATCGGCGTGATGTCGCGGTAAGGCTGGACGACCTTGGCATGGCTGGGCATCAGCATGCGCATGAAGTCCTTGGCCTCTCGATAGCCGTCTTCGCCGGCGACCAGAACCTCGTCGATGTCCTTGTTGTAGAGGTCGCGCACCGATCGCTTGATCAGGCTGCCCTCCTCATAGACCAGTGCCGGGGCCGTCGACTGCAGCGTCAGGCTGCGGACGTTCTCCCACAGGCGCATCAGGTACTCGTAGTCGCGCTTGATCTCGGCCTTGGTGCGGCTTTCACCTGCGGTGCGCAGGATGACGCCCATGCCCTTCGGCACTTCGAGATCGGCAACGACCTCCTTCAGACGCTTGCGGTCCTGGGCGTTGGTGATCTTGCGCGAAATGCCGCCGCCGCGTGCCGTGTTGGGCATCAGCACCGAGTAGCGGCCGGCGAGCGACAGGTAGGTCGTGAGAGCAGCGCCCTTGTTGCCGCGCTCTTCCTTGACCACCTGGACCAGCAGGATCTGGCGGCGCTTGATGACTTCCTGGATCTTGTAGTGGCGGCGAACCGGCTTGCGGCGGTTGCGCACCTCTTCGAGTGCGTCTTCGGCGCCGACCGATTCGATCTCGTGATCGTCGTGATGGGTCGAATGCACTTCCTCGATCACGCCGCCGTTTTCGTTTTCGGTGACCGTCGGCTCAGGAGCCCGCTCGGACACGACGTCGGCATCGACCGATGCGGCGATCGACGTCGGTTCGCGCTCGTCGGAACCGCCATTGCCTTCATCGCTGGACGTCTCTGTGGCGTGCTCGTCACCATTGGCGTCCGAAGCATCGCTTGCGGCGATCGAATCGCCATCGTCCTCGGAAGACGCGCTGTCGTCGTCGCCCGAACCCTCCGGCTTGTTCTCGTCGTTGCGGTCACGGTTCTTGCCGCCGCGGCGCCTGCGGCGGCCACGGTTACGATCCTGGCTCTTGCTCTCGTCGCCGTCGTTGTTTTCGTCGTCCTCGTCCTCGGCTTCTTCCGCCTCGGCGCGCAGCAGCGCCTGCCGATCGGCAACCGGAATCTGGTAATAGTCGGGATGGATTTCGCTGAAGGCGAGGAAGCCGTGACGGTTTCCGCCATACTCGACAAAGGCAGCCTGGAGAGACGGCTCAACCCGCGTTACGCGGGCGAGGTAGATGTTTCCTTTGAGCTGCTTCTTGTCCTGTGATTCGAAATCAAATTCTTCAATACGGTTACCGCGAACAACGACAACCCGTGTTTCCTCCGGGTGGGAGGCGTCTATCAGCATCTTGTTGGGCATTATTTGTCCTCCCGGCAGCCGTCAGCTGCGGCCTGCGGGAACTCGTCCGCCGCCGTGGGGTCGCTGAAATGGGGGTGCCGGATGATTTTGCGCCCGCCGGTCGCAGCCAAAACGCCATGGCGGTGCCGCCCGCTGCCGTGATGGCGCGGTTACCTGCGGACCAGTCCATGATTGCGTCTGTGGCCAATGCGTGACCTTGCGGAACCTTGTTTCAAATCGAAGCCCGGGAATCCGGACCAGCTACTTTGCTCTTACAGAGCCGGCGCGGAACGGTGCCCGGGCCGTTTTTCCAACGCAGTCGCTACCCCGCCACGGGCCGCGCCTGCGAATCTCGTCGCGATCACTGAAACTGTCTCTGTTGCGAGCCGGGCCATCGCTCGTCGCGTGGTTCCCTAGCGGAAGGCGCTGGGGGCGCGGGCCCTGGATTGCAGTGATCCAATGTCGCTTTTATGATTTGGCGAGACTGAGCGCAACCCTGATTTCCGATGCCGGCAAAGGCGGATGCGGCGACGTCGGGGGGAGCATTCCGACAAAGACTCGGTTAACCTTCTCTGGTTACCACTCGTTAATCGAGGGGCCGCCTGTTCGGCCTGCGAATGGTAACGGCGTGCAATGACTGTACGCCTGCTTTTGGAGCGGCAAGACTGAGATGGGGCCTGCGGCATTGACTGGCAAGAGCTTCCCGTTCGGGGGCACTCAGCCCGGCGGCGCGGTTCGCCGCATCGTGTTCGCGGCTTTGGCGTTCCTCACCATCTTTGCCGGCATCTTTTGCCAGCCGGTAATCGCCGCCGACACGATCAGGACGCTCGACTACAAGATGGCGGGTGACGCGACTCATATGCGCATCGTCATGAATTTCGACAAGGAACCCGAACCGAAGTGGTTCTTGCTGCGTAGCCCGCATCGACTTGTCGTTGATCTTCCTGGTGCGACGCTCGCGATCGACGCCAGGGACTTGAAGCCGCGCGGTCTCATCAAAAGCGTGCGTTATGGCGCCGCGGGCGAGGGCGCCTCGCGGTTGATCGTGACCTCGAAGGGGCCGTTCAACGTCGAGAAGGTCGACATTCTCAAGAATGAAGACGGATCGGGTTATCGCCTGGTTGCCGACATCGCCGCCGCCTCGGAGCGCGAGTTCGATGCCGCGCTGGCCATCCAGGCTGAAACGACAGGTTCGACGACACCCAAGACCGACAGGCTCGGCAAGATCGCGCATCGCGGCGACCGCCCGTTCACCATCGTGCTCGATCCTGGCCACGGCGGCATCGACGGTGGCGCCGAAGGCCTGAATGGCACTGTCGAGAAGACGGTCACGCTCGCCTTCGCCAAGGAGCTGCAGGCCAAGCTCGCCGCCAACAAGGCCTACAAGGTCGTCCTGACCCGCGAAGGTGACGAGTTTCTCCGCCTCGACGACCGTGTTCGCATCGCGCGTCAGCAGGAAGCCGACCTGTTCATTTCGATCCATGCCGACACGATCCGGCTCAAGGGTATCCGAGGTGCCACCGTCTACACCGTCTCGGACAAGGCCTCCGACGCCGACGCGCAGGCACTGGCTGATCGCGAAAACCTCTCAGACCAACTGGCTGGCGTCGATGTCGCCGAAGAAGACCACGCGGTATCCGACATTCTTGTCGATCTGATCCGGCGCGAGACGCATGGCTTTTCGACGCGTTTCGCGCGCTCGCTGGTCGGTGAGTTGTCGCCGACGGTCGGCATGATCAACAACCCGCATCGTTCGGCCGGCTTCCGGGTGCTGAAGGCGCCTGATGTGCCGTCGGTCCTCGTCGAGCTCGGCTATCTCTCCAATCCGCAGGACGAAGAGCAACTGCGCAGCGCCGACTGGCGCGAGAAGGCCGCGACGAGCATTTCCAAGGCGGTGGCAGCCTTTGTTGCCGAGCGCGGCGCAACCGGCGGCTGAGTCGACTTGCCTGGCATGCTTGCTGGCATTGCCGGCAAGCGGCGGAACGGGCATTTCTAGTGTTTTCGGCCAGAATATTTGGCGCTTGCGGGCTGTTGCCGTATTTTGTCCACAACCGCGCGACATGGGTGGCCGTTAGCGGATCGGGACAGTACCTGCGGCTTGCGATGATGGCGGGTTGGTTTAGGGAATCCCCGGACCTTGTACTGGAGCGGGCATGATTCGTCTTATCGGCTATTTCTTCGGCATCGGCACGACGCTTGCGCTCGTCGTCGCAGCTGGCGTGGCGATCTATCTCGGCCAGCTGACCAAGGAGCTTCCCGACTACGAGGTGCTCGCCAAATACGAGCCGCCGGTGACGACGCGTGTGCACGCTTCGGACGGCGCGCTGATGGGTGAATTCGCGCGTGAGCGCCGGCTCTACCTGCCGATCCAGGCCGTGCCTGATCGCGTCAAGGCGGCGTTCCTGTCGGCCGAGGACAAGAACTTCTACAATCACCCCGGCATTGACGTGACCGGCCTTGGGCGCGCCGTGCTGACCAACTTCCAGAATTTCGGTTCCGGCCGCCGCCAGGTCGGTGCGTCGACCATCACCCAGCAGGTCGCCAAGAACTTCCTCCTGAGCTCGGACCAGACCTACGAGCGCAAGATCAAGGAAATGGTGCTGGCCTTCCGCATCGAGCAGGCCTACTCGAAGGACCGCATCCTCGAACTTTACGTCAACGAGATATTCTTCGGGCTCGGTGCCTACGGCATCGCGGGTGCCGCGCTGACCTATTTCGACAAGTCGGTCAACGAGCTGACCGTCGCTGAAGCCGCCTATCTCGCCGCGCTGCCGAAGGGCCCGTCGAACTATCACCCGTTCAAATATGCCGACCGTGCCATCGAGCGCCGCAACTGGGTGGTCGACCAGATGGTCGCCAACGGCTACGTGTCGCGCGAAGAAGGCGACAAGGCCAAGGCCTCGCCGCTTGGCGTGACGCCGCGCCGGACCGGCACCTATGTCTTCGCCGGCGAATACTTCACCGAGGAAGTGCGCCGCGAGCTGATCGCGCGCTACGGCCAGGACGCGCTCTATGAAGGCGGCCTGTCTGTCCGCACCACGCTTGATCCGAAACTGCAGGCCATGGCACGCAAGGCCATGCAGTCGGGCCTGGAGAAATATGATCGCCTGCGCGGCTATCGCGGCCCGGTCAAGAGCATCGACATATCTGCTGACTGGGGCACGGCGCTCGGCGAGGTCAAGGCGCTGGACGACATTCCGGAATGGCGTCTCGCCGTGGTGCTCGACGCCACGAAGACGGGCCTCGATATCGGCTTGCAGCCCAAGCGCGAGATATCAGGCGCGCTGTCCAAGGAGCGCGAGACGAGCACCGTTTCGAAAGACGACATGAGCTTTGCCATGCGCTACGTCGCCGACGGAAAGCGCGTGAAGGCCAACTCGCCCTCCGAAGTGCTGAAGGCCGGCGACGTCATCTATGTCGAGAAGAACGAAGGCGACAGCTATGCGTTGCGCCAGGTGCCGGAGGTGTCGGGCGGCCTCGTCGCCATGGACCCGCACACCGGCCGCGTGCTCGCCATGGTCGGCGGCTTCTCCTACTCGCAGTCCGAGTTCAACCGCGCGACCCAGGCGATGCGCCAGCCAGGTTCGGCCTTCAAGCCGTTCGTCTACGCGGCAGCACTCGACAACGGTTACACGCCGGCCTCGGTGATCATGGACGGCCCGATCACCATCCAGTCGGGCAATACCAGCTGGTCGCCGAAGAACTATGACGGCAAGGCGGCTGGCCCGTCGACCCTGCGCGCCGGCATCGAGCGCTCGCGCAACCTGATGACGGTGCGCCTCGCCAATGACATGGGTATGAAGACGGTTGCCGAATACGCCGAGCGCTTCGGTGTCTACGACAAGCTGGCGCCCTATCTGCCGATGGCGCTGGGTGCGGGCGAAACCACCGTCATGCGCATGGTTTCGGCCTATGCCGTGATGGCCAATGGCGGCCGCCAGATCAAGCCGTCGCTGATCGACCGCATTCAGGACCGCTACGGCAAGACCGTGTTCAAGCATGATGAGCGCGGCTGCGAGGGATGCGTCGCCACGGAATGGGCCAATCAGCCCGAGCCGGAACTTGTCGACAATTCCGAGCAGGTGCTCGACCCGATGACCGCCTACCAGATCACCTCGATGCTGGAGGGCGTTGTCCTGCGTGGTACCGCAACGACGCTGCTGTCGCTCAATCGTCCGATCGCCGGCAAGACCGGAACGACCAACGACGAGAAGGACGCCTGGTTCGTCGGCTATACGCCGAACCTCGTTGTCGGACTGTATATGGGCTATGACAAGCCGCAGGGGCTCGGCAAGGGCACCACGGGTGGCGGCCTTGCCGCGCCGGTGTTCAAGGATTTCATGACGACGGCACTCGACGGCACGCCCAAGAGCGACTTCGTCGTTCCAGCCGGCATGAAGCTGATCTCGATCGATCGCAAGACCGGCATGCAGGCAGCCGAGGGCGCGCCGGGCACCATCATGGAGGCCTTCAAGCCGGGCACCGGACCTGCCGACAGCTACTGGGTCATCGGCATGGGCGAAGACGGCACCAATGGCTACGGCGAAGCGCTGTCGCCGCAGGCCAGCAAGGCCATCAGCGAAGGCGGCGGCGGCCTCTATTAGGCACCGATCGGCCGGCATCAGCTGGCACATCGAAGGGAACCGACAAATGCGCGTGGCTTGGCCGCGCGCATTTTGTTTGTAGCCTCGCTTGATAATATCCAAATAGTTATATATCCTTTTAGTTATAGAATGCTGTTCGAGCCTGATGTCATGCGGGAACGCGAGCGGTCCGAAGCCCTGCCGGAACCTGCTCTGTCGAGGTGTCGGACGCGACAGCCGGCAGGAAACGGCGAGACAATTGCAAATTCAGTGAGGAGAAGATGATGCAGAAGATCAGCCCGTTCCTGTGGTTCGACAACCAGGCTGAAGAGGCGGTGACGTTCTACACGTCGGTTTTCCGCAACTCCAAAGTCGGCAAGATGACCCGCTATGGCGAGGCTGGTCCCGGGCCTGCCGGCAGTGTCATGGTGGCCGAGTTCGAGCTCGAAGGACTGCAGTTCACCGCGCTGAACGGCGGTCCGATGTTCAAGTTCACCGAAGCGATCTCGATGAGCATCGACTGCAAGGACCAGGCCGAGGTCGACCATTTCTGGCACAAGCTGTCCGAGGGCGGCCAGCCGGGTCAGTGTGGCTGGTTGAAGGACAAATTCGGGCTTTCGTGGCAGGTCATCCCCGAGGCATTGCCGCGCCTGCTGGGCGACCCCGATGGCGCCAGGGCTGCCAGGGTCATGCAGGCGATGCTGCAAATGACCAAGATCGACGTCGCCAGGCTTGAAGCGGCCTATGCCGGCTAGGTGATCGACGCAGTGACATGGCGGATGGGCAGAGCTGAAGGCGCCTGCCCATTTTGCTTTACAGGGGACGACCTCATCCCTATGTTCCGCGCGGATTCAACAGCCGCCTTCGGGCGCGAAACAAGCAAAAAGAAGCAATCTCCATGCGCGCGGAAACGCAGAACATTGTCGACGAAATCAGGCAGGCGATAACCCTGCTGAGGAGGCATCTTTGACTGGGATCAAGCGGTAAAACGACTTGATTACCTGAACATGCGGGCAGAGGACGGCAACCTCTGGAACGACCCGCAGGAAGCCCAGAAGCTGATGCGCGAGCGCCAGTCGCTCGACGACAACATCAAGGCCATCAAGGGCCTGAGCCAGGCGCTGGACGACAATATCGGCCTGATCGAGATGGGCGAGGAAGAAGGCGACGCTGACATCATCAGCGAAGCGGAAACCGCCATCCGTTCGCTGGCCGGCGAGATCCGGGCGCGCCAGATCGAGTCGCTGCTGTCGGGCGAAGCTGACCAGAACGACACCTATCTCGAAGTGCACGCTGGTGCCGGCGGCACCGAGAGCCAGGACTGGGCCAACATGCTCTTGCGCATGTACACGCGCTGGGCAGAACGTCGCCGGTTCAAGGTCGAGGTACTGGAAGTCCATGACGGCGAAGAGGCCGGCATCAAGTCTGCCACGCTGCTGATCAAGGGCCACAACGCCTATGGCTGGCTGAAGACGGAATCGGGCGTCCACCGCCTGGTCCGCATTTCGCCCTATGACAGCAATGCGCGCCGCCACACTTCGTTCTCGAGCATCTGGGTCTACCCGGTGGTCGACGATTCGATCGAGATCGACGTCTCGGAATCGGATGTGCGCATCGACACCTACCGTTCGTCGGGCGCCGGCGGCCAGCACGTCAACACCACCGACTCGGCGGTGCGCATCACACACATCGCCACCGGCATCGCTGTTGCCTGCCAGGCCGAACGTTCGCAGCACAAGAACAAGGCCAAGGCCTGGGAAATGTTGCGCTCGCGCCTCTATGAGGAAGAGCTGAAGAAGCGCGAAGCCATCGCCAACGCGACGGAATCGGCCAAGACCGACATCGGCTGGGGTCACCAGATCCGCTCCTACGTGCTCCAGCCTTATCAGCTGGTGAAGGATCTGCGCACCGGCGTCGAAAGCACCAGCCCGTCCGACGTCCTCGACGGCGACCTCGACGACTTCATGGAAGCGTCGCTGTCGCAGCGCATCGAAGGCGGGGCAGGGCAGGCGGTTGCCGATCTGGACTAGCCCTTTCCGGCATCACCCGGTCATCGCTAAAGCGTGATGACCGGGTCGTCGGTCGACGGAACATTTCAGGTAGGATTTCGTTAAGCGTGCGGGAGCAGGATTCGCTTGGGAGGTAATCTCAGGGGATGACGCCATGCGTCCAGAAAACCTCCGCCTGCGCCGATACATCCTTGCACTGTCCACGCTCGCGCTGATTTCGCTCAGCACGCCGCTCGCTCTATCCCACGACG
Source organism: Aminobacter sp. Y103A (assembly GCF_030294925.1). Lineage (NCBI taxonomy): Bacteria > Pseudomonadati > Pseudomonadota > Alphaproteobacteria > Hyphomicrobiales > Phyllobacteriaceae > Aminobacter > Aminobacter sp. Y103A. The sequence goes on along the minus strand of NZ_AP017986.1, from coordinate 3,065,049 downwards.
CGCCGAAAGGCTGGACTTATCCCTTCGCTTGCTGTTCCGGCTACGACTGCCGTGAGGTGCCGAAGCAGGCGATAAGCGAGCGGCCACAAGGCTATGTCATCGAGGGCACTGGCGAGGTGGTGACCTACCAGGATGCACGGATCCACGAATCGCCTGATGGCCGATATCATTGGTGCTCCGTCGCGGGTGCCGATGACAGCAAGACCCTCTGCCTGTTCGTGCCGCCGAAGTCCTACTGACAATCCTGACAGCCGTTCTGCTGACACCAGCGTGTCAGCAGCGTCTCGCTATGGTGCGCCGTCGCAGGAAAGCGACCCAAAACGACATGCGAGGAAGACCAGGATGGTGATCAAAGGCAGCTGTCACTGCAAGGCGACCATGTTTGAGGTAACGGAGGTGCCAGAGACGGTGACCTTCTGCACCTGCACGTTCTGCTCCAAGCGCGGCGCACTCTGGGCCTATTACACGCCCGCCCAGTTCAAGCTCGTCAGTCCGCCGGAAAACGTTGCTTTCTACGCGCGCGGAGAGAATGTGGTGAAGCATGGCTTCTGCGCCGTCTGCGGTTGCGGCACCTTCACCGAGACACCCGACTGGTCGACCGGCGAAGCTGATTTCGACAACCCCAAGGTCAGCGTCAATGCACGCCTCTTCGATGACTTCGACCTCGACAAGATCGAAGTCGTGATGGTCGACGGCAAGAACCTCTGGTAGCCGACTAGATTGTCGTGCGGGCAGGCCGGAGTTTGCCCATTTGTCACTGCTTCCGTTCCGTTTTTCGCCGTATTTCATGCTACAAGGCCGGTGAAGGGCTTTGCGCGGAACGCCCGATGCGTTTCGCGGTACGGAGAGGGACATATCCTGATGAAGAAGACAGTGATTTTCGCGCTGGCTGGCAGCATGCTCGTCGGTGCGTGCACGACCGATCCTTATACCGGTCAGCAGAAGGTTTCGAACGCCGCTGCAGGCGCTGGTATCGGCGCACTCGCCGGCGCCGGCCTTGGTCTGCTCGCCGGCGGCAATGACCGCCGCAACGCGCTGATCGGCGCTGGTGTCGGCGCTCTCGCCGGTGGTCTCGCCGGCGGCTATATGGACCGGCAGGAGTCCGAGCTGCGTGCCCAGCTGCAGGGCAGCGGCGTCAGCGTCACCCGCGCCGGCGACCAGATCATCCTGAACATGCCGTCGAACATCACCTTTGCCACCGACCAGGACGCGGTGAAGGCCGGCTTCTACAACACGCTGAACTCGGTGGCGCTGGTGCTCAAGAAGTTCAACCAGACCACCGTCGACGTGTTCGGTCACACCGATTCGACCGGCGGCGACCAGCACAATTTCGACCTGTCACAGCGTCGCGCGTTGTCGGTCGCCAACTACCTTGGTGCCCAGGGCGTCGATTCCAGGCGCTTTGCCGTTACCGGTTTTGGTGCGACTCGCCCAATTGCGTCCAACGCGACTTCGGAAGGCCGCGCGCAAAACCGCCGCGTCGAGATTCAGTTGTCGCCGCTCACCTGAGCTGCAGACCGGAAAACTCATGAAGGAGACGGCCCCTTGCGGGGCCGTTTTTCATTGAGCGCCGGTGCGAAAAACATGGCGCGCTGACGAAGCCGTCTCGACTGAACGACATCAGGATGGGTGTAGCAGCAAAAGAAAATGGCCCCGTTGGGGCCATTTTCTGGAGCGTCATGTCGCTCAGATGTTTGTCGCGATGAGCATGAAGGCTGGCATGTCGTCGCCGAAGCCGACAGTGCGGTCGTCTTCTTCCTCGCGCTGATGGCGGCGATTGCCACGATGATCGTCGCGTCGCGGCCGGTCCTCGTGCTCGCGGTGTTTGCGATCGGCATTGCCGTTCCTGATCGCTTCCTTGCGTTCACGGCGCTCGTTGATGTCGGCAACGACGTTGTCTGCAGGCGCTTCGGCTGCCACGATGGCGGCAGCCTCGACAACCGGTGCCTCGTCACGCGGCCTGCGGTCGCGCTCGCGGCCTGGCTTGTCCTTGCCGCCGGCGCGACGTGGCGCGCCACGGCCGCGGCGCGGAGCCTCGTCGTCGCCTTCGCTGGCAACGACAGTCGACAGGTCACCGTCGTGCCATTCGATCTTGTTGCCGATCAGTTTTTCGATGGCGTCGACATATTTGGTGTCGGAACGCGTCGCGATGGTGAACGACTTGCCCGAGCGTCCGGCGCGACCGGTACGGCCGATCCGGTGGACGTAGTCCTCTGCATGGATCGGCACGTCGTAATTGAAGACGTGGCTGACATCAGGGATGTCGAGGCCGCGCGCGGCAACGTCCGACGCTACGAGAAGGCGCAGTTTGCCGTCGCGGAAATTGGACAGCATGGTCATGCGCGCTCGCTGGTCCATGTCGCCATGCAGCGCGCCGGCATCGAAGTCGTGCTTGACCAGCGAGCGGAACAATTCCGAGACATCGACCTTGCGGTTGCAGAAGATGATCGCGTTCTTGATCTCGTCGCCTTCCGCCTTGATCAGGCGGCGCAGGGTCTCGCGCTTGTCCCAGGGCTTGGGGCCGGATTTGGCAAGGCGCTGGGTGATGTTGACGGCGGTAGAGGCCGCCTTGGCAACCTCGACACGCACCGGCGCATGCAGGAACTGCTCGGTGAGCTTGGTGATTTCAGGCGGCATCGTCGCCGAGAAGAACAGCGTCTGGCGCGTGAACGGGATCAGCTTGCAGATGCGCTCGATGTCGGGGATGAAGCCCATGTCGAGCATGCGGTCGGCCTCGTCGATGACGAGAATCTCGACGCCGGTCAGCAGCAGCTTGCCGCGCTCGAAATGGTCGAGCATGCGGCCGGGCGTGGCGATCAGGACGTCGGCGCCGCGCTCGAGCTTCTTTTCCTGCTCGTCGAACGACACGCCGCCGATCAGCAGCGCGATGTTCAGCCGGTGGTTCTTGCCGTACTTGACGAAGTTCTCCTCGACCTGCGCCGCGAGTTCACGCGTCGGCTCAAGGATCAGAGTGCGTGGCATGCGCGCACGGGCGCGGCCCTTTTCGAGGCGCGTCAGCATCGGCAGCACGAACGAAGCCGTCTTGCCGGTGCCTGTCTGGGCGATGCCGAGAACGTCCTTGCCCTGCAGCGCGTGCGGAATCGCGCCTGCCTGGATCGGCGTGGGCTGAGTGTAGCCCGCGTCGGTGACTGCGGAAAGGACCTTCGGCGAAAGGCCGAGGTCTGCGAAGGTCAACGCTTCTGGAGCGGTCTGAGTGTCTTCGGACAAGTGTGTTGGCTGTCTTTGCTCGTTCAAGGGCGCGGCACGCTGGCCACGACAGGCGCAAACCGCCTGCAATATGCCGCAACGCGATAGGCGTAAGTGCGCGATTTGTCAACTCAAACTGGCACACACGTGGCGATTGCAGCTGAATACTTCCAGCTGTGGCCCAATGGTCAGTATTTGAATTGCTCGGCCAGGATGCGTTCGCTCCAGGAATGGCCCGGGTCGAACAGCAGCGTCGCGGTGTGCACAGCGGATTCCCGAACTTCCACTGAAACCACAGACTTGACCTCGGTATGGTCGGCAACTGCGTTCACCGGCCGCTTTTGCTCTTCCAGAATGTCGAAGCGAACAACCGCCGTCTTGGGCAGCAACGCACCGCGCCAGCGCCTGGGTCGGAACGGGCTGACCGGGGTCAGGGCCAGCAGCGGTGCATCGAGCGGCAGGATAGGGCCGTGGGCCGACAGATTGTAGGCAGTGGACCCTGCCGGCGTCGCCACCATGACGCCGTCGCAAATCAACTCGTCCAGCCTGACCTTGCCGTCGACCGAAATGCGCAGCCGGGCTGCCTGGTAGGATTGGCGCAGCAGCGAAACCTCGTTGATCGCCAGCGCTTCCCTTGACGTGCCGGTGTCGTCGACGGTCATCATTTCCAGCGGCCGGATGGTTTCGGGCACCGCAGCCGCAAGGCGCTCGGGCAGGGCGCCTTCGCGGTACTCGTTCATCAGGAAGCCGACCGTGCCGCGGTTCATGCCGTAGACACGCTTGCCGGTACTCATCGTCTCGCGCAGTGTCTGGAGCAGAAACCCGTCGCCGCCCAATGCGACGACAATATCTGCCCGGTCATGAGGTATCTGGCCATAGCGCTGGGCGAGCCGCTTGGCCGCGGCATCCGCCTCCGCGGTGCCTGACGATGCAAACGAAAATGTCAGCGACTTGGCGTCCATGTGCTCCCTGGCGGCGGTCCGAACGCCGATGCCGGCCGCCGGCAACGGGGTAGCACGCTGATTTGCCAAAGCAAAGGGAGCTAGCCGGCCTGCGCCAGCCTGGCGCTGGCTGCTCAACCGCCGGCCGAGCGGATGATCGAGCACATGCCGGTGCGGACAACGTCGTTGGTGGTCACCTGGCCCGGCTGGATGTCGAACACGGCGTTGACCAGGGTGCCGCCGCCCTGGCTTCGAGCCACAACACGCAATGTCTGCAGCCGGCCGCTGCCCGAAGTGTCTTGATAGGCGTCGATCGCCCCGAGTTCCTTGTTGACCGTGATGCCGGAGAAGCCCTCGGCGGCGATTGCCTGGGCGAGGCGCTTCAGGGCCTGCGCCTGTTTGACCTTGGGAAACGACTGCGAGCTTTTGAAGGAAACCGCCGTAACCAGCGGAATGCCGCTGACCTTGAAGTTCTTTTCGCATGTCTGTGCCTGAGCTACGGAAACGGTGATCGCCGCCAGGGCAGAGGCGACCAAGACTTGCTTTAGCATTTGCTACTCCATGGACGGGGATTCGATGTCGTTCGGGCCTACATTCCGCCTTCGGCCTCGGGAAGGTCAAGTATCCGCCTCGACAAAGACTGTGCCGGAGGCAGGCGTACATTTCCACGGGGCTCACACCACTTACGCATTCCGTCAGCGAGATACATCCATGGCCGGATCGCAAAGCGTTAAGCTTCGCTCGCTATCCAGCTCTGCATTCGGACCCGGACATGGAAGGGGATCGTCGTGTGGAAGATCACGTTCAAGGCCAGCCTGGTCACCATCGCCGTCATCCTCGTGACCCAGGTCGTTTCGTTTTCGATCCGTCATTCAGCCGGCCAGTCCTTCACGGCGTTCGTCTTTGCTATGAATTCGATCCTGCCGGTGCTGACGGCGTTTCCTGCGGCATTCCTGATCTTCTGGCAGAACGAGAAACTCAGCCGTGCGCTTGCCGAACTGTCGCAAGCCCACATGCAGTTGAAGGCAAAAGCAACGCACGACCACATGACCGGGCTGCTGAATCGCGAGGCATTTTTCGAGAAATCGAAACAAGCCAGACGCAAATGCGATTCCGGCGCGCTGCTTCTGATCGACGCCGACAATTTCAAGAGCATCAACGACACCTTTGGCCACCTCGTCGGCGACGAGGCGCTCAAGCTGATCTCGAAGGCGCTACGTTCGGCGATCCGCGAAAACGACCTGGTCGGGCGTGTCGGCGGTGAGGAGTTCTGCGCCTTCCTGCCAACCACAGGTCCGGATGAGGCGGCCGCTGTCGCCGAGCGGATCCGCGTCGAGGTCGAGCGGCTTGCATTCTATCCGGTGGAAGGCCGCCCGCATCGCCTGACGGTCAGCATCGGTGCGGTCGTATCCGCTGGGCAGCAACCAACATCGCAGCTCATGCGCCTTGCCGACCGCTGCCTCTATGAGGCCAAGGAACAGGGGCGCAATCGTGTGGTGTTTGCCAGTCCGGTGGTGCCGGTTGTCTGAGGCCGTCTTGCGGGGGGCCAGGGTCAGCCGATGCCGGTGACATAGTGCAGGTAGATGGCGAGCACGATAAAGCCGATGATCGTGGCGATTCCGGTCCAGTCGACCCGCGCCTCTTTCATCTGGCGGAAAAGCTTGAGCAAAAGCAGCCACGCGACAATCACCACCACGGCAATAATCACGAACCTGATCATCCATCACCTCCAGCGCCGGCGTTCATGCTGCCTGCGATCTGGATATAGTGGGCGCGAGGCTTCAGTTTTAGGGCGCGGGGCCTGTGCGCATCTGGGGATGCCGCGCGGCTCGCCCGAAATTGTCTTTACTGGACCGCAAAATATGCTAACCGGGGCGAATTGCCCTTGTAGCTCAGCTGGTAGAGCAGCGGTTTTGTAAACCGAAGGTCGCGGGTTCGATTCCTGCCGGGGGCACCAGTTCTTCTTACTCAGCAGCTTCCGCATCCGTCTTGGCGACGGCGTCCTGGCAGATGTCGCACCATTCGGCGCTGACGAGCGTTGCCATGCGCTCGACGCCGATTCGCACTGCGGCGTTGGTGGCGCCGGCCGCCGGCACGACTTCGTCATAGGCACGCAGCGATACGTCGCAATAGATCTTGAGCGGTGTTGCCAGGCCGAACGGGCAGACGCCTCCGACGGGATGTCCGGTCAATTCCGCCACCTGCTCGACGTCCAGCATGCGCGGCTTGGCGCCAAAGGCGTCGCGGCATTTGCGGTTGTCGATGCGTGCATCGCCGCGCGCGACGACAAGGACCACCCGCTCGCCGACGCGCATGCAGATGGTCTTGGCAATCTGGGCGGGCTCGACGCCGTGCGCCTCGGCCGCCAGCGCCACGGTTGCCGAGCTTGTCTGTGTCTCGATGACGTCGATGTCAGGGGCGTTTTCGGCGAAGAAGGCTTTCACGGATTGCAGGCTCATGATCGTTCCAGCGCTGGTCATTGCGAATGAGGTGACTTCAGCCGTTGTCACGCCGCTGTCAAGTTAAGGCGATGGCTGACGCGGATCGGCGTTTTGACCTATCCGCAAAAAAGATTCTCGGGGGTCGTGAACCTTTTGGGTGCTGGCCACGACTGACTGGCATGAGGCGGAGAAACGCCTCCCAGATCAACCGAAGGAGAGCACCATGTCTTTCAAGAGCAAGATGGTTTCGGGCCTTATCGCAGCCACCGTCGTCGCAACCGGCCTCATCGGCACCGTCCAGCAGTCGTCTGCCGGTGGCCTGACCCGCGCCGAGGCTGCAGCCCTTGCCGGCGCCGGCGGTTTCATCGCCGGGGCGATCATTGCCGGCGGCCACCGCCCGGCGCCTGGACCCTATTACGACGCCTATTACCCGGTCGACCCTTACGACAGCCACGTCCAACGCTGCTTCGCGCGCTACCGCAGCTACGATCCGCGCACCGACACCTATGTCGGCTATGACGGCCGCCTGCGCTACTGCCGCCTGTAGTCGGAACCAGATTGCATTGTGGGAGAGGGGCAACCCTTCTCCCACCAGGCGCTTTCAGAGACCCGGCACCGTGCCTTCGGGCGAGCCGCCGATCATCCTGGTCAGTTCTGCTGCGGCGTCGCGGACGATCGGGCCGATTTCGCCGAGACGTTCCGAGGTCACGCGCACCGTCGGCCCGGAAACCGAAACGCCGCCAATGGGTTCGCCGAATTCGTTGAACACCGCGGCAGCGATGCAGCGCATGCCGGGATAACGTTCTTCGTCGTCGACAGACCAGCCGCGGCTGCGGATCTTCTCGAGATCGCGGGCAAGCAGCGCCGGTTCAGACAGTGTCCTTTCCGTATAGGCGTCGAGCCCGGCCTTGCGCACGATGGCATTGACCCGCTCGCGGTCGAGATGGGCAAGCACTGCCTTGCCGATGCCCGAGGCATGGAAGGGGCTGCGCGTGCCCGGCCGGAAGAAGGCGCGGATCGCCTGATGTGTCTCGACCTGGCTGACGAAGACCACGCAATCGTCTTCGGCGACGCCGAGATTGGCGGTTTCCCCGGTTTTTTCCATGAGCTCCTGCATCACCGCGCGTGCGCGGTCTACGAGCTTGCGCCGGCGCAGGAAGGCTGCCCCCATACGATAGGTCTCGACCCCGATCGACCACAACTGGCCGTCGCTGTCGAATTCGACCATGCCATGGTTCTGCAAGGTGGTCAGCATGCGATAGGCGGTCGCGGCGGCAAGGTCGGACGCAGCCGAAATCTCGCTCAGCGACAGGCCGTCACCGTGTGCGACGATGGCGAGGATGCGCAACGCCCGGTCGAGCGACTGCACTGATCCTGCGTCCGATGCCGGTTGGAATGCGCGGGGCCGTCCGCGCTGTCGTTTTTCCATCGTTGCCATTGCGTCACTCCAGTTGCTTTTAAAAAACTTTTTCATCCATATTGGCGAGCGATGCAACGAAAAATGAAAATCGAAGCAAAATCACATGGTAAGCGCTGACTTCAATGAATGAAAAAATATTTTGAAAAAATTGCAAAATGCGGTCGTCGATGACACGATCAGCCAACATCAGTTTTCAGTTGGAGGTAAGACCATGGCCAGGATGCGCGCTGTCGATGCAGCGGTCCTCGTTCTTGAGAAGGAAGGCATCTCGTGTGCCTTCGGTGTGCCGGGTGCGGCCATCAACCCGTTCTATTCAGCGCTGAAGGCGCGCGGTACCGTCCGGCACGTCCTGGCCCGCCACGTCGAGGGCGCCTCGCACATGGCCGAAGGCTATACCCGCGCCAAAGCCGGCAACATCGGCCTGTGCATCGGTACGTCGGGTCCGGCCGGCACCGACATGATCACCGGCCTGTATTCGGCATCCGCCGACTCGATCCCGATCCTCTGCATTACCGGCCAGGCGCCGCGTGCGCGGCTGAACAAGGAAGACTTCCAGGCCGTCGACATCGCCGCGATCGCCGCCCCGGTGACCAAGTGGGCAGTCACCGTCATGGAGCCGTACCTGGTTCCGATGGCGCTGCAGAAGGCCTTCTATCTCATGCGTTCGGGTCGCCCGGGCCCGGTTCTGGTCGACCTGCCGGTCGACGTCCAGCTCGCCGAGATCGAGTTCGACATCGACGCCTATGAGCCGCTCGCCATCCACAAGCCGGCGATGACGCGGGCCCAGGCCGAGAAGGCGCTGTCGATGCTCAACCAGGCGGAGAAGCCGCTGATCGTTGCCGGCGGCGGTGTCATCAATGCCGATGCCTCGGACCTGCTCATCGAATTCGCCGAAATCACCGGGGTTCCGGTCGTTCCCACCCTGATGGGCTGGGGCTCGATCCCCGACGATCATCGCCTGATGGCCGGCATGTGCGGCCTGCAGACGTCGCACCGCTATGGCAACGCGACAATGCTGGCCTCGGACTTCGTTCTCGGCGTCGGCAACCGCTGGGCCAACCGTCACACCGGTTCGGTCGACAAGTACACCGCAGGCCGCAAGTTCATTCACATCGACATCGAGCCGACACAGATCGGCCGTGTCTTTGCGCCCGATCTCGGCGTGACCTCGGATGCCGGTGCTGCCTTGAAGATCCTTCTCGACGTCGCCACCGAGTGGAAGACGGCAGGCAAGCTGCGTGACTGGTCGGGCTGGGCCAAGGAATGCCAGCAGCGCAAGAAGACGATGAAGCGCAAGACCCATTTCGACCAGGTCCCGCTCAAGCCGCAGCGCGTCTATGAGGAGATGAACAGGGCATTCGGCCGCGACACAACCTATGTCACCACCATTGGTCTGTCGCAGATCGCCGGCGCGCAGTTCCTGCACGTCTACAAGCCGCGCAACTGGATCAATTGTGGCCAGGCCGGCCCGCTCGGCTGGACCCTGCCGGCAGCGCTCGGCGTCCGTGCCGCCGATCCGGACCGCGACATCGTCGCCTTGTCGGGCGACTACGATTTCCAGTTCATGATCGAGGAACTGGCCGTCGGCGCCCAGCACAAGCTGCCTTATATCCATGTCGTCGTGAACAACGCCTATCTCGGCCTGATCCGCCAGGCGCAGCGCGGCTTCCAGATGGACTTCGAGGTCAGCCTTGCCTTCGAGAACATCAACCGCGCGGACGATCCAGAGGCGGGGTATGGTGTCGATCACGTCGCGGTTGCCGAGGCCATGGGCTGCAAGGCGGTCCGCGTGCGCAAGCCGGAAGAGTTCGCCGCAGCCTTCAAGCAGGCCAAGCAGCTCATGAAGGAGCACCAGGTGCCGGTCGTTCTCGAGTTCATCCTCGAACGCGTCACCAACATCTCCATGGGCGTCGAGATCGACAATGTCGTCGAGTTCGAAGAGCTTGCCGAGAGCAACGAAGACGCGCCGACCGCAATCATGCTGCTCGACTGATTTTTCGAGGAAACAACAATGCCCAAGTTTTCAGCCAATTTGTCGATGCTCTTTGGCGAGCATGACTTTCTCGATCGCTTCGACGCCGCCGCGCGCGCCGGCTTCAAGGCCGTCGAATACATCGCGCCTTACGATCATGCGCCCGACGTCGTTGCCGCGCGCCTCAAGAAGAACGGCCTGACGCAGGCTCTGTTCAATCTGCCGCCTGGCGACTGGGCGGCAGGCGAGCGCGGCATCGCCGTGCTGCCAGACCGAATCCACGAGTTCCGCCAGGGCGTCGCCAAGGCGATCAGCTATGCGCATGCGCTCGGCTGCGAGCAGGTGAACTGCCTGGCCGGCATCGCGCCTGCCGGCAACGCCCGCGACGTGCTGGAAAATGTCTTCGTCGAAAATCTCGCCTTCGCGGCAGAAAAGCTGAAGACGGCGGGCATCCGCCTGCTGATCGAACCGATCAACACCAGGGACATCCCCGGCTTCTTCCTGAACACCACCAAACAGGCGCTCGGCATCATCGACAGGGTCGGCTCGGACAATCTCTTCTTGCAATACGACATCTACCACATGCAGATCATGGAGGGTGATCTCGCCCGCACCATCGAGGCCAATCTGACCCGCATTGCGCATGTGCAGCTGGCGGACAATCCCGGACGTCATGAGCCGGGCACGGGCGAGATAAACTACCCGTTCCTCTACGAGCATCTCGACCGCATCGGTTACACCGGCTGGGTCGGCGCCGAATACAAGCCCAAGGCCGGAACGGTCGAAGGCCTGGGCTGGTTTGCTGGATTTGCCGACAAGGGCAGCGCCGCTGCCTGAGCGCGCGGCCACTGGAATAAAAGGAATACGAAAATGGAAAAAATCGGATTTGTCGGCCTGGGCATCATGGGCGCGCCGATGGCAGGTCACCTGCTCGACGCCGGTTATGAAGTCATCGCCAGCGATCATCGTGGCGCGCTGCCGACCGAGCTGGTTGGCAAAGGGTTGAAGGCGGTCAGCGGGCACCAGGCACTGGCCAAGGCTGCCGACATCATTATCCTGATGGTGCCCGATACACCGCAGGTTGCTGAAGTGCTGTTCGGTGAAAACAGTGTTGCGTCAGGCCTGTCCAAGGGCAAGCTGGTGATCGACATGAGCTCGATCTCGCCGATCGAGACCAAGGAATTCGCCAAAAAGATCAACGCGCTTGGCTGCGACTATCTCGACGCACCGGTGTCAGGCGGCGAGGTCGGCGCCAAGGCGGCATCGCTGACGATCATGGTCGGCGGCGAGGAGAAGCCGTTTGAGCGCGCCCGTCCGGTGTTCGAGAAGATGGGCAAAAACATCACGCTCGTCGGGCCCAACGGCGTCGGCCAGACCACCAAGGTTGCCAACCAGATCGTGGTGGCTCTCACCATCGAGGCCGTCGCCGAGGCGCTGGTCTTCGCTTCCAAGGCGGGCGCCGACCCGGCAAAGGTTCGACAGGCGTTGATGGGCGGACTGGCTGCCTCGCGCATCCTCGAGGTTCACGGTGATCGCATGGTCAAGCGCACCTTTGCGCCGGGCTTCCGCATCGAACTGCATCAGAAGGACCTCAATCTGGCGCTTCAGGGCGCCAAGGCGCTCGGCGTATCCTTGCCCAACACCTCGATGACGCAGGAGCTGTTCAATTCCTGCGCCGCCAACGGTGGCGCGAAGGAAGACCATTCGGCGCTGGTGCGTGCGCTCGAGCGCATGGCCAATTTCGAAGTCGGCTCGGAAGCGGCCGACGCCAAAGGCAAGGCGGCATAGGAGGGGAAGCCACGGCGCAACGTTCCCACGCCGTGATCGTCCCGGCACTGTCGAGGACCGGGCTCCAGCGGCGACGTTGGAGCCCGTTCCGCGTTTCGTAGGGACAACGTCACTTGGCGGCTAGAACCGACCATGTCGCGCCGGCATCGCTTGAAACCGACGATGGCGCTGGTGCCGGTGACGGCGACCATGCGGTTGGGTGCCTGCGCGTCCAGGTGCAAGATGCATCCGGCAGGGTCGGGGCCTTCGCCCACTGCCTTGAAGTCCGGCGCCGCCTCGGTGGCGCGCAACAGCCCACGCCCCGGCACGTAGGCGTAGATCGCGCCGTCGGAGGCCAACTCCACTGTCGTGACCGGCTGGCCGGCCAGGGCGAGCTGTTGCCAGCTCTTGGCGCCATCACGGCTCACCATCAACCCGTCTTCTGTTGCGGCGTAGACGGCATCGGGATTTTCAGACGAGACCGCCAGGTCGATCAGCTTGGCCGGCGCGTCGCCGGCGATCGCCCCGCTCTTGCCGCCGTCGCGGCTGGCCTGGATCGCGCCATATGAACCGTATAGCACGTCAGGGTTCGAGGGGCTGACCGCCAGTTGGTGAAAATCGACGGGGCCGTCGACGCCGGGTGCGATCTGCTGCCAGCTCTTTCCCGCATCGCCCGACCTGATGAAGCCGAGATTGCCGCCGCCCCTCGGATGCCCGCTGGCAAACAGGATCGTTGCGTCGGTCGGGTGCGGTGTAAAGCCCATGAAGTCGTCTCGGCTGTCCGACACCGGCGTCACCGCGCCGTCGAGCGCCGCCTTCATCAGGCCGTGATGAGTGGCAACCAGCACGCTCGACGAATCGGCGCGGTCGAAGGCGAGGCCATGAATATGCGTCTTGCCGGCCAGATCGGTGACGCCCAAGCCCTGTCCCCGTCGCGTGTAAGGCGGTTCCAAGCGCGAAAAAAAGCTGACAGGAAGGCGCCAATTGGGGGGCGGCTGGCCATGGCGAAACTCCGTTGCGCCATGGAAATTACGGCTTCCTCCAGGTGGAAGGTCAAGGGGCCGGGGAGGGCCGGAGCCGTCACTCTTGGAGTGTGAAGTGGTCGATGTTGGCAGATAGCTGTTCAAGGGCCGGAATCAGCACGCCATCATTGAATGCCCTTGCCAGAAAACCCGGCATCCATCGTTCGTCAGCGAAGGTACATATGAGCCGAAAGTGCATATCTGACAGCGCCATCCCCCTCAATGCCTCGGGGGTAGAAGGGAGCCGGCGTGTCGTCTGGTCCTCACGCTGAAGGAACGCACCAAAATCGCCGGCGTCCGCGAGCCCATTGGCCAAGCTCACAACGGCCGATCTGGCCGTAGAATGATACTCCATTGTCTCCTTGTTGTAGAATTCGCTTGGTGACATCGACCCAAGCAGTTCCACTGTGTTTGCACAGGCGACCAGCCAATCCTCTTTGGTCGCGAACTTGCGTGGCATCCGCAGCGCTAGCCGTTGCCAGCCAGGAAGCGTCGAGCCGCATACAGCGACACAGCCGCTGCGTTCGACACGTTGAGCGAGTGGATGGCGCCCGGCATGTCGAGGCGGGCAAGTGCCGTCACGGTTTCGCGCGTCTTTTGGCGCAGGCCCTTGCCCTCGGCGCCGAGCACCAAAGCGACCTTGTCGCCGGCAAACGCCTTTTCGAGTTCCGCAGGGCCTTCCGAATCAAGCCCGATCGTCTGGAAGCCGGCCTCGTGCAGCACGCCGAGCGCGTCGGCGAGATTGCGCACCTCTATCATGTCGATGTGCTCGAGCGCGCCGGAGGCCGATTTGGCCAGTACGCCGCTTTCATGTGGACTGTGGCGCTGCGTTGTGATGAGCGCGCCGGCGCCGAATGCTACTGCAGAACGAATGATCGCCCCGACATTATGGGGGTCGGTCACCTGGTCGAGCACCAGAATCAGCGGCGAATCGCCCAGTGCCGACAGCGCCTTGGCCTTTAGCGGCTCGGCCTCGATCAGCACGCCCTGATGCACTGCGTCGGTGCCGGTGATCTTGTCGATGTCCTTCGGCTCGACCAGTTCCGTGGCAAAGGGCAGGGCGCCGATGTCGGCAATCTCCAGCCGCTCGGCGGCATTGCGTGTCACCAGCATGCGGCTGATCTTGCGGCGTGGATTGTCGAGTGCCGCGCGCACCGTGTGCAGGCCATAAAGCCGCACCAGGCCGTCAGGAGCGTTCTCGCCCGGAGGCAGCGGACGCTTGGGCCTGAAGGCGGGTGCCCCGCCGCTTTTCTGGTCGCGGAAGGTGCGACGCAGCTTGGCATAGTGGCTGTCTTTGGGTGTTCCGGGCTTTTTCGTATCGTTCATGCGCCTGCTATAGCCGCCACGCCTGGCTTTGGATACGGCCCGTTAGTCGGCACTTTGAATAATCCGCATGAAAACGCACCATGTCCGGTTGACAGGCCAAAACCTTGTCGCCATAAGCCCACCCAGATTTCGGGGCAGGGCGCTTCGCCACGAACCGGGATCGCAAATGCCTCGTAGCATGGCTCCGGCAAAGCAGTTGGAGGAGTGCCCGAGTGGTTAAAGGGGACGGACTGTAAATCCGTTGACTCAGTCTACGTTGGTTCGAATCCAACCTCCTCCACCACTGCCGGCCCGGACGCCATAAAACGTTGCCTCAAAGGATGGTTCCATCTTTTGGATGCAATGCGCGGCAAGGAATACCAGGGCGTGCTTCGCTCCTGAACAGGCGCGTGACGCTCAGGGGCGCGGGTATAGCTCAATGGTAGAGCAGCAGCCTTCCAAGCTGAATACGCGGGTTCGATTCCCGCTACCCGCTCCAGGCTTTTCGCCGAAGCAAGAAGCCTTTTATTTGCATCCGCTTGTCCCCATATGTGCGTCCAGCACTGAAAGAGCAGCACTGCTTTTGGCCTCGACGTGGTCGTTTGGCCAAAAGGCGCTTGTCTTTTTCGGCCTTTATCGGTAATCGCCCCGCATCCGACCGGAACCAAGGTCCCGATGCTCAAGGAAAGAGACAATGGCAAAAGGTAAATTCGAGCGTAACAAGCCTCACGTGAACATCGGCACGATTGGTCACGTTGACCACGGCAAGACGTCGCTGACTGCTGCGATCACGAAGTATTTCGGCGAGTTCAAGGCCTACGACCAGATCGACGCAGCGCCGGAAGAGAAGGCCCGCGGCATCACGATCTCGACGGCGCACGTCGAGTATGAGACGCCGGCCCGTCACTACGCCCACGTCGACTGCCCCGGCCACGCCGACTACGTCAAGAACATGATCACCGGTGCTGCCCAGATGGACGGCGCGATCCTGGTCGTGTCGGCTGCTGACGGCCCGATGCCGCAGGGTCGACATTGCGATGATCAAGGGTTCGGCTGTTGCTGCGCTCAACGATTCGGACAAGAAGATCGGTGAAGACGCGATCCGCGCGCTGATGGAAGCCGTCGACGCCTACATCCCGACGCCGGAGCGTCCGATCGACCGTCCGTTCCTGATGCCGATCGAAGACGTGTTCTCGATCTCGGGCCGTGGCACTGTCGTCACCGGTCGCGTCGAGCGCGGCATCGTCAAGGTTGGCGAAGAAGTCGAGATCGTCGGCATCAAGGCAACCTCGAAGACGACGGTTACCGGCGTTGAAATGTTCCGCAAGCTGCTCGATCAGGGCCAGGCTGGCGACAACATCGGCGCGCTGATCCGCGGCGTTGGCCGTGAAGACGTCGAGCGCGGCCAGGTGCTGTGCAAGCCGGGTTCGGTGAAGCCGCACAAGAAGTTCGTGGCTGAAGCCTACATCCTGACCAAGGAAGAGGGTGGCCGTCACACGCCGTTCTTCACCAACTACCGTCCGCAGTTCTACTTCCGCACGACGGACGTGACCGGCATCGTGTCGCTGCCGGAAGGCACCGAGATGGTCATGCCCGGCGACAACATCACCGTCGACGTCGAGCTCATCGTGCCGATCGCCATGGAAGAGAAGCTCCGCTTCGCTATCCGTGAAGGTGGCCGCACCGTCGGCGCCGGCATCGTCGCTTCGATCAAAGAATAATCGACGTCCTTTCGTCGAATGCATCAAGGGCGGCCTTCGGGCCGCCCTTTTTTGTTTGCGCGGCACATTGCGCGTCACCGATCCCGCATTAGTATCTCGGCAAGAAGGAAGGTGGGGATTTGTCATGGGGACAGGAGTGCGCGCGGTTTGGCGGGGAATTCTCCTGCCGCTTTTCTTTGCCGCCGCAACTGCCCTTTTTCTCCCCTGGTCGGCTGAAGCAGCCAAGAGCAAGCCGCCGGAAAATGACGGACCGCCCATGCGCTTTGTCGTCGTGCGCAGCTCTGCTCCGGGATGCGAGCCCTTTTGTCCGGAATGGATCTCGGCCGAGGGCGCGATCACTCCAGCGACACCAGCCGCCTTCAAGAAGTTTCTCAAGAAACTCGGCGACAAAAAGCTGCCGGTCATCGTGACCTCGCCAGGCGGTCGGGTCGAGGCAGCCTTGGAACTGGGCCGCATGCTGCGTACCCGCAAGCTCGACATTGGCGTCGGGCTGACACGCTTCGTCGAATGCGCGCCCGATCAGAAGGGTTGCAAGCTCGATCCGGCCAGGAAAGGCATCTACCAGGGCGCTCTATACTCGGCTGGCGCCTATTGCGCCTCCGCCTGCTCGGTGATGTTCGCGGGCGGAGTACGCCGCCATGTCGGCCAGTGGGCCTATATGGGGGTGCATCAGGTGACGTCCCATGTCACGCAGCAAAAGATCACCTATCGCGAGACCTATAAGGTCGTGAAAGGCAAGAGGAAGACCGTCAGCCGCAAGGTCGTCCGTCGCAAGACCGTTGGCAGCTACACCACCACCAAGATGGGAAAGGCGTTCAACGCCAGGATGTTGACCTATCTCAAGGAGATGGGGGTCAAGAAGGAGATGTACGAGGTCGGGCAAAGCACTCCCGCCGCCGAGATGCGGCAGCTGGCGCCCGTCGAGATGCTCAACATGAACCTGATAACCAGCCTGGATGCTACCGACGTGCTGGTGAGCATCGAGAACTGCAGGACCGCGGCTCCTGCTGCGAATTGCGTTCTGGCGCCGGGAAAAAAACTTGCGTCCAATTCCTACCCCAAGCCGCTCGTGCCGAAAGGACCCGGGATGTGGCTCGCAGTCGTGCGTTCGGTCGGGGCCTGTGAACCTGACTGCCCGGAATGGATCTCCGCCGAAGGGCAGGTCGACGAAACTGCGCCGCAGCGGCTGGAAACTCTGCTCAAGGAACTAGGTGACATAAAGCTGCCATTGATAATTTCCTCAAGCGAGGGCGATCCGATTGCCGCGATGCTGATGGGGCGCGTTGTCCGCGCCAACGGTCTTGATGTGGCCGTTGGGCGCACGTTCTTCGCCGGCTGCAAGCCGAACGGCAAGGGCTGCACCGGCTGGCAAGGTGACGGTCGGCCATATCTGGGCATAGCGGGATCAGGCGGGGCGGAATGTGGCGAGAGTTGCCTTTTGGTGCTGTCGGCAGGAAAGACCCGACTGATTGGCGAGGGAATTCTAGCAGGCTGGGGTGCCAGTCCGGCACTGGATGCTCCAATACGGAACCATTACCTCGTGCAGATGGGGGTTGGACCGAAAGTCGCCGACGCGACACCCGGTTATGACAAGTTGGATGACGCAGCGCTGGCTCTCCTCCGGGAGGGATACCTGACGACCAGGTCGGGTTCTACGCAACTTCTGATCGACAGCGGCCTTTGCCGGATGTCACCTCGGCCTGTGAACTGCCGCGCGCTGCGTTAGGAGGGGCATGGCAGGAGTTCTTCGTTGCTCACTTCCCGCCGGCGATTCAGCTCCCCATATGCCTCCAACGCAAGTGGAGGAAAACGATGCAGAAAGACGTACCGACATTGTTCGATTGGGCCGGCGGAGCTGCGGCGCTCAACCGGCTGACGGAGGTGTTTTACGACAAGGTCCTCGCGGATCCGGTGCTCGAGCCTGTGTTCCGACACATGTCCGGCGACCATCCCGCGCATGTCGCTGCGTTCATCGGCGAGGTGTTCGGCGGGCCCAAGGATTATAGTGAAAACCATGGCGGCCATCCCGCGATGATCAGCCACCACCTCAATCGCCACCTGACCGAGGAGCAGCGCCGGCGGTGGATCGCGCTGTTGCTCGATGCCGCCGACGAGGTGGAGCTGCCCGGCGATCCCGAGTTTCGTTCGGCATTCGTCGCCTATCTCGAATGGGGCACGCGGCTGGCCAAGCTGAATTCACAGGACGGTGCCGCACCGGCGCTGCACGAGCCTATGCCTCGTTGGGGCTGGGGCGTTCCTGGCGGACCTTACGTGCCAGCAGCCAAACCGTGAGATGAAGCCTGGGCCTGCCCAGGCAATGCCCCGACCCCAAAAACCGCCGTAATTTCGCGGAACCTGTCTTGGGACAGGGGACAAATCGCATGTTGATCGCGCATCTGCCGGCCGGTTTCGTCCTGGGGACGCTGGCTCGGGACGTCAGGCCTGGTACCCGCGCGGTTATGCCCGCCGCGCTTTTGGGCAGCATCGCGCCCGACCTCGACATGTTCTACTTCTACCTGGTCGACGGCCAGCAGACGCACCACCACAGCTTCATCACACACTGGCCGCTGTTCTGGGTCGCGCTTGGATGTGTCGTCCTGCCGCTGGTCAAGTGGCTGAGGCCACGGTTCGCATCCGCGGCCGCGGTGTTCTTCTTTGCCGCCATGATCCACATGGTGCTCGATTCGATTGCAGCGCCGATGCTGTGGCTGATGCCGTTCAGCGACGGCTCCGTTGAGCTTGTCACCATTCCGGCGCGCTATTCGCACTGGGTGCTGAGCTTTGTCTTGCACTGGACCTTCGCGCTCGAGATCACCATCTGTGCTTGGGCAGCGTTCCTGGCCGTCAAACAGATTCGGCAGCGCAAACTGGCGAAAGCCGCGTGCAGCTGAACGCCGGTAGCCATCGGGCGGGAGAGGGCGCTTGTGTTAAGCCTGACGAAATCCGCCTGTGAATGTTTCCGACATCACGCATTGCGCTCTTTACAGATGCGGTGGAAATCCCTAGGAAGCCCGTGCTGCGCAGATGATGCGCGGCGAGATGCACGGGCATAGCTCAGTTGGTAGAGCGGCGGTCTCCAAAACCGCAGGTCGTAGGTTCGAGCCCTGCTGCCCGTGCCAGTCTTGCCAGAATTCGCTAATTCAGGCATAAGGACTGCAATAGCCGGAACGGAACGACTGGATGGTTCCGACGCGGCGTACAAACGTAAAGCTTGTTCCTGCCACTTGCGTGGAGAGAGAATCGGTTTTATGTAAGCGAAACAGACACGCGGCGCGTGGAGCTGGGGATCCGGCTTTACGCGTCCGAATTGCATGGGCGAAATGTTGCGCTGATTCGGCGTGGATATCGGCCATGTGATGGCATCTCCCGGTCACGGGATCATCCAGAAGTCCGGTCAACGGACGTTGAGAGCAGAGCGGCACATGGCGAAAACCACGAACCCCTTCACCTTTCTGCAGCAGGTAAGGTCGGAAACGGCGAAGGTGACGTGGCCATCGCGGCGCGAGACGATGATCTCCACGGTCATGGTTCTCGGCTTTGCAATTATTGCGATGATTTTCTTTTTTGCCGCTGACCAGCTGATGGCATTCGCCGTCGAGCAGATCTTGGGCATGGGCCGTTAAGGTCGCGAATACGGAGAATTCCTGAGATGACTGCGCGCTGGTACATCGTCCACGCCTATTCGAACTTCGAAAAGAAGGTCGCCGAGGACATCGAGCACAAGGCCAAGCAGAAGGGCCTGAGCGAGCAGATCGAGCAGATCGTCGTTCCGACCGAGAAGGTTGTTGAGGTTCGCCGCGGCCGCAAGGTTGATGCCGAGCGCAAGTTCTTCCCGGGCTATGTGCTTTTGAAGGCCCATCTGACCGATGCCGTGTTCTCGCTCGTTAAGAACACGCCGAAGGTCACTGGTTTCCTTGGCGATTCGAAGCCCGTGCCGATCACGGAATCCGAGGCCCAGCGCATCCTGAACCAGGTTCAGGAGGGTGTCGAGCGCCCGAAGCCGTCGGTCACCTTCGAGATCGGCGAAGCGGTTCGCGTTTCCGACGGTCCGTTCGCGTCGTTCAACGGTTTCGTCCAGGAAGTGGACGAGGAGCGCGCGCGCCTCAAGGTGGAAGTTTCGATCTTCGGGCGCGCCGTGCCTGTCGATCTCGAATTCGGTCAGGTCGAAAAGGGCTGATCGAAGCGCCTGTCACCGGTTTCGGTGGAAGGCAGTGTCGGGCGCAGGCCTGGCGCAAGCATGGTGGGAGATGAGGCGGCTTAGCCGGTTGTCTTTTTCGCACCACCGAACTGCAACCGCCGGGTCATCCGGCATAAGACGAAAGCAGGAAAGAGATGGCTAAGAAAATAGCGGGCCAGCTCAAGCTCCAGGTTTCCGCGGGTTCGGCGACGCCGTCGCCCCCGATCGGTCCGGCGCTTGGTCAGCGTGGCATCAACATCATGGAGTTCTGCAAGGCGTTCAACGCGCAGACCCAGGAGCTCGAGAAGGGATCGCCGATCCCGGTCGTGATCACCTATTACCAGGACAAGTCGTTCACCTTCGTCATGAAGACGCCGCCGGTGTCCTACTTCCTGAAGAAGGCTGCCAACCTGAAGTCGGGCTCGAAGGAGCCGGGCAAGGTCAAGGCTGGTGAGATCAGCAGCGCCAAGGTGCGTGAGATCGCCGAGACCAAGATGAAGGATCTGAACGCGAACGACATCGAAGCCGCCATCAAGATGGTTGAAGGCTCGGCTCGTTCCATGGGCCTGGAAGTGGTGGGCTGAGATCATGGCTAAGATTGCAAAGCGCGTTTCCAAGTCCCGCGAAGGCATCGATGTGAACAAGGCTTATGGCCTTGGTGAAGCCATCGAGCTTTTGAAGGCTCGCTCGTCGGTCAAGTTCGACGAGACCATCGAAGTCGCCATGAACCTCGGCGTCGACCCGCGCCACGCTGACCAGATGGTCCGCGGCGTGGTCAACCTGCCGAACGGCACGGGCCGTACCGTCCGCGTCGCCGTGTTCGCACGTGATGCCAAGGCTGACGAAGCCCGCGCCGCCGGCGCCGACGTCGTTGGTGCGGAAGATCTCGTCGATATCGTCCAGAAGGGCCAGATCGACTTCGACCGCTGCATTGCCACCCCCGACATGATGCCGCTGGTCGGCCGTCTCGGTAAGGTGCTCGGCCCGCGCGGCATGATGCCCAACCCGAAGGTCGGCACCGTCACCACCGACGTCGCAGCAGCCGTCAAGGCTTCGAAGGGCGGCGCCGTCGAGTTCCGCGTCGAGAAGGCCGGCATCATCCACGCTGGCGTCGGCAAGGTCTCGTTCGACGTCAAGGCGCTGGAAGAAAACGTCCGCGCTTTCGCTGACGCGGTCAACAAGGCCAAGCCGGCAGGCGCCAAGGGCGTCTACGTCAAGAAGGTCTCCGTCACCTCGACGATGGGCCCAGGCCTCAAGGTCGACCTCGGCACGCTCGCAGCGTCCTGATGATTTGAAGCGGGGTCAGCCGGCAACGGCTGGATCCTGAATAGTATTCCGGGCCTCCGGGCCCGGATTTTCGGAAGCTGGCAACAGCTTTCGAAAATCCTGTCCGAGATTGCAGGCGGTCCAGGCGACCCTTGGTCCTTAATTCGAATGGGCCTGCATGAGACGGGTGAAGACCAGACAACGGAGCCTCTGCTCCAATGAAAGGTTCGAACCGTGTTTGCCTTTTGTCTGCGCATCGCGCCGGGCCGCAAGCCCGTCAGGTGTGGCGAAAGGGGGCAGGATCCTCGAGCGCCGTTCGGGTGATCTGGAATTTCTGGATTGGCCGCCCGGCAAAAGGCAACCCGACCGCTCACCCCGCAAATGGGAGGCGGTCAACTGGAGATAGGCAGTGGACAGAGCGGAAAAACGCGAACTCGTCACGGGCCTGAATGACGCGTTCTCGAACGCAGGTTCAGTGGTCGTGGCCCACTATGCCGGTATCACCGTCGCGCAAATGAACGATCTTCGCGTGAAGATGCGTCAGGCCGGCGGCACCGTCAAAGTCGCGAAGAACCGTCTCGCCAAAATCGCTCTTCAGGGCACGGAATCCGAAAACATCATCGATCTGTTCAAGGGACAGACGCTGGTTGCTTATTCGGAAGATCCGATTGCAGCGCCGAAGGTCGCGTCCGAATTCGCCAAGACCAATGACAAGCTTGTCATCCTTGGTGGTTCGATGGGCACGACCTTGCTCAACGCCGATGGTGTGAAGGCTCTCGCCTCGCTCCCGTCGCTCGACGAGCTGCGTGCAAAGCTGGTTGGCATGATCGCCACCCCGGCTACCCGGATCGCCCAGATCGTCAATGCGCCGGCGGCTTCGGTCGCGCGCGTCATTGGCGCTTATGCCCGGAAGGACGAGGCGGCATGAGGCCGTTCCTCGCTATCATCAACTCACGTTCGAACTGATTGAAGGAATAGAAAAATGGCTGATCTCGCAAAGATCGTTGACGACCTGTCGGCCCTGACCGTCCTCGAGGCGGCTGAGCTGTCGAAGCTCCTCGAAGAGAAGTGGGGCGTTTCGGCTGCAGCTCCCGTGGCTGTTGCTGCTGCTGGCGGCGGCGCTGCTGCTGCACCGGTCGAAGAGAAGACCGAGTTCGATGTCATCCTGGCAGCTGCCGGCGACAAGAAGATCGAAGTCATCAAGGAAGTCCGCGCCATCACCGGCCTGGGCCTCAAGGAAGCCAAGGACCTCGTCGAAGGCGCTCCGAAGCCCGTCAAGGAAGGCGTTTCGAAGGCCGACGCCGAGAAGCTCAAGGCTCAGCTGGAAGCAGCTGGCGCCAAGATCGAGCTCAAGTAAGCTCACGGTTTCGGTGGGCGGCACAGTTGCCGTCCACCGGCTCCCGTGACCCGGGGGATTGAGGGGAACCTATTTCCTGAGGGCCGCAATGCGGCTTTCAGGAAACGGGTTTTCGCCCGTTTTGGATAGGCCGCCGCTGAGGCGGCGCGCATGCAAGGTGAGCATTAGCGACGCTCACCCCAAGAGGCAGCAAGGAGCGACGATGGCCCAGGTCCAGACTTTCAATGGCCGCAGACGCGTACGCAAATTCTTCGGAAAGATCCCGGAAGTTGCGGAGATGCCGAACCTCATCGAGGTTCAGAAGGCATCATACGATCAGTTCCTCATGGTGGACGAGCCCAAGGGTGGCCGTCCGGACGAGGGACTGCAGGCCGTTTTCAAGTCGGTCTTCCCTATTTCTGATTTTTCCGGCGCGTCGATGCTTGAATTCGTCAAGTACGAGTTCGAAGCGCCCAAGTTCGACGTCGACGAGTGCCGTCAGCGCGATCTGACATTCGCTGCGCCGCTCAAGGTGACGCTGCGCCTTATCGTGTTCGATATTGACGAGGACACCGGCGCGAAGTCGATCAAGGACATCAAGGAGCAGGACGTCTATATGGGCGACATGCCGCTCATGACGTCCAACGGCACCTTCATCGTCAACGGCACCGAGCGCGTCATCGTCTCGCAGATGCACCGTTCGCCGGGCGTGTTTTTCGATCACGACAAGGGTAAGTCGCACTCGTCGGGCAAGCTTTTGTTTGCCGCGCGTGTCATCCCTTACCGTGGCTCGTGGCTCGACATCGAGTTCGACAGCAAGGACATCGTCCATGCCCGCATCGACCGTCGCCGCAAGATTCCGGTGACGTCGCTGCTGATGGCGCTCGGCATGGACGGCGAAGAGATCCTGTCGACCTTCTACAACAAGATCACCTACAAGAAGTCGGGCGACCACTGGCGCATTCCGTTCTCGGTCGAGCGTTTCCGCGGCCTCAAGGCTGTTGGCGACCTGGTTGACGCCGACACCGGCGAGATCGTTGTCGAAGCCGGCAAGAAGATCACCGCGCGTCAGGCCAAGCAGCTTGCCGAGAAGGGCCTCAAGGCGATCAAGGCGACCGAAGATGACCTCTTCGGCAGCTATCTCGCCGAGGACATCGTCAACTACGCCACCGGTGAAATCTTCCTCGAAGCCGGCGACGAGATCGACGAAAAGACGCTGAAGACGCTGCTGGCGGCTGGCGAGGAAGAGATCAACATCCTCGACATCGACCACATCAACGTCGGTGGCTATATCCGCAACACGCTGACCGTCGACAAGAACGAGAGCCGCCAGGATGCTCTGTTCGACATCTACCGCGTCATGCGCCCGGGTGAGCCGCCCACGCTCGAAACCGCTGAAGCCATGTTCAACTCGCTGTTCTTCGACAGCGAGCGCTACGACCTGTCGGCAGTCGGCCGCGTCAAGATGAACATGCGCCTCGAGCTCGACGCTGAAGACACCGTCCGTGTCCTGCGCAAGGATGACATCCTTGCCGTGGTCAAGACGCTTGTCGAACTGCGCGACGGCAAGGGCGAAATCGACGACATCGACAACCTCGGCAACCGCCGTGTCCGTTCGGTCGGCGAGCTGATGGAAAATCAGTACCGCGTCGGTCTGCTTCGCATGGAGCGCGCGATCAAGGAACGCATGTCCTCGATCGAGATCGACACGGTCATGCCGCAGGACCTGATCAACGCGAAGCCGGCGGCCGCCGCCGTGCGCGAGTTCTTCGGTTCTTCGCAGCTGTCACAGTTCATGGATCAGACCAACCCGCTGTCGGAGATCACCCACAAGCGTCGTCTTTCGGCGCTTGGACCTGGTGGTCTGACCCGCGAGCGCGCTGGCTTCGAAGTCCGCGACGTGCACCCGACGCATTACGGCCGTATCTGCCCGATTGAGACGCCGGAAGGCCCGAATATCGGTCTGATCAACTCGCTGGCTACCTTCGCACGCGTCAACAAGTACGGCTTCATCGAGAGCCCGTACCGCAAGATCGTCGACGGCACGCTGACCAATGAGGTTGTCTATCTCTCGGCGATGGAAGAGGCCAAGCACTTCGTTGCCCAGGCCAACGCCGCGCTCGACAAGGACGGCCACTTCGTCGACGAGTTCGTCATTTGCCGCAACGCTGGCGAAGTGATGATGGCGCCGCGCGAAAACGTCGACCTTATGGACGTTTCGCCGAAGCAGATGGTGTCGGTCGCAGCTGCGCTGATCCCGTTCCTGGAAAACGACGACGCCAACCGCGCTCTGATGGGCTCGAACATGCAGCGTCAGGCCGTGCCGCTGGTGCGCGCCGAGGCTCCGTTCGTCGGTACCGGCATGGAGCCGATCGTTGCCCGTGACTCTGGCGCTGCCATCGGCGCTCGCCGCGGCGGTATCGTCGATCAGGTCGACGCGACCCGTATCGTTATCCGTGCGACCGAAGACCTCGATCCGGGCAAATCCGGCGTCGACATCTACCGTCTGATGAAGTTCCAGCGTTCGAACCAGAACACCTGCATCAACCAGCGCCCGCTGGTTCGCATGGGTGACCGGGTCAACAAGGGCGACATCATCGCTGACGGTCCGTCGACCGAGCTCGGCGATCTGGCTCTCGGTCGCAACGTGCTCGTCGCGTTCATGCCGTGGAACGGCTACAACTACGAGGACTCGATCCTGCTCTCCGAGCGCATCGTGGCCGACGACGTCTTCACCTCGATCCACATCGAGGAGTTCGAGGTCATGGCGCGCGACACCAAGCTCGGGCCAGAGGAAATCACGCGCGACATTCCGAACGTTTCGGAAGAGGCTCTGAAGAACCTCGACGAAGCCGGTATCGTCTACATCGGTGCGGAAGTTGCACCGGGTGACATCCTGGTCGGCAAGATCACACCGAAGGGCGAAAGCCCGATGACGCCGGAAGAGAAGCTTCTGCGTGCCATCTTCGGTGAAAAGGCGTCCGACGTCCGTGACACCTCCATGCGCATGCCGCCCGGAACCTTCGGCACCGTCGTCGAAGTGCGCGTCTTCAACCGCCACGGCGTGGAGAAGGACGAACGCGCCATGGCAATCGAGCGCGAGGAAATCGAGCGTCTCGCCAAGGACCGTGACGACGAGCAGGCGATCCTCGATCGCAACGTCTACAGCCGTCTGAGCGACATGCTCATCGGCAAGGACGCGATTGCCGGCCCGAAGGGCTTCAAGAAGGGCTCGACCGTCGCCAAGGAGACGCTGGACGACTATCCGCGTTCGCAGTGGTGGCAGTTCGCCGTCGAAGACGAGAAGATGCAGGGTGAGCTTGAAGCTCTGCGCGGCCAGTACGACGACTCCAAGAAGCAGCTCGAACAGCGCTTCATGGACAAGGTCGAGAAGGTGCAGCGCGGCGACGAGATGCCGCCCGGCGTCATGAAGATGGTCAAGGTCTTCGTTGCGGTGAAGCGCAAGATGCAGCCCGGCGACAAGATGGCCGGCCGTCACGGCAACAAGGGTGTCGTGTCGCGTATCGTTCCGGTCGAGGACATGCCGTTCCTCGAAGACGGCACGCATGCGGACATCGTGCTCAACCCGCTCGGCGTGCCTTCGCGCATGAATGTCGGCCAGATTCTGGAAACGCATCTGGGCTGGGCATGCGCAGGCATGGGCAAGAAGATCGGTGAACTGATCGAGGCGTACAAGTCTGGTGGCGATATCAAGCCGCTGCGCGAGACGCTCGAGAGCTTCATTCCGGCCAACGACCGCAACGAGCCGGTCCGCGATTACGACGACGAAAGCATCGTTCGCCTCAGCGAGCAGATGAAGCGTGGCGTCTCGATTGCGACCCCGGTGTTCGACGGCGCGCATGAAGCCGACATCAACATCATGTTGGAGCAGGCGGGTCTTCACACCTCTGGCCAGTCGCAGTTGTACGATGGCCGTACGGGTGAGCCGTTCGACCGCAAGGTGACCATGGGCTACATCTATATGCTCAAGCTTCACCACCTGGTCGACGACAAGATCCACGCCCGTTCGATCGGACCGTACTCGCTCGTGACCCAGCAGCCGCTGGGCGGCAAGGCGCAGTTCGGTGGCCAGCGCTTCGGCGAAATGGAGGTCTGGGCGCTCGAGGCTTACGGCGCCGCCTACACGCTGCAGGAAATGCTGACCGTGAAGTCGGACGACGTGGCCGGCCGTACCAAGGTCTACGAGGCGATCGTGCGCGGCGACGACACGTTCGAAGCGGGCATCCCCGAGAGCTTCAACGTTCTTGTCAAGGAAATGCGTTCGCTGGGCCTCAACGTCGAGCTTGAGAACACCAAGGTCGACGAAAACCATCGGCTGCCGAACGCCGCCGAGTAAGCACCAAAGGCGCGCCGCGGGATTTGCCCGCGGCGTAGCCGCCTGAACGCGATCCCCATGGTTGGGTACTGATCGCGTTCATCGATGAGAATTCTTCGGCGATGGCCGAAAGCTGGCGGGCGCTCTGGCCCGCACACGATGAAAAGGGGCTTTCGTGGGCCCCGAAAAGGAGAACGGCATGAACCAAGAGGTCATGAATCTCTTCAACCCCCAGGCGCCTGCGCAGGTGTTCGATTCCATCCGGATTTCGCTCGCCAGCCCTGAGAAGATTCTGTCCTGGTCGTTCGGCGAAATCAAAAAGCCGGAGACGATCAACTACCGCACCTTCAAGCCGGAGCGTGACGGGCTGTTCTGCGCCCGCATCTTTGGCCCGATCAAGGACTACGAGTGCCTGTGCGGCAAGTACAAGCGCATGAAGTACAAGGGCGTCATCTGCGAAAAGTGCGGCGTGGAAGTCACCCTGTCGCGCGTTCGCCGCGAGCGCATGGGCCACATCGAGCTCGCAGCGCCCGTCGCCCACATCTGGTTCTTGAAGTCGCTGCCGAGCCGCATCGGCACGCTGCTCGACATGACGCTCAAGGATATCGAGCGCGTCCTGTATTTCGAGAACTACATCGTTACCGAGCCGGGCCTGACCGCACTCAAGGAGCACCAGCTCCTCGGCGAGGAAGAGTACCAGATCGCTGTCGACGAGTATGGCGAGGACAGCTTCACCGCCATGATCGGCGCTGAAGCCATTCACGACCTGCTCGCCTCGATGGATCTCGAGAAGATCGCCGGCGACCTGCGCTCCGAGCTTGCGACGACGACGTCGGAACTGAAGCAGAAGAAGTATCTCAAGCGCCTCAAGGTGGTTGAGAACTTCATGGAGTCGGGCAACCGCCCCGAGTGGATGATCATGAAGGTCGTGCCGGTGATCCCGCCGGACCTGCGTCCGCTGGTCCCGCTGGACGGCGGTCGCTTTGCGACGTCCGACCTGAACGATCTCTATCGCCGCGTCATCAATCGCAACAACCGCCTGAAGCGCCTGATCGAGCTCCGTGCGCCGGGGATCATCATCCGCAACGAGAAGCGCATGCTGCAGGAGGCCGTCGACGCTCTGTTCGACAATGGCCGCCGTGGCCGCGTCATCACCGGCGCCAACAAGCGTCCGCTGAAGTCGCTGTCCGACATGCTCAAGGGCAAGCAGGGCCGCTTCCGTCAGAACCTGCTCGGCAAGCGCGTCGACTATTCCGGCCGTTCGGTCATCGTGACCGGTCCGGAGCTCAAGCTGCACCAGTGCGGCCTGCCGAAGAAGATGGCGCTCGAGCTGTTCAAGCCGTTCATCTACGCTCGTCTCGACGCCAAGGGTTACTCCTCGACCGTCAAGCAGGCCAAGAAGCTGGTCGAGAAGGAAAAGCCTGAGGTTTGGGATATCCTCGACGAGGTCATCCGCGAGCATCCGGTTCTGCTCAACCGCGCACCGACGCTGCACCGCCTGGGCATCCAGGCCTTCGAACCCACGCTGATCGAAGGCAAGGCGATCCAGCTGCACCCGCTCGTCTGCACAGCCTTCAACGCCGACTTCGACGGCGACCAGATGGCTGTCCACGTTCCGCTGTCGCTTGAGGCTCAGCTCGAAGCACGCGTGCTGATGATGTCGACCAACAACATCCTGCACCCGGCTTCCGGCGCGCCGATCATCGTGCCGTCGCAGGACATGGTTCTCGGTCTCTATTACCTCTCGATCGTCAACCAGAACGAGCCGGGCGAGGGCATGGTGTTTGCCGACATGGGCGAACTCCAGCACGCGCTTGAGACCAAGGCTGTCACGCTGCACGCCAAGATCAAGGGTCGCTTCCGCACGGTCGACGCCGAAGGCAATGTCGTGTCCAAGATCCACGACACGACCCCTGGCCGCATGATCATCGGCGAACTGCTGCCGAAGAACGTCAACGTGCCGTATGACACCGCGAACCAGGAGATGACCAAGAAGAACATCTCCAAGATGATCGACACCGTCTACCGCCACTGCGGTCAGAAAGAGACGGTCATCTTCTGCGATCGCATCATGGCTCTCGGCTTCGCTCATGCCTGCCGCGCCGGCATTTCGTTCGGCAAGGACGACATGCTGATCCCGGATACCAAGGAGAAGCTGGTCGCCGACACCGAGGCTTTGGCCAAGGAATACGAGCAGCAGTACAATGACGGCCTGATCACCCAGGGCGAGAAGTACAACAAGGTCGTCGACGCCTGGGCCAAGTGCTCGGAAAAGGTCGCCGACGAAATGATGGCCCGCATCAAGGCGGTCGAGTTCGAGGACAGCGGTCGTCAGAAGCCGATGAACTCGATCTACATGATGTCGCACTCCGGTGCGCGTGGTTCGCCCACTCAGATGCGCCAGCTCGCCGGCATGCGCGGCCTGATGGCCAAGCCGTCGGGTGAAATCATCGAGACGCCGATCATTTCCAACTTCAAGGAAGGTCTGACGGTTCTCGAGTACTTCAACTCGACCCACGGCGCCCGCAAGGGTCTCGCGGATACCGCTCTGAAGACGGCAAACTCCGGCTACCTGACCCGTCGTCTCGTCGACGTGGCGCAGGACTGCATCGTCAACTCGGTTGATTGCGGCACCGACAAGGGCCTCACCATGCAGCCGATCGTCGATGCCGGCCAGGTTGTCGCTTCGCTCGGCCTGCGCATTCTCGGCCGCACCGCGCTCGACGACATCAACCACCCGGTCACTGGCGATCTGCTGGTCAAGGGCGGCACGCTCATGGACGAGCGTGACATCGAGGTCATCGAGAAGGCTGGCGTCCAGTCGGTTCGCATCCGTTCGGCCCTGACCTGCGAAGTCAAGGTCGGTGTCTGCGCGGTCTGCTACGGTCGCGACCTGGCACGCGGTACCCCTGTCAACCAGGGCGAAGCTGTCGGCGTCATCGCCGCTCAATCGATCGGCGAGCCGGGCACGCAGCTCACCATGCGTACCTTCCACATGGGCGGTACCGCGCAGGTGGTGGACAGCTCGTTCCTTGAAGCCTCGTATGAGGGCAAGGTCGAGATCCGCAACCGCAACGTGGTTCGCAACTCCGACGGCAACCTCGTCGTGATGGGCCGCAACATGGCGATCCTGATCCTCGACGAGACCGGCAAGGAGCGCGCCACCCACCGCGTCACTTATGGTTCGCGTATCTTCGTGGACGATGGCGACAAGGTGAAGCGCGGCCAGCGTATCGCCGAGTGGGATCCCTACACCCGTCCGATCCTCACCGAAATCGAAGGCCGTGTGGCGTTCGAGGATCTGGTCGACGGCATTTCCGTCCAGGAAACGGCCGACGAGTCGACCGGCATCACCAAGCGTGAGGTCATCGACTGGCGGTCGACCCCGCGCGGCAACGACCTGAAGCCGGCGATCGTGGTTCAGGACTCCAAGGGCAAGGTTGGCAAGCTGTCGAAGGGCGGCGATGCCCGCTTCCTGCTCTCGGTCGAGGCCATTCTCTCGGTCGAGCCGGGTGCACAGGTTCGCCCTGGCGATGTTCTGGCGCGTATCCCGATGGAAAGCGCGAAGACTAAGGACATCACCGGCGGTCTGCCGCGTGTTGCCGAGCTCTTCGAAGCCCGTCGTCCAAAGGATCACGCCATCATCGCCGAGATCGATGGTACGGTCCGCTTCGGTCGCGACTATAAGAACAAGCGCCGCATCATCATCGAGCCGCATGACTCGACGCTTGAACCGGTCGAATACCTGATCCCGAAGGGCAAGCCGTTCCATCTCCAGGACGGCGACGCCATCGAAAAGGGCGACTACATCCTCGACGGCAACCCGGCGCCGCACGACATCCTGGCCATCAAGGGCGTGGAAGCTCTCGCTTCCTACCTCGTCAATGAAATCCAGGAAGTCTACCGACTGCAGGGCGTGTCGATCAACGACAAGCACATCGAGGTCATTGTCCGGCAGATGCTGCAGAAGGTCGAGATCACCGCACAGGGCGACTCTATCTATATCCCGGGCGATCACGTCGATGTCATCGAGTTCGACGAGATCAACGAGCGCCTGATCGAGGAAGGCAAGAAGCCTGCCGAAGGTCAGCCGGTTCTGCTCGGTATCACCAAGGCATCGCTGCAGACGCCGTCCTTCATCTCGGCCGCTTCCTTCCAGGAAACGACCCGCGTGCTCACCGAAGCAGCTGTCGCCGGCAAGACCGACATGCTGCAGGGCCTGAAGGAAAACGTCATCGTCGGCCGCCTGATCCCGGCCGGCACGGGCGGCATGATGAGCCAGATCCGGCGCATCGCCACCTCGCGCGACGAGCTGATCCTCGACGAGCGCCGCAAGCTCTCGGGTGCGGAAGTGGCCGAGCCGATCCTGACCGACATGGTCAACGCCGCTCAGTAAGAGTGTCGTCGCAAGGAACTGGAAAAGGGGGCCTCGGCCCCCTTTTTTCATTTCGGTGACAACAGGGCTTCACGCCGCTGTCAAATGCCGCCGCTAATCATGCTGCTTCAACGCACATGCCAGGTGGCCGTCATCATGAAAACCGTCTTTTCCGCCCTCGCTGCCCTGTTGGCGTCGGCTGCCTTGCCAGCCCAGGCCGAGGAGGCCACGCCATTCAAGGCATCGTTGCTCGGCCAGGTCGTGCTGCCGACCGGACTGAAGATCGCGGGCGCCGAGTTCGGCGGGATTTCCGGTCTCGACTACGACGCTGCGAGCGGGCTGTTCTACGCCATTTCTGACGACCGCTCTGAGCGCGCGCCGGCGCGGCTCTACACGCTGAAGCTTGCCATCGACGGCAAGGGCGTTCACGGCATCGACATCGTGTCGAGCGCGGAGCTACGCGACGCCGAAGGTGCCGCCTTCGCCAAGAAGGACGTCGACCCCGAGGCGATCCGCTTCGACGCGGCGGCCAACCGTCTCTTCTGGTCGAGCGAGGGTGATGCCGCCGGCCGACCCGCAATCTATGAGGCAAAACTCGACGGCACCCATGTCAGGAGCTTTGCCATTCCCGAAGCCTATCTGCCCGATGCCGACAGGACGCGGGGTGTTCGCGGCAACCTGGCTTTTGAAAGCCTTGCCATTTCGCCCGACGGCAAGACCCTTTGGGCGGGGACCGAAAACGCATTGGCACAGGACGGCGAAAAGGCGACGGCTGGAAGCCGGCAGCCCGTCGCGCGTCATCGGCTTCGACATTGCCAGCGGTGCAGTCACGGCCGAGTATGTCTATGACAACGGGCCGATCTTCACCAAGGCGACGCAGGACCCGTTCTACAACGACAACGGTCTCTCCGAGTTCATGTTCTTCGGACCGGACCATGTGTTGGCGATCGAACGCTCTTTCGCGCTCGGCATCGGCAGCGAGATCAATTTCTACCTGGCGAGTTTCTCCGGCGCGACTGACGTGAAGGGGGCGGCCTCGATCAAGGGCGTCGCGGCAACCGCCATGCCCAAGCGCAAGGTTCTTAAGCTGGGTGAGGGTGACTTTGGTCTCGACATCGACAATATCGAGTCGGTGACATGGGGACCGGAGATCGACGGCCAGCGCACTTTGGTCATTGCCTCCGACAACAACTTCAACCCGGAGCAGTTCACCCAGTTCGTCGTGCTCAAACTGGATGCCGCGACGAACTGATCCGAGCGCTGCAGATCCTTCGGTGAAAGGGCCGCCGGCGCAATCTGGCGGCTTTTCCCAAGATCTCGCAGGGATGGCACCGGTCGACGAGCTGTCAGCCGCATCTGCGTCTGTTCTAACGTATTGGCGGCGTTTGACATCCCGAGGTTGCGAAAATAGCCTCCTCCTTGAAGTGCATCAGCCCTGAAAGGAGTGCCCGATGACCGATGTCCCCTCCAATGCGAAAGGACAGGCGGTCGAGCCGAGCCTCCATCGCGTCATGGGCCCGTGGCTTCTGTTGCTGTTCATCGTCGGCGACATATTGGGCACCGGCATCTATGCGCTGACCGGGCAGGTGGCCAAGCAGGTTGGCGGCGTGGTCTGGCTGCCGTTCCTGATTGCCTTCGTCGTCGCGGTCATCACTGCCTTCAGCTATCTCGAACTGGTCACAAAATACCCGAAGGCGGCCGGTGCCGCTCTCTACGCCCACAAGGCATTCGGCATCCATTTCATCACCTTCATCGTCGCTTTCGCCGTCATGTGCTCGGGCATCACCTCGGCGTCGACGGCCTCGCGCGCCTTCGCTGCCAACATGTCTGGGGCTTTCGATCTCGGCCTGTCCGGCACCTATGGCATCACGCTCATCGGTCTGGCATTCATGGCGATCGTCGCAGCCGTGAATTTCCGCGGCGTCGGCGAAAGTGTCAAAGCCAATGTCGTGCTGACCTGCGTCGAGTTCACCGGCCTGATGATCATCATCGTCATCGGCCTCTGGGCGATCGGCGCCGGTGAGGGCGACGTCTCCCGTATCACTCAGTTCCACTCGGCGCCCGACCGCAGCGCCTTCTGGTCGGTGATCGCGGCGACGACGCTCGCTTTCTTCGCCATGGTCGGCTTCGAGGACTCGGTCAACATGGCCGAGGAGTGCAAGGATCCGACGCGCATCTTCCCGAAGGTGCTGCTGACCGGTTTGCTGATCACCGGCGTGATCTACGTGCTCGTGTCGATCTCGGCGATCACGCTCGTGCCGCCGGAACAACTGGGCGAGGGCGAGACGCCGCTGCTCAAGGTCGTCCAGGCCGGCGCGCCGAACTTCCCGGTTGAGATCTTCGGCTTCATCACCATGTTTGCCGTCGCCAACAGCGCCTTGATCAACATGCTGATGGCGAGCCGTCTGGTCTATGGCATGAGCCGCGAACACGTCTTGCCGAAAGTGCTAGGCAAGGTTCACGCCTCGCGTCGCACGCCCTACATCGCGATCGGCTTCACCACCTTGCTCGCTTTCGCGCTGATCACATTCGTCGGCGAGGTGCCGGCGCTGGGCGGCACAACCGCACTGCTGCTGCTATGCGTCTTCACGGTGGTCAACATCGCGGTGCTGGTGCTGCGCAAGGACAGGGTTGGGCACGATCACTTCCGCACCCCGACGCTGTTGCCGATCCTGGGAGCCGTGGCTTGCGCTTTCTTCGCCGGCCCCTGGACTGGGCGCGACCCTGTTCAATACAAGATCGCCGGTATCCTGATCGGCATTGGTGTCGTGTTGTGGTTCGTCACCGTGCTGGTCAATCGCGCCACTGGCCAAAAGCCTGCCGAACCTGAAATGGCCGACATCGGCGGGGCAGGGCCAGTCAACTGACCTCTCTATATATACATGCGCTGACTCAGAACGGCTCGTTGAAGGTGACGATCGAGACTTCGCCTTCGAGGGCCCCCTGATAGGCGGAGATGTGCGGCTCGTCGTCAGGTTCGCCCTGCATGTCGCCGATCTGATCGAGTTCTGCTTCGGCGTAACCCTCCTTTGCCAGCGCGTCCAGCGCCGAGCGCACGGCGCTGTCGTCGTCGGGCGCCACCAGCATGATGTGGACGCCTTCGGGCTTGCCGCCCTTCTTGCGCCAGACCCGACCGGTGATGATCGTCACGGGCCGTTCGTCGTTGTCGTTCATGGTGATTCCCTGGATCTGGATTCGTTTGCGGGGGATTCGCCCCGGTTTCCCCGATTTTCGCACGAAGGCGGGGTGCAAGACAGGACAAACAGCCTTATAAACTGACTTACAGCCCATGTTGCAGCGCAATATAGTTGCCGCAAGCCCGCCAACCCGCCCGAAGCCCCGGTTTCGTTAAGGTTTTTGGGGGGGTGGGCTTGACGGTTCGCGGTCATGCGAGTAGATACCGCGTCGTCTGAGCCGATGTGAGGTTGGCTTTTCCGAAGCGACGTGCTTTGGAGTTCACCTCAAACAGGGTTCGTTTTTTACGAGCGAGAAGACATTTCCGGCGTGCATGAAGCGGATTCGCTTCCTCTGCCTTTGTTCGGGCAAGACCGCAGATCGCGGTTTGTGGCCCGAATTCGCGTATGGATTTCGCGCTTGAAGCCGCCCCAAACGGGCTTAAGACACGGAATTGAGAGACAAGAGGGTTTAATGCCTACCGTCAACCAGCTGATCCGCAAGCCGCGCATTGCGCCGGTGAAGCGCAACAAGGTTCCGGCCATGCAGGCCAACCCGCAGAAGCGTGGCGTCTGCACGCGCGTCTATACGACGACGCCGAAGAAGCCGAACTCCGCTCTGCGTAAGGTCGCGAAGATTCGCCTGACCAATGGCTTTGAAGTGATCGGCTACATCCCGGGCGAAGGCCACAACCTTCAGGAGCACTCCGTGGTCATGATCCGCGGCGGTCGCGTGAAGGACCTTCCGGGCGTTCGCTATCACATCATCCGCGGCGTGCTCGACACGCAGGGCGTGAAGAATCGCAAGCAGCGCCGTTCGAAGTACGGTGCAAAGCGTCCGAAGTAATTCGGCTTCTGCAATTAGGCGCTGCGCGAGGTTCTCCGCGTCATATAGCGCCAGTCAAGTTTGAGAGACAAAAGCTATGTCCCGTCGTCACAGTGCAGATAAGCGCGAAATCAACCCGGATCCCAAGTTCGGCGATCTCGTCGTCACCAAGTTCATGAACGCCGTCATGTATGACGGCAAGAAGTCGATCGCCGAAACGATCGTCTACGGTGCGCTTGACCAGGTTCAGGCCAAGACCAAGCAGGAGCCGGTCACTGTCTTCCATCAGGCGCTCGACAATGTCGCGCCGCACGTGGAAGTGCGTTCGCGTCGCGTCGGCGGCGCCACCTACCAGGTTCCGGTCGATGTGCGCCCCGAGCGCCGTCAGGCACTCGCCATTCGCTGGCTGATCACTGCTGCCCGCAACCGCAACGAGACCACCATGGTCGACCGCCTCTCGGGCGAGCTGATGGACGCGGCGAACAACCGCGGCACCGCCGTCAAGAAGCGTGAAGACACCCACAAGATGGCGGAAGCCAACCGCGCCTTCGCGCACTACCGCTGGTAATAGCGCGTCCGAACGACTGAGAGGCACCTCCCATGGCCCGCGAATACAAGATCGAAGACTACCGCAATTTCGGTATCATGGCGCATATCGACGCCGGCAAGACCACGACCACCGAGCGCATCCTTTATTACACGGGCAAGTCGCACAAGATCGGCGAAGTCCATGACGGCGCTGCCACCATGGACTGGATGGAGCAGGAGCAGGAGCGCGGCATCACCATCACGTCCGCTGCCACCACGACCTTCTGGAAGGGCCGTGACGGCCAGCAGCGCCGCTTCAACATCATCGACACCCCCGGCCACGTCGACTTCACCATCGAAGTCGAGCGTTCGCTGCGCGTTCTCGACGGCGCCATTGCGCTGCTCGATGCCAACGCCGGTGTTGAGCCGCAGACCGAGACCGTGTGGCGTCAGGCGGACAAGTACCACGTCCCGCGCATGATCTTCTGCAACAAGATGGACAAGATCGGCGCCGACTTCTATCGCTCGTACGAGATGATCAAGTCGCGCCTCGGTGCGACCGCCGTTGCCGTTCAGCTGCCGATCGGCGCCGAGTCGGAATTCAAGGGCGTCGTCGACCTGATCGAGATGAATGCGCTCGTCTGGCGCGACGAGAGCCTGGGCGCTGCCTGGGACGTCGTCGAGATCCCGGAAGACCTCAAGGCCAAGGCTGAAGAGTTCCGCGAGAAGATGATCGAGACCGCCGTCGAAATGGACGAGACGGCTCTCGAGAATTACCTCGAAGGCAAGATGCCGACCAACGACGAACTGCGCGCGCTGATCCGCAAGGGCACCATCGCCGTCAAGTTCTTCCCGATGTTCTGCGGTTCGGCCTTCAAGAACAAGGGCGTGCAGCCGCTGCTCGACGGCGTCGTCGACTTCCTGCCGTCCCCGCTCGACGTCCCGGCCATCAAGGGCATCGATGCCAAGACCGAAGCCGAGATCGAGCGTCACGCCGACGACAGCGAGCCGCTGTCGATGCTGGCCTTCAAGATCATGAACGATCCGTTCGTCGGTTCGCTGACCTTCTGCCGCATCTACTCGGGCAAGGTGGTCAAGGGCGCTTCGCTCGAAAACACCGTCAAGGGCAAGAAGGAGCGTCTCGGCCGTATGCTGCAGATGCATTCGAACTCGCGTTCGGACATCGAAGAGGCATATGCCGGCGACATCGTTGCTCTGGCCGGCCTCAAGGAAACGACCACCGGCGACACGCTCTGCGATCCGCTGCACCAGGTCATCCTCGAGCGCATGGAATTCCCCGAGCCGGTCATCCAGATCGCGATCGAGCCGAAGACCAAGGGCGACCAGGAAAAGATGGGCCTCGCGCTCAACCGCCTGGCTGCTGAAGATCCGTCGTTCCGCGTCAAGTCGGACGAAGAGTCGGGCCAGACCATCATCGCCGGCATGGGCGAGCTGCACCTCGACATCATCGTCGACCGCATGCGCCGCGAGTTCAAGGTCGAGGCGAATGTCGGCGCTCCGCAGGTTGCATATCGTGAGACGATCACCCGCACCCACGAGCAGGACTACACCCACAAGAAGCAGTCGGGTGGTACCGGTCAGTTCGCTCGCGTCAAGCTGGTGTTCGAGCCGAACCCCGAGGGCGAAGACTTCGTCTTCGAATCGAAGATCGTTGGCGGTGCTGTTCCGAAGGAATACATCCCGGGCGTCGACAAGGGCCTCCGCAGCGTCCTGTCGTCGGGTCCGTTCGCTGGCTTCCCGATGATCGGCGTCAAGGCGACGCTCATCGACGGTGCCTACCACGATGTCGACTCGTCGGTTCTCGCCTTCGAAATCGCCGGCCGCGCCTGCCTTCGCGAA
This sequence comes from Aminobacter sp. Y103A, assembly GCF_030294925.1. Taxonomy (NCBI): domain Bacteria; kingdom Pseudomonadati; phylum Pseudomonadota; class Alphaproteobacteria; order Hyphomicrobiales; family Phyllobacteriaceae; genus Aminobacter; species Aminobacter sp. Y103A. The sequence goes on along the minus strand of NZ_AP017986.1, from coordinate 3,027,376 downwards.
GCTGCTCCGAAGCTGGGCGTCCAGCTGCTCGAGCCGATCATGAAGGTCGAAGTCGTCACGCCGGAAGACTATGTCGGCAACGTCATCGGCGACTTGAACAGCCGTCGTGGCCAGATCCAGGGCCAGGAAAGCCGTGGTATCGCCGTCGTCGTCAACGCGATGGTGCCGCTGGCAAACATGTTCAAGTACGTGGACAGCTTGCGTTCGATGTCGCAGGGCCGCGCCCAGTACTCGATGCAGTTCGACCACTACGAGCCGGTTCCGACCGCGGTCGCTCAGGAAGTTCAAAAGAAATACGCGTAATTCCAAGGAATTGCAGCGTTTTATTAATTCAACGCCCTTACTGGGCTAGCAAGAATGGAGACCTCACATGGCAAAAGGTAAATTCGAGCGTAATAAGCCTCATGTGAACATCGGCACGATTGGTCACGTTGACCACGGCAAGACGTCGCTGACTGCTGCGATCACGAAGTATTTCGGCGAGTTCAAGGCCTACGACCAGATCGACGCAGCGCCGGAAGAGAAGGCCCGCGGCATCACGATCTCGACGGCGCACGTCGAGTATGAGACGCCGGCCCGTCACTACGCCCACGTCGACTGCCCCGGCCACGCCGACTACGTCAAGAACATGATCACCGGTGCTGCCCAGATGGACGGCGCGATCCTGGTCGTGTCGGCTGCTGACGGCCCGATGCCGCAGACCCGCGAGCACATCCTGCTCGCCCGTCAGGTTGGCGTTCCCGCCCTGGTGGTGTTCCTGAACAAGGTCGACCTTGTCGACGACGCCGAGCTGCTCGAACTGGTCGAGCTCGAAGTTCGCGAGCTGCTGTCGAAGTACGAATATCCGGGCGACGACATTCCGATGATCAAGGGTTCGGCTGTTGCTGCGCTCAACGATTCGGACAAGAAGATCGGTGAAGACGCGATCCGCGCGCTGATGGAAGCCGTCGACGCCTACATCCCGACGCCGGAGCGTCCGATCGACCGTCCGTTCCTGATGCCGATCGAAGACGTGTTCTCGATCTCGGGCCGTGGCACTGTCGTCACCGGTCGCGTCGAGCGCGGCATCGTCAAGGTTGGCGAAGAAGTCGAGATCGTCGGCATCAAGGCAACCTCGAAGACGACGGTTACCGGCGTTGAAATGTTCCGCAAGCTGCTCGATCAGGGCCAGGCTGGCGACAACATCGGCGCGCTGATCCGCGGCGTTGGCCGTGAAGACGTCGAGCGCGGCCAGGTGCTGTGCAAGCCGGGTTCGGTGAAGCCGCACAAGAAGTTCGTGGCTGAAGCCTACATCCTGACCAAGGAAGAGGGTGGCCGTCACACGCCGTTCTTCACCAACTACCGTCCGCAGTTCTACTTCCGCACGACGGACGTGACCGGCATCGTGTCGCTGCCGGAAGGCACCGAGATGGTCATGCCCGGCGACAACATCACCGTCGACGTCGAGCTCATCGTGCCGATCGCCATGGAAGAGAAGCTCCGCTTCGCTATCCGTGAAGGTGGCCGCACCGTCGGCGCCGGCATCGTCGCTTCGATCAAAGAATAATCCGAATTAACGATCTGTCGCGGGCGGGAATACGCCCGCGCCGCGCCAGAACAAGGAAGTGACCATGAACGGACAGAATATCCGCATCCGCCTCAAGGCGTTTGACCACCGGGTTCTCGACGCTTCGACGCGTGAGATCGTGTCGACCGCGAAGCGCACCGGCGCCAATGTTCGCGGCCCGATCCCGCTGCCGACGCGGATCGAGAAGTTCACGGTGAACCGCTCGCCGCACGTCGACAAGAAGAGCCGCGAGCAGTTCGAAATGCGCACGCACAAGCGTCTGCTGGACATCGTCGACCCGACCCCGCAGACCGTCGATGCTCTGATGAAGCTCGACCTCGCGGCAGGTGTGGACGTCGAAATCAAGCTCTAAGAGCTAACATGAGCCGCGCGAACAGATCCAAACGGCTCCTCTGAAGGAAAACGAACCGATGCGTTCAGGTGTAATTGCACAGAAGGTGGGAATGACCCGCGTCTATAATGACGCTGGCGAACACGTTCCCGTCACCGTTCTCCGCATGGAGAACTGCCAGGTCGTGGCGCAGCTGACCAAAGAGAAGAATGGCTACACTGCCGTTCAGCTCGGCGTTGGCCTGGCCAAGGTCAAGAATACGACGAAGGCGTTGCGCGGTCACTTCGCTGCCGCTTCCGTCGAGCCGAAGTCGAAGGTTGCCGAGTTCCGCGTCTCCGCAGACAACATGCTGGACGTTGGCGCCGAGATCACCGTCGAGCATTTCGTCGTTGGCCAGAAGGTCGACGTGACGGGCACGACGATCGGTAAAGGCTTCCAGGGCGTCATCAAGCGCCACCACTTCGGCGGCGGCCGTGCCACCCACGGCAACTCGCTGTCGCACCGCGTTCACGGTTCGACCGGTCAGCGCCAGGACCCGGGCAAGGTGTTCAAGGGCAAGAAGATGGCCGGCCACATGGGCGACGTTCGCGTCACCACCCAGAACGTGGAGGTCGTCTCGACCGACACCGATCGCGGTCTCATCCTGATCCGCGGCGCGGTTCCGGGTTCTAAGGGTGCATGGATCCTGGTTCGCGACGCCGCAAAGGTTGCGCTTCCTGAGAACGCGCCGAAGCCGGCTGCGATCCGCGCTGCCAGCAACAAGGCTCCGGCCAACGAGGGAGCGGAATAATGGACCTCAAGATTACAACCCTCGCAGGCAAGGATGCCGGCAAGGTTGAGCTCTCGGAAGAGATCTTCGGCCTCGACCCGCGCGAAGACGTTCTCCAGCGCGTCGTGCGCTGGCAGCTCGCCAAGAAGCAGCAGGGCACGCACAAGGCCAAGGGCCGCGCGGAAATCGCGCGCACCGGCGCCAAGATGTACAAGCAGAAGGGTACGGGCCGCGCTCGTCACCATTCGGCACGCGCTCCGCAGTTCCGCGGCGGCGGCAAGGCCCACGGCCCGGTCGTTCGCAGCCACGAGCATGACCTTCCCAAGAAGGTCCGCGCTCTCGGCCTGAAGCACGCCCTGTCGGCCAAGGCCAAGGCATCGAACCTGATCATCGTCGACGAGCTGACGCTCGCCGAGGGCAAGACCAAGGCGCTGATCGCGAACTTCGCGACGCTGGGCCTGACCAATGCCCTGGTGATCGGTGGTGCTGAGCTTGACCTCAACTTCAAGCGCGCAGCGACCAACATCCCGAACATCGATGTCCTGCCGATCCAGGGCATCAACGTTTACGACATTCTGCGCCGCGGCACGCTGGTCCTTTCGAAGGCCGCCGTCGAGGCTCTCGAGGAGCGCTTCAAATGACGGATCTCCGCCACTATGACGTGATCGTCTCGCCGGCGATCACTGAAAAGTCGACCATGGCTTCGGAAAACAACCAGGTCGTCTTCAATGTCGCCAAGAAGGCGAGCAAGCCCGAGATCAAGGCTGCCGTCGAAGCGCTGTTCGGCGTGAAGGTGACTGCTGTGAACACCCTGGTCCGCAAGGGCAAGGTGAAGCGCTTCCGCGGCACGATCGGCCGCCAGAGCGACGTCAAGAAGGCGGTAGTGACGCTGGCCGATGGCCAGTCGATCGACGTCGCGACGGGTCTCTGAGCTGGGCTGAGAGGACAGGACAATGGCACTTAAGAAATTCAAGCCAGTAACGCCGAGCACGCGCCAGCTGGTCATCGTCGACCGCTCGGGTCTGCACAAGGGCAAGCCCGTCAAGGGTCTGACCGAAGGCCTGACCAAGTCGGGCGGTCGTAACAACTACGGCCGCATCACGGCTCGCTTCATCGGCGGCGGTCACAAGCGTTCGTACCGTATCATCGACTTCAAGCGTCGCAAGTTCGACGTCGTCGGCACGGTCGAGCGTCTCGAGTACGATCCGAACCGCACCGCCTTCATCGCACTGATCAAGTACGACGATGGTGAGCTGAGCTACATCATTGCTCCGCAGCGTCTGCAGGCCGGCGACAAGATCATCGCTGGTGAGCAGGTCGACGTGAAGCCGGGCAATGCAATGCCGCTCGCTTCGATGCCGGTCGGCACGATCGTCCACAACATCGAGCTGAAGCCCGGCAAGGGCGGTCAGGTCGCTCGTTCGGCTGGTGCTTACGCCCAGCTCGTCGGCCGCGACCAGGGCATGGCGATCCTTCGCCTCAACTCGGGTGAACAGCGCGTCGTCAGCGGTCTCTGCATCGCCACCGTCGGCGCCGTGTCCAACCCGGACCACGGCAACATCAACGACGGCAAGGCCGGTCGTACGGTCTGGCGTGGCAAGCGTCCGCACAACCGCGGCGTGACCATGAACCCGGTCGACCATCCGCACGGCGGTGGTGAAGGCCGCACCTCGGGCGGACGCCATCCGGTGACCCCGTGGGGCAAGCCCACCAAGGGCAAGAAGACGCGGTCCAACAAGGCGACCGACAAGTTCATCCTGCGCTCGCGCCATCAGCGCAAGAGCTAAGAAGAGGTAACGCCAGTGACTCGTTCAGTCTGGAAAGGCCCGTTCATTGACGGCTATCTGCTCAAGAAGGCAGAGAAGGTTCGTGAAGGCGGTCGCAATGAGGTGATCAAGATGTGGAGCCGTCGCTCCACCGTCCTGCCGCAGTTCGTCGGCCTCACCTTCGGTGTCTACAACGGCCAGAAGCACGTCCCGGTCTCGGTGAACGAGGACATGGTCGGCCACAAGTTCGGTGAGTTCGCTCCCACCAGGACCTACTACGGTCACGGCGCGGACAAGAAGGCAAAGAGGAAGTAACATGGGCAAGGCCAAAGCTCCGCGCAGGCTTGCTGACAACGAGGCACGTGCGGTCCTCCGCACGATCCGGGTCAGCCCGCAGAAGCTCAACCTCGTTGCCGCGCTTATCCGCGGCAAGAAGGTAGCGACCGCGCTTTCGGATCTGGAATTTTCGCGCAAGCGCATCGCCGGAACGGTTAAGAAGACCCTCGAATCGGCTATCGCCAACGCGGAAAACAATCACGACCTCGATGTCGATGCACTGGTGGTGGCGGAAGCCTTTGTCGGTAAGTCGATCGTCATGAAGCGTTTCCACGCTCGTGGCCGTGGTCGCGCCAGCCGCATTGAGAAGCCGTTTTCGCACCTCACGATCGTCGTTCGTGAAGTCGAAGAGAAAGGGGAGGCCGCGTAATGGGCCAGAAAATCAATCCAATTGGTCTCCGCCTCGGCATCAACCGCACCTGGGACTCGCGTTGGTACGCAAACACCGGTGAGTACGGCCAGCTGCTCCACGAAGACATCAAGATCCGCAAGTATCTTGAAGCCGAGTTGAAGCAGGCCGCGATCTCCAAGGTCGTGATCGAGCGTCCGCACAAGAAGTGCCGCGTGACCATCCATGCAGCCCGTCCGGGCCTGATCATTGGCAAGAAGGGCGCCGACATCGAAAAGCTTCGCAAGAAGCTGATGGAGATGACGAAGTCCGAGACGCACCTCAACATCGTCGAGGTTCGCAAGCCGGAGACCGACGCTACGCTGGTCGCACAGTCGATCGCACAGCAGCTCGAGCGCCGCATTGCCTTCCGTCGCGCCATGAAGCGCGCGGTGCAGTCGGCCATGCGTCTCGGCGCAGAGGGCATCCGCATCAACTGCTCGGGCCGTCTCGGCGGCGCTGAAATCGCACGTATGGAGTGGTACCGCGAAGGTCGCGTTCCGCTGCACACGCTGCGCGCCGACGTCGACTACGGCACTGCCGAGGCAAAGACCGCCTACGGCATCTGCGGCGTCAAGGTGTGGGTGTTCAAGGGCGAGATCCTCGAGCACGATCCGATGGCTTCCGAGCGTCGCGCAACCGAAGGCGAGCATTCGCATGCTGGCGAGCGCCCTGAGCGCCGCCGTCGCGAAAACGCCTGATACGCATAGGAATTTGGAGTTAGAACGATGCTGCAGCCAAAGCGCACAAAGTTCCGTAAGCAGTTCAAGGGCCGCATCCACGGTACCGCGAAGGGTGGCACCAACCTGGATTTCGGCGGCTTCGGACTGAAGGCGCTTGAGCCGAACCGCGTCACCGCGCGTGAGATCGAGGCGGCTCGCCGCGCGATCACCCGCGAAATGAAACGTCAGGGCCGCGTCTGGATCCGTATCTTCCCGGACGTCCCCGTCACGTCGAAGCCGACCGAAGTCCGCATGGGTAAGGGCAAGGGCGCCGTCGACTACTGGGCATGCCGCATCAAGCCAGGTCGCGTGATGTTCGAGATCGATGGTGTCTCCGAGGAAGTGGCGCGTGAAGCGCTGCGTCTCGGCGCCGCCAAGCTCTCGGTCAGGACGCGCTTCGTTCAGCGCATCGCAGAATAAGGAAGGGCTGATCATGAAAGCCTCGGACATCAGGACGAAGACCCAGGACCAGCTCACTGACGAGCTCGCCAGCCTCAAGAAGGAGCAGTTCAACCTGCGCTTCCAGAAGGCGACCGGTCAGCTGGAAAAGACGGCGCGCGTGAAACAAGTTCGTAAGGACATCGCGCGTATCAAGACCATCGCCGCCGAGAAGTCGGCCGGCAAGAAGGCTTAAGGACGAAAACCATGCCAAAGCGCATCCTGCAGGGTACGGTCGTCAGCGACAAGAACGAGAAGACGGTCGTCGTCAAGGTCGAGCGTCGCTTCACGCACCCGGTGATGAAGAAGACCGTGCGTATGTCGAAGAACTACAAGGCGCACGACGAAAACAACGCCCACAAGGTGGGGGATCAGGTGTCTATCCAGGAATCGAAGCCGATTTCCAAGGATAAGCGCTGGGTCGTCATCACCCCGGACCAGGCGTAACAACGAATTTTGGACAAGCCGGGGAGGGCGGTAGCCCATCCCGTTAGAGAAGAAGAAGGCGGCCAGTCATGATTCAGATGCAAACAAACCTCGACGTCGCGGATAATTCCGGCGCCCGTCGTGTCATGTGCATCAAGGTGCTGGGCGGCTCGAAGCGGAAGTATGCTTCTGTTGGCGACATCATCGTGGTGTCGATCAAGGAAGCCATTCCGCGCGGCCGCGTTAAGAAGGGTGACGTGATGAAGGCGGTCGTGGTTCGCACGGCCAAGGACATTCGTCGTCCGGACGGCAGCGTGATCCGTTTCGACAAGAACGCGGCCGTTCTTGTCGATAACAAGAAAGAACCTATCGGCACGCGTATCTTCGGGCCGGTTCCGCGCGAACTCCGCGCCAAGAACCACATGAAGATCATCTCGCTCGCGCCCGAAGTGCTGTAAGGAGCCGGAACAATGCAGAAGATCCGTAAAGGCGACAAGGTTGTCGTTCTGGCCGGCAAGGACAAGGGCCGCACCGGCGAGGTGCTGTCTGTCCAGCCGAAGGAAGACAAGGCAGTTGTCCGCGGCGTGAACATGATCCGCCGCCACCAGAAGCAGTCCCAGACCCAAGAGGGCGGGATCATTACCAAGGAAGCGCCGATCCACCTGTCGAACCTCGCGCTCGTCGACCCCAAGGATGGCAAGCCGACCCGCGTCGGCTTCCAGGTCCAGAAGGACGGCACGAAGGTGCGTGTCGCCAAGCGCTCGGGAGAAGTCATCAATGGCTAAGGCAACCAACGAGCCGCGTCTGAAGAAGGTCTACAACGAGACCATCCGCCAGGCGATGCAGGAACAGTTCAAGTACGACAACGTCATGCAGATTCCGCGCATCGACAAGATCGTGCTCAACATGGGTGTTGGCGAAGCTACCGCGGATTCGAAGAAGCCGTCGGTTGCCGCTGAAGACCTGGCCATGATCGCCGGCCAGAAGCCGGTCATCACCCGCGCCCGCAAGTCGATCGCCGGCTTCAAGGTGCGTGAGCAGATGCCGATCGGCGCCAAGGTGACGCTCCGCCAGGAGCGCATGTACGAGTTTCTGGACCGCCTCGTGAACATCGCACTGCCGCGCGTTCGCGACTTTCGCGGTCTGAACCCGAAAAGCTTTGACGGCCGCGGAAATTACGCTATGGGCCTGAAGGAGCATATCGTGTTCCCCGAGATCAACTACGACAAGGTTGATCAGATGTGGGGTATGGACATCATCGTTTGCACGACCGCCAAGACGGACGAAGAAGCCCGGGCTCTGCTCAAGGCCTTCAACTTCCCCTTCCGGCAGTAACGGCAGCGAGAAAAGGAAAAATCTGAAATGGCAAAGACCAGCTCAGTCGAGAAGAACAATCGGCGCCGCAAGCTTGTGGACCAGTACGCTGCCAAGCGTAAGGCCCTCAAGGACGTCGTCATGGATCAGGCCAAGCCGATCGAGGAACGCTTCCGCGCGCAGCTCAAGCTCGCCGCGCTGCCGCGCAACTCGGCAAAGATCCGTATTCGTAATCGCTGCGAAGTGACCGGCCGCCCGCGCGCCTACTATCGCAAGCTTAAGATGTCGCGTATCGCGCTTCGCGACCTGGGCTCGATCGGGGCGATCCCCGGTCTGGTCAAGTCGAGCTGGTAAGGAGCATTTGACATGTCTTTGAGTGATCCTCTCGGCGATATGCTGACCCGCATCCGCAACGCCTATGGCCGCAAGAAGTCGACCGTGTCGACGCCTGCGTCCAGGCTGCGCGCCCGTGTTCTCGACGTGCTGAAGGCGGAAGGCTACATCCGCGACTACAGCCAGACCGACTTCGAAAACGGCAAGTCCGAGATCGAAATCGAGCTGAAGTACTTCGACGGCCAGCCGGTTATCCGCGAAATCGCCCGCGTCTCCAAGCCGGGCCGCCGCGTCTACGTCTCGTCCAAGTCGATTCCGCCTGTTGCCAATGGCCTCGGCATCTCGATCCTTTCGACCCCGAAGGGCGTGATGGCCGACCACGAAGCGCGCGAACAGAACGTCGGCGGGGAAATCCTCTGCCAGATCTTCTGATCTGCGTAGGCTGAAACAAGAAAGGCACGAGGACTATGTCTCGTATTGGCAAGAAACCCGTTCAGCTTCCGCAGGGCGTTACCGCTTCCGTCGACGGCCAGACCGTCACGGCCAAGGGGCCCAAGGGCGAGCTGAAGTTCGTGGTCAACAACGAAGTTCTGGTCACGATGGAAAACGGCGAAATCGCTGTTCAGCCGCGCGATCAGTCGAAGGACGCGCGCTCCAAGTGGGGCATGTCGCGGACGCAGATCGTCAACATCCTGACGGGTGTTAAGGACGGCTTCGAAAAGAAGCTCGAGATCACCGGCGTCGGTTACCGTGCAGCGCTCCAGGGCAAGAACCTGCAGCTGGCACTTGGCTTCTCGCATGACGTCGTCTATCAGACGCCGGAAGGCATCACCATCACGGTGCCGAAGCCGACCGAAATCGTGGTCAACGGCATCAACAAGCAGCAAGTCGGCCAGGTCGCTGCCGAGATCCGCGAATACCGCGGTCCCGAGCCTTACAAGGGCAAGGGCGTGCGCTATGCAGGCGAGAAGATCGTCCGCAAAGAAGGCAAGAAGAAGTAACAACAACGCCGCGGTGCGCGGTCGCGGGAAGCAATTGGGCTTACCGCAGATGGCCGCGCCCGTTTCAGAAGGCAAGGAACTGCTACTATGGCTTCGAAAGAAACCACCCTGCGCCGTTCGGCGCGTATCCGCCGCCAGATCAAGAAGGTCGCCAACGGCCGTCCGCGCCTGTCGGTTCACCGCACGTCGAAGAATATCTACGTCCAGGTCATCGACGACGCCAACGGCCGTACGCTCGCTGCCGCTTCGACCCTCGAGAAGGATCTCAAGGGCTCGCTGAAGACCGGCGCCGACACTGCTGCCGCGACCGCGGTTGGCAAGCTGATCGCCGAGCGTGCTTCGAAGGCTGGCGTCAAGGACGTCGTTTTCGATCGTGGCGCCTACATCTATCACGGCCGCGTCAAGGCACTTGCCGAAGCCGCACGTGAAGGTGGCCTCAACTTCTGATGCAGTCTACGGCGTAGCGCGTGGCGCTGTGCCGCATTTCTGAGCAGTTGCAATAAATCCGGCGACGCTATAGACGCCGGATTTGGTTTTTAACCCCCGTGCTTCCGGAAAAAAATAAGGATAGGAATATGGCACAAGAACGTAGGGAAGGTGGTCGCGACCGTAGCCGTGACCGCGAAGAGCGCGACAGCGAGTTCGTCGATAAGCTCGTCCACATCAACCGCGTTGCCAAGGTCGTCAAGGGCGGCCGGCGTTTCGGTTTTGCGGCACTCGTCGTCGTCGGAGACCAGAAGGGCCGTGTTGGCTTTGGTCACGGCAAGGCGCGCGAAGTGCCGGAAGCGATCCGCAAGGCAACCGAATCGGCAAAGCGCGACATGATCTTCGTGCCGCTCCGCTCGGGCCGTACGCTGCACCACGATGTTGAAGGCCGTTGGGGCGCTGGTCGCGTTCTGCTGCGCTCTGCCAAGCAGGGTACCGGCATCATCGCCGGCGGTCCGATGCGCGCTGTCTTCGAGACGCTCGGCATGCACGACGTCGTCGCCAAGTCGATGGGTTCGTCGAACCCGTACAACATGGTTCGTGCGACCTTCGATGCGCTGAAGAGCCAGATGCATCCGAAGGATGTGGCTGCACAGCGCGGCATCAAGTACTCGACGCTTCAGGCCCGCCGCGGCACCGCCGTAGCGGCTGAAGAATAGTCGCTCGAGCTGACCAGGGACAATGACCATGGCCAAGAAAGCAACCAAGACCATCACCGTCGAGCAGATCGGCAGCCCGATCCGTCGTCCGAAGGAACAGCGCGCAACGCTGGTCGGCCTCGGCCTCAACAAGATGCATCGCAAGCGCACGCTGGAGGATACTCCTTCGGTGCGTGGCATGATCGCAGCTGTCCAGCACCTCGTCCGCGTTGTGGACGAGGCGTAAGCCGAGCGCAGGAGATAGAAGATGAAACTCAACGATCTGCGTGACAACGCCGGCGCGACCCACTCCAAGAAGCGTCTTGGCCGTGGTATCGGCTCCGGCTCCGGCAAGACCGGCGGCCGCGGCGTGAAGGGCCAGAAGGCTCGTTCGGGCGTCGCGATCAACGGCTTCGAGGGTGGCCAGATGCCGCTCTACCGTCGCCTGCCGAAGCGCGGCTTCACCAACATCTTTGCAAAGAGCTTCGTCACCGTTTCGCTGGCCCGCATCCAGGCCGCGATCGATGCCAAGAAGCTCGACGCAAAGGAGACCGTGACCGGTGAGGCGCTCGTCAAGGCCGGCGTGATTCGCCGCGTCAAGGACGGCGTCCGCATCCTCGGCGACGGCGAACTCAAGGCCAAGGTGGCCTTTGATGTTGCCGGCGCTTCCAAGCCGGCGATCGAGAAGATCGAAAAGGCTGGAGGATCGGTGAAGCTGCCTGAAGTGGCAGCCGCCGAGTAAAAGGCTTTGCAAAGTAAGCGGCGGTAGAGATACCGCCGCTTGCATGTTTGCCTCCCGGAGCCTATCTCGTGGCTTCGGTGACACGCGCCGCGCCCATCGCGGCATTTCGGCGTGACCAAGCGGAGTACCCTGAATGGCATCGGCTGCTGAACAACTAGCATCCAATCTGAATTTCGCAGCCTTCGCCAAGGCCGAAGACCTCAAGAAGCGCATCTGGTTCACGCTTGGCGCGCTTTTGGTCTACCGCCTCGGTACCTACATTCCGCTTCCGGGAATCAACCCCGACGCATTCGCGCAGGCTTTCACCCAGCAGAGCCGCGGCGTGCTCGGCATCTTCAACATGTTTGCCGGTGGTGCTGTCGAGCGCATGGCGCTCTTTGCGCTCGGCATCATGCCCTACATCTCCGCCTCCATCATCATGCAGCTCATGACGTCGGTCGTGCCGTCGCTTGAAGCGCTGAAGAAGGAAGGCGAGCAGGGCCGCAAGATCATCAACCAGTACACCCGCTACGGCACCGTGCTGCTGGCGGTCGTCCAGGCTTATGGCATTTCCGCCGGCCTCGAGGGCGGCAACGGCATCGTTACCGATCCGGGCATGTTCTTCCGTGCCTCGACGGTCATCACGCTTGTCGGCGGCACAATGTTCCTGATGTGGCTCGGCGAGCAGATCACCGCGCGCGGCATCGGCAACGGCATTTCACTGATCATCTTCGCCGGCATCGTCGCAGGCCTTCCGAGCGCCATCAGCGGCACGCTGGAACTCGGCCGCACCGGTGCTCTGTCGACCGGCCTGATTCTCGCGATCATCGTTCTGGCGATCGTCGTCATTGCCCTGATCGTCTTCTTCGAGCGTGCCCAGCGTCGCCTTTTGATCCAGTATCCGAAGCGCCAGGTCGGCAATCGGATGTTCCAGGGCGATACGTCGCACCTGCCGCTGAAGCTGAACACCGCAGGCGTTATTCCTCCGATCTTCGCCTCGTCGCTGCTGCTGTTGCCGGCGACCGTCGCGGGCTTCTCGAACACCGCAACGCTGCCCGGCTGGGTGAGCACTGTCATGGCCGCTCTCGGCCATGGTCAGCCGCTCTACATGCTGCTCTACGCCGCGATGATCGTCTTTTTTGCCTTCTTCTACACGGCAATCGTCTTTAATCCGAAGGACACTGCCGACCAGCTGAAGAAGCATTCGGGCTTCATCCCCGGCTATCGCCCCGGCGAACGCACGGCGGAATATATCGACTACGTGCTGACCCGCGTCACCGTCATCGGCGCTGCCTACCTGGTCGTCATCTGCTTGATGCCCGAGTTCCTGATTTCGGCAACCGGCGTTCCGTTCTACCTTGGTGGTACTTCGCTTCTGATCGTGGTCAATGTAACCCTTGATACCGTGGCGCAGATTCAGGGTCACCTGATCGCCCACCAGTACGAGGGGCTGATCAAGAAGTCGAAGCTCCGTGGAGGTAAGAGGGGAAGATGAAGCTTATTTTGCTGGGACCGCCCGGGGCGGGGAAGGGCACTCAGGCGCAGAGGCTGGTTGAAAAGCACGGTATCCCGCAGCTTTCCACTGGTGACATGTTGCGGGCCGCAGTGAAGGCCGAGACGGAAGTTGGCAAGCGCGCAAAGGCTGTCATGGACGCCGGCGAGCTGGTTTCGGACGAGATCGTCAATGCCATCGTCGCCGAGCGAATCGACCAGGACGACTGCGCCAAGGGTTTCATCCTCGACGGTTACCCGCGCACGCTGGCGCAGGCCGATGCAGTCGCTGACATGCTGGCCGAACGCGGCCTGCATCTCGACGTGGTGATCGAGCTCGTCGTCGACGACAAGGCACTCGTTGGCCGGATTCTGAAGCGCGCCGAGGAAGCACAGGCTGCTGGCCAACCGGTTCGCAAGGACGACAATGCCAAGGTGTTCGAAGAACGCTTGCGCGAGTACTACAAGAAGACGGCGCCGTTGATCGGCTACTACTACGCCAACGACCTGCTCAAGCAGGTCGACGGAATGGCCGACATGGACGACGTTACCGCGCAGATTGAAGCCGTCATCGCAGCGGTCACGCACTAAAAACAGCCGTCGTGCTTGACTGACGGGCTGTACTGGCGTATGGCGGCCCGTCTTCCATTCAGGCATGACGGTGTTTGCCCGTTAGGGTGCATAGTCATATTGATACGGAAAACCCGCATGGGCCGGCCTCCACCGGACGCGGGGCAACTTGAAGCGCCGGCACAGTCCGGCCCAAATGGAGTGAGAAAATGGCTCGTATAGCCGGCGTTAATATCCCGACCAACAAGCGCGTTGTGATTGCGCTTCAGTACATTCACGGCATTGGCAAGAAGTTCGCCCAGGAGATCGTCGAGAAGGTCGGCATCCCGGCTGAGCGCCGCGTCAACCAGCTGACCGATGCTGAAGTCCTGTCGATCCGCGAGACCATCGATCGCGACTACCAGGTCGAAGGCGATCTGCGCCGCGAAGTTTCGATCAACATCAAGCGCCTGATGGACCTCGGCTGCTACCGCGGCCTGCGTCACCGCCGGTCGCTTCCGGTCCGCGGCCAGCGCACGCATACCAATGCGCGCACCCGCAAGGGCCCGGCCAAGGCAATTGCCGGTAAGAAGAAGTAATTTCGTTCCCGGCGGGTTTCGGCCCGCCGGTTTCGCCTTTTATGGGCGGGTGTTCGGCCTGACACCTTAAAAGCAGGCTGGTGTAGCCGCTGGTATTACGGCGGTGAAGAGATCAACTGAAAGGACTACCATGGCTAAGGAAGCCGCTCGCGTTCGTCGTCGCGAACGCAAGAACATCTCGTCGGGCGTCGCCCACGTGAATTCGACCTTCAACAACACCATGATCACCATCTCCGATGCGCAGGGCAACACGATTGCCTGGTCGTCGGCCGGTGCACAGGGTTTCAAGGGTTCGCGCAAGTCGACCCCGTTCGCTGCCCAGATGGCTGCCGAAGACTGCGCCAAGAAGGCCCAGGAACATGGCATGCGTATGCTCGAGGTCGAAGTCTGCGGTCCGGGTTCGGGTCGTGAATCGGCGCTGCGCGCGCTCCAGGCTGCGGGTTTCACCATCACGTCGATCCGCGACGTGACGCCGATCCCGCACAACGGCTGCCGCCCGCGCAAGAAGCGTCGCGTCTAATATTTCACCCCGTGCGAGCGCCTTGGGCGCTCGTTACGGTTTCCAGGTCGCCCGCCACGATTGGATGGTGGCGGGGCAACGGAAGGAAGCGAATATGATCCAGAAAAACTGGCAGGAACTGATCAAGCCAAACAAGATCGAGTTCTCGTCCAAGAAGAAGACGCTGACCACGCTCGTCGCCGAACCGCTTGAGCGTGGCTTCGGCCTGACGCTGGGCAACGCGCTCCGTCGCGTGCTGTTGTCGTCGCTTCGCGGCGCTGCCGTCACTGCCGTCCAGATCGACGGCGTGCTGCATGAGTTCTCGTCCATCGGCGGCGTTCGTGAGGACGTCACCGATATCGTGCTCAACATCAAGGAAATCGCCATCCGCATGGAAGGCGACGGCCCGAAGCGCATGGTCGTTCGCAAGCAGGGCCCCGGTGCCGTGCTCGCCGGCGACATCCAGACGGTCGGCGACGTCGAGATCCTGAACCCCGACCACGTCATCTGCACGCTCGACGAGGGTGCGGAGATCCGTATGGAGTTCACCGTCGACACCGGCAAGGGCTACGTCCCGGCTGAACGCAACCGCGCAGAAGATGCTCCGATCGGCCTCATCCCGGTCGACAGCCTCTACTCGCCGGTCAAGAAGGTTTCTTACAAGGTCGAGAACACCCGCGAGGGCCAGGTTCTGGACTACGACAAGCTGACCATGACCATTGAGACCGACGGTTCGATCACCGGTGAGGACGCGGTGGCTTTCGCTGCTCGCATCCTGCAGGACCAGCTCGCCCTGTTCGTCAACTTCGACGAGCCGCAGAAGGAAGTTGCAGCCGAGGCCGTTACCGAGCTTGCCTTCAATCCGGCGCTGCTCAAGAAGGTCGACGAACTGGAGCTTTCGGTCCGTTCGGCCAACTGTCTGAAGAACGACAACATCGTTTACATCGGCGACCTGATCCAGAAGACGGAAGCAGAAATGCTGCGTACTCCGAATTTCGGCCGCAAGTCGCTCAACGAGATCAAGGAAGTTCTGGCCGCGATGGGCCTGCACCTCGGTATGGAAGTGCAGGACTGGCCGCCGGAAAACATCGAAGACCTCGCCAAGCGATACGAAGACCAGTACTAAGACGACTTAGTCGAGCAAGGTTCCTAGGACCGGATATTCCGGTCCGACGGCCTTGCGGAAAACCATCAGAGGCCGTGGCCTCTTGAACAACTGAAGAAGGAAAAGAGCCATGCGCCACGGTTTCAAAGGCCGTCGCTTCGCCCGCAGCGTAAGCCACCGCAAGTCCATGTTCGCCAACCTCTCGGTCTCGCTGATCGAGCACGAGCAGATCGTGACCACGCTCGAAAAGGCGAAGGACCTGCGTCCGATCGTCGAGAAGCTGGTGACGCTCGGCAAGCGCGGCGACCTGCATGCCCGCCGCCAGGTGATCGCCCAGATCGGCAACGAAAACGTCGTGAAGCGTCTGTTCGACGTCGTCGCGCCGCGTTACGCCACCCGCAACGGCGGCTACCTGCGCATCATGAAGGCTGGCTTCCGCCGCGGTGACAACGCCGCCATGGCAGTCATCGAGTTCGTCGATCGCGACACCTCCGCCAAGGGCGCCGGCGACCGCGTTCGCCTCGAAGCCGAAGCTGCCAACGAAGCTGAAGCTGCATAAACAGCCCGCATCGTTGTTTTGAACCGAAGGGGCCCTCGCGGCCCCTTTTGTTTTGGGCGACCCGCCAGAAAAGGCTGCAGCGGTTGTTCTGCATCCCGCGCCAACTATGCGGAAATAAGCGCTTTCGCGCGCATAAAGCCTTTCAATTTGCACAATCGTCGCGACAATGGCGCCGACTAGACGTTGGAGGATTCGCAATGCGTGCGAAACATTATTTGCTGCTTGCGCTGTGTGCCTGGATGGCCGTTGCAGGTGGTGTATCGGCCCAGGAGGCCACCAAGCCCGCCGAGGATCCCGGCCTGTCGGATGTGCTGACGGACCTTTTGAACGGCGGCAAGGATGGCACGGCCACGCCCGGCCCCGACCGTCGCGTGCCCTTCGGCCGCGAGGAGATGCAGCTTTCCTTCGCGCCGCTGGTCAAGGATACGTCTGCCGCAGTGGTCAACGTCTATGCTTCCAAGCAGGTGAAGGCACGCTCGCCCTTTGAGGGCGATCCATTCTTCGAGCAATTCTTCGGCCGTGGCGCGCCGCGCAATCGCTCCTCGCTCGGTTCCGGGGTACTGGTCGATGCGAGCGGCATCGTCGTCACCAACAATCACGTCGTCCAGGACGCCGACCAGGTGAAGGTCGCTCTGTCGGATGGCCGTGAATTCACCTCAAAAGTTCTGCTCAAGGACGACTCGCTCGACCTTGCCGTGCTGAAGATCGATTCCGACAAGCCGTTTCCGACGATCGCCATCGGCGATTCCGACGCGCTACAGGTTGGCGATCTCGTTCTTGCCATCGGCAATCCCTTCGGCGTTGGCCAGACCACGACCAGCGGCATCGTCTCGGCACTGGCCCGCACGCATATCGGCGTCTCCGACTCCGGCTTCTTCATCCAGACCGACGCCGCCATCAATCCGGGCAATTCCGGTGGCGCGCTGATCAATATGGGCGGCCAGTTGATCGGCATCAACACGGCGATCTTCAGCCGCACCGGCGGCTCGATCGGCATCGGCTTCGCCATTCCCTCCAATATGGTGCGCGCCTTCACCGAGGCGGCCAAGGGCGGCGCGGAGTTCTTCGAACGGCCGTTCATTGGTGCCTCGTTCGAGCCGGTGACGCCACAGATCGCAGAATCGCTCGGCATGGACCATCCTGCCGGCGCGCTGATTTCGTCCGTCGACGAAAACGGTCCGGCGGCACGCGCCGGCCTCAAGCCCGGCGATGTCGTTCTGTCGTTCAACGGAGCCGCCATCGAGCATATGGAAGCGCTCGACTATCGCCTGGCGACCCAGCCGATCGGCGGCAAGGCGACGCTGTCGGTTCTGACCAAGGGCGAGGAAAAGGCCGTTGAAGTGGCGCTTGAGCGCGCGCCGGAAGGCGCCAGCACGAACGAGGTGTTGCTGGGCGGCCGCAGCCCGTTTGCCGGCGCCAAGGTCGCCGTGCTGTCGCCGCGCCTGGCTCAGCGCCTGCGCGTTGCGACCGACACCAAAGGCGTCGTGATTGTCGGCGTTGACGGCGGCTCGGCGGCCGCCGGTTTCGGCTTCCAGGCCGGCGACATCGTGCGCGAGCTCAACGGTGAAACGATCGACACCGCAGAGAAGCTCAAGCTGCTTTCCGAAGAGGACACACGCTGGTGGCGCTTCACCGTCGAGCGCGACGGCCGCATCATGCGGCAGATGCTGCGCTACTGAGCGTTTGACCATGCTCGAACTGGACGTGGCACATAAATGGATCGGGGGGAGGGCCACCGCATGAGCTCTCTCTTCGACGAGGTCGTGCCGCGCCCGCTTGCCGAGACATTGCGTCCGCAAAGCCTCAGCGAGGTCATCGGTCAGGACCATATCCTCGGTCCTGACGGTCCGATCGGCCGCATGGTCAAGTCGAAAAAGGCATCGTCCTTCATCCTCTGGGGGCCGCCAGGCGTAGGCAAGACGACGATTGCCCGGCTGGTCGCCAAGGAAATCGGTCTCGATTTTGTTCAGCTCTCGGCGGTTCTCTCTGGTGTCGCCGACCTCAGGAAGGTCGTGGACGCTGCCAGGCAGCTGCGCAGCGGGGCAGGGCGCCAGACGGTGGTGTTCGTTGATGAGCTCCACCGCTTCAACAGAACCACCCAGGACGCGCTGCTGCCGCATGTCGAGGACGGCACCATCGTGCTGATCGGTGCGACGACGGAGAACCCGAGCTTCAGCCTTGTTGCGGCTCTGCTGTCGCGTGCCAAGGTCTACACGCTCAAGCGTTTCGAGAAGCCTGACCTTGCCATCCTGGCCGAGCGGGCCGAGGCGCATGCCGGCAGGAAGCTGCCGCTGGACGCTGACGCGCGTGATACACTTCTGACCATGGCGGATGGCGATGGGCGCTACCTGATCGGGCTCTGCGAGGAGCTGCTCGCGCTGCCTTCTGGCGTGGTGCTCGACGTCGGCGGCCTCGCCGAGACGGTGCAGAAGCGTGCTCCGGTCTACGACAAGGGGCAGGAAGAGCACTACAACATGCTCAGCTGCTTCCATAAAAGCCTGCGCGGTAGCGACGTGCAGGCGTCGCTCTACTGGGCAGCGCGCATGGTTGTTGGCGGCGAATCTCCGGCGACGATTTTCCGCCGCCTGGCTTGCGCCGCATCCGAAGACGTCGGCATGGCCGACCCGCAGGCGATGCCGCAGGTCATCGCTGCCTGGACGGCGTTCGAGCGGGTAGGGTGGCCGGAAGGGCGCCTGTTCATGGCCCAGGCGATCACCTATGTAGCAACGGCGCCCAAGTCGAACGCGTCCTATATGGGTTTCAACCAGGCGATTGCCATGGCCCAGCAGACCGGTTCTCTGGCGCCACCAAAGCACATCCTCAACGCCCCGACCAAGCTGATGAAGGAACTCGGCTACCACGAGGGCTACAAGTACGACCACGATTATCCCGACGCGTTTTCGGGCCAGGAATTCATGCCAGATGAGCTTGCCGGCGCCAACCGTCCGGAATTCTACGCGCCCAATGAACGCGGCTTTGAACGCGACATCAAAAAACGCCTCGAATTTTGGGCACGCAACAAGGCCAACCGCAGCCACTCCGACGACTAGGCTGAATCGACATTCAGCGGATCCAGATCATGGTTGCGGCGATGTGGATGAAGCCGAGGAAGTGGATGGCGCGCCGGTCGTAGCGGGTGGCGAAACGTCGGAAGTGCTTGAGCTTGTTGAAGCATCGCTCAATATGGTTGCGGCATCGGTAGATGAGCGGATCATGCGGGATGGGTTGTGATCTGGAGCGGGTGGAGGGGATGACCACCTTGGCGCCGATTTCGGCGATGAGGCTGCGCAAGGCATTGGAATCATAGGCTCGATCGGCCAGAACGGCCTCAGCGGTGTAGCCTTGCAGCAGCATCGGCGCGGCAAGGATATCGTGGCTCTGGCCAGCGGCGAGCAGGAACCTCAGCGGGCGGCCGAAGCTGTCGGCGAGCATGTGGATCTTGGTGGTCAATCCGCCTCGGGAACGCCCCAGAGCCTGATTTTTGTCCCCCCTTTTCCGGTCGCCGCCTGCTGGTGGGCGCGGACCAAGGTGCTGTCGAGCATCAGGTATTGGTTGTCCCGGTCCTTGGTGAGGTCGTCGAAGACCCGCTCCCAGACCTTCGCCTTGGACCAGCGCGAGAAGCGCTTGTGCAGTGTCTTCCACTTGCCGTAGCGCTCCGGCAGGTCATGCCAATGGGCGCCCGATCGAAGCACCCACAGCACACCATTGACGAAAAGACGGTTGTCAGAGCCAGTCCGTCCCGGATCTCCAGCCTTGCCCGGCAACAGTGCTGCGATCCGCCGCCACTGCACCTCGCTCAGTTCATATCGTTTCACTGACATCATCAGGTCTCCGCCAAATCACGGAAAGTATCCCTCCGGTGAGGACCGCCTTGCGGGCTGAGGGCGAACGTCGGAAGTCCTAGGGATAATCCTAGGAGTAGCCCTATGACGATGCCGCGGGTGGAGGTGATCACGTCGGTCGAGAGACGCCGGCGGTGGTCGCGTGAGGAGAAGGAGAGCCTGGTCGCGGCGTCTCTTGAGCCTGACGTGTCGGTGTCGGAAGTCGCGCGATCGGCGGGCATTCACGTCAGCCAACTCTTTCGATGGCGCAAGGACCTGTGTGATCGGGTCGATGCCGGTCCCTCGCAATTGGTCGCGGTCGAGATCGTTCCTGCTGCTGCGCCGCCCGCCGTTGAGGCGCCGGCGCCATCGGCGTCTCCCGGCCGACGTCGCCGCAAGAGCGGCATCATCGAGATCGAGCTTGGCGGCGGGCGCCGCGTCCGCGTCGATCGCGACGTAGATGCCGAGGCGCTGCGGCGCGTTCTGGACGCGCTCGGGTCCCGATGATCCCGGTTCCGAGCGGCGTGCGGGTATGGCTGGCGACCGGCCACACCGACATGAGGAAGGGCTTTCCGGGCCTGGCGCTGGTGGTGCAGGAGACGCTAAAGCGTGATCCGCACAATGGTCATCTGTTCGTCTTCCGCGGCCGTCGCGGCGATCTGATCAAGGTTCTGTGGCACGACGGCCAGGGCGCCTGCCTGTTCTCGAAGAAGCTCGAGCGCGGCCGCTTCATCTGGCCATCGCCGGCCGACGGCGCAGTCACTATCACGCCGGCCCAACTCGGCTATCTGCTCGAAGGCATTGATTGGCGCATGCCGCAGAAGACCTGGCGGCCGACGGCGACCGGCTGACGATTTTGGCCTTGCACATGGCGGTGGATGTGATTCCATCGATTGGTGTCCGCCGCTGAATCGCTCCCTTCCGACCTCGCCGCCGCCCACGCGATGATCCTCGCGGAGCGCGCCGCGCGCGTTGAGGCCGAAGCCCTTGCCGCCCGCGCGGCGGCGGTCAGTTCCGGGACGGAGGCGCTGATTGCACGACTGAAGCTGGAGATCGAGAAGCTCAGGCGCGAGCTCTATGGCAGCCGTTCGGAACGCAAGGCCAGGCTGCTCGAGCAGATGGTACTACAGCTCGAGGATCTGGAGGCGGACGCATCGGAGGACGAACTCGCTGCCGAGAGGGCGGCGTCCCAGACACAGACGGTTCGCTCATTCGAGCGCCGGCGCCCGTCGCGCAAGCCGTTCCCGGAGCATCTGCCGCGCGAGCGCGTGGTAATTGCCGCACCCGAGAGCTGCCCGTGCTGCGGATCGGTCCGGCTGTCTAAGCTGGGCGAGGACGTCACCGAGACGCTGGAGGTGATCCCGCGCCAGTGGAAGGTGATCCAGACGGTGCGCGAGAAGTTCTCGTGCCGGCAGTGCGAGGCGATCACGCAGCCACCGGCGCCGTTCCACGTCACGCCGCGCGGCTTTGCCGGCCCGAACCTGCTTGCCATGGTGCTGTTCGAGAAGTTCGGCCAGCACCAGCCGCTGAACCGGCAGAGTGAGCGTTATGCCCGCGAAGGCATCGAGCTGAGCCTGTCGACGCTGGCCGATCAGGTCGGCGCATGCGCGGTGGTGCTGCGTCCGCTGCATGCGCTGATCGAGGACCATGTGCTCTCGGCAGAGCGGCTTCACGGCGACGACAC
Source organism: Aminobacter sp. Y103A (assembly GCF_030294925.1). Taxonomy (NCBI): domain Bacteria; kingdom Pseudomonadati; phylum Pseudomonadota; class Alphaproteobacteria; order Hyphomicrobiales; family Phyllobacteriaceae; genus Aminobacter; species Aminobacter sp. Y103A. The sequence goes on along the minus strand of NZ_AP017986.1, from coordinate 3,005,833 downwards.
TACGGTGCCGATCCTGGCGAAGGGCAAGACGACCACCGGTCGAGCCTGGATCTATGTCCGCGACGATCGGCCCTTCGGCGGTGCATCACCACCGGCAGCCCTGTTCTACGCATCCCGCGACCGGTCCGGCGATCATCCAGAGCGGCACCTACGGCAGTTCACCGGCATTCTGCAGGCCGACGCCTATGCCGGCTACAACCGGCTCTACCTCCGCGACCGCAAGCCCGGACCGGTGACGGAGGCGCTCTGCTGGAGCCATGCGCGGCGCAAGTTCTTCGTGCTTGCCGACATCGCCGCCAATGCTCGTCGGGGAAAGGCCGCGCCGCCGATCTCGCCGATCGCCTTCGAAGCCGTCAAACGCATCGATCTCCTGTTCGACATCGAGCGCGACATCAACGGCTTGGCTGGCGAGCAGCGTCTTGTCGTCAGGACCGAAAGAAGCGCGCCGCTCGTCGCCGAGCTGGAAGCATGGATGCGTGGCGAGCGTGCCAGGCTCTCGCGCCACGCCCCGGTCGCCCAGGCGATCGACTACATGCTCAAACGCTGGGCGGGCTTCGCTCGTTTCCTCGAAGACGGGTGCATCTGCCTGACGAACAATGCTGCCGAACGGGCGCTGCGCGGCTTGGCTCTCGGCAGAAAGTCGTGGCTCTTCGCTGGGTCGGACCGTGGCGCCGATCGCGCGGCCGTCATGTATACCCTGATCGGCACGGCAAAGCTCAATGATGCTGACCCGCAGGCTTGGCTCGCCGATGTGCTCGCCCGCATCGCCGACACGCCGCAAAGCCGGCTGTCCGAACTCCTGCCGTGGAACTGGAAGGCGCAATCTGCAAGATTGGCGGCATGAGCCACGCCGATCGCATCGCCCGCATCAGGATCCAGCTCGATGACTGGCAGCCAGCCATCTGGCGGCGCGCCGAGGTGCCGCTGACGGCAACGCTCAAGGCCTTGCACGACGTAATCCAGGCGGCCATGCCGTTTGACGACTATCACCTGTTCGAGTTCCGCGCCGACGGAAGGCGCTACGCCATCCCTAATCCCGAATGGGATAGCCTGCGCGATAAAACCTACTCGGCGAAGACCTTGCGGCTCGGCTCGCTGGTCGATCGCGGCATCATGCAACTGACCTACACCTACGACTTCGGTGACGACTGGAGGCACACGATCACGATCGAGGCGGTCGCCGATGCCGATCCCGCCGCCGAGTATCCCCGCTACATCGACGGCGCCGGCCGCGCCCCACCCGAAGATGTCGGCGGCATCCCCGGCTTCGAACTGTTCCTCGACGCCATCGCCGATCCCAAGCACGAGCAGCATCGCGAACTCAAGCGCTGGCACGGCCGTCCGTTCGATCCCGCACATGCCGATGAAGACGAAATCCAAACCCGGATGAAAAAGCTCGCCAGACGCCGCGCTCTCGGCAAGGTCGGCTTCGAGAAAAGCCGTAGTCAGGCACGCTGACAATCCAAGGCGGCCGCGGCCCCCACCGGAGGCTTACCACGGAAACCTATGAATCACGCTTCCATCCCGCCGGGAATCCTGAATGTCGATTGGCCCTAGTCGCCGGCGATGTCGTCCGTTGCACATTTGCCCGGACGCGAGCTCGGTCTATGACCAATTTCTGCCGTTTGCCAATCCGCACGCTTCGTTTCGCGCCTTGACATATGCAGAGTGTCGATTGCAAAAAAATGCAATCATATATACGTAATTTATGAAAGCGAACCAATGCGGGCGCCGTCAAACGGACGCTAGGGCGATCCGGACATGCGCACATCCAAACCGAGGTCAATGCCGTGAATCCCGAAGCCAACAAGGCGATATCTGAACTGCTTGAACGGGCGGGGGAGGCTTCAGAATTTCTGAAGAAGCTCGCCAATCCCAATCGCCTGATGATCGTTTGTGCCCTCGTCGACGGCGAGCGTTCGGTGCGCGCCCTCGAAGATCGCCTCGACATCCGACAACCGGGCCTGTCGCAACAGCTCGCCGAGCTGCGCGACGCCGGAATGATTGCCGGCCGCAAGGAATCGAAGTCGGTCTTCTATCGTCTGGCCGACGAGCGCGTCGCGGAAATGGTTGCCTTGCTCTACCGCATGTTCTGTGCGCCGGCGACCGCGCCAATTTCGAACGAAAAGCAGGAACAATGACTGAATTTACCCCCATCGCGTCGACAATAGGCGGCATCCTGATCGGCCTGGCGGCCGTGCTGCTGATAGCCTGGGAAGGGCGCATAGCGGGCATCAGCGGCATCGCCAGCCGCCTTTTGCCGCCCTATGCCGACGGTGCTTTCCCGTCGCACCTCGGCTTCGTTCTCGGCGTGGTCGCCGCACCCCTGATCTATCTGATGGCATCCGGAAACGAGGTGCTCCAGACCGTTTCATCGAACCTGTCGCTGATGGCCATCGCCGGTCTGCTGGTCGGTTTTGGTTCGGTCTATGGCAGCGGCTGCACCAGTGGACACGGTGTCTGCGGGCTGTCGCGGCTGTCGATGCGGTCGCTGCTTGCCACCGTCACCTTCATGACCACGGCCTTCGTCACGGTTTTCATCGTCCGGCACGTCTTAGGAGACTGACCATGTCGTTTCTTGTCAATCTCGCGCTTGGCCTGCTGTTCGGCATAGGCCTCGTTGTTTCAGGCATGTCCGACCCGGCCAAGGTGTTGAATTTCCTTGACGTGACTGGCACCTGGGATCCGTCGCTGGCCTTCGTCATGGGTGGCGCCGTCATCACCGCATTCGTCGGCTATCGCCTTGTATTGAAACGCTCAAAGCCGTTGGCCGCTGCCGCGTTCTAGCTTCCGGCCAAGACGGAGATCGACTGGCCGCTTCTGTTGGGCTCGGCCATTTTCGGCATCGGCTGGGGACTTGGCGGCTTTTGCCCGGGGCCAGCACTGACGGCAACCACGCTCGGAGCTGCCGGCACATATGCCTTCCTGCCAATGATGCTTGTCGGCATGTGGCTGGCCAGGGCGTTTGCATCCAGGCGTGTCGCGGCACCGGCTTGACCTGTTGCTGTGCCGCCGCGACCTTGCGGCGATCCAGTAACGACTAATATACGGGCAGGGTGGTCGTCAGCCCCGTTTGCGGAACGTGCTGAACTGGAATAGCTGCACGCTGTCCCATGGCGTCCTGTGTTCGTGGCGGCGCGTGTCGACGAGCTCGTAGCCGTCGCCCAGCAATGTGCCGATACTGCCGGCATCGTGCCTGACGATCGGCAGCCCGCTGCATTTCTCAGGACCGTCGGGTGCGAAAGTGCCGATGATCGCATGGCCGCCGGGCTTCAGCGCGCTGTCCAATACCGTGGCGTAGGTTTCCTGATCGCTGGCCTCGGTAAGGAAATGAAACGCGGCGCGGTCATGCCAGATGTCGTAGCCGCGGTCCGGCCGGTATGCGGTTACGTCGCTGCGGATCCAGGTCACGCGGCTTGCGTCCGGTCCAAGGCGCGCGCGGTCCGCATCAAGTGCTGCCTGCGAGATGTCCAGCACGGTGACATCGTCAAAGCCTCGTCCGAGCAACACGTCGACCAGATGCGAGACGCCGCCGCCGATGTCGATGACGGCTGATGCCGGTGAGGCGCCGACGAGCTCAAGCAGCGTCAGCGACTGCTCCGGCGACTGCTGATACCAGCTGACTGCGTCTTCGGCCTTGGTACCGTAGATGCCGTCCCAATGGGTTTTGCGTTGCCTGTCCGACGTCACGTCCTGTCTCCATGGCCATCATAGCAACAACAAGGCTAAAGCGCTTCCGCTGCCGCATACAGTCACTCGTTGTGATACGGATTGCTGCTCGACCTGCCAGCGGATTGGTTCGATGTAACCGACGATTTGCCGCGCGACGCACCGCCGACGCTTGCGCGCAACTCGGGCGTCGGAGCGCTCCAGTTTTCGATCGCCCGCTACCACAGCGGCAAACATCGTGCTGGCAACGTACACATTGCTATGCGGGTTGACGATCCGGAAATAGCGCAAGAGCTGGCCGAGGCAACGCGGATGATCGGATCAATCGACTTTTGATCGTGAAGTTCGCATTGTGAGTTCTGGGCGAAGTGCGACTTTGAGCCAAGGCAAGGTAGCTGGTTCATCGCCGGGCAGCCAGAAGCTTGTGCCTGAACACTTCCGCTGGCGTTCTGAAGCCAAGACATTTACGTGGTGTCGCGTTGAGATGAGCACCCGCTTGCTTGAGGTGGCGGTCATCGAAGGGCAGTGGGTCGGTGTCACGCGACAGCCATGTTTGATCCGCTCGATGATTGCGGCCTGGAGCTGCGGATGTCGAACAAGCTTGCGATATCGCAGAAGTAGCCGGTCAGATCGGGCATCTCCCGATCCTCGAACTTGTTCCGCGCGATCTCGCGGAAGATCGTCGAGCGATGGCGTCCGCGCTTCTCAGCGATCGCGTCGACACTTACTCCGGCTTGGCGCCAGCGCTCGATCTTACGGCGTTCATCCAAATCGATCTGGGAGTAGGTGCGTCTCATCTGCGGTTCCTTGCGTGCGATAACCCATTGGTATCGCAGCAAAGTCGCACTTCAAGGTAGAACCCACCCGGCTACAAATTTAAGTCGCATAAGATAGATTATGGAACAAGTCTACCTTTCAGAAACGCTGATTAGCTGGGTTTTTGCTGTTCCCGGTCGTCTCTGCAAGCTTGGCTGACGATCGGCTTGGACGCATTCGCCGCAATGCGCGTTATTGGCCGGCTGCGATGCCACTCAGGCGCGCGTCAAACTGTCAGCTTATCACTCTGTCGGAAATGGCATTTCGATCGTCATGCCGTCATAGGCCGGTTCGACATGTGCCGGCGTGGCGTCCATGACGGCGGCGTAGTCCAGCGGCACGTGCATATGGGTCAGCACGGCCTTGCTTGGTTTGAGCTTCCCGATCCACTCCAACGCCTCCGAGAGCGACAGATGGCTGACATGCGGCCTATGCTGCAAGGCGTCGACGACGAGCAGTTCCAGGCCCATCATCAATGTGACCGTCGCATCAGGGAAGTCACTGACGTCGGAACAATAGGCCAGAGGCCCGACACGGAAGCCGAGCGAGATGATGTCGCCATGGATCTGCGGCAGCGGCAGAAAGGTGAGGGCACCCCCCTCTCCCGTTATGACGAATGGTTGGTCGTGCGCGATCGCATGCGGCCGCACGATCGGTGGGTATGAGCTGCCCGGCGGCGTTTCGATGCAGTAGCCAAATGCCTGTTTCAGCCTGTCGAGCGTGAAAACGTCGGCCCAGATATCAACGAGGCTACCGCGCTCGAGCACATAGCCCCGGAGGTCGTCAATGCCGTGGATATGGTCGGCATGCGGGTGCGTGTAGACCGCGCCGTCGATGTGGCGAACGCCGGCGGCCAGCATCTGGGCGCGGAAATCCGGCCCCGTGTCGATGACGACGCGCGTGACGCCGGTGTCGGAAATGCGCTCGACCATGGCGGCCGCGCGGGTGCGCCTGTTCTTCGGGTTTGTCGGGTCACAGGCGCCCCAGTCCCCGGTGATGCGCGGCGTCCCTGGCGACGAGCCGCAACCCAGAATGGTAAGGCGCAGCACGTCGGCCATGGCGTCAGGCTGGCCTCGGCATCTTGGTGAACAGCCGGAAGAAGTTGGCTGTGGTGATGTCGGCGATTTCAGCTGCGCTGACACCGATGGTTTCGGCCAGCACTGCAGCCGTCTGCGCCACGAAGGCCGGCTCGTTGCGTTTGCCGCGATGCGGCGGCGGCGCAAGGTATGGCGCATCGGTTTCGACCAGCAGCCGGTCGCGCGGCACGTCCTTGGCGATTTCGCGCAGCTCGGCCGAGTTCTTGAACGTCAGGATGCCGGAGAACGAGACATAGCCGCCAAGCGCGACGCCGATGCGCGCCAGCTCGGCCCCTGACGAGAAGCAGTGCAGGATGAAGGGGAAGGCACCCTTCCCTGTTTCCTCCTTGAGGATATCAGCCATGTCGTCATCGGCGTTACGGGCGTGGATGACCAGCGGCAATCCGGTTTCACGCGACGCTGCAATATGGACGCGCAGGCCCTGCGCCTGTGCGTCACGCGGCGACTTGTCGTAGAAATAATCGAGGCCGGCCTCGCCGATCGCCACAACTTTCGGGTGCTGTGCCAGCCGGACCAGATCTGCGGTCGTCACGTCGAGTTCTTCCGCAGCGTTGTGCGGATGGGTGCCGACGGAGCAGAAAACTTCGCCGAATTCTTCAGCGATCGCAAGGATTTGTTCGAAGCGCTTCACGCGCGTCGAGATCGTGACCATCCGCTCGACGCCCGCCGCCTTGGCGCGCGCGATGATATCGGCGCGCTCCTGGGCGAAATCGGGGAAGTCGAGATGGCAATGACTGTCGACCAACATTTCTGCCGGCCTCAGCTTTCCGCTGCCTGTTCGACATAGCGCGGGAACACCGGCTGCGGTGCCGGCAGTGCCGCACCCGAGACCAGCGCATGCGCGGCGTCGACATGGACGAAGTCCCGGTCGGTGATGGCAAGCAGGTCGAGCAGCTTCGCCGCCGAGGCCGGAATGAACGGCTGGCACATGATTCCGACGCGACGGATCACCTCGGCCGTGGTCCACAGCACCGTTTCCATGCGCGCCGGGTCCGTCTTCTTTAGTGCCCAGGGCTCCTGTGCCGCGAAGTAGCGGTTGGCCTCGGCAACGACGGCGAAGATCGCGGCGAGGGCGTGGTGGATGCCCTGCTCCGCCATTGCCTTGCGCGCCGTCGCCAGCGCCGCCACGGCCTGGTCGAGGATCGCCTTGTCGGCCTCCGCCAATTCGCCGCGCTGCGGCACCACGCCATTGCAGTTCTTGGCGATCATCGACAGCGAGCGCTGCGCAAGATTGCCGAGGTCGTTGGCGAGATCGGCATTGGTGCGGTTGACGATTGCCTCGTGGCTGTAGCTGCCGTCCTGGCCGAACGGAACCTCACGCAGCAGGAAGTAGCGCACCTGGTCGAGGCCATAATGCTCGACCATGGTGAACGGATCGACGACGTTGCCGAGCGACTTCGACATCTTCTCGCCGCGGTTGAACAGGAAGCCGTGGCCGAACACCCGCTTCGGCAACTCGATGCCGGCGGACATCAGGAAAGCCGGCCAGTAGACGGCATGGAAGCGGACGATGTCCTTGCCGATGATATGAACGGCAGGCCAGTAAGCCCACTTCTCGGCGCTGGTGTCCGGATAGCCGAGCGCCGTGATGTAGTTGGTCAGCGCGTCGACCCAGACATACATCACGTGCTTGTCGTCGCCGGGCACCGGCACGCCCCAGTCGAATGTCGTGCGCGAGATCGACAGGTCCTTCAGACCCGAACGGACGAAGCTCGCAACCTCGTTGCGGCGCTCGTTGGGGCCGATGAAGTCGGGCTTGCTGTCATAGAGCGCAAGCAGCTTGTCCTGATAGGCCGACAGGCGGAAGAAGTAGCTCTCCTCCTCGACCCATTCAACCGGCGTGCCCTGCGGGCCATAGCGCACATTGTCGGGACGTACTTCGGTCTCTTCCTCGCCGTAATAGGCTTCGTCGCGCACCGAATACCAGCCGGCATAGCTGCTCTTGTAGATGTCGCCCTTGTCAGCCATCGCCTTCCAGATCGCCTGGGAGGCAGCATAGTGACGCTCTTCGGTGGTGCGGATGAAATCGTCGTTCGACGCATTCAGAAGTGTTGCCATCTTCTTGAATTCGTTCGAATTGCGGTCTGCCAGTTCACGTGCGGTGATGCCTTCGCGGTTGGCCGTCTGCAGCATCTTGATGCCGTGCTCGTCGGTGCCGGTGAGGAAGAAAACATCCTTGCCGTCATGGCGCTGGAAGCGGGCAAGAGCATCGGTTGCGATCAGCTCGTAGGCGTGGCCGATATGCGGCTTGCCGTTGGGATAGGAGATCGCGGTCGTGATGTAGAATTTTTCGCGGGACATGGGTGGGCCGTCATGAATGTCGGATTGAAAGGGTCGCGGTCAGATAACGCATCGGCATGGCGTTTGCCATCCGGCTCGGACGAGCGTCACATTCGCAATGCGGCATTCAAGCGGTCGATCATGGCCAGGACGTGTTGTTTCTTGTCGAGATTGTAGGTCTCGGTCTCGGATATCGCGTTTTGCGCGTCGTGCCAAGCATCGGACAAGGCGTTGGCCCGTGAAAGGTCGGAGTTGTAGGCAGCTTGCGTCGCCGTATCCGCCAGCAGGTCGAGCGCGCGGCGATTGAAGACGTCGAACTGGATGGCGCTGTCCCTGCCCGCCACCGCATCGGCGAGCTTGTGCGCGGCGCCGATGTCGTTGCGTCCGGACCGCACGATCCTGTCAAGCGCTTCGGCGATCTCCAGCCCGCCATACTGGGTGAGCAGGATGGCAGCGCGCACGCTGCCCCCTGCCCGCTGCACCAGCGCCGCGCGCGCCTCCGGCTCGTCAGGCGCCGGCTGATCGGTGCCGGCAAGGGCTGCCAGCAGCGCATTGTCGTCGAGCGGGGTCAGGCGGATGGTCTGGCAGCGCGAACGGATCGTCGGCAGCAGACTGCCGGGCGCATGGACGATCAGGACGAACAGTGTACGCGCCGGCGGCTCTTCAAGGTTTTTGAGCAGCGCATTGGCGGCATTGGTGTTCATGTCGTCGGCCGGATCGACGATGACGACACGGTAGGCGCCATCATGCGAGGTCATCGATAGGAAACGCGACACTTTTCGGATCTCGTCGACTGTCACGACCGACTTGAAACCCTTGGTCTTGTCGTTCTGCGGCCGCGTCAGGTGCAGCACCGAAGTATGCGCGCCGGTGGCAACCTGGCGGAACAGTCCCGACTTCGGGTCTGGATGCGCGAGCTCTTCGGGCGCGCTGCGATAGTCGGGATGACGCAGCAGATGATTGGCGAGGTGAAAGGCCAGTGTCGCCTTGCCGATGCCTACCGGGCCGGCGAGGATAAGGGCATGCGGCAGCTTGCCCGAGCGATAGGCCGCGGTCAGCATCGCGGCCGCCTGTTCATGGCCGAACAGGCGCGGGTTTTCGGCCGGCTCGGCAATGCCGTCGAGCGTGTCGTGTTGTTCGGGGGCGATCCGTTCGAACATCAGGCGTCGGCCCTGGCCCGGCTGCCGGCAGTAGCGCGCGCCTCGAGGGCGGCGAAGACGGCGTCGGTTATCTGGTGCTCGACCTCTTCCTGATCCCTCGATGCGTCGATCAGGATGCATCGCTCAGGTTCGTTCTCGGCAATTGCCAGATAGGCCTCGCGCCGGCGCTGGTGGATCTCGACGGTCTCCTTCTCGAAACGGTCGGCCACATCCTGTCCGCGCCTGGCAGTGGCGCGCCGAAGGCCTTCGGTTGGGTCGAGATCGAGGATCAGCGTCATGTCGGGCATCATGCCATTGATTGCCACGCGCTCGACAGCCGCCATGAAGTCGGGATCGAGGTCGCCCGTAACCCCTTGGTAGACACGCGACGAATCGAGAAAGCGGTCGCACAGCACGATGGCACCACGCTCGACGGCCGGTCGGATCACCTGCTCGACATGGTCGGAGCGCGCGGCAGCAAACAGCAGCGCTTCCATTTCCGGTCCGAATGGCTCGGCGGCACCCGACAGCAGCACATGGCGCACCGCTTCGGCTCCGGGCGAGCCGCCGGGCTCACGCGTCACCAGAATGTCATAGCGCTTGTCGCGAAGCTTGCTGGCCAGGCGTTCGATCTGGGTCGACTTGCCTGCGCCCTCGCCGCCTTCGAATGTGATGAAGAAGCCGCGCGCCAAACCAATGCCTTTCTGTCCGCTGCACCGCACGTCATGCCGCACGAACGGCCTCACGGCATATCTTATGTAGGTGCCGAAGCTCTAGCGTCGAGAGCCGCAAAGGTCCACCCGAACTATCTGAGCCAGCCGACCGCGAGTTCCTTGACCGCGTCGAGGGCACGGCTTTGCAGTGAACCTACTTCGACAGCCTCTGCGGCATAGAGCGGGGTTTCCTGGCTCAGCGTGTCGCCGATCCAGACCTTGAGCGAGCCGATCGGCGTTCCCTGTGCAATCGGAGCTGCCACCGGGCCGTCATAGACGATGCGTGCCACGAGCCGCTCGCGATTGGTAATCGGTAAAAACAGCGAGATCGGCTTCTGGGCCACCAGCGCGACATGCGATCTGGTACCGCCAAACACCTGCGCTTCGCCGACTGTCTCGTTGGCGGCAAAGATCTCCGACTTCTCGAAGGATCGCATGCCCCAGTCGAGCAGCTTGCGTGCTTCCTCCGAGCGCTCGCGGTCGCTGGCAAGGCCGGCCATGGCGGCAAACAGCCGCCTGCCCTCTCGGTTGACCGAGCCGACGATGGCAAAGCCCTCGCCTTCGGTGAATCCGGCCGCCATGCCGTCGGCGCCGATGTCCATGGTGATCAGCGGATTGCGGTTGCGCTGCAGGATCTTGTTCCAGTTGAACTCCGGTAGGCTGTAATAGCGGTAGAACTCGGGATATGTGCGCCAGATATGCAGGCCGAGCGTGGCAAGCTCGCGCACGGTGGTGGTCTGGCCGGGCGCCGGCAGGCCCGTCGAGTTGACGAATGTCGACTTCTGAAGCCCGATCTCGCGGGCGCGTTCGGTCATCTGCAGGGCGAAATTGGCTTCCGAGCCGGCCATGCCTTCGGCAAGCACGATGCAACCGTCATTGGCGAGTTGTACAGTAACGCCCTGGATCAGGTCCTCGATGCGGATCTGCGACTTGACCGCGGCAAACATCGTCGAGGCGCGCGATGCGGCGCCACCGGTGCGCCAGGCGTTTTCGCTCACTGCAAAGGTGTCGTCGAGCTTGTAGCGGCCCGACTTGATGGCGTTGAACACCACCTCCATGGTCATCAGCTTGGCCAGCGAAGCCGGAGCCATCGGCTTGTCGGGATCCTTCGAAAACAGCACGGTGCCAGTTTCGGCATCGATCATGTAGGCTTGGGTGGCCTTCGTTTCGAACAGCTGAGCCTCAGCCTGTCCTGTGAAGGCAAGCGCTGCAAGCAAGCCGATCATCAAGCTGATCGGAGCGGATAGTCTGAAATTCATGAGAGATACTGCCCCGTTCGGCCCCGTTCCGGTCGAGCGTCGTGAACCTATCAGTCTTCGATCGATGGGATCAACCGTGGCGGGGCAGATAGCCACAGCTCCGCAGGCGCGAATGCCTTAATCGTGAACCGCAAACGCGTCGGGTGCGCCATGCGACCAGGCCGCCTTCAGCATGGCGTCGATCGAGGTCTTGCCATCGGGATAAAGGTCGACCGAATACCAGGTCTTGCCTTCGAAGTCGGACTGCTCGACCAGGGTACGACCGTAAGCCGATAGCGCCTTCGCGATACGCTGGGCTTCTGCGCTGTCCTCGAACGTGCCGGCTGCGACATAAGCTTCCAGCTTCTGCTCGGCACGCGGCCCGGGATTGAGGCGTTTCCAAGACTCGACGATGTCACTCGACGTCATCGAATTGCCTGCAAGTGCGTCGAAGGCGCGGGTCGCAGCACTCTCGCTTTCGCTGGCGTAGCCCATGGTGGCGAGCGCCACGCGGGTTTGCGGCACCATCATACCGTCGGGACGTTCAGGCGCGATCGGCCCGAAATCCGGCAGCACGACGTCGACGATGCCCTGCCCTTGCGCAGCCACAGCCGGCTGTTCGAACTGGACCGCCTGGGCGGCAAGCGTGTTGGCTGGCGCGCTGGCCTGCTGGATCATTGCAGGCGCTGCGTTTGTGGTCATCGTGCCCGGGAAGGCTGCCGCCTGGCCGACGCCGACGCTCGGCGTCGGACCGTTCATGGCAATCATCACGCCAGCCGGCAAGCCGTCATTGATCGGATCGGCCATGCCCTTGCCCGGGCGGTAGGACGCCAGCAGGTACTGGTCGTCGCGGCCGTCGAGCGGTGCCCGACCGACATATTCGACTTTCACATTGGCCGTGCCGCTGTGGGCATAGTCGAGCATCTCGGCGGCGCGCTTGGAGAGGTCGATGACACGGTCGTTCGAATAGGGTCCGCGATCGTTGATGCGCACGATCACCGATGAGCCGTTCTTGGTGTTGGTGACGCGCGCATAGCTCGGCAGCGGCATGGTCGGATGCGCCGCGGTCAGATGCGTCATGTCGTAGATTTCGCCATTGGCGGTCAGACGGCCGTGGAAGGCGTCGCCGTACCATGAGGCCGGGCCCATCGCGGCGTAATTCTTGTCTTCCTTTGGGTAGTACCACTTGCCGCGCACCTTGTAGGGCTTGCCGGTCTGGTCCCGGCCGCCGCCGCGCGGCAGGTTCGACATTGCTGTCGTCACGCGCGGGCTTGCCTTCACGCCATATTCGGACTCGGCGAAATACTCCTTGGAGCGCTTCTTGCTGGCGACGGAGGTCGGCTTCTGGGAGGCGCAGCCGGCAATGAAAACCACCGTTGCTGCGAGAATGCTGACCGTGGCTGCGCGCCCAAAACGCGTCCGCGTCGAGTTCTGCATTGTCGTGAAGTCCCCTGCCAGTCTACTCCGGCGCCGCCAAAGGCGCAGCGCCGTTACGCTTATGTGGAGTCAGCTCGCGCACGTATCCCCAGTCCCCTATGTGCGCAGGTAATGCTTGCCAGCCTATTAATCGACTGTGGTCCGAAACGGGCGAGATTGTGGCACAATTACGGCGCTTGCCCTCGAGTAACTTGACTTCAACCAAGTTCGCCGTGGCAGAACAAGCGCAGCGTCGCAGCGTAAGAAAGCTATTATTTTCAGGTCATTATGACAAAAAACATAACAAGAAGATAATCCACTTCGACAGCTGAAGCGGCCTCATTGGCTGTTTGGGTTCCGATGGCAGGAGCCGGATTTGTTGTCTTCCAGCGTTGTCGAAGCGCCGTGCAGATCGGCGATTGCGTGCGCCAGGGTTGCAGCGCAGTGTTGCCAACCGGTTCGCCGAAGCCGGATGCGCCACTTGCCGCCCAATGACGATGTTGGGCGTTTCTCATCTTGTTTAAGATTCGCGGCGTTGACGGCGAGCTAGGGAAAGCTATAAACGCGGCACTCGTGACCAGATGGTTGCAAGCCCTGCGCACCAGCCGATCCGACCGTATCGGACCAGGCAAATAGCACAGCGGCTGCAATGGTTTGGAGAGATGGCCGAGTGGTTTAAGGCAACGGTCTTGAAAACCGTCGAGGGCGCAAGTTCTCCGTGGGTTCGAATCCCACTCTCTCCGCCAATTCCTTTGTCTCACGCCGGTTTGCTTCGCTGACGGCTCCGATAGAGCGCACTGGCCGCGCGATGCCCGCTCGGGCTTGCGAACCCCGCGGGTTCGAGATGTCTTCGCGACGCTAGGCCATTAACGGTGAGTGCGCGAGATACCCCCTATTCATAGAGGATAGCTGCACGAGGTCGTGCGGGCTTGATCCGGGGGGGGCATCGCAGCATTGTGACCCGTTGCGGGGCGACTCGCAATGCATACCGCCTACTGGATACTGCTCTGGTCGTTGTTTGCATTCGCCCCGAAATACAAGTCGATCTGGCGCAGCATGAGGGCCCAGCCAGCCGCTGTCTGCTTCGCCCATTCGGCCCAGCGCTCATCCATACTGTGCACGATGGTCGCTCGGCATCCGTTGTCGAGCGGTTCGATTGTCAGGGTGACGAGAGAGTTGTTCTCCTGTTCTTCTTCCTCCGAGGTGAACCAGGTGAAGACAAGCTTCCGGGGTCGATCGATTTCGAGGTAGTAGCCCCAATGAACTGCCTCGCCGTCTTCCCGCATATCTGAAAAGGTGAACTTGCCGCCGACTCGCGCGTCGATCTCGACCCTACGAATATCGAATGAGGGCATTCCCGGAACAGGTTGCGCCGCCCAGGACCGCATTTTCACCGGATCGAGCCATGCATCGAATACACGCTCGGCCGACGCCTTGAACTCATGGCGCGTCTTCGCTTCAATGGTTCTAGACACGCTTCTTCTCCTTGCGAGGTGGTATCTCACTCGCCGCATCTTCGGCCGTCAAAAGATCGTCGATGGCTTGAAGCCGGCTCGCCCAGAAGGCTTGCTGAGCCGCGATCCATTGTTGAACCTCAGAGAGCGGCTCGGGGCGGAAGCGAAGTATGTGCTCACGCCCGGACACATTCCGCTCGATGAGCCTCGCTCGCTCCAAGAGACGGATGTGCTTGCTCACCGAATTCAGCGAGATTGAAAACTCGGCGGCAACATCGGTGACGCGGGATTCTGAGGCCCCCAGTCGCTTCAATATGCGCCGCCGAACAGGATCGGCGAGCGCCATTAGCGTCCTGTCCAAGTAAGCCGATGGTCCTTCGTAGCGCATAATTCATCCTTTTGGGTGAATTATGAGGACGCTGTCCCGCTTGTCAAGCGCGGAGCGCCTAACCAAGCGGCGCTCGTGCCGAGTGGAGGAACGTAGTTCTCTGCTTCATCGGCTACGGTCCGCCACCGGTCTTATCCGAAAGATCGCTATTGCTAGGCTATAGATGCCAGCAAGGCACGCCAGTGAGTTTGCGAAGCGGTCCTTAGCATTCCGTTAACCATAACGCTTCGTAACTGTGGCCTCGCGCTCAAAGTGCGCTCTCGCGACGCGTATTGCGCAGATATGCCGGATAAGGTCGAAATCCTTGGAAAGACTTTCGGCTGGGTACGCATGCTAGACAGGCTGAATGCAATAACACAGCGCCGATGGGGTCAGGTCGCGCTCCTGACCTTGGGTGGTGCGCTTTTGTTCGTCATCGTCGGACTGGGCTTCCGTGTCCTTGTCTTTGCTGGCGTGGATGCCGAAATTCTCTGGCGTGACGCGGTCAACGCTTTTCTCTTGCCACTGCTCTTCATCACCCCCCTGCTTGTGCTGCTGGGCCTGAGCCTGACCGAAAACGCCTCGCTGAAGCAAAAATACGCCCAGGAGCTGGCGCATGACAGCCTGACGTCATGCCTCACCGGCCCGTTGTTCACCGCGGCAATCGACGTCATCGCAACGAGCTCTGCGACAGGGCGGCGGCCGGGAGCGCTGCTGGTGATCGACATGGATCATCTAAGGCGCCTCAATGAGCAAATCGGCTATGCCGCCGGCAACCAGGCGCTCAGCGCGATTGCCGCCATCATCCGTGCTTCGGTGCGAAGCGGCGATCTTGTCGGGCGCATCGGCGGCGACGAATTCGCCGTCTACCTGCCCGGAGCGACCAAGGCGAATGCCGAGAAAGTTGCCGAGCGTATCCGCAATGCGGTTGCCGAGGCGAGTTTCGAACCCGTTGCCGGCGGTTTGACCTGGCCGTTGACCGTCAGTGTCGGCGCCGTGCTGTTCGAAACCGACGCGACCGCCGACGAACTGCTGCTCACTGCCGACCGCCAGATGCAGGCGGCCAAGGAGAAGGGACGCAACCGCGTCGAATACGCCCACCTCCGGCAAGGCTCCTCGCCATCCCGCCCTTCGCTCCATTGAAACGGTACGGTCTCTCGTAAGGCGACCGCCAACTCTTCGGAACAGGCGCTGGCTCTAAACATCAACTCGTTCTGCCGGATTTCCCTTCGTTCTGCGACAGTGCAAGGCGTATCGCGCAGAGCCACCTTGCCATGCACAGCGCCCCGGCCTCGCATTTTTGACGAAATCGCGAGACTACATCCGCCCTGTCGGCGCCCAGGGTGACAATCAATCCGAGGACAATCATGCCCAGATCAACTGCATCAGTCGCCACCGAACACGCCAGCCGCTATCTGCAGCAGCTCTGCAAGCACTGGAGCCACAAGTTTTCAGTCGACTTTTCACCGGCCGAAGGTCGCATCGACCTTGGCGAAGGACGTGTTGTCGACCTGCGCGCCGACGACCATACGCTGACGGTCAATGTCGAGGCCGAAGACCTGCCACGCATGGAACAGGTCGTTGTCGACCATATCGTGCGTTTCGCCTTCCGCGAGGAACTGAAATTCGAGTGGCGCCCTGCCTGACCGATCGAGCAATCCATCCACCGGTCATGAGGTAGCCGCAAGCCGGCTACTTCGTGCTGATCCAAACCGGGGCATGGTCGCTCGCGTCTTCGCGACCGCGCACCTCGCGATCGACGCCAGCACCAGTCATGCGCTTGGCCATCTTCTTGCTCAGCAGCATATGATCGAGCCGCAGGCCGGCGTCGCGCGGCCAACGGTTTCGCCTGTAGTCCCAGAAGGTGTAGACCACCTCGGCGGGATAGGTCTTGCGGATGGCATCGGTCCAACCCTGATCGAGCAATTGCCTGAAGGCGGTACGGCTCTCGGGCTGGACGAGCGCATTGTCGTCGTAGGATTTGGTTGCGTAGACGTCGTAGGGCTCGGGCGCGACGTTGAAGTCGCCGGCAAGCACTGCCGGAACATCGGCCGCAAGCAGCGTTGCCGCATGCGCGTTGAGCCTGCTGTGCCAGGCCAGCTTGTAATCGAATTTGGGCCCCGGCTGCGGGTTGCCGTTCGGCGCATAGAGCGAAGCGATCAGCACGCCGTTGACCGCAGCCTCGATGTAGCGGCTCTGGCGATCGTCGGGATCACCGGGCAGCTCCCAGCGTGTCACGACCGGCTCGGCATCGCGGGCAAGGATCGCCACGCCGTTCCAGGTCGACTGTCCCAGCCAGGCCGCGCCATAACCCGCCGCCTCGATGGCCGAACGCGGCAGCTGTGTGTCCGCCGCCTTCAGCTCCTGCAGGCATACGATATCTGGTTTTGCTTCCTTCAACCAAGCCAGCAGGTTTTCGAGCCTGCGGTTGACGTTGTTGACGTTGAAGGTGGCGATCTTCATTCGGTCAGGTCAGCCGGGCCGACCAGCCGGCGACCGCTTCGCCCAGCGTTTTCAGGTGATCCGCGGCGGAAAAGCCGGAAATGCTCTTGCGCGGTTTGAGATCGTGGTCGCCATCCTCGAGCCACAGCAGCTCGATGCGCTCAGACAGCTCATAGCCGGGAACTTCCTCGACCGTTCCGAACTCGTCGCGTGTTCCCTGAACGATCAGCGTCGGCGTCTTCAGTGCCGCAAGATGTTTGGTGCGCAACTGCGTCGGTTTGGCCGGAGGGTGGAACGGATAGCCAAGGCACAGGAGCCCGACGATCTTGCCCGACGCAAACAATTCGTCGGCGACCATGCTGGCGACACGCCCGCCCATCGACTTGCCGCCGATGACAAGCGGTCCCTTGGCGGCCAGTTGGTCAACGGCTGCCTTGTATTCGGGGTTCAGCGTTTCCGCCCTTGGCGGTGGCTTCCGTGCGCCTTCGCTCCGCCGCGCCGCCATGTAGCCGAATTCGAAGCGCGCCACGCGAAAGCCGACCTTGGCAAGCGCGCTGGCAGCGGCCGTCATCGACGCCGAGTCCATCGGCGCGCCCGCGCCGTGAGCCAGAAGCACGGTGACGGCAGCGTCTTCCGGCCCGTCGAAAAGAAAATGCAATGCCATCTAGCTTGCCGTCCGTTCCCTGAGATGCAGATCGGCATACTGGATGCCCTTGGCGGCGGTCTTGGCCCATTCCGACGTGCCGTCGAGCTCAAGATAAAGCGACCACCAGCGCCTGGCTTCGGCCAGGTCGCCGGCCTCATATTCGAGGTTGGCGAGGTTGAACATCGCATCGGCGTAGGTCGGGTCGAGCGCCACCGCCTTTTTGAGGTGGCGCCGTGCGGTGTGCACCTTGCCTTCGGTGGCAAACAGCCCGCCGAGGTTGAACCAGGCTTCGACGAATTTCGGGTCGAGCTTGATCGCCCTGAGATAGGTCTGCATCGCCTCCTGGCTGTTGCCGGCCGCGCGCAGGCAGTTGGCGCGGTTGAATGCCGCGACGCTGTCGCTCGGATCGGCGGCAAGGCAGCGTGCGTAGAGCGCCGCCGCCTCGGCATAAGAACCACCCTCCTCCGCCTGTTCGGCGAGCGCGAACATATCCTCGAGTTCGGCATCGCCTGGGCGTCCCAACGGCAACAGCCGCTGGCCGTCCAGTTCGGCCAGGTCTTCACCAAGACGGGCATAGATCGAGTCCTTGCCGTCGGCATGCAACGACAACGCGCTGAGCGACGCGACGGCACCCGAACGGCGGACCGACCTGGCAATGGCGCTCCAGGTTGCACCGCCAGCCAGCAGCCCGGCATATTTCCGGGCCAGGATCAGGTCGCGAAACGCATAGGGCTCGCTGTCGCCTTCGAAGGCGTCGAACAGCGACAGGAAGTCGAAGGCGTGCGGCTCGATGCGCGACTGCTCGATCAGCGACTGTCGGGTCATCTCCGCGCCATCTGCCCGATCGAGCAGGTCAAGCGCGCGGAGGAAGCCATTTTCGCTGAGCACCGGTCGACCGGAGGCAAGCGCGGCGTCGAGCCGCGCCTCCAACTGCGCCTCGTCAAGCTTGGCGAGCAACATACGTCCGACCACGACATGCGTCGTCCGCCGCGTCACGCCATGCTGCAGTTCACCGCCCTGTCGAGCGACCTCGCGCACGGCAAGCCGCCTGGGAAAGGCGGCAAGCGCACCGACCAGGCCAAAGATCCTGCCCGAAAGTGCCGTCACTTCTTGCCTTTCGCTGCCTTGCCGCTGCCAGCGGCCGAAAGTTTGGCTGCGGGCTTCTCTGCCGGTTCGGCCTTGGTCTTGCTCTTGGCCGGCGGTTTGGCCTGGCCGAGGCTGGCTTTCAGCGCATCCATCAGGTTGATGACGTTGCCACGCTCTGGAGCCGCCGCGATGATCGGCTTGTGACCCTTCAGCTTCTCCTTGATCATCTTCATCAAGGCGATCTCGTAGCGGTCCTCGTAGTTTTTCGGATCGAATGTCGTCAGCTTCTGCTTGATCAGCGCTTCGGCCAGCTCCAACATTTCCGGGTCCGGGTTGCCAGCGGGAATGTTGCCGAAATATTCAGACGTGCCACGCACTTCGCTCGGATTGCGCAAGGTGCAGACGAACATGCCGTTCTCACGTGCGCCGATCGTCACCACGCGCTCACGGCTGGACAGGACCAGGCGGGCGATGGCGAGCTTGCCCGATTTGCGCAAGGCCTCGCGCAGCACGGCGAAGGTCTCCTCGGCCATCGCGCCGTCAGGAGCAAGATAATAGGGCGCGTCCTGGTAGATCACGTCGACGGAGTCTTCATCGACGAAGGCTTCGATGTTCATCGTGTGATTGGATTCGATCTTGACGCTGTCGATGTCAGCTTCGTCGATGATAATGTATTTCTTGTCTTCGTATTCGTAGCCTTTGACGAGGTCGGAGCGTTCGACGAGACCGAGTTCCGGATCGACAGGCTTCATGTTGATGCGGTTGTGCGTGTCTTTGTGCAGCTGATTGAAGCTGATGCGCTCGCTCGTGCTGGTCGCCGGGTACAGCCGCACCGGGCAGCTGACCAGGCTGAGTTTCAGATACCCCTTCCAACTTGCCCTTGGTGCCATGCTTGTCTCCTACGCGACACAACTCAAGACATACTCGTGGTCAAGACTTACTCTTGGCAGTGACCTCGACCGGCAAGTCCTTGGCATGATCTGATATGTCTGCCCAAGGATCGCCCGACCTTGCCACAAGTCCGGGAAGCGAAGAATAGTTCAAATCCGCTGGAGCGTCGATGGACTCGAGATCGGCCCAGCTCAATGGAGTCGACGCCGGCATGTTGGTGCGGGCGCGAAGACTGTAGGGCGCAGCGGCGGTCGCGCTGCGCGCGTTGCGGTGGAAGTCGATGAAGATGCGCTTCTTGCGGTTGTCCTTGCCCATCACGGTGGTGAAAGTGTCGGGCGCGGTCCTGGCTATCCGCGACGAGATTTCGCTGCTTGCCTGATGGAACTGCTTCCAGCCGAGCTTGCCTGTCGTCGGCACGACGACGTGGATGCCGCTGCCGCCCGAGGTCTTCACGAACGGCACCAGCCCCATCTTCGTCAGCTCGTCGCGGACATGCACGGCCGCCTCGACCACCTCGCGCCAGCCGATCCCCTCGCCCGGATCGAGATCGAAGACGACCCGATCGGGCTTGTCCAGGCGCTTGCGCAATGCACCCCAGACATGAAACTCGACGACGCCGAACTGCGCCAGCGCGAGGTAGCCCTTGGCGTCCTCGACCGAAATGTAGGTTTTTGTCTCGTCCTCGGAGTTCTTGGTCTCGAACCGCGCGATGGTTGCCGGCATGCCGGTGAAGGCGTGGCGCTGGAAGAAGCAGTCCTTGTGCTGGCCGGTTGGGCACCTGAACAGCGACACCGGCCGCCCCATGATGTGCGGCAGCATGAAATCGCCGACGGCGGCGTAATAGACGGCAATGTCGAGCTTGGTCGGCCCTGACTTGCCGAGCATTCGGCGCTCCGGATTGGTGATGGTGACGGCTGCAAGGTCGGCGTCGGTGATCAGCCGCTTGCGCGGGGCCAGGGGCGCCTCCGACAGCTCGGCCTCGCGCAGCCCCTTGAACACCGCATGCCGCAACGCATTGTCGGCGGTGCGGTTGGCGTAGTGGATGCGGGCATTGAGCACGGGTCGCACAGGGATGACCTCCTTCGGCGCGCCATCGAGCTTCGCCGCACCCTCGCGCAGGCCTTGCAGCCGGTGCAGCAATGACTGCAACGTCTCGGCGTCGAAGCCGGTTCCAACCTTGCCGCGATACTGCAGCTCTCCGTCCACCCATTCGCCGAGCGCAAGTGCCGCGAGGCCCTCTGCGGCTTCGGATGTGGTGTAGCCGGCGATGACGAATTCGTCCCGTTTCAGCGCCTTGGTCTTGGTCCAGCTATGCGAGCGCCCTGATGTGTAATGCGCCGAGCGTCGCTTCGACACCACGCCTTCCAATCCCATCAGGGTTGCCTGGTCGTACAATGCCTGGCCGTCGCCCTCGACATGCCCGCTGACCTGCAGCGCCGACTGCGCGTGGACATGGCCGGCAAGAAGGGTCTCCAGCAAGTCCTTGCGTTTGCCAAGCTCTACGCCCGTCAGGCCCCAGCCGTTGAGATGCAGAAGATCGAAGGCGTAGAACACCAGGAGCTCGTCGTGCCCGCTGGCCAGCGCGTCCTGCAAGGCGGCAAACCGGCTGATGCCCTTGTCGTCAAGAACGACGATCTCGCCGTCGATGACCGCGTCGCTGCATGGCAGGTCGCGAAACGCCGCCGAAAGCTTGCCGTAACGCTTTGTCCAGTCGATGCCGCTGCGGGTGATCAGCCGGGCCGTTCCGCCTTCCAGATGCACCATGGTGCGATAACCATCGAACTTGATCTCGTGCAGCCAACCCTCGCCCGACGGCGGCTTGGGTGCTGCGGTGGCCAGCTGCGGTTCGATCCGTGCCGGCATCGGCGCCCGCACCGCCCCCGCGAGCTTGTCGGGCTTGAAGTCGCCGGGCTTCGGTGGCGGCGGCTTCCTCGGAACCACGACCAGCTCCTCGATGCGCCGCCCAGACTTTACGCTTTCTGGCCGCGCTTCGAGAATGTCCGTCGTCTCGTCGGCCGCCGGGTCATGTTCCTTGAACAGCAGCCAGTTGCGCTTGTCTTCGCCCGGCTTCGGCTTCAGCCGCGCCAGCATCCAGCCGCCCTTGAGCTTTTCGCCCCAGAGCCGGAACTTGAACGCGCCTTTGTCGAGCGACGCCCGGGCGTCCTCCATCGGCGCCCAGACGCCGCCGTCCCAGACGATCATCGGCCCACCGCCGTATTCACCTTCAGGGATCAGGCCTTCGAAGTCGATATATTCGAGCGGATGGTCCTCGGTCTCGACGGCAAGCCTCTTGTCGGCCGGATTGAGCGACGGCCCGCGCGGCACCGCCCAGCTCTTGAGCACGCCGTCGAGTTCGAGGCGCAGATCGTAGTGGTCGGCGGTGGCATGGTGCTTGTGCACGACGAAGCGGTTGCCCTCGCCCGCCTGTTCGACGCCGCGTGGCTCGCGCGTCCTGGTGAAATCGCGCTTTTGCCGGTAGGTGCGAAGCTTTTCCGCTGCCATCCCGGCCTAGTGCGCCGCGTCTTCGGGCGCGGGCTCCAGTTCAAGCTCCCTGGGGGTCGCACCCGCCATCAGCCTGTCGAGCAAGGCGTCGCTGACGTCGTAATACTGGCCCGAGACCAGCACCCGCGAAATGGTCTGGCCATCGCCTCGAAACAGCCTGGAACTGACGAATACCTTATGGCGGCCGAGCGCGTCGGAGACGGCCCTGCGCTTCCTGATCTGGTTGGCAACCGGTGTACGCATACGCCCAAGGCTCCTGAACCAATGGCGCCGACTATCTCCCAAAGTCGATCCTTGATCAATGCAGGCGTTGTTGGTCCATCACGAGGCATGTTGTCATGGCCCAGCTCAGATCGGCTTGGTCAGCACGCCGTCACCGACAAGTCGCTCTTTCAACATGGCGATGAACATCAACATCGGCCTGGAAAGTGGCGCTTCGCGCAGCGTGGCGATACCGTAGTCGCTCCACAGCGGCGGCGCGAATGGCCGCATGACAACGCGTTCGGACTTCAGCAGGCTGCCGATCAGCGCCGGGATGATCGAAACGCCTATGCCCTCGGCAACCAGCGCGACGCTTGCCTCCACCGAATGCGCTTCGACCCGGCAACGGACCGCACCCTGGGCACGCCGCAGCCGCTCTTCGATGTCTTCGCGGCTCGATCTCAGCCGCCCGAGCAGCACCAGATCGGAGCCTGCAAGATCGTCGGCACTGATGGTCTCGCGCGCTGCCAGCGGATGACCGGCCGGCAAAACACATAGCTGCCCGCTCGACACCAGCGGCATCGTCACCAGGCCACGATCTTCGGTCGGCAACCGGACAAAGCCGAAATCGACGCTGCGGCCCATGACCGCGCGTTCGATCATATCGTAGGGGCCGGCCACCAGCTCGATACTGACCTGATCCTGCGTTGCCAGAAAGTCGGCGACCAGCTTCGGCAACAGCGTCGTCGTCAGCGAGTGCGGAAACCCCATCTTGATCAGCGTCCGGCCCGAGCGCCCGGCACTGAGTTCGTCGGTCCGGCGCTTTAGCCGTGCCAAGACGTCCGAGAGTTCGCCGACCTCCTGGAGCAGTGCGGTTGCCTCAGGCTTTGGAACCAGCCTGCCCTTCTCACGACGAAACAGCTCAAAACCGATCTCTTCCTCCAGGCTCGTGAGCTGGCGGCTGATTGCCGACTGTGACAAGGCGAGCACGCCCGATGCGCCGATCGTCGAACCGGTCTGCATCACCGCGCGAAACACGTCCAACTGCTTCAGGTTCATTCAGCTTTCAGTTCCCCACGCTGCTGCACGGCCCTTTTCGCATCGAGTAATGCACAAAACTCATAAGATTGCGCGCCTGCCGCCCTCGCTGTTACGTCGCACGACAACAGGCAGTCGGCAACCGGCGCCGGGAGGAGAGCATTCACGTGATGACCGGGCGCAGCCCATTCAGGCAAGTCATGCAAGGAGCGCAAACGCGATGACGATCTTCATCATCCGCCGCTTCAGCCAGAGCCTGTTTGTCGTATTCCTGACGTCGCTTCTGGTTTTTGTCGGCGTCTACGCCATCGGCAATCCAGTCGACATCCTGATCCCCGCCGACGCCAGCTTCGCCGAGCGCGAGGCGGCGATCCGGGCGCTCGGGCTCGACCGCTCGCTGGTCGCGCAATACGGCACCTTCCTCGTCAACGCGCTGCACGGTGATTTCGGCCGCTCCTTCGTCTTCAACCAGCCGGCCATCAGCCTCATCTTTCAGCGGCTGCCGGCCACACTCGAACTCGCTTTCGTCGCACTCGCCATCGCGCTCGTGCTCGGCATTCCCCTCGGCCTGATTGCGGGGCTCAAGCCGCGTTCGGTGACGGACGAAACCATCATGACCGGTTCGATTCTCGGTTTCAGCCTGCCAAATTTCTGGCAGGGCATGATGCTGATCATGATTTTTTCGGTCTGGCTCGGTTGGCTGCCGTCATCCGGGCGCGGCGAAACCGGGGAGATCTTCGGCATCACGACATCCCTGGCTACCTGGGACGGGCTCGCTCATCTCATCTTGCCGGCGACCAACCTCGCCTTGTTCCAGCTGTCGCTTGTCATCCGGCTGACCCGCACCGGCGTGCGCGAAACGATGCCGCTCGACTTCATCAAGTTCGCCCGTGCCAAGGGCCTGTCCGAACGCCGTATCATTTCCGTCCATGTGATGAAGAACATCCTGATCCCGATCGTCACCGTGGTCGGCATGGAATTCGGGTCGCTGATCGCCTTCGCGGTGGTGACCGAGACCATCTTCGCGTGGCCCGGCATCGGCAAGCTCCTGATCGATTCCATCACCGTGCTCGACCGGCCCGTGGTCGTTGCCTACCTGCTGGTCGTCGTCACCATGTTCATCTTCATCAATCTTGCCGTCGACATCGTCTATTCGATGCTCGATCCGCGCATCCGGCTGAGTGAAACGCAATGACAGCGCTCACCCACCGTTTCCAGGAAAGCCAGTCGTTCTGGGCGCGCTCGCTGCGTGGCATTCTCGGCAGCCCCAAGGCGACGATCGCGCTCGCGATCTGCCTGATCTTGATCGCCACGGCCATTTTCGGCCCCGCGCTGGTGCCGCAGAACCCGTATGACCTCGCAGCGATCGACTTCTTCGACGCGCGCCTGCCACCGATGTCCAACAGCATGTCGGGCACGACCTATTGGCTCGGAACCGACGGCCAGGGCCGCGACATGTTCTCGGCGATGGTCTACGGCCTGCGGACGTCGATGGGCGTCGGCCTGTTCTCCGGAGTCATCGCTCTTGCGGTCGGCACGGCACTTGGCCTCACCGCAGCCTATTATGGCGGCCGCATCGACACGCTGATCATGCGCCTTGTCGACCTGATGCTCGGTTTCCCCACCATCCTGGTGGCACTTATGCTGCTGGCGTTGCTTGGCCAGGGCGTGTGGAAGGTGGTGCTGGCATTGGTCATCGTCCAGTGGGCTCAGTTCGCCCGGGCGGTGCGCGCAGCAGCGCTGATCGAGCGCGGCAAGGAATATGTCGAAGCCGCCGCATCGCTGGGGCTTTCCAAGCCGCGCATCCTGTTCGGCCACATGCTGCCCAACTGCCTGCCGCCGATCATCGTCATCGGAACGCTTCAGGTGGCCAACGCCATTTCAGCCGAAGCAACGCTGTCCTTCCTTGGCATCGGGCTGCCGATCACCGAGCCGTCGCTCGGCCTGTTGATCGCCAATGGTTACCAGACGCTGTTGTCGGGCCAATACTGGATATCGGTCTATCCCGGCCTTCTGCTGCTGGCGCTGGTCTTCAGCATCAACATCGTCGGCGACCGTCTCCGTGAAGTGCTCAACCCCCGACTTTCGGAGCGATGAGATGACGCTGAAGGTCGAAAATCTCTGCACCTATTTCTTCACCCGAGCCGGCGTGGCCAAGGCGGTGGACGGCGTGTCGTTCGAGGTTGGCCGGGGTGAAATCCTCGGCCTGGTCGGCGAGTCCGGTTCCGGCAAGTCGATCACCGGCTTTTCAGTTCTGGGCCTTGTCGATCCGCCGGGACGTATCGCCGGCGGCAGGATCCTGTTTCATGGCGAAGACCTTGTCGGCCGCTCGCAGGGCGAGATGCGGACACTCAGGGGCAAGAAGATCGCCATGATCTTCCAGGACCCGATGATGACGCTCAACCCGGTGTTGTCGATCGAGACCCAGATGGTCGAGACGGTGCGCGCCCATGACCGCGTCTCCAGGGCCGAGGCGCGGGCTCGCGCCGTCGAAGCGCTCGGTCTGGTCGGCATCCCCTCGCCCGACGAACGGCTGGCCGCCTATCCACATCAGTTTTCCGGCGGCATGCGCCAGCGTGTCGCAATCGCCATGGCACTGCTACACCGGCCGGAGCTCATCATCGCCGATGAGCCAACGACAGCGCTCGACGTCACCATCCAGTCGCAGATCCTGGCGGTAATCCAGGGGCTGAGCCGGGACTTCGGCATGTCGCTGATCTGGATCAGCCATGATCTCGGCGTCGTCGCCGGCCTCGCCCACCGGATAGCGGTGATGTATGCCGGCAGGATCGTCGAGACCGGCGAAACCGACACGGTGCTCGACAGTCCGGTCCACCCCTACACGATCGGCCTGATGCGTTCGGTTCCAGCCAATCTCGAACGGGGCGAACCGCTGACGCCCATTCCCGGCATGGCGCCGCCACCGCTTGGGCGACCTGCGGGCTGTCCATTCCGCCTGCGCTGCTTTGCGGCCACAGCAGCCTGCGAAACCGAACCAGAAGAAGAAGCCACAGCCGACGGCCACCGCTGGCGCTGCTTCCACCCGCAGATCGCGAGGGCAGCATGACGCCTCTTGTCGAAGCCACTTCGATTTCTCGACGGTTCACGCGCGGGTTGGATTACGCCGAGCGGCTGGCGCGCTTTCTTGGCGCCAATATAGAGGAGCGTGTCGTTCATGCCGTCGACGGCGTCTCGCTGACGATCAACCCCGGCGAAGTCGTCGGGCTCGTCGGCGAGTCCGGTTGCGGCAAATCCACGCTCGGCCGCATCATGGCTGGCATCCTGTCCCAGTCCGATGGCGTGATGAACTGGCAGGGCAAGGATATGTCGGCGCTGCCGCGTGCCGAGGCAAAGGCTGCGCGGCTTGCCTCGCAGATGATCTTCCAGGACCCGATGTCTTCGCTCAATCCGCGCAAGACGATACGCGACATCATCGGCGAAGCGCCAATCGCCCATGGCATGGTGGCGCGGCGTGATGCCGCCGAAATGGTGACCGCGCTGATGCAGCGTGTCGGCCTCGACCCGTCCTATCTCAACCGTTACCCGCATCAGTTCTCTGGTGGCCAGCGCCAGCGGATCGGCATCGCGCGTGCCCTGGCGGTGAATCCACGCTTCATCATCTGCGATGAATCGGTGTCGGCACTCGACGTCTCGATCCAGGCGCAGATCCTCAATCTGTTCATGGAGCTCAAGCAGGAACTCGGTCTGACCTACCTGTTCATCAGCCACGACCTTGGCGTGGTCAAGCATATCTCCGACCGCGTTGCGATCATGTATCTCGGCCGCATCGTCGAAAGCGCCCCGGCGGACGCCTTCTTCGCCGCGCCCAATCATCCCTACACGATCGCACTCCTTTCCGAAGTGCCGACGATCAAGCAGCGCAAACGCCAGTTCAATCCGGTGAAAGGCGAGATCCCCTCGCCGCTTCATCCGCCTTCGGGCTGCCATTTCCATCCACGCTGCCCGCACGCCTTCGACCGTTGCCGCATCGAGCGGCCGATCTTGCGTGAGATCGCGGCGGGCCACGTCAGCGCCTGCCATCTCAACGAGCTGCCGGGCAAGGCGGCCTCGCCCGCCATCCCGACAACCGCAATTGCATGAACAGAAAAGGGAACACGACCATGCAGATCATCCGTTCGTCTTTCGCAGCTTTGCTTTTCGCCAGCAGCTTTTCCATGGCCGCATCTGCCGCCGACCTTACAGTGGGCATTTCCGCCGAGCCTTCGGCGATCGACCCGCAATTCTCGCGCACCGGCAACAACCAGAATGCCGCCCAGCATATTTTCGGGCGGCTGGTCGAACAGGACGAAAACCTTCAGATCAAGCCGAACCTGGCCGAATCCTGGAAGAATACCGATCCGCTCACCTGGGAAGTGAAGCTGCGTCAGGGCGTCAAGTTCCACGACGGCTCACCGCTGAGCGCTGAGGACGTCGTCTATTCGCTCGAACGCGTGTCGACGATCGAAAACAGCCCGGCACCGTTCACTGCCAATGTCGGCTCCATCGCAAAGATGGAGATCGTCGATCCGACCACCATCCGCTTCACCACCAAGAAGCCGACGCCGCAATTCATGGAACTGGCCGGCATGGTCTACATCGTTTCCAGGAAGGCCTCCGAAGGCAAAGGCATCGCGGATTTCAACAGTGGCGCTGCGACCATCGGCACCGGCCCCTACAAATTCGTCGAATGGGTGCCGGGCGACCGCCTTGTGCTTCAGCGCTACGACGATTTCTGGGGCGACAAGCCGGAATTCGAAAAGGTCACTTTCCGCACGATCTCCAACAACGCCGCACGCGTTGCGGCGCTTCGTTCCGGCGCTGTCGATCTGATCGACGCCGTGCCGCCGGCGGATGTCGCAACGCTGAAGAGCGTCGAGGGCATCGCACTGCATTCCACGCCCTCGGCACGGATCATCTATCTGGCACTCGACAGCGCACGCGACCAGAGCCCGTTCGTCACCGACAAGGCGGGCGCCAAGCTGGCGCCGAGCCCGCTGAAGGATGTTCGCGTGCGCCAGGCGATGTCGAAGATGGTCGACCGCCAGCTTCTGATCGACCGCATCCTGTCGGGTGCAGGTGCCGCCGCCGGCCAGCTCGTGCCTGAAGGCATCGGCGGCCACTCGGCCAATCTCAAGCCGGACGCGATCGATCTCGCCGGCGCCAAGGCTTTGCTTACCGAGGCGGGTTATCCCGACGGTTTCGGCATTACTGTGCATTCGTCCAACGACCGTTTTGCCGGCGACGCCGATGTCGGCCAGGCATTGGGCCAGCTGTTTGCGCGTGGTGGACTCAAGGTCAACGGCGTCGTCACCCAGCCCTACAGCGTCTATGTCGCGGCGGCCGGCAAGCAGGAATTCTCGGCCTTCGTATTCTCCTTCGGCACAACCACCCCGTCTGCGGCGCCCGGCATGACCAACGTGCTGATGACGTTCGACAAGGAAGCTGGCACCGGCTCCTTCAACCGGGCGCGTTATTCCAATCCCGCCTACGATGCCAAGATGAAGGAGGCGCTGGCCGAATTCGACGTCGACAAGCGCAACGCGCTGTTGGCCGAAGCTGCCGAGGTCGCCTTCGGCGACGTCGCCATCATGCCGCTCTACTGGCCGGTGGTCACCTGGGCGAGCCGGGACAGCATCGCCTTCACCCCTTCCAAGGGCGAAGACACGCTCGCCACCTTTGCCCACACGACGAAGTAAGGCAGTCATGAAAGCAGCAGCCGAAACGATGGGCGTCGCGTCCTTGCCTGCGCTCGAGCCGGTGAGCCCCGGCGTCGTGGTCCATCGCGATGTGATGGTGGCGATGCGCGACGGTGTCCGGCTCGCGGCCGACATCTATCGTCCGGCAGATGACGGCAGGGTGTTGGAAGACGCCCTGCCCGTCATCCTGGAACGTACCGCCTACGGCAAGGATGAGCGCTCGCGCTCGGAAATCGAACTCGGCATGGCAAGGCCGATGACGCGGGCCGAAGTCGCAAGCCACTTCGTCCGCCACGGCTATGTCGTGATCTATCAGGATTGCCGCGGCCGACATGGTTCGGAAGGCGCGTTCACCAAGTACCTCGCCGAAGGTCCTGACGGTTACGACACGCTTGCCTGGATCGTCGAGCAACCCTGGTCGAATGGCAAGATCGGCACGATGGGGCTGTCATATGCCGCGCACACCCAGATGGCTCTGGCCTGCCTAAACCCGCCCGGCCTTGCTGCGATGGTCATGGACTCCGGTGGGTTCTCCAACGCATTTACCTGCGGCATTCGCCAGGGCGGCGCGTTTGAATTGAAGCAGGCAACCTGGGCGTACAACAATGCCCGCGAGAGCACCGCGGCCAAACACGACCCCAACCTGCTGCGCGCACTGGAAGCGGAGGATGTCAGAAGCTGGTTCAACGCCATGCCCTGGTCCGAGCGGCGCTCACCGGTGCGTTGGGTCCCCGAATACGAGGACTATCTGCTCGAACAGTGGCGTCACGGCACCTTCGACGACTACTGGAAGCAGCCCGGCATCTATGCTGCCGAAAGCTACGATACTTTCCCGAATGTGCCGGTCGCGCTGTTGTCGAGCTGGTACGATGCCTATGTGAAAACCACCTTCGAGAACTACGAAGGACTGGCGCGTGACCGGGATCGTCCGATGGCGCTCATCATGGGCCCCAATCTGCACGGCAACCGCAACGCCACCTTCGCCGGCGATGTCGAGTTCGGCGCGACCGCCCCCTTGGGCGGCAATGTTAGCGAAAGCTGGCTGGAGTTTCGCCGCCGCTGGTTCGACCGCTGGATGAAGGACGCAGACAATGGCGTCGACAGAGAACCGCGCGCGCGCCTGTTCGTCATGGGCGGTGGGTCGGGCCGCAAGACTCCGCAAGGCCGCCTCGACCATGGTGGGCGCTGGATCGCCGCACCCGATTGGCCGGTACCGACCTCCGAGGAAACGGTGCTGCACCTCCACGAGGACGGCCGCCTGTCGACCGAGGCCCCTGCCCGAACGGCAGCTCCATTCGTCTACGACTTCGATCCGAAGCACCCCGTGCCGACCATCGGCGGCGCGTTGACCAGCGGCCAACCGGTGTTCGAGGGCGGCGGCTTCGATCAGCGCGAACAGGCGCGGTTCTTCGGCTGTGACAACACCAATCTGCCGCTTTCGGCTCGGCTGGACGTTCTCTCCTTCGAAACCGAGCCATTTGCCGAAGACATTGCCGTCGTCGGTCCGGTGACCGTTGAGCTTTTTGCTTCCACTGACGGCCCCGATACCGACTTCACCGCAAAGCTGATCGACGTTTATCCACCGAGCGAGGACTATCCCACCGGCTTCGCCATGATCCTGACGGACGGCATATTCCGCTGCCGATACCGCGATGGCTTCGATGCGCCGAAACCCTGCGTCCCGGGCGAGGTGATGAGCATCACCATCGAACCCTTTGCCACGGCCAATCTGTTCAAGAAGGGCCATCGGCTTCGGCTCGACATATCCTCGAGCAATTTTCCCAAGTTCGACGTCAATCCCAACACCGGCGCACCGGAAGGCCGCGGCCGCGCCAAGCGTGTCGCCCGCAACATGGTCTATTGCGACCAGGAACGCGCCTCCCGCATCAGATTGAGGACACTCTCGGCGGCTGCATTGCAGGGTATTCCCCGGATTTCGGACTAGCGTTTCCGCTTTTGTTCGGATCGCGGAAACTCTCCATCTACTTGTTTCTGCGCAATTCCGGACAGAAAACCGATGCACACTTTTCCTGGAATTGCTCCAGGCGCTGTCCTGGCGAATTGGCCGCCAACCGGGTCGAATGCCCCGATGCCGGATGTCACCGCTCGACTATGGCGGTGGCATCGGCATGATATTCTGAATGATTCGACGCAGACTTGGCCAGCGCCAGCGACGAGGCAAAGCCTTGGCCCAGCGT
Organism: Aminobacter sp. Y103A; assembly: GCF_030294925.1. NCBI lineage: Bacteria > Pseudomonadati > Pseudomonadota > Alphaproteobacteria > Hyphomicrobiales > Phyllobacteriaceae > Aminobacter > Aminobacter sp. Y103A. Next base: position 2,974,944 of record NZ_AP017986.1, on the reverse strand, counting down.
TCATGCGGTGAGAAAACCTGTTGCTCGAGACGGCCCTCTACAGCCCGGTAAAACACTTCCTCGAAGGCCTCGGCTTCGAGGTCAAGGGCGAGATCGGCGGCTGCGACCTGCTGGCGCTGAGCAGCGATGCGCCGCCCATCGTCGTCGTCTGCGAGCTGAAGCTGCAGTTCAATCTCGAGCTCATCCTGCAAGGTGTCGATCGTGCTGCCGCCGCCGACGAGATCTGGCTTGCCGCCCGCATGTCGCCGCGCGGCAAGGGCCGTGAGGGCGACAAACGCTTCCGCAATCTCTGCCGTCGCCTGGGTTTCGGCCTGCTCGGCATATTCGACGACGAACGGGTCGAAGTCCTGCTCAGCCCGGAGGCACCGGCGCCGCGCCGCGATCCGAAACGGCGCTCGCGCCTCGTATCAGAACATCGCCGGAGGCAGGGAGACCCAGTCGTCGGCGGTGGCTCGCGCGCGCCGATCATGACCGCCTATCGCCAGGACGCGCTGAAATGCGCCGTGGCCCTTGTCGACGGCCCCAGGCGGCCGCGCGACCTCAGCCAGTCAGTGTCGCGCGCGCCCAAAATCCTGCAGGACAATGTTTATGGCTGGTTCATACGCGTTGATCGCGGCATCTACGAATTGACGGATACGGGTCGTGCAGCGCTGCAGCGCTGGCCTCAGCAGCCGCCCGCCGTGATCTGAACGAAACTCAACGGTCGAACAGGAAATAGGCAAAGGCGATACCGGCGGCGTTCGGCTGTGCTTCGATCTCCGTGCGGATTTTCGGGAACAGGTCGGAAGCGAGCTCGGGGTCCTTGATGTCGGCAGCCTTGATGCCGCTGTCGCTCGCCAGCGCCACGATCAGATGCGGTTCGGGCGCCGTGGCCTCCTGGTCGTTGAGCGGGAACAGCTTCATGCTGAAGCTCGCCGCGTCGGGCCCGGATTTCTTGAGCAGGCTGGCGAAGTTGTAGACGACGCCGTCCTTGCCGATCAGCAGCAGATTGACATTGCGGCTGCCGGTCCGGCTCAGCGTGCCTTGCAGCGAGTCTCCGACCTTGAGGTTGTCCTTGTTCAACTGCAGGGTCGGGCCCTGGCCGGTGTCCGGATGCACCGCCTCGAGGAAATCGGCGACTGGGCACTGCTCGCGCTCGATCATGCGCGGATTGACCTTTGGGCCGTTGCCGAAGGCCGAGGCAAAGTCGCGGCTCAGCTTGTCGAACGGCGCCTTCGAGGTCGCCAGCCCCTCGACCTCGGGGCTGGGCGCCGATGCGTTGGCCACCGAGGCATAGAAGCAGGGACCGCCGTCAAAGGACTTGAACCAGTCGGCGGCGCTCATCGCAGCCTTCGGGGGCTCGGGCAAGGCAATTGGCTTGACCGGCACGGCGGGCTTCGGCTTGGCGATGTCAGTCGGTGCCGGCGCCTTTGCCTCGGTTACAGGCGCGGGCTCTGGCAAAGGCTTGGCCGGAACCTGCACCGTCTCCTTGGGTACGGGCGGCGCCGGCGTGAGTTTGCCGCCAGCGGCTTCCTGCCCCGATGTCACATCAGTTTCTCCCGGCAGGAGCCCGTCCATCAACCCGGAGAAATAGGCGCCGGCGCCCAGGGCGGCCACGGCGGCCAGCAAGACTGTACCTACCAGCGCACCGCGTGGTGACTTGGTTGCGCTCGCGGCGGGTGCAGGTTTGGGGGCTGCTCTTTGCCGTGGGTCGGGCATTGGCTTGCCCGTCGTACCGGCGGTGCGCCACGGCGCATCGCGCGGCAGCACCGCCTCAGCCGGCATCGGCTTCTGCCCGCTCGATGTCGATCCCGGCGGCCGCCAGGCTTCGGCAGGCTTGCGCTGTTCCTGGTCATGCAGCGGCATACCGGGCAGCGTGACGGGCGGCGCCGTTGCACCGCTCGTCTCGCGCAGCCATTCGACGATCGCCGCCGCACTTTCCGGGCGATCCCTGGGGTCGGGCTGCAGCATCGACTGCAGCAACGGCAGAAGATCGGGGTCGATGCCGGTGAGGTCCGGTACCGTGCGGCGTTTCTCGATCACCTCGACCGGCGATCCGCCCATGTCGAGCTGCTTGCCGCGCAAGGCGGCGGCCAGCACCAGGCCGAGGCTGTAGATGTCGGACTGGTCGGTAATTTCGCCGCCATACAGCCCGAGCTGCTCGGGCGACACAAAGCTGTATTTGCCGGCGAAGCTGCCGCCGAGCAAAGTGCCGCCGCCGACATTGGCCGAGCGCGCAATGCCGAAATCGATGATCTTGGTCTTTTCGACCTTGCCGCCGGGCAGGACGATGTTGTCGGGCGACAGATCGCGGTGGATGACGCCTGCCTCATGCGCCACCGACAGGCCGGAGGCCACGCGAGCCAGCATCTTGCGCGCCTCGCGCGTGTCGAGCGGGCCGTTGCGGATGCGCTCGCCGAGGGACTGGCCGTCGACGAACTCCATGGCGAGATAGGGCCGGCCGATGGTCGGATCGATGGTGAAGACGTGATAGCGCACGATGGCGTCGTTGGAGAGGTGATTGAGGATCGACGCCTCCTTGCGGAACAGCGCCAGAATGCCCTGGTCGCGCGCGAATTCGCGCAGCACGACCTTGATCGCCACCGGGTCGCCGGTCTGGATGTTGTGGCCGCGATAGACCTCGCCCATGCCGCCGGTGGCGATGTGCTCGTCGATCTCATAGATGCCGTTGAGCTGCACGCCCTGATGAACACCGGTATCGGGCGCGATACGTGTCTTGTCCTCCGGCGTCATGACCTGGTTCCATCCATGCGTGAGCGCCGTTCGGCCATTGCTTCACACCTGCGATTTTTCGATCACCGGACTGACAATAACACGGATTTTCGCGATGGGGACTTTTGCTCGCGGAGGCCTTTGCGCGCGCCGGGCAATAGGCCGTTTGATCTATGTCGACTGCGTTGACACAGGTCCATGTCAGGAGGATGCTTCACCGCTAATAGATGCAAGCCGTGCCAAGCCTGTAAAGACTGCATGTCCGGAAGGAGCAGTTCATGGTATGCGAAGGCTGCTTGCCTGCTCGCAATGCTGGCATTCTCGCGCGCCTGAGCGGCGCTCTCGCCGCCTGCGGTCTCATCCTGCTCCTGGCCCTGAGCACAGCCTTGGCGGCTGACGGCGTGTCAGGCCGCCGCGCTGCACTGGTCATCGGCAACACCGCCTACCAGCATCTGGCCCCGCTGCCCAACCCCGCCAACGACGCCGACCGCATCCGCGAGGTGCTGGAACGCGCCAATTTCGAGGTCACGCTCGGCAAGGATCTCGACAAGAAGGGCCTCGAGGAAACCATTCTCGGCTTCCTCCGCACGCTCAACGACGGCGACGTCGCGCTGTTCTATTACAGCGGTCATGCGGTGCAGGTCGGCGGCCACAACTTCATGATCCCGGTCGACGCCACACTGGCGACCTCCTACGACCTCGAGGTCCAAGCCTACAACATGTCGAGCCTGCTCGAATATATGCGCGAAACCTCCTCGCTGCAGATCGCCATCCTCGACGCCTGCCGCGACAATCCTTTCGCCAACAATTCCTATTATGTCGGCCAGGCCAAGGTCGCGGTCGAGGGAAAAAAAGGCCTGGCCTCGGTCGCGCCGCAGGACGGCACGCTGATCGTCTATTCGACCGCGCCCGACCGTGTCGCGCTCGACGGCAATGATGGCTTGAGCCCGTTCACCGGCACCTTCGCCGAATATGCGCTGAAGCCGAATGTCGAGGTCAGGAAGCTGCTCAGCGACATCCGCGCCGAGGTCATCAAGCGCACAGACGGGCGCCAGACGCCGTGGGATGCGTCGAGCCTCACCTCATCTTTCTTCTTCGTAACCCGCCAGAACCTGTTGATTATAGAGGATATGCGCGAGGTTCGTGTTCCGCCTGAAACCAAGGAGGTGGCGCTGCGCATCTCGCCGCCGATCACCAGCGGCAACGCCGAGCTGACGGTCAATTTCACCAAGCTGCCCGACCAGGGCACGCTCTGGCTCGGCGACCAGCAGCTCAGCCTCGACAGCAAGATTGCGGCCGATCGCATCGAAGAGGTCATGTTCAAGCCGGCTTCCGCCGACATGACCGCCGACGAGGTGCGCTACACCGTCACCACCGATGGCGGCCGCAGCGCCAGCGGCATCATCCGCGTCGTCGTCGATAGCAAGGCCGTCGCCGAGGTGCAGGTCAAGCCGGCGCTCAACATCCAGCAGGGCGACGAGCCGAAGCCGGCAGCGCCCGAACAGGCAAAGCCGATCCTCGTCGCCATGGCATCCGACATCGGCACCGGCTTCGCCGCCATGCCCGAAGAAGTGGTGCGCTCGACGAGTGCCGCCCCCACCGGCTGGCTGCGGCTCGAAAAGCGCGATCCGGAGACGCAGGTGGCGGTCGACGGCAAGATCGTTTCCGAAGGCGACCTGATCAAGGCCGAAGACATCACCAAGCTGCGCATCCGCCCGTCGCTCAAGCTCGTCGCCGCCGAGGACGAGACAAAGCCGGTGGCCGAGACGGTGGCGATGAACACCAGCGGCAGCGCCGGCAAGGTTGACACCAGCACCGACAGCATGGAGGTCAAGCCGATCCCCCTGCCCGCCGACAAGGTGCCTGCAAAGGAGCCGCTGCGCACCGTCGTGCTGATGCCGGCTGCCAAGACCGCAGCACCCGCCCCGATCACCATCAATGTCGCCGTCTCGGTCAATGAGTGCGACACGCTCGCCGCCGAACCGCTCGACGTCCAGGCGGTTGCCGACGGCAAGCTGCCCAACGACATCGACGTACCCAGGGCGCTGAGCGCTTGCAAGGCAGCCGTCAACCAGCATCCCGAGATCGCCCGGTTCAAGTACCAGTACGCCCGCGCCCTTTATGCCCAAGGCGATTTCAAGGACGCCCTGATCGAACTCAATGCCGCCAGCGATGCCGGCCATGTCCGCGCCAGCTATCTGCTCGGCAGGCTCTATCAGTTCGGCGCCGCGGTCGAGCGCGATCCGGCCAAAGCGATCCCGCTGTTCGAATCCGGTGCCAAGCGTGGCGATCCCTATTCGCAATATGCGCTGGGCCGGGCGCTGGTTACGGGCCTCGGCACGAGGCCAGACATCGATCGTGGCATGGCGATGGTCGCGAGCGCGGCAGAGTCCGGCCACACATATGCGATGAACATGCTGGGCACCGAGTACCTGTCGGGACAACATGTCGCTAAAGACGAGGCCCGCGCCCTCAAGTTCATCACGGAATCCTCGGATCGCAACGACGTCTACGGCATGGTCTTGCTCGGTATCCTCTATCGCGATGGAGCAGGCGTACAGAAGGACACCAAGCACGCCGCCGAATTGTTTGAGAAGGCCCGCGCAATGGGGCATCCATATGCCGGTCGGTTGCTAGCGCGCCTTGCCCAGCGAGAGAACACAGCTGATGCGGCAACAATCTCAACCTGGTACCGCGAAAGCGCCGAGAGGGGCGACGCATGGGGTGCCTTCTACGCTGCCGAGTTACTGAAGGACAATCCGACACTGCAGAAAGACAACGGTGAGATCGCCCGCCTTTACGCCTTGTCCGCCTCATTCAACTTCAAGGACGCTTCCGATCAGGCAAAGAAGGCATTGGGAGGCGTCGACGCTCTGACAATCGGCAAGGAAGTGCAACTTGCGCTCAAACGTGCCGGCCAAGATGTCGGCGAAATTGATGGCAGGCTTGGACCGCGAACCCGCCAAGCCGCAAGCACCGTTCTTGGAACGGCCGCACCGCGTAGTTCCGGGGAGCTACTGAGCGACCTCCTGCACAAGGAATGGATCGAAACACGACCACGTTTGGACATGCTGGGCTCATGAAGGGGAGACGTTACATGCGATCGCATACCATCAGTCTTCTAATGGCGACCGTGCTTACGCCGCTGTGCGGTTGTGGTTCCTTGATGAAGGTCGAAGAGCAGGCAGCTGTTCAGCCGGTACAGGTCCAGAAAGTGGCGCCTGCGAAGAAGGTCGCTGTCGCGGCTCCGGTTCAGCCAAGGGTCGTCAAGAAGCCGATCGTTCCGGCGACGCCGAGCGTTGAACGCAGCGAAAGAAGCGATAGTGGTGGTGGTGGCGACAGTGGAAGCCCTTGGTAGGGCGTTGCAGCACCTACCCCGCAGGTGAATTACCCAAACTCGTAGCTGAACCCCTCACCTGACGCGCCGACCGTCACGCGCGTCAGCTTTTCTCCATCGAGCGAACGGTTGAGCACGCCGCGGCTGAGTTCCGGCAACAGCGTGTTGGTCAGGATCGCGTCGATCATCCGGCCGCCGGATTCGATCTCGGTGCAGCGCGCCTTGATCAGTTCCATCACGCCATCGCCGATCACCAGTTCCGCGCCGTGGCTGACCTGCAGCCGGCGGGCAATCTTGCCGAACTGGTGGCGCGTGATCGCCTCGATCATCTCGCCTGACAGCGGATAATAGGGGATCGTCACGACACGGCCGATGAAGGCCGCCGGGAACACCTTGAGCAACGGCGCCCGCAAGGCAGCGTCGAGATTCTCGATCTTTTCGCGCAGCTCGCCGCCCTTGGTCTTGGACATGATGACCTCGGAGCCGACATTGGAGGTGAGCAGGATCAGCGTGTTCTTGAAGTCGATCCGCCGGCCCTCGCTGTCATCCATCATGCCCTTGTCAAAAACCTGGAAGAAAATCTCGTGCACGTCGGGATGCGCCTTCTCGACCTCGTCGAGCAGGATCACCGAATAGGGCCGGCGCCTGACAGCCTCGGTCAGGATGCCACCCTTGCCGTAGCCGACATATCCGGGAGGCGCGCCTTTCAGCGTCGACACGGTGTGCGCTTCCTGGAATTCCGACATGTTGATCGAGATCAGGTTCTGCTCGCCACCATAGAGCGTCTCGGCCAGCGCCAGCGCCGTCTCGGTCTTGCCGACACCCGAGGGGCCACACAAAAGGAACACCCCGACCGGCTTTTCCGGTGCCCCAAGCCCGGCGCGGCTGGTCTGAACGCGTTTGGCGATCATTTCCATCGCATGATCCTGGCCGACCACGCGCTCGGACAAAGTCTGCGCCAGCCGCAATGCCTTTTCCGTCTGGCTTGTCAGCATCCGTCCCGTGGGAATGCCGGTCCAGTCCTGCACCACTGAGGCCACCGCATTGCGGTCGACGGAGAGCAGGATCAACGGCGTTTCGCCCTGCGCCTCGGCCAGCACCGCCATCAGCTGCTTGAGCCGCACAAGGTCGGCCCCGGGATCGGAGACTGCCTCTGTTTGCTGAGCGGTTTCGACCTGCTCAACCTGGGGTATGCTGTCAGCCGCGACATCCTGATCGACAGCAGCATCGTCATTGGCAGCGATCGGTTCCTCGCCGGCTTCTTCCGACGCCTGCGCCTCCGCGACAACGGGATCGAGCGCCACGCCCTGCCCGCGCAGCCTGGCGCGCAGGTCGAGAATTTCGGCGACGGCGGCCTTTTCCTTGTCCCAGCGCTCCTGGGCCGCAGCCAGTGCGGCGTCCGTCTCGACCAGCCCGGCCTCGACGCGCGCCTTGCGGTCCTCCACCTCGATGCCGATCGCCGCCTCACGGCCAATGATGCCTTGCTCGACCTCGAGCGCCTGCCTGCGGCGCATCAGGTCCTCGACCTCGCCGGGCCGGGAGTGCTGGGAGATGGCGACGCGGGCACAGGCCGTATCGAGCAGGCTGACAGCCTTGTCTGGCAGTTGCCGCGTCGGGATGTAGCGATGCGACAGCTTGACCGCCGTCTCTATCGCCTCGTCGAGGATCTGCACCTCATGGTGCTTCTCCAGCACGCCGGCAACGCCGCGCAACATCAGGATCGCGGCGGCCTCGTCTGGTTCCTCGATCTTGACCACCTGGAAACGCCGGGTCAGCGCCGGGTCCTTTTCGATATGCTGCTTGTATTCGGCCCAGGTGGTGGCAGCAATGGTGCGCAGTTCGCCGCGCGCCAAGGCCGGTTTCAGCAGGTTTGCCGCGTCCCCCGTGCCGGCAGCACCGCCGGCGCCGATCAGTGTGTGCGCCTCGTCGATGAACAGGATGACGGGCGTTTCGGAAGACTGCACCTCGTCGATGACGGCCTTCAGCCGCTTCTCGAACTCACCCTTGACGCTGGCGCCGGCCTGCATCAGGCCGACATCGAGCATGCGCAGGCTCACCCCTTGCAGCATCGGCGGCACGTCGCCCTCGGCGATGCGTAGCGCAAAACCCTCGACTACGGCTGTCTTGCCGACGCCGGCCTCGCCGGTCAGGATCGGGTTGTTCTGGCGCCGGCGCATCAGGATATCGACGATCTGGCGGATTTCCGGATCGCGGCCGACGACGGCGTCGATCTTGCCGTCGCGTGCCCGCTGCGTCAGATCGGTGGCATATTTCGCCAGCGCCGACTCCCCGCCAGGTGACAGGCGCCGCGGCGCCTCGTCGGAGGGCGTCGCGGCACTTGCGGCGGATCCTTCCAGCGAGCCGTCGATCACATCGGCAAAACGCGAGATCACGCCGTCGGCGTCGATCTTGTCGAACTCGGTGCTGATCTTCGACAACAGCCCTTCCAGCACCGGCACCTTCAGGCAGGCCAGGATCACATGGGCGCTGCGCACCTCGTCCGAGCCGAACTCCAGCGTCGCCAGGTTCCAGGCCTCCTGGATGGCGTGAAAGATGTGGTCGGAGAACTCTTCGATCGAGGTCGCGCCATAAGGCAGCTTGTCGACCGCGCGTGTCATGTCGCCGGCGACGCGTGCCGCATCGACGCCGGCGTCAGCCAGGATCATCTGCACGTCAGAGCGATCCGAAAGTACAAGTTGCTCAATGAAATGAACAAGTTCCACGTAAGGGTTGCCACGCAGCTTCGCCGCGTCGGCCGCCGCCTTGAAGGCGCGCAAGCAGGTGGGATTGAGCTTGCCGACCAGTTCCTTGCGCTTGAAGCCCTGGGACGACCTGCGCTGCTGCATGCCCTTCTGTTCCATGGAATTTCTCCAATGGCCGGACTGCGATCACTGCAATTTGCCACACAAACCGCGACTTTACAAAGCCGGCCCACGAGCGGGGGCGGACGGTATCCGCGCCCCCGCCACCGAACGACTATAACAATTCGCGCGGCGGTGGTGACTAACGCTTAAGGGCTAGACGCGTCCAACTTTGAGCGGCGCCTGAACTGTGCTAAAACTGAAATCGAGTGGAATACCGGCTACTTCCGACCTGAGTATGGCGTGGGGGGGTGCGTGGTTGATCTTGCTCTTTGGCTCAACCCTTTGAACGGTGAAAACCCGTCGGGGGAAGATTTGCGCAATGATCCGCGCTTCCATGATCTCGAGCGCCTCGCCGTCCCGCAATCCGATGTCGTCCATGACGAGCGCAACCGGCCCTCGGCCGAAGTGAGCATTCCCGTCGACTGGGATGACGTCCTCGAAAAAGCCGACGAATTGCGCACCCATGGCCGCGACCTGCGCCTGCTGACGCTGGTCACCCGCGCCTTGGCCAATTCCCGCGGACTGGCAGGCCTTGCCGAAGGGCTGATGCTGATCGCGCGGACCTTCGACGCGCATTGGGACACGATGCACCCCGCTTTGCGGCCCAACGCGCCACCGCGCGATGCAGCACTGCGCCGCGTCAACGCCGTGCTCGACCTGCAGAACGGCCAGGAGCCTGGTCTGCTCCACGACCTCAGGAAGATGGTGTTCTTCGCGCCGCGCGGCTTCGGCCCGGTTACCGGCCGCGAGCTCGAGCAGGGTGCGCTCGACGACCGCGTCATGCTGCAGGAAGCGGCACAGGGTCTGAACGCCGCCGAACGTGCAGCCCTGTCGACCAAGCACGAGCAGCTGTTGACGCGCCTGCGCAGCGCTTGCGCCGCCCAGGCCGATCAGGCTGCCGCGGCCCTCGAACAATTGGTTGCCGATGCCCGCGCGGCGGCTGCCGCCCTTGCTGCCCTCGACTCGGCGCTCAACAAGCGCCTGGAAAGCACCGGACCGGCTGTCCCGGAGCTCAAGAAATTTCTCGACCGCATGCTGACCACGATCGAGCGCGGAGCAGCCGCGCGGCCGGCGCCCAACGCGGCAACAGTGCCGGAGACGGCGACCTCGGCACCTGCGGCCGCACAGCCCAACGGCCACGCGCCAGAGCCCGTGGCCAACCATGCGGGACCGACAATGGCACTCCCCGAACGCCTGACCTCGCGCGACGACGTCGTCAAATGCCTCGATCTCGTCGTCGCCTTCTACGACCGTACCGAACCGTCGAGCCCGATCCCGCACCTCGCCCGGCGCGTGCGCCGCATGGTGCACATGGATTTCGTCGAGCTGATGGAAGATCTCGCCCCCTCGGGGCTCAAGGAATTCCGGCTCCTCGCCGGCGTAACTGACAAGAAGACGCCTCAGAAGGATGAAAGGTAGCCAAGCATGCCAGCCGAAAGCAAAGCAAAGGTCATCGAGCGAAATCGCGCGCCGCGCGTGCAGATCGCCTATGACGTCGAGACCTACGGCAGCCCGACGACGATTGAATTGCCTTTCGTGATGGGCGTGATGGCCGATCTCGCCGGGTCGTCGCAAACCAAGGAGGCCCAGAAGACGGTGCTCGACCGCACCTTCGTCGAGACCGACGCCAACAGGTTCCCGCGCTTCATGGAAGCGCTTGGACCGCGGGTGAAGGCGCGTGTGAAGAACACCTTGCCCCAGGCCGAGGGTGCCGAACGGGAAGAAGAACTGGCAATCGACCTGACCTTCTCCAAGATGGGCGATTTCGCTCCCGACAAGATCGCCGAGCAGGTGCCGCAGCTGGCCGAGATCCTCAAGATGCGCCGTCAGCTGGAAGAGCTTCTGGGCTTCATGGACGGTCGCGCCGATGCCGAGAAGCGCATCGCGCAACTGCTGAACAACGAGCCTCTGCTCGGCCAGATCGCCAGCCAGGCGCTCTCGGACAGCGACAAGGTCGAGGAGTAGAGCCATGGCCGAGCAGCAGAAGAGCCCAACGGTCGCCGAGGCGGAGGCCATCGACCTCGGAGAATTCAGCGACCTGCTGGAAAAGGATTTCAAGGTCAAGAAAGACGACAGCGAGAAGCTGCAGCAGCTCGTGCGCAATCTCGCGCTCGCCGCCCAGTCGCGCTCCGAGACGACCACCATCTCGTCGAACGCGATCAAGTCGATCAAGTCGCTGATCGCTGGCATCGACAAGATGCTGACGGTCCAGCTCAACGAGATTCTGCACGCACCGGAAGTGCGCGAGATGGAGGGCACATGGCGCGGCCTCTGGTATCTCGTCAACAACACCGAGACCGACCAGAAGCTGAAGATCCGGGTGATGAACATCTCCAAGGAGCAGCTGGCCGACACGCTGGAAGACTATGAAGGCCAGATGTGGGACCAGAGCCCTGTGTTCAAGAAGGTCTATACCGACGAATATTCGATGTTCGGCGGCGAACCCTTCGGCTGCCTGATCGGCGCCTACGAGTTCTCCAACCACCCGCGCGACGTCGGCCTGCTGCGCAACATCTCGGGCGTCTGCGCCTCGGCGCATACGCCGTTCATCGCGGCGGCCTCGCCACGCCTGTTCCGCATGGACAGCTGGCAGGAACTGCCCAATCCGCAGGACCTGCAGCAGATCGTCTCCAATCCGGCCTACGCCTCGTGGCAATCGTTGCGCGAGAGTGAGGACGCCCGCTACATCGGCCTTGCCATGCCGCGCGTCCTGGCCCGCCTGCCCTATGGCGCCGACACCGTGCCGGTGAAGGGCTTCGCCTTCGAAGAGGAGGTCCAGGGCGACCACCATAAATATGTCTGGATGAATGCCGCCTTCCCGATGGGCGTCAACATCAACCGCAGCCACAAGCTGTTCGGCTGGGGCACGCAGATCCGCGGCGTCGAGAATGGCGGCACGGTGATCAACCTGCCGGTGCACAGCTTCCCGACCGACGACGGCTCGATCGCGATGAAGTGCCCGACCGAAGTCGCCATCGACGACCGCCGCGAAGCGGAACTTGCCAAGCTTGGCCTGATGCCGATCCTGCATCGCAAGAACACCGATCTTGCCGCTTTCATCGGCGCCCATTCGCTGCAGGACGATGAAACCCGTGCGGGACGGCTCGTCGATCCCGACGCGCAGTCCAACGAGCGCCTCAGTGCCAACCTGCCCTATCTGTTCCCGGTGTCGCGTTTTGCCCACTATCTCAAGGCGATTGCGCGCGACAAGGTCGGCTCGTTCAAGGAACGCGCCGACATGCAGATATGGCTGACCGAGTGGATCAACCGCTACGTGCTCGCCAATCCGGCCTTCGCCGACGACAAGGCCCGCGCCAAACGCCCACTCGCCGCGGCCGAGGTCCAGGTCGACAGCGTCGAAGGGCGTCCCGGCTACTACAACGCGCGCTTCTACCTTCGCCCGCACTACCAGTTGGAAGGAATCAACGCTTCGCTTCGGCTGGTGTCGGAGCTGCCTTCGGTCAAGTCCTGAACTGTCCAGTAACGGAGAGAGACAATGGCATCGGATGACGATCTGAGAAAAGCTACCAAGATCGACGGCTTCCTGAAGGTTCCCGACATCAAGGGTCCGAGCACCCGCGATGGTCATGACGAAGAGATCGAGATATTCAACGTCGCCTTCAACATGGTGGCCCCATTCGATCCCAATTCGCTTTCCCGCAAGGGCCGCGTCGCGCTGGGCACGGTGAGTTGTTCCAAGGATGTCGACATGTCGTCGCCATACCTCGCCAAGGCCTGCCACGAGAACAAGCAGTTCGACGAAGTGGTGGTTTCCTGCCGCCGCACGATCGATGGCGAGACGAGCGACTACTTCGTCATCACCATGAAGGAAGCATCCGTCGTTTCTTATGGCTTCGGTGCCAGCACGACCAACAGCGACACGCTCCAGGACTTCGTGCAGTTCGCCTACAAGACGATCGAGCTGGTCTACGACACCGACCATACGCAAGAGATGAGCGTTGCAACCGGCTTGTGACGTGCCGCATAGACGCCCTGGTGCTGCATGATGAAGGCCAGTGGAGTTCAGCAAGCAAGGCGAGAGGCGTCACAGCCATCGCTATGGGACCGGCTGGTGAACGACCTGCCTGGACTAAGCTCTGAAATCGAGGCCCTGCAGCGGGCATTGAACAATGAACTTGGCAGCGAGCGTGTCGAAGCGCTCGCCACCGGCAGTGCGCGTGTGATCGATTCCGATCTCGATCTCACGCCCGACCACAAGCAGCGTCTGCACCGGCTGGTCTTCCTCAACCGTAACCGCGTCGAACTCGAAAACCGGGGCATTGTGGTGTCGGCGCGCGTGCTGCGCGAGGCGGTTCGCCGCGACATCGAGGCGCTGTTCAACACCGAGCGTTTCGATGCCGTCCCGTTGCTGTCCGACGTCGAGGATGAGCAGGCCGCCGAAAGTCGCCTGAAACTCGACGACTTCCCGGAGGTGCGGCGCAGCGTGGTCAACTACGGCGTGCCTTCATTCTCCGGCCGCTCGTCCCGCGACTTCGACAAGGACGCGCTGGCCCGTGAAATCAAGACGGTCCTGGCCAATTTCGAGCCGCGCCTCAAGGAGAGCGCGACCAAGGTCACGGTCACCCTCAACGACAAGAGCATGGGCATCAAGATCGAAATCGACGGGGTGCTGATCATGACGCCGACGCCGGAACGGCTCCGGCTGCGGACCACGATCAATCTCGACAACGGCTTGGCGCGGACAGAATACGGCGAGGCATAGAATGGATCGGATCTTCCTGGAGTATTACGAGGAGGAGCTGACCCACATCCGCACGCTTGCTGCGGAATTCGCCGACATGCACCCGGCGGTCGCACGCAACCTCTCGCTCGACACCGCGCCCTGCCCCGACCCTTATGTCGAGCGCCTGCTCGACGGCGTCGCCTTCCTCGCCGCACGCACCCGGCTCAAGGTCGATGCCGAACGCTCGAGGTTCGCGCGCAGCGTCCTCGAAGTGCTTTATCCCGACCTGCTGACGCAGGCGCCCGCGGTGACCATGGCGGTGCTGAAGCCGGGCCAGCAGGTTCAGACGATGAACATGGGCCACGTCGTCAAGCGCAGCACCCGGCTTGTCGCCAACCTGCAGCCCAACCTTTCGACGCGCTCCACCTTCACGACCGCCCAGGACGTCACCTTGTGGCCGATCGAGATTGCGTCGGTCGGCTACTATCAGGATCGCAGCGCGCTCGCCGCAGCCGGCATCTCGCCGATCAGTGGTGTTGTGTGCGAGGCGGCGCTGCGCATCACCATCGCCAGATCCGGCAAGGGCAAGCTCAACGAACTGGCGCTCGATCGGCTCGACCTGCATTTTGCCGGGCGCACCAAGGCGTCGCTGCTGTTCGACACCATCTTTGGCGTCTGCACGGCAATGGGCGCCCGCCCCAACGGCAAGTCAGGCAAGCTCACGGTGCTGCCACAGCCCGAGATGATCGGCATCAACGACAGTGAAGCTTTGATGCCGCGCACGCGTCCGACCTTCGAAGGCTACCGGCTGCTGCGCGAATATTTCATGATGCCGGAGCGCTTCCATTATGTCCGCGTGCAGGGTCTGCTGCCGGTCGTGCGCAGCTCCGAAGCGGGGCTCGAAATCTTCTTCCTGCTGCGGCGGGCAGCACCTGAACTCGCCGACCTCGCGCCAGCCGACTTCGAGCTTTTCGCCACACCGGTGATCAATCTGTTCGAGCGCGAATGCAACGTCATCGAGCTCGATGCCCGCAAGACCCGGCAGGTGCTTTATGCCGACCGGACCCGGCCACGGGATTTCGAAATCTTCCGCGTCACCCATGTCGAGGATGCCGACGCCCAGGGCCCCGACGCCGAGATACCGGCACTGTTCAGTCTGGGTCAGAACCGGGGCAGCGGCTGGGTCTATTCGATCGAGCGCCGTCCACGGCGCGCCACCGAAGACGAACGGCGCGAGGGCATGACGCGCACCTCCTACACCGGCGACGACGTTTTCCTGGCGATCTCCCGCCCGGCAGGCATCCCGGCCGGGCGGCCGCTCAAACGCATCGAGATCACCGCTCTCTGCACCAATCGCGACCTGCCGATCCTCGACGACAATCCGACGCTGACGCTGGAGAGCGGCGACCCGGTCGAGGCGGTCCGCCTGCTTGGTGCGTTGCGTGCGCCACAGCCCTCCATTCCCGCCGCCCTGCCTGCCGGGGCCGACGCTGAATCGCGGGCCGACGATCTGGCCTGGCGGCTGGTGGCGCAACTCGCGCTCAACTTCCTCAGCCTTGCCAAGGAAGGGCGCGGCGTCGATCCGCTGCACGCACTGCTCGACCTCTATGCCGATCGCGGCGATCCGGGGCTGGCGCGCCATGTCCGCTCGATCGTCCGCATCGATTCCCAGCCGGTGATCGAGCGCCTGGCGATACCGGGGCCGATGTGTTTCGGCCGCGGCATCGAGATCCTGCTCCACATCGACCAGTCGGTTCTGTCAGGCCAAAGCTCGCTGCTGCTTTCCGCGCTTCTGGCGCGGCTGTTCGCCCGCCACGCCGGTATCAACGGCTTCGTGCGCACCCGCACGCGGCTGCTCCAGAAGCAGGAGGACGTGCCATGGCCGATGACGCCCGGCAACCGCTTCCTGATCTAGCGGCTGCCGACACGCTGTCCGAGGGCTATGACTTCTTCGAGCTGCTGCGCCAGCTTGAAAACCGGGACGGCCGCCTGTTCGGTCACTCCGGCCGGCCGGACCGCGAGCCGGCGCGCCTCGGCCAGCATGTGCGTCTGGGCTTCGCGACCCAGGACGTCGTCAATTTTTCGCCCGCCACCGACAAGGGTGCCGCGCGGGTCACCGTCGCCAATCTTGGCCTGCTTGGCCCCGAAGGCCCGCTGCCGCTGCATGTCACGCGGTGGGTGCTCGACCGCATGTCGCAACGCTGGTTTGCCGGTGCGGATGCCCATCAGACCAGCGACACGACCTTCGTCGAGTTCGTCAATATCCTTCAGCACCGCATGATCGCCCTGTTCTACCGCGCCTGGGCGGACGCGCATCCCGGCGTGCAGGTCGAGCGTGCCGTCGGCGGGCGTATCCGCGCGATGCTGGAGGCAATGGCCGGCATCGGATTGCCCGAAACCGGCAACGCCCAGGACCCGGACATGGATTCGGTCAAGTTGCGCCAGGCAGCAGCACTTGCCGGACAGGTCGACGGGCCCGAGCGGCTGACCTTGTTCGTCGCCGAAGTGTTCAATGTGAAGGTCCAGCTCAAGGAGTTCGTGGCGTCATGGCTGGACGTTCCAGCCGCGCTGCAGACGAGGCTCGGCATGGCCAGCGCCTCCCTGGGCAGAAGTGCGACCATCGGGCCGCGCAGCTTCAGCCGCCAGAACCGCGTCGAGCTGCGCCTCGGCCCGCTCGATTTGAACACCTACTCATCCTTCCTTCCCGGCAGCCGGCGACTGGCTGTCCTCAAGCGCGCCATAAGCGACCTCCTCGGTGAATTGCTCGACGTCGACCTCAGGCTTGTGCTGGCCAGCGACGAGGTGCCGCCGGCCCGCATCGGGGCGGCGCAGCTCGGCCGAACGGCGTGGCTTGCGCCCCCTGCCGAAAGGGGCGATGCTGAGGATATGCGCCTGCGGACGATCGTCGGCTGGCGGCCCGAAATGGCGGGAGTCGGGGCATGAGCTTGCTCCTCACGCTTGAGCAGGGACCGCGCGCACAGGCAGTGCGCCAGACCCGGCTGGATCAGGGTGAACTCGTGATCGGTCGCAGTCCCGATGCGGACTGGCAGATCGACGACCCCGACATGTTCGTCTCGCGCGCCCACTGCAAGATCACATCAGGACAGGACGGCTACGTCGTCGTCGACACGTCGAGCAGCGGCCTGTTCATCGATGACGCCGGCAGCGCCCTTGGCTCGGGCAACTCGGCGCAACTGCGCCATGGCATGCGGCTCCGTCTTGGCGACTATGTCGTGTCGGTGGAGCTGCAGCCGACGGAAGCCCACCTGCAGCATTTCAAGCCAACATCGTCCAGGACATCGGTGCCGCAACCGGCGCCTGCCGCATCTCGCGCCCCGGTCGGTCTCGGCGGCGACGATTTCTTCTCGATCAAGACGGACGAGGAGCCGCAACGCCCCCGGCCCGCCGATCTGCCCAACCCGTTCGAGCATCCCGAGCCCGGCGCGTTCCGCGCCTATGAGCGCGCCGGCGGCTCCGAGCGCAATTCGCCTGCCTTCGACGATCCGTTCAGCCTCGATCCGGTGGCGACACCCGTTGTGAACGGCCATGCCGACGACAGCCAGAACGGCACGGCAGCCTTTGCCGATCCTTTCGGCCTCGCTTCGGCCGAGACGCCGAAGTCAAAAGCGGAACCAGTCGTGACACAATCGCCGTCATTCGATGACGGTTTCGACCTTCCGCCTATGACGCCGCTTCCGCCGGCGGTCGATGCAGACCCGCGCGAAACCGCTCTCGCTCCGCCCCCAGTTCCGGCTCCGGCACAGCCGGCATCGGTTGCGCCCTGGGACGCGCCTGCCCGCCGAGCGGACACACCGCCCCCGCCGCCGATGTCGCTGCGTGCGCGGGAGAAGGCCGCGGCAAATGTGGTGGCAGCACCTGCAGCCGCGCCAACTCCTACGCCCGCACCGTCCGACAGCGCGCTGCGCGCCGCCTTCCTGCGCGGCATGGGCCTTGGCGAAAACGCCTCTTCCAACCGCGACCCGCTGGCTGAGATGGAAAAATTCGGCCGTGAGTATCGCCTGATGCTCGAAGGCCTGATGCAGCTGTTGCGCAAGCGCGCCGAGGAAAAGGGCAACGCTCGCATCGAGCAGACTATCGTCGGCTCCTCGGAGGTCAATCCGCTTAAGTTCCTGCCCACGGTCGACGATGCGCTGGCAACCATCCTGGCCGAGCGCAGTCCGGGTTTTCTCGCCGGAGAGCCGGCCATATCGGATGCGATCCGCGACCTCGCCCACCACCATGTTCGCGCCTGGCGCGGCCTGCAAGGCGCGCTGCGCCACATGATCGACCGCTTCGATCCCGTCGCGCTCGAAGAGGAGCTGAAGTCGAGCTCGTCGATCGAGAAACTGCTCGCCGGCGGCCGCAGCGCCAAGCTTTGGGACCTCTACAAGAAACGCCATCGTGAGATCGCCCTGAGTGCCGAGACGCGCTTCATGGGCGAAATAGGAGCCGACTTCCGCAACGCATATGAAGAGGAGTGACGCATGATCGACCGGCGCGACTTCATTATTGCTCTCGGCGCTACAGGACTGGTGGCCGCCTGCCAAAGCGGGCCACCGAAACCGTCCACCGTCACCGTCAATGTGAGCGGTCAAGCCGGCATGAACCCCGGGCCCGACGGCGGCGACAGGCCGGTCACGGTTCTGGTCATGCGATTGAAGAGCACGGGCAAGTTCAACTCGGCCGACTATTTCGCCCTGCAGGGCGACGCCGGCTCGGCACTTGCCGGCGATCTCATCGGCTCCGACCAGCTTTCGGTCGGCCCGGGTGCGGCGGCATCGAAGACGATCACCGTCGAGCCGGAGGCGACCGCGCTCGGCTTCGTCGCGCTTGTTCGCGAACCAACCGGTCGCACCTGGCGGACGACGAAGTCGGTTTCACCGGGTTCGACGGTGACGATCACCGTGACGCTCGGCAGCGGAGGCATTTCGGCCTGACCGAGCCATATCAGGAGTTGTCGATGCAGAGAGTTGCCGCATGACCGACGCAAACAGGGTGCTCTGGTCCGAAGGGCTTTTCCTTCGGACCCAGCACTTCCAGCAACAGGACCGCTTCTTCGAGGCGACGGTGCGCGGCGCGCTGCAGGCCGGGCAACTTCACACCTATGGCTTTCGCACGCTCACCCTCGACCCGGCCCAGCTGGAAGCCGGACAGGTCGCCGTGCTTTCGGCGCGCGGCATCTTTCCCGACGGCACGCCCTTTGCCATTCCCGACACCATGGACGCGCCAAAGCCGCTCGCCATCACCGCCGACATGGGCGGCGGTCCGGTGTTGATCGCGGTACCATTGGAACCGCCCGGTGGCGTCGGCTTCGATCCGGCGCATGCCGAGACCAGCGGTGCGCGCTACCGCGGCCGCATCGTCACCGTTCGCGATGCCGTGCAAGGCGGATCGGACCCCGAAGAGATCGAGATCGCCCGTCCGCAGGCCTTGTTGCTTGCTCCGGGAAAATCGGTCGGCGGCTACACGGCATTGCCGATTACCGAAATCACCGGCCTGCGCGCCGATGGCGGTGTTGCCGTCGACGCCAACTTCCTGCCGCCGACGCTCGCCACAGGTGCGGTCCATTGGTACGCCCAGCTTCTGCAGGAGGTCATCACCGGGCTCGACCAGATCGCCGAGGCGCATGCCAAGATGGTGCTTGGCGGCCCCGGCCGCAGCGTCGAAGATCTGCTGATGCTCAACCTTGCCAATGCGGCGCGACCACGCCTGGCGCATATGCTGGCGCAGGACATCTTCCATCCGGCCGAACTCTATCTCGAACTTGCCGGCCTCGCCGGATCGATGGCGACCTACGGCTCGAATTCGCGCCGTCTCGCCGAACTGCCTGTTTATGACCACATGGCCCCAGGTCCTGCCTATTCGGCGCTCGCCGACACATTGCGTTCGCTGATCCTCAGCCTGCGTTATGTCGAGCCGAAATCGCGGGCGCTGCCGGTCATGCGCCACTCCACCAATGTCTGGAAGGTGCGCATCGACAACCCCAAGCTGCTCGTCGCCAGTCGCATCGTCATCCGCGTCGGCTCCGAGCTGTCCGAGGACGCGCTGCGCAAGATCTTCGTCAACCAGGCGACGGTGGGGGCCGCCAGCGAATTCGAAGGCCTGTGGAAGTCGCGCCTGCCGGGCATACCGCTGAAGCCGCTGCATTCGCAGCCGCGCGAAATCCCCTATGACGGCGACCGCCTTTGCCTTGAACTCGATCAGAGAAGCGAGCACTGGGCCTCCCTCCTCGACGCACCCGGATTCGTCATCGGCGTTTCCGGCGTATTGCCGAGCGAGCCGCAGGTCGACTGCTATTCGGTGAACAGGTGACGCGATGAGCCAGGACGATCCTTTCGGCTTGTCGGAGGATCGTGAGCGTACCCGGATACGCATGGTGGGTACGCCGCAGCCGCGCATGCCGATGCCGTTTTCGTCTGCGCCGCTGAAGCGCTCGCGCACCCATCCGAACACATTGGTCAATGCGTTTTCCGCCTTGCTGGAATTCGCGCCCGAACTCGAAAACGCATTGCCGCCCGAGAATCCTGAACACCTTCGCACCCGCCTGCAGGAAGAACTGGTGCGCGGTCGCGACGCCGCCGTTGCCGCCGGATCGTCGGTCGAACGGGCCGATCAGGCTGCATGGGCGGTGGCCGCACTGCTTGATGACCTCGCGTTGAACACGCCGTGGGGCGGCTCGAGCGCCTGGCCTCGGCAACCTCTGGTTGTCATGCTGCGCGGCGACGTCGATGCAGGTGCCCAGTTCTTCTCGCGCCTGGAGGAGCTCGAGCGCCACCCAAACCGCGATAGGGAAATGCTGGAGCTGCAGTATCACTGCATGGCGCTGGGCTTCCGCGGCAAATACCGGGTACCCGGCCGCTCGGGCGACCGGTCGCTGAATGCCGTGCGTGTCGCCGCCGCCCGCTTCCTGCGCGACGCCGATGCCGAAGACGCGCCGCTGTCGCCCAACTGGCGCGGCGTCGTTGCCGCCGACGAGGCGCCGCGCTTCACCGTGCCGATCTGGGTGATGGGCGTCATCGCTGCCGTGCTCGCCACCGCGATCTACATCGCCTTCTCGCTGGGGCTGAGCAACCAGGCCGTCCAGCTTTCGGCCCTTGTGCGTGCGCTTCCACCGGCCGACCGCGCCGAGGTGTTGCGCACCACACCCAAGGCGGAAGCGCCACCGGTCGAGACCGTCGACTTCGCGCTGTTGCCGGAGTTCGCGGCAGCCACGCCCGAGGGCCTGCGCCCGGCGCTCAAGGGCGCCGAAAGCGTGTCGCTGGCCCGCCTCGTCGTCCAGGCCTCCAACCCCGAGCTCTTCCAGTCCTCCAGGGCCGAGCTGACCGACGGCTTCCAGCCGCTCATCGAGGCAATCGCCAAGGTGATCGTCGAGAACCAGGAGCTGATCGGCAACGTCACCATCGTCGGACATACCGACGGCATCCCGCTGCAAAGAACCAACCCGCTTTCCACCAACCAGCGCCTGTCGGAGGCCCGCGCCGCGACAATTGCCGACATGCTCGTCCAGAACGGCGTGCCGCGCGAGCGCGTGCGCTCCGAGGGGCGCGCCGCCACCGACCCCGTTGCCGACGACGCCACGCGTGAAGGCCGGGCGCTCAATCGCCGCGTCGAAGTGCTGGTCGAAAAGAGGTTGTGACAGATGTTCATCCTGCGCTTCCTCTGGTCGGTACTGACATCGCGGTGGCTCTGGACGCTGATCGGCCTGACGCTGCTTTCCCTGATCATCTGGATCTTCGGCCCCATCGTCGCGGTCGGCCAGAGCACGCCGTTTGCGTCCGAAACCGTGCGTATGGCGCTGATCGCAGGCCTGGTCATCCTGTGGCTGATCTGGCTGATTTTGGCGCAGCGCCGCGCCATCCGAGCCAATCGCATGTTCGTCGCCGAGATTGCCGCGCCGCCGGTCGAGAAGCCGCTGACGGCGGGCGAACAGAGCGTTGCCGCGGTCGGCGCCAAGTTCCAGGGGCTGATGGACGAGATGAAGCGGCGCAAGCTCGGCGGCCGCAAGTTGCTGCGCGACATGCCGTGGTATGTCATCGTCGGACCGCCGGCCACCGGCAAGACCACGGCTTTGCGCCAGTCCGGGCTGAATTTCCCGATCGACCTCACCGACGACATCCAGGGTGTCGGCGGCACCCGCAACTGCGACTGGTTCTTCGCCGAACACGCGGTGCTGATCGACACCGCCGGCCGCTACGTCCAGCAGGAGAGCCAGCCAGATGTCGATGCCGTGGAATGGCTGGGCTTTCTCGACCTGTTGAAGAAACATCGCGGCCGGCGCGCCCTGAACGGTGTCATCGTTGCCCTGTCGATCGATGCGTTCTCGGAGGGCGATGAAGCCATCAAGGCGCATGGCCGCAAGATCCGCCGCCGCCTCGCCGAGCTGAACGAACGTCTCGAAATCCGGCTCCCGGTCTATCTGATGCTGACCAAGGCGGACCTCATCAAAGGCTTCGAGCCCTTCTTCGGCGGCCTCTCGACCTCGGCCCGCGAACAGGTCTGGGGCACGACCTTCGCGCCTGATGCACGCGTCGACGGCAAGATGGTCGCAAGCGAGATCTCGTTGCTGGCGACCGAGCTCGAGCGCCGCCTCGTCCCCCGCCTCGAGGACGAAGACAGCCTCGCCGCCCGCGCCGAGATTTTCAGGTTCCCGGCCCAGGTCGAAAGCCTGTCCGAACCGATCCGTCTTCTTGTCGAACAGATTTTCGGCGAAAGCCGCTACGAAGACAGCGCCTGGTTGCGCGGCGTCTATCTGACTTCGGCCACACAGGAAGGCGCGCCCATCGACCGGCTTACCGCTGCACTCTCTTCCTCGTTCGGCCTGCCGCCGCGCCGCGCCATGTCGTCGCCACGCGTCGAAAAGCGCAGCTTCTTCCTCAAAAACCTGCTCACCGAAGTGATCTTCAAGGAAGCCGGGCTGGGCATGTTCGACCCCCTGGCGCAACGCCGCCGGACCTGGATCTGGCGCGGTGCCGCCGCAGCCTGCGGAGCAGCTGTCCTGCTTGCCGGAGCGCTGTTTGGACTGTCCTATTACGACAACCGCAATGCCATCGCGGCCCAAGCCGGCCAGTTGGAGGCACTGCAGGCGCCGTTGGCGCCATTCGCGGCGGCCCCGGCTCCTGTCGATGCGCCCGACATCGACGTTGCGCTGGCTGCGATGGATGAGGTCACCAATGCGCGCACGCCGCCGCCCAGCGGTTTTCGTGACCTGGTCGGCCCGACGGCCTCTCCCGAGCTGCTGCGGGCCCAGGCCGACAGCTACAACCACGCTTTGCGCAACATCCTCGAACCCCGCATGGTCGCCCTGCTCGAAACGACGATGTGGCGCCAGGTCCGCGATCCGGAATTCATGCTGGGGGCGCTCAAGACCTATCGCATGATGACCGGCCTCTCCCAGATGGACGCGGATTTCGCTCAAAACTGGTGGGTCAACGACCTGCCCGAATTCGCACCCGTCGCGCCCTTCCCGACGCCCAACGCAGAAGAGCACCAGCTTGCCGCCATCCGCCGCATGACGATCGACGCGAGTTATGTCGCGCCCGATCCGGCGCTGGTCGCCGAGGCCCTGAAAAGCGTCTGCACCATTTCGCTGCCAGCACGCGCCTACAAGCAGCTGCTGGCCGATCCCGCCGTCTCCGAACTGAAGGAGTGGATCCCGGCGAATTTCGCCGGCCCGAACGGCTCCAAGGTCTTTGCCCGCCGCTCCGACAAAACATTGCGTGTCGGCCTGCCCGGCGCATTCACCTATGCCGGCTTCCACGACGTCATCCTCGAACGGCTGGAGGATGTCGCCGCCCAGGCGGCCCTCGACCGCGCCGTCTTTGCCGGCGGCTGCGAGGAGAATTCCGAGACCTCGGTGTCGGCGCTGTCGGAAGACATCCTGAAGCTCTACTACGAGGATTTCATCGCCCAGTGGGACAGCCTGCTGCGCGACATAAGGCTGGCACCGCTGACCGACCTCAACGTCGCCAGCGAAAATTTGAAGGACCTGTCGAGCGCCGATTCCGCGCTCAAGCGCCTGGTCACGGCAGTCGTTCACGAGACCGATCTCATCCGCTCGGACGAGGAGCCGGCCGGCGACAACAAGGCCGCATCGAAAGGCGCCTCCAAGCTGTTGGGCAAGCTCGGCAAGGTCGGCAAACTGGCCAAAGCCGGCGCCAAGCTGTTGCCACGTGCCGGGTCGGCAGCAGAAGTCGACATGACCGGCACGCTCGTCGCCGAGCATTTCAAGCCGCTGAAAGGTGCGGTCGCCGAAGTCGACGGCCAGCCTCCCATGCTCGATGCCGCGGTCGTCGCCTTGACGGCACTATCGAATGTGCTGCAGACAGTCACCGCCAATCCCGACCCGCAGGATGCCATCAAGAAGCAGGGCGGGCTCGCGGAACTCACCGGTGCCGTCGCGCGCCAGGCGCAGATCCTGCCCGATCCGATCGACGACTGGCTCGGCGGCATCGCCGGCGACACCAGCGGCCTGACCGAAAAGGCCGTCACCTCCGAACTCAATGCCATCTGGCGCGCCGACATCCTGCCGTTCTGCCAGGCTGCCTTGACCAACCGATATCCGTTCAGCCCGGAAAGTGCCGTTGACGTCAACGTCCGCGATTTCGCCCGCCTGTTCGGCCCAGGCGGACTGATCGACGCTTTCACCAACGACCACCTGATCAGCTATGTCGACACGGCCAAACAACCATGGACCTGGCGTGCCGACATGGGGCTGGATTCGTCTGCCCTTGCCGCCTTCGAGCAGGCGCGCCGTATTCGCGACGACCTGTTCCCCGGTGGCACCGGCCCCCTGATGAGCTTCACGCTCGAGCCCAAGGATCTGTCGCCGACAGTCACGCGGGTGACGCTCAACCTCGATGGCCAAAGCCTCGTCTACTACAACAACGCCACCCGCCCTCAGCCGATGACCTGGCCGGGCAAGGACGGCACCGGCACCATCTCGTTGGCCTTCCAGCCCATCGATGGGTCGCCTGAAGTCATCGTCAACGAAACCGGGAGCTGGGCCTGGCTGCGGCTGCTCACCAAGGGTCGCTTCACGGCGACATCGCTGTCCGACGTCTACAACCTGCGCCTCGGCGCCAAGAGTTTTTACGCCGACTTCGAGCTCAAGGCGGCAAGTGTCGAGAACCCCTACAACCTGCAGATGTTCAAGAGGTTCACGTGCCCGCAGAACATCTAGCCACCGGCTTCTACGGCAAGATTCCGGCGACCGGAGACTTCGTCGGCCGCGGGCTTCCCGGCGACTTCGTGCGCGCATGGGACCGTTGGGTGGCAAGCCACCTCGCGCCATTGCAGAGTTCGGGCGCCTGGCCAGAGGACGTGGCACTGCGTTTCCTGCTCGGTCCCGATGCCAACGGCCCGATGGCGGGCATCGTCGTGACGAGCAACGACCGCGCCGGCCGCCGTTTTCCGCTGACGGTCGCAGCCCCCCTCTCCGCCGCCAATTCAGGATTGGCCGACATGGCGGCGAAATGGTTCGACGACATTGAGATGGCGGCCGACGCGGCGCGCTATGGTTATGTCAGCGCAGACGAATTCGCCGCCAGCCTTGCCGAGCTGCCGTTTCCGATCGCCGACATGACGGGAGAGCCTGTGCTCAGCATGGTCTTGTGGGCCGGCCCATGGGTGCCGGTGGACGTCGATCCGGCGGCCCCACAAGCGGTCCTCGACCGGCTGCTCACCGCGAGCTGGGAGACCAGTTGATGCAGATCTGGAACCAGACCGGCTACGTCCATCAATTCACCGTAGCCATGGACAAGGCTGGCCACGACTACATCGTCGTCGTGGTCAAGGGCACGTTCGACCTTCCCGACGCACCGGGCGGATTGGTGCGCAAGTCGGCCGAGCAGGCGCCGCTGGTCTTTGCCGACACGCAGACGGGCGAGCCCGGCTATTCCGCCACGCTGTGGGAAACCGATTTTGCCTTCCGCAAGCCGCGCTGCGACGTGATTGCCAATGGCTGCGCCTATGCGCCCGGCGGCCGGCCGGCGGAACGTGTGCCGGTCGGCATCAAGGTCGGCAACTGGTCGAAACTGTTCGAGGTGGTCGGCCATCGCGAGTGGCGCGCCATCGGCCCGGTCTTCACCGCGACCGCACCGCAGCCCTTCCTGAAACTGCCGATCAGCTATGACGTCGCCTGGGGTGGCGTCGACAAGCTGGATCCCGAGGACAAGATGCCTGGCGTCTACGGCGCCAATCCGGTCGGCACCGGCTGGTCGCGCACCAGGAACCAGCACCTCATTCCGGGCCTGCGGCTGCCCAACACCCAGAAGGTCGGCGAGGAAGTCCGCTCGCCCTTCGGCGACTACACGCCGATGAGCTTCGGACCGATGGGCCGCGGCTGGCCCGGCCGCATCGAACATGGCGGTACCTACGATGACAACTGGACGAAAAACATCTTTCCCTTCCTGCCGTCCGACTTCGACGAGCGCTATTTCCAGATGGCTCCGCCAGACCAGCAGATCGATCATCCCAAGGGTGGTGAAGAGGTACAGCTGGTGAACCTGACGCCGGAAGGTCGGGTGAGCTTCCGGCTGCCGCCAACCGGGCTTGAGATGACCCTGTTCAAGGATGGCGCCAAGAGTTTCGAGGGTGAGCTGTACCCCGACACTATCCTGTTCGACCCGGAGAACCGCCGCTACCACCTGGTCTGGCGGGTAGCGCAGCGGATCGAGCGCACGATTCTGGATTTTACCGAATGCTGGGTAGGTCCCCCCACCGAATCCATGCTGAGGGCGCGGGCAGCCGGCCGCACCTTCGTCCGTGCCGATGGGGTAGCACCTGAGGAGGAAGAGGCATGACCGCCGGCGTCGCCATCATTTCGGTCGGGATGGCCACGGCCGTCGGACTCGATGCGCCTTCAGCATGCGCAGCCATGCGCGCGCGCCTCGACGGCTTCCAGGAGACGCGTTTCCTCGGCTCGCCGGAGGGGTGGCTGACCGGCGCGCCCGTCCCGCTGCCGCGCAATTGGATCGGCGAGAAGCGCATGGCGCATCTGGCCGCAGGGGCCATTACCGAGGCATTCGAGCGCGCGCCGGAAGCGCGCGGCCAGACGGCACTTATCCTCTGCCTTCCCGAGGAAGGTCGCCCGGGCAGGCCGGTGCGCGACAACTCCGGCCTGCTCCGGCGGATCGGCGAAATCGTCAAGGTCGAACCTCACAGCCGCTCCCGCACCGTGGCGCATGGGCGCCCTGCCGGGCACGTAGCATTCAATTATGCCCGCAGGCTGCTGGCATCAGGCGACGTGCCCTATGTGATGATCGCTGGCGTGGACAGCTATCTGACCGCGCCGACGATTGCCCATTACCTCAAGGGACGCCGCCTGCTGACCGCCGACAACTCGAACGGCTTCATTCCGGGAGAGGCAGCGGCGGCGGTGTTGTGCACCCGGCCGAATGGCGGAAACTTCCAGCTATTCGGCCTTGGCCTGTCGCGCGAAACAGCCTCGATCTACAACAAGGACGATCTGCCGTTGCGAGCCGATGGCATGACAGCGGCCTATGATGCGGCGTTTGGCGAAACCGGCATCGAGATGAACCGGCTGGGCTACCGCATCTCGGACCTCATCGGCGAACAATACTGGTTCAAGCAGACCGCACTCGCTTCGATCCGGCTGCTGCGCGGCCGCCACGAATTCCAGGATTTGTGGTCGCCTGCGGAATCGCTTGGCAACATCGGTGCCGCAGCCGTTCCCGTGATGGTGGGCATGGCCTGGACCGCGGCGGCAAAAGGTTACGCGGCCGGCAATCCGGTGCTCATCGAAGCGTCGTCGGATGACGGCGCGTGTGGCGCTGCAGTCTTTGCATCGAGGAGAGCCGCATGACCGTCTATGCCAACGGTCTGGAGATCGCCTGCAAGGCGCAGGCCAACAAGATCATCGCCGCCTTCCCCTATGTCTGTTTCACGCCGCCGCAGACGCCCGCGACGCCCCCCGGCGTACCGATCCCCTATCCCACCTTCAGCATGGACGACGACACCGACAGCGGCACAAGTACGGTCAAGATCGGGGGCAAGACGATCACGCAGAAGAACAAGTCCTACTATACGAAATGTTCGGGCAACGAAGCCGGCTGCGCGCCGAAGAAGAACATCATCACCTCGGTGAACACGGGCAAGGAATATGCCCACGCCTGGTCAGGCAATGTGAAGATGGACGGCGAGCCGATCAGCCGCTTCTCCGATATCGGCTCAAACGACCACGCCTCGCCGACCGCCGGCGGGCCGCCGATGCCGAACATTTCCACCGCGACGGTGGCGACCTTCAATTGCAGCATGCTGGAGATCAAGCCTTACAACAAGCTGACGTGTCCGGAGGGGTATGAGAAGGAGCACACCACGGAAGTGCGCTTCTTCACCGCCAAGGGCGTGCGTGACCTGACCCTCGACTGCTGTCAGGCCTATGATGAAAGCAAGGCCCCCTGCATCTGCATGAAGGCAAAATGGGTTCCGGGCGAAGCTGCAAAGGCAAAGAAGGCTGGCGCCACCGGCAAAGTCATCGGCAAGGGGTCGAAGACGCCCCACAACCTCAAGACCCAGGAAGCGGCCAAGTGGATCAAGCTCAACCAGGAGGGCAAGCTCGGCGATTTCAACGAGAAATGCGCCAGGGCAACGGTCGACAACATGGATGACCCGAAAATTCCTGACGAAGTGAAGGATGCTGCTGCGGAGTGCCTCAGGAAAGCGAACCAGGACTATCAGAAAAAGAGCATGGGCAAGGACGCGCAGGAGGTGAAGGACACGAAGCGCTGTGTCGACACCTGCCCGAAGGCAATTGACCAGGGCCGACTTGCCGGAGTTGCCAAGAAGCGATTGAAGAAGGAGGCCGTGAGCCTCGGAAAGGACCCGAAGAAAGTCGTCGTCAGGGCGTCCGACGTCGCCAAGTCCAAGAAGGACTGCCCGTGAATGATCTCTGCCTAGCCAACCGCCAGGGAGGCGTTAGCCATGATCGGTAAGCTGAAGATGGACAAGGAAGAGCTGGAAGACTTCGTCGAAGATGAGGACACCTCGATCGAATGCCTTCAGGTCGCGCCGATGGGCAATGGCAAGGTGGCCATTCTGTTCCTGCTCGCGGATTCCGACTACGACACCACGGTGTCGGTCATTTTTGTGGTCGACGACTTCAATCCAAAGACCGCGAAGGGCGTTCTGTTCACGTCAGAATGGCTGACGTCGCTATCGGCGTCGCCCTCAGGCGAACTGTTTGCGCTCGAGGCAACGATCTGGATCTGGCGCTACGGCGGCAAGCAATGGACCCGCGATCAGGTCGGCACGGAGAGCTTTCGCCAGGTTTGGGCCGCCGACCCAGGTGGCACCATGATGGTCGGCTCTTCAGGCGGCGCCGTCAAGCTGGTCGGAGACGACTGGCGTCCGATCACGCCGATAACCCAGGCTGAATACATGGATATTCACGGTGACGCGAAGCATGGCATCTGGGTCTGCGGAAAATCAGGATCGGTGCACAAGCTCGCGGGCTCGACGTGGCAGCCGCTGGAACTGCATCGCCAAGAAGTGTTCTATGGCATCGACGTTGCCGCGGACGGCACGATCAGGGTCGCCGGCGAAGACGGAACGTGCCTGCGCATCGCCAACGAAGAAGCGGTCGAGCTCGAACCGGCTGATACCACCACCCATCTTGCCGTGCGCACCTATAGCGGCAAGGCCTATTGGGGCGATGAGGGCGGAATCGGCGTGGAGAAGGGCAACGCCATCGTGCCCTTGGAGGTGGAAACCGGCACCGCTTCCGATATCCGTACCGATGGCGATTATCTCTATGTCGCGGGCACCGACAGTGCCTGGCGCTTCGACGGCAAGAAATGGAAATCGCTGTCGCTCGAATACGACGACGGCTTCAAGCTCACCTGATTGTAGACCGGGCGCGCTTGCCCACGCAGATCAGCCACCGTTGACGCGGAGATAGGCCCGGACCTTTTCCAGGTCGAGCTCAGCTATGCGCTGCGGCGCGCCCTCCATGAGCATCCTAAGCACGAAGAGCTCACCGACCTCAGGATATTCGGCGTAGACTTCCTGGGCGATCTCGCGTCCGGCATCTCCTGCAATGCGAAGGCCGTCGAGATGAGCATCCAGCCGCTCGACCAGCCGCGCAAGACGCTCCTCGTCCATGTCGGGGTTCTCATCCGGATGGAGCAGGTGATGGTCGTAGACGGTCCACAGAAATGCCGCCATTTCCGCATGCTGCCGCACGATCTCGCGCAGAACGATCTTCGGCATCAGTTTAGGTTTACAGAGCCGCCACGGATGCGGTTGGCCGCGCTGGCATGGCTGGTGACGTATGTGCCGCGAATGGTGATATGCCCATCCTTCTCCATGATGATTGTGGCCTTGCCGCAGCGCAGTTCGAGACGTTCCCCGGCCACGATCTTGACCTGCTCGCCGTCTCGAACGACCTGCGGCGTCTGTGCCTTGCGCACGGGCTCGACGATGCGCCCGACGATCAGCGGCCGGCCGGGGTCGCCGCCCTCGAACAGCAGCGCCACCTCTGCTCCGACCATGTCGGCGCTGAGTTCGGCCAGGCTGCGCGCGGCAAGCGCAGTGTCCCTGGGATTGCCGGGAAACACGACGAGCGGTGCAGCACCGTCGAAGCCGAGAAAGACCCCGATGACTACACCCTCGATCCGTTTGATGGTTCTGGTCATCCCCTGCGCCCTCAGTTCTGCTTGATCTCCGAGCCCTTCATGACGATGTCGCTGGAAGCCTTGATGTTGATCTTGCCCGATCCCTTGATGCTGATGTCCTTGCCCTCGATGGTGATCGTACCATCCTTCTTCATGGAGATGCTGGCAGAGCCGCATTTCAGCGCAATGGCGTCGCCGGCTTCGATCAGGAATGTCTTGCCGACATTCATCTTCCCGTCTTCACCGATCTGAACCATGCTCGCCTTGGCGATCCGCAACTCGTAGGCGCCGCCTACCTTGGTCCCGTCGTCGGTGGCGATTTCGGTTCGCCTTCCCTTGCCGATCTTCGATTTCTGGTTGCCGGCAATGTTGAACGTCTGGTCGGCGCCAATCGTCACCTCCTGGTTCGATGCGATGTTCCAGCTGTCATCGGCACCGATCTGGTGGGTCTGGGCGGCACCCACTGTGACCGCGCGCGTCGACCCGATCGTGTTGGTCTGCGCCGATCCGACCGTACGCGTCTCGGTCGCACCCACCGTGTCCACCCGCGCAGCGCCGACCGTGATCGCCTGGGCGATGGCGACTGTCTGGGCGTGGTTGGCGCCGATCGTCTCGGTCGAGTTGGAGCCGATGCTGATGGTCTCGTTGGAGCCGACGGTCAACGAGCGGTTCTTGCCCACCGTTTCCGTATCGTTGGATCCGATGTCGGTCTTCTGGTCGACGCCGACCTTCACGGTCTTGTTGTTGCCGACGTCCTCGTCGAGGTCGTGGCCGACGGAATGCTTGGCGTCGTGGTCGATGCGGTCGGACTGGTCGTGCTGCACCAGCTTGGTGCGGTCGTTCTTGATCAGAAGGTTGTGATCCTTCTGGGCCTGGAAATTGACCAGTTCCGAGCCTGCCTTGTCCTCGAACATCAGTTCGTTGTAGCCGCCGCCCCCCTTCGACGAGTTCGACTTCCAGCCCGACTGCGTGGCGTTGCCGGGCAAGCCGTAGGGCGGCATCTGGGCGGCGTTGTAGACGCGGCCGGTGATGATTGGCTGGTCCGGATCGCCTTCGATGAAATCGACGATGACCTCCTGGCCGATGCGCGGAATCTGGATGAAGCCCCAGCCGCTGCCGGCCCAGGTCTGCGACACGCGCACGAAACACGAACTGTCCTGGTCTTTCTTTCCCAGGCGGTCCCAGTGGAACTGCACCTTCACCCGGGCGTATT
The DNA here is from genome assembly GCF_030294925.1 of Aminobacter sp. Y103A. Lineage (NCBI taxonomy): Bacteria > Pseudomonadati > Pseudomonadota > Alphaproteobacteria > Hyphomicrobiales > Phyllobacteriaceae > Aminobacter > Aminobacter sp. Y103A. The sequence continues at coordinate 2,943,503 of NZ_AP017986.1, read as the reverse complement.
CGTCGGTGAAGATTTCTTCGCCCGACGGGCCGACGACACGCGCGGTCTGCGGTCCGCGCATGATCGGGCGCGGTGTGATCCGTGGCGGGCGGTATGGCAGGCTTGTCGGCGCAACGCCGAGTACCACGGTGAAGCTTTCGCCCTCGGTGTCGATGCCGGTGTGATAGCCGGGATCGAAGATCCGGTACTCGACGCTGACGACAAGATATTCCTGGTTCTGATCGTCGCGCGGAAAACCGTCGAGCTTGAAGGTGCAGCCCGAAAACAGCCCGCGCACGGTGCCGGCAGCGGCAATACGCTGGTGCACGGCCTGCAGCTCCTCGCGGCGGATCCCGGCGATCTTGTCACCACGGCCGACATCCAGGTGGGCGCCGGGCTGGCGATAGTTTTCGCCCGATGCCAGCTTGTGGCCAAATGCCTGGTCTGATTTCGCCATCAGGCTGGCATCCGGCTTCTTGAAGTCGTAGTCGGTGTGGGTGTAGGCGCCGGGCCTGACCGAGCTGCCGGGTATCCACTCCGTGATGTACTCGACGTCGCGGCGCGCGCCTTGCCCTTCGAAATGATACGGCACCTTCTCGTAGCCCGGTGCCGGCTTGAGCTTGTTCATCGCGTCGGCAAGGATCAGCGTGTGTTCGCCGTCGCCATGCTCGAAGAAATACATGATGCCTTCGTGCTCGAGCAGGCGCTGGACGAAATCCAGGTCGCTTTCGTCATACTGGACGCAATAGTCGCGCGGCGGATAGGAACCCTGCAGCCGCTTCTCGAACTTCGCCGAGCCATATTTCGAGAAGATCTTTTCGACGATCTCGATGACGCTCATGTTCTGGAAGATGCGGCAGTCCGTGGCCGTGCCGAGAAACCACAGCCACGGCCGGACGACCGCTTCATAATAAACTTGCCGGTCCTCGATGCGGGTCAGGCGGAAATCCGACACCAGGCCGCTGAACCAGCGTTTCGGGTCGGACTCGCCCTCGACCGAGACGGCGCCGCCAAGCATCTTCAACGGGTCGATATCAGGGTCGCTGCTGACGAAGCCGACGGCATAGGCGAAACAGCGGCTGATCTCGTCGCGGCCGGCCAGATGGGTGAATGTCAACGCGTCGCCGAGCGGTGTCCGGACCACAGTCGCGCGATCGTTAGCCATGGCGTCGTGCCTCTCCGCGGGGACGGCCGGACATCTGTCGCGAAGCTTAGCACAAGTTTTTCAACCGGCCAAAGCCGGCACGGCACGGACGCGAAAGCGGCGCGCCCAAATCCCCCTGTGCTGCTGTCGCTGCAAACTGCTAGAATATAATAAGGAATTTGGACGAGGCTGCCGGAAACAGAGGTTTGGCGGGCGAATTCGGATGCTCATCACTTTGACCATCGAGAATGTCGACAGGCTGCCCACCGGCGGACCGCTGTTCTACAGTTCGAATGGTCGCAGCTTCGCCATCGGGCGCGAAAATCGCGACTGGAACCTGCCCGATCCCAACCTGTTCATCTCAGGCCTGCATTGCGAGGTGCGTTACGACAGGGGTACGTTCTGGCTCTACGACGTCTCGCGCAACGGCACATTCGTCAACGGCTCGAGCCAGCGCGTCACCGACCCACATCCGCTCAGCCACGGCGACCAGCTATCGATTGGCAGCTATATCGTCTCGGTCGCGCTCGAGGACGACCGCAGCGCCGGCAACGACTGGGGCAATCCGATCCCGGCCCGCCATGCCGCAGATATCGGCCAGCCACCGCCGCAACTGGCTGATCCCTTCTTCGGAGGTCCGAGCAACGGCCAGTCGGCGGCGGGTGTCGTGGCGCGTCAGCCGGTCCAGCATGCGCGCCCGCCGCAGGCCGTGCCCGTGCAACCTGCGCCTCCCCCGCCGCAACGGCAGGAGGCGACCGAACTGCTCCGGCTCATCGCTGCCGGCGCCGGCGTTTCGCCTGACGTGTTCCTGCAGCGCGACCCGAAGGATGTTGCCGCCGAAGTCGGCGCGGTGCTGCGCGCGGTTGTCGACGAGCTTGCCCTGCTGCTCAAGGCGCGCGCTGCCGCCAAGGCGCTCGCCAAGAGCAGCCAGCGCACGATGATCGGCGGCGTCGACAACAACCCGCTGAAGTTCATTCCGCGCTCGGAAGAAATTCTCGAGATCATGTTTGCCCAGCGTCGCTCGGGTTATCTCGACGCCCGGCACAGCGTCGAGGAGGCATTCCGCGATCTCAAGACGCATGAACTCGCGACCTATGCGGCGATGCAGGCGGCCTTGTCGCGGCTGCTTTCGGAACTGTCGCCCGATGCCATCGAGCGAAAGCTCCCCGCCTCTGCCTTCGTCTCCAAGAAGGGGCGGGCCTGGGACATGTTCGTCGCGACATGGGAAGCCAAGGAGGCCGCGCATGAAAACGGCATGCTCGACGTCTTTCTCGCCTATTTCAGCGAGGCCTACGCCAGGTCGGCGAACAAGAAGTAACGTTGCTGGACGCAGCTGATCCCTCGGTCGGCCCCACCGTTTCGGCGGGCGGTTCAGCCCCGGTTCCCATCGGCATTTCCATGCATTACGATGCGTTGTTGGCACGTGACCGGAGGCATCCGCGGCATTGTCAGGGCATGGCAGCCGTCGCGCGAAAGCGGATAATCGGCGATGAGTTCGAAGGACGATCCTTCCGGCTCCGACGGCAGAACCGTCATTCGCGGATCGCCGCGCCGCGCGCCGCGTCCGGACCAGCCCTCGCCACCACAGCCGGCGTCCGATCCGACCATCATCTACACCGGCGGCCCTGAACAGCAGGCGCCAAGTTCGGGCACGGTGATCTATCAGGCCAGTCCCTTCGGCGACGCCCCTGGCGACGCGCCCCGCAACAGCCACAAGCAGCGTAAGCAGGCAGCAACGGCAGCAGGCACGTCGCTGGAGGCCCTGTTCGATGCGGCCGAACGTGTCCAGGTTTCCGGGGCCAACCCGCTGATATCAGCGGCAACGCCGCTTCTCATCTTGTTTGGCCATCTCAGGACGGTGACGGTCGAAGCCGACGTGTCCGTATTGGCCCAGCACGTCGCCGAATGCATCGAAGAATTCGAATGGAAAGCCGCCGAAGCCGGCGTGAACCAAGACGACGCGCATGTCGCGAAATATGCCCTTTGCGAGACAGCCGACGACATCATCGCCAACCTGCCGGGCATCGGCTCCGACAACTGGGCGCAGCACGGCATGCTGTCGCGCTTCTACGGGATCGATGCGTCAGGAAACGGCTTCTTCGAGGCACTGAACTCGGTGCTGGCCGATCCGGCGGAGCGTGGCGACCTGCTCGAACTGATGCATGCCTGCATGTCGCTCGGCTTCGCCGGACAATATCGTGGCGTCGCCGGCGGCAATCAGAGCCTTGAGCTCGTGCGCCAGGACCTGTACGCCGCGCTGCGCTACTTCCGGCCGCTCACCGACGACGGTATTTCTCCGCACTGGCAGGGCCTCGCGGCCACCGTGGACCGACGCCCCTACAGGCTACCGCTCTGGGCGATGGCCGCCCTCGCCCTCGCCTTCGTCACCACCGCCTTCTTCTGGATGCGCGGCGACGTCACCAGAGAGGGCGACGCGCTCGCCGCGACATTGCTTGCACTCACACCATCGAAGCCGGTCGCCATCGAACGCAGCGACTTCGCCCCGCCGATCGAGCAGGCAGCGCCGGATGAGCCGGCTTCGCCGGTCGAGGATGCCAAACCGGCAGCAACAGCCCCGACCATGGCGCAGATTTACCGCATCCGCGCTGCCCTCACCCAGGACATCGGCGCCGGCGCATTGACCGTCGCCTCCAAGGGCGAGTTCATCATCATCGAGCTCAACAACGAGCTGCTGTTCGAGCCGGGCAAGGCCGAGACCAAGCCTGAATTCACGCCCGTGGCGGCGCGCATTGCGGCTGCACTCGCAGGCGAACCGGGTCCGATCAGAATCGTCGGCCACACCGACAATGTGAAGCCGCGCCAGTCCAGTGCCTACAAGTCGAACTACGATCTATCCGTTGCCCGGGCGGAGGCTGTGGCAAAGGCACTTGTTCAGGGGATCGGCGATGCCTCGCGAATAGCTGTCGAAGGCAAGGGCGAGGACGTGCCGATCGCCGACAACGCAACCGCCGACGGCCGCGCCTTGAACCGCCGTGTCGACGTCATGATCCGGCGCGAGGACGCACCATGAGCGCGCCCCGCCGCATGCTGTGGTGGTCGTGATGACGTGGCTGCTCAGAACTTTGAGCGTCATGGCACTGGCCGGCCTTGCCGCAGCCGTGTGGTTTGCCGGCCCGCTGATCGTCCTGGTCGGCAGCCAGCCGCTCGAATCTACTGGCGCGCGCGTCGCCATCATCGCCCTCATCCTTGCATTGGCCGCAGGCATCGCCCTGTTCCGCTTCTGGTTTGCGCGCCGTGCTCAAAAGGCGCTCGCTGCCGCCATCGCCAGCGAGAGTGCCTATGACGGCGACGGCCAATTGCTCGAAACGGGCATGACCAAGGCCCTCGCGGCGCTCAAGCGCGCCAGCGGCAGGCGCAATTTCCTCTACGAGGTGCCCTGGTACCTGATCATCGGCCCGCCCGGCGCCGGCAAGACCACGGCGTTGGTGAATTCGGGCCTCACGTTTCCGATCACCGTGTCCGGCACGGCCCAGCCGGTGCCCGGCGTCGGCGGAACCCGGAACTGCGACTGGTGGTTCACCGATGAAGCGGTGCTGATCGACACCGCCGGCCGCTACACCAACCAGGATTCCGACACCGAAAGCGACCGCAAAGGATGGCTCGCCTTCCTGTCGCTGCTCAGGAAACACCGCGCCAGGCAGCCGATCAATGGCGTAATTGTCGCCATCAGCCTAGCCGATGTGATGTCTTCAAGCGACCAGGAGCTCGACGCCCACGCCGTCGTCATCCGCAATCGCCTGCAGGAAATCCACGAGACGCTGAACATCGGCTTTCCCGTCTATGTGCTGTTCACCAAGGCCGACCTGATCGCCGGCTTCATGGAGAGTTTCGGCAGTCTGGACGAAACCGACCGGCGCATGGTGTGGGGTACGACATTCCAGGGCGCCGACCGAAAGGCGAACATGGTCAGCGAGGTTCCGGCTGAATTCGATGCGCTCGTTCGCCGCCTGTCCGAGGACGTGCCCGACCGTATGCAGGGCGAGCAGGATCCGGTCGCGCGCATCGCTATCTTCAGCTTCGCCGCGCAGTTTGCTTCGCTTAAGCAACGCTGTGCGACCTTTCTCGGCCGTGTCTTCGAACCGACGAAGAAGCCGGCAAGCGCTATCCTGCGCGGCTTCTACTTCTCCTCCGGCACGCAGGAAGGCACGCCGATCGACCGCGTACTCGGCGCCATCGGCCGTGGTTTCGGCAACGGATCCCAAGCACAGCTGTCCGGGACCGGCAAGAGCTTCTTCCTGCACGACCTTTTGGCCAATGTCATCTTTGCTGAGGCCGGCTGGGTCTCCTATGACGATGCCGCCGACCGGCGCGCCAGATTTGCCCGCTTCGCCGGAACCGGCGCCATCAGCTTGATCGCCGCTGCCGCCTTGGGCGTTCTGGCGGTCAGTTATGCCGCAAACAAGGCCCTGATCGCGGCCACCAGCCAGGCTGCGGAAAGCTACACGTCGTCCGCCGCCGCACTGCTGCAGGCGGAAACCGTATCCGACGTTGACCTTGAGAATGTCATCGATGCGCTGGAGAGCATCAGCGGCCTGCCGACCGGCTACGAGCATCGCGACCAGCCGACGCCGGCGCGCGAAACGCTCGGGCTCAGCCAGCGCGCGCGGTTGTTGTCGGCATCGGAGACGACCTACCGGCTGGCGCTGGAGCGGATGCTTCGCCCTCGCCTGTTGCTGCACCTTGAACGCACCATCCAAGCGAAGATGAGCGATCCTGCGGCTCTCTACGAAGCTCTCAAGATTTATCTGATGCTCGCAGGCGAAGCGCCGAAGGTCGATGACGAACAGATCGTCTCGTGGATGAAGAAGGACTGGGAGCAGAACCGCTATCCCGGTCCGCAAAATCGCGAAGGCCGTCTCATCCTAGAAAAGCACCTGAGGGCGATGCTTACGCTCGACGATGAGTTCGATCCGGCATTCGAGCTCAATCGCCCCGTGGTCGAGTCTGCGCAGCGCGCGCTGGGCCGCATGACGGTCGCCGATCAGGCTTCCGCCTTGATCGCCTCGGCGCTGACCGCGGCCACGCTCGACGACTTCGCCGTCACCACGAAGGGCGGCCAGGAAGCGAAGCTGGTGTTTGAGACCGTCGATGGCAGCGACCTGTCTGCGCTGCGTGTTCGCGGCCTCTATACCTATGCCGGCTTCAACGATTTCTACCTGACACAGCTTTCCGGAATCGCCCAGAAACTCATAGACGAGCAATGGGTCGTCGGCGCCGGCGGCGAGCAAGGCGGCGTCGAGCAGGAACTGTTGCGGCTCGGCCCAGAGTTGCTCGACCGCTACAGCAGCGACTTTTCAGCCGTATGGAACGGTGTTCTCGACAAGCTCAAATTCCGGCCGATGGCGGCGGACAAGCCGGAATATCTCGCGCTGTCAGCCGCCGGCTCGCCCAGCTCGCCGCTGGCGCAGTTGTTCGAGGCGATTGCCCGCGAGACGGCGCTGACACGTGGCTCAGGCCCGACTGCCGACGCCGATGCGCGTGCCGATGGCCTCGCCCGCATCGGCATCGAGTTGCCGGGCCGCAAATCCGCCAGTCGCGCCGGTGCGGCATTCGCCAATGCGCCGACCATCGTGCCCGGCGCCAACATCGAGGCGCAATTCCGGCCGTTCCAGCTTCTTGTCGATGGCCGTCCCGGCCAGCGCCCGATCGATGCCCTGATCCAGAATTTCCATGCCGTCTATCAGAGCCTGACGATCTCGGCCGCCGCCCCGTCGCAGGCAGGTCGCGTCAATGCCAATCTTCAGCTGCAGATATCCAATCTCCGCGCCAACGCCTCGCGCCTGCCCAAGACACTGTCGCGCATGGTCCACGCTGCCGCCGACGATTTCGAGGGCGACGTGGCCGAGACCTCCGTAGCGCAACTCAACCAGTCGCTGCAGGAGACCGTCAGCGGCCCCTGCGAGGAAGTTATCGCCAACCGCTATCCCTTCGGCACCGGCGCCAGCCAGGATGTGCCGATCGGCGATTTCGCCCGGCTTTTCGCGCCCAGCGGCATCATCGACAGGTTTTTCGCACAAAACTTGGCCTCTTTCGCAGACATGTCGGGGACCGAATGGCAATGGAAGCAGGAGTCGCGCCTGGGCCGTGGGCTCTCCAGGTCGACGCTGAAGCAGTTCCAGCTGGCCGCCGAAATCCGCGACGCGTTCTTTCCGCTTGGCGGGTCCACGCCTGCGGTCAACATCACTTTCACGCCGTTTTCGCTGCATGGCGACGCCGACATGGCCTTGCTCGACGTCAACGGACAGGTCGTCCAGAGCTATCAGAACGGCAGCAGCCCGGGCATCGTCACATGGCCCGGCAGTGCCTCCGCCGGGTCGGCCAATCTCAGCCTTACGCCGGAGCTTCCCGGGCGCGAATCCGCCATCAGGTTCGAAGGGCCGTGGGCCTTGAAGCGCCTGCTCGACGCAGGCACCTCGACAGTCAATGGCGACAAGCTGCAACTGCGCTACGTCATCGGCGGCCGCGATGTCGCCTACACCGTCCAGATCAACCCGCCGGGCAATCCCTTTTCGCTGGCCGCATTCTCCGGTTTTACCTGTCCGAAGGGGCTTTGAAACGGTGTGTAGGCACAGTCAGTCCGGCACGTGTTAATTTCTGTACTCTAACGCACGGGCCTGTGGCAGACTGAAAGGTGCGCGCGTCAATACGCAACGCAGAGGGGCGCCCGAGAGCGCTTGAGGCCATTGAACGATGTCGTCCTCCCCTTCGAAAGCTATGGCGTCAGCCACAAGGGCTGCGTCCGTCAGGTCAATGAAGACAGCTACCTGATCGAGCCCCGCAGCGGCCTGTGGGTCGTCGCCGACGGCATGGGCGGCCACGATGCCGGCGAGGTCGCCTCCGCCAGCATCGTCGAACACTTGTCGACGATCGGCATTCCTGAATCGGCGCCGGATCTGCGCGCACGCTTCGTCGACAGGCTGAGGCTGGCTCATTCCGACATCCGAGAGATATCGGATTCGCGTGGCGCGACGATGGGTTCGACGGTTGCAGCACTGCTTGCCATGGACGGCAAGTTCGCCTGCCTGTGGCTCGGCGACAGCCGCGTCTACCTGGTGCGTGACGGTTCGATCTCCCAGGTCTCGCACGATCACACTGAGGTTCAGGAGTTGCTTGATCGCGGTGCGATCACCGCCGAGGAGGCGCAGACCTGGCCGCGCCGCAATGTCATCACCCGCGCCATAGGCGTCAGCGACGACATCGACGTCGACTTCCGCCAGGGCGATCTCTTGCCCGGCGACGTCTTCATACTCGGTACCGACGGCCTGACCGCCCATGTTTCCGACGAGGAGATCGAGGCCGCGGTGGTTTCGACGACACCGCAGGCGGCTTGCGAAGATCTGCTGGCAAAGGTCCTCGAGCGCGGCGGAACGGACAACGTCACCATTGTACTGGTGCGGATTCGGGGCGAGACCGACGGTGCAGCTTCTCAAGCTTTGGCGGGAGGCCGATAGCGGCCGGCAAGACGATGCGGGCGGGATCGGACACCGAACCGGTGCACGAGGAGCCACCTTTGCCCTGCTGACATTGCTGTCATTGCTTTGCGCCCCCAGTCTGGCTCGCGCGGAGTTTACCGTCTGTAACCAGACGCTCGACGTCGTCAATCTCGCCGTCGGCCAGGAAGTCGAAGCCGCATTCCAGACCGATGGCTGGTGGACAATCGGCGCCAATCAGTGCGTCAACGTCATCCGCGAAGAGCTGACCAACCGCTACATCTACATCTACGCGACCGACGTCTTCGGCAATGCCATCCTCAGCGGTTCGACCGACATGTGCGTCGAGCGCAAGCGTTTCACCGTGCGTGGCATCGACGAATGCTGGCAGCGTGGCCACATCGCCGCCCGCTTCTACGAAGTCGACACGCTGGAACAGTCGCGCTGGACCTTCTTCCTGACCGGGTCTTCGCCATGACGCATGGCATTGACGCGAGCTTCAAGCAGCAAAAGCAGCAGCGTATGGCCAGGCGCTCGCGCGAACGGCAGCTCAAGGCCATGATCATTGCCGGCATACTTGCCCTCACCGGTATCGTCGCTGCCGCCGTCTATTTCGGCGCGGACTACTGGCCATCGGGCGAATATGAGGGCGACCTGCAGCCGACCGAGGAAAGCGACATCGTGCCGGCCGATGCCGCTGTCTACGTCCCGGCCATCGTCGACCTCGCCGGCGACCCGATGTGGATCAACCTCGCGCATGAAGCAGGCACAGAGACCAAGCGACGCCAGCTTTCCCGCCCGGCCGATCTTATCGAAGACGGCATCTCGCCAAGCATCGAATACCTCTCCGACACGATGCTGAGCTCCAGCGAACGCTTCATGACCGCCATCCCGTCGACGCAGGACGACTTTGCCTTCTTTCAGGCGCAGCGCGCTGTCGCCGAGCCTCAGCCAGGGCAACAAACCAACATCCAGCCGACGCCGCCGATCGCAACCGACCTCGACGAAGCCGAGGGCGACGACACGTCCGATGTTGGCGCGGGCTGGGGCGAAACCATCGACCAGGGCGAAGCCGCTCTGCCCGCCTTCGAAAAAACCGCCGTCGAAAACAACACCAGCGTCGCGACCGTGACCCCGGAGCCCGAGCGGTTCGAGGCGACCGAAGACGTTTTCATCAAGATCCTCACCAGCCGCTCGCTCGAAAGCGTTGCGCTCGAGGCGCATTTTTCCACCGACGAAGCCAAGCTGGTCAGCGACGCACTCAAGGCGGTCTTCAAGCTGGAGACCCTCGAGCCCGGCTATGTCGTCGCCCTGCGCGGCTTCCGGCCGCGCCGCGGCGCCCCGGCAATGGCGTTGATGCAGGTTTCGGTCTACGCCATGAACAGGTTCATCGGCACGCTTGCCCGCAATTCGGCCGGCCAGTTCGTCGAAGGCGTCGACCCGTGGGTGCGCGACGATCTGTTCAACTATTCAGGCGCACCGCAAGCCGGCGCCCAGAAGCGCCAATACCGGCTGCTCGACGCGATCTATTCGACCGCTGCCCGCAACAACGTGCCCACCGGCGTGCTGGGCGAGGCCATCATGTACCTGTCGCGCGGCCAGGACCTGAACGCCTTTGCCACCGAGGACCAGCGCCTGGTCCTGCTCTATTCGGAGACGGCGCGCGGCAAGGATGGCGTCGCCGGCCGCGTGCTCTATGTCGGCGTCCACGGCACCGACAAGAAGCTCGAATGTTTCGTCTTCCAGCAGACTGACGGCCAGTTCTCCTGTGTCGGCGGCGACGACCAGGTTCGATCGCTGGCGACGACGAACGGTATGTTCACGCCGGTCAACGGCGTCATGACCTCGACCTTCGGACCGCGTAAGCATCCGATCCTGAAGACTGTCCGAATCCACAAGGGCGTCGACTGGGCGGCCCCCATCGGCACCCCGATCGCCGCCGCTTTTGACGGCCAGGTCGTGTTCGAGGGTGACGGCAAGGGTTACGGCAACCTCATCCGTATCTCGCATGCCAACAACCGTGAGACCCGCTATGCCCACATGCAGCGTTTCGCCGATGGCATCAGCGTCGGAACCGCGGTCAAGGCCGGCGACATCATCGGCTATATTGGCACCACCGGCTTGTCGACCGGCCCGCATCTGCATTTCGAGCTCTACCAGGACGGCCAGGCCATCGATCCGCTCGGCACTGTCTCCGTTGCCGTGGCAACGACCACAACCACGACCACTGTCGCCACCACCTCCTCGGACGATCAGGCCATCGAGATCCTGACCAACCGCATCATCCATGTCGAAAGCGGCGGCAGCGCGCGTGCCAAGAACCCGCTGTCGTCAGCGACGGGCCTGGGGCAGTTCATCAGCAGCACCTGGATCAGGATGATGAACACCTACAGGCCCGATCTCGCGCGTTCGCTCTCGACGGCCGAACTGCTCGAATTGCGCTTCGATCCGACCATCTCGCGCGAAATGGTGCGCAACCTGGCTCGCGAGGGCGAAGCCTATCTCAAGCAGCGCGGCCACCAGATCACCGCCGGGCGGCTCTATCTCTGCCACTTCCTCGGCATGGAAGGCGCCCACCAGATCCTGACCGCCTCCGGCGATGCCATGATCGCCGACGTCCTGGGCGCCGTCGTGATCAAGGCCAATCCCTTCCTCACCGGCAAGAACGCCACCTATGTCGTTGCCTGGGCGGAGAAAAAGATGACCGGACGTGCTCCTGCAGCAACCTCGCTCCCCAGTTCAACCCCGACGTCGCCGCCACCACAGGTGGTCAGGCAGACGTCGCCGGAATTCGAGAGATACAAACAGGCAATCGCGATAACTTTGAGTTCGGTTGCAAACACGCTTTGAGCATACAACCCCTCAGGTTCGGACCGAGCGGCCTTGCCTGGCAGCGTCGATCTGTCCTGGACGAATTTTCTCATTTATCCCAACTGCTTGCACTCTGGGACTTTATCGACGCCTTCGGCCGCGATATAGCATTCGCATGAATTTCGGTTCGACATTGACGCTTGCGCTGACCCTGGGTTTCTCCGCCACGCTGCTTGGCGGCTGCAGTCGCTCGTCCGATGGCACCGTCGTCATTCCGAAACCAATGGACTCCCGGCGCTTCTGGCAGGACGACGAAGCCAAGCGTGCCGCGGCCGAGCGCCAGCAGGCTGCCGCCTTTCCAACCGGGCCCGATATTCGCTTTGCCACCGAGCAGCCTGGCCCTCGCCCGGTGACGCGCGCGCCAAGCGGTGCGGCGAGCACCGGCAATTCCAAGCCGATATCCTGCCGCGCCGTAAGCGGCTCTACGGGTCGCGTCAGATACGTCTGCGAGTGATTACTGGAGCGGCCGGTCGAGCTCCAAATACGAACGCCCAACCGCGTTTGTCACCAGGTTTCGTCAGCTTCACGTCAGGGAACGCGCCGATTTAAGCCGTTTCGAATAAACGCGTTGCTTGTCTGTTGACGCACGCGCGTCGGGCGTTATAGCCGACATCAAGACATTGGAACTGAACGGAGAGGGTCCCGTCCGATGGAGATATTCACTGCTGCAGGCTTCACAGCCCTTCTGCAGGTCATAGCTATCGACCTCGTGCTTGCCGGCGACAACGCCATCGTCATCGGCCTTGCCGCGGCAGGCCTTCCGGCCGATCAGCGCAAGAAGGCCATCCTCGTCGGCATCGCCGCGGCGACCGTTCTCCGTATCGGTTTCGCACTGATCACCCAATGGCTTTTGGCCATCGGGCCGATGCTTCTCATCGCCGGCGGCCTGCTGCTTCTGTGGGTGTGCTGGAAGATGTGGCGCGAACTGAGCGTCAGCCACGAGCAGGAACATGAAGCGACCGAGGCGCTTGCCGACGCCGACTATGACAAGGACGGCAAGATCGCCGCCAAGGGCCCGCGCAAGACCTTCGCCCAGGCCGCCTGGCAGATCGTCATCGCCGACGTGTCAATGTCGCTCGACAACGTGCTCGCCGTTGCCGGTGCCGCCATGGATCATCCCACGGTGCTGATCATCGGTCTGGCGCTGTCGATCGCGCTGATGGGCTTTGCCGCCTCCTTCGTCGCGCGCCTGCTGCATCGTTACCGCTGGATCGCCTATATCGGCCTTTTGATCATCCTCTATGTCGCGGTGAAGATGCTGCTCGACGGCGCAGTAGATCAGTTCCCGGAACAGTTTGGGTTCCTCAGCGAGTGGTTTGGCGGCCACAGCGCGCCGGCCCACTGAGCCGCAGCAACAGACCAAAAAGGGCCGGAGTTTTTCCGGCCCTTTTTGCATGTGGCGATCAGCCGGTTTGCTTGGGCCCCGATCTGTGCTATTGCGCCGCCCGAATTGAGCTCTTTTCAGAGCCGACAGATCGACACATCAACAGATTTTCGGGCCGGACCTCATGGGTTACCGGCCCGCGTCCATTGGAAACCTGCCTATGTCAGCAGCACCCCGCGTCAGCTTCGTCAGCCTCGGATGCCCGAAGGCGCTTGTCGATTCCGAACGCATCCTCACCCAGCTCCGCGCCGAAGGTTATGAGATCGCCCGCAAGCACGACGGCGCCGACCTGGTCGTGGTCAACACCTGCGGCTTCCTCGATTCCGCCCGCACCGAGTCGCTGGACGCCATCGGCACGGCAATGAAGGAGAACGGCAAGGTCATCGTAACCGGCTGCATGGGCGCCACGCCCGAACTGATCCGAGAGAAGCACCCCAACGTCTTCGCCATCACCGGCCCACAGGCCTATGAAAGCGTCATGGCCGCCGTGCACGAGGCTGCTCCGCCGGCGCACGACCCGTTCACCGACCTTGTGCCGCCTCAGGGCGTCAAGCTGACCCCGCGCCACTACGCCTATCTCAAGATTTCCGAGGGCTGCAACAACCGCTGCACGTTCTGCATCATCCCCGACCTGCGTGGCGACCTTGTCTCGCGCCCTGCCGCCGACGTGCTGCGCGAAGCCGAAAAGCTGGCCAATGCCGGCGTCAAGGAACTGCTCGTCATCTCCCAGGATACCAGCGCCTACGGCATCGACGTGAAATATGCGACCAGCGTCTGGAAGGAGCGCGAGGTCCGCGCCAAGTTCCTCGACCTGTCGCAGGAACTGGGCGAACTCGGCATCTGGGTGCGCATGCATTATGTCTATCCTTACCCGCATGTCGCCGACGTCATCCCGCTGATGGCCGAGGGCAAAATCCTTCCTTATCTCGACATCCCCTTCCAGCACGCCTCGCCGCGGGTTCTGAAAAACATGCGCCGTCCGGCCCATGGCGAAAAGGCGCTCGAGCGCATCCGCGGCTGGCGTGACGTCTGCCCTGACCTCGCCATCCGCTCGACTTTCATCGTCGGCTTCCCCGGTGAAACAGAGGAAGACTTCGAAATGCTGCTCGACTGGATCGACGAGGCCAAGATCGACCGCGCCGGCTGCTTCAAATACGAGCCGGTCAAGGGCGCGCGTTCCAACGACCTCGGCCTCGAACAGATCCCCGAGGAGGTCAAGGAAGCCCGTTGGCATCGCTTCATGCAGCGCCAGCAGAAGATTTCGGCCGCCGCGCAGGCACGGAAAGTGGGCAAGCGCCTGCCCGTCATCATCGACGAGGCCAACGGCACGTCGGCCAAGGGCCGCACCAAGTACGACGCGCCCGAGATCGACGGTTCGGTCCATATCCAGTCGCGCCGTCCGCTGCGCGTCGGCGACATCGTCACCGTCAAGGTCGATCGCTCCGATCCATACGATCTCTACGGCACCGCTGTCTGACACCTCTCCAGGGGCCGCAGCATGCGGCCCCTTTCTTTTGGCCGACACGCAGCCGAATTATCCCCGCGCTAGTCCGTATGACGGATGATCTTTCCCGGCACCGGTTCGATCTGGTGACAGGCACTCTGCCGCTCAGGCGCCTGCCATCGATCGAGCCGGGGCCAGCATCATGACATCAGACCGAGAAGACCAGCAGCCCGGCCTCATGAGCGAGCGGCGCGTGACCATCGTCGGTGCGGTGCTAGCCGGTCTCGGTCCCGCCTCGCTGTCGCTGTTCACGCCGGCCATGCCCGAAATCGTTCATGCCTTCGGCACCACCGAAGAGGCGGTGAAGATGACGCTCGGGCTGTATTTCGCCGGCTTCGCCCTCACCCAGCTGGTGTGTGGTCCTCTCTCCGACGGATATGGCCGCAAGCCGGTGACGTTGGCCTTTCTCGGCATCTACCTTCTCGGCAGCCTGGGCGCGCTGGTCGCGCCCTCCATCGACGTGCTGATCCTGTCGCGGCTGTTGCAGGGCGCGGGCGCGGCAGTCGGGCTGTCTTTGTCGCGCGCGATCGTGCGCGACCTCTTTGCCCACGAGCAATCAGCACGCATCCTCAACCTGATCACGCTGATCCTGGCGCTGGCGCCGGCCATCGCGCCGACAGTCGGCGGTCTGGTCATGGAAGTCGCCGGCTGGCATGCCATCTTCTCGATCATGTTCCTGATGGGCGTGGCGTCGTTGCTGACGGTCCGTTTCGCGCTGGTCGAAACCGTCGAGCGCGACCCGAGCCGGGTGCGGCTGGGCGCCGTCATGAAAACCTATCGCAATTTGCTCGGCAGCGGCTATTTCCTGTTCTCCAGCCTCGTCATCGCCGGCACCCTGGGCGCCTACTACACCCAGGCGACCGTCCTGCCCTTCATCCTGATGGATCGGCTGGGGCTGACGCCGGCGCAGTTCGGCCTCGCGATGCTGTTCCAGTCGGCCAGCTTCATTTCCGGCTCGCTTGTCATGCGCAGTCTCATCCCACGTTATGGTGCCTATCGTATGGTGCCCGTCGGCCTGGGGATCAGCAGCCTCGGGGCTGCTGCCATGGCGGTCTTGCTCGGACTGTACGAGCCAACCTTCCTGTCGGTCGCGCTGCCCATGGCCATGTTCGTTCTAGGCAATTCATTCGTCATGCCGGCAATGTCTGCCGCGACTGTCGCCGCCTTCCCCGACAGTGCCGGGGCCGCCTCCTCGCTGAGCGGGTTCCTGCAGATGGGCAGTGGCCTCCTGGGCACTGTCGTCGCCGGTATCCTCGGCGATGCGATGCTGGGCATGTCCGTCGTCGTGCCGTTGATGGCACTGGGGGCCGTGCTCGCTTGGCTGGCCTGGCGCAAGCTGCCGGAGCCTGCCCTTGCGCGGGCCGTCGTCACCAGGAAGGCACCGCCGCGCTGAAGCATGCGTCTTTTGTTAGCTCTCGCTAACGAATTCGGAAGCTCCTCCCCCTCCATCGTCCAAGCGGACGATGTTTCGGACACATGGCCGTGACTGTTTGTCGGTCGAAGTAAGCGGAGGAGAAACGCATGAACTTCCAATGGAATGGTTCCATTACGCGTCGCACTGCCATCGGAATGGTGTCGGTGGCAGCCCTTGCCTTGTCGGCAGGTATTTCGCAGGCACAGGAGGTCGTCAAGATCGGCGGCATCATGTCGATGACCGGCGGCGGCGCCTCGATCGGCAAGACCGCCGAAGTGGGCTGGAAGCTGGCCATCGAAGACATCAATGCCGCCGGCGGCATTCTCGGCAAGAAGGCCGAGCTGGTTCTCGGCGACACCATGACTGACCCGACCCATGCCGTTGCCGAAGTGCGTCGCCTGATCGAGAACGAAAAGGTCGAGGCGCTCGTCGGCCCGGCAACCAGCCAGGAAACCATTCCGGTCGTTCCTGTGGCGAGCGAAAAGAAGATCGCCCAGGTTTCTTCTGCTGCCTCGACTCAGCTGACGCCCGAAGCTGGTCCGTTCCACTTCTCGGGCTCGGTCACTGGTCTCAATCAGATGAAGCCGAACATCGACTTCGCCATCGACGTGCTGAAGCTCAAGAAGCTGGCGCTGATTTCGGACAATGGCGGCATGTCCAAGGCTGCCGTGGTCGAGATCGTCGACTACCTCAAGTCGAAGGGCGTCGAGCCGACCGCGGTGCAGGAGTTCGCCTTCCGCACCGAAGACATGACCCCGCAGCTGTTCCAGATGCGCAGCTCGGGCGCCGAAGCGATCCTTCTGATCAACTCGATCGGCGACGACTCGCGCAAGCTGCTCGAAAACCGCGCCGACATCGGCTGGGACGTGCCGGTTCTGGCCAACCAGACGATGACCAACTACGCCGTCGGCAACGTCGCAGTGGTCGGCGAAGACGCCTTCAAGGACGTCTACAGCGTGCAGTTCGTCGGCATGACCTATTGCCCGAGCGACCCAGTCGGCGAAAACGCCTTCGCCAAGTTCGCCAAGCGCGCAAAGGAACAGGTCGCCGACGTCGACCGCATGGGCGGTGCCTCGGCGCTGATCCCGTACTACATCCAGCCGATCGTGCTGGCGGCTGCCATCAACGGTTCGGGCAAGACCGACGGCGAGTCGGTCGCTGCCTGGCTGCAGGCCAATGCCGCGTCCGTCCAGATGCTCACCGGCCCGATCCAGGCGAGCGGCAAAAGCCACTTCCTGCCGGCGCCCGAGTCGATCAAGGTGGTCAAGAACCCCTACAAGCCGCGCGAAGACGGTCTGGTCGAGCGCGCTGACTGCGGCGCCTGATTTCCTTCTTCATCTGCTGAACGTGCGGGCCGGGTCGCAAGATCCGGCCCGTTTCGTTTGCACTCTGCCCAAGACTTGTCCACCACTGACACCATGTCAAAAATTCTACGCAACGCATTTCGAATTTGACGACGTGTCAATTTAATGACATAACTGTCGACATTAAACATTTCGCATTCGGGAGGAAGCGCGATGACCGGTTCGAGCCTACGCAGCATGACAACTGGATCGTCGTCCGTCCGGCATCTTGCCCGACGAGGTTTCCTCCCGCCGTCCTGATCGGCTGACGCCGGGCCGATACCAGGCCCTCGCCAATACAATCGAACTCATGACCTCCTGGCATGCACCGCGCAGCCGGGAACCGGTCCCGCACGCCCCCGTGCGGCGGATTTTGGGAGCTCCTGCCATGACCTTTCACGCCAGATCGATCGTCGAATTCGGCCATTTCCTCAACCGCGTCTCTGACAGCCTGATGAACGGCAAGCCGCTGCGCACCCCGCTCGAGCTGATCCGCGAGCAGTTCGACGCCTATGCCGCCGTGCTGGTGATAGAGGACCGCCTGCGCACCGGCGAAACCTATTACGCCTTTACCGAGATCGATGAGCAGATGACCGACACGGCAGGTGCAGCCCTCACGCGCCCGGCGCAGCTCGCTTATCTCTCCGAGCGCTGCCAGCCGATGTCGGCCACCTATGTGCCCACCGATGACACCGCGCGCTACACGCTCTGGGTATTCCGTGACCGCTCGGACGCCAAATTCGATGACGACGCAGCCTCGGTCTGCGAGATCCTCGTTTCGCAGCTTGCGCGCGGCGTCGAGACGTCCTGGCGCATGGGCGCCACCGAGGTCGAGCGCCGGCTCTATTCCGACGTCATGGACAAGCTCTATGTCGGTGTCGTCATCCTCGACCATTCCGGCAAGATCGTCCGCGCCTCGGACGCCGCAACGCGCCTGCTCGAAGCCCGTGACGGCCTGCAGATTCAGGGCAACAAGCTGCGCGCCACCTCGGCCAAGGAGGACCGCGACTTCCAGACGGCGGTCAAGGCGGCAATGCAGCTCGCCGCCGACGATGCCGGCACGACGTCGCGCGGGCTGTCGCTGACCAAGCAGTCGGGTTCGCGCAATCTCGGTGTCATCGTCCGCCCAATCCGCGGCAGCAAGGACAACGCCGCAGCCGCCAACTCGGCCGTCGCCGTCTACATCCGTGATCCCGAAGCCAATCCCGAGGTCGAAGGCGAACTCGTGCGCCAGCTGTTCGATCTGACGCCAGCGGAAGCCGCGGTTGCCCGCCGACTGACGGCAGGCCTGTCGCTCGAAGACGCCGCCACCTCGCTCGACATCTCCCGCAACACCGCACGCGCCCATCTGCGCTCGATCTTCTCCAAAAGCGGCATCACACGCCAGACGGAACTGGTCCGGCTGGTGCTGAACAGCGCCGTGATCCTCGGTCATGGGCCGCGCCAGGCGGCCTGACAGCTCATCCTCCCAACTCCCTGTCGACCCAAACTGAAAGCGCCGGCGGACAAGGTCCCCGGCGCTTCTTTTCGTCTGAGCAGATGGAAAGCGTATCCCCTCGACAAGAAAGGCGCCGCGAACGGCGCCTCTCTGGTCAGAACAGCGATTTCAGCTGTTCCTTGGCGTAGCCCACGCCTTCGTGGGCCCGGCCTTGCCGAAATTTCAACGCCCAGGCAGGATCGGCCAGCAATGCCCGGCCGACAGCCAGTATGTCGAACTCGTCGCGTGCAAGCGGCTTTTCGATCACGTCGAGCGAAGCCGCTTCCGCCGCATTGAGCCCCGGCCGGTCGAGGCCGACGCCGCCGACGGCGATGACGGGCAAGCCGGTGAGCTTCTTCGTCCAGCCGGCGAGCGTCATGTCGCCTTCCGCCGCGAAACCCGGCTCCCAAATGCGGCGTGTCGAGCAGTGCATGATGCTGACGCCGGCATCGACCAGCGGCTCAAGCACTTCGGCCAGCTCAGTGGGCGTCTGGCCTAGCACGGCCTTGTAGTCCTGCTGCTTCCATTGCGAATAGCGGAAAGAGATCGGAAAGTCGGGACCGACGCGGCTGCGCATCGCCTCGATCACCTCGACTGCGAAGCGGGTGCGCTCGCGACGGTTGCCGCCATAGCGGTCGGTGCGGCGGTTGGAGGTCTCCCAGAAGAACTCGTCGATCAGATAGCCATGCGCACCGTGGATCTCTACGCCGTCGAAACCAAGCCGCTGTGCGGCTTCCGCCGCCTCGGCATAAGACTCGATCACCTCGAGGATTTCTGGCTCGGTCATCGCCCTGGTCGCTTCGGGATGGCCGGTAAACGCGTTGGTGTTCTCGGACGGGCCGACACCCGGTACGCCCGGCTGCGGCGCCATGGCCGAGTTGCGGAAACTGCCGGTGTGCCAGAGCTGCGGAAATATCTTGCCGCCGGCGGCATGCACTGCCGAACGTACCTTGGCCCAGCCGGCAAGGGCTGCCTCGCCGGCAAAGTAGGGCACGCCCTCATAGCTCGGCGCCGTGGGATGGCCGATATAGGTCGCCTCGGTAATGATGAGGCCGACCTGGTTCAACGCCCGGCGCGAATAGTAGGCAGAAACCTTCTCGTGCGGCACGCCGTCGGCGCAAAAATAGCGCGACATCGGCGCCATGGCGATGCGGTTGGACAGCTCCAGCTTGCCGATCTTGATCGGCTGGAACAGCTTGCCGGCGATCAGCCCCTCGGAGGTCTTCTCAGCGCACACGGTTGCCACGGATTTCATTGCCTCTGCGCATGGTTTCGATGAAGGTTTCGAGCGGCGCCGGTTCCGGCAGGGCCTCATCGGGGCCAGAGCGCGCCCAGAACTCTTTCCACGACGGAAACAGCTCGTGGAACGAGCCTTCATAGGGCTCGCGGCCGGGCCAGCGCATCTTGCGCGCGCCGACGGGCGGTTTGTTGAGATCGGTGGCGTACCAGTAGAGCGGCTGGCGGCGGCGGAAGAACCAGCGCCCGTCGATGCGCTCGTAGCGGTCGTAATACATCATCTGCATGATGACCCACTCGGCGCCGCATTCGTGCTCGTTCTTGGAGTAGACGACGCCCACCGCATTGTCGGCATCGACGAACTCGATGATTGTCGAGCCGACATGGTGCGAGGTGCCGTCGAACTGTTTGCGCATCGTCTCGTCGAGCCAGTCACGCAGCGCCGCCCTGCCCGACTTGCCGCCGCCGACCTTGACGTCGGGCGCAAACAGCGAGGCCATCGCGTTCATGTCGCGCATGTCGAGCGCCAGCGAATATTTGGAAATCAGCTGGCGGATCTCGTCGCGCGACTCGAGCCTGTCCAGTCGCGCCAGGATCTCCGCCTGCGCGTCACCAGTCTTGTTCATTGTCACCTCCGGTGGCCGAAGCGCCCAGCGCCTCAGAAGTAGTAGCGGCCGACCATGTCGGCGACGCAGGCCGGCTTGGCCGAACCTTCGATCTCTATGGTCACCCGCACCGTCGTCTGCACGGCATTGCCAGGCAGGAACTCGGCATTGACCAGCTCGCCCGTCGCCCGGACCTTGGAGTTGACCGGCACGGGTGCCGGAAAGCGCAGCCGGTCGCAACCATAATTAATGCCCAGCTTCATGCCCTCGGCCTTGAACAGGTCGGGCAGGAAGCCGTTGATCAGCGAAAACGTCAGGCAGCCATGCGCAACCGTTCCGCCAAACGGACCGTCCCTGGCGCGAACCGGATCGACATGGATCCACTGGTGGTCACCGGTCGCCTCCGCAAACATGTCGATACGCGCCTGGTCGATGGTGAGCCAGTCGGTCGAGCCGAGGTTCTGGCCGATGGCTGCCACCGCCTCGTCGGGCGAGGAGAAGACGAGCCCCATCGTCAGGCCCTCTGGCTGGAGACCGAGACGATCTCGCCAACCATGTAGCCGGCATAGTCGCTGGCGAGGAACATCATGACGTTGGCGATTTCCCACACCTCGGCTGCGCGGCCGAAGGCCTCCTGGCTCGCCAGCGCGTCGAGCTGCTCCTGCGGCGCCGAGCGCTTGAGGAAGTCGTGCATGGCGATCGATGGAGACACGGCATTGATGCGGATACCGTATTCGGCAGCTTCCACCGCCGAGCAGCGGGTGAAGGCCATCACACCTGCCTTGGCGGCAGCATAATGCGATTGACCCTTTTGGGCGCGCCAGCCGAGCACGGAGGCGTTGTTGACGATGGCGCCCTTGCCGCGCGGCTGCATCTTCTTGAGTGCGGCGCGCGTCATGCGCATCGTACCGGTCAGGGTGACGTCGAGCACCAGGTTCCATTCGGCGTCGGTCATTTCCACGACGGACTTGAGGCCGCCGAGACCGGCGTTGTTGATCAACACGTCGATGCCGCCGAGCTTGTCTTCAGCCGCATCGACAAGCGACTGCACCTGCTCCTCGTCGGTGACGTTGCAGAGCTGACTGTAGATCTCGACGGTCGGCGAGAGTTCGCGCAGCTTGTCGGCCGCTTCCGCCAGGCGCCGTTCGTGGACGTCGGAGATCATGATGGCGCGGCAACCTTCCTCGATCGCCTTGCGGGCTGCAGCGAAGCCGATGCCGACGCCGGCAGCCGCGGTAATGAGCACCGAACGGCCCTTGAGCAGGCCATGGCCTTCGACATAGGGCGGGGCGGGAAGGATCTTGGTGGCGGTCATGTCCGGGCGTCCTGATCTGGTTACTTCTTGAAGTCGGCGTCGCGTTTGCCGACGAAGGCGTCGCGCGCTTCCTGCGATTCCTGGGTGAGATAGGCCTGGGCCGTGAACCCCTGCTCCCAGCGGTATTTCTTCTCGAGATCGCCATCCTCGATGCCGTTCAGCGCCTCTTTGGCGAGACGGATCATGATCGCGCTCTTGGCGGCGATGGTCTTGGCGAGCTTGAGGGCGGCATCTCGGAGCTCCTCGCGCGGCACCACCTTCTCGACCGCGCCGAGGCGATAGGCTTCCGCAGCGTCGATCGGCTCGCCGGTGAAATACATCTGGCGCACCTTCTGCACCGGAAACAGGCGCTGCAGATGCGCGCCGGCGCCGAGCGCGCCGCGGTCGACCTCTGGCACGCCGAAGGTCGCGTCAGGCGAGCACAGGACGATGTCGGCCGAGCCGCAAATGCCGATGCCGCCGCCGAGGATGTAGCCATGGGCAGCCACGATCACCGGCTTCAGGCCGCGATGGATGGCGCGGAAGGTTTCCCAGTTGCCGGCATTCACTTCGGGAATGCGCTCCGGGTGCTTCTGAAGTTCCTTGATGTCGACGCCGGCGCAAAAGCCCCGCCCCTCGGCACGGATCACGATTACGCGGACATCGGCATTGGCGTTGAGCGCGTCGATCTCCTGCGAAAGCCTGCGCCAGCCGATACTGTCGAGCGCATTCACCGGCGCGTTCTCGATCACCAGTTCGGCAATGCCGTCCTCGATTTTGGTCCAGAATTGGTCGCTCATCGAATTCTCTCCACTCAATTGGCGGCGACGAGCGCCGAGATGGCCTTGAGCCGCGCTTCCGCCTCGCTGACGATGCGGGCGATCAGCTCTTCGCAGCTTTCGAGCCTGTCGATCATGGCTGCGGCCTGGCCGGAAGGCAGCAGGCCGGTTTCTGTGTTGCCTTCGACCACGCCGCGTTGCACCAGCGTCGGCAGGTTCGGCGCCATCACGGTCTGGGCGAAGCTGTTCTCGCCGCTCGACAGCACCTTGAGGCCGAGCTTGGCCATGGCGATCGGGCCAAGCCCGCTCTCCTTGCCCCACTGGCGTGCGTACTTCATGCTCATGGCGAGGCGCGCCGGCAGGCTCATGTTTTCGAGGCGCCTGATCTCGGCATTCTCGATGAAGCGCTGCGGCAGGCCGTCGACGGCGGTGGTCGTGCGGATGAGTGTCGGGTCCTTGGTCGCGAGATAGCGATCCAGCGCCGAGCGCGGCACCGGCGATTCGTTGGTCATCAGGAAGCGCGTGCCCATGGCGATTCCGGCGGCGCCATAGCCGAGAGCTGCAGCAAGGCCGCGCCCGTCGAAGAAGCCGCCGGCGGCAACCACCGGAACCTTCACGGCGTCGAGCACCTGGGGCAAAAGGATGGTCGTCGGCACAGCACCGGTATGGCCACCCCCCTCACCGCCCTGGACGGTGATGATGTCGGCACCGAGCTCGACAGCCTTGATCGCGTGCTTGACCGCACCGACGGTGGGCATGCACACCACGCCGGCATCCTTGAGCCGCTTGATCGTCTTGGCATCGGGGCCGCGGCCGTAACTCACGGCGCGCACCTTGTGCTTGATGACCACCGAGATGACTTCTTCGGCGTTGGGCTGGAACATGTGGAAATTGACGCCGAACGGACGGTCCGTCTTCGACTTGATGGCGAGGATCTGGTTTTCGACATCGCCCGGCTCGGTGGTCGCACCCGCGAAGAAACCGAAGCCACCGGCATTGCAGGTCGCGGCGGTGAGGTTTGCGTCGGCCACCCAGCCCATGGCCGTCTGCACCACCGGATAGCGGCTGCCGAGGCGTTCGCACAAGACGGTATGCAGGTTCATGGACATTCTCTCTCGCTGGAAGATCCGGCGACCGCCCATCGGCCGATGGCAGAAGGGCGATCGCACTGTCTCGTTTCAAATGATGCGCCGCACAAAGCCGAACATCGTCTGAATGAACTAACGAAAACGATCAGTAGAAGACGCGTCCGCCGTTGACCATCAAGGTCTGGCCGGTGATGAAGCGCGACTTTTCGCTCGACAGGAAAATCACAGCATTTGCAATGTCTTCCGGCTCGCTGAGTTCACCGAGCGGGATCATGTTCCTGGCCCGCTCATAGGCATCCTTGGGGATGCGCTGCATGGCGCGCGTATTGGTCGGGCCGGGGCAGACGGCATTGACGTTGACCTTGAACGGCCCGAGTTCGCGGGCAAGCGCGCGGGTGAAACCGAGCACGCCGGCCTTGGCCGAGGCGTAGTCGACAGTGCCGATATCGCCATTCATCGCCGAGTCCGACGAGATCGAGACGATCTTGCCCGAGCGGCGCTCACGCATGTCCTCGACCACCTGGCGTGTGCAGGTCAGCGTCGTCATCAGCGACACGCCGATCACGAACTGCAGCGTCTCGGGTTTGGCCTGCCAGAACTCGGAATAGTTTTCCCGCGCGGTCTGGCCGATGTTGTTGAGCAGCATGTCGACCGGCCCGAGGTCGCGCTTGATGCGGACAAAGCTCTCGGCGACGACCTCCTGATCCATCATGTCGCCGACCAGGGGCAGCGCTTTGACCTTGTGGGCGCGCACCAGTTCGGCGGTTTTGGCCAGCGCCGCGGCTTCGCGGTCGAGGATCGCGACATCGGCACCTTCCTGGGCATAGGCAATTGCCGCGGCGCGGCCGATGCCGTTGCCGGCACCGGTCACCACGGCAATCTTGCCGGCGAATTGTCTCTGGTCAGTCATGCTTTCGCTCCCTCAGGAAGTCCTGGTCTGTGAACTGGTTTGGATGTCAGCCATGACGACCGAAAAGCGTCAGGGCCCGGTAGGACAGGTCGTCGGGTCCCGGCTGGCCAGGCGGGCTGCCGGCAGCGAAATCCTTGTAGGCATCGGCGTCAACGACTCGCCTGGTCGACCAGTCGAGCGTGATCGAGCGACCGAGAAATCGCCACTCGCCGCCATCCCTCCGGTAGCGGTCGAGGCTGCGGCTGCCGGTGATCACTTCATGAGCGTCGGGGCCATGGGTGCGGTGATAGTTGATCTTGTAGACCTCGCCCTCGGCGCGGTCGCCATCGACCTCGAAGCTGGTGTTGACCACGTAATGCGCGGTCGCGGCATAGTTCGACAGCGCCTTCTCGACGAAGGCCATATAGTCGTCCGGCCCGCCCACGAACATGTCGCCATGCTCCTCGTAGGCTTCGTCGTGATAGAGGCTGCGCAACAGCTTGAAGTCGCGCCGGTCGACGGCGCGCGAATAGGCCGTCACCAGTCGCCGCAGCGCCTCGCGCGCCGCGATCTCCTGAAGACCCGCCTCCCTGATGCCCATGCCAAATTTCCTCCCTGGCCCAGGCGCGTCCTTGCCTGTTACAGCTTGCCGCGCGGCTCCCTGGGCATGCCGAGCCCTTGCTCGGCGATGATGTTGAGCTGGATTTCGTTGGTGCCGCCGTAGATCGTGTCGGCGCGCGCAAAAAGGAACATCTGCTGCAGGCGTTCGCGGCGCGGATCGTCTGAAACGACGTTGGCATCCATCTTCAGCACGTCCATTGCGAGCCGGCCAAGGTCGCGGTGCCAGTTCGACCACTGGTACTTGTAGGTCAGCGCCTCGCGCCGCGTTTCCGGCGACTGGTCGTCACTCAGTACGCGCATGGCTAGGTAACGCATGGCGCGCAGGCCGGTCCAGGCATAGGCGACGCGTTGGCGGATGGCAGGCGAGCGGTCGGAGCCGTTCTCCTTTGATATCTCGACGATCAGGTCGAGTTCCTGCTGGAAGCTCATCTGCTGGCCGAGCGTCGAAATGCCACGCTCGAAACCGAGCAGCGCCATCGCGATCTTCCAGCCGTCGCCGGGCTGTCCCAGAACATCATCAGCCTTGGCACGCGCGCCATCGAAGAACACCGAATTGAACTCGGCGCCGCCACCGATCTGCTTGATCGGATGGATTTCGACGCCCGGCTGGGCGAGCGGCATGAGCAGAAAGATCAGGCCATTTCGGCCGACCGAGCCTTCCTCGCAGCGCGCCACGACAAAGATCCAATCGGACAGATGCGCCAGCGAGGTCCACACTTTCTGGCCCGACACGACCCAATCGCCTGTTACAGGGTCGAGCCTGGCCCGGGTCTTGATATTGCCGAAATCCGAACCGGCGCTCGGCTCGGAATAACCCTGGGCCCAGAACTCTGTGCCGCTCCGGATGCCTGGCAAAAAGCGCTTCTTCTGCTCCTCCGTGCCAAAAGCGATCAGCGTCGGCCCCATCAAGCCCTCGCCGATATGGCCTATCCGACCGGGACCGCCGGCGCGGCTGTATTCTTCCTGGAACGCGACCTGTTCGGCGACCGACAGGCCACGCCCGCCATGTTCTTGAGGCCAGCCCGGGCAGGTCCAGCGGCCGGCGGCGAGTTCGCGCTCCCATTCCTTGCGCAGTTCCGGCAGGACGTCGCCCTCGCCCGAACCGCCGCGATATTTCAGTTCGGCAAACGTGCCGCTGAGATGGCTTGCCATCCAGTCGCGCACCTCTGTGCGGAAGGCGTTCAGGTCGCTCATTTCACACCTCCGTCACCGAAGACAGATGCGGCAATGCGGTCGAGTTGCGCCTCACGCGCGCCAAGCAGCGCGGCATTCGCTTGCGCCCGCTTGAAATAGAGATGAGGGTCGTATTCCCAGGTGAAGCCGACGCCGCCATGCAGCTGGATCGCCTCCTCGGCGGCTCGGAACTGCAGGTCGGAGGCGAGCACGCGCGCCCCAGCGATCTCCAGCGCGCTTTCTGCTGCGTCGGAAATGCCCAGACCTTGAGCGGCTCCGAAGATCAGCGACCGCGCCTCGGCAATTTCGACCACCAGCTTGGCGCAGCGGTGCTTGATCGCCTGGAACGAGGCAATGGTGCGGCCGAACTGAACACGCTCGGCGATGTAGGCAAGCGTCACCTCATGCGCGCCTTGCGCCGCGCCCAGTTGTTCGGCGGCAAGTCCGAGATTGGCAAAAGCGAGTGCCTCGCGGAACTGGCCGGCGCTGACGCACCCTTCATCGATACGGCTCTCGGCGGAAACCTCCATGGCCAGTTCGAGTGCAGCAACCGGACGCGTCCGATCAAGTACCTCGAGTGGCGCAACTGACTGTCCTGCGTCGCGCGCCAGCGCAAACAGCGCCGTCGCTCCGTCTTCCAGCGCTGCCGGTACAAGCACGATATCGGCCGCCTCGAGGTCGATGACCTGCGCGACCTTGCCGTCCAGCCTGTAGCCACCGTCGGTCCTGAGAGCTTTGACCGCAACCGTCGCCGCCGGATCGGCCACTGAAAGATCGGCATAGGCGACGGTCACGGCCATTTCGCCCGCGGCTATGGCGCCAAGATACTTCGCCTTGGCGGGCTCGCTTCCGGCCGACTGCAGGAGTGGTGCCGCCAGGCACACCGTCGACCAGAATGGCACGCAGGCAAGGCGTGCACCTGTGAGTTCCATCAGGATTGCCACCTCGGTGGCGCCGAGCCCCAGTCCGCCGAATTCTTCCGGGACAGCCATCGCGCACCAGCCGAGCTCACGCGAAATGCTGGCCCACAGCCCGGCGTCATGGCTCGCGCCAGTGTCGACGATCAGCCGGATCGCCTCGGAGGAAGACTGTTCACGCAGGAAGCGCTGGGCTTCCTCGCGGATCATCTGCTGGTCTGGTGTGAATTCGAGCATGCGGTCCTGTCGGGCACGGATTGGAGCGGCGCCGCTGCGCCTGAAGTGGCAAAGCGCTTCATGCCGGATGCCACCGGCCAGCGCCAGCAACATCGTCCAAATGTGGGATGCTGGTGCTTGGCCCGCCCTAGTCTACTCGCCTCAGACGGCCGGCGCGAAGCGGTCGCGCATTGCACTGGAGGAGACTATGGCGCTCAAGCGTTTCGACAACAAGGTGGTGCTGATCACCGGCGCCGCATCCGGCATCGGCCGCGCGACCGCCCTCCGCCTGGGCTCCGAGGGGGCAACACTGATCCTCGCCGACCGCAACGTCGAAGGCGCAAGACAGGTCTGCGCCACCGCGGCCGCGCAATACGGTGTCCGCGCCGACGCCATCGCCTATGACGCAGCCGACACCGCCTCGGCGCGCCGTATGGTCGATGACGCGCTGGCGCTGCACGGCCGCCTCGATTGTCTCATCAACAATGCCGGCATCTACCGGCGCGATCATTTCGCCAACCAGACCGGCGAAGACTGGTCGCTGGTGTTCGGCATCAACCTCGAGAGCGTTTTCCACATCGTACATCAGGCGTTGCCGGCACTCGTCGCCTCGCGCGGCAATGTCGTCTCAACGGCGTCCACCGCCGGCGTGCAGGGCATCGCCTATGCCGCAGCCTATGCCGCATCCAAGGCCGGCATCATCGCCATGACCAAATCGCTGGCGACGGAGTACGCCCCCAAGGGCGTACGCTTCAACGCCATCTGCCCCGGCCGCGTCCGTACCGAGATCGGCACCGGGCTGCAGCCGATCGAGAACCAGGACCCCGACATCATGGTCAAGCCGCCCAAGCTTGCCGGCAAGGAAAGCGGCGAGCCCGAGGACATCGCCAGCGCTTTCGCTTATCTGGCCTCCGAGGAGTCCTGTTTCGTCACCGGCGCCTTGCTGGTCGTCGATGGCGCCCAGACCGTGGGTTGAACGCCAAGAAGGCGCGCCGGGCCTGACGCCGGCGCCTGATGTCAGCCCTTGTGGGCGTGCGCGGTGATGACTGGCCTGTTCGTCCACGTGCCGTCGGCCGTCTGACGCCATCCGCCGGCGGCAAGCGCGCCGCCGTCGAGGTTGATGGTCGTACCGGTGATCCAGCTCGACAGCGGCGACGCCAGGAACAGTGCGGCGCCCGCCGTATCGTCAGGCTGTCCATAGCGTCCCAGCGGCATCCAGCGCTTGATCATGTGCTGGTGCTCTTCCGGGATCCATTTCAGGATCTGGATCTGCTCTGTCTCGGTCGTCTCCGGCGCGATCGCGTTGACCCTGATATTCTCAGGCGCGAGTTCGAGCGCCAGGCTCTTGGTGAAGCCGGTGATCGCGGTCTTGAATGCGCTGTAGACGGCAAAGTTGGGAATGCCGCGGAAGGCCTCGATGGTCGAGATGTTGATGATGCTGGCGCTCTCACCCCGGCGCAGCAGTGGCAGTGCGGCATGCGTCATCAGGAAGATGTGCTCGAGGTTGACACCGTAGAGCGCGTTCCACTCCTCGCGCGTCGTCTCAGCGAACGGCTTATGGACGCCGAGGAAGTCACCGACATTGTTGACCAGCACGTCGAGCCGGCCGAAGCCGTCCCTGACCCGTGCGATCACCTTGTCAACGGCAGCCGCGTCAGTGACGTCGGCGCAGAGGACGATGTTGCAGACGCCGGCGGCATCGAGTTCGGCCCGCACCTTGTCGGCGCGACCCTGGTCCTTCTCGGCGACGACCACGATTGCTCCGCAGCGGCCGAAGGCCAGCGCGATGGCGCGTCCAATTCCGGCGCCGGCGCCGCTGATCAGAGTGACCTTGCCGAGAAGGGAGTTGGCCATGCCGGCGAGTGAGGTGTCTGTCATGTCAGTCTCTTCATTTCAAATGGAGTGGCGGCTTTCTTCAGCCGGCGCGAAAAGTCATGTCGGTGCGCCGGTGGGCGAACTTCCAGCCATCAGTGGTGCGGACGAAGCGGTCGAAATAGCGCCCGACCACGCGCGGCAGTGTCGCCTTCGGATCGTTGCGGCTGGTGCCGTGAAAGGTGAAGATCGCAACGCCGCTCGCATTGTCTTCATCGATCACATCGATGACGATGTTGTGCGCCATGTGGATCGTGGTGTCGGTCTGCGCCTTGGCGTCAAGATAGGCGCTCATTTCGGCATGGCCTCTGAGTGGCCCTTTCCAGGTCTCCCACAAGCCGTCAGGCGCCCACAGCGCGACGAGCTCCTCGTGCCTGTAGTCGTCGACAAGCACGCAATAACGCTGCACCAGCTTGGCGCATTCGTGTTCGGCGGCGATCCGCTCTGCAAGATCCATCCCATCCTCCCCTGATGTCCGGCCACCGTCGCGTCAGACGAAAATGCCTTCATCCTCCAAACGAACGATGGCGGACGCGTCGAGTGGGTCAGCTATGAGCCGACAAACGGCAGCGGAGGACGGGAAATGTCTGATATCGAAGCGCGATTTGCGGCATTGGAAGCGCGCATCAAAGGACTGGAAGACCAGTTGGCCATCTATCAGCTGATCGCCACCTATGGCCCGTCGGTCGACAGCCGCACCGCCAGTGCCACCGCTTCGCTCTGGGCCGAAGCTGGTGCATATGATTTCGGTGGAGATCCGCTCGTCGGTGCCGACAATGTCGGTTCGCTTGTCAACATCGAACCGCATATCCACTACGTCGCCGATGGTTGCGCCCACGTGCTGAGCATGCCCCACGTCACCGTCAACGGAGACACGGCCGTGGCCACCGGCTACTCTCGTGTGTACCTCAACCAGGGCGACCACTGGCGCGTCGAACGCGCCAGTGCCAATCGCTGGGAACTCGTCCGCACGTCAGAAGGTTGGCGTGTCCAGAATCGCATCAACCGTCTGCTCAACGGCCAGCCCGAAGCGCGCGACCTTTTGTCGAGCAGCGTGAAAAGCTGAGCTGACCGGCTTACGGCAGTCCTCAGGCCCAAGCAGGCGCCTGCGCTGGCATCGTCCGAACGTGGGATGTCCGCCTGAGCTTGTCCGTTCAGGGTGGCCGGCTGGGAGGACACGAAATGAATACACTTCAGGGCAAGTCGGTGGTCATCACCGGTGCCGGATCCGGGCTGGGCGCCGCCTATGCGCGCCATGCCGCAAGCCTTGGCGCAGCGATTGTCGTCAACGACATCAGCGTCGACGCCGCGCGGTCGACGGTCGAATCGATCGTGGCATCGGGCGGCAAGGCCGTTGCACATACCGGCGACATCTCGTCCTGGAGTTATGCCCAAGAGCTGGTCGACGCCTGCATCGATGCTTTCGGCGCCATCACAGGCGTCGTCAACAATGCCGGCATTCTCCGCATCGGCAAGATTCTCGACCTCACCGAGACGGACATGCGCCGCATGGTCGAGATCAATCTCATCGGCACCGCCGCCTGTGCCAGCCATGCAGCCCGGCGTATGCTCGCCGCAGGCACGGGCGGCTCGATCATCAATGTCGCCTCTGGCTCCCAGGCCGGTGACGTCGCCCTTGGCGGATATGGCGCCACCAAGGGCGGGGTGGCATCCCTTACCTACAGCTGGGCCATGGAACTGCGTGGCACCGGCGTGCGTGTCAACGCGCTGTCGCCTCTGGCGGAAACCGCAATGGCCGCCCAGAACAAGGCGCTGATGGCCGAGCAGGCAGCGAGCCGCGAGGTGCACTACGCCGCCCTGCCCGACGCCGACGTCAACGCGCCGGTCGTCAGCTTTCTGCTTTCCGACGCCGCCGAGAAGATCAACGGTCAGGTCGTCCGCATCGCCGGCAAACAGTTGTCCTTGGTCACCCATCCACTGATCGCCGATCCGGTCCTGGAAGGCGACTGGAGCTACGGGGCGGTTGCCGAGGCTTTCGCCGGGGCTCTGGCGGGCAACCAGCAGCCGCTTGGTCTCGGCTACCAGAGGAAACCCAATTGAGCGGCATGGAACACAGGCCGGTCGCCGTCGTCACCGGCGCCAGCCGCGGTCTCGGCCGCGGCATCGCGATTGCGCTCGGCGAAGCGGGCTTCATCGTCTATTGCACCGGCCGCAGCGATCGTAAGGCCATCGGCCCATGGGGCGGAACCGTCCGCGACACTGCCGAGGCGATCGACCAGGCCGGCGGCAAGGGCATCGTTGCCATTTGCGATCACCTTGACGACAGCCAGACCGAGGCCCTGTTCAAACGCGTCGACGCAGAACAAGGACGTCTCGACCTGCTCGTCAACAATGCCTTCGCCATGCCTGATTGGGCCGTACCGGACGGCAATTTCTGGGAGCGCCCACTGTCGCTCTGGCGCGACATGATCGATGTCGGGCTGCGATCGAGCTATGCGGCAAGCCACTTCGCCGCCCCGATCATGGTCCGCCAGCGCTCCGGCCTGATCGCCAACACCTCCGGCCCCGGCGGCAAGATCTACCGTCACAGCCTGCCCTACGGCGTCGGCAAGGCCGGCCAGGACAAGCTGGCCCACGACATGGCGCACGAATTGCGCCCCTTCGACGTCGCAGCGATTTCACTGTGGCCGGGCCTGATCGGCACCGAGCGCACGCTTGCCGGCATCGCCGCAGGTGGCGTCGTCGGTGACACTGCCGGCAACCTGCCGCATATCGAGACGCCGTTCTTCATCGGCCGTGTGCTGGCGGCGATCCATGCCGCCGGCGACGCCATGACGCTCAGCGGCGGCACCTTCTATTCGACCGAACTGGCTAGCCGCTATGGCGTCATCGATGCCGATGGACGCCTGCCTCAATCGCGCCGCCCGCTGTTCGGTGCTCCGCTCTATCGGCCGATCTCCGGTGAGGCCGGTGAAGCCAGATCATGACACTGACGCCTGACGACGAAAATCCTGCATCGCGGCAGGCTTACAGAAACGCGAAGCGTATTATATTCGATCCGGCCAGTAGCCTGGGCTTTGGGCGATTCGACCCCCGGTTGTCGAACGCAGCGTCGAACATCCAAAGCGTGGAGTTGCTGATTTGAGCAGGATGGCGCGTATGGCACAGATGGATGGCAGCGCAGGCGCAGAATATCTCGATCGCGACGGCTCGGTCCGCGCGTCGACCAATCCGCGCAAGGAGCTGGTGCGCGAACAGCTGATCGACATCGCCGCGGAGCTGTTCGACAGCAAGGGCTACGTCCAGACCAGCATCAACGACATCGCCCAGGCGCTCGGCCTCGGCCGCTCGGCCGTCTACCACTACTTCCGCAACAAGGAAGAAATGCTGGCAGCACTCGTCGAGTCGGAAGCGCTGACGCCGTCACACCGGCTGCAGGAGCTGATGGCCGAGCCCGGCCTGTCGCCAACCGAGCGACTGCGCCGCGCCATCGTCGACGGCATCGTCCGCCGCCTGTCTTCCGGCTCGCGCTTCATCCTGTTGTCGCGGCTCGAAACCCAGATCCCCGAGGCGCTCGGTCCGCTCTACAACCAGGGCCGTCGCCACATCTATGATTTCTACGTCCGCTGCATCTCCGACGGTATCACGTCAGGCGAGTTTCGCACTGTCGATCCCAAGGTTACCGCCTTTGCGGTGATCGGCATGGCCAACTGGACATCGCGCTGGTACTCGCCATCAGGCGCCAAGACACCGCAGGAGATCGGCGAGATCATTGCCGACATGGCTCTGGCCGGCCTGCGTGCCCATCACGACCAGCCGCGCGATGCCGAAGCCGTGCGCCAGACCATCTCGGGACTGCGCCAGCAGATCGACGAGCTGGAAAAGCTGGTCAAATAGCAAAGGGCCGCCGGTTGTTCCGACGGCCGCGGCTGACAGCAATTTCAGCGAAATCAGTCGAACGTCACGCCGGCATGCTGGATGAAGGCGCTGTAGGTGTCGAAGCGGATGATCGGATGCGTGCCGGCGTAGGCGCGGATATGGTCCAGCACCGCCTGGCGCGATCGGCGCCACATCGGCGGCACGATCTCCAGCATCGGTCCGTAGAGGTCAGGCGAGCGGTAATAGAGGATCGACTGGTCCTGGCCGGCGACGCGGATTTCGTAGTCGCGCTCATAGCCGGCAGCCTCGACGCGAGCCGTCGCCTCGGCATGGTCATGCACCCAGAAACCCAGATGCTGCAGGCCCTCACGTCCGGCCGCCAGGAAGTCCGTGTAGGGTGACGAGGCGTTGTTGGTCTGCTCGATCAGCTCGATCTGCACATCACCCATGTAGCCGAAGGCGAGCTTGAGCTCGACCTCGACCGGCTGGCCGCGATGCCAGGTGGTGCTGACGGGCTGGCTGACGCCGCGCTCCATGAAGATGAATGGACCGACGCCGAAACATCGATCCAGTGGCGCATCGCCTTTTCGATGTCGCGGACGACAAAGCCGAGCTGGGTTGCAGGCCCCAGAATGGGTTTGAGCCCCTGTGCAATTCCGAGATCGGTCATCGTCCCTTCCCAAAGGAGCGCCGTGCGTCCATTGGGACGAAGGGCGCTCCTATATCCCTACTCTGTGCGATCAGTTGAAGATTTCAAACAGGCCGGCAGCCCCCATGCCGCCGCCGACGCACATGGTAACGACGCCGTATTTCACACCGCGGCGCCGGCCCTCGATCAGCACATGGCCGGCCGTGCGCGCGCCGGTCATGCCGAACGGGTGGCCGACGGCGATGGCGCCGCCGTTGACGTTGAGTTTTTCCGGGTCGATGCCGAGCGTATCGCGGCAGTAGACCGCCTGGCTGGCGAAGGCTTCGTTGAGTTCCCAAAGGCCGATGTCGTCGACCTTGAGGCCGTGCTTCTGCAACAGCTTCGGCACCGCGAAGATCGGCCCGATGCCCATTTCCTCTGGCGCGCATCCGGCGACCGCCATGCCGCGATAGGCGCCCAGTGGCTTGAGGCCGAGTTGTTCGGCGCGCTTTGCCTCCATGACCACCAGAGCGGCAGCACCGTCCGACAGCTGCGACGAATTGCCGGCAGTCACATATTCGCCCAGCTTGATCACTTCGCCGTCGGCGAAAACCGGCTTCAGCTTGGCCAGGCCCTCGAGATTGGTGTCGGCGCGGAAACCCTCGTCCTGCGCCAGCGTCACGTCCTGGAAGCTGGTCTCGTTGGTGTCCTTGTTGACCACCATCTTGCGAGAGGCCATCGGCACGATCTCGTCGTCGAAGCGGCCGGCCTGATGGGCGGCAGCCGTGCGCAACTGGCTGGCGAGAGAGAACTCGTCCTGGGCCTCGCGGCTGATGCCGTATTTCCTGGCGACGATCTCGGCGGTCTCGATCATTGTCATGTACATATGCGGCCACTGCGAGGTCACGGCCTGCGAGCGCGAGCGATAACTGTTCTTATGCTTGTTCTGCGTCAGGCTGATCGATTCGACGCCGCCGGCAACGATGGTTTCCATGCCGTCGACGATGATCTGCTTGGCCGCGATCGACACTGCCATCAGGCCCGACGAGCACATGCGGTCGATCGACATGCCGGGCACGCTGTCAGGCAGTCCCGCGGCCGCTGCGGTCAGGCGGCCGATATTGTAGCCCTGCGTGCCCTGCTGGGCCGAGCAGCCCATAATGACGTCCTCGACGGCGTCGGGGGCGATGCCGGCACGAATGACGGCCTCGCGCACCGCGTGGCCCGACAGCGCCGGTGCTTCAGTGTCGTTGAAGGCGCCACGGAAGGCCTTGCCGATGGGGGTGCGGGCGACGGAAACGATGACGGCTTCGCGCAAAGGATTGCTCCAGAACAGTTGTTGTCGGCAGGGAACCAGGCAGGCAACGCAGAGGATATTTTCTGCTGCGAAGCGCCCGGAACCGAAGTTTTCCAACTACTTGCTAGGAGCGACGGGGCGGCCGAACATCGTCTGAAAAGACTAACGGCGGGTCCATGACACGCATCGATTGCGAACGGCCGATGCGGAAGAGGCAACGGCGCGGGCAACCGAACCCGCGCCACAGATGCGATCAGACGTGATAGCCGCCGTCGACATTGATGACCTCACCGGAGATGAAACCGGCGCGGCTGGAGGCCAGGAACGACACCGCTTCCGCGATGTCCATGGCCTTGCCGTTGCGGCGCAGCGGTGTGTTCATGGCCGCCGCCTGCATGTACTTGTCGTCGATATAGCCGAGCTTGCTGAGTTCCGTGTGCTGGCCGGTCTCGATGATGCCGAGCGCTACGCCATTGGAGCGGATGCCGTAGCGCCCCTCTTCCTTTGCGACGCCCTTCATCAGGGCATGCACCGCCGATTTCGGCACCACCGAGAGGCCGTCGGCTGCGGCAAAGCGATATTGCGCCGAGCTCTGGCAAGCGACGATGGAACCGCGTGCCTTGCGCAGATGCGGAATGGCATAATGGACCACATTAAAGAAGCCGAAGGCGTCCTGCATCAGGTGCTTGCGCATCTGCTCGGGCTCAATCTTGCTGAGATGGATCAGCGGTACGAGCGGCCCGGCGGCATAGACCACCGTATGGATGCCGCCATTGGCTTCCGCCACACCGTCGATGAAGGCGCGGGTCGCCTCAACATCCTCGATGTTGAGTTTGTAGATGGAGGCATTGCGCCCCTCGCCGCGGACCGCTTCGGCTGCAGCTTCCGCCTTGGCCTGGTTGCTGTGATAGGTCAACGCCACGTCGCAACCGTCGCGCGCCAGCACCCGGCAAATCTCGGCGCCGACGCCGCCGCTGCCACCGATGACGATGGCCGCTCCTTCGGCCGGATACAGTCCGCTCATGTCGATCCTCCCTTATGATTTCATCGCCAGTTCGGCATAATGCCAGCCGAATTCGGCCACCGGCCGCGCCAAGGCGCCGGCCTCGCGAGCGTGCGCGCTCGCCGCATTGCCGTCGACCACGCGCTTCATGATGCCCTGGCGGATGCCGGAGACGCGAAACAGGCTGTAGGCGAGATAGGCGTACCAATGCCGGTCGGAAACGCCGTCCTGCCCCGTCGCCTTGAGATAGGCGTCGCGATAACTGCGCTCGTCGGGAATGCCGAGTACGCCGATGTCGAGGTCACCCAGGCCGCGATAGGGTTGATTGGGCAGGCGCCAGGTCAGCATGTGATAGGCGAAATCCGCCATCGGCTCGCCCAGCGTCGACAGCTCCCAGTCGACGACTGCCAGCACCCGCGCTTCGGTCGCGTGGAAGATCATGTTGTCGATGCGGAAGTCACCATGGATCAGCGACGTCCGTGTTTCAGGCGGGATATTGTCGGGCAACCAGTCGATCAACCGGTCCATCGCCTCGATCGTCTCGGTCTCGGACGCCCGATACTGCTTGGACCATCGTGCCACCTGGCGGGCGACATAGTCTCCCGGCCTGCCGAAATCCTCGAGCCCGGCCGCCTTGTAGTCGGTGGTGTGCAGCGCCGCTGCAACGCGGTTCATCTCGATATAGATGGCCTTGCGCTCCGCAGGCGATTGCTCTGGCAAGGCAGGCGCCCAGAACGAGCGTCCCTCGACAAAATCCATGACGTAGAACATTGCACCAACGATGCTGTCGTCGTCGCAGAGCAGCCGCGCGCCGGCCACAGGCACGTCGCTGTCGCGCAAGGCACTGATGACGCGGAATTCACGGTCGACGGCATGCGCCGAGGGCAACAGCTTGCCGTCGGGCTTCTTGCGCAGCACCAGCTTGCGCTTGCCGTCGAATGACAACAGCATGGTCGGGTTGGACTGGCCGCCGCGGAAGCGCTCGACCGAGAGCTTGCCCTCGCAGCCGTCAATGTTGGCCTTGAGGTAGGCGTGCAGCCGCGCGACGTCGATCTTGCTGTCGGCGGCGAGCGGCTCGGTTCCGACGAAACGGCTGGCATCCATGGCGCGCCTCCCGCTCAGTCCACGTATTTGGCGAGTTCGATGCGCCCGATCTGGTTGCGGTGTACCTCGTCTGGCCCGTCGGCGAAGCGCAGCTTGCGGGCATGCGCATAATAATTGGCCAGCACGAAGTCCTGCGAAACCCCGGCAGCGCCATGCGCCTGGATCGCCCAGTCGATGACCTTGCAGGCCATGTTGGGGGCGGCCACCTTGATCATGCCGATTTCGGCGCGCGCCGCCTTGTTGCCGACGGTGTCCATCATATAGGCGGCCTTCAGCGTCAGCAGGCGAGCCTGGTCGATCAGGATGCGGGACTCGGCGATGCGCTCGAGCGTCACCGACTGTTCGCCGATCGGCCGGCCGAAGGCGACGCGGCTCTTCACCCGGCGGCACATCAGCTCCAGGCAGCGTTCGGCAAGGCCAATCAGGCGCATGCAATGATGGATGCGGCCGGGTCCGAGGCGGCCTTGCGCGATCTCAAAGCCCCGGCCTTCGCCGAGCAGGATGTTGGATGCCGGCACCCGCACGTTCTCGAACAGCATGTCCATGTGGCCGTGCGGTGCATCGTCATAACCGAACACCGTCATCGGCCTCAGCACCTTGATGCCTGGCGTGTCCATCGGCACCAGGATCATCGACTGCTGCTGGTGCTTGGCAGCACCCGGGTCGGTCTTGCCCATGAAGATCAGCAATTCGCAGTGGCGGTCGCCGACACCTGATATCCACCACTTGCGACCATTGATGACGTAGTCGTCGCCGTCGCGGACGATCGAACTCTGGATGTTGGTCGCGTCACTGGAAGCGACGTCAGGCTCGGTCATGGCGAAGGCCGAGCGGATCGACCCGTCGAGCATGGCAGGCAACCAGCGCGCCTTCTGCGCCTCGGTGCCATAGCGCTCTATGGTTTCGATGTTGCCGGTGTCAGGTGCCGAGCAGTTGAATATCTGCGACGAGAAGTGCACCCGGCCCATGACTTCGCAGAGCGGTGCATATTCGGTGTTGGTCAGGCCCGCGCCATGCGAAGAATCCGGCAGGAACAGGTTCCACAGCTTGGCCGCCTTGGCCTTGGCCTTGAGTTCCTCCAAGACAGGCGGATGGCCCCAGCGGTCGGCTTCGACCTCTTGGTGATAGCGGCGCTCGTTGGGATAGACATGCTCATCCATGAAGGCATTAAGCCGTTCGAGCAGGCTTTTTGTCTTGTCGCTGTATTCGAAGTCCATCTTGCGTCCGTCACTGCCATTCCAGGAAGAGCCGCCGGCAGCGAGTGCCGGCGGCGGGTTCGTCAGGCGGCGCGGACGCCGGGAGGATTGCCCTTCAGGACGGTGGCACGGACATTGTGCGGGTCGAGCCTGGCGATGATCGCCATCTGCTCCTCGGTCGGCGCCGCGGTGGTGGTCATGCCTTCGGCGCGCAGCAGCGGGAAGCCGGTCGCGTCCTGCACCTGCTCGAAGGTGACGCCAGGATGCAGCGACAGCACCTGCGCCGCATGATCAGGACCGTTGAAATCGAACACGCAGAGGTCGGTGATGACTACGCCGAGCTTGACGTCGGCGGGCTTGGCGCCTTCCGGCCAGTTCTTGGCGTTGTAGCCTACGCTCGCCACCACATCGACCTCACCCTCGACGAAGGTGCGCTTCGAGTGGCTGGGCAGGAACATCGAATTCTTGTGGCAGATCGAGTTGCCGGGGAAGCCGCGGACGCCAAGCATGGCGACCTTAGGCTTCTGGAACTCTCCGCCAAGTGCGGAGATGTTGCCCTGACCGTAGCGGTCGACCTGCACTGGCGTCACCATGGCGTGGCGGCGCCCGCTCCAGACGCTGTCGAAGACCCTGCCGTAAGGCATCCAGCCGGAAAACTTCGGCTTGTAGTCGCCGCGCGGCCCGAGCGGGATCGGGTCCTCGACAAGATAGGCCTCGCCGTCGGTCATCATGATCCCGGGCGCGCAGGTGAGCTTGGCAAGACCGGCCGCAAGACGCGGCAGCGGGCCGATGCCGGTGGCGAGAACCTCACCATCGGAGGCCCAGGCCTGTGCACCGACAGCTACGATCAGTTCGGCAAGCGTGAATTCTTTTGCAGTCGTCATGTCGTGTCCGATCAGAAAATGGGGAGCGGCAGGGCGCGGATCTTGGCTTCGCCGCCAACGCTCGAGGCGTAGCTGGCATCGCCGCCCTTCACATATTGGTCGAAATAGCGCTGCCAGCCGCCCTCTTCACCAGCTGACGCGGCGTAGTCCTTGAGGTGGCCCATGTCCCAACCATAGGCCTCATGCGCAGCCGTCGGATGCGCACCGAGCGGTGCCGACACCACGCCAGTCACCAGGCAGCGTTCGAACAGCTGGCTCTTGGCCTTGTCGGAGTGTTCATCCCCGATGCGGTCGACCAGCACCTCGGTGGTAACGAACACCTTGTCGGCGGCACGAGCGAACAGGCCATCGAAGAACGGATCCGGACCGTCGGTCTGGGTGTTGCCCAGCCGGTCGGCGCGGCTCGCATGGATCAGCGCCACGTCGAGCTTGATCGCCGGCATCGCCAACAGCACTTCGCCGTCGTCATAGGGCGACTTCACCGTCTTGAAGTGCGGGTTGTACTTCATGACGTCGGAGCCGAGGCCGACGCGGGTCGCCGCAAACGGCAGGTTGTGGCCGGCTGCCTGCAGGCCGAGCAGCAGCAGGCCCTCGTCCAGCTCCGACACCTCGACCGCTCCGGCTTCGCGCGCCTTGCGGAAGTAGGGTTCGATCGGCATCGCGTCGAGCGACACGAAGCCGTAGATCAGCTTCTTGACCTTGCCCGCAGCACAAAGCATGCCGATTTCCGGCCCACCATAAGCCACCAGCGTCAGGTCCTTGAGGTCCGAGCGCAGGATCTCGCGCACCAGCGCCATCGGCTTGCGCCGCGGACCCCAGCCGCCGAAGCCGATCGTCATGCCGTCGCGCAGCTGGGCGACGACCGCTTTCAGGTCCATTTCCTTGTTCATAGCATCCTAGTCCGTCTGTTCTTCATTCTGTTTCGGCAGGGATACGGCCTCAGCCGTAGAAGCCCCTGCCCTCGGCAACCAGCCGCTCGATCAGCGCGGCCGGCTTGAAATATTGGTCACCTACGAGGCCCGCGTATGTGTCGAGCGCCGCCTTGACCTTCGGCAGGCCGACCTGGTCGGCATAAAACATCGGACCACCCAGATAGGTCGGGAAGCCGAAGCCGTTGGTCCAGATGACGTCGATGTCGCCGGGCCGCGCCGCCGCACCCTCGTCGAGGATCTTGGCTGCCTCGTTCACCATGGCAAACAGGCAGCGTTCGAGGATTTCCTCGTCGGTTATGGGACGCGCGGCGAAGCCTCGCTCCTTGCGGTGAGCCTCCAGCAGTTCATCGACAGCTGGATCGTGCGAAGCCTTGCGGTTCTCGTCATAGACGTAGTAGCCCGCACCCGACTTCTGGCCGAGCCGGCCGGCTGCGACCAGCTTGTCGACGATGTTGCACTGCTGCTCGCGCGGCGACATACGGGCGACACGTGCCGCCCGCGCTGCGGCCATGATGTCCATGCCGGCGAGATCGGCTAGCGCGAACGGGCCGATCGGGAAGCCGAAGGCGGTTAGCACGCGGTCGACCTGTTGCGGCGTCGCACCGTCCTCGAGCAGGAATTGAGCCTCGCGCGTGCGCTTGGACAGCATGCGGTTGGCAACGAAACCTTCGGAGCGCCCGACCATGACGGGCACCTTGCCCAGCCGCTTGCCCAGCGCCGTGGTGGTCGCCAGAACGTCGGGGGCGGTCTTCGCTGCACGCACATTCTCAAGCAGCTTCATGACATTGGCCGGGTTGAAGAAATGCATGCCGGCGACACGCGCCGGGTTCTTCGACGAGCCGGCGAGTTCCTCGATGTCGAGGAACGAGGTGTTGGTGGCGATGATCGCATCGTCGCGCAGGACGGCATCGAGCCTGGCGAAGACGTCCTTCTTGACCATCATGTCTTCGGTCACCGCCTCGATCACAAGATCGACGTCACCGACGCCGTCATAGGAGGTCGCTGGTGTCAGCAGCGCCATGCGGCGCTCCATCTCTTCGGACGACAGGCTGCCGCGCTTGACGCTGCCTTCATAGATATTGCCGATGGCCCTGACCGCGGAAGCCAGGCCATCGTCCGTCAGGCCGATCAGCGTCACCGGAATGCCGATGTTGAGGAAGCAGGCGGCGATACCGCGGCCCATGGTGCCCGGACCGACGATGGCGACCTTCTTGACGTCGCGCGGCTTCACCTCGGCCTCGACGCCGTCGATCTTGAGCGCCTCGCGCTCGGCCGCGAAGATGTGGCGCAGCGCCTTCGACTGCGGCGAAACGAGCAACTCCTTGCAGGTCTGGTATTCCAACGCGATCGCCTCGGCGACCGGCGTCTCGGTGACCATCTTGACCAGATCCACCGCAGCAAGAGGTGCGTTGAAACCTTTGTATTTCTTGGCCAATGCCGCACGGCTGGTCTCGAGCACGGCTGGGTCGAACGCCGGCACCGGCAGGTCGCTGGTGCGGCGCAGCTTGGCGCCGCCAGCAATCACCTTCTCGGCGAAGGTTACGGCCGCCGCCTTGAGCTCGCTCGAAACGACCTCGTCGACGATGCCTTTTTCCAGAGCATCGCGTGCCGTAATCTGACCGCCTTCGCTGATCATCGCCAGTGCCTGCTCGACGCCGGCAAGACGCGGCAGGCGCACCGTGCCGCCCGACCCCGGCAGGATGCCGAGCTTGACTTCGGGCAGGCCGACCTTGGCGCTCTCCACCGCGATGCGGTAGCTGCAGGCAAGCGCCACTTCGAGGCCGCCGCCAAGTGCGGTGCCGTGGATCGCAGCCACGATCGGCTTCGTTGCAGCATCCAGCGTGTCGATCACTTCGCCGAGCAGCGGCGCCACCATCGGCTTCTTGAATTCGGTGATATCAGCGCCGGCGATGAAGGTGCGGCCTTCGCACAAAATGACCATGGCGCGCGCCCCGGCATCGCTTTCGAGCGCCTTCACGGCCTTGATCAGCCCGGACCGGACCGAATGCGACAGCGCGTTGACGGGAGGGTTGTCGACGGTCGCGACCAGAATGTTGCCTTGCTTTGCGACCGAAACGGTCCTTGCGAGCAGCTCGGTCATGCCGGCACTCCTTCCTTGCTATGTCCTGAATTGCCCGTCACCAGCACGACCTTGCCTTTGACGGCGCGCTCCATGACGACGTCGAGCGCTTCGGCAAAGCGGTCGAGCGGATATGCG
Source organism: Aminobacter sp. Y103A (assembly GCF_030294925.1). Classification (NCBI taxonomy): domain Bacteria; kingdom Pseudomonadati; phylum Pseudomonadota; class Alphaproteobacteria; order Hyphomicrobiales; family Phyllobacteriaceae; genus Aminobacter; species Aminobacter sp. Y103A. The sequence continues at coordinate 2,901,144 of NZ_AP017986.1, read as the reverse complement.
GCCGAGATATGCGGCCTGAGCTTGCCCTTGGCGAACCAGTCCATCAGCTCGGCGATATTCTCGGCATTCTTCTCCGGCGCCGAGCGTGCATAGGCGCCCCAGAACACACCGATCAAAGCCGACTGCTTGAGCAGCAAAAGGTTGAGCGCGATCTTGGGGATGTCGCCGGCGGCAAAGCCGATCACCAGCAGCCGGCCGAAAAGTGCCAGACCGCGCACCGCCGTTTCCGTCATGTTGCCACCGACGGGATCATAGACCACGTCGACGCCCTGCCCGTCCGTCAGTTCCTTGAGCCGCTGGCGCAGGTCCTCGGTCGAATAGTTGATCGTCTCGTCGGCCCCGTATTCGCGGCATAGCGCCAACTTCTCGTCGCTGGAGGCGGCAGCAATGACGCGCGCACCCATCTGCTTGCCGAGCTCGACCGCTGTCAGCCCGACGCCGCCGGCAGCGCCGAGAACCAACATCGTTTCGCCCGGCCTGATCTGCGCACGATCCTTGAGGGCATGGTGCGATGTCGCATAGGTGATCAGGAAGCCGGCGGCTTCGACGAAGCTCATCTCGGCGGGGATCGGAAACACCTTCCAGGCATCGACCGCGACCTGCTCGCCATAACCACCGATGCCGGCAAAGGCCAACACGCGCGCGCCGACCTTCAGACGCTCGACACCATCGCCGACCGCGATGATCGTGCCGGCGGCTTCGCTGCCCGGCGTGAAGGGTCGCTCGGGCTTGGTTTGATACTTGCCCTCGACCATCAGTCCGTCGAAGAAGTTGATGCCGCATGCCTCGATGCGGATGACCACCTGGCCCGGTTTCACCAACGGTTCAGGGACCTCTTCGATCCTGAGCTGCGCCCTTGGGGCGAACTCCTTGCAGATCACTGCCTTCATTTTCCTACGCCGCTTGTTGCTGCCATTTCGGCACTGCCAATTTCTTCAATCGAAGCAAGGAATGGGACAGGGGCAGACCGCTAACATCGTCTGATGGGACTAGTCACAAGGCTGCACGCATTTTGGCCGCCAAGCCGCTGAAATGTCCGGCAATCTTAGTCCCTTCGGACGATGTTGAAGGCGCCCGGGCGCGCAGGTTCGCGGATAACGTTTCGAGGAGATCATCATGGCCCGTCTGGCAGGCAAAGTGGCATTCATTTCAGGCGCGACCGGCGGCATTGGCGAGGCTGCGGCGCGGCTCTTTGCACGTGAAGGCGCCAAGGTGGCGGTGGCCGGCCGCAGCCGCGACAAGGGCGAGGCCATCGCCTCCTCCATTAATACATCGGGAGGCACAGCACTCTATGTCGAGACAGACGTCACCGAGCCTGACAGCGTCGAGGCGGCGTTCAAGCTGGTGATGAACGCCTGGGGTCGGCTCGACGTGCTCTACAACAACGCCGGCGGCTCGAGTTCAGCCGACGGCCCGGTGACGGTTGCGCCGTTCGAGGAGTTCTGGCGCTGCATCAAGCTCGACCTGTTCGGCACCTGGGTCTGCTGCCGCAACGCGATTCCCCTGATGCAGCGGTCTGGCGGCGGCTCGATCATCAATTGCTCGTCGATCGTCGGGGCCATGGGCATCCCCAACCGCGACGCCTACTCGGCGGCCAAGGGTGGCGTCATCTCGCTCACCCGCTCGATGGCAGTGGAATTCGCCAAGGACAATATTCGCGTCAACGTGCTGGTGCCGGGCGCGGTCGCCACCGACCGAGTCCTCGGCTTCTTCGAGCGCGAGCCGCATCTCAAGGCACAGTTCGACGCCTATCTGCTCGGCATCGCCGAACCGGTCGATGTCGCCAACGCAGCACTTTATCTAGCCTCGGACGAGTCACGGAAAATGACCGGTCACCAGTTGCCCATCGATGGCGGCATCCTGATTTCATGACCGGCGCGCCCGGACTGGCTTAGTCTGTGCAGACGATGCCTGCTCATGCGGGCAAGTTCTCTAGTCGCCACAAAATCCCAATTTCGACTGCAGGAAATACGAGCATGGAAATCCTGAGCCAGGTGCTGGCGCGGAACGCACGGCTGATCGGCGAGCGCAACTTCATCATCTCCGACAAGGAGACGATCACCTATGCCCGCTTCGCCGAACTGACGGCACAGCTGGCAAATGTGCTCAAGGCGCGCGGCGTGGCCAAGGGTGACCGCGTCGGGCTCTATCTGCCGAGCACGCCGATGATGGCGATCGGCTTCTGGGCCTGTCAGCGCCTCGGCGCGATCCCGGCCCCGCTCAGCGCCATGTTCCGCCACGCCGAGCTGCGCAAGATCGTTGCCCAGACCGGCATGAAGGCGCTCGTCGCTGACAGCTCGACCTGGTCCTATTTTTCCGAGATCAGGGCCGAGTTCGCCGATCTCGCCCATTGCCTGGTCGTTTCGGGCGACGGCAGCACCGACGACCTCACCTCGCTGATGGCCACGGCACCCGCGACATTCGAAGACGTCGCTTGCCACATGGACGACATCTGCGCCCTGTTCTTCACCTCCGGCACGACCGGCGCGCCCAAGGGCGCCGCGCAATCGCAGTTCAACCAGTGCTCGACACTGCGCGACATGATGGTCTCGCACCGCACGCGCTTTGCCGAGGAAGTCTATCTCTGCGCCGTGCCGCTGTTCACCAATTTCGGCCTGACCGTGACGCTCAACCTCTGCCTGTACACCGGTGGCACCATCGTCCTGCACGAGCGCTGGGATACCCAGCGTGTGCTTTCCGAAATCGGCGAATACAAGGCTACCTATTTCGGCGGCACGCCGACCATGTATGTCTACATGGTCAACGAGGTCGATCCGGCCAAGCACGATCTGTCGTCGCTGCGCATCTGCACGACGGGCGGCTCACCTGTACCTCAGCCGGTCATCCGACGCTTCGAGGAGTTGTCGGGCGCCCGCGTCACGCAAGTTTACGGCTCGACCGAGACCAGCGGCCAGAACGTCATGGAGCCGACGGCAGGCATCCGGAAGCCAGGCTCCGCCGGCCTGCCCGTCGGCAGCTCGCGTATCTCGATCGTCGACGACGAAGGCAACGCCGTCCCACAGGGTCAGATCGGCGAGGTCATCATCTCGGGCGATTGCGTCGCCCAAGGCTACTGGATGGACGAAAAGGCGTCTGCCGAGGCCTTCGGCAATGGCGGCTGGAAGTCGGGCGACCTCGGTTACGTCGACGAGGACGGCTACCTGTTCATCGTCGACCGCAAGAAGGACGTCATCATCGCCGGCGGCCACAATGTCTATCCGCTGGAAATCGAGGCCCTGCTCTACAAGCATCCGGCGGTCGCCATGTGCGCGGTGGTCGGCGCGCCCGACGAGAGCAAGGGCGAAATCCCGGTCGCGGTCATCGTGAAGGCAGAGGGACAGGACGCGACCGCGGATGAGCTGATCCGCCACTGCCGCGAGAGCCTTGCCGCCTACAAGGCCCCGCGCGCCGTCCACTTCATCGACACCATGCCGGTCGAGGCCGCCAAGATCCGCAAACGCGAGCTGGTGCTGGCGCTGCGCGAAAACCGACTGGACGATTTCAGGAACAAGTGAACGCGGGCTACCAGAACGCAAAAGGCCGCGTCAAATGCGCGGCCTTTTGCATTGCAGCTTACACCTGGCCATTGTCCCTAAGCGGACACCACATCACCCGCGCCACCGAATGCGCTCCAGCCGCCATCGACCGGCAGAACCGTGCCTGTGATGTAGGACGCCCAGTCCGACAGCAGGAACACGGCGGCTCGCGCCATTTCTTCCGGCAGCGCCAGTCGGCCAAGCGGCGTACGCCGTTCCAGGATCGTCGGGTCGAATGCCTTGCGCTCGAGCAAAGCCTGAACCATCGGCGTGCGCGTATAAGCCGGCGCGATCGCATTGACGCGAATGCCCGAGGGACCCCATTCGCAGGCCAGCGTGTGCGTCAGGTGATTGATCCCGGCCTTGGCCGCGGCATAGGCCGAGCGACGCGGGAAGCCGCCGAGCCCGACGATGGACGACACATTCACGATGGCGCCGCATCTCTGCCGGAGCATCGGTCGCGATGCGGCGCGGCACATCAGGTAGGTGCCCTTGAGGTTGACGTCGATGACGCGCTGCCAGCGTTCCACCGACTGGTCGTGCACCGGCACGAGGTCGTCGCCGATGCCGGCAGAGTTGAAAACGAGATCGAGGCCGCCGAGAGCCGTGATCGCTTCCCTGACCATGCGCTCGGCATCGTCCTCACTTGCGACGTCGCCCTGGGTGACATCGGCTGCTGCGGTGCGCTGTGCCGCCGGATCGAGTTGTTCGCGGTTCAGGTCGGCAATGACCACGCGTGCGCCGAGATCCGAGAGCAGCCTTGCCACCGTTTCGCCAATGCCGCTGGCGCCGCCAGTCACCAGCACCCGCTTGCCGTCGAACCTGATCGCGGGCGCGCTCATACGTCGGGATCCCCGCCGTCTTCGGCGTCCTGCTTGACGTGGAAGTCCGGCTGCCATTCTGCGCGCGGCTGGACATGCAGCCTCCAGTAGGCTGCGGCGACCAGATCGTGATCGTAAGGCGTTCCGGCCTGCATCGTGCCATGGATGGCGACAGTCGACACATGAATACCCGCAGGGGTGAGTTCCTTCTCCAGCGAGTGTCCAAGGCTGCGCAGCGCCGCCTTGCCGAGCGAGGTCACGCCCCATTCGATCCACGGGCCAAAGGCAAGCACACCACCGGTGAGCAGGATCGTACCGCGGCCGCGGTCGATCATTCCTGGCGCAACGGCCTGGGCCGCATGCAGCGCACCAGCCACGTTGGTCCTGAAGGCGTCGACGACGTAGTCGACGCTGGCCGCCTCACCATGCGACTTCCAGCCGTCGGCGGTGCCGTATTTCACCTCGCCCAGCCGCGACGGCGTGACGAACCGCGCCGGCTCGATGATGGCGGCATTGTAGATCAGCGCCTCGGCATCGCCATGCCGCTCGCGGATCGCCGCATGGACATGGTCCATCTCTTCGGGCTTGCCGGCGTCGCCGACAAATCCGGCAACGTCGAGGCCCTCGGCCCGCAGCTCCTGCTCGTAGCGTGCAATCGCTTCTGCGCGGCGGCCGACAAAGGCAACACGATGTCCTTCACGCGCGAACTTCTTCACCAAAGCCTGGCCAAGCCCAGGCCCCATGCCGATGACCAGAGTCGACGGCGCGCTCATGGTGCTGCCGTGATTTTGGTGGTGGCCTCGGTGTGGTCGGCCGTCTGCTGGGCCTTGCGCTCGGCGCGGTTCGCCAGGAATTCCTCCAGCGTGCCGATGATGCCCTTGCGCAGGAACAGCACGCAGAGAACGAATATGATGCCCTGCACCACCACGACCCAGGCACCGAGGGTGGCCAACTCGCGTTGCAGCGTCACCAGCACTGCCGCACCGACCACCGGTCCAAGCAGCGTGCCGACGCCGCCGATCAGCGTCATCAGCAGCACGTCGGCCGAGGTCATGAAGAAGACGTCGGCCAGCGACGCCAGCTGGAAGATGATCGCCTTGAGGCCGCCTGCTACGCCCGACAGCATCGCCGAAAGCGTGAATGCGATCAGCTTGAACCGGTCGGTCGAATAGCCGAGCGAAATGGCGCGCGGCTCGTTCTCGCGGATCGACTTCAACGTCTGGCCGAACGGCGAGTGAATGATGCGGTAGATGAAGGCGAAGCCGGCCAGGAACACGGCGAGGGTCACGTAGTACATGTTCAGCGTGTTGGAGAGATCGATGACGCCGAACAGCATGCCGCGCGGCACCGACTGGATCCCGTCCTCGCCATGGGTCCATGGCGCCTGCACTCCGTAGAAATAGATGATCTGCGCCAGCGCCAGCGTGATCATGGCGAAGTAGAGCCCCTGCCGGCGGATCGCCAACCAGCCGAACAACGCGCCGATCGCCGTCGCCACCATGACGCCCAGAAGGATGCAGAGCTCGGTCGGCAGGCCCCAGGCGGCAGCGGCATGCGCAGTCACATAAGCCGATGCCCCGTAGAAGGCGGCATGGCCGAAGGCGAGGAGGCCGACGTAACCGAAGATCAGATTGTAGGCGAGTGCGAACAGTGCCAGCACCAGGATCTTCATGCCCATGACGGGATAGACGAGGAACGGCAACGCCACGCCGCCGACCGTGAAGATCGCGAGCCACAGGCGACCGTTCTCGAGGAAGCTGCCGGAGCGGCCCGACGAGACGTCGGCGACCGAGTGGCTCGTCGTCTCCTTGCCGAACAGGCCAGCCGGGCGGAAGATCAGCACCAGCGCCATGATGATGAAGATCACGGTTGCCGAGGCCTGCGGATAGAAGACCTTGGTCAGGCCCTCGATCACGCCGAGCATCAGGCCGGAAACGATGGCGCCGAAGATCGAGCCCATGCCGCCGATGACCACGACGGCGAAGATGGTGATGATCATGCCCTGCCCCATCTGCGGGCTGACCTGGTAGATCGGGGCTGCCATGACGCCGGCGAAACCGGCAAGACCGACACCGAACGCGTAGGTCAGCATCAACAAGCGCGGCACGTTGATGCCGAAAGCACGGACGAGATCGGGATTTTCGGTCGCGGCCCGGAGGTAAGAGCCGAGCTTGGTTCGCTCGACCATGTACCAGGTGCCGAAGCAGACGACGATTGCCGCAGCGATCACCCAGGCGCGGTAGATCGGCAGGAACATGAATCCGAGATTGATGCCGCCTTTCAGAGACTCCGGCACGCCATACATCTGGCCGGCGGCACCGTAGTAGACGTTGAAGGCACCCTCGATCGCCATGGCGAGGCCGACGGTCAAAAGCAGGCCGTAGGCATGGTCGAGATCGTAGACGCGGCGGATGAAGATGCGCTCCATCAGCGCGCCGATGACAGCCACCACCAGCGGAACGATGACCAGCGCCCACCAGTAGCCGATCGACGGCAGACCAAGACCCGGGAACAGTTCAGGCAAGCGCATGAGATACCAGGCGCCGAACGCACCCAGCATGTATTGCGCGCCATGGACGAAGTTGCCGATGCGCAACATGCCGAAGATGATCGCCACGCCCAGGCTCATCATGGCGTAGAACGAACCGTTGATGAGGCCGACGAGCAGCTGGCCGAAAAGAAGGGTTGGCGGAACGCCAATCAGGTCCATCATGGCCATCACACCCCGAGATAAGCTTGGATTTTGGCTTCATTGCCGGCGAGTTCGTCGCGGCTGAAGCGCTCGACCACCTTGCCGTGGTCGACGACGAAATGCCGGTCGGCGAGCTTGGAAGCGAAGCGGAAGTTCTGCTCGACCAGAAGGATGGTGAAGCCCCTCGCCTTCAGCTTCTCGAGCACGACGGCGATCTGCTTGACGATGACCGGCGCAAGGCCTTCGGTCGGCTCGTCGAAGATCAAAAGCTTGGCGCCCGTGCGCAGGATGCGGCCGATGGCCAGCATCTGCTGCTCCCCGCCTGACAGCTTGGTGCCGGGGCTCTGCCAGCGCGCCTTGAGGTTCGGGAACAGCTCGAGGATCTCGTCCACGGTCATGCCGCCCTTGGCGATGACCGGCGGCAGCTCCAGATTCTCGGCCACCGACAGGCTCGAGAAGATGCCGCGCTCCTCCGGGCAGTAGGCGATGCCGCGCCGGGCGATGATCTCGGGCGCCCGCTTCGCAACGTTCTCACCGCGATAGGTGATAACACCGGTCTTCTTGCGCACGAGGCCCATGATACAGCGCAGCGCTGTCGTCTTGCCGGCGCCGTTGCGGCCCAGCAGCGTGACGAGTTCACCCTCGCGGATGTCGAAATTCATGCCGTGGAGCGCCTTGCTCTCGCCGTACCAGGCATGCAGGTCGGCGATGTCGAGCACCACCTGGGAAGTCTCAGTCATCTGCGCCACCGATATAGGCTTCGACAACGCGCGGATCGCGCGACACGGTTTCGTAGTTGCCTTCGGCCAGCACCCGTCCCTGCGCCAGCACGGTGATGGTGTCGGAAAGGGCTGAAACCACCGACAGATTGTGCTCGACCATCAGGACAGTGCGGTCGCTTGCTACCTTGCGGATCAGTTCGGCGATGCGGTCGACGTCCTCGTGGCCCATGCCCGAGGTCGGCTCGTCGAGCAGCAGCATCTCGGGATCCAGCGCCAGCGTCGTGGCAATCTCCAGCGCGCGCTTGCGACCGTAAGGCAGATTGACCGCGACATGGTTGCGATAGGAAAGCATGCCGACAGCGTCGAGCAGTTCATCGATGCGATCGTTGAGCACGCCGAGCGTGCGTTCGCTTTGCCAGAAGCGATAGGAGGTCCCCGTCGGCCGCTGGAGTGCCATGCGCACGTTTTCACGCACGCTCATGCGCGGAAACACCGCCGAAATCTGGAACGATCGAACGATGCCCTTGCGCGCCACCTCTTCCGGCTTCAGCGCGGTGATGTCCTCGCCGTTGTATCGGATCGTACCTTCGCTGGGCTGCAGGAACTTGGTGATCAGGTTGAAGGTCGTCGTCTTGCCGGCGCCGTTGGGGCCGATCAGGGCGTGGATGGTATTGCGCCGGACCTTGAGGTCGACGTCTTTTACGGCGGCGAAGCCATAGAAATACCGGCTCAGCCCGGACGCCTCGATGATGTAGTCGTCCGCAGTGCCTTGCTGCACCTTGTCCTCCACGTACTCTAGGAAATATGCGGCACAGGGCGCCCGTCATACGTCGACGAGAATGCCCTTGCCGCGTGATGCCAGCTGCCTGAGTGCCACCACCTTCTGGTAGTCGTCAGAATGGTAGAATTGGCGCGCCGCGTCAGCGCTCGGGAACTCGACCACCGAGATCGTCGCCGGCTGCCAGCCGCCTTCGAGGCTTTCGATTCGATCGCCCGACAAGACGAAACGCCCGCCGCCGGCGGCCATGATCGGCCCGGCGACCTCGCGATAGTGCTGCCAGGCGGCCTCGTCGGTAATTTCGATCTCGAAGATCAGATAGCCGGGCAAGTCGTCACTCCCATCGGGTGGACGCGCCGGACGGCGAGCGTGCCGTCCGGCGCTGTCGGATCAGCCTTTGGCCAGCTTGCAGGCGCTCTTGTCGATCGAGCGGAAGGCGATGTCGGCAGGAACGGTGGTCACGACCTTGAACACGTCCTGCGCATCGGATGCCTCGCCGGGCGCACGCACCTCAAGCAGCTGCATGTCATGCACGAGGCGGCCGTTGGGCAGCAGCGTCGCATTCTTTGCGAACAGGTCGTTGATCTTGCCTTCGCGCAGCTTGGCGAGCACCGCGGTCGGCTCGTCGGTACCGGCGGCCTTGACGGCGTTCAGATAATTGGTCGCTGCGGAATAGGCACCGGCCGCAACCCAGCCCGGAGCATTGCCGGTCTTCTTCTGCATCTCTTCCTTGAAGTGCTTGGAAGCGTCATCGGTGTTCCAATACCAGGCGGCGGCAAACTGGATGCCCTTCAGCGCTTCAAGGCCGATGGCGCGCGCATCCGACTGGTGCAGCACGGTCAGCGCCACGCGCATGCCCTGGTCGATCAGGCCGAACTCCTGGACCTGCTTGAGCGCATTGACCAGTTCAGGACCATTGACCGTCAGCGCCAGAACCTTGGCGCCCGAGGCCTGGGCCTGCAGGATGTAGGACGAGAAGTCGGTGGTGCCGAGCGGCGCCCGCACCGAACCCAGTATCTTGCCGCCTTCTTCCTCGACGGCGGTCTTCACGCCGGCTTCCAGCACCTTGCCGGCTTCATAGTCGGGCGACAGGATGAACCAGGTCTCGCCACCGGCCTTGAGCTGGGCGCTGACCGACGAACGCACCTGCGAATAGGCGTCGTATGCCCAGGCCATGCCGTAGCCGTTGCAGTCGGCCTCGGTCATCTTGTCGGTCATCGGCGAGACGAAGAAGCCGAGCTTCTTCTGTTCGCCCAAAAGGTTGTTGACCGAAAGCGCGATTGCCGAATTGGCGACATCGAACAGCGCGTCGACATTGTCGCGCTCCAGCCATTCGCGGGCGATGGACAGTGCGATCTCGGGCTTGTTCTGATGATCGGCCGAGACCAGTTCGATCGGCTTGCCCAGCACCTGACCGCCAAAGTCGGAGATTGCCAGCTTGACTGCCTCGGTCACCTCGGTGCCGCCGAGCGCGGAGAAGGAAGAGCTCTGGTCGTTGAGCACGCCGAGCTTGACGCTGGTGTCCTGTGCTGCGGCAGTCAGCGCGGTCGACAGCAGCAAAGCTGCCGCGAGAATGGATTTCTTCATGTCATTCCTCCCCAGGAACGTAGGCTTTGGTGCCGGTCTGGATGCGCGCCGGCATTGATGTGCGCGCAAGGCCGCCACGCGGCATGGCGTGACGACTCCTCAAGGAGAAATCACAGGATGCAGGCGAGCCGAACATCGTCCATGCGGACTACCGCATATGTCGGCCTGGGCCTGAACAACGCTTGCCTGGGCTAGTTCGTTTGCAGGATGCGAGCCGACGCGCACGCGCAAGACATCGCGGCATGAGAGAATTCGACACGATCATCGTTGGCGCCGGCTCGGCCGGCTGTGTGGTGGCCAACAGGCTAAGCGAAGACCCGGGACATAGGGTGCTTGTCCTCGAGGCCGGACCATCGGACCTTCATCCCTTGGTCCGGATGCCCCGGGGATGGGTCAAGCTGACGAAGCATCCGAAACGCTCATGGAACTTTCCTGTCGAGCATGAAGAAGGTCGGCCGGAAGCCGAGACATGGGCGCGCGGCCGCGGGCTTGGCGGATCGAGCTCGATCAACGGAATGCTCTATTGCCGGGGCGCCCCCGAGGACTACGACGGCTGGGCCGACTTCGGCGTCACGGGCTGGAGCTGGACCGAGATGGCGCCAGTCTTCCGCAAGATCGAGAACCATCAGCTTGGTGGCGATGTCATCAGGGGCGGCAATGGTCCCTTGCAGGTCAGTGTTCGTCCTCTCGCCGACCCTCTCGGCCAGGCGATCCTCGATGCAGGTGCTTCGCTCAGCCTCGACCATCTCGACGACCTCAACGGCGCCAGACGCGATGGCGTCGGTACCTACACGCATACGGTCGACCACATGGGGCGGCGCATGAGCGCGGCCCGCGCCTTCCTCCGACCGGCGATGCGGCGCAAGAACCTCGTCGTCCAAACCGGCGCGCAGGTTCTGCGTATCCTGTTCGACGGTCGTCGGGCAGTCGGCGTCGAATATCTCGTGGGCGGTCGCCAACGCACCGCCCGGTCGGCAAGCGAGGTCATCGTTGCCTGCGGCGCGATCCAGTCACCGCAACTGCTGCAGGTGTCAGGCGTCGGCCGCCATGATGTGCTTTCGGCGGCTGGCGTCCAGACTGTGACCGAATTGCCCGGCGTCGGCCGCAACTTTGCCGAACACCTCGTTGTGGCGCTGCCCTATCGCCTTGCCGGAATGCATGGCCACAACCGCAGCTTCAGTGGCCTGCGCCTCGTCGGCGAGGTGCTGCGCTATTATCTCGCCGGCACGGGGCTGATGAGCTTCGGTGCGTCCGAAATCGGCGCGTTCGTCCGCTCCTCGTCAGACGTCACCTATCCGGATCTGCAGCTATCGCTGTCACCCTACACCTTCGCCCGTGGGCTGCTGCAAGGCCGCCTGAAGCTAGAGGCCGAGCCCGGCATCACCATCATCGGCTATGCCCTGCGGCCGGAAAGCCGCGGCGAGATTACCATCCGCTCGGCCGACATGCGCGACATGCCGCCGATCCGGCCGAACTGGCTGGCGACGGAAAACGACCGGCGCACCGCCATTTCGATGATGCGCATAATGCGCGACTTCGTCGCCCAGCCTGCATTGCAGCCCTTCGTGAAGCAGGAGCTTTGGCCTGGCCCAGCAGTGCAATCGGACGACGACATGCTCGCTGCCTTCCGCGCGACCTTCGTGTCGGGGCTGCATGCGGTCGGCACTTGCCGGATGGGCAATGACGCCGACGCCGTCGTCGACGAGCGATTGCGCGTCCATGGCGTCGATGGCCTCCGTGTGATCGATGCCTCGGTCATCCCGGCACCGATATCGGGTAACACCAACGGCCCTGTGATGGCGCTGGCCTGGCGCGCTGCTGACCTGGTACTTGAGGAAAGGCGCTGAACGCTCAGAAATCGAAGAATTCGCTTCGTGCGCTGCTGAACGCCTTTTCCAATCGATGGACCATGCGCCAGCCCTTTTCGGTCCTGCGATAACGCACATCATATTGGCCGCAAGCTGTGCGGCTCATCGTGTGGTTCGGTGTTAACCGGCCGATGGCGACGAACTGGAAATGCAGGTGACCGGTCGCCTCGTCCCCGTCGATGTCGAGCAACGGCAGACCGGGCACATGAACGCCGGAGAATTTCGCCGTGAAATCGAAGCAGAAAGCCGACAGTTGCTCCCTGCCCTCAACCTTGAGCGCCGAGCGGTCGCCGACGGCCGCGATTTCGAACACGCCGTCCGCAGTGAACACATCGGCCCATGCCTTGCCATTGCAGCAGTCCCAGGCGCGCGCATAGCGCGCCTCGAGCGCGATGATGTCGAGCATTGCCTCGGCGCGCGCCAGCCTTGCCTCCAGCATCTCAGGCGTTCCTGGCAAATGCATCGCGCAGCCTGGCGCCACCGTGGTCGATCGCCAGCCGCGCTTTGCCGATCAATCCGACCATGCTGGCAAAGCCGTGCGAGACACCGTCGTAGCGCCTGGCTTCCACATCAACACCGGACTCGGCCAGCGCTGTGTAAAGGGCCTCGACCTCACTGCGCAAGGGATCGAATTCGGCAATGGCGATCGTCGTCTGCGGCAGCCCGGCAAGATCGACGGACCGAAGCAGCGCGACACGGGGATCTGCCAAGCCAGCCGGCTCACCCACATATTGCCGCCAGTACCAGCGCATCATTCCCGCGCTAAGGAATGGAGTCTGCGGGAAAGTGTCGTAACTCGTGCCGGAAGCCGTGGGATCCGAAGCAGGATAGAAAAGCAACAGGTGTCGCAGTTTCAGGCGGACCTCCGATGAGGCATGGAGTGCGGCAGCTGCCGCCAGATTGCCCCCGGCACTATCTCCGGCAAGCGCCAGCCTCCTGCCGTCGCAGCCGAGCGTGATAGCGTTGGCCGCCGCCCACTCCAGAGCCGCCAAAGCATCCTCGTAGGCTGCCGGGAACCTGTGTTCCGGCGCCAGCCGGTAGTCGATCGACAGCACCGCGCAATCGCCCGCCTTGGCCAGCGCCCGGCAGAAATTGTCATGCGTATCCAGCGAACACAGCACGAAGCCGCCGCCATGCAGGAAGACCAGCAGCGGCAATGCCTTGCCCTGACGTGGCTTGTAGAGTCGCGCCGGGATGTCTCCGGCACCGCCGGCAACGGTGATGTTCTCGACCGCGGCCATCTCGGTGCGCTCCGTCGGCCATCCCGCCGCGTTCACGGCAACGCGCAACGCCGGGATGTCGACATTGACGAGGTCGAGCGGCGGCCGCCTGGCGACGACCTCCGCCATCGCGGCAATATCTGCATCGAGCGCCAATTCCATAACCAACCTCCGCGGCATTTCTTCGGCTGGAGTGAAAGCCAGCCCCAAGACTCGCCGCATCGTTCGATCGGGTGAGCCAATGAAAAAGGCGCCGCCGGAAACCGGCGACGCCTTTCGCAAGTTGAAACCGTTCTGCTGCTTACTGGGCGCAGTCGGCACGTTCGACGAGACCGTCCTCGCGCAGCTGGTATGGGTTCTTGACGACCTTGAGGCTCTCGACCGACGGCAGGAAGTGGTTGTCGGCGCTGGCCGCCAGTTTGCCCGTCAGCGTCTTGATCTCGCCGGCGTTGGCCTCGATCCAGGCCGCAACCGACTTGCCGTCGGTCTTGCCCGAACCGTTCATGGCGGCAGCCAGGATGAAGGGTTGGATGTAATAGGGCACCAGCGCCGAGGGTCCGCCCATGCGGTCGAGATCGGCAATATCGGCCTTGGCCTTCTCGGCGAACTTGGCGAACGGCTTCTCGCCGAGCGCGTCGCCCGGGCAGAAGGTCATGCCCTCGAACTGCACCGAATACACGCCCTCGAACGGCTCGGTGCCGATTGTGGCGGCGTTGCCGACGGCGTAGTTGGTCATGGTCAGGCTCGCCAGCACGGGAACGTCCCAGCCGATGTCATAGCGATTTTCCAGCATCTTGCGGGCGTCGTCGCCGATCGAGTTGATCAGCAGCACCGCTTCGGCCTCGGAGTTTCGCAGCGAAAACAGCTGCGGGGTCATGTCCTCGGTGCGGAAGGCGAATTCCTGGATGGCGACCGGCTCCACGCCCTTGCCCTTCATGTAGTTGACGATGTCGGACACCGCCGCCTTCGACATGCCGCCATTGTCCGAGATCAGCGCCAGCTTGGTCAGCTTCAGCGTATCGAGCGCATAGGCGATGTTGGGGATCATCTGGTTCTCACCGATCGGCGAGGTGGAGAAGTGGTACGGGCCGACCTGCGGGGTCAGCTGCGTCGAGGCGGCGCTTGAAACCTGGGCGATATTGGCTTCGGTGCCGATCGGCATCAGCGGCGTCGTTTCCTGGCTGGTTGCCGGGCCAACTACCGCCGCAACCTTCTCGCTTTCGATGAGGCGGCGCATCTCGCTGACGCCATGCGTCGGGTCGGTCATCGTGTCGGCCAGCACCAGCTCGACCTTCTTGCCGAGAATGCCACCGGCGGCGTTGATGTCGTCGACAGCACGCTTCCAGGCGACCTCGGCATTCTTGCCGATCGAGGCGCCCGCGCCGGTCAGCGACATGATGCCGCCGATCTTGATCGTCTCTTCGGCCCTGGCCGTGCCGGCAGCTGCCAGGGCGGTGAACGACATCAGGGCGGCGACAATGGCGCGCCGGCTGCGAATGCTGGAAGTCATAGTCTGGTCTCCACGGAAATCGATGCCGCCGTTTCGGCCTAACGTGATTGGCAGGCATCGTCCATAAGGACCATTGAATTGAGCCAGCAGCTGCCTCGCCTGGCCCAATGCCATCAGCAGCAAAACGGCCCTCACCCGATCGAACGATGAATTTCGTGATTGCCAGCCGGACACTCCAGCTCATGCCGAAAGGGCAATTGTCTCAAGCGGAGGATCCTGCCAGTGAAATTTTCCATGATCTACGAGGCGCAGATCGCCGAAACCCATCGGGAGGCCGAGCAGCAGGTTTTCCGCGAGATGGTGGAACAGTGCGTGCAGCTCGACAGGAGCGGCTTCGACGGGGTCTGGTGCGTCGAGCACCATGGCCTGACGCAATATTCGCACATGTCGGCACCGGAAACCTTCCTCGCCTTTGTCGCCGGCCAGACGAAGAGGCTCGAGATCGGCCATGGCGTCGTCTGCCTGCCGCCGGCGATGAACCATCCCATCAAGGTCGCCGAACGTGTCGCCATGCTCGACATCCTGTCGAATGGCCGCGTCAATTTCGGTGTCGGCAAGGGCGGCAGCCAGCAGGAGGCCGGTGCCTTTGGCTACCAGTTGGCCGAGTTGCAGCCGCTGATCGACGAGAGCATGTATCTGATCCCGCGCCTCTTCACCGAAGAAGTGGTCGAGCATGACGGCCGGTACATCAGGTTTCCAGCCCGCCCCGTCCATCCCAAGCCGCTGCAGCAACCGCACCCGCGCATGTACATGGCCTGCACACGCTGGGAGGCGGTGTTGACAGCCGGCTCGCGTGGCCTCGGTGCGCTGGTCATGGGTTTCGGCGGCCCCGACGAGATCAAGACCAAGAGCGATGCCTATCGGAAGGCCTTTGCCGAGCGCAAACCAGAGGACCAGGTCGGATTCCGCCCGACCGAGCACCTCTCCGCCCTGTGCCCGGCCATCGTCCTGCGCGACCGGGACAAGGCCCGCCGCATCGGCTTGCGTGGCCAGCGCTTCTTCGCCGAGGCGCTGTCGCACTGGTATCAGGGCGGTCCCAAGCCTGAGGTCGACGACATGAGCCCGGAAGAGCATCTGGCGGCGCTCGACAAGGTGCGCGAGCACAAGTTCGCCAAGCTCGGCGAAGACAAGATCGCCTACAATCCGCAGGCCTATGGTTATCTCGACGACATCAACGACGCCTATGGCACGCCAGAGGATTGTATCCGCTATGTCGAGCGCCTGTTCGAGGCCGGTGCCGACGAGATCATGTTCCTGTCGCAGATGGGCACCGTGCCGCATGAAGCGATCATGGAGACGATCGAGCTGATTGGCAGCGAGGTGATCCCGCATTTCCGCGGCAAGAAGCTGCGCGTCGCTGCCGCCGAATAGGTTACCAGCGGTCGGCACCCAGGAGCCGGCCGCCTTTTCCCGCACCGGAAATGACAAAGGCCGGCACAACCATCGGGCCTTTCCGCTGCCTGGTCGATAGGCGTTTGTATCACTTTGTATCACATTGCCAGATGCGCGCCGACGTAGCGGGCGTCGGCATAGATCAGCGGCTCGATGCTGCCGAACAGTGCGACGTCGGTAACCCGCCCAACGAACACGCCATGGGTACCATAATAGAATTCTCCGTCATTGGCGCAGAAGATGTTGGCTTGGGCGTCGCCAAGATAAGGAATGCCCTGGCGCTCGCGCCAGTCACCCTCGGCGAAGCGCGCCTCGCCCTTCACCTGGCCGCCACAACGTTGCGCCAATGCTTCATGATTTCGTCCCAATATGTTGACACAGAATGGTACTTTCGCCTGGAACGCGGCGAAGATCGAGGCGCTCCGGTTGACGCAGGCGAGCAGTGACGGCGGCTCCATGCTCAGGCTGTCGACAGCGGTCGCGGCCATGGCCAGCCGCTGGCCTTGATGGCTTGTGGTCAGGATCACCACCGACTTCGCCAGCCGGCGCATCGCCGCTCGCGTGTCCGCCACCAGCTCGTCGACCTCAATGGACATTCCGCGCTCCTCCACGTCCTGCAACGATCGCAGCATCGCGCAGAACAGGGCCCTGAGGCATCGTTCGAACGGGCGAGCCCAGAAATTGCGGTTGGCCGTTAGCTCAGCTCGTCGACCGAGCGCAGCAGCAGCCGCACGAGCTCACTCTGCCTGCTCACTCCGGTCTTGGAAAACACCATGCGCAAATGCGCCTTGGCGGTGTTCTTGGTGATGCCGAGCGTGGCACTGGCATCGTCGAGGTCGAGACCCTGCCCCATCAGCGCCGCAAGCTCCGCTTCTGCCGGCGTCAGGCCAAACAGCCTGACAAGCACCGCAGGCTGCGGCGCAACGTTGCTGCCGGCGTCGGCGATGATGACGAGTGCCGCGCCGCGCAGCGGCGCATGCAGCTTGGCCGAATGCGGTGCCGGCCTGACGACGAGCCCGAGCGCCTCGCCGCAGGAACGATGAATCGAAAACGCGCGCGAGCCGGCAAAGGAGGCGTCGCTCGTCTCGGCAATCTCGGCCACCGCCGTGGTGAACGCACCGCTCGGTCCGGCCTCGTCGAGCAGGCGCAGCCTGCCGCGATCGTTCTTTAGCACGTCCTTTTCGGCCAGGATCGCTTCGGCCTGTGGCGTTGCCTGCAGAATGCGGCAGTCACGGTCGACGATGATGGCGCCCACCGCCAACCGCCCCAGCGCACCGGCGAACAGCTCGCGCTCGGCCTCGAGCCCGTTCAGCCTGAGGAATAGCCCCATCGCCTGCGTCAGATGCGGCAACAGCCGTCGGAACGACTCTCGTTCGGCCGTACCGAAATTGTCCCGACCCAGCACACGTGTCGCACGCATCCGCACCCGCGCCCCGGAGGGCTCGACGATATCGGCACCCACGACATGCATCCAGCCCGAGCCGGTCATGAAACTCGTCATGAATTCCGAGCGGGAAAATCCTCCCTCGCCGACAAGCTCGGCAAGCGTCGTCACCTTGCCGAGCGGCAGGTCGATGAACGGGTCTTGCGTGTAGAGGTCGTTGTAGCGCGCGATGCGCTCTTCCGACGCCGCCCCGGAATAGATCGCACCCGGTCGGTCGCGGCGCTGGCGCTCGATGATCAGCGTACTGCTTTCAGCATCAACCGATGCCCGCAACCCCTTGAGAAAACTGTCGAAGGGCTTTGCTTCGCCGATACCGGCATAGAGCAGTTCGACCAGCCGGTCGTGATCGGGCGCGGCACCAGATACTTCCGCGCGATCGGCCACGGTCAGTTCGCGTCCGGCGCGTAACGCTTGATCAGGTCGAGGAACAGCGGTGTCTCGCCGCCGCCATGCACCTCGAGCTGCGCACCGGTGACGAAGGTCGCCGTCGGACTGGCGAGGTAGAGGGCGGCGCGGGCGATGTCGTCTCCACGCCCCATGCGCTTCATCGGCACCGAGGCGGCAATCGCCTGCTGTGCCTCGCGTGAGCCATAGGTCTCATCGGCTTTTTCGGTCTCGATGAGGCCGACGATGATGGCGTTGACGCGCACCTTGGGCGCCCATTCCTGCGCAAGGCTGGTGGTCAGGCTGAGCAGGCCAGCCTTGGCCGCGCCGTAGACCGAGGTGCCTGGCGACGGCCGGCGGCCGGACACGCTGGCGATGTTGATGATGTTGCCGCCTTCCGGCAGCCTCGCCATCCAGTGGTAAACGGCCTGCGACATGTAGACGGGCGCCATCAGGTTGAGATTGACGATGGCGTCGGAGAAGCGCGGCGATACCGTCGCTGCGTCGACATGGGGCGAGCCGCCGGCGTTATTGACCAGCACGTCGATACGGCCATGCTCCTCGCCGACACGGTCGACCAGCTCCTTGCAGGCCTGGGCCGTGCGCACGTCGCATTGCATGAAGATCGCCCTGTTGCCGTTCGAATGCGGCAGGCTGTCCGGCTCGGTGCGTGCGCAGACGACGACGGTTGCGCCCGCGCCGAGAAAACCCTCGGCGATCGCCCGGCCAATGCCCTTGGTGCCACCGGTCACGATGACGACCCTGCCCTCGAAGGTCGAGCCAACAGGTTGCGGGGCATTGCTCATGTCATAACTCCAGGCATGGTCCGTCGCGCGCGTCTGTACGCAGTCCTACAGCCTTTATGTCGGTCGCCGTAAGGTTTATTCGTCTCTTCGGACGATGCTGGCCGCCCGCCGACGCCTATGTTCCCGCCAAACTAGCCCGGTGACCGTCCGCGGCCGCCATACCGTCGAACAGGCCCAGTGCCTCCAGGTAGACAGATGATCTCAGAAGACGCCGACTGGAAGTTCACCACCATTCCTGCCCTCTGCGCGCGCGCCGCCGAGCTCTATGGCACACGCACGGCCGTTGAGGACAATGGCGTCGTGCTGAACTTCGTCGAGCTCGACGCGATGCGCAAGCGCGTCGCCAAGGCGATGATCGCAGCCGGTGTCGAGAAGGGCGACCGCATCATGGTCTGGGCGCCCAACACCTGGAAATGGTTCGCCACAGCCCTTGGCCTCGTCACCGCAGGCGCCGTGCTCATTCCCGCCTCCACCCGCTTCAAGGGCGCGGAAATCGCCGAGCTGGTCAAGCGCAGCGGCACCTCGGTGCTGTTTTCGGTCGGCGACTTCCTCAACACCTATTACCCTGACCAGCTCCGTGCCGAGACGCGCGACCTGCTGCGCGAAGTTGTCGTCATCGGCGACGGCAGCAAAGGCGATCGCGACTGGGAGAGCTTCGTTGCATCGGGCGACAGCATCAGCGATGCCGAGCTTGCCGCACGCGAGGCCACTGTCGGTCCGGACGATCTCTGCGACATGCTGTTCACCTCGGGCACCACGGGTTATCCCAAGGGCGTCATGTACGGTCACCAGCAGTGCCTTCAGGCGATCGATGCCTGGGCAACGCGTGTCGGTATCCGCGAGCATGACCGCATCCTGGTCATCCCCCCTTTCTTCCACGCCTTCGGCTATCGCTCCGGCGCCATCGTTTCGCTGATGCGTGGCGCGGTTCTGATGCCGCATCTCACCTATGATGCCGGCGAAATCCTCAAGCGCGTCGCCGAAGAGAAGATCAGCGTCATCCCCGGTCCGCCCGCCATCTTCCAGGGCATGCTCCAGCATCCGGACCTGGCAAAATTCGACACCTCCAGCCTGCGCCTCGGCGTCACCGGCGGCGCGGTCGTGCCGTCGATCCTCATCCGGCGTATGCGCGAGGAACTCGGCTTCGCCGGCGTTGTAAACGGCTATGGGCTGACCGAGTGCGGCGGCTACGGCACCATGTGCCTGGCGTCGGACCCGGATGAGGTGATTGCCAACACTGCCGGCAAGGCGGCTCCCGGCGTCGAAGTCCGTATCATGGGCGACGACGGCCATTTCCTGCCCGACGGCAAGCCCGGCGAAGTGGTGATCCGCGGCTACATCGTCATGAAGGGCTACTTCAACGATCCAAAATCGACGGCCAAGACCATCGACCCCGAGGGCTGGCTGCACACCGGCGATATCGGTTACTTCGACAGCGACGGCAACCTGCGCATCGAGGACCGTCTCAAGGACATGTACATCACCGGTGGCTTCAACTGCTATCCGGCCGAGATCGAGCGCATCCTGAGTCAGCACCCGGCCATCGGCATCGTTGCCGTGATCGGTGTGGCAGACGAGCGTCTCGGCGAGGTCGGCAAGGCTTATGTCGTGCTGCGCCCGGGCACCAGCGCCACCGAGAAGGACATCATCGACTGGTCGCGCGCCAACATGGCCAACTACAAGTGCCCGCGCAGCGTCGAGATCCGTCCGTCCCTGCCCACCAGCCCGCAAGGCAAGGTGCTCAAGAACATTCTGCGCGAAGAGGTCCCCCAAGACGCCTGATCGCGTGCGCCTGCCCTCCGATGCGGGGTCCGGAGCGGCAGGTGCAGACTTTTCCCCAAGGGCCGGTGCGCAAGCGCCGCCCTTTTTTCTTGGCCGCGTTGCCCAGACTGCGCGTCCCCCGGGATGCGGCATCCCCGGGGATACTGCATTGACCAAAGAAAAGGGCGCCGGTTGCCCGACGCCCTTCAGTTCTTCCTGACGCAGTGGCTCGGCTACGCCCCGTAGACCGCCTTCGGTGCCGGACGCGTGGCCACCAGTTCCTTGATCCGGTCGCCGAGCTCGGCTGCGTCCCATCGGCTGCCCTTGTCGAATTCAGGGCCGTCGTTCCAGCCGAGGCAGATGCGGATCTTGCCGCCGATCAGCTCGAAGATCTGGCCGGTCACTTCAGCCGACGCCGAACTGCACAGCCAGGCAACCAGGGGTGCGGTGTTCTCAGGCGCGAAGATATCGAACTCGCCGTCCTTGGCCTGCATGGCCTCGGCAAAGGCGGTCTCTGTCATGCGCGTGCGGGCATTCGGCGCAAGACCATTGGCGGTGATGCCGTAGCGGCGGAGCTCGGCTGCCTGGACCAGTGTCAGCGAAGCGATGCCGCCCTTGGCCGCCGAATAGGCGCTTTGGCCGACGCTACCCTGCAGGCCGGCGCCCGAAGAGGTGTTGATGATGCGGGCGTCGACCGTCTTGCCGGCCTTCTGCTGGGCGCGCCAATAGTCGACGGCGTGTCTGCTGACGCAGAAATGGCCGCGCAGATGCACGCGCAGTACCGCGTCCCATTCATCGGGCGTGCATGACACGAACATGCGGTCGCGCACGAAGCCGGCATTGTTGACCACGGCATGCAGGTCACCAAAGGCGTCGAGTGCGGCCTTGACGATGCGGCCGCCGGCCTCGAAATCGGTGACGTCATCATAGTTGGCGACGGCCTGGCCGCCCATGGCCTTGATCTCGTCGACCACCTGCTGCGCCGGCGTCTCCGCCGTCGCGTCGCCATGAGTGCCGACGCCGAGATCGTTGACCACGACCTTCGCGCCTTCGGCCGCGAGGCCCAGCGCATAGGCGCGACCGAGGCCGCGGCCGGCGCCGGTGACGATCACAACCCTGTTTTCGCAGATCGCTGCCATGTCAGTCCTTCTCACTTTGTCTTGGTCGACAGGCGCACAGCGCGCGCCTTGCCGGTGTTGCGTTTGCGGCCAGGTTCCGCGACGCGGAGCGGTTCGCATTCCACGAGATCGGCAAGCGACCGGTCGGCCAGCCGCTGATACTCACCGTCGCCATTGTTGCGCCAAATGATAGCGGCTTCCGGCATTTCCTTGATCACCTTGGCTGGATTGCCGGCGATCAGGCTACGTTGAGGCGTCACCACCTCGTTCTTCACCAGGCTGAGCGCTGCCACCAGGCTGTCGTCGCCGATAACGGCGCCGTCGAGCACCACGGCATTCATGCCGATAAGTGCATTCTCGCCCACCGTGCAGCCATGCAGGATGGCGCCGTGGCCTACGGTCGCGCCGCGGCCGACGATGCAGTCCGAGCCCGAGCCGGTGTGCAAGGTGCAATTGTCCTGCACGCTGGCATCGCCGATGACTGTGATGCGGCCGAAATCGCCCCGCAGCGACGCCCCGGGGCCGATGTAGCAGCGCGGCCCGATGGTCACGTCACCGATCAGCACAGCCGTCGGATGCAGGTAAGCAGTGGGGTCGACCACCGGCACGATGCCTTCAAAGGCATAGCACGGCATGGTCAGAGCCTCTCGATGATGGTCACGTTGGCCTGGCCGCCGCCTTCGCACATGGTCTGCAGCGCATAGCGGCCGTTGCGGCGCTCGAGTTCGTTCAGCATCGTGGTCATGATGCGCGCGCCGGTGGCGCCGAGCGGATGGCCGAGTGCGATCGCGCCGCCATTGACGTTCACCTTGTCCCGTGGAATGCCAAGGTCCTTGATCCAGGCGAGCGGGACCGAGGCAAAGGCCTCGTTGCACTCGAACAGGTCGATGTCCTCGATCTTCAGGCCGGTCTTCATAAGCGCATGGCGCGTCGCCGGGATCGGCGCTGTCAACATCCAGACCGGGTCGTCGCCGCGCACGCTGATGTGGTGGATGCGGGCGCGCGGCTTGAGGTTGTGGTCCTTCACCGCCTGTTCCGAGGCGATCAGCAGTGCAGCCGCCGCATCGGCGTTCTGGCTGGCGACGCCGGCATGCACGCGACCGCCTTCGACCAGCGTCTTCAACGTCGCCATCCTGTCGAGCGATGTGTCGCGGCGCGGCGTCTCGTCCACGGCGAAGTCGCCGACCGGCACGATCTCATTGGTGAACCGGCCCGCGTCGATGGCGGCAATGGCGCGCTGGTGGCTCTCCAGCGCGAACTGCTCCATCTCGTCGCGGCTGCACTGCCACTTCTCGGCGATCATTTCGGCCGAGCGAAACTGGCTGACCTCCTGGTCGCCGTAGCGGGCGCGCCAGCCCGGCGAGGTGCTGAACGGATCGGGGAAGCCGAACTGCGGCCCGACCAGCATGGCCGACGCCATCGGGATCATGTTCATGTTCTGCACGCCGCCGGCAATCACCAGCTCCTGCGTACCGCTCATCACCGCCTGCGCGGCGAAGTGCACCGCCTGCTGTGCCGAACCGCACTGGCGGTCGACGGTTACACCAGGCACATGGTCGGGCAGACCCGCCACCAGCCAGCAGGTGCGGGCGATGTCGCCGGCCTGCGAGCCGATCGTGTCGGTGCAGCCATAGATGACGTCATCGACCGCGTTCGGGTCGATGCCGGTGCGGGCGATCAGCGCCTTGATCGGCTGGGCACCAAGGTCTGCCGAATGCAGGGCGGCAAGCGAGCCCTTCTTGCGGCCGACCGGCGTACGGACGGCGTCGACGATATAGGCTTCAGGCATATCAGGCCTCTCCGGCAAAGGTGTGTTCGGGTCCGAGCGGACGCGCAAAGACGCGGGCTGCGACGCGCTCGCGATGGAAGGCAGTGCCGCCCCACCAACTGGTCAACGCGATGCCACGCTTGAGGAAGAAGTGAACGTCCACCTCCCAGGAATAACCCATGGCGCCATGCACCTGGATCGAGGTCCGAGCCGCGACGTCGGCGGCATCAGTGCAGGCAAGCTTGGCCTGCGAGATGCGAGCGCGGCTGTAGAGATCGCTCTGCTCGAGCTGGGCGGCTGCCGCATGCAGCACCGGACGAGCGAACTCGATCTTCACCTGGGCGGTCGCGAGGTGATGCTTGACCGCCTGGTAGGAGCCGATCGGCTTGCCGAACTGCTGGCGTTCCTTGGCATAGGCGACACCGAGATCGACGCAGCGCTGGGCTAGACCCTGCATCTGAGCGGCTGCAAACAGCGCGCCACGGTCGAGAGCGGCAGCCAGCGGGACTGCGGCCTCGCTGGCGCCGGCAACCAGCGTTGCGTCGCTCGGCTCGAATTCAACCGTGAACAGCCGGCGGAACGGATCGACACTCGGCTGCGCCACGATCCTTGCCTTGGCGGTTTCGACGAGATGGACAGCACCGTCGCGGACGACGAGTACCGCCTCGGCCGTATCGGCATCGGCGACGAACGAATTGGCCGGATGTGCCACCGTGACGGTTACATCGCCGGCGAGCGCACGCTTGAGCAGCGCGGCCACCCGGGCATTGTCGGAGAAGGCAGCAAGCAGCGGCAACGCCACGCCTGCATTCTCGACCAGCGGCTCCGGCAGCCCGGCGTAGCCGCAAGCCTCGGCGATCTGCACGAAGTCGATGGCCGACAGTCCGAGGCCGCCATTGTCTTCAGCCACCAGGGCACCGGCGAGGCCCATCTCCAAAATCTTGGCCCAGCGGGAAGCGTCGCGGGCAGCGCCCTCGCCCATCAATCGGCGCAGGTCGGCGGGCTGGCAGACGTCAGCGAGCAACTCACGGACGACGTCAGCCGTCATCGTCTGTTCTTCGGAGAAACGGAAATCCATCTTTTCGCCTCCCCTTATGCGCGCGGCAGCCCAAGCATACGCTCGGCGATGATGTTGCGCTGGATCTCGTTCGAGCCGGCATAGATCGGTCCGGCCAGCGAGAAGAAGTAGCCGTCCAGCCAGCGGCCGATGTCGCCCGCCTCGGGCGCCGTACGCAGCAGTTCCGCACGGGCGCCCAGGATCGACAATGCCGCCTTGTGCATGGCGATGTCCATTTCCGACCAGAAGATCTTGTTGGTGCTGGCCTCGGCGCCGATATGGCCGCCTGCGGCAAGCCGCGATGCGGTGGCGTAGATCGACAGCGCATAGGCCTCGGCGTCCATCCAGGACTGCAGCACCGCCGTGCGCACCGTTGGCTCGACCTCGGCCTCATGCGCCTTGTAGAGCTCGACCAGCTTGCGCGCCGCCACCTGGAAGCGCGCCGGGCTGCGCAGCATCAGGCCGCGCTCGAAGCCGGCAGTTGCCATACAGATGTTCCAGCCCTCGCCCTCGCCGCCGAGTCGGTTGAAGGCGGACACGCGGACATCGTCGAGGAAGATTTCGGCAAAGCCGGTCTCGCCGTCGATCTGCGGGATCGCCTGCACCCGCACGCCGGGGGCGTTGAGCGGGAAAAAGATCAGGGACAAGCCCTTATGGCGCTGCGACGCCGGATCGGTGCGGAACAGCCCAAAGGCCCAGTCGGCGAAGACCGCGCGCGACGACCAGATCTTGTGGCCCTTGAGCACATATTCGTCGCCTTCAGGCACGGCGGTCGCGCGCACCGAGGCCAGGTCGGAACCGGCTTGAGGCTCGGACCAGGCTTGCGCCCAGATCTCGTCGCCTGAGGCCATGGAGGTCAGGAAGCGCGCCTTCTGCTCCTCGGTGCCATATTCCATCAGCGTCGGCCCGAGCAGGAAGATGCCGTTCTGGTTGACGCGCAGCGGCGCGCCGGCACGGTAATATTCTTCTTCGAAGATCAGCCACTGGATCAGGTCGAGCCCGCGCCCGCCATAGCTTTCCGGCCAGGTCACCATGCCCCAGCGGCCCTCGTCCAGCACGCGCTCCCATGCGCGATGCGCCTCAAAACCCTCGCGGCTGGCATCGAAGGACGGCAGCGGCTTGCTGGGCACATGCTTTTCGAGCCAGGAGCGCACTTCCTGGCGGAAGGCCTGCTGCTCGTCGGTGTAATCAAGATCCACGCTTGGAAATTCCCGTTGGTCGGCGGCGGGCTCAAGCCTCGCCGGCCTGCTTCTTGTTGGCGGCGGCCATGCTCTTGGCGTCTTGTCCGCCCAGCGTGTTGCCGGTGGTCAGGTCGTTCTGGGCATGGGCGAAATGATGCATGTGATAATGCGCGTCCATGGCGGTGCGCTTTCCGCGCAGGTCCTCGACATGATTGATCGCCTGCTTGGACAGCCAGAGGCCGAGGCGCGGATACTGCGCCAGCTTTTCGGCCATGGCCCGACCGGCGCCTTCCAGTTCGTCGCGGGCAACCACCTTGTTGACCATGCCGAACTGCTCGGCGCGTGACGCCGGCATGCGTTCACCCATCATCAGGAATTCCTTGGCGACGCGCGGCGGCAGCTCGAAGGCATGTGCGAAATACTCGACGCCTGGAATGCCCATGCGCACCACCGGATCCTGGAAGAAGGCATCGTCGGTGGCGACGATGAAGTCGCAGACCCAGGCAAGCATCAACCCGCCGGCGACGCAGGCGCCCTGCACAAGTGCGATCGTCGGCTTGGGGATGTCGCGCCAGCGTCGGCACATGCCGAGATAGACCTCGTGCTCCCTGGTGTAGAGCATTTCGGCAGCCGGCTTGTTGGTGTGGTCGGACCACATCAGGCGACGGTCGAAGGTCTTGTTGACGTCGCGACCCGGCGTGCCGATGTCGTGGCCGGCAGAAAAATGCTTCCCCGCGCCGCGCAGGATGATGACCTTCACCGTGTCGTCGTCGACTGCGCGCTTGAAGGCATCGTCGAGCGCATAGGTCATCTGGGAGTTCTGGGCGTTGTTGAACGTCGGGCGATTCATCGTCACCCAGGCGATCGGTCCCTCGGTTTCGTAGAGGACCGGCTCGCCCGTCTCATAGATGATGTCTGCCGTACGCGGCTCAACCAGATCGCTCATATCAAGGGTTTCCGCTGACAATTCAACTTGGTAGCTCCGGAGAAACTACGTTCCCCGCCAAGGGGTGCAATCGTCCAAAGGGACTAAAGCGCCGGCAACTTTGTGCGCCGCACA
This sequence comes from Aminobacter sp. Y103A, assembly GCF_030294925.1. Lineage (NCBI taxonomy): Bacteria > Pseudomonadati > Pseudomonadota > Alphaproteobacteria > Hyphomicrobiales > Phyllobacteriaceae > Aminobacter > Aminobacter sp. Y103A. Next base: position 2,874,439 of record NZ_AP017986.1, on the reverse strand, counting down.
ATCACTTGCCGCACGATCATTTGCAGATCGTATCGATCTCGGCGAGCTCCGCTGCCGTCAGATTCCACGAGGCAGCCGCTGCATTGGCCACCACCTGCTCGGGACGGGTGGCACCCGCAATTACGCTGGAAACGATCGGCTGGCAGGCCAGCCAGGAAAACGCCAGCTCGAGGATGGTGCGTCCGCGCGCTTCACTGAAGCCGATCAGCTTCTCGACCTTGTCGAGATTGGCGTCGGTCAGGCCGGATTTGAAATAGGCCATGTTCATGCGCGTGTCCTCCGGCAGCGCCTGACCCTTGCGGTATTTGCCGGTCAGGAGGCCGCTCGCCAGCGGGAAATAGGGCAAAAGCGTCATGCCGGTGCGGTGCATCGCCGGGAACAGCTCGGTCTCGGCCGTGCGCGAGATCAGATTGTATTCGGCCTGGGTGGATTGCAGGCTGTGCAGATTGTGATGGCGCGAAGTCCAGCTGGCATCGACCAGCATCCATGCCGGCAGGTTCGAGCAGCCGAGATAGCGGACCTTGCCCTGCTTCACGAGATCGTCGAGCGCCCGCAGCGTCTCCTCGACTGGCGTCTGCGGATCGGGGAAATGGTACTGGTAGAGGTCGATGTAGTCAGTCTTGAGCCGGCGCAGGCTGTCTTCGACAGCATTCATGATGTAGCCGCGCGATCCGTTGTAGCGATTGCTCTTCTCGCGGTTGAGCGGCGAGGCGAACTTGGTCGCCAACACCACATCCTTGCGCCGGTCGCCGAGCACCTCGCCCAAAGTGATCTCCGACCCACCATTGACGCCGTAGGAATCCGAGGTGTCGAGCAGCGTGATGCCGGCATCGAGCGCGGCATGCACCACTTTGCGGGCGCCCTCGGTGTCGAGACTCCTGATCATGCCGCCAAAATTGTTGCAGCCGAGACCGACAACCGAAACCTCAAGGCCCGTGCGGCCGAGAACGCGCTTTTCCATCTCGTCTACTCCATCATCTTCGTTCGCTAACTATCTTATTTAGAAGGCAAACAGCCTAGGCAGCCGCCTTGATAATATCGGCAGCCTTCTCCGCGATCATGACTGTCGCGGCATAGGTGTTGCCGTTGACCAGCACCGGCATGATCGACGCGTCGGCGACACGCAGCCTTTCGACACCACGCACCCGCAGTTGTGGATCGACCACCGAGTCTGTGTCCGCACCCATCCGGCAGGTGCCGGCAGCGTGGTAGTGCGTCACGGCCGTCGCCAAAATGTCCTCGGCGATGTCGTCGAGCGAACGGATCGGCCGCGCCGGCAACAGTTCCTTGGCAAGCACATTGCGCAAAGCCGGCTGGTTGACGATCGCACGCGTCCGGGCGGCTCCCTCCGTCAGAATCTTGAGATCGCGCGGATCAGAGAAATAGTTCGGCGAGATCGCGGCATGCGCCATCGCATCGGCCGACTTGAGTGTGACTTGGCCCCGGCTGTAGGGCGAGCCATGGTTGAGCAACAGCGTGAAGCCATGTTCCCGCGGCAGGATACCAAGCACCCCGGGACCACGGCGGATCACTGTTGCCGGTGCCATGCAGACCTGGATTTCGCTGCTGGGATCGCCCTCGACGGCGTGGAAATAGCCTGATGTTGGAAACAGCCCGCGGCTCAGCACGCCACGACGCTGGAACACATATTGCGCGCCGGCCTTCAATGCCCCCCACGGCTTGACGTGACTGTAGGCGCTGACCGGCTTGGTCGTCGTGTACATCAGCCGGTACATCGGGTGGTTCTGCAGGTTCTGTCCGACCTCGGGGCTGTCTGCGTTTACCTTGATGCCGAGACGCTGCAGGCTGCTCGCGTCGCCCACGCCCGACAGCATCAACAATTGCGGCGAGTTGACTGCGCCACCGCTGAGTATCACTTCCTTGACCGCGCGCGCCACGCGTGGCCGGCCCTCATGGGCAAACACCACTCCGGTGGCGATCCCCGCCTCGATCACCACCCGCTTGACCGGGGCGTTGACGATCAGCGTCAGGTTCGGCCGCTTCAGCGCCGGGTGCAGGAAGGCCGCAGCCGTGCTTGAACGCTTGCCCTTGCCAATGGTCAGGTCGACATGACCGAAGGCTTGGGCCGCGTCCTTGTTGAGGTCGTCGGTCAGCGGCAAGCCTTCGTCGGCCGCCGCATCGAGGAACATGTCGCAGACGGGGGCAGTGCCCTGTCCCTTCGACACCTGCATCGGCCCGCTGCCGCCATGAATGTCGTTGGCGCCGCGCTCGTTGGTCTCGGATTTCTTGAAATAGGGCAGAACATCGTCATAACCCCAACCGTCATTGCCCAGCGCCTTCCAGTTGTCGTAGTCGCGCCGGTGGCCGCGCATGTACATCATGCCGTTGATCGAACTGGAGCCGCCGACGAGCTTGCCCTGGGCCCAATAGAGCTTGCGGCCGCCCAGCGCTTGCACCGGTTCGCTCTCGTAGCTCCAGTTGTAGGCGGGATGCGTGCCGGTCACGACATTGGCGCCCGGAATACGGATCAACATGTCCTTGTCCAGCCCGCCGGCCTCTATGACGGCAACCCGCACATTGGGGTTCTCGGACAGGCGTGCGGCGAGCACGCAGCCGGCCGCACCTGCGCCCACGACGACATAGTCGAATTCGAGGTCGCTGAACGTCACGTCCTTGCCCTGAAGTCTCGCCGCGCTACGCCCTTGGGCCACGGCAGGCGCGCGTGCTCCTGGGCAAGCCTTGTCAGCGGATCGGCCACGGCAGCCTCGACGATCCTGGCTGCCTTGCGCAGGCGCAGGTCGACATGGATCGACAGGCCTTCGACCGTCGCGGCGCGGTAATTTTGGTCGACATTCCACAATTCGTGGAAGTGGTGGACGCGCTTCAGGTCGGTCCACAGCACGACGCTGCGGGCTTCCAGCTTTGCATCCGGCATCAGTTCCCGTTCGTAGCGAACGCTTTTTTCCAGCCGAAAGAAGCTGTAGCTGGTGCGCCTGATGTAGTCGTCATGGATACCGAAGACCTCGAACAGATCGCTTTCGGCGATATCGAACACGTGGTCGTACCAGGACACGTTCATGTGCCGGTTGACGTCGAGCCAGCGCGGCTCGACCTGCCCCCGGAAACTGATATAGGCGCGCGGCCCGTTTTCAGGGTCTCCGGCATTCGCGCCCGAAACTTGGTCCCCGACCGCGCCCTCGTCGTTCATCAGCCCTTACTCCGCCGCGACAGCCGGAGCGTTCAGCTTCTCGTCCAGTTCGGAGGCGAGGCACGAAAACTTCACCTGGCCGCGCTCGATGATCATGGCGCGGTCGGCATAGGGGGCGGTAACAGCCAGATGCTGCTCGACGATGACAACCGCCGTGCCGGTCTGCGCCCAGCGACGCAGGAAGGCGAGGATCGGTGGCAGCAGCGCCTGGGCAAGGCCCATCGATGGCTCGTCGCAGAGCAGCACCTTGGGCTGGGCGATGAAGGCTTGGCCGAGCGCCAGCATCTGCTGCTGACCGCCTGAGAGATCGCGGGCGTAGAGTTTCTGCTTTTCCTTCAAGATCGGGAAGACCGAGTAGATCTCCTCGACCGCGTTGTTGAAGCCGGCACGGTCGCCACGCCGGGCGGCGGCGCCCATGCGCAGATTGTCGAACACACTGAGCTCGGGAAACACACGGTGCCCGTCAAGCACAAGGCGCAGGCCCGACTGCGCCACCTTCTCTGGCGCGATCCCGCCGATCGCCTTGCCGTCGAGCAGGATCTCGCCGCTGTCGGGTTTGTTGAAGCCGGCGATCGCCCGCATCAGCGTCGACTTGCCGGCGCCATTCTCGCCGCCGATGAGCAGGATCTCGCCCGCCTTTGCGGTCAGCGACACATCGCGCAGCACCGGGATGGTGCCATAGCCTGCAACCAGATTCTTGACCTCAAGCATGGCGCGACCCCACGAACATATGCTGCACAGCCGGGTCCTTGGCGACTACGTCCGGCTTGCCTGAAGAAACCACTCGGCCCTGTTCCAGCACAGTGATGGTGTCGGCAATACCCCACACCAGGTCGAGATCGTGCTCGACCAGGATAACTGTCTTGCCCATCTGGCGGCTCAGGAACTTGACGAGATTGGCGAAGTTGGTGCGCTCACTCTGCGACAGGCCGGCAGCCGGCTCGTCGAACAAGACGATGGTTGCTTCCTTGAGCACCGTGCGCATTACCTCCACCAGGCGGCGCTGGCCATGCGACAGGAGCGTGGCACTGTCCTGCCCAAAGCTCTTCTCCATTGCCTTGGCGAGCGCGGTGATGTCAGCGCTGGCAGGGCCGACGCGGGCATCGATGCCGATCTTCAAGTTGTCCCACAGCGACATCTGGCTGAAGATGCGCGGCGCCTGGAAGGTGCGGCCGAGGCTCATATTGGCGATGCGGTCGGCCGCCATGTTGGTCGCGTCTACCCCGTTGATCATGAAGGAGCCGGTGTTCAGGCGCGACAGACCGCTCAGCACGTTGAGCAGGCTGGTTTTGCCCGAGCCGTTGGCGCCGATCAGTCCGTGCACCTCACCCTTGCGAACCTTGAGGTCGACAGCACTGACAGCCACCACCTCGCCGAACTTCTTGGTGCCGTTGCGCACCTCGACGGCGATCTCCTCGCTCGGCTCGCGGACCGTCTTGCCGGCCTGCAGGTCGGCGAGAAAACCGTCGATGCGGAAGGCCTGCTCGCCACCGCCGGTCTGCTTGCGCTTGGCGCGCAGGCGCTCGACCGAGCCGACGATGCCATCGGGGAAAGCCATGACCGCAACAAGCGTCAGGCAGCCATACATCAAGAGGCGATACTCGACGAAACCGGCCAAGAGGATGTTCGGCAGGATGTAGACGATCCAGATGCCGATGATCGGACCGAGCATCTGTCCGCGACCGCCGACAACGACCGCGAAGAAGAACACGAAAGACAGCTCGATGTTGAAGCCCTGCGGGCTGACGAAAGCTACCGTCGGCAAGTAGAGGATACCGCAGATACCGGTCCCGATCGACGCGACGATGAAGGCGGTGAAGCGCATCACTCCCGGCTTGATGCCCAGGGAACGCGCCGCTTCCGGGCTCAGCGCCGCCACGAACATCATACGGCCGAGCTTCGAGCGCCGAATGCCGTAATGGACGAACAGCGCGATCATCGGGAACACCGCAACCGCGATCGCCAGCGGCGACATGCTCCCCACGATCGGATTGGTCAGCGCCGGTACGGTGACGCTGATACCGTTGATGCCGTTGGTCCACTTGTCGAGCGTCACCAGAAGCTGCGGGAAAACGATCGCGGCACTCATGGTTACGAAGCCGAGGTGGAAGCCTTGTACACGCAACGCCGGCAGGGCAAACAGCAGGCCGCCAAGCATGGCAGCGACGATGCCACCCATCGCGGCGGCGGCAAACGACCAGCCATGCAGGCCGAACAGGATCGCAGCGACATAGGCGGCAAGTCCGAGGATGGCGCCCTGGCCGAACGACTTCTGGCCAGCATCGACGAACAGCATGTTCTGGAAGATGGCTGCTGCGATGTAGATGTTCACCAGCTGGAACGTGTGGATCCAGTAGGAATTGCCGGCGATCACCGGGCCGAAGCCGGTGATCGCGATCAGCGCCACGCCGATCCAGACCTGCGTCAGGTCGGAGTTGAAGCGGCCTTTCGGCTTGGTTTCAGCCATGGAAACGGGTCCGGTTTGTACGTTCGCGGTCGCCTGCATGATCACACCCGCCTTGCGCCGACGCGCCCGAACAGGCCTTGCGGCCGGAACATCAGGATCAGCACCAGAACCAGCAACGATGCGAGGTCCTGATAGGCACCACCGACCTTGTAGGCGGTCAGCATCGCCACCACGCCCACCAGAGGTCCACCGATCAGCGTGCCGGCGTTGGAACCGATGCCGCCGACGACGGCGGCGACGAAGCCGTTGAGCACATATTTCAGGCCGGCGTCAGGGCTGACCGAGATCACAGGAGCAACGAGGAAGCCGACGGTGCCGACCATCAGGCCGCTGATTGCAAAGGAGATGAGCTGCAGCCGGCGCACCGGCAGGCCGGCAGCACGCGCGGCGTCGAAATCCTGCGACAGCGCGCTGATGGCGAGACCGATGAAAGTGCGGCGCAGGAAGTAGCGCAACGCGAAAAACCAGAAGATCATCGCACCGATCGCCAAGGCATAGGCACCCGGCGTGCGGGTCCCGAAGATGCGGAAGCTCGGCACGACGCTCTGGACGGAATAGGCGAACGGCCCCTGTGTGATCATCAGCAACGCCGCCACGATCACCGAGACCGACACCGTCGAAATCAGCCAGCTGTCCTGCTCGACCGAGGAGCGCAGCGGCAAAAGCGTGATGTAGCCCTGGACGGCGACGACGGCGGCGATGCCCAAGCCAGTCAGCAGCAGCATCAGACTCCACTGGCCAAGCCCGACCTGGTTGGCCAGGAAATAGGCGGCGAAGCCGCCGAGGATGAACATGTTGCCTTGGGCGAAGTTGAAGATGTTGGTCGCGCCATGGACGATATTGAAGCTCATCGCGATGGTGGCAAAGATCGACCCGATGGCGATCCCGCGTATCACGATGATCAGTATTTCGCTGAGCATAAGCTCGCCTCCCTGACCTCACTTATGAACCCGCCCTGCCTGCACCGCGGGCAAGCCCGGAACGCTGACGAGGAAGGCGTATTTTGAGGTCAGCTTATGCGTGCCAGCGACGCCCGCAACATCGTTCGAACGGACTAACGACAATTGCAGGAAAACGGAGCGGTCGGTCGCCCCGTGCAAGGTTCGGACGCGGTTGTTCAGACGCCGACTTTGTCGTCGTCGTCCATGGCCGCCCCCCCTTGGGCGCTAATGGTCAGGAAAAGCAGTCCCGTGCCGTGTCGAACGAAATTTTCGCCGCCTCATTCCGGCCGAGAGCCGCGAGTTCGGGCGAAATCACCTCGACGCTGAACGGCGCGGCAACGCCCATATCATCCAGCGTCGCAGCGAAGGCGGAAAGATCGAATGCGCCCTGCCCGCACAGGCTGCGGTTCATGGTCTCGGCCGAGCGCTGGCCGACCGGCACCTTGCCGGCATCGTTCACCTGCACGCACAGGATCCTGTTCGCGGCAATCCGCCTCAGATCCGCCAACGGCACGCCGGCGCGGAAAACATGCCACGAATCGATGACCAGCCCGGCATTGGGAATGTCGCCGATGATCGCCAGCGCCGTGTCTACGTCACGCACATTGCCCCAGGCCACCAGTTCCAGCGCGATCGAAAGCCCATGTTCGACCGCCCGGCCGCAGAGGTCGCGGAATTTCCGCTGCATGGTCTCGAGCGATATGCCACGTTCGCCAAGATCGGGTCCGACATTGATGACCTTGGCGCCGAACGCGGCCGCCGCCCGGAACGCCGTCTCTTCGTTGCGGCGGGAGATGAGGCCCGCCTCGCCGTCCATGAACCAGTCGGTCAGGAACTCGACCGACACATGCTTCATGCCATGTGCATCGAGAATGGCGCGAAGCTCGCCATCGCCAAACCCACGCGCCCGCTGCTCGGCATAGTCGCGGAAATGCAGGCACATGCCGGTGTAGCCGGCCGCAGCACACGCCTCCACACGCTCGGCAAAGCCATGGCGCGAGGCAACGGGGTTGCCTGGCATGACGCCGCTTATCGTGTGCGAGCTGCAGACATATTCGCGCGTCTTCATTGGTCATCCCGGGGCTGGCTGCAATCGGCCCAAAATGTCCTCGCGGCATCAGGCATACAGGTCCAATCGGACTAGGCGCCAGCTGCATGCGACGCCTGAAACGAAAAACCCCCGGCATAACCGGGGGTTCCTTGAACCGCGAGGCGTCTCGCAGCCGATATCGATCCGCTTACTGCGGCAGCTTGTCGTCCACGCCCTTGACGTAGAAGTTCATGCCGAGCAGCACGCCGTCCTCGGCCACTTCGCCAGCCTTCAACCATTCCGAACCGTCCTGTTTGGCGATCGGGCCCGTGAAGGGGTTGAACGAGCCGGACTTGATCTTGGCGGTGGTCTCTTCGGCCAGCGCCTTCACGTCGTCGGGCATGTTGGTGAAGGGCGCCATCACGACGTGGCCTTCCTTCATGCCGCCCCAGACGTCCTGCTGCTTCCAGCTGCCGTCGATCACGGCCTTGACCCGCTCGATGTAGTATGGGCCCCAATCATCGACGATCGAGGTCAGCTGGGTCTTTTCGCCGAACTTGATCATGTCCGAAGCCTGGCCGAAGGCCTTGATGCCGCGCTCGGTCGCAACCTGCATCGGGGCGGTCGAGTCGGTGTGCTGGGTGATGATGTCGACGCCCTGGTCGATCAGCGCCTTGGCGGCGTCGGCTTCCTTGCCCGGGTCGAACCAGGTGTTGGCCCACACCACCTTGACCTTGAAGTCGGGGTTGACCGACTGCGCACCGAGCACGAAAGCGTTGATGCCCATCACCACTTCCGGGATCGGGAAGGACGCGATGTAGCCGGCAACGCCTGCCTTCGACAGCTTGGCGGCGATCACACCCTGCACATAGCGGCCTTCATAGAAGCGCGAGTTGTAGGTCGCGACGTTGGGATGCTCGCGCTTGTAGCCGGTGGCGTGCTCGAACTTCACATCCGGGAACTTGCCGGCAACCTTGTTGGTCGGATCCATATAGCCGAACGACGTCGTGAAGACGATGTTGCAACCCGAGCGCGCGAAGCGCTCAATGGCGCGCTCAGCGTCGGCACCTTCCGGCACGCTTTCGAGATAGGCAGTCTCGACCTGGTCGCCGAGCGCCTTCTTCATCTCCTCCAGGCCCTGGTGGTGCTGGTACGACCAGCCGAAATCGCCGATCGGGCCGACATAGATAAAGCAGGCCTTGGTTGCTGCTTGCGCAGCCATGGTTCCGAAAGACATCACGGCAGCCGCCGCGGCGAACGACAATATTGTCTTCTTCATACTCTTGTTCCTCTAGTGGTTGCCCGGGGCACTATCCCATCCTTTTATAGTCCCTGTACATGGTTCGGACCGGAAGTCACCGGAACGACTTCCGAATCGTCGCCATGATCTTAGCGATCTGGCACAAACGGCCGCCCCAATGAAGCCGGAGTGTTCACCATCGTGAGCCGCCTGTTGCGCGAAATGAGCACAAGCACCACGACGGTTGCCAGATAGGGTAGCGAAGAGAGCAGTTGCGACGGCACGCCGACACCCAGGGCCTGGGCATGCAACTGGCCGATCGAGACCGCTCCGAAGAGATAGGCGCCCGCAAGCACGCGCCACGGCCGCCAGGACGCGAACACCACCAGCGCCAAGGCAATCCAGCCCCGGCCGGCGGTCATGTTTTCGATCCACTGCGGCGTGTAGACGAGGGACAGGTAGGCGCCGGCGAGTCCCGCACAGGCGCCGCCGAACATGACCGCGAGATAGCGGATGCCGATGACCTTGATGCCAAGCGCGTGCGCCGAGGTGTGGTTGTCGCCGATCGACCGCAGCGTCAGGCCGGCGCGCGAGCGAAACAGGAACCAGGCGACGCCCGCCGTCAGCAGAATCGACACGTAAAAGAGCGGATCCTGACCGAAGAACAGCCTGCCGATATAGGGAACATCGGTGAGATAGGGGATGTAGAGATAGCTCATCTTGATGCCCGGCAGGCCGACGAAACCTTCGCCGAGCATACCTGAGAGACCGAGCCCGAGCAGCGTCAGGGCCAGGCCGGTCGCCACCTGGTTGGTCACCAGTGTCAATGTCAGGAAACCGAACAGCAGTGAAAACAGCATGCCGACGATGATGGCGGCGAGCACGCCGAGCCATGGACACTCAGTGGCGAGCGCCACGCCGAAGCCGGTCACCGCCCCCATCACCATCATGCCCTCGACGCCGAGATTGAGCACGCCGGAGCGCTCGACCACCACTTCGCCGACGGCTGCGATCAAGAGCGGGGTTGCCGCCGTCGCAATCGTTATCAGGATATCTTCAAACATTTTGCCTGGCCTCCACGGTCTTTGCAGCGGAGGCGCCGACAAAGCGGATGCGATAGAGAATGAGCGTGTCGCAGGCGAGCACGAAGAACAGCAGCATACCCTGGAAGGCACGCACCACCTTGTCCGACACGCCGATCGAGATCTGCGCTGCCTCGCCGCCGAGATAGGACAGCGCCAGCACCAGACCCGCGGCGATGATGCCGAGCGGGTTCAGGCGTCCTAGGAAGGCGACGATGATCGCGGCAAAGCCGTAACCGGGTGAAATCGTCGGCCTGAGCTGGCCGATAGCGCCCGAGACTTCGGAAATGCCGGCAAGGCCGGCGAGCCCGCCCGACACCAGGAAGGCAAAGAACACCATGCGCGACTGTGAGAAGCCTGCGAACTTGCCGGCGCGCGGGCTTTGCCCAAGCACCTGCACCTCGAAACCTCGAAGCGTTCGCGACAGCATGAACCACAGCGCAACCGCCGCGACGATGGCAAAGACAAAACCCCAGTTGGCACGGCCGGATGCCGACCAGATCTCGGGCAGCACGGCACTCGGACTGAAGGTGCGCGTCTCCGGAAAGTTCATGCCCGCCGGGTTGCGCCAAGGGCCGCGGACCATCCAGTCGAGGAACAGCTGTGCGACGTAGACCAGCATCAGGCTGGTGAGGATCTCGTTGGTGTTGAAGCGCACCTTGAGATAGGCCGGAATAGCGCCATAGGCGGCACCGCCGGCGACACCCATCAACAGCATCAGCGGCAGCACGATCCACGACTGGAAATCGGGGAACATGACCGGCAGGATCGAGCCTGTGATGGCGCCGATGATGAACTGGCCCTCGGCGCCGATGTTCCAGTTGTTGGAGAGGTAGCAGATCGACAGACCAACCGCGATCAGGATCAGCGGTGCAGCCTTGACCGCCAGCTCATGCAGCGACCAGACCTCACGCAGCGGATCGATGAAGTAATAATAGAGCGCTTCGACCGGGCTCTTGCCGAGCAGCGAGAACATGATCGCGCCGGCGATCAGCGTCAGCCCGAGCGCGATGAAGGGTGAAAGTGCCGCGAACAACTTGGAGCGTTCGGGACGCTTGACGAGTTCGATACGCATCACGCCACCTCCTTCGCAGGGTCGAGGTGACCTGGTTCGGCGCCGCCCATCAACAGGCCGATACGCTCGAGTGTGGCCTCGGCGATCGGGATCGGCTTGGACAGCTCGCCATTGTGCATGACAGCGATGGCATCGGAGATTTCAAACAGCTCGTCGAGATCCTGGCTGATCACCAGCACCGCCGAACCATTGCGGGCGAGTTCGATCAGTGCCTGGCGGATGCGCGCCGCAGCACCGGCATCGACGCCCCAGGTCGGCTGGTTGACCACCATCACCGACGGATTGCGATCGAGCTCGCGGCCGATGATGAATTTCTGCAGGTTGCCGCCCGAAAGGGCTGCGGCCTCCGGATCGGGCGCGCTCTTGCGCACGTCCATAACCTCGATGATGCGCTGTGCCGCCTTCTGGATAGCACCAGACTTGACCATTCCGCCGGTACCGACAAACGCCTTGCCGTCCGTGCTGTGGCGCGACAGCAAAAGATTGTCAGACAGCCGCAGGCGCGGCGCAGCACCATGACCGAGGCGCTCCTCCGGGACAAAAGCCGCCCCCAGAAGACGCCGCGCCGAAATGCCCATGCGCCCGGCCGACTTGCCGCGAATGCGGACGGCGTCTGCGCTTTCCTGCAGCGCCTCGCCCGAAATCGCCTCGAACAGTTCTCCCTGGCCGTTGCCCGCGACACCGGCAATGCCGATGACCTCACCGCCGGCGACGCTCAGCCAGATGTTCTTGAGCGGCATCGAGAACGGCCCGGCTGGCTTGCGGCTCATGCCGCAGATGCTGAGCAGTTCCTCGCCACGCACCGATGCCGTGGTGCGCTCGGCGTTCTTGACCTCGGTGCCGACCATCATGCGAGCCAGCGAGGACGGTGTTTCGACCCGGGGATTGCAGTGGCCCACAACCTTGCCGTGCCGCATGATCGTGGCGCTGTCGCAAAGCCGGCGGACTTCATCGAGCCGGTGTGAGATGTAGAGGATCGACTTGCCCTCGGCGCGCAGGCGCTCCAGCGTCTCGAACAGCTTGTCGGCTTCCTGTGGCGTCAGCACCGAAGTCGGCTCGTCGAGAATGATCAGGTCTGGTGTCTGCAGCAGGCAGCGGATGATCTCGATGCGCTGGCGCTCACCGACCGAGAGATCACCGACAAGCGAGTCCGGATCAAGCGGCAGGCCGTAGCTGTAGGACAGCGCACGCGCTTTGGCAGCAATGGTGCTGATCGGCGTGTCGTCGGCCAGCGACAGCGCGATGTTCTCGGCGGCCGTCAGCGCCTCGAACAGCGAAAAATGCTGGAAAACCATGCCGATGCCGAGTTTCTTGGCGACGCCTGGGCTGGTGATCCTGACAGGCTGTCCGTTCCAGGCAATTTCGCCGGCATTGGGCTCGAGCGAGCCGAACAGCATCTTTACCAGTGTCGACTTGCCGGCGCCGTTTTCACCGAGCAGGGCATGGATTTCGCCCTTGGCGATGGTCAAGTCGACCTGGTCGCACGCCTTCAACGTGCCGAATACCTTCGTCAGGCCGCGAACCTCAAGCAGGTTCCGACCATTGGCTAAAGGGGTTGTGTCCACAACGCCTCCCATGTCAGTTCTTTTTTATGTTCCCGGGAGCATGGTAGGCGCGTCCTGCTCCCGGCGCAAAGCATGTCAGAAGTTGAAAGAGCTTCAAGAATTCCAGCGAAAACTCAAGGGATAAGAACCGTCGTCCCCGTCGTCTTGCGGCCTTCCAAATCGGCATGAGCCTGTGCCACGTCGCGTAGCGCATAACGCTGGTTGATCCTGATCTCGACGGCGCCGCTCAGCACCACATCGAACAATGCGTCAGCCGACCTTACCATATCTTCGCGCAGCGCATTGTAGACAAACAGCGTCGGCCGGGTGGCAAACAGCGAGCCCTTCTGGGCCAGGAGCGAAATGCTGAACGGCGGGATCGGTCCCGAGGACTGGCCGAAGCTGACGAATGTGCCGAGCGGCCTGAGGCAGTCGAGCGAGCCGGGAAAGGTGTCGTTGCCGACGGAATCGTAGACGACGTCGCATTTCTTGCCGCCGGTGATGGCAGCCACCTCGGCGACGAAATCCTGGCTGCGATAGTTGATGACGTGGTCGAAGCCATGCGCCATGGCAAGCTCGCCCTTGTCGTCCGAGCCTACAGTGCCGATGACTGTCGCACCGAGGTGCTTTGCCCACTGGCCGAGGATCAGGCCGACGCCGCCAGCGGCCGCGTGGTAAAGAACCGTATCGCCGGCCTTCACTTTGAAGGTACGCAGCAGCAGGTATTCGGCGGTCATGCCCTTCAGCATCATCGCCGCCGCCTGCTCGTCGCTGATGCCGTCGGGCAGCTTGACCAGCTTGTCGGCGGCAATCACGCGCTGCTCGCAATAGGCGCCCGTCGGAATGGAATAGGCGACGCGGTCGCCGACAGAAAGCCAGTTCACGCCCTCGCCGAGTTCGAGCACCACGCCGGCCGCTTCGCCGCCAGGCGTCACCGGCATGCCAGCGGGCGCAGGATAAAGCCCCGTGCGGAAATAGACGTCGATGAAGTTCAGGCCGATCGCGGTATGGCGGATGAGCGCTTGGCCGGGCCCCGGTCGGGCGACCTCTACCTCTTCATAGACAAGCGCTTCGGGGCCGCCGTGGGCGTGAACGCGTATGGCTTTGGGCACGTCGTCAGTCTTTCTCTGTCTCGATTGCCGGCTCGCCGCCGAGTTTGGGGAAAAATTGCATAACGCCACCGATGAAGAACAGGTAGATGCCGCTGATGGCGATGCCGATCTTGACCCATTCGCTGGCATCCATGGCCTGCCACAGCGCGACACCGCCAAACGCGCACCAGATCAGCGTCATCGGCAGGTTGATGTTGCGAAGCCTGACGACCCGCACCGGATGCAGGAAGTTCATCGGAACGAAGGTCAGTATGCCGGCGATGACCACCACTGCGAACGACACCCATTGCCCCGGCTCGATGACGAACAGCGTGAACACCACCATGTTCCACACCACCGGGAAGCCCTTGAAGAAGTTCTCCTTCGTCTTCATCCCGGTGTCGGCATAGTAGATCGCGCTCGACACCACGATGATCGCGCCCGACAGAAACGACAGCCCCTCTCCCATGAAGCCGCTCTGGTAGAGCGCGAAGGCAGGGATCAGGACGTAGGTGACGTAGTCAATGATGTTGTCGAGCAGTTCGCCCGACCATGTCGGCAGGATCTCCTTGACCTCGAGCTTGCGCGCAATCGGCCCGTCGATACCGTCGACGAAAAGAGCGAGCCCCAGCCACCAGAACATCGCCGTCCAGCGCTCCTCACTCGCCGCAACCAGCGACAGGAAGGCAAGGAACGAACCCGATGCGGTGAGAAGATGGACCGAAAAGGCCCGCGCCTGCGGCCATGTGACTTTCTTAGGCTTCACGTTTCCCGCCAATCATTTTGCAGAATTGAGCCGAGTGGATGAACATGACCGAGCATATGGAGCAAATCTGTTGCGGCATGATTGCACGAATTCTCTAGTCATCGTGCCTCCTGTTTGCCACCGGTAGTCTCCCTTGCCATTCCGGCACTTAATAGCAGCGTCGCTTTCCAGACAAGACGAAAGCCAAACCGAAAATGCCTTGTCACGGCGCCAACACTGCTTCATCCACTTCGGCGTGATGAGCCGGCAAGTTATCAGGCTGGCTGAAATTGCGCCGGGATCGACTGTTGCGACCGAATGGGATGAATCGCCGCGTTGATCAATGGCTTAGGCCTGCAATATACCAGGAAAACCGAGGTGCTGAGACAGCACTGGAACAGCATGGGCTGCCGATGAGCGTCGACACGAGAATTCTGGTGGCAGGCACCGGGCCCGTGGGGTTGATATCAGCCCTCGCCTTTGCCAAGGCCGGCTTCAGCGTCGTGCTTGCCGGACCGCCGGCCCGGACCGACGATGGCCGCACCACAGCTCTGATGGTCCCGGCGCTGAAGTTCCTGGCCACGCTCGGCATGCTCGATTCGCTCGAGCCAGATGCTGCTCCCCTCAAGGTGATGCGCATCATCGACGGCACGTCGCGGCTGATCCGCAGTCCGATGGTCACCTTCCGCGCCGGCGAGATCGGCGAAGAGCATTTTGGGCTGAACTTCCAGAACCGCGTCTTCAATGCAGTTCTGGAAAAGGCGGTCGAAGCCCATTCGGGAATCGAGTGGCGCCGCGCCATGGTCGACAACTGGACCCTTGAGCCCGGCAAGGTGATTGCCACGCTATCGGACGGCACGTTGGTTGAAGCGCCATTGGCGGTTGCCGCCGATGGCAGGAATTCACAGGCCCGCCAGGCCGCCGGCATTTCGGCCTCAGCGCAGTCGCTGCCACAGGCCGCTCTGGTGCTGAATTTTGTCCACAGTCGTGACCACGCCTTCACCTCGACCGAATTCCACACCGAAACCGGGCCATTCACCCAGGTGCCGCTACCCGGCCGCCGCTCAAGCCTCGTCTGGGTGCTCAGACCCGAAACCGCCAAGGAATTCGCCAGCGTCGGCGACGATGCGCTGTCGCAACGTGTCGAGCAGCAGATGCAGTCGATGCTCGGCCGCGTCACGATCGAGGGCGGACGCCAGATCTACCCTTTGTCGACATCCTTGCCGCTGCGCTTCGCCCAGAACCGCATCGCCCTGGTCGGCGAAGCAGCGCATGTGTTTCCGCCGATCGGCGCGCAAGGGCTCAATCTCGGCATCAGGGATGTCGACCAACTCGTTGAAACGGCAGCCAAACATCGCGACGATTCCGGGGCTCCAGAAGCGCTGGCAGCCTATGATGCCGCACGGCGTCCCGACATTGTTGCCCGCACCAGCGCGGTGAACCTGCTCAACAGGTCGCTGTTGTCCGACATGCTGCCGGCGCAGCTGGCGCGCAGCGCCGGCCTCAACGTTCTCGGCGTCTTCTCGCCACTCCGTGCCTTCTTCATGCGCGAAGGCCTGCGCCCGGGTAGCGGCTTTTCCTCGGCCGTCGCCGGGCTTCGTTCGCCGCGCCGCGGCGGCGACGCTGCCACCGACTGAGCTTAAGGAAAGAGATCCGGCGGCAAAATGCCGTGCTGGATCGCGTAAAGCAGCCCGGTCACCGTCAAGACAGACAGACAGGTGGTGACCAGCACGCTGGCCGAAGCCCGCTCAACCCAGACGCCATATTGCTGGGCGATGACGAAAACATTGGTCGCCGTCGGCAATGCCGCCATGAGCATGGCCGAGAACAGCCAGACCGGCTCGAAATTGCCAACCCAGCTCAGCACGACGTAGCACAGCAGCGGATGCAGGATCAGCTTGAGCAGCGCGATCGGCACCATCTCATGCGGCACCCGCTTCAACGGCCGCAAGGCCAGCGTCACGCCCATGGCAAACAATGCGCAGGGTGCTGCCGCCCGCGACAGATATTCAAGGAAGCGTTCGACAGGCAGGGGCGGCCGGAATTCGACATAGGCCGCGAGCACGCCGATCGCCGTTGCAACGATGAACGGATGAAAGGCGATCTTCTTGACCACGTCCAGAGCAACGCTCATCGGCGAGCGCGGCTCGTCGCCGGCCAGCGCCATCATCATTGGTGCTACGGTGAAATGCATGATGTTTTCGAAACAGAAGATCAGTGCGACTGGAACCGCCGCCTCCTCGCCGAAGGCCAGCAGCGCCAGACCTGGGCCCATGTAGCCGATATTGCCATAGGCCGACGCCAGCCCCTTGATCGTCGATTCGGCGATCTCGCCGCGCCCTCGGATGCAGGAGGCCGTAAACATCAGCATGAAGATGACGAAGGTCGAGAACACCGCGCCTGATATGTAGCCCCACTCGGTCAGCCGCTCGAACGGCGTCTTGGCCAGCAGCTGGAAAAACAGCGCCGGCAGGGCGACATAAACGATGAAGGTCGTCATCCAGCCGAGCGCTTCCAGCGGCTGCCGGGTGATCCGGGCAACGACGAACCCCATGAAGATCAGCCCGAAAAAGGGCAAGACCAGACCGATCACCTCAGACATCGGCGCTTTCCCGCTTCTCGTGCTGGAAAAGGCGCGTTCGCCGCCTGGCGGGCAACGGATGCGCGATGGAGCATTGCTACCAGCCGGTATCGTGCCGCCGGACCGGCCGTCAAGCCGCTATGCCATTGAAATGGCTGCCTTGCTGCGCCAAATAGGAAGTTGGAAGGGCGCGATCTCAGGGGCCGAACGGAAAGATCGACCTCGAACGTGTCTTAAGCGATTGAAAGCGCGTGTGAATTGGCAACTCTCACGCGGTGCAGGTGATCCATGAAGACGGCAAAATTCTCGATCGGACAGGTGGTGCGCCACCGGGTCTTCCCGTTCCGGGGCGTGATCTTCGATGTCGACCCCGAATTCGCCAACACCGAGGAGTGGTACGACGCGATCCCCGCCGCCGTGCGCCCGCGGCGTGACCAGCCCTTCTATCACCTCCTCGCAGAGAATGCGGAGACCGAATACGTCGCCTATGTCTCCGAGCAGAACCTGCTGGAGGACAGCTCCGGCGAGCCGGTGCGGCATCCACAGGTCGGTGAGTTTTTCGACAAGACAGCGGATGGTCACTACGCCCCCAAGGCGCGTAGCAGCCACTAGACGCAACCAGTTGATATGCAACAAAAAAGCGGGGCCGAAACCCCGGTTTTTTTTCAGCTCAGTACGGTCAGGTCGATCAGTTGGCCGTCTTGGCCTTGTCCTGTTCTTCCTTGAGCTTCTTGGCGAAGTCCTCGTTGTTCTTCGACACGAACTCCTGGAGCTTCTTCTGGCGGTCTTCCAGGTCCGACTGCTTCAGCGGCTCGCCATCGAAGGCGCCGGTGAATCCCGACAGCGAAACCTTGATCGGGTTCGGCTGGTTCTGGAAGTTGATCGAGGTCAGGGTCAGGTCGGTGCCCTTCTTGAACGAGCCGACGAGCGCGTCGGTCAGGGCGATCTCGGCCACGCAGCGGTCCGGGAAGCAGATCACGTATTCCAGCTTCTGGGCCTTGGCGCCATCGACCTGCAGGCCGATTCCCGGAGGGATGAGGCGGCCGCTCGGCACGGTGACCTGGAACACCTTGCGGTTGACCTTGCCCTTGAGCTCGATCATCGAGATGCCGGTGACCAGCTGGCCGTTGCTCGCGGTCAGGATGTTCTGCACGTTGCAGATATCGACGTCAGCCTGCTTGGAACAGGCCTTGAACCAGCCCTGCGGCACCTGCTGCTGCTGCGCAGCGGCCGGCGCGAGGCCCGACGCCAGCAGACCGGCAACGCCAGCCGCCAAGGCCGACAGGCGGAGACCGTCGAATTTCTGGCTCGTCATCTTCATGAATTCCTCTCAAACAATCCCGGAACCGGCCCTAGCCGTGTGTCGACGCTACCTGTTGGGCAAATGAGGCAACAGCATGACTTCGCCGCGCGTGTTACACTGCCGCGAGCCGCGAATCCAGCCTGTTTCCATGCATTTCTTGTGCCTTGCGCCAGCATGGACGGGCCACATACGCCTGCGCTACGCTTCGAATCATCAAAGCTTCCCCGAATTCGTGGAGAATCGTCGTGAGACGCACTCTTTCGCTGCTGGTTGCCACCGCCGCCATCACAACTCTGGCGCCGCGCGCCGCTCTGGCCGAGCCCGTTCATGGCCTTTCCATGCATGGCACCCCTGCCCTGCCCGCCGATTTCAAGAACTTTCCCTACGCCAATCCCGACGCCCCCAAGGGCGGCAAGATCACCTACTGCGTCATCGGCAGCTTCGACAATCTCAACCCGTTCATCATCAAGAGCCTGCGCACCACCGCGCGCGGCATGATAGATACGATCTACGGCAATCTCGTCTTCGAATCGCTGATGCAGCGCAGTGCCGACGAGGCCTTCAGCATCTATGGCCTGACTGCCAAGTCGGTCGACATCGACCCCGAGCGCGAATGGATCGAGTTCCACCTCGACCCCAACGCCAAGTGGTCGGACGGCCAGCAGATCACGCCCGACGATGTCATCTTCACCTATGAGGTCTTCACCGAAAAGGGACGCCCGCCCTACAGCGACCGCATGGCCAAGATCGAGAAGATCGAAAAGACCGGGGACAACAGCGTCCGCTTCAACTTCAATGACAAGGCCGACCGCGAATTCCCACTTATCATCGCGCTGACGCCGATCGTGCCCAAACACGCCTTCTCCAAGGACACGTTCGACCAGACCACACTGAAACCGCTCGTCGGCAGCGGCCCTTATACGGTTGCCGAAGTGAAGCCCGGCGAGCGCATCGTCTTCAAGCGCAATCCCGAATATTGGGCACGCGACATCCCGTCCAAGCGCGGCTTCGATAATTACGACCAGATCACCATCGAGTATTTCCTCAACGCCGCTGCCCAGTTTGAGGCGTTCAAGAAGGGCATCTGCGACACCTTCACCGAGGCCGATCCGGTCAAGCGCGCACGTGGCTTCGATTTCCCTGCCTTCAAGAACGGCGACATCGTCGCCGAGACCTTCAAGAGCGGCCTTCCGCCTGTCGTCACCGGCTTCATGTTCAACACCCGGCTGGCGAAATTCGCCAACCCTGAGGTTCGCCAGGCGCTCGGCATGCTTTACGACTTCGAATGGGCCAACCGAAACCTGTTCGCCGGCAAGTATGAGCGCACCGTCAGCTATTGGCAGGGTTCGGAGCTTTCCGCCTTTGGCGTGCCGGCCAACGACAAGGAAAAGGCGCTGCTGGCGCCCTTCCCCGATGCGGTGCGCCCCGACATCATGGACGGCACATGGCGCCCACCTGTCACCGACGGCTCCGGTCAGGACCGCAAGGTGATGAAACAGGCATTCGAGCTGTTCAAGGCCGCCGGCTACACCTTGCAGGGCGGCAAGATGCTCGATGCACAAGGCGCGCCCTTCGCCTTCGAGATCCTGACTTCGTCCGAGGCCGAGCAGCGGCTTGCCGCGCTTTACCAGCGCACGCTGGAAAAGCTCGGTATCGCGGTTACCATCCGCGCGCTCGAAGCCGACCAGATTCAGTCACGCAAGCAGGCTTTCGAATTCGACGCGCTGATCGGCGTCACAGGCTTCACCGGGACCCTGTCGCCGGGCATCGAACAGATCGGGCGCTGGGGCTCGTCGTCGGCCCAGAAGCCTGGCTCATTCAATCTTGCCGGCGTTTCCAGCCCCGCCGTCGACGCAATGATCGACGCCATGCTCAAGGCGCGCGAGAAGGAAGATTTCGTGGCTGCGGTGCGTGCCCTCGACCGTCTCTTGATCTCCGGCAACTACATGGTGCCGTTCCAACACAACTCCGAGCAGTGGATCGCATTTGCGAAGAGACTAAAACATCCGGAAAAAACACCCATATTTGGCTATCAGTTGCCGGTCTGGTGGAGTCAGGGCGGTTAATCGAACTGCTTGAGCTAAGGACTTTTCCATGTCTGAACAGAACCGGATCACCATCGACGTCGTCTCGGATGTTGTCTGCCCGTGGTGTTTTCTTGGCATGAAGCGCCTCGAAAACGCCCTTGCCAGCCTGCCCGACATCAAGGCCGAGGTGCATTGGCGCCCGTTCCAGCTCGACCCGACGATCCCGCCCGAGGGCAAGGAACGCAAGGCCTACATGCTGGCGAAATTCTCGGACGAGAACCGGTTGAAACAGGTCCACGCCAATCTGGTCTCGCTGGGTGCTGTCGAAGGCATCTCGTTCGACTTCGACGCCATCACGGTTGCGCCGAACACGCTCGATGCCCACCGCCTCATTCGCTGGGCAGCGGCTTCGGGAGACGGCGTGCAGGACAAGCTCGCGCGTTTGCTGTTCAGCCTCTATTTCGAGCAGGGCAAGAACATCGGTGACCACGCCGTGCTGGTCGAAGCAGGGCGCGAAGCCGGCATGGATACGGCGGTCGTCGAATCGCTGCTCGCCACCGACGCCGACCGCGACGACGTCACCAACGAGATCGTCACCGCCTCGCGCATGGGGATCACAGGCGTGCCCTGCTTCCTGCTCGACGGCAAATACGCGGTCATGGGCGCCCAGGACTCGGCCACCCTTGCCGATGCCATTCGCCAGGTGGCAGCCGAAAAGGCTGCCGGCGAGCCGACGCTCAACTAAGCCCGCCCGGCCGCTGCGCCGGTCGGTGTGATACAATGTATCCAAAGCCCCCTTCGCTTCGGCGATCGGGGCTTTTTTGGTGTTGGCGATAAGCAGTGCCAGCGATGGAGCGTCAGTGCCCATTGGGGCCGACATCGGGGATTAATGGCTTCATGGACGCCACGGCATGGAGCGGCCAAGGGCCTTGTGTGAATTCGCGACGACGCGTGAGCATGACACCCCTCGCCTGCTCAGGCCACTCTTGGCCAGAAACAGCAATTTGGGCTACGCAAGTAACCGCGATCGTTCGAGGCAATTTCCGCAATGAAAGACATAGCGTCCCGGCCCTACGTGGCCGAAGACTTTGCCGCCTGTCTGGCGATATTCGACAGCAACGTGCCGACCTTCTTTGCTCCGGAAGAGCGCGCGGACTTTTGCCAATTTCTGGAAAGCATCGATACCGAAGGTTGGCCCTATCTGGTGCTCACACGCAATGGGTCGGTCATCGCCTGTGGCGGGCTGGCAGTCGAGCCAGAACGCAAGCGCGCCAGCTTGGCATGGGGAATGGTCGACAGGGTGTTTCACGGACAGGGTCTGGGGACCAGATTGACGCAGGCCAGATTGGCGCAGGCACGCGCTATCCCTGGCATCGCAGAACTGATCCTGGAAACCAGCCAACACACCCATGGCTTCTATGAGAAGTTCGGCTTCACCGCCTCGAGAGTCACGCCCGATGGTTTCGCGCCAGGGTTGGACCGCTGGAACATGACGTTGCGCCTTACGGACACCTGATCCAATCCAGCGGCTGCTCCGGCATCGCGCCCCTGCGATGCCGGTCCCTATCCCATGCGCACGGCATCTCAAGCCGCCTGTTCGGCCAACTTCGCCAGTTGCGTCATGATGACGGCCGAGCCGGCCAGGCGCTTTTCAGGGTTCGGCCAGTCGCGGGCGAACACCACCGAGTGATCCGGCCTGATCTTGGCCAGCGTACCCTGCTCGGCGATGTAGCGCACCAGACCCGCCGGGTTGGCAAACTCCTTCTTGCGGAACTGCACCACCACGCCCTTCGGCCCGGCATCCAGCTTTTCGACATTGGCCTTGCGGCACAAAGCCTTGATGAAGACGATCTTGAGCAGGTGCTTGACCTCCTCCGGCAACGGCCCGAAGCGGTCGATGAGCTCGGCGCCAAAACCGTCGATCTCCTCGGTGTTTTCGAGATCGCCAAGTCGACGGTAGAGCGCCAGTCTGAGCTGCAGGTCGGGCACATAGCCTTCCGGGATCATGACCGCCGTGCCGACAGCGATCAGCGGCGACCAGCCGGTGTCGATCGCCTCGCCGCTGCCGCGCAGCTCGGCCACTGCCTCTTCCAGCATCTGCTGGTAGAGCTCGAAGCCGACTTCCTTGATGTGGCCCGACTGCTCCTCGCCGAGGAGGTTGCCGGCGCCACGGATGTCGAGGTCGTGGCTGGCGAGCTGGAAGCCGGCGCCCAGAGTATCGAGCGACTGCAGCACCTTGAGCCTGCGGTCGGCGGTGGCAGTCAGCGTCCGGTTGGCGGGCAGCGTGAACAACGCATAGGCGCGCACCTTAGAGCGCCCGACGCGCCCACGCAGCTGATAGAGCTGCGCCAAGCCGAACATGTCGGCGCGGTGCACGATCAGCGTGTTTGCGGTCGGAATGTCTAGGCCCGATTCGACGATGGTCGTCGACAGCAGCACGTCGTACTGGCCGTCGTAGAAGGCGTTCATGATGTCGTCGAGCTCGCCTGGCGGCATCTGGCCATGCGCCACCGCCACCTTCAATTCAGGCACCGATTCCTGCAGGAACTGATGAATTTCGGCGAGATCGGCGATGCGCGGCACGACATAGAAGCTGTGGCCGCCGCGATAGCGCTCGCGCAGCAGCGTCTCGCGGATGACCAATGGGTCGAAGGGCGAGATGAAGCTGCGCACCGCCATGCGGTCAACCGGCGGCGTGGCGATCAGCGACAACTCGCGCACACCGGTCAGCGCCAGCTGCAGCGTGCGCGGGATCGGCGTCGCCGACAAAGTCAGCACGTGCACGTCGCTCTTCAGCTCCTTGAGCCGCTCCTTATGCTTGACGCCGAAATGCTGCTCCTCGTCGATGATCAGCAGGCCGAGGTTCTTGAACTGTATCGACGAGCCGAGCAGTGCATGTGTGCCGACGACGATGTCGACAGTACCGTCTGATATGCCTTGCTTGGTCTCGGCAAGTTCCTTGCTGCCGACGAGCCTGGAGGCCTGCCGCACCTTGACCGGCAGGCCGGCGAAACGCTGCGAGAAGGTCTTGAAATGTTGGCGCGACAACAAGGTCGTCGGCACCACGACCGCCACCTGGAAACCTTCCATGGCGGCAATAAAGGCCGCGCGGAGGGCAACCTCGGTTTTTCCAAAGCCGACGTCGCCGCAGATCAGGCGGTCCATCGGCTTGCCGGCACCCAGGTCCTCCATCACTGAATCGATGGCGCTCTGCTGGTCGTCGGTCTCCTCATAGGGGAACCGCGCCGCGAATTCGCCATAGACGCCATCAGGCGGGTTCATCGCGGGTGCTTCGCGCATATGCCGTTCGGCGGCAAGCTTGATCAGTTGCCCGGCCATCTCCAGCAGGCGCCGCTTGAGCTTGGCCTTGCGCGACTGCCAGGCGCCGCCGCCGAGCTTGTCGAGCTGGGCCTCGGCTGAGTCCGAGCCATAGCGCGACAGAAGCTCGATGTTTTCGACCGGCAGGAACAGCCGGCCGTCCGAGGCGTAGTGGATTTCGAGGCAGTCATGTGGCGCACCGGCCGCCTCGATTGTCTTGAGGCCGACAAAGCGGCCGATGCCGTGGTCGGCGTGGACGACGATGTCGCCCGACGACAGCGACGCTGCCTCGGCGATGAAGTCGGCAGCGCGCTTGCGCTTCTTCGAGCGCCGGATCAGCCGGTCGCCGAGAATGTCTTGCTCGGCAACGACGACGAGGTCACCTGACTCGAAGCCGGCCTCGATCGGCAGCACCGCGAGGCCCGCTTCGCCCGGCTTCAGCGCCTCGACCTCGGCCATGTTCACCACACGCTTGAGGTTGCCGAGCTCGTGCTCGTCGAGGATCTGCGTCAGCCGGTCGAGCGAGCCTTCGGTCCAGCCGGCGACAACGACGCGGCGCTTGGCCGCCCGCTGGTCGGCGATGTGCCGGGCCACCACGTCGAAGACGTTGGCGTTCGGGTCGGCGCGCTCCTCGGCAAAGCTGCGGCCGACATGCGAACCGGCATGCAGCACCTTGCGTCCGCTCGAAAACGGCGTGTCGAACGGCGTAAGCTCAGCATTGACCTGGTCGGCGAGCGCGGTGAACACCTCTTCGGGCGACAGATACATCTGATCTGGCGCCACAGGCTTATAGGGCACGGCATCTTTGAGCCCCTTGCCCTCGCCCTGCTTGCGGCGGGCCTCGTAGTGATCAAGGATCAGCGCATGGCGCTCGCTCAAAGCCTCGCGCGCCAGATGGTCGAACACCACAGGCGCGTCGGGCAGGTAGTCAAAGATCGTTTCGAGATGCGAGTAATAGAACGGCAGCCAGTGCTCCATGCCGGCAAAGCGCCTGCCTTCGCTGACCGCGGCGTACAGAGCATCGTCGCGCGACGGCGCGCCAAAGGCGTCGATGTAACTGCGGCGGAACTTGCTGATCGTTTCCGGCGTCAGCGCCACCTCGCTCATCGCCTGCAGTACCACCTGATTGCGGCTGCCCGTCGTGCGCTGGCTGGCGACGTCGAAGGCACGGATCGTCTCCAGCGTGTCACCGAAGAAGTCGAGGCGCAGCGCATCCGCGGCACCCGGCGCATATAGGTCGAGGATGCCGCCACGCACGGCGAATTCACCGACGCCGCGCACCGTCGGCACGCGCTCGAAGCCAGCCCGTTCGAGCCGCGCCACCAGTTGGTTCATCTCGACCTGGTTGCCCGGCTTGGCGCGGAATTCCTGCGCTTCGAGCGCAGCCGACGGCGGCATGCGCTGCAGAAGCGCATTGGCCGTCGTCAGCACGATCGCCCGATGCGGCTCTTTCCTCAATGCGATTATCGCCGCCAGCGCATCGAGCCGGCGCGCTGCCGTATCCGACCCCGGCGACACGCGGTCGTAGGGCAGGCAGTCCCAGGCCGGCAGTTCGAGCACCGGCAGGTCGGGCGCGACGAAAGCCAGCGCTTCGACGATCTGCGGCAGCCGCTGTCCGTCGCGCGCGACAAACAGCAGCGGCTTGTCAGGCGCCGTCTCGGCGGCGGCGATGGCGAGCGCGAAGGCCTCATAGCCGTCGGCGACGCCGTCGACGATGAACTGTCCGGCGCGACCCTTGGGCAGGCCGATTGCTTTGGTCAGGCTCATGATTTCACTCAGGCTGTGAACGCGCCGCGCGACGCCACGATCTGGCGATAGACGTCATGGTCGACAGCTTCAGGCACAGGGTGCTCGCCGATGATCCAGGACAGCAGCTCCTTGTCGGTGATGTCGAGCAGCACCTCGTAGAGGTCGAGCTCCGCATCGCTCAGCCTGTCGATATTGGCGTCGGCGAAACTGCCGAGGATCAGGTCCATCTCGCGCATGCCGCGATGCCAGGAGCGGAACAAAAGCTTGCGCCTGCGCGTATCAAGCCCTTCGCTCGAGCGTGTCGATCCGGTCATGTCAGCAATCCTCTGATGTCGAGGCGCATATAGCGTGGATAGCCGGCCATGTCAGCCTTTGCCCGGGCTGCAGCAGCGCATAAGCTGACACGATGCGTCCATCCCTTCTCGATCCCCTGTTCTCCCCCGTCACTTCGCTCACCGGCATCGGACCTAAGGTTGCCGTGCTGATCGAAAAGGTCGTTCCTGCCGATCTCGGCGACCGGTCCGCCCGCGTCGGCGACCTCGCTTTCATATTGCCCAACAGCGTCATCGACCGCCGCAACCGACCTGGTATCGCGCTCGCCGCGGAAGGTGCCATCGTCACGCTGGAGGTCTGCATCGACCGCCACCAGCCAGCGCCGCGCGGCAACCGCTCGGCGCCCTACCGCGTCTTTGCGCATGACGACACAGGTGAGATCACGCTGACCTTCTTCCATGCGCATGCCGCCTATCTCGAAAAGGCGATGCCCGAGGGCGAGAAAGTCATCGTCTCGGGCCGCATGGAGTGGTTCAACGGCCGCCCCTCGATGGTTCATCCTGACCACATCGCGCTTGCCAGCGAGGCCGACAAGCTGCCGCTGGTCGAACCTGTCTATCCGCTGACGGCGGGCCTGTCGGCCAAGGTGCTGCGCCGCGCCATCGGCCAGTCGCTCGAACGGGTGCCTGAGATGCCTGAGTGGCTCGACGGCGATGTCATACGCCGGCAGAGTTTTCCCGCTTTCGCGGCGTCGCTGCAACGCGTCCACAATCCTGCTGATCCGATCGACGCCTCGCCCGAAAATGCCGCCTGGCGCCGCCTCGCCTATGACGAGTTGCTTGCCGGCCAGGTGTCGCTCGCCCTCGTCCGCGCCCGCGTGCGCAAGCTGCATGGTCGGCCACTGACTGGCGACGGCCGCCTCGTCAACGCACTCCGCGCGGCACTGCCTTATCAACTGACCGGCTCGCAGCAGGCCGCCCTGGAAGAGATCGATGCCGACCTCGCCAAACCCGAACGCATGCTGCGCCTGCTTCAGGGCGACGTCGGCTCGGGCAAGACGGTGGTCGCACTTCTGGCCATGGCTCGAGCCGTCGAGGCGGGAGGCCAGGCGGCACTGATGGCGCCGACGGAAATCCTTGCCCGCCAGCATCTGGCGACAATCGCGCCCTTGGCCGAACGAGTCGGCATGCGCGTGGCGATCCTGACCGGCCGCGAAAAGGGCCGCGACCGCGCCCAGACGCTGGCGGGGCTCGAAAGCGGCGAGATCGACATCGTAATCGGCACCCACGCCTTGTTCCAGGATACAGTCACCTTCCGCGACATGGCGCTGGCCGTCATCGATGAACAGCACCGCTTCGGCGTGCACCAGCGCCTTGCCATGAACGCCAAGGGCCAGGCGCCCGACATGCTGGTCATGACCGCGACGCCGATCCCACGCACGCTGGTGCTCACCGCCTTCGGCGACATGGATGTGTCGCGCCTGACCGAAAAGCCGGCCGGCCGACAGCCGATCCGCACTGTCACCATGCCGCTCGAGCGCTTGGAGGAACTCGTCGGCCGCATGCGCGACGCCGTCGCCGAAGGCCAGAAGGTCTATTGGATCTGCCCGCTGGTCGAGGAATCCGAAGAGATCAAGCTGATGTCTGCCGAGGATCGTTTCGCCTCGCTGCAGCCGGTCTTCGGCCAACGTATCGGCCTCGTTCATGGCCGGATGAAGGGCGCGGAGAAGGACGAGGCCATGCGCGCCTTCAAGGAGGGCGAAACGCGTGTGCTGATCGCCACCACCGTCATCGAAGTCGGCGTCGACGTGCCCGACGCCACCATCATCGTCATCGAGCACGCCGAGCGCTTCGGCCTCGCCCAGTTGCACCAGCTGCGCGGTCGCGTCGGCCGCGGTTTGAAACCATCTTCCTGCGTGCTGCTCTACAAGGATCCGCTTGGCGAAACCGCCAAGCGCCGGCTGTCGGTCATGCGTGAAACCGAGGACGGCTTCCTCATCGCAGAGGAAGACCTCAAACTGCGCGGCGAAGGCGAGTTGCTGGGCACGCGCCAGTCCGGCACGCCGGGCTTTCAGATCGCGCGCATCGAAGCGCACGCCGACCTCCTGGAAATCGCCCGCGACGACGCGCGCCTGATCCTTGCTCGTGATCCAGAGCTCGTGTCGCCACGCGGGGAAGCGTTGCGCCTGCTGCTTTACGTGTTCGGCAGGGACGAGGCCGTGCGCTTGCTGAGGGCCGGCTGAGGCAGCGCGCCGGCAGGAGGGTTGCCGATGGGCCCTTCGATCGCCTTGCTCTTGGCTGCTGCGCCCGGCGCCGGTTCTGGCACCACAAGGCCAGCCGAGACGATCAGCTTGGCGCCGTCCTCGATGCTCATGTCGAGCAGCACGACCTCGGAGCGATGCACATACATCAGGAATCCCGTGGTCGGATTGGGCGTGCACGGCATGAACACCGCAATCAGCGGGTCGCCTTCCTTGTCGAGCTTGTCATTGATCTCCGTCCGCTTTTCATTGCCGACAAAAACGATCGACCAGACACCCTTGCGCGGATATTCGACCATGCCGACGGTCCGGAACATGTCGCTCTTATTCGACAGCGCGGTCTCGAACAGCTGCTTCAGCGTCTTGTACAGGCCGCGCACCAGCGGGGTCCTGTTCAGGAGCCGCTCGCCGAATCCGACGATGGCGCGTCCGATGAAGTTGGCCGTCAGGAAACCGATCAGCGTGATCATCACCAGGGCGACGATCAGGCCGAAACCCGGCACCCGAATCGACAGATAGGTATCGGGATTGTAGCTCGCCGGAATATACGGCTTTACCCAGGAGTCGGCCCAGCCGATGAACGACCAGACGATATAGATGGTCAGCACCAGCGGCGCGCAGACGATGAAACCGGTGAGGAAATAGTTCCTCAGCCGCGTCATCCCAGAAGTCTTGTGGCCATCCGACATCGTTCACCGCCGCACCGTTTGCAGCGCAACATTAGTCAAGCGCGCGACGCTTTGGAACACAGATCTTGGTAGGGGGTGTCGGCCCTACTCCACTGTCACCGACTTTGCCAGGTTGCGCGGCTGGTCGACGTCGGTGCCCATGAACACGGCCGTGAAATAGGCCAGCATCTGGATCGGCAAGGCATAGATGATCGGCGCGATGAACTCCGGCACGTCGGGCAACACGATGGTCTCGAGTGTCTTCACCGTCGCCTGCGCGGCACCCTTCTGGTCGGTGATCAGGATGATCTTGCCGCCGCGGGCCGCCACTTCCTGCATGTTCGACACGGTCTTTTCAAAGATGCGGTCATGTGGAGCGATGACGATGACAGGCATGTTCTCATCGATCAGTGCGATCGGGCCGTGCTTGAGCTCGCCGGCGGCATAACCCTCGGCATGAATGTAGGAGATTTCCTTGAGCTTGAGCGCGCCTTCCATGGCGAGCGGGAAATTGGTGTCGCGGCCGAGATAGAGCACGTGCTTGTAGGAAGCCAGCTCACGCGAAACCTTCTCTATCTGCTTGTCGAGCTTGAGCACCTGGGCAGCATAGCGCGGCGTCTCCGACAGGCTGCGCACCAGCGCCTTTTCTTCTTCCGCCGTAATCGTCCCGCGTTGCGAGGCGGCCCGTATGGTCAACGCCGCCAGCACCGAAAGTTGGCAGGTGAAGGCCTTGGTCGAGGCAACACCGATCTCGGGGCCGGCAAGCGTCGGCATCACGACGTCGGATTCGCGCGCCATCGTCGATTCGCGTACATTGACGATCGCGCCGATCGGCACGCCTTCCTTACGGCAGTAGCGCAGCGACGCCAGCGTGTCGGCGGTTTCACCCGACTGCGAGACGAAGAACGCAGCACTCTTCTTCGAGATCGGCATCTCGCGGTAGCGGAACTCCGAGGCGACATCGATGTCGACCGGCAGCCGTGCGTGGCGCTCGAACCAGTATTTGCCGACGAGCCCGGCAAGATAGGCCGTACCGCAGGCCGAAACCGCGAGGCGGTCGATGTCGGCGAAGTTGAACGGCAAGTCGAGCGGCTTCGACGTCCCTTGCGTGAAGTCGAGATAGTGCGCCAGCGTGTGCGAGATCACCTCCGGCTGCTCATGGATTTCCTTTTCCATGAAATGGCGGTGATTGCCCTTGTCGACGAGATAGCTTGTGCCGACCGACTGGCGCCGCTGGCGCTCCACCGGCACACGATCCATCGTGTAGATCTGGAATTCGTTGCGGCGCACCACCGCCCAGTCGCCGTCTTCAAGGTAAGTGACCGAGTTGGTGAAGGGCGCAAGCGCAATCGCATCCGAGCCCAAGAACATCTCGCCCTCGCCATGGCCGACAGCCAGCGGTGGCCCATTGCGGGCGCCGACGATCAGGTCCTCGTCGCCCTTGAACATGATGGCGAGCGCGAAGGCGCCGTTGAGGCGCTTCAGCGCCGCATGCGCTGCATCGATAGGCTTGGTGCCACGCGCCAGTTCACGCGCAATCAGATGCGCCACGACCTCCGTGTCGGTCTGCGACGTGAACTCATAGCCATCGGCCATGAGTTCCTGACGCAGCTCGGCAAAATTCTCGATGATGCCATTGTGGACGATCGCCACGCCGTTGGAAAAATGCGGGTGCGCATTGGTCTCGTTCGGCACGCCGTGCGTTGCCCAGCGCGTATGGCCGATGCCGATATTGCCATCCAGCGGCTCGGCCTTGAGCCGGCGCTCGAGATTGACAAGCTTGCCCTCGGCGCGGCGGCGCGCCAGTTCGCCATTCTCAATCGTGGCGACACCGGCGGAATCATAACCGCGGTATTCCAGCCGCTTCAGCGCATCCACGATCAGCGGCGCAACCGGCGTCTGGCCGACGATACCAACGATTCCGCACATGATTTTGCCCCGTCCAATCCCTCAAAACCCTGTCGGCCTTTTAGGCAGCACAGCAGCCAAGCGGAAGTCACATTCCGTTTCGCAACGTATCAGCCGCCCGACCGGGCAAGAAGGACCATCCATGGCACGGCAGGATTGAAATGCCGTTACTTTGCACCCGCCTTTTTCGCAGCGGCGGCAGAGGCGAAGCGTTCGCGCAATTCCTTGCCCTTGCCCGGCAAGGTCTTCTGGCGCGCCCGACCAAAGGCCAGTGCATTCCCGGGCACTTCCTCTGTTATGACGCTGCCCGAGGCGACATAGGCGCCGGCCCCGATGACAATCGGCGCAACCAGCGACGAGTTCGAGCCGATGAATGCGCCCTCGCCGATATCGGTGAAGAATTTCGAGTAGCCGTCATAGTTGCAGGTGATCGTGCCCGCGCCGATGTTGGCGCCGACGCCGACGCGCGCATCGCCGATATAGGTCAGGTGGTTAATCTTGGCGCCCTTCTCGACCGTCGCCTTCTTGACCTCGCAGAAATTGCCGACCTTGGCTTTCTCATGCAGCTCCGCACCCGGGCGCAGCCGGGCATATGGCCCGACCTCGGCACGGGGGCCGACATCGGCGCCTTCGAGATGGCTGAACGCATGGATGACGGCGCCGTCGGCAACCTTCACATCAGGACCGAACCAGACGTTCGGCTCGACCAGCACGTCGGCGCCGATCTCCGTATCATGCGAAAAATAGACGGTTTCGGGCGCAATCAGCGTCGCACCGTCGAGCATGGCCTGCCGGCGGCGGCGCTTTTGCCAGATCGCCTCGGCTTCGGCGAGTTCCGCCCGGTTGTTGATGCCAAGCACGCTTTCGAAGCTCGCCTCGGTGGCAACAACCATGAGACTGGCCTTGTCGGCGATCTCGACGATGTCGGTAAGGTAGAACTCGCCCTTGGCGTTTGAATTGCCGACTTGATCGAGCAGCCTCAGCGCATCCTTGCCCGCAATTGCCATCAGCCCGGCATTGCAGAATCCGATCTTGCGTTCTTCGTCGGTGCAATCCTTGTCCTCGCGAATGGCGACTAGGCGCCCATCCTTCTCCAAAAGGCGGCCATAACCTGCCGGGTTCGGCGGCCGGAAGCCGATGACGACCACGGCAGCCCCCTCGGCAAGCTTCTGACGCGCCAAGGCAAGCGAATCGGCCTCGACCAGCGGCGTGTCGCCGAACATTACCAGAATGTCGTCATGGCCCTTGGCGATCGCCGCCCGTGCCGCCAGCACCGCATGAGCCGTACCCAACCGCTCAGCCTGGACGAATGCATCCGCCTTCGGCGCGAACGCCTCCGCTGCCTTCTTCACCGCGTCGCCGCCATGCCCCACCACCAGCGCGACTGCGTCGGCGCCTGCGCTCTCGGCGGCCCTGGCGACATGCGCCACCATCGGCAGATTGGCAATCTGGTGCAGAACCTTGGGTGTCGCGCTCTTCATCCGAGTGCCCTCGCCGGCGGCAAGGATGATCGACAGGCAGGTTCTCGAGGTCATGGCGTCGTCCGGATTGGCAAGAAGCGGCGGGATTCGCCCGCCTTTCTAGCATTGCTGGCAATCGCCTCCAATGCACAGGCTATCTGGACGTTTTTGGAGCTAGCCGAGCTGGCCGAGCACCGGAAAGCGCTCCAGCAACCAGTAGGATGCGGTCTGCACGCCACCGGTCAGGAACAGCACGCCTGCAACCACCAGAAGCGCACCGATGGCCTTTTCGACCTTGCCGAGATGGACGCGGAACTTCTGCAGGAACCGCATGAAAGCGCCCGAAAACAGCGCCGCGATCAGGAACGGAATGCCAAGGCCGAGCGAATAGACAGCCAGCAGGGCAGCGCCCTCTCCCACCGTCTCGCGGCCGCCGGCCAGCGTCAGGATCGGCCCCAGCACCGGTCCGATGCACGGCGTCCAGCCAAAGGCAAAGGCTAGGCCCATCAGATAGGCGGCGAGATTGCTCGCCGGCTTGCCTTGCGACTGGAAGCGCGCCTCGCGCGAAAACAGCGGAATGCGCAGGATGCCGAGGAAATTGAGGCCCATCAGGATGATCAGCACGCCAGCCGCCATCGCCAGCGGTTCCTGCCAGGTTCGCAACAGCTGCCCGATCGTCGAGGCGCCAGCACCCAGCGCCACGAAGACGGTGGAAAAACCGAGCACGAAGCAGGCCGACGCGGTCAAAAGCGCGCCGCGGGCGCGGGAAACGGTTGCGGCCCCGCCCTCGGCCCGGAAGTCGTCGACCGAAACGCCCGCCATGTAGCAGAGGTAAGGCGGCACCAGCGGCAGCACGCAAGGCGACAGGAACGACAGGGCGCCCGCCCCCAATGCGCTGAGATAACCGACGTCCAATGCCATTCAATGCCGCTCCACAATGTGCAGGGCCGCTATAGCGGCAGCGGCAATCAGGTACCAATCACCATTTTGTGGCAGACGGGCCGGTTGCTTCCGGCCCGGTGCAGTTTTCTTCGGCGTTCCTGCGGCGTGCATTGCCGATAGCCACTCTATTCGGGGTTCGGCGCAAAAGGTGCCGAATCTATTCGCGGCGTGACCAGCCCGGGGCTTGCTCGAAGCCAGCCCTATTCGTGGATCGTGTATTCGCCGAGTTCGCAGAGGTTCTGCTTGTCCTCGGTGGTGTCGAGGTCTGAGCCTTCCTCGAATTCGAAGCGCATGTCGTATTCGCAGACGCTGCGGCCATCGGCGATGGTGATCTGCATGCTTTCGCCTGCGCCCAGCGTGTCGCGGCCGAAGATGTCGTCTTCCCACTGGTCAACGCCAACCGGCGAGGCGTAGAAATTCGTCAGCACCGATTTCGTGCCGTTCTTGAGCGTGAAGACAAGATCTTCTGCCTGTGCGACGGCGGGAATGACGGAAGTTGCGAAAACGGAAGCAACGGCGAGTTTCAAAAGAATACGCATCTATCAAATGTCCAAAACGATAAGCCCGATATTGGGCCCCCGATGTCTAGCAGCGCTGCCGGATGCCAGCAATATCACCAAGAGGTAATATTACGCGCGTGAGGGGTTGCCAGGAAATGCCGAGCGAGTTGAGTTGCAGGGTCGAGAGCCAATTGCCGGTGGCCATTCGACAGCCTGTTTGCAATGATGTTTTTCCGGTTGACCCGCCGGGACACTCTCCCTATGTTCCGCCGCAATTTCGGGGTCGCCATACGCCCCCCGGGAGCGCGTAGCTCAGCCGGTAGAGCAACTGACTTTTAATCAGTAGGTCCAGGGTTCGAATCCCTGCGCGCTCACCACCTTCAAACCCTTACAGATCAAGGTCTTCAGCGTTGTCGGCTTCCGTGAACGGAAACGGAACGAGGGATAAAAGGGAGAAGTGTGGAGAAACTTTTCTCGCACGGCGTTTCCGGCTTGTTCATGCGGAAACGGGTTCAGCGAATGTTGAGTGCTTCTTGTTGAGTACGTCCCGGATGCTAGCCTCGTTGAACGAGGCGCCGAGGAAGTCGAAAAGACCGCGCAGTGCTGACGCGTTACGGGCGTAGTCATCGTAGTGAACGTGGAAGACGTCAGAAGCACCTTCCGACACAAATTCCCGCAACATGACGTCAGCATCGGTGAACTGTTCGGACGCCATGCCCATGCCAGTGCGGGTAGCGCTGGCTATCGTGTTGTCCAAACTTCTCATGTTCACGATGAACGCCGGATGACGAAAAATCGGCGAGCAAAATCGATCGTTCGCCGGAATGCCTCGTGTTCCATGACTGCGTACCGGATTTCCTTGAAACCGATCACGCTTGCGCCACGACAAGGCGAAACATGCCTGCGGCCGCAGGTGGCATTGGCAGTTCGATGCGGAAAAATCCTGTGACGCAGAAAGGTGAGCGCCCAGGGATTCGAACCTTGGATCTGCTGATTCCGTCTCGCCGCCCCAGGAACAATTGTCGTCTCCCGCCGTTATGCCCGTGAAGGAACATCCGCTTTACGAGGAAACGATCATGAACAAATTCATCTCAAGCGTCATGGCAACGGCCATCGCGGCTTCATTTGCGGTGCTGCCTGTGGCCGAGGCGATGGCGGCGCCGGCCTTCGTGCCCAAAGCTCCCCAGGCCGACACGGCTATCCAACAGGTCCAGTATGACGGCTACTGGAAAAAGCGCCGTGTGATGCGCAGCGACAGCGCCAGCCATTTCCGCGCACCGCGCAGCGGTTTCTATCGCGAACGTGGCGACGTGGTGTATTTCAATGGTCATCGCGGTTATCGCGACTACCGACCCGGCTATCGTCGCCACAACAATTTCTGGTTCCCGGCAGGCGCCTTCATAGCGGGTGCGATCATCGGCGGCGCCATCGCCAACCAGCCCCAGCCCCGCTACGTCCAGCCGAGCCGCTACGGCAATGCGCATGTCCAATGGTGTTATGACCGCTACCGGTCCTACCGGGCCTATGACAACACCTTCCAGCCCTATAACGGGCCGCGCCAGCAGTGCTATTCGCCTTACTAGGCACGCTGACGCTCAGGCGCGCTCACTCAGGACCCGCGCTCACGGCGCGGGTCTTTTCGTTTCGACGAGCTGCACGTCCGATTCCGCACAGATCTTGCGGATGCTGGGAATGTCGCAATGGTCGGTGATGAAGGTGTCCATTTGCGACAGATGCGCGATGCGCACCGGTGCGGTGCGCTCGAACTTGGTCTGGTCGGAGACAAGGATGACGTGGCGTGCGTTGGCGATGATTGCCTGCGCCACCTTGACTTCGCGGAAGTCGAAGTCGAGCAAAGCGCCATCATGGTCGATCGCCGAGGCGCCGATCACCGCATAATCGACCTTAAACTGGCGGATGAAGTCGACCGCCGCCTCGCCGACGATGCCACCGTCCGAGCCGCGCACCACACCACCGGCGATCACCACCTCCATGTCAGGGTAGACCCGCATCCTGTTGGCGACGTTGATGTTGTTGGTGATGACCATCAGCCCCTTATGGTCGAGCAGCGCCTTGCCGACGGCCTCCGTGGTGGTGCCGATATTGACGAACAAAGAGGCGTTGTCGGGAATGATGCGCGCCGCCGCCTGGCCGATCGCGTCCTTCTCGTCGGCGGCAATCTTGCGCCGCGCCTCATATTCGAGGTTCTCGATGCCAGAGGGGAATAGCGCCCCGCCATGGATGCGGCTCAACAGCCGCTGGTCGCAGAGATCGTTGAGATCCTTGCGGATCGTCTGCGGCGTCACCTGGAAATGGCTCGCCAGGTCGTCGACCAGCACGCGTCCGTTGTCCTTGGCCAGTTGGATGATCTCGGACTGGCGCGGCGACAGATACATGATGAGCGTTCCCTGAATTTCGTTTTGAGCAACGATAGGCCAGAACGAAAGCAGTGAAAAGGCACTTCGAAAGTCACATCGAAGCCGCATTGGTCGAATAGCCGGCCTCCCCGGGATGTGGAACAAATGCGGTTTCGGCCTTGAAATCCGCGCAGCGATCGATTACCAACCTGCCACCCAGGCCGGGCCCCTCTGGCAGTCACCATGGCTGCGATGTCGGACTGGAGTTTCCAATCCGGCGGCCTGGCTCAAGATGCATTCACCACTCAGCACGTCCTGATTCTTGCTCGACCGGAGCCATCCCGGTGCGGCAGATCATGTCTGCAAGCCACGCCGCCCTTGCTGAAAGCAAAGGGTGCCATATGACAGAATTCTTTACCCCCGAGGCCCTGACCGCCCTCTTCCAGGTCATCATGATCGATCTGGTTCTGGCCGGTGACAATGCCATCGTCATCGGCCTCGCCGCCGCGGGCCTGCCCAAGGACCAGCGCGCCAAGGCGATCTTGGTCGGTATCATCGCCGCAACGGTGCTCCGTATTGGCTTTGCCGCTGCAACGACCCAGCTTCTCCAGATCGTCGGCCTGCTGCTCGCCGGTGGCGTGCTGCTTCTGTGGGTGTGCTGGAAGATGTGGCGTGAACTCCGCCACAGCCATGCCGAGGAAACCCAGGCCGTCGAAGCCTTGTCCGACCAGGATATCGACAAGGACGGCAAGGTCGCGGGTACCGCGCCGCGCAAGACCTTTGCCCAGGCCGCCTGGCAGATCCTCATCGCCGACGTCTCGATGTCTCTCGACAATGTGCTGGCCGTCGCCGGTGCCGCGCGCGACCATCCCAACGTTCTGATCTTCGGCCTGGTGCTGTCGATCGCGCTGATGGGCGTTGCCGCGAGCTTCATCGCCAACCTGCTGCAGAAGCACCGCTGGATCGCCTATGTCGGCCTGGTCATCATCCTCTATGTCGCCGGCGAGATGATCTATCGCGGCACGATCGAGGTGCTGCCTTACATCCAGGGCGCCTGACACATTGCCTGAACAATGAAGCCAGCCGGAACGTCCTGTTCCGGCTGGTCTTTGCTACGATTGACGCCTATCCCGCAGCCCGTGCGATCTCGACGATCACCTCGAAAGCCGTGTCGACATCGGCTTCCGTCGCCTCGAACTGCCAGGCCTGGAAGCGGATTACGGCGCGCCCGTCGAGCCGCGTCTGCGTCAGATAAATGCGTCCGTCGCGATTGATCGCCTCGACCAGCGCCAGATTGTGGTCGTCGAGATCGTCAACGCCCGGCGGCGCATGACGGAACGAAAACAGCGACAGCATAGGCTCGCTGGTGATCTCGAAATCGACCTCACGACCCAGCCGCTGCGCCAGCCCCTCGCTCCATCTGACATGATTGCGGATCATCCCGCGCAAGCCATCCAGCCCATGCGCACGCAGCAGAAACCACAATTTCAGCGCCCGGAAGCGTCGGCCGAGCGGCACCGACCATTCCGAATAATTGGTGATCCCGTCGCGGCCATGCGTCTTCAGGAACTCCGGCCGGATCGCCAGCGTGCGTACGAGGCTTTCGGGGTCGCGGATGAACTGGATCGAACAGTCGAACTGCGCCCCCAGCCACTTATGCGGATTGAAGACAATGGAATCCACGCCCTCGACACCTGCCCAGAAATGGCGGAACTCCGGGCAGATCATCGCCGAGCCAGCCCAGGCGGCGTCGACATGAACGTAGAGGCCGTGGCGCCTGGCCACCCCCACGACCGCCGCCACGTCGTCAGTGCCGCCCACGCTGGTGCCGCCGACACAGGCAATGATGCCAGCCGGCAGCAGGCCATTGTTGCGGTCCTCGACGATTGCCGCATCCAGTCCCTCGGGCGACAAGGCACGAAAGCGCCCCTCGCTCGGAATGCGCACCAGATTGTCATCGCCAATGCCTGATATCCAGATGGCGCGATCGATCGACGTGTGCACGTGCTCCGAGCAGTAGACGCGGATCCGGGGCGCAGCCGACAGGCCCGACTTGTTGCCCTGCCAGTCGAGTGCGCGTTCGCGCATCGTCAGCACGGCGGCAAGCGTCGCCGACGAGGCCGAATCCTGGATCACACCGGCAAAGCTTTTAGGCAGACCGAGGGCCTGGCGCATCCAGTCGACGACGCGGGTCTCGAGTTCGGTCGCCGCCGGCGAGGTCTGCCACAGCATGCATTGCGCCGCCATTGCGCTCACCAGATACTCCGCCACCACAGACACCGGTGCCGCATTGGCCGGAAAATAGGCGAAAAAGCGCGGATGCTGCCAATGCGTCATGCCCGGCACGATCTTGGCCTCGAAGTCGGCGAAGATCTCGTCCATCGGCTCGGCGGCCTCAGGCGGGCTGGCGGCAATCGTGTTCAGCACCTGGCCCGGCTCGAGGCGCGGTCGCACCGGCAGGTCGCGCAGGCCGTCACGATAGTCGGCGCCCCATTCGGCGGCCTTCTGCGACCAATGGCGAAACGCCTCGCTATGCATGGCAATTCTCCCTCCCCATCAGCCTCAGGACCGGCCAGGCATTCGATTATTCGATGAAATCGGGCAAGCTCTGGAACGCGGCCTTCAAGGCATCCGACCAGCCTTCGGACACACTCCGGTAATAGGGATCGTCGGGGCCGATGCGCCTCTTCAGCCCGATCTTGAAACTGTCCTTCTCGTAGAACGCCAGATCGAGCGGCAGGCCGACCGACAGGTTCGATTTCAGCGTCGAATCGAACGACACCATCAAAAGCTTCACCGTTTCAGCAAAGCTCATTGCGCGGTCATAGGCGCGCACGATGATCGGCTTGCCATATTTGGTCTCGCCGATCTGGAAGAACGGCGTGTCGTCGCTGCATTCGACGAAATTGCCTTCGGGATAGATCATGAACAGTCGGGGTTCGCTGCCTTTGACCTGGCCGCCGAGAATGAAGGAGGCGTTGAAGGCAGCATCCGCTGTCTGGCCGGCCGGGGCCGATTGGGCGATCACTTCCTTGACCGTGTCGCCGACGATGCGTGCGATCTGGAACATCGAAGGCGCTTCGAGCAGCGTCGGCGCCCGCTCGGCGGCAGCCTTGGTGCGCTCGTCGAGCAGGCTGACCACGGCCTGCGTGGTGGCCAGATTACCGGCCGACATCAAGACGACCGCGCGCTCGCCCGGTTGCTCCCAGATGCGCATCTTGCGAAAGGTAGAGATATTGTCGACCCCGGCATTGGTCCGCGTGTCCGACATGAACACCAGGCCACGGTCAATTTTCATGCCGACGCAATAGGTCATCGATTCCAGTTCCGGCGAATGTTCTTATGCCGGATTACTGCTCTACCGTGATGTGGACTGCAAGCCGTTCCTGCGCATGCCCGATCAGAATGCCGGCTATCGGCATCGCCTCGCGATAGTCGCGGCCGACAGCCACGCGCACATAGCGTTCGTCGGGCGACATGCCGTTGGCTGCATCGAAGCCGACCCAGCCGAGGTCGCTGACATAGGCCTCCGCCCAGGCGTGCGTGGCAACCTGGTCGACCCGGTCGTTCATCATCAGGTAGCCGCTGACATAGCGCGCGGGAAATCCAAGCAGCCGGGCCGAAGCGGCAAATACATGTGAGTGGTCCTGGCAGACGCCGGTCCCTTTCACCAGTGCTTCCTCGGCGGTCGTGCGCGAGTCCGTCGTGCCGGTGACATAAGCTATCCGCTGCTGGATGAGCGCCATCAACCCGTGCAGCCGCTGCAGATCGCCTCCATCGCCGACGCTTGCCGCCAGATCGCGGATCGCTGTGCCGGGCGCCGTCAGCGGCGTCTGGTGTTCGAACAGCCAGAGCGGCGCAAAACCGCGATGTGGTCCCGAAACACCAGCCGTATCGTTGGTCTCTATCTCGCCTTCAGCCACCACGCTGATCGTATGCGGATCTCCATCGATGGACAGAAGCCGCGTGTCGTTGCCGAACTGATCGAGGAAACGCACCTCCTCCCGCGCGCCTTCGATGTGCAGCGCCCAGGTCAGCATCGTCTGCGCCGGACCGCTCGCCGGCCACAGCCTGAGCCGCTGCAGGCCGTAGCGGATCGGCTCGTCATAGCTGTATTCGGTGCGGTGGCTAACCTTGAGCCGCATCATCCTATCCGATCAATAAAAGCCGAAATCCTGGGCGACCTGATCGCCCAGCCGGTTATTGTCCC
Source organism: Aminobacter sp. Y103A (assembly GCF_030294925.1). NCBI lineage: Bacteria > Pseudomonadati > Pseudomonadota > Alphaproteobacteria > Hyphomicrobiales > Phyllobacteriaceae > Aminobacter > Aminobacter sp. Y103A. The sequence continues at coordinate 2,834,499 of NZ_AP017986.1, read as the reverse complement.
TGATGAAGTCGGCCAGGAACTCGTGCAGACCGGTTTCGAAGATGTCCTTGATTTCGGTGCCACGCAGACGGGCATAGATCCGCTCGGCGATCTCCTGCGCCGGATGCCGGGCGCCATAGTCCTCGCCGAGGAACTTCAGATGCTCGGCAAGGAAGCGATAGCTGAACGACAGCGAACGCGGCATGCGCGCATTGAGGATCAGATACTCGGCGATGTTGGTCGGCTTGTATTCGGCCTCGTAGACCCAGCGATAGGACCGGTGCGCCGCAACCGACCGCAAGATTGATTCCCACTGGTAGTTGTCGAGCGACGAGCCAACCCAGGAGACCGAGGGCAAAAGCACGTAATATTTGACGTCGAGGATACGCGCGGTGTTGTCGGCGCGTTCCATGTAGGTGCCGAGCTGAGCGAAATCGAAGATCTCGTTGCGTAGCATCGTTCCATAGAACGAACCGCGGATCAGCGCGGTTTCACGCTTGATGGCGTCGAGCACGCCGGGCAATTCGCGCTGATCGATCGGAGACGCCAGCATGCGCTTCAGGGCCATCCACGCTTCGTTGATGCTCTCCCAGGTCTCCCGCGTCAAAGCCGTGCGCACCATGCGCGCATTGTTGCGCGCGGTCTCCATCGCCGCCACGGCACTCGACGGGTTCGACATGTCGCGCAGCAGGAAATCGGCAACGTTTTCCGCCGTGTAGTCTGAGTGTTTCCCGGCAAACGAGCTGGCAGCACCGGCGGAGAGCAGCACCGATTTCCATTCCTCGGAGGCATCCTGGCTGCGGGTCAGCGCGATGCGCAGGCCGGCATCGATCAGCCTCGCCATGTTCTCGGTCCGCTCGATATAGCGGTTCATCCAGTAAAGGCCGTTGGCGGTGCGTCCCAGAAGCATGAAGAATCAACGTCCCCCTAGTCGTCCAGAACCCAGGTATCCTTGGTCCCGCCACCTTGCGATGAATTCACCACCAACGACCCCTCCTTGAGGGCCACACGCGTCAACCCGCCCGGCACAATGCGGATACGGTCGGAGACCAGCACGAACGGCCTGAGGTCGACATGCCTGGGGGCAAGCCCCTTCTCGGTCAGGATCGGGCAGGTCGATAGCGACAGCGTCGGTTGGGCGATGTAGTTCGACGGCCGGGCCGCGAGCTTCTTGGAAAACTCCTCGCGCTCCTTCCTGGTAGCCGCAGGGCCGACCAGCATGCCGTAGCCGCCCGAGCCGTGCACTTCCTTGACCACCAGCTCGGCCAGATGCTCCTGGACATAATTCAGGCTGTCTGCTTCCGAGCAGCGCCACGTCGGGATGTTGCCGAGGATCGGCTTGCGGCCGGTGTAGAACTCGATGATCTCGGGCATGTAGGAATAGATCGCCTTGTCGTCGGCGATACCGGTGCCTGGCGCATTGGCAATCGTGATGTTGCCGGCGCGGTAGACGTCCATGATGCCGGGCACGCCGAGTGCCGAATCCGGCTTGAAGGTCAGCGGGTCGAGATAGGCGTCGTCGACGCGGCGGTAGAGCACGTCGATCTGCTTGTAGCCTTCGGTCGTGCGCATCGCGACATGGCCGTCGACGACGCGCAGATCCTGTCCCTCGACAAGCTGCACGCCCATCTGGTCGGCCAAAAACGCATGCTCGAAATAGGCCGAGTTGAAGCTGCCCGGCGTCAGCACGGCAATAGTCGGCGCACCGTTCACACCGTTCGGCTTCACCGCCGCCAGCGACTGCCTGAGCAGTTGCGGATAGTTCTCGACCGGATGCACCTTGATGCGCTGGAACAGCTCGGGAAAGAGCTGGAGCATCGTCTCGCGGTTCTCCAGCATGTAGGATACGCCCGAGGGCGTGCGCGCATTGTCCTCGAGCACGTAGAACTCGTTTTCGGCGATGCGTACAATGTCGACGCCGATGATGTGGGTGTAGACGCCCGCCGGCGGCCGAACCCCGATCATCTCCGGCAGGAAGGCCTCATTGGTGGCGATCAGCTCGCGTGGCACGCGCCCTGCCCTGAGGATCTCCTGGCGATGATAGATGTCGTCGAGAAAAGCGTTGAGCGCCTGAACGCGCTGCTCGATGCCCTGCGTCAGCCGGCGCCATTCATTGCCTGAAATGATGCGGGGGACGATGTCGAACGGGATCAGCCGTTCCGATGCCTCCTGCTCGCCATAGACGGCAAAGGTGATGCCGGTCTTGCGAAAAACGCGCTCGGCATCGCGCATTTTTTCAGTAAGTCGGGCGGGGTCCTGGTTTTTCAGCCAGCCGTCATAGGCCTCATAGGGTCTTCTCAAACCGGCTTCTGCCGGCAGCATTTCGTCGAACGCAACCAATGGCAAACTCCCCTCTTGGCCAGTGAAATGACCTCGGGAGAGAAAATCAAGCGCAATCGCCGGTTTTGGCGACAGCCGGCTTATTTATCGGAAAATTGCCCGTATTTTCGGCAGTATGCAGGCGATATGAGCAGATCCCTGCCCTTGTCCCGCTCAGAACGCGCGGAACGTCACCGTGGTGAAGGTATCCTTGATGTTGCCGATGGCATGGACTCGTTCGTTGACGAAGTGGCCGATGTCCTCTTCGTCATCGACGTAGAATTTGACCAGCAGGTCGTAGTTGCCGGCAGTCGAATAGATCTCCGAGGCGATTTCGGCGTCCGCCAATGCGCTCGCCACCTCATAGGCCTTGCCGAGCTCACATTTGATCTGCACGAAAAAGGTCTTCATCGCTTCGTCCGTTCCATCGTTGCCCGTCTTGTCGCAGAACGGACCATGCCTTTCAAGCGACAGCTGCGTTGTGACCACGGCAAAGAGATTTGATTACGGATGCGACGACTTTCCCGAACCTGCGAACGGAGCTGCAGCCTGTCCTCCCAACAGCACGGGAATGCCTGATGCGCAACCGGCTGATCTGATAAACTCCTTGCCGATGCAACCATTTTGCGCGGTCCAGCGTGTCTGCTGGCATCGCCCATGGTTGGCGACCGGAGAACCTCATGCGCCGCGCCGCCCTTTTTGCCTGCCTGCTCATGTCCCTCCCGGCCTATGCCGGTGAGGCCGAAATCAAGGCAGCACAAGACAGCATTTCGGGCCAGCTCCATGCCTTCCGCTCGGGCAACGACGCCACTGCCTACAGCTACGCCGCCCCCAATGTGAAGCGCATTTTCCCGACCCTCGACACTTTCATGAACATGGTCACGGGCGCGTACAAGCCAGTGCACAAGCCGCAGAGCTTCTCCTTTGGAAAATTCCAGGAAACGAGCCCGACATCGATCGTCCAGCAGGTGATCATCGTCGGTGCCGACGGAAAGGACTACGAAGCCGTCTACACGCTCGAACTCCAGCCCGACGGCGTCTGGCGCATCACCGGCGTCAGCCTGCGTGCCTCAAACTCGCTCAGCACCTGATCAGAGCCGCGACCGACGATCGCCCGAACGCATCCGGCTCCTGTCAGCCAAGTCGACCCGCCTGGTGATCCCGATCGCCTCGAGGAATGCTTGGTCGTGGCTGACCACCAGCAGCGCCCCGTCATAGCCGCGCAATCCGGCTTCCACGGCCTCGATGGCGTCGATGTCGAGATGATTGGTCGGCTCGTCGAGGATCAGCAACGCTGGCGGCGCCTTGCCGCCGAGCACGCAGGCCAGTCCAGCCCGCAGCAACTGGCCGCCGCTCAGGCTGCTCGCGACCTGCAACGCCGCATCTGCACGGAACATGAAGCGCGCCAGCGCCGCACGGCAGGCATTTTCGTCCGCCTCGGGATTGATGCGGCGGAAGTTGTCGCGGATCGAAGCCTTGGCGTCGAGCAAGCCGACCTGCTGGTCGAGCATGGCATAGGCGGTCAGTATGGAGACACTGCCCGCCCATGGCTCGAGTTCGCCCGAGATCGCCTTGAGCAGCGTTGTCTTGCCGCTGCCGTTGCCGCCCACCAGCGCGACACGCTCCGGCCCGGTCACAGCGAGGGAAAAGTCCGAAATGACCGACCTTCCCGGCTCGTAGCCAGCCGTCAGCCGATCAACGCGCAGCACCGACTTCGTGGGCGGCAGGCCCGTCGACGGCAATTTCAGCAAGATGGGCTGCAGCACCTCGATCCGCTCGCGGGCGGCGGCGGCATCTGCTTCCGCCTGGGCGCGCCGGCGCTCGGCCAGGCGGATGTTTTCGCCTGATGTGTTCTCGGCGCGGTTTTTCAGCCCGTTCATCAGGATGCGTGGCATGTCACCCTTGGCCGCTTTGCGTTTGCCGGCACCGTCCTTGCGTGCCTTGCGCTCGGCCGTCGCCTGGCCTTTCACGGCAACCTCCGACACACGTCGTTCAGCGTCGAGCAGATCGTGCTCGGCCGCGGCCAGTTCGATCGCCTTGCGCTCGCGATAATGGCTCCAGTTGCCGCCATGACGCGTCGCGCCCAGCGACGTCAGCTCGACTATGGCGTCCATGGTGTCGAGCAGCTCGCGGTCGTGGCTGACGACGATAGCCCCGGTGCGCCAGCCGGCCAGCAGGTCGATCACCGCCTTCCGGCCGTCACGATCGAGATTGTTGGTCGGCTCGTCGAGCAGGATGAAGTCGGGCTCGCCAAAGACCAGCGCGGCGAGCCCCGCACGCGTACGCTGGCCGCCCGACAGGGCATCGAGCGCCGTGGCAGGCTCCGCGCTCAACCCGACGCGGGCGAGTGCAGCCTCGATGCGCGCCTCCAGCGTCCAGTCGGCATTGGTCAATTCCTCGACACTGGCAAGTCCGGCCCCAGCACGCCGCAGCAGGTCGAGCCCCTCAGATGCCCCGAACAGGTCGGCCACGGTTTCGCCTGGCGAGATCTGCGCCGCCTGGCGCAGCAGCCCTAGCGTGCCAGCGACGGATACATTGCCGGTCTCCGGTAGCATGGAGCGCGATATCAGATACAGAAGCGTCGACTTGCCAACGCCATTGCGTCCGACAAGCCCCGAACGGCCTGCTTCGAAGTTCAGCGATAGATTGGAAAAGAGCGTCCGGCCGTCAGGCGTGGACCAGGCAATATTCGACAGAGAGATTGATGCAGGCATGGAATTCCCCAATGGCAATGCGGTTCGGCGTTGCTGTCGGGCAAAAATCCATTGAGGCACACATCCTGTTGAAATTACTGATGGCTGCTAGATAGTCGAGCTGCCGCCTTGGTTCAAGCCATTGATTTCATTCCGGCCGGCGCGCCTCGACGCTGATCGTCTCGCAGCCAGTGGCCGGCGCCTGGCCGTAACGATAGTCACCAGAGGCGACGACGTCGACGAAACCCGTTTCCCGCAGCGCCATGGCAAATTCCTCGACGCCCCACCAACGCAGGCTGAACAGCTCCAGTTCGGAATCGACGAGCTTGGTGTCCTTCCACAGTTCGTAGCGCAGATGCGTCACGGTGGTCTGCGCGACATAGTCGGTTGAAACGCGCGCATCGGTCAGCGTCATCAGATCGCCGTCCCAGGTGGTCCAACTCCGCACCCGGCCGCCCTCGCCCAGGAAGCCGCCGATGGCGTCCAGGTCGATCATCAGCCGCCCGCCCGGCGCCAGATGATCGAAGAACCGCCGCAAAACGGCCTTCGCCACAGCCATGTCGGTGATCAGCTGGAACGAGCCAAGCGGCACGACGATTGCCGCAAAGCGGCGATCGTAGGCAAAGGTCTCGAACGTCCCATGGCTGATCCGCCCCTCGTCGAGCGAGCGCTCCGCACAGGCCCTGCGACAATAGCCAAGCATCTCGTTCGAGGGGTCGAAGCCGCTGATGTCGAAACCGGCTTCCAGCATCCGCACGAAAAAGCGACCATTGCCGACAGCAGGCTCCAGGATGGAGCCGGCACAATCCGCAAGACGCCCACGATAATATTCGATGTCTCCGAAAGAGCGCCCAACCGGCTTGTCGAGATTGTAGACCCAGGAGGCGAGCGTTCCGTATCTGTTGTTCATGCGCGCCTGCCCCGTCTGATCTACAGCAATTTCCGCTGACCTTCGCGCGGCCAAGCATGTCCGCGCCATACGACGGACTTGCTTGCCACGTCCAGCCACCAAATCTTCGGGAACGAGCGTTGCGTGGTCGCTGTGGCGCGGACACAACGCCTTCAGGCGGAGAGTTGCGCGCCACAGGCTCAGGTCAGACGTCAGGCGTCGGCGAAGAACCCACTCAATGCCTTCAGGTCGACATTGCCGCCGCTGAGCACGATACCGACGCGTTTGCCCGCACAGTCGACGACGCCGTTGAGCGCTGCCGCCGCCGCCAGACAGCCGGTCGGTTCGACAATCAGCTTCATGCGTTCGGCAAAGAAGCGCATCGTCGACACCAGTTGCGCATCGCTGACCGTGACGATGCCGTCGACCTTGGCCTGCAGGATCGGAAAATTGTGGTCGCCGACATAGGTGGTCAGCGCCCCATCGGCGATCGACTTCGGCGGCGCGATGCGAACCACCTCACCCTTCTGCAGCGACTGCTGTCCGTCATTGCCGGCCTCCGGCTCAACGCCGATGACGCGACAGCCAGGCGCCAGTGCCTTGGCGCTCAGCGCACAGCCGGCAAGCAGGCCGCCGCCTCCGAGCGGCGCGATGAGGATGTCGATCTGTCCAACCTCGTCGATCAGCTCAAGTGCCGCCGTGCCCTGGCCGGCAATGATGTCGGGGTGATCAAAGGGCGGGATGACGGTCATGCCGCGTTCCTCGGAAATCCCGCGCGCCATCGCCTCGCGATCATCCTTGTAGCGGTCGAAGAACACCACCTCAGCGCCATAGCCCCGGGTCGCCGCAACTTTGATCTCGGGAGCGTCCTTGGGCATCACGATGACAGACGGCGCGTCGAGCAGCGTCGCCGCATAGGCGAGCGCCTGAGCGTGGTTGCCAGAGGAAAAAGCGACGACGCCCTTCTGCCTGGCTTCCGGCGACAGCGCCGAAACGGCGTTGTAGGCACCGCGGAACTTGAAAGCACCGGCGCGCTGCAAATTCTCGGCCTTGAAGAACAGCTCGCCGCCAATCTTGGCATTGGCAGCGCGCGAGGTCAGCACCGGGGTCCGATGCGCCTCGCCATCGATGCGCGAAGCCGCAACCCTGACGTCTTCAAATGTTGGAACGCGCAGCGAAACAGTCATGGGATTCTCCTTGGATTGCGGCACCATAGTCGACGCCAGCGATTTCCATAAGCCCGCACCGGACGCCACCGCTTGCGCCAGCGCGCTTGACTTTTCGCATGTATGTTCCCTTTATGTTCCGAATACTCTCGACAGATCGCCTCTATGGAAAGCGCAGCCACCATCCTGCATGCCGACCTCGACGCCTTCTATGCGTCGGTCGAACAGTTGCTCGACCCGAGCCTGCGCGGACAGCCCATCGCCGTCGGCGGTGGGGTGGTGCTCGCCGCGTCCTACGAAGCCAAGGCGTTCGGCGTCCATGGCGGCATGCCGGGCCGGCGCGCCCGCGAACTGTGCCCCGGCCTCATCTTCGTCGGCGGCAATTTCAGGGAGTACCAACGTCTGGGCGACGCAGCGATCGCGGTGCTCGGCGATTTCACGCCGCTGGTCGAGCGCATCTCCATCGATGAGGCCTTCGCCGACGTCGCCGGCTGCACCCACCTGTTCGGTTCGCCCGAGGAGATCGCGCGGAAGATCAGGAACAGGGTCCGGACCGAACTCGGCCTGCCGATATCAGTCGGCGTCGCCCGCACCAAGCACCTCGCCAAGATCGCCTCGCAGGTCGCCAAGCCCGACGGCATCGTCGTGGTCGATGGCAGTGCGGAAATCGCATTCCTGCACGGCTTGCCTGTCGGCCTGATGTGGGGTGTAGGCCCAGCGACCGAAACGCGCCTGGCGGACGCCGGCATCACCACCATCGGCCAACTGGCCAACGCCAACCGGCATTTGCTCGAACGCCTGCTCGGTCACGCATCAGGCGAAAAGCTGGCGGCACTTGCCTGGAACCGCGATCCACGCCGCCTCCAGCCGCATCGCCGCGCCCATTCCGCCGGCGCGCAGTCGGCGCTCGGTATGAAACCGGCGCGGCCCGATATCTACGTGCCTGTCCTGCGCCACCTCGCCGACCGCGTCGCTTCGCGCCTCCGGGCCAAATCACGCCCCGGTCGCACCATCACCGCCCGCGTCCGCTTTGCCGACCTGCGTTCGGTGACGCGGTCAATCACGCTCGACGCGCCGATCTCGGCCACCGCAATGATCACGGAAGTCGCCGAAGAACTGGTGCGCGGCGTGCTCGCCCAGTACCCGAGCGAACGCGCCATATCGCTTCTGGCAATCTCTGTCTCGCATCTCGAGGAACATTCCGGCCTGCAGCTCGAACTGCCGCTTGGGCTCGCCGACGAAAAACACCGACCAGGCACGCGAAAAGGCCAGGCGCGCTGGGGCGCTGACCGTGCCATGGACGCGATCCGCGAACGTTTCGGCTGGGAAGCGGTCGGCTACGCCTCGGTCGCGCTCGGGCACGCGGGGTCCGTGCCCGATGCCTTCCGCGAACTGGCCGAGAAAGAGCTGTGAGCGGCTGATCTCAGCCCTTGTGCAGCGAGATGTCGCCGCGCGCCCATCCTTCGCTGATCTCCGTGGTACGGTCGGCAAAACGCCCGGCCTCGATCGAGGCACGGATCTCGCTCATCAGGTGCTGGTAATAGGACAGGTTGTTCCAAGTCAGCAGCATCGCGCCCAGTGCCTCGCCCGACCGCACCAGATGATGCAGGTAGGCGCGCGAATAGTCGCGCGCCGCCGGGCAATCGCTTTCCTCGTCCAGCGGCCGCGGATCGTCAGCGTGGCGCGCATTGCGCAGGTTCACCTTGCCGCGGCGTGTATAGGCAAGGCCGTGGCGGCCAGCCCGCGTCGGCATCACGCAATCGAACATGTCGATGCCACGCGCCACCGACTTGATGATGTCGTCGGGCGTACCGACGCCCATCAGATAGCGCGGCTTCTCCTGCGGCAGTTCCGGACAGGTGATGTCGAGCATGTCGAGCATCACCTCCTGCGGCTCACCGACGGCGAGGCCGCCGACGGCATAACCCTTGAGCTCCAGCCCCGTCAGCGCCTGCGCCGAGCGCACGCGCATGTCAGGGATATCGCCGCCCTGCACGATGCCGAACATTGCCTTGCCCGGCTGGTCGCCGAAGGCGGTCTTGCAGCGCTCGGCCCAGCGCAGCGACATTTCCATGGCGCGCTGGATTTCCTTCGGCGTCGACGGCAGCGCCGTGCATTCGTCGAGCTGCATCTGTATGTCGGAATCGAGCAGCCCCTGGATCTCGATCGAACGCTCCGGCGACATCTCGTAGGGCGCGCCATCGATATGCGAGCGGAAGGTCACGCCCTTTTCGCTGATCTTGCGCAGCTTCGACAGCGACATCACCTGGAAGCCGCCGGAATCGGTCAGGATCGGATGCGGCCAACGAGCAAAGTCGTGCAGGCCGCCGAGCTTGGCCACCCGTTCCGCGCCGGGACGCAGCATCAGATGATAAGTGTTGCCGAGGATGATGTCGGCGCCGACGCCGCGCACCTGATCCATATACATCGCCTTGACAGTGCCGCCTGTGCCGACAGGCATGAAGGCCGGCGTACGGATGGTGCCGCGTGGCATGGTGATTTCACCGCGCCGCGCCTTGCCGTCGGTCGCGAGCAGCTTGAAGGTGAACTCAGAACTCATCGGTCGTCCCTGAACAGCAGGCTTGAATCGCCGTAGGAATAGAAGCGGTAGCCGCTCGAAATGGCATGCGCATAGACATCGCGCATGCGCTCCAGTCCGGCAAAGGCCGAAACCAGCATGAACAGCGTCGAGCGCGGCAGGTGGAAGTTGGTCATCAGCGCATCGACGAATTTGAAGCGGTAGCCGGGTGTGATGAAGATGTCGGTCGGGCCTGACCAGGCGGCCAAGGTACCGTCTTCGCGCGCGGCACTCTCCATCAGGCGCAGCGACGTGGTGCCGACGGCAACCACCTTGTTGCCCCGCGCCCGCGCCGCATTCAGCACGGTTGCAGTCTCGGCCGAAACGTACCCGACCTCCGAATGCATCTTGTGGTCGGCGGTGTCATCGGCCTTTACGGGCAAAAAAGTGCCGGCGCCGACATGCAGCGTCACGAACTGCTTTTCGATGCCGCGCGCCTCGAGCGCCGCAAACAATTCCGGCGTGAAATGCAGGCCGGCGGTGGGCGCAGCAACAGCCCCCTCTTCGCGGGCATAAACGGTCTGGTAGTCCTTGCGGTCGCGCTCATCATCCGGGCGCTTCGAAGCGATATAGGGCGGCAGCGGAATGTGGCCGACGGCATGCAACGCCTCATCAAGCCCCGGTCCAGAGAGGTCGAAGGCCAGAAGCGCCTCACCACCCTCGCCTTTTTCCAACACCGTGGCGTCGAGCTGGCCGAGCATGCAGGCCTCGGCATCGTGGCCGAACCGGATGCGGTCGCCTATGGCAACCCGCTTGCCTGGCCGCATGAAGGCAAGCCAGCGGTCGGGTGCGGTGCGCATGTGCAGTGTCGCATCGACATGCGCCACGGCCTCGCCACGCACCCGAACACCCTTGAGCTGAGCCGGAATGACGCGCGTGTCGTTGAGCACCAGCACATCGCCAGGGTTCAGAAGCGACGGCAGGTCGCGCACCGACAGATCGGCCAGCGCTTCGTCCGGCCGCACGCACAAAAGCCGCGCCATGTCGCGCGGTTCGGCCGGGCGCAGCGCAATGTTCGCCTCCGGCAGCTCGAAATCGAAAAGATCAACGCGCATCAGTAGATACGGATCATCAGCGCGCCGGTGAGCAGAAGCACGGCACCGACGATGCGGCCCATGGAAATCTCACGCACGGCAACACCCAAAATGCCGGCCTTGTCGACCAGCATGCCGGCCAAGAGCTGCCCCGTCACCAGGAAAGCCATCAATGCCGCCGCACCGATGCGTGGGGTCAGCAGCACGGTCGAGGTGACGTAGGCCGCGCCGAGCACACCGCCAGTCACGAACAGCCAAGGTGCCGGCGCTCTCCAGTCGATAGCTGCGCCTGGCATGCGCGTGGTGAGCAAGGTGACCACGCCGAGCACGACAGCACCAGCGAGGAAAGAGATCGCAGCCGCCGCGACGGGCACGCCGAGGCCGCGCGCCAGCTGTGCATTAATCGGTGCCTGAATGGCAATGAAGGCGCCCGCCAGAACGCCGAGAAGCGACCAGAGAGCGCCAGCCATTGTCAGTTATTCCGCGACGTCGGCCGCAACCTTCAGCGACACGATCTTGTCGGGATCCTGCACCGGCTCGCCGCGCTTGATCTTGTCGACATTGTCCATGCCTTCGATGACCTGGCCCCAGACCGTGTACTGGCGGTTCAGGAAGCCGGCATCCTCGAAGCAGATGAAGAACTGCGAGTTGGCCGAATTCGGGTTCTGGGCACGCGCCATCGAGCAGGTGCCGCGGGCGTGGTTCATGTTGTTGAACTCGGCCTTCAGGTCCGGCTTGTCCGAACCGCCCATGCCGGCACGCGACGGGTTGAAGTCCTTGCCGCCCGACTTGCCGAACTTGACGTCGCCGGTCTGGGCCATGAAGCCGTCGATGACGCGGTGGAACACCACGCCGTCATAGGCGCCTTCGCGCGCCAGTTCCTTGATGCGGCCGACATGGCCGGGCGCCAGGTCCGGGAACAGCTCGATGACCACATTGCCCTTGGTCGTTTCCATGATCAGCGCGTTCTCGCGATCCTTGATCTCGGCCATGATGAAATTCCTTCTCTTCGTTTTCGTTTACTTGGCGTCCGCGGCGATGCGGACCTTGATCATGCGGTCGGGGTCGCTGACCGACCCATTATTGGCCGCGTCACCCTTCTTGATGGCGTCGACCAGATCCATGCCGCTCTCGACGTCGCCGACGATGGTGTACTGGCCGTCGAGTGAGGACGCGGTGTCGAACATGATGAAGAACTGCGAATTCGCCGAATTCGGGTCCTGCGAGCGTGCCATGCCGACGACGCCGCGCTTGAAGTTTTCCTGCGAGAACTCGGCCTGGATGTCGGGCAGCTTCGAGCCGCCCATGCCGGCGCGGTTGGGATCAAAGCCATCCTTCATGTCGCCGAACTCGACGTCGCCGGTCTGGGCCATGAAGCCGCCGATGACGCGATGGAACGCGACGTTGTCATAGGCGCCTTCGCGCACCAGCGTCTTGATCTGCGCGACATGCTTGGGCGCGAGGTCGGGACGCAGCGCGATGGTCACGTCGCCGCCCTTCAGCGTGATGACCATGGTGTTCTCGGGCTCGGCAGCAATGGCTGCAGCCGATCCGGCCAAAAGGCCGGCGAGGACGACGACGGACGAGGCAAGCTTCCTAAGCTGCATGTTTCGATACTCCGGAAAAATTATTTCGCGAATTTGGCGTTGAGCGCGCCGGCAACCGCCGCCGGCACGAACGGACGTATGTCGCCGCCCATCGAGGCTATCTGACGGACAAGTGTGGCGGTAATGGTGCGAACCGAAGGGCTCGCCGGCAGGAAAACGGTCTGCAATTCCGGTGCCATGGTCTCGTTCATGCCGGCCATCTGCATCTCATAGTCGAGGTCGGTGCCGTCGCGCAGGCCGCGGATCATGATCGAGGCGCCTTCCTTGCGCGCCGCGTCGATCACCAGCCCGTCAAAGGCCACCACCTTGATGCGTCCGCCATCGGCGCCGAATTCCGCCGTCGTCGCTTCCTCGATAAGCGTCACACGCTCTTCGAAGGAAAACAGAGGCTTCTTGCCGGGATGAATGCCGATAGCGGCATAGACGACGTCGGCAACGGCCAGCGACGCCTTGAGCACGTCGAGATGGCCGTTTGTGAGCGGGTCGAACGACCCGGCATAGATGGCGATGCGATCAGTCATGGGCTGCTTCTAGAACATCGGCGCCAAAGGTGGAAGCACGCTTTGCCGCCAACCTGCTCCGTCTCCGACCGAAAAATTGGTTACGAGATGAATGCGAGATGAACGGCAATCTCAGGATCAGTTCAAGCGGATGTGAATAGAACGTCATTATAGTGGGTGAAACCAAACAGCGTCTCGTCCGTTGTTTCCACCAGGAGAACAGCGCCATGATGATCTACATGCTCGCCGCGGCCATGACTCTGGCCATGCTTGTCGCCACCGCCTTCAGCCTCCACCAGGAGGCTCACCGCGTCCGCACCAAGGTGCAGACCGCCCGCGTGCAGCTTCCGGGCTGGCGCAATCCGCGCGCCCCGCGCTGAACAGTTTCTGCCCCTCCAGGCAGAAGCGGCGCCACGGCGCCGCTTCTTTCTCTTCCTGATTGTCTGATCTCAAGCTCTTGAACAGACGCCATTTTCAGGCGCCCGCAAAGATCAGCCCTGTTCCCCCTCGGGTGCAGGGTCTGCGCTCGGTGCGTCGCCGGCAACGCCGTCACCATTGACCGCCTCGTCGGCCTCATCCTCGCCCTGCGGCTCGGAAATCCGCTCGACCGACACCACCTTCTCGCCGTCGGCGGTGTTGAAGATCGTCACGCCCTTGGTGGCGCGGCTGGCCGTGCGGATGCCGTCGACAGGCACGCGGATGACCTGGCCGCCGTCGGAGACGAGCATGATCTGGTCGTCATTGCCGACCGGGAAGGTCGCCACCAGCTTGCCGATCTCCGCCACCTTCGACACGTCGGTGGCGCGGATACCCTTGCCGCCGCGGTTTGTCAGGCGGAAATCGTAGGACGACGAACGCTTGCCATAGCCATATTCGGTGACCGTCAACACGAACTGCTCATGCTCGCCAAGGAACTGGTAGCGCTCCTCGGCGATGTCGGCTTCCTCGCCGACATCCTCGTTGGTCAACGCGATATCCTCGTCCTCGCCGGCGGCGACTCCGGCGGCCAGTCGCCGCTCGGCGACCGAGCGCTTGAGATAGGCGGCACGTTCGGCCGGGCTTGCCTCGACATGCTCGATGATCGCCATCGAGATGACGCGGTCGCCGTCGGCCATGCTGATGCCGCGCACGCCGACCGAGTTTCGGCTCTGGAACACGCGCACGTCGTCGACGCGGAAGCGGATGCACTGGCCGGAATCGGCGGTCAGCAGCACGTCGTCATTGTCGGTGCAGGTCTCGACGCCGAGGATCTCGTCGCCTTCCTCCTCCAGCTTCATGGCGATCTTGCCATTACGCTTGACGTCGACGAAGTCGCTCAGCTTGTTGCGGCGCACGGTGCCGCGCGTGGTGGCGAACATCACGTCGAGTTCGCTCCAGCTTGCCTCGTCCTCCGGCAACGGCATGATCGTGGTGATGCGCTCGCCCTGCTGCAGCGGCAACAGGTTGATCAGAGCCTTGCCACGCGACTGAGGATTGCCGATCGGCAGGCGCCAGACCTTTTCCTTGTAGACGATGCCACGCGACGAGAAGAACAGCACCGGCGTGTGCGTGTTGACGACGAACAGGCGGGTGACGAAATCCTCGTCCTTCGTCGACATGCCGGAGCGGCCCTTGCCGCCGCGACGCTGTGCCCGGTAGAGCGACAGCGGCACGCGCTTGATGTAGCCGGAGTGGCTGACGGTGACGACCATGTCCTCGCGCGGGATAAGGTCCTCGTCTTCCATGTCGGAGCCGGCGTCGGTGATCTCGGTGCGGCGCGGCACGCCAAACTCGTCACGCACGGCAACCAGCTCGTCCTTGACGATCTGCTGAATGCGAGCCCGCGACGACAGGATGTCGAGATAGTCAGTGATCTCGGCGCCGATCTTGTTCAGTTCGTCGGCGATTTCGTCGCGGCCAAGTGCCGTCAGGCGCTGCAGGCGCAGTTCGAGAATGGCGCGGGCCTGCTCTTCCGACAGGTTGTAGGTGCCGTCATCGTTGATGCGGTGGCGCGGATCGTCGATCAGGCGGATCAGTGACTCGACGTCGGACGCCGGCCAGCGTCGCGTCATCAACTGGTCACGTGCCGTCTGCGGATCGGGCGCGGTACGGATCAGCTTGATGACCTCGTCGATATTGGCAACCGCGATCGCCAGGCCGACCAAGATGTGGGCTCGGTCGCGCACCTTCTTGAGCAGGTACTTGGTGCGACGGCTGATCACCTCTTCACGGAAAGCGACGAACGCCTTCAGCATGTCGAGCAGCGTCAGCACCTCGGGCTTGCCGCCGTTGAGCGCCACCATGTTGGCGCCGAACGACGTCTGCAGCGGCGTGAAACGGTAGAGCTGGTTGAGGATGACCTCGGCATTGGCATCGCGCTTGAGCTCGATGACAACGCGGTAGCCCTGGCGGTCGGATTCGTCGCGGATGTCGGAGATGCCCTCGATGCGCTTGTCGCGCACCAGTTCGGCCATCTTCTCGATCATCGTCGCCTTGTTCACCTGGAAGGGAACTTCGGTGATGATGATCGCCTCGCGGTCGCCGCGGCTCTGCTCGATATTGACCCTGCCGCGCATCATGACCGAGCCACGGCCGGTCGAATAGGCGTTGTAGATGCCCGAACGCCCGAGGATCAGGCCGCCGGTCGGGAAATCCGGGCCGGGAATGATCTCCATCAGGTCAGGCAGGTCGATCGCAGGGTTTTCCATGACGGCGATGGCGCCGTTGCAGACTTCGACGAGATTGTGAGGCGGAATGTTGGTCGCCATGCCGACGGCGATGCCGCCGGCGCCATTGACCAGCAGCGCCGGGAAACGCGCCGGCAGCACACGCGGCTCCTGGCCCGACGCGTCGTAGGTATCCTGGAAGTCGACAGTGTCCTTGTCGATATCCTCAAGCAGCTCATGCGCGACCTTGGTCAGGCGCGCTTCGGTGTAGCGCATCGCCGCGGGCGGATCCCCGTCGATCGAACCGAAATTGCCTTGCCCATCGATCAGCGGCACGCTCATCGACCAGTCCTGCGCCATACGCACCAAGGCGTCATAGATCGAGGCGTCGCCGTGCGGGTGATATTTACCCATCACGTCGGCGACCGGACGCGCCGACTTCACATATTTGCGGTTCCAGTGGTAGCCGCTCTCATGCGAGGCGAAGAGAATGCGGCGATGCACCGGCTTCATGCCGTCGCGCACGTCTGGCAGGGCGCGACTCACGATCACGCTCATCGCGTAATCGAGGTAGGAGCGCTGCATCTCCTCGATGATGGAAATCGGCTCGATGCCGGAGGGACCGTCAGGTCCACGCGGTGATTTCTGGTCGGTCAACTCGGATCACGCATGTTGGGAATCATTTACCTTATATATAGGAACGGTCGTCGAATGACCAATTTCGGCCTCGCTTTTCCAATGCTGATTTGGGACGCGATTTCAAAAGGATAGCTTATCCTTCCAACATTGCGGCGAGATGTCCTGCCTGTTCTTGCCGCCCTTGCACCCGACGACCCCACGATCCGGCAGCGGCAACTGCCGGCCATGGCCAAATGACGGCCGCTCGATCTGATTTCGCCACTGGCGCGGCAACTGTCGTCAGGTTAGCCTGCATTCGCCGGGGAGATGCCTGATGCCGCTTTTCGACACTGTTTTCAATGCCTTCGTCACCATCCTCGTAACCATCGACCCGCCGGGCCTGGCGCCGCTGTTCCTTGCGGTGACGCGCGGCATGAACCGCGAACAGCGCCTGCAAGTGTCGGTGCGCGCCAGCGTCATCGCCTTTGTCGTGCTGGCGGTCTTCGCCGTTGCCGGTGCGGCCATCCTCACAGTCTTCGGCATCACGCTGCCCGCCTTCCGCGTCGCCGGCGGCTTCCTGCTGTTCTTCATCGCCTTCGAGATGGTTTTCGAGAAGCGCCAGGACCGCAAGGAGAAGATTTCGGATGTCGCGATCACCCGCGACCACATCCACAACATCGCCGCCTTCCCGCTCGCCATCCCACTGATCGCCGGTCCAGGCGCGATCTCGGCGACGGTGCTGCTCTCCGGCTCATTTCAGGGTTGGGCCGGCCAGCTGGCGCTGGTCCTGATCATCCTCGCCTGCCTCGCCGCCACCTATCTGGTCTTCGTTCTCGCCGAACGCATCGACCAGTTCCTCGGCCAAACCGGCCGCTCGATCCTGACTCGCCTCCTCGGTGTGATCCTGGCAGCCCTCGCCGTGCAATTCGTCGCCGACGGTATCAAGGCACTGATGGCGGCTTAAGGCGCGACAGCCCACTGGGCCGTTCTGACCCCGTCGATCCAGACCACCGGCCTTCGTCACCTGCGCAACAGGCTGCAGGGGCCTGAAGTCAGCCGTTCGTCGCACGAAGCAGCCTTGACCCGGCCCTCGATACGGTTAAGGCAGCGCAAAAGGACAGCCACGCATGAAACAGCCCGATGCGCCGGACCATGACGCGTGGTGCGCCTGGCATCCAACCGAGTTGGCACGTCGCCTGACCGGCGTCTCCGTGCCATGGTGCGTCGCCGGCGGATGGGCGCTCGACCTCTGGCACGGCCATCAAACACGCGAGCACGAAGACCTCGAATTCACGGTCCTGCGCAGCGACGTACCCGTCTTCCGCCGCGCACTGGCCGACATGGAATTCCACACTGCCGGAGACGGCATCGTTAAGCACCTGCCCGCGCAAAGTGCTCCGCCTGCTGAAATCTCCCAGGTCTGGTGCCTGGACGTTGTGCAACATTGCTGGCGGGTCGACATGATGATCGAGGAGGGTTCGCCGGATCTGTGGGTTTACAAGCGAAACCCCGCCATATCAGTGCCGCGCGCCGACATTGTCGCCACGACACCGGCCGGCATCGCCTACCTCAAGCCGGCAGCCATCCTGCTGTTCAAGGCGAAACACGGGCGCCCCAAGGACGAAGTAGATTTCGCCAACGCCCTGCCGAAGCTGCAGCAGTCGGAACGCAGCTGGCTGAAGGACTGCCTCGACCTATGCCACCAGGGACATCGATGGGCAGAAGGGCTGTAACCTCGTCCATCTCGAATTTTCGTGCCAGCACGCCCGACCTATTGCTTGAAGCAATGCTCGCGATGCCAGTGCAGGAAGTGTGGATGAGGACGATCGGATAGACGCTGGGGGCCGATTGCTCGGCCGCTGCGATTGACGATGCCCTTAATGCCATCGGGATCGTTTGCCTGGCGGGAAATCAGGATCTCAAGATCATCCGATAGGCTGATAAGGCCGCGATCAAACATCCAGTGGGCTGTTCCGGATAACGCGATGCCGTTGCTGACGACGTCCGGTCCGTCGGCCTCGACAGGGCGAATATGTGCCGCCGCAACTTCCGCCCTTCCGCCACCATTGATGAGCTTCAATCCCGTGATCGCACAGCGCTCGTCATAGGCACGCAGGACGATCTTTCGGAAGACGCGGTCACGCACGATGCGGGATGTCAGGAACTGCGCACGCTCTCGGCTCTCCTCAAACACAAAAGGCGCCTGGTCTTCGAAGAAGCCGCCAGCTGGCGCCACCGGATCGACCCTCGGAAGCGTGGATTCTGCCTGATCCAGCCCCAACGTTACGATGCGACTGAAATCGATTGGAGAAAGCGGCCTTACCGCCGCCTGGGCGCGCCCGGAAATTCGCCCGTCGTCGTTGAGAAGCCCGCGCTCGATCACACCGTCAGCATCACTGAAGGGAACTGGATTGGCAAAATCGAGATAGCTGCCTGGTTCGATAAGCGCGAGAAACATGCCCTTCGCGCTGGGATCCGGGATGACCTGCTGCACCTTGGCAACTGCGAAGTATCCCTTGGTGTCGGCTACCTTACGTGGCTCGTAGTAGACGATCCAATCGCCGACACAGGCCTGCACCCGGCCGAAATATTGCGGCGGGAACTGATACCGTTCGGCAGGACTGTCGTCGTAGATCGAATCCGATCGGTGAATGAAGACCCCGTGCCCCATTCACCTTAGTAACGCGAAGCAGAAAGATTCGCGAGAACAGTCGTTCACGAAATCCAGCAACCAACTCTTGCCTTGTCGCAGGCCGTCAGCGTGCAACTGCAAAGCCAGCTGCCCATGTAGTCCTGCTCGACGCCGCGCATCGCTTTCGCAACGGCGTTGGCACAGCTGTTTTGTAATGGCCTTGAAAGGCTTTCACCTCACGGCCCGCGTCGCCCAGGCAGACGATCAACGACCTCGATCGCTCGCCTCCTTGGCTACACTCAGAACGGGATTTCGTCGTCGAGGTCGCGCGAACCGCCGCCGCCCATGCCGCCACCGCCGCCCTGGCCGCCGCGATTGCCACCGCCGCCGCCACCAAAGCCGCCGCGGTTGCCGCCGCCATAGCTGTCGGTCGGGCTCGACTGACCGAAGTCAGAACGGCCGCCGCCGCCATAGCCGCCACCCTGACCGCCGCCGTAACCAACCTGGCCGCCACCGCCGCCATAGCCTGCGTCACCGCCCTGGCCGCGCGCGTCGAGCATCTGCAGTTCGCCGCGGAACTTCTGCAGCACGATTTCGGTGGTGTAACGCTCGATGCCATCCTTCTCCCATTTGCGGGTCTGGAGCTGGCCCTCGATGTAAACCTTCATACCCTTCTTCAGGTACTGCTCGGCAACCTTGGCGAGGTTGTCATTGAAGATGACGACCTGATGCCACTCGGTCTTTTCCTTGCGTTCGCCCGAATTCTTGTCGCGCCAGCTTTCCGAAGTCGCGATCCTCAGGTTGACGACTGGCTCGCCCGAATTGAGCCGGCGGATCTCAGGGTCAGCGCCCAGATTGCCGACCAGAATGACCTTATTGACGCTACCTGCCATGACACCGCTCCGCGCTCGTCCGAAACCAAATTCCAAGAAAATGTGAGGGCGCACACTAGCCCATTGCACCCTCCGCCCGCGCCCCCTGGCAGCGGAAAAGCTCGTGCCGTCCACAAGTCATTTTTGTTCTTATTTTGTTCTATCGCCAACAATTGAAAATGGCAAGAGGCATCGTGCCGAATGCGAGCGGGCCGCCCTTCCGGACGGCTCGCCAGCTTATCGGTGTCAGGAACAGGATTACGCTTCGCCCTGCATCCGTTCCTTGAAGAAGTCGAGATGCTTGCGCTGCGCCTCGATCATCTTCTCGCGGTAGAGGCCGTAGATCACGTCGGTATCGTGCAAAGTCACGCCTTCGATTGTCGGCGAGGCGAAGGTCGGCAGCTCGATGCCGCGGTCGGCAAGCTTTTGCGCCGTGCGCGCGATCAGCTCATGCGTCATGATCATAGCGAGCACCGTCGACGAGCCGGCCACGGGGCGGCTCCAGCCCTTCACCGGCACGATGGCGTCCTCGATCGGTGAAGTCGTGTCGATGACGACGTCGGCGGCATCGGCCAGGCGCTTGCCGGAGGAATGGCTCGCCGGCTTGTCCAAATTGTTCTTGCTGGTGATGGCGACGACGAACAGCCCGCGCTTCTTGGCGTAGAGCGCGGTGTCGATGCCCGACGCGTTGCGGCCGCTATGGCCATAGATGATGATGGAATCTCCAGGGTTGAGCGGCTGGTGGTCGAGGAATTTTTCCGCGTAGTTCTCGGTGCGTTCGAGCCACAGGAGTTCGCGCACGCCGCCCGAACCCAGCACGTTGTGCCACATCACACGCGGGTCGGTCAGCGGATTGAAGCCGACATAGGAGCCGTAGCGCGGAAACGCCTCCTGGCACGGCAGCACCGAATGGCCCGAGCCATAGAGATGCACCAGCCCCTTGTTGGCAAGCGTCTCGGCCAGCCGTGCCGAAACGGTCTCGAACGCGGCCTCGTTGGCGCTTGCGGCCCCGTCGATGAGCTTGGCCAGCCGGCTGATGTAGGAAGTCGTCATGGGAAAGAACCTTTCAGATGGTCAGAGATGGAGAACGGAACGGATTTCGTAGCGGTCGCCGCGCATGGTCGAGACCGTGAATTCAAACGGGCCGGAGCGGTCGAAGGCGATGCGTTCGACCATGAAGGCGGAGCTGCCGGCCTTCAGCTGGATCAGCTCGGCATCCTCCGGCTTGACCTCGCCGATGCGGTAGATTTCGCGTGCCTCCTGAGGCACGATGCCGTAGCTCGCCTTCAGCGTCTCATAGAGCGAGGAGACGCTTGCCGCCGTTTCCAGCAGGCCCTGCACGCGCGCCGCCGGCAGATGCGCGGTCTGGATACCGATCGGCTGGTCGTTGCCAAGCCGAAGGCGGCGCAACTGGAGTACCGGCGTGCCTTCCTCGATCTCCAGCGCGCCGGCCACCTGAGCGTCCGCGGCAATGATCCGGGCGTCGAGCAGCCTGGTTCCCAGATTGAGCCCGAGATTGGCCATCTCCTGGGTGAAGCTGGTCAGGCCGCGCACGCCGGCAATGACGGTCGGGCTGCGCACGAAGGTGCCGCGCCCATGTTCGCGGCTGAGCAGGCCGGAATCCTCGAGGTTGCGCAGGGCATGGCGCACGGTGATGCGGCTCACTCCCAATAGGTCGCACAGGCGCTCCTCATTGGGGATCTGCGCGCCCGTCGCCCACTCGCCGGACGAAATCAGCGTCCGCATCGCCTGCTCGGCCTGGTGCCACAGCGGCTCCGGCCGGTTGCGGTTGGGTTTTGCAAAGATTCCGCTCATCGGATTTCGTCCCATTGTTGGCCGCGCGCGCCGGCGAATGCTGCCCCCACAAGGCTGGCGTCCTTGCCGAAGCTGCCGACCTCGATGCGCACGCGTCTCAGATGCGGCGGCAGTTGCTTTGCCATCGCGGCTCGCACCATCGGCACCAGCACGTCGGCCGCCTCGGCCACGCCGCCGGCTAGGATCACTGTTTGCGGGTCGAGCAGCGCCACGGCGGTTGCCAGGCTCACGCCCAGCGCCTTCGCCGGCCGCGCCAATGCATCAATCGCAGTCACATTGCCCGCACGCGCCGCCGCCACCAGCCCGCGACCGTCACTGAAGCCGGCCTGCCGCCCGATAGCATCGAACGCCCGACCCGATGCCTGCCGCTCCAGCCAGCCGTCGCGGTCGTGGCCTTCATCGTCCAGATCGGCGCAGGCCCAGCCGAAGGAACAGGCAGCTCCCTGCCCGCCACGCATGATACGCGAACCCGACAGCACGGCGGAACCGATGCCGGTACCGATCGCCACCAGCATCGCGTCCGACAGCCCCTTGGCCGCACCAGCTGACACCTCAGCCAGCAGCGCCAGCTGCGCATCCTGGCCGAGTCCG
Source organism: Aminobacter sp. Y103A (assembly GCF_030294925.1). Taxonomy (NCBI): domain Bacteria; kingdom Pseudomonadati; phylum Pseudomonadota; class Alphaproteobacteria; order Hyphomicrobiales; family Phyllobacteriaceae; genus Aminobacter; species Aminobacter sp. Y103A. Next base: position 2,812,561 of record NZ_AP017986.1, on the reverse strand, counting down.
ATCGAGAGATTGGGGAACAGCCCGGCGAGATCGACGCCGTCGAGCCAGGGCAGATTGGGGATCCACAGGCAGCGCGTTCCGCGTGCCGTGCCTGGCACCGACACACCGAACCGCTCGGCACCATGGTCGTGCGCCATCCGGGCGATCGCCTCGCGGAAACCGTCGAGCCCCTTGGGCGCCGGCCAGGCGCCAATGTGCTCGACGGCGGCAGGCGCGGCGGCGGCGCAAAGCCCTGCCCTGAGCTGCGTGCCGCCAAGGTCGACGGCCAGAACCTTGCTCATCCCCTCACTCCGGAGCTTACGATGGAGTCGACGAAGAAGCGCTGCAGGAACACGAACAGCACCAGCGGCGGCAATACGGCCAGCGTCGCACCCGCCATGACCAGGTTGGTGTTCATCGCACCCCTGTTGTAACTCAACAGCCGGCTGAGGCTGATGACGATCGGGTACTGGTCGGCGTTGCCCTGCAGCACCGTCAGCGGCCAGAGATAGCTGTTCCAGTGATAGACGAAGGCAAACAGCGCGAGAGCTGCCACCGCCGGCGTCACCAGCGGAGCCACGATGACGAACAGGATGCGCATCTCCGAAGCGCCGTCCATGCGCGCCGCATCGATCAAGTCGTCGGGCACGCCGGCAATGAACTGCCGCATCAGGAAGATGCCGAAGGCATTGGCCAGGTTGGGCAGGACCACGCCTGCCAGGCTGCCGTCGAGCCCGATGGTGCCGATCATCCGGTAGAGCGGGATCAACGTCACGATCGGCGGCAGGAACATGGTCGCGATCAGTAGCGCAAACAGTGCATTGCGACCATGGAAGCGATGCTTGGCAAAGGCGTAACCTGCCATCAGGCTGGTGACGATGATGCCGGCCGTGGTGATGGCGGCGATGACGGCCGAATTCAGCATCGAGCGGCCGACATTGATGACGCCAGACACCTTGCCGAAGGCCTCCAGGCCCGGGCTCTCGGGTAGCCACACCGGCGGCACCTGCATGGTTTCGGCCGGCGTCTTCAGGCTCGACAGTACCATCCACACCAGCGGAAAGGCCGAGGCCACGGCGACCACAAGCATCAGCGTTGCCACGACATAGTCGCCGCTGGTTGGGCGTGACCTGAAGAAAAACAAGCCGCGGCGCGGCCGCCATTCGCCAGCCGCGCTCATTCGTCGTCCCCCTTCCGAGCGATAGCGAACAAAGCGAAGATCACGACGATCAGCGACAACATCAGCGTCACCGCCATGGCGGAGCCCAGGCCACCCTGGGCGCGTTCGATGCCGACACGCCTTATATGATAGGTCAACACGTTGGTCGAGCCCACCGGCCCGCCCTGCGTAATCAGCGCCACCGGCTCGAACACCTGCACGGCATTGATGATGGCAATGACGGCGCTGAACAGCAGCGTCCGCTTGAGCAGCGGCAGGGTGATCGCCGTGAACTGCTGGCGCCCGTCCGCACCGTCGATGGTCGCGGCCTCGTAGAGGCTGGTCGGGATCTGGGTCAGCCCGGCCACGACAAGCACGGTGAAATAGCCGACCTGCTGCCAGACATTGAGAACAACGATTGATACGAGCGCGGTGCTGGGCGACGACAGCCAAGGCTGCGGGCCGATACCCAGCCAGCCGAGCATCTGGTTGATCGGTCCCTCACTCGGCGAATAGAGTTTCGACCACACCAGCGCCACTGCGATCATCGGCACCATGTAGGTCGAAAACAGGATGGTCCTGAGCGCGTTGCCGCCGGCGACATTACGCTGGTAGACGAGCAGCCCGAGGCCAACCGAAACAGGCAAGATCAGCGCCACCGACATCAGCGTGTAGAGCGCCGTATTGACCAATGCGCCCTTGAAGTCGCGCCCCACCGAGGTTGCGCCAAAAATCTCGCGGAAATTGTCGAGCCCGACGAATTCGGCCGTCTGGAAACCGGTCTGCGTCGACCAGTCCTGCAGCGACAGCCACACCGTCAGCACCATCGGCACGACGATGAAGGCGCCGATCAGCGAGACGGCCGGCGCCAGCATCATCCAGACGGAATGTTGGTGGGTTCTGGTCATGAGATGGATCAGTTGCAGTCGAGGGGTGCGCGAGACGGTGACACTGCGTGCTTCTTCCCGTTCACGGGGAGAAGATGCCGGCAGGCAGATGAGGGGCAGAGCTTACCTCTCCGAACATGGAGCCGCCCCTCATCCGGCCCTTCGGACCACCTTCTCCCCGTGAACGGGGAGAAGGTGGTGAGCGCCTACTTCGCAGCTTTCTCCAGGATCGCAGCCGCGTCGGCCTGCGCATTGGTCTGCGCCTCGGTGGCTGAAACCTTGCCATATTGCAGCGCCTCGATGGTCTGCTGCAGCGACTCCGAAAACTCCTGGCCGCCGAGAACGACCGGGAATGGTTTTGCATCGCCCAGCACGCTGACATAACCAGACAGGAATTCCGAACCAAGCTTGTCCTTGAAGGCATCGACGTCGGAACTGCGCGACGGCAGGATGCCCATCGACATCAGGATGTTGGCCATGGCCGAAGCGCCGTTCGGGCCCGACTTCGGGCTGTTCAGCCAGGCGAGGAAATCCCACGCCGCCTTCTGCTCGGCCTCCGCCGCGCCCGCATTCACCACGGTCATCCACGAATAGGAGATCGAGCGCGGCTTGTCGCCTGAGGGCCCGACAGGGATCGGCGCCGTGGCGATATCGGCGAACTTGTCGCCCATGCCTGTCTTAAGCGCACTCTCCCACCAGTTGGCCATGATGATCATGCCGGTCTTGCCGGAGACGAAATTGTCGAGGAACGGCCCTGTCGTGTTGGCGTCGGCCGTGCCCATGGCCGGGTTGCTGGAGCCCGACTTGATCAGCTCCTCATAGAGCTGGAAGGTCTCGCCGGCGTTCTTGCTGTCCAACACCGGCTTGCCGCCGGTCACCAGTTCGCCGCCATTGGACACCAGCAGCGACGAAAACGGATGCACCACGCCCGCCGCCCAGCTGTTGATCATGCCAAACCCCTGCTGTCCCGCATCCTTCTTGGTCAGCTTGGCGGCGGCGTCCTTCAGCTCGTCCCAGGTTTTGGGCGCCGCTTCGATGCCCGCCTCCTTGAACAGCGCCTTGTTGTAGTTCAGCGCATAAACATCGATCTCGTTGGGCACGCCGTAGAGCACCCCACCGACGCTCGCCGCCGTCACCACGCCTGCCGGCCAGGCACCCTTGACCTCGCCGGCAACCGTCTCGGGTGCAGGGGCAACGAGCTTGTCGCGCGCCAGTTCCGGCAGCCACAGATCGTAGATGCCGGCGATGGTGGCAGCCTGCCCGCCACCCTGCGAGCGCAGCGTCGTCAAAAGGTCGCCGAACGGCACGGCGCGCACTGTTACCGCCACGTCGGGATGGTCCTTGGCAAAATCCTTGGCCGCCTGTTCCAGCAGCGCCACCGTCTCCGGCGACCAGTGGGTCAGGTAGGAAACATTGATTGACTGCGCCCATACGGCGCTCGGCAACAGGGAGATGCCGGCGGCCAGCGCGCCCTTGATCCACGCGAGTTTCATAAAATCGTCCTCCACATGCGGGGCCACGTTCCCAGCTTAACCCGCGCCAAGAGGTTATAACGTCATACTGACCTGTCAAGACAGCAGGTTTCGATTTCCGGCGCGTTTCGCACAGCCGCAATTTCAGGTGCGCACTTTGTCAGGAGACCGACCGCCCTTGTCTTGCAGTGCCAGACACGGTCCACGACAACTGAACTCGGCAACGACTCACGCTTCGGGGAGGATCCGTTGATTGCCGCCTATATCGACGAGTTCATCATGCTCTGCGCCGGCGCCTGGATGACGGCCGTCGGCTTCGGTTATATCGATCTGACGACGTCTCCCAACCAGCCCTGGCTCGCCAACCTCGTACGCCAGTTCAAGTGGATGGGCCTGCTCCTGATGCTGATCGCCGTCATCCTCGGTATCGCTGCTCCGTCCTGACGAGCGCGCGATGCGCATTACTGAAATCGGGGAGGCCACAATCCCCATTTCGCGCTACGCCGACCCGGCGATTGCGTCCGGCGGCCTGACAACAAGCATCGTCGCAGTCGTCACCGATGTTCTGCGCGCTGGCAGGCCGGTTATCGACTGGGGTTACGCTCAGTTGGACGCTTCTCCCAAGGCGGACTGATCCGCGAACAGGCATCGGCTTCGAGGCCAACGCAGCAACCCGCGCTGTTCAAGGCAAAGCTCGGCGTGCCGTGATCGCGCACCTCCGGCTTGCCGCCGCCGCGCCCGCCTGCTCTTATTTGCAGCGGAAAACGGAGAGAGGCAGGGCATGGGTTTCATCAAGGTCACGGCGGTTTCGCCCTCGGGGGCAACATCCTACATCCGCATCGCCGACATCGTCGGCGTGGCCGCCGGCACGAGCAGTCCGAACACCGGCAAGGCAGTGGTGCAGGTCCGCTCCGGCGGCGACAGGCCCTACCCCTGGCAGGTCATGGAGACGCCCGACGAGGTGATGGCCCTTATCGCGGCCGGATCGTAACAGCAGCGGCGGTACAGTCGGAACTCCACGCCCTGCCCAGCAGGCATGGCGGTGCGCTGCGGCGCTCGCCTAATACTCCTGCTGCCCGCCAGGAATGCCTCCCACAGCACATTGCCGTACCACGCCTGGCAGATCGCCTCCGACCACTCCTCGCTGTCGGTTGCCAAGCGCCCAGACGCTCCCTCAACCCGCCAGTGCCAGCTCCACCGCCGCCTCGGCATGCAGCTTGACCACGTCGAATGCCGGCATCGGATAGGCATCCATACCGAGCAGCAGCGGCAGTTCGGTGCAGGCGACGACGGCGGCTTCTGCCCCGCGCGCGCCGAGATCGCCGGCCAGTTGCTGCAGCACCGCGGCCGACACCGGCTTCACCAAGCCGAGCGTCAGTTCGTCGATGATGATGCGATGCAGTGCCGTGCGCTGTTCCTCCGATGGCACGATCACCTCGATGCCAAAACGCTGCTGCAGCCGCTCGGCGAAGAACCCGAGTTCCATCGTGTAGCGCGTTCCGAGCAGCCCGACGCGCTTGATGCCGGCGGCACGGATCGCTTCGCCGGTTGGGTCGGCGATGTGCAGCAGCGGAATGCCGATCGCGCCGGCCACCTGATCGGCAACCGTGTGCGGCGTCACCGCTGTCAGCATGGCGAAGGCGGCTCCCGCCTTTTCAAGGCTGCGCGCCGCCTCCGAGATCACCGCTGCAACCCGCATCCAGTCGCCTTCGGCTGCCAGCCGATTGAGTTCGTCGAAATCGAGCGTGAACATCAGCGAGCGCGCATTGTGATGCCCGCCCATCCTGGCATGTGCCGCCTGATTTATCAGCCGGTAATAGAGCGCGCTGGACTCCCAGCTCATCCCGCCCAAAAGTCCGATCAGCCTGGTCCGGTCAACAGTCACGATTGTTCCCCCGCTCGGCCGTGCTGGCGGCCTCAATGCTAGGTCGGAACGATCAGGCGATTGTGCAAGGGTTGTACAAGCGGAGTTTCAGCACCTCGCATGCTTTGGAAAATCGAGCCCGGAATCGGCAGGGACAAACAGACCAGGGACAGGCGCAGCCCAGGGACAGGCGGGCCCAAAAAAGTTGGCCCCGCCGCTACCAGGAGCGCACGGGGCCTGTTGTCGGGTTATACCCTTGCCTGCCGGGAACGGTTTACCGGCTTTGCTCTCTCGGATGCTTCGTGGCTCACAGCCAACGATCCGACCATGGTTTCAAATTGTCTGGGGGAACAACAGGTCGGGGTTTGCGTGAGGCTTTTCGCTAGGGAAAGCCAGGCACCTGCGCCTGCTGTGGTTCCGTCCTGTTAGCGGAACCCTTTGGGACTGTCCGGTGGAGTCATGCTCTGCTCCTACGTCAGTTGCGCCATGTGTTCGCCTGCTGCTCAACTCGCGTGTCTGCGGCGTCTCGCAGACCGACCGTAGCATGGTGAGGAGCCCTCAAGGAGGCTCGGCCTCAGGCGACATACGCAGTCTGCATCCCTGATTCGGCGGCGTCAACCACAACATTGTTAGTCGGGAAAAATGTGATCGAAGTCGGCTTTCGTGGCCCCGGATTCGCGTGACGCTCCTGCCATAACGCTGTCAGGAGCGCGTTCGGCCTTTGTTCTTTCCACTTGCCCCTGCGCGCCAAAGGCGCTTAAACGCATTTGGTTGCCGCACCTCTCGACCGGGCGGCGAAATTACCTACATGAGGGATGGTTGGGCTCGCCCGCCACTCCAAGCAATTCCAGATTTGAGGCGGCGGCGCGGCAATGGCCGATCACAAGTACATTTCCATTCGCGGTGCGCGCGAACACAATCTCAAGAACGTCGATCTCGACCTGCCGCGCGACAAGCTGATTGTCATGACCGGCCTGTCCGGCTCGGGCAAATCCTCGCTCGCCTTCGACACCATCTATGCCGAGGGCCAGCGCCGTTATGTCGAGAGCCTGTCGGCCTATGCCCGCCAGTTCCTCGAGATGATGCAGAAGCCCGACGTCGACCAGATCGACGGCCTGTCGCCGGCGATCTCGATCGAGCAGAAGACGACCTCGAAGAACCCGCGCTCGACGGTCGGTACCGTCACCGAGATCTATGACTACATGCGCCTCTTGTTCGCGCGCGTCGGCGTGCCCTATTCGCCGGCGACCGGCCTGCCAATCGAGAGCCAGACGGTCAGCCAGATGGTCGACCGCGTGCTGGCGGTCGACGAAGGCACCCGCCTGTTCATCCTGGCGCCCATCGTCCGCGGCCGCAAGGGTGAGTACAAGAAGGAGCTCGCCGAGCTCCAGAAGAAGGGTTTCCAGCGCGTCAAGATCGACGGCGCCTTCTACGAGATCGCCGAAGCGCCCGTTCTCGACAAGAAGTACAAGCACGACATCGATGTCGTCGTCGACCGCATCGTCGTCCGCCCCGACCTCGCCACGCGTCTGGCCGACTCGATCGAAACCGCGCTCAAGCTGGCCGAAGGCCTGGCGGTCGCCGAATTCGCCGACAAGCCGCTCGACGCCAGCCAGACCGGCGCGGACGCTATCAACAAGTCCGCCAACGAAACCCACGAACGCATTCTGTTCTCGGAGAAATTCGCCTGTCCGGTCTCGGGCTTCACCATCCCGGAGATCGAGCCGCGCCTGTTCTCCTTCAACAACCCGTTCGGCGCCTGCCCGGCCTGCGACGGCCTGGGCAACCAGCGCGCTATCGACCCGGCACTCGTCGTGCCGGAAGAGCATGTTTCACTGCGCGAGGGTGCGGTTGCGCCCTGGGCCAAGTCGACCTCGCCCTACTACACCCAGACACTGGAAGCGCTCGGCAAGGTCTATGGCTTCAAGATCGGCGACCGCTGGCGCGACCTTTCGACTGAGGCGCAGGAGGCCATCCTGCGCGGCACAGGCTCGAAGGAAATCACCTTCAATTATGACGACGGCCTGCGCTCTTACAAGACGACCAAGACCTTCGAGGGCGTGATCCCCAATCTCGAGCGCCGCTGGAAGGAAACCGAATCCGCCTGGATGCGCGAGGAGATCGAGCGCTTCATGTCGGCCACGCCCTGCCCGACCTGCGCCGGCTACCGCCTCAAACCGGAAGCATTGGCGGTCAAGGTCGGCGGCAAGCACATCGGCGAAGTCACCGAGCAGTCGATCCGCAAGGCCAATGCCTGGTTCGAGGAATTGCCGGCCCTGCTCAACGACAAGCAGAACGAGATCGCCGTCCGCGTGCTCAAGGAAATCCGCGAACGCCTGCGCTTCCTCAACGACGTAGGCCTCGAATATCTGACGCTGTCGCGCAATTCCGGCACGCTGTCGGGCGGCGAAAGCCAGCGCATCAGGCTGGCCTCGCAGATCGGCTCGGGGCTGACCGGCGTGCTCTACGTGCTCGACGAGCCGTCCATCGGCCTGCACCAGCGCGACAATGCCCGCCTGCTCGACACGCTGCGTCACCTCAGGGACATCGGCAACACCGTCATCGTCGTCGAGCATGACGAGGACGCGGTGCTGACCGCCGACTATGTCGTCGACATGGGCCCGGCCGCCGGCATCCATGGCGGCCAGATCATCGCCGAAGGCACGCCGCAGCAGGTCATGGCCAACCCCAACTCGATCACCGGCAAGTATCTGTCGGGCGAACTCGAGATCGCGGTTCCGGCCCAGCGCCGCGAATTGAAGAAAAACAGGCGCATCAAGGTCGTTGGCGCGCGTGGCAACAATCTCAAGAATGTCAGCGCCGAGATCCCGCTGGGCACCTTCACCGCCGTGACCGGCGTGTCGGGCGGCGGCAAGTCGACCTTCCTCATCGAGACCCTGTTCAAGGCAGCGTCGCGCCGCATCATGGGCTCGCGCGAGCATCCAGCCGAGCACGACCGCATCGAGGGCCTCGAATTCCTCGACAAGGTCATCGACATCGACCAGTCGCCCATCGGCCGCACGCCACGCTCCAACCCGGCCACCTACACCGGAGCCTTCACGCCGATCCGCGACTGGTTCGCCGGCCTGCCGGAAGCCAAGGCGCGCGGATACCAGCCCGGCCGCTTTTCGTTCAACGTCAAGGGTGGCCGCTGCGAAGCCTGCCAGGGCGACGGCGTCATCAAGATCGAGATGCACTTCCTGCCCGACGTCTATGTCACCTGCGACGTCTGCCACGGCAAGCGCTACAATCGCGAAACGCTCGACGTGTTGTTCAAGGGCAAGTCGATCGCCGACGTGCTCGACATGACGGTCGAGGAAGGTGTCGAATTCTTCGCTGCCGTTCCCGTGGTGCGTGACAAGCTGATGACGCTCAACCAGGTCGGCCTCGGCTACATCCACATCGGCCAGCAGGCCAACACGCTGTCCGGCGGCGAAGCCCAGCGCATCAAACTGGCCAAGGAGCTGTCGCGCAAGGCAACCGGCAAGACGCTCTACATCCTGGACGAACCGACCACCGGCCTGCACTTCCACGATGTCGCCAAGCTGCTCGAGGTGCTGCACGAGCTCGTCGACCAGGGCAACACGGTGATCGTCATCGAGCACAACCTCGAGGTGATCAAGACCGCCGACTGGGTGCTCGACCTCGGCCCCGAAGGCGGCGACGGCGGCGGCGAACTCGTCGCTTCGGGCAGGCCCGAAGACATCGTCGCCGAACCGCGCAGCTACACCGGCCAGTTCCTAAAGGAACTGCTGGAACGCCGCCCGCGCGGCAAGCAGGAGGCGGCGGAGTAGCGATTGGCAGGCGCCAGGGAGGCGCTTGCTCAGTCAAGTTGACGCAGCCCGGCAGCAGGATGCCGGAGGGTCTATGCGATGCGTGGGCGCCACGGCTCGTGTTCGTGCGTGAGCCAAACCAGTTCGGGGTCGAGCGCGAGCACCCGCAACTGACCTTCGCTGTACGGCTCATCCAGCTCGCCGAACCAGACCGCTACGTCGCCGCCAACGACGATCGGGCGCCCACCAGTCTCAATGACGACGACCTGCATGCCGGCTGTGTGGCCCGGCGCCGGGACGAGCCGGAGCCCGGCAAGCAGCTCGAATTCGCCGTCGATCTGTACATACTGCACGCCGGGCGCGTCGACCCACTCGCGCATTGGGTATTCGTTCTCGTCGCTACGCGCGTCGTCGAGCTCGCGACGCTGGACATAGATCGGCTTGCCGGCGAAGAGGTGGTTTCCGCCGCAATGGTCGGCGTGCAGGTGTGTATTGACGACGATATCGATGCCGGCGGTGTCGAAGTCCTGCTTGTCCAGCGGATGGAGACGGGGATTGAAGGCCGCCACCAAGGTCGGGTGCAGGTCCGTCATGCCGGTGTCGACCAGAATGCGCGCTTCGGGATGGTCGATGACATGTACATAGACTGGCATCCACTCGCCCTCGACGCTCAACTCGGCAACGAGGATTGGCGTGATGGTGATCGAGGCGTGGGCGGTCATCCTTCTTCTCCTTCGACATGTTCCAGGCAGCCGTTCAGGTCGTGCATGCCCCCCAATGATGTCGCGCGCGGGCGCATGGCTTGGCTGAAACGCCGCGTGGTCGACGCGGCCCTCCTCATCGCGAACGCGGCCATGCCACTCCCACCCCATCACTCCGATTGCATTACGCAACCGGTTCGAAGATAATTTGACCGATCTTGTTTTGCAATCGGTTTTTGCTGTGTTCTAAGGCCAGGGCTCAGCCATCTACGATACGCCTGTTGGTCGCCATCTTTTCGACCTGGGAGGGAGCGATGACTCAAGAACGACCGCAGCTTCGATGCCGTCCTGACCGAGGCCGAGAAGGCGGCCTGGGCGTGGAAAAGGTCATGCGCCGCCGCACCCTGGCGCGGTTGCGGCGGTCGCGCCAGGCTGCGGCCCCGAGCGCAACCAATGCGCCGATGAAAACCACCTCAATCAGGATGCTCAGCACCTGCCCTTCCCGCACCGTCTCGTTGAGAACCGGCGGCACAGCGGCAACCGCTATCGCCGCGGCCAGCAGTGCACCGGCCATCAGGTAGGATGCACCGAGCAGCAGCAGCGCCTGGCCGTCATCCAAAGGCGATCGCGCATGATCAGGCTGATACAGCGCCGCGACCAGCAGGCAGGCAGAGACCAGGGCGACGAATGGCCTGACCAGCCCGAACATCGTCCAGTCGAGACGGTCCTTGGCCAGCAGGTCACGGTCGTTGACCGCGAAATCGCAGGCTATCAGCGACACGATGGTTGCCCCGGCCAGGGCGATCATGCCCATCCGCACCACCCCGTAGGGCGAAGCGGCCCGCGCCCCTGGAATCGTCGACATGAAGGCTCAGACATGTTAGTGTTTGTATGAGCTTCGCTAGCCGGCTACCCTCCGACAAACAGTAAATCTCACACCGGTTCCGCGCGATATATTGCCTGCCGGCCTCGGCCTTCGCGCAAGTTGCTGTCAGGATGCTTGCCCAAGACATCGTTCGCGGCTTTGACGCTCCTCTGCCTTCCGCTAGAAGAGACCGCAGCGACTGAGAAGGGATAGATCGATGACTGGAAACATCCGGGCAGGCATGGGCGGCTGGACGTTTGAGCCCTGGGAGGGCACGTTCTACCCGGAAAAGTTGTCCAAGGCCAAGCAGCTACAATTCGCCAGCAGCCACGTGCCGACGATCGAGGTCAACGGTACCTATTATTCATCCTTCAAGGAACCGACCTTCCTGAAATGGGCCAGCGAAGCCCCTGATGGTTTCGTCTACGCGCTCAAGGGCAACCGCTTCGTCACCAACCGCCGCGTACTTGGTGAGGCTGGCGAATCGATGACGCGGTTTCTCGGCTCCGGCGTTGCCGCACTTGGCGACAAGCTCGGCCCGATCCTGTGGCAGTTTGCGCCGACCAAGAAATTCGCCGAAGCCGACTTCGGCGCCTTCCTCAAGCTTTTGCCTGAAAAGCAAGATGGCGTGAAACTGCGCCATGCGGTCGAGGTGCGCCATGATTCCTTCATCGTGCCCGAGTTCGCCGCGCTGGCCCGGAGGCATGACGTCGCCATCGTGTATGCCGACCACGCCAAATATCCGGCAATTGCCGACATCACCGGCGATTTTGTCTATGCGCGGCTGCAGACCGGCAGCGACGACAATCACGATTGCTACACGTCGGAGGCACTTGATGTGTGGGCCGAACGCGCCAAGGTCTGGGCTGACGGCGGCACACCTGCCGACCTGCCCCGTGCCGATCCAGGCACCGAGGCGCCGGTCAAGCCGCGCGACGTGTTCGTCTACTTCATCACCGAGGGCAAGGTCCGCGCGCCCTTCGGCGCCATGGCGTTCATGAACAGGATCAACGGCTAGCGCACTCCAGGAGAGCCGCCGCAGTTTTCCAGAAAGGCTTTGATCAAGCTCCGGCGTTGCGTCCGGAACCGGCCGTCAGCGCATCCCAGGCGGCCATCGCCCCATCGGCAATGGCCAGCAGCGCCGCACGTGAGGCGCCATCGCGTGCCTGCACCGACATGCCTTGCTGCACGGCAAGGTAAAACGCCGAAATCGCGTCACAATCGGCGGACTCGGGCAGTTCGCCCGCAGCCACGGCCTGTTTCAGGCGGCCGGCCAAGTCGCGCGCGCTCGACATGCGGCGTTCGCTGAGATCGCGGAACACCTCGGCATTGGTTTCGCTGACATTGAGTGCGCCCAGCACGATAAGGCACCCCCTGGGATCGCCAGGTTCGCTGAACGCCCGCGCCGACGCACGCAGAAAATCGCTGATCGCCTCCCTGGCACTGCCGGGGCGTTCGAAGGCGCCCCAGATATCAACACCTTCGGTCGCCCCATAGAGATCGACAGCCTCGCGAAACAACGCTTCCTTGCTGCCGAAAGCCGCGTAAAGGCTGGGCGAATTGATGCCCATTGCCGTCGTCAGCTCCGCCAGCGACGCCCCGTCATAGCCCTTTTTCCAGAACACGCGCATTGCCTGCCGCAACGCTGCATCGCGGTCGAAGCTGCGTGGACGACCCTTCCGAGACATCTCAAACCTTTCTGTTATGAACGATACATAATGTTCTTGACGCCCTTGCGCAAGGCTGCCATCTATTTTGTATCGTTCAATACAGAAAGATAAATCATGTCCTCCCTCAGCGATACGAAACAACACTCCGGGCTCAAACTGTCCGGTCTGGAACTGGCCGGCAAGGTCGCCCTGGTGACCGGCGGCAGCCGTGGCATCGGTGCTGCCATTGCCGTCCAGCTCGCCACATCAGGCGCCGACGTCGCCCTGACCTATGTCCGCTCTGCGGAAAAGGCCGAGGCCGTCGTCGGGCAGGTCGAAGCCCTTGGGCGGCGTGGCCTGGCGATCCAGGCCGACAATGCCGATGCCGCAGCCGTCGAAGCGGCGGTGACTGCCACCATCGCGGCGTTCGGCCGTCTCGACATCCTGGTCAACAGCGCCGGCATCTGGCACCACGGCCCCATCGACACGGTTTCGCTGGAACAGCTCGACGAAGTGATGTCGGTCAATTTCCGCGCCCCCTTCATCGCCTCGAAGGCAGCGGCCGGCGTCATGCATGACGGCGGTCGGATCATCTCGATCGGCAGCAACCTGGCTGACCGTGTTCCCTTCGAGGGCATCGCGCTCTATTCGGCCAGCAAGGCAGCGCTTGTCGGCCTGACCAAGGGCCTCGCGCGCGACCTCGGCCCGCGCGGCATCACCGTCAATGTCGTCCATCCCGGCTCGACCGAAACCGACATGAACCCCGCCGAGGGCGACGTCGCCGACTACCAGCGCAGCCTGATGGCAATCCCGCAATTCGGCTTGCCCGACGACATCGCCGGCCTTGTAACCTGGCTGGCCGGCCCGCAATCCCGCTTCGTCACGGGTGCAGCGCTGACGATCGACGGCGGCACCAACGCCTGATCACGTCCTCTCCACCACCCTGCCTACGGAGCGTTGAGCGCATTTCACCTTTGTCGCGATCCTTCCCACCCCCTCTGGCCTGCCGGCCATCTCCCACGCAAAAGGGGATATCAGGCCGTCATTGACCTCGCAGTCAATCGCCATGGTTGCACATTGGGACATCACAGCATGGGCGCCGCCGGCGACGCGACTGATCTCCACCCTTGCAGGGGAGATGGCCGGCAGGCCAGAGGGGGGAAGGAACGCGAAGCAAAGGATTGCTTCGCACGACACCTGCCAAACTGACCAAGTCCGTTGTCACCATCCGTCACCCAATCCGCGTGGATGGTCCGGCCCGATTGCCCACGCCCGACGCGGAGAAAGCGCGCGCCCTCACCCGCTCAACGCCGCCACCACCTCCCGCAATGCCAGCGGCAGGTCCTCAGCGATCAGGCCGGGCCCGAAACGCCGTGCCGCCTCGGCGTGAATCCAGACGGCGGCGCAGGCCGCCTCGAAAGCCGGCACCCGTTGCGCCAGAAGGGCGGCAACGATGCCGGACAGCACGTCACCCGACCCTGCGGTCGCCAGCAGCGGCGTGCCATTGGCATTGATCGCAGCACGCCCGTCGGGCACAGCTATCACCGTGTCGGGGCCCTTGTATATGATGATGGCATTGGCCTTGGCCGCCGCCACCCGCGCCCGCTCGAGCTTGGACAGCGACGCATCGGCGGCGATCTCGGGAAACAGCCGGCCGAACTCGCCATGATGCGGTGTCAACACAAGCGCTGGCGCATTCGGGCGTTTTCGCGCCTCGAAGAACGCGGCGCGGCGATGCGAAAGCGAGGTGATGCCGTCGGCATCGAGCACAAGTGCTGCGAAGCGGCCCTCGGCGACAGACATCAGCTCCAGCGCAAAACGCCCGATTTCAGGCTCGGAGCCAAGGCCTGGGCCATAAACCAGCACCTCGGGCTTGCGTGCGCCGAGGAAGGCCAGCGCATCTTGAAGCGTATCGGAACGCCTCAGGATGATTGAGGTCAGGTGCGCCGCATTGGCAGCCAGTGCCGCTCCAGGTGACAACACCGTCACCGCACCCGCCCCTGCCCGTGCTGCCGCCATCGCCGACAGTCGCGCAGCACCGGTGGCCGACGGACCACCGGAAAAGACGCCGACATGGCCGCGGCTATATTTGTGGGCGTCATTCGCCGGCGACGGAAAATGCCGCCGCCACCATGCCGGATCGTTTTCGAAGCAGCGCACGGACGTAGCGCCAACTATGGCCGCGGCAATACCGATATCGGCAACCACCACCTCGCCGCACTGCGCACGCCCGGGATAGAGCAGGTGCCCCGGCTTCTTGCGGGCAAAAGTCACGGTCACCGTCGCCTGGAAGGCACTGCCCAAAATCTCGCCGGAAGCACCCGACACGCCGGAGGGTAGATCGACCGAAATCACCGGAACAACGGCCGAATTCGTCCGTGTTATCGCCTCGACCACCTCACCGTCGAGCCGCTTGGAAAGACCGGCGCCATAAAGCGCATCGACGACGATCGCGCCCGACTCGGGAGCGAAGGCAGCCAACGGCTCCACCTTGACCGAACATTCGGCAGCAGCCAGCGCCGCATCGCCGCCGCTGCGCGGCGCAGCGGTCGCGAAAAGCCTGACTGCAACGCCGCTTTCGGCAAGCAGGCGCGCCGCGACATAACCGTCGCCGCCATTATTGCCCGGCCCACACAGCACATGGACGGCCTTCGCACCGGGAAACCGCTGGAGCACCACATCGGCAACGCTGCAGCCCGCCCGCCGCATCAGGCCGATGCCGTCGACGGGCCCGGCGGCGATCGTCAGCCCGTCGGCCTCAGCCATCTCGCTGGGGGTCAGCAGTTCAAATGCCATGGCAGTCATCCCGGATGAATCCTGCTACCGAGTTAGCACGCCGCAGCCACTCGGCCCAAACGGCCATGCCTCAATTCAACCACGCACAAATCGAAGGCATGTTGCCGTATTTTTGTGCACCACCAGCGTTGCGAAAACGATGAATTTTTGTGCGCATCTCGACCCGACGCTGGAAATCGGCTCCAATCGCCCACGTCTTCGGCTGCCTCCTGGGCAAACCGAACAAAGTTGCCGCACCCACTCGACTTGGCATGCTTCGTGCTTGAAGTTGCGCGAGTGGGTGCATCACCCCTGAGTTACGGCAGTGGAGGCCATATCCGCATGAAAAAAATCGAAGCGATCATCAAGCCGTTCAAGCTCGACGAAGTGAAGGAAGCGCTCCAGGAAGCCGGGCTGCAGGGCATCACGGTCACCGAAGCCAAGGGTTTTGGCCGCCAGAAGGGTCACACCGAACTCTATCGCGGCGCCGAATATGTCGTCGACTTCCTGCCCAAGGTGAAGATCGAAGTCGTTCTCGGCGACGAGTCGGTCGAGGCGGCCATCGAGGCGATCCGCAAGGCGGCCCAGACCGGCCGCATCGGCGACGGCAAGATCTTTGTCTCCAACATCGAGGAAGTCGTTCGCATCCGCACCGGCGAGACCGGCGTCGACGCCATCTGACCTCGCAAAGAATTCTCGTTTCAACGTCATCAAGACAGGAAAACCCCACATGACGACAGCCAAAGACGTAATGAAGCAGATCAAGGACAACGACGTTAAGTTCGTTGACCTGCGCTTCACCGACCCCAAGGGCAAGCTCCAGCACGTCACCATGGACATCGCCGAGGTCGAGGAAGAGATGTTCGCCGACGGCGTCATGTTCGACGGCTCGTCGATCGCCGGCTGGAAGGCCATCAACGAGTCCGACATGGTGCTGATGCCCGACCTGGATACGGTCCACATGGACCCGTTCTTCGCCCAGTCGACCATGGTCATCCTGTGCGACATTCTCGATCCGGTTTCGGGCGAAGCCTACAACCGCGACCCGCGCGGCATCGCCAAGAAGGCTGAGGCCTACCTCAAGGCCGAAGGCATCGGCGACACCGTCTATGTCGGCCCGGAAGCCGAATTCTTCGTCTTCGACGACGTCAAGTACAAGGCCGATCCCTACAACACCGGCTTCAAGCTCGACTCGACCGAACTGCCGTCCAACGACGACACCGACTACGAGACCGGCAACCTCGGTCACCGTCCGCGCGTCAAGGGCGGCTACTTCCCGGTCCCGCCGATCGACAGCTGCCAGGACATGCGTTCGGAAATGCTGACGGTGCTGACAGAGATGGGCGTGCGCGTCGAAAAGCACCACCACGAAGTCGCTGCCGCCCAGCATGAGCTCGGCGTCAAGTTCGACACGCTGGTCCGCAACGCCGACAAGATGCTGATCTACAAGTATGTCGTGCACCAGGTCGCCAACGCCTATGGCAAGACGGCAACCTTCATGCCGAAGCCGATCTTCGGCGACAACGGCTCGGGCATGCACGTCCACCTGTCGATCTGGAAGAATGGCAAGCCGACCTTCGCCGGCAACGAATATGCCGGCCTGTCGGAAAGCTGCCTCTATTTCATCGGCGGCGTCATCAAGCACGCCAAGGCGATCAATGCCTTCACCAACCCGCTGACCAACTCCTACAAGCGCCTGGTCCCCGGCTATGAAGCCCCCGTCCTGCTCGCCTATTCCGCGCGCAACCGTTCGGCCTCCTGCCGCATTCCGTTCGGCAATTCGCCGAAGTCCAAGCGCGTCGAAGTCCGCTTCCCAGACCCGGGCGCGAACCCCTACCTCGCTTTCGCTGCCCTCTTGATGGCCGGCCTCGACGGCATCAAGAACAAGATCCATCCCGGCCAGCCGATGGACAAGGATCTTTACGACCTGCCGGCCAAGGAGCTGAAGAAGATCCCGACCGTCTGCGGCTCGCTGCGCGAAGCTCTCCAGAGCCTCGACAAGGACCGCGGCTTCCTGAAGGCCGGCGGCGTCTTCGACGACGACCAGATCGACTCGTTCATCGAGCTCAAGATGGCCGAGGTCATGCGCTTCGAAATGACCCCGCACCCGGTCGAATACGACATGTACTATTCGGTGTAATCATCGGAAAACAATGAGAAAAAGCCCCGGATCGTTGTCCAACTTTCGGGGGTCAGTTCATTGGGCGGGGCTTTTTTGTTTGGCGAGGCAGTCACCGGCAAGGTTCGGCGACTGCGGAGGATGCGCCGCCAGACGATCAGATACTCTTGGCGCCCATCTGCTCGGCGATGTAGTCGGCCTGGCGGATCGCCAAGGTCACGATGGTCAGCGTCGGGTTTTCGGCGGCACCCGTGGTGAACTGGCTACCGTCGGAGACGAACAGGTTCTTGATGTCGTGCGCCTGGCCCCATTTGTTGACCACGCCGTCGGACGCCTTCTCGCTCATCCGGTTGGTGCCGAGATTGTGGGTCGAGGGATAAGGCGGCGTCGGGAAGGTTCTGGTTGCGCCGACCGCGTCATACATCGCCATGCCCTGCTTGTAGGCATGGTTGCGCATGGCGACGTCGTTGGGATGGTCGGTGAACCAGACGTCGGGGATCGGCATGCCGTATTTGTCCTTGAGCTCGCCATGCAACTTCACCGCATTCTGCTCCTGCGGCATGTCCTCGCCGACGATCCACATGCCGGCCATCTTGTCGTAGTGGTCGAGTGCGGTGGTGAACGAACGGCCCCAGCCGCCGGGATCGAGGAATGCCGCCATGAACGGCAGGCCCAGCGCCAGCGTTTCGAGCTCGTAGCCACCGACGAAACCGCGTGACGGATCGTGCTTCGCCTCGTCCCTGACGATGCCGGCCATGGTCGTGCCCCGCCAAAAATGCACCGGCTTGTCGAACACCGCATAGACCGAGCCGGTGGTGTGGCGCATGTAGTTCTTGCCCACCTGCCCTGACGAGTTGGCCAAGCCGTCAGGGAATTTCGACGATGCCGAGTTGAGCAGGATCCGTGGGCTTTCGATGGAATTGCCGGCGACGCAGACGATGCGCGCCTTCTGGCTCTGCAGCTTGCCGTCCTTGTCGGCATAGACGACCGAAGTCACCTTGCCGCTGTCGTCGTGCTCGATCTTGAGCACGTGGCTGTTGGGCCTGACCTCCAGCTTGCCGGTCGCCTCGCCCTTGGGGATTTCGGCATAGAGCGTCGACCACTTGGCGCCCCATTTGCAGCCCTGGAAACAGAAGCCGGTCTGCTGGCATCCCATGCGGCCATCGCGGTCGGCGGAGTTGATTGCCATGCGACCGGTGTGGCACTCCTTGTAGCCGAGCTTGTCGGCGCCGGCCTTGAACACCTTGAAGTTGTTGTTGCCGGGCAGTCCTTCGATGCCGTTGGTGCGGGTGACGCCCATCTTGTCCTCGGCTTTGGCATAATAGGGGTCCAGGTCGGCGAGCGCGATCGGCCAGTCGAGCAGGTTTGCGCCTTCGACCTTGCCGTAGTTGGTCAGCGTCTTGAACTCATGCTCCTGGAAGCGCAGCGAGGCGCCGGCCCAGTGCGTGGTGGTGCCGCCGACCGCCTTGACGATCCAGGCCGGAAGGTTGGGAAAATCCTTGTGCACGCGCCAGCCACCGCCTGTCGTGCGGTTGTCGAGCCAGGCGAGCTGGCTGAAAGAATCCCATTCGTCGTTGATGAAGTCCTCATATTCGATGCGCGGGCCGGCTTCGAGAATGACGACGTCGATACCCTTCTGGGCGAGTTCGTTGCCGAGCGTGCCGCCACCGGCGCCGGAGCCGATGATGACGACGACGCTATCGTCGTTAAGACCATATGGTGCAGGCATGTTTTCCTCCCGGGAATGCTGAAAAGGCTGGGTTCGCGACTGGGGCCGATCAGAGCCACTCGATGTCGTCGAAGCCGCGCGCGATGTATCCGCCCTTGGAGTAGGACTCGCCTTCATAGCCAAAGATCGGCCACAGCTCCTTCTGGTTGTAGAGGCCGACGACGAGTCCGCCGCGGATTTCCTGGAAGAACGGAGTGCTTTCGATCTGCCGGAGGACGGCAACACGCTGGTCTTCCCATCCAAGGCCGGTGTAACCGCCGGCGCCGGCCTTCTGGTCGAGATCGGCGATGCCCTTCTCGATCAGCTCCTTGTGGGCCGGATCCTTGCCCGCGAGCTCGTCATGGCTCTTGATGGCAATGGCGTAGAACTTGTCCGGCACCTGGTCGTGCGGATAGACATCGCGCGCCATCTGGATCAGCGTCGCCACGGTTTCGGGTTTCAGCGCCGTGCTTTCGAGCCCCCAGGCCTCGCCGGTGCTGAGTACGGCAGAGCCACTGATGATGAGTAGCGCGCCGGCGGCTGTGCCGCGCTTGAGCAGCTCACGCCGCGAAAGGCCGGACCTGCCTTGATAGATCGTCACCATGATTTCCTCCCTTGCTTGCTATGCGCGCTCGGCGCTTGGCTGGCACGGCGCTCCTCCGCCGCGACATGTCACTTGAAGCGGCCGCCCCTCTGCAAAACCTCGATCTTGTAGCCGTCGGGATCCTCGATAAAGAAGAAGCGGGCCAATGGCGTACCGCCCGGCGCAAACTCGACGATGTCCCTGGGGCTGAGCCCGGCGGCAAGCATGCGGGCGCGCTCGCCGTCGAGATCGGCCACCGACACGGCGAGATGGCCGTAGCCGTCGCCGAGAGCATAGGGCTCGGCCCTGCCCTTGTTGACCGTCAGCTCGACTTCGAACTCGGTCTCGGGATTGCTGAGATAGATCAGCGTGAAGGTCTCGAAGTCGAGCCTGTCGGCGATTTCGAGGCCGAAAGCCGTGTGATAGAATGACAGCGAGCGCGCTTCGTCGAGCACACGCACCATGGAATGGATTGCCTTGGCCATTCGCCCTCCTGGCAGTTGGAACGGGAGGATTATGAATCGCTGCAAAGCCAAGTGGTGGCAGCCCGTTACCACGCTTTCAGGAGCATGGTTTGCTAGTCAGCAACGAAAGCATGGTTGCGATGGCGTGCCGTTGGGTCGATGATGGCGCTCAAGAGCCAGCACCGGCGCTGTCAGCCCGGGCAAGCCAGCGGGAGAAATGACATGTGCAAGGTATTTGCCGGACAGGATCCGAAGGGCTATCGCCAGATCAACCGGTCGATCCGGATCGCCGGACATTCGACCAGCATTCAGCTGGAAGCGACCTTCTGGGACCTGCTCGACGAGATCGCCACCTCCCAGGAGCTGACGACGCCGAAATTCATTTCGAAGCTTTATGACGAGGCGATCGAGATCAACGGCGAGATTCCGAACTTTGCCTCGATGCTGCGCACCACCTGCGCGCTCTACCTGCGCGGCCACAAGCCGGCCGCTGACGAAGTCAACGCGCTGAAGCGCTACGCAGCGTGACCTTCAGCTTCCATCGATAACGCTTAGAAAACACGAACAAAAAAACCCGGGGTCGCCCCGGGTTTTTGATTTGCGACCCATATGTTGCCTAGAAATTAGGCAGCAGCCCTGGTCTCGACGCTGGTCGGCACCGAGTTGATGGTCTTCAGAATCTGCGAGGCGATCTGGTAGGGGTCGCCCTGCGAGTTCGGGCGGCGATCTTCGAGATAACCACGATAATCGTTGCGCACGAAGCTGTGCGGCACGCGCACCGAAGCGCCACGGTCGGCAACGCCCCAGGTGAAGACGTCGATGGAAGCCGTCTCGTGCTTACCGGTCAGGCGCAGGTGGTTGTCGGGACCGTAGACGGCAATGTGCTCTTCGCGGGCATCGCCGAAGGCCTCCATGAGCGCTTCGAAGTACGCCTTGCCGCCGACGTCGCGCAAGTAGTCGGTCGAGAAGTTAGCGTGCATGCCCGAGCCGTTCCAGTCGGTGTCACCAAGCGGCTTGCAGTGATACTCGATGTCGATTTCGTACTTCTCGGTCAGGCGCTGCAGCAGGTAACGGGCAAGCCACATCTCGTCGGCAGCCTTCTTCGAGCCCTTGCCGAAAATCTGGAATTCCCACTGGCCCTTGGCCACTTCGGCATTGATGCCTTCATGGTTGATGCCGGCCTCGAGGCAGAGGTCGAGATGCTCTTCGACGATCTGGCGGGCAATGCTGCCGACGTTCTTGTAACCGACGCCAGTGTAGTACTCACCCTGCGGCGCCGGGAAACCGTTTTCCGGGAAGCCGAGCGGGCGGCCGTCCTTGTAGAAGAAATATTCCTGCTCGAAGCCAAACCAGGCACCCTCGTCGTCGAGGACGGTGGCGCGGGTATTGGACGGATGCGGGGTGACGCCATCGGGCATCATCACTTCGCACATCACCAGCACGCCGTTCTTGCGGGCGGGATCGGGATACACAGCGACGGGCTTCAGCACGCAATCCGAGCTCTTGCCTTCGGCCTGGCGGGTCGAGCTGCCGTCAAAACCCCAGAGCGGAAGCTGCTCGAGCTTCGGGAACTCCGCGAATTCCTTGATCTGGGTCTTGCCGCGGAGATTGGCTGCCGGGGCGTAACCGTCCAGCCAGATGTACTCGAGCTTGTACTTCGTCATGCTATCCTCTCAGTGTCGTGCCTGCCGGCCCTGGGATGGCCGGCGTGTCACAAGAGAGAAAGCAAGCCCCGTGCCAACTCGAAAATCCCAGATTCTTAGCAGGGAAGGCAGTTGCACGGAAAAGCAACTGCTCAAGAAATAGGCAGACTACGGCAGCATGGCTGACATTTTGCCCAAGACTCGGGCTGATCTGCCTTGCCGGCTGGCTAAGCTGCCTTGAGCGCCTCAAGCAGGGCGACAGCAGCGAGCATATCGCGCTTGCGGGTGGCACGGCGCGCGACAGCCTCCGAGTCCTGGCCCCAATGCTCGATCTGCCAGTCTTCGTCGACATGGGCCGCTGCCCAGGCTTCCTCGACCGTCAATTCGCCGGTCTCGACGGCAAGGGCGAGAAGCGCCGAACCGGTCAGGGTGGTCATGACATGCAGGGCCGCGAGCTTCATCGGCTCGGTGCGCTGCGACAGGTGCACGCCAAGCGCTGCGATGGCCTCGCGCGGCTGCTCGACATGCATGACGCCCTCGGCCAGTACAAAGCGTGCGCCGAGCGACGCACGCGCCCAGTCCAGGACCGGATCCCAGGCCTCTGCCTGGCGCTCGACGAGCTTTTCCGGGCTGTCGGCGCGGTAGCACAACAGGTCGCTTGACGAGAAGCGCAGGATATCCTCGAGCACCGCCTGCGGATCGGTGGCGACGCCGTCGATCGCCGTGTTGACCAGGCGCAGCACCGGCATGGTGAAAGGATCGATGACCTCGACCTGGGCGACGAACTCGTCGGCAACCAGCTGTGCCGCAGCCGCCGTCGGCAGCGCGAGCAGCGCCCTGCCCGGCGTCCGCACCGACTTGCCGTCGAGCAGGACGGCATAGCCTTCTTCAAACGCAGCGACGCTGGCTGCTTCGTAGAAGCGCTTGGGCAGCTGCTTGCGCAACGTGCTCTGGGCGCGGCGGATGGGATCGGGATCGGACAGGCCGTCGCTGGTTTCGAGGTCGCTCAGGATTTCTCGCATCTTTACTCCGCTCCGGCCGCACGTCTGCGCGATGGCCGGTTTACAATGATCAGCCCGGTCGCGATGAGACCGAGCGCCAGAAAAATGTTCCAGGTCAGGGCTTCGCCAAGCACCAGCCAGCCGCATATCACGCTGAATGCCGGCGACAGGAAGGCAAAGCTGGAGAGGCCCGCCGCAGGATAGCGCCGCATCAGCCAGAACCACAGAATATAGGTGAAGGCGACGACATATACAGCCTGAAACAGCAACGCTCCGGTGGCGACCGTCGATGCGTCGCGGAATGCCGGACCGGCGAGCGAGACGAGCGGGATCGCCATGAGCGCTGAGACGACAAGCTGGTAGAGCAGCACCTTCTCGGCCCCGGCGCTGGCAAGCTTGGTGCCCTTGATTGCCAACGTGGTCAGCGCCCAGAGCAGTCCGGCGACGAGTGCGAGAAGATCGCCGAACAGCGTCGGACCGCCGGCATCGCCGAGCTTGTCGGCAAAGACCACCGCGACGCCGCCGAAAGCCAGGATCAGGCCGAACAGCTTTTGCAGCGACATACGCTCGCCAAGCCAGAAATGCGCGCCGATCAGAACCCAGAACGGCATCGTGTTGACCAGCAGCGAGTTGCGCGCAACCGTCGTGTGTTCAAGGCTGACGAAAACCAGAATGAACTCGGTGCCGAACAGCAGCCCGGCCAGGATGCCCGCCCACAAGGTGCCGTCGCGGGCAAACAGCGGAACGCGGCGGTAGAGGCACCAGAGATAGACCAGCACGCAGGCAATGCCCGAACGCGCGACATTGAGGAAGATCGGGTTGTAGCCCGACGTCGCCAGCTTGGCCGCCACACCGTTCATGCCCCAGGACATGGTCAGCATGAGCATGAACACGACGGCTGCCGTATCGATCGCGTCGCGACGTTCCAATGGCTGTGTGACGACTGTCATGAATTCCTCCACGCTCACCGAGCGCGATGCTGATGGACAAGGGCTGGCCGGGCCGCATTGCGAGGCAGGCTGGCGGCAGCGGACTCGGGTCCAACTGCGCGGCGGGCCGCACCTTAACGCACGGCAGCTGCCGCAAA
The DNA here is from genome assembly GCF_030294925.1 of Aminobacter sp. Y103A. Classification (NCBI taxonomy): domain Bacteria; kingdom Pseudomonadati; phylum Pseudomonadota; class Alphaproteobacteria; order Hyphomicrobiales; family Phyllobacteriaceae; genus Aminobacter; species Aminobacter sp. Y103A. The sequence goes on along the minus strand of NZ_AP017986.1, from coordinate 2,788,832 downwards.
TTGGTCCAGCTAGCCGATAAGGGGTAGCAGTTCCCCAGGTCTGTCGATGACGGCGTGCGCGCCAGTGGCAAACAGGCCTTCACGGTTGTGGTAACCCCAGGCAACGCCGATGGCGCGGGCACCGGCATTGCGGGCCATCTGCATGTCGTAGACAGCGTCACCAATGACCAAGGTCGACGCCGGATCGACACCCATCTCGGCGCAGCATTCCAGCACCATCGCCGGATGCGGCTTGGACGGGCAGTCGTCGGCGGTCCGGATGGTCACGAAATGGCGGCCGAAGCCATGCGTTTCCATGACCCGCTCGACGCCGCGGCGCGACTTGCCGGTGACCATGCCGATCAGCACATCATCACGGCGTGCGAGCGCTTCGATCAGTTCGCCAATGCCGTCATAGAGCGGCTCCTTGAAACTCGGCAGGTGGCGCGAGGCGATGAAGTGTTCCTTGTAACGCGCTGCAAGCCTTGTGCTTTCGGCATCCGGTGCGCGCTTAAGCAAGGTCGCGATCGCAATGTCGAGGGTGAGCCCGATGATGCCCTTGGTCGCGGCCTTGTCGGGTTCCGGAAGTCCGGCCTCGCGGAACGTGGCCAGCATCGAGGCATGGATGATGTCGGCGCTGTCGACCAGCGTGCCGTCGCAATCGAACAGGACGAGCTTCAAGACGCCTGCGTCGCGCTCCGGCGATGTAACAGACGTCACGCCGGCTCCCCGCTCTCGTCGTCGAAGCCGATCAGGTTCCAGCTCTGGCGCATGTGCGGCGGCATCGGCGCTGTGACGTCGATCACGCCCTGGTCGGGATGCGGAATGACGATGCGGCGGGCATGAAGATGCAGACGGTTCTGGATGCCACCAGGGAATTCCCAATTGGTGTCGTGCTCGAAATATTTGGGATCGCCGATGATCGGGCAGCCGATATGGGCGGCATGCACGCGCAACTGGTGCGTGCGGCCGGTATAGGGCTCCATTTCGAGCCAGGTAAGCGCCTGCGCCGCCTGTTCGAGCACCCGGTAATAGGACACGGCATGGTCGGCGCCCTTTTCGCCGTGCTTGGCGATGCGCATGCGGTCGCCGTCCGGTGTCATTTCCTTGATCAGCCAGGTCGAGATCTTGTCTTCGCGCTTGGGCGGCACACCCTTGACCAGCGCCCAGTAGGTCTTCTGTGTTTCGCGGGCGCGGAAGGACTCTGCAAGCTTCATCGCGGCAAGACGCGTGCGGGCGACGACCAGCACGCCTGACGTGTCGCGGTCGAGGCGGTGGACCAGGCGCGGTTTCTCGCCCTTCTTGTTGCGCCAGGCCTCGAGCATGTCGTCGACGTGGCGGGCGACGCCCGATCCGCCCTGCACGGCAAGGCCGGCCGGCTTGTTGAAGACGAAGACCTTGGGATCTTCGTAAAGCAGCATCTGCGCCAGCACGTCGCCATCGTCCTGATTGCGCATGGTGCGCGCCGTCAGCGGGCCGTCGCTCTTCTTGTCGACTTCCAGCGGCGGAATGCGGATGACCTGGCCTGGCTCGACGCGCGTGTCAGCCTTGGCGCGGCCGCCATCGACGCGGATCTGGCCCGAACGCAGCAGCTTCTGCAGGTGGCCGAAGCCGAGCCCCGGATAATGGGACTTGAACCAGCGGTCGAGCCTCATGCCCGTTTCGCCGGCTTCCACCGTGATCTGTTCAACGCCTGCCATAATTCAATCGTCCTTTTCGAAGCGGCCCAATAGCATCAGCCGATGCTTCTTGCGAGCCACATTCCCAGGAACAGTGCCAGAATGGCTGTTATGACGCTGGCAAAGGCATAACCGAAGGCCGAAAACGTCGCTCCACGCTCCCACAGCGTGGCAAAATCGAGCGAAAAGGCCGAAAAGGTGGTGAAGCCGCCGAGAATGCCTGTGGCGACGAACAGCCGGAGTTCGGTCGAGCCGCCGAAGCGGCGTGCCAAAAGCCCGACGAACAGCCCCATCGCCAGTGAGCCGACAACGTTGATCGCAAGCGTGCCCCAGGGAAAGTTCGGCCCGACCAGCCTGAGCGCCAGAAGGTTGGCGAGATGGCGCAGTGCGGCCCCGATGGCGCCGCCGAGTGCAACGAGAGATAGGTTTAGCATGAGCCTGTCCTGCCTGCGCGCTGATGTCAGGTCAATAGCACGGAACGGCTCGCAGGCAGCGCGGCGGCCTGCCCCTGCCGCCGAATTGCTTGTGGACAAGGGCTGCGGGCAACAGGGCGTTGTTGGGAGGGCGACAACCGGGCTATAGCATCGCCCCATGCAACCTTCCAAAGACATCACCCGCCTGATCGAGATCATGGCCGCCCTGCGCGAGCCGGAAACCGGCTGCCCTTGGGACATCGAGCAGAATTTCGCGACGATCGCACCCTATACGATCGAGGAGGCCTATGAGGTCGCCGACGCGATTGCGCGCAACGACATCGACCATCTCAAGGAAGAGCTCGGCGACCTGTTGCTGCAGGTCGTCTACCACGCCCAAATGGCGGAAGAAGCCGGCGAGTTCACCTTCGGCGATGTGGTGCAAGGCATCACGACCAAGATGATCCGCCGGCATCCGCATGTCTTCGGCGACGCCAAGGCACGGGAAGCCCGTTCGGCCAAGGGCATGTGGGAAAAGATCAAGGCTGAGGAAAAGGCGGAAAAACGCGCCGCGCGCATCGCCCGCGGCCTCGACCCCGAAGATCATGGCAAGGGTTTTCTCGACAGTGTACCGGTGGCGCTGCCGGCGCTGACTCGGGCATTGAAGCTGCAGGAAAAAGCGGCACGCGTCGGCTTCGACTGGGGCGAGGCAGCACCGATCCTCGATAAGATCGAGGAAGAGATCGGCGAGCTGCGCGAGGCCATGGCCAAGGGCGATCAATCAGCGGTCAAGGACGAGTTCGGCGACATGCTGTTTGCTTTGGTCAATCTCGGTCGCCACCTGGGACTGGACTCGGAGGCCGCGCTGGGCGGCACCAATGACAAGTTCCGCACACGTTTCCACTATGTCGAAAAGGCGCTCGACGACGCGGGGCACAGCCTGGAAGCGGCGACGCTCGATGAGATGGAAGCGCTCTGGCAGCAGGCCAAGACGGCGAAGTAGCCGGCTGCCTTAGACAGGATTGCGGCCAAGCTCAGCGTGGCCGCCCCCTGGTTCGCTGCGCGAAACATCTCTCCCCCCGCTTCACGGGGGCGAGGAACCCCGAGCACGCCAGGCTTAGCGCTTGTTCCTGAGAATCTTGGCCGCGATCTCGTCGCGCGCCGAGGCGGTCGCTTTGAGCGTCATCGACACGCTGCCGTCGTCATTGTCCTTGCGCTTCACCACATCGCCATTGCGATAGAGCCAGTCGATCTGGCCGAGCTGGCTCGGTTCCAGCGTGACGTCGATGGATTCGAGCTCACCCGAAACCCGCTGCTCGATCAGGCCGGTGAGCGCGGAAAGGCCCTCGCCCGTAGCAGCTGAAATGGCTATCGGCGGCGTCTTGCGACCGTCACTGCTGTCGGCAAGCAGGCGCTCGCGATTGCCTTCGTCGAGCTGGTCGATCTTGTTCCAGACCTCGACGACCCGGTCGGTGTCGGCCGCATCGACGCCGAGATCGGACAGGATACGCTCGACGTCGTCGGCCTGAGCCGCGGTATCGGGATCGGAAATGTCGCGCAGATGGATGACGAGATCGGCTTCGACCACCTCTTCCAGCGTCGCCCGGAAGGCAGCGATCAGGTGTGTCGGCAGGTCGGAGATGAAGCCGACGGTGTCGGACAGGATGATCGGCGTGCCATGCGGTAACCGTACCCGGCGCAAGGTCGGATCCAGCGTCGCAAACAGCATGTTCTCGGCCAGCACGCTGGCACCGGTCAGCCGGTTGAACAGCGTCGACTTGCCGGCATTGGTATAACCGACGATGGCAACCACCGGGAACGGCACCTTGCGCCGCTTGGAGCGGTGCAGGTCGCGAGTGCGGACGACGGTTTCGAGCTCGCGCTTGAGCTTGATGATCTTTTCCTGCAGCGCGCGCCGGTCGGATTCGATCTGGGTTTCTCCGGGGCCGCCGAGGAACCCGGCACCGCCACGCTGGCGCTCGAGGTGGGTCCAGCTGCGAACCAGCCGGCCCTTCTGGTAGTTGAGGTGGGCAAGCTCGACCTGCAGCGTGCCTTCCTTGGTACGGGCGCGCCGGCCGAAGATTTCGAGGATCAGCCCGGTGCGGTCGAGCACCTTGGCGTGCATCTCTTTTTCGAGGTTGCGCTGCTGCACCGGCGTCAGCGGATGGTCGACGATCACCAGTTCCGCCCCGCGCTCCTTCACGATCGCCGCGAACTCCTCAACCTTGCCGCTGCCCAGCAACGTCGCCGGACGCGGATCGTTGAGGGTCACGATCGCGGTGTGAACGGGTTCGAGATCGATGGCGCGGGTAAGCCCGACCGCCTCGTCGTGGCGCGCCTCGGCCGAACGCTGCAACCGCGGGCGCGCGCTGTCGTCGTCATTCTTAGGCTGGCGCGTCAGCACCGGCACGATGACGACCGCACGCGTGGGGGCCTTATCGCCCCCTACCGATTCGGGTCCATTGCTGTCGCCGGCCTTGGCGCCGGCAGTCCTGTCGCGTGCCAATCAGCCGCCCTGGCTTTCCTCGCCATCGAACATCTGAACCGGCTGGCTCGGCATGATCGTGGAGATGGCATGCTTGTAGACGAGCTGCGAGTGCCCGTCACGGCGCAACAAAACACAGAAATTGTCGAAGGAGGTCACTACTCCGGTCAACTTCACGCCGTTAATCAGGAAAATGGTGAGTGGGTTTTTGCTCTTGCGAACTGAATTCAGGAAAAGATCCTGAAGATTCTGCGATCGTTCCGCCATTGTTTTTTTCTTTCGCCGATCCCTGTCTGCTGCCAATGCGCCAAATTACCGGGCCCATGTCAAGCCAGCAAACACCCCCTTGCCACAACGCGTGGCAAGCTGAACGAGATGAATTTAACCATTTACGCCCAAGCGGTTATCAGGCTTGGATTTTTTCCGCAACGTCAAAAAATGCCTCACGCAGCGAAAGCGCGACCGATCCCGGATGCCCGTTGGCGACGGGCTGGCCGTCAATGGCGACGATCGGCATGATCACCGTGGTCGCAGCCGTCATGAACGCTTCGCGCGCCGACTTGGCTTCCTCGACGGTAAAACCACGCTCCTCGACCTTCAGGCCGAGCTTCTTGGCGACATCCATCAGCGTCGTACGCGTGATGCCGCGCAGGATGCCGCTGTCGGCGGGCCTGGTGACGAGATGGCCGTCCTTGGTGACGATCCAGGCGTTTGTCGCCGCCCCTTCCTTGACGGTTCCGTCCGGGTCGACGAACCAGGCTTCCTGGGCGCCGGCCTCTTTGGCCTGCTGACGCGCCAGCACGTTGGGCAGCAAACCGACCGACTTGATGTCGACACGCTCCCAGCGATTCTCCGGCACAGTGATCACCTTGATGCCGGCCGCCGCGCGTTTGGCCGATGCCACCGGGTCGGTGCGCTTGGCTGTCACGACAAGCGAAGAAAGTGTTGTGCCAGCCGGGAAGACGTGGTCGCGCGGCGCAACACCACGCGTCACCTGGAGATAGACCATGCCGTTGTGGACACGATTGCGGGCGATGACCTCGCGCATGATGTGGACCAGCGCGGCGCGATTGACCGGCCAGGCGATCCTGAGTTCCGAAAGCGAGCGATCGAGGCGGTTGAGGTGGCCGACGCTGTCGACGATGAAGCTGCGCGCCACTTCGCAGACCTCATAGACGCCGTCAGCGAACTGATAGCCCCGGTCCTCGATATGCACACCTGCCTGGGCATGAGGGAGATAGCGGCCATTGACGTAGGCTATGCGCGGCATGGTTTTCGTGTCCCCGAAAATTCAAACGGAGTTCTAGTCGATTTGTGCCACGCGGCAATCCGCAAAAGGCTGGTCCAGGTCAGAAGAATTCGAGGCTGACACGGAACATCTGCTCGACCTGTTTGACCGCCTTATCAAGCGCGAAGATGACGACACGATCCCGAGGCTTGATCTTCACCGATCCGCTTGGCTTGACGACATGGCCATCCCTGTAGATGGCACCGATGCGCATGCCATCGGGAAGTTCCAGGTCGCGCAGCAGCGTGCCGACCAGCGGCGAGGTTTCGAGCGCCTCCGCCTCGATGATCTCGGCGGCACCGCGCTGGATCGAGTGCACCTGCCGGATGCGGCCGCGCCGGACGTGCTGCAATACGCGCGAAATGGTCACTGCACTCGGATTGACATGCGCATCGATGCCGAGCGGCTTGGTCAGGTCGTGATAGGCCGGGTTGTTGATCAGCGCCAGGTTGCCCTTGCAGCCCAGGCGCTTGGCCATGACCGAGGACAGTATGTTGACCTGGTCGTTGTTGGTCAGCGCCACCATCAGGTCAGCATCCTGGATGTCGGCTTCCATCAAAAGCTTCTGGTCGAGCGCGCTGCCGTTGAGAACGACCGTGCGGCGGAGCACGTCGGCGACCTTGACCGCCCTCTCCTTGTTGGCCTCGATGATCTTGATCTTGGTGCGGCTCTGGCGCTGTTCGAGCGTGCGGGCAACAAACAGGCCAATATTGCCGCCGCCGGCGATGACGATGCGTGTTGCCTCCTGTTCGTCATGGCCGAACAGGCCGAGCGTGCGCCGGACCTGCTCCTTGGTGGTCACCACATAAGCAAGGTCGCCCGCCACAAGCTGGTCGGCCGAATGGGGGATGAACAGGCGGCCGTTGCGGGTCACGCCGACAACGGTTGAAGGCAGATCGGGGAACAGCTCGCTCAACTGCGCCAGCGGCGTGTTGATGACGGGGCAATCCTCCAGGCATTCGATCGCCACCATGATGATGTGGTTTTCGGCGAAGCGGACGACATCGACGGCGCCGGGCAACGTGATGCGCCTGAGCACCATTTCGCCGACTTCCAGCTCCGGCGAGATGATAACGTCTATCGGCAGGTGTTCGCGCGAGAACAGGTCCTGGTAGTGCGGCTGCAGATAGGATTGCGAGCGGATGCGCGCGACCTTCATCGGCACGTTGAAAAGCGCGTGCGCCACCTCGCAGGCGACGATATTGACCTCGTCGAACAGCGTCACCGCGATGATCATGTCGGCGTTCTGCGCACCGGCGGCTTCGAGCACCTCTGGATGCGAGCCGTGGCCGACGAAGCCGCGCACGTCGAGCTGGTCACGCACCGCCTGGATCAGCTCGGGCGCGGTGTCGATGATCGAGACATCGTTCTTTTCAGCCGCCAGCCGCTCCGCAATGCCGTAACCGACCTGCCCCGCCCCACAGATGATTACGCGCATGTCATCGACCGATCCTGCCTGTCCACCGTCTCAGCTGAAACCGCATCGAGCATGCTAGACGCCAAGCGATTTGAGCTTGCGATGAAGTGCGGAGCGCTCCATGCCGATGAATTCGGCCGTCTTCGAGATGTTGCCGCCGAAGCGGTTGATCTGGGCGATCAGATACTCCTTCTCAAACATCTCGCGCGCCTCGCGCAGTGGCAGCGCCATGATGTGCTGGTCCGACTGGTTGGGCGCGCGCGGCATGACGTCGCCGATTTCAGACGGCAGCAAGTCGGCCGTGATCGGCGCTTCGGGGTTGTCGCTGCGGGCAAGGATCAGCAGGCGCTCGACATTGTTGCGCAGCTGGCGGACGTTGCCCGGCCAGTTGTGGGCTTGGAGCACGGCGAGCGCGTCGTCGCCGATGCGGCGCGGCTTGATGCCGGCCTGCTTGGCCATCTGCTTCATGAAGTTGTCGACGAGGTAAGGAATGTCCTCGCGGCGCTCGGCAAGCCCCGGAACCATGACCGGCACGACCGCCAGGCGGTGATAGAGATCCTCGCGGAAACGCCCCTCGGCGATCATCGCCTCGAGATTCTGCGCCGTCGACGAGATGATGCGGACGTCGACCTTGACCCGCTTGGTGCCGCCGACGCGCTCGAACTGCTGCTCGACGAGCACGCGCAGGATCTTGTTTTGCGTCTCACGCGGCATGTCGGCGATTTCATCGAGGTAGAGGATACCCTGATGCGCCTCTTCGAGTGCTCCCACCTTGCGTTCGCCGCCGTTCGATTCGGTGCCGAACAGCTCGATCTCCATGCGCTCCGGCGTGATCGTCGCGGCATTGAGCGCGACGAACGGGCCGTTCTTGCGTGACGACAGCGCATGGATGGCGCGCGCGGCCATTTCCTTGCCCGAACCCGACGGGCCGATGATCATGATGCGGCTATTGGTCGGCGCAACACGGTCGATGGTCTGGCGCAACTGGCTCATCGCCGACGACATGCCGATCAGGTCGTGGGTTTCGCCACTACGCATCTTGAGGTCGGAAACCTCGCGCCTAAGCTTCGAGGTTTCGAGCGCGCGCTCGGCGATCAGGATCAGCCGGTCGGCCTTGAACGGCTTCTCGATGAAGTCGTAGGCGCCGCGGCGTATCGCCGAAACGGCCGTTTCGATGTTGCCGTGGCCGGAGATCATCACGACAGGCAGATTGGGGTGCAGCGTCTTGATTTCGTCGAGCAGCGCCAGGCCGTCGAGCCGCGACCCCTGCAACCAGATGTCGAGAAAGACAAGGCGCGGCGCACGATCCGCTATCGCGGCAAGCGCGCTGTCGGCGTCGAACGCCGTGCGGGTTTCGTGACCTTCGTCGCTCAGGATGCCCGCAACCAGCTCGCGGATGTCTTCCTCGTCGTCAACGATAAGAATATCAGACGCCATTTCCGACCTTTTCGGTTTCTCTGCCCTGTACTGCGTCGTCGGCACCCTTGGGTGCCGCGGCCTCTTCGGCCGCCGCAGGCAGGATCATGCTGATCATCGCGCCGCGCCCGCCATGGAAATCGGCTGGTGCGTCGTGAAGTTCCAATCTTCCGCCGTGGTCCTCGACAATCTTCTTGACGATAGCGAGGCCGAGCCCCGTGCCTTTCTCGCGTGTCGTCATATAGGGCTCGAGCAGCCGCTGGCGATTCTCGCGTGGCAATCCCTTGCCATTGTCGATCACATCGATGCGGATCGAGTTGCCGTCCCGCCGCGCCCGGATTTTGATGAACCCGGCCTCACCGGTCTGGCGTTCCGCCGCCTCGATCGCCTCCGCGGCATTCTTGATGACATTGCCGAAAGCCTGGGCCATCAGGCGGCTGTCAAACGTTCCCTTGAGCGGTCCCGGCGTGATCTCGCGCTCGAAGGCGATGTCGGCGCGGCTGACCTCGACGAGGAACGACGCCTCGCGCAGCGGTTCGCGGATGTCGATCACCTTCATCTCGGGCTTCGGCATACGCGCGAAGGCCGAGAATTCATCGACCATACGGCCTATGTCGCCGACCTGGCGGATGATCGTTTCTGTGCACTGGTCGAAGACCTCGCGGTCCTCGGTGATGACCTTGCCGTAGCGCCGACGGATGCGTTCCGCCGACAGCTGGATCGGCGTCAGCGGGTTCTTGATCTCGTGGGCGATGCGGCGCGCAACGTCGGCCCAGGCGGAGGTGCGCTGCGCGGTCACTAGGTCGGTGATATCGTCGATCGTGACGACATAGGACTTGTCGCCGACCTCGCTCTCGCCCTCCTCGACCGTCACCTGCACGTTGAAGGTGCGCTCGGCGCCGGCGCGGTAGAAGGTGACCTGCTCGCGGTAGACGGCGCGGCCTGACTTGCGGCCGATCTCGAAGACGCGACCGACATGCGGCAACAGGATCGACAGGTTCTGGCCAAGCGACTCGGAAGCCGAGATTGCCAGCATCGCCTCCGCCGACGGATTGACGATGGTGATGCTGCCATAAGGGTCGACGCCGATGACGCCGGCGGTAACGCCCGACAGCACGGCTTCCGAGAAACGACGGCGCTCGTCGATGACGTCCTTGGCGGTCAGGATCTCGTTGCGTTGCGACTTGAGCTCGAGCAGCATGTTGTTGAACGTGTCACTCAGCGCGCCGACGTCGCCATCCGACTGCCGCACCGGCACCGAGACGTCGAGATTGCCTGTGGCAACCTCGTCGGCGGCGCCGATCAGCTGGCGGATCGGCCGGACGATGCGGTCAGCGACCGCAATACCGGTCCAGATCGCCGACAGCACGACGATCAGCGTCAGGCCGAGATAGAGCAGCGCAAAGGCGATCTGCGTGGTACGCCGGTTGGCGCCGAGGTCGCGATATTCCTCGGTGTTGGCGGTGACGATCTGGCGCGCCTTGATCACCTCCGGATCGACCAGCCGGATCGTGTAGAGGTAGAGCCCTTCGATCTCGCGCAGCTTGATGATGGCGCCGACGATGTTGCGCGTCTTCGGCTCGATCAGCACCGGCTTGCCGTCGGCGGCGGTCTGGACCGCAACGGCCGGAGGCTCGGGCATGGCGAAATCGGCGCCGGTCTTGGCGCTCATGACGAAGGAGCCGTCGGCGCTGATCAGGGCCGCGTGGGCCAGCGCCCGCAATTGCGCTTGCCGGCCCATGAAGTCGAGGAAGCCGCTGCGGTCGAGACCGTAGAGCGGACGGTTGTTGTCGAGGTCGTTGGCCATCGACAGCGTCGTGCTCTGCAGGTTGCGGGCGTTTTCCTGGACATAGGCTTCGGCGATCGACAGCGATGAATTGACGATCGTCGTGGTGCGGATCTGGAACCAGCGGTCGAGGCCGATGTCGAGCGTGATCGAGGCGACGACGGCGACAAGCAGCGCCGGCAAGGCTGCCACCAGCGCGAACATCGTGACAATGCGCACATGCAGCCGCGACGCGGCCTTGCCGCGCTTGCGGGCCATGACGATGCGCTGGATCTCGAAGGCGATCAGTCCGACGAGGATCAGCACCAGCACGGCATTGATGGCGATCAGCGCCAGCGTCGTCGTCGAATCAGGCGTGATCGGGGTGACGCCGATCAGAATAGCGAACGACACCGCTGCCGAAACCAGCGCGGCGGCGATAGCCAGCACGCCCGGAAGCGCGAGAAGGCGGCGACCTTCCTGCCGAGGGTGTACGGGCGTCTTGTCGTTTAGAGGTTTTGCCTGGCTCGCCATGCTGCCGTGTAGAGACATTGATTGCGGCGCATCTATGCAACGCATTGTGGCGATTATGCAACATTTTCGCCCGAAGCAAAAATGTTTAGACGGGCTATCGACAGATAAGCGTGTTCAGTCCCGACGCGATGTTCGCGCGTCAGGCCGGCCGCGACGATTTGTAGACGTTGACGCCGAGTTCGCGGATCTTCTTGCGCAGCGTGTTGCGGTTGAGGCCCAGAAGTTCTGCGGCCTTGATCTGGTTGCCGCGCGTCGCCGTCATCGAAGCGAGCACCAGCGGGTATTCGACCTCGGCAAGGATGCGCTGGTAGAGCCCGGGCGGCGGCAGGTCGCCGGCGAACATCGCGAAATAGCGCTGCAGGAAATGTTCGACCGCTTGGCCGACCGACAGATCGTCGGGGATGAGATTGCCACCTGGGACAACCGGCTGCTCGCCGGTCTTGAGTTCGGATTCGATGATTTCGGCCGAAATCTCGTCCTGCGGATAGAGTGCAGCCAGCCGGCGCACCAGATTTTCCAGCTCGCGCACATTGCCCGGCCAAGGATAGCGCTTCATCAACTCGACGCCGCCGGCCGAGATACGCTTGGCCTGAAGCCCTTCGCTGACGCCGAGCTTGAAGAAGTGGCGGACGAGGTCGGGGACATCTTCCGAACGTTCGCGCAGCGCTGGAAGGCGAAGCGGCACGACATTGAGACGATAGAACAAATCTTCGCGGAACAGGCCCTGGTTGATGAGCGTGCGCAGATCCTTGTTGGTGGCTGCGACGATACGCACATCGGTCTTGATCGGGGTGCGGCCGCCAACGGTGGTGTATTCGCCCTGCTGCAGCACGCGCAGCAGCCTGGTCTGCGCCTCCATCGGCATGTCGCCAATCTCGTCAAGGAACAAAGTGCCGCCGTCGGCCTGCTCGAACCGGCCGGTGGAGCGGTTCTGCGCCCCGGTAAAAGCGCCCTTCTCGTGACCGAACAGCTCGGATTCGATCAGGTCGCGCGGGATGGCGGCCATGTTGATGGCAACGAACGGTCCGTTGCGGCGACGCCCATATTCATGGAGCGCGCGCGCCACCAGCTCCTTGCCGGTGCCCGATTCGCCCGAGATCATGACGGTCAGGTCCGTCTGCATCATGCGGGCGAGCATCCGGTAGATGTCCTGCATCGCCGCCGAACGGCCGACAAGTGGCATGGCGTCGGGCTGCTCGTCATGGCGCTGGTCGCTCTTCGGCCGCCGTGGCTCGGACAGCGCACGATTGACGATGCTTAGCAGCTCGGTGAGATCGAAGGGTTTGGGCAGATACTCGTAGGCACCGGTCTCCGACGCGCGGATGGCGGTCATGAATGTGTTCTGCGCGCTCATCACGATAACCGGCAGCTCCGGGCGCGCCTTCTTGATGCGTGGCAGCATGTCGAAGGCGTTCTCGTCGGGCATCACCACGTCGGTAATGACAAGATCGCCCTCGCCGGCCGCCACCCAGCGCCACAGCGTCGCGGCGTTGGAGGTGACGCGAACCTCATGACCCATGCGCGACAGCGCCTGGTTGAGCACCGTGCGGATCGCCGCATCGTCGTCGGCGACAAGAATGTTTCCGCGCACGCTCATCGATGGGCTCCTTCGCTGTCGTCGTCGAGATGCACGGGCAGTTCCTTCCAGGCAGGCATCAGGATGCGGAAGGTGGTGCCGCGCGGGGTCGAATCGCACTCGATCACGCCGCCATGGTCACCGACGATCTTGGCGACAAGCGCCAGACCGAGACCCGAGCCATTGGGCTTGGTGGTGATGAAAGGGTCGAACAGGATCGGCAGGATGTCCTCTGACACGCCCGATCCGTTGTCGTGGACGCAGAATTCCAGCGGCAACGAGACACGATCCTGTGTGCCAGGGATCGACATGCGGATGCCGGGCTTGAAGGCGGTCGACAGCGTGATTTCGCCATGCGGGTCGTGGCCGATCGCCTCGGCGGCGTTCTTGACCAGGTTGAGAAACACCTGGATCAGCTGGTCACGGTTGGCATAAACCGGCGGCAGCGACGGATCGTAATCCTCCAGGATCTTGATTCCATTGGCAAAGCCGTTCCTGGCCAGCGCCTTCACATGGTCGAGCACGACGTGGATGTTTACCGGATAGCGGTCAACAGGTCGCTCATCCGAAAACACCTCCATGCGGTCGACGAGCGAAACAATACGATCGGTTTCATCGACGATCAGCCGCGTCAGCGCGCGGTCTTCGTCGGAAGCGGAGAGCTCCAAAAGCTGCGCGGCCCCCCTAATGCCGGAGAGCGGGTTCTTGATCTCATGCGCCAGCATCGCGGCCAGGCCGGTGACGGAGCGCGCGGCACCGCGATGCGTCATCTGACGGTCGATCTTGTCGGCCATCGAGCGCTCCTGGAACATCACCACCACCGATCCCGGCAACTCGGATGCAGGTGCGACGTAGAGATCGACCATCTTCTCGATGCCCAGCCGGGGCGACGAAACATCGACGCGGTACTCGTTGACGGGCGTGTTGCGCTCGCGCACCTGCTCGACCAGCGTCAGGATGGGGCTGCCGAAAGGCACGAAGCGCGACAGCTCGCTGCGCGACAGCATGGCAGCACTGGAACGGAAGAAGTCCTCGGCATCGGCATTGGCGAAAGTGATGAAATTGTCCGGCCCGATCATGATGACCGGGCGACGGATCGTGTTCAGCACGATCTGCGCGGCATCAACCGACTGAGGCGCCCGGTCGAAACTCATGCCGCATTCCTTTCGAACATGCATTCGCCGAAAGCCGCAAGTGCTTCACGCAGCGATGAAATCACCTGCTGCGGCTCGAACGATGTCAGCACCCGGCGGCGCAGCTCGTCAGGCAGTGAAGCGGTGTGGCGATCGAGATACCAGCCGAGATGCTTGCGCGCCTGGCGCAGGCCACTCGCGATGCCATAGAGCGCCAGCATGTCCTCGTAATGGGCAACGACATAGTCGACCAGGTCGGACGACGACCTGGGCACATCAGTTGCACCGCTCCTGCCTGCGGCAGCGGCGATCACGCCAGCAGTCCATGGCGCACCATAATGCGAACGCCCCGCCATGACGGCATCGGCACCCGACTGCTCGAGAATGCCCATCGCATCTCCCGGTGTCGCCACATCGCCATTTGCGACGACGGGAATGCTGACTGCCTGCTTGACGCGCGCGATGGCGCGCCAGTCGGCTTTGCCCTGATAGAACTGGCAGCGCGTGCGGCCATGCACGGTGACCATCCGGACGCCCGCCTGCTCAGCACGGAGGGCCAGTTCGGGGGCATTGAGCACGTGGTCGTCCCAGCCCAGCCGCATCTTGAGCGTCACGGGCACGTCGACTGCGCCAACGACGGCATCGATCAAGGTCAGCGCGTAGTCGAGGTCGCGCATCAGCGCCGAGCCGGCATAACCGCCCGTCACCTTCTTGGCCGGGCAGCCCATGTTGATATCGATTACATCGGCGCCTTCGCCGACGGCGATGCGGGCGGCCTCGGCCATATGCGCTGCCTCGCGGCCGGCCAACTGCACCATGTGCACGGGCAGGCCAGAGTGGCGGATGCGGAAGCCGCTGGAGCCGCGCCCCTTTGCCAATTCGCCGCTCGCCACCATCTCCGACACGACAAGGCCGGCCCCATGGGCATAAGCGCGCGTGCGGAAGGCTTCGTCGGTGACACCCGACATCGGCGCCAGGAACACCCGATTGCGGATTGTCACATCGCCGATCGAAAGCGGCTCGCCGAGTTTTTCCAGATCAGTCATGCACAAAAACAAAGCACCATTCACTGCTGCACAATGAGTAGCCACTGTCGGGTCATTGTGCAACTGCGAAATGACAGCCGAATGCGGCCTTTCTGGATTCCTCTGGCCTTCCTGAGGGCTCGCGGCTAAGCCTCTGCACATGAATCCGAAGCCGTTGCCGAACCAGCAGAATTCGAACGTCGCCGTCGTGGTCGTGGCGGCCGGGCGCGGTGAACGCGCCGGCCAGGCTGACGGACCGAAGCAATATCGCCGGATCGGCGGCAAGGCGGTGATCTGGCACACGCTGAAGGCATTTCTCGACCACCCCAAGGTTGGCCCGATCGCGGTTGCCATCCACGCCGACGACAGCGAGCTTTTTGCCTCAGCTGCCGGCGAATTGGCCGCGCGCGTCACCACTGTCGTCGGCGGCGCAACGCGCCAGGATTCGACGCGCTTTGCGCTCATTGCCTTGCAGCAATCCAGGCCACAGGCCGTGCTGATCCATGATGGCGTCAGGCCGTTCATCAGCCCTGAAGTCATCGATCGCGCCATTTCGGGCATCGACGCCAGTCACGGCTCACTGCCGTCGCTGCCAGTTTCCGACACCCTCAAGAAAGAAGCCTTCGACCGTACCGTGGCCGAAACAGTGCCGCGCGCGGGCCTGCATTCGGCGCAGACGCCGCAAGGCTTTCCCTTCGATCCGATCTTTTCCGCGCACCAGCGCGCCTTCGAGGCCGGCCGCAGCGATTTCACAGACGATTCCGCCATCGCAGAATGGGCAGGCATCCCGGTTCGCCTCGTGCTCGGCTCGCCCGACAACGTCAAACTCACCTGGGCTAAGGACATCGCCATGGCCGATCAGCGCCTTTCCGGCCAAGCAATCAGCTTTCCCGACGTCCGTACCGGCAACGGTTACGACGTGCACTCATTCGAAGCAGGCGACCATGTCTGGCTGTGCGGCGTGAAGATCGCGCATTCGAAGAAGCTGAACGGACATTCCGATGCCGATGTGGGACTGCATGCGCTGACCGACGCATTGCTGGCCACCTGCGGCGCCGGCGACATCGGCACCCATTTCCCGCCATCCGACCCGCAGTGGAAGGGTGCCGCGTCACGCCAGTTCGTCGAACATGCGGCGGCGATCGTGCGCTCGCGCGGTGGCCGCATCGCCAATGCCGACGTCACGCTGATCTGCGAGGCGCCAAAGGTCGGTCCCCATCGTGCGGCAATGACGGCGGAACTCGCAGACATGCTGCGCATCGCGCCCGAGCGCATCTCGATCAAGGCAACGACCAACGAGAAGCTCGGCTTCATCGGGCGTGAAGAGGGCATCGCCGCGATCGCAACCGCAAGCGTGGTCTATCCCGGGGAACTGCCGGAATGAGCGACGTCACCGCCCTCGCCTCGGCCCTGCTCGACGCCTGCCTTGCCCAGGGCATCATGATCGCAACGGCCGAAAGCTGCACGGGCGGCATGATCATCGCTGCCCTGACTGATATTGCCGGCTCGTCGGCCGTCGTCGACCGCGGCTTCATCACCTATTCCAACGAAGCGAAGATGGAGATGCTCGGCGTCTCCGAGGCGACGCTCAAGGTCCACGGCGCGGTGTCGCGCGAAACTGCGCTTGAAATGTCAGCGGGTGCGCTTGCCCATTCGCGTGCCAGCCTGGCGCTTGCGGTAACAGGCGTCGCCGGCCCCGGCGGCGGCTCGGCCGAAAAGCCAGTCGGCCTGGTCTGGTTCGGCGTCGCGCGCAAAGGCGCGCCAGTGGAAGCGGAGTTCCGCATCTTCGAAGACAAGGGCCGCGACTTCATCCGCCGTGAGACGGTCAGGACAGCGCTGGGACTGGGCCTGCGGGCCGTCGGTCAGGCCGGCTTCGCCGGACCGTAGATCGCGTCGGCGCGCTTCTCGAAAGCTTCGGCGAACATGCGGAAGGCGCGGTCGAACATGGTGCCCATCAGGGCGCCGAGGATGCGGTTCTTGAACTCGTAGTCGATGAAGAACTCGACGCCGGAGCCACCGTCGGGCGCTGGGACGAATTTCCATTCATTGGTGAGATAGCGGAACGGGCCATCGAGATATTTGACGTCGATGGTATTTTCGTCAGGGGTGAGCAGCACCTGGGTGGTGAAGGTCTCGCGGAATGCCTTGTAGCCGACGGTCATGTCGGCCACGAGAATCTCACGTCCATCGCGCTCACGCCGCGAGCGGACGTTGAGTGCTTCGCACAGCGGCAGGAATTCGGGGTATTTCTCCACGTCGGCAACCAGGGCGAACATCTTGTCCGGCGGGTGGCCGACGTGACGGGTGGTTTCGAATTTCGGCATCCGGCGCTGATCAGGCCTTTTTCGTGAGCAGCGCTTCGCGCGCGGCGCGCAGCTTGGCGAAATCATCGCCGGCATGGTGCGACGAGCGCGTTAGCGGGCTTGAGGCAACGAGCAGGAAGCCCTTGGACTTGCCGACGGTCGCGTAGGACTGGAATTCATCAGGCGTCACGAACTTCTTGACCGGGTGGTGCTTCTTCGACGGCTGCAGGTACTGGCCGATGGTCATGAAGTCGACATTGGCGCTGCGCAGGTCGTCCATCAGCTGAAGCACTTCATTGCGCTCCTCGCCGAGCCCGACCATGATGCCGGACTTGGTGAAGATAGAGGGATCGAGCTCCTTGACCCGCTGCAGCAGGCGGATCGAATGGAAGTAGCGCGCGCCGGGGCGAACGGTCAGATAGTTCGACGGCACGGTTTCAAGATTGTGGTTGAAGACGTCGGGGCGCGCGGCAACCACGATCTCCAGCGCCCCTTCCTTGCGCAGGAAGTCTGGCGTCAGGATCTCGATGGTCGTGGTCGGCGTCAGCCGGCGGATGGCGTGGATCACGTCGGCAAAATGCTGGGCACCGCCGTCGGCAAGATCGTCGCGGTCGACCGAAGTGATGACGACGTGAGTCAGGCCCATCTGGGCGACGGCCTTGGCCACGCTCTCCGGCTCGTTCGGGTCGAGCGCCGTCGGGATGCCGGTGGCGACATTGCAGAATGCGCAGGCGCGGGTGCAGATCTCGCCCATGATCATGAAGGTAGCGTGCTTCTTTTCCCAGCACTCGCCAATGTTGGGGCAGCCGGCCTCCTCACAGACGGTGACCAGCTTGTGCGACTTCACGATCTCGCGCGTTTCCTGATAGCCGCGCGACACCGGCGCCTTGACGCGGATCCAGTCTGGCTTGCGCAGAACCTCCTGATCGGGCCGGTGGGCCTTTTCCGGGTGCCGCGCGCGCGGACGGTCTTTGAGATCAAGCACAGTGACCATCAGTCTATCCTATCAAGGCCGACGCGCTTGCGAGCGGCCGAAAATCCAGAGCACGATGACCGCGCCTGCGATGGCGACGATCAGATTGCCCATGAAGCCGTAATAATTGATACCGAGCAGCCCCGCCAGAGTGCCGCCGACAAACGATCCGGCGATGCCGACGAGGATGTTGGTCAGGAAGCCGTGGTCGCGGTTCATCGTGCGCTCGGCGACGTAGCCGGCAAGGAAGCCGATGAGCAGCATGCCGAAGAAACCGACGCCCGGCATGCCCATGATTCCGTAACTCTGTTCCATCAGTCGTCTCCGGCCACTCGCGGACGTTCTGCTGATATAGTTCCATCAGGCGCGCCGCAACAGACGCGCCGATGGGTATCGGTCATGCGTTGAGCGCACGCCCATAGGCGTCGAGCACGCTTTCCTTCATCGTTTCCGAGATCGTCGGATGCGGGAAGATGGTGTGCATCAGCTCTTCTTCCGTCGTTTCGAGGTTCATCGCCACGACAAAACCCTGGATCAGCTCGGTCACTTCGGCGCCGACGAGGTGCGCGCCGAGCAACTGGCCGGTCTTCTTGTCGAAGATGGTCTTGACCATGCCCTGATCCTCGCCAAGCGCGATTGCCTTGCCGTTGGCGACGAAGGGGAAGCGGCCGACGCGGATGTCGTGGCCGGCTTCCTTGGCCTTGGCTTCGGTCAGGCCAACGGACGCGACCTGTGGGTTGCAGTAGGTGCAACCTGGGATCTTGAGCTTGTCCATCGGATGCACGTTGGGCAGGCCGGCGATCTTCTCGACGCAGATGACGGCCTCGTGCTCGGCCTTGTGCGCCAGCATGGGCGGACCTGCGACGTCGCCGATGGCATAGATGCCAGGCACATTGGTCTTGCCGTAGCCGTCAATGACGATGCAGCCGCGGTCAGTCTTCACGCCGAGCGCTTCGAGGCCGATGTTTTCGATGTTGCCCTGCACGCCGACGGCCGAGATCATGCGGTCGGCGGTGATCTTCTCTATCTTGCCGTCCTTCATCTCGACATGGGCGGTAACCGAATTGGCGCCCTTCTCGACCTTGGTAACCTTGGCTTCGAGATGGATCTTCATGCCCTGCTTTTCGAACTGCTTCTTGGCGAAGGCCGAGATCTCGGCGTCTTCCACCGGCATGACGGCTGGCATCACTTCGACGACGGTCACCTCGACGCCCATCGTACGGTAGAACGAGGCGAATTCGATGCCGATGGCGCCGGACCCCATGACCAGCAGCGACTTCGGCATCTCCGGCGGCACCATCGCCTCGAAATAGGTCCAGATCAGCTTGCCATCCGGCTCGATGCCGGGCAGCACGCGCGGACGGGCACCGGTAGCAACGATGATGTGCTTGGCGCTGTAGGTGCCCTCACCCAGCGTGTTCTTGGGCAACGGCGCCTGCGGCTCCATCGGCTTTTTCGACGATTTCGACACGACGATCTGGCCGGGCTTGGTAAGCTTGGCCTCGCCCCAGATGACGTCGACCTTGTTCTTCTTCATCAGGAAGCCGACACCGCCATTCATGCGCTGGGCGATGCCGCGCGACCGGTCGACGATGGCCTTGAGGTCGGGCGAGATCGAGCCTTCGAGCTTCAGGCCGTAATTCTTGGCGTGCTCGGCGAGATGCAGCACTTCGGCCGAGCGCAGCAGCGCCTTGGTCGGGATGCAGCCCCAGTTGGAGCAGATGCCGGCGAGGTGCTCGCGCTCGACGACTGCAGTCTTGAGACCGAGCTGGGCAGCGCGGATCGCAGCGATATAGCCGCCGGGGCCGGAGCCGATAACGATGACGTCGTAATTGTCAGCCATGAGTGTGCCTCTTGTTCAGGTCGCGCTGCGGGTGAGCAGCACCCAGTCGTGTTGTTTGCTGTAGGTGTCGGTCGATACGGATGGCTGGCGCGCGATTTCCTCAAACCCGCAGGATTTGTAGAGGCCAAGCGCCACGTCATTGTCGCTTTCGGTGATCAGGCTGACCGGCCGGGCGCCGGCACGCTCGAGCTCATGATCGACGAGCTTTCTGCCGATGCCATGTCCGCGATGGTGCTGGTAGACACCGACGCTGTCGATGAACCAGTGGCCGATGGTCTGTTGCTGAAGCACGAGGATCGGCTCGAACACCGGGTGAGGCGCTTCCTCTTCGGCAAAGGACGGTTCGACGACATGGCCGATCACCAGACCGGCGATCTCGCCATCGACCTCGGCCAGGCTGGCATTTTTCCAGCCGGCACGGTCGTCGTCGCAACGCAGCTGGTTGCGGCCATGCTCGAGAGCCGTCTGCGTCGTGCCTTCCAGCACCGCGCCATACCATAGCCATGACGCCAGCCCGTGCGATGACAGGTCGACGAGGATGGCGAGTTCGGCGGCATCGCGCCGCTCGGCCCTGCGGATGGTGATAGCGCCAGCCAAGCTCTAGAGCTCCAGCATGACGCGCACGATCGGCGCGAGTGCCGTGCCGATCGCCCGCGTGTTCTGAGCATCGAGATGCACGCCGTCGAGCGGTGTCGTCTCGGCGATGGAGCCGGCGTCGAAGAAACCGCAGCCGACCTCGTCGGCTAGCGCTGCATAAAGCGGGGCCAGCTGCTTCGAAGCTGCGTCGCCGCCGGCGAACATGTCCTTGTATTCGGCATTTTCGGTGCGACTAACAGCTGGCGGCGAAACCAGCAGGATTTCTGGCGCGGCATGGCCCATGCCGTGGTCGTAGGAGCGCACGATGGAGACGAGGCGCGCCATGCCCTGCCTCGCGGCCAGCGGGTTGCCGTGGATCCAAGGCTTCATGTCGTTGGCGCCGAGCATGATGACGACCACATCGATCGGCGCATGAGTGCCGAGGATGGTCGGCAGAAGCCGCGCACCATTACGGTCGGCAGCGGCAAGGTTGTCATCGAAGGCAGTCGTGCGGCCGTTCAGCCCTTCCGCGATAACTTCGACGCCCTCGCCCAGTTCGGCCTGCAGCACGCTTGGCCAGCGGTCTTCAAGCGCGTGACGGCCCGGCCCCGCGGCATCGTAGCCCCAGGTCAGCGAGTCGCCGTAACAAAGCACAGTCTTCATGATTGAAGTCCTCGAATCCCCTCCCTTGGCAGGGAGGGGAAATGGGGAAACTACACCAGCATGCCCATCGGGTTTTCGATGAAGCGCTTGAAGGCCGAGAGCAGTTCGGCGCCAAGCGCACCGTCGACGGCACGGTGGTCGGTCGACAGCGTCACCGACATCACATTGGCGATCTTGATCTCGCCATTCTTGACGACCGCCCGTTCCTCGCCCGCGCCGACCGCCAGGATGGTGGCGTGCGGCGGGTTGATGACGGCCGAGAAGTCCTTGATGCCGAACATGCCGAGGTTGGAGACGGCACTGGTGCCGCCCTGATATTCCTCAGGCTTGAGCTTGCGGTTGCGGGCCCGGCCGGCAAGGTCCTTCATTTCATTGGAAATGACAGACAGCGTCTTGATGTCGGCCTGGCGGATGATCGGGGTGATCAGGCCACCCGGGATCGACACGGCAACACCGACATCGGCGTGCTTGTGCTTGACCATGGCCTGGTCGGTCCATGACACATTGGCGTCGGGAACGGCCGTCAGGGCCAGCGCCATCGCCTTGATGATCATGTCGTTGACCGACAGCTTGTAGGCCGGCACGTCGCCCTTTTCAGTCTTGCGCACCGGCGCCGCCGCGTTGAGCTGGGCGCGGAGCGCCAGCAGCGCGTCGATCTCGCAGTCGAGCGTCAGATAGAAGTGCGGGATGGTGCTCTTGGCCTCGACAAGACGGCGCGCGATGGTCTTGCGCATGTTGTCGTGCGGGATGAGTTCGTAGCTGCCTTCTTCGAACAGCTTGAGCACCTGTTCGTCCGACATGCCCTTGGCAGCGGGTGCTGCAGCCGGAGCACCGGCAGGAGCCTTGGCAGCAGGAGCAGCCTTGGCGCCGCCACCCGAGATCGCAGCCTCGACGTCGGCTTTGACGACACGGCCATGTGGGCCGGTGCCGGTGACAGCCGAAAGGTCGATGCCCGAATCCTTGGCGATGCGGCGGGCGAGCGGCGATGCAAAGGTCCGGCCGTCGCCGGAGGGTGCAGCGCCGTTGGTCGCAGCTGGCTTGGCTGCCGAAGCAGCAACGGGCGCGGCAGCGACCGGAGCAGCAGCGGGCGCCGCAGGTGCCGCGGCAACAGGTGCTTCCGCCTTCGGCGCGTCTGCCTTGGCAGGAGCGGCATCGCCGCCCTTGGCTGCAGCCGCGACATCTTCGCCGTCGCCGGCGAGAATGGCGATCAGCGCATTGACCTTGACGCCTTCGGTGCCGGCCGGAACCAGCAGTCTGGCGACAGTGCCCTCATCGACGGCCTCGACTTCCATCGTTGCCTTGTCGGTCTCGATCTCGGCGATCACGTCGCCAGGCGAAACCTTGTCGCCTTCCTTGACCAGCCACTTGGCCAGATTGCCCTCTTCCATGGTCGGCGAAAGGGCAGGCATGGTGATATTGATCGGCATGATGACCTCCCGCCCGTGTCAGCGATACGTGACTGCTTTGACCGCCTCGATCACTTCGCCGACATTCGGCAGAGCGAGCTTCTCGAGATTGGCGGCGTAGGGCATCGGCACGTCCTTGCCAGCGATGGTGATGACAGGCGCGTCGAGGTGATCAAAGGCGCGCTGCGACACCTGGTTGGCAATGTGGTCGCCGACCGACGACTGCGGGAAGCCCTCTTCCACCACGATCAGCCTGTTGGTCTTCTTCACCGAGGCAATGATGGTGTCGAAGTCGAGCGGACGGATGGTGCGGAGATCGATGATTTCAGCATCTATGCCCATGCCGCGAAGTTCTGCCTCGGCCTTGATCGCATAGGTCATGCCGATGCCGAACGACACGATGGTGACGTCCTTGCCGGTCTTGTGCATGCGCGCCTTGCCGATCGGCAGAACGAAATCATCGAGCTTCGGCACGTCGAAGGAATGGCCGTAGAGGATTTCGTTCTCGAGGAAGATGACCGGGTTCGGATCGCGGATGGCAGCCTTGAGCAGGCCCTTGGCGTCGGCTGCCGAGTACGGCATCACCACCTTGAGCCCCGGAATGTGGCTGTACCATGCGGCATAGCACTGCGAGTGCTGGGCCGCGACGCGGGCAGCCGCACCGCTCGGTCCACGGAAGACGATCGGCGCGCCCATCTGGCCACCCGACATGTAGAGCGTCTTGGCAGCCGAGTTGACGATCTGGTCGATCGCCTGCATGGCGAAGTTGAAGGTCATGAACTCGACGATCGGCTTGAGGCCGGTCATCGCAGCACCGACGCCGACGCCGGCGAAGCCGTGCTCGGTGATAGGGGTATCGACGACGCGGCGCGGGCCGAACTCCTGCAGCAGGCCCTGGGTGATCTTGTAGGCGCCCTGGTACTCGGCGACCTCCTCGCCCATGATGAAGACGTCACCGTCGCGGCGCATTTCTTCGGCCATGGCATCGCGCAGCGCTTCACGCACCGTCGTCGACACCATCTCAGTGCCGGCGGGAATGTCGGGGTCGGCAGCGACTTCAGTCTTGGGCGCGGCAGCGACAGGGGTGGCGGCAACCGGACCAGCGGCAGCGGCCGGTGCTGCCGCGGCAGCGGGTGCCTCGGCCTTGGCAGGCGCAGCACCCTTACCGATGTCGGCAGCACTTTCGCCGTCCTGCAAAAGCACAGCGATCGGCGTGTTGACCTTGACACCTTCAGTGCCGGCGGCGATCAGGACCTTACCGAGGGTGCCCTCGTCAACAGCTTCCACTTCCATGGTCGCCTTGTCGGTTTCGATTTCGGCGATGACGTCGCCGGCGACGATCTTGTCGCCTTCGTTCTTCAACCACTTGGAAAGATTGCCCTCTTCCATCGTCGGCGAGAGCGCAGGCATGAGAATTTCGATCGGCATGTTCGCGCCCTCCCTTAGATCAAGATGTCGGTCCAGAGCTCGGAAGCATCCGGCTCGGGATCGGTCTGAGCAAAGTCTGCGGCGTCAGCCACGATGTCGCGAACATCCTTGTCGACCGCCTTGAGGTCGTCTTCGCTGGCCCACTTCTTGGCGATGAGGCGCGCCTTGACCTGTTCGATCGGGTCGTGCTCGGAGCGCATCTTCTGCACTTCGTCCTTGGAGCGGTACTTGGCCGGATCAGACATCGAGTGACCGCGATAGCGGTAGGTTTCCATCTCGAGGATCATCGGACCGTTGCCCGAACGGCACCATTCGGTGGCGAGATCGCCAGCGGCCTTGACCGCGCGCACGTCCATGCCGTCGACCTTGATGCCCGGAATCTTGAAGGACACGCCGCGCTGCGAGAAATCCGTCTCGGCCGAAGCACGCGTAACGGCGGTGCCCATGGCGTAGCGGTTGTTTTCGATGACGTAGATCACCGGCAGCTTCCACAGCGCGGCCATGTTGAAGCTCTCATAGACCTGGCCCTGGTTGGCAGCGCCGTCGCCGAAATAGGTCACCGAAACATTCGGATTTTCGCGATAGCGGTTGGCGAAGGCCAGGCCGGTGCCGAGCGACACCTGGGCGCCGACAATGCCATGGCCGCCGTAAAAATGCTTTTCCTTGGAGAACATGTGCATGGAGCCGCCCTTGCCTTTCGACAAGCCGCCCCGACGCCCGGTCAGTTCCGCCATGACGCCGCGCGCCGACAGGCCCATGGCAAGCATGTGGCCGTGATCGCGATAGGCAGTGATCATCTGGTCGCCTTCGATCAGCGACATCTGCAAGCCGGTGACGACAGCTTCCTGACCGATATAGAGGTGGCAGAAGCCGCCGATGAAGCCCATGCCGTAGAGCTGGCCGGCCTTTTCCTCGAAGCGGCGGATCAGAAGCATCTCGCGATATGCCGCGAGGTCCTGTTCCTTGGTGAAATCGACCGGCTTGGGTGTTACCGGCGCTGAAAGGGATTTTGAATCGGATCTAGATTTGGCAGGCGCTTTTTTGGCTGCGGTGGCCATGCATCACTCCCTAGTGGCGTCTCTTTGCGGACAATGAGGAGATCATGCATAATCTCTCCTCTCCATGTCCAAACGCTAGCATGGTGAGTGACGCTGCGCCATGCGGAAAAATGCATAGCAGGCATGCGGTTAAGCGCCTAAAAACGTTGGATTTCTTGTTGATTAACTGGAAGTCAGTTAATACGGCGCCCGGATGGCCGCATTATGGTCAGTTCATCAGCATGGGACATATTCAAGGCGTTGCGCGCCTGTTCGTCAAGCATGTCCTTCTCCAGCGAGCCGTCGTGGAGCATGTGGACGCGGCGCTCGACATCGAGGCGTTGCGCCCTGACCGTGTCCAGCCGGGCCTGGAGTTCGATGGCGCGCGCCTCGAGCCTGTACTTGGAATAGATACCGAATTCGCCATGATAGGCGTGGAAGCCGAAATAGGACAGGAACATCACCGCCAGCGCCGGCACGATCAGGCGCCCGGTGTTTGTCTGCTTATGCTGGCGTGTCCACATGGTCAGAACCTCTTTCAGGCTCTTGTCGCTCCATTGTGCTTAATGGAGCGTTACGGTCTGGTGCTCACCCGCTTCCAGAACCAAAAAAGGCGGGAAACATCCCGCCTTTTTCAATCATCTATGCAACAAGCGATCAGCCGCGCAGGATCGACCTGCCGGCGAAGCGCGCCTGCTTGCCGAGCTCTTCCTCGATGCGGATGAGCTGGTTGTACTTGGCGGTGCGATCCGAACGGGCGAGCGAGCCGGTCTTGATCTGTCCGCAGTTGGTGGCAACGGCGAGATCGGCAATGGTCGAATCCTCTGTCTCACCCGAACGGTGCGACATGACGGCGGTGTAGCTTGCCTTGTGCGCGGTCTCGACGGCGTCAAGCGTCTCGGTCAGCGAGCCGATCTGGTTGACCTTGACCAGGATCGAGTTGGCAACGCCCATCTTGATGCCGTCGCGCAGGCGGGCCGAATTGGTAACGAACAGATCGTCGCCGACCAGCTGCACCTTGTCGCCGCACAGATCGGTCAGGTACTTCCAGCCTTCCCAGTCGTCCTCGGCCATGCCGTCCTCGATCGAGATGATCGGGTAGTCGGCGGCGAGCTTGGCCAGGTACTTGGCCTGGGCCTTGGGATCGCGGGTCTTCTTCTCGCCTTCATAGACATAGTTGCCGCCCTTGAAGAACTCGGTCGCAGCGCAATCGAGCGCGAGTGCCACGTCCTCGCCCGGCTTGAAGCCGGCCTTCTCGATCGATGCCATGACGAAGTCGAGCGCAGCCTGCGCGCTCTTGAGGTTCGGCGCGAAGCCGCCTTCGTCGCCGACATTGGTGTTGTGGCCAGCGTCCTTCAGCCCCTTCTTCAGGGTGTGGAAGATTTCCGAACCCCAGCGCACGGCGTCGCGCAGCGAAGGCGCGCCGATCGGCATGATCATGAACTCCTGGAAGTCGATCGGATTGTCGGCATGCGCGCCGCCATTGATGATGTTCATCATCGGCACCGGCAGGACGCGGGCGTTCGGGCCGCCAACATAGCGGTAGAGCGGCAGGCCCGACGATTCGGCAGCGGCCTTGGCAACGGCGAGCGACACGCCAAGGATGGCGTTGGCGCCGAGGCGGCTCTTGTTGGGCGTGCCGTCGAGCTCGATCATCGTCTGGTCGATGTGGATCTGGTTCTCGGCTTCCATGCCGCCGATTGCCTCGAACAGCTCGCCATTGACGGCTTCGACGGCGCGCTCGACGCCCTTGCCGAGATAGCGCGGGCCACCGTCGCGCAGTTCCATCGCCTCATGGGCGCCGGTCGAGGCGCCAGACGGAACGGCGGCGCGGCCCATCGAGCCGTCCTCGAGAACCACGTCCACCTCGACGGTGGGATTGCCGCGGCTGTCGAGAATCTCGCGGCCGACGATATCGATGATTGCTGTCATGTGAGGCATCCCCGGGAGCTGATCGCAGATGGATCGGTTGGATTTCCGCGCCCGTCTTAGCCAAAGATCAGGAAAACGCAATCGCGGGCGGCCAAATATCACGCTGCGTCAGCCGCGGGATTCACTTTAGACAAAACGCTGTCATCATAATTCATCCGAACAGGCAGGCATCGGCCAAACTTTCGGGTAAACTGCGGGCGCGCGGGGCGAAACAGAGGGAGTTTCGCCATGTCCGAGTTGAGTGGTATCTTGAGTTTGTTCTTTATCGCCGCGGCGTTTCTGACCTCATGCGACAGTCAACCGCCCCCGCAAGGCGTGTCGCAGGTGCGGATACTACCGACACCAAGGTAAGTCGCCGGCACAAAAGAAAAGCCCCGCAATGCGGGTCCGCTTCGGCGGGGCTTTTTGCTTGTCAGGCATTCGCCACCAGCACGCCTAGTGCCAGTAAGGCTCGACGCGATAGTGTTCATAGGATGCATCGCGCGCCAGACGGCCATCGTCCTCGGTCAGTTCGTTCACCGAGTAGGAGGGTGCCGCCTTGAGCTGCTCCTTGGAAAACGGGACGACATAGCCGCCGCGACCCTTGTCGAAGTCCAGCGTCGACCACGGTATGGCGTGGTAGCGCTCGCCAATGCCCAGGAATCCGCCGAAACCGATGACGGCAAACATGATGCCGTTCGACAGCTTGTCGAGCATCACGTCCTCGATCGTTCCGATGGTCTCGCCCGACGTGTTGTAAACGTTGGTGCCGATGACCCTGGATGCGGGAATGGCTTTGGTGTGACCAGTGACTGTCGTCATGATCCTGCTCCTCGTTGGTTTGTGGATGCAGGACTAACGATCCCCCGGCGTGGAGGTTCCCCGATTTTCCCGGCGACAGGAATGCCGGCGGTTCAGTCGTTGAGGATGAAGGTCACTTTCATGTTGACCCGGTAGGCGACGATCTTGCCATCCTCGACGACGACCTTCTGGTCCTGAATCCAGGCGCCCTCGACATTCTTGAGCGTCTTCGAGGCGCGCGCGATGCCCTCTTCGATGGCGTCCTTGAAGCTCTTGGTCGACGACGAGGTGATTTCGGTAACGCGGGCAACAGACATGGAGGCTCTCCGGCTGATACGCTCAGTCACGGAAGCGAGCCTACGCCCGGCGCAAGCCGGGCTCAAGCTGGAGTTGCAGACAGCCTGCCTCAGCCCTTGGCGATACGGTCGAAGGCCATCAGGCGTTCGAGCAAGGCCGGCATGTCCTTGAACGGCACCATATTGGGACCGTCCGAAGAGGTCGAATTGTCGGGGTCTTCATGTGTTTCGATGAACACGCCAGCAACGCCGACGGCAACGGCCGCCCGCGCCAGCGTCTCGACGAAGCGGCGCTCGCCGCCCGAGGTGGCGCCCTGCCCGCCCGGCTGCTGCACCGAATGGGTGGCGTCGAAGATCACGGGTGCGCCTATGTCGGCCATGACAGGCAGGCCGCGCATGTCGGAGACCAGCGTGTTGTAGCCGAACGACGTGCCGCGCTCGGTCACCAGTACGTTCGGATTGCCCGAGCCGGTCACCTTTGCCACCACGTTCTTCATGTCCCAAGGCGCCAGGAACTGGCCCTTCTTGACGTTGACCACCTTGCCGGTTTTTGCGGCAGCAATCAGCAGGTCGGTCTGGCGGCTAAGGAAAGCCGGAATCTGCAGCACGTCGACAACTTCGGCGACGATGGCGCACTGCTCCTCGGTGTGGACGTCGGTGACGACGGTGACACCGAGTTCCTTGCGCAGGTCGGCGAAGGCGGGCAGCGCAGCTTCGAGGCCCGCGCCGCGCGTGCTCGACAGCGAGCTGCGGTTGGCCTTGTCGAAGCTTGACTTGTAGACGAAGCCGATGCCGAGTTTCTGGGTAAGTTCCTTGAGCTTGCCGGCCATGTCGAAGGCATGCTGGCGCGATTCGAACTGGCACGGGCCGGCGATCAGCGACAGTGGCGCATCATTGGCGAAGAGGGTCTTGCCGACCGTCACATTTGCATTCGGCTTGGTCATTTCTGCTCCTCGAAAATGAAGATTGCGCCCTGCCCCGGCGCAGCCGGAACCACAAGGCGCTGGCCGTCTAGATCGTGCGCGACGGCGCGTTCGACAAGAAGCGCCCTTGTCGCGGCAAGATCGTCGACGACAAAGACGATGGCTTCAAGTCGAATGCCCGGCGCATATGGCCCGTCGCGGATGCTTAGCCGCGCATTTGCGAGTGCCACGCCGGCATCGTCGGCCGCACTCCGTGCGATTGTCGCAAGCAACTTGGCCGCCGCCGCGATGTTTCCGGCAGCAAGCTCGATCGCCAAGACGCGTCTGGCGCCATTGGCATGTGCCTGGAGCGCCGACCGGTCGACGGCAGGTACGTTGGCACGCTCGCAGGTGAAAAAGAAGGCGTCGGCATCGGCATTGGGCTGGGCAGCGAAGGCCAGCCGAAACGATGCTACGTCGGACCTGCCCGAGGCGTCGACGAAAGGACGCGAAAAATCGAGCCGGCTGCCTGCGGATACGCCTGCAGCCACGAACGCGGTATGGTCGGCGTCGGCGTCACCGGATCCGAACACAACGGCCGAAAAGCCCTCCTCGCCATGCGCGTCGCGGAAGACACGATCGCGCGCAACAAACGCGTTGCCTTCACGAACCGCCTTGTCGGCCGCGACCCGGTCACCGACGGCAAGCGGCTCCAGGAAGGTGCCGTCGCTGAGATAGACGCAGCAATTGATGGTTCCGAACGGGTGCGTGCCTTGCGGCGAGACGCTGAATCCAAGTGCGGCAAGCCGGTCGCGCGCCAGCGTCAGGTCACCGGTCGGCAGGACCACGTGGTCGAGCGGCCGCGGGCTGTTGGTTTTCGTCATGGCTGCGCTGTGCCCGAAATCCCGATGTGAAGCAAGAGTGCCCCGCTCGCGCTACGACGCCACCATGTCGCCCAGCCGGCGGACCGTGTTCCAATTGCGCGACGTGCCGACACCACCGGCGCGCTTGGGCGTCAGAGCGCCAAGCAGCCGCGACGACGCCATATTGCGGGAAAAATAGAGCCAGATGTCGCCGTCGACAGAGGTGAGCTTTTCGTCGGCGGCGGCATAGGGGCGAAGCCGCTCGATCACTTCCGAAGTCACCGGCTCGCGCATCACACGGACACCGACCTGATCGGCGTGCAGTTCGGATTCCGCGAGAAAAGGGTTGGCAGCGACGAGCTTCAGCCAGGCGGCGGCATCGCGGACGATGATATCGACATGCTTGCCGAATTTTGGCGCGAACGCCGCTTCGAGTTCGCGCTCCAGTGCCGAAACCGTCTTGCCTTCTGCCTCGAAGACGAGGTTTCCGGTTGCAACCAGCGTACGCGGATTTTCGAGGCCGAGATCCGTCGCCATGTCACGCAAGTCGGACATGACGAGGCGACGGCCGGGTCCGAGAACGACGCTGTAGAGCAGCGCGACAAAGGTGGTCATGCGGCCGGCCACCCGGGGAAAGAAATGCGCGCCGGCGAGTTCACGTCGGCGCGCATGGATATCAGACCAGCCGGCTCTGTTCGACAGCGGCTTCGATGAAGCTCGCAAACAGCGGGTGCGGCTCCAGCGGACGGCTCTTCAGCTCCGGATGGTATTGCACGCCGATGAACCAGGGATGGTCGGGATACTCGACGGTCTCGGGCAGCACGCCGTCGGGCGACATGCCGGCAAAGACCAGGCCGCACTCTTCGAGGCGGTCCTTGTAGTCGATGTTGACCTCGTAGCGGTGGCGGTGACGCTCGGAGATGTCGGTGTCGCCATAGATCTCGGCGATCTTCGAGCCTTCGGTAAGCTTGGCGTCAAACGCGCCGAGACGCATCGTGCCGCCGAGATCGCCCGAAGCCTTGCGCTTCTCGAGCATGTTGCCCTTGAGCCATTCGGTCATCAGGCCGACGACCGGCTCCTTGGTCGAACCGAACTCGGTCGACGAAGCAGCCTCGATGCCGGCCAGCGAACGGGCAGCCTCGATGCACGCCATCTGCATGCCGAAGCAGATGCCGAAATACGGCACCTTGCGCTCGCGGGCGAACTTGGCCGCCAGGATCTTGCCTTCCGAGCCTCGCTCGCCGAAGCCGCCGGGAACCAGAATACCGTGGACCTTTTCGAGGAATGGAGCCGGATCTTCCTTCTCGAAGACTTCGCTTTCGATCCAGTCGAGCTTGACCTTGACGTTGTTGGCGAGACCGCCATGCGACAGCGCCTCGATCAGCGACTTGTATGCGTCCTTGAGGCCCGTGTACTTGCCGACCACGGCGATGGTAACTTCGCCTTCCGGGTTGTGGATCAGCTGCGACACATTCTGCCAAGGGTCGAGACGCGGCTTGGGTGCCGGATCGATGCCGAAGGCGGCCAGGACTTCCGAGTCCAGACCTTCCTTATGGTAGGCCAGCGGCACGTCGTAGATGTGGCCGACGTCGAGCGCCTGGATGACGGCGGATTCGCGCACATTGCAGAACAGCGACAGCTTGCGGCGTTCTTCCTTCGGGATGTCGCGGTCGGCGCGCACCAGGAGGATGTCGGGCGCAATGCCGATCGAGCGCAATTCCTTGACCGAATGCTGGGTCGGCTTGGTCTTGAGCTCGCCAGCGGTGGGGATGTACGGCATCAAAGTCAGATGGACATAGACAGCGTTGTTGCGCGGCAGGTCGTTGCCGAGCTGGCGGATCGCCTCGAGGAACGGCATCGCCTCGATGTCGCCCACCGTACCGCCGATCTCGCAGAGCACGAAGTCGTACTCGTCATTGCCGTCGAGGATGAAGTTCTTGATCTCGTCCGTGACGTGCGGGATGACCTGGACGGTTGCGCCGAGATAGTCGCCGCGCCGCTCGCGTTCGATGATGTTCTTGTAGATGCGGCCGGTGGTGATGTTGTCGCTCTGGTTCGCCGAACGCCCGGTGAAGCGCTCATAGTGACCCAGATCGAGATCGGTTTCCGCGCCGTCGTCGGTCACGAACACCTCACCATGCTGGTAAGGCGACATCGTTCCCGGATCGACATTGAGATACGGATCGAGTTTTCGGATGCGCACGCGATATCCGCGTGCCTGCAGAAGAGCCCCGAGGGCCGCTGCGGCTATGCCTTTTCCAAGGGAAGAGACCACGCCGCCGGTAATAAAAACATATCGCGCCATGGGATTCATCGCTTAACGCGGCCAAATCGATTCCGCCAGAGAAAAATCCGCCGCGTCGGACTTTTCCCTATCTGGCTGTTCAGTGTTGCTGCCTGTAGGCCATGCAAACAAAAAGGCCGGCGTGACCGCCGGCCCGCTATCAGCGTTATGAAAACGCCTTACATGACGATGACTTCAGAGCCCATCCTCACGCGGTTGTAGAGATCCATGACGTGGTCGTTGACCATACGGAAGCAACCGTTCGAAGAGTTTGTGCCGATCGTCTGCGGCTGGTTGGTACCATGGATACGGATATGGGTATCCTTCTTGCCCTGGTAAAGGTAGATGGCACGCGCTCCCAGCGGGTTTTCCGGCCCGCCGTTCATGCCGTCCTTGTACTGGCCGTACTTCTTGGGCTCGCGTTCCTGCATTTCCTTGGTCGGGATCCAGCGCGGCCATTCCTGCTTGTCGCCGATGGTGGCCTTGCCCTTGAACTCCAGGCCTTCGCGGCCGACCGCAATCGCATAGCGGCGCGCCGTCGACGACGATTCGATCAGATAGAGATAGCGCGCGCCGGTATCGACGACGATCTGGCCGCGCTCGTAGCCGGAGAACGAGACTTCCTGCGGCTCGAAGTCGGACTTCACCTTGAACTGCTTCTTGGCCTGCTTGGCTTGCAGCACGGCGTCGAGCGCACGTGTCTGCGGCAGCATCGACTGCTGCGGCGCGCTGCCGCCGAAGATGCCGGCGAGCAGGCCGGTCTGGCGCGGACGATCCTGGCTCTCGCTGCGCAGCTCGCCATTGTTGCCGGCAGAAGCCACTTCCGCGACATCAGGCGCCAGTGGCTCGATCGGCTTCATCACAGCGAGCGGCTGGAGATCGCGCTTGGGAGCCGGAGCTGAGGCGGTGGCAACCTGGGCGGTAGCCTTTTCAGACTTCTTCAGGCGGGCAAGTTCGCGGGCCTGTTCGGCCTTCGCCTTGGCTGCGGCCCGCATCGCCATCTTCTTGGCCTCGAGCATCTTCAGCCGGGCGACTTCCTTATCGGCCTTGATCTTGGCTTCGAGGTCCTTGATTCGCGACAAGTCCTCGTCGGTCGGCTTCTTCTTTTTCTTGAGCAGCTTGAGTTCAGCAGCATCGCTCTTGGCGGCGACAGTGATGACGTCGCTTGCGGCAGGCTGCGGCGCCGCAACGGTGCCGGCCGAGGTGGCGGCAAAGGCTGTCGAGCTCATGAAAGTGGCGCAAAGGCCAGCAAGAAGGATGCGGCGGAGCTGCATGGCGAAGGGATCCCGAACGTTCAACGCGAAATTTTCTTGCGACCAACCGCGGTGCCCCCAAGGCTCCCCCGCCGAATGCCGCAACCCTGCTATAATAGATTAGCCGGAGGCGCCTCAAGGGAGGCACCACCGGCTGACCAATCGAATTGTCGTGATTGACGCGGCATTTGCCGCAACTGTGTTCAAACAACAACAGGTTGCGGCAAAGGGTAAATAATTAGTTAGGAACCTGCGGCGTCGCAGGGGCCGCCGGCGTGGCCGGAGCTGGCTGCTCGGTGCCCGAAGCGGCAGGCGCGGCGGGCTGAGTCGCGGGTGCCGCGGGTGCCGTGGCGTCTGATGCCGGAGCAGCCGGAGCGGTCGACCCGCCGAGCTGGTCGAGAACGCCGTTGCCGCCGGTGGTTCCACTCTGGGTAGTCGGCACGCGGTCGAGGATGTCGGTCGGCTTGGCGCCGTAACGGGCAACGATCGACAGCGTCAGCGACGTGACGAAAAACACCGTCGCGAGGATGGCGGTGGCGCGAGTCAGCGCGTTGGCAGCGCCGCGCGCCGTCATAAAGCCCGATCCGCCACCGATACCGAGGCCGCCGCCTTCAGAGCGCTGCAGGAGCACAACGCCGACAAGGGCGAGCACGACCATCAAGTGGATGACGATGAGGACGGTTTCCATTGCGCTTCCTGGGATCTTTCCTGACGTGGGAGGGCCGCGCACAAAAGCGCCCGGCACTCCGGAGGCGGCTCAATACAATGCTTTCTAGGCATTTCCAAGCCCGCCGGCCGAATATGGGGTGACTCGTTGCCTTTGCAACGGTCACGTGTGGTGAATCAGAGCTTGCGATAGGCGTCGGCAATGCCGAGGAAATCTGCCGCCTTGAGGCTGGCGCCGCCGAC
This sequence comes from Aminobacter sp. Y103A, assembly GCF_030294925.1. Classification (NCBI taxonomy): domain Bacteria; kingdom Pseudomonadati; phylum Pseudomonadota; class Alphaproteobacteria; order Hyphomicrobiales; family Phyllobacteriaceae; genus Aminobacter; species Aminobacter sp. Y103A. The sequence goes on along the minus strand of NZ_AP017986.1, from coordinate 2,754,674 downwards.
CAATGCGCCATCGACGTTGGCGACAGCCAGCAATTCGTTGGCATTGGACGGCTTGACCGAACCGCCATAGAGAATGCGCATCTTGGCAGCCGACGCCCCCAGCTTCGCGGCAAGGCGTTCGCGGATATGGGCATGCGCCTCGGCGACATCGGCAGCCGTGGGCGTCAAGCCAGTGCCGATCGCCCAGACCGGCTCATAGGCGATGACAGCATTGGCAGGCGTTGCCGTCGTCGGCACCGAGCCTTCGATCTGGCGCGACAATACCTGCAGCGTCGTTCCGCCTTCCCGCTCGGCATGGGTTTCGCCAACACAGATGACGGCAACCAGCCCTGCGCGCCAAGCCGCTTCCGCCTTGGCACGCACGATCTCGTCGGTTTCGCCATGGTCGGTGCGGCGCTCCGAGTGACCGACGATGACGTGGCTGGCACCGGCGTCCTTGAGCATCTCGGCGGAAACGTCGCCGGTATGGGCGCCGCTCTCCTTGGCATGGCAGTCCTGGCCACCCATCTTGACCGGGGTTCGGTGCAGGATCTCGGCAGCACGCGAAAGCAGCGTCGCCGGCACGCACAGAAGCGCGTCGGTCTCGGCATCGAGGCCGCTCATAAAACCGCCGGCAATGTTGCGCAATTCGTTGAGCGAGTTGCTGGTGCCGTTCATTTTCCAGTTGCCGGCAACGAGTGGGCGGATTCCTGGCGTCATAGTGCTCTTCCCTCGAAATCGATGTTCGCTCGGGCAACCTCACTACCAAAAACAAGCCACAAAGCAATCGACACTGGCGGCGAAGGGCGCTATTGCGCTTCGTTCATGCAGGCGCATGCGACAATGCGCGTATACGGGATCTGTTACATGCTCGAATCGATGCGAAGTGCTGCTGGAACCTGGGTTGCGAAGCTGTTGCTTCTGCTCCTCGTCGTCAGCTTCGCGATCTGGGGCATCTCGGGTCAGATGATGAGCCAATTCGGCGGCGACCAGGTGGTCACGGCCGGCGGCACGCATGTTACAGGTGTCGAATACCGCCTCGCCTATGACCGCCAGCTGAACGTCATGTCGCAGCAGTTCGGCCAGCGCCTGACCCGCGACCAGGCCAACGCGCTCGGCATCGACAACCAGGTGCTTTCGCAGCTCGTCGCCGGTGCGGTGCTCGACGAACAGGCACGCAAGCTCGGCCTCGGCCTCTCCAAGGACCGCCTCGCCGAACTCACCTGGGACGACCCGACCTTCCGCGGCGCCGACGGCAAGTTCGACCGCCAGGCTTTTGAATACATCCTGCGCCAGATCGGCATGCGCCCCGAAGACTATCTGAAGAACCGCGCCCAGGTTGCGGTCCGCCAGCAAATCGTCGAAGCCGTTTCCGACGGCCTCGAGGCTCCTGATACCTTCCTGCGCGCCGTCGCACTTTACCGCGGCGAAGATCGCACCATCGACTACCTGCCGCTGCCCAAGTCGCTCGTCGAGCCGATCGCGGCACCGGGCGACGACGTGCTCAAGGCCTGGTTCGAGGAAAACAAGAAGAACTACGCCGCCCCTGAATTCCGCAAGCTGAGCTACGTCAAGCTCGAGCCGGAAGACATCATGGATGCCGCAGCCGTGACCGAAGAACAGGCGCGCCAGGACTACGACAAGAACAAGTCGCACTTCACCACCGCCGAGACGCGCAAGATCGACCAGCTTGTGCTGAGCGCCGATGCGGCCAAGGCTGCTTCCGATGCGATCAAGGGTGGTGCGACCTTCGACAAGGTTGTCGCCGACCAGGGCAAGACCGCGGCTGACGTGGCCCTCGGCTCGCTGACCAAGGACAGGATCGCCGACAAGGCGGTCGCCGACGCCGCCTTCGCGCTGCAGGCCAATCAGGTCAGCGACGTCGTCCAGGGCGCTTTCGGCCCAGTGCTGGTCCGCGTCAGCGAGATCACGCCGGAAACCGTCAAGACCTTCGACGAGGTCAAGGACCAGATCCGCAAGGAGTTGGCGCTGGCCGAAGCCAACCGCATCCTGCTCGACGTGCACGACTCCTACGAGGACGCCCGCGCCGCAGGTGAGTCGATGAAGGCTGCCGCCGACAAGCTGAAGCTCAAGATGGTGACGATCGATGCCATCGACCGCGCCGGCCAGCAGCCAGACGGCACCATCGTCAACGACCTGCCGGACTCGCGCAACCTGATCCAGGCGGCCTTCACCGCCGAATCCGGCACCGAAAACCCGCCGCTCAATGTCGGCACCAATGGTTTCGTCTTCTACGAGGTCGACGAGATCACGCCTGCCCGCGACCGCACGCTCGACGAGGTCCGCGAGAAGGTCGTCGCCGACTGGACCGCTGCCGAAGCGACGAAGCGTCTCAAGGCAAAAGCCGACGAGTTGGAGAAGCGCCTCAAGGACGGTGCCTCGCTCGACGTGATCGCCGGCGAACTCAAGCTCGAAAAGCAGACCAAGCGCGGCCTCAAGCGCGAGGCCGACGATGCCGATTTTGGCCGCGAGGGTGCCTCCGCGATGTTTGCAATGGGCCAGGGCGGCACTGGCATCGTCCCCGCCCCTGCCGGCGATGCGCAGATTCTGTTCAAGGTCGCCGAAGTGTTCGAGCCTGCCGGTGCGGACAAGAGCGCGGTGCCAGAGGACGCGCAGAAGCAGTTTGCCTCGGGCATGTCGGACGACCTGCTCGACCAGATCGTCGCCCAGCTCCAGGGCGAGTATCAAGCAACGATCAACCAGGCGGCGATCACCCGCGCACTTGCGGTGGGAACGCCATGAGCGCACTCAAGCCGCATATCGCCAAGGTCGCCGCGGGCACCCCTCTCACCTTCGAGGAGGCACGCGAGGCCTTTGACATCATCATGTCGGGCGAAGCCACGCCCGGCCAGATCGGTGGCTTTCTCATGGCGCTGCGGGTGCGCGGCGAGACCGTAAGCGAGATATCGGGCGCCGTTGCCACCATGCGCGACAAGATGCTGCGCGTCGAAGCCCCTGCCGATGCCATCGACATCGTCGGCACCGGCGGTGACGGTTCGCACAGCGTCAACATCTCGACTGCCTCGGCCTTCGTCATCGCGGGCGCAGGTGTGCCTGTCGCCAAGCACGGCAATCGCGGCCTGTCCTCGCTGACCGGCGCCGCCGACGTTCTGACCGCCCTTGGCGTCAACATCGACCTCACGCCCGAGGCGATCGGCCGCTGCATCCATGACGCCGGCGTCGGCTTCATGTTCGCGCCGGCGCATCACCCGGCGATGAAGCATGTCGGCGCGACCCGCGTCGAACTTGGCACCCGCACCATCTTCAACCTGCTCGGCCCGCTCTCCAATCCCGCCGGCGTCAACCGCCAACTGGTTGGCGTGTTCTCGCCCGAATGGGTGCGTCCGGTGGCCGAGACGCTGAAGGAACTTGGCGCCCAGCACGTCTGGGTGGTCCACGGCGATGGTTATGACGAGATCACCACGACGGGTGAGACCCATGTCGCAGCCCTCAAGGACGGTGTGATCACCACGTTTACGCTGGCGCCCGAACAGGTCGGCTTGAGCAAGCATACGCGCGAAGAGCTGCGCGGCGGCGATTCCGCCTACAATGCCGCTGCCCTGCGCGGGGTTCTCGAAGGTGCCAAGGGTGCCTATCGCGACACGGTGCTAATGAATGCCGGTGCCGGCCTAGTCGTTGCCGGCAAGGCTGCAACGATCGGCGAAGGCGTGTCGCTTGCCGCCGAGGCAATCGACAGCGGCCGCGCCAAGGCAGTGCTCGACCGACTGGTCGCCGTTTCGAACGGATAGAGACATGGCCGATATCCTGCGCCGCATCGAAGCCTACAAGCGCGACGAGATCGCCGCAGCGAAGGCGCTGCTGCCGCTCGCCGAGCTCAAGGCGCGCGCCCGCGACGTCACCAAGCCGCGCGGCTTTCTCGCGGCACTCGAAACCAGGCACAGTGAAAGCCGCTTTGGCCTGATCGCCGAGATCAAGAAGGCGAGCCCGTCCAAAGGCCTGATCCGTCCCGACTTCGATCCGCCGGCGCTCGCCAGGGCCTATACCGACGGCGGCGCTGCCTGCCTGTCGGTGCTGACCGACACGCCGTCTTTCCAGGGCGCACCGGAGTTCCTGACCGCCGCGCGCGACGCCTGCGCCTTGCCGGCATTGCGCAAGGACTTCATGTTCGAACCCTACCAGGTGCACGAAGCACGTGCCTGGGGCGCGGACGCGATCCTGATCATCATGGCGAGCCTGAGCGACGACGATGCCAGGCGTATCGAGGATGAGGCGTTCGAAATCGGCATGGACGTGCTCGTCGAGGTCCATGACGAAGAAGAGACAGAACGCGCGCTGAAGCTTCAGTCGCGCCTGCTCGGCATCAACAACCGCAACCTGCGCACATTCGAGGTCAGCCTCGACACGTCGGAGCGCCTCGCGCCGATGGTGCCGGCAGACCGGCTGCTGGTCGGCGAAAGCGGCATCTTCACGCATGCCGATTGCCTGCGTCTGCAGAAATCCGGCATCTCCAGTTTCCTCGTCGGCGAAAGCCTGATGCGGCAGGCCGACGTGACCTCGGCGACGCGTGCGCTGCTCGATGGCGCAGCCCTGGCAAGCGCCTGACATGGCAACCACCCTCACCCATATCGGCGCCACCGGCGAGGCCAACATGGTCGACGTCGGCGACAAGGCCGAGACGACACGCACGGCAATTGCCGAAGGCCATGTCGTCATGCGCCCGGAGACACTGGCGTTGATCCTGTCGGGCAACGACAAGAAGGGTGACGTGCTCGGCACCGCCCGCATCGCCGGCATCATGGCGGCCAAACGCACCCATGAGCTCGTGCCGCTCTGCCATCCCATTCTTTTGACCAAGGTTTCGGTCGAGATCGAGCCAGATGAGGCGCTGCCCGGCCTGCGCGTCACTGCGCTTGCCCGCGTCACCGGCAAGACCGGCGTCGAGATGGAAGCGCTGACGGCTGCCTCGGTCGCCTGCCTTACCATCTACGACATGGCCAAGGCCGCCGATCGCGGCATGGTGATCTCCGGCATCCGGCTGGTCGAGAAGACCGGCGGCAAGTCGGGCGACTACAAGGCTGCCGAATAGATGGCGCTGCTGCCCGTCGCCGACGCCCTGGCGCGCCTGCTCGACGCTGCCGAACCACGCGGCACGGAAACTGTCGGCCTTGCCCAGGCATCAGGCCGCGTGCTGTCGGCTCCATTACACGCCCTGCGCACCCAGCCGCCCTTTGACGCCTCCGCCATGGATGGCTACGCCGTCCAGGCCGCCGACATCGCTTCACTGCCGGCGCAGCTCAAGGTTATCGGCCAGGCACCCGCCGGCAAGCAGTTCACGGGCACCGTCGGACCAGGCGAGTGCGTCCGCATCTTCACCGGCGCACCGGTGCCACAAGGCACTGATACCGTCGTCATTCAGGAGAACGTTCGCGATCTCGGCAATGGCGAGATCGCGGTGCTCGAGCCAACGCTTGCTGGCCGCAACATCCGCGCCAGGGGCCTCGACTTCAAGCAGGGCGACCTCATCCTTGATGCAGGACGTGTGCTCGACCCGGCAGCGCTCTCGCTGATCGCAGCTGCCAATCATCCCAGCGTCGAAGTGCTGCGGGCGCCTCTGGTCGCCATCATCGCCACCGGCGACGAGCTGTTGCCGCCGGGCAGCAATCCCGGGCCCGACCAGATCATCGCCTCCAACGCCTATGGCGTCGCAGCGATCGTTCAGTCGGTTGGCGCGCGCGTACTCGATCTCGGCATCGCCGCCGACCGCACCGAGGCAATCTCCGCACTGGTCGCCAAGGCGCTCGCCGCCGACGCCGATGTGATCGTCACGCTGGGCGGCGCTTCGGTCGGCGACCACGACCTCGTTCACCGTGTCCTGACCGATCTCGGCATGGATCTCAACTTCTGGAAGATCGCGATGCGCCCGGGCAAGCCGCTGATGTTCGGCCGGCTCGGCAACAGCCGCTGCGTCGGCCTGCCGGGCAATCCGGTCGCCAGCCTGATCTGCTCGCAGATTTTCCTGAAACCTCTGCTGGCGAAGCTTGGCGGCCGCCCTTATTCACCCGACATGCGCAACGGCATTCTCGACACGGCAATGGCGGCCAACGACCTGCGCCAGGACTTTGTCCGCGCGAATGCGCGCGAGACCGCTGAGGGTCTCGTCGTCACACCCTACCTGATCCAGGACTCTTCGATGCTGCGCACGCTGGCCGACGCCAACTGCGCCATCGTGCGGGTGCCCTTCGCGCCTGCAGTCGAAGCCGGCAGCGCCTGCCAGGTGATGATGTTGCGCTGAGCAGCACCTTCCACCCTTCACGAAATATCAACAGTTGCGGAACACAACTGGAACAGATAGTGTTTGTTCTGGGTTTGTTTTTCTTCTGATTCCTCGGGGGTGGCGATGCTGACGCGTAAACAACACGAGCTTTTGCTATTCATCCACGAGCGGCTGAAGGAAGCGGGTATTCCGCCGTCCTTCGACGAGATGAAGGAAGCACTCGACCTCGCCTCCAAGTCCGGCATCCATCGCCTGATCACGGCGCTCGAAGAACGCGGCTTCATCAGGCGTCTGCCCAACCGGGCGCGCGCGCTTGAAGTGCTGCGCCTGCCCGATTCGATCGCGCCTGGCCTCAACGCGGCGAAGAAGTTCTCGCCCAGCGTCATCGAGGGTAGCCTCGGCCGCAAACCCGAGCCGTCACGCAGCATGTCGGCCGGCAATGACGACGATGTTGCTTCGGCGGTTGCCATTCCCGTCATGGGACGCATCGCTGCCGGTGTGCCGATCGACGCCATCCAGCACAAGACGCATTCGATTTCGGTGCCGCCAGACATGATCATGGGCGGCGAGCATTACGCGCTCGAGGTCAAGGGCGACTCGATGATCGAGGCCGGCATCTTCGACGGCGACACTGTGGTCATCCGCAGCTCGACCACGGCCAATCCCGGTGAGATCATCGTCGCCCTCGTCGACGACGAAGAAGCGACGCTCAAGCGTTTCCGCCGCAAGGGTGCCTCGATCGCTCTTGAGGCCGCCAATCCTGCCTATGAAACCCGCATCTTCGGACCGGACAGGGTCAAGGTGCAGGGCAAGCTTGTCGGCCTGATCCGCCGCTATTGATTGCCGGGGCTGCGTTTCCGCCACCTCGGCCTGTCCATCCTGCTGCAATCTGTAAGCCGGACTGATCTGCCCTGTTGCTATCGTGCCGTATCTGACGGCTCTGCGACGGCGGGTACAGATTTCGGACTCACCGTGTGGTCGCAGTCGGCGCTTTCGGGTGCGCCGTGGTTGCCCCGGCAGGTGTCTTCGGGGGCATCTCCGCTCGCTTGTAGGGTGGAAGGCCCCTCGCCTCGCGCGAAAATTGGCGCTGCGCATGCCACGGGCGGTACGGTTCCGCCACGGCGTGGCGTATCTCGACCGCCCGATCTACGCCAGCCGCCGCGGCTGTGATGAATATCGACGCACTGCCAAGGCGCGCCAGCTCGCGCTTGGTGAGCACGGCCACGCCGGGGCAGACGTCGCTTGCCGTGGCATCGTCGACGACGATGAGATCCGCGTTGTCGCAGGCTCGTGCAGCGGCGCTCGCATTCGCCGCATGGACGATCCGTGCCCCCTCCGGTTGTTGAACCGTGCACAGCCCGCTGTCACAGACGAAGGCGTCCGCGCCGACGGCGTTTAGCTCTCCAGATACTGGTTTGCCGGGTATCGTACCGGCGACATCTGCCTCGGCTGTTGGCTGTGAGCCGGTCTCGCTGGGCAAACGGACAGTCCCGTTCGTTGCATTCGCGGCCGAACGGGCCGGGGTGACGAGAGTTTCCGACGCCAGCGCGCGCAGCCAGTTGTCGACGGTGAACTGGTTCGGCCGGACGCGATTGACGGCCAGCTTGCCATCGTCGACCGGGACGCCGACGAGGCGGCCATCTTCCGAAACGAGAACGTTGGGCGTTTCCGTTTCCACGACCGTCAGCAGCCCAAGGGCCGCGAATGGCAGTGCGGCGGCGCGCAGCCAGGTCGTTGCCGTCGACGCGATGACGAGTGCTGCAGTGAGCAACAATACCGCATGTGACGAGACAAGGCCGACCGCATCGACCGGCGAGCGCTCGGAGAACCAGGTGGCGATGCCAATCATTGCCTTCAGGCCGAAGCCCATCGTGTCGAGGAAAGGGCCGTCGAGTCCAAGCGGCATGAAGATGCCAGCCATGACGGCAAAGGGCATGACCAGGACAGACACAAACGGGCTGACTGCCAGATTGGCGAACAGGCTGAGGGGCGAGACACGTTGGAAATGCCATGCGCCAAAAGCGCTGGTCGCGAGCCCGGCAATCACCGACGTCGCGGCGAGACCTATCGCAACTGTCGCAAGCCAGCGCAAGATTTTGGACGGCAGCGATCTCTGACCGACCGGCAGCGCCTGCTCCTCCCGCCGGTCCGACCACCAGGCATATGCGCCAACGAGGGCTGCCGTTGCGGCGAACGACATCTGGAAGCTCGGCCCGACGACTTCGTGGGGCGAGATCATGATCACGACGACGGCCGAGATCGCCAGGTTGCGCATGGTGAGTGCTGCGCGGTCGAGCAGCACGGCCGTCAGCATCACCGCCAGCATGATGAAGCTGCGTTGCGCCGCGACCTCGGCGCCTGAAATGAACAGATAGCCACCGGTGGCGAGCAGTGCCGCGCCTGCCGCGTACTTCTTGACCGGCCGGTGCGAGGTGAAGCCGGGAAAGGCGGCGAAGCCTAGCCGCATCAAAAGCATGACCGTGCCTGCGACCATCGCCATGTGCAGACCCGAGATCGAGATGATGTGGTAGAGCCCGGTACGCCGCAGCGCCTCATTGACATCCTCGGGAATGCCGCCGCTCACGCCGACGACCAGGGCAGCCGCGATTTCGCCCTCCGGACCGCCAATGCGGTCGCGAATACGCTGGGCAATCTTCTGGCGCACATTCTCGATCGACGCGAATGCACGATCACTGGCCGACAGCGGCTGGGTGGTTGCAGCAAACTCCGGGCCTTTCATGAAAAAGCCGCTGGCGCCGATGCCGTCGAAATAGCTTTCGAAGGAAAAATCATAGCTGCCCGGCCGCACAGGCCCGGACGGCGGCATCAGCCTGACATAACCCGTCACCTCGGACCCCGCCATGACGCCCTCAGGAAGCTTGCGGGCAACGAGCCGCACCCGATCGGGCGTATAACGCAAGACCGGGCGCGCGGTCGCCAGAACGTCGAGCGTCAGCCGCACCCTGCCCTTGTCCAGATTGTCGATTTCGACGACGCGCCCGGTGATGGCAGTCGAGATCTCGGCGCCCAGCATCTTCGTTGCCATGCGTTCCGTCTCGAACTTTGCACCCGCCATGCCGAGCATTGAGGCGGCGAGTGCGGCCAGCGCGTAGTGAACAGGCCGCCGTCCGCGCGTTAGGAAGGCGAGGACGGCCGGTGTCGCTGACACAATGACGAGCGGCGCGAGATCCGGCTCATTCGGAAGCGCGAAATACACCAGGGCACCGGCGGCCAGAAAAACCGGAAGAATCAGGAACGCCGCACCGCGGTCGAGTTCCGTTTCGATCGCGGCCAGGGTGGATCGTGCGGTGATCCGGTGACCGACCAGCAATTGCGATCCTTGCCGTAGCCAGGACTTGTGTCCTCGCTGAAACGGCGATGCATCGGCGTCAGGAGCAGCATCTCTCTCGGGCAGAGCTGGTGGTGTCCACGCAACGGCAGGCACGGCTGGAGAGGTCAGCAAGTCGCGCTCGCTGGCTTCGACCACCGGATTGTTACCGGCCTGCCCCTCCCGCATGCGGTCGCCCATCGGGCCTGCCTCTTGCGCCCCAGACCTTCTATGCTACATCAACCGCACACAAACGCCATGCGCCGCCGGTTTTTCGGCCAAGCGCACTGCTTCCCTTGGAAATCGCCATGCCTGTCGTCACCCGCTTCGCCCCCTCGCCCACCGGCTATCTGCACATTGGTGGCGCGCGTACCGCTCTCTTCAACTGGCTTTATTCCCGCCACACCGGCGGCACCATGCTGCTGCGTATCGAGGACACCGACCGCGAGCGCTCGACCGACGCCGCAACTGCAGCGATCCTCGAGGGCCTGACCTGGCTCGGCCTGACCTGGGAGGGTGAGCCGATTTCGCAGTTCGAGCGTGCGCCGCGCCATCGCGAGGTGGCCGAAGAACTCGTGCGCATGGGCAAAGCCTATTATTGCTACGCCTCGCAGGAAGAGCTGACCGAGATGCGCGAGAAGGCGCGCGCCGAGGGCAAGCCGCCACGCTATGACGGCCGCTGGCGCGACCGCGACCCGTCCGAGGCGCCGGCTGGCGTCAAGCCGGTCATTCGCATCAAGGCGCCGCAGGACGGCGAGACGCTGGTGCTCGACCGCGTGCAGGGTGATGTGCGCTTTCCCAACAAGGATCTCGACGATTTCATCATCCTGCGTTCGGACGGCGTACCGACCTACATGCATGCTGTCGTCGTCGACGATCACGACATGGGCGTCACCCACATCATCCGTGGCGACGACCACCTGACCAACGCCGCGCGCCAGACCGTCATCTACAACGCCATGGGCTGGGACGTGCCGGTGATGGCGCATATCCCGCTGATCCATGGTGCGGACGGCGCAAAACTGTCCAAGCGCCATGGCGCGCTCGGCGTCGATGCTTATCGCGCCATGGGCTATTTGCCTGAGGCCCTGCTCAACTACCTCGCCCGCCTCGGCTGGAGCCATGGCGACGACGAGGTGATGAGCATGGAGAACATGATCAGCTGGTTCGAGATCGAGGACGTCAACAAGGGCGCGGCACGCTTCGACTTTGCCAAGCTCGAGGCGCTGAACGGCGTTCATATGCGCCAGATGGACGACAAGAAGCTGTTCGACATCTTCGTTGCCACCTTGCCCTATCTGCCCGGCGGCGATGCCATCCTCGGCGGGCTCGACGACACGCGCAAGGCACAGCTGCTTGCCGCCATGCCAGGCCTCAAGGAGCGTGCCAAGACGCTGATCGAACTGGCTGACGGCGCAGGCTTCCTGTTTGCCCAGCGTCCGCTGCCGCTCGATGAGAAGGCCGCCGGCCTGCTCGCCGGCCCAGCCAAGGATATCCTCAAGGGCGCGCATGCGGCGCTCGCGACGGTCGCTGCCGCCGACTGGACGGCGGCCAATGCAGAGGCCGCGATCCGCGAGTTTGCCGGCCGCGAAAATCTTAAATTGGGCGGCGTGGCGCAGCCTTTGCGGGCCGCCCTGACGGGCAAGAGCACTTCCCCCGGAGTGTTCGATGTGCTCGCCGTTCTAGGGCGCGACGAAAGTCTAGCCCGCATTCTTGATCAAATCGATTAGGTCAGCAGTGCTTTCCTAGTTTTGCATTGAAATGAGGCTGTTGCGGTGCAACATTGCGGCAACAGGTCAATTTGAAAGCAGCGGGAAAGCTGGGAAGCGAGTTCAAGCGTTCCGGGCCTAATGGGTTGCCTTGTTATGACGATTGCGCCGCGCAAGGCGGCAACTCAGCACTAAGGAGTATGCGATGACTGATTCGACCGCCAAACTGGAGTTCCGCGGCCAGACCCACGAGTTCAAGGTCCGCGGCGGAACGGTCGGACCAGATGTGATCGACATTGCATCGCTCTACGCAACGACCGGCGCATTCACCTACGACCCGGGCTTCACCTCCACCGCAAGTTGCGAATCGGAAATCACCTTCATCGACGGCGACGCCGGTGTCCTGCTGCACCGCGGCTATCCGATCGACCAGCTCGCCGAGCACGGCGACTTTCTCGAAGTTTGCTACCTCCTGCTCTACGGCGAACTGCCGACCAAGGCGCAGAAGGACGACTTCGACTACCGCGTCACGCGCCACACCATGGTGCACGAGCAGATGTCGCGCTTCTTCACCGGCTTCCGCCGCGACGCACACCCGATGGCGGTGATGTGCGGCGTGGTCGGCGCGCTGTCGGCCTTCTATCACGACTCGACCGACATCTCCGATCCGCACCAGCGCATGGTCGCCTCGATCCGCCTGATCGCAAAGATGCCGACGATCGCCGCGATGGCCTACAAGTACCACATCGGCCAGCCGTTCATTTACCCCAAGAACGAGCTGAACTTTGCCGCCAACTTCCTGCACATGTGCTTTGCCGTGCCGTGCGAGGAGTACAAGGTCAACCCGGTGCTGGCCCGCGCCATGGAGCGCATCTTCATCCTGCACGCCGACCACGAACAGAACGCCTCGACCTCGACCGTGCGCCTCGCCGGCTCGTCGGGTGCCAATCCGTTCGCCTGCATCGCCGCCGGCATCGCCTGCCTGTGGGGCCCCGCACATGGCGGCGCCAATGAAGCAGCGCTCAACATGCTCAGCGAGATCGGCCACGTCGACCGAATTCCCGAGTTCGTCGCCCGCGCCAAGGACAAGAACGATCCGTTCCGCCTGATGGGTTTCGGCCACCGCGTCTACAAAAACTACGATCCGCGCGCCAAGATCATGCAGAAGACCACGCATGAAGTGCTGGGCGAGCTCGGCATCAAGGACGATCCGATGCTCGACGTGGCAATGGAACTCGAGCGCATCGCGCTGACCGACGAGTATTTCATCGAGAAGAAGCTGTATCCGAACATCGACTTCTATTCAGGCATCACGCTGAAGGCGCTGGGCTTCCCCACCACCATGTTCACCGTGCTGTTCGCGCTTGCCCGCACCGTTGGCTGGATCGCGCAGTGGAAGGAAATGATCGAGGATCCGCGCCAGAAGATCGGCCGTCCGCGCCAGCTCTACACCGGCGCCACCGAACGCGACTACGTGCCGATCGCCAAGCGCTGAGCCTTTCAGCGCCGCGTTCGTTCAGGCGCGCGGCGCCGTCGCAGCTCGAAGCTGCGAACGACTTGAAAAACACCCGCCAGGCCATTGCCTCGGCGGGTGTTTTTCATTTCGTGATGTGTTTGAGAACCGTTTCGGCAGCGATCTCGCCCGACGGCCGTTCGGTCGCCATGCGCCTGGCAATTTCGGCAAAACCGTCTTTCTGCCAGCGTCGAAGGGCGCCATCCTCGAACAGGCCTTCGACATAGCGCGCCATCCATTGCGGACGCACATATTCGTTGTAGTTTTCCTGCACGACCGGCCTGTCGGCAATCAAGTTGGGCAGTGCAGCACTCCACACCGTGACCATGCTCTGGATCATCCGCGCCAGCGTGTCGAGTTTGTAGGACGACAACATCGGCACACCCGCAAGCGCGAGTTCCAGCGACACCGTGCCCGATGCGATCAGGGCTGCGTCGGCTTCGCCAAAGGCCTGCCACTTGTGCTGCGGATCGAGGATAATCTCCGGCTTTTGCTGCCAGGTGGAGACAGCCTCTTCGACGAGGCCGGTGACATGCGGCACCGTCGGCAAGAGCAGCCGCATACGATGGCCGCGTGCGCGCAGGATCGAAACGGTCTCACCAAATGGACCGATCAGGCTGCGCACTTCGCTGCGGCGCGATCCCGGCAAAAGTAGAAGCGTCTTCTCGCGGTCAGGCGCCGGATTGGCCTTTCCCTCCTGCATCGCCGCGGCAATGGCGATGCCCGGATCGGTCGCCAGGCGATGGCCGACAAATGTACCATGTGGGCCGCCCAGGCGCTCCAGTTCGGCCGGCTCGAACGGCAGGATGCACAGCACCTCGTCGACATGCGGCTTCATCGCCTTGGCCCGCCCCGGTCGCCAGGCCCAGACGCTCGGGCAGATGTAATGGATGATAGGAATGGTGGGATCGAGCGCCCGCACCTTCCTGGCAACGCGCAGCGAAAAATCCGGGCTGTCGATGGTTACAAGGCAATCCGGCTTTTCGGCCGCGACGAAACGGGCGGTCTGGCCAATCCGCCTGATCAGGCGCGGCAGGTCGCGAATGACCGCCGTCAGTCCCATCAATGCGATCTCGCTGGCATTGAACAGCGGCGAAAGGCCAAGCTCCTGCAGATGCCGGCCGCCAGTGCCGACAAGCCTGACCTCGCGCCCGCTCAAGCGCTGCAGCGCCTGCACCAGATCGGTGCCGAGCAGGTCGCCCGACTCCTCGCCCGCGACGATGGCAATCTTGAGCGGTGGCTGGGTCATCGCTCATTTCCCTCGCCGGACAGGCCGATGACGAACAAGCCGAGCCTGTCGGCGCGTTCGACCACCTCGCCATAGTCGAGCACCAGTGAGCGTCCGGCCTCAATGCCGATCCCGGCAAGCCCCGCTGCATGCGCAGCATCGACCGTTGCTGGGCCGATTGTCGGCAAGTCCGCACGCAGTTCCTGGTTCGGCTTGGCGCATTTCACCAGAACGCCGCGCTTTCGCCCGGCAATGCGGCCATTGTCGCGTAGCTCGCGCACGCGTTCGAGCAACAGGTCTGTGCCCTCGATGCCTTCGAGTGCGATGGCGCGCCCGCCGATGGCAACCGCCGCCTGGCCGATATCAAGCGCACCGATCGTGCGTGCGGCCTCCTGGCCTGCTCGAAGGTCGGCCCAGTCACTCTGCTGGGGCGCCAGCGCCCCCATGCTGCCGGCCACGGCCAGCAGCTCCGGAACGACCTGATGTGCGCCGACGACCTTGATACCGTTGTCTTCGATCGTCGTGACCAGGATGCGCAGCAGGCCGTCGTCGCCGCGGGCAAGCGCTGCAAGCGCGCGCGGCAGGACACGCAGCAGGGCGATGCTGGGGCGAATGGCCCGCCACACCGGGCGACGACTGATGCCACCGGCAAGCACGCAATGGGTGATGTCGTGGCGCTTGAGCAAAGGCACCAGCGAGGCGAACTGCTCGATGGCAAGCCGCTCGCCGGCATAGCTCCAGAGGCTGGTGCCGGGATCGGTCTCACCGTCAATCAGAACGATGAAAGGCTTGTGCCCGGCCTCGGCGAGACTGTCGGCGACATTGACCGGGAGCCGACCGCTGCCGGCAACGACAGCAATCCGGTCGGTCGCGGAAAGGTTGATCCTCTTTCCGCCCTCAGCCTTCGTCATCGGCGGCGTCTTCGGCGACGGCGTTTCTGAGCGGCGGCACGGTGAAGTGGCGCTTGCCGCGCGCCTGGATGAAATCCAGGACGTCACGCACGATGGGCGAGCCGGCGAATTCGCGTTCGACTAGCGGGATGCTCTCGGCCACCGAACGGGTTGGGTCGAAGATCATCTTGTAGGCCTTGCGCAAGGCGAAGATCTCGGCGCGCGGCAGGCCGGAGCGGCGCATGCCGATGACGTTGAGCCCACGCAGGCGGGCGCGATTGCCCATCACCATGCCATAGGGGATGATGTCGCCATCAATGATCGCGCCACCGCCGGCAAAGGCATGGTGACCGATACGCGTCATCTGATGGACGGCACACAGGCCACCAAGCGTGACGTTGTTGCCGACTTCGACGTGCCCGCCGAGGGTCGCGACATTGGCCATGGTGACGTTGTCGCCGACGATGCAGTCATGCGCAATATGCGCATAGGCGAGGAACAGCCCGTTGTCGCCGACGGTCGTGGCACCTCGACTGGTGTCGGTGCCGACATGCATGGTCACGCCTTCACGCATCGTGCAATTCTTGCCGACAGTGAGCGTCGTCCGGCCACCCTTGTGCTTGTTGTTCTGCGGAGCAGCGCCAAGCGTTGCCTGCGGAAACACCTTGCAGCCTTCGCCAAGCGTCGTTGCACCCAGGATCGCGACATGGCTCATCAGTTCGACGCGGTCACCGATGACGGCATCAGCGCTGACATGGCAGAAAGGACCAATGCGGACGCCTGCACCCAGTTGTGCACCGGCTTCGACGACAGCGGCAGGATGGATAAAGGTTTCAGTCATGGAGTTGTTGCTTATTCCTTGGGCACCATCATCGCGGCCACCTCTGCTTCGGCTACCGTCGCACCATTGACCTGCGCGTCGCAGGCAAACTTCAGGATGTTGCCGCGCTTCTTGATCTTCTTGACGTGAATGCGGAGCTGGTCTCCCGGCACGACCGGCTTGCGGAACTTGGCGCCGTCGACCGTCATCAGGTACACAAGCGACGGCGTTTCGTCGACGACCAGCCGCAGGCAGATGGCGCCCGCCGTCTGTGCCATGGCCTCGATGATCAGCACGCCGGGCATGACCGGATGGCCCGGGAAATGCCCTTGGAAGTGCGGTTCGTTGAAGGTGACGTTCTTGATGCCGACAGCGGAATCGTCGCCGTCGATGTCGACGATGCGATCGATCAGAAGGAACGGGTAACGATGCGGCAGCAGCTTGTGCAGGCCGAGGATATCGACGGCTTCGAGTGTCCTGGTCGCCTGGTCAGTCACTGCTCCCACCCCCTTTGGTTTTCCCATGGCCATTTTTCTGATCAACGCGAACTCGCGCATTGCCAATTTCATCGGTTTTGCAGGAAATCCTGCCCAGACTTCGCCTGCCGGCACGTCGTGCATCAGGCCGCTGCGCGCTGCCAGCTGCGCCCCCGATCCGATGGTCAGGTGATCGGCCAGGCCGACGCCGCCGCCCATCATCACGTTGTCGCCGACGACGACCGAGCCCGAAATACCCGTCAGCCCCGCAATAACGCAATTGCGGCCAATGCGCACGTTGTGGGCGATCTGGACGAGATTGTCGATCTTGGTGTTTTCGCCGATGACGGTGTCCGACATCGCGCCACGATCGACCGTCGCATTGGCGCCGATCTCGACATTGTCCTGGATGATGACGCGGCCGATCTGCGGGATGCGTTCAGGACCCCGCGCACCGCCGGCGAAACCAAAGCCATCCTGGCCGATGCGGGCGCCGGCGTAGATGATCACGCCATTGCCGATCAACGCATATTGGATCGAACTGTGCGGACCGACATAACAATCGCGGCCGATCTGGGTCGAACGACCGATGACCGCATGAGCGGATACCACAGTCCCGCTGCCGACTGCCGCGTTCGGGCCGATCACCACACCAGCCTCAATGACGGCGCCTGGCTCGACATGAGCGGTCGGATCAATGTGGGCGAATGGCGAAATGCCTGCTTCACCGCTCACACCTACCGGGCGCTCGGCATCCGGATAAATTAGCCTGCCGATGCGGGCAAAGGCCTGCTGCGGACGCGGCGAAACGAGAATGGCAATGCCATCAGGGACAAGGTCGGCGACATCGGCCGTACACAGGACAGCGGCCGCATGCAGCGACTTGAGCGGTGCTGCGTTGCGCTTGCCGTCGACAAACACCAAAGCGCCATCGCCACCACTGCTTGCCGCTGCGATGGTCGAGATGGCGATTTCGGAATGTTTGGGGTCGACGAGCGTCGCGCCGGTAAGGCCGGCCACCTCGCCCACCGTGTAGCGGCGTGACGGCACAAAAAATACCGGTTCCGTCATGAAATGCTGTTCCAGCCAAGCCGGGCAAAGAGTTTCCGGGCCGTGACGGCCCGGAAACGTTGTACCACGCAATCAGAAGCGGGTCGAAATGCCGAAGTTGAATTCCTGCGTATTGTCGGTGTCCAGCTTCTTGACCGGTACCGCATAGTCGATGCGCAGCGGACCGAAGGGCGAAGCCCAGAGCAGGCCGACACCGACCGAGGCACGCAATTCCATGTCTGTCGACACGATATTGGTGCCCGCGACATTAACCTTGCTGCCATAGAGCGTCGCTGCATCCGCAAAGACGGCGCCACGCAGGCCGAAGCTCTCCGGCACGACCGGGATCGGGAACTGTGCTTCGGCAGAGGCATTGAAGTAGGTGGTACCGCCGAGATGGTCACCGCCGGTCTGATCGTACGGTCCGATGCCATTGTATTCGAAGCCGCGGATCATCCGATCATTGTTCTTGAAGTGATCGAAGACGCGCAGGCCGTCATCGCCGAAGCCCTGGATGTGACCGGCGCCAGCCGATACGAGGCCAACGATATCAAGCTCTTCCGACAGCGTCTGATAGTAGCTCGCACGACCGGTGAACTTGACGAACTTCGCGTCGCCGCCAAGGCCAGCCACTTCGGTCGTGAAGTTCGCATAGATGCCGTTATGCGGGTTCTTCATGTCGTCGATGGTGTTGTAGACCAGCGTACCGCTGACCGACGACTTGATCCAAGGGCTGTTCTCAATGCCATCGATGATAGCTGGCGAAATCGAGCAGCCAACATCTGGATCGCCGTCACCGTTGGTATCGCATTTTTCGTTAAGCTCATACTTCTCTTGCGAGAGGTTGTATGCAAGCTGAGTCGAGATGTTGTTGGTGATCGGCAAGCCGAAGCGAATAGTACCGCCAGTGATGTCGCTGTCGTACTTGTCGTCGTACTTGCGGGTCTGGCGATAGACGTCGAAACCAGCAGCAATACGACGACCGAGGAAATACGGCTCGGTGAACGAGAAGCTGTAGTCACGCGAGTTCTTGCCGCCACCGGCCGAGAACTTGATGAACTGGCCGCGACCGAGGAAGTTGCGCTCGGTAATCGAGCCTTCCACCGACGGACCGGCATTGTCGCCGCCGGTCGAATAGCCGGCGCCAATCGAGAACTCGCCGGTCGACTTCTCGACCAGATCGACAACCAGCACAACCTGGTCAGGCTGCGATCCGGGAGCGGTCGAGACTTCGACGCGTTCGAAGAAGTTCAGAGCTTCGAGGCGCTTCTTGGCGCGCTGGATCAGCACCTGGTTGAAGGCATCGCCTTCGGAGACGTCGAATTCGCGACGGATCACGAAGTCGCGGGTGCGTTCGTTGCCGCGGATTTCGATGCGCTCGACATAGGCCTTGGCGCCCTGATCTACGGTGTAGACAACCGAGATCGTGCGGCTTTCGAAGTTGCGGTCACCGCGCGGCGTTACCTTGGCGAAGGCATAGCCAGCGCCGGCAACGTTCTCGGTGATCGCGATGATCGAATCTTCGACGTCCTTGGCGTTGTAAACATCGCCCTTGCGCGTCTCGACGAGACGCTGCAGGCTCGCGCCGTCGACCTCGGGGATGCTGCTTTCGACCGACACATCGCCGAACGTGTAGCGCTGGCCTTCGTCAACGGTGATCGTGATGGTGTACTGGTTGGTCGCCTCGTCGAGTTCGCCGAAGGCGGAGACAACCTGGAAGTCGGCGTAGCCGTGATTGAAATAGAAGCGACGCAGCGCTTCCTCGTCGGCGCGCAGGCGGTCTTCGTCATAGATGTCGTCACGCAACATGAACGACAGGAACGACGAGCGCTTGGTCGAGATGACATCTGCGAGGCGGCGATCGCCATAGGCGTCGTTACCGACGAAATTGATCGCGGCGATCTTCGTGCGGCCGCCTTCATTGATCTCGAACACCACGTTCACGCGGTTTTCGCCGAGATCCATGATCTGGGTGCCGACGGTGACGTCGTCACGGCCGACGCGCTTGTAGGCTTCCTTGATCGACTGCGCGTCAGCCTCGAGAGCGGCCTGCGAGAACGCGCCGCGGGGCTTGAGCTGGATGGCGCCACCGAGTGCCGCGTCCTTGAGCTTCTTGTTGCCCTGGAACAGCACGTTGTTGACGACCTGATATTCGGAAACCTGAACGACGAGCGTCGAGCCGACCTGATTGATGCGGACGTCGGAGAACAGGCCGCTGCCGAACAGCGCCTTCACCGCGTCGTCGATATCGGTGTTCGTGAACGACTTGCCGGGCTTGATGGAGATGTAGTTGCGGACGGTATCCGCATCGACGCGCTGATTGCCGCGCACTTCGACCCGGTTGACCACCGCCGCTTGCGCGGCTGACACGGCAACAAACTGGACCGCCACGGCGCCTGGAATGGCCAGAGCGGCGGAAAGAGCAACCGCGGACGCGGCGCTCGCAAACTTAGATGCTGCCTTCATAATCGGCCTTTACAACCTTTTCTCGAAGTCCCCACGGCGAGAAAACCGGACGTCGCGGTAATTTCCCGTACCGTAATAACTGGATTTTCCCTACACGCAAGGCTTCTGGTTAATTTGCGCTTACTTCCTCAGCGAGCGTGACTTTCGCGTCACGCATACCGCCCCGGATGGTAAACGCCCTCTCAACGGACCCCTTGCCGGCCCCAAATTTCTTCATGATTTCAGCAGCCAAACAGGTCGTTCCAGAAAACGAAGCCCATAAACGCCAGCACGAGAATCATCCCCACTCGATATACAGCCTCCATCGCCCGCTCGGAAACAGGGCGCCTGATGACAGCTTCAACTGCATAGAACGCCAAGTGGCCGCCGTCGAGTGGAGGAATCGGCAGAAGGTTCAGAAAACCGATGCCGACCGACAAAAGAGCCACCAATTGCACCAACCAGACGAAGCCCAGCTGGGCCGCCTTGCCGGCCATGTCGGCGATCTTGACCGGTCCACCGAGCTGACACTTGTCCTCCCGGCCAACGACGAATCGCTTCAGGAACTGACCGGTACGCTCGATGATGTGCCCGGTTTCGGAAACCGCCTGCACAAATGCGCCGCCTGGGCTGTAGCTGATCAGCCTGGGCTGCCCCAGCTCCTCATTGTTGACGACGCCAATGACCGCAACCTTGACCGAATTGCCGAGCGCGTCCTTCTGCTCCATCATTTCGGGCGTCGCCGTAACAGAGACTTCCTTGCCGTCGCGCATCATCACGAAGGTAAGCGGATCGCCACCGCGTCCCGAGACGATGCGCTGGACGTCGGAGAAGGTTTCCACCGGCTGGCCGTCGACACTGACGAATCGGTCGCCCGGCTGGATACCGGCATTCGCCGCCGGGCTGGCGGCGCGCACCTCGGCAACCGTCGGCTCCATGACATAGCGGCCATAAGCCGAAAACAGCACAGTGAAGACGGCAATCGTCAGCAGGAAATTGAACAGCGGTCCGGCGAACACGGTCGCCGCGCGCTTCCACACTGGTTGCGTATGGAACGCGATCTTACGTTCGGCGGCACTGAGATTGTCGTCCCCGCCGCCCTCCGGCTTGCTGGTGACGCTCATGTCGCCGACGAACTTGACGTAGCCGCCCAAGGGAATGGCGCAAAGCTTCCAACGCGTACCGCGACGATCGTTGAAGCCGAGCAGTTCGGGGCCGAAGCCGATCGAAAAGGCCTTTACACCGATACCGCACCAGCGGCCGACCAGATAATGGCCCATCTCGTGCACGAACACGACGATGGTGAGCACGAACAGGAACGGCACGATGGTGCCGATCAGGAGACCATCCGTAGTCAGGAACGCGGGAAGATACTCGCTCAATTCAAGCCCTCAACCAGATACCTTGGCGCTTCAAGTGCAGCACCGCGCCTTGCCCGAGGCTTGCGCCCCTGAACTTGGTCGCTCAGGCCGGAAACAATCCCTGAGCCGGATGGTCGGCGGAACCGGACATCCAGCCGATGACGTATAGGGCAAATGCAGCCGCGACAAGCCCATCGACGCGGTCCATCACGCCGCCATGGCCGGGAATCAGCGACCCCGAATCCTTGTAGCCATGCCGACGCTTGACCCATGATTCGAACAGATCGCCGGCCTGCGAGATCACCGAAAGCAGCAGGCCTATCACGGCCAGGAGGAACAAATTGCCCGTACCGGCAAAGTTGGCGAGCAACAGTCCGGCAACCACACCACCGACAGCGCCGCCAACAGCGCCGCTGCGCGTCTTGCCGGGCGAAATGGCCGGTGCCAGCTTGGGCCCGCCGACCTTGCGGCCGACAAAATAGGCAAAAATGTCCGTCGCCCAGACAACCGCGAACAGAAACAGGATGGCGACGAGGCCCGACGCGTCGTCGCCGCGCAACAGGGCAAGGGACAGGCCGGAGAGCGCAGAATAGCCAAAGCCGGCAGCTTCCCACGCCCCTGCCCTGCGCAGCTTGCCCAGCCCCCACAGGATGAACGTGAAGACAGCGGCCAGGATGATCAGCGCAAGTGCCGGAATGCCCGCGACCAGGGCGCCGGCGAACATCAGGATGAACACTTCCGGCAGCATGTTGAGGTTGCCGCCAGCCCATCCTGTCTCGCTGTTCGGCCGCGACATGCGCGACCATTCGTAGAAGATGGCAAGCGCTATCGCCGCGGTCAGCATCCTGAACGGCAGCCCGCCCAGCCATGTCAGCAACAGCACAGCAGCTGCCAGCACGATCGCTGAAATTGTCCGGAGCTGGAGATTGCTCATGGCAAGGTCACGAAGCGACGTCGCGCGCTGCAAGCCCGCCAAAACGGCGTTCGCGGCCAGTATATTCGCGCAAGGCCTCCGACAGATGCTCGCGGGTGAAATCCGGCCAGTAGCAAGGCTGGAAGATCAGCTCGCTGTAGGCCGACTGCCAGGGCAGGAAATTGGAGAGCCGGATTTCGCCGCTGGTGCGAATGACCAGATCGGGATCAGGAATGCCCGATGTGTCGAGTTCCTCGGCAAACAGCTCCGGCGTGATCTGCTCGCTTGAAATGTCGCCACGCTTGACCGCTTCCGCCAGCCGGCGCGCGGCGCGCGCGATCTCGTCGCGCCCCCCATAGTTGAACGCGATGACCAGTGTCAGCGCATCATTGCCCGATGTCAGCGTTTCGGCTTCCTCGAGCAGGCTGCGGATATCGGGCTGCAGTGTGGCCCTGTCGCCGATGATCTGTACGCGCACACCGCTGTTGTGGAGTTCGGCAAGATCGCGCCGAATGAAGATCTTGAGCAACCCCATGAGGTCGGTGACTTCGGACTTGGGCCGCGACCAGTTCTCCGAGGAGAAGGCGTAGACGGTCAGCCAGGAAATACCGAGGTCTGCGGCGGCACGAACGGTGCGGCGCAACGCCTCGACTCCGGCCCGGTGGCCCGCAACGCGCGGCAGGCCGCGGGCTTTTGCCCAGCGACCGTTGCCGTCCATGATAATTGCGACATGCGCGGGCGTAGTCATCCGTTCGCTTTCGGGCCGGCCGTATGCCTGCCTCAGACTTGCATGATCTCGGCTTCTTTGCCTGCGAGCAGGCTGTCGATCTGGCTGATCGTATCGTCGGTCAGCTTCTGGACCTTGTCGGACTGGACGCGCTGGTCGTCCTGGCTGATGTCGCCATCCTTCTCGGCCTTCTTGAGTGCGTCCATGCCGTCGCGGCGCACATGGCGGGTGGCGACCTTGGCGTTCTCGGCGTAGGTGTGGGCGATCTTGACCAGTTCCTTGCGGCGCTGCTCGTTGAGCTCCGGCAGCGGAATGCGCAGGTTGGTGCCGTCGACGATCGGGTTGAAGCCAAGGTTGGATTCGCGGATGGCGCGATCGACAGCACCGACCATAGACTTGTCCCAGACCGAGACCGAGATCATGCGCGGCTCAGGCACGGACACTGTGGCTACCTGGTTGAGCGGCATCGACGAGCCATAGGCCTGGACGTGGATCGGATCGAGCAGGTTGCTCGAGGCACGGCCCGTGCGCAGCGAGGCGAGGTCGTGCTTGAAGGCGTTGATGGCGCCTTCCATGCGGCGCTGAAGATCGCTGTAATCCGTGCTCATTGCAGTCTCCTTGGTCCCGATTTCGGGGCCATCGTTCCAATCGTCAGGCGTCCGCAACAATCGTGCAGCGGCCGCCACCTTTCAATATTTCGCCGAACCCGCCTTTTTCATGGATCGAATAGACGATTATCGGGATGTTGTTTTCGCGCGCAAGAGCAATCGCGGCCGTATCCATGATGGACAGGCCTTTTGTGATGACTTCGGCGTGCGTGATGCGTTCGAAGCGCGTCGCAGCTGGGTCCTTCTTGGGATCGGCCGAATAGACACCATCGACCTGGGTGCCCTTGAACAGCGCGTCAGCGCCAATCTCGGCGGCACGCAGGGCCGCTGCCGAATCGGTGGTGAAGAATGGGTTGCCCGTGCCACCGGCAAAAATCACGACCTTGCCGGCATCCATGTAAGCGGTTGCCTGGCGCTGCGAGAAGCTCTCGCACAGTTCGGGCATGGCGATCGCCGAAAGCACCACGGCTTCGACGCCAAGCTTGTGCAGCGAGGTGCGCAGAGCCAGCGAATTGATGATGGTGGCAAGCATGCCCATGTGGTCGCCCGTGACGCGATCGCCACCCTTGGATGCCACTGCCACGCCGCGGAAGATGTTGCCGCCGCCAATGACTACGCCGACCTCGACGCCGAGCGCCCTCGCCTCGGCGATGTCGCTGGCAATACGGTCGACAACGGAAACGTCGATGCCGAAATGCTGCTCGCCCATCAGGGCTTCACCCGACGCCTTAAGCAGTACGCGCCGGTAGAGCGGCTTGTCGGTCATGGGTTCCTCGCGGCTGTTGAATTTGGGTTCCGATACACGAAGGGCGCCGCGATGTCACGCGGCGCCCTTCGGCTATCCTCAGGAAGCGCTTGATGCAGCGCTGCTTTTTAGCCCTTGACGGCCGCGGCGACCTCAGCGGCGAAGTCGCTCTCTTCCTTCTCGATGCCTTCACCGAGCGCGAAGCGAACGTAGCCGGTGATCTTTGCCGGCGCGCCGATCTGCTTTTCAGCGTCCTTCAGTGCCGCCTCGACCGTCAGGTCGGGGTTGAGCACGAAAGCCTGCTTCAACAGCACGACTTCCTCGTAGAACTTGCGCATGCGGCCTTCGACCATCTTCTCGATGATGTTCTCCGGCTTGCCCGACTGGCGGGCCTGATCGGCGAAGATCGACTTTTCGCGCTCGACGGCAGAAGCGTCGACTTCGTCGGGCGTCAGGGCCAGCGGGTTGGTCGCAGCAACGTGCATGGCGACCTGACGCGCGAAGGCGCGGGCCGCGTCATGATTGCCGGCGGTCTCGATAGCGACCAGCACGCCGAGCTTGCCGAGGTTGTCGGCAACCGCGTTGTGGACATAGGTCGCAACGACGCCTTCAGAAACCGACAGCTTGACCGAACGGCGGAAGCTCATGTTCTCGCCAATGGTGCCGACAGCGTCCTTGATAGTGTCGGCAACGGACTTGTCCGAACCCGGATATTTCGCAGCGGCAACAGCGTCGGTGTCGCCATAAGCGAGAGCGACCTTCGACACGTTGGCGACGATTTCCTGGAAGGCGGCGTTGCGGGCAACGAAGTCGGTCTCCGAGTTGACTTCGACGACGACGGCTTCGCGCACGCCGGCATCGACGCCGACCAGGCCCTCGGCCGCGGTACGGCTGGCCTTCTTGTCGGCCTTGGAGATACCCTTCTTGCGCAGCCAGTCGACCGCGGCTTCCATGTCGCCGCCGGTCTCGGTGAGAGCCGCCTTGCAATCCATCATACCCGCGCCCGAGAGTTCGCGGAGTTCTTTAACCTGTGCTGCCGAAATGCTCATTGTGGCCTCTTTGCTTCAAAATGCGCGAGCGCACCACCGAGGGTTCGATGATGCGCCGAACGCCGGCGCTGGTTGCGCCCAATCCTGAAAAGGAAGGCCGGTCTCCCGGCCTTCGTGATTACGCCTGGGGCGCTTCAGTCGACGGAGTCTCGTCGAGCGCAGGCTCAACCGGGGCTTCGGCCGATGCGCCGATGTCGACACCGAGCGCGCCCTGCTGGCGAGCGATACCGTCGATCGCAGCCTTGGCAACCAGATCGCAGTAGAGCTGGATGGCGCGGGCAGCGTCGTCGTTGCCGGGGATCGGGAAATCGATCTTATCCGGATCGCAGTTCGAATCGATGATCGCGACAACCGGAATGCCGAGACGCTTGGCTTCCTGGATGGCGATGGCTTCCTTGTTGGTGTCGATCACGAACATCAGGTCCGGCGTCGAGCCCATGTCCTTGATGCCGCCGAGGGCCTTGTCCAGCTTTTCGCGCTCGCGCTCAAGGTTCAGGCGCTCCTTCTTGGTGAAGCCGTGGGCTTCGCCAGCGAGCAGCTCGTCGAGCTTGCGCAGGCGCTGGATGGAGTTCGAGATCGTCTTCCAGTTGGTCAGCATGCCGCCGAGCCAACGCGAGTTGACATAGTACTGGGCCGAACGCTGAGCAGCGTCAGCAACGATGTCCGAAGCCTGACGCTTGGTGCCGACGAACAGCACGCGGCCGCCGCGCGAAACGACGTCCGAAACCTGCTTGAGAGCCTGGTGCAGAAGCGGAACAGTCTGCGACAGGTCGATGATGTGGATGTTGTTGCGGGCGCCATAGATGTAGGGCGCCATCTTCGGGTTCCAGCGGTGGGTCTGGTGGCCAAAGTGAGAACCAGCTTCAAGAAGCTGGCGCATGCTGAAATCAGGCAGTGCCATCGTTATTTCCTTATCCGGTTGGCCTCCACGGACAATGACGCTTTTCGCTGGATGCTCGAAACGCCACCGGGGGGTCTCAGCCGGATTTCTCCCGGACAGAAACCGAAGTCCGTGTGTGGAATGCGGCGGCATATAGACGTATTGGCTGGTGAGCGCAACCCCGGGACCGGCCCGATTGCCCGGGAAATCGAGGCTTTCCGTGCTTGTGGGCCTCAACCAAAGCCTCCCGAAGCGCACGGTCGCCACTGGTCAGGCAGAGGATTCCTTGGCAGCGATTCCCTTCGGAACAGAAGATCAGCTGCCGGCCGCCCAGCGCGACATGCCGGGCTCCTGTTCCACCGATTCCTGCACCACCTTGGGTTCGCGGCGCTTGAAGTTGCGCACGCGCACGCGGCGAAACACCGCCACGATCTCGTCGCGGCTGCATTCGATCGCGCCAAGACGCACGGCACGATCACGCTCGAAGCCTGTAATGTCGTAATGCGGCGCCGAGGTCTTGGGCGGACCCTGATAGGACGAACGCTTCAGGCCGAGCTGGGCGGCGAAACGATGCAACTCGTCGGTGTCGTCGGCGAGCAGGTGGCACCAGCGATGGCCCACCCACTTCCAGATTGCCGCGTCGACATAGACCGCCACGACAGCGGCCTAATGCTTGCAGTCGCCTTGCGGCACAGGAAACAACGATAGATTGACCAGCTTGCCGGTCATCGAGAAATCGCCGTAATCCATCACCAAGTCGCGCGTCAGGCCGTTCTCATGCAGCTTGAAGCTGATGCGATACTCCGGCACCTCCTCACCGCCGCCCTTGCTTTCGTCGAAATAGGCGATGTCGACCGGCCAGAACTTGTCCTTGGCGAGTGCCGCAAGCGCAGGGCGCTCCGGATCGGCCTCCGGCGCCTCGCTCTTCTTGCCGACGATGACGGTGGTGGTCATCACCTTGTCGGCGTCCTCGGAGCCGTCGAACAGGCTCGTTTCATAAAAGGTCTCGCCCTTCTCGGCCTTGTCGATCAGCTCGACGAGATGCTGGGTCGGGAACTGCGTCTTCGCGAGGTCGACGGAACCCGCCGACGGTTTTTCCAAAGCGACCTTGAGCCCGTTGGCTTCGCGCGTCGCCGTGCCCTTGACCTCGCGGTCGAGGTTCTGATCGACGAAGGATTTGGTGACGAACGAGAAGGTCTTGCCCTCGCCGTCCTCGAAGGTGGTCGTCTGCTGATCGGTCAGCCGCGTGTTCTCGCTGGTCGCGATCTGGGTCACGAAGCGGAACTTGACCGTGTAGCCTTCGCAAGCGGAGCCATTGAACTCATAGACCATGCGCCCGGAAAGGCCTGTTATCCCTGACCGGTCGGAGGCCTGGTCGAGCACCAGATCATAGACGGCGCGATGGGGCGCAAGCACGGGAGCCGCAAGAGCTGGCGTCAGGGACAGCAGCGAGGTGGACAGGGTGGCAAGAAGAACAAGGCGCTTTGCGCGCATACACTGGCTCCGATCGGCGCGGCCATGACAAGCCGCCTTGAATGATGGTCCACCTTAAAAAAAGTCGTGGCGGAAGCGAGGCAAACATAGCAGTTTCGGCGCAGCCTCACCCGCCACACGAGACTCAGAGATAAGGAAAGACGATGGGCGAAACAATCGAAAAGCGGCTAAGCGATCTTGGCATCACCTTGCCCGAAGCCGCAGCCCCCGCCGCCAACTACGTGCCCTACATGGGCTCGGGCAATCTCGTCTTCACCGCCGGTCAGCTGCCGCTCAAGGACGGCAAGCTCACCGTCACCGGCCTGCTTGGCCGCGATGTCGACGTTGCAGGCGGCAAGGAGGCGGCCAAGCAGTGCGCCGTTAACATCCTCGCCCAGGCAAAGGCAGCTCTTGGCGAGCTCGAAAAGATCCGTCGCATTGTCAAGATCAGCGTCTTTGTCGCTTCGTCCTCCGACTTCACCGAGCAGCATCTCGTCGCCAATGGTGCGTCCGACTTCCTGGTCGCGGCACTTGGCGACCGCGGCAAGCATGCGCGTTCGGCCGTCGGCGTCGCCTCGCTGCCGCTGAATGCCGCCGTCGAGATCGAAGCCATCATCGAGCACGAATGAGCGGCCTCATGACCGACCTATCCTGGCTGACCGCCCGCCCGATTGCTCATCGCGGCCTGCACGACCTCAACAAGACCTGCTGGGAAAACACGCTGTCCGCCTTTGAGCGCGCAGCGGCGCGCGGCTTTGCCATCGAGTGCGATGTCCATCTGACCGCCAACGGCGACGTTGCCGTGTTTCATGACGACGTGCTCAACCGGCTGACGGGTACGGATGGCTTCATCTGGCAGCGTACGACACGCGAGCTTGCGGCACTTCGCGTCGGCGGCACCGCCGATCATGTGCCGACGCTTGCCGAAATGCTCAAACTGGTCGACGGGCGCGTACCCCTGGTCATCGAACTCAAGGGCATTCCCGGGCATGATGGCGAACTCGTCGAACGCGTGGCGGCGGCCTTGCGCAACTACAAGGGCAAGGCCGCGATCATGTCCTTCGATCATTGGCTGATCCGCGACTTCTCCCGTCACGCACCGGGCATTCCGGCCGGACTGACCGCCTGGGGCGATCTGGATCACGAGCTCGAAGCACATTTTTCGATGCTGGCACACGGCATTTCGTTTGTTTCCTACTCCGTGACGCACCTGCCGAACAGGTTCGTCAGCTTTGTGCGCGACAAGCTCGCCATGCCGGTCATCACCTGGACAGTGCGCGACGAAGACGCCGTGCGGACGACCTTCGCGCAGGCCGACCAGATGACCTTCGAGGGTTTTGATCCCGATGCGCTGGCGGTGGCCTGACCCTTGCAACGGCTGTTATCGAGCGTAAGTAACTACGCATGAGCAATGCGAGCGATGTCGGGGCGACGAATGCGGATGGCGGCTACGCCGTCCGCGTCGTCTCAAGCATCAGCGAATTCGGACGCGACGACTGGAACAGCCTCTCAGGCACGTCAAAGGCTTCAGGATCGGCCTATAACCCGTTTGTTTCATTTGATTTTCTGAGCATCCTCGAGGACTCCGGCTGCGCCGTACGCAAGACCGGTTGGCAAGGCCACCATCTCCGGCTGGAAAAGGCCGACGGCAGCTTTCTCGGTGCCCTTGCCTGCTACGCCAAATCACACAGCCAGGGCGAATATGTCTTCGACCATGGCTGGGCCGACGCTTTCGAGCGCGCCGGCGGGCGATATTATCCCAAGCTCCAGGCTTCGATACCGTTCACGCCGGCGACCGGCCCTCGCCTTCTGGCTGTTCCCGGCAACACGGCAACCGTAACCAAGGCGGCGCTGGCAACGGCGCTGCGCAGTGTCGCCGAGGGCGTCGGGGTGTCGTCGGCACATGTCACCTTCGCCGAGCCGGACGAAGTCGACATCCTCGCCGACACCGGCTTCCTTCGCCGCACCGACCAGCAGTTCCATTTCTTCAACGAAGGCTTCGGCACCTATGACGACTTTCTCGCCACGCTGGCCTCGCGCAAGCGCAAGGCGCTGAAGAAGGAGCGGCGCGAGGCGCTGACCGAAGGCATTTCGATCGAACGACTGACCGGCAAGGACATCACCGAAGCGCACTGGGACGACTTCTTCGCCTTCTACATGGACACCGGCGGCCGCAAATGGGGTCGGCCTTACCTCAACCGGACATTCTTCTCGCTGATCGGCGAACGCATGGCCGACGACGTGCTGCTGGTCATGGCCAGGCGCGGCGGCCGCTACATCGCCGGCGCGATCAACTTCATCGGCTCCGACACGCTCTACGGCCGCAACTGGGGCTGTATCGAGGACCACCCCTTCCTGCATTTCGAGGTCTGCTATCACCAGGCCATCGACTTCGCCATAGAACGCAAGCTGCGCATCGTCGAGGCCGGCGCCCAAGGTGAACACAAGCTGGCGCGCGGCTATCGCCCCGTCACGACGCAGTCGGCGCATTACATCGTCCACCCCGGCCTTCGCCGCGCCGTCGCTGAATATCTCGAGCGCGAACGCCGGGAGGTCGCCCAGATCGGCGAGTATCTCGATGATCACGGGCCGTTCCGGCGCGGCTGAGGTTCAGTGGGCTATCGACTTCGAGAAGAGGTTGATCACGATGACGCCCGCCATGATCAGCCCGATGCCGAGAAGTGCCGGCAGGTCGAGCGTCTGGCGGAACCAGATCCAGGCAATCGCCGTGATGAAGACGATACCGGCACCGCACCACATCGCATAGACGATGCCGACCGGCACCTGGCGCAGCACAAGGGAAAGGAAATAGAAGGCGCAGGCATAGCCGGCCAGTGCTACGACGGATGGCCACAGCCGCGTGAAACCGTTGGTTTCCTTGAGGGCGGAGGTTGCAACGACCTCGAAGGCCACCGCCACGATCAGATAGATGTAGTTCAACTCAGCTCCTTGCAGCCTTCCGCGGCTTGACGTTCCGCCTGCCAGCGCCGAAACATCCACCACGAAATCGCAGCAAACGGGATAGGCCATGTCGAGCGCCGGTTACGATCCAAACAACATCTTCGCCAAGATCCTGCGCGGCGAGATCCCCTCGCATCGTGTCTACGAAGACGATGCCGTGGTGGCGTTCATGGATGTCATGCCGCAGAGCACCGGGCATACGCTCGTGGTGCCCAAGACGCCGTCGCGCAACTTTCTCGACGCCGAACCCGAGACATTCGGCCGGCTGTTCGCAGCAGTCCAGAAGGTGGCAAGGGCCGCCCAGCAGGCTTTCGACGCCGACGGCATCGTGATCTCGCAGTTCAACGAAGCTCCGGCCGGCCAGACGGTGTTCCATCTCCACGTCCACATCGTGCCTCGCTTCGAAGGCGTCGCACCCAAGGGTCACGCGGCGGTGATGGAAAAGCCTGAAGTGCTGGCGGCAAACGCAGAGAAGATCAGGGCTGCGCTGGCGGGAGCATGACAGACGCAGCGCGTTTCAGGCCAGCGAGAGCGCTGCCTCGGCGGCCGGCCTGTCGAATGCGCCGTAGTCTCAACCGCTACTTCAGAGCCCCTGCTCCAGATCACGCGATGGCTTCCACGGCCAGCCGGCCTTCAACAACCGTTGAGAGCTTCTCAGCCATCCCCCAGGCCAAAAACGCCACAAGAACGCCGGCCAACGCGTCGGCAAGATGATGGCCGCCGTCAACTGGGGAAGACAAAATGACGGCAAGGTTCAGCGCCAACACAGGCCAGAACCAGATCCTGACCCTCCAGAAAGCAATCACGGTCAACACAGACAGCGTCCAGTGATAGGACGGGAACGCAATGAGCCCTTGGGGGTGGTCAAGTGAGATCAAGCGTGATGTGCCGGCGCGAATGTCAAAAAACGCCTGCTTGTATGCGAGATCGACGATTGGCTTGTTCATAGCCATGAAGTCGGCGGATGGACGGACGGTCCCGAGAGCTCCGGCTGCCGACAAGAGGGCTGAAACCAAGACGCACACCAGCGCACCCAGCATAACCGCAGTCACGACCTGCTGAACGCGCCGGGTTCGTCCCAGCAAACTGGTCGCAAGTATTGTCAATGCAACCTGCGACAGTGATGTGACAAAGACCATTGACGACGGTTGGCCGAGCCAGGGTCTCGCATTGACGAAATCGACATAGGCACGCCAATCGAAACCCAACGCAGCGTCGAATGTGATCAACCGGTCGTCGATCAGCGGCATGTCGTTGGAATCACCAGAACGCGTAGCACGGCCGCGGCCGCAGAGAATGCCAACAGCACAGCTGTTTCGGCACACAGGACCTGGAAGCGTTCGACCGGGCGCATTACGGCATAGAACCAGGATATGGACGCCAATCCGGATACCACGGCAACCACTTTGACCGCGCTGACAGGGTCAAAAACGAAGTCCGTCGCCCCTATCGACTGCGCATCGATCGCAATCAGCAAACCAACGAGCGTCATTTTGACGGACAGCAGGGCATCAGTCCGCTGCCTGAGTTCGGGCGCCGTCACGTCCAGTTCAGTCATTGTGGATCCCCCAACCCTTGGAGGATATTAGGCATCAGAAATTAAGCTGTCGCGAATGTACCGAGACACAGCGGAACCAGCGCTGTGGCTCTGGACTGCGGGCAATGTCCCAGCGGCTCAGGATGTCCACATCCCTACCAGCAGGATCACTTCGGCCGCAACGATGCCGACCAAAATCTTTCGCCCGAGGCAGATATAGGCAACGAACCCAGCGCAGGCGGCACCGATGCGGAGGGCAAGCGCGGTGTCGACAAGCGCTCCGCTGGGAAAGACGATCAGATTGCCGATGACCGCGGCGACGAGTGCGGTGGCGAGTGCGCGGACCAGGACAAGCAGGTCCGACTCCTCCGACAGGCGGTCGCCGAGATAGACGCCAAGGAAGCGCCAGGCGTCGGTGGCGAGCCAGCCGCCGACGAGGATGAACAGGAACGGCCACCACCAGTTGTCGAAAGCGGCGAAGGTCATGCCGATGTCCTCCGCCACGCCCGCTTGTGGAAGGCAAATGCGATACCGCCGCCGATCAAGCCGGCGACGAGCAGGTCGAAGCCGGGCACGACGAGGTGGAGAAGCGGGCCGAGAATGAGGCCGAGGATCATGGCAACGTGCCCTGCCCGCTCGCGCGCCGAGCCCCAGAGCGAGGTCAGGAAGTACATCGGCGTGAGCAGGAACAATGCCGCCGAGACGATAGGCGGCAGGCTGTCGGCGACGAGATAGACGATGGCCGTGACCGCCATGTTGAACAGCACGAGCGTCGAGCCGAGCCCGGCATAGTAGGTGGTGCGAAGCTCCCGCGGGATGCCGCGCAGCCGCTCCATCGCCAGTACCCAGGAGGTGACGGCGACGAAGTGCGACAGGACATAGAGCACCCAGCGCGGCGTCCTCGGCCCACGCAGCTCCGGCACCAATGCCACCACCATCGGGGTCAGACGTATCGATGACAACGCCACCGCAAAGGCCGCCGCCGGCAGCGAAGCGCCTGACAGAATGGCACCGATCAGCACCACCTTGGCCGGAAGAGCCCAGACCATGCCGACCATGAAGACGGTCTGCGCAAGCGTCAGCCCGGCCTCTTTGGCAAGCCCGGCAAAGCCGATAAAGGCGCTGGCGAGGATCAGGCCGGGGATCGAAAAGGCAGCGCGAACGCCGCGCAGATACCAGAGGCGGCGTGTCGACAGGCTCGGCGTTGGAGATGCGTGGTCAGCAGGCATTGAAACCGCGCATAGCATGGCCTCCCTGCCAAGTCAGCGCTTCGATCCGCCTGGCGCAATCGACTGCACCTCGTGACCACCGATCCGACCGCGCCATATCGCGCCAACCAGCGAAAGAGACGGCATATTAACGGTTTACCTACCGCGAATGTGTAGATAGGCCTTTGGGTGGGAAGCGAGGAACAGCCAGGTCATGACAGGTGCATTGCTGCTGGTCCTGCAAGCGCTGATCTACTTCGTGACCATGGCCGCGGTTTTCCATTCACGGCACAGATTCGGCATCGGAATCTTTGTTTGCGTGCTTGGGGTCATGCACTTCCTCGAGACCTATCTTGCCGCCGTCTTCTTCGTTCAGCTGCCCTTTGGCCTGATATCCCCCGGCTCTACGGTGATGTTTTCCGGCAAGCTGCTGATGTTCCTTCTGCTCTACATCAAGGAGGATGCCGAGACAGTGCGCCAGCCGATCTACGGGCTTCTGATCGGCAACTGCCTGATGGTGGCGCTGGCCCTGATCCTGCGCCTCTACGGCGATGTCGCGGAAATGCCGGGTTATCAACCCGACCTGACGTTCCTTGACGACATGGGCGTACTGATGGTCTGGGGCACGGCCCTGCTGTTCCTCGACAGCATCGCCTTGATCCTGATCTACGAGAAGCTCGGACAGCGCATCGCCAACACCCTGTTCAAGCGCATTTTCCTCAGCGCCGCTCTGGTCCTCACCTTCGACCAGTTGATGTTCTTCCTTGGCCTGCATCTCGTGTCGGGTGTGCCGATCAGCGCGCTTTACGGCGGCTGGATCGCCAAGATGGCGGCAGCGGCCCTCTACAGCGCAATGCTCGTCATCTACCTCAGATATGTCGAGACACGTCCGGCACTGGCCGGCCCCGAGCCGCTGCTCAAGGTCTTCGACCGGCTGACGTTCCGCCATCGCTACGAGGACCTGCTGGAAAAGACCGGCAAGGACACGCTGACTGGCACCAGTGACCGTGGCCATTTCGAAGCGGTGGCACAGTCGCTGATCGACCGGCCACTGGCCGACCGCAAGCCGGTGAGCATGCTGATGATCGACATCGACCACTTCAAGAGCATCAACGACCAGTATGGCCATGTCACCGGTGACAAGGTGCTCAAGGACGTTGCACGCGCGCTGGACGGCGCTTTGCGCAGCGGCGACCGCCTGTTCCGTTATGGTGGCGAAGAGTTCGTCGCCATCTGCCAGGACTTGAACGCCGGCGACGCGACGATCCTCGCCGAGCGCCTGCGCGCTGCGGTAGCGAGCATGACCCTGGCTGAGCCCGGCCTGAGCACCACCGTCAGCATCGGGGTGACGACCGCCAGAAGCGGTCCAGTTTCGGTCGAGCAGATGATCAGGGATGCCGACACCTGGCTGTATCGTGCCAAACGGCTCGGCCGGAACCGCGTCGAGAGCCCCGTCATCGCCTGAAGCAAGCCGCCGGGCAGTTTCGATCAGCCAAAAAGGAAGCCCCGTTGCCGGGGCTTCCTTGTTTTTCCAATCAGCCCTTTCGAGGCAATTGGGGAACGAGGCTGCGCTTGCCGCCATCCTTGCCCTTCGGCTCGGACTTCGGCTTCGCCGACACGACCTTCTTGGCGACCGGCTTCTTGGCAGCAGCTTTCTTGGGCTTCGGACGATCGGCCGGATCTTCCTTCTTCGGCTTCACTGGCACTTCGTCGGCAACCGTCTCGAGTTTCAGGCCGGATTCGCCGGTTTCCTTCTTCTCGACGGTGACACGCACCGTGCCGCCCTTCTTGAGCTTGCCGAACAGCACCTCGTCGGCCAGCGGCTTCTTGATGTGCTCCTGGATGACGCGGCCGAGCGGACGCGCGCCCATGCGCTCGTCGTAGCCCTTCTCGGCCAGCCAAGCGATGGCATCCGGCGACAGGTCGAAGGTGACGCCCCGCTCGGAAAGCTGGGCTTCCAGCTGCATGACGAACTTCTGCACGACCTGATGCACCACCGGCACCGGCAGCGAGCCGAACGGGATGATGGCATCGAGGCGGTTGCGGAACTCGGGCGTGAACAGCCTGTTGATCGCCTCGACATCGTCGCCTTCGCGTTTTGTCGACCCGAAACCGATCGCCGCGCGCTGCGCGTCGGACGCGCCCGCATTGGTGGTCATGATCAGGATGACATTGCGGAAGTCGATCTGCTTGCCGTTGTGGTCGGTCAGCTTGCCGTGGTCCATGACCTGCAACAGGATGTTGAACAGATCGGGATGGGCCTTTTCCACTTCGTCGAGCAGCAACACGCAATGCGG
The DNA here is from genome assembly GCF_030294925.1 of Aminobacter sp. Y103A. Classification (NCBI taxonomy): domain Bacteria; kingdom Pseudomonadati; phylum Pseudomonadota; class Alphaproteobacteria; order Hyphomicrobiales; family Phyllobacteriaceae; genus Aminobacter; species Aminobacter sp. Y103A. Next base: position 2,719,221 of record NZ_AP017986.1, on the reverse strand, counting down.
ATGCTGGTCGACGCCGTCGGTCAGAAGACCACCCTGGTCGAAGCCGACATAGCCGGGCGGCGCGCCGATCAGGCGGCTGACGGTATGGCGCTCCATATACTCCGACATGTCGAAGCGGATCAGCTCGACGCCGAGCGACAGAGCGAGTTGCTTTGCCACTTCGGTCTTGCCGACACCGGTCGGGCCCGAGAACAGGTAGGAGCCGATCGGCTTCTCCGGTTCGCGCAGGCCGGCACGTGCCAGCTTGATGGCCGAGGTAAGCGCGGTGATCGCCGTGTCCTGACCATAGACGACGCGCTGCAGCTCGACCTCGAGGCCGGCCAGCACCTTTTCGTCGTCGGCCGAGACGGTCTTCGGCGGAATACGCGCCATCGTGGCGATCGTCGCCTCGATCTCCTTGATGCCGATCGTCTTCTTGCGCTTGCCTTCCGGCAAAAGCATCTGCGACGCGCCCGTCTCGTCGATCACGTCGATCGCCTTGTCGGGCAGCTTGCGGTCGTTGATGTAGCGTGCCGAAAGCTCGACGGCCGCCTTGATCGCCTCGTTGGTGAACTTCACCTTGTGGAAGTCCTCATAATAGGGCTTGAGGCCCTTCATGATCTCGATGGCGTCGTCGACGGTCGGCTCGTTGACGTCGATCTTCTGGAAACGACGGACAAGCGCCCTGTCCTTCTCGAAGAACTGGCGGAACTCCTTGTAGGTGGTCGAGCCGATGCAGCGGATGGCGCCCGACGACAGCGCCGGCTTGAGCAGGTTGGAGGCATCCATCGCGCCGCCCGATGTCGCACCCGCACCGATGACTGTGTGGATCTCGTCGATGAACAGCACAGCGCCCGGATACTCCTCGAGCTCCTTGACCACCTGCTTCAGGCGTTCCTCGAAATCGCCGCGATAGCGCGTGCCGGCAAGCAGCGTGCCCATGTCGAGCGCGAAGATGGTGGCATCCTCGAGCACTTCGGGAACATCGCCCTCGACGATGCGCTTGGCGAGGCCCTCGGCGATCGCAGTCTTACCCACGCCGGGGTCGCCGACGTAGAGCGGATTGTTCTTAGAGCGGCGGCACAGCACCTGGATGGTGCGGTTGATCTCGGACTCGCGGCCGATCAGCGGATCGATCTTGCCGGCCCGCGCCTTGACGTTGAGATTGACGCAATAGGCCGTCAGCGCATCCTGCTGCTTCTTGCCCTTGCCTGTCTCTTCGTTTGCCTCATTGTTCGAGCTGCCCTGCTCCTCATCGGCGCCGCGCGGGCTGCGCGTTTCGGTGGCGCCGGGACGCTTGGCGATGCCGTGCGAGATGTAGTTGACCGCGTCGTAGCGGGTCATCTGCTGTTCCTGCAGGAAATAGGCGGCATGGCTCTCGCGCTCGGCGAAGATCGCAACGAGCACGTTGGCGCCGGACACTTCCTCGCGGCCGGACGACTGGACGTGGATGACGGCGCGCTGGATGACGCGCTGGAAACCGGCGGTCGGCTTCGAATCCTCGTCATAGCCGGTGACGAGATTGTCGAGCTCGGTGTCGATATAGGTCAGCACTGTCTGCTTGAGTTCGTCGAGATCGACGTTGCAGGCGCGCATGACCGCTGCTGCCTCATTGTCGTCGATGAGAGCGAGCAGCAGATGTTCGAGCGTCGCATATTCATGGTGACGCTCGTTGGCGAGCGTCAACGCCTGATGCAGCGCTTTTTCGAGGCCCTGGGAGAAAGCCGGCATTCAATACCTCACTTCTTCTCCATCACGCATTGCAGCGGATGCTGATTTTGTCTGGCGAAATCCATGACCTGGGACACCTTTGTCTCGGCCACTTCGAACGTGTAGATCCCGCATTCGCCGACGCCATGGTTGTGGACATGCAGCATGATGCGGGTAGCGGCCTCCCTGTCCTTCTGGAAGAAGCGTTCGAGCACATGCACGACGAACTCCATCGGGGTGTAGTCGTCGTTGAGGATGAGCACCCGGTAGAGGCTCGGCCGCTTGGTCTTGGTCTTCGTACGGGTAATGACTGCGGTGCCGCGGCCTGGGCCGTTGCCTCCCTCGTCACCGCTCTGCATCCGCGCCACGTCGAAGTTCGTGGCTTCCAAGCCGGTCGTCAATCTGGTCCTGCCCTTCATCAATTCCGACACTTCGTCATGTAGGTGTCATTAGGGGGATTTTAAGCCCTTCTGACGTGCTGACAATATGGTGACGGGGGCGGCATGGCCCGAATTGCCATAAACGTGAAGCACTTGTGCAAAAGAAAAACAAAAAACCCGGCTGCGCGGGCGCAACCGGGTCTTATCTGCCGGATCTTTCAATCCAGCCCCCTGAAATCGGGGATCAGTCGATCACTTCGCCTTGGCGACGAGCGACTCAAACGGCTTGTAGGCATCCTTGGCGAGTTCGGCATAAAGTTCGCCGAGCTTGGTCGCCTCAGCGACAAAACCTTCATAAGCCTGCTTGGCATAGTCGGTCTGGATTTCGACGGCCTTCTCGAGCGACTTGACGCCGAGCAGCTTCTCGAAGGTGGCAGCACCTGCCTCGAAGCTCTTCTTGGTGTAGTCGGTCGTCTCGGTGGCGATCGCCTGCGCGCCCTTGGAGAGCGAAGCGAAGCTCTTCAGGCCGGTGTCGACGAAGTCCTTGCCGTATTTGCTGAAATCTTCATAGGTCTGGGTCATCGCTGCATCCTTTCGGGTTCCGCGCGCTGCGCTATGTGATTGTGCGATGCAGTCTAGATATTGTGCAGCGCACAAAATGTCAACTGACCCCGCGTCATTCCATACCGCCCGAAGCGACGATCCCGTTCGGTAAAGTTAGACTAAAGCCCAAGCAAAAGTGTGAACGAGCCGGTTACCATAAACGGATTGGTAACGCTGTGACCCTACTGTGCATCGATACGGGGCAGGAACCTTTGCCGCCCCACATGCAACAATAATTCAAGGGTGTAACAGTGCGTCAAGCGTTGCCGGGTAAAGTGCTCAAGTCGGCCATCTCCATCAAATCGTTCATGGTTTTCACCCTCGCCGCAGCCATAGGGATGGCGTCGGTGGCTCCTGTTTCTGCAGCCAAGGCGACCAGGGACAGTCGCTACGCAGCGATCGTCGTCGATGCGAACACCGGTGAAACCCTTCACTCCTCGAGTGCCGATTCCCGGCGCTATCCGGCGTCGCTGACCAAGATGATGACGCTCTATCTGACCTTCGAGGCGCTTTCGAAGGGTCGAATCCAGAAAGATACCAAGGTCGTGTTTTCCAAGAACGCAGCCGCCGAGCCGCCGACCAAGATCGGCGTCAAGGCAGGCGGTTCGATCAGCGTCGAAGCAGCGATTCTCTCGCTCATCACGCGCTCGGCGAACGATGCCTCGACCGCGCTCGGCGAAATGATCGGCGGCTCGGAAGAAAACTTCGCCCGCATGATGACCGCCAAGGCACGCAGCCTAGGCATGAAGGGCACCGTGTTCCGCAATGCCAACGGCCTGCCCAACACCGCCCAGTTCACCACCGCACGCGACATGGCCAAGCTCGGCATCGCGTTGCGCGAGCATTTCCCGCAATATTACAGCTACTTCTCGACGCGCTCCTTCGCCTTCGGTCGCCAGCGTATCGCCAACCACAATCGCCTGCTCGGCCGCATCAAGGGCGTCGACGGCATCAAGACCGGCTACACCCGCGCCTCGGGCTTCAACCTGGTCTCGTCGGTGCAGGACGGCAACCGCCGCATCGTCGCCGTGGTTCTCGGCGGCACCAGCGGCGCCAGCCGTGACAACAAGATGGCTGAACTGATCAAGACCTACATGCCGCAGGCCTCGAAGCGCGGCGGTGGCGACCTGATCGCCAAGACCGATACGCCGATGCCGGCCGTCGCGGTCGCCAAGGCTCAGCTGCCCAAGCGCAATGCGCCGACGCCCGACATGCGCCCGGAAGCCGAGGAGATCGTCGTCGCCGACGCTTCCGCCGATGAGGCCGCCGAGAGCGACGAAGTTGTCGTGGCTGCTGCCGTGCCCGCTCCGAAGCCGGTCATCGCACGCACCACCGAGCCGAAGATCGCCATGGCTTCGACCGAACGTTTCGGCGGCAAGATTCCGTTCCAGATCCGCAAGGCCAAGGATCGCGCTCCCGCTGAGGGCGTCGAGCAGGCCTACGCAGAAGAGCGCGCTCCGGCCGTCCAGGCCCTCGACCAGATGAAAACCGCGTCAGTCCCGTCGGGCTGGGCGATCCAGGTCGCGTCGTCGCCGAGCGACGGCGAGGCGCGTGCCATCCTCGACAAGACGGCAAAGCAGGCTGGAGCAGCACTTGCCAAGGCTTCGCCCTTCACCGTGCCCTTCGAAAAGGGCGGCGTGACCTACTTCCGTGCCCGCTTTGCCGGCTTTGAATCCAAGGACTCCGCCTGGAATGCCTGCAACGCACTGAAGAAGAAGAAGATCGCCTGCTACGCCATCGCGCAGTAGGCGCCCCCAACCTCCTGGAAAGTTCTGTGTCGAAGGAGAGTCTAGTGATGATCGGAGAGAAGGACGTCCTTGGCTTCGTTGATCCTCGCCGCGAGGAAAGACGAGCCTCCGAGATCGGGATGCAGGCGCTGAATCAGTCGTCGATGCGCCTTGCGGACATCCGCCGCGGCGGCCCCCGCTTCAAGACCAAGGACCTTGTAGGCCTCCTCCTTAGTCATGGCGCCAGAACTTGGCGCAACACGCTGCCCGTCGTCTCGGTCAGGTTGCGCGTCTTCTCGCCAAACGGGAAAGCGGCCGTCAAGATAGGTCTCAAGTAGCTGTAGGCTTTCCGGATCGCCGGACAGTTCCTTGTAGAGTGCCTTGAGTTCAGTAAGGCCGAGTGAGGCGAGTGACTTGCCTTCCTGGTGGCCGGCCAGGACGAACCCCTGCAGGCCACCTGTGTCGTGATCAAGCTCCATTTCGAGCGCCGCGGTCCTTACGGTCGAACGCCGCCCCGGCGTTCGACTGGTAGAAGCCCCCCTCCTTCCGGCCGCATACCAGGCCAGGGCCGCGGAGATCAGGCCGCCGCCGACGGCTGCCCGACCCAACAGCAACAGAACCACGCCAACCAGCCCCAGCGCCAATGGCCCTGCCATCTTCAGCGCCCTGGCGAGCTGGGTCGCATCTGCGCGCAAGAAGATGGTGACGGCCAGCGTCGAAAATACCAGGACAGCGGCGAGGACGGCGAGAACTGTCATGGCGCCTTGCCGCTCCTCAAATGCTCGATCATCAGAATGTCCTCGGGACGGCCCCTCGCCTCCAGCGCCTTGATGCCGCCCGTGGCAAAGACGGCGACCGCGGACAAAAGCTTCGACAAGGTCGCCGCGGCCTTGCGGTCAAAGCGGAACCAGGCGCCCTTGCTGAGCCGCGCGATCTCCTTGAAGGCGCGCTCGGCGTCTGCGTCATGGCCTTCCTGGAAGACGAAGGCCGGAACGCCTAACAAGCCAAGTTTGCCGGCCTTTTCGGCCAGTTCGTCGATGTTCTCTTCCATCGCATCGCCGATGTAGACCAGCGCATCGACCTTGGCGGACGACGTCTCCTTGAGCGCATGCGCCAGCACCTTGCCGACCTGCGTCTGACCGCTGCGGCACTGGATGGACGTCATCAGCTGCTTGAGTGACGCCGTCTTGGCAACAAATTTGGACGCCCGGCATTCGCCAAGCCCGCGGAAATAGACAAGCTGCACGTTCAACCTGCCGGTGTTGCCGACGGCGTCGAACATCTGGCCCTGCAATTCACAGGCGAGATCCCAGGTCGGCTGCCGGCTCATCGTGGCGTCGAGCGCCAGCACCAGTCGACCATTGGCCTTGCCGGTGGCCAGCGCGCGCGCCTGGCGCACGAATGCGTCGATCGCCGCGGAATCCGAACGGCGCTCGACCGGCGGGTGATTGGCTGACGCAGCCGGAGGTTTGCTTTGGTCGCTCATCACCAAAGAAGATGTGGCGGCGCGCGATAGCTTGCAAGCCCGTCGTTGCGGGCTTCGGCACCCGAGTTAGAGTAGCCCGAGTTCGGCAAGTTCGAGCCGCAGCTTTGGCGGCATTTCGGCCAGCGCTGCATTGCCCTGGCCGAGATCGGCCGGCGCATCTACCGGCTTGAGGTAGCGCCAGCCCTGGAAGGCGCGGCGCGGCTGCCAGTCGGTGCGCACAACGGTCGGCTCGAGAATGAGATGGCAACGGCCAATGCCTTCTGCATCGGTGAAGGGCCGGATTTCCAGCAAGCGCTGGCGGCACTGAACGTTGCCCTTGATAACCCAGTAGAGCGAGCCACCCGACGTCAGTTCGGCACCGCGGGTCGGCACCATGCGCGTGGTGTGGAACTGCTCCACCGGCTCGCCATCGCGCCTGCGCTCGTCCAAGCGGAAGGCGATCCATTCCTCGAGATCCTCGACGCTGTCGCAGCCGACGCAGAGCTTTAGCATGTTCAGTGACATAGGCTGAAAACTAGCGTCTCCGTCAGACGCATTCAACGCCGCCAGTGGTTTTGCACAGGCTGGCCCGTTGGGCCAGCCCGTCGGACACCCTCAGCACTCGACGACGTTGACCGCGAGACCGCCAAGGCTGGTTTCCTTGTACTTCTCGCTCATGTCCATGCCGGTCTGGCGCATCGTCTCGATGGCGGCGTCGAGCGGCACGAAATGCTTGCCGTCGCCCTTGATGGCGAGCGAGGCCGCGGTGACCGCCTTGACCGCGCCGAGCGCGTTGCGCTCGATGCACGGCACCTGGACAAGGCCGCCGACGGGATCGCAGGTCATGCCGAGATGGTGTTCGAGCGCGATCTCGGCGGCGTTCTCGACCTGCTCGGGTGTACCGCCCATGACGGCGCACAGCCCGGCCGCCGCCATCGCCGACGCCGAGCCGACCTCGCCCTGGCAGCCGACCTCGGCGCCGGAAATGGAGGCGTTGGTCTTGATGATGCCGCCCACGGCGGCTGCAGTCAGCAGGAAGTCGCGGATGCTGTCCTTGTCCGCCTCGACATGGAAATGCAGCCAGTAGCGCAGGACGGCCGGCAGCGTGCCGGCAGCACCGTTGGTGGGCGCCGTGACGACACGGCCGCCGGCGGCATTCTCTTCGTTGACGGCCATGGCGTAGATCGACAGCCAGTCATTGGCAAGCAGCGGGTTGGGCCGGTTCTGGCTCCACTGCTCCTGCAGCTTGTCGTGCAGCTGGCGGGCGCGACGACGAACCTTGAGGCCGCCCGGCATGATACCGTCCTGCGACAGGCCACGGTCGATACAGCGGCTCATTGCGTCCCAGACGGCATCAAGACCGGCATCGAGATCAGCGCGCTGCATGTGGATTTCTTCATTGGCGCGCTTCATCTCGGCAATGGAGAGCCCGCTCCGCGACGCCATAGCCAGCATTTCGACGGCATTCGCAAACGGATAGGGCACACGCTTGCCCGCCGCCGGAGCCGCGGTCTTGGCCTTCATGCGCTGCAGCTCTTCCTCTGAAACGACGAAGCCGCCGCCGATGGAGTAATAGATGCGCTTGAGCAGCAGGCGGTCGCTCGCGTCATAAGCGTAAAACGCCATGCCGTTAGCGTGGCCGAGCAGTGGCGTCTTCTTGTCGAGCACAAGATCGATGCCCGGATCGAAGCGATAGGACGGATGGCCCTCCGGCGACACACGCTTGTCGCGCGAGATCTGCTCGACGATGCCGTCCGTCTGGTCCGGGTCGACGGTGACAGGGGTCAGCCCGTAGAGGCCGAGCATGACGGCGCGGTCGGTTCCGTGGCCGACGCCGGTATAGGCGAGCGAACCGTGCAGGCTGGCGCCGACGCGGTCGACCTTGGCGCCGGCCGGGCGCGGCCAGTCGCCGGTGAGGATCTCGTCAAGAAAACGCGCGGCCGCCGTCATCGGCCCCATCGTGTGCGAGCTCGACGGACCAATGCCGATCTTGAACAGGTCGAATACCGAAAGAAACAAATCTCACTCCCTGCGACGTCGGCGGCTCATGTCGCGTATACGATCATTCCGCCCTTTTCACGTCTGTGGCTAGGCGCGATCCGACGTGGTTTGCTCAGCGCGCGACATTTGAAAAAACCGCCTGACAACGCAAGGCCAAAAAAGCGCGGCCCAGCCGCGCTTTTTGTATCCAATCCTGGCGATTTTCGATCAGCCGGCGGCCACGACAGCTGCCGTTTCGGCACCGCTCACCAGCCAGGCAATAAGAAGAAAACCTGCAAAGCCAATCACTGCCTTGGCCGTAAGGCCCCAGCAGGATTTCTGAACGCCGTCATCCATGATGTTTAGCAAGATCCTTGTGGTTCGGTCAGCGGGCGGTGGGTCCGCCTCAGCACGCGGCCGAGTTGCCTGCTGGATACGCCTTTGCGCGCGCCTTCGCAATTGCAAAAAATGGCCAAAGCATGGCGAAATCTGCATGGCAGCCATGCGGCCATCAATCCATTTTTAATCAAATCAGGCACTTATGCCGAATTCACGATTCACGCTTTCTAAACACCTGTGACACTGCCGTGGCAGGCAGATGATCTCGAAATAGGTGCGGCGCACATGCTAGCCTGCACTGGATGATCAACGATTCCGTTTCCATGACCGGCCCATTGGGCGCTCTCGACATCGCGGCACTGGCGTTCTTCCTCGCCGGCTGGGTATTTCATGCCCTTGGCGCCGAAGGCCATATTGTCACGCGCATGTCGCTGACGCGGGCGATGAACGCCCAACGTGCCGCCTGGATGGCGACGATGGCTCGGCGCGAGGTCAGGATCGTCGACACCTCGATCATGAACGGGCTGCAGCAAGGCACCGCCTTCTTCGCCTCCAGCTCGCTGATTGCCGTCGGCGGCTGCTTTGCCCTGCTTGGCGCCTCCGATCGCGTTCTGGCCATCTTGAGCGACGTGCCGCTTGCAGGCGCCACCGCACGGCCACTGTTCGAGATCAAGGTCATCGGCCTGATCGTCATCCTGGCCTATTCGTTCTTCAAGTTCGGCTGGGCCTACCGGCTGTTCAACTACTGCTCGATCCTGATCGGCGCCGTTCCCCAGCTCAGCCCCGGCAGCGAGCCCAACGCGGCGATCGACGTCGCAGTCATGCGGGCGACCCGGATGAACCAGCTGGCCGGCAAGCATTTCAACGCCGGCCTGCGCGGCGTGTTTTTCTCGATCGGCTATCTCGGCTGGTTCGTCGACGCGCGCGTCTTCTTCGTCACCACAGTGGTGCTGCTCGCGGTGCTGATCAGACGCCAGTTCTTTTCCGAGGCTCGCAAGGCGGTGCTGGTTCAGGATTTCGGGCCTGGAAACGGATCGTCGATTCGACCCGACAGCCAGTAGGCGAGAAGGCCGATCCATTCGCGCATCGCCATCGTCGTGTTCTGCAGCGAATCGGCGGGGTTGTCGGTGAACAGGCCGACGCCCTCTTCGCCCGATGTCCGGTAGTCGACAGGCCAGGCGGTGACATCGAAACCGGCCTTGGCAAACAGCGCCATCGAACGCGGCATGTGGAAGGCCGAGGTGACCAGCAGCCACGTCTCGCCAGGCTTTGGCGTCACCATCTCCTTGGAGAACAGCGCATTTTCGTAAGTGTTCCGCGAACGGTTTTCGAGAATCAGCCTGTCGCGCGCCACCCCGAGCGCTTCGAGCAGGCGCGGCGCCGTGTCGGCATCGCCTTCGCCTTCGAGTACCAGCGTTCCTGTGCCGCCTGAAATGACGACCTTCGCATCGGGATAGCGCCTGGCAAGGATCGCCGTCTCGACCATGCGGTCGCCACCGCTGTTGAGCTCATAGCCGCCCCGCACCAGATTGATCGCGCCCTCGAAGCCGCCACCGAGCACGATGATGCCGTCGACCCTGGCCGGCTGGGCTGGTCGCTGGAACCGCTCTTCCAACGGATTGAGCATCAGCGAGCCAAGCGAGGTCCAGGTCGCGAGGGCCAGAATCATCAGCGAGGCGAAAGTCGCAATGCGGAAGAGGCGCCGGCGCCCGAAGAAGCTGGCAACGAGCCCGGCCGCAAGCAGGAAGATTGCGAAATTGAGCGGCTGGGCGAAGAACCAGAAGATCTTGGAGAGATAGAAGAACAAACCGATATGCCGTCCGTAGTGGAATGGAGCCCCCTCCAATCCACTACTATGTCAGCCCGCAAAGTACGACCCCGGACTTGCTCGACTGGACAGCTGACACGTGCCCGGCTTCGGCTGATAGGCGCTATACGCCTACCACCATTTGTCCGGCTGGAAACGGCCAGCGGCCTGCTCGATGACATGAGCGGTCTGGAACAGCGTCTCTTCGTCAAACGGGCGCCCGATCAGTTGTAGGCCGAGCGGCAGGCCGTGGCCGTCGAGGCCGGCGGGGACGGCGATGCCAGGCAGGCCGGCCATGTTCACCGTCACCGTGAAGATGTCGTTGAGATACATCTTGACCGGATCTGCGGCCATGTCCTCGTCGGCGACGCCGAACGCGGCCGAAGGCGTTGCCGGCGTCAGGATGACATCGACGCCGGCGGCAAACGCCAGTTCGAAGTCGCGCTTGATCAGCGTGCGCACTTTCTGCGCCTGGAGGTAGTAGGCGTCGTAATAGCCGGCCGACAGCACATAGGTGCCGATCATGATGCGGCGCTTGACCTCGCGGCCGAAGCCGGCGGCGCGAGTGTTCTCGTACATCTCTATGATGTCCTTGCCCGGCACGCGCAGGCCGTAGCGGACGCCGTCATAGCGAGCGAGGTTCGACGACGCTTCGGCAGGCGCCACGATGTAATAGGCTGGCAGCGCGTATTTGGTATGCGGCAGCGAGATATCGACGATCTCGGCGCCGGCATCCCTGAGCCAGGCAATGCCCTTCTGCCAAAGTGCCTCGATGTCCTCGGGCATGCCGTCGACGCGGTATTCCTTGGGAATGCCGATCTTCATGCCCTTGACCGACTTGCCGATCGCCGCTTCGTAGTCCGGCACCGGCAAGTCGACCGAAGTGGTGTCCTTGGCATCGACGGAGGCCATCGACTTGAGCAGGATCGCAGCGTCGCGCACGTCGCGGGCGATCGGACCGGCCTGATCGAGCGACGAGGCGAAAGCAACGGTGCCCCAGCGCGAAACACGGCCATAGGTCGGCTTGATGCCGACAGTGCCGGTAAAGGCCGCCGGCTGGCGGATCGAGCCGCCCGTGTCGGTGGCCGTCGCACCGGCGCAGAGGAAGGCCGAAACGGCTGCCGCAGAGCCACCCGAGGAGCCGCCTGGCACAAGTTGCATGTTGTCATAGCTGCGCGCGGTCCTTGCGCCACCTGATGCAACGAAGCCGCCATCGCCTTGATGGGTTGTCGGCATCACCACCGTCTCGGTGCGCGACCGCCGCCACGGGTTGATCACTGGACCGTAATAGGAGGTCTCGTTGGACGAGCCCATGGCGAACTCGTCCATGTTGAGCTTGCCGAGCATGACAGCACCGTCGGCCCACAGATTGGCCGTCACCGTCGATTCGTAGCGCGGCTCGAAACCGTCCAGCACATGGCTGCAGGCCTGGGTATGCACGCCTTCGGTGGCGAACAGATCCTTGATGCCGAGCGGAATGCCCTCGAGCGCACCGCCGTCGCCCCTGGCGAGCCTGGCGTCGGACGCCTTGGCCATCTCGCGCGCCTTTTCAGGCGTGGTGGCGACATACGCGTTGAAGGTCGCGTTGGCCTGATCGATCGCCTTGACGTAGGCGTCGGTCAGCTCCGTGGCGGTGATCTCCTTGCCGCGCAGCTTCTCGCGCGCTTCGGCAATCGTCAGTCTGGTCAGGTCGGTCATGGCGAATTCACTTCGGGGTCACGCAGCCGAAAGCTGCTTTTGATGAGACGACGGACTGGCCGGCAGGGCCTATTCCACCACTTTCGGCACAAGGAAGAAATTCTCGTCGGTGGCAGGCGCGTTGGCGACGATGTCGGCCGCCTTGTTGCCGTCGGTGACGGCATCGACGCGCTTCTTCATCTCCATCGGCGTGACCGACGTCATTGGCTCGACGCCCGTGACGTCGACCTCGTTGAGTTGCTCGACGAAGCCGAGGATAGCGTTCAATTCGCCGGTCATGCGCTGGGCATCGTCCTCGCTCACTGCGATACGGGCGAGATGCGCGACGCGCTTGACGGTCTTGAGATCAACGGACATCGAAAAACTCCGGAAAGCCGGTAAATTTGGTCAGGTCGGGCTATAACGGCGCGGCGGGCGCGGTGCAACATCGATGATCATGCTCATGGCATGGCGACGCCATCGCACAGCACGTAGGTGCCGCCATTGTCGGTCTGGCCGCCCTCGGGATCGACCTGGCGCACTGAAACGAGCTCGAGTTGCGTCGGGCTGAGTTCGAGGATGGAGAGCGTGTCTGGGAACAGATGCCCGGGCTCCTGGCACACGGCGGTCACGACCCATGCAGGCGCCCGCGTCGCGCGCGTGACATTGAGGAACTCGCAATTGTACTCGACGCTTTCGAGACCGTTCGACGACAGGATCAGGCTGCCGGCGTCGATGACCGACTGCAGCGAATCCTTCTTCGCCTGGGCGCAGAGCTCCTCGGACTGGAGATAGACACCCTTGATGAAGTCGGCGGCATGGGCCGACGTGCCGAACACTGCCAGCGAGGACACCGAAAGAATGCGCAAGAACTTCATGTCAAACCCCACTTCGCGGCACAGCCGCCAGCTCAAATGTCGGTCGCCACGCCAACCCTGGGCAGCACGACCTCGATGCCTGAGCCTTCGAGACCGGCAACGAACTGTTCCGCCGTCTGGTCGATGATCGGGAAGCTGGCGAAGTGGCATGGCACCACCGTTTCGAACTTGAAGAATCGCCGGCAGGCAAGGGCCGCCACAGCACCGCCCATGGTGAAGCGGTCGCCGATCGGCACGAGGCCGATGACCGGTTCGTGCAGTTCGTTGATCAGCGCCATGTCGGAGAAGATGTCGGTATCGCCCATGTGATAAAGCGTGCGCTCCTCGGCGAAATGCAGCACCAGGCCGCCGGGATTGCCGAGATAGACGTTGCCGCCATTCGGCCCGCTGACCGACGACGAATGCAGCGCCGCAACGAAGGTGGTGGTGAAGCTGCCGCAATCGACGGTGCCGCCGATGTTGCCGGGATTGATCTGCTTGTCGCCGACACCCTGGCCGACGAGATACATGCAGATCTCGAAATTGGCGACGAGCATGGCGCCGGTCTTCTTCAGGATCGCTGCGGCATCGCCGATATGGTCGTCATGGCCGTGCGTCAAAAGCACATGGGTGACGCCCTCGGCGGCCTGCTCCCAGGACTGTCCCCATGACGGATTGCCGGTCAGGAACGGGTCGATCAGAATGGTAGCGCCAGCGACTTCAATCCGGAATGCCGAATGTCCATACCAGGTCAGCTTCATCGTTTCGGCACTCCTCGTCATTTCGCCGGCCAAAGGATAGAACGCACGACGCCCCTTTCAAAGAGGCCGATACGTAAATTCAAGGTGTTAGGACCTGCGCTGCCCGTCCGGGCGCACGCATCCGGCAATTCAAAGAGGAAAGCCGCTTGGCCATCGTTACGATTGAACAACTGCCCGGGCTGCTGGCCGGCGGAAAGACGCTAGCCGGGCTCGACCTCGGCGACAAGACGATCGGCGTTGCTGTCTCCGATCGCGGGCTCTCCTTCTCGCATCCGCGCCAAGTCATCATCCGCAAGAAATTCACGCTAGACGTGGCCGCCTTGCTTGCCATGCTGGCCAAGGAGAACACCGGTGCGATCGTCATCGGCCTGCCGATCAACATGGATGGCTCCGAGGGGCCACGCGCCCAGAAGTCGCGCGCCTTCGTGCGCAACGCAGCTAACCTGACCGACCTGCCGTTCCTGTTCTGGGATGAGCGGCTGTCGACGGTCGCCGCCGAACGCGCGCTGATCGAGATGGACGTCTCGCGCAAGAAGCGTGACGGCCGCATCGATTCGGCCGCCGCCGCCTTTATTCTGCAGGGTGTACTCGACCGGCTTCAGACACTCGACGCATCTCCGGCCGGGGATTAGAGCGCCAGCCCCTCACCTTCTCGGCAATCAGCTTGCGACGGCGGAACGCCCAGATTCCCAAAAGGATGAATGTGTCGATGATGCAGGCCTTGCCGATCATCCACGGGATCTTGGCCGCTTCGACGCCGAGCAATTCGCCATAGAGGTCGAAGATCGCCAGGTTCAGGGCGCGGCTCAGGATCGGGTAACCGAAATGGAGGTCGTTGATCGACAGGAAGTACCATCCCCAGAACAGGACCAGCGGCGCAGCCCAAACGGCGAAAATATAGCGCATCAGACGCTACCTCTGGCCGGCGGTCTGGCGGCTTCATCGCCCTGGAACTGGTTCGAAAGGACCGGCATCGGGATTCCTGCTTCTTTGCAAAAGACAGTGGGCCCTGCGCCTGCGACGCGCAACGTAAACCATTTGTTAAGGTTAATTTGGCCGCAGCCGTCCGAAAATGGGACGGCCTGTGACCCGGAACGTGTCAGCCCACCTGTGGATAGAGCGTATCGATGATCAGGCGCGAATCGTGGCGCGCGTCGAGCATGCCGTAGGTGCCGCGCCACTGGCCGGCGAGACGGGTCTCGATGAAGGCGTCGGCAATCCGCCCTGCCCCCATGCGGCGCAGTTCGGCAGCGGCCGCCGAGATCGCCAGCTGCTCGGTCAGGATGCGCGCCGAGCCCTCGTCCGACGATGCGACCTGCATGGCGGCACGCAGCACGCCGAGCACGCTGCGTCCGCCAGGGCCGAGGTCACGCTCAAGCGTTGCCAGCACGTCCTCGAACAGGCCGGGCGCCCGTTGCAGAACGCGCAGCACGTCGAGCGCCATGACATTGCCCGAGCCCTCCCAGATCGCGTTGACCGGCGCCTCACGATAATAGCGGGCCAGCGGCGCTTCCTCGACATAGCCGTTGCCGCCGAGGCACTCCATCGCCTCGTAGAGCAGCGCCGGCGCGATCTTGCAGACCCAGTATTTGACGACGGGCGTCATGGCGCGGGCAAAGGCCGCCTCGCCGCGATCCGATGCCGCTTCGTCAAAGGAACGTGCCAGGCGGAAGGCGAGCGCGGTCGCGCCGGCGACATCAAGCGCCATGTCGGCCAGCACGCGCTGCATCAGGGGCTGATCGACGAGGTTGGCACCGAACACCTGGCGGTGACGGGTATGATGGACGGCTTCCGCAAGCCCTGCCCGCATGATCGCCGAGGAGGCGACGGCGCAGTCGAGTCGCGTCAGCGTCACCATGTCCATGATCGTCTTGATGCCGCCGCCCGGTTCGCCGACGAGGTCACCGATGGCGCCCTGGATTTCGACTTCCGACGAGGCATTCGAGCGGTTGCCGAGCTTGTCCTTCAGGCGCTGGAACTGCAGCCCGTTGGCCGAGCCGTCGCTCAATATGCGCGGAACGAGGAAGCATGACAGCCCCTCGGGCGCCTGCGCCAACATCAGGAAGGCATCCGACATCGGCGCCGACATGAACCATTTGTGACCGGTGAGCCGGTAGAAACTGCCGCCGGCACGCTCGGCCTTGGTGGTGTTGGCGCGCACGTCGGTGCCGCCCTGCTTCTCGGTCATGCCCATGCCGAGCGTCAGCCCGGTCTTTTCGACCGGCGGCTTCTGCGCCTGGTCATATTTGCGCGTGGTGACACGCGGTGCCCATTCGCGAAACAGCTTCGGGCTCGCCATCAAGGCAGCAAGCGAGGCATTGGTCATGGTGATCGGGCACAGATGCCCGCATTCGAGTTGTGCTGTCAGATAAAAGCGCGCCGCGCGCACCTGGTGGCGGCGGCCGGTCTCGGTGCCGCCATTCTCCCAGACGGAGGAATGCAGGCCGCCCGCGATCGAGCGGCGCATCAGCGCGTGATAGGCGGGATGGAACTCGACCTGATCGATACGGCGGCCCTGGCGGTCATGGGTCCTGAGCTTCGGCACTTCGCTGTTGGCGAGCCGCGCCAGGTCCTGCGCTTCATGAGTCAGCACGAAGCGGCCTAGCCCGTCGAGGTCACGGCGCACGGGATCGGAGAAGCCTTCCGCGATCTGGATCAGCAGCGGGTCACCGCGCCAGGCATTGCTGCCCGTCAGCGGAGGGGGCTGGTTCGGCACGTCCTGCGTCACGCCTTGTCCTTCATCGGTGTGGGCGACGGGCACGAATCCGCAGCCATGGCCGGCTTTATAGCCGAAATGCTTATCGATAGCTTATGGCCCAGCTTGGAAGCGACGAAAATCCCGTGGGAGAACTTTCATCGATGAAATGCCGGCTTGCGGGTCACCTAAGCACAGCCTATAGCAGCGCCTTGAGATGACAGACCTATCGTCCCTGCCGCCCTACCCGCACCGCCATCTTCTTGGCATCCGCGACCTTTCTCCATTCGACATCGAAATATTGCTCGACCGCGCCGACGCGGCCGTCTCCATTTCGCGTCAGTCGGAGAAGAAGACTTCGACGTTGCGGGGCAGAACCCAGATCAATCTGTTCTATGAAGCCTCGACGCGCACGCAATCGTCGTTCGAGCTCGCCGGAAAACGCCTCGGCGCCGACGTCATGAACATGTCGGTGGCGAGCTCTTCGGTGAAGAAGGGCGAAACGCTGATCGACACGGCGATGACGCTGAACGCGATGCGGCCCGACATCCTGATCATTCGCCACCAGTCGGCGGGTGCCGCCGCACTGTTGGCGCAAAAGGTTGGCTGCTCGGTGGTCAATGCCGGCGACGGCGCGCATGAGCACCCGACGCAGGCGTTGCTCGACGCACTGACCATCCGCCGCGCCAAGGGCCGCATTGCTCATCTTACGGTGGCGATCTGCGGCGACATCCTGCATTCGCGCGTCGCCCGCTCCAACATCCTGCTGCTCAACGCGCTCGGCGCCCGCATCAAGGTCGTGGCTCCTTCGACGTTGCTGCCGTCGGGCATTGCCCAGATGGGCGTCGAGGTGACGCAATCGATGGCCGAGGGGCTGAAGGACGCCGACGTGGTGATGATGCTGCGCCTGCAGCGCGAGCGCATGGCCGGCGCCTTCGTACCGTCGGTACGCGAGTACTTCCGATACTACGGACTGGACGCAGAGAAACTGAAGGCGGCCAAGCCCGACGCGCTGGTAATGCACCCCGGCCCGATGAACCGAGGCGTGGAAATCGCCTCGGAGATCGCCGACGGCCCGCAGAGCGTGATCCAGGAACAGGTGGAAATGGGCGTCGCCGTGCGCATGGCGGTGATGGAAGCGCTGCTCGACCCGCGCCGCAATCGCGACGGAAAGAACGTATGAGCATCACGGTTTTCCAGCGCGCCCGCCTCATTGACCCCTCGCGCGGCATCGATGAGACCGGCACCGTCATCGTCGACGGCAAGAAGATCGTCGCCGCAGGCGCAGACGCGCTCAACCAGGGCATACCAGGCGGCGCCGAGGTCATCGACTGCACCGGCAAGGCGATCATACCCGGCCTGATCGACGGTCGCGTCTTCATCGGTGAACCCGGCGGCGAACATCGCGAGACGATTGCCTCGGCAAGCATCGCCGCTGCAGCCGGCGGCGTCACGTCAGTCGTCATGATGCCCGACACCGACCCGGTCATCGACAATGTCGCGCTGGTCGAGTTCGTTCTGCGCACCGCCAAGGAAACCGCATCCGTCAACATCTTCCCGGCGGCGGCCATCACCAAGGGACTCGACGGCCATGAGATGACCGAGTTCGGCCTGCTGCGGGAGGCCGGTGCCGTCGCCTTCACTGACGGACGCCACACCATCGCCAGTTCGATGGTGATGCGCCGGGCGCTGACCTATGCCCGCGACTTCGACGCGGTGATCGCGCATGAAACGCAGGACGCTGACCTCGCCTCGTCAGGCGTTATGAACGAAGGCCTTTATGCCAGCTGGCTCGGTCTTTCAGGCATTCCGCGCGAGGCCGAGACCATCCCGCTCGAGCGCGACATGGCGCTCGCCCGGCTGACCCGCGGAAAATATCACGCGGCAAAGATCTCGACCGCGATGGCGGCAAGTGCCGTGTCGCGCGCCAAGGCCGATGGCACCAAGGTCACAGCGGGCGTCTCGATCAACAGCCTGTCGCTCAACGAGAACGACGTCGGCGAATACCGCACTTTCTTCCGGCTGGCACCGCCCTTGCGCGCCGAGGAAGACCGCATCGCCATGATCGAGGCGTTGAAGGACGGCACCATCGACCTGATCGTTTCTTCGCACGACCCTCAGGACGTCGATACCAAGCGCCTGCCCTTCGCAGACGCAGCCGTCGGCGCGATCGGCCTGGAGACGTTGCTGGCCGTGGCCTTGCGCCTGCACCACAATGGCGAAGTGCCGCTGCTGCGCATCATCGATGCACTTTCGACTGCGCCTGCAAAGCTGTTCGGCCTGCCCGGCGGTACGCTGAAGCCCGGCGCCTTGGCAGATCTGGCGCTTGTCGATCTTGGCGAGCCGTGGCTGGTGCGCGAGGCCGACATCCGCTCGCGCTCCAAGAACACCTGCTTCGAAGGCGCCAGGCTGCAAGGCAAGGTCTTGAAAACCTTGGTCGGCGGACGCACAGTGTTTTCGGCCTGATAGGCCACGGGGGAGACCACAGACCTTGATGCCGGATGACATTTTTCCGACGGCCATGCACGTGCTCATCGCGGCCGCCGTATTCGGCTATGCCCTCGGCTCGATTCCGTTCGGCCTGCTGCTGACCCGCGCTGCCGGCCTCGGCGACGTGCGCAAGATCGGCTCCGGCAATATCGGCGCGACCAATGTGCTGCGCACCGGCAACAAGAAGCTGGCGGCAGCGACGCTGCTGCTCGACGCGCTCAAGGGCACGGTGGCTGTGCTTGTCGCTTCTCGTTGGAGCCACGACGCGGCCCTTGCGGCCGGCCTCGGCGCCTTTATCGGCCATCTCTATCCGATCTGGCTCGGCTTCAAGGGCGGCAAGGGCGTCGCCACCTATCTCGGCGTGCTGTTCGGCCTGTCGGGGCTCGGCGCGCTTGCCTTCGCCGTTACCTGGCTGCTCGTCGCCTTCGTCAGCCGCTACTCGTCGCTTGCCGCGCTGACCGCCGCCATCGTCGTGCCGATTGCTCTTTATATGATCGACATGCCCAAGGCCGCCGGCCTGCTGGCCCTGATGAGCCTGATCGTCTTCATCCGCCACCGCGCCAACATCTCGCGTCTGCTTGCCGGCACTGAATCGCGGATCGGGTCCAAGGGATGACCCGCGCCGCCGCCGGGCCGCATCTCAGCGACCGGCAGCGGCTTCATTGGCTGCGCCTGATCCGTACGCCAAATGTCGGCCCCGCAAGTTTTCGCGACCTGATCAACCGCTTCGGATCCGCCGAAACGGCAATTGAGATGCTGCCCGAAATCATGATGGCCGGGGGCGCAAACCGCCCGGTTCGGGTTCCCTCGATGGCCGAGGCAGAGACGGAGATGCAGCTGGCGCGCAGATGCGGCGCGCGCTTCGTTGCGCTTGGCGAGCACGACTACCCGCAGACGCTCACGCGCATGGACAACCCACCGCCGCTGCTCGCCGTCAAGGGCACCGCTGCCGTCTTCGGCTTGCCGCCGGTGGCCATCGTCGGCGCGCGCAACGCTTCGCTCGCCGGCATCAAGATGGCGCGCATGCTTGCCTCGGAGCTTGGTCGCAACGGCTATGGCGTGATCTCGGGACTGGCCCGCGGCATCGACACCGCAGCCCATCAGGGCAGCCTCGACACAGGTACGGTCGGTGTCCTGGCCGGCGGCATCGATCGCCCCTACCCGCCCGAGAATGTCGGCCTCTGCGACGAGATCGCCGAACGCGGTGCCATCGTCTCCGAAATGCCGTTCGGCTGGGAGCCACGCGCCCAGGACTTTCCGCGTCGCAATCGCATCGTCGCCGGCCTTTCGCTCGGACTTGTCGTCGTCGAGGCGGCTCAACGTTCGGGTTCGCTGATCAGCGCGCGGCTTGCCGGCGAGATGGGACGCCTGGTCTTCGCCGTGCCCGGCTCGCCGCTCGACCCGCGCGCCGCCGGGAGCAACGGCCTGCTCAAGGATGGCGCGACACTGGTGACAGAGGCTGCCGACGTGCTGGAAGCTCTGGCGCCGCTGGTTGGACGCAAGCCTTTTGCACCGGCCAGACTCGAGGAACCGCCTGATTTCACCGCGACGCCGCCACCCGTCGACGGCGACCGCGCCCGGGTGATCGAGGCGCTCGGCCCGGTTCCCGTCGAGGTCGATGAATTGATCCGCCACACCGGGCTTCATCCGGCGCAGATCTTCATGATCCTTCTGGAGCTCGACCTCGCCGGTCGGCTCGAGCGCCATTCAGGCGGGCGTGTTTCGCTCGTTGAGCCCGACATGTGACGGGCGCTCGCCGGGGGCGACACCGGCGGCTTCGACATAGGCCATGTCGATCAGACAAGCGGGTGTGCCGCGAGGCGTCGACCAGGATGCCGAGCTGGCCAGGCATCGACAGTATGGAATCAAGAGTTTTGGCCCGCCTTTGCGCAGGTGCCTGCTTGTCCGGAAGGGGCCCTCTGTCGCCCCGCGTGAGTCGCGTGACCAAGGCCGATTTCAACGCCAATAGCCGGCTCAACCGGCGATGGTGGACATTCAGCAAATCTAGCAGGGATTGCAACAGGACGAATTAATATACCCAGGATTGCAATCCGGTTCTTCACCGTCGTTTTTGCCCCCTTCCCCTTGACCGGACCGAAAAGCGCGGCCATGTGACGAGCGAATTGAAAATCTTCGCCACGCGCCGTTTGCCGTTGTTTGGGCGCTTCACTGGAAAATCAGCCACATATGGACGTCGTTGTCGTCGAGTCACCGAACAAGGTGAAAAGCATCAACAAGTACCTGGGCCGGAACTACAAGGTTCTCGCCTCGTTCGGCCATGTCCGCGATTTGCCGGCCAAGGACGGCTCGGTGAAGCCGGAAGACGATTTTGCCATGTCCTGGTCGGTCGACACCGCATCGGCCAAGCGGCTCAGCGATATCGCCAAGGCGGTCAAGGAAGCCGATGGCCTGATCCTCGCAACCGATCCGGATCGCGAAGGTGAAGCCATCGCCTGGCACGTACTCGAGGTGCTGAAGCAGAAGCGCGTGCTGAAGGACAAGACGATCAAGCGCGTCGCCTTCAACTCGATCACCAAGCAGGCAGTGCTCGAAGCCATCTCCAATCCGCGCGAGATCGACCCGCCGCTGGTCGATGCCTATCTGGCGCGCCGCGCGCTCGACTATCTTGTCGGCTTCACCCTGTCGCCTGTGCTGTGGCGCAAACTGCCCGGCGCCCGTTCGGCTGGCCGCGTGCAGTCGGTGGCCTTGCGCTTCGTCTGCGACCGCGAAGCCGAGATCGAACGTTTCGTGCGTGAGGAATATTGGCAGATCGCCGCCATCCTCGGCACGCCGCGTGCCGAAAACTTTGAAGCCAGGCTGACCGCCTTCGACGGCAAGAAGCTGCAGAAGCTCGACATCTCGTCGCAGGCCATGGCCGATGACATCAAGGCGATGCTCGATGGCGCAAGCTTCAAGACGCTGTCGGTCGAGGCCAAGCCGACCCGGCGCAACCCGAGCGCGCCCTTCACCACCTCGACCTTGCAGCAGGCTGCGTCGTCGCGCCTCGGCTTCTCGGCAAGCCGCACCATGCAGGTCGCCCAGCGCCTCTATGAAGGCATGGAGATCGGTGGCGAGACCGCCGGCCTGATTACCTATATGCGTACCGACGGCGTCCAGATGGCGCCGGAGGCGATCGAAGCCGCACGCAATGCCATCGCCAAGGAATTCGGCACAAAGTACCTGCCCGAAAAGGCGCGCCAGTACACCACCAAGGCCAAGAACGCCCAGGAAGCGCACGAAGCCATTCGGCCGACCGACTTCAATCGCACGCCGGCAGAGATGCGCAAATTCCTCGATGCCGACCAGGCCCGGCTCTATGAGATGATCTGGAAGCGCGCCATTGCCAGCCAGATGCAGCCGGCCGAGATCGAGCGCACCACGGTCGAGATCGAGGCGCGCAACGAGTCAAGAATCGCCGGCCTGCGCGCCGTCGGTTCGGTCACCCGTTTCGACGGCTTCATCGCCGCTTATACCGAGCAGAAGGACGAGGATTCGGAAGACGAGGAAAGCCGTCGCCTGCCCGAGATCCGCGCCGACGAAACGCTGAAGCGCGAGAGCGTCGACGCCAGCCATCACACCACTGAGCCGCCGCCCCGCTACTCCGAAGCCAGCTTCATCAAGAAGATGGAAGAGCTCGGCATCGGCCGGCCCTCGACCTATGTCGCCACGCTCAAGACGCTTGAGGACCGCGACTATGTGAAGATCGAGAACCGCAAGCTCGTGCCCCAGGCCAAGGGCCGGCTGGTCACGGCCTTCATGGAGAGTTTCTTCCGGCACTATGTCGAGTACGACTTCACCGCCTCGCTCGAGGAAAAGCTCGATGAAGTCTCGGACGGCAAGCTCGCCTGGCGCGACGTGCTGGCCGATTTCTGGAAGGACTTCTCGGGTGCGGTCGATGAGATCAAGGAACTGCGCGTCACCAACGTGCTCGACGCGCTGAACGAGGAACTCGCGCCATTGGTCTTCCCGGAACGCGAGGACGGATCGAACCCGCGTATCTGCCCGAAATGCGGCACCGGCAACCTGTCGCTCAAGCTCGGCAAGTACGGCGCCTTCGTCGGCTGCTCCAACTATCCCGAATGCGGCTTCACCCGCCAGCTCGACGGCCCCGGCGGCAACGGCGACAATGGCGGCCTCGAAGACGGCACCAAGGTTCTGGGCAGCGATCCCTACACCAATGAAGAGATCACGCTGCGCAGCGGCCGCTTCGGCCCCTACATCCAGCGCGGTGATGGCAAGGACGCCAAGCGCTCCAGCCTGCCCAAGGGCTGGGCGGCTGCGTCCATCGATCACGAAAAGGCGCTCGCCTTGCTGGCACTGCCACGCGATGTCGGCCAGCACCCAGAGACGGGCAAGATGATCTCGGCCGGGCTTGGCCGCTACGGCCCGTTCGTGCTGCATGACGGTGCTTATGCCAATCTCGAAAGCATCGAGGACGTGTTCTCGATCGGCCTCAACCGCGCGGTCACGGTGCTTGCCGAAAAGCAGGCCAAGGGCAAGGGCGGACGCGGCGGCGGTACGCCGGCGGCGTTGAAGGATCTCGGCGAACACCCCGCCGGAGGCGGCAACGTCACCGTGCGCGACGGCAAGTACGGCGCCTATGTCAATTTCGGCAAGGTCAATGCTACCTTGCCGAAGAACACCGATCCGGCCACGGTGACGATGGAAACGGCACTCGCGCTGATCGCCGAAAAAGAGGCGAAAGGCGGCGGCGCCAAGAAGCCTGCCCGAGCCGCCAAGAAGCCGGCGGCCAGCACAACCAAAAAAGCGGCCGCCAACAAGGCCAAGAAGAAGGACTAGGCGACCGTGGCGCGAAAGATTTCCGGACGAAATGCCGGCACCAGACGCGCCGCAAGCGACGAGGTCCGTGGCAAGGACGTCTACCGGCCGTCGCGGGACGAGATTCTGCGCTACATCGCCGAGAATCCTGACCGCAGCGGCAAGCGCGACATCGCCAAGGCCTTTGCGCTCAAGAACGACGACCGCATCTGGCTGAAGCACCTGCTGCGCGAGTTGCAGGACGAAGGTCTGTTGGAAAAGAGCCGCAAGCGCCTGACCCGCGCCGGCGCGTTGCCGCATGTCGCCGTGCTCGACATTTTTGGCCGCGACGCCGAAGGCACGCTTCTGGCCCGCGCCTCCGAACAGCCTGACGGCCCGATCGTGGCCATCAAGCTGTCGCGCAGCGGCAATGGACCTGTGCCCGGCGTCGGCGACCGCGTGCTGGCCAAGACCTTCCCCGTCGACGATCATATCGACGACAACGAGCCGGCCTACACCGCCCGCGTGATGAAGATGTTCGAGAAGCGCGCCGACACGGCGCTCGGCATTTTCCGCATCCTCAAGGACGGCAGCTTCCGCATCGAGCCGGTTGAACGCCGCCAGCCCGAGCTGGTGATCGACAAGGACCACCACAACGGCGCCAAGGACGGCGATCTGGTCGAAGTGGTGCCGGAACGGGCCAGCCGTTACGGCCTGCCGCGCGCCAAGGTGGTCTCGGTACTGGGTTCGTTGACCAATGAGAAGGCGGTCTCGATGATCGCCATCCATGCCCACGACATTCCCCACATATTCCCCGCCGACGTGATCGCCGAAGCCGAGGCCGTGAAACCGGCGACGCTAGACGGCAAGCGCGAGGACTGGCGCGAGCTGCCGTTGGTCACCATCGACCCCGCCGACGCCAAGGATCACGACGACGCCGTCTATGCCGTCGCCGACAGCGACGAGAAGAACCCCGGCGGCTTCATCATCACCGTCGCTATCGCCGACGTGGCAGCCTATGTCCGTCCGGGCACGGCGCTCGACAACGAGGCACTGAAGCGCGGCAACTCGGTCTACTTCCCCGACCGCGTCGTGCCGATGCTGCCCGAGCGCATCTCCAACGATCTGTGCTCGCTGCGCGAAGGTGTCGACCGCCCGGCGCTGGCCGTGCGCATGACGTTTTCGGCCGAGGGCCGCAAGATCAGGCACGCCTTCCACCGCATCATGATGCGGTCTTCGGCCCGCCTCGCCTATCCGCAGGCGCAAGCCGCCATCGATGGCATCCCGGATGAGAAGACCGGGCCGATCCTGGAGACCGTCCTCAAGCCGTTATGGGCCGCCTATGACGTGCTCAAGCGCGGCCGCGACAGTCGCCAGCCGCTCGAACTCGACCTGCCCGAACGCAAGATCCTGCTCAAGCCGGACGGCACGGTGGACCGCGTCATCGTTCCCGATCGCCTCGACGCCCACAAGCTGATCGAAGAGTTCATGATCCAGGCGAACGTCGCGGCTGCCGAGACGCTGGAGAACAAGAAGCAGAAGCTCGTCTACCGCATCCATGACGGCCCTTCGCTGGCCAAGCAGGAATCGCTGCGCGAATTCCTGCAGACGATCGGCCTGTCGCTGGCGCGTGGGGCCGCGATGCGTCCAAGCCAGTTCAACGGCATCCTCGAGCAGGTGCGCGGCGGCGACAATGAGCAGCTCGTCAACGAGGTGGTGCTGCGTTCGCAGAGCCAGGCCGAATACAATCCCGACAATATCGGTCACTTCGGCCTCAATTTGCGCCGCTACGCGCATTTCACCTCGCCGATCCGCCGTTATGCCGACCTCATCGTGCATCGCGCGCTGATTGGGTCGCTCGGCCTCGGTGCCGGCGGCCTGACGCCCCAGGAGGAAGCGCGGCTGGAAGAGACCGCCGGGCTGATCTCGCAGACGGAACGCCGCGCCATGGCAGCAGAGCGCGAGACCGTCGACAGGCTGGTCGCGGGTTTCCTGGCCGAGCGCGTCGACGAGACATTCGAGGCGCGCATTTCCGGCGTCGTCAAGGCGGGACTATTTGTCCAATTGCCGCAATATGGCGCGGATGGTTTCATCCCGGTGTCATCGCTAGGTGACGACTATTACCATTTCGACGAAGCAGCCCGCGCCCTGTTCGGCGAACGCTCCGGCAAGGGCTACCAGCTCGCCGACCGTGTCGAGGTCAAGCTGGTCGAGATCGCGCCGCTGGCGGGTGCCATGCGCTTCGAGATGCTGACCGAACCGAAGCCCCTGCCCGGTTCCAAGCGGTCCTTCCACAAGACCAAGGGGCAACGAACGCGTGCCCGCGCCTCCCAGCCACGGCGAGGACCTCGCGGCAGGAGATGACGATGGAAGAGCAGGTATTCGGCGGCAACCACCACAAGGTTGCGCGTGAACCTCGGCCGGTCTGGCAAGCGATCAAGCGGGGCCTGCTCTGCAAGTGCCCGAACTGCGGCCAAGGCCGGCTGTTTGCGTCGTTCGTCAAGACTGTCGACAGATGCGAAGTCTGCCACGAGGAGATTTTCCATAATCGCGCCGACGACCTGCCCGCCTATCTCGTGGTTGTCATCGTCGGCCACATCGTCGTCGGCGCCTTCATGGGCGTCGAGGCGACCAGCAAGCTGGCCCTATGGCAGCATCTGCTGATCTGGGTACCGCTGACCATCGTTTCCGCGCTCGCGCTGCTGCGCCCGATGAAGGGCGCCGTGGTCGGCATGCAATGGGCGCTCTACATGCACGGCTTCGGCGGCGAAGAAGACGTGATCGAAACGCATCCCGAGGCCTGACCCCGCGCTGGCGCAATGCCCAAGAGCAAGCAAGTGCTTCCGTCCAACCCGACATTCCGTTAGGACAGCCGCGATGGATGGCATTAGCAAAGCAGACCTCGACAGGCTCGAAGCCAGGGAAATGGCCAAAGGACCAGCCCCCTTGCGTCCGCGCGACGCGGCGACGTTGATCCTGCTCGACCGCAAGGGCGACGACGTGCTGGTGCTGATGGGCCGGCGCCACATGAAGCATGCCTTCATGCCCGGAAAGTTCGTCTTTCCCGGCGGCCGCACCGACCCGGCAGACAGCCGCATCAAGGTGGCCGAAGAGCTCCATCCCGACGAGCAGGACAAGCTGCGCGCCGGCACCGGCCGGGTCAGCGTCGCGCGCGCACGGGCGATTGCGCTTTCGGCTGTTCGCGAAACCTACGAAGAAGCAGGGCTTCTGATCGGCCGGCGCGGCCCGTTCTCGACCACCAAGGCCGACTGGCAAGGCTTTGCCGAGCATGGCGTCGCGCCTGCGCTCGGCTGCCTGCGCTTCATCGCGCGCGCGGTGACCCCTCCCGGCCGGGTCAGGCGTTTCGACACACGCTTCCTCTCCGCCTGGCGCAGCGACGTCGCGGTCGAGTTGCCTCAGGGCGGACCGACAAACGAGCTCGAGGAACTGATCTGGTTGCCCTTGGCAGATGCCATGCAGGCCGACATTCCGGCGATCACCCAGTCGGTGCTTGGCGACCTGAGGCAGCGGCTAGCTGTCGATCCCGGTCTCCAGCCGGGTGGCGAGGTGCCATTCTACCGCATGCTTGCCCAACACTTCCGCCGCGACATCCTGTAGGGCTTTGCATGACCGATACCGTTCAGGAGGCTGAAAACGTCGAACGCGTGCACTGGCGCGCGATTTCAGCGGCCATTGCCTCGATCAGCGTCGTCGGCATCGCCATTGGGCTGGGCATACCGCTGTTGAGCGTGATTCTCGAATCGCGCGGCTATTCCTCCTCGATGATCGGCCTCAACACGGCGGTCGCCGGCATCGCCTCGATTGCCGCCGCCCCGCTGGCGACGCCGATCGCCATGCGCTTCGGCGTCGTCTGGACGATGCTGGCGATGATTCTGGCCGGCGCCGTAGCCTTCGTCGGCTTCTATTTCGCCCAGTCCTTCTGGATGTGGTTTCCGTTGCGGGCCGTGCTGCATTTCGCGCTGACAGTGCTGTTCATCCTGTCGGAATTCTGGATCAGCACCTGTGCTCCGCCACATCGGCGCGGCCTAGTGCTCGGCATCTATGCCACCGTGCTTTCGCTCGGCTTCGCCGCCGGCCCATGGCTGTTCTCGCAGATCGGCAGCAGCGGCTTCCTGCCGTTCGGCCTGACCTTCGCCTTCGTCATGATCGCCGCGATTCCCGTCTTGCTGGCGCGCAGCGAAAGCCCCAGGATCGTCTCCGAAGGCGGCAAGGGTGGCTTCTTCCGCTACATCTGGATCGTGCCGACAGCGACCGCCGCCGTTCTCGTCTTCGGTGCGGTGGAAACAGGCGGCTTCGCCCTCTTCCCGATCTACGGCCAGCGCATCGGCTACAGCGAGGGCGAGGCAGCGATGCTGCTGACCATGATCGGGCTCGGCAATTTCCTGCTGCAGATTCCGATCGGCATGCTGAGCGACCGCATCGGCGATCGCCGCATCCTGCTGCTCATCTGCGCCCTCGTCGGTCTGGGCGGAACGCTGGCGATGCCGTTGTTGACCATCAACTGGCACCTGATGGCGGGCATGCTGTTTGTCTGGGGCGGCGTGGTGGCGGCACTCTACACCGTCGGCCTCGCGCATCTCGGCGCACAGCTATCAGGCCGCGACTTGGCCTCGGCCAACGCCGCCTTCATCTTCTGCTACGGCCTCGGCATGATCCTTGGGCCGCAGGTGATCGGCATCTTCATGGACGTCTTCGGCCCGAACGGATTCGGCTGGGCGCTGGCGGTGTTCTTCGGCGGCTACATCGCCATCGGACTGGGCCGAATTGCCGCGAAAGCGAGCCGATAGCGCTCCAAGGCTTGACTTTCCGGGCGCGTTCTTTATGTGTCCCGCAGGTTTTCCGCGTCCGGGTTGTTTTCCCGTCCTGAGGCGGGTGCAACTCCAGACGATTAACGGACGAGAATCATGGCCAAGGCTGCAAACATCAAGATCAAGCTTCTGTCGACCGCCGACACCGGTTTCTTCTACGTGACGAGCAAGAACAGCCGCACGAAGACGGAAAAGCTGTCGTTCCGCAAGTACGACCCGGTTGCGAAGAAGCACGTCGAATTCAAGGAAACCAAGATCAAGTAATCTTGTTGCCTCCAGGAATTCCAAAACGCCGCCCATCGGGTGGCGTTTTCGTTTTCAGGACTGTCTACCGCACGGCGGCTTGCGCCAACGCATCGAAGGACACACGGAAAGCCGCCTGCCCCATACTCAGTCAAAACGGGATGATTTCGAGATAGGGGGCCGGTCGGCGTCTGGCAGCGGTACGAGGAGGCCACTATGTGCCAGTGCCGGCCGGCCGACCCCACGGACCCAGGAGATGCGGCGGACCTGAGCATCATGGGGTATCGATAGGGCATCCGGCCTGTGCTCCTCGTGCCGGCGCCCGTCCTTCTTCTCGATCTCACAGTCGCGCAAGATCGCTTGAAAATCAACACTTTCTTAACCACGGCTCGCGAATCGCTCGGGTTAAGGTAAACGATTGAGCTTAACGCGCTTGACCGTGAAGCCGTACTGCGGCTCAGGCCGCTCGCGCCACCACGCGATTGCGACCACGTGTCTTGGCGTCGTAAAGCGCCAGATCCGCGCGCTTCATCAGCCCGGCAACCGTGTCACCTTCCATGACCAGCGCCGAGACGCCGACGCTGACCGTCACCGACACGCCCTGCTCGGTTCCGCCGACCTTGAACGGCGTCCTGGCGATTTCGGAGCGGATGCGTTCGGCAACGATCTCGGCCAGCGCGCCTTCGGTATCCGGCATCACGATGACGAATTCCTCGCCGCCGAATCGGCAAGCGAGATCAATGCCGCGCACGCTCTTCTTCACGCGCCGTGCAAATTCACGCAGGACCTCGTCGCCGCCGTCATGGCCGAACGTGTCGTTGATGCGCTTGAAGCGGTCGAGGTCCGTGATCATCAGCGACAGCGGTCGACGACGGGCAGCCGCACGTTCGACCAGCCGCGGCAGGTGGCTGTCGAGGTAGCGGCGGTTATGCAGACCGGTCAGGCCATCCGTCACGGCCATCTCAATGGTCTGGCTGACGCTTTGCCTGAGCTCGTCATTGTAGCGCTTGCGCCGCACTTGGGTGCGCAGGCGCGCGATCAGCTCCTGCCTGTCCAGCGGCCGCACGAGATAGTCGTTGATGCCGAGTTCGAGTCCGCGAACGGTAAGGTCGTCCTCTTCCTTGTTGACCAGCAGTACGATCGGCAGCGAGCGCGTGCGGTCGAGCGACCTGAGCTGCGAGCACAGTCTGAGCGGATCGAACGCGGAAAACCCTGACGACACGATGATGCACTCATAGGCACCTTCGGCCGCGTTGAAGAGCCCCGACTGCGGATCGGCAGCCAACTGCACGTCGGCGGCGCCATCCAGCAGCGCGCAGATATGAGCAGCGGAAGACGTTTGCTCATCGATGAGCAGGACCTTCGGCAGTTCCCCCCGGACCAGGTCGGATCGGGCCAGAAGCTCGTCCATGCCGATGCTGTGGGTGGTCGAGGCGCGCAGCCTGAGCTCGTCGGTCAGCACCTTGAGACGGACGAGACTCTTGACGCGGGTGATCAGTTGCAGGTCGTTGACAGGCTTGGTCAGGAAATCGTCGGCGCCGACGTCAAGGCCGCGCACGCGGTCGGTGACATGGTCGAGCGCAGTGACCATGACGACGGGAATGTGGGCGGTTGCCGGATCGGCCTTCAGGCGGCGGCATACCTCGAAACCGTCCATGCCGGGCATCATCACGTCGAGCAGCACGACATCGACCTTGCCGTCCTCGCAGGCGGCGATGGCATCAGGTCCATTGAAGGCGGTCAGCACCTCGAAATACTCGGCGAGAAGCCGGACTTCGAGCAGCTTCACATTGGCCGGTATGTCGTCAACGACGAGGATGCGCGCTGTCATGCTAGTCCCTCGAGCGAGCCGGCGAGCACATCAGGCATCGCCCAGATAGGATTTGATCGTCTCGATAAAGCGCGGCACCGAGATCGGCTTGGAAATGTAGGCTTCGCAACCGCCCTGCCTGATCCGCTCCTCGTCGCCCTTCATGGCGAATGCGGTGACGGCAATGACGGGGATGGTGTGGAGGTCGTCATCCTCCTTCAGCCATTTGGTGACCTCGAGGCCCGAGACCTCGGGCAATTGGATATCCATCA
The DNA here is from genome assembly GCF_030294925.1 of Aminobacter sp. Y103A. NCBI lineage: Bacteria > Pseudomonadati > Pseudomonadota > Alphaproteobacteria > Hyphomicrobiales > Phyllobacteriaceae > Aminobacter > Aminobacter sp. Y103A. The sequence goes on along the minus strand of NZ_AP017986.1, from coordinate 2,688,839 downwards.
GGATGAGGTCCGGCCGATGCTTCCGTGCAAGATCGAGCGCTTCGAGCCCGTTGCGCGTGCGCACGGTCTCGTAGCCGCTTGCCTCGATGAGGTCGCGAAAGAGCTTCATGTTGAGCTCGTTGTCCTCGACGATCATCACCTTCTTGACCATAGAAATTCCGTCCCGATTGCTCGCCACAGGCCCGCGGCAATCCTGTTGCGCGCCGGATGCGCACACCAACCCCGAATCCGACCGTAACTCAAGAACATTACGAAACGTAAAACACCGAAGCCAAATCACGGATGGTTGCGCGACCGCTTTAGCGGTTGCCGCGATGGCTGCTTGCGGTTACTCCCGACAGAGGTCGATCGGGGCGAACACCAGTATGCAGAAGAACCAACAATCGCAGGAAAGCGCCGAAGCGCTGGCAGTCCAGGCACTTGGCTTCGTCGCCTCCGACGCGGAACTCCTGCCGCGCTTCCTGGCCATATCAGGCATCGAGGCGCACCAGATCCGCCGAGCTGCGCAGGAGCCCGGCTTCCTGGCCGGCGTCCTGAACTTCATTCTCGCCCATGAGCCGACGCTGCTGCGCTTCTCGCAGGAAGTGGGCATCGCGCCGGGCGAAATAGGCAGCGCCCTGCGTGCCCTTCCCCTTGGCAATGACGATCACGAGCGTTCCGCATGAGCGAAGATCCCGAAACAGCACGGCAGATCGCCGAACTGGCCCGCGACACCAGGCCGCTGCTGGTGCTCGACGTCGACGAGGTGCTGCTCGAATTCATGGTGCCCTTCATGCGCTTCCTCGATGCGCAGGGGCTGGCCTTCTCGGCCAGGTCGTTCAAGCTGACCGGCAACATCATCAACGTGAAGACACAGATCCCGCTGGACCAGGAAGCGGTGTCGGCGCAGCTCGACGGTTTCTTTCATGCCCAGAGCGAATGGCAGACGGCGGCACTTGGCGCTGCCGATGCGGTGGCGGGGCTCGCGGCAGGCGCGGAAGTGGTACTGTTGACCGCGATGCCGCATCGCCACCGCGACATCAGGCGCCGGCATCTCGATGCGTTGGGTTTCCCCTACCCGCTTCTGACCACTGAAAGGGCCAAGGGCCCCGCGCTGCGGCTGTTGCGGGGCGAAACCAGCCGCAGGGTCGCCTTCGTCGACGACATTCCGCACAATCTGGTCTCGGTGCGCGACGCCGTCGCCGACGCGCATCTGTTCAACCTGATGTCCTATCGTGAAATGCGTGCATTTCTGCCGCCGCTGCCGGACGGAATCGTCATCGAGGACGATTGGTCCCAGGCCGCGCCGAAGATCGCCACGGCCTTGGGTCTCTAGTCTCACTGACTATTCGCCGAGATTGCGCCACCAGTTGCGGCCGGTGTCGAGCCTCTCGATGCCTTCGCTGTCGAGCCTGGCGGCCCATTCGGCCGCCGACTTGCCTGCCAGCATGAGATTCGGCGCGATTTCAGCCAGCGGGACCATGACGAACGCACGGTCGAGCATGCGCGGATGCGGTATCTCAAGTCCGACATCGCTGACATTGCTGTTGCCCAGCAGGAGCACGTCGATGTCGATGAGGCGCGGGCCCCAGCGCTCGATGCGCACGCGTTTCAGCCGCCGCTCGAGCTCGAGGCAGAGCTTCAGCAGTTCGAGCGGCGCGAGCGTGGTAGCGACTTCGGCGGTGACGTTCAGGAAATCGGGCTGATCGACCTTGCCCCAAGGCGGCGTGCGGTGCAGAGACGAGACTTCCACAACGCGCGTGCCGCCGGAACTGTCGAGCATGTGCAGCGCCGACGCCATCGACTTCGCTGGGTCGCCCAGGTTGCCGCCGAGGCTGAGAAAGCCGCGCTCCTCAACCTGGCCAGACAACGGTCACCTCTACGTAATCGAGGACGCCGGGCACGGGCGCATTCGGCTTGCGGACCGTAATTTCGGCCCGCTTGATCTGCGGGAAACGCGCTGCGAGCGCGCGACCGCACTCCTGCGCCAGCGCCTCGATCAGGAAGCGCCGCTGGCCGGTAATGATCTTTTCGATGACCTGGAAGGCAACGCCGTAGTCAACGGTGCTGTCCATCGAATCGTCCTCCAGCGGACGCGACGGATCGACCGTCAGCTCGGCATCGACATAGAAGCGCTGGCCAAGTGCCTCTTCTTCGTCGAACAGGCCGTGCCGGGCGAAGAAGGCGCAGTTTTTCATACGGATAAGGTACATCTGGGTCAGCGTCCCGGCAGGTTGGTCTGTCGCGCCAGCATAGCATCTGCGAATGCCAGCGCGTCCACGTTGATTGCGACATCATGGACGCGAAATATATCCGCGCCCTGCAGGCGGAGTATGACGCTCGTCGCCGCCGTCCCCGCGTCACGGTCGGCTGCTTCGCGCCCGGTAACATGGCCGACGAAGCGCTTGCGCGAGGTGCCGGCGAGCAGCGGATAACCGAGCCCTTTCAGCTCCGAAAAACGCGCCATCAGGTCGAGATTTTCGTCCGCATCCTTGGCGAAGCCGAAGCCCGGATCGAGCACGATCTGAGCGTCCTGGACACCGGCCTCCCGGGCGATCTCCAGCGAACGGCGCAGGAACAGCAACTGGTCGTCGATCACGTCGGGCAGCTTGTCGCGCTCGCGTCCGGTATGCATGAGCACCAGCCCTGCCCCGGTGTCGGCTGCGACCCGGGCAATACCTGGCTCGCGCTGGGCGCCCCAGACATCGTTGACGATGTGCGCGCCGGCGGCAACGGCGAGCCGCGCTGTCTCCTCGCGGTAGGTGTCGACGGAGATCAGTGTATCGCCAGATCGGGCGAGTGCGGCGATGATCGGCAGCACGCGATCCTGCTCTTCGGCTGAAGAAACAGGTGCTGCGCCCGGGCGGGTGGATTCACCGCCGACATCGATGATCACGGCCCCTTCGGCGACCATGCGGCGCGCCTGTGCGAGCGCGCGCTCGGGCGCATCGAACGCGCCGCCGTCGGAAAAACTGTCGGGCGTGACGTTGAGGATGCCCATCACAAGCGCCCTGTCGCCGAGGTCGAGTTGGCGCCCATGCGCCAGTTGCCATCGTTTGCCGGTCATGCCGTCGCCACAAAACAATTCCAGAGCACAGACCACGTCACGAAATATCAACGCTTGCAGCTTCAACTCGCTGCACGGTCACATCAGCGGCACGATCCGATTTCCGTTGCGCCGCCATCGCCCCTAACGCAAGGTAGGCCAAGAGGCAACTAATGAAGCAACTCTTCCTGGCCGCCCTACTCGCTGGAGGCATTTGCCTACCCGTTCAGGCGGCAACTGTGTCCAAATCCTACAGCTATTTCACCATCACCGGCAAAACGCTCGACGAGATCGAGCAGCAGCTGATGACGCGCGGGCCCGAGGTCAAGAGCACCGGCGGCAGGCACCCGGGCGCAACCCAGATGGAATTCACCAGCCGCATCGGCTACGCCGAGGTCAAGGGCGGCTGCGCCATCGTCTCGGCCCAGGTCACCGTCAAGGCCAAGGTGATCCTGCCGCGCTGGCGCCAGAACGGCAAGGCAGCCCAGGACGTCAAGCTGATCTGGAACACGCTGTCTTCCGACATCAAGCGCCACGAGGAAAGCCACGTCGTCATTGCCAAGAACCACGCCCGTGAACTGGAACAGGCGCTGAGGGCGATCGGCAAGCAGAAGAGCTGCGACATCGCCGCCACCAAGGCAAAGGCGACGAGCAACCGCATCCTCAATGCCCATGACCGGGCACAGGAGGAATTCGACCGCATCGAAGGCATCAATTTCGAAAGCCGGATCGTCAGGCTGCTGCGCTACCGGCTGGAGCGCATCGACGCCGGCAAGCTCAAGAACTGAGGGCCAGGCCTCTGCAAATCAGTCAGGAACGCCGAGCTTCTTGTGCAGGCTCGTCGACGACGTCGTGTATTGAAACACGACGCGTTCCTTGGGGCTGATGATGTGTTTGGCAGCCTGCGTCATCAGCGCGGCTTCATGAAAGCCCGACAGGATCAGCTTGAGCTTGCCCGGGTACCAGTTGATGTCGCCGATGGCGAAGATTCCCGGCTCCGACGTTTCGAATTTTTCGGTGTCGACCGGGATCTGGTTCTCGTGAAGATGGAGGCCCCATTCTGCCACCGGCCCCAACTTCATGGTCAGGCCGAAGAACGGCAGCAGCCGCGTGCAGGCAACCTCGGTTTCGGCATCCGCTCCCTTGACGGTGACGGAGCGCAATATGCCGTCCTCGCCTGACAGGCCTGAAACCTGGCCGATCACAAGGTCGATGGCGCCCGCATCGCGCAGCGCATGCATCTTGCCGACATTGTCGGGCGCGGCACGGAATTCCGGACGCCGATGGACCAGCGTGACGCGTCTGGCCACCGGCTCCAGGTTGAGCGTCCAGTCGAGCGCGGAATCCCCGCCGCCAACGACGACCACCTCCTGATCGCGGAAATCCTCGATGCGCCGAACCGCATAGCGGACGCTGGCCTGCTCATAAGCCTCGATGCCAGGGATCGGCGGGCGCTTGGGCTGGAACGAGCCGCCGCCGGCGGCAATCACCACGACCTTGGCGTCGAACACCTCATTCTCGTCGGTCGTGACGCGGAAGCTGCCATGCTCGAGCCGCTCCAGCGCAGTCACCATCCGGTTGAAGGTGAAACCGGGCTTGAATGGCGCGATCTGTTCCAGAAGCTTGTCGACCAGCTCCTGGGCGCCGATCACCGGATAGCCGGGAATGTCGTAGATCGGCTTTTCCGGATAAAGCTCGGCGCATTGCCCGCCGGGGCGGTCGAGAATGTCGATAAGGTGGCAGCGCATGTCGAAGAGACCGAGCTCGAACACCGCAAACAGGCCGATCGGCCCGGCTCCGATGATCAGGACGTCGGTTGTGGTGATGTCGCTCAAGGCCACCTCGCCGCTGACGCACGCATTTCGAAAATGTGCATGACAACAGCTGTCATGCCAAGCAAGGCCAAGTTGGGAACGTCAGCCCTGGCGCTCGGGAATGGAGACAACCAGGCCGTCGAGTTCGTCGCGAACCTTGATCTGGCAGGAAAGGCGCGACGACGGCCGGACCTCGTAGGCGAAGTCGAGCATGTCTTCTTCCATTGCCTCGGGCTCGCCGACGATCGCCGTCCATGCGTCATCGACATAGACATGGCAGGTCGCGCAGGCGCAAGCGCCGCCACATTCCGCCTCGATGCCCGGCACGGCATTGCGGATCGCATTTTCCATCACGGTCGAGCCGTTCTCGGCCTCGACTTCGAAACGCGTGCCATCATGGGCTATGTAAGTCAGCTTGGTCATGCTCGTTCCCGAAATAGGTCACACGGCAGATAATCACTCCGCCGTGTGTGTCAACTGCCGTGCGATAGCGCCGCCGGCTGTCGGAATTACACTGACTGGTCCACAAATGTTACTGCGGCCATTGCACGCCCCCCGGGAAGGCACCGCCGAACGTCAGCGGCTGAACGAGGCGATGAAGTCGCGCGCCTCGTCGATCAGGCGGGTAAGCCGCGTGATCAGAGCGACATTGTCCGGGTCCGCTTCGATCGCCGCCACGCAGTCGGCAATGGGAAATGCGCCAACGCCACGCGCCGAACCTTTCAGGGCGTGGCACAGCATCAGCCGCTCGGCAAGATCGGCCTTGACGATCGCATCTCGAACCGAGAGCGCCTGATGGACGAACATGTCGAGCACCTCGCGCTCGACATCGCGGTCGCCGATCGTCTGCCGGGAAAGATGTTCAAGGTCGATCGGACGGCCATGAACCGATGCCGAGGATTCGCCTCCCGGCATGCCAAAAGCCATCGAAGCCGTCTCGCGCGTTACCATTCAACCCGTGCCCCGCCACTCGCCCTTGGGTTGGTAAGCTAGGGCGTCCGTGTGGATAACCCGTTAACCTGACAAAGCCCGGAACCGTGCGGGATTGGGGCCAATAATCACTGCAGTGTTAACCTTATATTTAAACTTTTACGTATCGGGGCGAATGCATGTTTTCTTTACCCGATTGTGTCACTACGATACGGGCAGTCCATATTGAGCCTCGGCCGCGGACAAAAATAGGACAAAAAGTCCAGCAAATCCGCGTCTTTAGTACAGGGTAGCGAAGGCATGGCGAAGAAATCCACTCCGACAAAGAACCTCGATCTCGACGTGGCCAAGGAGCTCGAGCAGGCGCTCGACCTCGACCTGAGCGGCGACGAAGGCGGCCTCGACATGGCCGCGTCGATGGACGATCTCGAAGCACAGATTTCGCAGGCAGCTGAAGAATTGGCACGTGAAGGCCGCAAGCAGAAGGCTGCTGCGCCGAAGGCCGAGCCCGCCCCCGTGGCACGCGCAGCCGAGCCGCCGACCCAGTTGCGCCCCGTCGAAACCCGCCCGCTGCAGCCCGAAGGCTTCAAGCCCGCGAACGACGATCGCGCCAAGGATTACAAGTCGCTCCTGCACAGCCTCAACCGCCGCGCATCGAGCACCATCTATTGGATGGTCGGCCTGGTTTCGGTCGCATGGGTTGCCGGTGCCGTGGCGCTGGCCGATCGCATCGTCACGCCCAGCATCTGGACCATCCGCTCGTTCGACGACGCGCTGGCACGTCCCGGCCTGCTGATGCTGCTCGTCGCCACCATCGTGCCGATCGCGCTGTTCTGGGCTTTTGCCGCGATGATCCGCCGCGCCCAGGAAATGCGCATTGCCGCGCAGTCGATGACCGAAGTCGCCTTCCGCCTCGCCGAGCCCGAAAACATGGCACAGGACCGCGTCATGATGGTCGGCCAGGCCGTGCGCCGCGAGGTGGCGGCCATGGGCGAAGGCATCGAACGCACGCTGGCGCGTGCCGTCGAGCTCGAAACGCTCGTCCACACCGAAGTCAACCAGATCGAGCGCTCCTATTCCGAGAACGCCGCCCGCATCCGTTCGCTCGTCGATGGTCTCGGCAGCGAGCGCGAGGCCGTCGTCTCCCACGCGGAGCGCGTCCGCGCCTCGATCTCCGGCGCCCATGAGACGCTGCGCGACGAACTCGGCTCGGCCAGCGACATCATCCGTGACAGCATCCTGAATGCCTCGACCAAGCTGTCGATGACGATCACCAATTCCGGTGACACGCTCATCGACCGCATCAACGAAGGCGGCATGGGCCTGTTCGAGGCGATCGACAACCGCATGGATTCGCTGAGCGACCGCCTGTCGACCTCAGGCGAAGCCTTCGCCAGCCTGCTCGACACCCGCATCGCCAAGCTGACGCAGAGCACCGACGAGGTGACCCGCTCGCTGACCGACCTGCTCGACAACCGCACCTCGGGCATGGTCTCGCTGCTCGGCGGCGCTGCCAAGACGATCAACTCTGAATTCGAGGCGAGCCTGCACGGCATCGAGCGCACGCTGGCTGAACGCGGCCAGGCGCTGATCGGCGAATTCCAGACCCGCGCCGAAGCGCTCGACACCGGCACTGCCAAGCTCAATGCCGCTCTCGAAGCCCGCGCCCGCCAGATCAACGAGACGCTGGTCGAGCGTGCGCGCGAAATCGCCACCACCTTCGTCCAGGGCCGTGACTCGCTGTCGGCGATGATCGACCAGGGCAAGACCCAGATCGGCACCGACCTCGCCGACATCATCACCTCGACCTCGACCATGCTCGAGGCCCGCGCCAGCGATTTCGCCGGCCGCATGGAAGCAGCCCGCCATCAGGTGTCGCGCGCATTCGACGGCGACATCCAGCGTCTGTCCGAGGCCCGCGTCGGCATCGAGCAGGCCGTGGAAGACCACACCACCAAGCTCTCCGAAGCGCGCGACCGCATGGCAGCAGCGCTACGCGACGACCTCAGCAAGTTCGCCGAGGGTCGCGCCAGCATCGAGGCCGCCGTCGGCTTCCAGGTGCAGAAGCTTGCCGAAGGCCGCAGCCTGATCACGCGCGCCCTCGACGACGACATGCGCAAGCTGGAGCAGTCGCGCCAGGCAATCGACGACACGCTCAGCAGCCAGTTCAGGCAGCTCGCCCAGGGCCGTGAACAGCTTGCCCAGGCACTCGTCGAAGACTCCGAGAAACTCGTCCAAGCCCGTACGAACATTGATGAAATGGTCGCTGGCCACGTCGGCAAGCTGGCCGAAGGCCGCAACATCCTGTCGCGTGCGCTGGAAGCTGATCTCGGAAAGCTTGCCGACAGCCGCGCGAGCATCGACGGCCTCGTCGCCGGCCAGGTCGAGAAGATCGCCGAGGGCCGCGCCATCCTGGCCAACGCGCTCGAAACCGACCTCGCCGGCATCAAGGCGCTCGTTGACGGCCATTCCTCCAAGATCGCGTCCGATCGCGCCGAACTGTCGCGCAGCCTGGAAACCGACATCGCCAACGTCCACGGCCTTATCGAAGGCCATGCCGAAAAACTTGCCGGCGAGCGCACTCTGCTCTCCAAGACGCTGGAAACCGATCTCGCCAAGCTGGCGGACAGCCGCGCCAGCATCGACGGTCTCGTCGCTGGCCAGGTCGAGAAGCTGGCCGAAGGCCGCGACATCCTCAAGCGCGCGCTCGAGACCGACCTCGACAACGTCAAGGGGCTCGTGTCGAGCCATGCCGAACGGCTGATCGCCGAGCGCAGCACCCTGTCCAAGGCATTGGAAGACGATCTCGCCAAGCTGGCCGAAAGCCGATCCGGCATCGATGGCCTCGTCGCCGGGCAGGTCGAGAAGCTGGCCGAAGGCCGCGACATCCTCAAGCGCGCCCTCGAATCCGATCTCAATGCGATCCACAGCACGATCACGGCACAGTCGGAAAAGCTTGCCGAGGATCGATCCATGCTGTCGCGTTCGCTCGAGGCCGACCTCGACAGCGTCAAAGGCCTTGTGTCGAGCCACGCCGAACGCCTGGTCGCCGAGCGCGGTACGCTGTCCAAGGCGCTGGAAGATGATCTCGCCAAGCTGGCTGAAAGCCGCTCGGGAATCGACGGCCTCGTCGCCGGCCAGGTCGAGAAGCTGGCCGAAGGCCGCGATATCCTCAAGCGCGCCCTCGAAGCCGACCTCAATGCCATCCGAAACACCGTTGCATCCCAGTCGGAGAAGCTCGCCGAAGACCGCGCCATGCTGACCCGGTCGCTCGAAGCCGACCTCGATAGCGTCAAGGGCCTCGTATCGAGCCACGCCGAACGCCTGGTTGCCGAACGCAGCACCTTGTCCATGGCGCTTGAAGACGACCTCGCCAAGCTGGCCGAAAGCCGCTCGGGCATCGACGGCCTCGTTGCCGGCCAGGTCGAGAAACTGGCAGAAGGCCGCGACATCCTGCGCCGCGCGCTGGAAGCCGACCTCGCCAAGATCGACGGCATGATGCTCGGCCAGGTCGACAAGCTGGCCGCCGGCCGCGACACGCTGACCAAGGCGCTCGAAGCCGATCTCGCCATGCTGAACGACAGCCGCGCCACCATCGACAACATCGTCGCCGGCCATGTCGGCAAGCTCGCCGAAGGCCGCGACACGATGGCCCGTGCGCTCGATGAGGATCTCGGCAAGCTCGGCGATGCCCGCCGTGACATCGACCTGGCCATATCGGGCCACATCGACCAGATCGCGGCACGCCGCGTCGACATCTCCGACGCGATTGCCGGCGATATCGAGAAGATCGAAGAGAGCTTCCGCCGCCAGACCGGCGTCATCGAAGAGCGCACCTCCACCATGGAACGCGCCCTGTCGCTGGGTGTCGACAATGTCCGCGGCGTGCTCGAAAAGAGCGCCGTCTTCGTTGCCGGCGCCCTGCGCGAAAAGGTCATGGAAGTGACCGCAGCTCTCAACGAAGAGGCAGGCAAGGCCTTCAGCGACGCCGACCGCGTCATTGCCGAGCGTGCCGAGCAGACATCGAGCGCCCTGCTCGCGCGGGCCGAAGACATCGCCCGTGCTTTCGACGACGCCGACCGTCGCCTTGCCGCCCGCGCCGACGAAACGTCGAACGCGCTGCTGGCGCGTGCCGAAGAGACTGCCGACACGCTGTCGGCCAAGGCAGGCGAGATCGCCAGCACGTTCGACGCAGCCGACCGCTCGCTGATCGCCCGCGCCATCGAAACCGCGGATGCCCTGTCGGCTCGCGCCGGCGACATCCTGCGCAATTTCGACACCGCGGACGAACGCCTGGGCATGCGCATCGGCGAATCCGCTGACGCGCTTGCCGCCCGCGCCTCCGAACTCGGCCGCATCTTCGACACTGCCGACGAGAAGCTCGCCGCCCGTATCGCCGAAGGCGCGGATTCGCTGGGCAGCCGCGCCGGCGAACTCAGCCGCATCTTCGATGCAGCCGACGAACGTATCGCCGCTCGGGTCGCCGACAGCTCGGCGACGCTCGGCAGCCGTGCCGGCGAAATCGTGCGCAACTTCGAGGAGGCCGACGAAAGGCTCGCGGCGCGTGCGGCCCAGACCGCCGACACGCTTGCCGGCCGTGCCGCCGAAATCGGCCGTACCTTCGAAGAAGCCGACGGCCGCATCGCCGCCCGCGTCGACCGTACGGCAGAATCGCTGCTTGGGCGCGCCGCCGAAATCAGCCGGACCTTCGAAGAAGCCGACGGCCGCATCGCTGCACGCGTCGACCAGACAGCGGAAACGCTGCTTGGCCGCGCTGCCGAGATCAGCCGCGCCTTCGACGAAGCCGACAGCCGCATCGCTGCACGCGTCGACCAGACGTCAGAGGCCTTGCTCGGCCGCGCATCGGAAATCGGCCAGGCCTTCGACGAGGCAGGACGCCAGCTTGCCGCCCGCGTCACCGAGAGCACTTCGGGCATCGGCGAGCATGCGGCACTGATCGCCAGCGCCTTCAACGAGACCGAACAGCGCGTCGTTGCCCGCGCCCATCGCACCTCGGCCGATCTCGATGCCCGCGCCCGCGCCATCGAAGAAACGCTTGCCAATGTCGATGAGCGCCTGGCTGCCGGCGCCGAAAGCGTCGCAGCCCGTATCGGCGAACATCTGTCGAGCGCCGAGAACCGCCTCGCCTATGGCGCGGAATCGATGGGCCAGAAGCTCAACGAACAGGTCACCCAGGCCGAGGCACAGCTTGTCGCCCGTGCCAACGTCATCGCCGAGACCTTCACCGCCGTCGGCCAGCATATCGGCCAGAGCACCAACGAAGCTGCACGCACCATTGGCACCAACACGCGTGAACTCAACGCGATGCTGACCGAACGCTCGAACGAGATCGCCAAGATCCTCGACGAGACGGCGCGCCCGCTGGTCGACCGCTTCGCCGAAAGCGGCAGCGAGCTTCACCGCTCGATGGAAGAAGCGACCGCACGTGCCACCGAAAAGCTGCGTTCGGAAAACGCCGCTCTCGTCGACGCGCTCGCCAACCGCACGGCCGAGACGCTGTCGGCTGTCGAGGGTGCACGTTCGACGCTCGCCGAAAGCGTCGCCGACCTGATCGGCCGCATGACGACGTCGAGCGCGCAGCTGGGCAACCTCATCGACCAGGCGACGGCAAACCTCGCCAATGTCGACGAGCGCCTGACCAGCAGCACCTCGAACTTCGCCAACACCACCGAAAAGGCCGCTCAGACATTCTCGAGCGCCGCCCGCCTGGTCGACTCGAACACCAATCGCCTGACCGACCTGTCGTCCAGCACATTGCGCGAGGTGGCGTCCATCGCCACCAAGTTCGACGAGCACAGCCGCCTGCTGTCGAGCGCTTCCAACCTGTTGTCCTCGGCGCAGAGCAACCTCGAGCACACGCTTGAGCGCCAGTCGTCGCTGGAAGACCTGGCTGTCGGCCTGGTCAAGAAGTCGGAAGACCTCGAGCGCGTCATGCAGTCGTTCGAGCGCCTGGTTGGCCAGACGCTCGAAAACGCCGAAGGCAAGACGATGGAGTCGGCGGACAAGATCCGTGCGGCGATCTCCGACGTCGTCGAGACAGCGACCAAGCGTTTCGCCGACGCCACCGAGGACATGCGCCGCACCGCAGGCTCGATCAAGACCGAGCTCGAAAGCACCCGCGCCGAGCTCAAGAAGGGCGTGCTCGACATGCCTGAGGAAGCCAAGGAATCGACGACGGCCATCCGCCGCGCGGTTTCCGAGCAGATCAACGCGCTCAAGGAACTGTCGGCGATCGTCGCCAAGTCCGGCCGCAGCGTCGATGTCTCCGATGCCTCGCTGCGCACTGCGCAGCAGCCGACGCCGCGTCGCCCAGCGCCTCAGCCCGAGCAGCGTCGCGAACCGCCGGCACCCCAGGTGCCGCTTGGTGGCGCCGGTCTGCGCGGCACGCTCGACATCGAGCGCCCGGCCACTCCTGCCCCGCAGCAGCCGGCACGTGAACCGGCCGCCAGCCGTGGCGGCCAGCAGCAGGGCGGTTGGGTCCGCGATCTGTTGACCGGTGCTTCACGCGAAGAGCAGCTGACCCGGGGCGCTGCCCAGGCAGAACCACGCGCCGTGCCTGCCCAGCGTTCGCCGCTGCACGTCGTCGAGTCGCTCAACTCGCTGTCGGTCGACATCGCCCGCGCCATCGACCACGACGCCTCGATCGAGCTTTGGGACCGCTATCGCCGCGGCGAGCGCGACGTCTTCACCCGCCGCCTCTACACGCTCAAGGGTCAGCAGACCTTCGACGAGATCCGCCGTAAATATCAGTCGGATGGCGAGTTCCGCTCGGCCGTCGACCGCTATTGCGACGACTTCGAGAAGCTGCTGAAGGACGTCTCGCGCAACGACCGCGACAGCATCATGACCAAGACCTACCTGACGTCGGATACCGGTAAGGTCTACACCATGCTCGCACATGCGGCCGGCCGCCTGAAGTAAGGCTGCCGCGGCCCATGAGGGCAGTATGCCAATAAGGAAATGGGGCAGTGGGGTGTTAACCTACTGCCCCTTTTGCTGTCTGAAGTTACGATTTGTGGCGTTGATCTGCCCTGGGTCACATGGCAAGCGCCGGGGCCTGCGCCGACTTGGCAGCCGAATGTCGCATTGAGAGATGCGCGCCACGTTGGAAAGGAAGCGTCAAGAACCCAGGCAAGCAGACCGGAAGAGTTCGGGAACCTACTGCCCTATTGCCTCATTCCCCTACCGACCTGGTCAGATCAGCGTCTCGGTCCATTTGACGATTTCGGTCGCGGCCTGGCCGAATGCGCTGTCGAGCGCCGCCGCATAGGCATCGTTGCCGCCGCCGGAAACCGGGGCGCTCACAGTGAAGACGCGCGAGGCGCGCACCTGGCCGTTGCGGTCGTTGAGCAGCCTGACGAACAGCTCGACGTCGGCGCGTTCGCCGCCGCCGACCTTGATCTCGAAGCTGCGCAGCTCGACGATCACCTGATAGTCGATGGCCAGGCCCTCGCCCGGCTTGCCGACGCCGATATAGCCGCCGGCGCGCTGGAAGGTTTCGGCGAGTCGTGCCTGGACGATGCGCGGCAGCCTGTCCGACCACTGCGCCCCCTTGAGGAACTGTATCGACCCGGGCGATGGCTTGATGACGATGCTCTGGCCATCCAGCGATTTGAGCGCCGAAGGTTCGGCAATCAGGATCTGGCGGCGGCTCGGGCCGTTGCGGCCGTCGACAGCGGGCGCAGTCAGCTCGTAGGTGTCGAGCGGCGGCGGCGTACTGACGAACAACGAGGTGCAGCCGGACAGCGCAAGCGTGACTGCGCTCAGCAGCAAAGTTGATCTAGCAGCCTTCACGTGCTGTCCCCGAAACAGACTCACCCGCGCCGCGCGCGAACACCCCTCATTTGCCTTCATGCGATTGCATGCCGGCGATGTCAACGACGCACCCGGCCGTCAAACTCGCGCACCGAGCCCTCGCCGCCGGTGATGATGCGTTGCGGATTGCGCTCCAGGTCGGAAATGGCCTGTTCTATGCGGCTGATCGAACGCCTGGAGTCCTGAACCAGCGCGTCGACGTCGCGCAGCCCCTGGCCGGAGAAGCGCGACAGGCCGTCCATGATCGTGGCGAGCCGCGAATTCAGCGTGTCGGCCACCTGCTTGAACGACTTCAAGGTGGCGCTGGCGTCCGACATGACGCCCTCCGCCTCGCCCGAGCCGAGCAGCTTGTCGACCTTGGCCATGACGCCGTCGACGCGCACCGAAGCGGCGTTGAGGCGCGACGCCAGCTGCTTGGCGTCCGTAATGATCTGGTCGATGTCGTCGGCACGGTCGCCGAACTTTTCGGTGACCTTGGCGACGTCGGCCGCAGCCTGGTTGGCACTTTCGCTGGCCTTGCGGATGTTGTCGAGCGACTCACGCACGCTGGCCGCATCGACGCCGTCGAGCACGCCGTCGACCTTGGTCAGCGTCTGCTGGGTCTTCTGGGCGAAGTCGTTGATCGAGGCGACCGCGGTGTTGACGCCCTTGACGATGCCGTCGAGCTGGTCGCTCTGAGCGCTCAGGTTCTTGGTGAAGGTGTCGACACTGGCAACGATGTTCTTGACCTTGTCACGGTCAACCGACTTGAGCAGGCCTTCCGCCGCCTCGATGGTGCCATCGAGCTTGCCCGAGACCGCAGACAATTGCTCCGACAGCGCACTGACGCTCGCCAGGAACTTGTCAACACCATCGGCATTGCGCGCCAAGGACTCCGAGAATTTCTGGGCATTGCTGACGGTCTCGGTCAGCGGTCCGCGCACGTCGTTGGTGAAACCTTCGAGATTGGTGAGCACCGTGTCGGCGCGCTTGAAGATGTCCTGCGCCGTCTGCAGCAGATTGGTCACGGCGGACGGATTGGCAACGATCTCGGCGATCTTGCCCTCCGCCTCGGCCTGGTCGAGCAGGTTGGGCTCCTTGATGTTGGCACCCTTGAGCTCGATATTGGCCTGTCCCGTCAGGCCGGCGAGGCCGATATCCGCCTGTGTCGACTGGGTGATCGGCGTCAGCTTGTCGATCTCGGCGTCGGCGATCGCCACCTGGGGATTGGAAATGTCGAGATAGACGCGCCGGACATCGCCGACCTTGACGCCGTTGAACAGCACGAAGCTGCCCCTGGCCAAGCCCGATGCGGAACCGGGAATACGGACACGCAACGTTGCCGTCTCGCCACGTTCACCGATTGCCGCCGTCCAGTAGACGAACGCAAAGGCGGCCAGAACGGCAAACAGCGTGAAGATACCGACAATGACGTAGTTTGCCCTGGTCTCCATCACATCATTCCATTCTATGCCCTTGCGGCAAGATCAAGCTGCCGCGCGCGTTTTCCGCGGAAATACGACCTTACCCACGGTTCTTCGCTCTTCAGCATATCTTCGATCGTGCCTTCGACGAGCACCTTCTTGTTGCCCAGCACCGCGACTCGGTCGCAGACCGAAAACAGGCTGTCGAGATCGTGGGTGACCATGTAGACGGTGAGCCCCATCGTATCGCGCATCTTGCCGACCAACTCGTCGAACTCGGCAGCACCGATGGGGTCGAGACCCGACGTCGGCTCGTCGAGGAAGACGATGTCAGGGTCGAGCGCCAGCGCACGCGCCAGTGCCGCACGCTTGATCATGCCGCCGGAAAGCTCGGACGGAAACTTGCGGGCCGCGTCAGGCGGCAGGCCGACGAGCTCGATCTTGAGCATGGCGAGCTCGTCCATCAGCTTTTTCGGCAGGTCGAGATATTCGCGCATCGGCACCTGGACGTTCTCCAGCACGGTCAGCGCCGAAAACAGCGCGCCATGCTGGAACAGCATACCGACCCGCATGTCGATCCTGAGCCGCTCCTCCTCGTTGGCCTGCTCGAGATCGACGCCGAACAGCTTGATCGTGCCGGATCGCTTGCGGATCAGGCCAAGCACGGTGCGCAACAGCACCGACTTGCCCGACCCCGAAGCACCGACGAAGCCGAGAATTTCGCCGCGCCGGATGTCGAGATCGAGATCCTCGAGAATGACCTTGTCGCCAAAGGCCACCGTCAGGTCGCGCACCGACAGCAACACCTCGCCCCTGGCGTCCTGGCCTTGGCTCTCCGCCTCGATGGTCTGTGTCCGGTTTGCCATGTCAGAAGTTGATCGCTGCGTAGAACATGGCAAACAGGCCATCGAGGATGATGACGACGAAGATGGCCTTGACCACCGACGCGGTGACGTGGCGGCCAAGCGATTCAGCGCTGCCGCCGACCTTCATGCCCTCGACGGAAGCGATGGTGCCGATGATCAGTGCCATGAACGGCGCCTTGATCAGCCCGGCGAAGATGGTGCTGAGGTCGATTGCCAGGCGCAGGCGGTCGATGAAGGCGGCAATCGGAATGTCCGAATAGAGCCATGCCGCCAGCATGCCGCCGCCAAGCGCTGCGAAATTGGCGATGATGGTGAGGCATGGAAGCGCAATCACCAGGGCCACGAGGCGCGGGAACACGAGCACGCCGATGGGATTGAGCCCGATGACCGTCAGCGCGTCGACCTCTTCGCGCATCTTCATCGAGCCGATCTCGGCGGTGATGGCGCTGCCCGAGCGGCCTGCGATCATGATCGCGGTCATCAGCACGCCGAGTTCGCGCAACACCAGCACACCGACCAGGTCGACGACGAAGATATCGGCGCCGAAATAGGCAAGCTGGTAGGCGCCCTGCTGGGCGACGATGGCGCCGACGATTGCCGACATCAGTACGACGACGGGAATGGCGCCGACGCCCATGCGGTCGATCTGGTTGAAGATGGCGGCCGGATTGACCGCATGGCCACGGCCGAGCTTCATCTGGGCGCCGCGAATTGTTGCGCCAAGGATGTTCATAGACGACAGGAAGTCGTCGCGCATCTCGTACACGCGGCGGCCGACAGCCTCAAGCATGCGCATGACGATGTTGGGCGGACCAGCCGGGGCAGATTCGCCCTCGCGCCGCACGGCCTCGCTGACGGCGCCCAGCAGGATCTTGGCCACCTCGCTGTGGCCTTCCATCCTGACCTCGACGCCCTTCTTCTCATTGGCGCTGACGAGCCTGTCGATGACCCAGGCGCCGGCGGTGTCGATCTTCTCGATGCCGCCGAGGTCGAGCGCCAGGGTCTTGTAGCCCTTGCGGGCTTCGATCTTGCGCATCTCTGCGTCGACGAAGGCAACGGTGCGGGTGGTCCAGATCCCGGTGAACACACAGGCGAGCACGCCTTCGCGCTCCGCCACAGCAACCTGCGGTCGGTGATCTCGGCCGTCGGCTGCCCCGCCGCTTGCTTCCCGTTTGCCGATGGTCAACATGGCACACTACTTAACGCGTCGGCTGCGGCATGTCGATTTTCGCAGCCGCGCCAAGCAGTTGAACGGAGCAGATTTTCATGACGCGTGTCCTTTCGGTCGTTGACGAGCGTTTTCCCATCGCCGGAACGTTCACCATCTCACGCGGTTCCAAGACCGAAGCCGAGGTCATCACCTGCGAAATCGCCGAATCAGGCGTCATCGGACGCGGCGAGTGCGTGCCCTACAAGCGTTATGGCGAGACCATGGCTGGCGTGGCTGAGGCGATCGAACAGGCGCGCCACGCCATCGAGGACGGTGCTTCGCGCACCGACCTTCTGACGCTGATGTCAGCCGGTGCAGCGCGCAACGCCGTCGACTGCGCGCTCTGGGACCTGGAAGCGAAGTTGAGCGGCGTGCCGGTCAAGGACAGGCTCGGCATTGCTGCGCCGCTGGCGCTCGAGACCGCCTACACGCTGTCGCTCGGCGAACCCGAGACTATGGCAGCCCAGGCCCGCGCCAACGCGGCGCGGCCGTTGCTCAAGGTCAAGATCGGCGGCGACAACGACATCGCCCGCATCCGCGCGGTCACCGAAGCCGCCCCCGACAGCCGCATCATCCTCGACGCCAATGAAGGCTGGACCGATGCCAACATCGCCGAGAACCTTGCCGCTGCCGCCCAGCTCGGCATCGCGCTTATCGAACAGCCGCTGCCCGCCGGCGCCGACCAGATCCTCGGCCGCATCCCACATCCTGTGCCGATCTGCGCCGACGAGAGCGTCCACATCGCCGCCGATCTCGCCGAGCTCAAGGGCCGCTACGACGCCGTCAACATCAAGCTCGACAAGTCGGGTGGGCTGACGGCAGCACTCGAACTGCGCGACCAGGCCCGCACGCTCGGGTTCCAGGTGATGGTCGGCTGCATGGTCGGCACTTCGCTCGCCATGGCGCCTGCGGTGCTGCTCGCCCAGGGCGCCGAGTTCGTCGACCTCGACGGCCCGCTGCTCCTGGCGCGCGACCGTTCGCCGGGGCTTGTCTACGAGGGTTCAATGGTGTCGCCGCCCCTGCCCGAACTTTGGGGCTGAGCGGGATGCAAGCAGCACAAGCACGATGGCGCAGGCGGCGACCGCCGCCATGAAATAGAAGCCGTCGACGCCGAAGCGCTGGTAGAGCGGACCGGACAGCAGCGTCACGATCGCCATCGACATGCCGTTGGCGAAATAGGCAACACCCTGGGCAGCGCCCGTGCGCTCTTCCGGAACCGACTCGGCGATCAGCTTCTGCACGCCAATCAGAACCAGCGCTGTCGACACGGCGTGCAGGCTCTGGACGGCAAAGAAGCCAGGTACACCCAGGCCGAGCGGCCAGATCAACGGGTATGCGACCCAGCGGACGATAGCGCCTGCGCCCGCCAGAACGAGCACCAGTGCCGTCGATCTGTTGCCGAACAGCCGCGTGAAAAACATGAACATGACGATTTCGGCCGCCACGCCCCAGCTCCACAGCAACCCGACGATCGTCTCGTTGATGCCGAGCGACTTCCAGTAGATCGACACGAAGCCATAGAGAAAGCCGTGGCTGCCGATGATGACGCCGGTGCCGCCGGCCATCAGCAGGAAATAGCGGTTGAACAGCTTTGGCGCCGCCTGCATGTCGGTCGCCGAGAGCGGTGAGGCCTTGCGCGGTCGGCCAAGGCGCGGTGAGATGAACGACATCAGGAAGCAGCCGAGCAGGCCGATCGAGATGATCGCCGGCACCGTGTCCGCACCGGTCAGCGACAGGATGAAGCCTGCGCCAAGGCTGCCGGCGAGAAAGGCGATCGAGCCCCAGATGCGCATGGCGGCATAGTCCGATCCGAAGCGGCGGACACCTGAGAGCGCAAGCGAATCGGCTATCGGCGAATGCGGCGTCCACACCACCGCCAGCGCCAGCGAGACGGCCAAGACGATGAGGTAGGTCGGCTCAAGGAAGTAGCCGAGCGACAGAAGCAAGGACGATGCAGCCAGGACGATGAAGACGTTGGCGCGGTCCTTGGCACGATCGGCCATGGCCGCGATCAATGGAGTTGTGATGACGCGCAGGAACATTGGCGCCGACAGCACGATAGCGATCTGCTCGGGATCGAACCCCTTGGCTTCGAGCCACAGCGGAAAATACGGCAGATGCACGCCCATCGGCACGAAAAGTGCTGCGAAAAGCAGGGAGATTCGCAGTTCAAAGCGTCGTGGCTTGACCTGCTGCTCTGGCGTGAGTGGCGGTAATGTCATGGTGGGTAAGTGTGTCCGGGCGCGACCCGAACCAACCAAGCCTCACCGATTTGCCTGATCCCTTACCATGGGCGGCCACGCCACGAAAGCCAACGGGGCCGAGCATTTACCCAAAGCTTGGGCCAGTTGCCACGGCCTTATCGGCCAAGGCGCGGCATGGCCTGCGCTTCCATCGGCGAGTGGTGCGCGCCGAGCCGCCGTGCCCGTCTTAGCAGCGTCTCGGCAACGCGCGGCGCGGCAATTGCCGCATAACCTGGTCCATCCCGCCATGGGCGCGAGGCATATCTGGAGCTGCACATCGATGTCGTTCCGTTCAGGCGGCTGCTTTGTCGGCGCGCTGATCGACGACCATCGGCACGAAGGGTTCGTTGACCAGCTTGCCCGCCAGCACGTGCGGCCAGTGCAGGATGACGAAGCTGCCATCAAAATCCTCGGCGACCGCCGTGCAGTTTTCGACCCAGTCGCCGGTGTTGATGTACTGGATGCCGTCGAAATTCTCGATCGTCGGATGGTGGATGTGGCCGCAGATGACGCCGTCCACGTCCGAACGCCGCGCTTCCTCGGTCAGCACGTCCTGAAAGGCGCCGATGAAGTTGACGGCCTTCTTGACCCGGACCTTGGCCCAGGACGAAAACGACCAGTATGGCATGCCGAAGGTGCGGCGGAAGCGCGCCACCAGCCGGTTCATCGCCATCGCCGCGTCATAGGCGAAGTCGCCGAGATAGGCGAGCCAGCGGGCGTTCTGCACCACCGCGTCGAACTGATCGCCATGGATGACCAGGAAACGCTTGCCGTCGGCCGCCTCGTGGATGGCCCGATCGGCAACGACGATGCCGCCGAAATGCACGCCCTGGAAATTGCGGGCGAACTCGTCATGATTGCCGGCGATGTAGGTGATTTCGGTGCCCTTGCGCGCCTGGCGCAGCAATTTCTGGACGACGTCGTTGTGTGTCTGCGGCCAATGCCAGGACCGGCGCAGGCGCCAACCATCGACGATATCGCCGACGAGGAAGATCTTCTCGGCCTCGTGGTGACGCAGGAAGTCGATCAGGAAATCGGCCTTCGCTCCCTTCGATCCCAGATGCACATCTGAGATGAACAGCGTGCGAAAATTGCGTGTGCTCGTGCCGGACATGGCAATCGACCCGTTGCTTTTGCCGTGGCTATGCCCAGATTCATGCAACAGCCGTATGACGGTTGCGGCTTTGGCCGGGCAGTTCTAGGCTGGGTCATCACCGACAGGAGAACGATCATGGATCTCGGCATCAGCGGGAAGAAGGCAATCGTCTGCGCCTCGAGCAAGGGCCTCGGCAAGGGCTGCGCGATGGCGCTGGCCGAAGCCGGCTGTGAGCTGTTCCTCAACGGCCGCGACGCCGGCATCCTGAGCCGCACGGCAACCGAAATTCGTCAACGCTACGGCGTGCCGGTCACCGAAATCGTCGGCGACATCTCCGATCCGGCGATCCAGAAGACCCTGCTCGCCGCCTGCCCTGACCCCGACATTCTGGTCAACAACAATGGCGGTCCGCCCTACCGTGACTTCCGAGAGCTCGACCGCGAGAAGATCCTTGCCGGCGTCACCAACAACATGGTCACGCCCATCGAGTTGATCAAAGCTGTCATCGACGGCATGGCGGCGCGTGGCTTCGGCCGCATCGTCAACATCACCTCGTTGTCGGTCTACACGCCCATCCCCGGCCTCGACCTGTCCTCCGGCGCCCGCGCCGGCCTGACAGCCTTCCTGGCAGGCGTTGCGCGCACTGTCGCCGACCGCAACGTCACCATCAACAACATGCTGCCCGGCAAGCTCGACACCGACCGCCTGCGCGGCCCGCACGAGCCCGGCAGCATCGAGGATCCGGCGGAAGGTGCTGCGCGCCGCGCCCGCCTCAGCGCCGGCATACCAGCCGGCCGCCTCGGTACGCCGGAAGAATTCGGCCAGATCTGCGCCTTCCTGTGCTCGACCCATGCAGGCTACATGACCGGCCAGAACATTCCTGTCGACGGCGGGCTTTACGTGAGCTCATTCTAGGCTCACGGCGGCACGAACCTATCCCAAAGGCAGCCAACAGCGCGTCGCAAGGACGCGCTGTTTCAGCCAAGCTCACAAAAGACCGAATCAATCTCTCAACCGCCACCCGCAAGTCGCTGGAATGATTGCAGTTCCGGCGCTTGAAAGTGATTCAACGTCCATTTGGCCGTTGAAGCCTCGAAAATCGTGCTGGCCGTGCTAATAACGGCCTTTGCTGTTGGATTCAGAAGGAGCGGGACATGGCTGGGGAAGACAAGAAGAAGGAAGCACTGTCCGATCTGGATCAGGCCGCGCTCTTCTTCCACAAGCACCCCATTCCCGGCAAGCTCGAGATTCAGGCGACCAAGCCGCTCGGCAACCAGCGCGACCTGGCGCTGGCCTATTCGCCCGGCGTCGCCGCCCCTTGTCTCGCCATCAAGGATGATCCCGAGACCGCCGCCGACTATACCGGCCGCGCCAATCTGGTCGCCGTGATTTCCAATGGCACAGCCGTGCTCGGTCTCGGCAATATCGGCCCGCTGGCATCCAAGCCGGTGATGGAAGGCAAGGCCGTTCTGTTCAAGAAATTCGCCGGCATCGACGTTTTCGACATCGAGATCGACGCGCCCGAGATCGGGCAGATGGTGAGCACCATCGCGGCGCTGGAGCCGACCTTCGGCGGCATCAACCTCGAGGACATCAAGGCCCCAGAGTGCTTCGAAGTCGAGGAGCAGCTCAAGGCCAAGATGCGCATCCCGGTCTTCCATGACGACCAGCACGGCACCGCGATCATCGTCGCGGCCGCCGTTCTCAACGGCCTGGAACTCGCCGGCAAGAAAATCGAGGACGTCAAGATCGTCACCTCGGGCGCTGGTGCCGCGGCACTCGCCTGCCTCAACCTGCTGGTGTCCCTCGGCGCCAAGGTCGAGAACATCTGGGTCACCGACCGTTTCGGCGTCGCCCACAAGGGCCGCGTCGAGGAGATGGACCGCTGGAAGGACCCATACGTCAAGGACACCAACGCGCGCGTCCTGGCTGATGTCATCGGCGGCGCAGACGTCTTCCTCGGACTGTCGGCAGCCGGTGTGCTGAAGCCGGAACTGCTGTCGGAGATGGCGGACAAGCCGCTGATCCTGGCGCTGGCCAACCCGAATCCCGAGATCATGCCGGAAGTGGCGCGTGCCGCCCGTCCCGACGCGATGATCTGCACCGGACGCTCTGATTTCCCGAACCAGGTCAACAACGTCCTGTGCTTCCCCTACATCTTCCGCGGCGCGCTCGATTGCGGCGCGCGTGCCATCAATGAAGAAATGAAGATGGCTGCCGTGCGCGCAATTGCTGCGCTCGCGCGCGAAGAACCGTCCGATGTCGCGGCGCGCGCCTATTCCGGCGAGACGCCGACCTTCGGCCCCGACTTCCTGATCCCCTCGCCCTTCGACCCCAGGCTGATCCTCAGAATCGCGCCTGCCGTTGCCAAGGCGGCCTGCGAAACCGGCGTGGCGACCCGCCCGATCGCCGACTTCAACGCCTATGTCGACAAGCTCAGCCGCTTCGTCTTCCGCTCCGGCCTGGTGATGAAGCCGATCTTCTCCAACGCCAAGCAGGCAACATCCAAGCGTGTCATCTACGCCGACGGCGAAGACGAGCGCGTGCTGCGCGCCGCCCAGGTGGTGCTGGAGGAAGGGCTGGCCAAGCCGATCCTGATCGGGCGTCCGCATGTCATCGAGGTCCGCATCAAGCGCTACGGTCTGCGCATCCGGCCGGGTGTCGACTTCGACATCATCAATCCCGAGGATGATCCACGCTACCGTCACTATGTCGACCACCTGATCGACCTCGGCGGCCGCCAGGGCATCACGCCCGAGGCGGCGCGCACCATGGTGCGCACCAACAACACGGTCATCGCGGCCATCGCGCTGAAGCGCGGCGATGCCGATGCCATGATCTGCGGCCTGGAAGGCCGTTTTGAGCGGCACCTGCGCAACGTCACGCTGATCGTCGGCGCCCGCGACGGCGTCAAGGATCGCGATCTGTCGGCGCTGTCGATGCTGATCTCGCAGCGCGGCGTGCTGTTCTTCACCGACACCTACGTGACCGTCGATCCGACCGCCGAAGAGATCGCCGAGATGACGATGCTGGCGGCCGACGAGATCCGTCGTTTCGGCATCGAGCCCAAGGCGGCCTTGCTGTCGCATTCGAATTTCGGGTCACGCGACTCGCAAAGCGCGCAGAAGATGCGGGCGGCGGCGGCGATCCTGAAGCGCATCGCGCCGGAACTCGCCAGCGACGGCGAAATGCATGGCGATTCCGCCCTGTCGGAAGTGCTGCGCCAGCGTGTCTTCCCGCATTCGACGCTGAAGGGCGAAGCCAACCTGCTGGTCTTCCCCAATCTCGATGCGGCGAACATCGCGCTGACCACGGTCAAGACGATGATGGACGCGCTGCATGTCGGGCCGATCCTGCTCGGCACCGCCCAGCCGGCACACATCCTGACGCCTTCGGTTACCTCGCGCGGCATCGTCAACATGACGGCACTCGCCGTCGTCGAAGCGTCGCAGCGCGCGCACGCGGCGTCCTGATCGGGCACGGGTAGCCGTTTCCAAAGAAACGGTTAACCTCGTCGGCGCTAGGGTTCGAGGCGAGCCATGTTCCGCGCGTCGCGCGGAAGGTCGATGGAAAGCGGGATGTTCGGGCGCGGCAGAAGCAAATTCCCGGTAAAGCGGCCAGCCATCGCCTTGCTGGCCGCGGTCGCCGTGTCGTTGCTGACCACCGGATCTGCATTCGCCGTGTCGGCGGAATGCCTGGAACTCGAGGTCCAGTTGGCCAACTTGCCGACGCGGGAGAGCGGGAGCTTCATCCAGCCGGATGAATTCGCCGCCGCTGCCACCACCCAGCAAGACCAGATCGACCTCGCCCGCATCAGGGCTTCCGACCTTGGCTGCGACAGGGCGATCTCGGGCGACGTCATCGCTCAGTGCGCCGCGCTGAATGCCAAGATCGCTGAGATGCAGGACAATCTCGGCAAGCTCGACAGCCAGACCGCGCAACCGAACAGGAACGTCCGGCGCGAGCGCATCCGCATCCTTGATGCGATGCAATTCGCGGGTTGCAACGACCAGGGCGAGAAGACGGAAGAAGGCGCAGGCAACGATCCCGCGACGGAGCAAGCCGGCGCGATCGTCATCCGCGGCGGCGAGGCGACCAGCCTGAGCTTCAATGAAAGCTATCCGCAGCACATCGTCATCGGCCGCAGCCAGCAACAAGGCTTGGACGAATACCGTACCTTGTGCGTGCGCACCTGCGA
The DNA here is from genome assembly GCF_030294925.1 of Aminobacter sp. Y103A. Taxonomy (NCBI): domain Bacteria; kingdom Pseudomonadati; phylum Pseudomonadota; class Alphaproteobacteria; order Hyphomicrobiales; family Phyllobacteriaceae; genus Aminobacter; species Aminobacter sp. Y103A. The sequence goes on along the minus strand of NZ_AP017986.1, from coordinate 2,664,218 downwards.
CGGATACTTCTTCCCGATGTCGAATGCAGCCGATGTCTCGGATTTCCAGCGCGACGAGAAGAATTGCGAAGCCAGCTGCCCTGGAACCGAGATCGAGCTGTTTTATCACCTCAATGCCGGCCAGCCACAGGAGAGCATGGTTTCAGCCCGCTCCGGCCAGCCCTACCGCAATCTTGCGACAGCCTATCGCTACAAGCGCCTCGACCTGCCGCGCGTTCCGGCCTGCGGCTGCAATGTCAGCCTGGACAGGAATTTTTCGGTCATCGCCGGCGAAGGACGCCCGGTACCGAGCACCCCGCAGGCCAGGCCGGTGGAGGAGCCGCAGTCGCCGGTGGTGCCTCGTCCGGCACCAGATCCCAACCGCAAGGTCAGGGCCGTCGGGCCAACGTTCCTTCCCGACCCACAAGCGGCAACAGATCTGCGAGTTCCGGGCCCGACTCAAGACCGGTGAGCGCCAGCCTGAGCGGCATGAACAGCGCCTTGCCCTTGCGGCCGGTCGCTTTCTTCACCTTGGCCGTCCAGTCCTTCCAGACATTGCCGTCCCACGGCTCTTCGGGCAGAAGGTCGAGCGCCTGGCCAACGAATTCGCGGTCCTCGTCGGCGATCTCGACAGCCGGCTGCGGCCCTTCGCGCAGGATGCGCCACCACGCCACGGCGTCCTGGAGCCTGTCAAGATTGCCGCGAACGGCCATCCAGAACGCTTCGGCATGGTTGCCGCTGACACCGAGCACCATCAGGCGATCACGCACCTCGTCAAAGGACATGTGGTGCAGCAGCGCCCGATTGAGCACCACCAGTTCCTCAGGATCGAACTTCGCCGCCGATTTCGAGGTCGCGGCCGGATCGAACTTTTCGGCAAGGTCGCGAAGGTTGGGCACCGCGGTGACATTCTCCGACGTGCCGACAAGCACGGCGAGCGAGGCAACCGACATCGGTTCGATGCCGCCGTCGCGCAGGCTCTCGATCGACAGCGCACCTGTGCGCTTGGACAGGCCCTCGCCGGAAGCCGTCGTCAGCAGATTGTGGTGACCGAAAACAGGAGGCTCGGCGCCGAGTGCGCGGAACAGCGCGATCTGAACACCGGTGTTGGTGACATGGTCGTCGCCACGGATGACGTGGGTGATCTCCATCTCGATATCGTCGACAACCGATGGCAGCGTGTAGAGATAGGTTCCGTCCTCGCGCACCAGCACCGGATCGGACAGCGACGCCAGATCGACGGTCTCCTCGCCGCGCACGATGTCGGTCCAATGGACGTCGGTGCGCTGGGTCTCGAACGGATCGGAGACGAAATTGGGCAGCAGGAAACGCCAGTGCGGTCTGCGCCCGTCATGTTCGTAGGACAGGCGCTCGGCATCGGTGAGCTTCAGCGCCTCGCGGCCATAGACCGGCGGCAGACCGCGCGTCCGCCGCACCTTGCGGCGCAGGTCGAGCTCCTCGGGCGTCTCATAGCAGGGATAGAGCACGCCTGATGCCTTGAGCTTGTCGACGGCGGCGTCGTAGCTGGCAAAGCGGCGCGACTGGTATTCGGTCTGGTCGGGAAAGATGCCGAGCCAGTGCAGGTCGTAGAGAATGGAGTCTGCGAATTCCTGGCGCGAGCGCTCGACATCGGTGTCGTCGAAGCGCTGGACAAACCGCCCCTTGTGCTTGAGGGCGAAGAGCCAATTGAACAAGGCGGTGCGCGCATTGCCGATGTGGATGCGGCCGGTGGGCGAAGGGGCGAAGCGAACTGTAACTGTCATGATCGGGGCGTAGCGGATGGCTTTTGCGTTGACAAGGCGGCGCCCCCGCACCTCTGCACCAGAAATAAAGCAACCAGAGCGCGAATGGAAGCCGACCAATGGGGCTACATCTTCTTGCGGGCCGCTTCAGCATGACGAACGGGCCGCGATCTCTCGCGGCCCGCTCCAGATCTAGACGAGCCCTTTGGTGAGCTCCAGCGCCTGGCGTTCGAACAGGCGGCGATAGATGCCGCCTTCGCGGCGTACCAGCGCCTCGTGCCGGCCCTCCTCGACGATCTCTCCGCGATCGAAGACGAGCAGCCGATCGAGCGCCCTCACCGTCGACAACCGGTGCGCGATGATCAGCGTCGTGCGCCCAACCATCAGGCGCTCCATCGCCTGCTGGATCAGCACCTCCGATTCCGAATCGAGGCTGGATGTCGCCTCGTCGAGAATCAGGATCGGCGCATCGGCCAGGAAGGCACGGGCAATCGCCACGCGCTGGCGCTCGCCGCCCGACAGCTTGACGCCACGCTCACCGACCAGCGTGCCATAACCCTTGGGCAGACGCTGGATGAATTCGTGCGCGCTGGCGAGCTTTGCCGCGCGCTCGATCTCGGCCTGCGTCGCGCCCGGCCTGCTGTAGGCGATGTTCTCGGCCAGCGAGCGGTGGAACAGGATCGGCTCCTGCTGCACGATCGCGATCTGCGACCGCAGCGACGACTGTGTCGCCTTGGCGATGTCCTGCCCGTCGATGGTGATCTTGCCGCCGCCGACATCGTACAGCCGCTGGATCAGCTTGACGAAGGTCGTCTTGCCCGAACCGGAATGGCCGACGAGACCGACGCGCTCGCCCGGTTTGATCGACACCGAGAAGTCCCGGTAGAGCGGGTTCGCATGCGTGCCGTAGTGGAACGTCACATGCTTGAACTCGATGCCGCCGTCGCCGATCTGGATCGGCTTGGCGCCAGGCCGATCGGCCACACCGAGAGGCTGGCCCTGGATGTCGACGAGTTCCTCCATGTCATTGACCGAACGCTGCAGGTTGCGGATGTGCATGCCGACATCGCGCAGATAGCCTTGGAGCAGGAAGAACGAGGTCAGCACGAAGGCGATATCGCCTGCACTGGCCTGCCCGCTTGACCACAGGAAAAGGGCGAAGCCGATGATCGCGGCGCGCAGCAGAACCAGCGTGATGTTCTGCGACGTACCGTTGATCGTTCCGCGCATCCAGGTGCGCCCCGTGCGGTGACGCCACTTGGCGATCACCTTGGCGAGACGCCCTTCCTCACGCTCCTCGGCGCCAAAGGCCTTGACCACCGAATTGCAGCTGACGGCGTCGGCCAAGGAGCCGCCGAGACGCGTGTCCCAGCTGTTTGCAAGGCTGGCCGCCGGGGCGACGAAACCGAGCGACATCACCACCGTCTGGGTAATGAAGATCAGCGAGCCCACGGCAATGATCAGGCCCATCATCGGCCAGTGCCATCCCAGCAGGATGGTCGAGCCGACAAGCATCACGAAGGACGGCAGCAGCGCCACCAGCAGCGTGTCGTTGAGCAGGTCGAGCGCCCACATGCCGCGCGTCACCTTGCGCACCGTCGAGCCGGCGAAGCTGTTGGCGTGCCAGTCGGTCGAGAAGCGCTGGACGCGGTGGAACGCATCCTGGGCGATGTCGGACATCATCTTGAGCGTCAACTCGATGATGCCGGCAAAGGCGATGTGGCGGAACACCAGCGAGCCAGTGGCAAGTGCCAGCAAGGTGAAGAACGCGGCGAGCGCCGCATTCCATGCCACCTCGTCAGTCGCCGCGCTACTGGCGACGGCGTCGATCAGCCGGCCCGAATAGAGCGGCGTCAACACGTCGGCCATCGTCGAAATGAGCACGGCCGCCGAGATAACGACGAGCCGGGCCGGTTGGCGTTGCCAGTGCCTGAAAGTGAAACCCAGAACGCTGCGGAAAGCGCCGCCGCGCAGGTCGATACGAAAACGAGCCATGATGCGTTGAGGCGCCGAAACCCGACGCCACCCCTGGAAAAAAGATGTTCAAAGGCGCGACGAATAATTCTTGCTGAATCAGGAAGTCGCGGTACGGCAGCGTCAGATAAAAGGGACGCCGAAGGTGGTTCGCGAGGTCAACGACCTCGGCGTGAACCCCGGGAGGACATGTCATATTCTGGCATTCAGACCTCCCTGTTAGTGGCCGCGAAGAATTTGCTTATATCGAAGCATTTTTGCTTAGCCAACCCCCGCGCTGGACCGAAGCCTGTTGTGCCAGTTTCGCAGGCATCATTGGGTGGCACTTGCGCAACAGATAAGTCCATGCTTATCTCATTTCCATGAACGAATCCGAGATATTCCGCGCCCTGTCCGATCCCACCCGCCGTGCCGTACTGGACCGACTGACGGCAGGCGAGAAAAACGCGACGGAACTACGCCAGGGGCTGGAGATTTCACAGCCAGCGATCTCACAGCACATCGCCGTGCTGCGCGGCGCAGGCTTGATCAAGGAAGCGCGTGCCGGCCGGCATGTGAACTACAGCGTCAACCCCGACGGGCTGCGGCCGCTTTTCGACTGGCTCACCCGCTATCGCAGCTTCTGGCCGGAACGTGTCGAGAGGCTGAAGACACTGCTCAAGGAGATGGACCAATGACGGACGCCCAAAGGCAGGAAGAGACAGACGACACCATCGTCGTCGAATGCGAACTGGAAGCGACGCCTGAAAAGGTCTGGCGCGCGCTGACGGTACCGGAGTTCGTCGCAACCTGGCTCGATGTGCCGGCGGCCGACAAGGTCACCGCTGATACGACCGGCCCGGCCTACCGCATCATCGAGGCTCTGCCGTTCTCGCGCGTTCGCTACGCCTGGAACGACGCAACGGTGAGCGAACCCGAAACGGTCGTGACTTTCGACCTCGAAGCGCAGCCGGACGGCGGCACGTGGTTCCGCCTGACCCATAGCGTCGAGACGGCCAGGACCATTGCTTCGCCGGCGAATTCGAACAGCCCGCCGCTGATGCGCGCCGCCGCCTAAGCCCAAACAGTCTCCATTGATGAAAGGAAATTCGCGCATGCGCGACACGATGCAACTCGTCCCTATGGTGGTGGAACAATCGCCGCGCGGCGAACGCTCCTTCGACATTTTTTCCCGGCTGCTGCGCGAGCGGATCGTCTTCCTCAATGGCGAGGTCGACGACAATTCGGCCTCGCTGATCTGCGCGCAGCTGCTGTTCCTTGAGTCGGAAAACCCTACCCGCGAAATCTCGTTCTACATCAACTCCCCGGGCGGCGTGGTCACCAGCGGCTTTGCCATCTATGACACGATGCAGTTCATCCGCTGCCCCGTATCTACTTTGTGCATGGGCACGGCGGGCTCGATGGGCTCGTTCCTGCTGATGGCCGGCGCACCCGGCAGGCGCATTGCCCTGCCCAATGCGAGCGTAATCCTGCACCAGCCCTCCGGCGGCTTCCGTGGCCAAGCCTCCGACATCGAGCGCCATGCCGAAGACATCATCAAGCTCAAGCGGCGCATGACCAGGCTCTATGCCGAGCATTGCGGGCGCACCGAGGAAGAAGTGGCGCGCGTGCTCGACCGCGATTACTTCTTCACGGCGGAGGAAGCCAGGGATTGGGGTATCGTCGACCACGTCTATGACCGCCGCGAGACCGTGGAGAGCATATCCGGGAAGTAGTCGGCTAAACGCCAACCACGGCTGGTGCCGGCTGAACATGGCTTCGCGCGCGGATCCGCCGCGAAGCCAACAGCAGAACAAAGGAAATGGCCAAGCAGTAGACCGCCATCGCCACGATCTGGCCGGGGTAGCTGACGCCGCCGTCGATCAGGAACCCGGTCAGGCCCGGCCCGATTGCCGAGGCGAACACGCCGGCAGAAACGATCAGCGCCCTGATCGAGCCAAGGTGCCTGAGGCCATAGACTTCGGGCCATATGGCACCGAACAGCGTCGTCGACAGGCCATTCGAAATGCCGAGCAGCGCCATGAAGCCGAAGGCGCTCCACTGCGCGTCGACAAGGCCCAGCACCAGGCAGGCCAGCCCCAGAGGCAAGAGCACGAAGGGCAGCAGCGAGACGCCGGAAAAGCGGTCGATGAGCTGGCCGACGACAAGCGTGAAGGCGGCGTTGACCACCGCCGTCACCAGAAAGGATGAGGCAAAGACCTCGAGCGACCAGCCACGCAATTCCACCAGATAGACCTGGTGGAAGAACAAGGTCGTCACGATCAGCCCCGGCGCCATGACGCCGAGCAGCAGCACGTAGAAGATCGGATCGCGAACCACCTCGGCGCGCGTCCAGTCGCGCGCGTCGATCTGGCGTGCCACGGGATCGGACGAGCGCGGCTTACGGTCCACGGAGACAAGCAGCACGATCGCCGGCAGGGCGATGAAGGCAATCATTGCTGCCGCAAGCAGCCAGCCGTTGCGCCAGCCAACGGATGCGGCGATCAGCACGAAACCCATCGGGATGATAGCGTCGCCGGCGTTGTGGCCGAGGATGACGGTCGACAGCGCGCGCCCCCTTTGCGCCGAAAACCAGCGCGCGGTTGCGGTGTAGGCGGTGTGCACCATCATGCCCTGGCCAAACAGCCGCAGCAGATAGATGGCGACGAACAGGATGACGAGGTGTTGCGACAGTGCCATCGATGCACTCGCCAGCGCCAGCATCGGCACGATGAACAGCGCCACCTTCTGTGCGCTGTAGCGATCGACGATCTGGCCGAGCCGCGGCAGGCTCAAGGCGCTGGCCAGCGTGGCGACCATGTAAAGCGTGCCGAACTCGCCATGGGACAGCCCATAATCGCCACGGATGTCACCGGCCGACAGCGCGATGAACGAGGTCATGCCGAAGGTCGAAAAGAAGGTGAGCAGGAACCCGCCGGCCAGCCAGCGCGGATTGTCCCGAACGAAGGAGATGTAGGACACGCCTCTGGTCTATCCTTGGGCTGCCGGCTGCCTCGACAGGCGCATGTACATGCCGTCAGTCGAGGTCACGAAGCCGAATTGTTCATAGAGGCTGTGCGCGTCCGAGGTTCTGAGCGAGAAGCCGGTCACGCTCGCAAGCTCAGGATGGTCGATGAGCGCTTGGATCAGCTTCTTACCGATGCCGAGGCCGCGCCGCTCAGGCCAGACGATGACGTCGGCGACATAGGCAAAGCAGGCATAGTCGGTGATGGCGCGGGCGAAACCGACCTGCTCGCCGTCGATATAAGCGCCCAGGCACAGCGAATTGGCGAAGGCCCGGCGATGGATGTCGTCGGTCCGGCCCTCGCCCCAATAGCTCGCCTTGATGACGTCCGACGTCTTGTCGAAGTCGATGCGCGACACGTCGAAACTGATCTCGACCTCGGTCATGAACCCTCCGGTCTGCTGGCGGTTTTCAGTTCAGTTCCAGCGACTTAGCCACGATCCCTGAATCTGTTCGTGATCGGGTAGCGGCGATCGCGGCCGAAATTCTTCCTGGTGATCTTCACGCCCGGTGCCGCCTGCCGGCGCTTGTATTCGGCGATGTAGAGCAGGTGCTCTATCTTGTGGACCGTATCGCGATCATGACCGCGGGAGACGATGTCATCGACGCCCATCTCGTTCTCGACCAGGCATTCGAGGATATCGTCGAGCACCGGATAGGGCGGCAGCGAATCCTGGTCGGTCTGGTTGGGCCTGAGTTCCGCAGACGGCGCCTTGTCGATGATGTTTTTCGGAATGACCTCGCCCGAGGGGCCGAGCGCGCCCGGCGGCACATGCGTGTTTCGCCAGCGCGACAGCGCATAGACCTGCATCTTGTAGAGGTCCTTGATCGGATTGAAGCCGCCATTCATGTCGCCATAGAGCGTGGCATAGCCGACCGACATCTCGCTCTTGTTGCCGGTCGTCACCACCATCGAGCCGAACTTGTTGGACACCGCCATCAGGATCGTGCCGCGGGCGCGGCTCTGCAGGTTCTCTTCGGTGATGCCTTCCTTGGTGCCCTCGAACAGCTGCGTCAGCGCATGCGAGAAACCGTCGACCGGCTCATGGATGGGCACGATGTCGTAACGGCAGCCGAGCGCCCGGGCGCAATCCTCGGCGTCCTTGAGCGAATCCTTCGAGGTATAGCGATAAGGCATCATGATCGCCCTGAGCCGCTCCTCGCCGAGCGCGTCGACGGCGAGTGCCGCGCAGATCGCCGAATCGATGCCGCCGGAAAGGCCAAGCACGACGTTCTTGAAGCCGTTCTTGTTGACGTAGTCGCGCAGGCCCAGCAGGCAGGCGCGATAATCGGCCTCCTCGCGCTCGGGGATTTTCGACATTGGCCCTTCGACGCAGGCCCACCCTTCGTCGCCGCGCTTCCAGGTTGTCATCGCCACCGTCTCTTCGAACTGGCTCATCTGGAACGCCAGCGAATGGTCGGCGTTGATGGCGAAGGAGGCGCCGTCGAAGACGAGTTCGTCCTGCCCGCCGAGCTGATTGGCATAGAGCAGCGGCAGGCCGCTCTCGATCACCTGACGGATCGCCACTTGATGGCGCACGTCCATCTTGGCGCGATAATAGGGTGAGCCGTTGGGCACGAGCAGGATTTCAGCACCACTCTCGGCCAGCGTCTCGCAGACGCCGAGCTCACCCCAGATGTCCTCGCAGATCGGGATACCGATGCGAACGCCACGGAAATTGATCGGACCCGGCATGTCGGGACCGGGCTGGAACACACGCTTTTCGTCAAACTCGCCATAGTTGGGCAGGTCGACCTTGAAGCGCTCGGCAACGATCTTGCCGCCATCGGCAACGACGACCGCGTTGTGCACGCCGCTCTTGCGCTTGAGCGGCACGCCGATGATGACGCCGGGGCCATTGTCCGATGTGTCCTTGGCGAAATCTTCCGCCGCACGCTCGCAGGCAGCCAGGAAGGCCGGCTTGAGCACCAGGTCCTCCGGCGGATAACCGGCGAGGAAAAGTTCGGTGAACAACACCAGATCGGCACCCTGTCGCGCCGCGTCCGCCCTCGCCTCGCGCGCCTTGGCGAGATTGCCGTTGATGTCGCCGACCGTCGGGTTGAGCTGGGCAACGGCGATGCGCAGGATGTCGGGAGATTTTTTCGTCATGTCAGCGGTTTAGCCTGCGTTGTGAAGTCGGGCAATCGAGTTCGGTTGGGCCATCATTCGCCCATGTAGCTCGCCAGTTCCTCGGCCGGACGGTTGACGCCGATCGACATGGAGAGGATGCGCGAGATATGCGCCCGCGGCAGCTTGGTCGCCTTTGCCCATTCGTTGATCTGAGCCTGCACCTTGGCCTGATCCTTCTTGGAGGACGCTGCCTCGCCGATGTCGAGACCCGCGTCGCGCAGGGCCAGGATCATGTCTTGTGACAGGATGAACGTGTCCCAGCCCAGCCAGCGCAACAGATATTGGCCGGTGTTGCCGCCGAGTCTGCTGCCGTGCTTGCCCAGATAGCCCGTCAGCCCGACCTGGTCGTCGGCCGGCCATGCCGCAAGGAACCTGCCGAAGCTGCCATGCTCCTGCGAGATGCGTTCGACGAAGGCGGCGTTGTCGCGCACCGAGCGGATCTTTTGCGGATTGCGCACGATGCGCTTGTCGGAGGCGAGGTCGTGCCAGAAGTCATCGGGCTGGAACAGAAGCCGCTTCGGCTCGAAACGAAGGAAAGCCTCCTCGAAGCCGGGCCATTTCTGCTCGATGACACGCCAGACGAAACCGGCGGCAAAAACACGCTCCGCCATTGTCGACAGGATCCGGTCGTCAGGGACCTTGGCAAGCGTCGTATTGTCGAACGCCGGCCCCAGCAGCGACTTCAGCACCGCATCGCCGCCCTTGCGCTCCTCAGCGCGCGCCCTGATCCTGGCGAAGTCCATCATTCCATTCCCCTGCAACCTCATCTTGGCGACATCGCCAGCCATCTTCATATAAGGATTCGTGGCTGCCAAGCAGCCGGTTGGAAAGCGGGGGCGTGCAAATGAACAAGACTGTGGCTGACCTTGCCGGAAGATGGCTGAAGCGCGCACCGGAGCATTTGAGCGAACTCGAGCACAAGGTCCTGCAGAGCGCGATTGATCGCAAACCGGTTTCCCTCAACGTCAATGACAGCGTCGCTCACAGCGAAAGCCGGGGCGAACGACTGGCGGACGGCATCGCCCGCGTCGGCGGCTCCTGGAGCTTCATCCTCGGCTTCCTGGGTTTCCTGGTCGTCTGGACGATGCTCAATGCCTGGCTGCTGGGATCCGGCTCGTTCGATCCCTACCCATTCATCTTCCTCAATCTTGTGCTGTCGATGTTGGCGGCGATCCAGGCACCGATCATCATGATGTCGCAGAACCGGCAGGCCGAGCGCGACCGCATCGATGCCTCGCACGACTATGCCGTCAACCTGAAGGCCGAGATCGAGATCATGGCGCTGCACGAGAAACTTGATGAGATCCGCTTCCAGGAGATCATTCTGCTGCGCGAGCAGGTGCAGCAGCTGACTGTCCAGGTCCAGCGCATTGCCGACTCCTCCGCACCTCAGTCGCCCGCTCGATGATCGAAACCCTTCACCACCTCGTCGAGCGCTTCGGGCTTCTCGCCGTCTTCATCGGCTGCATGGCCGAAGGCGAGAGCTTTGCCATCCTCGGCGGCTTCTTCGCCCATCAGCGGTTTTTCGAACCGTGGAGCGCCTTTGCCGTGGCCGCGACAGGCGCCTTTCTCGGCGACACGCTGTTCTTCATCCTTGGACGGCGGTTCTCCAACCACAAATGGGTGCGATTGCTGCGCCGCAGGCCTGGCTTCAGCCATGCCTTCCGCCTGGTGCAGGCGCATCCCAACCTGTTCGTGCTCGGCAACCGCTACGTCTACGGCATGCGACTGGCCGGCGGTATCGCCGCAGGCCTGTCGCGCATCCCGGTCTCGCTGTTTCTGGCCCTCAACGGCCTGTCGGCGCTCGTCTGGGCCGGCATCTTCGTCAGCCTCGGCTACGTATTCGGCCTCGGCGCCGAGCACATCCTCGGCGACACGCTGAAGGCGCACCACCGGCTGTTTCTCGGACTTGGCATCGGCATCGCCGTGGCGCTGGGAACCTGGCTCCTGGCCCGCCACATCGCCCGCAGGCAGCCGAAGGATTAGTCCGAGCCCACCAGTTCCCGGTCGCCGCGATCGAGAATGAGCGGGATGATCAGGTCTTCCTCGTCATCCAGATGCCGCGTCAGCATGGCGACAAGCCGCGCATTCTCGTCGGCATAGGCGTCGGCGGCAAAGCGTTGCTTGTCCTCATTTTCCTGCAGCGCCTGGATGAACGCGTTGGCCGAGTCTGCATTGCGCTCCAGCGCCTCATGGATCAGGTGATGGTCGGCGTCGAGGATCTCGAAGCCTCGCTTCAGCCGGCTTTCAGCCTTGGCGAAGACAGGAAAATAGTGATGGTCCTCGACATTGTGGTGGCCATCGAGATTGCCGAGGAAATGGTTCAGCCGCGGCGCGAACCAGCGGGCGAATTGCTGCGCGTCCATGCGGCCCTCGCGATAATCGCCAATGCCTGCGGTCAGCATGCCGCCCAGCTCGCGGAACATGTCGTGACGCTGCAGCCACATCGAGGCCATGCCATGGACGTTGTCGTGGGCGCGCCAGTCCTCGCGCGGATACTTGGCGACGAGCCAACGCAGGTCCTCCGGCAGGCCGGCGCGCGTCTCGAGGTGGTGGATATCGGCCTTGTCAGCCATGTCGGTCTCCTTTGGTAACCGACATGTAGGTACGCGACCTTCAGATCGGAAGCCCGGCCAGGCGCTCGGCGATGGCGTAGACCCAGACGCCCAGCACGATGACGATCGAGATCAGCACGGCGAGCGAGCCGCAGTCCTTGGCAAGTTGGATGTCGATGTTGAATTCGCGGCTGACGGCGTCGCACGCCGCCTCGATGCCGGTGTTCAGCACCTCGACTGTGATCAGGAACAGGATCGATCCGATCAGCAGCGCGTAGCCGCCCCAGGTGCCTGCCACGAACCAGCCGATCGGCAGGGCTGCGACGAGCAGCATGATTTCCTGCTGGAATGCCGCCTCGGAGCGGATCAGTCGCGAGAATGCCCGCACCGAGTTCTGGAAAGCCTTGACCAGCCGCTCCATGGAATGCCCTTTCAATTCGATCGAAGCGGCATCATTTAGCGGCTCGACGCTCAGTCGAACAGATATGAATCGTTGGCAAAGAAGCCGTGATCGACCGAATCGTGCACGCGACGGCCCGTCGCACCCTCACCTGCCGCACCGTAAGCGAAGAAGATCGGCATCAGATGTTCGTCGGTCGGGTGGTTCTCCCCAGGGAAAGGCGCCTTGTCCTTCCAGTGCAGCAGCGCTTCGGTATCGCCGAGCGCCAGCCTGTCGGCGAACCATTCGGTGAACGCATGCACCTTGCCGGCCAGCGCGGGATCGGGTTCGGCTCCGCGCCGAAGCCGACTGAAATAGGCGCGCAGATTGTGGGTGATGTGGCCTGAGCCGATCAGCAGTACGCCTTCGTGGCGCAATGACGCCAGCGCCTTGCCGATGGCATGATGCCAAGCGGCATCGCGACTGGGGTCGATCGACACCTGAACCACTGGAATGTCGGCGTCGGGGAACGCCAGCTTGAGCGGCGTCCATGTGCCGTGGTCATAGCCGCGCTTCTCGAACGTATGCGGCTTCAGGCCGGCTTGATCGAGCATGCCGAACACTCTTTCGGCCAGGGCAGGTTCGCCGACGGCCGGATAGATCATCTTGTAGAGCTCGGGCGCGAAGCCGCCGAAATCGTATATCATGCCCGGCTTGGGGTCCGTCACGACGGCGACGCCGTCGGTCTCGAAATGCGCCGAGACGATCACAATGGCTTTGGGCTTCTCGACGAGACCCGAGAGGCCTTCGAGATAATGGCGCGCCGGCGTGTCGGCCAAAACGATGTCGGGGCCGCCATGCGAAATGAAAAGTGTGGGCAACGAGGTCATGTCATGTCTCCTTGCCCTGAAATATACGCGCTCCTCACTGTTTCGAGCAGAGCGCCGAACCACGACGAAGCGTTCAACAATCGAGAACGATCGACAGTCTCCCGTTCAATCCTCCAGCACTTTGAGCGAAGGCGACGACCGTTCGTATCGCGGCAAGTCGTCATCGATCTCGTAATATGAGCCTTTGTCGGCGATGAAGATGTGATAGCCGCCAACCAGCGACGACGGCTCCTCGAACGAACCGGCCATGATCGAAACGTAGCCTTCGTCGTTAGGCTTCCAGAGCATCACCGAGCCGCAACGACTGCAGAAGCCGCGCCGGGCGAAGCTTGACGCGGCAAACCACGTCACGGTCTCACCGCCTTCGATATCGACCATGTCGTCATTGATATTGGTTGCAGCGTAGTCGTGGCCGCTCTGCTTCCGGCACATGTTGCAAAAATTGCGCGACCGGCTCTGGATCGTCGGCAACAGTTCCGTTGTGCCAGTCGGCAAACACCGGAGACAATCCCATCCCAGGCCGGCTACTCATAAATGCGATCCTGGTGCACGTCATGAACGACAATGAACATACAACAACGCTCAGGCCGGCACGGAGCGGGGACGGACGAGCGGTGTTTGACGTGACGCGACATTCCGTGCGTGAGCTGGCGAAGGAGCACTATTCCGCCGAACAGATTGCCGGATGGATGGGCGATCGGACGCCGGACACTTACGAAGCCCTCATTGCCAAAGGGCTGATGGTTGTTGCCGAGCGAGGCGACAGGATCGTCGGCTTCGTCGATTCCGAGCCAGGTGAGGTGACGCGGCTGTTCCTTGTTGCCGACGCGGCAGGATCAGGTCTCGGCAAAAAACTGCTCGAAATCGGCATCCGGAATGCACGAAAGAACCATGAAGGGCCGGTCCGGATAGAATCGACCGTCAATGCCGAGGGCTTCTATCTCCACCACGGCTTTCGCGCGGTCGAGCGAGGCTATTTCTCCCACGGTGTCGGTGGCGACCCGATCGAGATCGTGCACATGGAACTGTGAGCTGCACCGTCTTGCACCAGCAAGGTCGGATCGCTACATCCGCGACATGAAGGTAAAAGACGCCGATATCATCATCGTGCCCGGATACACCAATTCGGGGCCCGCCCACTGGCAGAGCCGCTGGGAAGAAAAGCTGTCGACCGCACGCCGCGTCGAGCAGGACGAGTGGTCGAAGCCGGTCCGCGGGGACTGGACGGACAAGGTCGTCAAGGCAGTGAACGCGGCGGAGCGGCCGGTGGTGCTCGTTGCCCACTCGCTCGGCATCCCGACGGTCATTCACGCCATTCCCGAATTCAAGAAACCCGTCGCCGGCGGCTTCTTCGTGGCGCCGCCTGATGTGTCCAACCCGGCGATCAAGCCGAAGCACCTGATGACCTTCGGCCCCTACCCGCGTGATCCGCTGCCGTTTCCGTCGGTCGTCGTCGCCAGCCGCAACGACCCCTATTGCGCGCTCGACGTCGCCGAGGACATCGCCGCGGCCTGGGGATCGCTGTTCATCGACGCCGGCGATTCAGGCCACATCAACGCCGATTCCGGCCATGGGCCGTGGCCGGAGGGATCGATGGTGTTCGCGCAGTTCCTGTCGCGGCTGGAAAGCTAGCCCAAAGACTTCTTGAGGTCCGCCAGAAGACCCGCGGCGCCGGCCGCGATCAGCTGGTGCTCGGAGCCTGTCGCCAGCATCTGGTAACCCATGTCGACGAAACGCCCCGCGATCCTGGGATCGGTGACGTAGATGCCGGCATGCTTGCCGGCGGCACGGGTCCGCCTGCCGACATCGGCGACCGTTTCCATCATCGCTTCGAGTGTCGAGTTGATCGTCTCGCCCTTCGTCCAGGCGATGGAGAAATCACCCGGCCCAAGGAAGATACCGTCGATGCCGGGCGTTTCCAGGATGCCGTCGAGCACGGCAACCGCCGCATGGGTCTCGACCATGGCAAAGGAAACGGTGCGGGCATTGCTTTCCTTCAGCCACTTGACCGAATCCTTGCTGCCGTGACGCGGTGCTGCGAAGGTTGGGCCCCAGGAGCGTTCGCCGAGCGGCGGATATTTCATCGCGGCGGCAAAGCGCCGGGCATCCTCGACCGAATTGACCATCGGCGCGATGACCGCCTCGGCACCAAAGTCGAGCGCGCGGCTCGCCATGTCGAATCGGCCAACCGGAACCCGGACGATCGAATGCTTGCCCGCCCGGAGCACCGGCGCGATCGAGCGCAGCACGCTGTCTTCATTGTGGCCGCCATGCTGCATGTCGAGGGTGACGGCATCGAAGCCTTGCCCGGCAAGGATTTCGACCGTCAGCGCATCCGGCACGCCGGACCAGGCGGTGATGATGGTCTCGTTGGCGTGCAGTCTCTCGGCAAGCGACATCTTTCTCTCCCTCAGGTCGTAGCCATTTCAACCGGAAGCTGGCGTCGGCGCAAACAAAAACCGCCCGGGATGCGGGCGGTTCGTTGGTCCAGGGCTGCAGAAACTCGCGCCCCGGCATCCAGCATTTGGTCTTGATCAGGTGTTCTTGATCTGGTCGATCGCCTGCGCCATCAGCTCGTCCATGGTGCGGCGGATCTGATGATCGGACTGGTCGACGCCGGCGGCGTCGAAATCAGCGCGGATCTTGCGGAAGACGTCATGGTCGCCGGCTTCCTCGATGTCGGAAACCACGACTTCCTTGGCGTAGGCCTCGGCGTCGGCACCCGACTTGCCAAGCTTTTCGGCAGCCCAGAGGCCGAGCGCCTTGTTGCGCCGCGCATTTGCCTTGAAGCGCAGTTCTTCGTCGAAGACGAACTTGCGCTCAAAACCTTCTTCGCGGTCCTTCATGTTGCTCATGGCAATCCTCCAGGGAGTGGGAAATCGATTCGACTTCCGGTGCATATGATATCGACTTCCTCAAACCAAAAGCCCGCCGCCCGGTCAATACGTCTCTTTTGAGCTGTTTGCCTGTGCGGTGCGGCATTTCCGCAGCAAAAGGCGTTAATTGGCAGGAAATGATGATTGAGCAATTGGCCCGATTAAGATAGAGACCGGCCTTGAAACCCACAGCCGCCGCGGCTTTGCGGCGTGAGAAAGGGACCGGTAGCTTGCCGTCCACCCTTCCAACCAGAGAAACAATCAAATGAAGAGTCGCCGCCGCATCTACGAAGGCAAGGCCAAGATCCTTTATGAAGGCCCCGAGCCGGGTACCCTGATCCAGTTTTTCAAGGACGACGCCACCGCTTTCAACAAGAAGAAGCATGAAGTCGTCGACGGCAAGGGCGTGCTCAACAACCGCATTTCCGAGCACATCTTCAACCACCTGAACCGCATGGGCATTCCGACCCACTTCATCCGTCGGCTCAACATGCGCGAGCAGCTGATCAAGGAAGTCGAGATCATCCCGCTCGAGGTCGTTGTCCGCAACGTCGCCGCCGGCTCGCTGGCCAAGCGCCTCGGCATCGAGGAAGGCACCGTGCTGCCGCGCTCGATCATCGAGTTCTACTACAAGGCCGACGCGCTCGACGACCCGATGGTCTCCGAAGAGCATGTCACGGCCTTCGGCTGGGCGAGCCCGCAGGAAATCGACGACATCATGGCGCTGGCCATTCGCGTCAACGACTTCCTCTCCGGCCTGTTCATGGGCGTCGGTATCCAGTTGGTCGACTTCAAGATCGAATGCGGCCGCCTGTTCGAGGGCGACATGATGCGCATCGTGGTCGCCGATGAGATTTCGCCCGACAGCTGCCGCCTGTGGGACGTCGCCACCCAGGACAAGCTCGACAAGGACCGCTTCCGCCGCGACATGGGCGGGCTGGTCGAAGCCTATCAGGAAGTGGCGCGCCGTCTCGGCATCATGAACGAGAACGAGACGCCCCGTCCGACCGGGCCGGTCCTCGTCAAGCACTGACAAATCCAAGCACGGGCGCGAGTAACTTCGCGCCCGACTGTTTTCCATTTCTGCTCCGGAGTGAAATGCCCGTGATCAAGGCCCGCGTCACCGTCACCCTCAAGAACGGCGTGCTCGACCCCCAAGGCAAGGCTATCGAACATGCGCTCGACGGCCTCGGCTTCGGCGGCGTCGGTTCGGTACGCCAGGGCAAGGTCTTCGACGTCGAAATCGACGGCGCCGACAAGGCCAAGGCGGAAGCCGACCTCAACGCCATGTGCGAGAAGCTTCTGGCGAACACGGTGATCGAGAATTACGCAGTGGAGATTGCCTGACGTGAAATCAGCGGTCGTTCTCCTCCCCGGCCTGAACCGCGACCGCGACATGATCGCGGCGCTGACCAAGATTTCGGGCACCGCGCCCGTTACCGTCTGGCAGACCGACACCGAAATCCCCGATGTCGACCTGATCGCCATTCCCGGCGGCTTCTCCTTCGGCGACTACCTGCGTTGCGGCGCGATCGCAGCCCGCATGCCGGTGATGCGCGCGGTGGCCGAGAAGGCCGCCAAGGGCGTGCAGGTCGTCGGCGTCTGCAACGGCTTCCAGATCCTGGTCGAGGCCGGCCTGCTGCCGGGCGCCCTGATGCGCAACGCTTCGCTGAAGTTCGTCTGCCGCGAAGTAAAGCTCGAGATCGCCAACGCCAACACCGCCTTTACCCGCAACTACGCGGCCGGCCAGATCATCCGCTGCCCGGTGGCGCATCACGACGGCAACTACTTTGCCGATCCCGAGACGCTGGCGCGCATCGAGGGCGAAGGCCAGGTCGTGGTCCGCTACGCCGAGGGCACCAACCCGAACGGCTCGATCAACGACATTGCCGGCATCATCAATGACAAGGGCAACGTGCTCGGACTGATGCCGCATCCGGAAAACCTGATCGAGGCAGCGCATGGCGGCGACGATGGCCGCGCGTTGTTCGAGAGCGCACTCGGGCTGCCCAAGGCAGCCTGAGCGAACCTCCTCCCCTCACCCTCTGAAAAGGCTGGTATCGGCGCATGAAGACTCTGCGGATTCTGGCGGCAACGGCCGCGGTCATCGGCCTCGCCGCCTGCAATTCCGGCCCGAAGACGCCGCCGCCCTCGTCATCCGGCAAGAGCGCTTCGCTGCGTTCGATGGAACAGGTGGCGATCGCTGCGCACAAATGCTGGTTCGCCAGCAAGGATCCGGCCTTCAAGAAGTACCAGATGGCCAATGAGCTGAACAATTTCGGCGGCACGCCGCGGTTCCTGCTCGTGCCGGCCAAGCAGTATGGCGCGCGCCCGCTGCTGGTCGTGCAGGCACAGGGCAATTCCAGCCAGGTCCAGGTGTTCGGCCCGCTGATGAGCGAAGCGCTCGGCAGCCGGATCACATCTGACATCAATCGCTGGCGCAGCGGCGACGCGTCCTGCGGCTCGGCCGCCTGACGGACCGACAAATCGTCAATTACCCGCCTCTCGTGCCCGCCTCGGGGCAAAAGAGGTGGAGGCACCAGGGGCGCGCCTCCACCTGAACCGAACCGTCAGTGGGTCGTGACGGCCCGTGACCATGGGAGTGGGCCGCATCGGCCCGAAAGCCGAACCCGGCTTTCGAAAAGTCCGATGCGAAAACGCAAGGATCGAGAGCGCCCACTTATGCGTCCTCACGGACGCACGGCGCTCTAGTCGTAGAAGGGGCGTAGCCCTTCGCGATAGGCGTCGCAGCGCGAAATTCCGATATCGGCGAGCTGGTCGTCGGTCAGCTCCAGCAGCGCCAGCCTGGTGCGCCGGCGCTCCATGCAAAACGCCAGCCAGCGCACGAAGCCGCGTATACCGCTGCGCTTCCCGTGCGGAGATGCAGCCGTGGCAACTCCGCCAATTGCATCGATTGTACTCATTTTTGCTGTCCACATTGTGTCTATTTGTGACGATCAATGCTATGAATTGACTCAACGACGATAGCAATTTAGGAATTGTCACCATGACAATTTGGCTTCCCGACCTCTCCTCCGGCTCCGGCCCGCTCTATCTCAGGCTGGCCGAGCGGATCGAGCACGATATCGACAACGGCATACTCGCTTCCGGTGCCAAGCTGCCGCCGCAGCGCGACTTGGCCTACGACATCGGAGTGACCATCGGTACTGTCGGTCGCGCCTACGCGCTGCTGCGCGAACGCGGGCTGGTCAGCGGCGAGGTCGGCCGCGGTACCTATGTGCTGGAGCGCAACGGCATCCAGCCCTCCATCATCGAGCCCCCGCCCCTGCCCCATGAGGGATCGCGGCCAGTCGAGGCGCCGGCGGGCAAGCTGCATTTCGACAGCACGGCTGCGCCCAATGTCGGGCAGAACAGTACAATCGAGACAATCACCTCGGCGATCTGCCGCGACTTTCCCGACGACGTCGCGAGCTATGCCCGGAACTTCCCCGAGCACTGGTTCAGGGCCGGCAGCGCCTGGCTGGGCCGCAATGGCTTTGCTCCTTCGCCCGACACGATCGTGCCGACGCTCGGCGCGCATGCGGCGATCGTCTCGATCATCGCGGCGGTGACGCAGCCGGGCGACTTCATCGTGTTCGAGCACCTGACCTATACGCAAGTGGCGCGCAGCGCCGGACTGGTCGGGCGCCGCATGGCGCTTGTCCGGTCGGACGCACACGGCATCGACCCCGCTGATTTCGAGGCCGTCTGCGCACAGAAGCATCCGAAGGTCGCCTTCCTGATGCCGACAGTGCAGAACCCGACCGGCGCGACCATGCCGGCCGAGCGTCGCGCCGCGATCGCCGACGTCGCGCGCAGGTACAATGTGCTGCTGATCGAGGACGATCTGTATGGCGCCCTGACCGATGATCGCACGCCGCTGCTGGCGGAATTTGCACCCGAGCGGGTCTTCGTCGTCGGCGGTCTGTCGAAATCTGTCGCCGCCGGCGTACGAGGCGGCTGGTTGTCCTGCCCGGCGCATTTCCGGCACAGTATCCGCGTCGCCCACAAGATGGTCACCGGCGGCATGCCGTACCTTCTGGCGGAACTGTGCGCGCAACTGGTGCTGTCAGGCGAAGCCGCCGCCATTCGCGCCCGCTCCATCGCCGAGATCAATGCGCGCCTCGACATCGTGCGCAAGACGCTCGACGGCAGCGACTTCAACATCGCCGCCAACATCCCCTTCGTCTGGCTGGCCCTGCCGGAGCCTTGGAATTCAGGGACATTCAAGAATGCCGCCTATGGCCAGGGCGTGCTGGTCGACGACGAGGACGAGTTCAAGGCCGGCCGCTCCGACCAGGTTTTCCACCGCGTCCGGATCGGCATTTCGGCACCGCGCACGCGCAGCGAGGTCGAGGGCGGGCTGATCAAGCTGCGCCGCCTGCTCGACGAGGGTGACGCCGGCTACGACAGCTTCGGCTGAAACCCTGAGATCTCGGGCGGATGGCCGTTTCCGTGCCTTAAAGGGTGACTTTCTGGCCATTGGCGGTATATCCCGGCGCAATCATGCGCTATGGAGCCACCAACGCACCCCAACGGATTCTGCGATCTACGATGACCATTCAGAATGACGTGAAGATCACCGGCGAACTCATCGCCGCGCACGGGCTCAAGCCGGACGAATACCAGCGCATCCTCGACCTTGTCGGGCGCGAGCCGAGCTTTACCGAACTCGGCATCTTCTCGGCGATGTGGAACGAGCACTGCTCCTACAAGTCGTCGAAGAAGTGGCTGCGCACGCTGCCGACCAAGGGTGACGTCGTCATCCAGGGCCCCGGCGAAAACGCCGGCGTCGTCGACATCGGCGACGGCGACTGCGTGGTCTTCAAGATGGAGAGCCACAACCACCCCTCCTACATAGAGCCCTATCAGGGGGCTGCGACCGGTGTCGGCGGCATCCTGCGCGACGTCTTCACTATGGGCGCCCGCCCGGTTGCCTCGATGAACGCCCTGCGCTTCGGTGCGCCCGACCACCCCAAGACCCGCCACCTGGTCTCGGGCGTAGTTGCCGGCGTCGGCGGTTATGGCAACGCCTTCGGCGTGCCGACCGTCGGCGGCGAAGTCAATTTCGATGCCCGCTACAATGGCAACATCCTGGTCAACGCCTTTGCCGCTGGCCTCGCCAGGACCGACGGCATATTCCTGTCGCAGGCCAAGGGTGTCGGCCTGCCGGTCGTCTATCTCGGCGCCAAGACCGGCCGTGACGGCGTCGGTGGTGCGACCATGGCCTCGGCCGAGTTTGACGACAAGATCGACGAGAAGCGCCCGACCGTGCAGGTCGGCGATCCATTCACCGAAAAATGCCTGCTCGAGGCCTGCCTCGAGCTGATGGCTTCAGGCGCCGTCATCGCCATCCAGGACATGGGTGCCGCCGGCCTGACCTGCTCGGCCGTCGAGATGGGCGCCAAGGGTGACCTCGGCATCGAGCTCGACCTCGACAAGGTTCCGGTGCGCGAAGAGCGCATGAGCGCCTACGAGATGATGCTGTCGGAAAGCCAGGAGCGCATGCTCATGGTGCTGCGTCCCGAGAAGGAGAAGGAAGCCGAGGCGATTTTCGTCAAGTGGGGCCTCGATTTCGCCATCGTCGGCAAGACCACTGACGATTTGCGTTTCCGCGTCATCCACCAGGGCGTCGAAGTCGCCAATTTGCCGATCAAGGAGCTCGGTGACGAGGCGCCCGAATATGATCGCCCGTGGGTCGAGCCGGCCAAGCGCGCGCCGCTGGCTGACGACGACATACCACAAGCCGATGTCGCTGACGCACTGCTCAAGATGCTCGGCGGTCCAGATCTTTCGTCGCGCCGCTGGGTCTACGAGCAATATGACACGATGATCCAGGGCAACACGCTGCAGCGCCCCGGCGGCGACGCAGGCGTGGTGCGTGTCGAGGGCCACGCCACGAAGGCGCTGGCGTTCTCGTCAGACGTGACGCCGCGCTATTGCGAGGCCGACCCCTATGAGGGCGGCAAGCAGGCGGTCGCCGAATGCTGGCGCAACCTGACCGCGACCGGCGCCGTGCCGCTCGCCGCTACCGACAACCTCAATTTCGGCAATCCCGAACGCCCCGAGATCATGGGCCAGTTCGTGCGCGCAGTGACCGGCATCGGCGATGCCTGCCGCGCGCTCGGCTTCCCGATCGTCTCCGGCAATGTCTCGCTCTACAACGAGACCAACGGCCAGGGCATCCTGCCCACACCGACCATCGGCGGCGTCGGCCTGATCGACGACTGGTCGAAGATGGCCAAGGCCTGCTTCGCTCGGGAAGGCGAAGTGATCCTGCTGGTCGGCGGCCCGGCCCAATGGGGCAGCCACCTGGCACAGTCGATCTACATGCGCGACCTGCACGGCCGCACCGACGGCCCGCCGCCGTCGGTCGACCTCGAACATGAGAAGAAGGTCGGCGACTTCGTGCGCAAGCTGATCCGCGGCGGCATGGCCACTGCCGTGCATGATCTGTCGGACGGCGGCCTTGCCGTAGCCCTTGCCGAAATGGCGATGGCGTCCGGCATCGGGGCGACTGTTCCGGGCCTCAGCGGCACCAACCCGATCCCGGTGTTCTTCGGCGAGGACCAGGGCCGTTACCTGGTCACCGTCAAGCTTGACCCGCAGTCGGCCGAGATGCAGGAATTGTGGAACGAAGCCAAGGCGCTCGGCATCCACGCGCCGTGGATCGGAACGACCGGCGGCAAGGAACTGAAGCTGGGCGAGGCACGGGCGGTGAGCGTCGACGAGTTGACCTCGGCTCACGAATCCTGGTTCCCTCGCTTCATGGACAACTGAGCGGGAACGACAACATGGCAATGGACGCACACGACATCGAGCGGATGATCAAGGACGGCATTCCGGATGCCCGGGTGACCATCCGCGATCTCGCCGGCGATGGCGACCACTACGCCGCCGAGGTCGTCTCGGAAAGCTTCCGCGGCAAGACCCGCGTGCAGCAGCACCAGATGGTCTACGACGCGCTGAAGGGCAATATGGGCGGCGTGCTGCACGCACTCGCCCTACAGACCAGCATTCCCGAATAAGGGTCTGCGCTCCCATGACGCGGCGCCCGGATGACAATCACGTAGGGCGCCGCGCCTACTCGACTTTTGCCGAGCGCTACGACGCGGCAGCCCCCACCAAGCCCCACAACGCACTGTACGAGCGGCCGGCGTCGCTGGCCCTGCTCGGCGATGTCGCCGGACTCGACGTGGTCGATGCCGGCTGCGGCTCCGGCATCTGCTCGGAAAAGCTGGCGCGCGGCGGCGCCCGGGTCCGCGGCTTCGACATCACGCCCGAAATGCTGGAACTGGCGCGCAAGCGCTGCGCCGGTCTCGACGTCGCGTTCCACCAAGGCGATCTGGCCAGGCCCCTGGATTGGCTGGCGAGCGGCAGCACCGACGCGATCCTGTGTTCGCTGGCGCTCGACTATGTCGAAGACCTCAAGCCTGTCTTCGCCGAGTTTCATCGCATTACGCGCAGCGGAGGCCGGCTGGTGTTCTCGATGGGCCACCCGATGCGTGACTGGGCCGATCCCCGCGCACGCCGCGATGCCAACTACGTCACGACCAACCGCTGGGGCCTGCATTGGGCCGGCTTTGGCGAGCCCAGGCCTTACGTCGCATCCTACCGTCGCCCGCTGCAGGACATTTTGAACGGCCTGAGCGATGCCGGCTGGCGTCTCGACCGTTTTGTCGAACCGCTGCCGGTGGCCGAGATGGCCGCCGTCGACCCCGAACACTTTGCCGAGCTCAGCCATTCGCCTGGGTTCATCTGCGTGCGGGCGATCAAGTAGGCCAGAAGGCCGAGGCCCTCGACATCGATCGCCCGATCTTTTATCCGGGACATTCCACAGAACAGGGGTGCGCGCTGATGTCATTGATCAACGACCTGGTCCAAGGCGTCGTCGACGGCGTGCTGAAGGACATTCTGAAGAAGCCGTCGAGCACCTCGAAGCGCGCCCGCCGCCGCAAGCGGACGACGTCGACGAGTTCGGCCACGCTGCGCCAGATCGAGAAGCTTTTGAGGCCAGCCAAGAAGCAGACCAGCCGCAAGCGCACGGTCCGCTCGCGCTCGAAGGCACGCCGCAGCAGCTGACTGACGCCGCAACGCAGGTGCTGCACGGCAAAAAGGTCACATTTCCGGATTTCGGGTCGACCCGACGCTTGGAATGCTCGACTGTTGCAACCACATAGTGGCAGATGCTAGCAGTCTAACGAACATTGCCGGTCCGCCGGCCAGATCTGAGGTTTAGGTGCGCCATGAGCGGAATCAACGAATACATCGATAGCGAAGTGAAGAGCCAGGATGTCGTGGTTTTCATGAAGGGCACGCCCGGCTTCCCGCAGTGCGGCTTTTCCGGCCAGGTCGTCCAGATCCTCGACTACCTCGGGGTCGACTACAAGGGCGTCAACGTCCTGACCTCGAACGAGCTTCGCCAGGGCATCAAGGACTATTCCAACTGGCCGACCATCCCCCAGCTCTACGTCAAGGGTGAGTTCGTCGGCGGTTGCGACATCATCCGCGAGATGTTCCAGGCCGGCGAACTGCAGTCGTTCCTGGAAGAGAAGGGCGTGAGCGTCAAGGGCGCCGCCTGACCTAAGAATTACCGGCTCCGGCCTGTTCCGGGGTCCCGTTTGTGGCAAATGCGCCGGCTTGCCCGGCGCATTTCCGTTTGAATTGGATTCCGAATGGAACAGAAAGTCGCTCCCAGCGTCCGTCAGGACGCATTCCCGATTCCGCGTTGGGAATTCATCGCGCTGGCCGCCGCATTGATGGCCGTCAACGCGCTTGCCGTCGACATCATGCTGCCGGCGCTGCAGCAGATCGGTGCTGCCCTCAACGTCGAGAGCGAGAACCACCGGCAATATGTGATTACCGCCTATTTCGCCGGCCTCGCACTGGCGCTGCTGGCCTATGGCCCGATCTCCGACCAGTTCGGCCGGCGCAAGCCGCTGCTGTTCGGCCTCGGTATCTATGTGCTTGCGGCCTTCGCGGCGGCATTCGCGCCAAGCTTCGAAACGCTGCTTTTGCTGCGCTTCGTCCAGGGCATAGGTGCTGCGTCGACGCGCGTCATTGCGGTGTCGGTGGTGCGCGATCGCTTCGGCGGGCGGCAGATGGCCGAGATCATGTCGCTGATCTTCATGGTGTTCATGGTCGTGCCGGTGGTGGCGCCCGCCATGGGGCAGATCGTCATGCTGTTTTCGGAATGGCACATGATTTTCATCGTCATGGCGGTGTCGGCGCTGGCGATCACGCTGTGGGCGGCGATCCGCCTGCCTGAGACGATGCATCCCGAGGACCGGCGGCCGCTGTCGGTGATGTCGATCGCCCGGGGCTTCCGCACCGTGCTCACCACGCGCATGTCGCTGTGGTACACGCTGGCCTCGATGACCATCTTCGGCGCGCTGTTCGGCTTCATCAACTCGGCGCAGCAGGTCTATGTCGGCCTCTACGGGCTCGGCGTGTGGTTCCCGGCGGTGTTTGCGGCCATTGCCGGCATGATGTCGGTGTCGTCGTTCCTCAACTCGCGTCTCGTCGTCAAATTCGGCATGCGCAAGCTGTCGCACGGCGCCCTGATCGGCTTCCTGCTGGTGAGTGCGATCTGGCTCGTCTGGTCGCTGACCGGGCCGGTGCCGTTTCCAGCCTTCATCGTGCTGTTTGCTCTGGCGATGTTCCAGTTCGGCTGGATCGGCTCCAACTTCAACTCGATCTCGATGGAGCCGCTCGGCCATATCGCCGGCACGGCATCCTCGGTGCAGGGTTTCATGCAGACCCTGGGCGGTGGCATGATCGGTGCGGCCATTGGCCAATCCTTCGATGGCACGACGGTGCCGCTGGCGATCGGTTTCTGCAGCGTCGCCTCGATTGGCCTGGTGATGGTGCTGATTGCCGAGAAGGGCAAGCTGTTCCGCGGCCAGCACGATCCGAAGCCGGCAGTTGCCGAGGTCCACTGACAGCGTCGACGACCTGAAATAGAAACAGCCCGAAAACCTCAAGGTTTTCGGGCTGTTCGTTTTGGTGACCCTGTCGACCTCAGCCAGCCATCAGGCTGGTGAAATCGAACAGCTTGCGATCGAGCAGATGCGACGGACGGGTGTTGGACAGCGCCCGCAGCATGGTGTCCTTGCGGCCCGGCATGCGCTTTTCGATATCGTCCAGCATCGCCTTCATGGCGTTGCGCTGCAGGCCTTCCTGGCTGCCGCAGAGGTCGCAGGGGATGATCGGAAACTTCATGCCCTCGGCGAATTTGGCCATGTCGGCCTCGGCGCAGAAGGCCAGAGGCCTCAGAACCATGACGTCGCCCTCGTCATTGAGCAGCTTGGGCGGCATGGCGGCGAGGCGTCCGCCATGGAACAGATTCATGAAGAAGGTCTCGAGAATGTCCTCGCGATGGTGGCCGAGCACCAGCGAGGAACAGCCCTCCTCACGCGCGATGCGGTAGAGGTGCCCTCGCCTGAGCCGCGAGCACAGTGAACAATAGGTGCTGCCCTCCGGCAGTTTCTCGGTAACGACCGAATAGGTGTCGCGATATTCGATGCGATGGGCGATGCCATTGGCATTGAGATAATCGGGCAGCACGTTCTTGGGGAAGTTGGGCTGGCCCTGGTCGAGATTGCAGGCGAGCAGATCGACCGACAGCAGGCCGCGCCATTTGAGATCCATCAGGACCGCGAGCAGGCCATAGGAATCCTTGCCGCCCGACAGCGCCACCAGCCAGCGCTCGCCTGACCTGGCCATGGCATAGTCTTCGATCGCCTGGCGCGTCTGGCGCAGCAGTCGCTTGCGCAGCTTGTTGAACTCGACCGAGGACGGGGCATCGCGATAGAGCGGGAATGCACCCTCCGCAGGCTCGGCCAGCGCGTCCTGTTCGTGAATGCCCATCGGTCTGGTCCTTCAATCCACGGCGCGCATACGGGACAGCGCTGCCGCCAGCGGTATTCCGCAAATTCAGGCGGCGCGCAAGACATGCGCCCCAAACGAAAAGAGCGGCCGTTGCCGGCCGCCCTTTGAAATTCGGTGCTATCCCGGCGCATCGCCAAGATGCGCCCAAGGCAGCGAGATTGAACGCGGCGCGAAGCACCGCGCTCTGGGGATTAGCGCGAATAGAATTCGACGACGAGGTTCGGTTCCATCTGGACTGCGTACGGAACGTCCGACAGGCCGGGAACGCGAGCGAAGGTCGCGACCATCTTGTTGTGATCGACTTCGATGTAGTCAGGAACGTCACGCTCGGCGAGACCAACCGACTCGAGAACGATGACCAGCTGCTTCGACTTCTCGCGGACTTCGATCACGTCGCCAGCTTTGCAGCGGTAGGACGAGATGTTGGTGCGCTTGCCGTTGACGTTGACGTGGCCGTGGTTGACGAACTGACGGGCAGCGAAAATGGTCGGCACGAACTTGGCGCGGTAGACGACCGCATCCAGACGCGACTCGAGCAGGCCGATCAGGTTCTCGGAGGTGTCGCCCTTGCGGCGGTTTGCCTCTTCATAGGTCTTGCGGAACTGCTTTTCCGAAACGTCGCCGTAGTGACCCTTCAGCTTCTGCTTGGCGCGCAGCTGCAGACCGAAGTCCGAGAGCTTGCCCTTGCGGCGCTGGCCGTGCTGGCCGGGGCCGTATTCACGCTTGTTGACCGGGGACTTCGGACGGCCCCAGATGTTCTCGCCAAGACGGCGATCGATTTTGTACTTAGCGGATTCGCGCTTGCTCATCGCATTTCCCTTCAAAACGTTGCACCCGGAACTTCACGTTCCAGGCGAGGAAAACGCGCCCTCCTCTGGCCCCCGTTTTCGGAGCCTGACAGGATCTTCCACGCACGCATTGCGGAAAAGGTCCACGGGACACGTCAAATGAAACACCGGGCGTTTCGGCCCGGCGTTGGCGGCTAACTAGGCGAAACCGGCTGCAATGTCAACGCTTCCAAGGCAGCCGGCTCACTTCGCATCATGGAAGATGATGCCGAGCGTGAAGCGCTCGCCAGAGCGGATGCGGCTGACGCCGTGGCGCATCTTTACCCGATAGTCGCCGCGCGAACCAGCCTTGGGCCGGTCGTTGACGGCAAACAGCGCGCCATGACCGATGCCGAGCGGAACCACCTCGGCGCGCGACTGCATGCGCGGACGCTGCTCGGTCATGACGATTTCGCCGCCTGCGAATTCGGATTGCGGGTCGGAGAGCAGAATCACCAGCTGGACCGGAAACAGGTGCTCGCCATAGACGTCCTGGTGCAGGCAGTTGTAGTCGCCGGCACCGTATTTCAGGAGAAGCGGTGTCGGCCTGGTCTGGCCGTCGGCGTGGCATTCGGCAAGGAAAGCGTCGAGTTCGCAGGGATAACGCCTTGCGAGCCCCATGCGCTCGTTCCAGCCATTGGCGAAGGGCGCAAGGTGCTCATAGAAGCCGTGGCGCAGGCCCGAGATCACTTCAGGAAGCGGGTTGGCGAAGTATTTGTACTCCCCCGCCCCAAAACCATGACGCTGCATGACGATGCGGCTGCGGAATAGCGCGTCGCGATCATAGAGCGCGCGCAAGGCCTGGCAGGTCTCGTTGTCGAGCAGCGGACCGGTCGGCGCGACACCAAACTCGTCGAGTTCACTGAGGATTCGCGTCCAGTCCAGGCGCGAAACGATAGGGTTTGGCTTCATGGCGGCGCTCCGTTGTTGTTGGAGGCCGACGCTATGCGCCCAATCCGGGCGCCGCATTCCGATTCCTGCGCGGCTCAGGTATCGAGATCGAACGCCTCCCGCGCCTGGCGCATGTTGTCACGATTGCTTGCGGCCCAGCCGCCGAGCGACGCGATCGGCACGGCAAGCGACTGGCCGAGCTCGGTCAGCCCGTATTCCACCTCTGGCGGGGTTGTCGGCCGCACCGTCCGGGTGACCAGCCCGTCACGCTCCAGCGAACGCAGGGTGACCGTCAGCATGCGCTGCGAGATGCCTTCGATCGCGCGCTTGAGCGCGTTGAAGCGCACCGGCTGCTCCTGGAGATTGATGATGACGAGGATGCTCCAGGTGTCGCCGACACGGTCGAGCACCTCGCGGATCGGGCATGTGCTGCGGCCATCGGTTTCGAAGCCGGGGGTGGTGTGAAGCAGCGGCACCGCGGTTGTGGGTTTTGTCGGGGCGTTCATGTGGTTCCTCTGACGTAACCTGGGCACGAAATCATGCGTTCTTTTCGCCCTCTTCGGTTCGATCTATATAGTTATCGTTGGTAACCTGATTACAAATCATACCTGCATTCGCCTGAAATGGCAAAGCAGGCGAACAAGGAGAAGATCATGAAACTCGCTCTCATCGGCGCATCCGGCTTCGTCGGCAACGCGGTGCTCAAGGAAGCCGCTTCGCGTGACCACGAGGTCACGGCCATCGTGCGCACCCCGTCCAAGGTCGCCGCCCTCGACGGCGTCACCGCTGTCAAAGCCGACGTCAACGACATCGACGCGCTGAAGGCCGCGATCTCGGGCAGCGACGTCGTCGTCTCCGCCTTCAATGGCGGCTGGGGCGATCCGGAGATCTATGCCAAGCATCTCGCCGGCTCGAAGGCGATCGTCGCAGCCGCAAAGGCCGCCGGCAAGCGCGTCATCGTCGTCGGTGGCGCTGGCAGCCTCGAAATCGACGGCAAACAGCTGGTCGACGGCCCGCACTTCCCCGAAGCCTACAAGGACGGTGCACGCGCCGCGCGCGACGCCCTTGCGGCCCTGCGCGGCGAGACCGGTCTGGAATGGTCTTTCCTGTCGCCGGCAATCATGATGGCCCCGGGCGCACGCACCGCAAAATTCCGCACAGGTGGCGACCAGCCGGTGTTCGATGCCAATGGCGAAAGCCACATCTCGGTGGAAGACCTGGCCGTCGCCATCGTCAACGAGGCCGAAACGCCTGAGCATACGGGCAAGCGCTTCACCGTCGGCTACTGATCGGCTCGCCGAGGCTCAGTGCCCGACGGGTTTGCCGGACCTCAGTGCTTTGTCCTGTGCTCCGGCAAACCCTTGTGGCTGGTCTCGGCGAACTCCTCGAGTTCCTTTTCGGTCATCGATTCGTACATTTCCTTCGATGCGCCGACGAGTTCGCTCTTCTTGATCTCGCCGCGCTTGGCGGCGAGGGCTGCTCCAGCGGCTTTCTGCTGGGCTTTGGACACGGCTGGCATGGCGTTTCTCCTTACCTCTGGGGCCTTTGGACCTCTGGGCCTTTGGACCTCTCGGCTTTGGGAAACGCCTGCCGGACCGTCATGTTCCTTCGACTGTCAGTCCAAAACCCTGCATCAGCCGGCGCGTGGCAAAATCGGTGCGCTTCGAGGTGAAGACGGCGATGTCGCGGCCGGCGTCGTCGCGCCACTCGCGCGAACCGTCGAGCAAGGACAGCGCGCGGCGCGCGATCGCCTCGGCCGGATCGATCCAGTCGACCGGCCAGGGCGCTGTCTTGCGCATGCGGTTGACCAGGAAAGGATAATGCGTGCAGGCAAGCACGACGATGTCGGTGCGGCGGCCGTCCTGCTCGACGAAGCACGGGGCGATTTCCTCGGCTACCGCCTGTTCATCGACGAAACCCTCGCGCATGTAGGTCTCGGCCAAGGCTGCCAGCCTGTGGCTGCCGACGAGGCGGACATGGCACTTCGACGCCCATTGGGTAATGAGGTCGCGCGTGTACTGGCGCTTCACCGTGCCCGGCGTGGCCAGCACCGAAACCAGGCCAGAACAGGTGCGCTCGGCCGCCGGCTTGATGGCCGGCACTGTGCCGACGAATGGGTGGTCGGGAAAACGCTCGCGGATCGCCTCGATGACCAGCGTCGAGGCGGTATTGCAGGGAATGACCGACAGCTCGGGCTTGAAGCGCTCGAGCAATTCGTCGAACAGGCCAAGGATGCGCTGCTTGAGCGCCGGCTCCTCCCAGTTGCCATAAGGAAATGCCGCATCATCGGCGACATAGACAAAGCGGCGGTCGGGCATCAGCACACGCGCCTCGCGCAGCACGGTCAGCCCGCCAATGCCGGAATCGAACATCAGGATCGGGCGGTCAGTCATTGTCGAGCCCTCTGCCGCCGACCGGCGGCGTGTCGTCCTCGTCGCTGCCGGCGCCACCCGAATGGGCGGCGAGGTCAACCCTGGCCTTGCGTTCGGGATAACCCTTGCCGCGCGGCTCCTTGGGCGAGAAATAGTCGAGCGAGGCAACGACGCCGCGCAGCACCTTGAGCTCGGGGGAGAAGAAGCCGGCCCGGGTCAGCACCGAGCGCAGATTGTCGACCATCTTCGGCTTCTTGGTCGCCGGGCGGAAATAGCCGCGCGCCTCGAGGGCGGATTCGAGGTGATTGAACAGGCCGTGCAGCTCGTCCTTGGTCGCCGGCTTCATTTCCGGGCCAGAGAAATTGGTCTGGGTCTCGTCTTCCAGACCTGATTTCATCCACTCATAGGACATCAACAGCACCGCCTGGGCGATGTTGAGCGAGGCAAATCTGGGATCGACCGGGAAGGTGACGATCTCGTCGGCCAGGCTCACTTCCTCGTTGTAGAGACCGAAACGCTCGCGCCCGAACAGTATGCCGGTACGAAGACCTGACGCGGCGCGGCCGCGCAGCATGCGGCCGGCCTCGACGGGACCGCGCACTTCCTTGAAGCCGTCACGCTCGCGCGCGGTGGTGGCGAAGACGAAGTTGAGGTCGGCAACCGCCGATGCGAGGTCGGGGAAGACCACGACGGCGTCGATGACGTGATCGGCGTTGCTGGCAGCGGAGCGCGCCTTCTCGTTCGGCCAGCCGTCGCGTGGATTGACCAGGCGCAGTTCGCCGAGGCTGAAATTGGCCATGGCGCGCGCCACCATGCCGATGTTCTCGCCGAGCTGCGGCTCGACGAGGATGATCACGGGGGCCGCTGTTGGCATGGGGTTTTCTGACATTGTTGCGATTGAACCGAGAATTGCGCCTTTTGCGCGTCCCTGACATATTCGCGCGCGAAAATGAAGTTCCGGTAAGGGCGAGCCATGGCGGACGATCTCGCGGAACAGATCCGGGCCTTAGTCGGCGACGATCCCAATGTCGGCGAAATCCGTATGTTCGGCGGCACCTGCTTCACGCTCAACGGCAACATGATGGTCGGCACGCTGAAGGACGGCGCCTTGCTGGTGCGCGTCGGTGAGGAACAGGAGCCCGCAGCTCTCGCCTTGCCGGGCGCCAGGCGAATGGACTTCACCGGCCGCGAGATGAAAGGCTTCATCATGGTGGCGCCTGATAAGCTGGACGACCGGGCGATCGAGAACTGGATCGCCATGGCGTCGCGCTTCGTCGGGCCGATGCCGCCGAAGACGGGATCAGCAAGGCGGAAATGACCTGCGGCACCAGCGACGGCCAACGTCGCAGCCAGGCATTTCATACAATGTCAGCAGACAGGCCGAAGGTCGCAATCGCAATCATTTGCGCCGCCCGATTCGCTTTGGTATAGGGGCCGCACTCCCAATCGTGAACCCTCCGGGACCGGCTGGTTCCAGGCAAAAAGAGGCAATTTCCTATGGCGAAGATCAAGGTGGCCAAGCCCGTCGTCGAACTCGACGGCGACGAGATGACCCGCATCATCTGGCAGTTCATCAAGGACAAGCTGATCCACCCCTATCTCGACATCGACCTCGAATATTACGACCTCGGCATCGAACACCGCGACGCCACCAACGACCAGGTGACCATCGACGCTGCCAACGCCATCAACAAGCACGGCGTCGGCGTGAAGTGCGCCACCATCACGCCTGACGAGCAGCGCGTCGAGGAGTTCAAGCTCAAGAAGATGTGGAAGTCGCCCAACGGCACGATCCGCAACATCCTCGGCGGCACGATCTTCCGCGAGCCGATCATCATGAAGAACGTGCCGCGCCTGGTTCCGGGCTGGACCAAGCCGATCATCGTCGGCCGTCATGCCTTCGGCGACCAGTACAAGGCAACCGACTTCAAGTTCCCGGGCAAGGGCAAGCTGTCGATCAAATTCGTCGGCGACGACGGCCAGGTGATCGAGCACGACGTGTTCGACGCCCCGGGCGCCGGCGTGGCGATGGCCATGTACAACCTCGACGAGTCGATCCGCGAATTCGCCCGCGCCTCGCTGAACTACGGCCTGCTGCGCAACTATCCGGTCTATCTGTCGACCAAGAACACCATTCTCAAGGCCTATGACGGCCGCTTCAAGGACATCTTCCAGGAGGTCTACGAGAAGGAATTCGAGACCGAGTTCAAGGCGCGCAAGCTCTGGTACGAACACCGCCTCATCGACGACATGGTGGCTTCGAGCCTGAAGTGGTCGGGCGGTTATGTCTGGGCGTGCAAGAACTATGACGGCGACGTGCAATCCGACACCGTGGCCCAGGGCTTCGGCTCGCTCGGCCTGATGACTTCGGTGCTGATGACCCCGGATGGCAAGACGGTGGAAGCTGAAGCTGCCCACGGCACCGTCACCCGCCACTACCGTCAGCACCAGAAGGGCGAGGAAACCTCGACCAACTCGATCGCCTCGATCTTCGCCTGGACCCGTGGCCTCGCCCACCGCGCCAAGCTCGACGACAACGCCGATCTGAAGCGTTTCTCCGAGACGCTGGAACGCGTCTGCATCCAGACGGTTGAAAGCGGCTTCATGACCAAAGACCTGTCGCTGCTGATTGGCCCCGACCAGCCCTGGCTGTCGACCACCGGTTTCCTCGACAAGATCGACGAGAACCTCCAGAAGGCGATGGGCTGATCTGCAACACGACAGGCCGAACCCAGTGCATGCCGTTCATGTGACGTTTGCGACCGCGAACTATTCGCAGGCCAGCAAATTGCTAGCAAAGACGGCATGCCGGTTCGGCCTTGATACCGTTGTCTACACACCGGACCATCCGGTGCTGCGCGATTTGGCGCAACGTTACCCGGCCATAATGAGCGCACGACGCGGTGCGGGCTATTGGCTCTGGAAGCCATTTGTCATCATGGATGTACTGAACAGCGTGCCGGATGGCACGCTGGTTCTCTACACCGACATCGCCATGACATTCATCGCCGACCCCGCGCCGCTCATCGCGCTGGCTGAAAAACACCCTGTTTGTCTCTTCCAGATGGGCAGCGCGATGCTGCAGTCGACATGGACAAAGCGCGATTGCTTTGTCGAGCTGAACGCCGACACCGATGATTTCTGGTCGCTGCCGCAACTCGTAGGCGGCATTCAGCTTTACCGGGCTGGGCCGGAAGCAAGGCAGTTTGTGTCACGCCTGTCCGAAGCCATGACAAGCGAGGCATGTCTCACTGATGCCCCGAACATACACGGGCTTCCGAACCTGCCTGGCTTCGTCGACCATCGACATGACCAGTCGGTGCTGACGATCCTTGCGAAGAGACACAACGCAGCGCTGTTTCCCGATCCGTCGCAGTTTGGTCCATGGCAGAACGAGCCAGGCGAACAGCCATTCGGCGAGACAGTCTTTCTCCATCGCCGGCGGAACCTGCCACTCCACAAGTGGGTGATCCGGCGGCTTCGCCGTCAATATACCGGTGGCCGCGAGTTTATCTGACGACCGCCGGATTTCCCTGCGCCCCCAACTCAGGCCAACGGCAGGTGGATGTCGGTCAGGAGCTCTGATGGCGCCACGTCGCGCGGGTTGTTGAGGTATTCCTCGAACATCAGCGCGTCGCGCAGTTGGCGACCCGATTTCGGCAACCATTCGGCATAGAGCCATTTGTAGGCCATGTGCATCTCGGCATACGGCCCCTTGTGGCGCAGCACGGCGTATTCGCCGCCCTGGATGGCGCGGCGCTCGAGCGGTGCGGCGGCAGGTGCCGACGCATCGGCGCTGACGCAGGCGACCGAGCGCAGTCTGTCCTCGGCAACGAGATCGGGGTCGTCGAGATAGATACCGATCATGCGCATGTCGGGCCGCGCCTGGCCGCGGGCGTAGAGCGTGCCGAACAGCTGCTCGAAGGCCTTGCCGATCTGCATGTAGGAGCCCTGATGGGGAACGCCGACGAGGCTGGTGTCGGATATGGTACGGATCTGAACGTCGAACATGTTGGAAGCCTTTCCTCTGTGGGTTTCAAAGAGCCTGTGGCTTCCCTCCCTCCGGTAGCGCGCCGGCGGCATGCCGTAGACGGCCTTGAAGATGCGGTTGAACGACTGGACGTTGGGATAGCCGGACCGTTTCGCAATCTCCAGGACAGTCAGATCCGTCCCCACGATGTCGCCGGCGGCGCGGTGCAGCCTGAGGCGCTTGACCGTGGCGGCAGCCGTTTCACCGTAGATGGCGCGGTAGATCCTGTGCCAGTGGTAGCTCGACATGCAGGCGATGTCGGCCAGGCAGTCCATATCCAGCTCCTCGTCGAGATGCGCGTGGATGTGAGCCGAGACCCTTCTCAGGCGGGTTTCGTAGACTGCCCATGCCGTTTCACCGTTCATGCCAAACCCTTTGCAAATCGATCGGCCGGACAGAAACATAGCCCGATTTGACAAATCCTGCTGAGTTCAAACCGGAGGTCCCGCACGCCTGCCGCATGACAATCCCCCAGGCCAGTGGGATAGCGGATGAGGACTGGAAGCGATACAGCTTGAGATTGCAGGCAAACAGCGTTCAGGGGCCAAGCCGATGCTGCATCACGTCGAAATCTATGTGTCGAACCTGGAGAGATCGCATGCCTTCTGGACGTCTCTTCTCGCGCAGATCGGCTATGAGGAAACCGGGCGCTGGAACGATGGCTTCACGCTCGCCCACGGCAACCATGCCTATCTGACCTTCGTGCAGGTGGCCGAGAAACACGCCCATCGGCCCTATCACCGGTCAGGCGTTGGCCTCAATCATCTGGCCTTTCGCGTGGAAGACAGGACGACCGTCGATAGGCTCAGGCAGGTCTGCCGGGACAACGGCATTCCCTGCCTCTATGACGAGCGTTATCCCTTCGCCAATGGCGGCAGCGACTATTACGCACTGTTCATAGAGGACCCCGACCGGATCAAGGTCGAATTTGTCGCTGCTTTTGAAGACTGATCCGCCGGCCAGCGACCTGGACGTCGAGACGGCCAAATGAAAAGGGCGGGTGCCGAAGCTCCCGCCCTGTCGATTCCTAAGCCTGATCCAGGATCAGCCGGCCATTGCCTGGGCGACAGCCTCGACAGCCTCGTCGGCCTTGGTGGCGTCGGGGCCACCGGCCTGGGCCATGTCCGGACGGCCGCCGCCGCCCTTGCCGCCAAGGGCTGCGGATGCGACGCGAACCAGGTCGACGGCACTGAGGCGGTCGACGAGATCGGCCGTGACAGCCACGACAGCGCTGGCCTTGCCATCTTCCGACACGCCGATCAGCGTCACCACGCCCGAACCGAGGCCGGCCTTGCTTTCGTCGGCCAAGCCCTTGAGGTCCTTGGGGTCGACGCCTGACACAACTTTGCCGAGATACTTCACGCCAGATATCTCGCGCACCGCATCGGCGGAACCGCCCTGCCCGCCACCCATGGCGAGCCGCTTGCGCGCTTCGGTCAGCTCGCGTTCAAGCTTCTTGCGTTCATCGACCAGGGCTTCGACACGCGACAGCACGTCGGCGGGCGACACCTTCAGTGCTGCTGCGACCGTCTTCAGGCGGCGGTCCTGCTCGTCGAGGTGACGACGCGCCGCCTCGCCGGTCAGCGCCTCGATGCGACGCACGCCGGCAGCGACGGCGCTGTCGGAGACGATGCGCACCAGGCCGATGTCGCCGGTGGAGCGGACATGGGTGCCGCCGCACAGCTCGACCGAATAGGGACGGTTGGCCTTGGCACCATGCAGGCCGGTGCCCATCGAGACGACCCGAACCTCGTCGCCATATTTTTCGCCGAACAGCGCCATCGCGCCCTCGGCAATGGCATCGTCGACGCTCATCAGGCGCGTGGTGACGGGGCTGTTCTGGACCACGATCTCGTTCGACATGCGCTCGACTTCCTCGAGCTCCTCGGCCGAGATCGGCTTGTTGTGCGAGATGTCGAAGCGCAGGCGCTCAGGCGCAACCAGCGAGCCCTTCTGCGCGACATGAGTGCCGAGCACCTCGCGCAGCGCCTCGTGGATCAAGTGGGTTGCCGAGTGGTTCGACCGCAAACGCGTCCGCCTGTTGTGGTCGACCTTGAGCTCGACGGCAGCGCCCGTCTTGAGCTTGCCCTTGGTGACCTTGCCGTAATGAACGAACAGGCCGTCGGCCTTCTTCTGGGTGTCGGTCACCTCGACGGCGAAGCCTTCGCCTGAAATGGTGCCGGTGTCGCCCATCTGGCCGCCCGACTCGCCGTAGAACGGCGTCTGGTTGACGACGATGGCGACGATGTCGCCCTCGTTCACGGCATCGACAACGGCGCCGTCCTTGAGCAGCGACAGGATCACGCCTTCGGCCTGCTCGGTCTCATAGCCGAGGAATTCGGTGGCGCCGGTCTTTTCGCGGACGGAGAACCAGACGACCTCGGTCGCAGCCTCGCCGGAGCCCGCCCAGTTGGCGCGCGCCTCGGCCTTCTGCCGCTCCATCGCATCGGTGAAGCCGGCGAGATCCACCGAAATGCTGCGCTGGCGCAATGCGTCCTGCGTCAGGTCGAGCGGGAAGCCGTAGGTGTCGTAAAGCTTGAAGGCGGTTTCGCCGTCGAGCATGTCGCCCGAGCCCAGCGTCTCGGTGGCGTCCGCCAGCAGGCCCAGGCCGCGGGCGAGCGTCTTGCGGAAGCGGGTCTCTTCGAGCTTGAGCGTCTCGGTGATGAGTGCTTCGCCACGGACGAGCTCGGGATAGGCCTGCCCCATCTCGCGGATGAGTGCGGGCACCAGTTTCCACATCATCGGCTCCTGCGCGCCGAGAAGCTGCGCATGACGCATGGCGCGGCGCATGATGCGGCGCAGCACATAGCCACGGCCCTCATTCGAGGGCAGCACGCCATCGGCGACGAGGAAGCAGGACGAACGCAGGTGATCGGCCATGACGCGGTAGGAGGCGACATTGCTGTCATCCGGGCCACGGCCGATCGCCGAGGACGCGGCATCGATCAAGGTGCGGAACAGGTCTGTCTCGAACACGGTCTCGACGCCCTGCAGGATCGAGGCCATGCGCTCGAGGCCCATGCCGGTGTCGATGGACGGGCGCGGCAGCGAGATGCGCTCTTCCTTCGTCACCTGCTCATATTGCATGAAGACGAGGTTCCAGAATTCGAGGAAGCGGTCGCCATCCTCCTCGGGGCTGCCGGGAGGGCCGCCCCAGATGTGCTCGCCGCGGTCGATGAAGATTTCCGAGCACGGGCCGCACGGGCCGGTATCGCCCATCGCCCAGAAATTGTCCGAGGTGGCGATGCGAATGATGCGGTCGTCGGTGAAGCCGGCGATCTTCTTCCAGTGGTCGGCCGCCTCGTCGTCGGTGTGATAGACGGTGACGAGCAGCTTGTCCTTCTTGAGCCCGTACTCCTTGGTGATCAGGTTCCAGGCAAGCTCGATCGCCTGCTCCTTGAAATAGTCGCCAAAGGAGAAGTTGCCGAGCATCTCGAAGAAGGTGAGATGGCGCGCGGTGTAGCCGACATTGTCGAGGTCGTTGTGCTTGCCGCCGGCGCGCACGCTCTTCTGCGCGGTTGCGGCGCGCGAATAGGAGCGCGTCTCGAGCCCGGTGAAGACATTCTTGAACTGCACCATGCCGGCATTGGTGAACATCAAGGTCGGGTCATTGCGCGGGACGAGCGGACTGGAGGCTACGACCTCGTGTCCGTTCTTCTTGAAGTAGTCGAGAAATGTCGACCTGATCTCGTTCACGCCACTCATATTGCCGCCTTTGATCGCCGCCCTGAACAGATGCACCCCGCCCTTTGCAGGCGGAAATTGGAACTGGCCTTTTAGCCGCCCACCTTAACCCTGTCCAGAAACACCGGACCGGCAATAGCCCGCAATTCCGCCGCCCGATCAGCGAAGCCGTCTTCACAAACGCAAACCGCCGGCACAATGGCCGGCGGTCGCTCAGATCGTCTGTCTTGGGACTGGTCCAGCGTTCGCCGGACCGGCCCCGAATGCGCCTACATCGCGCCAGCTTCGTCGCCGTCGTCTTCCTCGCGCGAGCCGTTCTCAAGGAACTTCTCGGCGATCAGTCCGGCATTCTGCCTGAGCAGCTGTTCGATCTCACGCGCCGCGTCGGGATTGTTGCGCAGGAACAGCTTGGCGTTCTCGCGTCCCTGGCCGAGCCGCTGCGAATTGTAGGAGAACCAGGCACCCGACTTCTCAACCACGCCGGCCTTGACGCCGAGATCGACGAGCTCGCCGGTCTTGGACACGCCTTCGCCATACATGATGTCAAACTCGACCTGCTTGAAGGGCGGGGCCAGCTTGTTCTTGACCACCTTGACGCGGGTCTGGTTGCCGACGACCTCGTCGCGGTCCTTGACCGAGCCGATGCGGCGGATGTCGAGGCGGACCGAAGCATAGAACTTGAGCGCGTTGCCGCCGGTGGTGGTCTCCGGCGAGCCGTACATGACGCCGATCTTCATGCGGATCTGGTTGATGAAGATGACCATGGTGTTGGAGCGCGAGATCGAGGCCGTCAGCTTGCGCAGCGCCTGGCTCATCAGGCGGGCCTGCAGGCCGGGCAGCGACTCGCCCATTTCACCCTCGATCTCGGCGCGCGGCGTCAGCGCTGCAACCGAGTCGACGACCAGCACGTCGATGGCGCCGGAACGCACCAGCGTATCGCAGATCTCCAGCGCCTGCTCGCCCGTGTCGGGCTGCGAGATCAGCAGGTTCTCGAGATCGACACCGAGCTTGCGGGCATAGACCGGGTCGAGCGCGTGTTCGGCGTCGACGAAGGCGCAGATGCCGCCCTTCTTCTGGGCTTCGGCCACGGTGTGCAAAGCGAGCGTCGTCTTGCCCGAGCTTTCCGGCCCGTAGATTTCGATGATGCGTCCGCGCGGCAGGCCGCCGACGCCAAGAGCGATGTCGAGGCCGAGCGAGCCGGTGGAGACCGTTCCGATCTCGACAACCTGCTCATTGGCGCCCAGGCGCATGATCGAGCCCTTGCCGAAGGCGCGTTCGATCTGCGACAGCGCCGCGTCCAGAGCCTTGGATTTGTCCACCGAATTATCCTCTACAAGCCGCAATGAATTCTGAGCCATGA
Organism: Aminobacter sp. Y103A; assembly: GCF_030294925.1. Taxonomy (NCBI): domain Bacteria; kingdom Pseudomonadati; phylum Pseudomonadota; class Alphaproteobacteria; order Hyphomicrobiales; family Phyllobacteriaceae; genus Aminobacter; species Aminobacter sp. Y103A. Next base: position 2,624,634 of record NZ_AP017986.1, on the reverse strand, counting down.
TACATCACCCCGTGGTCGTCAATGAAGGCCGGCAGATCCGGTACCGATATAATTTTGTATCTGTTTTGTTCTCATTTGGCAAGAGCAGTCAACTTACTGATATTTATGTTTAATCACATGCGTGTTCTTTTTTTGTTTTAAAGCTGCACGTGATGCGATGTCGCATATGGCGCGACACGCCGCCGTGAAAATCCGCCCGCGCCGCGATTCGGTTGCCGCCCGCCTCGCCAGACACTAAGTTCCACGCCCGAAACCTCTGCCGGACACCTGCATCATGACGTCACCCAAGATCCTTGCCATCGGAGGCGCACATGTCGACCGGCGCGGCCGCATGACGGCACCGTTCGTGGCGGGCGCCTCGATCCCCGGCTCGATGAGCGAGGAGGTTGGCGGCGGCGCTTTCAATGCGTTGCGGGGTGCAGTGCGTCGCGGGGCGACCGGCGCCTTGATGTCGGTGCGCGGCGGCGACGCGGCCGGCGACGCCGTGGCGTCGGAGATCGCGGCCAACGGCATCGAGGACCTGTCGGCCATCTTCCTCGACCGGGCGACGCCGAGCTACACCGCCCTGCTCGACCGCGACGGCGACGTGGTCGCGGCACTGGCAGACATGAGCCTCTACGAACTTGCCTTCGCCAAGCAGCTCAGGCGCGCCAAGACGCGTGAGGCGGTCGCCGGCACGGATGCCGTGCTGTGCGACGCCAACCTGCCCGAAGCAGCGCTGGCCAGGCTCGGCGAGATTGCCGACAAGCCGCTGTTTGCCATTGCGATTTCGCCCGCCAAGGCGGTGCGGCTGGCGCCGATCCTCGGCAAGCTCTCCTGCCTCTACATGAACCGGCGCGAGGCGGCGGTGCTGGCTGATGTCGCTGCCGATTCCACGCCCGACGCCTTCGCCCGCGGCCTGCGCGCCACGGGGCTCATGCGCGGCGTCGTCACGGCAGGCGGCAGCTCGGTCTTTGCCTATGACGCCGCCGGCCTGATCGAGATCACACCGCCTGCCCCACGCTGGATCGTCGACGTGACCGGCGCCGGCGACGCGCTGGCGGGGGCAACGACGGTGGCGCTTCTGCGCGGCCTGCCGCTCGAGCGGGCGCTGCGCGAGGGCATTGCTGCAGCCGTGCTGGCCATAGAGAGTGCCTCGGCGGTGCCCGATCTCGCCCAGGCAGACTTTGACGCGGCGCTGGCCCTTGTGCCGCAAGCCCGGGAAATGGCATGACGCGGACCAAGGAGACCAACATGACGCCTGAAACCGCCCGCCCCTTCATCGACATCCACGCGCCCGTCGCCGCAGCTCTTGCCGCCGGCAAGCCGGTTGTCGCGCTCGAAAGCACCATCATCACCCACGGCATGCCCTATCCCGACAATTCGGCTATGGCGGCCAATGTCGAGAAGATCATCTCGGACGAAGGTGCGGTGCCCGCAACGATCGCCGTCATCGGCGGCCGCATCAAGATCGGCCTGTCGGACGGCGAGCGCGAATCGCTGGCCATGACCGGCGGCGCAATGAAGCTGTCGCGCGCCGACATCGCCTATGCGGTTGCCGAAGGCCGCACCGGCGGCACGACCGTGGCGGCGACGATGATCGCGGCCCATCTCGCCGGCATCAAGGTGTTCGCGACCGGCGGCATCGGCGGCGTGCACAAGGGCGCCGAGAAGAGCTTTGACATCTCGGCCGACCTCGACGAGCTGGCGCGCACGCCTGTCATCGTGGTCTCGGCCGGCGCCAAGGCGATCCTCGACATCGAAAAGACGTTGGAAGTGCTGGAGACGCGCGGCGTGCCTGTTGTCGCCTACGGCTCCGACATCGTGCCGGCCTTCTGGTCGCGCAAGTCGCCCTATGCGGCACCGCTGCGCCTCGACACAGCTGACAAGATCGCCCGCCTGCATGCGACGCGCGCAGCACTCGGCCTCGACGGCGGCCTTTTGGTCGCCAACCCGGTGCCGGAGAGCGACGAGATCCCGACTGAAACGATGGCCGGCTACATCGAAGCGGCCCAGAAGGCGGCCGAGGCGCAAAACATCTCGGGCAAGGCGGTGACGCCGTTCCTGCTGGCCAAGATTCTCGAACTGACCAACGGCGCCAGCTTGAAGACCAACGTCGCCTTGGTCGAGAACAATGCGCGGCTGGCGGCCAAGGTGGCGATCGCGCTGGCCAAGGCGTGAACCGCATCCACGCCAATATTAGCGCTTCATAATATACATTCCGAACAAGCAGGCTTAAGATGCGGCGCGGCCAGCCTGCCGTCCGGGATTGCCCGGCGGCATCATCGGGGTTTGCGTGATGTCCGACAGTGGCGGGCGTTGCCGACTTCTCAGCATGCAGGCATTCGCGCGCTGCTGCGCTGCCGTAGCGTTTGCGTTGCTGGCATTGTCTGTCATGACCGCCCCGGCTTCGGCGCATCGGGCGGCTTCAGGCTGGAACTATCCGCCGGCCTGCTGCCATGGCGACATCGAACATGGCGAGTGCCAGGCCATTCCCGAGAAGTCAGTCAAGGAGAATGGCGGCGGCTGGTCGATCGTGCTGGAACCCGGCGATCACCGCAAGGTGACGCACCATAACCGCTATTTCGTACCCTATGGCTCGGAAATCCCCTCGAGCGACGGCAACTATCACATCTGCCTGCATCCGACCGAAGAGCACGAGAACTGCTTCTTCGTGCCGCCCGGCGAGATGTGAAGTTATTTCTTGCTGCGCAGTGCCGCCTCGAACGCCTTGCGCGCCCACACGGTCATTTCATCAGGATCGTCGATGGCGCTTTCGGGGATTGTCCAATAGGGCATATTGACCGGTCGCCCGCCGGCATCGGTCCAGCGCGTTGCCCCCGCCGCCTCGAAATCGGGCGCGCTCACCGCATCGGCCTTGAGCAGGATTTCGCCACGCACCTCTACGCCGACGATCAGGCCGTCGTGATAGATGCCCTTGCCGCCGAACATCTTGCGGATGGTGACATCGCCAAGGCCGGAGAAGGTCTCGCGGATGGCTTCGTCGCTCATTGGCAAACCTCTCGGATTGGGCGCAGCCCTCTCGGATTGGCGGCAGACCTCCCGGATCAGGCCTGCGCGCGCGCTTCGGCGAGCGCCTTCAGGTCGGCGGGCTTCAGCTCGACCGACTCACCGCAGCCGCAGGCCGAGCTCTGGTTCGGATTGTTGAAGGTGAAGCCGGTGCGCAGGGTGGTCACCTCGAAGTCCATCTGCGTGCCGAACAGGAAGAGCGCGGCTTCAGGAGCGACATAGACATGGGCGCCGTCGCGCTCGATGTGGTCGTCCTTGGGGTTCGGCTCGGTCACTAGGTCGACCGTATATTCCATGCCGGCGCAGCCGCCCTTCTTGATGCCGAGGCGGATGCCCTTGGCATTCTCACGGGTGGCCATGATCTCGCGCACGCGGTCGGCGGCCCGGTCGGTCATTGAGATGACGGCGAAGCGTCCCATGTTTCTTCCTGCTCCATTCCTTGCAGGTTCAAGGCCTGCCGGATGATTCTTCCTTAAGATGGTGAAATGTCTCGCGTGATGCAAGGCATCCAATTTCCAGTTGTTCGGCTAGATTCTGACAAGCTGCACCTTATCGGCGTCGGTTCCAAAATGTGATGCGAACTCCAACACATCCTCTACCGCTTCGCCCTGATGCGCCGTGGTCACAACGAAACGACTTGAATCTGAACCATCGCCGACAACGAGTGCGTCGATCTGATCTTCTACGTCTTTTGCATTCTCTCCCACGACCGCGATGAGGGAGACGCCGTCTCGCAAGCACTGCTCCACAAAGGGCCCAATTGCCTGTGGTCGGCTGACCGGCAGCTGCAAGACGATCTTGCGGGCATAGGTCACAGGTCCACCAATCCGAAAGCGGCGACCAGCTTGTCGTAAGTATGCGTGTCTTGCGTTTCGCCGTGTGGAGCGACGAGCTGCCAAATGTCATCGCTGTACAGGAGCAGCATCTCCTCGGTCGGAGCGACGACTTGCACGTCGCCTGCGCCCAGATAGAGCGAGTACCCCTCTATCCCGTGGCGAGACAGAATGGCGTAGTGAGCGCGAAACTCTCCCGTACGGATGCGAAGCCCATCGTCCGACGTACCTTCGTACGGCTCCACGATTCGACATATGCGACCGATCGCAGTTTTCCGAAAGGCTTCCTCGTCAGAGCCATAGCGGATTCCGTCAGCAGGCAGCGACAAGACACGAACATAGCAGCCGACGAACACGCCGTTCGCGGCTGCCAACTCGCTCATCAATACCAGCCCACCGCGACCTGGGCTTCCTCCGACATGCGGTCGGGCGTCCATGGCGGATCGAAGGTCATATTGACCTCGACGCCCGACACGCCCTCGACGGCGCCGACGGCGTTCTGCACCCAGCCGGGCATTTCGCCTGCCACCGGGCAGCCCGGAGCGGTCAGCGTCATGTCGATCTTGACGGTGCGGTCGTCCTCGATGTCGATCTTGTAGACGAGGCCGAGTTCGTAGATGTCGGCAGGGATTTCGGGGTCATAGACCGTCTTCAGCGCCGAGACGATGTCGTCGGTCAGCCGCGCCAGTTCGTCCGCCGGAATGGCCGAGGCCGACACGACGCCGTTGCCGCCGGTTTCGGGAGCGGTCCCGTCGGTGGTCGCTGCGATAACGTCTTCCATGGTGCTCATCCGAAGAATTTCCGTGCTTTTTCAAGCGCCTCGGCCAGGACGTCGATCTCGGCCTTGGTGTTGTACATGCCAAAGGATGCCCTGCATGTGGAGGTGACGCCGAAGCGTTTCAACAGCGGCTGGGCGCAGTGGGTGCCGGCGCGCACGGCAACGCCCTGGCGGTCGATGACCATCGACACGTCATGGGCGTGGATGCCCTGCAGCTCGAAGGAAACGATGGCGCCCTTGCCGGGCGCGTCGCCGAAGATGCGCAGCGAGTTGATCGAGCGCAGCCGCTCATGGGCGTAATCGCGCAGCATCGCCTCGTGTGCTGCGATGCGCTCGCGGCCGATGCCGCCGATGTAGTCGAGCGCGGCACCGAGGCCGATCGCCTGGACGATCGGCGGCGTGCCGGCCTCGAAGCGATGCGGCGGCTCGTTGTAGGTAACTATGTCCTCGGTCACTTCGACGATCATTTCGCCGCCGCCATGGAACGGGCGCATGCGCTCGAGCAGCTCGCGCTTGCCGTAGAGCACGCCAATGCCAGAGGGGCCGTAGAGCTTGTGGCCAGTCATGACGAAGAAGTCGCAGTCGAGATCCTGCACGTCGATCGGCATGTGGACGGCACTCTGGCTGCCGTCGACAAGAACCGGGATGCCGCGCGCATGCGCGATGCGGCAGATCTCCTTGATCGGCGTCACCGTGCCGAGCGCGTTCGACATATGGGTGATCGCAACCAGCTTGGTCCGGTCGGTCAGGCGCTTCTCGAATTCCTCGACATGGAACGCGCCGAGGTCGTCGACCGGCACCCAAACCAGCTTGGCGCCCTGGCGTTCCCTGATGAAATGCCAGGGCACGATGTTGGAGTGGTGCTCCATGATCGACAGCACGATCTCGTCGCCCTCACCGATATTGGGCATGCCGTAGCCATAGGCAACGGTGTTGATCGCCGAGGTGGCGTTGGAGGTGAAGACGATCTGGTCGACATTGGGCGCGTTGAGGTAGCGGCGAACGCTCTCGCGCGCCTTCTCATAGGCATCGGTCGCGGCATTGGAGAGGAAATGCAGGCCGCGATGGACGTTGGCGTATTCGTTGGAATAGGCGTGGGTGATGGCGTCGATGACGACCTGCGGTTTCTGGGCCGAAGCACCATTGTCGAGATAGACGAGCGGCTTGCCATAGACTTCGCGCGACAGGATCGGGAAGTCCCGGCGGATCGCCTCTACGTCATAGGTGCTGGCTTCGACTTTGTTGTCCATCTTCATGCCCTTGCCGTCATCAGCTGTGCCGGACCTTCTCCCCTGGCAAGGGGAGAAGGATCAGGCCTCAGCCATGCGTCGCAAACCAGTTGCTCAGCAGCTCTTCCAGCGGATCGACGACGCTTTCGTCCTCGAGTTCCTCGATGACCTCGGCCAGGAAGGCGCGGATCAGCAGGCCCCGGGCCGACTTCTCGTCGATGCCGCGCGCCATCAGATAGAACAGATGGTTGTGGTCGATCTCGGTGACGGTGGCGCCATGACCGCAGGCGACGTCGTCGGCGAAGATCTCCAGCTCCGGCTTGGTCGAAAACTCGCCGTCGTCGGACAACAACAGCGTGTTGCAGGCCATGCGGGCGTCGGTCTTCTGGGCGATCTGGTGCACGTTGATACGGCCCTGGAACACGCCCTTGGCGCGGCCGGTGACGACATTGCGCACCACTTCGGTCGAGGAGGTGTGCGGCACGGCGTGGTCGAGCACCATGGTGACGTCGACATGGCTGTCGCCGGCGAGCAGGTTGACGCCGCGCAGCTTGAAGTCGGCGCCTTCACCTGACGCCTTGACGATGACCTCCTGGCGGACGAGCTTGCCGCCGGCATTCATCACGAACAGGGTCAGCTTGGCGTTCTTGCCGAGTTCGGCCTTGAACTGGGCGAGATGGGTCGCCGTCTCCGGCTGGTCCTGGACGATCAGCCACAGCACCTCGGCATCGTCGCCGACCAGAAGCTGGCTGACGGAGCTGACGAGGCCAGCGCCCTCGCCCGTCTGGCGCTCGACGATGGTCGCCTTGGCGCCGGCACCGACACGCACCGGTAGACGCACATGGCTCTGGCCGCCGGCCTGGAGGTTCTGCAGTTCGACCGGCTTGTCCAGCTGGACGCCTGCTTCGATGTCGACGAAATAGCCGTCAGCGACAAAGGCGGTGTTGATGGCGCCGATGGCGTCATCGGTACCGTAGGTGACGAGCGCCGCGGCATAGCTGCCGTCGGTGAGCTTGTCGGCAAGACGCTGGAGGGTAACGCCCTCGATGCTCGACACCGCCTGCGACACGCCATTGGCAAGCGACAGCACGGTCGAACCTTCGATCAGCGGGGCGACCGACTTGGCCTTGACGCTGGCGTCGAAGGCGGGAACGGTAGCCAGAAGGCGGCGCAGATCGGTGTAGTGCCAGGATTCGACGCGGCGCGTCGGCAGGCCGGCCTTGACCTGCTCGATGGCGTCGTCGCGCTTGACCATAATGGCGCCATCGCCGGGAAGCAGCGACAGCCGCTCGCCGAAGGCGTCGACAAGCGCCGCCTCCGCGGGGGTGCGCTGGATTTCAGCACGCATGTTCATGGTCGACACCTCAAGCCGCCTCTTCGATGATCCCGGCGTAGCCGTTCTCTTCGAGTTCGAGCGCCAGCGACTTGTCGCCCGACTTGATGACCTGGCCCTTGTAGAGCACATGGACGGTATCGGGAACGATGTGGTCGAGCAGGCGCTGGTAGTGGGTTATGACGACCACCGCGCGGTCGGGCGAACGCAGTGCGTTGACGCCGTCGGAGACGATCTTCAGCGCATCGATGTCGAGCCCGGAGTCGGTCTCGTCGAGCACGCAGAGCTGCGGCTCGAGCAACTTCATCTGCAGAATCTCGGCGCGCTTCTTCTCACCGCCGGAGAAGCCGACATTGACCGGACGCTTGAGCATGTTGATGTCCATGTCGAGCGAGGCAGCGGCTTCCTTCACGCGCTTGAGAAAGTCCGGGATCTTCAGCGGCTCTTCGCCACGCGCCTTGCGCTGCGAGTTCATCGCCACCTTGAGGAACTCCATCGTGGCAACGCCCGGTATCTCCATCGGATACTGGAAGGCCAGGAAGATGCCCTTGGCGGCGCGCTCGGCCGGGTCCATCTCCAGGATCGACTCGCCGTTGTAGAGGATCTCGCCCTCGGTCACCTCATAGTCCTCGCGGCCGGCGAGGATGTAGGACAGTGTCGACTTGCCCGAGCCATTGGGGCCCATTATGGCTGCGACTTCGCCTGCCTTCACCGTCAGGTTCAGGCCGCGGATGATCTCGATGCCGCTGTCGGCGATACGGGCATGCAGGTTCTTGATCTCAAGCATTTCGTTCAGCTTTCTTCACTTCAGGCGCCGGGCGGGCGGCGCAATTCCTGTCAAAGACGTTGCCGGCGCGCCGGTCAGATTCCGAATGCGCGCCGCAGCAACGGCAAGAGAGTTGCAGCGATGATGCCGGTGACGGTGCCTACGACCAGCCGCGCGGCGCGCGACTGGAACGACGGTGCCATTGCGGCGAGCCCGCCGCAAACAACTGCGTAGAAGACCGTCGACACCGGATCCATCAGCCGACGCTTCCTTCCAAGCTGATGCCGATGAGCTTCTGCGCCTCGACGGCGAATTCCATCGGCAGTTCCTGGATGACTTCCTTGACGAAGCCGTTGACGATCAGCGCGATGGCCTCCTCCTCGGGAATGCCGCGCTGCATGACGTAGAACTTCTGGTCGTCGGAAATCTTCGAGGTGGTCGCTTCGTGCTCGAACTGCGCCGACGAGTTCTTCGCCTCGATATAGGGCACGGTATGCGCGCCGCACTGATTGCCGATCAGCAAGCTGTCGCACTGGGTGAAGTTGCGCGCGTTGGTCGCCTTGCGGTGGGCCGAAACCTGGCCGCGATAGGTATTCTGCGAGAAACCGGCGGCAATGCCCTTGGAGATGATGCGGCTCGACGTGTTCTTGCCGAGATGAATCATCTTGGTGCCGCTGTCGACCTGCTGGTAGCCGTTCGACACCGCGATCGAATAGAACTCGCCGCGGGAGTCATCGCCGCGCAGGATGCAGGACGGGTACTTCCAGGTGATGGCCGAACCGGTTTCGACCTGGGTCCACGAGATCTTCGAACGGTCGCCACGGCAGTCGCCGCGCTTGGTGACGAAGTTGTAGATGCCGCCCTTGCCCTGGGCGTCGCCCGGGTACCAGTTCTGCACGGTCGAATATTTGATCTCGGCATCGTCGAGCGCAACCAGTTCGACCACGGCGGCGTGAAGCTGGTTCTCGTCGCGCTGGGGTGCGGTGCAGCCCTCGAGATAGGAGACATAAGCCCCTTCCTCGGCAATGATCAGCGTGCGCTCGAACTGGCCGGTGTTCTTCTCGTTGATGCGAAAATAGGTCGACAGCTCCATCGGGCAACGCACGCCCTTGGGCACGAACACAAACGATCCGTCGGTGAAGACGGCCGAATTCAGCGTCGCATAATAGTTGTCGGAGGTCGGAACGACCGAACCGAGATACTTCTTCACCAGTTCCGGGTGCTCGCGGATGGCTTCCGAGATCGAGCAGAAGATGACGCCGGCCTTGGCCAACTCGTCCTTGAAGGTGGTGACGACGGAAACCGAATCGAACACGGCGTCGACGGCGACGCGGCCCGATTTGTAGACGTTGTCGCCAGCCTCTTCATCCGCCAGTTCGTCGACCGGGGCCGCTTGCTTCTGCACGCCGGCGAGGATTTCCTGCTCGCGGAGCGGAATGCCGAGCTTTTCGTAGACCTTCAGAATCTCGGGATCGACTTCGTCCAGCGAGGTCGGTCCGGGCGTGCTCTTGGGAGCGGCATAGAAGTAGATGTCCTGGAAGTCGATCTTGGGATAGTCGACGCGCGCCCAGTTCGGCTCTTCAAGCGTCAGCCAGCGGCGATAGGCACCGAGGCGCCATTCGAGCATCCATTCCGGTTCGCCCTTCTTGGCCGAGATGAAGCGGACAATGTCTTCGCTCAGGCCCTTGGGGGCCTTGTCCATCTCGATGAACGATTCGAAGCCGTATTTGTATTGGTCGACGTCGATCTTGCGGACCTGCTCGATCGTTTCCTGCACAGCAGGCATAAGCGTTCTCCATCCACGCCGGGGTCAAGGCCCGACAGTTTTCAAACTATGGCACCGCTGGAGCGGCGTAAGTTCCATATAGTGTGTTTTTGCCCGGAATTCACCCGGAAGGATGCCTTTGGCGTCCCTGACACACCCGTTCACTGGCCGTTGGGCCAAATTTCCGCCGATCAGGCGGCCTTGGTACGGTCCGTGCGGCGCGAAAGAAGCGCCGCCAGGGCCGTTTCGAATTTCTCCACGTCCGCCTCGGACGTCTGCCGGCCAATCGACACGCGCAGCGCACCCAGATTGTCGGCAAAGCCCATCGCCTTCAGCACATGGCTGGGGCCGACCTTGCCCGACGAGCACGCGGAACCTGCCGAGAGCGCAACGCCTGCGAGATCGAAGGCGATCTGTGCCGTCTCAGCCTTGACGCCCGGAATAGCGAAGAATGTCGTGTTGGCAAGCCGTTCGACTGCCTTTCCGAAGATTTCCGCATCGGAAACAAGCCGCAGAACCGTCTCTTCGAGGCGATCACGCAGGGCCCGGACCTCGCCGATCCCGGCCAGCCCGTCCAGAGCGGTGCGCGCGGCAGCGCCAAATCCAGATATCGCTGGCAGGTTCTCGGTGCCGCCGCGATGGCCCTTTTCCTGACCGCCGCCCGTCACCAGAGGTGCCGGCATCATCAGATCGGCTTGGGCGACGATCGCGCCGGCACCCTTGGGGCCGCCGATCTTGTGCGAGGAAAGAATCAGATAGTCGGCATAACCCTCTGACATATCGAGAGGAATGCGGCCCGCAGCCTGGACGGCGTCGAGCACCAGCACCCCGCCAGCCACCTTCACCAGTTCAGCAATGGCGCGGATGGGCTGAATGACGCCGGTCTCGTTGTTGGCGGCGTGGATCGCCACCAGTGGCAGGCCTTCCGACTTGTCGTGGGCGGCGAGTGCGGCTTCCAGGCCAACGAGGTCGACGATGCCGTCGCCATCCACGCCAAGTCGCGTGAGCCGCTCCGCCGGGAAACGGCCGCCATTCAGGACGCAAGGATGATCGGCCTCGGTGACATAGAGACGCGACATGCGCACTGCGCCGCGCCCCATGCGCCAGTCGGGCGACAAAAGCGTTGTCGCGGCTTCGGTGGCACCGGAGGTAAAGACGACATGTTCAGGCCTGGCGCCAACGAGGGCGGCGACATCGCGCCTGGCATCCTCGATGATCTTGCGGGCGGCCCTGCCCTCGCTGTGAACCGACGACGGGTTGGCCCCGACTTCGAGCGCCGCGACCACGGCCGCACGCGCTGCGGGCAACAGCGGCGCACTGGCATTGTAGTCGAGATAGGCGCGCGGTCCGGCCATTTTCCTGGTTTTTGCCCTGTCAAATCATGTTCGGATGGGAGGACGCGCAATTTCCTTGAAATTCCAAGGCCAGCCGTCCTATCTACCCGCTTTGCCAAATGGGCGGTTTCGCCACCCAGTTTTGAACAGTTCTAAACTAGCTTCTAAGAAGACGCGTCCCTCGCGTCAAGGCTGGGCACAGGATTGTTTCATCGGCCTTGCGTCAAGTGGAGTAGTTTATGCCAGAGGTCATTTTTACCGGTCCGGCGGGTCGCCTGGAAGGTCGCTATCAGCCGTCCAAGGAAAAGAACGCGCCGATTGCCATCATACTGCATCCGCACCCGCAGTTTGGCGGCACGATGAACAACAAGATCGTGTACGACCTCTTCTACATGTTCCAGAAGCGCGATTTCACCACGCTGCGCTTCAACTTCCGCGGCATCGGCCGCAGCCAGGGCGAATTCGACCACGGCACCGGCGAACTGTCGGATGCGGCTGCCGCACTCGATTGGGTGCAGTCGCTGCATCCTGACTCGAAGAGCTGCTGGGTCGCCGGTTATTCTTTCGGCGCCTGGATCGGCATGCAGCTTCTGATGCGCCGCCCGGAGATCGAAGGTTTCATCTCGGTGGCGCCGCAGCCCAACACCTATGATTTCTCGTTCCTGGCACCCTGCCCATCGTCGGGCCTGATCATCCATGGCGACGCCGACAAGGTGGCGCCGCCGAAGGACGTGCAGGGCCTTGTCGACAAGCTGCACACGCAGAAGGGCATCACCATCACCCAGAAGACGCTCCCCGGCGCCAACCACTTCTTCGGCAACGACCCGGAACTGGTGATCGACGAGTGCGCCGAGTATCTCGACCGCCGTCTCGCCGGCGAGCTTTCGGACCCGCGTCCGAAGCGCCTGCGCTAAGAGGAGTTCCGCGCATGTACCAGCCGCCGCTGTTTCGCGAGACCAGGCTGGACGTTTTGCATGCGCTGATCCGCAACCATCCGCTCGGCCTTCTGATCTGCAACGGATCGGAAGGCCCGGTGGCAAATCCGCTGCCATTTCTGCTCGACGCCGACATCGGCCCGAATGGACGGCTGCGAGCGCATCTCGCCCGCGCCAACCCGCAATGGCAGTTGTTGGCTGAAACGCCTGACATGCCGGTGCTGGTGGTGTTCCAGGGCGAGGACGCATACGTCACCCCATCCTGGTACGAAACCAAGCGCGAAACCGGCAAGGTCGTTCCGACCTGGAACTATGCGACCGTGCAGGTGCGCGGCATGGCGCGTGTCATCGACGACAAGGACTGGCTTGCCGGGCAGATCGCCGCGCTCACCGCCAGCCAGGAAGCCGGGCGGACCGAGCCCTGGCAGGTCTCCGACGCGCCTGATGCCTACATCGCAGCCCAACTGAAGGGCATCATCGGGCTCGAAATCGACATCACCGCCATCGACGGCAAATGGAAGGTCAGCCAGAACCGGCCCGTCGGCGACCGCATCGGCGTCGCTGAAGGCATAGAGGCCGAGCAGAAGCCGGCCGGCGGCATGGCGCAACTGGTCCGCCAGTATGGCGGGCTCGCGGGCGAATAGCCCTTTCGACCTGGAGCCTCTCATGAACATCCGTCCCCGCGTCGCGGCCGACAATGCCGTGCTCGTCGCCATCTGGGAGGATGCCGTGCGTGCCACACATCACTTCCTCGGCGAAGACGACATTCAGTTCTTCCGTCCGCTCGTCCGCGACGACTATCTGCCCGCCGTCGAGATGCTGGTGGCGGAGGACAGCGATGGCAAGCCCGTCGGCTTCATCGGCCTGGACGGCCCAAAGGTCGAAATGCTGTTCGTCAGCACCAGCCAGCATGGCAAAGGCATCGGCAAGGCGCTGATCGAGCATGTCGGCCGGCTGAAGGGGCCGCTTGCGGTCGACGTGAACGAGCAGAACCCGGGTGGCGTCGCCTTCTATCTGAAATGCGGCTTCAGGCAGGTCGGGCGCTCCGAACGCGACGGCCAGGGAAAGCCATTTCCTCTGCTGCACCTGGCGCAGGCGTCCTGAGGCATGAACGGGATCAGCTTCCGGCCGTTTCGCAGCTACGAGCTAGCAGCTTATGTGGCGTGGTTCGATGATGCCGAGGTGGCACGGCGCGTCGACTTCCCCGGCACGGACTGGTTCGCCTATGTCACGGATCCGGCAAGTCCGGCCCATCTTGTCGTGGCCACGCATGGTGCGAGCGACACTCCGCTTGCCGTGTTGCAATATGACGAGCAGGACGACGGCGGCATCAGCCTGCTGATCGTGCTCGACCCCAGCCAACGCGGCCGAGGGCTTGGCAAACGTGTGCTGGCGGCCTTGGTCGCGCATGTCAGCGGCCGTTACACCCATATCGACGGCCAAATCGAAAACGACAATCTCGCCTCCATCGCCTGCGTCGAAAGCTGCGGCTTTGTCCGTCAGGCCGAGAAGCCGGACGACGGATTCCTGTTGTACCGAAAGCCACTTGGGGTCGGAATCTCATAGAATGAATCCGGGCCGCCAAGGCGGCCCGGATGTTGCCTTACTTGGCCTTCAGGAAGTCGCCAACTTCAAGCAGGACGAATTCGTTGTCGTCAGCCTTGTCGAGCGAGCGGCCGGCCGAGAACGGCAGGTTGTTGTCGTTGCCGACGACGATGTGGCTCTCGTCGACGAGATCGACATTCTCGATGGTGACGAAGGGCATATCATAAAAGCCCTCGCCGCCGCCCTGGCGCTTCTTGTTGTCGGGGTCGGCAATCTTCATGAGGTCGATGTAGCCGACCTTGCGCACGGCCTTGCCGACATTGTCGTCAGTCATCTCGATCTTGTAGATGCGCTTGACCTTGGCCGCGCGAGCGAAGCAGTCGGGCTTAGGGGCGTTGGCGTCTGCGCAGGCCTTGTCGGCGGTGCCGGCGCCGTTGTCGCGCTCGATGACGAGTGCGTCGGTGGCGCTGATCATGTTGAAATCGCCGATCGCCTCGCCGCCGTCGGCCAGCGGATAGAGCCAGCTACGGCCGGTCCATTCCTTCTTGGCGGCATCGAACTCGATGACGCGCAGCGCCGTCTTGCCGTCGACCTTCTCGACTTCGCCGTCGGCCATGTAGCGCGGCCCTTCGAGCATGCCGAAAAGCCTGGAGCCGTCCTTGGACATGGCAAGGCCTTCATAACCACCCGAACGCTTGAGGTTGAAGACCGGATTCTTGGCGACCGGATTGCCCGGCAGGGTCAGCGTCGGATGGTCGGGCGAACGGACGGGCTCGCCTTCGGCAACGGTGTCGATGACGTCGGTCAGCTTGCCGTCGAGATCGAACTTCAGCAGATACGGGCCGAACTCCTCGCCGACCCAGAAGCCATCAGCGACCGGCTGGATCGATTCGACGTCGAAATCACCACCGGTGAGGAAGCGGGTGTCGGAGCCTTCGAGCACGATCGGGAACGGCGCCTTGCGGTCGGGATCGGTCAGGAACAGGGTCTTGATGCGGTTCATCGTGCCCTTGTCCCAATCGAATGAGACGTGGTGCAGCATCAGAGCAGCGTCGGTGGAGTTCAGCTTGTTGCCGAAGCCGTTGTCCGACAGCGACCAGAACGTGCCGTCGCCGACGGCCTTGATGCCGGAGAAGCCCTGGACGGGCTGGCCGTCGAAAGGCAGCGACAAGCCGGTCGGGCGCACGCCGTCCTTGCCCGGCACAGTGCCGAGGCCTTCGGCGCGCTTGCGGTCGGGCGTGGTGAACTTGCCCGAGCTGCGCAGGTGCTCCGGCGCGTTTTCGGGTGAAGCAATGATCGTGTTCGCCGGCAGGATGGCGTGACCGGCAAGCGTTGCCTTGAATTCCGTCTCCTCCGCGAAGGCGGAGGCGGTGGTAAGCGCGAGAACAGCCGCAGCCAGATAGAGAGAGCGTCGCATGTTGGACCCCGATTGGTTGAAGGAACGCCCTCCAGCTAGGTCCGGGCCATGTCGGGCAGGTGACGCCTCGGTGAAACTTTGATGAAGTCCCCTGACGCTGGCGGCAGGACCGCCTAGCGCTTCCGCGGGTCGGTGCTGCTCATGGTGTAGACGTGGGCCTCAAGCCCGTTCATCGGTCCGGTGTGCTGGAAGCGCATGCCGATCTTTTCCAGCACGTTCAGCGACGTCGCGTTGTCGACATGGGCAAAGGCGATGAAGTGATCGCCTATCCTGCGGTCGAAGAAGAAGTTGGCCAGGGCTGCGGCTATCTCGGTGGCGTAGCCATTGCCCCAGAATTGCGGGGCAATGGCATAACCGAGTTCGAACTGGCCGGTAGCGGCGAACATGGAGAAACCGGCGCGACCGACGAAGCGCGCGTCCTCGCGCCGCTGCAGCTTGAGTTTGGTGATGCCGTGCAGCCGGTATTCCTCGGCCCAGCCCCTCATGCGGCCGGCAGCCTCGTCGCGTGTCCAGGGCTGGCCGGTGATCGACAGATAGCGCGACGCCTGCACCTGCGAATGCAGCCAGACGAGATCGTCCAGGTCGGTGTCGCGCCACGTCCGGAGCAACAGCCGTGGTGTCTCGAGAACCGTTTCATCCGTCATGTTGGCGTCCATCCATGCACCGCAGTCGTTTCCGGCACCACAAGGGACGCCGCTGACGGTTGGCAATCCTTGTGATTCTGGCACTTCAGATGCTAAAGCGCTGGCGTCGCCGATCCAAAGCCGGATCTGCCGTACCAATCGTCCGCCGAGAGAGAAACCATGTCCGCCTTCAAGTCCGATTTCCTGCGCACCCTTTCCGAGCGCGGCTTCATCCACCAGACCTCGGATGACGCCGGCCTCGACGATCTGTTCCGCAAGGAAACCGTGTCGGCCTATATCGGCTTCGATCCGACGGCGTCGAGCCTGCATGCCGGCGGCCTGATCCAGATCATGATGCTGTACTGGATGCAGAAGACCGGCCATCGCCCCGTGCCGCTGATGGGCGGCGGCACCGGCATGGTCGGCGACCCGTCCTTCAAGGACGAGGCGCGCAAGCTGATGACGCCCGAATTGATCCAGTCCAACATCGACGGCATCAAGCAGGTGTTTTCGAACTACCTGACCTTCGGCGACGGTCCGCGCGATGCGATGATGGTCAACAACGCCGAGTGGCTGCTGCCGCTCAACTATCTCGAATTCCTGCGCGATGTCGGCCAGCATTTCTCGGTCAACCGCATGCTGAGCTTCGATTCCGTCAAGCAGCGCCTCGACCGCGAGCAGTCGCTGTCGTTCCTCGAATTCAACTACATGATCCTGCAGGCTTACGACTTCGTCGAGCTCAACAAGCGCTACGGCCTGCGCCTGCAGATGGGCGGCTCCGACCAGTGGGGCAACATCGTCAACGGCATCGACCTGGGCCACCGCCTCGGTACGCCGCAGCTCTACGCGCTGACCTCGCCGCTCTTGACGACCTCGTCCGGCGCCAAGATGGGCAAGTCGATGAACGGAGCCGTCTGGCTCAATGCCGACATGCTGTCGCCTTATGATTTCTGGCAGTACTGGCGCAACACCGAGGACGCCGATGTCGAGCGCTTCCTGAAGCTATACACGGCGATGCCGCTCGACGAGATCGCGCGCCTGGCAGCCCTTGGCGGCTCGGAGATCAACGACGCCAAGAAGGTGCTGGCGACCGAGGTGACCGCGATGCTGCACGGCCGCGCGGCAGCCGAACAGTCGGCCGAGACGGCGCGGAAGACCTTCGAGGAAGGCGCGCTCGCCGATACGCTGCCGACGGTCGAGGTGCCAGGCGACGAGCTGAAGGCCGGCATCGGGCTGCTGTCGCTTGTCGTTCGCGCCGGGTTGGCCGCTTCGAACGGCGAAGCACGCCGTCACGTCCAGGGCGGTGCTGTGCGCATCAACGACCAGTCGGTCAGCGACGAGCGTCGCGCGGTGACGACCGCCGACCTGACGCCGGAAGGCGTGGTCAAGCTGTCGCTCGGCAAGAAGAAGCACATTCTGGTGCGCCCGGCGTAATCAACGCCTGGCGTAATCAACGCCCGGCGTAACGCCCCCCGCAGGAACCGAGATGGCCGGCAATGCCGGCCATTTTCATGTCTGGGGACAGGTGCCGCCTGCGTGCTCAGTATTCGAAGATCGACCGGAAGATACCGGGCGCGATCGCGGACAGCGGATTGACGTGCAGCTTGGGCGCGTTGGCATCGCCCGAGAGTTTGTAGGTAACGCCAATCAGGCCGCCGTCGCGTCCGTTGCCCAAAATGACCCCGACAAGCGGCAGCTCGCCAAAGATGCGGTTGAGGCCATAGGCCGGCATGAAGGTGCCGGTCATGTTCATCTGGCCCTGCTGGTCGTAGAGCGTGCCCTGGAACGTCGTCCCGATCAGCGGCCCGCGCAGGACGCCTTTGTCCAATGCCAGGTACTTCGAGCGCTTGTCGATCTGGGCGAAACCGCGTTCGAACCTCACCTTGGAGACGTCGATGTCCTTACGCATCGCCTGGTTAAGGCTGCGATTGTCGCCGGCCGGCTTGCTGGCGACGATCGAGGCCAGCCTCGGTTCATCGACGACGACGAATTCGCGCACATCGACCTGGCCCTTGAGTGGCCCGTCGCCTGAGGATTCCAGCGCGAGCGCCAGCGATCCGCCCTGCATGCGGGCATAGACGTCAAGGAAGCGCAGGATGGCGCCGGCGTCAGCGGATCGCACGTCGAGGCGGCGGCCACCGCCCTGAAGCACGTTGCTGACGGTGATCTGGCCACCGGAACTGGCTGTCGCGTCGACCTTGAGCCCGCCGACCTTTGAGCCGGAGCCCGAATACTCGAGCGTAACGCCCGAAAGCTTCTCGCCGCTGAAGCCGACCAGAGTGTCGACATTGGCAGTGACCGAAATGGAGTTTGAACCGGCTGATTTCGTCGCACTGTCGACGTCGGACATGAACTGCTTGATCAGCGCGCGCGCATCGAGCGAGTTGCCCTTGACCTGGACCGCAAAACCCTTGCCCGAGCGCTTGATGTTGACCGCGACGTCGTCGCCGCGGTTGAGCTGCACCTTGTTGAAGCGCGCCGAAGACAGGCTGCCATTGGCGAGCGCGACGTCGCCCGTGATGGTGAATGTCTTTCCGTCGAGGTTGAAGTCGGACAGCGTCGACCTGTCGCCATCCGACGTCATGGTGAACGACACCTCGGCTGATATGCCCGGCCCCTTGCTCCAGCCGACCCATGGCAGATCGAGCCTGGCCGCGGTCAGGTCGGCCACGATGTGGCGCTTGCCGGGTTCGGGCTGTTCGACATCGACCTTGATGGTTCCCGAGAGCATGTCGGACAGGCCGGGAACAAGCGCGTTGCGTGCCTTGTCGTCGAGCACGAACTGGACATTGCGTTGCTTATCGATGCCATTGTCGCGCAGCGGCTCGACAAGGTCGAGTTCCGCCGGAACACCATTGAGCTTGCCCTTGGCAACGATGACGGCCTTGTCTGGTGTGACGGTGATGTTGCCGTCGGCGTCGGACAGCTTCTGGCCGTCGAACTCCTTGGCCACAGCCAGGCCGTCATAATCGAGCGCCACCTTCCAATCGAGCTTGTCGGTGTCGATGCCGCTGGTGAGCGGAATGTCGGCCTTGACGTTGCCGGTGACGTCGCCCGTCAGCTCCTCCGGCAGGATGCCGACGTGGCGCATGGCATTGATCGGCTCATAGGAAGCGAGTTCCGCGATTGCATCGGCGCTGCCATCGACATCGATATCGAGCGAGCCGATGACCGGCATGACATTGGCCTTGACGACCTTCAGCGTGCCGTTGCTGGCGGCGACGGTGCGGCCGCTGGGCATGAAGACGGTGCCCTGGGACAAGGACACGTCGACGTCGTTGCCGTGGAATTCGACGATGCCCCTGGCATCGCGAATGGGCGGAATGCGGCCGGCGACGTCGAAGCGCGAGCCGTCGATCTCGAAACGACCGAACACTTCCTGGGCGTTGAGCGGCACGCCGTTGCCGAGACGGTCGGGCCTGACGTCGAACTGCACGTTGCCGTCGACGACACGGCCGCCATAGAGATTGTGCAGCACCCAGAGCCGGGCATTGCGGGCCGAAAACCACGGCCACAGCTGCTTCACATGCGCGACCGACATGTCATGGATGGTGAAGGCGACAAAGATGCCGGGCGCCTTGCCGTCGACGAACTGCACCGACGCCTTGCCGAGCGCCTCGCCGCCCGGTCCTGATTTCAGGCCGATCTGCTCGGCAGCGAGCGTGTTGGTGACCACGTCGTAGGTGCCGGCGATCCGCGCCAGGAAACTGAGCGCCGGCTCGGGCGATTCATCAGGCGCCAGGCGCGAGTCGCGGCTGATCAGCTCGAAGCGATAGGCTGGATTGTCGGAAGCATTGCCGGTCGCCGGGCGCGGGCCGAAGCCGCCGGTGAAATCGAATGTCGAGCGGCCGGTCGAGACCAGCAGCTTGCGGATGTCGAGCTTGTTTTCGCCACCGGCAAGGCGAAGGTCGACGGTGACGTCGCCGACAAGCTGGCCGCGTTCGTGCAGATCCAATGTGGATTTGCCGATCGAACCTTTGGCGATCAGTTCGGAACCGTCGCCGCCGATGCCCTCCTGTCCGGTGATCGTCAGTTCGGCAGAGCCGATGCGGCTTGCCTTGGCTGCCGGAATGTCGGCCTTGCCGGCGAAGGGGTCGCTCATCGACACGGTCGCATCGAGGGCTGCGACCCGATTGGCGGCGCTGTCGCGCCGGGCCGCGGCGGTCAATTCGACATCGCGGCCATCGACGTCGAAATTGGCAGCGATACGCAGCTCGCCAGAGCGGGTCTTGGCGAGCGAAGCGTCGATGACGCGCACGACCTTGACCTCACCGCCGGAAGGCAGGACGAAATCGACATTGCCGAGCGCGATTTCGCGCATCGCATCGAACTGGACCGCGTCAAAGCCGCGGCGAATGCCCCGGAACGTCTCGTCCAGCAGCTTCTGCGGATCGACGAGGCCCTGTTCGTTGCGCAGCACGGAACTCCAGTCCGAACCGCCGGCGGCCGGCATCGCATCGACGACGATCCTTGCATCGGAAATGCTGGCATTGCCGAGGCGGACATTGCCGGTGAGCAACGGCACGAGCCGGATGCCGAAGCGCATCAGGCCGGCTTCGGCCATGGGCGAGCCATCCGCGCGGGTGAGCCTGACGTCGGGAACCTCGACCGCGATCAGCCTGAGGCCATCGAGCGTCAGCCGCGCCTGCCCCATCGAGACGTCAACATCGACGCCGGCAAGGCCCTCGATGGCATGTTCAGCCTCTGCACGCAGCCTGTCCTGGCCGAAACCGGAGTAGCCGAGCGCTTCGATGGCGATGATTGCCAGAAGCACAAGCGAGCCAAGGACAGCCACCGCGGCAAGCACGCAATGGCCGGCACGCCGCCGCACGGAGATACGTGGACGCGGCGGTTCCTGGCCCGCAGCCGACGGCATGGCGCCGAGATCGGTAATCTCATCGCGCCTGAACCGGATTTTCTCGTGCCGGGGCACTTCCTGATCCACGCTATGTCCCGTAGTCGTTTCGGTCGTGGACGAATCCAAGTCCGGCATTCTTAACCTGACATCCTTGCCGGCTCACCCCGTAACTTCAAACAAGGGTATCGATATGTCTGAACTCGAGACAGGCCTAACCGCCCCGCAATTCACGCTGCCGCGCGACGGCGGGGGCATTCTGACGCTTTCCGACTTCGGCGGCAAACCTGTTGTCCTCTATTTCTATCCCAAGGACGATACCTCGGGCTGCACCGCCCAGGCGATCGACTTCACCCAACTCAAGCCTCAGTTCGAAAAGGCTGGAGCGGTGGTCATCGGTGTTTCGCCCGACAGCGCCAAGAAACACGACAAATTCAAGGCCAAGCACCAAATTGGCATCGATCTGGTTGCCGACGAAGAGCGAAAGGCGCTCGAGGCCTATGGCGTGTGGACCGAAAAATCCATGTATGGCCGAAAGTATATGGGCGTCGAACGCTCAACCTTCCTGATCGGTGCCGACGGCAAGATCGCGAGGATCTGGCGCAAGGTGAAGGTATCAGGCCATGCCGCCGAAGTGCTGGAGGCGGTGAAGGCGCTCTAGCGAAAATCGCGCGCTGCGGAACCGATGCCCGCTCCCGACGTTCTCATCCAGACGACCATCAACGGGAGAAGAAAGATGTTCCGCAGCGTCATCCTCTGGATGCTTGGCATTCCCATCCCCATCATCATCCTGCTCTGGCTTTTCCTACGTTAGATCGGGGCCAGTCGACAATATCAGAATAAAGTCCGGTCGCGTATAGTCTCGCCTTATCAAATCCGGCGCAAGATTATCATCGCATGACTTGGACAGACAGGAACCCGCCATATCTTGTTGTGGCGGGTTTTTCTTGTCTTTGCCCATCCGGAAAGCAGGCCGCCGGGCCGATGCGGGCAAAGCTTTGTTAACCCTAATAATGTGTAATCGGATCGTCGCTGTTCGTGATGAGAGTTCGGTCCGGTGAAAGCAGCAAATCAGGCCGCCGTTTTCGGCAGGCGCAAAGAGCCCCATACCGTCATCATTGCACGCGGCAACGAGATCCGGCACTTCACAATACGCCCATGGGTGGCCGCAGCAGCCGGTTCGGCACTCGCCGCGATCGCCATCGGCTACCTCACGGCCACGTCCTATCTCGTGCTGCGCGACGACCTGATCGGTGCCGCGACCGCCCGCCAGGCGCGCATGCAGCACGCTTACGAAGACCGTATCTCGGCCCTGCGCGCCCAGGTCGACCGCATCACCAGCCGCCAGTTGCTCGACCAGCAATTGATGGAAACCAAGGTCAGCGAGCTGCTCGAACGACAATCGCAGCTCAGCCAGCGCGATGTCAGGCTTGGGCCGGTCCTCGACAAGGCGGCAGCCTCAGAGGTGACCGACGCCGCGCCCGCCGGCAAGACAGACGAACGCGCCGACATCACGCCCACGATCGATCACCCCCTCGCCTACGCGGCGGCCGACACTGCTGCGGTGCGCCCGTTCTCGTTCTGGTCGACACGGACCGCCGAGCCCGATGGCGAAAGCCGGGCCGACCGGGCCGACAAATTGTTCGTCGCCATCAACAAGTCGCTGCGCAGCATCGAGGACGATCAGGCAAAGCGCATCGGCGCACTTGCCGAAAACGCCTACCAGACCGCAGGTGCGATCACCGACGCACTGGAGAATGCCGGCCTGCCCGTCTCCACGGAAAAATCGGGGGAACTCGGCAAAACGGGCGTGGGTGGCCCGCTGGTGCCACTCGACAATCCGATGGCCTTCGACAGCCCAATCGCCTTCGAAAGCAAGGTCAAGGAGCTCGACGCAGCGCTCGACATGCTGGACCGCCTCAAGACGGAAGCACGCAAGCTGCCGCTCGCCAATCCGGCCGCCGGCCGCTCGATCTCGAGCACCTTCGGGGTCCGCACCGACCCGCTGATCGGCACGCCCGCCCTCCATTCCGGCATGGACTTCCGCGCCCCCTACGGCTCGCCCGCGCGCGCCACGGCCGCAGGTATCGTCACCAAGGCGGGCTGGAACGGCGGCTACGGCCGCATGGTCGAGATCGACCATGGCGGCGGCTTCACCACACGCTACGCCCATCTCAGCAAGATCCTCGTCGCCCCCGACCAAAAGATCGCGGTTGGCGACGAAATCGGTGAGGTCGGCAGCAGCGGCCGCTCGACAGGCCCGCATCTGCACTACGAAGTGCGGCGCGACGGCGAGGCGGTCGACCCGCTGCGCTTCATCAAGATCGGCAAGAAGCTCGGCCAGTATCTCTGAGCCGAGGCAGCCGCCGGGCTCAGGCATCCCCCTGTCGCGCTTCGTGCATCCCGTGCGGTGTGCTCGGCGAATCTGCCCGAAGCAGAGAATCATTCCCCAAAAAGGCGCGAGCGAAAAAACAGCCCACAGGGTGATTCTCCTGCCGGCACGAATCGCCGGCGATGGACCGTTCCATCGAAGCGATTCGCAGCTGCATATCGACGACATGCGGCTGCGCGGATATGTGTGGAGATTGGGATGGATCCTCGGTTCCCGGCACCTTCAGGGAAGGCATTGAAACCTTGATCTAGAGGATCAGTCGGCAAAGGCTAAGCCTTTGAAAAACTGGCGCGAGTGACGGGGCTCGAACCCGCGACCTCCGGCGTGACAGGCCGGCACTCTAACCGACTGAGCTACACCCGCGCTCTGGACGTTGGCGCTGGGCGCCGCGTCGTTGGCGGTGAATTACGGGGTTCGATGGGGAGTGTCAAGCGACATCGAAGAGATAATCGACAAACTTTGTCGTCTATTTTTCGATGTCCACAAAGCCGGGCTTTCCGACGCCTCGACCTGCCGCAACGGCATGCATTTGAACTTGCGGATCACAGGCGAACCGCTTATTGGTCCGCCCGGTTGGGGCGATTAGCTCAGTTGGTAGAGCGCTTCGTTTACACCGAAGATGTCGGCGGTTCGAGCCCGTCATCGCCCACCATTCTCCTTCTGATATTGCGATGATTTCTGGCCTCGCGGCTGAATGTGCGAAGTGCCGGACCTGACTAGGCGGCAACTGCCGGCATGGCATCGCCCAGGCGACATCGGCATCTCCACGTTGCCTCCCCCAAACTCGGCGCTAGACTGCCGCCATGGGCTTTCTACTCTATGCCTTCCTGCCGGTCATCATCATCACGCTTGCCATTGTCGGCGCGCTGGTGTGGCGCGGCATGCAGTTTGGCGAGCTGGCGCGTCATGGCCTGCCGGTGACAGGCATTGTGGTCAGGAAATTCCGCACCGGGACGGGCAAGGCCGGATCAATGGGGCGGCGGATCGCCTTTTCCTATGTCGGAGCCGACGGGGTCGAGCATCGCCGGGCGGCCACGGTGGCCAGCAGCAAATGGGCAGAGCTTGAGGAAGGTGGGCCGATCCAGCTTGTCTACCTGCCCGCAAAGCCCGGCGTCAGCGCCCCGGCCTGGCTGGTCGAGGACGCACGCAAGGCCCTGGGCAAGGCAGCGTCATAGCCGGAAGCGAAAGCCGTTGACGCGACATTGGAAAGACAGGCCGCGTCTCTTCGAAATGCGGCTTTGTCTGCCAAGCGACTGCCTGTCTGATTAATCAGCCTTCCGCAATAGCCCCTGCAGATCCTTGATTTTGGCCGGGCGCATTCGCCTCGTCCGCGGAACGGTGCATTTCACAATCCACGGTGTGTGCATCGGCAGTTGGCAAGGCAAGAACCGCAATGAACTCGCAATGTTGATGGCGCCATATGAGCAAATTGACGCTGTTTTACACCCTCGAACAACTCGACAGCATGAAGCAGCTTTGGCTGCCGCCGCAAGCTTTGGGAGAATTTCTGATGCCAGTTCAGTCGCCCTTCAAATCCGACGCGGCCAGGGACAGGGTTCTTGATGACTATGATGCACTGCTGGCGCGATGGCCGGTATCTTATGAAAGCCGTTTCATCGATACCGAATTCGGCAAGGCCCATCTCATCGCTTCCGGCAATCCGACGGCGTCTCCGCTGGTGCTGCTGCATGGCGGGGGTGGCAACGCGACGATGTGGTTTCACAACATCACTGCGCTCGCTGCGACGTTCCGCGTCTATGCTCTCGACATCATCGGCGACGTCGGCAGGAGCACAGGCGCGCGACCAGCCTATGCATCGGGCGGCCATGTCCGCTGGCTGGCGCAAGTGCTCGACGGCATCGGTCTTGGACAAACGGCGCTGGCGGGTGCGTCTTTCGGCTCATGGTTGGCCGCCGATTTTGCGCTCAAACACCCCGAACGCGTGTCAGGACTGGCATTGCTCGCGCCGCCCCATATCGAGCCGCTGCGTTTGAGCTTCATGCTGAGGGCGGTTGTGGCGACCATTGCTCCAACAGACTCCAGGATTCGCAGCTTTTATCGCCTGATCTCATCGCCGCACGCGCCGCAACCGACTGGGCTGGTCATGCAGGATTTCGCGTCACGCGCTGGCAGTCGCAGCGGCAGAGCCCACCGCCGCCGCCAAGGCTGTCAGCAGAGGATCTGCAACGTTTGCCGGCGCGAACCCTGTTCCTGCTGGGGCAAGATGATGCGCTCTACGACGTCAACAAAGCAGCGGCGCGTATCCGCGCCAATGCTCCAGCCTGCAAAGTTTCGCTGCTGGCACAGGCCGGACATACGCTGACAGTGGACAAGCCTCGCGAGGTCAGCGATCTGCTGGTTGCGTTCTTTGCTAGAACTTCAGCACCAGTTGCCCTGTAGCAAGGCGACATCAGAGCCCTGATGACTGCTGCGACCCAGGAACCAGCGCGCATATAGCCGTGATCGCGCGCCCACAATGCACCCTCGCAACGCTGCCCCCGCTTCCTATCTCTAGGCGATGTTTGCTGTCGTCGCCGTGATGTCCTTCGTCTCCCTCGCCGTGCCGCTCGCCTTTTGCTGGCGATTGTGGCGGCTCGACGAGCCCAGCCGACTGGGCTGGCTGCTGGTGCTGGTTGAAAGTGCTGTGCTGGTGACCTTGGTCGTGATCGTGGCGCGATGGGACATTGCCGGGATGTGGAGCCGCATCGCGCTGGTCGGCCTGTTCGCGACAGTGGCTGCGGTCTCGGCCTGGCGACACCTGCGCAAGCCCTGGCTGCCCGCGGACGGCTCCCCGATCTCCAGCAGGCATATCCCGGCATTGGCCTCAGTGGTGGTTTTCGGCACCGCACTCGCCTATGTCATGATCGGTGTTTTCGACCAGCACGATCCGCGCGACTTCACTTTTCCGCTCGAGGGCGGGCACTTCGTGGTCGCGCACGGCGGCACGATCGGCGTGCTCAACCATCACAGCGATCACGCCGCACAACGGCATGCCCTCGACATCACCGCCGTCAACGCACTGGGGTTCCGGGCGTCGGGGCTGCTGCCGGACGATCCCGCGCGTTATGTCGTCTTCGGCAAGACGGTGGTCAGCCCGTGCGAAGGCACGATCCTTGCCGCGGTGGACAGGCTACCCGACCTTGCACCACCGGCGGCCGACCGCGACAATGCCGCCGGCAACCATGTCGTGGTGTCCTGCGGCGATCTCAATGTCGAGCTTGCCCATCTGCGCAAGGGCAGCGTTGCGGTCGCGGCCGGCGACAGGGTCGTTGCCGGCGCTCCGATCGGCCAGGTCGGAAATTCCGGCAACAGCACCGAACCGCATCTGCACGTCCACGCCGTCGATGCGGGCTCCGGCACCGGCGTCCAGATGTCGTTCGATGACACCATCCCGGTGCGCAACACGCTCATCATCAGGTAGAAGGCAACCAGCAGAGGAAATCGTCGCCTCGGCGCGCGGGCAGAACCCTGGCTTGGCGCTCAGCGCACCAACGGCGCAACCGCGTTTTCGATCAGGCGCACAAGGCTGAGCGCAGTCATCTCGGAGGACTTCGGATTGGTCCTCAGCGGCTCGTTCTCCAGTCTCAGATCGAGCTTGCCGAAGGCGCCGGCGGCACTGATCTCGTGGATGTTGCGCGCGGCCGAGGGATCGGCGACCAGCACGACGCGCGTACGGTCCAGGCCGATGCCCGACAAGGCCGAGATGACGGCGACGTTTGCATTCTGCGGAAATGCCTCCGCAGCCTGGCGCGCCGTGCCGGCAAAGAACTCGGTGCGTCTGGCCAGCCTGTCCAGGTCGATCATCTCGGCGGCCCGGGTGCCCTTCCAGGCAAGCGGCGGCTTGACGATCGTGTGCCTGACCTCGTCCAGCGGCAGCGCCGAGGCAGCAGCGAGCGCGCCAAGGTCGCCGAGCGCGCCCGAGGGAACGACGATGCGGCTGCCCGTTTTCTCGGCGACAGCCAGGAGAAGGCCAAGCAGCGCGTCATCGGTGAATGCGCTTGCCGAGGACACGACGAAACTTGACGCATGGCGCAAGGCCGCCTCGCCCCAGATGGCGACCGCCGGGCGGCCGGCCACCTCGATCACCATGTCGACGTCGAGCCCGGCGAGCTCGTCCGGCCCGCCGATCAGGCGCGCACCTTGCGGCAGCGCGGTGCGCTGGCGCTGGGGATCGCGCACGGCAACCGCCACGATCTCCACGCCCGCCGGCTGCCGCTCGGCGAGCAGCTCGCCCACCCGCGAGGCGATCGCCCCCCAACCGACGAAGCACAGCCGCAACCGGCGAGACTCAGAGACCGACATAGCTCTGCACCAGCTCGGCATTGTTGGTCAGGTCCTCGCCGGTGCCGGACCAGACGGTGCGGCCCTTTTCGAGGATATAGTGGCGGTCGGCCAGGCGCTTCAGCACGTTGAGGTTCTTGTCGATCAAAAGGATCGACTGCCCTTCCGCCTTGAGCGCCTCGATGCAGCCCCAGATTTCGGCACGGATGACCGGCGCCAGGCCCTCGGTCGCCTCGTCGAGGATGAGCAGCTTGGGATTGGTCATCAGCGCGCGGCCGACGACAAGCATCTGCTGCTCGCCACCCGACAGGGTTCCGGCAGCCTGCCCGGCGCGCTCCTTCAGCCTTGGAAACAGCGCATAGACGCGTTCCAGCGTCCACGGGTCCTTGCGGCCGAGACGATTGGCGGCGGTGGCAACGAGATTTTCACGGACCGTCAGTGTCGAGAAGGTCTGTCGCCCCTCGGGCACCAGGCCGACGCCGAGCCGGGCGACCGTCTCGGGCGTGGCGCCGCAGACGTCGCGACCGGTGAATCGTACTTCGCCCGACAGCGGCTTGAGCAGCCCCATGATCGACTTGACGGTGGTGGTCTTGCCCATGCCGTTGCGGCCGAGCAGCGTCACCACCTCGCCATCGCCGATCTCGAGCGCGACGTCGAAAAGCACCTGGCTGCGGCCATAGGCCGACTGCAGTCCGGCGACGCTCAGCATAACTCGTCTCCCTCCCCCAGATAGGCAGTGCGAACCTCGGGATTGTCCCTGATTTCGTCGACGGTGCCGGTGGCGATGATGCGGCCATAGACCAGCACCGAGATGCGGTCGGCCAGCGCGAACACCGCCTCCATGTCATGCTCGACGAGCAGCATCGAGACCTGGCTCCTGAGACCCCGCAGCATCTCGATCATCTGCTGGCTCTCGACATGGCCAAGGCCTGCCATCGGCTCGTCGAGCAGCAACAGGCGCGGCTTTGTGGCCAGCGCCACGGCAAGCTCGAGCTGCTTCTGCTCTCCATGCGACAGGTTTGCGACAAGTTCGCCGGCCCGGTCGCCAAGACCGGCAGCATCGAGGAAGCCGCGGGCGCTTTCACCGAGCTGGTGCTCGTGGCGGACGTTGCCCCAGAAGCGGAAGCTGTGGCCCTGCCGCACCTGGACGGCAATGGCGACATTGTCGAGCACGGTGTAGTCGGGCAGCAGGCAGGTGATCTGGAAGGTGCGCGCCAGGCCCATCGACACGCGCCTGGCAGTCGGCAGCGTGGTGATCGGCACACCATCGAGCTCGATCGTGCCCTCGTTCTGCCTGAGCTCGCCCATCAGCTGCGAGATCAGCGTCGTCTTGCCGGCGCCATTGGGGCCGATCAGGGCGTGGATCTCGCCCGGCTTGACGGTCAGGTCGACGTGATCGGTGGCAAGCAGGCCGCCGAAACGCTTGACCATGCCCTGGACGTTGAGGACCGGAGTCATGCGCGCCTCCCGAAAAGCCTGGTGCCCAGCCCCTGGACGCCGCCTTGTGTGTAGAGCACGACGAACAACAGGATCAGGCCGAGGCCGAGCTGCCAGTTCTCCGTCCATGAGGCGAGGATCGATTCGAGCACGATGAACACGGCGGCGCCGAGCAGCGGGCCGAACAGCGTGCCGACGCCGCCGAGGATGACCATCACCATCAGTTCGCCCGACTTGGTCCAGTGAATCATGTCGGGGCTGGCATAACGCAGGAAATTGGCCATCAGCGCGCCGGCAAGGCCGCAGCCCATGCCCGAGATGACGAAGGCCATCAGCTTGTAGCGGTAGGCCGGCAGGCCGATCGCGGCCATGCGCTTTTCGCTCTGGCGCAGGCCGACGATGACGTTGCCGAAGCGCGAATTGACGATGCGCCACAGGACGAAGAAGAACGCCACCGTGACCGTAAGGCAGACATAATAGACGGTCTGCTTGTCGCGCATGTTGAGGCCCGGCAGTTCGTTGGCCCGGCGGATGATCAGGCCGTCGTCGCCGCCATAGGTTTTCAGCGAGACGAACAGGAAGAACAGCATCTGCGCGAAGGCGAGCGTGATCATGATGAACTGCACGCCGCCGGTGCGCAGAGAAAGTGCGCCGATGAGCGCTGCCATCAGGCCTGATATCACCAGCGCGACCGGAATGGTGATCAACAGCTGGTTGGTGCCGGGGATGAAGCCGAACAGCGGCTCGCCCAGCGAATAATGCTGGTAGAGGATGCCGACGACATAGCCGCCGATGCCGAAGAACGCGGCGTGGCCGAAGCTGACCATACCGCCATAGCCGAGCACGAAATTGAGGCTGGCGGCGGCAATGCCGTAGATCAGCACGCGGGTTGCGAGCGACGTCAGCGCGGCATAGCCGGTTGCGTCGGCGACCGCGGGCAGTGCGATCAGTGCGATCAGCACGCCGGCAAGCAAGGCGGGTCGCTTGAGTGACTTTTCCATGGGCATGTCGGCGCCTGGTTCAGGAATTTCGGATGAACAGGCCCTTCGGCCTGATGAGGAGGACGATCGCCATCAAGAGATAGATGCCCATCGACGAGATGCCCGCGCCGAGCGCATCGGCTTCCGGGCCGACCATGACCTGGCGCAAAAGGCCCGGCAGATAGGCGCGCAGGCCGGTGTCGACGACGCCGAGGATGAGGCTGGCGAAAAAGGCGCCGCGGATCGAGCCGACACCGCCGATGACGACGACGACGAAGGTGGTGATCAGTATCTGCTCACCCATGCCGACCTGGACGGCGAGGATCGGACCGGCCATGAAGCCGGCGAGACCGGCCAGAAGCGCGCCAAGGCCAAAGACCAGCGTGTAGAGCAGACGGATGTCGACGCCGAGCGCGCGCACCATCTCGCGATTGGTCGAGCCGGCGCGGACCAGCATGCCGATGCGGGTCTTGTTGATCAGCAGATAGAGCCCGAGCGCCACCAGCAGGCCGACGGCGATGATCGCCAGGCGGTACACCGGATAGACCAGCCCGGGCAGAAGCTCGACCGACCCGCCGAGCATTTCGGGCATCGACACGAACAGCGGCTGGCGCCCGAACAGGATGGTGATGGTCTGGTTGAAGATCAGGATCAGGCCGAAGGTCGCCAGCACCTGGTCGAGATGGTCGCGCTGGTAAAGCCTGCGCACGACGAGGAATTCGATCGCGGCACCGGTGACGGCTGCGGCCGCAAGCGCTGCCGGAATGCCGAGCCAGAATGAGCCGGTCTCTGCGGCCGCCCATGTGCCGGCATAGGCGCCGATCATGTAGATCGAGCCATGCGCCAGATTGATCACGCCCATGATGCCGAAGATCAGCGTCAGGCCGGCTGCCAGCAGGAAAAGCATGACGCCGAATTGCACGCCATTCAGCATTTGTTCGAGGAAGAGCGTCATCGCCTGTCGCTTCGATTGGAAAAACGGGGAAACTGGCGGACGGCACTGCTGCCGCCCGCCGTCGCGAGCCGATAGAGGTTACAACTTGCACTCGGCGGCATAGGCGTCGCCATGGTCCTTGAGGACCTCGCCGACGGTCTTCAGCATCGGCTTGCCGTCATCGCCCTTCTCGACCTTCAGCGCGTACCAGTTCTGCACCGGGTGCTGGTTGGGGCCGAAGGCGAACTTGCCGCGCACGGATTCGAAGTCGGCCTTGCGCAGGGCATCGCGGAAGGCGTCGGCATCATCGAGGCTGCCGCCGGTGGCCTTCAGCGCCGAGGCGTAAGCCAGGGCGGCATCGTAGCCTTGCGATGCGTAATAGGTGACGGGACGGTCGTAGGCCTTGTTCCAGGCGTCCATGAACTTCTTGTTGGCGGCGTTGTCGAAGTCCGCGTTCCAGTGGCTGGTCACGTTGAGGCCGATGGCGGCATCGCCAACGGCGGCAAGAGTGACGCCATCCATCGACGGCTCGGCCACGACCATCGGGATTTCCTTCATCAGGCCCGACTGCTCGTACTGGCGCAGGAAGGTGATGCCGAGGCCGCCGGGGTGGAACTGGAACACCACGTCCGGCTTGGCGGCGCGAACCTGCGCGAGTTCAGCGGCGAAATCGGTCTGGTCGAGGCGGGTGTAGATTTCGCCCGCGATCTCGCCCTTGAAGTAACGCTTGAAGCCGGCGATGGCATCCTTGCCGGCCTGGTAGTTCGGGGCCAGCACGAAGGCCTTCTTGTAGCCGAGATTGGTGGCGTTCTGGCCGGCGCTCTCATGCAGGCTGTCGTTCTGCCAGGAGACGACGAAATAGTTCGGGTTGCACTCCTTGCCGGCCATGTTCGACGGCGCGGCGTTGGGGCTGACATAGAAGGCGTCGTTGTCGACGATGTCGGGAACGGTGGCGCCGGCGACATTGGAGAAGACGATGCCGGTGAACAGCTTGATGCCTTGCTCGCCCATGAAGCGCTCGGCGATCTGCTTGCCCTGGCCGGGCTTCAGCCCGTCATCCTCGACAACCAGCTCGACCGGCACGCCACCAAGCTTGCCCTCCTCCAGCGCCAGCATGAAGCCGTCGCGGATGTCCTGGCCGAGATAACCGGCAGGGCCTGACAGCGTGGTGATCATGCCAATCTTGACGGGATCGGCAGCCATTGCCGGAAACGTCGCAAAGGCTGCGATCGATGCGGCAAGAAGTGTTGTCCTCACGTTCATCCTCAGTTCTCCTCTGATCGGCGCATTTCAGCGCGCATTGTTGATTGCCAGGTCGGTCGCAAGCCGGTCGGTTGCCTCGATGTCGAGAGGCACGAACAGGAACGAAGCCGCCTCTGCCTTGAGCCGGCCGAAGACAGGGGCGGGAAAGTGGTAGGGCGCAAGCACGGTCGCGTTGGCGGCGGCCTCGGTGAGCAGGCCGATCCGCGTCGTCCGCGCCTCGACCGGATCCTCACAGAAGTTGCAGACGATGCCGTCGTCACCGAGCTGCAACGGATGATGCACGGCGTCGGCCAGGAACAGCACCTCGCACTCTTCAGTGTCGAGCGCGACCACCACCATGCCGGGCGAATGTCCCGGCGCCGGCTTCAGCCGCAGGCCTGCCGCCACCTCGGCGTCCGAAGCCACCGCCTCGAAGCCGACCGACCGGATGATGGGCAACACGCTATCCGCGAAGGCGCCATGCAGCGTATTGCCGTCGACCGAGGCCTCGTGGACCTTGGTCCAGTGGGTTAGTTCGGTCTGGGCGACGACGTAGCGCGCATTTGGAAAGGTCGGCCGCCAGGTTTCGCCTTCCCGCCTCGTGTTCCAGCCGACATGGTCGGCGTGCAGATGCGTGTTGATGACGATGTCGACGCGCTCGGGCGAAATGCCGAGCGCAGACAAGGTCTGGAGGAACTGGGTTTCGCGGCGATGCCAGGCCGGCCGGTGCGGCCGCTCCTTGCCGTCACCGATGCCGCCGTCGATCAGCGCGACGTAATCAGACGTCTCGACGACATAGCAGTTGAAGCTGAGCGCCACTGTCTCGGCTTCCGGATCGACAGTGCCTGCGGGCGAGCGCCTGGCAGCGGCTTCCAGATCCTCGCGGGAAAGCCCCGCGAAGATCGCCTTTGCCGGCCAGGCGACATTGGCCATGTCGGGAATGCAGGTCACCGTGACTGGACCAGCGTGAAGCTGTTCCAGTTCGATGCCAAGTTCACCTATGCGCTGACGCGTGACCTTCATGCCGCAAGCCGCCTCAAAGGTCGCATTCGCCGGCGAACGGATCGCCATGCGCGCTCATCAGCTTCTTGCGGGTCTTGAGAGTCATCTCGCCGGCGGCGTCCTTGACCACCTGCATGGCGTACCAGTCCTGAACCGGATGCTGGTTCTTGCCGAAGCTGAAGCTGCCGCGTGTAGTTTTGAACTCGGTCTTGAGCAGCGCCGCACGGAAGGCCTCGATGTCCTCGACATCGCCTTCCGTCTGCTTGAGCGCCGAGGCGATGGCGAGCGCCGTATCGTAGCCCTGCGCCGCATACATGGTCGGCGTGCGCTTGTAGGTGTCTGCGAACTTGGCGACGAACTCGCGATTGGTCTCGTTGTCCAAGTCGGTGTTCCATGAACCCGATACGTTCAAACCTGCAGCCGCCTCACCCACGGCCTTGAGGATGGCGTGGTCCATCGACGGCTCGGCAATGACCATTGGCACGGCACCGAGCAAACCCGACTGCTGGTATTGACGCAGGAAGGCGATACCCAGGCCGCCAGGCTGGAACTGGAACACAACGTCCGGATTAACCGCCTTGATCTGCGCCATCTCGGCGGCAAAGTCAGTCTGGTCGAGACGCGTATAGATCTCACCCGAAATCTCGCCCTTGAAGTAGCGCTTGAAACCGGCGATGGCGTCCTTGCCGGCCTGATAGTTGGGTGCCAGCACGAAGGCCTTGGTGTAGCCGAGATCGGTGGCATTCTGGCCTGCACTGCCCTGCATCGTGTCGGTCAGCCACGAGAGAACGAAGTAGTTGGGGTGGCATCCCTTGCCGGCGAATTCGGACGGGCCCGCATTGGGGCTGACGAAGATCGCGTCAGCGTCGACGATCTCGGGCACCGTCGCACCAGCTACGTTCGAGAAGACGATGCCGGTGAACAGCCTCACGCCCTCGTCGTTCAGAAACTTGTCGGCGATCTGCCGGCCATTGCCTGGCTTGAGGCCGTCGTCCTCCACCAGCACGGTGACAGGCACACCACCAAGCTTGCCGCCTTCCATGTCGATCGCCAGCTGAAAACCGTCGCGCACGTCCTGGCCGAGATAGCCAGCCGGTCCGGAAAGCGTCGTGATCATACCGATCTTGACCGGGTCTTGTGCAAGTGCCCCCGGGGCGAAAAGTGACGCAGCCGCGAAGGCCATGAGCGAAGACTTCAGTTTCATGCCTGGATCCTGAGCTGGAGCGGCCCACTCCTGGGCGAACCGTTGTGACAATGCTGTCGGATTAGAGCTTCACCCAGCCTTCCGGCGGGGTCTTGCCCGGATGCAGCGCGCCGCATTGCGGGCAGGTGCGCGCCTTCTCGTCGGCGTAGAACGCCTGATAGATCGGCGGCAGGTCGCGGACGATGCTCTTCAGCGTGACCTCGACGCGCTTGACCAGCCCGTTGCACTCGAAGCAGTACCATTCGAAGGCGTCGAGCAGGCCGTCATTGCGCTTGGGCTCGACGACCAGGCCGATGGAGCCTTCCTGCGGACGCTGCGGCGAGTGGCGCACATGCGGCGGCAGCAGGAAAATCTCGCCCTCGCGGATCGGCACGTCGTAGAAATTGCCGTTGTCCACCACCTTGAGCATCATGTCGCCCTTGAGCTGGTAGAAGAACTCCTCGACCGGATCGTCGTGATAGTCGGTGCGCTTGTTGGGGCCGCCGACGACAGTAACCATCAGGTCGGCGTCTTCCCAGATCTGCTGGTTGCCGACCGGCGGCTTGAGCAGGTGGGCGTGCTCGTCGATCCACTTCGAGAAGCTGAAGGCCGAAAGGCGTCTGGTCATTGTCGTTCCTCCTTTGGGTCGGCGCGCGAGCGTCGGAATGATCGGTCAGGCTGAAGTCTTCAGCCCACATGCCTCGAAGGCGGCGCGGGTGGCGCGCTTTTCGTCCTCGGTCAGTTCGAGCAGCGGCGGGCGCACGCATCCACCTGCCTGCCCCAGAAGCTCCTGCCAGTACTTCTGGTGCGAATGCGGCTTCTCGGCCGGGCGCGTGTTCTTGAGTGCTGCGCGCACCGGGTCGAGGCTGTCGCGGATGCGGCGTGCTTCCTCGGCTTTGCCTGACAAGGCAAGGTCGGTGTATTCGCGCATGCGCCTGTCGTGCTTGGTCTGGATCAGATAAGGCGGCGACGAGCAGAGATAGAGCTGCCAGTTGAGCTCGAGGATGTTGTCCAGCCACTCCTCCTCTGAGGCGGTGCTGACGAGGATGCGGTCGCCGGCAAGCCGGGTCAGTTCGGAATACATCGGCCGCGGCACCGAATACTTGATGGCGACCACGTTCTCGATGTCGGCGAGCTTGTTGCACAGTTCGGGGCTCATCAGATAGCCGCTGTCGGGATGGCTCCAGAGGGCTATGCCGATGTCCACCTTGTCGGCGATGGTGCGATAGTAGTTGAGCAGCGTCTCGTCCTGCTCCTTGAAGAAATGCAGGATCGGCGCGTGCACGACGATGTAGTCGGCGCCGCATTTCTGGGCGTGCTTGGCGAGGTCGATGACGACGTCCATGTTCTGGTCGGAGCAGGACATGATGGTCTGGGCGCGGCCGGCGCAGGCGTCGACGGCGAGGTCGAAGCAACGCTTGCGCTCGTCGAGCGACATCGAGAAGAACTCGCCCTGCTTGCCGGCAATGAAGAAGCCGTCAATACCGAGGTCGCCGATCCAGTGATCGACATTGCTGCGGAAACCGTCCTCGTCGATCGAGAGGTCGTCCTTGAACGGCATCAGGGCGGCAGCCCAGATGCCCTTCATCGTCGCCCTCGAATGGGCCTTGGCGGTCTTCTTGTCGTACTTCATCGAATGCGAACCTTTACGAGGCGATTGCGGGCTTCGGCTAGATTGCCATGCGGTGCGAAACGTTCTTGATCACGGTGTAGTGCAGGATGCCTTCGGCGCCGCCTTCGCGACCGAAACCGCTCTCCTTGACACCGCCGAACGGCGTCTCGGCGACCGAGGCCTCCAGCGTGTTGATCGAGACGTTGCCGGCTTCCAGATCGTCGGTGATCTGGTCGACATTGGCGGCCGAATTGGTGAAGGCGTAGGCGGCGAGGCCGAAAGGCACGCCATTGGCCTTCTCGATCGCCTCTTCGAGCGAGGAGACGGGATTGATCACCGCCAGCGGGCCGAACGGCTCCTCGCGCATGACGCGGGCTTCGCCGGGCAGATCGGCGAGGACCGTCGGCGGATAGAAATAACCGCTGTTGCGCGGCCGCTCGCCGCCGAGCAGAAGCTTGGCGCCCTTCGAGACGGCGTCGGCGACCAGCATTTCCATCGCCTCGACGCGGCGATGGTTGGCCACCGGGCCCATTTCGACACCCTCTTCCAGTCCGTTGCCGACCTTGACGGCGCGGGCGCGCTCGATGAAGGCCTCGGTGAACGGCTTGTAGACGCTCTCATGGACGAAGAACCGCGTCGGCGAGGTGCAGACCTGGCCGGAATTGCGCACCTTTCGGATGGCCGAGGCAATGCCGGCCTTCACCGGATCGGCGTCGTCGCAGACGATGACAGGGGCGTGGCCGCCGAGCTCCATCAGCGTCGGCTTGACATAACGGGACGCAAGGCCGGTCAGCGTCCTGCCGACGGCGGTCGAGCCGGTGAAGGCAATCAGGCGCACCTGCTCCTGCGGGATGAGATATTCGGAAATCTGCGCCGGAATGCCGAAGACGAGGTTGAGCACGCCAGCCGGCAGGCCAGCATCATGGAAGGCGCGTGCGATGTGCAGGCAGCCTGCCGGGGTCTCCTCGGCGGCCTTGATGATGATCGAGCAGCCGGCGGCCAGGGCGCCGGCGATCTTGCGCGCCGGCTGGCTCATCGGGAAATTCCATGGCGAGAACGCCGCCACAGTGCCGATCGGCTGGTGATGGACGATGTAGCGGATGCCCGGTTCGCTCGGGATAACGCGACCATAGGTGCGCTGCGCTTCGCCGGCATCCCATTCGAAGAACTCGGCGCCGCGAATGACTTCGAGGCGCGCCTGCTGGAACGGCTTGCCGTGCTCGCGGGTGATGTCGGTGGCAACCTCGTTGATGCGCTCGCGCAGAAGTGCAGCCGCCTTGCGCAGCACCTCGGCGCGGCGGGCGGGCGAGGTCTTGCGCCAGACGGCAAAACCGCGCTCGGCGGCTTCGAGCGCAGCGTCGAGATCTCCGGTGGATGCGACGGGAACAGCGCCGATCACGCTCTCGTCAGCCGGGTTGATGACAGGCAGCGTTTCCGCCGTCCGCCGCCAGGCGCCGCCGATGTAAAGCTGGAGATCGGGGTAGTTGGACATCGGGCGCCTCGGCTTCGCAATTGGCATCAGTTCGACGGTTCCGGGCAGCGGCCCGTGCGTCTTGGTGCCAACATCGACGGAAACCATTATATCGACAAGATGGATTTATCTGATAAATTAAGACTGTTTTCTGTATAAGTTTGCGACGCAAGAGGCCGGCCGCCGGAGCCGTGCGCGGAGACATCAGTGAAGATCACCATCAAGCAGATCCAGCAGTTCCTGGCGGTCGCCGAGCTCGGCAGCTTTTCGCGCGCCTCGAAGCGGCTGGGCACGGCGCAGCCGGCGCTGTCGCAGGCAATCCGCGATCTCGAGGCGGAACTGTCGGTGCGCCTGTTCGACCGCACCACGCGGCGGGTCGAGCTGACCGATGCCGGCCGCGAGTTCCAGAACTCTGCAACCAAGGTGATCGAGGAACTGGAGCATGCGGTGGAAGGCGTGCACATGCTGGCCGAACGCCGGCGCGGACGCCTGCGCATTGCCGCGCCGCCGCTGCTCGCCTCGGTGGTGCTGCCGCAGGCGATTGCCGAGTTCCAGAAGAGCTATCCCGGCATATCGGTGCAACTTGCCGACGTCGGCACCGAGCAGATTGTCGACAGCGTGCGCAGCGGCCAGGCCGATTGCGGCCTCGGCACCTTTTCTCCGGCCGAGGACGGCATAGAAAGGCTGTCTTTGGTGCGCGACAGCCTGATGCTGTTCTGCGACCACCGCAGTCCGTTCTTTGGCGCGGAGACGGTCAGATGGGCGGCCCTGGCGGACCAGCCGCTGATCACGCTGACGCGCGACAGCGGCATCCGGCTCTTGGTCGAGGTCGGCTTCGAGATGGCGCAGATGCCGTTCAAGCCGGCCTTCGAGGTGACGCAGGTGACGACGGCCATCGCGCTTGTCGAAGCCGGCCTCGGCATCGCCGTTCTGCCCACCTATGCGCTGGCGGCGGCGCGGTTCAGGAAGGTCGCCGGCAAGCCCTTGGCCGAACCGACCATCTCGCGCGAGGTGTCGCTGATCCACGCCACCGGGCGCTCGGTGTCGCCTGCCGTCTCGGCCTTTGCCAGTGTCGTGCGCCGCTACGCGCAGCAATTGACGCCGCGCGACGCCAGCTAAGGCTCAGCCCTTGATCAGGCGGAGCAAGGCCTGAGACAGGACCGTGTCCTCCGAGGCAAGGTCGAGCAGGACATCGAAATGATTTCGGCCGGGGATTTCCATCAGCTCGGAGGCAAAACCAGCCTCGCGCCACATCTGGTCATATGCGGTCGATTGCCGCCGGAAGCCGTCGGGCTCGCCATCGGCATAGGCAACGACGATCGGGCAGCCGACCCTGGGCAGGTTGGCGGCGGGGCTCAGCCGTTTCACCGCCGCGTCGTCCAGCTTGATCCAGTCCTGCACGAAGGATCTCGAGATCGGCGCGAGCTGGAACAGGCCGCTGATCGGCAGCGCGCCCTTGATGACGTTCTCCGGCACACCTGCCTCGTCATGCCAGCCGCGCGAGAGCACCGCTCCGGTCAGATGTCCGCCGGCCGAGCTGCCGCCGACATGGATGCGTGCAGGATCGATGCCGAACGCACGGCCATTCTTCCACAGGAAGCTGATCGCCGCCCTGACCTCGCGCACGATCTCGTCGAGCGACGCCTCGGGCGCCAGCCGGTAATCGACCACGGCGGTGGCGATGCCGTTCGTCGCCAGCATATCAGCCATGAAGGCGGAATCGTGCTTGGAGAGCATGCGCCAGTAGCCGCCATGGATGAACACGAACACCGGCCGCGCCTCGCCTGAGGTGCCGTAGATGTCGATCGTCTGGCCGCTCTCTTCGTCGTAGACGACGTCGAGATGCGTGGCATGGTCCCGCATCTCCTCGGAACGGCTTCGGTAGTCACGCATTGCCGCCCCGAAGACCTCGGGCGTCACGGACGCCCGCGCGCCATAGTCGCGGTCGAGGACGTCACGCGGCCAGTTGGCTTCTTCGGCAAGCACGCTCATGCACACCTCCTGTCAGGCGACGAAGGCACGGATGGTGTCGGCCACCACCTTGGGCTGCTCGAGCGTAGGGAAGTGCGTTCTCCCGGGCAGCTTGTTGGGCTTGTACCAGTCGTTGCCGGCAGCGAAATCGAGCTGCGCCTCAGCATATTCCGGCTCGAAAGGCTGCGAATAGATGTGGGTGATCGGACGCTTGTCCTTCAGTGCCGCCATGCGCTGCATCGGGTTGCCCCATTTGCGGTAGGCCTTGCCGATCTCGCGGCCGGACCGCGCCCACATTTCGAAGCTGTATTTGGCCATCTCGTTGTTGACGTGATTGACGATGTCCTGGTTCTCGGTGTCGCCGATCCAGTAGTTGAAGAAATCGCCGCGGCCGTTTTCCCAGTTGGTGCGATCCTGGATGTGGTCGATCATACGGAAGAAGTCTTCGTTCGGCGTGGTCTGGATCCAGTCGATGACGACGGTGCGCGGGATGCGCGCCACATCAAGACGATCGGTCACCTCGATATTGGCCCAGCCGCCATGCGAGGTCGACACCGGCACCAGCCTGTCGATGTTCATCTTGTCGAGGAAGGCTGCGACGTCGGACGCCTGGTCGTCGACGGTGAAGTCGCCGTCATGCTCGCGATGCTCGCCATGGCCGCGCCAGTCCAGGCGGATGACGCGATGGGTCTTGGCGAGTTCGGGCGCCAGCGTCTTGAACAGGCGGTGGTCCTGGCACCAGCCCGACAGCAACAAGAGAACCTCGCCCTCGCCTGCCTCGTCGTAGGACAGCGTGTTGGCGCCGATCTGGATGGATTTCATCTGAAGTCTCCGAAGTCTGGGGCGCACAGCACCCGATGTTTGCTGGTCAGGCGAGCGGCTCGGTGGCGGTCGGCTGATACCGCGCCGTCTTCATGCGCTCGGCGCCGAGTTCGCGGCTCTTGCCGGTGATCTTCATCACCTCGGAGCGCAATTCGTCGGGCCAGAAATTCATGTCGCCGAGCCGCTCGGCGGTGTCTTGCGTATGTTCGGTGATCGGGCGTTCGCGCTCTTCCCAGGCAGCAAGCGCCTGCTCGATGTCGGGCGCATCGGCCACGGCGGCGGCAAGCCCGAGGCCGTTCATCAGGGCGCAACCGCCGCCCTGGCCGAGATATGGCGGCATGGCGTGTGCTGCGTCACCCAGGATCGCCGTGCGGCCCTTGCTCCACTTCTTGAGCTTGACCACCTCGAAGGCGTCCCAGCGGCCGGCATCGCCGAAGCGCGAGACCAGATGGGCGAGATGCGGGAAGGATTGGGTCCACAGCGCGCGGTCGGCCGGAACCTTGAGCGCTGCCGCATCGTCGGCGGCGCAGCACAGCGCGACATAGAGATCGGTGGCGCTGGCCGGCGTGTAGAGTATGCGGCGGGTGCCGGTGAAATATTCGATGTAGCGGTCGCGGTCCTCTGCCGGCACGTCGGCGTCGTCGCGGCCGATCAGCATGCGGATGGCGCCATAGCCGAGATGCTTGCGGTACATCATCAGGTCGAGCGAGTCGCGCAGCTTCGAGTTGATGCCGTCGGCGCCGACGACGAGGTCGGCCTTGCGTCGCGTGCCGTCGGCGAGCAGCAGCTCGCCCTCCGGCGTCGCGCCGACCGCTTCCGAATTGGTCAGGATCTCGACGCCGCTGCGGCGGCAGGT
The DNA here is from genome assembly GCF_030294925.1 of Aminobacter sp. Y103A. Lineage (NCBI taxonomy): Bacteria > Pseudomonadati > Pseudomonadota > Alphaproteobacteria > Hyphomicrobiales > Phyllobacteriaceae > Aminobacter > Aminobacter sp. Y103A. The sequence continues at coordinate 2,584,029 of NZ_AP017986.1, read as the reverse complement.
ATCGACCAGTGAATTGATGAGCTGCTCGCGCAGGATGGTGATCAGCCTGGCGTCGCCCTGGCCGTTGATGGGGATTTCCTCCATCGTCGTGTTGTCATGGTCACGGGTGTGGAACTGCGGGCCGATATGGGCGCCGACGACGGCCTGGTCATAAGCGCCGATGGCCTTCAACACGCGCAGGCCGTTGCTCCAGATGTAGATGCCGGCGCCAAAGGTGCGCAGGTTCGGCGCGCGCTCGTGCACCGTCACCGACCAGCCGCGCTGGGCGAGTGCGGCAGCCGTGGTGAGCCCGCCAATTCCAGCGCCTGCGATCTCCGCATGGCGCCTGGTTCCGGTTTTGTCGGTCATGTCTGGATTGTCCTCCCCGTGCGGCAGATCCTGCCGACGTCTGGGGCCTGGCCGCAATGGGGCGCCTCAGGCCGAAAATGCCTCCGCGCGCTGGCAACGCCTTGCGCCGCCAACGCCTCCTCCAGCCAAGTTTCCAGCGATTGGACATTCAGACAAGTGAATTCTCTGGAAATTCCTATGAGGATTTGGAATATCAATCTGGCATAACGACTTGAAAGTGAGGCTCCGATGAAACTCGTCACCAGCCGTCTCACCATCCGCCATTTGCGCATGGTCGTGGCGATCGTCGAAGAGGGCAATCTGGTGCGCGCCGCCAAGCGGCTGAACATGACCCAGTCGGCGGTGACCAAGGCGCTGCAGGAAATCGAGGCGCTGACCAAGGCGAGGCTGTTCGACCGCACCAATCGCGGCGTCGTGCCAACGATGTTCGGCGACACGCTGGCCGAGCACGCGCGCCTCGTCATCACCCAGTTGGCGCATGCCGAAGAGCATCTCGCCGACCTGCGCGACGGCACCGGCGGCCGCGTCGCCATCGGCACCTTGCTGTCGGCCTCGGCCGAATTGCTGCCGACGGCCATCGCCCGGCTGCGCAAGGAACGGCCCAAGCTGGTGGTCAAGATCGTCGAGGGCACCAACGACGTGCTGATCCCGGCCTTGCGCGCCGGCGAGCTGGACATGGTGGTCGGGCGCCTGTCCGAGCAGCGCGACCGGCTGAATGTCGTGCAGGAGACGCTGATGGACGACATTGCCTGTGTCGTCGCGCGCCGCGGTCATCCGCTGGCCGAGCGCAGCGCGCTCAGCCTCGCCGACCTGATTGGCTGGGAGTGGATCCTGCCGCCACAGGAAACCAGCCTGCGCCGCCAGATCGACATCGCCTTTCGCGAGGAAGGCCTCGAGCCGCCGTCGCATGCGGTGGATTCCGTTTCGCTTCTGACCAATCGGGCGCTTTTGATCGATGCCGACTATCTCGGCGTGTTCCCCGCCCAGGTGGCGCGCCGCGAGGCTGCCGCCGGCGCCATCGTCATCCTGCCGGTGACCTTGCGCGCCACGGCCATGCCGATGGGCATCACCACCCGGACCAATGCGCGGCTGTCGCCGGCGGCCGAAGTGCTGGTGGAGACGCTGCGCCGCACCGCCGCCGACCTGGCGCGCCATGACGTATAAGTAATCGCTGGACGATTGATATTCCCAGACGTCATGGCTGGATGACGAGTTTTCCATTTACCGGAATGCTGGTTGGGCCAAGCTTGGGCGATTGGACAACACTGCGGAGGAGCAGCTGTTGCCTGCGGTTTCTGCCCGACGACGACCGGCGAGCTGATGCGCCGGCGACGGGCAGCGTCCGCCTGCCCTGCTGCCCCTCCCTTTGAAGCGTCCACTGCGACGGCCGGCACAGCCCGCGATCGAGGATTGCGGAGGCTTTGCCCGAGCGGTCGGGAATTTTGGGGAAGAGGAATAATCTGATGCATTTCAAGGGAATCTTGTCGGCCGCCGTCCTGGCTTTGTCGGTCAGTGCGGCCTATGCCGAGGACCCGCTCAAGATCGGCATGATCACGACGCTTTCGGGTCCCGCCGGCTATCTCGGCCAGGACATCCGCGACGGCTTCCAGCTCGCCATCGATGCCAACCAGGGCCAGCTCGGCGGCAAGGCGGTCGAACTGGTGGTCGAGGACGACAGCCTGAAGCCGGGCAATGCCAAGCAGATCGCCGACAAGATGCTGTCCGAGCAGGGCATCAAGCTGTTCACCGGCATGGTGTTCGCCAACGTCGCCTTCGCCGCCCTGCCCGACATTCTCGACGGCGACGCGATCTATGTCAGCGCCAACACCGCATCCGCCACCTTCGCCGGCAAGGAATGCCACCCGAACTATTTCGTCAGTTCGTGGCAGGACGACAGCCAGGGCGAAAGCGCCGGCGCCCTTGCCCAGTCGCTCGGTTACAAGAAGGCCTTCCTGATCGCGCCGAACTACCAGGCCGGCAAGGAAACGATGGGCGCCTTCAAGCGCTTCTACAAGGGCGAGGTCGTCGGCGAGACCTACACCGGCCTCGACCAGACCGACTTCGCCGCCGAGATGGCGCAGATCCGAGCCGCCAAACCCGACGTCGTCTACGAGTTCGAGCCGGGCGGCCTCGGCATCGCCTTCATGCGCCAGTACCAGCAGGCCGGCCTGCTCAAGGACATCCCGATGGTCGTCCATCCGGCGTCCCTCGACCAGGTCATCGTCGGTGCCGTCGGCGACGCCGCGCTCGGCGTGAAGGTCACCAGCCACTGGAACGACGACTTCGACAATCCTGTGAACAAGGACTTCGTCACGGCCTGGAAGGCCAAGTTCGGCGACCGTCCGATCACCTACTACGCCGCCCAGGGCTATGACGCGGCACTTCTGATCGGCACCGGCCTGGAAAAGTCTGATGTCGACGACCTGCCGGCCTTCCGCAAGGCGCTGCTGACGTCTGAAATCCCGTCGGTCCGCGGTTCGTTCAAGTTCGGCCCCAACCAGCATCCGGTGCAGGACTGGTATTCGCTCAAGGCGGAAAAGGGCGCTGACGGCAAGATGGTGCTCAAGACCGAGAGCAAGGTGCTGACGGCGCACAGCGACAGCTACGCCGCCGACTGCAAGATGCCGACGGACTGATCGACAAAGGAGACACGCGTCCCGGGGCGGGTGGTCCCGGGACGCGCACTCGACCAAGATGCGCGACGGGGCCTGCAGCCCCGGCAGCAGTGGCCAGGCTCTCCGCTGAGCGACTGGCCTCAGGCAGTTGCAGCGTGGCTGCCGACGTAGAAGACCTCTCGGCCAAGCAAAGCGATGTCCTTGGTATCGATGCTGCTTTCGGGGCTGTTCAGCATTTCCCCACACACGCGTCAGCTTCTTGTCAGCCCGGCGAGACAGCTTTACCCATCGTCACGCGGTAATCCCCTTCGGCATGTGGATTTTCTTGGCTTTGCAGGCCAATAACCATCAAACACTTGATGTGATGAAGGTCGGCGGCAGGCAATTGGGTGTTGACCTTTGGTCCATCTGGCTTTCCGATTGCAGCCGGAAATCGACGAAGGGCAAGATGCTGAAGACACCAGGGGCGGACAAGGAAGGTGCAGCTGAGCGTCGTGCGATCAGCGCGGATCTGATTGCGGTGCTCGTCGCGGCCCCCAACGGAAATCCTGTCGTGCTCACCGTCAAGGAGGGCACCACCCTGCCCTCGGGCCCATTCGCGCTTGGCCATCGTTCGCTGCAATCGGGACTGCGCGACTGGGTGGAGCAGCAGACCGGCCACCCGCTTGGATACATCGAGCAGCTCTACACCTTCGCCGACCGCGACCGCAGCATCGAGGAAGCCACCCGTCGGGTGATTTCGATCAGCTATCTCGGCCTGACGCGCGAAGAGCCCTCGCACCGCACGCCGCCGGGCAGCTGGCGCAACTGGTACGAATTCTTCCCCTGGGAAGACCACCGTACGGGCGCGCCCGCAATTATCGACGACATCATCGTGCCGCGCCTGCGTCAGTGGGCTGATGCTGCCGAGCAACAGGACAAGCGGCAGAACCGGCTGCGCCGCGCCGCCGGCGCTTTCGGCTTCGACGACCGTCACTGGAACGAAGAGCTGGTGCTGCAGCGCTACGAGTTGCTGTTCGAGGCAGGTCTGGTCGAAGAGGCGGTGCGCGCGAAAGGCGACACGAATGCCCCTGCCGTGCCGGGCCGGACCATGACCGGCGATCACAGGCGAATCCTCGCCACCGGCATCGGCCGCCTCCGGACCAAGATCAAATATCGCCCCGTCGTGTTCGAGCTGATGCCGCCGGCCTTCACGCTGCTGCAGTTGCAGCGCGCGGTCGAAGCATTGGCAGGCGTTACCGTGCACAAGCAGAATTTCCGCCGCCTTATCGAGCAGCAGGACCTGGTCGAGGAAACCGGCGAAATGAGCGCCGACACCGGTGGACGCCCGGCGAAACTGTTCCGTTTCCGCCACGCCGTGCTCGACGAACGTCTGGTCGCCGGCACCAAATAGCCAATTCGCGGCTTGACAGAGCTTATGCTCATGCTAAGCATATGCCCCAATTATACTCAGTTCGAGCATAATAGGAGCAACGATGTCTGGCATGACCCCTTCCGCCGCCTCGCTCTATGACCGCGTCCAGCGCGTCATTCCCGCCATCGAGTGGCCGGTCTTTTCCGATGACATCGACGCCATCCTGCGCCTCAAACGCGAGCGCAACGCCGTCATCCTGGCGCACAACTACCAGACACCGGAAATTTTCCATTGTGTCGCTGACATCGTCGGCGACAGCCTGGCGCTTGCGCGCAAGGCGATGGAGGTCGAGGCCGACGTCATCGTGCTCGCCGGCGTGCATTTCATGGCCGAGACCGCCAAGCTGCTGAACCCGTCCAAGACGGTGCTGATCCCCGACATGGGCGCCGGCTGCTCGCTGGCCGATTCGATCACGCCCGAAGACATCCGCCTGCTGCGCCAGCGCTATCCCGGCGTGCCTGTTGTCACCTATGTCAACACGTCGGCCGCGGTGAAGGCGGAGTCGGACATCTGCTGCACTTCGGGCAATGCCAAAGCGGTAGTGGAATCGCTCGGCGTGCCGCGCGTGCTGATGCTGCCCGACGAATATCTGGCGCAGAACATCGCCGCCCAGACCGACGTCGAGATCATTGCCTGGAAAGGCCATTGCGAGGTGCATGAGCGCTTCACGCCCGAAGACATCCGCGAGATGCGCGCCGCCCATCCCGGCGTTACCGTGCTGGCCCACCCGGAATGCCCGCCCGAGGTCGTTGCCGAAGCCGATTTCGCCGGCTCGACGGCCGCGATGTCCGACTATGTCGGCCGTGAGAAGCCGGCTCGCGTCGTCCTGGTGACGGAATGCTCGATGAGCGACAACGTCGCCGTCGACCATCCCGACGTCGAGTTCATCCGGCCGTGCAATCTGTGCCCGCACATGAAGCTGATCACGCTCGGCAATATCCGCTCCGCCCTCGAACGCAACGAACACGCCGTGACCATCGACCCGGCCGTCGCCGAGCGCGCCCGCCTCGCCGTCGAACGGATGCTTGCGGTATGACCGACGTCGCCCGCCTGGCCGGACGCCCCGTCATCATCGGCGGCGGGCTCGCCGGCCTGATGACGGCGCTCGAGCTGGCGCCGGAGCCGGTCGTGTTGCTCTCTGCCGCGCCACTGGGCAGCGACGCCTCGAGCGCGATCGCGCAAGGCGGGCTCGCGGCGGCGATGGGCGACGACGACTCGCCGGAGTTGCATCTCGCCGACACGCTGGCTGCCGGCGACGGCCTGTGCGACGAGGCAATCGTCCGCAGCATCGTCGAGGCGGCGCCACGGGCCATCGACAGGCTCGCCGCGCTGGGCGTCGCCTTCGATCGCGATGCCGGCGGCACCCTGCAGCTTGGGCTCGAAGCCGCCCACGCGCGCAGGCGCATCGTGCACGCTGCAGGGGCCGCGACCGGACGCGAACTGATGCGCGCGCTTGTGGCTGCTGTCCGCAACACCGCGTCGATATCAGTCGTCGAAGGCTTCGCGGCGCGCCGGCTGCTCGTCGAAAACGGTGTCATCGCAGGCGTTCTCGCCGCCGGCGGCACCGGCAGCATGGCGCTCGCCACCGGCCGCGTCGTGCTCGCCACGGGCGGGGTCGGCGCATTGTTTCGCGACACGACGAACCCGCTCGGCTGCTTCGGCCAGGGCCTGGCGCTCGCCGCGCGCGCCGGCGCGGCATTTGCCGACCTCGAATTCGTCCAGTTCCACCCGACCGCGCTCGACGGCGTGCTGCGGCCGATGCGGCTGGTCAGCGAGGCGGTGCGCGGCGAAGGCGCTGTACTGATCGACGAAACCGGACGGCGCTTCCTCGCCGAGCTGCCGGGCGCCGAGCTTGCCACGCGCGATGCGGTTGCGCGCGGCGTCCATCGCCATCTCGCCCGCGGCCACCGGGTGTTTCTCGACGCCCGGGCATGCCTCGGCGCAGGTTTTGCCGACCGCTTTCCGACGATTGCGGGCTACTGCAACGACGCCGGGATCAACCCCGCGCGCGAGCCGATCCCGGTGCGTCCCGCCGCGCATTATCACATGGGCGGCGTGGCGGTGGACCGCGAAGGCCGCAGCACCGTGCCTGGCCTGTGGGCCTGCGGCGAGGTCGCCTCATCCGGGCTGCATGGCGCCAACCGGCTGGCCAGCAACTCGCTGACCGAAGCCGTCGTCGTGGCCGGCTGGGTGGCACGCAGCGTCGCCGCCTCCGCCGATACGCACCATGTGGCAAACGCCTTGCCGCCGGTGCCTGTACGCCCCGATCCGGCTTTTGCATGCGACATCGTCTCGTCCTCGCTGGGCGTCTTGCGCGACGGCGAAAGCCTGCGCGAGGCAGTTGCGGCACTGCTACCGATTGCCAGCGGCAATTCGCCGGCAGCCGATCCCGCCGCCGTGGCGCTGATGATGGCCGTCTCGGCGCTCGGCCGCGAGGAAAGCCGCGGCGCCCATAGCCGCAGCGACTTCCCCCTGCGCAGCGCCGCGGCGCGCCGATCGCGCATCACGCTCGACGCGGCACAGCAGGCCGCGGCCTCGCTCGATTTCTTGCCCATTGCCCGGAGCGCCTGACGATGCACCTCACCCCCCTGCCCCGGATCATGCTCGAGCCACTGGTGCGCGACGCCCTGCTGGAAGACCTCGGCCGCGCCGGCGACATCACCACAGATGCCATCGTGCCGGCGGACCACCGGGCGACAGTCGTGCTCGCCTCGCGCCAGCAGGGCGTCGTGGCTGGTCTCGACCTGGCAGCGCTTGCCTTCAGCCTGATCGAGCCCGCAATCGAGATGAAGGTCGAGAAACCCGACGGCAGCCGCCTGGTTCCGGGCGACGTCATCGCCACACTCAGCGGGCCTGCGCGTGGCTTGCTGACCGGCGAACGCGTGGCGCTGAACTTCCTGTCCCATCTCAGCGGCATCGCCACCGCCACGGCAGGCATCGTCGATGCGGTTGCCGGCCACAGAGCGCGCATCGTCTGCACCCGGAAAACCACGCCCGGCCTGCGCCCGCTGGAGAAATACGCCGTGCGCTGCGGCGGCGGCTCCAACCATCGCTTCGGCCTCGACGACGCGGTGCTGATCAAGGACAACCACATCGCCATTTCGGGCGGTGTTCGCCCGGCCATCGAGCGCGCCCGGGCCAATGTCGGCCACCTGGTGAAGATCGAGGTCGAGGTCGACACGCTGGAACAGCTGGACGACGTGCTGAAACTCGGTGTCGACGCCGTTCTGCTCGACAACATGTCACCGGAAACCCTGACGACGGCAGTCAGGATGGTCGCCGGACGGGCGATCACCGAAGCCTCGGGCCGGGTCAACCTCGCCACCGCCCCCGCCATCGCCGCCAGTGGTGTCGACCTGATTTCCGTAGGTTGGCTGACCCACAGCGCACCGATCCTCGATATAGGACTGGACACGGCACCCTGACCGGGGCAAAGGTCCCGCCCCGGGTGGGGATGGCAAGGATACGTCTTGGCAATGGAGAGCGCATGAACGCCGATTTGCACCTGAACGCAGCCGCAACCGAGATCAATGCCGCGCGTCCGCAGTGGAGCCGCGCGGAAGCCCAGGCGATCTACGATTCGCCCTTCAACGACCTGCTGTTTCGGGCACAGACCGTCCATCGCGAGAATTTCGACCCCAACCGGGTGCAGATGTCGCGCCTGCTGTCGATCAAGACAGGCGGCTGCCCCGAGGATTGCGGCTATTGCAGCCAGTCGTCGCGGCATGAATCCGGCCTCAAGGCCTCCAAGCTGATGGAGGTGCAGCGTGTTTTGGCCGAGGCGAAGAAGGCCAAGGACGGCGGCGCCACGCGCTATTGCATGGGTGCAGCCTGGCGCAGCCCCAAGGAGCGCGACATGGATGCCGTCGTCGCCATGATCGAAGGCGTCAAGGAACTCGGCATGGAGACCTGCATGACGCTCGGCATGCTCGATCTCGGCCAGGCCCAGCGCCTGAAGCAGGCCGGACTCGACTATTACAACCACAACATCGACACCTCCGAGCGCTACTACAACGAGATCATCACCACCCGCACCTTCGCCGACCGGCTGGATACGCTGGCCAATGTCCGCGACAGCGGCATCAAGGTCTGCTGCGGCGGCATCGTCGGCATGGGCGAAGAGAAGGCCGACCGCGTCGACATGCTGTTGACGCTCGCCAACCTGCCCGAGCATCCCGACTCGGTGCCGATCAACATGCTGATCCCGATCGAGGGCACGCCGCTCGGCGAAGCTGATCCGATCGAGCCGATCGAATTCGTCCGCACCATCGCACTTGCCCGCATCATGATGCCGAAGTCGCATGTGCGCCTGTCGGCCGGCCGCACGGCGATGAGCGACGAGATGCAGGCGCTGTGTTTCTTTGCCGGTGCCAACTCGATCTTCGTCGGCGACACGCTTTTGACCGCCGAAAACCCCGGCGAAGACAAGGACACGGCGTTGTTCCGTCGTCTCGGCATCCAGCCGATGGAGCTCGACGCGGGGTGACAGGGCGGGCTTTGCTCGACCGCTACGAGGCCAGCCTGCGCGGGCTGGCCCGCAAGAGTCGGCTGCGTGCGCTGAGCGGCCGAGCCGGGCTCGATTTCGCTTCCAACGACTATCTCGGGCTGGCCGGCAGCAAGCGCATGGCCGATGCGGTTGCCACTGCCCTCGCCAACGGTACATCGGTCGGCGCCACCGGCTCGCGGCTGTTGCGCGGCAACGACCCCGAGCATGAGGCACTGGAAGAGAAGGCCGCGAGCTTCTTCGGCGCCGAACGGGCGCTGTTCTTCGGCGGCGGTTATGTCGCCAATTTCGCCGTGCTCACCACCTTGCCGCAAAAAGGCGATCTGATCGTGCTCGACGAGCTGATCCATGCCAGCGCCCATGAAGGCGCGCGCGCCGGCCGCGCCGAGGTGGTGGAAGCAAAGCACAATGACGCCAGCGCTGTGGACGACGCCATCCGGAGCTGGCGCACGGGCGGCGGCAGCGGACGTGCCTGGATCGTCACCGAAAGCCTTTATTCGATGGATGGCGATTTCGCCCCGCTCGACGACCTCGCCGCCGTCGCCGACCGGCACGAGGCCTTCCTGTTCGTCGACGAGGCGCATGCGACGGGCGTCTATGGCCCCGAGGGGCGCGGGCTGGCGCACCATCTCGAAGGCCGCGACAGTGTCGTCGTGCTGCACACATGCGGCAAGGCGCTGGGCGCATCGGGCGCGCTGGTCACGGCCTCGGCGGTTTTGTGCGACTATCTCGTCAACCGCTGCCGGCCCTTCATCTATGCCACGGCGCCCTCGCCGTTGATGGCGGTGGCGTCTGCCACGGCACTCGACATCGTCGCCGACGAACCAGAGCGGCGCGAGCGGCTGGCCCGGCTGGTGAAGCTCGCCGGCGACAAGGCGGAGACGCTTGGCTTTGTGCCGAGCGGATCGCAGATTCTGCCCATCCTCATCGGCGACAACGCGCGCGCCATGCAGCTTGCCGAAGCGCTGCAGGCGCGCGGCTTCGACGTCCGCGGCATACGCCCGCCGACAGTGCCCGAGGGCACGGCGCGGCTGAGGATCTCGCTGACGCTCAATATCGGCGAGGACGATGTTTCCTCGCTGTTTGCAGCCCTTCAAGAGGAATGCTCGCAATGACGGCGCAGCCCACGATCGTGGTCACCGGCACCGACACCGGCATCGGCAAGACCGTGTTCGCCGCGGGCCTGACCGCCCTGCTCGACGGCGTCTACTGGAAGCCGGTGCAGTCGGGCATCAAGGAAGAGACCGACAGCGAGATCGTGACCCGCCTCGCCGGCCTTGCGCCTGAACGGGTGCTGCCTGAGGCGTGGCGGCTGAAGGAGCCGCTGTCGCCGCACCGCGCTGCCGAACTCGACGGCGTCGAGATCGACACCGACGCGCTCGCCCTGCCCGCCACCGCACGGCCACTGGTCGTTGAAGGCGCCGGCGGGCTGATGGTGCCGGTCAACCGGCGCACGCTCTACATCGACGTCTTCGCGCGCTGGGCGGCACCTGTGGTGCTCTGCGCCCGCACCGGCCTCGGCACCATCAACCACACGCTTTTGTCCATCGAGGCGTTGCGCGCCCGCTCGGTGCCGCTGCTGGGCATAGCCTTCATCGGCGACGAGATGGCAGACACCCAGCGCACCATCGCCGAGATGGGCAATGTGCGTGTGCTTGGCCGCCTGCCCCGGCTCGACCCGCTGACAAATGAAACGCTCGCCGAGGCCATGCGGACGAGCTTCAACGCGGCCGACTTCCTGGAGGCCCAGTTCTTGCAGGCAAAGCCATGAGCCGTTCCGCCGTCTGGCATCCCTTCACCCAGCACGCCGCCGAGCCCGTGCCGCCCGTCATCGCGCGCACCGAGGGCGCCTATGTCGAAACGACAGAGGGCAAGCGCATCCTCGACGCGATCTCCTCCTGGTGGGTCATCACCCATGGCCACCGCCATCCGAAAATCGTCGAGGCGATCCGAAATGCCACCGAAACACTCGATCAGGTCATCTTCGCCGGCCTGACCCACGAGCCAGCGGAAAAATTGGCCTCGGCACTTGTCGAGATGGCGCCCTCAGGCCTCGACTGGGTGTTTTTTTCCGACAGCGGCTCGACCAGCGTCGAGGTGGCGCTGAAGATGGCGCTCGGTTTCCACCGCAACAATGGTTCTCCGCGCTCGCGCCTCGTCGTGATGGAGCACAGCTATCATGGCGACACCATCGGCACGATGAGCGTCGGCGAACGCGGCGTGTTCAACGCCGCCTACGACCCGCTGCTGTTCGAGGTCGACACCATCCCCTTCCCCGCAGCCGGCCGCGAACAGGAGACGCTCGACCGCTTCGAAGCTTTGACCCGCGACGGCAAGGCTGCTGCCGTCATCGTCGAACCCCTGGTGCTCGGCGCCGGCGGCATGCTGATCTATCCGGCCCGGGTGCTGACCGAGCTCAAGCGCATCGCCGAAAAGTCCGGCACGCTGTTCATCGCCGACGAGGTGATGACCGGATGGGGCCGCACCGGAACCATGTTCGCCTGCGAACAGGCTGGCATCTCGCCCGACATTCTCTGCACATCGAAGGGCCTGACCGGCGGCTCGGTGCCGCTGGCGGCGACGCTCGCCACTGACGCGATCTTCCGGGCGCATTTCTCCACCGATCGCGCCAAGACCTTCTTTCATTCGAGCTCCTACACCGCGAACCCCATCGCCTGTGCTGCGGCCCTCGCCAATGTCGGGATCTGGCGCGACGAGCCGGTGACTGAGCGTGTGGCGGCCTTGTCGAAGATGCAGGCGGAGAAGATCGCGCGCTTCAACGGCGATGCACGTTTTGAGAATGTTCGGACGGCCGGCACCATCGCCGCCGTCGACCTGCTTGTCGGCAAGGCAGGTTATCTCGCCGAAGTCGGGCCGAAGCTGCGCGCATTCTTCCTCGAGCGCGGCCACCTGGTCCGCCCGCTCGGCAACGTCATCTACGTACTGCCGCCCTATTGCGTCACCGCAGCCGAGCTCGACCGGCTCTATGACGCCGTCGACGAGGCCGCCGAGCTGGCGAAGAGCGGATGAGCCGGACCGCGCGCATTTCAGCCTTCGGCCACCATGTGCCGGGCCGCAAGGTCGAGAACGCCGAAATCGAGGCGAGCCTCGGCCTCGATGCCGGCTGGATCGAAGGCCGCACCGGCATCCGCTCGCGCTACTGGGCCGAGCCTGGGGACACTTTGTCCGACCTCGCGGCACATGCCGGGGAGATGGCGCTGCAGCAGGCTGAAATCGCGCGCGAGGATGTCGGCCTGCTTTTGCTCGCCACCTCGACGCCCGACCACCTGTTGCCGCCGAGCGCACCTCTGGTGGCGCATAAGCTTGGCCTCGCCAGGTCGGGCGGCATCGACCTCGCCGGCGCCTGCGCCGGTTTCATCTATGCGCTGACCTTCGCCGACGGTTTCGTGCGGCTGCATAACAAGCCGGCGATCGTCATCGCCGCCAACATCCTGAGCCGCCGCATCAATCCGGCCGAGCGGGCAAGTAGCGTGCTGTTTGCGGACGCTGCCGGAGCGGTCGTGCTGACGCCTTCCGACGACGCGGGCCACGGCATTCTGGGTGCGTCCGTTTCCGCCGATGGCGGCGGCTACGGCTTGATCCAGATCCCCGCCGGCGGCAGCAACCGGCCCTTCTCGGACGAACTCGACATCACAGAGACGCGCATGACCATCGCAGATGGACGCGCGGTGTTCGCCAAGGCGGTCGAGATGATGAGCCGTTGCTCCACGGAGGCGCTTGCTGCGGCAGGCCTGGAGACATCAGCCGTCAGCCGCTTCGTGCCGCACCAGGCCAATGCCCGCATCTTCAATGCGGTGGGCAAGTCGCTCGGCATCGCCGACGACAGGATCGTCAAGACGATCGCCGACTACGGCAATTCGTCGGCGGCGACGATCCCGCTGTCGCTGGCGGTGGCGCATCGGACAATGCCGTTCCGGCCGGGCGAGACGCTTTTGCTCTCGGCGGCAGGCGCTGGCATGACCGGCGGTGCGTTGGTGGTTGGAATGTAGCGTCGCGCCGGCTGGCGGATCAGGGAGGAACAATGCGCAAGATCGTCGCCGGCAAGCTGCACGGCATCCATGTAACAGAAGCCAACCTCAATTATCACGGCTCGATCACGCTCGACCCCGATCATTGCGAAGAAGCCGGCATTCTGCCGATGGAGTTCGTCGAGATCTGGAACAAGAGCTCCGGCGCGCGGATCTCGACCTATGTCATCCTCGGCGAGCGCGGCTCACGCTGCTGCATCCTCAATGGCGCTGCCGCCCGCACATGCCAGGCTGGCGACCAGGTCATCATCTGCAATTCCGTCTATCTGAACGAAAGCGAGATCACCGCGCTCAAGCCGCGCGTCCTGACCTTCGACAAGGACAACCGCATCGCCGACCGGCTGACCTATTCGGTCGAGCGCGACCAGGCCGGCCGCTACAGCTTCTCGATCCTTGACGAAGCCAGTGCCAGGCTTCCGATCCCGGCACTGGTCAGCAGTCATTAGAGCCTGTTCCATTCCGATGAACCGGAACGGGGCTCTGTCTTCTTGCCGTCGCATGATCTTTTCCGAAAACCGGTCCCGCTCTTCGGGATCATGCCTTGGAGCCGGGCCGACAGACGGCCCGGCATCAATCTGGTTCTAGCGGCGTTCGAGATGCTCGACGGCGAGGAAGGCAGCCTTGGCGGCCAGCGACAGCTGCCTCGCGGCCTCGACGCGCGCCGGCGTGTAATAATGCTCTTCATGCAGCATGTTGACGGTGCCCAGCATGACGTCGCCGACAAAGACCGGCCAGTTGAGCACCGAACCGCAGCCGAGCGACCAGATCAGCTCGTGATCGGGGAAGACGTCGGCAATGTCCTTGATGGTGTTGGCGACGAAGGGCTTACGCTGGACGTGGATCGTCTCGAACCAGTGGGTGCGGTTGATCGGCTTGGTGCCCGAGACGGGATAGGCATCGGGATGGCTGGTGTAGGTGCGGCCCGAAACTTCGGTCGCCCAGTCGAGCTTCATCACGGTGAACAGCTTGGCGCCGACGATCACGTCGGCCAGAGCCTGCAGCGCCGCCCACACGCCCTCGACCTCTGATGTGGTCGCAATGGCGGCATCGAAGGCGGCCAGCGCCCCGGCGAAATTGGTCTCTGTCATGGTGTACCTCTATTTCAAGTCTTGGGAAGAGACGCGCTGAACCTGGTCAGTTCGCGCGAATAGGGATCGACGAGTTCGCCGCGCTTGAGCTGGTCGACATCAGCTACCTCGACGACCCGGCCATGGCGCATCACGGCAAGGCGGTCGCACAGGAACGACACGACGGGCAGATTGTGCGTGACCATCAGATAGGTCAGCCCCTGCTCGCGGCGCAGGCGCTTGAGCAAATTGAGGATTTCCGCCTGCACCGAGACGTCGAGCGCCGAGGTCGGCTCGTCCAGCAACAGCATCCTCGGCTTGAGGATCAGCGCACGGGCAATCGCCACGCGCTGGCGCTGGCCGCCCGAGAGCTGGTGCGGAAAACGGAAGCGGAAGCGGCGGTCGAGGCCGACCGACTGCATCACCTCGTCGACGCGCTCGCCGCTGTTGCCGATGCCGTGGATGGTCAGCGGCTCGCTCAGCGTCGCATCGACAGTCTTGCGCGGATGCAGCGAACCATAGGGGTCCTGGAACACCATCTGGCATTGCCTGGCAAAAGCACGGTCGATGCCATGGGTGCGCGGCTCGCCAAAGACCGAGATCGAGCCGGTCCAGCTTTTGGCCATGCCGGCAATGGCCTTGAGCACGGTGGTCTTGCCCGAGCCGCTCTCGCCGACAAGCGCAAAGCTCTCGCCCTCGGCGACTTCGAAGCCGATGCCGTGGGTGACCTTCGAATCGCCATAGGAGATGTCGAGATTGTCGATGGCCAGCGCCGTCATGTCGAAGCCCCAGTACGTTCGAGGACAGGAAGCTCGTCGCGGCTCTCGTCGAGGCGCGGGATCGAGGCGAGCAAGCCCTGCGTATAGGGATGCCTGGCGTTCCTGAGCTCGCCGGCATCGCACTCCTCGACCACCTCGCCGCTCCGCATCACCAGGATGCGGTCGCAATAGGCCGAGACGAGGTCGAGGTCGTGGCTGATCAGGATCAGCCCCATGCCCTTGCGCTTGACCAGGTCGTCGATGATTTCGAGCACCTGGGCCTGGACCGAGACGTCGAGCGCCGAGGTCGGCTCGTCGGCAATCAGAAGATCGGGCTCCGGGATGAGCATCATCGCGATCATGACGCGCTGGCCCATGCCGCCCGAGACCTCGTGCGGGTAGAGGCCGAGCACCCGCTCCGGATCGTTGATGCGCACCGCTTCCAGCATCGCAAGCGTGCGGCTGCGGATGTCGCTGCGCGCCAGCTTCTGGTGGGTCAGCAATGCCTCGGCGATCTGATCGCCGATGGTCATGACCGGGTTGAGCGAGAATTTCGGGTCCTGCATCACCATAGAAATGCGCGCGCCGCGGATCGAGCGCATCTGCTTTTCCGACAGCGACAGGAGGTCGGTGCCGTTGAAGGTCATCTCATCTGCGGTGACCCGGCCGGGCGAGCGGATCAGCCGCAGGATCGAGCGGCCGGTCATCGACTTGCCGGAGCCGCTCTCGCCGACGATGCCGAGGCGCTCACGGCCGAGCGTCAGCGACAGGCCCTTGACCACGTCGACAGGACCACGCGCCGTCGGGAACGTGACCTTCAGGTTGCGGATTTCAAGCAGCGCGTTCATTGCCGATCTCCATGCTTGGGGTCGAGCACATCGCGCAGGCCGTCGCCGAGGAAACAGAAGCCGAGACTGACGATGACGATGGCAAAGCCGGGCATCGTCGCCACCCACCACTGGTCGAGGATGAAGGAGCGGCCGCGCGAGATCATCGCGCCCCATTCCGGCAGCGGCGGCTGGGCGCCGAGACCGATGAAGCCGAGGCCGGCGGCGGTCAGGATGATGCCGGCCATGTCGAGCGTGACGCGGATGATCATCGAGGAGGTGCACAGCGGCAGGATGTGGTTGACGATGACGCGGAACGACGAAGCGCCCTGCAGCTCGACGGCCGCAACGAACTCCGAATTGCGGATGGTCAGGGTTTCGGCGCGGGCGATGCGGGCATAGCCGGGCCAGGTCGCAATCGCGATGGCGATGATGGCGTTCTGGATGCCGGGCCCGAGGGCTGCGACGAATGCCAGTGCCAGGATCAGCTTCGGCATCGACAGGAAGATGTCGGTGATGCCCATCAGGATGCGATCGACCCAGCCGCCGAAATAGCCGGCGACGGCGCCGATGATCAGCCCGACGGGCGCGGCAAGCACGGCCACCAGCGCCACGATCATCAGCGTGATGCGCGCGCCGTAGACGACACGGCTCCAGATGTCGCGGCCAAGCTCGTCGGTGCCCATCCAGTTGTCCCAGCTCGGCGGCTTGAGCCGCATGGCGAGATCCTGGCCGACAGGCGAATGGGTGGCGATCCAGGGTGCGAACAGCGCCACCAGGATCAGCGTCAGCACGATGACCGCGCCGACCATGGCGAGCGGATTGCGCGCCAGCGCGCGGCTCAGCCGGTAGCTGCGGCCAAGCCGGGCCTGCAGGCGCGAGGACGGCGAATCGTCGAGAAGCCAGTCACGTCCAGTAGCCATCAGCGTGCCCTCGGGTCGAGGACGCGGTAGAGCACGTCCGAAATCTTGTTGATGCCGATGAAGACGGCGCCGATGACCAGCGTCGCGCCCAGAACGGCGTTCATGTCGGCATTGAGCAGCGCCGTCGTCAGGTAGTTGCCGATGCCCGGCCACGAGAACACGGTCTCGATCATGACCGAGCCCTCGAGCAGGCCGGCATAGGACAGGCCGATGACGGTGATCAGCGGCACGAGGATCGGCCGGAAGGCATGGCGCCACAGCACCAGCCGCTCCGACACGCCCTTGACGCGGGCGGTGGTGACATATTCCTGCGCCAGCTGGTCGAGCATGAAGGAGCGCGTCATACGGGCGATGTAGGCCAGGCTGAAGAAGCCGAGCACCGCAGCCGGCAGCGCGATATGGGTCAGCGCGTTGACGAAGATCTCGGTGTCGCCGGCAATGAGGCTGTCGATCAGAAGCAGGCCGGTGACCGGCTCGACGAGGCCATCGTAGAAGATGTCGATGCGGCCGGGACCGCCGACCCATTGCAGCTTGGCATAGAACAGCGCGAGACCAACGAGGCCGAGCCAGAACGCCGGCACCGAATAGCCGAGCAGGCCGACGACACGGATGACCTGGTCGAGCAGGCTGCCCTGGCGGCTGGCGGCATAAACGCCCATCGGCACGCCCATCAGCACGCCGATGATGATGCCGATCGTCGCCATCTCCAGCGTTGCCGGGAAGACGCGGGCCAGATCCTCGGCGACCGGTCGGCCCGTCGACACCGACATGCCGAGATCACCTGTCAGCACATTGCCGACATAGTGGAAGAACTGGACGATCAGCGGCTTGTCCAGCCCCATCTCAATGCGCACAGCCTCGTAGACGGCGCGCGGGGCGCGGTCGCCGACGACGGCGAGAACCGGGTCGATCGGCACGACGCGGCCGATGAAGAAGGTGATGGCAAGGAGGCCGAGGAAGGTGAAGGCAACGGCGACGATGACGCCGAGCAGGCCCTTCACCGTTTTCCAGGCGTGCCGCGCATTGCGCGACGAGCCGCCAGGCCCAGTTGGAAGCGCCTTGGCGGCGGTAGAGGTTTCTGATGCCACGCGGTCTTTGTTCCTACCACATTGGCCGCGTCGCGGATGCGGCACGGATGTTTTCTGTCGAGCAAAATTCTGCTTGGACTATACAAAAAATTTTGGTTAGATCAAAAAAATTTTGATGGGAGCAAAAAAGCGTGTCCTCGGAGGCCAGCAAAAACACGCCGTCGAGCCAGCCCAAGGTTGGCGCGCTGATCCGTGCCCGCCGCCGCCAGCTGTCGATGACATTGCAGGAATTGTGTGACGCCGCAGGCATTTCGGTCGGTTACCTCAGTCAGGTCGAACGCGATCATGCCACCCCCTCGCTCGGCACCCTCGCCCAGATCGCCCGCAGCCTCGACGTGGGTGTGGATTATTTCATCGCCACGCCCAGCGCCGAGGACGGATTGACCCGCGCGGCCGAGCGCAACCGATTCTCGGTCGACGGCTCGTCGATCGTCTATGAGCGCATCGCCGCCGACTTCACCGGCAACGTGCTCTCGTCCTTCGTCCTCAATGTCCCGCCGGGTTACCGCTCCGAGACGGTCAGCCATGAAGGCGAGGAAATCCTGTTCATCCTCGAAGGCTCGATCACCCAGCGCCTCGAGGACGAAGAGATGGTGCTTTCGGCCGGCGACAGCCTGCATTTCCGCGGCAATCGTCCGCATTCCTGGTCGAACGACACCCAACAGTTCGCGCGCATGCTGTGGACCGGCACCTTGCCGATGTTCAGGTCGCGCACGGAGCATCCGGCCCTGCGCGGTTCGCGGGCCGAAGAGAAGACAACGGGAACCAAAAAGGAGAGAAAATGATGAAACTGTTCAAAGCCGCGCTGCTCGCCGCGGCGCTGGCGATGCCGATGACGCCCGCCATCAGCCTTGCAGCCACGCCCGCAGGCGTGCTCGTGGTGGCGCAGAACATCGACGACATCGTCAGCATCGACCCGGCCGAGGCCTACGAGTTCTCGTCGGGCGAATATGTCTCCCAGACCTATGACCGCCTCGTCCAATACGACGCTGCCGACACCAAGACGCTTGCCGCCGGCCTCGCCAAGGAATGGGCCGTCGACGACGCCAACAAGACCATCACATTCACGCTGCGCGACGGCGTCAAGTTCACCTCGGGCAACCCGCTGCGCGCCGAGGACGTGGTCTATTCGTTCAAGCGTGTCATCGTGCTGAACAAGGCACCGGCCTTCATCCTGACCCAGCTCGGCTGGACGCCCGAGAATTTCGATTCGATGGTCAAGGCCGACGGCAACAAGGTCGTCATCAAATATGCCGGCGACTTCGCTTCGGCCTTCGTGCTCAACGTGCTGGCCGCCCGTCCAGGTTCGATCGTCGACGCGGTGACGCTGCAGGCCAACGAGGCCAATGGCGACATGGGCAACGCCTGGCTGAAGTCGAACTCGGCCGGCACCGGCCCGTTCGTGCTCAAGGCGTTCCGCCCCGGCGAGCTGATCAACCTGACCGCCAACCCCGACTATTTCAACGGCGCGCCAGCCATCAAGGGCGTCATCATCCGCCACGTCGCCGAAGCCGCGACCCAGCAACTGCTGCTGCAGTCGGGCGACGTCGACATGGCCAAGAACCTGACCTCGGACCAGATCGCAACGCTTGCCGGCAGCGACAAGGTAACCACCGAGACCTATCCGCAGGCGGCCGTGCACTTCCTGTCGTTCAACCAGAAGACGGAATCGCTGACACCGCCGGCCGTCTGGGACGCCGCCCGCTACCTGGTCAACTACAAGGGCATGACCGACACGTTCCTGAAGGGCCAGATGCAGACGCACCAGGCCTTCTGGCCGAAGGGCTTCCCGGGTTCGCTCGACGAGACGCCCTACAGCTACGATCCGGCCAAGGCGAAGCAGATCCTGGCTGACGCCGGCATCAAGACGCCGATCAAGGTGACGCTCGACGTCATCAATTCGACGCCGTTCACCGACATGGCGCAGTCGCTGCAGGCAAGCTTCGCCGAAGCCGGCATCAACTTCGACATCGTGCCGGGCACCGGCTCGCAGGTGATCACCAAGTACCGCGCACGCACACATGAGGCGATGCTGCTGTACTGGGGTCCCGATTTCATGGACCCGCACTCCAACGCCAAGGCTTTTGCCTACAACACCGACAACTCCGACGGAAACTACCAGTCGACCACCACCTGGCGTAACAGCTGGGCGGTTCCGGAAGAGCTGAACAACGAGACCAAGGCAGCTCTCGCCGAGGCCGATCCGGCCAAGCGCAGCGCAATGTATGTCGACCTGCAGAAGAAGGTGCAGGAGAAGTCGCCGATCGTCGTCATGTTCCAGGCCGCGACCCAGGTGGCGCGTGCCAAGAACGTCGAAGGCTATGTCAACGGCGCAACCTCCGACTTCGTCTATTACCGCCTCGTCAAGAAGAACTGACGAGCCGGCCTGGCAGGGACCGCCCATTGCGGGCGGTCCCATCGCCCTCACCTCACATTCCCCCTCCCCAAATCCGAAGAAGGCAGAGACGATGTACGAAGAGCGGATGGCGCGGCTGCGCGAGCGCATGGCTGAGACGGGAACCGACCTGGTGGTCGTTGGTCCCTCCTCGCACCTTGTCTGGCTCGCAGGCATGTCGCCGCATGGCGACGAACGCCCGGTGCTTTTGATCGTGTCGCAGACGCATGCCGGCTTCCTGATGCCGGCGCTGAATGCCGACAGCCAGCGCCCCTTCACCAAATTGCCCTTCTATCCCTGGGCCGATGCCGATGGTCCGCAGGCGGCCCTGGTGCAGCTTCTCGCCGATTGCGGCGTTGGGGGCGCCACCGTCTCGGTTGCCCTCGACGAGACCATGCGCGCCGATTTTGCGCTGCTTGCGCTCGATGCCCTGCCCGGTGCTGCGCGCAGCTTCCTGAACGACACGGTGAGCTTCCTGCGCGGCAAGAAGGACGAGGCCGAATATGCGCTGCTCAAGATGAACGCAGTGCTCAATGACGGTGCCATGAAGGCAGGCTTCGCCGCGCTCAGGGAAGGCGTGACCGAACTCGAAGTCGGCAAGGCCATCCGTGACTTCTACGCAGCCAATGGTGCGACCGGAGAATTCGTCAGCGTCTGCTTCGGCGAGAACGGCGCCTTCCCGCACCATCACACCGGCGACCGCAAGCTCAAGGCGAACGAGGCCGTGCTGATCGATATCGGCGGCCGCAAGGACGGTTATCCCTCCGACATGACCCGCGTCGGCGTGTTCGGCGACAAGCCGGAAGGTTTTGACGAGGTGCACGGCGTGCTTGAGCGTGCCGTACAGGCAGCAATCGCCGCCGCAAAGCCCGGCGTTGCCGCCAAGGAGGTCGACAAGGCCGCCCGCGACGTCATCACCGCCGCCGGCTACGGCCCGAACTTCCTGCACCGCACCGGCCACGGCCTGGGCATCGACATTCACGAGCAGCCCTATATCACCGGCACGTCGGAAACGATCCTGCAGGAGGGCAACGTGTTCTCGATCGAGCCCGGCATCTATCTGCAGGGCCGCTTCGGACTGCGCCTGGAAGAGATCGTCATCCTGCGCGGCAACCGCGCCGAGGTGCTGTCGGACCTGCCGCGCGAGGCATTCCTGGTCAAGGCCTGAGCGCTTGCCAATACAGCCGAACTCGCAAAGGGCCGCCGCAGCGGCCCTTTTTTGTTGAACCCGGCCCCCCCATCAACGCCCCATTGTCGACCTGCCGCGTTCCGGTGCAATCTTGCGCCTTGGGACGTTGGAGTTGCGCTGGAGGGGCGATGCGTTCTGTGCTGGTGGCGGTGATCGCCCTGATCTCGATCGATGCAAAGGCTGCGGAACAGAGCTTCCCGGCCGACGGCGGCCTTGTCTACTTCAACATGCCCTCTGGCAATGTCGGCTGCCAGTACACGCCGGCCGGCGGCTCGGACGTCTACAAGCCAGAGGACGGCGGGCCGGAACTCGGCTGCGACCGCATCGAGCCGACCTATCTCAGGTTCATCCTCGGGAATTCTGGAAAAGCCAAGCGTTATCAGAATGTTGGCGACAGCGGATGCTGCGACGGCTCGCACACGCTCGACTATGGCAACAGCTGGAGGAAGGGCCCCTTCAACTGCACGTCGGACAGATCCGGGCTGCGCTGCAGCCGCAATGACGGCCATGGCTTCTTCATCAGCCGGTCGAAAACCCAGGTCTACTGAAGCGCGAGACCACCCGCTGCGCGCCTGGCTTCAGGCAAAAGAAAAGCCGGGCAAGCCCGGCTTTTCGATCAGTATCTTGGCTGGAAAGCGATCAGTTGACCGCGTCCTTGAGGCCCTTGCCGGCCGAGAACTTCGGCACGGTGCGAGCCGGGATCTTCACTTCTGCGCCGGTCTGCGGGTTGCGGCCGGTCGACTCCGCGCGTTTTGACACGGTGAAATTTCCGAAACCGACAAGCCGGACATCGCCGCCATTCTTCAGTTCGCCGGTGATGACGGAGAACACCGCATCAACTGCGGACTGCGCATCGCCCTTGGAAAGCTTGGAAGCTTCGGCGACGGCGGACACTAGTTCGTTCTTGTTCATTCAAATTCCCTTCCATGAGAAAACCGGGACATTAGACTCAGCCGGTAGGACACGGACTTTAGGAAAAACTTCGAGCACAACCAAGTCGAAAAGGGGCAAAAAGCCCGGAATTCCGGGGTTTTTTCACATGAAAAAGCCGGGCGCGAGCCCGGCTTTTTGTTTTGACGGCGACTTTAGATACAACTAATGAGCGAAGCCCTTGCCGGCATCCTCGCCGGCATCCGACTTGGCCGCGGGAACATCGACCGGTTCGGTCCACTCGATCGGCTCCGGCATCCTGACGAGTGCGTGACGCAACACTTCGCCAACCCGCGAAACCGGGATGATCTCCATGCCGCTCTTCACGTTTTCCGGAATCTCCGCCAGATCCTTGGCATTGTCTTCCGGGATCAGCACCTTCTTGATGCCGCCGCGCAGGGCTGCAAGCAGCTTCTCCTTCAGCCCGCCGATCGGCAGGATGCGGCCGCGCAGCGTAATCTCGCCGGTCATCGCGACGTCAGCCCTGACAGGAATGCCGGTCAGGATCGAAATGATCGCGGTGGCCATGGCGGCACCTGCGGACGGACCGTCCTTAGGCGTGGCGCCCTCGGGCAGGTGCACGTGGATGTCGCGCTTGTCGAACAGCGGCGGCTCGACGCCGAAGTCGAGGGCACGGCTACGGACATAGGATGCCGCAGCCGAGATCGACTCCTTCATGACGTCGCGCAGATTGCCGGTGACCGTCATCTTGCCCTTGCCGGGCATCATCACGCCTTCGATCGTCAGCAGTTCGCCGCCGACCTCGGTCCAGGCAAGCCCGGTGACCACGCCGACCTGATCCTCGCCTTCGACCTGGCCGAAGCGATAGCGCTGCACGCCGAGATAATCGTCCAGATTGGCAGCGGTGACCTTCACCGACTTCTTCTTGGTCTTGATGATCTCGGTGACGGCCTTGCGCCCGAGCTTCATCAGCTCGCGCTCGAGGCTGCGCACGCCGGCTTCACGGGTGTAGAGCTGGATCACGGCACGGATCGCATCTTCCGAGACCGAGAACTCCTTGGGCTGGAGCGCGTGGTCGCGGACAACCTTCGGCATCAGGTGCCGCTTGGCGATCTCGACCTTCTCGTCCTCGGTGTAACCGGCGATACGGATGATCTCCATGCGGTCCATCAAGGGCGCAGGGATGTTCAGCGTGTTCGCCGTCGTCACGAACATCACGCTCGACAGGTCGTATTCGACCTCGAGGTAATGGTCCATGAACGTTGCGTTCTGTTCCGGATCGAGCACCTCGAGCAGCGCCGACGACGGATCGCCGCGGAAGTCCTGGCCCATCTTGTCGATCTCGTCGAGCAGGAAGAGCGGGTTGGACTTCTTCGCCTTCTTCATCGACTGGATGACCTTGCCGGGCATCGAGCCGATATAGGTGCGGCGGTGGCCGCGGATCTCGGCCTCGTCACGCACGCCGCCGAGTGCCATGCGCACGAACTCACGGCCGGTCGCCTTGGCGATCGACTTGCCGAGCGAGGTCTTGCCGACGCCGGGAGGACCGACGAGGCACAGGATCGGCCCCTTCAGCTTCTTCTGGCGGCTCTGCACGGCGAGATACTCGACGATGCGGTCCTTGACCTTGTCGAGGCCGTAGTGGTCGGTGTCGAGCACCTCCTGGGCAAAGTGCAGGTCCTGCTTGACCTTGGAGTTCTTGCCCCACGGGATCGACAGGATCCAGTCGAGATAGTTGCGCACGACGGTGGCCTCAGCCGACATCGGCGACATCGACCGCAGCTTCTTGAGCTCGGCATCCGCCTTTTCGCGGGCCTCCTTCGTCAGCTTGGTCTTCTTGATGCGCGCCTCGATCTCGGCGGCCTCGTCGCGGCCGTCCTCGCCCTCGCCGAGCTCCTTCTGGATCGCCTTCATCTGCTCGTTGAGATAGTACTCGCGCTGGGTCTTCTCCATCTGCCGCTTGACGCGGCTGCGGATGCGCTTTTCCACCTGCAGGACGGAGATTTCGGCTTCCATGAAGCCCATCGCCTTCTCGAGCCGCTCCTTGACGGACAGCGTGCCGAGCATCTCCTGCTTCTCGGTGATCTTGATCGCAAGGTGCGACGCCACCGTGTCGGCGAGCTTGGAATAGTCCTCGATCTGGCTGGCGGCGCCAACCACTTCGGGCGAAATCTTCTTGTTCAGCTTGACGTAGTTTTCGAAGTCGGAAACCACCGAACGCGCCAGCGCCTCGACCTCGACCTCTTCCTCCTCGGGCTCGCTCAGGATGAGCGCGTGGGCCTCGTGAAAGTCGGACTTGTCGGTGAAGGACTGAATCTTGGCGCGCGTCGTGCCTTCGACCAGCACCTTGACGGTGCCGTCCGGCAGCTTGAGCAGCTGCAGCACATTGGCGAGCGTGCCGATGTCATAGATCGCATCGGGCTCGGGATCGTCGTCGGCGGCATTCATCTGGGTCGCAAGCAGGATCTGCTTTTCCTGACCCATCACCTCTTCCAGGGCCTTGATCGACTTTTCACGGCCCACGAACAGCGGGACGATCATGTGCGGGAACACGACGATGTCGCGCAACGGCAGGACTGCGAAGGTACCTTCGCTGGAAGAGCGGGATATTTTGGCCATTGTCCAACCTTTCATTTCGCAGCCGCGCGAGCGCCAACCGCGAATCTCATATTAACGACCATGGACGGTTCCGCCTACCGCCGATTACCGCGCGGCATTACAGCACGAAAACCTACCCATCGCCTCTTCTCCGTTAGTTGGAGCTTCGCCGGGTAAACATCAAGGCCAATCCCCAACAGGTATGGCACACGTTTCCCTGAAGTCCCAAAATGAAGCCCCAGAATGCGGAACGGCGCCGCTGGGGCGCCGTTCGCTGGAGCGGTAGTTCGTATCGCCGCATCATGCGGCAGGCAATTCGCCAAGCCTTGGGTCGCCAAGCCTTGGGTCGCCAAGCCTCAGGCGCTGACGCTGCCCTTCTTTTCCTTCTGTTCGGAGTAGATGTAGAGCGGCCTCGCGCTGCCGGTCACCACCTCTTCCGATATCACGACTTCCTGGACGCCTTCCAGCGCCGGAAGCTCGAACATGGTGTCGAGCAGGATCGCTTCCATGATCGAACGCAGGCCGCGGGCGCCCGTCTTGCGCTCGATGGCGCGCTTGGCGATCGCCGAGAGTGCGTTCTCGTGGAACGTCAGGTCGACATTTTCCATCTCGAACAGGCGCTGGTACTGCTTGACCAGGGCGTTCTTCGGCTCGGTCAGGATCTGGATCAGCGCCGGCTCGTCGAGGTCCTCGAGCGTCGCCAGCACGGGCAGACGGCCGACGAATTCGGGGATCAGGCCGAACTTCAGCAGATCCTCTGGTTCAACCTGGCGGAACAGGTCGCCGGTGCGGCGGTCCTCAGGCGAAGCGACATTGGCGCCGAAGCCGATCGATGTCTTGCGGCCGCGATCCGAGATGATGCGGTCGAGGCCGGCGAAGGCGCCGCCGCAGATGAACAGGATGTTGGCGGTGTCGACCTGCAGGAACTCCTGCTGCGGGTGCTTGCGGCCACCCTGGGGCGGCACGGAAGCGACTGTGCCTTCCATGATCTTCAGCAGTGCCTGCTGGACGCCCTCGCCCGAGACGTCGCGGGTGATCGAGGGATTGTCCGACTTGCGGCTGATCTTGTCGATTTCGTCGATGTAGACGATGCCGCGCTGGGCGCGCTCGACATTGTAGTCGGCCGACTGCAGCAGCTTGAGAATGATGTTCTCGACGTCCTCACCGACATAACCGGCTTCGGTCAGCGTCGTCGCATCCGCCATGGTGAACGGCACGTCGATGATGCGGGCGAGCGTTTGGGCCAACAGCGTCTTGCCGCAGCCGGTCGGGCCGATCAGCAGGATGTTGGACTTCGCCAATTCGACGTCGTTGCTCTTCGAAGCGTGCGCGAGACGCTTGTAGTGATTGTGGACGGCCACCGACAGCACGCGCTTGGCGTGGGGCTGGCCAATGACGTAGTCGTCAAGAACCTTGAGGATTTCCTGCGGTGTCGGCACGCCCTCGCGCGACTTCACCATCGAGGTCTTGTTCTCCTCGCGGATGATGTCCATGCACAGTTCGACGCATTCGTCGCAGATGAAGACGGTCGGGCCGGCGATGAGTTTGCGTACCTCATGCTGGCTCTTGCCGCAGAACGAGCAATAGAGCGTGTTCTTGGAGTCGCCGCCGCCGTTGCTGACCTTGCTCATCTTGTCCAAGTCCTTTCACTGCCGCCCGGCCGAAGGTCTGGCTCCGGGGCGCATATGCAATCTAACGACGGACGCCGCCACCGCCATTCCCTGGCCGCCGCAACGATTTCCGTACACTCACATTCCAGAAGTCGCTGCAACGAGTCGCGGCACCCTTGAACAACGCTAAGCCGTCGAAGCTCAACGCCACCTTAACGTAGGCCGACGCTTCCATCGAGGGAACAGCAAAATGTGTCCGAAATGCCGCAGGGCACCTCAAAAATGCGAGATGTGGCCCTGCAGGCAGGTCGCAGCGTCCAATCACGAAGCCGTGGCACCCTCAGCGACGTCGCGGCTTTCGATGACCTTGTCGATCAAACCGAAGTCACGCGCCTCGTCGGCAGTCATGAAATGGTCGCGGTCGAGCGTCCGTTCAATGGTGTCATAGTCCTTGCCGGTGTGCTTGACGTAGACCTCGTTGAGGCGACGCTTGAGCTTGATGATGTCCTGGGCGTGGCGCTCGATGTCCGAAGCCTGGCCGGAGAAACCGCCGGAGGGCTGGTGCACCATGATGCGGGCGTTCGGGGTTGCGAAGCGCATGTCCTTGTGGCCGGCGCAGAGCAGCAGCGAGCCCATCGAGGCGGCCTGGCCGATGCACAGCGTCGATACTGCCGGCTTGATGAACTGCATGGTGTCGTAGATCGCCATGCCCGAGGTCACCACGCCGCCCGGCGAGTTGATGTAGAGGTTGATCTCTTTCTTCGGGTTCTCGGCCTCGAGGAACAGCAACTGCGCGCAGACAAGCGTCGCCATGCCGTCCTCGACCGGACCGGTGATGAAGATGATGCGCTCCTTGAGCAGGCGCGAGAAGATATCGTAGGCGCGCTCGCCGCGATTGGTCTGCTCGACCACCATCGGAACGAGGTTCATGTATGTTTCGACGGGGTTCTTCATCGACTGTCCCTTTATCGTGAGGGGATTCCGGCGCCGGACGGGCAGAATCGGTTCAGAGGCTTTGCCCTGTAAATAGGATGCCGCCTCACCATTGCGCAAGGCCGGTGAACACCCGTGATTTCAGCTATTGCTAACTTTCGCTGCGACAGCTGGCTCAATGCTCGGCACTGGAACTTTCCATGCCTGCTGCGGTAGTGGCTCCTCTCAAATGACGCTCGGCTGTCGGTTGAGCGGATATCCGGCCTTGATGACGATCTCGATGGCCTGTTTTGCGGACACCAGCTATCGGAGCGATCGTGAGGGAAGCCAACGACCAGGAAACGATCCGGTTCTACTCCAACGAGGCAGAAACCTACACGGCAAGGGGCCAGCCGGCGAGCAGGCACCGCCTCCACGACTTCATGGCCCGCCTGCCCGCCGGCGGCCGCGTGCTGGAACTCGGATGCGGCGCGGGACAAGACAGCGAGGCCATGCTTGCCGAGGGCTTCGACGTAACGCCGTCAGATGGTACGGAGGCAATCGCGGCGGCGGCCGCGAGACGCCTTGGCCGAACCGTCAAGGTCCTTCTGTTTGACGACATCGACGAAATCAACGCCTATGACGGCGTGTGGGCCAATGCCTGCCTTCTGCATGTGCCGCGCGAACATCTACCGGCAATCATTTCCCGTGTTCAGCGGGCACTGGTCCGCGGAGGGGTGTTTTACGCAAGCTTCAAGGCGGGCGAGGCCGAGGGGCGTGACCGCTTCGGAAGGTACTATAACTACCCTTCCCCGGAATGGCTGGCAGGCGCATATGGCGACCGCGGCTGGAACGGGCAAATCGAAATCACCAGCCGCAGAGGCAGCGGCTACGACCGCCAGCCAACCGACTGGCTTCATGTATTCGCCACCAAAGCCTGAGTGGCTGGGGTGCGCCCGAGGATCTAAAGCAATGAAAAACGACGCCAGGCACTGGTCCAAGGTGGAACTGCTGCACGAGACCGTCACCAATCCGAACATCCATGTTCGCGGCACGCACAGCTACTACAGCGATGCCTGGTCGGGATCGTTCGAGGACAGCGTGGTGCGGTATCTCTATGGCGACGCCTACAGCCTCAAGGCATGGCAGCCGGCCTGGCCGATCGACCAGTTCCACATCGGCGACTATGTCTGCATCGGCGCAGAAGCGGTGATCCTGCTGGGCGGCAACCACACGCACCGCACCGACTGGTTCAGTCTCTATCCGTTCCCGGAGTTCATTCTGGATGCCTATGCCGGCAAGGGCGACACGATCATCGGCGATGGCGCCTGGATCGGCATGCGCGCCATGATCATGCCGGGCGTGACCGTCGGTGAAGGCGCCATCATCGCCTCGGGCGCGATCGTGACCAAGGACGTGGCGCCCTACACGATCGTTGCCGGAAATCCGGCCGTGCCGATCAAGACGCGTTTTGCGCAGGCCGTTGTCGACAGATTGCTGGCGCTCAAGGTCTACGAATGGCCCGCGGAGAAGTTCGAGGCGCTGAAGCCGCTGCTATGCGCCAACGAGATCGACGCGCTGGCATCGGCGTCGGAAAAATTCGATGCGGGGCGAAGCTGACGCTCAGAGCCGGATCACGTACTCCTTGCGAGTCGTTTCAAGCACTTCCCAGCTTCCTTTGAAGCCGGGCCTGAGGACGAAGCTGTCGCCGGCCCGCACCGTGCGGGCCTCGCCGCCCTCCTCCGAGATGACGGAGACACCCGATAGGATGTGGCAGAACTCCCATTCGTCATATTCGATGCGCCATTTGCCCGGCGTCGACTGCCAGATGCCGGCATAGAGCCCGCCATCGGCCTCCTCGGCATTCCAGGTGGTGAATTTCGGGTCTCCCGAAATCAGACGGCCGCTTGCCGGCGCGCCTGCTTCCGGCTCGATGCCATTGACGTCGATGGTCAGAAACAGCGGCAAGATCGCACTCCCAAACAGCAAAGGGCCCCGGCAAAAAGCAAAAGACCCCGGCAGCACACGCTGCCGGGGCCAAGTCTTGCACGGCCGGTCAGGCCTTGGCCAGCGCCTGCTCGAGGTCGGCGATGATGTCGCTGACATCCTCGATGCCGACCGAGAGGCGGACGACGTCGGGTCCGGCGCCTGCGGCGATCTTCTGCTCGTCGGAGAGCTGGCGATGGGTTGTCGAGGCGGGATGGATGACCAGCGACTTGGTGTCGCCGATATTGGCGAGGTGCGAGAACAGCTCCAGGCCCTCGACGAACTTGACGCCCGCTTCGTAGCCGCCCTTGAGGCCGAAGGTGAAGACCGCGCCGGCGCCATTGGGCGAATACTTCTTCATCAACGCATGGTTCTTGTCGCTCTTGAGGCCGGGATAGGCCACCCATTCGACCTTGGGGTGGTCGGACAGCCAGCCGGCGACGGTCAGCGCATTGTCGCAATGGCGCTGCATGCGCAGCGGCAGGGTCTCGAGGCCGGTGAGGATCAGGAACGAGTTGAACGGCGAAATGGCGGGGCCGAGGTCGCGCAGGCCGAGCACGCGGGCGGCAATGGCGAAGGCGAAGTTGCCAAAGGTCTCGTGCAGCACGACGCCGCCATATTCGGGCCGCGGTTCCGACAGCATCGGATACTTGCCCGACTTCGACCAGTCGAAGGTGCCGCCGTCGACGATGACGCCGCCGATCGAGTTGCCATGGCCGCCGATGAACTTGGTCAGCGAATGGACGACGATGTCGGCGCCATGCTCGATCGGGCGGATGAGGTAGGGGCTTGCCAGCGTGTTGTCGACGATCAGCGGCAGGCCGTGCTTGCGGGCGATGTCGGCGATCTTCTCGATGTCGACGAAGGTGCCGCCGGGATTGGCCAGGCTCTCGATGAAGATCGCCTTGGTCTTGCCGTCGATCTGCTTGTCGAAGCTCGAGATGTCGTTGGTGTCGGCCCAGCGCGCTTCCCAGCCGAAATTCTTGAAGGCATGGCCGAACTGGTTGATCGAGCCGCCATAGAGGCGGGTCGCGGCGACGAAATTGTCGCCCGGGCGCATCAGGTTGTGGAACACCAAAAGCTGGGCGGCGTGACCGGAGGCGGTGGCAAGCGCCGCCGTGCCGCCTTCAAGCGCTGCGATGCGCTCCTCGAGCACGGCCTGGGTCGGGTTCATGATGCGGGTGTAGATGTTGCCGAAGGCCTTGAGCCCGAACAGCGAGGCTGCGTGGTCGGCATCGTCGAAGACATAGGACGTCGTCTGGTAGATCGGCGTGGCGCGTGCGCCGGTTGCCGGATCGGGCTTGGCGCCGGCGTGGACGGCAAGCGTGTTGAAACCAGGTGCGCGCTGGGACATCTTTTTCCTCCAAAGAATAGGTTCGTCAAATCAGCTGGCATCTTTGGCCAAGGCCGCGGCGGAAAGCAAAGACGAAAATTTCACATCTGCCGCGGCAGGCAGAGATTATTTGCGCGGCATTGCAAAAACCCGGACGAATGCCGGACTATTTTGCGCGGATGCCGAAACTCTGGAAACCCTCGCGCATGACAGGGCGCTTCGAGGAGAGCACGCCGGAATTGACGCCGTTCCAGCCGATTTCGCCGGCAAGCCGCGCATATTCGATCTTGGGGCAGCGGTTCATGACGACCTTGATGCCCGCGGCCTCAGCGCGCGCGGCGGCCTCGTCATGGCGAACGGTCAACTGCGTCCAGATCACCTTGGGCAGCGGATCGAGCTTGAGCACCTCGTCGACGATGCCTGGCACGGCAGGCGACGCCCTGAAAACATCGACCATGTCGATCGGCGCGGGGATGTCGGCAAGGCTGGCATATGTCATGCGGCCAAGGATGTCCTTGCCGGCATGTCCGGGATTGACCGGAAAGACCTCGTAGCCCTTGTCGATCAGATATTTGGTGACGAAGTAGCTCGGCCTGACGTCATTGGCCGACGCGCCGACGACGGCGATCGTCTTCACCGCATTCAGAATTCCGGCGATGTAGGCGTTGTCGTAGCTGTCGTGGTTCATCTGTCGTTGTTCATGGCCGCCTCGTTCGACGGCACTGGATACCGGCTTTCGAAAGCGAGCGCAAACGTCACGGCAGCGAGATCGAGCCATCCTCGGCGATCGGGAAATCGGGATTGTGGGCCACTTCCCACAAATGGCCTTCGGTATCGGCGAAATAGCCGTACCAGCCGCCCCAGAAGGCGCGCTGCGCCGGCTTGACGATGCGGCCGCCTGCCCTTTCGGCCGTCGCCAGGATCTCGTCGACCTCCGCCTCGGAGCGCGTGTTGTAGGCAATCGACACACCGGAGAAACCGCCCTTGCCGCCGGGAACGCCGGCGTCGGCAGCCAACTGGTCGCGGCTCCAGAGACCGAGCACGATGCCCCCCATCTGGAAGAAGGCGACACCCTCGGTGATCGACTGGTTCCGCCTGAGCCCCATTGCTTCATAGAAGCGCACGGCGCGGCCGAGATCGTCCACTCCAAGTGTCACAAGCGAAAGGCGTTGTTCCAAACCTATTCTCCTGTCCAGTCGGCCTGGCGCTTGTCGATGAATGCGCCAATCCCCTCCTCGGCATCCTTTGCCAGCATGTTGTCGACCATCACCTTCGCCGCATGGTCATAGGCTTCGGCAAGGCTCATCTCGGCCTGGGCGTAGAACGCCTCCTTGCCGATCTTCAGCGTCAAAGGCGATTTCGAAACAATGGTTTGCGTATATTTGCCAACAATGTGATTCAGGTATTCACGCGGCACGACACGGTTGACCAGCCCGAAGTCGCGCGCTGTCGTGGCGTCGATGGTCTCACCGGTCAAAAGCATCTCCATCGCCTGCTTGCGCGAGACGTTGCGCGAGAGCGCGACCATCGGCGTCGAGCAGAACAGGCCGATATTGACGCCGGGCGTGCAGAAGGTCGACTGCTCGGAGGCAATGGCGAGATCGCAACTGGCGACGAGCTGCAGGCCGGCCGCGGTGGCGAGGCCGTCGACCTCGGCGATGACAGGCTTGGGGTGGCGCACGATCGACTGCATCAGCGCCGAGCAGCGCGACATTGTGAGCTCGAAGAAGGCGCGGCCGCGATCGGCATCGCTTCGGTGCGCCGTCAGTTCCTTGAGGTCATGGCCGGCTGAAAACACGCCGCCCTGGGCGGCGATGACGATCACCCGGATCGCCTTGTCGTCCATGGCGCCATCCAGCTGGGCCTGAAGTGCTGCCATGGTCGCGACCGAGAGCACGTTAGCCGGCGGATTGGAGAGCACCAGACGCAGCACGCCCTTATCCAGACTGGCCCAAACCGGACCTTCCGGTGTGCTACGTTTGATGGCGACGATTTCTGCCATGGTGTCCCCTGAGCGAGTTCAGTGCGGCGAAAGACGAATCGCCAAAGTCGAGCCTCAGCCATATACGTTTGCACACAAACTTGGTTCCCAACCATGTGAACGTGGCGAACTCGACGGTTCATCCGGCAAGCCTAGAAATGGGGCCGGGGCGCATGGTGGGAAAGTCGATGGAAAGAGCTATATGCCCGAGCAGCACGGACTGACGCCGACGATGACGGCGAACGAGGTCAACGATCTCCTCAAGCAGGTCTACCCTCAGCTCAACGAACAGTACGACTTTTACCGGGTGACGGAGGTTTTCCCGGGTGGATGCACCGTGCGCCTCAACGCCGACGAACGCCATCTCCGGCCCGGCGGCACCGTCTCGGGCCCGTCGCTGTTCACGCTTGCCGACATCGGCGGCTATGTCTGCGTGCTGAGCCACGCCGGACCAGACGCCTTGTCGGTGACGACGAATCTCAACATCAGCTTCATGCGCAAGGCCGAAGCCGGCCCGATCGACGGCCACTGCCGAATTCTGAAGCTCGGCAAGAGCCTGATGGTGTTCGACATCGACATCGTCGCCGGCCCGGACCGGCAGACGGTGGCGCACGCAACCGGCACCTATTCGATCCCGCCGAAGCGCCAAACGACGCGGTAAAATATTACCACACTCATAACATATTGTTTTTGCTTCATATTACAAGACGACTGCCTTTTTTGGCTCGCTTGACGGGCCATCAGCCCTCGCCTATAAGCCCATCCAAAGCAGCGGTCCGCAAAGGCCGCCGTTTTGTTATTGGCGGCAGGCCCTGGCCGAACGCCAATGAAAGCAACAAGAAACGCCTTCTCTTGAAGGTCCGAACCGAAAGCATAAGACCATGACAAC
Organism: Aminobacter sp. Y103A; assembly: GCF_030294925.1. NCBI lineage: Bacteria > Pseudomonadati > Pseudomonadota > Alphaproteobacteria > Hyphomicrobiales > Phyllobacteriaceae > Aminobacter > Aminobacter sp. Y103A. Next base: position 2,550,652 of record NZ_AP017986.1, on the reverse strand, counting down.
CTTTTCGCAGAAGCCTGCGGACGTGGTGAAGAAGTGGGTGCTGATCGACGCCGAAGGTCTCGTCGTCGGCCGTCTCGCCACCATCGTCGCCAACATCCTCCGCGGCAAGAACAAGCCGACCTTCACCCCGCACGTCGACGACGGTGACAATGTCATCATCATCAACGCCGACAAGGTCGCGTTCACCGGCAAGAAGTTCACCGACAAGGTGTACTACTGGCACACCGGCCACCCCGGCGGCATCAAGGAGCGCACCGCGCGCCAGCTGCTCGAAGGCCGTTTCCCTGAGCGCGTGCTCGAGAAGGCCGTTGAGCGCATGATCCCGCGTGGCCCGCTCGGTCGTCGCCAGATGAAGAATCTCCGCGTCTATGCAGGCGCCGACCATCCGCATGTCGCCCAGCAGCCTGTGACGCTCGACGTCGGCGCGCTGAACGCCAAGAACAAGAAGGCCTCGTAATCATGGCTGATCTCAGCTCGCTCGCAGAACTCGGCACCGTCGCTGCAGCCGCACAGCCGGCAGCTCCGGTCCACGTCCAGAAGCTCGACAAGAGCGGCCGCGCCTATGCCACCGGCAAGCGCAAGAACGCCATTGCTCGCGTCTGGATCAAGCCGGGCACCGGCAAGATCATCGTCAACGGCAAGGAATTCGCGACCTATTTCGCCCGTCCGGTGCTGCAGATGATCCTGAACCAGCCGATCGTCGCGGCTGCTCGCGTCGGCCAGTACGACGTCATCGCCACCGTCGTCGGCGGCGGTCTGTCGGGCCAGGCCGGTGCTGTTCGTCACGGCGTCTCCAAGGCGCTGACCTACTACGAGCCGACGCTGCGCGGCGTGCTCAAGAAGGGCGGCTTCCTGACCCGCGACAGCCGTGTCGTCGAGCGTAAGAAGTACGGCAAGGCCAAGGCCCGCCGTTCGTTCCAGTTCTCGAAGCGCTAAGCGTTTCGCAGTCCGGATTTCGGAAAGGCCGCCTTCGGGCGGCCTTTTTCTTTTCCGCATGCTGTTCCGGCCGGCCTGGCTTATGCTTGGAAGCGCAACTTCAAGCCGCCGGTGGAAATCACCATGGTCCGCATGCTCGCACTGGCAGTCGCCATAGCCTTTGCCGCTGGCCCAGCAGAGGCCGCGTCGAACAAGTTTCTCAAGCGGGCAACCTCGTTCGACAGTTGCTGGATGCGCGCCTATGACAAGGCGATCGAAAAGGGTGCCGACGCGCGAAAGGCCGCCGGCAAGGCCGACAGCCACTGCAAGAAAAAGGGCAAGAGGCTTCTCAAGGAGGGCGGCTCGAAATATTCGCTCAAGGACCGGCGCAAGGCGCTTCGGGGCTCGAGTGCGTATTAGCCCCTTCCCGCGGCATCAGTTGGTCGGCGGCTGGGACGCGCCCGCCTGGCCTGCGACAGAGGCCACGGGTTTTTCCAATTCGGCATAAGGCACACGATAGCCATTGGCGGCCAGCCAGTTGATGGCTGCACGCGGCTCGTCGGTCTGGATCATCGTCGCGCCGCGTTCGGCCCAGAAGCCGAACACTTCGTTGGGAAACCCGGCGGCCACCGCCAGTTCGTCGCCGCGGCCGCCGGCGAGATAGCCACCCGGCTTGTTGACGATGGCATGAGTGTCGACCCAGATGTGCCAGTTGCCGCGAATGGCCGCTGCCTTGACCCTGGCCGAAAACAGCGGCCCGCCAGATACGGTCATGGTTTCGGTGTCGCCGCGCCAGGCAATCATCTCCACGGCATTTGCGGCGAAAGCCTTGCCCGATGCCTCGACGAAAGCGGGGTCGCGCACGGCGTCGTCAGCCATGATCGGCATGAACTGGAAGCCTTGCCCCACCCGCGCCATCACCGCCTTCACGGCGGCGACACGCTCGGCATTCCACAGGTTCGCCTTGACCACCACCTGCTCTTCCATCTCCATGGCGCGCGCCAGCGCAACCATGTCGATGAGGTCGGCGGTGTCGAGCTTGTTGTCGAGATTGACCAGGATCCTGCCCTTGGCGACCGACAGATATTCCCGCAGCGTCGGCACTGTTTCGGCGGTGACAGTGCCGGTGCCCTCGACGACGAGCCGGCATGTCCTGAGCTCGTCCATGGCGCGGGTTACGACCTCGCCCGTGCAGTCGGTGGTACGGTCGAGCCAGCTGTCATGCATGACGATCAGTTCGCCGTCGGCGGAGCGGCGGATGTCGATCTCGACCATTTCGGCGCCGAGAGAGATCGCATCGCGCAGGGCGGCGATGGAGTTTTCGGCAAAGCGCCGCTTGCCGTCCTGCAGGCCGCCTGCCCTGTGCGCCACGACCATCACATGGTCACGCCACTGATTGGCATTTTCGAAGCGCGCGAGGATCTCTTCGGAACGAGAACCGGCATGGCCAGACGTCGCCAGAGCGAGGGTCAGCAAGACCGAGACTGCGCCTGCCAGAACTGTCCGCATGGGAATCGCTCCATGGCTTGATATGCCTGGAGCGACCTAAAAGGCGGCGATGACATGGGCGTGAAAGACAGATGACAGGGCGATGAATGCAGCTGTCACACGCAATTCGCCATGGGGCTGGCATGTTGGTTCAGGCTTCTGTAGTTCTTGCGCCTCGCAATTCTGAACGACCGAATTCCGAAAGACCGAATAAGGAAACTGCCCATGCCCTCTTCGTCGATCGATCACGCCTTTACCGCACGCGGCCCCAAGGGTCGCTCGGGTGATCCGACCTATGCAGGGGCATTGTCCTTCATGCGCCGCAAGTATTCGAAGAATGTCACTGGGGCCGAGGCGGTGGTCTGGGGCATCCCCTTCGACGCCGCCGTCACAAATCGGCCGGGCGCACGCTTCGGCCCGCAGGCCATCCGTCGCGCCTCGGCGATCTTCGATTGCGACCCGCAATACCCGTTCAACCGCGACCTGTTCGACGACCTCGCCGTCATCGACTATGGCGACTGCCTGCTCGACAGCGGCAACCACCAGAAGACCCCTGTTGCAATCGAGCGCGAAGCAGCCAAGATCCTGAGATCGGGCGCCTTCCTTTTGACGCTCGGCGGCGACCATTTCGTCACCTGGCCGGTGCTGAAGGCGCATGCGGCGATCCACGGCCCGATGGCGCTGGTGCAGTTCGATGCCCACCAGGACACCTGGCCTGACGACGGCAAGCGCATCGATCACGGATCGTTCGTGGCGCGCGCCGTCAAGGACGGCATCATCGACCCCGATCGCTCGATCCAGATCGGCATCCGTACGCACGCGCCCGACGATTGCGGCATCAAGATCCTCTACGGCCACGAGGTCGAGGAGATGCGCGCTGCCGACATCGCCTATGCGATCGCCGAACGCACCGGCGGCAAGAAGACCTATGTCACCTTCGACATCGACTGCCTCGACCCGGCCTTTGCGCCCGGAACCGGCACGCCGGTGGCCGGCGGCCCGTCGTCGGCCAAGATCCTGTCGGTGCTGCGCCAGATGACCCAGATCGACATCGTCGGCGCCGACATCGTCGAGGTTGCACCGGCCTATGACCATGCCGATATTACGGCTATCGCCGGCTCGACGGTCGCCATGCATTATCTCGGCCTGTTGGCCGAGAAGAAGGCGCGCGACAAGGCCTGAGGCATTGAATCAACGGCTTGCGGACGAGAGTCCGAATTTGGCCATAACCACCTGAAATAACGAATTTTTCGACGGACGGCAGACAATGAAACCGAAAATCTTCATCGACGGCGAACACGGCACCACGGGCCTCCAGATACGCACGCGCCTCGCCGCCCGCGACGACCTCGCCGTGCTGTCGATCCCGGAAGCCGAACGCCGCAACGTCGACCTCAGGGCCGAGCGCCTGCACGAGGCGGATGTCGCCATCCTGTGCCTGCCCGACGATGCCTCGAAGGAAGCCGTCCGCATTCTCGAAGGCAACAACTCGACCCGCATCATCGATACGTCGACGGCGCATCGCGTCCACCCCGACTGGGCCTATGGCTTTGCCGAGATGGACGCTGCCCAGCGCAAGCGCATCGCCGATGCACGGCTCGTCGCCAACCCGGGCTGCTATCCGACCGGCGCGATCTCGCTGATCCGTCCGCTGGTCGCGGCCGGCACCCTGCCGGCCGACTACCCTGTCAGCGTCAACGCCGTTTCCGGCTACACCGGCGGCGGCAAGCAGATGATCGGCCAGATGGAGGACGCCTCGCGCCCCGACCACATCGCTGCGCCGCACTTCCTCTACGGCCTGCCGCTGATGCACAAACACGTTGCCGAGATGAAGCAGCATGGCCTGCTCGAGCGCCGCCCGATCTTTGCGCCCTCGGTCGGCCGCTTTGCCCAGGGCATGATCGTCCAGGTGCCGCTGCACCTCGCCGACCTCAATGGCTCGGCCTCGATCGCCGACATCCACGCAACGCTTGCCGCGCACTATGCCGGACAGGAAATCGTCGAGGTCGTGCCGCTTGAGGTCAGCGCCAAGCTCGACCGGCTTGACCCGACCGAGCTTGCCGACACCGACGGCATGAAGCTCTATGTCTTCGGCACCGAAGGCCAGGGCCAGGTCAACCTCGTGGCGCTGCTCGACAATCTCGGCAAGGGCGCTTCCGGTGCCGCTGTCCAGAACATGGACCTGATGCTCGGGCTCAAGCACTAGGAATGGATCAGGCTGGCATTTCCGATCGCGGGCCGGAACGGTGGCCAAAGAACTGGAATGTCAGCGATCCCCAGCTGATTGCCGAGACGTTTTCCAGCCGCATCTGGAAGGTGCGGCTGGCCGACGGCAAACCGGCCGTGGTCAAGGCGCTCAAGCCGTTCGACGATGTCGCCGACGAATTGCGCGGCGCACATTATCTCAGCTGGCGCGACGGCGTCGGCGCCGTGCGCCTGCTCGGCTTCGAGGGGCACGACATGCTGCTCGAATATGCCGGCGAGCGATTGCTCGTCGATGAACTGAACGATCACGGCGACCGCCACGCCACCGACATCGCCAACGAGGTGATGGCGCAGCTGTTTTCGCCGTCCGACGTCCCGCCTCCTGCCGATCTGCAGCCGCTGCGGCAGCGCTTCGACAGCCTGTTCAAGAAGGCCGAACTCGATCGCGACGCCGGGCTTGCAAGCCCCTACCGGGACGCATCAGTCATTGCCGAGCGTCTGCTGTCCGATCCGCACGAGCTGCGCGTGCTGCATGGCGACCTGCATCACGACAACATCCTTTTCGGCGAGCGCGGCTGGCTGGTCATCGACCCCAAGGGCATCCTTGGCGATCCGGGTTTCGACGCGGCGAACTTCTTCTACAACCCGCTTGACCGGCACGACGACCTCTGCGTCGATCCTCAGCGCATCGCCTACATGGCCGAGGTCTTCGCCAGGACGCTGGGGCAGCGCCCTGACACGATCCTGGATCACGCCATCGCTTGGGGCTGCCTGTCGTCGTCCTGGCACGCCGAGGACAAGAACGACGAGGACGAGGCGAGCGAACTCGCCGTCGTCGCAGCCGTCAGAGCTGTTCGCGCTAGCTTCTGACCGCGACGTCGTTTTCAAGGGGATATGCCCCCTTGGTCGCGCGCCAATGCGCCGTGGCAAAGATCAGCACGATCAGCGCAAAACCCTGATGCAGCAGCGCCCAGTGCATATGCGCCTGCATCAGCAAGGTGCCGACGCCGATTGCCGCCTGCGCAACGATCAGCAAAGCCAGCACCCAGGCCCGGCGGGAATGGGTCGTGCGCGGCGCCTGTGTCATTGTCGTGAACGCATGCCAGAACGCCACGACCAGCACCGTATAGGCGAACATGCGGTGGACGAACTGCACGGTCTTCGGGCTTTCGAAGAAGTTGCGCCAGACGGGCTCGATGACCAAAAGGTCGCCGGGGATGATGGCGCCGTCCATCAGCGGCCAGGTGTTGTAGGAAAAGCCGGCATGCAGGCCGGCAACCAGGGCGCCGAGATAGATCTGCAACATCACCAGCAGCACCATGATGCCCGCGAAGCGCTGGATGCGCCGGTCCGCCGGCGCCTCCGAATAGGTCGCAAGGCCGCGCGCGATGTAGGCGACAGCGGTGACGATGATGCAGGCGAAGGTGAGATGGATCGCCAGCCGGTACTGGCTGACCGAGACACGCTCCGACAACCCCGAGGCGACCATCCACCAGCCGATGAACCCCTGGAACCCGCCGAGCGCCAGCAGGCCGACGAGGCGCGGTTTCAGCCGCCGCTCGAGGCGGCCCGAGATCCAGAAGAAGGCGAGCGGAATGGCAACGAGGAAGCCGACGCCGCGGGCGAGCAGGCGATGGGCCCATTCCCACCAGAAAATGCCCTTGAACTCGTCAACGGTCATGCCCTTGTTGATCTGCTCATATTGCGGGATCTGCTGATACTTCTCGAACTCCTCCTGCCATTCGGCCTGGTTGAGCGGCGGAATGACGCCGTGGATCGGCTTCCATTCGGTGATGGAGAGACCGGAGCCGGTCATGCGGGTGGCGCCGCCGACCATGACAAGCGCAAACAGCACCAGCAGCACGAGATAAAGCCAGCCGCGAACCAGCGTGCGGTTGTGCAGCTCCCTGTTGCGCTCGGCAAGCGGTGCGGCAGTGTTGGTCATGGCTGACATTACAATCTTTCCCGGCAATCGTTCCCGGCAATCGTTCCCGGCTCATCGAAACCGCGGGACTGGTGGACCATGATGGCCCCGCTGGCAAGTTCGGCCCACGCGACACGCAGTCGCGCCGGCCACCCTACCCGGTTGCACCGGCTGGCCAGAGCGACTATGCGAAGCCTGGACAAAGGATGAAGAAATGCCCGTGCGCGTCAAGAAGCTGATCGGAACCGTGCTGCTGGTGCTGCTGGTCGTCGTCTACGCGCTGATCGCGACCATGGTGGCTGTTGCCCAGCTGTCGCAATCAGGCCCTGTCACCCACCTGCTGTTCTTCTTCCTCAGCGGCCTGCTCTGGATCCTGCCTGCGATGCTGATCATCAAATGGATGGTCAAGCCATCCAAGACCGCCGGTCACTGAACCTACACAGTCACGAGCTTGCGACCGCCATTGGTGATCAATGTCGTCGCGCCCGACAGCATGGCGCGCATCGATGCGAGATCCTGGTAGCGGCCGTTGACCGAAATCCGCGGCAAAGCATGCATATGCGCGGCATGGCCGGGTACAAGAACGCCGTGCCGGGTCGTGACCGCCGACACGAAGCCGGCCTGGCGCGCCAGATGGGTCTCGCGCATGCCAGCCGCCGCCGCATAGCCGTAAGGATAGGCGAAATGCTGCGGTGCCTCGCCCAATTCGGCCTCGATCAGACTGCGCGAGCGGTGCATCTCGCGCAGCGCCTTGCCGGCTTCGAGGCGCTTGAGATTGCAGTGATGGACCGTGTGGGCCCCGATCGTGACCAGCTTGTGGCTGGCGGCTCGCCTGATCTCGGTCCAATCCATCAACAGGTCGCGGTTCGGCGCCGAGGCGTCGACGCCAACCTGCTCGGCCAGGCCGCGCAGCACCTGCCGCTGATCTTCTTCCGACACTTCCGACGTCAGCCAGTCGGACAGTTCAAGGAAAGCGCCTTTGCGGTCACGCGGCGTGGTGCATTCGAATGTGCGTTGCTCGCCCATGACCGTGGCCGTCACCGGCTTGCCGGCTTCGACGATGTCGTCGAGAACCTCCCACCACAGGTCGGCAGCACCCGAGGTGAGCCCCGGCGCGACATAGATGGTGATGGGCGCGCCATGGCTCTCGAGAACCGGCAAGGCCTCGATGAGATTGTCGCGATAGGCGTCGTCGGCAGTGAGCGCTGCGAAGGGCCCCTTCGTGCGGCCGGAGCTCAGGCGGCCGACAACCTCATCCATGGAGACGAAGGCATAACCGAGCCGCTTCATCTCGCCGATAAGCACGTCGAGAAAGCCGGGCGTTATGGTCAGATGACGATTGGGGCCGTCGGGCCGGTCGAGCAGCGCACTGACCCGGTGCAGCATGAGGATAACGCCGACGCCGCCCACCAGCGGCTTGGCCAGAGCGCCAAGCCCACCATATCCGATCAGCAGGAAAGCCAGCTTTCTGGCTATGTCGATCATTCCTTCACCTTTGGCGCCTAGGCTCGGTGGCGTCGAGCATACCGAGGAATGCTCCATATATGCCGACCAATAGCCGGCAAGGATTGAAGTATGGTTGACGCTACTGCCCCCAGCGAAAACAATGCCTTGCTCCGTCATGCTGCCGCCACCGGCAACGCGACGACGGCAGTTGTGCTGGCGGCTTCGTGCGATGCGTTGAGCGCCTACGGCAAGTTCACCAATATCCATGCGCCGGCCCAGAGCCCGGAATGGGTTGCCGCCTGGATCGAGACCAGCAAACCCGACGCCATCCTGGCCACTTTGAACGCCAATGGCCGGCCGGTCATGTCGCTTGCCCTTGAAGTCGTCCGCGAAGGGCCGTTTCGCATTGCCAGGTTCCTGGGCGGCAAACATGCCAACGGCAACTTTCCGGCTGCCGACAGGAACTGGCTTGCGGCGGCCAGTGCCGATGACATCAGCGTCCTCGTCCGCGCAATCGGCACGGCCCGGCCGGATATCGACCTCGTTGCCTTCGACCGCCTGTTCAGCGACCTCGATGGCCTGCCCAATCCATTGCTGAGGCTGCCGTCGGCGCCGAGCCCGAATCTCGCACTTGCCGTCGATCTCGACGGCGGCTTCGAGCGCGTGCTGACGCGAACCAGCGGCAAGAAGAAGCGCAAGCGGCATCGCAGCCAGGAGCGAAAATACGAAGCTCTCGGCGGCGCACGGCGCACAATGGCAACGACGACCGTCGAGGCCAATGCCATGCTCGACGCGTTCTTCGCCATGAAAGAGCAGCGCTTTGGCGCGATGGGCATCACCGACGTGTTTGCCGAGACCAACGTACGCACATTCTTCCGCAAGCTGTTCGTCGACGCGCTGGCAAGCGAACATCCATCCTTCGTCCTGCACGGGCTCGAGGTCGGCGGCAAGTATCGCGCGGTGACCGGCTCGAGCCGTGCCGGAAATCGACTGATCTGCGAGTTCGGCGCCATATCAGACGACGAACTGGCCCATGCCAGCCCAGGCGAATACCTGTTCTTCGACAACATATCAGAAGCCTGCGGCCAGGGCTTCGGTGTCTACGATTTCAGCGTCGGCGACGAGCCTTACAAGCGGCAGTGGTGCGACCTCGAGATCCAGCATGCCGATGTGCTGGCGCCGCTGACGGCCAAGGGCCGCGTCTATGCGCTTGGCCTGAGGTCGCTGTCGCGCGCCAAAAGCGTCGTCAAGAACAACGACAGGATGTGGGCGCTGATCAAACGCTTGCGTTCAGGCGTGCGCGGCAAGCCGGCCGCGGCGGCGCCCCCCGAAGAAGATTAGCTCAGGCAGCCGTCCGCGTCGGCTGCGGCGTCGTCGGCAAGTGATGGCCGACCGGGGTCACCAGGATGACGTCCTCGTAGCCGCCGGCGCGCAGGCCGTCGGCGACATAGGCAATCTCATCGTCATGGCGGAGGAAGCTGACCAGCACCTCGGTGCCGTCGCCGACCAGCCGCGTGATTTCGCCGGCGTCGGCCGGGCCGCATTCGACGACGACGAGGTCATAGGCGGTCGTCAGCGAGTCCATGATGATCGGCAGACGGTCGGCGGCACGCATGGCGCGCGCCGGATCGGCTGTGCCGACCGGCATGACATCGCAATCGGAATAATGGTCGGCGCGGATGACTTCGGTGAACTGGGCTTCGGAGGCGAGCAGGTTGGTGATACCGGGATAACGGCCACCATCGAGCATCGGCCCTGCCGCGGCACCCGAAGCGGTCAAATCGAGCAGCAGCACGCGCAGGCCGGAATCGGCGACTTCGCGGGCAACCAGTACCGCCGTTGCTGCCGCATCGTCGCCCTCGGGTGAAACGAAGATGGCACGCGCGGCACCCCCGGCAATCAGCCTTTCCGCCGCCGTCTCGATGCTGATGCCGCCATGGGTCGGCGCTTGCATGGGTTCCCCGGCGGGCTCATCGGCGACGGCAAGATCGTCCTGCGTATCGACCATCTCCTGCGGCTCGCCGTCGACGTCGGCAAGCAGGGCTGCAGCCGCCGGTTCTTCTGCTTCAACCCAGGCCCTGGGCGCGTCATCTTCCGGCAGCTCGGCGGCGTGGCGCGCCGGCATCGCCACCGTCACAGGTGTAACGCGGGCGCCGGCGGCGGGGCGCATGGCGCGACCGGAGAACAACTCCTGCAGCAGGGTGAAGATCGCCATCAGCAGCAGCGAACCGACGAAGGCGGCGCCGACGATCGGGACGACCTTGGGAAAGTAGGATTCGGACGGAACGATCGCTGTCGAAAACACGCGCGCGTCGACCGGCAGATAGTTGCGGTCCTGACGCGATGCGGCCTCGCGATAGCGGGTGAGATAGGATTCGAGCAGCGCGCGCTGGGCCGCGGCCTCGCGCTCCAAGGCGCGCAGTTCGACCTCCTCCTCGGAGACGCGGGCCGACTCGACCTTCAGCCGGTTGAGGTCGGCGACAAGCTGCTTTTCGCGCAGGTCGGCGCTGCTGGCCTCGTTGACCAGTCCGACAAGCACCTTTTCAGCCTGCGAGCGGATCTGCGCGTCGAGGTCCGAAAGCTGGGAATTCAGCGCCCGGATGCGCGGATGATTGGGCAAAAGCGATGTCGAAAGATCGGCGATATCGGCGCGCAGCTGAATCTGGCGCTCGCGCAGGCGCTGGATCAGGCCAGATGACAGCACCTCCGGGATGGCGTCGATCGACCCGCCGCCCTTCAAGGCCTGGCGCACGCTCTGCGCCGTGGCCTCGGCGGCCGAACGGCCGGCACGGACACGCGACAGTTCGCTCGAAAGTTCGGACAGCTGCTGGGTGGCAAGTGCGGAATTGTTCTGCCCGACGAGCAGGTCGGATTGCGAGCGGAAGCTGGCGACCTTGGCCTCGGCATCCTTGACGCGCTTGTTGAGGTCGGCGATCTCCGGCTTCAGCCAATCGGTCGCCTCGGTGCTCGACTCGAGCTTCGAGCCGCGCTGGAATTCGAGATAGGCCTCTGCGATCGCATTGGGCACCGCTGCCGCAAGCTTGGGATCGGCCGAAGAGAACTGGATGACGATGACGCGCGATTTTTCGACGCGATAGACGGTCAGCTGTTCGCGGAATGCCTTGAGCACGCGCTCTTCGGGCGGCAGCTCGCTGGGATCGCTCGTCAGCCCGGCAATGACCAGCAGGCGCGATATCGTCGACATCTCCGAAGCGGCGTCGAACTCCGGCAGGCTGGCGAGGTCGAGCTTCCTGGCAACCTGCTTGAGGATGTCGGTCGAACCGATGACCTCGACCTGGCTCGTCACCCCCTCCTCGTCGAGGATCGGACGTTCGTTGTCGCCGCTGCCGTCGGGCCGGGTGAAGACGGACTCGCGCGTTTCGATCAGAAGTCGGGTCTCGGCGCGGTATTTCGGCGTCGCCAGCGAAGTCAGCACGAAGGCAAGAGCAGTGACGGCAACCGAAAACAGCAGCAGGCGCAGCCAGTTCCTCGCAAGACTGGCGAAGAGCTGACGCAGATCGACATCGACATCACCGGCAGTGGATTGGACGCCAGACATGCAGTTCCTACTCCGAGGCTGAGCAGACTGCACGGTAAACAAACATGGTAACCCATGCGTTAACGGCGCAACCTCAAATACAACCCAGGCCATGCAAGATGGGCCACGTCCTTTACCGGGCATTAACCCTAACAAGTCGATAACTGGCGCGAACCAATACTCCGCTGCATGGCGGCAAGCCGTCGAAGGTGTGTCTGCAGAAATGAAAAGCTCCCTTCCCATTTGCCATGCGCTTCTCGCAGCCATGCTGGTCGTCAGCGGCTGCTCGAGCTACCGCCCCGCGCCTGCTGCCTTTCATGAAGTGCTCGACCAGCCTTACCGTCTCGGCGCCGGCGACCGCATCCGCGTCACCGTCTTCGAGCAGGAAAGCCTGACCAACACCTACAGCGTCGACCAGTCGGGCTACATCTCCTTCCCGCTCGTCGGCGGCGTCCCGGCGCGCGGCTATACTGCGCAAGAGGTCGAAAAGGCGCTGGCCGCCAAGCTGCGCCAGGGCTATCTGCGCGATCCCGACGTTTCCGTCGAGGTCGATCGCTACCGGCCGATCTTCGTCATGGGCGAAGTGGGTGCGGCCGGCCAGTACTCCTATGTTCCCGGCCTGACCGTCCAGAAGGCCGTGGCCATGGCCGGCGGCTACAGCGCCCGCGCCAACCAGGGCAATGTCGACATCACCCGCGACATCAACGGCAAGGTGATGACCGGCCGCGTGCTGACCACGGACCCGCTTCTGCCCGGCGACACGATCTACGTGCGCGAGCGGCTGTTCTAAGCCGCCGTGCAGCAGACCCCGCCCCGCCAGCTCAGGATCGTCCATTGCTTCAGGTCGCCGGTCGGCGGCATCTTCAGGCATGTGCGTGATCTGACCGAAGCCCAGGTGGCCGCCGGCCACCAGGTCGGCATCATCTGCGACTCGACCACCGGCGGCGAGCATGAGGAGCGCCTGTTCGAGGCGATCCGGCCGATGCTGGCGCTCGGCATCAGGCGCACGTCGATGCAGCGTCATATCGGGCCAGGCGACATCGCGGCGGGCTGGCGCACCTACAAGATCATCAAGGAATTGCGGCCGGACGTGCTGCACGGGCATGGCGCCAAGGGTGGTGCCTATGCGCGTGCGTTCGGCTCACTGTTGCGGGTTTCAAGGTATTGCGTGGCCCGCCTCTATTCGCCGCATGGCGGCACTCTGCACTATGACGAAAGGACGATGACCGGAAAGCTGTTCTTCGGGCTCGAACGCCTGATGGAGCGTTTCACCGATCATCTGCTGTTCGTCTCCGACTACGAACGCCGCACCTTCATCCGCAAGGTCGGTGAGCCGCGCGTGCCCAACAGCCTGGTCTATAACGGCCTGCGCGACGCGGAATTCGAACCGGTAGCGGCTCAGCCCGATGCCGCCGACTTTCTCTACATCGGCATGATGCGCGACCTGAAGGGTCCCGACATGTTCATCGACGCGGTGAAGGCGGCAAGGCAGGAACTCGACAAGGACGTCACCGCTGTCATGGTCGGCGACGGCGAGGATCTGCCGCGCTACCACGCGCAGGTCGAAAGGCTTGAGCTCGACGGCAAGATCCGCTTCCTTGCGCCGATGCCGGCGCGCCAGGCATTTGCGCTTGCCCGCTTCGTCGTCGTGCCGTCGCGCGCCGAGGCGATGCCTTACATCGTGCTCGAGACACTTGCCGCCGCAAAGCCGATCGTGGCGACCGCCGTGGGCGGCATTCCGGAGATTCTCGGAGCCCGGTCGCCGGCGCTGGTCAATCCGGACGCTGGCGAAATCAGCCTGAAGATGATCGAGGCCTTCCGGTCGCCTGCTGCCTATGCCGCCGCGATGCCCGACACCGCCGAGCTCAAGGCCCGTTTCGGCGTCGACGTGATGGCCCGCGAAGTCGAGAAAGCCTACTTCTCCGCGCTGCCGAAAAAACGCGCCTGAAATACGCTACAAGACAATTTTGTTGCTCAAGGGTTTCTTAGCTCATCTTTGATATGTCAATCTGGCAAACGGGCGACCGGCCAACAGATCGACGACGATGAACAACTTCGACCCAAAGCGCCGCTTCACCCCGGAAGCCGTGAAGGCGGCTGACGGCGACGGCAAATCGACCGACAAGGCCAAGCTGAGCAATGTCGCGCAAGAGGTGGCAGCGCAGTACCGTCGCGACACCATGTCCCCGGTCATGCTCAGCGGCATCCTGCGCCTGACCGAATTCGGCATGCTTTTCGTCACGGGCTTGGCACTCTATGCCTATCACGTCGGATTCCTCGGCCATCTGAGCTGGCAATATCCGCTGGTCATCCTCGCCGCCTCGCTGGCCGCGATCGTCCTTTTCGAGATCATGGACTGCTACCAGCTGCAGTCGCTGATGCGGCCGGGCGTCTCGCTGGGACGGATGGCGCTGTGCTGGGCCACCACCTTCGCCCTGATGGCGGTCACCGCCTTCTTCATGAAGGTTTCGGCGGAGTTTTCGCGCCTGCTGTTCGGCAGCTGGTTCGTCATCGGGCTGGCGCTGCTCGTCGTCCAACGCCTGATCATGGCACGGGTCATCCGGCGCTGGGCCCGCAACGGCCGCATGGAGCGGCGGGCAGTCATCGTCGGCGGCGGCAAGGCAGCCGAAGTGCTGATCCGCTCGATCGAGCAGCACCCCTACAACGACATCCGCATTTGCGGCATCTTCGACGACCGCGACGACCGGCGCTCGCCGCCGATCGTCGCCGGCTATCCCAAGCTCGGCACCGTCTCGGAACTGTTGGAATTCGCCCGCATCGCGCGCATCGACATGCTGATCGTGTCGCTGCCGCTGACGGCCGAAACCCGGGTTCTGCAGCTGCTCAAGAAGCTCTGGGTGCTGCCCGTCGACATCCGCCTGTCGGCGCACTCCAACCAGTTGCAGTTCCGGCCGCGCTCCTATTCCTATATCGGCGCGGTGCCGATGCTCGACATTTTCGACAAGCCGATCAACGACTGGGATTCGGTCGCCAAGCGCGCCTTCGACATCATCTTCAGCCTGTTCGGCATCGTCGTCTTTTCGCCCGTCATGCTGGCAACCGCGATCGCCATCAAGCTCGACAGCAAGGGCCCGGTGCTGTTCAAGCAGAAGCGCCACGGCTTCAACAACGAGGTGATCGAGGTCTACAAGTTCCGCTCGATGTTCACCGAGCTGTCCGACCCCTCGGCGAAAAAGACGGTGACCAAGAACGACCCGCGCGTCACCCGCGTCGGCCGCATCATCCGCAAGACCTCGATCGACGAGCTGCCACAGTTCTTCAATTCGCTGTTCGGCAGCCTGTCCCTGGTCGGCCCGCGCCCGCATGCGATTGCGGCGCAGTCGCACAACCTTCTCTACAATGAAGTGGTCGACGGCTACTTCGCCCGCCACAAGGTCAAGCCCGGCGTCACAGGCTGGGCCCAGATCAATGGCTGGCGCGGCGAGATGGACACCGACGAGAAGATCCGCAAGCGCACCGAGTTCGACCTCTACTACATCGAGAACTGGTCGCTCTGGTTCGACATCAAGATCCTGTTCCTGACGCCGATCCGCCTGCTCGACACGGAAAACGCCTATTGAGCGCGATCAGCTATGATCTGCCGCGGGCCGCGATCAACGCCAAGCTGATCGGGCTCATCTCCACCGGCGCCATTGCGCTGGGCGTATTGCTGTCAGGTTTCGTCATCCGCGAGCCGGCGCCTTACGAACTCTACATGGCCGGGCTGATCGCGGTGTGGTCGCTGTTTGGCCTGCGCATTTCGCGTGCCATCACCCCGTTGCTGGTGCTGATCGTGACCTTCAACATCGGCGGCATGATTGCGATGACGCAGATGGCGGAGCTGATGAACACGCCGCTCTATCTCGCCGTGTCGCTGTTCCTCGGCTTCACCGCCATCTTCTTCGCCGCGGTCACCGAAGCCGATCCGAGGCTGTTCAGGGTGATCTTCCTGTCCTGGGTGGCGTCGGCAGTGGTTACCTCGGTGCTCGGCATGCTCGGCTATTTCGGCGCCGTGCCCGGGGCGGAGATGTTCACCAAATATGGCCGCGCCGCCGGCGCCTTCCAGGACCCGAACGTCTTCGGGCCCTTCCTCACCTTGCCCGGCATCTACCTGCTCTACCGCGTGCTGACCGGCAATCCGCTCAAGATGGCGATCTATGCGGTGCCGCTGCTCATCGTCACCGGCGGCATCTTCCTGTCGTTCTCGCGCGGCGCCTGGGGGCTGTTCGGCGCCTCGGCCATCCTGCTCACCGGCTTCCTGTTCCTGCAAAGCGACAGCGGCAGGTTCCGGCTGCGGATCGTGGTGATGAGCATTGCCGCCATCGCGCTGCTGACCGTCGCACTGCTGATCGTGCTGCAGATCCCCAGCATCGCAGAACTGTTCACCACGCGCGCCCAGCTCGTCCAGGATTATGACGGCGCGCGGCTCGGCCGCTTCGCCCGCTACGCAATAGGCTTCCTCCTGGCGACGGAGAAACCCTTCGGCATCGGACCGCTGGTGTTCGGCCAGATCTATGGCGAGGACACCCACAACATCTGGCTCAAGACGCTGATGGACTATGGCTGGCTCGGCTTTGCCAGTTACCTCTCGCTGATCGTCTGGACCGTCGCCGCTGGGTTCCGCATCCTGCTGCGCAACCGGCCCTGGCAGCCCTATCTGCTGTCGGCCTATGTCGTCTTCCTCGGCCATATCGCGCTCGGCACCGTCATCGACACCGACCATTGGCGCCACTTCTACCTGCTGCTCGGCCTGATCTGGGGCTCGATCGCGCTCGAAGCCCGCCACCAGCGTGCCCAGACCTCGCCCGCCTGCTGACGCCTCGCCCGGTTTCTGACTCGCCGGCGACGGGCCCCGTTGCACACAAGATTCGCGTTTTGTGAACGGTCCGGCACCGCTTTGCCGGCTCAACTCAGCGTGACCGCTTTGTGAATCAGAGTGACCGATCAGCCTATGGCAATCGGAAAGGTAGGCGCCTATCTCACAGTGGTCAGCGAGACGGCAAAAACAACAACCGCCGCTTTGCTACCGAAAAAGAAAGGAATACCCACATGAAGAAGATCATCCTCGCCGCTTCGGCAATCACTCTGATGTCTGGTTCGGCATTTGCTTCATCCGCAGACGGTGTTGTTGCCAAGTTCGACCCGGCCGTTCGCGTCATTACGCTCGAAAGCGGCCAGAGCTACTCGGTTCCGCGTGACGTTGCTATCCCGTCGATCCAGACCGGCGAGAAGGTTTCGATCCAGCTCAACGACGAAGGCGACAAGGTACAGGGCGTGCTCCGCTAAGCGGAAACCGCGATATCCCTGAACTGCCGATACCACCGAAAAAGCCACGGGCCCTCCCACCCGTGGCTTTTTTTCGTTTGCGACGCTTGGCTCGCGGCACGAAGCGCAGGTCCGCCCCATCGACCGCTACCTTGCCTCACACAGCATACACGGACGCACAGTTTCGCTCCGCAAGCCTCCACAATCCACACACGCACGACAATCCGGACACGCAGGGCCTGGCTGCGACCACAGCCATCCGCACAACGGCGCAACCAGACTCGATGTTGCCCCAGGGTCGTTGCGCACAACTGCGCCGATTTGTGAACGGTCCGGCACCGGTTTGCCGGCTCAACTCGGCGTGACTGCTTTGTGACCGAGAGTGACCGCTCCAGCTATGGAAATCCAAAAGTTAGGTGCCTATCTATCAGTGGTAAGCGAAACGACAAAACAACGAACCGTCGATCCGCTACCGAACATTGAAAGGACTAAAACAATGAAGAAGATCATCCTCGCCGCTTCGGCTGTCGCAATGATGTCAGGCGCCGCATTTGCTTCCTCCGCGAACGGCGTTGTTTCTCAGTTCAACGAGCAGGCGCGCGTCATTACGCTCGAGAGCGGCCAGAGCTACACCGTCCCGCGCGACGTCGCCATCCCGGCGATCCAGGCTGGCGAAAAGGTATCGATCCAGCTCAACGACGAAGGCGACAAGGTCAATGCCGTTCTCCGCTAAGGCGGAACAGCCTTGACGGCCTGACTTGCCCCACAAGCTGGCCACTTCTGCAAAAAGCCATGGGTCCTCCCACCCATGGCTTTTTTTGCGCTTCAAGACATGCCTGACACGGGGTCCGTAGGCGAAAACAATCGCGCGAACGGCCGTTCGCCATCGGAGTTTCAACGATCCCGCGGCACGTTCGCGTGATCGAAACGTGTCTCGAGTTTACCTGTCAGCGTGTAACAAGCACGGCCAGCTGATCGTAGTTGACGGTATCAGCAAGGTGCCCCGCAGCAAAAGCAGCACCTCGCACAACCCCATCAGGAGAACGATCATGAACAAGCTCATCTTGGCTGCCGCCGCATTCGCACTCTTCTCCGGCTCGGCTCTCGCCTCCGACGCCAGCGGCATCGTCACCCGCTTCAACGCCGACACCCGCGTCATCACGCTCCAGGGCGGCGACAGCTACACCATCCCGCGCGATGTCGCCCTGCCCTCGGTCAAGGTCGGCGACAAGATCTCGATCCTCTTCAACGACGAAGGCGACCAGATCCGCAACGTGCTGGCCGGCCCTGACATGATGTAAGCCCGCCACGGCAAGACGACAGTGAAGCCATGGGCGCACTCCACGCCCATGGCTTTTTGTTGCACCCGGTCACGCCTGTTGCGCCCGGCCCGGCCGCGGCCGACCTCTGCCCGAAAGTTCTCGGGCGATCGGAACTTCAAGCCGGTGCGACACCGTGACAGCGACAAAAGCGCGTGAGCTATTCGTGTTAGTTGTTTACCGAACCAAACCAACGGCAGGCCGTTTCTTCTCTGCACAAAGCAATTGGCGTCTCCCTCCCGGATCCAAGCTTTGGTCATCAAGCAACAGGAGAAGTACAATGAGAAAGCTCATCCTTGCCGCCTCCGCCCTCGCCCTCATGTCGGGCGCAGCCCTTGCCACCGAGGTCGATGGCACCGTTGCCAAGTTCAACCCGGCGGTCCGCGTCATCACGCTCACCAATGGCGAGAGCTTCACCATCCCGCGCGACGTCGCGATCCCGCCGCAGCTGGCTCCCGGCAAGCGGGTGGCCATCGACCAACATGACAACGGCGCCAAGATCGAATCCGTCATGGTGGGCGCGGCAAGCTAGCGTCCGGCCCATCCTCCCACCCCGCAGGTAGCAGACAACGCCATGGACGCCAGCCAGCGTCCGTGGCGTTCTTCCTTTCGACAAGAGGTGCGGACCACGAATCAAGGGCCACCGCCCTTGCCGCGATCGGCAATTCGAACCTCAGGTGCCATCCAGGGCAGCGAAAAATGGGCACAGTGTCTGGATTCGAACCGCCCAGTCCGGGGCCTGCTGCAATCCCACACGCCCTCTGATACGGTCAAAGGTACCGCCATTCCCGCCGGCAGGAGAAGCCATGAGCGACCTGACTACTGCGATCCTTGTTGCGGCAAACGCGCATCATGGCCAGGTCGACAAGGCGGGGCAGCCCTATATCCTGCATCCGCTCCGGGTGATGCTTGCGGTCAACAGCGACGAAGAACGGATAGCCGCCATCCTGCATGACGTCGTCGAAGACACTGATGTCACTTTGGACGAACTGCGGAGCAAGGGGTTCGGTGTTGTGGTTGTCCAAGCGGTCGACGCGCTCACACGCCGGGATGATGAGCCCTATGTCGACTTCATCAAGCGGGCGCGCGCCAACGAGATCGCGCGACGCGTCAAGATCGCCGACATCCTTGACAACACCAACCCCGACCGCGTGCGGGCCGCTGGGCTTGGGGAGCAACATCTCGATCGCTACCGCGAAGCACTTCAAATGCTGACAGACGCCGAGAGCCAATCCTGATCGCCGACCACCTACACCACCGCAGTCGACGGCAATACCGTCCGCTGCAACGGCCCGGCGCCTGACAGCACGGCTCGGACAAACCATTCTCGACGCCGCCGAAAAGATCGAAGCGAGATGGTAATGTAAACCTTGGGGAAATCGGCAAACCGCAACCTGGGGGATGGCGGTTAAGTCTTTGTTCTAATGGTCGGAGTGGCCGGATTCGAACCGACGACCCCTTGACCCCCAGTCTTGTTATACCTGTTTTATAGCCATTCCTTGCGATGCACACGACCGATCACAACCGCAGAAATGCAACGCCTTGAAACCGATGCCCGCTTGACTGAATTCATGCACATACCTAAATGCTGGCTATATTGTGGCTATAAATGAGGTTGGGGTGGCTATAATCAAGATCACAGCCGGGGGCGTATCGGAGGTCATGGCATCGGCCAAGCCGAACCGAACCACCTACTATTTCGATGCGGATTTGCCGGGCTTTGGCTTCTATCGAACTACGGCAGGCACCGGCACCTATTTCGCCGAATTCCGACCCGTCGCTGGCGGGTCCAAAAAACGACTGAAGCTGGGGCGCGTAGGAACGCTAAAGGCAAACGAGGCACGCGAGGCCGCGCGCAAAGCGATCGCTCATGCCGGGCTCGGCAAGGATCTGTCCAAGGACCGCGCCGACGAAAGAGCAAGCGTCACTGTCAGGACGCTGGTCGACACTTACATCGAAGACTTTGTCGCGATGAACAAAAAGGAGTCGTCCGCCGAGTTTTACCGCACCATGCTGCGCAAGCACATTGATCCTCTGATCGGAACCATAAAGGCGGTTGCGCTCACCCGCGTCGAAGTACAGCGCGCGCATGCGGCAATGTCCAAGACTGCCCGCATATCGGCGAACCGGGCAATGAAGCTGCTGTCGGCCGCATACGGATGGGGCGCGAAAAACGGATACGTGCCGGATGGGATGAACCCGGCATCCGGTGTTGACCTAAACCGTGAAGAAGGTCGCGAGCGATTCCTATCGATCGACGAAATGAAGCGCCTGGGCGAGGCCATGGTTGAGGCCGAGACCGTCGGCTTGAAGGTGAACGCGGGTGACGCGAAACACGCTCCGAAAGGGCAGCGTGTAAAAATGCACCCTAGCGTCACAGGCGCCATTCGCTTGATCATGCTGACCGGCTGCAGATTGCGCGAGATACTGCATCTTCGCTGGACGGAAGTGGACCTTGATCGCGGTCTCCTTTTCCTTCCTGACTCTAAGACGGGACGGAAGACGGTCGTGCTGTCCGCAGCGGCAGTTGAGGTGCTGACCGCCCTGCCCCGCATTGGCGTCTACGTAATCGCCGGCGAAAGCGCAGGCTTAGAGGACGAGAAGCCGAGGGCCGACCTCAAGCGTCCCTGGGCGGCAATCACGAAGCGGGCTGGTCTCGACGGGCTGCGCATACATGATTTACGCCACTCGTTTGCCAGCGTTGGCGCGTGGTCTGGTCTGGGACTGCCCGTTATAGGCAAGTTGCTCGGCCACACTGATGCGAAGACGACGCAGCGGTACGCGCACATCGATGTCGATTCGTCGCGCCGGGCGGCCGACGCCATCGCGGGGCAGATCGCCGACGCAATCGGGGGCAAGTGATGGCACCTCTTCCGAAGAGTTTCAGCCTACAAGCCATTCCAATTCGTGCCGCTATCTCCGAGGATCGCAAAGAGGACGCGAAGACCATGATCTGCGAAATACTGCGAACCGGTAAGGCCGACGCTGTCGTGCAGGGTCTGGCTGCAGATCTGCTCAAGCCCGCAAAGCGCAGTCGCGGTCGGCAGAAGGCATTGCCATGGCGTTGGCTCGACATAGCCGACCAGTTCCGTCGAATGAGGGAAGAAGATGGCCTCCTCTACGAGGACGCTCTTCGCATCACCGCTGAAAAGTTCGGCCGGTCTGAATCGCATGTTCGCACGTGCCTCGCGACATACGAGAGTGCTCAAGAAGATGCGCCCCGCGAATAAATGGGTTTTGTTTGCCTAAATCGCCGCCGGTGAAACAGTTAAGTACGCCATGCAACACCACCATCACAGAGGAGTTACCATGGCAAATTTAAGAGTCAGGCAGGCTGCCGAATACATCGGCCTGTCGAAGTCATTCCTAGACAAAGCTCGCCTCACCGGCACAGGTCCGGTCTTCGCAAAGCTTGGCGCGAGCGTGGTCTACTCCACTGATGACCTAGACACATGGGTCGCTTCCAGGCGTGTCGTCCCATCCAACGATAACCAGCGCATCGCGGCGAGGGCGGCCGCATGACCGACCGCTCCGGACAGTTCGCCCGGTTCCTCGTCGAAGAATACCGGGCCATCCCCACTCAACATCGGCTTTCAGTGATCCGTGATCGCTTCCCCGGCATCCCGAATGAGGAGTTCTTCCGGGCTTTCGAGATCGCAGAAGAGATCGCCGTCGCGGATGCGTTTGAGATGAGGGCGGCGTAAGTGTTTCCGGTGCGCAATAATTGCAGAGGGGAAGCAGTTAAACAATTTAACTGTTTCCGGTCGGTCAACTTGACCAAGAGGAAACACTTATGAGCCGAGGGCCCGGCAAGATAGAGCGAGCCGTGGAGGCTCTATTTCATGAGAACCCACGGCGCTCGTTCACCGGGGAAGAAGTCACGCTCGCGTGCTACCAGGGCATCAATAGACCAGAGAAAAAGCACCGCGTCTCGGCACTGCGGGCAGTGAAAAAGGTGGCCCCCAAGCTCCATTGGGGCGAAGCATTCATCAGCGGCAGTACAGGGTCAGTCATCTTCTACAATCTGCTCGACCTGCGCTCCTTCGCGGTCGGGCGTACGCGGGCGCATGAATATGGAGAGACCATCGTCACTGAGAAGCCGTTCGATGACATCGAGTCTCGCCGGAAAGTGAATGTGTATCGGCGCGCACTGGGCGTTAAAGAGTGGTCTGAAACCAAGACGATACACCGCAGTGCCGTACTCGATGAGGACCGCGCTATTGCCATGCTGCTCGGCGAGGATACCGGAACGTATTGGCGGGGTAAGCGCGATGAATCCAAGTGAGTCCGTACTGATGGCGCTTATCCTCTTGCGGTTGAGGCATATCGAATGGAGATCAGCGGCCAGGACGCGGCGGTCACATGGGAGGAATACAAGAAGCGCGTCAGAGTAGCGGTCTATGCGGCGCACAGCATAGTCGGTGAGATACACCCCGATTTTTTGTAACCCATCCCTCGGCCGCCATCTCCCACCGCTAGTTACGTAACAAGAGCCTGCCAAGGGCCGCCACCAATCCACCCACGGGAATCTTTTCCATTGCAGATCCTCAGTATTCGCCCGGCGTCGCCGGGTGGCGGGAGCGTTTGCGCCCGATTTGACGCCGAACTCGACAACGGAATCCGGCTTTACGACCTCAAGCTGTCAAGGACCAAAGGCGGCTTGCGGGTATTCGGCCCTCAGCATTTCGGAGGCGCTGCGGTGACCTTCCCGCCGGCCGTCGCAGACCAACTCGCCGCACTCGCCAGGGAGGCTGTCGCCCGTGACCCAGCCTGAAAAGATTGCCGACACTCTGAAGTATTGGACGCACAAGGTGGATGCGTTTCCGCATCCGGTTGCGCAATTTCGAATGTCCCAACTTATCGACTACGACCCCCGCCTGACTGAACCTGCCCGCACGGTCTACAGATTTCTTGTCGGCTGGTACATGAATAGCCAGGGCGACGCGCTCGCGTCGGTCCGGCATATCGTCGCCGCGATGCGCGGCCGTGCACCAGAAGGTGCAAAGCACCTGTCGCGGTCGGCCGTCCAGCGTGCGATTATCCTTCTCGTCGACAACAATTGGCTTACGCGCAAGGAACTTGGGAAGGGCCGGCGCGGCTCTCGGTATGTGCCGGTTGCAAACGTTCTTGAGCTTGCCGCGATGGGGCATTTACCCGGTAGCGTCCCGCGTCACCGGGACACTAATGACGATTCCGTAGCGTCCCACGCTACCGGGACAGCACTGTCCCACGCTACCGGGACACAAAGCGATTTAGCGTCCCACCTGCCGGGACAAAGACCCGACTACCTGTACCCGCCGACAGGCGCGGTTACAGGGAAGGAGGAACAAGATTGCCCCCCGCCTGCGGATGGCCTGCCGGCCACCGCGGCGGTGCAAGGTGGGATAGACGAACTCTACACCGCCTATGGTGTCCGCAAGGAATTCGCAGCTGCGCGGGCCGCATACGAAAAACTTGCACCTTCTGACGAACTGCATCGCGAAATGGTTAAGGCAGCCATGTCCTGGCGTCAGGCTGGAGGTGGCATCGAGCGGATGCACCTCGCGCGATGGATTCGCGAGGAGCGCTATCGGGAAGATCCAAAGGGCGAGCGCAAACAGAACGAGCCCATCAAGAATGACAAACCTTCCCAGCCTGGCGCCTTCACCGAGCGACGCGAGACGTTCACAATCATCGAGGCTTCTGTGAGCAGTGAGGATGGATCGCAGTGGCTCGACCTTGTCCTCACCGGTGAAAATGGCGTCGAAGACGACATGTCTATCTGCATCGAGTCGCACAATGAGAACGCTCAACAAAAAGGGCAAAACCTGCTTGACCGGATCGTATCGGCAACAGGTCTACCAACCGTCGACGACACGGGCGATCTCGTCGGCGCAAAGTTCGTCCGCGTCCTGCGCAGCAAGTTTGCTGAGTTCGAATACGAGCGGGTTGCCGCCAATGACAACGGGCCTTTCAATGACACAGTCATTGTCGACGACGCGCCATCAAAACCCAAGGTACGCCCCGTCATGCCTCGTTTCGCCGACATTGTGGCGCGGACCAAGTTCGAGGGCTGGGCGTCAAAAATTGGGACAGCCTACGATGATGATGACGATACGGAGGAAGCAGCATGACCACCACCGCCCCGTCAGACACCAACCGCCCCCACCGCGGCCGACGCATGTCCTGGGAGGAGTTCTACCGCTTGACCGATCGGAAGCCACCTAAGGCTGGGAACGACAATGAGAAGGTAGACGGCCTAACCCCACACCCATCGCGTCAGTCGAATTGTGCCGAGGCATGCTAACGTGGCGAGCACGGTTGCTAGTCCCCACAGGGTGCCGACAACCAATGAGTTGGGTAGATCAAACGGGCGGAAGCTAGGTTCAAATTTCATTGAGCCACTGCGAACCTCCGATATCTCTCGCGGAGAGACCCAGAAGTCGCGGCCGGTGAAGCAGATATCCTTTATGTTAATGTTGCCGAACTCGTTCGTTCGGGCGCGGAGAAGTTCGTCGCTTTCGCGGGCAGCACATTCATAACCCAACTGCATCTCAGCAGTCCGTGTGAGGTCGTCCAAATACCTCGAGTATACACCCCAAGCGTGCCAAGCAGATGCGGCAACGCCGACAAGGACGGCCAGACGAAGGCCGCGTAAAAACCAGGTGCGGTATGAAGTCTGCAGCATTTTGCCCCTCGCCAATCCACCATGCCAGCCAAGATGTCGTGAAGCAACGATCATGGCGTAGGGGTATCTCACACTCTAGGCCGCTCTGCTGCCCGGACCGGCGCCCTCTCATCGCGTTAGTGCAAATACAGGAATCCCTCGCGTGCGCGCGCAAGCGCGCGAGGGCCACCCGCCAGAAAAAATTGCCTTCCGCGCTTGCTGAAATGGGGCGAGCCGATTTTTATGTACTGAGCCACGCGGCAAGAGCCGCCAAGAAGAAGCCGCAAAGGCATGGTATTCTTCGCACTATTATCGCGGGCAACTGGCCAACGACAATAAGGACTGGCCGCTCGCCAAGCTCCTACGTGCCGAGAGCAACGACCATTGCCTCGCCCTTGCCGAACGTTACCGGGCCTTGTTCGACGCAGCCACCGACCCGACAGAGCTTGTCGGCCGCGATGCTAGCGACAACGTTTATGTCATGGCTGACCTTCGCCTCGATGAGTCCACCGGGAAGCTTGTCGACAAAGGCACCAAGAAGGTCGCAGGGAAGAAGGCGAGGCTGGATGAGCCGGCCACCCGCTCTGTCAAGGCAGACCCCGACAAGACAAAGAAGCGCGCCGCACCTGTGCCGAAAAAGTGGAATGGCGACTGGCCGCTGCTCAACAAGATTGACGCATGCCGTGAGCTTGCCGCTGCCCAGTCGGCGCTTGGCTTCTTACGGGAAGCTTTTGAAGACGCGGTTTGCCACGGCGAGACCCTTGAGGCCATCGGCAGGCGTCACGGTGTTGGCAACGAGGCTGGAGCAAAGGGCGGCGGTCGAGCGCTCGTCTATCTTGGCCTGCAAGCGGTGGACGCGTTCTGGACCAATCCAGCCCGCCGCGCATCGTAGGGTATACCCAATTCCAAATCCCAACGGGTAGGGGAGAGAGATAAACAAGGGCAGCTTAGGCTGTCCTTTCTGTTTCAGAGCTAGCCTATGACGGTGGACACACCCAAGGGCAGTATCCACCGACAATTCGCGCGAGAGTTCCGCTCTGTTCGCTCGCGCGTCTCAGCCCGGCTTTGGCCGGGCTTTTCTTTTTGCCCCCTCAATTCGCCAAATCCCAAAAACGAGGTTTGAAAATGCCATCCACCAATGAGGCCATTGGCGCCGTCGTGCGTCTTGGTTTCGACCCTGGCCGCGCCAAAGCGGTCGCGCGATCACTTACTGATGCAGGCACGCTACCGTCCGGCGGCCCAGGCAAATCGCCAGCCCTCGACATCAGGCACTTCATTGACCTGCTGATCGGTGTCGCTATCGACGCGCCGTTGCGGCTGGTCCCTGCGGCCGTACGCGGCTACCGTGCTCTGACACCTGGTGGTGCCGACCTGACCAACGCGCCAGGATCAATCGACACCGCCGGCATGGCGCTCGAAATCTGGGCGGCCATTGCTGTCCACGGCGATGCTGACGTGTTGCGCTGGGACAGGATCGAGATCGTTTCCTCGTGGAGCGAAATATCGATCCACACGCCAGACGGCATCCGCCGCTTTGTCCCGGTCGGGTCCAATGCAAGCCACTGGCAGGCGTCCGGTCACCGTAAATCCACCACACTCAATGGCGCGGCCCTAGTCGAAGCCATTCGCGAACTTTTCACCAAGGAATGAACATGGCCCTTCTGAAGAAATCTGTCCCGGCGACCGAACCGTTTCGCATCCCCACGCTGGCCGAGGCTGATGCTGACTATGCGGCCATGGAGGCGAAGCTGGCTGAGTTGAACGCCCAGCTTGCCGCAACCAAGGCCGAAGACCGGTCATTGGAACGGGACATCCTCGCTCGACCAGCACCGGGAATCCGGAGCGGCGTCGCTGAGCTTCTGGGTGACGCCGTCGACATCAGCCTTCATGGACGGCCTGCACGACTCCAAGATCTGCGTCGCAAGGCATCGGACATTGAGGCTGCCATCGAAATCATCCGCAGGCGCATGGCTGATCGGCGCTCCATTGCGTCGGTCGCGGCTTGCAAGGCAGTGCGTGATGAATACGGTCGCCGCGTTCGCGCCATCATCACCGCCCTGGAGGCGGTCGCAGCAGCTCGCGCTGATGCGGAGCAGATACTGGACGGCCTCGAACGCGAAGACGTTCAATATGGGTACCTACCACCGTTGCGGCCAACCTTCCTGGGGACCATCGGCGACGGCCATATTGACCGCTACATCCGATCTGCCACGGAGGCCGGCTATGTCTGATCTGGAAAAGGCGACCGAACGGCGAACGAAGGCCCCAAGGCGAATTCAGATGCCAGGCCGGACCGCACAGTACAGTTCGCGCGATCCGGTCGAGATAGCCAACGAACTTCGGGCCGGCTCACGGCTGGGCAGGCGTGAAGCGAAGCTGGCGGAGGCTGAACGAAAGCATGCCCGATAACACGATATCTGGGTACGCGGCGCGCTTTGGCGACGAGACAATCATTGCCAATTCATTTCGCGAAAAGCTGGCTCCGGGTACTTTTGCCCGGACGCTCAAGGAGCGGGACGTTGTGGCCCTACTCGACCACGATAGTGGTCGAGTTATCGGCCGAGCGTCTGCCGGCACGCTGACACTCCGCGAAGACCGCATTGGACTCTGGTTCAGCCTGGATGTCGACACCACGACACCTGAAGGGCAAACGGCACTGGGGACGGTGCGGCGGCAAGACATAAAGGGCTGCAGTTTTGGCTTCAACGTTCGCGTCGAGCGATGGGAAGATGGCGGCGATAGATTGCCACTGCGCATCATCGAAGACGTAGATTTGTGGGAGGTAACCCTCACAGCCTTCCCTGCATACCCGACCACCTCCGCCAGCCTGCGCAATGCCGACAACGCGGCCCGACGACTTCGCTCGAAGGCCCAGGCAGCCCATCGCCTGCGGGGTATCTCCTGATGCCGGTTGGTCAAGTGCTGATGACGTCACCGAAAGGCTTTGGGTTCATCAAGGGCGAGCCAGCCATCTACTTTCGCATGCGCGATGCAGATGGGACGCCTGTTCATGGTGAAAACGTCCGCTATGACATAGACGTGATCCATGGACGGCCCCGAGCGGTCAACGTGCGCGTGGTCGATTCTGCGGCGCTTGAGGAATGCGCCAGGGTGTTCGGCAAGGCATAGCCCCCGGGGGGTACTTCGGACTCTAACCGAGTGCCTTTCCTCGGACCGGCAGCCCCCCAACGCGCGCATTTCCCCAATTCAAAATATGGGGGTCAGTCCCGCGCCTTGTCGTCTTCACCCAGGACACCCAACGCCCACTCAATATATGCTCGGAACTCGGGGGAATGCCCAAAGAAGGCAAGCATATTTGCTGCATTCTGATGAATGACAGGCAAGGCCGCGCGAATGAATTCGGCGTTCGGGTCACCGCTCACTGCCGAGGCGGCCAACGCAGCTCCCGTGACGGTCGTGACGTTGATTTCCGTCCCGACAACAAGCTTTAGCAAGGAGACAACGCCATTTCTGACAATAATGTAAGCCGAGTACCCAACTCGGGTCGTGGTCCACCCGTACTCGTGAACATAGTCACGGACGGGCTTGTTCTGCTTGAGCGTCCGTGACTCGATCAGGCGTTTGTCGCCGGCAAATACCTCTAGGAGAGCGTTGCCTGGATCCGAGACAGCTTCCACAGTGGCGGTGTTCAACAGAAACTCATCCGCCTTCAGAACAAGATCGCGGCCCTCATCGAAGCCCATGACGAAGGCACCATGCAAACGAGTAATGCTTTGCAGCGCACCGGCAGTTTGGGGTTCGAGTGGTTCAGCGAGTGTGCGGTCTCGGTTTTGCTCGCGATAGGAATCTGCAAAACTCAGTAGAGCTCCACCAACAGACCACAATGCGACCACATCTATCTCGTCGGTGTTTTCATCGAGTATTGCAGCGTACTCACGGTAGGCCCCAACAATTTCGGGGAATTTGTTCTCTACCTTGGCCAGCATCGGCTCGGCGGCGACAACAGCCCGTTTCAATTGCTCATGGAGCCTTGATTGCCTCTCGATCTCATTTGCCTTGGGAAAGCTATGTGAGCCCGCAAGCTTACTGCCTTTGAGTTCGAAATTGGGGCCTTCGGTGATGGTTGGCTCGGGGGGCTTAGCTCCCGACGCTGTCAGTAACCATGCGCGCGGGGTGGTTCCGCCAAATGTGTCCACCCTGGATGAAGGATATGTGATCCGGAGTTTGCCACGCCCGTCGATTTCAGAAAGAGCTTTGTCTAGCTCAGCCGCAGTCCGACTCCATGTAGTCTGGTCGGTGTCGCGGTCGATCGTCGCGAAGGCGGTTTCCAGGTCGGCCAGCAGATCGTCTTCCACCCGCGGATTGAACTCCGCTTCGACAGCCGTGATGGCTTCTTCAAGTAGCAATGTCTGACGTTCGGCAATCGCGACTGGCGGCTGCGGTTTTAGCGCGGCGAGCTTCGCTGCAATAGTTGAACGCGCCTTGTCGTAGACGCGCGCGCGCATGGCCGGCGTGGTGTCGCCCATGCCGGCCAGCGTCTTCTTCAGAACCGCTACGAAGTCTGCCATCCAACCCTCACCACCACCCGCGAACACATATAATTCTAAGCTGCAAGAATTTCACCTGCGCGGCCATTTTCCTTTTCACGGAGACAAAATGAACAACTTCGACACCGCGACTTCTGCGGCGAACGCGCTCGTGCGCGAACTGCTCGACACCGGCATTCCGGCCGATGACGTCGCTGATGCGCTGATCACGCAGGCGTTGGCCGGTTGGGCTGCGGCTACGGACCGTCTGTCAGACGCCAAGGCGCTTTTGGCCACCTGGGCGGCAGTGAGGGACGCCGATGCCAGCCACTGATCTGGAGAGGCTGGTTGTTTCCCTTTCGGCCGACTTCAAGGCATTCGAGCGCGGCCTGGCTCGAGCACAGGGTGTATCAAACCGTCAGTTCGGTGCGATCGAGGCTCGAGCCCGTAAGCTGAACAGAAACCTCGACGTAATCGGCAAGCAGGCTGGCGGGTCGTTCATTCGTGGTTTCGGTGGTGCGGTCGCAGCCGGCTTCTCCGCTCAGGGCGTTAAAACGCTGCTTGATAGTGGCACCAAAATTCAAAATGCCCTGAAGGTCACCGGCCTTGCCGGCGAAGACCTGACGAAGACCTATGGCGCGCTGTATGAGGCTGCCCAGCGTAACGCCGCGCCGCTTGAAGGCCTCGCCACGCTGTACAGTCGTGTTGCCCTTTCCCAGAAAGAGCTGGGAGTTTCGTCACAGCAGATCGTCGGGCTCGTCGACAACGTTGGCAAGGCGATCAAACTGTCTGGTGGCGATGCGGCCCAAGCCTCTGGCGCACTGCTCCAGCTTGGCCAGGCACTTGGCGGTGGCAGGGTCCAGGCAGAAGAGTTCAATTCGCTCATTGACGGTCTCCCTGGCGTCCTGCAGGCAGCGGCGGCGGGCATCAGCGAGGCAGGCGGCTCAGTCGCGAAGCTGACCGCACTGGTAAAAGACGGCAAGGTATCGTCCAAGGCATTTTTCGACGGCATCGCCGCGGGTGCGTCGGTACTGGATGGCCGCCTTGCGACCGCCGAAGAAACAATCTCGGGCGGGTTTACCCGACTTCAAAACGTTCTTGTCGACACCGCCACACGCTTCGACGACTCGACCGATGCTAGCAAAATACTCGCCAACTTCCTCTCTGGACCACTGTCTAAAGCGATTCGCGAAGTCGGTGACGTATTCGTCGGCGTCGGCGAAGGCCCCATCGGGCAATTTATTGGCTGGGTCGGCAAGGCCGTCGATGCTGCTGTCCAGGCCGCGGCGGATCTTGGTGCAGCCACCGGACTCGATAAGATCGGCGGTAATCCATACATCGGGCCTGGGCGAATTCAGGACCGCATCGACGGGGCGTTCGATGGCATTGTTGGTCCTTCAAAGTCGCGAAATCCGGCAGGTGTTGGCGCTGTAGATCACCTCATACCGCGTCGAGAGCCAACCGAAATCACCATCACCGATCCGAACCGTGTGAAGAAGCCCATCACGCTCGCCGACTACCCAATCCTCGGCGACAAGGATGGCAAGACAAAGCGCACCCGCCAAGACGACTTTGCCCGCGAGGTCGAGCAGATTAGGGAGCGCACCGCGGCCATTAAGGCTGAGACCGTCGCAATGGCCGGCGTCAATCCACTGATCAATGACTATGGGCTGGCGATCGAGAAGGCACGCGCGGGGCAGGATCTGCTGACCGCAGCCCAGAGCGCTGGCATTGCCATTACGCCAGAACTGCGAGCCAAGATCGAGGAGCTTGCTGGCGCATATGCGTTGGCTTCCGTCGAGAGCGCCAAGCTTGCCGAAGGCCAGGACAGGGCAAGGGAGGCGGCGGAAGCACTTCGCGATGCTGGCACGGACATAATGGGCGGCTTCATCCGGGACATGCTTGACGGTAAGTCCGCCGCTGATGCCCTGGCAAATGCGCTGTCGAACATTGCGGATCGGCTCCTCAATTCGGGGCTGGACGCCTTATTCGGCGGAGGCAGCGCGGGCGGAGCGATCCTCGGCGACACCTTCTCTCTCAACATCAGGAGCCAGAAATGAGCGCTTTCTATGCTCTATGCCACGACGACCGAGTCGAACTCCTCACGGACGGCGCGCGATATCACGATGATGGCACGCTGGTCGAGATCTGCCGCAAGGTTTGGACATCGCCCTGTCTGCCATTGGCTGTCACAGGTCGAGGCGGTGGTGCCGTCGAGGCATATACCAAGGCCATCGTCGGGCTGAGCGCTTTAGGCACCTTCGATGATGTTATTGAAAGCGTTCAACGGCTCGTCACACGCAGCACCCGCTTCGATATTGCCGAACCGGCCGAAGTGGTGATCGCTGGCATCTCCGAGACCCGTGGCCCCTGCATTTTATATTTCGCGACCACTAACGCTTATGGCTTGGAGGGCTTCGAGCCGTTCGTGATCAGCGACGCGGGCCGCGAGTTCGGTGGGGGGGCGCCCCTGGAGCCATCCGAGGCAGAAGCAATCCGCAGCCGCGGTAGCACCCTCCGAGAGCTCGGCGTCGACCTATTCGAAGCAATGCGCCGCAAGAAGGGCAAGAACCCGGCTCGCCCTGACCTGCCGGACCACTACGGCATCGGCGGGCATGTGGACCTTACCGTGGTGTCGTCAGGTGGCTGTACGGTCGAGCGTCTTCACACCTGGGACGACGAGGTCGGCAAGCCGATCGATCCGTATGTGAATCTGGCGCCGCCCGCGGTCAAGCCGGTGCGGACGGGGATGGTGGGATAAATGTCGCAGTGAAGGTCAGTACATCTGAGGCGGGCGAATGCCGATAACGGGATCGCAAGTTGGTGACGGCCTGAGAGTGTGCAACTATTGAGGAGACCTAAGCTGCTCGGAGGGTATATTGAGGTCGTTAGTTCTCCTTTTGGCTATTTTCGTTTCTACGACATTCGCTGCTGCAAAGGCACCGCAGAAAGTCTACTGCGAGAGTGGCAAATGGCCCGGGACAAGCATCTTTTTCAAGAATAGCACTCCCGAAATTACGGACGATTCAGTCAGTCTGCCGGATACGCTGTACATTGTCTCGCCTGACAAGGGCTCCGCCACAATGACGGCCGACAACATCGAAACACCGGCATCCATCACTAACACGCACTACAGTCTTGTGTCTGTCTCCTATACGTATCGTGGCGTCTATTACACGGACACACTGTACGATGATGGGATGGTGATTTCTCAGCTAGCAAGAATATCTCTGCTTTCGGAGCCACTTGCCAGCACCTTCTACAAGCGGTGCAAGATCCTAGGATAGTCCCGAACTGTCGACGCTGCGCGGCCAGGGCAGGAAATTGTCGTCGTAGCGCCCTTCCTCCGAGAAGTAGTCCAGGACGCGCTGGCCCTCCGCCGTTTCGAACAGGCCGCACTCTGATAGCAGCCACCCGATCACTTGATAGGCTTGGCCGGACATTGCCTCGAGTTCTTCAATGCGTTCGGCGTCGCTCATTCGGCTCCATCCTAACTTGGTGTCAATCGCCTGCGGATAAACGATTGGCGATGACAATCATTAACATCCCTCGCCGAGAGCTCTACGACAAGGCCTGGGCCATGCCGCTCCAGAAGGTCGCGGACACACTGGATTGTGACTACTGGCGATTACGCTCTGCCATTATTGATGCCGGCATTCCCGTGCCACCAAAGGGCTACTGGATGAAGGTCGCCCACGGGAAGCCAATCCCCGAGCGTCCGCATCTTCTGGATCATCCAAAGGGCTACAAATCCGTCCCGTTGCGCGTAGGCATCGCTGCCGAAAGATCTGAAATCGCGGCCGGACGTTCACTTGTTCGAGAGATAGCTGGATCTCTTGGCGCCCTCAAAATTCCGACGCGTCTGGTCAACCCGCATCCCGCAGTTGCCGAAATAGCTGCAGATCCGTCTCGTTGGCCAATCTACCGAGAAATGCGCGCCGTCCTGAAAGAACCTCCAAGCGAATGCCTTCGGCGCGTGTTCCGTATCCTCAATGTTATTGCTCGTGCTGTCGAATCCCACGGATTTTCAGTTGCGCCGGGAGTTGATGGCGGTCTGATCGTCTCGTCTGACTATCGCGATACGAATATTCGCGTGCGGGAAAAATTGCGGCGAGCACCAATTTCGCTACCGAGAGCTTCAGATCGCTATGTGGACTTAGTAAAGCAGCGGCCAAGCGATGGCTACCAATTGCAACCGAGCGGTTTTCTGGAGATCCAGGTTTACCGTGGCAGGTGGGCTGAGGAGCCCAAGAACGATTTAGAAGACTGCCTCCCGCATCTTATCGCGCGTCTGCTCGCCGACCGCGAACGCGGCAAAGTAGAGGCCGCATCGGCCGCAGAGCGAGCACGGATTCGCCAGATAGAGGAGCGCAAGCGCGCGCGCGCCAAGAAGATAGCCGATCAAGAGGCGTTGGCTTTTGCAGGCTTCCTTGAGATGTCCTCTCGTTGGACGGTCACTGGCCAGGCGCGCACCTTTCTGGCCGCCATTCGAGCCGCGGACCACAGCGGAGCAAATGAGCCAATCCTTGAATGGCTCCAGGACAAGATTGACGCGCACGATCCTCTGCGCGCTGGTCCAGATCCGGTGCTTGATAAGCTGGCCGCCATTCGCAACGACATCGGAGAATGGTGCGACTTGGAGTAGGCGCCCAAGCGGCTACTGCGGCAGATTGCAATAAGCGATCGAATTGCCGCCGCTGTATGGAGATTTGATCTGCAGCGTCCACTGCCGCTTTGGGAAACGCATTCCCTTCGCAGAAAGCATCTCTGCCATGCCCTGGCAGGTTTTTCGAGCTTCGCCGCCAGTCATGTCCAGGTAAGCCGTGACGGTTCCGCTCCAGCCCGAGACTTCGCAAGGTTGTGTCGAAAGCCCCGCGCCATCAATTACCTGACACAGCCGATAGGCACTTTCCACGGCATCAGCAAATGCAGCCGACGGCGCAAGAAACGCAGCTAACGTTACAACGTACTTCATTGTGGATTCTCCCCCTATCCGCGCGACCTTATCGCGGGCGCGGCGAAGGTCAATCCTCGTCAGCTCGATCCCTCAATCTGACCCCGACACCCCCGTCAGTTCTATCGCCGTCATCCATCAGAATGACACCGTGGCGACGGAGGGCATTTCCAACTCGGATAACGGTATCTAGGCGCACGCGGACCACTTCGGAGCCGCGTGCCTCCATGTTTCTGATTGTGTTGACGCTGACCTCGGCCGCGTCAGCAAGATCGACTTGCTCAAGCTCAGCCAAGATGCGTCCTGCTTTGATTTGATTGCCAGTAACACTCATATGGCGCTGATACCCAAAAAAGTGGTTGACGGCAAACCGATTCCAATAATATGGTTACCACAACCAAAAGATTGGTAGCGACAGCCACGGAGCCTCACCGATGCAGACAGAACAACTACCCGTTGGACGGCGCGTGACGCACCAATCTGACCAGAGATTAGCCGGGGTCATCGTCGATCGGTCAGCGACCATGCGTGGCCGCCAGCTTGCCGTTGTCATTGTCGACGGCCAGGACGCGCCCCGTATCTTCGATACTGCGGTGCTGATTGCCGCCTGACATTTTTCGCGGCGGGTGTGGGTACTACATGCCCATCTCCCGCCGCATGCCCATCGCTTCCGAGCGGTGGGCGCCTATTGCCCCTGTACCCGCGCGGGACTTCTAGCCCGATAGCGGTAACTGGATGATGCGCGTTCGAATCGCGCCAGGGGCTCCATTCGACTCGCCTCGTCACCAGCGTTTGGCGATAGGGCCGCAACCAACGCAACTTTGCGTTGGTTGGCACCACCGGCCCGCCAACCATCGGAAGCGGACTTACTGGCTACAGTGTGGCTAGAAATTTTATAGCCACCTCTGGGGGATGCGGCTAAATCTTTGTTTTGATTGGTCGGAGTGGCCGGATTCGAACCGACGACCCCTTGACCCCCAGTCAAGTGCGCTACCGGGCTGCGCTACACTCCGGACCGGTCGCGATGTATCTTGATATGACCGCTTCGGTCAACCCAATTCGTCGGCTTTCCCGCCAACTTCTTCATTCGCGAGCAGAATATTCTAGTCGGCCTGACCGGCCTCAACGAACCTGGTCGAGCAGGCGCTTGCATTCGAGCAGATCAAACAGCGCCTCCTGCAGCAAGGCGCGGTTGTCGCGCGACAGCTTGCCGGAATCGGCTGCCACCGGCCCCTCGTCGTCGCCCTTGCCCAGGCCGAAGAAGCGGCGGCTCGGCTTGGCGCGAGCCTCACCGACCAGCATCTCCTCATCGGGGCCGCGCGGCTGCGCTGCCGGCGTCAGCGGCGCCTCGGCCTGCTTGCGCTGGGCGATTGCCTCGACGGCCTTCATGTCGCCGCTGCCGATGGCGACCAGGAACTGGTTGCCATTGTCGCGCAACAGCTTCTGCACGCCCTTGATGGTGTAGCCCTGTTCGTAGAGCATGTGGCGGATGCCCTTGATCAACTCGACATCCTGCGGCCGGTAATAGCGCCGGCCGCCGCCGCGCTTCATCGGCTTGATCTGGGTGAAACGGGTTTCCCAGAAGCGCAGCACATGCTGCGGCAGATCAAGGTCTTCGGCAACTTCGCTGATGGTGCGGAAGGCGTCGGGGCTCTTGTCCATGGTCGCCACTTTCGCAAAAAACGATTCGTGATCCATTTCAGCGCTTTGGGCAACAACATTCAAGCCCGGTGCGAATCACGCACCAGGCTATCAACCGGATTATCGGGAGCTGGCTGCCTACTTCGAGGCCTTGGACTTGCCGTTCTGGTGAGCCCGCAGGATGCGGCTCTTGAGCACGTTGGATGCCTTGAAGGTCATCACCCGGCGCGGCAGGATCGGCACTTCTTCACCCGTCTTGGGGTTGCGGCCGACACGTTCGTTCTTGTCGCGAACGTGGAAGGTGGCGAAAGACGACAATTTCACCGTCTCGCCACGCACGATTGCTTCGCAGATTTCGTCGAGAACGGTTTCGACCAGCTGCGCCGATTCCGTGCGCGACAGGCCGACTTTCCGATAGACGGATTCAGCGAGGTCGGCACGTGTCAGTGTCTTTCCCCCCATGCGACGGGCCCCATCCTCAATATCTGAAATCCAGCAACGCGCCGGAGGTTAAGTAATTGATCCGTCAAGGTCAAGGACCGATCCGATGACCTTTTCAAGACACCGCGCGGAGGCCTGAGCCTGCGCGCTCACCACCTCACGAGCACGGCGCCCCAGGTGAAACCGCCGCCCATCGCCTCGAGCATGACAAGGTCGCCCTTCTTGATGCGTCCGTCGGCAACGGCAGCCGAAAGCGCCAGCGGCACCGAGGCGGCCGATGTGTTGCCGTGCAGATGCACCGTCACGACGGCCTTTTCCTCGGCAATGCCGAGCTTCTTGGCCGAGGCATCGATGATGCGCTTGTTGGCCTGGTGCGGCACGAACCAGTCAAGTGTGTCGGCTGATACACCGGTCTGGGCGAAGACGTCCTCGATCACGTCGGTGATCATGCCCACCGCATGCTTGAAGACCTCGCGGCCTTCCATCTTGAGATGGCCGACGGTGCCGGTGGTGGACGGACCGCCATCGACATAAAGCTTGTCCTTGTGCGTTCCGTCGGAGCGCAGGCTGGCGGCCAGCACGCCGCGGTCGGCGATGGTGCCCGCACTTTCTTCAGCTTCCAGCACCAGCGCTCCGGCGCCGTCGCCAAACAGCACGCAGGTCGAGCGGTCGGTCCAGTCGAGAATGCGCGAAAACGTCTCGGAGCCGATCACCAGCACGCGCCTGGCAAGGCCGCCCTTGATGTAGAGGTCGGCGGTGGTGACGGCGTAGACGAATCCACTGCACACGGCCTGCATGTCGAAGGCGAAGCCATGGCGCATGCCGAGCCGGTTCTGGATCTCGACGGCTGTGGCGGGAAAGGTGTTGTTCGGCGTCGAGGTGGCGAGCACGATCAGGTCGATGTCGTCAGGCGTCAGGCCGGCATTGTCGAGCGCTGCGCGGGCCGCAGCCTCACCGAGCGAGGCCGTCGTCTCGTCGTCGGCGGCGATGTGGCGCTGGCGGATGCCGGTGCGCTGGGCGATCCACTCGTCCGAGGTCTCGACCATGCCTTCGAAATCGGCGTTCTTCATGATGCGGCGGGGCAGCGCCGAACCAATGCCGCGCACAACTGATCTGATCACGTTGAAAAATCCTATTCCTGATCTTCGACCGCGGCCGCGGGGCGACCCATTGCAGCATGCGGGTTGCGTGCATGAAACAGGTCGAGGTCTGCTTCGATACGGTCGAGCAGCCGGTTCCGGACCATATCATAGGCCATTTCGATGGCAGCGGCGAAGCCGTCGGCGTCAGCGCCGCCATGGCTTTTCACCACGATACCGTTGAGGCCGAGGAAGACGCCGCCATTGGCGCGGCGCACGTCCATCTTCTCGCGCAGCCGGTCGAAAGCGCCCTTGGCAAAGAGATAGCCGATCTTGGCCATCAGCGTGCGGCTCATCGCTTCGCGTAGATAGCCGGCGATCTGGCGTGCCGTGCCTTCGGCGGTCTTGAGCGCGATGTTGCCGGAAAAGCCCTCGGTGACGACCACGTCGGTGGTGCCCTTGCCGATGTCGTCGCCTTCGACGAAACCCTGGTAGTTCATCGAGGCCATGTTGGCCTCGCGCAACATGCGCCCGGCTTCCTTGACCTCTTCCTGGCCCTTGATCTCTTCGACGCCGACATTGAGCAGGCCGACAATCGGCCGATCGATGCCGAACAGGGCGCGCGCCATGCCGGTGCCCAGAATGGCGAAATCGGTGAGCTGGTGCGCATCCGCGCCGATGGTGGCGCCGACGTCGAGCACAACGCTCTCGCCGCGCGCCGTCGGCCACAGGGCAGCGATGGCGGGGCGGTCGATCGTCGCCATGGTGCGCAGGCAGAATTTCGACATCGCCATCAGCGCGCCGGTGTTGCCGGCGGAGACGCAGGCGTCCGACGTGCCCGACTTGACCGCTTCGATCGCCTTCCACATCGACGACTTCCAGCGCCCCTGGCGCAGCGCCTGGCTCGGCTTGTCGTCCATGCGCACGGCGACCTCGCAGTGCACGAACTCGCTGACGGCAGCAAGCTTGGGATACTTGGCCAGCTCGGGACGGACCACTTCTTCGCGGCCATAGATGATGAAGCGAATATCGGTGCGCCTGATGGCGACCTTGGCCAGGGCAGGAATGATCACGGAAGGGCCGTGATCGCCACCCATGGCATCAATGGAAATCTTGATCACGCGTCGGTCATCTCACTGTTGGCGTAGCTGGGCACGCAAAAGTCCGGCGAAGGTAACGGTTTTGGGCAACCGCACAACCGGGATTACGCGAAACGGCAGGCGTTTTCAAAGCTTCTTGGATATTAGGCGGAGCTTTTTCTGGAATTCGCTCTCGACTGGCTCGACATCGTCATCGTCAGTACTGGCGACCGCGACGCCGGTCTTGCGCGGATAAGGGTCGATGGCGAGGCCGAAGAACTCCTCGGCCAGCGCGCCCGCATCGATGGTGTCGCCGGTGAAGGTTTCGGGCGCGTCGGGGCCCTCGGCGTCGAGCAGGATTTCGCCGGCCGCGTTGAAGCCCTGCCTGGCAAGCTTGGAGTCCTCGGGCAGGAAAACGCCCTCGACATCCTCGTCGATCACCGCCTCGACAGGCTCAAGCGTGACGACGCAGGCCTGGGTGATCGCTGCCTGGACCCGACCGCGGACCTTGACGCCATTGCGCTTCCACTTGGTGACAAGCAGGTCCGCCTTGTAGCGTTCGACCGACGTCAGGCCATGCACCTCGGCCAATGCGGCACGCTGGGCGGCATCGGCATCGACTGTTACAGCCATGCCCTTCTGCGGCAGCCTGGCGACATTGACCTTGAAGGAAACCGGACTCTGGGTCTCGTCAGGCATCATGGGGTGGCCTCCTTCAGGCTGCCTGTGGCGCCGGATATGACAATTTGCCGGCACATATGTCTTCCGACGGCTGCTCGGCAAGAGCGCGATTCGCCGCAAAGACATATTCGGCGAGTGCTGCGGCTTCCGGCCAGTCCTTCACCTCGGGGCGGACATTGCGCAAAAGTGCTGCGGCAA
Source organism: Aminobacter sp. Y103A (assembly GCF_030294925.1). Lineage (NCBI taxonomy): Bacteria > Pseudomonadati > Pseudomonadota > Alphaproteobacteria > Hyphomicrobiales > Phyllobacteriaceae > Aminobacter > Aminobacter sp. Y103A. Next base: position 2,511,346 of record NZ_AP017986.1, on the reverse strand, counting down.
GCGCCGGATGATCGTCGCCTTCGAGCGCGTTCTTGTAGGATTCGGTGCGGCCGTAAAACATCTTGGCCAGCTTCTTCATGCGCTTGGGCACGCCGACGTCGCTGATGCCGAGCTCGCGCAGCGAATGGTCGACATCGAGGAAGAACTCGTCGATCAGGCGCTGGGCGATGTCGGCCGCAGCCCCCGGCTCGCCGCGCAAACGATGCTGAAACAGGAACATGTGCAGCGAAAGCATCTCGAAACGGCCAAGCGGCGTGTCGGGAACATTCCATGCGGAATAAAAAGGTTCCTGCCGCGCGGCTGCCACGATTCGTGTATAGAGCGCCTCGGTGATGGCGCGATTGGCCTGGCGTTCACGGCCAAACAGACGCTTAAACATTTTGAGGGCGGTCTCCCGGGGACCCGTTTCGCTTAGTGGCCTTGTTGCATCGGCGCGCAAGCTGGTTTACCGGTTTTGCGGCTTCGCGCAAGCAGGGGCTCTGGCACGACAGGATGGAGTTGTTGTTGCACTCGCTGAAATTCAAGATGCCATTTTCGTTGCGTCCGGCTGGCGCCGTGTCGCTGATCGTGGCCGCTGCCGCGCTGTCGGCATGCAACACCTCGAAGACGTTCGGTGACCTGACCCCCAGCGAGACGCTGACCCAGGGCTATGTCATCGACCAGCAGTCGATCGACTCCGTGCCGGTGGGCTCGAGCCGCGAGCAGGTGCTGCTCGCTCTCGGCACGCCGTCGACGACGGCGACCTTCGACAATGAGGTGTTCTACTACATCTCCCAGACGCGCCGGCGCGCCGTCGCCTTCGCCAAGCCGAAGCTGATCGAACAGCGCGTGCTGGCCGTCTATTTCGGCGCCGACGGCCGCGTCTCGAACATCGCCAATTACGGCCTTCAGGAAGGCAAGGTGTTCGACTTCATCTCGCGCACGACGCCGACCGGCGGCAAGGACCAGAACTTCCTCGGCCAGCTGCTTTCGGGCGCGGGCAAGATGGGGTCGAGTGCTGCCAGCAGCATCTTCGGCGGCAGCTGATCCGCCCACTGAGGTTCAGAAATCTCAGGCAACAGGACCCGCGGAAGCAATTCCGCGGGTTTTTCTTTGGGCTGGACAAGGCCTACGAAAAACCCCGCCCGCAGAGGCTGCGGACGGGATCAATGGTTCTGCCTCAGAGAGGCAAGCAGTTCGGCAGGATCAGCCGCCGCTATGCGCGAGCACGGCAAGCAGCAGAAGGGCGACGATGTTGGTGATCTTGATCGCCGGGTTCACTGCCGGGCCGGCAGTGTCCTTGTAGGGATCGCCGACGGTATCGCCTGTCACCGAAGCCTTGTGGGCCTCGGAGCCCTTCAGGTGCTTGACGCCGTCCTTGTCGGTGAAGCCGTCCTCGAACGACTTTTTGGCGTTGTCCCAGGCACCGCCGCCTGAAGTCATCGAAATTGCAACGAACAGGCCGTTGACGATGACGCCGAGCAGCGAGGCACCGAGGGCGGCAAAGGCCGAAGCCTTGGAGCCCGAGATCAGCAGCACGCCGAAATAGACGACGAGCGGCGCCAGCACCGGCAGCAGCGACGGTATGATCATTTCCTTGATCGCCGCCTTGGTCAGAAGGTCGACGGCGCGGGCGTAATTGGGCTTGGAGGTGCCCTTCATGATGCCCGGATCCTCGCGGAACTGCTTGCGCACCTCCTCGACGATCGAGCCTGCGGCACGGCCGACGGCGGTCATTGCGATGCCGCCGAACAGGTAAGGAATGAGGCCGCCGAAGATCAGGCCGGCGACGACATAGGGGTTGGAGAGGTCGAACGACACCGTGCCGATGTCGGCGAAATACGGGAACTGCGCGCTGTTGGCGGCAAAGTACTGCAGGTCGTAGCTGTAGGCGGCAAACAGCACCAGAGCGCCGAGACCGGCCGAGCCGATGGCGTAGCCCTTGGTGACGGCCTTGGTGGTGTTGCCGACCGCATCAAGCGCGTCGGTCGAATGACGCACTTCCTTGGGCAGGCCGGCCATTTCGGCAATGCCGCCGGCATTGTCGGTGACCGGGCCGAAGGCATCGAGCGCCACGATCATGCCGGCAAGGCCGAGCATGGTGGTGACGGCAATGGCCGTGCCGAACAGGCCGGCAAGCTGGAAGGTGGCGATGATGCCGCCGACGATGACGATGGCCGGCAGCGCCGTCGATTCGAGCGATACGGCCAGGCCCTGGATCACGTTGGTGCCGTGACCGGTGACCGACGCCTGGGCGATCGAATTGACCGGGCGCTTGTTGGTACCGGTGTAGTATTCGGTGATGACGACGATCAGCCCTGTTACCACCAGGCCGATCAGGCCGCAGATGAACAGGTTCTGACCCGTGATCACGACACCACCCCCGGTGCCGATTTCACCCCAGCCGACAGTCAGCGAGGTCGCCGCCCCCAGGCCGACGATCGAGAGAAGGCCAGTGACGATCAGCCCCTTGTAGAGCGCGCCCATGATCGAGCCGTTGGAGCCGAGCTTGACGAAGAACGTGCCGACGATCGAGGTGATGATGCAGGCGCCGCAGATGGCGAGCGGGTAAAGCATCACGTTGGAGAGAACCTCGGTTCCGCCGAAGAAGATGGCGCCGAGCACCATGGTGGCGACGACGGTCACGGCATAGGTTTCAAACAGATCGGCGGCCATGCCGGCGCAGTCGCCGACATTGTCGCCGACATTGTCGGCGATGGTTGCGGGGTTGCGCGGATCATCCTCGGGGATGCCGGCTTCCACCTTGCCGACGAGATCGCCGCCGACATCGGCACCCTTGGTGAAGATGCCGCCGCCGAGACGGGCAAAGATCGAGATCAGGGAAGCGCCGAAACCGAGCGCCACCAGCGAATCGATGACGACGCGGTCGGCAGGCGCATGGCCCATCGGGCCGGTCAGAACGAGGTAGTAGACAGAGACGCCAAGCAGAGCGAGGCCGGCCACCAGCATGCCGGTGATGGCGCCCGACTTGAAGGCGATGTCGAGGCCGGCGGCGAGGCTGTTGGAGGCGGCCTGCGCAGTGCGCACATTGGCCCGGACCGAAACATGCATGCCGATGAAGCCGGCAGCACCTGAAAGCACTGCACCAATCAAAAAGCCGATCGCCGCGGTCGCGGAAAGCAGCCACCATGCGAGCAGGAACACGACGACGCCGACGATGGCGATTGTGGTGTATTGGCGCGCCAGATATGCCTGCGCACCTTCTCGGATGGCGGCGGAGATTTCCTGCATGCGCGCATTGCCCTGGTCGGATGCAAGCACCGACTGAGTCGCCCAGATGGCGTACAGGACAGATAGCAGGCCGCAGGCGATGACGACGTAAAGCATTGTCATTGCCAATTTCTCTTCCCTGATTGTGCCCGGAATTCCCCTCCCCGGGCTAGTGAACGAGACCGGCAGCCTCTCATTGGTTTCCGGCCCCTGGCGAACAATCCGAAACAGGGCAGCGCACGTCAAGATATCGAAAAGGTGTTTCTCGGCTTTCGCCGCCCCGTTATTGCCGACAACAGAGCTTTGGAGCGCCGTGCGTCCGGATAGACGCACAAACAACGCGCCAACTCATCAGCTCTGCGCATCATGCTTTCCGAACATCGATTCCGATTTTCGGAGCATCAGGCCAGATCACGATCCGGCTGATTGACGAAGATCAGCACCGCCAGCATGGTCATGTAGAATTTGAAGGCGGCGTCCTGGCCGTTCCATGTGCTCGACTGCCACATGGCGAACCATTCGCCGCCAATGACCATGAAGCCCAGGAACCAGACCAGGAACCCCATGGTGGCGCCGATGACGACGAAGCCCTTGGCGTCATCGAACTGCCGGCCCGAACCTTTGCGTGCCTGCCAGAGTTGCAGCGCGGCGATCAGGAACAGCACGCAGGTCAGCGCCTCGCCGAAGATGATCAACCAGTAGCCGACGGTCCACAATGTCGGACTGGTGATCGAGCGATACATCAGCGCGTTGCCCGGGAAAGTGGTGTCCATGCTCAGGACGTGCTGGACGAAGGCGAAGTTGGAGCCGTAGTCGGTGATATTGCCGAACGCCACCAGAAAGGCGAAAGCTGCAAGACAAAGACACATCACGATCTTAGAGAGACGCCAAACCATGGCAAGAACTCCTTCAAATGGCAGACCGGGGCATCAGCCAGATCAATCACCGAGTCTCGGCGGCGGCGCAACTGCCGAGACGATCGACGTGACGTTGACCCGCTCGGCGCGGATCCATGCCGGCAAGGCGGGGTTGGAGGGTGTGCTCGGCACGCTTGCGCTTTCGCCACAGTGCCAGACGGGCGACGTGGTGACGGTGTCGGCAAACGGCGCCAGTCACGACTTTGCCGTGCTGCGCCGCCGCTGGATCGTTGGTGCAGCGGGCAACCGGCTCGAGATCACGCTCGACTATCCGGCGCGTGGCCGGTAGGCCGCTCAGGCCACCTGCCCCATGCGCCGCGCCGCCATGCGCTCCAGCGCCGACAGCGCGTCATAGATCAGAACGGCAAGGGCCGCGACGATCAGCCCGCCCTGCAGGACGAAGGCCAGATTGTTGGATTGCAGCCCGGCGATGATGACCTCGCCGAGGGTCTTTGCGGCAACGGTCGAGCCGATGGTGGCAGTGGCGAGACTGATGACGACCGACAGCCGGATGCCGGCGAGCATGACCGGCAGGCAAAGCGGCAGCTCGACCTTGGTGAGGCGCTGCCAGCCGGTCATGCCGGCGCCGCGGGCCGCCTCGACGATGCTGGGCGGCGTGGTGGTGAGGCCGGTCAGCGTGTTTTCGAAGATCGGCAGCAGGCCGTAGAAGAACAGCGCAATCAGCGTCGGCTTCTCGCCGAAGCCGACGGCGGGAACGGCAAGCGCCAGCACCGCGACCGGCGGAAATGTCTGGCCGATATTCACCAGGCTGCGCGACAGGGGCAGGAATTCGGCGCCGATTGGCCGGGTGACAAGGATGGCGAGTGCAACCGCAACGACGATCGCCGCAGCGGTGGCGATGGCGACGGTGCGCAGGTGCAGCAGCGCCAGAGACAGCAGGCTGCCCTGGTTGTAGACCGCCGGCGCGCCATTCTGGGTCAGCGGCCTGAGCAGCGGCTCGAACCACAGCGGATTGCTCAGGAACGCCACCAGCAGCGCCAGCAGGCACAGGCGCAGCAGCAGCGGAAGCCAGGCCCTCATTGCGGCCTCGCGGCACGTTTCACAAGGCCTTCGACCGTCACGCGGCCAAGGGCAGCACCATTTTCGCCCGTCACCGGCATGGCGGGGCGTCCCGACCACAACAGCTCGGCGAGCGCGTCGCGCTGGCTTGCCCCGGCACGGATGCCCTCGCCTGCCGCCGGTCCCGGCTCGACGGCATCACCGACGGTGCCGAGCGACAGAAGCTTGAACGGACGGTCGGAGGCGCCAATCAGCGTCTCGACGAAATCGCTGGCGGGATTGGCCAGGATATCGGCCGGTGTCGCATACTGGACGAGCTTGCCGGCATCCATGACGGCGATGCGGTCGCCGAGGTGAACCGCCTCCTCCATGTCGTGGGTGACGAGGATGATGGTGGTGCCGAAGCGCTTCTGGATCGCGAGCAGGTCTTCCTGCGCCTTGGTGCGGATGATCGGGTCGAGCGCGCCGAAAGGTTCGTCCATCAGAAGCACGTTGGGCTCGGCGGCGAGCGCGCGGGCGACGCCGACACGCTGCTGCTGGCCACCCGACAACTCATGCGGATAACGCGGGCCAAAGGCTGCGGGATCGAGCTGCAGCAAGGCCAGCAACTCGTCGACCCGCGCCTTGATGCGCGCGGCGTCCCAGCCGAGCAGCGCGGGAACGGTGGCGATGTTCTGCGCCACGGTACGGTGCGGAAACAGACCATTGCCCTGGATGGCGTAGCCGATGGAGCGGCGAAGCTCATGGCCCGGCACCGAGCGGTTGTCTATGCCGTCGAGCCTGATCGTGCCGGAGCTCGGCTCGACCAGACGGTTGATCATGCGCAACAGCGTCGTCTTGCCCGAACCGGAGGTGCCGACGATCACGGTGACCGTGCGCGGCTCGATGACCATCGAGACGTCGTCGACGACAGTGGTCTCGCCGTAGCGCTTGGTGATGTGGTCGATTTCGATCATGCGGCAGCCACTTCGGTGGATTTGCGGGTCGCGACTGTTTCGACCACTGCGTCGAGAATGATGGCGGCGGCAAAGGCAAGCGCTACCGTCGGCACGGCGCCGAGCAGGACGAGATCCATCGCCGTCTGGCCGACGCCCTGGAAAACGAAGACCCCGAAACCGCCGCCGCCGATCAGCGCGGCGATGGTGGCAAGGCCGATGTTCTGGACCAACACGATTCGGATGCCGGTCAGGATGACGGGAAAGGCGAGCGGGAACTCGACGCCGCTCAGCCGCTGCCAGCCCGTCATGCCCATGCCGCGCGCCGCGTCATTGGCTGCACGCGGCACGCCGGCAAGACCGACGACGGTGTTGGCGACCACCGGCAGCAGCGAATAGAGAAACAGCGCGACGAAGGCCGGTGCAGCACCTATGCCGCGAATGCCGAGCACTGAGGCGCCGGGAACATTGGCGGCGACCCAGCCGAGCGGCGCGATCAGGATGCCGAACAGCGCAATCGACGGAATGGTCTGTATGATGTTGAGCACGTTGAGCACGCCGTCCCGCAGCGCCTGGACACGGTGACACAGGATGCCGAGCGGCAGGCCGACAAGGGTGGCGGCAAAAAGCGAGCCGAGGGCCAGTTCGACATGACGCCGCGCCTCGTTCCAGAAACTGTCAGCGCGATTGGCGTATTCCTTGAGGATCGACAGACTGTCCCATTGGCCCGAGGCGAGCAGCAGCCAGATTGCCGCGGCGGCGATGCCGAGCACGACGACGCGCCCGACCGGCGACAATTGCAGCCGGGTCAGGACATCGGCGAGCAGAAGCGTGAAGGCAAAGATCAGCAGCCAGAAGCCGGAGGCCGGCGATATCCGGGCAAAGGTGTTGCCTTCAGGGGTCAGGTGGCTGCCGGCGACGCCGATGAGCAATGCGAGCGACGCAAGCGTCACAGCGGCGGCGCCAAGCCGTGCCACCAGGGGCGTCCTGAACAGGGCAATGAGGCCGGCTGCAACCAGAACGGCAAGCAGAACCGCGCCGGGCGGCTGCGGCAGGGCCTCGATGATCGAACGCGGCTCGCCAGCGACGATGCGGTTGGCGCGGAAAATGGCAAATGGCGCCGAGAAGGCGCCATAACAGGCGATCATGGCGATCACCACGCCAAGCTTGTCGAACCTGATGCTCACGACTGCGATGCGTCCCCGGTTCCCCTGGCGCGCACCCCGATGCATGACCCCGACAATCGATGGCGATTGTCGCACGGGATCATTCACGGAGTTCCTGTCTTGCAGTGCCGTGCGTCCGAAAAGGACGCGCGGCGCCGTAAGCGAGCACGCGCCGGAAGAGCTTACTTCAGAAAGCCGTTCTTCTTCAGGAAATCTTCGGCGACGGCCTTGGCCGGCTCACCGCCGACCTGGACGCGGCCGTTGAGCTCCTGCAGCGTGACCAGATCGAGCTTCTCGAACACCGGCTTGAGCAGCGTTTCGATCTCCGGATGCTCCTTCAGCACGGCCTCTCGGATGATCGGCGCCGGCTGGTAGACCGGCTGCACCCCCTTGTCGTCGTCGAGCACGACGAGGCCGGACGGCGCGATGCCGCCGTCGGTGCCATAGACCATGGCGGCATTGGCGCCGTTGGTCTGGTTGGCGGCCGCACCGATCGTGGCGGCAGTATCACCGCCGGAGAGCGTGATCAGCTGTTCGGGCTTGAGGGTGAAGCCATAGGTGGTCTGGAAGGCCGGGAGGGCTGCTGCCGAATTGACGAATTCGGACGACGCGGCCAGCACGACGGTGCCGCCGCCGGCGACATATTTGCCGAAGTCGCTGAGCGTGGCGAGCTTGTTGGCCTCGGCCACGTCCTTGCGCAGCGCGATCGCCCAGGTGTTGTTGGCGGGCGACGGCGACAGCCAGACGATCTTGTTGGCGTCATAGTCGAGCTTCTTGGCGGTCTCGAACCCCTTGGCGGCATCCTTCCACAGCGGATCGTCGGCCTTTTCGAAGAAGAAGCCGGCATTGCCGGTGTATTCGGGATAGATGTCGATCTCGCCTGCGGTGATCGCCTTGCGCACGACGGGCGTCGCCCCGAGCTGGATGCGGTCGGTGGTGGCGATGTTGTTGGCGTCGAGCACTGCCTTGATGATGTTGCCGAGCACGCCGCCTTCGGTGTCGATCTTGGAAGACACCACCACCTGGGCGCTCGCGGCACCCGTGGCGAGGCCGAGCACGATGGCCGCAGCCGCGATGGATTTCTTGTACATGAAAGGCCCCTTCTCACTTCAGGATTTCGGTGGCCGCATATGAGCATGGCGACCCAGCTTTCGTCGGGGCATACGGTTTCACAATGCGCAGGGGCAGCGCAATATTTTTCTGAGTATCAAAGAAAATCGGGAGGACCTCCTCCCGACAACGTCTTGTCAGGAGCAGCCTGTCAGGTGGGCTGCCGGCGCTGCGCCAGGGACAGCGTGGCCAGCGCCGCGAGACAGATGGCGCTGACCGGGAAGACGATCCAGTTGAGCGTGTCCCAGCCATAGGCGTTGTAGACCGCGCCCGACATCAGCGAGGCGAAGGCAACGGCGCCGAACAGGACGAAGTCGTGGAAACCCTGGACCTTGCTCTTCTCGGACGGGCGATAGGCCGTCGAGACGATGGCCGTTGCACCGATGAAACCGAAATTCCAGCCGAGACCGAGCAGGATCAGAGCCGTCCAGAACTGCCACAGTGCGATGCCCGACAGGGCGACGATGGCGCAGGCGATCAGCAGCAGAAGGCCAAAGGCAACGACACGCTCGGCGCCGAAACGCTGGATGACGCGGCCGGTGAAGAAGCTGGGACCGAACATCGCCATGACGTGCCAGGAAATGCCCAGCGTCGCCTCGTCAGGCGAGAAACCGCAGCCGACCATGGCCAAGGGCGCGCCGGTCATCACGAAGCTCATCAGCGTGTAGCTGCCGACGGCGCAGGTGAGTGCAGCGGCGAAACGTGGTTCGGTGACGATCTCCTTCAGCGGCCGCGCGCCGGCCTCCGAAGCCGCCTGGTGATCGTGAACCGGTTCCTTGACCCTGAGGAAGGACAGGATGATGGCGCCGACGGCGGCCAGGCCGATGATCGAGGCGAAGGAGCCGGCAAACATCACGGGCGCGAACAGCTCGCGCGTGAATATGACGATCTGCGGCCCGATGATGGCGGTGATGATGCCGCCAGCGAGCACGAAGGAGATCGCATTGGCCTTGAACTGGGGCGGCGCATTGTCGGCGGCGGCGAAGCGGAATTGCTGGACGAAGGCACCGCCGGCGCCAAGCAGCACGAGGCCGAAGACGAAGAGCCAGAACTCGGCACGGAACAGCGCGAGCGTGGCGACCGCGCCGCCGATGGCGGTGACGGCGGTGCCGAACATGAAGCCGCTGCGCTGGCCGAGCCTGCGGATGATGACCGCCGCCGGCAAGGCGCCGATCGCCAGACCCAGGCTGAAGCCGGTGATGGGAAGGGTCGCCAGCGACTTGTCGGCGTCGAGCAGATAGTAGCCGGCGAGACCGCCGATGGCGAAGGAGATCGGGGCGGCGGAACCGATGATGGCTTGCGATGCGGCGAGAATATAGGCAGTTCGCCGCGCTTCGCGTTCGCCACCGGTCATAATGCGTCCTTGCCCTTGCCTTCGCCGCGCAGCTTGCGCGAGACACGATCCAGTACGGCGTTGACGAGCTTGGGCTCGTCTTCGATGTAGAATGCCTTGGCGATGTCGACATATTCCGACACGATCACCGCCACCGGCACGTCCTGGCGCTTCATCAATTCATAGACGCCGGCGCGCAGGATGGCGCGCAATGTCGAGTCGAGACGCGACAGCGGCCAGTCCTCGGTCAGCGACTGGCGGATGACAGGATCGACGACCTTCTGATTTTCGACGACGCCGGCAAGGATAGCGCGGAACCACTGGGCGTCGGCCTCGCGGTAGAGCGCGCCGTCGACTTCCTTGCCGAGGCGGAACGCCTCGTATTCGGCGGTGATTTCGAGCAGGCCGCTGCCGGCCACGTCCATCTGGTAGAGCGCTTGGACGGCGGCCAGACGGGCAGCGCCGCGCTTGTTGGCGTGGCGGACTGGCGGCTGGCCGTTATCTTCGGAAGACGTCACGAGCGGGCTGCTCCGAGTTTTTCGCGCACGGCGATCATAGTCAGGGCCGCGCGCGCGGCAAAGCCACCCTTGTCGCCTTCGGTGCGGCGGGCACGCGCCCAGGCCTGGTCGTCGTTTTCGACCGTCAGAATGCCGTTGCCGATGGCAATCGACTCGCCGACCGACAGATCCATGATGGCGCGGCAGGATTCGTTGGCGACGATGTCGAAATGATAGGTCTCGCCGCGGATGACGGTGCCGAGGGCGACATAACCGTCATAATGGGTGCCTTCGTCGTCGGCCGCATCGAGCGCGAACGAGATTACGGCCGGGATTTCAAGCGCGCCGGGAACCGTGATCACGTCATAGCCTGCGCCGGCGGCATCGAGTGCGGCCTTGGCGCCGTCCAGCAGCGCGTCCGAAAGGTCGTCGTAGAAGCGCGCCTCGACGATGAGGAGCTTCAGTTTCTTGTCGTTGGCCATGTAAAATCTCCGGCAGGAGCGGCTGACTTAGGCCGAACCGGATGAGTTCGCAAGCGAAGTGTTAAGGCCTGTGGCAGGAAACCGCTGTCCAGCGAGCGGCGCCAGTGTCCGGCGTCAGCGCCCGGCGTCAGAGCCCTTCCCTTGCCGCCTCGGCCAGGCGCGCGGCATAACGCGCCATGGTGTCGATCTCGAGATTGACCCGGTCGCCGACCTTGCGCTCGCCCCAGGTCGTCACCTGCAACGAATGATGGATCAGCAGCACGTCGAAGCGGGTGGCCTCGACCTTGTTGACGGTCAGCGACGTTCCGTCGAGCGCAACCGAGCCCTTGGGTGCGATGAACCTGGCCAGCTCGCGCGGCGCCTCGAGGCGGAAGCGCACCGCTTCGCCCTCGTCCTCGCGGGCGATGATCTCGGCCATGCCGTCGACATGGCCCGAGACGATGTGGCCGCCGAGCTCGTCGCCGATCTTCAGCGCCCGCTCGAGATTGATCCTGCTGCCGGCCTTCCAGTCGCTCGCCGTGGTCAGTCGCAGCGCCTCTTCCCAGGCCTCGACCTCGAACCAGCGGGCGTTCGAGGTTGCCTCGGGCAGCGCCACCACGGTCAGGCAGACGCCGGAGCAGGCAATCGAGGCACCGATGTCGATGGTCTTCGGATCATAGGCGGTGTCGATGCGCAGGCGCACGCCCTGGTCGAGCTGGGCTGCGGACGCGACTGTGGCCACGTCGGTGACGATCCCGGTAAACATCAGATTTCCCTTATCCATTCGGCGAAGCTGTCCTCGCCGTAGCGCGCCTCGCGCACGAGCGTGAACTCTGCCGGTATATGGTCGCGGCCAATGGGGGCCGCAATACCGTCGGCGCCGATGGCCTCGGGGCCGTAGAACAGTGCGATACGGTCGACCAGCCCCTCGTCGAGGAAGGCACGCGCGGTGTCAGCGCCGCCTTCGACGATGATGCGCGACATGCCCTGGTTGCCGAGGTCCTCGAGCAGCTCCGGAAGGGCGACGCGGCCATCATAGGTCTCGGTGGCCAGGAACTTCACCCCGGCGCGTTCCAGCTCCGCCCTGTTAGCGGCGTGGCTCTCGGAACAGGCGGCGACGATGACCGGAACGTCGGAGGCCGAGCGCGCCAGTTTCGAAGTCGCGGGCAGTCGGATGAGCCGGTCGAGCACGATGCGGGCCGGCGAACGGCTGCGCAGCCCGGGCAGGCGCACGGTGAGCTCGGGGTCGTCTGCGATGGCGGTGCCGATGCCGATCAGGATGGCTTCGCATTCGGCGCGCATGACATGGACCTGGCGGCGGGCGATCTCGCCTGTTATGCCGATCTGCCCCTCGCCGCGGCGGCCGATCATGCCATCGGCGGAAAGCGCAAGCTTCAGAATCACTTCCGGGCGCTTTCTCATCGAACGATTCATGTAACCGGCGAGCTGGTCGGCGGCCTCGCGGGCCAGAACGCCCTCTTTGACTTCGATGCCGGCTGAGCGAAGGATCGCGTAGCCCTTGCCGGAAACACGCGGGTCGGGATCGCTGGCGGCGCCGACGACACGGCTTATGCCTGAAGTAACCAGCGCATTGGCGCAAGGCGGCGTGCGGCCGTGGTGGGCACAGGGCTCGAGCGTGACATAGGCGGTGGCGCCGCGCGCCAGCTCGCCCGCTTCGGCGAGCGCTTCGGCTTCCGCATGCGGCCGCCCGCCAATGGCGGTGACGCCGCGACCGACGATGACGGGCCCATTGCCGTCATCACGGACGATGAGCGTGCCGACCGCAGGATTTGTCGATGTCAGTCCGAGATGCTTGCGCGACAGCCTGATTGCGGCTGCCATGAAACGGCGGTCTGTCCTGTCTTGCCCGGATGCACTCATATCGACCATCGTTCAGCTGGCTTCCTCGTCGCCCTTCAGTTCGCCCAGCACCTCATGGAAGTCCTTGGCCTCGCGGAAATTGCGGTAGACGGATGCAAACCTGACATAGGCGACGTCGTCGAGCGTCTTCAGCGCCTCCATCACCAGGCGACCGATCTCGCCCGATGGAATCTCGGTTTCGCCGGAGCTTTCGAGCTGGCGGACGATGCCGGTCACGGCGCGCTCGATGCGCTCGGGATCGACATTGCGCTTGCGCACCGCGATCTCGACCGAGCGAGCCAGCTTGTCGCGGTCGAACGGCACCTTGCGGCCGGTCTTCTTGAGCACGACGAGGTCGCGCAGCTGGACCCGCTCGAAGGTGGTGAAGCGGCCGCCGCAGACCGGGCAGATGCGCCGGCGACGGATCGCGGCACCATCCTCGGCCGGACGCGAGTCCTTCACCTGCGTGTCTTCAGACTGGCAATATGGGCAGCGCATCGTTCAGCCTTGTCATTCGAATCCCCGACCGGAAAAGGCTTAATGCATCGTCCGGAAAAGCAGAAGCCCCATGCCGGGATGACCGGCACGGGGCTTCGAAATGTGGAAGGCCCTTATGGCCCCGGATCAGCCGAGATAGGGATAGAGCGGGAAGCGCTCGGTCAGGCTGACGACCTTCTGCTTGACCGCCGCTTCGACGGCAGCGTTGCCCTCGTCCGAATTGGCGACCTTGAGGCCGTCCAGCACTTCGGTGATCAGCTGGCCGATCTCGCGGAACTCGGCTTCGCCGAAGCCACGCGTGGTGCCTGCCGGGGTGCCGAGACGCACGCCCGAGGTGACGAAGGGCTTTTCCGGGTCGAAGGGAATGCCGTTCTTGTTGCAGGTGATGTTGGCGCGGCCCAAAGCTGCCTCGGCGCGCTTGCCGGTGGCGTTCTTGGGGCGCAGGTCGACCAGCATCAGATGGTTGTCGGTGCCGCCCGAAACGATGTCGAGGCCGGTGTCCTTGAGGCTTGCGGCCAGCGCCTTGGCGTTGGCAACGACATTGGCGGCATAGGTCTTGAACTCGGGCTTCAGCGCTTCGCCGAAGGCAACGGCCTTGGCGGCGATGACATGCATCAGCGGGCCGCCCTGCAGGCCGGGGAACACGGCCGAGTTCATCTTCTTGGCGATGTCCTCGTCATTGGTCAGGATCATGCCGCCGCGCGGACCGCGCAGCGACTTGTGCGTGGTGGTGGTGACGACATGGGCGTGCGGCAGCGGCGACGGATGCACGCCGCCGGCGACGAGACCGGCGATGTGGGCCATGTCGACCATCAGATAGGCGCCGACTTCATCGGCGATCTCGCGGAAGCGCTTCCAGTCCCAGATGCGGGAATAGGCGGTGCCGCCGGCGAGGATCAGCTTCGGCTTGTTCTCGCGGGCAAGGCGCGCGACCTCGTCCATGTCGAGCAGGTTGTCGTCCTTGCGCACGCCATAGGAGACGACCTTGAACCACTTGCCGGACATGTTGACCGGCGAGCCGTGGGTCAGGTGACCGCCCGAATTCAGGTCGAGGCCCATGAAGGTGTCGCCCGGCTGCAGCAGCGCCAGGAACACCGCCTGGTTCATCTGGCTGCCGGAGTTCGGCTGGACGTTGGCGAACTTGCAGTCGAACAGCTTCTTGGCGCGCTCGATGGCGAGCTCTTCGGCGACGTCGACGAACTGGCAGCCGCCATAATAGCGCTTGCCGGGATAACCCTCGGCATATTTGTTTGTCATGATCGAGCCCTGGGCCTCGAGCACGGCGCGGGAAACAATGTTTTCCGAGGCGATCAGCTCGATCTCGTGGCGCTGGCGACCGAGCTCGTTGCGGATCGAGCCGAAGATCTCGGGATCAGCCTCCTCGAGCGGGGTTCCAAAGAAGGTTTCGAGGTGTTTCGAAGCGGCCATCGGTTCTGATCCTTGCTGTTCCGGGGACTGGTCCGGAGGGGCATCGGGGAAGTTCGGCGGCCATTAACATACTTGCCCCAGCGTCGCCACGTGCGGTGCGAAATTTCGTGGTCGCATTTGGACCAAACGGCCACTGCGACCGAAAAAGGGGCGGGTCCACGGAGCGATAGCGCGGGATAACGCCGGCACCGCCTTGCGATGAGCTTGACCTGCAAGGCCCCCCAAGCAGTATGCCGCCATGCAAAAGATGTCGCTCGAATTGATGCGGCGCGGCGAGCAGCAAAGCCCGCTCTGGCCTGACAGCACGCTGGGGAAAATCGGGTACTTCCTCGGAACACCCGATCGCTGGGACTTTGCGAACGAAAGCTTCTTCTCGTGCCAGCTTGGTTACGCTGACTTCGAGATCAATCTTCAGGCACGCGACAACCAGGTTGTCGTGACCAGGTTCTGGGTGGAACTTTGGGACACGCCGGAAGGCGAACCGTCACCCAAGAAGACACGCATCCGCCTCGCACGCGGGATCAAGGTGGAGCTGGGCCGCGTCCAGCCCGGGCTTGCGCTTGCCGATGCCCGGACCTTGCTGGACTCTCTTGGCGTCAAGTTTCAGGAGTTCGATCGCAACGACGCATCCGAAATTGTCAAAGAGTTCAGGACAGCGTCAAACGCCGAGCTGTTGTTCTTCCGGGGTCCGGATGGGCCGGTGCTGATGGAAGTGCACTTCTTCTCGGCGGACGAGCAGCAGCATCCATTCGCCAATGTCGGCACCGATACGAAAAAGGCCGCCCCGAGGGACGGCCTTTCGAAAGGTCGCTGCGGCCCGGTCAGAGAGCCGAGGTGATCTGCAGCTCGTCGACGCCGTCGCGGCCATAGATGTCGTCGCGGAACTGCACGACACCATCGCCGGTCGACCATGCCGAGACGTAGGTGAAATAGACCGGCACCGGGTTGGTGACGGGGACCGGGGTGTTTTCGCCCGACTTGATGGCCTGCTCGAAATGCGAGCGGCTCCAGCCCGGCGTGTCGCGCAGGATCCAGGTGACGAGGTCGCGCACGTTCTGGACGCGGACGCAGCCCGAGGAATCGAAGCGCATCAGCTTGCCGAACAGGCTCTGCTGCGGCGTATCGTGCATGTAGACGCCATCCGGGCTCGGGAAGTTGATCTTCACCGACGCCATGGCGTTGTTGGCGCCCGGATCCTGGCGGAAGCGGTACTTCGCTGCCTCTTCGGTCGACCAGTCGACATTCATCGGATCGACCTCGCTGCCGTCCGGCGCAAACAGGCGGATCTTGTTGTCGGTCAGATAGTTCGGGTTCTTGCGCATCAGCGGGATGATGTCCTTGCGGACGATCGACACCGGGGCATTCCAATATGGATTGACGATGATCTCGTTGATCTTCGAATTGACGATCGGCGACTGGCGGTCGACCTTGCCGACGATTGCGGTGTGGCGCAGCACGACGCGGTCGTTCTCGACCGCTTCGACCTGGGCGGCCGGAATGTTGACATTGACATAGCGCTGGCCGAGCGTGCCGGCCTGGGCCTGGATGCGGCCGAGATTGGTCTCGAGCTGGCCGAGGCGGATCTGGGCGCTGATGTTCATCGCCGCATAGGTGTACTGGCCCATGACGCCATCGTCAGGCAGGCCGTGGCGTGCCTGGAAGCGCTTGAGGGCGGCATCGACATAGGTGTCGAACGAATCGGAAAGGCCGGCGCGCGGCGACAGGTCGCCCGAAATCATCAGGCGCTTGCGCAACACCTGGACATCGGGATCCTCGACGCCGAGGCGGAGATTCTTGGTCGCCGGAACGACCGGCCAGCCGCCCTGGGCGACGATGTTCTGATACTGGGCAATCGCCTGCTGGGTAAAGGCTGCCGTCTGCGCGGTGAACACCGGCAGCGTGCTGGCGACCTTGGCGCCCTGGCTGACGCGGGCATCGAACTGGTCGTCCCAGTTGCCGCGGCGCGACGAGCCGAGAACTTCGCCGATCACGTCCTGGGCACTGGCTGCCCCCGACAAGGCTGCCATGGCGATCGCGCCGGCACCGGAGAGAAAGAAACGGCGGCTAGTTTTCATGGACGTTCCAGACATATTCGCGCAACACAACCGGCAGGAAAACTCCCGCGACGACGATATGACGGCCATACTTAACAATTAGCCAACCATAACCCGGCATCACCGACACGTGAAACGCGACTTCATCGCACGGGTTGCTGACGGCCGAACAGGCAGATCTGGCACATCACAGCTTTTCCGATAGTCATTCGAATATGGCGGCAACATGGCTGGCGCACCTTCCATTGGATGTCGGCGCGCTAAAAAAGGAAGGACCGGTGCATTTCTGCAACCGGCCCTGCGACTGGAGGTCGTTCCTTTTGGGTGGAAACGCTTACATGCGGTAAGCGATGGTGTCGTTCCAGAAGCGGTCGAGGCGCTGCAGGGCGCGGTTCATCTGCTTGAACTCGTCGGTGTTGATACCGCCGACATGCTCGATCGAACCGACATGGCGGTCATAGAGGCCGGCAACGACCTCGGCCACGTCCTGGCCCTTCGGCGTCAGGCTGACACGGACCGAGCGACGGTCGATGCGCGAGCGCTGGTGATTGATGAAGCCGAGCTCGACAAGCTTCTTGAGATTGTAGGAGACGTTCGAGCCGAGATAGTAGCCGCGTGAGCGCAATTCGCCGGCGGTCAGTTCCGCATTGCCGATGTTGAAGAGCAGCAGAGCCTGGATCGCATTGATGTCGCTGCGGCCGTTGCGATCGAACTCATCCTTGATAACGTCAAGAAGACGACGATGAAGTCTTTCAACAAGCTGCAGGGATTCCATGTAAAGCGAACGGATCGCTTCGTTACGGTCCTCGGAAACCATGGCGGGCTTGGCCGCCTGACGCGAATTGATCATTGTCTTTGCCTCTCTGTTTTCGCCTGGTGACTTTTTTGTTTGATGTCACCTTGATCGCGAACTTATCGAATACCCATAAAATTCGACTTAAACGTCAGGCTTAACAAGGGCTTACCGAGGACAGGTTTCGAAAGAGGGTTAACGAAACCCACTTCGAGTAAGAATAATTAACCTTGTATTTTACGGAGTGTCGGCCAACGCACTGAAAGCGTTGGCCGGAGCAATTCCAGGAAAGCCGTGAGGCGGCATTCCGCCCGGAGTTGCGCGAAACAAAAAATGACGGAGATCGTCCGCGGTCCGAAGGAAAGCGGAAACGCCCTAATGCGCGGCGCGGCGCCTTTTCAGGTGCAGGACAACGCGGAAGGCCGCGTAGATCAATGCCACCGCGACGTGGGAGACGACGATCAGCGGCCTGTTGCCGAACAGTTCGGGGAAACCGGCATACATCACGACTTCGGTCGCAGCGCAGATGAACCAGATGACCGGCCCCCAGGATGACAGCATCCACAGGCCGATGGCGGCAAAGGGGAAAAACACCGACAGCGTCACCGCCGCGACCTGCCAGTGGATCGGCATCAGGTCGAAACGCCAGAGCGGGCCGTCATAGAGACCGATCAGGCGCACCCAGTAGAGGATGCCGAACAGCAGGCAGTAGCCGGCCACCACACGCAGGAACAGGGCGAAGGCGCTTTCTATCGCCGACGGATGCATCTCGCGCAGGCGGCTTGCACTGTCGGTCACAGGGCAAGTTCCCGGTCGCCGAGCGTTTCGAAATAACGGTCGATGTCGAGCGGGTCGACATCCTCGAGCCGGGCCGGATGCCATTGCGGCGTCGAGCCCTTGTCGATGAGCACCGCGCGGATGCCTTCATAGAAGTCGCGGCCGGCGAGCATGCGGTTGAGGATGCGGAACTCCATCCGCATGCAGTCCTTCATCGACATGGTCAGGCCGGCCCTGACCTGCCGGAAGGCGACCGACAGGCTGGTGGGCGAACGCTGCAGGATGGTGGCGAGCGTCTTTTTGGCGAACTCGCTCGAATCCGTCTCCAGGCTGGCGATGACGTCGGACAGCGTGGGCGCGGAGAAATGACGGGCAATCGCTTCCAGCGTCTCGCGCTCGGTCTCGCGCTTGGCCGGCCGGAAGAAGTTGCGCAGCACCGCCTCCGTGTCGCCGGTCTCGCACAGCCGCTCCAAGAGCCCGATCTGGCCGTCGGCCGAGATCGTGTGCGTCGCCAGCCCCGACCACAGCGCGTCGCCGTAGCGGATCCTGTTGCCGGTCAGCGCCAGATACATGCCGAAATGGCCGCCGAGGTCGGGCAGAAGATGGCTGCCGCCGACGTCGGGGAAGAAGCCGATGCCGACTTCGGGCATGGCGAACTGCGCATTTTCGGTCATCACCCGGTGCGAGCCGTGACAGGAGATGCCGACCCCGCCGCCCATGACGATGCCGTCGATGAAGGAAATGTAAGGCTTGGGATAGCTCTGGATCCGGGTGTTGAGCCGATATTCGTCGGCGAAGAAGTCGACCGGCGGATTGCCGGCGAGACCGGCGTGATAGACGTGCAGAATGTCCCCCCCGGCGCAAAATGCCCTGCCCTCGGCCTTGACCACGACGATGGCCACGCTGGGGTCGACTTGCCAGGCGGTGAGCGCGCGCGACAGCGCCAGGACCATCTTGTGGGTCAGCGCGTTCAGCGCCTGCGGCCGCGTCAGGGTGACGATGCCGGCGGCTCCGGAGTGCTCGAAGCGGATTTCGTCGTCGCCGCCAAAGTCCATGTCCACTGGAATCCCTCACATCAGGCTGAGTGTGCAGAGCTAATGGGCAGCGCATGGGTGCGTCAATGCCGCAGGTCACATCCTGCATCTTGGTCTTGGGCAAACCGGCATGCTAAAAACTGCACAATTGCCGGAGAATGCCGATGAACAAGTTTACCCCAGCCAAGCCAGCGGGCGCCCGCAGCGTCGACGAGATCACCGGCAGCCGCCGCCTGCGCCGCATGCGCAAGGCCGACTGGTCGCGCCGGCTCGTCCAGGAAAACCGCCTGACGGTCGACGACCTGATCTGGCCGATCTTCATCATCGACGGTGAGAATCGCAAGGAAACGATCCCGGCCATGCCCGGTGTCTATCGCATGTCGGTCGATCTCGCCGTCAAGGAAGCGGAGCGCGCGGCAAAGCTCGGCATTCCGGCACTCGCCACCTTCCCCAATGTCGAGATGGAGCTGCGCGACCAGACCGGCGCGCACATATTGGAGCCCGACAACATCATCAACCGCGCCACCCGCGCCATCAAGGCAGCGGTGCCGGAGATCGGCATCATCACCGACGTCGCGCTCGACCCGTTCACCAGCCACGGCCATGACGGCATCCTGCGCGACGGCATCATCGTCAATGACGAAACTGTCGCCCAGGTGGCAGCCGCCGCCGTGCTGCAGGCCGCGGCCGGCTCCGACATCATCGCCCCTTCCGACATGATGGACGGCCGCATCGGCGCCATCCGCGACGCGCTCGACGACAACGGTTTCCATGATGTAGCGATCATGTCCTATGCGACCAAGTTCGCGTCTGCCTTCTATGGCCCCTATCGCGAGGCGATCGGCACGCAGGGCCTGCTCAAGGGCGACAAGAAGACCTACTACATCGACCACGCCAATTCGGACGAAGCGGTGCGCGAGGCCGAGCAGGACCTCGCCGAGGGCGCCGACATGCTGATGGTCAAGCCCGGCCTGCCTTATCTCGACATCATCCGCCGGCTGAAGGACGAGTTCCGCGTGCCGACCTTCGCCTATCAGGTGTCGGGCGAATATTCGATGATCAAGGCAGCCAGCGCCAATGGCTGGATCGACGGCGAAAAGGCGATGCTCGAAAGCCTGCTCGCCTTCAAGCGCGCCGGCTGCGACGGCATCCTGACCTATTTCGCGCCCGAAGTGGCCGAGATGCTGAAGGGCTGAGGCGAGAGCTTCCCCGACAGGATTTCTGCCCTCGCGCGCCGGGATTCTTGAATCCGGCGCGGCAATTCCCATTTGTTTTCCGGCGCGGGCAATCTCGTCCGCCGATAGAGGAAGTCATGACCGCACGCGTTCTGGACGGTGAAATCATCAACAGCAGGCTCGACGACAGCCGCGCCTATGACGGCGTGCGCACCCGCCGCATCCTGGCGTTCCTGGTCGACTATCTGATCGTCGGTCTCCTGATGATCCCCTTTGCCATCGTCATCTTCTTTCTTGGCGTGCTGACGCTCGGCCTCGGCTGGGCGCTGTTCGGCATCCTGTTTCCGGCTGTGGCCCTCATCTACATCTGGATGACGCTCGGCGGCCCGAACCAGGCCACCACAGGCATGCGCATGATGGGCATCCGGCTCGACCGCCTCGACGGCAGGCCGATCGACGGCCTTCTGGCGGTGGTTCACTCGGTGCTGTTCTGGGCCGGCAATGTCGTTCTGACGCCGCTGGTGCTCCTGGTGTCGCTGTTTTCCGACCGCAAGCGCACGCTGCATGACCTGCTGCTCGGCACGGTGGTCAGCCGCAGCGACAGCTAAAATGGCCATTCGGCGAGTCAAAACCGGCACTTGCGCCAAAATGTGAAGGCAAAGATTGGGCCTGCCTTCACATTCATGTTGAATTTTTCGCCGGCAGCGCCAAGCTAGGGAACATTGATTGGGAGTCTTCCTGACGCTCGATGACGCAGCATCCGACCCATTCCCCTCAGTTCTTCCTGACGGCGCCGTCCCCCTGCCCCTATCTCGAGGGGCAATTCGAGCGGAAGGTCTTTACCCATCTCGTCGGTGACAAGGCGCCCGAGATGAACGACCTGCTGACGCAAGGCGGCTTCCGCCGCTCGCAGAACATCGCCTATCGCCCGGCCTGCGAGACCTGCCGCGCCTGCGTCTCGGTCCGCATCCTGGCTCAGGAATTCAAGGCCACGCGCAACATGCGCCGGGTGATCGAACGCAACTCCGACCTCGTCGGGGCGATGCACGACGCCGAACCCTCGACCGAGCAATATTCGCTGTTCCGTTCCTATCTCGATGCCCGCCACCGCAGGGGCGGCATGTCCGACATGACGGTGCTCGACTATGCCATGATGGTCGAGGACACCCATGTCACCACCAAGGTGATCGAATATCGCCGCCGCGGCCCCGATACCTTCATCACCGGCCAGGGCCAGGGCGAGCTGATGGCAGTGGCATTGACCGACCAGATGTCGGACGGCCTGTCGATGGTCTATTCCTACTACAATCCGGAAATGGACGAACGCTCGCTTGGCACCTTCATGATCCTCGATCATATTGCCCGCGCGCGCGCCATGGGCCTGCCCCACGTCTATCTGGGCTACTGGGTCAACGGTTCGCGCAAGATGAACTATAAGGTGCGCTTCACACCTCAGGAGCATCTCGGCATGAAGGGCTGGGAGCGCTTCGAAGGCGACATCTGAGCACGTCCGGCCCGTTTCCACGCTGCCGTCGACCATCTGGCAGGGGAAAACAGTGGCGGACACCCAATCGAACCACTCCAAGGGACTGCTGCTGACCGGCATCGGCGGACTGGCGCTGACCGTCGACATCCCGCTGATCAAGCTCGCCGACGGCAACAACTGGTCGATCCTGCTGATGCGCAGCGGCACGACCTTCATCGCCGCCATCATCATCTGGCTGGTCTGGCGCGCGCTGAGCCCAAAGGCGCCGCAGCTCATCCCGGGCCGCGCCGGCCTCCTCGTCGCCGGCCTCTACGGCATCGGCTCGATCACCTTCATCACCGCCGTCTACAACACCTCGACCGCCAATCTGGTGTTCATCCTCGCCTTCAACACGGTATTTGCCGCCGTGCTGTCGTGGATGTTTCTGCGGGAAAGGCCGCGGCCGGCAACGCTGCTGGCCATGCTGGCGATGGTCGGCGGGGTGTCGATCATCGTCGGCAGCTCGATCGGCACCGGCCACCTGTTCGGCGACCTGATGGCGGTGTGTTCGGCCTTCTGCATCGCCTCGGCCATCACCATCTCCCGCTCCAGCGGCAAGGACATGGGTTTTACCGCGCTTGTCGGCGTGCTGCTGCCGGGGCTGGTGGCGGCCTATATGGTATCCAAGACCGGCTTCAGGGTCGATGCACCGTGGTGGATCATCTTCAACGGCGCGGTGATCATGCCGATCTCGTTCTTCTGCCTCGCCAACGGCCCGAAATACATTTCCGGGCCGGAGGTTGCGATGTTCTACCTGCTCGAGACGGTCATGGCGCCGATCTGGGTGTGGATGATCTTCGCCGAGGTGCCGACCCGCAACAGCCTGATCGGCGGGGCGATCCTGATCATCACGCTGATCGCCCACTCGGCCTGGCAATTGTCCGAGGGGCGCAGGCGCCGGGCGAGCCTGGCACGACAGCTGGCGTAGCCAGCCGGCCCTTCAATACCGGGACCGCAAGAACTGCCCGCCCCTAGCCGGCCTGATTGGTCGGCACGTCGTTGCGGATCGCCTCGATGCTGCGCGGCGTGTCGCTCTCAGGCAAGGCGTTGGCTGCGGCCAGCATCGCCGCTTCGTCGGTCAGCTCGACCTCGCGCAGCCATTCGCGCCAGATCGCGACAAGCAGCGCCATCAGCACCGGGCCGATGAACAGCCCGAGAAAGCCCATCGTCTTGACGCCGCCGATGAGGCCGAAAAAGGTGGGCAGGAACGGCAGCTTGATCGGCCCGCCGACAAGCTTGGGACGCAGCGTCTTGTCGACGATGAACAGCTCGATCGAGCCCCAGGCAAACAGCGCGACACCGGCAATCGGCGAGCCGCTGGCAACCAGATAGACCGAGACGAGGGTGAACGACAAAGGCGCGCCGCCGGGGATCAGCGCCATGAAGCCGGTGAGCACGCCGAGCGTCACCGGCGACGGCACGCCGGCCACCCAATAGGCAAGGCCCAGCACCACACCCTCGCCGATGGCGATCAGCGTCATGCCGGTGACGGTGGCGCTGATGGTCTTGGGCACGACGCGCGAAATGCGCTCCCAGCGCATCGGCAGGATGCGCTCGCCGAGCCGGTCGAGTTGGCCGACGAAGGTTTCACCGTCGCGATAGGTGAAGAACAAAGCGATCAGCATGAACAGCAGCGTCAAGAGGATGCCGAAGGCGCTGCCGCCGGCAGCAAGCACGCCGCGATAGATGCTGCCGATGTTGGCGCCGCTGAGCAGTTGGGCCAGTTCGCCGATGGCGCCGGGATGGCCGACATAACGCGTCCATTGCTCGTTCAGCCACTCGCCGACAACCGGCAGGTTGTTGATCCATTGCGGCGTCGTCGCGCCGTGACGATTGGTTTCGACAGCCCAGCCAACCCAGTCGCGGATTTCGTTGACGGCGTAGGTCGCAGCAAATGAGATCGGCACGACGAGGAAGGCGATGATGAACAGCAGCGCAAGCGTGGCGCCAATGGTCCTGTTGCCGTCGACGGCGACGAGCAGCCTGCGGTAGAGCGGCCAGCTGGCGAAGGCAATGACGAGCGCTGCCAGCACCGGCACCAGGAAGCCATGGAAGAAATAGATACCCGCCGCGACGATCAGCACGAGCAGCCAGCGCGCCGCCGAAAGCGGCGGCACCAAAGCGGCACGCATCGGCTGGGCCGGGCCGAACAGCCTCTGCTCTCGCTCCGGCTTACGGGGATTGGTCACGTTCAAGAGCCTGGATCTCCTCGGCCCTGAAGTGGACCCGATTGATGCCCGGCGCGCGGTTCGGCGCCGGTGGGGAGATCATAGAGGCTAATGCGGTGCCGCGCACGAAAACTTTGCCGCACCGCACGCGTTCATTCCCTCATTCCGGCCCTCATTCCGGATTTCTTGTCCTTGCGCAATTCCCGGGAAACCCGCGGCACGGTTTCCCCAGGACTTGCGCTAGCCGAAGCGGCCGGTGCGCGGAAAGCCCTTGGGGACCATGCGTCCGGAGGTGGCGCGGGTGCCAATCCACTCGAGCAGTTCCTCGCGCGACCGGGTGAAGGTGCGCTCCGCCGAATCCAGCCAGCTCAGGCCGGCCTCCATCGTGAAGGTCTTCACGTCGAGCACGCCGCCGTCCTTGTACTTCTGGAGCCTGACGCCCTTGCCACGCGTCATCTCGGGGATCTGCTCGAGCGGGAACACCAGCATCTTGCGGTTCTCGCCGACGATTGCGAGATGATCGCCAGTCAGCGGGATGCAGCGCTTGGCTTCGTCGGGCGCCTTGACGTTCATCACCTGCTTGCCCTTGCGGGTGTTGGCGATGACCTCTTCCTCGGGCACGGTGAAGCCGTTGCCTTCATGGCTGACCAGCAGGAGCTTGCGCTTGGGCTCGTGGACGAAGGCGGTGACGATGTCCTGGTCGTTGTCCATGTCGACGATGATGCGGATCGGCTCGCCATGGCCGCGCCCGCCTGGCAGACGGTCAGCGCCGATGGTGTAGAACTTGCCGCCCGTGGTGAAGACCAGGATCTTGTCGGTGGTCTGGGCCGGGAACGCCAGCTTGAGGCTGTCGCCCTCCTTGAAGGTGAGCTGGGAATAGTCGGCCAGATGCCCCTTCATCGCGCGCAGCCAGCCCTTTTCCGAGACGACGACCGTTACCGGCTCCTTCTCGATCATGGCGTGGTGGATGTCGGTCAGGTCATGGTCCGGCGCTTCGGCAAAAACGGTACGGCGCTTGCCCAGCTCGGTCTCGGGACCGTAATGCTTGCGGACCTCGCCTACTTCCCACTTGATCGTCGCCCACTGCTTGGCATCGGACGCCAAGAGCGCCTCGATCTGCTTCTTCTCAGTGCTGAGCGCGTCATGCTCCTTGCGGATCTCGAATTCCTCGAGCTTGCGCAGCGCCCTGAGGCGCATGTTGAGGATGGCTTCAGCCTGATTGTCGGTCAGGTCCCAGCGCGCCATCATCGTGCGCTTCGGCTCATCCTCCTCGCGGATGATGCGGATCACCTCGTCGATGTTGAGGTAGGCGATCAGATAGCCGCCGAGAATCTCGAGGCGCTTTTCGATCTCGCCGAGGCGGAACTTCGAGCGGCGGACGAGCACCTCGCGCCTGTGGTCGAGCCATTCGCGCAAGACGCTCTTCAGCGACAGCACGTTCGGCACCTTGCCGCGCGACAGCACGTTCATGTTGAGCGGGAAGCGGCTTTCGAGCTCGGTGAGCTTGTAGAGCGATTCCATCAGCAGGCCCGGATCGACGGTGCGGCTCTTGGGCACCAGGACGACACGGATGTCTTCTGCCGACTCGTCGCGGATGTCTTCGAGCAGTGGCAATTTGCGGGCGATCAGAAGCTCGGCGATCTTCTCGATCAGACGCGCCTTCTGGACGCCGTAGGGGATCTCGGTGACGACAAGGTTCCAGGTGCCCCTGCCCTGGTCTTCCTGCTTCCACGTCGCGCGCACGCGGAAGCCGCCGCGTCCGGTCTCATAGGCGTTGACGATCGCCGCCCAGTCGTCGTCGATGCTGCCGCCGGTGGGGAAATCGGGCCCACGCACCTTGCAGGCGAAACGCAGCTCCGCATCGTCCTTGATACGCTCCCACTCGCCCGGCGAGGTCATCAGGTCGGTGACCGAGGCATCGGGATTGTCGATCAGGTGAAGGGCGGCACTGCACAGCTCGGCTGCGTTGTGCGGCGGGATCGACGTCGCCATGCCGACGGCGATGCCGGACGAGCCGTTGGCGAGAAGGTTCGGAAACGCGCCCGGCAGGACGACGGGTTCTTCGTCTTCTTCGTTATAGGTAAGGCGATAGTCGACGGCGTCCTCGGTGATGCCTTCGAGCAGCGACACCGACACATCGGTCATGCGCGCTTCGGTATAGCGCATCGCGGCAGCACTATCGCCGTCGATATTGCCGAAATTGCCCTGGCCGTCGATGAGCGGGTAGCGGACCGAAAAATCCTGTGCCAGGCGCACCAGCGCGTCATAGATCGACTGGTCGCCATGCGGGTGGAACTTGCCCATGACCTCGCCGACGATGCGGGCACATTTGGCGAATCCCTGGTCGGGATTGAGCCTGAGCAGCCGCATGGCGTGCATGATGCGGCGATGTACCGGTTTCAGTCCGTCGCGAACGTCAGGCAGTGCCCGGTGCATGATGGTCGACAGCGCATAGGCAAGATAGCGCTCTTCGAGCGCCTTCTTCAGATCGACCGGTTCAATATTGTCGCCGCCACCGTTTCCGGGCGGCACAAGCCCTTTTCCCATGGTTTGGGACTAGCGGAACGGGCGATTCGCGACAAGCCTTATCGCCAAATGCAAGAGCCGTCGGCGTCGGAGTGCGACAAATCTGCCCGCTCGCTAAAGTAGCAATCACGCGATCAGGGGGTCATTCACCATTTTTGCGCGTGTTGCACTGCGGTGATTGCCTTTTGGATCGAATTGCGCCCATTGTCGTTACGTCGCCTTCTTCCGGTCCAGTTCGTGGCTGACGTAAGGCTGAATCATTTCAAAGTCTCAGGGATCTATGATGACGCAACACCGCTCTGCATTCCGCAAGCTCGCACTCACGACCTTCCTGTTCTCGCTTCCGCTCAATGCAGCGATGGCCCAGGATGCCACCGCTGTCGCCGAGCGGCTCAAGTCGGTGCTGGCCGGCCAGAGCCTGACGCTTGGCTGGAGCAGCGTCACCGGCGACGCGTCCGAAGCGGTCATCGAAGGTGCGACCATCGCCATGGACGGCGAAGGCAAGCCGCTGTCGATCGGCAAGCTCACGCTCAGCGGCATCACCGAGGAGAATCGCGGCTTCAAGATCGAAACGATCACCACCGAGCCCTACAGCCTCAACGAAGGCCCGACCAAGGTCGAGGTCAGCCCGCTGACGCTCGGCAACGTCACGCTGCCGGCCACCGACTCGACCGACATCCTGGCCTCGTTCCTGATGTATGAGACCGCCAATCTCGACACTGTCAGCGTCAAGGTCGGCGACAAGCAGGCCTTCCAGATGACCAATTTCGCAGCCGAGGTGACGCCTCCGGCCGACGGCAACGCCATGGAGTTCACCGGTTCGGCCGAAAAGTTCACCGCCGACCTGACCCTGGTGGAAGACCCGCAGTCGAAGGCTGCGATCGAGGCGCTCGGCTACCAGAACATCTCGGGCGACTTCCAGATGGAAGGCACCTGGCAGCCAACAGACGGCCGCATGGCACTTTCGAGCTACGACATCACCGTCGACAATGCCGGCACGCTCGGCATGACCTTCGACCTCGGCGGCTACACCGTGGAATTCCTGAAGTCGGTGCAGGAACTGCAGAAGAAGATGGCCGCCCAGCCGGAAGGCGCCGACAACTCGGCCCAGGGCATGGCCATGCTCGGCCTGATGCAGCAGCTGACCTTCAATGGCGCAACCGTGCGCTTCGACGACGATTCGGTGACCAACAAGGTTCTCGAATACGTCGCCAAGCAGCAGAACATGACGGCCAAGGACATTGCCAACCAGGCCAAGGCGATCGTGCCGTTCCTGATGATGGAACTGAACAATCCGGAGCTGTCGACCCAGGTGACGGCGGCCGTCACCGCCTATCTCGACGCGCCCAAGTCGATCGAGATCGCCGCCAAGCCAGCCTCGCCGGTCCCGTTCGCCCTGCTCGCCGCAAGCGGCATGTCGAACCCCAAGGACCTGCCCAAGACGCTCGGCCTGACGGTGACCGCAAACCAGGACTGATCCTGGCCGCGACATCAGAAACGCAAAAGCCCGGCAGCGATGCCGGGCTTTTTTGTTGAGCCGAAAGCGTCGCTTGCGCAGATCGCCTGAATTTCGTTCTTGGTTGCGGCAGCAAATCAGCATTGACCCGGTCGCCACAACTCGAAACGTAAAAGCCCGGCAGCGATGCCGGGCTTGTTTGTCGAGTCAAAAGAGTCGCTTGCGCGGATCGCCTAAGCCTCTTTCTTGGCCACCGCGACACGCAGCGACAGCTCGCGCAGCTGCTGCGGGGCGGCTTCCGACGGCGCGTTCATCAACAGATCCTGCGCCTGCTGGTTCATCGGGAACAAAGTCACTTCACGCAGGTTCTTGGCGCCGACGAGCAGCATGATGACGCGGTCGACGCCGGCAGCCATGCCGCCATGCGGCGGGGCACCGTACTGGAAGGCGCGGTAGAGGCCGCCGAACTGCTCCTCGACCTCCTCGCGCGTCTTGCCGGTCAGCTCGAACGCCTTGACCATCAGCTCGGGCAGCTGGTTGCGGATCGAACCGGAGGCGATTTCGAAGCCGTTGCAGACCATGTCGTACTGGTAGGCCTTGATGGTCAGCGGATCCTGGTTGTTCAGAGCATCCAGGCCGCCCTGCGGCATCGAGAACGGGTTATGGGCGAAATCGATCTTCTTTTCTTCTTCCAGCCATTCGTAGAACGGGAAGTCGATGATCCAGCACAGCTCGAAGCGATCGCGGTCGACGAGGTTCAGCTCCTCGCCGGCGCGGGTGCGGGCAGCACCAGCAAACGAGACGAACTTCTTGGGATCGCCGGCGACGAAGAAGGCAGCATCGCCGTCGGACAGGCCAAGCTGCTGGCGGATGGCTTCGGTGCGCTCCTCGCCGATGTTCTTGGCGATCGGGCCGGCGCCTTCGAGCTTGTCGCCTTCCTTGCGCCAGAAGATGTAGCCGAGACCCGGCTGGCCCTCGCCCTGCGCCCACGAGTTCATGCGGTCGCAGAAGGCGCGGCTGCCGCCTGTCCTGGCCGGGATCGCCCAGACCTCGACCTTCGGGTTCGAGGCGATCATGCCGGCGAACACCTTGAAGCCGGAGCCGTCGAAATGGCTGGTGACTTCCTGGATCTCGATCGGGTTGCGCAGGTCGGGCTTATCGGTGCCGTAGGTGCGCAGCGCGGTGTCATAGGGAATGCGGCGGAACTGTTGAGTGACCGGCTTGCCGTCGGCAAACTTCTCGAACACGCCGCGCATCACCGGTTCCATCGTGTTCCAGACGTCTTCCTGGGTCACGAAGCTCATTTCGAGGTCGAGCTGGTAGAATTCGCCCGGCAGGCGGTCAGCGCGCGGGTCTTCGTCGCGGAAGCAGGGCGCGATCTGGAAGTACCGGTCGAAGCCGGCGACCATCAGCAGCTGCTTGTACTGCTGCGGCGCCTGCGGCAGCGCGAAGAACTTGCCGGGATGGATGCGCGACGGCACCAGGAAGTCGCGCGCGCCTTCCGGCGACGAGGCCGTCAGGATCGGCGTCGAATATTCAGTGAAACCCTCGCCGGTCATGCGATTGCGCATTTCGGCGATGATCTTGGTACGGGCGACGATGTTCTTGTGCAGCGTTTCGCGGCGCAGATCGAGGAAGCGGTACTTCAAGCGAATGTCTTCTGGATAGTCCGGCTCGCCGAACACCGGCAGCGGCAATTCCTTGGAGGCCGACAGAACCTCGATTTCCTGGGCAAAGACTTCGATCTCGCCGGTCGGCAGGTTGCCGTTGACGGCTTCCGCCATGCGCGCCTTGACCTCGCCGTCGACGCGGATGACCCACTCGCCGCGCACCGTTTCGGCGGCCTTGAAGGCGGGCGAATCGGGATCGGCGACGATCTGGGTCAGGCCGTAATGGTCGCGCAGGTCGATGAACAGCAGGCCGCCGTGATCTCGCACGCGATGCACCCAGCCGGACAGGCGAACGGCGGCGCCGACGTCGGATTTCCTCAATTGAGCGCAGGTGTGGCTGCGGTAACGATGCATGGCAAATTTTCCGGTTCAGGCTGTTTGGACGTCACGCCGGGGCGACAGCTGCGCCCGGGCCTAAAATTTGGCGCGAAAAGCGCATGGGTGCCCGGTTTTGTCAAGGTAAAGCGGTTTTAAGACCGCTCAGGCGCAGGGTCAAAACCGCTTCTTCAGCCAAACCCTGGAATGTCCGGCCGGGTAATCGTCGATGCGGCCGAACTCTTCATATCCCAATCGCTTGTAGAACTCCGGCGCCTGGAACGTATACGAATCGAGGTGAACGCCGATGCAGCCGCGCTGCCGTGCCACCTCCTCGGCCCGGGCAATCAGCCGCTGGCCAAGGCCCTCGCCGCGATGAGCGCTGCTGATCCACAGCCATTCGACGAACAGCCAGGTGTATTCGGACGACCCTTTGAGGCCGCCGGCGACCGAGCCATCCTTGCCATGGGCGACGATCCCGAGATCCTGGTCGTTGTGCGGACCGGCGGTGTCGAAATTATAGGCGTTCAGCCCCTCGCCGATGAAGCGGGCCGTTTCCTCGTCGATGCTGGTGCTCACTGTCAATGTCGTCATCGCGGCCTCGTCTGTCCCTCACAATCCAGCCAGCGGTCCACTTGTCAGGGATGAACCGGGCCGCGCGCGCACGCTAGACGCTGCCGCGGCGGCGACGTTGGCGCAGTCGACGGAATATGTCGCACCAGCGGCTGTCCGGCATTGACCGATCGGGCAAACTGTAGCCACCTCAGCTTTTGTACTGCGTTGCCTGATGTCCTCCATACGCCCCCTCATCCCGCTCCTGATCACCGCCGGCATCCTGTTGGGCGGCAACGGCCTGCAAAGCACCTTGATTGCGCTGCGCGGCGCACAGGAGGGATTTACTGCCTCGACCATCGGCCTGATGGGGACCTGCTATTTCGTCGGGTTCCTGCTCGGCTGCCTGTTCATCTCACGCATCATGAAGGCCGTCGGCCACGTCCGGGCTTTCGCGGCACTCGCCGCCATCGCCGCCTCGGCAACGCTGACTTTGGTTCTCGTCATCGACCCGGTGATGTGGTCAGTGATCCGCTTTGCCACCGGCTTCTGCTTCGCCGGACTGTTCACGGTCATGGAGAGCTGGCTCAATTCAGGCGTCTCCAACCACGACCGCGCCCGAATCCTGGCGATCTACCGCATCATCGACATCGGCTCGGTGACTGGCGCGCAGTTCATGATCCCGGTCTTCGGCGCCGGCGGCTTCACCATCTTCGCCATCATGTCGATCATGATCACACTGTCGTTGGTGCCGGTCTCGCTGGGCGACCGCTCCAATCCGACACCGCCCGAAGACGTCAAGCTCGACCTCAAACGCGCCTGGCAGATTTCGCCACTCGGCAGCATCGGCTGCATCTTCGTCGGCGTCACCAACAGCGCCTTCCGCACGCTGAGCCCGATCTATGCCGAGCAGATCGGCTTGTCGGTGACCGACGTCGTCACCTTCGTCAGTGTCGGCATCATCGGCGGTGCGCTGGTCCAGTACCCGCTCGGCTACATGTCCGACCTGTGGGACCGTCGCAAGGTGCTGCTCGTCACCACTGCCGGCGCCATGGCCTCCGCGCTGATGCTGGTCTTCCTCGCCGGCAATTCGCCGCTGGCCAACTTCGTCTTCGTCTTCATCTTCGGATCGTTCGCCATGCCGCTCTATTCGCTGTCGGCAGCACATGCCAACGACCGCGCCGAAAAAGGCGAATTCGTGCTGATCAACGCGGCATTGATGCTGTTCTATTCCGTCGGTGCCATCGCGGGACCCTTCGTCGCCTCACTGGTGATGGAAAAGTTCGGCCCGCATTCGCTGTTCAGCTTCAGTGCGGCCGTCTATGTCGTGTTCGTCGCCGTCATCATCTACCGTATGGGCTCGCGCTCGCCGGTGCCGGCCGGCCACCGCGGACGCTTCATCGCCCTGTTGAGGACGTCCCCGATCTTTGCCCGGCTTGCAGGCCGAAACAGCGCTGCAAACGGCAGCGATGAGGGCTAGACTCCGTGATCGGACGTGCAAGTGCTTGACGAAAGGGCGCTCGGCTGAAATGGAAAGACAACGCGTTCTGATAAAAGCAATATTATGCATGTAATAACGACCCAGGACGAACTCGAAACCGTCATAGCCGCTCTCGAAAAGTCCAACTTCGTCACGGTAGACACCGAGTTCATTCGCGAAACCACTTTCTGGCCCGAGCTCTGCCTGATCCAGATGGCAGCGCCCGGCGTTTCCGCACTGGTCGATCCCCTGGCGCCCGACCTCGACCTCAAGCCATTCTTCCGGCTGATGGCCAATGAGGCGGTGACCAAGGTTTTCCATGCCGCCCGCCAAGACATCGAAATCATCTTCCATCTCGGCGCACTGATCCCGCACCCGGTGTTCGATACCCAGGTCGCCGCCATGGTCTGTGGCTTCGGCGACAGCGTCTCCTACGAGCAGATCGTGCAGAAGATCACCGGCGGACGCATCGACAAGTCATCGCGCTTCACCGACTGGCGCCACCGCCCGCTGTCGGAAAAGCAGCTCGACTATGCGCTGGCCGACGTCACACACCTGATCGACGTCTACAAGCATCTCGTCACCGAGCTCGAGCGCGAGAATCGCGCCCACTGGCTCAATGAAGAGATGGAGGTCCTGACCTCACGCGAGACCTACGACCCGCATCCCGAGGACGCCTGGAAGCGGCTGAAGATGCGCCTGCGCAAGCCGCAGGAACTGGCCATCGTGCAGGCAGTGGCTGCCTGGCGTGAGCGCGAGGCGCGCGAGCGCAACGTGCCGCGTGGCCGCGTGCTCAAGGACGACGCGATCTACGAAGTCGCCCAGCAGGCGCCACGCGATGCAACCGCACTTGCCCGACTGCGCACCACGCCCAAGGGCTGGGAACGTTCGTCGTCGGCGACGGCGCTGCTCACCGTCGTCAACGCGGCGCTCGAAATTCCGCGCGACCAGATGCCCAAGCTGCCCAAGACATTCCAGCCGCCGGAGGGCTCCAGTGCCGCCTCCGAGCTGCTCAAGGTGCTGCTGCGGCTCGTCTCGGAGAAGGAAGGCGTTGCCCCCAAGGTGCTCGCTTCGGGCGACGATATCGACCGTATCGCCGCAGAAGGCGAAGCTGCCGACGTCCCTGCCCTGCAGGGCTGGCGCCGTTCGGTGTTCGGCGAGGCAGCACTGAAGCTGGTGCGCGGCGAACTGGCCATCCGCTTCGACAAGCGCCGGATCTCGGTGTTCGAGGTCAACAGCTGAACGGCCTGTTCGGCGCGGTCAGACCGCGCCGGCAAGGTGCAGCGCAAACCAGATCCAGATCAGCGCGAGAAGCAGCGCGCCAAGAATGAAGGCCCTGCTGCGATACTTGACCCTGTTGGCGGTCAGGTGGAACCAGGCATGCGCATAGCGCGACGCCACGAACAGCCAGGCCAGCACCAGCGCCACATATGAAACGCCCGACGTCACATAGAGCGACAGGCAGGCGGCGTAGAACAGCACCGGCAGTTCGAACTGGTTGATGATGTTGTTGGCGGCGGTGACGCTGGATTCAGGTTCGGTGGACCGCGTCTTGAACTGATTGATCCGCGCTTCGCCCGAACGAACCGCGTGCCTGCGCCTGATAGAAAGCACTGTGTAGACGATGTAGACCAGCAGCACCTGGACAAGCATGGGCCAGAAAATCGCGGCCTGGTTCATAAGCATCCTCTCAACAATAGCGAAACAATCACAATATCATCCGCCACAACACTTCACCTGGATTAATGGAGAATCTCCTGGCGCGGGCAAGACTGGCGTGACGCAGTCCCATGATCGGCCAAACATGATGCTTCCCGCAACCGCCAATCGCTTTCAGCCGGCCCTTTCGGTCATCCAGGCCCACAAACGCACGATGCGCGAGGATTGACGGCCACGAACCGCCCGGGGGCGAAGGCACGTCACGGCTTGCTCGCCCGCTACCGAGTCACCGAGCCGGTCGAATCCGAGAAGAAACAGAAATGCTCGAAACGGCTCTAAGCCTGTCAGCCAGCCCTGTGGCTTCCAACGTCGGCCGAATTTGATCGGTTGCGCTTCGCCGCCAGGGTAAAGGCAGCGATGACGACAACCGGCACCGCCAGAAATGCGAACTTGGTCACGACAAGCGCCGAGGCCAGCGACATCGACCTTGAGCCGGCCGATGCCGGGTCGGACAGGATGCGCGCAACGACGATGTTCTGGGCATAGTCTGATATCATGTAGGGCAGCACCAGGGTCAAAGCCGTGACCGAGCGCATGGTTTCGGACAAGCTCGAAAAACGCTTGAGACGCTCGCCTGATTTCAGCATCAGGCTGACCAAAGTGGCTGACAGCAGTGCCGGGAAGATCAGATCGAAGGTCAGATAGTGCCAGACGAGAATGATCTCGGCACCCGGCCGCCCCATGGCCGCGATCCAGGCAAAACCCTCGGCCTCGGAGAAACCGAGAAAACGCAGGTCGAGCGACGGCAGGCCGCCGCTCAGGCTGCGGAAATAGAGGAACTCCAGCATCGTCATGGCGGCGAAGACCGCCGCCGTGGCGACACATAATGCGGCCGCGTGGCGCCGCAGCCGCAGCACCATCAAATCACATGCCGCCCGGATAGTTCGGGCTTTCGCGGGTGATGGTCACGTCATGCGCGTGGCTCTCGCGCAGGCCGGCGTTGGAGATGCGCACGAAGGTGGCGCGCTCGCGGAAATCGGCCAGGGTGCGACCGCCGACATAACCCATGGCAGCCTTGAGGCCGCCGGCGAGCTGGTGCAGCACACCGCCGACCGGGCCCTTGTAGGGCACCTGGCCCTCGATGCCCTCAGGCACCAGCTTGAGCGTGTCGCGCACCTCGGCCTGGAAGTAGCGGTCGGCCGAGCCGCGCGCCATGGCGCCCACCGAGCCCATGCCGCGATAGGCCTTGAACGAGCGGCCCTGGTGCAGATAGACCTCGCCCGGGCTTTCCTCGGTGCCGGCAAGCAGCGAGCCGATCATCGCAGCGCCGGCGCCAGCGGCAAGCGCCTTGGCCAGATCGCCCGAATATTTGATGCCGCCGTCGGCAATGACCGTGACGCCGGACTTCTGGGCAGCCTCGACGGCCGACATGATGGCCGAAAGCTGCGGCACGCCGACGCCTGCGACGATGCGCGTGGTGCAGATCGAGCCTGGTCCGATACCGACCTTGACGGCGTCGGCACCTGCATCGATCAGCGCCTGGGCGCCGTCGGCGGTGGCGACGTTGCCGGCCATGATGCGGACCGAGTTGGAAATCTTCTTGGCGCGGGCAACTGCGTCGAGCACGCGCTGCGAATGGCCATGCGCTGTGTCGATGACGAGCAGGTCGACGCCGGCATCGATCAGCCGTTCGGCGCGCTCGAAGCCGTCATCGCCGACGCTGGTGGCCGCTGCCGCCCTGAGGCGTCCCTGCGCATCCTTGGAAGCGTTCGGGTTGAGCTGCGACTTCTCCATATCCTTGACGGTGATGAGGCCGACGCAATTGCCATGCTTGTCGACGACGAGCAGCTTTTCGATGCGGTGCTGGTGCAGCAGGCGCTTGGCCTCGTCCTGCTCGACCGTCTCCTTGACGGTGATCAGGTTCTCGCGGGTCATCAGCTCATAGACCTTCTGCGAAGGGTCGGAGGCGAAACGGACGTCGCGGTTGGTCAGGATGCCGACAAGACGGCCGGTCTGGTGACCGCCGGTGCCGCCATTCTCGACGACCGGAATGCCTGAAATGCCATGCGTGCGCATCAAGGTGAGCGCGTCGGCCAGCGTGGCATCCGGGCCGATGGTGACGGGATTGACCACCATGCCGGATTCGAACTTCTTGACCTGGCGGACCTGCTCGGCCTGCTCGACCGGGGTGAAATTGCGGTGGATGACGCCGATGCCGCCGGCCTGGGCCATGGCAATCGCCAGCCGCGCCTCGGTCACTGTGTCCATGGCCGCCGAAATGATCGGCACGTTGAGGTCGATGTCGCCGGCAATGCGGGTGCTGATGTCGGTCTCGCCGGGCATGACCTCGGAATGGCCGGGCTGCAGCAGCACGTCGTCAAAGGTCAGCGCCAGAGCGCCGGTGGAGGATTCGATGATTTTTGCCATGGCCAACCTCGGAATGCGTGAAGGGACGCTGGAACCATTGGTATGCAGCGTCGACTCGTCTTTTCCCTTTCAGGATTGGCGGTGGCTGGTACCACGTCTTCGAAGCGATGAAAAGCGCATGATGACGGCCAATTGCACGCCGCGCAGATCGGCCGGCTTGCGCCCGGCACGACAAACATGGCGGCAAGGACGACAACGACTTCCTGTCGACACATCCGCCAACCTCGGAACGCATCGCCGAGACGATGCGTTATGCCCGCGAGGCCGGCACCTCGAAGTATCTGGCCCTGAATTGCAAAAGGCGCTGGCTACGGACATATCAAGGCATCCGTGATAACGCTCGGTTGCGGTCGAACCAGCGACCGCCTTGCGTCAGACTTCCTGCCCCCCGGACTTGCCCCGCGTGAACAGAACCACCCCGCTGATCCTTGCCGTCGCCCTGTTCATGGAGAACATGGATTCGACCGTCATCGCAACGTCCTTGCCGGCGATCGCCACCGACATCGGTACGAGCCCGATCGCGCTCAAGCTGGCGCTGACGGCCTATCTCGTCTCGCTCGCCATCTTCATCCCGATCAGCGCCTGGATGGCCGACCGCTTCGGCGCCAAGCTGGTCTTCCGCGTCGCCATCGGCGTGTTCATGCTGGGCTCGGTCGCCTGCGCCGTCTCTGGTTCCCTAGGCGAGTTCGTGCTGGCGCGCTTCCTGCAGGGCATGGGCGGATCGATGATGACGCCGGTGGCGCGCCTGGTGCTGGTGCGCACAACTGAGAAGAGCGGGCTGGTGTCGGCCATGGCGACGCTGACCATCCCTGCCCTCATCGGCCCACTGATCGGCCCGCCGGTCGGCGGCTTCATCACCACCTTCTTTGCCTGGCATTGGATCTTCCTGATCAACATCCCGATCGGCGCGATCGGCATCTGGCTGTCCGGGCGTTTCCTGCCTGAAATCCCGCCCGAGCCGACACGCCCGCTCGACGTCACAGGCTTCTTCCTCTCGGCCATCGCCGCCTCGGGCATCGTCTTCGGCCTGTCGGTCGTCAGCCTGCCGGCATTGCCGCCGGTCGTTGGCGTCGTGACCATCGGCATCGGCGTGATCAGCGCCCTGCTCTATGTCAGGCACGCCAGGGGCAGGGATTACCCGCTGCTGCAGCTCAAGCTGTTTTCCAACCCGGTGTTCCGGACGGCCATTGCGGGCGGATCGCTGTTCCGCATCGGCGTCGGCGCGACGCCGTTCCTCTTGCCGCTGCTGTTCCAGCTCGGCTTCGGGCTGACGCCGTTCCAGTCCGGCATGATCACCTTCGCAACCGCTGCGGGCGCGCTGACGATGAAATTCGTGGCGCCGCGCATCCTGCGCACTGTCGGCTTCCGCACCGTGCTTCTGGTCGCCTCGGGCTGCTCGGCCTGCCTGATCGCCGCCAACGGCTTTTTCACGGCCGAGACGCCTTACCTGCTGATCCTGTCGGTGCTGTTCCTCGCCGGCTTCCTGCGCTCGATGTTCTTCACCTCCACCAACGCTCTGGTGTTCGCCGATATCGAGCCGGCGCAGAGCGGCCAGGCAACGGCGATTTCGGCGGCCGCCCAGCAGATCACGGTGGCGCTCGGCGTTGCCGTCGGCGGCGGCGCGCTGGAGTTGTGGAGCGTGTTCACAGGCCAGGCCATCGGCGGCGCAGGCTTCACCTTCGCCTTCCTGGTCATTGCCGTCATCACGGCCCTGCCGATGCTTTTGTTCGCGCGGCTGGCGCCCGACGCCGGCAAGGCTATTTCAGGTCATGGCGGGCAGAGGCCCACAGTCGAAGAGCCGCAACAGCTATGACGGGTCGGGGGCAGCCCTGCCCTTGAAGTCCTTGGCGAGCAAATAAAGCTCGGCCGATTCGTCGCGCGAGGCCGGCGGCTTGACGTGATGGACGCTGCGGAAATTCTGCTTGAGCAGGTTCAAGAGCTCGGCCTCGGTGCCGCCCTGGAAGGTCTTGGCCAGGAAGTGGCCGCCCGGCTTGAGCACCGAAATGGCAAAATCGGCGGCGACCTCGCACAGATGCATGGTGCGGATGTGGTCGGTGCGGCGGTGGCCCGTCGTCGGCGCCGCCATGTCGGAGAGCACGACGTCGGGGGCGCCGCCGAGCGTTTCCGAAAGCCGCTGCGGCGCGGCGTCATCCAGAAAATCCATCAGCAGCACGGGCGCACCGGGCACGGCATCCATTTCGAGATAGTCGATGCCGACGACATGCGGGTTCTCGGCGGTCGAGCCGGTGCGGGCCGCCGCCACCTGGCACCAGCCGCCGGGCGCGGCACCGAGATCGATGATCTTCATGCCGGGCTTGAGCAGATGATGCTTGTCGTCGATCTCGATCAGCTTGTAGGCCGCGCGCGAGCGGTAGCCGTCGGCCTTGGAGCGCTGGACATAAGGATCGTTCATGTGGCGCTCGAGCCAGCGGCGCGACGATTCCTTGAGGCCGCGCTTCTTCTTGATCTTGGTGCGCATCACGCGTGTCGCGCCTGCCGCCACCTCCGGCTTAGTCGGCTTCTTGGTCATCTCATTTGTCCGTTTCGCCAGTTGCGGCGCCACACGCCGTCATCGGCCATCAATTCGCTCAATATGCCTTCGCGCAAGCCCCTGTCGGCGACACGCAGCCTTTCCGACGGCCACACCGCGCGGATCGCCTCGAGAATGGCGCAGCCGGCGAGCACCAGGTCGGCCCGGTCGGCACCGATGCAGGGATTGGCGACGCGCTGCTGGAAATCCCAGCCGAGCACTTTTTCGACCATGCGGTCGACGCTTGAGCCGTCCATCCACAGGCCGTCGACGCGGCGACGGTCGTAGCGGTCGAGTTCGAGATGCACGCCGGCCAGCGTGGTCACCGTTCCAGACGTTCCGAGGAGGTGGAATTTCGGGCTGGAGACGATGTGGCTCAGGCGGTCGCGCCCGTCGAAGGCGCGCAGCCGCGTCGCGACATCCTCGACCATGGCGGCAAAGATCTCGCGCGTCACCGTGCGGCCGCCGAATCGCTCGGCGAGCGAGACGACGCCGACAGGCAGCGAGGTCCACGAGACGATATGATTCGCCAGGCGCGGCGAACGATGGCGCGAGACGTCGATCAGCGCGATCTCGGACGAGCCGCCGCCAATGTCGAACAGGACGACGCCGTCGGTGTCGCGCTCGACCAGCGAGCCGCAGCCGGAAACGGCAAGCCGCGCCTCGGTCTGGCGGTCGATGATCTCGAGCTTGAGGCCCGCTTCGCGTTCGACGCGGTCGATGAACTCGGCCCCGTTCGCTGCCGTGCGGCAGGCTTCGGTGGCGATCAGCCGCGCCTGCCGGATCTTGCGGTTGCGCAGCTTGTCGCTGCAGACCTTGAGCGCCTCGACGGCGCGGTCCATCGCCGGCTGGCCCAGCCGCCCCGATACCGACAGTCCCTCGCCCAGCCTGACGATGCGCGAGAAGGCATCGATGACACGGAACTGCCCGGGCCTGCCTGGTACGGCGACCAGCAAGCGGCAATTGTTGGTGCCGAGGTCGAGCGCGGCAAAGACCGGCAGCTCGGCCGTCGGCACGCGACGTGCCAGCTCGGCCTGATCCGGCCTGGGTGCGGGACCAGGTTTTGCCGGCGGCATGTTCGGCTTGAGTGCGGCCGGCGGGATGGCTGTTTCAGCCTGTCCGCCGCCGGCAACGGGTTGTGCGCCATCGCGCGCAAAAACCTTGCGCCCGCGCCGGCGCTTGCGCCTTTTCCGGGTCTTTGTCTTGTGTTGCGCAGCGTCCCCTTGGCCGTGACCGTTGACCGGTCGTGCGGCGGCCTGACGGCCCTTTTGAGATCGGCCGGCGCTGTGACGCGACGACCCATCCCGGGAGACACCCGCATCCGACGCGTCAGCGCCGGGCTCGCGGTCCTTCACCTTGCAACTTCCTTCTGGCGCCGCGCGAACCTTTCGGACGCTGCACGCGCATCTCATCTTGTGTTGCGGCCACAGTATCAGCGTGCGCGCCGATCACCAAGGCCGCCCGCGTCGTAATTTGCCGCCCGGCATGCCGGACGCGCCGGGCTTGCGCACAGAAAACCGCAGCTCGGGTTGAATAGCCGGCTTTGATGGGGCAAAGCTGGAACCCCACCCGGTCGTGCGAGCGGACGCATAGCCACAATACGAGGTATCGAAACGCCAGACCGAAAGGAGTGGGCAAGCGCAGCCGCATGAGAATCAAGGACTTTATCTGGCCCGTCATCGGGCTCGGCGCCGTCGCCGTTTCTGCCTGGCTGCTCTACAATGAGTGGCGCGAAATCTCCCTCAACGATGTCTGGAGCGGGCTCGCCGCCATCCCGTCGCATGGCTGGATCCTGTCGGCATTGAGCTCCGTCGTCGCTTATGCCGCGCTTGCCGGCTATGACCACATCGCCCTTCTGCACCTGCGCAAACGCGTGTCGTGGTTCTTCGTCACCGTCTGTTCCTTCACCACCTATGCGCTGTCGCACAATATCGGCGGCTCGGTGTTTTCGGGCGCCGTCATCCGCTATCGCGCCTATGCCAGCAAGGGTTTGACCGGCCAGGACGTCGGCGTCCTTGTCGGCATCTGCTGGTTCACCTTCGTGCTGTCGAGCGTCTTTGTCGGCGCCGTGGTGATTCTGCTCGAGCCCGGCCTGCTCGACCGCTACACCGAAGGCAGCCATGAAGGCTGGTGGATCGCACTCGGCATTGCCATGCTCGTATCAGTCGCGGCTTACGTCTTCGGCAGCTGGCTGCATCTCAAGCCGCTCGCCATCCGCAGCTTCCGCCTCTATTACCCGTCCCTGCCCATCGTCGCGCGCCAGCTGATCATCGGCCCTCTGGAAATCCTGGCAGCGGCTGCGATCATCTATTTCGCCCTGCCCACTGAGAACAATCCCGGCTACCTGATCGTGCTCGGCATCTTCCTGGTCTCGTTTGCGGTGGCGCAGGCATCACATGCGCCGGGCGGCCTCGGCGTGCTCGAAGTGGTTTTCCTCACCGGCCTGCCGGAAATGGACCCGGCGACAGTGCTTGCCGCGCTTTTGGTTTTCCGCCTGTTTTATCTCATCATTCCGCTCATTCTCGGCATCGTCGCCGTGCTTGGGTTCGAGCATTCGCAGTTCGGACGCAGCGGCAACACGGACAAGAGCTGAAAACCAAAATTGCCGCTGTCTGTGGGGTTGACTATTTCCCGGCGGCGGCTAAAAGGCGCGCACCGGCGGCGTTGAACAAGCGTCGCGGCCGACACCAGATCGGCCTTGCTGGGGAATAGGTTAACGGTAGACCCACGGACTCTGACTCCGTTAGTCCTGGTTCGAATCCAGGTTCCCCAGCCAATTGATTTTCCTACGTTTTTTCATCTTTCCAGTCAGAACATTTCAGGTCAGTTTGTCGGTCGGTTTGCTTTTTTCGTTCGCGTTTCGAGCTTCCTTATAGCCATGCGGGCCAATTCGGGATCGCGGTGCAGATAGTTCGAATCGAGGATCGAGCGGACATCGCGCAGCGTGTGGCCGGTGATCGTCGCAATCTGAGCCTCTGTACAACCGACGAGCGCGAGACGCGTGACTGTCGTGCCGCGAATATCATTGAAGGTCACGCCGACAACCCCAGCGGCCATGCAGGCCTTGCGCCAGGACGAGCGGAAACCATCAGCGGTCCAAGGCTCGCCATCACTGTTCAGCAACATCAGTCCTGCCTTCTGGCGGCGAGCGTCCAGAATATCGCGTAGCGGCTTCCCGACCGGCACGACAACGCGGGTGCCAGTCTTGGACTGCTGCAGTCGAATATCCGTTCCGTCGTACTGCATCCAAGTCAACCGGAGCAGATCTCCTTGTCGCTGCCCCGTCCAGAGAGCAAGTAGCAGCGGGAGGTGCAGGTGCGCCGGTGCGCTTGAAAGGAATGCCTTTTCATCGTCATCCGTCCAAACCTTGTCGGCCCGGCTGCCGCGATAGAGGCGCCCTCCCTTTTCACAAGGATTCGCGATGACAAGGCCTCGGCCGTGCGCCCATGACAGTATCCGGGCTAGCACTTGCCAGCCGTAGTCAGCCTGGCGACGCGAGGCCTTGGCGCGCTCGTCGCGCCACTCCATGAAAATTCCGCGCGTGCGGCGATCTACGAGGCCAGCGAGGGGGAAGTCGCCAAATCTCTGTTCAATGAGCTTGATGAGCTTCACGTAATCCTTGCGGGTCCGCTCAGCCAGGTCATCCCAATCGGAGGACGCCTGAAAGCCCTGCATGATTGAGAGCAACGTCCCAGTCGGGGACTGAACCTTACGAGCTACCGCTGCGTTGTAGGCAGCCTGAAACTCTGCCTCTCCCGGCTTTCCTGGTAGCCTGGGACCATTCTTCCAAGCGTAATAATACTTCCGGGTACTGCCGTCGGAGAGGCGCTTGGTGGCGCTATGGATGCCCTTAAGCCGAACGTGCATGGCGCTTCATCCACTCGTCGACGGGATTACCGGCCTCGACCGCTACCTCTGCGGAGGTGACCAGCACGATCTTGCCAGTTGCCGGGTCAATCTCAACGCGCCCGATGTTGACCCCAGCAGCCGTCGCGCCCTTGATCGCGCGAACCAGGTCAACCTGCTTGAATTGGACGTGTCGGGCCATGGCTATCTTCCACTCGAATGTCGGCGGGCGGACGTGGGACCGGAGACCTGAAAGGAACCCACGCCCGCCCTTGGCAAGGCTGTTCAAACCGAACCACAGCCCTGCCGATCTAAATCAGAACGATCCGTTGAGGCGGAACTTTCCGCCGCCAAGCGCCACGCCGAATTTCTTGTTGCTGCCGACCGTGGTGGTCAGCATTTTCGCCGCAGCATCGTAATAAGTTAGGACGCCGGCGGTGAATGCGTCCCCCGCCTTCAGCGGCAGCTTGTTGAACACGCCCTCGAGGCGTGTTTGCACCGGATCGCCGGTCAGTGCGCCGTGCACGGCAATTCCGATGATGACGCCGACATTCACAATATCTCCCGGCTCAACATCGGCTGGCGCGGTAAGCTCGACGGTGTTTCCGTCTTGAACAAGGTTCTTCATAGCTGGTTTCTCCTATTCGACGCCCGGGTTCTTGTACGCGCCGCGGTGGTCGAGCCAGCCCGTAGCAAACGTCGTGGTTACACGGGTGGCCACGGCGAGTTTGCCAATCGGGGCCTCCGACCGAACCTCCGGATCCTCCATCCCGTTGACGGTTCCATGCTCCAGGCTCATCTGCCGCTCAGGACGAGCAAACAGATACCAAGCCTTCGGATCGGCAAAGCGAGACTCGACAACCAGGCGCAGCTTGCCGCTGAACGGATTGACATCATCGGAGTTCGCCGCCGACAGCGTCGCCAGCAATT
This sequence comes from Aminobacter sp. Y103A, assembly GCF_030294925.1. NCBI lineage: Bacteria > Pseudomonadati > Pseudomonadota > Alphaproteobacteria > Hyphomicrobiales > Phyllobacteriaceae > Aminobacter > Aminobacter sp. Y103A. The sequence continues at coordinate 2,467,994 of NZ_AP017986.1, read as the reverse complement.
GCTCGCCCTTGGTTTCGAGCTCGGGCGGCACGACCAGAAATGCCGGCTCGATGCTTACGCTACGCTCGCCGTCGAGGTCCTTCTGGCGACGCATCGCGAGCCGACCGTCCGATAGGCCGTTGACGTCGAGAGCGCTACCGAGAGAAGCCAGATTGCCGTGATCAGCATGGAATACGGCGTTGCCGTCGGACATTGCCGGGTTGCTGGTGATACGGTTCACGATCAGCCTAGCCTTATGATCGGCCAGCGTCTCGCCGATCCGAAGCGACGGCAGCATGAGCAGGCCCAGATTGTCGTTCTGGATCGCCTGGATGGTTAGCTCGATCAGGCGCGAAAAAATCGTGGCGGAATATTCTTCGGCCTTGTCGCTCACCGTGCCGTACTGGACCTCGCCGCCCTCAGGAACTTCTTTGAGTTCCGGAAAGAGCCCGACCCGGACACGCTTGACAGGCTTGAAGTCCTCGATGTCATGCGTCTCGTGCGAGATACGCATGATGTCCGGATAGTTCATGATGTAGGACGCGAGGGCGGCAACGCCGGTGGCGTCCCGCATGATCTGCACGAAATCATCGCTGGTCATCATCGCCATGATCGAGCGGGCTTGCCCGCCAACCTTGGCGTTGAGCGAGGACACGACATCCTGGAAGCCTACAGCGGGATTGGACCGGACTGCATCCTGTCCGAAAGCGGCGCGAACGATGCCAGGGCTGTAGCGAGCGAGCAGGCCGACCGCGAGCGGATCAAAGCCTTGCAACGGATTGGGGGTGAGTGCTGGTGCTGTCGTCATGTTTCCTTTTCCTCAGGTGCGCGTGATGAACTCGTCCCAAGAGGTCGGACGGCTAGGAGTGTGGCTGCCGTTTCTCGGCGACGGGCGCCCAGAAACACGCGGCCCGCGATGTGCTTCCAGCCGTTCGGCCTCGTACTGGCCGCGCTGCGCCTCTGTGTCGGCAGTTTTCTGCACCGACGCCTTGAGTTCGTTCAGTTCTTTTTCGAGACGATCGGCGCGTCCGCCCTCGGTTTCTCTAGCCGACGAAGTTGCGAGGCCGGGGACACTCCAATTCTTAGAGTGCGCAAGGTTCGTAAGCGCCTCTGGTGCGTGGGCGTACAGCCGGTAGTCAAAGGCTGCAAAAGCAATAGCGGAAGAATGCTCGACTTCCGTTGCGTAGCCCTGCTCGACCGCCTCGTCGCCAGTGAGCCATAGTTCGGCACGCATCGCAGCCCGAACTGCAGTCAGATCGTTACCGGAGCGCTCGGCATAGATGGATGCCATTTGTTCTGCGAGCCGATCCAAAGAGGCAATGGCTCGCTGATGATCATCAGACGTTCCATGCGTCAGCACTGCCGGTTCGTGCAGCATCAGCAGCGAGCCCGAGCGCATCGTAATCTTTGCGCCCGCCAAGGCGATGATTGAGGCGGCAGACGCGGCAACGCCGTCGACGATGATGTGAACTTCGCCCTTATGGGCAGACAAGGCATTGAAAATGGCGATACCGTCGTAGGCATACCCGCCGCCCGAATTGATGCGTACAACAATGTCATTGCCTCGGCCATGCTCGGCCAACGCTTCCAGCACATCGGAGGCGCGGAAGCCGCCCTCTCCCGGCCATTCGAAGCCGACGGCGCCGTAGAGAACGATTTCGCCGTTCTGATAGACGCTCACGCGGTCCTCCCCGGCCATTCGGCCTGCAGCTGCGCCTCGATCCGGTCGAGATTGACCAAGACACTGCGATGAACCCAGCTGTTCGTGACAAACTCGCCGGCATCGTGGGCGCGCAGAATTTCGCCATACCAGGCGCCGGGAACCTCGGCGCGAAGCGGCTCGTTCGAGCCTTCCGGATAAGTCGCGGATGCGTGCTCGCCTTGCCAGGCGACGAAAATTGCTGCGCCGTCCTTGAACCCATATAGGCCGCCCTGCGTCAGACGGCCGGCGTCCTTCGGGTCCATCCCAATGTTGTCGACAAGATCGAAGAAAACCGCGAGACGCATCACCTCCGACACCGTCCATTCGCGCGGCTTGCCGGGTTCAGAAAACAGGCGGGGCAGAAACTGCCCGCGCGAAATCGCCTGCTCTACGCGACTGCGATGAACGTTAAGCACTTCCGCAACCTGTTTAAGGCTGATTGGGTGATCCATTGCGCGAACCTCTTTCAGTTTGTCAGAGCTTCAAATTGCGCATGCTCTGACAAACTGTCAATACTTTCCGACAGTTTATTTTTGTCCGAACACCGCCCCGAGATCCTCGGGGCTAAACTGGAACCCACTTCCCAGCAGTTCAGCGAGGAATTCGTTCTTCGAGGACACTTCAGCCAGGGTCGCCGGTCGATAGGCGAACACTTCCTGGCGCGCGCGATATTTTGCATCATACGCGGCTTCGGTTGCCCGCTCGGCAGCCGCCAACCCCGAACTTTCCCAGGCTCGGTCGTGAGCGACTTGCAGGTCCTGGAGATTGGTAATCGCCGCGGCACGCTCCTGGTCCACTTCGACGCTTATCCCCGCCTTCAAATAGCGGTCGATGTCTTCAGGGGTTTCGGCCGTCCATTGGTCCCAGGACGGCGCGCCGGTTTCCGGATCGACAACACGTCGGTGGCCGATCTTCACAGCCACCCTGGGCAACACAGTAGCCGTCAGAAGTTCGCAATATTCGGCGTAAAGCTGCTCATCCTCGGCCTCTTTCCACCTGTAGTCGGCAACTAATCCAGCCAGCGGCGAAGGACCGTCTATGACGAAAAACGCAACCGGGTATTCGCCACGCGACCCCGGCCAGACTTCAGCGCGCCAACGCCCACCTTCCACTTCACTCATTACATCGGCAAGTTCGTCGGAAAGTTGCCGCGCGCGAACCCAAGGATGCTGGGCAACATCGTTGCTGGCGAAAGCGGGCGACACTAGTGAGACTCCCGCGCCGGCAATCAAATTGCGACGGTTAAGCGTGGGCAAGCCTTCGGCGGCTGCCCGAACGGTGGCGTTCGGCATTTGCAATTCTCCGGAGACATGGTATCAACAATAATTATTGATATACATCAGCCGGAAACGGCGTCAACAAAAATTGTTGAGCCACATATATGACACCATCACAAGCCAGGGCTGGTCGAGCGCTTCTAGACTGGTCGCAGACCCGTCTCGCCAAAGAATCGGGTTTAGGCCTTTCGACCATTGTGGACTATGAGAAGCAACGGAGGCACATCTCCGAGATCGCACGTAACCTAATTCGCGAGGCGCTAGTCGACGCGGGAATCATCTTTATCGATCCGAACGGCGAAGGCCCTGGTGTTAGACTTCGCAAAGAGAATTTCGAAGCGGACGTTGCAGAAAGGGCAAGCAAAGCGCTTCGGGCCATAAAGTCTAAGGACGAAAAGGCATAATGTCCTTGCACCTCTAACATCGGATATGCTCCCCGCCACCCCACGGCATAGGGCGACTGACGCATAACTGTCGCGTCCGAGATACCACCGCGAAAGCGGCGTTGAGACAACTCGCCATGGCTGGCCTTGCCGACGGCCCTAGACTCATCCAACGATGCGCTTTGTCAATCGACTGGAGGGATCGCCGATGGATGACGAAGTCAGCGCAACGATGATAACCAACATGTACGCTGGCAGTTTGGCCGCCCAGGTCATTCAGGCATGTGAAAAAGCACGCGTGAAGGTCACCGGCCGACGGATAGAAGCTGCGCTTAGACTGCTGGTACCGGAAGGCGCAGCCGATTCACCCGCCTTCCACGCTCTGCTGCCTCTGGTCGAAAGTCAGGTCGCCCGTATCCAGGCTGCAGCTGGTCTCTTGCGGTAGGTTTTGTCCCCCGCCGCCCCCACCAAAACGCTGGCCCAACGCGAACTATCGCAGACGCACCCCCCTTTCACCGAGACAGCGCGGCAACGAAACGAGCGGCGGCTGGCGTGTGATCGCCATTCGCCGCGAGCAGCGTGCCTAGCTCTTTGACAGCTGCGTCTTGACCATAGGCTTTGGCCAATACCCTAATGGCGGACCCGACCGCGTCGGCTAGGTCAACCAGCTCCTGTCGATGCTGCACTAGGTTGGCCGCCAGGACTTCGAACGGATTGACGGCCTCACCGCACTCCTTGCAGGAGAAATCGAACGCTGCCCGCATCGGCTCGAACCCTACGGCGACTTGCCGCCCACAGCTCCTGCAGGGGATCGTCACAAGCTCGCCGAAGCTGCCGGCCAAGAGACTTTGAAGTGCACTCCGCTTCATGGCTGCGTCACAGCCCCGCCGAGTATTCGACATCGGCATGAACGCCGCTCACAGCCTCCTTGACCTTCTGCCCGACGATCGATGCGACCTGACTGGCCACGGCCTCGAGACTCGTCACGCCGTGCAGGTGAATGCCGCCCAGGTTAAGATTGACGTTCGGGCGCGCCGGCGGATTAGTGATCGTTACTTCGCCGCCGGCAACTCTCACGGGTGGCGTGCCAAGGATAGAAACCTCGCTTTGGCCCTTCCCTACAGGCGCGGTCAGGTCGCGCCACAACTGTCCGAAGCTGAACGGAACGGGTTCGTTCATTGGCATAACCGGCGTGCCGCCCTGCCGCCCCAGCACTGTCTTGTTGTATTGGTTATGAGCGTCAGGCATCCGTTCAGGATGGATCATCTTCGGATCCGCTGGCGGCAAATCAGCAAACGCTCTGGCGGTGACTTCTGCGGCCATGATGTAGGGCGAGGCGCGTCCAAGTAGGCTCATGAAGCCTAGTAGTTTGCCTCCGGCTTTAGATACCAGGCCTGGCATGTTGCTCTGCGCGCCCGAGGCAACCAGATCCTTTGAGCCGCGAAACAACTCGGCAATCCAGCCCCCAGCGGCGGCGGCCGAACCACCCTTGGCGATGCCGCCGCCGCCCGAGCCAACGGCCAACCCGCCCAGGCGACCGATGCCCTTGAGGATGCCCCATGCCGTAGATGCGCCCGACAGGAACAACATGGCGCGCGCCAACTTCGTGACGGAGGAGGCGAATAGGCCGAGGCCGAACGCCGCCAACATCAGCTTGCCGCCGTGACCGGCCATTTCGCCGACGAACTGCGCAATGGGATTTTCTGCCACTGCCGAGCTAAACTCACGGACCGCGGCCCCATACTCTTTGAAGCGCATGAAGATGTAGCCGAGGTCGTCAGCGGCCTTGGCGCCGTCCGGGGCACCGAGCATCAGTTTGCCGATGTCATTGACCAGGTCACGTATGCCGCCGTTGTAGCCGAGCCCTTGGGCAAAGCCCTGCGCTGCCTTGGCCACCTGGTCGAAGATAGTCGCCCGCTCGCCCAGCGTCGCCATCACGTCAAGGATGCCGGCCATGCCCTGGTTGATGGCAGGAAGCATCTTGTCGCCAAGGCCGATGCCGATGGCCGCGACATTGTTCTTCAGCCGTTCCCAGGTGTTGGCCGTCGTCTCGGCCCGCTTGCGATACTCATCGAACGCCGAGCCAGCATACTTCGCTGCATCGCCGGTTTCCGTCAGCAAGCGCCGCAGTTCGGCAGAGTCTCGGAATAGCGGCGCAAGCGCACGCGCTTCGTCCCCGAACAGCGCGCCCGCAATCGATATCTGCTGGTACTCCGGCAGTTTCTTGATGCGATCGAGCACGTCGAGCGTTGTCTTGACCGCATTCTTTTGCATGCCCTTGGCGGTCTTGGTCGCGTCCAGCCCCAGCAGCTTCAGCGCACCGCGCTGCGCCTTCGTGGCTCGCTCGCCCATGGTCAGGGATTTCGCCATGTTGCGGAACGAGGTTGCCGCCACCTCCGGCTCGAAACCGGAGCCGATCATGGCGCCGCCGAAGGCCAGCGCCTGCTCGGCCGAGAAGCCTGCCGTTTCGGCGAACGCCGCGACGCGGTTGGTGTACTCAAGCAGGTCAGGCGAGTTCGCGGCCGAGACGTTGCCGACATGGTTGATCGCATCGGCGAGCGAAATCGTGCCCTTCACGTCGCGGGCCAGCGCTGTCTTGATCTTGGCGAGCGCTTCCCCGGTTGCGTCGACAGGCGTCTCCCATGCCGTGGCGACCTTGGCGGTTGCCTCGGCAAAGCTCTTCAGCTCCTCATTGGCTATGCCGGACTGGCCAGCGGCTGCGTAGATCTGTGCGAAGCCGTCGGCCGCGATCGGGATATCCTTCGACAGGGCAATGATGTCACGGCGCATGTTGGCGAACTGGTCGTCGGTCCCGTCGATCACCTTCTTCACATCGGCGAAGGACGATTCGAAAGACGACGCTGCGCCGACGGTGCCGCGGAACCCCTCGCGAACCCCGAAGACGCCGGCGCCGAACAGGGCAAGATTGCGCACGACGCCCGCGACCGGGACCGCCATCGCAGCCTGAGACTGACGAAAGCCATCGCCGGCGGCGCGCAACTGCCGCATCGTGCCGAGGATCCCTCGCGCCGGCCGCGTCACGCCGTCCATGAGGTCGACTATGAGCTTACTGGTGAGAATGGCCATGGTTACGTTACCTCTGATCCTGTCGTGCAGTGCGGCTGACAACCGCCCCTCTCTCTGACAACCCTGACAACCCAACTTCTCGCACGGTGTGACTGGAAAGGACCCGGGCGCTTCTCTGCCCGTAGGTAGCCAGGTTGCCCAAACGGTCCCTAGACCGGGGGCCCCTTACTCTGCCCTCAACCACCTCGCGATACCTTTGCGATAGTTTTGCGGGAGTTTTGCGATAGTCTATCAATGGCTTTCTCTATTACTTTCAGACACTTATGGAGCTTCAACACCAGTTGCGACAGTTTGGCTAACCCCAATAGTTGGAGTTTTGTTTCTCGTAGTTTTTTCTCTTACGTATGGGGCGCGATAAACTGGTGCAAACTGTCGCAACACATTGATTTTACGATGTATTTCGCATTTTCCGGACTATCGCGGGGTATCGCAAACTGTCGCAAACTCCCGCAGAAAAAACGTAACAAAATCAATGCAGGGGATTACGGCGTGCGTTCCTGAGGAAAAGTGGGGTGCGGGGATCTGGTCGAGACGCAAAGCCCATAGGCAACAGTGCGGCCCTTGAACTTGACCACAGGCAAGCAAGTCATGCACCGGCCAAACATCGTCATTGAGAGCGGAACGCTTTCCGATTGTTCAGCCCATCGCCGATAGGCCGAGTATAGATCGGACGCGGCGACACGTGAGGCCGGATCAATCCGGCAAGCAGCCTCTACGAAACTCGACACCTGAGACACCAGAGCCCTATCGGGGGTTCCGGGGTTTCGACCGACGACAGGCATGCCAAGCTCTGCCCACAACTGCCTTGCAGCTTTGCGCCCGAACAAGCGCGCAGCCGCCTCAATGACGCGCGCACGCCCAACGGCCGAGGCCCAGTAATCCGCATCAGAACCGGCGAGCGCCTCGCCTAGGTCAATCGGATTTACGGTTTGCAATCCTTGGCTAAGCTGTTGATTTTCCATGATGCCATTTTCCCTAGGTTTGGGAAAAAACGACAGAAAATCAATGATATGGCAGGGCCTCTGACTCCGTTAGTCCTGGTTCGAATCCAGGTTCCCCAGCCAAATTTTCTCTAAAAGCCTTTAGCCCCTGAATTCATTCCAGTACTGCCGGACCCCGTTTTGGTTGCTCACCAAAGCCTAATACCAATCCTCCCCCTTTATCTCCATCAGCATCTTGGGGGGCACTCCGCTGAGCCCGGCGACACGAGGCTTACACGGCTTTGCTGGAGGAATGCCCCGCCAGGCGCTTGTCTCACCCTGCACGCCATGGAGCGGCACCTTCCTTCCGCATAGTCAGCAGGCGGCCGTCTCGGCTGCTGGCAACTTCGCAGCCATGTACTTCGTGGCGCAGATTGCCTTCTGAGTGAGCTGATCTGGTTATGCCCGCGTGGACATCGTCCAACCCGCCTGGAACGCGACAGCATGTCTACTTCAAAGGAGATGTAGAGAGCCGAGAACGCCTAAGTTTGGTAAGTTGCAATCCGTGGCAAATACAATTTTGATCAAGCAATCTGGGATTATGTCGGCAGGTTCAAACGCTAAGCTGGCGTCCGCTGCCGGGTTCGGGCTGGGGGAGCGATGTTCGGTTGGATTCGGAAGGCAAATGCCGTCAACGTGGCGACAGAAGCTTGCGTGCAACTGGTACGACTGAAGGAAATGGATGGCGGCATCCCGCCGGGGTTTTGGCGTGACCCCTATGTACTTGGATATTTTGGCGGGATGATCCGGGTGCTGGCTGCGTTCAGCTCCAACAGTAAACTCGCCGGCGAAGATTTGGGGAGAGTGATCACGAGCACGCTGGCGAAGCTGACGGGAGCTCGCGGCAGGGAGGTCGTACAGAATTACCTGACGGCGACGAGGGAGATGGACGACGATTTTAAGCTGGGCGTGCTCCACGCACAGAAGGTCATGATGATCCTGTACGGATCAAACCATTTCGACGATGATGCCGACGTCATCATCGCGAAACATGCATCAAAGTACATGGCGGATGCCGGTGCGATCGTCGGTGTAAAGCTGAGCGAGCAGGGGCAGATATCGAGCTATCTGACGCGGAAATACTTCCTCGACGGAGTCAAGCAACGGCTAGGCGCGACCTGAAGAGTTCAGCCGGTTGCCTATGATGCACCCTGCTGTGATCGGCTGTCTGTCGGCACCGAAGCGAGGCGATGCAATGCATTGGAGAGGCGATTGCCCGCCTGGCTGGCCCTGCCCCACGCCCGGCGCACCGCCCTCGTCCTGCTCCCGCACCTCACCGCGCGCGCAGCACGCTCGGCAGGATGCCAAAATGTTCCTTGAAGCTTTTCGAGAAGTAGGACGCCGAATCGAAGCCGCAGGCGACGGCGACGTCGGTTACCGACATCTCGGTCATTTCGATGAGCTGCCGGGCGCGGCGGAGCTTGAGTCTGAGATAATGCTGTCGCGGCGTGGTCGACAGATGGCGCTCGAACAGGCGTTCGATCTGGCGCCTGGACAATGACACCTCGCGGGCGATGTCCTCAAGCGACAGCGGGTCCTCGATGTTCCGCTCCATCAGCTGCAGGATGCGCGACAGCTTCTTGCCGCCGCTGCCGAAACGCAAGCCGGGCAGCAGCGACTGGGCGCTCGCCCCGTCGCGCCAGCGGTCGGCGGCGAGATGCTGGCAGATGGTGCGCACCAGCTCGACGTCGCCATGCTGCCCCACCAGATCCATCGCCAGGTCGAAGCCGGCAAACGCGCCGGCGCAGGTGACGATGGAGCCGTCGCGGACAAACAGTGCATCGTCGATGGCAAGGCCGTAAAAGGTCTCGTACAGCGCCGCCATCTTGCCCCAGTGGATGGTGCAGCGGGCCTCGTCGAGCAGCCCGGCGTCGGCGAGCAGCCAGGTCGCGGTGCCCAAGGCATAGATCGGCACGGCGGCGCGGTGGATGCGGCGCAGGAAACTGAGCAGTTCGCAGGTAGCGTGCTGCTCGACGCCCTCGCCGGCGCAGACCAGCACGGCTGTGTGGCGGCACACGGTGACCGCCGCCTCCTCGGCAAAGATATTGCCCGCCACCGCCAGCGCCATGCCGCTGGCGCAGACCACCTGACAGCCGTCGAGGCTTGCCAGGTGCCAGTGGAACAGCTCCCTGCCCGACAATGAATTGGCGAGCCTGAGCGGCTCGATCATCGATGCCAGGCAGAGCTGCGAGAAACCGGGCAGGAGCAGGATCTGGAAGCTCGACACCTCGGATGCCGTGGACGCGCCGGGGGAGAGAGCCCGTGCGGCGCGCGGCCGGGCTTGCGGATCAAACGATGCGGGCCTGTGAGCGATGTTCACGTGCCTCTCCTCCCGATGTCGTTATGTCAGCCTTTCGAGCGGCGGATTTCGATGAACGGCAAGGAGACAACGGTGGCGGTGACCCGCCCGATGGCCGCACCGTCGTCGTCCTTCAGCTCGACATCGACAACCGTGCCCGGTGACGACAGCTCGGCGGGCAGGAAAGCGAAGCTGATGGCGCGCTTCAGCGTCGGGCTGAAGGCAAGGCTCGAGGCGCGGCCCACCGGTTTGCCGGCGTGGGAGGTACCCTTGTGGAAGATGGGCATCGAGCCCCAATACACCCGGGACAGTGCGGTGCCGTAAGCGCTGTTTTCGGCAGCCGCGGTGACGATCGCGCTGGCGTCATAGTGCAACCCGACGAAGCGCCGCCCCGGCTCGGCCGCGGCCGCCTGAAGCGCCTGCTTGCCGACAAAATCGCTGCCGAAATCGATCAGCCGCCCGAGGCCGGCCTCGATCGGCGTGATGTTCAATTCGTCTGTGACGTCGACGCGCGCGGTGCGGGGATCGGGACCTGCGCCGTTATAATCGGCCGAGACCAGGATCAGGCCGGCCTCGATGCGGGCGACGTCAACGGCATATTCGCCGGCCGGCAAAACGCCAAATGGCTGGCCGACAGCCTTTAGCTCCCGCCACACCGCAGCCCCCGCTGCCCTCGGCACCCAGAGCTCGAAGCCGAGTTCGCCGGTGAAGCCCTGCCGGGCAACAAGAATGTCATGGCCGGCAATGACAGCGCGTCCGATCTGCGAAAATTTGAGACCGGACCAGTCGCGGCCGGTCGCCGCCTGCATCAGGTCGAAGGCGCGCGGCCCCTGCAAAGAGAGGATGCCATAGTCGTCGGAGGCGTTGCGGATCGTAACCTGCAGGCCGCCGGCCTGGCTGGCAAACCATGCGTGGCTTGTTTCACCCGAGACGATGAACCAGTCGTCCGCGAGGCGGAAAACCAGGCCGTCGCCGACCAGAAGGCCGTCGCGGTTGCACCATGGCGCATACATCACGTGGTCGACCGCGAGCCGCGTCATGTCGCGGGTCATCAGCCGGTCGACGAGGCGATGCGCGTCGGGGCCACGCAGCTCCATCTTGGGCAGCGGCGACATGTCGATCATGGCTACCGCGTTGCGGATCGCCGCCAGTTCCTGCGGCATGCTCGTATAGACGTCGGGGACGATGTATTTGTCCCACTGATACCACCAGGTGGTCCGCATCTCGGCGCTCGTCGCAGCATGGAACGGTGTGCCGTTGCCTGCCAGTTCAGCCTTGTCCTGCACTGTCTTTCTCCTCCTGACGTGAGTGTCTTGACTGTGCAGCCAGCGGGGCGCGGAGAGAATACCGCGCCAACGGCAATGCATATCCCTGATGAAAGCCGGGATGGAATTTATCCAACAGCGGCCTTACTCTGCTTTACCTGAACAAAGCAGAGGGTGTGCTGGCATGGACTCCATCGTCGACGTCGGCCACGGTTTCGCCTTCGGCGAGGCGACCTATTCCCGCGGCGGCGTCTATGGACCTTTGTCGAGGCAGTATGTCAGCCTGATCTTCGTCCATGAGGGGTTGATCAGGGTCACCTGCGACGACGAGAAAACGACCCTTGCCGGTGGGCAAGCCGCCTTCTTCAAGAATGACCGCCTGTTCCTGATCGAGATGGAACGCGACATCCTGCACCGGGTGGGATGGTGCGAAGGCGTGCCCGGCAAGATCTGGGCAAGCGGGCCCTCGCCGCTCGCCGGCGCCTCGCCTGTCGTCGCTCTGACCGAAAGACTGGCCGCTTTGCTGCGCATCGGCGTCGAGCTCGGCTTTTCCTCGAGCACCGGCCTCAACGACGTGCGCAATGCCGTTGGCTACGCGCTCTACACCGCCTTCTTCCATGAGGCGCGGCTCAGCGAACGCGACCGCTTCGTTCCCAGGCAGATCCTCAGGGTGAAGCGACACATGGATGAAAACATGGACAAGGACATCACAGGCGGCGCGCTCGCGGCCATCGCCAACCTGTCGCCGCAACAGCTGATCTCATCGTTCCGCAAGCACCTTGGCGTCACGCCGATGCGCTATCTCTGGCAGATGCGGGCCAATCGCGGCCGGGCCCTGCTGCTGCAAAGCGGCCTGTCGGTTTCCGAGATCGCCTATCAGTGCGGCTACAAGAACCCGTTTCATTTCTCGCGCCACATCAGGCAGAATTTTGCGATGACGCCGACCGAGATTCGCGCCAACAAGGGCTATCGCCCGCCGAGCGACGTGCTGGAAAACCCCGGCAATACCGCGTTTTGATCTCAATGACGAAACAGGCGACATGCCGGAAGCATGCCGCCTGTTGGAAATGGTACCGCAGTCGAGCCATGCGCCCGGTCATTCCCTGGCGTAGGGGATGCCCAGCCGCGCCGGCTGGCCCGAGCGGAAGCGCAGGCCCATCAACAGGCCGATCGAAGCGAGATAGGGCAGCGCGAGCAGCAGCTGGTGCGGAACCTGGGCGCCGACCACCTGCAGGTGAGTGGCGAGCGACTCCAGGAAAGCGAAGGCCGTCACCGCGATCAGAACGCCCCTTGGCCGCCAGTTGCCGGCGATGAGTGCTACGATGACGATCCAGCCGCGACCGGCGGTAAAATCGGCAAGGAAGCGGTCGGAAAAGCCGAGCATGAGGAAGCCGCCGCCCAGCCCGGTCATCGCACTGCCCAGCATGACGGCCAGATATTGCCGGGCCGAAACGCTGAGCCCCTTGATGTCGAGCGCCTTGGGATTTTCGCCGAGGCAGCGCAATTCGAGCCCATAGCGGCTGCGATAGAGCAGGAACCAGACCACCGGCACGACAAGCAAAGCGACATAGGTCAGCGCGCGCTGCGAAAACAGCACTGGACCGATGACGGGAATGTCCGACAGAAGCGGGATGTCGACGTCCTGGAAGCCCGAGAAGATCGGCTGCGCCCTGCCCTGGATGTAGCTCTGGAACCAGTAGAGGGTGAGCCCGCCGGCCAGAAGGTTGAGGCCGAGACCGGCGATGAAATGGTCGACACGCAGGGTTGCGGTCATGAAGGCGATGACCATGCCCATCACCGCACCGGCAAGGATTGCGGCAAGTACCGCCAGCCACAACGAGCCGGTCAAGGTGGCCACGAGATAGGCGGCAAAAGCCCCGGTCAGCATCGTGCCCTCGACGCCCATGTTCCAGATGCCGGCACGCTGGGTGATCAGCTCGCCCATCGCCGAAAACAGCAGCGGCGTCATGATGCGGATTGTCGAGGCGAGAATGCTGATGATGATCGCTTCCTGGAACAGCTGGCTCATTGCACGGCAACCTTCATGACGATGCGATAACGCGCCAGGACACCGGCGCAGAGGAAGAAGAACAGGGTGATGCCTTGCATCGCCGGCACCAGCGAGGCCGGTACGTCGCCGAGCACCCGCATGTAGACGGCGCCGCTCGCCAGGCCGCCGAAGAACAGCCCGGCAAAGACGGTGCCTATCGGGCTCAGGCCACCGATCATGCCGACGATGATGCCGGCATAACCAAGACCGATGAGATTGTCGGCGCGCAGGCGGTGAGAGACGCCAAACAGCTCGATGGCACCGGCAAGGGCGGCAAGGGCTGCACTCGCCATCATGATCACCGTGACCGTGCGGGCGATGTCGACGCCCTTGTGGCGCAGTGCCTCGGGATTGTAGCCGAGGCCGCGGATCTCGTACCCCAGCGGTGTGCGCGACATGACGAGTGCGCAGATGGCGGCGGCGAGGAAGGGCAAAAGCACGCCGGCATGCAGGCGGCTGCTGCCGAACAGCGCCGGCAGGAAGGCTTCATCGGGCAGCATCGGCGACTGGTGGTAGGCGATGGTGCCGCCCGTCTCGCCCCAGGGGCCGCCCTGCAGCAGCCAGGACAGCAGGTAGATGACGAGATAGTTGAGCATGACCGTCGAGATGATCTCGTTGACGGCAAAGCGGTTGCGCAGCACCGCAGCGATCCAGCCGAGCCCCATGCCGGCCGCCATGCCAAGTGCGAGCACGCCGGGGAAAAACAGGAGCGGCGGCAGGCCGGCAAGCAATTGCGCGCCGAGATAGCCGCCCATCGCCCCGGCAAAGACCTGCCCTTCCTGGCCGATGCTCCAGATCTGGGCGCGGAAGGCGATGACAGTCGCAAGGCCGGTCAGGATCAGCGGTGTGGCCTTGACCAGCGTCGTTGCCAGCGCCTTGGGCGAGCCGACCGAGCCCTGCAGCAAGGCGCCGAAGACCTCGGCCACATTGGCGCCCGTCGAAGCGATCAGGATGGCCGACACCGCGAGACCCGCGACAACGGCCATGATGAAGGTAGCGAGCGTCCAGAGCGCGTTCGCCTCCATCCTGCGTTCGAAGGCGATCATGCCGACACCCTTTCCTTGCTGGCCGCGGTTTCCCCACGGCGGCCGGCCATCATGACGCCGACTTCGGCAATCGTTACCGTCCTGGGGTCGACGATGCCCATGATCTCGCCCTTGAACATCACCGCGATGCGGTCGGCGAGGCTGAACAGATCGCTGAGCTCTTCGGAGGCCAGCACGATGGCAAAACCCTCGGCGCGCTTCTTCAGGAGCTGCGTCTGCACATATTCGATGACACCGACATCGAGGCCGCGCGTCGGCTGGTTGGCGAGCACCAGGCCCGAGGCATGCAGGAACTCGCGGGCGATGATGATCTTCTGGGCGTTGCCGCCCGACAGCTTGCCGGCCGCAACCTGTTCGTCGCGGGTGGCAATCTGATATTCGCCGATCATCTCGCGGGCGAGGCCGGCGATCGCCTTGTCATCCATCAGCGGGCCGTTGCGGTATTTCGGGCTGCGCTGCCAGCCGAGCACAACATTTTCGGCGACGCTGAACTCGGGAACCAGGCCCTCGCGGAAGCGGTCGTCGGGAATGTGGCCGACGCCGCGGTCCATCATCGCCCGCGGCGACATGCCGGCCACCTCCTCGCCCTTGAAGATGATCGAACCGGCGGCTGGCCTGCGCACGCCGCAGAGCACCTCGAACAGTTCCTTCTGGCCGTTGCCGGCAACACCGGCAATGCCGAGAATCTCATGCTGCGCCACCGAGAAGGAGACGTCCTTCAGCACCGCATCGCCCCAGAAGCCGCGCGCCGACAGGCCCTCAACGGCGAGGATGGTTTCGCCGGGAGCCAGTTCGGGCTTGGTGACAGTGAAGGAGACGTCGCGGCCGACCATCAGCCTGGCCAGCTCGTCGGGCGTGGTGGCGGGCGTGTCGAGCGTCGCCACCACCCTGCCCTTGCGCAGCACCGTCACCCGGTCCGACTGCATCACCTCGACCAGCTTGTGGGTGATCAGGATGATCGACATGCCGCGGGCGCACATTTTGCGGACGATGTCGAACAGCACCTTCGACTCGCCCGGCGTCAGCACCGCCGTGGGTTCGTCGAGGATCAGGATCTGCGCATCGAGGTAAAGCGCCTTGAGGATCTCGACCCATTGCTGGCGCCCGACAGGCAGCTCCCAGACATGGGCGTCGAGGTCGAGATCGATGCCGTAGCCGTCGCAGATGCCCCTCAGCTTCTGGCGCGCCTCGGCGGCGTTCAGCCGCCAGCCCGAGCGCTGCGTGCCGACGATGATGTTTTCGAGCACGGTGAATTCGGGAACGAGCACGAAATGCTGGTGCACCATGCCGATGCCGTGACGGATGGCGTCCATCGGCGAGGCAATCTGCACAGGCTGATCGCGCAGCAGGATCTCGCCCTTGTCGGGCCGATAGAAGCCGAAGATGCAGGACGAAAGCGTCGACTTGCCGGCGCCGTTCTCACCGAACAGGCAATGGATCTCGCCGCGGCGAAGATCGAAGTCGACATTGTCGTTGGCGGTGACCCCGGCGAACCGCTTGGTCAGGCCTTCGACACGCAAGGCAGTGGACATGAGAGGTACCCAATTTCGAGTGAGCGAAGGCCGCGGCAGGCTAAGGCGCCCGTCGCGGCCGGGCTTTCAACAGGGAATTACTTGGCCTTCGGATCAGAGACGTCGACAGGCACCTCGAAACTGCCGGCCATGATCTTGGCCTTGAGCTCGTCGATTTCCGTCTGGACCGCGGCGGGCACATTGCCCTGCAGCTCGGCATTGGGCACCACTGCCGAGCCGCCGTCCTTCATCGCGAACCAGCGCTTGTCGGTGTTGCCCTGATAAGGCTTTCCTTCCGCCTTGTGCGCCCACCATTCGTCGACGATCCAGCTGACATCGGGATCCCACTGCGCCACGGCGCTGGACAGCACGGTCGACGGCGAGAACGACTTCTGATCCTGGAAATTGCCGAAGCAGAGGATCTTGGCTTCTTCGCACGGCTTGAAATTGCCGGTGAGCTGGAAGATCAGGTCGGCGCCTGTGGCGATCTGCGCCTTGGTGTATTCGCCTGCCTTGGCCGGGTCGTACCAGGATTCGATGAAGGCGACGGTGCGCTCGACGGCTGGGTTTGCCGCCTTGGCGCCGGCGAAGAAGGCATTGATCTCGTCATTGACGTCATCCGCCGGGAAGGTTCCGACGGCACCCAGCTTGTTTGACTTGGTCAGCTTTCCAGCTGCAAACCCAAGCAGATAGGCCGGCTCGTGGACACGCTTGTAGACCCAGTACTGATTGCCGCCGAGCCCTTCATTGCCCGAGCCGACGACGACGAAGAGGATGTCGGGAAACTCCTCGCGCAGCTTCTTGACCTGGTCGGAATAGGTGCTGTGGGCCCAGATGACGTCATATTCGCCGCTTTCGGCAAAAAGCCGCATGGCATCGCCGGCGTCGTCGCCCCAGAGCGGATCGGTGTATTTCCAGCTGATCTCGAGGCCGTGCGGCTTGGCCGCCTTTGCGCGTTCAAGCGCCTCGATCAAGGTGCCGTCCCAGGCGCTCTCGATGCCGGCCGACAGGATGACGGCGATGTTGAGCTTGTCGGGGTCGGCTGCCACTGAGCGCTCGGGACTGCCTGTCATGGCTGATATGGCAAGCAGCGCCAAGACCGCCAGCCTTCTGGCGAGATGTTTGAACATAGGATCGTACCTTTCCCTCTGGTGTTATTGTCCGGGTTCTGTCCCGTCTGTTCTTGTTGGTTGGGCCGCCTCCTCCTCGAGCCGGCCTGGTCTCAATTGGTGACGTGCGCCTCCTCCGGCTCGGCCATCAACAAGTCGATATCCCTGGTCCACTCGGCACGCCAATCGCGCCTGGTGCTGTCGTCGAGCCAGGCCGCGTCGAGTGAATTCAGCGCCAGCGCGGCAAGGCTCGCCCGGTCGAGCGACATGGTTTCGGCAAGCAGCCGGTATTCCTTGGCAAGGTCGGTCTGCAGCATGGGCGGGTCGTCGGTATCGACCACCAGCTTGAGACCGGCATCGAGCATGGTGCGGATCGGGTGGTCGGCGGCGGTAAGGTCGCGCCAATGTGTGAGGATGACTGTCGAGCTCGGGCAGACGGTGAAGGCGATGTCCTCGGCGATGCAGCGCGCGACGAGATCGGGATCTTCCATGACGCGGTAGCCATGGTCGATGCGCTCGACGCCGAGCAGGTCGAGCGCGTCACGCACATTGGCCGCAGGGCCGCCCTCGCCGGCATGGGCGGTCAGCCGCATGCCCGCCTGCTTCGCCTTGTCGTAGACCGGTTTGAACGGCGCCGGCGGAAACGGCTCCTCGTCATAGTCGAGGCCGATGCCGATGACCTTGTCGGAGCGGAACGGCAAAATCAGCTCGAGGAATTCGAGGCTGCGATCGAGGCTCAGCTCGCGATTGATCGCCGGAATGAGCCGCGACACCAGGCCGAAGTCGCGCTCGGCGTCGTCCATCGCCTGGAGGATGCCGGAAAACATGGTCTGGTAGCTGATGCCGGCATCCTGATGCACCTGCGGGCTGAAGAAGAATTCGGTGTAGCGGCCGCCGGCTTTGGCGACATGTTCCAGCGCCTCATAGGCAATCAGGTGGAAATCGTCTGCGTCGACGACGGAGCGCGCGACGAGATCATAGACTTCGAGGAAATCGACAAGATTGTCGTAGCGGTAGAGGTCCTCGACCTCGTCGAAATCAGGCAGCGCGACATTGTTCTTGCGCGCCAGCTTGAGGAAGGTCCGGGCGTTGACCGCACCGGCGAGATGCAAATGAAGCTCCGCCTTGGGCAAGTTTCGCACGAATTGTTCCAGTTGCATCATCTTTTCCTCGGTGGCTTTTCCTTTTCGGGCCAACAGCCCTCGCGCTTCGCTGCCTGGTCGACATTCAGTGCCGCATCGAAAACACCCTTCCGGCCTAGAGATCGAGGATCAGCTCGGCGCTCAGGGCGCGCGAGCAGCACAGCGTCATGTGGTCGGCACGCTGCCTGTCGGTCAGAACGAGATCGCGATGGTCGGGCTCGCCCGAAACCACCCGCGTCACGCAGGTGCCGCAGATGCCCTGTTCACACGACACCGGAATGTCGATGCCGTTGTCGGCCAGCACCTCGACGATGCTTCGCCCCGGCGCGACGTCGAAGCTGCGGCCGGTGCTCGCCAGCGTGATCCTGAACGGCTGGTCGGATTGCGCCTTTGGTGCAGCGTTGGCGAAATACTCGCGATGCACGGCATCCGCCGGCCAGCCTGGCTTGGCCCTGGAGACCACGGCGTCGAGAAACCCCGATGGACCGCAGGCGTAGAGATGCGCACCCGCAGGCCGATAGGCCAACAACCTGTCCAGGCTCAGCCGCTGCACCTCGGGGCCATCGTCGAGATGGAACCTGACCTTACCGGCAAAAGGCGAGGCCTCGATCTCATCGCGAAAGGCGAGCCGATCGGCGCTGCGGGCGCAATAATGGAACTCGAAATCCCGCCCCAGCGACGATAGCCGATAAGCCATGGCCAGGATCGGCGTGACGCCGATGCCGCCGGCCAGCAGCAGCGAAAACGGCGCCGTTTCATCGAGCTCGAAGGCGTTGCGCGGCCTGCTCGTGTCGATAAGGTCGCCGACGTTCAGCCTGTCGTGGACATAGGCCGAACCGCCGCGACCACCCGGCTCGCGCAGCACGCCGATCGCATAGCGGTGACGCTCGCGCGGATCGTTGCGAAGCGAATATTGACGCGTGAAGCCACCGGGCAGGAACAGATCGATGTGAGACCCTGCCGTAAAGGCCGGCAGGGGCGCGCCATCGGAGGCCGTGAGATCGATTGCGACGATGCCCTCGGCAGAAGTCCGCTTGCGCGCGATCTTAAGCTTCAGCCTGGTGTCGGCCGGCGCTGCTGATGTAAGCCCGTTTCTTGGAAACGCCATGGTCAAGACGCCCTCCTCTCTTGCCGGGCTGTCCGGCCGTCATCCTGTCCCGCCCGGGTGCCAAGCCCGGTGTAGCGGTGGAAGCGGGTTGCGAGACGGATCGGCATCGATATTCCTGATATCTGCAGTTGCGACATTGTTCCGAGATCAACTCGCGATCGGCGCACCGAGGCCAAATCTGCGGACCAGCCCGCGGCGATATTCGAGCGACATGCGATCCGACGGCACATGGATCTCCTCGGTCAGGTCGAGCGGCAGCTCCTCGGGATGCTGCTCCTCGACCATCGGCTTGTCCTCGTCGTTGATCAGCAGCGCATCCTTGACCCAGTAGTCAGTGTCGGGATTGCCCGAGGTGTCGGTCATCAGCTGGAAGATGCGCGTCTCGCGCGCCGAGACCGGGCAGACGGTGTCGGCGAAATAGACGACGTAGTCGGAGCCCTGCGGATCGATCTTGATCAGGGTGGAGAACGGATAGGTCAGCTCGTAGGTGTAGACCACGTCGCGCTCGTCGCCTTCGACGCCGTCGTCGAAGCGGTTGAAGCCTTCATGATAAGGCAGCTCGAAGCGCAGGCCATAGTCCGTCTGCTCGACGTCGTAAGGCGGGATCGGATCGGCCGTGCTGCCGCCGAAGCTCTGGGTGTGAACCCAGGGAAAATGGGCAACGTCGTTGAAGTTCTCGACATGCCGGCTTGCTGCCGCATACCAGGTGCCTTCGGGCACATAAACCTTGCGCAGGGCCGGGTTGGAAATGCCGTCCCAGTCCGGCAGCTGCCAGATCGCGTCACCCTTCAGGCACGTCCAGATGATGCCGTAGCGCTCGACCGAGGCGTAGGTTTCGAGGCGCAGCTTGGGAGGTATGCGCCCTTCGGAATTGGCGATCGACGGGATCTTCGAACAGGCGCCGTCATGACCGAAATGCAGCCCGTGCATCGGACAGACGATCTGGTCGTCAGCCATCCAGCCGGCGCTGATGCGGGTGCCGCGATGCGGGCACAGATCGCGCGCCACAGTGATTCCGGCGGATGTCTTGTAGATCACAAGGTCGACGTCGAGCAGCTTTGCCCGCACCGGCTTGTCGGCGATGTCGTGAACGAAGGCGATCGGATGCCAGAACGAGGCGAGGATATGCCAGTCGCTGGCGGCAAATGTGCAGCCGCGCGGCAGCTCGTCTCTCGTCTTGGAATGGTCGGCTGGCAGAAACACGTTTTTCCTCCAGAGGATGCATCTTGCTGGCATGTCCAGGCGGCGTGACCGGCTCGCCCGTTGATGTCTGGAGTATTCCGCAGCCCCTGTTTTCACGGAATGCCTGCGTCGGCCGAAAACATATCTGACGTTAAGGCCACATTCTTCTTATCTTTGACGACGCATTGAGCCGTGTTAGGAAAACGCATGGCACGGCAAGCGAGGCCTTGGCTATGCGCGCATTCATCGACAATGGAAGAGGCTTCGCCTTCGGTGAGGCGATATATCCGGCAGGCGGCGTCTATGGCCCGCTCAAGGAGCGTTATGTGACCTTGCTGATCATCCATGAAGGCAAGGCAAAGGTCATCTGCGACGACGAGGAGACGGTGCTGGGTGCAAGAAGCTGCGGCTTCTTCCGCAACGAACGCGGCCTGTCCATGGAATATAGCGAGGGGCGGCACACCAGGGTGAGCTGGTGCGAGGGCTATGCCGGCGACGTCAGCGAGGCGCTTGCCTCGCGGCTGCGTTCGCTGCCGACCCGTATTCCCCTGCCACAGCGCATCGAGAGCATCCAGCGGCTCGGGGTGGAGCTCGGTGCCGGTTCGAATTCCAATCTCAACCAGTTGCGCAATGCGCTGGGAGAGTCGATCTTTCTTGCCTATTTCCATGAAGCGCAGATGTCCGAGCAGGAGCGGCAGACGCCGCGTTCGGTTCTGCGCGCCCGCTTCTATATCGACGAGAACTACGAGAAGGAGATCACGGTCGACCGCCTCGCCGCGCTCGTCGGCGTCACGCCGCAGCATCTGGTGTCGTCGTTCCGCAAGCATATCGGCGTCACGCCGGTGCGCTATCTCTGGCAGGTCAGGGCCTCGCGCGGCCACTTCCTGCTGCTGCAGACCGGCCTGCCGATCTCCGACATCGCCTATCAGTGCGGCTACAAGAACCCGTTCCACTTCTCCAGGCAGATATCCGAACAGTTCGGCCTGTCGCCGCGCCAAGTGCGCGAAAACAAGGGCTACCGCATGGCAAGCGACGTCGCCGAAGGCGCCGGCGACACGGCCTATGGCATGGCGCTTTCGGACAAGACGGTGCTCCAGCCCGAGGCGTCAGCGACGATGACGGCAGTCGAGGACCCGACCGACCCCACGGGTGCACGGGAGGTCTAACCGACCGCCGCGCCGGCGCCGGCCACCGCGCAAACAGGTCCAGCCAGGGCGATGACTTCCCGTGGTGGACGTCATCTGGAGCGCGGGAAAGACCGACGGACCCGGATCACGGCCGGCGCAGGCGGGCCTGCCTGGCGATGTCCGGCCGCAATCCGGATCTGGCGGCAGCCCGACTGGTCGCGAGATGGGAATGGCTAGCTTCTGAGTTGGCTGGGAAGGCTGCCAAAATGCTCCTTGAAGCTCTTCGAGAAGTAGGACGGCGAGGCAAAGCCACAAGCAATGGCAATTTCGGTCACCGGCATTTCGGTGAGCTCCAACAGCTGCCGGGCCCGCCCGAGGCGCAGCTTGATGTAGTATTGGCGCGGCGTCGTCGACAGCAGTCTCTCGAACAGGCGCTCGACCTGGCGGCGTGACAATGACGCCCAGCGGGCGATGTCGATCAGCGGCAGCGGATCCTCGATGTTGCGCTCCATCAGCTGGATGATCTGGAGCAGCTTGCGTCCGGTGGCGCCATGGCGGAGGCCCGGCGGGGCCGACTGACAGCTTGCGCCGTCGCGCCAGCGGTCGGCGGTCAGGTGCTGGCAGATGGTTCGGGCAATCTCGATGCCGCAATGCTGCTGGACGAGATCGATCGCCAGGTCGAAGGCAGCGAAATCGCCGGCACAGGTGACGACCTGGCGATCGCGTATGAACAGGGCGTCATCGATTTCGATGTCGTGGAAGCGCTCGGCGAAAGCCGCCATCTTGTTCCAGTGGATGGTACAGCGCTTGTCACCGAGCAGCCCGGCATCGGCCAGCAGCCAACTGGCGGTGCCCATGGCGTAGACGGGCACCCGACGCCTGGCGGCATGGCGCAGCATGCTCCTCAGATGTGGACCGCCCTGCCCCTCCACCTCCTGCCCGGCGCAAATCAGCAGCGCCGGCGGCCGATCAGACTGGACGGCGACCCCGTCGAAGCATCCTTGAACACCAATTGAAATGCCGCTGGCACTCACCACCGGCAAGCCATCGAGACTTGTAAGCCGCCACGTGAACGGCGACCTGCCGGACAAGCTGTTGGCGAGATTGAGCGGTTCGGTCAGCGCTGCGAGCGACAATTGCGAGAACCCGACCAACAGCAGGATATCCATGTCGATCCCATCGCCTGGCTCAGGCACGAGACCGGAGAGTGGGCTGCTCGCCGGCCTGAAATCCGTTTGCTTGCAGGGCGCGTTCATCGCTTGCTCCTCCTGGCTGCCCCTCTCTTGCTTCGTCAGTTCGCCCGCCGGCGTCGAAACTCCTCAAGCCACGACAGCGATTTCTCCCAACCGCCGAAGGGGAAGATATGCAGGAAGGTCTGTGCGCCGCAGTTTGATGCCAGGCCGGTCTCGATGGCTTCGACCAGGTCGCCGGGATCCTTATCGGCAAGGACGTTGAACAGCCCGACGCCGGAGCGGCGAAGAGCTGCCAGCGATGGCCCGACACCGCACATCATGGCGAACTTGATCAGCTTGGTCAGCGACGTGACGCCGGCCACTCCGAGATGGACCGGAATGCCCGGGTAGGCGCGATGCAGATCGTTTGTCCAGGCCGCCATCATCGCCCCATCGAAGGCGAATTGCGAGACGATGCGCGGAGCAAGGTCGCGGTCATGGCAGATGGCGATCTTGCGCAGCAGCGCATGGGCGAGCGCGCTCCGGCCGATTGCGGGATGGCCCTCAGGGTAACCGCCGATGAAGGCCGTCCGGATCGTGCTGTCGGCGATGACGGGATGGGCAAGCAGGTCGGCAGCATCCTCAAGCGGCCCGTTGGCGGCAAGCGGGTTGCCGCCGACAAACAAGGCCTCGGTGACGCCGTTGCGGCTATGGGCGCCGACGAGGTCGACGAACTCCTTCGGTGACGCGAAATGCCTCGCCCCGAAATGCGGCACGGGCACGAAACCTGCCTGCCTGAGCTGCCTCGCCGCCTCGACCTGCAAGGCCAGAGGCTTGCCTTCGAGATGGGTCAGGAAGACACGTGAGCCCTCGGGAAAAGCCGTTTCGGGCGGCAGGAATCCCGCGGCCTGCGCCGGCGCCAGCTCGAGTGACACGCCCTCGGCGACAAGGTTCGGCGAATTCTCGGGTGAAAGGCGATGCTTGGGTTCGGGCATTTCGGATCTCCGGGCAAAGAGGGAGCAAGCGCCGGCTTGGGGGCCGCGGCGGGGACTGTGAAGGCGCAGGAGGTTCAGCCCGGGATCAGGGCGGGGAGAAGTCGTAGGCGCATTTCGGCCGGGCCGGCGCAACGCCCGTCCACATCTCGCCGGCCATGTCGGAGGTGTTGCTCATGACCTGCTGTAGCTTTCGCCAAGTGCTGCCGGCTGCCGGCTCTTTCCCCTGGCCATGACGATGATGGCGATGGAGATGACGTAGGGCAGCGCCAGCAGCAGCTGGTAGGGAACCGCCGCACCGATCGCCTGGCTGTGGGTCGCCACGGACTCCAGGAAGGAGAAGGCAAGCACGGCTGATGTCACCCGAAGCGGATGCCAGTTGCCGGCGATCAGCGCGACGACGACGAGCCAGCCACGGCCGGCGGAAAGCTCGGGAACGAAACGGTCAGAAAAGCCGAGCATCAGGAATGCGCCGCCAAGGCCGGTCAAGGCACTGCCGAAGATGGTCGCGGCATATTGCCGGGCCACGACGTTGAGCCCCATCGTGTCGAGTGCCGCCGGGTTCTCGCCCAGCGCCCGGAGTTCAAGCCCGGTCCTGGTACGGTACAGGAATGCCCAGACGACGGGCACCAGCGCGAAGGCGGCGTAGGTCAGAAGTCGCTGGTCGAACAGCACGGAGCCGATGACGGGGATATCCGAGAGATAGGGAAACGGCACGGTGCCGATGCTGTCGAAGGTCGGCTGCGCCTTGCCCTTCACGAAGCTGCGGAACCAGAACAGGGTGAGCCCGCTGGCGAGCAGGTTGATGCCCAGCCCGGTGATGAAATGATCGACCCGGAGCGTCACACTGAGGAAAGCGGTGATGGCCCCCAGCACCATGGCAGCTGAGATCGCCAATGCGAATGCGGTGAGGTGATCGCCGCTGACGGCGTAGGCGATGTAGGCGATGAAGGCACCGGTCAGCATGGTGCCCTCGACGCCGACGTTCCAGATGCCGGCGCGCTGGGTGACCAGCTCGCCCATGGCCGACAACAGCAGCGGCGTGGCGATGCGGATGGTCGCCGCGAGCAGGCTGACGAAGATGGCTTCCTGAAACAGTCCGCTCATTTGGCCGAGCTCCATGTGAGGCGGTAGCGGGCCAGTGCCGTGCCGCAAAGGACGAAGAGAAGGATGGTGCCCTGCATCGCCTGGATCAGGGAATCCGGGACGCCGCTCTGGATGCGCATGTCGACGGCGCCCGAGGACAGGCCGCCGAACAGGATGGCGACCGCCACGGTTCCGGCCGGCCGCAGGCCGCCGACCATGGCAACGATGATGCCGCCATAGCCGAGGCCGAAGAGATAGTCGGCCTTCAGCCGATGCTGGACGCCGAGCAGCTCCACGCCACCCGCAAGCCCGGCAAGCGCACCGGACAACAGCATGGTGACCAGCACGATGCGCGGCACATCCATGCCCATGAAGCGCAAGGCGGTCTGGTTGGCGCCGAGCGCCCGCATGTCATATCCCGATGACGTGCGTTCGAGCAGGAGATGGACGGCAATCGCAGCCAGAAGCGCAATCAGGATGCCGGCATGCAATGGCCCGGCCAGATGCGGCAGCCAGGCCGTCTGCGCCAGCAGCGGCGTCTGGTGGTAGGCGACCGTGGTGCCCGCTTCCGTCCATGGTCCGCCCGACAGCAGAAAGGACAGCAGATAGACGATGATGTAGTTCAGCATCACCGTCGAGAAAATCTCGTTGACCTCGTAGCGGTTGCGCAGAAGCGCTGCGATGCCGGACATCGTCGCGCCGCCGAGCATGGCGCCGGCAATCGCCAGCGGCCCGACGACAACAAGCGGCGCATCGGCCAGCGACGACGCGACCCAATAGGCCCCCATCGCGCCGGCATAGACCTGGCCTTCCTGGCCGATGCTCCAGATCCGGGCGCGGAAGACGACGACAGCGGCGAGCCCGGTGAGGATCAGCGGCGTGGCGGCGACGAGCGTGCGCAGCATGGCGCGCTGGCTGCCAAGGGCGCCGCGAAAAAGCGCCTCGAAGGCGGTCGTCACGTCGGCCGAGGACAGTTTCAGCAACATTGCGGTGGCGACGAAACCCGCCAGTATCGCCAGGCCATACGAAGCGCCCTGCCAGAGCAGGCTGGAACCATGGCGTTGTTCGAGCTTAATGTGCATGGGCGTCTCCTCCCGAAACTGCCTGGCCGGCCATCATCAGGCCGAGATGCTGCGGAGTGGTGCCTGAAGGGTCGACCACGCCGACGATCTTGCCGCGGTGGATCACGGCGATGCGGTCGCAGAGGGTCATCAGGTCGTCGAGCTCTTCCGAAGCCAGGAGGATGCCGAACCCCTCGGCCTTCTTGGCCAGAAGCTGGCGGTAGACATAGTCGATGACGCCGATGTCGAGGCCGCGCGTCGGCTGGTTGGCAAGCAGCAGCGACGTGCTGCGCTGCAGCTCGCGCGCCAGGATCACCTTCTGCGCATTGCCGCCGGACAGGCGGTCGACACGAGTGCCGCTGTCCCTCGCCGCGACGCGGTACTCGGACATGCTGTCGGCGGCAAAGGAACTGATCGCCTTGCGGTCGAGGAACGGCCCCTTGCGAAAGGCGCAGTCGTGGTGCCTGCCGAGCACGATGTTGTCGGCGATGGTGAAGCTGCCGATCAGCCCCTGCAGATAGCGGTCGTCAGGAATATGGCCGACACCGAGATCGATGACGTCACTTGTCGATCCCGCAGTTACGTCCTTGCCGTCGATGCTGATGCGCCCGGCCTCGAGCGGACGCACCCTCATGATGGTCTCGAACAGCTCGCGCTGGCCGTTGCCGGCAACACCGGCGAGGCCGACGATCTCGTGCGCGCGCACCTGGATGCTCAATCCGTCGAGGACGCGGTGGCCGCGCTCGCCATTGACGTAGACGTCGCTCAGATCGAGCACGATCTCGCCCGGCGTCTCCCTGTTGTGGTCGTAGGACGGCGAAACCTTGCGTCCGACCATCAGCACCGAAAGTTCTTCAGGAGATGTCTCGGCGGTCTTGAGGGATGCGACCAGCTTGCCGGCGCGCAGGACGGTGACACGGTCCGAACGCATCACCTCGCGCAGCTTGTGGGAGATCAGCACGATCGCCATGCCGGCGTCGCGCATGCGCTCCAGTGCCGCCATCAGGCGGTCGGATTCCTGTGGCGTCAGAACCGCCGTCGGTTCGTCGAGGATCAGGACCCGCACGCCCAGGAACAGAACCTTGATGATCTCGACCCACTGCTGCAGGCCGACCGGCAGTTCCTCGACGATGGCGTCAGGAGAAAGCGCGACGCCGTAGTCGGCGCACAAAGCTGCCAGCCGCCGCCGCGCTGCCCTGGTGTCCAGGAACAGCCCCCGGCCGCCGGCACCAACCAGAATGTTTTCGATGACGCTCAGCCGTCCAACGAGCTTGAAATGCTGGTGGATCATGCCGATGCCGAGGCGCAGCGCTTCGGCCGGCGAACGCAGCCGCATCGGCCTGCCGTCGATGGCGAGCGCGCCGCTATCGGGCTGGACATAGCCGTAAAGGCAACCGGACAGCGTGGATTTGCCGGCGCCGTTCTCGCCGAACAGGCAATGGATCTCGCCGGCATGTATGTCGAGCGACACGTCGTCCAGCGCAACGACGTCGCCATATCTCTTGCTCAATCCGCTGGCCTGCAACGCAACAGTCATTTGCCTAGAACTCCTCCGGCGCATCAGTGCAGTTCGTCGCGCCCCGCCGGTCTCCTCACCGGCGGGGCGCCCCAGGTCCGCCTATTGCGAAACCGGCAGGGCGGTATCGAGCGGCACCTTGAAGATGCCGTCGCGAATGGATTTCTCGGTTTCGGCAACCTTCGCCTTCAGCTCGTCCGGGACCTTTTCGGCGAGCGCGTGGTAGGGCGCGAGCGCCACGCCGCCTTCGGCCACGGAAAACCAGCGCGGCTCTGCGTTGCCCTGGTACGGCTCGCCCTTGGTGGCGTGGTTCCACCACTCGTCGATGATCCAGTTGATGTCGGGGTCCCAGAGCGCGACCGCGCTGGTCACCACGTTGTCAGGGGCAAAGTAGTTCTCGTCGGCCTTGCTGCCGAAGCAGTAGATCTTGTTGAGCTTGCAGGCCTCGAAATTCCCGGTGAGCTGGAGGATGCCGTCGACGCCGGTTGCGACCTGAGCATTCGTGTATTCGGCTGCTTTGCCCGGGTCGTACCAGGACTCGACGAAGGCAACGCGCTGCTTGATGTCGGCACGCATCTGCCGGGCGCCAGCGAAGAAGGCGTTGATCTCGTCATTGATGTCGTCGCCGGGGAAGGTGCCGACCACGCCGAGCGAGCCCGACTTGCTCATGCCGCCGGCCAGCATGCCGCCGAGGTAAGATGCCTCGTGGACACGCTTGTAGATCCAGTACTGGTCATCGCGCAGCGGCGTCAACGAGGTGCGCAACACCATCGGTCAGGCGCTTTGCAGTTCCTTCACCCTTGCCGTGCAGGACAAGGAAAAGCTCGGCGCCCTGCCCGATGTCGTGCAGCGCGCCAGAGCCTTTGTCGACGCCAATTTCAAGACCCAGATCACGGTGGCCGATGTTGCGGAGGCGGCGATCGTCAGCCGACAGCACCTGACCTTGCTGTTCGTCAAGCATATGGGGCTGACCCCTGCCCGCTACATCTGGCATGTCAGGGCCTCGCAGGGCGCTGCCATGCTGATGAACAGCGGCACGCCGATCGCTCGGATCGCCTATGAATGCGGCTACCAGGACCCGTTCCATTTCTCGCGCCATATCCGCAAGGCTTTCGGCCAGACACCGCGCGAGCTCAGGAGCGGCAAGGGCTTCCGCATATCGTCGATCGACGCCGAGGAACTGGAGAGCACATCCTTCTAGTCATCGTCCCCCGCCGCCACGGCTGCGGTTGGGCGGTCCCGCCGACCTTACATCTGGATATGTCTTCATGCCTTCGCGGCATGTCACAGGCAGCGGCGATCCCCTAGCGTACAAAAGCCGCGCCTAATAAGCCCATACAAACTAGTGGCGTCCCGAACCCGCCCTGCACTTCCCTCGCCACGTCGCGGGGGGCGACCCCTTCGTTCGGGTTGCACCAGGCGAGGACCGGAGGTGCGGTGCCGGCTGCTGCAGCCGGCTCGACAACCGAAACGAGGGGACTGGAATGCGATTGAACAGACTTGCGCCCGCGCTGGCCGGCGCCACCCTTCTGGCTGCCTCCAGCACGTCAGTTGCACTGGCCGTCGATGCCGAAAGCGTCGACTATGTCCGTGTCTGCGACGTCTACGGCACCGGCTTCTACTACATTCCCGGCACCGAGACTTGCCTCAGGGTCGGCGGCTACCTCCGCCTTGAAACCGGCTTCGGTCCGCTGTTCGGCGTCGATGTCGACAGTGATGGCGACCGCGACACCTATTACACGCTCGCCCGTTTCCAGTTGCAGGCCGACGCGCGAGCCGAAACCGAGTTCGGCACGTTCCGGACCTATGCCCACATCAATT
The DNA here is from genome assembly GCF_030294925.1 of Aminobacter sp. Y103A. Lineage (NCBI taxonomy): Bacteria > Pseudomonadati > Pseudomonadota > Alphaproteobacteria > Hyphomicrobiales > Phyllobacteriaceae > Aminobacter > Aminobacter sp. Y103A. The sequence continues at coordinate 2,439,099 of NZ_AP017986.1, read as the reverse complement.
TCCAGCACAAGCGCGACGCCGCCGACGCCGTGCAGAGCGCCGAAATCGAGATGGCGATGATCGAGCTCGGCGGCTTCTTCGCCGGCGTCAACGATTCCTTGTTCATCACCCAGACCTATTATGCCGGCGGCGTCTCCAACGACGCCATCGTCGGCTACGGACCGTTCACCACCACCATGTTCGGCTACAAGTGGGCAGGCTCCAACGGGCTGTTGCTGACGCTTGCGCTCGAAGGCGGCTGGAACGGCGACGTCATCGACAGCTACATGCCGCGCGTCGTGCTCGGCGGCGGCTACGCCAGGGACTGGGGCGGCATCACCGCCGTTGTCGGCTACGATTCCGTCGCCGAGGAATGGGCCGGCAAGCTCAGGCTCGACGTAACCGTCAACGACAGGATCTCGCTCTGGGCGATGGCCGGCGCCAAGACCGACGACAGCGGCCCCTACTCCCAGTTCTACGGCGTCTGGGGCGGGCGCTGGGCCGTCTGGGGCGGCGGCGCGGCCAAGCTAACCGACAAGGCGACCTTCAACCTGCAGCTCGGCTACGACGCACAGGAGAATTTCGCCGCCGTCGCCAACATCGCCTGGAAGGTGGTCGACGGTCTGACCGTCTCGCCCGAGATTGGCTATTACGACAATTTCGACATGCCCGACACCGACGCCATCGGCGGTTTTGTCCGCATGCAGGCCGATTTCTGACGGCAGCATCCTCCCAGGCTGTCTCTCACGGCGTCCGGTTCCTGCACCGGACGCCGTTTTCGTTCAGTCCCTGGAGAGCGGTCTGCCGGCCTTGCTGACGGATATGCCAGGCTCAAGACGTTGCGTCTCTCCTGTCGCCGCAGCTTGAAGCTGCCGGTCCGCTGCCGGCCTGCAGGCAAATACTAAGGCATCTACCTTATTTTCCTTGACCGGCGTTTTCGGTTCGTTTACTAAGGTACATGCCTTACCATTCTACGCCACTCGATCTTGCCTTTCACGCGCTCAGCGACCCGACCCGCCGCGCGGTGGTGTCGCGGCTGGCTGCCGGCGAAGTGGCGGTCAGCGCCCTGGCCGAACCTTTCGACATGGCGCTGCCCTCCTTCGCCCAGCATCTCAAGGTGCTGGAAGAGTGCGGGCTGATCGTCAGCGAGAAGCGCGGGCGCAGCCGCTGGTGCCGGCTGGTGCCGCAGCGCTTCGACGAGGCGGCGGACTGGATGGAAGCGGAGCGCCGGCGCTGGGCCGAGCGCCTGGATCGGCTGGAAACCTATCTGGACAAGACGGAAGGATGATGAAGAACATGGAAAAGCTGTTTGAAACCTGGTCGCTCGACCGCGAAATCGTGCTGGTCAAGCTGCTCAACCACCCGCGCGAAAAGGTCTTTGCCGCCTGGATGGACCCCAAGGCGCTGGCGCAATGGTACGGGCCGGCCGGCCTCGCCATCGAGAGCCACGAAGCCGATATCCGCGAGGGCGGGGTCTGGCACTTCGACATGGTCGGCGTCTTCGAGGGCAAGCAGCAACGCTTCCCCAACCTGATGCGATTTCTGGAAATCGTGCCGAACGAGCGCATCGTGATGGATTATGGCACGCCCGCTTCAGAGGATCCCGACCGTTTCCGCGTCACCGTGACCTTCGACGAGCAGGGCGACGGCAAGACGGTGCTGACCATGCGCCAGCTCCACCCCAGCGCCAAGCGGCGTCAGGAGGTCATCGGCTTCGGCGCGGTCGAATACGGGCTGCAGACGCTGGACGGCCTCGCCGCCTGGCTGGACCGCTAGGCCTTTGGCGGCGCAGTGCATCTATCGACGACGGTGGATGCGGGGATGAGCCCCGCATTGTCATTCGTGTGCGGCGATCACCTCGAGGAAGGCGGGGCCGTAGCGGTCGAGCTTGGCTTCGCCGACACCGGGCACATTTGCCATCTCAGCGCGTGACGCCGGCCTGGCTGCGGCCAGCTCGATCAACGTCTTGTCGTGGAAGATGACATAGGGCGGCACGTTCTGGGCCCGCGCGATCTCGGTGCGTTTCCGCCTGAGCGCCTGGAACAGGTCCTGGTCAGCATCGCTGACGGCAGCCTGGGCCGCGCTGCGCGCGACCTTGCCGCGCCTGGCGCGCACTGGAGCCGGCACGCGCAGCATCAGCGTTGGCTTGTCGCGCAGGAATTCGCGGCCGGCTGATGCAATCGACAGGCCGCCATGGCCGGAAAGGTCGACGTCGACGAGGCGCAGCGCGATCAGCTGGCGCAGGATCGCCCGCCAGGTGCGGTTGTCATGTTCGGTGCCGATGCCGAAGGTGGAAATCCTGTCATGGCCGAACTGGGCGATGCGCTCGTTGTCGACGCCCAGAAGCACGTCGACGACATAGGCCTGCCCGAAACGCTCGCCGGTGCGGTAGATGCATGACAGCGCCTTTTGCGCCGAAATGGCGCCGTCGAACAATTTCGGCGGCTCGGCACAGGTGTCGCAATTGCCGCACGGTTCGCACTCGTCGCCGAAATAGGACAGCAAAACCTGCCGCCGGCAGCTTGCCGTCTCGGCCAGGCCCAATAGCGCATCGAGCTTCTGCCGCTCCATGCGCTTGCGCTGGTCGGGTGCATCAGACTCCTCGATGAAGCGGCTGCGCAGCGCGATATCGTCATAGCCATAGAGCATCAGCGTGTCGGACGGCAGGCCGTCGCGGCCGGCGCGACCGGTCTCCTGATAATAGGCCTCGATGCTGCCGGGCAGGTCGATATGGGCGACGAAGCGCACATCCGGCTTGTCGATGCCCATGCCGAAGGCGACGGTGGCGACCATGATCACCGCCTCGCCATGCTGGAAGCGCATCTGGTTGGCTTCGCGCGCCGCCTTGTCCATGCCGGCGTGATAGGCCAGCGCATCATAGCCGAGGCCCTTGAGCCAGGCGGCGGTTTCTTCGGTCCGGCGTTTCGACAGGCAATAGACGATGCCGCTCTCGCCCTCGTAGCGCTTGAGGAACTCCTTGAGCTGGGCGCGCGGATTGTCCTTTTCCTCGATGGCGTAGCGGATGTTGGGCCGGTCGAAACCGGCGATGAAGGCGTCAGCCGCGTCGATTTCGAGATGCGACAGGATTTCCGCGCGCGTCGGCTCATCGGCGGTGGCGGTCAGCGCCATGCGCGGGGTGCCGGCAAAGCGCGAGACGATCGCGTCGAGCTGGCGATAAGAGGGACGGAAGTCGTGCCCCCACTGCGACAGGCAGTGCGCCTCGTCGATGGCGATCAGCGACAGCTTCACGCTCTCCAGCAGTTCCAGCACATCAGGCCGCAGCAAGGTTTCAGGCGAGACATAAAGCAGGTCGAGCGCACCGGAACGGATATCCCGCCACAGCGCGCGGCGGTCGTCGGGCGACAGGTCGGAGTTCAGCCCGGCCGCCCGCACGCCTGCCTGCCTGAGCGCTGTCACCTGGTCGGCCATCAGCGCCAGCAGCGGCGACACGACGAGCCCCATGCCGGGACGGACGATCGCGGGAATCTGGTAGCAGAGCGACTTGCCGCCGCCGGTCGGCATCAGCACGAAGGCATTGTTGCCGGCGATGACATGCTCGACGATCCGCGCCTGCGGTCCCCTGAACGCATCATAGCCGTAGACGGTCTTGAGGATGTCGAGAGCGGTGGCGGTCATCGGGCAGCACGGAGAATCATCTTGACCTCGTTCATAGCAGCTTCGCCGCCCTGACGATCATCGCTGCGCCTTTTTGTCGGTCTGCCTGTTGGCATCGGCGTGGTGTCACCAGCCTGTTCATTTGCGGCCTTGGGCAAGCCGCCACCCCAGGCACCGGCCTTTTCTCCCGATTCCCATTCCTTCCTGGAATACCGTTAGTCCCAGTCGCTATGCGTGATGCACCCTCGATGCTGATAGCGTGTCCCCACTCTCAACCGATCGACCCAAACTGATCGACAAAGTCCGATGCCATCGCTTCACAAACTGATCGTCCTGAAGAGGATCTTCGCCGAATTGCTCGGCGCCTGCATGCGCGAACGGTATCACCCGGAACGGCACTATATGCGCGGCCCCGGCCCCGCCACGCTGAGCAAGGCGATGCCCGCCGACATGCCGCTTCGAGGTGGTCCGCGACAAGCCGAACAGGCCTAGCAGCCTTAAATAGCGGGCTTCCAGCCGAACCCGAGCAGCCATTTCATGAGAAGTATCGCGGGTGGGCATTTATCTCCCGATTGCTGAGATGTCGGTCAATGTGTTCGTGCTCCTGGCGATGGGTGCGGCGGTCGGCTTCCTGTCTGGTATGTTCGGGGTCGGCGGCGGTTTCCTGATCACGCCGCTTCTGATCTTCTACAACATCCCGCCCGCCATCGCTGTCGCCACCGGCGCCAACCAGGTCATCGCCTCGTCCTTCTCCGGCGCGCTTGCCCATCTCAAGCGCGGCACGCTCGACTTCAAGCTCGGCACGGTGCTTTTGATCGGCGGTATCGCCGGCTCGGCGGCCGGCGGCTTCGTCTTTGCGCTGCTGCGCGCCATAGGCCAGCTCGACCTGTTCATCTCTTTGCTCTACGTCGTCTTCTTGGGCACCGTCGGCGGGCTGATGCTGATCGAAAGCGTCAATGCGCTGCGGCTCACCAAGGGCGGCGTGCCGCCGGCCCTAAAGAAGTCGGGCCAGCACAACTGGATCCACCGCCTGCCCTTCAAGATGCGCTTCCGCACCTCGAAGCTGTTCGTCTCGGTCATCCCGGTGCTCGGCATCGGCGCCGGCATCGGCTTCCTCTCCGCCATCATGGGCGTCGGCGGCGGCTTCATCATGGTGCCGGCGCTGATCTACCTGCTCAAGGTGCCGACCAACGTCGTCGTAGGCACCTCGCTGTTCCAGATCGTCGTCGTCTCGGCCTTCACCACCCTGGTGCACTCCTCGACCAACCAGACCGTCGACATCATCCTGGCGCTGGTCCTGATGGTCGGCGGCGTTGCCGGCGCCCAATACGGCGCCAAGGCCGGCCAGAAGCTGCGCGGCGAACAGCTGCGCGCGCTGCTTGCACTGCTGGTGCTGGCGGTCGCCTTGCGCCTCGGCTTCGACCTGTTCGTCAAGCCGCAGAACCTCTATTCGCTGACCGGCGTGAGCGGGCTGCTGTGATGCGGGTCGCGGCATATCTCGCAGCCCTGATGCTCGCGGCAGCGGGGCCAGTGCGCGCCCAGGAGCCGGCGCATCCAGAAAGCATCCAGATCGGGCTCTCGACCGACCGTGTCGCCATCACCGCCGACTTCGCCGGTGCCGACCTCACCATCTTCGGGGCGCTCGAAAACGCCGACCCGCTGATCAACCGCCAGGGCCGCTACGACGTCTATGTCGTGCTCGAGGGTCCGGCGCGGCCGGTGGTGGTGCGGCGCAAGAGCCGCGTGCTCGGCATGTGGATCAACACCCAGTCCGAGACCTTCGTCAACGTGCCGATGTCCTATTCGGTGGCGACCACCCGCCAGCCGCAGGACATCACCGATCCCAACAACTACCGCCAGCTCTCACTGGGCGCCAACAACATCTACATGGAGCCCGAGGACAAGCGCGACAGCCCGCTGACCATCCAGGAGTTCACCGAGGCGCTGCGCGAGCGCAAGCTGGCGACCGGGCTCTACTCCGACAATATCGGCGGCGTGCAGTTCCTGTCGCAGAGCCTGTTCCGCGCCACGCTGCATCTTGCTCCCAACGTGCCCGTCGGCACCCACAAGGCGCGTGCCTTCCTGTTTCGCAACGGCATCTTCATCAAGGAAACCTCGGCCCAGCTCGCCATCGTCAAGTCGGGCTTCGAGCAGACCATCTTCCGCTTCGCCACCGACCACGGCTTCGGCTACGGCCTCTTCGCCATCGGGCTCGCCATGCTCACCGGTTGGCTCGGACGGATCGTCTTCAGGAAGGACTGAGGCGGGCACATGTCGGGCGCCGCGCGCCGTGGCGCAATCGCTCTTAACGCGCCTGCGCTTTTTATTGAATCAAGAAACCTATCTATCCTATTGTTTCTGCTTGGCTTGAAGTGGCTTCCCTAGCCGTTGGCGCGGATGAAGGCGTCGATGTCGGCCCGAGTCGGCATGGAGGGCGCGGTACCCGGCTTCTGCACCGAAAGGGCGGCAACCGCAGCGCCAAAACGGACGGCATCGACCGGGTTGCGGCCTTCGGCAATCGCAACGGCGAAGCCGCCGTTGAACGCGTCTCCCGCCCCCGTCGTGTCGACGACCTTGGTTACCTTGAAAGCCGGGACGAAATGCGTGCCGGCCTCGCCGTGCAGCAGCGCGCCCTTGGCACCCAGTGTGATGAGCGCATTGCGGGCGCCACGCCTGACCAGGCTGGCTGCCGCCTGCAGGGCGCCCTCGTCCGTTGCCGTGTCGATCCCGGTCAATGTCGCGGCCTCGGTTTCATTGGGGGTGACGAAATCGCAATTGACGTAGATGGCGTCGTCGACCGGCAGCGCCGGCGCCGGGTTGAGGATGGTGGTGACGCCATGGCCGCGTGCCAGGCGAAGCCCTTCGATGGCCGTCTCGATGGGCTGCTCGAACTGGGTGACGAAGACCCTGGCGCCGCTGATCAGCCCTTCCGCGGCACGGACATCGGCAGGGCTCAGATTGGCCGCAGCGCCGCTCTCGATGATGATCGCGTTGTCGCCTGTCCTCGAGGAAACGAAGATGAACGCCGCCCCCGTCGGGGCGGCCTCGTCGATCAGGACGTGCGAGGTGTCGACCCCATCCCGCGACCAGGTCTGCCTGGCCATGTCACCGAACGAATCCTGCCCGACCCGGGTGATCATGGCGGAACGCGCACCGGCGCGTGCGGCTGCGATCACCTGGTTGGAGCCCTTGCCGCCGGGACCCATGGCAAAACCCTGGCCAAGCAGTGTCTCGCCGACAACCGGCAGCCGCTCGGCCTTGAAAGCCAGGTCGGCGACAAAGGTTCCAAGCACGACGATATCGGCACGATCCATCACATTGTCTCCCATTCCGAACATGAAAATCAGCGCGGGAATCTGGCCGCAGCCAGCCGCAGGCATTGCTCGAAGGCCTGATGGTCGGTGTACAGCGCCTCGGCCGCAACCTCGCGCGTCACGATCGCACCACCACGCGCCTCGATGCCGCCGTCGAGCATGAGATTGTCGATCATCTCGAAATCTTCGACGGCCAGTCCATCCGGCCCCCGCGGCCGGCCCTGCGCGTCGGCCTCGATGCGCCCCTCATAGAGCACAGCTACCCGAGCATAGTGATCGCCAACCGTGTTGGAAAACGCATAGGCGGGGCAGCCGCGGGCACACATGAAGCCGAGTTCGAATGCCGTACCGATATCCGCCGCGATGCCACGGAATGGCGTCAGATTGGCGATGATCATGTCCGCGCTCATCATCAGGCGTTCGTTGATCGAGCTGATGGCAAGCCCTTTCGCCCTTTTGGTATCGGTCGCCGGCACCTCGAGATCGCCGGGAGAGACCGGAACGAAGCCGTAGCGCCTGGTCAATTCGATCTTGCGATCAAGCACCTCGCGCGCATTGGGCAGGAAGACCTCGGGGCCGGCAAGATAGATTTTCATGACTGCGTGCTCTCGGACTGGACGTTATTTGCGGAGGGCCAGGGCTGCAGGGAAGTAAGGGAGTAAGGGAGTAAGGGAAGGCGATAACCCTATTCCCCTATTCCCCTCAGTCCCCGTATGGGACCCAGACGTTCTTGATCTCGACGGCGCGGCGGAGGAAGGCTTCGCCCTGTGCGGTCGGCCAGTCGAGGCTGCGGCCGTGGCCGGTCCAGACGCGCTTGAGATTGCCGACAGATTCAGCCTCCGCTTTGGCGCAGATCTCGGCCTCGGCGACGACCCAGAGGCCGTCGACGTCGTCATGCTTGGCAAGCACCGCCGCAAGCTCCGCCGTATGCCCGGTGACGATGTTGATCGCACCGGCAGGGACGTCTGAGTACTCGAGCACCTGGTAGAGGTCGGTGGCGACGAGCGGCGCGGTGGAGGACGGCACCACGACCGTGGTGTTGCCCATGGCAAGTGCCGGGGCGAGCAGCGAGATCAGGCCGAGCAGCGGCGCTTCGTCAGGGGCGACGATGCCGATCACGCCGACCGGTTCGTGCAGGGCAAGCGTGACGGTGCGTGCCGGCGGCTGGTGCACCCTGCCCTCGAACTTGTCGGCCATGCCGGCGTAGTAGAACAGCCGCTCGATCGAGGCTTCGACTTCTGCCTTGGCGGCCTTGTGGGCAGCACCGGTCAGTTCGACGATGCGGGTCGCGAACTCTTCCGTGCGGCCGGACAGGTTTTCGGCGAGGTAATAAAGCACCTGCGCCCGGTTGTAGGCGGTCGCTTCGGGCCAGGCCTTGCAGGCGCGCGCCGCCGAGACCGCATCGCGGATGTCCTTGCGGCTGCCCAAGCCGACCTCGCCCGCGAGCTTGCCCTTGGAGGTGAGAACCGGCAGCGAATAGTTGCCGTCGGGGCGCACCTGCTTGCCTGCGATGAACAGCTTTGCCGTGCGGTCGATGGCCTGGTTCTCGCTGGTGTCGCGGGCGGCCTGTTTCGGCGCCGTCGACGGCTTGATGACCGGGCCATGCGGCTCGCCCGGCGCCAGATATTCCTCCAGCCCCTCGCGCCCGCCCTCGCGGCCAAAGCCACTCTCGCGGTAGCCGCCGAAGCCGCAGGCAGCATCGAACATGTTGGTGCCGTTGATCCAGACCACGCCGGCCTTGAGCTGCGGGGCGACATGCAAGGCAAGATTGACGTTTTCGCTCCACACCGAGGCGGCAAGGCCATAACGGGTGTTGTTGGCGAGTTCGACCGCCTCTTCGGTGTTGCGGAAGCTCATGGTGGCGAGCACCGGACCGAACACCTCTTCCTGGGCAAGGATGTTGGCGGGCGCAACACCCGTCGCCAGCGTCGGCAGGTGATAATAGCCTGATGATGGCACATCCTGGTCGGGCTGCCAGCAGACGGCACCCTGTCTTGCACCTTCCTCGACAAGGCGCCTGACCCGGTCGAGCTGGGTCTTGTCGACCAGCGGGCCGATGTCGGTGTTCTTGTCGAGCGGAGAACCGACCCGCAGCCGGCTCATCCGTGTCTTGACCTTGGCGATGAAGGCTTCGGCTACGCTCTCCTGCACCAGAAGCCGCGAGCCGGCACAGCAGACCTGGCCCTGGTTGAACCAGATGCCGTCGACAAGCCCCTCGACGGCGCTGTCGAGATCGGCGTCTTCGAAGACGATGAAGGCCGATTTGCCGCCGAGTTCCAGCGACAGCTTCTTGCCAGAGCCCGCAGTTGCCTTGCGGATGATCTTGCCGACCTCCGACGAGCCGGTAAACGCGATCTTGTCGATGCCGGGATGGTTGACGATCGCCACCCCTGCCTCGGGTCCGCCCTGGACGATGTTGACCACGCCCTTGGGCACACCGGCGCGTTCGCAGATCTCGGCAAACAAGATTGCCGTCAGCGGCGTGAACTCGGCCGGCTTCAGGACAACGGTGCAGCCGGTGGCAAGAGCGGGTGCGATCTTCCAGGCCAGCATCAGCAGCGGAAAGTTCCACGGGATGATCTGGCCGACGACACCGGCTGGCTTGCGGCCTGGGAATTCCCGGTCCAGCGACTGGGCCCAGCCGGCATGGTGGATGAAGTGGCGGATCGCCAGCGGCACGTCGATGTCGCGGCTCTCGCGGATCGGCTTGCCGTTGTCGAGGCTTTCCAGCACCGCAAACAGGCGCTGGTGGCGCTGCATGGCGCGGCCGATGGCATAAAGCACCTTGGCGCGCTCATAACCCGAGGCAGCACTCCACTTCGGCAGCGCCTTGCGGGCCGCGGCCACCGCCGTCTCGATGTCGGCGGCAGAGGCGTCCGACACCTTGGCCAGAAGCTTGCCGGTTGAGGGATCGGATGTGTCGAAGCTCTTGCCGTCAATGCCGGCGCGCCAGTCGCCTGCGATGAACAGCGCCTTCGAGAAATCGCGGGCCCCAAGCCAGGCATCGGCTTCTGAGCGGGCCTCGGGGGCTGGGGCATAATCCATGGCGTGGTATCGTTCGAGAATGTTCATGAGAGGCTCCGGACTTTGCGGCGCGAGGATCGGGCGGGGAGCGCTCTACGTTGCCCCCCTCTGGCCTGCCGGCCATCTCCCCCACAAGGGGGGAGATCAGCTGTCATCGCGGCCTTCTCCAAGTTGACATGCAGTCGGTTCAAAGAAATCGAGGTCGGCATTGCCGAGTGGCCGCTAACTGACGAACTGCCGATCTCCCCCCTTGTGGGGGAGATGGCCGGTAGGCCAGAGGGGGGCGCGAAGGAACGCGGCATGGCCAGGTCGCCCCTCACGCCATGGCGTGGCGGTGGTTGGCCGAGTAGCGGCCGCTGATGTGGTGTTCGAGCTGGCGCTCGATGTCGGTCAAAAGGCTCGACGCGCCGAAGCGGAACAGCTCCGGTTCGAGCCAGGGCCGGCCGAGTTCTTCCTTCATCAGCACCAGCCAGTCGAGCGAGACTTTTGCCGTCGAGATGCCGCCGGCCGGCTTGAAGCCGATGAGGTAGCCGGTCTGCTCGTGATAGGCCCTGATGGCCCTGACCATGGCGAGGCCGACCGGCAGCGTCGCATTGACGCTTTCCTTGCCGGTCGAGGTCTTGATGAAGTCGGCACCCGCCATCATCGCCACCATCGAGGCCAGCGTGACATTGCGCAAAGTCGCCAGATCGCCGGTGCCGAGGATGACCTTGAGATGGGCCTCGCCGCAGGCAGCACGCATCTCTTTGATCTCGTCATAGAGCTCCTGCCACTTCGCACCGAACACCAGTCCGCGCGGAATGACGACGTCGATCTCGTCGGCGCCGTCTGATACCGACGCCTCGATCTCGGCAAGACGTGTCGACAGGGGTGCCAGGCCGTGCGGAAAGGCCGTCGACACCGCAGCGACATGGATGCCCGACCCCTTCACCACTTCCACGGCGGTGGCGACGAACGGATGATAGACGCAGACCGCCGCCGGCCGGATCAGCACCTCACCCAGTCCCAGCGCCTCGGTCAGGTCGCGGCGCAGCGGGTTCAGCGCCTTGGCACAGAGCCGGCGCACACGCTCGTCGGTGTCGTTGGAGTTGAGCGTCGTCAGATCCATCAGCGAGATCGACCTGAGCAGCCAGGCCGCCTGGTTGTCGGCCTTGATCGAGCGCCGTTTGGTCAGCGTGCCGACCCTGCGCTCCAGCGCCGAGCGGTTGACGCTGCGCAGCGATTCCAGAAAACCCAGATCCAGCGCCATGCCGGGATTGCGCGGCAGGCCGACATCGGCATCTGACGCAGCACGCACCACGCGCATGACCGCGCCGCTGCCCTCATTCATTTCCATTGCCAATCCCACGACAAGATCCATCAAAGCGCTACCGGACAAGCGGCCACCACGATGTTTGTGCTTCGATCGAGAGCACGATCGTGGAGCCGCCGCGACTGAAAAGGGCATTATATCTGTGACAATGTCAACATCATAATGTTATAATTCTCACAAAAGTCCTACGATATCCTGCAAACTTGTACTGCCTGGACCAACTTGTTACGTCTCTGACATTCAACGATGGGAGTCTCCCGTGGCGAAAGCCGGCTCAGCAAAAGCGCAGCGTATGGAGCGCCTCCAGGCAGAGCTGGCACAAGGCCGGGCGCTGCACATCAGCGCCGTCGCGAAACTCCTTGACGTCTCCGAAATGACAGTGCGTCGCGACATCCAGCAGAACCCGGACAAACTGGGCTATCTCGGCGGTTATGTCGTGCCGCGCGGCATGTTCGAACCGGAGAACTCCTACACTCTTGATATGGCTGCCGATCAGCAGCGCGACGCCAAACGACGCGCCTGTGAATCCGCCCTGCGTTACGTCAGGGCCGAAGAGACAATCTTCATCGACTGCGGCACGACGCTCATCGAATTGGTCGACCTCATCCCCAACGACATGCCGCTTACCGTTGTCTGTTACGCGCTCAATGTTGCCGAGCGGCTGGCACACAAACCGAATGTGACGCTGGTGATGCTCGGCGGCGTCTATTATCCCGCTTCGGCCACCTTCTTCGGCCCAGAGGCGCTGGCCACCATCGCATCGCTCGGCATCAACGTGGCCTTGTTGTCGGCCGCCGGTTTCGACTGGGCGCGAGGCGCGACCTGCGCACATTTCCACGAGGCCGAGATAAAACGAAAGGTCATGGCCACTGCCAGCCGCAATATCCTCGTCATCGACACAAGCAAGGTAGGCAGACTGCGCTCCGTCCTGTTCGCCGAAAGCAGCAGCTTCGACGCGGTTGTCACAGAACGCAGTGAGGATGAGACCTCGCAGCGCTCCACATGAGACAGCCGGGCTCGTGCCGACGCCGGCCATTGCCTGACACGGGGATTGCGCCGACCATCTGCACCGTCAGCCTCCAGAGCTGCCCAGGATCGTGCGGCGGAACAGCTGCGCATAACGTTCGCCATCGACCGCAAGCGCGACATCGACAGGTTGCCCCAGGCTTGCACCATTCAGCTCGGATTCGCCGCGATGGGAACGACGGTCGACGATCGTCTGGCCGCGCGACCGCGATCCATCCGTGCAGACGCTGACCGGAAACCTGTGCGTCGTCAGGCCGGCGGGGTCGACAACGGCGCAGACCGTGCCGGCATCGCCCAGGGCTGCGATGGTACCGGCAGGGATGCGTTTCTGGTCGGAATCCTTGACCGCCATGTGCCGGAACAGCTTGGCGCACAACTGCGCCACCGGCCGGCTCGACCTTTCGAGTGCCGCGACATCATCCTCCGACACGGCCGCGCTGTAGAAGACGTCGAGCCCGTACATGACAGTCGGAATGCCGCTGTCGACGACGATCGCCACCGCTTCCGGGTCGGCCCAGCTGTTGAATTCGGCGACCGGCGTGGCGTTGCCGATGCTGGCGCTGCCGCCCATGAAGACGATCCGCTCGAGCCGGGCCGCCACCTCAGGATACATGCGCAGCAGCAGCGCCACATTGGTCAGCGGTGCCAGCGCGATCAGCGTCGGCGGTGTCGGGCTGGCCAGTATCTCCCGGCGCATGAGCTCGACCGCATGGATGTCGCTGCCGTCCGCTTCAGGAACGGCGAGCTCCAGCCCGGCGAGACCGTTATGGCCATGGACATGGGCGGCGTCGCGCGGGGCGGCAATCAACGGACGCGAGGCGCCGCGGGCGACGGGAACATGTCCCGCGCCGGCAATGGAAAGGACGGCACGGGTGTTGCGGTAGACGTTGTCGAGCGAGGCATTGCCGGCAACGCAGGTCACCGCCCGCAGGTTGATATCAGGGTGCAGTGCCGCAAATGACAGCGCCAGCGCGTCATCGACACCGGTATCGACATCGATCAGAACTTCGACGTGTGCCATGTCACTCGGTGCTTTCCATTGCTTCTGCGACGTCCTCGATCAGCGGCTGGTCGAGGAAGTCTATGGTCAAGGTCTCGAACGACCGCTTGGGGTAAGCGAAGTCGGCGGGATAGGCGCTGGAGACCCTGTCCGCCGCATCTGTGCCGACATCGATGCCCCAGAACGACAGATGTGCGGCGGTTACCGGGATACGTGCCGCCCCTACCCTCCGGCGGCCATGCAGCAAGACAATTTCGGCAGAATGGCCGTTTCGGTTATGGAGAGCAAATCCGGCCTCGCATGTTCCCGAGGGCAGGACGGCATCGGCGACGCAGACGACACGGTGGCCGAGTTGCACATGTTCGAAGCTCAGGCGCCCGTCCATGACATAGAGCACGTAGCCGCCTTGCGCGTCGCCACTCGATGCCAGCACGCCATCTTCGCCGGCGGCGCGATCGCGAAACGATGCAGTGACGACCATGGATCGTTCCGAACCCGCGATCATGCTGCTGATCGGCACATGGCTCTGGCCCGGGCGGAAGACCAGCCTGTCGCGTGACATCAGCCCGATGGGCGGCCGAGCGCGCAGCAATTGCACCAGCGTCCGGTCGTCGAGCGGCAGCACGTTGTTGGCCTCGGCCTCCTGCCACCAGCGGCCGATCATTTCCTTGAGCAGGTCCGGCTCCTGTCCGGCGCAATCCTGCGATTCCGAAAAATCGCCTTCGGTGTCGTAGAGCCGCCAGTCGTCGTCTTCATAGGCATCGCCCTGGCGATGCTCGGTGACCGCCCGCCAGCCTTCATGCCATATCGCGCGATGACCGAGGTTCTCCCAATATTGCGTGGACCGCGGCGCCGGTGCATCGGCATCGGCAAAGGTCGATGCGAGGCTGCGGCCGTCGCAAGGCAACGGATGGTCGAGGCCGGCAAGCGACATGATTGTCGGCGCGAGGTCGATGACATGCGAGAACTGCGTCCTGACTTCGCCTGTCGCGGCGATGCCGCCGGGCCACGACACCACCATCGGCGAGCGCACGCCGCCAAGATCGACATGCTGCTTGTAGCGGCGAAAGGGCGTGTTGCCCGCCATGGCCCAGCCTTGCGGATAGTGCGCGCCGCCGTGACGGGTGCCGATCTGGTCGAGGCGCTTGAGCTGTTCGTCGACACTCTGCGGCAGTCCGCTATAGGGTGCGTTGGTGTCGACGGCACCATCCTTGCCGCCTTCGCGGCTGGCGCCATTGTCGGAGAGCACGATGATCAGCGTGTTGTCGAGTTCACCCAATCTTGCGAGCTCATCTACAAGGCGGCCGAGATGCAGGTCGGTGTGCTCAAGGAAGCCGGCATAGGCCGCCTGAAGATGGGTGTAGAGCAGTTTCTGATCGTCGGAGAGCGTGTTCCAGGCCGAAACCTCCTCGTTGCGCGGCGCAAGTTCGGTCTCTTCAGGTGCGATGCCAAGCGCCTTCTGGCGCAGCAGCCGGTCCTGGCGCGTCGCGTCCCAGCCCTTGGCGAAGACGTCGACATAAGGTTCGATGAAGGACCGCGGCGCCTGGAACGGCGCGTGCGTGGCACCGAAGGCCAGTTGCAGGAAGAATGGTTCCTCGTCGCGGAACACGGTGTGGTCGCGGACGTAAGAAATCGCCCGGTCGACCAGGTCCTCGGTGAGGTGATAATTCTGGGGAAATTCGCGATCGACCTGGTGGTTGTCCTCGCACAGTTCGGGCGTCATCTGGTCGGTGCAGCCGGGAAGGAAGCCATAGAACCGGTCGAAGCCGCGGCCGAGCGGCCAGTTGTGATAGGGTCCGGCCGGCGAAATCTCATGCGACGGCGTCAGGTGCCACTTGCCGACGAGATAGCTGCCATACCCCTGCTCGCGCAGCATGGCCGGCAAAAGCGCCACGTCGCGGTCGATTGAGCCGCGCGAATTTGGAAAGCCGGTGTCGGTGTCGGACAGAAACCGCATGCCGACGGCGTGGTGGTTGCGTCCGGTCAGCAGGCAGGTGCGCGTCGGCGAGCAGAGCGGCGTGACGTGAAAATTGGTGTAGCGCAGCCCGCGCGCCGCCAGCCGGTCGATTGTCGGCGTGTTGATCTCCGAGCCGAAGCAGCCGAAATCGGCCCAGCCGGTGTCGTCAAGCACGACAACCACGATGTTGGGCTTCTGCTGCTTGTGGTTGCGGCTCGTCGGCCACCAGGGCGTCGACTCGGCGACGGTGCGGCCGACATGGCCCGGAAACTTGTCATGTTTCATTGCAGTTCCTCGAAATCAGAAAGATCCGGCTGATGGCGCCGGCATGTCGGCCGAGCATCGAAAGCCAAGGTGGCTCGAGGCGGCATCGACGGCGTTGGAGGTGCGCGCCGAGACGCGATAACGATTGCAGTGGCTGCGGTGGCAGAGATAGGAGCCGCCGCGCATCGCTTTCAGCTGGGGCTGGCTCTGCGACCAGCTGTCCGACGTCCATTCCCAGACATTGCCGACCACGTTGAACAGGCCGTAGCCATTGGGCTCGAAGGCATCGGCAGGTGCGGTCGAGAGGAAGCCGTCCTCGGCCGTATTCTCCCGGGGGAAACGCCCCTGCCAGATGTTGCAGCGGTGCCTGCCCTGCTCCGTGAGCTCGTTGCCCCAGGGATAGATCCTGTCTTCGAGCCCGCCCCTGGCGGCGATCTCCCATTCGCTCTCGGTCGGCAGCCGCTTGCCGCTCCAGGCGGCATAGGCCGTGGCGTCGTTCCAGGAGATGTGCACGACCGGATGGTCGTCGCGGTCGCGCCAGTCGGTGCCGGCGCCGTCGGGCCTCGACCAGTTCGCGCCGCGCACCGGCAGCCACCATTCCGGCGATCCGGTCTCGAGATCAAGCACATCCTTTTCGGCGCGGGGATGAAGCTGGGCGTAGAAGACGAAGGACCAGCCGATCCGCTCCGCCTCGGTGACATAATTGGTCGCAGCCACGAAACGGGCGAAGGCGCTGTTGGTCACTGCCGTCCTGTCGATCAGGAAGCCGGGGCTCGCGACCATCCGCCGGGGCCCCTCGCGATCCTCGGCATAGGCCTCGGGACCATCATGGCCGATGCGCCAGATGCCGGCGGGGACAGCCGACATGCCGGAGAGATCAGCCTTGCGAGCGGCTGGCCTGGCCTCGTGTGAAGGGGCCAGTTGCGGCTCGCTTACCCGGACGGGTGAACAACACGACATCGCGGCGTTTCCTGGTGATAGCAGGAGCTTCAGCTGGTGACTTCAGCTCCGGGCGATAACAGGATTATTTGACAAAGCTCCATCAGGGGCCAATACATTTAGGCTTGAAGGTAATTCCAATAGGTTATGAGGCAGGCATCCGCCATGTCGTTCGAAGTCCCCAATCTGACGCTGCTCAAGCACTTCGTCACCGTCGCCGAAGACAAGGGAATATCGAAGGCGGCCAAGCGCTTGCGCATCTCGCAGCCGGCGCTCTCCAAGAATGTCAAGCGGCTGGAGGAGATGCTCGGCACGCGCCTGTTCGAACGCCATTCCAGCGGCGCCGACCTGACGCCGACCGGGCAGGCCTTCTTCAACAGGGCGCAGATCATCGGGCTCGAATACGAGCATGCGGTGCAGGAGATCCGCAATCTCCTGTCCGAGCAGGACGCCACCATCAGGGTCGCGGCCGGCCCGGTCTGGTCGTCGACGATCCTGCCGCCGGCGGCGTCACGCTTTCACCGGCGTTTTCCCAGGCATCAGCTGTCGGTGCAGACCGGACCGGTCGACCAGTTGATCGAGGATTTGCGGCTTGGGCGGGTCGACATCTTTGCCGGTGCTGTCATTGCCAAGAGCCGGCTGCCCGGCTTCACCTCGCGCCGGGTCGCCAAGGCACAGATCGGCATCATGTGCGCCGAGCATCACCCGCTCGCCAAGGTGGAGGGCCCGGTCGACCCGATGGAACTGGTCAAATACCCGTTCGTCTCGTTCAACCTGAACCGGGACGTGCTGAAGATGCTGTCCGACTGGCTGAAGGAACGGGGAGCGCCCCCTGCCCGCTATTTGCTCGAGACCAGCTCGCTCTTCACCTGCGCCGAGCTGGCGCGCTCTGGCGACTATCTGTTCTTCGAATCGACGATGGTGGCCGGCAGCCCGATCGGACAAGGCCTGAAGGTGCTCAAGACCGACAAGGAGATCTTCCAGTACGATCTGGGCTTCGTCTTCCGCCAGGGCATGGACCGGCTGCCCGCCCATAGCGGACTGATGAAGGCGATGGTCGAGGTGTTCGAAAACAAAGGCCTGCGCAGCCCGCAGAACGCCGCCGACTAGGCAGCGCCCAGGAGCAATCCCAGGAAAAACCGCGCAGCGGCTTGCCCTGGGTAATTACGCAAAAACAAGAAGATGGAGCGTCAGTCGATTTCGCCGCTTGGCGGCACGACCTCGCGGTCATCGCCGAGTTCGATCACCAGCCGGTGCAATGTGCCGGTGAAGCGGAATTCGCCGTCGATGCCGTCGCAGACAGGCGGCAAGCCGCTGCGGCCGATGAACATCGGCGCCAGCGCAATGCGAAGCAGGGTCTGGTGCTCACGCTCGCCGGCTTGCCGCTCTCCGTTGACGAGAAGTGTACCGATGCCCTTGAGCAGACCTGTTTTGCGGTACTCGAAACCGAGGGAAATCGCGCCTGACGTGGTCAGCGGCACCGACACCAGGCGGGTGATCTCGCCAACATGGTTGTAGCTGTAGTGGAGCCTGCCATCCTTGAGGTAGAGCACATAGCCGCTGCCATTGTTGCCGTAGCTGACCAGCGTGCCTTCGGACTGCGGATCGATTGTCACTTCGGCGGTGATCCGGTGCGACGTGTCCTGGGTCAGGGGTGCTGCCGATGACGGGATCGATTCGAGCTGCGGATAAAAGACGTAGCGGCTGCGCGAACGGATGGAGTCGGGCTTCGCCTTGGCGCGGAAACGAACCTCGCGGTCGTCGAGCGGCATGACGTCGTAGCGGCCGGCTTCCGCCCACCAGCGTTCCGTCATTTCGCGGAGCTTGGCCGGGTTCTCGCTCGCCAGATCGCGGGTCTCGTTGAAATCCTCGTCGAGCTTGTAGAGCTCCCAGTCGTCGAGTTCGAAGTCGTCGCCGCGCCGGTGCTTGGTGACGGCCTTCCAGCCTTTGTGCCAGATGCCGCGGTGGCCGAACATCTCGAAATATTGCACGTCCTTGCGCGTCTCCGCGTCGGGCGCATCGAAGGTGTAGGCAAAGCTGGTGCCGTGCACCGGCATCTGGCCGACACCTCGGTAGATTTCGGGGGCCGCGACGCCGCAGACCTCGAGCACCGTCGGCGTGATGTCGACGACGTGGTGGAACTGATGGCGGATGGCCCCCTTGTCGGCGATGCGCCGGGGCCATGACACGATCATCGGGTCACGCACGCCGCCGCCATGGGTGAAGGATTTGAACAGGCGCAGCGGCGTATTGCTGGCCTGGGCCCAGCCCCAGGGGTAGTTGCTGTTGCTCCTGGGGCCGCCAATCTCGTCGATCTCAGCCAAATTGCGTTCGAAGGATTCCGGGATCTGGTTGAACCGCCTGAGCACGTTGGTCGTGCCCTCCGGGCCGCAGTCGATGGACGCGCCATTGTCGGAGATGACGACGATCAGCGTGTTATCAAGCTTGCCTGTCGTCTCGAGGAAATCGAGCAGCCGGCCCAGTTGCTCGTCGGTGTATTCGAGGAAGCCGGCATAGGCCTGCTGCAGCCTGACGGCGACGCGCTTCCGGTCGGCCGAAAGCAGGTCCCAGTTCTCGACGCCGGGGGCATCGGGCGGCAATTCGGTATTTTCAGGCACCAGGCCCATCGCCTTCTGCCGTTCGAGCCGCCTTTGCCGGATGACGTCCCAGCCGCAGTCCCAGACGCCGTCATAGCGGTCCATATAGGCCCTGGGGACCTGATGGGGAAAATGCCCTGCCGAAAAGGCGAGGTTGAGGAAGAACGGCGTATCAGGGGCGAGCGAGACATGGGCACCGAGCATCGCCATCGCCTTGTCCACCAGATCGGCGGTGAGGTGGTAACCTTCCTCGGGCGATTTCGGCTGGGTAACAGGGTGATTGTCCTCGACCAGCTCGGGATAATACTGGTCGGTGCTGCCATTCATGAAACCGTAGAAACGATGAAAGCCGCGGCCGAGCGGCCATTGGTCGAACGGCCCGACCGCGGTGATCTCGTCGGTCTGCGCGACGTGCCACTTGCCGACGGCAAAATTGGCGTAGCCGGCGCTTCCGAGCATTTCGGCGACCGTCGCTGCCCGATGCGAGATCGAGCCGCGGCCGTTGCGGTAGCCGAAATCGAAATTGGCCAGGCAGCGCATGCCGACGGCATGATGGTTGCGCCCGGTCAGCAGGCTGGCCCGCGTCGGCGAGCACATGGTGGTGGTGTGGAAATTGCTGTAGCGCAGCCCCTGTTGGGCAAGCCGGTCGAAATTGGGCGTGCGGACCTCCGAACCGAAGCAGCCCAGGTCGGCGAAACCGACATCGTCGAGAATGACATAGATGACGTTGGGGCTGCCGGACGCCGGCCTGGGTCTGGTTTCAAACCAGTTGTCCGACTCGTGATAGGTGCGGCCGACACGGCCTGGATTGTGGTCGTTGGACATTGGGGCGCCTCGGAATTCGGACAAACCGGAGATGCCGCATCGCGTTCATCGACCATGCCGCATCGATCGAAACCCGGCCGGCCCTGGGCAGGCCGGGTCCATGGACTTTCTGCTGCGGAGCCTACATCGCGGCGCCGGGATCCCAGCGGATGACCCACTTCTCGAGCATCGAGACGATGGCGAAACCGGTGATGGCGATGACAGACGCCGTCAGGATCGTCGCAAACAGCCGCGGCGCGTTGAAGTCGAACATGCTCTGCAGCAGGAGATAACCGATGCCCTGGTTGGCGCCGATCCACTCGCCGACGATCGCGCCGAGCACACACATCGTCACCGAAATCTTGAGCGCCGAGAAGATGTAGGGCAGCGCGCTGTAGATGCGGATCCTGAGGAACACTTCGGTCTTCGACGCAGACAGGACATGCATCAGTTCGAGCAACTGCGGATTGACGGCGCGGAAGCCGCGGACCGAATTGACCAGCGTCGGGAAGAAGCAGATCAGTGCTGCGATCACGATCTTCGGCTCGATGCCGTTGCCGAGGATGATCTTGAGCACCGGCGCAATCGCGACGATCGGGATCGTCTTGATCAGGATCGCGACGGGATAGAACATCTCCTCGATGACCTTGTTGTAGACGAAAGACACCGCCACCAGCAGGGCAACGGTGTTGCCGAGGAGAAAGCCGAGAAAGGCTTCGGTGATTGTCGGAACGGCTGCTTCGACAAGCAGCGGCAGGTCACGCGACAGCGCGCCGGCGACGTCGGTCGGCGCGGGCACCAGATATGACGGCACGCCGAACAGCGTGACGACGAGCTGCCACAGGACCAGCGTCAGCGACAGCCCGAGCACTGCCATGCCGAGCGCACGCATCACTTCGGGGCCGGGGAGGATGCTCCAGATGCGAGGCAATGGGGCGGCGGTTTCGATGGAACGGTCAACGCTCATGGCTTATCCAGCTCCCAGCATGTCGCGCAGCCTGGCGACGTGGTGGCCCAGTTCAGGGGCGTCCTTCAGGGCAAGGTCGCGCTCTTCCGGCAGGTCGATTTCGAGAATTCCGCCGATCCGCGACGGACGTCGGCTCATCACCACGACACGCTGCGACAGGAAAACCGCCTCATGCAGCGAATGGGTGACGAAGACGATGGTCATCCCGCTCTGCTTCCAGATCCGTAGCAGCTCGACATTCAGCGTGTCGCGCACCAATTCGTCGAGCGCGCCGAAAGGCTCGTCCATGAGCAGGACCTTCGGCCTTGTGACGAGCGCCCGCGCGATCGAGACGCGCTGGCGCATGCCGCCGGACAGCTCCGACGGCAAGGCATCCTCGAACCCTTCCAGCTCGACAAGCTTCAGCGCCTCATGCGGGTCCATGAAGTTGCCGGCCTTCGGGTTGGCCCCGCCCACCTCGAACGGCAGGCGGACATTGTCGATCACCTTGGCCCAGGGCATCAGCACCGATTGCTGGAACACCATGGAAAATGTGCGCGAGGCGCGCGCCGCCGCCGGCGTTCCGCCGAATATGGCAACCTTGCCTTCGGTCGGCGCGATGATGTCGGCGATGGTGCGCAGCAAGGTGGACTTGCCGCAGCCGGAATGGCCGATCAGCGAGACGAACTCGCCTTCGCGAACGGTCAGCGAGACATTGTCGATGGCCCGCACCGCCCGCGAGCTGCCGCCGAAGGTCACGGCGACATTGTCGATCTCGATGGCGTTGCGTGCCTGAGAGGGACGGACGTCGCCAGAGTGGGCGTCGCCGGAACGGGTGGCCCCGGAAGCAGCGATTGTCGCCATCATGTTCACCGCTTCGTCCTCTGTGCTGCCGCCAGGATGCTGCCGTCGAAGACGTCGTCCGCCGTCAGTTCGGGCTTGATCTCGCCGATCTTGGCGTAGGTCTGCAGCGTCGCGTTCCAGCGGTCCTTGCTGATGTTGGCAAAGCCGTGCTGGCGGGTTTCGTCGGTGTAGATGAAGTCCGAGACGATGACCTTGAGCGAGGCAAGCTCCTTGTCCTTCTCGATCGCGCTCGACATCGAGGCAACCATGTCGATGGCCTCTTCGGGATGGTCGGCGGCATAGGCCCAGCCCTTGTCGCAGGCCTCGAGGAACTTCACCAGCATGTCGCTGTCGGAGCCGATCAGGTCGGTGCGGGCGATGTAGTAGTTGGACTGGAACTGCAGCCCGTTGTCCCAGATGCTCTGGGTGTTGTAGCCGCCCGGATTCTGCACGATCGGCACGTTCTGGGCGACGTTGGTCGGCCAAGAGGCGACGACGTCGACCTGCCCCTGGAGCAGGCCGGGGATCGAGGCCTGGATGAAGGTGATGTCGTCGAGCTTCATTCCGTTGTGGTCGAGCACGACCTTGATCTGCGCGGTTGCGCCCTGGGCCGCGCCGATGCGCTTGCCCTTCCAGTCGGCCACCGACTTGATGTTGGATTCGCCGAGCGAATAGAAGGTCAGGGGCGCCTTCTGGAAGGCCGCGCCGAAGCTCTTGATCGGCAGCCCCTGGTTTGCGGCATACATGATCTCGGGCGCATAGGCGGTGGCGATCTGCGCCACCCCGGAGAGCGTCTCCTGCACCGTGTTGGAGTTCGGGCCGCCGGGAAGGATCTCGACGTCGAGGCCCTTTTCAGCGAAGAACCCCTTCTTCAAGGCGACGATTTCGCCGGCGGCGGCGCCATTGTAGAGCCAAGCGAGTTGCAGTTTGACCTGTTTCTGCTGGGCATAAGCGGGAACCACGCCTCCAAGCCCCAGCGAGGCGAGCGAGATGATGCTGGCAGCTGCCAGAAGTGAACGTCGGCTGATCATCTATATCCTCCAATCAGACAAACCCAACGACCTAGTTTCTGCGAGGATAGACCGCGTTTCGCGGCTCCACACCATAACATGCGTCGGCGAACTCATTCCATGTGGTTATGGACTTCCATTCGGATCAGGCATGGTCGATCACTGCCCGGCAAGGTCGCCGGCGCAGCGAAAACCGAGATGGCTCGAGGTCGCGCCGTGGTGGTTGCCGGTCCGGGCCGCGACCCGGTATCGGTTGCAGTAGCTGGCGTGGCACAGATAGGAGCCGCCGCGCATCGCCATCAATCCGGTCGGCTCGCCCGACCAGGGCGAAGCGGTCCATTCCCAGACATTGCCGAGCATGTTGTGGAGGCCGAACCCATTGGGCGGAAAGCTGCGCGCCGGCGCTGTCGCGAGGTACCCGTCTTCGGCGCTGTTGCCGAGCGGAAAGCGCCCTTGCCAGATGTTGCACATGTGGCGGCCGCCGGGATTGAGCTCGTCGCCCCAGGCATAGATCGCCCGCTCAAGCCCACCACGCGCCGCGGCTTCCCATTCGGCTTCCGTCGGCAATCGCTTGCCGGCGTAGTTCGCGAAGGCAACGGCGTCGTTCCATGAGACATGGACGACCGGATGGTCGCGCCGGTCACGCCAGCTGGAGCCTGTGCCATCGGGCTGATGCCAGCAGGCGTCGCGAACCGGCGCCCACCAGTCCGGCGCGCTGGCGTCGGCGTCCGTTGCGATCACCGCGTCAGGATGGATCTGGGCCATGAAGACGAAAGACCAGCCCAGGCGCTCGGCCTCCGTCACATAGCCGGTGGCAGCGACGAAGGACGCAAAGGCTTGGTTGGTCACCGCGGTCTTGTCGAGCAGGAACGCCGGAAGCTCGACTGTTCGCACCGGACCTTCGCCGTCCCCAGGATTGGCGATCGCCCGATCCTCGCCGAGAAGCCAGCGCCCGGCCGGTATGAACGCCATGTCCGAGTGGGTCATGTCGGGATGACTGCCGGCCTCGAGCGCTGCGGGCGCTGCAACCGGCTCGGCAACGGGATCGCCTGGGGATCGGCCCGGAGAACAACACGACATGGCGCCTTCCCTTTGAAAAATGGATCAACCGAGTTTGACTCTTTCATGATCCTGCGTAAAGGTAGGACGTCCTACCTCTTGGAGGAGAGAGCGATGTCGGGAACTGCCACCGAACGTGTCCTGCAGTATATTCGCCAGCAAAAGCTGGTGGCCGGTGACCGTTTGCCGGCGGAAATCGACATTTCCCGGATACTCGGCCTCAGCCGCAATTCGCTGCGCGAGGCCTATGCCGACCTGATGGCCAAGGGCCTGCTCAAGAACAAGCATGGCGTCGGCACCTTCATCGCCAATCCGCCCATTCTCAACGCCTTGACCGGCTCCGCCGGCTTCTGGAACCTGATCGAAAAGGCGGGCATGAAGGCGTCGTTTCGCGAGATCCGGCGCGACCAGGTCGCAGCACCCAAAGAGATCGCCGTCATTTTCGGCCAGGCGGAGGAAAGGCCGACCCACCGCCTGCGCTGGCTTTTTCTGGCCAACGGCCAGCCCTGCATTCTGGTCGACCATTATCTCGCCCGCAGCGTGCCGCCGAGCGCCTTCAACGAGAGCACGGAGCATGACGCGCTTGCCGCCATTGCCCCGTACACCGTCATCGACGGCGCGTCGCTGTCGACGCGCACCTCGGCGATCAACGCAACGGCAGACGTCGCCGAACTGCTGGAGGTCAGCGAGGGCGACGCGCTTTTGTGGAGCACCGCACTCGTGCATTCGGGCGACGGCAGCGTGCCGCTCGCCTCGCGCTCCTGGATGGTCCCGCATCTTCTCGCCAGCCATCAGGTGATGGCGCTGGCCCCCATTCAATTCCAGGGCAGTTCAGCCCTTTCGCCGGAGGACGAACCGAAATGACCCGCTTCAAAAAGATTGTCCTGAGCCTCGCATCAGGCCTCATGCTCTTCTCGGCCGGGATGGCCGGGGCGCAAACCCTGGAGCCTGTGCGCTTCGGTGTCGACGCCTACACCACCGGCTCCCAGATCTGGGTCGCCAAGGAAAAGGGCTTCTTCGAAAAGGAAGGCATCGACGCTCAGATCACCACCTTCGCCACCGGCGTCGAGGCGATCGATGCGCTGCTGATCGGCCGCGCCGATATGGCTGTAGGGCTCGATTTCCCTGTTGTCTCGCGCATCCAGGGCGGCAAGCTGACGGTGCTTGCCGGCATCTTCCATTCCAAGCCCGGCTTTCACAAGCTGGTCGTCAGCAACGACATCAAGGACGCCAAGGATCTGGTCGGAAAGAAGATCGGCATTGCCACCGGCACCGCCCAGCACCTGATCACCATGAAGTATCTCGAGGAAAACGGCATAGCCGAGGACAAGGTCGAGATCGTCGGTTTCACCAGCCTGCTCGAGATCGTCGCCTCGCTCCGCTCCGGCCGCATCGACGCGGCCTTCGTCTGGGCCGACGGCACTGAGAAGTCGACCGATGGCGGCAACCACTATGTGCTAACAGACGATGCGGCAGCCAAGCGCAACAGTAGCGCCTACATCGCCGCACAGACCGAGTTCACCGAAAAGCATCCGGAACTGACTGTCGCGACGTTGCGCGCGCTCAATGCGGCAAGCCAGTTCATCGCAACCAACAAGGACGAGGCGGCAGCCCTCATCGCCAAGAACACGCGTGCCCCGCGCGACACCGTGCGCGACCTGCTCAACTACAACGAATTTGCCCTGGCGCTGACCGACTATGAGCGCGCCGGCTTCAAGGAAGTCGCCGACTTCCTCGCCAAGACGAAAGCCCAGCCGATCAGCTTCGAGACGGGCGTCAACCCGAAGTTTCTTCAAGAAGCCGCCCCCGACCTGGTCAAGCTGAGCAACTGAGCGGACCTGCGATGACAAACAATCAAACAAGCGCGGCCGCGCCCGGAGGCGCCATGCCTGCGGTTGTCTTCGACAAGGTCGGCATGGCCTATCCCGGCCAGAAGGCGGGCAGCGAGCTGATCCTGGCTGACCTCTCCGTCGCGGTCGGGCAAGGCGAGTTCTTCGTGCTCGTCGGCCCCAGCGGTTCGGGCAAGTCGACCTTGCTCAAGATCGTCGCCGGGACCGAGAAGCAGACCGAAGGCCGCGTGCTCGCCAATGGCGAGACGATAACAGGCCCCGACCGGCGGCGCGGCATGGTGTTCCAATCGATCGAGGAGCCGCTGTTCCAGTGGCTCACCGTGGCCGAGAATATCGGCTTCGGCCCCAGCGTCGCGGGCAAGGCTCGCGCTGAATCCCGCGAAATGGCGCAGCGCTATATCGACCTCGTCGGCCTTCGCGGGCACGAGCAGAAATTTCCGCATGAGCTTTCCGGCGGCATGAAGCAGCGCGTGCAGATCGCGCGTACGCTGGCCGCCGAACCTGAACTGATCCTGTTCGACGAACCGTTTGCGGCACTCGACGCACTGACGCGCCGCGTCCTGCAGAAGGAGCTGACGCGGATCTGGCGCGAGACCGGCTGCACCATGGTCTATGTCACCCACGACATTCGCGAGGCCGTGCTGCTTGGCCAGCGCGTCGCCGTGATGAGCCGGGGGCCGCGCGCCAACATCACCCGCATCTACGACATTGACCTGCCCTATCCGCGCGACGACCTCGACAGCCGTTTCGCCGATGCCGTCAAGGCGATCGAGGGCGACATCGAACGGGAGGCGGCTTCGCAATGGGAGCAAAACTGATGCCATCCTATGCCTGGTCGGCGCTCAGCGTCGCTATCGTCGTGATCTTCTGGCAGATGGCCTCGACCTGGCTGGTCGATCCGATGTTCCTGCCTGCACCGCTCGCCGTCCTCAACGGCGCCGGACAGATGCTGGCCGAGGGCACCCTCACCCAGTCCATCCTCGTCTCGATGATGCGCATTCTCTCGGGCTGGTTCCTCGGCAGCGCCATTGCCATTCCGATCGGGCTCGCCGTCGGCGTCTCGCCGGTGGCGCGTCACCTGGTCGACCCGTTCATCCACTTCTTCCGCTTTGTTCCGGCCATTGCGCTGGTGACCTTGTTCATCATCTGGTTCGGCGTCGGCGAGATGTCGAAGATCATCCTGATCGCCTATGCGACGGCCTTCATCGTCATGGTCAACACGGCCAGCGGCGTGTCCTCGATCTCGCAGGACAAGCTGAATGCCGCGCGCTGCCTCGGCGCCAATGAGCGGCAGGTGTTCTTCAAGGTGATGATCCCGGCCTCCCTGCCCTCGATCTATGTCGGCATGCGGCTGGCGCTCGCCTCGTCCTTCCTGGTCATCGCGGCCGCCGAAATGCTCGCCGCCGATGCCGGGCTCGGCTACATCATCTGGACCTCGCGCCTCTACTTCCAGGTCGACTGGATGTTCGCGGCCATCATCGCGCTCGGCCTTCTCGGCTTTGCCACCGACCGGCTGTGGCGGCTGCTCGGGCGGACGCTGCTCAAGCGTTATCTGCGCGGCGTCACCGGCTATTGATCCAATCGGCCGGACCGCCCTGCTGTTGCGGCCCGGCGACCATCGCACAAGATCGGGACAGAGCATGACTTCCGAATTTCGCGGCCATATCGGCCGCACGCACCACGAATCCGAGCGCGACTATGCCGACATCCCCGGCGGCCCTGCCGGCAAGCCGAATGTCATCTATGTCGTTCTCGACGACGTCGGCTACTCCGACCTCGGCTGTTTCGGCTCGTCGATCGACACGCCGAACTTCGATTCCCTCGCCGACAACGGCCTGCGCTACAGCAATTTCCACACCACCACACTGTGTTCGCCGACACGCGCCTGCCTGCTGACCGGACGTAACCACCACTCGGTCGGCATGCGCTATCTGGCCAATGCCGACATGGGCTGGCCCTCCGGCCGCGGCGCGATCAGCCATCGCGCCGGCACGCTCGCCGAAATGCTCAAGCTGCAGGGTTATGCGACCTATGCGGTCGGCAAATGGCACCTTGCACCGACAGAAAACGCCAATGCCGCCGGCCCCTTCGACCAGTGGCCGCTCGGCCGCGGCTTCGAGCGTTTCTATGGCTTCATGAATGGCAGCACCGACCAGTTCCACCCCGAACTCTGCCAGGACAACCAGCAGGTTCCGCCACCGGCGACGCCTGAACAGGGGTACCATCTGTCCGACGACCTGTCGGACCGCGCCGTGCGCTACATCGCCGACAAGATGGCGATCTGGCCCGACAAGCCGTTCTTCCTCTATCTCTGCTACGGTGCCGGACATTTCCCGCACCAGGCGCCCGCATCGACGCTGGCCAAATATCGCGGCCGCTTCGGCCATGGCTGGGACGAAGAACGCGTGCAGAGGCTGGCCAGGCAGAAGGCGATGGGCCTCGTGCCGGAAAGCACCGAACTGCCGCCGCCAAATCCCGGCGTGCGTGCCTGGGCCGAGCTGTCTCCCGAAGAACGCGAGGTCTCGGAACATATGCAGGAGGCTTATGCCGCGCTTCTGGGCCATACCGACGCCGCCTTCGGCCGGCTGCTCGACTTCCTCGACCGCACCGGCATCCGCGACAACACCATCATCGTGCTGATTTCGGACAATGGCGCCTCCACCGACTGCGATCCGGACGGCACGACAAACGTGCTGCGCTGGTTCAACCGGCTGCCTGAGGACTATGCCGTGTCGCGCGAGCGCCTGGCCGAGATCGGCACGGCGCGCAGCTCGGGCAACTATCCCTGGGGCTGGGCACAGGCGTCGAACACGCCGCTCAAGCTCTACAAGAGCTTCACCCATGGCGGCGGCGTGCGCGACCCGATGATCTTCTCCTGGCCTTCTGGCATAGCCGACAAGGGCGAGGTGCGCAGCCAGTTCACCCATGTCACCGACATCACGCCGACAATCATGCAGCTTTGCGGCGTCACCGCACCCGAAAGCATCAACGGCGTGGCGCAGATGCCGATCCATGGCGAGAGCTTCGCCTATTCCTTCGACGCGCCCGATGCGGCCACCGCCAAGCAGTCGCAATATTTCGAGATGTACGGCCATCGCAGCATCTGGCATCGCGGCTGGAAAGCGGTGACGCAGCACAAGGCCGGCGACGATTTCGACAGCGAACGCTGGGAGCTCTACCATCTCGACGAGGATTTTTCCGAGCTGCGCGACCTCTCCGGGGAAAGGCCGGAAAAGCTCGCCGAGATGAAGGAACGCTGGTGGGCGGAAGCCGGCCGCTACGGCGTCATGCCGCTCGACGACAGCGACGTGCTGTTCAAGCCGCCCTACCGGCCCGGCGCACCACGCTGGCGCAACGAATGCAGCTTTTTCCCGCCGATCTCGTCTATCCCCGCGGAAGCGGCGCCGATGACGCAGGACGTCTCGCACCGCATATCGATCGAGATCGAGCGCACGGACAAAAACCAGGGCGGCGCGCTTGTCTGCTTCGGCAGCTGCCATGGTGGCTACGCGCTCGACATCGTCGCGAACCGGCTGGTCTACACCTACAACTATGCCGGCTTCGAGGTCACCCGCCTCGTCTCCGACCGGGAGATCCCGCTCGGCAAGACGACCGTCGTGTTCGACTTCGAAAAGACCGGCACGCTGAAGGGACGCGGCCGCCTGACGGTCGACGGCGAGCCGGCCGGCGAACATGTGTTCGAACGCACCCTGCTCAGGTTGTCGCTGTCGCCGCTTACCTTTGGACGCAGCAACGCCGAACCGGTCGATCCGGACAGGCAGACGAACCCGGATTTTTCGGGCCGTATCCTGCGCATCGACTACGCCATCGCAGATGATCGCGAGGTCGGCCCGGTCAACCTCGACGTGGACTGACCAGCATGTCGCGCAGACCGGTCGAAGGACTGTCGCTCCGTTGACCAGCGACATCCGTTTCGACTGTCGCCGCTCGTTCCGGCGCTTGATCAAACGCCGGCTTCGATCAGATGTGTGCGCGCATCCTGAAAGCTCGGTAGCAGCGCGGCATCACCGGGCTGCTGGTCCTTCTTTCGCGGTATGGTTCAAAGCGTCGGGCCGACAGCTCCAGTTGCTGCCGACCTATCGCTGGAAGACGCTGCGGCAGCCTCCGATCGCATCAGTTCGCCGGCCAGCCAGTCATGCAGCTTGCGGATCGCCCTGTCCTTGCGGCGGGCCGGTGCGGCGATGAAATAATAGGCGCCGAGCCGGATGTCAGTGTCGAACAGCTCGACGAGGCGACCCCTGGCCATTTCGTCGCCTGTCGTCAGCCGTGTCGCCAGCGCGACACCCTGCCCGGCCAGAGCGGCTTCGAAGCCAAGGCTGGCATCCCAAAGGCGCGGACCCTGCAGCGCGTCATGCGCCACGCCGGCCTTGCGAAACCAGTCGGCCCATTGCTGGCGGTTTTCCTCGTGGATCAGCGGTGCCCGCACAAGTGCAGCAATGCTTTCCAGGGGACCTGCCGCATCCAGCCATTGCCGGCTGGCCACCGGAAACATCCTGGGATGAACGAGCAAGGTCGCTCCGACAGGAAGGTCGTCGGGGTCGCCGAAGCCGACCATCACATCGGCCTCGCCGACCGAGAAATCCGGCAGGCGGTCGATGGCGCGAAACACCAGTTCCGTGTCGCCGAGCAGATGCTGCATCTCAGGCAGCCTCGGCCCCAGCCAGCGTGTCGCCAGGCCAGGCATGCACCAAAGCCTGAGCGTCCGCCGATGCGAGGGCGGACGAAGTTCGGCCGTCGTTGCAGCGATCAGCTCGAAGGCCGTCGAGATGGCGGCATGGAAAATCTCGCCTTCGCGGGTGAGCCTGAGGCCCCGGGGACTGGACACGACGAGTTTCACCGCCATCCAGAATTCGAGGTTCTTGACATGGCGGCTGACCACCGAGTGGCTGACGCCGAGATCGTCGGCCGCCTTGCGCATCGAGCCCATGCGCCCCGCCGCCTCGAAGGCGCGGATCATCTGCAGCGGCGGCATGGCCTGATGCGGCTGGTCTTTCTCGACGGACCGGCGTCTTCGAATGTCGGTGTTCAAGCAGAGGCCCCTGGACAGTCTGTGGTGCACTGGAGGCACCACAGCATCTAAATCAATCGCGCACTGCTTGCCAAGGAATGCCGCTAGGTTGCCGCCAGAATCTTACGGAGCACCTCCCCATGACCACCAACACCACCTTGCTGGCCCGCCGGTCGGCGGCAGTCGCTCGCGGCGTCGCAACGGCCTTCCCCGTCTTTGCCGGCAAGGCGGAAGGCGCCGAGATCTGGGACGTCGAGGGGCGCCGCTACATCGATTTCGCCGCCGGCATCGCGGTGCTCAATACCGGCCACCGTCACCCCAAGGTGATCGCCGCCGCGAAGCAGCAGCTCGACGCCTACACCCATACCGCCTTCCAGGTGCTGCCCTACGAACCCTATGTCGCGCTGTGCGAGCGCCTGAACGCGCTGGCGCCCTTCTCCGGCGAGGCAAAGTCGCTCCTGTTTTCGACCGGCGCAGAAGCTGTCGAGAACGCCATCAAGATCGCCAAGGCAGCGACCGGCCGGCCCGGCATAATCGCCTTTGCCGGCGGTTTCCACGGCCGCACGGCGATGACCATGGCGCTGACCGGCAAGGTTGCACCCTATAAGCACAAATTCGGCCTGTCGCCCGCCGGCGTCTTTCACGTGCCGTTCCCGGCGACGCCGCTGGATGTCGACGTCTCGGATGCGCTGCGCGCGCTGCAGCTTCTGTTCCGCGCCGACATCGCGCCGTCTGATGTCGCTGCGATCATCATCGAGCCGGTCCAGGGCGAAGGCGGCTTCTGGCCCGCCCCCACCGAGCTTCTGGCGGAACTCCGCAAGATTTGCGACACGCACGGCATCGTGCTGATCGCCGACGAGGTGCAGACGGGATTTGCGCGCACCGGAAAGATGTTCGGCATCGAACATTCCGGCATCGAACCCGACATCATCACCGTCGCCAAGGCGCTCGGCGGCGGCTTCCCGCTGGCCGGCGTCATCGGGCGTGCAGCGCTCATGGACGCTGCCGAACCGGGCGGGCTGGGCGGCACCTATGCCGGCAGCCCGATCGCCTGCGCCGCCGCACTTGCGGTTCTCGACGTCATCAAGGACGAAGGCCTTGTCGCCCGTGCCAATGAGATCGGCGCGACGATGCACGCTGCACTGGAGCGGATGTCGCAGCGCAACGACGCCGTGCCGATGGCGTCGATCCGCGGCCCCGGCGCGATGGTCGCCTTCGACATCGTGACACAGCGCGGCACCAATACGCCGGATGCCGAGACGACGAAGAAGGTCGTGCAGGCAGCGCTCGGCCACGGGCTGGTGCTGCTGTCATGCGGCGTCTTCGGCAACACCATCCGCCTGCTCTGCCCGCTGACCATTTCCGATGCGCAGCTCAAGGAGGGGCTGGACCTCCTCGAACGCGCCCTCGTCTCCGCCAACGCCTAGGAGCCGTCATGCGCACGCTCGAAGACAATGGCCTCATGAAGACGCAGGCCTTCATAGACGGCTGCTTTGTCGGGTCTGCCGACACACCTGTCACCGATCCGGCCTCTGGCGCCGTCATCGCCCATGTCCCCAACCTTGGCGCCGACGCGGCCACCCAAGCCGTCGAGGCGGCTTCCAGGGCGTTCCGGCCCTGGGCGGCGAAGACGGCGAAGGAGCGCTCGGCAACGCTGCGGCGCTGGTTCGAGCTGATCGTTGCGGCACGCAGCGACCTTGCCACCATCCTGACCAGCGAACAGGGCAAGCCCTTCGCCGAGGCACTCGGCGAGATCGACTATGCCGCCTCCTATGTCGAGTTCTATGCCGAGGAGGCCAAGCGTATTGCCGGCGAGATCCTGCCGTCACACCGCCCCGACGCCCGTATCCTGGTGCAGCGGCAGCCGCTCGGCGTGGTCGCGGCGATCACGCCATGGAACTTCCCGGCGGCGATGATCACCCGCAAGGTCGCCCCGGCGCTTGCCGCAGGCTGCACCGTCGTCGTCAAGCCGGCGCCCGAAACGCCGCTGACCGCTCTCGTCCTGGCCGAACTGGCGCGCCGCGCCGACTTTCCCGCCGGCAGCTTCAATGTCGTCACCGGCGATGCCATAGCCATAGGCGGCGTGCTGACCTCGCATCCCGCCGTCCGGCTCGTCGGCTTCACCGGCTCGACGCCGACAGGCAAGCTGTTGATGCGGCAGGCGGCAAGCACGGTCAAACGTGTCGCGCTGGAGCTTGGCGGCAATGCCCCTTTCATCGTCTTCGACGACGCCGACATCGACACCGCGGTCGAAGGCGCGATGGCGTCGAAATTCAGGAACTCCGGCCAGACCTGTGTCTGCACCAACCGCATCTATGTTCAGTCGGCCGTCCATGACGTCTTCGTCGCCAGGCTGACGGAGCGGGTGAAGCAGTTGCGGGTCGGCTGCGGCTTCGACGACGGCGTCGTCCAGGGGCCGCTGATCTCGGAACGCGCCGTCGCCAAGGTCGAAGCGCATATCGCGGACGCGCTCGGCAAGGGCGCCGAGATTGCCGCCGGCGGGAAGCGCCACGCGCTTGGCGGCACCTTCTTCGAACCGACAGTCATCACCGGCGCTGCCGCCGACATGCTGCTGGCGCAGGACGAAACCTTTGGGCCGCTGGCACCCGTATTCCGCTTCGAGACAGAGGCCGAGGTGCTGCAGGCGGCGAATGCCACCGAGACCGGGCTCGCCGCTTATTTCTTCACGCGCGATTCGGCGCGGGTGTTCCGCATGATGGAGCGGCTCGAATTCGGCATGGTCGGCGTCAACACCGGGCTGATCTCGACCGAACTGGCGCCCTTCGGCGGCGTCAAGGAAAGCGGCAATTCGCGCGAGGGCTCCCATCACGGCATCCTCGAATTCACCGAGCTCAAATATGCCTGCATCGGCGGCATCGATGCGGCGGGCTGAGATGGATAGCGCCGCGACCATGCCCAACCTGATGGCGACGGCGACCACCGCGGCCGTCGCCGATGAGACGGCTCAGATCGGCGGCACCCACCCGCTGATGCTGGTCAAGCGGATCCATGAGCAAGGCGCGCGCTTCAGCCCGGCAATGCTCGGCTGACACTCCGAACGCGTCCTTGGGGGCGCCGAAAGGCGTGGGTCGATCGCGCTCGGCGTCAGCGCCGAGCGCGAGTCCATCGCCGCGTCCATGTCCCAGCCGATCGACGCCGGATCCTCGGCCCGGCTGCTCCTGTTTCAGCGCGAGCGCAGGAACTCGGGAAGACGAACCAGGACGATCTCGGCGACCATGACGGTCACCGCGCCGACCACGATGGAATGCGCGAGCATCTCGCCAAGGATCTGCGGCAGCCCGCCCGACAGGGCCCCGGCCAGCGCAGGAATGCCCAGCCCGGCCATCAGGCCGAGCGGGGCCACCATGTTCTTGACAGGTGAACCCCGGTCCTGGCTCGCCATCTGGATGCCGGTCATGACCACGGTTGCCGCCGCCGGCAGGAACAGCCCGCCGACAACCGCCGCCGGTGTCGCCACCAGCACCGCTGCGACCTTGGGCAGGAATGCCAGGGCGATGAAGATGAAGCCGGCGACGCGGACGACATGCCGGCTGGCGACGCCGGTCAGCCTGATGACGCCGAGATTCTGCGCGTATGCCGTCGTGCCGAAACCGCCGATCAGCGCTGCCAGCATCGAACCACCGGCTTCACCGGCAATGCCGGCGTTGACGCGGCGGTCGTCGAGTTCGACGCCTGTGAGCCGCGCCGTCGCCTCATACATGCCCATGGCCTCGACGACGGCAACGACGAAGACGATGCACATGGTGATGGTGATCGCCGGGTCGAAGGTCAGCGCGCCATAGGGCAGCAGTTTCGGGAAAGCCAGCCAGGGCGCCTGGCCGACGCTGGAGAAGTCGAGCAGTCCAAGGCCCAGGGCCAGCACATCGCCGACGATGAGCGCGGTCAGGAAGCCGAACATGCGCAAGGTACCGCCGAAGGCGGCGCTGAGCAGCACCACCGCCGTCGTCACACAGGCCAGGAACAGGCTCGATCCCGTGGCAAAGCTTGGCGAGCCGATGCCGCCGAAGAACTCCATGAAGGTGAACCCGGCCAGTGCGACCCCCACAAGGGTGATGATCGTTCCGGAGACGGCCGGCGACAGCAGCCGCCGGAGCTTGGCGAACTGGCCGCATACGGAGGCAAGGAAGACGAGTGCCGCGCCGATGATCAGGCCGAGGCTTGCCGCGGAAATCGTCCCTGCCTTGTAATAACCGATGGCCAGTGGCGAAAAGGCCGAGGACGGCCCCTGCACCACCGGCAAGCGGACCAGCCTGGTGCTCTGCACGACGGTGACCACGCCTGCAGCGAGGAATGTGGCGGTCACCAGATTTGTCGCCAGCGTGGCGGAGAACCCCGCCACCGAAGCGATGAAGATGGGATCGAGCCAGGCGTTGGACACGAGCGCCTGCTGAAGTCCCAATGCGAAGCGACGCTTGGCGGGGATGACCTCCTCGACATCCCCGACCATGCCGTCGACCGCTTCAAGCTCGCCCATATGGGCATGAACATGATCAGTCATTGATATACGACCTCCTCCCAGAAGTATGAGCCGCCTCCGCGGCAATAGATGAAATTGGGCCGATGGCCCGGTCAGGCCTCGAGGCACTGCATGCGACGCGAATGGCGGGCATGCTCGCGCAACACGTCGCCGAGTTCGGTCATCACCGGACGGCAGTCCTCGACGAGCACCTTGCCTGAGACGACGGTGGTGCCGGCGACCGCGGGGCCACAGCGCAGCCAGGCCTCGACCGGATCGCTATGGGCGCCGGCAAGCGCCACATCCGACATGCTCCAGACGACAAGGTCGGCGCAGGCGCCCGGCCTCAGATGGCCGATCTCATCCTCCCAGCCGAGACAGGCGGCGCCGCCCCGCGTGGCTATGTCGAGCGCATCGCGCGCCGACATCGAATGCGGTCCGTTGCGATAGCGTCCGAGCAACAGCGCCGTGCGCGCCTCCAGCCACATCGACGCATGGTCGGTCGAAGCCGAGCCATCGCAGCCAAGGCCGACGCGCATGCCGCGGGCGCGAAGCCCCATGGCGTCGGCCGAGCCGCCGCCGATCAGCATGTTCGAACAGGGGCACTGGGTGGCGCAGACGCCGGCATGTGCGAGGCGTCCGATCTCGGCATCGGTCGGATAGATGAAATGCGCGACCCAGGAGCGCTTGCTGGCCCAGCCGACACGCTCGAAATATTCGGTCGGCGTACAGCCATACACCTCGGCGCAATATCTATCCTCCTCGGGGTCCTCGGCGAGGTGGGTGTGCAGCCTGAGATCATATTTGTCGGCCAGCCGCGCCGATTCCGACATGATCCGCTCGGTCACTGAGAACAGCGAGCAAGGCGCGAGCGCCACGCGCGTCATCGCGCCCGGCCCGGCATCGTGGTAGCTCTCGACCAGCCGGACGCTGTCTTCGAGGATGTCGTCCTCGCGCTGCACCACCGAGGCAGGCGGCAGGCCGCCATCCTCGACCGAGCGCGTCATCGACCCGCGTGTCGCATAGAAACGGAAGCCGATGTCGGTGCTGGCGCGGATCTGGGCATCGATCAGCCTGGGCCTGGGATGGACATACATGTGGTCCATCGAGGTGGTGCAGCCGCCCATCAAAAGCTCGGTCATCGCGACATAGGTGGAGGCATAGACCGATTCCTCGGTCAGCCCGGCCCACATCGGGTAGAGCCCGGTCAGCCATTCGAACAGCGAACCGTTGGTCACCGGCGCGTAGGACCGCGTCAGGTTCTGGTACATGTGGTGGTGGGCGTTGATCAGCCCCGGCGTGACCAGCCGGCCGCGCGCCGAGATGGTCCTTGCGGCGACCGGCTCGTCGCCGGCCTTGCCTACGGAATGAACTCTCTTGTCTTTGACGGCGATCCAGCCGTCGGCGATTTCCCAGCCGCGATCGACATACACATATGCGTCACGGACGAGCAGGTCTACGGACATGCAGCTTCTCCAGGTCGGTTCTCATTCACTCCGACGCAGCTGGCATTCAGCTTCGTCGCGCTATGAGCCCTGTCCCTGGAATTGCGAGTTCCGGATCGTCATCGACTGGTAGGTTGAGCGGGCTGCTCTGATCATGCTGTGCGGGAGATTGCCTTGTCGCGGCATCTCTCCCCGCCTGAGCGAAAGCTCGCGCGCTCGCATCATCAGGCAGGCCGATGCAAACGCAGATTTGCCTTCCTGTCAAATTATTTTCACATCAGGAACCGACGCGCAAAATCCCTAGCCGCCCGAACGGGTCTTGAGGATCGCCGAAAAGCGTGGGTCGAAGGCGCGGCCGATCGGCTCGGCGGCGGCGCCAAGGGCGATCGACCAGGGGTCGGTGATGCCGAGCTGCAGGCGCGGCAAGCTCCGCCCCGGGCGATTGGCGATCGACAGCGGCAGCGGCAGCATCGCCTCGACGATCAGACGGGCCAAGGCCTCGGGCGCGCCACTGGTCAGGATCACCGTCTCCGGGTCGAAAAGCGTTTCGATGAGCTGGACGCTCCAGCGCAGATCCATCGCCGCGTCCCTGACCCAGGCGAGCAACGCCGGATCTTCGGCCAGGGCCAACGCCGCGACATGGTCGTAGAGGCCGGTTTCGGACGGGTCGAGCTCCAGCTGCTGGTAGAGCGAGGCCAGCGAGGCCCGATGCTCGAGCACCGCACCGTCGCTGCCGCGCGGCGACAGCAGCGCCATGCCGATTTCGCCGGCATTGCCGCTGCCGCCCCGGTAGAGCTCGCCATTGAGGATCAGGCCGGCGCCGATGCCGTAGCCGACATAGAGGCAGACGGCGTGATCGAGCCCATGCGCGGCGCCCACCATGCGCTCGGCGATGGCGCAGGCGGCGGAGTCGTTCTGCAGGCTGATGTCGAGGCCGGTGCCGGCGGCTAGCGTCTCCAGCAGCGGATATTTCTGCCAGGCCGGCATCATCCACTTGTTGTCGCCGAACTCCTCCAGCCCGAACGGACCGGGCATGGCGACACCCAGGCCGACGATGCGCTTTTCGGATAGCGCCGAGATCGCGGCGAGGTCGCGCCTGATGCTCTCGACCACGCCGAGAATGATTTTGACGCCGCCATGCGGATCGTCGGGCGGCAGCTTGGCCTCGGCGCGCACCAGAACCGTGCCGACAAGGTCGACGGCGACGGCGCGGGTCAGGTGGCGGTCGATCTGCAGGCCGATGGCAAAGGCGCCTTCGGGCACCAGACGGTAAGGCGTCGAGGGCTGGCCCCTGCCCTTTCTCACCGCGTCGAGCGAGACGACGAAACCGTCGCGTTCCAGCTCCTCGATGATGTTGGACACGGCCTGCTTGGTCAGCTGCGTCGCCCGCGCCAGGTCGGCCCGCGACAGCGCTCCGTTGAGCCGCAACGCGTCCATCATGACACGGCGATTGTGGGCGCTGGTGCCCTCCTGGTTGGTGCCGCTGGTGGCGCGGATCGGGCTGATGTCGCTCAACTGTTTTCCCCTCTTGACTCCAATGATAATTGCAGAAGTAATAAGTCAAGTCAGTTGACTTAATAAGGAACCGCGAGAGTTCCAGGGAACCAAAGGCGGCTGGAGCCGCCGCATTTTTCGACCAGGACAGCCGCTTGCGACAGATCGCGAGGCCAAGGCCCCGTGCTTTCCCAGGCGAGACGGCAGCGTGACGCGCGCCGCCGGACGGATTTGCATAAGTCAAAAATGGAGGATCAAATGTTGAAATCGATTAGCAGGACATTGCTCGGCGCGGCTTTCGTCGGCGGCGCCTTCATGCCTCATGCCTTTGCCGAAACCTCGATCAACGCGCTGTTCATGGCCCAGGCGGCCTATAGCGAGGCCGACGTGCGGGCGATGACTGAAGCCTTCAGCAAGGCCAATCCCGACATCAAGGTCAATCTCGAATTCGTGCCTTACGAAGGCCTGCACGACAAGACAGTGCTGGCCCAGGGGTCGGGCGGCTACGACGTGGTGCTGTTCGACGTCATCTGGCCGGCCGAATATGCCTCCAACAATGTGCTCGTCGACGTCTCCGCGCGCATCACCGAGGAGATGAAGAAGGGTGTGCTTCCAGGCGCCTGGACCACCGTCACCTATGACGGCAAGTCTTACGGCATGCCGTGGATTCTCGACACCAAGTACCTGTTCTACAACAAGGAAATCCTTGAAAAGGCCGGCATCAAGAGCCCGCCCAAGACCTGGGACGAACTGGCCGAGCAGGCCAAGATCATCAAGGACAAGGGCCTGCTGGCAACGCCGATCTCGTGGAGCTGGTCGCAGGCGGAA
Source organism: Aminobacter sp. Y103A (assembly GCF_030294925.1). Lineage (NCBI taxonomy): Bacteria > Pseudomonadati > Pseudomonadota > Alphaproteobacteria > Hyphomicrobiales > Phyllobacteriaceae > Aminobacter > Aminobacter sp. Y103A. The sequence continues at coordinate 2,400,287 of NZ_AP017986.1, read as the reverse complement.
GCGGCGATCTGCGACTACACCACTTTGGTCAGCGCCTATGGCGGCGACTTCATCAAGGACGGCAAGCCGGCCTTCCAGAGCGGCGGCGGGCTCGATGCGCTGAACTACATGGTGACGAGCTACAGCTCGGGCCTGACCAACCCGAACTCCAAGGAGTTCCTCGAAGAGGACGTGCGCAAGGTGTTCCAGAACGGCGAAGCCGCCTTCGCGCTCAACTGGACCTACATGTACAACATGGCCAACGACCCCAAGGACAGCAAGGTCGCGGGCAAGGTCGGCGTCGTGCCGGCGCCGGGCGTTGCGGGCAAAAGCGAGGTCTCGGCGGTCAACGGCTCGATGGGCCTCGGCATCACCACAGCCAGCAAGCATCCCGAGGAAGCCTGGAAGTTCATCACCTTCATGACCTCGCAGCAAACCCAGAACCAGTATGCAAAGCTCTCTCTGCCGATCTGGGCCTCGTCCTATGACGATCCTGAAGTGACCAAGGGCCAGGAAGAGCTGATCGCCGCTGCCAAGCTCGGCCTTGCGGCGATGTATCCGCGCCCGACGACGCCGAAATACCAGGAGCTGTCGACGGCGCTGCAGCAGGCGATCCAGGAATCGCTGCTCGGCCAGGCAAAGCCCGAAGACGCGCTCAAGAGCGCTGCCGAAAACAGCGGTCTCTAAGCTTTACTGCCCCAAACTCCGGGCCGCTCCGGCGGCCCGGCCCTTTCGTTTTCTGGGCGGGTCCGACCGCCCCGCCCTTTCGGTTCAAGTCACTTCTGGGCCGCTCCGGCGGCCCGGTCCTTTGGTTTCAAATGATTTCCGGACGGCGCCGGTCGCCCGGCCCTTTCGTTCCAACTGAAAAGAGTCGCCTCATGTCGGGCTCATGGATGACGACCCGGGCATGGCTGCTGATGCTGCCGCTGCTCGCGGTCATGATATCAGTCATCGGCTGGCCCCTCGTCGACACGGTTCGCCTGTCCTTCACCGACGCCAGGCTCGTCGGCACCGAGGGCAGCTTCGTCGGCCTCGACAACTACGCCAGGATGCTGTCCGGCGCGAACTTCCAGCGCACGCTTGTGACCACGACATGGTTCGCGGTCATCTCGGTGGCGGCGGAGATGGTGCTCGGCGTGCTCGCCGCCCTGCTCTTGAACCAGCAGTTTTACGGCCGCACCGTGCTGCGTGCGCTGATGATCCTGCCCTGGGCGCTGCCGACAGTGGTCAACGCCACGCTGTGGCGGCTGATCTACAATCCCGAATATGGCGCATTAAACGCGGCACTGACCCAAGCAGGCCTGCTCGACGCCTACCGCTCCTGGCTCGGCGAGCCCAACACCGCGCTGGCAGCGCTGATCGTCGCCGACTGCTGGAAGAACTTTCCGCTCGTCGCCCTCATTGCCCTTGCAGCCTTGCAGGCTGTGCCGCGCGACATCACCGCGGCATCGATGGTCGACGGCGCCGGGCCGATCGCGCGCTTCCGTTTCGTCATCCTGCCCTATCTCGTCGGCCCGCTTCTGGTGGCACTGGTGCTGCGCACCATCGAGGCCTTCAAGGTGTTCGACATCATCTGGGTGATGACGCGCGGCGGGCCGGCCAATTCGACGCGCACGCTGTCGATCCTGGTCTATCAGGAGGCGTTTTCGTTCCAGCGCGCCGGCTCGGGCGCGTCGCTGGCGCTGATCGTCACCTTGCTGGTCACCGTGCTGGCCGTCGCCTATGCGGCCCTTGTCAGGAAAGCTGCGGGGAGTGCGAGCTGATGGAACGCAGGAGCCTGGCTTTCACCATCTTCATCCATGCCGCAGCGCTGCTTCTGGCGGTCGTCATCCTGGCGCCGGTGCTGTGGCTGTTCGTCATGAGCATCTCGCCGACGGCCGACCTGTCGGCCAAGCCGTTGCGCTGGTGGCCCGCGGAGGTCGACTTTTCCCGTTACGCCTTGCTGCTTTCATCAGTCGAAAACAGCGCCGGCGCCGCCTTCACGGCCTCCCTCTGGAATAGCCTTAAGATCGCCGGCATGGCGACGATTGCAGCGATTGCGCTTGCCATCCCGGCCGGCTGGGCGGTGTCGCGCACGCCTCAGGTCGGCTGGTCGCTGTCGATGGTGATCGCCACCTACATGTTGCCGCCGGTGGCGCTCGCCGTGCCGCTCTATATGGGCCTGGCCTATTTCGGCATGCTCAACAACATTTTCGGCCTGGCGCTGGTCTATCTCACCATCCTCGCCCCCTTCACCACCTGGCTGATGAAATCGGGCTTCGATGCCATCCCGCGCGAGATCGAAGCATCCGCGATGATCGACGGCGCCAGCCTGTTCCAGACGCTGCGCATCATCACCTTGCCGCTGGCAGCACCCGTTGTCGCGACGTCGGCACTGTTTGCGCTGCTCCTGGCCTGGGACGAGTTCTTCTATGCGCTGCTGTTTACCTCCGACCTGCGCGCCAAGACGCTGACGGTCGCCATCGCCGACCTCGCCGGAGGCCGCGTCTCGGATTACGGTCTGATTGCCACCGCAGGCGTGCTGGCTGCCCTGCCGCCGGTGCTGATCGGGCTCGTCATGCAGCGTGCCCTGATTTCGGGCCTGACCAGCGGCGGCGTGAAAGGATGATGACCATGACCTCACCGAAGCCCAGACCTGCCGGCCTCTTGGCCATCGACCGCGAAATGGCGCGGCAGAATGGCGACGCCCTGGCGTCCTTCGCCGAAAACGCCGGAATGGCGGCCCGGGTCGCCGCCTCGCTCGAAAGGACCGGCAGGCTGCTGCTGCTCGGCATGGGCGGCTCGCATGCCGTCGGCCGGGCGGTCGAGCCGCTCTATCGCGCGCTCGGCATCGACGCCATTGCCCTGCCGCTGTCGGAGCAACTCGGCCAGGGGCTCTCGCTCGATGGCCGCACGGTGATCATGACGTCGCAGTCGGGCGAAAGTGCCGAGGTGCTGCGCTGGTTCACCGAGACGGGCGGCAACAGCGAGACTTTCGGGCTGACGCTGGAGGCCGGCTCGTTCCTGGCCCGGACAGCACCTTCGCTGGTCGGCGTCGGCGGCACCGAGCTCGCCTTTGCCGCGACCCGCAGCCTGACGGTGACGCTTTCGCTTCACCTCGCCATTCTCGCCGCGCTTGGCGAACATCCGGGCGGGGCGCTTGTCGCCCTGCAACTGCCCGAGGTCGTCGATGTTGGTCCCGCGCTCAAGGCTTTGGCCGATGTCGACACCGTCGTCACCTCGGGCCGGCGCCTGCAGGGCGTTGCCGAGGCGCTGGCGCTTGGCCTGACCGAACTGTCGCGGCGGCCGTGCTTTTCGCTCGAGGGCGGACAGCTGCGGCACGGGCCGATGGAGATGCTTGGGCCCAACATCGGGGTCGTGCTGTTCCGGGGCAAGGACCCGACGGCACCGCTTGTCACCGCCATGGCCGTGTCGGCTGTCGAGACCGGTGCTGCCGTCGTCATCTTCGATTCCTCTGATGAGGCGCCGGTGGCGGGCGCGACGACCCTTGCCTTCAAGCCGGCAACCGGCATGGACGCCATTTTTGCCATGCTGCCGACAGCCCAGCGGCTGATGATCGCCTTTGCCGATGCCCGTGTCGACGACGCCGGCACGCCGGTGCGTTCGACCAAGATCACGCGGAGCGAATGAATGCGTCCGCTTGCTGTCATCGGCAACGTCAATGTCGACCTCATCCTGGGGCCGACAGCACCCTGGCCGAGGGCAGGAACGGAGATCATCGTCGACCATGACGAGTTGCGGGTCGGCGGCCAGGCGGGCAACAGCGCGCTTGCCTGGGATGCGCTCGGCGTCGACTTCGAGATATCAGCCAATGTCGGCAACGACCAGTTCGGCCTGTGGCTGCGCGACGCCTTCGGCGATCGGGCCGCCAGATGGCCTGTTACTGCCGAGCGCACGACGCTTTCGGTCGGCATCACCCATCCCGACGGCGAACGCACCTTCTTCACCACCCATGGCCACCTGCCCCGCTTCAGCCTGGCCGATGTGTTGTCGGTGCTCGACGGCGCGCAGCTTTCCGGCGGCTACGCCTTGCTCTGTGGTGCGTTCCTGACCACCGAGCTTACGCGCGACTACGACGCCTTCTTCGACTGGGCGCATGGCCATGGCATCTCGGTCGTGCTCGACACCGGCTGGCCACCCGACGGCTGGACCGAGCACAACTGCGCCTTGACGCGGACATGGCTTGCGCATTGCGACTGTGCGTTGCTGAACGAAGTCGAGGCAACGACCCTTGCAGGCCTCGACAGTCCGGCCGAAGCCGCAGTCGCCTTGTGGCGCAGCATGCCCGAAGGCGCGATCCTGGTCGTCAAATGCGGTCCGGACGGCGCCGTCGCCATCGGTCCCGGCGGCGAACTGGTGTCGGTGAAAGCACCCGTCGTCACGGTCATCGACACGATCGGCGCCGGCGACGTCTTCAATGCTGCCTTCCTGGCAGCGCTTGCCGGCGACCGGCCGCTGGCTGCCTGCCTCACCGCGGGCGTGCAGGTCGCCTCGCGTGCCATTTCCACCTTGCCCCGCCTCTATGGCGGGTTGCCCGAGATCAGGGACGAATTTGCATGAGTGCGCTCGACATCCAGAACATCCGCAAGAGCTACGGCGCGGTCGAGACGCTGAAAGGCATCGACATCGCGCTGCAGAGCGGCGAGTTCCTCGTCCTGCTCGGCTCGTCGGGTTGCGGGAAATCGACGCTGCTCAACATCATAGCCGGGCTTGCCGAAGCCACCAGCGGCGACATCCGCATCGCCGGCAGGTCCATCCTCGGCGTTCATCCCAAGGACCGCGACATCGCCATGGTGTTCCAGTCCTATGCGCTCTACCCCAATCTCAGCGTGCGCCGGAACATCGGCTTCGGCCTGGAGATGCGCAAGGTGCCGCTTGCCGAACGTGAGAAGGCCGTCGCGGAGGCGTCGCGCCTGCTGCAGATCGAGCCCTTGCTCGACCGCAAGCCGAGCCAGCTCTCCGGCGGCCAGCGCCAGCGCGTCGCTATCGGCCGGGCATTGGTGCGCAAGCCCCAGGTGTTCCTGTTCGACGAGCCTCTGTCCAATCTCGATGCCAAGCTCAGGCTCGAAATGCGCACCGAACTCAAGCGTCTGCACCAGATTCTGAAGACGACCGTCGTCTACGTCACCCACGATCAGATCGAGGCGATGACGCTGGCGACACGCATCGCGGTGATGAAGGATGGGCGCATCGAACAGCTCGGCACGCCGGAAGAGATCTACAACCAGCCCGCCACGCTTTATGTCGCCGGCTTCGTCGGCGCCCCGCCGATGAACATGATCGACGTCGAGGTCGACAATGGCGCGTTACGAATCGTCGGATCCGAGGTTCGCTTGCGTTTGCCCGACCGTTTCAGGCCACTCCTCCAGGCCCCAGTTGTCCAGGACAAGACGCGGCTTGCGCTCGGCATCAGGCCGGAGGCACTGCGGCTGGCGTCACTTGACCAGGCAGGCGACCAGGCCGGCGGCCATGTGCTGCCGGTGCGGATCGAAGTGGTCGAACTGACCGGACCCGAACTTGTCGCCACCGCGCGCATCGGCCCGCAAAAGCTCACCGCATGTCTTGCGCCAAGAGCCAGGGTCGGCCAGGGTGACGTGGCGGCATTTGCCGTCGACGACGACGCGCTGCACCTGTTCGACCCGGCAACCGGCCAGGCGCTGCTCGCCTGAGGCATCGTCCGAACGGGCGCAATCCATCAACAAAAACGCGAAACTGCTTAAAGCAACCGCCACTTGTGCGATGGCTGCATCAGGCAGAATTTAGGCCACGTTTGCGCAGGCAATCATGCCTTGCGCCATTTGTTGGCGGAAGCCGGTCCGGGGTGGAGACGCAAGACGCGTCCTGGGTCGGCACGAGAGGGCAGCAGGAGTTCGGCAGGAAAACGCCGGCGGCCATGCGGGGAAAGCATGGGTGCGTCGGCAAGCCTGCGCCAGGACCAGGCTGCCCCCTAACCGTCTGGGAGGAAGCAAAGAGTGCTTGAGAAGTATTTCAACCTGAAGGAACAAGGGACATCGGTCCGGACCGAAGTGATCGCCGGTGTCACGACCTTCCTGACCATGGCCTACATCATCTTCGTCAACCCGGAGATCCTGTCGTCGACGGGCATGGACCGCAACGCCGTGTTCGTTGCCACCTGCCTTGCCGCAGCGATCGGCTCGCTGGTCATGGGCCTGGTGGCGAAATGGCCGATCGGCATGGCGCCGGGCATGGGCCTGAACGCCTTCTTCGCCTTTACCGTCGTCGGCGCCATGGGCTTTTCCTGGCAGCAGGCGCTGGGCGCGGTGTTCATTTCAGGCGTGATCTTCCTGATCCTGACCGTCAGCGGCGTGCGCAGCTGGCTGATCGCCGGCATCCCGCACTCGATGCGCAGCGCCATTGCCGCCGGTATCGGCCTGTTCCTCGGCATCATCGCGCTGAAAAGCTCCGGTATCGTCGTGGCCAGCCCGGCAACGCTGGTGACGCTGGGCGACGTCAGCCAGACCGGGACGCTGCTTGCCATCGCCGGCTTCTTCATCATCGCGGCCCTTGACGCGCTCAAGGTGCGCGGCGCGATCCTGATCGGCATTCTGGTGATCACCATCGCCTCGATGGCGCTCGGCGTCAGCCAGTTCAACGGCATCGTCTCGATGCCGCCGTCGATCCTGCCGACCTTCCTGCAGCTCGACGTCTTCGGCGCCCTGCATGCCGGCCTGGTCCATGTCATCCTGGTGTTCGTGCTGGTCGAGGTCTTCGACGCCACCGGCACGCTGATCGGCGTCGCCAAGCGCGCCGGGCTGATCGAGCCGGGCAAGCCCAACCGCCTCGGCCGCGCCCTTCTGGCCGACAGCACGGCCATCGTCGCGGGCTCCCTGCTCGGCACCTCGAGCACGACGGCCTATGTCGAAAGCGCCTCGGGCGTGCAGGCAGGCGGCCGCACCGGCCTGACCGCTTTGGTCATCGGCGTGCTCTTCCTCGCCGCGCTGTTCTTCTCGCCGCTGGCCGGCTCGGTGCCTGCCTATGCGACGGCGCCTGCCCTGCTCTATGTCGCCGGCCTGATGATGCGCGAGCTGGTCGAGGTCGAATGGGCCGATATCACCGAGGCAGCACCGGCGGCGCTGACCGCGCTGATGATGCCCTTCACCTACTCGATCGCCAACGGCCTTGCCTTCGGCTTCATCAGCTATGCCGCGCTCAAGCTGCTCACCGGCCGTCCCGGTGAAGTCCATGCCGCGACCTGGCTGGTGGCGATCCTGTTCGTCATTCGCTTCGCCTTCTTCCCCCACTGACTTTCGCGAACCCCATCTGCAGCCGGGGCCGCCGACGCGGCCCCGGCTTTTTGTTGTCCACAGCCGGCCGCACAGACGCCGCCTGCCGCCGCGACATGCACCGGAAATTCCGCTTTCGTTTTGGTCAATGAAGGCTGAAAACGAAGATCACAACCGGGAATTGTCCTGCATTGCCCGAGGGCAACAGTGTTTCGCCTGGCGAAAAACAGAATATTCCGCCCTTTTGTAGGCTTTTAGCCGTCTAAACTGACGGATACACACCAAGCCCCTGCCCCTGACACAACGTCAGCATGTCAGCCTGCGATCAGCGATATATTTCGTTTGACATTCACTTTCAGTTCGAAATAATCCAAATCGAGCTTCGAATGGTGCTTAAATTGCTGCAGTGCGAAAAGGCGGCGAAGGCGTGAGCAGACCCGAAATCCACGACATCTTCGTTATCGGCGGCGGCATAAATGGCTGCGGAATCGCCCGCGACGCGGTCGGCCGCGGCTACTCCGTCTACCTTGCCGAAATGAACGATCTCGCCTCCGGCACCTCGTCCTATTCGACCAAGCTGATCCATGGCGGGCTGCGCTATCTCGAACATTACGAGTTCCGCCTGGTGCGCGAAGCGCTGATGGAACGCGAGGTGCTGTGGAAGAATGCGCCTCACATCATCTGGCCGATGCGCTTCGTGTTGCCCTATGCCAAGGGCCTGCGCCCGGCATGGCTGATCCGGCTCGGCCTGTTCCTCTACGACCATATTGGCGGCCGCAAGCTGTTGCCGCCGACACGCACGCTCGACATGCACAGCGACGTCGCCGGCAAGCCGCTGAAGCCGATGTTTGCGCGCGCCTTCGAATATTCCGATGGCTGGGTCAACGATGCACGGCTGGTCGTGCTCAATGCCCGCGACGCCGCCGACAGGGGTGCCGTCATCCGCACCCGGGCCAAGGTGACGAGCGCGCGCCGCGACAACGGCCATTGGAACATCCGCGTCGAGGACCTGCGCAGCGGCCAGGTCGAAGAGGTCAAGGCGCGGCTCATCGTCAATGCCGCCGGGCCCTGGATCGACCATGTGCTGACCGAAACCGTCGGCCAGAACAACGTCCACAATGTCCGCCTCGTCCAGGGCAGCCACATCGTGGTGGCGAAGAAGTTCGACGATCCGCGCGCCTATTTCTTCCAGAACAAGGACGGGCGCATCATCTTCGCCATTCCTTACGAGGAAGACTTCACCCTGATCGGCACCACCGACCAGGATTATCAAGGCGATCCCCACACCGCCAGGATCAGCCAGGCTGAGATCACCTATCTCTGCGAGGCGGCAAGCGAATATTTCGCCGAGCCGGTGAAACCCGAACACATCGTCTGGACCTATTCCGGCGTCCGCCCGCTCTATGACGACGGCGCCAGCAAGGCCCAGGAAGCGACACGCGACTATGTGCTGAAATCAGATGGCGGCGAAGGCCGCGCGCCGATCGTCAACATCTTCGGCGGCAAGATCACCACCTATCGCCGCCTTGCCGAATCCATGCTCGAGATCATCGAGAAGCAGCTGGGCAAGAGGGGCAAGGCCTGGACGGCAACCGCCGCCCTGCCGGGCGGCGAGTTCGAGGCGACCGGCTTCGACGCCGAAGTGGTCAAGCTCAAGGCTGCCTACCCCTTCCTCGACATGCGCCTCGCCCGCCGCCTGACCAGGCTCTACGGCACACGCGCCAGGACGCTGCTCGGCCTGGCGAAGTCGGAAGCCGATCTCGGGCGCAATTTCGGCGCCGATCTCTACGAGGCCGAGGTCCGCTATCTCGTCGCCCATGAATGGGCGGTGAGCGGCGAGGACGTTTTGTGGCGGCGCACCAAGCGGGGGCTGAAGCTCAGCAAGGAGCAGGCCGCGGCACTCGATGAATTTCTGCAAGGAATGAGCCCAGGCGTGCACAACGCCGCGGCAGAATAGGCCTGCCCGCCTGCATCTGCCTCTGGGAGGAGGATTTATGCTCGAACTGCGCAACGTAACCAAGACGGTGGCCGGCACGGATCATATCCGCGACGTCTCGCTGGCGCTTCAGCACGGCAGCCTGAATGTGCTGCTGGGGCCGACGCTGTCGGGCAAGACCAGCCTGATGCGGCTGATGGCCGGGCTCGACAAGCCGACCGCGGGCTCGGTCTGGTTCGACGGTGTCGACGTCACCGGCGTGCCGGTGCAGAAGCGCAACATCGCCATGGTCTACCAGCAGTTCATCAACTACCCGGCGATGACGGTCTATGAGAACATCGCCTCGCCGCTGCGTGTCGCCGGCGCCGACAAGGCCAGGATCGAACAGGAGGTCAAGCGCGCCGCCGACCTGCTCAAGCTGACGCCCTATCTCGACCGCACCCCGCTCAACCTGTCGGGCGGCCAGCAGCAGCGCACAGCGCTCGCACGGGCCATCGTCAAGAATGCCCGGCTCGTGCTGCTCGACGAGCCGCTCGCCAATCTCGATTACAAATTGCGCGAGGAACTGCGCGCCGAACTGCCGAGGATCTTCGCCGAAACCGGCGCGATCTTCGTCTATGCCACGACCGAGCCGCATGAAGCGCTTCTGCTCGGCGGCAATGTGGCAACGCTGTCGGAAGGCCGCATCACCCAGTTCGGCCCGACGATCGAGGTGTTCCGCAAGCCGGACGACCTGATCACGGCGCGGACCTTCGCCGACCCGCCGCTCAATACCATCGTGTTGAGGAAGAGCGGCCGCAACTTCCAGCTTGATGGTGGGGTGGACCTCCCGGTGCCAGGCGACCTCGCCGGCATTGCCGACGCCAGCTATACGATCGGCTTCCAGCCCCACCATCTTTCTTTTGAGAAGCGCACGACCGACGCCGTCGGCGTCAAGGCCAAGGTGTCGGTCACCGAGATCACCGGCTCGGAGAGCTTTGTCCACCTCAACTACGCCGACGCGCGCTGGGTGATGCTGACCCATGGCATCCGCCAGTTCGAGCCGGACGAGACCATCGAGGTGTTCATCGATCCGCGCCACGTCATGGTCTTCGATGCCACCGGTCGCGCCGCCGGCGCACCCTCGTCACGCGCCGCATAGGAGGGGAAGATGGCACGCATCGACCTGAACCACATCCGCCACGCCTATGGCGCCAACCCGAAATCCGACAAGGACTATGCCCTGCGCGAAGTCCATTACGGCTTCGAGGACGGCGGCGCCTATGCCCTGCTCGGGCCGTCCGGCTGCGGCAAGACCACGCTGCTCAACATCATTTCCGGCCTGCTGCATGCCTCGCACGGCCAGCTTCTGTTCGACGGCAAGGACGTGACCCGGCTGTCCACCCAGGAGCGCAACATCGCCCAGGTGTTCCAGTTCCCGGTCATCTACGACACCATGACGGTGTACGACAATCTCGCCTTCCCGCTGCGCAACCGCGGCGTCGGAGAAGCCGATGTCGACCGCAAGGTGCGCGAGACGCTCGACATGATCGACCTCGCCAGCTGGGCCAAACGCAAGGCGCGCGGGCTCACCGCCGACCAGAAGCAGAAGATCTCGCTCGGCCGCGGCCTCGTCCGCTCCGACGTCAATGCGATCCTGTTCGACGAGCCGCTGACCGTCATCGACCCGCATATGAAATGGGTGCTGCGCTCGCAGCTCAAGCAGCTTCACCGGCGCTTCGGCTACACCATGATCTATGTCACCCACGACCAGACGGAGGCTTTGACCTTCGCCGAGAAGGTGGTGGTGATGTATGACGGCGAGATCGTCCAGATCGGCACGCCGGCCGAGCTGTTCGAGCGCCCCAAGCACACTTTCGTCGGCTATTTCATCGGCTCGCCCGGCATGAACGTCATGCCGGTGGCGGTCGAAGGCCGGCGCGCCCGGCTCGGCGGCCAGACCATCGAGCTGCCCGGCACGCCCAAGGCCGAAGGCGCAAGCATCGAACTCGGCATCCGGCCCGAATATGTCAGGCTCGGCGCCAAGGGCATGCCTGTCACCATACGCAAGGTCGAGGATATCGGCCGCCACAAGGTGGTGCGCGCCAGCCTCGAAGGCCGCGAGATCGCGGCGATCCTCGGCGAGGACGATCACGTGCCGGCCGATCCGCATGTCAGCTTCGATCCTGCCGGCATCAACCTCTACGACAAGTCCTGGCGCGTCGAGATGGGAGCGTAACCCGTGGAAAAGACCTGGAACAACAAGGCCTGGTTCATGGTGCTGCCGGTGCTGGTGCTGGTGGCCTTCTCGGCGGTCATCCCGCTGATGACCGTCGTCAACTATTCGGTGCAGGACACGTTCGGCGGCAACCAGTTCTTCTGGGCCGGCGCCGAATGGTTCGAGGAGATGCTGCATTCCGACCGCTTCTGGGCGGCGATGGGCCGCAACCTGATCTTCTCGGCGATCATCCTGGCGATCCAGATCCCGCTCGGCATCTTCATCGCCCTCAACATGCCGCGGAAGGGCTGGGGCGTGCCGGTCTGCCTGGTGCTGATGGCGCTGCCTTTGCTCATTCCGTGGAACGTCGTCGGCACCATCTGGCAGGTCTTCGGCCGCATCGACATCGGCCTGCTCGGCTACACGCTGCATGCGCTCGGCTTCGACTACAACTATGTCAACGACCCGTTCGACGCCTGGGTGACGGTCATCGTCATGGATGTCTGGCACTGGACCAGCCTTGTCGTGCTGCTCTGCTATGCCGGCCTGGTGTCGATCCCCGACGCCTTCTATCAGGCCGCCAAGATCGACGGCGCCTCGCGCTGGGCGGTGTTCCGCTACATCCAGCTGCCGAAAATGCAGCGCGTGCTGCTGATCGCCGTGCTGCTGCGCTTCATGGACAGCTTCATGATCTACACCGAGCCCTTCGTCGTCACCGGCGGTGGCCCCGGCAACTCCACCACCTTCCTGTCGATCGACCTGGTCAAGATGGCCGTCGGCCAGTTCGACCTCGGCCCGGCGGCGGCGATGTCGATCATCTACTTCCTGATCGTGCTGCTGCTGTCATGGGTCTTCTACACCGTCATGACAAATTACGACGTGGAGAAGTGAGATGGCGGGGACAAGGCAAGCAGTCGCGGACGCCGACAAGGACAAGATGATGCGGGATGCCGTGACCTCGACGGGCGTTGTCCATGGCGGCGCTCCAGACGAGGCGCTGGCGCGCAGGATGCGGCGGCGCGGCGAGGAATCGCGCTTCTGGTGGGTGGTGCCGACGCTCTACATCATCTTCCTGATGCTGCCGATCTACTGGCTCATCAATATGAGCTTCAAGTCGAACCAGGAAATCCTGGGCACATTTTCGCTCTGGCCGCAGAACCCCACTCTGCGCAATTACGGCGTGATCTTCACGGATCCGTCCTGGTACAAGGGCTACATCAACTCGATCATCTATGTGGTGATGAACACGGTGATCTCGATCGCCGTCGCCCTGCCTGCGGCTTACGCCTTCTCGCGCTACCGCTTCCTCGGCGACAAGCACCTGTTCTTCTGGCTTCTGACCAACCGCATGGCGCCGCCGGCGGTGTTCGCCCTGCCCTTCTTCCAACTCTATTCGGCCTTCGGCCTGATCGACACGCATATCGCGGTTGCGCTGGCGCACTGCCTGTTCAACGTGCCGCTGGCAGTCTGGATCCTCGAAGGCTTCATGTCGGGCGTGCCGAAGGAGATCGACGAGACCGCCTATATCGACGGCTACTCGTTCCCACGCTTTTTCGTGAAGATCTTCGTTCCGCTGATCGCCAGCGGCATCGGGGTCGCGGCCTTCTTCTGCTTCATGTTCTCGTGGGTCGAACTCTTGATCGCCCGCACGCTGACCACCACCGACGCCAAGCCGATCGCCGCGATCATGACACGCACCGTCTCGGCCTCGGGCATGGACTGGGGCGTGCTCGCCGCGGCCGGCGTCCTGACCATCATTCCGGGCGCGCTCGTCATCTGGTTCGTCCGCAACTACATCGCCAAGGGCTTTGCCCTGGGCCGCGTCTGAGGGAGCGTTTGTGATGGACCTTTCATGGATGGCCTGGACGCTGCCGACAGCGGCGTTCTTCATCACCATCTTCCTGATGCTCGTGGGCATGGGCGTGTGGGAATACTTCTCGCCCGGCGGCAATCCGCGCGTCGGCATCCTCCGCTTCGAAACGACCCGGGGCGACAGGCTTTTCGTTTCGCTGCTCGGCAGCGCCTTCATTCATCTCGCATGGCTGGGCCTGATCGGGCCCAACCTGTGGTGGGCTCTCGCTCTCGCAGTGGTCTACGCGATCGGCGTATTCCGCTTCGTCTAGAGGGGGAAATGTTGGGCCGCCGCAAGCCCGCGGCGGCGCCAAATGGCAATGCAACCTTGTTTGGGAGGAAATTAATGCGACGCCATATTCTAGCATCAACAAGCGTGATCGCCCTGCTCTTGGGATCAAGCAATGCCTTTGCCGGCATGGACGAGGCAAAAGCCTTCCTCGATACCGAGATCAAGGATCAATCGGCGCTCGACCGCGCCGGCCAGGAAGCCGAAATGCAATGGTTCGTCGATGCGGCGAAGCCTTTCGCCGGCATGGAGATCAAGGTCGTCTCGGAAACCATCACCACGCACGAATATGAATCGAAGACGCTCGCCAAGGCGTTCAGCGACATCACCGGCATCAAGATCACGCATGACCTGATCGGTGAAGGCGACGTCATCGAAAAGCTGCAGACGCAGATGCAGTCGGGCGAAAACATCTATGACGCCTATGTCAACGATTCCGACCTGATCGGCACCCACTGGCGCTATCTGCAGGCCCGCAGCCTGACCGACTGGATGGCCAATGAGGGCAAGGACGTCACCAACCCCAACCTCGACATCGCCGACTTCATCGGCACGAAGTTCACGACAGCACCCGACGGCAAGCTCTACCAGCTTCCCGACCAGCAGTTCGCCAACCTCTACTGGTTCCGCTACGACTGGTTCAACGACGAGAAGAACAAGGCCGACTTCAAGGCGAAATACGGCTACGACCTCGGCGTTCCGGTCAACTGGTCGGCCTATGAGGACATTGCCGAGTTCTTCACCGGCCGCGACGTCAACGGCCAGAAAGTCTATGGCCACATGGACTATGGCAAGAAGGACCCCTCGCTCGGCTGGCGCTTCACCGACGCCTGGCTGTCGATGGCCGGCAACGGCGACAAGGGCCTGCCGAACGGCCTGCCGGTCGATGAATGGGGCATCAAGGTCAATGAAAAGTCGCAGCCCGTCGGCTCCTGCGTCGCGCGCGGCGGCGACACCAACGGACCGGCCTCGGTCTATTCGATCGTCAAGTATCTCGACTGGCTGAAGGCTTACGCGCCGCCGGAAGCCCAGGGCATGACCTTCTCCGAATCCGGCCCGGTGCCGGCCCAGGGCGCGATTGCCCAGCAGATCTTCTGGTACACCGCCTTCACCGCCGACATGGTCAAGCCCGGCCTGCCAGTGATGAACGAGGACGGCACGCCGAAGTGGCGCATGGCGCCTTCGCCGCACGGCGTCTACTGGAAGGACGGCATGAAGCTCGGCTACCAGGACGTCGGTTCGTGGACGATCCTGAAGTCGACGCCTGACGACCGCGCCAAGGCCGCATGGCTTTATGCGCAGTTCGTGACCTCGAAGACTGTCGACGTGAAGAAGAGCCATGTCGGCCTGACCTTCATCCGCCAGTCGACGCTCGACCACAAGAGCTTCACCGACCGTGCCCCACAGCTCGGTGGCCTGATCGAGTTCTACCGTTCGCCGGCCCGCGTTCAGTGGTCGCCGACGGGCACCAACGTGCCTGACTATCCGAAGCTGGCTCAGCTGTGGTGGCAGGCGATCGGTGACGCGTCTTCGGGCGCCAAGACGGCCCAGGAAGCCATGGACTCGCTGTGCGCCGAGCAGGAAAAGGTGCTTGAGCGCCTCGAGCGCGCCGGCATCCAGGGCGATATCGGCCCGAAGATGGCGGAAGAGCACGATCTCGCCTACTGGAATGCCGAAGCGGTCAAGGCCGGCAATCTCGCGCCGCAGCTGAAGATCGAAAACGAGAAGGAAAAGCCTGTCACCATCAACTACGATGAGCTGGTGAAGAGCTGGAGCAAGTAAGCGTTCGGGCGGATCATCCGCCCGGCCAACTATCCGGGGAGACGGCGCAGCGCCGTCTCCCCTATTCATGCAAGTGACTGCGGAGGGGGAAGATGAGCGGCTTCATTCTGGCAATCGACCAAGGCACCACGTCGAGCCGGGCCATCGTGTTCGACCAAACGATGAAACCTGTCGGTGTCGGCCAGAAGGAATTCACCCAGCATTTCCCTGCTTCCGGCTGGGTCGAGCATGACCCCGAGGAAATCTGGGACAGCGTCGTCACAACCTGCAGGGCGGCGCTGAAGAAGGCCGGCACGACCGCCGCCGACATTGCGGCCATCGGCATCACCAACCAGCGCGAAACCGTCGTCATCTGGGACCGAACGACGGGCAAGCCGATCCACAACGCCATCGTCTGGCAGGATCGGCGCACTGCCCCTCTCTGCGCCAGGCTGAAGAAGCAGGGGCTGGAGCCGAAATTCGCTGGAAAGACCGGGCTTCTGCTCGATCCCTATTTCTCCGGCACCAAGATCGCCTGGCTGCTCGACAAGGTGAAGGGCGCGCGCAAGCGGGCCGAACGCGGCGAGCTGCTTGCCGGCACCATCGACAGCTTCCTGATCTGGCGCCTGACCGGCGGCAAGCTGCATGCGACCGACGCCACCAACGCCTCGCGCACGCTGGTCTACAACATCGCGAAGAACGACTGGGACGCCGAGCTGCTCGACATCCTGAAGATCCCCGCCGTCATGCTGCCCGAGGTCAAGGATTGCGCCGCCGATTTCGGCGTGACCGAGAAGGCGCTGTTCGGCGCCGAAATCCCGATCCTCGGCGTTGCCGGCGACCAGCAGGCGGCGACCATCGGCCAGGCCTGCTTCGAGCCCGGCATGATGAAATCGACCTATGGCACCGGCTGCTTTGCCATCCTCAACACCGGCAGCGACATGGTGCGCTCGAAGAACCGGCTGTTGACGACGATCGCCTATCGCCTCGAGGGCAAGACGACCTATGCGCTGGAAGGCTCGATCTTCGTCGCCGGTGCCGCCGTGCAGTGGCTGCGCGACGGCATCAAGGTGATCGGCAAGGCCGAGCAAAGCGGCAAGCTGGCGGCCGACGCCGACGACAGCCAGGACGTCTATCTCGTGCCGGCCTTTGTCGGACTCGGCGCGCCGCATTGGGATGCCGAGGCGCGCGGTGCGATCTTTGGCCTGACCCGCAACACCGGGCCGGCGGAATTTGCCCGCGCAGCGCTGGAATCCGTCGCCTATCAGACCCGCGACCTGCTCGACGCGATGAAGAAGGACTGGAAGGGCGGCAACGGCAAGACCGTGCTGCGCGTCGACGGCGGCATGGTCGCCTCCGACTGGACGATGCAGCGCCTGGCCGACATCCTGGACGCGCCGGTCGACCGGCCGACGGTGCTCGAGACCACGGCACTCGGTGCTGCCTGGCTGGCGGGATCGCGCGCCGGCGTCTGGCCGAAGGCCAAACAGTTTTCCAAGGCCTGGGCGCTCGACCGCCAGTTCAAGCCGGTCATGGAGCCTTCGCTGCGCAAGGCCAAGCTGAAAGGCTGGCACGACGCCGTGCGGCGGACGCTGACGCCGAAATAGGCGGCCTATCGACCAGAGCCCATTCTCATCAAATGATTCGGAATGGGGCTCTATCTTCTTGTTCTCGCATGATCTTTTGCGAAAACAGGCCACTACATCAAGGGATCATGCCATAGGCTGGCGGCCGAAGCGCGACAGCAGAGCCTGTGTTTCCGCGGCAAGGGCGCGCGTCAGGTCGGCCGCCGGCATGTCGCGGCCAAGCCGCGCCGCCTGCCCCGACCATAAAGACATGAAATCGCCCGAGCCCTTGGGTTCCGACGCCGCTCGCAGCGGTGCCAGTGCCCCGCCTGCCAGCGGGAATGCCGGCGCGTCTTCAGACAGTGGACCGACCTCGCGCATGATGCGGTTGACGATGCCGCGCGCTGGCCGGCCGGTGAACAGATTGGTCAGCGCGGTATGGTCGTCCTTGGCCGCTTTGAGTGCGGCCTTGTGCGGTGCTGCCACCTTGGCCTCGGGGCAGAACAGATAGGCGGTGCCGACCTGCACCGCCGACGCGCCAAGGGCAAAGGCGGCAACGATGCCGCGTGCGTCTGATATGCCGCCGGTGGCGATGACGGGCAGCTTGACCGCATCGACCACCTGCGGCACCAGAGCGAAGGTGCCGGGCTGGTTGGCGACGTCGTCGGTCAGGAAGATGCCGCGATGGCCGCCGGCCTCGGCACCTTGCGCAATGATCGCATCGCAGCCCCTCGCCTCGAGCCACACCGCCTCGTCGGCCGTCGTCGCCGACGAAAGCACCTTGGCGCCCGTCGCCTTGACGCGATCGAGCAAGGCGGCATCAGGCAGGCCGAAATGGAAACTCACCACCTCCGGCCGGAACTCTTCGACGATGTCGCAGAAGGTCTCGTCGAAAGGCGCACGCGCCGAACGCGGCGCAGGCGCCGTGGGGTCGAGGCCGAGTTCGAGATAATAGGGCGCGAGCCGCTGTTTCCACGCCGCCTCGCGGGCAAGATCGTCTTCGGGCTGCTTGTGGCAGAAGAAATTGACGTTGATCGGCTTCGAGGTGCGCTGCCGGATGATGCCGAGTTCGGTCCGCGCCTTTTCGGGCGTCATCAGCGCGCAAGGCAGCCCGCCGAGGCCGCCGGCCTCCGAGACCGCGATCACCATTTCGGAATCGACGGGCCCGGCCATCGGCGCCTGGAAGATCGGAAGCTCGAGGCCCAGGAGATCAAGAATTCGACGATCGGGCCACATGATGTCTTCCTCGTGTTCGGGCCGTCAGGCCTGCTGGCGCTCGGCCCTCCGAGCGGCAATCTGGCGCATGGCTGTGACACGACGGCGCCAGATCTCGGTGCGCATCGCCATTAGATGCAGAGTGAAGAACAGAAGGGTAAAGCCAAGCGCCATGGTCATGAGGGGCCAGAGCATGCTCGGATCGATGGTCGGGCCGTCCATGCGGAACACCGAGGCCGGCTGGTGCAACGTGTTCCACCATTCGACCGAAAACTTGATGATCGGAATGTTGATGAAGCCGACAAGCGTGATGACGGCGGCAGCACGCGCCGAACGCGCGGGGTCGTCGAGCGCGCGGGTCAGCGCGATGATGCCGAGATACATCAAAAACAGTACAAAGACCGAGGTCAGCCGGGCGTCCCACACCCACCAGGTGCCCCACATCGGCTTCCCCCAGATCGAGCCGGTGAGCAATGCGAGCGCGGTGAACACGGCTCCGACCGGTGCGGCCGACTTCAGAGCGACATCAGCGAGCGGATGACGCCAGACCAGCGTTCCCAGCGCCGAGATGGCCATGACCGAATAACACATCATGGCGAGCCAGGCGAAAGGCACGTGGATATACATGATGCGAACGGTGATGCCTTGCTGGAAATCCGCCGGTGCGGCGAAGGCCAGATAGAGCCCGATCGCCAGCACCAATACTGAGGCGCCGCCGAGCCAGGGCACGATCTTGTCGACCAGCGAGATGAAGCGGGTCGGATTGGCCAGGTCGCTGAAACGCCAAGCCTGCGAGGTCGTCTGTGTCATGGACGCTAAATAGCCTTGGGCGTGCGTCTTCGCAATCTGTTCCGGCGTCGCGGGCAAACGCAAACGGGGCGCCAAGGCGCCCCGTCCGGATCCGTATGACGATGATGGACTAGGCCGCGGCCTCGACATGGGTGACGCGGCGGACTTCCTCATCATTGAGCAGGCCGCCGGCGCGCAGCAGGGCGGCGAAGCGGCCATTGCGGGTCGACAGCTCGTTGAAGCCGCCCATCTCGACGACATGGCCGCGATCCATGAACACCACAAGGTCGGCGTCGCGGACAGTGCTGAGGCGATGCGCGATGATGAAGGTGGTGCGGCCGTCGCGCAGCATGTCGATGGCGTCCTTGACCCGGTTCTCGGTCTCGACGTCGAGGGCGCTCGTCGCCTCGTCGAGCACCAGGATCGGCGCGCTTTTGAGGATGGCGCGGGCAATGGCGATACGCTGGCGCTCGCCGCCGGACAGCTGGCCGCCACGCTCGCCGACATTGGTGTCGTAGCCTTCGCTCTTGGACAGGATGAAGTCCTGCGCCGCAGCCGCGGTCGCTGCAGCATGCACTTCCTCGTAGCTCGCACCAGCGCGGCCGACGCGGATGTTGTCCTCGATCGAGCGGTTGAGCAGGCCGGCGTCCTGGAAGACGGTGGCGATCGAGTGGCGCAGCGACTTCTTGGTCACGGTGCGGGTGTCGATGCCGTCGATCAGGATGCGGCCATGCTGGGGCGTGTGCACGCGCTGCAGCAGGTTGATCAGCGTCGTCTTGCCGGCACCGGTCGGGCCGACGATGGCGATGGTCTGGCCGGCGCGCACCTCGAAGGAGACGTCGGTGACGCCCTGCCCCGAATTGGGGAACTCGAAGCTGACGTTTTCGAAACGGACGTGGCCGGTGACGTTGTCGAGCTCACGCAGGCCTTCCGGCTCGCGGTTCTCGCCGGCGGCGTCCTCGAGGCGATAGAACTCCTCCAGCTTCGAACGGGCGTCGAAGATCTGGTTGGCGAAGTTCGAAACCTGGTCGAGGCGGCTGATCAGCAGGGCGGCGAAGCCGGTGAAGGCAACGATGTCGCCGATGCGCAGCTGGCCCTTGCTGACCAGATAGGCGCCGATCAGAAGCACCACCATCATCGAGATCGTCGAGGCCAGGCGGTGCATGGCGGATGCCAGCGCCCACCAGTCGAGCACCGGGTTCTGCGTGGTGATCAATGCCTTCACATAGGCACGCAGCGATTCCGTTTCCTGGCCGACGCGGTTGTAGCTCTGCAGCACGGCGACGTTGCTGACCGAGTCCGAGACGTGGGAAAACACCTTGTGATAGTGGCGCTCGACGGAGGCCTGGCCTTCCTTGGTCTTGCGCATGACGAGCCGGCCGATGGCGAGATACAGCGCGCCAAGCACGATCAGCACCAGCGACATGCGGACGTCGAGCGAAAAGGCAGTCGGGATCAGCAGCGCCAGCGCCACCGCCGTCGACAGATGGGTGCGCATGAATTCGAGCCACAGGCTGAACAGCGCTTCGACCGCGCGCAGCAAGGTGTGCAGCGAATGCGACGTGCCGCGCTGCTGGTGCCAGGCCAGTGGCATGGTGATGACGCGTTCGAACGACTGGCACAGCACCTCGCCGCGGCGCGCATGCGCCAGGCGGTCGGCGCCGCGTGCGACCAGAACGAAGGCGACGATGTTGAACGCGCCGAAGCTCGCCCACAGCGCCATTGTCGGAACGACTTCCGTCTTTCCAGCGATAGCATCGATGATACGCCCGAACAGGATCGGTTCAGCAATGGTCACGATTGCCAACACGACGTTGGCTGCGCAAATCAGCCCGACCTTCTTGCCGTCGGCGGCAAGATAGCGGAGGGCTCTCCAATAAACTTCAAGCAACGACACTTTGGTACCCCTTGAGTCCCGTTCGTCCCTTTATTGTGCACTGCACCATAGCCGACAAATAGCGGTCATGGGTCCGCAAGACAATGCGCAGATAGCCGCTCCGTTCAAAAAAATCGAACAACACATGGCTACGGCCGGTAATCTGCTGTGATCCGATAAGGAATTGAGATTTAACGAAAAAAGGCATCGTTGCGGCAAAATGATGACAAAGCCGGCAACCAAGTTGACGCAGGGGCATCCCGGCTAGGCCGGGATGCGGATCACAACGTCGACTTCGCCGCTGTCGCGCATGGCAAAGGACGCGTCCTTGCCCTTCACGCCATCGACTTCTGCTTTCGCAGCTTTAGCGGCTTTGTCCCTCACCACACGCAACCTGTAGACGGCACCACCCAAACGGAGCGTCGCCGAATAACCTTCCCAATGCCTGGGAATGGCTGGTGCCACGACGAGCCTGTTGCCACGCTGGCTGATGCCGAGGATGCTTTCGACCGCCGCGCGATAGAGCCAGCCTGCCGAACCTGTGTACCAGGTCCAGCCGCCGCGGCCCGCCTTGGAGGCGTCGGCATAGACGTCGGCTGCCACCACATAGGGTTCGACCCTGTAGGTCTCGGCCGCCGCCTCGTCGAGCGCATGGTTGACCGGGTTGAGCATCGAGAAGCAGCGATAGGCCTCGTCGACCTGCCCCATTTCCGCCAAGGCAATGACAAACCAGGTCGCGGCATGGGTGTACTGACCGCCATTTTCCCGCACGCCAGGCGGATAGGACTTGATGTAGCCCGGCTCCTTGTCGGTTTCGGAAAATGGCGGGGTGAACAGCTTGATCAGCTTCAGCTCGTCATCGACCAGCATTTTGGTCGCCTGTGCCATCGCCGTGCGCGAACGTGCCGGATCGCCCTCGCCCGAAATGACGCTCCACGACTGTGCGATCGAGTCGATCTTGCATTCATCGGAGTTGCGCGAGCCGAGCGGCGTGCCGTCGTCGAAGCTGCCGCGGCGATACCACTCACCATCCCAGGCCGCATTCTCCAGCGCGCGCTTCAATGCCGTGGCATGCTTGTCCCAGGCGTTGGCGCGTTTTGAATCGCCCTCGGCCTTGGCCAGCGGGGCGAACTCTCCCAGCGTCCGCAGCAGGAACCAGCCGAGCCAGACGCTGTCGCCCTTGCCCTCCTCGCCGACGCGGTTCATGCCGTCGTTCCAGTCGCCGCCGAGGATCAGCGGCAGGCCGTTCTTGGCCGTCCGCTTGATGGCGAGGTCGAGCGCGCGGGCACAGTGCTCGTAGAGCGAGGCCTTCTTCTTGGACTGCTCCGGCGTGAAGAACGCATCGTGCTCGCCCGGGTTGAGCTGCTGACCTTCGATGAAGGGCAGTTGCTCGTTGAGGATCGCCGCATCGCCGGTCACCGTGACATAGCGCGCGGTGGCACTCGCCAGCCAGACGACGTCGTCGGAGATCATGGTGCGCACGCCGGCGCCGGTGCGCGGCAGCCACCAATGCTGCACGTCGCCTTCGGCAAACTGCCGGCCGGCGGCGTTCAGGATCTGCGCACGGGCAAGGCTTGCGTCGTGCATCAGGAGCGCCAGCGTGTCCTGCAGCTGGTCGCGGAAGCCGAAGGCGCCGCTGGCCTGGTAGAAGGCCGAGCGTGCACGGATGCGGCAGGCCAGGCTCTGGTAAGGCAGCCAGTTGTTGACCATGGCGTCGAGCGCCTTGTCGGGCGTCTCGACCTCGATGGTGCCGAGGAACGAACGCCAGTTCCGCTCGTTGTCGGCCAGCCTCTGTTCGAAATCGACCTTGAGATGGCGGGCGACCAGCGCGCTCGCCTCCTCGTCCGAACCGGCATCGCCGAGCAGCCAGAGCAGGGAGATCGAGCCACCGGCAGGCACCTCGACATCCCTCGAGATCGCAGCACAGGGATCGACACCCGCCTCGACGCGTCCGGTCAGATCGGCGCCGAGGGTCACGGCGCGCGGCGCCTCGACGGTGCCGCCCAAGCCGATGAACTCGTGGCGATCCGAGGTGACCGAGTTGGTCTTGCCGTCCATCGCCATGAAGGCGACACGCTCGCCGAAATCGAGGCCGTAGCTGTTGCGGGCGAACAGCGCGCCCGTCGCCTCGTCGAGCGACGGCACGATGTTGGGCGCAGTCCTGGCCCGACTGTTGCCCAGCACCCACTCGGCGTAGGCGTAGACCTTGAGCTTGGCCGGCACCGCGCCGGAGTTCTCGATCTTCAGCCTGGAAATGCGCACCGGATCGTTCGGATCGACGAGATGCGTCAGTTCGGTGGCCAAAGTGCCGCGCTTGGAGCGGAAGGTCGAGAAGCCCTGGCCGTGACGGGCTTCGTAGCTTGCGCCCGCGTCACGCGCCACCGCTGCAATCGGCGAACAGGTCCTGCCGCTGGCGCGATCGAAGACATAGATCGCCTCGCCCGGCCGGTTGGTGACCGGATCGTTCGACCATGGCGTCAGCTGGTAGTCGCGGCTGTTGCGGCTCCAGGTGAAGGCAGCGCCTTCCGCCGAAGCGTGGAAGCCGAAACCGCCATTGGCGATGACGTTGATCCAGGGCTGCGGCGTCGACCGGGCGCCATTGAGGCGCACGACATAGTCCCGGCCATTGGCGTCGAAGCCGCCGAAACCGTTCCAGTAGGACAGGCCGTCGCCGCCGCTCTTGCGGGCGCTGCGCGACGGCGAGGTCTGCAGTGCCGAGGTTTCCGGCCGGTCGGTCGCCTGGGCGGCGGTCAATGCGTCGCGGGCGGCAAGCGCTGCCGCCTCGGCGCGCTCGATCTGGTCAAAGATCGTGCCGTTGCGGGTGTGCAGGCAGACACGCGCGACGGCCAGCAGCGTGCGGTAGGATGCCTCGTCCATCAGGTCGCGGCGAACCGCGAAGATATGCTGGCGTGGTCCGAGTTCCTTGCCGCGCAGGCGGCTGTTCTCGCACAGATGCTCGATCGCCTGCTGCAGGTCCTGGACATAGGACGAGGCCTGCTCGTTGACGATGACGAGATCGGCGACGAGGCCGCGGGCGCGCATATATTCCTGGAAGCGCAGCGCCTGGGCGACGATCTCGATATCGGCGACGTCGCCGATCCGGATCGCCAGGATCGGGAAGTCGCCCGAGATCGCCATCGGCCACAGCGCCGACTGTCGGCCGAGGCCGGAGGCGATGGCATCCGCCGACAGGCGCAGGAACGGATCGGGATAGATCAGGAAGCGGGCCAGCTTCTGGACGTTTGCGGCGTCAGCCAGGTTGAGGCCGAGATGGCGCGTTTGCACCTGCGAGCGGGTCCAGGACAGCATGGCCTGGCGCTGGAAGCCTTCGGGGTGGTCGAGCTTGGCGACAGTCTCTTCGACCTCTTCGCGGGTCGAGCCGACGATGGTCCAATAGGTCAGCGTCACCTTCTTGTTGGCCGGCACGCGGACGCGGCGGCGCAGGGCCGCCACCGGATCGAGCGTGAAGCCGGCGCTGCCCGAAAGCTTGGCGCCCGGATCGAACGCCGCCGGATCTGATATGGTGCGGCCACGGCCGATGAAGGCGCGGCGGTCGGTCTCGGCCTCGGTGTCGCGCACGAAGCCCGACTGGTCGGTGACGAAATGCGCCGCGACGACCGAAGGCTCGTTGGCGGCGCGGGTGCGCCGCGTCGCCAGGATGGCGCTGCCATTGTGGGTGATCTCGGTCTCGACGAACATCTTGGAGAACGCCGGATGGGCGTTGTCATTGGCCTCGGGCGCCAGCACCAGCTCGGCAAACGACGTCACCTCGATGTGGCGGTCGACGGCAGCGTCGTTCCAGATGGTGACCTTGCGGGCCTCGCCATTGCCTTCGGAGACGACGATGCATTCGACCTCGCTGCGCAGCGTGCCGACCGTCTTGATGAAGCTCGCCTTGTCGTCGCAGAACAGGGTCTGGGTCTGCTCACCGGTGGCGCGCTTCGGCTCCGATGTCGCCGACCACCAGTCGCCGGTTTCGGTGTCGCGCAGGAACAGATAGGTGCCAAGCCGATCCTCGGTCGGATCCGGCTGCCAGCGCGTGATCGCCATGTCGTTCCAGCGGCTGTAGCCCGAGCCTGTCGCCGTGACCATGACCGAGTAGCGGCCATTCGACATCAGGTTGGTCGACCGCAGGGCGCGCATCGGATTGAGCACCAGGCGCGTATCGGCGCTGTGATCGGCGGTCTCGTCCTTGGTGTGTTCGGCCACCTCGGTGCGGACGGTGGCGACGGGAATGTCGCGCGGCGCCTTTTCCTGCAGCAGCAGTTCGGCCGCCTCGATCACCGGATCGCTGTGGAAGCGGTCGCGCATGCGGCCTTCGAAGATCGCATTGGCAATCGCCACGATCGACATGCCCTGGTGATGGGCCATGTAGTTGTAGACGACGGCGTGGTCGGTGCCTTCGGGCACACGCTGCGGCGTGTAGTCGACGGCGTCGTAATAGCCGTAGCGGCCAAGCGCGCCGAGCTTGCGCAAGCGCCTGAGATTGGCCGTCGCCTCGCTTGGCAGAAACTGGGCCGCCAGCACGGTCGCATAAGGCGCGATGACGGTGTTCTGGCCAAGGCCGCGCTTGAGGCCAAGCCCCGGCACGCCGAAATTGGTGTACTGGTAGGTCAGTTCGCGGTCGCGGCCGTTATAGGCAGCCTCCGAGATGCCCCACGGAATGCCTTTCGAGCGGCCATACTGGATCTGCCGGTGGACGATCAGCTTGTTGGTCTGGTTGAGGATGCCGCCCTGCGGCTCCTTCATCACCAGCGGCGGCATCAGATACTCGAACATCGAGCCCGACCACGACATCAGCGCGCCCTGGAAGCCGATCTCGACGATCGGACGGCCGAGGCGGAACCAATGCTCGGTCGAGATGTCGCCCTTGGCGATGCCGAACAGGCTGGTCAGCCGCGCTTCGGAGGCAAGCAGGTCGTAGCAGCTTTCGTCGAGCTGGTGCTCCTCGACGCGGTAGCCGATGGACAGAAGCTTGCGCTCGTTGCGCATCAGGAACGAGAAATTCATCTCGAAGGCGAATTTGCGGGTGCGTTCGCGCAGTTCCATCAGCTTGCTGCGCAGGGCCGCGACCGCCTGGTCATCGCTGTGCGCGTCATGCACATGCGCCTCACAGGTGACTTCCAGCGTCCTCGCCCAGTCGGCAAGCACTTCGCTCTTGGTCGAGGCCGCTTCGGTGTGGATCGCGCCCGCCAGCTTGCGGATTTCGCCCGACAAGACGGCCAGGTTGATGGTGCGGATCGAGGCCATTTCCGGCTGCGACTTGATGGTTTCCACGGCCCGGCGCATGCCGTCGATGCGGTCGATCAGGCGCTGGCGCAGCGGCCTCAGCTGGCGGCGGTCGTCAGGCAGGTCGGCGACGCTCTCCTCGATGATCGAAACGATGTCGAGAATGCCCTCGAAATCGCCCTGGAGATGGACCGAGGGCGCCTCCGCCCATTCCGAACAGGCGGCGGCAACCGCCACGAGATGGCCGGCGAGATTGCCGCTGTCGACACTCGAGACATAGAGCGGATAGAGCGGCCTGAGGTTTGTCGTGTCGTACCAGTTGTAGAGATGGCCCCGGTAGCGCTCCATCTTTTCGATGGTCGAGACGGTGGCGTCGATGCGCGACACCGCGTCCGCCAGGCTGATCCAGCCGAAGTCGCGGGCCGAGACGACCGACAGCAAATACACGCCGATATTGGTCGGCGAGGTGCGCGTGGCAATCACGCCGGTCGGGTTTTCCTGGAAATTGTCAGGCGGCAGGAAGTTCTGCTCCGCCGTGACGAAGGTCTCGAAATAGTGCCAGGTGCGGCGTGCCACGGTGCGCAGGGTGTGGACGTCCCAGGGCGCGACATGCAGCCGGTCTTCGGTTTCGGCCGAGCGGCTGATCAGCCAGGCAAAAGCCGGCGAACCGGCCCAGAAGATGGCGAAGGCGAAGGCAACGAAGGCGCCGGTCGAATCCGTCATCACAGGCAGGACCAGGCCGACGGCGGCGATGATCACCGCGCCATACATCATGCGGTAATAGGCAGCGAGGTCGTTGCCGCCCGACTTGTGCGCCTGCGAGGCGGTGCGCCATTCCAGAAGGTTCTCGCGGCTGACGAACAGGCGATAGAGCGTGCGGATGATCGCATCGCCCATCATCCAGGCCAGATGCGCCATCAACACGACCTTGAGCGCCACCATCGCGGTGCCGAAGGCAAGGTCGCGGCCGAGCGCGCTGAAATGGCCGCGCGGGGTCGCTTCGCGGTTCTTGGGCAGGATTGCGTCGATGATGTCGAAGGTCGGCGCCATGAACAGGCTGAGGATCAGCAGCGCCTGCCATTGCGCGGCCTGGGTGAAGGGCAGCAGCGTCCAGCCGGCAATCGCCGCCATAACCCAGAAGATCGGCGTCAGCGAGCGCCTGAGATTGTCGACCATCTTCCAGCGCGACAGCGCCGGCACGCCCGACTTCGGGTCGAAGATGTAGCCGAGCAGCTGCCAGTCGCCACGCGCCCAGCGATGCTGGCGCGAAGCGTCGACCGAGTAGCGGGTCGGATAGTCCTCGACCACCTCGACGTCGGTGACCAGTGCCGAGCGGGCGAGCGCGCCTTCGAGCAAATCGTGGGACAGGATGGTGTTTTCGGCGATGCGCCCCTTGAGCGCGGCTTCCATCGCGTCGACATGGTAGAGGCCCTTGCCGGTGAAGGTGCCTTCGCCGAAGACGTCCTGGTAGAGATCGGACACGGCAAAGACGTAAGGGTCGAGGCCGCGATGGGCTGAAAACACGCGCTGGAAGAACGAGGCTTCGTCGCCCGTCGTCAGCGACGGCGTCACGCGCGGCTGCAGGATGGCGTAGCCTGAGGTCACCAGGCGCTTCTCTGCGTCGAACTCCGGCCGGTTGAGCGGGTGGCACATCTTGCCGACCAGCTTGGTGACGACGCCGCGCGTCATGCGCGTGTCGGCGTCGAGGGTGACGACGTGAACGACATTGTCAGGCAGCGGCGTATCGGTCGGCAGGAAGGTGGTGTCGGCGTCGCCGCGCAGCAAAAGGTTCAGCTCGTGCAGCTTGCCACGCTTGCGCTCCCAGCCCATCCAGCAGCCCTGCGACGGGTTGAACAGCCGGCGGCGGTGCAGCAGGTAGAAACGCGCAGCACCCTCGCTGGGATAACGCTGGTTGAGCCTGGCGATCTCGCGACGGGCATAGTCATAGATCTCGCGGTCGCCGACGGAGATTTCGGCCTGGCTGTCGGGCCAATCGGAGAGCACGGCGAAATGGATCTCGCCCGTCATGTTGGCGAGGTGATGGATCTCGATGTTGCGGATGTTCTCCTCGACATCGTCGCGCGAGCCGATCAGCGACGGCACCACCACCAATGTCCGGGCTTCCGCCGGCACCCCGTCCTTGAACTCGTAGCCGATCAGGCGGGTCGGCTCGAGAAACTTCAGCACGATGGTGTTGAAGAAGGCGAGCGCACCCTCGCTGGCCGGAACCGAAAACAGCACCAGCATCACCACCACCGCCGCCGTCGGCAGGCCCAGCGCAGCCAGCGCGTTACCAGCCAGCAGAAGCAGTAGAACGGTCAGGGCAAAGACCGGGAGGGCAATGCCGAGCCAGTTGGTCTTGCGGAAGGCGCGGTTGACGATGCGTCCGATGGTCGGGCGGTAACCGATCGACTGTTCCAGCTCCTGCCGGCGCGGACCGACGAGGAAGAAACCGACGTCGGAGCGTTCCTTCTGCAGACCCGAAGGATCCTCTGATGAAGCAGGCGCTTCCTTGAGCGCAAAATCGGTCGCCTGTTCGGCGACTTCCTTGCTTGCAAAGGCGGTCGCCTGTTCGGCGACCTGGAATTCCGACAGCTTGGAGTGACGCGCCAGTTCCTCGATCGCGGTGCGATACTGGTCGCGCGAAGCGAAGTCGAGTTCGGCGAAATTGGTGCGCTCGCGCAGCAGCGTGTCGACGCGGCTGACATCCTCGAACCAGACCGTCCAGTCCTGGTCATTGATCAGGCGCAGGCCACGAATGATGTTGCCGGTCGTGACGTTGCCGGAAGACAGCGTGTGGTGCTCGCCGATGATGATCTCTTCGGCGTCGCTGCCCGACTTCTCGAGCTCGTTCTCGAGCCAGATCAACGCCTTGCCGGCGTTCTGCGAACCGTCGCGCAAGCGATAGAGCAACTGCGTCGCAAAGGTCGTGTCGCGGGCGTGGGCAGCATAGGCCCTGAGCAGGGCCAGGCCGTCGTCCTGCTCCTGCACGCTCTGCAGGCGGTCGGCGACGTCGTTGGCGATTGCGCGCATTTCGCGGGCGCGGTTCACGCGGACGGCGATGCGGCGCAGATTCTCGACCAGAACGAAACGCAGCAGCGACGGCAGCGCCCAGAGCTCGCCGATATGCAGCGGCTCGACGGCCTGGTAGCCCTCGACGATCGCCTTGAACATATGCGCCGAAACGGTGCTGTCGGAATGGGCGACATAGACCCAGGCGATGGCCAGCGCGCGCGGCACCGACTGGCCGTTGCCGAGATCAATCGTCGGCAATTCGCGGTAGAAGCGCTTGGGCAGGTCGCGCTTGACCTGGTAGATGGTCTCTTCGACGAGATAGTTGTTGTCGAGCAGCCATTGCGCCGCCGGCGTGATCGGCTCGCCCCTGCCCTGCGCGGCATTGGTGTCGCGATAGACCTGGAGGATCTTCTTGGCGCTCTCGCGGATGCGGGCGTGGAAGTCGAAGGCTTCGAGACCGAAATAGGAGCGCAGCTCCTTGCGGGCCATGCTTTCGCCCGTCGCGCGCAGCCGGTCCTCATGCAGCACCGTCGCCCTGATCGGCTGTTCGGCCACGGCCGGAAAACTCGGCACTACGTCTTTGATCCGGCGCGGGTCGGTCTGAATATTCATCTACAGCATTTCCGTTTGACAGAAAGTCCGCAGCGCCTGCCGGCGTCGCGGACCTGCCACATAAACCGTTTCAAACAAGAATTGGTTGCATGCAACCAACAGGTCGATTGAGCGCTCTTGCACCTGGATGGAGTGAAAATATGGCGTCGGCGCCGCCAATCTCCCTCCGCGCCTCATAGCAGTGCAGGGCCGCGAGCGGAACGCAAGGATTGGGGCTTTTTCGTGTTCGCATGATGAATCTTTGCCATATTTCAGGCGCTGCGCGTCAACCTTCGCAACACCGGCATTTCTTCAGCCGAATTTCAGGCCACCACCGTGGCCAAACGGGCTTCGAACCGCTCAGCCGCCACTCAGCCGCCGCGGGGCAACACGGTGTAGACCCTGACCACGAAGGCATGGAATTCGGCCATGTAGTTCTTGAGGAATTCGGCGGTGCCTTCATTTGTCACCTCGCCCTCGTCGGTGATCAGTCCTGGCTTGAACTGGATGTAGGCTTCGGGCGCGTTCATCTGCGGCGAGTTGCAGAAACTCAGCACGCTGCGCAGGCTTTGCTGGGCGACAGCGGTGCCGATCGCGCCGGGCGAGGTGCCGATGACAGCAGACGGTTTGCGGGTGAAGGAATTGGTGCCGTAAGGCCGGCTCGCCCAGTCGATGGCGTTCTTGAGGCCGCCGGGGATCGAGCGGTTGTATTCGGGCGTGACAAACAGCACGGCATCGACGCCGGCCAGTGCCTTCTTGAAGGCGCGCGCCGGCGGCGGAAAGTCGGCGTCGTAGTCATAGCTGTAGAGCGGCAGGTCGCGAAACGGGATCTCTTCCATTTCGAGGTGCTTGGGCGCGAGCCGGACCAGCGCCTTGGCGAGCTTGCGGTTGATCGACGCTGTGGCAAGGCTGCCGACGAAATAGCCGACCTTGTAGGTGTCCATGGCACATACTCCACTGCGCCGCGCGATCTGGATCGCCGGCCTGACCTACCCGTCCCCCAGGGGAGTGTTTGCCAGTTCCGCGCCGATGTCACGACGATTTTGGAGATTGCCCTGTTATATCAGGCGAATGGAGACCTTGAGAAGCGATACCGGCCCGTTCGGCGCGACCGTCAAGCTGGCCGGCCCGTCATCTGAATAGAGCGTATCGAAGGCCGCGACCGCTTCGCTGCCGATGCGCGCCGCACCTGATGCGACGAAGACCAGGCTGATGCCCTGCCCCAGGGCGATTTCGCCCGGGTCCGAAAATTCCAGCCGCTCGACAGCATGGCTGACACGGTCGCGCCGGGTCATGACGTTGAAGTCGAGCACCGGCCCGTCGATGAGCACGGCCTCGGTGCCGACATCGCCTGGGAAAGCGTAAGGCTGCGACTGCGGAGACAACGCCACCGGTGCGGCATCGCCCGCGGCAAGCTGCATCGTGCCCGACAGAACGGTCAACGTCCGGTCGATGCCGGCAAAGACCGAAAACGGCCCGCCGCCGGCGACCTGCGCCATGGAGATGCGCCAGTCGAAGGCGTCGAGCCCGGCCGCGGACGGCCAGGCCAGGATTTCGGTCGTCACGCCGCCGCCGTTCTTCCACGGCATGGGGCGGCAGTCGGCGTGACGGATGATGCGCGCTGCCATTACGCCAGCCAGCCCATGCTGATCGCCAGCCAGGCGATCGGAGCGGTGACCAGAATGCTGAGAGCGGTGCGGATATACCAGATGATGATCAGGTCCCGGAAAGACAGAGGGATGGACGTCGCCAGCACGCACGGGATCGATGCCGACAAAAACAGCACCTGGCTGACCGACACGACCGCGGCAACGAACCTCAGCCCGAGATCGGCTTCTTTCAGCAGGATCGCCGGCAGGAACATTTCCGCCAGACCGGAAGCCAGCGACTTTGCGGCAAGCATCGGATCGTTAAACTGCGCCAGCCAGGTGAATGGATACAGCGCCAGACCCAGTATGTCGAAGATCGGCGTGTATTTGGCCGCCAACAGACCGAGAAGCCCGACCGCCATGATGCTGGGAAGGATGATCGATGCCATGCGCAGGCCGTCGATGAAGGTGTCGCGCAGCAGCGCGTGCAGAGGCGGAGCCGCCTGGGCCTGGTCGAGGCCGACATCGATCGCCGTCTGGAGGCGGGACTTTCCGGCCGCAAGCGGCTGGTCGCGGTTGGCGGGATGATCCTTGCCGGAGATCGGCCAGATCCGGGCGGTGATTGCCGAAACGACGAACGTCACGACGAAGGTGGTCCAGAAGTAGAGGTTCCAGTTGCCCATCAGGCCGAGGGTCTTGGCGACGATGATCATGAAGGTTGCCGAAACGGTCGAGAAGCCGGTGGCGATGATCACCGCCTCGCGGACGGTGTATTTGCCTTCCTTGAAGACCCGGTCGGTGATCAGCAGCGCCAGCGAATAGCTGCCGACAAAGGACGCAACCGCATCGATGGCCGACCAGCCCGGCGTCCGCCAGACCGGCCGCATGACCGGCTGCACAAGCACACCCGTGAACTCCAGCAGGCCGTAGCCGACGAGGAAAGCGAGCGCCAAAGCGCCGATCGGCACGATCAAGCCGACCGAGAGCACCAGCTTGTCGAACAGGAAGGGCAACATGTCGGGGGCAAAGAAAGTCTCCGGCCCGACCCCGGTGAGATACATGACCGAGAGCCCGAGCCCGAGGACACGCAGGGCCGAAAAGATTGCTTCGGTGACGTTCCTGTTCCAGGAACCGCGAACGAACGGGCCGATGGCGCCATAGGCGATCAGCAGACAGACGAAGGCAACCGCCACGGGGCGCAACTGGACCGCCAGCGCGGTCGCGGCATGATCAAGGAGGATGGTGGATTTTGTGCCGATCGTGACCGGTACGAAAAAGAAGACTATGCCAATGAGGCTGAAAAGCACAAGTTTCAGGCCGGCGCCGGCCCGCGATCCGCCTTCATGGCTGGTGATATCGGTCATGAGGGTCCTCCTCCCAGTAAGTCAACAAGATGCGAGGCGGCACCGGGTGCCGCCTCGCAAGGTCGATCAGTTTCAAAGGATTCCGGGCAGGTTGAGGCCCTTATCCCTGGCGCAGTCGAGCGCGATGTCGTAGCCGGCATCCGCATGGCGCATGACGCCGGTCGCCGGGTCGTTCCACAACACGCGCTCGAGACGGCGGGCGGCATCCTCGGTGCCGTCGGCGCAGATGACCACGCCCGAATGCTGCGAGAAGCCCATGCCGACGCCGCCGCCATGGTGCAGCGACACCCAGGTGGCGCCCGAGGCGGTGTTGAGCAGCGCGTTGAGCAGCGGCCAGTCAGAGACGGCGTCCGAGCCGTCCTTCATCGCCTCGGTCTCGCGGTTCGGCGAAGCGACCGAGCCGGAGTCGAGGTGATCGCGGCCGATGACGACAGGCGCCTTGAGCTCACCCTTGGCGACCATCTCGTTGAAGGCGAGGCCGAGGCGGTGGCGGTCGCCGAGGCCGACCCAGCAGATGCGCGCCGGCAGGCCCTGGAAATGGATGCGCTTGGCCGCCATGTCGAGCCAGTTGTGCAGGTGCTTGTTGTCGGGCAGCAGTTCTTTCACCTTGGCGTCGGTCTTGTAGATGTCCTCGGGATCGCCCGAAAGGGCTGCCCAGCGGAACGGTCCGATGCCGCGGCAGAACAGCGGCCTGATGTAGGCCGGCACGAAGCCCGGGAAGTCGAAGGCGTTCTCGACGCCCTCTTCCTTGGCGACCTGGCGGATGTTGTTGCCGTAGTCGACGGTCGGGATGCCCATCTTGTGGAAGTCGAGCATCGCCCTGACGTGCACTGCCATCGAGGCACGCGCCGCCTTTTCGACCGCCTTGGGGTCGCGCTCGCGCTTTTCTTCCCACTCGGCAACGGTCCAGCCAATCGGCAGGTAGCCGTTGACGGGGTCATGCGCCGAGGTCTGGTCGGTCACCGCATCCGGCTTGACGCCGCGCTTGACCAGTTCGGGCAGGATTTCGGCGGCATTGCCGAGAAGGGCGACCGAAATCGCCTTCTTGTCCTTGCAGGCCCTGTCGATGATGGCGAGCGCATCGTCGAGATCCTTGGCCTGGACGTCGACATAACCGGTCTTGAGGCGCATCTCGATGCGGCTTGCCTGGCATTCGATGGCGAGGCAGGCGGCACCGGCCATGGTCGCGGCCAGCGGCTGGGCGCCGCCCATGCCGCCGAGGCCGGCGGTCAGGATCCAGCGGCCGGCGAGGTCGCCGCCGAAATGTTGGCGGCCCATCTCGACGAAGGTCTCGTAGGTGCCCTGAACGATGCCCTGGCTGCCGATATAGATCCACGATCCCGCGGTCATCTGGCCGTACATCATCAGGCCCTTCTTATCGAGGGCGTTGAAGTGGTCCCAGTTGGCCCAGTGCGGCACCAGGTTGGAGTTGGCGAGCAGCACGCGCGGCGCATCCTTGTGGGTGCGGAACACGCCAACCGGCTTGCCCGACTGGATCAGCAGCGTCTCGTCGCCTTCGAGCTTGCGCAGGGCAGCGACGATGCGGTCGTAGCTGTCCCAGTCGCGGGCAGCACGGCCGATGCCGCCATAGACGACGAGCTCGCCCGGCTTTTCGGCGACGATCGGGTCGAGATTGTTCATCAGCATGCGCAGCGGCGCTTCGGTCAGCCAGCTCTTGGCGGTGAGCTCGGTGCCGGTGGCGGCGCGGATGACGCGGGCATTGTCGATGCGGGAATGTTGGGTCATTACGAAAACCTCCCTAGGAGTGTCGGCTGCCCGCCCAGGCGAGCGCGGTTTCAAGGATCTTGGTGAGCGTCGCGCGCATCGGTGCGGCGAATTCGGGATCGTAGCGGCTCGGCCAGTTGGCCGGTTCGACCTTGCCTTCCGGCTCGAGCATGTAGCCGCGGCAGGACAGTTCCATCTGCAAGGCATGGACGCCCTGCTCCGGCTGGCCGTGCCGGCGGGTGATCCAGCCGCCCTTGAAGCGGCCATTGACCACCCAGGGCCTGCCGCTGGCTGCCATCAGCGATGCGACCTGTTCCTGCAAGGCGGGATCGGCACTCTTGCCGGAATTGGTGCCGAGGTTGAACAGCGGCAGCTTGCCGTCGAACAGCCTGGGGATGATCGAGCGGATCGAATGGCAGTCATAGAGCACGATCTCGGGATGCAGTGCCCTGAGACGGACGATCTCGCCTTCGAGCGCTGCATGATAAGGATCGTAATAGGTCTGGCGACGCCTTGCGACTTCGGCCTCGTCGGGCTCCTGTCCTTCGTTGTAGAGGGCCTCGCCGTCGAAAGTCGTGGTCGGGCAGAGTTCGGTCGTCGCCTGGCCGGGATAGAGCGAGGCGCCGGAGGGGTCGCGGTTGACGTCGATGATCGAGCGCGACACCGTGGTGCGCACCACCGTTGCACCGAGGCCGGCGGCAAAATCATAAAGCTGCTCGATCCACCAGTCGGTGTCGCGCCGCGCCAGCCAGCGCGACACGAACAGATCGTCCAACCCGGCAAGGTCTATGCCGGTGTGGGGGATGCTGACGAGCAGCGGGGCGTCGCCACGCTGCACCGTCAACCAGGGCGCGCCGCTCATCTTTCGCCACCCGAGATCTCGGGCAGGCCGACGCCGGCGATCGCCTGGACGATGGCGCCGCTGCGGACAAGGGCGATGGCCTTTTCCATGTCGGGATGGAAATGGCGGTCGTCGTCAAGATGCGGAATCTGGGCACGAACGAGCTTGCGCACGGCCTCGAGCGCCGAACTCGAGGCCAGCGGCGCATGGAAGTCGCAGCCCTGGGCCGCGGCAAGCAGCTCGATGCCGAGCACGCCATTGGCGTTTTCGATCATGCCGAGCAGCCGGCGGGCGCCATGGGCGGCCATCGAGACGTGGTCTTCCTGGTTGGCCGAAGTCGGGATCGAATCGACGCTGGCCGGATAGGCCTTCTGCTTGTTCTCGGAGACCAGCGCGGCGGCCGTGACCTGCGGGATCATGAAGCCGGAGTTGAGACCGGGCTTCGGCGTCAGAAACGCCGGCATGCCCGACAGGGCCGGATCGACCAGCATGGCGATGCGGCGTTCCGACAGCGAGCCGATCTCGCAGACGGCAAGCGCGATCATGTCGGCGGCAAATGCCACCGGCTCGGCGTGGAAATTGCCACCCGACAGCGCGGTGTCGTCCTCGGTGAAGATCAGCGGATTGTCGGTGACGCCGTTGGCCTCGGTGCCGAGCGTGTCGGCGGCCTGGCGCAACAAGGTCAGGGCAGCACCCATGACCTGCGGTTGGCAGCGCAGGCAGTACGGATCCTGGACACGCTCGTCGCCGATGCGGTGGCTTTCGCGAATAGCGCTGCCGGCCATCAGATTGCGCAGCGTCTCAGCCGTCTCGATCTGGCCGCGGTGCTTGCGCAGGACATGGATGCGCGGGTCGAACGGCGCATCCGAGCCCTTGGCGGCATCGGTCGACAGCGCGCCTGACACCAGCGCCGAATGATAGAGGTTTTCCGCCTCAAACAGAGCGGCGAGCCCGTAAGCGGTCGAGAATTGGGTGCCGTTGAGCAGCGCCAGGCCTTCCTTGGCGCCCAGGGTGATCGGCTCGAGTTCGTGGGTAACGAAAGCGACCTTGGCCGGCACGATGCCATGCGGGGTGTGGCAGTCGCCGACGCCGATCATCGTTGCGGTCATGTGCGACAGCGGCGCCAGATCGCCCGAGGCGCCGACCGACCCTTGCGCCGGCACGACCGGAATGACGCCCTTGGCGAGCATCTGCTGCAACAGGTCGATGGTCTGTTCGCGCACGCCGGAGGCGCCCTGCGCCAGGCTGGCGAGCTTGAGCGCCATCATCAGGCGGGTCACGGCAACCGGCATCGCCTCGCCGACGCCGGCGGCATGGCTGAGCACGATGTTGCGCTGGAGCGTTTCGAGGTCATTGGCCGGGATGCGGACGCTGGCGAGCTTGCCGAAGCCGGTGTTGATGCCATAGACCGGCTCGCCCTTGGCAACGATCCGCGCCACCGTCTCCGCGCTGGCCTTGATCCCGGGACGGCAGGCCGGATCGAGTTCAGGAACGGCGCCGCGATAAATGGCGCGCCAGTCGGCAAGCGTGGCATTGCCGGGGTTCAATACAAGCGTGGTCATTTTCCCCTCCAGATACGGGCATGGAGCGGGTTGAACCCCATGCGATAGACAAGTTCGGCCGGGCTTTCGATGTCCCAGATGGCGAGATCAGCCCATTTTCCTTTTTCGAGCGTGCCGGTCTCGGTGAGCAGCCCGAGCGCGCGAGCCGCTTCGCGGGTGGTGCCGGCGAGGCATTCCTCGACCGTCATGGCAAACAGGGTCGCTGCCATGTTCATGGTCAGAAGCAGCGAGGTCAGCGGCGAGGTGCCGGGATTGTTGTCGGTGGCAACCGCCATCCTGACGCCGTGGCGGCGGAACAGCTCGACCGGCGGCTTTTTGGTCTCGCGGATGAAATAGAAGGCGCCGGGCAGGATGACGGCGACCGTGCCTGCCGCAGCCATTGCGGCGGCACCGGCGTCATCGGTGTATTCGAGATGGTCGGCCGACAGCGCACCATAATGTGCGGCAAGGGCCGCACCGCCGAGATTGGACAGCTGGTCGGCATGGAGCTTGACCGGCAGGCCCTTGGCGCGCGCGGCGTCGAAGACACGCGTGATCTGCGCGGTCGAGAATGCGATGCCCTCGCAGAAGCCGTCGACGGCGTCGGCAAGGCCCTCGGCCGCGATCCTGTCGAGCATCGGGCCGGCAACGAGGTCGATATAGGCGTCCTTGTCGCCGTTGGCTTCCGGCGGCAGCGCGTGCGCCCCGAGGAACGTGGTGCGCACGGTCACCGG
Source organism: Aminobacter sp. Y103A (assembly GCF_030294925.1). Classification (NCBI taxonomy): domain Bacteria; kingdom Pseudomonadati; phylum Pseudomonadota; class Alphaproteobacteria; order Hyphomicrobiales; family Phyllobacteriaceae; genus Aminobacter; species Aminobacter sp. Y103A. Next base: position 2,362,956 of record NZ_AP017986.1, on the reverse strand, counting down.
CCGCAGTTCGGCCAGGTGCCGGGCGGCGCGCAGCGACTTGGCTTCGTTGTCGAGGTCGAGACCGTAGCCCGACTTGACTTCGACGGTGGTGACACCTTCTGAAACCAGCGCATCGAGGCGCGGCAAGGTCTGAGCCACCAGATCGGACTGGCTCGCCGCGCGCAGCGCCTTGACCGACGAGACGATGCCGCCCCCTGCCCGCGCCACCTCTTCATAGGTCGCACCCGCCAGCCGCATCTCGAACTCGTTGGCGCGGTTGCCGGCATGGACGAGATGGGTGTGGCAGTCGATCAGGCCCGGCGTGATCCAGCGCCCCTCGCAGTCGATGAGGTCGGCACCGTCGCGCAGAGCCTGGGGCATGTCGGCTTCCGGGCCGGCAAAGACGATGCGGCCGTCACGGGCGGCAATCGCACCGTTTTCGACAATGCCAAGGCCGGTGGCAGCTTCAGCCAGCGTCGCCAGCCGCGCATTGCGCCAGATTCTTGCCGATGTCGCTGATTGGTTGCCAGCCATCATCTTTTTCGTTTCCTCCAACTGCGATTATGTATATACATATCAGAAAGGCGATGCAAGTGCTATCGTGCACATGAAAGGTGAGGAGATTCTGGTGGCGACGATCTTTGCGGAACAGGCGCTGCTGGCCGACGGCTGGCAACGCAACGTGCGGATGACATTGGCCGGCGGCCGCATCGCGACGGTGGAAACAGGCAAGGCCGCTCAGCCCGGCGACGAGCGCCACGCCATTGTCCTGCCCGGCATGCCCAATCTGCACAGCCATGCCTTCCAGCGCGGCATGGCCGGCCTCGCCGAAATCCGCGGGCCGTCGTCGGACAGCTTCTGGTCCTGGCGGGAGGTGATGTACCGCTTCGCGCTGTCGATGACACCGGAGCAGGTCGAGGCGGTCGCAGCCCAGCTCTATGTCGAAATGCTGGAGGCCGGTTTTTCTCGCGTCGGCGAGTTCCACTATCTCCATCACGACCGCGACGGCAGCCCCTATGCCAACATCGCCGAGATGGCCGAACGCATCGCGGCGGCCTCTGTCGATACCGGCATCGGGCTGACCTTGCTGCCGGTGTTCTACGCCCATTCGGGTTTCGGCGGCGCGCCCGCCAATGACGGCCAGCGCCGATTCATCAACGATACGAATCGCTTCGCCAGGCTTTTTGAGAGGTGCGGCGAAGCGCTGAAGGGCATCAACGGTGCGGTGCTCGGCCTTGCGCCGCACAGCCTGCGCGCCGCAACGCCTGACGAACTGGCCATAGTCACCGCGCTGACGTCAGGCCCTGTTCACATCCACATCGCCGAACAGGTCAAGGAAGTCGAAGACTGCGTCGCCTGGTCGGGCGCCCGGCCGGTGGAATGGCTGCTTAGCCACGCCGATGTCGACAGGCGCTGGTGCCTGATCCACGCCACCCACATGACCGAAGCCGAGACGATCGCCATGGCGCGGTCGGGCGCGGTCGCCGGCCTGTGCCCGATCACCGAGGCCAATCTCGGCGACGGCGTCTTTGCCGCACCGCTGTTTGTCGAACATGGCGGCAAATACGGCGTCGGCTCGGATTCGAATGTCGAGATCGGCCTCAGTGGCGAACTCAGGATGCTCGAATATTCGCAGCGCCTCGCCCATCGCGCCCGCAATGTGCTTGCCACCTCAGGCCAGTCGACCGGCCGCGCCTTGTTCGATGCGGCACTTGGCGGCGGCGCCCAGGCGCTCGGCGTGGGCACGGCGGGACTTGGCGCCGGCGCTGCCGCCGATTTCGTCTCGCTCGCGCCCACCCACCCGACGCTTGCCGGCAAGTCGGACGACGCCATTCTCGATGCCTGGATCTTCGCCTCGGGCGGAAAAGTCGACTGTGTCTGGGCAAATGGCCGCAAAGTCGTGACTGATGGCGCACATTTCCGCAGGGATGCTATTGCGGCCCGGTTTCGTAACGTGATGATGGAACTGACGGCGGCGTAAGAAAGGGAGACTGGGGTGTCCGATTCGATAGCGGAGATGGTTGAAGAGACGGTTGGCGGCGATGCATCGACATCGCTCTACCAGCGCATCCTCAACGACATCAGGGACCGCATCGTCTCGGGCGAATGGGAGCCCGGCTACCGCATTCCGTTCGAACACGAGCTGACCGAGCAATATGGCTGCTCGCGCATGACCGTGAACAAGGCGCTGTCGCAGCTCGCCAAGGCCGGGCTGATCGAAAGGCGGCGCCGCTCCGGCAGCTTCGTGCGCCGGCCGCAATCGCAGGCGGCGGTGCTCGAAATCCACGACATCCGCGTCGAGGTCGAAGCGCTCGGCCTGCCCTATCGCTACGAGCTGATGGCCCAGACCAAGCGGCGCGCCACGACAGTCGACCGCGACAGGCTCGGCCCCAGCCCGTCGACCGCAGGCCAGCTCCTGGCCTTGCAGTGCCTGCATTATGCCGGGGTGCGTCCATTCTGCGTCGAGGACCGGCTGATCAGCCTCGCCGCCGTGCCCGAAGCCGCCGATCAGGAGTTTCGCAAATCGGCGCCCGGGCCGTGGCTGATCGGACAGGTGCCGTGGAGTGCTGCCGAACATGTCATTCGCGCCGCCTCCGCCGATGGCGAGACGGCCGCCGACCTTGGCCTCGCCAGCGGCGCGCCCTGCCTGATCATCGAAAGGCGGACCTGGAGCGCAGAGCGCCCGGTCACCCATGTGCGCTTCACCTATCCGGCCAATGCGCATGCCGTGGTGGCGCGCTTCACGCCGTCCGACGGCTAGGCGATTTTGAGCGAGCATCCGCCGGCGGCAACATGCAGCTCAGTCCTGCCCGCCCAGGCGGTCTTGAGCAAAGGCTTTCATCTCACGCCAATCAGCTTCGATTGTCGCCGTGCATGTCGAGTGTCAAATTGCGCCCCACGAAAAACATCCAGATCATCGACGGCGCTGAGAACGCCACCTTCAGCGTGTTCCAGGCAACGGAGGAGGAGTTTGCCGCCATCTTCCCGGCTGGACGCGACGTGGAGTTGGTCGAAGACCTGATCGAGCGGCTCGGCAAGAAGGCCGCAGGCTCGGTCCTGGCGCAGTTGTGGAGCCGTCCCGTGCTGAAGCGCGATGCCTTGGGAATTCATGGCACCCTGTTCTACGACAATCAGCATCGACGACCCCATATGCCGTTGTCGAAGCGTGAAGTCGATTGGGACGATGGCTCCGTCAACCAGGCTCAGCGGGACCTGTTCGCCAGACACCGTTAGTTTTTCCAAGTCGCCTCGATGCAGAATCAGAAACGCCGCGCATCCCCTTGGATACGCGGCGTTCTTTGGGCTTCGAGCCGAAACGCGTCGCTTATGCAGCGGCGGTGACGATGATCTCGACCTTGTATTCCGGGCCGGCCAGCTTGGCTTCGCCAGTGGCGCGCGCCGGCGTGTTGCCCTGCGGCACCCAGCCATCCCAGACCGAGTTCATCTCGGCGAAGGTCGACATGTCGTCGAGCCAGATGATCGCCTGCAGGATCTTGGTCTTGTCGGTGCCGGCCTTGGCGAGCAGCGCGTCGATCTCGGCCAGGATGGCCTTGGTCTGCGCGGCAACGCTTTCGCCCGGGGCGCCGACCTGGCCAGCCAGGTAAACGGTGTTGTTGTGGATGACGATCTGGCTCATGCGGGGGCCGACATCGATACGACGAACGCTCATGGGTGGGTCTCCTTCCGTTAGGGGTGGCGCCTTCTTAGATTTTGCCACCTCCCCGGGCAAGGCCGCAGTGGTCGAATTGCGTGGGCCAGCGGCTTTGCCGCACCGATCCACCGGTTTGTCGCCCGACCTCGTTGACTAATGTAATAACATCACATATCCAGGGGGACCAGTTCGCTGCGACAAAGCATGAAGCCGATGACCGACGCCTGCCTGACATTCAAGGACCTGACGCTTGGCTACAACAGCCATCCGGCAGTGCACCATCTCAGCGGCTCGATCAGCTCGGGATCGCTGACCGCCGTGATCGGCGCCAATGGCTCGGGCAAATCCACTTTGATGAAGGGCATCGTCGGCGTGCTGAAGCCGATGGCCGGCATCTGCACCGTCACACCGGGCAAACGCGTCGCCTATCTGCCGCAGCAGTCCGAACTCGACCGCAGCTTCCCGGCCCGCGTCGTCGATCTTGTCTCGCTCGGTCTCTGGCCGAGGCGCGGCCTGCTTGGCCGCTATTCCAGGGAAGACCGCGATGCCGTCTCCAAGGCGCTGATGGCGGTTGGCCTCGAAGGTTTCGAAAAGCGCGCCATCGACACGCTGTCGGGCGGCCAGCTGCAGCGCGCGCTGTTTGCCCGTGTGCTGGTGCAGGATGCCGATCTGATCCTGCTCGACGAACCGTTCAACGCGGTCGACGCCAAGACTGTCGGCGACCTGATCCAGCTGATCCAGCGCTGGCATGGCGAAAGCCGCACGGTGCTTGTCGTCGCCCACGACCTCGAACTGGTGCGCGCACATTTCCCGCACACGCTGCTTCTGGCCCGCCGGCCGGTCGCCTGGGGCGAAACGCGCGAGGTGCTGCGCCCGGAAAACCTGCTCAAGGCGCGCCGTTTCGACGAGGCCTGGCATGACGATGCGCCCTGGTGCGAGCCGGATGACGGGCACGGCCATGCGCATTCCCACGCTCATGGACATGACCACGCGCATTCCCACACAGAGGGACATGGCGGGCATCACCATCACGATCATGGCGAGGTCCATGATCATCCCGACCATGAATCCGGCCCCCGGGCAGCGTGACCTTCGCCATGTATGAGTTCCTGATCGCTCCTTTCGTCGAATTCGGCTTCATGCAGCGCGCGCTGGCCGGCTCGCTGATGCTGGCACTGGGCGCCTGCCCGGTCGGCGTCTTCCTGATGCTGCGGCGCATGAGCCTGACCGGCGACGCCATGGCGCACGCCATCCTGCCCGGTGCTGCCGCCGGCTTCCTGCTTTATGGCCTGCAGATCGTGCCGATGACCATTGGCGGGCTGATCGCCGGCGTCATCGTGGCGCTCGGCGCAGGTGCTGTGTCACGCTTCACCGTGCAGCGCGAAGACGCTTCTATGGCCGCCTTCTACCTGATCTCGCTGGCGCTCGGCGTGCTGATCGTGTCGCTGCGCGGCTCGAGCGTCGACCTGATGCATGTGCTGTTCGGCACCGTGCTGGCGCTCAATGACGACGCGCTGACGCTGATCGCGCTGATATCGGGCCTGACGCTTTTGACGCTCGCCATCTTCTGGCGCGCACTCGTCGCCGAATGCCTCGATCCGCTGTTCCTGCGCTCGGTCAGCCGGCTTGGCACGCCTGTCCATTTCATCTTCCTCGGCCTCGTCGTGCTCAATCTCGTCGGCGGCTTCCAGGCGCTCGGTACGCTGCTTTCGGTCGGCCTGATGATGTTGCCGGCAGCCGCGGCACGCTTCTGGACGGCGCGCGTCGAGCCGATGTGTGCGCTCGCCTTCGGCTTCGGCGCCATCTCCTGCATCGCCGGCCTGCTGGTGTCCTACCACGCCTCCCTGCCCTCGGGCCCGGCCATCATCCTGTCTTCAGGCGCGATCTATCTCGCCTCCATCCTTTTCGGCACACGCGGCGTCTTCAACACCAAGCTGCGCCGCCACCGCCACCGCACCGCCTGATCCGCTTCAACATGGAGAGACACATGCTCAGAACAATTGGCTTCGCCTCGCTTATGAGCGTTATAACATTAACTTCGCTGACCACGATTTCGGCCGCAGCCGAACCGCTGAAAGTGGTGGCGAGCTTCTCGATCATCGGCGATTTCGCCAGAAATGTCGGCGGCGACCGCATCGAGCTGACCACACTCGTCGGCCCCGACGGCGACGCCCATGTCTATGAACCTTCGCCCGCCGATGCGGTGAAGATGTCCAAGGCCGATGTCGTGCTCGTCAACGGCCTGCAGTTCGAGGGTTTCCTGCAGCGGCTTGTCGAGGCCAGCGCCACCAAGGCGTCGGTCGTCGAGCTGACAAAGGGCGTCGAGCCGATCAAGATGAAGGAAGAACATGAGCACGCCGCTGAGGCAGGCGGTGATGACCACCATCACGGCGACCTCGACCCGCATGCCTTCCAGTCGATCGCCAATGCCAAGATCTATGTGAAGAACATCGCCGACGCCTTCTGCGCGGCGGATGCCGCCGGTTGCGATGCCTACAAGAGCAACGCCGACGCCTATACGGCCAAACTCACCGCGGCCGAGACCGAGGTCAAGGAAGCGGTGGCATCGATCCCCGAGGCGAAGCGCACCGTCATCACCTCGCATGACGCCTTCGGCTATTTCGAAAACGCCTATGGCCTGACCTTCCTGGCCCCTGAAGGCATTTCGACCGAAGCCGAGGCCTCCGCTGCCGACGTGGCGGCCCTGATCTCGCAGGTTCGCGGCGACAAGGCGTCGGCGATCTTCGTCGAAAACATCACCAATCCGCGCCTTGTCGAGCAGATTTCGGCCGAAACCGGGGTCAAGGTCGGCGGCACGCTCTACTCCGATGCCCTGTCCAAGGCCGACGGCCCTGCTGCAACCTATATCGACATGATGAAGTCCAACATCGCCACCATCAAGGGCGCGATCCTCGGCAGCTAGGACTGCCCGTCCGAAGCACCGGCGGCCCGCGCGATCGGGCTGCCGCACGACCCAACCAGCCTGGTGAAGGCGGGGCGCAAAACCTCGCCTTTTCTTCTCGCACAATCTGTTATGTAATAACATTTATGAGGACATCATGAAACACCTGCTCGCCACGGCATCCGCGCTCGCCATGCTGATCGGCCTCGCCACCACCCCCGCCTCTTCAGAGGAAAAGACGGCATGGCGGCTGTTCGTCTCCGACCATGCAGCCTCAGTCGTCCATGCCCTCGACATGGAAACCGGCAAGACGATCGAAACCTTCGACGTCAAGGCGCCAACCAGCCTCTACCGCTCAGACAGCGGCCGCAGCATCTTTGCCGTGCAAGGCAAGGGCGACGTGATCTCGGTGCTGTCGAGCGGCATCGCCTTCGGCGACCATGGCGACCACGGCGACATCAAGGTCGAGGCACCCAAGCTGCTCGACGTCGCCTTCGAGGGCAAGAAGCCGTCGCATTTCGTCGATCATGACGGCGACATCGCCCTGTTCTTCGACGGCGAAGGCAAGGCGCGCGTCACCCGCGAGGCTGACATTCTGGACGGCAAGCCGGCCATCCGCGAGGTGGTGACCGACGCTCCCCACCATGGCGTCGCGATCGCCCTTGGCGACGACGTGCTGATATCGGAGCCCAACACGGACAAACCCGACGAGCTGCCGACAGGCATTCGTGTCGTCGATCGCGCCGGTGCGACCGTCGGCGATATCCATGCCTGCCCCGACCTGCATGGCGAAGCATCCTCGGGCAACCTGGTGGCCATTGCCTGCGCCGAAGGGCTTCTTATCACCTCAGGCGACGGCAAGATCGAGCTTTTGCCTTATGACAAGGCCTTGCCCGCGGGCAAATCGACGACTTTGGTCGGCGGCCGCGGCCTGCAATATTTCCTCGGCAATTATGGCCCAAGCGCTGTCGTGCTGATCGACCCGAAGTCGGAAGACGCCTTCCGGCTGATCGAGCTGCCGACGCGCCGGGTGCATTTCACCGTCGATCCGGTGCGGGCGAAATTTGCCTATGTCTTCACCGAGGACGGCCAGTTGCACCGCATCGACGTGGTCGCGGGCAAGATCGACGCCTCGCTGAAGCTGACCGAACCCTACTCCATGGACGGCCACTGGAGCGACCCGCGCCCGCGCATCGCGGTTGCCGGCAGCCGCATCGTCGTCTCCGATCCGCTCAAGAGCGTGCTGCATATCGTCGATGCTGAGAGCTTCAAGCAAGGCGACGACATCGCGCTCGAAGGCAAGCCCTTCAACCTCGTTGCCGTCGGCGGCTCCGGCGAAACGCACTGAGCAGCGACTCGCACATCCGGCGGCGTTCGCCGCCGGGCTCTTCCCCAACGTCCTGGCCGGCGGCATCCGTCGCCGGACTCTTCCCCCACGTCCTGGCCGGCGGCATCCGTCAACGGCTACCCACATCGAAGGGAATGACCAATGCCCGTCCCAAACAAGCCGACACGACTGCCCGTGACAGTGCTGTCCGGTTTCCTCGGTGCAGGAAAGACCACGCTTCTCAACCACATCCTCAACAACCGCGACGGCCTTCGCGTCGCCGTCATCGTCAACGACATGAGCGAGGTCAACATCGACGCAGCGCTTGTCCGCGACGGCGGCGCCGACCTGTCGCGCACCGACGAGCAGCTGGTCGAAATGACCAATGGCTGCATCTGCTGCACCTTGCGCGACGATTTGCTCAAGGAGGTGCGCGCGCTCGCCGGGCAGAACCGCTTCGACTACCTGCTGATCGAATCGACAGGCATTTCCGAGCCCCTGCCCGTCGCCTCGACCTTCCAGTTCCGCGACGAGAACGGCCAAAGCCTGTCCGACGTCGCCCGCCTCGACACCATGGTGACTGTCGTCGACGCCGCCAATCTGCTCAAGGACTATGCGTCGTCCGATTTCCTAAGCGACCGTGGCGAACAGGCCGGCCCCGGCAACGATCGTGCCTTGGTCGACCTGCTCGTCGAGCAGATCGAATTTGCCGATGTCGTCGTGCTCAACAAGGCCTCGACTGCCAGTGCCGCCGACCGCGACGCGGCGCGCAAGATCGTCGTCGCGCTCAACCCCGATGCCCGGCTGGTCGAGACCGATTTCGGCCGGGTGCCGACAGACACCGTCCTCGGCACCGGCCTGTTCGATTTCGACAAGGCCGAACAGCATCCCTTGTGGTTCAAGGAGTTGAACGGCTTTGGCGATCACGTGCCCGAAACCGAGGAATATGGCATCCGCTCCTTCGTCTATCGCGCGCGGCGGCCGTTCGACCCCGAGAAGCTGCACGCCTTCATCAACCGCCAATGGCCCGGCGTCGTCCGCGCCAAGGGCTTCTTCTGGCTCGCCACAAGGTCCGAATTCGTCGGCGAGATCAGCCAGGCCGGCGCCCTGGTGCGCACCGGCAAGCGCGGCCTGTGGTGGTCGGCAGTGCCGCGCGGGCAATGGCCCGACCATGCCGAATGGCATGAAGCGATGAAGCCCTATCTCGACCCGGTCTGGGGCGACCGCCGTCAGGAGATCGTCTTCATCGGCTGCGATCCGATGAACGAGCAGCAAATCCGCGCCGAGCTCGACCACTGTCTTGTCGACGCCTCGTCCTTCACGCCGGGCAAATGGCGCGATCTCGTCGATCCGTTCCCGTCCTGGCAGCGCCCGGCTGCCTGAACGAGGTCCTACAGCAGTTGCCCCGCGGCGCCAGCAGTGGCAAGACTGGCGCCGACGCGCCGCCAAGGCGGCCAACAAACTGTGAGGACCAAGATGGAATACCGTCAGATCACCGACGACTACTCGGTTTCAGGCCAGATCACCCCTGATGAAGTTGCCGCCATCAAGGCCGCCGGCTTCAAGAGTGTCATCTGCAACCGGCCCGACGACGAACAGCCCGGCCAGCCCTCCGCGGACAGCGTCAAGTCCGCCGTCGAAGCCGCCGGCCTTGCCTTCCGCTACATCCCGGTCATCAGCGGCGCCATGACCGGCGACAATGTTGCCGACATGGCCGAAGCGCTCGACGAGATGGACGGTCCTGTTTTCGCCTATTGCCGTTCGGGTACACGCTGCACCAATCTCTATATGGCAATCCAGCAGAGCAAGGGCTGACCGGCCAACCGGCAAGACGCGGTCACCGACACGCGTCTTGCCCGCTCTAGATCCCCAGCCGCTCGACCTCTTCTCCCCTGAAGCGCAGATCATAGTCGAGGAAGAACTCGTCGAGCTGCGGCGGCGCGACCGATGTGCCCGACAGCATCGCATGAACCTGGCCGCGGTGATGGATCTGGTGAATGAACAGATGGGCCAGGAGGTCGCCGATGCGTTCGGGGATCTGGCCGGCCTCGCCGCGATCCGACAGCACCCGCCTGTCGAGATCGGCTGCACTCAGACCGTCGCAACGGGCGACCAGTCGCCGGTCGAACTCGGCCTGCGCCGCGGCAAGGGCTGAGGCCGTGTCGAGCGCGACAAAACGATCGAACAGCTTCTGCCCCTCGCCGCCTTCCTCGATCATGTCGAGATAGAACAGGTCGACTTCCAGAATGTGGTTCAGCGTGTCCTTGAGCGAGGGGAAAAAGCTCGTCCGTTCGGCCTCGAGCTCACCCGGCTGCAGGGCCAGCACGGCGCGGTAGATGCGGTCGTTGGACCACAGATTGTTCCGCGCCATGCGGCTGAAATGGCCTGTCATTTCCACCAGGCGGCTCAGGCCGGCTCGAACCTGCCGACCTGGCGTTCGACAGCACCAAAGATCGAGTGGCCGGCCTTGTCCTTCATTTCGACGCGCAGCGTGTCGCCGAGCGACACCGACAGCGTCTCGACCGCGCCCCTGACGATGGCGCCGGTGCCAAGCGCGCGGCTGGCGGCGGCGTCCGCTATCAGCTTGGGAAAGCTGGTCCAGACCGAGGTGACGTTGCGCGCCCCGGCAACCAGCGGCAGATGCACGGCCCCGTCCCAGGCGCCGCCCAGCTCATCCGGGGTGACGGCGACAGGCGAAAGGGCCGAGGTGCCTGCCTGGCCGCCGTCGAGGGTCGTGTCGGTGGAGAGCACGATCAGCGCCACCGCGTCTTTCGCCGCCTCTTCGGTCGCAGCCATGGCAACGTCCGAGACGATCACCGCGACGGCCGCGTCGATTTTTGCGTCGCGGATCTTGCCGGGCAGTTCGATCGGATCGCGCGGGCCGGCAAAGGCATCGCCGCCGCCGAGCCGCTGGTAGGCGCGCGGCAAGGGCGAATGGGCGTCATGCTCGTGGAAGCGCGACGACGGCACCGCGCCGATTTCGAGCGAGCCGGCCAAAGCCGCGAGATGTGGGGAAATCCGGCGCCAGTCGTCCAGCGCCGCCTGCAGGTTGGGTGCCAGGAACGAGGCATCGGTGTATCGCGTCAGGTCGCGCGAGACGATGACCAGTTTCCCGTCACGCGAACCGTTCTTCAGCGTCGCCAGTTTCATGCACGTCCTCCCGGTTAGGGGGCGTCTTCGCCCTTGTCAGTCACAACAAGCCCGTCGCGACCAATCGTCAAGGGACCATTCCATGTTTTCCTGACAGCTTCGACCCAATCGGCCTCGCCGATGTCGGGATCGTCGGCTGGTATGAGGTGGTTGAGCACAAGGCGGCCGACGCCGGCACGCGCCGCAATGGTGCCCGCCTCGCCGGCCAGGCTGTGGCTTGCCATCAGATGTTCGCGCAGCCGCGCGCCATTGCCGGTGCGCGCCACCAGCCGCTCAACACCTTTCTCCAGCATCGCCTCATGCAGCAGGATGTCGGCGCCGCGGGCAAAGTCCGCCAAAGGCGGGAAAAAAGCCGTGTCGGCCGAAAAGACGATCGAAGTGCCCTGATGCTCGAAGCGCAGGGCAAAACACTCGGTGACGGGCGGATGGTCGACACGCAGGGCGGTAACCGACAGATCGCCGTCGCTAAGCACCTCGCCTTCGCCGAACTCGACGACTTCGACCATTTTGCGCAGATCCGGGCGGCCTTCGTCGACGATGCGGATTTCGATGTCGAATTCAAGCGCTTGCACGAAACTCTGCCAGTATCGATTCAATCCGACCGGGCCGAAAAGTGTGACCGGTGTGGCAAGCCCTGCCGTCCACGCGGTATGCAGCAGCGGCCCGAGCTCGAGCACATGGTCGGAATGGAGATGGGTGATGAAAACGAGGTCGAGCGCCTTGAGGCTGAGCCCGGCATCGGTCACGCCGCGCGTCACGCCGAGCCCGCAATCGACGACAACAGTGCGGCCGCCGAGTTCGAGCAGCGTCGATGTCGGCCATGGGCCGCCCGGCCTGATCGCCGGCCCGCCCTTGGTGCCGAGCAGGACGAGACGGCCGCTCATGCGCCCCTGCCCGGGCGAACAGCTGCGATCTGCGACTCACATGTCATGTCAAACCTCTTCATGCCGCCGCCCAAGCTAGAGCGGCGGCGGCAACCGAGGCAAGGTCAAAGCGTCAGTCGACGCGGCGCGGATATTGGGCGCGCGGCGGGATCCAGTGATGGACAAGCGCCAGCACAAGCAGGCTGATGCAGCTCAGCAGCACGACGATGAACAATGTGCTGCCCTGATAGGGCGTGGCTGTCGCCACCAGCGGGATCGCACCCGCCGGCGGATGGGTGACACGGAACATCAGCATCAGCGCGATCGAAACGCCGACCGCCACCGCCGACATTTCCCACAGGCCGGGGAAAGCCATCGCAGCGGCGACGCCGATCAGCGTGGCGATGAAATAACCGGCAAAGATGTTGATCGGCTGGGCCAGCGGGCTGGCCGGCTGGCCGAACAACAGAACCGCGGTTGCGCCCAGCGGCGCAATCAGCATCGGCAGGCCGGTGACCGATGCGAGGCCGCCGACAGCCGCCAGGCCGACGATCGCGCCCGATCCCGACTTGACGTGCGAGAGCATCTGGCCTTTCGGCTCATGCCGGGCAGTAAGGGTGCGTATGTGACGGCGCATCGTTGGTTCCAGGCCGAAGGGCCCGCTTCAATAGCAAATCAGGGCTTCGGCTGGCAACGGCGCTTTGTTCGAATTTTTCACCTCACAGTGAAAAAACTTTCCATGGAATACCCTGCCAATCCCCCCTACCAATCCATGACGACCTTGCCGGAATTGCCGCTGCGCATGGCGTCGAACCCGGCCTGATAGTCGTCGATGCCGATGCGGTGGGTGATCAGGCCGCTGACGTCGAGCGGCCCCTGCACCAGCGCGATCATCTTGTACCAGGTCTCGAACATCTCGCGGCCATAGATGCCCTTGAGATGCAGCATCTTGAAGATGACCTTGTTCCAGTCGATCTCGAAACCGGTCGGGGCAATGCCGAGAATGGCGATCTTGCCGCCATTGTTCATGGTTTCGATCATGTCGCGGAAGGCAACCGCCGAGCCCGACATTTCGAGGCCGATGTCAAACCCCTCGGTCATGCCTTCCTCGCGCATCACGTCGCGCAGCTTCTCTTTCGAGGCGTCGACGACGTGATGGATGCCCATCTTGCGGGCCAGCGCCAGCCGGGTCGGGTTGATGTCGGTGATGACGACCTTCCGGGCGCCGACACATTGGGCGACCAGCGCGCCCATGATGCCGATCGGCCCGGCGCCTGTCACCAGCACGTCCTCGCCGACGAGGTCGAAGGACAGCGCGGTGTGCACCGCATTGCCGAGCGGGTCGAAGATCGCGGCGATTTCGTCGGAGACGTCGTCGGGGATCGGCACGACATTGTGCTGGGGAATGGCGACATATTCGGCGAAGGAACCCGGCCGGTTGACGCCGACGCCGAGCGTGTTGCGGCAGAGATGTCCCCGCCCGGCCCGGCAGTTGCGGCAATGGCCGCAGACGATGTGGCCTTCGCCGGAGACACGCTGGCCGACCTTGTAGTCCTTCACCCCGGCGCCGAAATCGGCGACGGTGCCGACGAATTCGTGTCCCGTCACCATCGGCACCGGCACGGTCTTCTGCGCCCACTGGTCCCAATTGTAGATATGGACGTCGGTGCCGCAGATCGCCGACTTCCTGACCTTGATCAGAACGTCGTTGGGGCCGACCTCCGGCACCGGCACCTCTGCCATCCAGATCCCCGGTTCAGCCTTCGCCTTCACCAGTGCGCGCATCATGTTCGACATTGTCTTGTCCTCGGAATCGCTTGATCCGGAATCGCTTTTCGCAATCCCGGCAGTGCTACCAGATCACCTCGAGTTCGCGCCCGACCTCGGCGAAGGCCGCGATCGCGCGATCGATGTCGGCTGAAGAATGCGCCGCCGACATCTGCGTGCGAATGCGCGCCTGCCCCTTGGGCACCACCGGGAACGAAAAGCCGATGACATAGATGCCGCGCTTCAGCATGCGCGCCGCCATCTCCTGGGCCACCGTGGCATCTCCGAGCATGACCGGGATGATCGGGTGGTCGGCGCCGGCAAGCTTGAAGCCGAGCTTGCCCATGCCGGCGCGGAAACGTTCGGCATTGGCATAGAGTTTTTGGCGCAGGTCCGCGCCTTCGGCGATCAGCTCGAGCACCCTGATCGAGGCGCCTGTTATGGAAGGGGCAAGCGTGTTGGAGAACAGATAGGGCCGCGAGCGCTGGCGCAGCCAGTCGACGACCTCGCGTCTGCCCGAGGTGTAGCCGCCGGAGGCGCCGCCCAGCGCCTTGCCGAGCGTGCCGGTGATGATGTCGACCCTGCCCTCGACGCCGCAATGCTCCGGGGTGCCGCGCCCGTTCCTGCCGACGAAGCCGACGGCATGGCTGTCGTCGACCATCACCATCGCCCCGTATCTGTCGGCGAGATCGCAGACGCCCGTGAGATTGGCGATGATGCCGTCCATCGAGAACACACCGTCGGTGGCGATCAGCTTGAAGCGGCTGCCTTCGGCCTTCTTCAGCTCCTCCTCAAGTGCTGCCATGTCGTTGTTGGCGTAGCGAAAGCGCCTGGCCTTGGACAACCTGACGCCGTCGATGATCGAGGCGTGGTTGAGGGCATCCGAGATGATCGCGTCCTCTTCGCCGAGCAACGTCTCGAACAGGCCGGCATTGGCGTCGAAGCAGGAGGAATAGAGGATGGTGTCCTCCATGCCGAGGAAGCCGGAGAGTTTTGCCTCCAGTTGCTTGTGCTCTTCCTGGGTGCCGCAGATGAAGCGCACCGAGGCCATGCCGTAGCCATAACGGTCGAGGGCTGACTTGGCGGCGTCACGCAGTTCATGGCTGTCGGCGAGGCCGAGATAGTTGTTGGCGCAGAAGTTCAGCACCTTTTCGCCGCCGACCTCGATCTCGGCACCCTGCGTCGAGGTGATGACGCGCTCGGACTTGTAGAGCCCGGCGGTTTTGAGGCCGGACAGTTCCGTCTGGAGATGGGAGAGGAAAGCACTTGTCATCGCGTCACGTCCCGTTCGTTGGCCTGATATGGCGGCAAGACCTGGCCGATACTACAGGAAATACGACCCGAGAGGTCGATCATCCCTGGCACAGGATGCGGCCAAGCCGGGCCCCTTGCAACGAGCACGTTTCACGAGAAAAGAGCCGGCCGGGACGACCAGCTCTTCAAGACGGGTCAGGACAGCGGCGCGCCGATGATGTCGATGCCGTTGCGGGCACAGGCCTCGGTGAGCGCCGTGATGGCCTCCGGCGTCGGCGCGACCTGAGGCGGCAACTCCGCCTTGTCGGTGGGCACGCCGATCTCCCGCACCAGGCGCTCGAAGTCGCCGCGCGTGGTGACGGTCAGGCAACGGGCACCCTCGGCGGATTCGACGCGGTAGCTGTGCGGAACACCCTTCGGCGCCATCATGGTCTGGCCGGCGCGACCCACGAGCTCCTTGCCGCCGACATTGAAGCGCATCACGCCGTCGAGGATATGGAACACCTCGTCTTCGTTGACATGGATGTGCAGCGGCGGCGATGAGCCATAGGGCATCAGATGTTCGATGACGCTGATCGTGTCGGCTCCCGCCTCACCCGATACCTTGATGGTTGCCAGAGAGCCGGCAAACCACAACAACTCGCCGTCACTGTCGGTCTTCGCATGCATGGTCATTTCTCGTCCTTTCGAGCAGCGCGGTCTGAAAATCCGCGGTGCCCCGATCTAAGCGGCGACCGTATCCGCTCGAATTCAGCGAAACCGAACGCTGTATCCGAAAGCTGAAACAATTCGCGTCTCATACGAAAGCAAAAGAACCCTGCACTGGAGAGCCCGACCTGTCAGGAAAACGACGCGGCCAAGCGCCGTTTCCCTCGCCGCGGCGGCCGACTGCCCGGTTTATCCTTGGCCACGATCAGGCTTCGCCCAGGGGACAACATGGCCGACGCGACCATTTCAGGCATCCGCATCTACAGGCAATGGCAGCCGTTTCGCGACGGCACCTATCGCTGCTCGGGCGGTCGAAGTGCCGAAGGCTTCGATTCGACAATCGTCGAGATCACCAGCCGCGACGGTGCCAGGGGCTATGGCGAGATGGCGCCGCTCGGCAGCTTCTACGACCCGGCCTTTGCCGCTGGCGCCCGCGAGGCGATGAAGGAGCTGGCGCCGCAGCTGCTCGGCTGTGCAGCCTCCGGCATCGAGGCGCTTTACCGGCGCATGGAGCTGTTGCTCAAGGGCCATCCTTACGCCAAGTCGGCCATCGACATGGCGCTCTGGGACCTGGCCGGCAAACGTTCAGGCCTGTCGCTGGCCGCGCTCTCAGGCGGCGCCGAGGGCGAGCAGCTTGCGCTCTACCGCTCGATTGCCCAGCAGGCGCCCGAGGCGATGGCCATAAGGGCGACAAAATACATCGCCGAGGGTTATCGCCGGCTGCAGGTCAAGGTCGGCCTCGACGTCAACGAGGACATCGCGAGGCTCGAAGCGGTGCGGGCAGCAGTACCCACCGACACGGTGCTGTTCTGCGACGCCAATGCCAGCTGGGGCACAGCGGAGACGCGGCGCTTCCTGATGGCGACACGAAATCTCGACTACACGCTGGAGCAGCCTTGCGCGAGTTATGAGGAAAATCTCGCCATCCGCCGCGCCACCGACCGGCCGCTGGTGCTGGATGAGACCATCGACAGCGCCGACATGCTCATCCGCGCGATATCAGACGGGCTCGTCGACGGCATCACCATCAAGCTCGCGCGGGTGGGCGGGCTCACGCGCGCAAAACTGTTGCGCGACATCGCCATATCCAAAAACCTGAAGGTCACGATCGAGGACACCGGCGGCGCCCAGATCGACACGGCGGCCTATTCGGGCCTGCTGTTGTCGACGCCCGAGCATCTCAGGCAGCACACGGTCGACTTCCACAACTGGGTGACGGTGGCCAATGCAAGCGGCGAATTTGCCATTTCAGGCGGCATGATGGCTGTGCCCGGCGGGCCGGGCCTCGGCCTCGACGTCGAGCCTGACCTGTTCGGCGAACCGCTGTTTGTTTGCAGCCTTTGAAGAGATGGCTGGACGGACACGCCCCCGCACCCGTCCAGCCTGATGCCGGCGCTATGGTAGCGGAGCGCCGACGACCTCGATGTTGCGTTGCACTGAGCTGTCGAAGAAGCGCCTGCTTGCGTCCCGTTCGCCCCTCGACGGCAGGACGTCCGCCCGCACCGGCAGGCTCATCTGGCGCACCATCTGCTCGAAGGCGCCACTCTGGGTGACGATCAGGCAGGTCGCGGCGTCAGTCGATTCGATCCTGAAA
Organism: Aminobacter sp. Y103A; assembly: GCF_030294925.1. Lineage (NCBI taxonomy): Bacteria > Pseudomonadati > Pseudomonadota > Alphaproteobacteria > Hyphomicrobiales > Phyllobacteriaceae > Aminobacter > Aminobacter sp. Y103A. Next base: position 2,345,760 of record NZ_AP017986.1, on the reverse strand, counting down.
TTGTGCGGCAGCCCCTTGGGCGCCATCACCGTCTGGCCGACATGGGCAGGGAAGTCCTTGCCGTCGACGAAGAACTGCATCGTGCCTTCGAGCATGTGAATGACTTCGTCGCCGCTGAGCGTGATGTGCAGCGGCGTCGTTTCGCCATGCGGCATGCGGCATTCGATGACACTGATCTGGTCGTCGCCGGCGCCGGCCGGCACACGGATGGTCATCAGGTTGTCGCCGAACCACAAGATCTGGTTGGCGTTCTCAGCCCTGGTCTGATCGCTCACAGATTATTCTCCCCGCACGCAGGCGAAACTGCCGCCCAGGTCCGGAGTTATCGATGCGATGTAACCGTTTGAGGTTGGCAGCCGCCGCCAGTGTTTCAAGCCAATGAAACAATTCGCGTGTAAGTCGAAATATATTCGCACTTCCTAAACCTGAAAGCGAAAGCCATTCTGCATGCGCGGGCAGTTTGCGGCGCCAAGCAAAAGCGGCCGCGAAGCGCTTGCTTCGCGGCCGTTTCAGCGATTTCGGGTTGCGGCTGACGCACGGCGCAATTCCAGGAAAACTGCGAAGCGGTTTTCCGTCCGGAATTGTGCAAGACGCTCTAGAAGAACGCCTGCAGGCCGGTCTGGGCGCGGCCCAGGATCAGCGCATGCACGTCATGCGTGCCTTCATAGGTGTTGACCGTCTCCAGGTTCTGCGCATGGCGCATGACGTGGTAGCCGATCTGGATGCCGTTGCCGCCATGCATGTCGCGGGCGATACGGGCGATGTCGAGGGCCTTGCCACAATTGTTGCGCTTGACGATCGAGATCATCTCGGGCGCGAATTTATGCTCGTCCATCAGGCGGCCGACGCGCAACGACCCCTGCAGGCCGAGCGCGATCTCGGTCTGCATGTCGGCCAGCTTCTTCTGGTAGAGCTGGGTGCCGGCCAGCGGCTTGCCGAACTGCTTGCGGTCGAGGCCATATTGCCGGGCGCGGTGCCAGCAATCCTCGGCCGCACCCATAACACCCCAGGAAATGCCGTAGCGGGCGCGATTGAGGCAGCCGAACGGCCCCTTGAGGCCCGAGACGTTGGGCAGCAGCGCGTCTTCGCCGACTTCGACGCCTTCCATGACGATCTCGCCGGTGATCGAGGCGCGCAGCGACAGCTTGCCGCCGATCTTCGGCGCTGACAGGCCCTTCATGCCCTTTTCGAGCACGAAACCGCGGATCTGGTTGTCATGGGCTGCAGACTTGGCCCAGACGACGAAGACGTCGGCGATCGGCGCGTTCGAGATCCACATCTTCGAGCCGGAGATCCTGTAGCCATTGGCGGTCTTCTCGGCGCGGGTCTTCATGCCGCCCGGGTCGGAACCCGCATCCGGCTCGGTCAGGCCGAAGCAGCCGATCCACTCGCCCGAAGCAAGCTTGGGCAGGTACTTCCTGCGCTGCTCCTCGGAGCCATAGGCATAGATCGGGTACATCACCAGCGACGACTGCACCGACATCATCGAGCGATAGCCGGAATCGACGCGCTCGACCTCGCGGGCGACGAGACCATAGGTGACGTAGCCGGCGCCAAGGCCGCCATATTCCTCGGGAACGGTGATGCCGAGCAGGCCGGCCTCGCCCATTTCGCGGAAGATCGCCGGATCGGTCTTCTCGTCGAGATAGGCCTCCTCGATGCGCGGCGCGAGCTTGTCGGCGGCAAAGGCTGCGGCGCCGTCGCGCACCATGCGCTCGTCCTCGGTCAGCTGGTCTTCGATCAGGAACGGGTCGGCCCAGACAAAGCTGCCGCCGCCGGCCGGTGTGGATGCGCTCATGGTTCCTCCGGAGAATGGGTGATTTCCCAGACATCCTAGACCGCTTCGGCACATTTCGCTAACAAGTAATCTCGCATAGTTTATGCGTAAATTCGATCAACTCGGTCAAAGGCCAGGCGATGCGCCGCAGCTATGTCCCAACGATTGCGGAGCTTGAGGCGTTTCGCGCCTGCGCCAGCCTCGGCACGACAATTCGCGCCGCCGATCAGCTCGGCCTGACGCAGAGCTCGGTCAGCCGCTCGATCGGCCAGTTGGAGGACCGGCTCGGCGTGGCGCTGTTCCACCGTGTCAGGCAGCGGCTGGCCTTGTCGGATGCCGGCCGGCGCTTTGCCCGCGATGCCGAGGCCATCCTCGACAGCCTGCATGAGGCGGCGGTGCGCACCATGGCTTTCGGCGGCCAGTCCGACGTGCTCAGCCTCGCGGTACTGCCAACATTGGCCGACCGCTGGCTGATCCCCAGGCTCGCCGGCTTCCACGCCGCCCACCCGCATGTCGCCATCGACCTCGCGGTGCGGCTGGAAACCGTCGACTTCGAGACCGAAGCTTTCGATGCCGCGATCCAGCGCGGTCCGGCCGGGGCGGGACAGGCAGGCATCGTCAGGCTGTTCGACGAGGTCCTGGTGGTGGTCGCCTCGCCTGCCCTGCTCGATGGCCGCGCAGCACTCGATGACGCCGAACTCGCCGCGCTGCCGCTTTTGCAGCAGTCGACGCGGCCGACGCTGTGGCTGCAATGGTTCCAGGCCGCCGGCATCGACCCGCGCACGACCTTGCGGGGCCATCGCTTCGAGCAGTTCTCGATGGTGGTCGAGGCGGCGGTTGCCGGCCTCGGCGTGGCGCTGGTGCCTGAGGTGCTGGCCGAACGCGAACTCGGCACCGGCCGGCTGGTCATGGCCTCGCCCAACCGCATCGCCGGCGAAGCGCCCTACCGGCTCGCCTTCCGCCCCGGCAGCGAGGACCGGCCGGGCCTGCGCGAATTCGTACGCTGGCTGACGGCGGAGACCGTCAGATCCTGAGGCCGAAGCGGATGCCGTCATAGATGGCGGCGTGGATGTTGCGCGCCTGGACCGCGTCGCCGATGCGCAGCAAGAGGAAACGGCCATCCGGATTGTTGTCAGGGAAGATGTCACCGCCATGGATCAGGCTGTTATAGTCGATGGCGCCTGAATTCTTCGACAAAGGCTTGAGTTCGAGATAGAGCTCGTCGAGCGGCAGCGTGCCATGCTCGACCACCACCTGGTCGACGCGGCGCTCCTCGCTCCAGCCCTTGGCGAAATCCGAAACAAGCGTTGCCACCAGCTGGTTGCCGTCGCGCCGCACCCGCTGCAGCCGCGTGTTGATGGTGATCTTCACGCCATGGCGGTGAAACGCCTCCATATAGGGCACGTGGTTCATGCCGCCGATCTCGGGGGCAAAAAAGCGCTCCGGCGTCAGAAGCTCGAGCTTGCTGCCGGCCTTGCCGATCAGCTCGGCCGCCGTCATGCCCTGGTGGCCGCCATTGTCGTCATAAAGCAGTACGTTTTCGGCCGGCTTGACGCTGCCGGCAATGATGTCCCAGCTCGAGGTCACCAGCTCGTCGCCGCCGTCGAGCGGCGGGTTCTGCGGCAGGCCGCCGGTGGCGATCACCACGGCGTCGGGGTCGAGCGCCAGCACGTCGTCCGCGCCGGCCCAGACGTCGTAGCGGATCTCGACGCCGAGGCGCTCCAGCTCGGCCAGCCGCCAGTCGACGATGCCGATCAGCTCGCGCCGGCGCGGGTTCTGGGCGGCCAGCCTGATCTGGCCGCCGGCCTGGCTCGCGGCTTCAAGGACGGTCACTTTGTGGCCGCGCTCGGCAAGGACCCGTGCCGCCTCAAGCCCGGCAGCGCCGGCGCCGACCACGACGGTTCTGCGCAGCGGCCCGTCGGTGCGGGAAATGACATGCGGGATCGTCGCCTCGCGGCCGGTGGCGGCATTGTGGATGCAGAGCGCGCCGCCGCCCTCATAGATGCGGTCGAGGCAGTAGGTGGCGCCGACGCAGGGCCTTATCCGGTGCTCTTCGCCGGCCATCACCTTGGCGGTGATGTGTGGGTCGGCGATGTGGGCGCGTGTCATGCCGACCATGTCGAGCTTGCCTGATGCAATGGCATGGCGGGCGGTGGCGACGTCGGCGATGCGTGCGGCGTGGAAAACCGGGAACTTCGTTGCCGCCCTGACCTCGCCGGCAAAATCGAGATGCGGCGAGGACGGCATGCCGTGGATGGGGATGACGCCGGTCAGTGCGGCATCGGTGTCGATATGGCCGCGGATGATGTTGAGGAAGTCGAATTTCCCCGACGAGGCCAGCCTCTGGGCGATCTCGACGCCCTCCTGCCTGGACAGGCCCTTGTCAAAATCCTCGTCGGCGACCATGCGGATGCCGACGAGGAAATCCGGGCCGACGGCGGCGCGCACCGCATCGATGACCCGCCAGGTGAAGCGCAGGCGGTTGTCGAGCGAGCCGCCATAGACATCGTCGCGATGGTTCGTCGCCGGCGACCAGAAGCCGTCGAGCAGATGGCCATAGGCCTCGAACTCGATGCCGTCGAGCCCCGCTGCCTGCATGCGCTGGGCGGCCGAGGCATAGTCGCCGACGATGCGGTCGAGGTCCCAGTCCTCGGCGGTCTTGGGGAAGGTGCGATGGGCGGCCTCGCGCACCGGCGAGGCACTCAGCACCGGCAGCCAGTCGGCCTTGTTCCAGGCGGTGCGCCGGCCGAGATGGGTGAGCTGGATCATCACCTTGCAGTCATGCGCGTGGCAGGCATCCGCCAGCTCGGCCATCCAGGGCACGATGGCATCGTCATAAGCGTGCAGGTTGCCGAAGGCGGCCGGGCTGTCGCGCGAGACGATGGCCGAGCCCGCCGTCATGGTCAGCGCCATGCCGCCCCTGGCCTTCTCGGCATGGTAGAGCCGGTAGCGCTCCTTGGGCATGCCGTCCTCGGAGTAGGCCGGCTCGTGGCTCGTCGACATGATGCGGTTCTTGAGCGTGAGATGCCGGAGCTGGTAGGGCTGGAGAAGCGGATCGTTGCTGGTCATTGCCTTCCCGCATTGTCAGGCGCTAATACACGCCACTTGAAAATCTGGCCCGTGCAGTCTGGCGCATGCCGCCTTTCGGGCATTGAGCCAGGCCCATCCAGAAGAGCCGCCCAATGACCATCACCGACAGCCTCACCCAGCTTGGCACCCAGGTGCAGACGCCGGCCTCGCCCGAGACCGCCGTGCTCGAAACCGTGCCTTACGACCGCCTCGGCGGCCCGCCCGCCATCGTGCGCTTCACCTGCCCGGAGTTCACCTCGCTGTGCCCTGTCACCGGCCAGCCCGACTTCGCCCACATCGTCATCGACTATGCCCCGGACCGGCTGCTGGTCGAATCCAAGTCGCTGAAGCTGTTCATGGTCTCGTTCCGCAACCACGGCGCCTTCCACGAGGATTGCACCGTGATGATCGGCCGCCGCGTCGTCGCCGCGACAAAACCTCTGTGGCTGCGCATCGCGGGCTACTGGTATCCGCGCGGCGGCATCCCGATCGACGTGTTCTGGCAGACCGGAAGGCCGCCGGAAGGCGTGTGGCTGCCCGACACGGGTGTTGCGCCCTATCGCGGCCGCGGCTGAACGCATCGAAGGGATAGCGGCGCTCACTGGCATTGATACTGGCTGAGCGCCCATTCATTGGTCACCGACAGCAGGTCGGCGACCTTCCATTCGCCGTCGACCTTCTTCAGCTTCCACTGCATGCGATGCGGCTCGCCCTGAGCCGTAAACGCCGCGACGACGATCGCCGTGTCGCCGGTTTCCGAGCCGATGATCTTCAGGCTCCTGTCGAGTTCGGCCTTGTCATAGGCTGTGCTGTCGAGCGGCATGTTGGCATCGAGGCAATCGCCCTGCTCCGATTTCTCGAGCTGGTCGCGGGCGTCGAGCACCGCCTTGGCCGGATCGACGAAACGGCCGCGCTCGGCCGGATCGAGTTCGAGTCCGACATGGTCGTAGAACGGCCTGACCGCCTCGACGGCGGTGCCGGCCATGGCAGGCATGACCAGAAAGGGCAGGATGGCAGTTGCAAAAGCGGCTTTCATGGCGGCCTCGGCGTTGGCGTGATGGCCCTCAATAGCACGCATCATCGGCCGCTGCCTTGCGCGCCAGCGTCATCCTTCACCTCGACACGCATGATCCTGCCGTCGACGTCGAACGTCACCGTCTCCTCGCCCGACCTGACAAGACGGACACCTGACACGGCATGCGTCGCCTCGAGCCGCCAGCGCGACCAGGCGGAGCACTGTGACAATGCCGCCACCTGCTCGTCCTTGGAAACCTGGTCGCCATAACAGGCGAAATAGCCGCGAAACGCCGCCATGATCGCGTCGCGGCCGACGACGGCGTCACCGACACCATCGGAGACATAACAGGCGTCAGGCGCGAAACAGGCTTCGATGGCGGCGAAGTCGAGCACGTCGATTGCCGCGTGGTAGGTTTTCAGAGCAGCGAGGGGATCGAAGGCCGTGTCCTGCATAGGGCGGCCTCAATACCAGGCATCTTCCATCGACGCCTTCCTGCGCGCCATGAAGTCCTGCAGCGCCTCGTTTATGCCTTCGTCGAGCGGCGGCGCCTCATACTCGGCGAGCATCGTCTTCCAGCGCCGGTTGGCGCGAGTGGCGGCGTCGACCGAGCCTGCCGCCTCCCATTTCTCGTAAGGCTCGTTGTCGGCGATGGCCGAATCCCAGAATGCCGTCTCGTAATTGGCCATGGTGTGGGCGCAGCCGAAGAAATGGTTGCCGGGCCCGACCTCGCGGAAGGCGTCGAGCGCCAGCTGGTTGTCGTCGATCTTGACGCCGTCGAGATAGGTGTGCAGCGCGCCGCAGAAATCGGCGTCCATGACGAACTTCTCGTAGGACATCGACAACAGCCCGTCGAGGAAACCGGCCGAGTGCAGGATGAAGTTGGCGCCGCAATGCACCGCCGCCAGCATCGACATGGTGCCTTCGTTCATGGCGTGGGCGTCGGGCAGCTTGGAGGTGGTGAAATTGCCGGAGCAGCGCAGCGGCAGGTTGAGCCGCCGGGCCAGTTGCCCGATGACCATCGAGCCGATCGCCGGTTCCGGCGTGCCGAAGGTCGGCGAACCCGAGCGCAGCGACATGGACGACAGGAAATTGCCGAAGATGACGGGCGCGCCGGGCCGTTCGAGCTGGGTCAGGGCACAGCCGGCCATGGTCTCGGCCAGCGACTGGGCGATGGCGCCGGCATTGGTCACCGGGCCCATGGCGCCGCCGAGGATGAAGGGCACGATGACAGCCGCCTGGTTGGCGCGGGCATAGGCGCGCAAAGCCGTGGTCATGGTGGCGTCCCAGACCAGCGGCGAGTTGACGTTGACATTGCCCAGGACGACGCAGTTCCGGTCGGTGAAGTCCTCGCCAAAGACGATACGCGCCATGTCGATGGAATCTTCGGCACGGCTTTCCGAGGTCACCGAGCCCATGAAGGCGCGGTCGGAATAGCGGATGTGGCTGTAGACCATGTCGAGATGGCGCTTGTTCACCGGCACGTCGACCGGCTCGCAGATGGTGCCGCCGGAATGGTGCAGCCAGGGCGAGGACTGCGCCAGCTTCACGAAATTGCGGAAATCCTCGATGGTGCCGTAGCGACGGCCCTTGTCGAGATCCATGACGAAGGGCGAGCCATAGGCCGGCGAAAACACCACGCTTTTGCCGCCGATCTCGACCGAACGTTCTGGGTTGCGGGCGTGCTGGGTGAAGCTTGCAGGTGCTGTCTTCAGCACCTCGCGCAGCAGGCCGGGCTCGAACTTGACCAGCACCCCCTCGACCTTGGCCCCTGCCCGTCTCCAGTGATCCAGCGACACAGGATCGTCGCGGAACTCGATGCCGATCTCGGCAAGAATCCTGTCGGCGGTCTGTTCGATGCGGACAAGGTTGTCCTCGGAGAGAATGTCGTAGGTCGGGATGTTCCTCGTGATATAGGGCCGGCCATGCGCCTCGGGCCCATGCGAGCGCTGCTCGCGGCGGGCGTTGCGGCCGCCGCGCTCGCGGCGCTTGGCGGGCTCGCTCGGGGCTTTTGCGGTGGCGACGCTCATGTCAGGCTCCAAATCGTTCCAGCATGAAGCTAGCCTTTGGATCCGATGCTGTGACGCTTGAAAATCCTCATCACTTGCATAAGCTTGATTTATGCAAAGCCTGCGCCACCTGTTGCCCTCGGCCGGCAGCCTGATCGTCTTCGAAGCCGCCGGGCGGCTGGCGAGCTTCACCGCCGCCGGGCGCGAGCTCGGCATGACCCAGGCCGCGGTGTCCTACGCCATCCGCGGGCTGGAGGATCAGCTCAGTGCCAAGCTGTTCCAGCGCCGCCACCGCCAGGTGCTTTTGACCGAGGCCGGCGAACGGTTCCATGCCGACGTCACGCTCGGCCTGTCGCATATCCGCAAGTCGGCGGAAGAACTGCGCGCCCGCGCCGGCGGCATGCATGTGACGCTGTCGGCCTCGACTGCCTTTGCCTCGTTCTGGATGATGCCGCGACTGCAGAAATTCCGCGACGACCTGCCCGGCATCGACCTGCGCATCCAGACTGCCGACCGCGACCTCGACCTCGTCGCCGAGGGCATTCCGCTCGGCATTCGCGGCGGCGACGCCGCCGACTGGCCCGACTACGAGCTGTTGCAGATCGCCGACGAAGAGGTCTATCCGGTCGCCGGGCCGGCCTATCTGGCGCGCGCCGGCACGCCAATGACGCCGGCCGAGATGACCCTGCACCATCTGATCCACCTCGACGAGCCCTATCGCCCTGCTGCAACCTGGAACGAATGGTTCCAGTCGGCCGGCCTGAACGGCGCCGTCGCCAAGCGCGGGCTTGTGATCAACGACTATGTGCTGGTCATCCAGGCCGTCATGGAAGGCCAGGGCATCGCGCTCGGCTGGCGCCATCTCACCGACCGGCTGATCGCGGCGGGGCTTCTGGTCCGGCTGTCCGATCACGTCATGACGACGAACAAGGGTTTCCACGTCGCCTGGCCCAGGAATCGCGTGCTGAGCGAAAGCGCTGAAAAGGTGCGCGACTGGCTGGCGGCGCAGGCGTGAGGCGGACAGCGGCTGTGTCCCCAGTCTGCATCGTCGCGCCGCCCCTCATCCGCCCCTCGGGCACCTTCTCCCCGTCAACGTGGGGAAGGAAGAGCGCCAAGGCTGCGGCAAGCCTTCTTCTCCCCGTTCACGGGGAGAAGGTCCCGGCAGGGGATGACGGGCAGCGCTGCCTCCCCTGTAAAATGCCGGTATCACCAATCCGCTGTGGATGCCCTTGCCCCGCGCAATCTCCCTGTCGCCGCCCAACCGAATCCCGCTATAGTTCCGCCATGCCCATTCGCCAGCTTTCCGAAACGATGATCAACCAGATCGCCGCCGGCGAGGTCGTGGAGCGGCCGGCCAGCGTGGTCAAGGAGCTTGTCGAAAACGCGCTCGACGCCGGTGCAGGCCGCATCGAGGTGGCGACAGCAGGCGGCGGGCTCAATCTGATCCGCGTCGTCGACGACGGTTCGGGCATGCCCGAGGACGAGCTGGCGCTGGCGATCTCGCGCCACTGCACCTCCAAGCTCGGTGACGACATCCTCGACATCCGCTCGCTCGGCTTCCGCGGCGAGGCCTTGCCGTCGATCGGCTCGGTGTCGAAGCTCGCCATCCGCTCGCGCACCAGATCAGCCGACAGCGGCGCCGAGATCACCGTCGAGGGCGGCCGGGTGTCGGGCGTGCGCCCGGCGCCGAGCAACCGCGGCACGACAGTCGAGGTGCGCGACCTGTTTTACGCCACGCCTGCCCGGCTCAAATTCATGAAGACCGAGCGCGCCGAGGCGACCGCCATCGCCGACACCGTCAAGCGCATCGCCATCGCTTTCCCGGCCGTGCGTTTCACCCTGTCGGGCACCGACCGCTCGACGCTGGAATTGTCGGCGACCTCGGATCAGGTCGAAGGCAGGCTTGCCCGCATCGCCCAGGTGATGGGCAATGACTTCCCCGACAATTCGATCGCCATCGACGCCGCGCGTGAGAGCGTGCGGCTCGAAGGCCATGTCTCGATCCCGTCCTACACCAGGGGCAATGCGCTGCAGCAATATGCCTATGTCAACGGCCGGCCGGTGCGCGACAAGCTGATCGCCTCGGCGATCCGCGGCGCTTATGCCGACGTTCTGCCGCGCGACCGCCATGCGGTGACGGTGCTGTTCCTGACGCTCGACCCGGCCATCGTCGACGTCAACGTGCATCCGGCCAAGGCCGACGTGCGCTTCCGCGATCCCGGCCTGGTGCGCGGCCTGATCGTCGGCGCGATCCGCCAGGCGCTGGCCAATGCCGGCATCCGGCCGGCGACGACAGGCACGCAGGCGATGATGGGGGCGTTCCGGCCGGGGCCGACCAGCTACGGCCACCCCGGCCCGGCCAACGGCCATCGCGCCTACAACCCGCAGATACGGCCGGATTTCCGTGCCGCCACCTCGGCCAATTACGAACCGCAGCGCTCACCGTTCCGGCCGCTCGACGCGGGCTTTGCCGAGCCAGCGCAGGCGAGCTTCGACGCCGGACCGCTTGATAGTGCCGATACCCGCGCCGGCCAGTCAGAGGTGGTCGAAGCGCTGCTGCGCACCGAACTGGGGGCTGCCCGGGCGCAGGTGCATGAAAACTACATCGTTGCCCAGACCAGCGACTCGCTCGTCATCGTCGACCAGCACGCCGCCCATGAGCGGCTTGTCTATGAGGCGCTGAAGAACGCGCTGCATGCGCGGCCGATCCCCTCGCAGATGCTGCTGCTGCCCGAAATCGTCGACATGCCCGAAGAAGACGCCGAACGGCTGGCGCTGCATTCGGAAACCTTGGCCCGCTTCGGCCTCGGCGTCGAACGTTTCGGCCCTGGAGCCGTGGCGGTGCGCGAAACGCCTGCGATGCTCGGCGAAACCGACGTCGTCAAGCTGGTGCGCGACCTCGCCGACGAGATCGCCGACAGCGACACCGCCGACACGCTGAAGGAAAGGCTGCATGCGATCGCCGCCACCATGGCCTGCCACAGCTCGGTGCGCTCGGGCCGCCGTCTCAGGCCTGAGGAAATGAACGCGCTGCTGCGCCAGATGGAGGCGACGCCGGGATCGGGCACCTGCAATCACGGCCGCCCGACCTATATCGAGCTCAAGCTCGCCGACATCGAAAAGCTGTTCGGCCGCCGCTAGGGCGTTTCGCGCTTTTCATCCTGAATCGCGAAACCGCTCTATCTCCTTGTTTCTACACAATCTCGGACGGAAAAGCGCTGCACAGCCCTGCTGGAATTGCGCCGGAGCGCAGCACTTGTGCCTGAATCAAGGAAACGCGCTATCTCCTTGTTTTTGCGCAACTCCTGGGGAAAACCGCTTCAGACATTGATGGCGCCAGGTGCTGCCACCTGGCGCCATCAAGTCGCTACAGCCCGCCCGCCTCAGCGCTTGAGATTGACCAGCACCACACCGGCCAGCGCCAGCGCGCCGCCCAGGATGCCGAACAGGCCGGGGGTCTCGCCGAGCCAGACAAAGCCGATCGCCACCGCCACCGGCGGCACGCAATACATGAAGTTGGAGGCACGCGACGCCGGCAGGCGCGACAGCGCCACCGACCAGCTGCCATAGGCGATCAGGCTGGGCACGATGCCGAGATAGATGACCGACCAGAAGGGTTCCGATGAGGCGACCGACATCTGGGCAAGGCCGTTGGGCAGCGCCGGGGCCAGGAACAGCGCGCCGAGGATCATGTTCCAGGCCGAGACGGTCAGCGGCCGATGGCTGATGTACAGGCGCTTCTGGACGATGCTGCTCAGCGAGGTGCAGAACGCCGAGCCGAGGATCAGCAAGGCGCCGGTGTTGAAGGTCAGCCCCTGCCCCTCGCCGATCGCGATGATGCCGATGCCGGCAAAGGACAGGAAGGTGCCGGCCCAGGCAAGCACCGGAAAACGCTCGCCGAGCAGGATCATCGCCAGCACCGCCGTGATGATCGGATTGACGTTGATGATGAAGCTCGCCGCCCCCGCCGAAACCGTCGTCTCGCCATAGTTGAGCAGCACCGTGTAGAGCGCGATGAAGACCGCGCCGCCAAAGGCAAAACGCCAGAGTTCGTTCAGCGCCGGCAAGGCCGGGCGCAGGATCATCAGGTAGATCGCCGACGGCACGGCCGCGATGGCGAAGCGCAACGCGCCGAGTTCGATCGGATCGATGGCATCGAGCCCGGCGCGGATGGCCGGAAAGGACGAGGCCCAGCCGACGATCGTCACGACCACCGCAAGCACGGTGACAGTAGAAGACCGCTGTGTCGGATTGCCGGTCTGGATGGTGGTCTGGGCGGTCATGGCTGGGCCTCGTCAGTCTGGGTCTGCATGCCAAGATGTCGCCGACACCGAGCTGATTGACAAACGAATAAATCGAGGCTCAGCTGTGAGCATGGATCACAGCTCAGAACAGATGCTCCCTCTCGAAACCTTGCGCGCCTTCCAGGCGGCGGCGCGCAGCGGCAGCTTCTCGGCGGCGGCCGAAAAGCTCAACATGACGCATGGCGCGATCAGCCGGCAGGTCGCCAAGCTGGAAGACTGGCTCGGCCTCCGGCTGTTCGAGCGCGGGGCGCGCGGCGTGACGCTGACGCTCGAGGGCCAGCGCCTGCATCTGCGCGCCAATGAGGCGTTCTCGCTGATCTCCGACACCACCGACCGCTGGGTCGAGCCGCGCGGCGCCGCCGTGGTGCGGCTGACCTCGATCCCGTCGATTGCCGGGCTGTGGCTGATGCCGCGCCTGTCGCAGCTCGAAGCGGGCGAGCCGAAGCTGCGCGTCGTGCTCGACGTCGACATCCGCCAGGCCGACCTCGCCGACGAGGGCATCGATCTCTCCATCCGCTGCGGCCGCGGCAAGATCCCGGGGCGGATCTCGACGCAATTGTTCGAGGAGCACTGCTTTCCCATCGCAGCACCCGCGCTTGCGGCCCGCATCGGCAGCGGCGACGCGGCAAGGCTGCTGGACTTTCCGCTGATCCACGATTCCGATGCGTCGAGCTGGCGGTCCTGGTTCAGCACGCACGGCCTCGACTACCGACCGCGCCCGCAGGACCGCCGCTTCGAGGACTACAATCTGGTGCTGTCGGCGGCGAGCCACGGCCTCGGCATCGCTTTGGCGCGGCCGCCGCTGACCGAAAACCAGCTCAAGGCGGGCCATCTCGTCATGGTCGACGAACACCGCGCGCTGAACCCTGTGTCCTACTGGCTCGATCGCCCTGCGGGACGGCCGCGACATGCTGCGGCCGAGCTTGCGCGGCGCATCGGCCACCATGCCGGGCTGTCGCTGGAGACGGTCGAACGCTTCCTCGCCGAGGACAGGTAACTTGACCCAGGACGTTCTGTGACCGTAAAAGCCGGGCAAGGCACGGCCCGCCCTTCTTGACGGGCGACCGCCTTGATGGCCCCCCTTCTTTAGCGGGTCAAGAAACTGTAGATTTCGGCAGGCGATGCCGCCGGCGACCGGCAGCCGGCACAGGGAGATTGAGCGAAAGCCCATGATGAACCGTTTCGAAGGCCCCGGCGCACGCGAAGCCCGCATCCGCTATCTCGACGGCGATTTCCAGGTGACGAGCCCCGGTTCCTTCGTGCGCTGCGCGGTGACGGGGGAATCCATCCCGCTGGACGAGCTCAAATACTGGAGCGTCGCCCGCCAGGAACCTTACCGCGATGCCGCGGTGTCGCTGTCGCGTGAAATCGACATGAACCCGGAGCTGCGCACGCGCAAATAAGCCGGCCAGCCTGAGATCTTCAGGCTGAGATTTTCAACCTGATATCTTCAACCTGATATCTTCCGGCGGCGCCAGGCTTCGAGCGTCTCGCTGATGATGCGCTCGGGCGCGTTCTCGACGTCGAAGACGGCGTCGATCTCCAGCACATTCAGGTTTTCGAGAAATTCCGGCGACGCCGCGCCATGGCGCAACCTTGCGGCATCCTTGGACGTCGTGACCAGTTCGAGCTCGCCGACGCGCGCGGCGGTGACCAGATCCTCGAGTTCGTCGGGCAGGTAGAAATGATGGTCGGCGAAGGGATGCGCCAGCACCACTGTCGCCCCTGCCTTGGCCAGCGTGGCGAAGAACTTTTCCGGATGGCCGATACCGGCGAAAGCCAGGAAACGACGGCCGGCAAATGCCTTCTTGCCGCGTGGGCGCGCCACAGCGGCAAAGACCGGCTTGCCGGCACGCGCCGCCCGGCGCACCACCGCATCGGCGCGCTCGCCCTCGCCCATCTTGAGCACGGCGTCGGCGAAGCGGAGCTGGTCGATCAGCCGCGCCCGCATCGGCCCGCCGGGGATGACGTGGCCATTGCCGAGGCCATAACGGGCGTCGACGACGATCAGCGCATAGTCGATGTGGATGCGCGCGCTCTGGAAGCCGTCATCCATGATCAGGAAATTGCAGCCGCGCTCGATCAGCATGCGCGCGCCGGCGGCCCGGTTGGCCGACACCGCGACCAACGCATGTTCGGCCAGAAGCAGCGGCTCGTCGCCGACATGCTTGGCGCTGTCGTGATGAGGATCGACAATGTGCGGTTCGGAAAAACTGCCGCCATGGCCGCGCGACAGGAAACCGGGCACCAGATGCATGCGTTTGGCCTGCCTGGCAAGGGCTATGGCAACAGGCGTCTTGCCGGTGCCGCCGACGGTGAAATTGCCGACGCACAGCACCGGTGCGTCCATCTTTTCGCGCCTGGCCGCCTTCATGCGCCGGCCCGCCACCAGGGCGTACAGCGCCGACACCGGATAGAGCGCGTAAGCGCGCCAGTCCGGCTTTTCCCACCAGAAAGGAGGCGCTTCGCTGGCCAGAGCTACCTCCCGCCCGCGCCCTTGAGGCGCGACTGCACGATCAGCGGGTGGATGAAGGGTTCGAGCGCCTTCAGCGTGCGGGCGAGCGCGCCGCGCATTTCCTCGACGGTGGCGGCACCGGCCAACATCATGTCATGGCGTGCGATTTCGTTGCCGAGCAGGAAGTTGACGGCACCGGCGAGCATGTCGCGGTCGCGGACGATCTTGGCTCCGCCCTTGTCGATCAGGCGCTGGTAGGTGTCGCGGAAGTTCTGCACGTTGCGCCCGGCAAGAACGGCGGTGTCGAGCATCGCCGGCTCGAGCGGGTTCTGGCCGCCCTGGGCCGTCATCGAACGGCCGACAAAGGCGATCTCGGTCAGGCGCAGGTAAAGTCCCATCTCGCCGATGGTGTCGCCGAGCAGGATGTCGGTGTCAGGGGTGATGCGGTCGCCGGTGCTGCGGCGGGCGACGTTCAGGCCCAGGGCGGTCAGTTCCGTCACCAGGGCCGCGGCGCGGTCGGGATGGCGCGGCACGATGATGGTCAACAGGCTGCGATGGCGGCTGCGCAGCATGGCGTGCACTTCGGCAGCCATCACCTCTTCGCCGTCATGGGTCGACACGGCAGCCCAGGTCGGGCGGCGGCCGATCTGGCGCTGGATGGCGTAGAGCGCGGTTTCGTCGGCCGGCGGCGGCGCGGTATCGACCTTGAGGTTGCCCGAGACGGTGACCGGGCGTGCGCCGAGCGCGCGGAAACGCTCGCCGTCTACCTCCGACTGCGCCACCACATGGGCCATGTTTTCGAACAGCGCCTCGGCGATGTAGGCGCGCTTCTTCCACGACTTGAACGAGCGGTCGGACAGGCGGCCATTGACCAGGATCTGCGGCACGCGGCGGGCGCCGAGTTCGAGGATGGTCATCGGCCAGATTTCCGATTCGGCAATGATTGCCAGATCCGGGTGCCAGTGGTCGAGGAAGCGGCTGACCGCCGGCTTGAGGTCGAGCGGCACATATTGATGGATGATGCGGCCGCCCAGCCGTTCCTCGGCGACCTGCGCCGAGGTGACCGTGCCGGTGGTCAGCACGATGTTGATGCCATAGCCCAGGATGGATTCGATCAGCGGCACGACCGCGATCGTCTCGCCGACGCTTGCGGCATGGAACCAGACCAGCGGCCCGTCAGGCCGCTCCCGGCTCGGCACGCCGTAGCGCTCGCGCCGGCGGTTGCGGTCTTCCTTGCCCTTGGAGGCGCGCCAGGCGACATAGCCGCCGACCATCGGATAGGCAGCGGCACCTGCGTAACGATAGGCTCTGAGGAAGGCGCGAGCCCAGCGTTCGCTCATTTGCCACCGCTCCCTTTGCCACCATCGACCAGGCGGTAGGCCTGCTCGGTGGCATGGTCGATCGCGGCGGTCAGTTCCTGGCGCTTGCGCTCCATCTCGGCATCGTCGGCATCGGCCGGAACCTCGATCAGCGGAGCGACGAAGATGGCGCAGCGGCCGAACGGCAGATTGATCGTGGTCTTGTCCCAGCTGCCTTCCAGCACCTTGCGACGGCTGGTGGCAATCGCTGCCGGTGCGATCGGGCGCCCGGACAGCCGGGCCAGGAGGATGATGCCCATGCCGGCGTCGCGCGGCGTGCCATGCGGAATGTCAGCGATCATGCAGACGTTCTTGCCGGCATCGAGCGCCTTTTTCAGGGCGATCAGCGCCACGGCGCCACCTTTTTCGTGCTTGCGCCTGGTTTCGCGGCCGCCCGAGCCGCGCACGGCCTCGATGCCGAACTTGTTGATGACAAGCGCATTGAGCTCGGCATCGGCGCTGCGCGACACCATCGCCACCAGACCGCGTTGGCTCGGATAGAGCGCCGGCGCCAATAGATGCTGGCCGTGCCACAGGCCGACGATCAGCGGCTCGCTGTCGGCATGGCTGCCGCCGGCCAGCGCATAGGAGCCCTTGACCATCGGGTTGGTCAGCTTGATGAAGCGCATCGCCCCGGCAAACAGGCTCGCCACCGCCCCCTTGGCGAAGCGCGACTTGGCAAGCGGCTCGCGGATGCGGCGCCAGAACGTCTTCGACGCCGGCTGCTTGACGCGCTTCTTCTTCGCCGCGGGCCTCACGGCCGGCGACGCCATGCGGGGTTGCTCCATCAGTTCTGACCGGCAGCCTTCGTGTCGGGCTCCAGCAGCCGATGCAGGTGGACGACGAAGTAGCGCATGTGGGCGTTGTCGACGCTTGCCTGCGCCTTTGCCTTCCAGGCCAGCTCGGCCGACTTGTAGTCGGGATAGATGCCAACCATGTCGAGCGCATCGAGGTCGCGGAACTCGGTTCCGCCGAGCTTGGTCAACTCGCCGCCGAACACCAGATGCAGGAGCTGCTTTTTTCCGTTTTCTTCGGACATCTGTTTCCTTGATTCATCATCTCAGGGCTCGCCTGATCTAGACCAAAGCGCGCCGTTTTGGAACAGTCGGTAAAATCATCAACCGTCGTGGCTGGCAAGCACCCCGGCCATGACATCGAGCAGCGTGCCGCTGCCGGCCATCAGCGCGCCGTGAACGATGTCACTGCCGGCAAAGGCGAGCCTGTCGCCATGCCGGTCGAGCAGCTTGCCGCCCGCCTCGGTCAGGATCAGCTCGGCAGCGGCGATGTCCCAATCATGGGCATTGGGCTTGACGAAAGTCGCATCGAGCACCCCGTTGGCGATCATCGCCACGCGATAGGCCAGCGAGGGAATGTAGGTCTCGCGATCGAGCCTGCCCTGCCAGTGCACAGGCATCTTGTCGATCATCGGCTTGGGACCGGCAATACGCATGCGTTCGCCCGCCTCGCGCACCTTCAGGGGCTGGCCGTTGAGAAAGGCGCCACCGCCCTTGACCGCCCAAAAGGTCTCTTGCCGCGCCGGGCATTCGAGCACGCCGGCGAGCGAGCGGCCGGCCTCGACGACGGCAACGCTGACGCACCATGCCGTGCGCCCCTCGACGAAGCCGCGCGTGCCGTCGATCGGGTCGACGACGAAGGTGCGGCGCGCGCCGAGCCGGTCGGGATTGTCGGCGGTTTCCTCCGACAGCCAGCCATAGCCGGGCCGTGCCGCGGTCAGGGTTTCGCGCAAATAGTGGTCGGCGGCGTAATCGGCCTCGCTGACCGGCGAATTGCCGCCCTTGAACCAGACTTCCGGGCTCTGCCGGAAAAAGCCCATGGCGATCCGCCCGGCCTCGGTGGCAGCAGCACGCAGCAGGTCGAGTTCGGCCTTCAGGTCGGAATTGTCGATGTTGTCAGTCGCCTGCAAGGGTCATGCCTTCGATCAGAAGCGTCGGCGCGGCAGTGCCGAAATTGCGGTCGAGGTCGCTTGCCGGCACCATGCGCAGGAACATGTCCTTGAGGTTGGAGGCGATCGTCACCTCCGACACCGCCCAGGTGATCTCGCCATTCTCGATCCAGAAGCCGGAAGCGCCGCGGCTGTATTCGCCCGTCACCATGTCGACGCCCTGGCCGAACACCTCGGTGACATAGAAGCCGCGCTTGAGCGAGCGGATGATGTCCTCGGGCGAGCGCTCGCCCGGCTCGATGCTGAAATTGGTCGAGGACGGCGTGACCGACGAGCCGCCGCGCGCGCCACGGCCATTGGTGACGAGCCCGAGTTCGCGCGCCGCCGATGTCGACAGGAACCAGTGGTTGAGCACGCCCTTGTCGACCATCTTGAGCGTCGCACCTTCGATGCCCTCGCCGTCGAACGGACGCGACGCCTGGCCGCGCCGCTTCAACGGCTCGTCGATGGCGGTGATGGCGGCGGAAGCCACCGGCTTGCCCATCATGTCGCGCAGGAAGCTGGTCTTGCGGGCCACCGAGGCGCCGTTGATGGCGCCGGCGAGGTGGCCGGCAATGCCGCGCGCGACGCGCGGATCGAAGACGACGTCGACGGGTCCGGTTGCCGCCTTGCGGGCGTTGAGCCGCTTGACCGCGCGTTCGCCGGCGCTGCGGCCGATATCGGCCGATGCATCGAGATCGGCAAAGTGGATGCGTGACGAGAAATCATAGTCGCGCTCCATCGCCGTGCCCTCGCCGGCGATGACGCTGGCCGAGCGCGAGAAGCGTGAGCCGACATAATGGCCGACGAAGCCGTGCGAGGTGGCGAGCACCAGCCCGCCAAGACCGGCGGCAGCACCGGCGCCGGACGAATTGGTCACGCCCTTGACGGCGAGCGCTGCCTCTTCGGCGGCGAGCGCGTCTTCCTTCAGGCGTTCGGCCGAGACGATGGTGTCGTCGAACAGGTCGAGGTCGCGCGGCGTTTGCGCCAGCAAGGCGGCATCGGCCAGGCCCTGATAGGGATCCTCCGGCGATACCCTGGCCATCGCCACGGCGCGCTCGGCCAGAACCCTGGGGTCGGAGGCGGCGGTCGCCGAAACGCTGGCGACACGCTGGCCGACGAACACTCTGAGCGACATGTCCTCGCTCTCCGAGGCCTCTGTCGCCTCGACCTTGCCGAGGCGCACCGAAACGCTTGTCGAGCGGCCGCGTACCGCAACCGCGTCGGCGGCGTCAGCGCCGGCCTTCTTTGCCGCCTCGACGAGGCTCGCCACCCGGTCGGCCAGTTTCGCGGCGTCGTTGGTATCGTTCATTTGGCATGTTCCGATTGCTTGCCGCCCGTTGGACGCGGCCCGTACCACCCCATCTATTGTCCCCAACCCGCTTGTGCAATGGGCGGGTGCATGGTCAAACCACCGTGATGCGGTGCTTCGCCGCCGAAATTTCCAGGGAAATCGCATGTCCACACAGGCTCCGGCGGCGGCACCGGCAAAATTCACCACCGGTTCGACCATGCGCCATGTCGTGGTCATGACCGGCACCGGCTCGGTCGGGCTGATCGCCATCTTCATCGTCGACGCGCTCAACCTGTTCTACATTTCCCTGCTCGGCATCGAGGAGCTGGCGGCGGCCATCGGCTTTGCCTCGACGCTTTTGTTCTTCACGCTGTCGATCTCGATCGGCTTCACCATCGCCTGCGGCGCGCTGGTGGCGCGCTGCCTCGGCCGCGGCCAGCGCGAGGAGGCCCGCTCCATGGGCGGCGCCTCGATGGTGTTCATGGGCGTCGCCACGCTTGTGATGACGCTCGCTGCCTTGCCGTTCCTGCGGCCCCTGCTCGCTTTGCTCGGCGCCACCGGTGCGACGCTCGACCTGTCGACCCGGTTCCTGCAGATCGTGCTGCCGTCCTTCCCTGTCATGGCGCTCGGCATGTGCACGACAGGCATATTGCGCGGCGTCGGCGATGCGCGACGGGCAATGTATGTGACGCTCGGCAGCGGCATCGCCGCGGCCATTCTCGACCCGATCCTGATCTTCGGCTTCGACCTCGGCCTCGACGGCGCCGCCATCTCGACGGTGCTGACACGTTTTGTCATGCTGGCCATCGGCCTGCACGGCGCCCATGTTGTGCATCGGCTGATCAAGCTCCCGGATCTGAGCGGTTTGCGCGAGGCCGTCAGGCCCTTCTTCGCCATCGGCGTGCCGGCCATGCTGACCCAGGTCGCGACCCCTGTCGGCAACGCCTATGTCACCATCGAAATGGCTGCCTTCGGCGACCAGGCAGTGGCCGGCTGGGCGATCATCGGCCGTCTGGTGCCGGTCGCCTTCGGCGTCATCTTCGCGCTGTCGGGTGCCGTCGGGCCGATCCTCGGGCAGAACTACGGCGCCCGCAAGTTCGAGCGCCTGACCACGACGATGCGCGACAGCCTGCTGTTCACCATCGTCTATGTGCTGGCTGTGTGGGGGCTGCTGGCGATCTTCGCCAACCCGATCGCCAGCGCCTTCGGCGCCGACGGCATCGCCCGCGAACTGATCGTGTTCTTCTGCCATTTCGCCGCCGGCAGCTTCCTGTTCAACGGCGCGATCTTCGTGTCGAGCGCTGCCTTCAACAATCTGGGCTATCCGACCTATTCGACCGTGTTCAACTGGGGCCGCTCGACGCTCGGCGTCATCCCCTTCGTCTGGATCGGCGCGCATTACTGGGGCGCCATCGGCGTCATCGCCGGCTGGGGCCTGGGCGCTGTGGTGTTCGGTGTCGTCTCGATGTTCGTCTGCTTCCGCGTCGTCAACGCGATCGCGCGCGAACCGCAGCATCAGGACGAGCCGGTGCCGGCGCTGCCGCCGGCGGCACAGTCGCCCTTCTCCACCGGCAAGGCTTCGACGCTGCAATAGCTGGAGAAAGCCGCCCGCCGGGCCTAGCGCAGGATCTCGTCGAGGGCGTGCTTGAGCTCGTCCTTGATCGCCGCCGTCTCGGCCATGACCTGGTCGATCTTGAGGAAGTCGAGCGCCTTGAAGCGCGACACCGGCGGCCTCAGGAAAATGTCTGGCGGGTTCTGGCCGAGCTTGTTGGCGATGATCGACTGCATCATCAGCTGGCTGGCGCCGAACATCAGGTCGATCGAATTGGGCGGCTTGCGGCCGTTCTCGAATGGCGCGCCGACGACGTCGATGGCGATGACGTGGTCGGCCAGGCCCTCGAGCAGGTCGAACGGCACCGGATTGTAGATGCCGCCGTCGATATAGAGCGTGTTGCCGCGCGTCACCGGCTTGAACACCGCCGGGATCGCCGCCGATGCGGCGAGCGCCGAAAACAGCTCGCCCTCCTCGAACACCTTCAGGCAATGGCCGTAATAGTCGGTTGCCGTCACCTTCAAGGGCAGCTTCAGCTCCTCGAAGGTATCAGGCACGCCCTCGGGCAGAAACGACTTGAGGATGCGCTCGACATTGAACTGGGTGACCCTGATGCCAGTCTCGACCATCTCCGACAGCGTGCCCGGCCGGGCCCGCCACATGCGGCTGGCCACCTCGGCCGGCCGGCCGAGCACGGCGCGGGAGTGCTCGTGGATTTCCCTGCCGGTCAGGCCGGCGGCCATGCCGGCGCCCATCACAGCACCTATGGAGGACCCTGCGATCGCCACCGGCCTGATGCCGAGCTCGTCGAGCGCCTCGATGACATGGATATGAGCGAGGCCGCGCGCGCCGCCGCCGCCAAGTGCCAGTGCGAAGGTGGCGCTCATCCCTTGCTCTCTCCGAATTTCGGACCGAGGATCATGATCGCGGGGTCGACCGACAACAGCTTGCGCGCCGCCGCCCTGACGTCGTCGAGCGTGACGGCGTTGATCAGCTCGACGCGCCTCTGCATATAGTCGATGCCGAGCTTGTCGGTCTGCAGGTCGACAAGCGTGCCGGCAATCGCGCCCGAGGAATCGAGATTGTTGATGGCATAGGCGCCGAGCATGTACTTCTTGGCCGCGTCGAGTTCAGCTGCGGTAGGCCCCTCCTCCGCCATCTTGCGGATCACCTCGCGAATGACGCCAAGCGTCTCGGCCGCCCGGTCCGACCGTGTCGCGGTGCCGATGATCAGCGACGACGAATGCTCCTGGTTGATCAGCGCGGAGCTGACACTGTAGGCCAGCCCGCGCTTTTCACGCACCTCGTCGAACAGCCGCGACGAGAATGTGCCGCCGCCCAGGATGTGCTCCATCAGTGCCGCGGCAAGGAAATCGGGCGCTTCGCGCGGCACGCCGGGATAGACCAGCTGCAGCGAGGTCTGCGGCAGGGGATATTCGATATGCATGGTCTGGCCGAGCCTGGGCTCGACGCGTTCGACCGGCCGCAATTCGGCTTTGTCAGGCAATTCGCCGAACACCTGGTCGAGCCGCTTCTTCAGCGTCTCGGCGTCGATGGCGCCGACGACGGCGACATGGATGTTTTCCCTGGCGAAATTGGCCTTGTGGAAGGCGCGCAGGTCATCGGCGGTGATGGTCGCCAGCGACGCCTCGGTGCCCATGTCGGGCCTGGCGTAAGGATGCGTGCCGTAGATCGCCTCGGCCCATTTGCGCGCCGCCTGGGTCTCGGGGTCGCGCGCATTGGCAACGATGCCGTTGACGATCTGCGCGCGGATGCGGTCGAGCGGCGCCTGGTCGAAGCGCGGCGTCTCGACCGCAAGCTTGAGCAGTTCGAAGGCATCGTCCTGTCGCTCGGCGAGCATGCGCATGCCGCCGCCGACGGCGTCATTGCCTTCGTTGAAGCCCATTTCGGCGCCAGCCTCGTCGAGCTTGATCTGGAAGGCGTCGCTGTCGAGATCGCCGGCGCCTTCGTCGAAAAGCCCGGTCATCAGGTTGGCGAGGCCTTCCTTGCCCTGGGGATCCTGGGTGCTGCCGCCATCGAACAGGAATTTTATCGCGATGATCGGCACCGAATAGTCCTCGACCAGCCAGGCGGTGATGCCCTTGTCGGACTTGACCTCCTGGATACGGACCTCGGCGCGCGCGACCATGGCGGGCAGGACCAGGAAAACCAGTGCCAGCATCAGCGTCGCCGCTGATGCACGCGTCGTCGAGAAAGTGGGGGCCTTGAAACGCATTGCCATGAGCCTGGTCATCACATCACTTCTCGACTGATTTCGCCGGCAGCAGATAGCCGGCAACCGAATGGTCGGGATTGAGATATTTGGCGGCAACCGCCTTGATCTGGTCGGTGGTGACAGTGCGGATCCTGTCCGGCCACTGTTCGATGTCGGCAACCGTGCCGCCGGTCGCCAGCGTGCTGCCATAGATGTTGGCCATGCTGGCCTGGTTGTCGCGGGCAAAGATCATCGAGCGGACGAAACGGTCCTTGGCCTTTTCGAGCTCGTCCGATGTCACGCCGTCCTTGATGATGCGGCGGATCTCGACGTCGACGGCGGCTTCCACCTGCTGCAGCCCGGCTTCGCCACGCGGCGCGCCATAGACGGTGAAGCTGGTGTCGTCGACCATCGTGCCCTGGAAGAAGGCGCCGGCGGAGGAGGCAATGCCGTCCTTGACCACCAGGCCCTGGTAGAGCCGGCTGCGGCTGCCGCCGCCAAGGATCTCCGACAGAAGATCGAGCGCTTCGGCTTCGCCCGGCTCGGCCGTCTGGTAGGACGGCACCACCCAGGCCTTGGAGAAGCTCGGCACGCTGACACGCTCGTCGGTCAGTTCGACGGTGCGCTTGGTGTTCTGCTCCGGCTCGACCGGGCGGATGCGCGGCGGCAGTTCCGGCCCGCGCGCCACCTTGCCATAGGTCTTTTCGGCCAGCGCCTTGACCGTATCAGGCTCGACGTCGCCGGCAACGATCAGGATCGCGTTGTTGGGGGCGTAATACTTGACGTAGAAGTCGGTGGCGTCGACGCGGTTGAGCTTTTCGATCTCATGCATCCAGCCGATGACCGGAATGCGGTAGGGCTGGTTCTGGTACAGCGTCGCGTCGACTTCCTCGTTGAGCAGCGCGCCAGGATTGTTTTCGACGCGCGAGCGGCGCTCTTCGAGGATGACGTCGCGTTCGGGCTCGATCACCGCATCGGTCAGCACCAGGTTGCGCATCCGGTCGGCCTCGAAGCTCATCATCGTTTCGAGGGCAGCGGGGGTCACCGTCTGGTGGTAGGCGGTGTAGTCATAGGTGGTGAAGGCGTTCTCGCTGCCGCCGATCTCGGCGATCTTCTGGCCGAACTCGCCGGCCTTGTGGTTGCTGGTGCCCTTGAACATCAGATGTTCGAAGAAATGGGCGATGCCCGACTTGCCGGGCATCTCGTCGGCGCTGCCGACCTTGTACCAGACCATGTGGGTGGCGATCGGGGCGCGATGGTCGGGGATGACCACGACCTGCATACCATTGTCGAGCGTGAAGCTGGTGACCTTCCAGTCGCTGCGCGGCGCTTCGGCGAGAGCCGGCGCCGACGAGGCCAGCCCCAGGGCCAACAGGGCTGGCAGCGAGGCTTTCGCCCGCAAGAATCTCAAGATCATCAACTGCCTCTGAATGTGGACGTGCCCGCCTTATAGGCTTCGGCACAAAGCGGCGGGAAGTGAATTGTTCGTAATCTTCCGGTCCGAAAGAGGCCGAAGTCGGGCGCCGCAGCTATTGCGCCTCGATGAAGCGGATCACCGTCTCGCCATAAGAACGTTCGTCGACGACGGCAAAGCCGGGTCCCGGCTCGAACGCAACGGATGCCGCTTCCTCGACGACGCAGAGCGCGCCCGGCGCCAGCCAGGCGCCGGCGCGAGCCGAACGCAAGGCTTTCTCGCCCAGGCCCTTGCCATAGGGCGGATCGGCGAAGACCAGGCCGAACGGCCCGAGCGTGCCGGCGTCTCCGAGAGCGGTTGCGTCGCGGCGGAAGATCTTGGTCCGGCCGGTCAGGCCGAAACTCTCGACATTGGTGCGGACAAGTCCGCGGCCTTCGGCCGATTCCTCGATGAACACGCAATAGGCAGCGCCGCGTGACAGCGCCTCGATGCCGAGCGCGCCGGTGCCGGCGAAGAGGTCGAGCACACGCACGCCGTCGAGCCTGCCGCCGAAGCGATGGGCAAGCATGTTGAACACCGCCTCGCGTGTGCGATCCGTTGTCGGACGAATGGCGTTGTCGCGCGGCGTGGCCAACGGCCTGCCGCGCAAATCACCACCGACTACCCGCATCAGCCGCGATCCCGGCGCGGACCGCCGGGCCGTCCACCGCGCGGGCCGTCGCCGCCCGGTCTGTCAGAATGGGGCCTGTCGGAACGAGGCCTGTCGGAACGAGGCTTGTCGGAACGCGACTTGTCGAAGCGCGGCTTCGACGCGGCATCGGCCTTGGCCTTTTCGCTCTGCGGACGCGCGCCCGGAGCCATCCAGACATTTGTCTTGCGCGCACCAGGCGTCTCGAACGGCTTCTTTTCGCGCTCGTCACCCTTCTTGCCGCCGAATTTCGGCTTGTCGCCAAACCTGGGCTTGTCGCCGAACTTGGGCTTGTCCCCGAATTTCGGCCGGTCCCCGGATCTCGGCTTGTCGCCGAACCTTGGCTTGTCACCGAAACTCGGCTTGTCGCCGAAGCCGGCAGGGCGTTCGGTCGACAGGCGGCCCAGCACGTCCTCGCGATGACGCTCGCGATCGCGCTTGCGGTTCTTGATCAGGCCGCCTTCGCCGATGTCGAGGCGGGGCGCACGCGGGGCGCGCGGCGCCTCTTCCTCGCGACGTTCCTCGCGGCGGAAGGTCGGCTTGTTGGAGAACGGCTTGACGATGTCGGCGTCAAAATTGGCCCCCGACTCCTCGATCAGCCGCTCGCCGAGCTGGTCGCGCAGCATCTTGCCCTTGATCTCCTGGACATGGCCCTCCGGCAGCTCGCCGAGCTGGAACGGGCCATAGGAGATGCGGATCAGGCGGTTCACCTCGAGGCCGAGCGCGCCGAGGATGTTCTTGACCTCGCGGTTCTTGCCTTCGCGCAGGCCGATGGTGATCCAGGCATTGCTGCCCTGCTCGCGGTCGAGCGTCGCCTCGATCGAGCCGTAGAACACGCCCTCGACGGCGATGCCGTCCCTGAGACCGTCCAGCGTCTTCTGCTCGACCTTGCCGTGGACGCGCACGCGGTAGCGGCGCAGCCAGCCGGTCGCCGGCAGTTCGAGCACGCGCGACAGGCCGCCATCATTGGTCAGCAACAACAGGCCTTCGGTGTTGATGTCGAGGCGGCCGATCGTCATCAGGCGCGGCAGCTCTTGCGGCAGCACGTCGAAGACGGTCTTGCGGCCCTCGGGATCGCGGTTGGTGGTGACCACGCCGGCCGGCTTGTGGAACAGGAACAGGCGGGTGCGCTCGATCGGCGGGATTTCCATGCCGTCGAGATGGATGATGTCGTCAGGCATGACGTTGACCGCCGGAGACGCCAGCACCTTGTTGTTGACCTTGACGCGGCCGGCAGCAATCAGCTCCTCGGCATCGCGGCGCGAGGCGAGGCCCGCACGCGCCAGGCGCTTGGCGATGCGCTCGCCCGGCTCCGGTGCATCCTCGGAAGCACGCGGGCGCGGCTTGAAGCCTTCGCCGCGCTTCTCGAAGGGCTTGCCGCCCTCGGGGCGCGCGCGGTACGGGCGATCGCCGCCTGCCGGGCGCGCATCACCGTCGCGCGGACGGAACTCGCGCTGCGGACGATCGCCGCCTTCGGCAGGACGGGCACGATAAGGCTTGTCACCGCCAAACGAACGGCCGCCTTCACGCTTTTCATATGGCTTGCCCTCGGGGCGCGGGCCCTTGCGGAACGGACGCTCGCCGCCTTCAGCGCGCGCCTCGCCGTCGCGCGGACGGAATTCACGCTGCGGACGCTCCCCACCCTCGGCCGGGCGCGCACGGTACGGCTTGTCGCCGCCAAAGGAACGACCGCCTTCGCGCTTTTCATATGGCTTGCCTTCAGGGCGCGGGCCCTTGTGGAACGGACGCTCGGCGCGGGCTTCGCCATCACGCGGCGCGAAATCGCGCCTGGGGCGTTCGCCGCCTTCGGCACCTTCGACGGCGCGCGCACGATAGGGCTTCTTGGCAAAGGGCTTGTCGCCGCCGAACGAGCGGCCGCCTTCGCGCTTTTCATACGGCTTGCCTTCGGGGCGCGGCCCCTTGTTGAACGGCCGCTCGGCGCGCGCCTCGCCGTCGCGCGGGCGGAAATCGCGCTTCGGGCGTTCGCCGCCCTCGGCACCTTCGGCGCGCTTCACGAACGGCTTCTTGGCAAAGGGTTTTGCGCCACCTTCGCTGCGCGGCTTGCCGAATTTCTTGGCACCGCCGTCACGGCCGCCCGCTCCAGCCGGTTTTGACCCGCCCTTGCGGGGGAATTTCTTACGATCGTCGTCCATGGTGGCCTTTGCCCTTTTCGGCGGCTAGATAACAGGAAGCTCGGGGGTTAGCGAGGGGTAACAGGATGGTTGAGGCGTGAAACGGCCCGATTACATGGCATTGGCCTTCGACGAGGCCGAAGCGGCAGCGGCGCGCGGCGAAGTGCCGATCGGCGCGGTCATCGTCCAGGGCAACGAAATCGTCGCCCGGGCCGGCAACCGCACCCGTGAACTCAACGATGCCACGGCACATGCCGAGATACTGGCGATCCGCCAGGCCTGCGTGCGGCTCGGCCAGGAGCGCCTGACCGGGCTCGACCTCTATGTGACGCTCGAACCCTGCACCATGTGCGCCGCGGCCATATCGTTTGCCCGCCTGCGCCGGCTCTATTTCGGCGCCGCCGACGACAAAGGTGGCGCTGTGGTCAGCGGCGTGAGGTTCTACGCCTCCCCCACCTGCCATCACGCACCCGACGTCTATGCCGGCATCGGTGAAACCCGCGCCGCCGAGATGCTCAAGAGCTTCTTCAAGGACAGGCGCGAGGACTAGAGCGTTTCCGCTTTGCTTCGAATCGCGGAATCTCTCCAGCATTTTTGTTGTTGCGCAATTCCCAGGGAAAACCGCTGCACACTTTTCCTGGAATTGCTCCTCTTTTTGTTTTGCGCAATTCCCAGGGAAAACCGCTGCACACTTTTCCTGGAATTGCTGCAGGCAGCCCCGCAAAAACGAAAACGCCCTGAACCAGTCAGGGCGCCCGGTCAGTCTGCAATTGTGGCCAGGATCAGAACGGCCACCAGCTCGTGCCCTTCTTGGCGAGCTTCTTCTTGCGGCGTTCCTTCTTGATCTCGTCTTCGCCGAGCTCATCCTGGGCGGCGGTGGCGGCTGCCTGGCGGTAGGCCAGCGGCGGCTCGCTCAGATATTTGCGGGAAGTGGTGCTGCCCTGCTTGTTCTCGCGCAGGCGGCGTTCGATCTCGGCCTTGCGCTGCGCCGGCGTCCACTTGCTCATGTCGGGGCCGTTCAGCGCAGACATGTCGTTGACGACTTCCGGCTCGAAATTCGGGTTGTCGCGATTCTTGGTGGCGTTGTCGCGGATGCGTGCGCGGCGCGCCTCGGGCGATTCGGGCCAGTCGGCGCTTGCCGTGGTGACGATGTTGTCCTGCGGCGCCGGCAGGGCGGCGACCTGACCGGTCTTCGGCTTCACCAGCTCCGGACGCGGCTTGTAGTCGATGGTGTTGGTCTTCGGCTTCAACGACATGATGTTGGTCAGGTCGGTCGCGAGCTGGGTCGTCGCCGACTTGTCGGTGCCGTAGGTGGGCGCGCTCATGCAGCCCGTAAGCGCCAGGCCGGAAACGGCGAGCGACGCAAGCAAAGCTCCGCGCGCGCTGATGCGGTCCGTCATGCCAGTAATTTTCACTCGAACGCCTCTCGCTAGATGCCGGCCTTGAGCCGGGTCCCGGTCCGTATGCTCATCCGACGGAATTCCGGCGACAATTTGTCTGCCGGAGTTTCGCGCTTTTACCTTAATGGGTCGTCAAGGGCAACGACCGGCCGGAGATGTCTACCGGTCGTTGCATTTCAGCATCTGTTAGAACCGGCCCATCTCAGAGCCGGCCCATGCCAGAGCCGGCCCATGCCAGCCGGTCGGGTGTCAGAGCCGGCCGAGCGCCTTGAGTTCGTGCAGGGCCGCGGCGTCGCGCGCGGAGACATCGGCAAAGGCGGCGTCGGAACCGACATCGCCGGTGTAGCGCCAGGAGCGCGCGCATTTGACCAGCCCGCGGTCCTCCGCCTTCTCGACGACGACGGCAACGCCGGGAACTTCGCGCAGGACAAAGGCATCGGCCGGCGCCGCATCATGGGAGATGACGAGATCGCTGGTGATGCTGATCTCGGCCAGGTCGATGCCCGAGAGCGCGTCTTCCAGCACCGCGTCGCTCATATGGACGACAGGAACCGCCTCCAGCGACGAGCCGATGGTCTTCTTGGCCCGCTCGAGCTCGAGCGCGCCGGTAACCACGCTGCGCACCTGGCGAACCTTGCGCCACTTCTCGGCCAGCGCCTCGTCGCGCCAGGCAGCCGGCACGTCGGGGAACTGTTCGAGATGCACCGAGACGGCGTTCGGGTTGCGTTCGAGCCAGGCCTCTTCGGTGGTGAAGGGCAGCATCGGCGCCAGCCACTTGACGACGCAGTCGAACAGCGCGCGCACGACATGGACGGCGGCCTTGCGGCGGATGCTCGACGGCGCGTCGCAGTAGAGCACGTCCTTGCGGATGTCGAAATAGAAGGCCGACAGCTCGACGACCATGAAGTCGATCAGCGCGCGGGTGATGCGCTTGAACTCGAAGTCGTCATAACCCTTGCGCACCAGCGCATCGAGCTCCGACAGCCGGTGCAGCATCAGCCGCTCCAGCTCCGGCATCTCGGCCAGCGCCACCTCCTCGCCGTCGTCATGGGCGAGCGTGCCGAGCATCCAGCGGATGGTGTTGCGCAGCTTGCGGTAGGCGTCGATGTTGGTCTGCAGCACGTTCTTGCCGAGGCGCTGGTCTTCCCAATAGTCCGTCGTCATCACCCACAGGCGCAATATGTCGGCGCCCGACTGCTTCATGACGTCCTGAGGCACCACGGTGTTGCCGAGCGACTTCGACATCTTGCGGCCTTCCTCGTCCATGGTGAAACCATGGGTGACGACCGTGTTGTAGGGCGCACGGCCGCGCGTGCCGCAGCTTTCGAGCAGCGACGAGTGGAACCAGCCGCGATGCTGGTCCGAGCCTTCGAGATAGACATCGGCCGGCCATTTCAGGTCGGGGCGATCCTCCAGCGTGAAGACATGGGTCGAGCCCGAGTCGAACCAGACGTCGAGGATGTCCATCACCTGGGTCCACGCCTCGTTGGCGCGGGAGCCCAGAAAGCGCTCGCGCGCGCCCTCGGCGAACCAGGCGTCGGCGCCCTCGTCCTCGAAGGCCGCGACGATGCGGGCATTGACCGCCTCGTCCTTCAGCACATTGCCGTCGGCGTCGGCAAAGATGGCGATCGGCACGCCCCAGGCGCGCTGGCGCGACAGCACCCAGTCGGGGCGGTCCTCGATCATGGCGCGCAGGCGGTTCTGGCCGGCGGCGGGCACGAAACGCGTGTCGTCGATCGCCTGAAGCGCGCGGCTGCGCAAGGTCGTGCCGTCGCCGAGCTCCTTGTCCATATAGACGAACCACTGCGGCGTGTTGCGGAAGATGATCGGCTTCTTCGAACGCCAGCTGTGCGGATAGCTGTGCTTGAGCCGGCCGCGCGCAAACAGCGCCGCGTGCCTGATCAGCTCGTCGATGACCGCCTTGTTGGCGTCGCCCTTCTTGCCGTTGTCGTCGATGACACGCGCCGCACCACCTTCGCGGTCGGGACCGAAGCCCGGCGCGTCCTTGGTGAAGAAGCCGCCATCGTCGACGGTAAACGGGATCGCCGGGTCGATGCCGCGCGCGTGCAGATCCTTCGCCGCATCCATCCAGGCGTCAAAGTCCTCGCGGCCATGGCCGGGTGCCGTGTGCACGAAGCCGGTGCCGGCATCGTCGGTGACATGGTCGCCGGCAATCATCGGCACGCCGAACAGATAGCCGCCGCCGAAGCCCTTGAGCGGATGCGAAAGCACAGCCTTTCCAAGCTCTTCGCCGGAAACGCTGGCGATCTGATTCAACGTCACCTTGGCCTTGGCCGCGGCCTCGTCGGCAAGGGCTGCGGCAAAGATCAGCTTTTCGCCCGGCTGCGGGCCGAAATCGTTCTCGGCAGCGGTGACCTCATAGAGGCCGTAGGCGATGCGCGGCGAATAGCTGACGGCGCGGTTGCCGGGGATGGTCCAGGGCGTTGTCGTCCAGATGACGACATGGGCGCCGGCCAGGGCTTCGGAGCCGGAAGCGACCGGGAACTTCACCCAGATCGTGTCGCTCTCGTAATCCTGGTATTCGACCTCGGCCTCGGCGAGCGCGGTGCGCTCGACGACCGACCACATCACCGGCTTCGAGCCGCGATAGAGCTGGCCCGACATGGCGAACTTCAACAGCTCGCCGGCGATGCGCGCCTCGGCGTGGAAGTTCATCGTCGTGTACGGGTTCTTGAAGTCGCCGATGACGCCGAGACGCTGGAACTCCTCGGCCTGGATGCCGATCCAGCCGGCGGCGAATTCACGGCATTCCTTGCGGAATTCGTTGATCTCGACCTCGTCCTTGTTCTTGCCGGCGGCGCGGTATTTTTCCTCGATCTTCCACTCGATCGGCAGGCCGTGGCAGTCCCAGCCCGGCACGTAGTTGGAATCGTAGCCGCGCATCTGGAACGAGCGGGTGATGACGTCCTTGAGGATCTTGTTCAGCGCATGGCCGATATGGATGTTGCCGTTGGCATAGGGCGGGCCGTCATGCAGGACGTATTTCTCGCGGCCGGCGGCACTTTCGCGCAGGCGCTTGTAGAGGTCCATCTTCTGCCAGCGCGCAACCGTCACCGGCTCCTTCTCGGGCAGGCCGGCGCGCATCGGGAACTCCGTCTGCGGCAGGTAAAGCGTCTTGGAATAGTCGAGCTTTTCGAACGTGTCGGTCATTTGTCTTGCCATCTTGCCCGGCAAAGCTGCCACGGGCGTTCAACTGTCATGATCTGGAAAAGGCGCCGGTAGCGCGCAGGCAAAAAGTCCCGGACTTGCGGACAGCCTCAGGCCACCCGGAAGGCCGGGCCTGTAATTCGTATCGACGTCGCAAAGACGGGCGCGAAAAATCTCATGGCCGCGCTTTTAGCGGAGCCGGAGCGCGGAATAAAGCGCCTAATTCGCCTGATATCAAAGCTTGAAGTCGAAGCGGTAGCTGGTCGACACGCCGATCGTCAGCTGGTCGCGCGAGCCGCGCTCCCTGACGATGGTCGAATCGGCCGCCGGCCCCATCAGGCGCGAATACTCGGTAAACAGGCTGGCGGTGACATTGTCGGTCGCCTTCCAGGTGACCGCGCCGCCGAGACCCGCCGAGCGCATGCCGCTGCCGGGATTGTACTGGCTGATGCCGGAAGCGGCGGCTTCCTGGGCGCTGACGCCGTAATAGGTGTCGAAATAATCGTTGGAGGCAAAGGACACACGCGGGCCACCTGAGACCCGGATTTCGGGGGTGACGTCGTGGAACGCATCGACGGCGATGTCGGCGACGATGCCGCTATGGGCGCGAATGCCATGCCGGACCTCGGCGCGGGCGCGCATCCAGTCGGTCGGGTAGAATTCGAAGAAGCCACCGACCTCACCGCCCCAGCGCACGTCGTGCAGGCCCTGCAGCTCGTGCTCGGCGTCGCGGCCGAAGATGATCTTGCCGTTCAGGCCGGCGCGGACGCCGCCATCGTCGATCAGCGCCAGGGAGATGTTGTCGTTGCGCGAGGAAAAGCGCACCTCACTGCCGGCCTTCCCCAGCGAAATGATCGGCTGAGCGCTGAACAGATATTTCTTGGAGCCCTCGAAACGCGGCGCGACCATGCCGGTGGCGCCGAGTGTCAGGTACCAGTCGCCGGAGAGAAAACCGAATGCGCCCTCGCCGGCCGTTGCCGGAACCGTCACCAAGGCAAGCGCGGAGGCTGCCGCCAAAATACGAGCGAAACTAGGCATCACAACCCCGCGTACACGAAACACACCCAACAGGACACCCCCGGGTTTGGCCCAACTCGGTAAAATTTGATTTAATTTCCAGCCCTGGCACAACATTGGCCCACGCCCCGACGAAACCGGAATGCCGAAACCGGAATGCTGGACGGATACAACCGCCGGTACTAGCGTTGGCAGTGTGGCCGGAGGTCACGCAACTGAAGCAGGCAACTTTTCAGGAGAAGGGACCGATGGCAATTTCCGATCAAATGCCGCAAGGCGACATCGCCGCGTTGCGCTCCAAATGGGGCTGGTTCGTGCTTTTGGGCGCAGCACTCACCGTGCTGGGGATCGTCGCTGCCGGCAACCTGATGATCGCGACCGTCGCGTCGGTCTATTTCGTCGGCTGGCTGATGATCCTGGCAGGCGTCTTCGAAATCATCCACGCCTTCGGCATAAAGAACTGGGGCGGCTTCCTACTCTGGCTGCTCGGCGGCGTGCTCTACATCGTCGCCGGCTTCCTCACCTTCAACAATCCGCTGTTGGCATCCTCGATCCTGACGCTGTTCCTGGCGGCCAGCCTCGTCGCCTCGGGCCTGATGCGCATCTGGATGGGCATCAAGGGCAGAGGCATGCTCGCCAGCTGGGGCTGGATCGTCGCCGCAGGTGTCGTGACATTGCTCGCCGGCATCGTCATCGCCATCGGCTGGCCGGTGAACAGCCTGATCGTGCTGGGCGCCTTCCTGGCGATCGACCTGATCTTCCAGGGCATCGGCTACATCGCCTTCGGCTTCGGCCTGAAAAGCGCCAACGCCTAGCGCTTTCGCATTTTTAGAACGCGATGGCCTGGTCCAGTTCGGAGAGGGGGCGCACGCCCTGGAGCAGCGCCCTCGCCTCGGCCTCGTCCTGTTTCATCTGGACGACGAGGGCGTCGAGGCCTTCGAACTTGACCTCGCCCCTGAGGTAGCCGAACAGCGACACCGAGGCGATCTCGCCATAGAGGTCACCGGCAAAGTCGAAGACGAAGGTTTCGAGCAGCGGCGCCAGATTGTCGCCGACCGTCGGGCGGCGGCCGAAGCTGGCGACGCCGTCAAACAGCGTTCCGTCGGCGCGGCGGAAACGCACGGCATAGATGCCTTCCTTGAGACCGCTCTCCGAAGACAGCCGCATATTGGCGGTCGGAAAGCCCAGGGTGCGGCCCAGCTGCGCCCCGCCGACGACCTCTGCTTCGACCGTGTAGCGATAGCCGAGCAATCCGGCCGCTTCCGCCGCCTCGCCCCTGGACAGGAGTTCGCGGATCCGGCTCGACGAGATGATCTCGGTGCCTTCGTCGCGGAAGGCGTCGACAAGGGTCACGCCGAAGCCGTGCCGCTCGCCCGCCGCCATCAGGAAAGCCGGTCCGCCCTGCCGGTTCTTGCCGAAATGGAAATCGAAGCCGGTGACGACGTGGCTGATGCCGAGGCGCTGCTCCAGGATGGAGGTGACGAAATCCTCGGCCGACAGGCCGGCAAATTCGCGCGTGAACGGCGTTTCGACGACACCGGCAAAGCCGAGCGCCTCGATCAGCCGCGCCTTG
This sequence comes from Aminobacter sp. Y103A, assembly GCF_030294925.1. Taxonomy (NCBI): domain Bacteria; kingdom Pseudomonadati; phylum Pseudomonadota; class Alphaproteobacteria; order Hyphomicrobiales; family Phyllobacteriaceae; genus Aminobacter; species Aminobacter sp. Y103A. The sequence continues at coordinate 2,311,378 of NZ_AP017986.1, read as the reverse complement.
ACCGGCGGCGGCGTCAGCACGAACAGCGGCACGTCGGGCCGGAACACTTTGCGCGGATGCGGTTCGAAGGTCAGCACCAGTGCCGCCACGCCGCGCCGCTGCGCCTCTTCGAGGGCGCGCTCGAGCACCGCCTGGTGGCCGCGATGGATGCCGTCGAAATTGCCGATGGCAACGACGCTACCGCGCAACCGCTCCGGCACCGGCTCTTCCCCCGAAATGCGAAGAAAGCTCTGTGTCATCTTGGCGCTTACCGCAGCTTCGGAATGGTCGCCACCGGCGAATAGCCATGCTTGTCGAGGAACGCCGCGAGCATGTCAGGATCGGGCGCATGCGCCTCGCCATAGTCGCGGGCATGGATGCCGCCCGAGACGTAGAGCACGTCGATGCCGTTGTCGGCGGCACCCTTGACGTCGGTGAACATGCCGTCGCCGATCGCCAGCGCATCAGCCAGCTTGACCTCGCGGCCGAGCACTTCGCCCGCCGCCGCCAGTGCCGCCTCATAGATCGGCCGGTGCGGCTTGCCCGACACCAGCGTGCGGCCGCCGAGCTGGCCGTAGTCACGCGCCAGCGCGCCGGCGCACCAGATCAGCTCGTGGCCGCGCTCGACGACAATGTCGGGATTGGCGCAGATGAACGGCAGGTTGCGCGCGCGCAGGCGGCGCAGCATCTCGGCATAGTCGTCGGGCGTTTCGGTCTCGTCGTCGAAAAGCCCGGTGCAGACCACGACGGAGGCCTCGAACTCCTCGACAAGATCGACATCGATACCGTCATAGATCGGAAAATCGCGGTCGGGGCCGATGTGGAAGACCCGGCGCGGCCCCGAGCGGATCAATTCGCGGGTGACGTCGCCGGAGGTTACGACACGGTCCCAGGCGCTTTCGGGCACGCCAAGATTGGCGAGCTGGGCGATGACACCGGCGCGCGGACGCGGCGCATTGGTGATCAGCACGACAGCCACGCCCTTGTCGCGTGCCGCCTTGAGTGCTGCCGCAGCTTCGGGGAAGGCGTCGACACCGTTGTGGATGACGCCCCAGACGTCGCAGAGCAGAGCCTGATAGCGGCCGGTGAGCGCTTCGAGCGACGCGATTGATTGCGGCAAGCCTGCCATTTCCTGTCCTTCGATCGATCCCAACGGGAGACTTTGGCTGAACGGCCAAGTAGCCCGGAATTATCCGAACCGGTCCGTCCTGTCACCAGCTTTTGCCCCTGATGCAGCTATGCCAGCGGCGTCGACGACGTCCCGGCCACGACGGACCGGCGTCCGCTTGGTAAACGGGACGCTAATCCGGAGCTGCGACTTCTCGATAGATTAGGAACCTCAAATTTAACGATTGTGTGCGATTTTGTCGGGGTTGAGCTCGGGGACCCCCATCCATGATCCGCAAATTCTTGCGCGACCGGCGCGGTAGCTATGCAATCCTCACAGTCGCAGCAATGGTACCGATCATGGGGGCTCTGGCTCTCGCGATCGACTATTCGGAAATGTCGCGTCAGCGCGAGATCACACGCAACGCGCTTGACGCCGCCGGCATCGCCACGGCCAGGCGCCTCATCGAAGGCGCCACCGACGACCAGCTCAAGACCTATGCGAGCGACTTCTTCAAGGCCAATCTCGGTCCGGTGAACCCGGCGAACACCACACTCGTGGTCACGCTGCCGAGCAACAATTCGGGCGGCGGCACGCTGAAGCTCGAAGCCAATCTCAAATACGATCCCTATTTCGTGCCTGCCGCAGCAGCCCTGCTCGGCAAGGGCAGCGGGTCGCACCGGATGGATTTTGCCGTCAAGTCGGAGATACGCCTCAAGAACACGCTCGAGGTCGCGCTCGTCCTCGATAATTCGGGGTCGATGAGCTATCTCGGCTCCGGTACCGGCCAGAAGCGCATCGACCTGCTCAAGGCAGCCTCCAAGCAGCTGGTCGACAAGATGGCCGAACAGGCCGCCGCGATGAAGCAGATCGACAAGCCGGTGCAGTTCGCACTGGTGCCCTTCGCCGCCTCGGTCAACATCGCGCCCGACAATGACGACCAGTCGTGGATGGACACGAACGGGCTTTCGCCTGTCCATCACGAGAACTTCGACTGGTCGAAGATGACGCAAGCCAACATGACCAGCGCCGACATCGCCCAGATCGGCGAGAAGTTCGCCGAATATTCGGGCGGCATGTGGCGCAAGAAGGGGGCCGGCTGGGGAGCAGAGGCAGGCGAACCGCTCACCCGCTTCAGCCTGTATCAAGACATCATCGCGCAGACGGACCGGGAGGCTCTACCAAACACCGTCAGGCGGGTTTGCAAGCGCTACAGCAGCGGCAGGTGTCGCGAGTATACCAACGAACCAGAATACGAATACACGGTTACCCAATATACGAGCTGGCAAGGCTGCGTCGAAGCACGGCCGGCGCCCTACAACACCAATGACGCGGCAGCAACATCGACACATCCCGAAACGCTGTTCGTCCCGATGTTTGCGCCCGATGAGCCGAGGCATCTGTGGACCGACCTGAATGATGACGGCATTCCCGATCTGAACACCGACAACTGGAGCTACGACAACGACTGGTGGGCGGACTGGGAAAACACCACCACCAAGCCGAGACAGGCGGACATGCGCAAATATTTCCGCGTCAAGCCTTATGACGCGGCAGCCGCCCCTGACGGCAATGGTCCGAACTATTCCTGCACCACCAATCCGATCACCCCGCTGACCGACATCAGCGTGACCGGCGGAAAAGACGATATCAAGAAGGCCATCGACGACATGGAGCCGTCGGGCAACACCAACGTGCCGGAAGGCACCGCCTGGGGCTGGCGGGTCGTCTCGAGCCCTGCGCCGTTCACCGGCGGCAGGTCTGAATCGGAAAAGGGCAACGACAAGGTCATCATCGTCTTGACCGACGGCGCCAACACCTACAGCTCGTTCGGCGATTCGAGCTATGCCAACAACCGCTCGACCTATGCCGCCTATGGTTATGCCGGCAAGGGCTACAACGGCACCAGCACCTCGCGCATCTTCATGGGCACCAGTTCGTCGGTGAGCAAGTCGACCTACACCAGCGACAACTTCCAGGCGGCGATGGACGAGACGATGCAGACGGTCTGCTCCAACGCCAAGGGTCCCAATGCCCGCAAGATCGACGGCCAGGGCAATGACGCCGTCGTCGTCATGACCGTGTCGCTCGACCTCAGCGAAAGCAAGACCGCCGAGAAGAAGGCCATCGACGCGATGAAGTCCTGCGCCTCCTATTCGCGCACGACCATCGGCAAGAAGCTCTACTGGAATGCCACCGGCGCCAATCTGATGCAGGTGTTCAAGGAGATCGCCGACGAACTGTCGAACCTGCGCATCGTCGGCTAGCCGCCGATACGGACATGAAAAGGCGCCGTCCTCGCGGGCGGCGCCTTTTCTTGTCGGTCCATATGCGCTGCCGGCGCAGCTCAGTCCATATGCGCTGCCGGCGCAGCTCAGTCCATATGCGCTGCCGGCGCAGCGCTGGCCGCCGCCTGCACCTTCGGCTTGCGCAGCAGAAGCGCCAGCGGAATGGCGCAGAGCGAGACGATCATCATCAGCTTGAAGTCGTCGATGTAGGAGATCATCAGCGCCTGGATGTTGACCAGGCCGTCGACCTGCGACAGCGCCGTCGGGTTGCCTGATACCGCCCCCGGCGACAGTGCCATCAGGTTCGGGTTGAACGGCGTGATGTTGGCCGACAGCTCGGCGTGGTTGATCTGGACATTGCGCGTCAGAAGCACCGAGACGATCGAAATGCCGATCGACGAGCCGATGTTGCGGACCAGGCTGAACAGGCTCGCGGCATCGGTACGGTATTGCGGCGAAAGCGTCGCGAAGGCCACCGTCGACAGCGGCACGAAGACGAGGCCGAGGCCCAGGCCCTGCACGACGCCGGTCGAAACGATCAGGAACGCATCCATCTGCGGTGTGAAGCCGGTCATGTAATAGAGCGACAGTGCGGTCAGAAGCAGGCCTGCGACGACCAGGTAGCGGTTGTCGACCATGCGCACCAGGCGTCCGACCAAAAGCATCGAGATCATCGTGCCGACGCCGCGCGGCGCCATGACCAGGCCGGTGGTGATGGTCGGGTAGCCATAGATGCGGGCCAGCATCGGCGGCAGCAATGCCAGGCTCGCCAGCAGGATCACGCCGATGACGAAGATGAACACGAGGCCGGTGACGAAGTTGCGGTCGGTGAAGATCCTGGGGTCGAGGAACGTATTCTTCGACATCGCCATATGAACGGCAAAGACCCAGAAACCTGTGATCGCCAGGCCGAGCTCGATCCAGATCTCGACGGCCGAGAACCAGTCGACCTCACCGCCGCGGTCGAGCATCAGCTGCAGCGCGCCGACGCCGAGCGACAGCATGGCAAAGCCGAAGAAGTCGAAGCCGCGCAGGCGCTTGCCGATGGCCGGCAGATAGGCGGCCGAGCCGAGGAAGGCGACGATGCCGACCGGCAGGTTGATGAAGAACACCCAGCGCCAGTTGAAGCTCTCGGTCAGCCAGCCGCCGAGCGTCGGGCCGATGATCGGGCCGACCATGATGCCGGCGCCCCACAGCGCCATGGCCTGGCCGTGGCGCTCCTTGGGATTGATGTCGAGCAGGAAGGTCTGGCTCAACGGCACGATGGCCGCGCCGAACACGCCCTGGAGGACGCGGAACAGCACCATCGTCTCCAGGCTCCAGGCGACGCCGCAGAGCATCGACATGATGGTGAAGCCGACGACCGAGACGAGGAACAGCTCCTTGCGGCCGAAACGGTCCGACATCCAGCCGGTCAGCGGCGTCATGATGGCGGCGGCGACGATGTAGGAGGTCAGCACCCAGTTGATGGTGTCCTGGGACGCGCCGAGATCGCCGACCATCGAGGGCAGCGCGACATTGGCAATGGTGGTGTCGAGCACCTGCATTACCGTCGCCAGCATGATGGCAACGGTGATCAGGCCGCGATGCGGCACGTCGGTGAGGGATTTTGCTGCTGACTGGCTCATTCGACCAACCCTTGGGACCTGATGGTCGTCAAGCGGCGACCAGAAGCCGGAGTTCCGGCCGCATCAACGCGACCGGATCCACTTCGAAAATTCACTTAGACATTGAGGTGACGGCGCCTATTCCGCCGCCACCGCGTGACCGAAAATGCTGCCGAAGCCGCGCGACACGCCGGTGTCGATCGATACGGTGGCGCTCATGCCGGTGCGCATGGCGAGACCGGCGTCAGTGGCGTCGACCTTGATCCTGACCGGAATGCGCTGCGTGACCTTGACCCAGTTGCCGGTGGCGTTCTGGGCCGGCAGCAGCGAGAACTCGGCGCCGGTGCCGGCGCCGATCGCCTCGACGGTGCCGCGGAAGGTGCGGTCCGGATAGGTGTCGAGCACGATCTCGGCTTCCTGGCCCGCCTTCATGTGGGTCAGCTGCGTTTCCTTGAAATTCGCCTCGATCCAGGTGTCGCCCGTCTCGACGAGGCTGAACAAGGCGGTGCCGGTGCCGACGAACTGGCCGACCTTGAAGGACGCGGCCTGCGAGACCACGCCGTCGGCGGGGGCGCGGACCGTCGTCTGGGCCAGGTTGAAGGCGGCCTTGTCGCGTGCGGCAAGCGCCGACAGAACCGTCGGGTGCTTGTCGGTCTCGATGTCGGGATTGCCGCCAAGCGCCGCCTTGGCGCTGGCGATGCCCTGCACCGCCGCACTGTGCTGCTCCTCAGCCTTGTCGAGGTCCATGCGGGCCTCGTCGAGCGACGACTTGGTGTTGACGCCCTTGGTGACCAGGCCGTTGCTGCGGTCGAACTGCGCCCGGGCATAGTCGAGGCCGCTGGCCGCGACCCGTTCCTGGGCCACCGCCTGGCTGTAGGCGGCGCGCAACTGCTCGACATTGAGCCGGGCTGCGGCAAGGGATGCGTCCGACTGCGCCAGCGCGATCTTGTAGGGCTCGGGATCGACTTCGAACAGGACGTCGCCTGCCTTGACCGTGGTGTTGTCCGACACGTCGACCTTGACGATGCGGCCGGCCGCTTCCGAGGCGATGTTGACCTTGGCCTGGCGCAGATTGGCGTTTTCGGTTTCCTGGTAGCGGCCGCCGGTGACCCAGAAATAGCCGCCGCCGACCACCAGGGCGAGCGGCAAGGCCGCCATCAACAGAACGCGGCCGCGCTTCTTCGGCGCAGGCTGAGGTGCCGCGATCACGGGCTGGAGCTGGGTTGCGGCCGCACCATCCAGTTCGACCTTTGTGCTGTTCTCGTTCACTTTCGCCACCGCGTTCATGTCTTCGTCTCTCTCAAACAATTCGCATCCGTGGGCTCGCCAGCGGAAAGGTTGTCGATAATGGTGCGCAGGCCATGGACCGTGGCGAGGCGCTGTTCGTCGGAAAGGCCCGCCAGCGCCTTCTCGTAGACTTCGCCGGCCACCGCCTTGACCTTGGAAAAGGCCTCCAGCGCCTTGTCGGTCGGAAAGATCATCCGCACCCGTCTGTCGCTGGCGCCCTGGCGGCGCTCGATCCAGCCGCCCTCCTCCATCCGGTCCAGCAGTCGCGAGACGCTGATCGGCTCGATTTCAAGGAGCTCGGCAAGCCGCGCCTGGGCCACGCCCTCTTCCTTGACCAGCCGGACCAGCAGGCGCCATTGCGCCGCCGACAGCCCGAATTCGCTGCCGCGCTGCTCGAAACTGCGCCGCACCAGCCTTGCCGCGTCGTGGATCAGGAAACCCAGCCTGTCGATGCCTTCGTTTTTCATGAGCCGCATATATTATAAGCATGCTTATCATTCAAGCGGCGTTTTTGCATTGCACACTTGCATTCACGTCCGGGCATCCACGTCCCGGCCTTCACATCATCGTGTGCCGGCGCGGCGATTAGGCGGCTGTTAATCATGCGGGCTCATCGTCTAGGACAATTCCAGGAAAAGTGTGCAGCGGTTTTCCGTCCGGAATTGCGCAAAAACAAATAGCTAGAGAGATTCCGCGATTCGAAGAAAAGCGGAAACTCTCTAGGACAACGCCACGACAAACAGGATCGATCGCATGCCCGACCGGTCGCCCAACCGGCGTCATATCCTCAAGGCCGTTGTTGCCCTTGGCGCGCTGACCCCGCTGCCGCTCTGGGCCAATCCGATGCCGAGCGTCGAAGACGTCGCCTTCGACCCCGATATCCCGGTGCTCGGCAATCCCGACGGCGACGTCACGGTGGTCGAGTTCACCGACTATCAGTGTCCCTATTGCAAGCTGAGCTTCCTGCAATTGTCCGAGGTGATGAAGGAAGACACGGGCATTCGCCTGGTGCTGCGCGACTGGCCGATCTTCGGCGAGGTCTCGCGCAATGCCGCCCTGCTCACCCTGGCCGCAAACAGCCAGGGCCGTTATGCCGATGCCGTTCAGACATTGATGACCGCCCGCGAACGACTGACATTCCGCAGCACCGCCAATCTGCTTGGCGAGGCCGGCGTCGATGTCGAGCGCGCCCGCGGCGATCTCCAGGCCAGGCAGGACGTGCTTGTCGGTGTGCTCGCCCGCAACGAGGCCCAGGCCACCGCTTTCCAGCTCCAGGGCACACCCGGCTTCCTGATCGGCAAGGCGCTCTACAAGCGCGGCATGACCTCGGACGACTTCCGAAAGGCCATCGCCCAGGCGCGCGGCTGACACCCCTAAAAACTCGCTGTCGCGAAGCTGTCATTCCCTTGACAGCCGAGGGGTGGCGGACTATCTCAGCGGCACGTTAGCACTCGCCTGAAGTGAGTGCTAACCAAGTCCGGTTCAGCCGGACCGAGGGTTCTCAACAGTTCACCGAGGAAGTTCAAATGGCAAAGTCGAAGTTCCGCCCGCTTCATGACCGCGTGGTCGTTCGCCGGGTCGAATCCGAATCCAAGACCGCCGGCGGGATCATCATCCCCGATACGGCCAAGGAAAAGCCGCAGGAAGGCGAAATCGTCGCCGTCGGCTCTGGCGCTCGCGATGAAGCCGGCAAGCTCGTCCCGCTGGACGTCAAGGCTGGTGACCGCGTGCTGTTCGGCAAGTGGTCGGGCACCGAAGTGAAGCTCAATGGCGAAGACCTTCTGATCATGAAGGAATCCGACATCATGGGCATCATCGGCTGATCGCCTGATATCCGCACCATCCAATCTGAAATTCGGGCCGTAAAGGCCCATCGAGGAGCTTAAAATGGCTGCTAAAGACGTAAAGTTCTCCCGTGACGCCCGCGAGCGCATGCTGCGCGGTGTCAACATCCTCGCCGACGCAGTGAAGGTGACGCTCGGTCCGAAGGGCCGCAACGTCGTCATCGACAAGTCGTTCGGCGCCCCGCGCATCACCAAGGACGGCGTCACCGTCGCCAAGGAAATCGAGCTTGAAGACAAGTTCGAGAACATGGGCGCCCAGATGGTCCGCGAAGTTGCTTCGAAGACCAACGACATCGCCGGCGACGGCACCACGACCGCGACCGTTCTGGCCCAGGCCATCGTTCAGGAAGGCCACAAGGCCGTTGCCGCCGGCATGAACCCGATGGACCTGAAGCGCGGAATCGACCTCGCTGTCGGCGAAGTCGTCACCCACCTCGTCAAGTCTTCGAAGAAGATCAAGACTTCGGAAGAAGTCGCCCAGGTCGGCACCATCTCGGCAAACGGCGAGAAGGAAATCGGCTCGATGATCGCCGAGGCGATGCAGAAGGTCGGCAACGAAGGCGTCATCACGGTTGAAGAAGCCAAGACCGCCGAGACCGAGCTGGAAGTCGTCGAAGGCATGCAGTTCGACCGCGGCTACCTCAGCCCCTACTTCGTCACCAACGCCGACAAGATGGTTGCTGACCTCGAAGACGCTTACATCCTCCTCCACGAGAAGAAGCTGTCGAACCTCCAGGCGATGCTGCCGGTCCTCGAAGCCGTCGTGCAGACCTCGAAGCCGCTGCTCATCATCTCGGAAGACGTCGAAGGCGAGGCTCTGGCCACGCTCGTCGTCAACAAGCTGCGTGGCGGCCTGAAGATCGCCGCCGTCAAGGCTCCGGGCTTCGGCGATCGCCGCAAGGCCATGCTGGAAGACATCGCCATCCTGACCGGTGGCCAGGTCATCTCGGAAGACCTCGGCATCAAGCTCGAGAACGTCGGCCTCAACATGCTCGGCCGCGCCAAGAAGGTGTCGATCTCCAAGGAGAACACCACCATCGTCGACGGCGCCGGCAAGAAGGCCGAGATCCAGGGCCGTGTCGCCCAGATCAAGCAGCAGATCGAAGAGACCACGTCGGACTACGACAAGGAGAAGCTGCAGGAACGTCTCGCCAAGCTGGCAGGCGGCGTTGCCGTCATCCGCGTCGGCGGTGCGACCGAGATCGAGGTCAAGGAGCGCAAGGACCGCGTCGACGACGCGCTGAACGCAACCCGCGCCGCTGTCGAAGAAGGCATCGTTCCCGGCGGTGGCGTTGCCCTGCTGCGTTCGTCGCTCGCCATCAAGGCTGTCGGCGAGAACTCCGACCAGGCTGCCGGCATCAACATCGTCCGTCGCGCTCTGCAGGCTCCGGCCCGCCAGATCGCCTCGAACGCAGGTGCGGAAGCTTCGATCGTTGCCGGCAAGATCCTCGAGAACAAGACGGCTACCTTCGGCTACAACGCCCAGACCGGCGAATATGGCGACATGATCGCTTTCGGCATCGTCGACCCGGTCAAGGTCGTTCGTACGGCCCTGCAGGACGCAGCTTCGGTTGCCGGCCTGCTGGTCACCACCGAAGCCATGATCGCTGAAGCCCCGAAGAAGGACTCCGCCGGCGGCATGCCGGGCGGTATGCCTGGCGGCGGCATGGGCGGCATGGGCGGCATGGACTTCTAAGAAGTCCATAAAGCACGCCCATGAGCTAAAGTTGCTCAAGCCCGCTTGCGGGCTTGAGTGGCGGCATGGACTTCTAAGAAGTCCAGCTCCAGAAGCTTACGGAAAGGGCGCCTTCGGGCGCCCTTTTTCGTTTTGTACCCTCGTATCAGGCTTCGGCCTGAGGCCGCGGATTCTACCCGGCGCGCAGGACCGAAACGCCGGTGTCCGCGAAGATGGCCACACGCTCATCGGCAATTTCACCCTCGACGATCAGCGTCGAAATCTCGCCGATGCCACCGATGCGGAACGGCGACACCGCGCCAAGCTTGTCGCTTGTCGCCAGCACTGCCGTCTCGGCCGACGCTGTCATCAGCTGCCTTTTGATCGCCGCCTCTTCCATGTCGCCCGTCGTCAGCCCCTCGCCGGCATGAACGCCGGTGACGCCAAGGAAGAAAAGATCGGCGCGGATGCGCGCGATCGCTTCGGCCGCCAGCGCGCCTGTCGCCACCATCGAGTGACGGAAGAGTTTGCCGCCGATGATGACGACGTCGACATCAGGCCTGTCCTCCAGCGCCACGGCAATCGTCGGGCTGTGGGTGATGGCGGTGAATCGGGCCTGCGCCCGAAGGTGGCGGATGATCTCCAGATTGGAGGTGCCGCCGTCGAAGACGACAGTCATGCCGTCCCGGATCATCGCGGCACCGGCCTTGCCGAGCGCCGACTTGGCGTCCCGGGAGAGGCTGCGCCGCTCGGCGATCGGCACCACCGTCGGCGACACCGGCATCGCCCCGCCATGAACGCGCAATAGCAGGCCTTCCGCCGCAAGCTCCCGGAGGTCGCGCCGGATGGTGTCTTCCGACAAAGCGAGTTCGTGGCTGAGCTGCTTGGCGACGACCTGCCCGTCCCGGGCGAGGCGATCGAGGATCAGACGTTTGCGTTGGCTGGTGAGCACTTCGAACGGCTCCGTCAATTCAATGATGCCACACGATATTGCACGATGATGCGTGAGGCGATATCTATTTCGTGCGATTCGTGCAATATCTGGAGATATCATGAACACCCCTGGAAAACCGCTGCTCATCCTGATCGCCGGCCCCTATCGCTCCGGCACGGGCGACGACCCAGTCAAGATGGCGGAGAATCTGAGCCGCCTCGAACGCGTCGCCGTTCCGCTGTTTCGCGCCGGCCACCTGCCGGTCATCGGCGAATGGGTGGCGCTGCCGCTCGGGCGGCAGGTCGGCTCGAAAGGCGCCGGCGACCCGCTCTATGACGAATTCGCCTATCCGGTCGCCGACCGGCTGCTGCACCATTGTAACGCTGTGCTGCGGCTGCCCGGCACTTCTAAGGGCGCCGACGAGGACGTGCGGCTCGCCCGCGAGCGCGGCCTTGCCGTCTATTTCGAGCTGTCTGACGTGCCCGGCATGGCCTGAGGCAACCGCGCAGCGCCAGACGGCCGTGCTGTCGGGCGCGCCCGCCGCCGAGATTGACAGCCGCCATCTGCGGGCCTAGTCAGCGCCCAGGGCATGAAGCGCCCGCCGCCCGCAGCGCAAGCACGGTAAAGCCTTCACTGTGTCAGTCGAAACCGACGCATCAGACCAATGGCAATGCGGGCCCCATTTGATCTCCGTTTGATGCGCTATCGGAGACGACGAGATGACTTCCCCCGACGCTCGAGGCGCGAATGCCTTTCTGCATGCCCCCTTGCCCGGCCTGTTCCTCAGGACGGCGGCACCGATCATCCTGATCATGGCCACCAACGGCCTGCTCGCCATCGTCGATGCCTATTTCCTCGGCGAATATGTCGGGCCGGACGCGCTCGCCGCCGTGACCCTGATGTTCCCGGCCTTCATGCTGCTTGTTGCGCTTTCGACGCTGGTGGCGAGCGGCATGGCGAGCCAGCTCGCCCGCCTGCTCGGCGCCGGCGAGCGCGACAAGGCGCGGGCGACCTTTCTCGATGCGCACGGCCTTGCCCTGCTCGTCTGCGCACTGGCGATCGCTGCCTTCCTGCTCGGCGGCAAGGAACTGGCCTTGCGGCTTGCCAACGGGTCGCGACCGCTCGCCGAGATGGGCTACGGCTACATCTCCATCCTGATCTGGGGTGCGCCTGTGATGTTTGCGCTGTCGCTCAACGGCGACGGGCTGCGCTGCGAAGACCGCCTCGGCGTCGTCGCCGCGGCCAACCTTTTGACCTCGGTCGGCAATGCCGGCCTGAACTACGTGCTCATCGTCGGCTTCGACTATGGGGTTTCAGGCTCGGCCCTTGGCACCGTGCTGGCCCAGGCGATGGCCGTTGGGTTCGTCGTCGTCTACCGGCTGCGCGCCGGCACGGTGCTGCAATACGCAGCTGTCCCGTCGATGCGCTGGACCGCCGCCTGGCGGCCATTGCTGTCGCTTGGGGCGCCGCAGAGCCTGAGCTTCATCGGCATCTCGCTGCTCGCCGCGACGGTCATCTATTCGACCCAGCTCTGGGAAGGCGAGGCCTATGCGGCAACCGTCGCCGCCTATGGCATCATCACCCGCATCATGACCTTTGCCTTCCTGCCGATGCTCGGGCTGAACATGGCGATGCAGACGATCGTCGGCAACAATTTCGGCGCCGGGCAATGGCAACGGTCGGATGCCGGGCTGAAGCTGGGGCTTTTGCTGGCGCTCGGCTATTGCGCGCTGTTCGAGGCGGCGATGCTGCTCAGCCATGGCAGCCTCGGCGCGCTCTTCGTCGACGATCCGGCGACACAGAGCGAGGTCGCCCGCATCCTGCCGATGACCGTTTCGCTCTACATGCTGGCCGGGCCCGTGATGATGCTGTCGGGTTATTTCCAGGCCATCGGCGATGCCCGCCGCGCTTTGCTGCTCAGCGTCGCGCGCACCTATCTGCTGGCCATCCCGCTGACCATCGGCCTGCCTCATCTGCTCGGCGAACGCGGCATCTGGCTGGCCTCACCCATCGCCGAGCTGCTGATGGTGCTGGTGGTCTCAGCGCTGCTGCTGCACGCAAGGGCACGGACCGGCTTCGCCTGGGGCCTGTTCCGGGCCAAAGCCGCCATGGCCTGAAACGGCGTCGAAAAAACTTCGAATTTTTTTTCGAAACCGGTGGAACCTTTCTGCCGCCCGCGCATTGAGGTGATGTCGTCGGTACCTGAAGAAGCAATTCGGACGGAACATCGAACGACGAACAGGACGCCTCCAGCACTGTCACAGGTGCGGGAGGCGTTCTTTTTGTGCCTGCGGCGGACCTCGGGGGCAGAGCTCAGTTCGCGCCGCCCGAGGCGACCTGCTGCTGGTCGAGCACGCCGGCGTGCCGACGGATGTCGGCGACGGCTTCCTGGAAGCTGTCATTGACCCGAAGCGCTTCACGCCCTGCCGCAATCGTCAGGTCGACCTGTTCGACGGGCAGTTTCAGCCGCGTCGGCACGCGGTTCAGCTTTGCCTGGGCGGCGGCATCGAGGTCCTGGAATGACAGGTGCTCGACCACCAGCCTGATGTCGCGGCAGTTCCAGCCGGCAAGTGTTCCGCGATACCGCCTGACCGTTTCAGCCGGCAGGCTGCAGCGATAGCGGATCAGTTCGCCGCGCCACTCGCCGACGGCCAAGGTGAGCGCGTCCAGCTGGTCGCGAACGGCAGCCGAGAAGGTCGTGTTGGTCACCGCCTCGAGCAGGTCGCCGAGGCCCGGACCGTGGATGGTCTCGCCCCAGTCGACATCGTCCTCACGACCGGCATCGGCGACGATGAACAACAAGGTCCGCAGCTTGACGGCCGCCGCCGGCGACAGCGGACCATAGGGTGTGCCGGCCGACGAACGCTCGATGGTGAAGCCGGTGATGCCGAGATTGTCGGTCAGCCCGCCATCGAGCAGCTTCACATAGTCGAGCCGGTCGGCATGCTGATAAGCCTTCAAGGCGCCGGCATAGGCCTTGAGCCGCACCGAGGCATCGGGATCGGCAAGCGCGCGGCTCAGCCACGCAGGCTGGCTGTACCCGCATTTCGGCATGATTGCCGACAGGACGACGGGTGCAAAGACCACGGGAACCGCAGCAGATGCTGCAACCGCATCGGACAGCCTGACCTTGTCGAGATCGCTGCACAGGGCAGCGAAGGTGTCATAGGTGAACAGGAACGGCGTGCGGTTGTAGATGTCGGAGGCGTTTATCCAGACGATCGGCGCATCCGGTCGCCTGAAATTCGCATAAGTCGCGCCATTGAAAAGATTGTCCTCGAGCCATCTGGCCAGGCCGTTGCGGTCGTTGACGGCGCCATTGAGCGCCCGCGCCAGGTTGAGCGGCGAGAGCGTCGAGGTCCTGAGATAGGCTTCGGCGTCCTTGATCAGGAAGCGCTCGCGGAAATCGCGATAGTCGTCCCGTCCCCTGTAGCCGAAATAGGACGCCGCGACCGCCCCGCCCGACGCGCCTGAAATCATGCGGATGTCGTCGACGAGGCTGCGCGTCGCCGGATGCTCGTCGATGATGGTGTCGTCGAGTTCGCGCAACACGCCATAAGCGAAGGCCGCAGCCCGCGTGCCGCCGCCGGAAAAACTCAGGCCCACCACCGTCGAGCCGTCATCGCCCATGTCGGGAATGAATTCGGGCGAGGCCTGGCCGACATGCGCGGTCAGCGTGTTGATCGGACCGACGTCGCTGGCGACGCAGCCGGCTGCCGACACTCCCGCCACCACGGCCCAGGCCGCGCGCATTGCCAACCGCATCCCCACCTCCGATGCCCGACAGGATCCGGCCGAGCCTAGCTCACCGTTTCACAAAGCGCATCCAGATTTGCCCTAGCCTTCAACGACTTCGCTGATCTGCACGATGGGGGCGATGTCGGTATAGTTGGCGACATCAGCGGCAATCTCGGCGCGGTGGGGAGCCAATGCTTCCTGGAAGGTCGCCAGGTCAGGCGAGTAGACGTGGCATGCTGCGACGAACTCCGGCGCGCTTCCGGCTTCGCGACCCGCAAGGCCCTTGTCGATCTCGTAGCGCAGGCAGGCATCGCCGAGCCGTTCCTGGAGCAGTGGCATATGACGGGTGCGGTAGTAGTCGTGATCGAAGGTCGAACCGCCATCGGCGCTATAGTAGACACTCATCTTGATCATGGTCATGCTCCTGCCTGAACGCCTCTCCGAGCGTTCGCCGGGCCTTTCTAGCTCGCCGACTGGTGACGCGCATCCCGATTTGGTTGAGCCAGTTTGGCGAGAGCATGGTGGCTGTGCTCTTCGAAGCGGTGGCCACGGCACGGACGTTCCTGAGTTTGCCGAGCACGCAGTCGACGATGTTGCGGCACCGACAGAAGCAGGCGCTGAACGGCGGGCGGCGATTGCGGCTGGCCCATCAGCACCTCCCGTCACGACCAGAACCCTGCAACCGGGCGCCGGAACCGTAACGCATGCCGAACGTTGTGCTGCGCCACCCACCACAGGAGATGCGACATGGTGAACAAGGATCAGGTCAAGGGCGTTGCCAAGCAGGTCGCCGGTTCGGTCAAGGAAGCCGCCGGCAAGGCCACCGGCAACAAGACGACCCAGGCCAAGGGCACGGCCGAAAAGATCGCCGGCAAGGTGCAAAAGGCCTATGGCGACACCAAGGAAAAGATCAAAAAGGCGCTCTGACCGTCAGCGAACGCCAATCGCGCAATCCCAGTCATGGGCCCAGCCATGTGCCCAGCCACGGGCCAAGGCACGGATCCAGCCACGGGCATCCGGTAACTGTTGTCCCAGCCACGGCTATTCCAATGGAGGCGGCGCCATGCGCCGCCTTTTTGCTGCGGCAACGGCCCCGCCTGACATGAGGTGCCGCCTGGTCAGCCGTCTCGCCCCGTCGGATCGAAACCGGCCGCACAGGACCGCAGCACAGCTGCATGTTGTGCGGTCTTGGCCATCGACATGGCGCCGGAATATGTCGCGACTGCCAGGGCAGCGAAGCGATCCGGATCCGTCTGCCGATCTTCGACCCCGCTGTGCTGGTCAGCCCTGATCTTGTCGGCAATGGCCGCCTGCCAATCGGCAAAAATCCGCGCCAGTGCTGCGCGAAACTCCGGATCGGCGAGCGACAATTCATGCGCAAGGTTGTTGAGCGGGCAGCCGCGCACGAAACCCTGGCGCTCCAGTTGATCGGCGACGCCGGCAAAAACCTGTCGCACGCCCTGCCGCGCCGAAAGCGCGCCCTCGACCGGCCGGATCCAGGTTTCCGCCACCGCCGCCGCCACCCTTTCGTTGATCACAGCCAGGCCAAGCGCCTTCTTGGTTGGAAAATGATGATGCAGCGCCCCGCCGGTCACACTGGCCGCCTGCATCAGGTCGCCGAGGCTCGTGGCGTGATAGCCCTGTGCCTGAAACTTCTCCTCGGCAACGTCCAGAAGCTTCTGGCGTATGCCTTCGGGGTCGTTGGTGCGGGTCCTTCGATCTGTCGGTTTCGCCATGCGCTGCTCCAGGATTGAGGATGCCGCAAAATACCAGTTTGACAAAACCGGGCAACCGGTCTTTTATTAAAACAGGTCAACCGGTTTGTTATTGAGAGGGAATGATGTCCGAACACCTGACCGTGCCGCCCCGGGCGGCCGCCGAACTCTGCTCGCCTGTTGTCGAACTCAGGCAATACACATTGCATCAGGGCCAACGCGACGTGCTGATCGACATCTTCGACAGCCATCTTGTCGAGAGCCAGGAAGCGTGCGGCATGAAAATCATCGGCCAGTTCCGCGACCTCGACCGACCGGATCATTTCGTCTGGTTGCGTGGCTTCGACGACATGGCTGCCCGAAAGGCCGCACTCGAAGCCTTTTACGGCGGACCGGTCTGGGCTGCCCACAAGGATGCGGCCAACAGGACCATGATCGATTCCGACGACGTCCTGCTGCTGCGCCCAGTCGGCGGCGGTTTCGATCTTTCGGGCAAGGCGCGCGGCATGGCTGGCCTGGTGCAGCCGGGCGCGATGATCGTTGCAACGATGTTCCACCTCCGCCCCGCAGCCGAAGCCGAATTCCTCGCGCTGTTCGAAAGCGACGTCGTTCCGCTGCTTGCCCGCCTCGGGGCGCCGCTGCTTGCGACATTCCTCACCGAACATGCCGAAAACACCTTTCCGCGCCTGCCCGTGCGCGACGACGTCAACGTCTTCATCGCCTTTTCCGCGTTCGAAAACGCCGAAGCGCATGGCCGTCACCAGGCCGCTCTTGCCGCCGAGCCGTCATGGGTCGAGGGCGTCCTGCCCCGTCTTCACGGCCACCTCGCGCAACCGATCGAGCGGCTTCGCCTGATGCCGACCTCGCGCTCACTGCTTTGAACCGATTAGGATTTCGGCACGCCCCAATCTCCGCTTGAAGCGATGTGTGCAACGCGATAGGCCGATGCCCGCAACGAGATTTTTCGGAGACCTGATCGTGACAGCCCAGAAGACCAGAACCGAGACAGACACCTTCGGACCGATCGAGGTCGCCTCCGACCGCTATTGGGGTGCGCAGGCGCAGCGCTCGCTGGGCAATTTCAAGATCGGCTGGGAAAAGCAGCCGCTGTCGGTGGTGCGGGCGCTCGGCATCGTCAAGCGCGCCGCCGCCGAAGCCAACATGGCGCTCGGCCGCCTCGACCCCAAGATCGGCAACACCGTCGTTGCCGCCGCCCAGGAAGTCATCGACGGCAAGCTCAACGACCACTTCCCGCTTGTCGTCTGGCAGACCGGCTCGGGCACGCAGTCGAACATGAACGCCAATGAGGTGATCTCCAACCGCGCCATCGAGATGCTGGGCGGCGAGATGGGCTCGAAGAAGCCCGTTCATCCCAACGACCACGTCAATATGAGCCAGTCGTCGAACGACACCTATCCGACGGCCATGCACATCGCCTGCGCCGAGCGCATCGTCCACGACCTTCTGCCGGCGCTGAAGCACCTGCATGCCGCCCTCGACAAGAAGGCGCGCGAATTCGACCACATCATCAAGATCGGCCGCACCCACACCCAGGACGCGACGCCGCTGACCTTGGGCCAGGAATTCGGCGGTTATGCCGCCCAGGTCGCCTCGTCGATCAAGCGCATCGAGCTGACCCTGCCCGGCCTGCAGGAACTGGCCCAGGGCGGCACCGCCGTCGGCACCGGCCTCAACGCGCCGGTCGGCTTCGCCGAAAAGGTTGCCGAAAGCATTGCCGCCATCACCGGCATCGCCTTTGTCACCGCGCCGAACAAGTTCGAGGCGCTTGCCGCCCACGATTCGATGGTCTTCTCGCACGGCGCCATCAATGCGGCGGCCGCTGCCCTGTTCAAGATCGCCAACGACATCCGCTTCCTCGGCTCGGGCCCGCGCTCGGGCCTCGGCGAGCTGGCGCTGCCCGAAAACGAGCCGGGCTCGTCGATCATGCCCGGCAAGGTCAACCCGACCCAGTGCGAGGCGCTGACCCAGGTCTGCGTCCAGGTGTTCGGCAACAATGCCGCGCTGACCTTCGCCGGCAGCCAGGGCCATTTCGAGCTCAACGTCTACAATCCCGTCATGGCCTACAACTTCCTGCAGTCGGTGCAGTTGATGGCTGACGCGGCAATCTCGTTTACCGACAATTGCCTCGTCGGCATCGAGGCGCGCGAGGACAACATCAAGGCAGCGCTCGACCGCTCGCTGATGCTGGTCACCGCACTGGCGCCGACCATCGGCTACGACAACGCCGCCAAGATCGCCAAGACCGCGCACAAGAACGGCACCACGCTGCGCGACGAAGCGCTGGCGACCGGGCTGGTCAGCGCCGAGGACTATGACCGCATCGTCCGCCCCGAGGACATGACCCGTCCGGGCTGATTTCGGCCCGGGGTCGATCCCCTTGAAACGGCGCGGCAGTCACCTGCCGCGCCGTTTCTTTATGTGCAGCCCAGATCGTTCGGCCGACGGCTTCGAGCAATTCATTCTAACTGTGAACGATCTGTCGACACATCCACACCTTTAGTGAACAGTCGAGATCGACTAGGTGTTGGCCATCGAATTTCAACGGAGCCCCAAGCCCATGTCCAACGCTTCCATTGCCACCGCAAAGTCCGGCCTCAGCACCAACGCCTCGGCCCTCACCCTTGCCGGCCGCGTGCTTTTGTCGGTCATCTTCATCCTCGCCGGCTTTGCCAAGCTGACCGCCATTTCAGGCACCGCTGGCTGGTTCGCCAGCATCGGCCTGCCGCTGCCGACCGTCACCACCGTCGTCGTCGGCCTGGTCGAAGTGGTTGGCGGCATCGCCATCCTGGTCGGCTTCCAGACCCGCATCGCCGCGATCGTGCTCGGCCTGTTCACGTTGGCTGCCACCGCCGTTGCCCATCTCGACTTCGCCGACCAGGTCCAGGTGATGTTCCTGCAGAAGAACCTCGCCATTGCAGGCGGCCTGTTCGTGCTCGCCGCCTTCGGCGCCGGCGCCCTGTCGATCGACGGCCGCCGCCGCTAAGCTGCAGAAATTCCTCCCAAGAAATGGCCCGGGCTCGTCCCGGGCTTTTTTGTGCCCTGGCCCTGACGCCGGTTCGAGACGGTGATGACATCGAAAGTGAGCCGGTGCATCCTGCGGCTGCGAGGACACCTCCATGCTGAACAGCCTGCTTCTTCTTGTCGCCAGAATTCTGATCGCCGCGCTGTTCGTGCCGGCGGGCATCGGCACGCTGTCCAACATCTCGGGCACCGCAGGCTATTTCGCCGGGCTCGGCTTTCCCTTGCCGACGCTCGTCGCATTGGGCGTCGGGCTGTTCGAGCTGGTCGGCGGCCTGCTGGTGCTTACAGGTTTCCAGTCCCGCGTGGTGCCCGTCCTGCTCGCCGCCTTCGCGCTCGCTGCCGGCTTCATCGGCCATTACGGCCGGGGCGGCGACAATGCCGCCATGGCCTTCATGCACCAGCAGGCGCTGATGAAGGACATCGCTACCGCGGGCGGCTTGCTGGCGCTCTCAGTGGCGGGTGCCGGCGCGCTGTCGCTCGACCGGCTGCTCGCCCGCCAGCCTGTTTGACGGCGATGCTATTTGACTGAGATGCTGGGGCCGTCCTCGACCGCCAGCACCAGCTTGCGGCCGGTGACCTTGGCAAGCTGGGCCAGACGTCCCGCCGGCCGCTCGCCATAGAGCTGGCCGAACTCCGACGGGATCACCAGCGCCAACACGCCATTGCCCCTGTCTTCCCAGCGCAGCTTCGGCATCACCCCCGGCATCGAGGCCGAGAGCAGATAAACCACACGCATCATCGCGCCGAGGATGCGGGCGCGCTCGAGATAACGCGGCGTCGCCAGTTCCTTGAGCTCAGGGGCGAAGCTGTCGTTGAAGACACCGTCATGGCGGAACAGATTGGCCAGCGCCAGGAAGGCACGGCCGGGATGATCGACGCCGATGAACGAGGCATGCGCGATGATGTTGAGCGACTGGCGGCCGCGATATTCCGGGTGCGCCCGCCAGCCGATGTCGGCGAGAAGGCAGGCGGCGTGACGGTAACGCGCCTCCTCTTCGGTTTCCTCGATGCCGAAGGCGGCGAAGGACTGCTTGGTCCACTCGGTCAGTTCATGGGCATGGCGCACCGAACGCGCCCGCAGCACGGCCAGCTCCTCGGCCGCCGAGATCAGCGGATCGGCGCGCTGTTCCTGCTCTTCGAGCAACGAGAACAGAAAACCCTCGCGCACGCCGAGCGCCGAGACCACGATCTTCTCCGGCTTCATCGCCGTGATGATCTCCTGCAGCACCAGCGCGCCATAAGGCAAAAGCGACCGGCGGTTCTTGGAGACGCCTTCGATGCCCTTGATCTTCTCGACCTCGCCGCGCGCCACCTGGCGCAGGAACGGCACCAGGGTCACCGGGTCCATCTGGTAGTGATGCATCACCTCCAGCGGATAATTCGAGGTGTTCATGTGCAGCCGGGCGAGGTTTCGCCAGGTGCCGCCGACGGCATAGAATGTCCTGCCCTGCCCGCCCTTGAGCAATTTGGCGCGGGCGAGTTCGGCATGCGCGATCTTGGCGGCCGTTACAGGCGAGCCCTTGGCCATGTCCTGCAGCCTGAGGCCGCCCAATGGCAAGGTGATGCCGTCGCCGATGGCTTCGCCCCTGACGTCGACAAGCTCGAGGCTGCCGCCGCCAAGGTCGCCAGCGATGCCGTCGGCGGGATGGAAGCCCGAGATGACGCCGAGCGCCGAATAATAGGCTTCCTCGCGGCCTGTCAGCACCTGGATCTTGGTGCCCAGCACGTCCTCGGCACGCTGGATGAAGTCGGGGCCGTTGATCGCCTCGCGTGCGGCGGCGGTGGCCAGCACATACATCCTTTCCGCGCCGGCCTGCTCGGACAGCGCACGAAAGCGCCGGAACTCCTCCATCGAGCGGGTCACGCCCTCGGGGTCGAGCTTGCCGGTGGAGACGATGCCGCGGCCGAGGCCGGCGAGCATCTTTTCGTTGAACAGAAGGGTCGGCGAGCGTGCCAACCCTTCATAGACGACGAGACGTATGGAGTTCGAGCCGATATCGATGATCGACAGCGGTCGGCGGTCCTTGAGCCGGCCCTGCGAAAGCTGCGCCATCAGCCGGCCGCCGCCTCCGCCTTCTTGCGACGCTTGAACTGGGCAATGCGTTTGGGCGCGTGAGACTTCAGCGCGTCACCCCGTCCGGAGAGGCTCGGATTGGTCATGAAATATTCCTGCGCATTGAACGGCTCTTCGCCCTCGTCGAGCGTTATCCGCCGCGAGGTTCCATCCGCCAATACTTCGAAACTTTGCTGGTTGTCCATGATATTTCCCAGCATGACCTGGCCCAGCACCTGCTCGTGCACGGTCGAATGTTTGGCGATCGGCACCATGGTTTCGACGCGCCGGTCGAGGTTGCGCGGCATCAGGTCGGCCGAGCTGATATAGACGATCGCCTCGTCCGACGGCAGGCCGTGGCCATTGCCGAAACAATAGATGCGGCTGTGCTCGAGGAAACGGCCGACGATCGACTTGACGCGGATATTCTCCGACAGGCCGGGAACCTGCGGCCTGAGGCAGCAGATGCCGCGCACCACCAGGTCGATCTCGACGCCGCTGCGGCTGGCGTCATAAAGCGCGTCGATGACGTCGGGATCGACGAGCGAATTCATCTTCATCCAGATCTGCGCCGGCCGGCCGGCGCGGGCATGTTCGACCTCGTCGGCGATGTGCTTGAGGATGCGGCTGCGCAGCGTGTAGGGCGACAGTGCGATGCACATCTCGTCGGCCGGCTCGGCATAACCGGTGATGAAGTTGAAGATATGCGCCACATCACGCGCGATCGCCGAATCGGTGGTGAAGAAGGACAGGTCGGTGTAGATGCGCGCGGTGATCGGGTGGTAGTTGCCGGTGCCGAGATGGACGTAGTTGCGCAGGCGGCCGTCCTCGCGGCGCACCACCAGCGACATCTTGGAGTGGGTCTTGAGTTCGAGGAAACCGAACACCACCTGCACGCCGGCACGCTCGAGATCGCGGGCCCAGCGGATATTGGCCTCCTCGTCGAAACGCGCCTTGAGCTCGACGAGTGCGGTCACCGACTTGCCGGCCTCGGCGGCGTCGACAAGGGCGCGCACGATCGGGCTGTCGTTGGAGGTGCGGTAAAGCGTCTGCTTGATCGCCACCACTTCCGGATCGATCGCCGCCTGGCGCAGGAACTGCACCACCACGTCGAACGATTCATAAGGATGGTGGACGACAAAATCCTTCTCGCGGATCGCCGCGAAACAGTCGCCGCGATGGTCGCGGATGCGCTCGGGGAAACGCGGATTGAAGGGCGGGAACTTCAGGTCGTCGCGGGCGATCGAGACGATCTCCGAGATCTGGTTGATCGCCAGCGGCCCGCTCAGCACGCTGACGCGGTTCGAGGCGACACCCAGTTCGCTGGCAACGAACTCGCGCAGCTCGGCCGGCATCAGGCTGTCGAATTCGACGCGGATCACCGAGCCGCGGCGGCGGCGCTTGAGTGCCGTCTCGAACAGCCGGACAAGATCCTCGGACTCTTCCTCGACCTCGATATCGCTGTCGCGGATGATCTGGAAGGTGCCCGAGCCCTTGACCTCATAGCCGGGGAACAGCTTGCCGATGAACAGGTTGACCGTTTCCTCGATCGGGATGAAACGCACCGAGCGCTTGCGGTCGGGCAAGCGGATGTAGCGCTTGAGCGCCACCGGCAGGCGCAGCAGCGCCGTCATTTCCTCGCCGCTCTTGCGATGGCGCAGTTGCAGGGCGATCGAGAAGCCGAGATTGGGGATGAAGGGGAACGGGTGCGCCGGGTCGATCGACAAAGGCGTCAGCACCGGGAAGACCTGCTCCATGAAATGATCTTCGAGCCACTTGCGCTCTTCCTTGGTAAGATCCGCCGAGGCGATGGTCTCGATGCCTTCGAGCTTGAGCAGCTCGAGCAGGCTGGCGAGGCTTTTCTGCTGGTCTTCCTGCAGCCGCTCGACCTCGTGCAGCAGCTGGTCGAGTTGCTGTTCCGGCGTGCGGCCGTCGGCGCTGCGGATGGTGATGCCTTCGCGCACCTGCCCGGCGAGACCGGCGACGCGGACCATGAAGAACTCGTCGAGATTGCCGGCCGAGATCGACAGGAAGCGGACGCGTTCGAGCAGCGGATGGTTGGGGTTCTGCGACTGCTCGAGCACCCGCCTGTTGAACTGCAGCCAGGAAAACTCGCGGTTGACGAAGCGGTCCGGATTGCCGTCGATCGCGCCGGTCGGCGACTTGTCGTTGACGAAATCGGTATGGACCGGTTTCAGCTGATTCATTTGGACAACCCTTCCCCACTGCCGCGTTCCGCCGCTTATCCGGCTCAACTTATCCTCTGACAGGCAATTGCGACAGTTTCATTTCAGCATCTTGCAAAGCCGCCGCTTATGATACAAACGCTCTGCAATAAGGGTCCTCAGAAGGGAAAATACCATGGCCGGTGGCTCCATCCCCCACTTCCAGAACGACGCTGGACATGCCGTGATCGAGATCGGCGTCAAGGAGTTCATGTGCGTGGGCGCCAAGGCTCCGTTCGACCATCCGCATGTGTTCCTCGACATGGGCGCCGATTCCGAGAAGGTCTGCCCCTACTGCTCGACGCTGTACCGCTACTCCGCCAAGCTGAAGGCCACCGAGACCCTGCCGGCGGGCAGCCTCTACGCCATCGATCGCGCCGCCTGAGGCCCAGGCACGATCATGCGGTCGCCGCCGGTCGTCATTGCAGGCGCCGGCATCGCGGGGCTGACCGCCGCCCTTGCCTTTGCCCGGCACGGCGTCCGTGTCCACGTCCATGAACGTTCGCCGGTGCTCGAAGAAGTCGGCGCCGGTCTCCAGCTTTCTCCCAACGCCACCCGCATTCTCGACCGCCTCGGCGTGCTCGATCTGGTCAGCAGGTCTGCCGTGCGGCCCGAGGCGGTGGTGCTGCGCTGCGCGGCAAGCCTTGTCGAGCGCGGCCGCGTGCCGCTGGGTGCTGCGGCCGAACGCCGCTGGAAAGCGCCTTACCTCGTTGCCCACCGCGCCGATCTGCAGTCGGCGCTGCTCAGCCGCGTCAGCGAAAGCCTGCTGATCTCGGTCGCCACCGGATCGACGGTCGACACGGTCGAGCCCAGGGCGGACGGCCTCAGCATCTCGATCACCCAGGACGGCATCACGTCA
Source organism: Aminobacter sp. Y103A (assembly GCF_030294925.1). Lineage (NCBI taxonomy): Bacteria > Pseudomonadati > Pseudomonadota > Alphaproteobacteria > Hyphomicrobiales > Phyllobacteriaceae > Aminobacter > Aminobacter sp. Y103A. The sequence continues at coordinate 2,287,024 of NZ_AP017986.1, read as the reverse complement.
CAGCAAGAGGCCGGCCTGTTCGTTGCCGCCGACGGCGTCTGGTCGGCCAGCCGGCGCCTTGTCGGCCCGCATGAAAAGAGCCGGTTCTCGGGCGAGCTGGCCTGGCGCACGACGATCCCGGTCGACAGCGAGCTGGGCCGGCAGTTCGCCGGAGTGACATCGCTGACGACTGTCACGACCTTCCTGCATCCGGGCTTCCACCTCGTCGCCTATCCGGTCCGCGCCGGCCATGCCGTCAATCTTGTCGCCTTCACCCCCGGCACGGCAATTTCCGAGCAATGGTCCGGTGAAACCGATGCCGGCGCCTTGGCCCGCGCCATGCAGGGCACGGCCCCGGCACTCTCCCGGCTTGTCGAGGAGGCCGGGCCGTGGACGGTGTGGCCGCTGCACACTGTCGATGCCTCCCGTCCCTGGACCTCGGCATCCGGCATCGTGCTGATCGGCGATGCGGCGCATGCCATGACGCCCTTTGCCGCCCAGGGTGCCGCCATGGCGATCGAGGATGCCTGGACGCTGGCCGACGCCGTGCTCGCCGCCCAGAACAAGGCGGATGCGCTGCAACAGTGGGAAGCGGTGCGCAAGGCGCGTGTCGCCAGGGTGGCGCGGCGCGGCGCGCTCAACCATTTCGCCTGGCATGCGAGCGGGCCGGTGGCGCTCGCCCGCAACCTGTTCCTCAGGTTCAAGTCGCCGGCGAGCCTCGCCGCCGACATGGACTGGCTTTATGGCTGGACGCCGCCGGGCTGGTCGCCGCCTAGATCATCCGACGACCGGTTGTAGAGGCCGAGCGAAAAATTCAAGGTCGCCGGCAGCGGGTTCCACCAGCCTGTCGTCAAGCCGGCTTCCCGGAGTGCCGCCGCCGTCCAGGTGTTGCAGCCGGCGAGTGCGTTGAACTTGCCATGGGCATCGAAGAAGCCGTCATATTCGCCATAGGCTACCCCGAAAATGCGCTGAACGGCCCCTTCGTCGCGCACGAAACTGCGCTCGATGAAGTCGAGCATGGCGGCAAAACCCGCCTCGCCGAGCTCGAAACGCTGGACGGCGGGCTGAGGCAGGTCGACGTCGCCGGCGAGATCGACATGCATGACCGAATTGTCGAGGGTCAGCGCCGCAAACACCGGTCCGGGCTTCAGCTCCGACCAGGTCGGCGTGCCGATGTAGAAGGCCTTGCTGCCCCAGCCGAACACCAGGTAACGCGCCGCCGGCAGGTCGGCCTGGATGCCGGCGTCGAGCAGGAAGCCGAATTTCTGCAGCACGGCATCGTCGATCGGCACGGCGATGTCGGTGTGGATCGGGTTGGTGAAGACGAGGATATGGCGGGGACTTGCCCCGTCCGGAGCACCGCCGAACAGCGGCCGTGGTACGAGCGTACCCAACGCGAACGCCGCCACGGCGACAAGCACGATAGCGCCCAGCAGACGTAGAATTCTTCTCACCCGCCGCCGTCCCCGCTTCCGCAGCACTTGTTGCAACAAAAAAGCCCGGCCGAAATACGACCGGGCTTTCTGATTTCCGGAATCCGATTCCTAGTGCAGGATCTGGCTCAGGAACAGCTTGGTGCGCTCATGGCGCGGATGGTCGAAGAACTCAGCTGGCGTGTTCTCTTCGACGATCTGGCCCTGATCCATGAAGATGACGCGGTTGGCGACCTTGCGGGCGAAGCCCATTTCGTGGGTCACGCACAGCATGGTCATGCCCTCTTCGGCGAGGCCGACCATGGTCTCCAGCACCTCCTTGATCATTTCCGGATCGAGCGCCGAGGTCGGCTCGTCGAACAGCATGATGCGCGGGTTCATGCACAGCGAGCGGGCGATCGCCACACGCTGCTGCTGGCCGCCCGACAGCTGGCCCGGATATTTGTTGGCCTGCTCCGGGATCTTGACGCGACGCAGGAAGTGCATCGCCTGCTCCTCGGCCTGCTTCTTCGGCGTCTTGCGCACCCAGATCGGCGCCAGCGTGCAGTTCTCCAGGATGGTCAGATGCGGGAACAGGTTGAAGTGCTGGAACACCATGCCGACTTCGCGGCGGACCTCGTCGATCTTCTTGAGATCGTTGGTCAGCTCCTTGCCGTCGACGATGATCTTGCCCTTCTGGTGCTCTTCCAGACGGTTGATGCAGCGGATCATTGTCGACTTGCCCGAGCCGGACGGACCGCAGATGACGATGCGCTCGCCGCGCATCACCTTGAGGTTGATGTCCTTGAGCACGTTGAACTCGCCATACCACTTGTGCATGCCGACGATGTCGATGGCGACGTCGGTATCGGAGATGTGCATCTTTGCCCCATCGACCTTGATGTCGTCGGCGCTGACTGCGTTTTCTATGGCCATGGGCCGTTCCCTTTTGTTGTTCGTTATCGCTTGTGCCCGGTGTCGAGGCGATGCTCCATATAAATGGAATATCGCGACATTCCAAAGCAGAACATCCAGAACACCAGCGCCGCAAAGACGAGCCCTGACGCCGGGGTCTGGGGCGACGCCCAGGCCGGATCCGAAAAATTCTGCCTGACGACGCCGAGCAGGTCGAACATCGAGATGATGTAGACCAGGCTGGTGTCCTTGAACAGGCCGATGAAGGTGTTGACGATGCCCGGGATGACCAGCTTCAGCGCCTGCGGCAGGATGATCAGTCCGGTCTTCTGCCAATAGCTGAGGCCGAGCGAATCGGCCCCTTCATACTGGCCCTTGGGGATCGCCTGCAGGCCGCCGCGCACCACCTCCGCCATATAGGCCGAGGCGAACAGCGACACACCGATCAGCGCCCGCAGGAACTTGTCGAAGCTGACGCCGGCCGGCAGGAACAGGGGCAGCATGACGCTGGCCATGAACAGCACCGTGATCAGCGGCACGCCGCGCACAGTCTCAATGAAGATGACGCTGAGCATCTTGACGACAGGCATCTTCGAGCGCCGTCCGAGCGCCAGGAGGATGCCGAGCGGCAGCGACACGACGATGCCGACATAAGACAGGGTCAGCGTCACCAGCAGGCCGCCCCAGAGCGGGGTCTCGACATGCGGCAGGCCGAAGAACCCACCGATCAGCAGGAAGGCCGCGACGATCGGAAACACCACCAGGAACAGGAATGCGTTCAGCCCCTTGCGCGGCACCCGGGGGATCAGCAGCGGCACCAGAAGCGCCACGAACATGATCGCCACCAGAATGACGCGCCAGCGCTCCTCGATCGGATAGCGGCCGAACATGAACTGGCCGAACTTGGCGTTGACGAAGGCCCAGCAGGCGCCGGACCAGCCTTCCGGCTGGATGCCGCCCTGGGCGACGGTCGAGCAGAAGGTTCGGTCGGTGCCGGTCCACTGCGCCTGGACCAGCGCCCAGTCGACCAATGGTGGCAGGATCATGATCACGATGATCATGCCGATGATGGTCAGCACCGAATCGAACGGATTGGCGAACAGGTTCTTGCGAATCCAGGCCACCGGCCCGCGCTCGCGAAGCGGCGCCGGTTGCGGCTGCGCCATCTCGGTGCGGACGTATCCAACTGTGTTGAGTGACATGTCCGCCTCCTACCTTTCCACCAATGCCATCTTGGCATTGAACCAGTTCATGAAGGCGGAGGTGATCAGGCTCAGGCCGAGATAGACGACCATCCAGATCACCACGATCTCGATCGCCTGTCCGGTCTGGTTGAGCACCGTTCCACCGACCGCGACCAGGTCCGGATAGCCGATGGCGATCGCCAGCGACGAGTTCTTGGTCAGGTTGAGAAACTGGCTGGTCAGAGGCGGGATGACGATGCGCATCGCCTGCGGCACCACCACCAGCCTGAGTGCCTGTCCGGAGCGCAGGCCGAGCGCCGACGAGGCCTCGGTCTGACCCTTGTTGACGCCGCGGATGCCCGCCCGCACGATCTCGGCGATGAAGGCTGCGGTGTAGAACGACAGCGCCAGATAGAGCGAGAGAAACTCAGGCTTGATCTGCAGGCCGCCGGTCAGGTTGAAGGTCGACTTCTGCGGCAGGTCGAAGCTGACAGGAAAGCCGGTGACGACAAGCGCCAGGAGCGGCAGGCCGACGATCAGTGCCAGTGAGGTCCAGAACACCGGGAATGTCGCGCCCGTTGCCATCTGCCGCTGACGCGCCTGCCGGGCGACGAACCACGACATCGCGATGCCGAGCAAAAGGGCCACGCCGATCAGCCATGCGCCCTCGCCCCACACCGCCTTGGGGAAATAGAAGCCGCGGCTGTTGAGATAGGAGCCGAAAGGCAGCTCGATGCTCTCCTTGGGCAAGGGCAGCACCGAAAGCACGCCGAAATACCAGAAGAAGATGACGAGCAGCGGCGGGATGTTGCGGAACAGCTCGACATAGACGGTGCAGATCTTGCGGATCAGCCAGTTGTTGGACAGCCGTCCGATGCCGATCAGGAAGCCGAGGATCGACGCCGTGACGATACCCGCCCCGGCCACGACCACGGTGTTGATCAGGCCGACGAGCAAGGCGCGTTTGTAGGTCGAATCGGAATCGAAGGCGATCAGCGTGTCGCTGACGTCGAAACCGGCGCGGCCGTTGAGAAAGGCGAAACCCGAGGCGATGTTGGCGCGCTTGAGGTTTTCAACCGTGTTGCCGATGATCCAGTAGACGAAGGCGGTGAGCGCAACGACGACCAGGATCTGGAAGAAGATGCCGCGCACCTTCGGGTCGTAGAGCAGCGACGCGCGGCCGCCCCCTACGTCTTGGGGAATGTCCTGCGTAGCCATCGGAAGTCCCTTCAAAAGAGGAGCCGGAAGGCGGCTGCGCCGCCCTCCGGGTGAGACTTCGGATCAGCGGATCGGCGGTGCGTACTGCAGGCCGCCCTTGGTCCAGAGCGCATTGATGCCGCGGGCGATCTTCAGCGGGCTGCCCTGGCCGACATTGCGTTCGAAGACTTCGCCGTAGTTGCCCACTGATTTGACGATGCTGACGACCCAATCGTTGCCAAGGCCCAGATCGGTGCCGATCTTGGTGTCGGCTTCGGTGCCGAGGACGCGCTTGACCTCGGGGTTACCCGACGCCTTCATCTCTTCGACATTGGCCTGGGTGATGCCGAGTTCCTCGGCGGTCAGCAGCGCGAAATAGGTCCACTTGACGATGTGGTACCACTTGTCGTCGCCCTGGCGCACGGCAGGTCCGAGCGGCTCCTTGGAGATGATCTCCGGCAGCACGACGTGATCGTCCGGCGCACCCAGCGTCAGGCGGATGCCGTAGAGGCCCGACTGGTCGGTGGTGTAGACGTCGCAACGGCCGGCGTCATAAGCGGCGTTGACCTCTTCGAGCTTCTCGAAGACGACCGGGTTGTACTCCATCTTGTTCGCCTTGAAGTAGTCGGCGAGATTGAGTTCGGTCGTGGTACCCGTCTGCACGCAGACCGCGGCGCCCGAAAGCTGCAGCGCGGAATTGACGCCCGGCAGCTTCTTGGCGTTGATCATGAAGCCCTGGCCGTCGAAATAGGTGACGCCGACAAAGTTCAGGCCAAGAGCCGTATCGCGGTTGATGGTCCAGGTGGTGTTGCGCGACAACAGGTCGATTTCGCCCGACTGCAACGCGGTGAAACGCTCCTTGGCCGAGAGCGGCGTGAACTTGACCTTGGTGCCGTCACCGAACACGGCAGCGGCAACCGCGCGGCAGAAATCGGCGTCCAGACCCTGCCAGTCGCCCTTGTCGTTCGGCGCCGAGAAACCGGCCAGGCCGGTGCTGACGCCGCATTGCAGGAAGCCCTTTGCCTTGACGTCCTCAAGGGTGCCGGCAGATGCGGCGGTCGCCACCATGCCGAGCGTGGCTGCCCCGAGAATGCCTGAAATGATGTACTTCATGACCCACGAACCCTTCTGTTTTTTACAGGCTTTGTGCCTGCCTTTTTGAATTGTGAACTCAGCATCCCCTATCCGGCCCAAATCCGGATTGCGCGTCCTGTCCGGCGCGCATTGCTGCAGTCCGGTTCACGCATGCATCGAAGGCGATAATTCTTGTGAGGTCAAGCAATAAAGGCCCGCTGCCGTCGGCTGCGCCTTTAGTATTAGATGGCGGCCGCAGGGATTGCTGCGGCCAGGCCCGGCTTCACTTGAAAGACGTTAGCCGGCGGCGCGTTTTCGTCTGCCGAAACCGACAGCTCTGGGCAGCAGCCTGCCGGGCACCAGCGTGAAGCCTGTCCGGCGCACGGCGAAGAATCGGGCGGCAATGATGGTCACGATCAGGCCGAACAGGAAGCCGGCGGTGATGTCGGAGGGATAATGCGCCGCCGCCGGAATCCGGAGCGCCGACAGCGCCAGCCCGCCGATGCCGATCGCCAGCCAGTGGCGCGGAAACCAGATCATCAGGATCGCCGCCACCGTGCCGATCGTCGTGGCGTGGCCGGAGGGAAAGCTCGAGGAATACCGCGTCACCACGAAGGGGTCGAAATGATAGGCGCCATATTCGCCATAAAAGGCCGGCCGGGCGCGGCCGAAAAACAGTTTGATGATGTTGACCGCGATGCCGGTGAAGGCGACGAGGCCAAAGACGAAGGCGGCCTGGCCGAACAAGGTCACCAGCCGCGCCTTGACGCCATAAGCTGTACCGCGCCAGTCGGCCGAAGCGGTCAAGAGATAGACCAGCAGGGCCGGCACCAGATACCATTCCGAGCGGCCGATGTCGCTCAGCCAGGCAAGCCAGGCAGTCAGGCCGTTGCGGTTGCTGAGCATGAAGTTCATGACCGCCGAATCGATCGTGAACAAAAGCCCGACCGCGACGGCGCCGCAGAGGAGCAGCAAGGTCAGGCCGCGCGTCCACACCGGCTGCGCCGGGCCGATCGGCCGGCGGCGGATGCGCCGCGAGGAAAACGCCACCGTCTCCCACAGCCGGCCGGCGTGGCCGCGCGGCCAGATCTGGCCCAGCCGAACGGGCGCCTGCGGCGGTTGCACGGGTCGGGCAGTCGCCTTATGGCTGGCGTCTTCACTGAAAGGGTGCGGATTCATGACTCGTGACAATGGCAGGATCAAAGGCGTCAACACGCGGCTGACGCATTCCGGGCACGATCCACACGGCTTTCATGGCTTTGTCAATCCGCCGGTCGTGCACGCCTCGACGGTTCTGTTCCCCAACGCTGCGACAATGGCCGGGCGTGCTCAAAAATACACATATGGCACCCGCGGAACGCCGACCAGCGATGCGCTGTGCCACGCCATCGACGAGCTCGAAGGCTCGGCCGGCACCATCGCCGTGCCCTCGGGGCTGGCCGCGGTGACGATCCCCCTGCTCGGCTTCCTGTCGTCGGGCGACCACATCCTGATCACCGATTCCGTCTACTTCCCGACCCGCCATTTCGCCGACACCATGCTCAAGCGCCTCGGCGTCGAGGTCGATTATTACGACCCGCATGTCGGCGCAGGCATATCAGCGCTGATCAAGCCGAACACCAAGGTGGTGTTCACCGAATCGCCGGCGTCCAACACCTTCGAGATCCAGGACATTCCAGCGATCGCAAAGGCGGCGCATGCAGCCGGCGCCATCGTCATGATGGACAACACCTGGGCGACGCCGCTCTATTTCAAGGCGCTCGACTTCGGCGTCGACGTCACCATTCACGCGGCGACCAAATATCCGGCCGGCCATTCGGACGTTTTGAGCGGCACGGTGTCGGCCAATGCCGCCTGCTGGCCGAAGCTGCACGACGCCTATGTCACACTCGGCTGCTGTGCCGGTCCCGACGACGTCTACCAGGTGCTGCGCGGCCTGCGCACCATGGGCGTACGGCTCGCCCATCACCAGAAGAGCACGCTCGAGATCGCGCGCTGGCTCGAAGGCAAGGCGGGCGTTGCCCGCGTGCTGCATCCGGGCCTCGAAAGCCACCCCGACCACCAGCTGTTCAAGCGCGACTTCTCCGGTTCGAGCGGCATCTTCTCGGTGGTGCTCAAGGGCGGCGGCACCGAGAAGGCGCATGCCTTCCTCGACGCGCTCGAGATCTTCGGCCTCGGCTATTCCTGGGGCGGTTATGAAAGCCTCGCCGTGCAGGTCAGCCTCGCCGACCGCAAGATTGCCAACGGTCCTTATGAAGGCCCGATCCTCCGCCTGCAGATCGGCCTCGAAGACGTCGCCGACCTGAAAGAAGACATCGCCGCCGGCCTGGCTGCGGCGAATGCGGTGGGCTGAGTGAGGTAAGGCGGCCGGGCGCAGCTGCGCCCGACAGCTGGCCGTGATACCTCTTCCTGCGCACGCGAACCAACAGGCAGCGTCGCCATCACGACGTTCGCCCTTCTGAATGTGGCACGTTCATCGGGAGTATCGAGATGACAACCTCAGGCCGCCCTGCCGAAATCGTCCACTGGAGCGAGGTCGAAAAGCCCGACGGCGAAACCTTCATCGGCACCTCGGAGCTGCGCGGGCTCGGCGCGCCGCTCGCCCAGCATTTCGGCCTCGAACGCCTCGGCATCCACCATGTCCGCCTGCCGCCGGGCCGGCGCACCTCGTTTCCGCATGCCGAAAGCCTGGAGGAAGAATTCGTCCATGTCATCCAGGGCGAGCCCGACGTCTGGCTCGACGGCACCCTGCACCGCCTCAAGCCGGGCGATTCCGTCGGCTTCCCCGCCGGCACCGGGCTGGCGCACAGCTTCCTCAACAACACCGACGCCGAAGTGCGCCTGCTGGTGGTCGGCGAAACCAACAAGGACGAGAACCGGATCATCTATCCGGTCAATCTCGAGCGCAAGGCGATCCGCGAGGACTGGTGGCACGACGCCCCGCAGCGCGAGCTGGGCGGTCATGACGGCCTGCCGGACCGGGTGCGTGCTGAGCGGGACACCGGCGAAAGCCGCGATTAGCCCAGGACCAGCTGTCGTCGGATGCCAGCAACGGGCTGGCCGGCGCAGGCGCGTCCACGGCTCAGCGGGCGCGCAAGACCAATGTCGGGCCGCCGATGCTGCCCGATGCTGGCCGGCCTTTCGCCGCCATTCCTCCCAAACGCAGGAAAAGCCACCTGCCTCCAGGCAGCGGGGGCGTTTTGAACGTTCCGATGGGACGCCACGGCGGAAGATCAGCCGTCTTGTCTTGCGTTGCCGCCCGTGATAGTCGCAAAAATGCATCGCGAACGCTGCCCCGTTCGCTCAACTTGAGCTTTAGTCGGGGCTATCAGAGATGGACCACAGTTCCACCTTTCGCCAAAACATCAGAATACGACTGGTCGTACTGCTCTTGGGCGCGGCTTTGCTTGTCACCAACGAAACAGCCGATGCTGGCCAGAACGGCTCCGCGGTTGACTGGTCGGGCGTCTATATGGGCGGCATGGTCGGATACGGAACCGGTGATACGAGCGCATTCGATGGCGTACACTCCGATGACATCGGCTACTCGGGAGCCATCGGCGGCCTAACAGTTGGCTACAACAAGCAATTCGGCAACTTGGTCGTTGGCGTCGAGGGTGACGTTTCGGGGGCGGGCATGTCGGGTAAAGGCGACGGCGGCGACGACTGGGGCTGCGGTGTTGAGGATATCTGCACGTTCCGGGTCGATTGGGCAGCGACACTGCGCGCTCGTCTGGGGTATGCGGTCGGTCCAGTCCTGCCATTTGTTTCAGCCGGTGTCGCCATCGGTCGCGTCAGTGGTGAACTTGATGGCGGGTGTCCTGGCGACGTTTGGTGCGGCAGCGATACCAAGACCGGCTGGACCGCAGGCGGCGGCCTTGAGTGGGCTTTCAACGACAAATGGTCAACCAAGGCCGAGTACTTGTTCGTCGATCTTGGAAGAGCCCGTTTTGGCGAAGGCCACGGCGATGGTTTCCTGGCAGACTTCAAGTTCCATACCGCGCGGCTGGGCGTCAATTATCACTTCTGATCGCCGTTCGACGACAACAAGTTGACGGCACCGGAAGGCTGCTCCCGTAAAGGCTGGAGCTAGCCCACAATGCTGCGCCGGCAAGTTTGCCATGAGGGAGGGTGATGGCCCTGCCATGCTGGATGGCGGCAAGAGCCACTTTCACTATGGCAAGGATGAGGCTTGCTACTATCCGTGAACAACGATCGACCGCGTCCTGCGTGAAGGAGACGTAATTCGCCTGGGCGAAATTGCAGTCACAGCCTTGAATATGGGCGGACACACGCGGGGCAACACGACATTTGTGTTGGATGTCGTCGAAGACGCCAAGTCCCCGTGAAAAGCGATCTCCGTTCAACGCTCGATTTCGATCTTGCCGACCACGCCACGTGGCGCGATCACGCTGATCAAATACGCACCCCCAGCCGCGTCATCTTCTCCCAAAGCGTCGAACGACCGATGCCGAGCAATTCGGCAGCTTTGATGACCTGTCCGTCGGTCTGTTCCAGCGCGCGTTCGATCTGCCGCCGTTCGGCTGCGTCGCGGACGTCGGCGAGAGGAAGGAAACCAGGTACGGGCCGCCTTCCCGGACTGTCGGGGAATAGATCGCCCGGCATGATCCATTCCGAAGCCGAGAGTGCGACCGCACGGTCGACGCGGTTGCGCAATTCGCGCACGTTGCCCGGCCACAAATAGACGAGTGCTGCCTCCTCCGTTAGTGCGCTGAAGCCGCGGATGCGGGCGTGGGAGCGCGCGACCGCATTCTCGATAAAGCGGTCAAGCAGCCAGACGATGTCTTCGGGCCGTTGTCTCAATGGCGGAATCTCGACAGGGAGCACGGCGAGCCGGAAATAGAGGTCCTCGCGGAATCCCGACGCCTGCCCCGGCGCCAGGTCTCTGTGCGTTGCGGCGACGATGCGGGCGCGGAAGGGAACCGGCGTCTCGCCGCCGAGGCGCGTGAAAGACTCGCTTTCGATCAGCCGGAGCAGCTTGGCTTGCAGCGCGGCCGGCATGTCGCCGATCTCGTCGAGGAAGAGCGTGCCGCCCTTCGCGCGTTCGGCGTATCCGAGGTGGCGCTGGTGGGCGCCGGTGAATGCTCCCTTCTCGTGGCCGAAGATTTCGCTCTCCAGGAGGTCGGCTGGGATTGCGGCGCAGTTCACCGCGACGAAGGGCTGCTCTGCCCGCGCGGAGATCTGGTGCAGGAGCCGCGCCGCGACCTCCTTGCCGGACCCGGTTTCGCCGGTGATCAGCACCGGCAGATCGTGCACGGCATAGCGATGGATGAGATCCTCGGCGTGCTGGATCGTCGGCGACTGGCCAAGCACATATTCCTTCAGCCGCATGCCGGAGCAGGCGCTCCGCCGGCCTGTGGCGATGCGTTTCAGAAAATCGTCCATTGCGAAGGGCTTGGTCATGAAGTCGGCCGCGCCTGAGCGCATGAGGCGAACGGCCTGGTCAATCTCGGCGAAGCCGGTAACGAACAGGAAGGGCGGCGCGTTGGGCTGCCGCGCTGCCTCTTCGAAGACAGCTTCGCCGGACATATCCGGCAGCCTTATGTCGCAGATCACGAGATCGAGCGCGCTGGCAACACGCCCCAGACCTGCGACAGCCTCGCGCCCAGTCTGCCACCAGGTCACCTCCCAGCCCTCAAGTTCCAGCCGCTGGACAATGGAACCGCCCATGACGGGATCGTCCTCGACGAGCCCGACACGCGCGCGGTCAGGCGGCATGACTGTCCTCATGCTTTGCTTCCTCCCCGATCGGCAAGATAAGCGTAACGATCGATCCCGACGACTGAGCTGGCTCTACGGTGGCCTTGCCTCCACAGGCGTCGACCATCCGGCGGGCCATCCACAAGCCGAGCCCTCTTCCGGCGCGGACGGCAGGACCGGGATCGTCGTCGCTCAGCATGGAGATCGATTCCCTTGGCATGCCGGGGCCTTCGTCGGAGACCGATATCTTCAACCGGTCCGCAGTCCGCTTGACCTTAAGACCGATATGGCCGCCCTCGGGCGTCGCCGCGCTGGCATTGAGCAGAAGGTTGAGCACGGCTTGCCGTACCGGGCCGCCGGGGATCGTTGCCGCGGCGTCCGCAGGCCATTCGACCTGCCAGTCCAGCCGCTGCCTGCGCCTGCGCAGTTCCGGCTTCATGAGCACTTTGACGTCCTCGAGGTCGTCGGCGCTGAGCGGCCGGGCCGATCGCTCCGGCCGATAGGTAGCAAGCGCCGCTTCGACGACTTCCCTTATGCCGTGCAATCCCCGCTCGATCAGGCTGATGGAGGTGTCGCGCACACCGGGCGTCCTGCCGTGGGTCTTCAGCGTGTCGATGGCGTTGAACAGGCCGCCCAGCGGATTGTTGATCTCGTGCGCCATGCCCGAGGCCAGCCGCCCGAGACTGGCCAGTTTCTCCTCTTCTGCCAGCTGCATGGCGAAATTGGCGCGCTCGCGCTCGGCATGGACGAGGGCGTTGTAGCCGTTGAAGAGGCTCGCCACCTCGCCGCCGCGCGCCGGAAACTCGGCTGACGGAATGGGCTCGGCGACACCGTTCGCAGCGGCACGCATGTGATCCTCCAGCACGCGCATCGGTTCGATCATGCGGCGGACCAGCAGGAAGCCGCCGAAGGCGAACACCGCCGCCAGGATTCCGTTGGTGACGAGCAGCGTCACCAGGATCTCACGGCGCTCGGCGAAAATGTGGGAGGCGTCGAAGGCGGTGTGGATCGCACCGACCGGCTGCCCCTGATAGACGAGATCACGGTGAGCGAAGCCGGTGGCGGAGTCCCGGTCGAAAGTCACCGTGCTCGCACCGTAGCGTGAGGCATAGGCTTCCGGCAGATCCGAGAAGGAGGGAATGCGGGTCGGGTCCGTGGCCGCCAGAACCTTGCCGTCGGCACCGGTGACCACCGCCTCGATTGGCGAAAGTGCTTGGTAGGATTTTCGCGAGCGATCGAGCGCGTCGAAGACCTCCCACACGTCGCCACGCAGCACCGCTGGCAGTACCGCCGCGGTCAGCCCGTCGAGATAGCTGCCGGCGAGGCCGTCGAGGAAGGATTCCTGGGTGCGCGACAGCCGGTCGAGAACGCGCTCGGAAATCACCACGCTGATCGCCACCATCAGGAGCGCCACCAGCACAGGCACCCGATAGGAGACTGGAATGGTGCGCAGGCGGCCGAGGAACCTCATCCGAACCGCCTCACCGCATCGACCTTCGCCGCGATTGTGTCGAACAGCGCTGGCTCGGTGGCGAGGAAGCCGTCGAGTTTCAGCAAGGCCAGCACCTTGCGGCCCTCCTCGTGCCGATCCATCGTCGTCAGCGCCTGCTTGAGCCGCGCGATGCGGGGATCGCCTGCCAGGGCCTTCGGCGACGCAACCGGCGGAAAGCCGAGCCATTCGGAACGGCGCACGATTCGTGTGCGGCCGACGAGGCCTGGCTCCATCTCGCGCATGACGTCCCAGACATAGCCGTCGACGCTGCCGGACTGGGCGAGCCCGGAGGCGACGGCGCGGATCACGTTGCGATGACCGTAGGTATAGAAGGTGCGGGCGAAAAAACCTTCGGGCTTCAGCCCGTTCTCCGCCAGAAGCGCTCGGGTGACGAGGAAGCCGGAATTGGAGTCCGGATCCGAGAAGGCGTGGATGTCTCCTTTCAGGTCTTGCCAGTGGTTTGCGGGCCTGTCAGGGGCGGCGATCAGGTAGGACTGGTAGAGCGGCTTGCCATGCCAGGACGGGGTGACGACGAGATCGAGTTCCGACTTGAACTGGACGTACGGATAGCCGCAGATCCATGCCGCGTGGAGCTGGCCCGCGACGAGCAGTGCGGTGATCTCCTGGTAAGTCCGGCGGCTGACCAGTTCCACGGGATGTCCGGTCGCCTCGGACAGATACGCGCGAAGGGCAGCGAGCAGTTCGAGATCGTTCGAGAGGAAGACGGGCGTCAGACCGAACCTGAACCCCTCGTCCTTCGCGGAAGCGAGGCCCGGCGCGAACGCGACCGACGCCGCCGCGCCGCACAGCGCGATCGCCGAACGGCGCGTGAGTACCTGGCTCGCGGCTGGGTACCGTGCGGTCAAGACGCGAAATCCTCCCTGCCGGACAGATTAGCGCCGCGCGCCGTCAAAATCGACCGGAAATCCCGCACCTTCGGCCGTCCGGGTTTCCGGACCTTCGGCGGCGCAGCATGTCCGGAATTCCGGACATCGCGATCGACGGCATTTGCAAAGTCCCTGCAACTGCGGCGTCGGGGTGGCGAACGGCAGCTGGCATGCTCCTTGCTGCACGCAATGCGTACCCAGTCGCGAACCAGGGAGGAAAACAATGGATCGTTGCGACAAGCTGGTCGATGTCGGTCGCCGTCAGTTTCTGCGGGGTGGCGCGATTGCCGCTGCCGCTACCGCCACCGCCGTCGCGCTTCCAGCGGCGCCTGCAAAGGCCGCAGCGCTTGCGCGGGTCGACTATCCCTTGAACCGCCTCGGCAATGTCGCCGACCTCAAGCCGAACGAACCCCTGGACGTCGCCTATCCGGACGAGAACGCCCCTGGCGTGCTGCTCAAGCTCGGCACGCGCGTCGAAGGCGGCGCGGGACCGGATGGCGACATTGTCGGCTTCTCGACGATCTGCCCGCACAAGGGCTTTCCACTGAATTACGTTGCTGCCGACCGCACGCTGAACTGCCCCGGCCATTACTCCCGCTTCGACTGCGAGGCCGGCGGCCAGCAGATCTGGGGCCAGGCAACGCAGAACCTTCCGCAATATGCGCTGAGGGTGGACGAGAAGGGCGACATCTACGCCGAAGGCGTGGACGAACTTCTCTACGGCCGCCTGTCGAACGTGCTCTGAGGGAGGGAACCATGGCTTACAAGCGAAACATCGACCGCCTGCCGATCATCCCGGCGGACGCGAAGAAGCATAACGTCACTTGCCACTATTGCATCGTCGGCTGCGGCTACCACGCCTACACCTGGCCGGTGAACAAGCAGGGCGGCACCGACGCCGCCGCCAATGCCTTCGGCGTGAACCTCGCCGAGCAGCAGCCGGCGGAGACCGAGGCCTGGTACGCGCCGTCGATGTACAACATCGTCAAGCAGGACGGGAAGGACGTCCATCTCGTCATCAAGCCGGACAGGGGCTGCGTCGTGAATTCCGGCCTGGGCTCCGTGCGCGGCGCCCGCATGGCCGAGAACCGCCGCTCCGACAAGACGGGTACGCAGCAGCAGCGTCTGTCGGAGCCGATGGTCTGGCGCTACGGCACCTGGCAGCCGACGAGCTGGGCCGACGCGCTCGATCTGGTCGCCCGCGTCACCACGCGCGTCATCGACAAGGACGATGAGGACGACCTGTTCGTCTCGATGTTCGACCATGGCGGTTCGGCCGGCGGTTACGAGAACACCCGGGGCACGGGAAAGCTCTATTTCGGCTCGATGAAGGTCAAGAACTGCCGCATCCACAACCGGCCGGCCTACAATTCCGAGGTTCACTCGACCCGCGACATGGGTGTCGACGAGCTGAACTACGCGTACGAGGACTACACGCTGACCGACACGATCATGCTGGTCGGCACCAACCCGCTCGAATGCCAGACCAACCTGTTCCTGAATCACATGGTGCCGGGCATGCGCAACGGGGCGAAGGTGATCATCGTCGATCCGCGCCGCACAGTGACCGCCAATGCCTGCGAAGTGGAGGCCGGCGCCGACAATGTGCTGCACCTGGCGATCAAGACCGGCACCGACCTGGCGCTGTTCAATACGCTCTTCACCTACATCGCCGACCAGGGATGGGTGGACAGTGACTTCATCGCGGCATCGACCCTCCAGGGCGACGTCGCGGTGCCGCTGGACGAGGCGCACCCTGCCGCTCTGGGCTCGTTCGAGATGGCGCGCGCCAAGTGCAAGATGTCGCTCGCCGAAGGCGCGTCGATCACCGGCCTGTCCGAAGCCGACATCGTCAAGGCTGCCGAGTGGATCGCCAAGCCAAAGGACGACGGCTCGCGCCGCAAATGCACCACCGGTTACGAAAAGGGTATCATCTGGGGCAACGACAACTACCGCGTCATCGGCGCGCTGGTGAACATCGGGCTCGCAACCGGCAACATCGGCCGAGAGGGCGGTGGCGTGTGCCGTCTCGGCGGTCATCAGGAAGGCTACTTCCGGCCCTCCGACGCACATGTCGGCCGGCCAGCGCCTTATGTCGATCAGCTCATCATCGGCGGCCAGGGCAAGGTGCATCACATCTGGGCCAACGACCACTACAAGACCACGCTCAACGCGACCGAGTTCAAGCGCGAATACAACCGCCGTACCAACATGGTGAAGGACGCCATGGACGCCCATGCGGGGTCCAGCCGCGAGGAACTGGTAGACGCCATCGTTGGCGCGATCAACGCGGGAGGCTTGTTCTCGGTCAACGTGGACATCATCCACAGCCAGATCGGCCAGGCCGCGCACGTCATCCTGCCGGCGGTGGAGTCGGGCGAGATGAACCTGACCTCCATGAACGGCGAGCGCAGGCTGCGTCTGGTCGAGAAATACATGGACGGTCCGGGCAACGCCAAGCCGGACTGCCTGATCGCAGCCGCGATCGCCCAGAACCTGGAGCGGGTCTTGCGCGAGGAGGGTCGCGACGCCTATGCCGACCAGTTCAAGGGCTACGACTGGAAGACCGAGGAAGATGCCTTCATGGACGGCTACAACTCCGGCAATCCGGAGGTGACGTATGACCGCCTGCGGGCCATGGGCAACAACGGCGTGCAGGAGCCTGTGGTCGGCTTCGAGAACGGCCAGTTGGTCGGGACCAAGCGGCTCTACACCGACGGCAAGTTCACGCGTCACGGCCGCGAGGACGGCAAGGCGCTGTTCTGCGGCGGCGAATGGCGCGGGCTGCAGGCGCCGGGCAAGGCCTACCAGAGGGACAACTTCGCGTTTCTCATCAACAATGGCCGCGCCAACGTGATCTGGCAGAACTGGTTCCTAGACAAGGCGAACGACTTCGTTTCCGACCGCTTCCCGATCCCGTTCATCGAGATCAATCCGGACGACATGGCCGAACTGGGGGTCAAGGCCGGCGACCTGGTCGAGGTGTTCAACGACGTCGGTGCGACGCAGGCGCTGGTCTATCCGACGCCGACCGCACGGCGAAAGGAGACCTTCATGGTGTTCGGGGCGCCGAATGGCGCGCAGGGCAACATCGTCAATGCCGGCACGAACGAGCTGATCCTGCCGAACTACAAGCACACCTGGGCCAATATCCGCAAGATATCGGATGCGCCCGCCTCGGCTGCGGATCTTTCGTTCAAGTCGATGGAATACAGCGCGGGCTGACCCGTGCATCGCGCTGCCGGACGGAAACGCCCGGCGACGCTCCCCCTCTCCCGTCGCGAGGCCCCTTCCGGAGCAGCCATGACCTCGCCCTGCGCTCGCCTTTCAAAGACACTGCCAAGCCGACGCCGCCGCGGCAGTGATCCCGGTGGACATCGCTGCTGCGAAAGCGCTCGCGGCGGCGACGCCGGTCGCCAAGACGGAAACGGTCGACCTCCTCGCGGCCAGCGGGCGCGTGCTCGCCGCTGACATGACGGCGCGGCTCGATCTGCCGCCCTCCGATACCGCCGCAATGGACCGCCATGCGGTCAGGCTGGCCGAGCTGTTTGTACCGAGTCCCTGGCGGCTTCCGCGCCTGTCAAAGCTTCCGGACCATCTGGCCAGACAACACGGTGGCCGAAGACAGGGTGTTGAAGATCGTGCCATATTTGCGGACGTTCTTATGCAGAAGTTCGATCCGACGGTCGTGTTCGTCGGTATCGACGATGATCTCGTACTCCACCAAAACCATCCGCGGCGGACTGTCCTCGCGCACGCCGCGCAGGTGGACCTCAACCCCCCGGAATGCGAACTTCAGGAGCGGGGCCGCCCGTTCGATGCCCTTGATCATGCAGGCGGCAAGCGACGCCAGCAGCATCTCCGCCGGGTTGAATGCGTCGGCGCGTCCATCCATGTCAGTATCGAGACGGATCGCCGCGTCCTTGCATCGCGCGACGCTGCCGTGCTCGTCGATGCGCGTCGCCTGAATCGTATGTTCGAGCATCACTTGACCCTCTGGTGAACGGCGCAATATCTCGCGTTCGTTCCCAGAAAGCCCTGATCCAGATCAAACAGATCGTTTTCTGAGTCGCCGGCTGGACCATACGCGCCGGCGCGCAATATGCCCCCACCGACAACTGGTCGCTTCGCGCCGAGTATCTCTATGTCGACCTCCAGGACAGCCGGGGATCGTTCACGACAACGGCGAATAGTCTCGAGCGATGCTGCTGAACGCAAAGGCCCGCCGGCCGAAGCCGGCGGAATCGACGCGCCTGCCCAAAGATGGCCAGCCAAGAATGTTCAGATAGCGAATCCCGATCCAGCAGGTCACCGACGACGGAAATCGGCCACGCCTAACGGGTTGCCTGCCTCTGCTGCACTGTTGCCCGGCATCTGGGGCTCAGTTCATTGATCATCTTGCCAAGCCTGCAATCGGCGCCACCCTTGGATGATCCGCATA
This sequence comes from Aminobacter sp. Y103A, assembly GCF_030294925.1. Classification (NCBI taxonomy): domain Bacteria; kingdom Pseudomonadati; phylum Pseudomonadota; class Alphaproteobacteria; order Hyphomicrobiales; family Phyllobacteriaceae; genus Aminobacter; species Aminobacter sp. Y103A. Next base: position 2,268,722 of record NZ_AP017986.1, on the reverse strand, counting down.
AACGGGCCCTATCGGCCGCGCACGCACCGTCACCCTTCGCCTCGCGCTGTTTCGGCGCCTTTCCTTTTGCCTCCCGCTGCTTCGGCACCTTTCCCTTTGCCTTCATTTCAGGCTCGATAACGGCCCTGCACATCGTAGAGAGTTGATCGACGTACCGCCCGAGTTTGCATTCATGCCTTGCCAAACCGGGGCATAACCGTGCCCGGTCGCTCTTGCAGCTGTCGAGTTTCTTCTCCGCTGTTGCAAGGCCCGGCGTCAGGGTGATCAATGCGAAGACGATGGAAGCTGTCAGCAGGACGAATGATCGCATTGCGCACGCTCCTTGCAGGATCGCTAAAATAGCACGGGCCGCACAAAGCCGCATCCGCAAGATCGGCCGAAACGACGAAAGCCCCGCGACCTTGCCGCGGCGGGGCGCCGTTTAGCTGTCAAATATCGCTGAACAAGAGCGATACCGCTGTCACGGCAGCTTGAAGCCCCCGCCCATCATGAAGGCGATGGCCAGGATGATGCCGCTGATGACCAGCTTGGCGATCCAGTTGAGCGTGCCGCTGACGCCGTCGATCCTGGCTGCCGCGACCGCTGGCTGAATAGTCAACCACCTTGCCCCTGATCATGACTCATGATAACCGCACGCTGTATGTTGAACGCTGCCCTGTTCGCTCGACTTGAGTCGTGAATGAGGGCAAGCCATGAACCCCACCATAATCAAGTCTATTCGCAAGGCGTCCTTTGTGACACTTTTTGCGAGTTCTTTGGCGCTCGCGGCCAGCTTGCCGGCAGCCGCTTCTGACGCCCTCTCCGCCCCTCCCGCAGGGTTTGTCTGGACAGGCGGCTATGCCGGCGTCCACCTCGGCTATGGCGGCGACCGAACCACGGTCACAGAGCTGGATGACTATTCCTTCTCGGCGTTCGGCGACACGCAGTTCAAATTCAACTCTAACGGCTTCCTTGGCGGCGTGCACGCTGGATACAACTGGCAGTCGGGTCAATTGGTATATGGCGTGGAGTTTGACTTCACCGGCGCAAATATAGACAAAACCGTCGCCAATTCCATGATGCCGATGTCCAACGAAAGCTTCTCGACCAAGATCGACTGGTTCAGCACCGCTCGTGTCCGTCTAGGATACTCGATCGACCGTTTCCTGCCGTTCGTGACCGGTGGTGCCGCCTTGGGCCACATCAGAAGCAGTTACGACGACAACGACCCTAGCCAGAACAATCATGCCGTTGCGGACGAAGTTGTGGGTGGCTGGACCATAGGTGCAGGCGCGCAATACGCCCTGACAGACAATTGGTCCGTCCGTGCCGAGTATCTGTTTGTCGACCTCAACGACAGCCAGGGATCATTGCTGGATGGAAATGACCGCTACAGATACGATTTCGACAACAACATCCATGCCGTGCGGCTCGGCGCGAGCTACAGGTTCTAGCGCGCGAGAGCGATCGCAAACCCCGGCCTCGGGGCTCCTGTTTGCGCGCACAAAAAAGGCCCCGGCAGCGCTGGGAGGTCAGTGGCGCCAGCATGGTGCCGGCGCCTGCGGGATGACCTGGTCAGCGTGAAGGCGCCGCCCGCCATCAAGATGATGCGCGCGTTCCGGGCGGCTACGGCTCTGCGGGATCGAGAATGTCAGGCGTGTCGTTCTTCGGTGACCCGACCTTGCGGCCGATCTTCCACATCGTCATCAGCCCGGCGGGGAACGGCTTCATCAGCTCGGCCGGATCGGCATCCGGGCCGATCCATCTCTGGTAATCCACTGGTGCCAGGATGACCGGCATGCGGTCGTGGACGGTGGCCATCAGTTCGTTGGGGGAACAGGTGACGATGGCGAAGCTGCGCAGAAGCTCGCCGGTCTCTGGGTTGCGCCAGAGATCGACGATGCCGGCGAGCGCGAAGGGTGAACCGTCCTTCATCGCAATGGCGTAAGGCTGCTTGTCCTTGCCGGTGCCGTGAATGTCGTGCCACTCGAAATAGCCGTCGATCGGCACCAGGCAGCGCCGGGAGGCATAGGCGCGCTTGAACAGGCCGTTTGTGGCGATGGTTTCCGAGCGGGCGTTGACCGGCGGCGGACGGCCCGTGCCGGCCTCCTTCTGCCAGGACGGCACCAGCCCCCATTTCGCCTGGACGAACATCGCGCTGCCCTTCTGGGCTTCGTCCTGCACGATGACCGGATAGACCAGGCTCGGGGCGCCGTTGTAGCGGGGAAAGCTGTTGTCGAGCGCGCCGACGTCACCGGGGTCGGCAAAGCTGAAGCCGCGCACCATCTCGGCAAGGGTCGATCTGACAAAGACACGGCCGCACATGCTCCAACTCTGCCGCAACGCGCCTGATAAAGCCAGCCAGACAGGAGAACACGCCGCGCCAAAGTTGCTTGGGGCGCTTGCACACCACCATAAGCTGCAGTAGACAGCCCTTTATCACCACGAACGCTGCCCTGTTCGTTCTGCAGTCGCCAAAAACAGGGAAAGCCATGACCACGACAAGATTCATCCGCCAGGCGTCAGTTCTGATGCTGCTGACGGGCTCGCTGCCTTTTGCCGCCTGCCTGCCGGCCAGGGCCGCCGACGCGGCCTCCGCGCCAGGGTTTGTCTGGGCCGGCGGCTATGCCGGCGTCCATCTCGGTTATGGCGGGGCCCGAACCACCGTCACCGAACTGGACGACTATTCCTTCTCGAATTTCGGCGACACCGAATTCAGATTCGATTCGGACGGTTTCCTCGGCGGCGTCCACGCCGGCTACAACTGGCAATCCGGCCGATGGGTCTATGGCGTCGAGCTTGATGTCACCGGGACCGACATCGACGCCACCGTCGCCAACTCGATGATCCCGGGCTCCAATGAGAGCTTCTCGACCCGCATCGACTGGTTCGGCACGGCCCGCGCCCGCCTGGGCTATTCGGTCGACCGCTTCCTGCCCTTCGTCACCGGCGGCCTCGCCTTCGGCCACGTCAGGAGCAGCTATGACGACAACGATTTCAGCCCAGGCAACCACGCCGTCGCCGACGATGTCGTCGCCGGCTGGACCATAGGCGCCGGCGCACAATATGCGCTTTCCGACAACTGGTCGCTGCGCGCCGAATATCTTTATGTCGACCTCCAGGACAACAGGGGATCGTTCGGATCTGGCGACGCCTACCGCTACGATTTCGACACCAACCTCCATGTCGTGCGGCTCGGCGCGAGCTACGGCTTCTAGGTCGTGACAGCCGTGCCGTTGCCCGCCTCGCGCAGATGCATCGAGGCGGGGCCACCCCAAAACCCGCTCCATCGAGCTACGCCATCCAGCTGACTGTCGGCCGGCCGCTGCCTCAAGTAATATCAAGCATTGGCAAGGTGGGGTTGATCGCCGGCGCAACGCCTTACATCGACGAATGAGTGTTGCGTCGGCTGCCCCGCCAACCCATGCTACGCAACGAACGGCCCGACCTGGCGACGTCCAGGCGGGCCGTACTTGTTTGCGCTGGCGACTTTGCGCTCTCGACAAAAGCCCCGCGCCTTTCGGCAGCGGGGCAGGATGGGAGAGGTTCACGCACAGAGCATAACATGAGTCGCGCCGGCCTCGATGCGCTGCTCTCCCGCCACAAGCCCCTTGCCTGCCTGCCGCCAGCAGCTATGCTTTTTATCATTCGGGATGGCCATTCCGGAGGGCGGCAGGGGGCTCCGAATGTTCGCATGTGCAACGATCCGCGCGGCGGCGAAGAAGCCATGACGGCTCCGGCCGACATCAGCGATCCGGGACGGCGGCGACCGCATCTGCACAGCGCGATTGCGGGGGCAGTCCTGCTCGTCCTGCCTTATCAGGCCGCGCAGGCATTTGAATTCCCGATCGATTCTGACGGATACGGCCAGCACCTGCGCGAGCTCTGCCTGATCAAGGCAAGGGTCGCAATGCCGGGCACAAGCTTTTCGGCTTCGCACCGCTTCTGCAGCCTGTACTTCGCAATACCCATGCCGTTGGCCGCATCCTGCTCCGAGGCGCTGGAACCCTGCACAAGGCGCTTCCTGAGTGACTACTTCAATGTGCGCCTGTCGAGGCCGATCGACAATCTGACGCGCTGCGACGACAGGGGATGCGCGGTCTACTACAATTTTCGCGACGCGGAGAACCTGTACGAATCCGCGACGGAATGCGGTTTCGACATCGGCGGCATCGCCCGGGCCGACAAACAGGGGAGGTTTTTCTCCCTGGTGTCGGTTTCCATCAACAGGAACTGCCTGAGAGACGGATAGTCTCGCGGCCTGCATGAACGAAAACGAAAAAAGGCCCCGCTGCTTTGCGGCAGCGGGGCTCCTGGGAGGTCAGTGGCGCCAGCATAACATGTTTCCGGTGTCGGGAGCAGATCTGTGGTGCCGTTCGCCAGCTTCGCCGAACCGCACCCGATTTAAGGCGACCAAAGACCCGCTCTACGGCGAGCACTGCCGAAATACGGCATGTGACGTATTTTTTCCGAAGCGTCCTCTGGGTAGACGGCCGACTTGGGAAACGTCTGCCGGGAGCTACCAGTGGGGGACTTGCATCGAACGAATGGGGGCATCTGGCTGGTACTGGCGACAGGTGCCTGGCTTTTTGCAATGCCCTTTGCCCTCGCCTCGGACTTCGCAACGAAATGGGGCGCGCATCTGGAGATTGAAGGTCGAGTGAGCTCGGCCCGTACGCTGGGCGATGCCGCATTGTTCGCGCCGCTGTGGCAGAATGACACCTCGCTTTTGTTCGCCGACGTCCGAGCGCGTTTCGACGACAACTCCAATCGCGAAGGTAATTTTGGCGTCGGTCTTCGCCACATGCTCGACAAGGGCTGGAACATTGGTGGGTACGGCTACTTCGACGTTCGCCGGTCGGTTCACGACAACACGTTTCGACAGCTGACCCTCGGCATCGAGGCACTCAATGCCGACTTCGAGCTGCGCCTCAATGGTTACCTGCCGATCGGGCAGCGCACCCGCGACACAGGCCAAGCCGCCACCGCATCGATTTTCGGTACCAACATCTGGATTCAGGGCACGGAAGAGCATGCCCTCGCCGGCTTCGATGGCGAGATAGGCTGGCGTCTGCCCATTCTTGACCCGAGCGACGCCACCCAAATCCGCGCCTATGCCGGTGGCTTCTATTTCGACAGCGACAAGGTCGACGAGGCTATAGCAGGCCCGCGCGGCCGCCTCGAGGCCAGCTTCGACGGCCTGTCGGATCTCATCGGTATGGCCGAAGGTACCAGATTGACGGTCGGCGCCGAGCTGCATCACGACAATGTCAGAGGCACCGAAGCGTCGGCCATTGCCCGCCTTCGCATCCCCCTTGGTCCAGCCGGCAGAAGCGGTCACCTGACCGCCCAGGAATCGCGGATGACCGAACGAGTGGTTCGGGACCTCGATGTCGTCACCCAGGTGACAGGTGGACCAGCAGAGCTGGCTACGCAAACGGCGGACGGTCGCTCGCTTTCGGTGATCAGCAGCAGCACGACGACTGGCGCAGATCTTGCCGGCGCAGTGGCCGGCGCAGGCGCCAACAGCCATGTCATTTTGTCCGGCACATTCGACACCAATGCCCCGGTTCGACTTCAGACCGGCCAGACGTTGATGGGCGCCGGCGCCACGATCGTCAGCAGCGCTTCGGGCCGAAGCGCCACGTTGTACACCCAGGCAGCTACCATCAACTCGGCAATTTCAGGCAATCAGGCTGCGGTGGAGATGGCGGACTACAGCACATTTTCCGGAATGGTTGTTCACCGCCAAAATCCGGGAAGCTTTGGCAATCCTATCGCAATAGTCGCCAGAAACGTAAATCATGCAACAATTACCAACAACGCGGTGAGCACGACATCGGCGGGCCACACTGCTTTTGGTATCAGCGCTCGATGGTCTAACAATGTGACCATAGCCGACAACATCGTCGCCGTTGAGCACTACACCGATGGCAACGTTACTGGTGTTCAAATGTTCATGTCGAGCGGGACTGTCCGTGGCAACTCCATCGACGCTCGCGCATCTGACGTCGTCAACACGCGCGCCGTGCACATCTATGAGGCAAACATCTTCACCGGCTCGACAGGCAATACGATCGTCAACGGCAGATGCGACGCTGCGGCTCCAGGCTTCGGTGTCGCCGTTGAATTCACCAATGCCCCGGCCTGCGGGCCATGAGCACCCGCGCCAGCTTGCACAGAAAAAACTCGCCGCCTCCAGGCAGCGGGGCTCAAGGAACGTCGGCTTTCGGTCCATGATCAGGGCAGCTTGAAGCCACCGCCCATCATGAAGGCGACGATGGCGAGGATGATGCCGCTGATGACCAGCTTGGCGATCCAGTTGAGCGTGCCGCTGACACCGTCGATCTTGGCGTCGAGCGTCGAAAACCGCATGTCCATGTGCTTGAACTGTTCGTCCTTGCGTGCCTCGGCGATATCGCTCTGGCGCTGCCGGGCTTCGAGTGCCGCCAGGCGCTGGTCGCGGCTGGCGCCCTGATGCTCGAGCGCCACCAGCCGGGACCGCAGGTCGCCGTCGATTTCCGTGTTCCGTTCGTTCATGTCGGTGCCCCCCGCCGCCAGCCGGCCACCGCCAGCCAGCCGATCGACAGACCGAAGCCGATCAGCAGCACGTCGTTGATGGTGAGAAGCGTGGCCTGGATGATCATCTCGACCTCGGGCAGAGCTGTTCGCGCAGCTTGAGGGCGGCCAGGTGGCGCGCTGCCTCGGCTTCGTTCATGGCGTCATAGACCTGTTGCCGATAGCGGAGGTCTGGACCCAGGCAGATGCTGCCGCGCGCGGCGGTGCAGGCGGCAGCGCCCGTCAGCACGACGATCAGAAGCAGGATGCGGGTGATCAGGTCGAGCAGCCGGCGCTTCATTGTCGTGTCCTCATTGCCATTTCCTCATGGTCGTGTGGTTCTGGCCGCGCCCTCATTGTCGTGTCCTTCTGGCGAGCTCGGCGCGCAGCTGGCCGGGAGACATGACGCCAATGTCCGACTGCACCTCGCAGGCGATGTCCCTCGCCTTCTGCTCGGCCCTGGCCTGCCGGTCGCGCTCACGGCGGGCGCCGCGGCTGTTGCCTTTGAGGAAAGCGACCAGTGCGGCCAAAAGGCCGCCCATGACCGCCAGAAGCGTCGGGTTGGAGAGCAGGAAGCCGGTCATGAGCCGCCCCTTCCCCAGCGCTGCCGCGTGGCATGCATTGCGAGCAGGATGACGACGGCAACGGCCAGCCCCAGGACAGAGCCCATGACAGTCAGCGCCTCGCCTGATGGGACGGCGCGATCGGTCATTTCGTCCACCCGAAGCGGCGCGCGCCCCAGTACCAGCCCTCGGCGACCATCGAGGCGACGAGGCCAAGACCGGTGCCCAGCCATTCGACAAGCTGCGGATCGGCGATGAGCGCCTGCTGTTCCTCGGGCAGGATCAGGCCGAGCGCCAGCAGGGGAAGCGAGACATAACGCAGCAGGATGCGGATTATCGGTGCCATGGTCGGTGTCCTCTGATGAACCAGGCGGCGATCGCCCTGGTGATGAGTTGCAGGAATGAAGCCAGGCCGCTCCCGCGCCCGGCGGGATGAGGCGCGGGTCTGGTGGGGGCTGTCGGTTGCTTGTCGTCCACTGGGTGCCCCACCGGCGCGGGTGACGGCGACGCGTGTTCAGGCGCGTGGGGCGCGGCCAGCTTCAGCGCCGCCGACCGAACGGCGGAGACACGGGCCGTCCAGCCCTTGCCGAATGTCGGCCAGGTGGCGAGGCCGCGCAGGAAGGCCATGCGCCTGTCGCACAGGTCGTTGATGATGGTGGCGCGCATCATGGCGCTGACAGCGTTCAGCGTCGCCGGGCCGATCCGGCCGTCCTGGACGGCACCGACGACGCCTTGCAGATATCTGGCCGCCCTGCCCGGCCCGCTGTTCACGGCGAAGTCGAAGACGGCATGATCGACGCCGTCGGGCAGCTCGGCGCCATGCACGGCGTCCCAGTAGAAACGCCGGTAGACGGTGGCCAGCTGCGCGTCGGTGATCCCGCGCAGATCGTCCTTGGTTGCATCCGCCTTCACGTAGCGGCGGAAATTCGCCAGCGTCACCCCCTTCATGGTGGCGCCGCCAGGATCGGCCGGATGATCCGACCAGCCGCCTTCATGCTTCAGGACGAGCGTTAGCGCCCGCGCGAAATTGCGGTCCATGAAAAATTCCTTCGGTTGGGGTTGGTTTGAGCAGCCAGCAGGCGCGGTGACGCGACGTCGCGTTCGTCCGACGATCTGACATCGGCGGAATGGCTTGATCACTTCGGGGTCAGGCACCATATTGCGATTGCGCCTCTCACCGTTTCGGGAGTGACGCTTTCGGTTGCCGGCTTTTCCGGCATGCCATCTCAATCAGCGCTGACGCATTTCAAACAACCGCCAGCGCTGTACTCAAAATTTGGAGGCTAAATGTCTATTGCAACGCCCTTCGCGCTGCCGGCGCAAGTTCTGTCAGCAATTGCAAATGGAACGCCCGCCATCCAGGCTTACCGCCAATATTTGGGCTATTCGATCGGCGCCGTCGCTGTAACAAGCGGGCTTACGGTTGATGAAGTCGAAAGCATCGAGGCCGGACATCGCTTCGAAAAGGGATACCGGGACCGCATTGCGCGAGCCCTCGGCCTTCCGGATGGCATTTTCGACCAAATGTCGGACGTCTCGGACGCCGCGTAGTCCTGATGGGCCCCGCAGCAGTGAGCGGGGCCATCCCTCTTCCTCCACCGGGGGTGGCCCGGCGCCAGACTGCCCCGCACTGGCATGGAACGGTCAGCCGTCCAAGGAGTTAAGCAATCTTCTTGGGAGGCGAATATGACGGCCGATCTGAAGTCGTCCCGCAGCGACAATGACCTTGAAAGACGCGCTCTATATCTCCGTGGCTCAGGGGGCTCACGCGTCGAGCACATGGCACCTGTCGACCATCTGAGCGACGTTCCAGGACCGCAATGGACTGACCTGTTCTACATCGCCGTGGCGTTCGGTGCGGCTAGCGGCATCTTCTGGCTGGCCGGCTACTAGCTAGCGGCCATGGCATCCGGATCACGGTGCGATCAGCCCCCCTCACGTTTCAGGACGAGCGCCGGTGTAGATTGCGGCCACTGGTGATTTCCTTTGATGATGAAGTCGTTCAATCTGCCAGCATCAACGGGAGGGAGGGCTGAATGAAGTGGGTGATCCTCATCGCCGGCGTGTTCCTGTTCTTCAACGGAATGTTCACGCGAACCTACAGCTTTGACAACGAAAGCCCGGCCAGACATTGCTACCAGATGGATTACATCGGCCTCTATGGATGTTTCGGCAGTCCGATGATGCCGGCGCTGATCGCCTGGGGTGCAAGCCTGATCGGGGCCGGCCTGATTGCCTGGTCGGTATTTCGCGGCAGGCACAAGTCGGCCTGACTGCTCCGGCCACAGTTGAATGCGCACGCCAGGCCAGATGCCGGAGCACGTGGCAGGCAATGCGCATGCATGGCGCCGAGGTGATCTTGCCGGCCGCAACGCAGGAGCGCGCCGACCGCTTGTGCGGATAGATCGAGCTCGATCTCTAACGCCACCAGATATGGGTGATCGCCTCCGGCTTCACGGAGCAGCGGAACGTCGACAGCGTCACCCCTTCATGGTGGCGCTGCCAGGAGCGGCCGGATGATCCAACCGGGCCCCCTCATGTTCCAGGACGAGCGCAAGCGCCCGCGCGACGTTGCGGTCCATGGTGGTTCCTCGGATCGTGGGCGTCATCCGCTCAGGAGTTGTGGGGAGAGTTCGTGGCATCTATCTACAGAGCCAGCAACCGGGGCCGCGCCAAAGCATGCATGACAGTTACGGGTTCATCGCTTACGGGGAGGATGAGCTTTACCACAGAGGGGCACTATTCAGCGCCCTTCGGCTCCTTCACTACGATCCTGCCGCAAAGATCAGAATCTTGACCGACAAGCGCTCTGCCTTTGATGGTTACCCAGTGGAGACGATTGAGCTTTCAGAAGCTCAAAAGACCGAAATGTCGTTCGGCAATCGATACCATTTCGGCATCAAGGCCGCTGGCATAATGGAGCTTCTGAAAGGCTGTGACCGGCTGTTCTTCATGGACACCGACATGTACCCCGTTGCAAACGTCTCCCGCGTGTTTGATCGGATCTCGCCGACACACTCGGTCATGAGGATGTGCGAAGGTCGCCCGCGCATGGATTACCCAACTCTGGCAGGTAGGGGGATTGCTGTGGGGGATCAGGTCCTGACCGGAGCAGAGCCTATGTGGAACAGCGGCCTTCTTGGTGTCCACACATCGAACCTGGCCGCGCTAGAGACTGCCTACTCAGCGATTGAGCAGGTTAGCCGCGTACTCCGCTCTCACACTCCGGAACAATTCTGCATAGGCGTGGCGCTGGCGCAGGAGGGGCGAACTGTCAGCCCGCACGGGTTGCCGATCCGGAACTACAGCACGAGTGGGAAAAAGAGGTTTGCTCGAAGGCGCATAGAGGATTTTGTAGTCACCAAGAGCCATTTGGCCATTGCCGAGCAAGTCAACGCCGCTGCCGCGTTGAGATTGTGGCGGACACCGTTTGACCTCTTGAAAAAGCAGTTTTCCGGCCAGTAGCGCCCGGTCAACGCTAAGAGCCATTCTTTCCGAACGCGCTCGTACCGACAGCTCGCAACCGTATTTCGCCGGCCCTCACGGTAGGGGCGCGGCCGAAAATCCGACTAGCCTCCCTCATGTTTGAAAACGAGCGCAAGCGCCCGCTCGAGGTTTGGTCCATGTGAAGGTCCTTGATTTGCACCGCAGGAATCAGGCGTCGGCCCCAATTGCCAACCTAGAGTATTAGAGATAACAACCTGACGGGCTTAACTTGGGGTTGTTACGGGATGCTCAGCGAAAGCTATCCGGAATTCATTTTACGTTGGCATCTGTATCGGCGATGGAAGCGGCCACCGAACCCAACGCGCAAGGCGGAACTCACCTTCTACAAGGTCATGAAGTCTTTGCCGCGTGGCGGACTGTTCGTCGATCTCGGCGCCAATGTCGGGGATGTGACCAACCGTGCACTTGCGTACGGGATGCGGGTCATCGCATTCGAGCCTGATCCGGTCGCCAGGCAGGTTCTCGTCGAGCGATTTGGCCGTAACGACCGGGTCACAATCATCCCGAAGGCGGTAGGTGCTTCGGCGCGGACTGCCGTTTTTTATCAGCGGCCCGATATCGCCAATGTTGGCAAGACGCAGTCGTCGTCCCTGCTCGAGACCCATGAGCATCTCAGTGGCAGCAAGATCGAGGTAGAGGTTGTTGACCTCGTGCAGTTCCTCCGGGATCTTCGCGAGCCCGTTTCGGTCGTCAAGATGGACATCGAAGGTGCTGAGGTCGAGTGTTTGGAAGCGCTGTTCGAGTCGGGTATCTATCGCAGCATTGGCGCGATGCTGGTCGAAACACATGACCGCCTTTTCCCGCAACTGACACAGCGCCTGGACCGAATTCGAAACCGGATCGCAGCAGAGCGCCTATCTCATGTTTCCCTGGACTGGGGATGATGCGGTGCTACGTCATCAATCTTGATCGAGACACTACGCGTCTAGCATGGATGACGGATGCGTTCCGAAAGGTCGGGCTTAGCTTTGATCGCTATCCCGCCATCAACAAAGATCAGCTATCTGATGAAACAGTCAGTCACGCGTCCGGGAGTGCCGGCTGGTCGCGAGGCGAGATCGCCTGCTTCTTGAGTCACGTCGAGCTATGGAAGCAGATTGCCGTAGGTGCCGAACCTTATGCTGCCATCTTTGAAGACGACGTGCATCTCTCCCCAGATGCCACCGTATTTCTGGCCGACACATCGTGGATTCCGCTGGGAGTGGATCTAATCAAACTCGAGACTACGCTCAATCCCGTTCGCGTCGGCGGACGGCAATTCGAGTTCGCAGGCCACGCCTTGGTCAAGTTGCAAAGCTTCCACAACGGATCGGCTGGCTACATCCTTTCTCGAAGGCACGCCGCTTTGTTGGCCGCTTCCGCTGATAAGGTCGACCGACCGGTTGACGACTTCATATTTGATTTACACAAAGGCGCCTGCTGGCAGTTGGCGCCCGCCATCTGCATACAAGACATGTTTCTCCCTGGCAGTAACATGATTGCAAGCACCTTGGAGCAAGGGCGCCAAGACGCTAGAGGTCTGAAACGATTGAAGCCTCGCCAATCCTTAATGCAGAAGGTTCGACGAGAAGCAAAGCGCCTGATTTTAAAAGCGACTCGCCCTCGCTATACAGTCATCCCAATTGCGAACATTGGTGGCAGCTAGCGTCCCTCAAACACGCGAGACGGGCGCGCGCAAGGCCGCGTAGAACTTTCTACGGTCAATCAAAATTACTCATAAGTGCCCGGCGATACAGGTTGAACGTGACCTTGATCATGTGGCCGAGATTGGCGTGTTGGCAAACCGATTGCCTGGTAGCATATGGTAGCGGCGTGGTGCCCATGCGGCCCAGATCGGCGCGATTGCCAAGACCAGCAGGTTGAAGGCGCGGGAAATCGATGCGAAGAGCAAACAGCGAAAATACGTCGCGACGCTTACAAAAGAGCATGGCGGGATGGGACTGTTCAAGGGACTGCGGATTAAGCTCGGGCTGCGAAAGCCGCTCTGGCCTTGGCCAGGCATCAAGATTGGCCGATGCACCTACGGTGTGAGGGAAGCCAATGTATTCGGGTACGAGAAGCACAACGGGGAAGTTATTGGCTATCCGGGGAGCGATTATCTGCTGTCCGTCGGGTCTTATTGCTCAGTGGCCGAGGGCGTCATCTTCATGTGCCGGTCGAACCACCGAACCGAATGGGTATCGAGCTTTCCCCTTGATCGTCACTACGCCAAGTCTGACCGCATGCTGACTGAATATTGGGGGAAAGGGCCGACTACCATTGGCCATGATGTATGGATCGGTGCACGCGCTATTATTATGTCTGGCGTCACGATTGGAAACGGCGCTGTGATAGCCGCAGGAAGCATTGGTGGCAGCGGCACTGTTGTTGGCCGTCGGCGTCATCAGATAGAGCCTGTCGGCCTGAAACCCCACCGGCTGGCTGACCACGACGGCATTGCCGGTGCCGCCCGTCACCGTAAGCTTGTCCACGGCGGCGCGGCCGAACAGCCTGCCATAGCTGATCGGCACCCATGACGCCCCGGTCGCGTCCCACTCCTTGAGCACGGCCGGATCGACATTCTTGTCGAGCCAGAGCTTGTCGGTTGCCGGTGCGACGATGCCGTCGACCATGTTGCTGAACACGCCGGCCGCGCGAAGCGCCGACAGAACCAGCTCGGACACCCTGACATATTTCCCGGTCTCGCTGGTCAGCGTGGTTCCGGTGAGGAACAGGCCCCAATGCAGCGAATTGTCGAATTCCGTCGCCATATCTTGTCCTCAAGGCAATGCGGCTCGCCGCGGCGAGCGGTTCAGAGTGGGTGATGCGGAGAGACAGGCCGATGCTTTTTGCGCCTGGCGCGAACCACGCGCCGTCAGATCGATCGACGTCTGGAACGATTGTTGCCATCAGAAGTCAGGGCACCGGCGCAGAAGCAGCGCAGGTCGAGACGATCTGCGCTAATCTTGTTCGTCGCGGGCAGAACCGGCATGAAACCGCTGGCGCGAGCGAGCTCGGACCGCAGCGACCCTAGGGGCACCAATGCTTGTTCGTTTGTTTGACCGATGGTCGGAATGGCCGGCCTGGGCGCGATGGACATCCGGCATCGGCGACATCGTGCCGCTCGGTTCTGTCCGTGCGGCATGGGGCGAGCGCGATTTCGTGGCCGAGAGCCGGCCTTGAAAGGGGCGGCAATTTCAGGTTGAATACACGTTATACGCGAAAATAAGCGAAGCTTGGACGATGGGCCTGTTTATCGATCTGTTGATTGACCCTGCACGGATTGCCTTCATGGCATTTCTGTTGGCGACCGCTCTCGAACTCAAGAGCAGGATTGCGGTCGGATTGACGATCACTCTCGGGGCGATCGTGTTTGCAGTCCTGATGCCCTTGGTCAGGCCGACCGAGGCTCCCGGCATAGCGTTGGGCCTGATCGCCAACCTTTTCCTGCTGGCGATCTTCTACCGTTTTCATACCCTGGTGTTGCGCCGCCTCAACCCAGGGTCAAACCGACCTTCGACTGGGCTTCTCATGGGACTGTTCGATCTGCTTCGCAGCAGAAAAGCCCGCAGGGAGCAAGCACTCCTCGCGGAGGCGCGCGCCAGAGGCCAAAACCTCGCCATGCTGCGCTCGGCCATCTCCACGATCGGCGGCGAGATGATAGCCGCCGGGTCCGATACCCAGCTTGCGCCGCGCTCGGCAGCGCTTCTCGTAAGCCACATCATTACACCCCGCTCGGTCGTCGACAGCGACGTGCGCTTGCTCGCGGGTCTGTTCGCCATGGTGGCCGCGAGACATTTCTCGTCCAAGATCGGCACGAATTTCGAGTATGCCAGCACGCACGCGGTGCTCGAAGTGATCGGCCTCCGCAATCGGGATGAGCTCGCCACCATCATCGAAAATTACAACAAGCCGTGTGTGACCAATGCCGATCCGGTCGCGATGGTCGGGTATTCCGTTGGCGTCTGGATGGCCTGTCCAACGCAGGAAAATCTGGGTTTCCTCAGGGGCCTGTTTTCCCTGCTCTTCGGGTGGATGGCCAAAGAACGAGGTTCGGCGCCGCAGCAGCCATCGCCTGCGTTGCAGGCCGGCGCAATCCCGGAAGCCGGAAGTGCACCTCCTCCAGACACGAAACCCTATAGGCGCGGCGCCCGATTGGTGGATTGGGACGGCTGTCCGGCGATCTTCGGTGAAGCTGGAGCATTCGCCATGCTCAAGCCAAACTCCCTCTGGGTGCCGGTGGACTTCGTAGATGTCCAGTGGTCCGGTGACATACTCCCCGAAGAGATCTGGCGCAAACGCTTCAAGCGCTTCGGCGAACTCGACCCGCCGATGTTCGACCAGGTTTTGCCCCGAGCGCAGGAACCGACCGGCCGGCCGGCTGCGGAGCCTTCTGCCTCGGCGCCGCCATCGCCTGCGCTCCCGGCCGGCGCAGCCGGGGAATCCGCAAGTGCTGCATCACCGGACACGGAACCCTACAAGCGCCGCACCCTTTTGGTAGATTGGGACCGCCGTCCTGCGATCATCGGTGAACGCGGAGCATTCGCCATGCTCAGCCCCAACTCCTTTTGGGTAGAAGTGGACTTCGTCGATGTCTGGTGGAACGCTGACGTGCTCCCCGAAGAGATCTGGCGCGCACGCTTCAAGAGCTTCGGCGAACTGGACCCGCCGATGATCGACCAGCTGTCGCCACCCGGACCGCTGGATCCGATCGTCGGGCCGCCTGATCCAGACCGGCGCAGCCCCGGAATTCAGATATGGTACCCCAAACCCGAAACGCCATAGCGGCCCTCCAATTCGTGAGCATCGCCTGTTGTAAGGCCGCCGGACGTGTCCCCGTCCGGTAGAGAGCTGGCGGGCGGGAATCGGGCACAGCGGCACCCTCTTTTTCCCTCGACAGTGTCCTTCCACAGTCCAGCCCCGACATATGTCGAGATGAGTTGCAGCCAGTTGCCGTCCCCTGAAAAGCGCCGCCCTATGCGGCCAGGGAGGTGAGCTCAGGTTCGACACCTCTGAAATCGTCCGGCAACCCGAAGCCACCCTCTATGATCCAGCGCCAATAGGGCAGCGTCAGGAACGGCGCCATCCTGGAGCGGCGGTCAACATCACCAGACAACATAGCGAGATCACCTGATGAGGCGTGAGCGGGAATGCCGAGCAACCGCGCCGCATCTGTCCCAAGCCGGAATGACGGGCCGAGCCGAGAGCCGTAGGCGTCCCGATCGGCGACGCGCGCGGCGGGCCGGCGCGCCTCGGCTGTCGGATCGGGCAATTGCCCGCCTGCCGAGGCCAATGCATGGAAGCCGGGGCCGCCCAGCTTTTCCCAGGCGTTGTTGATCTCCATGCCGACCGACATGATGCCGGAGCGGTCCAGCCCTGCGGCAATCCATGTTTCGGAATCCTCCGCAAGCTCGCTGCCCGATTCCATGGCCTCGAGCCAGTAGACCAGCATGCCCAGAGCAGACATGCCCAGCGTGCCCGAGACGAACGAGCCCGGACCGTCTTGCAGGCCGTGCATCGATGCACGCTGATTGGCGGCCAGCGCGAAGCTCGTGAATTGTTGCAAGGCCCTGCCCTCCGGCGTGTGAGCAAACAGCGGCACATCCGCCAAGCTCTCGGTGACCACCGTGGTGTCGACGTCCTTGTTGACGGCGGCAGTGAAGGCGCGGCGCGCTTCGTCATCGGTCCAGCGCCCGATCAGCGGAATGTGGACAGTCTCTTCGATCTGTCCGAACAGTGAGTACTGGGCCGCAATTCTTAAGGCCATATCCTCGTCGATACCGACGAATTCCATGTATTTGCGGTCGGCCGCAGAAAGGCCCGCATAGCCCCGGATTCCCGGCTGTGTTACACTTTTTCCAAACAAGGAATCCGATATGCGCCCCACCAATTTAGTGAATTGGGATAACCGCCCAGCAGTCATCGGTGAAGCCGGAGCATTCGCCATGCTCAAGCCCAACTCCCCTTGGGTTCCGGTGGACTTCATGGATGTCTGGGAAACCGCCGACGTGCTCTCCGAAGAGGCCTGGCGCGAACGCTTCAAGAGCTTCGGCGAACTGAACCCGCCGATGTTCTCGCTCGACCAGGTCTCGCCTGCAGCAGCCCGCGCCGCCGAATAGAGCTTCTCGGCCTCCTTCTCCAGCTTGAGGAATTCCTCGGACGTGGGATCAAGATCTCGCGCGAGATTGTACAGCTCTTCCCCGCGTCCGAACTTCGCGTCACGCAGGTTCGATTCCCATAGCTGGACCTCACCCACCGTTCCATCGTCAAAGCGCAGGATGACCTTGCGGTCGAAGTAGCCGTTGGTCTTTTTCTTCCAGCCTTCGTCCAGAACGTCGTATCGCTCCGCCAGCTTCGCAACCACTTCGTCGGCCCGGGCAGGTGTCTCGACCACGAAACCGGCCCGGACCACATCCGTCAGGTGGGACGCGTCGTCATATCCCTTGCGCGCAATCTTGACTGCCGCTTTCTCCTTGTCCTTGAATCCAGAATTTACGAAGGTCGAGCCGGTTGCCTCGGCGACTTCGCTTCCCGCGGCGACGAGTTCGGCCTGCCGTTTGCCGACCACCGCATAGAGCTCATCAAGCGATACAGTCGGCTGCTCAAAGAAATCGCCAATGACCAGCTCTCGGGCCGGCAGGGAAGCGCCATCGCTCGCCGCCAGCACATTCTTCAGGATGCGGTTCTGGACCAGCGCTGAAGAAACGTGCGTGTTCACGTCGGTCAGGAACGGCAGCAGCGTCATTCTGGAGAAGGTGGTGCCCATGTTGTCGATCAGTTGCTCGAAGGGCGGAATCATCGCATGAGGATCGGTCAGCCCGGCCATGGCGGCGATACGCGAGCGCAACAGGTGTTTCACCACCGTGTAAAGGCGCCTGGCATCGGCGGCCGCGAACTTGATCGCGCCGAGATTGGTGACCAGCGGTGCGATACCTTCGTTCATATACCGGCCCAGCCCGTGGACCATCGCCGGCCGCACGGCATCTCCCAGCGACGAAACCAGCATGCCGGCGAGCCGACCCATGACCTCGAACAGCCCCGCCGTCCGCAAGACGCGGGCGAAGTCGGTGTGCCGGCTGTCGAGCCCGGACTGCCCGCGCAGAAGATCGCGCATGGCGGTGACGTCCGCGATGTCGCTGCTTTCCCGGCGGGTCAGGTCCTGGAGTGCCTTGGCCTTGGCTGCTTCGTCCATGTCGGATGCCTGCACCTGTTCACGCAGTTGCCGGTAATCGTCTTCCAGCCGGCTCAGCTGGCTCTGAAGCGTCGGCTTGCCCGGCCCGCCAAGGCGCCTGTCCAGGCGTGCCAGTTGGACGTCGGCCGCAACGACGCGGGCAAAGCGCCGGCCGATCAATTCGACATCGTGTTCAAGAAACTCCTCGATGCGATCCAAATCGATGTCGAAGGGGCGTCCCGCCAGCAGCCCGTGTCTCGACATCACGATGTCATAGAACGGCATGTCCTGGTTTGCCCGACTGGTGACCTGGGAAAAGATGTCGTCGACAACGCCGTTCACATAGTCCGCCCGCTCCCCCGGCGACCGAAACCGGTGGCTATTCGGCTCGGCCTCCGGCGCCAACTGGTCGAGCGCGTCGGGTTTCACGCCCTTGATGCGGGCGGGCTTGCCCATCTTGTCAGCCTCGCGCTCGAGGCGCGCAAGCTGTTGGTCAACCCACTGCCTCACAATGGTCTTGAAGCGGACTTCGCCGGCTTTCAGCCGCGGGGCGTTGCCGAAGCGGGCCAGAAACAAAATAGCGCCCTGGTCGCTCACGCCAACCGGCAGCAGCCCTGCCTTGATTGCCAGCTGCTTCAGCGGATAAAACACCGCCTTGCGCCAGGCAACGCCGGCTTTGTGCACCGCCTTGTTGTCGCTTTTATCTCCCTCACGCATGGCCTTGCCGACGGCGATTTTGAACTCTTCCCAGCCCATGTTGAAGCCGCGGGCCTTGCGCGCTTCGTCATAGATGGAGCGCATTCTGGTCAGGGCCTTGGCGACCCCGGCGCGCCCCCAGAATTTCACTTCACTTTCCTAGGCAATTTCACCCTCGCCGCGCGCAGTGTTGTAGAAATGGGAGCCGGTATCGACCAGGTCGGCCATGAGCGAGCGATGAACGGCAGACGGACTGTCCAGGGCGCGCCGCAGCGGCCCGAGATGATCGCTGGCCGGGCCAGCCGTCCCGGCCTCTGCGGTGTTGTCGGCATCTTTGATGTTGCCGTCCGCAGCGACACCCGCGCTCTGTGCTTCGGCAATGCCCGCCCTGAAGTCAGCCGGCGCCGCGCCGTTGGTGTCGGCCTCGGCCAAGACACTGTCGACCGTGGCCAGCGGCTTTTCGCCCACAGCGTTGTCGACGTCTTTGATGTTTCCGTCTTCAGCAATGCCCATGACCTGTTCTTCGGCAAGGCCCGCCCTGACTTCAGCCGGAGCCGCGCCGCTGTCGTCGGCCCCGGCCAATACACGGTCGACCGTGGCCAGCGGCTTGGCGCGCGCAGCATTGTCGACGTCTTTGATGTTGCCGTCCGCTGCAGCTTCCGCGAGCTGTTCTTCGGCGACGCCCGCCCTGAAGTCGGCCGGCACAGCCCCGCTGCCGTCGGCCTCCGCCAAAACACGGTCGACAGTGGCGAGCAGCTTTTCGCCCGCAGCGTCGTCGCCGCCTTTAATGTTGCCGTTCGCAGCAGTGCCCGCGACCTGTTTTTCGGCGACGCCGGGCCTGAATTCAGCCGGCACAGCCCCACTGTCGTCGGCCGCGGCCAAAACACTGTCGACAGTGACCAGCGGCTCGGCGCGCGCGGCGTTGTCGGAGTCTTTGATACCGCCGTTCGCAGCAGTGCCCGCGACCTGTTCTTCAGCAATGCCAGCCCTGAGTTCAGCCGGCACAGCCCCGCTGTCGTCGGCCTCGAACAAAACACGGTCGACAGTGGCCAGGGCCGCCTTGCGTTGAGATGCCGAAAACAATGCGCCGACACCCCCACCAAGGAGCGCGCCGAGAACCGCACCGCCACCGATGGCAAGCACGCTCTCTTCGAGAGGCCGCGTCTGCTGTGTTGCCTGCAGCGCCGTTTCGGACACGGTGGCCCCGAGCGCACCGGCAAAGCCGGTCGAGAGCGCCGTACGGGCGATGGTTGCACCGGTCGTTGCGCCACGCACCAGAGCCCCGCCCGGGAGGAGCGATGGCCAGTCGAACGCTTGAGCGCCGAATTGTGCAATTGTCGCAGTCCACCCGCCAGCTTCGAGAATGCGGTCGTCTTCCCGCTCCATGTCGATCTGGCTTTTCATGGCTGCGTGCGCGCGCCAGTTGCGCAGCGTGGTGAAGCGCTCCCAATGCGGTTCGTAAGCCGTGCCGCGAATGTCATTCCAGGCAGCTTCGCCTGTATAGCTCGCTTCGGGCGTCGTCCGATCGATGCCGGCCAGCTTGTTGTTGGCTGCCGAGCCGAACGTATTGCCATCTCGCCACGCTGCCCCGATCACCGTCGCCGTGTCGGGATCAAACTCCGGCTCGTCCATCTGCGTGTAGTCGAGCGCGCGGAAGGCGCCCAGCACAGGACGCTCATCGGGATACTCAATCTGCGGCATCGTCGCTCCACATGGCGTCGTTCATCGCATGGCCGAAGGTGACTGGCAGTTTCTCGGGATCGAAGGTTGGCTTTGCCGGAGTCTCAAGCGGTCGCTTTCGGATTGTTTCGGACTGGGATCGGCCAAGCTCGCGGGCAGCTTCGGCCGCGCGTGCCTTCATCCAGTCGGGGCCGACGGTTGCCTCGAGCGCACGCATCGCTGCAGCATCGCCGGCGCGTGTCGCATCACTCGCAGCATCCTGGCGCGCGCGCTCGGCCATGGAGAGCTTGCCGAGCTTGTCGCTGTATCGCTTGAAGGTCGCAGCATCGACACCCCATGGCGGGCCGAAGACCTCACTGAACTGCGTCTGGCCGCCTGACGTGTATTGATAGAACAGGCGATAGCGTGGGGGGCGTTTTGCCTCGATGTCGGCACGCGTCTTGTCGGACGCCAGGATCGCGACGTTCTCGACCTTCCGGCCGAGCTTGGCGGCGTAGTCGCTGGCGGTCTTCATGGCATCTTCGCGCAGATAGTCGAGGCTGCCGCCGATCGCCGGATAGTGCAACTCGGGCGGCATCCGCATCAGATTCGGAGAGCCCGAAACGTTGCTGACGTTCCAACGGCGCTTGAGGTCGGTGAGCGCCGCGGCCTTCGCCGCAGCGGCATCGCCGCCATATTCGTAGAACTTTTCTTCGGCGATCTCGCGATATTCGGCCAGCAGACCGTTGGGCTGTTGCGGGACGATGCCGGCGCCGGGCGCCGAAGACAACCAGCCCGGGTCAAAGGAGCTCGTCACATCAGAGACGCTCAGATACTTGATGAACCTGGCCGCCTTGGTCTTCAGCACTTCGCGATTGGCCATCATCAACGGATTGGACGCGGCGAGAATGCGGGTTGCTGCTTCTTCGCCGCTGAGGCCGAGATCAACGACCATGTGGCGGAAGACGCCGAGCTTTTCGCGCGCCTGTGCACCACCTTCGAAGGCGCCGAACGAAACGGGCGCAAGAGGTTCGAGCGTGTCGGCCTTCGACATGGCCGCCGCGAAAGTCGCCGGATCGGTCGACGCCACACCCTTGCGAATATCAGCCTGCACGCTCTTCGGGATGTAGCCGGTGCGCGCGACAAACTCTGATGTGATTGCATTCTGCTGGACGGCATCTTCGGCTGCGGCAAAGAGCTTGTCATAGGTCTTGTCGGCAATGCTGGTCTGGTCGCTGTCGAAGCTGTCGACGTCGACCTTGCCGCCGGCCAGGGCGCCGATCATCGCATTGACGCCGCCGCTTTCCTGCTGCGCGACGCGGAGGGTCGTCACGAGGTCGGCCTTGTCGCTGCTTTCGAGCGTCGCGTCGGCCAGGATCACGCTTTCCCGAACCGTGTCCGGCTCGGTGGCAATCAGGTCATTATAGCGCTGCTTCGTCGTTGCGCGCTGCCGCGTGACCTGCTGGCTGTGTTCCGTCTCGCCCCATGACGCCAATTGGTCCCGGCGGTCATACGGAATCTTGTCGAGGTCGGCGTCTTCAGCCTGCGGGTTCTCGCCTGCGATACGAAGCGCGTTGTCACGCCGCCCCGTCCAATTGTGCGCGCCCCGCGCATTGCTGGCAGACCATCCCGCCGGTCGCTCGTAACCGGTGAAGGCTGCAGCGGCGTCTTCTGCGTTCGTCGACCGCGCGAGATTTTCGCCTGCCGCACGCTCGCTCGTGCGCAACTCGTGATCAATGAAATCGATCTGGGTATCGAAGTCGTGCCAGTCAGTGCCTTGCGATGCAGCGAACGCCTTGAGCGCCTGCGCGCGCTTTCCGTTCCATTGGGCAATGCCAATGCTGTCCGAGCCGTCGCTTCCGTCGCCAGCGTTGCGGGCCTGTGTATTGAGGCTGACGCCGGACTCCGCTTGCAGGTTGCCGACGATGCCTGCCGCCTGGTGCGGCGCCCAACCCTTCGCAATCAGGCGCTGATAGGCTCGCCCGACACGCCCGCCAACCGGAGCGCGCATCTGAGATACTGCAGCGGCCGGATCCTGCTGGAACGTCCAGCGCCACTTGCTTTCGGCAGCGTCGGCTTCCCACTGCTGCCGGCGCGCCGCCTTCCACGGCTCGGGCATGTCAGTCGAATTGATCGCTTCCAGACCCGCGCGCTTGAGCTGCACAAAATCGGCGGCATTGTTCTTTATCTGCGTGCGGTAGCTGTCGAGATTCCTGTTGGTGGTGCGGTCGTAATAGGCGCCCTTGGCGTTGCGCTCGTATTCGTCAGCCTTCTCATAAAGCGAATTGCCGCGGGACAGAATGTTGTTCAGGTATCCCGTCTGCGCATCCTTGGTCAGGCCTTCGAAATTGGCCTTGGCGAAGTCGTTAGCGCGCTGCTGGTGGCCTTCCATGAACTGGCGGGTGAAGCCGATGCCGCTTTCCGAACTGTCCTCACGCGCCTTGAGGAAACGCTGTTCCTCATCGGCGAGAAACCGGGTCAGGCTGGTCGAGACAGCGTTGGAACGGTCGTTGGCGACGTCGATCTTTTCGCGCTCGGCGAGCTCGAGCAGGCTGTAGCTCGCCCGGACGACGGCCTGGCCGGCGTCAGCAAGGGCAGCCCCCACCATCGGCGTCGGCCCGGCATTGGCGATGCGGCCCGAACGCGGATCGGCGTAAGCGACGTCGCGTGCTGTGGGAATGGTCACCATGCGCTGTTCACCTGGGGGCGTTGTAGGGGAGAGAGACCGAGCTCCGGTCCTGCGTCTTCTTGTTGCTTTCGCCGAAGCGGCTGAACAAAGACGACATGCCCGAAAACAGCGAACCCGCCGCCCGGATGCGTGCCGCGCGCATGGCGCTTTCGGCGTTGTAGCCGGCGACCTTGGCGGCGTCGTTGTAGCCGCGCGCCTGCTGGTCGCCCTTGTAGATGTCGGTTTCGGCGGCGAGCCGCACCCGCTCCGACGTGTCGTCCATGATGTCGATCACAGAGGGATCGGTCATGGTGCCGCCCGAGCCGGCAATGGCCGCCTGCTGCTGCGATAGCAGGTACCTGCCTTCGCGATAGCGGGCCATGGCGTCGCGCTGGCTTGCCGCCGCAGCCTCGTCGGCCTGCTGGGCGGCAACCTTCTGTTCGTACTGGAAGCGGGCCTTCTGTTCGCGACCCTCTTGCATCGCCCCGGCCACCGACATGATCGTGCCGCCGATGCTGGCGATCGTGCCGATTGCCCCGAGCACCGGTGTCAGGAAACCCATTGCCACACCACCTTTCCGTCCAAGATTTCGTCTGTCGGCCTGAAGCCGAGCTTCAGCATCAGCGCTTCGGCGCGCGGGATCTGGGTATCGCAGGTCGCCTTGATCACGCGGGCGCCGCTTGCCTTCACCTCCGCCAGCACCTGAAGGATGTGGCGGAAGATGAAGGGCCGGCGCGCTTCCGCCGGCACCTCGAGGAAGGCCATCCACTCGCCCTCACCCGTCTCGATGACGCAGCCGAAACCGGCGAGCAGGCGACGGCGCCACAGCGCGCGGCCGATCCACCGGCTTGTTACCTGCACGCCGCCATAGAAGCGGGCGAAGTCGATGTCGTCGGCGGGCCTGATGTCAGCCATTTGTCTTGACATCCATCACCAGCGAGCCGGCGGTGAACGGATAGGGCGAGCGATGTTCGAGGCAGAGCCGGCTGTCGGTGTCCCAGTCGCTCGACACCGACATCATGTCGGCGTCGAAGCTGGTGAACAGACTGTTTGCCGCGATCGGCTTGTCGCCCTTGGTCACCGTCAGCCGGTGCAGGCTGTCGAAGGTGTTGCCGACGCGCAGGCCGTCCAGCATGGTGTAGACCAGATACATGCCGAGCTGCGACACGCGTTTCTTGCGGAACAGTGCGGTGCCGTTGGCAGCGCCATAAGCCAGCTTGGTCGACTGCCAGCGCCCGACATAAGGCAGGCCGATCACCACTGCCCGGCCGGCCGGCTGCGGCGGCAGCACCACCTGCCCCGCGGCAACGGGATAGAGGTTGTCCTGGTCATGCAGGGCCGCACCGTCGAGCCAGACGGTGACGCCCTTGCCGTTGAGATGCGGCACGGCAAATGTCGTCTGCCCCGCCGTGGTTGTGAAGCGCCTGAAACCGTCGGCCAGGCAGTTCACCTTGCCGCCGCGGCAGTCCTTCAGGTCGGCCAGCCTTTCCAGGCGTTGCGTGCCGTTGCGGAGCACGGCGAAATAGACATTGTCCTGGCCCTTGCCGCGACAGGCGATGACCTGCTTGAACGCACCGTCGGTGACGACGCGCGACCAGGCGACCACCTTCTCCGAAGGGCGATAGGTCAAGGCGCGGGCCTCGCCGTTTTCGAGGATGAACCACACCACCGTGTCGGGCTGGCGCTGCACGGCCATGCTGACGATGGGCGAGCCGCCGCAGACCTCCTCATGCATCGCCATCAGGTCCATGGCGCTGTAATCGAGCGTGCCCTGCTCGGCGATCAGCGCAAAGACCCTGAGGCCGGTGCTCTGCACGAAGATGCCGTCCTTGTCGCATTTGACCGCGCGCAGGTCGTAGCTGCCTTGCGTCGAGCCATCGACGGGAAACCAGCTCGACGCCGTCAGCGGCTCGTCGAAGCTCGACGACTTGATCGAGATCTCGGAATTGTCGGTGCCGGCGATGAGCCGCTGCAGGCCGAGCAGCCAGAGGATGCCCCTGTCGGTGCTGGCGCCGATCGAGCGGTAGATGGGCGCGCTGTCGCCCTCGACATTGTCGTTGAAGCTGTGGAAGGCATCGGGCACAGAGCCGTGCACGAAGTCGCCCTTGCCCCAGTAGAGCCGGCCGCCGAAGGCCTCGATGCCCCACGGCCAGCCGTCGAAGTCCGACCAGGTCGAAAAGTCCCATTCGAAGGTCGGGCTCAGCGAATAGAAGCGGCTCAACACTTCGACGTTGGCAACGGTGGCGCTGCCATAGGCAGTCATGCGGGCAATGCCGACCTGGCTGCCGCCGGTGTAGACCAGCGCGGTGTCGATGGTGCCGCTGGTGAAGGTGACGGCGACGAAGCGGAAGAACTTGACGACGTTGTTGTCGGGGTCGCGGTAGTTGGTCGGGCCGGTGTTGGCCGCATAGGTGCTCACCGTGCTCCAGGCGCCGGGATTGCCGCTGCCGTCATCGGTCGCGACCTCGAGGCGGACCGAACCGACCCAGGTGCCGGAGACCTGGAAGCTGAAATCGCGTGCCGCATTGACGCCGGACACGCGGATCGAGGCGCCATTCGCCGGGGCGGCGGTGAAACTCTCCTGCACGGTCTGGCCGGACTGGAACAGGCGGAACAGGCGGCCGACCATGCTCGCTTCGAACAGCGGCCGGCTCGCCGTCAGCGTGCCGTTGCCGGTGTAGACGGAGGGCGTCAGCGCCACCGTGCCGTCGGCTGACACAAAGGGGCCGTCGTCGACCTTGTAGCGCTGGATGCCCCAGCTGGTGTCGCCGCGGCGCTGGATCTCACGCTGCTGGAACTGGCGCGAGGCGAGATAAAGCACGTCGATATTCTGCTTGAGCCGGGGGGCTGCGAGATCGGCCGTCGTCCATGGCGTCGAAATGACAAGCGTTCCCGGCGCATCGATCTGGCAGCGGGCGACCAGCGCCTGGCGCGCCTTGTCGGTGTAGATCTCGAGATGGATGCTTGTGCTGTTGGGCGTGAAGGCGATCGAATGGTCGCCGTCGTCGAGGATCGACAGCGGCAGGATGTCGCTGGCGCCTGCGGACGAGCCGATATGCACCCAGACCGGGCCGCGGACGATTTCGACACGCAGGCCGTGTTCCTTGCCCTGGTCGCCGGCTGCCACCGATATCGTCTGGCGCGCCGCCGCCCTGCCCTGGGTGGTGCCGGTCAGCACCAGATTGCCGCCCGCGACATTTGCCGAGGCGCCGACGGCGCTGGCATTGGTCCAGCCGGTGAAGGAATTGAAGTCGCCATTGGTAATCGTGGTCGAGACGGCGACGCGCGAGACGAAGGCATTGTCCTTCAAAACCCGCATCTCGTTGTTCGACAGGATCGGCACCAGCATCGAGGCATTCGAGCCGGCGAAAGAATATTCGAGCAGCCGGACATCACCGAGATCGATGTCGGCAATGTGCTCGAGGCCGGGCCGCAGCGTCATCGAGCCGACGACACGCGGCAAGATGTTCGAGCTCAGCGCCGAGGCGAACTGCATGCGCTCGAGGTCGAGGCGCGACAGCGCTTCCTCGCCGATCTCGCCGCCATTGACCGAATAGACCGGGGCTGAAACGCGCGGCATCAGACCTCCCCCTCGCCAAAGCTGATCTGGCCGCCGACGAGGGTTGCGCCGCCGTCATGACGGCCGCCGACACCACTGCTGCGCCGGGCGCGCAGCCAGCTGCCCGGCTCTATCAGCTTGTTGTTTTCGTTGCGGGCATCGATGTTCTTGGCCTGCACCAGGGCACGCTCCATGCGCTGGCGCAGCTTTTCTTCCAGCGTATCGCCCGAGGTCAGCTTGCCGCAGGTGTCGAAGGCGAGCTTGAGGGCGACATAACGCCAGAACATCGTCGGCCAGGTCATGACCTTGTCGTCGGCGGCGTTCGCATCGCTGATGAAGCGCAGATAAAGCGCGGGCGTCTGGGCATGCAGCCGGCCGCCCTCGTCGACATAGTCATGGAAGGCCGCGAAATCGGGCCGGTCCGAGACGGCCACCGTGCGCAGCCAGTTCTGGGGGTAGTCGAAGGCATGGGCCCAGCCCAGGGCCGGCGTCACGGCGCCGTTGGGCGACAAGGCGGCGGAGGCCTTGGCAAAGTTCCAGTCGCCTGAATTGAAGGCTTCCTCGACCGCACCGTCCCAGGCGTTGGCGAAGACATAGGTGGCTTCGACATCGTCGGTCAGGGCTGTGATCGTCGCCTTCTCCAGGTGAACCAGCGCCTGCTTCCAGATCTCGAGCTTTGTCGCCATGGCATTGTCAGCCCTTCATCTGCTGGACATACCGGTCGGCTGCTTTTTCAGCCGCGTCCCTGGTGTCGAAACCGGTCTGGATGACGTTGCCGCCATGCAGGAAACGCCATTTGTGGTGCGGGCCGCCGAAGCTGACCTCGGCCGGGCTGACCTCGGTGGCGGTCGCCCTGGGGGCGCTGTCCTCGTCGAACAGCCTGATGACGCGGATAACCGCCGTGGTCTTGGTGACGGCGAGCACACGCAGCGTGCAGTCGAGGCCGAAATCATCCGAAACGATGTCGATGGTCATGCCGCGCCGGAACACCGT
Source organism: Aminobacter sp. Y103A (assembly GCF_030294925.1). Taxonomy (NCBI): domain Bacteria; kingdom Pseudomonadati; phylum Pseudomonadota; class Alphaproteobacteria; order Hyphomicrobiales; family Phyllobacteriaceae; genus Aminobacter; species Aminobacter sp. Y103A. Next base: position 2,241,390 of record NZ_AP017986.1, on the reverse strand, counting down.
GAGGTGGTTGGCAAAGAATTCGGGGTGGGTGACGTCGGCGAGCGTGGTGTCCGACGGCACTGTCGCTGCATAACGGCCGATGGCGTAGTCGGCCTGGGCGAAGCGATGCCCGGCAAGCTTGGTGACTTCAGTCATTTTTTCACCTGGGATCAAAGGGAAATGAAAGGGAAAGGGAGGCCCGCAGGCCTCCCCCAAGTCGCTTCGAGTCAATCGGTGTCGGTCGCGGTGATGGCGAGGCCGTCGGTCAGGTCGATGCCGCGACCGTCGCTGCCGGTCTTCTCGTCGATCACCCAGCAATGGTGGATCGCCGTCACCGGGCCGGCCAGCGTGGTCGTGCGCGTGCGCACGATGACGATGTCACCCTGGCGGGCGCCCTTGGCGTGGCCGTCGCTGACATAGTTGGAGGTATTGACCGTCGCGATGGCGTCGACCGAATCCAGCAGCCACGTCTTCATGGTGCTGGCGCCGGAAAGACCATCGGTCAGGAGTTTGAAGCCGTTCGTTTCATAAGCCATTTCCAAGCCTCCTCAGGAGAACGCAGCGGTGTCGTCGGTGACGACCTTGATGACGCCGGCCTGCTGCAGGATGGTGCTGCCGTCGTAGATCGTGGCACGGTCGTAGGAGTAGTCGTCCTCGCCGTTGAAGCCGGCATCGACCTTCACGTCGCCGGCGATGGCGTGACCCACGGCCGGCTTGGCGAAGATGAAGTTGGACGCGGTCGCCGTGCCCATGCCCGGCAGGCCGGTGTGCATGATGTGCTTGGCGCCGAGCCAGAGCTTCGGCCGGTCGAGCGTCAGGCCGACGAGCGGCTTGGCGTCGATATAGTCGGCCGACTTGAACTCCTGGAAGGTGAGCAGGCGGGCCCAGGCTTTCGGCGTCCACAGGCAGGTGATCTCGTTGCCGGCCATGACGTCGAGCTCGAACAGGTCGGACAAGGCGTCGACCGTCTTGCCGTAGGTCAGGGTCTGGGCCGCACCGCCGGCATAGGCGTTGGTGGCGGTCGACAGCGCCTCGATGATGGTCATGTCGATTTCGCGCGAGGCGGTCAGCGCACTGGCGTTCTGCATCGCTTCACGCAGGTTGGCAGCCGCGGTGAACACGTCGAAGCCGGGACGGGTTTCCTTGGTGTGCTTTTCTTCCAGCGTGATCGTCGGCTGGCTGTCGGTGCGGTTGCGCGACGGGATGAGACCGTTCGTGCCGCGCCTGGTCATGCGCCCGGCAGCGCCCTGGAGCGCGAACGAGGCGGTCAGGCCGCTGATCATGAGTTCCTTGGTGACGCAGTCCTTGAGGTAGGTTTCGCCGCGCTGAAAGGCGACGACCCACTCATCCCGGTACTGGGTTTTCGTGATGGCATAAGGCATCTCGAATTTCCTTTATTGATGATTGGAGGGGTTCTTCCAGCCGTGATCGGGGTGCAGCAGGCAGGGCTTTCGCGGGATGCCGTGCCGGGAGCACGGGGCCGCTACTCACCCCGTCGCGGGGCGTCACATCAGCTTTTCTTGTTGGAGCGTTTTGCGGGGCCGTTGCCGGGGTGCCGCGGAAGCAATTCCAGGAAAAGTGCGAAGCGCATTTCCGTCCGGAATTGCTTAATCAGAGAGAGAGAGAGAGAGAGCGCAAGTCCATCAGGAGCGCAATTCCTGTCGTGCAGCGGGAGAACCGGCTTTCCGCGGTCCATCACCCAAGCATGACGGCTTCGGCAATGTCAGCACTGCCCTGCCGCCAGGTCCAGCCCATCGGATGTAGTGCTAACTGGTGAATTGATCGAAAGTTGCCTCTAACGGATCATGTCCGGCGCGCACGCGCCACTGCGACCTATGTGGCCTTGGAGGGCCACCCCGATGCCCCCGATCGGATCGAATGCCAAACAATCATACGTTCGGATCGCTGTCGTTTCCATATATGCAGCTCTCGTTTTCAGCTTTGCTTCGCTGATGAGTATTGACATTGCTCGATCTGAAACGAGAGAAATTCAAAATTACGTTGAAGACTTTCTGAAAAATTCACGAGATAAGCTGCTTTTCGACATTTCGTCTGCCGATGCTGAATTACAGGCCGCGCGATTCATAGAGCATAATTTCTTGGCCGAGGCATCCATAGGGGCGGCCGTCAATCCCAACCCGCCCTGGCAACATCCTGACCCCAATCGAAAGAGCGTGGTGCAGGAAACTGCAGATAAATTCAGACGAGACCTTGAGTTTACTCTGAAAGTATCGGGCAGTGAGATCGGGGTTAAGGATGTCAGCGCCTCAATACACCTCATGACGACAGCTGATTTTGTCAAAAGACTTTGCTTGTGGACAAAATTGGCGTCCATCAGCAAGCGACGCGAAATCATCAGGCAGCAGATAGCGATTACCGACAACATACTGACGCTTCTAGACAGCGCGTCGAAATCACTCAAAAACGAAAGGGACCTTCTGGAGATGGGGGTTCCACCTCCATTTTCGACCATGCTGTCGAGCAGTTCCGAACACCTCACGGCAGACGATTTTGCGTATCTGAGACAGTTTGCCGAGCTGGATCTGAAAAGACTGAAGGAATTGGGCAGTGATCTGACGCCGGTCAGCGAAGGCAATGACCGAGCGCCGGCCCGGGCCGATTGCCGCATTCACACCTTCATTCTCGACTCATTTGAACTCGACGGGGACGAGTTTTTCACGCTGATACAAGTTGCCGAATATGGGAAAAGGCCAATCATCGTCAATCTGTGGAATAATTTTCTTGATACAATTCCATTATATATAAATTTTATTGGCAAAGAATATCATAAATCATATGATATCAATTTTGTACTTGATATTGTTGATGATAGCGTCGATTCAATTGAATATGGCGAAGATCTAATTGAAGAGGCAGCAGCGACAAGGCAGCCCGTAGAAGCCAAGAAAGAGCCGCTTCATGACATTCTCGCAACCTCGCTTGAAGGGCTGTACGACGCTCAAGGCACCAATCCCGGCGGCAGCCGCTATTCCGGAACGTGCCGTATCACCCGGATCGAAGGCAACAAGTTTCAGTTCGATTGGTCGGTCGGCGGCATCTATGAGGGGACTGGGAGCCTCGAAGGACGGACGATCACTGTAGATTGGGGCAGCGCCGATCCGGTGATTTATGAAGTCCAGAATGATGGGACATTGGTTGGCACCTGGGCCAATGGCAGCGCAACCGAAACGCTTTTCCCGAAGAAGAAGGGCTGAAATGCCCTGATCCGAGGCCGCCCGGATCACTTCCGGGCGTTTATCTTGTCGAGCTGGGCATAGATCCTGGTCAGTTTGCCCTGGACGGCGTCGCTCTTGTATTTTTCCGGGTCGGAGACGCGCAGCGCCAGGAGCTCCTGCTGCTGGGCCTCAAGCGTCTTGCCGGTCGCCTCGATGTCGCCGGTGAGGATCGCCGTCGAGCCGTAATAGTCGGCGCCGATGGTCGCCATCATCTTGACGAAGCCGAGATTGTCCTGCAGGCGCGAGCCGTCCATCAGGCGCAGGCCCATCATCTGGCCGAAACCGTCGTCGCCGAGATGCGCCCGCATCAGCTCCTGGGCGGCGCCGATCTGGCCGTCATAGTCGCCGCCCCATTCGCTGCGCAGGGTCTTCTGCGTGTCGCCGGCGACCTTGGCCAGCTGGGCATTCAGCTCCTGGGCCTGGGTGGCGGCGAAATCCTGGTACCAGTCAAGCGCTGCGGCTGCCACCTTCGGCGGCACGTGGCGCTCATGCATCGCCGCCTTGAAGTCGGAGAGGATCGCCCTGTCGGCGTCGGTGACCTCGAAACCCTCGCGGAACGCGCCGGGATATTGGGCGGCGTCATCAGGGATGCCGTTGGCGGCGCGATAGGCCTTGACGTCTTCCGGCGTCGACTTCTCGGTCAGTTCGACCTGCCGGCCGCCATTCTTGGCATTCCTGTAGCCTTCGCGGAAGGCCTTCGAAATCTCGTCGGTCGACCTGTAGCGCTCGAGCTGCTTCATCATCGCGGCATCGCCGCCGGCCAGCTGTTCGCGGAACGACTGCAGTGCCGCGTCGGCGCCAGGTAGCGGCGAATTTGGCGCCGGCGACGTCGAACCCGGCGAATGCGACACCGGCGCCGGGCTATTGTCTGGCGCGGTCGGCGTTGCGGTCGTCGGCTGGTTTGCCTGTGCGTCGGTCATGGGCTGGTCGGTCATTGCTCTCACCTGTCAAAATGGAAAGGGAATGGGAAATCAGCTTCCGGATCTGGAAGCCGACATGCTGCTTGCCGGCGGCAAAAGAACTGTCGCGCTCGCCGCCATGCTCCGACGGCATCCAGGAGGGTTGATGCAGGCCGCAAATATGCAGCACCGCGCCCAGCGCCCGCTTCTGCTGCTCCTCATTGGCAATGCCGGCGGCCAGCGCATGGAGCGCTGCGCAATCGGCCTTGCGGATTTCCAGATCGCTGCGCGGCATCTCGTTGTCCGTGCGCACCGTGACCGGGTGCCAGGGGCGATAGGGCTTCTGGCTCATTGTCCGAGTGCCGCCCGGATCGACTGCGCGGCATCACCGACCTGGGTGGCGACAGCGGCGCCAGTGCCGACCTGCTGCATCTGCTGCTGTTCGGCCATGGCCTGCTGGCTCTGCTTGAGATTGGCCGCCGCCTGCTCGGCATCGAGCAGCCAGTCGGCGCGGCTGTTCGGGATCGCGGCAAAGGCGTCGCGAAACATGGTGCGGGCATCGACCTCGCCGGCCAGCGACGGATCGAGCGACACGCCTGCCTGCAGGATGGCGGCACTTTCCTGGAAGGCGTTGAGCACCTGGCGGTCGCGCGCTTCCTTCAGCGCATTGTTGAACTCGTACTGGATGGTCTGGCCGAGAAGGATGTCGGGCATGTCCAAGGGCACGCCGCTGCGGTCCACCGGGCCATAACCGCCGGCCCGCATCACCTTTTCGGTGGTCAGGTCGAGCACCGCACCGGTCCATTCATGTTCGATCGGGCCGAACAGCGGCATGGCGTTGCGGATCCATTCCTGGACGCGCTGCGCTGCCTCGTAAGCCGTCATCGTCTTGTCGGCCTGGGCGATCGGCTGCAGCTTGCTCAGGAAGAAGGCGTCGCCGAGCTGGTTGCGCTGGTCGTTGATCAGGTCGATGCCGAGGCCGACATTCTTGCCCAAGTCGAGCACGCGCAGTGCCGCCCCCAGGCGTTCGTCATACTGGCTGTCGATGAAGGTGATGCCGTTGGCGCCGAGATCGACCGGCGACAAAAGCGCATCCTGGGTGGCGACCAGAGGCGGGTCGACCTGCTTTTCGCCGGCCTCGATGATCGTCATCTTCATGCGTTGCAGCATGCGGCTTTCGGTCAGGCCGATCGAGGCCGCCGTCGACACGGCGTAGAACTTGCCCGACAGAAGCCACCAGCGCGGCACGACATAATCGAAGGTGAAAGCAGGCAGTTCCTGCAGGATGGTGCCGTCTTCGCTGACATAGACATCCGCCCACTTCGCCCCCTTGGGGAATTTGCGGCGCGGCTCGTAGAGCTCCAGCGGGATGAAGATGTGGCGGACCTTGAAGGTCGACCTGGTGTCCTTGTCGCGCAGCGCGTTCTTCACCTGATGCGGCAGCTTCGCCTCACCGAACAGATGGGCCATGGCGGCAGCGGTCATGTCGCATTTGCGGTGGACATGGTTGACCTGGCCGTCGGGCCCCTCCTGCCCCGCCATGTTTTTGGGATGGTGGCAGCGGTAGATGAGGTTGTCGCGGTTCCTGTTGTAGCTGACCTGCAGCCAGCCCATGCCGAAGGCGGCGAAGTCATGCTCGACCTGCTGGGCGGCGCGGCGAAAGCCGCTGTCGCGCGAATTCAGGATGGCGCTGTTCACGTCTGTCATGAATTCGAGGAAGGACGCAGCATCGCGGTCACGGCCGATGCGCTTGTTGGAGGCCGCCGCCTTGAACCATTGGCGCCCATCGGGCCGCACCATCGAGCCGATCTGGTCGCCAAGCTCGCGCCGCATCAGCACGGGCGTGGCATCCGTCAGATGCGCGGCGAACTCCTGGCCGAGCACGATGTCGGTGGTGAAGTCGGCCCGCTCGGGGAAGAGGAATTCGGCGATTTCCTGATACAGGCTGTCGAGCGCGCCCTTGGCGGAGAAGAGGCGCGCATCGATCGCCATCAGGTCGCGGCCTGCCTGGTCGCTCATCAGCTCGCTCCGAGCGTTCCGCGCGAGAACTCACGCCCGATCGTACCCGGAACCTGGGCCAGGCGGTCGGTGGCGGCGCTGCTTTTGGCCGCCGGGGCCAGCGAGCGCGTCCGGCTGCGCTGGCGCTTGGCCAAGGGATCTTCCGGGTCGGGCATCGTTGCCGGCGGCTCCGGCTCGGGCATCGGCTGTTTCTTTCCGAAAAGTCCACTCATCGGCGTTTTCCTCGCAGTTTGGCCTTCAAGGCGCTGTTTGACGTCACGGATTGCAGCCGCAGCCTCGATTGTTCGCGCCGCTCCTGCGCTGCCTTCGGGCGCTTCAGCCCGCTGATGGCAGATGCCGACAGCATGATCGTGGTGTCGCCCTTGTCGGGGGAGCGGCCGAGCTGTTCGCGCATGACATCCTTGGGCAGGACGAGGATGTCCTCGCCGCCGCCCCCGGCGCGGATTTCATAGCGATAGGCGGCGAGATCGACTTCCAGCTCGGCATCGGGCGGCAAGGCGATGCGCGCGCCATAGGTCGGGTCGAGCTGTTCGCGAAACTGCCAGACGGCCTGGGCCCGGAGATTGGCAAAACCATAGAGGCCGTCGCGTGTCGAAGCGGTCGAGCCGCTGCCGCCCTTGAAGCCGAAACAGTCGACATCGGCATGGGCAAGCTGGGTCAGCGTGTCGCCGCCATAACCGCCGCCGGCATCGACCACCACACGACAACGGTCGCGCATCTGCCTTACGATCAGCCCCGCTGCCGTCGGCCCGTCGGGCGTTTCGCTGCCCTTGTAGCTGGCAAAAGGCGAATACCACCACTCGCGCCGGCTCTGGATCTGCGTCTTGTCGGATCCGCCCTGGGCGATGTCGGCGGCCACTGCCGTCATCGGCAGGTCGGGCGGAGTGGCGAGCCACCGCGCCTGCGCCTGCCTGATCCAGCCGGTCGGGATCACCTGCCAGGGATCGTCCTTGCCGCCTGCCTCGAACGAGCCGTAGCGCAGCCGCTCGCGGATCTCGTCGGGCAGGCTTTCGAGCTGGGCGGCATAACCCGTCGCCATCAGCTCCGGATTGTCTTCCAGCATCGAGCGGATGAAGGTTCTCGACCTCGGACGTTCGCCCTTCGGTCCCTCATAGTCGGCATCGACCTCGCGGTCCTCGCCGCCGATGGTGGTGAACCATCGGAGTTCGCCAGAAGCCGCAGGCTTTGGGTGGCTTTTGTCGAGCCATGGCGCCCAGTACCTGACCACCCACATGCCCTCGGCCGAGGTCGGCGGGTTGCCTGTTGCAACGACCCGGCAGCGCCGGCCCCTGGCATCGCGCAACCAGCCGATGATGTAGCGGTACTGGCTCTCGGTGAACTGGGTGATCTCGTCGAAGGCCTTCAGCCTATGCGCCCGGCCCTGGTATTTTTCCTTGTCGGCCTCATGCGGCACGCCGCCGAGCTCGATCTTGCCGCCATTGGCCAGGCGCCAGACATGCGACTGGCTGTTGTAGCCGCCGCGGCCGCCGAGCATGCGGGCGAGCTCGTCCTCGATGCCCTTGAGCTGGGTCGCCTGTCTGCGCAGGATCAGTGCCGGCTGGTACTCTTCGAGCGCCAGGCCGCAGATCAACGTCGTCTTGCCGCCGCCGGCCGCACCGCCATAAAAGGTCTCGTCGGCCTCGGACAGCCACGCCTCGGTCTGCGGCCCGGGGTTCGGGATCATGTAGCGGCCGACCGACGCCTTCACCGCCTCGTCGATCACTTCCTGGCGCGCCTGCGCCGGCAGGGCGTCGAGGGCCGCCAGCACCTCACTGAGCTGCACTGTTCAGTCCCTGCGCCAGCAGGAAGGCGACGCGGCGGGCAATGTCGTTCTTGGACAGCTCGTCCACCGCAGAGGTCAGCGGCGCCCCGGCCTTGCCGGTCACCTCCGCCTTGTCGGCCAGGCCGAGCTCGCGGGCGACAATCGTCGGGTTCAACAGATCGGCCGCCGCAGCCTCGAACTTCTGCGTCCGGATGACCGCCTCGGCCCGCGCGGTGACCTCGCTGTAGCCGTCACGCTCGCCAAAGCCGTCCCATGTCGCGCGGCCGATGCCGAGGAAGATGCACAGGCCCGAAATGGTCATCGCCCGCATCCGCTCGATCTGTTCGACCTTGACCTCGCCCTGATAGGCAAAGGGCCTGGCTTCAAAGAGCGGGTTGGCGTCCACCCACTCGAAATACTCGCCGCATGCGCCCCACAGCGCATCCGGCGTGGCAAAGATCGGATCGCGCCCATGCGAGCTGCGCGCCTTCCAGAACTGGTTTCCCAGGGGTGCGGACATGGGCATTCCTGTCGTCGGGCCTGTCGTCGGGTTGGGCGGCAGCGTTGGTGCCGTTCGGATCTGGGATCGCGCAGTCTTGTACCTTTGACGCCCGGTCCGTAGTTGGCCTTCTTGCCCCGTTGCGGCTTCATCGACGTCACGGCATGAATCCTAGGGTCGCCGCGACGGAGCTTCGCTCCTGCTTCGCCCTAGGATGACGAAGGACGGGGGCGTCTTCGGGCGGGGGCGTCTTCGCGGGCTTAGGTGGTGAGCCGGTTGCCGCGAGCGGCCTCTCCGCTTCGTCATCCTAGGGCGAAGCAGGAGCGCAGCGACGCGGAGATCCTAGGATGACGAAGGACGGGGAATGTCGCAGGGTTGAGTGGTGTTGGACTGCCGGAAAGCTTTGCAGCCAAGTGCCGACCTTGGAGATTAGCCGCGAGCCCCCATGCCGTCGTCATCCTCGGGCGGAGCAGGAGCGCAGCTCCGTCGCGGAGACCCGAGGATCCATGCCGTGAGAGTGAGGAATGTGAGGCGGGTGGAAGAAAGAGCACTTGTTTGCTTCGCTTGAACACAGTTGCATGCCGTGGATCTCGCGACGAACAATCCCTGCTACCGGAAAAGCAAAAGGGCCGCCGCAGCAGCCCTTATCGACGCAATGCGCCATCGTGGTTCCTGTATGCCGCACACGGTTACCCCGGCGCAATCCCGTTTTGCAATGAGCTGTCAGTTGACCTTGGAGGTGTTGACCCGCACCGCATATTGGAACGTCGCATCATAAGACGCGCTCGGCGTCAGATTATTGATGTAGCTGACGACGACCGTGACCTTGCCGGCCGCGATGGTTGCCGACTTCACCATGGCAACGAACGATCCGTAATTGCCGCTGAAGCTGCCGACCCATTTCGACCTGTCGCGATCCGAGAAAATGTAGATCACGCCCGACGTGCTGTTGGTCGGCGGCAGCAGCACGGCGGCTTCATCGCCGGGCTGGGCGTCGAGCTGGCCGCTCATCACCCCATTATACGGGCGCACCGCGAAGGGGGAGTTGGGCAGGCTGACAGTCGCCCGATAGTCGTATTGGCGGAACGCCGGCGACGGCAGTAGCGAAAAGACGTGGAAATAATAGGATTCGTTGCCGGCGAAATCGACGAAGCTGCCTAGCGCGCTGATGTCCGTGCCGGCCTGGGCGTTGTAGTCGGTGGCGTTGTAGGCCTGGTATCCGACCGCGCCATAGTCGACGAGATAATAGACCCTGGTGCTCTGTTTGATCACCCTGGTGCGGTGGCTCCAGGTCGGCGTTCCGCCGACGCTGCCACCCGGCCGCGGCCGCACGACCAGCTCGTTACCGGCAGTGCCATCCATCTGCAGCGCCGACACCGTGTAGAAGGCGTTGGGATCGCCGGAAAGACTGTCGTCCAGCGGGTAAAAGGTGCAGCCGGCCTGGAAGTCAAAGACGACGATGTGGTTCGCCCAGTTTCCGAGCGCTGTCTTTTCGTAATAGACCCACCCATTGGCGCCATCGCCGCTCAGATCCCATTCGCCGATCTTGAATGGCGTGATCAGGTTGCAGGAAGTCTGGTGGCTCTTGTAGGGTTGGGCGGGTACCGCGACATTTGCAGAAGCGATGCCATAGAAGGCCAGGAGATAGGCCGATACCATCAGCAGCAGGCTGCCGAGCTTTTTCATGTCGTCCTCATGGATTGGGTGTCGAGACGTGTTGGCGCGGCATCGAAGCCGCACGGCAAGACCGCCCGGCTGCGAAAGCGGGGCGAAAGTCTTCAGCTATACAAAAAGCGCTGCTATCCGAGGGTGCGCCGCCTCTATCGGCCCGGCATGTGCTGCGCTGGCTTTTGGCCTGCCCGCCTGGCGAAAGCCGTAATTACTTCCGCATCAGATCGGGGTGACGGTCGCCAAGCCACTGCTTGCCATCCTTGTCGGAAGCCCAGGGATTGCCAAACAGCCGAACCGTGGGGCTGTCGTCGCCGGCCTTGATTGCCGACCTGACGCTGCGTCGCTCGCGGCGATGTTCAGCCACCTTGAAAGGCTTGTCGCTCTCAGCGGTCGTCATGCCGACGATGGGCGTCCTGCGCCGGGACCGTGACATCCGCTGCTCCTGCTCTGGCCTGCCTGCCCTGCCGGGCAATCTGAAAAGCAAAAGGCCGCCGAAGCAGCCCCCAATCGACGCACTGCGCCATGTTGAGAACAGCATGCCGTATCGGGTAACCCGACGCAATCCCGTTTTGATCGACGGCGAGATCAGGTGGTCCCTCACCCCCAGCTGCAACGTCGCGTCGCCGGAGGGCAAAACGGCGCTGCACCAGCTGCCCCTATTGCCGCGGCGGGCCGGCTTTGCTTTGCTGCGCCGGGGTCTTTTCAAGGGGGCTGATGTGGCGGAGGCAAAGGGGGCCGCGATCCTGATGGCCATCTGGGTGCTGCTCGGCGTCCTGCCTGTCCTAGCCCAGATGCCATGATTGAACGAATGCGCGCTTCGCGCGTTGCGGAAGGCAACGATCAAGCCATCGAGCCCAGCCATAGAGCAAAGGGGCAGCCCGTGACCGCAGTTGTTACACGTTTCAGATGTATCCAGGAGCCGAACGGATCATGGCAGGTCTGGGATGATGCCGAAGATCAGCCCGCAACACTTGGCAATACCGTCCTTGTCGAGCGCTCGTTTGAAAGCGCCACATCTGCGTGCTCGATCCTGAACCGGATCTATGACGGCGACTTTCAGCTCAAGGTCAGGTCTACCCGTGGCGGCCCATCGCGCAGCCTGTGACCAGCCGGTGAATACGTCCCTCATGAGCTGATGGCCCGGGGGGCGGCGTTCTGGGGCCGGTGCGCCTGGGCAGGCCGCGCCAAGCTGGCGCCCTGCCCCGCTGAAACGGAACCTTACGCCGCACCGCATGTTGTCTCAGGGACAGCAGGAGACCAATCATGCCTCACGAAAAAGCAATAGCGGCCCGCAAGCCGGCACCAAACTATCGCGACCCCAATGACAGTCCAAAGCCCGATGACAGTTCAAAGCCCAATGACAGGCAAAAAGATGACGGCGTCAGCCAGGAAGCCGCCGAAAACAGGAAACCCGCCGACACATACGGCAACACCGAGCCTGTCGACGAGACCAACGAAAAGACCCGTCACGCCGACGGCCAGAACCCGCCGGGCACTGAGCGGCCAAACCCCGACCCGCAAAACCCCGATCAGCCTGGCATCGAAAAGCCAGGTGGCAGCGAGCAGTCCGGATACCGCATGAAGCGAGCCCGCTTCTGGCAATCGTGACGACGCCTGAAGCTTGAGCGGCGCAACCAGAAACGAAAAAAGGGCCGCCGAAGCAGCCCCCAGTAGAGTGGCACATTGTCGACGAAACGCGCCATCGTGAACACAACATGCCGGACGAGGTTACTCCCGGCAATCCAGTTCGTATCTGGGCCCGTTCGTATCTGGGCACGTTCGTTTCTGGGTCGGGTGCCTGCCGGGCATCCCTGGCTGAAACGCGTCTCGCCTCGGCGCCGGGCGACCTTGCTCAGTCGCGCGCCTTCGGCATGAAGCTGAATTGAACCTTGTCGTCCAGGCCTATGGCGACGTGGAGATTGGCCGTGTCCGACAGGCCACCAAAAATCATCTGCCTGTGCCAGGTGGTCCGGCGCGGGCCGGAACCGGCCGCTTCGGTGTGACCGTATCCGGCCGGCTGGTCGTAATCAGGCGACCCGAACGCCTGGATGACATCGTCCAGCCTCTTCAGACCCTGCGTCACCTGCCTCAGCCTTTCCATCTCTTCCAGGCTCACATGCATGAACAGATCGGGCCTGCGCGAGGCCGGCGCCCGGCCGCCGCAGGAGATGCAGTGATAGATCATGACCTTTTCCTGGCCCGCGCCGACGATGTGATACTCGTTGAGCTCAGCATCGAAGACGATGGGGATCGACGGCTCCCGCGAAAACGCCTCGAGTGTTCCGCACGCACATCTGGGGGCATCGGGGGCAAACACCAACTGAACCTCCGCGGGATCGAACATATGGCAGGACGTCCGGATGCCTCTAGCACAACCGGTGCTTGCGGCGGAAGTTCGTGGATTGACGGCCCCCGAGCAGAGACGGGGTCTTCGCAACCATCATGACGGTCATGAAGGCGCTCGGTCTGCTGTTGAGCCAGACGCAGAGTCCGGTCGCTTCCTGAGCACATGCCGTCTTGAATGAAGACCACCGCCATCGCCGGCAGCTTCGCGCACCATGGCAATCATTGAAGTCAGATCTGCCCGTGCCTGAGTGCGGACACTACCGGCAACCGCCTTGGAGATCGCGGTTCCGCCAATTTCGGACATCGTTTTATACCAGCATTGGGCCTTGGTTCTGTGACCCTCAGGTGTCTATTTTGCCTACCTCATTGTAGCTGCAAAATAGCCGGCGGCCCCCTCATGATGGAGAAGCTCGGTCGGACGCTTCAATACGAACTGGTTTTCGGCGACGATGTAGTTGTCGGCATGCAGGCGCGCGATTGGCTGGTAGACCTCCGGCCGGACATAGCGGCCGCGCTCGTCCATGCATTCGTCGCGGACATACATCTGCACGACCTCGCCGATGACGATGGTGCGACGGCCATAGTCGAGGATCTGCAGCACCTTACATTCCATGGCGCTAGGCGATTCCTGGATGCGGGGTGCTGCGACCTTGACCGACGGCGTGCTGGTCAGACCGGCGAACTCGATCTCGTCGACGTCGCTAGGGAAGTTGATGCCGGTGACGATCATCTCGTTGGCGATCGCCATGTCGACCATGTGAACGACGAACTCGCCCGAGCGCCTGATGTTGGCGACAGTGTCCTTGGCGGTGCCGTCGGGACGGGTCTGCATGCCGAGGATGAGCAGCGGAGGCTCGTGCGAGAAGACGTTGAAGAAGCTCATCGGCGCGGCATTGTTGCAGCCGTGCTCGTCGACGGTGGTGACCAGCGCGATGGGGCGCGGACCGACGAAGTTGGAGAGCAGACGGTAGCGGTCGTTCTCGGGCAGTTCTGCGAAATCGAAATCCATGATCAGCTCCGCTGGATCGCTAAATAGGCGGTGCGCTCACGCTCATTGGCTGGAAACAGTTTTGCTGGCGCATAGCCAGAGAGCTTGCCTAGGTAGGGTTTTGGCAGCGGATATGCCAAATCGCCAACCTTGGACGTGCGCAGCCGCATCCCCACAATTGCTTCGGCAAACTTGATTGCAGCAGCCACGCCGTCGATCACCGGAATGCCGAGCCGTTCTTCCAGGTATTTCGCCAGGTCCGCCATGCCGGCGCAGCCGAGAACGATTGCTTCCGAGCGATCATCACGCAGCGCTTCCTCGCACTCGCCCAGGATGATTGCGCGAGCGCTGGACCCGGGCTTTTCAAGCTCCAGCACGGGGACATCGGTGGCCCGGACGCGCCGACAATAGCCCTGCATGCCGTAGTTGCGCACCAGCTGTTCGGAGATGACGCGGGTGCGTTCGAGTGTCGTGACGATGGAGAAGCTGGTGGCGACAAATGCTGCCGCATGCATAGCCGCTTCCGCAATGCCAATGACCGGAGCTGCGGTGATCTCCCTGGCTGCGAGCAGCCCCGGATCGCCGAAGCAGCCGATCACATACGCGTCGGCGGCACCCCCTTCGAGTATCTCATCGATGGTGCCCAGGACGCTTAAGGCTTCGTCATAGTGCCCTTCGATCGATGCTGCGCCGGACCGAGATGTCGCGAGAACAACTTCGGTGCCTGGTGCTGCGACTGCACGCGCGGCTTCGCCCATAAGCTCGGTCATCGAAGCTGTGGTATTGGGATTTATCAGCTTAATTCGCATTCGCTCCTCCAATATTGTATACAATTTTTTGACATCAATGGATTCTCAACGGAGCGCGATAGTTCGTCTCCGAAATGCTTGCATGGCTGACGGCCAATTCTGTCCGCGGGGTTGCCGGCGAGCCAAAGCTTGCCTTTTCGGCAAAGCTTCACCGTTGCCTGGAGGGTTCCAGGCCTCTCGGAGCACCATCTACCGCGTCTCAGTGACCAGCTCAGCTCTCCTCCGTCGATCATGCCGTTCGCGAAACTTCCTTTCGAAAAATACGATGTTGACGAAAGATTGTATACATGCCTAGAATGATATGTCTATACAAGTGAGCGCTAAATTTCCGTAGCGGAAGTTTCAAGGCGCCAGGGAACGACCATCAAAGAGAGGAGCTACCCAATGTCATTGAATAGACGTTCATTTTTGCAGGTATCGACTGCGGCCGTAGGGCTGGTCATGGCCGAGGCCGCATTCGCCAGGATCGCGTATGCCGAGGGAGCCGCCGGCACGCTCCGTGTCGCCATTGCCAAGCCCGCCGGCAATCTCGATCCGCAGAGCCACTACGCCATCTGGGCGATCCAGGACCTGATGTTCGAGCCCTTGGTGAAGTACGGCAAGGGCGGCCAGATCGAGCCGTGCCTTGCGACCGACTGGAAGATCGAAGATGGCGGCAAGACGCTTCATCTCACGCTTCGGCAGGGCGTAACCTTCCAGGACGGTACGGTGTTCGACGCCGCATCGTGCAAGTGGAACCTCGATCGCTGGCTGGGCAAGGAACAGTTCAGCTGGATGAACTGCTCCAAGTATTTCGAGTCCCTCGAAGTGGTCGACGACTATCACGTCACCCTCCATTTCAAGGAGCCGGTCCTCGCGCTCATGCAGGAGCTCTCCTACACGCGTCCCGTTCGCTTCCTGAGCCCGAAGTCCGTCGGCGCCGACGGCAAGTTCGGCGAGCCGGTTGGCACCGGACCATGGCGCCAGGTCAGTGCCGACGACACCCAGAGCGTCTTCGAGCACCACGAAGGCTATTGGGGCGAAATGCCGTCCTACGAGCGGCTCGAAGCCAAGGTCATCCCGGATCCACGGTCACGGGTCGCGGCACTGCGCGCCGGCGAGATCGACCTGATCGGCGGTTTCTGGATCGCGCCATTGACGCCGGAGGAAGGCAAGCAGCTCGACGCGGCAGGCTTCAACGTCGTCATCGACCCGGGCAACGTCTCTCTGGTGATGGCCTTCAATCCCGATCGTGCCGAGGCGCTGAAGGACCAGCAGGTCCGCAAGGCGATCAGCATCGGCATCGATCGCGCGGCCATTTCCCAGGCTCTCTACCATGGCTATGCGAAACCGGCCGGCAACCTGTTTTCGTCGGCCCTGCCCTATGCCGGCAAGCAGCACGACGCTCCCGTCCGCGACGTGGCTGCCGCCTCGGCCCTGCTTGACAAGGCCGGCTGGACGGGCAGTCCCATCCGCTCCAAGGATGGCAAGCCGCTGACGCTCGAAATGGTCGTCAGTCCCGATGCCGTTCCCGGCTCCCGCCTGATCGCCGAAGTGATCCAGTCGGAGATGAAGGAGATCGGCATCGACCTGGTCGTCCGTTCTGTCGACCATGCGTCCAAGCACACTGACATGCTGGAGAAGAAGTACGATCTCGGCTTCTTCCTCACCTATGGCGCTCCTTATGATCCGTTCGGTTCGGTCGTGGCGCTCTGCCTGTCCACCTTCAAGAACGATGTCGAAGGCAAGCTGGTCACCGATGCCGCCAACCTGGACCCGCTGATCAATGCGGCGACGGCCGCGACCGGCGACCAGATCGAGCCGACGATCCAGAAGGTCTATGACTGGCTGTACGACAACGACGCCATCGCGCCGCTGGTCTACGTCCCCAGCATCTGGGCGCACTCCAAGCGTGTCCAGGGCTTCACCAGCCCGGTCACCGAATACGACATGCCGTACGAAAAAATCGTGCTGGCCGACTGAGGGAGGCTGCCTTGATCCACTTCATCAGCAAGCGGCTGAAGCATTCCCTGGTCCTGTTGTTTCTGGCTTCCGTGGTCTGCTTCACGCTCGTCGTCTCGGCCCCTGGAAACGTCGCCGTCCTGATCGCCGAACTGCGCGGCGCGGTCGCCGTCCCAGGTTACGTCGCCCAGGTCGAGGAGGAGATCGGACTGAACAAGCCACTGCTGATGCGCTACGTGGATTGGCTTGGTGATGCCGTCACAGGTGATTTCGGCATCTCCTACAGGACGGGCCAGGAGGTCAGTGCGGACCTGCCGCAGCGCATGATGGTCACTGGGACGCTGATCGCCGGCAGCGCCGTCATTGCGACCCTGCTCAGCCTGCTTCTCGGCTTCCTCGGTGCCTTCTGGCCCTACAAACTGCCGGACCGCGTTTCGCGCGGTCTGGCCCTCATCGGCGCGTCGACACCGACCTTCTTCGTCGGGGCGTTGATGATCTACGGCTTCTCCGTCACCTTCCAATTGTTTCCGTCCTTCGGTTTCAACGGTCCCGCGAGCTGGGTGCTGCCCTGGCTCACGGTTGCGGTCCTGCCGGCGGCAGTGCTCAGCCGTGTCGTGCGTGTCGGACTGGAGGAAGCCATGACCAGCCCCTACGTGCTGACGGCCAAGAGCAAGGGACTGGGGCGCACCGCCATCCTGTTTCGCGAAGCGCTGCCAAACATCACGCCTGTCTTCATCAATGCACTTGGCACCCAGGTGGGGTTGATGACGGCCACCGGGATCATCGTCGAGCCGCTCTTTGCCTGGCAGGGTGTTGGTGACTACTTCCTCGCAGGCGTGCGCTTCCGCGACTTCATGGTCGTGCAGGCATGCCTGCTGATCTTCCTCTCCTTCTTCATCGTGGTGAACCTGATCGTCGATCTTGCGGTCCTGATGACCGATCCCCGCATCCGGCGCCAATGGAGCTGATCATGAACAAACTCAATCCACTTTTCGCCCGGCTGAACAAGTTCCCCCGCGCGGCCCTGGTCGTCATCGGCCTGTTCGTTGCGCTGGGGACCTTTGCCCCCTGGCTCGCCCCTCAGGATCCCAGCGCGCAGAATCTGCTGGAGGGAAGTGCCGGGCCAAGTGCCGCTCACTGGCTCGGCACTGACCATCTCGGCCGAGACACCCTCAGTCGGCTGATCATCGCTGCGAACACTTCGCTGGTCAGCGTTGGTTCGGTCCTCATCATCGCAATGACGATCGGCATCCTTATGGGCACGATCGCCGGCTATCACCGTGGCTGGGTCGATGACCTGCTGATGCGTGTCGTTGACGTGGGCCTGTCGGTCCCCAGCCTGATTGTTGCGCTGGCGGTCATTGGTATTGTCGGCCCCGGCTACTGGACCATGGTGCTTGCACTTGCGCTGGCATGGTGGCCGATGAGCGGTCGCATCAGCCGGGCGGTTGCGGTAAGCATCATGAGCAAGCCACATATCGAGGCCCTGCGTGTGCTTGGCGCCAGCCCCTGGCGAATCTACTTCGGCCACCTGCTGCCCGGCACCATCGGCGCGGTCATGGTCTATGCCACAGCAGATGCCGGCACGGCCGCTTTGGCCGTCGCGACGCTCAGCTTCCTTGGTCTGGGCATCCAGCCGCCGACGCCGGAATGGGGGCAGATGCTTGTCGATGCATTGCCTTATCTCGAATCCGATCCGCGCCAGGTGATCCTGCCTGGCCTGGCTCTGACCGCTGCGGTCATCGGCTTCAACACGCTCGGAGAGTCCATCGCGCTCAATCGCATCCCGAAGCCGCTGACGCGGCGCATGCTCGCCGCGCGGCGGATCGAAGTCGCCGGCTGGGGCAAGGAGAATTCCGATGCATGACGAACCGCTTCTGAGCGTCAGCAATCTGACCGTTGATCTGTTGACCGCAAAATCCGCCGTGCGTCCCGTCGACGGGGTAAGCTACACGGTCCGCCAGGGCGAGTGCCTTGCCATCGTCGGCGAAAGCGGCAGCGGCAAGACGGTGATGAATTTCGCTCCGCTCGGTCTCATGCCCACCGGCGTGACAACGAGCCTGTCCGGTTCGGTACGCTTTGGCGGGCGTGAACTGATCGGATTGCCGGAACCCGATATCCGCAAGTTACGCGGCAAATCCATCGGCTTCATCTTCCAGGACCCGATGAGCGCCCTCAATCCGGTGCGGCGCATCGGTCGCCAGATTGCCGAGATGGCGGAGCTTCACCTCAATATGACACCGCGCGCGGCGGAGGCGCGCGCGCTGGAACTCGTCAAGCTCGTCGGCATCTCCGATCCGGCTGCCCGGCTCCGCCAGTATCCTCATGAGTTGTCGGGCGGTCTCAGGCAACGCATCGTCATTGCCACGGCGCTGGCGGGCGAACCCAAGCTGCTGATCGCCGACGAGCCGACGACCGCGCTCGACGTGACGGTTCAGGCCCAGATTCTGCGCCTGCTCAAGGACCTGCAGCGTCGGCTCAACATGGCCATGGTGCTGATCACTCACGACATGGGTGTGGTCGCAGGTGCCGCCGACAATATCGTTGTCATGTATGCGGCACGGGCAGCGGAACGCGGTCCGGTGGACAAGGTTCTGGTCACGCCACGCCATCCATACACACGGGGCCTGATCAACGCGATTCCGAAACGGGAAGACCCGATTGGTTCGGTTTTCCGTGGACTTCCTGGCATTCCGCCGACGCTCGGCGCTCCGCTCAAGGGTTGTGCATTTGCGCCGCGCTGCGACTTTGCAGTTCCCGCATGCACGGCCAGCCGGCCTCCCTTGGTGCCTTCGGCGGACGGTTCGGTCTTTGTCGCTTGTCCCGTCGTCAATGAAGGAAGGGCAGCAGCATGACACACGGACCTGTTCTCAAAGTCGAAAACCTGCAGACCAGATTCAAGAGCGTCCAGCGCGGCAAGTTTGTGCACGCGGTCGACGATGTTTCCATCGAACTCTATCCGGGTGAAATCGTTGGCCTGGTCGGCGAGTCCGGCTGCGGCAAGTCGACGCTCGGGCGCACCATCGTCGGGCTCGAGAAGGCAACCGCCGGACGTGTGCTGCTCGATGGCGTCGACCTCAGCACGCTTTCGGGCCCAGCTCTCCGCGACAGCCGCAGGGCGCTGCAATACGTATTCCAGGATCCGTATTCGTCCCTCAATGACCGCCAGACGGTCGGGGAAGCCATCGACGAAGCCCTGCAGATCGACGGGCTCAAATCCAGGGCCGATCGCGACCGCCGCACCAAGGAGCTTCTCGACCAGGTCGGCCTCGCGGATGCGGTCAAGGATCGCCACACGCGCGAGCTCTCCGGTGGCCAACGCCAGCGCGTTGCCATTGCTCGTTCCCTTGCCGTCAATCCACGGGTGTTGATCTGCGACGAGCCGGTCAGCGCGCTGGATCTGTCCATCCGCGCCCAGGTGATGAACCTGTTCCTGCGATTGCAGAAGGATTTGGGCGTCGCCTGCCTGTTCATTGCCCACGACCTCGAACTCGTCAGGCAGGCGGCCACGCGCGTCTATGTCATGTATCTCGGCAAGATCGTCGAGCATGGCCCGTCGCAGGAGCTCTACGACCATCCGAGCCATCCCTACTCGCAGATGCTGCTGGCCTCGGTGCCCGAAGCCGATCCCATTGCCGAGAGACAGCGCAAGGTCCCGTTGATGGTGGGGGAGGTGCCGAGCCCGACCAATCCGCCGTCCGGCTGCAGGTTCCGAACCCGCTGCCCCATGGCGGTCGAGGACTGCAAGCAGCAGGTGCCATCCGCGTTGAAGCTGTCCCCGGGACACGATGCGGCCTGTGTGTTTGCCAAGGATCTCCACCGCGGCAAGCGATCAGCTCTGCTGGAGGCGGAGGCTGCAGCAACACGCATTGATGCCTTGGCCTCCTGACCCGGTCGTAAAGAAACGCCTGGTTTTCCGCGGCGCGCTACCACTCCCGGCGCGCCGCGTTATCCCAACTCCAGGCGTCAGCCGGCAGTGCGTTCGAGGATCCTCATCTCGGTAAACGCACTGCCGGTTCCCGGGACGAACATCCCCGAGTTGACGTTCACCGATCTCATTCGCGACCCAAAGGGCCGCGACATCGTCCGCAACGTGCTCTCGGCTTGAATTGGCAGATCAGGACTGATGCGAATGCCGGCTTCATTCTGGGCGACGCAGCCGTTCTGCACGAGAAGTCGGCTGGGATCGGGCCTGCGAACACCGCTATCCAAGACGATGGCTCTCTACCTCGCGCCGTCCAAAACGCCACGGCAAGGGACTGACAGCACGGTCGCCAAGTCGTTCGAGGTCGACAACCTGAATCATGAAAGAAACGGCTCCACTCCAGTCTTTGATTACCTGTAGCCCCTAACGCGAGCTCTGGCGCACTGGCGCTCCCCGATCAGCCTTGCGCCCCAAGATCGCCCCCAAGCCCCTGCCCCACCCCGCCACGCCCCTACCCCCGCCCCGCTCCCATCCCGAGCAACTGCCGCCGCATGCTCGTAAACGCGTTGTCGTCGGCGTGGTTGGTGTTGTCGGCGTCGGGGACGACCAGCGGGGCCAGCAGGGCGCGCGGCAAAACCAGCGAGAGGCTGCGGTAGCGCGGCGCGCGCAGGCTGGACTGCCGGGTCATGTCGAGAACAACTGCCGAAAGCGCGGCAAGACAACTCGACGAACTCATGGTCATCCTTTTTCGCCCCAAAGTCCAGGTTCCTCCTTTCGACGCTTCCGGCTGGCTATCGGGTCTAACCGGGTTGGAACGGACGATACTGTCCGTTCCTTTCATTTGCCGGCATGCGCCACTTCCATTTTCTCAACCCTTTCCAACATCCGTTTTCGGGGTCGATTTTCCGGCTGACAACTGCCGTGCTGCCAGAAACATCACCGTGTACGCTGCCTTCCGCCGGTCCCAGCCCGCGGATTCTGCCGTGTCGAGCACCTCGGTCAGCACCGGCTCCAGCACGACTCTAAGATCGGCCTCATAATTGAGTTCGGTAGCCGCACGTTGCGGCGGCGCAATCTTGTTGATGTTGGTCGTATCCATGCCAATCACCCGTCCGTCTGGAGCCGTGTCCGCGCCTCGATGGACGCGGACACGGCCTCTCTGTCTGTCTCTTAGAAGTCCATGCCACCGCCGGGCATCGCCGGCAGCGGCGCGTCCTTCTTCGGCTTCTCGGCCACCATCGCCTCGGTGGTGACCAGCAAGCCAGCGACGGATGCCGCGTCCTGAAGTGCGGTGCGCACCACCTTCACCGGATCGATGACGCCCTGTGTGTAGAGGTCGCCGAACTCATCGGTTTGTGCGTTCCAGCCATAGCCGAACTCGGCCTTGTCGCGCAGCTTGCCGACGATGATCGAGCCTTCGGCGCCAGCGTTTTCCGCAATCTGTCGCACCGGCGCTTCGAGGGCGCGCCGCACGATCTCGATGCCGTGTTTCTGGTCGGAATTGTCGGCCTGGACATTGTCGAGCGCCTTCACTGCGCGCAGCAAGGCAACGCCGCCGCCCGGCAACACACCTTCTTCGACGGCGGCGCGGGTGGCATGCATGGCGTCATCGACGCGATCCTTGCGCTCCTTCACCTCGACCTCGGTCGAGCCGCCGACGCGAATGACGGCGACGCCCCCGGCGAGCTTGGCCAGGCGTTCCTGCAGCTTCTCACGATCGTAGTCCGAAGTGGTCTCTTCGATCTGGGCCTTGATCTGGGCAACACGCCCCTGGATCTCGGTCTTGGAGCCGGCGCCGTCAACGATGGTGGTGTTTTCCTTCTCGACGACCACCTTCTTCGCGCGGCCCAGCATGTTCAGCGTTACATTCTCGAGTTTGATGCCGAGATCTTCCGAGATCGCCGTGCCGCCGGTCAGAATAGCAATGTCTTCCAGCATCGCCTTGCGGCGATCGCCGAAGCCAGGCGCCTTGACGGCCACGACCTTGAGGCCGCCACGCAGCTTGTTGACGACGAGCGTGGCAAGGGCCTCGCCCTCGACGTCCTCCGCGATGATCAGCAGCGGCTTGCCGGATTGGACCACCGCTTCCAGAACCGGAAGCAGCGCCTGCAGGTTGGACAGCTTCTTTTCGTGGATCAGCACGTAAGGTTCGTCGAGCTCGACGCGCATCTTGTCCTGGTTGGTGATGAAATACGGGCTGAGATAACCGCGATCGAATTGCATGCCCTCGACGACTTCGAGCTCGGTCACCGCGGTCTTGGCCTCCTCGACGGTGATGACACCCTCGTTGCCGACCTTTTCCATGGCCTCGGCAAGGAAGCGGCCGATTTCGGCGTCACCATTGGCCGAGATGGTCCCCACCTGGGCGATCTCGTCGTTCTTGGTCACCTTGCGCGCATTGACCTTGAGTTCCGCGACCACGGCGTCGACCGCCTTGTCGATGCCACGCTTCAGGTCCATCGGGTTCATTCCGGAAGCGACAGCTTTGGCGCCTTCCTTGACAATCGCCTGGGCAAGCACGGTCGCCGTTGTGGTTCCGTCGCCGGCGATGTCGCTGGTCTTGGACGCGACCTCGCGCACCATTTGCGCGCCCATGTTCTCGAATTTGTCCTCCAGCTCGATCTCCTTGGCGACGGTGACGCCGTCCTTGGTGATGCGAGGGGCGCCGAACGACTTGTCGATCACGACGTTGCGGCCCTTGGGACCGAGCGTGACCTTCACAGCGTTGGCGAGAATGTCGACACCGCGCAGCATCTTCTCGCGGGCTTCGGTGTGGAATTTGACTTCCTTAGCAGCCATTTTTCTTGCTCCTTCTCAAAACGGCAGGTTCCACTCAGGCGGCCTTCTTCGCCTGGACCGCGGCATCGATCACGCCCATGACGTCGGACTCCTTCATGATCAGGAGATCCTCTCCATTGAGCCTGATCTCGGTGCCGGACCATTTGCCGAACAGGATGCGGTCGCCAACCTTGACGTCGAGCGACAGCAACTGGCCGCTGTCGTCGCGGGCGCCCGGACCAACGGCGATGACCTCGCCTTCCTGCGGCTTTTCCTTGGCGGTGTCGGGGATGATGATGCCGCCGGCCGTTTTTTCCTCGGCCTCGATGCGGCGGACCAGAATACGGTCGTGCAATGGACGGAACGTCATGTCGTTCTCCTCATGGACAAACAGATTTTTGAGGTTCCTCCGCGCCGCATCCGAAGCGGTGCCGGCGCGGGGTGCGCGACCCTCTTCGGCATCGCGCGCAATCGATCTGGGTGAGGTGTTTTTGAGTTTCAAGAGGTGGCTGCAAAAATTCTAGCGCCCGGGTTTGCCGAGTGCTAGCGCGCTGAATTCATGAAGCTATCCGCCGCGAAGCCGCGAAAGCGGGGGCTTGCAATTTCGTTCGAATCCTCCAAATTTTTCTGTCCGACGGTGGTTCGCCTGGGACCATCGTCGGATCGTCAACGCAAGGAGATTTTTGTAACGGAGGACCATCGATGGAACGAACTGTCCCGACGATTATCCCCTCGATCGCCCCTGAAATCACGGATCTGTCACTGGACCGTCTGCTTTTCCCGGCCCGGTTCTTCAGCCATCCCGACGATGTGATAACGGACGATCAACTCGGCATTCAGGAAAAGCGCGCCATTCTTGCCTCCTGGGCATCGGATGCATGCGCGGTCGAATCCATACCGGCCCTGCGCAAGCCACCAGGCATTGCGGCCCCGGTGACTTTCGATGCCGTCATGGATGCGCTTCGCCGCCTCGATGAAATCCGCGCCGACGTCGCTTGCAAATTCGACCAGAGCGGCAACCACGAACGCCCGGAAAGATTGGACGCTTGATGGTGACCGAGAAGAAGCTTGTGGTCAGCAGGGAATTCCGGCTCCAGATGGAGGGTTACGGCCTCACGACCGCGGAGATCCATTATCACCTTCCTGATTACCCGCGGTTGTTGCAGCTTTATGTCTGGCAGGAATACGACCTCGCACCGGAATTCCCAACGCTGAGAGGTTTCCTGAGCTACTGGGAACAGGAACTTGAAGGTGCGCTGCATTCCGTGCGCGTTGCCCACCACCGGCTGATCAAACCTGCCGAGTGGCAGGCAGTGGATGGGGTATTTACGATTCAGTGAGCACCGGGGCCCGGTGCAGCCGGGCCCTCTGTCTCGTCATCGTCGGGTTCAATCAAGTCGATCAGTGCCGCAACCCGCGTTCCGGGCAGAGGGCGGCCTTGCCCCATCAACGCGTCGTCGCCGAAAGCCCACCCCCACGCCTCCCTGAGTTCCACGAGCGAAGCGCCGGACAGGATCACTTGTGCAATCATCGTATCGTCCACCGGCCCGAGGACCGAGACAACGTCTTCCCGCGTCATGGTCATCGCTAACTCCATCGATTTGCCAGCAGACTAGATGGGCATTGGACGGAGCGCTTTCCAGCGGCCCCAGCCTGTGAACCCACCACCACGCCGTCAAAATGTCGGCTCGATGGCTCGCCCCTTGACGTCGCTCAAATCGCTTCCCAACTCATATTCCGTCGGCTGCTGCAAAGGGTCGACACGGTCAGGGAGCGCCAGGCTTCTTGGCGCGCCCTCGTACCTATGTTGCTCCAAGGAGGATGTAGCTATGAGAACAAATATGGACTTCTCTCCCTTCTACAGGTCGAGCATCGGCTTTGACCGGATTTTCGACCTGCTCGAAAAATCCAGTTCCCCACAGGCCGACAATTGGCCGCCCTATGACATCGTCAAGCTCGGTGAAGACACCTATCGCATCGCGCTTGCGGTAGCTGGGTTCGCAGAAGACGAGCTTTCGATCACCCATGAGCCAAACCTGCTCGTCATCAACGGCTCGAAGACGGAAAATGGCGACGTTTTTTATCTCCACCATGGACTGGCGATGAGGACCTTTGACCGTCGTTTCGAACTCGCCGACCATGTCAGCGTCATGGGCGCCAAGCTCGAGAACGGCCTGCTGATCATCGACCTCAAGAAGGAAATTCCCGAGGAGATGAAGCCGCGACGGATCGCGATCAACGCCGGCGCTGACACGAAGTCTGCCTCGAAGCGGATCGAAGGCAACGTAGCGGCATGATCTTAACTGAACCGTCCAGTGCGACACCCCATCTGGGGTGGGGTGTCGTCGCGACCAAACGAGAAAGGACAAACAAGAAAGACGAAAGGAAAAAGGCAATGAGTGTACGTGACCTGATCCCATGGAACCGTGGCAACAACCAGGCCCCGGCGATCAATCGCAGTGAGGACATGGATCCGTTCATGTCGCTGCATCGCAACGTCAATCGGCTGTTTGACGAGGTGTTCCGGGACTTTGACACACCGTCGGTTCTTGGCCGCATGACGCCTCGCAATGGCACCTGGCCAAGCGTCGAATTCTCGGAGAACGACAAGGAAATCCGGGTGGTCGCGGAAATGCCCGGGCTTGACGAGAACGATGTCGAGGTTCTGCTTGAAGACGGTGTTCTCACACTTCGCGGCGAGAAGAAATCGGAAACCGAAGACAAGGATCGTCAGTTCAGCGAACGCTATTACGGGCGTTTCGAGCGGCGCCTTGCTCTCGGCCGCGAGGTCGAGGAGGACAAGGTTGAGGCGGCATTCAAGAACGGCGTCCTCACCGTGACCCTGCCCAAGACGGAAAGGGCGCAGGCGAACGCCAAGCGCATCACAATCAATACCACCAAGTGACAGCTGACTGACCGGCCGGGTGCCCAAGCCCCCCGGCCGGGATCCTTCAGACGAGGAGGAGTCGATGGCGGAGCGGCTGACACCAAACAAGGAGACGAACCGCATCCGGTCGAATTGCGGGCGGGCAAAGCCTTTGCCATGGCCGAGGCCGTGGTGACGTTGCGCGGGCGCCTTGCCTGGGCCCATCATTTCGATCCCGAGCGCAGCCTGACCGCGACCTTCCAGACGCTGCCCGGCGCCACTTTCGTCGTCAATGGCGCTGCCATGGCGCGCGACACAGCACTGGTCGGCGCTGAGGTCGAGACGAGATGGCAAGACGGCTGGTCGGCGACGGCAGGCTTCGAAGGCGAATTCTCCGACGTGACGCGGTCCTGTTCAGGCAAGGGCGTGCTGCGTTACGCCTGGTGAAGCGAAACGTGCCGCTGCGCGCGCCTGCCCGCCGGACTGCGCCGCTCGAGCCATGCCGGGGGCACAATCAGGCCGGCACATAACTCAGCCGGATGACGTCGCCGTCATAGCGCTCGGTTCCGGTCAGGCGCAGCGGCGGCCGGGGGCCGGCGAAAAAGGGCGTGCCGTGGCCGAGCACGACCGGGTGCAGATAGATCCTGTATTCGTCGATCAGGCCCCATTCGGTCAGGCAACGCGCCAGTTCAGGGCCGCCGACCTCCACCTCGCCCTCCAGCTCGACTTTTAGCCGGCGGATTTCCGCCTCGGTCTCCGTGCCGAGCAGCCTGGCGTTGGGCCCGACCGTCTGCAACGTCCTGGAGACCACCCATTTCGGGGTCTTGCGCCACGCTGCCGCAAAGGCGCGCCTGTCCGCATCCCAGCCGGGCTGGTCCTCGTCCCAGTAGCGCATCGTCTCATAGAGGCGGCGGCCATAAAGGCTGCAGGCGAGCTTCTCCGTCTGCTCGACAAAGCGGCGATAGAGTCTTGGGCCCGGGGCGAAGGGGAAACGATCGTGATCGACAAAACCATCCAGGGACTGGTTCATGCCAAAGAAGAAGAACGCCATGCAAAGGCTCCCTGAAACAGGCCATTCGACCTCGCTGCATCCTGCCGCGTGACCGCGGCAGGCGCAACGTCAACCCTCGCAACTTTGGTAGCCATCTCCGGCACGGCCGAGATGGACAGCACGGTCTACGCCAGTCTTGAATGATCGCGTTCGGCCAATCGCGCTCGGCGGCCGAACCCTTGGCAAATCCATGGCGCTTGGTCATCTCGCAGAAGCCTGCGGGAGCGATCCGTGCGGGGACTTGGGAGGTTTTGCTTTCCAGCGCGAAACGACAGCAAGCGGGCCGGTTGCCGAAGGGTCGTTGTCCTTTGAGTTGGCCCAAAACCAGTCAGTCTGCAATCGCCCCCTGGTCAGCCATGCAGTCGGCTTCAATGAAGATCTGAGGCAATCTCGCAGATCCTGGGCACCAATCGCCCGTGGATGATCTGGACCATTGCCAAGGTGATGGGCAGCCTGAACCTGCGCGGGCCTGCACTGCCCGGGTTGAGATAAATGGCGTCATCGCGGCTCTCGATACTGGCACGATGAGAATGACCAGAAATCACGAGATCGATGCCCATCATGGCTGGAGCAAACGTCATATCCTTTCGGTCGTGGATGACGAATATCTTCTGCCCGAACAGCGTCACTTGAAGGGTATCCGCAAACAGAGACGCCCACGGCTCGACATCGACATTGCCGCGAATTGCCGAGACTGGCGCAATACGTTCCAATCTCTCGATGATGGTGGGGTTTCCAATGTCGCCCGCATGGACGATGTGGTCGACGCCTTGAAGAAGCGCAACGGCGTCCTCGCGCAGAAGGCCGTGCGTATCCGAGATCACACCGAGCGTGTTCATGGAGCCCAGAACTATCAGTCCTCGCTGACACTGGCGAGATGCCGACTTCGGCGTCGCTGGTCTGCGCCACCCGGAACGAGGACGACGTCAAGAGCACCCATCAGACCCTCGGCCGCCCGCTTCCTTCCAGATGTGGAATGGGGCTACGGCGACAACTGACAGCAGCTTCCTGGTGACAGCAGCTTCCTGGCTGGACGCCAACATCGGAAACTGCGATTGGGTTGCGACTTAACAGCCCCTCTCGAATTGCTGGCCCGCGCCTCGCGGCATCCCTATCTAGCCGGTAACCTGAACAAGCCCCGAATTGTCATGCGCAGCCCCCGGTTCCAACACACTTATGCCGCCGACCTCCCCGAGCGGCTTTACGCCAGTCCGGATCCATCCCAGGTTTCGACACCGCGTCTGCTCGAACTGAATGAAACACTGGCGACGGAGCTGGGCCTCGACATCGGCTGGTTGCGTGGTCCCCAAGGTATCGACATGCTGGCCGGAAACCGCTTCCCCGCTGACGCGCGTCCCATCGCCCAGGCCTATGCGGGTCACCAGTTCGGCAACTTCGTGCCGCAGCTTGGCGACGGTCGTGCCGTCCTCGTCGGAGAGTTGCCCGATACAACAGGCCAGTTGCGCGACGTTCAATTGAAGGGTTCCGGTCCGACCCGGTTTTCCCGCAATGGCGATGGGCGCGCAGCGCTCGGACCGATGATGCGCGAATACATCGTCAGCGAGGCGATGCACGCCCTCGGCATCCCGACCACGCGAACCCTGTCGCTGGTTGCCACTGGCGAGCACGTCTTTCGCGAGACCAGGCTTCCCGGAGCGCTGATAGCGCGCGTTGCCGCCAGCCACATCCGCGTCGGCACGTTCCAGTACCTTGCCGTACGTGAAGACAGCGACGGCCTGAGGGCGTTGGCGGACTACGCCATAACGCGGCACTATCGGCATCTCGCCGAAGCCCCCCGTCGCTACCTCGGGTTCCTCAATGCCGTGGTAGCAAGGCAGGCGAAGCTGGTGGCGCAGTGGATGCTGGTCGGCTTCATCCATGGCGTCCTCAATACCGACAACGTCGCAATTTCCGGCGAGACGATCGATTATGGTCCATGTGCGTTCATGGACGCCTATCATCCGGCGACCGTGTTCAGTTCCATCGACCATCAAGGCCGCTACGCCTTTGCCAACCAGCCCCGCATCACCGTCTGGAACCTGGCGCGACTGGCCGAAGCGCTGCTGCCCATTCTGGGAAGCGAAGCAGGCGGAGACGATGAAGGCTTCGAGCAGGCGAAAGCGGCGATCGGATCGTTCCAGGCACGCTACGAGGCTGCGTTTCATGAAGGCATGCGCCACAAGATCGGGCTGTTAACCGAACAGCCTGAGGACCTTGGTCTTGCTGCCGAACTGCTTGCGCTGATGGCGCGCAACGGGGCGGATTTCACCCTCACATTTCGCGATCTCGCCGATGAGGTCGACGGCTCCGGCCGCGTGCGCAACCACTTCATCGACCCTGCTGCCTTCGATAGCTGGGCTTTGCGCTGGCGTGAACGGCTGGCTCGCGAGCCGGAGACTGCAGCCGACCGCACGGCGCGCATGCGCGGGGTGAACCCGAAATACATAGCACGCAATCACCGCGTCGAAGCCGCCATCGCCGCCGCCACCAATGAAGGCGACTTTGGCCCTTTCCAGAGCTTGCTCACCGTGCTGGCGCGCCCGTTCGACGAGCAGCCCGGGATGGAGGACTATGCGCGGCCACCAAAAGACGAAGAACGCGTCCTGCAGACATTCTGCGGTACGTAACAGCTACAGGTGCCGAATGGTGGGTTGCTGTCTGACCCATGCATGGGTCGGCGAGAATGGGGTGGGGGAGGAATGGCAGCTGTCCCCCCCAATCTGTCGGGCAACAGCCGGTCGATCGGGCTGCGGCCGGAAATCTTGCAGAGCTTCTGAGCC
Source organism: Aminobacter sp. Y103A (assembly GCF_030294925.1). Taxonomy (NCBI): domain Bacteria; kingdom Pseudomonadati; phylum Pseudomonadota; class Alphaproteobacteria; order Hyphomicrobiales; family Phyllobacteriaceae; genus Aminobacter; species Aminobacter sp. Y103A. Next base: position 2,211,841 of record NZ_AP017986.1, on the reverse strand, counting down.
CCGCGAAACAAAGGCACGGGTGCATGGCTGAGCGCTTCGACATCTGCCGATCCCAGCCTGGCGCCGATCTGCCCAGGCGTTTCAGCTCGTGGGCAGCTGCTGCGGCTGGCCTGCCCCGCCGCGGCGAAAGGCGCTTGGCGGGGTGGCGTTGAAGCGGCCCCAGGCGCGGCGCAACTGCCGGCTCGAGCTGTAGCCGACGCGCTCCGCCACCCGCTCGATGTCGAGCCGCGTCTCGCTCAGAAGCTGCTGGGCGAGAGCCACGCGCAGCCGGTTGAGATAATCCGGAATGCTCATGCCGGCCTGGTCGTTGAACAGGCGGCTGAGGTGGCGGGGGCTTGATATGGCGATGTCGGCCAGGGTCGAAAGCGACCAGTCCCGCGCCGGATCGGCAGACATGGCGTCCTGCACCCGGTGGATGGCGGTGTGGATGTGGTTTCGGCCTTCGAGCCAGGGCGACAGCTGCGGGTCGCTGCCGAGGCGCCTGATATAGACGACCAGCGACTTGGCCACCGCCGCGGAGACGGCAGGATTGGTCAGCCGGCCGATGATGTGCAGCATCAGGTCGATGCCGGCGGTGATGCCGGCGCTGGTGTAACGTTCGCCATCCTCGACATAGAGCTTGTTCTCCTGCACCCGCGCCAATGGCGCCAGGCGGGCAAGACGGTCGCAATCGCTGAAATGGGTGGTGCATCTGACGCCGTCGAGCAGCCCGGCCCTGCCGGCCAGAAGCGCGCCCGAGCAGATCGACACCAAAAGCATGCCGGGCCTTATGCTGCGCCTCAGCCAGCGGACCAGCTCGTCCGAATCCTGACCGGCCGCCTCGACCGGCTGGCCCGTATCCATCGGCTCGTCAGTGTCGCCCGACACCACGATCATGGCGTCCGGCTCGATGGTCTCGGGCAGCGGCGAGATGCCTGAAATGCGCAAGCCTATCGAGCTCGTCACCTCGGGCAAGGCGCCGACATAGGCGACGTCGAACCTGACGTCCTTTTGCAGCAGATTGGCATAACGCAGGGCCTCCATCGGCCCGGCGACATCGAGCAGAAGCGTCCGCGCCGGCATCACCACATAGGTCGGAATCCGGCGCGGCTCGGTCATGCTGCGGCTGCCCTGCCCTCGTCGGCCAGGGATTCGTAGGCCAGCGCCTCTGATATGGTGCAGACGCGGGCGAAACGTCCATCGAGCACGGCCGCCGTGCGCGCCTTGATCTCTTGCGCCGTCCAGGTCTTTCCGCTCGCATCGGTCAGTGGCATGGTGTGGGTCGCCTCGGTGACATAGTCGACCTGCCAGCCGAGATCCGAGCCATGGCGGGTGGTGGTCTCGCAGCACTGTTCGCTGCGGATGCCCGAGACGACGAGGCGGCGGATGCCGTTCTCGATCAGGAACACTTCAAGCGGCGAGCCGACGAAGGCGGAATGCCGGAACTTGTGGAATTCGAGGTCGGGCCTGTCGAGCCTGAGTTCGGCCAGCGGCCTGACGAAACCGGAAGCGAGCGAAAAAATGCCTTCAGGCTCGGCATGGAACACCCGCACGATCTTCCAGCCCTTCTTCACCGCGCCGTCGATCAGCGCCTGCTGGTTCCTGAGATAGGTCGGGCTGTCGACCTCGTGCCAGCTGGCGCGCTGGCGGAAACTTTCCTGGGCATCGATGACAAGCAGGGCGGTATCGGTCATTTCTGGACACTCCGTGAACCATGATGTGCTTGATCCTAGCCCTCGTGTCCAGCCGCGCCAGCCATGCAGCGGACAAGGATCGGACAAAAAAGGACAACCGCCTGCCGCCGGGTCCGGCCGCTGGGGCCGCTGCCCGGCAGCGGTGATGCGCCGGCGCCGCCGCGGCGGCGGGCGCAGAGGCGGCAGCCGGCGGCGTCCAAGACCTGCCCGCAGGCAGGGCCGTGCCGCTCTCACCCCGCCCCGACGCCGGGATTGCGGCGCAAGATGCCGCACCGCCGCGCCATTCGCCGACGCCGCCGATCGGCTCGAACAGCCGGCAGAGCTTGGCACGGACCTCTGTTCAATCCACCTCTGAAAAGCGCCGAGCTACCCTTTTGCGAGCGCTGTCTCACATGCAATCGCAACCTCGGAGAGCGGTTTGTCGGACCCAAGTGGAGTGGCCCAGCCGGCGCGTTCAATGACCCCACGGCGGTTGAAGCCTCGGCTGGTCTCCAGCTCCGACAAGATTTGAGTGGAAAGCGGGTCGGATCTTGAGCGTTCCAGGCAATACGGCGTCAGCACAGACGCCACAGCCATTTGCGATGAGGCCTCGGCCATCAAGAGGGCCGTGCTTTGGGTAACCCATCCGCCAACGGTGAAGCCGATGGTTGCTGTAGCCAGAGCGCCGATGGCGGCGCCGTAAAGCACCGCTATCGAGAGCATAGGTGATCTCATGGTTTTTCCGATCAACGGAAATGCAGGCATGGCGCCCGCAATGGGTCAGTCATACTTTAACACAAAACAAGCCAGAAACCCATCACGATAGTATATTGCGTCTAGGTTTCGCCATATCTCCTGCTATGGCGAGCGCGCCTTCCAATGTCTCGGAGTAGCGCGCAGTGTTCTCGAGGCCGCCAAAACTGTTTAACCGGATTGTCGTCCCTCTCTTGCTCATGACTATACCAAGCGGTCGAAGGTACTCTTGAAGCTCACGATATTTCACGTCGATCTCCCTCATTGAGGATGTGCACATGCTGTTCGTTGGAATCTCGGTTCCGATATCGCGGACCATTGCCTGGGAGCGTCGACTGAAACTTGCCGGCCATGGAAATATTGAGCAAGTCGCTGGCGTCTCGAGAGCGGACGTAGCGAGCGGTCCGAGCCATGCCCGATCCGCGTCATCGTCCACTTCCTTCTGGCCAGATTCAACGGACAGAGCGCTCAACGTCGCTGGTCGTCGGGCACGATGGGCACAATAGCCTAGACCAGCTGATGTCGCGTGTGCGTTTCTCTTGCCCTGCGCCTGATGCCGCTCGTGTCGTTTTCGCTCCGTCGCTGGGTTTCGGTTCTTGGTCCTCTCACGGCGGCGCCCTCATCGTCCGATTTTTCGATATCCATCACCTTTGCGGCATCATCAGAATTGACGCTGGGCCCAGCCTTCGATGCTTCACTTGCGGTGGCGTATGCGAGCCTCATGCCTGATGTATCGAGAGGGAACATTCGCCTGGCCGCTCCAAAGACCTCGAGCATAGCGAACGGACGAGCTGCCTTCTTGCATGTGTTCAGCAGAGTGCGGCTCGCGGCTCGCGCGTCTTGTGGGAAGCTGTTGATGACGAAACTCCAGACCAGATTTTGAGTTGCTCATATTGGCTGCATCGACTTTTCGGGTTGCGACCCAATCGGCAGCCAACGGCGTGAACGCCTGGGACAGGATCGTGCGCAGGCACGATCGGTCCCCGGGGCATTGGCTGTCTCACCGGAAATCGACGGCAGTCAGCGTGTAGTAGGTGCGGCGACCATGGGAATAGGCTTCGCGCGCGACATCGTAGATTGACTTGCGCGCTACGTCGAACGCGGTCAGGCATTCTGACTCGGACAGCTGTGTCCCGCTTGCACAGGCCCCTGCTCTCGCCAATGCGCCGGCTTCGACGAAGAAGCGCACTTCGAACATGCCGTCGTGACCGATGAAGCGGACGGCATTTTTTGCTTGGTCGAAGCTGCGGCTCGGATTGAGAAATGCAAGCGTCACGTGTTGCCTCCTGTTGCGCTCAGCCCAAACGCTTCCGGCCCGCTCCGTCCCCTGTGGCGGCCTGTATTGCGAAGATTGAGAAAAATCATCCCGCTCGTCGCACGAGACCGGGTCAGCCCCGTCATCGCCTGGCCGTCGATATTGACCGGGATGCCCGTGAAGACATGATAGACGGTCCAGGAGCGATCCGCTTCGATGCGGCGGCCAACTTGATGTTCGATGGAGTAAGGCGCCCCGCCTTCATTGTCCCAGATGTCGATCGCGGCGGCATCGCGTCTGGGTTGGCTTTCGGTGCTGCGGTCCGTCATGGTCGTGACCTTCCTTCAGAGAGTGCGTCGGCATCTACGTCCCCGGAATAGAGAACCCTGCCATCCGCGTCGGTAATCGTGATGCCGTCCGGCCGCTGCGGCAGGTCGAGGGTTTGCGACAGGCGCAGTGCAAGCTCTATCGCCCCCTCGACGTCGGCGACTTCATCTGTCTCGCGGCCCACGACCGCATGGGCGTCGTCCTTGCCGCGGGTGCGATAGAATTCGATCACGATCTTCATCTGCCGCCCGCGGTCACCTTTCTGGCGAGCTTTATCTGGCTGCCGAACGTGACTTCACGCATCGGAGGTGTTTTCACCTGGGCCTGCTTGGGCTTTCGAATCTCGCGACTGCTGCGCTTTTGTCCCTTAGCCATGGCCGAATGCCCTTTCGATGAGACTTGCGTCGTCCTGCCCCAGTGGCGCGCCGAGCAGTTCGATATTGTCTTCGGACGTCACGCGCTCATGAAGTTCTCGTTCGTTGCGGATGCGGTACTGAGGCGAGTCTTCTCTCGCGGGCAACGTGCCCGTAATGCGGTATGCCTGCGTGCCGAAGCTTCGCTTCAACCGTACGGTCTGCCCTATCGAAAAACGATGGATCGTCGGGTCGCGCCGGGCAGGATGCTTGCCTCGCATGAGGAAGGTCGCAGTCATGATTGCCGGTCCCTTTCCAGTGCGGCTTCGAGGTCTGCCGGATTGATCGGCATCATCTGTTGTTTAGGCCCCGGCGTGTCGATCGCCGGCAGATGGAAGAATGTCTTGGTTCGCAGCCAGGCCACTCGGGAGACGCTTTCGATCAGTTCTTCGTCTCGATCGACACGGTAGGCTCCCGCCGGTTGCTGTCCGGCGATGCCCGCGAATGAAAATGCGGATGCGAAGTGGACGACGGTTTCTATGGTTCGGCTGGTCACGGCTGCGTTCTCCGCAGGATTGCGCGGGATACGTCCCGCAACGCTCTGACGCCACATTCACGGTCAACGTCAGAGATCACTCCAAGCTCCGAACCAGGCAAGATAAGCCCCGGATCGGTGCCCTGCATTCGCTTTCGAGAATTCGGCGGTGATGGCGGGTCGAAGGTCTTTGACACCGCGAAAGGCCAAGTCGGCAAAATCTACGAGTTTTATATATACGCCATTCCAGAGATTTTTTCAAGGAAAAATCTGAAATCTCCCGAAATAATATAAATACTCACCCACCTTAATTTAATCATCAATTTCATATTATGATCTTATAATTTGGAAAACAGTCTCACGAAATCAAAAACAATCATATTTATTCTTGCAATACATAAGATTATTCAGTTTAGAGATTCTATTATTCGAGTTCCTCAGGCGCTATATATGTGGCGTGGTTGCCCTATGCGCCGACCGCAGAAAGAGTGTCCATGACATTCCATCGCGACCGTTCAAGGCGACAGCGGCAAAAGCTGTGCTGGAAAGGAGCAGGCAAGCGCTCACAACATTCCGGAAAAGGGTGTTTGTTCGCACCTCGTTTCCTCTGGCGTTTGGGTGCCGGAGAAATATTGAAGGTCTGAAAAACCTCTAAACTCCGCTTGAGCTGGATTCATGTGCCATGGGAAGGACGATCGCCCGCTTTCCGATGATGCCCAGTCCGCGGTGGCCACGACCCCGCCCGGCGCTCTAATGCTTCATCATCATCGGCAGCGTGCTATGCGACAACAGGTAGTGGGTGACGCGACCGAGCAGCAGCTCCAGGAAATATCCATGCTTGAAGGCGCCGATCAGCAGGCAGGTGGCCTTCGCGGTTTTCGCGAAATCGAGGATCGTTTCGCCGACGGAGCAGTTGCCTGAGCTGGTCGTGACAACGTCGCCGTCCAGCTCGAGCTGCTTGAGCAGTTCCCGCGCCGTGAACTGATTACGTCCGTCGGTTTTGTCGTTGATGCATAGAACGGTGATGTGATCGGCTGCCGCCAGCCAGCGTCTCGCTGCGACGACGGCGCGCTGGGCATGATCATGCTGCTTCCAGCCAACCACGATGTGACCCATCAGATCACCGGCATATTGGCCGGGCGGCGGCGCCAGGACGAGCTTGTGTTCGTTGAACAGAAGGTCGTGAAACGCATCGCGGGCATCTATGTTGCCATGGCAGGGGGCGACGGCGAGTGCCGTCTCATGGCATTCGCTCGTCACGCAGCGATTAAGGTCGCCGCGGCAATCATCAAGACGAAGACGGTCTCGACCCGGCTTGCCTCGCTTCCAGTCTTCGAATGCGGAAGTGACCCGCTGCGCCGGCGAGCCTTCGTCGAGGTCACGCAGCATCTGCAGGTCGATCTCCTCGGCGGCCGCGATCATCCTTTCAGGATCGGCGCCGACATGGGCGGCGGCCATGGTGCCGCCGACGGCACACGCTGCGTCTTCGGCGATATCCAGGCAAAGCCGCGTGGTTGCCGGATCGGCTAACAAGGCGAGAACGTCGGCATGGACGGTCAGCTCGTGGACAGGGTCTTTGAGAATGACGCCAGCCTCCGCCGCCGGCGGTTTTTGTGGGTTGTCGTTCGAGGGCGCTTCCATGCCGGACCTCCTTCCACAATGCTCCCGCATCGCTTCTGGTCCATCGGGTGTAAGTTTACTCCGGCGTCTCCCCGCTCGCAACGCCGCTGGCATGCCGGTTGGCGGCTGCGTTGGTCGGCTTTCCGCTCGCGTCAAGCCGGTTGCGCGCACAGGCAACGGGACGGAATTTTTCGGTTCGGCCGTCGAGGATCGCCGCCCCGCAGAACCACTATTCGCTCAGTCGGAAATTGCGGATCCTGTCGAACAGCACGGCAAGCACGATGGCGCTGCCGATGAATGTGCCTTGCCAGAAGGCGTTGATGCCCAGCAGGCCAAGGCTGTTGCGGATCACCTCGATCAGCGCCGCGCCGATGATCGCGCCGAAGGCAGTGCCGACCCCGCCGGCCAGGTTGGCGCCGCCGATGACGGCGGCCGCGATCACCTGAAGTTCCATGCCTGCGCCGATATTGGTGGTGACGGCACCGAGCCAGCCGGTCTGGATGATGCCGGCGATGCCGGCCGACAGCGCCGAGATCATGTAGACGGCGACCTTGATCTTGCGTACCGGAACGCCGGTCAGCGTCGCTGCGTGCTCATTGCCGCCGATGGCAAAGACGTAGCGGCCAAATCGCGTCCAGCGCAGCACAAAACCGGTGAGCAGCGCCAGAACGATCATGTACAGCACCGGATTGGCGATGCCGAAGAACCAGGCGCCGCCGCCCAGCGCCAGCAGCTTGTCGTGGTCGGGGCCAAACTGGAAGACGACGGTGTTGTTGGATGCGACCATGGCCAGGCTGCGGGCGATCGACAGCATGCCGAGCGTGACCACGAATGGCGGAAAGTCGAGATAGGCGATCAAGATGCCGTTGAACGCCCCGATCACCAGCGCGGTGCCGATGGCCGCCGCAATGCCGACCTCGATGCCGTATCCGGCATGCATGACCACCGCCAGCACCATGCTGCACAGGCACAGCACCGAACCGACCGACAGATCGATGCCGCCGGTGATGATGACCAGCGTCATGCCGAGCGCGATGATCGCGACGAAGGTGACGTTGCGGGTGATGTTGTAGAGGTTTTTCGTCGTCGCGAATGAATCGGTGGCGAAGGACAGGAAGATGCAGGCCAGAATGACGGCAATGAGGACCCAGAAGGTCTGGCTGCCGAGAACCTGCGCCATCCAGCTCTGCTGTTTCTGTGAAATGCTCTGGTCAAGGGTAACAGCCATCATCGACCTTCGTTTCGTCACTGCGCGACCGGCAGGGTTGATCATACCTGTTCGATGGCACCGGTAATAAGCCCCGTCACTTCCTCCGGCGAACTCAAGGCAATCGGCTTGTCGGCAACCTTGTGGCCACGCCGCATGACGATGACCCTGTCAGCCACCGTAAAGACATCAGGCATGCGGTGGCTGATCAGCACGACGGCAATGCCGCGATCGCGCAGCTGGCGGATCAGGTTGAGGACTTCCGCCACCTGACGGACCGAGATCGCCGCCGTCGGCTCGTCCATCAACACGATCTTGGCCTCGGAAAGCATGGTGCGGGCAATGGCCACCGCCTGCCGCTGCCCACCCGACATCTGCCGGACGAGGTCGCGCGGCCGCGTCTCGGACTTCAGGTCCCTGAAGATCTCGCCGGCCCGCTTGTACATCGCCTTGTAGTCGAGGACGCGCAACGGTCCAAAACCGCGGCGCAGCTCGCGGCCAAGGAAGACGTTCGCCGCCGCCGTCAGATTGTTGCACAGCGCGAGGTCCTGGTGGACGATCTCGATGCCATGCTGCCGCGCTTCCACCGGGCGATGCATGACCAGCTCGGCCCCCTCCAGCCGCATGCTGCCATGGCTCGGCCGAAAGTTGCCGGCGATCATCTTGACCAGGGTCGACTTGCCGGCGCCGTTGTCGCCCATCAGGCCGACGACCTGTCCCGCCTCGAGCGAGAACGACACGTCGCTGACCGCCTGGATAGCGCCGAAATGCTTGGAAATGTTGGCGAGTTCGAGAACTGCCACCAGCCTCTAGCCTCCCGAAACATGCAAGCCTCGCAAGCCGTCCCGCACGCGTCACGCTCGGGCACTGCGCATTCACGTTCCCCGATCTCCTCCCGGGAAACGCGAAGACCCGCATTTATGCAAAACGCCTCGACAGCGTCAATCAATTGTCGGGTGGGTTCGGCACAAATGTCTCAAAAATCTGTTTTGTCGGACAAATAGCATTGACGACGACGGCGCCAGGATATTAGCTGGGCATCGGAGGAAGAGCATGCTGATCCTTGTTACCGGTGCAACGGGCAAGGTCGGGCGGCACTTCATCGCTGGGCTGCTTGACGATCCGCGATTTTCCGAGACCCGCATCCGCGCGCTTTGTCACAACCGCTCCGTCGATGAAGGCGACCGCATCGAGATCGCCCGCGGCTCGATCGCCGATCGCGACGTCGTTGCCAACGCGCTTGCCGGCGTCACCCACGTCGTGCACCTCGCCACATGCAAGGAAACGCCAGCTGACGTGATGGACGTCGCCGTCAAGGGCCTGTTCTGGCTGCTCGAGGCGTTTCGGCTCAGTCCAACCGCCCGACAGTTCATCCTCATCGGCGGCGACGCGGCGATCGGTCATTTCCACTACCGCAACGATGCGCCCCTCACCGAAGCGGCACGGCATCGGGCCTATCCCGGCAGCTATGCGCTGTCGAAGGTTCTCGAAGAGGTCATGCTGGAGCAGTTCGGCATCCAATATGGCCTTAACTGGTGCTGCCTGCGCGCGCCGTGGATCATGGAGAAGGACGACTTCCGATACACGCTGTCTTTCGGTGACGACGTCTTTGGCGGCCCGGACTGGAAGACACTGGTGCCGGAGGCAGACGCCAGGCGCCATGCCAGGGCGGGCACCGTGCCGCTGCTGCGTGATGCCGACGGGCAGCCGCTGAAACGCAACTTCGTCCATGTCGACGACCTGGTGTCGGCGATCCTTGCGGCGATCGACAATCCGCGCGCCAGGCAGCAACTCTTCAACGTCTGCATGGATCGTCCGGTCGATTATGGCGAGGTCGCCCGCCACCTCGCCCGCACCCGTCACCTCGCCTCGATCGACATAGCGAGCCAGTACCACTCGAACTGGATGGACAATGCCAAGGCCAGGTCCCTGCTTGGCTGGCAACCCCGATACGACCTCGAAATGCTCATCGACTCGGCCTGGCGGTACGAGCGTTCGGAAAACGATCCTCGCACCGTCTGGTATCCGGGTTGATTTCGTCGCGGGCACGCCGTGCCCGTTTGTTCAAATGGGAGGAAACAATGAGGAAGGCATTATTGCTCGCTACCGCTGTCCTGGCACTCAGCGCTGGAAACGCGCTCGCCAAGAAGCAGCTCGTCATCGTCGTCAAAGGCCTCGACAACCCGTTCTTCGAAGCCATCAACCAGGGTTGCCAGAAGTGGAACAAGGAAAACGCCAGCTCGGAATATGAATGCTTCTACACCGGGCCGGCATCGACGTCGGATGAGGCTGGCGAAGCGCAGATCGTCCAGGACATGCTGGGCAAGGCCGACACCGCCGCCATCGCCATTTCGCCGTCGAACGCCAAGCTGATCGCCCAGACCATCAAGACCGCCAACCCGACTGTTCCGGTCATGACGCTGGACGCGGATCTCGCCGCCGAGGACGCGGCACTGCGCAAGACCTATCTCGGCACCGACAACTACCTGATGGGCGCGCGCATCGGCGAATACATCAAGAAAGCCAAGCCCAGTGGCGGCAAGATCTGCACCATCGAAGGCAATCCGGGCGCCGACAACATCCTGCGCCGCGCCCAGGGCATGCGCGACACGCTGACCGGCCAGAAGGGCCTGACTGAACTCAAGGGTGAAGGCGGCTGGACCGAGGTTGCCGGCTGCCCTGTCTTCACCAATGACGACGGCGCCAAGGGCGTCCAGGCGATGACCGACATCCTTGCGGCCAATCCCGACCTCGATGCCTTCGGCATCATGGGCGGCTGGCCTCTGTTCGGCGCCCCGCAGCCCTATCGCGACCTGTTCAAGCCGATGGCCGACAAGATCGCCAAGAACGAGTTCGTCATCGGCGCTGCCGACACGATCGGCGACGAGGTGGCGATCGCCAGGGAGGGCCTTGTCACTGCCCTGGTCGGCCAGCGGCCGTTCGAAATGGGCTACAAAGCACCGACTGTCATGATCGATCTGATCGAAGGCAAGACGGTCGACGATCCGGTCTTCACCGGTCTCGACGAGTGCACCAAGGACACGGTCGATACCTGTATCCAGAAATAGGTGCAGGCCAGAAGTAGGTGCAGTTCGGAGCGCCCGGCTCGCCGGCGCTCCGACAAGCCTGTGCGGTTGATGTCGCGCGCGGACGGTCCCGCCGGCCCGAGCCGGCTTTTGCTGCACCAATCAGAACGGAATTGATCCAGCAGAGATCAACTCGGTCGATGGCAGACGGAACGTCCAAAAGGCCTGAGGAAACGGTCGCCGGCCGCCCGCCGGCAATGCGTCGCCCCAACGCCGCGCGCATGAGCGGATCGAGCGTACACGCCTGGCTCGCCAGCGAGATCGGCCTCCGGATCGTGCGCGGCGACTATCCGCCGGGCACCATCCTGCCGAACGAGGCGAAGTGGTCCGAAACCTTCGATGTCAGCCGCTCGGCCGTGCGCGAGGCGATCAAGATGCTGATGGCCAAGAGCCTTTTGGCATCGCGCCCCAAGGTCGGCAGCTGGGTCGAACCGAAGGATCGCTGGAACCTGCTCGATCGTGACGTGCTGAGCTGGTATGCGGCCTCGCCCGATCGTGAAGCTTTTCTGCGCACAGTGCAGGAGTTCCGCCACATCATCGAGCCGGAAGCCGCCGCCTTTGCCGCGGAACGCCACAGCGAAGCGCAGATGGGCGAGATCAGCCAGAGCTGTCGCGACATGGGCCAGGCGACATCATTGCAGGAACGCACCCAGGCAGACACGCGCTTCCACCTTGCCATACTGCGTGCATCCGGCAACGACCTTCTGGTGCCGCTGGGCGTGCTGATCGAATCCGCGCTCCATCACCTCTTCACCTTCGTGACGCAGGAGATCCAGGACGAACGCGCCCAGAGCCTGCATGAAGCGATCGAGACGAACATCCGGCTGCGGCGCCCCAGGGCGGCGCGCAACGCCGTGCACAGGCTGCTGGCCGACACCGACGACGTGATCGCCCGCTCGGGACGGTAGACGCCTGTTCCGCGACGGGTTCACTCAGCTCTTTTCCGGCGGCGCCAGGTCGACGCCGTTGATTTGCCCGATATGTGTCGCCAGCATCGGCACGTAGCGTTCGCCCCCACCGGCGGCGACGGCGCCGGCAAACGCGTTCTTGGCGGCATTTCCCAGCGGGTTCACCATGCCGACGGAATCGGCCATCGATTCGAGATAGGTCAGGTCCTTGACCGCATTGGCCAGCGTAAACTTGTGGGCGTCGCGATCCCCTTCGAGGGTCCAGCGCATGAAGGTCTGATAGAAACCGCAGTCCATGCGGCCGTTGCGGATGACGCTGTCGAAGCGGGCGGGCGAGATGCCGACCTTGCCGGCCAGGGCCAGGGCTTCGGAATAAAGTGCTGCATAGCCGAGCGACAGAAAATTGTTCAACAGCTTCATCCGGTGGCCGTCGCCGGTTTGGCCGACATGGACGGCACGCCCGGCCCAGGTGTCGAACACCGGTTTCAGCCTGGCAAACATCGTATCGGAAGCGCCGACCATGGTGTCCAGGGTGCCCTCCCACGCCTCCTTTGGCGTGCGGCTCAACGGCGCGTCGACCAAGGTCACGTCGACGGCGGCAAGCTCGGCCGCCAGCGCCATCGTCGACACCGGGTCGGACGTCGAACAATCGACAACCACCGAGCCCGGCTTCAGCGCCTGCTTCAACCCGCCTGCGCCGCGAACGACGTCTTCGACCTGCCGCGAACCGGTGACGCAGATAAAAATGACGCTCGAGCGGGCGGCCACCTCCGCAGCAGTGGGGACCTCGACGGCGCCGCGGGCGATCATGTCTTCGGCCGGGCCGCGGTTCCTGCGGCCGAGGAAGGTCAGCGGATAGCCCTTGTCGACGATGTTCCTGGCAATGCCATGCCCCATCAGGCCAAGGCCGATGAAACCGATCTGCTCGGTCGATCTGGTGCTGTTTGCCATCTTCCGTGCCCTCCGGTCGCAGGTTGAATTCGGCGCAGTCGTCACCGATGATATTGTCTGACAATATCCAATGATCTGGCAGAATGTGGAGGACAAAATGTCGAAGCGGATCATCTTTACCGGCGGCAGCGGCAAGGCCGGCCGCCACGTCGTCCAGTACCTTGTCGACCAGGGGCACCAGCTTCTCAATCTCGACGCCAGGCCGCTCGACAATCCAAAGGTCCGGACGCTGATCACCGACATCACCGACAGCGGCCAGCTCTTCAACGCGCTGACCAGCTACATGGGGCTGCACGAATTCGACCCGTCGCTGCGGCCGCAGCCGGTCGATGCCGTCGTGCATTTCGCCGCCATCCCCCGGATCATGCTCACACCTGACAACGAGCTGTTCCGCATCAACGCGCTCGGCACCTACAACGTCATCGAGGCGGCGGTGAAACTCGGCATCCGCAAGATCATCATCGCCTCAAGCGAGACGACCTATGGTCTTGTCTTCGCCAATGAGCCGCGAAACCCGCACTATTTTCCGCTCGATGAGGACTATGACGTCGACCCGATGGACAGTTATGCCCTCTCCAAGGTCGTCAATGAAAAGACGGCACGGGCCTTTGCGCTGCGCAGCGGCTTCGACATCTATGCCTTGCGGATCGGCAACGTCATCGAGCCGCACGAATACGAGCTGTTTCCGAAGTGGTTTGCCGATCCGGGTTTCCGCAAGCGCATCGCCTGGAGCTACATCGACGCGCGTGACCTGGGTCAGATCACCGACCTCGCGGTCAAGACCGACGGCCTGGGCTATCAGGTATTCAACGCGGCCAATGACGACACCTCGTCCGACCTGCCGACACAAGAGCTGCTCGAGCGGTTCTATCCCGGCGTGCCGTTGAAGCATGAACTCGGCGAATTCGAAACGCTGCTGTCCAATCGCAAGGCCAAGGAGGTCCTGGGTTTCCGCAGCCAGCACAGCTGGCGAAAATACGTCTCGCAAAACTGATTGGCCGGCGCCGGGAAGCGACGCTTGACACTTGGGATGGCGCACCACTCTGTTGCGAAGGCGGCCCGAAATTCAAGCATCGGCCAGACGACAACAGGAAGACGACAACAGGAAGACCAATGGCCTCGAAGCCGACAGACGCACTCATCGCCGACAAGCCGCTGGCGAGCCGCCGAACCGACGCCACGCGTATTTCGGGCGCAAGCGTCCACACCTCCCTTGCCAGCGAGATCGGCCTCAGGATCGTGCGCGGCGACTATCCCCCCGGAACGATCCTGCCCAACGAGGCCAAGTGGACCGAAATCTTCGATGTCAGTCGTTCCGCGGTGCGCGAAGCGATCAAGATGCTGATGGCCAAGAGCCTGCTGGCCTCCCGCCCCAAGATCGGCAGCTGGGTGGAGCCCAAGGAGCACTGGAACCTGCTCGACCGCGACGTCCTGAGCTGGTACGCCGCCTCGCCCGACCGCGAAGGCTTTCTCAGGACGGTGCAGGAGTTCCGCCACATCATCGAGCCGGAAGCGACGGCACTGGCCGCCGAGCGCCGGACCGAAGCGCAGATGGCGGAGATCAGCCAGGCGCTTCACGACATGGGCAATGCCGCCTCGCTGCAGCACCGGACACAGGCCGACACACGCTTTCACGTGGCAATCCTGCGCGCATCGGGCAACGACCTTCTGGTGCCGCTCGGTGTCCTGATCGAATCTGCCTTGAACCACCTGTTCGTTCACGTGACCCGCGAGGACAGCAGCCTGCTGCGCGCGCAGAAACTGCACGAGAACATCGAGAAGTGCATTCGACTGCAGAAGCCGAATGCCGCGCGCAACGCGGTCCGCAAGCTTCTGGCGAATACCGATGACATCATCGCTCGAAGAGCAAGATAGGGGCTGCAGTCACCTCGCTCTTTGGCGCCAAGATCCGCCATTGCCTGTTCCGGACCTTCGACCCGGCCGAACGCATCGACACCGGACTGCATGATCTCTGGTATCCAAAGAACGCCGGCTTCCGCGAATAACGCAGCGGGCTCAACCTCTATCATCTGAAGATGAACGACCCGGCCCGGCGCAGCGCCCGGCGCGACCTCCTCTCGACCCGCACCGCCGCGACCAGGCCGTCGGTTACCTCGCCGACGAAACCGGCGTGCAGCTCGAGCCCATCCCGGCCGACCGTCCTTATCATCGGCCTCATGTCGACGATGGCGGCCTGTGGATGTTCGACCTCCGCGACAAGGCCGGCGCAGAAGGATGGCAGGGCTAGGCTTGTCCAGCTGAGATCACTCTGCCATTCAGGCCTGCGGCGGCCGGATGCCGCCGAAACAACCACATCACAAAGCGGCTTCTCATCGGCCGACGAGCTTCGGCGGCAATGCGCCCCGTTGCGGTCGTTCAGCTGCCCGCGATCGGATACTGAAACTTGTCTTTTCAAGTTCATGAGAGGACCGCGCAGGGCGCCAAAAGCGTCAGGGGTGGTGTCGTTTCTGCGCTGTTCGTGGTGCCGTATCAGAGACAACTCGACCATCCTCCAGCACAAGGATACGGTCTGCGCGTTCGAGTATCCGGCTGTCGTGGGTGACAAGGAGAGTGGTCGTGCCGCGGCTGCGGCCGAGGCGCTTGAGGAGATCCACGACTTCGGATGCACTGTCGGCGTCGAGCGCGGCGGTGGGCTCGTCAGCCAGCACGAGTGCCGGGTTGCCAACGAGTGCGCGGGCAACGGCCACGCGTTGCTTCTGTCCGCCCGAGAGGTTGGCGGGCAGATAGTTGATTCGATCGGACAGGCCCACGAGTTCAAGGACATGGACCGCTGCCTTGTGTGCGAGTTCATCCGAAACATCACCATGAACCTGAACGCCCATGATCACGTTCTGCAAGGCCGTCAGGCTCTCATGCAGATTGTGCGCTTGGAAAATGAAGCCGAGGCGCCGTCTCAGCGTCATCAGCGTGGTTTCACGGGCACCGTTCAGTTGCTCCCCGAGCAGGCGCACAGATCCGTCCTGCACGCCGCGAAGACAACCGAGCAGGGTAAGCACCGTCGTCTTGCCGGAGCCGGATGGCCCCATGAGCACGGTGAAGCTTCCAGCCTCGATCGCGAAATTGAGATCGTAGAGCGCCTGCTTGCGGGCATCGCCTATGCCGAACCAGTGGTTGAGCCCACGGACTTCGATGACGTCGCGATCTGGCGTTTCCATGATCAGAAGAGGTCCGCCGGATCTGCGGCTGCGACGCGTCTGGTGGCGATCGCGCCCGACAGGGACGAAACTGCGATCGTTCCGACGAAGACAGAAGCCGCCATAACGAGCGTCATCGATAGCGGCAGCGTCGTCACCTTTGCCATTACAGTCAGAATTGTCGTGCCGACGATCAGGCCCGGGATGAAGCCGAAGACACCGAGGATCAACGCTTCCTCGAATACGATGCCCAGAAAGAACCGCGAGCCATATCCCATGGCCTTGAAGGTCGCGTATTCCCGCAAGTGGTCCGCCACATCGGTGGAGAGTACCTGATAGATGATGATCAGGCCAACCAGTATGCCGATAAAGACGCCGAACCCGAATATCACGCCGGTTGGACGTCGCGTCTGCTGGTACCGCAAATCCTCGGCCATCGCGTCTGCGTAGCTGCGGATGCGCAGCGAGGAATCCGAGATCTGGCCGCGCAGCTGTTCCGACACTTCGTCCACTGACGTGCCGGGTCTCGTGCGCAGGAGGATGTGATCGGGCGCGGCCGAGCTTCGCGCGGGAAACAGCGACAGGAAGGTCTGGTCGGAGACCAGCATGTAGCCGTCGCCGCCGAACCCTCCACCGCCGGAAAACGTGTTGTAGGCCTTGATGGTGCGGCCGTCAGTCTCGAAGGAGAGCGGCGTCTGCGGCCGGATGGCGACAGCTTCGTCTCGCGTAATTCCGCGCGCGAGCCTGTCCAGGATCGCCGCGTCGTTCACCTGCAGCAGGTTCAGGTCGGCCGCAATCTTGGGCGAGATGAAGTCCTGCTTGAACGGATCTATCCCGAATGTTGTGAGGCTGATGTCCGTCTGTCCGCGGTCCCAGGGCACATTGGCGACAAAGAGGCCCATGCCTGCGATGACGTCCGGATTTGCCAGCGCCTGCAGCATCCACTGGCGAGCAACGTTCCCCCCGTCCGCGATCGCATTGGCGTCGGCCGCCGAAATGATGATGTCGGCCCGAAAAAACTCATACGGTCTGAGCGTCGCAACGGCCATCGAGTTCATTATGCCGAGCTGGACGAAGACCAGTACGTTGGCGAAGGCGACACCCGCGATCGCAGCCGCGAAGCGGGTGCGATTATGGGTCAGCTGCAACCAGCCGATAGGGAGCCGCCCAAAGAGCCGTTGCAGCAGGCGGCTCATCGTGCGGCCCGTGTCGCCGCTGACGTGTCGATGCGGGCAATAGCCTCCAGGTTGGTATAGCCCGAAGCCAGCTTCGTCGACGAGGCGTCAAGAGCCACGAGGATGCGAATGACCCTCGCATCGGTGTTCGCGGCGGCATCGTCGGAGATGAGGCCCTGTCGGCCAACAGTCAGGCCGATGCTTTCCACCGTTCCCAGCAATGTCCGCCCCAGCGCGCTGGCGACCAGTTCCACCGGCTGGCCGGCTCGAACGCTGGCAATCCGGTCCTGATAGATCTCGACCTCCGCCATCATTTGGCTGGTGTCACCCATCTCCATGATCCCTTCCGTCGGTGGTCGCTGCCCCGGCGTCGCGTGAATATCGAGGATCGTTCCTGCAATAGGCGCGACAACGAGCGCCCGCTGCGTGTCGAGCTTCACCCGGGCAAGATCGGCCTCGGCGGCAGCAACGTTGCGGCCGGCGACAACCACGTCCGGCTGCTCGTCGGGGTGAACCGAGGAAAAACGGGCGAGCGTTGCCTCGGCACGCGTCACGCTGAGCGCGGCACCCTGGACGGCCGCGCGCGCCGTATCGAGCGTAGCGCCGGTCGCAACCCCGCTACCGGCAAGCTTCCCGGTGCGATCGAGATTGGCTTCGGCTTCACGCAGATTTGAGCGAGCCTGGTCGAGCGTCGCCTGCGCCTCGTCGCGGCTCGACAAGACGGTGCTGCGGGTCTGAAGCAGTGCAGCCTGACGTACCGCCAGATTTGCCTCAGCGAGAAGAACGGCGCTTTCGAGTGCGTCGCGGTTGTCCAGGCGCGCCAGTGGCGTGCCCCGGTCGACCCAATCGCCGACACCGACGAGCAGTTCGGAAAGCCTGGCATCTCCGGCCCCGTAAGGCGCTGCAACGATCGAGACGTCACCGCGCGGTATCACGCGGGCGAGCCCCACGACGTCGGACGGCAGCATCGTTTCGGCCAACTGCGCCGGCAACTCGATATTGGGAGGCAGCGCGATTGGCGAGGCTGATCCCGCACCCGGCGTCAGCCCGGTAATC
This sequence comes from Aminobacter sp. Y103A, assembly GCF_030294925.1. Taxonomy (NCBI): domain Bacteria; kingdom Pseudomonadati; phylum Pseudomonadota; class Alphaproteobacteria; order Hyphomicrobiales; family Phyllobacteriaceae; genus Aminobacter; species Aminobacter sp. Y103A. The sequence goes on along the minus strand of NZ_AP017986.1, from coordinate 2,193,808 downwards.
TCATAGAATTTCTGGAGGGGTACGGGCTGGAAATACATACCCAGGACGCCGCCCAAGAACATGAAGACCGGTATCAGCAGGACGAGCAAATATCGTTTGTGGAACCACCGGCCGCTGCGACGCGGCATGCCATCCGCAAGCTTTAGATCCATGGGCAGATCGCTGCCCGGCGTTGCTGACATATCCCTTCCTTTTTCTGCGTCCGGCGAGTGGCCGACGCTTTGTCCAGTTTGCGTGCGAGACGGCGCGTAGGCACCACAATCCGACGCCAGCCTATCACCTGGCCTGCGGATCCGAATTGACGCAGAGCAAGCGCACGAAAACGCGGAAACGAACGATTTTTGAGAAGGCAGACGATCCCGACCGCCGCGACCAGGCCATTGGCTATGATGACCTGGCCGCCGAAACCGGCGTGCGGCTCGAACCGGCCGGCCGCAAGCTCGAACGTCCGGCGACGCGATTTTGATTTCGATCAAGGACAGCTTGCGGGATGGCCTTATCGTGTCAACATGGTTTGGTTGTGCGATGAACTCCGGCTTCTGGCGACGGCGCTGATTTTGAGCCTGGCGTTGGCGCTTGGCGTCGGCGCTGCGGCGGTTGCCGCTTTGCCCGGCACGTCCGTCGAACAACTGCACCATCTGGCCATCGTCCATCCTGCATCGATCGCGCACGACGCCGACGGGCAAGAGCCGTGCGATGATCGGTTCGCCGATTGCTGTTCAAGCCTGGCGCATTGCAGCGGTATTGCCCTCGTGGCGCCGGCTGACGCGCCCGGCTTTGCCGGTTCCGCGCACCGGACCTGGACCTTGGCAGGAGCGCAATGCCTCCACGGCATCGATCCGCTCGTCAACCGCCATCCGCCCCGCGACCTCGGCTGACACAAGCGACCTTGACGGCCGCGGCGTTTCGCTTCTCACCCGCGCACTGCCCTGCATTGCACCGTTGTCCGGCGTCTCGTCACCACCCATTCAATCCAGCACAACGCAAAGGGAGAAGACCCATGCGCGTTACCAGGCCCCTGTTCATGGCGGCGCTGTTCCTCAGCCTCGCCAATCCTGCGATCGCCCAGACCGACCCGCATCACCCCGAGGGGGCCGATACCCCCTCTGCCACGACCGGGACACCGGCAGGCAACATTGCCCAGCTTCCTGCCCCGCCCGCAGCCAACGCGACGGCCCAATGCCCGGACATGATGGGCATGATGAAGGGCGGCGGGGGAGCAGCCATACCGATGATGCAAATGCACATGATGATGATGATGCAGATGCACCTGCAACTCATGCAGCAGATGCAGAGTGGCGGGATGATGCAGCCAGGCGCCGGCGGCTCGCCGCAGATGCAGATGATGGAGATGATGCGGTCCATGCAGATGATGCAGATGGACATGATGCGGATGATGCGGCAGATGCAGAAGGACATCCCCGCACCCGAGGCCCCTGCTGAGGGAGACATGCCATGACCGACATCGTCAATAGACGCACGCTGTCGATGCTGGGGCTGGCAATGGCGGCCAGCGCAGCGCTGATCGTGCTGTTCGTCCTGTGCGCGCTCGTGGGAGTGCTGTTTCCCAGCCTGCAGGTGACGCATGCCTGGGTAGGACTGTTCACGCTCGCACCCGTGACGTCGCCCCAGGCTTGGCTCGAAGGCATTTTCTTCAGCCTCGTTTTCGGCATCATTGCAGGCGCGATCGTGGCTGCGGTCCATAACGCCGTCGCGGCACGCGGACTGTGAGACGGGCCGGCCGCAGGGCCGGCGCGGTCTCAATGACCAGCAGCGGCAGTTCCATGCCATCCCCCCAACCGCGACCGTCCAGTCGCGGTTGGAACAGCATCAGACGACTTCCACCACCTCTCCCACAAGGCGGCCGGCATGATGTCGACCTTCGGCTGCCGACCCCGAGGCCCGAGCGTGAAAACCGTCACCCTCGAAGTCACCGACCTGCAGAGCATATGTCTCGGCAAGTTTCGCATATCTGACCATGCCTGCCTCGCGGGACTGGGAAGAAAGGTCCGGACCAGCACGATGCCTGTGCTGCCAATTGATCCCGATCAAGGGCGCGATCGCCGCCGCGTGTCAGGCTGCCGTCCATGACAAACTGGTACGTGATCACCGGCGGACCGAGTTCAGGCAAGACGACGACCATCGAATTGCTCGCCAAGCGTGGCTATCGCACCACGATCGAGCACGCACGGCACTTCATCGACACGCAGCGCGTCACCGGACGGACGGTCGCCGAGATACGGGCCAACCAGCGCGAGTTCCAGAAGGGCGTTCTCAAGATGCAGATCGAGCAGGAAGGAATGCTCGACCCGGACGAGGTCTGCTTCCTCGACCGCGCGCTGCCCGATGCCTTGGCCTACTACCGCTTCCTGTCGCTCGAGCCGGAGCCGGAACTGATCGAAGCGCTGAAAACCGCCTCCTACCGGAAGGTGTTCGTCCTCGACCTGCTGCCGCTCGCCAGGGACTATGCGCGGACCGAAGACACCGGTGCACAACACCGGATCCATGCGTTGCTGATCGACGTGTACCGGTCCCTCGGCTTCCCTCTCGAAACCGTGCCGCCATTGCCTGCCGATGAGAGGGTGGAGTACATCCTGCGCCGGCTCGCTGCAGCATGAAGCGCGCTTCCACCGGCCGCCCCAACCATCGGCTCGGGGGTCAGCAGGCCAAACGCCCTGTGGTCGATCACCGCACGCGACACATCGCTCCAGATCAGCGAAGCTGACGCGTGCCGTCATCAGTCAACTCGACGTGTCAAAACGTCGTTCGCACGCCCCAAAGGACGCGCCGCGCTGTTTAGAACGTGAACCACAGTGCCGGAGGATAGGACGGGTCTTTGCCGGTTTTATCGGCCGGTTCTGTGATCGCATCGAAAGCGGGCCTGACCGATCCGGTGGACCTTTTGTCGAGAGCCGGCGGGCTTTCCTCTGATATGACCGCTTTCTTTTTGACCACAACTGTTTTCGTATCTGCCTGTGCCGCATGCGAAAGTACAAGCAATGCAAGAACTGCAGGCAATGCAAGAAGTGCAGATAGCGCGCGTTTCATGATCAGCCCTCCCTAAGCGAACTGGTAGTTGCGCTTGGTGTCATAGTGTCGGTTGCCTGGCAGCCGCAGGGGCGGCTGCGCTGCTCAACGGCAAGAGAGCCGGACTGAGCGCGACAGGCCTAAGTTAACGCGGCGTTAAGGCTGCGTTCTATGCGGAAAACGAAAGAGCAGGACAGATCGCGCAAACATCGCGAAAGCGGCAAACCGCCCTCACCTGCTGTGTCGTCGATGTCCTGAACCGCGACGCAAGGCGTCGCGTGGGGCCTCACCGAATGCCGCCTTGTAGTCGTGCGCGAAGCGGCTGGGATTGGTGAAGCCGAACCGAAGGGCGAGATCGGTGACCGTGCCCGCGATGTCGCCGGTCCTGAGCGCGTCGCGCACCGCGACGAGGCGGGCGAGGCGGATCGCTTCCAGGGGCGTCGTCTCGCGGAACCGCCGGAAGCCAAGCTGCAGGCTGCGCACACTGCACCCCGCCGCCGCCGCCACCTCGTGCAGCGCGATGGGCTCTTCGACATGGGCGTGGATATAGGCCTCCGCCCGCCGTATGATTCCCGGGACAGCGGGGCTGCCTGCCCGGGCAAGATGATCCGAATGGTTGTGAGGGAGTGCGCGCAGCAGTGTGTAGAGCATGAGGTCGATGAAGGAGTGGCTGGCGAGTTCGCTGCCCGCAAACGGTGTCGGCGCGCGAAGCTCCTCCACCATCAGCTCCATGAGGCGCCTCAAGCGCTGCGCCGGCACAGCATCCCAGTCGAAGACCGGCTCAAAGGCGATGTCCTTCGTCACGGGCCCACCCAGCAACGCAGCCAATCGCTGGTTCAGGCTCGTCGCAGGAATCCAAACCGAAAGTCGCTCGTGGCTCCCGGTCGCGGACAGCGTCGTTCCGGGCTCGCCGCGGTATACCAGGCCCACGCTGCGGTCGATTCCAGCTGTCCGAGCGCCCGGCGCGCCGCCGAACTTCAAGGCGCCCCTGCTCACGGCGGTGAGGCAGTAGTCGGGTATGCCGGATCCGGTGACAGTCAGCGTCGCGGCGAGCCGATCCGCAACATAGGCGACATCCAGATCGCCGACCCCGCTCGCGCCCCGGACCGAGAAGAATTTCGGGGTCCGGTCGGCCCCGGTCCTTTCCTGAATCCTATAGCGCAACAGCTTGAAATGAGGCTTGAGGAAGTGCGGCTGGAGCCGCGGCCAATACGCGCCGCCTTCCAGATCCTGCAGGTCGCCTATGCGTGCGAGCCTGAACCCTTCCGGCTCCTCGCCATAGGGCAAAGCAGGATTGTTCGGATCGGTCCCAGCCTGCATTGCCCACCGCAATCGGTTCGAGCGCGGATCGGTTGCTGATGACAGGATGCCGATGTCAGCAAACCGAATTGTGACAACCATATTACAGAGACAGCTAAAATGCCATTGATGAGGACAAGCACGCAATCCGCGTCCGCCGCGATGAAGGCGATGAGGGACGCCCACGGCGCCGTTCCATTGGAACAGGTTGCGATCGAGACGGCGGCCCGCCGGTCTTCTGCTCCGGTGTCATGTGCCCATGACCGAAAAACGCATGCTGCAGATCGGTCCCGCGCCCCCATTTGCGCAGAACATTCTCATGGATGTCGAGGCGCCTTGATCGGACTGTCTGGATCCGGCCCAAAGCTGCCACCAGGCTAGGCCAGAAAATCGTCGACGATCATCTCCGCGACCTTGACGAAGCGCGTTGCCGCGCCGCCAGGCCCGGCGCTGCGCCAGTTGGTCCTGGCGCCTTCGACCAGAAGCGTCAACGCATCGACCATCAGCTCGGCGTCGGCAGCACCCGCTGCTTCGCAGAGCTCGACCAGGCGCACGCGGTACAGGTTGCGAAGCTCCTCGACGAACTGCCGCGCCGGGTGGTCGATCTCGACCAGCTGGGCTGCGGCATCCAAGAGCTCGCAATTGCAATGTTCGACGGTGACGAATTCGCCGGCGCAGCGGACCCAGTCGCGCAATTGCGCCTTGGCATCACCGGGATTGGCCGCCTTGATGCCCTCCCAGAAGGCGTCGGCCTCGGCGGCCGCCTCCTTGAGGCAGACGAACACCAGGTCGTCCTTGGAGCCGAAATGGCGGTAGAGCGTCATCTTGTTGCTCTCGGCCGCCTCGGCGATGGCATCGACACCAATGCCCTTGATGCCGTGCTTTCGGAACAGGTCGCGCGCAGCGTCGATGATCCGCTCTCTCGGGGGACATTTGACAGCAACTGTCATCAACGTTTCCTCGCTTCCAGTCTTGTCGCTGGAACGCCCTTGACAATGTTACCGATCCGTAACATTTATCCTGTTACTAGATAGTAACATCCATCGTCTGAAGTCAATATCGGGTTGTTCAGGAGCAGCGCACGGTTCCGTGCGCTGCATCGGTTTTTCGTTGCCATCTCCCAGGGCAGCCATCGACCATCACGAGCCGCCTCGGAGAGAGCCATCATGGTCAACTTCTTCATTTTGCGGCCGATCTTCGCTTCGGCGATCGCCATCATCATGGTGCTGGCCGGCGCCATTTCCTACTTCCTGCTGCCGGTCTCGCAGTTTCCCGACATCACCCCACCGCAGATCGTGGTTGCCGCCAACTATCCCGGCGCCAGCGCCCAGGTGGTGGCCGACACGGTGACGACGCCGCTGGAGCAGCAGCTGAACGGCGTGCCCGGCATGCTCTACATGTCGTCGACGAGCTCGAACGACGGCTCGGCGCGCATCACCATCTCGTTCCAGGTCGGTTATGACGTCGACATCGCCGCCATGGACGTGCAGAACCGCGTCTCGCAGGCGGCCCCCTCCCTGCCGGCTTTGGTCAACCAGACCGGCGTCACCGTCATCAAGCAGAACCCCAACTTCAACGTGCTGGTAAATCTCAGCTCGCCTGACAAGTCGGTCGATTTCACCACTTTGTCGAACTACGCCTATCTGCAGATCCTCGACCCGATCAAAAGGCTGCCCGGCGTCGGCGACGTCCAGTTCTTCGGCGAGCGTCGTTATTCGATGCGCCTCGGCGTCACCGCCGTCGATGTCCAGAACGTCATCCAGGAGCAGAACATCCAGGTCGCGGCCGGCAAGATCGGCCAGTCGCCGGCGCCGTCGGGCACGCCCTTCGAGATGCAGGTCAGTGCCGTCGGCCGCCTGAGCGACCCCAAGCAGTTCGGCGAGATCATCCTGCGCGTCGATCCCGAAACCCACGCCGCGATCCATCTGCGCGACGTCGCACGCATCGAACTCGGCGCTTTGTCCTACTCCTCCTCCTTCAGCCTCGACGGCGAGGACAGCGTCGTGCTCGCCGTGCTCCAGGCCCCGGGCTCCAACGCGCTCGACCTGCAGGGCAGCGTCAAGGCCAAGATGGACGAGCTGTCGCAGCGCTTCCCCTCGGGCATGTCCTACAACATGTTCTACGACACCACCCGCTTCGTCTCCGCCGCCATGGACGACGTGATCAAGACGCTGGTCGAAGCGCTGCTGCTCGTCGTCTTCGTCGTCTTCATCTTCCTGCAGAGCTGGCGCGCCACCATCATCCCGATCATCGCGATACCAGTGTCGCTGATCGCCACCCTGACGGTGATGTATCTCTTAGGCTTCTCGCTCAACATGCTGTCGCTGCTCGGCATGGTGCTGGCCATCGGCCTTGTCGTCGACGACGCCATCGTCGTCGTCGAAAACGTCGAACGCCAGCTCGAAGACGGCCATCCGCCGCTCGAGGCGGCAAAGATCGCGATGAAGGAGGTCACCGGCCCGATCATCGCGACCACAGGCGTGCTGCTCGCCGTCTTCGTGCCCGTCGCTTTCATCCCCGGCGTCGCCGGCCAGCTCTACAACCAGTTCGCGCTGACGGTGGCGATCTCGTTCGCCATCTCGGCCTTCAACTCGCTGACGCTGAGCCCGGCGCTGAGTGCGGTTTTCCTGCGCCATCGCGGCGCGCCGAAATTCGTCCTGTTCCGCTGGTTCAATTCAGGCTTCCGCTGGCTGTCCAACGCCTATGCCGGCAGCATCCGCAGCTTCGTCCGCTGGCGCTGGGCTTTCATGGGGCTGTTCGCGCTCGCTCTTTATGCCACCTACGCGCTGTCGCAGCGCATCCCCTCCACCTTCCTGCCGGTCGAAGACCAGGGCTACTTCTTCGTCGTGCTGCAATTGCCCGACGGCGCCTCGGTGGAACGGACGGCTGCGGTGGCCAAGAAGTCGGAGGAGGTCCTGCGCGCCCTGCCCGGCGTCGAATCCGTCGGCTCCGTCGTCGGCTTCTCTTTCCTCACCTTCGCCAACCAGTCCAATGCCGGTGTCCAGTTCGCCGTGCTCAAGCCCTGGGACGAGCGCGGCCCCGGGGAAAGTGCGACCGAGCTCAAGAACATCGCCCAGGGCAAGCTGATCCAGATTCCGGAAGCGCTGGTGCTCGCCTTCGACCCGCCCTCGATCCAGGGTCTGGGTGCGACGGGCGGCTTCGAGTTCCAGGTCGAGGACCTGACCGGCCGCGGTGCGGTCGCCCTCGACGAGGCGACGCAGGCCCTGCTTGCCGAGGCGCGCAAGCAGCCGGAGCTGAACCCGTTCACTTTGTTCACCACCTTCAGCACCTCGACGCCGCAATATTCCTACGACCTCGACCGCAACAAGGCCAAGCTGCTCGGCCTCGACCTGCCCGACATCTTCTCGACGCTGCAGATCTATCTCGGCTCGCTTTATGTCAACGATTTCAACCTGTTCGGCCGCACGTTCCGCGTCACGCTTCAGGCCGAACAGCAGGCGCGCGCTTCAGCCACCGACATTTCGCGGCTCTATGTCCGCAGCAACACGGGCGACATGGTGCCGCTCAGCACGCTGGGCGCGCTGAAGGCGGTGTCGGGCCCGGAAACGGTCACCCACTACAACAATTACCCTTCCGCCCTGGTCAATGGTGCCGCCGCCGAAGGCTACAGCTCGAGCCAGGCGGTCGCCGCCATGGAGCGTGTCGCGGCAAGCGCCCTGCCCCGGGACTTCGCCTTCGAATGGACCGGCATCACCTATCAGGAGATCCGCGCCGGTTCGATCGCCAACCTCGTCTTCGGCCTCGCCATCGTCTTCTGCTTCCTCGTCCTGGCCATGCAGTACGAAAGCTGGTCGATGCCTTTCGTGGTGCTGCTCGCCGTGCCGCTCGCTTTGCTCGGCGCATTGCTGGCGATCTGGCTGCGCGGCCTGCAGATCGACGTCTATTCGCAGATCGGTTTCGTCATGCTGATCGGCCTCGCCGCCAAGAATGCGATCCTGATCGTCGAATTTGCCAAGCGGCGGCGCGAAGAAGGTGTCGAGATCGTCGCCGCGGCCGTCGAAGCCGCGCGCCTCAGGCTGCGCCCGATCCTGATGACGGCCTTCGCCTTCATCCTCGGCGTCGTGCCGCTGATGCTGGCGTCGGGCGCCGGCGCGGCAAGCCGGCAGTCGATCGGCACCACCGTCTTCGGCGGCATGTTGATCGCGACCGTGCTGACGCTTGCTTTCGTGCCGATCTTCTACGTCGTCCTCGAAACCTGGCGTGAACGTTTCGCGCGCCGCTCGTTGCCCACCCAGGCGGTCGAGCCGGCCGAATAATCAGGAGTATTACGATGCGCATTTTCAAACTCGGCCTCAACGCCAGCCTTCTCGCTCTGGCTGTGGCGGGCGGCTACCTGCTTGCTCAACAGGGCTGGGGCGTCGGCAGCACGACTGCCGGTGCCGCCCCTTCGGCACAAGTGCCCCAGGCCATGCCGGTGCCGGTTGTCGGCGTGGTCAAGAAGACGATCCCGATCTATCTCGAATATGCCGCGCGCACCGAAGCCATCCGCAACGTGACCTTGCGTGCCAAGGCGTCGGGCTATCTGCAGGCACAGCCGGTATCCGACGGCGCCGACGTCAATGAAGGCGACCTGCTCTACCGCATCGAGGCCACGGATTATCAGGCAGCACTCGACCAGGCCAAGGCGCAGATCGAGCGTGACCAGGCATCCCTCGAATACCTCAAGTCGAGCCTCACCCGCGGCAACAAGCTCGCCGACAACGGCTATCTCGCCAAGGACGGCTTCGACCAGCGCCGCAGCGCCGTGCGCCAGGCCGAAGCTGCCCTTGCCATTTCACGTTCGGCCATGCGGACCGCCGAGATCAACCTGAAAAACACCGAGATCCGCGCCCCCTTCGCCGGTCGCCTCGGCCGCAACCAGGCGCCCGAAGGCACGCTGGTCACAAGTGCCGCCGGCACGCCGCTGAACAATCTCGTCCAGCTCGCGCCGATCTACATCACCTTCAACCCTGGCGAGACCGAACTGGCCGAGATCCAGCAGGCCTTTGCCCAGGGCACCGTCGAAACCGAGGTCATCATCCCCGGCAGCGACGAGAAGCCGCGTCAGGGCAAGCTGACCTTCATCGACAATGCCGTCGAGCGCAACACCGGCACCATTGCCGCCCGCGCGACGATCGACAACCTCGATCTGTCGCTGCTGCCCGGCCAATATGTCCGCATCCGCCTGCACATCAGGGAATTGCCCAACGCGCTGATGGTGCCGCAGACCGCACTCGGCTCCAGCCAGTTCGGCAAATATGTCTATGTCGTCGGCAAGGACAATCTCGTCGAACAGCGCGTCGTCGCCCTCGGCCCCACCGACGGCGAGTTGGTGACGCTGACGTCAGGCATCAAGGAAGGCGACAAGATCATCTCCGGCAATTTGCAGAAGATATTTCCGGGGGCACCGGTGCAGCCGCTTGATGGCGGTGGCGGGTGAGCGGGCGGGGCTGGCTGGCGGGTGCGCGGGGGATGCGGCCGGGACGGACGGCTTCGGGCCCGATTTCAGTCATTGATGCCAAAGTTCAAACTTGTGCTGAAAGCTGCCACTTTCTTCGGACTCGTTCGACGCGCTAACGAGCGTGGGGATCGGCCAGCCCTTGGGCAAGCGGTTATGCGAAATAGCCTTTATTTCTCGCACAAACCCTTATAGAACAAAGAGTGAACTACATCTATTCGTCATAGAGCATGGTGAGATCGCACCGTGATTGATTATCAATTCACATGGTTTCGTAGCCTAAACCGACAGGGCGATTGACGAATCGGCCCCTGGCGCCGAGACCTTAGCCTGAGGGGGATTGGACATTTGGTCGACCTGAACTGGGAACAGCTGCTGAACTCTCAACGCCGTAAGGACAAGGCGCGGGGAAAAAGCGCAGAGCGTTCTGCGAAAACTGCCGAACACCGCACTGAACTGGAGCGCGATCACGATCGCATCCTTTTCTCCACACCTGTGCGTCGCATGCAGGACAAGACCCAAGTCTTCCCTCTAGACCCCCATGACAGTGTTCGCACGCGTCTGACCCACAGTCATGAAGTGGCCAACATGGCCCGTAGCTTTGGCACAGCATTGGTCTACGTCTACCCCGAACAACTGCGGCTGCCCGAAGGCCTCATCCCGGAGCGGAACCTACCCGCATTGCTGGAGGCCATTGGCCTTGCACATGACCTTGGCAATCCTCCGTTCGGCCACCAAGGCGAGGATGCGATCCAGTCCTGGATGAAGGCCCGTGAGACTGAAATCTTCGAGGGGCTGGAAGAGGGTGCCCTGCGCGAAGATTTCCTGAAGTTTGAGGGCAACGCCCAGGCTTTCCGGCTTTTGACCCGTCTGCAGATCGTCAATGACTCATTCGGCTTGAACATGACCTATGCGTTCCTGGCAGCGATCATGAAATATCCAAGCCCGTCCGATCGCGTGTACAAGGGCGTTCTTGCCCGCAAGAAGTTCAACTACTTCCAATCCGAAGCAGACATCGCCGAAGAGGTCTGGCGCGAAACGGGGCTGTCCGAGGGCGTCAGGCATCCGCTGACCTTCATCATGGAAGCTTGCGATGACATCGCCTATTCGGTGGTGGACGTCGAGGATGCGGCCAAGAAGGGATTGATCAACTTCGACCGACTTGCGAGTTTCCTTGCTTTCAAGGCTGACGGCGACGACTGCATCAAGTCCGTGCTCGCCAAGGCAAAAGAGCAGTACAAGGAATTTCGCGCGCAAGCCTTATCGGCGGCGGAAGTCGATGACATCACGATGCAGATGTTCCGGGTCAACGCTATCGGTGTGATGATAGTTGCCGCGACCAAGGCCTTTGCCGAGAGCCTGCCGGCGATGATGGAAGGCAAGTTCGACAAAGAGCTGATGGCGGTTTCGTCCGCAGGCAAGTTGTGGGCCCTTCTCAAGGAATTCGCCAGCGACCATATCTACCCACATCGCCGAGTGCTCGAGGTGGAACTGACGGGGCATCAGACCATTCATGGTCTCATGGATATCTTCTGGGCCGCGATAACCAATCGCAAGGATCCGCTCGACCTGGGTTCGAAGCGAACGACTCCGCTCGATCGGTATGTCTATTCCCGCATTTCCGAGAATTACCGGCGTGTGGCGGAGGCGGCGGACAATCGTATGCCTATCCGTTATCGTGAATTGCAGCTCATGACGGACATGATGTCGGGCATGACGGACAATTTTGCGATCTCAATGTTGCAAGACCTGCGCCAAAGAGGAGCAGCATGAACGCTCGATACCTGGTTCGTGACCGGGACCTGAGCAACGACATCGCTGATTTCATCCGCGGATCGCAAGGCGCCGAGATCGGTGCCCTAGTCGATATGGTGGGGAAAGTGGGGGACAGTGCTATATTAGGTGGCCTGCCCCGCGATTTCGCACGCGAGGGGCGATCCGCTTTCAGTTCTGATGTTGACGTTGTTGTCGAAGCTTCACCCGACGCTCTCCATGCCCTGCTGGCGTCACTCGGTGGTCGACGCAATCGATTCGGCGGGTACAGGCTGACGTATGGCCGCTTCGACTTCGACGTATGGGCACTACAGTCGACGTGGGCTGTCAGCCATGGCCATGTCGCCGTCCATTCGCTGAAAGATCTGGTCAAGACGACCTTCTTTGACTGCGATTCCGTGCTCTTTCATTGTCGCACCCACGAGATAACGAGGTCCGATAATTTCTGGACAAGCATCGAACATCGAATTGTCGATATCAATCTTGAAGCCAATCCACATTACATCGGCACACTCGCGAGGACCCTGCGTATTCTTCTCGATTGGCGACAGGATCTGGGCCCGAAGTTGACGAAGTATCTCGCTGAAGGCATGGCTCGCAACAGCGATGAGATCGTCGATTACGTGGCGCGCAATGGCCTGGGGCGTCGACTGGCAGCAGGTAGCGATCCGTGTATGGTGGTGTCAGCCCTCCATGCCCATTTGACGGCGTGGCAGGATTGCGAGCAAGCGCTTAAGTCCAAACCATTGGAAGGCTGCCACCATGACCAATATAAGGTGGACTACAACTCCCACACACGAAAAGGCTGCGGAAGTAAAAGACTAACTCAGTCTTCGTAGCTATCACCGGCAGAGCGGACGACCGTATCGTTCCCGATCAGCTCAACGGCCATGATGTTCATGTCGGGTTGGATGGAGAGTGCCTTCGATTGGTCGTACCATCGCCACATGAACGTCACCCGCCCTGTTCCCTCCTAGCGCTCCCAATGGTGGCGAATTGATGGAGTGCCGTCGCCGAGGCGTTCCGCCTCCTTGGATGCCATCATATAGTTGCGCTCGGCCGCTGCCCGCTTGATCGCGGCGGCGACCTTTTCGAACACATGCTCAAGTAGCTCGCCGCTCACGCTGTCACTCCATCGACAAACTCAACCGGGGCTTTCGCCAGCATATTGGCCGCCTGGAACGCAGCGACCATGGCACAGGCATGGGTGAGGTTGCGTACATCTCCCGTGGCCAGATGGTGACCCGATTCCTTGAGCCGTTCGACCCAAACACTGGCTTGGGCCGCGCCTTCGACTGCATGATCGGACAGCCCCCCTAGATCGTCAACCGGCGCGCCGAACCGGCACAGAACTACGCAATCCCAGGAGATAGAGTTCGCACGCTTGTGCAGGCCGCCGCTGCTATCACCGTACATCGGCCAGATACGGAGCGGGACAATCCCGGCAGTCGCCAAGCCGGAGGCGAGCGCCTGCCAACCCCGCCCATCCAGATTCTGGTAGGTGAAGACCATCCTTGCGCTTGGCTTGCAAACCCTAGCAACTTCGGTGAGTGCCTCACCCAACGATTTGGCAAACGCGTCGGCCGCTGCGGCGCTGCCGCCGGGTTGGGCGAGTTGCCCGGACGGGAACCCCACGAGATGCATTGCGGGAATCATCCCGAGACGAACCATCCAGGGAGTGAAAAAATGGCCCAACTCGGAATACGAAATGTAGTTGAAGTAGGGCGGATCGGTCAGGACAAGATCGATGCTATGTTCTGGGATGTGCATTAGTCTCCGCGCGTCAGCACATCTGACGTCCCAATCCCCGGGTTTGACCCAGCGCACTTCCCGCGTGCCGCCATCGAGCGTGGGTTCAACCGATTGTCGGAGTGCCTCCGCGGCACGGCGCACGGCGCGAACGGCATTGGGAAAAGTCCCTCGTCCGTTTTTGGTCAGCCATGGGTTCAGCTCTACCGGCCGTGCGATGTGGCGATAAGCCCGGATCGAGAACAAGCCGGTCAATCGACGCCAGCCGCCGGCATAGGCGCACATCATGTTGTTGGTCGTCAGGTGGTCGGAAAAGGCCACGCGCATGCCTTCGCCGACGCTACCCTCGATCCTTGAAATCGCACGAGCCAAGAGGCCCAGATGCAGCTTCTGCCTAGCGCCGAAGAGGTCCGAATAGTCCCGGTACCCGTATTGCAGCAACCGATTGTCCGAGCGCCCGGCGGCCGGAATTGGACCCGCAGCAAGAAAGTCCGAGTCAGCGGCCAGTTCCTCAGCAAGTCGATCTGCAGCAGCTTGGAAAGCGGCGTGGTCGGCCGCGACAGCCGCTCGAATGCGGCGCTGTATGTTCGGGTAGCGGGCTTCGTCGCCGGCTGGCAGGGTTTCAACGGCGAAAAGCCGGTAGCTGGGTGGGCGCCCAGTCAGGGTCGCCGAGTCGATCAACCGATCTCGTTGTCCGCAGCATGGGCAAACAGCCGCGCCATGATCGAGACGCCGCTCTGCAGGCTTGGTCTTAGTGCCGCAACCACACGTGTGCGGTCCTTTCTTTACCTGCCGTTCCGCTACATCGCCACAACCCTGACAAACGATCCACTCGCGTTTGCCCGTGTCGTTCCAAGCAAGCCGAAAGGTGGGATGGACATCAAAGACGTTGCCACAACCGGTACAGGCGTGCTGTTGAACCCAAAAGGCATGAAGCAGACGTTCTTCGGTGCCCGACGCGTCACTGGTTTTGTAGTATTGAGCCATTTCGGCGCCGACCGTCTCCGTCAAATGCGATAGTGCATCATCCATCTGCTCAAGGGCAGTGAGACGGCCCTGGAAATCGGAAACGGCGGCGGCGACCGGTTCCACATCGGTGCCATAGACGTCGGCGCCCAGACGCGAGGCCTCGAGCAGCATCACCCCTCCACCCATGAAAGGGTCAAGGACGGTCAGTCCCTCACAGGTGGTATCTCCGTAATAGGCGGACCAGAAGTTCTTGTCGACCGGCGTCGCCGCGGCAACGGCCAAAGATCGCGCCGTGGCTGCGAGCCGACGGGCGAACCACTTGTGCGTCTGGTAGGCAGCGCGCGGGCGCACGCCTTCGCGCCGTGCGATATGCGCGATTTCTCCGACGGGGAGAATGCCGGCATCGAGCAAAGAAGTTTCCGGCAGTCCCACACTCATCGCACTCTCAACTCACACTCGCCAAGATCCTCCAGGCCGGCGACCGAGAAGGTCGATCCAGTTCGCAGAAATCCGTAGACAAAGTTCTTGAGAAGCCGGGAATGCCGCAAAGCCTTGATGTCCTTGGGCAGATAGTCCGCTACACGCCGGCTTAGCACAACAACCATCTTTGTCTTGGCGCGCGAAACCACGACGTTGAAGCGATTGAGGTTGTAGAGAAATTCCTCCTCCGTCGCGATCTGGTCGCCGTCGCCCAGGCCGAACGAAGCGAACATCACGGTTTTTTCCTGCCCTTGGAAACGCTCGACCGTATCAACCGCTCGAACAATGGCATCCGCCGTTTGTTCGTCTGGGTCAAGGGCAGCGATCAGGCATTCAATGACCGCCGCCTGTTGAGCCCGATGCGGCGTGACAATCCCGATACCCTTTTCGAAGAAGGTCTTCGGGTCGAAGGGCTGATCGGTTTCCGGGTTGACCAGCCGCCCTGCAAGCGAGGCCACCAGCGAAGTGACCAACGCCGCCTCGCTGTCGTTGCGCTGGCTGCTGTATCGGTCGGAGTGCACGACGGCGACTAGCGGATGCTCCGGATTGAGAATCTCGGCCATTGCCGGCGACCACGCCAGGCCGGCCGCCAAATGCTCCGGGCGCTCCGCCGAAAACGGCGGTGTGACGAGCGTGCGAAGATCGGGAAACTCGGCGGTGAGCTTTTCATACCCGGTAGTTTCGACAAACTCGACTATTTCGCGGTTCGATCGATAGCTTCGGTCAAGCATGACCGGCGTGAGGCCGCGACTTTCCCCAGCGTCGTTGGTTTGGCCCCGCCGGTAGTGCTTGAAGAAGTCGTAGATTGACCCGACCAGATGTTCGGAGCCGACCGGTGGATCGATCGGATGGATCGGCGCCATCTGCAAGTCATCACCTACGACCGTTACACTCGCACCGCCGACCAGTGAGCTCATCGCGACTGTGGCGTAGGCCACGTCCATCTGGGAGGCTTCGTCAATCAAGAGGTAGTCAAAAAGGCCGACCTCTCCCCCATGGCTGCGCATCAACCTTCCGATCTGCTGGGCCGTGGCGCCGACGATCACAGTTTGAGAGGCATCTAGGTGCGCCATCATTTGGCCGTAACTACCATCGCTGGGCGTATTGGCAACCACATAAGGCAGCAGAACCGGATCGATGCCGGCGTCACCTGCTTCGGTCGACTTCAGGCGAACCAACAGGGCTTCGTTCGGCTTGAGCCTGCCTGGTAGCTTGCGCAGAACATTGTCGATGGCTATCCAGGTCGGCCCTGTCACGACGATGCGGATCGATTTCCCTTCACTGCGTGTCTGCCGGACCAAAGCCACCCAACAGGGCAGCAGAAGTCTCGCTTTTGCCCGTGCCAGGAGGTCCCCACAGTAATGTCAGCCGTTGCGTCAGCCCTCGTCGGACCGCTTCCTGCTGCCTGGCGTTGTTCCATATGTTGCTAGGCAAGTCGGCCATGACCCTCTCGATATCCCTGGGTATGGGCGTGGCCAATTGATCGGCACGCCACAGGAAGTCGACTGCGCCATTCCCGGTTTCCTTGACCTTTGGTTTGGCCTCCCCCGACCGGATGATCCCTTTCGCACTGATCAGGGGATCGTCGACCGAAATCCTTGGAGAAGCTATCAACCGCAGGGCATGCGACAGCCGAGGACCGACGAAGAAATCGGAATGTATCGGGTCGATGATCCCGAACCTGCCGGCGCTGCCATCGAAGTCGAGGGTAATAGCTCCAACTTTCACCATGACCTCCAACAGACTGCTAGCAGCGACGACGACGATACGCCTCACTCGGTCAAACCTGACAAGCCGGACGGTCGCCGCCTTCCGAACATTCCAGTAGGCCTTGCCCAATACATGATTAGAGAGGTCGGGAAATTCGTTGGCGAGTTGGCCAAGTTTCCAGTGCCTGAGATAGAGTTGGCTCTCCGGCAGAAGAGACAGGTTGAAGTCGCCTTCCTTAACCTTCGCCTCGGTCGAGCGGTGGGATATCCGGAAAGCCCAAGCGTTATCATCACCCAGCAGGTGAGCCAGCCCCACGTCGTTGAGAATCCGTTGCCTGTCGTCATCGAGCAGGCGCTCGGTCAACCGGATGCTGCGAAAGCGCGCCTCACGCTCGAAAGGCGGGTTGGCCAAGAGCAGATCGACATCGAGCGCATGAGCAGCCTCCATCAGCCTAGCATGCTGGTAGATGACCTGCAAATCCTGTGCGACGGTAGCCAGACGATCTCCCGTGCCGAAAACCCTCGACACCGTGGGGGCTCGGGCCGTGAGCTTTGTCTCCTCGTCTAGGCTGAGATCGCTGGCGAGGCGATCGGCAACGGACAACGTGGCCATAAGACGATGACCGACGACGCGCCGCAGTTCGTCGCGATAGTCGTCTGGGGTCAGATTGCGGAAAGGGCTTTTGTTGCCTGCCCACACCTCGTGCCCGCGTTCAGATGGGATTTGATCCGATAGCGGGTCCGCATAAAACGGATGCTGCCGATAGTCGAACATCCGCTGCCCTTCGGGCGTCGGATGTCGATAGGCATTAGCTACTTCTCCCTGCGCGTAGTGGTAGGGGATGTCGGCTGCAAGCAAACGGACCATCTCGGCCACGATTGTGATTGGTGAGTTCTGCTCAACATGGTCCGCCTCCTGCACCACATCCTCTGGCGGGAATATCCATGCCATGGGCGAGAGCGTTCCGACGCCGGTGATCGGCGACGGTGGCGCAGACCGCATCCGCTCCAGATGCCGCCCCATCATTCGGCAAAACTGCTGAAAGTTCAGATTATCCCAGAGGAAGAACTGGACGGTCGGCTCGTACTTGGTGTCGTCGGCGTGCTCCTGGCGACCGGCACGAATCTGCCGGCGGAACTCGTAGATCGTGTCGCGCAATCGGGAGAGAAAATCGACAAAGACTTCCCCCTCCTGTTCGACCGTCTTCTTTAGGACGAGCCTTGTCTGCTCCTTGCGTTCCCATTTTCCGGTCAGACGCGCTTTACCCCAAGCCGTAAACATCGGCCGGCCCGCCTCGTCGCGCTGCTTTCCATCGGGCACAAAGGCTTCAACTCGGGCCCCCATGGCGAATGTGAGACCCGATGAAACGTCATAATCCGCCGACAGGGCAATACGGATATCGCTGAAGCGAGGCATAATGGCTGACGTGCCGGTTCGATCCGGAAGTCGAGCAGGGGTTCGATCGCGGAGAGACGACGCCCGCGCATGGACGATGTGCCGGGTCGCCTTGAGGTTCTGGTGCCTGTCGAAGATCGTGCTGCCCGGGTTGACGGCTGACAAGGCCCCGATCGTGGTTACATCACGCTCGGCCAACTTCCCGCAGGCCCCCTCGGTCAGTCCCGCAATACGGCTCAAATGATCCACGCGAACTGCCTCAGGCGCACAATAGCGCTGATCGATCGCGGCGGCGTCAGCGCCGGTTCTTGTCCAGGCAAAACCGAGATAGTCACACCCAATGCATCGGCCGCTGATGTGCAAAGGCAGGTCGCGCCAATCGACTGGTTCAAGCACCTCTCGCAGGTCATGAGAGAGGAAACGGACCACGCGCCCCAACACTACTTCGGCCGGCATTTCCTCCAAGTCCTCGGCAAACCGGAGATAATAGGCTGCTCGATCGCGGACGAGTTGTCCCCGACGCCTCTCCGCTTCTTCGAGCCTCCGAATACCGGAGCCCTCATGAGACCCCGGCCATATCGCGGCGTCGGCGAGGACCACGAACCGAGCAGTGTGGCCATTGTCGGCACCGACCTGCCCATGCCCGCCTCGCTCGCCTTGCCTATGCCCGCCGTGCCCATGCTCGTGCCCGCCATGCCCGCCTTGCCCATGCCTGCCTCGCCTCCCTTGCTCATATTGGCCCGGCTCATAGCGGTCTCGCCCGGGCGCGTTCGACGACGACCGGCTTGCGGCCGGGCCTGAACAGCCGCTCGGCTTCGGCGCGGGCAGCGCAAACCTTGTCGCCGAAGCCGCGGATGGTGCCGTTGAGGTGTTCTTCCTGGGCCTGGTAGGCGGCGATTAGCGCCTTGTCGCGCGAGGGGTAGGCCGCCGGCCGCGCGCCGGACATGACCGGCCGATAGTCGGCCTTGTGGCTGTAGCGGACGAGCGCGCGCCAGGCGCCGTCGATCCATTCCGCCTTGGCGTGGAAATGGTTCATCGCCCGTCTCCTGCCATGTTGTCTCCGGAGATGTTGTCTCGGGGCATCTTGTCTCCGAGAATCTTCTCTCCGGAGATCCTGTCGCCGAGGATCGACAGGCGCGGCAGGGTGATGGTGCCGGCGGCCGGCGGCTGTACTGCTGCCTTCGCCGCGGCGGAGCGGGCAAAGACCGGGTCGCCGAGCACACGCGCGGTGAGGTCGCGGTCGTCGTCCGGCAGCTCGGCCAGGCGCGCGGCAAATTCGGCCCGGGTCACCCTGTCGTCCTGGCGGCGGAAGCCGGGAGCCACCGGCTGACAGCGCGCAAGCTTGGCGTCGGCGCGCTTGCGCCGGTAATCAGGGTCGAGCCGGCAATGCACCGTGTCGGGCGACAGGCCGAAGACCACGGCGATCTGGTTGAACTTCATGCCGGATCCACGCATCCGGCCGGCGAGATCGAGGTCCCAGGCCATGGGTCGGGATGCCATGGCTTCCGCTTGCTGGTGTTTCATCACGCCCTCTTCAGCTGCGTCAGGATTGTTTCCGACACCGGCACGCGCCAGCTCCGGGCCAGCGCCACCAGCTCATCGAGGCCGTGGCGGCTGGCCTCGGCCAACAGATCGGCGCGGCCGTTGCGGATGGCCGCCTGCAGCAAAGGCAGCTTGAGGCACATGCGGGCGCGTTCGTCCGGCCGGGGTTCGCGCCGCAGCGCCCTTGACGGCACAGGCAGGGCCTTGCGGCCGCGATGCGGCAGGATGCCGGCGATGCGGCGCGCCTCGTGGACGAATTCGGCCACCGAGGGCGCAAACGTCCGGTTCTGGCCGTCGACGGCGCCCGTGGTGAAGCGTTGGGCCGCCTCGATCACCGCCTGCGGGGCGACATCGGCCAGCACCGCCTCATAGGTCTGCATCGTCAGGTCGGCATTGCCCGCCGTCTGGGGGAAAGAATTCAACATTGCGGTGAGCGCCAAATAGGCTCTCTGGTCCATGGGAAGCTCCTAGTCGGTCCATTGCCACGTCGACGAAGGTGCGTTTGCGCTGGGGTGGCGGGCGCGGGCGGCGCTCGGCGGCATTGCGGCACCAGTTGCGCCAGGTCGCCGGCCAGTCGAGCTTGACGCCCCTCTGCCCGGCCTGCGAAATCCAGTAGTCGCGGAATTTCTCCGCCTCGCGTGCCGCCTCATCAGGCGAAAGCCCTGCCTTGGCCGCGTCGTCGAAATCAGGGCTGAAGCCCTGGGGCAGCCGGCTGCCGCGCTTTTTGCAAGAAGCTTCCGTTTCTCTGGGTCTGGTCTCTGGCTTCTGGCTGGCAGTGCCAACGCTGTGCGGCAGCACTGCATCGGCATCGGCGGCCGCTTGATTTTGCTCGGCTTTGCGCCAGCGCGCCCGGGCCGCCTGTTTGCCGGCCAGCGACTTTTCCGAACGGATGGCGCATTCCTTGTCGACACGCCCGTTCCACAGCCCGCCGTCGATGCGGCGGATCTTGCCGTCACTGATCAGGCTTTCGAGTGCTGCCTTGAAGGCAGCGCTCGAGGCGCCGCACAATCTGGCGAGGCGGAGATGGTCTTCCGGCACGGGCGCGCCGCGCTCATACATCGAGGCCACCAGCGTGATGTAGATACCGGTTTCAGCAGCACTCATGCCGCGTGTGCCGGCGAGCCAGTCCGAGGCAAAAAAGCGGACCCAGGGCATGTCGCTCATGCGGCCACCTCCGGCTGGACCAGCACGACGCAGCGCGGGCCGTCTTCAGCCCGCTTGCCATCTGCAACCCACGCAACCGTCAGCCGGCGAACCAGGCCGTCGATCAGGCCATGCGCGGTGAGCGTGTCGAGAATGCACCGGCCAAAATCGGCGGCGTCGCCGCAGCCGGCCTCGGCGCGGGCGCCTGATGCCGCGAGGCGGACATAGACCGGCCCCTTGAGCCGGCGCGGCCGCTGGCTGGACAGGGCGGCCTCGAGGTCAGCGCGCCGGTCGCACGCTGAAGGCACGCGGCCCCTGCCCCTGGTGATGTCCAGCTCGAGCCGGATCATCTGAACGTCCCCGCCTGTCGTGCGGTGCCGGCCGGCGTGTCGAGCTCGAGCCCGCCCGCGGGGCGGACAGCGTGCCGAGGGCGGCGCAGGCGGCGCGACGGCGCTGCCCGGTCGGCCGATTTCAGCCCCGCGCGGCGCCGGTCTTTGTTGGAGGTGAACATGGGCGAATGATTTCCATAACGGAAATCATTCGTCAAGCAATTATTTCCATTTTGGAAATTTTGCGCTTTCCGTTCTGGAAAGCTACATTTTGGCCATGAAAGAGTTAGCCATGACAGATTTCGAGGCGCCGCGGCTCTATATCGAAGAATGGATGGCGACCATTCCTGGCCTGGACAGGAAGCGGCTGGCCGAGCGCATGAAGGTCGCCGGCGGCACCATCAGCAAGAAGCTCGCCAGGCCTGAAAACATCGACGGCGTCTGGCTGGCGCAGTTTGCGGCAGCGCTCGAACTTGCGAGCCCGATCGAGCTTTACCGCGATCCGACGGCTGCTGCTGCCGTCACCTCGCCGGAGAGCAAGCTGCGCGCCGCCCTTCTGGCCTTCGGTGTCGACAAGGACGACCTCGGCAAGGCGGTTGCCGTGGTCAAGGGTTTCCTCGATGACGACGGCGAACGATCAGCACAAGCCCTTCCCGGTGATCGATCTGCACCCGCCAGTCGCCGCCGTGCAAAAGAGCCATCGCGGTAGAGATCTCGGCTGCCTTGCGTTTCACCACCATCATCGGATCAAGCGGGGCTGCGGCGTGCGCGGCATCGCGCAGCCCGGCGACGATCTCGTCATTGCGGGATCGGTAGCGCGCCTTGATCTGATGTCTGATCGCCATCCCGGCTCCCTTTTTCTCAGCGGATAGGAACATTTTCCTTTATACAGAGTCAAGAACATCAGAGGAAAATATTCCTCCATCCCCTGATTGTGACTGATATGGAAAGGTGATTGGATCGGGCTGGTCGATTTGGGGGGCTGAGTTGTCAATGTCCTGGTGGAAGACCGTCACCGTTGCTGTTGCTGCTTTGGGATCCTTGCTTCTGGTCGAGGCCCTGTCGGGCGGTTTCGACGCTGTATCGGGCGACTATTTCCTGAGACAACCGGCTGGCCGCCCCTCCGCGGAAGATGTGTTCTCCGACCTTCGAAGCCAGGGCTACCGCATGTACGACGTGATGGAGCAGCAACTGCCGGAAGACTATGCCGCGCTGACACAGGAAATAGCGGCGATCGTCGCCAGGCGGCCGACAGCCGCCCAGGCCAGGGACCAGGCCCTTCAGGCGACCGCGGCGATCCGCAAGAAGCACGCGAAATCGATGCATCAGGCGCCGGACGAGAGCCTGCATGCTGCGCTCACCTCGCAACTCGACCTGATGCAACTTGTCGCCGCCAGGGAGACCGCGGCAAGCTGCGCCCGCTTCATCATCAGCGGGCCGGCAGCACTGGTCGAGCCGGACAAGCAATATCTCAGGGCCTTCGATGCCAATGCCGTCGACGTGTTCGGGGCGATCGGTGCGGCGCGAGAGAATCCGCAGCCGATCGAAGCGGTCACCGACGCCGATTGGGAGGAAGTCGGCAATGCCCTGATTGCCCAGGGCGGAACGAGCGACGATCTCCAGTCGCTCACCGCCCTCGACCCCAAGGACGAAAATCTGTGCCGGGCAACGATACGCTTCTTCCGCGCCGTGCTGGCAGTCGAAGGGCCGGCCGGGCGGCGCGTGCGCGCCGATATCGCCTACGGCCTGGCCGCCAACTAGCGGCGCCCCTGCCCCAGCGTTCGGATCAGCGATGCGCCAGGGCGATTCGCAACATCCGGGAGATGATGATCCGGTGAATTTCCATTTTGGAAACTTTTGATTGACAGCGATGTTTCCATAATGGAAACTTGCTCCATCACCCCATGGGATGGAGCAAGCGATGAACGCCAGCAAAGCCTTTGCCGAGCAATGCGGTTATGCCGGCCACAGCCCTGCCATGCTCGCCGCCTTCGAAACCATCCGCCGCTCCGGCATCGCCGAGGCGCGGGCGGCGCATTTTGCCCGCAAGAAGCTCACCGACGCCCTCGCCCGGGATCCCGCGCTGTGTCAGGTCATGATCCATCCGGCCGACACGGTCGACGAGGCGCTCGAAGACATCAAAGCCTTCATCCTCCGCACCCGCGCCATGCCGACATGGCGCCGGCACAACCACGCCCAGGCGCTCCGCAAGGCCAAGGCGATGCGCCTCCATCTCCGATTCTTCCGCCGCTTCGCCGACCGGATCCTGGCGCGCCAGGCGGCGTAGGCCTCGTCGCCCCTGATCAACCGAAAGGCCTTTGCCATGATATGCGAAACTGCTCAAATAGCCATCGATGACGCGAAGCGCGGGCCGGCCGAATGCGGGCGCGTTGCTCAAGCCTGCCAGTGAGGGCGATGCCGGTGAGAGCGATGCCGGAGAGCTATGTGCCTAGCCATCGCGACGCGGCACCAGGCCGAGATCCCGACTGCGGTAATCGAGGCTTCGGCCGGTAATGCTCTCCAGAACGGCGTCCAGCCCGGCGACGTGGTGATGCAGCAGCGAATAGGTCTCGTTGAAGGGCTTCAGGCTGATGAAGCACTTCTGGATCGCCATACGCAAAGGGATCGCCGCCAGGACGATCGCCTCGATCTCGCTCTCGGTCAGTCTGTCGTTTCTGTGGTGCCTGCGCGACATGTTTGCTCCTGTCTGACCGGACTGCGACGCGGCCGCGATGCGACCAGGCCGCGCCCTCACCATCGCCTGGCGCGCGCCCCTGATCGCCGAGGCGATACGGGAGCCCATCCACGACGCTCATCGGTCCGGCGCGCGATGCGACGTCGACATCCCCAGCAGCCGCACCAGTTCCTCATATTTGGCGCCGCAGCGGTCATAAATGTTGAACGTGTTGGTCCGCGTGCAGCCGATGCGCGCGACAATCGCGTCCAGCAGAAGCGCCAGCGTGCGGTCGCCGCCTGCCCGCACCATCGCGTCGCGGTCGAACTGCTTGCGCATCCCGCATTTGTCGCAGGAGACGATGATCTTGTCGGAGGGAAATTCGGATAACATCGGCATGGGAACAAAATAGGAACAAATACCTCCAGGCGTCAATTCACAAAATGCCAACCCAAGGGCAATGGCGCGCGCCGCAGGCTTCGCCCCGCCGGAGCAGGCCGTTGCGAACGAAACGGAAACGATGCTTCATGCCGGCATGAACATCGCCATCCGTGATTCGGCAGCAGTTTCCGGTTATCTCGCCCGCCTGAACCCGGGCCAGCGTGCTGCCGTCTTGCATGGCGACGGCGCGGTGTCGGGCCCCTTGCTGATCATTGCCGGCGCCGGCTCGGGCAAGACCAACACGCTCGCCCACCGGGTTGCCCATCTCATCGTTCGCGGCGCCGACCCCCGGCGCATCCTGCTGATGACATTTTCGCGCCGTGCCGCGGCCGAGATGAGCAGGCGCGTCGAGCGCATCGCCGCCGACGTGCTGCAAGAGCGCGCGGCGAGCCTGATGGAAGGGCTGAGCTGGGCCGGCACGTTCCATTCCGTCGGCGCGAGATTGCTGCGCGACTATGCGCTCGACATCGGGCTCGAGCCGGCCTTCACCATCCATGACCGGGAGGATTCGGCCGACCTGATGAACCTGGTTCGCCACCAGCTCGGCTTTTCCGAGACGGAGAAGCGCTTTCCCACCAAGGCGACCTGCCTTGCCATCTATTCCCGTGTCGTCAATTCCCAGGACAGGCTCGAGGCGGTGCTCGGCCACGCCTTTCCCTGGTGCGTCGGCTGGAGCGACGAGCTGAAGGCGCTGTTCGGCGCCTATGTCGAGGCCAAGCAGGCGCAGAACATCCTCGATTATGACGACCTCCTGCTCTACTGGGCGCAGATGGCCGCCGAGCCTGACATCGCCGCCCATCTTTCCCAGCGTTTCGACCATATCCTCGTCGACGAATACCAGGACACCAACCGGCTGCAGGCGGCGATCCTGACGGCGATCAAGCCCGACGGCCGCGGCCTGACGGTGGTCGGCGACGACGCCCAGTCGATCTATTCGTTCCGCGCCGCCGAAGTGCGCAACATCCTCGATTTCCCCGGCCTGTTTGCCGAACCTGCCCAGGTGGTGACGCTCGACCAGAACTATCGCTCGACCGACGCCATATTGAACGCCGCCAATGCCGTCATCGGCGAGGCCGAGGAGCGTTTCACCAAGAACCTGTGGACCGAACGCCGGTCGCTGGAAAAGCCCCGCATCGTGACGGTTGCAGACGAGGCCGAACAGGCCGGCTATGTCTGCGACGAGGTCTTGAAGGAGCGCGAGGCCGGCACGCTTTTGAAGGAACAGGCGGTGCTGTTTCGGGCAGCGCACCATTCGGGGCCGCTCGAGGTCGAGCTCACCAGGCGCAACATCCCCTTCGTCAAGTTCGGCGGGCTGAAGTTTCTCGATGCCGCCCATGTCAAGGACGTGCTGGCCATCCTGCGTTTTGCCCAGAACCCGCGCGACCGCATCGCCGGCTTCCGGGTGATGCAGCTGATGCCGGGCGTCGGCCCGTCGGCGGCGTCGAACGCCATCGACAGCATGGAGCAGTCGCTCGACCTCGAAATGGGGCTGGCGCGCTTCTCCCCGCCGGCCCGGGCGGCAAGCGACTGGCCCGGTTTTGTCGCGCTGTTTTCGGACCTCCGGCGCGGCCCCGGCTGGCCGGCCGAGATGGAGCGGGCGCGGCTGTGGTACGAGCCGCATCTCGAGCGCAAGCACGAGGATGCGACGACACGGCGGGCCGACCTGCTGCAACTCGAACAGATCGCCTCCGGTTATCCCAGCCGCGAGCGTTTCCTCACCGAGCTGACACTCGACCCGCCCTCGGCAACCAGCGACGAGGCCGGACCGCCGCATCTCGACGAGGATTATCTCATCCTGTCGACGATCCATTCGGCCAAGGGCCAGGAGTGGACCAAGGTGTTCGTCTTGAACGCGGTCGACGGCTGCATGCCGATCGACCTCAGCGCCGGCGAGCGCAAGGAGCTCGAGGAAGAACGCCGGCTGCTTTATGTCGCCATGACCCGGGCCAAGGATTCGCTGCACCTGATCACGCCGCAGCGTTTCTTCACCTCCGGCCAGGCGGCGCGCGGCGACAGACACGTCTATGCCTCACGCAGCCGCTTCATTGCGCAGCATCTGCTTACCCATTTCGAGACGACCGCCTGGACCAGCCAGTCGTTCCAGCAGGACAAGGCGACACGGCCGCGCACATCGGTCGACATCAAGGGCAAGATGCGCTCGATGTGGACTTAGGGGCGCAGGGCGAGGCTGGCGGACGGCGCCTAGTAGCAAAGTCCGGGCCGGCCTCCCTGGCAGACAGGACATTTGCGTTGCCACAGGTCACTGCCATTTGCGCCGAACTCATGGTCGGATGGACAACGCATGACATAGACGTATTGGCCGTGGTCAGTACCAGGTGTTTCCGTGCCCCTTACGACGGTAACCCCATGCTTATTGACGTAACCCGGTACTGTCGTCCCTCTGGACCTCGCCATGGTCGTACTCCCAATACCCGATATGAAAGCTTCGCCCAGTTCCGGCAAAGGCAGGGCAGCGACAGGGAGGAGCGAACGTTGGGCTATCGTTCTATCCGTCCACCGAAAGTTCGCATCACACCAAAGGTAACCAAAGCGAGAAGGCGGCGACTGCGTTCAGGCCCTTGAGTTCACCAGTCATGACGCCAGAGATCCAGGCAGCGCACGACACACAAAACAGCGCGATGACCAGGAGCCTGAGCCACGGCAAGTCTGGTTTTCCATGTGCCATTTCCCCTTTTCCCGTGACCCCGTCGCTTCTGTCACACGCCTCTTCTGTCCCCGATTCAGGAAAGCAAACATGTCTCGCGGCGGCAAGGGAACTGAGGCAGCGCAGGCGTGACCGACAAGGCGACGGCAGCAAGCACGCGCTGAGGCGTCAGTCGTCGAGAATGGCGTCGACCACCTGTTCGACATCCATGGCGGATGAATCGATCCACCGGCCGAGGTGCTGCGTCTCGCGCGCCAGGGCCTCGGCGAGGATTGCGGGCGGAAAATGGTCGGAATAGCCTGTTTTCGCCCGGTCCCTGTCGCGTTGCGCCAGCACTTCGGCCGACGGCGCCAGCACCACGACGCGCGGATCAAGGTCGGCCAGCCGCTCGACGGCGGCGACAAGATCCTGCCCGATGAGAATGTCCTGATAGACCACGGTGAAGCCGGCGTCGCGGTAACGACGCACGGCATCGGTGGCGATCACCTGGCGCAGCGTCAGTTGCGCGCGCGCTTCGGCGTCGAGCATCGGCCCCATCACGGCTGCGCCGTTGACGATCATGCGACGGAAGACATCGCCGCCGACGACGGCCGAGCGGGGGAAACGTTGCGCCAGCGCCTTGGCGACGGTGGTCTTGCCGGCGGCGATCGCGCCGGTGATGACAAAGAGGCTCATGCGGAAATCCTGCTTGTTGCTCGCCCCGTGCGCATGGCAGCTGGGCAGATCTTGGCGGCTGGGCAGATCAAGCCAGCGGGGTAGATCTGGGCACCTCGACGGATCAGGTCACCGCGACAGAAACGCCTCCGCGGCGCCGCCGCGGCAGGCTTCGAACATGCCGATGAACACGGCACCGCGGGCCGACAGCCCGGCCCGGCCCCACAGCGCCTTGCCTGAGGCCTTGTCCGCCGGCATCGCGCGCAAAGGCTCGCCAAGAGTGGCGTTCATGCAGCTGAGCACATAGGCACGAACGACCGAGATGCCGCAAATCGCGCCATCGGCGTTGAGGGCGCTCGATGGGATCTGCTCGAGCCGCTGTTCGGCACCAGCCAGCAGGAAGGTCCGCTCGCTCTCCGCCACACCGTTGGATGCAAGCAGCTGTTGCAGCTTGCCGCGTTCGGACGCCCGGCTGACGGGAGGGCAAGAGCCCGCGGCATGCGCCGCGCTGGAGGCGAGAACGGCCAGCGCAAATCCAAGGCTGGAGGCGAATCTGAAATGAGATGGCATGTGGCAAAGCTTAGCCGCACTCAACACTGTCGACAACTTGCAACAATCGAGATTTCGTGCCGCATTATACGGGAGATCGCGGGTCGAAAGACAATGAACCACGCTGCCGGCGCCGTTGGAATACTGATTTTCTTACTGCTGGTCGTGACCGGACATGTTCTTTGGGGGCAAGGCGGCGCTGCTGCCCTGGGCGCGGTCGGGGCGATACTCGGCTTTTTCGTTGCCGTTTTTCTCGATGAAATCCTGCCCGGCAAATATGGCGACTATGTCGATGCGGCTTTGGGCGCTGCGCTGGTTTTGACCATGGGATGGATGATCGTGGATTTTGCCATCACGAACTGGAACGTTCGCTAGACGCGTCGATGTCATCAACCGGAGAAGAGGAGGAATAATCATGCCCAACGAAGGAAAGATCGTCGGTGCAGCCGAAGCGCACCAGAAGGCGATGGAACAGGTCAAGGAGATGGACAAGCAGTTCCGGCCGGAGCCTGTCGAAAAGACGCTGTTCGAGAAGACCCACGAAAAGCTCGAAAAGGCGCAAAAAGAGGGCAAGGTCTGAGCTCAGGGCCGCACCGGGGCAACCGTCGCCGCGCATCGCCGACCGCAGCAATGCCGATATGCCTGCCGAACGCGCTCAAGTGCGCCGAAGCGCCATCCCGGCTGGGGGCGATTTGACAAAGCCACCGCCGCACATGACCTCGAAGGGCCACTCACAAGGCAATGGCTCCGCCACCGGTGCTGAGACGAGATCGCCGATGAATGCGAACATGACGATCGCCGTGCTGACTGCGGTCGAAGCCGAAAGGCACATGCCGAGACTGGTGGAGATATTGACGGCAAGCGTTGGGGATGGCGCGCTCGTCGGCTTCGTGCTGCCTTTTTCCGCAGATCAGGCGCGGGCCTATTGGCACGGCACGATTCGCTCGGTGAGCCTGGGCGAGCGGCTGTTGGTCTGCGCCCTGATCGAGGGCCAGGTGGTCGGAACCGTGCAGCTCTATCTGTCGCCTGAACCGAATGCACCACACCGGGCGGAGGTCTACAAGCTTCTGGTTCACCGCGACTTCCAGCGACGCGGCCTTGGCGCGGCACTGATGGACAGGGTCGAGCTGGAAGCTGGTCATCGGAACCGTTCGTTGCTGATCCTCGATACGGTCCAGGCCGGCGCCGGCGAGCGGCTGTACCGGCGACGGGGCTGGCAAGAGATCGGCATCGTGCCCAACCACTTTGTCGATCCCTTCGGCAACGCGAAAGCCTCGGTCTATTTCATGAAGCACCTCGTGGCCCCGGCGGCGAGCTAGAGAGCGAGGCCGAACAACCCCCGCCATGGCAGCGCGGACGAAGCCTCCGGCGATGCGGCAAAGCTGCGGAGGCTGTCGGCATGACCGGAGGCCAGGGCCGTCATGCCTGCGGTCAAACCGCCTGCTCGGTCATTCCGCCGATCGCCCGGAGCCCATACCATTGGTGAGCCGAACCAGCGCGTAGGTCGATGCCAGGATTGCACCCGCCCCAAGCCACTGAACAGGCGTCAGCGTCTCGCCGAGGAAGAGGTAGGCAAGCCCAACGCCGAATATCGGGATGACGTTGAAGTAACTGCCGGCAACGGCCGCCGGAACCCAACGCAGCGCGGCGATGTAAAGCCAATAGGCAGCGGCGTAATAAAGCAGGCCGGAAATTGCCGCCGCAACGAGAGTAGCAGGAGGAATGGCCCTGATATCGTCGACCGAGCCGAATGGCGTGCCGACGAGCAGCAAGGCCACCGCCCAAGCCAGTCCGGCCGTCTGTTGCAGCGCGACGGTGAAGACAGGGTCGACGCTTTCGACCAGCTGTCGCGAGAACACGGTGTAGAATGCACAGCAAAGCACCGCCCCCAGCAGCAGGACCACGCCCTGGGGCGCAATGGCGTCGAGCCCGCCATGGACATTGGCCACCAAAGCCACCCCGAGACCACCCAGCAGCATCACCAGCAACAGCCGCCAGGTGATTTTTTCGCCGAGGAACAGTGCCGCCAGGCCCAGTATCATCAGAGGTTCGGCCGCCCACAGCAGCGTCGAGACGCTTGCCGATACACTTGCAAGCCCCATCAGGTTGAGCGTGTAGGAAATGCCCGGGTTGAGCACGCCGAGCGCGATCAGCGGAAGCCAGTATGACGTCGCCGGAGCCGGACAGGCTGTGATCAGAACCGCAGCCCACAGGAACAGGGCGCTCGGCGCCAGCTGGACGACCAGCAGCGTCACCGGGTTGATCGACGCAAGCAGCGCCTTGTTCAGGACGGTCGCAGCTCCCCACAGGGCGCATGCAGTTACCAACAGGACAGCAGGAGGAAAGCGCAGCGAATGGCGCATCTCTATGACTCCAGAAGCGGTTACGGAAAAAGCGGCAGAAATGGCGAACGGGCTAGCGCCCGGCGCAGCTCTCTGCGTCGCAATTGTCGTAACCGGGTCTTCTGGAAGGCCTGACCATCCGTCTCCAACCCATCATGCAGGGACCCGAAATTGCTACCACCTGCCGGAGCAGCCATCAAGCTGTGAGGGTTTTACGCCCTAGCCGCAGCAGGGCTGGCCATCGCCTTTGGCGGGGCCGCAGCAGGCAGTGGTCGCCTTCGCCTGCTCGACAAGCCAGCGGTCGCGCGGCTTGCAGCTCGACGCCCGGGCGGAGAGCTGGACATGGACCTCGCCGCCCTGGACAAGCGGCATGGATGCCTTGTGGAGCTGTATCGCAGCGATGCCGTCGCTGACCTCGAAGGTCAGCCTGGCCCCGGGATCAAGAGCCACGTGCGCGCCTACCTTGCCGATGATGGCCGCGAATTTTCCCGCGGTCATATGGGTCCGTCCGTCTTCGTCGACATCCCAGAGCTGGATGAAGAGCTCGGTCCAGGCCTCGGGGTTTGCGCCGCAATCAAGTGCTGCAAAGGCTCCGGCCTTGACCTCGGTGACATGATAGCCCGGCTTCACCGTGCGGCCGCCATAGCTGAACAGCAACGGCTTGTCCTTGTGTTCGGCAAGGACGGACAACAGCTCACCGATCGATATGTCGTCGCCCGGGAAATCGTTCGAGCCGGCAAAATCGCGGTTGTCAGGGGTCGGCATCTCGGTTATTCCTCATTTTGACATTTCTAGGATTGTTGAAATATGGATGAACGTCAAGCGCTGATCGCCTTGGGGGCGATGTCCCAGGAAACGCGGCTGAAGATCGTCCGGCTCTTGGTCAAGGCCGGGCCGGACGGCATGGCCGCAGGCAGCATTGCCGAGGCCGCAGGGGTTACGGCATCGAATGTGTCGTTCCACCTCAAGGAGCTGGAGCGTGGCGGGCTGGTCACCGCCCGCCGCGACGCGCGCTCCATCGTCTACTCGGCCGACTACCAGGCCCTGAGCGGCCTGATCCGGTTTCTGATGGAGGACTGCTGCGCCGGCAATCCGGCCATCTGCCAGCCGGCCCTTGCGCCCGCTTGCTGTTAAGGGACGGCCAGAAATCATGTCGACATTCGAACGTTACCTGACCCTCTGGGTCGCGCTGTGCATCGTCGTGGGCATCGCGCTTGGCCATCTGCTGCCAGCTGTCTTCCAGGCCATCGGCGGCGCCGAGATCGCCAGGGTGAACATTGCGGTCGCCGTGCTGATCTGGCTGATGATCATCCCGATGCTGCTGAAGATCGATTTCGCCGCCATGGGCGAGGTCGGCAGGCATTGGCGCGGCATCGGCGTCACGCTGTTCATCAACTGGGCGGTGAAGCCGTTCTCGATGGCGCTGCTCGGCTGGCTGTTCATCGGCTGGCTCTTCCGCCCGCTTCTGCCCGCCGACCAGATCGATTCCTACATTGCGGGTCTGATCATCCTGGCAGCCGCCCCTTGCACGGCCATGGTTTTCGTCTGGTCGAACCTGACCAGGGGTGAACCGCATTTCACCCTGTCGCAGGTGGCGCTCAACGATGCCATCATGGTAGTTGCCTTTGCGCCGATCGTCGGCCTGCTGCTCGGCCTGTCCGCGATCACCGTTCCCTGGGGCACGCTGGTCCTGTCGGTGGTTCTCTACATCGTCATTCCCGTCGTCATCGCCCAGCTGATCAGACACCGGCTGCTCGCCGCAGGCGGCCAGGCCGCGCTCGACCGACTGCTGCACACCTTGCAGCCGCTTTCGCTGGTGGCGCTTTTGGCGACGCTGGTGCTTCTGTTCGGCTTCCAGGGCGAGCAGATCATCGCCCAGCCGGCGATCATCGCGCTTCTGGCGGTGCCGATCCTGATCCAGGTCTATCTGAATTCGGGCCTGGCCTATCTGCTCAACCGCATCTCGGGCGAGCAGCATTGCGTCGCCGGTCCGTCGGCGCTGATCGGCGCCTCCAATTTCTTCGAGCTGGCGGTCGCCGCCGCCATCAGCCTGTTCGGCTTCAGCTCGGGTGCAGCACTTGCAACCGTCGTCGGCGTGCTTGTCGAGGTTCCGGTGATGCTGTCGGTCGTCTGGATCGTGAACCGCAGCAAGGGCTGGTACGAGCGCGGCGCGGCCGTCAAATCCTCCACCGAAGCTGAAAGGTCCGCCTGATGGACGTCACCATCTACCACAACCCCGCCTGCGGCACGTCGCGCAACACGCTTGCGCTCATCCGCAATGCCGGGGTCGAGCCCACTGTGATCGACTATCTGAAAACGCCGCCCGCGCGCGCCGTGCTGCAGGACATGATCGCCAAGGCCGGCCTCAGCGTGCGCGAAGCCATCAGGCAGAAGGGCACACCCTATGCGGAACTGGGCCTGGACGATCCGAAGCTGACCGACGACCAGTTGCTGGACGCCATGCTGGCGCATCCGATCCTCATCAACCGGCCGTTCGTCGTCACGCCCTGGGGCGTGCGGCTCAGCCGACCTTCCGAGATCGTGCTCGACATCCTGCCGCTTCCGCAAAAAGGGCCGTTTCACAAGGAAGACGGCGAGGTGCTGATCGATGCCTGGGGAAACCGCGTTGCCTGACCTGCCCAACATCGCCAGCAACGCGCTGGACCTGCCTGACCGCAGCAAGCTGTCCGTCGCATTGTCGACCCACAAGCCGCGGATCCTGCTTCTCTACGGATCGCTTCGTGGACGCTCATACAGTCGCTTCCTGACCCAGGAAGCTGCGCGCCTGCTGGAGCACTTCGGCGCCGAGACCCGCATCTTCGATCCCTCCGGCCTTCCCCTGCCGGACGGCGCGCCAACCGATCACCCGAAGGTCAAGGAACTGCGCGAGCTGTCGCTCTGGTCGGAAGGCCAGGTCTGGACCAGCCCGGAACGGCACGGGGCGATGAGCGGGGTGATGAAATCGCAGATCGACTGGATCCCGCTGGCCACAGGTTCGATCCGGCCGACGCAAGGGCGCACATTGGCGGTGATGCAGGTCTCGGGCGGCTCGCAGTCGTTCAACGCGGTCAGCCAGATGCGCATCCTCGGCCGCTGGATGCGGATGATCACCATCCCGAACCAGTCTTCCGTGGCCAAGGCCTACCAGGAGTTCGATGAGGCTGGCCGCATGAAGCCGTCATCCTACTACGACCGCGTCGTCGACGTGATGGAAGAGCTGGTCAAGTTCACGCTCATCACCCGCGATGTCTCGGACTACCTGACCAGCCGCTACAGCGAACGCAAGGAAGATGCCGAAAAGCTCGAGGCGCGCATGAAGCTCAAGGCGATCTAGAGCATCTGGTCCCGCCGTTGGGGTCGTCGGCAAGGTCGTCGTCCTAACGGCATATTTCTATCATTCTCGAAATACCCATTGACGTTGCCACGCGGTGGGCGCTAGCTATTTCCATGAAACTCGAAACAGCAGCTACCCAGCTCGAAGCGCTCGGCAACCCGACGCGACTACGGATTTACCGAGCCCTCGTCCGCGCCGGCGAACAGGGGCTCGCCGTCGGCCATCTGCAGGAGAGGATCGGCATCGCCGCATCGACCCTCTCCCATCATCTGCATCGACTGATCGCCACTGGTCTCGTTGGGCAGGAGCGCCAGGCAACAACACTGATCTGCCGTGCCAATTACGCCGCAATGAACGGCCTTCTCGGTTTCCTCTCCGACGAATGCTGCGCCGACGTTCGCTCCCCGCAGACGAAAGACAACGCGGCATAGTTTTTTTGACAGCTATTTCGATAATCCCGGAAAGATGGAAAATGGCACCGCCCGTTTCAACTGAACAGCGCCGCAGCACCGTCATCTGGGGCCTCGGCCTGACCCAGATCATCGGCTACGGCACGCTCTATTACAGCTTCAGCATCCTCGCGCCCGGGATGGCCAGGGATTTCGGCTGGACGCAGGAATGGGTGTTCGCAGTCTTTTCCGCCGCCTTGCTGATCGGCGGTCTCGCCGCGCCGTCCATCGGCCGCCGCATCGATCGCCATGGCGCGGGTGCGATGATGGCCCTGGGCTCGCTGGTCGCGGCCTTGTCGCTGGTCCTGTGCGGGCTCGCACCCGATCGCCTGACCTTCGTCGCCGGCATGATCGTCATGGAGATCGCCTCGGCCTTCGTCCTCTACAACGCGGCCTTTGCCGCCCTGGTGCAGATCACGCCGCAAAGCGGCCAGAAGAGCATCACCCATCTGACATTGATTGCCGGTTTTGCCTCGACCCTGTTCTGGCCGATCACCACCGAACTGCACGCGCATCTGACATGGCGGCAGGTCTATCTCGCCTTCGCCGTCCTGCATCTGGTGGCGTGCCTGCCGTTTCACTGCTGGCTGGCACGCGCGATGAACGCCGATCGCCGCGGCGGCAAGGACAGGGCCAGAGCCGTGGCAGCGATCGCAGGAAGCGTCGCCTCCTGGGATCGGCGCCGGGCGTTTGCCCTCATGGGCCTGGGATTCGCGCTCGAAGGCTTCGTCCTGTCGGCGCTGCTCGTCCACATGGTTCCGCTGCTCAGCGCCGTCGGGCTTGGGGCGAGTGCTGTGCTGGTGGGCACGCTGTTCGGCCCTGCCCAGGTGTTCAGCCGCTTCATCAACATGCTGGCCGGCCGCGGGCTGTCGCAGCTGGTGCTGGCGGTGATCTCCGCCGCTTTCCTCGTCGCCGGCTTGTCGACCTTGCTGGTGTCGGCTCCCTGGATCTGGGGTGCGGCGGCTTTCGCCATCCTTTTCGGCCTCGGGTCGGGATTGACCAGCATCGTCCAGGGGTCCCTGCCCCTGGCCCTGTTCGGCTCCGAGGGCTATGGCGCGTTGCTGGGCAAGATATCGTCGATCCGGTTGATCGTATCGGCACTGGCTCCGTTTGTCTTTTCAGTGCTGATGGCGCGTTTCGGCACCTGGCCTGCGCTGGCCATCGCCATCGTGCTGGGCATCGCCGCGGCCATCGCCTTTGCCAGCATCGGCTGGCGCCGCCGTGAAACTGAAATGGTGCCGGAGACATGATCCGCCTGGCGGCGCCCCCGGGGGCAACGACCGTTGTTTCGCCCTCGGCCGTTCGACGGCGGTTTTGGGATCGTGGAGAACATCGGCCTGGTCTTTGCCGATGCCGGAGCAATCGGACTTGTGTTGGAGCTGTTGCCGCACATGGCTGCGAGGCCGGGCGTCGGCCCAGGTCTGAGGCTGCGCCTTGGCCCCAGGTGCTTGTCACCAAAGCCTTGGGATGACCGATGCACAAAGTCAGGGACGCGCTCGTCGACGTCCTGATGTCGAACACGCAAGACCGCCTTGCCTGGGACCCGGCATCGCCGGCGCAGGCGGCACAACATCTCGGCCTGACCCAAGCGCGCATCCAGCGGGCGGTCGACCGGCTCTGGCAGCGCATCGCGCAGGACAGGTCTTCTGGCGACTTCCACCTGTGGACGTGGCCAGCGCGAGCGGAAGGTGGCGCAGGCGCCGACAACACCAGACCCTGCGAAACCGCCAAGCCGTCTGGCCGCTGCCACCAGCGGCCAGGCCCACAAGGTCTTCGGATTCCGGATCGTGCGGGGCGCGTTCGGGGAGACAGAGGTCGCGAACAGCCCTGCCCGCCACCCAGATCAGCACCAGCCAGCCTGCCCGGCCAAGGCCTGTTGAGGCGGCAGCCTCAGCAGGCCTTTGTCGCGCCTGCGCGGCTGGAAACTGCGCCGCGCGATTTATTGTGCAGTGCAGCAACGATAGACGCCCATCGGCGTTGTGGAGGGCGCGCGGTCCGGTCAGGGCTGCGGAAACAGGACACCGCCATGAGAAACCTCTCTGATACGATCTCGCGCCTGGCAGCACGCCGTGCGCAAACGGTCGCGCCGGAGCGGCATGACGACCCGCTCAGGGATCTGGTGAACTTCGGCTCGAACCCCGGTGCCCTGCGAGCCAGAAGCCATGTTCCGGAGAACCTGCCTGGCTCAGCGCCGCTGGTCGTCGTGCTTCATGGCTGCACCCAGACCGCGTCGGGCTACGACCATGGCGCCGGCTGGTCCGCCCTTGCCGACAGCCAGGGATTTGCGCTGCTGTTTCCAGAACAGCAGCGGTCCAACAATGCCAATCTCTGCTTCAACTGGTTCGAGCCGGGCGACATGATGCGCAACGGCGGCGAAGCTCTGTCGATCCGCCAGATGATCGAGGCGATGGTTCTGGCGCATCGGCTTGATCGCGGCCGGATCTTCATCACCGGGCTTTCGGCCGGCGGCGCGATGACGTCGGTGATGCTGGCGACCTATCCGGAGGTGTTTGCCGGCGGCGCCATCATCGCCGGATTGCCCTTTGGCACGGCCAATTCGATCCCGACGGCCTTCGACCGCATGCGCGGCCATGGCGGCCCCTCGGAGGCGCGGCTTCAGCAGCTGCTGCGCGCCGCCTCGCCCCACACGGGCCCATGGCCGACGCTTTCCGTCTGGCACGGCTCGGCCGACCAGATCGTCGTCGGATCGAACGCCGACGACATCATCGGCCAATGGCGAACCATTCACGGCATCGACGATGAAGCGCCGCCCTGGACGACCATGGTTGACGGCCACAGCCGTCGCGTCTGGAAAGACGGCTCGGGACGGGAGGTGATCGAACAGTATCGCATCAAAGGCATGGGGCACGGCACGCCGCTGGCTGCAAACGGCATCGGGACCCCCGGCCCGTTCATGATCGACGCCGGCATCTCGTCGACGCAGCGCATCGCGCAATTCTGGCAAATCGCAGATCCGCAGGTCGAGATCCTGCTGCCGCAAAAACGAGAAAGAGCAGCGGCTCCCGCCAGGCCGGCCCGCGCCGAGGGGATCACCAGGACAATCGAGGATGCGCTGCGATC
The DNA here is from genome assembly GCF_030294925.1 of Aminobacter sp. Y103A. Taxonomy (NCBI): domain Bacteria; kingdom Pseudomonadati; phylum Pseudomonadota; class Alphaproteobacteria; order Hyphomicrobiales; family Phyllobacteriaceae; genus Aminobacter; species Aminobacter sp. Y103A. The sequence goes on along the minus strand of NZ_AP017986.1, from coordinate 2,156,745 downwards.
GGCCGGGCTTCTGCGCTAGAGCAATTCCAGGAAAAGTGTGCAGCGGTTTTCCGTCAGGAATTGCGCAAAAACAAGAAGATAGAGAGATTCCGCGATTCGAAGAAAAGCGGAAACGCTCTAGAGGATACGCGCCGGCTCCGGCCAAGGCGAGCGGGCCACCGGACCCGCTCGCCTGCGACTGACATGCGTCAGCGCGCTTCTCTCTTCCACACCCGCAATCTGCCCAGAGCCTCGACGAAAGCCGGCATGTCCTGCGGCGTGGCAAGGCGGATGACGCCCTCATCTTCCAGTGCGCCGTTGCCGCAAACCTTCTCAACCAGCCCCTTGGCAGCCGTGACATGGCCGATGAACTTGCAGTGCGCGAAAGCATCGGAGACAAAGTCACGAACATCGGGATTGTCCGACAAGGCTGGCATCGTCTTCTCGTCCGGCAGCAGCGCGACCGCGTCATAGAGCACCGAGGGCGCCCCGGCGATCATCTGGTCCGCCGGCACCAGGCTGCCGTCGCTCAACTTGGCCCCGCCGACCTTCGGCGCGATGATCTCGCAGCTGGCCCCGGCCTTGGCGATCGCGTCCTTGAGCGCCGAAAGCAGGGCGGCATCGGTGCCGTCGGTGACGAGAATGCCGAGTTTTCGTCCTTCGAAGCGCTCGGGTCCCTTGGCGAGAATGCTGAGCGAGGCTGCCGGCTCGAGATCCTGGCGCGTTGGCATTGCAGCGTCGGCCGCCTTGGGCATGGACTGCAGGCCCAGATTGGCGGCGACGCCATTGGCCAGGCCGCGATCGACATTGACCAGATGCGACACCATGCGCTCGCGGATGACCGGCGTCTTGACCTTGGCGAGTTCGAAGGTCAGCGCCGCTGCGATATGGGCCTGCTCCGGCGGGGTCTGGCTCAGGTAGAATTGTCTGGCCTGGCTGTAGTGATCGGCGAAGCTTTCGGCGCGCAGCCGCTGCTTGGGCCCGCTCTCGACGTCGGCAAAGGAGCGGAACCCGGCTTGCGGGGATTCGCGCGGCCCCTCGCCCCAGGAATTCGGCTGGTAGTTGGCGCGGCCGACCGGGTTGCGCATGGCCATGTGACCGTCCTGCTGGAAGTGGTGGAACGGGCATTTGGGCGCGTTGATCGGAATATGGGTGAAGTTGGTGCTGCCCAGCCTTTTGATCTGGGTGTCGAGATAGGAAAAGTTGCGCCCCTGCAGCAGCGGGTCGTTGGAGAAGTCGATGCCGGGCGGCACATTCTGCGTCATGAACGCCACCTGCTCGGTCTCGGCAAAGAAGTTGTCGGGCATGCGATCGAGCACCAGGCGGCCGACCGGGACAGGCGGCAGCAGCTCTTCGGGGATGAGCTTGGTGGCGTCGAGCACGTCGAAATCGAAACTGTCGGCGAACTCCTGGTCGAACAGCTGGACCTGCAGTTCCCATTCGGGGAAATTGCCGGCCTTGATCGCGTCCCAGAGGTCGCGGCGATGGAAATCGGGATCGGCGCCGTTGATCTTGACCGCCTCGTTCCAGACCACGGACTGGAGGCCGAGCTTCGGCTTCCAGTGGAACTTGACGAAGGTCGATTCATCCCTGGCGTTGACCATCCGGAAGGTATGGACGCCGAAACCCTCCATGAACCTGAACGAACGCGGGATCGCCCGGTCGGACATCACCCACATGATCATGTGCATGCTCTCGGGCGTCAGCGAAATGAAGTCCCAGAAATTGTCGTGGGCCGATTGCGCCTGTGGAAAGCCGCTGTCCGGCTCGGGTTTCACCGCATGGATGATGTCGGGAAACTTGATCGCATCCTGGATGAAGAACACCGGGATGTTGTTGCCGACGATGTCCCAGTTGCCCTCCTGGGTGTAGAGCTTGACCGCGAAGCCGCGGACGTCGCGCGCCAAGTCGACCGAACCCTTGCTGCCGGCAACGGTGGAGAAGCGGACAAAGGCCGGCGTCTTTTCGCCTGCGCGCTGGAAGATGTCGGCGCGGGTGTATTTTGCCAGCGACTTGTAGGTCTCGAAATAGCCATGCGCGCCGTAGCCGCGGGCATGCACCACGCGCTCGGGAATGCGCTCATGGTCGAAATGGAAGATCTTCTCGCGCAGGTGGAAGTCTTCCAGCGCCGTCGGTCCGCGTGCACCGATCTTCAGCGAGTTCTGGTCATCCGAGACCGGGCCGCCCTGGGCGGTGGTGAGCACATGGGTTGCGCCTTCGGCCAGCTGGTGCAGCTCGCCGCCTTCGCCGCGCCGGAGTTTCTGGTCATGGATCGTGGCGAGCTTGCCCGACGTGCGGTTCGTTGACTTGGCCATTGTTCATTCCTTGGAGAGGGGGTGCGGTGCGCACATGATCCTCAATGCCGCGACGCCGGTGCGGTTCCCTGGGCCGCGAAATGAAGTGGGGGACGCGACATGAAGGGGGCCGCAACTGGCACTACCGCTCTCCGGGGAACCGCCGGCAGAGCCGGCATTTGCGACATCCCGGTCGCCCCGCTGATGCGTCCGATCGGCCATCGATTCCAGGCGGCGGCCTGGGCCGGCGCGCCGAAATTGTGCCGGCACTTTCTGGGAACCAATCGTCTCGCCAACGGTTCTATTGTCGCAAGTCAGGAGAAAACAATGAAAAATCTTATACTTAGCGCGGCCATTCTGGCTGCCACGGCTTTCCATGCCCAGGCGCAGACCCAGCCGTCGACCGACCCTCAGACGCCGGCCATCGCCACGCCTGACAGTGTCAATCCGACGGCTCCGGTGGCCGGCGCCAACAGCTTCACCGAAGCCCAGGCCAAGGCCAAGATCGAAGAGGCGGGCTTCCAGAACGTGACGGCGCTGGTCAAGGCCGACAGCGGCATCTGGCAGGGCAAGGCGACCAAGGACGGCAAGGAAATGGCCGTTTCGCTCGACTATCAGGGCAATGTCGTCGCCCAGTAATCGGGCCCGATGACGTCATCGCGCCTCCTCCCATCATTTCAAATCGTAAAAGGAAGATCACAATGGTCAGTGTGACAGGGTTGTTCGACAATTATTCCGACGCACAGGCAGCGGTCGAAGAGCTGCACGGCGCCGGCATTTCGCATGACGACATCAGTGTCGTGGCGAGCAATGCAGACGGCTCCTATGACGCCCGCTCGTCGGATACGGCAGACGCTGCCGGCACCGGCGCGGGTATCGGCGCCCTGGTTGGCGGCACAGGCGGCCTGCTCACCGGTCTCGGCGTCATGGCAATCCCCGGGGTTGGCCCGGTGGTGGCGGCCGGCTGGCTGGCGGCGACCGCCGCAGGTGCTGCGGCCGGTGCATTGGCGGGCGGTGCGACGGGCGGCCTCATCGGGGCGCTGACCGATTCCGGCGTCCCCGCCGATGACGCCCATGTCTACGCCGAAGGCGTCCGGCGGGGTGGCACGCTGGTGACCGCGCGCGTCACCGCAGGCGCTGAAGAAGACACCGCAAGGTCCATCCTGCACAACGCCAATCCAGTCGATGTCAGCGAGCGCCGGGCAGTCTATGCCGATGGCGGCTGGACGGCCTTCGACGAAACGGCCGACCCGTACTCGCCCAGGGATATCGAGGAAGAGCGCCGGCGATACGCGACGCGCATTCCTCCGGTGGTCTGACCCCACTGATCCGACACCCGTAGTCTGAACCGGTGTCAACCGCCGCCGTCGCTTCTTCGACGCGGGCGTCTGACCCCGGGCAATGCTGACGGCCCGATCCGGCATTCCGATCGGGCCGCCTGGCTATGGCGGCCCATGCCGCCAGCTGACGGATCGAATGGCTCGCATGCGCGTTTTACCATTTGCTAATACAGGAGGCAGACATGCCGGACGATCCAAAGAAAACCGAGCAGGACCGCAAGCTCGTATCGAAGCAGGAATATGAGATCGAGGAGTTCGCGCGCAAATATGACCTGATGCGCGGCGAAGCCGCGGCGATGATCAGGCGATACGGCCCGTCCCGCCGCAAACTTGACGCCATCATCACGCAGCGGCCGCGCGGGCAGATGACCCGGACAGATGCCTGAACCGAGCCAGCCCACCGCCTTCAGCGTCGACCAGACGGTCAGTCTCAGGTCCCGTGCCGGCGTGCCCCTGGGCACGCCCAACAGCTTCATCGTCAAGACGATATTGCCGAGCGAGAACGGCCACCGCCACTATCGCATCCGCAGCACGGAAGAGGCATTCGACCGCATGGTGCCCGAGGCCAATCTGGTCGCCGCGGACCAGTGCCAGACGATCCATGATGATGAAGCCCGACGGAATTTCCGCATGCGCTTTGCGCCGAAGCGGCGGCGATAGCGGTGCTTGCCTTGCGCGCAAGTTGTGTGAAACAATCTCCAGAATGCCGTCAAAAGATGGTCGCTGCAGCAAACGCCGCCCAATTGCCTGATACTGCATGGCAGTGGCTGTTGGCCTCAAGCTTCCGCCCCAATTGCGGGCGGGAAGCCGTGAACAGCTCCTCGAACGTCTCGGCACTGGATTTCGAAACTGTCCTCGGCGCCTTGCGCCGCATCATCCCGTTGCCGACCGACCAGTCCGACCTTCATGCGCCGGCACGATGCTTGATCGCCGAATTATGCCCCGAAAAGACCTATCCCGATGCGCTCATAGAGGCGTTGGTGCAAGCTGCGGCAAGCGAACCTCACCCTATCCGCCGGTACGACACAGGGTAGCCAAGCGCTGGTCGGCATGCGATTCCGCCACCGACAATAGAATGTCGACGTCGTCGAAACTTCTGCGATCATGCAGATCGGCGATCCGTTTCCTGAGCAGCCTGAGGTCGTGACGGATGGCTTCAGCGTCAGGTGATTGCCGGAGGATGTTCATTGAATTCTGCCTGTCGGGGATCGCGACCCAGTTGGCTGGCGAAGAAAGCAGGCGCCTCCTCGGTGGCAGCCTGCACAACGGACAATTGCCCGCTGGCAAGCTCAATCGCCGAGTTCATGACAGGTTCCATGGAAAAGGCCTGCCGGATGGGGCACATCCGGCAGGCCTGGTGTGAGCATGACCGGAGGGGGGAGGCCATGCTCGCCACTACAACTCTGGTCGCCTCGATAAGTTCCCCGGGCGAAGGCACGCCGGAGGGTTGTCTGGCACTGCGCGGGAAAGACGCTCAGGCACGGATCCGCCTTGCCACGATCTCCGCTGGTCGACGCCCGACGGTTCGGGTCGTCGCAGCCAGATCAAGCCCGGTCGTCAGATCAGGCCCGGTCGTCAGATCAGGCCCGGTCGCCAGATCAAGCCCGGTCGCCAGATCAAGCCCGGTCGCCAGATCAGGCCCGGTCGAATGTGAACGATGTCAGCAAGGTGGTCACGAAATTGCTCGCCTTCTCCTTGACCAGCATGGTCGTCCAGTCGTCCGTGCCGCGCAGCCTCAGGTCGGTGTAGATGCTGTCGACCGCCGCCTCTTCGATGCGCTTGATATGCGCCATGAAGGCGACCTCCCCGTCCGCGCGATACATGTCGCGGATGACCATGCGCAGGACCTCCTGGATCGCAATTTGCCAGGCGGTGTTGATCGCGTGAATTTCATTGGTGTCTTCCGACATGGCTATTCCTTTGGGTGGCTCGGCCCTGGACAATGTTCACGCGGGGCCGGGTTCACGCGGGGCCGGGTTCACGCGGGGCCCTGGTTCACGCTGGGCTTGAGCAGCCGCCTGACAATGCGCGGATGACAGGGCGCCGCGTCAGACCTGTCTCGCGACAGCTGCGGTCCGTTGGTCTCGGCTTGCCTGGCCAGGAGCGATCGCGGTCGCCCCTGCACGATCATGCAGTTCCTTTGCGAGGCGCGCCTGACGAAGCCGGAGCGTCTTTTCCTCGCGCGAGCGAACGAGGACGTCCACCACATCGAGGGGGGTGTTGCGTGCGAAAAATTGCGATTGCGCACGGCTGAAGGCAATCTCCGCCTGCTGGCGGGATTTGCTGTGTGTCTGAAACAATGGTTTTTCCGATTGGGAGGCCGCACAGGGTGCGCGGCAATAAAAAAGGTCAGGCGGGCTGCCTGACCTTGATCGGTATCATGCTCTCACAGTGCCAGTACATCCGTGGTCAACGGAGAGACAGATACTGGATGGCTTAGGCGGCCTGCAGATTGCAGGCGGACATCTTGCCGGACTTGTTGTCGCGCTCCATCTCGAAGCCGATCTTCTGGCCCTCGACGAGTTCGCGCATTCCGGCGCGCTCGACGGCAGAGATGTGAACGAACGCATCCGCGCCGCCATTGTCGGGCTGGATGAAGCCGAAGCCTTTGGTGGAATTAAACCATTTAACGGTGCCAGTGGTCATGATGAACCCTTTCATAGCAAAAGCGGGACCACAACGCCGAAGCGCTGCGGATGGTGATAGCGATTTTTGAAAGAAAAGGTTCGTTCAGGGCGCGGTGCCAAACGCGCGGTAACCAAAGCTCAGCAAGCAAATATCGATGTTCCACATGTAGGACAGCCCTGTCGCGTTGTCAACTCCAGCTTTTGGAATTCAGCGGATTCCACCTAAGATTGTACAGCGCAGCCGGAAAAGGCGGTGAAAGCCTTGGTGTTAATGTGTCCGAAGCCAGAAGATACCATCCATGCCCTGCCGATCTCGCGCAGGGCGCGTGCCGCAAGCCTGTCTAACAGCCAGACTGACCATCGGCCGCACGCCGGGAGCCGTACCGCGCGGCGACGTACAGCGGTTGCACGCCCGACGGGGTCCGTCTTCCGCCCATTCCGCCAGGGCCGAGATCGAGTTGCCGGCATTGCGGTCAAGTTGGAACAATCGATGCAAGGCCCGCGCATCAACCGTGGTACAATACTCGTGTCGGATCTGGCCAATCAGCCTTTCGACGCAACTGCCGAGTCATGACTTGCTTCGTGAGTCTCCGGCCCTTGAGGGCCTCTCCATGCCACATCCGACAGAGCATTTTGAAGCGGCAAGCACCCTTGCCGTGGTGATGTCTTCCAACGAACCGCTGCTTTTCCTGTCTGACACTCTCAGAATTATTGCGGCAAGCGCGTCGTTCTGCCGGGCATTCGAGATCGACCCCGCGTCAGTCGCAGGCAAGCTCCTCGGCGAACTTGGAAACGGGGAGTGGGCGATGCCCAAGCTCGTTTCACTGTTGACGGCGACCGCGACCGGCAGTGCGAGCATCGATGCCTACGAGATCGACCTGAAGCGACCAGACCAGATGACGCGGCAGTTGGTCGTCAACGCAAGAACGCTCGACGACGGCGACCTCCACCATATTCGCCTGCTTCTCGCCATAACCGATGTGACCGACATGCGCGCCCAGGCTCGCCTGAAGGATAATCTGGTTCGCGACAAGGCCATCCTGCTGCAGGAGGTCCAACATAGGGTCGCCAACAGTCTGCAGATTATCGCCAGCGTCCTGATGCAGAGTGCACGTCGTGTGCAGTCGGAGGAGGTTCGTGGACATCTCCACGACGCCCGTCATCGCATCATGTCAATCGCAGCGCTGCAACGACAGCTTTCCATATCCGCTGGCGGCAGCGTTGAGCTCCGTGGCTATTTCACGCAGCTTTGTCAAAGTCTTGGCGCATCGATGATCGCAGACCCCGAGAGGCTGTCAATCCAGGTGAAGGTCGATGACAGCACCGTGGATGCGGACATATCCATAAGCATGGGGCTCATCGTAACCGAACTCGTGATCAATGCCCTCAAGCATGCCTTTCCCGGCGAGCGGACCGGGACGATCGTGATCGAGCATCGATCGTCGGGTAACGACTGGACGCTTCCATTGCCGACAACGGGATCGGAATACCCGTGGGGGACGATGCGCCCAAGGCAGGGCTCGGGACTAGCATCGTGGAAGCGCTCGTTAAGAACCTGAACGCCGAAATTACGGTGAGCGACGCGGCCCCAGGTACGGTGGTCACAATCAGCCGTCGGGAAACCGCGGGCCTGCGGACCGACCTTTGTTCAGCGGCGTAGAAACCAATCTGCTCCCACAAACTGCAGTGCTGCAGCCCACCTTGAGTGACCAATGAAGAACGGCAAACCGGTCGTCCTGATCGTGGAAGACAGTCCAATCATACGAATGAGCGCAGTCGATCTTGTCCTGTCGGCGGGCTACGAAGCGCTGGAGGCTGGCGACGCCGACGAAGCAATCCGCATCCTCGAAATGCGAGATGACATCGATCTCGTGTTCACCGATGTGCAGATGCCGGGGACGATGGACGGTATCAAACTGTCCCACTACATCCGCGATCGATGGCCGCCCGTGAAGCTGATCGTAGCCTCAGGTGCTGCCATCATCGAGGAGAGCATGCTACCCGGAGGCAGTCGCTTCTTTTCGAAGCCCTACGACGATCTCACCATCACCGAGGCAATGGCACGCCTTCTTTCAAGCGACAAGCTGGACTTCGACAGCGGGGCAATGGGGAAATAGTTCGCGTGCGTTTTCCCTTGCGTCAGGCGCCGCAGCATCGGCAGCACCCCGGCCTTCACCCATTCTTGTTCCGCTTCGCCGCCGGCTTGCGGCTGCTCGGGATCGGCGAGTACAGACCAGCTCGTTGATGATGATGGACGCCTGAGCGCCATACCCCGCTCGACCCTCATCGGAGCCGAGCCCGAAGCGCCTCGACCTGACGAACGCCTTTTGATGAGCCCTTGGGGATCGGGCCGGCGGCCCCCTGCCATGAAATAAAAAAGCCCCGCCACCTCAAGGCAGCGGGGCTCGATCTGGAGAACCAGATTACACGCTGGAGAACCAGATCACATCGGCGGTGACAGCGTCACCTGCGTGACCTTGGTGATGTCGTCGCCGTCCATGGTGACCACCACCTTCTTGCCGACCGCAAGCTCAGCGGGAACGGCAACGTCGGCGCCGACCGTGAAGCTCTTGCCGTCCTCCAGCATGATGACCTTGGTCTCCTTGTTGTATTCCTTGATCACGCCTTCAGCAGTTCCTGCGAAAGCCGTGCCGGCAAGGAACAGCGTGGCGCCAAGCGCCAGAATGAGCTTTTTCATTTTTTGATTTCTCCTGGCCTTTCAGGCGTGTTTGCCTCTAGGCCACTCACTCAACCTTCTCGCGCCACTATGGTTGCCATGGCTGGCCGAGATAACGGGGGCTGGCCGAGATAACAGGGGCTGGCCGAGATAACTGGCGCGCACGCTGTTGCCGATGCAGCAGCGGCGGCGACGTTCTCCTCAATCCTCCGGAACCGTAAGCGCCATCAGTCGTTCTGGCCCCGAGGGATCTCAACCACAGGAGCCAACCATGCCGACCAAAGAAAAGGGCCTTGAAGACCTCTTCCACGACACTCTGCGCGACATCTACTACGCCGAGCGCAAAATCCTGAAGGCGCTGCCGAAGATGGCCCGCGGCGCCAGTTCCATGGAATTGAAAGCGGCGTTCGAGAAACACCGCGACCAGACCGAAGGCCATGTCGAGCGCCTGCAGCAGGTCTTCGCGCTGATGGACAAGCCGGCCAAGGGCAAGACGTGCCCCGCTATCGACGGCATCCTTGAAGAGGGCGAGGAAATCCTCGAGGAGTTCAAGGGCACGGCGGCCGGCGACGCCGGCCTGATCTCGGCTGCCCAGGCCGTCGAGCATTATGAAATCACCCGCTACGGCACGCTGCGTCGTTGGGCTGAAATCATGAAGATGCCGGAGGCAGCGGAACTTTTCGCCGCCACCCTGGCCGAGGAAGAGACCACCGACAAGGATTTGACCATGCTGGCAGACAGCAAGGCCAACCGCCAGGCCTTGGCCGCATGATCAACCGTCCTGCAGCTCTGCCGAACAAACCGGCAGAGCCGCGGGACCCCTCAAGAGCAACCGCAGGCGCGACCATGAAATCGACGACCCCACCTCTCCCAACCGATGACGAACTCGTCAGACACCTCGTGGAAACCAGCGATCTGTCGCCGCTCCAGGCCGCAGAACTTGTCAGGCTGCATGGCCGGGACCGTCAAAAGCTCGAGCAGATGGCCAAGATATTCAAGGCGGAGGGTTAACCGGTGGCTTCCTTGCAGCCAGCCGCCGCCGCAGGCAGGCAACGGGCAATACAGGCAAAGATAGACAAGGACGACGGGCGCAAGGCGCCGCGCAAAGCCAGGCCCGCCAAGGCGATGCAGGCCGGCGCCAGACGTTATCCTGCGCCGCCCTTCCCGAAGCAGCATCTGCCGAAACCCGGCCACGAAACCGCGGTCGAGCCGGCGCCGATGTATGACGCGCCCTATTATCTCGGCTCGCAGAAACTCGCCGGCAAGGTCGCGCTGATCACCGGCGGCGATTCAGGCATAGGTCGAGCGGTTGCGGTGCTGTTTGCGCGGGAGGGCGCCGACATCGCCATCGGCTATCTCAGCGAAGACGTCGATGCGAAGCAGACAAAGCTCGCCGTCGAAGCGGAAGGCCGCAGCTGCATCCTGCTTCGCGGCGATGTCAGTTCGCCCGCCGCATGCCGCAAGGCGGTGGCGAGGACAGTCAAGCAATTCGGCAAGCTCGACATCCTCGTCAACAATGCCGCCTTCCAGGTGCATTCGGCCGATATCGCCGACCTCACCGAGGCGCATTTCGACACCACGCTCAAGGTCAATCTCTACGGCTATTTCCACATGGCCAAGGCAGCGCTCGCGCATATGGGGCCAGGCGCCGTCATCCTGAACACCGGCTCGGTGACCGGCATCAGGGGCAGCAAGGAGCTGGTCGACTATTCGATGACCAAGGGCGGCATCCATGCCTTCACCAGGGCGCTTGCCGCCAACCTTGTCGATCGCGGCATCCGCGTCAACGCCATCGCGCCCGGACCGGTGTGGACGCCGCTGAACCCGTCCGACAAGCAGGCGCAGGACGTGGCGCAGTTCGGCGCAAAGACTGCGATGAAGCGTCCGGCCCAGCCCGAGGAAATCGCCCCCGCCTATGTGTTCCTCGCCTCGTCGCACTGCTCCAGCTACATCACCGGCGAGATCCTGCCGATCATCGGCGGCTACTGAGAAAATGCCTGCCGGCCGAGGCCGGCACGACACGTGCATGCAAAGGTGAGCGCCATGTTGCCGCCCGAAATCATCGACAACCCCGACCTGTCCATCGATGAGAAGATCGGTCGTCTGCGCAACCTCGATGCCAGCCTGCGCAGCCTGTACCGGGCGCTCTACCCCGGTGAAACGCCGTGGGACGACCTGGCCGAGATCGAAACCGGAATCCGCAGCCTCGAACAGATGCTGCCGTCGGGAACCACGGTCGATCGTTGCCGCGACGACGACAGACAATGACACGTCCCGGGTCCCGACCAAGGGGTTACCGGGACCTCCGCCGCTGCAAGGACCTGACGGCGCTGGCCGACAACAAGGCCAATCGTCAGGCACTTTCGGCATGATCCATGACCACCGGCCGGTCGTCTCGCGCAGAGGGCAGGCCCATGACCTCGAGAGGGCAGAGATGAGCAAGGCATTGTTGGCACTCCCGCTGGCGCTGATGTCGCTGTCGGCGGCCCCTGCGACGGAGAAGGACTTTCTTCAAACGCTTTCCGGCAGTTGGCAGGGCTCCGGCCAGGTCCGGCTGCGGCCTGATACGGCGCCGGTCCCGGTCGTCTGCACGCTGCGATCACGCAGCAAGGGCGCTTCGCTCAATCTGGACGGCAATTGCCGGGCAAAAATCGTCTTCTCCAGGCGCATCGGCGTCGATCTGCGCGCCGAAGGGGCGCGTTATTCCGGCACCTATGTCGGTTCACGTCGCGGTGCGGCCAGCCTTGCCGGCAGACGCAGCGGCGATACTGTCACGCTGCAGATCAACTGGCCTGACCGCGGCTCAGGCGCGCGGGTCGCCACCATGCAGGTGGCGAGCAGGATTGCCGGCAAAATGCGCATCGTCACTGTCGAACGACACCCGCAGACCGGAAACCGGGTGGTGACGGCTGATATCGCCTTCAGCCGCAACCAGACGGGCCTCTTTTACAGACGCACATTTTTGAGCCGGGCGGCATCCTTCGCTGCGTGGGGGAACCCTAGCTGAGCACGGCGGGTTGTTGACAGGAAACGGAGACCCACCATGGCCAAGACAGCAACGCGGCAAAGCCCAGCCGAACCCAGGCCGGCACTGCCCCCGGACAATCCGACGCCCAGGGTGAAACCGACGCCCCAGGACAAACCGACGCGCAACGACAAACCGACGCCCAGGAACGAACCGACGCGCAACGACAAACCGACACGAGACACGCGGGACGACCCGTCAGCCAATCCGGACGCCGACGAAAACCAGCCCGACACCGCGCCCCACAAGGACGTCGAAAAGCTTCAGCGCAAGCTGAAGCGCTGATGCACCAAAAAGAAAGGCCTGCCCACGTCTCCGTCGGCAGGCCGTCAGGTTCTGGGATGCGCAGCCGGGAAAGGGACGAAACCGGCTACATGTGCAGTGTCTAAACCCGACAACAGCGCCGAAGTTCCATCGTTGGGTGAGCACCCAGCCGAGCCCCGCCCGGATCGAACCGCGAGCCGGCACACCCGCAGCTGCCGCATCACGATCACAATTGCCGCCGCGCGGCGGGTTTGTCGGAACGGATCGCCGACTGGATGGTTTCGCCATTCCCCCCAGAGGAGATCAGTCATGGACCACAGCAATCACGTCCGCCTCACCGAGGCCGAACTCACGCCCGATCTGCTTGCCGACACCACCATCTATGGCCCCGACGACGAGGACATCGGATCGGTGTCGCATGTCCACGGATCCGGCAGCACGGCCCAGGTGATCATCGATGTCGGCGGCTTCCTCGGCATCGGGGCAAAACCGGTCGCGGTGCCCGTCAGCCAGCTCGATTTCATGCGCGACCAGGATGGCGAGGTCCACGCGGTGACATCGTGGACGAAGGACCAGTTGAAAGACATGCCGGAGCATCTCGACTGATCTGCATGTCGCGTCAGTGGCGCGGGATGGGCCCGCGCCACGGGGCAGGCGCGCACCTTCACGCGAAATGGCCATGATTGGCCGCCGGTGAAAGATGCGGCGCCCGGACATCTGGTTCTGGCGCCCGCCTCTGCCGGCGCCTGCAGGTTGCGGGCCGCGTGCGCGGCCAGTGAGCGCGCCGCCAAGCGAACGCTCACTTCTTGATGATATCCCTACAGTAACGCTTGTTCACGATCCCGTGAGGGCGGCCCCACAGATCGAAATAATGTGTTACACTTCGTGAATGCTCAATCTCGCAGCAATCAATGCGGAAGGAGCCCGAAATGAATCAGGCGAACAATGACCGGAAGTCCTTGGATCAGAGGATTTCAGATTACAGACCAAGCAAGAAGAGTTTGGCTTGGTCAATTGTGATCAGCGCTATTTTGACCATGATATTCGGTTTTACTGCTGGAGGCTGGGTTACCGGCGGATCCGCGAGGCTTATGGCGACGGTGGCGGCGCGGGATGCCGTGGCGGAACTGGCCTCTACGGAATGTGTGAACCGCTTTCTCGGTGGCACCGATGCGGCCCAAAGACTGACCGACCTGAAAGCTCTCAGTTCCTGGCAACGAGATGACTTTGTCAAAGACGGCGGCTGGAGCCAGTTCGGGTCGGAGGAAGTCGCAGGCGCTGCCGTGATGTGCGCTGACAAGCTCGCAGCCATGGACGGCGTGCCCGAAACGACGTCCTCGGCGGCGGTCGAAGGATAGCCCCGCGCCGGGAGTTTCAACATGGACAAGGAATTCAACCCACCGGTGGTGATAGCACGCGAGAACCGAGCCGGACGCAGGACGATAGCGTCCGCCTGGGAAGCGCTGGAGTGGTTGCGACTGCGAAGACCGGCTTGCACAGGCCCGCGATACCGTTCGGCCGTTCGCATATGTCGCGATGTGCTCGATGGGTTGCGGGCTCCCCCGGACGCCCGCCGAGCCTTCATATCAGCCGCCAGGGAGGTTGGCCGGCGTGTGTTCTGACGTGAAATGAAGGGGGTGGAGAGGGATGAAGTATCGCGACGTGCAGGAAAGGCTGAGGATGGTTGGCATCGTCATGAGCAAGTCCCAGGGCCGAATACGCATCAACCACTTCGGGGCGACTGCGGAAACCGCGTATTTCACCGATTGCCTCGAGGATGCGCTTAAGACGGGGCAGGCTATGGCCGAGCCAAGTGCACTGCCCGAAGCGTGGTGTGCGGAACGCACATAAGACTTCAGGAGATGGAAGGACGGCAGGCGATCTCCTGAAGCGACCGCCCGGATCGGGAGGAACATCCGGGCGGTCTTTTCCGTTGGGGATGACCGCTGCCCAGAAGAATGAACGCCAACAGGATCGGCGACTGCCGAGGATGTGGCGCACGTGGTCGTCGCCGTGAACTGTGCACTGTAGAACGCTCTTCCGGCTGCGATGACGCGGCCGCGTCTGCTGCAACAGGAAGGAGAGCTAAGTGGCTTTGTCGGTCAGCGCGATTTTTATCCTGCTCGCGGTTGCCCTGTTGCCTGTGCTCACGAACTTCCGAACGTCGTTGCCTGGCGGCGATGTCGCCGCGTTTGTCGTTTATCCGATCACCATCCTCGCATTGGCAGCCTTCGGAATAGCCGGCGCCATCGCTGCGCTCTTCTAGGCGCAATCGACCCGCCAAGGGCACTTGGCGCCAGAATGACCTATTGTCGGAACATTGACGGTTGCTGATATGCGCCACCGTCGACTGCGAGCGATTATCGGTAAGCTTCCGCCCCGAAACGTGAGGGAGGATGCTTTGAAAAGCTCCACGGTGTCGGCCTTCGAATTCGACCTACCCTCAGCGCTCTCCATAAGATCGTAACAGGCGATCTGTCCAAGCGGCCGAGCCTGGCGCGACTTAAGCCATTGAATTAAGTGGCGATCCCGACAGGATTCGAACCTGTGACCATCGGCTTAGAAGGCCGGTGCTCTATCCAGCTGAGCTACGGGACCGCTGGCCGGCGGGGCCGGCGTGATCGTGGACGTCAGTGCGTCCAGGGCGTCCTGCGGTCATAACGGAAATTGTCGGAGTAGGAAATCTGCCGGCGCTTGGCTTCCTTCGGCTCCTGCACGCGGAAGGCGATGCCTTCCTTCTCGGCGTAGGCGACAGCTTCTTCGCGGGTCTCGAAGGTCAGCCGGATCTGGCTCATCATGTCGCCGGAGCTGGTGTAGCCCATCAGCGGGTCGATCTTCTTCGGCTTCTCGGCGTCGAATTCGAGCACCCAGTGCCCGGTCTTGGCTTTGCCCGACTGCATGGCGGTCTTGGCAGGGCTGAAAATTCGCGCTGACATTAATTCCCTCATTCGTGAGTCCGCAGCGAGCGCGGACGTCCAGATGCGCCCGTCATTTACTGCGCAATCGCCATTGCTGCAAGGCGAAAGCCGGTTTCCGCTTTTTTGCCCTTGCCATGTCGAGCGGAAGCCACTAGGCACGGCGTCGAAATGTGATTTCGGAGTGTAGCGCAGTCTGGTAGCGCATCTGGTTTGGGACCAGAGGGTCGGGAGTTCGAATCTCTCCACTCCGACCATTTTCTCCCCGCGACAGCTTTTTTCCCAAGACATCGATCTGTCCGCCCATGGCATCTGGCGTGCGATGGCAACGGCCTTGCGCATCACGCCACGGCCATGCGCAGACGAATCGCGCGTGTTGAAACGGCCGACATCGGCCAGCGCTCAGCCCGTCCCTGCCTTCCGGCATGACGCGACCGAAAGGAAACGCACCGGCAGCTCAAGCAATTGCTCGGGGCCGTGCGGTGCTGCGGGTGCAGAAAGAGCACTGGTTCTCAACCGCTTGAGCCCGGCGGCAAGGTCACGGCATGGATCCCAGGGTCTCCGCGACGGAGCTGCGCTCCTGCTCCGCCCTGGGATGACGAAGGGGTGGGCCTGAGGCCAATTATCAGTGGCGGCGACCGGCACAGATCGCCTAGCGATGCTCTGCGGTTGCCACGAGCTCTTGCCAAAAGCCAGCCTTGGAGCCTGCCCAAGCGCCAACCGTGGCGGTTGGCCGAAACCAATGTGCCTTCGTCATCCCAGGGTCTCCGCGACGGAGCTGCGCTCCTGCTTCGCCCTGGGAAGACGAAATGGTGGGCTCGCGACATCACCACCCAAGCCCACGAAACAGCTCGTGCCATTCGGGATTGGTCTTCTCGATCAGCTCGACCTTCCACTGGCGTGGCCAGCGCTTGAGCGATTTCTCGCGCTGGATGGCGTCGCGGATGTCGAAGTGCTCCTCGTACCAGACGAGGCGATGCACGCCGTAACGCGCGGTGAAACGAGAGCCCTCGCTTGCCTTGTGTTCCGGCAGACGGCGCGCGAGATCGTTCGTCACGCCGATATAGATCGTGCCGCCCTTCTGGCTGGCGGTCATGTAGACATATCCGGTCATCGCGAGAGATTATTCGCGGCAAGGTTGCGCGCAAGCCCTGCCACATGGCTGCACGCCCCGCAGTTGAACCCCACCTGGCGACGGCCCACCCCTTCGTCATCCTAGGGCGAAGCAGGAGCGCAGCTCCGTCGCGGAGACCCTGGGATCCATGCCGTGACCTTGTCGCTGGGCTCAAGCGGTCCAGAAAGCTCTCCTGCTTCCGCCCCAGGTCCCTCATCCTCGCGCCTCAGCCATGCCCAGGCGAATCGTGGGCAATGGAATGCGCCCGGCCCTCGCTCAGCCCGTTCTGGCCGGCCGGCATGACGCGACCGAGACGTATCGGACCGGCAGCGTCAGCAGCTGATCGGGGCCGTGCGGGGCGGCTGCGTCGAAGAACAGGCTGTCATCAGGGGCCATGCGGTAAAGTTCCATGCCGTGGCGCCAGACCATCTCGCCTTCCAGCAGATAGATGAATGTCGTGCCGGCATGCTGGCGCAAGGCGGGGCGGTCGGCGTCATCGGTCAGGAAAACGAGACAGGGGTCGACCGAGACACCTGCAGCATCGGGGACGACATAGCCGAGCGGGCGATGACCGGCGCGCGTGCCGCAGCGCTCGGTTGGCAAGCCGGCCTTCACGAACCTGGCGTCGCGCAGTTCCTCGGACGGTTTCAGCAAAACGCTTAGCGGCACGGCCAGGGCGCGCGACAGCTGGTGCAGCGTGGTCAGCGACGCCGAGATGATGCCGTTCTCGATCTTCGACATCATGCCGAGCGACAGGCCGGCGGCCCGTGCCAGCTCGATGATGGTCATGCCATGCCTGCGCCTGCAGGCCCTGACCTCGCGGCCGATCGCCATTTCGAGCCGGTTGCCGGCAGCGCCGCGCAGGGCGTGCGGGTCCTGGGTCAACGCCAAAGCCGCGTCGGCCATGTCGCCTCCGCCGAAGTCGAGGCCTGAAATAGTCATGCGCGCCACCTCCTGAAATGACCATGTCGCCGGCCTCGTCGGCCCCCTGTTGCCGGCATCTTTCGCCGGCATCTGTCGCCGGCGTCTGCCACCGGCATCTGTCGCCGGCGTCTGCCGCCCTATCGCAACGACCGCCGGTCACGACGGCCCGACCCGAACTCCGCCCCCTAATTCCGGCACCCGTTTGCACGCCGGCGCGACGTCAGTGGTCTGCGGACCTCGGCTGCGGCGCGAGGCGGCCCGCCTGGTTGCATCCAGAACGCAAAAAGCTCCCGGCGGGGTGACCCGCGGGAGCTTTTTTGCTCTGCCATCGGCCCGCATCGGTGCGGGCGCGATGGGGTGAAGCGTCAGGGATTTAGCCGGTCATGTCAATGGGAATCCGGGGGGCATCCGGGGGGCGTCCCGGGGTGGATCTCTGGGACTCGGGGCGGACACGTCGAGGGGGCTCCGGCGCGCCGGCATGCGATGCGTCACGGGCCACGCGGGCTCGGGCCGAATGGCGAATCGCCTCAAGCGCGGCGCGACGGCGGCGCGCCGGCATTCGATGCGCCACAGGCCCGGGCCGCCGGCATGTCAGGCCGACCGGGAGTGACCGAGGAGCGCATCGGCCCCTCTCCCGGATGCCTAGGCAACGGCCTCCTTCACCGGCAGCTTGAGCGCGTCGCTGGCATTGATGATGGCAAGCGCGATCGCCTCGATGGTGGTGCGCTTGTTCATCGCCTGCTCGCGCAAGGTCTCGTAGGCAACCTGCTCCGACACCTTGTTGGTGGCCATCAGGATTTCCTTGGCCTTGTCGATGTCGCGATGCGCCTTGAGCTTGGCGGAGAGCCGCTCGACGCGGATGCGCAGCCGCTCTTCGCGGCGGTGGTTGTTGACGCTCAGAAGGATGTTGGCGAGGATTCCAAAAGTCCTGAGCGGCAGGCCGATCACCGCCTGCGCCCTGAGCCGCAGCACCTTCTCGACGATGATCGGGTTCTCATAGTCGACGATGGCGATCAGCACCGCCGGCGGGTCGTCGGCGTTCCAGTTCCAGCTGATGCCGCCTTCGACGAGCGGGCGGATGAAGGCGAACACCACGTCGATATTGGCAGGAATTTCCGCCGGCGGCGGCCAGTTGGTCTGGACCTGGCAGCCGATGCGGTTGAGGTGCTGCCAAAGCTCCTCGCCCTCGCTGCTCTTGGGCTGCAGCAGAAGCACACGCAGCGAGCGTATGTCCTTGATCTGGATCGGCGCTGATCCGTCATGCGGCGCCACGTGGGGGCTACGTGATACCATTGGTCCTCATTACGGCAATGTCGTCGGCAACAACGCTTGCCCAGGGTGTCGTTTGCCCTGATGTCGGGCGGTTTCTTGTCCCCATGCCCCTCGGCACAGGGTCATCGCTGAAGTCCCTTGCCTCCCAGCACGGGTCATAAGGAATGCATGGCCAGGCGCTCCCCCCATTCCTCGGGATTGTAGCTGGCGAGATAGGGATCGGGGCGGATGGCCGTTGCCGATCTCGACAGGATCTCGAACTGGCCGTCCTCGCGCGCCCGTGCCACCCGCGGCCACACATAGGTATGCGCATTGTCGGGGTCGATGCGGATGCGCCCTTGCGGGGCGTCGAATTCCGAACCGAGGATGGCCGGCCTGAGCGTCTCGACATCGTCGGTGCCTGTCTTGCGCAGCGCATTGGCCACGACATGGACCTGGAAATAGGCCGCCTCCCAGCACATGTTGGTCACCGCATCGCTGCCGAACCTCTTCTTGTAGCGCTCGACGCAGCGTTCGTTCTCAAGCCCGCCGACCGACTGGAAATAGCTGGCCGAGGTGATGTGGCCGGCGCCGACGTCGATGCCCATCGCCTGGATGTCGGTTTCGCTGGTGGTCAGGCTGGCGATCGGCATCGCCCTGGCATCGAGGCCGGCTTCGGCGAAGGCCTGGTAGAAATGGACGATGCTTTCGCCGACGAAATTGCAGAAGATCACATCAGGCTGCTTGCGCTTGATGTCTGCTATCAGCGGCTTGTAGGCCGAGCGCCGGGCGTCGAGCTTGAGATAGCCGCGGCCCGCCACCTCGCCGCCATGCCTCAGCAGCATCTCGTTCATGATGCGGTCGGACTCGCGCGGCCAGATATAGTCGGAGCCGACCATGTAGAAGCGCTGGCCGACATGATTGAGCAGATGTTCGCCGAGCTGGACGCTGTTCTGGTTGGGGGCGGCACCGCAATAGATGGCGTTGCGCGAATATTCGAAGCCCTCATATTGCGCGGGATAGCAGAGCAGCCCGTTGCGGTGCTCGACCGCCTTCAGCACCGCCTTGCGCGTGCTCGACATGTAGCAGCCGAAGATGATCCGGACGCCGTCCTCGACAAGCAGGCGGTTGGCGAGGTGGTGATAGGCAACCGCATCGCAGCCCGGATCGTAATGGACGGCAACAAGCTCACGGCCGTCGATGCCGCCTGCTTCATTGACCTCGTGGATGGCAAACAGCGTCGCATTCAGCATGCTGCGTTCCATCACCGAAGTGACGCCGGTCTCAGAGAACAACACGCCGACCTTCATCGGCTCCTCGGTTCTTGTCGCCATCGATTGCCAACTCCGTCAGATTGTTCATCCGCGAACTCGACACAAAAAAAGCGCCCAGCGCGGGTTACCGCAGCAAGCGCCTTTGCTCGACTGATCGGGACATCGCTGTCCTTACGTAAACTGTGCCTCAAGCGCCCTGCCCCGTCAACTCGCTTGCGCCTGGGCAAACGATATCAGGCCACTGCCCTGTTCCGGCAAAGCCTGTCCGACGCTCGCAGGCGAGCCGACAAACCGCGCAACAGGTTGCTTTGCCTGATGTTGCGCCGATCGGACGAAATCCCGGTTGACAGAAATCGGGAAGTTGCGGATGATCATCGACATCAGGCCTGCGACGCTGCGGGCTGAGACCAGAGCAAAAAGGCTCCCGCGGTTCATCTCCGCCGGAGCCTTTTTGCGTTTTACCACCAGTGCGCTGCGCGCCCCGTCTCTTCGGCTGCGCAGACAGCAACGACGCTGACACTACCCATTGCCGCTTCGAGCGACTGACCTCGCTCGCACCCCGAATTCCCTGGGATTCCGCAAGGATTCCAGACGTGCGGAGCTGTGCCAAAACGGCCCCGCCCGGCGGAAGCACGACAACACCAATCAGCCTGAGGAGGAACTGGACGTGAACAAGGTAGAGACATTTGGCACTGCGGTGCGTGTGGCCTGCGATGTGGGCGGCACATTCACCGATGTGTGCATCCTGAACGAGGCTTCCGGCAAGATCCATGTCGCCAAGACGCCGACGACGCCGGACCCGATCGACGGCGTGCTCAAGGGCATCGAGGCGGGCGGCGTGGCGCTGCGCGACATCATCCTGTTCTCGCATGGCACGACGCTTGCCACCAATGCGCTGATCACCCGCCGCTTCCCGCCGGCCATCATGGTCACGACCAAGGGCTTTCGCGACGTCATCGAAATCCGCCGCGGCACGCGTGACGATCTCTGGGACACCTACAAGGAAATGGCCCCGCCCTATCTGCCGCGCCGCGACCGCCTGGTGGTGTCGGAGCGCATCGACTATTCGGGCAAGGTCATCGAAGGCGTCAATGAAGCCGAGGCGCGCGAGCTCGCCCGCGTCATCAAAAAGCGCAACGTCAACAACGTCGCCATCTGCTTCGTCAATTCCTTCGTCAATCCGGCAAACGAGCAGCGCATGCGCGACATCCTGCTCGAGGAACTGCCGGGCGTGTCGATCTCGCTGTCGAGCGACATCATGCCCGAGATCTTCGAGCATGAACGCTTCAACACCACGGTCGCCAACACCGTGCTCGGACCGGTCGCCGGCCAGTATGGCGCCGAGCTCGAAAGCCGCATGCAGGACGGCGGTTATGCCGGCGACGTGCTTTTGCTGCATTCCGGCGGCGGCGTCATGACCGCCAAGGGCGCCACCAAATTTGCCGCACGGCTCGCGGCATCGGGCATCGCCGCAGGCGCCATTGCCAGCCGCTTCATCTCCGAGCTTGCCGGCTACAAGAACTCGATCAGCCTCGACATGGGCGGCACCAGCACCGACATCAGCCTGTGCTCCGACGGCCATCTCCACGTCACCAATGACTGGCATGTCGAATATGGCTATCCGATCCGCTTCCCCAGCATCGAGGTCCTGACCATCGGCGCCGGCGGCGGCTCGCTGGCCTGGCGCGACGCGGCCGGCGCGCTTCGCAACGGACCGCAATCGGCCGGCTCGACGCCGGGACCGGTGTGCTACAACCAGGGCGGCACGGAGCCGACAAACTGCGACGCCAATGTCTATCTCGGCCGCCTCGGCACCAAGCTCGCCGGCGGCAGGGTCGAACTCGACGTCAAGCTGGCCGAAAGCGCCATCAACCGCGTCATCGCCGAACCGTTCGGCATGGATGCGGAACAGGCGGCACTGTCGATCCTGAAGGTCGCCAACGCCAACATGGCCGACGCGGTGCGGCTGGTGTCGCTGCGCAAGGGCTACGATCCGCGCGACTTCGCACTGGTCGCCTTCGGCGGCGCCGGTGCCCTGCATGGCGTGGCACTGGCCCGCGACCTCTACATCCCCGTCGTCTTGATCCCGCCAAATCCCGGCGTCACCTCGGCCATGGGCTGCCTGCTCGTCGACATCACCCATGACATCACCCAGATGTACACCGACACGGTCAGCGACATCGACATGGCCGAGCTCAACAGCGCCTTCCGCCTGCTCGAAGAAGACGGCCACGACCGCCTGCTGAGCGAGGATATCTCGCCCGAGCAGATGCTGTTCCAGCGCTACATCGACATGCGTTATCTCGGCCAGTGGCGCTCGATGTCGATCCCGGTCAGCGCCGACATCGAAAATCTCGACGAGGCGGTCAGGCAGTTCCATGAGGAGCATGGCCGCGAGCACAATTATTCGCGGCCCGATGCCCCGGTCGAAGTGTGCCGCATCCAGGTCAAGGCCACCGGCCTCAACCGCAAGGCGGAGCTCGCCCGGCACGAACTGCGCACAGCACCCTTGCCCGCCCCCGTCGGCGAACGCCTGGTCCGCTTCGACGAAGCGCCGGAGCGCATCAAGACCCCGGTCTATGACCGCTCGACCCTGCATGCGGGCGCCGTCGTCGCCGGCCCCGCCATCATCGACCAGCTCGACTCGACCATCGTCGTGCCGCCCGGGATCAAGGCCGAGGTCGACGAGTACCTGATCATCAGGATGCACGTCCCGCAGCAGTCCTGAACGACCGAGCTTTAGCCCTCACGCAAATTCTGAATTGGAGATTGGAAATGGCACCTAGAAAAGATCGCCGCACGCTCGATCCGGTTACCTTCGAGGTCCTAAAGAACGCCTATGTCAACATCGTCGACCAGATGGCGGAGCAGATCCTGCGCACCTGCTACTCCTTCGTCATCTACTCCCGCGACTTCTCCTCGGCGCTGTGCGACCCGACCGGCGACACCATCATGCAAGGCAGCGGCGACATCGCCGCTCACGTCGGCACGCTGCACCTGACCGCCAAGGCGGTGATCAAGAAGTTCGGCCATGACGTGCACCCGGGCGACGTCTTCGTCATCAACGACGTCTACCAGGGCGGCACCCACTTCAACGACACCCGCCTGTTTGCGCCGATGTTCTACAAGGGCGAGCTGCTCGGCTTCGCCCAGGCCAACGGCCACTGGGCCGATGTCGGCGGCGCCGTGCCCGGCTCGTTCAACGTCAACGCGCTCGACCACATGGCCGAGGGCCTGCGCATCACCCCGGTCCGGGTCTACAGCAAGGGCGTCTATCTCTCCGACGTCGCCGAGCTGATCGCCCACAATACGCGTGCGCCCAGCGACATCATCGGCGACCTCCAGGCCCAGGCCGAAGCCTGCCGCCTGGCCGAGCGCGAAATCCAGCGCCTGTGCGACAAATATGGCGTCGACACGATCAAGAAGTCGTTCAACGAGGTCCAGGACTATGTCGAGGACATGACGCGCCAGCGCATCTCCGAGCTGCCCGACGGCACCTGGGAGACCATCGACTACATCGACGTCGATCCCGACGAGGGCGAAGGGCTGGTGCCGATCAAGGTCAAGATGACCATCGACGGCGACCGCGTCCATTACGACCTGACCGGCTCCCACCCCAAGACGGTCGGCTCGTTCCTCAACTGCTGCTATGGCGGCGCCTTCGCCGCCGTCGTCGCCGGCACCAAGATGCAGTCGCCCGACATTCCGATGAACTCCGGCTTCTACCGGGTGGTGACGGTCGATGCCGGCCCGCTCGGCTCGGTGGTCAATGCCGAATGGCCGACCCCGGTCGCCGGCTTCGCCTCCGGTCCGTTCGAAAAGATCATGAACGCGGTGTTCGAGCTCTGGGCGGAGGTCTTGCCGGAACGCGCCATGGCCTGCACCTTCAACCTCGACTATCTGCTGATCGGCGGCCGCGACACGCGTCACGAAGGCAAGCCCTACTTCATGTGGTACGACTGGATGGTCGGCGGCTGGGGCGCGCGCAACGGCCGTGACGGCTGGGCGGCAACCGGCCCGGTGTTCGGCGTCCAGCTCGGCACCCAGCCCTTCGAAGGCCAGGAGCGGCTGTCGCCCGTTCTCACCACCTGCCACGAGCTGATGGTCGATTCCGGCGGCCCCGGCGAATTCCGCGGCGGCCTCGGCGTCCAGAAGGGCGGCACGCTCTACGCCTGCGAACGCACCGTGGTGTCTTATTGCTGCGACCGCGAGCGCTCGATCACCTGGGGCCTGTGGGGCGGCTTGCCGTCGATCCCGCACGGCGTCTGGGTCAATCCCGGCCAGGACAAGGAGCGTTATCTCGGCTCGCTGTTTTCAGGCGTGCCGCTGCAGCAGGGCGACACCGTGCAGCGGCCCTCGGCCGGCGGCGGCGGCCTCGGCGATCCGCTCAAGCGCGATATCCAGAGCGTGCTCAGCGACGTGGTCGAAGGTTATGTCTCGGTCGAGCGGGCGAAGAAGGACTATGGCGTCGTCGTCCATGTCGTCGATCTCGATCTCGACCAATACAGGATCGACGAGAACGCCACGCTGGCCGAACGGGCGCGCATCGCCAGCCACCGCAAGGACTGGCTCAACGAGGACGCCGAGAAGATCGCCGCCCTTTATCGCGACAAGAAGCTCAACATGCTCGACCTGATCCGGCAATACGGCGTCATCGTCGACTGGGGCTCGGGCGAGCTTCTTGCCAAGACCACCGCCGAGTTCCGCGAGATGCTGAAGCGGCGGACGGTTCCCTACTGGACGGCATCGGGCCAGGCCGCCAACGCGACCCTGAAGGTCGCCTGATCAAGGGAAGGCAGCAGGCTCCAGTGGGCTTGCTGCCTTCTTCGCCAACGGGGTTCGCATATCAAGAATCAAGAATCTGCCAAAAAACAAAAATTCGGAGATGAACCATGTCTGGAAGTCTCGATGTCGCAGGGGAACTCGACTATTCGCAACGGCCCGTCCCACCCAAAGGCCGCATGCCCAAGCTCAATCTGACGATGGCCTTCTGGGCGATCTGCAGCGCCATGTTCTTTCTCATCATCTCGGCGACGCTCGCCGAGATCTATGGCACCGCCAATACGATTATCGGCCTGATACTGACTGTTATCTCCTACTCGGCGATCAATGCGGTCATCACCCGCTACGCGATCAGGAGCGGCCTGTCGGTGTCGCTGTTTTCAAGGCTCTTGTTCGGCCGCTACGGCTCGGCGATTGCCACCTTCATCTATGCGGTGTCGAGCATCTATTACGCCGTGTTCGAAGGCTCGGTCATCGCCACGGCGGCGACCTACTATTTCGAAGGCCTGACCTTCGCGGTCGCAGCGCTTATCGTCTGCATCTACAGCGTGCCGCTGATCCTCGGCAGCGTCCAGCACTGGCTCGACAAGTTCAACGGCTATCTTTTGCCGCTCTATCTTGTCGGCCTGATGGGCACGGTGATCTATGCCATCTCGCATTACGGCTATTCCAACGCCTGGCTGACCATGACGCCTGATGGCGGCGCCCCGCCCTATGGCTGGATCAACGTCTTCATCGCCTTCATGGGCGTCTGGTGGATGATGATGTGCACCTTCGACTTCGCCCGCTTCGGCAAGAAGGAGGACGAGACCTACCACGCCGTGTTCAATTTCGGCCTGCCCTTCTACACGCTGACCTATTTCGTCAACGGCCTGGTCGGCATCTTCCTGGTGCAGACGATCCCGCTCGAGGGCGCAACCTCGGAAGTGTCGGTCGTCAAGGCGCTGATCGTGATGATGGGCGCGCTCGGCCTGCTGTTCGTCTGGATCAGCCAGACGCGCATCAACACCACCAACTTCTACCTGTCGACAGTCAACATGCAGGCGTTCTTCCGGCTGGTGTTCAAGCTGGAGATGCCGAAATATGTCTGGGCGATCATTGTCGGCGTCATCGTCTATGTCGTGATGCTGGCCGACATCTTCCAGTATCTGCTCGTCGCACTCGCCTATCAGGGCATCTTCGTCGTCGCCTGGGTCGGCGTGGCGCTGGCCTATATCATGTGCGGACAGCATGACGGCAGCGGCGAGGAAAGCGCCCGTCCCGACGACGATTTCCCGGCCTATTACGCGCCCGGAATGGTCGCCTGGTTCGGTGCGGTGGCCATCGGCATCATCCTGCTCGCCATCCCCAACCTCGAACTGCTGTCGGCGCCGGCAACCGTCACCAGCAGCTTCCTGTTGTTCTGGGCGCTGTCGTCGCGCATCAGAACCGTCGCCATCGCCTCCTGAGGCCAACCGGGCGCCGTTGCGGTCTCGACCATCGAGACCCGACGGCGCCCGGATTGTTTTTTGACCTTGCCTTGCCCCGCCGCAGGACGGCGTGGACGCCGCTGGCTTGGGTGGTCTTGGCCTGCCGAGCGGCCTCTCCAATTCGTCATCCTAGGGCTTGACCCTAGGATCCATGCCGTGAGGTCCAGGAATGTGGGACGGGTGCAGGAGAGGCTTCTGGACCGCTTGAGCCCGGCCGCGAGGTCACGGCATGGATCCTAGGGTCGCCGCGACGGAGCTTCGCTCCTGCTTCGCCCTAGGATGACGAAGGGCGGGGGCGTCGTCGCGGGCTTAGGTGGTGAGCCGGTTGCCGCGAGCGGCCTCTCCGCTTCGTCATCCTAGGGCGAAGCAGGAGCGCAGCGACGCGGCGACCCTGGGATGACGAAGGGGTGGGCCGTCGCCAGGTGGGGTTCAACTGCGGGGCGTGCGCCCATGTGGCAGGCCTTGCGCGCAACCCTGCCGCGAATAATCTCTCGCGATGACCGGATATGTCTACATGACCGCCAGCCAGAAGGGCGGCACGATCTATATCGGCGTGACGAACGATCTCGCGCGCCGTCTGCCGGAACACAAGGCAAGCGAGGGCTCTCGTTTCACCGCGCGTTACGGCGTACATCGCCTCGTCTGGTACGAGGAGCACTTCGACATCCGCGACGCCATCCAGCGCGAGAAATCGCTCAAACGCTGGCCACGCCAGTGGAAGGTCGAGCTGATCGAGAAGACCAATCCCGAATGGCACGAGCTGTTTCGTGGGCTTGGGTGGTGATGTCGGGAGCCCACCATTTCGTCATCCCAGGGCGAAGCAGGAGCGCAGCTCCGTCGCGGAGACCCTGGGATCCATGCCGTGAAATTGCCGCCGGGCTCAAGCGGGGCAGGACGCGCATTCCTTCTTCCACCCACCACCCTCACCGCATGGCAACTGTGTTCAAGCGAGCGGACAAGTGCTCTTTCTTCTGCCCACCCCACATTCCTCACCTTCACGGCATGGCCCCGGGTCTACGCCATGCGCTACGCTTCCTGCTCCGCCCTAGGATGACGAATGCGCAAAGCGTTGCCGGTCTCTCCAACGCCTGTCTCGAGCCAACAGGAACGTCGCCTCTGGATTGACGAAGCGGAGAGCCCACGCTCCGCCAGCCAGGCTCATTCCCCCGCCGTCACCGCCCCGCCGTCGGCCCACGCCGCCTGGATCGCCTGGCTGAGCTCGGCCTCCGAGATCGGCTTGTGCAGGATGCGGCTGCCGCCGGCGCTCACCTCCTTCAGCCGTGACGGCGAGGTGTCGCCGGTGATGATGATCGAAGGCACGCTGCGGCCGAGATAGGCACTGAGCATGCGGATCGCTTCGAGCCCGGTGGCGCCATGGGCCAGCCGGTAGTCCGAGATGATCAGGTCGACCGATGCCGCGCCGCGCAGGGCGGCGGCCGCATGCACCGCCTGGGCCTCCGCCGCCGAGCGTCCGGCATAGACGCTGTGGCCCTCGATGGTCAAAAGCTGCTCCATCGCCTCGAGGATGTCGCTCTCGTCCTCGACGACGATGATGCCGCCGGTCAGGGCTTCAGTCCGCGTCTCGCGCTGCGGCACCGGCGCCTTCGCAGCGCGGACTTCCGGCACGGTGATCGAAAACATCGAACCGCGCCCCGGTCTGGATACCAGCCTCAGCGGGTGCTTCAGCAGGCCGGCGGTGCGGCGGACGATGGCGAGGCCGAGGCCGAGCCCTTGCGTGCGATCGCGCGCCGGGTTCTGCAATTGCACGAATTCCTCGAAGATCATTGCCTGCTGGTCGTCTGGAATGCCGGGCCCCGTATCCCAGACCTGGATCTCGACGAACCCGGCGCGCTTGCGGCAGCCGAGCACGACGCCACCCTGCCTGGTGTAGCGGAAGGCGTTGGTGACCAGGTTGGTCAGCACCCGCTTCAGCATCATCGGGTCGCTTTCGACCAGCAGATGGCTGTCGACCACCCGCCATGTCAGGCCACGCTCCTTGGCCTCGGTGGCGAACTCCTCGCGGAAATCGCGGAACAGTTCGCGCAGGCACACGGTTTCGCGGGCAACCGTGACGATGCCGGCATCGAGCCTGGAGATGTCGAGAAGCGCGTTCAGCAGGCCGCTGAGATTGCCGATGATCGACTTGGCCCGGCCGGCGAGGCCGCGCGCCTGCTCGGCCGGCACGTTGCCGCGTTTGGCCAGCACGGCAATCGTCGACACCAAAAGGCTGAGCGCATGGATCGGCTGGCGCAGGTCGTGGCTCGCCGCGGCGAGGAAGCGGGTCTTGGCGCGGTCGGCGGTTTGCGCCCGGTCGCGCTCCTCCTGCAGATGCTCGACGAGCCGTTCATTTTCCAGGCGCAGGCTGATGGTCTCGCGCAGCATGCGGTAGGTTATGCGGCAATAGTAGAAATTGATCACCACGAGCGAGACGAGCAGGAACAGAAAACCCGCCGAAATCGCGCTGCCGCTGGTGATGACGCGGGCGGCGACCGGCAGCACAGTCGCCAGGATCGAGCCGATCAGCGCCGGCGGAAAGGCCGAAAGCGACGGCACTGTGCCGCAGACCAGGCCGGTCAGCACCACCACGGTGAAGGACAGAAGAAGCGGCGCTTCCGGCAGGAAGCCGACCCAGCCGAACATGCCCCACAACAGGCCCGAGACCCAGGAAAAGGCGGCCGCCAGCCAGGCCCAGCGCATGATCGTCCTGATATCGCGCGGCCGGCTGAAGAAGCGGCGGGAGGCAAGGACGCGCAGCGCCGTCAGCGCATAGAGCGTGCCGAGCCATCCCGCCAGCCATGGCGTGGAAATGCCGCTGCGCAAGACGTAGACGGCGGCGAGCGAAATGACGATGTTGGAAATGACCACGCCATATGAATTGCGATAGAGAAGCTCGACCAGAGCCTGGCGTATCTTGTCTTCCTGCATCCGATTCCCCCGAAGTACCGGATGAAGATCGCATAAGCTTTCCTCATCAGGGACTGTTGATCTACCACCATTTTATTTCCCATAAGTTGGCGTTCTGCCGATTCGCATCGCTTCATCATGAATGGTGACCACATGAACCGCCCTCTCACCTTCATCCTCGCCGACGACCACGCGCTGGTGCGCGAAGGGCTGAAGATGCTGATCTCGACGATGGACAACATGTCGGTGGTGGCCGAAGCCGCGGATGGCGAGGCCTTGCTGGAGCAGGTCACAAAGACCCGCGCCGACCTGCTGCTGCTCGACCTCGGCATGCCCGGCGTTGCCGGCATCCAGTTCATCTCCGACATCAGGGAGCTCGTGCCCAGGCTGAAGATCATCGTGCTGACCGCCAATATCGAGCCGCGCACGGTGCGCGCCGCAGTCGAGGCCGGCGCCAGCGGCTATCTGACCAAGGACGGCGACCCCGAGGAACTCGGCGAGGCGATCGAGGCAATCGGGAAAGGCGGCACCTACCTTGCCCGCACCGTGCGTTTCGCCGTCGGCGAGGCGTCCGGCAGCGGCAGGCAGCACGCCGTGCCCGACATCCTGTCGCCGGTGCCGCTGACCCGGCGCGAGCGCGAAATCCTCGCACTGGTGGCGCAGGGGCTGACGGCGCGCGAAATCGCCGAGCGGCTCGGCATCAGCCCGCAGACGGTGCGCAAGCACCGCGAAAACCTGATGGGCAAGCTCAATCTCCACAGTGCCGCCGAACTGACCGCCTATGCGGTTCGCCTGGGTTTGCCCACAGCCTGAAGGTTGCCGCGCAGCGCCCTGCCGGCGCCCGACATCACGTCAATATCTCTTTAACCATCAACTATTTAGCCGAGGCGACGGGCAGTCGATATACGCCACATGCCGTATGTTTTCGCCTGATGGCCCAGCCTATTCCTCCCTTCCACAGCGTCATGTGGCGATCGCGTCATGTGGCGATCGGATCACTGGGGAGGAGCCTGCATGTCGTCGCTGGAACTGTTGTTGCCGTTTGCCCTGGCAACGCTGGCCTTCGCCTGCATGCCGGGGCCGGCAATCCTCTACATGACGGCGCAGACGGTGGCGCTCGGCCGCCGGGCCGGGCTGATGGCGGCCTTTGGCGTCCATATCGGCTGCTACGTCCACATCTTCGCCGCGGCCATCGGCCTGGCCTCGCTGATCGAGCAGGCGCCGATGCTTTTCGAGGCGATCAGGCTTGCCGGTGCCGCCTATCTCGTCTGGCTCGGCCTCTCGATGTTCATGGGCTGGGGCAAGCCGCATGGCGACGCCGCCAGCCCCGCCTCGCCCAGCCCCGCGTCACAAAGCCTGGCCTCGCCCAGTCTCGCGTCACAAAGCCTGCGCGACAGCATCATCGTCGAGATCCTCAACCCGAAGACCGCCTTGTTCTTCCTGACCTTCCTGCCGCAATTCGTCGATCCGGCAGCCGCCTTGCCGGTGTGGCTGCAGTTCCTGCTGCTCGGCATGTTCGTCAACCTGGTGTTCTCGGTTGCCGACGTCGCTGCCGTCGGCATCGCCTCGGTCACCCTCGCCCGCGTCGCATCGGGAAATACCGGCTGGATCGTGCCCAAGGCCTGCGGCTCGATCCTTGTCGGGCTCGGCCTGGCGCTTGTCGGCCACCAGATCTGACGGGCTGCCTGATCAAGCGTCCATGGATTCGCCCGGATCCATGCATTCGCATCTGCCCCCCTTGACTGAAGAGCGCGACAGGCTAGGCTGACGTCAAAATACCGGCCCCGACTGCCGGGTGGCAAACATGCCTCGTATGCCTCGCCTCCCGGCGATGGCTGCGGGGCATTTTTGTTTTTGGGAGGGAATTTCTTGAAGTCGCGCATCGAAATCGGCGTGCTCTATTCGCGCTCGGGCAGCTACCAGCTGGTCGCCAACGCCTGCCATGCGGGTGCCATGCGCGCCATATCGGACGTCAACGCCGACCCGGCAAGAGGCATCGAGCTCGTCGCCATCGAGCGCGACCCCGGCGGCAATATCGACCGCTATGCGCCCTTGTGCGACGAGATCCTGCGCCAGAGCAGCGCGCGCCATGTCATCGGCGCCGTGACGTCGTGGAGCCGCAAGGAGGTCATCCCGGTGCTGGAGAAGTCGGGGGCGGCACTGTGGTATGCCTGCCCCTATGAAGGCTTCGAGGCCAATGAGCATGTCGTCTACATGCATGCCTGCCCGAACCAGCACCTGGTGCCGCTTCTGGCCCATGTCGTGCCGCGCTTCGGCGCCGATGGCTTCCTGCTCGGCTCCAACTACATCTGGGGCTGGGAAACCAACCGCGTCGCGCGCGACCTGATCGCGGATGCCGGCGGCAAGGTGCTGGGCGAGCGCTATCTGCCGATCGGCGATGCCGACGTTTCCAGGCTGATCGAGGAGATCAAAGCGACACGGCCGTCCTTCATCCTCAACAATCTGATCGGCACCTCGTCCTACGCCTTCTTCGCCAGATATGCCGAGCTGGCGCGCAACGACCCGCATTTCGGGCCTGAGCGCTGCCCGATCCTGTCCTGCAACCTGACCGAGGCCGAACTGCCGGCGATCGGTGCTGCCGGCGGCGGCCACCTCTCCGTCGGCCCCTATTTCCGCGACGCCGGCACCGCCACTGCCGAGACGCCGGCGTCGTCCTTCGAGGCCTCCGGCTATGCCTCTGTCATGGTGCTGGCCAAGGTGCTCCAGGCAAATCCCGGCGCGGGTTTCGCCGAACTGTCCACCGCCTTTGCCAGGTCAAGTTTCGCCACGCCCTTCGGCACCATCGCCGTCGACCCGCAGACCCAGCATGCGACCTTGCCGGTCGAGATCGGCCGCATCTCGGGGCTCGGCTTCGAACGCGTCAGCCATATCGAGCGTGTCGCCCCGGACCCCTATCTCTCGCGTTACGACCGGGCCAATACCTTCGGCCGTGCCAGGCTCAAGGTGGTGTCATGAGCGGGGTCGTGTCATGAGCCGGGCCGCCCATATCCCCAATCTCGGCGGCGCGAAGGCATTCGTGCTGCACCGCCCGCATGCCACGGTCGGCGCCATATCACGCCAGCTCCAGGCGATCGGCCTCGAGGTCGTCGACTGCTGGCCGGACCTGCCGGCCGAGGCGCTGGCCGCCGACTTCGTGTTCTTCGACGTCGATCTCGGCTTCGACCAGCAGTTTCCGTGGGCGCGGGGTGCCGCACCGATGCCGACGATCGCGCTGATCGGCTCGGAAGCGCCGGGCCGGATCGAATGGGCGCTGTCGCACAAGGCCGATGCGCAGCTGCTGAAGCCGGTCGGCAATGCCGGCGTCTACA
The DNA here is from genome assembly GCF_030294925.1 of Aminobacter sp. Y103A. NCBI lineage: Bacteria > Pseudomonadati > Pseudomonadota > Alphaproteobacteria > Hyphomicrobiales > Phyllobacteriaceae > Aminobacter > Aminobacter sp. Y103A. The sequence goes on along the minus strand of NZ_AP017986.1, from coordinate 2,124,577 downwards.
GCGCGCTTTTGATTGCCCGCCAGAGTTTTGCCGCGCGCCGGCAGCTGGCCGACGAGATCGCAGCACTCCAGCAGCGCGTCGCCGAGCGCCAGACCATTGTCCGCGCTGTTGCAGCGCTGTCGAGCCAGGGCGTCGACGACGAGCGCGCTTATGCGCAGTTGCGTTCGCTCGCCATGAACTGGCAGGTCAGCCTCGAGGACGCCGCCCGGCGTGTCGTCGCCCTCACCGACAAGGCCATCACCGAGAAGGCCCAGACCGACAAGGCCATGACCGAGAAGGCCCTGACCGAAAAGGCCAAGACCGACAAGGAGGGCGGCCTTGACCAGTCCCATCGCGCCTGAGATATCAGCCATCGCCGTGCCGGCCAAGGCACGCGCCGGTGTCTGGCGCCGCCTCGTCAGGCGGCCGCTGGCGCTGACCGGCCTGGTGATCATCGCGATCACGGTCGCTGGCGCCCTGCTCGCCCCCTATCTCACCGGCTACGACCCCAACGAGCAGATGTTCGACGGGCTGACGCTGGAAGGCGCGCCGCTGCCGCCCAGCGCCACCTTCTGGCTCGGCACCGACCTGCTCGGCCGGGACCTCCTGACCCGCATTCTCCATGGCGCGCGGACCTCGCTGATCATCGGCATCGTCGCCAATGGCGCTGCCCTTCTGATCGGCACGCTCGTCGGCATCACCGCGGGTTATTTCCGCGGCTTTACAGGCGCAGCGCTGATGCGCTTCACCGACCTGATGATGGCCTTTCCGGCCCTTTTGCTCGCCATCTGCCTGGCCGCCGTGTTCCAGCCCAGCCTGTGGATCGTCGCCATGGTGATCGCGCTGGTCAACTGGGTGCAGACGGCCCGCATCGTCTTCACCGAAACCAGCTCGCTGGCCGAACGTGAGTTCATCGACGCCGAGCGCACGATCGGCGCCGGCACGGCACGCATCCTGTTCCGCCACATCCTGCCGCATCTTCTGCCGACCATCATCGTCTGGGGCACGCTCGGCATCTCGACGACGGTGCTGCTCGAAGCGACGCTGTCCTATCTCGGCATCGGCGTGCAGCCGCCGACGGCGTCGTGGGGCAACATCATCTTCGAGAACCAGACCTATTTCCAGGCAGCACCCTGGCTGGTGTTCTTCCCAGGTGCGGCGATCCTGGCCCTGGCGCTCGCCTTCAATCTTGTCGGCGACGCCCTGCGCGACATTCTCGACCCGACGCAGCGAGGCCGGGCATGATCGCCTATCTCACCCGCCGGCTGATCCAGGCAGCTTTGATCCTGCTCGGCGTGTCGCTGATCACCTTCGCCCTGCTCTATCTGCTGCCGGCCGACCCGGTGCGCCAGATCGCCGGCCGCAGTGCAACCCCGCAGACGGTCGAGAGCATCCGCCAGCAGCTCGGGCTCGACCAGCCCTTCGCGGTGCAATACTGGCGCTATCTGACCAACCTCGTCAGCGGCGATCTCGGCCGTTCCTACATCCAGCGTTCGGAGGTCAGCGAGCTGATCGTGGCGCGCCTGCCGGCCAGCCTGCTTCTGATGGTCGGCGCCATCGTCTGCGAGCTGGTCATCGGCCTGAGCATGGGGCTTATCGCTGCGGTGAAGCGCGGCAGCGCCACCGACCAGGCGCTGATGGTCGGCTCCTTCATCGGCGTGTCGGCGCCGCAATTCGTCGTCGGCCTGCTGCTGCTCTACGTCTTTGCCGTCAAGCTCGGCTGGTTTCCGATCGGCGGCTACGGCACCTTCAGCCACATGGTGCTGCCGTCGCTGACGCTCGGCATCCTCGGCGCCGGCTGGTATTCGCGCATGATGCGCTCGTCGATGATCGACGTGCTGCGCCAGGACTATATCCGCACCGCCCGCGCCAAGGGGCTGGCCCAGCGCGCCGTGCTGTTCGGCCACGCTCTGCCCAACGCCATCCTGCCTGTCATAGCCATGATCGGCATCGACATCGGCATGTTCATGGGCGGCATCGTGGTGGTCGAAAGCGTGTTCGGCTGGCCCGGCATCGGCCAGCTCGCCTGGCAGGCGATCCAGCGCGTCGACATCCCGATCATCATGGGCGTCACGCTGGTCTCGGCCTGCGCCATCGTGCTCGGCAATCTGCTCGCCGACATCGTCGCCCCGTTCATCGATCCGCGCATCAAGCTGCGCTGATCCCCGACAAGACCAACAGACTGCCAACAGACAGACGACAAGCAGACAAACAAAGAGAAGGGAACCTCGAATGAGACAATTGTTGACATCGACCGTCGCCGCGTCAGCGCTATTGCTGGCGCTCGGCCTGGCCTCGGCCACCGCACAGGAAACGCTCGACCCCAAGGCCAAGCAGGGCGGCGCGGTCACCATCACCTACAAGGACGACGTCGCCACCCTCGATCCGGCGATCGGTTATGACTGGCAGAACTGGTCGATGATCAAGAGCCTGTTCGACGGGCTGATGGATTACGAGCCCGGCACCACCACGCTGCGGCCCGAACTGGCCGAGAGCTACGAGATCTCGCCCGACGGCAAGACCTTCACCTTCAAGCTGCGCAAGGGCGTGAAATTCCACAATGGCCGCGAGATGACGGCAGACGACGTCAAATATTCGCTCGACCGCGTCACCAACCCCAAGACGCAGAGCCCGGGCGCCGGCTTCTTCGCCTCGATCAACGGCTATGACGACGTCGCCGGCGGCAAGTCGGAAAGCCTGGCCGGCGTCACCGTCGTCGACCCCTCGACTGTCAAGATCGAGCTGTCGCGCCCCGACGCCACCTTCCTGCATGTCATGGCGATCAATTTCAGCCATGTCGTGCCCAAGGAAGAGGTCGAGAAATACGGCGCCGACTTCGGCAAGCACCCTGTCGGCACCGGCGCCTACAGGATGGCCGAGTGGACGCTCGGCCAGCGCCTGGTGTTCGAGCGCAACGCCGACTACTGGCACAAGGGCCTGCCCTATATTGACAAGATCACCTTCGAGATCGGCCAGGAGCCGATCGTAGCCCTTCTGCGCCTGCAGAATGGCGAGGTCGACGTTCCGGGCGACGGCATTCCGCCGGCCAAGTTCCAGGAGGTGATGGCCGATCCCGAGCAGAAGGCGCGCGTCGTCGAAGGCGGCCAGCTGCAGACCGGCTACGTCACCATGAACACCCAGATGGCGCCCTTCGACAACGTCAAGGTGCGCCAGGCGGTCAACATGGCGATCAACAAGGACCGCATCGTCAAGCTGATCAACAACCGCGCCGTCCCCGCCAACCAGCCGCTGCCGCCGTCGATGCCCGGTTATGACAAGGCTTTCACCGGTTACGCCTTCGATCTGGACAAGGCCAAGGCGCTGCTCGGCGAGGCCGGCCATCCCCAGGGCTTCGAGACCGAACTGTTCGTCATGAACACCGATCCCAACCCGCGCATCGCCCAGGCGATCCAGCAGGATCTGGCGGCAATCGGCATCAAGGCCGCGATCCAGTCGCTCGCCCAGGCCAATGTCATTGCCGCCGGCGGCGAAAAGGACGGCGCGCCGATGATCTGGTCCGGCGGCATGGCCTGGATCGCCGACTTCCCCGATCCGTCCAACTTCTACGGCCCGATCCTTGGCTGCGGCGGTGCGGTGCAGGGCGGCTGGAACTGGGCCTGGTACTGCAACAAGGAGCTCGACGAAAAGGCGGCAGCCGCCGATTCGATCGTCGATCCCGCCAAGGCCGAGGAACGCGCCAAATTGTGGGGCGAGATCTACGCCAGGATCATGGCCGACGCACCCTGGGCGCCTGTCTTCAACGAGCAGCGCTTCACCATGAAGTCGCCGCGCATGGGCGGCGACGACAAGCTGTATGTCGACCCGGTCCATATCCCGATCAACTACGACTATGTGTATGTGACCGATGTGCAATAACTGCAACTACACCATCCACGGACGCCATCATCACTTCGGCTGGGACAATTCCTTTGCCCCGGCCGAGCGGGTGGCGCCCGGCTCGACGATCGAGTTCGAATGTCTTGATTCCTCGGGCGGCCAGCTCACGGCAAACAGCACCGTCGACGACATCGCCAAACTCGACTTCGACCGGATCAACCCGGTGACCGGGCCGATCTTCGTCGAGGGCGCCGAACCGGGCGATGCGCTCAAGGTGACGATCGAGGCGTTCAAGCCGTCCGGCTTCGGCTGGACGGCCAACATTCCGGGCTTCGGCCTGCTCGCCGACGATTTTGCCGAGCCGGCGCTCACCATCTGGAAATATGACGCGACCTCGCTCGAGCCGGCTTTGTTCGGCAAAAACGGCCGCGTGCCGCTGAAGCCTTTCGCCGGCACCATCGGCAACGCCCCTGCCGAGATGGGGCACCACTCGGTGGTGCCGCCACGCCGCGTCGGCGGCAATCTCGACATCCGCGACCTTGCCGCCGGCACCGTGCTCTATCTGCCTGTCGAAGTGGCGGGCGCGCTGTTCTCTGTCGGCGACACGCATGCCGCCCAGGGCGACGGCGAGGTCTGCGGCACGGCGATCGAAAGCCCGATGAACGTCGTGCTGACCCTCGACCTGGTCAAGGATGCCAGGCTGAAGACGCCGCGCTTCACCACGCCGGGGCCGGTGACGCGGCATCTCGACGCCAAGGGCTATGAGGTGACGACAGGCATCGGTCCCGATCTGATGACCGGCGCCAAAGAAGCCGTCGCCCAGATGGTCGACCTGCTGTCACGGCGTTACCAGATGGACCCCGTCGACGCCTACATGCTCGTGTCGGTGTGCGGCGACCTGCGCATTTCGGAGATCGTCGACATGCCGAACTGGGTTGTCACATTCTACTTCCCGCGCTGCGTGTTCGAATGAACGCAGCGACCGATCCGAAACAGGCTGCCGGAGCCCCTGCCCCGGCAGCCGACAGGCCGGTGCTCGACGTCGCCGGGCTGACCATTTCCGTGCGCGGCGACGACGGCGAACGACCCGTCGTCTCCGACCTCTCCTTCTCGCTTTCGCGCGGCGAGACCTTGTGCATCGCCGGTGAATCCGGCTCCGGCAAGTCGATGACCTCGCTGGCGATCATGGCGCTGCTGCCGCAGCCGGCGGCGCGCATTTTGGCCGGCTCGATCCGGCTCGGCGACACCGATCTCACCTCGCTCGACGAACGCCGGATGCGCCGCATCCGCGGCAACCGCATCGCCATGATCTTCCAGGAGCCGATGACCTCGCTCAACCCGGTGCTGTCGATCGGCCGCCAACTGGTCGAGGCGATCGAGGCCCATAAAGGTGTGTCCGCGGCCCAGTCGCGCCAACTCGCCATCGAGGCGCTGACCGCCGTGCGCATCCCCGAGGCCGAAAGCCGGCTGAAGCAATATCCGCATGAACTCTCCGGCGGCATGCGCCAGCGCGTCATGGTCGCCATGGCGCTGGCGCTGAAGCCCGACGTGCTGATCGCCGACGAGCCGACAACGGCACTCGACGTCACCGTGCAGGGCGAAGTGCTCGAACTGTTGCGCGACCTGCAGCGCCAGCACGGCACCAGCGTCATCCTCATCACCCACGACATGGGCGTCGTCGCCGAAATGGCCGACCGCGTCATCATCATGCGCAACGGCCGCATGGTCGAGCAGGGCAAGGTCGCCGACATCTTCGCACGGCCCCAGGTCGACTACACACGCGACCTGCTGGCCGCGGTGCCGCGCATGGGCACCGCGCGGCAGGCAGCACAGACAGAGATCGAAGCGGCGAAACCCCAACCGGTCGCCGTGGCGCGCGACCTCCATGTCCGCTTCGACCTCACCGGCGGCTTCTTCGGCCGGGTCAACCGCCGGGTCCATGCCGTCGAGGGCATCAGCTTTGCCATCGCCGCCAACGAGACGCTGTCTTTGGTCGGCGAATCCGGCTGCGGCAAGTCGACGACGGCGAAGGCGCTTGCCGGCCTGGTGCCCTATCACGGCGAGCTCGAGATCGGCGGACGCAACCTCAAGGGCCTCGGCCGCGAGGCGCGCAAGGCGGTGCGCCGCGACGTGCAGATGATTTTCCAGGACCCTTACGCCTCGCTCGATCCGCGCATGCGTGTCGGCGACCTCGTCGCCGAACCGCTTGTGATTCACGACATCGGCACATCCAAAGAGCGCAGCGAACGGGTCGCCGCTTTGTTCGAGCGCGTCGGTCTTTCTGCCGACCAGATGGAACGTTATCCGCACGAGTTTTCCGGCGGCCAGCGCCAGCGCATCTGCATCGCCCGCGCCTTGGCGCTGCGGCCCAAGCTGATCATCGCCGACGAAAGCGTGTCCGCGCTCGACGTCTCGGTGCAGGCGCGCGTGCTGCAATTGCTGAAGGAGCTGCAGCGTGAATTCGGCGTCGCCTATCTGTTCATCTCGCACGACATGGCGGTGGTGGAGAACATCTCCGACCGTGTCGCCGTCATGTATCTCGGCCAGATCGTCGAGATGGGCACGCGCGACCAGATCTTTTCCAATCCGCGCCATGCCTACACCAGGCGGCTGATCGAGGCGGTGCCGGTTCCCGATCCGCTCAGGCGCAGGACACGTTTCGCCCGCATGGAGCGCGAAATCCCGAGCCCGGTGCGCAAGCTTGGCGACGCGCCTCAGAAACTGGTGCTCACCGATGTCGGCGGCGGCCACCTCGTCGCCGAATCGTCAGAAAGCCAGGCCGGCTGAGCGCGCCGCCCGGCGCGGCCGGCGCCGGGCAGCCTGGACATCCTCCACCCGAACAACCGATGTGCGTGGCGGCGGCGGCCATAGATTGTGGAAAGATCACAGGGAGTTGTGCCGTTGCGACGTTTGCGCAGGGCAGCCAGCATTTGATGAATCAAAGTGTAGTGCTATCGTCCGATCAAGCATGGTCAACAAAAGCTGAATGACAGCAGTGCGTTCCACCATGCCCAGGCCTGGCGGATCCGCTCGCCGGCTTTGCGCCACGCGCGAATGACTTTGCATAACCGGTCGCGGGCCAGGGTGGGAGTGGCAACGATTGGCGGAGCTGTCGGAAAAATTCATCGACCAGATCTATGAGGCGTCCTTCGTCCCGGAGAAATGGCCCGCCTTGCTCGACGACCTCGCCAGGGCCGTCGACGGCATCGGCGGCTATCTCTTCACCATCAGCCGCGGTGCTTCCGCCTATGTCGCCTCGGAGGCGGTCGCGCCCCATGTCGGGGCCTTCATGGATGAGGGCTGGATGGCGGTGAACGGCCGGGCGGCGCGCGCCGAAGCGCTTGCCTATCCCGGCTTCATCACCGACCTCGATGCCTTCAGCGAAGAGGAGCTGGAGCGCGAGCCGATCTACCGCGATTTCCTCAGGCCACGCGGCATGGGCTGGGCCGCCGGCACCCATATCCCGCTGCCCACCGGCGACGTGCTGTCGTTCAACCTCGAGCGTTCGACCGCACGCGGCCCGTTCGAGCGTCCCCTTGTCGAGGCACTCGACCGCTTACGCCCACATGTCGCCCGCGCGGCCATGGTCGGCGCGCGGCTCGGGCTGGAAAAGGCGCGTGCCGGGGCCGACGCGCTGGAGGCGCTTGGCCTGCCGGCGGCGGTGCTCGGTGGACGCGGCCAACTGCTTGCCTGCAACGCGCTGATGGACAGGCTGATCCCCGACATGGTGCAGGACGGCACGGCGCGTGCCCAGATCACCGACAGGAAGGCCGATGCCTTGCTCGATCAGGCCCTTTCGGCACTGGCCGGCGGCACCAGGCGCGGCATCGTCCAGTCCTTCCCGATCAAGGGCCAAGACGGCAAGCCGTCAGGCGTTGCCCATCTGTTGCCGGTGCGCGGCTCGGCCAACGACGTGTTCAGCCGCATGAACAGCATTCTCGTCATCATGCCGCTGCCCGGCCCGGGCGCGCCGCCGGTCAAGGTGCTGCAGGCGCTGTTCGACCTGACGCCGAGCGAAGCGCGCATCGCCGCGGCCCTTGCCGACGGCCGCAGCATCGACGCCATCGGCCAGGATTTCGGCATCGCCCGGGAAACCGTGCGCTCGCATCTGCGTTCGATCTTCGCCAAGTCGGGCGTTTCCAAGCAATCGTCGCTGGTCCGGCTCCTGCTCGGCGTGACCCTGCCGCGACCGGGCAGCTAGGGCATGATCGCTGGAGCGGCCAGCGGTTTTCGGGATCATGCTTGCACAGAGACAGAGCTGCCGTTCGAAGACAAACGGCGCCGATCTAGACGATAGGCTTACTCGACAGTTGGCCTGCGACCTGCACAACTGGAGGGGGGAGAAACGACAATGCCTTATCTCGACATCTATCTGGCCCAGCTGACCGACCCGTTCCGCATCGGCCTGCTGGTCGCGCTTCTGGTCACCGCCGCCAACACCGCGCCGACGCTCAACCGCTGGATCCCGATCGCGCTCGGCGTCGTCTTCGTCGCCGTGCTGATCCCGTTCAGCTTCGGCGCCTCCGACGACATCGCCAAGGCCTTTGCCGTCGCTGTCGGGCTGGTCTCCAATATCACGCTGCTGGCCGTGCTGCTCGGCGCCAAGGCGCTCTATTCCAGGCTGGCCAGAGGTTAGGGCAATTCCGGCAACACTCCCGCACCATCGTCATCCCAAGGCGAAGCAGGAACGAAGCTCCGTCGCGAAGACCCTAGGATGATGAAGGGATGGGTGTGTCGCCGCGGGCTTGGTGGTAGGCTGGATTGCTGAGCGATGCCTCTCCGCTTCGTCATCCCAGAGGCTTGCCCCGGGGATCCATGCCGTGAGGGTGACGAACCTTATGCAGGGGCAGAAAAAGCACGCGTTCTGCACCGCTTCGGCGCTGCCGCAGTGTCACGGCATGGATCCCAGGGTCTTCGCGACGGAGCTGCGCTCCTGCTCCGCCCTAGGATGACGAAGGGATGGATGTGTCGCCAGGTGGGTTCAGCTGCGGGCATGCGTGCAGCAGGCCTTGCGCGCAACCTTGCCGCGAATAATCTCTCGCGATGACCGGATATGTCTACATGACCGCCAGCCAGAAGGGCGGCACGATCTATATTGGCGTGACGAACGATCTCGCGCGCCGTCTGCCGGAGCACAAGGCAGGCAAAGGCTCTCGTTTCACCGCACGTTACGGCGTGCAGCGCCTCGTCTGGTACGAGGAGCATTTCGACATCCGCGACGCCATCCAGCGCGAAAAATCGCTGAAACGCTGGCCACGCCAGTGGAAGGTCGAGCTGATCGAGACGACCAATCCGGAATGGCACGAGCTGTTTCGTGGGCTTGGGTGGTGATGTCACGAGAGCCTGCACCATCGTCATCCTAGGGCGGAGCAGGAGCGCAGCGACGTCGCGGAGACCTTGGGATCCATGCCGTGACCTCACGGCAACGTAAAGACGGTTCAGAACGCGTGCTCCTTCCGAGGAGCGTTTCCGCCTTTCTTCGACTTGTGGAGGCACTTTTGGTCTTGCGCCATTCCGGACGGAAATCCACTTCAATTGCGGTCCCGAGATCGGCTTGCTACGGAACTTGCATCTTCTCCGCCGAGCGCCTTCATGGACAATCAAGAGCAGGCTTTTTCCGACAGGATCGACTGCAACTTCCCGTATCTGGATGCCGCCAGGGCTGCCGCGCTCATGGCGGAGGCAAGATTCATCTCGACCAATGCTGAATTCTGCGTGCTGTACGAGATCGTCTGCCCGCCAGCATCCGACCGGCTGCCGACTGAGCGACAACGCGACTTGCTGGCAAGCTGGCTCGAGAATTCGACGTCCCCTCTTGCCGCTCGTATCGCCGATCTGGCCAGACAGGTGATCGACGGCGGGACGGTGGTGACAGAACAGGCGTTGGCCGCGATGCACGATGTCGCGACGACCGAGGGGCAATATGCGGCTTTGGCGGTGGTGTCTCGCCTCGCTCATGCGGCGAGCGATGGCGTCAACGGCGAGATAATTGACAGGCTGGAGCAACAGATCCGGAGGCAGTGGGAAGAGCCGGGATAACGGCTTCGCGTCGACTGAAGCCTTACCCTGGCTGGCAGCGCGCAGGCGATGCAGAACACAGGCACTTTCCTCCACCCGCCCCACATTCCTCACCCTCACGGCATGGATCCTCGGGTCAAGCCCGAGGATGACGAAGTGGAGAGGCACCGCTCGGCGACGAATTAGAGGGCAGCGCTCGGCAATCATCATCACTAAGCCTGCGACCGCCCCCCGTCCTTCGTCATCCTAGGGCGAAGCAGGAGCGAAGCTCCGTCGCGTAGACCCTAGGATCCATGCCGTGACATTATAGCCGGGCTCAAGCGGTGCAGGACGTGTGCACTTTCTTCCACCCGTCCCACATTCCCCACCCTCACGGCATGAATCCTCGGGTCAAGCGTCTGGGATGACGGAGCGGAGAGGCCGCTCGCGGCAAGCCACCCTTACGGCAGCGCCCAAGCGCTGCAGAACCCGCCCTACAGCTCGAACTCGCCTTGCCCGGCGTCGAGGGCGCCGATGGTTTCGGCGGCAAGTGCCCGGGTGATGCGGCTTTTCTGTTCCAGGGCGGCGCGGTCGAGGCGTTCGACGACGCGGATGGCGGTCGACAGGGAGCGCTCGATGCGGCGGACCAGGAACTGCACGACATGCGGCTCGACCTCGACCTGGCGGTCGGCGAACAGCTTGGTGATGACGCCGGCGAGCAGAAGGTCGTCGGGCTCGTCGATCTCGACTGTCGCCGCAGCCTTGAGCCGCGAGGCGAGGTCGGGCAGCGTCACGCCCCAGGCGACGGGAAAGCTGCGCGCGGTGAGCAGCAGCTGCGCGCCCGAGCCGCGCACCGTGTTGATGAGGTGAAACAACCCGTTCTGGTCGAGCCGACCCTGGTCGGCATCGTCGATCAGCACCGAGGCTGTGCCGACCTCACCGAGATGGGCTGATATGTCTGAAACGTCGAGCTGAAGTGCGTCGGCATGGTCGCGCCAGATCGCGGCGAGATGCGACTTGCCCGAGCCGGCCGGACCGGCGAGCAGCACCACTGATGCCGGCCATTCGGGCCAGCGGTCGATCAGCGACACGGCTTGCGCGTTGGCCCCCGAGACAACGAGGTCGTCGCGCGAAAACCCTGGTGAATGACCAAGGTCGAGCGGCAGCTGGCGCGGTTTGATCGGCTCGCGCGACACTGTCATTTTTCCGGTTTCGCATCGCCCGGCTTGCGGGCCTGGACTTTGGCGCGGCTCGGCCTATCGGCCTCGGTTTTTGCACGGCTCCGCATGGCAGCGGCGGTCTTGGCGCTACCCGAAGCGACAGCCTCGGTCCTGGCATCGCTCGGCAAGCGAGCGGCCTCGATTTTTGCACCGCTCGGCGCGGGCGCCTCGGGCACCTCCACGGCATGGCCGTGATAGAGCGGGGAATCGAGGTAACGGCCGATGGCGAAACGCACAAGCACGGCAACGGCCGCCGCCGACGGCACCGCCACCAGCAGGCCGACAAAACCGAACATCGCGCCGAAGGCGACGAGTGCGAACATCAGCCAGACCGGATGCAGGCCGACACTCTTGCCGACGAGGCGCGGCTGCAGGATGTTGCCCTCGATGAACTGGCCGATGAAAAACACCGCCGCCACCGCAGCCACCATTGTCCAGTCGGGCCAGAACTGGACGAAGGCGACGCCGATCGACAGCACCAGGCCAAGCAGCGAACCGACATAAGGAATGAAGCTGACGAGGCCGGCAAACAGGCCGATCAGCACGCCGAAATTGAGCCCGGTCAAGGTCAGGCCGACGGCATAGAGGATGCCGAGGATCAGGCACAGCGTGCCCTGCCCGCGGACGAAGCCGGCGATCGCGGTGTTGATGTCGCGCGCGATCTGGCGGACGGTGACGACGTGATCGCGCGGGATCCAGCTGTCGACGACCGCGACCATGCGGTCCCAGTCGAGCAGCATGTAGAAGGCGACGACGGGCGTGACCACGAACAGGCTGGCGATCGAAAACAGCGCCACGCCGGAGCTCCAGATCGACTGGAAGATGGTGGTGACAAAACCGAAGCCCGACTTGAGCAGCGAGCTCAGCCCCTCACGCAGGCCTTGCGCATCGACGCCGAAACGCTGCTCCAGCCATTGCGGATTGAAGTTGGTGATCAGCTGCTGCAGGCTTTCGAGATAACCCGGCACCTTGGCGGCGAAATCGGCCATCTGCGAGGCCAGCACCGGAATGATGATGACAAGGCCAAGCACCAGAAGCACCAGGAAGCAGACAAGGATGACGACGGTTGCCATCAACCTGGACAGGCCGAGCTTCTGCAGCCGGTCGGCGACCGGGTCGAGGAAATAGGCCAGCGCCATGCCCGCGACGAAGGGCAAAAGGATGTCGCTGAACAGATAGAGGAAGGCGGCGAACAGGACGGCCGAAATCAGCCAGAAGCGGATCTGCTTGCGGAATGCCGCCGCCGCCGCTTCTTCGGCCGCGTCGTTATCGGTTGGGAGTGTCGCCTTCGCCATAACCGCTCATGTGCCTCAGCCAAGCCACGAGATAGGCTGCCGCCGAAGCGACGGTCAAGAGGCCGGAAATGGTTATCAACGCCGGCCGGACCGGGCCGAGCGCAAAGCTGAAGGCAAGTTCGGCCAGCACCACCGCCGCCAGAACGATCTGGATCGCCGTATTGACCTTCGACACCATCAGCGGGCTGACCTTCACCGGGTGGCCCATGATGGTCGACAACAGCACGGCGCCGATGATCAGCGCGTCGCGCGACACCGCCAGCATCACCAGCCACAAAGGCAGGTGCCCCATGATGCCGAGCACGACGAAGACGCTGACCAGGAGCAGCTTGTCGGCCATCGGATCGAGATAGGCGCCGAGTTCCGAACGCTGGTTGAAATGGCGGGCGATGAAACCGTCGACGCCGTCGGAGACGCCGGCAATGACGAAGCCGGCGAAGGCCCAGTCCCACTCGCCCGCCAGCATGGCGTAGATCACGCACGGCACGAGGATCAGCCTCATGATGGTGATCATGTTCGGAACAGTCACAATCAGCATCCCGCCTTTTTGCTTTGTCTTTTTAAGATATTTTGTCTTTGGTCGATAAATGGGCGAGACTTGACCGCATCGCAAGAGAGCGGGCCGCGTCAGCCCCCTGTCCACCGCTTTGGCGGCCGTTTCCAAGGCAATCCGGCTGTCTCGCTTGCGGGAACCGGCCGTTCATGCGAATAGCGCCGCAAAAGCGCACCAGGATTTGGGCATCAGGAATTGGCGATGAGCGAAGGCAAGAACGGTCTCACCTATGCGCAGGCGGGCGTCGACATCGACGCCGGAAACCTGATGGTCGAGAAGATCAAGCCGCTGGTGCGCTCGACGCGCCGGCCGGGCGCCGATGGCGAGATCGGCGGCTTCGGCGGCCTGTTCGACCTCAAGGCCGCCGGTTTCAACGATCCGATCCTGGTCGCGGCCAATGACGGCGTCGGCACCAAGCTCAAGATCGCCATCGATGCCGGCAAGCATGACACGATCGGCGTCGACCTCGTCGCCATGTGCGTCAACGACATCGTCGTCCAGGGCGCCGAGCCGCTGTTGTTCCTCGACTATTTCGCCACCGGCAAGCTCGACCCCAACCAGGGCGCCGACATCGTCTCCGGCATCGCCGAGGGCTGCCGCCAGGCCGGCTGCGCGCTGATCGGCGGCGAAACCGCCGAAATGCCCGGCATGTATCATGGCAATGACTACGACCTCGCCGGCTTTGCCGTCGGTGCCGCCGAGCGCGGCCGGCTGCTGCCGACCGACGACGTCGTCGAAGGCGACGTGCTGCTTGGCCTCGCCTCCTCCGGCGTGCATTCCAACGGCTATTCGCTGGTCCGCCGCATCGTCGAGGTCTCCGGCCTGAAGTGGAGCGACCGGGCGCCTTTCGCCGATGGCCCGACGCTTGCCGAAGCGCTGCTCGAACCGACGCGCATCTATGTCAAGTCGCTGCTCAAGGCGATCCGCGAGACCAACGGCATCAAGGCGCTGGCCCACATCACCGGCGGCGGTTTCCCCGAAAACATCCCCAGGGTGCTGCCCAAGGAATTCTCGGCCGAGCTCGATTTGTCGGCGATCGAGGCACCACGCGTGTTCTCGTGGCTGGCTTCCACCGGCGGTGTGTCGCCTGAAGAAATGATGCGCACCTTCAACTGCGGCATCGGCATGATCGCGGTCGTTGCCGCCGGACAGGCAGCGCAGGTCGCCGCCGTGCTGCAGGAGGCCGGCGAGACCGTCACGCCGATCGGCCGCATCGTGCCGCGCCGCGACACCGGCGTCATCTATCGCGGGTCGCTCGCCCTATGAGCCTGCAGCGCAAACGCACCGTCATCCTGATTTCAGGCCGCGGCTCCAACATGGCCGCGCTGATCGACGCCGCCGCCGACCCGGCCTTCCCGGCCGAGATCGTCGGCGTCATCTCCGACAAGGCCAATGCGCCCGGCCTCGGCATCGCCGCCAGCCGCGGCATCGCCACCAAGGTGGTGACCCGCGCGGAGCACGCCAGCAAGGAAGCGCATGACGAGGCGATTGCCACGGCACTCGACACGTTCGGCGCCGAGATCGTGGCGCTAGCCGGCTACATGCGTCTGTTGACCACCGGCTTCGTCGAGACATGGCAGGGCCGGATGATCAACATCCATCCGGCACTGTTGCCGTCGTTCAAGGGGCTCGACACCCACCAGCGCGCGCTCGACGCCGGCATCCGCGTGCATGGCTGCACCGTGCATTTCGTCACGCCCGAGATGGATGACGGCCCCATCATCGCCCAGGCCGCCGTGCCGGTGCTGATCGACGACGACGAGCCGACCTTGTCGGCCCGCGTGCTCAAGGCCGAGCACCGGCTCTATCCGCTTGCCCTCAAGCTGTTTGCCGAAGGCAAGGTGCGCATGGAGGGCAGCCGCACGGCCTTTTCCGGCTTCAGCGACAGCATCGGCACCGACGAGATCGTCTCGCCCCATCCGGCGCGCGACGAGATCGACCTCGAGCAGCTCGCCCGCATCACGCCCTGAGCCGAAAGACCCGACATGGCAAAGGCAGGCATGGCAAGGACGAGGCATCTTCTTCTTCTGCGCCATGCCAAGTCGAGCTGGGACGACGAGGCGCTTGCCGATTTCGACCGGCCCTTGGCGCCGCGTGGGCTGAAGGCCGCACCGCGCATGGGCCAGGAAATTGCCCGACGCGGCTGGCTGCCCGAGCTGGTCTATGTCTCGCCTGCCGCGCGCACCCGCGAAACATGGCAGCTGGCGTCAGCGGACTGGCCGGCGCCCCTGCCCCAGGCAAGCTTCCACGACAGCATCTATGGCGCGCTCGCCAACGACCTGTTCGCGCTGACCAGATCAGCACCCCAGGAGATCGGCAGCCTGCTGGTCATCGGCCACAATCCGGGGCTCGAGATCTTCGCTGCCCAACTGGCCGGTCCCGGCTCGGAGGCCGATGCGGTCCAGTCGCTCGAAGAGAAATTCCCCAGCGGCGCGCTGGCCCGCTTCGAATTCGAAGGCGGCTGGAACGAGCTGCGCCCCGGCAGCGCGCGCCTGACCCATTGTATCAGGCCAAGAGAGCTGGGCTGAGGCGCGGCGGCGCGGACGAGCGACGGCCGGGTCAGTTCCCTGCCATCCCAGCATTCTGAAGATCGGCCAGCACCTGAAACCGGCGAGCAACCGGCAGCCGCCCCTGCCCGGCAACATCAGGCCATTAAGTCCTTCGAGGCCGCCGCCCTCACCCGGTCGGCCGCGCCCTTTTTTAAACCGGGCAAAATAATAATTGCATATGCAACTACTATCGGCTATACCGTCTCCATGTTCGACCGTTGCATCTACTTCAACACCACAGCTCTGGCGCGCCAGCTCGACCGCGTCTGGACGGCGGCCTTTCAGCCCTTCGGCCTGACGCCGCCGCAAGGCTTCATGCTGAGGGCGGTGCTGGCACGGCCGGGCCTGTTGCAGAGCGAACTGGCTGACGAGTTGAAGATCGCCCGGGCGACCGCGACACGCGGCCTCGACGGGCTGGAAGCCAGGGGCCTGATCGTCAGGACCAAATCGACTGGGGACAAACGCGAATCCCTGATCACGCCGACGGCGGAGGCGATTGCGATCAAGGACGCGCTGAACGCCGCCAGCGGCGCGGTCACCCAACGCCTGCAGGGCGTTTTCGGCGACCAGGTGTTTGCCGGTTTTGTCGAGCAGGCCAAGGCGATCGCCGCCAAGCTGGAATGAGCCAATCACGACCCATGAGCCCTTCACAATAGTTGCATAGCTAACAAAAGGAGAGAGAAAATGCCTATCCTCACCGTCAAGATCGCAGCCCAGCGCAGCGACACGCTGACCGACAAGGTGGCGGCGATGCTCGCCGAACACACCAGCACAATCCTCGGCAAGAAGCCCGAAGTGACGGCGATTGCCATCAGCTATGTCGACCCGCGCGACTGGATCATCGCCGGCCGCTCGCTCACCAGCCACGGCAAGTCGAGCTTTGCGCTGGAGATCAAAATCACCGACGAGACCAACACCAAGGACGAGAAGAAGCGTTACATCGCGGCGGTTTTCCAAGGCTTTGCCGACATCCTCGGCGACATCCACGAAGAGAGCTACATCCACGTCCATGACGTGCGCGCGGCGTCCTACGGTTATGGCGGCAAGACCCAGGAGTTCCGCTATCACCATCCTTGATGGCCCCCCTGGTCACCGCATCCGACGTGGCGCCATGCCAGGTCCTGGGGCGCGTGGCCTGTCTTGAGCCACGCAAATCCTGGGCGTGCCTGTCTTGGCCGCGCCGGGCCAAAAACCGCCTAGCGGAACTTGCGCGTGAGCAGCGACACCAGCCTGGGTGCCGCCATGATCAGCACGGCGCCGACCAGCCAGACCACGACCACCAGCGGCTTGAGCACGGCACCGACGAGCGCGAAAAATCCGCCGAGCAGGCCCGACGTCTCGGCACTGCCGACGACACCGACAACCTCCGAGCCGATGCCGGTCGCGGCCGCCGCATCCCGGCCGGTCTGCACCAGGGCGCCGGCATTTGTCGACGTCCAGGCGAGCACGCCGTCGACGAGGCTGTAGCCGCCCCAGGCCAAAAGCGTCCACACCACCAGCACGACAAGCGCTGCCGTGCTGCCGAAGCCGGGCAAACGCGAGCGCGGCGCGGTTTTTGCCGACGCCACACGCCCGTCGCGCCCGAAGGCTCCGTCGTTGCCCGAACGCTGACCCCAGTTGCCGCCGCCGCCATGGCCGCTGCCGCCGCGACTGCTGCCGCCATGACTGCTGCCACCGTGACTGGTGCCGCCATGACTGCCGCTTGAGGCCTTGTCGCCAAGCCGCTTGCCGATTTCGCCGAGGACCGAGCCAAGCAGGCCATCCCGGCCCTTGCCGCTGTATTTGTTCCTGAAATCAAACCCGCCCATCGACGCTCTCCTAAGGTTCCGCGCCGAACACGCATCGGCCGAGCCATAGATAGGCATTCCAGATGTTAGAGATAACGGGACAGAGTGCTGACAGTTTGACGCAGGCAGGGTCAGTGGATGCGCTCCAGCGGCGCACAGCTGACCCGCTCCATCTGCAATGTGGTGTGGTGCAGGTCGAATTGGTCCAGTGCTCGATCGCCCGGATATGGACGTTCCCAACCATGGATGTTCTGGTATGTATCGCACATGGGGCTTATCGAATTTCTGCAAACAAACTGGGCGGCAGTGGCAGCCGCGCCATGGGTGTTCGTTGCGTTGGTGGTATTCATAGGTGGCGGAGGTTTTGCGGCTGGGCGTTTCATATCTGGTGAACGCATCGCCACACTCAATGAGCGCATAACTAAGCGCGACGAAACCATAGCCGATCTCGAAAAGCGGCTATCGCCTACCCCTGTGCCCCACATTTCACTCGCGCCAGCGCGTCACCCGGACGGCGTTTACCAGCACGGCGAGCAAGTTGGAGTAGTCAAGAAGGCGGACCTGAGGCTTGCGGAGGGCACTGCGACGTTTGACGCTATCAGCTCAGAAGGAATGTTTAACCAAGATCAGGCGTTTGAATACCGAGAATGGCGTTTGATTGTGCTGCAAATGGCGAGTGAGACATCCGCGACCCTTAGTGGGAAGCACTTTCGAACGATCTATCAAGCCAGGTGCAAGATTCTCGGAAAACGCTAATCCTCTGGCAGTTTGACACAGCATCATCTCAACACGCTCGAAAGCAGCAGCTTCGTTGTGAAAGCAGGGCTTCGACAGGAGGATAAAATAACCAATTGATTTTGTTAAGTTTTATCCAAATTATTTGTCAAAGATATGATCTAGAACTGAGCCGCTTCGCGCCATCCCTTGTCGGCGACGGTCTGGCTTGCCAATAGAAATCCGCGTTTCCTTCTCCAACGCAGGCAGGTCAGTGAATGCGCTCCAGCGGCGCGCAGCTCACCCGCTCCATCTGCAGCGTGGTGTGGTGCAGGTCGAACTTTTCCTGCAGCCGCACCTCCACCGCCCGGCGCACCGTCTCGGCATCGCCGCCCTCCTCCAGCACCACATGCGCGGTCAGCGACGCCTTGCTCTGGGTGATCGCCCACAGATGCAGATCGTGCACCGAGGCCACGCCGGGCACGGTCGAGATCGCCAGCTCGACCTCGGCCAGCTCCATGCCAGGCGGCACGCCTTCGAGCAGGATGTTGATGCACGCCTTGAGCAGCACCCAGGTGCGCGGGAAGACCATGAAGCCGATTCCGACGGCAATCAGCGAGTCGACCCACGTCCAGCCGGTCAGCCAGATGACCACAGCACCAGCAATGACGCCGAGCGAGCCCAGCATGTCGGCCCAGACCTCGAGATAGGCGCCCTTGACGTTGAGGCTGTTGTCCTTGTGTTGCGTCAGAAGCCGCATCGAGAGGAAATTGACGGCAAGGCCGATGACGGCGACGACAAGCATGCCGAGCGAGGCGATCTCGGTCGGCTGGGACAGCCTGACATAGGCCTCATAGAGGATGTAGAAGGCGACACCGAGCAACAGCAGCGCGTTGAAGGCGGCGGCCAGGATCTCGAAACGGGCATACCCATAGGTGCGCAACAGGTCGGCGGCGCGGCGCCCGACCTTGATGGCGATCAAAGCGATCGCCAGCGCCATGGCGTCGGTCGCCATATGCATGGCATCCGAAATCAGCGCCAGACTGTTGGTGACGATGCCGCCTATGACCTCGGCGATCATGAAGCTGCCGGTCAGGCCAAAGGCGATCCACAGCCTTGAAACAGGCGTGTTTTGCATGTCGCCATGGTCGTGGTCGCCGCTCATCAAGGCCTCCGTTCGGAATCTCCTGGCACAGGCTAGCCCGATTTGGACGACGGACGAAAGCCGCAGCGCTCACGCCTATGAGAATGGCGACGCCTGGAACGTTTCCTCGAAATCACCGGTGATGGCGTCACCCTTCGCATACGTTGCACTCGTACTCGCCTCCCATGGCGTTCTCGGTTGACGCCGTATAGGAAATATTTCCCCCAGAGAGAGAGCCAAGAACGAAAGAGGAACGAATTCCTATCTGGCACAACATGGGCGAAATCGCTATATTAAGACCATGGCTGATCGGGTGTATGAACGCGACCGACTGAAGGCTCTGGTTCACTATGTGATCTGGAAGGTTGGTGCACACCCAGACTTCGGCGCCACCAAACTCAACAAGATTGCTTGGTTCTCTGACGCCCGCAGTTACGTCCTGACTGGGAAGTCAATTACTGGCGCCCCTTACACACGCCAGGAACATGGCCCAGTACCCCGGGATGTCATGATTGTTCGCGGCGAACTGGCGGCAGAAGGTATGATTTCTCAGCTTCTGTTGAAACAGAGGCACTACGAACACTGGCAGTTCAAGGCCTTGCAACATCCTGTTTCCGGCGTGTTCTCGGAGGGCGAGCTCAAGGAAATTAACTACTGGTCAACGTTCATTGTCCACGAGCATACAGCAGAAAGCGTCAGCGAACTCTCGCATGATTTCGGCTGGGAAATAGCTGCGATGGGTGAACGCCTTCCGTTCATCTCGGTCCTAGCGCAGAGAGTTCGAGAGCCAAACGCCAAAGAACTCGAATGGGCAAAATCCAAAGCGAAAGAACTGGGCCTGACATAATTGCATCTGATCGAGGGGGCGGACGCAGAGCAGGCCTATAACAGCGCGGTTGATCGATGGCCCCGCGCGGATGAAGCTTGGCAGACTGCCACCTGGGTTGCCCTACACGACCATATGATTGGTACGCCCATCAACGAGAGCGGCTCGCTACGATCGTTTACCGTTGATGGTGCCCGCTCCATAGGATTGCCCTCAGTAACTATCCTATACGAAATCTCGGGCGATACCCTGATCGTTCATAGCGCTCTATTTTCAGACGCTCCGTATGGGATCGCTGGCAGAGCCTAACGCACCATCGCCCTGGCATTCCACCCTCAAGCCCGCCCTAACCAGCGGGCTTCGAGCGGGCAATCGGCGCAACTCCGGGCCAGCGTCAAGTATGAAAACGCCGAGCATATCCAGCGAACACCTAGTGGAGCACGCGCGACGACTGGTGCGTCCACGGCCACACTACCGCGCTTTCCTGTCTGGGCTTACGCGCCCCCTCCGCTCGTTTCTTCGCCGCCGACCAGCCAGCCTCTTTATGGGTGATTGCGTCATTCCGGAAGTCGCCCCCCAGCGCGGCGACAACTAGCTTGCCGGCTCCTTCTCAAGCAGGAAATCGATCACCGCGCGCACCGCCGGCAATTGCCCACGCCGGTGCGGCGTCAGGATCGTCGTGGTGACGCGGCCGGCCGTCCAGTCCGGCAGCAGCCGCACCAGCCTGCCTTGCGCCACTGCATTGGCAGAAATCAGTTCGGGCAGGCAGACGATGCCGAGGCCGGCTTCCGCCGCCATCAGCAGAGGCACCGATTCATCGGCATGGAAACGCTGCCGCGGCGCCACCTCGACGATGCGGCCCTGCCCGTTGCGCAGCCGCCAGCTCCTTGACGTCATCGAGCTCATCAGCCCGTCATGGCTGGCAAGCGCCTCCGGTGTCTCCGGCGCGCCGTGTTCTGTGAGATAGGACGGTGCCGCCAGCACCGTGATCGCATCCTCGCTCATCCGCCTCTGCACAAGATCGGAATCGGGCAGCGGCGCGAAGTGACTGCGCAGCGCGATGTCGAAACCGTCCTGCACCAGGTCAACGAAACGGTCGGTGACATGCAGCTGGACCAGCAGCCTGGGGTGGCGGCGCGCCAGCAGCGGCAGCCGATGCGCCAGCCGGAACTGCGCGTTGGGCACCGAGGTGGTGATGCGCACTGTGCCGGCCGGCTCGGCCAGCCTCTTCAACACCACCGTCTCCACCGCCTCGGCCTCGATGACGGCGGCACGGGCATGGTCATAACAGTCGCGGCCGACGTCGGTCAGCGTGAAATTGCGCGAGCTGCGGTGGATCAGCACCGCGCCGAGCGACACTTCCAGTGCCGCCACCCGTTTGCTGACGGTCGATTTGGGGCAGCCGAGGCGCCGGGCGGCGGCGGCAAAACCGCCGTGATCGACGGCAGCAGTGAAGAACTGGAGATCGTTGAGGTTCAGCATCAAAGTCTATGAATGTGGACGTTTTGTTTCAGATTGCCCGACTACAGCATCAAAGTCCACGGGGATACATCAGGGTTCTCAACAATGGAGACCTGACATGACAACCCTACCGATCTTCACCTCCGGCTTCCCGCTCGGCTCGTCGGCCGGCCTCGTTACCGCCTTCGAATGGCTCGGCCAGCCCTACCGGCTGACCCGCGTCGACATGCTGGGCGAGATGCGCACCGAGGCCTACAAGCGCTTCAACGGCCGCGTGGAAACGCCGGTTCTGGTCACCGATGACGGCCGCGTTTTGACCGAAACCATGGCGATCGCCTTGTGGCTCGAAGCCCGCGACACCGAGCGCCGCATCAGCTTCGAACCTGATACGCCGGATGCCGACAGGATGCACCAATATATCGCCTTCCTGAACACCGCCTTCACCGGCGCCTTCGGCCCGCTCTGGGTGGCGCTCGAAGCCGACGACGCCAGCGAAGCGGAGCGCGAGACCTTGCGCAAGTTCGGCCGCAGCTTCGTCGCCACCCGCCACGCCCAGCTCGAGGCGATGATCGGCGACAGCGCCTATCTGCTCGGCAACAAGCCGACGCTGGCTGATGCGGTGTTTGCAGGCGTGGCACGCTGGGTCGAGTTCCATGAGGCCGTCGACCCGGCCGACTACCCGCGCATCCTCGCTTTGCGCAACCGCATCGAAGCCGACCCGGCCTTCCGCTTCGCGGTGGCGATCGAAGACGGTGACGTCACGGCCACCGGAAGTGGCGCGATGAAGGGCCTGGTGCCCCTCGCTGACGTGCTGCGCGACACGGCTGCCGCGCTGGCCGCCTGAGCGGTCAGGGAGAAAGGGCTGCGCGCCATCCGGCGCGCAGCCCGTTTTGGTGCAGGTGGAAAGACGACGTTCGATATGGTCAAGTCCTGACATGAGTCGATCTCGAACGGGCAAAGAACCACTGTTTCGCCGCGTCAACACGCGCACGCACAATGTCCGCCACGACTTTGGTGGCGATTATCGATCGTCACGGCAACGCAAAACGAACTTGGGCAAAACGAACTCGGGCCAAGACAGCCTGGGCGATGAGAGCCAGGGCGACGAGAGCCTGAGCATTGCAAACTTGGAGAGCCGAGGCTCCATGCATGCGGGAAAGCGGCGTGGGCGGGACTACACGCCGCTGTTCCGGTTCCTGCTGTCACGCGTCGGCAGGGACTGGACTGACGTGCACAGCGAAGCCGTGTCACGGCTCGATGACGAGGCGCCGATCTTCTGGCTCGTCGCCCGCACCGAAGCGGAGCAGCGCGCCAAGGTGTTGGTGGGCCAGAACTCCTATTACAGCGGCCTCTATGTCGACGAAAACAACCGCCTAACGATCGTCGATCCCTCACTGTCCGTCGAGCAGATGGAGCCGTCATGTTCCTGCTGCACCCACACATTCAACGGCCAACCCTTCACGCGTCCACATAGCGGCCGTTAGCCGGGAAGGCAGCGAACCAGAGCGCCGCCCGGAGCACGCGCAGACACCTCGTTTGGAAGCGATGCCTTGATGAATGAAGCAACCCTCGAACTCGATACGCTGCTTCGCCGCTTCGTCGATGGCGACGACACCAGCCTGGCGGCAGCGAACCGACTTGAGCTGCTGCTTTCGGACCTGTTTCCTGGTGACGAGATGGTCAACGACCGCGTCGGCGATCTCGCGCAATATACCGACCCGGCGGCGGCGAATTTCTAATTGATGCAGAAGAGATGCACGCCCGCCTCGGCCGCCTCCGCAGCTATCTCGCGCTGAAGAGACAGTGATCGCGCGGGGTGCAGCTCCGATTTCTGGGCTTACGCCTAGGACGCGAGCCTTCAGATGAGGGTGCGGAGTGGGTTGTTGCCGCAGGGCTAGACGCTGTTGATGTCTGCTACGCGCCCTCAATTCGGTCGCTCGGGGCTCCTGCACCAACGACCTAGAAGCTGCCTTTCGGCTCGGGATTTAGATCTGGTTGTCGAATGCGCTGTAAAGGCACTGCTGCTACTCCGCCATGTCGGGCAATCAACTCACCATGCCAACGGACGACCTCGAGTGACTCGAACGACACCGAAATGATGCTTCGCCGTAATCGAGTGTCTTCATGACACGCTCGACGCTTGGTTGTCTCGGACCGGAGCAGCACGAGCCGCTACAGCCCCGAAACTCGGTCAAGACCGCCGTCCGACCGAGGTGAAGCCAGAGGGACACAGTCCACTTCACAGTCTGGACGCTGCCGGTTCAGCGCCAGTCCTGTTCTTTTGGCGGGAACATCGGCGCAACCTCGTCAATTGTTGGGCCGCACCCTGGCCGCCGATTTGTCGGCAAAGGCCGCAAGACGGGCGCGGGCGTCAGGCTGGGTGTTCACCACGCCCGCCACCACCGCCTCGGCATAGGCTGCATCCAGCGCCGACATGTTCTGCATGTGGCTGACGGCCGAGCAGATGGCAAAGTTCGACAGGGGCAGGTTCTGAGCCGCCTTGCGAGCCAGTTCCATCGCCCTTTCAAGGCTGGAGCCTTCGGTGATGTATTGCGCAAGCCCCAGATCGACTGCCTCCTGCCCCTGATAGACACGGCCCGTCAGCATCATGTCGATCACTCGCGACTTGCCGATCAGGTCGGTGACGCGGATCGTGGCGCCGCCGCCCGTGAAAAGTCCGCGTTGGCCCTCGGGCAGCGCGAAATATGTCGTCTGGTCCATCACCCGAATGTGGGCCGCGCTAGCTAGTTCCAGACCGCCGCCGACAACGGCCCCCTTCAGTGCGGCGATGACGGGGACACCGCCGTACTCCATCTTGTTGAACGCCTCATGCCAACGCATGCAAAGATGCATGAATTCGGCCGGGCTGCGGTCGGCCTGATGATGCTCGACCAGATCCAGCCCGGCGCAGAAATGATCCCCGTTAGCGGCGAGCACAATCGCGCGGATCCCGGCGCGCGGCGCGGTCGAGAAGAACTCGACAAGCTCTTCGATCATGTGCGAATCCAGCGCGTTTCGCTTGGCGGGACGGTTCAGGGTGACAACCCAGACGCCATCCTCATGCGCCGTAATGGCCAGGTTCGCGAAGCGGGTGCAGTCGATCTCAAGGGTCATTCTACGGTCCTGTTCAAAAGGGCAAAGGGGATCAGAAGGCGGCATCCAAAAGGCTAGCCGCACCCTGGATGACGCGGGCGCGCTGGAGGCCAGTCTCGGGCAGGATGTGATTGGCGTAGAACCGCGCGGTGGCGGTCTTGGCGATCATGAAATCACGGTCGCCCGCGAATGCTTCGCCCGCAAGGACCGAGCGCGCCATCTGCCAGCCTGCAACCAGATTTCCGGCGAGCATGAGATAAGGCAGGGCACCGCCATATGCTTCGTTTGGAGAGGCGGCGAGAAGGTAGGCGACGGTGGCTTCGAAGTCTTGCCGCGCTGCTCCGAGCCGTGCGGCGATATCCTGCGCGGCCGGTGAGCCGCCGCTGAGCGCCGCTTCCGTCTCTGCGATCATCTCGGTGATGCGGGTTGCCGTAGCACCGCCGTCGCGCAGGGTCTTGCGCCCCAGAAGGTCATTGGCCTGAATGGCAGTGGTGCCTTCGTAGATCGGCAGGATGCGGGCGTCGCGGTAGTGCTGGGCGGCTCCGGTTTCCTCGATAAAGCCCATGCCGCCGTGAATCTGTACCCCCAGAGAGGTGACCAGCACGGCCATTTCGGTGCAGAACCCCTTGACCAGCGGCACGAGGAATTCCGCCATCGCCGCGTCGCCACGGTCCTGCCAACCCGCAGCAAGGACCGCCAACGCACGGCAAGCTTCGGTTGTGGCGCGCATCTGCGAAAGCATCCGGCGCACATCGGGATGCTGGATAATGGCGACCGCACCGGCAGCGCTGCCGTCGACCGGGCGGCCCTGGAGACGGGATTTCGCGTATGCCAGTGCCTGTTGGCTCGCGCGTTCCGAGATCGCAACTCCCTGGATGCCGACCGCAAAGCGGGCGGCGTTCATCATCGTGAACATGTACTCCAGCCCAGCGTTTTCGGAGCCGATCAGAAACCCGGTCGCGCCTTCGTAGTTCAGGACGCAGGTCGGGCTGGCCCGGACGCCCAGCTTGTGCTCGATACTCTGGCAGGTCACGCGATTGCGGCTGCCGTCGGGAAGGACCTTCGGCACCAGGAACAGGCTGATTCCTTTGACGCCCCGCGGGGCATCGGGCGTGCGGGCAAGGACGAGATGGATGACGTTCTCGGCCAGATCATGTTCGCCATAGGTGATGAAGATCTTGGTACCGGTGATCCGATAGATGCCGTCGCCTTGCGCCTCGGCGCGCGTTCGCAGCAGTGCCAGATCGCTACCGGCCTGCGGTTCGGTGAGGTTCATGGTGCCGGTCCAGCGCCCCGCAACCAGATTCGGCAGGTAGACGGCCTTCATCTGATCCGAACCGAAATGGCGCAAGGCTTCGATAGCGCCATCGGTCAGGAGAGGGCAGAGCGCAAAGCTCATGTTCGCGGCATTCAGAATTTCGCCCGCCGCAGCGCCCACAGTCCGGGGTAGGCCCTGGCCGCCGTACTCCATGGGATGCGGCAGACCTTGCCAGCCCATTTCAACGAACTTGGTATAGGCTGCGCGAAAGCCTCCGGGCGTGGTCACCCGACCAGCGTCACAGCGCGACCCTTCGCGATCGCCGGGGAGGTTTAGCGGTGCGATTTCCTCCGCGCAAAAGCGGCCGAACTCCTCAAGCACGACGGCAGCCGTGTCCAGATCGATTTCGCCCGGCGCGGCAAGGGCGATGTTGAAAAGCAGGTCCTTTACGGGAGCTTCCCAGGTCATGATCTTGGCCCCAGGTCGCGGGCGGCCGCGCGCAAAACGAACTTCTGGATCTTGCCCGTGGCGGTCTTCGGCAGTGCGCCAAAAACCACCGTCTTCGGGGCTTTGAAGTGAGCGATGCGGTCGCGGCAAAAGGCAATGAGCTCAACCTCGGTCGGGGTCGCCCCGTCGCGAAGTTCGACGAAAGCGCATGGGCTTTCGCCCCATTTCAGGTCCGGGCGGGCCACGACGGCCGCCGCAAGCACGGCCGGGTGGCGATAGAGAACGGCCTCGACCTCGACGGAGGAGATATTCTCACCGCCGGAGATGATGACATCCTTCAGCCGATCGCGGATTTGCACGTAGCCGTCGGGATGGACCACGGCAGCATCGCCCGACCAGAACCAGCCGCCGGCGAAGGCTTCGACCGTGGCGGCGGGGTTCTTGTAGTATCCCTTCATCACAGTGTTGCCCCGGATGGCGATTTCGCCCTGGGTCAGGCCGTCGCGCGGCACATCGGTTCCGCTCGCGCGGTCCACCACGCGGATATCCTCGACCATGGGAAACGCCACGCCCTGCTGCGCCTGCTTCTCGGCTCTGGCAGAGGCGGGCAGCCTATCCCATTCGTCCTGCCACAGGCACTGCGAGATATGGCCGTATGTTTCGGTCAGGCCGTAGACCTGCATGACGTCGAGGCCGAGGGCCGAGGCCCTTTCCAGGATGGCGGGCGGCGGCGGGGCGCCCGCGGTCAGCACCCTGATCTTCGGATCGAAGGGGCGTGCATCGGGACTGTCGCAGAGCATCTGCAGCACGATCGGCGCCGCGCCCATATGGGTGACACGATGCGCTGCCATGGCAGCCAGCAATTTCGCCGGGGCGATGTCGCGCGTGAAGATCATATGGCCGCCGACGATCGCCATGGCCCAGGGATGGTTCCAGCCATTGCAATGGAACATGGGCACGACCGACAGGTAAGTCGGGTGCGGCGGCAGGGCCCAGCCCGCGACCGTTCCCATCGCCATCAGATAGGCGCCACGATGGTGATAGATCACCCCCTTCGGCCGTCCCGAGGTGCCCGAAGTATAGTTCAGTGCCAATGCCTGCCATTCATCTTGCGGCAGCGCCCAGTCCATCGGAGGATGGGCGGTCAGATCGTCAAAGGTGGTCTGGCCAAAGCCGGCATGGCCCGGAAGGTCCGTGATATCGACCACCGGAAGGTCCCTGCCATTGATCTCAAACGCATGACGCAAAAGGGGAGCAAGCGCGGTATCGGCGATCACCAGCCTGGCGTCCGAATGGTCGATGATATAGGCGACCGTTTCGGGCTCCAGCCGCGTGTTGATAGTGTTCAATACGGCGCCGAGCAGCGGAACGGCGTAGTGCAACTCGAACAACTCGGGGATGTTGGGCGACAGAACCGCCACCGTATCCCCCGCCCTGACCCCCAATGCCGCCAACCCTGCGGCGGCCGACCGACAACGCGCAGCGGTCTCACGCCAGGTGCGGCGAATGTCGCCATAGGTCACGGCATGGATGTTCGCGTAGACCGTTTCGGCCCGCTTCAGGAAGGACAGGGGCGACAGTGCCACGTGGTTGGCGGCGTCCCTCGTCGGAGCGTCAAAATGCTGGTGCATGTCGAGCCTCAGAGGAAGGGAAGATCGACCAGCTTGGCGGCAACCGGCCCATGATCGCGCAGAACCAGCACCGTTTCGCCCGTGGGAACGCTTGCATCGATCAGCGCATAGCCGATGTTGGCTCTCATGCGCGGCGACCAGACGCAGTTCGTCATCATCCCCACGCGCTGGCCGTCTCGGGTGATCTGCTCGCGGCGGAATCCGAGCGGCGCGGGCGCCTCGCCTTCCAACACCAGGCCTAGCTGGTGTCGCCTTACCCCTTCGGCCTTAATCCGGCGCAGGGCCTGAATTCCCACCACGTCGTCGGGCACGTCAACGTCCACATATTTGCCCAGACGCACTTCGAACGGGTTCGTCGCCTCGTCCGTGTCCCCGCCGACCGATATGAGACCGCTTTCGGTACGTTCCGCAGTGGCTGGCGCACCGGGCCCGATACCCCAGGGGCGGCCTGCGTCCTTGAAGATGTTCCACAACTCGGTGCCGCGTTTGCCATCCTTCAGGTAGATCTCGAAGCCGCCTTGCTTCGACCAGCCCGAGCGCTGCACCGCAACGGGGATGCCCTTGATCTCGGTTTCGCGGAACCAGAAGTATCTCAGGCCCCGTATCCAGTCGCCCAGCACATGGGCCACGACATCCTCGGCCTTGGGGCCCTGCAGGGCCATCGGCGAGACGTCGGGTTCGCTGACCTCCACATTCAGGCCGCGCTCGGCGGCGATGGCCCCGGCCCAGAGCCAGATGTCGCTGTCGGCGATCGAGAACCAGTAGAGGTCGTCGGCCAGCTTCAACAGGATCGGGTCATTGATGATCGTGCCCCGGTGATTGCACAGCGGCACATATTTTCCCTGTCCCACCTGGCAGGTCGAAAGATTGCGCGGCGACAGGATCTGCGCCAGCCGCCCGGCGTCCGGGCCCTTCAGCTGCACCTGGCGCTCAACCCCCACATCCCATTGCGAGACCCCGTTGATCAGACGCCAATATTCCGCCTCCGGGTCGCCATAGGAGGTCGGCATGATCATGCGGTTGTAGATGCTGGCAGCGGTCATGCCTTCGGCAACCGCGCTGGCGTAAAAGGGCGATGGGCGCAGGCGCGCCGATGGAAACACATTGAACATGAAACCTCCCTGGATGCTCCCAGAGACGCCTCTGGCGCGCATTGGTCAAACGACGTATTCGGGGGCAATGCCTATACAAATAGTTATATCTGCGTTTTGAGGCTGTGATGAATCTGGATCTCCCTCCCCTGACCTGGCTCCGCGCCTTCGAGGCCTCGGCCCGGACGCTGAGCTTCACACAGGCGGCTGCCGAATTGCATCTCACTCAAGCTGCCGTCTCAAAACACGTGAAGGCGCTGGAGCAATATGTGCGGCGGCCCTTGTTCATCCGCCGACCGCGCGGGTTGGAGCTGACCAAGTCCGGCGCCGCCTATCTGCCCAAGATCCAGGATGCAATGGAGCGTCTAGCCATCGGCACGCGAGAGGTCTTTGGCCAGCGCCGTAGCAGCGTCCTGACCCTACGCTGCGCGGTTTCCTTCGCCGTCAACTGGCTTGCCCCACGCCTGCCCGACTATCTGAATCGATATCCGGGCAAGACCATCCGCCTTTTATCCAGCGTCTGGAAAGATGCCTTCGACACCGAAGATTTCGACCTCGACATCCAATATGGCAACGGGCGGTGGCCGGGGTTCAATAGCCATCGCCTGACATGGGAGACGATTACCCCACTCTGCGCCCCTTCAAGCCTATTGCGAGAGACCGACGATCTGCGCAACCACAGGCTCCTGCATGTGCTCGGCTACCATGAGGGCTGGGGCATCTGGCTGAAGGCAGCCGGAGCTCCTGAGATCGACGCCGGCAGCGGCCTCCATCTGGACACGTCGCTGACGGCATTTGAACTGGCGGCGCACGGCGGAGGTATCGCGCTTGGGCGCAAATCGCTGGCCGAACATGCTTTGGCTTCAGGACGGCTTATCACGCCGTTTGCCCTCGCCCTGCCGATTGATGAGGCTTTTTACCTGGTTGAGCCCGCAGGCAATAGCACGCATCCAGACGCCGGCTTGTTTACAGACTGGCTTCTGTCTGTTGCGCAAGCATCTAGAAACGCGCGCAATCGCGCCACCTGATCGCACCCGCGCCGCCGCTCTCTGAGACGCTTCATGCCAAGAGTGACCCTCACGGGCCAACGCCGGCTAGGCCGTGGTGGTCATCGGCCCGCCACTCGGCGCGAAGCAACTGGACGGTATCATCCGATATGAACTGGCTACGTCCATTGGAAATTGCCTACGCCATTTACTATGGAGATAGTGACCTTGGCGCGATCTGATTTCCATGGCTTTCATGCGCACCTCAATCGCCTCCGCGGCCTTCTTGCGGGGTGAGGATGAGTCAGGCGATTTCCGGTCAAGAGCCGACTTCTTGCTTTCGAAACTGCGGTCCGAAGGCGCTGTCATCGGCATTGCCGGAAAACCGGTGCAGGTCCGCAATCCAGAGGCCCGCGACCTGCAAACCCGCGACGGACCGTTCATGTCGTCGGCCTTGCCGATTGCGGGCTTCGCCATCATCGAGGCCGCCGATCTGGCCGCAGCAATCGAAAAGGTTTCGCAGGTGCCCTGCGCGGTGGCGCATGGCGCCTTTGAAGTCTGGCCATGACGACGCCGCGCTTGATCTTGTCGAACAGGCGGGCATGCAGCACGACCTCGCCGCGCATGTTGCCGATCTCGACCCGGTCGCCTGTGGTGATCCCGGGGGCTGCCGCGTCCTCGGAATGCATCAAAAGGTCAGGCCGCCCCTCCTTGTCGCGCGACACCGGCGGCTCGGTGAAGGTCGATTCCATGTGTCGCGATAAAACAGGTTGCATAATGCAATCAGATTTGTGACGCTCCGAAGCACCTCAGCATACCGACTTGGATCGTCTGCGGGCCGCCTGTTGTGCCGCAGCCCCCCAGAAGGAGACGACATCATGCCCAAATTCCTCACCATCGGATATGGCGACCAGGCCGGATATGACCAGACCTCACAACCCGTCCGCGACGCCGCCCACGCGCAGGATGCAAGGCTGCGCGCGGAGGGCGCATTGATCGGAATCGCCGGTGCGCCCGTGCAGGTGCGCAATCCCGAAGCGGCGGGTCCGGAGACGCGGGATGGCCCATTCATGTCGTCGGCCTTGCCGGTTGCCGGCTTCGCCATCATCGAGGCTGCGGATATGGCGGAAGCGGTCAAGAAGATCTCAGGCGTTCCCTGTGCCGTTGCGCATGGCGTCGTCGAAGTGTGGCCGCTGGAGTAGGCAAACCGGCTCCAAGAGCCGACGCAGAGCAAATGCGCGCCGCCTCGACAGCCTGCGCAGCTATCTCACGCTGCCGAGATAGTGAAGATGACAGGTATGGGGTGGTTTTCTGCCCGGCTGCTTTTGGCGAGCAAATGATGTAAGCGGACGCTGGATCAGCCCGGCACGGAAATCGGCAATCATGCCTGGCGGTGAGGATCTGCGGTAACCTTGCTTCTTAATTATCGTGATCGTAGCGCACATTTTTCGTATGTATGTATAAGTCGCCGGAGCTGAAATTCGTGATGTTGTGAGATGCCTCCGAGCCCACACGCGTTCTCCTTGAATCAAATCGATCTGAATCTGCTTCGTACGTTCGACGCATTGATGCAGGAGCGCAGCGTCACAAAGGCGGCGGAACTGCTTGGTCGGACGCAGTCGGCCACAAGCCATTCACTTTCCAGGTTGCGGCATATCTTCAAGGACGAATTGTTTTCTCGCGATTCAGGGGTGATGGAGCCGACGCCTCGGGCGAAAGAACTGGCTGCGGTTCTTACTCGCGCGCTGGCTGACATTCGTCAGGTCGTCGAAAGGCATCTGAATTTCGAGCCGGCAAGCACATTCAGAAACTTCAGGATCGGCCTCTCGGATTCCTCGGCCGTTACGATCCTTCCGAGCCTCATCCAGAACTTCTCGGCTCAGGCGCCAAATGCCACACTCAACGTCTTGCACACCAGAGAGGCTGAAGTCCTCGACTTGTTGAAATCCAAGCAAATCGAATGCGCGGTGCTCGGCAACTTTTCGCTCAAGAGTGACCAGATTACAGTCGTGCAACTGTCGACGCACAAGATGGTCTGTGCCGGCTGGAAAGGGAATGGCCTGCTGGATGATTTCACCCAAGAGCGCTACCTGTCTTCGCCTCATCTTCAGATCTCTGCAGACGGCAAGGCGGATGGCGTTGCCGATATCGTTCTGAGAGGCCTTGGCCTCAAGCGGAAGGTTGTCGCCACCATTCCGCACTATCTCGTGGCGCCTTGGATCATCAAGGACACGCCTCTCATAACGGTTTTTGGCGACAACTTCATTTTCGCGGTCTCCGAAGAAACCGAGACCAAGATCGTTCCGGCCCCGTTCCCTCTCCCGGACGTTCGGGTCTCCATGATTTACGAACGTGGTTTGGAGGCCGATGCGGGACATGCCTGGCTGCGAAGCCTGATCATCGCCACGACAGAGGTTCAGCGGGCATTGAAAGAAGCGGCGTATGGACGCCTGAACATCTCCGGCGGCCGTCAATCTCAACAATAGGCGTGCGCCAGGCGTTGGCCCCTGATGGGCTGTTTCACGACGGCACTATGCATGGCATGCATAGTCTTATGTCACATTATCAATTTCACCGATCATGCAGGCGACTGCTATCCGTAGGCCACGGTTCAAACAGGGAGGAACCAATGAAGCGTAGCCTTAAAACGAGTGGCGTGGTTCTTGCGCTCTCGGCATTTTCGACCATCAGCAGCTTTGCTGCCGACATTCCCGTAACGGATGCCGTCAAGACCAGTGGCAAGCTCACAATCGCCAGTTCGCTCGCCTACGCCCCCTTCGAGTTCACTGACGCCTCCGGAAAGCCGGCTGGCCTGGACATCGAGATGGCTCAGGCCGCTGCCGACCTGATGGGGGTGAAGCTGGAAGTCGTCACAATTCCCTTCGCCTCGCAGATTCCGGCTCTCGCATCGGGGCGCGCAACGATGGCCTGGACCACCTTCACGGTGCTGCCTGAGCGTTTGAAGCAGGTGGACTTCATCTCCTTCATGGAAACCGGCTCCGTGGCAACGGTGAAGCCGGAGGACAAGGACAAATTCACAAAGAAGCTTGACCTTTGCGGGCACGCTGTCGCGGTTCAGACCGGCACTTCCGGCGATATCGCTGCCGACCGGATCTCGGCCGATTGCAAGGCCTCCAACCTGCCGGAGATCAACAAGCAGATCTATCCGGAGCCAAAGGACAGCATCGCTGCGGTGCTTTCAGGTCGCGCCGAGGCCTGGTTGGATGACTCGACGGCCACAGGCTATTTTGAGAAAACGAGCAAGGGGCAGCTCGTCGTTACCGGCGACAGCTACTATCCGTCACCGCTTGGGATCGCGGTCCCGAAGGGAGACAAGGCTACGGCAGCCATGGTGGATGCCGTCCTCAAGGAATTGATGGCGAACGGCACCTACAAAAAGCTGCTCGACAGTTACAACATGGGCAAGTCGTCCCTGGATGCGCCGGTCATCTATACCGACGTCTCTCAACTGAACCACTAACCGCCATATCTCATCCGAGATCGACTGAACGCCCGGTGGCCTCGACCGCCGGGCGGGGAGAGCTGTGCGACACCCATGAAAAACGATCAAAACTCTGCGGCAATTGCCAAGCTTAAAGTGGTTCCGCTGCCCCACCCGTTCCGCCTCGCGGCGATCATTCTTGTGCTGTCGCTTCTCGCGCTGGCAGTTCGCAGCGCGGCAATGAACCCCAAGCTGCAATGGCCCATCGCCGGAAGCTATCTCTTCAATCCGCTGATCATGAATGGTCTCCTGGTGACCCTCATCGTGACCGCTCTGGTGATGGTGATCGCCGTTGTCCTGGGCACGATTGCGGCACTTATGATCTTGTCGCCGAGCCGGCTGCTTTCAACGCCGGCAAAAGTGTTCGTCTGGTTCTTCCGGGGAACGCCGGCGCTGGTCCAGCTCATACTCTGGTACAATCTGGCGCTGATCGTTCCGCGCTTCGAGCTTTGGCTGCCTGGTCTTGGCACCGTTTTTTCCATTTCGACCAACGACGTCATGACGCCTCTGGTCGCGGCCGTCGTCGGCCTTTCGCTCCACGAATCCGGCTACATGGCGGAAATCATCCGCAACGGCCTGCAGTCGGTCAACCAAGGCCAGCGGGAAGCGGCTCTGTGCCTCGGGATGAAGCCGAGCCTGTTGATGCGCCGCATCATCATCCCCCAAGCCATGCGAGTAATCATCCCTCCATCCGGCAACGAGACGATCAACCTGCTCAAGACCACTTCGCTGGTCAGCGTCGTTGCGGTGGGTGACCTGCTTTATTCGGCGCAATCCATCTACGCCCGTACGTTCGAGACCATACCGCTGTTGCTGGTTGTAACCTTTTGGTACCTCGTTGTGGTGGCGATCATGTCGATCGGCCAGTTTTACCTGGAACGCTATTTCTCTCGGGACAATGTCACCCGGCAAGGCAAGGGCATGCTGAAAGCAACATTCGGCAATGCCTTCTCCGTTCGCAGGAGGGTCACACAATGACTGTTTCAAGGACACATCACGGCCGCTTTGGTATCGACCAGAATGTCATGGTCTATGCCGAAGGCGTCCGAAAATCCTTCGGTTCCCTCGAAGTGCTTAAAGACGTCAGCCTGAGCGTCCCGACAGGCAGCGTCGCCTGCATCATCGGGCCTTCGGGTTCGGGCAAGAGCACGTTCTTGCGATGCATCAACCATCTGGAGAAGATCGATGGCGGCCTGCTCCTCGTGGATGGGGACTTCATAGGGTACGAGCTCAGGCAAGACCGGCTCCATGAACTGCCAGACAGCGCAATCTGCCGCCGTCGTGCCGAGGTCGGCATGGTGTTCCAGCAGTTCAACCTTTTCGGCCATCTGACCGTCCTGCAGAACGTCATCGAGGCACCAGTCCATGTCCGGGGTGAATCGGTCAAATCTGCCACGGAGCGGGCGGTCCATCTGCTTGGCAAGGTTGGTCTGGCCGAGAAGTGTGACGCTTATCCACGACAGCTCTCTGGTGGGCAGCAACAACGCGTGGCGATAGCTCGGGCGCTTGCCATGCGGCCCAAGGTCATTCTCTTCGACGAGCCGACTTCGGCGCTCGATCCCGAACTCGTTGGCGAGGTTCTTGCCGTCATGAAGGATTTGGCGCGGGACGGCATGACCATGGTGGTGGTTACCCACGAAATCGGCTTCGCGTCAGAAGTCGCCGACCAACTCGTTTTCATGGACGGTGGCGTGGTTGTCGAGCGTGGCGTTCCAAAGGAAATGATTGCAAATCCGCAATCACAACGCCTCCGCGAGTTCCTGGCGCGCGTCAAGTAGTCCGCTTCCATAAGCAACCAGATATCGACCCCGTGAAACCACGGGGCAAGGAGACCCCATGTCCGCAAAAGCTGCTCGGTCTGCATCCGAGCAATCGCTCCATGACTTCAGCAAGGCGATAGATCGGTCAGCTCTCAGCACCCTCAAGTGGGAGATGGAAATCGACCGACTGGGCGACAAAGACCTTTTCTCGTTTGGAACCGCCGATCTGGATTTCCGGTCGCCACCGGCCGTCGTCGAAGCGCTGCATCGTGCGGTCGAAGCCGGCCATTTTGGTTATCCTCTGAGACGACCCAGCTACTACGACGCGGTCACGGGCTATCTGAGCAGACGTTTTGGATGGCAGGTGGAGAAGACGTGGATCGACGCGTGTGTCGCGATTTATCCATCGATGCACTCGATTATCATGGAACTGACCCAGGCCGGCGACGAGATCATCTACCAGCCACCCGTCCACCACGTTTTTGCGGAGATCGTGAAGGCCAACGACCGCGTGCCCGTCGCCAATCAGCTGATCAATCGCGGCGGCACATACGAGATGGATTTTGCCGGGCTTGAGGCCTGCATTACTGACCGAACGAAGTTGTTGTTGCTCTGCAGCCCGCATAATCCGGTTGGTCGGGTCTGGACTCGCGACGAGCTGAAGGAGCTGGCACGCATATGCTCCGAACGCGGAGTCATCGTGGTTTCCGACGAGGTCTACAGCGGGATGCTGTATGAGGGAACGGAATTCACACCCTTTGCAGCGGTTTCAGAACGGGCTGCGATGAATTCCTATTGCCTGTTCTCACCAAGCAAGCCCTTCAATCTCACCGGACTGAAGCACTCCATCGTTGTCACCCCGAACCCGGTCCTGCGGGATGCCTTCCGGCGCGGCCTGCTGCGCGCCAATCTACAGTATGGTGGCAGCGCACTTGGATACGCCGCTGCCGAAGTGGCGTTCCGAGATTGTGACGATTGGAGCCACGCGCTGATGCACCATATTGCCGGCAATCACGCATACGTCACGGATTTGATCCGGTCATTCCTGCCCGAGGTCACGGTTCCGGTCGCCGAAGCAGCATACTTCGCCTGGCTGGATCTCTCCAGGCTCAACACGCCGAGGACCGTCTATGAGCCGCTGATTGAAAGGCAGGCGAAGCTCGTCGTGACCTACGGCGAGCCGATGGGGCCTGGTGGAGAGAACCACATCCGCATCAACCTCGGCACTTCGAGAACGATCCTGGAGGCGGGCATGCGACGGCTGCTCTCCGTACTCGTTCCACTTACCGGACGTTCCTTTGATGAAAGCGCTTGCTGATGGCAAGCACGGCAGAGACGCGTCTCGCAGCCCTCACTGGGCATTGAGTTGCCGGACCTCCGACCGCAGTGGCGACGGCGCATCCCGCCGCCATTGCCACCTTGCTGTTCGATTCGCCGCCGGAGAGGTTGTGGACGAGGAGCCTGTGTTGTTGCACGGGCGATATGACCAACGATGCGATGGCCAGTCCGGTGGCCACAAGCAGCAAGAACCATAATAATTCCTGTCTGTTCATGGGCTGCCAACTCATCTTCCCAGATGTTTGACGTCGGGGTCGTGCAACTGGGATACCGCTCCCTGGTTCACGGGTTTCGACAGTGATGTCTGCTGTGTTCACGCGTAGATTTCATGACCATCGCCATGGGCGGTCCGCCCGGCGTAGCGTATCAATGCGAACAGACAATCGCCAGACGCGCGATGCCGATGGTTCTTGCTGTCTGCAACGCCATGAGTTTCGGATCTGTGTCGGTCGTACCAACTTCCGATGCGCTTAGCGAACACTCTGTCGTGCCGGGGATGTCATGACCCCAACTCAAATGCGTGGGTCGCTGCGCGATCGGATCAGCCGGCCAGGGCCCGCATGATGTTGGGCACGGCAGGCAGTGTGAGAAGCGCTGCGCATCCCAGCCAGATCGACGCAACGACGACGCTTTGGGGGCGCGCCAAAAGGCGTTCGTAGAGTGCGGCCGGAACGCCTGCCACCATCAGGGTGAGCGTCGACAGGATGAGCGCGCTCGCCATGTAGACGAACTGGCTGGTCGGTGGCGCCCAGGATGGGTACCAGACCGGGTACAGCACGAAAAGCACAAGCACCCAGGGGGAGAAGATACCGTTGACGATGGCGATCGCCATCACCGGAACCAGACCCGTGCGTTCCATGTCTCAGTTCCCCGCCGTTGCGCCGGGTGCCAGCCCGGCGTTGAAGAGCATCATGAAATAGCCAAGCCGCAGCGCCATCAGCCACAGTGCAGCGAAGATCAGCACGACCGGCTGGGCCAACACTTCAGGCGTGAGGTAGCGCACGGCGCGCACCACATGGTCCGTGACGAAGCGGAAGCCGCGCCAGATGAAGTTGTCCCAGTTCTCCGGCACGAAAAAACCGAGAACCAGCCGCCCGATCAATGTGTACATCACTGCTGCCAACACGAAATTGGGCAGGTGGAAATACCAGTAGCTCCAGAATTCGTTCATGCACGCGGTCCAATGAGGATCATGGGGGGATCATGGGGCGGTCATGCGAGCCATAGCGGCATCGCGCAAAAAAGAAAGAGGGGTCCTGTCCGGACCCCTCCCCTGACGTCCGATGCGATGATCAGGCTGTCTTTTCTTCCATGATCGTCTTGCCGCGAGGAACACGGATCTCCTCGATGAACTCCTGCAGCTCGTGTGACGGCTCCTTGGTCAGGCGCGAGACGACATACATGACCGCGAAGCCGACGGGCAAGCCGAACGCCGCCGCCGACAGGTTCTTCACCCCGCCCCAGTTCGCGATCGACTGCGCATGCTTGTCGAACGCCGCCCAGGCGGCTGCCTGAGCATCGGGGGCAGCGGCCGCAAAGGCGGCTTTGAGCTCCTCGAACTTGGCCAACTGCTCGGCCGTTGCCGTCGACAGGCCGCTCCACATCTCCACGAAGCCGACCGCACCGTAGCGGGTGCCCAGCAGATAGTAGAGGCAGATGCCGAAGCCTGCGATCATGCCGGCAATCGCCCCCGCCGAATTGGCACGCTTCCACCAGACGCCGAGAACCAGCGCCGGGAAGAGGCCTGCCGCCGCAAGCGAGAACGCCCAGGACACCATGGCCAGGATGTCGGCAGGCTTGGTCGAGGCGACGTAGGCCGCCGCGATCGCCACCAGCACCAGAAGCACGCGCGACACCACCAGGCGGCGCGCCGTCGGTGCGTTCTGGTCGATCATCTTGTAGTAGATGTCGTGGCTGAGCGCGTTTGCGATGGCCAGAAGCAGGCCGTCGGCCGTCGACAGCGCGGCTGCGAGACCGCCGGCTGCGACAAGGCCCGAAATGACATAGGGCATGCCTGCCATTTCCGGCGTGGCAAGCACGATCATGTCGGCATTGAGGTTGATGTTGGCAAAGCCGATATTGGTCACACCCTGTTCCGCGCAGGCTGCGGCGATGGCGGCTGCGTCGATGGCAGCCTTGCCGCAGATCTGCACCAGCGCGTTGTCGGCTGCGGCCCAGCGCATCATCCATCCCGCCTTCTCGGCGATGTTGTCCGGCGTCAGGCCGGAAGCCACCAGGTCGAGCATGGTCCACTTGGCGAAAGCGGCATAGGCCGGCGCCGTGAAGTAGAGGATGAAGATGAACAGCAGCGACCATGCCACCGAGACGCGCGCCTCACGCACCGAAGGCGTGGTGAAGTAGCGCATCAGCACATGCGGCAGCGAAGCGGTGCCGACCATCAGGCACAGGATGAGCAGGAAGAAGTTGAGCGCGTTGTAGCCGCCGTGCACGAACGGCGTGATGTGGTGGACCGCGATGCCCTGCGCGGTTTCGAGCGCGGTGATGTTGGCCAGCGCCGTGCCCTGCATGAGCTGCGGGATGGGGACGCCGGTCTTGACCGTGGACATCCAGATCGCCGGAATGAGGTAGGCGATGATCAGCACGATGTATTGGGCAACCTGCGTCCAGGTGACTGCACGCATGCCGCCAAGCATGGAGCAGACCAGAATGCCGGCAAGGCCGACATAGACCGCGACGTTGAAGTCGAGGCCGAGGAAGCGGGCTGAGATGATGCCGGTCGCATAGACCTGCGCGACGACATAGGTGAAAGAGCACGAAAACAGCACGATCACGCCGATGAAGCGGGCAAGATTGCCGCCATAGCGCGCCGAAAGGAAGTCGGGCACCGTATAGGCGCCAAATTTGCGCAGATATGGCGCGACCAGGATCGCGACCAGAACATAGCCGCCGGTCCAGCCCAGGACGAAGGCGAGGCCGTCATAGCCGAGCAGGTAAAGCGTACCGGCCATGCCGACGAATGAGGCGCCCGACATCCAGTCCGCACCTGTCGCCATGCCGTTGTAGATTGCAGGCACGCGGCGGCCGGCGACATAATATTCGCCGACCTGCATGGTCCGCGACAGAATGCCGATGACGGCATAGATCAGGATGGTGAAGCCGACGAACATGTAGCCGATGATGTAGTTCGGCACGCCGGCGGCGCTCAGGATCGCCATGAGGATGACGAAGGCTATGAAGCCTCCGGTGTAGATTCCGTAGATGCGGCCTAGATTGGAGACGAAATCTCCGCCGCCGCTGGTTGTCGTCGTTGCCATGGTTCCCCCCTCACTCTTCCGACACACCGTGCTCTTCGTCGATGCCGTTCTGCTTGCGTGCAAACCAGAAGAGCATCACGACGAAAGCAATGAGCGAACCCTGCGCGGCCATGTAGAAGCCCAGCGGGAAGCCCAGAATGACGATATTGTTGAGTGGGCCGACGAAGAAGTGGATGACATATCCGAAGAAAAACCACAGCCCAAGCATAAGAAACATGAGACTGCGGGTCTTATTCCAGTAGCTTACGCGGTCCGGCGTCGCCATCGCGTTGATCCCTCCCTTGATTTACAGCCTGTGCAGATTCTCCCCGACCAACCGGCCGTTCAGCAAGTCGCCAAGCTCCCGCAAACGGGAATGTGGCAAGCGTCGGCGTCATGATGGACTCAGCCGACGCTGCTTGAACTCTAGCTGTATTTGCAACTGACCGTTATTCGACTTTAGAATCGGTTCGGCGGGCTGGCTAAGAGGTGTCGCGAAGGCTAACGCTTGGCAGCACGCGGCAGACGAAGGGAATATTGCAATGGGCCTTCTCGATGGTCTTCTTCCGGGATTTCTCCGCAAGGCCACGCCGATCCACGGTACCGCCGACCTGGCAGATTTCATGGATGCGCGCGCCTCGTTCCTGGCGCAGAAGTGCATCGTCGAATTCTGCCGCGTGCGGGCGGGCGTGTTCTGGCAGAAGCTGTTCAGCGAAAAGGAGTTCCAGACCGCGCTCGATCAGGCGCGCTGGCGGGCCTACCCGCCGTGCTACGCCATGGTCGCGGAGATGGTTGAAGGGTCGCTGCGCGAGGTTGCAGCCGGGCGTCAGCGCGGTCTGGAGACAGCGATCGAGCGGGTCGCCCGCATGAGTTTTGCAAAGCACCCTGTTCCCGACGGCTCGCCTGGGACCTTCTGGGAGGACGCGGCCGCCCTGGTGCGCGGCAGACTGGCGGCAGCGCAGGCCGGAGCGCCGCGGCCGGTGCGGGAGATCCCCGATCCGCTGGCGCGGATGGTGTTCGATGCGGTGCCGATCCATCCCGAATTGCTGACCAACGACTATGACTACATCTTCAACTTCCTGCGGATGAACATCCTGAGAGCGCATGAGGACCTGCTGGAGCTGGCCGATCGCGCCGCGATCGTCGATGAACTTCTCGGCGCGCCCGGCGTTTGACGGGCCTCAGGCGAACATCAGGTCGCGCACCAGCCCCGGCACGGACTGAAGGCGCCTGACCAGCGCCTTCAGCTCGCCTTGCTGCTCGCGCGGGATTGCGGCCAGGTCGACGCGGTTGGAGACGGGCACGCCGGCATAGACGTCGCGAATCTGTTGATCCAGCAGCAGCCCGATCAGAAACGCATGGCCGGCCAGCATCGCCTTCATGTCCTGCTCGCC
This sequence comes from Aminobacter sp. Y103A, assembly GCF_030294925.1. NCBI lineage: Bacteria > Pseudomonadati > Pseudomonadota > Alphaproteobacteria > Hyphomicrobiales > Phyllobacteriaceae > Aminobacter > Aminobacter sp. Y103A. The sequence goes on along the minus strand of NZ_AP017986.1, from coordinate 2,083,461 downwards.
GCCGACATCGCGGGCGATCAACGCCTCGAGACGGTCGCGCGTGCTCAGTGCCCGGATGCCGTGGCGAATTGCCAGCGTCCGTGCCGCCGCAACGATCGGGAACAGGCCGTGCATCTTGATATCGAGCCGGCCGTCGTCGAGCCGCAGGCCGCCCAAAAGCGTGAACGGGTTGTCCGAAACGATCTGCTCGCCGAGGAGCTTGGCAAAGACCGGCTCGGCGTGGCCGCGTGCATAGGCATGGTCGAACAGCGCGTCGCTCAACGCCACCTCACCGTGCACGGGCTTCAGATCATAGACGATGTCGACGTTGAGCAGGTCGTTTGGCCGCGAGCGCCGGACCCATTCCTCGACGCGATTCTTCCACGTTTCGAGACTGCCGCGGAACGCCGCGTTGCGGCCCATGACGCCGCCCTTGCAGTAAGGCACGCCGGCGGCGTCGAGCGTATCGGCGAGCTTTTCGCCAAACATCTTGAACCAGAGGTCTTGCCGACCATCGGGTTCGCCGTGCTCGAAGACGATGGCGTTGTCCTGGTCGGGTGCCAGCAGGCTTTCGCCGCGTCCGCCGGAGCCGAGCACCAGCACGGCGTATCGACAGGGCGGCGCGCCGTGACCCTGCGCCTGCAAGGCAAGCTCCGCCAGCACGGCGGCGCGGCGGGTCATGGCGCGCAACTCCTCGGAGATGATCTCGGCGACGATGCGCGGATCGATCGCTTCGGCGAGCAGCGAGCGCACGACGCCGGGAAGCGTGGCCCATGCCGCCGCCAGTTCGGCGGCGCCCGTGGCATGTTCGATCTGGTCGTCGAGGTTGATCGCTTCGCTGGCCCGCAGCCTCAGCAGGTCACGCGCCGACAGCACGCCCACCAGCGTTCCGGCATCGTCGCGCACGGCAAGGTGACGTATCTTCAGCCGGTCCATGCGCCCGATGGCGCGATAGGCAAAGGCTGTGGCGCGCACGCTGGCGAGCGGCCTGGAGGCGAAGGTGCCGACCGGCAGGTCCAGCGCATCCGCGCCGCTGCCGGACAGTCGCCGCATCACGTCGCGCTCGGTGACGATGCCGTAGTCGGCGACCGGTCGGTTCGGTTCTCCGGCATCGGACACCAGCAGGGAGCTGATCTTTCGCGTGACCATCAGCTCGATGGCCTGCCGCATGGTTTGGCCCGATGTCACCACCACGGCGGGGTTGCTCATGAGGCTGCCGACGCGGTGGCGGTAAGCGTAAGGATCCACCGACTGGAAAACAGGAGCCTGAGGACGCGACACCGGTTCGCTCCAGCCGGCGCGATGGCCGGCTTCAAGATCGCGCGAAAGGGCAAGGCACGCCAGTTCGGCTTCGCCCAGCGTCCGGACGTTGCGCTTGCGCAATTCGGGCAGCAGCGCGATGAAGACCTTGCCAGCCGTGAACGCGTCCCCCAGAGCCGTGTGCCGGCCGGCAACCTCCACGCCCAGCCAGGCGGCGACCGCGTCGAGCGAATGGTCCGCCAGACTGGGATTGGCCACCGCCGCAAGAAGGCGCACGCACAGCGCGCGCGGTTTCGACCAGGGCAGGTTCGCAAGCCGGCATTCGCGCTCCATCACCGCCAGGTCGAAGCCGATGGAGTGGCCGACGAGAACACGTGGTCCGGTGAAATGCTGGAACCGGTCCCAGGCTGCGGTGAAATCCGGCTGGCCGACGAGTTGGTCGTCGGTAATGCCGTGGATGCGGGAAGCCGCAGGCGGCACAGCTTCGCCGGCATCGACGAGAAGTTCGAAGCGGCGTTCCGGTTTGATCTTGCCGTGCCAGATGCCGACCGCACCGATCTGCAGGATACGGGCCTTGCTGGCGTCGAGCCCGGTCGTCTCGGTGTCGACCGCCGTCGCCGCCATTGAAATCAGGGGTGTCGCGCCGGTCGCCGGCTTCATGTCCGCTCCTGCGAGGTTGCTGAATGCCCGGCTCGGATGTCCCGCTTGTTGCCCGGGCCGACAATATCGGCCAATTTTCTGCCGCGGCATAGCGCGACCGGCACGCCAGGTCGAAGGCTGCTCCAACAGCCTCACCGAACATGTCGGCAAGCCGGCCCGTTCCGTGAGGCTCGATCCTCGAGGGTCTTTTCCGCGCGGTATTCGCCTGAATGTGATTTGCGCGCAGCCTGGGCGTCGGTCCACCTTGCGCGGGTTCATCGTCAGGATGTGTCAATGCGCGAGATCAGGCGGGTCGCCGTGGAGTGCGTCGGGCGTGCGGTCATGTTCGGATCGCTCGCGATCGGATGCGTCATGGTCGGCTTCTCCTTCAACCCCGTATCGGCATTCCGCAGCGGCGCTTTCCTCACACTGATGATGGCGCTGGTGCTGATGTGGAAAGCGATGACCGCCGGCACCAAGGCGCCCAGGCGCACCGAGATCTGGCTCTATCTCGACGAGAAGTCGCGCCCGCTCGATGATCCTGCGCGGCGGGTGTTCGGCACCGTCATGCGCGACGTCTATGGTATTTTCGCGCGGATTGCGCTTTGCGTTGCGGTCGGTTTCTTCCTGCTGTCGCTGGTGCTGATGGCGTTTGGCCTCGAGGCCTATGTGCCGCCCGTGGGATAGGTCAGTGGTCCATCGAGCAAGGACAAGCGCAGGCGAAGATCATCTCTTAGCTGTCGCGCTGTTCGTAAGCGTCCCGGGGTTCAGGTCTGACAGCCATCCCGATCACTCCTTCAAGGCAGCCGCCAGCTGTTTCGCCGCGATGCTGTCGCCCGTTTCAGCACTCTTGTCGCCGCCGGTCTGCTGGCCCGGTTGTATGGCGGCATCACCGGCACGTTCCTGTTCGGCGAGGAGCACGCGGCCGCCGATTTCTATCTGTAACGTCATGCTGCTGTTCCAGGCCGAGCGCTTCGGCGTTCAGGTTCCCGAGCCGATGGCCGAACTGCGCGCGCGGATGCGCGAGCGGCCCGCCGTCGGTGCTGCGATGCGGGCCGAAGGCTTCGCCTGAACTCGATCCTGATAGACTCGCCGCCCAGTCCCTGCCCCCAATGCGCACGCGCCAGCACAAATCCCAATGCGGCTGTGTTGGCGTCGGTTGCGCCGAAAGACAGGGTTATCGTCCCGATCGCGTCCCCCAGCTGCGCAATCCCGAAGCGGCGGGCCCGGAGACGCGGGATGGCCCATTCATGTCGTCGGCCTTGCCGGTTGCCGGCTTCGCCATCATCGAGGCTGCGGATATGGTGGAGGCGGTCAAGAAGATCTCAGGCGTTCCCTGTGCCGTTGCGCATGGCGTCGTCGAGATGTGGCCGTTGGAATAGGCAAACTGGCTCCAAGAGCCGGCGCAGAGGGACATGCGCGCCAGCCTCGGCCGCCGCCGCAGCTACCTGGCTTGAGCCCACGACCCTACGCCGCCCTCACCCAGACCTTGTTGTCGTGCACCGCAGCACCGCCATAAGGTGCCGGCGCGTCGGCGCCGGTCAGCACGTTGATGCCCTCGCCGCGCTCATGGTCGGAGTTCGGCCAGATGCCTTCGGCGATGACGACGCCGCGCCTGATCTTGTCGAACAGGCGGGCATGCAGCACGACCTCGCCGCGCCTATTGCCGATCTCGACCCGGTCGCCTGTCGCTATCCCGAGTTCTGCCGCGTCCTCGGAATGGATCAACAGTTCGGGCCGGCCCTCCTTCTCGCGCGACACCGGCGTCTCGACGAAGGTCGAGTTGAGGAAATTGCGCGCCGGCGACGTCGCCAGGCGGAACGGATGCTCCGCATCGGCCACTTCGATCAGGTCGACATGGTCGGGAAACTCGGGCAGCTGCGCGACCGGGCCGAAGATGCCCATGCTGCGCGGCGGCTTGTTGGGGGCGGCACCGCCATTCCAGTGCGGCTTGAAGCGAAACTTGCCGTCGGGATGGCCAAAGCCCTTGAGGAAATGCGCGCTGTCGAATTCCGGCTGCATGTCGGCCCATTTCTGGTCCTTGAAGCTGTCGAAATTGCCCAGGCCCTTCTTCTCCAGCATGACGTCGATGTGCTGGCGTTCGGTCAGGCCGAAACCCGGCATGTCAGACACGCCGAGCCGCTCGGCCAGTTGCTCGATGACGAAGTGGTTGGTGCGCGGGCCCTCGGGCGGGTCGATCAGCTTCGGCCCCAGCGTGATGTGCTGGTTGCCGCCGCCCTTGTAGATGTCGTCATGCTCGAGGAACATCGTCGCCGGCAGCACGACGTCGGCGAGTTTTGCCGTGTCGGTCATGAACTGCTCATGCACCGCCGTGAACAGGTCGTCGCGCATAAAGCCCTTGACCACCAGCCGCTGCTCTGGCGCGACATTGGCCGGGTTGGTGTTCTGGATCAGCATCGCGGTGACAGGCGGGCCGCCATAGAGCGCATCCTCGGCATTGGTCAGCACCGGGCCGATGCGCGAATGGTCGAGATAACGGATGTCGGGGTCGCGGAATTTCGTGCCCTCAAGCAACTCGCCATTGAGCTTGAAGATGCCCGAATTGGAATGGAAGGCGCCGCCGCCCTCATATTGCCAGGCGCCCGTCACCGCCGGGATCGACAGCGCCGCATGCATGTTGACCGAGCCGTTGCGCTGGCGCGAAAAGCCGTAGCCCAAGCGGAAGAAGGTCTTCTTGGTGGTGCCGACGAGCCGGGCGAAAGCCTCGATCTCCTCGACCGTCAGGCCGGTGATGGCGGCCGCCCATTCCGGCGTCTTGTCGGCGAGATGCGCTTCGAGGCCCCTGGGGTCGTCGGTGTATTTTTCGAGATAGGGGCGATCGGCAAACCCGTCGCGGAACAGCACATGCATGACAGCGCAGGCGAGCGCGGCGTCGGTGCCGGGCTTCAGCACCAGCCCCATGTCGGCCTGCTTCAGCGTCGCGGTCTCGTAGATGTCGATGACGACGATCCTGGCGCCGCGTTCCTTGCGCGCCTTGATCGCATGGGTCATCACATTGACCTGGGTGACCACCGCATTGGTGCCCCAGATGACGACGCAGTCCGACTTGCCGATCTCGCGCGGATCGGTGCCGCGCAGCGCACCTGTGCCCATGACATAACCGGTCCAGGCGAGATTGGTGCAGATCGAGCCGAAGAAGCCGGAATATTTCTTGGCATGGCGCAGCCTTTCGATGCCGTCGCGCTGCACCAGCCCCATAGTGCCGGCGTAGAAATAGGGCCAGACGGTCTCCGAGCCGTAACGCTCCTCCGCCGCGATGAATTTTTCCGCGACGAGGTCGAGCGCTGCCTCCCAGCTCGCTTCCTTCCAGTTGCCGTCGCCCTTGGCGCCGGAACGGACCAGCGGCTTGAGCAGCCGGTCGGGATGATGGACGCGGTCGGCATAACGGGCGACCTTGGCGCAGATGACGCCTGCCGTATAGCTGTTGGACTTGGCGCCATGCACACGCCCGATGCGCTTGTCGTCGAGCAGCTCGACCTCGAGCGCGCAGGTCGAGGGGCAGTCATGCGGGCAGGCCGAATGGCCGATCCTGATCTTGGCGTGCTGGTTCATGGCGCCCTTTTACCCTGATGTCGGCTTGCCGTGTAGGGCCAGTGCGGACCGCTGCATGACCCTCCCCCCTCGTGGGCCGAGCGGGCAAGGCGGGATGGGGCTAATCTCGGCCACCCACCCCGGACCTTCGGTCCGACCCTCCCCACCCCGGACCTTCGGTCCGACCCTTCGCAAAAAGAGGGAGGGTAAGATGCCCTACTCGGCGACGCCTTCTTCATATTCGGCCGACATGCTCAGCCACTTCTCTTCGTTGGTTTCGAGCTGGGCCGACAGTTGCGAGCGTTCCTTGGCCAGCTGCGTCGCCGTCGTCGGGTCCTTTTCATAGAGCCTGGGATCGGCGAGCTGGTCCTCGATGCCGTCGATGCGCTTGCGGATGCGGTCCATAAGCGCCTCGGTGGCGCGGATTTCCTTGGCCAGCGGCTCGAGGGCGGCGCGCCGTGCCGCGGCCTCGCGGCGCTTGTCGGCCTTCGAGGCCTTGTCGGCCTCGCGCTCCTTGCGCCGGTCGCCCGACACGCCCGTCACCAGCGTCTTGTAGTCCTCGAGGTCGCCGTCATAAGGGTTGACCGCGCCATCCTTGACCAGCCACAGCCGGTCGGCCGTCGCCTCCAGCAAGTGGCGGTCGTGGCTGATCAGGATCACGGCGCCGGGAAACTCGTTGAGCGCCATGATCAACGCCTCGCGGCTGTCGATGTCGAGGTGGTTGGTCGGCTCATCGAGGATAAAGAGGTTCGGCCCGTCAAAGGCCGACAGGCCCATCAGCAGCCGCGCCTTTTCGCCACCGGACAGGTCCTTGGCGGCGGTGTTCATCTTCTCGGTCGGCAGGCCGAACTGGGCGACACGCGCCCTCACCTTCGATTCAGGCGCCTCCGGCATCAGCCGGCGGACATGCTCATAGGCGTTTTCCTCGGGCCTCAGATCGTCGAGCTGGTGCTGGGCGAAGATCGCGACCTTGAGCCCGGGCGCGATCGTCACCGAGCCGGTCTCGGCCTTGAGCCGGCCGGCCAGCAGCTTGGCGAAGGTCGACTTGCCGTTGCCGTTGGCGCCGAGCAGCGCGATGCGGTCGTCGGCGTCGATGCGCAAGGTCATCTTCTTGAGGATCGGCTTGTCGGCCTGGTAGCCGACGCTGACCCGGTCGAGCGCGACGATCGGCGAGGCCACCGTCTTGACCGGCTCGGGGAAGCTGAACGGGCGCACATTGTCTTCGATCAGCGCGGCGATCGGCTTCATCTTCTCCAGCGCCTTGATGCGCGACTGCGCCTGGCGCGCCTTCGACGCCTTGGCGCGGAAACGGTCGACGAAGGACTGCAGGTGCTTGCGTGCCGCCTCCTGCTTGACGCGGCCCTTTTCCTGCAGCTCGCGCTGCTCTGATATCTGGCGCTCGAACTGGTCGTAGCCGCCGCGCCAGAAGGTCATCTTCTTCTGGTCGAGATGGACGATCGAATTGACGGCGCGATTGAGCAGGTCGCGGTCGTGGCTGATCAGCAGCACGGTGTGCGGATATTTCGAGACATAGTTCTCGAGCCACAACGTGCCTTCGAGATCGAGATAGTTGGTCGGCTCGTCGAGCAGCAGCAGATCGGGCTCGGAAAACAGCACGGCGGCAAGCGCCACGCGCATGCGCCAGCCGCCGGAGAAAGACGAGGCCGGGCGCTTCTGCGCCTCGTCGTCGAAGCCGAGGCCGGCGAGGATGGTGGCGGCGCGGGACTCGGCCGAATGGGCGTCGATGTCGGCCAGGCGGATGTGGATCTCGGCGATGCGGTGCGGGTCGGTGGCGGTCTTTTCCTCGGCGAGCAGTGCCGAGCGCTCGACATCGGCCTTGAGCACGATGTCGATCAGCGGCTCCTCGGTGCCGGGCGCTTCCTGCGCGACCTGGCCGATCCGCGTGTTCTTGGGCAGGCTGATGCTGCCGGTTTCCGAGCTGAAGTCGCCGGTGATCGCCTTGAACAGCGTGGTCTTGCCGGTGCCGTTGCGGCCGACAAGGCCGGCCTTTGTGCCGGCAGGCAAGGTCAGCGACGCGTGGTCGAGGAGAAGGCGTCCGGCAATGCGGAGGGAAAGGTCATTGATGATGAGCATGGCGTGGCGGTTTTGGCCGAGAGTTACCGATATGGCAAGAGCGCGCCGCAGCCATTAGAGCGGACGCATGATGGAAAGGGCCGTTGCCTGGCGATCAGGCGAAGGCCGGCCTGTGGCTGCGGTGCAGCGCTTCGCCTGCGATCTCGCCTGTCGCATCGATCGCCGCGCCGTCTGACGTGGCGGGCGGCGGCGCGGCGTGGCCGATGGCAAACAGCACAGCACTGCCGGCGGCCAGCATGGCAAACAGCATGAACATGCCCTGCCCGCCAAAGGCGCCCAGCGCCAGCCCGCCGAACAGCGGGCCGATGAAATTGCCGACCGAACTCAGCGAATGGGCGCCGAAATAGGCGCCGCGGTTGCCGTCATTGGAGATCCTGTCGACAAGCACATATTCGGCCGGCACGACCAGCACCTCGCCGATGGTGAACAGCACCATGAAGCCGATCAGCATGGCAGCATTGGTGGAGACGGCAAAACCGAGCTCGCCGCCGAGGAACAAGAGGCAGCCCAGCACCATCGCCCGCAACGGCCCGATCTTCTCGATCACCAGCCGCGCCGGCGCTGTGGCGAGCACCACCACGGCGGCGTTGGTGGTGACCAGCCAGGCAAAGATCTTCATGCCGTCGTCAACGTTGGTGGTCAGATATTGCGACAGGGTCACCGACCACTGGCCGTAGACCGCCATCAGCAGCGTGCCGCCGCCGACATAAAACAGCAGCCGGCGGTCGCGCAGGGCAGCGCCGAGCCGGCGCAGCCCGGGTGCCTGCTGCGGCGCGGCCTGTCCGCTGCGGTCGGCCAGCGCCGCCGGCACGACGAAAAAGATCGCCGCGGCAAAGACGAAATGCACCATGCCGGCAATGACGAAGGGCAAGGGCGAATTGGCGCCGATGGCCAGGCCGATCATCGGCCCGACGGCCCAGCCGGCATTGATGACGAGGTAGCGCCAGGAAAACATCCTGAGCCGCAGTTTCTCGGGCGCCGCATCGCTCATCAGCGCCCGCGACACCGGCTCATAGACCGCAGCCGACACCGACGAGACGACATGCGCCAGCGCAAAGGCCGCGACCGATTGCGCCAGGCCGAGGCCGACGAGCCCGAGCCCGGCAAACAGGAGTGCGGTGACCAGCACCACGCGCCGGCCGATGCGATCCGAAATCGTTCCGGCAAACGGGCTTATGGCAGCGCCGAGCAACGGCCCGGTGCCGATCAGCACGCCGATCCAGGCCGGGCTCAGGCCGAAATCGCCCTGCAGGCGGATGGCCAGGAAGGTCAGGCTCATGCCCCTGGCGATCGCCACCATGCCGGAGCCGGCAATGAGCAACAGCACGATGGCCTGGCCGGTCTTGTCGCCGAATGGACGCACGTTTTTTTATCCCGATACAGAGAAAGCGACTTCAGGCCGGCTGGCCGGGCGCGGTCGCAGATGCTTCGTCTGGCCGAGATGACGTGCAAAGACAAGGCACGTCGCGCTGCCCAGAGGCAGCTATCTGATGATCCAGACATCTCATGACAAATACTGGGGTCATGACAAATACCGGGGCATGCCAAAAGACCGGCTCATGACGATATCCGGGCCGACCGACCGCCGGAATCGAGACGGCCCGCCTGAGCGGGCCGTCCGTAACGTCTTGGCGAAAGGTTCAGCGGCTGGCGGTGCGCAAAAGCTTGCACAGTTCGCGCAGGTCGCTTTCGAATGCCATCGGGTTGGACAGCACCATCTTGCAGCGCTTCACATAGGCAGCCACCTGGGCTTGCGACATGCCGCCGATGACGCCTGGGTTGATGCCCGGGCCGCCGGGGCCACCGGGGCCACCGGGGCCACCAGGACCGCCGGGTCCGCCCGGACCGGCAATGCCGGGCCCGCCGATGTTGATGCCGATGTCGGCGAGCGTGTTGCCGCCGAGGCCGACATTGGCATTGACGCCGGCCAGGCCCTTGTTGCCGGCGACGTTGGCGCTGGCATTGGCCGTCAGGCCCTGGTTGCCGCCGACCGAGGCATTGGCCTTGGCGTCAGCGAGGCCCTTGCTGCCGCCGACATCCGCGTTGACGTCGGCATTGACACCGCCCGAACCACCGACGGTTGCGCCGATGTCGACGCCAAGTCCTCTGGAGTTGCTGTTACCGATGTCGACAGAGACGCCGAGCCCCTTGCTGCGGTCGCCGATGTCCAGGGCGCTGGCTGGCGCGCAGAGCGCCACAAAAACGATACCACCCGCCAGTGTCTTGGCAATTGCCTTCGATATACCAGTCATGGAAGTCTCCCTGTGGTTGCCGATCCCAGCACCCAGCCTTGAGACTGGCTGCCGGCATAGTAACGAACCCACGTGGCAATAAGTTTCACCTACCCCCTAGACATCATCAACTTTTTTACTGCTCACCATGAATTGCGTTACATGAAGCAGTAGACGATCGAATCCTTTTGATTATGTTCGTTAAAAGCATAAAATTTTATGCAATTTAGGCGAATGCTCTACCGTCCTCGGTGCGCTGGAAGTAAATGAGATCGAGAGCTACGGACGGGCGCCCGAGAACTGTCAGGATCATGTGCGCCTGGCCGCGATGATGCGTCTGGTGGTTGAAAAGGTGCATCAGGGCCGGCGCCAGCCGCTGCGAGATGGTGCGCATGTCGGTGATGGTCATGTAGGTGAAGCGCCCGGTGAATGCCTTGTCGCCGAGCGAGCCGATCCACTCGACGATGCGCCTGTCCTCAGCCTGGCGCGCGGCGCGCAACCTGTCGAAATCGGCATGGATGACGGCGTCGAGCTGAGACGGCGCATCGCCCTCGCCGGTGAAACGCTTCAGCCAGATACGGTCGGCGACCAGGAGATGGTTGAGCGTGCCCTTCATCGACTTGAAGAAAGCGCCGGTGTCGCGCTCATAGTCCTCCGTGTCGAGCTCGGCTGCTGCCTCATAGATGCGCTCGTTGGCCCATTGATTATAACAGGCCAACATCATGAAATGCCGTTTCATCCGAGATCCCTTGGTGCTTCGAAAATCGTCCTCTTACTACAGCCCTTCAGGAACAGCCGCCAATGACCATTCTCCTCTACGACCTCGTCGGCAGCGACATGACGCGCCCCTTCAGCCCGCATTGCTGGAAAGCGGCGATGGCTCTTGCCCATAAGGGGCTGGACTTCCGCAGCATGCCGACACGTTTCCTCGAGGTGCCCTCGGTCGAGGGCGGCGCGTCGAAAACCGTGCCGGTCATCCGCGACGGCGATCATGTGACATCGGATTCCTTCGCCATCGCGCTTTATCTCGAACAGGCCTATCCCGGGCGGCCGTCGCTGTTTGCAGGCGCCGGCGGCGAGGCCCATGCCCGCTTCATCGAGCGCTGGTCGCAGCTGACCATCCATCCTTATGTCGGTGCTGCCGCGCTGACCGCCCTTCACGGCATGCAGGACGCGGCCAACGCCGCCTATTTCCGGGAGAGCCGCGAGGCGCGTTTCGGCAAGACGCTGGAAGAGGTCAGCGCGGCACGCGATGCCGGGCTGCAGAGCTTCAGGGCGTCGCTCGAACCGCTGCGCAGCATGCTTAGCTATCAGCCGTGGATCGGCGGCGACGGTCCGCTGTTTGCCGACTACATCGTCTTCGGCGCGCTGCAATGGGCCCGCATCGCCACGCCCTACCAGTTGCTCGACGCGGCCGACCCGATCGCTGCCTGGTTCGGCCGTTGCCTTGAGCTCCATGACGGCCTTGCCGGCCGCGTGGCTGCGGCGGCCTAGCCCCTTGGCAATGCGGCGGGCGGCCTGTATAGAGCCCGCCACACTGCAAATCCCAGAGATCACAAGGACCAGACATGGCGATCGAACGCACATTTTCGATGATCAAGCCGGACGCAACCCGCCGCAACCTGACCGGCGCCATCACCAAGATGCTCGAAGACGCCGGCCTGCGCGTCGTCGCTTCGAAGCGCGTCTGGATGAGCCGCCGCGAAGCCGAGGGCTTCTACGCCGTGCACAAGGAACGCCCCTTCTTCGGCGAGCTGGTCGAGTTCATGTCGTCGGCGCCGACGATCGTGCAGGTTCTCGAAGGCGAGAACGCCATTGCCAAGAACCGCGAAGTGATGGGCGCCACCAACCCGACTAACGCTGCCGAAGGCACCATCCGCAAGGTCCACGCGCTGTCGATCGGCGAAAACTCGGTGCACGGCTCGGACGCCCCCGAGACCGCCGCTGAAGAGATCGCCTACTGGTTCTCGGGCACCGAAATCGTCGGCTGATCCAGCCGATCAACAGCAGGCGTCAAGCCGCTGATCCAGAATCGAAAAAGGCCGGGGCGCACGCTCCGGCCTTTCTGTTTGGGCCACTGATCCGGAATCGAAAAGTCGGGATGCGAGCGCGCCCCGGCTTTTTCCTTGGGTCTCCGCCCCTCGCCTGCCGGCCAAGGATTTCAATGACTTGGCCGCATATCAGGCGAAACAGATTCAATCCGTTGCCAAACTGATTCAATCAGCTTGCGGCAGTAAAACGCACGATGTCCTTGCCGTCCTTGTCGGCCAGCACAAGCTTGCCCTCGACGATCCTGAAGCTGGCAGTGCGCTCCAGCGCCTGATGGAATTTGTGCTCCTGGTCCATCACCGCCTGCTCGCAGGCCATCTCGGTCGAGCCGATCTGGCCGAAGGCCACCTTGTCGCCGTCGACCTTGGCGCTGCCGAAGAAGCCGTTGCAGCCGCCGCGACCGGAGACCTTGCCGTCCTTGCCGATGCGCAATGTCGGCCTGGCCTTGTCGTGGGCGGCCGCGCCGTCGATCGCCTCGGCGACCCAGTCACGTTCGAAGATCGTGAGCTCTTCGGCCGCACCGGACTGGCGGACCATCTTGACCACAATGGTCTGCGGCCCCGCCGTCAGCGGATCGAGCGCATGGCGCACATCGTTGATGAACCAGAGCTGGTCATCGACGCTGATGCGCGCCTGCAGCGCGTAGGTCATGTTGGTCTTGATTGCGGTGGGATCGAAGGGGATGGCGAACCTGATCGGCACCTGGCCCGCCGGATCGATCTTCTGCGCGCCGAGGATCTTCGCCGGCGCGTCGGCGAGCGAGACGTCGGCAAGCTGCACCTCGAGCACCGCATTCGCAGGCAAGGCGATGCGTTCGCGATACAGCACCTCGCCGGTGACAAGCGTTTCGTCAGCCGTTGCCAGAGTGGGGACGGCCATCATGCCGACCAGCAGCGGCGTCATGCCGAAAATGAGGAATTCCGCGAGCTTACCAAGCAAGGCAGCCTCCTGGTTCGTGTTGCCAAAACGATCAATCTTGCCGAGACAAAGAATGTGACCGCGCGCCCGGCATCAACCTGGCGTTTCGACAGTGAATAACAGGGAATGAGGTCGTTCCATGGCCGCGACGTGACATCGCGGCCGGCATCGCTCAGGACTTCGCCCAGCGGGCGGCAGCCGCCTCGTCGCTGTCCTTGGCGTCGACCCAGTTGCCCTCGCTGCCGTCGACACGGTGTTCCTTCTTCCAGAATGGGGCGCGCGACTTGAGATAGTCCATCAGGAAATTCGCGGCGTCGAAGGCCGCCTGCCGGTGCCTGGAGGCGGTGACGACCAGCACGATGTTTTCGCCCGGCCTGATCTTGCCGAAGCGGTGGATGGCGGTGATGCCGGCCAGCGGCCAGCGCGCCAGAGCCTCTTGGGCGATGCGGGTGATCTCGGCCTCGGCCATGCCGGGATAATGTTCGAGCTCGAGTGCTGCCAGCGTGCCGGCTTCGTCGCGGCAGAGGCCGCTGAAGGTGACGACGGCACCGACATCCGCCCTGCCCGCCGATATCCGCGCGATCTCGGCGGCGACGTCGAAGTCGCCGGCCTGGATGCGCACCACAGGCACGACGCTCATTGGGTCAGCCGCCCGTCATCGGCGGAAACAGCGCGATCTCGCGCGCGCGGCCGATCTCTTCGCGGTGATCGACATGTTCTTGGTTGATCGCGACGCGGATCACTTCGGGATGCTGCAAAGCACTTTCGAACTCTTCGCCGCGCGACTTGAGCCACAACAACAGGTCGCGGACCGTCTTGACCTCGGTCGGCAGCTCGACCTCTTCCTCGGCCTTGCCGATCCGCTCGCGCACCCAGGCGAAATAGATGAGCTTGGTCATGATCTCACTCGTCCATGATGTGCTTCAGGCCGGCACGGAAATAGTCATAGCCGGTATAGAGTGTGACGAGGGCGGCGATCCACAGCAGCACCAGACCGATCTGGGTGGTCAGCGGAAAGATCTTGTCGCCGGCCGGGCCGGCCAGCAGGAAGGCGATGGCCACCATCTGGATCGCCGTCTTCCACTTGGCCAGCTGGGTCACCGGCACGCTGACCTTGAGTGCGGCAAGGTATTCGCGCAGGCCCGAGACCAGGATTTCGCGGCACAGGATGATGATCGCCGCCCACAGCGACCAGCCGGCGATGCCGCCGCGATTGTCGGTGTCGGCGGCGAGCAAAAGCAGGCAGGTGGCGACAAGCAGCTTGTCGGCGATCGGGTCGAGCATGCGGCCGATGTTGGAGGTCTGCTTCCAGGCGCGGGCCAGATAGCCGTCGAGATAGTCGGTGATGCTGGCGATGACGAAGATCGCCAGCGCGCTCCAGCGGGCGAAGTCGGACGATTGCAGCCGGCCTTCGAGGAAGAAGCAGAGCACGACCATCGGCACGGCAAGAATGCGGGCATAGGTCAGCATGTTGGGCAGATTGAATGCGCGCTGGGCCATGGTTTCTTATGCTCTTTCGTCTGCCGTAGTGAAATCAGAAGGCGGGCTTGGGGGTCAACTGTCTAGAGATAGCCCGGGCAGGCGCCGGACGACAATTCCCGTTGATCACCCATTATCGTGAAAATGGTTGTAAACAAGGCGCGCGATGGATTCCGAGATGCCTTCGACGGCCATCAGGTCGTCGACGGCCGCCCGGCTGACCGCCTTGGCGGTGCCGAAGGCCAACAGCAGCGCGCGCTTGCGGCTCGGGCCGATGCCGCCGATCTCGTCGAGCGGGTTCTTGACCATTTCCTTCTTGCGCCGCGCCCGGTGCGAACCGATGGCGAAGCGGTGCGCCTCGTCGCGCAGGCGCTGGACGAAATAGAGCACGGGGTCGCGCACCGGCAGCGAGAACGACTCCTTGCCCCTGACGAAGAAACGCTCACGTCCGGCCTCGCGGTCCTGGCCCTTGGCGACGCCGATCGCCACCACGCGGTCCTCGATGCCGAGCTCGGCCAGCATGGCACGCACCGCCGTCATCTGGCCCTGGCCGCCGTCGATCAGGATGACGTCGGGCCAGGCCGGAAACGCGCCCGTATCCTCGATACCCGCATCCTGATCCATGGCGGCCTCGTCCGCCCCTGGCTGGTCGCCGCCATGCTCCTTGAGCAGCCGCGAAAAGCGCCGCGTCATCACCTCGCGCATCATGCCGAAATCGTCGCCGGGGGTGATGTCGGTCGAGCGGATGTTGAACTTGCGGTACTGGTTCTTGACGAAGCCTTCGGGGCCGGCGACCACCATGCCGCCGACGGCATTGGTGCCCATGATGTGCGAGTTGTCGTAGACCTCGATGCGCACCGGCGGCTTGTCCAGCCCGAAGGTCTGGGCAAAACCTTCGAGCAGCCGTGCCTGGGTCGAGGTTTCCGCCAGCCGGCGGCCGAGCGCCTCGCGGGCGTTCTGCACGGCATGGTCGACAATGTCCTTCTTTTCGCCGCGCTGCGGCACCGAGATCGCCACCTTGTGGCCGGCGCGGGTCGACAGCGCCTCGGCCAGCAGTTCCTGCTCCTCGACGGCATGCGACAGAAGGATCGCCCGCGGCGACGGCTTGTCGTCATAGAACTGGGCCAGGAACGAGCCGAGCACCTCGGCCGCCTCCAGCGACGGGTCGGCCTTGGGGAAATAGGCGCGGTTGCCCCAGTTCTGGCCGGTGCGGAAGAAGAACACCTGGATGCCGGTCTGGCCGCCTTCCTGGTGGATGGCAAAGACGTCGGCCTCGTCGATGGTCTGCGGGTTGATGCCCTGGTGGCTCTGGACATGCGAAAGTGCTGCCAGGCGGTCGCGATAGATGGCGGCGCGCTCGAAATCGAGATCTTCGGCCGCCTGCTGCATCTGGCCGGAAATCTCCGTCTTCACCTTCTGGCTGCGGCCGGAGAGGAAGTCCTTGGCCTCCTGCACCAGCTCGTCATAGCCCTCGCGCGAAATCTCGCCGGTGCAGGGTCCGGCGCAGCGCTTGATCTGGAACAGCAGGCACGGCCGCGTGCGGTTGTCGAAGAAGCTGTCGGTGCAGCTGCGCAACAGGAAGGCGCGCTGCAGCGAGTTGATGGTGCGGCCGACCGCCTGGGCCGAGGCGAACGGGCCGAAATAGTCGCCGCCCTTGCGCGAGCGCGCGCCGCGATGCTTGTAGATGCCGGGCGCCGTGTGGTCGCTGGTCAGCATGATGTAGGGAAACGACTTGTCGTCGCGCATCAGGACGTTGAAGCGTGGCCTCAGGCGCTTGATCAGGTTTGCTTCGAGCAGCAGCGCCTCGATCTCGGTGCGGGTGACGACGAACTCCATCGTCGCCGTCTCGCGCACCATCTTGCCGATGCGGTTGGTGTGGAAGCGCCCCTGCGCGTAGTTGGTTACGCGCTTCTTCAGGCTGCGCGCCTTGCCGACATAGAGCACGTCGCCCGCGGCATTCATCATGCGGTAGACGCCGGGCGCATTGGGCAGCCGCTTGACCAGCGTCTGGATTACCTCGGCGCCGACCATGCCGTCGGCATCGCCGGCATGCGCGGTCCAGTCTATGGCGGTGAAAGGCAGGTCCGGACCGGAGGCTGCGACGATCTCTTCCGCCGCCTCGTCGTCATCGAGCTCGGCTTCGGGCATGTCTTCGGCAGCCTTGCCGCCCTTGCGGAGGCTTGTGCCGGTATCGGAATGACGTGGACTCATTCCACCATGCCTGTCACGTCAGGCGTCTGCCAGGCAAGATGCTGGCCGCCGTCCAGCGCGATCATCTGGCCGGTTATCGAGCGCGACTGCCAGAGATAGCGGATGGTGGCGCCGAACTCGCCGAGGGCGGGACCGTGCTTGAGGATCAGCCCGTCGAGCTGGGCGGCGAAGGCTGCCGCATCCTGGCGCGCGCTCGGCAGCGTCGGGCCGGGGCCGATGGCATTGACGCGAATCCTGGGCGCCAGCGCCTGCGCCATCGTCCTGGTCGCCGCCCACATCGCCGCCTTCGACAGCGAATAGGAGAAATAATGCGGTGTCGGCTTGAGCACGCGCTGGTCGATCATGTTGACGATCAGGCCGTCCGTCCCCTCGGGCAAAGCGGCGGCGAAGTTCTTGGCCAGCAGCGCCGGCGTCTTCACATGCAGGGCGAAATGCCTGTCCCACACCTCCCAGTCGAAATCGGTCACCGAATCGACCTCGAACACCGAGGCATTGTTGACCAGAAGCGAGATCGGGCCGAGCGCTGCCGCGGCATCGGCGACAAGCCCGTCGACATCGGCCATGTCGGCGAGGTCGCATTGCACGACGGCGGCGCGGCCGCCGCCAGCATTGATAGTGGCGGCGAGATCGTCGGCGGCCTTACGCGCGTGATTGCAATGGATGGCGACGCCGAAGCCATGCGCGGCAAGGTCTTCGACGATGGCGCGGCCGATGCGCTTGGCCCCACCCGTCACCAGCACATTGCCCGCCATCTCAGCCATCCCAGTCCTCTCATGCTGTCTGCCAGCTTCCGCGCGGGCAGCTTTCGGCTACCCCTTGGTAACCTCTGTAAAAAGCCGTTCATCGATCCGGCGGCAATGTGGCGAATGCCCGGGATACCGCCTCAAATCATGCCCGCGAAGCAGGCTTGCATGCGAGATATAGAACGGCCAACGCCTTGTACCAAGCGGCTTCAGGCAGAGGACTGGCAAAGCTCCTGACACGGCTGTTGCAGCGATGCAACGTCACGCTTCAGCCTCATTTGCGCCGGGCAATCACCCAACTTCAGGTTCGGTTCAGCCGCATTTCGACCCGACATTCGGAACCGTTCGGCGCCCAGCCCGTTTCTCCCCCCCGGACGGGCTAGGGGCGCCAGTTGAAAAAGAGCCAGTGTATCGTTGGCTTAAGGAGTAAAACAATGACTGCCATTCTCAAGCACGCTCGTCCGCTCGCTGCGGCGTTCGGCCTGGTCGCGCTGGCTTCGATGCCTTCGTTCGCTGCCGACGTCGTCATGGAAGAGCCGCCGGCACCTGCCGCGCCGATGGAACAGCCCCCGCTCAACACCTGGTCCGGCCCCTATGCCGGTGTGACGCTCGGCTACGGCTTCAGCGGTGAAGCCGACGCTGCCGGCAACAAGATCAGCACCAGCGGCTTCCTCGGCGGTGCGTTCGCCGGTTACAACTACCAGATGGACAACTTCGTCCTCGGCGCCGAAGGCGACCTCGGCTACAGCGGCGTCGAAGGCGACAATGCCGGCACCTCGGTCAAGAACGGCTTCGAAGGCTCGCTGCGCGCCCGTCTCGGCTATGTCGTGACCCCTGACATCCTGCTCTATGCCACCGCCGGTGGTGCTGGCGCACAGGTCAAGGCAACGCAGGGCGGCATCGAAGACAAGAACACCATGCTCGGCTGGACCGCCGGCGTCGGCACCGACGTCAAGCTCACCGAGCAGGTCTTCGGCCGCGTCGAGTACCGCTACACCGACCTCGGCACCGACACCTTCGCGCTGGGCGCAGGCAACACCGAGATCTCGAACAAGGATCACCGCATCCAGTTCGGCGTCGGTATGAAGTTCTGATCTCCAGAGATCAGCACACACGAAAAAGCCGGGCTCACGCCCGGCTTCCCAGGGGTTTGTCAGCAGTCTGAAGCCGGGCTCACGCCCGGCTTTTTTGTTGTCTTTTTTTCCCGGCGGGGCGTCGCTACGGGAGCCAGAGCGTTTCCGCTTTTCTTCGAAGCGTGGGATCTCTCCATCCTCTTGTTTTTGCACAATTCCCTGGGAAAACCGCTGTACCCTTTTCCTGAAATTGCGCTAGCCGCGACGCTCTCGGAGGCTGTCGCTGAGGCGGCGGATGGGGCCGAACAGGCTCTTGCGCAGGAACAGCTGGTCGCCATGGTTCGGCGGGCGCCTGACTTCGATGAAGCCGTGCTGCCTGAGGAACCGGCGCAGCTCCGGCTGCAGCACGCCGCCGTCATAGAAGCGCTGCAACGACACTTCGACGATCACCGCCTTGGCTTGCGCCAGCAGGCCGGTCGCGCCCTTCAGCACCAGCAGTTCCGCCCCCTGCACGTCGGCAGCCACAAGGTCGGCGTTCTCAAAGCGGTTGACCAGCGCGATGTGATCGAGCGTGTCGGTGCCGACCTCTTCGGAACCGCCGGTTTCGCTGACCTGAGGCCAGGTCTGACGGAACAGATCCGTCGCCGCGAAGATCGAGCTCGAAGCCCCCTCATTGCTAAACTGGCGCAGCACGACCTCGTCGCCTGCCTTGTCGGAAGCGAAGGCATTGACCGCGACATGGCGCGTGCCGTGCCCGCTCGGCTTTGCCAGGCGCTCGACCAGTTCCTGGTAGACGCCTGTCGAGGCCTCGACCCACAACACATCGGTCAGTCCGAGCGCCTCGTAAGCATCACGCTCCTCGCCATAATGGGCGCCGACGTGGATCGCCCTCTTCAGCCCGAGGCGCGCGCACAAACCTTCGCGCAGCAGCACGAGCGGCTCGCGTGGCCTTTCGAGAACACCAAACTGGCCGAGTAACTGTCGGAACATTGTTGACCCTGTGCTGGCTGGCGACAACGCCTGCCTCGATCGCCCATTAGACGAGACATTGCCGGTTGGATACAGCGGCGGCGAGACGGCTGTGCATAAGCTTGGTCGGCGGCCCGTGCTTGCGACCCTCGGCGACGCCCCCGTCCTTCGTCATCCCAGGGCGAAGCAGGAGCGCAGCTCCGTCGCGGAGACCCTGGGATCCATGCCGTGACGTTGCAGCGGCGCGCAGGCGGTGTAGGACGTGTGCTCTTCTACACCCTATTTAGCCTTCGTCACCCTCACGGCATGGATCCTCGGGTCAAGCCTCTGGGATGACGAAGCGAGGAGGCCGCGCTCGGCAATCATCACCAAGACGACCACCCTGCCGTTTTCCATCTGCCACAACATCCGCCGCTTCAAATTTGATTTCCGTTTCCGCCGCTGGCACTAAGCGGCATGATTTGCAGCGACCGACACCGATGAAAAAGAGCATCGTCAGCACCATCTATGGCGGCCTTGGCAACCAGATGTTCCAGTTCGCCATGGGCCGCGCCATGGCGCTGCGCAGCCGGAGCGCGCTTGTGCTCGACACCAGGTGGTTCGACAGCTCGCCCTCGGTGAGCTTCCGGCTCGGCCATTTCAACATCGGCCCGGCCGTCACCTCAGGCACGCTGCCGCCACGGCGGAGGCAAGAGCGGCTGCGTTATTATCTCTGGCACGCGACAGGACGCTTCCCGACCCGGGTCAGGGAGAACGGCCTCGGCTTCGATCCGGCGATGCTTTCCCCGCGCAGCAATCTCTGGCTCGACGGCTACTGGCAGTCGGAGTGCTATTTCGCCGATTGCATCGAGGTGATCGCCAACGATTTCCGCATCGTCACGCCGCCCAGCCCGGAGAACGCCAAACACCTCGCGGCAATCGCCGCCTGTCCGGCGATCTCGCTGCATGTCCGGCGCGGCGACTATCTTCTGCCGGAGAACCAGGCGCTGTTTGCCGCCTGCTCCAAGCAGTATTACGCCAAGGCCGTGGACCAGATGATCTCGAAGATGCCGCAAGAGCCGGTCATCTATGTCTTCTCCGACGATCCCGACTGGGCCCGCGACAACCTCGCCTTCCCTGTCGAGAAACGCGTGATGGGCCATAATGGCCGCGACGCCGACTATGAGGACATGCGCCTGATGAGCGCCTGCCGCCATCACATCATCGCCAACTCAAGCTTTTCCTGGTGGGGCGCCTGGCTCAACCCGTCGCCCGACAAGATCGTCATCGGGCCGGCGTCGTGGTTTGCCGATCCCAAGGCCAGCAATCCCGACATCCTGCCCGATGGCTGGCTGCCCTTGTCCAATCAAGGCTGAGCGCCAGGCCTGAGCACAAGGGCTGAGCAACCGCCTCCGGCCGCAGGCTCTCAGCCTTGCGGGACGATCGCCTTCAGCTCGGGAAATTTCTCGTCGAAGCGGGCGGCCCAGCGCTTGAGGCGTGGGCGGCCCTTCTCCCACTTGCCGGGGAAGCGCAGGTCGAGATAGCCGATCGCCGCCCGGAGCGCGATCTGGCCCGTGGTGATCGCCTTGGGCAGTTTCGGCGGATTGGCGTTGAGCAGGTCGAGCGCGCGCGTCACCTTCGACCACTGCTTGTCGATCCAGGGCTGGTGAATGATCTCTTCCGGACGCCCGCGGCGTTCGTAGACGATCGCGAGCAGGCAATCGCAGATGCCGTCGGCCAGCGCCTCCAGGCGTTCGGCATCGAGGCGCTTGTCGGCGTTGCGCGGGAACAGCTTGTTGCCGGACAGCCGGTTCAGGTACTGGGTGATGACGCGGCTGTCATAGATGCTCTGCCCGTCATCTGTGATCCAGACCGGGATCTTGCCGAGCGGATTGGCGTCGGTCAAAAGCGCCGGCTGCGGGCCGGTCTCGACGGTGACTGTTACAACTGGAATGCCGGCATAAGCGGCCGCCATGCGGACCTTGCCGCTGTAGGGCGAAGCGGGAGAATAGAAAAGTTTCGGCATGGAGGTCCCCTTTTGCGCCGGCGACCATATCAGCACGTGCTGTTCCGGCAACATCCGGCTGCCGGAATCAGGGCGCCAAAATCGGAGTCCGCCAGAATCAGGGGCAAAAATCAGCGGCCGCGCACCGGCGGCATCACCACCTTGTCGAGCCGGCAGGCGCGGCGGTCGATCTCGGGACAGGCGCGGAAGGCGAGATCCTTGCCCATGCAGATGCGCAGCTCGCGCAGATAGCGGCGGTCGCAGGTCACCGCGACCGCATCGGCCGGCATATCGGGATTGGATTGCAGGAAGGCACGCTCGGCCTGGCCGGGCGCCAGCGTGCGATAGCTGGCCAGGCTCTTGAATTCCTTTGGAATTTCGATTCTGTCGCGGGCCGCCCGCAAGACCTTGAAATAGTCGTCCTGGCCAAGCCCGCTGCAGGTGCCATGCTTGCGCCACTGGTGACGGATCAGGCCGGCCGAGGGGATCAGGTCGTAGAGGCCGTGCAGCCTGTCGCTTGACACGTCGCTGACGTTTGTCGGGCAGTTCTCGGGATAACCGCGCTCATATTGCGGCCACAGGCCATGCACGACGAAGCCATAGGGGCGGCCTGCGCGGCATTGCTGGCCGTTGGCCTGTTCACCCTCGGCCTCGCAATAGCTCGGCGACCAGGACAGAGCCAGCACATAGAAGTCGAACCCTTGTCCACGCGGGACAGCCGCGTCGCTGGTCCCGGTGGCAGGCCCGGTGGCAGGCTTGCCGGCAGGCCCGGTGACGGGCTTGTTGGCAG
Organism: Aminobacter sp. Y103A; assembly: GCF_030294925.1. Taxonomy (NCBI): domain Bacteria; kingdom Pseudomonadati; phylum Pseudomonadota; class Alphaproteobacteria; order Hyphomicrobiales; family Phyllobacteriaceae; genus Aminobacter; species Aminobacter sp. Y103A. Next base: position 2,061,490 of record NZ_AP017986.1, on the reverse strand, counting down.
CCCCAGTGGTAGCCTTGTCGGCAGCCCCGGTGGCAGATTTGTCGGCGGGTTGCGACTGCTCGGCCGGCGCACAGGCCGCCAGCAAGGCAAAGGCCGCAGCTGTCAGCGCGGCCTTTGCGAGATTGCGGATCATGTCAGCCCGGCTCGCCTCAGCGCAGGACGCGGCAGCGGCCGTTATAGACATACCAGCGGTCGAAGCCGGAGACGCAGAACTCGACATTGTCGCCGATCGAGGCAAAGCCCATGCCCTCCTCGATCAGGTACCAGATGTCGCGGTCAGCACCATCGGACAGGACCACTGTCGCGCCGCAATAACGGCGGCCGATCGGATGGTTCTCGTCGGCCGGCTCGTAGCGGTGTTCGTGGATGCGCTGGAAATCGGTGATGGCAACCTCAGGCAGGTTCGGCACGTGGCGGACCTGGTAGCTGAAACGGCTGGTGATGCGGTTGAGCACGGCAGCGTTGCCGCAGATGCCCGGATCGGAATAGTCGGCGCCGACGGAGAGGTCGGCTGCCTGCGCGGAGCCCGCGCCCGACAGGGCCGTTCCGAGGCCGATCATAACGGCAAAGATGGTGCTGGCGACGCGACTCATGGTTCCCACTCCAAGGCTTGTGGCGCGCAGTTTGCGGTGTCGCCGCTTCGCGGTCAAGAAGCGGCGTCTTCGCCCGCCAGCCACTCGACCGACCAGCGCGCGCCGGGGCCTTCGGCCAGCAGCTTGCCGAGCGCCGGCAGCATGGTGTTGAGCTCGGCTTCGAGCTGGTAAGGCGGGTTGACCACCACCATGCCGGTGCCGTCGAGGCGCGGCTCGGCCGAGGGCGGCCTGATGTAGAACTCGATGTCCATGATCTTGGGGATGCCGGCATCGCCAAGCGCCTCACGGAACGCCGCTACCGCCTTGCGGTCCTTGACCGGATACCACAAGGCGAAGATGCCGCCCGGCCAGCGCCGGTGCGCCTTCTTCAGGCCCTCGACCAGCCGGTCGAACTCGCCGCCGATCTCGAAGGGCGGATCGACGAGCACCAGGCCGCGCTTTTCCTTGGGCGGCAGATGCGCGCCGAGCGCCAGCCAGCCGTCGAGCTCGGTGACGCGGGTCTGGAAGTCGCCTTCGAAGTGCTGGGCAAGCGTCCTTGCGTCCTCGGGGTGCAGTTCGATCGCCGACAGGCGGTCCTGCTTGCGCATGAGATGCCGCGCAATGACAGGCGAGCCGGGATAGCGCGAGATGCCGCCCTCTGCGTTGACGGCCCTGACTGCGTCGAGATAGGGCGCCAGCAGAGCTGCGGCGTCAGCGGGCAATCGGGCCTCGATCAGGCGGCCGATGCCGTCATGCCACTCGCCCGTCTTTTCGGCCTCTTCCGATCCGAGGTCGTAGAGCCCGATGCCGGCATGGGTGTCGATGACGCGAAACGCCTTGTCCTTGCGCTTGAGATAGTCGACCAGCCGGGCGAGCACGGCGTGCTTGACCACGTCGGCAAAGTTTCCGGCATGATAGGCGTGGCGATAGTTCATGACCTGTCGGCGTCCCTGCCCCAGCGCGGCGCAGGAGGTGGCGAATTGGGCGGCCGGGAGTTGGGATTGTCGGGCCGGCTGTCCTTCTTGCGGCGCAAGGACAGCACCAGGCCGACAAAGCCTATGGCCATCAGCGACAGCCCGATCGGTTGCGCCCGCTGGTCGACCTCGAGGCCGCCCGACCGCAAGATGAGATCGACGCGCTGGATCTGGATGTTGTCGGCGTCGCCCTGCTCGATGACGAAGCGGTAGCTGCCCGGCTGGACCTCGCGGATCAGCCCGGCATCGTCGCGGAACACCGGATCGGGCAGCTGCGGGCTGCGCTCGCGCGGCGTGGTGTCGTAAAAATTCAGCGCCTCGGCCAGCACGGTCTGGCCGCGCGTCGAGGCGGTGATGGTCAAGACGGCACTTGCCGGATTGACCTGCGGCGGCGCCAGCGTGGTCAGATCCACCAGCACACGCACCGGCGCATCGCTCGACGCCAGCGCGACCTCGACCGGACGATAGCCGCCTGACCGGTCATAGGCGCGGTAGGTGCCGATCTCGCGGCCGGCAAAATTGGTCGCCGCCCAGGGATACAGGATGCCGAGACCGGTGCCGGCAAGCAGGATGATCAGAAACAGGAACCGCATGTCGCTCGTTACTCTGGACCGAAACAGCAATCGCCCCGACCGGGCGATTTTTTCGTACTACGGCTTTTGCGGCGTGGCGGAAAGGGTCGCCCGGCCATGCGAGGCAACTTCCCGCTCCATCTCGTCGAGCAGCATGTCGAGCCCGAGGTCGAAGGTCTTGTCGAACGCGGCCACGGTGAAGAACGGGCCGGCCGCAGCGACATTGGGATAGTCGCGCCGCAATTGCGCGTCGTCGACAACAGTCACCGCCGAGGCGCCCCTGGCGTAGCCTGCCGTCTCGTCGAGGATCGCCCCCATCAGATAATAACCGACCGCGCGGAACAGCCGGGCGGCGCGCTCCTTGCCGAAGCCGCCATCCTCGAACACGCCGAGCACGCCGTCGAGCCAGGCCAGGCATTTGGGCGAATTCATGCGGTAGGTGACGAGGAACGGCGCGAAGGCCGGATGGGCGCGCCCGATGGCGCGGAAATCGCCCACGACAGCCCGTGCCCGCTGCCGCCAGGGCAGTTCACGCGGCGGGATCTGCAACTCGCCGACCAGCCTTTCGACCAGCGCCTCGAACAGATGCGCCTGCGAGGCATAGTGATGGTAGATGCTCATCGCCTCGCAACCGAGCGCCTGCGCCAGCTTGCGCATCGAAAAGCCGCCCAGGCCCTCGCGCTCGATGACCTCGAAGGCGGCCCGCTCGATCATGTCGCGCGACAGCTTCGCTCGCTTTTTGTTGATCGCCCTGTCCATCCGCTCGCCTTGACAACTTACACTGTAAGGATCATCAATTCGCGTACCTTACACCGTAAGGGAAAAATGATCCAGAGGAGGAAGTCATGCCCGCATATGCATCCATCTTCGCCTCGTTCCGCCGCTCGATGACGGTCCTGGCCGGTACAGCTAGCCTTGCCATCTCGCTTGCCGCAATGCCCCTGCCCGCTGTTGCCGACGACTATGACGCGACAGTCAAGGACATCCAGAAGACGATGGGCACAGTGCCCGCATTCATCAGCCAGTTCCCGAGGGCGGGCCTGCCCGGCGCCTGGGCGGAGCTGAAGGCGATCGAGCTCAGCGACAAGACCGCCCTGCCGCCGAAGACCAAGGCGCTGATCTCGCTTGCCGTCGCCGCCCAGATTCCGTGCAGCTACTGCATCTGGGCCGACACCGAGAGCGCCAAACAGGCGGGTGCTTCGCCGGAAGAGATCCAGGAAGCCGTCGCCATGGCGGCGCTGACACGCCACTGGAGCACCATCTTCAACGGCATGCAGGTCGATTTCGAGACCTTCAAGAAGGATCTTGGCGGCGAGAAAAGCGCTGCCAAGTAACCTACCGGCTTCGGCAGCGGCGCGGCGGCCCGTCAGGTGCGCCGCGCTTTCTTGTGCGCCGCGCCCGCCTGGCTGTCAGGCCTTGCGCTCCCAGCGCTTGTCGGCACCCTGCTGCCAGTAGGTCACCGTGTGGCCGGCTGTTTTCATCGTCTTCCAGTGTTCGCGCGCGCCTTCGAGCTGGGCCGCGTCATGGCCCTCTAAATGCGCTCCCGATAAGGTATTCCACACGATCTAACCACCTTGTCCCACCTTCGGTGCTTTGCTTCATTGAGCGCATCCTTGATAGCCAAGATAGCTAGGTCGACTTCTGCACACGGACCGATAATTACCTGCTCAACCAATTCATCAACGGTGGCCACTGCCTGAGGCCCAAGTGCTTTCCCAATTGGTATCTTGTAAATTGTTTCAGGTATTCCCTTCGGTGCGGCCTGTGCTTTGAGAGCCTCCAGTGGATCTGATTTGAACATGTTTGGCATGTAAAGTAAGCGCCATTCCTCTTCTTCTCTGAATCCGGGATGCTTTGTCGTAGACAGTATAATCTGCAATTTTGCTACAATAAATTTTATAAATATATCAGCAGGAACCGACGAGAATGCATTCTTGTGCATTATTAAATAGTCTTTGATCTCATCAATCGATTCGAAAAATCCCTTCTCATCAGGATATTCTACCTTTACTCCAATTATCCCGAAGGGCAGATTCATCACCGAATGCTTCTTGATGACAACAGCAGCAGCGACAGCACCGCCACCATACCCTCTCCACATTGAAAGACGTCCGCCTGCATCCTTCTTCTTATCGTGTATCGACAGGCAGGTGATATAGGTTTGATTCTCAACGTATGAAATATTCCCATCAAAAAAATTTGAAAGAGACACAAAAGAGTTCTTGTGACAGTCGTTACACGCTTTTGCGAAAACCGCCCGTCTATTTTGATCTAGGAAGTAAGATAAAAACAATTTTCTTGCGTATCTTATCTCACTAAAATCGTTCATCCCTCTGGCGTTTCTCATCCACACCTCCTGCCTCTGAAGGATGTTTAGAAGCGTACTTGAGGACGTATAGTGCACCAGTATCTTGCTCTTATTCTTTAATATCCTCCTATTTTGCTCCTTCACTCGCGACCAAAGAAGAGATTCTAGGCGCAGCCCCACGTCGTCATTGGCGACAGTCATCATCGCACCCCACTAGACCCTGCTCTAGGGGGCGAACTGTACCTGCAAATTGCTGCCTCGCAACACCAACACCGATAAACTAGGATCATTGTCCTAGAGACAACAGGAACTGGCTACAAAGCAGCTGGCGTGTATCTGTCCGTTCTCATCAACGAACCAGAACTGGTATAGCGAGAAACATCAAACGCCCTGCTGGCCGGCGAACATGTTGCAAATCATCGAAATGTATCTGTCCGAGAAAGGAGCTACTGAAGTAGCCGCCAAGGCAGGTGTCAGCCGTTCAACAGTTTACCAGATAATTGCAGCCATCCCATGCTGCGGCATGCCGTGGCGCTCATCGCTGAATGGGTTCGGCAGGGAGCCGCCGCACAGATCCCGTGCAGCCACTGCATCTGGGCCGACACCGAGAGCGCCAAACAGGCGGGTGCTTCGCCCGAAGAAATCCAGGAAGCCGTCGCCATGGCGGCGCTGACGCGCCACTGGAGCACCATCTTCAACGGCATGCAGGTCGATTTCGAGACCTTCAAGAAGGATCTCGGCGGCGAGAAAAGCGCTGCCAAGTAACCTACCGGCTTCGGCAGCGGCGCGGCGGCCCGTCAGGTGCGCCGCGCTTTTTGTGCGCCGCGCCCGCCTGGCTGTCAGGCCTTGCGCTCCCAGCGCTTGTCGGCGCCCTGCTGCCAGTAGGTCACCGTGTGGCCGGCTGATTTCATCGTCTTCCAGTGCTCGCGCGCGCCTTCGAGCTGGGCGGCGTCATGGCCGTCGAACAGGAACACCGCGCGCTGATAGGGCGTGATGTCGGGCGGCGCAGCACCATCGACGAGGAATCGGATCTCGGCGGCGTTGGCATTGGCTTCCGTCACCGTCAGCACCACTGGCTGGTCGGCGGCGTGCGCCTCGCGGTCGCTGCTGTGGGCGAGAAACGAATCGTCGCGGAAAGTCCACAGATGCTGGTCGAGGGCGTCGCGGCGCTCTTCGCTGCCACACTGCACCACCGCCTTCCAGCCGCGCTGCAGACTGCGCTCGAGCAGGCCCGGCAAGGCATCCTCGAGCGTCGATTCGGTCAGGTGGTAGAAAAGGACTTCAGCCATGAGGCAATGCTATGCCCCAATTCCAGTCGCGGGTGAAGCTTCCCAGGCAACCGCACTGACGACGCGCGGTTGCCTGGACTTGGGCCTTAGCCCTCGTAGTGATCGCGGACGAGGCGATCGAGCAGCCGCACGCCGTAGCCCGAACCCCAGGACTGGTTGATCTCGTTGCTCGGCGCGCCCATGGCGGTGCCGGCGATGTCGAGATGCGCCCAGGGCGTGTCCTTGACGAAGCGCTGCAGGAACTGCGCCGCGGTGATCGAGCCGCCATAACGGCCGCCGATATTCTTCATGTCGGCATTCTTGGAATCGATCAGCTTGTCGTATTCCGAGCCGAGCGGCATGCGCCACAATTTCTCCTGCGTCGCCGTGCCCGCGACGGTCAGGCGCTCGGCGAGCTCGTCATTGTTGGAGAACAGGCCGGCATGGCTCTGGCCAAGCGCCACCATGATCGCCCCGGTGAGCGTCGCCAGATTGACCATGAATTTCGGCTCGAAGCGCTGGTTGCAGTACCACAGCGCATCGGCCAGCACGAGGCGGCCTTCGGCGTCGGTGTTGAGCACTTCGATGGTCTGGCCCGACATCGAGGTGACGATGTCGCCCGGACGCTGGGCGTTGCCGTCGACCATGTTCTCGACGATGCCGATGATGCCGACGACATTGACCTTGGCCTTGCGGGCGGCGAGCGCATGCATCAGGCCGGTGACGGCTGCAGCACCCCCCATGTCGCCCTTCATGTCCTCCATGCCGGCGGCCGGCTTGATCGACACGCCGCCCGAATCGAACGTCACGCCCTTGCCGACGAAGGCGACAGGCTTGTCCTTGGCCTTGCCGCCGTTCCACTGCATGACCGCCAGACGCGGCGGACGCACCGAACCCTGGGCAACGCCGAGCAGCGAGCCCATGCCGAGCTTCTTCATTTCCTTCTCGGTCAGGATCTCGACCTTGACGCCGAGCTTTTCGAGCTCCTTGGCTTCAGCCGCGAACTCGACCGGGCCGAGGATGTTGGCCGGCTCGTTGACCAGGTCGCGGGCAAGCAGCACGCCGCCGACGACGGCCTCGGCGTCGGCAAAGGCTTTCTTGGCGGCAGCCGGATCGGCGCAATGGATGGTGATCTTGGCCGGCTTCCTGTCCTCGGCCTTGCCGTCGCCCCCTTTGTCACCATTGTCCTTCTTGGTCTTGTATTTGTCGAAGCTGTAGCTGCGGAGCTGGATGCCGGAGGCGATGCCGGCCGCGGCCGCGCCATCTGTCGTGACGCCTTGAATGTCGAGGATCACGGCCACTTCGGTTGCCTTGCGCAGCTGCGCTGCGACCACGCCGCCGAGCTTCAGCCAGGCATGATCGTCGAGCGACGCCGCCTTGCCCGTACCGATCGCCACGAGCCGGTCGACGGCGGTGCCTTCGGGCGCCAGCACCTCGACCACACCACCGAATTTGCCGTTGAAGTCGGCGACCGGGAACGCACGATCGAGCGCCTTGGCCGGATCGTTGGCACGCGCCGCATCGCTCAGCCCGCCTTCGTCGGCGGAAAAGACGATGACGGTGCCCTTCTTGGGCGTGCCCGGCTTGGCAAAACTGATCGACGGCTTAGAAGTCATGATATCCCGCTTTCGGATCCCGTTCAGATGGTGCGCGACATTTCGTCGTTTTCGCCGGTTTGGCAAGCCTCCCGTCATGTTGGCCCGATATGATTAAAGCTGAAAATTGTTCGGAAACCTCGTGTTAACCACTTCCGTTCGGCGTTTCTTAGCCATTGGCTAGGAGAGTCCGAATGGCGGGAGAAAGTGTTGGCGGTGCTGACGGCAGTTGTGCCGGCATGCCTTGGACTATAGTTTGGACACCCACCGGCCACGCGACGACAGTCGGCCGGCCAAGTCGGAAACACGGAATCCTGATCATCGATGAAGGTTGTTGAGCGCTACATTCTGCGTCGTGCGTTCGCGGTGTTCATCGCGGCGTTGACGTGGACATTGGCGATCGTCTGGACCACCCAGGTGCTCGGTCGCATCGACCTCGTCACCGACAGCGGCCAGTCGGCGCTGACCTTCTTCGAGGTCGCGGCCCTGATCCTGCCGACGGTCATTCCCATCGTCGTGCCGTTTGCCGTCATCATCGCCGTGGCGCTGACGCTGAGCACGATGAACAGCGATTCCGAGCTGGTGATCCTCAATGCCGCCGGCGCCTCGCGGCTCACCGTCATCCGGCCGATCATCATCCTCGCGGTCTGCGCGGCGATGTTTTCCTTCATCGTCGACAACGTCGCCAACCCGATGGCGCGCCAGCGCAACCGCGAGCTGATCGCGACCTCGCGCGCCGACCTTCTGTCGCTGATCATCCAGGAAGGCACCTTCCGCAAGGTCGACGATGGCCTGTTCGTGCAGGTCGGCGAGCGCCTGCCCAATGGCGGGCTGGGCGGCATCTTCGTCGCCGATTCGCGCGAGCCCAATGTCGACCTCGTCTATTATGCCAAGGACGGCTCGTTCATCGAACGCAACAAGAAGCAGATGCTGGTGATGAATGAGGGCGTCATCCACCGCAAGGCGCCGGGCGGCGAAGTCTCGGTCATCAGCTTCGACTCCTATGCCTTTGATCTCAGTGAGTTTTCCGCTGCCGCCAACGAAGTCACCATGCAGCCGAAGGACCGCTCGACGTCCTATCTGATGCAGCCCCAGCACGGCGACAAATTCTACCAGCGCAACCCGCGCCTGTTCGACGCCGAGCTCAACCGCCGCTTCTCCGACTGGCTCTATTCGATCGCCTTCGCCTTCATCGCGCTTGCCGTCGCCGGCGACGCGCGCTCGCACCGCGAGGCCCGAATCCATCCGCTTGTCACCACGGTGGCGATCGCCCTGTTCTTCCGCTGGCTCGGCTTCTTCGCCAACAGCAAGGCCGAAGCCTTCGCCTGGATCGGCTATGTCGTCTACGCCATTCCCATCGGCGCCTCGCTGTTTGCGCTGTGGTTCATCCGCAACCACCGCAGCATGGAGCTGCCGGTTTCGGTCGCCGACCGCATGGCAGCGGCAGCCGCACGGCTGCGCGACGGCTTCACCGCCTTCCGCCAGCGCCTCACCGGCCGCGCTTCGGGCCAGGGAGCGGCATGATGGGCTGGACGCTTGGCCGCTATTTCCTCATCCGCTACGCCGTCATCACGACGTGGTTCTTCATCGGCATCTACGCGCTGATCTTCATCATCGACGTCACCGAATTCTCGAGCAATGTCGGCGGCCTGCCCGGCTTCAAGTTCTCGATCGCGATGACCGTTTCGGCCCTGCGCGTGCCGATGATCATGCAACAGACCGTGCCGTTCGTGGCACTGTTCAGCGCCATGGCGACGCTGGTTTCGCTCAACCGGCGTTATGAGCTGGTGATCGCGCGCGCCGCCGGCATCTCGGCCTGGCAGTTCCTGTTGCCCTGCTGCATCGGCGCGCTGCTGTTCGGCCTGGTCACCGTCGGCATCCTCAACCCGATCGCCGCTTACGGCTTCTCGCATTCCGAAACCATCGAATCCGAGCTGCGCTCGCGCCAGTCCAATTCGGTCTCGGCGTTCTCGGCGCCGTGGCTGCGCCAGAAGGCCGAGGGCACCGAAGTCATCATCGGCGCCCGCGCCGTGCTCAACCAGGGTCTCGAGCTGTCGGACGCGGTGTTCTTCATCTTCGACGACAAGGGTGACATGGTCGAACGCAAGGACGCCGAGCGCGCCTATCTGCGTGACGGCCACTGGGAACTGGTCAATGTCCGCAGCATGAAGGGCGGCAAGAATTTCACCTCCCAGCCGGTCGATCAGGTGCCCACCAACCTGAAGCCCGAATTCGTCCAGGAACGGCTGGCGCGGCCCGAAACGATTCCCTTCTTCGAGCTGCCGTCGAAGATCGAAGTGGCGCGTTCCTTCGGCCTCAGGGCCAACGCATTCGCCATGCAATTTCATTCACTTGTCGCCCTGCCCTTCCTTTTGGTTGCAATGACGCTCATTGCTGCAACAGTGTCGATGCGATTTGCACGTATGGGGCAGTCGGCAACGATGATTCTGGGTGGCGTCGTCGCCGGCTTTCTGCTTTATGTCGTTTCGGTTCTGGTCAAAGCATTTGGCAATGCGGGATTCGTGCCGACTTATATTGCGGCGTGGTTTCCAGTAGTGGTCGCAATGTTTTTCGGGGTGACGTTCCTGCTTTATAAAGAGGACGGTTAGTTGAGGGGCGCAATGGCCAACCGCAGGGCCCATATGGCAGGCCTTCTGGGCGCAACCGCGCTCGCGTGCCTGTTTGCGGTCGCGCTGCCGTCCGCACCTGCTTTCGCGCAGACTGTCGCCGACCTCGCACCCAGCGTGCCGGAAGGCGCGCAGATGCTGCTCGAGGCGGACACGCTGGTTTATGACAACGACGCCAGCACCGTCACTGCGGTGGGCGGCGTGCAGATCGACTATGCCGGCAACCGCCTGGTCGCCCAGCGCGTCACCTATGACCGCAAGACGTCGCGGCTGATCGCCAGCGGCAATGTCGAGGTCGTCAATTCCGACGGCACCAAGATCTTCTCGCAGGAGATCGACATCACCGACGACTTTGCCGACGGCTTCGTCAACACGCTGCGCATCGAGACCGTCGACAAGACCTATTTCGCCGCCGAGAGCGCCAAGCGCGAAGGCGGCTTCCTGACGACCTTCAACAACGGCGTCTACACCGCCTGCGAACCTTGCGAGGCAAAGCCCGACAAGGCGCCGATCTGGCGCGTCAAGGCACAGAAGATCATCTGGAACGGCAAGAAGAAGACTGTGCGCTTCGAAAACTCGAATTTCGAGTTCTTCGGCTTCCCGATCGCCTTCCTGCCGGCCTTCGAGATCGCCGACCCGACGGTCAAGCGCAAGAGCGGCTTCCTGATGCCCGGTGTCAGCTTCAACAGCAAGCTCGGCATCGGCGTGTCCGTTCCCTATTATTTCGCGCTTTCGCCGACCTACGACCTCACCGTCAAGGGCACCGGCTACACCAAGCAGGGCTTCCTCGGCGAAGCCGAGTGGCGCCAGCGCTTCAACAATGGCGAATACAGCCTGAAGATGGCCGGCATCTACCAGATGAATCCGGACAAGTTCGACGTCAACACGGTCGATCGCGGCCCGACCGGCGACGAAAACAAGCTGCGCGGCATGGTCGGCACCAAGGGCCATTTCGACCTCAACCCGCGCTGGGCCTTCGGCTGGAACATCCTTGCCCAGACGGACAAGAATTTCTCGCGCACCTACAGCATCAACGGCTTCTCCGAGAGCACGCACCGCTCGGAAGTCTATCTGACCGGCCTCAACGACCGCAACTATTTCGACCTGCGCGCCATGCGCTTCCAGGTCCAGGAAGAAGCGCTCGACAGCGACCCGAATGCCCGCGCCGACAAGCAGCCCTGGGTGCTGCCGTCGCTCGACTATGCCTATATTCCCGACGCGCCGCTGGCCGGCGGCGAGCTGTCGTTCAACGTCAATTCGCGCGTCATCCAGCGCTCGGATCTCGATGCCAACCTGACGGCGCCGAACGGTCCGACGGTCCACGGCATCGAAGGCACGTCGAGCCGCATCACCGCCGAAGCCCAGTGGAAGCGCACCATCGTCACCGATGGCGGCCTGCTGGTCACACCGCTGCTCGCCTTCCGCGCCGACGGCAGCTATGTCGACGCGTCGGCCGCTTCGCTCGCCGCCATCAACACCATGGCCGCCGACCCCCGCATCAACGTCGCCGAGGACGTGCGCTCGTCGCTGTTCCGCTACATGGCGACGCTTGGCCTCGAACTGCGCTGGCCGGTGCTGTTCTCGTCGACCAGCTCGACCCATGTGCTCGAGCCGATGGCGCAGATCTTTGCCCGCCCGAGCGAAAGCGCCATTGGCGGCCTCGGCATCCCCAACGAGGATGCGCAGAGCTTCGTCTTCGACGCGGCGTCGCTGTTCGAGCGCGACAAGTTCTCCGGCTACGACCGCATGGAAGGCGGCACCCGCGCCAATCTCGGCCTGCGTTATTCCGGCAGCTTCAACAATGGCTGGACCACCAATGCGCTTGTCGGCCAGTCCTACCATCTTGCCGGCGACAACTCGTTTGCCGCACCCGATCTCGTCAATGCCGGCGCCTATTCCGGCCTCGAGACCGACACGTCGGACTATGTCGCGCTCGCCGGCATCGCCAGCCCGAACGGCTTCTCGGCTTCGGTCAGCGGCCGCTTCGACGAGCGTACGTTCGATGTCCGCCGTGCCGAGATGAAGGTCGGCCTCGACGCCCGTCCGCTCGCCGTGTCGGCGCGTTATGCCTTCATCCAGGCGCAGCCGCTCTACGGCTTTGCCAACGACCGCCACGAAGTGACGCTGGGCGCCACCGCCCGCTTCAACGACCAGTGGCGCGTCTTCGGCTCCGGCACCTACGACATCCAGGGCGACCTGCTCGTCAAGAACGGCGTCGGCTTCGCTTATGACGACGAGTGCTTCACCTATCTGATGTCCTATTCCGAGAGCCGCGATCACAACAAGCCGGACGAGGTCTCGCGCACCGTCGGCTTCAACATCTCGTTCCGCACGATCGGCGACTTCGGCAACGCGACGAGCGCCTTCTAAGGCAGTGACGGGACGGCGGCGGGGGCGGCCTGACATCGTTTTGCCGCATAACGCAGCCAATGACGGGGCACGTATCCGGGCAATGTCCGGATCTGGGGTTTGAACGGGACTTATTTCTATGCGGAAGCACCTCTTTTCGGCAGGCCTTGCCCTGCTCGTGGCGGCGACGTCGCTTTCGATCACCGCCTACGCACCTCCGGCTCATGCCAGCGAGATCAAGTACATCGTCAACGATGTGCCGATCACCAGCTACGACATCCAGCGCCGTGCGGCTTTCCTCAAGCTGCAGAAGCGCAAGGGCGACGCCGGCCAGGAGATGATCGAGCAGACGCTGCGCATCGCCGAGATGAAGCGGCTCAACATCCGCATCTCCGACAAGCAGGTCGACGACGCCTATGCCCGCTTCGCCGGCTCCAACAAGCTCAAGCCGGCGCAGATGGACCAGATCCTCGGCCAGGCCGGCGTAACCTCGAGCCACTTCAAGGACTATATCCGCGCCCAGATGGGCTGGAACCAGGCGCTCGGCGCCCGCTTCCGCTCGGCTGACGGCGGCGGCATGTCGACCGAGCAGGACGCGGTGCGCCGCATGCTGCAGCAGGGCGGCGCCAAGCCGAGCGCCACCGAATACATGCTGCAGCAGGTGATCTTCGTCGTTCCCGCTTCCGAGCGCGGCACGATCGGCAAGCGCAAGCGCGAGGCCGATCAGATGCGCGCCCGTTTCAACAGCTGCGACCAGACACGCGAATTCGCCAAGGGCCTGCTCGACGTCACCGTGCGCGACCTCGGCCGCGTCATCGCCCCGCAGTTGCCGCCCGAATGGGCCGATCAGATCAAGAAGCTCAAGGCTGGCGGTGCCACGCCGGTGCGTGAGACCGACCGCGGCGTCGAGTTCATCGGCGTCTGCAGCGCGCGCGAAGTCTCCGACGACAAGGTCGCCCAGATGGTCTTCCAGGCCGAAGGCGCCACCGGCAAGGGCGGCGACGCCAAGGCCGAAGAGCTCAACAAGAAGTACCTTGAAGAGCTGCGGGCCAAGGCCCGCATCGTCACCCGCTAGGCCGTGGCTTCCAGCAGCCTGCCACTGGCGCTGACGTCGGGCGATCCCTCGGGCATTGGCCCCGAAATCGCTGTCGCCGCCTGGCGGCAGCGTGTGGCGGCCGGCGTGCCGCCCTTCTATCTGCTTGGCTGTCCGAAGCTGATTGCGGCGCGGGCGCGCGCCCTTGGCGTCGACGTCGCCATCGTCGAGACCGACCCCGCAGGTGCTGCGCAAGCCTTCGCGGACGCCCTGCCCGTGGTGCCGCTCACAGCGCCATTCATCGACACGCCGGGCCAGACAGACACCGCCAATGCCGCCGGCATCATCGAGGCCATCGACCGTGCGGTGGCCGACACCTTCGAAGGCCGGGCCGCTGCCGTCGTCACCTGCCCGATCGCCAAGAAGCCGCTTTATGACGCCGGCTTCCGCTTTCCCGGCCACACCGAATATCTCGCCCATCTCGCGACCGAGCGGACCGGCGTCGACACCACCCCTGTGATGATGCTCGCCGGGCCGGAACTGCGCGCGGTGCCTGTGACCATCCACATCGCGCTGGCAGAGGTGCCGAAGGCGCTGACCACCGAGGCCATCGTCGAGACCGCGCGCATCACCGCACGCGACCTCAGCGCCCGCTTCGGCATATCAAGGCCACGCATCGCCGTCTCCGGCCTCAACCCGCATGCCGGCGAAGGTGGCGCGATGGGCCACGAGGACGAGCGCATCATCCGCCCGGCGATCGCCGCGCTCAAGGCGGAAGGCATCGACGCCTTCGGTCCCCTGCCCGCAGATACGATGTTCCACGCCCGGGCGCGTGCCGGCTACGACGCAGCCATCTGCATGTATCACGACCAGGCGCTGATCCCGGCCAAGGCGCTGGCCTTCGACGAGACCGTCAACGTCACGCTCGGCCTGCCCTTCGTCAGGACCTCGCCCGACCACGGCACCGCCTTCGACATTTCAGGCAAGGGCATCGCCCGGCCCGACAGCCTGATCGCGGCGCTCAAGCTGGCGCGGCTGCTCGCCGACGGCGAGGCAAAGGCATCATGAGCACCAGCATCGACGGCCTGCCGCCGCTCCGCGACGTCATCGAACGCCATGGCCTGCAGGCCAAGAAGGCGCTCGGCCAGAATTTCCTGCTCGACCTCAACCTTACCGGCAAGGTGGCACGCGCCGCCGGCGACCTGACCGGCGTCACCGTTATCGAGGTCGGCCCCGGCCCCGGCGGCCTGACACGCGCGCTGTTGATGCATGGCGCGAAGAAGGTCATCGCCATCGAGCGCGACGAGCGCTGCCTGGCCGCCCTTGCCGAGGTGTCCGACCACTATCCCGGCCGGCTCGAGGTGGTGTCGGGCGATGCACTGAAGACCGATTTCGCCAGCCTCGCCGCTGGTGAGCCGGTCAAGATCGTCGCCAACCTGCCCTACAATATCGGCACCGAGCTTCTGGTGCGCTGGCTGACCGTCGAGACCTGGCCGCCCTTCTACCAGTCGCTGACGCTGATGTTCCAGCGCGAGGTCGCCGAGCGCATCGTGGCAAAGCCAACCAGTTCCGCCTTTGGCCGGCTCGGCGTGCTGGCGGGCTGGCGCACCGATGCCCGCATCGCCTTCGACGTGCCGCCGCAGGCCTTTACGCCGCCGCCCAAGGTGACCTCGTCGGTGATCCATCTGGAGCCGCGCCGGGAGCCGCTGGCGGCCGATGTGAAGGTGCTTGGCCGGGTCACCGAGGCAGCCTTCGGCCAGCGCCGCAAGATGCTGCGCCAGAGCCTGAAAAGCATGGGCGGCGAAAAGCTGCTGCAAGCTGTCGGCATCGACCCAACCCGCCGCGCCGAAACGCTCAGCGTCGAGGAATTCGTGGCACTGGCAAAGGCGGTCTGAGACCACCCTCCCCGCGGATTATCCTTCCCGCAAATTACCTCCCCATTGTGAGGAGGGTGTCGGCGAGGCCGACGCGCGGGCGTGGCTGAATACCCCGACCCCGACGCTGCGCGTCGACCCTCGCCATAAGAAGGAGGGTAGGCGCCACAAGAAGGAGGGTAAGAAAACCTCAGAGCTTCTCGTCGAGCAGTTTCGAGACGAAATCGAACAGGCCGGGCCGGCGGTCGCGGCGCAGGCGCTCGGCGGCAACGATGGCGCGGACTTCGGCGAAGGCGCGGTTGAGGTCTTCGTTGATCACGACATAGTCGTATTCGCCCCAGTGCTCGATCTCGTCGCGGGCGTTCTTCAGCCGCGTCTCGATCACCGCGTCCTGGTCCTCGGCGCGGCGCTTGAGGCGGGCCTTCAGCTCGCCCATGGACGGCGGCAGGATGAAGATCGAGACGATGTCGCCGCGCATCTTTTCCTTGAGCTGCTTGGCGCCCTGCCAGTCGATGTCGAACAGCATGTCGCGCCCTTGCGACATGGCAAGCTCGACCGGCTCGCGCGGGGTGGCGTAGAAATTGCCGTGGACCTCGGCCCATTCGAGCAGCGCGTCATTGTCGCGCAGCAGCTCGAACTCGCGCTTCGAGGTGAAATGATAGTGGGCACCGTCGATCTCGCTGCCGCGGCGCGGACGGGTGGTGACGCTGACCGACAGCTTCAGTTCGGGATCGGTTTCGATCAGGTTGCGCGAGATTGTCGACTTGCCGGCGCCCGACGGCGACGACAGGACCAGCATCAAGCCGCGCCGCTTGATGACGATGGATGGGGTCTCGGCGCTCATGCGCTACTCCAGATTCTGAACTTGCTCGCGGAACTGATCGACCACGGCCTTCAGTTCCAGCCCGATGGCGGTCACTGCGGCGGCATTCGACTTCGAACACAGCGTATTCGATTCGCGGTTGAATTCCTGCGCCAGAAAATCGAGCTTGCGGCCGATGGCGCCGCCGCCGGCAAGCAGGATGCGTGCGGAGGCGACATGGGTCTTCAGCCGGTCGATCTCCTCGCGGATGTCGGCCTTGGTGGCGAGGAACGCCGCTTCCATGTTGAGCCGCGTCTCGTCGAGCGCGGGTGATGCCTCGAGCAGCAGCCGCACCTGTTCGGCCAGGCGCTGGCGGATCTGCGCCGGCTCGCGCGACGGGTCGGCTTCGGCCTGCAAGGTCAGCGTCTCGATGGTTGCGATGTGGTCCGACAAAAGCGCGCGCAGCGCCTCGCCCTCGGCCTTGCGCGCCTCGACCAGACCGGCGAGGCCCTTTTCCAGGCCGTCCATGATCACCGCGTCGATCGCCGCCCGCTGCTCTTCCGTCTCGACCGCCTCGGGCATGTCGAACACGCCGCGCAGGGCAAGCAATCCGTCGGCGCTGGCAGGGGCCGCGCCATATTGCTGGACCAGGCGGGTGGCAAGCTCGGCCACGTCGCGCAGGAAATTTTCGTTGATGACCGGCTGCACCATAGCGCCGGCCGTGCGGCTGACGGTCAAGGTCGCCTGCACATTGCCGCGCGAAAAGCGCTTCTGGATCGCCTGCCTGACCGCCGGTTCGAGCCGCTCGAAGCCCTGCGGCAGGCGCAGGCGCACGTCGACGCTCTTGCCGTTGACCGACTTCACCTCCCAGGCGATCGCCGTTCCCTGGTGCTCGGCGGCCACGCGGGCGAAGCCTGTCATGCTTTGTAGGGTCATTTGGGTAGGGTCATCTGGGCAGGTTCATCTCAAGAGGTTCATCCGGGCAGCGCGTCATGTCTTCCTGCAGCGTGCCCTGCGCGCGCCCCAGGCGGGGCAATGCAGGCCTGTTCCTACTTCTTGACGGCGTTGGTGGTGGCGGCGTCCTTCTTGGCCGGATCGGCCTCGTCAGCCGCCTTCTCGTCCTCGACGACCTTGCGCTGGAAGGCGCGCCAGCGGGCGACGTTTTCGTTGTGCTCGTCCAGCGTCTCGGCAAAGACGTGGCCACCCGACCCGTCGGCGACGAAATAGAGGTCCTTGGTCTTCGAGGGATTGGCTACCGCCTCCAGCGAGGCCTTGCCCGGATTGGCGATCGGCGTCGGCGGCAGACCCTTGATGGTGTAGGTGTTGTAGGGCGTCGGCTTGTCGATGTCGGAGCGATAGATCGGCCGGTCGGCCGGCTTCCCCTTGCCGCCGAAGATGCCGTAGATGATCGTCGGGTCGGACTGCAGCCGCATGCCCTTGTTGAGGCGGTTGATGAACACCGCCGCCACGCGCGAACGCTCGTCGCCGCGTGCCGTTTCCTTCTCGACGATCGAGGCCAGCGTCACGAACTCGTTGATGTCGGCGAGCGGCAGGTCAGGCGAGCGCCGGGCCCAGATGGTCTCGACCAGTTCCTTCTGGTCGGCCAGCATCTTGTTGACGATCTGCTGCCTGGTCAGGCCGCGGGTGAAGCGCTGGGTGTCGGCGGCAAGCGTGCCTTCGGCCGGCATCTCGGTCGGCATGTCACCGCTCAGCGCTTCCTGCTCGGCAATGCGTTTCCACGCCTGCTCGACGGTCAGTCCTTCCGGAATGGTCAGCGAATATTGCACCGACTTGCCGCTCTTCAGGAGCTCCATGATGTCGTGCATCGACGCACCGGCCTGGATCTCGTATTCGCCTGCCTTGAGCGAGCCGTCATTGCCATAGGCGCGCACGCCCATGCGGAAGATGCGGGCGTCGCTGATCAGGCCGCGCCGCTCGAGCTGGTCGGCGATGTCGGCCACGCCGGTGGCAGGCTTGACCAGGAAGGTCGCCGGCACCGTCGAGGGGCCCGCGCCGCCAAATTCCTGCTTGCCGAAATAGAGGGCGGCACCGCTGGCGAGGATCACCAGCACCGCCGTCGACATCATGAAATTGAGGAACACGACGACCTGGTTGCGCGAGGCGCGCGACCGCTTGGACGGCGGCGGCGTGCCGGCTTCCGGCCGCAGCGCTTCCTGCGCGGTCTTTGGAACGATCGGATTGGCCGAAACCGGATTGGCCGGCGCGGCGCGTGGTGCGCCCTCTCCCTGCCCTGGCGTATTGATGCTCATCTTGCCTCGCCTTTGCGTCGAATCCCCGCCGGGAGACTAGGCTTGAATGTGGCAAAAATCACGGCAAAGGGCCCGCGAGGGGCCCCTTCCCACAACCTATCAGCCGTTGAAGCGCTGGAACACCAGCGAGGCGTTGGTGCCGCCGAAGCCGAAGGAGTTCGACAGGGCGACGTCGACCTGCCGCTTGCGCGGCGTGTTTGGCACCAGATCGATGGCCGTCTCGCGCTCCGGATTGTCGAGATTGATCGTCGCCGGCACGATGTTGTCGCGGATGGCAAGGATCGAGAAGATCGCTTCGGCCGCACCGGCAGCACCCAAGAGGTGGCCGATCGACGATTTGGTCGACGACATCGACACCTTGGAGGCGGCGTTGCCGACGAGACGCTCGACGGCGCCGAGTTCGATCGTATCGGCCATGGTCGAGGTGCCATGGGCGTTGATGTAGTCGATGTCGGCTGGCGTCAGATTGGCGCGCTTGAGGGCGGCACTCATGCAGCGGAAGGCGCCGTCGCCATCCTCGGCGGGGGCCGTGATGTGATGGGCATCGCCGGTCAGGCCGTAGCCGACCACTTCGGCGTAGATCTTCGCGCCGCGCGCCTTGGCATGTTCGAGCTCTTCGAGCACGACGACACCGGCCCCCTCGCCCATGACGAAGCCGTCACGGTCGCGGTCATAGGGGCGCGAAGCCTTTTCGGGATCGTCGTTGCGATCGGTGGAGAGCGCCTTGCAGGCGGCAAAGCCGGCCAGCGACAGCCGTGTCACCGGCGCTTCGGCGCCACCGGCCACCATCACGTCGGCATCGCCGAACATGATCAGGCGGGCGGCATCGCCGATGGCGTGCGCGCCGGTCGAGCAGGCGGTGACCACGGCATGGTTCGGGCCCTTGAGCCCGTGCCGGATCGACACCTGGCCGGAGACCAGATTGATGATCTGGCCCGGAATGAAGAAGGGGCTGATGCGGCGCGGGCCGCGCTCCTTGAGGATCAGGGCATTTTCGGCGATGCCGTCAATGCCGCCGATGCCCGAGCCGATCATGACGCCGGTCGAATTCTGTTCGTCCGGCGTCTTTGGCGTCCAACCCGAATCCTTCAATGCCTCGTCGGCGGCCGCGATCCCGTAGAGGATGAAGTCGCCGATCTTGCGCAGTTCCTTGGGTTCAAGGACCGCCTCGGGATTGAAGCTGTTGTTGGAGCCGTCGCCGCGAGGGATGACATTGGCGATCTTGCAGGCGAGGTCGTCGACCTCGAACTCCGTGATCCGACGGGCTGCGCTGCGGCCGGAAAGAAGCTCTTTCCAGCCGTGCTCGTAGCCCATGCCGAACGGTGAAAGCAGGCCAAGGCCTGTGACGACCACACGCCTCATCGCAGGCATCCCTGACAATTCGCGATCGCTCAGGCCGAAGCCTTGTCGATGTACTTCACGGCGTCGCCAACGGTGAGGATGGTCTCGGCCGCGTCGTCGGGGATCTCGACGCCGAATTCTTCTTCGAAAGCCATGACGAGCTCGACCGTGTCGAGGCTGTCCGCGCCCAGATCGTCGATGAAGCTCGCAGCTTCCGTCACCTTGTCGGCGTCGACGCCAAGATGTTCGATGACGATCTTCTTGACGCGCTCTGCGGTGTCACTCATGTGGGCATCCTCAGTCTGGTGTTGTTAGGTCTTCGTTAGCGGGCGGATTGCCGCTAATCAAGCTGTAATCTACGCTTTCCCAAGCGCTCGGGCGGCGGTCGGGTTTCGTCCTGGCCACCTGATGGAGCGCGGCAATACACGAAAAATTCACCGCGTCCAAGGCAAAAGGGCCGGTTATCCCGGCCAATCGGCCAATCAGATCCCAATCAGATCCCAAATCAAATCATTGCCATGCCGCCATTGACGTGGATCGTCTGGCCGGTGACATAGGCCGCCTCGTCGGAAGCGAGATAGGCGACCGCCGAGGCAACTTCCTTGCCGGTGCCCATGCGCTTGGCCGGAATCGCCGCCATGATCGCCTCTTTCTGCTTGTCGTTGAGCTTCTCGGTCATCGCCGATTCGATGAAGCCCGGGGCGACGCAGTTGACGGTGATGTTGCGGGTGGCGATCTCCTGGGCCAGCGACTTGGAGAAGCCGATCATGCCGGCCTTGGAGGCGCAGTAGTTGGTCTGGCCCGGATTGCCGGTGACGCCGACGACCGAGGTGATGTTGATGATGCGGCCATGGCGGCGGCGCATCATCGGATGCGTCAGCTCGCGCGTCAGGCGGAACATCGCCGTCAGGTTGATCTCGATGACCTGGTCCCAGTCGGCGTCCGACATGCGCACGAACAGGCCGTCCTTGGTGATGCCGGCATTGTTGACCAGGATGTCGACGCCTTCGAGTTCGGCCTCGGCCTTCTGGCCCAGCGCCTTGACCTCGTCGCGGTCGGCGAGATTGGCCGGGAACAGCTTGACCCGGTCGCCGAGTTCGCCGGCGAGCGCCTCGAGCTTGTCGATGCGGGTGCCGTGCAGGCCGACGATGGCGCCCTGGCTGTGCAGGATGCGGGCGATTTCTTCGCCGATGCCGCCGGATGCACCGGTGACGAGTGCCTTGCGGCCGGTCAGATCGAGCATTTTGCTACCTTCCTTGAAGAGCGCACCCTTCACACGGGTGGGGTCGTTTGAATCGTTCAGGCGAGCGCGGCAATCGCCGCCTCGACATCGGCCGGCGTGTTGACGGCTGACGTCGCGATCTCCTTGTTGATGCGGCGGGCGAGGCCCGACAGCACCTTGCCGGCGCCCACTTCATAAAGCGTGGTGACGCCGTTGTTGCCGAACCACTCGACGGTCTCGGCCCAGCGGACACGACCGGTGACCTGCTCGACGAGGCGGGCGGCGATCTCTTCCGGATCGGTGATCGGCTGGACGGTGACATTGGCAACGACCGGCACGACCGGCACGTTCTTCTTCACCCCGGCCAGCGCTTCGCGCATCTTCTCGGCAGCGGGTGCCATCAGCGCCGAATGGAAGGGGGCGGAGACCTGCAGCATCAGCGCGCGCTTGGCGCCCTTGGCGGTGCAAAGGGCCGCGGCACGCTCGACCGCTGCCTTCTCGCCCGAAATGACCAGCTGGCCGCCGCCATTGTCATTGGCGATCTGGCAGACCGAGCCCTGTGCTGCCTCGGCACAGGCGGCGTCGACGTCGCCCTGCTCGAGGCCGATGATCGCAGCCATCGCGCCCTGCCCTGCCGGCACCGCTGCCTGCATGGCGTTGCCGCGGATGCGCAGCAGGCGGGCTGCGTCGGCGACCGAGACGAAACCGGCGGCGGCAAGGGCCGAATATTCGCCGAGCGAGTGGCCGGCGACGTAGGACACCTTGTCCCTGAGCGACAGGCCGCGGGCTTCCAGCGCCCGGAACGCCGCCATCGACACCGCCATCAGCGCCGGCTGGGCGTTGGCGGTCAAGGTCAACGTCTCCTCTGGTCCCTCCCAGATCAGCTTCGACAGCTTTTCACCGAGCGCGTCGTCGACTTCCTCGAAGACGCGGCGCGCTTCCGGAAAGGCATCGGCCAGTTCCTTGCCCATGCCGACGGCCTGGCTGCCCTGCCCCGGAAAAGTGAATGCAACGGCCATGTTGGTCTCCTGGCTACTTGCCGCATCGACCCGAACCGGAATCGGTTTTTCGGGCTTCGGCGGGCAGACATATCACGAGGTGCTGCGCCGGACGTCGTTGGAACCGGCGGCGCGCCATATCGTTGTGCCTCTGGCGCAATGGATACCGTCAAGTCAAGCCTTGAGGGCTTTGGCACCCCTCCGGGGCAAATAATCACAGAGAATTAATGCGAAAAACGTTTTGTTTGCCCCATCCTTCTCAATTTTGCCATATGCGCTAGGTTTTCGATGACAGTTTCGTGACGGTTGCGTGACGCCGCTGTCCAGCGTTCGAGGAAGTTGAGTTGGCAAAGCTGTTCGCGACAGGCAAAACGGTCGCCCGCGACGAGGAAAACGAGGCTGAAGCACTCAGCCGGCGTGCCTATGCGCTCGGCGTGCTGCGCTCGGTGATGATCACGCTCGCCGTCTCGGCGGTGCTGGTCTTCGCCATCGAATTCGTCGCCCGCGGTTCCTTCGTCGACACGCTCAATTTCTTCCAGCAGCCGTTCAAGCCGAGCTGGACCACGGTGGCGCTGTTTGCACTGCTGATCATCGGTTTCGACGCGCTGCTCGGCCGGCCCTATAACGGCCTTCTGGTCGTGGCACCCGTGGCGCTGGCGCTGGCCTTTGTCGGCCACCAGAAGTCGCTCTATCTCGGCGATCCGCTCTACCCGACCGATTTCCTCTATATCAGGCAGATCGTCGAACTGATGCCGCTTTTGGTGCGCGAGCGGCCGCTCGCCGGCATCGGCATTGCGGCCGGCCTCATCGGCGGCATCTCGCTGCTGGTGCTTGCCTGGCGTTACTGGCGCCGCCGCATGCCGGCGCTGTCGTTCTGGGCGCGCATGTCGCGCCTGGCGATCGCCATTCCGGCGCTGGCCTTCTTCGTCTCGATCATGGACTACGCCACCTTCTCGTGGACGCGCGACCGCCTGCAGATCATCCCGATGATGTGGGACCAGAAGGAAAACTACGCCTCCAACGGCTTTGCCATCGCCTTTGCGCTCAACGTGCCGATGGCCAAGGTCAAGGCGCCGCAGGGCTATTCCGACAAGGCCATCGACGCCATCGCGGCACCGTCGCAGGCAGCCGCCGTGCTGCCCGAGGAAAAGCCCGACGTCATCATCGTGATGAGCGAATCCTTCTGGGATCCGACGCGGCTGCCCGGTGTTTCGATCACGCCGGATCCGATCCAGAACGTGCGCGCCGCGCAGTCCGGCCACGTCTTCTCGCCCGAGTTCGGCGGCATGACCGCCAATGTCGAGTTCGAGGCGCTGACCGGCTTCTCCAACGCCTTCCTGCCGGCCGGCTCGATCCCCTACCAGCAATATGTCCGCGCGCCGGTGCCTTCGCTTGCCACCTTCTTCAAGAGCGAAGGCTACGACACCAAGGCCATCCATCCCTTCGGCAGCTGGTTCTGGAACCGCTCGTTTGTCTACAAGGACTTCGGCTTCGATACATTTCTGTCGGAAGAGAACCTGCCGCCACTGGAAAAGCGCGGGCCTCTGGTCTCCGACGCCGCGCTGACCGAAGAGATCATCCGCCAGGCCGACGCCACCGACCACCCCTTCTTCTTCTTTGCCGTCTCGCTGCAGAGCCACGGCCCCTATGAACCGAACCGCTACAGCGACACCACCCACAAGGTCGATGCGCCGACCTCGCAGTGGACGCGCGATTCGATCCTGACCTATGCCGAGGGTGCCTCCGACGCCGACCGCGGCCTGAAGCGGCTGATGGACTGGGCCAGCAAGCGTGAACGCCCGACGGTCATTGCCTTCTTCGGCGACCACCTGCCGCCGCTCGGCCCCGTCTATGTCGAGACCGGTTTCATGAAAGAGCCGGTCGCCAAGCGCAAGGCGCCGCTCGACGAGATGCTGGTGCAGCACGAGACGCCCTTGGTGGTGTGGTCGAACCGCACCGGTGCTGCGCGCGACATCGGCTCGATCAGCCCGGCCTTCCTGCCGCTGCACGTGCTCGAGACCGCCGGCATCAGCCACCCCTACTACACCGGCTTCCTTGGCGACCTGCATGACCGCTACCGCGTCGTCGACCGCAACATGCTGATGCCGCGACAGGGCCAATCGGTGTTCGACTGGTCGCGCCAGAAGGAACTCGACCCGGCGATCCGCGATTTCCGCTGGCTGCAATATGACATGATGTTCGGCAAGCGCCGCGGCGCCAAGGGCTTCTTCCCCGAGACCGTCGACAAGGTCGTCGCCAACCGCACGCGCTCGCCGCTGTTCGTCCGGGACGAGGCATTCAGCTGAGCCAAAACCGGCTTGAAAAGGCCGGTTTCTCATCCCGGAAGCCTTCGGCTGAGCATCGAAATCGGGCGCAAAAAGCCCGCTTTCTCATCCCGAAAGCCTTCGGCTGAACATCGAAATCGGGCGCAAAAAGCCCGATTTCTCTTCCCGGAAGCCTTCGGCTGAACGTCGAAATCGGGCGCAAAAGCCCGATATCTCTTCCCGGAAGCCTTCGGCTGAACGTCGAAATCGGGCGCAAAAAGCCCGATTTCTCTTCCCGGAAGCCTTCGGCTGAACGTCGAAATCGGGCGCAAAAGCCCGATATCTCTTCCCGGAAGCCTTCGGCTGAACGTCGAAATCGGGCGCAAAAAGCCCGATTTCTCAGGGAATCTCGGCCTCCCCCCTTGCCTTGTATCGCCTGAGCATATAGACGCCCGCCATCTGCCGGTCCCAGCTGGGGGCTGAACGGAGGGCCGGAGGCTTTCTTGAAAGCCGCCGTGTGAAGCGAAAACGCTTCCGCCTCCCGTGTCTCCGCTCTCGACCGTCTCGTCGTGCACCTTTCTTCTCCCGAGGTGGCCAATGGCCCTCGAAGGATCAGGGAAGTCGCAGAGGCTCTAGCCGCCGGGACCGGAAGATGGAAACGAAGAAAGGCAAAAACTATGGCTCTTTATGAACATGTGTTTCTTGCCCGCCAGGACCTCTCGCAGCAGCAGGTCGATGCACTTGTCGAACACTACAAGGGCATCATCACTGCAGCTGGCGGATCGGTTGGCCGGGTCGAGAACTGGGGACTGAAGTCCCTCACCTACCGCATCAACAAGAACCGCAAGGCGTATTACACGCTGATGGACATCACCGCGCCGTCGGCTGCCGTCAAGGAAGTCGAGCGTCAGCAGGGCCTGTCCGAAGACGTCCTGCGCTTCATGACCGTCAAGGTCGAGGCGCATGAAGAAGGCGTCTCCGCCATGATGCAGAAGCGCGAAGAGCGCTCCGAGCGTGGCGAACGCGGTGGCTTCGGCGACCGTCCGCAGCGCAGCTTCGGCGATCGCGGCGACCGTGGTCCGCGCAGCTTCGGCGACCGCGATGGCGGTGGTGATCGTGGCCCGCGCCGTCCGCGCGAAGGTGTTGAAGGGGGTGCAGAATAATGGTCGACATCAACCAGATCCCGACCCGTCGTCCTTTCCACCGTCGTCGCAAGACTTGCCCGTTCTCCGGCGCCAACGCTCCGAAGATCGACTACAAGGACGTGCGTCTGCTGCAGCGCTACATTTCCGAGCGCGGCAAGATCGTTCCTTCGCGCATCACCGCCGTCAGCCAGAAGAAGCAGCGTGAACTCGCCCAGGCGATCAAGCGCGCCCGCTTCCTCGGCCTGCTGCCCTACGTGGTGAAGTGATATCGGTTCCGGCCCGGCGGCATTCGCCCCGGGCCGGACCATTCCCTGCCGCGACGGGCGCGGTCGGGTGAACCTTCAAATCCCGGGTTGGATTTCTAAGGGAAATCCTAACTGCCGCGACAGGCAGGACAGCGAAACCGGCGGCAACGCCCTCATTGCTTCCTTGCCCGTTGAATTTTTCCGCTGCCTTTGCAGCCAACGAAAGGACAAGGACAATGGACGTCATTCTCCTCGAACGCATTTCCCGCCTCGGCCAGATGGGCGACACCGTCAAGGTCAAGGACGGCTTTGCCCGTAACTTCCTGCTGCCCAAGGGCAAGGCGCTCCGTGCCAACGAAGCCAACAAGAAGAAGTTCGAAGGCCAGCGCGCCCAGCTCGAAGCCCGCAACCTCGAGCGCAAGTCGGAAGCCCAGCAGGTCGCCGACAAGCTCGACGGCAAGTCGTTCATCATCGTGCGTTCGGCTGGTGAAACCGGCCAGCTCTACGGTTCGGTCTCGACCCGCGACATCGCCGATCTGCTGATCGCCGAAGGCTTCACGGTTGCCCGCAACCAGGTCGAGCTCAACCAGCCGATCAAGACCATCGGCCTGACCAATGTCGCCATCGCGCTGCACGCCGAAGTCGAAGTCACCATCACGCTGAACATCGCACGCACGGCCGATGAAGCCGAGCGTCAGTCGAAGGGCGAGACGCTGACCACCGCCGAAGCCATCTATGGCGACGACATCAACGAAAACGCCCGTCCGGACAGCTTCTTTGATCCGAACGAGGACGGCGAAGGCGACGAGGGCTGATCCAGCCTTCTGTCCCGATCCAAGTTTACCGGCCGGTCTTCCGGCCAGTTTTCTGGACCAAGCCCGGATGGCAACATCCGGGCTTTTTTTGTGCCAGGCGTGGAACTTGGCAGCGTCGCTCCTATTTTGAGGAAAGGACTACACGACTGACCTTTTCGCGAGCACGCCATGAATATGCTGTTGCAACGCATCGTCGGGAAGCTTGTGCGTACCGGCAATCTGACAGTCACCGGCCCCAACGGACGATCGCACCGTTTCGGCGATGATACGGGCGACCCTGTCCACCTCCTGATCAAGACGCGGCGTGCCGAAAACGCCATCACGCTCGACCCGATGCTGGCTTTGCCCGAGGCCTATATGGACGGCGATGTCGACATCGTCGGCGGCGACGTGCTCGGGCTGATGCGGGTGGTATTCCAGAACCTCGGCAATGGCAGCATCGACACTGCCTGGACCAAGGCGCTGGACAATCTCCGGCTCGCCTTCCGCCGCTTCCAGCAGGTCAACACCACAGCCCGCGCCAAGCGCAACGTCCAGCGCCACTACGACCTGTCGGGCGATCTCTACCGGCTCTTCCTCGACACCGACATGCAATATTCCTGCGCCTATTTCGCCGATCCCGACATGACGCTGGAAGAAGCCCAGATCGCCAAGAAGGCGCATATCGCAGCCAAGATGCGGCTGAGGCCGGGCCAGTCCGTGCTCGACATCGGTTCCGGCTGGGGCGGGCTCGGGCTCTACCTCGCCCGCACCTTCGAGGCCCAGGTGCTCGGCGTGACCTTGTCGACCGAGCAGCATGCGGTTGCCACCGAGCGCGCCCAGGCCGAGGGGCTGGAAAGCCGGGTCCATTTCGAAATCAGGGACTACCGCGACCTCGTCGAGCGTTTCGACCGCATCGTCTCGGTCGGCATGTTCGAGCATGTCGGCGTCAACCACTACCGCACCTTCTTCGACAATGTCGCCAAGCGGCTGAAACCAGACGGCGTCATGGTGCTGCATTCGATCGGCCGCGCCGGCCCGCCGGCCTCGACAAGCGCCTTCATCCGCAAGCACATCTTCCCCGGCGGCTACATTCCGGCGCTGTCGGAAGTGCTGCCGGCAATCGAAAAGGCCGGCCTGATGGTCACCGACGTCGAGATTCTCAGGCTGCATTATGCCGAGACGCTGCGGCACTGGAGCCTGCGTTTCCAGGCCAACCGAGACAAGGCCAAGGCGATCTATGACGAGCGCTTCTGCCGGATGTGGGAGTTCTATCTCGCGGCGTCCGAGGCTGCCTTCCGCTGGCAGGACCTGATGGTGTTCCAGATCCAGCTCAGCCACCGCAACGACACGCTGCCGCTGACCCGCGACTATATCGGCAAATGCGAAAAGGCGCTGGCCATGCACGAGATGGGGCACCGGCAGGCGAGGCTCGCCGCCGAGGACAAACCTGCCGCCCAGCCTGCAGCCAGGGCTCAACCTGCCGCCAAGGCCGAAGCCGCCCAGGCCGAAGCTGGAAAGACTGAAGCTGGAAAGATCGGCCGCCGCAGGAAGGTTGCCGACAAGGAATAGCATGGCAACCACGCCTGGCCCTTGCGCCTCATGCGTCTGCCATAGGAAAAAGCCCGTCTCGCCATGAGCCGGGCTTTTTTCATGCCCCCAGGGTTTCCTCGATGACCTATGCCATCTACGTCCTGGCAGCCCCTGCTTTTCCTTCTGGGCCTGGTGGCGGCTCGACAAGTCGGCGCTGTGGCTGATCCCCGGCGTCGCCGCGCTCATCGCCTTCGGCTGGCTGCTGGCCCTGGTCGATGCCGACGCCGCCGGCCGCACTTACGCCGCTTATGGCGGCATCTACATCGCAGCGTCGCTGGCCTGGCTTTGGCTCGCCGAAGGCATCCGCCCCGACCGCTGGGACATGATCGGCGCCGCCATCTGCATCCTCGGCGCCTCGGTCATCCTGCTTGCGCCGCGCGGGGCCTAGCTGACCTCCGGCCAAACCGCGCGCGGCCTCGTCACCATTTGACCTGCAGGCCGATATTGCCTTCGAAGCTGCGGCTGCGCTCGCCGCCCAGATTGAAGCTGTAATCGGCGACCGCAAAGGCGCTGACCTTGTCGGTGAAGGCATGGCTGATGCCGGCGCCGAGCTCGAGCCGGGTGCCGCCGGTTTCAACCCGGATCGCGTCGCTGTCGAAATAGGTGACGTCCTCGCCGTCGAAGCCGTGCCAGAGATTGGCCTTGAGATAGGGCTTGAGCTGGCCCGAGGCGGTGTCGAACGTGCCCTCGAGGCGCGCGCCGATGCGGCCGGTGACGCCGCGCCCCTCGTCGAAGCGCACGCCCGACAAGGTGTCGTCGGCGTCATCCAGGGACACATCCTGCCAGAAGATCTGGGCCTGCGGCTCGAGCATCCAGCTTGCGGTCAAAGCGATCGGCGCCCCCGCCTCCAGCGAGGCGGTCACCACGCGGCCGTCGGCATCGATGGCGATGGCGCGGTCGGAGCCTGCATCGCCGCCGAGCCAGCTTCCCATCAGCACGGCATCGACATACCAGCCGCCCGCACCGACATGGGTAAAGTAGCCGCCGACGCTGTAGGCATCGAGGTCGAGCTTGCCGGCGGCCAGATCGGCCTGGCCCTGCACCGCACCGCGGATATCGGCGTTGAGGCTGGCATAACCGAGGAACAGGCCGGCGGCGTGACGCGCGCCCGCTTCGGTCTCGCCGCGCCAGAGATCGAGGCCGGCCTGGATGCCGAGCGTCGTGCTGTCGGCCGACGGCGACACCGTGCCGGCCCAGTCCTGGCTGGAGCTTGAGCCGAACACCCGTCCCCATCCGACCGAAAGATCATCGCCGCCGGCAAGGAAACCCTGCTCGCCGCGGCGCTCGTGGAAGGTGCCGAGCGTCGCCAGCGCGACGTCGCGGGCCATTGGCGGCATCACGGAATAATCAGCCGTCTCGGGCCGGATCAGCGGGATGCCGGGCTCGCTCGGGTCGACCGGGTTGACCAGTTCGGAGCGCAGATACCAGTTCTCGCCCAGCCCCGCGGCATCGCCCCGGAACAGCAGATATTCGTAGGCGCCATAAGCCACCGGGCTCGCCAGCGTGAAGGCGCCGGCATCGGTGGTGCCGCCCGAGGTCGTTTCGACGACCAGGATGCCGTCGGCATCGGTCTGCTCGCCGGTGCCGCCGAGATTGACGATGATGATGCCGGTCGAGCCGCTGGCGTTGCCGCCCTCGATCACCAGCCGGTCGGACGGCGCGCCGTCACCTGAAACAACCGTGTCGAGCCTGATGTAACCGCCGGCGCCGATGTAGTTGCCGACGACGGTGAAGCTGTCCGTGGCACTTGCCGCACCATTGGTCAGGTCGACGGTGCCGGCATTGGTCAGCATCACCGCATTGCCTCCGGTGAAGGCGCGAGCGGCGGCATTGACGCCGGCCCCGGCGCGCAGCGTGCTCGACGCGTCGATGCTCAGGCTGCCGGTGTTGGACTGGCCATCGCCCAGCACCAGATCGCCGTCGAGCGTGAATTGGGAGCCTTGCGTCAGATTGACGGTTTCCCAGCTGACGTAGCGGGCGACCGAGGTCGAACCGGTGCCCTCGAAGGTCAGCGTGTCGATACTGGCGCTGGTTCCGCCGTCGATGAGCTGGCCGGCGGCAAAACTGGCCTCCGTCAGGCCGCGCAGCAAGGCCGTGTCCTGCCCGGTGCCCATCGTGACATTGCCGCCGATGCTGCCGCCGCCGAGCCAGCGGAAAATGTTGTTGCCGTTGCCGAGATTGATGAACGTGCCGACAGCGGCGGTTCCGGAGATCTCAAGCAGGTCGTTGCCTTGCACCGCGACAATCGAGGTGTCGACGCTGCCGCCCGACATCCGCATCTCGTTGTTGGCCTGCTCGAGATTGACGTTGCCGATGCGCCCGCCGGTCATGGTCACGAAGTCGCCGGCGAAGAATTCACCGATGATGTGGCCGCCGCTGATCGTCGCCGTATCGAGGGCACTGCCCTGGTTGAGCGATCCGACCACGCCGCCTGACATGACGAAGTCGTCGATACCGCCGCTCTGGTTGACCGCGCCATTGATCACCCCTGAATGGATGGTGACGACATCGCGGAAATTGCCGAAGACGACGTCGCCGTTGATCGTGCCGGTGCCGCCAGCAGGCATCGTCAGCGCAT
This sequence comes from Aminobacter sp. Y103A, assembly GCF_030294925.1. Lineage (NCBI taxonomy): Bacteria > Pseudomonadati > Pseudomonadota > Alphaproteobacteria > Hyphomicrobiales > Phyllobacteriaceae > Aminobacter > Aminobacter sp. Y103A. The sequence continues at coordinate 2,031,066 of NZ_AP017986.1, read as the reverse complement.
TGGTGCCGTCCGTGTCAGTGAGCCCGGCGCTGGCGCCGCTGTCGCAGACATAGACGCTGTTGCCGGCCGTCGGCGTCAGGTCGCAGGCGGCGAAACCGGCCTCGGTCGAGGCCAACACAACCATGGCGGTGGAAGCCAGCCAGACCAGTCGGGCCGGTGCCGGGCGAAGAACGTGCATGTTGCCTCCTCAAGCAGACGAGGCCCGCGCCCGCAGCAGCGCAGAATTGGCCCCTGACAGCCCTCGGACATATGCTTCGCCATGTGCCGCATCGCGATGAACAAGCCCTCGGGATGGCAAGGATCAGCGCATGTCTGAATAAAATCAACAGCCGATGTATACGAACGACCCTGGAATTATGCTGAGCAGCTTCTTGGTAAACAAAACTGCTTGAGGAATATTCCTGTTTTGTTCCTTCCGATTTCCGGCTACGATTGCGCCGATTCGCGGACCGGTTTCCGCTGCCGGCGGCTGTGCCGTGGGGAGTCTGACTCGCAGGAGGCATCTTTCCCGTGGTTCAATGCCGTGCCGCGTGCAGTTCGGCCCTAAGGATTCGATGGTTTTGGAGAAATACGCGAGCCGGGATTCGGCAACAGTCAAATTGATTCCGGCGGTAGGATTCATGTCCTGTGGATGGTTTCGCCCGGCCTGTGAATTCTTGGGCAAACTGGCCTTGAAACCCAGCTAAAGCAGATTGAGCCAGCACTTCGATATCGGACTCTGCTACGGGAGTATCTGGTTCAGCGACGGGGACGACATTGGCAGAGGCAGCGCGCAAATTCGAAGTGGCGGAGGCGACCCCGCTCTATCGGGAAGCCCCCAACAACATCGAGGCTGAACAGGCCTTGCTCGGCGCGATACTGGTCAACAACGACGCCTTCTACCGCGTCTCCGACTTCCTCAAGGCGACCCATTTCTACGAGCCGCTGCACCGCAAGATCTTCGAGGTGTCCGCCGAGCTCATCCGCATGGGCAAGATGGCGAACCCGGTGACGCTGAAGACCTTCCTGCCGGCCGACGAGAAGGTCGGCGACATGACGGTCATGCAGTATCTCGTCGCCCTTGCCGCCAACGCGGTGACCGTCATCAACGCCTCCGACTATGGCCGCGCCGTCTATGACCTGGCCACCCGCCGGGCGCTGATCACCGTCGGCGAGGACATGGTCAACATCGCCTATGACGCGCCTGTCGACATGTCGCCGGCCGAGCAGATCGAGGACGCCGAACGGCGCCTGTTCGAGCTCGCCGAAACCGGCCGCTATGACGGCGGCTTCGAAAGCTTCTCCGATGCGGTCAAGACGGCCATCGACATGGCCAGTGCGGCCTATATGCGCGACGGCCATCTTTCCGGCGTCGCCTCGGGCCTGCACGACCTCGACGCCCGCATGGGCGGCCTGCAATCCTCCGACTTGATCGTGCTCGCCGGCCGCCCGGGCATGGGCAAGACCTCGCTGGTCACCAACATCGCCTTCAACGTCGCCCATGCCTATGTGCCGGCACAGCAGGCGGACGGCTCGTTCAAGGCCGAAAACGGCGGCGTCGTCGGCTTCTTCTCGCTCGAAATGTCGTCCGAGCAGCTCGCCACCCGTATTATTTCAGAGCAGGCCGAGGTGCCCTCCTCCAAGATCCGCCGCGGCGATCTCACCGAGGCCGACTTCGAAAAGCTGGTCAGCTGCACCCAGACGCTGCAGAAGATCCCGCTGTTCATCGACTCGACCGGCGGTATCTCCATCGCCCAGCTCGCGGCACGCGCCCGCCGCCTCAAGCGCCAGCGCGGCCTCGACCTGATCATCATCGACTATATCCAGCTGATGCAGGGCTCGTCGGCCAAGGCGTCGCAGAACCGCGTCCAGGAAATCACCGAGATCACCACCGGCCTCAAGGCGCTGGCCAAGGAGCTCAACGTTCCGATCATCGCGCTGTCGCAGCTGTCGCGTCAGGTCGAAAGCCGCGACGACAAGCGCCCACAGCTCTCCGACCTGCGTGAATCGGGCTCGATCGAGCAGGACGCCGACGTGGTGATCTTCGTCTACCGCGAGGAATATTACCTCAAGAACAAGGAGCCGAAGCCCGGCACCGACGAATACCTGCAGTGGGAAGCCAACATGAACGACGTGCGCGGCAAGGCCGAAGTCATCGTCGCCAAGCAGCGTCACGGCCCCACCGGCACCGTCAGCCTCGGCTTCCAGGGCGAATTCACCCGCTTCTTCGACCTCGCGCCCGAGCATCATCTGCCCGACAGGTTCGGGGAAGAGTAGGCTTTGCCAGCCATCGCGTCCCTTCGCACCCCCCTCTGGCCCCATGTTGATCAGAGGGGGGTGAGAAGAAGCCCGACCTCTCCCAATCAGCATTGCAGCATTCCCATGGCTAAAGCCCGCGTTCAATTCATCTGCCAGAACTGCGGTGCCGCGCATCAGCGCTGGGCCGGCAAGTGCGATTCCTGCGGCGAGTGGAACACGCTGGTCGAGGAAGGCACGGCGGGCGGCATCGGCAGCGGTCCGGGCTCGCTGAAGAGCGCGCGAAAAGGCCGCGCCGTCACGCTGACCTCGCTCGACGGCGACATCGAGGATGCGCCGCGCATCGTCTCGGGCATCGGCGAACTCGACCGCGCCACCGGCGGCGGCTTCGTGCGCGGCTCGGCGCTTTTGATCGGCGGCGATCCCGGCATCGGCAAGTCGACGCTGTTGACCCAGGCGGCGGCGGCGCTCGCCGCGCGCGGCCACCGCGTCGTCTATGTCTCGGGCGAAGAAGCGGTTGCCCAGATCAGGCTGCGCGCCCAGCGCCTCGGCGTCGCCTCGACACCGGTCGAACTCGCCGCCGAGACCAATGTCGAAGACATCCTCGCCACCATCGCCGACGGCAAGCGGCCGGACCTGGTCATCATCGATTCGATCCAGACCTTGTGGACCGACCTCGCCGATTCGGCGCCTGGTACCGTCACCCAGGTGCGGGCGGCGTCCCAGGCGATGATCCGCTACGCCAAGTCGACGGGTGCGGCGGTGGTGCTCGTCGGCCATGTCACCAAGGAAGGCCAGATCGCCGGTCCCCGCGTCGTCGAGCACATGGTCGACGGCGTGCTCTATTTCGAGGGCGAAGGCGGCCACCATTTCCGCATCCTGCGCACGGTCAAGAACCGCTTCGGCCCGACCGACGAGATCGGCGTCTTCGAAATGTCCGACAAGGGCCTGCGCGAGGTCGCCAACCCGTCCGAGCTGTTCCTCGGCGAACGCCATTCCAAGGCGCCGGGAGCCGCGGTCTTTGCCGCCATCGAAGGCACGCGACCGGTGCTGGTCGAGATCCAGGCGCTTGTCGCCGCCTCCAGCCTGGGCACGCCGCGCCGTGCCGTCGTCGGCTGGGATTCGTCGCGGCTGTCGATGATCCTCGCCGTGCTCGAGGCGCATTGCGGCGTGCGTTTCGGTCAGCACGACGTCTATCTCAACGTTGCCGGCGGCTACCGCATCTCGGAGCCGGCGGCCGATCTGGCCGTGGCTTCCGCACTGGTTTCATCGCTCACCGGTATTGCCCTGCCTGCTGATTGCGTCTATTTCGGCGAAATCAGCCTTTCTGGCGCCGTGAGGCCGGTTGCGCATGCGCAGCAACGCCTTAAAGAGGCCGAAAAGCTGGGCTTCGGAAGGGCCGTGCTGCCCTCCGGCAGTGGGGAGCTCGCAGGTGGAATCGGAGCCGGTTCGTTCCAGCCGACCGCACTGGCGGATCTGGTGGCGCGGATAGCCGGCTCAAGGCGAAGCCGCGCGGAAGAGACGGACTGAAACCGTCGCCATGGAGTGAGTGGACACGATGCCGATTACGCTGCTTGACGGAATTCTTGTCGGCTTCACCCTGGTCTCGGCGATGCTCGCCATGGTGCGCGGTTTTTCCCGCGAGGTGCTGTCGGTCGCCTCATGGGCCGCTGCCGCCGCTGCCGCCTTCTTCTTCTACAAGCCTGTCGTGCCTTACGTTCAGCCCTATATCGACAACGAAAAGATCGCCATGGCGGCTGCCGCCGGCATCGTCTTTATCATCGCGCTGATCGTCGTCACCATCATCACCATGAAGATCGCCGATTTCATCATCGACAGCCGCATCGGCGCGCTCGATCGCACGCTCGGCTTCCTCTACGGTGCCGCCCGCGGCATCCTGGTCGTTGCCGTCGGCCTTTTGTTCTTCAACTGGCTGGTCGGCCCCAACGCTCCGGCCTGGGTCGCGGAGGCGAAGTCGCGGCCGCTGCTCGAGAGCATCGGCACCTCGATCGAGAACCTTCTGCCCGAGGATCCCGAGAATTCGATCCTCAAGAAGCTCAATTCGCAGACCGGCGAACCGGAAGCCGGCGCCACCACGCCGCCTGCCGAGGCGCCTGCCGAAGGCGAGGCGCCGGCCGAGCCGGCACCGACCAACAACTGATTGCGCCTGAGGCGGGATGGCGCGTTGCCCTTGCCGCCTCATCGCACTATATAGCGTTTTTGCTAGAAGAGGCCGCCCCCGATGGCAGACGCAGCTGACGTGCTTTCCGCGGAAGCCGATGATCATTTCCACGACGAATGCGGTGTGTTCGGCATTTTTGGCCGACAGGACGCCGCGGCAATCGTCACGCTGGGGCTGCATGCGCTCCAGCATCGCGGCCAGGAGGCCGCCGGCATCGTCAGTTATGACGGCAGCCAGTTCCACGTCGAGCGCCATGTCGGCCTGATCGGCGACACCTTCACCAAGCAGCGTGTCATCGACAGCCTCAAGGGCAACCGCGCCATCGGCCACACCCGCTACGCCACGACGGGCGGCGCCGGCGTCCGCAACATCCAGCCTTTCTTCGCCGAACTCGCCGATGGCGGCTTCGCTGTCGCGCATAACGGCAACCTGACCAATGCGATGACGGTGCAGCGCGCGCTGCAGAAGCAGGGCTCGATCTTCTCGTCGACCTCCGACACCGAGACCATCCTGCATCTCGTCGCCACCTCGAAGGAACGCGACCTCAATGCGCGCTTCATCGATGCGGTGCGCCAGGTCGAGGGTGCGTTTTCGCTGGTCGCGCTGTCGTCGAAGAAGATGATCGGCTGCCGCGATCCGCTCGGCATCCGCCCGCTGGTGCTCGGCGATCTCGACGGCGCCTGGATCCTCGCCTCCGAGACCTGCGCGCTCGACATCATCGGCGCGCGCTTCGTGCGCGACCTCAAGCCCGGCGAGATGGTCATCGTCACCTCCAAGGGCATCGAGAGCATCTTCCCGTTCGAGCCGCAGAAGCCGCGCTTCTGCATCTTCGAATATGTCTATTTCGCCCGTCCCGATTCTTCGGTCGAGGGCCGCAACGTCTATGACGTGCGCAAGCGCATCGGCGCCGAACTGGCGCTCGAAAGCCCCGTCGACGCCGACATCGTCGTGCCGGTGCCGGATTCGGGCACCCCGGCAGCCATCGGCTTCTCGCAAGCCGCCGGCCTCCCCTTCGAGCTCGGCATCATCCGCAACCACTATGTCGGCCGCACCTTCATCTCGCCGGGCGATTCCATCCGCCACATGGGCGTCAAGCTGAAGCACAATGCCAACCGCCGCATGATCGAAGGCAAGCGCATCGTGCTGGTCGACGATTCCATCGTCCGCGGCACCACCAGCCAGAAGATCGTGCAGATGGTCCGCGATGCCGGCGCCAAGGAGGTGCATATGCGCATCGCCTCGCCGCCGACCCGCGCCTCCTGCTTCTACGGCGTCGACACGCCGGAAAAGTCCAAGCTTCTCGCCTCGCGCATGACGATCGAGGAAATGGCCGAGTTCATCCGCGTCGACTCGCTCGGCTTCCTGTCGATGAACGGTCTCTACCGCGCCGTCGGCGAGGCGAGCCGCAATGACGAGCAGCCGCAATATTGCGATGCCTGCTTCTCCGGCCAGTACCCGACCCGCCTGCTCGACCTCGAAGGCGCCGACAATGTGCGCTCGCTGTCGCTTCTGGCCACCGGCGGGCTGTAGCAGCGGCACCTTCAGCATGCTTCCGCGTCAATGCGCGGAAGCAGCCTTGTCCTTCCAGATCAAGCCTTGCCGCAGCGACAGCCGCTCGCCCGGGCCGTGGACGGCTGCGTAAAGCAGTCCGGCCAGGAAGGTGAAGTGATCGACGAAGAAGCCGAATTCGGCTGGGTTTCCCTGCCAGTGCGACGGACCGTGGAAGGCGAAGGCCAGGAAAACGACATAGGCGCCGGCCAGCAGGGCCGCCTCCGAAAAGAACGCGCCGGTGAGGAAGGCCAGCACAAGCCCGAGTTCGAAAAAGGCCGCCAGCCATGCCAATGGCAAGGCAAAAGGAAAGCCGGCAGCCGAGATATAGGCGGCGGTTTCAGTCATTCCGGCGAATTTGAACAAGGCCGCCATGCCGAAGGCGCCGGCGAAGATCAGTCTGGCCACGAGGATTGCAACGCTTCTGCCCATCATGTCCTCCTCTAGGGTTTCATCCCTAGGACGGATACCGGCCGGCATTCCCGACATCGTCGGCAGGAAATAGGGCGGCGGCGAGAAATAAGGCCCGCCGCCGGCGCCTGCGGCATCCATTCCGGACGCGTGGGGTTTTGTTCGGGACAAAATCGTCCTATCAGGCTGCGGACCGACAAGATCGAACTGGATGCCATGATGACAACCACTCCCGACCTCTCCGGCCGCATCGCGCTCGTCACCGGCGCATCGCGCGGCATCGGCTACAACACGGCCAAGCAGCTTGCCGCGGCGGGTGCGCATGTGATTGCCGTGGCGCGTACGGTCGGCGGGCTGGAAGAGCTCGACGACGAGATCAAGGCATCAGGCGGCCAGGCGACGCTGGTGCCGCTCGACCTCACCGACATGGCCGGCATTGACCGTCTCGGCAGCTCGATCAACGACCGCTGGGGCAAGCTCGACATTCTGGTCGCCAATGCCGCCGTGCTCGGCGTCATCGCCCCCATCGGCCATGTCGAAGCCAAGGTCTTCGACAAGGTCATGGCCGTCAACGTCACCGGCACCTGGCGCCTGATCCGCTCTGTCGACCCGCTGCTGCGCAAGTCGGATGCCGGCCGCGCCGTCATCGTCAGCTCCGGCTCCGCCCATTCGGCACGCGCCTTCTGGGCGCCTTATGCCGCCTCCAAGGCCGCCGTCGAGGCGCTCGCCCGCTCCTGGGCCGACGAGACCAAAAACACCGCCTTGCGCGTCAACATCTTCGACCCCGGCACCAGCCGCACCGCGATGCGGGCGTTGGCCGTGCCCGGCGAGGATCCGGCGACCGTCACCCATCCGTCTGAGACGGCGCGCCACATCCTTGGCATGGTCGACCCAGCGCTGACCCGCACCGGCCAGATCTACCAGATCCGCGAGCAGCGCTGGGTTTCGCACCAGAAGCCGGCCTGATCTTTCCGCGCGACGCGTCGCTGCGGCTAGCGGCGATGCCGGCAACGATGTTGCCGCCGTCGCGTTGACCACTGCTTGAGCGCATCGCAGCGATGCGTGGAACGAAAGTCTTGCAAGTGCCCGCCCGGGCGCTCTATGCCCAGGCGCCCGGGCGCTCTATACTGATGTGGGGGACATCGGCCGCATGACCACCGACCAGTTGATGTCCTTCGCCGTCATAGCGCTGATGATGGCGGCATTCGTCTGGGGCCGGTTCCGTTACGATCTCGTCGCCTGCGGCGCACTTATCGCAGCGGTTGCGATCGGCATCGTGCCGCAGGCCGACGCGTTCAGCGGCTTCAGCGACGACATCGTCATCATCGTCGGCTCGGCACTTCTGGTCAGCGCCGGCGTCGCGCGCTCGGGCATCATGGAATATGCCATCCAGCGCTTCGCCCCCGACGTCTCGAGCGTCAGGGCGCAATTGGCGCTTTTGGTGATCATCGTCACCATCCTGTCCGCCTTTGTGAAGAACATCGGCGCGCTGGCGATCATGATCCCCATCGCCTTCCAGTTCGCCCGCCGCTCCAACACCTCGCCCTCGGTTTTCCTGATGCCGATGGCCTTCGGTTCGCTGCTCGGCGGGCTGATGACGCTGGTCGGCACCTCGCCCAACATCGTCGTGTCGCGCGTGCGCCAGGACATGACCGGCGACGCCTTCTCGATGTTCGACTTCACCCCTGTCGGCGCAGCACTTGCCGTCGCCGGCCTCGTCTTCCTGGTGCTGTTCTACTGGCTCCTGCCGATCCGCACCCGCGCCTCGGCCTCGATCCACGAGGCGCTCGACGTCAACAACTACGTCACCGAGGCCCGCCTGGTCGCCGACTCCACCGTCGTCGGCAAGTCGCTGGCCGACCTGTTGAAGCTCGGCGGCAGCCGCGCGGTGGTAACCTCTATCCTGCGCTCGCGCGCCCTGCATGTGACGCCGTTCCCCGACGTCGTGCTGCGCGAGGGCGACATCCTGTTGATCGAGGGCGCCCCTGAAGCGCTCGACCGCATCGTCACCCAGTCCAAGCTCAGCGTCACCGGCAGCCGTGATTCCGCCGGCGGCAAGCATGCGGCCACCGCCGTCGAGGCGATCATCGGCGAACACTCGACCCTGATCGGCGGCTCGGCACAACGCCTGGCGCTCTACGACCGTTTCAACGTCAACCTGCTGGCGGTCAGCCGCAAGGGCGAACGCATCCAGGAGCGGCTCGGCGCCGTCATCCTGCGCCTCGGCGACGTCGTCGTGCTGCAGGGCAACCCGCAGACGATGCCCGACATATTGCGCGAGCTCGGCTGCCTGCCCTTGGCCGAGCGCCCGATCCTGCTCGGCAGCGTCAGGCGCGGCGTCGTGCCCCTCGCCATTCTGGTTGCTGCGATGGGCGCCACCGCCCTTGGCCTTTTGCCGGTGCCGCTCGCCTTCTTCACCGCCGCTGTCGCCATGGTGCTGTTTCGCGTCATCCCGCTGCGCGAAGTCTATGGCGCCATCGATGGCCCGATCCTGGTGATGCTCGCCGCCCTCATCCCGGTCAGCGACTCGCTGCGCCGGACCGGCGCCACCGACATCATCTCGGCCTGGCTCGCCGAATTCGCCTCGACGCTGCCGCCCGCCGGGGCGCTGACATTGATCATGGTCGTGGCGATGGCGGTCACGCCGTTCCTCAACAATGCCGCCACCGTGCTCGTCGTGGCACCGATTGCCGCCGGATTTGCCACCACGCTCGGCTTCCGCCCCGAAGCCTTCCTGATGGCGGTGGCGATCGGCGCCGGCTGTGATTTCCTCACCCCCATCGGCCACCAGTGCAACACCCTTGTCATGGGCCCCGGCGGCTACAAATTCTCCGATTATCCGCGCCTCGGCCTGCCGCTGTCGCTGCTGGTCATCGTCGTCGCCGTGCCGATGCTGATGCTGGTCTGGCCGATGTAGCGACACGCAAGCGTGATTGGCCGGTGAATTCGGCCAGTCCTAGTTTTGCGGCCCTCAAATCAAGAAAATGAGGGAGGACCACGCGATGAAACGCATTCTTCTGATGTCTGCGCTGCTTTTATCAGGCCTGTCGGCGGCCAGCGCGCAGGACGCCACGATGAGCTTCTTCGTCACCAGCAGCGGCATCGGCAAGGGCGCCAATCTCGGCGGCCTCGCTGGCGCCGACGCCCATTGCCAAAGCCTGGCCGAGGCCGCGGGCTCGACCGGCAAGACCTGGCACGCCTATCTCTCGACCAAGGACGTCGACGCCAGGGACCGCATCGGCCAGGGACCATGGGTCAACGCCAAGGGCCAGAAGATCGCCGACGACGTGGCGTCGCTGCACAGCGACGCCAACAACATCAACAAGGAAACCGCCCTCGACGAGAAGGGCAACACCATCAATGGCCGCGGCGACCAGCCCAACAAGCACGACATATTGACCGGTTCCAAACCCGACGGCACCCGCATCGCCGACCAGACCTGCGGCGACTGGACCCTCGACGGCACCGAGGGTGCTGCGATGATGGGCCATCACGACCGCATGGGCCTCGACGATTCCGCCGCCGCCAAGTCGTGGAACTCGTCGCATGCCTCGCGCGGCGGCTGCAGCCAGGAGGCGCTGAAGGGAACCGGCGGCGACGGCATGTTCTTCTGCTTCGCCGCCAACTGATGGCAAGCGTCAGGCCGCGGCGCCTGGAACAGCTGATCTGTGAAGGCTCACCGCCACCCGGTGAGCCTTTGCACATCTGAGGCGCGCCGGGCGTCAACGTTCGCCGCAAGGGGTCGGCGCAACTGTACGTCCCGAACCTTAGCGTTCGGCCGAAACGCTCAGTTCCGGCCGGACGTTCAATGTCTGGAACACCACGCAATAACGTTCGGTCAGCCTGATCAGAGCATCGATGCGCTCCTGCGGCTCGTCGGTGTCGAGCTTGAAGGCAAGCCGGATGGCGCGAAAGCCGACCGGCGCATCCCTGGCGACGCCCAGCGTGCCGCGAAAATCGAGGTCGCCCTCTGCCGAGACCACTGCCTGGCCGAGGCGGAACTCGAGTGCGGTCGCCACCGCCTTCAGGGTCACGCCGGCGCAGGCGACCAGTGCCTCGAGCAGCATGTCGCCCGAGCACAGCTCCATTCCGCTGCCGCCCGTCGCCGGGTGCAGCCCGGCGGTGACGATTGCCTTGCCGGTGTCGACCTTGCAGGAAATCGACTGCTCGTCGACGGCGCCGCGCGCCCGAAGCGTGATCAGCGCGCGCCCGGCATCCGCGCGATAGGCGTCCTTCATCGGCGCCTGCAGCGCCTTCAACCCAGCAGCATCCATCATTTTCCTCCCGGTCGACGTGGCGTACCATCCTGGCAGCCACCCTAGCATGCCGGCCTGCTGACAGCAGGCTGGCAGTGCCCTGGGATAGGCTGGACCCGACAGACTGGGCCCCTGACCGGGAAAAGAGGATGACGACAGCAAGCGAAACCGCCGCGCAGCACCGGCTCGGCATGCTGCTTGTGGCAGCATCGGCGGCCGTTTTCGGCCTTGCCGGCATCCTGACAAAGTCGGTCGACGCCGATCCCCTGACCATCACCTCCTGGCGCGGGCTGATCGGCGGCATGCTGATATCGGCCTATGTGCTGTGGCGACGGCGAAACGGCACGGGCGAAAGCCTGCATCTCGGCTGGCAGGGCTGGCTGCTGGCCGTGCTGGGCACGATCTCCAGCGTCGCCTTCATCGCCGCCTTCAAGAACACCTATGTCGCCAATGTCGTGGTCATCTACGCCACCGTTCCGTTCGTCGTCGCCCTCTTCGCCTGGGTGATCGCCGGCGAGGTGTTCCGGCGCCAGACGGCAGTGGCAGCGACGGTGTGCCTCGCCGGCGTCGCCATCATGTTCTGGTCCGGCCTCGGCGGCGGCCATGCCTTCGGCGATGCGCTGGCGCTGATGATGACCTGCCTGTTTGCCTTCTACGCCGCCCTCGTCAGGCGGTTCCGCAACGCCTCCGTCGTCTGGGCGGGGGCCGTTTCCGCCTTTCTCGGCGTGATCCCGGCATGGCTTCTGAGCGATCCGCTCACCGTGCCACGGTCGAGCATCGCGCCGCTCGTTTTCTTCGGCTTCACCTTCGCCCTTGCCGTCATCCTGTGGACCGAAGGCGCGCGCCGCATTCCGGCAGCGGAGGCGGGCCTGCTCGGCACGACCGAGGTACCGTTCGGCATCTTCTTCGCCTGGCTGTTCCTGGCCGAGCTGCCGCCGACTGCGAGCCTTTTCGGCGGCGCCGTCGTGCTTGGCGCGGTGTTCTGGCACGCCTGGCGCGACGCCCGCTTGGCTGAACGGTTCGAGACTGGCGGAAAATTCCGCCGTGAAACGAGGTAGACAGCCAGTGGCAATTCGAGATCCTGCCGTGAAGGTGAGGAATGTGAGGCGTGCGGAGGAATGCGGAGCGGGTGGAAGAAAGAGCCCTGTTTGCTCGCACGAACACAGCCGCCTGCCCGACCCTCGGCGGTCGCGACCTCCGGCACGGGCACGTTCTCCGTCTCTCGGCTGCTTCTCTGCCTGGACCGGCGCGACGACCGCATCGATATGGCGGTTCGCGACAGGACGCGCCGCTTGGTGCCTGCCGTCGCCTGATACAGCCCGCTTCCGGGCCAGAACGACTAGAAGCTGGTAATGGGTGGCTGATGGATCCTGATCCGCCGGCCATTGACGATCATGATGAGCCAGGTGCAGCCGGAGGATGTCGCTTCGAGCTTGGTCTCGACCTTGAACTTCAGGTCTCCTCCGCCGTCCCGGCTTCTTTGCTCCAGCGCCTCTTCGAGAACAGCCGCAACAATGCTGCGCCCGAAGGACTCGTAATTGTGAGCGCCTAGGTGATCCTCAACATACTGTCTGTCTAGAGTATTGGGCATCAGGGCCTCCGTCGCCTTTCTAAGTTGGCAGGAGCGGCGCGACTAAACACGGACTTACGAGCACGGTCTAATATGAACATCGCCTTGGCGAGGGTCGCGGTCAATACGTCATGCCGAATACTGCAAGCGATCCGGTAAAGGTGAGCAGCTTGTCCTGGTTGCGCCCGAAACCAGATGCTCGAACACATCAGGCCCCATCGTCGCCGCTCGCCGGCAGCGCACTTCCGGCTGCGCAGAAGGATACCGTCAGCCGGCGAGAACTGCCCCCTGCCCGGCCCGATCGAAAAAGAATCACAAAAAGCATGATTGACGTGGAACCAAATGTTAGCGACCGCGTTGTTGGGCTCAGGACGGGTTGCCCCATCCCCCCATCCCCTCCACCCGTCCCTCTGCTTCAAGCCGGTCGCAAGACCGGCTTTTTCCTGTCCTGGTGCCAAGGCCCGACGGCAGCGGGCCTGATGGCAGCGGGGGTGGCGGGATGACGATGCGCATTGACGTTGCGCCGTCATCGTCTAGTTTCGATGCGCGCGGTGGGCTTCGCGTGCATTGGGAGGTGCGGCATGGTCCTGGCCAGTGCAATTGTGCTCGGCTTCGTTGCGGCATGGATGCTTGCATCAGGCGTCTTGATGCACGGACGCGGCATCCGCTTCCGCCAGGCGCTGCTCTATCTGCCGCTCAAGCTGCTCTACCGGATCGAGGACCGCGCGCTGATCCAGGCCCGCGACGCCGAAGCGCCCGTCATCTATGTCATTTCACACCAGTCGCGCCTCGAACCGGCGCTGATGCTGTCGCTGCTGCCCGATCAGACGCTGCATATCCTCGACGATGCTTCGGCCCAGGCGTTCTGGCTCGAGCCGTGGCGCGAGCTTGGCCGCACCATCGCCTTCAACGCCGAGCATGTCTTCGTCAGCCGCCGGCTGGTTCGCGTGTTGCGCGGCAAGGGCCGCCTCGCCGTCTACCTGCCCGACACCGTCGAGCCCGACGTCAAATCCTTCCGGCTGTTCCGCGCCGTCGCCCGCATCGCCATGCAGGCCGACGCGCGCATCGTGCCGATCTTCGTCAGCGGCGCCCGCCACCTGCCGTTTTCGCTGACGCCGGCCGAACGGGCGCCGCGCCACTGGTTCCAGCGCCTCCGCATATCAGCCCTTGCCCCGATGACCATGGCCGAGCTGCTGCAGCGCGCCGGCTACAGCCAGACGACGACGGCCAACGCCCTGTTCGACCGCTTCGCCGAGGCCCGCCTTGCCGGCACCGATCTCGACAGGGGCGTGTTCGGCGCAATGGTCGACGCTGCCGGGCGCTACGGCCCGTCGCAGCCGATCGTCGAGGATGTCGTCAGCGGCGCGCTCAGCTACCGCAAGCTGCTTGTCGGCGCGCGCGTGCTCGGCAGCCGCTTCGAAGCCATGTCCAAACAGGGCGAAGCCGTGGGCATCCTGTTGCCCAACGCCAACGGCGTGGTGCTTGCGATGCTCGGCCTGATCTCGGCCGGCCGCGTCGCTGCGATGATCAACTACACGGCGGGAGCCGCCAATGTCGCCTCGGCGGTGAAGACAGCGGCGATCGCGACCATCGTCTCGTCACGCGCCTTCGTCCAGAAGGCCGATCTCGGCGACGTCGTCACTGCTGCCGAGCAGGCCGGCGCCAAGATCGTCTGGCTGGAAGAGCTGCGCGACAGCGTCACGACGCAGGAAAAGCTGACGGCCGCCCTGCAATGGTCGCGGCCGCTTGCGCCACAGGATGCGTCAAAGCCGGCCGTCATCCTGTTCACCTCGGGCTCCGAGGGCACGCCCAAGGCGGTGGTGCTGTCGCACCGCAACCTCGTCGCCAATGCCATGCAGGCCGAAGCGCGCATCAGCATCTCGCCAGAAGACAAGCTGTTCAACGTGCTGCCGGTGTTCCACTCCTTCGGCCTCACCGGCGGCACCATCCTGCCGCTTCTGACCGGCATCAGGCTGTTCCTCTACCCCTCGCCGCTGCACTACAAGATCATTCCCGATGTCGCGCGCAAGATCCGTCCGACGATCATGTTCGGCACCGACACCTTCCTCGCCGCCTATGCCCGCACCGCCGAGGACGGCGATTTTTCCAGCCTGCGTTTTGTCGTCGCCGGCGCCGAACCTGTCAGGGCGGAGACGCGCCGGGTCTGGCGCAGCCGCTTCAATGCCGAGATCATCGAGGGTTTCGGCCTGACCGAGGCCGCACCCGTCGTTGCCGTCAACACGGCGACGCATGGCCGCGACGGCACCGTCGGGCGGCTGCTGCCCGGCATGCGCATGCGCCTAAAAGAGGTCGAGGGCGTCGCCGAGGGCGGCCAGCTCTGGCTCACCGGCCCCAATCTGATGATGGGCTACATGACATCGGACCGGCCGGGCGAACTGCAGCCGCTCGACGGCTGGCACGACACCGGCGACATCGTCTCGGTCGACCGCGAGGGTTTCATCACCATCAAGGGTCGCGCCAAGCGTTTCGCCAAGATCGCCGGCGAAATGGTGTCGCTCGGCGCGGTCGAGATGCTGGTCCAGGCGCTGTGGCCGGAACAGCGCCACGCCGCGGTCGCCGTGCCCGACAAGCGCCGGGGCGAGCGCATCGTGCTGGTCACGACAGCCGGAAATGCCGATGCCGAGGCCCTGCGCCTCCATGGCAAGCAGGCCGGCGCCACCGAGCTGATGGTGCCGCACGACATCATCAAGGTGCATGAAATCCCGGTGCTCGGCTCGGGCAAGACGGACTATGTCGCCGCCCGCCGCCTGGCGCTCGACCAGCTCGGGCTGGCGGCCTGACGCAGGACCTCCAATTCGTCATCCCAGAGGCTTGACCGGAGGATCCATGCCGTGAGGGTGAGGAATGTTATGCAGGGGTTGAGAAAGAACACACGTTCGTGACGGCGTGAGCCTGGCGGTAATGTCACGGCATGGATCCCAGGGTCTCCGCGACGGAGCTGCGCTCCTGCTCCGCCCTAGGATGACGAAGGCAGGTGGCGTTCTCCGCCAATCTGCGACGTTTCCTAATAGCCGGCAACGTCCCCGCTTCGTCATCCTCGGGCCTGACCCGAGGATCCATGCCGTGAGGGTAAAGGGCGTGATCCGGGTGGAGGAAAGTGCAGGCTTTCTCAACCGTCTGTGCACTGCTGCAGCATCACGGAATGAATCCTAGGGTCTCAGCGACGTCGCTTCGGTACGGCTCAAAACTGTCCCGACTAGGCCTTGGGTTCGGCGGGCGTTTCAGCCGCTTCGGCAGCAGCCGCAGCAGCTTCGAGCTTGGAGCGGCGCGCATAGGCGCTGGCGCTGAGCGGCAGGAAGATCAGATATGCGCCGACCGAGGCGGTCAGCGTCTGCCAGGGATAGACGGTCAGAAGCAGCACGTAGAACACCGCCAAAAGCATGACAGGCAGCAGGTGCTCGCGTTTGATCTTCAGCTTCTTGCCGGAATAGACGGGCAAGCGGCTGACCAGCAGGAAGGCGACCAGAATGGTGAAAACGGTGGCGATGTAGGCGGCGTTTCGGGTGCCTTCGAGGCCGAGGAAGCCGAGATACATCGGCAGCATCAAGGTGATGGCGCCGATCGGCGCCGGCACGCCGACGAAATATTCGGCCTGCCATGCCGGCCGGTCTAGATCTTCGTCGAGCACGTTGAAGCGCGCCAGCCTCAGCCCCATGGCGATGGCAAACAAAAGCGTCGCGATCCAGCCGAGCGAGCCGGCCTTGTCGAGCAGGTAGGCGTAGAGCACCAGCGCCGGCACGACGCCGAAATTGACGATGTCGGCGAGCGAGTCCATCTGCGCGCCAAAGCGCGAGGTCGCCTTGAGCATGCGCGCCAGGCGGCCGTCGATGCCGTCGAGAAAGGCCGCCAGCAGCACCATCACGACGGCCGATTCGAAGCGGCCCTCGAAGGCGAGCCGGATGCCCGACAGGCCGGCGCAGATCGCCAGCACGGTGATCAGATTGGGCAGCACCATGCGCAGCGGGATCTCGCGAATGCGCGGGCCGCCGCTGCCATGCGGTTCAAAGGGCTTGAAGGGCGCGACCATCAGGAGACCCGCACCAGCGGCGGATGGCTGGCGCCGCCGAATTCGGCAAGCACGGTTTCGCCGGCGACCGCAGTCTGGCCGACGGAAACGCGGGCAACCGCATGGGTGGGCAGGAAGACGTCGACGCGCGAACCGAAGCGGATCAGGCCGAAACGCTCGCCAACGGCGATGTTGCCGCCGACATCGGCCCAGCACAGGATGCGGCGGGCGACGAGGCCGGCGATCTGCACCGCCGCCACCTGGCCGTTGGGGCTGTCGATGACGATGCCGTTGCGCTCGTTTTCCTGGCTTGCCTTGTCGAGCTCGGCATTGAGGAACTTTCCGGGACGGTGCTCGATACGGACGATCTTGCCACGCACCGGGGCGCGGTTGATGTGCACGGAAAAGACATTCATGAACACCGAGATGCGGGTCATCTCGGCGGTGCCGAGATTGAGTTCGCGCGGCGGCACGGCGGGGCCGACGGCCGACACCACGCCGTCGGCCGGGCTGATCACCAGCCTGTCGTCAACGGGGGTGACACGCTCTGGGTCACGGTAGAAATAGGCGCACCAGGCCGTCAGGATCGCGCCGATCCAGAACAGCGAAGTAGAAAAGAAGCCCAGCAGGACGGCAACAGCCGCAAATCCGGCAATGAAGGGATATCCCTCGCGATGGACCGGAACGAAGGCGTTGCGGATCGTGTCGGCTATGCTCATGAAGTGGAGGCCGTTGCTGTTGAAGTCCCGGAGTGCTTACCGGAAACGACCGTCAGCCGCAACGCGGCATTGCCGGCGCCCACCGCTATCGCCGGCGGCAAACGGCGCTGTCGCCGCTCGCATGAGAAATGATCATGCGAGCCTGATCATGGCAGGCTGTTCGTCTCAGCCGGCTAGCGAGCCGGCGGCTCACTCCGCGTCGTTGGTCACCTCAGGCGTGCGGCGGCGCACGACGACGCCGAGCTCGTCGCCCTCGCGGGCCTGGCGCAGGCGTTCCTCGGCCTCGGTCGCCTCGCGCTGGCGATCCCACATCGAGGCGTAGAGCCCGCCCTGCGCCAGCAGGTCGGCGTGGGTGCCGCGCTCGGCGATGCCGCCATCGGCGAGCACGATGATCTCGTCGGCCGAGATCACCGTCGACAGGCGGTGGGCGATGACGAGCGTGGTGCGGCCCTTGCTAACCAGGTCGAGCGCGCTCTGGATTTCCTGCTCGGTCTGGGTGTCGAGTGCGGAGGTCGCCTCGTCGAGCATCAGGATCGGCGGCGCCTTGAGGATGGTGCGGGCGATCGCCACGCGCTGCTTTTCGCCGCCCGACAGCTTCAGGCCGCGTTCGCCGACCATCGCCTTGTAGCCGTCCGGCAGGCGCTGGATGAAGCCCGATATCTGCGCCAGCTCGGCTGCCTTGCGCACATCCTCCTCGTCGGCGTTCACCCGGCCATAGCGGATGTTGTAGGCGATGGTGTCGTTGAACAGCACCGTGTCCTGCGGCACCATGCCGATCGCTCCGCGCAGACTCTGCTGCGACACGTCGCGAATGTCCTGGCCGTCGATCAGGATCGCGCCCTGCTGAATGTCGTAGAAGCGGAACAGCAGGCGCGAAATCGTCGACTTGCCGGCGCCCGAGGGACCGACGATCGCCACCGTCTTGCCGGCCGGCACTTCGAAGCTGACACCCTTCAGGATCTGGCGGTTCGGGTCATAGGCAAAATGCACGTCGCGGAACTCGACGCGGCCGGTGCCGACGACGAGTGCCTTGGCATCCGGCCTGTCCGTCACCTCCTGGCTGACGTCGAGCAGGTCGAACATCTGTTCGATGTCGGTCAGGCCCTGGCGGATTTCGCGATAGATGAAGCCGATGAAGTTGAGCGGCACCGACAGCTGCATCAGCATGGCGTTGATGAAGACGAAATCGCCGACGGTCTGGGTGCCGGCCATCACCTCCATCGCCGACATGGCCATGACGATGGTCATGCCGATGCCGAAGATGACGCCCTGGCCGAAATTCAGCCAGCCAAGCGAGGTCCAGATGCGGGTCGCCGCCGTCTCGTAGCGCGCCATCGAGCGGTCGAAACGCTCGGCCTCCATGGCCTCGTTGTTGAAATACTTCACCGTCTCGAAATTGAGCAGCGAATCGATCGCCTTGGTGTTGGCGTCGGTGTCGGAATCGTTCATCTCGCGGCGGATGCCGATGCGCCAGTCGCTCGCCCAGACGGTGAACCAGGTGTAGAGCCACACCGTCGCGGCCACCACGGCCACATATTTCCAGCCATAGGCGAAACCGAAGATGCCGGCGGTGAGGCCGAATTCCAGCACCGTGGGCGCGGTGTTGAGGATGGTGAAACGGACAATCGTCTCGATGCCCTTGGTGCCGCGCTCGATGATGCGCGACAGGCCGCCGGTGCGGCGCTCGAGATGGAAGCGCAGCGACAGCTGGTGCATGTGCACGAAGGTGCGGTGGGCAAGCTGGCGCACCGCATATTGGCCGACGCGGGCAAACAGCGCGTCACGCAGCTGGTTGAAGCCGAGCTGGACGATGCGCACCACATTGTAGGCGATCACCAGCATCACCGGCGCCACCAGGAAGGCCGGCAGCGGCAAAGGCGAACGCTGGTCGCCGGCGAGCGCATCGGTCGCCCATTTGAAGAAATACGGGCCGGCGACCAGGGTCAGCTTGGCGACGAACAGGAAGATCGTCGCCCAGATGACCCGCGCCCGGAGGTCGGGTCGGTCTTCCGGCCACATATAGGGCCACAGGTTCCTGATCGTGCTGAAGGTCGAGCCGCGTTCGGCGGATACGGTTTTGCTGGCCACTGTGCTTGCCTTGATTAGATGTGCGCGCCGCCGGCGGCGCAAAAGGTGTCGACCAGCGCCGTGACCGACACGGAGACGGCGCGCAGCGCCGCCTGGTCGATCTCATAACGCGAGCGCTGCCGCTCCGGCGCGTAACGCACCAGACCGGCTTCGACGAGGATTTTCAGATGTTGCGAGACTGTCGACTGGGCGAGGTCGAGATGCTCGACCACTTCCTTGCAGCAGCATGACCTGCCGCCGGCCAGGCATTTCAGGATTTCGAGCCGCGCCGGATGCGACAGCGCGGCAAGCTTCTGCGTCACGTCGGTGACGGAGCTGCAGCAGGATGGCGGGGAGGAGAAAGAATTCATCGTTTATCGACGATAGACGATGAACTCTTTCCAATCAACCGGGAAAGCGGAAAACCGTTCCCGGCACTTACGGCTTGGGCGCCGGCATCGCCTGCTCGCCCATGGCGCCCATATTGGCGGCCTCACCCTCTTTCGACTTTTCCGGAACGCGGAACACCTGGCCCGGCCAGATGCGGTCCGGATCCTGGATCTGGTCCTGATTGGCGAGATAGATGTTGGAGTAGCGCACGCCGTGGCCATAGACGCGGCGCGAGATGCGCCACAAGGAATCGCCGCGACGGATGATGACGGCGCCATTGACGGCTTCGAGCTTGGGCGCCGTGGTCTCTGGCGCAACAGGTGCGGCGGCGACTTCAGCCGGCTTGTCGGCAGTAGCCGTGGCGGCCGGAGCAGTTGCCGTCGCTTCGGCAGCCGGGTCTGCAGGCTTGGCAGGTACTTCGCCCGCCATCGCCGTCTTGGCCTCGGCCGTTGATTCAGCAGCGGGTGCGGCTGCGGCTGCGGGCGCGGTTGCATCGACGGCCGGCGCTGCTGATACCGTCGGTTGCGGCGCGACCGCTGCCACCGCCTCGCCCGGCTCGCGCTGGAACGGCACGGCGGCGCGGGCGACGACCTTGGCGCCGTTCGGCTCGAGCGCGTCGACGCGGATGATGTAGTCGCCGACCGGCAATTCACGCTCGGCCTCGATCAGGAAGCGGCCTTCGGGCGAGGTCTGCGTCTCGCCGATCAGGATCTCGTTGGCATAGGCGCGCACCTTGCGCCCGGCATCGGCCGAGCCGGCGATGAAGATCTTCTTGCCTTCGATCTCGACGGCCTCGACGGCGACCTTGATCTCCGCTGCCGGCGCGGCCGACTTGGCCGGTGCGGGTTCTGCTGCGGGGGCGGTCGCAGGCGCGCTGGCCTGCTGCTCGCCGCTGGCCGGCGCCGCCGGCGCGTCAGCCGGCTTCGGCACGGTGATCAGCTGCGCCGGCTTGCCCGGTTCCTCGACCAGGGCCAGCACCTGGCCACCCGGATCGGACGGCACCGAAACCACCGCTGTCTCCGTCGAGGTCGCCACGACATTGTCGGGCGCGGTTGCGCGCAGCACGATCTGGTAGTCGCCCGGCTTCAGCGGATCGTCGAGCACGACGGCGAAATCGCCGTCAGCGCCGGCAACCGCCGCACCGATGACCTTCGATCCGGTAACGATCTCGACCTTGGAATTGCCGGCGGCCTTGCCGGCGATGACCACGGAACCGTTGTTTTCGACACGCACCACGTCGAAGGACGGGGCGATCACGGCAGCGGCTGCGGCAGGCGCTGCTGGTGCCGGCGCGACCGCGGCAGGCGTCTCTGCGCCGGCTGCCGGCTTGGCCGGATCTGCGGGCTTGTCGCTCGTCGGCGTCGTTGTCGCGGGTGCCGGCAGTGACGCGATCGCGGCCGGTGGCGCCAGATAGGGATCGAGTGCTCCCGACACATATGCAACGGTCGCAGCAGCGGCTGAGCCACCTGCTGCGAGTAGGAAAATCTTCAACGGATTGATCGCCATATTCCTCTGCCCCTAGCCGCCCGCCGGGCATACCTTGTTTTGCCGGCAGCGACAAGAAAAAGCCCGGTTCGGGCTTGACCCTGCCTGTGGAGGCAATACCCAATCAGCCGATGAACAAGATTCGATCCATCTGCGTCTATTGTGGCTCCTCGCCGGGCCGTGACGAGGTCTACATCAAGGCCGGGCACCTGCTCGGCCATTCGATTGCCAAGGCCGGCGTCCGGCTCGTCTATGGCGGCGGCACCAAGGGCATCATGGGCGCTGTCGCCGATGGCGCGCGGCGCGCCGGCGGCAAGGTCACCGGCATCATCCCGCGCTTCCTGATGAACAGGGAAGCGACGGAAAGCGCGCTGACCAAGCTCGACGAAGTCATCGTCACCGACAACATGCACGAGCGCAAACATCTTATGTTCGAGAAATCGGACGCATTCGTGGCACTGCCCGGCGGCATCGGCACGGTCGAGGAGATCGTCGAGATCATGACCTGGGCCCAGCTCGGCCATCACCGCAAGCCGATCGTCTTTGCCAACGTCAAGGGTTTCTGGGATCCGATGCTGACGCTGCTCGACCATATGAAGACAGAGGGTTTCGTCCATACCTCGCATCTGGTCCAGCCGCTTGTCGTCGACCAGCCGGAAGCGGTGGTCTCGGCGATCATGGTCGCCGCGGGTGCTGATTCCACGCCGACCGAAGGCGTCCAGTCGGTCATCGACAAGATGTAGGTTCGCGGTCGGATCGAACCACGCTCGGCCTGTTTCAGGTCAGGCCGAGCCAAAGATGGTCGTTACCGAGAACCGGAACGGAGCGTACGTTCGGGTACGCGAATACCGGAAGCGCAGGCAACGGCCATTTGCAGGCCGGCCTCACCTGAACCTCAGCCGTTCTTGGCGCGCTCGGAAAACATCGACCAGGTATAGATCGCCAGTGCCGCCCAGATCAGGGCGAAGGCAACCGCGCGTTCGCTCGAGAACGGCTCCCTGAAGATGAAGATGGCGATGACGAAGATCATCGTCGGCGCGATGTACTGCATGATGCCGATGGTCGACATGCGCAGCAGCTTGGCGCCATTGGCAAACAGGATCAGCGGCACGGCGGTGACGATGCCGCAGCCGAGCATCAGCCAGACGTCGGTCATCCCGGTGGTGCCGAAATGCCCGGCGCCGCTGCTCTGGAGATAGGCGATGTAGACCAGCGCCGGGATGCCGAGGATCAGGACTTCGAGGAAGAAGCCCTGCGCCGGGCCGATCGGCAGCGTCTTTTTGAACAGCGCGTAAAAACCCCAGGACAGCGCCAGCACGATCGACACCCAGGGCAAGCCGCCGCTTTCCCAGGTCAGGAGTGCCACCGCGATCACCGCAAGCCCGATCGCCACCATCTGCGCCCGCGTCAGCTTCTCGCCGAGCACGACAGCGCCCAAAAACACCGAAAACAGCGGGTTGATGTAATAGCCGAGTGCGGTTTCGAGCGCCCGGTCATTGCCGATCGCCCAGACATAGACGCCCCAGTTGATGGTGATCAGCGTCGCCGTCAGCGTGCCCATCGCCAAAGTGCGCGGGGTGCGCAAGGCGGTCTTGATGTCGGAGGTGCGGCCGAGCCACCACAACAGCAACGCTGCAATCGGGATCGACCAGGTGATGCGGTGCGCGATCACCTCGGGCGCCGGAATATGGGCCACCGCCTTCATGTAGAAGGGCAGGAAGCCCCACATCAGATAGGCCGACAGGGCAAACAGGAAGCCGCGGGTGGCTTCGTCGCGGGAAATCGCAGGCGTGTTGGTGCTCATGGCGGGCACCTATGCGCCCGCCCGCCAGCGCATGCCATTTCAAAATAGTGATGGTCCACCCGCTTTTCGTTGATGGATCAATCGACAGGGCCAGCCGCTGCGGCTGGCCCATCATCGCTCACCGCGCCTATTCGGCCGCCACCAGCCCGGCCATCTCGCGGTTCTTCATCAGCTTGTAGATGATCGAATCCATCAGCGCCTGGAACGAGGCGTCGATGATGTTGGTCGACACGCCGACGGTCCACCAGCGGGCGCCGGTCGAGTCATGCGATTCTATCAGCACGCGCGTGATCGCCTCGGTGCCGCCATTGAGGATACGCACCTTGTAGTCGACGAGCTCGAGGTCGCCGATCTCGTCCTGGAACTTGCCGAGATCCTTGCGCAAGGCGATGTCGAGTGCATTTATCGGGCCGTCGCCTTCGGCCACCGACATCTTTTCCTCGCCGTCGACCATCACCTTGACCACGGCTTCCGACACGGTCTTGAGATTGCCATTGGCGTCGAAACGGCGCTCGACGAGGCAGCGGAACGAGGTCACCCGGAAGAAATCCGGCAGGCTGTGCAGCATGCCGCGCGCCAGAAGCTCGAAGCTGGCATCCGCCCCTTCATAGGCATAACCCTCGGCCTCGCGCTCCTTGACCACCGCGATCAGCGCATCGAGCCGGCTGCTATCCTTGGGCACGTCGATGCCGCGCCGCCTGAGCTCGGCGATGAAGTTGGCCTTGCCGCCCTGGTCCGACACCATGACCTTGCGGCGGTTGCCCACCGTCTCCGGCGGCACATGCTCGTAGGTCTTCGGCTCCTTGACGATCGCCGAGGCGTGGATGCCTGCCTTGGTGGCAAAGGCCGATGCGCCGACATAAGGCGCCTGCGCCTCCGGTGCGCGGTTGAGCAATTCGTCGAAAGCGCGCGACAGCCTGGAAAGGCCCGCCAGCGCCTCGGCCGAGACGCCGGTTTCGAAACGTTCGGCGAAATGCGGCTTGAGCGCCAGCGTCGGGACGATGGTGACCAGATTGGCGTTGCCGCAGCGCTCGCCGATGCCGTTGATCGTGCCCTGCACCTGGCGCACGCCGGCTTCGATCGCCGCCAGCGAATTGGCCACCGCCTGGCCGGTATCGTCATGGGCGTGGATGCCGAGATTGGCGCCCGGAATGCCCGCGGCGATCACCTGGGCGACGATGTCGCGCACCTCCGACGGCTGGGTGCCGCCATTGGTGTCGCACAACACCACCCAGCGCGCGCCGGCGTCATAGGCCGTCCGCGCGCAGGCCAGCGCGTAGTCGGGATTGGCCTTGAAACCGTCGAAGAAGTGCTCGCAGTCGACCAGGGGCTCGCGGCCGGCGGCACGCGCCGCCTCGACCGAAGCGCGGATCGTTTCAAGGTTTTCCTCATTGGTGACGCCGAGGGCGACGCGGACATGGTAGTCCCAGCTCTTGGCGACGTAGCAGATGCCGTCGGCCTTGGCCTGCAGCAAGGTTGCCAGGCCCGGATCGTTGGAGGCAGAGACGCCTGCCCGCTTGGTCATGCCGAAGGCGACGAACTTCGCCCGCCTGGTCCGCTTTTCCTGGAAGAAGGCGGTGTCGGTCGGATTGGCGCCGGGATAACCGCCCTCGACATAATCGAGGCCGAACTCGTCGAGCATCGCCGCGATCGCGATCTTGTCCTCGACGGAAAAGTCGATGCCCGGCGTCTGCTGGCCGTCGCGCAATGTCGTGTCGAAGAGATAGATGCGTTCTTTCATGGCAACACCTTGTGGGCTAGCGCCCTATGGCACCCCCGTCTGTCCTTGGGGGCCAGCGCCCTTTGGCGCCCCCCTCTGTCCTGCCGGACATCTCCCCCACGAGGGGGGAGATCGGCAGTATTGACGCCTCGCTCCGTCCTGCAACGCCGGCGATTGGCGAAAGCCGGCATACCAGCTGATCTCCCCACTTGTGGGGGCCGGCAGGACAGAGGGGGGCAACGTAGGGCGGAAGCGGTCACGACGTTTTCCCTGCAAACCTGTCGGTCGCCCGGACCAGCTGGTCCAATATGCCCGGTTCCGAATAAGCGTGACCGGCGCCCTCGATCAGGTGGAACTCCGCCTCGGGCCAGGCCTTGTGCAGTGCCCAGGCATATTTGGCCGGGCACGGCATGTCATAACGCCCATGGACGATGACACCGGGAATGTCGCGCAGCCTGTGGGCGTCGCGGATCAGCTGGCCTTCCTCCATCCAGCCGGCATGGACGAAATAGTGGTTCTCGATGCGGGCGAAAGCGACGGCGAAGTCGTCCTCACCAAACTTGCCTGACGTGTCGGGGTCGGGCAGAAGCGTGATCGTCTCGCCTTCCCACAGGCTCCAGGCCAAAGCTGCCTCGACCTTGGCCTTGCGGTCGTCGCCGGTGAGGCGCTTGCGGTAGGCGCCCATCATGTCGCCGCGCTCGGCCTCCGGGATCGGCTTGACGAAACGCTCCCATTTGTCAGGAAACATTTCGGAGACGCCGAACTGGTAATACCAGTCGAGCTCGGCGCGGGTCAGCGTGTAGATGCCGCGCACCACCAGTTCGCTGACGCGATCCGGATGCGTCTCGGCATAAGCGAGCGCCAGCGTCGAGCCCCAGGAGCCGCCGAACACCAGCCATGTGTCGTGGCCGGCCATCTCGCGCAGCCGCTCGATGTCGGCGACCAGATGCCAGGTGGTGTTGGCGTCGAGCGAGGCATTGGGCAAAGACTTGCCGCAGCCGCGCTGGTCGAACAGCATGATGTCGTACAGCTTGGGGTCGAACAGGCGGCGATGCTTGGGCGAGGTCGCGCCGCCCGGGCCGCCATGCAGGAACACCGCCGGCTTGCCGCCCTTGGTGCCCGAACGTTCCCAGTAGACCTGATGGCCGTCGCCGACATCGAGCATGCCGCTGTCGAAGGGTTCGATCTCGGGATAGAGGCCGCGCAGTTCAGTCGTCATATCTTCAGTCCATGCTCCGGCCAATGGGCCGTCTCTTCATCGGGATGCTGGAAGGAGATGATCTGCTCCTGCCGCTGGTAATAGTCGGGATTGTCGAGCACCGGCTGGTCGAAGATCGTCTCGACCCAGGGCAGGCGGAAACCATGATTGATCTGGATCGTCGGCGCGAGGTCGGAGCGGTCGTCGAACGAGCCGATCGACAGCTCGAGGCCTTCCGCGTGGCGGTAGGCCATCGGCGTGCCGCAGCGCTGGCAGAAGCCGCGCGATATGTTGATCGACGACTGGAAGTAGCTCGGCTCCTCGCGGATCCACTCGACGCCATCCACCGGCACAGCGACGAAGGCGCCGAAGAACGAGCCGAACTGCTTCTGGCACATGCGGCAATGGCAGATCGAGCTGCGCCCCAGCGCGCCGTGGATACGGAAGCGGACGGCGCCGCACTGGCAGCCGCCTGTCCTTGCAGTCTCGGTCATGACCTTTTCTCCGCTGGCCATTGTTCAGTGTCGTGGTCGGGGTGCTGGTGGTTCGAAGGGGCAACCGCCGCGTACCAGGCGGTTTCATCGTCTGACAATTCGACCGTGTCGAGTCCGCCGAACCATGGCATCTTCTCGGCCGATCCGCACTGGAATGTCGGCTTCACCGCTTCGGGATGGTCGAGCGCACCGAGCACGACATTGATCGTGTCACGGTCGATCACGTCGAACAGAAGCGGCGTGCCGCAGTCGCGGCAGAAGCCGCGGCGCACGATGTCGGACGAGCGGAACCAGCCGATCTCGCCGCGCGTCACCGAAAACGTCGCCTTCGGCGTGCGCGCCAGCGGCTGGAAGTAGTTGCCCGATGCCTTCTGGCACATGCGGCAATGGCAGATATGCGCATTCTCCAGCGCCTGGTCGATGCGGTAGCGCACGGCACCGCACTGGCAACCGCCTGTCGTAACGGTCATGTGCGCTCCTCCGGCGGCCAGGTCTCGGTGTCGTGGTCGGGATGCTGGAACGAGACGATGTCGTTGACGAAGTCGGCAGCGTCAGGGTCCTCTTCGGTCGAATAGCCCTCGAGCCCGTGGATGCTGTCGACATAGGGCAGCTTGCCCTCGAGCCCCCACTGCATCGTCGGCGCGATCTCCTCCGGCTCGTCGAAGGCGGCGATCGCCAGCGCCACGCCGTCGGGTGCCTCGTAGGTCAGCGGCGTGCCGCAGTCGCCGCAGAAGCCGCGCAGGCCGAAATTCGACGAGCGAAACCGCTTCGGCTCGCCGCGCGTCCAGACGAGCCTGGAGTCGCGATGCACCGAAACCAGCGGCGCATAAAAATTGCCGAACGCCTTCTGGCACATGCGGCAATGGCAGACCGAGGCGGCGCCGAGCTTGCCGTCGACATGGAAACGCACGGCGCCACACTGGCACCCGCCGGAATAATGCGGCCTGTTGTCGAGGCTCATCGCGTCAAACCCTCACGCTTCAAACCCTCACGCTGGGACATGGCACACCGCCTCGATGTTGTTGCCGTCGGGATCGAAGACGAAGGCGGCGTAATAGTCGGGATGGTAATGCGGCCTCGGCCCCGGCCTGCCATTGTCCCGTCCGCCGGCGGCGATGGCGGCGGCATAAAACGCATCGACCTCGGCCCGGCTGCGCGCGGTGAACGCATAATGCCGCCCCGGTCCGGCCGGCGCCTCGTGCAGCCAGAACACCGGCCGCTCGCGGCCATAACCGCCGACCTTGACCCCGCCGGTATATTCGCCCGGCACCATCATCAGAAGCTGTGCACCCAGCGGCGCGAACGCCTTGTCGTAAAACGCCTGTGCGGCATCGAAATCGGCGACTGAAATTCCCGTATGGTCGATCATTGCACGAACTCCTCCGTCATGCGGACGGCCATCCCGGCCGAGATCACAATGTTCTGGCAGACGTTATCCATATCGCGAACAACGTCATCGTTCCAGAAGCGGAGAATGGTCCAGCCGTTGGCCTGAAGAAATGCGGTCCTTGCCGCATCACGTTCGACGTGTTCGGCCCGCGCATGCTGGCTGCCGTCGACCTCGACGATCAGGCGATGCGACGAACAGGCAAAGTCGACGATGTAAGGCCCGATCGGCACCTGTCGCCTGAAACCCAACCCCATCAGCCGATGCGCACGCAACTCGTTCCACAGCTTCAGCTCAGCCTCGGTCATGACATGACGCATTGCCTTGGCATTCTTGCGCTGACGCCGGGGGACGAGGTCGTGGCCCATGGTCAGGTCCTTGCCTTGCGCCGCAAGGTCAGAAGGAGTGCTCTGTCACACCCCCCTCTGTCCTGCCGGACATCTCCCCCGCAAGGGGGGAGATCAGCCGTCACGTCGACCTTCGCCAATCGCAGACGTTGCAGAAAGGACGGTGCGCGCGCCGCCGCCAATCTCCCCCCTTGCGGGGGAGATGTCCGGCAGGACAGAGGGGGGTGCTGTCCCGCAACCCTCTCCGTCAAGACCAGCGCAGTCTGCCCGGCAAGGCAGAGGGGGGCGTGCAGCCCCACCCTATCCTGCCCCGCCATCATCACCGCTTCACTTCCCACGTCGTCACGCGCTCACCCGTGACCGGGTCCTTGCCGTCCTTGAGCTGCACGCCCTGGGCCAGCAACTCGTCGCGGATGCGATCGGCTTCGGCCCAGTTCTTGGCGTTGATCAGCTCCAGCCGCCGCGCGATGGTAACCGCGACCGCCGCCTCGTCGACCGCGGCCGCCTCGAGCCCGAAG
The DNA here is from genome assembly GCF_030294925.1 of Aminobacter sp. Y103A. Lineage (NCBI taxonomy): Bacteria > Pseudomonadati > Pseudomonadota > Alphaproteobacteria > Hyphomicrobiales > Phyllobacteriaceae > Aminobacter > Aminobacter sp. Y103A. Next base: position 2,002,708 of record NZ_AP017986.1, on the reverse strand, counting down.
CCGAGGAACAGCAGCGCTGCCTTGAGTTCGGCCGCGGCTTGGACATTGCCGGCCGCCTCGCCGGCCAGCTGCGACAGGCCCTGGAAGACGCTCGACGTGGCGAGGTCGTCGCTGAGGGCCGCGATCAGTGCCGCCGGCACCTCGGCTTCGGCCTCGCCGGCGCTGTCGGCCGCACGCTTCCATTTGCGCAATGTGTTTTCGGCTTCCTCCAGCTTGCGCAGCGAGAAGTCGATCGGCTCGCGGTAATGGGTCATCAGCATCGCCAGCCTGAGCACCTCGCCCGGCCAGGTGCGGCCGCCGAAATTCTCCGTCGCGAGCAGTTCGTGGATCGAATAGAAATTGCCCAGGCTCTTGGACATCTTCTGGCCTTCGACCTGCAGGAAGCCGTTGTGCAGCCAGTAATTGGCCATCACCTCGGTGCCGTGGGCGCAGCGCGACTGGGCGATCTCGTTCTCGTGGTGCGGGAAGATCAGGTCGAGCCCGCCGCCATGGATGTCGAAGACCTCGCCGAGATAGGCGGCCGACATCGCCGAGCACTCGATGTGCCAGCCCGGGCGGCCGCGGCCCCAGGGACTATCCCAGCCCGGCTCCTCGGGTGAAGACGCCTTCCACAGCACGAAGTCGCCGGGGTTCTTCTTGTGCGCCTCGACCTCGACGCGGGCGCCGGCCTGCTGCTCGTCGAGATTGCGCTTCGACAGTTGGCCATAATCTTCCATCGAGCCGGTGTCGAACAGCACTTCGCCTTGCGCTTCATAGGCATGGCCGCGTTCGATCAGGCGTTGAATCAACGACACCATATCCGTCTTGCCGTCCGGCCGCGCGAGCACGAACTCGGTCGCCCTGGGCTCGACTGAAGGCTCGAGGCAACCGAGCGCCTTGACGTCGGCCTGGTACTGGTTGGCGGTCTTTTCGGTGACCCGCCGGATCGCCTCATTGAGCGGCAGATCAGGAAAATCGCGCAAGGCGCGGGCGTTGATCTTGTCGTCGAGGTCGGTGAGGTTGCGCACATAGGTGACGTGGTCTTCGCCATAGACATGGCGCAGCAGGCGGAACAGCACGTCGAAGACGATCGCCGGGCGCGCATTGCCGATATGGGCGAAGTCGTAGACCGTCGGGCCGCAGACATACATCCTGACGTTGTCAGGATCGATCGGCACGAAGTCCTCCTTCGTGCGTGTCAGCGTGTTGGTAAGGCGCAAGCCCTTGAATGCGTCAGACATGGTTCTCCCCGTGTGCGTAACCCCAAGGGATTCTGCACGCAAATTCAGTTTCACGGCGTCCTTTTGCGCGTCCAAACGGACGCGCGGCGCCGTGCCTTCAGTTTCACGGCGTCCTTTGAGCGTCCAAACGGACGCGCGGCGCCGTGCCTTCAGTTTCACGGCGTCCTTTGAGCGTCCAAACGGACGCGCGGCGCCGTGCCTTCAGTTTCACGGCGTCCTTTGCGTGCCCGTAAGGACGTGCGGCGCCGTGCCTTCAGTTTCACGGCGTCCTTTGCGCGTCCAAACGGACGCGCGGCGCCGTGGCCTGCTGGCCCGGGCGTTCAACCTGTCTCGTGTGAAGATGAGGCGAAAACGTCCTGACCAGCGCGAACGCTAGCCAATAAAACAAATGCCGGAAATGGCGAAAGACGTTTTCATCGCGGGCTTTATCGCCTCACCGAGCTGTTGCCGTCAAGACGCATCGACATGAAACTTTACCGCCCGGACCGGAACGGAAGCGGTACTGAAACACTTTGTTAAACATCCCGGCACCGTAATGAAACATCGCCCGGATAAAAGGCGCCGCACTGCCACGAATTCGACCGAATCCGTAAGCAAATGCAGCCGCTCTCAACAGAGCTGACTTTAGGGAAGAGACCGATGAAACGAAAACAATCCGACCACGACCGAGCGCGTCACCAGTACGCCGAACTGACCAAGCACTACCGGGCCATCGGCCCCGCCGCAATTCTTGCCGCGCTGATCTGCGCGCCGAAGAAAGACAAGGCGGCCCCTAAGCTAAACAAGGCTGCCTAAAAGGCTCAGGCCGATCGCCGCCATCACCAGGCCGATCAGCACATCGAGCACGCGCCACGCGGCAGGCCGGGCAAAGACCGGCTCCAGCAGCCGGGCGCCATAGCCGAGCCCGAAAAACCAGACGAACGATGCGGATGCAGCGCCGATGCCATAGGCAAGGCGCGCCTGTCCTTCATGGGCTGCCGAAAGGCTGCCCAGCAGCACCACCGTGTCGAGATAGACATGCGGGTTGAGGAAGGTGAAGGCGAGACAGGCGGCGACCGCAGGCCATAGCTTCGTCCCGACCGATTTTGCCGCCTGCATCGCAGCCGGCTTCATGGCGCGGCGGAAGGCAATGATCGCATAAGCAAACAGGAACAGCGCGCCGCCGACCGTCACCACTGATATCAGGCGCGGCGACTGCGAAATCAGCGTGCCGAGCCCGGCGACGCCGAGGCCGATCAGCAACGCATCCGAGGCGGCACAGATCAGGCTGAGGATGAAGACATGCTGGCGCAGCAGCCCCTGGCGCAGGATGAACGCGTTCTGCGCGCCGATGGCGATGATCAGCGAGGCACCAAGCAGGAATCCGGAGATGGCGGCGGTGAGAATGGGCGTGGACACGCCGCTCTTCTAATGCACTGCCCGGAAAATCAAAATCGAATTCCGGCAGGCAGGATGCAGGGATTGATGATGCCAGAGCGCCCAGCAGCGCGCTGTTCTGCTGCAATCAGAACAGCGTCATCTGGCCGTCATCGGGCTTTTGCTTCTCCGGCTTCGGCTTTGCCGCCCGCTCCGGTGCCGCCTCGGGCAGCGGCTCGACCCGCGCCTGGATCTCCGGCCCCGTATTGGCGACCTTGTTGACCAGCTCCGACACCGGGATCTGCTCGAAGAAATCCGGCTGCGCCGGCCGCATCAGACGGGCGACATCGCGCGGCTCCTGGGTGCGGCAGTCGAGCCAGCGGGCAAAATCCTCCGGCTGGATCACCACAGGCATGCGGTCGTGGATATGCATGATGTCGGCGCTGGCACCGGTGGTCAGGATCGCCGCGGTGTCGATCTCCGAGCCGCCCGGCTCGCTCCACGTCTCCATCAACCCGGCCAGCGCCACCAGTCCGCCCTTGCGCGGCCTCAGCCAATAGGGCTGACGCCGGTTGCCAGGCAGCTTTTTCCACTCATAGAAACCCGAGACAGGGATCAGCGCCCGCCTGTGACGCATCGCGGTCTTGAACGAGGCCTTTTCGATCGCCGTTTCGGAACGCGCATTGATCAACAGCGGCATGTCGGCCGGGTTCTTTGTCCAGGCCGGGATCAGCCCCCAGCGCGCCAGAAGCGCCATGCGGTCTGAGCGATTCGAGCCCGGCGGCCGCTGCGGCCCTGCCGTCACCACCAGGATCGGCTGGGTCGGCGCCACATTGTAGCGCGGCGGAAAGCTCTCGAGATCGTCCAGCCCGAGAAAGGCGGAGGTTGCGTCGGGCGACGCCAATACCGCAATGCGTCCGCACATCAGGTCAGGTTCCGGTTCATCGCCTGAAAGTGGCGATGGATCGCGCCGGCCGCAACCGCTAAAGCGGATAGGATCGGCTGTTCCACAATGGAACGCATTGCCCGAGGTAAAATCATGATCGACGCGACCATCATCCCTGCCGTCTCCGTCGCCGTGCTGCGCGACCGCTCGATCATGCTGGTGCGCCGCGGCCGCGCGCCGTCGAAAGGGCTCTACGCCTTCCCCGGCGGACGTGTCGAAGAAGGCGAGGCGCTGGAAGATGCCGCCCGCCGCGAGCTGATGGAGGAAACGGGCATTGCGGTCGGCGACCTCGTCCGCTTGCGCGAGCTGCTCATCGACAGCCGCAACGACAGCGGCTCGGTCTACCTGCTCACCGTCTTCGGCGCCCGCCACCTCGAAGGCGAACCGGTTGCCGCCGACGATGCCGACGAGGCCGCCTATTTCGACCTCGCCGAGATCGAACGCCTGCCGCTGACCGATTCGACGCTCGAAATCGTGCTCGAACTGCTCGGCGGTGCGGTCGTACTGCCGGCATAGAGCAATTCCAGGAAAACCGTGCAGCGCGCATCCCAAGGATTTCGCAAGTCGAAGATCGAGGGATTCCGCTTTTTGACGAAAAGCGAAAGGGATAGAGGCCTCGGCGGCCTTGCCGGGGACAAATTGTTTCGCCACAAAAGCTTATGATGCGCGCTTCGACCTACATCATGGCTATCACGCTTGCCGCGACGACCGCGTTCGCAGCACCGGTGCGCGCCGTCGAAGCGCCGTTCGAGCCGGGCCTGATGCGCCTTGCCGAGGTTCTCGGCTCGCTGCATTTCCTGCGCAATCTGTGCGGCGAAAAGGGCAGCCAGTGGCGCGGCGAGATGGAAAAGCTGCTGCAGGCCGAGGACCCCTCGCCCGAGCGCCGCGCCCGGTTCATCGCGTCCTTCAACCGGGGCTATCGCTCCTTCGACGGCACCTACACCGCCTGCACGCCGTCGGCGACCGAAGCGATCAGCCGCTACATGAAGGAAGGCGAGGCTTTGAGCCGCGACATCGCCTCCCGCTTCGGTAATTAACAGGCTATTTACTCTCCCGGCATTGCTTGCCGTACACGAACGGGCGATTGTGCTAGGTGTCTTAACGGGACATTACCACAATTTCGACCTAACTACCTGATTTTGTTACATTGTGGTTTTACAAAACATTGCTAGATGGCGCTTTGTTTTTGTTCACTTTCCTCCAGGGTTTGTAAAACCTTCTGGGCGTCATTCTCTGCCAATTTGGCCATGCCGGCACGAGCGCGCAGCCGCTGGTCAGCACCCTTCGAATAGTACTCAACCATCTTCGGCGAGCGGCCGGTGATGGCTTGAATCTGGTCGGTGCTTAGGCCTGCTTCACGCAGCCTCGAATGCGCGTTCTTGCAAAGGCCATGTGGGACTAGGCCGGCCGCTTTGATCGGCTTGAGCGTCTCCCCGCCCAACTCGGCATCCCAGATATCGCGGAGTGTCCCGCTGCTGAATGCGCCGCCCTTGCCGTTGGCGAGCAGCGGCCCGTCAACGCCCTTCAGTTCGGCCTGCAGGGTGGCGTGCAGTGGGATCCACAATTCCTTGCCGGTCTTTTTTTGCCGGACACGGATTTCGTTGTCGGCGATGTCGTCCGTCGTCATGCCACAGACGTCGCTGATGCGCTGGCCGGTGTAGAGCGTGATCAAGGTAAAGCGCTTGAGCAGCGGCGTCGCGGAACCCAACAACAGGTCAACCATCGGTTCGGGCCACTGCTTGTGCTCCCCGAGTTCAAATGTCGGCACGCCCTTCGCGGGGTTGTTCATGGCGTAGTCGCGAAGGCGTCCCCACTCATAGCAGGCGGACAGCGCGCGAACGATCATGTTGGCCGTACCGGGCTTGTCCGCGTATTCGTCACGCAGTGCCAGGACGGCTGATGGCTTTATAGCATCGGGCGGAAACTTGCCGATCGCCATCCGCGAATAGTTCAGGTGCAGCTTGTATGTGTATCGGGTGCTTTCCGAGAGCACCTTTCGCTTCACACCGTCGTCGGGCGGAATGAATTCTGGCGACGCCAGATAAGCGTCTATCATGGCGGCAAGCGTGCCTGTGTAGCCCGGCACCGTACCAGCCAGTTGGCGCAGCTTGTCCCAGAATTCGACCGACTGGTTATCTTGCGGCAATGGAACGCGAGCGCCCTCCCGTGGTGTTCCACGGAAGGGCTGGTAAAAGAAGTAGGTCTTTCCCTTGGCCGTCACGCGATGAACGTGCGGCGGGAGTTCAGCCCCGTGCTTTCTTGGCCGCGCCATGCCTCTTGATGCTCTCCAAGATGTTCGCCTGTATATCTTCGGCGTTGTCGTTATCTGACTTCCTCGGACTGTCCGACTGTGCCGCCCTGCCCTCCCACGCTGCCAGCGTCTTTTCTCGCGGCCACCTGACACTGCCGCCACGCGTCACGCCGACAGGCATCAGTCCTCGAGCGACATAACCACGGAATGTACTTTCTGCCATATCGAGCAGGTAAGCCATCGTAGCCGCGGAACACCAGTCCGGCGGGTAGTACCTAAGATTGTCTGAGCGCATTCATCTCCTCGTGGGGCTAACGGGCCTATAAAAAGCAGCCCGCCGACCATCATCAAGTTTGGCCCAAGCAACTACTCTTCGTGGCACAAAGGTCGGGCCGGTGGTGGCGGTATCCCCAAAAGTGGGGACACCCGGCCCTTCGCCGATTGGTCGTCGGCTAGAATTCATTGCGGATCCAGCTTGCATAGGTGCACCAGTCGACCACGCCGCGGCCGTCGTTACACGCCTTGCACGCAAGAGCTAGATTGTCAGGGTGGTCTTTGCCGCCGTCCGCGCGGCGGCGTAGATGCTCGATGGTAGCAGCGTCGTGGCGTCTGAGATCAGGCGGCCAGTAACTGAGGCGCACGAACTTTTGGCAATAGGCGCATCGCCCGTTCTGCAGCACGAACAGCTGTGCCGCGATGGCGCGCTTCTCGCGGGTGGTCATACCCATGAAGGTACTCGCCGAGCACTGTCCGAACTGGCCGATCGGCGCAGTCGAAGTTGATCGTGTAGACCTCTCGGCCCGCGAACGTATAGTCGCAGGCCGTGACGATTCCATGCATGTCGCCAAGCCTCACAGCCTGGCTGACGGAAAAACGAAAGTGGCTTCGTCTTAATCTGGATGCGGGCATTTTTCTGACGGTCTCCTCTGGTTGCTACATCGCCGCAAAAGCGGTATGTCATTAAAAAACACCAACTGATGCTCAATGTCAACGTAAAATAATGACGTTGCCGTTTTTTAATGAGGAATAGCATGAACCCTGCGCAATGCCGCGCTGCTCGGGCGCTGGTAAACTGGACGCAGCCACGTCTGGCAGACGCCGCGGGCGTGTCACCATCGACTCTTAGGGATTTCGAATCGGGAAAGCGCACCCCGATTGGCAACAATCTGACCGCGATTCGCGGCGCACTTGAGTCGGCTGGGGTGATCTTTCTGGAGAGCGGCCACGTTGCTGCTGGGCCCGGCGTGTCGATCAAGAAGGATTGACATCCCTCCCGCAACCTATCCTCACCGCCGAGGAAGCCGCTGAACGGCTTAGGATTACGAAGCGCGCCGTTATCAAGATGGGCCGCCAGCTAGGCGCGTGCTCTCGGTCCGGTCGATGCTATCTGTTCAGTGAGCAAGATGTGTTGGATATCTGGGAAGCTATGCGGGTGACTCCCAAGGAAGTGCATCCGCCGCCACCTGTGCCACTGTCTGATAGAAGACTTCATCTCTCACTCGTTACCCTGACAGCAAAACGGACAAAGCGCCGCAAGGATTGACCTTCCACCCGCCCGCGCTAGTGTCGCGTGAGCAGGGGGAAATCATGCACGTTGTAGTCGGAGTACTTGGGGTTCTGCAGATCCTTGGCGGGATCCTGGTCTATGCAGTGGCCCGGTCAGCAATCCACGAGATACTTGGCGCCGTGATGTTCGGAATGGGCGTGATGAGCGTTGGCATTGCGCTAGTCGTTGTAGAGCTCATCGACATTCGTAAGAGCGGAAAGCGCCAGGTCGAGATTTTCGATCGCTTAGGGAAGCCGAAGGCGAGCTAGCGCTGCTGCGGCAGGAGCGCCGCGCCGGGCTGGAAGCGATGGAAGAAGCTGGGGAATGACCAACGGCCAAGCCTATCAGACTACCTAGCCTCAGTGCTCAAAACATATCGCGGCTTTTTGCTGAGAGCCGAGAATTTTGTAACGTGAAACCTGGTGCTTTCGTCTTCTTTCCATGCGTCGATGTGTTTTCCTGAAACGGAATACAAATCGCCATTGTACTCATACTCACCTGGAGCGGTCGGCCTTCCCAGTTCGGTGTATCCTATGATCAAAATTGAACTCCTTTGTTCTGTTTCGACAAAGGATCCATCTCATGCAATCTGACACATTGCCTAGCCCCACGACGACAAATTACACACCCGCAAGTCGCCACCAACGGGTTGCCGTCAGTATTGACCTCCACCACCCGTCCACTACGGTGCATCCATGAACTCCTCCCTCCACCCACCGAAGATGTTCGGGCGCCATCGAGGCGCACCGGCTTCTGTCGGAGGTTGGAATGCATCACAAACGAAAGCGGCCGCGCATTGCCGCATGCGGGCTTTGTAAGCCACATAAGACCAACGGGGCGTGCCCGCGGCACAAGGATATGCGCCACGGGAACCGGAGACGATTCGAATCGGGCACCGACCAACTCCGCTGCGAGAGCGTCAAAGCTCCGCCGATGGGCGGAAAGAACTGGTAGGCAGCCCGCCACGCCGTGAACGCAACAAGAACAAAAACTACTTGTGGACAGCGGGCGATTAGCCCGCCACGGGGGCGAAGGATCTGCAACCGGTGATGTAGATTGATTGCTTCTGGATGGGAACCTGCGGTGTCACTGACAATGACTTTCGCCGCAGGCCCCGAGTACCAGTAGGCGCTATACCCGCGTTCGGGGAGTGGTTACCCGCCACTCCCCGTTCGAGGTGGCCAACTAGACTTTGTGCATAAAATTCACAATCCGCAACTGCGACGATTTTAGATCACAACTTTCAGCCTCCCGGCCACTCCATCGCTGGCAGTTCATCCCGCCCCCCCCCTACAGGCTCAGCGGAATGGCGAAGAGATACCAGCGAATGCCGACGAGGGTTTCGCCGTAGATCGGATTCGCCTCGGTGCCGGTCAGCTGGTTGTCTATCTGCAGGCGGTTCGGGTTGCCGCTTGAATGAAAGAACTCAAGCTTGTTGTCGAAGATGCGACAGTTCGTGGAAACACCAGACGGCTTGTTGTTCCAGAATGCACCGCCTGGCCGTGTCGTGTTGAACACACGCAAGATACGGTTAAAAGGCGCGCGGATTCCGCCATTGTTCCATGTGCACATGTACTTCACGAAGGGCATGAAGCCGTCGTTCGTGAAATTGACAGTCTTTTTGTAAAGCCCCAGAAAGCCGTCGCCTGTTTCGGTGAAAGCGCTGGCAGCAAGCCAGCCCTCGTCGACAATGGGGATGTTCGGGTAGCGCGAGTCCAGAATGATGTCGTTCAGGTTCGGCGCGGTATCCGACGACCCCGGCACCTTCAATTGGAAATAGTCGACCGTGCCATCGTTAGCTTGGCGCATCACTTTCGACCCGCCAGTCGTGTTCGGCGAGTCGTCGTCCGCGAAAACGATGTAGCGAATATCGGCCTGCTGATCCCCGGTGTTGTAGAACCGGATCCCGTCTGCCTCGATCACATAGTTGACGTATATCCGGTTGCTGGTGGACGTCCCAGAAGGCAGGTACGGCGGATGGTGAAACTGCGCCTCCGACGGGCGCTTGATGATAAAGTCGACATATGTGCCAACCGTGGTTGGCCGCTTTGTGAAGATTTTCACGTTGGCGCCGGTATTGACCCACGTTTGACCGGATCCGATCACCTTTGCCGGGATGCGGGATTCACTGAAGATGAACGCTTCGTGGCTGGACTCGTTGATGTCGTGGCCTGGATACGCCATGCGCACCTGACTGGTCGAAATCATCAACGACTTCTGCCCTGCGGTAGGCGTGCCCGCATATGTCGGCAGCGGCTCGTTTCCGGCAGGGAGCTCAAGCACCGAAACGAGGCTTCGCTGGGCCTCCCCTGTCACGCGATAGACGGGGCTAAGGTTGGTCTGCCCAGGGTTGGCAAAGTATCCATACAGGCTGAAGGTTCGCCTGTTGATTACATATCCGCCCCACAGATAGAGCTCCGTGTTGTCACGGAACCAACTTGTGTAGGACACCTGCCCTTGCACAAATCCACACGAGGCGCCGGCAAGAGAGTTGGTCGGAATGTAGGTTGCGTTGGCAGCCAGGAATCGCGAATCTGCGATTGTCTGGTCGCGCGCCTCGATGATCGGCGTGTACGAAAATCCCAGCTTTTCTGGGAATATCACGTGAGCCTGCCACCCGTCGGTCCCGCCTGGACCGGTGCTGCTGTCGTCGCGTACCGTCCAGATTTTCTCCAGCGCCGTCGACTCGTTGGTGCCTGACGGCTCGTAGTAGATGGCATCGGTATGGTCAGCGCCGCCACGAGGCCACTTTGTAAGGCTGTAGCTGATCTCCCTGATGTCGTAGACATATGCCATCTTCGTGGCTTGTTCGGAGTTGAAGACGAACTTCTGCCAGTCCGCGTTGGACGTGGTCCAAGGATCATCGGCCTCATCCACCATGATCTTGAACGCAGCGCCCACGCCTGGCTTTTCGCCATAGCGGACGAGTGGCATTAAACGACCACCTCGATGTAGGCATTGGTGGACAGTTCCTTGTTCGGATCAATCTTCTCGCCGATTACATCTGGCCACTCGTGCAACCGTTTGACCGTGCAGCCGCCCGGCGACACGATCGTCAGATCGATATGCCCACCGATCCCGTATTGGTCGGGAAGATCTGGTCGGGTGGGATTTGGTCCTTTCTTTTGGCGCATGGCTTTGAATAGCGGGACGCCTATTTCTCGTAGCGTGCTGCCACTCCCGCGGATCGCTTCGGCCTCGGCGGGCTCCAGGGGCGCACCTCCGCCGAACTCGCGGCCCGCATCGCAAATCACGAAGGGCTCGAACCCCTCCACGCCATAAGCGTTGACGGTCGCGAAGTACAAAATACACGGGCCGCGGGTCTCAGAGACGCCCACGATCACCACCTCGGCCGGTTCGGTAATATCGAAGCGGGTGCTAAGTGTGACGAGCCGCTGAACGCTTTCAATGACATCGTCGAAGGTGCCCAGAGCACTCAGCGCGACTATGGCCTTGGCATACGCATCCACGGCGCCGCCGCCTCGTCCGGTGACAGCCAATGGCAGACGGGGCGATATCCAGACTTTTCGAAGGATGTTCGTGAGCGTACCGTCTTCACGGTACTGCGCTCCGTCCGTGAGCAGTTCGACATGGTCGTCGTGGCAAAGGGCGTAAAACGCACTCATGTTGCATTCCTGAAATTGAGGGAAAATGTGGTACCGAGGATTGCGCCGCCCGAGTTGCCACCGCCGAACAGCATGTCGAGGCCAGAATTCAGAAGCCTGTCCGCTATGTTCGAAAGCGCGCTCGCCAATGCGTCTGCGGCAGATTTGCCGTCCAACATGTCTTGAATAAATCCGCCCATGATGTCCTTGCCGGCCGCGCTGAGTTCTTCTGCTGCCTCACGAGCTTTGTCCTGGCTTTCCGCGAGCTTCGCGCTTTCGACGGAGGCGAGAGCATAGGCGCCGGCGAGCTCGTCGATCTTTGCCCGCAGTTCTGGGGTGATCGCAATTCCAGCGCTTTGGGCTGCCGTTAGCAATTCCTGAACGGCCGATGCCTTCTCGAGCGCCAGTCCATAGTCGCTGATCAGTGGGTTGACGCCGGCCATTGCGACGGTCTCCGCCTGAATGGCGGCCGTGCGCGCTTTGATCTGCTCTACCTCACGGGCGAAGTCGTTTTCGCGGGGGCGGTTGGTCTTGCCGTCTTTGTCGCCAAGAATTGGGTAGTCGCTCAGCGAAATGGGCCGCGTGACGCTGTTCGGCTTATTGACCGTGATCTCGGTTGGCATACGCGGGCTCTTTGGAGTCGAATATTCCGTCCCCGCAAAAGCCCCATCGATGCGCTCTTGGATGCGACCGGGGCCGATGTAAGGGTTGCCACCAACGCTATCGAGACCAGTCGCCGACCCCAAGTCAGCTGCAGCCTGGACGGCAGCGTCGACGGCCTTGCCGACCCAGTCGATGAACGTTCCGATGGGGCCTTCGCCCACTCCGATGAACACGTCGCCAACTTCGCGAATAGCGGCTGACAACGGGCCGGAAAGGAAGTTCGCGAGCAGTTTGCTGGCGTCGGTCGAGTCGTCAAACCGAGTTGCGGTGTCGACGAGCACATTCTGCAATCTGGTAAACCCGCCCGAGATCGTTTCCTCGGCAGTGGTTAGCCGTCCGTCGAGCACAGACGCACCCGCTGCGATACCGTCGAAGAACGCTTTGGACGAGACTTTGCCGTCCTTCACCAGTGCGGTCAGCTTCGCGACTGAGCCGCCTGCCTCTGTGATGCCAGCCGCTGCCGCCTGAAGAACGCCAGGCAGGCCATCGATCAGGGAGTTGTACTCCTCCGCTTGAACCTTGCCGCCACCGAGCGTCTGGCCCAGCTGAAGCAAGGCTCCGGAGGCTTGAGCGGCGTCACCGCCAGACAGTTTGATCGCCTTACCAACATTGTCGACTAGGCCGACGATCTGCGCAGACGATACTCCCAGTTCCTTTTGGGAGAGCGCCACGCGGCTGTACAGCGTTGCCAGGCCTTCGAGCGGGGCTGCGTTCCGCTGAGCGGCTTCGTATAGGGCACTGTAGGTCTTCGTCAGGTCTTCGCCGGTGAGCCCGGTGACTTTCAGCGCATTTGTGATGCGCGTGCTGGTATCGAGCAGCTTCTGCGCCCCTTGAATTGAGAATCCGGCCGCGAGTGCCCCTCCTAGTCCTCGCCCCAACGACGCTCCGGCCTGCTTGCCGATCACATCCAAGTTTCTGTTCAGCTTACGGGCTCGGGCCTCGATCGCACCGAACTGGCGGTTTGACACACCCTGCGCTCGAGCTAGGCCGCGTTCAAATGCCTTGAAGTCGGCCGAAAGCGATACAACGAGCTTCTCCAGGTCAGTCGCGGGCATCGGCGTCCCTCACGGCCGCCCAGGTGGCCAGCAGCGCCTTGGCGTCTGGAAGCCGGCCCTCAGCAGCCGCCCAAGCGGCCAAGGCCTGCGTAATCAATGCATCAGCGACGTCGTCAGCGGGAATGCCGATCTCGAGCAGTTGGCGCGTGAGTGCGTTCGCCGCGGTGGTCGCGGCGTCGAAGTTGTCCATTTTGTCTCCTTAAGATGAAAAGGCCCGCGCGGTGGCGGGCTATTAGGCTGTGGTGTGATGCTAGCAACGACTGGGTGAATTTCTGGCAGCCAGCAATTATATGTTTGGACGGGATAGCGGTGAGGGACGGATGGCGGACTTCATAACGGTCATAAAGAAGACGCTGGATGGCATGGGCGACACCACGCCGGCGATGCGCGCGCGGGTGTATGACAAGGCCCGCAGCACCATCGCGGCCAAGCTCGCCGCGCTCAATCCGCAGCCGCCCGCAGCCGTTGCCGAACGCCAGACCAAATCGCTCGAGGACGCCATCGCGATCGTCGAGGCGGAGTTCAATCAGCCGGTGGTGGAAGACGATCCGCTGGCCGAACTGGAGAACGTCTTCGCTTCGATCGCTCGCAAGCCAGATCAGCAATATCAACCCGTAAGGACAAGAATCGGCCAAGCGCTTCATACCAGGTCACTAGAAGTACAACCGGTTGGTCCCGTCTTCGTTAGTGAGGCAACGTTCGAAGGGAGGGAAACACTAACCGCGAACGGAAGAACGATCAGAAGGAAGCCTCCCGAACCGACGATTACAGAGGGGCCCAACTTTGAGCTCAAAGGAAGCAAGCTTGCCGGCTCGCACAGCTTTCCAAAATCGGATGGAACTCCAGGCCAGGCAAAACTCCATCAGCAATTGCGGAAGGCCGTCGCCGCCGCCGAACCTATGCTGGCCAAGGTGGAGAATAAGTTCCCCGAAATGGTCAGCGCCTATCGGGAATACGCTACGATTATCGACATGGACACCGATGAGGTGGACGTTGTTGCATTGTGGTCCGTTGGTGGTGCGCTACTGAGTTTTGCGGATTCCTATCGCGAGCAAAATCGAGACCGCACACTCGCTGAACCACTTGAGCCTCAAACGGCTGGTGCACTGCAAAGCATTACTCGTTTGCACGGCGCATTTATCATGGGCTTCGATGAGGGTCGCGACCTTGTCCTGAAAGCGGACGAGTTTCTGCTGAACACCGCAGCCATAGAAGCCGTTTCAGAACCAGGCAACGATCTTTTGGAGGTGTTCGCAGGCAACAAGCGCCTCATAGAGTCGCGCACGCTTAAGCAGAACAGACCTGTCCGTGACTATGTTCACGAGTATGGGTGGACTTCCACCCGGGTCGGGTATTCGGCCTACATCATTGTCAGAAATGGCGTTGTCTCCTTGCTAAAGCTTGTTGTTGGGACGGAAATCAACGTCACGACCGTCACGGGAGCCGCGTTGGCCGCCTCGGCAATGAGCGGAGACCCGAACGCCGAATTCATCCGCACCGCCCTGCCGGTCATTCACCAAAATGCAGCAAACATGCTGGCCTTCTTCAATCACTCGCCGGAGTTCAGGGCGTATATTGAGTGGGCTCTGAGCGTCCTGGGCGAAGATAACAAGTCGGACAAGTAGCGGACCCCCATATTTTGAATTGGGGAAATGCGCGCGTTGGAGACCCGCCGGTCCGCAAAAAACGACTTCGGTAGACTTCTTTGGTACCCCCCTACGACCCAAACACCCGGTCGACTTCGGCCATCGCGACCGGATCCACGATGCGCAGGTTTACTGCACGCGGCCGGCCGTGGACCATGTCGACATCATAGCGGATTGTGTTGCCGCGGGTCGGCTGGCCAATGGCATCACGCATCCGAAAGTAGATGGCTGGCTCGCCTTGTATGAACCCGAAGCCCTTCGGCGAAGTCATCAACACTTGGCCGACCGGCATTATCGAATACCCCGCAAACGGTGCGCCGCCTCGGCCTTTGCACGGATACGGCGAGCGGCGTTGTCAGCGTTGCGCAGGCTGGCGGATGTGGCCTCACCGTAGGCACCCCAGAGAACAATCGAGATCTCGTAGAGCCTGGCGCGCGTGATCGTCCGTTTCGGCAGATTCCCGGTGTCTTCCCACTCCTCGATGTCAGCACTGAAGCCGACGGAGACTTGGTTGACGAGGTTACTTCCAACTGCAGCCGTCGCCTCCTTCCCTAATGGCGAGTCAGGATTGGGAGTCAGGCTGTACCAAAGCCCTGCACGAGTAGAGCGAAGCTGAAGGGTCCCGTTGCTGACGCGCCCCAGCGGTCGGCTGGCATCATGCGACCACAGTGCCGCCACATCGGGATATTGCGTCAGCGAGTCATCGAAAGCTCCTGGCGCAAACCGCTCCTCAAAGAGCCCGCTAATGATAGCGGGCTGGTTCCACTGGATCGCGAAGCCGGTGATGTCGCTCATCGCTGGAGATCTTTCAGCCTCCGCTCGCGCTTAGCGATAGCCAAGCGCCGGGCGATTGCCTCTGCCGATTCAGACCGTTCCACGTGACGCTGCTCGCCTGGCAGCTTGACGCTACGCAGGCCTTTGCGACCGCGGGCGTCCGCTTTCTCGTATTCGCGCCGTTCGGTCATTTTCCACCCTTCTCGTAAAGGCCAGCGGCAGCCAAATCTCGCAGAAAGGTTCGAGCTCGCGTGTCCGTCTCGCCGGCCACGCCAAACACCGACCTGAGGCTCATCGGTTGCGGTAGGCGGCCGGTCCATGGCGTGCCGTCCTGCGTCAATTCGTTGGTGATGGCAGTTGCTCGATCGTGAGCCTCTATGGCGACAGCTATTGCACTGGCAAGATCCGTGAGAGCTGCTTCGTACGTTGGGCGTACCTTCTCGACGACAGTGTTTGCGGCCGTGACTTTGGCCTTTTCGATCTCTCGGTCGACTAGCGCCATGGCCGCGTTTACGGCGTCAAGCTCCCCTTGCATCTGATGACGGACGCCCTCTAGATCGACACGAACCCTTGGCGTGATGCCATCGGTGTCGACCAGGTCACTCACGAGTTCCGCAGCGCGGGCCTGGCCTTCTGCCGCAGCAGCTGCCACGGCACTTTTCGGCGCCTTGCCGCGTCGAAGGCGCATCAAATCGTGTTCCAGTTCGCGGGAGCGAGAATCGAGATCAACCTTGCGTGCGGTGAGCGCCGCCAGAGGGGGGTGGGCTTCCTCCATTGTGGGCACCGCGAACTGCTGTTGCTTGGCCATTGACTACTCCTTGGCGAAAAGATCGCGGACGGCATCGACGAATGCGCTGCCGGCGATGGTTGTGGATTTGCGGTGGCCGGACGCGGCCCAATGGGCGGCATTCGCCCCGACCGGGACGAAGCGGCGGATGCCCGATGGCGAGATGAGAGCGATCTCACTCCAAGAGGAGACAATCTCGATCTGGTCGCGGCGCAGCAGGTCAGGATGCTCGCCGTGCAGGGCAATGTCAGCGAAGATGTCGAGGGCCTGGCCGGCAGTGTCGATGCTTGCCGGCGCATTGGCCAAGTCGGCGCCACCTGGCGTTAAAGCGCGATAGGAACGGACGGCCGCGGGGACCAGCCGCAAGGGCGCGTCGACGACGACACCGATCAGAAGATCGATGAAGTGCGTGACATCGAGCGCCGGCGACTTGCCTGGGCCGCCAGATGGCAGCACTGCAGCGTCAGTAAGCGAGCGGGCTACCGCCTTAGCGCGGCCGGGGTCGAAGCCGAGGCGCACAACGGCGTCAACGGCCTCAGTAGTTGAGGGCATTTTGGAGCCTCCTTTTTGGGATTTGACGGTTGGTCTGGGCAAAAAGAAAAGCCCGGCCGAAGCCGGGCTGAGATGGGAGAGCAAAGGGGCAGCCTGTTGGACACCTTTCTTCCCGCTTAATACCGCGGGAGCGATTTTGGGGTTCAACCTATGCGGCGCGACCGAAGTATGCCGCATGGGCTGCGGCTATCTCCCTGCGGCGAGCCTCGACGCGCCGCCCGCATGCTGTCGCCGAATCCGCTAGATCTCGATCGACAAGCCACCACCGATCGCGAAGCTTGTCGATCGCGGTGTACACCAACACCTTTGCCTTCGCGCTGCGGGCCTTATTCCGGTATCCAAGGTGCTCGCCGATCCAGGTCAGGGTCATATGCCCCACCACAGCATCCTCTAAGACGAAGCCAAGGCCGCCTAGCGCCTGCCGCAGTTCTCCCAGTACCGGCCTGCCGTCCATGCACTCGATGATAGCGTCCTCCGGATTACCGTGCTGCAGAGATGCCTGCCAGCGGCCGGTACTTTCCTCGCTGGCGACTAGAGTTCGATGCCCGGCGCTGATGACCAGTTGCTGAACAGAAAGGCGGGTCTCCCTGTAGGAGATGTCACCGCCCGGCACCCGATCTGATGGCCAGCCGGCCTTGTGGGCGCGATTGACGTCGCGAACGCCGTGAAGCGTCAACGACCGCGACGCGACGCTCAGGCCGGTCTCATCGACACTTGAACCTGCGGATCCAGCCTGGACGCCATCGAAGCGCAAGCTACTACCGACCGGTTCGGCACCCGTGACATCAACAAGCGACCGATAGCGCACGACACGGGGAATGTCGTCTTGCCGCCCGTCGCGGCGGAGCGTTTCCAGAAGGGGCCAATTTTCTGGCTCATTGCTGTTCGCGGCATTCCGCTTCCGTGGGTTCCATGCCTTTGGCTCTGGCGGTTCCTTCGCCTCGCCACGCCAGCCTCGATCGTCAGGTAGGCCGGCGTTCGAGCAGGCGACAGACATCGAGACAGACGCGCCGACGCCCAATGTGCTCAGCCATGCACGCGCCGCAGCCTTGTCGGCCGGAATGTCCGCGCGAAGCTCGTCACCCCGGAATGGCTTCTGCTTCTGGCGGCGAGGCACGTCCTCCGGGTCGTCGCACACGAGGCGAAGGTAGTGGTTGTCGTTACTGGCGCGGCGGGACTGCGCCTGGTCGAAGATGCTGACATCTTCGGTGCGGGCCGCAACGCGACCTGCCGCCGGGGCGGAGATTTTCTTGGCTTGCATTTCGGGCGCTCTGTTCCCGAGAAGTGGACCGACCCATGGCCGGCGGCTTGCCTTGGCGGCTTCTAATTGGCGGCTCTGGCCGCGCGCTCAGTACATAAAAGGCGGCAACTTCGATTCCGACAAGGATCGGATGAAAATAATTATTGGTGGACCGTCTCGCGCGCGCTTGCGCGTACGCGCGAGGCAAAAATCTGTATTTGCACTACTGCGAAGGGAGGGCGCCGGTCCGGCCTACGGCGGCCCGAAGGATGCGACCTAGCCCTACATATAGTACACACAATGGAATAAGCCTGTGAATTGCGGGGGTTCGTGTCGATATTTAGTTTTCCCGTTTTGTTCCAACTTCCTTTTTTGCTATAACTGCGGCCATCGGATCCGCCGATGAAAGGAGGTGATGTGAGATGGCAAAGGGATCTAAGATTGGTCGCAACGCGGGGAACGGGCAGTTCACCACGGTTAAGACCGCAACGAACCACCCGAAGACGCATATCGTAGAGACGATCAAGCGTAAGTAGTACTGGAGCCGGGCGGATAGTTTCCAGACCGCCGCCCGGCTTCCCCTTCTGACAAGGTAAGCCGCCTTGGTCAAATCAACTCGCGTTTCGACGCTCCCGCGCCTCCCCTCTGTCCTCAGTTTTCTGATTGTCATTCCCCGCCGTTGGCGGCTTGCGATCAGTCAGGCGGTAGAATTCCTCCCAGGTGATGCGCCGGCCGCGGTGTGCCCGGTTGGTGTCTGACGGTGCGGTGGTGGTCATGCAGCCACCGTCGGCGGAGCCTCGTCGGCATAGTCGACCAGTTCAGCAACAATTCCATGCGGGCCGCGGTGCAGGACTACAAGCTTCGGGTCCAGCGAAGACGGGCTCGTGGCAATGCCGACAACCGTCACCTGCTTGCCGGTAGAGGGATGCAGGGCTTTGATTTGGGTCTGAAGTGCGATCACGTTTGACATTCTTAGGTTCTCTCCTCGTATCGACGGGGTTGGGTGCTAAAAAAATCTGCGGCACCTCTTTGCGGCACCTTGAATTTCTTACACACAGCATGCGTGCGGCACTTATCCCCCTAGGGATTAAGGTGCCGCGCCGCAGTGTTTTGCGGCACCTGCGGCACCTCTTTGCGGCACCGCATTTTCAAAGTGCCGCAACTGGTTTTATGTGCGGTTTTAGGTGGCGATAGGCGTCCTGAATTTCGACGATTTCCAACTCGCCAGCATCGACCCAGGCAGCCAGCATGGCCTTGATCTGGTCGCGATCGACCTTCACGTCGAGGCCAAAGAGTTCGGCAACCAGCTTGCCAGCCCAGTTCCCGGCTTGGACAGATTCCTTATAGTCGGAGGCGGCAAGCCGCACCTTCAGCCCGGCCAGAAGCTCCGCGGGGACGTCGGCAATGATCGACATGCGAGCTTCTGCCTGCCGCTCGGCAAGCACGTCAGAACTGGGCCAGCGCCATGGCTCGACAACACCTATTTCGTCGCCGGTCTTCACGAGCCCCCTGCCGTTGCCCAGAGACACGGAAACGAACCGTCGCCATAGACTGTGGCCGCTCGCAACCATGTTCACCTTGCCGAAGTCGACGCGGAAGTATCCGCGCGGATCGTCGACGCCAGCCTTGGCGGCTTCAGCCGGTGTCATGACGTTGAATACGCGCATCGAGCGCACCTTGTCCTTAAACGCACCGCCCCCGCGCGCACTGTCTGCAGTGACCTCGCCTTGGTTTTTCGCAACGTGGTGCACGAGTTCGACCCCGCAGTTGGCCTCGTCGGCAACCCGCACCCATGCCGCGGCAACGCGCTGCATGGCCGAGTTGTCGTTTTCCTGCGCCTCATGCGTGGACACAAACGGGTCGACCATGACGACGTCGATTTCACGCCGTTTGATCTCGCTAATCATCTCCGCAACGAATGGCTCGACAACCTTGATATCTCGCCCCTCGGTGCGCGCGATGACGAACTCTTGGTCGCGGCCGGAATCGGTGAACAAGCGCCCGCCGATCTGATCCTCGGTGACGCTGAAGTGCTTCGCCGCAGCGTGGAAGCGACGGTCGATCTCATCGACGGGATCTTCCGCATTGATCCACCACACCCGCAGCGGCTTGGTCAGCGGGCCGTCTGGGTCGAGCAACGGGCGGCCCGTCACCATCGCCAAAGCCTCACTGATGGAGTGTGCGGTCTTGCCACCGCCGCCAGGTCCGACAGACGCCGTGGCGTACTTGCGGATGTAGTGCCGCCCGAAAAGCCACTGCCGCTCCGGCAGGCCAGCCGGGTCGCGGAGGGTAAATGGCGTAGCGCCAATTGGCTTCTTGGCTGCTGGTGGCGCTAGCTTGCCGTGGGTGCCCTCGGAATGCTGATTGTCATTCGCAGCCGCTCTGCGCGCCTCTATACGGTCGCGGGCTCTGTCGGAGGGGCCATCGAGCGGATGGCGCTTCATCACTGCCTTAATAGTTTCGCCTGGCGGCAGGGGGAGCTTCGGACGGCCTTCGCAGATGCGTCTAAGGTTGGACCATGAAAAATCGTCGTCGCCCTCAGGCTGCGGCTGCGGCATTCGCATCAATCCCCAAGATATTCAGCGTCATATCGATAATTCGGTGGCGCACGTCGGGCGCCATGCTGATAATTTGCGAGCTGCTTCGTGATGGCGGCCCGTAGACTAGGATTCGTCCATCGGGCGCTCTGATCAGCGTGCAGTCATAGACAACGAGCCCGTCCAAGGGTTCGAAGTTGAATCGTGCGATCGTCGTGAATCCCCGATCGGACCTATCCTGACGGACGGGTCGCGCGTCTCGTATTCGCAATGGTTACTCTCCGATTGAATTGTTCGTTAAGATTTCCACAAGCTGTTAACTCAAATTTGAGCATTCGCTATCGGGCCTGCTGTTAAGCTAGTATTGTCAACGTGGAATGGCGCAGTGGTTTGTAAAACTCTAAGCAAATTGTAAAACGCAGTCGAAATTCTGACGCAATTACAATAACTTAGTGAAAGCAACCATAACGGGACATTAAAGGGATAGCTCAAGTTGATCCGAATCATCGGGTCGCTGGGCAGGGTGAAAGACCGCAATGGAACAAAGCGTAAGCGACATCGACGCCCTGGTTCGGGAAGAAAAGCGCCTGACCGCTGTCGAGAGCCACAATGAGGCGTGGGCCGAAGGCCTGTCCGCCGGCATCGAGCCCGAGATCATCGCCGAAGCAGCCCTTGCCACGGCTTTTGCCGAGATCGTCGCCGCCAATGGCGAGCCTGCAGCACTCGCCATGCTCGATCGCATGCGCGCCAGGGTGGAAGCCGGTGACTTCGAGCCGGTGCGCCTGCGGCATTGAGCGCCGCCCCACTTCTTTGACTAGCCGACACGGTTTCGGCATCATGCTGGCACATTGAGGGCGTAACCACGCATTGTCGGAACATGATTCCGGGCGGGGTCATGCGATTGAAAGCGTTGCAGCGTCGGCCCGAGAGGGGGCAAACGCTCGGGAATACCGGAGCCAGGGATTTGATGCGGCCAAAGACTGAAACTGCGCCCCGCGGCGCAATGCGACTTGCCGTTCTCGGCCTCGCCGCCTCGCTCGTCCTGCCGCTCCATGCCTCGACGGCTTTTGCGCTTTCCGAAATCAAGCGCGAGGAAATCCCCGCCCCCGTCATGCCGCCCAAGCCGGCCGCCGACCAGGATGCCGTGCCCGAAAAGTCGGTGCCGATGCCCGACCCGATCCAGACGCCGGCGACCACGGCACCTCAAGGGACCGAAGCACCTGCAGGCACCGAAGTACCGTCCGGTTCCGAGCAACCGGCCGACGACCAGCCGGCCGAACCGGATGCCACGCCCACCGAACCGGGCGGCGCCACCGGTCCCGCCGCCCCCAATCTCGATCCGGAAGGCCCGTTGCCCGAAATCGTCTACGACCTCAGCCGCCTGCCCGAGCCGGTGGCGCGGATGCGCAGCCTCTTGGTCGAAGCCGCCAAGACCGGCGACATCGAAAAGCTGCGGCCGCTGGTCGGCCAGGGCGAAGCGATGCCGCAATTGTCGTTCGGCGACATCGAGGGCGATCCGATCGCCTTCATCAAGGGGCTATCAGGCGACGGCGAAGGCCAGGAAATCCTCGCCATCATGGAAGAGGTGCTGAACGCCGGCTACGTCCATTTGGGCGAAGGCACCGACGAGGACCTCTATGTCTGGCCCTATTTCTTCGGCATCCCGCTCGACAAGCTCGATCCGCGCCAGAAGGTCGAGCTGTTCAAGATCGTCACCGCCGGCGACTACGAAGACATGAAGCAATATGGCGCCTACGTCTTCTATCGCCTCGGCATCACCCCGGAAGGCCGCTGGGCGTTTTTCGTCGCGGGTGATTGAGGTTTTTCCTTCGCCCCGTTTGCGGGGAGAAGGTGGCCCGAAGGGCCGGATGAGAGGCAGCGGTGACGGCCCGTGATTGCGCGGGTGCCCGATTGTCGACTCGGGCGACCTGTTCAGGCTTTGCGCCAACAGGCCTTCGCACACAGCTGATCAACTGCGTTCGCGCGCGCAAACAAGTGCTCTTTCTTCTGCCCTCTCCACATTCCTCACCGTCACGGCATGGATCCTAGGGTCTACGCGACGGAGCTGCGCTCCTGCTCCGCCCTAGGATGACGAAGGCATGGGGGCTCGCGGCCAATCTCCGAGGCTCGCGCTTGGCAGACTTCAAGTGCTTGGCGCGGTGTGAAGCTGGGAGTGGCCGCTCTCGGCAAGCCAAGACCACATATGCCTGAGGCTCCCACCCCTTCGTCATCCTAGGGCGGAGCAGGAGCGAAGCGACGCGAAGACCCTTGGATCCATGCCGTGACATTACCGCCGGGCGCAAGCGGTGCAGAACGTAGGCTCTTACCACGCTCCTCACCCCTCACGGGCATGGATCCTCGGGTCAAGCCTCTGGGATGACGAAGCGGAGGGGGGCGCTCGCGGCAAAACCCGCAGTCCGACCTCCCCGCAACCGCGGAGCAGAAACCTACTTCACCACGGCTTCCGAAAACTCCACCGCCCTGCCCTGCGACGGCGTGGCGATCTCGGCTTCCCACATGACGCGGATGCCGCGGACGATGGTGCCGACCGGCCAGCCGGTGACCTTTTTGCCGTCATAAGGCGTCCAGCCCGCCTTGGAGCCGGCCTGGGCGTTGGTGATGGTCACCTCGCGCTTCATGTCGACGACGGTGAAGTCGGCGTCGTAGCCGGCGGCGATGCGGCCCTTGCGGGCCATGCCGAAGATGCGGTTGGGGCCGTGGCTCGCAAGGTCCACGAAGCGCTCCAGCGTCAGCCGGCCCGCATTGACGTGGTCGAGCATGATCGGCACCAGCGTCTGCACGCCGGTCATGCCCGAGGGCGAGGCCGGATAAGGCTTGGCCTTCTCAGTCAGCGTGTGCGGCGCGTGGTCGGAGCCGAGCACGTCGACGATACCTTGCGAAATACCGTGCCAGATGCCGTCGCGGTGGCGTGCAGCACGCACCGGCGGGTTCATCTGCAGCAGCGTGCCGAGACGGGCGTAGTCGTCCGCGCTCATGGTCAGATGATGCGGGGTCGCCTCGCAGGTGGCGACGTCCTTGTGCTGTTCGAGGAAGGTGATTTCCTCCGCCGTCGAGATGTGCAGCACGTGGATGCGGGCGCGCTCTTGCCGGGCGATGCGCACCAGCCGCTCGGTGCACTGAAGTGCTGCGATCTCGTCGCGCCAGATCGGGTGCGAGGACGGGTCGTTTTCGACGCGCAGGTTCTGGCGCTCGCGCAGGCGGAACTCGTCTTCCGAGTGGAAGGCGGCACGGCGGCGGGTGTTGCGCAGGATCGAAGCGACACCCTCATCGTCCTCGACCAGAAGGTCGCCGGTCGACGAGCCCATGAACACCTTGATGCCGGCAGCACCCGGCAGACGCTCCAGTTCGGCGACGTCGCCGGCGTTGTCGCGGGTGCCGCCGACCCAGAAGGCGAAGTCGCAATGCATGCGCGCGGTCGCCCGGCTGACCTTGTCGGCCAGCGTCGCTTCGCTCGTCGTCAACGGGTTGGTGTTGGGCATCTCGAAAACAGTGGTGACGCCGCCGAGAACGGCCGCGCGCGAACCACTCTCCAGGTCTTCCTTGTGCTCCAGCCCCGGCTCGCGGAAATGCACCTGGCTGTCGACGACGCCGGGCAGGATGTGCAGGCCGGTGCAATCGATGGTCTCGCCGGCCGAAGCGCGGCCGAGATCGCCGATGGCGGCGATCCTGCCATTGGTGACGCCGACGTCGCGAACGCCGCTGCCGTCATGATTGACGACCGTGCCGCCCTTGAGGATGAGATCGAAGGTGGTAGCCATGTCGCGCGTGCCCTTGTCTGGGAATTGCCTGCGGCTTACGTAATGGCTCTCCGAAATGCAAGATCAGGTCCATGCCGACAGCCATCCTCGCCGACCGCGCCATCATCGATGTTTCCGGCCCCGATGCCGAGCATTTTCTGCAGAACATCCTGACGCTCGACCTGGATGCGCTTGGCCGCAACGAGGCCAAACCCGGCGCGCTGCTCGCCCCGCAAGGCAAGATCATGTTCGATTTCCTGGTCTCGCGCAGCACAGACAATGCGCTCAGGCTGGAATGCCGGGCCGACATTGCGGATGATTTCGTCCGCCGCCTGATGCTCTACCGGCTGCGCGCCAAGGCCGATATTTCCAAGCAGGATCAGCCAATTGTCGCGATTACGTGGCAAGATGATTCAGCTGCCTCGCAGACTGATTCAACTGTCCGCGACAGCCGCTTTCAGCAGCCCGTGTTTCGCCATTATGGCGCGGCGCCCGCAACCAACACCACCGAGGCCGACTGGCACACATTCCGCATCGACAATGGCGTCGCCGAAAGCGGCGCCGACTATGCGCTGGCGGATGCCTTCCCGCATGACGTGCTGCTCGACCAGATGGGCGGGGTCGGGTTCAGGAAGGGTTGTTTCATCGGCCAGGAGGTCGTGTCGCGCATGCAACATCGCGGCACCGCCCGCCGCCGCGTGCTGCTGGTCTCGGCGACAACAGCCCTGCCGGCGCCGGGCACCGAGATCAAGGCCGACGGCAAGGTTCTGGGCGCGCTCGGTTCGGTCGACGGCTCGAACGGCCTCGCCATCGCCCGTATCGACAGGGTCAAGGCAGCGCTCGACGCCGGCAGCGCGATCACCGCCGGCGACGTCACCGTGGCGCTCGCCATTCCCGCCTGGGCCAGCTTCACCTATCCCGAAACCGCCGGCGCGGAAGACGCCTGATGGCCGACCGTCCCGGCGCCCCGCCGCGCGCCTGGCAGCGCATGCTGTCGGGCCGCCGCCTCGACCTGCTCGACCCCTCGCCGCTCGACGTCGAAATATCAGACATCGCCCACGGCCTGGCGCGTGTCGCGCGCTGGAACGGCCAGACCTCGGGCGACCATGCCTTCTCGGTGGCGCAGCACTCGCTTCTTGTCGAGCAGATCTTCCGCCGGATCGTGCCGGATGCCGCACCCGAGGCGCTGCTGGCCGCGCTGCTGCATGACGGGCCAGAATATGTCATCGGCGACATGATCTCGCCGTTCAAGTCGGTCGTCGGCGGCGGCTACAAGTCTTGCGAGGAGCGGCTGCAGCACGCCATCCATCTGCGTGTCGGCCTGCCGGCCGAGATCGGCCAGGGCCTAAAGAAGGACATCAAGCGCGCCGACCAGATATCGGCCTATTTCGAGGCGACAGTGCTTGCCGGCTTTTCGGTCACCGAGGCGACCGAGTTCTTCGGCCGCCCGCGCGGCATCACCGCCGACGGGCTCGAGCTAACGCCGCAGCCGGCAAAACGTGTGCAGGAGGCCTTCCTCAAGCGCTTTGCCGCGATCGAGAAACTGCGCGCTTTCACGGCGTGAACGCGAAAAACCGCCCGTCTGTTTCCGGGCAGGCTCTGCCGAAAATCCTCAGGCCGGCGGGATGAACTCCTGGCTGATCTCCTTGAACACCGCCGTTGCCTCCAGCCGTGCTGCATCGGCGGCAAGGGCGGGGAATTCGGCCATGTCGAGCAGGCCCTGATGGGCGTCGTTGATGAAGCGCAGCACACAGACAACGGCAATGTCGGCGTGGCCGATATGGTCGCCGAACCAGTAGGCGCTGCCGCGCTTGGCACGCTCGGCCTCCAGCACCGCCAGCACCGAGGCGATCTGCGTGCGGCAGCGTTCGACCCAGACCTCCGAGACATGGGTGTGCAGCCGCTTCTCGTAGAACAGGCTGACCGCCTTCTCGCCGACGCCGGTGGCGAGCGTCGCTATCTTCAGCGCCTGGTGCCGGGCCGGCTCGGCCACCGGGAACATCGCCGCGCCTGAAGGCGCAAGGTGGTCGAGATAATCGAGCATCATGTGGCTGTCGATCAGCACCTCGCCATCGTCGAGCACCAGCGTCGGCACCCGGGTCAGCGGGTTGTAGGCACGGATCTTTTCGGCGTCGCCGAAGGCCGACCAGGTCTCATGCCGGAACGGGATGCCGTAGAGCCTGAGAGCGATGCCGACGCGGCGGACGAAAGGGCTGTCATACTGGCCGATGAGGATCATGTCGTAACGTCCCGGAGCGAAACCTCGGGGGATAGTACACGAGGCAGAGTGCCGTTCCAGAAGCCTGGCCACGCCGGTTCTTCGTCCAGAGCTCCGGTTCGTCGTCCAGAGCTCCAGTTCTTCGTCCAGAGCTAATGCGCGTGATGTCTGGCCGGCTGCCCCCTGAGTTCGAGCACTGCAACCAGCACCATCACGACAGTGGTCGCCGCCCCGATCGCCAGCGGCGACAGGTGGCCGGCAAAGGGCACCATGGCCGCAAGGATGGCGATGCCGATGATGTGCGACAGCGGCGCGCGGCCGACGACGTAGAATTTGAACAGCAGGTTGCCGGCGAGATAGAGCGCCGAGCCGCCGATCGCCGTCCAGATCAGCGCCGGCTCGGCATGGCCGAGCGGATGGGCAAGCACCAGCTCGTCCGAAACCGCCACGACGATGATGCCGGCGACCAGGATGACCGGGATGTAGGTGTAGGCTACACGGGCGATCTGGCCGGTGTCTGAGGCCGAGGCGATCTTGTGGTGGGCGAGTTCCTGCCCGACGTTGAAATAGACCAGCCACATCGCCACCGAGGCGAAGAAGGTGGTCAGGAATGCCGCCAGATTGACCCAGTTCAGTTCGAGCTCGGCAAAGGTCACGCCGGAGACCAGGATCGATTCGCCGAGCGCGATGATGATGAACAGTGCCGAGCGCTCGGCCATGTGGCCGCCCTCGATGTTCCAGCCCGTCGTCGACGAGGCGCCATGCCAGGGGGTCCAGAAGCCGAGCGCCGGCGACACCAGTTCGATCAGCAGGGCCACCGCCCACAGCGCGAAACGGTTCTCGGGCTCGGCCAGTCCGCCTGATATCCAGAACACACCCGACAATGTGAGCCAAAGTCCGATGCGGACGAAGTTGAGGTAGTTGTCGCGGTTGTGGTTCTTCAGCGCCCAGATCACGAACAGGGTGCGCCCGACCTGCATGACGACATAAGCGAGCGCGAATTGCAGGCCACGACCCTCGAACGCTTCGGGGATTGAGGTCGACAGCATCAGCCCGGCCAGCATCAGGGCAAACAACATGCCGCGCACCGGCGCCTTGCGCGGGTCGAGCCAGTTGGTCACCCAGGCGGTGTAGTTCCACACCCACCAGACGGCGACCAGCATCAGCAGTCCCTCGAGCGCGCCTGCCACCGACAGATGCTTGAGCAGGAAATGCGACAGCTGCGTCACCGCAAAGACAAAGACGAGGTCGAAAAACAGCTCGACGAACTCGACCCTGGCGCTCTCGCCCTGCTGCCGCTTGCGCTGGTAGTCGTTGCTTGCACCGCTCAATGCCATGCCTGTTTCCCCTGATGTTCAATCATCGATAGCCTTGCGGCATTCCGTTCGGTCCGGGCCCATGCGCGGGCTGACCGGACGGCCTTGCCACTCAATCCGGCGGCATCGGCAAGGATTTGTCGGCCCGGCACCTGGCGAGCGGCAGGATGTCACCGGCAAAGACCTTTCTGATGCGCTGGTTGCCGGCATCGGTCTCGACGGTCATGCAGGCGCAGCCATAACCATAACCGGATCCCGGCACATTGGTCTCGACGAACTGCCTGGGATTGAAGTCAGGCGCCTTGTCGGCACCGGCCGCGTCGGGTCCGTCGGCCTCGCCCTGCGATGTGATCGTCCAGCTCGCATCCTTGTCGATGAGCCAGAGATTGCCCGGCGTCGGGTTGGCGTACCAGCCGCAGCGGCGCTCGGCCGCCGATGCATCACCCAGCGACGCAACGACGAGTGCTCCAACCGCAAGAGCAAGAGAGAGAATCCGCCGCATGCACGCCTCCAATGCATCGGCAGGAAAACAAGCCGCCCGGTCATTTGCAAGCGGCATTTGCAAGTCTCGATTGATATGGCGCGCGAGCACACGCGGCTCAAAGGTGGGGCGCCAGCCCCGCGACGGTGTCCTTGCTCGATGCCACCGGCACGATCTCGAAGCCGACGAGGTCGGCCCATTCGACGACCCAGCGCTGCAGCAGCGTGACGTTTTCGGCCTCCACCAGCATGAAGCAGCGGCTCATGTCGGCGGCGATCCAGCTGTGGTGAACGATGAAACCGTCGGGCGCCAGCCGCCCCTTGTCGCGGAAGCGGCGGTAGATCGCCTTCGGGTCGCGCCCGCGAAAATCCTCGATGACAAAGAAAAGCATGTTTTGTCCGTGCCCCCCAACTCTCCGTGGGAGAAGATCAGGGGGCACGGAACTTGGCAAGCGGTCAGTCGACCAGCGTGCCGCAGCTCAGATTGGCGATCGCTCCGGTCATCGCGCCGGCACGGTCGGATGCGGCGAAGGCGGCGAAATCGCCGATCTCGGCCAGCGTCGGAAAGCGCCTGAGCAACGGCCCGCTGGCGGCGCGGGCTGAAAGCATGTCGTCGACCGACATGCCTGCGCGCTGCGCAAACCCCTCGAAGGCCGCGCGGACATGCGAAACGTCAATCGCTTCTGGGATGGCGTCGGGCCGGAGGCAGATCACCCTGATGCCCTGCTCCCCGAGCTCGCCGGCGAGGATGCGCGAAAACGCCTCCACCGCCGCACTTGCCACGCCGTTGCCGAGAAAGCCCGCGCCCGACAGCCGCGCCCCCGGTGTCGACAGGGTCAGGATCACGCCCTTGCCCCTGAAGTGCCGCGCCACCGCTTTCGCGGTCAGGAAGTTGGTCCTGGTGTAGGCTGCGACAGGCAGCTCGAAATCGGCATAGGACAGTTCCGCCAGCGGCGTGCCCTGGACATGGGATATGCCGATGGCATTGAGCGCGATGTCGATGCCGCCGGCCTTTGCCGCCACCATCTCGGCGTGGCGTTCGATTTCGTCCTCGTCGAGCGCGTCGACGACGGCGATGTCAGCGTCGCCGCCCAGCGCGCGGATGTCGCTTGCCACCGTCTCCATCTTCGCCCGCGTCCGCCCGGCGAGGAACACACGCGCCCCGTCGCGGGCGAAGGCCCGGGCGGCGGCGCCGCCGATCGCGCCGCCGCCGCCATAGACAACCGCAACGCGGTTCACGAGCGACATGTCACGCTCCACCCGCACTGCCGATACGCTCGGCATATTCACCGACAAGCCTTGTGTGGGTGCGCCAGAAGCCGTCGGGTTCGCGGCCCTCGAGTCTGTCGGCCAGGATGCCGAGATGGGTGTGCCAGCCGGCGGCGACATTGAGCATCGCGCCGTGGTCGGTGAGCCGGCGATGGGTGACCGTCAGCAGCACCTTGTCAATGCGCGGCTCGAGCTCGAAGCGCACCTCGGAGCTTTCGCCGGCTTCCGCAGCCCCACCCCAGCTATAGGCCAAAAGATGCGGCGGCTCGCAGGCGATGACCTCGCCCGGCACCCGGTGTTCGGCGAAAGCGGCGAGATGCGCCGGCGGCGGATCGTCGTTGCGGGTCAATTGCGAGTTGCGGAAGACGTTCTCGACCTTGCCTCCCGCCCTCAGTTCCATCGGGCCGCCGGCGAGCCAGGTGCTGCGCTTGTCGGGGTCGGTGAGATAGCTCCAGATGCGCTCGACCGGGCCGGGCAGCAGGCGCTCGATGCGCACGGTTCCGGGCTCGGTGACGACTCCGTAAGAAGTATGGATATTCATGACTTTTTCCCTTTCTTCTTCGCTTCAGTGGTTTCGGATGGTTTGGCCGCCGCGGCCTGGTCCTCGGCGACGAGCAGGGCTTCGAGGACGTCGAGCTGCTGGTTCCAGAATTTCTCGTAGTGCCGCATCCACTCGACGCCGGCATGCATCGGCATGGCGTCGAGGCTGCAGAGATGGGTGCGCCCCTGCACGCTGCGGCGCACCAGCCCGGCCTTCTCCAGCACCTTGATGTGCTTGGAGGCGGCAGCCAGCGTCATGTCGAAGGGTGCGGCGAGGTCGCCGACATTGCGCGGCCCCTTGGCCAGACCCTGGAGCATCGCCCGGCGGGTCGGATCGGACAGCGCGTGAAAGACCGCGTCAAGATGTTCGGAATGCTCAACCATAAGGTATAATATATGGCCGCAAATCCGAATAGTCAACCATTCGGTATAATGTTTTCCGAGGCTACTTGCCGTTTCGCTCCAGCCGGTCGAGGAACCATTGGGTCAGGCGCACCCAGACCTCGTCCTTCTCGCCGGAATCCTCGACGCCGTGGTCGAGGTTTGGATTGTCGTTGACCTCGATGACGAAGACACCCTCCTTGGTCTCCTTGAGGTCGACACCGTAGAGCCCGTCGCCGATGCAGCGCGCGGCGCGCACGGCGGTGTCGATGACATGGACCGGCGCATGCTTCAGCGTGAACGTCTTGATGCCGCCCTCGTCGGGCTTGCCGGCGCGGTCGTGGTTGACGATCTGCCAGTGCTTCTTGGCCATCAGATAGTGGATGGCAAACAGCGGTTGGCCGCCGAGCACGCCGACACGCCAGTCATACTGCGTCGGCATGAACTTCTGCGCGATCAACAGGTCGGAATCCTCGAGCCAGGCGGTTGCCAGCGCCTTCAGCTCGTCAAAGTTCGACGCCTTCTTGACGCCGCGCGAGAACGACGAATCGGGGATCTTCAGCACCAAGGGAAAGCCAAGCGTGTCGGCGGCAAGCTGCAGGTCCGAGACGCCGGCGATCATCACCGTCGGCGGCACCGGCACGTTGTTGTAGGTCATCAGCTCGTTGAGGTAGACCTTGTTGGTGCAGCGGATCATCGACAGCGGATCGTCGATGACAGGCATGCCCTCCTGCTGCGCCCGCCGGGCGAAGCGGTAGGTGTGGTTGGAGATCGACGTCGTCTCGCGGATCAACAGCGCGTCGTAATTGGCGAGCTTGGCGAGATCCTTCTTGGTGATCGGCTCGACCTCGACGCCCATCTTTTCGGCGATGCGGGCCCAGTAGCGCAGCGACGATATCTCCGACGGCGGCAGTTGCTCGTTGGGATCGATCAGCGTGGCGAAGGTGTAGCGCGACGGCGTGCGCGCCTTGGTGTCGCGCCACTCCCGGCTGGTATAGGTCTCGAGTGCTGCGACGAAGCGTTTTTTGTCGGCATCGTCGAGCCGGCCGAGTGCGGCAAAGCCGATTTTGTGGATCGACGCCCATTCGCCGTCCCTGATCGCCACCTCCAGCGCCGGCGCCCGGAACCAGTCGAACAGCAGCCGGCTGAAGCGGTCCCAGGCCTTGGACGGGCCGATGCCGAAAAAGATCGTCACCTTGGCCGGAAACGAGCCGCCGAGATCCTTGCGGCACTTGTTCAGCGCCAGCTCCAGTTCGGGCAGCGCGTTTTCATAGAGCTTGCGTTCCGACAGGTCGATCATCGTCTCGACCGTCGGGATCACCTTGTGGCCGCGCGAGCCGGCCAGCAGCGAGGCGTAATAGCCGCGGCTCTGATAGGCATAACGGTTCGACAGGTTGATGATCTTTGGCCGCTGGCCGCGAAACAGCGCGGGGTGGGCGAGATAGTCGCGGTTGGTGATGATCTTGTGCGGCGTCGCCGTCTGGTCGAGATCGCTTTGGCGGCCGGTAAGAATGACCCAGGTCATCGTTTCGAAGGCTTTCCGAGAGTGATGGCGGCGCGCAGGCCGTCGCGGCCGAACTGCGCCATGCGCATGAAGATGTCGTAGGGGACGGGAATGTTGGCGGCGTCCGACGCCGTCTCGCGCTGCTCGTCCTCGATCCAGGGGTCATGGATCAGGATGTGGCCGCCATCGTCGCCGATGGCCAGCACCCAGTGCGGCACCTTCTTGCCGAACATCAGGAAGCCCGAGATCAGCACCAGCACCAGCTTGCCCTGAGCCAGCCTTGCCCTGATGTCGTCGAGCGCGAAGGGACGATAGGTCACGGGGATGGCGTATTTCTCGGCGCGGGCGCGAAAATCGGCCTGGGCGAGCTCCATCACCCGACGCTTTTCGGCTGTTCGCACCGACTGCAGGAACAAGGCGCCTTCGGCCGAGACGAAGATCTCGGCGCCAAGCCCGGCCTCGTGCCCTGCCACCGCCAGCCCGAACGGCTCGCAGCCGCCCGGCCCCGACATCATGAAGATGGTGGTCGCCTCACGCCACAGCCTGACCTCCATCACCGGGTCGGGTACGAATGTGCGGTTGAAATTGGCCATCGCCATCATCAGGCAGCACGGGCCGCAGGTGAAATCGCAGGTCTGGGCGTAGAACGGCACCTTGGTGGCCACGGGCACGTCGCCGCGCAGCGTCTTTTCGTAGCGAAGCGCCGTCATGCCGTCTTCGTAATAGTCGGGCTCGTGGCCGATCCGGCGGTAGCCATTCTTTTCATAGAGGCCGATAGCGCGGGCATTGTCCTGGCGCACCTCGAGCCTCAGCAGCATGCGGCCATGCCCGTAGGCGACGTCTTCGGCGGCATCAAGCAGCAGGCGGCCGATGCCCTTGCCGCCGAAGTCGGGGGCGATGGCAAAGGAATAGAGCCGGGCGACGCCGCTGCCCTTGCGAAACAGCACCATGGCGTAACCGGCAAGGCGGCCGTCGATCTCGGCGACGAGCGCCTCGGCGGTTTCGTGATCGATGAGCTGGCGGAAGGAGCGGCGCGAGATCCTGTCGCCCGGAAAGACGGCGTTCTCGATGGCGACGAGCGCATCGACATCTTCAGCGCGGGCCGTACGAATGTCGGCAGCCATCTGGTCCTGAGAACCTCGTCTGGGCAGGAGGAGCCCTGAAGGAATGACCTGCGAAGCACTGGCGCACCCCGCATTTGCCCTGCGCAGTCACGCCCCGATTCGGGCCTTATTGTGTCATGGGAGACGGCCGGTCGGGCATATGACTCTCATGGGGGGGATGGTGAAATCAGTGGTGCCGGCACCCCGTGTTTCCCGACCTCGCCAACTGGTGATCGCCGTGTCGTGGTGGATGGATGAAGCCGTTGCCATCTCTCCCGGCTTGAACCTGATGGCGTGTGGCCACTCGACTGTCACGGCATGGCAGCTGGTGATCGCCATGTTGCGCATGTGGATGATCTGCAAAGCCGTTGCCGTCTCTCCCGGCTTCTCCTGATGGCATGTGGCCTTTCGACCGTCACGGCATGATCCTAGGGTCTACGCAGTTCGCTGCGCTCCCTGCTTCGCCCTGGGATGACGAAGGCGTAGACGTTGTCGGCCAATCTCCGACGCTTGGCTCAAGGCTTCCGCCAACAGGAAACGTTGGCGATTGGCGGAGCGCTCCCGCACCTTCGTCATCCTGGGGCGGAGCAGGAGCGCAGCTCCGTCGCGGAGACCCTGGGATCCATGCCGTGACCTCCCAACGACCGCAAGCCGTCAGGATCGAGCCACTACGATCAACAGAAACACGCACTCCGAAAGCACGACCAAAAGCCCGCCCCTCAAGTCCGCGCCGCGCCGGCGATCAGCTGCTTGTAGGCGTTCCTGGCGACCGTTCCCATCTGCTCGGGCGGCAGCGTGCCGACGATGGCGCAGCCATAACCTTCATCCTGCCAGTAGACGGCCTCGGGGCCGCCACTCGCCAGGGTGAAGGTGCCCTTGCTCCGCTCGGTGCCTTCGGCCACGACATAGACCGAGATGCGGTTGCCGTCGGCGTCGGCATAAAGCATCAGCGCTGCGGTGGCGCCATCCGCCGGCACCAGGCGCCCGCCAAGCAGCGTGAAGCCGTCCTTGGTGAGATCGGGTGCCACCAGGGTGAGGCCGGTGCGCTTGGAGAGCCAGCCGGTCAGATAGGCCTGGTCGCTGCCGTCGACCTCGACCGGCCGGTTCTTGTCTGAAGCAAAGGTCTGGTGGGCGGCGATTGCCAGCTGCGCCATGCGGTCGTCGGAATCGCCGCCCATGCCAAGGCCGCTCATGCCGGCAAGATAGCCGCCGAGACCGCCTGCGATCAGCAATGAAGCTGCCGCCACCATGCGCCACCACGGCGTCGCCTGCTTGCGCCTCGGCCCCTCGCCATTGACCGCCGCTACCAGCCGTGCCGGCACCGGCTCCTCGAGCACGCCGGCAAACAGGTTGCGCAAGGCGGCGTTGTCGGCGGCATAACGCAGGCTCCTCGCCTTCATGTCGGGATTGGCTTCCAGCCAGATCTGATAGGCGGCGCGCTCGTCTTCGGGCAGCTCGCCATCGAGAGCCAGATGAATGTCACGGTCGGTGAAGCTGCGCGCGCTCATTTCTCGACGATCCTTATCGCCCGCCGGCGTGCCTGGTCGTCTAGCAGCCCGCGCAGTTCCTCGCGGCCACGCGCGATGCGCGACATCAGCGTGCCGGCCGGCACGCCGAGCATGGTTGCGGCCTCGGCATAAGAAAAACCTTCGATCGCCACCATCACCAGGGCCGCGCGCCGGTCGGGGCTGATCTGCTGCAACGCGTCGACGATCTCGCGCGAGGCGACGCTCTCGGCCTGGATCGCCGGCGTTGCCAGCGCCTCGCTTGCCTCGAGCGGCAGGATCGCCGCTTCGCCGCGGCGGCTGACCTTGCGCATCTGGTCGATGAAGAGATGATGCATGATGGTAAACAGCCACCTCCTGGGGCTTTCTCCTGTTCGCCAGTTGTCCATGCGCAAAAGCGCGCGCTCGAGACTGTCCTGGACAAGATCGTCGGCGGAATCGCGGTCGCGCAGCAGCGCCCTGGCATAACGGCGCAGGCGCGGGATTTCCTGAAGTATCGCTGCCTTCTTGTCGTCCATGACCTCAGATCGCAAGCCGTCCTCTTCCACGCCGATTGAACGCGGCTTGTCTGCGCCGCGCAAGCGCCTGTCGCGGCTTTGCCCCACCCCGGACATCCACGCTGACAATGAACGACCGGCGCCATCGTTTTCTTCCCGACACATCAGAATTGTTGAACCATTTCCCTAGTTCAATTGATTTTGAACATCGCGCCGGATCGGGTAAAAACATTCCACTCACGGGAGATCGGACGATGACGGCAGCGGCGGTGAACACCAGGTCGGGGTCGAAAATACCCTGGCTGATCATCATTTGTGGCTGCCTGATCGCGGCGCTGACCTTCGGCCCGCGCTCGGCGATGGGCTTCTTCCAGCTGCCGATGCTCGCCGAAAAGGGCTGGGACCGCACCACCTTCGGCCTCGCCATGGCGATCCAGAACCTGTGCTGGGGCCTCGGCCAGCCGATCTTCGGCGCCATCGCCGACCGCTTCGGCAGTTGGCGCGTCTTGACGCTGGGTGCGGTGCTTTATGCACTCGGCCTCTATCTGATGGCCCATGCCGACAGCGCCGCCATGCTGCATCTCGGCGGCGGCGTGCTCGTCGGCCTCGGCGTTGCCGCCGGCTCGTTCAGCATCGTGCTGGCCGCCTTTGCCCGCAACACCAACCCGCAGAACCGCTCGATCGTGTTCGGCATCGGCACCGCCGCCGGTTCTGCCGGCATGTTCATCTTCGCCCCGATCAGCCAGGGCCTGATCGACGCCTATGGCTGGTCCGACACGCTGGTCTACATGTCGATCGCCATGCTGGTGATCCCGGTGCTGGCGATTCCGCTTGTCGGCAATTCGCGCTCGGGCAAGGTTTCGCAGGCCGAGATCGAACAGACGCTCAGTCAGGCGCTGTCGGAGGCCTTCGGCCACAGAAGCTATCTCCTGCTGGTCTCCGGCTTCTTCGTCTGCGGCTTCCAGGTCGCCTTCATCACCGCCCACTTCCCGGCCTATATCAGGGACATCGGCATCGACGCGCGTTACGCCGTCATCGCCCTTGCGCTGATCGGCTTCTTCAACGTCATCGGCTCGCTGGCATCAGGCGTCATCGGCCAGAAATACTCCAAGCCGCATTTCCTCGCCTGGATCTATCTCGCCCGCTCGGCGCTGGTGACCGTCTTCCTGCTGTTGCCGCAGACGCCGACATCAGTCGTCGTCTTCGCCATCATCATGGGCCTGTTGTGGCTGTCGACGGTGCCGCCGACAAACGGCCTGGTCGCCGTCATGTTCGGCACCCGCCATCTGGGCCTGCTCGGCGGCATCGTCTTTTTCTCGCACCAGATCGGCTCGTTCCTCGGCGTCTGGCTCGGCGGCTATCTCTACGACCATTTCGGGTCCTACAACCCGGTCTGGTGGCTCGGTGTCGCCCTTGGCCTGTTTGCCGCCGCCGTCCACTGGCCGATCAAGGAACGGCCGGTCGCCCGGCCGGCAATACTGGCCCCGGCGGAGTGATCCGCTGGCCAGGCAACCCCGTCAGGCCAGATCGGTCAACGCGGATCAGTCAGGCCAGATCGGTCCGGGAAAAGTCGCTGCCCTTGTAGAGCAGCTTCGCGCCCAGAGACCGGGCGCAGGCATAGGCAAAACAATCGCCGAAATTGAGGTCGGCCGGATGGCCGACCGCCTTGCCGTAGCGCATGCCGGCATCGATGGCGAGCGAACCGACATCGCCTGAGATCGCCATGTCCTGCGCACGCGAGAATACGGATGGCAGCAGTGTCAGGGCGAGCCATCGGGCTCTCCAATTCAGGGCTTGAAAGGATTTTGGATTTCGAGTTCAGTGCCCGGCCATGGGGTTCCTGGCCGTAATCATTGCTCGAGCCTTATAGGTGACTGTCTCGCCGTAGCCCATGATCGCATCAATCGGCGTTGCACCGGCTTCCACGCCTGTAACTTGGCCCGTATAAGTAGTTGCCAACACACAGCTTCTTTTCGAAAGACGACCGATGCTAAGAACGCGCGCTCGCAGGTTCTTCTTGTTGTTGCTGATCACATGCGTAGTGGCGGGCGCCGGGATCGCCTATGCGACAACCAGAATTGTTCACCCCACCGAGTTCGCTTATTCGGCCATACTGAGTGACAGCCTGGACTATCAGTCCCCCACCCAACGGGTCATCATCGAGATGTTTTCCCCCGGCATTCCTGAACAGTTTTGGAAATACTGCCCAAGGGGTGATTTTCAACTTCGCGCCGCTGTCTGGCGAGATGTCTCGCTATGCCAGCGGGACGCTATGTCCGACGCCGATTTCGACGTTCGTAACAGCTATTTCCGCACGCGTGTGGACGATGACTACAGTCGGTTCTACTGGACGACCACCGAAGTGGTCGGCAAGGGTGTTCTGGCCGGCTTTGCAGCGTGGGCCTTCGCCCTTCTTCTCTTCGGTGCTTACAAATGGGTGATGCGTGCCCCAGCACACACAGCGTCGTAAACTGGTCAGTCCTATGGTCGCGGGCAGTCGTCGACCAATGCTGACGCCACAGGAACAGCGTCAGATGTCCGGTAGTTCCACTGGACCTCTCCGCCGAGACGCACAAAAGCGCCGGTTGCCGGCTGGCCGCACACCAATGACTTTGTTTGCGCCCCAAGTTTCTCGATTATCTGGGCTTTGGTCACCCCCCCAGCCTGCAGCATCCCGGTCAATTCAGCGTTCGACAGGGTCCAAATAGCATTAATGCTCAAGCGAGGCCCGATGACCAAGGCGCTCTGAATGGTGACATTGTTGCTGACCTGCATCGGCAGTGATTTGGCAAGTTCCTGTTGGAATTTCGCAGCAGCCTCACAAACATTGTAACGCGTTGCCGGCGAAAAACATTCATCAGCAGTAGACCTCACCGTCATCGCCGCGAAGGCGCTGACTGCTACCAATAGCTTCATTCTCACACCACCGGATTGGAATGACCATCCCAGTCGATATAGCAGTTCTTCGAATTGGGCGCAGCCATAAGTACAATCAGCCTACAACGAAAACCCAGACTGCCATGCATCCACGGCAGTAACGCCGAATAGAGAGCCGAAGCGCCCGCCCCTAGCGGCAGTAGAAGCGGCGGCCGCCTTCGCCGATGAAGGTGTTGCTGCGGCGGTCATAGCCGTAGCGGCGGTGGCAGGGGCCGCTCCACTGGTCGCGCTGGCGATCCCGGGAATTCTGCTCGGCCACCGACCCGGCGACGATGGCGCCGACGGCGAGGCCGAGGATGCCGAGGCCGATGGCGGCTTCGGTGTCCTTGTCGCGCTTGTGGCGGTCGCGGCGATCCTGCCTGTCGCGCCAGCGCTCGCATTGGCGGCGCTCGTAGCGGTCACGCGGCCAGTCGCAGTCGATGTCGTCATCGTCGTCCCAATAGCCGCCACCGACCAGCAGCACCGGCGCGTTGCCGGTGTAGCTGCCGCCGGCCTGTGCCGGCAGGCTTGTGGGCAGGCTGCCGCCGGCCTGCGCCGGCAGGCTTGTGGGCAGGCTGCCGCCGGCCTGCGCCGGCAAGCTTGTGAGCAGGCTGGCGGCAATCGCGCAAGCCAGGATCCGTGACACGGACATGAGACATCCTTTCCGGGCCTAGCCCGGTCATCGAAAACAGGCCGATTGGGAGCTGGGCCTGTCTTCGATGTGATGGGTCAGCGTTGTCGGCGCGGCTCGCGTCCCCCTGGAGGACAGGGACGCTGGCCGGCGCCTTGACGGGCATTCTCCTCCCGGGCGACGTGAGCGCCCGGGACGCGTTGGTCAGAAACCGTAGTTCAGGCCGAGCTTGACGCTGTGGCTGCCGAGGTCTTCGCTGCGTTTTCCGCCGCCCTTGACCACGGCGTTGACGTCGCCATAGTTGACGTAGTTGTACTCGACACGCGCCCTGAGGCCGCCATCGAAGGCCTGTTCGATGCCGCCGCCGACGAGGTAGCCGCCTTCCCACTTGTCGTCTGAAATGACGTTGCCCTTGCCCTTGAACTTGGCCATCGAATAGCCCGCGGTGCCGTAGACCAGCGTGCGGTCGAGGGCCACGCCGGCGCGGACCTTGGCGGCACCGTTCCAGGTGCGCTGCAATTCGGCGCCGCCGCCGAGATTGTATTTCGAACCCTTGGAGTAGCTGCCTTCGAGTTCGGCGCCATAGACCATCGAGCCGGACTGGAAGTTGGTGCCGACCTGGCCGCCGAGCTGCCAGCCGCTCTTGTCGGCAAACGGGTTCGGGAAGCCCGAGGAGGCCGAGCCGAGATGGACGCCGGCATAGGTGCCCGACCAGTCATAGGCCTGGTTGGAAAAATCCTGCGGCGCCTCATAGTTCTGGGCGATGTCAGCGGCCATTGCAGGCATGGCGAAAGGCGCGAGGCCCGCGAATACGACGAAAAACAGATTTCGCGTGGACATGATAGATCTTGCTCCGACATTTGCGTGGGGCTGCGAAGCAAAGCCTCGCAGCCCGTTGACGGGGCCTCGACGCAGCGGCAACGGGGGGAGAACCCGCCGGCCAAGTCCCGTGCACCATATCATTGGTTGCGAGCGTAACCTGAGCCTTCTGCATTGCAGCAACATTGCATCAGATGTAATAAAATCAATTATTTAGCGGTAACCTTTCGGTAATCTTCATTAAGCCTTTCTTGGGCTGACACGCGCGGACAGCCGGCGGCCCGGGATCAACCGAAGCTGAAGGCAACGCGTCGTGAAGATTGGCTCGCTGGAAGCGAGGCCGGCGCTGACACGCCGGCCGGACAGGTTCAGCGCGCCGCCCGCGTCAGCAGGCGCTGGTAGAACAGGCCGATGCCGATCAGCACGCCGCCCAGGCCGATGAAGGACAGCGCCCGCAGCACGCCTTCCAGCTCGGACATGTCGAACAAAAAGACCTTGGCCACCGCGATCGAGATCAGCGCTGCCGAGGCGATGCGCAGGACCTGCGACTTCAGCGTCACCCCGGCGACAAGCAGACCGACGCCCATGACCAGCCACAGCGCCGAATAGCTGTAGGTCTCGACCTGGCCGAGCCCGGCCCACATGCCGATATGCTCGCCCTGGAACAGGCGCCGGACCGACAGCGTGGCATAGGCAAAGACCAGCAGGGCTGCGACCAGCGCCAGCATCGCCGAATACCAGTGCGGCCGCTTGTTGCGGGCATAAAGCGCGAGGCCGGCAGCGGCGGCCGCCGGCAGCAGATAGGCGAGGAACAACAGGTTGAAGAAGACGATGGTGCCGGTGTTTTCGTTGGTGAACAGCGGATTGAGCACCAGGAAGTGCTGGCCGACGATCGACAGCACCGACACGACGCCGATGCCGAGCGAGCCGTAGCGCAGCACCGGGCTCGGCGAGCGCATGTCGAGCGCCACCAGCATGGCGCCACCGCCAAGCGCGATCAGCGTGTAGATCGCCTGTTCGGCCAGCGTCGGCACGTCGGAGGTGATGACGCCGCCATTCATCGCGTGACGCACCAGCATCGCCAGCGTCAAAAGCGCAAACAATGCCGCCACCGCCTCCATCACCAGCCGCGGCCGGCCATTGGTGGTGCGCGCCAGTTGCCAGGCAGCAAAACCGAAGGCTGCCGCCGGGATGCCATAGCCCGGCAGGATCCAGTTGAACACAGGCGTGGTGCCCAGCACGTCGGCGCCGACGATGGTCGGGTCGAAGGCGATGCGCGCCAGCACGGCAACGGCCGCAGCCACGCTCAGCCAGCCGAGCACCGGATAGGAGCGCTGCCTGGTCGCCAGCGCCGGCAGTGCGGCGGCAGCCCCCAGCAGCGCCGTCGTCCAGCCCGAGCCGAAACCCATATGCAGGGCGAGCAGCAGCGCCACCCCTGCCCCGCCAAGGGCGAAGGACACGGCATGCCCGCCGGCCAGCGGCGGCTGCTCGCTGCGGGCGATCCATTCGCCGCCGGCAACGAAGGCGGCAACCATGGCAACGGCGAGAAGCGCGCGCAGGAGATCGCGGTCGGGATTGCCATAAGCGAGCCAGAGCGAGAACAACACCGCCAGCGGCACGGCAACGCCCCAGCCGGCCCAGGACGCCGCACGCCAGGGTGCCGCCACGACCTCGCGCCGTGCGTTCCACAGGCCGGCCGCTGCAAAGACCAGCCCGAGCAGCCAGCCGATCGGCGTCAGCGACGAGCCGGCGACCTCGATCGGCAGCCCCTCGACGGTCAGCGCGCCGATCGGCAGGTCGAGGTCGAAGGTGCCGCCCAGCGCATTGCGCAGATAGATCAGCACTGCGGCGATGCCTGCGGCAAACAGCAAGGACAAAGCTTGCGGGCGATACAGCGCCACCGCCAGCATGCCGACCAGAAGGATGGTGCCGCGCAGCGGTCCGCCAAGCGAGGCATAGGTCGGGTGGATGAACAGCACGACGGCGGTCACGGCGACGAAAAAGGCCGGCACCATGGACGGCCAGTCGAGCGCCGATGGCTCCTCGTCGCGGCCGAGCCACACAAACGCAAGCGCGCCCAGCGTCACCGCACTGATGAACAGCACGACGGCGAAGCTCGCCAGCGGGGCGTCGGCAAGATAGAGCAGCGTCCACAGGCCGGTGCCGATGAAGGCAGCGCCCATCAAAAGCGACCAGCGGCGGATGCGGGCAACGGCTGATGTCGCCAGCAGGACGATGGCGAGATAGCCGAACAGCGCCCAGTAGCTCGGCGCCGTAGACGCCACCAGCACCGGCGTCACCATCGAGCCGAGAAGGCCGAGCCCGGCCAGCGCCTGGCCGTGGGCAAGGGCCGCGGCAATCGTCGCGACACCGACGATGCCCAGAAGCACGAAGGCCGGACCGGCGCCGATGAAGCCGTAAATGCCATGCGCGGCATAGATGGTGCCGAACAGGGTGAAGGCGCCCGCCGCCGTCAGGATCGCCGGAATATAGGCATTGGAGCCATTCTGGATCGGCACGCGGTAGCCGGTGCGGCGGATGAATTCGCCGCCGCCGACAAGCACCAGTCCGAGCAGTGCGGCCATGCTCAAGCGCAGGCCGGGACCGAAGATGCCGGATTCGATGGAAACCTTGATCAGGAACACGGCGCCGAAGGCCAGCGCCAGGCCGCCGACCCACACCGCCCAGCGGGTGCCGAGCGTTGTTTCAATGTCGGGCGCAGCACGCGCGGCTGCCTGTGCCGGCGCGGCGCGAGCGGCCGCCCACGGCCCGGAAGCTGCCGCATCCGCCTCGACATTCGCCGCCACGGGAAGCTCTTCGGCAGGGGCTGTCTCCGGTATCGTTTCCGGCGCCGCTGCCGCGGTGGGCTGTTCAGCCGCCGCCGGCGCCTCGGGCACCTCGCTCACCGTCTCGGCCGCGACCTCCGCCGGCCTGACCTCCGCCGGCCTGACCTCGACCGGCCTGACCTCCGCCGGCTTGGCGACAGGCGCCGGTGCGGCGCCCGACAGCACCAGCGAGCGCAGCGCGCCCAACTCGCGCTCGAGCAGGCCGAGCCGGCTCTGCTGCTTCGAAATGATGATGAACAGCGCCACGATGGCGATGACGCCCAACAGGCTCTCAAGCATGGCCG
The DNA here is from genome assembly GCF_030294925.1 of Aminobacter sp. Y103A. Classification (NCBI taxonomy): domain Bacteria; kingdom Pseudomonadati; phylum Pseudomonadota; class Alphaproteobacteria; order Hyphomicrobiales; family Phyllobacteriaceae; genus Aminobacter; species Aminobacter sp. Y103A. The sequence goes on along the minus strand of NZ_AP017986.1, from coordinate 1,960,463 downwards.
TTCCCCCTCAGATTGGCCGGCTTACCGCGCCGCCAGATTGGCGACCGGAAAGATCGAACATGTTTCGGTGCCGAAGGCGAGCAGCTTGCCGTCCTTGTCCTTCAGCGTCGCTTCCGACACGGCAAGTGTGCGGCCCTTGTGGATCACCCTGCCCTCGCAGACCACTTCGCCCGTCTTGGGCGTGATCGGCCGGGTCAGGTTCACCTTGAACTCGACAGTCGTGTAGGCCTCGCCCTTGTCCAGCGTGCTGTGCACGGCGCAGCCCAGCGCCGAATCGAGCAAGGTCGCCGCCCAGCCGCCATGCACCGTGCCGAGCGGGTTGAGATGGCGGTCGCCGGGCAGGCCACGAAACACCGCGCGGCCCGTTTCGACCTCGGTCAGGCCGAAATTCATCGCAGCCGCGATCGGCGGCGCGGGGTAGAGCCCGTCGACGACGCGCTGCAAAAGCTCGGTGCCGGAATAAAGATGCACGTCCTCATGCGGGATCGTACCCAGGCCAAGCGGAGACACCAGGCCGGGGAACAGTTCGACTTCGCTCATGCGGCAGTGTCTCCATGGGAAATCGCGCCGGGCGAGATGGCTCGGGCGGCGTGGAATTTCCGCAGCGCCGTCAGAAGCCCGCCGCGCGCATCCGGCGGCTCGATGCCGCGCGGCTCGTAGACATGGCGGGCAAAGAAGAAGCTCGACAGCCGGAAGGCATCCTCGATGGACTTGAGGTCGGCGCCCTGCCGCGCCCCGCGCTGCAGGAAATGTGGCAGCGGCAGCAGCTTGTCGCGCCATGGCTCGCCGGCGGCGCGCGACACGGCGCGGCCCGACTTCGGCGAGACATAGCTCAGCTCCTCGAGCGCGCCGGTGGCGGCGCATTCGGTGAGATCGAGGCCGAAGCCGAGCTCGTCCAGCACCAGCAGCTCGAAGCGCACCACGAGTTCGCCGACGGCGTCGGCATCGTTCAGATGTTCGATCAGGATCGCCAGCGTCTCGTAGAGGCCGGCATGCGGGTCGCGCTCGGGCAGCAGCCGGAGATGGGCGGCGAGTGTCTGCAGCGCATAGACGGCAACCGCGCTGTCGATCAGCCTGGCTGCGTTGAGCTCGATCGGCTCGGCCTGGAAGGTGCCGAGATGTTCGTCGAGGCGGGCGCGCCAGATCAGCTCGACGCGGTTGCCGGCCTGCAGCACCGGCTGCTGCTTGCGCGAGCGGCCGCCGCGCACCAGGCCGAGATGCCGGCCATGGGCGCGCGTCATCACCTCCAGCACGGCAGAGGTTTCGCCATGCCTGCGGGTGCCGAGGATGATTCCTTCGTCGCGCCACTCCATGGCCGGACCATCAGCCGGTTGGGCGACGAAATCAAGAACTATGGCTGGCCAAGACGGTTGGCCGGAACCAGGCCCGGCGGCTCAGCGCTCGGGCAGCGGCGGGATCAGTGCCAGCAGCAGCAACGCGCCCAACACCAGTGCCGCAGCGGCGAGCGCCAGCGGCAACAGGCCAAGCGTGATGAAGGGCGCGACGACTGCCGTGCCGGCCGCCGTGGTGCCGAGGATCGCCACGACGACAAGGGCAGCACCTCTGGCATCGTCGCCCTGCGAGGCCACGACAGCACGGTGGAAGCCGGGCGGGCCGCGGAAGCCGAGGCCGAAATTGAACGGCACGAACAGCGCCGTCACCACCAGCGTGTTGGCCCCGCCTGTCAGCGCATAGGCCAGCATCGCCACGCCGCCGAGGGCGGAAAGTGCGGTGCCGAACCAGATCATCCGCTCGGCGCCGAAGCGCCCGGTCAGCCGGCCGGTCCAGTTGGCGGCGACGATGAAGGTGGCGATGCCGGTCATCTGCATGATGATGAAGTCCTTGAGGCCTGCGCCCAGCGCCGCCACGAACACCGTGGGCGCGGCAAAGACGATCACCAGAAGAGCCCCCAGGGTGAAGGCATGGCTCACCGCATAGCGCAGGAAGACGGCGTCGCGCAAAAGATGGGCATAACCGCCTGCCCCCTTGCCGGTCATCAGCGCCGGCAGGTGGCGGCTCAACAAGGCGACGGCGGCGGCCAGAAGCAGCGACAGGGTGGCAATGACGTCGAACGAGATGGTCCAGCCGCCGAGCGACAGCAGCCAGACACCGGCTACCGGCGCCAAGGCAGGGGTCAGCGACTCGATCGAACCGAGTAGTCCGAGCTTGCCCACCGCACGTTCGTCGCCGAACAAAGCGCGGATCATGCCCGGCGCGAACACGGCGGCGGCCGAACCCGCCGCGCCCTGCAGGAAGCGCAGGCCGATCAGCATGTCGAGCGAGCTGCTCATGCCGGCGGCCGCCGAGATCAGGCCATAGGCGACGAGCGAAGCGACCAGCAGACGGCGCTGGTCGAAACGCGCGCCGAGCGTGCCGAAGGCCAGCAGGCCAACTGCAGCGCCGGTGACGAAGGCCGCCAGCACGAATTGCGCCTGGGCATAGGTGCCGCCCAGCACCTCGGGCAAGCCAGGCACAGCCGGCAGCACGAGATCGGTGCCGGCGATGCCGAGCACGGTGCTTGTCACGATGAGCGCAAAGGCGATGCCTGCATGGCCGCCATGCTTGCCGGTTGTCATTGTCTTGCCTGTTCTTGTCTTGGCCCAGCCTTGACCTTGGACCGATCCCGGTCTTGGGCCAGTCCTGGATCGAGGGCTTTTTCGGGACGGCGTCAGTGCCCCAGGACAGGCCACGGGTCAAGCAAAGCCGGTTGGTCCAGCTTGCTGGCGAAAGCCGTTCGAGCCTTACGGGCAGTCGCTGTCGCGGACAAAACGCGCCTTGACCCAGCCCTTGGTGGTGCGGTCGCCATTGTAATGGGTGACCGGGCACCAGCGGCTCGCCCAAGGGGCGCTCGCCGGCCGGCAGGCGGCGTCGAGATGGATGATGCCGTGCGTCTCAGGCGGCAGCACGTCGACGATGCGGGCATTGGCCGAGGGCCGCGCCCGCATGTTGAGCGCATCATTGCCAGCGACATTGACCACCACCAGGCAGCCCGGCCCTGAGGTCGCCATCACAGGCGTGGCGATGGTCAGCGTCAGCAGTGCTGCCAGAAATGCTCTCCGCATGTTGGTCCTCGCTTGCTCCCGGCCGATGACGCCGGCGCGTGAGCTTAGCCCGACGACTGAGCAGCGCCAAGGCGGCCGCCGCCGATCAAGCGGCGGCCGCCCCCCCTGCCAGGCAAAGCATGTCAGGCGAAGCGTGGTCGCATCACCCGCGTTCCGGCCCAGTCGAGCACGAGCATCACCAAAAGCGAGATGCCGACGAGCGGAAAGGCGATGCCGCCCAAGGCAAGGATGGCGATCAGACCGCGGAACACCTTTGGGTCGTCGGGCAGCGGCGGCACGCCGAGCGAGCCGGCCGGACGGCGCTTCCACCACATCACCCCGGCAGACACCGCAAGCAGCACGATGCCAAGGCAGGCGGCCAGCAGCACGAGCTGGGTGACCAGCCCGAACTCCTGGCCCATATGCACCGAGATGCCCCACTCCATCCATTTGCCGCCGAGGCCGTAATCGGCAAAGCCCATATCGATCAGCGGCTCGCCGCTATACTGGTCGAGATGGATCACCCTCTGCTGGCTGGCAGCATCCGGATAGACCGAGCCGGTGTAGACGCCGGCCGGCTTTCCTGGGATCGCAACCGTATAGCCGCGATGCAGCCCCAGCCTGTCGAAGGTCTCGACAGCCTTGTTCAGCCCGATCGGCGTGCCCGCGGCAGCAGACGATTCCGGCAGCCTGGCCTGCTCCAGCGACCACGACGTCTTGGCGACATGGTCGAGATGTTCGCCCGACATCGGCACGTCGACGCGCACGCCCGAGGGGTAGCCGAAATTGCTGCCATTGGCCCATTCATTGACCTTTTCGCCCCAGACGCCCGACCAGGGCATGCCTGTTATCGCCAGGAAGACGATGAAGACGCCTGCGAACAGGCCGGTCACCGCATGCAGGTCGCGCCAGAACATGCGGTTCCTGGGCTTGCCGCGCACCGAAACGACGCCGCCCTTCTTGCCGCGCGGCCACCAGAGATAGATGCCGGTGCCGACAAGCAGGATCGACCAGCCGCCGGCAAGTTCGATCACCATGCGCGCGCCGTCGCCGAAATATTTCAGGCTGTGCAGGTAGCGGATGGTCCACATGATGGTGCCGCGATCGGGCAAGGCGCCCAGCACCGACCCGTCATAAGGGTTCACATAGACGGCGAGCTTGCCGAAATCGGCTGATGCGACAGTGATTTCGGCCGAACTCCCAGGCATTGCCGGGTCGAGATATTTCACCGCCGTGCCGGGATAGTTGGCAAGGGCTGCGTCGACCATGACCTCGGGCGTGACCTTGGTCTGCGCGACGGTCACGCGCTTGAGGTCGGAGTAGACTGATGTGTCGATCTCGTCCTTGAACAGATAGAGCGCGCCAGTGACGGCGAGCGTGATCATGAACGGCAGCACCATCAGCCCGGCATAGAAGTGCCAGCGCCAGACGGCGCGGTAAAGGTTGGACGCGGAGCGCGCGACGGCGTTCTCCCGTCCGAGGGTCATATCGGACATTGTTGTCTCCATAGCGTGGAAGCACGGGCCTAGCGGCCCGCAGGGTTCGACGTCAGACGGAGACAGACGGAGGCGCCCTCGCCTCGGCGATCAGGCCGCGTTGGCCCTGGGGCGCAGGCTGCCCTGGTTCGGCAAGGACGGTGCCTTGCGCTTCGGGCCGCTCGAGGATGAAGGCAAGCTGCTCGCCCGGCAGGCCGGGCGTCGTCGCAACCGCAAGCTGGCAGAGCGTGCCGCAGGGACAGTCGGCCGGGCTGCGGGCGGGCCTGGTGTCGCCGCCGGCCGGGCCCATGCCGTCCATGGTGCAGATGACGCCGAGCGGGTCGGCGGCGGACGCGGCCATGGCGCCGGAAGCAGCGCCCGAAAGCAGCGCCTGGAACAGCAGCATGAAGGCGATCATGCCGGCGATGACGCCAGCCGACAGCCTGTCCCGCAAGATGAGCCGCATCCCCTTCATGTCAGCGCCATGCCACAGTGCCGCCGCAAAGTCACTGCGGCACGAGCGCTTGACGCGACAGCCGTGTCAGATCTGCAATGTCACGTCTGCCGTGGCCTTGTCAGCCATGGCGCGGCCATTGCTGGTGCAGCGTATCGATGACGAAGCCATGGGCATGGCGGTGGCCATGACGATGTCCGCCCTCGGTCCAATGCGGGTCGTCATCGGCGAGGCCGTGATGGTGATGGTCGACGATTTCGGGGTCCGACGACGGCCACAGCGCCAGCGCAGTGGCGACCGCAGCAGCCGTGATGCCGGCCATGATGACGAAGGTCATGGGCAGGCCGACCGAGACGCCGAGCCAGCCGGCCAGCGGATAGGTGATGAGCCAGCAGGCATGCGACAGCGCGAACTGCGCGGCAAACAGCGCCGGCCTGTCCTCGGCGTGCGACGAGCGCCTGAGCAGCCGGCCCGCCGGCGTCTGCGCCATCGAATAGCCGAGGCCGAGCAGGAACCACAGCGGCAAGAGCGCGGCAAAACCCTGCACCAGCGTGCCGGAAACAAGCCCAACAGCCAAAAGGGAAATGCCCGCCAGCATGATCGAGCGGTCCGGCACCTTGTCGAGGATTCTGGGCAGCATCAGCGCCGCCGTCATCGAGCCGGCGCCATAGGCGGCGAGCGCCACTGCGGTCGCCTTCTGCGTCAGGCCATACTCGCCCTGCACGATGACGACGGTGTTGACGATCACCATCGCGCCCGACGCCGCCACCGCCATGCTCACCGCCAGCAGGCCCTGCAGCCGCGGCGTCGCCAGATAGATCTTCAGGCCCCTGGTGGTGCGCTCATAGATGCCTCGCGGCACAGACGGTTTCGGGCTCGGCAGCGTCACCGAGACGACAAGTGCAGCGGAGGCGAGGAAACCGATGACCGTGCCGGCGAACAGCTCGTGGAAGCTGACCACCGTCAGCAGTGCCGCAGCCAGTATGGGGCTGACAAGGCTCTCCAGATCATAGGCAAGCCGGGTCAGGGACAGCGCTCGCGTATAGTCCTTCTCCTCGGGCAACACGTCGGGGATGGTCGCCTGGAATGCCGGGGTGAAGCCGGCGGAGGCCGACTGCAGCACGAAGATCAGCACATAGACCTGCCAGACCTCGGTGACGAAGGGCAGAAGCAGCACCACCGCCGCGCGCACAAGATCGAGGCAGACAAGCATCGAACGCCTGGGCAGCCGCTCGGCGAAGGCTGCGGCAACAGGTGCGACGAGGACGAAGGCGATCATCTTGATCGCCAGCGCAGTGCCGAGAACGACACCCGCATCGGGTCCGGCCAGCTCATAGGCCAAAAGCCCGAGCGCCACGGTGGCGAGGCCGGTGCCGATCAGCGCGATCAGCTGTGCGGCAAAGAGATGCCGGTAGGTTCGGTTGGACAGGATCTGAAGCATGGTCGGGCTCTGGCGGTATCAGGCACTCTGGGACAGCACGGCGACCGGCGCATAGCCGGCGGCCTGCTCAGAGGTACTTGGTGATTTCCTTGAAGTCGTCGATCGACTGGCGCTGCGCGCGCGGCAGGCTTCCGACCGCGTCCTCCAGGCAATGGTCGAGATGATCCTGGATCAAAGTGCGCTTGGCCTGGCCGACGGCTTTTTCCACGGCATGAAGCTGCTGGGCGATGTCGAGGCACGGCCGGCCCGCCTCGATCATGGCGATGATGCCGCGCAGATGGCCCTCGGCCCGCTTCAGCCGCTTGATGGTGTCGGGATGGGAGGTGTGGAGATGAGCATGTTCCGTCATGCCTAATTGCTATCCCCCTGGAGGGGATATGGTCAAGGCCGGCCCCGTGCGAAAATTCCTGGCCTACCCGCTCACCAGCCGCGGAAGCGTGGCCCTCCAACAGGCGAGGCGATGAAAAACGCCGCCGGCCGATCTCCGCCATGCCATCGGCATCTCGGGGACTGGCGCAGACCCGGCTGCAGACGCGTCGTCGCGTTCAGCGATAGCCCGTCGTATCGGCCGGCTTGCCGGCATCCTGCACCTCGACGACATAGGGCCAGGCATTCGGACGGGAACCGTCGAGATCGGTGAAACCATAGACCTGCGCCAGGCCGCCGCTGGACAGCGACTGGCCGTTCCAGCGCGCCACATCGGGGTCGGCCGCCAGGGCCGCCACGGCGCGGCCGACGAAGCGCGGCGTCTCGGAAATGGCGAAATGCGGAACATTTTCAAGCGCGTCGCGCCAGTTGGCTTCGGTGACGCCGAAATGCTCGAGCATCATTTCCGAGCGCAGCCAGCCGGGCGTGATCGCCACCGCGGTCGCGCCATGCGGCGCGAGATCCCTGGCATGCGCCCAGGCCATGCGCAGCACCGCCGACTTGCACAGGTCGTAGAAGGGCGACAGGCGGTAGTTCACCGCATTGTATTCGGCCGTGCCGTCGGTGACCTCGACCAAGAGCCCGCCCGGCTTCTCGATCATCAGCGGCAGCGCGTGATGGGCGGTGATCAGATGGGTGTCGATGGACAGCCTGAGCATGCGCAGGCCATTGTCGAGATCGTGGTCCCACACCGGCTTGTTCCACTCGAACAGCTTTTCGCCGCCCCAGATGTCGTTGACCAGTATGTCGAGCCGGCCCTCGTCCTTGCGGATGCGGGCAACGAGATCGCGGACCTCGTCGGAAACGAGATGGTCGACGCGCACAGCGATGCCCTTGCCGCCAAGCGCGTCGATGGCCTCGGCGGTTTCCTCGATCGTCTCCGGCCGCTGGTATTCGGACTGGCGGTCGCGCGTCGTCCGCCCGGTGACGTAGACGGTGGCGCCGGCCGCGCCCAGTTCCATGGCAATGCCCCTGCCCGCACCGCGGCTGGCGCCGGCAACGAGCGCTACTTTTCCTTGCAGTGTCATCGATCTCTCCCGAGAGTGTTGCTGTCGGAGGCTGGTCATCGGCTTCGAAGCGATATATAAATGAATATTCGTTTATAAATAAAGGTCAAGATGCCCCGCCGCAAAACCCTGTCCGACGAAGAGGTTCTGGTCGCCGCCTCGCGGCTGCTGCATGAGCACGGCCCCGATGCGCTTACCTTCGAAAGCCTGGGGCGCGCCTGCGGCCTGTCGCCGGCAACGCTGGTGCAACGCTTCGGGACCAAGGCCAGGCTCAAGCAGGCAACACTTCTGCACGCCTGGGACGGGCTCGACGCCAAGACAGCGGCACTTGCCGCCGCGACGCCGAAAACGCCTGAGGGTGCGATCGCCCTGCTTGTCGGCCTGTCGGATTATGGCGGCATCGAAACCTATGCCGAGGGCCTTTTGGTGTTGCGCGAGGATCTGCGCGATCCGGTGCTCAGGGCGCGCGGCGCTGCCTGGAAGGCTGCGCTGTCGGCGGCACTCGACGAGCGTTTCGCCAGGGTTGCCACAGCGCCCCAAGGGATCGGCTTGCTCATGGCCTCGCAATGGCAAGGCTCGCTTTTGTGGTGGGGTTTCGACCCGCAGGGCCGGGTCGAGGATTTTGTCGCCGCCGGCCTGCGCAGCTTCGTGGCGGCGGTGCTGGCCGAGCCGACGGCGACATGAGAGGGCTGGCATGGCAGCCCGCAGCCTGCCTGTTCCGCCACCTCTTAAGCCCTCTCCATAGCGCAGGGACACCAGCGTTGACGCTAGGTTATTTTAGACTTAAAAAATTTAAGCTCAAAATAATCTGAGTGCTGATTGGGAGGACCTTTATGAGCAAACCCGGTTCCACGGATAGCGGAGCACCTGCATCGAAGATCGGCCGTCGCGGCTTTCTGAAGGCAACGCTGGCCATGGGTGCCGCCGCTGCCGCGCCCGCCGGCAGCAGTGCGCAGACCCAGGGCGCTGCAGCCGGAAATCCGGCATTGGGCAACGAGTTCGTCATTCGCGCCGGTCACATCCTGTCCATGGATGGGGACGTCGGCGATTTCGCCAGCGGCGAGGTCCACGTCAAGGACGGCGGGATCGTTGCGGTCGGCGAGAAACTGAGTATTGCGGGGATCGAGGCAGTCGATGCCACCGACATGATCGTCATGCCTGGCTTCATCGACACACATTCCCATCTCTGGAACGCCTTCCTGCGCGGTTCGATAAGAGGCGACGATCCTGTCCGGGGTTACTTCCCGACGACCAATAGGGCAGCCCCGCTGTGCACGCCGGACGACGCGTCCGCCTCGGCGAGGTTCGGGCTTCTGGAAGCGCTTCTCTCCGGCACCACCTGTATCAACAACTTCAGCCACAACACCCGCTCGGTCGAGCACGCCAACGCCGAGATACGCGCCTCGATCGATCTCGGAGTCCGCACACGATACTCCTATGGAACGCCGGGCCGCGGGGAACGCCTCGACACCACCGGCGTCGAAGCGGTGCGCAAGCAGTGGGCCACGGGACACCCCCTCATCACGGTCGGCGTCAACCTCCAGACGCCCGCCCCGGACATCCTGAAAAGCGGCGGCGACGACGACAAGTTCGTCGCAGAAGCACAGTTTGCAAAAGAGCTCGGATTGCCAGTTTCGCTCCACTACGGCAATACCGCCCACGGGCTGGTCGCCTTCATGGACAAGCACGACTTGCTCGGCCCCCATATCCTCTTCATCCATACCCAGGGACTGACCGAAGCAGAGCGCAACACGCTCGTCGCCAAGAACGTGCAGTTCTCGATGTCGCCAGCGATCGAAATCCCCTACTCGACGGTCAGGAATGGCTACATCCAGTTCGCCGAGCTCGAGCAGTTGGGCGCGAGCCTCAGCCTGTCCGTCGACGCGTCGAGTGCGATGGCCACCGCCGACTTCTTCACCGTCATGCGGGCGCTGCAATGGTCCCACAAGCAGCGTGCCGACGTCGACCGGGCGCTCGAGCCGAAACGGATCCTTGAAATCGCTACGCTCGGAGGCGCCAGGGCCCTTGGCCTCGATCGGGAGATCGGCTCGCTGACGCCGGGCAAGAAGGCCGACATCATTCTGGTCCGCAAGACCGACCTCAACATCGCGCCGGTCATCGATCCGTATTTCTCCCTGGTCTTCTCGGGAGGCGCGCGCAACGTCGACACCGTCATCGTCGACGGCGTCCTGGTCGTGAAATCTGGCCAGCATGTCCGGGTCGACGGCTCCGACGTGGTGGCGAAGGCCGAACAGGCCGGGCGTGCCATGCACGAAAAGCTCGAGCATATCATCGCCAACACGAAGGAAAGCGTCGAGCAACTGAACAAAAAGGGATAGTGCCGGCCGGGCGCAGGTTCCGCCTGCGCCCGGATGCCTGATGTCGCAGCCAAGACGCATGTCCAGCAGACGGCAACAGCTACTTGTCGCCGACCTGCTTCTTGCCGCTCAAAAGCGCATAGACCGCCATCGAATGGCCGTGGCCGAGGCCAAAGTCGGCGCCCAGCCATTCGATGATCTGCCCGGCCTTGACGCCGGGCTTCAGCTTGCCGCCTTGCGAAAAGCCCTTGCCGTCGGCGAGCGCGAGCAGGTCCTCCGGCCCCTTGCCGGTCCTGGTCTTGATGGTGTCGAGATAGGCCTGGAAGGACATGTCGTTCTCCTCGTTGAAGTTTGATTGATCAGGCGCGCTTGCGGTTGGCCAGCACGCCGCCGGCGATGATCGCCGCCAGACCTGCGACCGACAGCACAGTCAGCACGTCGTTGAACAGCATGGCCGCCAGCACCACACCGAAGCCGGTGCCCCAATAGCCGAGCTGGCTGAAGAACACCGGCCCGCCGATCTCCTGCAGGCGGAAGTTGAGCAGATAGGACGAGGCTGACGTCGCGACCATGCAACCGATCCAGAACAGGATGTCGCGGTCGAAAAAGACCCAGCTCGACGGCGCCTCGAAGAACGGCGCCACCAGCGCCACCATCAGGCTCGAGCTCAACAGGATGCCGCAGGAAAAGGCGAGCGCCGACGAGCCCTTGGGCCAGTACGCCGTGCGGATGATGTTGCCGGCGGCGGCACAGGCCGGAACGATGATGCCGAGCAGCACCCAGACAGTCTGCGAGAAGTCGATCTCGGCCAGTTGCTGCTGCACCAGGGCCGCCATGCCGGCGAGGCCGATCAGGATGCCGGCGAAACGCCGGAGATACATGCGCTCGATGCCGAGGCCGGCGGCAAAGCTCATCGTCAGCAGCGGCGACAGCGAATAGACCGTCGAGGTGTAGGCCGGCCCGACCCGGTCGACGATGTGGTAGCCGAGCACCGTCGGCACGATGAAGCTGATGATGCCGAGCACCAGATAGAGCAGGATGTGGCTGCGCTGGCGCGGAATGCCCTGCCCGGAAGCGGCGAGCAGCGGCAGCAGCACCATGCCGGCGCCGACATTGGCGACCAGCGCCAGCTGGAATGGCTGCATGCCGGCATTCAGCGCCGCCTTGGAGATCATGATGCGGGTGGCGAAGACCAGGCCGCACAAGGCCAGCAGGATCAGCGGCGAGCGCGCGGCATAGGACACCGGCAAACGAAGAACTTCCTGTTGCGTCATGGTCATCTCCGAGATATCTTAGTACTAAGATAAATATGGAATTATCTTAGTGTCAAGACATCTCGACGAGAATATTGGGGAACTGGCCGGCGACGGCCTGCAGGACGGCATCGATGCCCGCCGGGCGCAATGGGCCAGGGAACTGCCGCATCTCGACACGCGCGGCATGGCGATCCTCGGCCGCGCCCGCTGGATCACGCTTGCCGCCCGGCCCAAGATCGAGGCGATCTTCGCCTCCTACGGGCTCGACACCGGCGAGGCCGACGTGCTGTTCACGCTGCTGCGCTCGGGCCCGCCCTACCGGCTGCGTCCGACCGAGCTCTACAAGTCGATGATGATCTCGTCGGGCGGCGCCACCAACCGCATCGTCAAGCTGGTCAAGGCGGGCCTGATCAGGCAGGTCGCGTCCGATGGCGACGGCCGCAGCCTGCCGGTCGAATTGACCGAGGAAGGTCTTGCCCGTGCCCGCGAGGCCTTCGAGGCCGACATGGCGGTGGAAACGCTGATGCTCGAAAGCCTGAGCTGGGACGAGCAGGCGCAACTCGCGCGGCTGCTGCGCAAGCTGGCGCTGTCGCTCGGCAGTTCGCCGTCGCTGGAGTGAAGACCGTCGGCCCCGCCTCGCCGAGCCTTCGCTCAGGACTTCGTCCTGCTCGCCAGTTCCCGGTCGATCTGGCCGATCTCCCTACCCGCCTGCTCCAGTTTCAGCAGGCAGCCGAGGATGCGTCTTTGCAGCTCGCGCACGGGACCGCTGATCCGTGCTGCTTCCAGTCCGCCCATTCCCAGGCGCAGCAGCTCATAGGCGGCGATGGCCAGCGACAGGCCGCCGGTGACAGGCGAAGCGATGATCCCGATCACGAAGACGGTGCCGTCGGCGGCCAACCACAGGCCAGCCGACCGCAGTTCCGCCTTGCGGACCTTCAGCTCGGCCTCGAGCTGGTCGAGTTCGACCGAAATGGCTGATACTTCCGCCCGCCTGGCAGCCCGTTCCTTCAACAACTCTGCCTGGGGACGTCCGGCAAAGCGGGACATGATAACAGGTCAGCCGCCTGGAGAGGCGTAGCCGCTTTCAGCCTCCTCCCGTTGCGCACCCGATGCTGCGTCACGATACCCGAGACCACGCGAAATCCGCGCAGCCTCCAGCCTGGCGGTGGCGAGACTTCGCTCAGTGCTCTCGATGGCCCGCCGGTCGGCAAGCAGGCCCTGCAGCCGCACCGCCACCACGGCGGCGCCGATGATGCAGAGCCCGACGACCACCGCGCCATGAAGAATGTCTGCCTCAGCGCCAAACAAGCGGGGCAGGTTAATGCCCAGGGTGGGCGCCAGGATCATCGCGGCGAGCAGGATCACGGCGGCCGACAGCGACAGCAGCGGCCAGAGCTGTGACCGCTTGCCGTAACCTTCATCCACCAGGACGGCTGTCGGAACAGGCTCTCGAACGGGCTCCGGCTCAGCCGCACCGGCGACCTCGGCCGGGCGCTGTCCGTCATTTGCCCCGTCGCCGCCGAAATCGGGGGCGACATCGGGCGATCGATCGAGGAGATCCTGAAAACGCTTTGGCATGCTTGCGACATAACCGGCCCCGACGAGTACCTCGAGGGCTTTTGCCGCGCCTGGCTGATACTGGCGAAGTCCGTCGTCGATGTGCTGCAGCTTGCTTGCCGCGACCCACAGCAGCCGCTGCAATTCGGACACATCCGCCGCCGAACCGGTCTCTTGACCGGTCACCTCGCGCAGCAGCCACTCCAGGTTTCTGGTCCGCTCGTCCAGTGACGATCGCTCGAAAGCGCCAAGGCGCACCGATGAGCTTTTGCCTGGATGACCAAAAAGAGCAACGAAGCCGATGACCTCGCGTATCGACAGCAGGATCGACGGATCCCAGTCGAGAGCAAAGTCGAATCCACGGGCTTCGCTGTAACTGCGAATCTTTGCGAGGCTTTCCAGCAATTCGGTATCGGTCATAAAGCGCCCTGCGCCCCACGAACAACTTGGCAACGACAGCATATTAGCAAACCCACATCGAAGAATACAGGCCGACTGGAGAGACGTTCGTCGCGCCGCCGACACGGCTGGCCAGGCTGTTACGCCAACTGGCGCTATGCCTCGCCGGCACCGCCGGAGAGACTGACCCGCGAATCAGGATGCGGCCGCGTCGCCGCCGGGGACATGGATTGAACCGGAAAGAGCTTGTCGACCTTGTCAGCGAGCAGCGGATTCCGCTGGCACTCTACGCCACGGGCCAGGGCCTTGAGCGGCCCTGGGCCACGGCCGCGGGGATGGCCGACGAACAAACTGGCAGGCCGATGTCGCTCGACACGCCGCTCCGGGTCGCCAGCAACACAAAGACCTTCGTTGCCGCCACCATCCTCCGCTTCTGGGAACGCGGGCTGATCGATCTCGACGGCCCGGTCGCACGGTTGGTCGACCCGCTGTTCAACGCGTTGCTGACTGCCGCCGGCTACAACACCGACAGGATCACCGTTCGCCATCTGCTCGACCACAGCGGCGGGCTCGTCGACCACACCAACGCCCCCGAATTCTTTGCCACCGTCCTGCGCGAGCCGCAGCATTTGTGGACGCGCGAAGAGCAGGTTCGCCTCGGCGCCAAATTCTCGGCGCCGCTCAGCGAGCCGGGCACGCGCTTCAGCTATTCCGACACCGGCTATATCCTGCTTGGCGACATCATCGAGCGCATCTCGGGCACGACGCTTGCGGAAACCGTCCGGCGCGAGATGGGATTCGAGCGGCTCGGCCTTGCAACGAGCTGGTGGGAGATATCGGAGCCGCAGCCGGCGCACGTCGAGCCGCGGGCGCGCCAGTTTTTCGGCGATGTCGATGCCACCGGGATCAGCGCCTCGATGGATCTTTATGGCGGCGGCGGGTTGGTGATGTCGGTGCGCGACCTCGCCACCCTCTTTGCCGCGCTGTTCGAAGGCCGTGTCTTCGACAGTCCCGACACGCTGCGCGAAATGCTCTCCCAGGGCAGCCACGACGGTGCCGCCACCTATCGCCTCGGCATATCAGTCGACACCGTCGACGGTGCCGAGGTCTACTCGCATCTCGGCTTCTGGGGCACCGCGGCCTATTACGCGCCTGCCCAAGGCATCGCTGTCGCCGGCTTCGCCATCAGGCGCGAGGCGCGCGACACGCTGGTGTCGGTCATCCGCCGGCTGCTTGCCGCCGAAGGCTGGCATGGTTGACCCCGCCACTGGCTGCGAGCCATTTTACTCGAGCCGACACAGGCCGGGCTCGTCCACTTGCTGTAGCCGGCCAGTATGAGCATCGGCGCCGGGATCAGACGGCGGAATCGGGCGAAACCACCTCCCAGGTGCCGAACAGCTCGAGGCCGGCCTTGCCGGCGAGCAGGATCGACGCCGCATTGTCGAGCTGGCATCGGTACTGCGGCTCATATCCCAGGTCCCAGGCGTGCCGGCTGATCGAACGCACCACCTTGCGGGCGTGGCCCTTGCCCCGGTAGGGCTCGAGCGTCAGCACGCCGAGATCGGCGACGCGACCGTTCATCCAGGGATACATGCTGCCGGCACAGACAAGACGGTCCTGCTCGAAGGAACCGAACACCAGCCAGTGGTCGAGTTCGACCGAGGCACCATCGAGGTCCTGCTCCGACGCCTGCGCCTGGAAACCTGAAAACAGCGCCGCGTCCTCGGCGCTCAGACGCCTCGGCCCGGCGACCGGCTCGTCCAGTGCCAGCCGCTTCTTCTCCGCCTCGGTGAAATGATAGATGCGGTCGGCGCCATGCAGCATCACACCCGCTCCATCAAGGGCGTGGCGAAAGCCGGCGATGGACAGGCCCTGCCTTTTGCGCAGGCCGACCCTGGCCGCCAGCTCGGGCGTCACCACCGCCATGGCCCGACCATCGATCGTCTCCAGCACCATGACCCGGCAGTCCTCGTCGAGATCAGGGTCGGCGGCGACAGTAAAATTGTCGTCGCTGTGGAGAATGTCGCCGTTGAGAAACTGCGCCCGCCAAAAATCGACGATCGTCTGCGAAAAATATGACATTGTGAATACTCGGTCTCGTCTGGACGAGCGTGAGCGCGGAAAGTGTAGGCCCGCGATTCTCACGACTTCGTGAAGAAAGCCGTAGCCAGCAAAAACCGGCAAATGTGCGGCATAACAGCGCTTCGCGATCGCTGGACCAAATATAGGCCGGGCTGGCAGACGGGTTTCGCCTACCGAACGATCGCGCCCTGTGCGAATTTGCCGGCATGGGTCGCGCCATTTCGGTGCGACGGGAGCCTGCCATGCCGTCAGCCGAACTGTTGATCGCCTTTGTCGCCACCACCGCGATCTTCGCCTTCATGCCGGGCCCGGCCATGCTCTATGCCGCAGCCCAGACGCTGGCGCGCGGGCGCTGGTCGGGGCTGATGGCGGCACTCGGCATCCATCTCGGCGGCTACGTTCACGTCATAGCCGCCGCCGGCGGCCTGTCGGTGCTGTTCCACGCCGTGCCGCTGGCCTATTTGGTCGTCAAGCTTGCCGGTGCCGCCTATCTCGTCTGGCTCGGCATCGCCATGTTCCGCGCCAGGAATGAGGGTGACGGCGTCCTGCCCGCCATCGCGCCGAAATCCGCCCGCCGCGCCTTCGTCGAGAGCATCGCCGTCGAGGTGCTCAACCCCAAGACGGCGATCTTCTTCATGGCTTTCCTGCCGCAGTTCATCGACGCTTCGGCGGCCTTTCCGGTCTGGCTGCAGTTCTTCATCCTAGGCACCGTGGTCAATGCGATGTTCACCCTGGCCGACGTCGTCGGCGTCATGCTGGCCGGAGCGATGACCGACCGGCTCAAGCGGTCGCGCCGCGCCCAAAGGCTGATGCAGCGCGCCGGCGGTGCGGTGCTCGTCGGCCTTGGCGTCCACGTCGCGCTGCAGAAAAGCTGATCCGCCGACAGCCCTCCCCGCGACGCTTTCGATGCCAGCCGACCAGCCCGCCACCGCCCTCACCGACCTGATCGCCCAGGGGCAGCGCTCCTTCAGCGGCCTGCACCTGACAGGCCACGATCTGGCACGGCTCGACGTCAGCGGCTGCCAGTTCGCCGACTGCAATTTGACGGGTGCCGACCTCCAGGCTGCGACGCTGACCGACACCAGTTGGACCGGCTGCCGCATGGCGGGCGCCAGGCTCATGGCCATCGACGGCGTCGACGCACAGTTTCAGAATTGCGACCTCTCCAACACCGACTGGACACGGTCGCGGCTCAACGGCGCGACATTCAGCCAGAGCAAGCTGACTGGGGCGAATTTCGCCCATTGCAGCTTCATCGGCGCCGACTTCCAGCAATGCCTGATGGTCAGCGCCCTGCTGCCGGCGATCTCGTTCCGGCGCAAGACGCTTGACCATCTCGATTTCAGCGACGCCGAGCTCACCGGCTGCGATTTCCGCGAGGCGATTTTCGACGGCTGCAGCCTGCGCGGCGCCAGCATGCGCTCCTGCCGCTTCGAAGGTGCCGATTTGCGCGGCTGCGACCTCGGCCCGCTGAAGCTCAACGAAGCGGCGATCCTCAAGGGTGCGGCGATCTCGAAAAGCCAGGCAACCGAGCTGTTGCGCGGCCTCGGCCTGCTGGTGCTGTAGCGCACCGCCTCATGCCGCCACGCCTCGGCTGTGCCCGGCTTCGAACAGGTTGTGGCCGATGGCGTGCGCTGCTTCGAGATGCTCGGCCGCCCCCAGCGTTTCGGTGTCGAGCAGAAGCTCCGATGTGACGACAGGCGCGCCGACATAGTCGAAGATGCCATGGTCGATCTGCGTCTTCATCGCGCCGAAATAGCCGTGCCGGGCATAGGTCCGCATGGTTGCGCCGCCAAGGGCGACGAGATGCACCTTGAGATGACGCAGCCGCTTGACCGGCCTGATGCCGGCGCCTTCGTCATAAGCCCAGCCATTGGCGAACACCCTGTCGATCCAGCCCTTGAGCAAAGCCGGCATCGACCACCAGTAGACGGGGTAGACCAGCACCAGCGTGTCGGCGCGGTCGATCCGCGCCTGCTCGGCGGCGACGTCGGCAGCAGGTGCCACTTCCCGGCGGTGAACGGCGAGATCGGTGGCGGTGTAGCGCGGGTCGAAGCCTTCCCCGGCAATGTCGGCGATCTCGAAGGTGTGGCCGGCCATCTCAACCCCTGCGGCGAGCTGTGCCGCGATGCCGTGGCTGAGTGACTTGGGATCGGGATGGGCGACGACGATGAGCGCGTGCATATCGACATTCCTGTTGGCAGTTGCGGGCGACGGTCACAGCTTATATACTTTCTGTAACCTATTTTTCGTATATACTTTTGGTATATTATGACGTCAAGCGCTGAAACGCTGGAACAGACACCGCGCCGCCGCCTGTCGCGGGAGGAGCGGCGCCGGCAGCTCATCGCCGTATCCTGGGGCATCATCCGCGAGGACGGCACCGAGGCGCTGACCTTGCCCCGGCTGGCCGAGCAGGCGAGCGTGGCAAAACCCGTCGTCTATGATCATTTCGCCACGCGTCCCGCTTTGCTCGCCGCCCTTTACCAGGAGTTCGACACCCACCAGACCGCGCTGATGGATGCCGCCTTCCAGGCCAGCGAGCCGACCCTGCCAAGCCGGGCGATGGTCATCGCCTCGTCCTATGTCGACTGCGTGCTCGAACAGGGCCGCGAGATCCCCGGCGTGATCTCGGCGCTGGCCGGCTCGCCCGAGCTGGCCAGGGTCAAGCGCGACTATGAAGCTGTTTTCATGGAGAAGTGCCGGAGCCTGCTCGCCCCTTTCGCGCCTGGAGGCACCATCGCTGCGTCAGGACTTCTGGCGATGCTGGGGGCGGCCGAAGCGCTGTCCTTCGCCGCCGCATGCGGCGACATCACGCCTGACGAGGCCAAGGACGAGCTGTTCCAGACCATCCTCGCCATAGCAGCCCGAAACGCGCGCTGATTGTTCGACAGCGGCGGATCGGCTCGCCGCCGGTTTCGAAGACATGCCTCAGCGTCTGCGGACCTTGGCAGCGGCGCAGGCCGCTCCCGCCGCAATCGCCATCGTCGCCAGCAGCAGCGCTGTGCCGCCGAACAGCGTTCCGTAGCCATGCCAGGCGATCAAAGGCGTGACGAACAGCGGCGAGACGAACTGGCCGATGAAGATTGACGCCGTCAGCACGCCGCCGCTGACGCCCCGGTGCCGCAACGGCGCAAGGTTCAAGGTCAGCGCAACGAAGCTCGGCGAAACCAGCGCGTAACCGGCGCCGATCGCAGCGGCCGCCGCAAACAGCACAGGCGTCGTTGCGGCCAGGACCAAAAGCAGGAAGCCAAGCGCCATCGCGGCATAACCGATGAGGAAGATGCCGGCATAACCGGCGGCGCGCTGCAGGCGGGGATAGAGCAGCGCGAAGCTGCCGCCGGACAGCATCACCGTGCCGAGGATCGCGCCGGTCATCATCGCGGCGTCATATCCCTTCGCGTCGAGGAAGAACGACATCTGCGTCGGCATGACGAAGAAGATCATGTTGGTGAGCGCCTGCAGCAGCACCAGCAGCGACAGCAACAGCACAAAGGACGGATGCCCGGCAGCGTCACTTGTTGCCTTGGCGCCCGGTGCCTGCGACCGCCGGGGCGGATCGACGATGACCATCCACATCAGGGGCAGGAAGACAATGGCGAGGCCATAGATGGCGAAGGGCCAGCGCGGCGAGATTGCCGCCACCCATCCGGCAAGCGAGATGAAGACGAGGCCGCCGAAATTGCGTGCCGAAATCTGCAGCCCGGTCATGGCACTGCGCTTGTCGCCGTTGAAATAGTCGCCGACAAGGGCGGTCTGCGCCGTCATGATGAGTGCCACCGCCACCCCGAGAACGAGGCGGCTCACGAAGATGCTGGGCAGGTCGGGCAGGACCAATCCGGCGCATCCGGCAACGGCAAACAGGATCACGCCCCAAAGCAGCAGCAGGCGGCGGCCGAACCGATCCACCGCCAAGCCGGCAAAGGGCGCGAACAAGGCGACGCTGAGCGACGGCGCCGGCACCAGCAGCCGGGTCAGCATCGCGGCGTTCGGATCGCCTGCAAACAGCCGCTCGAGCCCGGGCAGCGCCGGGCTGATCGTCGCGTTGGCCATTGTGGTGAGCGATGCGGCCAACAGCAGGGCGAGCGCGCGCCCGTCCATCCAGACCGGCCTTTCCAGTGTTTGTTGAATGACTTGCATGATTTTTCCTCTTGCTGAATTCGACTGTTCGGCACAGCGTACGAATTCAAGCCAACTTGAGGTCAAGCATGCATTTCCTGGATATTGGCGAGGTCGTTGCACGCTCCGGCGTGCCGCCGTCGACGCTGCGCTATTACGAGGAGATCGGCCTGATCCGCTCGGTTGCGCGGCACGGCCTGCGGCGGCAGTTCGACCACGACGTGCTGATGAAGCTGTCGCTCATCGCCATGGGCAAGGCTGCCGGCTTCTCGCTGCCCGAGATATCGGGCATGTTCGGCAGCGATGACCGCCCCGACATTCCGCGCGACCAGCTCCATGCCAGGGCCAGGGAGCTGGAGCGGCAGATCATAGAGCTCAGGATGCTGCGCGACGTCATACGCCACGTCGCCGACTGTCCCGCGCCCTCGCACATGGAATGCCCGAGCTTCCGCAAATTGCTGAAGTCGGCGACGACGACAACTGCCAGCCGTTCGCCGAAACCGCCGACGACACGGGCAAGGTCCGCACGTCGGCGCTAGCCTGCTGATGTGGCGTGGGCAGCGGCTGCGCATGCTGGCCGTCCAGGGACCCAACAGGACGCCAGCTCTTTTTCAGAGCAGCAGTGGGCGCGGCGTTTCCTGATTTTGCCGGTCAGCCTGACAGCAGGTGGGCAAACATCTCGGCCAGTTCCTTGTCCATGAACGGCTTCTTCAGGACCGGCCGATCACGGTAGCCGTCCTTCATGTGGCCGCTATAGCCCGTCGAAAAGACGAAAGGTACGCCGCGCGCGGCGAGCGCGTCGGCCACGACATAGGTGTTGTCGCCATTCAGGTTCATGTCCACCATGGCGGCATCGAAATCATGCGCCGTGATGAGGGCAAGCGCCTGCTCGACCGTGGCGGCAGCGATCACCGACACGCAGCCGAGGTCGGCCAGCATGTCTTCGATCATGAGGAGGACGAGCATCACAAAGCAGCCTATTCATCGCGAACACCACAGGCGGCAGGAAAGTCCATCGTGCAGACAACGCCTTCCACCCGGTAGTCGAGATCGACCGCGCCATCCAGTTCGTGTGCCAGGCCGCGCTCCAGGACCCGCGAGCCAAAACCCTTTCTGGACGGTGGCATGACCGGCGGACCGTCCTTCTCCTGCCAGCGCACGACAAGCCGACCGCCCTCAGGCGAGGGCTCGATCGTCCATGAAATCAGGACGGACCCAACATTGTTGGAAAACGCGCCGTATTTTACCGCATTGGTCGCAAGTTCATGGAAGGCGATGCCCAGTGCCAGGGTAACCTTGGGTGAGACGCGGATGTTGCTGCCGGTGATGACAACGTGCTGCGACCTGCCATTTGCGATCCCGAACGGCTCCAGGGCTGCCTTGATCAGATCGAGCAACCCCGCACCTTCCCAGTTCTCGCGGGTCAACAGGTCATGCGACCGTGAGAGCGCAAAGAGGCGCGACTCGATGGAGTCCCTGATCACGTCGGGATTGGAGGTGTTTCGCAGCGCCTGCCAGAACTCGTCGCGCGCAAATATCCGGTCAGACGGAGAAAGGCGTCATTGGCGAAAATGATCGGACTGCCGGGCTCTTTCGCATCCGTGAAAACACTCGCTGCCGTTCTTTCGGCGGTAGCAGATTTCCGAGCCGCCATTGGCGTCGCCCGCGAAAGTGGCTTCGATGCGCGCCAGAGAATCGAGGTCGGTGCCGCCCGCGATCAGGAAGTTGAAGCTTTGGCCGAGCACCATCGCCATGCGTGTCGTTTCAGCGGCAACGACAAACGGTCCGAGATCCCTCCGAAAGCTTTCGACTTCAGCTCCGGCGACCTTTTGGCCTTCGGATTTGACTACTGGTTCAGCCATGCCTCAACTTCATTCGATTGGCGGCAGGCAGCAGCTAACGGGCAACGTTTGGAGCCGTGCGGAGTTATTGATGCGAGTGCGAGCACGAGGCTATGACCTGCGTCGCTGACGTCTTGCCGAACAAGAAGCGCAAAATTACCGCCACGCCCGCTCTTGAAAGCGTTGATTAATACCAGCGACCGCGGCCAAACCAGCCGCCGCCCAGCAGAACAAGTACGATAAGGATGATGAGAAGAGTGGTGGTATCCATGTCAGTCTCCTGGGAGTGCTCGTGCACCTCACGGAGCGGTGCATTGCCCGCTCATCGCACTCCAACACTAAACAACGTTTCACATGCTTTCTTGTTCCAACGAAACAGCGACTCTGGCGCTCTATTCGCGCGAACATTTTTATCGTTCAACCGGCAACATTGAGTTTTAAGGATCACACCTTCCAAAACATCAAAGCATCCTTTATTCGCTGCTTGCTCTTAGCGGACAGAATGGATCGAGACGTGATCAGGCCGGCCAACTTGACGGATGCCTCCAGCCTCGCAGCACTCGGGCTGGAAGTCTGGCTGAACACCTACATCCGCAACGGTGTCAGTGCCTTCTTCGCCGACTATGCGCTCGAGCATTTCACCGCCGCCGGTTTCGAGGAGATCTTGGCGCGGACAGACCAGACAATCCTGGTCTCGCAGAACACCGTCGGGATCGACGGCTTCATCCAGATCACATCGGGCGCCCCCTCCCCTGTGCCCGGCTGTTCCGATCTCGAAATCGCCAAGCTCTATGTCCAGCCCCGCCACCAGGGCTCGGGCGCCGGCGGCAGGCTGCTTGAGGCGGCACTGCGCATCTGCGCCGGCACCGGCCGGCCCGACGTCTGGCTTGCGGTCAATGCCGAAAACCAGCGCGCCACCGACTTCTATCTGAGGAAGGGTTTTGCCAAGGCCGGCGAAACCCGCTTCCAGATCGACGACCAGTTCTACCCCAACCACGTGCTGCGCTACGATCTGACTCTTGTTGGAGCATGATCTTTTCCGAAAACCGGCACCCACTTTTCGGGATCATGCTCTGACTCAGCCCGCCTGCGCCAGGGCCACCGCGTCGGGTCCCGCCGGAAAGCGCAGCTGCCCCGACACATCGTTCGCGGCCAACCACACGGCTTCGGCGACGTCGGTTTCCTTCGTCACCATTTCAGGTGTCGCAAACCCGGCGAAGATCGGCCCGGCAAAGCCGGCATAGGCTTCGGGAATGAGATCCTCGACCCGCAGCTCGGTGTTGTGGGCAAAACGCGTGCTTGGCGCATAGCCCGGCTCGACCAGCTTGACCCTGACATCGAAGGCGCCGAGCTCATGCGCCAGCGAGCCGGTGAACCCCTCGATCGCCATCTTGCTTGCGGTGTAGGCGGCGGCCAGCGGCATCGGCGCCAGCGTCACACTCGACGTCACGTTGACGACGACGCCCGACCGGCGCGCGCGAAACTGCGGGATGACCGCCTGGGTCATCGCCATCACGCCAAAGGTGTTGGTCTCGAACAGCTTGCGCACATGCACCATCGGCATCGCCTCGAAGGCGCCGACGAGGCCGATGCCGGCATTGTTGACCAGCACGTCGATCGGGCCGCAGGCGGCGAGCGCCGCAGCGATGCTGTCCTCATTGGTAACGTCGAGCGCAACCACCCGCATCCGCTCCGAGCGCGGCAGGATGTCCTGGCGTGGGCTGCGCATGGTGGCAACGACGTTCCAGCCCCCGGCATGGAAGTGACGGGCGGTCTCCAGGCCATAACCCGAGGAGCATCCGGTGATCAGTACGGTTTTCATGACATTTTCCCTTGATGATGTTGACGCCACGAAAATACCGTCCAATATCAGGACTATCATCAATCCATAGTCCGTATTTTATTGGCAACAGTCCTGAAATGGCAGACACTCTCACCACCGACCCGCTCGCCCAGGTCATCGAGCTGCTGCAGCCGCGCACCGTGTTCTCGAAGGGGATCAGCGGCGCCGGCGCGTGGGGCGTGCGTTATTCGGAATTCGGCCAGCCCGGCTTCTGCGCCGTGCTCGAAGGCCGATGCCGCCTCGCCGTCGATGGGGAAGCACAGGTTGTACTCGAACAGGGCGATTTCGTGCTGTTGCCGGCCACCCCTGCCTTCACCATGTGCGGTTTCGAGCCGGTGACGCCACGGCGCATCGATCCAAAGACTGCACCGGCGCCGACGGAGGAGGTTCGCCACGGCCGGCAGGACGGCCCCGCCGATGTCCGCCTGCTCGGCGGCTATTTCGTCTTCGGCTCGCCCGATGCGGCACTTTTGGTGTCGCTGCTGCCAGCCATGATCCATATCAGCGGTGTCGAGCGGCTTTCGACGCTGGTGCGGCTCGTCGGCGAGGAGGCGAGCCGGGACAATGCCGGCCGCGAGCTGGTGCTCGGCCGCCTCGTCGAGATCCTGCTGATCGAAGCGCTCAGGGCAAGCCGGGCCAAGGGCTCGGCCCCCGGCTTCCTCAGCGGACTTGCGGATGCCAGGATTTCAGCGGCGATCAGGCGGATGCATGGCGATCCGCAGCGGCCGTGGACGGCGGCCGACCTGGCCGGCGCGGCCGGCCTGTCGCGCTCGGCCTTCTTCGACCGCTTCACCCGCACGGTCGGTATCAGGCCGATGGAATATCTGCAGGCCTGGCGCATGGCGCTGGCCAAGAACCTGCTCGCCGGCAAGGACATCGCGCTCGACGAAGTCGCCCGCCAGGTCGGCTACGGCTCGGCCAGCACCTTCAGCACCGCCTTCAGCCGCCATGTCGGGCAATCGCCGGGCCGCTACGCGCGCGGCGATCGGGAGTGATGAAAGGGCGGTCATGTGCATGTCGCACCACCTCGCCCCGATTCAGAAAAAGCATTGCGAGAGCGATAGTTCCAGATCGGTAACCAGCCCAAGCTGAACTTGTTGCTCCAACACGAACTTGTTCCTTAGACTGTCTTGTGTGGAAAAGCCTGCGAGGTTTGGCCAAAATGAGCCTGTCCATGCGAACAACAGAGCAGGCTCCGCGGTGAGGCGAGCCCTGGTATCCTGCGCAACATATACTCTGCTGACGATAGGGTTTTACTTGGCCCTACGGGCGGGCGACAGGCTTGGCATGTGGGGCATCATGGCTTGGCCGCTGCTGCTCGCGCCGATCATTTTTTGCGCCTATTCACTTGTGAAATGGCGGACAATCCAGCGCCTTGGAACCCGTGGCTCGATCATTGCAGCGGTTTCGGCGGCGATATGGACGGGCGCAGCGCTCGTGGTCGCCGCCCTCATGGCGTTGGGCCTGCTGATCGCAGGCGAACATCCTCTGTTCGCCATCGCCATGCTGCTCATGGCCGCCCCATCTGCGGCGGCCATTCCGATCAGCGCCCTGGCGGGCTTTGCAGCCCACAGGATCGCAGGGCTGAACTGATCGTGCCTTGCTGCGCAAGAAAATGCGCTAGCGCGGGAAATCCAGCCCCATCTCGCGATAACGCTCGGGGTCGTCGCCCCAGTTTTCGCGCACCTTGACGAACAGGAACAGGTGCACCTTCTGCTCGAGGATGCCGCCGATTTCCATGCGCGAGGCCTGGCCGATGGCGCGGATGGTCTCGCCCTTGTGGCCGAGCACGATCTTCTTCTGGCTGTCGCGCTCGACATAGATGACCTGCTCGATGCGCACCGAGCCGTCGGGCTTTTCTTCCCACTTCTCGGTCTCGACATGCGAGGAGTAAGGCAATTCCTGGTGCAGCCTGAGATAGAGCTTTTCGCGGGTGATCTCGGCCGCCAGCTGGCGCATCGGCAGGTCGGAGATCTGGTCTTCCGGGTAATACCACGGCCCCTCGGGCAGCCGCCTGGCGAGATAGTCGAGCAGATCCTTGCAGCCTGAGCCGGTCAGCGCCGACACCATGAAGGTGCGCTCGAAGTCGACGCGCTCATTGGCGGTTGCGGTCAGCTTCAACAGCTTTTCGGGATCGACCCGATCGACCTTGTTGAGGATCAGCACCTTGGGTTGACGCACATCCTTGAGCCGTTCGAGGATGGCGTCGGCATCGCCCTTGATGCCACGCTCGGCATCGATCAGCACCAGGATCAGGTCGGCATCCTTGGCGCCGCCCCAGGCAGTCGTCACCATCGCGGTGTCGAGGCGGCGCTTCGGCTTGAAGATGCCCGGCGTGTCGATGAACACGATCTGGGCGGTGTCGTGAGTGGCGATGCCGCGCACGATGGCGCGGGTGGTCTGCACCTTGTGGGTGACGATCGACACCTTGGCGCCGACGAGCTGGTTGACCAGCGTCGACTTGCCGGCATTCGGCGCACCCAGCAGGGCGACGAAACCCGAGCGGGTGCCGCCCGTTGCGGGCAGTGTGGTTTCAGGGGCATCGGTCACGATGCGGTCTCCTCATTCTTCCATACGCCCTCGCGCACCAGCAAGGCTGCGGCAGCGCTCTGCTCGGCCTCGCGCTTGGAGCGTCCGGTGCCGGTGGCGGGCAAAAATTGTCCGACCCGCACGATCACCGAAAAGACGGGGTCGTGATCAGGGCCGGTGCGGCTTTCGATCTCGTAGGCAGGCACTGAAGTCGACGCCTGGTGCGCCCATTCCTGCAGTTCGGTCTTGGGGTCGCGGCGTGCCGCCCCCACGGCCTTGGCGCGCGGCTTCCAGAATTTGTGGATGAAGCGCTTGGCCGCGTCCAGCCCGCCGTCGAGATAGATGACGGCGATCAGCGATTCCAGCGCGTCGGCACGCAGGTTGACACGTTTGCGCTCGGCCAGATTGCGCACTTCCGAGCCGGCGCGGATCAGTTCGGCAAGGCCGATCTCGTCGGCGATCTGGGCCAGCGCCTCGGCGTTGACCAGCGCGTTGAGACGGACCGACAGCTCGCCTTCGGGCGCATCGGGAAAATCCGACACAAGCATGTCGGCAACGGCGAGGCCGAGCACCCGGTCGCCCAGGAACTCGAAACGCTCGTAGTCGACGCCGGCATTGGCGCTGCGCGCGCTGCCATGCGTCAGCGCCCGTTGCAGGCGCTGATGGTCGCGGAAATTATGGCCGGTGCGGAGTTGCAGCGCGTCGGCGAGTTCCGTGGCGGTGAGCCGTTTGCCTGCCATGCCTATCGGACGAAGTTGAACAGGCGCGAGGCGCGCATCTCGGTCGGCCACTTCCAGATCTCGAGCGGGCTTGCGCCGCTGGCGATCGAGAAGAAGATGATGTTGGCGCGGCCGACGAGGTGATCGGCGGGCACGAAGCCGACATTGAAGCGGCTGTCGGTCGAGTTGTCGCGGTTGTCGCCCATCATGAAGAAGTGGCCTTCGGGCACGACGAATTCACGCGTGTTGTCGCCGATCGCATCCGGCGTCAGGTCGAGCGTGTCGTAGGAGACGCCGTTCGGCAGCGTCTCGCGATAGACGTCGACCGGACGGTTGACCTCGGTGATATCGGGGTTGTCGATCTGGCCGACCTTCTCGCGCGGCACGGCGGTGCCGTTGATGTAGAGCTGGCCGTCCTTCATCTGGATGCGGTCGCCGGGCAGGCCGACGACGCGCTTGATGTAGTCGAGCGACGGATTGGGCGGGAACTTGAAGACGACGACGTCGCCGCGCTCGGGATCCGAGCCGAAGAGGCGGCCCGAGAACAGGTCCGGTGAGAACGGCAGCGAATAGCGCGAATAGCCATAGGCCCACTTGGTGACGAACAGATAGTCGCCCTCGAGCAGCGTCGGCCGCATCGAGCCCGACGGAATCGAGAACGGCTGGAACAGCAGCGACCGGATCACCAAAGCGAGCAGCAGCGCCTGGACGATGACGCTCACGGTCTCGCCGAGCCCGCCGGACTTCTTCTGTTTTTCAGCCACGCTCATGTCGTCCTCGTTTTCAACCACGCCCTTGTCGTCACCGATTGGGGGCGCGATGGGTATAAGGGCTCACCGCCCCAGGAGCAATGTCCAAGCCGGTGCCAAAAGCCTAAGATAGTGGCGGTTGTTCGACCGGCAGCGCCTCGATGATCACAAAGGCTTGCGCAAGCGGAAAATCGTCGGTGATGGTCAGGTGAACCACCGCGCGATGGCCTTGGGGCAGCATGGTTGACAGCCTGTGCGCCGCACCGCCGGTCAGTTCCATCGTCGGCCGCCCGCCCGGCAGGTTGACCACGCCCATGTCGCGCCAGAACACACCTTCTGATATGCCGCAGCCGAGCGCCTTGGAACAGGCCTCCTTGGCGGCGAAACGCTTGGCATAAGACGCGATCCGCCCCCGCCGCCCCTCGGCGCGCGCCTTCTCGGCATCGGTGAAGATACGCTGGATGAAGCGCTCGCCATGACGGACGATCGATTTCTCGATCCGCCTGATGTCGACAAGGTCGCTGCCGATGCCGAGGATCATTTTTTCCCTCTCGGGGCACTTGGCCCAAGCTGCCGATCTCCCCCCTTGCGGGGGAGATGGCCGGCAGGCAAGAGGGGGGTGACCGGGCTCAACTGAAGCCTCAAATGTTCCGGCTGCCCGGCTTGATCGCCGGTATCGCCGCCAGTTCCGGCGGCAGCTGGTCGGCCGGATAGGCCGGCACTTCATATTCGGCAAGGGCTACCAGCGGCACGCCGACATCGGTCTTGCCGGCCGAGCGGTCGATGATGCAGGCGGCGGCCACCACCTCGGCGCCGAGTTCGTTCAGGCAGGCGATGGTCTCGCGGATCGACAGGCCCGTCGTGACGATGTCCTCGACGATGACGACACGCGCGCCTTTCTCGATCTCGAAGCGGCGCAGGCGGAAGGTGCCCTGCTCGCGCTCGACCCAGATCGCCGGCACCTTGAGGTGCCTGGAGGTCTCATAGGCCGGGATCAGCCCGCCGATCGCCGGGCCCACGACATAGTCGATGTCGCCCTTGACCTCGGCGCGGATCTTCTCGGCCAGCGCCTTGCACAACGCCTCGGTCTTGTCGGCATGCATGAAGACGCGTGCCTTCTGCAGGAACACCGGGCTGCGCAGGCCCGAGGTCAGGATGAAATGGCCTTCGAGCACCGCGCCCGCCGAGCGGAAAATGTCGAGAACGTCTTGTGTCTGCATCGTCGTCTTTCCTGTCTTCAGTCCAGCGCGCCTGCCTCAGCCCCTGCCTCAGCCGTTGACGCGGCGGGCATCGCTGACGCTGGAGTTGTCCTTGAGCTGGGAGATCAGCCGGTTCAGGTGCTTCAGATCCCAGACTTCGAGATCGAGCAGCATTTCGGTGAAGTCGGGTGCGGTGCGGATCATCGACAGCGTATGGATGTTGGCGTCGTTGGCGGCGACCACCTGGGCAATGTCGGCGAGCGAGCCCGGCGCGTTGATCGCGGTCACCGAAAGCCGCGCCGGAAAACGCTCCTTCGAGCCCTCGTCGAGGTCCCAGCGCACGTCGATCCAGCGCTCCGGCTGGTCGTCGAAGGCCATCAGCGACGGCGACTGGATCGGGTAGATGGTGATGCCCGAGCCCGGCTGCATGATGCCGACGATGCGGTCGCCCGGCACAGCCCCCTCGGGGGCGAAACGCACCGGCAGGTCGCCGCCGACGCCGCGGATCGGCACGGCACTGCCTTGCGCCTTCTGTTCCTTGCGCGACGGCGCGGTCGAGCGGCCGGGAATCTGGAACAGCATGCCGGCGGCGTTGCGGATCTTCGACCAGCCCTCCTCGCGCGGCTTGGCCGGATGGGTGGCGCGCTCTTCCTTGTAGTCGGGGAAGACGGCGCGGACGACGTCGTTGGACGACAGCTCGCCACGGCCGACGGAAGCCAGCACGTCCTCGATGTCCTTGCGCGCCAGGCGGTGCAGCACCGACTTCAGGCTGTCCTTGGAGAACTTCTTGCCGGCGCGCTCGAAGGCGCGTTCGAGGATGCGGGCGCCGAGGCCGGAATATTGCTTGCGGATGGCGTTCTTGGTCGCCCGCCGGATCGCCGAGCGCGCCTTGCCGGTGACGACGATCGATTCCCACGCCGCCGGCGGCACCTGCGCCTTGGAGCGGATGATCTCGACCTCGTCGCCATTCTTGAGCTCGGTCATCAAAGGCATCACCCGGCCGTTGACCTTGGCGCCGACGCAGGTGTCGCCAACGTCGGTATGCACCGCGTAGGCGAAGTCGATCGGGGTCGCCCCCCTGGGCAGCGCGATCAGCATGCCCTTGGGCGTGAAGCAGAAGACCTGGTCCTGGAACAGCTCGAGCTTGGTGTTTTCGAGGAAATCCTCGGGATTGTCGCCGTCGGCGAGCTGCTCGATGGTGCGCCTGAGCCAGCCATAGGCATTGGTTTCCTTGGAGATGGTGTGGCCGGCGCCATTGGTGGCCTTGCCGGCATTGTCCTTGTAGATCGAGTGCGCGGCGACGCCATATTCGGCGATCTTGTTCATCTCGCGGGTGCGGATCTGCAGCTCGATGCGCTGGCGCGACGGACCGACGATGGTGGTGTGGATCGAGCGGTAGTCGTTCTGCTTCGGCGTCGAGATGTAGTCCTTGAACCGCCCCGGCACCATCGACCATGTCGTGTGGATCGAACCCAGCGCGCGATAACAATCCTCGACGGAATCGACGACGACGCGGAAGCCGAAGATGTCGGACAGTTGCTCGAACGACAGCGCCTTGGTCTCCATCTTGCGGAACACCGACCACGGCTTCTTCTGCCGGCTCTTCACCTCGGCCTTGATGGCGTATTTCTCGAACTGCGCCGACAGCGCCTTCTCGATGTCGCCGAGCACGCCCTTCGAGCGCTCCGACATCTCGGCCAGCCGTTCGGTGACGGTGCGGTAGGCCTCGGGATTG
Organism: Aminobacter sp. Y103A; assembly: GCF_030294925.1. NCBI lineage: Bacteria > Pseudomonadati > Pseudomonadota > Alphaproteobacteria > Hyphomicrobiales > Phyllobacteriaceae > Aminobacter > Aminobacter sp. Y103A. The sequence continues at coordinate 1,930,273 of NZ_AP017986.1, read as the reverse complement.
ATGTAGCGGAAGGCGAGCTCCTCGAGCTCCTCGCGCATGCCCTGCATGCCCATGCGCCCGGCGAGCGGCGCATAGATGTCCATCGTCTCCTCGGCGATGCGCAGGCGCTTGCTCTCGGGCACGTGGTGCAGCGTGCGCATGTTGTGCAGCCGGTCGGCGAGCTTGACCAGAAGCACGCGCACGTCCTCGGAGATGGCCAGCAGAAGCTTGCGCAGGTTTTCCGCCTGCTCGGCCTTCTTGGAGACGAGGTCGAGCTTCTTGAGCTTGGTCAGGCCCTCGACAAGCTTGCCGATGTCGGGACCGAACAGCTCGTCGATCTCCGCGCGGGTCGCCGAAGTGTCCTCGATGGTGTCATGCAGCAGGGCGACCGCGATGGTCGCCTCGTCGAGATGCATGTCGGTGAGGATCGCCGCCACTTCGAGCGGATGCGAGAAATAAGGATCGCCCGAGGCGCGGCGCTGATGGCCATGCTTCTGCATGGCATAGACATAGGCCTTGTTGAGCAGCGCTTCGTTGACGTCAGGCTTGTAGCGCTGGACGCGCTCGACAAGCTCATACTGACGCATCATGGGCGGCTTCCCGGAACTCGAAATGAATCATGCGCCGCAAGGGCTTGCGACGCATGTCATAGATAAACACAGATATGGCGGCGCGGAAGTGCCGATAAGCCGGTTTGGCAGCGTTTTGGCACGCCGCGAGACCTTTTTGAGAATTCGCCCTGCCGAGTCAGATGGCGTGGCTTTCGAGAACCGGAGCGGAGCGGACTTTCGGGTCCGTGAGCACCGGAAGCGAAGAAAGCCGCGTCAGGTGGCCGGCAGGGTAGAATTCTCGATAGGTCTCAGTAGTCGTCGCTCTTTTCGGGAGCCACGAGGCTCTCGATGCCGGCGAGCAGGTCTTCTTCCGACATGCGGTCGAAGTTGATGTTCTCTTCCGGCTCGTCCGCGTCGATCGCCGAGGCGCTCGTCTGGTCGGCGGGCTCCGGTGCCTCGGGCTCCGGCTCGTCGACTTCGACATGCTTCTGCAGCGAGTGGATCAGGTCTTCCTTGAGATCGTCGGGCGACAGCATCTCGTCGGCGATTTCGCGCAGTGCCACGACGGGGTTCTTGTCGTTGTCGCGCGGCAGGGTAATCTGCGCGCCCTGCGAGATCTGGCGGGCGCGGTGGCCGGCGAGCAGCACCAGCTCAAAGCGGTTGTCGACCTTGTCAATGCAGTCTTCAACGGTTACGCGGGCCATGAAGTGCCCCTTTCATGCATGGATTTGACGGAAAGCTGACGCGTGCCATAACCTGAACGGCCGCGCAATTCAAGCATCAAGCCGGCTTTGCCACCGACGCGTCGGATTTCGGACAGCCATCCACCCACAATTAATTTACCGCTTCGCGACCCTGCCCCCTTGGAATGAACCATCGCGAGCGATATTTGCCGCAGTGGGGCAAGTCATTGATTTGGGGGAACGAGCGCTCGACCAGCGTATTTGGCGTCAGCCTATTTCAACAAGGAAATTTTCCTATGTTTGATCCTCGCGAGAAAATCGCACTTTTTATCGACGGAGCTAATCTCTACGCAACCTCCCGCTCCCTCGGCTTCGACATCGACTATCGCAAACTGCTTTCCAGCTTCCAGAAGCGCGGCTATCTGTTGCGCGCCTATTATTACACTGCACTCGTCGAAGACCAGGAATACTCCTCGATCCGCCCGCTGATCGACTGGCTCGACTATAACGGCTTCAAGGTCGTCACCAAGCCGGCCAAGGAATTCACCGACGCCTCGGGCCGGCGCAAGATCAAGGGCAACATGGACATCGAACTGACGGTCGATGCCCTGGAACTCGCCGATGTCGTCGACCACTACGTCATCTTCTCCGGTGACGGCGATTTCCGCACGCTTGTCGAAGCGCTGCAGCGCCGCGGCCGCAAGGTCTCGGTCATTTCGACGATGGCCTCCCAGCCGCCGATGATCTCGGACGATCTGCGCCGCCAGGCCGACCATTTCATCGACCTGATGACGCTGAAATCCGAGATCGGCCGTGAGCCGTCGGAGCGTCCGGTGCGCAAACCCGACCCCGTCGATCCGACCACCGACGACGCTTGATGTCCGGCACCACGCTTCAAGCCGGCCGCCCGGCCTTGCCGGTCGATCCCGACCGGGACTGCCCGCTCTGCCCGCGCCTGCACGACTTCATCGCCAGTTGGCGCGCCCGCGAGCCGGGCTGGTACAACGGACCCGTCCGCTCCTTCCTTCCTCCCGAAGGCGAAGCGGCGGTGCGTTTCCTGATCGTCGGGCTGGCGCCGGGCGTACGCGGGGCCAACCGCACCGGTCGCCCCTTCACCGGCGACTATGCCGGCGAACTGCTTTATTCGACGCTCAAGCGCTTCGGCATGGCGCGCGGCGTGTTCGAGGCGCGGCCCGACGACAGCCTGGAACTGATCGGCACGGCGATCACCAATGCCGTGCGCTGCGTGCCGCCCGACAACAAGCCGGTGGGCGCCGAGATCAACACCTGCCGTTCCTTCCTGGTGCCGACGATCGCGCGCTTTCCCAACCTGAAGGCGATCCTGACGCTGGGCTCGATCGGCCACCAGTCGACGGTCAGGGCGCTCGGCGCGCGCGTCGCGGCGGTGCCCTTCAAGCACGGCGCGCGATGCGATGTCGGCAACATCGCGGTGTTTTCGAGCTATCATTGCTCGCGCTACAACACCAATACAGGCGTGCTGACGGAAGAGATGTTCGTCAACGTCTTCCGTGACGTGGCCGAATTCCTGCAGCAATAGACGGCCCATATAGACCACCTTTCCACCGCGCATGAAAAAAGCCCGGTTGCGCTGAGAGCACAACCGGGCAAGGGGCACTTGCAAATGGAACGGCTGGCTACTGCGCCAGCCGGTAGATGGTGCGGTCGCGTGCGGCGGAACCTGCCAGGGCCGACGCCCGCGACAGGATCAGCCGAGACCGAAACCCCGGCCCGGCACGAGGCCGTTGCTGCGAGGTAATCCGATGCTCCCGGACCTGTTGCGGCCGGCGGCCAGCCGGACAGCGTCGTCCTTGGTCGCCTGCGCACTGATTGCGGTCTTGGCACCGTCCTCATTCGCCACCGGCGCTGCGGCATAAGCCGTCGGCGCCAGCAGCAGCGACACCGCCGCTGCCATCATGATCGTCTTCATTTCTGCTCCTTTCACCTGTTACCCGGCCCTCAAGGCGCTCAGGCACCGCCCCCGGTGCCAAACCACGCCGCGCCGCTCGTGGTCTGCGTAGAGAAGTGGCAGCAATGCGCTGACTTGTGCATACGGCAAATGACGTATTTCGACGGGACGGCGGCAGGGGAATCAGCGCGTTGGTTAAGCGATTGCGCCGGCCGCGCGCGCCAGGATTATGCGAGCTGGTGAACAAGCTTGGCGCGCCAACATCGACGCGTCATCCCGGAAACCGAAGCGCAGCGGAGGTTATCAGCGCCAGCGCCGTCATCCCGGCCGAGCGAAGCGAGAACCGGGACCTATTGACCGACGCGGCCGGGATCGGGGTTCGGGGTTGCATTCATGAAGGCCAGGACGAGGACCCGGCCGTTCGCCAAGATGATCCAGTCAATGGGTCCCGGGTCTCGCTGCGCTCGCCCGGGATGACGAGCGCGTCATGCGACAGCTAGCCGTTCAGCGTCTCATACAGGTCCACCCAGCCGGGGTTCATCGCCTCGATCAACTCGAGCTTCCATTTCCGGCGCCACCGCTTGATGCGCTTTTCGTCCACGATCGCGTCGCCGATGTCTTGGTAATCCCGGTACCAGACCAACCGTTTGACGCCGTATTTCTTGGTGAAGCCGCCGGTGATTTCCTCCCGGTGCTCCCAGACGCGCTGTTCCAGGTTGCTGGTCACGCCAGTGTAGAGCGTACCGTTCTTGCGAGACGCGAGAATGTAGACATAGCCAGACATCAGCAGATGCAATCAGAAGAGCAGCAATTTGCAAGATCAGTTTCGTCTCGAATGAGATTTGCGGTCGGTTGGACTCTGACGGACAAACATTTTCGTTAAGAACGCACCACCTCAGTCATCCCGGATTCCGGGGCGCAGCGCTGGTTATCAGCGCCAGCGCCGTCATCCCGGCCGAGCGAAGCGAGAGCCGGGACCTATTGACCGGCGCGGCCGGGATCTGAGCTCGCGGTTGCATTCATGACGGCCAGGACGAGGACCCGGCCGTGCTCCACGATGATCCAGTCAATGGGTCCCGGGTCTCGCTGCGCTCGCCCGGGATGACGGGCGTATCATGATGGCCGGCAGGCCAGAGGGGGTGCGAAGAATTGCGGGGTGGCAAACAAGTTTCGCACGCCAAACATCTACGCCGTCATCCCGGAATCTGGAGCGCAGCACAGGTTGTCAGCGCCAGCGCCGTCATCCCGGCCGAGCGAAGCGAGAGCCGGGACCTATTGACCGGCGCGGCCGGGATCTGAGCTCGCGGTTGCATTCATGACGGCCAGGACGAGGACCCGGCCGTGCGCCACGATGATCCAGTCAATGGGTCCCGGGTCTCGCTGCGCTCGCCCGGGATGACGGGTGCATCATGATGGCCGACAGGCAAGAGGGGTGCGAAGAATTGGGAGGTGGCAAACAAGTTTCGCGCACCAAACATCTACGCCGTCATCCCGGAAACCGGAGCGCAGCGCAGGTTATCCGGGACCCATTGGCCGGACCATCGTGTGGCACGGCCGGGTCCTCGTCTTGGGCTTCATGCATTCAATCACGACCCCACACCCCGGCCGCGCCGGTCAATAGGTCCCGGGTCTCGCTGCGCTCGCCCGGGATGACGAAGCGTTGTCACCTAGTCTCCCCAGGGGGCAATCTGTAGCATCCCCTACCCCCGCTCTTTCAGCAGCCGGCCCTTTTCGCGGTTCCAGTCGCGCTGCTTTTCGCTTTCGCGCTTGTCGTGCAGCTTCTTGCCGCGGCTGACGGCGAGCAGCATCTTGGCCATGCCGCGATCGTTGAAATAGATCTTGAGCGGGATCAGCGTCATGCCTTCGCGCTCGATGTTCTGGGCGAGCCTGGCCATTTCGCGCTTGCTGACCAGAAGCTTGCGGCGGCGGCGTGTCTCGTGGTTGAAGCGGTTGGCCTGCAGATATTCCGGGATGTAGGAATTGATCAGCCACAATTCCCCACCCTCGAACGAGGCGTAGGAATCCTGGATATTGGCCTGGCCCAGGCGCAGCGCCTTGACCTCGGTGCCGCTCAGCACGATGCCGGTCTCGAGCGTGTCGAGAACCTCATAGTTGAAGCGCGCCTTGCGGTTTTCCGCGGCGATCTTGTTGTTGGGGTCGGATTTCTTGCCCTGGCTCATGACGTCGCTACTTTTCTGGTGCGTCCACCGATGCTCGGCCGCCGGGCACGCATCTCAGGATGGGAAAGCACTGCCCGCCCACAACCCTGCGCCAACAGCGCATCAGATCCCGGACGCCATGTGCTGACTGCCCCTCTCCCGAGGCACGAGCTCAACAGCAAGCCTCGAAGGACGCACAATTCGAAGAGCGCTTACATGGCTGCGAAGCGGCTGTTTCGCAACCCTTGGGCACTCAGTTGATGAGGCCGGCAAATTTCATTGCCGCGTCGATCTTGTCGGCCGTCGACTGCTCGATCGTCACCAGCGGCGAACGCAGCACGTTCTCGATGCGGCCGAGACGCGACAGCGCATATTTCGCCCCCGAAGCGCCCGGCTCGATGAAGATCGCCTTGTGCAGCGGCATCAGGCGGTCCTGCAGTTCGAGCGCCTTGGCGTTGTCGCCCGACAGGCTGGCGTTCTGGAACTCGGCGCAGAGGCGCGGCGCGACATTCGAGGTCACCGAAATGGCGCCGACACCGCCATGGGCGTTGAAGCCGAGCGCCGAGGCATCCTCGCCCGACAGCTGGATGAAATCGGTGCCGCAGGTGATGCGCTGCTCGGAGACACGCTCGACCTTGCCGGTCGCGTCCTTGACGCCGGCGATGTTCTTGAAGTCATGGGCCAGCCGGCCCATGGTCTCCGGCGTCATGTCGATGATCGAGCGCGGCGGGATGTTGTAGATGATGACGGGCAGCGTCGTTGCCTGGGCAACGGCTGCGAAATGCGCATAAAGGCCGCGCTGCGTCGGCTTGTTGTAATAGGGCGTGACCACGAGCACGGCGTCGGCGCCAACGCTTTCGGCATACTTGACCAGACCGACGGCCTCTTCGGTGTTGTTCGAGCCGGCGCCGGCAATGACCGGCACGCGGCCCCGCGCAACCTCGACGCACATCTTCACGACATGGCGGTGCTCGTCATGGGTCAGCGTCGGCGACTCGCCCGTGGTGCCGACCGGCACGAGGCCCGTGGTGCCCTCTGATATTTGCCATTCGACGAGTTCGCGAAAGGCTTTCTCGTCGAGACGGCCATTCTTTTCGAATGGTGTCACGAGCGCGGTAAGTGAGCCTCTCAGCATGTCGTCCAACTCCGGGAATCCTACGGTTTCACAGCCTTTTCAATGCCGCCGGCTTTCTAGCCGAAAGCAGGGCCGGGCACCATAGTCTCGACACCAATTTGCGGCAAGTGTGGCTGCACCCTATATCCGACCGAATCGAACGACCGCGCTAACCTTTCATTAACCCGCTCTTCACCACATGAACCTAGGCTCGAAAGCCCTGCTCCCGATCGTCACCCGCAAGGATAAGGAATGACCAGGATCATTCCGGCTGCCAGGCCGCATCATATCGCGCTGTTGAGCGCCTTCATCGCCCTGGCGCCCGTCCCCGCCGGCAGTTCGGCGCTCGACCCGCAGGCAACCTCGGCCATCCCCTTCGCCAGCATCGGCAAGGGTGACGCCGCCCGTGCCGCCTTCGGCACAATCGACCAGCTCAAGAGCGGGCTCGACGCGCTGTCGAGCGGCGATCTGGCGCAGGCGCGCGCGGTGCGTGACGCCCTGCCCGCGACAGCGCTCGACCGCCACATATTGATGTGGGCGATCGCCATCAATGGCGGCGACCAGGTGCCGAGTGCCGATATCGCGGCGGCCGCCCAGGCGCTGCCCGGCTGGCCGGGCCTTGCCACATTGCGCCGCAACAGCGAGCGCGCCATGGCGCGCGAAACGCCTGGGCCCAATATCGTGGTTTCGGCCTTTGCCGGCAGCGAACCGCAAACCATCGAAGGTGCGCTTTTGCTCGCCCGCGCCCAGAAGGAGCTCGGAAATGCCAAGGCGGCACTTGCCGTACTCCAGCCCTTTTGGCGCACCGAAAAACTGGATGCCAAATATGAGGTGGCGATCCTCAAGGATTTCGGCAACCTGATCCCCGCCGCCGACCATCGCATCCGCATGGAGCGCATGCTCTATGCCGACCGGGTCAATTCCGCCGCGCGTGTCGCCGAGTTCGCCGGGGCAAAGCCGCTGGCCGACGCCTGGGCTGCCGTCATCAAGGGCGACAAGAAGGCACAAGCGCTGCTCGATGCGGTGCCCGCAAGCCAGCGTTCGGCCGGCTATGTCTTTGCCAAGGCGCGCCTCTTGCGCAAGCAGGAGAAGTTCACCGAAGCCGCAGCCGTCATGCTGAAGGCGCCTGGGGATCGCGCCAGCCTGATCGACCCCGACACATGGTGGGTGGAACGCCGCGTGCTGTCGCGTGAACTGCTCGACGAGGGCGACGTCAAGACCGCCTACCGGATTGCCGCGGCCCATTCGGCCGAAAACGCGACGAATGCCGCCGACGCCGAATTCCACGCCGGCTGGTATGCGCTGCGCGGCCTCAACGACGCCAAGCTGGCATCAGGCCATTTCGAACGCATCGCCAAGATCGCCGGCAGCCCGATCTCGCTGTCGCGCGCCTATTATTGGCTCGGCCGCAGCGCCGAAGCCGGCGGTCCCGGCAATGCCAAGGACTATTTCGCCCGCGCCGCCACCTATGGCACCAGCTACTACGGCCAGCTTGCCGCCGAACGCATCGGCCGCAAGGCGCTCAATGTCGTCTATCCCGCGCCGACTTCGGCCGACCGCCAGGCCTTTGCGCAGCGTGAGGCGGTCAGCGCGATCACCCGGCTCGAGGGCGCGGGTTATGCCGCTTACGCCGAGATGCTTTATCGCGACCTCGCCTCTCAGTTGAACAGCCCGGGCGAACTCGCGCTGCTCGCCGTCATGGCCGAGAAGCAGGACAACCATTATCTGGCGCTGCGCGTCGGCAAGATCGCCGCCCAGCGCGGCCTCGACGTCGGCGCCCTGTCGCACCCGATCGGGGTGATCCCAGACTCGGCCAACATTTCGGGCTCCGGCAAGGCGCTCGCCTATGCGATCGCGCGCCAGGAAAGCGAGTTCAAGGTCTCGGCCGTCTCCAGCGCCGGGGCGCGTGGACTGCTGCAGCTGATGCCGGGTACGGCAAGGGATCTGGCGAAGAAAGCCGGCATGGCCTTTTCGCAGGAGCGTCTCACGACAGATGCCGGCTACAACGCCACCTTGGGCGCCAGCTTCCTCGGCGAGCAGCTCGGCCGCTTCAACGGCTCCTATGTGCTGACCTTTGCCGGCTACAATGCCGGCCCGCGCCGCGCCGACCAGTGGATATCAAGATATGGCGATCCGCGCGGCAAGGATGTCGACACCGTCGTCGACTGGATCGAGCGCATCCCCTATGCGGAGACGCGCAGCTACGTCCAGCGCGTGATGGAGAACTACCAGGTCTACAAGATGCGGCTGTCGGGCAGTTACGACATCAATGGCGACCTGGTGAATGGCCGCTAGGCTTGCCCAGGCAGGTCTCGGTGCATCCAGCCACATTGCGGCGTCGCCCCCGCAGATCGGCGGCGGGTTTGACCGCGCCCCATGGCTTCGTTAGCTAGGTCGGGCCGACACGAGGTCGTGTCGGGAGCGGAGAGGCAGCCTGATGACCGATGCGCAAGGCTTTGCGGACTTCTACTACACCTCGCAGGACGGGCTCAGGCTGCACGCAAGACTCTATGGCGCCGAGGCTGGTCACGAAGATACCGCTCGCCGCGGCAACCGCCCGGTCGTCTGCCTGCCTGGCCTGACCCGCAACGCCAGGGACTTTCACGAGCTGGCACTGCATCTTGCCAACGACGTCGAAAACCCTCGCCGAATCATATGCTTCGACTATCGCGGCCGGGGACGGTCGGCCTATGACCCGAACTGGCAGAACTACAATGTCGGCATGGAAGCGACCGACGTCATCTCCGGCCTCGACGCCCTTGGCGTCACTGAAGCAGCCTTTGTCGGGACGTCGCGCGGCGGGCTGATCATCCATGTGCTGGCGATGATGCGCCCTGCCCAGATCAAGGCGGTCGTGCTCAACGACATCGGCCCGGTGATCGAGACGGCAGGTCTTGCCCATATCAGGTCCTATCTGGAAAACGCCCCTCGCCCCGTTGATTTCACCGATGCCGTCCAGATTCAGAAGGCGGTCCATGGCGAGGCGTTTCCGGCGCTGTCTGATACCGACTGGCACCGCTTCGTCCACGCCATCTATCGCGACGAGGCGGGTGTGCCCGTCGCCGACTACGACCCCGCCTTGCTCAACACCGTGCTGGCGCTGGATCTCAGCCAGCCGCTGCCGGATCTCTGGCCGCAGTTCGAAGCGCTTGCGTCCGTGCCGGTGCTGACGATCCGCGGCGCCAACTCGCGGCTGCTGTCGGCAGAAACCATTGATGAAATGGGCCGACGCCATCCGCGCCTTGAAGCGGTCACCGTCGACGGACAGGGCCACGCGCCGGCGCTGGAGACCGGAAACCTGCCGGCGACAATCACTGGCTTTCTGCGCAAAGCAGACGCCGCAACGGCTGTTGCCGCGAGCGCCTGACCGGCTCGCCGCCTGATCAGGCTCGGGCCTGCATCGCAGACCGGCATCCGACGGCAGATTGCCGGGCACAATTGGGCAGCTGCCAACGGCGCGCCTTGAGCCGCGACGAGCCACCTCATCCGACACGCAAGGCGACGGCACATGATCGCCAAACGAAAAAACCCGGCGGTTGCCCGCCGGGTTTTCCCTAGATCAGCTTGTGAGCTGATTAGAACGAAGCGTCGAGACGCAGGAAGCCCTTGAAGTATTCGTCATCGCCACCGACTTCGGTGTCGACGTAGTTGACTGCCAGCTTGGCGTTCAGGTTCTCGACGATCTTGTAGTCGACAACTGCGCCAACCGTCCACGTGTCGAGGTCCGACTCGAGGGTGGTGTTGTTGAGGAAGTCGCCTGCATGTGCGTCAGCGAAGAACTGACCGCCAGCGCCGACAGTCAGCCTGTCGTTGACGGTGTACTTCAGGTAACCGCCGATCGAGTAATCGTAGCCCAGATAGTCGCCGGCATCGAAGCCAAGGCTCATCCACGTTGCACCCGACTCATAAGCTGCGAGCAGCTCGAGGGTCAGAGCGTCGGTTGCCTTGATCTTGGCGATACCCTTGAGGGCGAACTCCGAGAAGCGGTCGTCGTAGGCAGCGAACAGGTCAACCGAACCCCAGCCCTGAGCGATCGAGACCTTACCGGTGACAATCGGCACGTAGTCGAAGTTGCGGTCTTCTTCTTCGAGGCCGACCGACACTGCGATGCCGTTGCCGGCGTCGAAGGTGTAACGGATCGACTGGATGAAGTCGCCACCGCCGCTGTCGAACTCACCCGACAGGTCGCCGTCGAACAGCGTGTCGTTACGACCGATCATCAGGCCGCCGAGCTCGAAGTAGGCGTAACGGACGCCAAAAGTGCTCGAGTCTCCAAGGAAACCAATCTGCTGACCAACGCTATTGTAGACGGTTTCGCCGCCGTTGTTTGCGCCCTGGAACTCGATGTAGCGCTTGAACGTGCCGTATTCGGTCTCCGAGCGAGCGTCGAACTTCAGACGGAAGAGAGCGGTCTTCTTCCAGCCGTTGTCGTCTTCTTCGAAGTCGATCTGGTAACGAACGAGGCCGCCGATCTTGAGGCAGGTCTCGGTGCCGGGGATGTAGTAGAAGCCCGCGCCGTAAACGTCGCAGATGCGGACGTATTCCATGGGTTCCGGCTCAGCGACGACGACAGCGTCGGCCGCACGAGCGCCGGAGACTGCGAGCAGAGCCGCAGCGGAGCCGAGAAGAAGGCTCTTAATGTTCATTTTCTGACCTCCAGTCAAAAGTTTCAAAAGAGGGTCTGGGTATTTTTTGCTGAAGGACAGCGTTCCCTGCCCCATCCCCGTTTGAAAAAGATGCGCACCGCGCTCCCTCTTCGACCCCGACATTACCCATGAGCGTTCGCGGTTCAACAGCCAACACGGCCCGCAAGCCTCCCGCAACGCTGGATCGCCGGGGCATGTTGCACAAATGACACGATTTGATACCCCCCATAAAGAAGTCATTAAGAAATGGAGCCATTCCAGCGCAGCTTTTGCGCCTGGCACAGATGCTGATCGAGGTCTCTTTCCGCAGAATCGTGGGTGATCCGATTCTTCGGGAGCCCGGCTAAGCGGACGATTCGTGCGCCGAGCTCGCCAGGCGGTGCTTTTTCATGCCGATATGTAGAATGGCTTATTGATTGTGCCGCGCCTTTTCTTTATCCAGCGGCGCAACGGAGAGGTGGCCGAGTGGTCGAAGGCGCTCCCCTGCTAAGGGAGTAGAGGTCAAAAGCTTCTCGTGGGTTCGAATCCCATCCTCTCCGCCAGCCTCAGGCTACCTCCCCTTTCAGATCTCAGAATGCCTAGACATTTCAATCGCTTGCGGCGCCATTGCGCGCGGTGAAGCCGGATTTTCATGGCTTTCCGCCTGAATTCCTCGATCTCCAGCCGCGATTCTGACTGGAGGTCAGAAAATGAACATTAAGAGCCTTCTTCTCGGCTCCGCTGCGGCTCTGCTCGCAGTCTCCGGCGCTCGTGCGGCCGACGCTGTCGTCGTCGCTGAGCCGGAACCCATGGAATACGTCCGCATCTGCGACGTTTACGGCGCGGGCTTCTACTACATCCCCGGCACCGAGACCTGCCTCAAGATCGGCGGCCTCGTTCGTTACCAGATCGACTGGGCTGACGAAGATGAAGGTTGGCGCAAGACCGCCCTCTTCCGCCTGAAGTTCGATGCCCGTTCGGAAACCGAATACGGCACGTTCAAGCGCTACATCGAGTTCCAGGGCTCGAACAACGGCGGCAACTACGATCCGGAAGAAGACGAATGGGCAGCTGATTCCAGCACCTTCTCGGTTCGTTATGCCTACTTCGAACTCGGTGGCCTGATGATCGGCCGCAACGATACGCTGTTCGACGGCGATCTGTCGGGTGAGTTCGATGCCGGCGGCGGCGACTTCGTCCAGCAGATTCGTTACACCTTCGACGCCGGCAACGGCATCGCAGTGTCGGTCGGCCTCGAAGAAGAAGACAACAACTTCGACTACGTGCCGCTCGTCACCGGTAAGGTCTCGGTCGCTCAGGGCTGGGGTTCTGTCGACCTGTTCGCCGCTTATGACGACCGCTTCTCGGAGTTCGCTCTGAAGGGTATCGCCAAGATCAAGGCAACCGACGCTCTGACCCTCGAGCTGCTCGCAGCCTACGAGTCGGGCGCTACCTGGTTCGGCCTGTCGGACTTCTACGCTGGCTACGAATGGTCGGTCGGCGGCTACCTGAAGTACCAGGTCAACGAGAAGCTGGCAGTCGGCTTCGGTGGTCAGTACTTCGCTGACAGCCACTTCGGCGTGTTCAACCCGGATGGCACCGGCCTCGCGACCGTTGACGTCGGCAACGACGACTGGTCGATCGGCGCGGTCGTCGACTACACGATCGTTGAGAACCTCAACGCCAAGCTGGCTGTCAACTACGACGACGGCGACAGCTTCACGGACGGCTCGTTCAACGGCTTCCTCCGTCTCGACGCCTCCTTCTAATAGGCTGACGTCGTAAGGCATAAGGCGGCCCGGGTTTCCTAGGAGGCCCGGGCCGTTTTTCTACCAGCGGCTAGCGCTGGGGTGTCAAACCAAAGAGGAGCTAAAAGGCGCTGTCAGGTGCAAGCCGGATCGGGAACTTATTTCGCTTCCTGTTCATGCTTACGGAAAACCGTCACATTGTCGGATACCCTTTAGCAATGTAGCATTCGCTAATATTCCTTCTTGGGTTGCCGACACCTAATGAAAAAAGCAACTTCAAAGGACGATACTTTGAGCGGCCACCACTCTGCCGCCCTTATGACGAATTGCAAGGTAACGTATAATTTCAACAGCGTTAAAGAAGTAAAGTCATTCAGGGTTATAGACCTTTTTCTGTTATACAAAGACATATTGTGGGACGACGGCAAGCACAAATACAATGTCAGCTCCTTCATCGGTGAGATCGACGAGATTCTTCTAGGCGAGCGCTTCAGCGCTTTTTCCCAGGAGGCGCTCGACGGCCTGATAGGCTCCCTGCGCCAACGCGGTAACAGCAACGCGACCATCAATCGGAAGATGGCCGCTTTGAGCAAACTGCTGCGCAAGGCCTACAAGATGGGAGATGTCCATAGCCTGCCCGAGTTCCGCCGCCAGAAGGAGCGGGCGGGACGAATCCGTTTTCTCGAGCTCGAGGAAGAGGACAGGCTGTTTGCTGCCATCCGGGCCAAGAGTGAAGACGCCTACCGGCTTTCCGTTTTCCTGGTCGATACCGGTTGCCGCCTCGGCGAGGCGATCGGATTGATCTGGAACGACATCCAGGACACACGCGTCAGCTTCTGGATCACCAAATCCGGGCGCAGCCGGACGATTCCCCTGACCGCACGCGCCAGAGAAACGGCCAAATGGCCGGCTGATCGTGGGCCGCGTCCGAAAGGACCGTTCGCCATGCTGACGCAGCCGCAGTTCCGGGCCATCTGGAACGAGGCCAAGGCGGAAGTGGGTCTCGGCGCCGACGATCAGGTGGTGCCGCATATCCTGCGCCACACCTGCGCCTCGCGCCTGGTCCAGGGCGGCATCGACATCCGCCGCGTGCAGATGTGGCTCGGTCACCAGACGCTGTCGATGACGATGCGTTATGCCCATCTCGCGACAAACGATCTCGACCGCTGCGTGGTGGTGCTGGAGCGGCACTGATTCCGGCAGATGATTCGCATCATGCGCCCGGATTCGGGCCGCATCTGTGCGCGCGCCTGCAGCAACACGTTGCAATGGCTCGCGGGCTTGCTCGTCGTCACGCCGTCACGACCGCTCGGACTTTGCCGGATCGCCACGTCGCGGTGGCGTGAAGCCGGTCGGCTGGCGCGCAAATAGGCTCACAAAGCATATCCCTGCCAGGCTGCTTTTGTCGTATAGGCAAAACATCCAGAGATTGCCGCGCCCGGCCGGGGCCGGATGACGCCATCGAGTAAGCTGACATGACCAACCGCCCTGCCCTCACCCCCGTCATCGACGCCCTGCCCGTAACCGTGCCGTTTGTCGGGCCAGAGGCGCAGGAGCGCGACCGCGGCGCGCCGTTTCGGGCCCGAATCGGCGCCAATGAGAGCGGCTTTGGTCCTTCGCCGCGCGTGACCGCGCGGATGGCCGAGGCGGCGGCCGAGATGTGGAAATATTGCGACCCAGACAATTACGAACTGAAAGTCGCGCTGGCGCGTCATCTCGGCATAGGCATCGAGAACGTCGTCGTCGGCGAAGGCATTGACGGCCTTTTGAACCTCGTCGTGCGCATGTATGCCCCCGAGGGTACACCAGTGGTGACCTCGCTCGGCGCCTATCCGACCTTCAATTTCCACGTCGCCAGCGTCGGCGCGCGCCTGGTGCCGGTGCCGTTCCGCGACGACAAGGAAGATCTCCAGGGCCTGCTCGACGCGGTGAAGCGCGAGAATGCGCCTGTCGTCTATCTGTCCAACCCGGACAATCCGATGGGCAGCTGGTGGGAAGCGGAGGAGATTCTTCGCTTTGCCGAGGCCTTGCCCGAGACGACGATGCTGGTGCTCGACGAAGCCTATGGCGAGACGGCGCCAGCCTCGGCGCTGCCGCCGGTCGACATTGCGCGCCTCAATGTCGTGCGCATGCGCACCTTCTCCAAAGCCTATGGGCTTGCCGGCATCCGCTGCGGTTATGCCTTTGGCGATGCCGAGGTGATCGCGAACTTTGAAAAGGTGCGGAACCACTATGGCGTCAGCCGGATGGCGCAGATCGCGGGCGAGGAAGCGCTCGCGGACCAGGCCTATCTTGCCGAGGTCGTCGCCAAGGTCGACGCCGGACGCAAGCGGATCGCTGGAATCGCCAGGGATAACGGGCTGAAGCCCCTGCCCTCGGCGACAAACTTCGTCACCATCGACTGCGGCGGCGATGCCGCCTTCGCGCTTGCCGTGATGCGCAACATGCTTGCCCGCGACGTCTTCATCCGCAAGCCGATGGCGCCGGTGCTCGACCGCTGCATCCGCGTCAGCGTCGGTCTCGACCATGAGCTCGACATCTTCGCCGAAGAACTGCCCAAGGCGATCGCTGCCGCCCGCGGCTGATCACGACACAGGATTTTCAACCGTCGATAGACGGCGCATCCGCGCCGTGTCGTCTCGCGCGAAGATATATGCGTATATCCTAATTTATTCATTTCAGCGCCGCATCATCAACACACTTCCTGCCTAGGCCGGACGTGGGACGGACGGGACATTTGGGGGTTCATCAGCAATCAAGAACCAAACCGGGGAGACCCTATGCCTCAGCACAGCGCCAACGAGCAGTATTTGCTCGAGCTCATCAACGCGGAGCGCGCCAAAGTCGGCGCCCAGCCTCTGGCATTCGACAACGACCTAAGCGAAGCCGCCGAAAACCACGACAAGTGGATGCTCTCGGCAGATGTCTTTTCACACACAGGCTCCGGCGGCTCGTCGCCGACGACACGCATGAAGGCGGCCGGCTACACGCTCAGCGGCTCCTGGGCGACGGGCGAGAACATCGCCTGGGCCACGACCCGCGCGCCGACCGGCTATGTCGACGAAGTGAAGCTGCTTCACACCAACCTGATGAATTCCTCCGGACATCGGGCGAACATTCTCAACCCGAACTTCCGCGAGGTCGGCCTCGGCTTCGAGGTCGGTGACTACAAGGGCCGTTCATCCGCCTTCGTGACCGAAGATTTCGGCAAGACCGGTTCCGACCTGTTCCTGACCGGCGTGACCTTCGACGACAAGGACGGCGACCGCTTCTACGATCCCGGCGAAGGGCTTGGCGCGATCACCGTGACAGCCAAGAACGCTGCCGGCCAGACCTTCAAGACCACGACCTCGGCGGCAGGCGGCTACGACCTGGTGCTGAAGCCCGGCACCTATACGGTGACCTTCACTGGCGCCAACATCGCGACCTCGACGCAGACGGTCACGATCGGCACCAAGAACGTCAAGAAGGACCTGATCGACCCGGTGATGAAGTCGGGCACGCTGGCAGCCACCGCTTCGGCCGACGATGCCGGCGCAACAGCACCGACGACGCCGACCAAGACGGTCGACGTCGCCGACACCACCGATACTGGCGGCGACAATACCGGCGCAAACCCTGCGAACAACTGGCTCGCCGACTTCTTCAAGAAGATGGACCATTTCGGCCAGGACCAGGGTACGCGTGGCGTACGCGAGGTGGCCGGCTCCACTGAGACTTCTGCCAAGAAGACGGTGGCGCTCGATGGCGACCACTTCAACTTCAGCTCGAAGGTGACAGCGCATGTGAATGCCGATCATGTCAACGACATCGTCGATGGCGGCCATGTGCAGCAGGCCATCGACCACGTTGTCGCGACGCTGCAGGCCCATCTGCCGGCGGATGGTCACGCGGTGGCAGATGCGGGCGACGCAGCCCAGGCCGCGGTCGCCAAGATACTGGCACAGATGGCGGCTCATTCGAGCCATCAGAATGCCGACGTCATCGCCTGATTTTCTGGCGATTCCAAAAAGGCGGGCTTCGTTCGGCGAGGCCCGCCGCATTGCAGTCAATCAATTGACCGCCATCAAGGGGAATGACCCTGTCTCACCCGTCCACTGACCTGAACCGCACGTCAGAGCTTTTCAAGGCACTGCATTCGTTCAAGGGCGCCTTCGTCGCCGTTGCCGGCTTCAGCGGCCTGATCAACATCCTGATGCTGTCGGGCTCGCTGTTCATGCTGCAGGTCTATGACCGGGTGCTGCCGAGCCGCAGCGTGCCGACGCTGGTGGCGCTGATCATCCTGGTGGCCGTGCTCTATGCCTTCCAGGGCGTTCTCGAAGCCATCAGGGCACGCGTGCTGACGCGGATCGGCGCCGGCATCGACGAAATCATCAGCGGCCGCGTGTTCAATTGCATCGTCCGCCTGCCGCTGCGCAAGCGCGATCGCGGCGAAGGCCCGCAGGCGCTGCGCGACCTCGACCAGGTCAGCGGTTTTCTCTCCGGCGCGGGACCGGCAGCTCTGTTCGACCTGCCGTGGATCCCGATCTATGTCGGCATCTGTTTTCTGTTCCATCCCTGGATCGGCGTCGCCGCACTCGCAGGTGCCGTGCTGCTTGTCGCGCTCACCGTGCTCACCGACCGCCTTGTGCGCGGGCCGACCAAGGCAATGTCGGGCTTCAGCACGAAGCGCAGCGCCATTGCGCAGGCCGGCGCCCGCAATGCCGAGGTGCTGGCCGCGATGGGCATGGGCGACCGGCTGGCGCAGCGCTGGGCTAAGGCGAATGGCGACTTCCGCGAGGCGCAGGAACGCGCCAGCGACCTGACCAGCGGCTTTGGTGCCGTGTCGCGCATCCTGCGCATGATGCTGCAGTCGATGGTGCTGGCGCTCGGCGCCTATCTCGTCATCTACCAGCAGGCGACGCCCGGCATCATCATTGCCAGCTCGATCCTGACGTCGCGCGCATTGGCGCCGATCGAACTCGCCATTGCGCACTGGAAAAGCTTCCTCAACGCACGCCAGAGCTGGCACCGGCTCGACGCATTGTTCGCAGCAATGCCGGCGTCGGAAGGCGGCATGGAGCTGCCGGCGCCGACAGACGAACTCACTGTCGAGGGCATCAGCGTGGTCGCGCCCGGCGATCGGCGATTTGTGCTGCAGGACGTCGAATTCTCGCTTCGGGCGGGAGCCGGCATGGGCGTCATCGGCCCCAGCGGCTCCGGAAAATCCTCGCTGGCGCGCGCGCTGGTCGGCGTCTGGCCGCTGATGCGTGGCAAGGTGCGGCTCGATGGTGCGGCGCTGGAGCAGTGGCCGGCGCAGGCGCTCGGCCGCCATGTCGGCTACCTGCCGCAGGACGTCGAACTGTTTGCCGGAACCGTCGGCCAGAACATTTCGCGTTTCGAGGATAGCGCTCCTTCCGAGACGATCATCGCGGCGGCGAAGGCTGCGGGTGTGCACGACATGATCCTGCGTCTGCCCGAGGGCTACCAGACCGAGATCGGCGAGAGCGGTGCTGCCCTGTCCGCCGGCCAGCGCCAGCGCGTGGCGCTGGCCCGCGCGCTCTACCGCGATCCGTTCCTGGTCGTGCTCGACGAACCCAATTCCAATCTCGACGCATCGGGCGACCAGGCGCTGACGCAGGCCATCGAGCGCATCAAGGCGCGCGGCGGCATCGTCATCGTGGTGGCGCACCGGCCGAGCGCGCTGGCGGCACTCGACCATCTGCTGGTCCTCGGCGGCGGCAAGCAGCAGGCCTTCGGCCTGAAGAGCGAGATTGCAAGGCAGGCACTGCAACCGGTGCCGGTGCCGCTGCATGCGGTGGGAACGGCGGGCTGACCATGACACTGGTGACCAACCATTTTTCGGCAGACCGGCTGAAGGCAGCGAGAGATCTTGCGACCTCGGCAAAGACGCAAATGCTCGCCCTGCTCGACAAGGGCGCGATGCCGGTTGCCGGCGCCACTCCGCAACAGCAGCGGCTCCGCAAGGACATCAGGCGCAACGTCCGCCTGGGCGGCTTCGCCGCGCTGGCGCTTGTCGGCGGCCTCGGCCTGTGGGCGGCAACAAGCAGCCTGTCGGGCGCGGTGGTGGCGGCGGGTCACCTTGTCGTCGATTCCAACGTCAAGGCGGTCCAGCATCCGCAGGGCGGCGTCGTCGGCGCGCTCAACGTGCACAATGGCAGCATGGTGTCGGCCGGCGAGGTGCTGGTGCGGCTCGACGACACCGTCGCCAAGGCCAATCTCGCCATCGTCGACAACGGCCTGGACGAGCTGATGGCGCGACGCGCCCGGCTGATCGCCGAGCGCGACGGAACCGAGGCGGTCGCCTATCCGGCCGAACTCACGGCCCGCGCCGCCGATCCGGCGATCGCGCAACTGATCGAGGGCGAGAACAAGCTTTTTGCGCTGAGGCGGCAGGCCCGCGACGGGCAGGTGTCGCAATTGCGCGAACGCATCGCCCAGTTCCGCGAGGAGATTTCCGGCGTCGAGGCCCAGCAGAAAAGCAAGAAGCAGGAGATCGCCCTGATCAAGGTCGAGCTCGCGGGCATGGAAGAGCTGTGGAAGAAGAAGCTGGTGCCGATCTCGCGGCTGGCCGACCGGCAGCGGGCCCAGGCGCAGCTTGACGGCGAGGACGGCCAGCTGACGGCGGCGGCGGCGCAGACGCGCGGACGGATCAGCGAGACCGAGCTCGCCATCATCCAGATCGACCAGGACATGCGCAGCCAGGTGGCCGGCGAGCTGCGCGAGATCGACGCCAAGGCCGGCGAACTCAGGGAACGGCAGGTCGCCGCCGAGCAGTCGCTGAAGCAGATCGACATCCGCGCGCCGCAGGCCGGCCGGGTCCACCAGCTGGCGATCCACACCGTCGGCGGCGTGGTCACGCCGGGCGAAGCGATCATGCAGATCGTGCCGACGGCGGATGCGCTGGTGGTCGAGGCGCGCGTTGCGCCACAGGATATCGACCAGGTGCGCATCGGCCAGCCGGCGACGCTCAGGCTGTCGGCCTTCAACCAGCAGACCACACCTGAAGTGGACGGCACCGTCGACCGGGTGTCACCCGACATGATCGAGGACCAGAAGGCCGGGCTGTCCTATTATGCCGTGCGTATCGCCCTGTCGGCCAAGAGCCTGGAACAGGCGGGCTCGCCGGAACTCAAGCCAGGCATGCCGGCCGAGGTGTTCCTCAAGACCACCGACCGCACGGTGCTGTCCTATCTGTTCAAGCCTTTGACCGACCAGGCCAGCCGCGCCTTCCGCAGCGACTGACGCCGGCCGTCATCCACAGACGGCGTTTCGTACCCCTTGAATTAATTAAACGTTCGTTTTATTAATCCAGCCATTCGGGAGGAATGGCTGGATGGCGCGAACTGCGGGTTCGGACGGCGGCAGGACGGAAGCGGCGATCCGCGAGGCAGCGGTGCAGCTGATCGCGCGCCACGGCTATGAGGCGGTGACGATGCGCCAGCTGGCGGCCGAGGTCGGCGTCCAGGCGGCCGCGCTCTACCGCTATTTCCCGACCAAGGAAGACCTGCTCCACACGCTGATGCGTGAGCATATGGAGGCGCTGCTCGGCGCCTGGGAGGCGGCGCGTCCCGACAATGACGATCCGCTGGCGCGGCTGACCAGCTTCGTCGCCAACCACATCCGTTTCCATGTCGAGCGCCGGCACGCCACCCATGTCTCCAACATGGAGCTGCGCAGCCTTTCGCGCGAGAATCTGACCAGCATCCTCAAGCTCCGCACGGCTTACGAGAAGGAGCTCAGGACCATCCTGCGCGACGGGGCGGATGCCGGCCTGCTTGAGGTCGACGACACCGGCCTGACGGCGATGGCGATCATCCAGATGATCACGGGCGTCATCGTCTGGTTTCGTCCCGATGAGAGACTGTCGGTCGACGAAGTCACCGCGACCTATCTTGCCATGACGATGCGCCTGACCGGCGCCAGGACCAATGCGGAGGACCGCCATGTACGACAAGACGCTGAACTTCGGGCTCGGTGAGGACATAGACAGCCTGCGCGAGATGGTCCGGCGCTTCGCCCAGGAGCGCATTGCCCCCATCGCCGCCGACATCGACCGCAGCAATGAATTTCCCGCCCATCTGTGGCAGGAGCTGGGTGCGCTCGGCCTGCTCGGCATCACTGCCGAGGGCGAATATGGCGGCTCGGAAATGGGCTATGTCGCCCATGTCGTGGCGGTCGAGGAACTCTCCCGCGCCTCGGCCTCGGTCGGCCTGTCCTATGGCGCGCATTCGAACCTCTGCGTCAACCAGATCAAGCGCTGGGGCACGCCGGAGCAGAAGGCGAAATATCTGCCCAAATTGTGCTCGGGCGAGAATGTCGGCGCGCTCGCCATGTCTGAAAGCGGCTCCGGCTCCGACGTCGTGTCGCTGCGCCTCAGGGCCGAGAAGCGCAACGACGTCTATGTGCTCAACGGCTCCAAGATGTGGATCACCAACGGGCCCGACGCCGACACGCTGGTGGTCTATGCCAAGACCGATCCCGAGCGCAAATCGCGCGGCATCACCGCCTTCATCATCGAGAAGACGATGAAGGGCTTTTCGGTGGCGCAGAAGCTCGACAAGCTCGGCATGCGCGGCTCCAACACCGGCGAGCTGGTGTTCGAAAATGTCGAGGTGCCGTTCGAAAACGTGCTGCACGAGGAAGGCCGCGGCGTCGAAGTGCTGATGTCAGGCCTCGACTATGAGCGCGTGGTGCTGGCCGGCGGGCCGATCGGCATCATGGCGGCGTGTCTGGATGTCGCCGTGCCTTACGTGCACGACCGCAAGCAGTTCGGCCAGCCGATCGGCGAGTTCCAGCTCGTGCAGGGCAAGCTTGCCGACATGTATTCGACGATGAATGCCGCGCGCGCCTATGTCTATGCCGTGGCCGCTGCCTGCGACCGCGGCCAGACGACCCGCAAGGACGCCGCCGGCTGCGTGCTGTTTGCGGCGGAGAAGGCAACCGTGATGGCGCTCGATGCGCTGCAGCTGCTCGGCGGCAACGGCTACATCAACGACTATCCCACCGGCCGGCTGCTGCGCGACGCCAAGCTTTACGAGATCGGCGCCGGCACCAGCGAGATCAGGCGCTGGCTGATCGGCCGCGAGATCATGGCGGAAGGCTGATGACGCCTCCCGCCCGGTCACTGGCCCGATCACTGGAAAGCCCTTGGCAGATCGGCCGTCGGCTTCGACACGATCTGATGGGCGTCGCGCCAGATGACCTCGCGCTGGCCGGCCGTCTTGATCGTGCGCACGGGCAGACCGCCCTCGCCGATCAGCCAGGCGCAGTAGCGCGCACGGCTGATCGCCTCGGCGGCGTGCGGGTCGAACCAGCAGATGCCCCAGATCGAGTTACGCCGCTTGAAGTGGCGACCGATCCTGCCGGGCATCGGCAAATGCTCGTTGAACCAGTCGAACTGCTCACGCAGTTCGGCCAGGATCCAGTCCGGGCAGCCATTCCTGTAGAGATACCAGGACGCGCGGAAGAAGCCGGCCTCCACCCGGCTGTTCGGGTGGATGAGCGGCGTAACGAAACGCACATACATGATGACAACCGCGCGGCCTCGACGGCGGCGCGCTCCCCTGCAACTTCGGTGAATTCGAGCTGTGAAAGTGCCGCCCTTCGGCGGCCTCAGCCTTTTGCCGAAGGGAGACGGAATGTCAGGCGCATGTCGATGCGTCTCATCGGTCGTCTCCAAGAGGACGGGTTGCGGAGCATGCGGACGCGCCAGCAGCTCGCCCCATCGGGAGCGGGCACGTACACGCATTCCGGATCGATATCAAGCCAAAACAATCAGAGGTTTCCGCAACTGCCTGGCAGCCTGTTTGCCGCAAATGGTCATTCATGGCACAATCTCTCTTTCTGCCACAGATCGGGGTTTGCGCCATGACTGAGCCAGAGACGCCCAAAGGCTTCGCCGAGGAGCCGCAGAAGCCATACAGCTCCAGGATCCGGGCCGAGTTGCTGCGCAAGCCGCCGAAGTTCGAGCGCTTGCGCGTGGGCGACGGCGGCCGCATCGTCATCCCCGCCGCCATGCGTGAGGAAATGGGCATCAAGCCCGGCGACGATCTCGTCGCCCAGGTCGAGAACGGAGAGCTGAGGCTGATCTCGCACCAGATGGCCCTCACCCGTGTGCAGCAAGAGATGGCCAAGTACAAGAAGCCGGGAGAAAGCGTTGTCGACGAGTTCCTGGCCGAACGCCGCGCGATGTGGGGTGAAGAGTGATCGTGCTCGACGCCTCGGCCGTGCTGGCGGCGATGTTGCAGGAGCCCGGAGCCGACCGGGTCCATGCGCTCGTCGACAAGAGCGTGATCTGCGCCGTCAATGTCACGGAGGTCATCTCGAAGCTGACCGACAGGGGCTACGACGAAGTTGACGTACGCCAGCAGTACGAGAACTTGAGTCTCGATGTGGTGTCGTTCGACCAACACCTGGCGCTGGTCGCCGGGCACCTGCGCGCATCGACGCGCCACAAGGGCTTGTCGCTGGGTGACCGCGCCTGCCTGGCGCTGGCGATACTGACGGAACGAACAGCCGTCACCGCCGACAGGAAATGGGCCGACCTGGATGTCGGCTGCAAGATAGAGGTCATTCGCTGAGAGGCGATCGAGAGCGGAGATGGCTCGACAGCAACAAACCGACGTCTGGACTTCGCCGAAATTACGAGGCTAGTGCGTTAGATTCGCCACCCACCATGACTGCTTCGCGCTCTTGCGCGCTGCATCGCATGGGTATCACTCCAAGAGGAAAAATGCCGACGCTTCATTCCCAGCTCTCCCCCTCCTCCGAAAGCTTCAAGGCCAATGCGGCGCGCCTGCGAACGCTGGTGGCCGACATCAGCGAGAAAGCTGCGACGGTGGAGCGCGGCGGTTCGGAGGATGCGCGCAAGCGGCATGTGTCGCGCGGCAAGCTGTTGCCGCGTGAAAGGTTGGCGCAACTGCTCGACGCCGGCTCGCCCTTCCTCGAGGTCGGCCAGTTCGCCGCCTTCGGCCTCTATGGCGGCGACATCGCGTCCGCCGGCGTGATCGCCGGCATCGGCCGCGTCGAAGGCACCGAGGTGATGGTGGTGGTCAACGACGCCACGGTGAAGGGCGGCACCTATTATCCGATGACTGTGAAGAAGCATCTGAGGGCGCAGGAGATCGCGCTGCAGAACAATCTGCCCTGCATCTATCTCGTCGATTCCGGCGGCGCCAACCTGCCCAACCAGGACGAGGTGTTTCCCGACCGCGATCATTTCGGCCGCATCTTCTTCAACCAGGCCAACATGTCGGCAGCAGGCATTCCGCAGATCGCCTGCGTCATGGGCTCGTGCACGGCGGGCGGCGCCTATGTGCCGGCGATGTCCGACGAGACCGTCATGGTGCGCAACCAGGCGACCATCTTTCTCGCCGGCCCGCCGCTGGTCAAGGCGGCGACGGGCGAAGATGTCAGCGCAGAAGAGCTGGGCGGCGCCGACCTGCACACGCGGGTGTCGGGTGTCGCCGACCACTATGCCGTCGACGACGAACACGCTCTGGCGATCGTCCGGCGCATCGTCAAAAACCTGAATCGGAAGAAGGACATCGGGCTGGTCCTGAAGACATCGATTCCGCCCGTTCATGCACCGGAAGAGGTCTATGGCGTCATCCCGGCCGACCTGCGCCAGCCCTATGACGTGCGCGAGGTGATCGCGCGCGTCGTCGACGGCTCCGAATTCGACGAGTTCAAGCAGAACTACGGCACCACACTGGTGACGGGCTTTGCCCATGTCCACGGCATGCCGGTCGGCATCATCGCCAACAATGGCGTGCTGTTTTCGGAGAGCGCGCTGAAGGGCGCACATTTCATCGAGCTGTGCTGCCAGCGCAAGATCCCGCTTGTCTTTCTGCAGAACATCACCGGCTTCATGGTCGGCGCCAAATACGAAGCCGGCGGCATTGCCAAGGACGGCGCCAAGCTGGTGACGGCAGTGGCGACCGCCCAGGTGCCGAAGGTCACCATCATCATCGGCGGTTCGTTCGGCGCCGGCAATTACGGCATGTGCGGCCGCGCCTACTCGCCACGTTTCCTGTGGATGTGGCCGAACGCGCGCATCTCGGTGATGGGCGGCGAGCAGGCAGCGACAGTACTTGCCATGGTCAAGCGCGAAGGCATCGAGCGCAAGGGCGGCAGCTGGAGCAAGGAAGAAGAGGCCGAGTTCCGCGCGCCGATCCTCGAGAAATACGAGCGCGAGGGACACCCGCTCTATTCGTCGGCCAGGCTGTGGGACGACGGCATCATCGACCCGGCCAGGACGCGCGAGGTGCTGGCGCTCAGCCTGTCGGCAGCGCTCAACGCGCCTGTAGCAGACACCAAATTCGGCGTGTTCAGGATGTGATGGGGGATCAAGGTATGTTCTCGAAAATCCTCATCGCCAATCGCGGCGAGATCGCCTGCCGCGTCATCCGCACCGCCCGCAGGATGGGCGTTAAGACGGTGGCGGTCTATTCCGACGCCGATGCGCGCGCGCTGCATGTCGCCATGGCCGACGAGGCCGTGCATATTGGCGGCTCGCCTGTCGCCGAGAGCTATCTGCGCGGCGACGTCATCATCGCGGCGGCCAAGGCGACCGGCGCCGAGGCGATCCATCCCGGTTACGGCTTCCTGTCCGAGAACCCCGGTTTCGTCGACCAGGTGACGCAGGCAGGCCTCGTCTTCATCGGCCCGTCGGCAGATTCGATCCGCGCCATGGGGCTCAAGGATGCCGCCAAGCGGCTGATGGAAAAGGCCGGCGTGCCGGTCGTTCCAGGCTATCACGGCGAGGCGCAGGAGATCGTCATCCTCGCTTCCAAGGCGCGCGAGATCGGCTATCCCGTACTGATCAAGGCGCGTGCCGGCGGCGGCGGCAAGGGCATGCGCCGCGTCGACCACCCCGACGATTTCGCCGATGCGCTGTCCGGCGCACGGCGCGAGGCCAAGGCCGCCTTCGGCGACGACCGCGTGCTGGTCGAGAAATATGTCGACAAGCCGCGCCACATCGAAGTGCAGGTGTTCGGCGACAATTTCGGCAATGCCGTGCATCTGTTCGAACGCGACTGCTCGGCGCAACGCCGCCACCAGAAGGTGATCGAGGAAGCCCCTGCCCCCGGCATGACCGCCGAATTGCGCGCGGCGATGACCGATGCCGCCGTCAAGGCCGCCAAGGCGATCCAGTATTCCGGCGCCGGCACGATCGAGTTCATCGTCGATGCCTCGGACGGGCTGAAGCCGGATCGTTTCTGGTTCATGGAAATGAACACGCGGCTGCAGGTCGAGCACCCGGTGACCGAGATGATATCGGGCGTCGACCTTGTCGAATGGCAGCTTCGGGTCGCCTCGGGCGAGCCGATACCGCTGGCGCAGGAGGACATCACGCTATCAGGCCATGCCTTCGAGGCACGGCTCTATGCCGAGGATCCCGCCAAGGGTTTCCTGCCGGCGATCGGCACGCTGCATCATCTCAGCTTCCCCGGGGAAGCTGCGGCGGGCACCGAACTCCGCATCGAGACCGGCGTGCGCCAGGGCGATGCGATCTCGCCCTTCTACGATCCGATGATCGCCAAGGTGGTGACGCACGGGCCTGATCGCACAACCGCGCTCGCAGCACTCGCCGACGCAGTCACCCGCACCGAAGTGGCGGGCTCGACGACAAATGCGGCGTTCCTGGCTGCCCTTGCCCGCGACCCCGACTTCGCCTCAGGAGATGTCGACACCGGTCTGATCGGGCGCAAGCAGGACGAGCTGACGGTGACCGCGCCGCCGAGCAGCCGGGCCGTGGCGCTTGCCGCACTGGCTGCCACCGGAGCCATGGCATCTGCTGCCTCTGACGATCCGTGGTCCAGCCTCACCGGCTATGCCCATTTCAACCCGCTGGCGCGGCGGGCGACTTTGTCGTTCGGCGGCACGGGGATTGTCGCCCACGTCACGGCGCGGCCGGACTGGCGTTTCCAGGTCAGGCCGGAGGGCGGCGAGGCCTTCGTGCTTGCGGCTGGAGCCAGCGATGCGGGTGCGACAGTGGCGGCATGGCCCGGCCATGTCACGGTGTTCGAAGCTGGCCGCTCCTTCGACTTCGCCATCAGCGATCCGTTCGCACGCGCTGCCGAGATCGGCGAAGGCACGTCGAGCATGCGCGCGCCGATGCCGGGCCTGGTCAAGCTCGTGCGCGCCGCCAAGGGCGACAAGGTGGCCAAAGGCCAGCCGCTGCTGGTGCTGGAGGCGATGAAGATGGAGCACACCATCACCGCCACCCATGACGGGGTGATCAGCGAGATCGCCGCCGAGGGCGCGCAGGTGACCGACGGAACGGTGCTGGTGCGCTTCGAGGAGTAGTCAGTCTCCGCTTTTCTTCGAATCGCGGAAGCCCTCCATCTTCTTGTTTTTGCGCAATTCCCGGGAAAACCGCCGCACAGTTTTCCCGGCTCTTACGCGAGCCTTGCTGTTTGCGCATGCCAGACCAGCCCGAAAATCCGTATCGGAATCCGGGCTGGTGCCGTATTGCTGCGATGCAGCAAACATGGACAGGCACGCGCAGTGACCAATATCAGCAACAGTGATGCCCTCCCGCATCGCCAATACGAGGACGTGCTGGCCCTGCTCACCGGCACCATGATGGTGGCGCTCGGGCTGGTGCTCTACACCAATGCCGGGCTGATCACCGGCAGCTCGGCCGGACTGGCGCTGCTTGTCCAATACGCCACCGGCTATGGCTTCGGCGCGATCTTCTTCGTCATCAACCTGCCGTTCTATTATCTCGCCGTGAAGCGCATGGGCTGGCCGTTCGCGCTGCGCACCTTTGCCGCCGTGGCGCTGATTTCACTGCTGTCGCGGCTGATGCCCGACTGGATCGGCATCGGCCACCTCAACCCGCTCTATGCAGCGATAGCGGGCGGCGGCCTGATGGGCATGGGCCTACTGGTGCTGTTCCGCCATCGCGCCGGGCTCGGCGGCTTCAACATCCTGGCCTTGTACCTGCAGGACAATCATGGCATCCGCGCCGGCTATTTCCAGCTCGCGGTCGACCTTGTCATCCTTGTCGTGTCGCTGTTTTACCTTGAGCTCGACAAGGTCGCACTTTCGGTGCTGGGTGCCGCGGTGCTCAACCTGATCATCGCCATCAACCATCGCCCCGGCCGTTATGTCGGCATGAGCTGAAACGCAAAAGCCGCGCCAGACGGCGCGGCCCTGCGTGCGACAGCTATGCCGGATCAGCCGGCGGTCGGCTGCTTGGTCTTCCTGAGATAGGGCAGGACGCGCTCGAACGAGCCGAAGCGCTTGATCGCGTCCTCGTCGGAGACGGCTGCGGTGACGATGACATCGTCGCCCTGCTTCCACTGCACCGGCGTTGCCACCTGGTATTTGGCGGTCAGCTGGATCGAATCCAGCGCGCGCAGGATCTCGTCGAAGTTGCGGCCGGTCGACATCGGATAGGTCAGGGTCAGCTTGACCTTCTTGTCGGGGCCGATGACGAACACCGAACGCACCGTGGCATTGTCTGCCGGGGTGCGGCCTTCCGAGCTGTCGCCGGCCGTCGCCGGCAGCATGTCGAAAAGCTTGGCAATGGCAAGCGTCGGGTCGCCGATCATCGGATAGTCGACCTTGTTGCCCGACAGTGTTTCGATGTCGGCCTTCCATTTGTGATGATTCTCGACCGGATCGACCGAAATGCCGATGATCTTGGCATTGCGCTTGGCAAAGTCGGCCTTCAGCCCGGCCATGTAGCCGAGTTCGGTGGTGCAGACGGGCGTAAAATCCTTGGGGTGCGAAAACAGCACGGCATAGCCGTCACCGATCCAGTCGTGGAAGCTGATCGCGCCTTCCGTGGTGTCGGCCTTGAAATCCGGGGCAGTGTCATTGATGCGAAGGCTCATGGTCGGTTCCTCCTGAATGCGACGCACACGGCTTGCGCCGGCCAGAACGGCCTGATTTCGGCGTCCAAGTGCGAAAACGTCATTTTGCGCCAAGCGCGTGAAAACGACAATGGCCGGGACGTGCCCGGCCATTGAATGCATCTCTGTGGCTTACTGCCACAATGGCCGGGACGTGCCCGGCCATTGAATGCGTCCAGACGGCTTACTGCTTGATCGGCGCGTATTTGCCGTCGTGCCACTGGTTGATGTCGTAGCTGGCGTTCTTGAGATCGCCCTTCTCGTCGAAGACGACATCGCCGACGACGGTGCTGATCGGCTTGCCGTCCTTGAGCGCCTCGGCGACCTTCATCGGATCATCCGTGCCGGCACGCTCGATGCCCTGCGCGAAAGCCTGGATGGTGGCGTAGGAGAACAGCGTGAAGCCTTCCGGCACGAAACCGCCGGCCTTGATCTTCTCGACAGCTTCCTTGGCCTCGGGCTTGGCCTGCGGGTCGGAGGGGAACACGAACAGCGTGCCCTCGCCGGCCGGGCCGGCGATCTGCCAGAACTCGGGCGAAGCGATCGAGTCGGGCATGATCAGCTGATACTTGAAGTTCTGCTCGGCCGACTGGCGCAGGATGAGGCCGGCTTCGGGGTGGTAGCCGCCGAAATAGACGACGTCGGCCTTGAGCTCCTTGAGCTTGGTGACCAGCGCCGAATAATCCTTCTCGCCGGCATTGATGCCTTCGTAGAGAACTTCGGTCAGGCCACCGGCATTCATCGTCGCCTTGACGGCGTCGGCGACACCCTGGCCGTAGGCGCTCTTGTCGTGCAGCACGACGACGTTCTTGCCCTTGTACGTCTCTGCGATCCACGGGCCGATGAAGGCGCCCTGGGCGTCGTCACGCGTGTAGAGACGCATGATCGTCGGCCAGCCCTTTTTGGCGGCGTCGTCGGTCAAGACCGGGTTCGAGGATGCCGGCGACATCATCAGCGCGCCGCTCTCGGCATAGACGGCGGAGGCCGGGATGCTCGAGCCCGAGCAGGCGTGGCCGTCGATGAACTTGATGCCGTTGGCAACGATGCGGTTGGCGACCGAAACCGCCTGCTTGGGATCGCAGACGTCGTCTTCGATCGACAGCTTGAGCTGGCGCCCGAGAACGCCCCCCTTTTCGTTGATCGCCTTGACGGCAGCTTCCGCACCTTGCTTGAACTGGTCGCCGATATTGGCGAGCTGGCCGGTCATCGGGCCGGCTACGGCAATGCCGATATCCTGCGCGTAGGCAGCGCCGGCGCTGAGCGACAGGCCGACCAGTGCCGCGCCAAATGTACGTTTCAAATGCATTGTTACCCTCCCTGGGACGCTCCGGTTTCCCCGGATCGCGTCATGCGTGCAATCGCCGAAAGCTGTCATCGCAACCGGGACTTGTCTTGGCGCATCGGCGTCAGGATGTTGTGCCTGCAAACGGGGCGGCGGGCAATGCGGTGGCCGAACGATGCTGCCACGCCATGGGGCCAAAACAAAAAGGCCGCGCCGATCTTATGTGACCGGTCACGGCCTTTTTCGTGGAGAGCGCCGCGAGCATCTTCGGCCCGTCGGACATTCGCCTGCCCTGTCTAACTCGGTCCAGCTGGTGATGAGACATGCTGGAGGTCATGTCCCTGGCACATCTTGCTCGTCCTTCAAGCAGTGCGCTCTTGGAATTGGGGGCTGCCATCCCGGCGCCCCGGCTCTTCCCCCGAAGAAGCTTGATCAGTGCATCGTCATCCATTCGCGCGCTTCGCGCAGCGCCTTGACGATGTCGAGCTTGGACATCGTGCCGGAGAGCTCCGAGCGCAGGGCGGCCGCCCGGGCCGAACCCTTGATCGCGGCGATGTTGAACCATTTGTGGGCGGCAACCACGTCGACCTCGCAGTCGCGGCCGGTCGCATACATCATGCCGAGTTCGAGAAGAATGTCGGCCTGAGCGGTGGTTCCCATCGCGCCGAAGCCAGCGTCAAAGATTTCGAAACGTGCCATTTTCTTATCCCCTGCCTGTCTCCTGAGAGCCGGCCCGGTGGTGTTCCGGAGCTGCCCTTTCGATGCTTCCGAGAATGCCGGGGAGCCTTGAATCCGCCGTTAAATGGCTTGCTTAACTCGAAGAAAACAAACTGAAAACAAAGGGTAAAGCTCGGAATTCATTAAGGATAGGAGTCCTTGCGGCAGCTGGAATTTGCAGAAAATGCGATGAAAATTCTCCAGTCGCCGGATAAGTCTTTGATAACCACGCGGCACATTGATCGATAGCCAGGGATGAACTTCGGCACCCGGATGGCGCTTTTCGGCGGTCTCAAAAAGGCTCAAAACTTACCCAGCGGCACCACTTTCGTTTTGCCGACGGCTGCATTACGCTTACGTTTGCGTAAACGTCAGGCAGGGAGAGTGCCTGTGGGCGACAATTCAACCGGGAGGACTTCAATGCTTCGCAAGATGAGCCTGGCCATCGCGGCCACCCTGATGATGGCGGGTGCGGCCTATGCCGATCCGATCGAAGGCAACTGGAAGACGGAAGCCGGATCGACTGCCGCGATCACGCCCTGCGGCGGCGGCTTCTGCATCACGCTGAAGGACGGCAAGCACGCCGGCAAGAAGATCGGCACCTTCAATGCCAATGGCGGCACCTATGCCGGCAAGATCACCGACCCGGCCAATGACAAGACCTATACCGGCAAGGCCTCGGTCGCCGGCTCGACGCTCAAGATGAGCGGCTGTGTGCTCGGCGGCCTGATCTGCAAGACGCAGAACTGGAAGAAGCTGTAAGGCGACCAGGAAATAGTCGTCAGTATCAGGGGGAGGCAGTGCCGGCGGGCGCTGCCTCCCCCATTCGTTTTTTCGCTGTCTGCGCGTTCAGGCCCTGGCACGCTGGCCGAACAACACCTTCTGGGCTTCCTTGTCGTCGGCGAGGTTGCGGCGGTGGTCTTCACCGACGGCGAGGCCACGGCTCACTGCCGGACGAGCCAGCAACGTGTCGAACCAGCGCTTGAGATGCGGGAAGTCCTCGAGCTCCTGGCCCTGATTCTTGTAAGGCTTGACCCAGCCGAGCGAGGCGATGTCGGCGATCGAATAGTCGCCGGCAAGGAATTCGCGATCGGCGAGGCGCTTGTTCATCACGCCATAGAGCCGGTTGACCTCATTGGTGTAGCGATCGATGCCATAGGCGATCTTCTCCGGCGCATATTGCCGGAAGTGATGGGCCTGGCCGGCCATCGGGCCGAGGCCGCCAACCTGCCAGAACAGCCACTGATCGACTTCGGCGCGGCCGCGCTCGTCCGAGGGATAGAGCTTGCCGAACTTGCGGCCGAGATATTGCAGGATCGCCCCGGATTCGAAGATCGAGATCGGCGCGCCGCCCCATTTGCCGTCAGCGGTCGGCCCTTCCGGGTCGATGATCGCCGGCATGCGGTTGTTGGGCGCGATCTTGAGGAATGACGGCTCGAACTGCTCACCCTTGCCGATGTTGATGTATTTGACGGTGTAAGGAACGCCCAGTTCCTCCAGCATGATCGAAATCTTCCAGCCATTGGGCGTCGGCCAGTAATAGAGTTCGATCGGCAATGTCTGGCTGGTCATTCCGCAGTCTCCGTTGGTGAGCGTTGCTCAGGAGATATGCGCAGCGGGGCGAAACACAACCCTGCGGACCCATCAAGGCTCGTCAATAAATTTGAACCGAAGATGAACGGAGGTCTCAGAACCCGTTCAGTCGCAGCTTGGCATAGTCCGATCCATCGAAGGAGAAGACACCAATGCTCGCCCGCCGGTTCACCATCGTCTGCCTGCTCAGCGCCCTGTTCGGGATCATGTTCGCAACGCTGGTGGCAGAGACCAGCCGCCCTGCCCGCTCCTGGGAAATCGTGAAGAAGTAACGACGCAACACAAGATCGAAAAGAAGCAACGCCAATGACCCGCACCGCAACCCAGATCAAGAAGACGCTCCGGCTGCTGCCGCGCGCCGCCATGATCCTGATGGTCCTTGCCGCTCCGGTGCTGGCCGTTCCGCAGCTTCGCGCCGATTACGGCTCGACCATCGAGGCACCTGCCGCCCGCAAGAGCGGCGTCGGCTTCGTACTCCTGGTCAGCCTGCAGCGCACCTGAGAGATTTGAAAGGACGCGCCGCGAGACCTCTCGCAGCCGTCATAATTGATCTCTATAATAGGTCATGGAAAAGCGAATCTATCCTCAACCTATCGAATCGATCTCTTCGCCGCTGCCGTTTCCTCGGCAGAGCTTTACTGATGCCGACAAGGCGGTTGCTGCCTTGCAGGCGCTTTACGAGCGCAACACCGCCTTCCTGCGCGACGCCTTCGCCTCGCTGGCAGCCGGCGCCGACACCAATGTCAGGTTCCGCGCCTGCTATCCCGAAGTCGGCGTCACCACGACATCCTACTCCCAGGTCGACTCGCGCCAGGCCTATGGCCACATGCCGACCCCGGGGCATTTCTCGACCACGATCACCCGGCCGGACCTGTTCCAGAGCTACCTCACCGAGCAGCTCAAGCTGATCATGCGCAACCATGGCGGCCCGGTGACGGTTTCGGAATCGACGACGCCGATCCCGCTGCATTTCGCCTTCCTCGAGGGCACCCATGTCGACGGTGCCGCCGCTGACCGCATCCAGCGGCCGATCCGCGACCTGTTCGACGTGCCGGATCTCGACGGCACCGACGACCACATCGCCAACGGCACCTTCGAGATCATGCCGGGCGAATCCCGCCCGCTGGCCGTGTTCACCGCCCAGCGCATCGACTATTCGCTGCACCGGCTGGCGCATTACACGGCAACAACGCCGCATCACTTCCAGAACTTCGTGCTGTTCACCAACTACCAGTTCTATATCGACGAGTTCGTCGTTTTGGCCCGTGACCTGATGGCCAAGGGCGGCGGCGGCTATACGGAATTCGTCGAGCCGGGCGGCGTGGTGACCAAGGCGGGCCAATCGGCGCCATCGGAAGGCACGCCGGCGGCACGGCTGCCGCAGATGCCGGCCTATCACCTGAAGAAAGCAGGCCATGCCGGCATCACCATGGTCAATATCGGCGTCGGTCCTTCCAACGCCAAGACCATCACCGACCACATCGCCGTGCTCAGGCCGCATGCCTGGCTGATGCTCGGCCACTGCGCCGGCCTGCGCAACACCCAGGCGCTGGGCGACTATGTGCTGGCGCATGCCTATGTCCGCGAGGACCACGTGCTCGACGACGACCTACCGGTGTGGATCCCGATCCCGCCGCTGGCCGAGGTGCAGGTGGCGCTGCAGGAGGCCGTCGCAGAAGTAACCGGCCTGTCCGGCTACGACCTCAAGCGCATCATGCGGACGGGAACCGTCGCCACCATCGACAACCGCAACTGGGAACTGCGCGACCAGCGCGGGCCGGTGCAGCGGCTGTCGCAGTCGCGCGCCATCGCGCTCGATATGGAGTCGGCGACGATCGCCGCCAACGGTTTCCGCTTCCGCGTGCCCTACGGCACGCTGCTGTGCGTGTCCGACAAGCCGCTGCATGGCGAACTCAAGCTGCCGGGAATGGCGACCGAGTTCTACAAGCGGCAGGTGGCGCAGCATCTGACCATCGGCATCCGCGCCATGGAAAAGCTGGCCGAAATGCCGAATGAGCGGCTGCATTCGCGCAAGCTGCGCAGCTTCGCCGAGACGGCGTTCCAGTAAGCTGCCGACCGAGAGCTCGGCCGCAGCCTAGTGCTTGCGGCCGAAGACGGCGGTGCGTCTGACAAAGCCGCCGCCGAAACGCGGCGGCGATCCTGCAGGCGGCTCGTCCGAGCCGCCCTCGCCCTTGCGGTAGAGCTGCAGGCTGTTGCCCACGGCCTTTGCCGTGCGCTCCTTCTGCTCCCAATCGGCGATCAATTCGCGCCGCTTGTCCCGGTCAGGCTCGACCGAGGCGGCGACCGAGCGCATGCCGCCTGGGACCAGCGTGCGGCTCTCATGTTCCATCGTGGTGTAGCTGTGCTGCCGGGAGAAGCGCAGGGTCAGCGCGTAGCACGGCTCGCGCATGCCGATCGGGTGCTGCTCGGCAGCAACATGCCGGACACGATAGGAATAGTCGCCGTTTTCGGGACCGAAGGTCTCGTCGTCGGGGACGACATAGCCATTGGGCTGAATGGCGACGCGGATGAAGGCAAGCGCTGCGTCGTAAAGATCGATCCACGGAATGGGCGCCGGTGCGACATAGACTTCGCGGCCGATATAGTCGGCGCCGCCCAGGGTCAGCAGGCCAGCCGGTTGTTCGTTGAAACCGGGCGCCGGCTCGCCGGCGAAAAGCTTGGGATGGACGGTCAGCATGCTGGGCTGCGGCTGGTCCAGAAACGCCGTGAACTGCTCGCCGGCGATCAGCATGTTGCTCTGGGTCCAGTGAATGGCGCTGGCGGGCTGGACCTTGAGAAGGTGGCGGCAGACCTCGCCGAGGATCTCGACGCGCATGTTGAATTCGCGCAGCGTCGCCCCCGGGCGCTGCATGCCGATCTGGCTGAAGAAGCCCGCAATGTCAGGATTGTCGGTGACGCCGCCCATCACGCCATGGTGGACCTCGACAAGGACATGCGCGGTGTGCCGGCGCACGCGCTCCCGGGCATCCGGCATCAGCAGCGTGGTTGCCGCGGAGCCGAGGGTCGGGGCGAAAACCGCCGCATCGGCGGGCCGGGGAAAATAGGTGACGAGGATCTGGAATTCGCCGGGGCCCCTCATCAGGACGAAATGGCGGTCCTCCTGGACGACGTTGAGCGGCAATTGCCTCTCGAGCATCGCCTTGCGGAAGGCGTTGAGATGCGGCGACGGATAGATCTCGTCGCCGCCCTCATAGAGGATCGCTGCCTGGATGTTGTTGGTGTACCTGCCGGTCATGGTTGCACCTCGCCTCACCGCAACGGTGCCATTTGGCCGCAAAAGCAAGGTTAACTTCCAGCGCAACCACAAGCTGTGGTTAAGAATCCCCTTGCGTCATAGAGCTTTGCGCCCGAGGCGGGCAAGATCACTGCCCGTTGACGAAGGACAGGATCAGGCGATGGACGTTGCCGCCATCGTTGAGCTCGACGCGGTCGAAGTCGCTGCTCTGCTGGCGTTGCGCCAGCGACGCCTCCGACAGCGGCTTGATGATCTCCTGCCTGATCTTTTTGCAGCCGGGATCGCCCGGCACAGAGAGGCCGATGGTGGTCCGCTCGATCGTCGCCACCATGTCCTTGATCATCTGGCCGTGCACCAGCTCGTGGCGGCGGACGCCTTCGTAAAAGACGTCCCAGCGCTGCTTCAGCCCGTCCGGCAGGCGTCCGGACGGTTTGGGCAAGGTGTAGGTGATGATCAGCTTGGGCTTTGCCGAAACCAAGGTGCAGCCGTCGCCTTGCGGCACGTAGTTGCGCTGCCATGTAAGCTTGAAATTGGTGTGGGCGATGGCGCGGCCGATGCCGGCCTTCGGGCCGCGCTCGCCGATCGAGGCGTAGAGCTCGGGGGCCGTGCTTCCCGAGATTGCGTAGGTCTTGACCTGCTCGAC
Source organism: Aminobacter sp. Y103A (assembly GCF_030294925.1). Classification (NCBI taxonomy): domain Bacteria; kingdom Pseudomonadati; phylum Pseudomonadota; class Alphaproteobacteria; order Hyphomicrobiales; family Phyllobacteriaceae; genus Aminobacter; species Aminobacter sp. Y103A. The sequence goes on along the minus strand of NZ_AP017986.1, from coordinate 1,894,127 downwards.
CACCTGCCCCTCGGCATGCGCGGCAAAGGGAGCCATGACGAACAGCGCCGCACATGCGCGCAGCCAGCGATGGGCGGTCGAATTCATTCCAGTCTCCACAAGGCCGATCAGTTGCGCATCACGAGCGCATCGATGCCGATTTCCCGGCCATCGGTCTCACAAGTCGCCCGGCATTTCAACCGCCGGTCGCCAGCGCTGCCACCTTGCCCGTCCTCGCCGACGGAGCTTTCCAGCAAAGCGCAAGCGGCCCATAATCGATCATCAATGGGCCGCATTTGTTGCTACATGAAACTGGAATGACGACGTTCTACAGACTGGGCAGGATCGCCTGCTTCCTGGCGATGATGATCTTGTCGGTGCCGCTGGTCGCCGGCTTCTTCGGCGCCTGGCATCCGGCGCTCGACTCCTTTGCGCATTTCAGGGTGCACCTGGCGGTGGCGATGATGCTGGCGGCATTGCCGCTGCTGTTGACCTCGCTGCGCTGGCAGGCCGTTGCTGCGCTGGCATTCGGTGCCGCAGCCCTGTCCACCACCTCGAGTTCGCTGCCTTTGCCCGGGCTCGGGCCTGTGCATGCGGCGTTCCAGCCGCGCGCCGATGGCCGGCCGGTCTACAAGATGCTGCAGATGAACCTGCGCTTCAAGAACACCCAGCCTGAGAAGGTGCTGTCGCTTGTCGGTCGCTGGCAGCCCGACGTCATCACCTTCCAGGAGGTGTCGGCGATGTGGGAAGGCAAGCTGCAGCCGCTGTTTGCGCGCTACCCCTACCGCATGATGTGCCCTTATCCGAACGGCATCTTCGGCTCGGCGATCCTGTCGCGGCGGCCATTTGTTGAAGGCAGTCAGCCGCAGTGCTTCGGCGGCGGCGCGCTGGCAACGGCCAAGGTCGATTTCGGCGGCCGGGCAAGCGACGTGGTGTCGATCCATCTCGGCTGGCCCTGGCCGTTCGAGCAATCGCAGCAGATTGGCGAGTTGAGCGGCAATCTCGCAGCGCTTGGCGAGAGCGCCATTCTCGGCGGTGATTTCAACGCCACGCCTTGGAGTGCCGCGGTCGCCCGCGTCGCCAGGCTCGGCGGACTGACGCTGATGCCGGCTGCCGGCCGCACCTGGCTGACCTTCATGCTGCCCGACTTCATGCGCTTCGCCGGGCTGACCATCGATCATGTCATGGCCAAGGGCGACGTGCTGGTCCACGCGGTGACGATGGGCGAGGATGCCGGCTCGGACCACCGTCCGCTGCTGATCGAGTTCTCGTTCCGCGACAGCGCCACCCATCCGGAAGACAGCGAGACGCAGACGGTCAGGATCGAGACCGGCGAGCCGCCGCACAGCTGAGATCGCCCCGCAGACGGAAACGGCCCGGAAGTCGATGACCCCGGGCCGCTGAAATCGTCATGTGCTGCTTGCCAGCTCACATGTTGGGATAGACCGGCCCTTCGCCGCCCTGCGGCGGCACCCAGTTGATGTTCTGGTTGGGATCCTTGATGTCGCAGGTCTTGCAGTGGACGCAGTTCTGCGCGTTGATGACAAACTTGGCGTCGGCGTGGCCGGGATCGCCGGCGATCGAATTGCCGTCCTTGTCGACCCACTCATAGACGCCGGCCGGGCAGTATCGGCTCGACGGGCCGGCGAAGACGCCATACTCCGAGCGCTTCTGCAGCTCCATGTCCTTGACCTGGAGGTGGACCGGCTGGTCTTCCTCGTGGTTGGTGTTGGACAGGAACACCGACGACAGGCGGTCGAAGGTCAGGACGCCGTCAGGCTTGGGGTAGTCGATCTTCTTGTGCTTCGACGCCGGCTCGAGCGACTGGGCATCCGACTTGCCATGCTTCAGCGTGCCGAAGGGCGAGACGCCGAACAGCGTGTTGAGCCACATGTCGAGGCCGCCAAGGCTGACGCCGAGGATGGTGCCGAAGCGCGACCACAGCGGCTTGACGTTGCGGACTTTCTTCAGATCCTTGCCGATGTCGGTCGAGCGCCATGCGGCTTCATAAGAAGCGAGCTCATCATTGGCACGGCCGGCGCCGATGGCCTCCGCCACGTGCTCGGCGGCGAGCATGCCCGACAGCACGGCGTTGTGCGACCCCTTGATGCGCGGAACGTTGACCAGACCGGCCGAGCAGCCCATCAGCACGCCGCCGGGGAACGAAAGCTTCGGCACCGACTGGTAGCCGCCCTCGGTGATGGCGCGCGCGCCATAAGACAGGCGCTTGGCGCCGTCGAAGGTGTGGCGGATCGCCGGATGCGTCTTGAAACGCTGGAACTCCTCGAAGGGCGACAGATAGGGGTTCTTGTAGTTGAGGTGGACGACGAAGCCGACCGCAACCATGTTGTCCTCGAGGTGATAGAGGAACGAGCCGCCGCCGGTCTTGAAATCGAGCGGCCAGCCGAAGGAGTGCTGGACGAGGCCCGGCTTGTGATGCTCGGGCGCGACCTGCCACAGTTCCTTGAGGCCGATGCCGAATTTTTGCGGCTCCTTGCCGGCGCCGAGATCGTATCTGGCGATCAGCTGCTTGGCGAGCGAACCGCGGGCGCCCTCGCCGATCAGGACATATTTGCCCATCAGCGCCATGCCGGGCGCGAAGGACGGGCCATGCGAGCCGTCGCGCTCGACACCCATGTCGCCGGTGTAGACGCCGGTGACGGCGCCTTGGTCGTTGTAGATGAGGCCGGCAGCGGCGAAGCCGGGATAGATCTCGACGCCGAGCGCCTCGGCCTTCGTTGCCAGCCAGCGGCAGACATTGCCGAGCGAGACGATGTAGTTGCCGTGGTTGCTCATCAGCGGCGGCATGAACATGTTCGGCAGCTTGACCGAACCTGCCGGCCCGAGGACCAGGAAGTGGTCGTCGGTGACGGGCGTCTTGAACGGGTGGTCGCTGTCGTCGCGCCAGTCGGGCAGCAGCCGGTCGATGCCGATCGGATCGACGACGGCACCGGACAGGATGTGAGCGCCGACCTCGCCGCCCTTTTCGAGCACGACGACGGACAGTTCGGGATTGACCTGCTTGAGCCGGATCGCCGCCGCCAGACCCGCCGGACCTGCACCGACGATGACAACGTCGAATTCCATGCTCTCGCGTTCGATATCGCTCATCAATCCCTCCGCGTTGGCTAGCCCTGTCCCAGGGGCAATCTGTAGCTAAGCGCTGCATAGCGCATCGTCGGCAAACGTCAAACGGACCAATCCGCACATCGGCTGTTTGGCCTAACGACGCTCTCCTCCGAGCAATGAATTATCTTACGTTAACGTAAAGGTCAAAAGATTTCACCTTTCGGCTGTGGGTTATGGCCCGTACTGTCACGAAACAGGTGTTGTTCAACAGCCTTTTCGTCCATTGATTCCATATGCGCCAACACGTGCCTTGCAGGACCGGACTGGAGCGCTTGCACCCCAAACGCCACATCCTGGCTGGGGCTGCCCTTCTTATTGCGACATGTCTTGTCAGCGAAGGTCGCTCGCAGGAGACCGAGGCCGGTCAAAAGGTCTGGAATGCCGGGGCCTATTCGTTTTCCGATGAACTCGGCGGCTTCCAGATCACCGGCGTTTCGGGAACCGGCACCAGGGAAGACCCCTTCGTCATCAGGGAAGAACTGGATTCGTCGACGCCGGTGACGCTGACGATCCGCACGACCCGGCCGATCCGGCCCTTCGACAGCTCGGGCTTCTATGCCAATGGCATCATGTTCATGCGCATCGAGGCGCTGAACAACAGCGGCCAGGCGTGGGTGGAATTCGAGTTCGAGCTGCAGGAGCAGCAAGGCCAGGCCAGCGTGTTCGGCGACGGGCTGTCCTTCGACCAGCGCCGCACCGACAACGTCAACATCTCCTCCGACAGCTTCGCCCAGTACAGCCGCGACTTCGAACCATATGACCGGCTGCGCTTCATCGACGGCAAGGTCGACCCGCTGGCAATTGCCGGCTTCAGCTTCCTGGTCACCGACTACACACCACGCTGGCGCTTTTATCTGGTGCAGGACCCGCGCATTCCGTCCTCGTGAACTTGCAAACCGGCGGCGTAACGCCGTAACTGTGCCAATGGCCTCACTTTCGGGAAACGAACCTCCGGATCTGCGCGATCTGCTCGCCTTCTATGCGGCGGCGGGGGTCGATGATGCGCTTGTCGACGACCCGATCGACCGCTTTGCCGAAAACGCCCAGCAGCGCCTGGCGGCATCACGGCAGCTGGCGGACAGGGCGGCCGAGGCGCCCCGCCCCGGCGCCGCCCCTGCCACGGCACCGCCTCAGCCGCGACCGGCAGCGGTTGCCGCCGTGCCTGACGAGGCGCAGGCCGCCGCGGCACGCGAACTTGCCTCCAAGGCAGCAACGCTCGACGAGCTCAAGCAGATCATGGAAGGTTTCGAGGGCTGCAATCTGAAGGCCACGGCCAAGAGCATGGTCTTTGCCGACGGCAACCCCGAAGCCGATCTGATGCTGGTCGGCGAAGCGCCCGGCCGCGACGAGGACCTCGAAGGCCTGCCGTTCGTCGGCCGCTCGGGCCAATTGCTCGACCGCATCCTTGCAGCGATCGGGCTCGACAGGACATCAGCCTATATCGCCAACGTGATTCCGTGGCGTCCGCCCGGCAACCGCACGCCGACCCCGCATGAAACGGAGATCTGCCGGCCATTCGTCGAGCGCCAGATCGCCCTTGCCAGGCCCAAGGTGCTGGTGACGCTTGGCGGCCCCTCGGCCAAGCTGCTGGTCGGCTCGCAGGACGGAATTCTGAGACTGCGCGGCAGCTGGAAAAACCATGTCACGGCAGACGGCACCGTCATCCCTGTCATGCCGACGCTGCACCCGGCCTATCTGCTGAGAAATCCCGCCCACAAGAAGCTTGCGTGGCGGGATTTCCTCGAGGTCAAGGCGAAGCTGCGGCAACTCGGCAGCCTCTAGCTTTTGTCGCCGATCAGGCAGCCGCGACCACTGACGTGGCGCGGCGGATGCCGATGAACTGCAGTTCGGCGAAGACCGCGACCGCCAGCGCCTGGGCAACCACGAAGGCGATGCCGAGTGCATTCGGCGCCACGACACCGCTGACGAGCAGGCCGAAGCTGGCGACCACCCACAGCACATTGATGGCGATGATGTCGATCATGACGAGCTTCGACACCGTGGCGCGGCGGGCGATGACCACCAGCATGGCAACGAAGGGCACCAGCACCAGGCCTGCCCAGAACAGCAGTTGCGCCGGCAGTTCGAGCAGCGGCGACAACAGCGGGGTGCCAAGCATCATCAGCAGGCCGGCCGCGCCGCTGATCAGCGCATCAGCATGGAGGACGTTGCGAAGGAAGGGGGTGACGGTGATGGACATGGCTGGCTCCTGTTCGGTTGTGGAGGCTGTCTGCGACCGCCTTCCTGAAACCGAACATCTCACCGCCGCTGAACCAATGCGATTACGCTTGAGGTAATAGCAATCAGAATTGCCTCTGCTTAGTGTGGCGGCATGACAAACACACAAAACTCCGTAGGCGACCTCATCCGCGAATGGCGCACCAGGCGGCGCATGAGCCAGCTCGACCTGGCGATGGAAGCTGAAATCTCGCAACGGCATCTGAGCTTCATGGAAAGCGGGCGCTCGGCGCCGTCGCGCGAGATGGTACTGCATCTGGCCGAACAGCTCGAAATCCCGCTGCGCCAGCGCAACCAGCTGCTGCTCGCCGCCGGATACGCACCGAGCTTCAGCGAAAAACCGCTCGACCACCCCTCGCTGGCACCCGCCATGGAGGCGGTGCGCATGGTGCTGAAGGGGCATGAGCCCTACCCCGCCATCGCGGTCGACCGGCATTGGAACCTGATCGAGGGCAATGCGGCGCTCGGCCCGATGCTTGCCGGCGTCGATGCCGCCCTGCTCGAGCCGCCGGTCAACGTGCTCCGGCTCAGCCTGCACCCGAAAGGCGTGGCGCCGCGCATCGTCAACCTGCATGAATGGCGCTCGCATCTGCTCGAACGGCTGAAGCACCAGAACGACACGGCAGGCGACCCGGTGCTCAAGGCGCTGGAGCAGGAATTGCTGACCTATCCCGACGGGCCGCGCCAGGGCCGGCCGCTGCAGGCCGATCCGCTGGCGATCGCCCATCCGCTCCGGCTGCGCGTCGGGGACGACGTGCTGTCCTTCATCAGCACGATCACCGTGTTCGGCACGCCGCTCGACGTGACTCTGTCGGAAATCGCCATCGAATCCTTCTTCCCCGCCGACGAAGAGACGGCGGCGCGGCTCAGGTGCCTGGCCGTTCAATAGCGTCAGGCCGCGATAAGACACGATCCTTTTCGAACGGCGACGGGTCCGGAAAGATCGCCGCCAGGGCTGCCTGCATCTCCACGGCCCTGACACCGGCACGCGCCTCGTCGTCGATCTCGTCATTGAGACAGAAAAAGGCCGGCGGTGCTGCGACCAGGCCTGCCAGCGACCGACTGAACGCCTCGTCGTCCCGGACGGCCACGACATTCTCCTGTACCAGCTTCACCTGCACGACGCCGTCGGCGCGGCCGCGATCACGCTCGGCAATGGCATTGATGTAGAGCACCTTCGCCGACGCGTCCGTGCTCTGGCGGAAACGATGCCGCGCCGTGCGGCGCAGCCAGAAGCCGAAGCGGTCGTGCAGCCAGGCCAGCTTGTCGAGTTCCAGCAGCAGCGGGACATGCGGCGGGTAGGACCAGCGCCTGCGGCGGAACGCCAGGCACAAAAGCAGATTGTTGAAGGCGAGCGTCCTGATGTAGCGATCCGCCCGCAGCCGAAACCGTGGCAGCCTCGCCGCCATGACGTGAAGCCGCGCACGACCATCGGGCAAGACGAACTCTTCCTTCGATACCATCTGGCCGACGAAGAAGTCGTCGTTGAACAGCAGGAAGCGATTGGCGACACCGGCCCTCCCGATGCCGTGCAGATTGGCTTCGATGGCGCTGGAACTGAACACCGGCAGGCCGGAAGGCTCGGCGAAGAATTCCGCATGGGTGACGAGGTTGATGCCGGGACGATCGAGGTCGAGCCATGACGGCACCTGACCGTTGGTGACGAGATGGATGGTGCGGACCCAGGGCAGATGGAAATGGATCGACCGCAGCGCATAACGCAACTCGCCATTCTCGCGAAAACGACAGGATGCCGGCCTCAGCCATGGCCGCTTCGGCCAGTGGCGCAGCAGGCTTTCACGGTGGACAGGATCGCTGCCGTCGACCCAGGGCATGACGACGTCGATCGGGTCGGAAAATGCGTTCAAAGTCATGGCTCGCCCTTCGACGGGAATTCGGTCGCCTCAGATCAGTCCGAGGAGCGGGCAGGCTCCGGATGCATTGCCGTCGCCGCCTATTGCGGCGAGGACGCTTTCTTGACCGCCTGGCGTTCCAGGCCAAGGCGTTGTTCGCGCCAGATGATGAAGATGCCGGCGGCGATGACGATGATGCCGCCGACCAGCGTATGGATGGTCGGCAGGTCGCCGAAGACGAGATAGCCGACGGCGATGCCGAGCAGCAGGGAGGTGTATTCGAAGGGCGCGACGGTCGAGGCCTCGGCGTGGCGGTAGGCCTCGGTCATGAACAGCTGGGCGATACCGCCGCAGAAGCCGCCGGTGACGAGCAGCGCCGTCTGCTGCCAGCTCAGCGACTGCCAGCCGAAAGGCAGGCTGAACAGGGCCATGACGCTGGCGGTCAGCGAGAACCACAAAACGATGGTTGCCGTGCGTTCGGTGTGGACGAGGTTGCGCACCAAAAGCATGGCGATGGCCGACAGGCCCGCGCCGATGATGGCGGCGACAGCTCCCATCGCCGCCTTGTCGCTGACGCCGCCGGGAGAGGTGAACAGCGTCAGGTTGGGCCACGACACGATCAGCACGCCGACGAGACCGACGGCAACCGCGGTCCAGCGATAGGCGCGAACGTTTTCGCCGAGGATCAGCGCGCTGAAGACGACGACGAGCAGCGGCTGGGCATAGTTGAGCGTGATCGCCTCGGGCAGCGGCAGTTGGGTCAGCGCATAGAAACCGAAGCCCATGGCGGTGACGCCGGCGAGCCCGCGCATGATGTGGCCGAATGGCCGCCTGGTGGTGACCGCCGTGCGCAGCTCACCGCGGCAGGCGAGGAAGACGAGGATCGGAAAGATGGCGAAGAAGGACCGGTAGAAGACGATCTGGCCGGCGGGCACCTGGCCGGCCAGCTTGATGGCCGTCGACATGCCGACAAAGATCGCCACCGAAATGACCTTGAGAGCGATACCTGTAAGCGGCGACGACGCCGCCTGAACCACGTTTTGCTTCACTGCTGCCGTGCCGCCTCTATCGCCGCCCAGATGCGCAACGGCGTCGCGGGCATTTCAATGTGGGTGATGCCGTAGGCGCGGTGGAGCGCGTCGGTGACCGCGTTGAGCGCCGCCGGCGTGGCGCCAATGGTGCCGGCCTCGCCCGCGCCCTTCATGCCCATGGCATTGGTGGTCGAGGGCACGTTGCGCGTCTCGAAATGAAAGGACGGCACGCTGTCGGCGCGCGGCATGGTGTAGTCCATGAAGCTGGCCGTCAGCAGCTGGCCGTCCTCGCCGTAGACGGCCTCCTCCTGCAACGCCTGGCCGATGCCCTGGACGACGCCGCCATGGACCTGGCCGGCAAGCAGGATCGGGTTCACGGTTGCGCCGAAATCGTCGACGATGGTGTAGGCGACCACTTCGGTGGTGCCGGTTTCCGGATCGATCTCGACCTCGCAGATATGCGTGCCGTTGGGATAGGTCGCCTCGTCCTGAACAAATTCGCCCATCGCCTTGAGATCGTCGGGGTTTTTCGCCGCCGCATGGAGATCGGCGAAGGCCATGGCGCGGTCGGTGCCGACGATGCGCGCCTCGCCATTGCCAAGCTCGATATCGGCGGCCGCCGCCTCCAGCTCGTCGGCTGCGATCTTCTTCAGCTTCTCGGCAAGGGCTGCACCCGCGCGGGAGGCGGAAACGCCGCCAAGCGGGATCGAGCGCGAGCCACCGGTGCCGCCGCCCTTGGCAAGCTGGTCGGTGTCGCCCTGGTGGACGCTGATGCTGGCGACGTCGAGATTGAGCTTTTCCGAGACGAACTGGGCATAGGCAGTGGCATGGCCCTGACCGTTGGACTGGGTGCCGATGAACACCGAGACGGTGCCGTCGGCATTGAGTTCGACCCGCGCCGGCTCGGAGCCGGCGAAGGCGCAGGCTTCGATGTAGGTCGCCATGCCGAGCCCGCGGATCTTTCCACGCGACCGGGCTTCGGCGAGACGGTCGGGGAATGCAGCCCAGCCGGCGCGTTGCATCGACAGGTCCATATGCGCTGCGAATTCGCCGACGTCGTAGAGCCGGCCGGTCTGGGTGCGGTAGGGAAACTGCTCGGGGCGGATGAAGTTGCGGCGGCGGATTTCGTCGACGGTGAGGCCGAGGTCGCGGGCGCAGGCGTCAGCCAGCTTCTCGACCAGAAGCGCTGCTTCCGGGCGCCCTGCGCCGCGATAGGCATCGACAGGACAGGTGTTGGTGTAGACACCTTCGATCGTCACATCGAGCGCCTGGATGTCGTAGACGCCGGTCGACATGCTGGCACCGATATAGGCGATGACAGGGCCATATTGCGAGACGTAGGCGCCGACATTGGAGAGCAACCTGACGCGCAGGCCGAGGAAGCGGCCGTTCCTGTCCATGGCCATCTCGGCTTTGACGACATTGTCGCGGCCTTGCGCGTCGGTGAGGAAGTGTTCGGTGCGGTCGCTCGCCCATTTGACCGGCCGGCCAAGCCGCCTGGCCGCTTCCAGCACCAGCGCATGCTCGCGGTAGACGAAGGCCTTGGTGCCGAAACCGCCGCCGACATCGGGAGTGACGACGCGCAGCTTGTCGCTCTCGATGCCGAACACCTGGCCGGTCAGCACATTGCGCATCGAATGCACGCCCTGCGAGCCGGTGGTGAGCACGAAGCGGTCTTCGTCGTCGCGCCACTCGCCGATCGCCGAGCGCGGCTCCATGTAGTTGCAGATCAGGCGGTTGTTGATGAACTCGATGCTGGTGACGTGATCGGCTTTGGCAAAGGCGCTGTCGGCCCTCGCCTTGTCGCCGAGATGGTAGGTGAAGGCGCGGTTGCTGCCGAGCTCAGGCCAGACCAGCGGCGCCTCGGCGTCGAGGGCAGTCGCCGTGTTGGCGGCGGCGTCCTCGCCGTCATAGTCGACCTCGATCAGTTCGGCGGCGTCCTGGGCAAGCGCGCGGCTGTCGGCGACGATGAAGGCCACCGCATCGCCGACATAATGAACCCGGTCGCGGCACAGGATCGGAATGTCGCGTGTCGGCGCACGGCTGCCGTCGGGCTGCTTCTGCATGACCGTCGACTTGAGGGCGCCGAGATGGGCGACATCGGCACCTGACAGGACCAGGTGGACTCCAGGGGCGGCGCGCGCATCCTCGAGCGAGCCGATCGTGAAGCTGGCCTTGGCGACGGGCGAGCGCAGGACGTAGCCGTGCAGTTGCGCAGCGGCGGCGATGTCGTCGGTGTAACGGCCCTTGCCGGTGATGAAGGCGCCGTCCTCGACGCGCAATACGGACGCGCCCATTCCGAATTTCGGCGTGACGACTGTCATATCTGCCTCGTGAGGATTGGTGGGGAGCGCAGCGAATGTGCGGTCCCGGACAGTTTTGCCGAGGGGGCGTTTCGTGTAAAGAGCAGCGGCCGCATATTTATTCTACCAGCCTGCGGCCAGCATCCGGAAGTCGACAGGAAGGCCATCACATGCGCACTGATACTGGACAGGTGTTTCGTCTCGAAGACTACCGGCCCAGCGACTACCTGATCCCGAGAACCGAACTCGACTTCCGGCTCGGCGAAGACAGCACCAGGGTGGTGGCGCGGCTGACGATCGAGCGGCGCGCCGGCATCGACAAGCCGGTGCAGCTCGAACTCGACGGCGACGGCCTGACCATGCGCCGCATCGAGATCGATGGCGAAGCCGTCGATGCCGCCGATTTCGACGCCACGCCAGACCGGCTGGTCATCTACAATCCGCCCGCATCCGGCCGCTTCACGCTTCTGATCGAGACCGAGCTGGCGCCGTCGCGCAACGAGGCGTTGATGGGCCTCTACCGCTCCAGCAATGTCTACTGCACCCAGTGCGAGGCCGAGGGCTTCCGCCGCATCACCTATTTCCTCGACCGGCCCGACATCCTGTCGGTCTATACGGTGCGGATGGAGGCACAGCGCACCGAAGCGCCGCTGCTGCTCTCCAACGGCAATCCGGTCGAGCATGGCGACCTCGAAGACGGCTGGCACTATGCCGTGTGGCACGACCCCTTCCCCAAGCCGTCCTATCTCTTCGCGCTGGTCGCCGGCGATCTCGGCTGCATCAAGGACCGCTTCGTCACCGCCTCGGGCAAGCAGGTGGAGCTCGGCATCTATGTCGAGCACGGCAAGGAGAACCAGGCCGGCTACGCGATGGACGCGCTGCGCCGCTCGATGACATGGGACGAGGAGGTGTTCGGCTGCGAATACGACCTCGACGTGTTCAACATCGTCGCCGTGTCCGACTTCAACATGGGCGCGATGGAAAACAAGGGCCTCAACATCTTCAACGACAAATATGTGCTGGCCGACGAAGAGACCGCGACGGACATCGATTTCGCCAATATCGAGGCGATCATCGCGCATGAATATTTCCACAATTGGACAGGCAACAGAATCACTTGCCGCGACTGGTTCCAGCTCTGCCTCAAGGAAGGGCTGACGGTTTTCCGCGACCATGAATTCTCCGCCGACCAGCGTTCGCGGCCGGTCAAGCGCATCGCCGAAGTGCGCACCTTGCGCGCCCACCAGTTCCCCGAGGACCAGGGGCCGCTGGCCCACCCGGTCCGCCCCAGGCGTTATCGCGAGATCAACAACTTCTACACGCCGACGGTCTACGAAAAAGGCTCGGAAGTGGTGCGCATGATCCGCACCATCCTGGGCGCCGAAACCTTCCGCCGTGGCATGGACCTCTATCTCGAGCGCCATGACGGCGACGCAGCGACCATCGAGGATTTCCTCCAGGTGTTCGAGGACGTGTCGGGCCGCGACCTGTCGCAGTTCGCGCTCTGGTACCACCAGGCCGGCACGCCCAATCTGAGCGTGACGACGCGGCACAACGCCGCCACCGCCGAGTTCACCATCGAGGTCGAGCAATCGGTGCCGCCGACACCGTCGGAAAGCCGCAAACGGCTGATGCACATCCCGCTCGCCTTCGGCCTGGTCGGCAGCGACGGCAAGGACATGGCCTATGGCGGCGCCGAGGGCGCAACGGTCGAGGACGGCGTCATCCATGTGCGCAAGCGCAAGCATGTCGTGACCTTCTCCGGCGTCACCGAGCGGCCGGTGCTGTCGCTCAATCGCGGCTTCTCGGCGCCAATCACGCTGAGCATCGAGCAGCGGCCGGAAGACCAGATCTTTCTTGCCTCCCATGACAGCGACGCATTCTCGCGCTGGCAGGCGTTCAACACGCTTTTGACCGACGCGATCATCGCGGCATTCAGGAACATCCTCGGCGGCAAGCAGCCGAAATTCGGCGCCGAGCTGACAGGACTGGCCGGGCGCATCGCGGTCGACGACACGCTCGAGCATGCCTTCCGCGCCTTGGCGCTCGCTCTGCCCGGCGAGGCCGACATTGCCCGCGAGATCGGCAAGAACATCGACCCCGACGCCATCTTCGCCGGACGCGAGGCGCTGGCACGCAGCATCGCCGAAGCCAATGCAGGCGTCTTTTCGCAGCTTTACGACGAGCTGCTGATGTCAGGTCCGTTCTCGCCGGATGCGGCGAGCGCCGGACGGCGGGCGCTGCGCAACACGCTGCTCGACTATCTCGCGATCCTGCCCGATGGCGCCAAGCGCGCGTCGGCACATTTTGCTTCCGCCACCAACATGACCGACCGGGCTGCGGCCCTTGCCGTGCTGGCACATCGCCATGCCGGCAGCGCGGAAGCCAAGGCAGCACTTGCCGAGTTCGACAAGCGCTATCGCGGCGACCCGCTTGTCATGGACAAGTGGTTCATGATCCAGGCGACGGCGCCGGGCGCCGGCGCGGTCGATGCGGTGCGGGCGCTGACCGAACACCCGGCCTTCTCGATCGCCAATCCCAACCGGGTGCGCTCGCTGATCGGCGGTTTTGCCAGTGCCAACCAGACCGGCTTCCACCGCGCCGACGGCGCCGGCTACACCTTCTTCACCGAGACGGTGCTGACGGTGGAAAAGCGCAACCCGCAGGTCGCAGCGCGGCTGGCAACGGCACTGCGGTCGTGGCGTTCGCTCGAGCCGAAGCGCCAGGCCAAGGCCCGCGATGCCTTGCTGGCGATACAGGCGAGGGAAGGTCTGTCGGCCGACCTGCGCGACATCATCGAGCGCACGCTGGCCTGACCGGGCCGGCTTGCCACCGACATCGCCCGAAATGAGGCGGCTTCCGAAACCGGGGGCCGCCGCTTTCATTTGCGCGCTACCACGCCGCCAATTCGTCAGGCTTTTAGTCGAACTTTAATCTTTTTCGCGCCGGCCACTGGACAAGGCGAATCAGCTTTGATTCTTTAGTGACGATTCGGATGTTCGGCGTATTCCGCATCGAGTTACCAGGAAACGGGATTTGGGGAGCCATTTATGGCAAAGGCGGACGCGTGGGGCGCGCCCGATGAGACTGCTATTGGCCGTCGCAGGCAGGCGCGCAGCGCTGGCCTGGCGGGCAATGCACGCCTCATCGCCGAACCCGCATACCGCCGCCTGCTGGCCGCCGAGCCGCTGCTGCGCCGCTCGATCCCGACGCTGATCGTCGTCTTCCTGATCGTGATCGCCGGCACACGCTTCCTGTCGCTGATGGCGCAGCGCGACGACGTCGAGCGCAACGCCAAGGCGATCCTGGCGCTCTCGGCCGGCGAGCTGGTCAACGCGCTGATGGTCGGCGCCACCACCGAGCGGCCGCTTGCCGCCGCAAGCCAGGACCTGCTCGAACGCACCAGCCAGCAAGGCACGCTGAGCCGCAGCCATGTGGTTGCTTTGACCGACCAGAATTTCCGCATCGTCGCCGTCAGCCCGCAGTCGACCGGCTGGCAGGGCCAGGCGCTCGACGGCCTCGTCTCCGGCGGGCAGCCGCTGTTCATGTTCGGCGACCGCGCCGGCGTGATGGAGGTGCGCATCGGCGGCCGGGACTGGCTGGCAGCCATCAGCATCGCCGACGACAAGCGCGCCGCGGCCGCCGCCATGGTGCCGCAGGATGCGGTGTTTGCCGACTGGCGCAAGACGGTGTCGCTCAATGTCGCGCTGTTCGTGATGACCGCCGGGATGCTGATCGTCATCCTGTTCGCCTATTTCAGCCAGGCGGCGCGCGCCCAGGCCGCCGACGGCATCTATCTGGAGGCGCATGAGCGCATCGACCTGGCGCTGGTGCGCGGCAAATGCGGGCTGTGGGACTGGGACATGGTGCGCGGCAAGATGTACTGGTCGCGCTCGATGTACGAGTTGCTCGGCTACGAGGCCTGCGAGGCGATGCTGTCGTTCGGCGAAGTCGCCCGCATCATCCATCCCGAAGACGGCGACCTGTTCGAACTGGCCAACCAGGTGATCATGCGCGAGGTCGACCATATCGACCGGGTGTTCCGCATGCGCCATGCCGACGGCCGCTGGGTGTGGATGCGCGCCCGCGCCCAGGTTGTCGATCCGGAAGCGCCTGAGATCCAGATGACCGGCATTGCCGTGGATATCACCGAGCAGCGCCACCTCGCCTTGCGCTCGGAGGCCGCCGACCAGCGGCTTCGCGCGGCGATCGAAAACATCACCGAATCCTTCGTGCTATGGGATGCCAACGGGCGACTGGTGATGTGCAATTCGAAGTACCAGCACGACAACGGGCTCGCCGACCGCGACGTGCTGCCGGGCACGGCGCGCGAGGAGATCGAGGAGCGCATGGTCGCGTTCGCCTCCGAGCGGCGGCTGGCCAATGCCAACGGCCCGCGCGGCGGCGCCACCTATGAGCGGCAGCTGGCCGACGGCCGCTGGCTGCAGGTCAACGAGCTCACAACGCGCGATGGCGGCATGGTGTCGGTCGGCTCCGACATCACCCAGATCAAGCAGCACCAGGACAAGCTGATGGAGAGCGAGCGCCGGCTGATGGCGACGATCCACGATCTCAGCCTGGCGCGGCGCTCCGAGGAAGAGCGCTCGCACGAACTGGTCGAGCTCAACCGCAAATACATGAAAGAAACCGAGCGCGCCGAGGCGGCCAACCGGGCCAAGTCGGAATTCCTCGCCAACATGTCGCACGAGCTGCGCACGCCGCTCAATGCGGTGATCGGCTTCTCCGAGCTGATGGAAGGCCGCCTGTTCGGCCCGATGGGCTCGCCGCGCTACGAGGAATATGCCCGCGACATCAACTCCAGCGGCAAATACCTTCTGGGCGTCATCAACGACATCCTCGACATGTCGAAGATCGAGGCCGGCCAGTTCTCGATGGACCGCGAGGAGATCGATCTCTGCCCGCTGATCCGCGAGACGGTCCGGGTGGTGTCGCTGCAGGCGGCACAGAAGTCGATCACCGTGGAGACGCAGATCGCCGACTCGATGACGCTGTTCGCCGACCGCCGCGCGGTCAAGCAGATCGTCATCAACCTGTTGTCCAACGCGGTGAAGTTCACCGGCGAAGGCGGACGCATTTCGGTGCGGGCGCGCAACGCCTCGGGGGCGCTGACGCTGTCGATCGAAGACAATGGCTGCGGCATTCCCAAGGACGCATTGGGCAAGCTCGGCCGGCCGTTCGAGCAGGTGCAGAACCAGTTCTCGAAGAACCATGCCGGCTCGGGCCTCGGCCTTGCCATTTCGCGTTCGCTCGCCGAACTGCATGGCGGCGCGCTGAAGATCCGCTCGACCGAAGGCGTCGGCACCATCGTGTCGGTGCGCATCCCGGTGAAGAAGGTCGAGCGCCTGGCCAAGGCCGCCTGAGCATCAACGCGTTTCCGGCAACCGCGCCTCGATGAACTCCAGCGGCCGTGTGCTGGCAGGCGGTCCTGTCAGGCCGGCGTTCACTTTCGCAAGGTTTCTGCTATTCATCCAAGAATGGGGATCAAAGAACATCCGCTGCAAGGCAGCATCGTCACGGTAGATTATTCCAAAGGCGGGTTTGAAGAACCGGAGATGATGAAGCGGCGACTTGCGATCGTCCTGTCTCCAAAGATCGTTTCCCGTCCCCATTTATGCACTGTTGTACCTTTGAGCCTGACAGAGCCAGAAAAGATCATGCCGTATCACAAGCAGATTGAAATACCATTCGATATGCCCAAAGAGTGGGGCAATATGGCGAGGTGGGTTAAGGGTGACATGGTCAATGCGGTCGGCTTCCATAGAGTCGACTTATTGAGATTGGGAAAGGACAATCAAGGGAAGCGCATCTATCAAATGCAGGCACTTCCGGCTGCGATTCTAACGGTAGTGAGAGCCTGTGTATTGCATGGCATGGGGCTCTCAACGTTGACAAAACACCTCTAATTACCCATATTGGGTAGGTTAGCGGCTCTGCTCATGTCATCCGCGTCTAAGACCCTACCAAGGGCCACTGGCCAGCCTGAGCGAAGGCAAGCTCTTAGGTCAGTGCCGAAATTTTGCCCCAAAACCCCGCTTCGGCGGGGTTTTGTGTATCCAGCGTTTCCTGGCCTTTCTGGCTAGCTTTGCGCCTCACCAACTCTCTTACCTGTTCGGCGGTCACCTTTGGCGCGTGCGCGATCTTATTAACGACAGCCTCAAAGGCTTCGTCTGACTGATTCGTCTTTAGTTCACGCGCGGCTTCCTCGAATTTCTCGCGTTGGGTTTTCGGTCTTTCACCCATCAATCGTCCTCAAGGACCAATTTCTGAGCCTCTAGGAGTTTGATCAGCTTGCCAATCTCCTTGGGACCCATTTCGCCCTTCACCATAAGCCGCACATTGGTCTCTTGGCCGACTCGATTGCGCATCCACTCGACCTCACCCTGTTCCGTTGCAATGTGGGAATCCTGGGGGAAGGCAAATACAGGTGGGGTCGCCGGCGCGTTGGCCGCTTTGGATTCTACGATAACTTCGCTCATGGGAATTCCTGTCTGGCTTCCTTCCACCGCGACCCAATTCCCGTCATCGGAAACCAACCGCACGCGGAGAGGCTTTGGTAGTTGAAGCGCTCCCTGCGATTCCCACTGGACGAAATCGCCGACTTTCGCTCCGCCAAACGCCTTGTTGTCGGGATCTCCCAACGTCTGGATGTTTGGCAAAGCTGATTTTTCACCAGTGTCAGCCGAAGGGCCACCACTTTCGAATGCCTTCTCTTGCTCCAGATAGCGGCAAGTTTCCATGTAGGCGGCCACAACCGGACCGATGGCGCGATCAAGAAAATTCTCACGCATCAACCAAGATTTCAGGGCACCCTCTGAAGGATGGCCGTCTTGGAACCGCTCTCGGATCTCTGCAAAGATGTCTGGACTATACGCTGCCTCCACCAAAGCCTTTTTGCGGGACGCCTCTGAATCAGGATGAAGGATATCGACGGCTAACTGCGTAACCCGCGTTTGCCCCTTGCCTGCCTTCTCAAGCAATCCGTAGTGGGCAAGAGACGCTAGAGCTTTGTCAGAGGCACCGCTTTGGCCGCCATAGCCGATGTGCTTGGCGGCTACATCTCGGTCGATTATGTTTCGGCGATCAGCAGCATGTATTGCTCGTGCCTGCATGAGTGCCTTCGGCAAACTGGTATTCGGGTATCCGGGGCTTTGAGCGCGCGCCATAAAAACATCTCCTTTGATGCCCGTCATATAACATTGCCAGCCCGAAAAAGCAATTGGAGCAGCCGCCGCTGCCAGTTTCGCCGAAACCTGCAAGCAATTGAAGCAGCGCCCTTGCGAATCGGTAAGCAGTCGGGCATGATAATTCTCGGTCGGCAAGACCGGGAAGGAATGACGATGACTAACAGGAGAGTCCCCCTAGCCACAGTCACGGTCCACGGACACGGCGCGGGATAAGCGAAGAGGCCCCGCAACCGGCCGGGTTGCAGAGCCTCGAAGTGGGCCACCAGAGCGAACTGGGAGCGGCGGTGAGAATATCACCGCCGCTTTCGTTTGTGAATCCCCTTGATCTTTTCGCCGGGGCGGGAGGGCTTTGCGAAGCGCCAGAGCGACAACTCTAACTGCACCGGCTTTCGGAAATGTCGGCGCTTGTGGTCAAGCAGGTCTGCGGTTGTCAGGCGTTTGCCGGCGCCGCCCTTCAACGCGATGAAAGCACGAGTGCAGTTATCGACGCCCATGGCGATGCGGTTCGAATAGCGGAAGTCGAATTCCGCGAGATAGCGGTGCAGATGGTTTTCGGCGCAATCCTGATAGACGCCTTTCACGCCGCGCTTAAAGATCGAGAAGAAGCCTTCAACCGTGTTGGTGTGGACGTGGCCGCGAACGAATTCGTCCTTGGAATGCGTGACGAATTCATGCGAGGCGAAATCCTGGCCGGCGCGGCGATAGATACCGCTCTCGCCGGTCATCAATGCGCTTTCCTTGGCGATGTTGGCGCGGACGATCGGCATGACGTTGCCCATGCGGGCGGTATCGACATGGAAGGAACAAGCAAAGGCCGGCTACATTGCGGCAAGGTTGCGCGCGTTCGTGTCCGGACAAACAAAATCTCCCGGAGAGCTACTCTCCGGGAGGTTTCTCAGCTCGGGCCTGAGCGTTGGCGTCAGCGCTTGCCGTCGCGACCATGCCAGCCGCGAACCGGCATCTCGTCCTTGACGATCTTGCCGTCGTCGTTGCGGTCGAGCAGCGCAAACAGCTTCTTCTGGCGCGACTCGATCTCGGCCTTGGTCAGCTCGCCGTCGCTATTGGCATCGAAGCGCTTGATCAGGCGCTCGGCCATGCGCTCGGCGCGCATGCGCTGGATCTGGTCCGCCACCTCGGCAACGGTGA
The DNA here is from genome assembly GCF_030294925.1 of Aminobacter sp. Y103A. Taxonomy (NCBI): domain Bacteria; kingdom Pseudomonadati; phylum Pseudomonadota; class Alphaproteobacteria; order Hyphomicrobiales; family Phyllobacteriaceae; genus Aminobacter; species Aminobacter sp. Y103A. The sequence continues at coordinate 1,875,243 of NZ_AP017986.1, read as the reverse complement.
TCTTGCCGTCGGCATTTTCATCGGCGTCCAGCAACCGGTTGTTCATCGCGGCTGCGAACTCCTCGAAGGTGACGTCGCCGCTCTTGTCGGCATCGGCCTTTTCGAAGCGCATCTCAGGCTTCATGTTCTGGCCACGCGGCCCTTGCCCGTTGGCGGCAAAGGCTGAGGTTCCGGCCGTGCCCGCGAGGGCGAGAAAGGCGATCGCGATCCTTGTTGACGTGTTCATGGGGTTTCTCCTGTTGCATCGACACCCCCGATGCTGATCGAAGTGCTCATGCGGCGTCCCATCGCCTCATTTGCCCTTCGCACGGAGCAGAAGGTCAAAGTGGCCCCTGACCTTTTGCGACGTCTCCTTGAGATGTGCCTCCAGCACGCTGAAATCGGGAAGGTCGGTTGCCGCAAGCAGCAGGTCCGACAACCCCGGCGGAACGTCGTTCCGCTCGAACGCACCGGTGAGGCACAGCCTCGTCATCTGTGTGATCGCCTGATAGAGCCCGTAGGCATCGATGAGATCCTGCCGTACCTGCGCATCGGCAAAGCCAGGCGCAAGCCGGTGCAGCGTCTCGGCCGTTCCGGTGGCGTGGCCTTGGCCCTCGATCCGGCCGGTCAGGACCGCGACCTGAGCGATGAATTCCAGGTCGATCAGCCCGCCGGGCACAAGCTTGATGTCCCAGAGATCGTGCGGCGGCTTTTCGGCCTCGATCATCTCACGCATCTCGCGGGCCTCGGTCGTCACCTTGGCGGCATCACGCGGCAAGGCGATGATGGCCGCGACCTCGGCTTCGACCTCGGTGCAGAGCGAGGCGTCGCCGGCGATCGGGCGGGCGCGGGTCAGCGCCATATGCTCCCAGGTCCAGGCTTCGCCGCGCTGATATTTGCGGAATGAGTCGATATGGGTGGCCACCGGCCCCTTGTTGCCAGAGGGGCGCAGCCGGAGGTCGAGCTCATAAAGCACGCCTTCGGCCGTCGGCGCGGACACCGCAGCGATCAGGCGCTGGGTCATACGCGAGAAATAATGCGACGGCGCCATCGGCTTGTCGCCGTCGGACTCCTCCGCGGTCTCGCTGTGGTCGTAAAGCAGGATCAGGTCGACGTCGGAGCCGGCGGTCAGTTCGCGGCTGCCGAGCTTGCCCATGCCGAGGATCGCCACCCTGCCGCCGGCAACCTTGCCGTGGCGGCGGGCGAATTCGGCCTCGACGGCCTCGAGCGCCGCTCCGACCGTCAGGTCGGCGAGATCGGAAAAAGCCTTGCCGGCACGGGCGGAGTCGATCGCGCCGGCGAGCAGGCGCACGCCGATCAGGAATTTCTGCTCGGCGGCGAAGATGCGCAGGCGATCGAGCACCTCCTCATAGAGCCGGGTGCTTTCGAGGAAGGCCGCCAGACGCGCGGCAAGATAGGCGCGGTCGGGCAGTTCGGACAGCAATGCCGGGTCGAGCAGGCCATCGAAGACATGCGGCCGGCGGGTGATGATGCCGGCCAGCCGGGGGGCTGCGCCCATGATTGTGGCTAGCAGTTTGAGCAGGGCCGGATTGGACTGGAGCAGTGAAAACAGCTGGATGCCCGCCGGCAGGCCGGCGAGGAACTCGTCGAAACGCATCAGCGCCTCGTCGGCGCGGCGGGTCTTGCCGAAGGCTTCGAGCAGTGCCGGCGTCAGTTCGGTCAGGCGTTCGCGCGCCTCGGCTGACTGGGTGGCGCGGTAGCGGCCGAAGTGCCAGCTGCGGATGACGCGGCAGATGTCGGAGGGGCGCTGGAAACCCAGCTGGCGCAACGTGTGCAACGTGTCGGGATCGTCGACGTCGCCGGTGAAGACCAGATTGCCGACGCCGGAAGAGAGTTCGGGTGCCGCCTCGAACAGCGCTGCATAATGGCGCTCGACCTCCTGCAGCGAAGCGCGAAACGCCTTGGAGAAGGCATCCGCATCGGCAAAGCCGAGCATATGGGCGATGCGCTGGAGGCCTTCGTCGTCCTCCGGCAGCATGTGGGTCTGCTCGTCGGCGACCATCTGGATGGCGTGCTCGACGCTGCGCAGGAACCAGTATTGCCGTTCGAGCGCGTCGCGCGCCTCGGGCGTAATCCAGCCGCGCAAGGCAAGCTGCGTCAGCATCGGCACCGTCGCCTTGCCGCGCAATTCAGGGAAGCGGCCGCCGGCGATCAGCTGCTGGGTCTGGACGAAGAACTCGATCTCGCGGATGCCGCCGCGGCCGAGCTTGACGTTGTGGCCCTTGACCGCGACCTCGCCATGGCCCTTGTGGGCGTGGATCTGGCGCTTGATCGAATGGACGTCGGCGATCGCCGCGTAATCCATGTATTTGCGCCAGACATAAGGCTGAAGCTCCTTGAGGAAGGCTTCGCCGGCTGCGATGTCGCCCGCCACCGGACGCGCCTTGATCATCGCGGCGCGTTCCCAGTTCTGGCCGCGGCTCTCGTAATAATGCAGCGCGGCCAGGACCGGAATGGCGAGCGGCGTCGAGCCGGGATCGGGACGCAGGCGCAAATCGGTGCGGAAGACATAACCGTGCTCGGTGCGGTCCTGCAGGATGCGGACAAGCCGCCGGGTGAGCCGTGCGAACAGCTCCGTTGCTTCATACGGGTCGGCAATCGCCGGCGCCTCGGGGTCGAAGAACACCACGAGGTCGATGTCGGAGGAGAAATTCAGCTCGTGAGCACCGAGCTTGCCCATGCCGAGCAGGATCCAGCCGGAGCCGACAGTCGGGTTTTCGGGATCGGGCAGCTTGAGCTTGCCCTGGCCATGGGCGTCGCGGAGCAGGAAATTGACCGCCGCACCGGTGCACAGGTCGGCCAGGTCGCTCAGCCGGCGCACGCTATCCGCTGCACTCGCCTCGCCCGACAGGTCGGCAAGCGCAATCAGGAAATGCGCCTCGCCCTTGAGCCGGCGCAAGCGCATCATCAGGGCGTTTTCGGCGATGCCGTCCTCGAACGGGATTGCGGCGATTGCCGTGCCGATGTCTGAAAGCCGCTGTTCGATGGTCTGGTCGAACAGCCTGTCCAGCATCTCCGGCTGGCGTCGGGCGCTGTCGCGCATGAATTCGGAAAGATCGAAGACGGCAGCGAGAAAGGACTGGGCCTGGCCTTTCGCCTTGAGGAACGTGGCCAGACGGTCGAGCCCCTCCTCCTTGGCCGTGCCGGCAAACTCCATGAGTTCGCGTTGCGCCCGCTCGGTATCGAGCGGGGCGACGGTGCTTACCGGCTCCAGGCGCCACTCGATCGCTGTCTTCTTGGCGGCCTCGATCTTCATCTATGCGTCCTTCGATCCGGGAAAGCCCATCAGGACCGATAATCCGGGATTGCCGGGCAGAAGATCAAGCCGCCCATTGTGAAACTTCATCACTGCCTTGGCGAGGCTGAGCCCGAGGCCCGAGCCCGGCTGCGAGCGGCTCTTTTCCAGCCGCACGAAGCGTTCGGTGGCGCGCGCCCGATCGCCTTCGTCTGGAATGCCAAGGCCGTTGTCCGACACCTGCAGCCTGACTTCGTCGCCTTCGCGCTGCAGGGTGACGCCGACATGCGGCTTGTCGACCGCGCCGGCGGAATATTTGATGGCATTGTCGATGATGTTGGACAGCGCCTGGGCGATCAGTTCGCGATTGCCGTTGACGACGACCGGACCGGCGACGGACGCCTCTAAGCCAACGCCCAGTTCCTCGGCGACCGGCTCGTACAGTTCGACGACGTCGTGAACCACGGCGGCGAGATCGACCTTGTCGGTGGATTCGGCGGAGTAGCCGGCCTCGAGGCGCGAGATCATCAGAATGGCGTTGAAGGTGCGGATAAGCTGGTCGGACTCGGCAATGGTGCCTTCGAGCGCCTCGCGATAATCGGCGCCGGTCTTCTTGCCCGACAGGGCCGCTTCGGCGCGGTTGCGCAGGCGCGTCAGCGGGGTCTTCAAATCATGGGCGATGTTGTCGGAGACCTGCTTCAGCCCATCGTTGAGATGGGCGATGCGGGCCAGCATGGCATTGAGGTTTTCCGAGAGCCGGTCGAATTCGTCGCCCGCGCCTGTCACCGGCAGGCGGCCGCTGAGATCGCCGGCCATGATGCGGCGGCTGGCCTCCGAGACGCCGTCGATGTGCTTGAGGGCGCGGCGGCCGACGAAATACCAGATCAGCAGCGCGCCGAAACCCATCATGGCCAGCGCCAGCATCAGCGAGCGCTGGATCACGTCGCGGAATCGTTCGGGTTCGCCGAGGTCGCGGCCGACCATCAGGATCATCTGGTTGGGCAGGCGCAGCACCACCGCGATGGCGTTGTGGCCGACCTCGGTCGGTGTTTCCGTCTCGGCAGACTGGCGCCTGCCGGCAGCTTCGCCGTAGCGCTCATAGGAAAAGGGCAGTTCGGTCCAGCCTTCGCGCTGCAGCACGCCCGGCTGGATGCTCTGGACGTTGCCCGACAGGATCTGGCCGTTGGGGTCGGCAAGCAGATAGAGGTTGGCGCCGGGCTGGCGCGAACGCTGCTCGACCACGCGTACCAGCACCGGGATGCCGCCGCGCTGGTAGCCGCGGGCAAGGCCCTGGACCTCTTCGTTGATGGTTTCCTGGGTCTGGACCATCAGCATGCGTGCCGACAGCGACGTCATGTAGAAGACAAGCAGCACCGCGCAGAGGGCGAAAAGCAGGAGGTAGAGCGCCGAAAGGCGCGCTGCGGTCGTCTTCATGATGGCCGGCAGCCTGAATGCCATCAGCCCGCCTTGAGCATGTAGCCGGCGCCGCGGATGGTGTGCAGGATCGGCTTCTCGAAGCCCTTTTCGATCTTGCCGCGCAGGCGCGAAATGTGGACGTCGATGACGTTGGTCTGGGGGTCGAAATGATAGTCCCAGACGTTTTCGAGCAGCATTGTGCGCGTCACCACCTGGCCGGCATGGCGCATCAGATATTCGAGCAGGCGATATTCGCGCGGCTGCAGCACGATCTCCTGCGCAGCGCGCCGCACCGTATGCGACAGCCGGTCGATCTCGAGATCGCCGACCCGGTAGAGCGTCTCGGATTCACGCGTCGGCGCACGCCGGTTGAGCACTTCGACACGGGCCAAAAGCTCTGAAAACGCATATGGCTTGGTGAGATAGTCGTCGCCGCCGGCGCGCAGGCCGGTGACCCGGTCGTCGACCTCGCCGAGCGCCGACAAGATCAGCACAGGTGTCGTGTTGCCGCGCGAGCGCAGGCCGGCAATCACCGAAAGACCATCGCGCCGCGGCAACATGCGATCGACGACAAGCACATCGTATTCGGCAGCATCGGCAAGGGCGAAACCTGAATCGCCATCGCCCGCGACATGGGCGGTGTGGCCGGCTTCCGCGAAGGCCTTCTGCATGTAGTCGGCGGCCTCACGGTCATCTTCGATGACAAGAATCTTCATGCCGTCGTTATACGCGATTTTGCGGGATGTCAGAGGCGACATGTCGTTTCCTCTCAACGTGAAAGCGGCAGCGGGCTGATGGGAGTCCGCTGCCGCCGGGCCGGAATAGAAGACTGACAGACTATCCGGCCGTCATCTCCCGTCATGCGGTCGGGGGTGATGAAACCACGCGACGGGAGCGACCGATCAGCCCTGGTTCAGCGGCAGGGCGACGAAGCGGTTGGAGTCTTCGCGGCTGATCTGGAACAGCACCGCCTTGCGGCCCGCCTTCTCCGCCTGGTCGAGCGCCTTGGTGACGTCGGCCGCCGACTGGACCTCGACAGCGTTCACCGCGGTGATGACGTCGCCGGCCTGGATGCCGCGATCGGCAGCGTCGCTGGAGGGATCGACGTCGGTGATAACAAGGCCTTTGCCATCCTCCGAGCGGGTCACGGTCATGCCGAGATCGGCCAGCGTGCTCGGCTCGGATGGCGATGCCGGCTGGTCGGCGGAGGCCTTCTTGTCGCCGCCCGGGATTTCGCCGAGGTCGACCTTCAGCGTCTCGGCCTTGCCGTTGCGCCAGACAGTGATGTCGACCGACTTTCCTGGCGTGATGCCGGCGATGAGGCGCGACAGTTCCTTCGGCGAGGCGACGTCCTGGCCGTTGACCCCGGTGATGATGTCACCGGCAGCAATGCCCGCCTTCTTGGCCGGGCCGGCGTCCTGGGCGCTTGCAACGAGCGCGCCCTTCTCGTCCTTGAGACCGAGGGACTCCGCGACATCGGCGGTGACCGGCTGGATTTCCACGCCGAGCCAGCCGCGCTGCACGCTGCCGTTCTTCATCAGATCCTGCACCACCTGCTTGGCGGTCGAGGCGGGAATGGCGAAGGCGATGCCGACATTGCCGCCCGAGGGCGAGAAGATGGCGGTGTTGATGCCGACGACTTCGCCGTTCAGGTTGAAGGCGGGACCGCCCGAATTGCCGCGGTTCACCGCAGCGTCGATCTGCAGGAAGTCGTCATAGGGGCCGGCACCGATGTCGCGGCCACGGGCCGAAACGATGCCGGCAGTGACGGTGCCGCCGAGACCGAACGGATTGCCGACGGCGACGACCCAGTCGCCGACACGAACCTTGGCGTCGTCGGCAAAGCCGACATAGGTGAACTTGGTGCTGGCATCGACCTTGAGCACGGCGAGGTCGGTGCGCGGATCGGTGCCGATCAGCTTGGCGTCATATTCCTTGCCGTCATTGGCGACGACGGTATAGGCGGTGCCGTCCGAGACGACATGGTTGTTGGTGACGAGATAGCCGTCCTCGGAGATGAAGAAGCCCGAACCCTGCGCCACCGGCCGCGGCTTCTGGCTGCCGTCGCGACGGTTGAAGCGCGGACGGTTCTGGTCGCCATAACCATCCTGGCCGAACTGACGGAAGAAGCGCTTCAGCGGGTGGTTGTCGGGGAGATTGTCAAAACCCTGCTGGTCGGAGAAAGGCGACATGCCACGGTCGGAAGCCGGATCGATCCGGGCCTTGACCTGCACGCTGACCACGGCCGGCGAGACCTGCTGGACGACGTCGGCAAAACCGGGCGCCTGGGGCGCTTCGACGCGCACGGCCTCGGCATAGACGGGCGCGGTTCCGCTGGTGACGGCGCCGAGGCCGATCGCGCCCGCCAGGGCGACGGATGCGGCGGCAGCCATGAGACGCTTGCGAGAACGCGAAAGGGAGGTGGTGCTCATTGTCTCTGATCCTCTTGAACAGGATGCCGGGGTGCGCATCCGTTGGTTCAAGAGATAGAGGAGCTCACATTACGCGATCATTTCCGAAGCATGAAACTTTGGTAATGTTGACGTGGCTCAGGCGTCCTTGTTCAGGATCGCGTCGAGTGCTGCCTGCTCGTCCTTTGTCAGGCCGGCCGGCTCCTGCCTGCGCCGCGAGCGGGCCTGCAGGACGACGAAGGCGCCGCCGCCGAGCAGCAACAGCACCGGCGTGCCCCACAACAAGGCATTGCGTAGATTGAACTGCGGCTTGAGCAGCACGAACTCGCCATAACGCGAAACGATATAGGCCATCACTTGCTCGTCGCTGTCGCCGGCCAGCAACCGCTCACGCAGCAGCACGCGCAGGTCGCCGGCCAGTTCGGCATCGGATTCGTCGATGGACTGGTTCTGGCAGACCATGCAGCGCAGCTCTTCCGAAAGCAGCCGCGCGCGCGCCTCGAGCTTCGGATCGGCGAGCATTTCGCTGGGCTTCACCGCAAGCGCGGTTCCCGCAAACAGCAGTGCGGCGACAAATCCGGCAAGCGCCGCCAGCCGGGTCTTCATGGCGTCACCGCAGCTGGTTTGGCGGCGGACTTGCGCCGCGCCGGCGCGCCCACCCGCAAGCGGCGGTCGAGCAGCGAGACGAAGCCGCCCAGCATCATGACAAGCGATCCGCCCCAGATCAGCGTGACCAGCGGCTTCCACCAGACACGCACGACCACCGAGCCGTCTCCCGCTTCATCGCCGAGCGAGATGTAGAGCTGGCTGAGCCACATCGTCTTGATGCCGGCCTCTGTCGTCGGCATCTGCCGCACCGGATAGAAGCGCTTGGACGACATGATGACATCGCTCGGCTGGCCATTGGCGCCGAGCAGGGAGAAATGGCCCTGATCCTCGGTGAAGTTGGGTCCACGCACCGGCGTCAGCCCGTCGAAGCGCAGGCGGTAGTCGGAGATCTCAACCACCTGCCCCGGCTTCATGACAAGGATCGCTTCCTTTTCGAAGGAGAGCACGCCGACGATGCCGAGCAGCGTCAGGCCAAGGCCGAGATGGGCGATCGCCGTGCCGAACACCGAGCGCGGCAGGCCGACGAAACGGCGCAGCGCCATCCTGGGCGCGACATTGCCGATGCCTGCCTTCAAGGCGAGGTCGGTGAGCGCGCCGAGCACCAGCCAGGCCGAGAGACCGGCGCCGAGGGCGGCGAAGACGGAGGCGCCGTCGATGAACAGGAAGGTCACCAGCACCGCCAGCAAGGCGGCGCCAAAGGCAAACATCAGCCGCTGCGCCACAGCAAAGACATCGCCGCGTTTCCAGGCCAGCAACGGGCCAAACGGCACGACGACCAGCAGCGGGATCATCAGCGGGCCGAAGGTGAGGTTGAAGAACGGCTCGCCGACGGAAATCTTGTCGCCGAACAAGGCTTCGACGACCAGCGGATAGAGCGTGCCGATCAGCACGGTCGCAGTCGCCGTGGTCAGGAACAGATTGTTCAGCACCAGCGCGCCTTCGCGCGAGATCGGGTGGAAGATGCCGCCGGCCGCAAGCTGCGACGCCCTGAAGGCAAACAGCGCCAGCGAACCGCCGATGAACAGCGTCAGGATGCACAGGATGAACACGCCGCGGCTCGGGTCGCTGGCGAAGGAGTGGACCGAGGTCAGCACGCCCGAACGCACCAGGAAGGTACCGAGCAAGGACAGCGAAAACGTCAGGATGGCGAGCAGCAGCGTCCAGATCTTCAGCGCCGAGCGCTTTTCCATGACGATGGCCGAGTGCAGCAGTGCGGTGCCGGCCAGCCAGGGCATGAAGGACGCGTTCTCGACCGGATCCCAGAACCAGAAGCCGCCCCAGCCGAGCTCGTAATAGGCCCAGTAGGATCCCATGGCGATGCCGCCGGTCAAAAACACCCAGGCGGCAAGCGTCCACGGCCGCACCCAGCGGGCCCAGGCCGCGTCGATGCGGCCTTCGATCAGGGCTGCGACCGCAAAGGAGAAGCAGACGGAAAAGCCGACATAACCGAGATAGAGCAGCGGCGGATGAACGGCGAGGCCGATGTCCTGGAGGATCGGGTTGAGGTCCTTGCCCTCGATCGGCGCCGGCACGAGGCGGGCGAACGGGTTGGAGGTGATCAGGATGAACAGCAGGAAGGCCGTGCCGATCCAGCCCTGGACGGCGAGCACATTGGCGCGCAGCGTGGCCGGAAGGTTGCTGCCGAAGGCCGCGACCAGGGCGCCGAAGAAGCTGAGGATCAGCACCCACAACAGCATCGAGCCTTCGTGGTTACCCCAGGTGCCGGTGAACTTGTAGATCAGCGGCTGCAGCGAGTGCGAATTCTCCCAGACATTGGCAACCGAGAAGTCGGACTGGACATAGGCCATGGTCAAGGCGGCGAAAGACAGGGCGATCAGGGCAAAACCGGTTACGGTCACCGGACCACCGACCGCCATCAGCCTGGTGTCGCCCTTATAGGCCCCATAGAGCGGGACCAGCGACTGCACCAGCGACAGGGCGAACGCCAGGATAAGCGCGAAGTGACCCGTCTCGACCATCAGCGCTGCCCGCCATTCATTGCGTCGTTTCCTGCCATACACCCTTTGCCTTCAGGCTGTCGGCGACTTCCTTGGGCATGTAGTTCTCGTCGTGCTTGGCCAGCACGCTGTCGGCGATGAACTCGCCGTCGGGGCCAAAGCTGCCTTCGGTGATCACGCCCTGCCCCTCGCGGAAGAGGTCGGGCAGGATGCCTGTGTAGCGCACCTTCACCGTCTTTTCGGAATCGGTGACGCCGAACTCGACCTGGGTGCCCTGCCCGCGCAGGATGCTGCCGTTCTCGACAAGGCCGCCGAGGCGAATGCGCTGGCCGGGCTGCAGGGTCGCCGTCTGCAGGTCGGCGGGCATGTAGAAATAGGACGCCTTCTGGCCAAGCGCGTAGAATGTCAGCGCGGTGGCGGCGCCCAGGAAGGCCAGCGCGCCCGCGATCACCGAAAGCCGTTTTTGCTTGCGCGTCATCGTCTACTCCGTGACATCAAGGCCAAGCGAGCCTGCAAGTTCGGTCAGCTTGCGGCCGTCCTCGCTGTCGCGGCCCAGCGCCGCATAGGCGCGGCCGAGCGCATCCTGCGCCAGATCGGTCTTGCCGAGCACCTGGTATGAACGCACCAGCCGGACCCAGCCTTCCGGATCGCGCGGGTTCTGGCGCAGCTTTTCGTCCAGCGTCGCCACCATGCCCTCGATCATCGCCGTGCGATCGCCCGACGACATGGATGCGGCGGCGTCGATGTCGTCCTGGCTCGGTGCAGGCGCGCCGGCGGCCTCCTTGACCGGTGCGGTACGCACCTCCGCCTGGGCTATCGCCTGCTCGGTTGCCGCACGCCACGGCGAGTCGGCAGGCAGGCTTGCGGCCAGCAGCCGCCAGGCAGCGGCGGCGTCTGAAATCTTGCCCTCCTGGGCGAGCGCCAGCGCCAGGAAATAGCGCGCCTTGGCATCGGCGGGCTCGAGCTTGAGCGCGGCCTCGAAGGCGAGACGCGCGTCCGACGTGACGATGCCGCCCGCGGCGGCGGCAATCGCCTCGCCGAGGCCGGCCTGGCGCGCAGTGGTCGACCCCAGGATGCGGATGGCGTTGCGATAGGCGGTGACGGCGTCGTTGGCGCGCCCGATCCTGAGATAGACAGGGGCGAGCACGTCCCAGCCGCGGCCGTCGGACGGATTGGCCACCAGATGCGCCTCGGCGCGGGCAATCAGCTCGTCGACCGAGCTGTCCGCCGGTTTCTGCGACAGGCGCGCGCTCAATGGCTGGGAGGGAACGGTGGGCGAGCCGATCGCGGTGTAGACGCCCCAGCTCAGCAGCGGCACGGCCAGCACGGCGATCATGCCGACGAGACGCGGTCCGAGCTGCGATGCCTTCTTTGGCTCGCGCGCATTTTCGGCATCCAGCCTGATGATCCGGCGGGCGATCTCGGCGCGGGCCTGTTCGGCATCCGCGGCGGCAATCAGCCCGCGCGCCGCATCCCTGTCGACCTCGCCAAGCTGGTCGCGATAGACTTCGAGGTCATGGCTGGCATCGTCCCTGGCCCTGGTCTGCCGCGTCAGCGGCAACAAGACCGCAAGGCTTGCACCAAGCGTCAGAACAGCGGCTATGATCCAGAACTGCATGTCACCTAAATAGCCAGCAGCCTCCAAGCTGCCAACATCTCCGTGCTGCGGCTTATTGACGGTTCGAACGCCCCTGCCAAAGCAACAACGCGTGAAGACTTAGGTCAGCGGCGTCCAGCTTCCATCAGCATTGCGGCAGGCCGTGCCGCGCGCGATCAACGGCGTGCCGGTGGTGAACACGGTCTGCGAATACTGGCGGCAGTCCTGAGAGCCGACGCGATAGGGCTGCGCGGCCACGACTTCGCCGGAACGATCGCCGCCCTTCCAGGCGACCGCCTGTCCACCCTGGCCATATTCCAGCGCGCGGTACTCGGCTTCCAGCGCCTTGCGCCGGTCGTCGCCGTTCAGGCCATTGCCGATCGTGCCGCCGATGAGGCCGCCATCCATGGCATTGATGATGCGCGTGGCAACCTTGCCGCTCGAGCCATCGTCACCGCCGCCAAGCGCCGGCACCACGCCGCCACCGCTGCTCAGGCTGGTGGTCGTGCAGCCTGAGCCGGCAAGCAATGCTGCAACCAGTGCCACCCGAAATCTCATGCTCATCACCGGTCCCGAATTTGCGTCCGCTTACAAGGGCTTGGCGCCGCGTTAGATTGCATCTTTGGCCGAAATGGGGCCGATTCGGCCAGCCATTTCTCCTGCTATTCCCTACTGGACGCCGCGCAACTCGACGACGGCCTTCAATCCGCCCATCGTCGAGCGCTCGAGCCGAAGCGTGCCGCCATATTCCTTGACCAGATCGGCGACGATCGCCAGCCCGAGGCCGGTACCCGGCTTGGTCTCGTCGAGGCGCTTGCCCCGCTGCAACGCCTCGCGCGCCTTGTCCTCCGGAATGCCCGGACCGTCGTCCTCGATCAGGATCGAAAACCGTGGCGGCTCCTCATTCACCGGCTCGGCCGTTTCGACGGAAATCCTGACCGCACTGTGCGCCCATTTCATCGCGTTTTCGAGCAGATTGCCGACAACTTCCTCGAGATCTTCGCGTTCGCCGGCGAACACCACCTCGGTCGCCGGCAAGTTCAGCGAAAACGCCGTCCCCCGCGAGAGCTTCTCCATCACCCGCACCATGCGCTGGAGCAAAGGCGCCACCGGCGTGCGGTAGACCACGCTTTCGCGCTGTGCGGCCACCCGGGCGCGCTGGAGATAATGGTCGATCTGCTTCTGCATGGCGGTGGCATGGTCGGCGAAAAGCTGCCCCTTGGGCCCGCCCAAGGCGCGCCCCTCGTTCAGCATCACCGCCAGAGGTGTCTTCAGCGAATGCGCCAGGTTGCCGACCTGGGTCCGTGAGCGCTCGACGATGCGGCGGTTGTTTTCGATCAGCGCATTGGTTTCGTTGGCGAGCGGCTGGATCTCGGCGGGAAACCGCCCGGTCAGGCGCTGCGCCGTGCCTTCTCGCACCATGGCCAGCGCGTTGCGCACGCGCGCCAGCGGCTGCAGGCCGAGCAGGATGGCGATGGCGTTGATCGCGATCATGCCGAGGCCGAACAGCGAGAGATAGGTGAACAGGCGCCATTCGAAGCCGCTGATCTCGGCTTCGAGCTCGGAGCGGTTGCCCATGACACGGAACCGCGCGATGCGGTTCTGCGCATCGAGCACGAACTCGGTCTCGAAGACCTCGAGTTCCTCGCCGACGATGCCGGCGACGCGATAATGGCGCTGGAACTCGGCGTTGAACGGCACGTCGGCGACGTCAGGCGATGTGACCGGCTCGGTCATCGACGACGACCTGAGCTGGCCGACGAGGCCCTTGGACACCGGCTCGACAGACCAGTACCAGCCCGATTCAGGCTCGGAGAACCTGAGATCGCCGAGATCGGGGCCGCCGGTCAGCGTGCCGCTGTCCGAAACGCCGACAGAGCCGATGAGATTGAACAGATGCGCCGACAACAGGCTGTCGAAACCACGCTCGCTGGTCTGGCGGTAGAGCGAGCTGATGACGGTGAAGATCAGGGCAAAGGCGAGGATCGCCCAGACGGTCGAGAACGCGATGACGCGAAACGCGAGGGAACGCGGTCCGAGCCCGAGCGCGTAACGCTTCCAGCGCCCCAGTCGTTTGGCCAGCTGTTCCGCCTTACGCCTCCGGCTCGCGCATGCGGTAGCCCATACCGCGGACGGTTTCGATCATGTCGATGCCCATCTTCTTGCGAAGACGCCCGACAAACACCTCGATCGTGTTGGAATCCCTGTCGAAATCCTGGTCGTAGAGATGCTCGACAAGCTCGGTGCGCGAGACGACTTCGCCCATATGGTGCATCAGATAGGCAAGCAGCCGGAACTCGTGCGAGGTCAGCTTGAGCGGCACGCCGTTGACGTCGGCCTTGGAGGCCTTGGTGTCGAGCCGGAGCGGCCCGCAGGACAGTTCGGACGAGGCATGGCCGGCGGCGCGGCGGATCAGCGCCCTCACCCGCGCCAACACTTCCTCGATATGGAACGGCTTGGTGACGTAATCGTCGGCGCCAGCGTCGATGCCGGCAACCTTGTCGCTCCAGCGGTCGCGCGCCGTCAGCATCAGCACCGGCATCTTGCGGCCCTCGCGGCGCCAGCGCTCGACGACGCTGATGCCGTCCATCTGCGGCAGGCCGATATCGAGCACGATGGCGTCATAAGGTTCGGTGTCGCCGAGGAAATGCCCCTCCTCGCCGTCAAAGGCCTTGTCGACGACGTAGCCGGCATCGGTCAGCGCCTCGGAGATCTGGCGGTTCAGGTCCTTGTCATCTTCGACGACGAGTATGCGCATGCGGTTTTGCGACCAGTGAAAAGATGATGGAGATATAGGCGATTCCGGAGTTGCGGGAAATCCAGACTAGTTGGCCGGCACCACGACCTCGACGCGACGCGGACGCTGGCCGTCCTTGGCCGGCACCAGCACCACGATGACGCAGACCGACTGGCCGCCCTGGTTGGATTCGGACGCCCGCGCCAGGGTGCCACCATGCTCGTCGGCCACTTGCTGGCCGATCGAGTAGCAATCCGCGGCAGCCACGAGATATTCGCCACCTTCCGCCGACGGCATCGGCGCCGCTGCCGCCGAGGTGGCAAACAGGCCAAGCGCGCAGACCGCAGTCATGGCAGGCCGGAATATGGAGCGAAGCGTTTTCATGGCAGGATTTCTAATACGCCAGTGCTGAACGTGGAATGAACAATGAATTCATGCAAACACGCGCATATGCAAGTCTGCTCATTCTCGCCGATCCGCCCTTTGCCGACATCCGGGCAAAGATCGCAACCGGCGCCGGACGCCCAGGGATCACCCGCATCAGGGTATCGGTCATCGCCGCATCGTCGACACCGCCAAAAAGCCTGCCCCGATCGGCATGGTCATGGCGGCGGCCCGGATCGCAGATTTCGGGGGTTCGGGTTCAATATGTTCATGATCTCAGGGGTAAAGCAGCTTGCCTGCTAATCGCTGGACTGTGTTCAACTTGCTCTTGTCGCGGCAACAAAAATCGGGGACAAGTCGAAGCTGGGCCGAGGGACGCGCGCCCTGAATTCGCCAGCAAAAGTGTTTTGGTGTAAGCTGCAGTCACGTGCCGGGCTCGTCTCGAATGGAAAATCCCATCCCACCGCGCAAGAAAAGAGGCCGCATCTCGGCGGGTCTGCTGGCATTCGACGCCTGGCTCGACTCGTCGCTGTATGAACTCCGCTTCCGGGCGCAGCAGTTCTGGGAAAATGCCACCATCTTCTTCCGCCGCTTCCGCGTCAAAGGCTGGCGCCGCGGAGTCATCGAGGTCCTGAGCGAATCCTTCACCATGGCCGCAGGCGGCTCGGTGGTGATGCTGGCGCTGGCCATGCCGGCCTTCCAGGAAACCACCGGCAACTGGCGCAACCAGGACGACTTCGCCGTCACCTTCCTCGACCGCTACGGCAACGAGATCGGCCAGCGCGGCATCATCCAGCGCGACTCGGTGCCGGTCGACGAGATGCCGGACCATGTCATCAAGGCGGTGCTGGCGACCGAGGACCGGCGCTTCTTCGAGCATTACGGCATCGACTTTCTCGGCCTTGTCAGGGCCATGTCGGAAAACGTCCGCGCCAATTCGGTGGTCCAGGGCGGTTCGAGCCTGACCCAGCAGCTGGCCAAGAACCTGTTCCTGACCAACGAACGCACCGTCGAGCGCAAGGTCAAGGAAGCCTTCCTGTCGATCTGGCTCGAATCGAACCTGTCCAAGAAAGAGATCCTGCAGCTCTATCTCGACCGCGCCTATATGGGCGGCGGCACCTTCGGCATTGCAGCTGCGGCCGACTTCTACTTCGGCAAGCAGGTCAAGGACCTCAACCTCGCCGAGGCGGCGATGCTTGCCGGCCTGTTCAAGGCGCCGACCAAATACGCGCCCCACATCAACCTTCCCGCCGCCCGCGCCCGCGCCAATGTCGTGCTCAGCAACCTGGTGCAGGCAGGCTTCATGACCGAAGGCCAGGTGCTGTCGGCACGGCTGCATCCGGCCGACATCGTCGACCGCGGCGACCGCAAGAGCCCCGACTATTTCCTCGACTGGGCCTTCGACGAGGTCAAGAAGATCGCGGCGAAATCAGGCATCCACTCGCTGGTCGCCCGCACCACCATCGACATGAACATCCAGAAGGCGGCGGAAGAGTCGGTCGAATTTCACCTTCGCCAGTTCGGCAAGGAGTATCACGTCACCGAAGGTGCGGTCGTCGTCATCGAGACCAATGGTGCGGTGCGCGCCATCGTCGGTGGGCGTGACTATGGCGCCAGCCAGTTCAACCGCGCCACCAGGGCGCAGCGCCAGACCGGCTCGTCGTTCAAGCCCTATGTCTATGCCACCGCCATGGAAAACGGCTTCACGCCGGAATCGATCATTTCGGATGGCCCGATCAGCTGGGGTGCCTGGTCGCCGAAGAACTACACCCGCGGCTATTCCGGGCGCATGACGCTGTCGACCGCGCTGATCAAGTCGATCAACACCGTGCCGGTACGCCTTGCCAAGGACCATCTGTCGATCCCGCCGATCAAGGCGATGGCCGAGGCGATGGGCGTCGAATCTCCTGTCAGCTCGCACAAGACGATGGTGCTCGGCACCTCGGGCCTGACCGTCATGGATCAGGCGACCGGCTACAGCGTGTTGGCGCAGAACGGCATCGTCGGCACCCGCCACGGCATCACCCAGCTCGTCACCCATTCCGGCCAGCTCATCTACGACTACAGCAAGGATGCGCCGCCGCCGCACCGCGTGCTGTCCGAGCAGGCGGTCGCCTCGATGAACTCGATCATGGTGCAGATCCCCGAGGTCGGCACGGCGCGCAAGGCGGCGCTGTCCAACATCCGCTCCGCCGGCAAGACGGGAACCACCCAATCCTATCGCGACGCCTGGTACATCGGCTACACCGGCAACTACACAGCCGCCGTCTGGCTGGGCAATGACGACTTCTCGACCACCAACAACATGACCGGCGGCTCGCTTCCTGCCATGGTCTGGCAGCGCTTCATGGCCTACGCCCACCAGAACATCGACCTCAAGCCGATCCCCGGCATCAAGGATCCCTATGTCGATCCGGCGGCCATCGCCAAGGCCGAGGACGCCGCCAAGAACGGGCCGCAGCAGGCCGTCGATACCTCCGACCGTCCTCCCGTCCTGTCCAGCACGACCACCCGTGCGCTGCGCGACATCGCCGACGTCTTCCACAAGGCGCCCGCGATCGTTGCACCGCCCGAACCCGAGACGCTGTCGGCACTGTGACATCGGGGCAAGGATCCAGCCAGCACATGTTCGCCCACCGGTTGCAGCCGCTGCCCGCTTGCCTTCCTGTCAAAGGGCAGGATATTCCTCCGCCAACTCCATCCTGCGGCGGCTCATGCTGAAACAATCGATCCTGATCGCCCTCGCCCTCGCCATCGCTGTCGGCGGCGGCGCTGCCAGTGTCGGCATGGTGCTGAACTCGCAGGAGGGCATCGGCGCCGTGTCAGTCGGCCCCTGGACCGCCTTTCCCGACATCGGCACCCCGGAAGCCGACCCCTATTCGAAAGCGCGTGTCGCCCGCGACGGCGTTCTGGCGCTGGGCCGCGCCGAGGGCCTCAGCTTTGTCGCCGACCGCGACTCCGCAGGCGTTACCCTGAAGAGCGAATGCAACTACCGCATCGAAGGGTCGCTGCCGGTCGCCCGATTCTGGACGCTCTATGCGACCGACAGGGCGCATATCGCGCTCAAATCGGGGATACGCCGCGATGCCACGCTGCATTCGCTGGAAGTGCTGCGCCAGCCCGACAACTCGATCAGCGTCGCGGTCGGCACGCGGCCCGAACCAGGCAACTGGCTCTCGGTCACAGGTGTCGGCGCGATGAACCTGGTGCTGACCTTCTACGACACGCCCATTGCCAGCAGCACCGGCCTCTCCGGCATCGAGATGCCGCGCATCGTCAGGGTCCAGTGCAATGCGTAGGCTGCTTCATGCCCTGGCGATCGGCCTGATCGGCGCCGGCATCGCCCACATCGTCATCCTGCTTCTGGTGCCGAGCTTCTCTGAGCGCGATGCCTGGTCGCGCCTTGCCATGGTCGCCGGCCCCAACAAGGTCGTCCGTCTCGACCAGGAGATCGGCGGCACGCCGGTGGTGAAGGCGCTCGATCCGTCCTTCTTCGAGGCCGCCTGCCGCTTCGATCTCGACGAAGGTGTCGTCCGCATCGACAATGCCGGCAAGGTCCCCTACTGGTCGGTCTCGGTCTACGACCGCAGCGGGCAGAACATCTACAGCTTCAACGACCGCACCGCGACCGACGGCACCCTCGATTTCGTTGTGCTGACACCGGCACAGATGATCGACCTGCGCAAGGAGCTGCCAACCGAGTTCGAGAAATCGATTTTCGTCGAAACGCCCATCGATGAAGGCATCGTCGTCGTTCGCGTCTTCGTTCCCGACGACAGCTGGAAGCCGACGGTGTCGCGCTTCCTCGACGGCATCAACTGCGACATCCAGTAAGGGTGCGCAGCAAGCCGGGCGTGCAATGCCCAGCCTTGCGGATGCTCCGCTCCGTTGCCTTCAGTGACGCGGCACCGGATCGTTGCGGCGGGGCGCATCGTTGCGCAACTCACCGGCACCCGAAGCCGGGCCCTTGGTCCGCTCGTAGCGCACGCCTGGAAAGATGATGATGGATGCCGAAGTTTCCGCTGTCCGGGGAGACCGGCGGATGGCCGCCTGACGCGGCATGAATGACACAACACTGCCCATGGTTCGCGATTTCCCTCTCGGTTCGACCGGAGTAAGCACGCAACGCCTCCGCTTCGATAAGGCCAGCAGAGAGGTTAACAGACCGTTACTGCCAAGGATTTGATTCAATTCCTGGTTCTCGCCTGCGCCCTTGGCACCCCCTTGATATCCGATCGCCGTTAGACGCGCGTGAAAGCAGCAGCATTGCCGATGACACGGGCCTGGTGCGGCCCGCTTTGCCCGGTTTCGCTGGAAAATCCGCGTAACCAATTGGTAACAAACGGATTCCTTAACGCCAGAGTTAACAGTGCGCTAACAAATCCTCGCTAAGTTTATGTTCACCTTAGGAAGCCATGGCGCGTGGGCGTCAGACGATCCAGGGCAGTGTCGAGTTTTTGTCAGGCGTACCCGTTCGTGTCAGCATCGGACTTCAGGCAAATTGCCATCGGACGCGAAACCGGTAAGCCAGAGCGGCTGTTCCGAGCAGCAGTCTCAGCCTTCTGCGCCCTGCCCCGCCCTTCGCGCCGCGAGATCGCCCAACTGGAAGACCTGACCCTGCCGCTGTTCGACAAGGTGTCGGTGGAAGCCCGCCGGTTTGTCGCCGCAGCCCTTTCGGAAAGCGAATACGCGCCGTTCGGCCTGGTCCGCAAACTCTGCGACGAACCCGTCGACATCGCAGCACCGCTGCTCGTGCGGTCACCTGTTCTGTCCGACGTCACGCTGATCGCGCTGATCGGCCGTCACGGCCTGCCGCATGCGCGCGCGATCGCCCGCCGCCCGAACCTGCACAAGACCATTGCCGACCTGATCCGGGTGCTCGAGCGCCCACGCCTGGTGTATCCCGAAATGACCAGGCAGCAGGAGACGGCCGCCAACGCGTCGCAAGCCGCCGAAGCGATCGCTGCACCCGTCATGTCCAATGGCCCCGTCCCCGGTGAGCTTGCCGAGAATGTCCGCCGCAAGCTGCGCGCGATGATGACGCCGGCCACGCCCCGCCAGGCAATGCCGGATGAAGAGCGCGCGCCGGCCTACGACAGGCTCAAGACGACGGCGCTGACGGGCAACGACAGCTTCTTCCAGACAGCGCTTGCCGACGCGCTGGAAATCGACCTTCTCGCCGCTCGCTCGATCACCGAGAAGTCTGGCTATTCCCAGCTCATCGACGCGCTCAAGGCGCTCGACCTCGCCGAAGAGCAGGCATTCCTGCTCGCCGCCGCCATCCTGCCCGGCCAGTTCGCCCATGCGGAATCGGTCAGGCTGTTCCTGGAGCGCTATCGCGCCCTGCATCGCGACGTGGCACTCGA
This sequence comes from Aminobacter sp. Y103A, assembly GCF_030294925.1. Taxonomy (NCBI): domain Bacteria; kingdom Pseudomonadati; phylum Pseudomonadota; class Alphaproteobacteria; order Hyphomicrobiales; family Phyllobacteriaceae; genus Aminobacter; species Aminobacter sp. Y103A. The sequence continues at coordinate 1,855,530 of NZ_AP017986.1, read as the reverse complement.
CCGTGTTCGCGACTGGAAGGCCGCGTCGGTCGGTGCCCGCATCCGCAGCAATGCCGAGCGCCTGCAGACGAGGGTCAAGTCCTCTACGCCCAAGGGCGACCGGCTCAAGGCGTCGTAATCGCAACGAGGTCGACGATCCCGGTCTTGCCGGGCTCGATCTCGACCACCCAAATGTCGGGGTCGAAACGCCGCTCGCGTTCGAGCCGCTTTTCGATCGCCGTGCCGTCATCATCGCTTTCAAGCAGGCTGAACTGGCGTTCGCCGGGTCGGGCCATGTCGTAGCTGGTCTGCGGTGCCGGGCCGTAGAGGTTCGAGCGGCCGAAACGATCGCGGGTGAGGATGAAGACGGCACCGGCTTCCAGCGCGCCACGGTTGAGGATCGCGCCAAACCCGCCTTCGCCGAAGACGCGACGCAAAAGGGCCGACACCCAGAAGTCAGTGGTGAGACGCATAGGACCGGCCCGATCGCAGTTTCGACGAAGCCTCTATAGCGGCTCGGCGCGCACAGGCCAATCCGAGCCAATGCTGCCCTGCTTCAGTTGGTCAGGCCGATCTCGCGCATCTTGGCATAGACGCCAGGGTCGGGCTCGCCCGTTTCCGGCAGCCCGAACAGAGCCTGGAATTCACGGATTGCGGACTTCGTCCGTGCCCCGGGGACGCCGTCGATCTCGATGCCGTCATTGCCGAAAGCCTTCAGCCCGGCCTGGATCTTCATGATCCGCGCGCTGGTATCTGCGGCAGGCTCGGCACGTGCCGGCGTCGCAGCCTGTGTTGCCCTTTGTGCCGCTGCAGGCATCACCTGTTCACGTGGTGTCGGTCGCGGGGCTATGCCTGCGGTGGTGTCGGCCGCGCCCAGTTGCTCGAGCAGCTGCGCGTCGATTTCGCCTGATGCCGCCATGCCGACCTTCTTCTGGTAGGCCTGGATGGCGCCGCGCGTTGCCGGACCGTTCAACCCGTCGACGTTGCCGTCGTAGAACGCAAGGTCCTTGAGAATACCCTGCACCCGTTCGATGCGCGGATCGCCCTGCGGGCGCACGGCCCCCGCAGCCTCCTCGGGACGTTCGATCTTGATCGTCGTCTCGGGCGCGTTCTGGTTCATGTCGGGAAACTCGACCGCTTCGCGGGTCGAGAAGAAGGCGCCCTTGTGCGCATAGGGCTGATACCAGAGCGCATTCGCCGAGACATAAAACAGCGCCACCATGAACGCCGTCGATCCGCCCACCAGGACCGGGTTGCGGGCAATCAGCCCGCCGAGCGCCAGGACGCCGTCCTGCAGCGGGCTACGTTCCTCAATGACCTGCCGTTTAGCTTGCTTTGCGGAGCGGGCCACTGCGCATCTCCTTGTTCCTGCCGGCAGGAAGCTTCATCAACTCGCCCCGCGCAGGCTCGGGCCGGTAGGCGGGGCCCTCGATGGGCAGGCTGATGGTGACGGTCGTTCCTTCGTCCGGCGCGCTCTCGATCGACATCGTGCCGTCGTGCAGGGCAACCAGTCCCTTGACCAGCGACAGTCCGAGGCCGGTGCCTTCGAAGCGGCGGGTATAGTCGTTCTGGATCTGCGTGAACGGCGTGCCCAGCCGCGACAGGTCGTCCTGTGCAATGCCGATGCCCGTGTCGGAAACCCAGAAGTGCAGGCGCGAACCGAGACGCTTGGCGCCGATCTCGACCCTGCCGCCATCGGGCGTGAACTTGACCGCATTGGAGACGAGGTTGATCAGCATCTGCTGCACGGCGCGCCGGTCAGCCTTGACCTCGCCGGTGCCGGCGGCCACCTCTACCACAAGGTCAAGCGACTTGGCCTGCGCCTGCAGCGCCAGCATCGAAGCGCACATGTCGACAGCATCGCGGAACCTGAACGGCTCAGGCGTGATCGCATAGCAGCCCGATTCGATCTTGGTGACGTCGAGGATCGAATTCACCACGTCGAGCAGGTGCTGGCCGGAATCGCGGACGATGCCGACATATTCCTTCTGGCGCGGCTCCTTGAAGCCACCGAACATCTCGTGCAGCAACATGTCGGAAAAACCGATGATGGCATTCAGCGGCGTCCGCAGTTCGTGGCTCACGGCAGCCAGGAAGTTGCTCTTGGCGAGTTCGGCGCTCTTGACCGCGTCAGCTGCGGTTGCCAGCTGATCGCGCAGTTCGGCAACCGTGTCGTTGTTGCGGACGACGGCAACGAAGGCCTGACCGTCGGCCTTCATCAGCTCGAGCGCGAACGGCCGGAAATTGTCACCGGCGTCACCCTCATTCTGCCTGGGCAGGCGCAGGCGCAATTCAACCTCGCGCAGTTGCGCACCGTCGCGCATGTCAGCCAGCGCGCAGAGATAGCCGACACGATCGGCAACATGGATGCGGTCGAAAAGCGCCGTTCCCAACAGCAGCTCCGGCTGCAGCCTGAGCATTGTCCGAGCCTGCTCGGAGACGTCGGTCACGTCGCCATTATGGGCAATGCGCAGCACGACCGCCTTGAGGATCGTTTCGAGAGAACCAGCGGGCGCGTCTTGCTGTTCGACGCGGCGATCGAGGAAAGCACCGGCACGAACGGCAAATGTGGCAAGCCAGGCAACCGGCAGAAGCCACTGCCAGGCCGAGACGGCTGCGCCATCTGCAAAAGGCATGGAACCGAGAGCAGCCTGGGACAGCAGCGCGACGGCGGCCGCCACAGTGCCGAACTTTGCCGCCTTGCGCGTTCGCCAGACCCACAGCGCCTCGAGCGGGAGTGCCGCGACAAGCAATGTCGCCGGCGACGTCAGTCCGCCCGCCGCGGCAACGATCGCAGCGATCGCAGTCGTTGCGACAACAAGAGATGTCGTGCCGATCTGTCCGGTCTTGCCGGTCGCAGCAATCAGCAATGCAGCAAGCCAGCTCAGGCTGAAGGCCGCGAAAATGACGGCAAAGGTCGAGGCTGCGCCGAGATTGGCAGAGACCAGGAACACACCCGCGCCGGCAACCAGGAAAGGCGCCGCCAGCAGCAAGCCGACGAGCCGCCGCTGGCGCGAACGCTCGATGCCATCTGCTGACGGATGGACCAGCCGGTCGCAGCCGCCGGCCATCGCGCCGGAAAACTCACCGTATCTGGTCATGACAAAACTCAACGCTACGCACTCTTCCGTGGCTCGCTTTGCGGCTCTTCTGTAGTTGTCCCAAACTCGCACCGAGCCTTTAATGAAGGGATAAGGCTGGCCGACCGAAACCCGGCTACGCGGCGAATATCGGGATCACAGCGCCGACATTCGAGAACAGTTATCGCCATGGTAAACAGGGGGTTATTTGCCGACTTGGCGCCCGCGAATCTGTCCTGGCCGCATTTGCCCGCGGTTTTTCAATTTAAATCAATTGCTTACGGAAACCGTGAGACATTGCCTGCGAAACCACCTGCGCGAGCCGAGCCAGTCCGTTAAACTTTGGTGAAAAGCCTGCGCAAAATGCCACCGTTTGCAGCAATCGCTCCTTTGTTCCTCCATGTCATTGTCGGCTCAACAAGATGTGGGTCGACAAAAAACAAACAGGCCCGCCACACAGTAAGAGGCACACCATGGGCTTTCTCATCAGGACCGCATTCTGGTTCTCGCTCGTCCTTCTTCTTCTGCCGCTCGGCACCGGGCCGAATGGCGAGAACAGCGTGAGCCCGCTGCAGGCGATCTTTGCCGCCCGCGAAGCCGTCGGCGACCTCGCCGGCATCTGCGAGCGCAAGCCTGACGTCTGCGAGACGGGCAAGGCCGCGATGCAGACCATCGGTGTCAGGGCCCGTGAAAGCGCCCGCATCGCCTATCAGGCGCTCGATGAGCAGTTCGGCCAGCCCGACACGGCAACGCAGACCGGCAGCGTTCCCGAGGCTGCTCCAGAGGCTGGCCCGGAAGCTGGCCCGGAAGCTGGCATCGTGCCGGCCGAGGCTGCCGCCGTGCCGACCCCGAGGCCCGCGGCTCCGGCCAACTGATTTCCGACACAAGGCATTGCCGCGAACGGAGCAGGCGTTCGGGCAGCCAATCCCTTTCGGTTCAGCGCTTCGGCTCAGCCAGCCCGGCTGCAAGCTCAAGGCGCCAGGCCACACCGCAGGTCGCCCGCCTCTGGCGCCTGCGGTGTCTTTCTTTGTTCGTGACGGGCTTTTTTCGTGACGGGCAGCGATGCTGCGACTATATCCAACCCATCATGACGGCTTCGATCGACACCATTCGCGACGACTTCTCATTCCTCGAGGAATGGGAGGACCGCTATCGCTATGTCATCGAATTGGGTGAAGCGCTGCCGCCCTTTCCGGAAAGCGCCCAGACCGACAGCAACAAGGTGCAAGGCTGCGTCAGCCAGGTCTGGCTGGTGACCCATCTTGGCGACGGGACCGACCCGGTCATCCATTTCCAAGGCACTTCCGACGCCCATATCGTGCGCGGCCTGGTTGCCATCATGCTTGCGCTCTTTTCAGGCCATCGCGCCAGCGAGATCACGGCCATCGACGCCGAGGCGACGCTGAAGGAGCTTGGCCTCAACGAGCATCTGTCGCCCCAGCGCGCAAACGGCCTGCGTTCGATGGTCAAGCGCATCAAGCGTGATGCCGAGGCAGCGCTCCACCAGATCGCCTGAGCCTCCGTCTCAGCCGCATCTCGGGCGCCTCCGTCCCTTGATGCTGGGCAGCACCTTTTCAGCTCGGCAGCACCTTGCGGTGACGTCGACGCATTGTCGTGCGGCGAGCACCGCATCGGCCGAGCAGGCAATCGAACGCGAGAGGCCCAGAGGATCGCCACCGGAGCGATGATCTCGATCGCCGCATCGTCCTCAGGCAGGTGCGCGACCGGCTGACGAGCGTCTTTCCTGGCCAGCCGGACCAGCTGTCGCTGTGCCGCACCATCCCAGGCCAAAACGCAATGCGGCGCCCGCGGGCGCCGCAAGCTGAAACTCTTTCGAAGGGCGTTACTTGCTCTTGCGCTTGCGGCCGAGGCCCATCTTCTTGGCGAGCTGCGAACGCGCAGCCGCATAGTTGGGCGCCACCATGGGATAGGCGGCGTCAAGGCCCCACTTCTCGCGATACTGGTCGGGGGTCATGTTGTAGTGCGTCATCAGGTGACGCTTCAACGATTTGAACTTCTTACCATCTTCAAGGCAGATAATGTAGTCGTCGTGCACCGAGCGCTTGGGATTGACGGCCGGCTTCTGCTTGTCGGCTGGCGGCGTCTCGGTGACATTGCCAACGCGGCCGAGAGCTGCGTGGACATCTGCGATCAGGCCCGGAAGTTCTCCCACCGGAACTGGATTGTTGCTGACATAGGCAGCCACCACATCGGCGGTCAACTCGATCAGCGTGTCATTGTTGGTTGCAGGCGTTTCGGAAGTATCCATATGCTTAGGCCCCAATGTGACTGGATGTTTTTTTGCCCGATATTCCGATCGGGATGCGGTGCGTTCTTGTATCGTAGATTGCCTCTGCGACTCGCACTCCATCACTTTAATGAGCCCGTCTCCAGAACAAGTCAATTCACTATTCTTTGTGAACTACAACAACAATGATTTCATCACTTCTCTAACAAATGAACCTTTTTGATACGCTGACGCCTTCAAATGAGATGATTTTTGACAACGCTGAAAGTTGTCCCGAAAGGTCATTATCAACCTTCAGTGCCAGAGGGGCCGTTCTTCTTTGCCACGGCAGCCGTTTCAGCCAAATCGTCGCTCACTGCCCCCTCCCACATGCGATAACCGGCCGAATATGCCGCCTTGGCAAGCAGATGGGCCGAGATCGGCGCTGTCAGCAGGAAGAACACGACCCCAGCCAGCGCCCGCAATGCGGTTGCCGGTTCGCCGATGTGCGCAGCAAGCGCGATCAGCATCAGACAAGATCCCACCGTGCCGGCCTTCGACGCCGCATGCATGCGCGTGTAAAGATCAGGAAGTCGCAACAACCCGACAGATGCCACAAGCGCAAACAACGCGCCGACAATGATGAGACCTCCGGCCAGATAGTCGGCTGCTCCGTCGATCATGGCCTGTCCTCTTCGGCTTCTTCTTTCTTCGCATCGATGCCGCCGCTCAACACGAAACGCGCGAAGGCAACCGTCGCCAGGAAGCCGACAAGACCAAGCGCGATGGCGACATCGACATACAATGTGAAGCCCGAACGCACGCCAAGAACGGCAATAAATCCGATGGCAACGGCAACAAGCATGTCGAGCGCCAGGATCCGGTCCGGCAAGGACGGCCCCTTCACGACGCGCACCACCACCAGCAGAAACGAGATGGTGAGAACGCCCAACGCAAAGATCGCGCTGATGTTGAGGAAAGCAGTTCCAGACATCATCTGAATGCCTCCAGTATTCTGCGCTCGAAGCCTTGGGCGATGTCGCGCCGCGCCTGGTCCAGGTCGGAACAGTCCATCCCATGAATAAACAGCGTGCGCCGGTCATCGGAAACGTCGACTGACAAGGTGCCGGGCGTGAGCGTGATCAGATTTGCGAGCAAGGTGATCTCGAAATCCCGGTCGACCTTCAAAGGATAGGCGAAGATGCCGGGTTTGATGTCCATGCGTGGCGACAGCACCAGCTTTGCAACCCTGAAGGCCGAGAGGAAAAGTTCCTTGATGAACAAAGCAATCAGCAGAAGCAGCGCCACCGGGCGGATGACGGCCCTGGTGGCCTGGATCTGGTCGCGCACCAGGAACAGGACCACCCATCCGACGGCAAAACCAAAGACCAGATTGGGGATCGAGTAGCTTCCCGAGACAGCGACCCAGACAAGCGCCAGTATCAATTCGTTGCGGAAAGGGATCATGATCCACTCCCCGCCGGGAAGACTGCCTGTACATAGGCCGAAGCGTCGAGCAGTCCGCTGGCCGCCGCCGTCGAGAGCCGAATGAAGGGCTCCGGCAGGACGCCCATCGCGAGCATCGCCGCAACAAGAACGACAAGGGCTGAGCAACCCGACGCCGACATCGGACCAGCGGCCGCTGTCTTGTCACTTGAAGCTTTGTCACCTGGAGCCTCGCGCCAGAAAGCGAGGATGAACACACGGCCAAGGGCTACGGTCGCCAGGAAGCCGCTCACCAGGATAGCGGCCGCAATCTGCCAGGCGCCGCTGTCGAGCGACGCCCGCACCAGCATCACCTTCGGCCAAAGTCCCGAGCCGGGAGGCAGGCCGGCTACCGCAAGCGAGATGATGAAGGCGAGCGCGGCGAGAAATGGACTTGCGCCATAGAGCCCTGACAGGCTGTGCAGCGAAAAACTGCCGCCGCGCTGGCGCATCAGCCCGCCGAGCAAGTACAGCGCCGACAGCGCCAGCATCGAATGCAGTGCGTAGAAGATCGCGCCCGACAGCCCGCCATTGCTGCCCAGCGCGATGCCGGCAAGCATGATCCCGACGCCCGAGATGACCAGGAAGCCGGCGATCCTGCGGATGTCGGATTGCGCCAGGGCGCCAAGCGCGCCGATAAGCATGGTCGCCACCGCCACCCAGCCGATGAGGCCGGCCAGCACCAGCCGTTCGGCGGCGAAGATCATCACCAGCGTCCGCAACAATGCGTAGACGCCGACCTTGGTCAAAAGACCGCCAAACAGCGCGCCGGTGATGACGGGCGGCGTGTGATAGGACGCCGGCAGCCAGAAATTGAGCGGAAAGGCCGCCGCCTTCATGCCGAAGGCGAGCAGATAGAGCGTGGCCAGCGTCATCAGCGGCGCAGCCGTGCCGATCTGGCCTGCGCGTGTGGCAAGGTCGGCCATGTTCAGCGTGCCGAACGTGCCATAGAGATAGCCGGTCGCGATCAGGAACAAGGTCGTGCCGACCAGGTTCAGGATCGCATATTTGGTGGCGCCGTCGATCTGCGCCTTGTCGGACCCCAGGATCAGCAAGCCGAAGGACGAGATCAGGAAGACCTCGAACCAGACATAGAGGTTGAACATGTCCCCGGTCAGGAAGGCGCCGCTGACGCCGGCCATCATCAGCATCAGGAACGGATAGAAGCCGTAGCGCCTGCCGGTCGCGTCGATGTCGCGCAGCGAATAGGCGCAGCAGACGAATGCGACGAGCGAAGCCGTCAGCGAAAATGCAGCCCCCAGCACGTCAGCGGTAAAGGAGATGCCGAATGGCGGCAGCCAGCTTCCCATCGTCATCGACACCGGGCCTGTTGCCAGCACGCGCTGCAGCAGCAGGCCATTGGCGCCGACCATGACCACGAGCACAACCAGCGCCAGCACCGCATGCCAGCGAATGCTGTGCCGGATCAACAGAAGCACGGCCCCCCCAATGATCGGCAGTACGACCGGGGCAATGACCAGCCAGTCGACTGATGCAATCGGCCCGGCAACCATCGCAGCGGCCTTGTCGACGATCTCACCTTGCACGGCCATGGTCTCAGTACCCCATCGGCGGCAAGCCGTCGTCCACGGGCTCGGCGACACGCATGCTGTCGGTGTCGTCGGTACCGATCTCCTGATAGGCGCGATAGGCAAGCACCAGCAGGAAGCAGAAGAAGCAGAACGAGATGACGATTGCCGTCAGGATCAGCGCCTGCGGCAACGGATTGGCCACGGCGCCCGCCGGCACGTCGAGACCTTCCGCAATGATCGGCGGCACCTCGCGGATGATGCGTCCATTGGTGAAGATCAGAAGATTGACCGCGTTGCCGAACAACACAACGCCGAGCAGGATGCGGATGATGTGCCGCGACAGCATCAGATAGATGCCGGCAGCGAAGAACAGGCCGACGAGGATGGCGAACACGGCTTCCATCAGTCGTGCTCCCTGTCTTCGAGCGCCAGCGCGATCGAGGTGAACGAGCCGACCACGACCAGATAGACGCCGATGTCGAAGACGATGACCGTCGACAGGTCGACGGACATCCCGAAGAAGGCGGGCGACGTCCACAGCCCGGTCAGGAACGGCACGCCGAACAGAAGCGACGGCAGACCGGCCGCAGCGGCGGCAAACAGCCCAAAGCCTGATATCGCCATGGGGTGGAAGTAGAGTGCCCGGCGCACCGCCGGCACGCCAAAGGCGATGCCGTGGATGGCGAAGGCGGATGCCGCGATCAGGCCGCCGGTGAAACCGCCGCCCGGCTCATTGTGGCCGCGCAACAAGACGAACACCGAAAACATCAGCATCAGGCCGGTGAGGTATGGTGCGGCGGTGCGGAAAATCAGCGTCTGCATGTTACGCCTCCTTCCTGACCGGGGCATGAACGTCCGCCTTTTTCGAGCGGATGCGTATCAGCGCAAGGATGGCGAGGCCCGTCACCATCACCACGGCGATTTCGCCCAGCGTGTCGAGGCCGCGGAAATCGACGATGATGACGTTCACCACATTGCGGCCATGGGCGATGGTCTTGGCGTAGGTGTTGAAGAACTGCGACAGCCGGTCGTCGAACGGCAGTTGCGTCACCTTGAGCAGAAGCAGCGCGAAGGCCGTACCGCAAGCTGCGGCAATTGCCATGTCCAGAAGCTTCTGCGCATGCGGGCGGCGATCGGTCGGCGCAAGCCTGAGCCGCGTCATGACCAGCGCCAGGATCACCACCGACAGCGTCTCGACCATGAACTGGGTGAAGGACAGGTCTGGCGCGCCGAACAGCATGTAGAGCAAGGCGACGGCAAAACCCTGGATGCCGAGCGAAACGATGGCCGTCAGCCGGCTGCGCGCCTTGACCACGGCAGCGATGCCGATCACGGCGATGGCCAGAACGCCCCATTCATAGAAGCGCAATGCCGGCACATCAGGCATCGAGGGCAGCTCGCCGAACAGCACCATCGGCAGCAGCAGCGCTGCCGCCACCGCGACGAAGGTAACGGTCATGTAGATGTCGAGGCGGCCGTTGTGGATGATGCGCGTCAGACCTGTCGCGAGCCGCAAGAGGCCGCGCAGCACCTGGTCGAAGCCACGGTCCGGGCCCCAGCCGATCGCCTGGAGAACGCCAGCCGTCGCGCCGCGCAAGCTGTCGAGCCTGACATAGGCGGCGATGCCCAGCGCGACCGTCAGGCCGGACAGCAACAGCGGCACGCCGATGTGCGGGATCGTCGAGATGGTGACCTCGATGGGGCTGCCGGCAACGGCGCTCGCCGCGGGCGACGACAGGAACCGATGCGTGATCGGCGCGGCAACGGCCGCAGCCAGTCCCAAGGCTCCGAGCACAGCCGGCCCCAGCCACAGCGATATCGGCCCTTCATGCGCCGCCTTCGGCGTCCTCAAGACATCGCCGAGGAAAGGCCGAAGTGCCACCGCAAATCCGATGGCAAACATCAGCGCATTGCCGCAGACGGCTATGACGAGCAGCACGGCCTGCCAGCCCTCCGGCGAACCAAGTGCATAATAAATCTGTTCCTTGGCCAGAAAGCCTGAGAACAGCGGCAGCCCGCCCATCGAGAGTGCTGCAAGCATCGCTGCCGCGAAGGTGATCGGCATGGCCTTGCGCAGGCCGCGCAGGCAGGTGATGTCGCGCGTACCCGCCTCATGGTCGATCAGGCCGGCGACCATGAACAGCGCGCCCTTGAACATCGAATGGGCGATCAGATAAAGCGCCGCCGCCTCGATCGCCTTGTCGGAACCAAGGCCTGTCAGCATCACCAGCAGTCCGAGAGAGGAGACCGTGGTGTAGGCGAGCATCAGCTTGAGATCGGTCTGCCTGACAGCGAGCAACGTGCCAATCGCAAGTGTCGCGCCGCCGAACACTGGCAGGATCGTCTCCCAGGCCGCAGTGTCGCCCATCACGGGATTGAGGCGCATCAGCAGATAGACGCCTGCTTTCACCATGGTCGCCGAATGCAGGTAGGCCGAGACGGGCGTCGGCGCTTCCATGGCGTTGGGCAGCCAGAAATGGAACGGAAACTGCGCCGATTTGGTGAAAGCGCCGCCCAACACGAGCAACAGGGCAGCAAGGTAGAGCGGGCTGTTGCGCAAGGCGTCGCCGGAGCCGAGCAGCGACGAGAGCTCGCTCATGCCGGTTGCCTGGGCGATGACCAGCAGACCTGCCAACAGGGAAAGCCCGCCAATGCCGGTGACCAGCAGCGCCTGCAGTGCCGCGCGCCGCGAAGCTTCCCGCCCGTGGTCGAAGCCGATCAAAAGGAACGACGTGATCGACGTCAGCTCCCAGTAGACGAACAGCATCAGGAACGAATCCGAGACGACAAGTCCCAGCATCGCCCCCATGAACAGCAGGATGAACGAGAAAAAGCGGCCCTGATGCGGGTGCCCTTTGAGATAGCCGCCGGCATAAATCACGATCAGCGTGCCGATGCCTGATATCAGCAGGGCAAAGGTCAGTGACAGGCCATCGAGAAACCAGGAGAAGCGAAGACCGAGACTCGGAGCCCAGTCAAATCCACCAGAAATCGAACTGCCTTTGCTGACCGCATCGAGCATGCCGGCAAGATGCAGAAAAACGACCAGTGGAATGGCGGCCAGCAGCCAGCCGGCATTGTGTTTCATCACGCGAACGAGCGCAGGTGCAAGCAACGCTCCCGCAAACGGCAGCATGAGTATCAGGAAGGTCAGCGGACGGGCCCTCTTTGTGTCTCACGTTGTTGACCTGAGGGCATAGACGTCGGGCAGCCAAGGGGCAAGCGCAATCGGACCTTGTCAACGACAACCGCTTTCCGCCGTTGCGGCAGCTGCGGCAATGTCGCCTGGAAACGCGTCAGTACGGGGTGATGTAGCGACCATAGACCCAGCCGGTGACGTAGTTGCCGTTCTGTGCGGGGTCATGCCAGACCTGGCACCAGCTGTAGCGGACCCGCTGCTCCTGCTTCCACACGGGCAGACGGCTGATGTCGCGCAGATCGACCCCGCCGGTGCAACGGCCGGTCATCTGCAGCACCTTGCCGTTGGGATAGGCCGCCTGCTTCTGCGAGCCGTTCGACGGGAACTTGCGGATGTTGAGCGTATCGCCCCACGGCACCCTGGCAACTTCCCAGGCGGAAAAGGCAGCGGCATGGGATTCGGCCGCGAAAACGGCGACTGTCGAGGCAATGGCAACTGCTGCGGCTGTCTTCTTGAACATCTGGTCTTCTCCTTCGGCATGGCCGGTCACATATACGTTGCCGCCACACTGCAACTCCGCCCTTGAACCCGACCTGATCGACGTGTTCATTCGGCATTCAAGATTCAGCACCCACGCGAGACCTAATGACCCGACCCAAGATCTTCGCCGACATCGCCGCGCCCGTGACCGACAAGCGCCCCGTCTCCGACACGCGCCACGGCATCACGCGCGTCGACGAATATGCCTGGCTGCGCGCCGACAACTGGCAGGAGGTGTTCCGCGACCCGAGCGTGCTCGATGCCGATATCCGCAGCCATCTCGAGGCGGAAAACACCTATCAGGCCGAACTGATGGCCGACACCGTCGAGCTCAGGAAGGCGCTGTTTGCCGAGATGAAGGGCCGCATCAAGGAAGACGATTCCTCGGTGCCGATGAAGGATGGCCCTTTCGCTTATGGCTCCTCGTTCAAGAAGGGCGGCGAGCAGCCGCGCTACTTCCGCATTCCGAGCGAAGGCGGTCCGGAAGAGATCATCCTCGACGGCGACAAGGAAGCCGAGGGCCACGCCTATTTCCGCCTCGGCGGCATCGACCACTCGTCGGACCACAAGCGCCTGATCTGGGCCTTCGACGACAAGGGGTCGGAATTCTACACGCTGCGCGTGCGTGACATCGGCAGCGGCGCGGAACTTGACGACGTGGTCGGCGACACCGGCGGTTCGGGCACATGGGACGCGGCGAATACCGGCTTCTTCTACACCCGCCTCGATCCCAACCACCGGCCGTCAAAGGTGTTCTACCATGGGCTCGGCACGGACGCCGCAGCGGACCGGCTGGTCTATGAGGAAACCGACCCCGGCTTCTTCATGAATGTCGGCGGCACGCGCTCCAACGAATGGATCATGATCTCCATCAGCGACCATGAGACATCGGAGTACCGGCTGTTTCCGGCGACCGATCCGCTGGCGGCGCCAAAACTTGTGGCAGCGCGCGAGATCGGCCTGCAATACGACCTCGAAGAAGGCGGCGACATCTTCTTCGTGCTGACCAACGCCGATGGCGCCAAGGACTTCAAGATCATGACGGCGCCGGTCAGCGATCCGGCGCGAAGCAACTGGAAGGAGCTGGTCGCCCATGAACCTGGCCGCCTCATCCTGTCGGTGGTCGGCTTCAAGGACTTCATGGTCCGCCTCGAGCGCAAGGAGGGCCTGCCCCGCATCGTCGTCCATGAGCGCGCCACGGGTGCCGAGCACCTGATCTCCTTCCCCGAAGAGGCGTTCTCGCTCGGGCTGTCGGGTTCCTACGAATACGACACCGACACCATGCGCTTTTCCTATTCGTCGATGACCACCCCGTCGCAGCTGTTCGACTACAACATGCGGACACGCGAACGAACCCTGCTCAAGACGCAGGAAGTGCCGTCGGGCCACAACATCGAGGACTATGTCACGCGCCGCCTGATGGCTCCGGCGCCGGATGGCGAACTGGTGCCGATCTCGCTGATCCATCACCGCGACACGCCACTCGACGGAACAGCACCCTGCCTGCTCTATGGCTACGGCTCCTACGGCATGACCATTCCGGCTTCGTTCAACACCAACTGTCTGTCGCTGGTCGACCGCGGCTTCGTCTATGCCATCGCCCATATCCGCGGCGGCAAGGACAAGGGTTATGCCTGGTACGAGGACGGCAAGCGCGCGACCAAGGTCAACACCTTCACCGACTTCATCGCCTCAGCCCACCATCTCGTCGCCGAGCGCTACACCGCGCATGAGCGCATCGTCGCGCAAGGCGGCTCGGCCGGCGGCATGCTGATGGGAGCGGTGGCCAACATGGCGCCCGAGGCCTTTGCCGGCATCATCGCCGAAGTGCCCTTCGTCGACGTGCTGACCACCATGCTCGACGACACCTTGCCGCTGACGCCGCCGGAATGGCCCGAATGGGGCAATCCGATCGCCTCGGAAGCGGACTACAAGACCATCGTCGCCTACTCGCCCTACGACAATGTCGCTGAGGTCGACTATCCGCCGATCCTGGCGGTGGCCGGCCTGACCGATCCGCGCGTCACCTATTGGGAGCCGGCCAAATGGGCGGCACGGCTGCGCGAGCGCAAGTCGGGCAACAGCCCGGTGCTGTTCAAGATCAACATGGATTCTGGCCATGCCGGCGCCTCCGGCCGCTTCTCCAGGCTCGAGGAAGTCGCCTTCAACTACGCTTTCGCTCTGAAGGTGGCCGGGCGCGCCTGACATCGCGATGGAGAGACCGGCGGCCTCTGGCCGCCGGTGGGGCTCAACCCGCGGGCTTCGGCTGCTGCGCCGGGTAACCGTTGGCCTGTGGCGGGATCGCCTTGAGATAGGCGGCGATCGCCTCCCGGTCGGCGGCAGTCAGTCTCGCCATGTTCTTCTGCACCTCGACCATGGTGCCGCCCACGGAATCGAACTCCGGCGTGAAGCCGGTTTCGAGATAGCCGGCGATATCGGCTTCGGACCAGCCGCTGATGTCCTTGCCTTCGGGCGTGATGTTGGGCACGACGCCGTCGCCTTCGGCTGCCCTGGCGCCGGCCAGCCACTGGCCCTTTTCGGTGCCGCCGGCAAGGCTGCGCGGCGTGTGGCATTCGCCGCAATGGCCGGCACCCTCGACCAGGTCACGCCCATGCAGCACCTTGTCGGGCGTGCCCTCGGCAAAGGCGACCACCGGCTGATCGCTGAGATAGAGCTGTTTCCACAGTCCCAGCCCGCGCCGGATGTTGAAGGGGAAGCCAAGCTCGTGATCAGGCGCCCTGCCCTCAACCGCCGGCAGCGTCTTCAGGAAGGCGTAGAGGTCGGCGACGTCAGCCGGCTTCATGCGGGCGTAGGAGGCATAGGGAAATGCCGGATAGAGATGCTGGCCCTCGCGCGACACGCCTTTCAGCATCGCATTGGCGAAGTCTTCGAGCGACCATGCGCCGATGCCGTCATTGGGATCGGAAGAAATGTTCGGCGCGACGAAGGTGCCGAACTGCGTCTTGAGTTCGACGCCGCCGGCGAGCTGCAGCCGCGCGTCGCCTTCGGATTTCGGCCTGGCGTGACACGAGGCGCAACCGCCGGCGTCGAATATGCGCTGGCCGCGGCCGGTGTCGCCGGTTCCCAAGGCAGCCAACATGTCAGGCGCCAGCCTCTCCGGCACCGTCAGCCACCAGAAAACTGCGGCCCCGGCGCCGCCAAGCGCCAGAGCCGCAACTGCGATTTTCCTGAAAACAGCCATCCGCGAGGGGTCAGCCCTTCTTCACGCGGAACGCCTCGTGGCAGGTGCCGCAGGTCTGGCCGATGGTGCCGACCTGCGCCTTCAACGCATCCAGATCCGCAGCCGGGCTGGCGACTGCGGCGGCAGTGACTTCCTTGAACTTGTCGACCTGGGCCTGGAAGCCGGCCAGGTCTTCCCAGATCTTCGGCGAGGCGGTGGTGTCGCCCTTGTCGCTGCCGGCGGGGAACGACGCTGCCACGTCGATCTTCTGGACGTTGTCGTTGAGCGCGGTCAGGGCGGCGACGACAGCCGCCGCATCGAACGGCGCCTCGCCCTTCACCATCTTCACCAGTGTGCCGACTTGCTTCGCATTTTCCTTCATCACTGCCTGGCGGTCAGCAATCACATCGGCGAATGCTGCGGTGGTGGCGAGCGCGAGCGCTGCGACGGCAAACACAATCTTTTTCATCAGGTCCTCTCTCGGTTGCAACAGCTGCCTAGGGCCAACGGCGAAACTGGCCGAATTCGTCCTGAAATTCTCTTCACGCTTCCGTGACTGTTAGAGTTTTTCGAACATTTCCACCCAAACGCAAAAACCCCGGCGGTTGCCGGGGTTTCAGATGCGTCGGCCGGTCACCGGTCACATCAGGGGATGCGACCGGGCGGGTCTGCGGCTCAGGCCTTTTCGTAGAGCTCGAGCACGTAGTCCCAGTTGATCAGGCTGTCGACGAATGCCTCGAGATACTTCGGACGGGCATTGCGATAGTCGATGTAGTAGGAGTGCTCCCAGACGTCGACGCCGAGGATCGGGGTCGCGCCGTGAACCAGCGGGTTCTCGCCGTTCGGGGTCTTGGAAATGGCGAGCTTGCCATCCTTGACCGACAGCCAGGCCCAGCCCGAGCCGAACTGCGTGGTGCCGGCAGCGATGAAGTCGGCCTTGAACTTGTCGTAACCGCCGAGATCGGCATCGACGGCCTTCTGAAGTGCGCCCGGCAGCTTGTTGCCGCCGCCGCCCTTCTTCATCCACTTCCAGAAGTGGACGTGGTTGTAGTGCTGGGCGGCGTTGTTGAACAGGCCGGCGTTCTTGCCGAACGACTGCTTCACCACCTCTTCCAGCGACAGCTTGTCCATGCCCGCTTCGGCAGCCAGCTTGTTGCCGTTGTCGACATAGGCCTTGTGGTGCTTGTCGTGATGGTACTCGAGCGTCTCCTTCGACATGAAGGGCTGCAGCGCCTCGTAGTCGTAGGGCAATTCGGGCAATTCAAAAGCCATGGATCATACTCCCTTGCTGGCAATTTCGCGGCATGACTATGCCGTCTACAGATAGGTCGTCGTCATCTTGGAAACAGATGAGAGGCACTGTTTTTTCTTCGCTGCACTCAGGCCTTGCCGGTAGAGTGAGCCCACTCCCAATATAGCTCGCGAGACTTTTTTGCTACCGGTCCCGGCTGCAGATTTCGGTCTTCGATGCGCGTCACCGGAACGACCTTGGAATGGTTTCCGGTCGAGAAAATCTCGTCGGCTTCGAGGAATTCGCGCACCGAAAGCGTCTTCTCGATAACGGTGTGGCCGCTCTCGGCAAGCAACGACATTGTCCGGCTGCGGGTGATTCCGGACAAGAAAGTTCCATTCGGCGCCGGGGTGAACACCTGGCCGTTCTTGACCAGGAAGATGTTCGACGATCCGGTCTCGGCGACGTTGCCCAGCATGTCGAGCACCAGCGCATTGTCGAAACCGCGCATCTTGGCATCGAGGATGGCGCGGCCGTTGTTCGGATAAAGGCAGCCGGCCTTGGCGTTGGTCGGCATCGTTTCCATGCTCGGGCGGCGAAACGGCGACAGGCCGATCGAAAATCCGGTCGGCGGCAGCATCGGTGATTCGTAGAGGCAGAGGCAGAACCGCGTCGAAGACGGGTCCGCCGGGACACCCATGTAGCCGCCATGCTCGGCCCAATACATCGGCCTGATGTAAACGGCGGTCTTGCCGTCGAATTTCTTGAGCCCATCCCAGGTCAGCCCGACGATCTGCTCCGGGCTCATCGTCGGCTTCAGACCGAGCGCGATCGCCGAGGAGTTGACCCGCCGCGAATGCGCTTCAAGATCGGGCGCCACGCCCTCGAACCAGCGGCCGCCGTCGAAGACGCTGGACCCAAGCCACATGGCGTGGCTGCGCGGGCCGATGAGCGCGACATTGCCCTCGTGCCAATCGCCATCGACATAGGTCCAGGTCGTGGATTGTGCAGCCGCAGCGAGCGTCATGGTCTTTTCCCGTCGCATCTTGTTGGTGTCGGGCATCGAAAAGGCTTTGGCCGGCCCCGTCAACCGGCAGCAGGCCTAAATGTTGGAGCCAGCCGATAGTTGTGCTTGCGCTCGCCGCCAAGCCGTTGGAAAACCACAGGCATGCGCCACGCCGCCTACATATTCGACGCCTATGGCACGCTGTTCGACGTGCACGCCGCCGTTCGCCGCCATGCCGCCGACATCGGCCCGGACGGCCAGCTGCTGTCCGAGATCTGGCGGGCCAAGCAGCTCGAATATTCCTGGGTCCGCACCCTGATGGGCGCCTATCTCGACTTCTGGCAGCTCACCGAACAGGCGCTCGACTTCGCCTTCCGCAAGGTGCCCTCCGTCGACCCGGCGATGCGCAGCAAGCTGCTCGACGCCTATTGGCGGCTCGATTGCTATCCGGAGGTCCCTGCCGTCCTGCGCAACCTGAAGGACAATGGCGCCAGGCTGGCGATCCTGTCCAATGGTTCGCCCGCCATGCTTGAGGCAGCCACCCGTTCTGCCGGGCTCGACCTCATCCTGGACGAGATCTTCTCCGTCGACAGTGTGCGCCGCTTCAAGACGGACCAGTCGGTGTATGATCTGGTGGCCAGCAGCTGGCGCCTCTATCCCGAAGCGATATCGTTCCAGTCGTCCAATCGATGGGACATTGCGGGTGCCGCCAAATTCGGCTGCCGTACCGTCTGGATCAACCGCGCCGACCAGCCGGACGAGTACCGCGACTTGCCACCATCACTGATCCTGCCGTCGCTGGAAGGTTTAGTTACAATTGGTTAGCTAACCATAGGTCAGGCATGTTGCCATAACGCAACAGTGATTGGCGCGTCACATCGTTGCCATGCTTTGTCCACCCTAAGGTCTGATTTTGACCTGCCTATCTCCGTGAGCGTTAAGGGAACGCGACCGTTTCCTTGAATTCACCATTTCTTTCGAACTGGACTCCTAGATCGCAGCCATGCCCATATCACATGATTCATCCCGCCCTCTGACGAGGCGCGGCTTTCTCAATCTGGCGGCCGCAGGTGCTGCCACGGCAGCGCTTTCGGCCTGCTCGACCGTCAGCGGCGGCGGCCAGTTCGTGCAAGCGCCTCAGATCGTCCCGCCGACGCCGACCATCGATCCGGCCTTCGGCGACTACGTCAACATGTATGGCCCGGTCAGCGACGAGGGCTATGAGGTTCCCGGCATTCCGGTCAAGAAGGTGAAGCCCCAGTTCCTTCGCCAGATCGTCGCCGATCCGACCGGCGAACGTCCCGGCACGCTGGTCGTCGATACCTCGACCCACTTCCTCTATCTCGTGCGCGAAAACGGCCAGGCGATCCGCTACGGCGTCGGCCTGGGCCGCGCCGGCTTTGCCTGGCAGGGCCGCGCCGTCATCCAGTGGAAGCGCAAGTGGCCGAAGTGGACGCCGCCGGACGACATGATCGGCCGCCAGCCGGAACTCGAGAAGTACAGCGTCCGCAATGGCGGCATGGCCCCGGGGCTCAACAACCCTCTCGGCGCCCGTGCGCTCTACATCTTCCAGAACAACGAAGACACGCTCTACCGCGTCCATGGTTCGCCGGAATGGTGGACGATCGGCAAGTCGGTGTCGTCGGGCTGCGTGCGCCTGATGAACCAGGACATCATCGATCTCTACGACCGCGTGCCGTCCAAGACGCCGATCCTGGTCACCAACGGCCTCGGCATGGCCTGACAGCCCAGGGCTGCCCATCAAAGAAAAACGGCGCGTCATCGACGCGCCGTCAGACTGCTGACAAACCCCTGGCGAGAGTTGGGGGTTTGTGATTCAGTGGGTGATGTTGAAGCGAGCCGGCCCTGAACAAACCGCACTTGAGATCGTCACGCTCGATCAACTGGTTCCAGTTGATCACCTTCTGCGCAAGATCGATGGTGTTATCGATTTCTCGTTCATCCACGATCTGACAGCGCCGCTTTACTGCGCCGACAACATCCGGCCGCCAAAGCTCGCCCTTGTCAGTGCTCGATTACCACGCCGAGATGCCTGCTGGGGCTCCCGGTGCACGGGCACATTTATCGATCCGGCACGGTGTTGAGCGTGCGGAACCCGCCGCACGCGTTCCGATCGCTTGTTGTGCTCACCCGATCACGCGACCTGTCCCCACACGTCTTGAGGACATTCCCCTGCGGCTGGCTCATTGACCTATGGGCGGTTCCAGCCCGCCCGAAACCCTCGCCACCAGCTTTTTTCCCCGCCGCATGACGCGGCTTCCTCGCGCCGCTTCGCTTCAAAAAAGCTGCCCGCTCGGGTCCTTCGCTGCCGCTGCGGCCCTGCCGGGTTCGGGCGGTCCGGACGCGCCCATCACGGTCCGCCATCGCAGGGGAATGGTCCCCGGCGACAGCAGAAGGAGACAGGAAAATGACCGCGATCGGTTACGTCAACAAGCAGGAAAACGGCAGCTACAAAGGCCAGCTCAGGACGCTCAGCGTCCGCGCCGACATCGACATCGTGCCCAATCGGAGCAAGTCCGCCGACAACCATCCCGACTTCCGGGTGCTGACGCAGGGCGTGGAGGTCGGCGCCGGCTGGATCCGAACCGGGGAGACTTCCGGCAACGACTATGTGAGCTTGTCCATCGCCGCACCGGAGTTCGGTCCCCGCAAGCTCTACGCCAATCTCGGCCGCGCCGCCGGCCAAGACGATCAAGACACCTACGCCGTCATCTGGAACCCGGCCGACTGACCGGCCGGCTCAAGCCCTCCCGCCCCAACTCCGCGCCGGGGTTCCCCCTGGTCGCCCGCCACTTGATCCGACCTTGATGTTCAAGGCGCTGTTCATCGGCTACCTGTTCGGGGTGCGCTCGGAGCGGCAATTGGTGCGAGATCGAGGTCAATGTCGCCTACCGGTGGTTCCTGCGGCTGAAGCTGACGGACAAGGTGTTCGACGCCTCGACATTGTCGCAGAACCGACGCCGGCGCTACCAGGACGAGACGATCGCGCAGGCGATCTTCGACCGCATTGTCGAGCAGGCGATCGGGGCAGGCTTGGTCGACGGCACGGTGCTCTACACCGACAGCACGCACCTGAAGGCCAATGCCAACAAGGGCAAGTACGACCTTGCCATGGTCGCCAAGTCGCGTGCCGACTACTGGGGCGAGCTCGACCGGGCGATCGACGCCGAACGGGCGTTGCACGGCCAGAAGGCGCTGAAGGAGCAGGAGCGGCAGCCTGCGGTGAAAGAGACGAAGGTCTCGCGCACCGATCCTGAGGCTGGCTATATGGTGCGCGAGGGCAAGCCGAAGGGCTTCTTTTATCTCGATCACCGCACGGTGGATGGCGGCTTCGGCATCATCACCGACACGTTTGCCACGCCGGCCAACGTGCATGACTCGATCGTCTATCTCGACCGGCTCGACCGCCAGGTGGAGCGTTTCGGCTTCGACGTCACGGCGGCGGGGCTGGATGCCGGCTATGCCACGCCAGGCATCGCCAAGGGCCTGGAGGACAGGAACATCCACGGTGTCGTCGGCTATCGCAACCCGACCCGGCCAAAGCCTGGCAAGATGAGGAAGGGCGCTTTCGTCCATGAGCCGGACCTTGACGGCTATCGTTGCCCGCAGGGCCAGTTGCTCACTTACGCCACCACCGATCGCGGCGGTTATCGCCACTACAGGAGCGACCCGACGATCTGCCGCAACTGTCCGCTGCTGGCGTCTTGCACATCAAACGCCAAGGCCGAGCGCACCATCACGCGCCATGTCTGGCAGGATGTCCGCGAGCGGGTCGATGCCAACCGCTTAACCGCATGGGGCAAGGCGATCTATCGACGCCGCAAGGAGACGGTCGAGCGATCCTTCGCCGATGCCAAGCAGCTCTTCGGCCATCGCTATGCCCGCTTCCGAGGGCGAACACGCGTCGCCTGCCAGTGCCTGATCGCAGCCGCCGCCCAGAACATGAAAAAGATCGCAATCAGCCTCTGGCCAAAGCCAAAACCAAGCCTCGCATGAGGCCAAAGCCGGCTCGCAACGGCACTAGCATCTGCTCCCCGAAATCAATCCAAAAGCTCAATCAACCCACAAAACAAAACCCCGCCGAAATTCGACGGGGTTTGTCAGCAGTCTGACGGCGCGTCATCGACGCGCCGTTTTTCTTTGGAGCCTCAGGGTGTTTCAAAAGCCCTTCTTCAGGCTGCCCAGAATGCCGCGCACCAGCGCACGGCCGACCGACGAGCCGACGGAGCGCACGACCGACTTCAGCGCAGCTTCCGTCACCGTCTGCCGGTTCGAGGTTCGCGGCCTGGGCGCATTGCCGGTGTTGCGACCACTGGGCGCCGGCGCATCATTGCCAAAGCCCGGAATGGTCCAGCCGCTGCCGCCGCCGGTATTCGCCTGCTGCTGCGCCTGCTCCTGGGCCTTTTGCGCCTCGAGCGCTTTCTTCTGCAGCATCTCGAAGGCCGATTCGCGGTCGACCGTCTGGTCGTACTGTCCGGCGACAGGGCTTTCGTTGATCAGCTTCTGGCGCTCTTGCGGCGTGATCGGCCCGAGCCGCGATGCCGGCGGCCGGATCAGCGTCCGCTGCACCATGGACGGCACACCCTTGGCCTCGAGCGTCGAGACCAACGCCTCGCCGGTGCCGAGCTGGGTGATGGCGGTGGCGCAGTTGAAGTCGGGGTTCGGACGGAAGGTATCGGCAGCGGTCTTTACCGCCTTCTGCTCGCGCGGCGTGTAGGCGCGCAGCGCATGCTGGACACGGTTGCCGAGCTGGGCGAGCACGGTTTCGGGGACGTCGAGCGGGTTCTGGGTGACGAAATAGACGCCGACGCCCTTGGAGCGGATCAGGCGCACGACCTGCTCGACCCGGTCGACGACGATCTTGGGTGCCTCATCGAACAGAAGGTGGGCTTCGTCGAAGAAGAACACCAGCTTCGGCTTGTCGGGATCGCCGACCTCGGGCAGCACCTCGAACAGCTCCGACAGCAGCCAGAGCAGGAAGGTGGCATAAAGCCTGGGGTTCATCATCAGCTTGTCGGCGGCCAGCACGTTGATCGCGCCGCGGCCGTCGCGCGTCGTGCGCATGATGTCGGCGATCTTCAGCGCCGGCTCGCCGAAGAAGTGGTTGCCGCCCTGCTGCTCGAGCACCAGCAGCGACCGCTGGATCGCGCCGACCGAAGGTTTGGTGATATTGCCATAGCGGGTACCGATTTCGTCGGCCCGATCGGCGATGTTGGCCAAGAGCGACTGCAGGTCCTTCATGTCGAGCAGCAGCAGGCCTTCCTCGTCGGCAATGCGGAAAGCGATGTTGAGCACGCCTTCCTGCGCCTCCGTCAGGTTCATCAGCCGCGACAAAAGCAGCGGGCCCATTTCGGAAATGGTCGCGCGGATGGGATGCCCCTGTTCGCCGAACAGGTCCCAGAAGATGACAGGGAATTCCTGGAACTCATATGGGTCGAGCTTGATCGCCTCGGCGCGGGCAGTGAGAAAATCCTTGGCCTCGCCGATCATCGAGATGCCCGACAGGTCGCCCTTGATGTCGGCGCAGAACACCGGAACGCCGGCATTCGAGAAGCCCTCGGCCAGTATCTGCAGCGTCACCGTCTTGCCGGTGCCGGTCGCGCCTGTAACCAGGCCGTGGCGATTGCCGTATTTCAACAGCAATTCTTCGGGTCGTTGATAGCTATCGTCCGGCTTGCGGCTGGCACCAATGAAAATGCTGTCGTCCTGCGCCATGGGCGTTGTCTCCGGCAATGCTATTTTCCGACCGCAGCTGCGGCCACCCGCAAGGTATAGTGGCGGTCTACGCAAGCGACAATGGCTTGGTTCCGGCCGGGGCTTGGTTCCGGCGAGTCGGCATGTTATACATAAGTTATAACATGGAGACTTGGCCATGAATGTGACAGTGCGCAAGATCGGAAACTCGGAAGGCGTGATCCTGCCGAAGGAGGTGCTGGAGCGGCACAATCTGAGGGCTGGCGACACGCTGGTTCTCACCGAAGACGGCAACGAATTGCGCCTCAGCCCGGCACAGGACGACCCAGAGGAATTCGAGCGCAAGATGAAGATCGCGCGCGAACGGATGAAGAAGTACGAGGTTGCCTATCGCGCACTGGCGAAATGACCGAGTTCCACTCGCGTCAATTCGTCGAGGCGCTGCATGCCGAACAGCTGCGCCTGCACGGTGGCGCACCGGGCGTTCGATCAGAGGACATGCTGGAGTCGGCGCTGGCGCGCCCGCTGCAAAAGGTCGCTTACGGCACACCGGACCGATGCGAACTGGCAGCGGCCTATCTGTTCGGCATCGCCAAGAACCATCCCTTTGTCGACGGCAACAAGCGCACGGCATTTGCCGCAGCGGACTTGTTTCTGTTTTTCAATGGCTTGAGCGTCGAGGCATCGCAACAGGACGTTATCCAGTTCGTGCTCATGATCGCAGCCGGCGAAATCGATGAAGCTGGCGCCACCGCATTCTTCCGCGACCACACGGTTCCGGTCGAAAGCTAGCTGCCCAGTTCGACGATTTCCCATTCATGGCCGTTAACCGAGGCGAGGTCGCCGACCGATTTGCCGAACAGTGCGACTGCCATCGGCGAGGCATGCGAGATGCGGCCCTTGGCGGCGTCGGCCTCGTCTTCGCCGACGATCTGCCAGACGTTGCGCTTGCCCTTGTCATCCTCGATGACAACCTTCATGCCGAAGCGGACGACCGTGCTGTCAGGCTCGGGAACGGACACCTCTGCCGTCTCGCGGCGCGACTGCCAATAGCGCAGGTCGCGCGACACGGTCGCAATGCGCTCGCGGTCGGCATCGGCCTCGGCCTTGGCCAGATCCTCGCGCAGGCTGGCGAGCTGGGCCTCGATATGGGCGAGGCCTTGCTCTGTGACCAGGTTTCGCGACGCACTGACCGGCCGCTCGCCGATGTCGGCGATTACGTTTTCGCTATCGTCTTCGCGGGTAAAAGCTCTGCTCATCAACCGAACCTAGGTGTTCGCTGCATGGATAACAAGCCAGCCACGCTGACCCGCCCATTGCGTCCTCAGCCGAATGCAGCGCTGGGCCGAAGCGACGCAACTTCAATGCCGTTCCAGTTCCTGAGCACAGGATTGGCAGCCTTTTTCATGGTGCCGGACAGCGCTTCATCAGCGGCCAGAAGCCTGGCCAGACCCGCCGCGATCATGACCTCGGCCGCCCTGCCGGCGCCGTCGTCGCATTTCAACGCAATGCCGAGCCCAAGTTCGGGCACGGCCGCGCAAAACACGCCTTCGGCGCCGACCTTGACGAAGATCCGTCCGGGTGCAGTCTGCATCAACTCCGTATCGGCCCTGTCGGTTCCAGCGACCAGAAAAGGTTCGCTCATGCAGGCCGACATCAGCCGGCGTGCAGCCCCTGCCCGGTCCGCGCCGAGACCATTGCCGGTGACCATGCGCGCGAACCCCAAGGCAAGGTTTTGCAGCGGCACGGCAAAGGTCGGGATCGAACAGCCGTCAATGCCGCGATTGGCCTCGTCGTGCCGGGCTCCTGTTACCGCTTCCATCGTCTCGCGAACCATCTCCTGGAAACGATGCTCGGGCCTGACATAACCCTGATGCGCGATGCCGAGGTGGCGGCAGGTGCAGACGAAGGCGGAATGCTTGCCCGAGCAATTGTTGTGCAGCGCACTTGGCGAGGCGCCGCTGCGGGCCAGCGCGATGGTGGCGCCGTGATTGGACGGCCAGTGCGCGCCGCATTCGAGCGCATCGACGTCGAGGCCGGCCTTGGCGAGCATGGCATTGGCAAGCTCGGCATGGGCGACTTCGCCGGAATGCGAGGAACAGGCCAGCGCCAGTTCACGATCGCCGAAGCCATATGCATCGGCCGTGCCGCTTTCGACGAAAGGCAGCGCCTGGATCGCCTTGACCGCCGAGCGCGGGAAGACCTGTTGCTGCGCATCGCCCATGGCCCAGACCTGCTTGCCGTCGCCGTCGACGACGACCACCGCACCACGATGCACGCTTTCAACGAGGTCGCCGCGCAGCACCTCGACAAGAACCGGATTTGCCATTTTCAACGTGCCTTCATGCGCTAGCGGACGATTTTTGCCGGGCGTGACGCCTGCCCGACTAGCCGTGCAGCATCATGCCTTGTCACCCGATAGCGCGGCGGCGAGGAATCCGCCATCCACTGCGAGCGTATGACCGTTGACATAACTTGCTTCCGGCGACAGCAGGAAGGCAACCGCGGCGGCGATCTCCTCGGGCTCGGCATAACGGCCCTGCGGCATCAGCCGCGGCGCGATCCCGCTGCCATTGCCATCCGCTTCGATCTCGGTCGGCCCGGCTGCGACGGCGTTGACACGAACGCCACGATTGCCGACCTCCAGCGCCAGCACCTCGGACATCAACTTCAGCCCGGCCTGCGAGGCGGCGACGGCGAGCCTGCCGCGATG
Source organism: Aminobacter sp. Y103A (assembly GCF_030294925.1). Classification (NCBI taxonomy): domain Bacteria; kingdom Pseudomonadati; phylum Pseudomonadota; class Alphaproteobacteria; order Hyphomicrobiales; family Phyllobacteriaceae; genus Aminobacter; species Aminobacter sp. Y103A. Next base: position 1,829,702 of record NZ_AP017986.1, on the reverse strand, counting down.
CGCGCGCAGGCCGGCGACCGAACCGACATTGACGATGGACAGGGACGCCCCCATCCGCTCGAGCGCGGCATGGGCGGCGATGAACGGCCCGACCAGATTGACGTCGAGCGCTTCGCGCAGCATTTCAGCACTGGTGTCTTCGGCACTTGCATGCCGGTCGAAGCCGGCCACCGCCACCAGTCCGCCAATGAGACCAAGGCTGTCGACCACCTGGTCGAACGCTTCGGCGACATTGTCCTCGTCTGTCGGGTCGGCCTCGATGAAGAGGACATCGTCATTGTCGATTGCGTCTGCGGCAGCGGCAAGGGCTGCCGCATCGCCATCGATCATTGCCACCGGCCATCCATCTGATACCAGGCGCTCGGCCACGGCAAGGCCGATGCCCGACGCACCGCCGATGACGACGGCCGAATGCCTCATCTGATGCGGTCCAGGATCGACACGTAGTTGGCGACCGCGGCACCGCCCATGTTGAAGATGCCGCCGAGCCTGGCGTCCTTGACCTGGATGCCGCCGGCCTCGCCGGCAAGCTGCATCGCGGTCAAGACATGCATCGACACGCCGGTCGCACCGATCGGATGCCCCTTGGCCTTGAGACCACCCGAGGGATTGACCGGCAGGCGGCCATCCCTAGCGGTGATGCCCTCCATGACGACGCGGGCACCCTCGCCGCGCGGCGCAAGCCCCATGGCCTCATATTCGATCAGCTCGGCGATGGTGAAGCAGTCATGCGTCTCGACGAAGGACAGGTCGTCGAGCGAAACGCCCGCCGCCTTCAACGCCTGGTTCCAGGCCAGCTCGCAACCTTCGAACTGCAGGATGTCGCGCTTCGACATCGGCAGGAAGTCCTGCACATGCTCGTTGGCGCGGAAAGCAATCGCACGCTTCATCCTCAGCGCCGTGGTCGCATCGGTCAGCACCAGGGCTGCCGCACCGTCGGAGACGAGAGAGCAGTCGGTGCGCTTCAGCGGGCCGGCGACAAACGGGTTCTTCTCGCTCTCCTGGCGGCAGAAGTCGAAGCCGAAATCCTTGCGCATCTGGGCGTACGGGTTTTCGACGCCGTTCTTGTGGTTCTTGGCAGCGATCATCGCCAGCGCATCGGACTGGTCGCCATAACGCTGGAAATAGGCCTGGGCGATCTTGCCGAAGACGCCGGCAAAGCCAGCCGGGGTGTCGCCATCCTCGGGCAGATAGGAGGCGCGCAACAGGTTCTTGCCGATCTCCGGTCCCGGTGTCGTGGTCATCTGTTCGGCGCCGACCACCAGCACGATGCGCTGGCCGGCATTGACGGCACGGATGCCCTGGCGCACGGCGGCAGAGCCGGTGGCGCAGGCATTTTCGACACGCGTCGCCGGCTTGAAACGCAGGCGGTCGTCGGCCTGCAGCACAAGGCTCGCGGTGAAATCCTGGGCGGAGAAGCCGGCATTGAAATGGCCGAGCACGATCTCGTCGACATCTTCCGGCCCGACGCCCGCATGCGCCAGCGCCTCGGTGGCAACCTGCGTGATCAGGCTTTCCAGCGTCTCGCCTTCCAGCTTGCCGAAACGCGAATGCGCCCAGCCCACGATGCATGCGGTCATCTTCGTCTCCATCGTCATTGGTATGTTGCGCCATTTGGCGGGCGATTCCAACGCCCTTCAATTCCGTTCAAGTATGAACAGTTTTCGACAACATTCAATGGTCCAGATGGGGGTTCCATGACGCATTCGAGACGACACGCGCCGTGAATTTTATTGATTGACGAGTCAATTAAAAATACTTTGGCCACTGGAGGATCCCGCATGCCCAAAGTCGGAATGGAGCCGCTGCGCCGCAAAGCGCTGATCGACGCGACGATCTCGGCGATCGGCGAGCGCGGCAACCTGGACGTGACCATGTCGGAGATCGCCGGACGCGCCGGCGTCTCCTCCGCACTTGCTCATCACTATTTCGGCGCCAAGGACGAACTGCTTGCCGCGACCATGCGGCACCTTCTGTCCGAACTGCTGATCGACACGACCGCCGCACTTCGACAGGCAGAGACGGCGCGCACCCGCGTCTCCGCCGTCATCGCGGTCAACTTCTCCGACAAGCAGTTCCGGTCGGAGACGATCGCCGCCTGGCTTGCCTTTTATGTCGAGGCGCAGAAATCGCCGGCGCTGCGCCGGCTGCTGCGTGTCTACGCCCATCGCCTGCATTCTAATCTGATGAGCGGCCTGACCCGGCTCCTGCAACGCCATGAGGCTGAGCGCGTCGCCGAGGCGACAGCGGCGCTGATCGACGGTCTCTACATTCGCCGGGCGTTGCGGGAGGGAATTCCCAATGCCGCCTCGGCCATTGCACTGGTCGAGGACTACCTCGAAACCAAGCTCTCGCAGGCGGGCAACGCATGAAGACCAGTCAGCCCAACATCCTCATCGTCATGGTCGACCAGTTGGCCGGGACGTTCTTCCCCGACGGTCCAGCCGACTTCCTGCACACCCCGCACCTCAAGGCGCTCGCTGCGCGCTCGGCACGTTTCCGCAACAACTACACCGCCTCGCCGCTCTGCGCGCCGGGCCGCGCCGCCTTCATGTCCGGGCAGTTGCCATCGCGCACCGGCGTCTATGACAACGCCGCCGAATTCACCTCGTCGGTCCCGACCTTTGCGCATCACCTGCGCGGTGCCGGCTACCACACCGTGCTGTCGGGCAAGATGCATTTCGTCGGCCCGGACCAGATGCACGGTTTCGAGGAGCGGCTGACGACCGACATCTATCCGGCCGATTTCGGCTGGACGCCGGACTATCGCAAGCCGGGCGAACGCATCGACTGGTGGTACCACAATCTCGGCTCGGTCACCGGCGCGGGCACTGCCGAAATTTCCAACCAGATGGAGTATGACGACGAGGTCGCTTTCCTGGCTGCCCAGAAGCTTTACGATTTCGCCCGCGTCTCCGATCAGGCCGAGCGCCGTCCCTGGTGCCTCACCGTCTCCTTCACCCATCCACACGACCCCTATGTCGCGCGCCGCCAGTATTGGGACCTCTATGAGGACTGCCCCGCCCTCGACCCCGAGGTCGGCTTCATCCCCGAGGACCTGCAGGACCCGCATTCGCAGCGCCTCTACCTCGCCAGCGACTATGCCAGCTTCGACATCACGCCGGAGCAGGTGCGCCGCTCGCGTCGCGGCTATTTCGCCAACATCTCCTATATCGACGACAAGGTCGGCGAGCTGCTGTCGGTGCTCGAACGCACGCGCATGCTCGACGACACCGTCATCCTGTTCTGCTCCGACCATGGCGACATGCTCGGAGAGCGCGGCCTGTGGTTCAAGATGTGCTTCTACGAAGGCTCGGCGCGTGTCCCCCTGATGGTCGCGGGCAAGGGCCTGCCGGCGGGCCTGATCGCCGAACCGACCTCCAATCTCGACGTGCTGCCGACGCTGTGCGACCTCGCCGGCATCGACCTCTCCGCCATCGCGCCCTGGACCGACGGGCAGTCTTTGCTGCCATTGGCGCGCGGCGAACAGCGCAACGCGCCGGTGCTCATGGAATACGCCGCCGAAGGCTCCTATGCGCCGCTGGTCGCCATCCGCGACGGCCGCTTCAAGTTCGTCCACTGCGAGATCGACCCGCCGCAGCTGTTTGATCTGGAATCGGACGCCAACGAACTGCGCAACCTCGCAGCTGACCCCGCTTATGCCGATCTGGTCACCGACTTCATGGCAAAAGTCCGAGCCCGCTGGGACATGGCGGGCTTCGACGCCGCCGTGCGCGAAAGCCAGGCGCGGCGCTGGGTGGTCTATCCCGCGCTGCGCAACGGCGCCTACTACCCATGGGATTTCCAGCCGCTGCAGAAAGCGTCGGAGCGCTACATGCGCAATCACATGGACCTCAACGTGCTCGAAGAGAGCAAGCGTTTCCCGAGGGGTGAATGATGAGCACCGAAGTTCCAGGTCTCGACCGGCTGCGAGAAGCCTATGCCGAGACGTCGCAGGCGACGCAGTTGACGCCGCTGCTCGAATCCGCCGTCCTTGCCCGTGAGACTGGTGCTGCGCGTGTCTTCGTCAAGGCGGAGTCGCTGCAATGGTCCGGTTCGTTCAAGGCGCGCGGCGCCTATTGGCGGCTGAAGCAGCTTTCGCCTGAAGAAGCCAGACGCGGCGTTGTCGCCTTCTCCTCCGGCAATTTCGCCCAGGGCCTTGCCGCGGCCGGCCAGTCGCTCGGCATTCCCGTCACCATCGTCATGCCCATCGACGCTCCCGCCGCCAAACGCGAGGCGACCAAGGCCTATGGCGCGCGCGTGGTCCTGACCGACCATGGCGACCGCGCCCGCGAAGAGGTCGCTGCCGCCAGGGCACGCGAAATCTCCGAGACGGAAGGGCTCGTCCTGCTTCACCCGTTCGACGATCCCGAGATCGTCGCCGGCCAGGCCGGCGCCGGCCTCGAAGCGCTCGACCAACTGGCAGCAAAGGGTGTGGTCGCCGACATCGTGCTCTGCCCCGTCGGCGGCGGCGGGCTGATCGGCGGCGTGGCTTTGGCCTTCCATCACCTGTCACCGTCGACCGAAGTGTTCGCCGTCGAGCCCGAGGGCTTCAACGGGCTGGGCGCATCGCTCGCCAATGGCGCGCTTTCCGCCGTGCCGCTGGCGGAGAAATCGATCTGCGACGGCCTGATGGCGCGCCGGCCGGGCGAAGCGCCCTTTGCCGCCATCACGACCACCAATGTTCGCGCGCTGACCGTCGACGATGCCTCTGTCCGCCGCGCGATGACCACGGCCTTCGAGCGGCTGAAACTCGTGCTCGAGCCGTCGGGCGCCTCGTCGCTGGCGGCACTTCTGGGAGGAAAGGTCGACGTGGCCGGCAAGACCGTGCTCGTCGTCGCAACCGGCGGCAACGTCTCGCTCGCCGATTTTTTGGTTCATGTGAACAATGCTTGAAGCAGATTACGTAATCGTCGGCTCCGGCTCGGCCGGCTCGGCCATGGCCTATCGCCTGTCGGAAGACGGCAAGCACTCCGTCATCGTCATCGAATATGGCGGCACCGATTTCGGCCCGCTGATCCAGATGCCGTCGGCACTGTCCATCCCGCTCAATATGAGCCGCTACGATTGGGGCTTTGCCAGCGAGCCGGAGCCGCATCTCGGCGGCCGCGTTCTCGCCACCCCACGCGGAAAGGTTCTCGGCGGCTCGTCCTCGATCAACGGCATGGTCTATGTCCGCGGCCATGCCCACGACTTCGATCACTGGGCAGAACAGGGCGCCACCGGCTGGGGCTATGCCGACGTGCTGCCCTACTTCAAGCGCATGGAGCATTCGAATGGCGGCGAGGAAGGCTGGCGCGGCACCTCGGGTCCGCTCAACGTGCAGCGTGGGCCGCGCAAGAACCCGCTCTACCAGGCCTTCGTCGAGGCCGGCCGCCAGGCCGGTTTCGAGCTGACCGAAGACTATAATGGCGCCAAGCAGGAAGGCTTTGGCGCGATGGAGCAGACCATCCATGGCGGGCGCCGCTGGTCGGTCGCCAATGCCTATCTCAGGCCGGCGCTGAAACGCGGAAATGTCCGTATCGTCAATGGCTTCGCCCGGCGCGTGGTGATCGAGAACCAACGCGCCACCGGCGTCGAGATCGAGACTCGCAGGAAGATTCAGGTCGTTAAGGCACGACGTGAGGTGATCGTCGCCGCCTCCTCCATCAACTCGCCGAAACTGCTGATGCTGTCGGGCATCGGACCGGCCGAGCATCTCAAGAAGCACGGCATAGCAGTCGTCGCCGACAGGCGCGGCGTCGGCCAGAATCTCCAGGACCACATGGAGCTCTACATCCAGCAGGAGGCGACCCAGCCGATTACCCTGCACTCGGTCTTCAACCCGTTCTCCAAGGCGCTGATCGGCGCGGAGTGGCTGCTGTTCAAGACCGGCCTCGGCGCCACCAACCATTTCGAAGCCGCAGCCTTTGTGCGCTCGAAATCAGGCGTCGACTACCCAGACATCCAGTTCCACTTCCTGCCGGCGGCCGTACGTTACGACGGCAAGGCGGCGGCCAAGTCGCATGGCTTCCAGGCCCATGTCGGGCCGATGCGGTCGAAGTCGCGCGGCGCGATCACGCTTCGCTCAAACGACCCGTGGGACAAGCCGGAGATCCGCTTCAACTACATGTCGCATCCCGACGACTGGGAAGACTTCCGGCACTGCATCCGCCTCACCCGCGAGATCTTCGGCCAGGCCGCCTTCGACCCGTTCCGCGGCAAGGAGATATCGCCAGGCAGCCATGTGCAGTCGGACGAGCAACTCGACGCCTTCATCCGCGAGCATTCGGAAAGCGCCTACCACCCTTGTGGCACCTGCCGCATGGGCCGCGCCGACGACCCGACCAGCGTCGTCGATCCCGAGTGCCGGGTGATCGGCGTGGACAGCCTGCGCGTTGCCGACTCCTCGATCTTCCCGCGCGTCACCAATGGCAACCTCAACAGCCCGTCGATCATGACTGGCGAAAAGGCGTCCGACCACATATTGGGGCGGACACCGCTCGCCCCGTCGAACCAGGAGCCGTGGATCAATCCGCGCTGGCAGGTCTCCGACAGATAAAGCATCATCCGGCCTACCCGCCGGACCATCGAATAGACAACTGGAGCAAACGCATGCGCGCCCAGCCCAAAGCCTCGCATTATGTCAACGGCCGCTACATCGACGACGAGCGTGGAGCATCGATCCCGGTCATCTATCCGGCAACCGGCGAGACCATTGCCGAGCTGCGGTCGGCAACACCCAACATCGTCGAGCTGGCGATCGAGGCCGCGCGCGAGGCGCAGCCGGCCTGGGCACGGCTGAAGCCCATCGAGCGCGGCCGCATCCTGCGCCGTGCCGCCGACATACTGCGCGCCCGCAATGAGGAGCTGTCGCGCATCGAGACGCTCGACACCGGCAAGGCGATCCAGGAAACGCTGGTGGCCGACGCCGCCTCCGCCGCCGACTGTCTCGAATATTTCGCCGGTGCGGTCGCGGCCTTCAACGGCGACTATGTCGATCTCGGCGGCCCCTTCGCCTACACCAGGCGCGAGGCGCTCGGCGTCTGCGTCGGCATCGGCGCCTGGAACTACCCGATCCAGATCGCCGGCTGGAAGTCGGCACCCGCGCTCGCCATGGGCAATGCCATGGTGTTCAAGCCGTCTGAGAACACGCCCCTGTCCGCTCTTGCGCTGGCCGAAATCTACACCGAAGCCGGCCTGCCTGACGGGCTGTTCAATGTCGTCCAAGGTTACGGCGATGTCGGCGCGGCACTCGCCGCGCATCCGGTCGTCGACAAGATTTCGCTCACCGGCTCGGTGCCGACGGGCAAGAAGGTGTTGTCGCTCGCCGGCTCGCATATGAAACACGCGACGATGGAGCTCGGCGGCAAGTCGCCGATCATCGTCTTCGACGACGCCGATCTCGAAAACGCCGTCGGCGGCGCGATGCTCGGCAATTTCTACTCGACCGGCCAGGTCTGCTCCAACGGCACCCGCGTCTTCGTCCAGAAGGGCCTGCACGACCGTTTCGTCGAACGGCTGGTCGAGCGCACCAAGTCGATCCGTATCGGCGACCCGCTCGACCCCGAGACGCAGATGGGCCCGCTGGTCAGCAAGGCCCAGCACGACAAGGTTCTCGATTACATCGGCGTCGGCAAAGGCGAAGGTGCCGAGTTGCGTTGTGGTGGTGGGGTGCCCTCACTGCAGGGCTTCGAAGGCGGCTTCTTCGTCGAGCCGACCGTGTTCACCGGTGTGAAGGACACCATGCGCATCGCCCGCGAGGAGATCTTCGGCCCGGTCATGAGCGTGCTGTCCTTCGACAGCGAGGACGAGGTCATCGCCCGCGCCAACGACACCGAATTCGGCCTCGCCGCCGGCGTCTTCACCAAGGACATTGCGCGCGGCCATCGCGTCATCGGCGAGCTCAAGGCCGGGACGTGCTGGATCAACGCCTACAATCTGACGCCGGTCGAAATCCCCTTCGGCGGCGCCAAGCAATCGGGCATCGGCCGCGAGAACTCGCTCGCCGCCCTGTCGCACTATTCGCAGCTCAAGACGGTCTATGTCGAAACGGGCGACGTCGCGAGCCCGTACTGAAGCTTGGCCTGGTTGCCGGGCTGGCTTGGTGTGCCGCTGAGCTGAACATTGGGGATGCTTGGAGGTGTCGGCGCGGCCCCTCCTCCACCCTTCGGGCGCCTTCTCCCCGTGAACGGGGAGAAGGAAGAAGCGGCCAGCCCTCTTCTCCCCGTTTACGGGGAGAAGGTCCCGGCAGGAGGATGAGGGGCAGCGGACCGAGGGCCAGCAACAACTGCGGCGCTCAAGCCGCCTCGCATCGCCTGAATAGCAAAAAGCCGGTCAATTGGCCGGCTTTTTTGTTGGTTCGAAGTCAGTGCGCGACGTCCTCGGTCTTGTCGAGATACTGCGTCAGCGCCGTCACCAGATGGTAGAAGATGCTGGCCGGCACTTCCTTGGCCAAGGAGCGGCCGCGCTCGTCGATCTGGTCGATCCACAGGCCCTGCGGTGCGGGGTCGATGTGCCAGCGGAACAGGCGTCCGACACGTGCTTCGATCTCGGGCTTGAGGTCGGGGCCGCCGGTGCCGTCGAGCGCGACGGCCGCCTTGATCGCCTCGGTCTGCGGCCAGCTGCGCGAGATGTTGTCGAGCGGCAGGCCCTGCCGCGACACCGCGCCATAGGCCAGCCCCGTCGCACGGTTGAGGCCGTTGGCAACCGCCGAGGCATAGAGCTTGCGGCCGAAGGCGACGAGATCCTTCTGGCCGCTCTTGTCGGCAAAATCGACAAGCAGCGAGGCCCATTCGAAATGATGGCCGGGTTCGGTCCACTGGCCCTTTTCGCCAGGTGCCGGATGCCAGTCGCGGTCGAAGAACTCGCCCAGCGTCCAGCTGTCGACCTCGAAGAAGTGGCTGCGGAACAGATCGATGATACGCGCGGCGCGCCTGAGATAGGCGCGGTCACCCGTCACCGCGTGCCAGGCGAGAAACGCCTCCAGCAGATGCATGTGCGGGTTGGAGCGGCGCACGCCCTCGCCATCAGGGCTTTCCATGAAGCCGGTCATGCGCTCGTCCTCGAGGTGTTTGTCGAGGAAGGCGAATGTTTCGGTGGCCAGCACCAGCGCCTCGGCATTGCCCGAGCGATGCGCATGGGCCAGCGCTAGGAGCACGCAGGCGTGATCATAGGCGTCCTCGACCGGATCGAGCACGCTGCCGTCAGGGTTCAGCGTCCGCACCCAGCCACCGCGTTCGGTGCGGCCTTTGTCGGCCATGAAGCGGATGCCGTGGTCGATCAGTTGGTCGGCCCTGCCATCCCAGCCGCGCTGCTTGGCCACCGCAAAGGCATAGACCTGTCGCGCCATGGTGCGCATGCGCTTGGGCTTGGCCAATGGCCTGGCGTCGAAGCCCAGTGCCTCGTAGAAGCCACCGAACTGCTCGTCGACACCCGATGTCGACCACAGCGGCAGCGTCTCGTCCATCAGCCAATGCTGCACCCGCCGACGCCAGGCGCCGTTGGCGATGACACGGCCATGCGCCGGCGTGAACTTGGTCTCCAGCCGACCGCTCTTTTCGAGCTGCTCGACGATCTTCTTGACGTTCTGGCTGTGGCTGACCGGGGCGACGAAGGTCGCGTCCGAGGTCGAGACGATGGCGACGTCCTTCAGGCCGATGGCCGAAAGCAGGCGGCCTTCGCCGCGCAGATAGGAATTCTCGCAGTCGATGGCGACGACATCGCCGACGATGACGTTGCCGTCCTTGTCGGAGGGGCTGACGTCGAGCAGCGACTGCCACGACCCGAGATCGTTCCAGCGGAAACTTGCCGGCACCATGGCGATGCCGTCGACACGCTCCATGATGGCGTAGTCGATCGAGTTGGACGGGATGTCCTGGTAGAGATCCAGCGGCATGTAGACGCCGGAGAGGTCGCTGGTCTGGGCCTGAAAGGCTGCTTCGGCCTTCTGCCAGATGTCAGGCTGGTGCTTGAGGAAGGCGGCGCGCATGGCGCTGGCCTTGAACAGGAAGATGCCGGCATTCCAGAAGAAGTTGCCGGCGGCGAGATAACCTTCGGCCGTCTTGAGGTCGGGCTTTTCGACGAAGCGGGTGACGTCGGAAACGCCGCCGCCTTCGGCACCGGCCTCGATGTAGCCGTAACCCGTCTCGGGTGCGGTCGGGCGGATACCGAACACCACCATCCGGCCGGCCACGGCTGCCGGCACCCCGTTTTCGACGGTTTCCCAGAACTGGCGCTGCGTCGAGATTTCGTGGTCCGAAGGCACCACCAGCACGGTGCCGTCGCCATAAGCCTTGATCGTCTGCAGTGCGGCAATCGCCACGGCCGCAGCCGTGTTGCGGCCCGTCGGCTCGAAGATCGCGCCGCCGCCGGCAAGATCGATCGCCGCGAGATCGGCGCGCACCCGTTCGGCATGGCGCTCGGACGCGATCAGATAGATCGGCGTTTCGCCTTCGTCGCGCGCGGCAAGCCGCTTCAGCGTCTTGACCAGCATCGAGCCGTCGCCTGACAGGTCATGGAACTGTTTGGGGTTGTCCTCGCGCGACAGCGGCCAGAGCCGGGAGCCGACGCCGCCGCTCATGACAAAACTGACGATCCTCTCGGCCATGCCCGCTCCCCCTCAGAAGGTCTGGTTGTAGGCGCCGACGGACGGATTGCGCCGCAGCACCGCGTCAACCGCCTCGAACATCTCACGCCGACGCTCCGACGACACCGGGCTTTCCACCACCACGACCAGTTCCGGCTTGTTGGAGGAGGCGCGAACCAGCCCCCAGGTGCCGTCCTCGGCAACGACACGCACGCCGTTGACGGTGACGAGATCGACGATCTTCTGTCCGGCGAAGATATCGCCATTGCGCTTCATCGCCTCGAAATCGGCAACGACCTTGTCGACGACGCCATATTTCAGCTCGTCGTCGCAATGCGGCGACATTGTCGGCGTGCCATAGGTCAGCGGCAGGTCGCGATAGAGATCGGCCATCGACTTGCCGGGGCTGCGGTCGAGCATCTGGCAGACGGCGATCGCGGTGACGATGCCGTCGTCATAACCGCGGCCGATCGGCGGGTTGAAGAAGAAATGGCCAGACTTCTCGAAGCCGGCGATGGCGCCCAGTTCGGCGACGCGGCGCTTGAGATAGGAGTGGCCCGTCTTCCAGTAGTCGGTCTTGGCGCCATTGGCGGCCAGCACGGTGTCGGTGTTGAACAGGCCGGTGGACTTCACGTCGACGACGAAGGTCGCGTTCGGATGGAGCGCCGAGATGTCACGCGCGAGCATGACGCCGACTTTGTCCGCAAAGATCTCGTTGCCCTCATTGTCGACCACGCCGCAGCGGTCGCCGTCGCCGTCGAAGCCGAGCCCGACATCGGCGCCTGTTTCCAGCACCTTGTCCCTGATCGCATGCAGCATCTGCATGTCCTCGGGGTTGGGGTTGTAGCGTGGGAACGAATGGTCGAGCTCGATATCGAGCGGGATGACCTCGCAGCCGATGCGCTCGAGCGCTTCCGGCGCAAACGCCCCTGCCGTGCCGTTGCCGCAGGCGGCGACGACGCGCAGCTTGCGGGTGATGCGTTTGCCGGCCACCAGGTCGTCGATATAGGTCTTGCGGAAATAGGGCACGAACTCATAGGAGCCGCCGCCGGTCAGGTCGAAGTCGCCATTGAGCACGATTTCCCTGAGCGCCGACATTTCGTCCGGGCCGAAGGTCAGCGGCCGCTGCGCGCCCATCTTCACGCCGGTCCAGCCGTTCTCGTTGTGCGAGGCGGTGACCATGGCGACCGACGGCGTGTCGAGCGCGAACTGGGCGAAATAGGCCATCGGCGACAGTGCCAGGCCGATGTCCTTGACCCGTGCGCCCGCCGCCTGAAGACCTGACACCAGCGCCAGCTTGATCGACATCGAGTAAGAGCGGAAATCGTGGCCGACGACGATGTCGGGTCCGGCGCCGAGACGCCGGATCAACGTGCCGATGCCCATGCCCAGCGCCTGGACGCCGATCAGATTGAGTTCCGGCTCCTTGGGCGAGCTCGGATGGCCGAACCACCAGCGCGCATCGTATTCGCGAAAGCCGGTCGGCTTGACCAGTGCGAGCGTCTCGAATTCGAACGTATTGGGAGATGCTTGGGCGACTGGCTTGAAATTCACGACTGCACTCCGGCGCCATGCTGCGCATAGATTCTGTTCGGCATCGAATACCGCAAGATCGGGGCACTGTCCCCTCCCGCCACGGCAGCAAAAAGGCTTAAAAGCACAACAAGATTACTCACTTGCGAAAAATTGCGCCAGTCGAACCTTTGGCGCTTGCAGGAAGCAAAAGCGGCAGCTATAAGCCCGCCCACTGGTCACGGAGTGTAGCGCAGCCTGGTAGCGCACATCGTTCGGGACGATGGGGTCGCAGGTTCGAATCCTGCCACTCCGACCAGAAAAATCCCGAATTCCCAATTCTTTAGACTGAAGCCGCAAAGCGCCACGCCTTTCGCGCTGCGACCGGCCAGGATCAACCTTCGTCCCGAACCGAAAGACGGCGTGAACAACCCGCTTTCCGGGCCACCAGCTTCGCCACAACGATTGCCACACCCGATCTCATCAATCGAGGGTTGTATTCTTCTTGCTGTCGCTTGGCGAAAACTTCCTGCGACCACGGTATTCTAACAAAAACCATCTGACCTCATACAAAACAAGATCATTTTAGTCGGATTTTACTGTCGAGATTCAGATTCTCTTGGCCGTTCGCCACAACCTGCAAGCACATTAGCAAATCGATAATCTTCTGGGACCACTCTGGAACTAATCTAGTTCATCTCTGGTAGCGAGGCGGATGATCTTGGCAGTGGCCAAACAGGTGGCATATGAGTGAGAATAAATACTTTGCATACAAACAATATTTCCGCAGGATGGCGTCGCTTGCGACGACCAGAGATCCAGGGGGCTGGCGTGTGCTCAGACACCGCCGCAAGCTGGGCGCAGACGCATCCAAGTCCTTTACCGAGCGGATCAAGCACTTGGAAAGATGGGCAAGGACACTGATCCGCATCAGGCCCCCCGATAGTAGCGGGTTCCTGCAGTCCCGATCCGGCACATCAGCAATCGAATTTGCAATTGTCGCACCGGTCTTCATCCTGCTTGTGTTTGGGATGATCGCTTACGGAATTTACTTCGGCGCCCTGCATTCCGTCCAGCAGATGGCAGCCGACGCAGCCCGCACCGCCATCGGCGGGCTCAACGAAGCCGAGCGCAAGACGCTCGCACAGAGATACATCGATCTCAACGGCGACGGCTACGTCCTCATCGACAAGACAAAACTGACAGTAGACGCCAAGGACAGCGCCAATGACAGCGAACAGTTCGTCGTCTCCTTGAGCTACGACGCCCGCCAGCTTCCGATCTGGAATCTGCTGACAATGCTGCCAATGCCGGAGCAGACCATCAAACGCAGTTCGACAATTCGGGTGGGGGGCATCTGAATGTTTACGGCAATCCTGAACAGACTGTCCGAGTTCCGGCGCGCGCGAAAAGGCAACATGGCGACCATGTTCGCGCTGTCGCTGCCGATCGGCCTTGCCACGGCTGCACTGGCAGTCGACGAAGGCTCGCTTTATGTCGAGCGCCGCGAAGCCCAGTCGATTACCGATCTTGCAGCAATCTATGCCGCCGGCAACATCGCCAAGGCCGATGCCGCGGTGCTGAAGGTATTCAACAACAATCAGCAGAACAACGTCGTCCTGGTTGACGGCTCCACCCCTCAAACACTCGCTGTCGGTTACAAGCGCGTGCTCGTCGAAAAGGGGCGCTATGCCGCCGACCCCACTGTCGCAGTCGACGCGCGCTTCGTCGTCGGTGCAACGCCGCCAAACGCCGTGCGCGTCACCTATTCCAAGGACGGCACGACCTTTTTCGCCAATGCGCTGATCGGTGAGCGCAAGATTGTCACCACAGCGGTCGCGACCGCGCCCGCGGAAGCCGCCTTCTCCGTGGGCTCCAGGCTTGCCAGCCTCAATGGCGGCCTGCTCAACAGCCTTCTTGGCGGCCTGCTGGGTACGACGCTTTCGCTCAATGTGATGGACTACAACGCGCTTCTGGGGGCCGACGTCAACGCGCTGCAGTTCATCGATGCGCTGAAGACCGGATTGAACCTGACGGCGGGTACCTACAGTGAGGTGCTACAGGCTGAAGCGAGCGTCGGGCAGATACTGTCGGCTCTGGCAACGGTCAACAAGGACAGGGACGCCGACATCGCCTTGAACAAGCTTCTGGGCTCCCACATCCCCGGTTCGCTCAAGGTGCCGCTCAAGAACTACATCGACCTCGGCGCGATCGGCAAACTGTCGACGGGTCGTGGCGCCGCCGGGCTGGACGCCGATGTCGGCATCATGGAACTGGTCAGCGCCGCAGCCGCCATCGCCAACGGCAAGAACCAGGTCGCCGTCGACCTTGGCGCCGGCGTGCCGGGCCTGCTCGGCGTCAAGCTGAACGTCGCCATCGGCGAACCACCGCAAGGATACAGCTGGTTTGCGGTCGGCGAGCCGGGCAAGATCGTGCGTACGGCGCAGACAAGGCTGCAACTCGTCGTCACCGTTGGCGGCACCGGGGGATTGGTCGACAGCGTGCTGGGCGGGTCGGTGCGCGTGCCGCTCTATGTCGAGCTGGCCTATGCCGAGGCTCAGCTGAAAAGCGTTTCCTGTCCCACCGGCAAGCCGGCAAGCGCGATCGTCACGGTCGACACCCAGCCCGGCGTCGCCGAGATCTGGCTCGGCGACATCAACCCGGCGGAACTCAGGGTCTTCACCAAGAGGCCCGTGGTGCAGCCAGCACAGCTGGTCAAGCTCAACCCGGTCGGCCTCAACGTGCTGACCGTCGACGTCAAGGGTGCCGCGAATGTGCGGATCGGCAACATGACGCCGCAGGCCCTTACGTTCAACAAGAGCGACATCGACGCACGCCGGGTCAAGTCGGTGTCGACACGCAACCTGACGCAGTCGCTGACCGCCTCGCTGTTGAGCGGGCTGACGCTGGATGTCGATCTCAAGGTGCTGGGCCTTGGCCTCGGCCTGTTCGTGCCGACAGACGCCGCGGTCAAGACCGCCATCGTCGGCCTGCTGTCAGGCGTGACCGCCCCCATCGACGGGCTGCTTTACAACGTCCTTACGCTGGTCGGCGTAAAGGTCGGCGAAGCCGATGTGCGGGTTCACGGCGTCAACTGCGGCCGCTCCGTTCTGGTGCTCTGAACGCGAACAGGCCCGGAGACTGGCGTCTCCGGGCCTGTTGCTGTTTTTCACCAGGCTGTGGCCTGCCAAAAGCCGTCAGGCTGCCAAACCGTCAGGCCGATTGGCGGAACTTCGTCTCGTCGATCGCCGCCGCCATCAGGGTCTTGGTGTAGGCTTCACGCGGCGCACCGAAGATCTCCTCGGTCGGCCCCTCCTCGACGATCTTTCCCTGCTTCATCACGATGATGTAGTCCGACATGGCGCGCACCACGGCCAGATCGTGACTGATGAACAGGTAGGACAGATCGTGGTCGGCCTGCAGCTTGCGCAAAAGCTCGACGATCTGCTTCTGCACCGATCGGTCGAGCGCCGAGGTCGGCTCGTCGAGCACGACGACCTTGGGCTTGAGGATCATCGCCCGCGCAATGGCGATGCGCTGGCGCTGGCCGCCGGAGAACTCGTGCGGATAGCGGTTGCGTGTTTCGGGGGATAGCCCGACTTCACGCAGGGCCTCCACCGCCCTGTTGTCGCGTTCCTTGGACGACAGCGACGGCTCGTGCACCAGAAGGCCTTCGGTGATGATCTGGCCCACCGTCATGCGCGGCGACAAGGAGCCGAACGGATCCTGGAAGACGAGCTGAAGCTCCCGCCGCAGCGGGCGCATGTCGGCACGGTCGGCCTTGGACAGATCCTTGTCGCCGAAACGGATCGTGCCCTGGCTCGGCAACAGCCGGAGCAGAGCCCGGCCCAGCGTCGACTTGCCCGATCCCGATTCACCGACGATGCCGATCGTCTGGCGCTGCTTGAGCATGATCGAGATGCGGTCGACCGCCCGCAATAGCATCGGCGGGCCGGCAAGGAAGCCGCCGCCGATCTTGAACTCGACCTCGACATTGCGCCCTTCGAGCAGGATCGGCGCATTGGCGGCAGGCGGCGCCTTGCGACCGGTCGGCTCGGCTGCCAGCAGCATCTTGGTGTAGTCGTGCTGCGGATTGGCAAACAGCTCGTCGGCCTTGCCCTCCTCCACCACCTCGCCATAGCGCATGACATAGACACGGTCGGCAAAGCGCCGGACGATGCCGAGGTCATGGGTGATGAAGACGATGGCCATGCCGAGCTTGCGCTGCAGTTCGGCCAGCAGGGTCAGGATCTGCGCCTGGATCGTCACGTCGAGTGCAGTGGTCGGCTCGTCGGCGATCAGGATGTCGGGGTCGTTGGCCAGCGCCATGGCGATCATCACGCGCTGGCGCTGGCCGCCCGACATTTCGTGCGGATAGGATTTCAGGCGCCGCTCGGGGTCGGGAATCTTGACCAGTTCGAGCAGCCTGAGGGCTTCGGCGCGCGCTGCCGCCCCGCTCAAGCCGCGATGCTTGCGGATCGGTTCCATCAGTTGGTTGCCGATGGTGTAGAGCGGATCGAGCGAGGTCATCGGCTCCTGGAAGATCATGCTGATCTTGCGGCCACGGACCTTGTTGAGTTCCGATTTGCCGAGTGTCAGCAGGTTCTTGCCGCGGTAGTCGACAGCGCCTGTGGCCTCGCCATTGGATGCCAGCAGGCTCATCGCCGCCATCATCGTCTGGCTCTTGCCGGAGCCGGATTCACCGACCACGGCAACCGTCTCGCCGGCGTCGACGTGAAGGTGGATGCCCTTCACCGCCTCCACCACGCCGTCGAGCGTGCGGAAGCGGACGCGCAGGTCCTTGACCGATAGGATTGTTTCTCCAGCCATCTCACCTGTCCTTCGGATCGAGAGCGTCACGCAGGCCGTCGCCGATGAAGTTCAGCGCGAACAGCGTCGAGACCAGGAAGAAGGCCGGGAACAACAGCAGCCAGTTGGCGGTACCGATGTTCTTGGCGCCCACGGAGATCAGCACGCCCCAACTCGTCATCGGCTCCTGCACGCCGAGCCCCAGGAACGACAGGAAGCTCTCCAGGATGATGACCTGCGGCACCAGCAGCGTCATGTAGATGACGACAGGTCCAAGCAGATTGGGGATGACGTGACGCTGCACGATGCCGCGTGAACGCACGCCGAGTGCTTCGGCCGCCTGGACGTATTCCTGCCGGCGGATCGACAAGGCCTGGCCACGCACGATGCGTGCCATGTCGAGCCACAACACCGCCCCCACGGCCAGGAACATCAGCACGAAGTTTCGCCCGAAGAAGACGACCAGCATGATGACGAAGAAGATGAAGGGAAGCGAATAGAGCACGTCGACGATGCGCATCATCACCTCGTCGGTCTTGCCGCCCATGAAGCCGGCAGTGGCGCCATAGATGACCCCGATGACCACGGCGACGATGCCGGCCAGAAGGCCGATCGCCAGCGAGATGCGGCCCGCCATCAGCGTTCGCGACAGCAGGTCGCGGCCGGTGTTGTCGGTGCCGAACAGGAAGTACTGCTGCTTGATCGAGGCGCTCATCACCGCCGTCAGCCCATCAGCAGCGGTGCTTTCGAGCTTGCCGTCGTCGAAGGTGTCGGAACGGTCGAGATAGCGGATGTTGCGCTCGTCGAGCGGTTTGCTCGACGTCACGGTGATGAACACCCGTTCGCCTTCCTGGCGCCATTCCTTGACGTCGACACGCATGCGCTTGACGGCGTCGTTCATGGCGGTCTCGATCATTTCCGGCTTGGGATAGGCCGAGAGACTTGGCGGCGTCCGGACATAGTCGGCATAGATCGTCGTGTACTGATGCGGCACGAAGAACGGTCCGACGATGCAGACGGTCGCCATGGCGATCAGGTAGAAAAGGCTGAACATCGCAGCCTTGTTGGCCTTGAGGCGTGCCCACGCATCGCCCCAGAGCGATCGCCCGACGACGGGCGCTGAAATGGCTGTATCAGTCATAGCGCACCCGCGGATCGAAGAAGGCATAGAGGATGTCGACGATCAGGTTGAAGGCGATCGTAAACAGCGCAATCACCACCACCGTGCCCATCACCAGCGTGTAGTCGCGGTTGAGTGCCGCATCGACGAAGTAGCGGCCGATTCCGGGAATGGCGAAGATCGTCTCGACGATGATCGAACCGGTGAGCAATGCCGCCGCCGCCGGGCCCGCATAAGACACGATGGGCAGGACAGCGCCGCGCAGTGCGTGCTTGACCACCACCGACCAGTCGGACAGGCCAAGCGCACGCGCCGTCCGGATGTGGTTGGAACGCAGTGACTCGATCATCGAACCGCGCATCAGGCGCGCCACGATGGCGATCTGCGGCAGTGACAAAGTCAGGATCGGGCCGATCTTGTTGATCCATGCCCCATCGCCCCAACCGCCGATCGGCAGCAGCTTCCAGGTCAGGCCGAAAAGAAGCTGGATCACAGGGGCAATGACGAAGGTCGGGATCGTGCTGCCGGCGGTGGCAAGTGCGATCACCGAATAGTCGCCAAGCTTGTTCTGGTTGAGGGCTGCGACGATACCAAGCACCGTTCCGACGGCAAGCGCCAGGACAAGAGCCGACAAGCCCAGCTGAACCGAGATCGGCAGGCCATTGGCGAACAGCTCGGTGACGGTGAAGTCAGGCAGGTTGTAGCTGGGCCCGAAGTTACCGTGCAGCAGGTTCTTGAGATAGTTGACGTATTGCAGCCAGATCGGATCATTAAGACCGAATTGGGCCTCAAGATTGGCCTTGATCTCGGGACTGAGTCCGCGCTCCTGATTGAATGGGCCGCCCGGAGCGACGCGGATCAGGAAGAAGGCCAGCGTGACGATGACGAACATCGTCGGAATGGCGGTCAGAAGCCGCCGGAATACATAGAGAAACATAGCTACCACGCCTTCGCAGGTTAGCCGGGACCGCCGCCCCCTTTTTCAGGGGCGGCGGCAGAGCCGGGACTAGTCCTTGCTGACGAAGCGTGAAGGATGAACGTCCATGACGTTCTCGTCGAAGCCCTTGATCTTCGGCGAAACGAGGTTCTTGTAGCTGTAGTAGAGCAGCGGGATCTGGCCGACATCATCGATCAAGATGCGTTCTGCTGCCGCCATTTCCTTCAGGCGTTCTTCCGGCTTGCCGCCAGCGGCGGCTGCCTTGTTCATGGCCTCCTCAAACTTTGGGCTATTGTAGTTCGAGTAGTTGTTGCCGGAAGCCTTGCGCGAGATGCCGAGGAAGCTTTCCGGATCCTTGTAGTCGGCAATCCAGCCCGCACGAGCGACGTCGAAGTCACCCTTCTGCTCGAGATGACCGTAGTGGGTCTTGGTGTCGGTGTTGAGCAGCGTCACCTCGATGCCGAGCGGCTTGAGCTGCTCCTGGATCGCGACTGCCGTGTTCTTGTGGTTCTCCGACGTGTTGTAGCGGATTTCCATCTTCAGCGGCTTGTCGGGGCCGTAGCCGAGCTTCTCGAGAACCTTCTTGGCTTCATCCTCGCGGTCGATCTGCGACTTGTCGGCGAAGGTCGCCAGTGCCGAAGTGTAGCCTTCGATACCGGGCGGCACCATCGAGTAGCCGGGGATCATCGAGTTCTGCCAGACCTTCTCGGCCAGGAAGTCGCGGTCGATGGCCATCGACACTGCATTGCGCAGCTCGACATTGTCCCACGGCGCCTTGTCCGTCTTGATCGCGTAGTAGTAGGTGCCGAGATAGGCGCCGATACGCAGCTGATCGCCGAATTTGGCCTTCAGGTCAGCCATCTGCTCGGTCGGGATATCGTCGTTGCTGTCGAGTTCGCCAGCCTCGAAGCGCTTGATGGCGGTCGAGCGGTCTTCCGTCGGGAAGTAGTTGACGGCGTCGAGCTTCACATTGGCGGCGTCATGGAACTTCGGGTTCTTGACCAGCTTGATGTGATCGTTCGGGACGAATTCAGCGAGCGTGAACGCGCCGTTGGAAACCAGGTTGCCCGGCTTGATCCAATCGGCGCCGAGCTTGTCGATGGCGGCCTTGTTGACCGGATAGGTCGACTGGTGCGTCAGCATTTCGAGGAAGTATGGGGTCGGTGCCTTGAGGGTCACTTCGAAGGTGTTGGCATCGACTGCCTTGACGCCGAGTTCTTCGGGCTTGGCCTTGCCGGTGTTCACTTCTTCGCCGTTCTTCACGACATAGAGCATCGAAGCATATTCGGCGCCGGTGGCCGGATCCTCGAGGCGGCGGAAGGAGTAGACGAAGTCTTCGGCGGTAACCGGGCTGCCATCCGACCAGGTAGCGCCCTGACGGAGCTTGAAGGTGTAGACGGTGCCGTCGTCCGAAACGGTCCAGCTCTCGGCTGCACCCGGAATGATTTCGGCATTCTGGTCCTGCATGACAAGACCTTCGAACAGGTCGCGCAGGATGTGGGCTTCATAGACCGTCGATGTCTTGTGCGGATCCAGCGATTCCGGATCGGCCGAATTGCCGCGATTGAAGACGACCTCCGCAAAAGCCGGAACGGACAACGCTCCAGCAGACAGCGCAAGCGTCGTAGCGAACACTGTCGCTTTCAGCATGTTCTTCAGCATGTGTTACTTCTCCCAAATAGGCGTGTTCCCCGTAAACACGGCCTCGCCTGGTTAGCGCCCGAATGCCGGATCTGTCCGGTTTCGTTGAGCGAGCCGGCAGCTCCCTACCGCCAGCGGTGGCTGAGACTAGACACGACAATTCTTATTTTCAACACGACTCGTGCTCACCTAAAGTCAACTTGAGCGAGTTCAAACTAAGCGCCCGATAAAGTAATCGAGCGGCGCCAAGGTGATACGGTCTTTTTCGACTTCACCCAAAGCTCCGGGAAACGGCACCGGGCTCAAGCCGCCAAGCCTTGCCGGAACTGGCCATGACGCCGCTTTCTCGGAAAAATTGAACACGCACAGCAGCCGTTCGGCCCCTTCCTCACGCAGGAAAGCGAGCACGTCGCCCTTGGTTTCCAGCAGCTCAATCGAGCCGTGGATAAGTGGCGGAAGCGTCCTGCGCGCCGCGAGCACCGCCCTGTAACGACACAGAACTGATTCCGCGTCGCGCTGCTGGCGGTCGACCGCCAGGGCACGATGGGCAGCCGAAATCGGCAGCCAGGGCTTGCCGTCGGAGAAGCCACCCTGCTCTGCCTGGGCCTCCCACACCATCGGCGTGCGGCAGCCGTCGCGGCCCTTGTAACCCGGCCAGAAGCGGATGCCGTAAGGATCGCGCAAGTCTTCGAAAGCAACGTCGGCTTCTTCAAGACCAAGCTCCTCGCCCTGGTAGATGCAGATCGAACCGCGCAGGCAGGCAAGCAGGGCAATGGAGAATTTGGCCACCGCCTCCGGGTCGCCGCCGGGCCGCGTCCAGCGCGTGACATGGCGGATGACGTCATGGTTGGAGAAGGCCCAGCAGACCCAGCCGTCGGTCACCGCCGCCTCGAAATCGGCAATGCATTTGCGGACGTGGGCGGCGGAGAATTTCGGGCCAAGCAGGTCGAATGTGTAGCACATATGCAGCTTGTCGCCGCCCGAGGTGTAGGCCGCCACCGTCTGCAGCGAGCGCTCGCCGTCGCCGACCTCACCGACCGAACTGCGACTGCCATATTCGTCGAGCACGGCGCGAAAGCGCTCGAGAAAGGCGATGTTTTCCGGCCGCGTCTTGTCGAACAGATGGTCCTGGTACTCGTAGGGATTGGCTTCCTCGTTCTCGCCGGCAACGCTTTTCGCCAAGGGCGGGTTGTCGCGCAGCCACTTGTCGTGGACGTAGAAATTCACCGTGTCGAGCCGGAAGCCGTCGACCCCCCGATCGAGCCAGAAGCGAACCGTTTCCAGAAGCGCTGCCTGCACTTCGGGATTGTGGAAGTTGAGATCCGGCTGCGAGGCGAGGAAATTGTGCTGGTAATATTGCTTGCGCGTCGAATCCCACTCCCAGCCCGGACCGCCGAAGATCGACAGCCAGTTGTTCGGCGCGGTGCCGTCGGGCTTGGGCTGGGCCCAGACATACCAGTCGGCCTTGGGATTGTCGCGGCTCATCCGGCTTTCGACGAACCAGGGATGCTTGTCGGACGAGTGCGACAGCACCTGGTCGATGATGATCTTCAGCCCGAGGCGGTGCGCCTCCGATATCATCGCGTCGAAGTCGGCGAGCGTGCCGAACATCGGATCGACGTCACAATAATCGGAGACGTCGTAGCCCATGTCGGCCATCGGCGACTTGAAGAAGGGCGACAGCCAGACCGCATCGACGCCCAGCGAGGCGATATGCGGCAGGCGCCTGGTGATGCCGGCGAGATCGCCGCTGCCGTCGCCGGTGCTGTCCTGGAACGAGCGCGGATAGACCTGGTAAATGACGCAGCCGCGCCACCAGTCGGCACCGGATTGCTGGGTCATGGCTGATCTCCTGGGCTTTCGGCCTGAGGCCGTTCGATCGCAAATGAAACGCTGCGCGCCGGCACGGCAAAACGCCCGCCGCCCGGATGTGCCCCGGCCATCGCCTGTCGCCATTCGAAGGCCGAACGCGCAGGCAGGGCAAAATGGACATCGCGCCGCGCGCCGTTGATCATGACGGCAAGCCGGCCGCCCTCTGCGGCACCATTGCCCAGAAGCATCGTCAGGCGGTGACGGTCGGGTTCATGCCAGTTGGCGTCGCTCATCGCCCGGCCGGCCTCGGTCAGCCATTCGACGTCCGCCACCTGCGCGCCATCAGGGACTGCGCCGCTGAGGAAGCCGACTTGCGCCAGCGCCGGCACCTCTCGCCTCAGCTTGCCAAGTTCAGCGACGAAGTCCTCCAGGGCGACGTCACGCTCGGCCCAGTCGAGCCAGGTCAGTTCGTTGTCCTGGGCGTAGGCATTGTTGTTGCCGCGCTGGCTCCGGCCAAATTCGTCTCCCGCCGTCAGCATGATGGCGCCGCGCGAGGCAAACAGCGTCGCCAGCAAGGCGCTGATATCGCGACTGCGCTCGGCCGATATCTCGGGATCGCCGCTCTCGCCCTCGACGCCGTTGTTCCAGGAAAAGTTCTCATTGTGGCCGTCGTGGTTGTGTTCGCCATTGGCCTCGTTGTGCTTGCGCTCGTAGCGGACGAGGTCGGCGACCGTCATGCCGTCATGGGCGGCAATGAAGTTCACCGTCCGCGTCTGCGCCCCGCCGCCGAAGCTGTCGGAGGATCCGGCAAGCCGTGTCGCCAGCGCGCCGACCAAACCGCGGTCGCCGCGCCAGAAACGCCTGACGTCGTCGCGGTAGCGGTCGTTCCATTCGAGAAACTCCGGGGGAAAGCCGCCAAGCCGGTAGCCGTTGTGGCCGATGTCCCAGGGTTCGGCGATCAGGACGCGGTCGCCGATGACGGGGTCCTGCCGCATCGCCTGCAACAACGGTGCGTCAGCACTGAATTCACCGCCGACCCGACCCAGCACGGGCGCGAGATCGAAGCGGAAGCCGTCGATGCCGGCGTGGACGATGAAATGCCGCAAGCTGTCGAGCACCAGTCCCTGAACCACCGGATGGTCGCAGGCAAGCGTGTTGCCGGTTCCGGTGTCGTTGGCATAGCGGCCGGGATCGTCGACCGCCGGGCGATAGTAGGCTGGGTTGTCGAGGCCGCGCAGCGACAGGGTCGGCCCGAATTCATCGCTTTCGGCGGTGTGGTTGAAGACCAGGTCGAGGATGACGCCGATGCCGGCGGCATGCAGTGCCGCCGTCGTCTCGCTGAGATCGGCCAGGCCGCCGGGCGCCAGGCGCGGGTCAAGCGCCATGAAGGTCACCGGATTGTAGCCCCAGGCATTGCTGAGGCCGAGGCGCGGCAAGTGGCGCTCGTCCATGGCAGCCGTCACCGGCATCAGCTCGACCGCCGACACGCCGATCTTCAGCAGATGGTCGATGATGACAGGCTCGGCCAGCGCCCGGATGGTGCCGCGCAGGCGCTTCGGCACACCGGGATGGCGCATGGTGAAGGCGCGCACCGGCACCTCGTAGATCAACCCGCCCGGCCGAAACGCCGATGCTGCGTGCGGCACGATGGGCAGCCTCTCGGCCACAGCCTTGGGCATCAGCCCGGCACTGTCGCCGCCCTGCCCCCTCGGGGCCGCAAGCCGGCCGTCATAGCGGTAAGGCCGGTCGAGCCTGAACGCATAAGGATCGACCAGCAGCTTGTCGGGATCGAACCACAAGCCATTGTCGGGCGCATATGGCCCGTCGGCGCGAAAGCCGTAGCGGGTGCCTGCGCCCAGTCCCGGGACATCAAGGGCGAAAACGCCGTCGTCACTGCGGGGCATTTCCAGCCGGGCCGTCTCCGCCTTGCCGTCGGCGTCGTAGACAGACACCCAGATGCGTTCGGCGGCGCCGGACCAGACGGCAAAACGGATACCGTCATCGGTTACCGTCGCGCCGAGAGCCGGGGTGCTGCGACCCTGGATCATCGGGCAGCACCGGTGCGGCCAGCCAATCTCCCCCCTTGTGGGGGAGATGTCCGGCAGGACAGAGGGGGGCGCGAAGGATCGCGACCTCTCCGGACAGGGAGCAGGCTCGTCCGGCAAACGTCAGAGGAAAGCGCTCTACGTTGCCCCCCTCTGTCCTGCCGGACATCTCCCCCATGAGGGGGAAGCTCAGCCGCAATCGACCATTTCACGTAATCACGCTCGGCTTGTCGCGGCCGGTGTGGCTGCGGATGCCGGCGATGTCGTCGGCGGCCTTGATCAGGTCGGCAAGTGCGGCCTGCGTGTCCTGCCCGTGCCGCGCCGGATCGGGTTCGTAGCGCTCGATATAGACGCGCAAGGTGGCGCCCGAGGTGCCGGTGCCCGACAGGCGGAAGACGACACGCGAACCGCCTTCGAACAGCAAGCGGATGCCCTGGTTCCTGCTCACCGAGCCGTCGACAGGGTCGTTGTAGGCAAAGTCGTCGGCACTGGCGATCTTCATGCCCTGAACGCTGGTTCCCGGCAGCGACGCCAGCTTGCCGCGCAGGGCGTCGACCAGCGCATTGGCCTTGTCGGTCTCGACCTCTTCATAATCATGGCGCGAATAATAGTTCTGGCCATAGGTCGCCCAATGCTTGGCGACGATGTCCTTGGCGCTCTCGCCGCGCACGGCAAGAATGTTGAGCCACAAAAGCACCGCCCACAGGCCGTCCTTCTCGCGGACATGGTCGGAACCGGTGCCGGCACTCTCCTCGCCGCAGATCGTCGCCAGGCCGGCGTCGAGCAGATTGCCGAAGAACTTCCAGCCGGTCGGCGTCTCGTAGAGGCCGATGCCGAGCTTCTCGGCGACGCGGTCGGCGGCGCCGCTGGTCGGCATCGAGCGGGCGATGCCCTTGAGTCCGGCCTTGTAGCCGGGCGCGAGATGCGCATTGGCGGCCAGCATCGCCAGCGAATCCGACGGCGTGATAAAGATGCCCCGGCCGATGATCAGGTTGCGGTCGCCGTCGCCGTCGGAGGCGGCGCCGAAATCTGGCGCATCAGGCCCCATCATCTCGTCATAAAGATGCTTGGCGTGCACCAGGTTCGGGTCTGGATGGTGGCCGCCGAAATCCTCCAGCGGCACGAAGTTGCGGGCGGTGCCCTCGGCAGCGCCGAGGCGGCGCTCGAGGATCTCCTTGGCGTAGGGGCCCGTCACCGCGTGCATGGCGTCGAAACGCATGCGGAAGCCCGACTTGAACAGGGCGCGCAAGGCGTCGAAATCGAACAAAGTCTCCATCAACTCGGCATAGTCGGTGACGGGGTCGACGACCTCGACCTTCATGCCGCCGACCTCGAAGGTGCCTGTTTTGTCGAGATCGACAGCGCCGATGTCGGCGATCCTGTAGGCCGAAATGACCTTGCTGCGGGCATAGATCGCATCGGTCATCTTCTCCGGCGCCGGACCGCCGTTTTCGGCATTGTACTTGATGCCGAAATCCTCGTGCGGGCCGCCGGGATTGTGGCTGGCCGACAGGATCAGCCCGCCAAAGGCCTTGCGTTTGCGGATCAGGTTGGAGGCCGCCGGCGTCGACAGGATGCCGCCCTGCCCGACAACGACGCGGCCGAAGCCGTTGGCCACCGCCATGGCGATGACCTTCTGGATCACCTCGCGATTGTAGAAGCGGCCGTCGCCGCCGACGACCAGCGTCTTGCCGGCGAAACCTTCGAGCGAATCGAACACCGACTGGATGAAGTTCTCGGCATAGTTCGGCTGCTGGAAGACCGGCACCTTCTTGCGCAGGCCCGACGTGCCGGGCTTCTGGTCGGTATAGGGCGTGGTGGCGACGGTGCGAATCATTCAGGCATCCCTTTTTGAGAGAAGCATGCGGTAAAGTGCGGCATATTTCTGGGCGCTGCGGTCCCAGGATACATCCGACTTCATGCCCTGCTTCTGGATTGCCGCCCAGACGGCCGGCTCGGCATGCAGCGCATTGGCCCTCGATATGGCGTGGTGGAAGGCGCCGGCGTCTTCGGGCGCGAACTGGAAACCGGTGGCGACGCCGGCCGCAACCGCTGCCTCGTTGGCGTCGATGACGGTATCGGCCAGCCCGCCGGTGCGCGCGACGATCGGCACGCAGCCATAACGCAGGCCATAAAGCTGGGTCAGGCCGCATGGCTCGAAACGCGACGGGATCAGGATACCGTCGGCGCCGCCCTGCAGCAGATGCGACAGGCCCTCGTCATAACCGATGACGACGCCGACACGGCCGCGATGGCGGGCGGCAGCGGCGAGAAGCGCGCCTTCCAGCCCGGCATCGCCCGAGCCCAGTATCGCCAGCCGCGCGCCGGAGGCGACCACCGGATCGATGATGGTCGAAAGAATGTCGATGCCCTTCTGCCAGGTCAGGCGGCTGACGACGCAATAGATCGGACCGTCGCCACGATCGAGCGTCATGCGCTCTTCGATCGCCCGTTTGTTGGCCTTGCGCCCCTTCAGGCTCTTGGCCGTGTAGGTGGCCGCAAGATGGCTGTCGGTCTCCGGGTTCCAGATGTCGTCGTCGATGCCGTTGACGATGCCGTAAAGGTCGGGCGAGCGCAGGTTGATCAGCCCGTCGAGCCCCATGCCGAAGGCCGGAGTGCGAATTTCCTGGGCGTAGGTCGGGCTGACGGTGGTGATCGCCCACGCTGCCTGCAGGCCGGCCTTGAGGAAGCCGACGCCGCCATAATATTCGACGCCGTCGAGCGCCATCGCCTGCTGCGGCAGGCCGAGGCCGGCGAAGATGCTGGCGCCGAACTGCCCCTGGAAGGCGAGGTTGTGCACCGTCATGACAGACGGCACATCAGCCGCCTCGCCATAACGCATATAGGCAAGCGTCATCGCCGACTGCCAGTCATGGGCGTGCACGATGTCGGGCTTGTAGTCCTTGACCACACCCGCAGCGATGTCGGCGCCGACACGGCCGAGTGCTGCAAAGCGCCGCCAATTGTCCTGCCAATCGGCACCTGTGACGTCGCCATAGGGTCCGCCGGGCCGGTCGAACAGATGCGGCGCGTCGAGCACCAGCATGTCGAGGCCGGCGATCTCGGCTGAATGGAGCGCTGCCTTGCCGCCTTGCAAGGCGGGGTAGTGATGAACCGTCTTTTTCTTCTTCAGCGCGTTCATCACCACGGGATAACCCGGCACCAGGCTGCGGGTGGCGACGCCGAGCCCGGCAAGTGCCGCCGGCAAGGCGCCGGTGACGTCGGCCAGCCCGCCGGTCTTGATCAGCGGGAAGATCTCGGGCGTGACCGAAAGCACCTGCACCGGTTACGACTCCAGCCTGTTGATCATGTCCTGGGTGATCAGGCAGATGCCTTTTTCCGAGACGCGGAAACGCTTGGCGTCGAGCACCGGATCCTCACCGACGACAAGTCCCTCCGGTATCTGGACGCCATGATCGATGACGACCCGTTTGAGCCGCGCATTGCGGCCGACATAGCAGGCCGGCAGCATCACCACATCCTCGAGCGTCGAATAGGAATTGATGCGCGCGCCGGTGAAGATCAGGCTGCGCTTCAGCGAGGCGCCCGAGACGATGCAGTCGCCCGAGACCAGTGACGATATGGCGGACCCGCGCCGGCCGTCCTCGTCATGGACGAACTTGGCCGGCGGCGTCAGTTCCGAATAGGTCCAGATCGGCCAGTCGCGATCATAGAGGTCGAGTTCGGGCGTGATGTCGGTGAGGTCGATATTGGCTTCCCAATAGGCGTCGACGGTGCCGACGTCGCGCCAGTAGGCCTCGCCTTCCATGCTCGAGCGCACGCAGGACTTGGCGAAACGATGGGCGACGGCTTTGCCGTGCTGGACGATGTAGGGAATGATGTCCTTGCCGAAGTCGCGGCTCGATTCCGGTTCGTTGGCGTCGCGGCGCAACTGCTCCATCAGGAACTTGGTCTTGAAGACATAGATGCCCATCGAGGCCAGCGCATAGTCCGGCTTGTCGGGGATGCCGGGCGGATCGGCCGGCTTTTCGATGAAGGAAATAATGTTGTCCTTCTTGTCGACATGCATGACGCCGAAGCCGGTCGCCTCCATGCGCGGCACCTCGAGGCAGCCGACGGTGACGTCGGCGCCGGCGTCGACGTGCTGGCGCAGCATCAGCTCGTAATCCATCTTGTAGATGTGGTCGCCGGCGAGGATGACCATGTATTCGGGGCCGTAAGCCTCGATGATGTCGATGTTCTGGTAGACCGCATCCGCTGTGCCTTCATACCACTGCGTTTCGGAGACGCGCTGGCTTGCAGGCAGGATGTCGAAACTCTCGTTGCGCTCCGGCCTGAGGAAGTTCCAGCCACGCTGCAGGTGGCGGATCAGCGAATGCGCCTTGTACTGGGTGGCAACGCCCAGGCGGCGAATGCCCGAGTTCAGCGCATTGGACAGCGCAAAATCGATGATGCGGGTCTTGCCGCCGAAATAGACCGCGGGCTTGGCGCGCCGGTCGGTCAGTTCCTTGAGCCGGCTGCCGCGCCCGCCGGCAAGCACATAGGCCATGGCATCGCGCGCCAGCGGCTGGTTTCTCTTCAGTTCCATGCCATCCTCCCTGCTCAGTCCGCCACAAATTCGAGCATGATCGTCGCGAGCGGCGGCAGAAGCAGCACAGCCGCTGCCCCTCCTCCATCCGTCGGGTGCGCGGTGACCATGCCGCTGTTGCCTTTGCCCGACCCGCCATAGTCCAGCGCGTCGGAGTTGAAGATTTCCCGCCATGTGCCTGCCTTTGGCAGCGGCACGCGATAGCCGTCGCGCAGAACCGGCGTGAAGCTCGAGATGACGGCGATGGGTGCTGCACCGGGCGCCTTGCGCAGCCAGGCGAAGACGGAATTCGCGGCATCGTCGACGATCAGCCACTCGAAGCCTTCGGGCTCGCAGTCGCGGGCATGCAGCGCCGGGCGCGAGCGGTAGAGCTGGTTGAGATCGCGCACCAGCTGCCAGACACCACGATGCGGGGCGAAGTCGAGCAGGTTCCAGTCGAGCGCCCTTGCCTCGCTCCATTCCGCGCGCTGGGCAAACTCCTGGCCCATGAACAGGAGCTTCTTGCCGGGATAACCCCACATGAAGGCATAGTAGGCGCGCAAAGTCGCGAACTTCTGCCAGTCGTCGCCGGCCATCTTGGCGAGCAGCGTGCCTTTGCCATGCACGACCTCGTCATGCGACAGCGGCAGGACGAAATTCTCGCTGAAGGCGTAGAGCAGCCCGAAGGTGATCTCGTTGTGATGATGCTTGCGATGCACCGGCTCCTTGGCAAGGTACTCCAGCGTGTCATGCATGAAGCCCATGTTCCATTTGAAGCCGAAGCCGAGCCCGCCTTCATGCACCGGCTGCGACACCTTGGGCCAGGAGGTCGATTCCTCGGCGATGGTCATCACACCGGGATGGGCGCCATAGACAGCCGCATTCATCTTCTGCAGGAAACGCACCGACTCCAGGTTCTCGCGTCCACCGAACTCGTTGGGGATCCACTCGCCTTCCTTGCGCGAGTAGTCGAGATAGAGCATCGAGGCGACCGCATCCACGCGCAGCCCGTCGACATGGTATTTCTCTGCCCAGAACAGGGCGTTGTTGACCAGGAACGACACCACTTCGCGCCGGCCGAAATTGTAGATCGCGGTGTTCCAGTCGGGATGGAAGCCCTGGCGCGGGTCGGCATGCTCGTAGAGTGCTGTGCCATCGAAATGCGCCAGTCCGTGTTCGTCGACGGGGAAATGCGCCGGCACCCAGTCGAGGATGACGCCGATGCCGGCACGATGGGCGCCGTCGACGAAGCGGGCAAAACCTTCGGGTTCACCGAAGCGGGCGGACGGCGCATAAAGCCCCGTCGTCTGGTAGCCCCAGGACGGGTCGTAGGGATGTTCCGAGATCGGCAGGAACTCGATATGGGTGAAGCCGGTGTCGACGGCATAGGGGATCAGCCGGTCGGCCATCTCGTCCCACGACAGGAAGCTGCCGTCGTCGCGGCGCTGCCATGAGCCGGCATGGACCTCATAGATGCTGATCGGCTCGCGCCTGTGGTCAGCCGCTTTCCAGTGGGCCCGGTGCGCGGCATCGCCCCATTCATGCGCCGGCGGCGTGTCGGTCACAGAGGCGGTCGCCGGGCGCAGTTCCGAACGGATGGCGAAAGGATCGGCCTTGAGCGGCAGCCTGACGCCGCGGGACCCGATCAGCTCGAACTTGTAGGGCCGGCCCGGACCGATGTCGGGCACGAAGATCTCCCAGATGCCGGTGTCCTGGCGCAGGCGCATCGGATGCCTGCGGCCGTCCCAGTCGTTGAAGTCGCCGACCACCGAAACCCGGTGCGCGTTGGGCGCCCAGACGGCGAAATGCACGCCGTCAGCGCCTTCATGCGTAATCAGATGCGCGCCGAGCTTGTCGAACAGGCGGAGATGCGAGCCTTCAGAGATGAAGTAGTCGTCCATCGGCCCGAGCACCGGGCCGAAGCTGTAGGCATCGGTCACCCACCAGTCGCCGCCGGCATTTTTTGCCAGATAACGCAGCGGCTGGCGCTTGCGGATCGACAGCTTGCCTTCGAAGAAACCGGCATCGTTGCGGCGGGCAAGATCGCCGCACGCCTTGCCTTCAATCGTGTGGACGGTGACGGTCTCGGCATGCGGGATGAAACAACGTGCAAGAAAGCCCTTGCCCGACTGCTGGAGCCCGAGCACCGCGAACGGGTCGCCATGGGTGCCGTTCACGATCGCCTCGATATCGCCGTCCGTGGCTCTGTCGAGCTCCGGTTTCGTTTCGGCGGCCGCGCCGGGCTTCAGCATGTCTTGGTGTCCCCTCCCAGGGTTTCTTCGGCGAGGTCAGTTCATGCAATCACATCAGGCCGGTACGTTCCAGATTTCTTTGGCATATTGACGGATTGTCCGGTCCGAAGAGAACCAGCCGACACGCGCGACATTGCGAATGGCGCGCGCGTACCAGTCCGGGCTGTCGCGCCAGACAGTGTCGACCTGGCGCTGGGCAGCGGCATAAGAATCGAAGTCGGCGGCGACCATGAACCAGTCGTGCTGGTAGAGCCCGTCCATCAGCTCGCGGTAGCGCGCGGGGTCGTCGGGCGAGAACACGCCTGAGGAAATCGCAGCGACCGCCTGCTTGAGTTCAGGCGAACCGTCGATCACCGCCGCCGGCTGGTAGGCGCTGTTGCGGCGCTGGGCGACCTCCTCGGTGGTCAGGCCGAAGATGAAGATGTTGTCGTCGCCGACATGCTCCTTGATCTCGACATTGGCGCCGTCGAGCGTGCCGATGGTGAGCGCGCCGTTGAGCGCGAACTTCATGTTGCCGGTGCCCGACGCCTCCATGCCCGCCGTCGAGATCTGCTCCGACAGGTCGGCCGCCGGCATCAGGATCTCGGCGACGCTGACATTGTAGTTCGGCACGAAGACGACCTTGAGCAGCCCGCGCACCGATGGATCGCTGTTGATCACCCTGGCGACGTCATTGGCCAGTTTGATGATCAGCTTGGCGTTGTGGTAGCTCGGTGCCGCCTTGCCGCCGAAGAACTTCACCCGCGGCATCCATTCGCGCTCGGGATGCGAGCGGATCTGGTCGTAGAGCGCCACCGCCTCGATGATGTTCAGCAGCTGGCGCTTGTATTCGTGGATGCGCTTGATCTGGATGTCGAACAGCGCCGACGGATCGACCTTGATGCCCAGCCGCTCGGCGACGAGGTTCGACAGCCGCACCTTGTTGGCGCGCTTGACGGCGGCGAACTTGTCGCGGAACGCGGCATCTCCGGCAAAGCCGTCGAGCTCGCGGATCGCCTCGATGTCGTCAAGGAAGCGGTCGCCGATGGCTTCGCGCGCCAGGCCGGTCAAGCCGGGATTGCACTGGATCAGCCAGCGCCGCGGCGTGATGCCGTTGGTCTTATTGTTGATGCGGTCGGGATAGAGGCTGTGCAGGTCGGCAAACACCGTTTCCTTCATCAGCTCGGTGTGCAGCGCCGAGACGCCGTTGACGCTGTGCGAACCTGCGAAGGCGAGATTGCCCATGCGGACGCGGCGCTCGCCATTCTCCTGGATCAGCGAGATACGGCTGATCTGCTCGCCATTGAAGCGGCCGGTCGCCCTGGCTTCGAGCAGAACCTCGGCATTGATGGCGTAGACGATCTGCATGTGGCGCGGCAGAAGCCGCTCGAATAGCGGCACCGGCCAGCTTTCGAGCGCTTCCGGCAAAAGCGTATGGTTGGTGTAGGCAAAGGTCCGCCTGGTGATGTCCCAGGAGGTGTCGAAATCCATGCCATGGACATCCATCAGCAGGCGCATCAGCTCGGGCACGGCGACGGCGGGATGGGTGTCATTGAGGTGGATCGCCGCCTTGTCGGGCAAGGAGATGAGGTCGCCATATTTGCTGATGTGGCGCTGCAGGATGTCCTGCAGCGAGGCCGTCGAGAAGAAATACTCCTGACGCAGCCTGAGCTCCTGCCCCTCCTTGTGCGAGTCGGCGGGATAGAGCACGCGCGACAGCGCGTCGGCCTTGTTGCTTTCGGCCAGCGCGCCGATGTGGTCGCCGGCATTGAACCTGTCGAGCAGGATCGGATCGAGCGGCATGCCAGACCACAGCCTGAGCGTGTTGACGCGCGCGCCGCGCCAACCCACCACGGGGGTGTCGTAGGCAACCGCCAGCACGCGGTCGGTCGGTTTCCAGACGTGGCGTTCGAGCCGTCCATCGGGTGCGGTGATCGACTCGACCGAACCGCCGAAGCCGACCTCGAAGGCGCGTTCGCGGCGCTCGAATTCCCAGGGATTGCCGTGTTCCAGCCAGGTCTCGGGCAGTTCGACCTGCCAGCCGTCATGGATTTCCTGGCGGAACATGCCATTGGCGTAACGAATGCCGTAGCCATGGGCCGGAATGTCGACGGTCGCCATGCTTTCCATGAAGCAGGCGGCGAGCCGACCGAGACCGCCATTGCCGAGTGCTGCGTCGGGCTCGAGCCTGGCGATGACGTCGAACTCGACGCCGAGCGAGGCCAGCGCCTGGCGCATCGCGTCCATCAGGCCGAGATTGGAGAAGGCATCGCGCATCAGCCGGCCGATCAGGAACTCCAGCGAGAGGTAATAAACCCGCTTGGCGCTCTGGTCGTAGGCCTCCTTGGTCGAGGAGATCCACTCGTCGACGATGCGGTCGCGCACCACCTTGATCGATGCGGTCAGCCAGTCATAGTCGGTCGCAACCGTGGCGTCCTTGCCGAGCCGGTACTTCAGCGCGCTGAGGATTTCGGCAGCCAGGGCCTCGGGGCTGGTATCGCCAAGCGGCGGTTCGGGGATTTTGGGGGTCACTGCGCGGGTCATCTCGCCTCTCGCATGTTGTTCGGCCACCGTTCTTCTGCCTCCCTTGCCGACACCTGTCCTCCCACGCGCATGTTAGCCATTCCGAATGCGATCTCAATCGATTTAAATCTCCGCGTCAATATCTCGCGACGCGGAGACAGGGGGATCTCGCGAGCGGAGACCCCCAGGTTTAGGCCGGCCGGTCAGGCAGCGATGGCCGCTTCCGGCGGCGCCTTGGCGCCGGTCATGAAGGCCACCGCATCGGACATCGAATATTCCTTCGGGTCGATGACCGTCAGCCTGCGGCCGAGGCGGTGGATATGGATGCGGTCGGCGACCTCGAAGACATGCGGCATGTTGTGCGAGATCAAGACAATCGGCAGGCCGCGACGCTTGACGTCGAGGATCAGTTCGAGCACGCGGCGGCTTTCCTTGACGCCAAGGGCCGCCGTCGGCTCGTCCATGATCACCACCTTGGAGCCGAAGGCAGCCGCGCGTGCCACCGCCACACCCTGACGCTGGCCGCCGGAAAGCGTTTCGACAGCCTGGCTGATGTTCTGGATGGTCATCAGGCCAAGTTCGGTCAGCTTTTCGCGCGCCCGCTTTTCCATCGCGCCCCGGTCGAGCATGCGGAACCAGTTGCCCATGATGCCGGGCTTCCGGATCTCGCGGCCGAGGAACATGTTGTCGGCGATCGACAGCGCCGGCGACAAAGCGAGATTCTGGTAGACCGTCTCGATGCCGGCGTCGCGCGCCTCCATCGGCGACTTGAAGTGGACCGGCTTGCCTTCAAGCAGGATCTCGCCTTCGTCGGGCGTGACCGCGCCTGAGATCGCCTTGATGAGCGACGACTTGCCGGCGCCGTTGTCGCCGATCACAGCCAGGATTTCGCCCGGATAGAGATCGAAGTCGGCATTGTTGAGGGCAGTGACGCGGCCATAGCGCTTGACCAGCCCACGGGCGGTGAGAAGAGGTTCGGTAGCCATCAGCCTGCAACCTTTCTGATCCACTGGTCGATTGCGACCGCGATGATGATGAGGGTGCCGATCAACAGATAGGTCCATTGCGGATCGGTGCCGATGAGGCGCAGGCCGAGCTGGAACACGCCGACGATCAGCGCGCCGAACAGCATGCCGAGGATCGAGCCGCGTCCGCCGAACAGCGAGATGCCGCCGATCACCACCGCAGTGATGGATTCGATGTTGGCGAACTGGCCTGCCGTCGGCGACACCGAGCCGATGCGGCCGATGAGCATCCAGCCGCCGAGCGCGCAGACCAGGCCGGAGATGACATAGACCGAAATCAGCACCCTGTTGACACGCACGCCGGAAAGCTGGGCGGCCTCGGGATCGTCGCCAATGGCATAGACATGCCGGCCCCAGGCGGTGTGATTCAGGATGTACCAGAGGACGGCCACCAACAGCACCATGGCGACGACACCATAGGTGAAGACCGCATTACCGAGCCGAAAATTGGCCCCGAAGAACTGGAGGATCGGAGCCTGGGCCTCGATGTCCTGGGCGCGGATCGTCTCGTTGGCCGAATAAAGGAAATTCGTTGCGAGCACGATCTGCCAGGTGCCGAGCGTGACGATGAAGGGCGGCAGCTTCATGTAGGAGACGAGCACGCCATTGATCCAGCCGCACAATGCGCCGACGGCGAAGCCGCACAGGATCGCCAGCGACGGCGGCAGGCCGTATCGGAACGTGAACTGCCCCATGACCACAGACGACAGCACCATGATAGCGCCGACGGAGAGATCGATGCCGGCGGTCAGGATGACCAGCGTCTGGGCGGCGCCGATGATGCCGGTGATCGCCACCTGCTGCAGGATCAGCGTCATCGAGAAGGCGGAGAAGAACTTGCCGCCGATGATCAGGCCGAACAGCGCGACCGAGGTAACCAGCACGATCAGCGGCACCGCCGCGGGATTGGAGTGCAGGAAATGCTGGATCTTCTCGATTGGCGACCTTGTATGCGTATCGAAGCTGGCCACTGACGTGTCGCTGCCCGAGAGAACCTTCTCGAACTCCTGCGGCCGCCTGGCATCTGCCGAAGCGTCACTCATGTCGATTTCCTCCCATCAGGGATTTCATAGCCCCCTTGTAGGAAGGGCGACCAAGGGGTCGCCCTTCGTCTGCAAGGAAGTGTCTCGCCGTCAGGCGGTCAGATCAACCCCAGCACTTTTCCAGGCCGGTCTTCACGTCGATCGATTCCACGCCGGTGGCCGGCTTGTCGGTCACGAGCGAAACGCCGGTGTCGAAGAAGTCCTTGCCTTCGGTCGGCTTGGGCTTCTCGCCGCTGTCGGCGAACTTCTTGATCGCCTCGATGCCGAGAGCGGCCATCATCAGAGGATACTGCTGCGAGGTCGCACCGATGACGCCATCCTGGACGTTCTTGACGCCCGGGCAGCCGCCGTCGACGGAGACGATCAGCACGTTCTTCTCCATTCCCACGGCCTTGAGTGCTTCATAGGCGCCGGCAGCGGCAGGCTCGTTGATGGTGTGGACGACGGTGATGCCCGGATCCTTCTGGAGCAGGTTCTCCATCGCCTTGCGGCCACCTTCTTCATTGCCGTTGGTGACGTCGTGGCCGACGATGCGGGCATCGTCTTCGTCGCCGATCTTGTTGGCGTCCTTCACGTCGATGCCGAAGCCCATCATGAAGCCCTGGTCGCGCAGGACGTCGACGGTCGGCTGCGACGGGGTCAGGTCGAGGAAGGCAACCTTGGCGTCCTTGGCCTTGTCGCCGAGCGTGGCGGCAGCCCACTGGCCGATCAGCTTGCCGGCAAGCAGATTGTCGGTGGCGAAGGTGGCGTCGGCAGCGTCAGCCGGCTCCAGCGGGGTGTCGAGTGCGATGACCAGGATGCCGGCATCGCGCGCCTTCTTGACCGCAGGCACGATGCCCTTGGTGTCGGACGCGGTGATCAGGATGCCCTTGGCACCGTCGGCGATGCAGGTCTCGATCGCCGCGACCTGGCTTTCCGAGTCGCCGTCGATCTTGCCGGCATAACTCTTCAGCGTCACGCCGAGCTCAGTCGCCTTGGCGGTGGCACCTTCCTTCATCTTGACGAAGAAGGGGTTGGTGTCAGTCTTGGTGATCAGGCAGGCGCCGACGTCGGCAGCGGATGCAGGGGCTGCGACAGCGGCGAGCGCGGCAACGGCCGCACCAAAGACAGTCGTCTTCAGAACCGAAAATTTCATAAGGGGCACTCCTCCCAGAACCAAACCATGCACGCCCGTCAGCGGGCCGTGCTCCGGATGCTCGTTCACTCTTCCCAGTCGAGTATCCGGCGCCGACGAAACACCAATCGGGGCCGCCTGTCAATAATTAAATCACTCTTATTTATTATTGACAGGATTGCGGTCGGCCCGCATTCTGCGCAAAAGAGAATTGCGGATTTTCAGGAAAACCGCTGAGCGGATCTCTGGAGAAGACCGCGGGCGGATCTTCTGAGAAGACCGCGAAGTATGGGAGGAAGCCGGTGGAGGCCGGGAGTTTGAGGCACGGTTCGCCCGATGCTGCGGAGACCCCGCAATTGCGCGGCACCAACCAGAGCGGCATGCGCGACCAGAACGAGCGGCTGGTGCTGTCACTGGTCAGGCAGAGCGGCGCGCTGGCCAAATCCGACATCGCCCGCATGACCGGCCTGTCGGCGCAGACCGTCTCCGTCATCATGCGCGAACTGGAGGTCGAAGGGCTTCTGCTGCGCCAGGAGCCGATCCGCGGCAAGATCGGCCAGCCCTCCATTCCGATGGCGCTCAACCCGGAAGGCGCCTTCTTCATCGGCCTCAAGATCGGTCGCCGCAGCGCCGAACTCGTGCTGATCGATTTTCTCGGCAGAACGCGGGCGATGCTGCAGAATTCCTATGGCTACCCGACGCCTCAGGACACCATCGAATTCGTGAAATCAGGCATCGCCCAGATGCGTGCCGGCCTGACGCGCGAGCAGGACAAGCGCATCGCCGGCCTCGGCGTCGCCATGCCGTTCGAGCTCTGGAACTGGGTCGACACGGCGGGTGCTCCGCGAGAAATCATGGATGCCTGGCGCAACCGCGACATCCGCGCCGACCTGCAGGCGCTGTTTTCCTTCCCCGTCTATCTCCAGAACGACGCCACCTCCGCCTGCGGCGCCGAACTGGTGTTCGGCGACATGGGCGCGCTGCGCGACTTCGTCTATTTCTACATCGGCGCCTTCGCCGGCGGCGGCGTGGTGCTGAACGGCAGGCTCTACAGCGGTCCGACGGGCAATGCCGGCGCGCTCGGCTCGATGCCGGTGCCGGGCCCCGGCGGCAGGCCAACCCAGCTCATCGACGTCGCCTCCATCGCCGTGCTCGAAAAGGCACTGAACGCCAGGGGTATCGAAGCGGCCTACCTCTGGACATCGCCCGAGGAATGGCAAGATCTCGGGCCCGACATGGGCCCCGACCTCGACAACTGGATTACGACCGCCTCGGAGGCGCTTGCCTATGCCATCGTGGCGTCGGCCTCGGTCATCGATTTCGAAAGTGCTGTCATCGACGGCTGGATGCCGGCGTCGATCCGCGCCCGCCTGGTGCAGGCAGTGCAGTCGGCGATCGGCAGGATCGACGTCGAGGGCTTGCGTATCCCGTCCGTCCGCGAGGGCACCGTCGGCATCCATGCGCGCGCCATGGGCGGCGCCAGCCTGCCGCTGTCAGAGCGCTTCCTCATCGGCTCGACCGCACCGTCGCGAGGGGTCTGATCGTGCTCATCAACATTCCCGCCCTGCTCGGACCCGAACTGCTCTTCACCTTGCGGGCGATGGGCCATGGCGACGAGATCGCCATCGTCGACGGCAACTATCCCGCGCTCGAGCATGGTCGCCGCGTCGTCCGCGCCGACGGGCTGGACCTGATCCCGGTGCTCGACGCCGTGCTGCAGGTGCTGCCGGTCGACGATTTCGTGCCGCAGGCGATCTTCCGCTCCTCGGTCAAGGGCGACCCTGATGTGTCCGACCCCGTGCATGGCGAAATCGCAGAGGTCTGTGCCCATCGCGCACCCGGCTTCGCCGTCGTGCCGCTCGCCGGTGATGCCTTCTACGACAGGGTCAAGGCGGCCCACACCATCATTGCCACCAGCGAGCCAAGGCTCTACGCCAATGTCATCGTCCGCAAGGGCGTCATCTATCCAGAGGGAACCGGCAAATCATGATCCTGTGCTGCGGCGAAGCGCTCATCGACATGCTGCCACGGCAAAGTCCCGACGGCGAACCTGCCTTTGCGCCTTATGCCGGCGGTGCGATCTTCAATTCGGCGATCGCGCTCGGGCGCCTGGGCGTGCCGACCGAATTCTTCTCCGGCCTGTCATCCGACCTGTTCGGCCAGCAGATCCGCGACGTGCTCGCAGCGAGCAATGTCGGCTCGCGCCACGCCAATCTGTCGGGACGGCCGACGACGTTGGCCTTCGTCCGGCTCGACAACGGCCACGCCACCTACACCTTCTATGACGAAAACACCGCCGGCCGCATGCTGACCGAGGCCGATCTGCCGAGCCTTGGCGACGACATCGATGCCATGCTGTTCGGCGCGATCAGCCTCATTCCCGAGCCATGCGGTTCCGCCTACGAGGCGCTGATGAAGCGCGAGCACCAGCGCCGCGTCATGATGTTCGACCCCAACATCCGGCCGGGTTTCATCCAGGACAAGCAGGCGCATCTTGGACGCATGCGCCGCATGCTTGTCATGGCCGACATCGTCAAGCTTTCGGACGAGGACCTGGCCTGGTTCGGCGAGACCGGCAGCCATGACGAGATCGCGGCGCACTGGCTGGGCCAGGGCCCGAAGCTGGTGATCGTCACCAGGGGCAGCAAGGGCGCAACCGCCTACAGCGCCAGCCATACCATCTCGGTGACGCCGGAAAAGGTAACGGTGGTCGACACAGTCGGCGCCGGCGACACCTTCAATGCCGGCGTTCTCGCCTCGCTGCACGAACAGAAGATGCTGACCAAGGACGCTGTTGCGGACCTGTCGGAACCAGCCATCGAAGCGGCACTTTCGCTCGGCGCGCGGGCCGCGGCGGTAACCGTATCCAGGGCAGGCGCAAACCCGCCATGGCGGCGCGAACTGGCCTGAATCGGGCGTTTACAGGCGATTTCAGCGATCACTTTATGTTTCGCATCGGCAAGCCGGCTTAAACGCATCTGCCTGAAAGTCCCTGTTTTCCGCCATTTTCGACGCGAAATCGCTGCAACCGAAAGTAACAGGAACCGCAGCCGCGCCCTGCATGCCGCAGGGTGCTCGGCTTTTTCGGGCACCCCAACTCTGCTATCAGCGGCGCGAAGAAACGATTGGGTTTTGGGGCAATAATGCAGTTCATCGATCTCGGCGCGCAGCGCGAACGAATCCGCGACCGTCTGAAGGCGGCCATCGACAAGGTTGTCGATGAAGGACGCTACATCCTCGGTCCGGAAGTCACCGAATTCGAGAACCAGCTCGCCGAATATGTCGGCGTCAAGCATGTGGTCGCCTGCGCCAACGGCACCGACGCGCTGCTGCTGCCTCTGCTCGCCTCCGGCATCGGCCCAGGTGATGCGGTGTTCGTGCCGAGCTTCACCTTCGCGGCCACCGCCGAAGTGGTGGCGCTTGCCAAGGCCGAGCCGGTCTTCGTCGACATCGAGCCGGATACCTACAACATATCCATCGAGAGCCTCGAAGCCGCGATCGCCATGATCAAGGCCGAAGGCCGCCTGAAGCCCAAGGCGATCATCCCGGTGGACCTGTTCGGCATCGCCGCCGACTATGCGGCCATCGATGCGATTGCCAAGCGCGAGAACCTGCTGGTCATCGAGGACGCCGCCCAGTCGATCGGCGGCTCGCAGGACGGCAAGATGTGCGGCGCCTACGGCCATGTCGCCGCCACCAGCTTCTATCCGGCCAAGCCGCTCGGCTGCTATGGCGACGGCGGTGCGATGTTCACCAATGACGACGCGTTCGCAGCCAAGCTGCGTTCCTTCGCCTTCCACGGCAAGGGCGAGACCCAGTACGACAACATCCATGTCGGCCTGAACTCGCGCCTCGACACGCTGCAGGCAGCGATCCTGATCGAGAAGCTGGCGATCCTGGAAGACGAGATGGAGGCGCGTGCGCGCGT
Organism: Aminobacter sp. Y103A; assembly: GCF_030294925.1. Lineage (NCBI taxonomy): Bacteria > Pseudomonadati > Pseudomonadota > Alphaproteobacteria > Hyphomicrobiales > Phyllobacteriaceae > Aminobacter > Aminobacter sp. Y103A. Next base: position 1,788,867 of record NZ_AP017986.1, on the reverse strand, counting down.
CGCCCAGCGTTATGCCGACGGCCTCGGCGATGTGGTGAAAGCCTCGCGCGCACCTTCCGGCGGCCGTTCGGCCTGGGCCCAATACGCCATCGAGACTGCGGACCGAGACGGCCTGAAGCAGCACCTGCAGGCCGAGGGCATTCCGTCGGTCATCTATTACGTGAAGCCGCTGCATGTGCAGGTGGCCTACAGCCACTACCCGCGCACGCCGGGCGGCCTGCCGGTATCCGATGCCGTGCCGGGCACCATCCTGTGCCTGCCGATGCATCCTTACCTCAGCGAAGCCGACCAGGACCGGATCATCACCACGATCCGCAACTATGTCGGCTCCAACTCGGCCAAGATCGCGGCCGAATAAGCGGTAATTTCAGATCAGAACATGAAGGCCGGGTCGATGATCCGGCCGCTCGAGACGAAATGCGGATTGGCGAAATCCGCATCATTGGCCTGGTTGCGCTTGCCATAGACCAGCGGCGCGCCATCCAGCGTATGGGTGGTGCCGCCGGCGGCGCGCAACACCGCATCGCCCGCCGCCGTATCCCATTCCATTGTCCGGCCGAAGCGCGGATAGAGGTCGGCCTCACCAGATGCCAGCAGGCAGAACTTCAGCGACGAGCCGACCGAGACGATCTCGGCGGCATGCACGCGCTTGATGAAGGTTTCGGTCTCGGGTGTCAGGTGCGACCGGCTGGCGACGATGGTCAGCGGCTCACGGCCTTCGCGCACATGAATCTGGCGGCGGCCGGCGGCCACGCCGTCGACGATCTCGAAGGCTTCGGCCTTGCCAGGGCGGCCGGCAAAGAACCGGCCGGTGCAAGGTGCATAGACGACGCCGATTTCGGGCGCGCCGTCGCGGACAAGCGCGATATTGACGGTGAAGTCGGTGCGCCGCTTGACGAATTCCTTGGTGCCGTCGAGCGGGTCGATGACGAAGAAGGCGCGGCCGAGATCGGGCGCAATCACACCCTCCGACGTCTCTTCCTCGGCGACACATGGCACACCTGAAAAGGCCGCGCGCAATCCTTCGAGGATGATCTTTTCAGCAGCCCTGTCGGCCTGCGTGACGGGCGAGGCATCCGCCTTGTCCGTCACCGTGATCTCGGAATTGTAGACCTCCATGATCGCTCGCCCGGCCGCGATGGCCAGGCGTTCGAAGGTCTCCAGTATGGCTTCGTCAGATACCGCCGCCGTCGTCGTATTGATGCTCTGCAAGGTCTCGCTCATTCAGCCAGTGCTCGACGGTCTCGACCATCTCTTCAGGGGTCTTGCCGAGTGTCTGGAGATGAATCTCAGGATTCTCCGGCGTTTCATAGGGCGAATCGACACCGGTGAAGTTCTTTATCGCGCCGGCGAGCGCACGGGCATACAGCCCCTTGGGGTCGCGCTTGGCGCACTCCTCGAACGGCGTGTCGACAAAGACCTCGACGAACTCGCCCTGCCCCATCAATTCGCGCGCCATGCGGCGCTCGGCGCGGAACGGCGAGATGAAGGAGACGATGACGATCAGGCCGGCATCGGCCATCAACTTGGCGACTTCGGCGACGCGGCGGATGTTCTCGACACGATCCTCGTCGGTGAAGCCGAGATCGCGGTTGAGGCCATGGCGGACATTGTCGCCGTCGAGGATGTAGGTGTGGCGGCCGGCCGCGTGCAGCTTCTTTTCCAGCATGTTGGCGACTGTCGACTTGCCCGAACCAGACAGGCCGGTGAACCACAGCACCGCCGGGCGCTGGTTCTTGAGGTCGGCGCGGGCATGGCGGGTCACGTCGAGCGACTGCCAGTGGATGTTTTCAGAACGCCGCAGCGGATGCAGGATCATGCCGGCGCCGACGGTGGCGTTGCTGATCCGGTCGATCAGGATGAAGGCGCCGGTGGTGCGGTTTTCGGCAAAACTGTCGAAGGCGATAGGCGACTGGGTCGAGATGTTGCAGACGCCGACTTCGTTCATCTCCAGTGACTTGGCCGCCTCATGGGCGAAGTCGTTGACGTTGATGCGGTACTTCAGCTCGGTGACGGTGGCGCTTGCCTGGTCGGTCTCGGTGCGCAGGATGTAGGAGCGCCCCGGCAGCAGCGCCTGCTCGTCGAACCAGACGACATTGGCGGCGAACTGGTCGGCGACATCGGGCCGGGCATCAGGCGAAACCAAAAGGTTGCCGCGCGACACCTCGACCTCGTCTTCGAGCACGAGGGTGATGGCCTGGCCAGCAACGGCGCTGCGCAGGTCGCCGCCATGGGCGACGATGCGCTTGACCGTCGACGGCTTGCCTGACTTGGCGACGACGATTTCGTCGCCCTGCGAGATCGATCCGGAGGCGATCGTGCCGGCAAAGCCGCGGAAATCGAGATTGGGCCGGTTGACATATTGCACCGGGAAGCGGAACGGCCGGTCGGTCGCCTCTTCCTCAACGACAACCGTCTCGAGATGCTCGATCAGGGTCGGGCCGGAATACCAGCCCATCTTGTCCGAGCGCCGCGTGACATTGTCGCCGAAGCGCGCCGACATCGGGATCGGCACGATAGACCTGAAGCCGAGGCTTTCGGCGAAGCTGGCATATTCTGCAGTGATGCGGTCGAACACGCCCTGGTCGAAGCCGACGAGGTCGATCTTGTTGATCGCGACGACGATGTTCCTGATGCCGAGCAGCGAGGCGATGATCGAATGCCGGCGCGTCTGGCGCAGCACACCCTGGCGCGCGTCGACGAGAACGATGGCGAGGTCGGCGGTCGAGGCGCCGGTTGCCATGTTGCGGGTGTACTGCTCATGGCCGGGCGTGTCGGCGACGATGAACTTGCGCTTCGGCGTGGCGAAGAAACGGTAGGCGACATCGATGGTGATGCCCTGCTCGCGCTCGGCTTCCAGCCCGTCGACCAGCAATGCGAAATCGACGTCCTCGCCTGTCGTGCCGTGCTTGCGCGAATCGCGCTCGAGGGCTGCGAGCTGGTCTTCGAAGATCTGCTTGGTGTCGGAGAGAAGCCGGCCGATCAGCGTCGACTTGCCGTCATCGACCGAGCCGCAGGTCAGGAAGCGCAGGAGCGACTTCTGCTCCTGGCCGGCGAGATATTCGCGGACGCTCTCGGCGGCCTCGATCTTGGTGGCCATGGCGTGGCGCATTCTCAGAAATACCCTTCGCGCTTCTTCTTTTCCATCGAGCCGGCTTCGTCGCGGTCGATGAGGCGTCCTTGCCGCTCGGAGGTGCGGGCGGTCAGCATCTCGCTGACGATGCCTTCGAGGCTGTCGGCGTCGGATTCGATCGCGCCGGTCAGCGGGTAGCAGCCCAGCGTGCGGAAGCGCACGAGCTTGTTTTCGACCACCTCGCCCGGCCTGAGCTTCATGCGGTCGTCGTCGCGCAGGATCAGCATGCCGTCACGCTCGACCACCGGCCGATGCTTGGCGAAATAGAGCGGCACGATCGGAATGTTTTCCTGCAGGATGTACTGCCAGATATCGAGCTCGGTCCAGTTGGAGAGCGGGAAGACGCGGATCGATTCCCCCTGGGCGACGCGGGTGTTGAAGATCTTCCACATTTCCGGACGCTGGTTCTTCGGGTCCCAGGCATGCTGGGCATTGCGGAAGGAAAAGATGCGCTCCTTGGCGCGCGACTTCTCCTCGTCGCGACGGGCGCCGCCGAAGGCCGCGTCGAAGCCGTATTTGTCGAGCGCCTGGCGCAGGCCGACAGTCTTCATCACATGGGTATGGGTGTTCGAGCCGTGATCGAACGGATTGATGTTGTCGCGGACGCCGTCCGGATTGACATGGACCAGGAGGTCGAAGCCGAGCTCGCGCGCCATCGCGTCGCGGAACTCGATCATCTCGCGGAACTTCCACGTCGTGTCGACATGCAGGAAGGGGAATGGCGGCTTGGCGGGGTAGAAGGCCTTCATCGCCAGATGCAGCAGGACCGAGGAATCCTTGCCCACGGAATAGAGCATCACAGGCTTGGTGAAAGTGGCGGCAACCTCACGGAAAATGTGGATCGCCTCCGCCTCGAGACGGTCCAGGTGAGTCAGTCTGGCAAGCATTGAAAAGCCTTCGGAAATCGTTCCATGGCCGCGGTTTGAGTGCCGAAACGACCGATTGGCTGCAGTTTCGCACAAATTAGCGGTGTCGCAAGCAGGACACGACCAAAATCCACCGCCTGCACAGTCAGTTTTTGCCCGCCTTCCGCATCTTCTGGAATGCAATTCCCCGGCACGCTTGAACAGCTGATCCTGGCGCGAAATTTGTCCTCAGACAGGCAGGCCGGTCAGTCGGAGGAGAACATCGGGGACACAGGCCACCAGGATCGGCGGCCGCCGGTTCGCACAGGCTCAGCGATGGACGGCAGAAAAGGTGTTGCCGCCGGACGCGATCATCTGGCGGCCGAGGTGAAGCGCCTGGATGCGGGGTGATGCCGGATCGAGCCGACGGATGCGCGGAGCCTCAGTCTTGTCGGCAGTCGCTTGCGGCCTTGGAAGAACAGGGGCGGGTCCGTCTTCTCGACCCATCTGAGATGCCTGAGTATACCGACTGGACGTAAGGTTAATATTTTGTTTCACTGATGAAGTAAGAGAGCAACGAAAACTCGTGGGGGGTATCGATGACTATCTCTGATCTTCATTCGCGATTCATCAATTTTGCCAAGGGCATGCCGGCAATTGCCTTCAGCAGGCTGCAGCTGGTTCGGGAAATCCAGGCAATCCAGGGCAAGCTGGAAGGGGTCTTCCCCGACCAGCCGGCAGTCGGCATGGGAGACATCCCGTTGCCGGTCTATGGGCTTGCCTATTCGGCGTTCCTGTCGGACCTGAAGGTCAAGATGGGCTTCGGTTATGTCGAGCTCGACGCCAGGATCGAGGCGACAATCCATCTCAGGGGCAATCCGAGCGAGATCATCAGGACCTACGAGGTCACGACCAGCCAGCCGATCCGGCTCGTGCTCGATTATGACTTTGCGTCGCGAAAACTGTTCTGGCGCGAGCAAGGCAGCGCCGACACCAACATGGTCGGAGCCTGGGGGCCGGACGCGGTCGCGGTCCTGGCGAAGACAGCCCTGCCCGCGCCGCAACAGGACAGCTTTCTGCAGGAGGTCGAGCTGCCGAGCATCTGGACCACCAAGAACATGTTCATCAATCTGCTGATCGCGCTCCTGCCCTATTACGAGACGGGCGAGCTTGCGCCCTGGCTGACATTGCTCGAGCCGCTCCAGTTCGACTATGACGGCGATCATGTGCTGGTCACCGCCTCGAGGGCGCAGATCGCTGTCGGAGGCTGCGACCCGACCTCGATCACCGTCGAGCCGGACCCGCTGTTTCCCTATGGCCAGGCGATCCCTGCGCCCAGCGTCAGCGCGGATCGGGTCGACATGGCCGTCTACCTGCCGAAGACCCGGTTCATCGACTTCACCGCCAAGGTTCTCCAGCCCGCGGTGATGGTCAACGCCGGCGGCGGCGGGCTCGTCAAATGGAGCGTCAGCGGGGCCTTTAGCCTCAAGAAGCTGACCGCCGACATCACCACCGGCATCATCTTTGGCGGCGCCGGCCTGACGGTAACCGGCAATATCGGGCTCCGGGCGGTCATCGACTTTCTCGGCGCCGCGCGGGCCTGGATCGACGGTCCCAGCGGCCTGAAGCTCGGCCTGGCGAGCGCGAGCGTACTGGGCAGCGGCGACTTCGCATCGGAAATCCGGCTCACCGCCGATCTGACCGCCGGCTATGTCTATGGCGACCTGGTGGTCACCCAGGCCGTTCTGACCAAGGTCGATTTCGACGTCAACACGCCGCTGGGCTGGCCGATCGACGATGTCGCCGGCGAAATCCTGGATCGGGTCGCAAAGAACGAGATCAAGAAGCTGACAGGCCAGGTGACGCATCTCGGCCGCTGGGACTTCATGGGCATTCCGTTCAGCTACAAGGACAGCCTGGGCGAGTTCGACGCGGCGACGCCGGTGATCGAGGGACTTGCCGGGGTCGCCGCCTACACCGGCATCGCCCGCATCGGCATCGGCTAACAGGCAACGTCACGGCCGCCGCGGGAGCAGCCCAAGGTCTTTCCCGCGATGGTCGATCGTCTCGCCGGTAATCTTCCCCAGAACCGCGTCAAGCCTGTTAACGTGGTCGTGCAGGAGCGAGTAGGTCTCGTTGAACGGCTTCAGGCCGATGAAGCACTGCTGGACTGCTTTGCGGAAAGGGATCGCGGCGAGGACAATCGCCTCGATCTCGCTCTCGGTCAGTTTTTCGCTTCTTTTGGGTCTGCGTGGCATGTCCCAATCTTCCCGGAAAAATGGCATCCCCTAGTCATTGATGGCGACAAGCCTGCGCAGCTTGTTGCCATCAATCAGACGTGGCTGCACCTGCAAAAGCGTGACCGAACCGCGACCTCGCTGGCATCGTTCAGCTTGGACAGGAAAGGGCATTGTCGGCATTAAGCATTTTGAACAAAACAGGAACAAATACCTTGCGGAGTCAATTCACGACGGTTCACGAAAATCGATCTTGAAACAAGAATTATCCCAACACATATCGAATGCGGGCCGGCACCGCTGTCGGCGTCGGCCTATCCAAAAACGCAAACTTTCGTTCGACTTGGAGGATCTGATGAGCGATCGGATGTTCGACAGCCCTGTTTTCGTGAAGGTCGGAAACAGTCTTGTTGAGGAGATAGCCTGCCTCGAGGACGCCCTAGAATTTCTCTACGAATGGCCAAGAAACCGCCGTGGCCCGATCTACGAGACGGCCCTGAGAGCGTGCCAGCGCGCCTTCGACAGCGACTATCCGATTTCCGCCGCGCGGCAGGCATTCATCGGCTTTGCCAAATCCATCGACATACTGGAAGACGTCAGCGTCCCACTGCCGTGGATGATCGGCGGCAAGACGGGCGCAAGTGGCGTCGGCGTTTGACGGGAGGGGCATGCAATGCTGGCACAGCCGTTCAGCAAGCCCGTCCGCGTTTGGGTCGGTCTTGGTTTCCCGCGTCAGCTAAACACGGTTGCCGACGCCTATCAGTTCACCATGGAATGGTGCGGCAACAGTCCGGAGCAAAGGGCTGCCATCAGAGCGTGTCGGGCTGCTTTGGCAGGCGACATCGATGCTGAAACCGCCAGGGGTGTCCTTGTCGCCTTTGCGCGCAAGAAGGACATCCTTGTTCAGGACGGCGCTGCGCCGCCGCCGGCGGAATCGGGACAGCAGAGACACGTCTGACTTATGGTTCAAACGGCGGGTGGCGACGTAGGGTCGCCACCCCACTGCACATGGACATGCCATCGATGCCAAAAAACATGGCGATCAAATCGCCGGAAAGTCACGCCAATTCGCTTGCCTATGACGCAGAATGCCAAAGCGCCCTGACAGATCGTTTGGAAAGCCTGCTTGACGATGCCCAGGCTGCCGGCTGGGATCGCACCAAGGCAGCCGCAGCAGCGCAAAACGCCTGAGGTCATCGGCCGACTAGATGAAGTTGTCCCAACCCTTTTTCATGGATGTCGTGTATGATCCGATCGCGGGCACATTCACAATGTCGAAAGGTTCCTGGAAGAACACCTATCCCATCTCCGATCTGCCTAAATGGCTCGATTTCTATCGAACTCAGCAGGTCATGTTTCCCCGCTACGCATCGCATTATCAGGATTCCGTCGACGCTCTGGAGAAGCTGACGGCAGACCTTCAAGCCAACGGGAGCACTCACGATGCCAAGCGGTGATGTGGCGGCCTGATATTCCATCTATCCGAGCGGTCGATCCACTGGCCGTCTCTGCGGTGAGGATGCAACCATGGTTGATGCCAAATATCTCAATCACAAGCTCGAATGTCCTTATTGCGAAACAATTCGCTTGCGCATTCCCGAGGATGTCGACCCTGGGACACCGATATCATGCGAGGATTGTGGCCAGTTCCTCGGAATCTGGGACGAGTTGCTGACGGACCTCGAAAAGCAGGGCGGGACCGACGGCGTTTTCCGATTGGACAAGGGCCGTATCAGGAAGATCGGATAGCCTTAAACGCCAGAGGTCTGCGTTACCGTTTTTTCGCCAGCAGATTGGCCTCTCGCAACAGCGACTGCCAACCATACCCGATGAGGGCGATGAGTTCTCGGGCTTCCTCTTCTGTTATGCTGGTTTCTGTCACGAGGCGCTGCACCAGCGGGTGAGAGCCAAGCGGTTTGTTCGGAAGGTCGGACATCTCAAGAAGTCCTTGTGCGCTCCTGTCGGTCGCGCTTCAGTTTCCGTTACAAGCAAGATCATCCAGATCGAGAGTGCTGCCGATGCGAACCCGTTGGCCGCCGGCAATTGCCACGCCAGACCACTCTCGCCTGTATCCGTTCCAAAGTCGAGGCGACAGGTTCCCTCCGTGCCGGAACAGGACCGGTGGCCTTGGCTCAGCCTTGTTGCTCAATTGCAGGTCACGCTTCGGTGGGCCGGGCTGCTCGATGCAGCTTGCAGCCTCCCCCATCATGAAGCGACGATCGCCAGGACGATGCCACCGACAACCAGCTTGGCGATCGAGCTGACCGGAAGCCCGGCAGCAACCAGACGACCGGTCGATCTGTCGGCCTTGCCTCCTGACGGGCACCGTCGGGCGGCAGCGCCCCGACGCCGGAGCCCCTCCCCCCGTCGCCAATGTTCCTTGCGGTCTGCTCGGCCTCGGTTTTCTTCTCGCTCGACGCACGCGCCGGTCCGACGGTTGCACCCTCACCCGCATCATCTGGAACAGACCTCGGCATCGGGCGTTGATCCGGCGTCAACCTATTCGATTTCAGGAGGTGCGCGACAGTGAAGGGTTTGTTGGGGCTCAATCTCCTGGGACGATGCGACGACGGCTTGAGCGACGGGTTCGAACAGTTGCTCCGTGCCGCGGCGCGCGAGGCGCAACGCGAGGCGACGTTAAGACGCCTGCTCGAAGCGGGTTGGTCACAAAGTGGCACCGCTTCGGAACCTGAGCCGACACCGGTCGTTGTCCCCGGGCAATACCTCAACCCCAGGAGCAACGACATGCCTAACAAGGAGAAGGGTCTCGACGACCTGTTCTACGACACGCTGCGCGACATCTATTATGCCGAGCGCAAGATTCTGAAAGCCCTGCCCAAGATGGCGCGCGGCGCCAGTTCGCCGGAACTGAAGGCCGCCTTCGACAAGCACCGCGACCAGACCGAAGGCCATGTCGAGCGTCTGCAGCAGGTGTTCGACCTTCTCGGCAAGCGCGCCCAGGGCAAGACATGCCCCGCAATTGACGGCATCATCGAGGAAGGCGAGGAAATCCTCGAGGAGTTCAAGGGCACCGCCGCCGGTGATGCCGGCCTGATCTCGGCTGCCCAGGCCGTGGAGCATTACGAGATCACCCGCTATGGCACGCTGCGCCGCTGGGCGGAGATCATGAAGATGCCGGACGCCGCCAAGCTGTTTGCGGCTACGCTCGCCGAGGAAGAAACCACCGACAAGGACCTGACCACGCTGGCCGACAGCAAAGCCAATCGCGAGGCTTTGGCGGCCTGAACCAGCCCACTCGCAAAGGGCTCGCCGGCACCGTCTGCGGGCCCTTTTTTGGTGCCGCCTGGCCGTCGACGAGCGCGCAGCACCGCTTCATCTTCATCGCGGACGCCGGCCCGGTGCATGGCCAGCAGAGGCTTCCACAGGTTCATGACGTTGGGTCCGAAGGATCGAGGCGCAAGGCAGGCATCGTCGTAGCGGCTCACCAGGAGTTGCGGTGCCGAAGGGCTGTCGGACAGACCGTCTCCCGATGCACGGCCGTTATGCTCTGAAGTCACGAAAACCTCGCAAACGAAAAGCCTGCCGTCCGCAAAGGGCAGGCTTTCGCATATGGGTAGAGAGTGGGAACAGAGCTACAGATCGATCGCGAGGGATCCGAACGCTACCTCGCCGCGCCTATTCTACAGTTGCTGCCAGGATCACCGTACTCAGCCGTCCACAATCGAATGCGGCGCGGATGTGAAGGCTGCCGCTGGATTTCTCCAATGCAACTGCCAATGCACTGGAATCGCTAATCCCCCGGCGGAATAGCGCCATCACACGTGTTGCTATCTCCTCACGATCACGGCCGCCCGCGACGCGATACTTCGCGCAATAGTCATCGACCGCTCTGGTAAGAATGGTGAGTTGGGCGGAGTCCGCCATACCGTTTGCCAACATGCTTGCTTCCCTGGACAGGGCGAAAGCACGATGACCGCTTCCAAGCGCCCGTTTGCCTGTTGCTGATACGGACGACTTGATGACGATAGCCCCGCTCCCTGGTCCGCGCTATTCAATATGACGTACCGCGCCAAATCCAAAAACGGGCGGAGCCTCAACGCATGGAAGAGGCCCGCCGGCAAAGCCAACGGGCGCCAGCAACGTCCTCAGCCGCGGAAAATCAGCGCGGCACTTCCGGCGAGGAGAAGCCCGACCGGCCGCCCCCTGGAGAGGGGCGGCATCGCGCGGTCGGTGAAGCGCCCGCGGGGAGACGCCCGATCGCCGTACCTACTGGACGCGGTAATATCTGCCGTACCAGTCGACGAAGCGGACGAGCCCGTCCTCGATCGGCGTGTGCGGCAGCTCGCCGATCAGGTTTTCGAGGTCGCCGACATCGGCCCAGGTGCTGAGCACGTCGCCCGGCTGCAGCGGCATGAAGTTCTTCACCGCCTCGCGGCCGGTCGCGCGTTCGAGGATGCGGATCATCTCCATCAGATGTTCCTTGCGGCGGTTGCCGATGTTCATGACGCGATGCGGCGCCCAGCTGCCCGACGCCCCGCCGGCTGAAATGTCATAGTCGGGGTCAGGCCTGGGCGGCAGGTCGATCAGCCGCACGATGCCTTCGACGATGTCGTCGACATAGGTGAAGTCGCGATACATGTCGCCATTGTTGTAGATGTCGATGGTCTCGCCGGCAAAGATCGCTCTGGTGAACTTGTAATAGGCCATGTCGGGCCGGCCCCATGGCCCATAGACGGTGAAGAAGCGCAGGCCCGTTGCCGGCACGCCGAACAGATGGCTGTAGGTATGCGCCATCAGCTCATTGGCCTTCTTGGTGGCGGCATAGAGGCTGACCGGATGGTCGGCGCCGTCGCGCGGCGAATAGGGCTGCTTCTTGTTGCCGCCATAGACCGAACTCGACGAGGCATAGATCAGGTGTTTCGGCTGCGTTGCGCGGCAGTTCTCGAGGATGTTGAGAAAGCCGGTGACATTGGCATCGACATAGGCTTGCGGATTGTCGAGCGAATAACGCACGCCGGCCTGTGCGGCGAGGTTGATGACGATCTCGGGCCGGCATTCGAAAGCGGACGTCACCGCCGCCGCATCGGCCAGATCGGCCTGGATGAAGCGGAAATCGCCATGCTCGGCGAGCAGCTGCAGCCGCGCGGCCTTCAGCGAGGTGTCGTAATAGTCGGTGACGCTGTCGAAGCCGACGACCTCGTGACCATCGGCCAGGAGGCGGCGGGCGACGTGGAAACCGATGAAGCCGGCCGTGCCGGTGACGAGAACGGTCATGAATTCACTGCTCTTCAAATGCAGAACGCCCCAGCCTTTCTAAGGCCGGGGCGTCCATTAATCCATCGCCCGTCAATCCATCGCCAAGCAATTCCACCGCCTGGCAGATCAAACGCCTGTCGAGGCGATCAGGCTTTCTTGGGCAGCAGCGCCCAGATCGCCGGAACGGCAGCGGCAGCCAGCGCCACCTTGATCAGGTCGGGCACGATGAACGGCACGACGCCGAACTGCCAGGACTTTTCCACGCCGATCAGCAGCGACAGCCAGGAGAAACCGAGCGCCATCATGACGATTTCGGCGACCAGCATGACGCCGAGCATCTTGACGATGCTGCGGCCCCAGCCACGGTCGACGGCCCAGCCGACGATCGCCGCCATGGCGACGAAGCCGAGCAGATAGCCGCCGGTCGAGCCGAGCATGTAGGCAATGCCGATGCCCTTTTCGGGCGTGCTCTGGAACACCGGATACCCCATGGCGCCCTGCGCCATGTAGAGCAGCAGCGTCGCCACGCCGAGGCGCAGGCCATAGGCCGCGCCGATGCCGAGCACGGCCAGCGTCTGCAGCGACATGTCGACCGGTCCGAGCACGACCTTGGTCTTGGCCGAAGCGATGAGCAGCAGCGAGCCTGCAACGGCCAACAACAGCTGCGTTGCCAGGCGCGTCGCGCCCTTTTCGGGCAATGCCGCCGAGATGAGTGCTGTGGAACTGGATGCAGCGGCCATGTAAATCCCCTTGTGGTATGCGCGCCGAGGCACGCTTTGCATGCCCCTGAAAATCGAACTCGATTTTCGCTGGGGATCATGCACCGATTCAAAACTGCTACAGCGTCCTTTGCGCCTCAACGCGCGGCGCTGTAGTCATGGTTTTCCCTATATTGTCTTCCATGCTAAGCGGCAAACGAATTTGCCCAGGGCACCTCGAACCCACAGATATCGGCTGGCCATGTCTCTCGATTTCGACACACGCTTCGACCCTGCCTACGGCCAGCCTGTCACTGTTGCCGACGGCGTCATGCGGCTCACCGCCAACAACCCAAGCGCCTTCACCTTCCATGGCACCAACAGCTACATCATCGGCACCGACACGCTTGCCGTGCTCGATCCCGGGCCAAATGACGACGCGCATCTCGAAGCGCTGCTTGCCGCCATTGCCGGCCGCCCGGTCAGCCATATCTTCGTCAGCCATACCCATCGCGATCACTCGCCGCTGGCGGCCCGGCTGAAGGCTGCGACCGGCGCCGTGACGGTTGCCGAGGGGCCGCACCGCTCGGCGCGTCCGCTGCGTATCGGCGAAGTGGCGCCGCTCGATGCCAGCAGCGACACCGACTTCGTCCCCGACGTCATTGTCGCCGACGGCCAGCTCGTCGATGGCGGCGGCTGGCGCATGCGAACGGTACTGACGCCTGGCCATGCGGCGAATCACGCCGCCTTTGCGCTCGAGGGCAGCGGCATCCTGTTTTCGGCCGACCATGTCATGGCCTGGTCGACCTCGATCGTGGCGCCGCCTGATGGTGCGATGTCGGATTACATGGCGTCGCTCGACAAGCTGATCGAACGCGACGACAGCACCTATCTGCCCGGTCATGGCGGCCCGGTCGCCTCGCCGCAGACATTCGTGCGCGGGCTGAAAGCGCACCGTCAGATGCGCGAAGCCGCGATCCTCGAACGCCTCGCGGCCGGCGACAGCTCGATCCCCGACATCGTGCGCGCCATCTATCGCAACACCGATCCCAGCCTCTACGGCGCGGCCGGGCTTTCGGTGCTGGCGCATCTCGAAGATCTCGTCGGCCGCGGCCAGGCCGTCAGCAACGGGGCAGCGGCGATCGACAGTCTCTATTCCCCAGCCTGAAGAACATCTGGTCAGAATAAATCGATCGTGCCTGCCAGGCCTATTGTTCGGGCGTCGCCGTCGTCGCGGTTCCGGCCTGGCTGGCAATTTCCTGGTCGAGCTCGGCCAGGAAAGCCGTGATCCGCGCGGCGTTTTCGCCGAGGTCGTGGCGGCCGTAGCGCGAGGCTGAGCGCATGTCGACAAAGGTCGAATCGCCGTCATCGACCATCCGGATGGCCACGTCGGAGGGCAAGGCCAGGATGAAGGTCCGTGCCACAGCCTCGATGTCGACTTCACCAGTGGCCTTGTCGGCGGCCGGCGGCGGCACGACGATCTCCCAGCCCTGGCGGGCGAGCACGGCCGAAACACTCTGCAGCACCTGGTCGAGCGACAGGTCGTAACGCCGCCCGGCAACCAGCGGATAGGACTGGGTCTGCAGGGTGCGCTCGCCTGCGGTCGGGATCTCGAGCCTGTTCATGGCGGAGGTGCGCAGCGAGGCCGCCGCCGTCAGCGCCGGCGGGTCATCGACATCGGTCGAGATGTCGCGCAGCATCGGCAAGGTGGCGATCTGGTAGGCGACAAAACCGAACGGCGCCAACACCACCAACGCCAGCAGGGCACCGAAGGTCAGGTCGTGCCCGCCGCGATCGCCGAATTTCCACAGCCGCGAAAAGGCAAAGCCGGACAACAGCAACGCAAAAGCGGCAAGCAGTGCGACGATGCCGAGCACCCAGAAGAACGCCGTGGTGTCGACGAGGCCGCGGCGATGGCCGAGAACCACTGTTACCAGCAGCACGGCCGCAAACGATGCCATGCCCCTGGACAGACCGGCCGAACGCGTGGTGCGCACCTCATGATATCTCGTCTGGAACTCAGCCATGGAACCCCGTTACCCACCCAGTCTAAATGGCAGCACTGCCGTCCCCACGGCAGACGTCGCTGCCTGGTCAAACTAGAAGGTTTCCGGCTGCGGTTGAAGCGGAAAGGCGGCTCATGCCCCCTTCCCGCACATGAACTTGTCTATGCCGCAGTGTCCGTCGGCAGGCGATAATCCCTGAATTTCTCGCGCAGCGCCGTCTTCAGGATCTTGCCGGTCGCGGTATGGGGGATTTCGTCGACGAAAGCGACGTCGTCGGGCATCCACCACTTGGCGACCTTGCCGTCGATGAACGCCAATATGTCGGCTTTATCAGGCTCCTTGCCCTGCTTGCGCACGATCACCATCAGCGGACGCTCTTCCCAGCGCGAGTGCCTGACCCCGATCACCGCTGCTTCCTGAACGTCGGGATGTCCGACCGCCAGGTTTTCAAGCTCGATCGAAGAAATCCACTCGCCGCCAGACTTGATCACGTCCTTGGAGCGGTCGGTGATCTGCATATAGCCATGTTCATCGATATGGGCGACGTCGCCGGTATCGAACCATTCGTCGGCGTCGAACTGCTCGGCGCTGGCGCCGCCGAAATAGGAGCCGGATACCGCAGGACCGCGCACCTTGAGCCGGCCGAAGGTCTTGCCATCCCAGGGCAGTTCGTTGTTGTCGTCGTCGGTGATCTTCATCTCGACACCGAAGGGCGTGTAGCCCTGCTTCTGCTGGAGGTTCAGCCTGTCGTCGCCTTCGAGCTCGTCATATTCGGGCTTGATGGTGCAGAGCGTGCCGAGCGGCGACATCTCGGTCATGCCCCAGGCGTGGATGACCTCGACGCCGTAATTGCGCTCAAACTTCTCCGTCACCATGCGCGGGCAGGCCGAGCCGCCGATCACCACCTTGTTGAGATGCGGCAGCTTCTTGCCGGTTTCCTCGAGGTGCTGCAGCAGCATCAGCCAGACGGTCGGCACGGCCGCGGTGAAGGTGACACGTTCGGTGTCGAGCAGTTCGTAGATCGAGGCGCCGTCCATCTTGCCGCCGGGCATGACCAGCTTGGCGCCGACCATCGGCACGCTCTGGGCCAGCCCCCAGGCATTGGCATGGAACATCGGCACCACCGGAAGGACGACGTCGCGCACCGAAATGCCCATGGCGTCAGGCATCACGGCGATCATCGCATGCAGCACGTTGGAGCGGTGGCTGTAGACGACGCCCTTGGGGTCACCTGTGGTGCCCGAGGTATAGCACATGCCGGCCGCCGCATGTTCGTCGAGCGCCTTCCAGGCAAAGTCGCCGTCGGCTTCGGCCAGCCACTCCTCATAAGCCATGACATTGGGCAGCGCCGTCGGCGGCAGATGGGCGGCATCGGTCAGGACGACGATCCGCTTCAGCGACGCGACCTGCGGCGCGATCTTTTCGACCAGCGGCATGAAGGTCAGGTCGACGAACAGCGCCTGGTCCTGGGCATGGTTCATGATCCAGACGAGCTGCTCGGGGAAAAGCCTGGGATTGAGCGTGTGATAGACGGCGCCCATGCCCATGATGCCGTACCAGGCCTCCATGTGCCGCGCCGAGTTCCAGGCCAGCGTGGCGATACGGTCGCCGAGCTTGTAGCCGTCACGCTCCAGCCGTTGCGCCACCTTGAGCGAGCGCGCGCGCAGCTCGACATAGTTTGTGCGAACGATGGGCCCCTCGATCGACCGCGTCACGATCTCCCGGTTGGGATGCTGCCGTGCGGCGTGGTCAATGATCTTGTGGCACAATAGCGGCCACTCCTGCATCAGTCCGAGCATGTGGATCCTCCCAGATCTTGTCAGGCCATTTTGGGCGCAATGGCCGGATTGTCCAGTCCGACCAAGGGGAAAGCCAAGCCGGCAAATCCAGCGGCCATATTGCGGCCACGGTCCCGGTTAACCTTTGTTACCGGCTGGCGGGATGGGCAAGATATTGTGAGGCATCACATGGATACGCATCCCCGCGCGGAAGACGAAGGCCTGCCGCAGCACGAAGCGTCATCGCAGGAGCCAGAGGCTCAACTGGATAATGTTGCCGAAACGGTTCAGCCGGAGCTGATCGCAGCCCCGGAGCTTATCGCAACCGAAGAGATTTCGGCCGGCGACGAGGCTGCCGACGTTTCCGCCGCCCAGGTTTCCGTTGCCGAGGCAGAAATCGTCGAGGCCGCATCCGAATCGGTCGCGGAAGCTGCGGCCGATGTCGAGCTTTCGGCGGAGGAGCTGTCCACCGAAGCTGCCGTGGTTCCCGAGGCTGCGGAAGCGCCTGAGCTTGCGGCGGAAACATCAGCCGAAGGTGAAGTTGAGGCGGAAGCGCCGGCCGCCGAGGAAGCTGCGCCCGTCGTGCTTGGCCCCGAGGAGCTGGCCGCGCAAGCGCCGGAGGACGCCGGACCGGCAACCATCGCCGCCCCCTCGATCGCTCCAGGCAGCGTCTCGGAATCGGAATTCGCCGACATGGTCGACGATGCGCTCGAGGCCGTCGGCGGCATCCTGCTGTTCAAGATGCGCCTCGACGAGGCCGGCGAGGACAGGCATGTCGCGGCGGCATCGATCGGTGACGGCGCCAGGCGCCAGTTCCTGCTGCTTTCGCTGCCTGTCACCGGCGGCAAGCTCAAGGTCGAATCGGCCAGCCGCAGCAACAGCCCATTGGCAAAACTCGCCGAAGCCTATGTCGGCGTGGTCGAGGCTTTCCGCGCCGCAGCGTGAAGCGGCGGCGCGACGGCATCAGTTCGTCGTGTCGTCGGTACCGTCATCTTCGACATCGTCCAGCCGCACGAAGGTGTAGCCCTTTGCCTTCAGCGCCAGCAGGCCCTTGACCAGCCCGCCGCCTGCCGCGTGGGTCGGCTGGTTGATGTGGGCGATGATGACGTCGCCATCCCTCGCAGCTGACACGCGGCGCTCGGTTTCGCGCGCACCGAGCAGCGAGCCGCCGTCGCCATTGATCGAATAGCCGGCGATCCTGAAGCCGAGACTGCGGATCAGTGCGATCGAGCTCTTGCTGTATTGCGCGGTAGCGCCGCGGAACCACTTCGGCGCCGGCCCGCCGCGCTCGGTCAGGGCCAGAGCGCCGGCCACGACCTCTGCCTGCACGGCCTCGCTGCTGCCGGCGCTTTTCAGCCCATAGATGCTGTGTGGCGTGTCGACCGCCGGCACATGCTCGGCGCCGTGATTTTCCAGCTCGAACAGCTCGGGATGCGCCCGCATGACGGCGAGCGCCTCGGCGTTGCGCTTCAGCCACTTGCCGGTGACGAAGATCGTCGCCGGTATCTTGTTGTCGACGAGTGCCGAGAGGATGCGGGCGTCTGTCTTGCCGCCGCAGGCGTCGAGCGTCAGCGCCACGCGGGGGGTGGCTTCGGTGGAAGGCCTGAGATGCAACCGCGGTTCGAGAAGTGCCGCCGAGGCTGAAGACCCCATCAGCGCCGCAAAACCGACGCCAATCAAAAACCTGCCGAGCATGCGCATGCGAATTTCCGGGAAATGCAGTCTGGAATCGCGGCCACTGGCACCCCAATCTTGGCGCGATGATGACCGTGACGGCTATTTGGCTGAGGTGCCGGACGCGTTGAAGACGATGCCGCACCGGCGTTGCTGCCGAACAACGGAACCAAGCGGCGCAATGCCGTCAGCCATCACGGTTCGAAATCGGCGTCTGCCTGGCGAGGTCAGCAGATGCGATCGGTCATACCCAATTTGCAAATGGGTATGACCGATTAAGTTGCCTTGGAACGCTTTAGCGCTGCGCCTTGACTGCCGACTGCGCGGCGGCAAGCCTGGCGATCGGCACGCGGAATGGCGAGCAGGAGACATAGTCCAGCCCGACGCTTTCGCAGAAGTGGATCGAGGCCGGGTCGCCGCCATGCTCGCCGCAGATGCCGAGCTTGATTTCCGGCCGCGTCGCCCTGCCCTTTTCGGCGGCGATCTTGACCAGTTCGCCGACGCCGTCGACGTCGAGCGAGACGAACGGGTCCTGCTCGATGATGCCCTTCTGGCGATAGGTCTCGAGGAAGGACGCGGCATCGTCACGCGAGATACCGAAGGTCGTCTGCGTCAGATCGTTGGTGCCGAAGGAGAAGAATTCGGCCGCCTCGGCAATGACATGGGCGCGAATGGCCGCGCGCGGCAGCTCGATCATCGTGCCGACGAGATAATCGATATTCACGCCCGTTTCCCGCATCACGCTCTGCGCGACCTGGTCGATGCGCGCCTTGACGTAGTCGAGCTCCTTCATCAGGCCGACCAGCGGCACCATGATCTCGGGCACGACCGGGCTGCCGGTCTTCTTGCCGGCCTCGACGGCCGCCTCGAAGATGGCGCGCGCCTGCATCTCGGCAATCTCGGGATAGGAGACGGCGAGACGGCAGCCGCGATGGCCGAGCATCGGGTTGAACTCGTGCAGCGCCTCGGTGCGCTGGCGCAGCTTGTCGGCCGAGACGTTCATCGCCGCCGCGACCTCGGCTATCTCTTCCTCGGTCTTGGGCAGGAACTCGTGCAGCGGCGGGTCGAGCAGGCGGATCGTCACCGGCAGGCCGGCCATGATCTCGAACAGCTCGATGAAGTCCGAACGCTGCATCGGCAACAGCTTGGCAAGGGCGGTGCGCCTGTCCTTCTCGGTGTCGGCGAGGATCATCTCGCGCATCGCAACGATGCGGTCGCCGTCGAAGAACATGTGCTCGGTGCGGCACAGGCCGATGCCTTCGGCGCCGAAGGAGCGCGCCATGCGCGCATCGGCCGGCGTTTCGGCATTGGTGCGCACCTTCATGCGGCGCGCCGCGTCTGCCCACTCCATGATGGCGGCGAAATCGCCTGACAGTTCCGGCTGCAGCATCGGCACCGAGCCCTTCAGCACCTGGCCGTTGGAGCCGTCGATGGTGATGACGTCGCCCTTGCGGAAGGTGTGGCCCATGGTGATCAGCGTGCCGGCGCGATAGTCGACGCGCAGCGAACCGGCGCCCGAAACGCAGGGCTTGCCCATGCCGCGGGCAACCACCGCGGCGTGGCTGGTCATGCCGCCGCGCGTCGTCAGGATGCCTTCCGAGGCATGCATGCCGTGGATGTCCTCGGGGCTGGTCTCGATGCGCACCAGGATGACCTTGCGCCCGGCCGACTTCAGCTCCTCGGCTTCGTCGGAGGAGAACACGATCTCGCCGGTGGCGGCACCCGGCGAGGCCGGCAGGCCGACGGCGATGACTTCGCGCTGCGCCTTGGGGTCGATTGTCGGGTGAAGCAGTTGGTCGAGCGCCGACGGATCGATCCGGCAGATCGCCTCCTCCTTGCTGATCAGCCCTTCGCCGGCCATTTCGGCGGCGATCTTGAGTGCCGCCTTGGCGGTACGCTTGCCCGAGCGGGTCTGCAGCATCCACAGCTTGCCGCGCTCGATGGTGAATTCGAGGTCCTGCATATCGCGGTAATGCTGTTCGAGGCGATTGGAGATCGCAACGAAGGTGTTGAACGCCTCCGGCAT
The DNA here is from genome assembly GCF_030294925.1 of Aminobacter sp. Y103A. Lineage (NCBI taxonomy): Bacteria > Pseudomonadati > Pseudomonadota > Alphaproteobacteria > Hyphomicrobiales > Phyllobacteriaceae > Aminobacter > Aminobacter sp. Y103A. Next base: position 1,769,253 of record NZ_AP017986.1, on the reverse strand, counting down.
CAGCTTCTGCAGCGAGGGCTTGTCGGAGCCGGCGGCGATGCGCGCGGCTTCGGTGATGTTCTGCGGCGTGCGGATGCCGGCAACGACGTCCTCGCCCTGGGCGTTCACCAGGAACTCGCCATAGAGCATCTTCTCGCCGGTCGAGGGGTTGCGTGTGAAGGCGACGCCGGTCGCCGAGGTCTCGCCCATATTGCCGAACACCATGGCCTGGACGTTGACCGCCGTGCCCCAGCTCTCGGGAATGTCGTGCAGGCGGCGATAGGTGATGGCGCGGTGGTTCATCCAGCTCTGGAACACCGCACCGATGGCGCCCCAAAGCTGCTCGTGCGGATCCTGTGGGAAGGCGCGACCGAGCTCTTCCTCGACCTTGGCCTTGTAGAGCTTGATGACGTCCTGCCATTGCGGCGCGGTGAACTCGGTGTCGAGTTCGTAGCCGAGACGGCCCTTCTCGTCTTCGAGCAGTTCTTCGAAGACTTCATGATCGAGACCCAGCACCACGTCGGAATACATGGTGATGAAGCGACGGTAGCTGTCATAGGCAAAACGGGCGTCGCCGGCGTCGGCCGCCAGCGCCTCGACGGTGACGTCGTTGAGGCCGAGATTGAGCACGGTGTCCATCATGCCCGGCATCGAGGCACGGGCGCCCGAACGCACCGAGACGAGCAGCAGCTTTTCAGGGTCGCCGAAACGGCGGCCGGTGATTGCGCCGACAGTATCGAGGGCCGCCCGGACGTCGGCTTCGAGCGTCGCGGGATAGGCGCGGCCATTGGCATAAAACCAGTTGCAGGCTGCCGTGGTGATGGTGAAACCGGGCGGCACCGGCAGGCCGAGACTGCACATCTCGGCGAGATTCGCGCCCTTGCCGCCGAGCAGGTCGCGGTCGCTGGACCGTCCCTCCGCTGCACCGTCGCCAAAACTGTAAACCCACTTGGTCATGCCTTCTCCTCGCCGACTGAGTGTGGAGCCGGGCGGTGGCCGCCGCCTGCTTCTGCGGCGAGCGATAGGATGCTGCGCTGCGAAAGGCAAGGCACTGTTCCGCCACGGAATGTCCTACAATCGATTAATGAACCGGGACTGCGACACCCTTGCGGCCACCCCTTGCCTCATATAGAACATATCAGGAACGAATATCGGAGACGACCATGCGCAAGACCGGCAAGCTCGACTACATCGAAATGGCGGCGGTTGGCGGCACGCTCGACCATGTGAAGTCCTTCTACAGCGCGGCTTTCGGCTGGACCTTCACCGACTACGGCCCCGATTATTCAGCCTTCGCGGAAGGCCTCGACGGCGGTTTCCAGGCCGAAGTCCCGGCAAAACCGCTACCTGTACTCTATTCCGAGGCATTGGAAGACAGCCTTGCCGCGGTCGAAGAGGCCGGCGGCACCATCGTCAAGCCGATCTTCTCCTTCCCCGGCGGCCGGCGATTCCATTTCGTCGATCCGGCCGGAAACGAGCTCGCCGTCTGGGGCGAATGACCGCCATAGCTCCGAGGGGGCAGCGTTGCAGAGGCTCGGCAATCGCCGACACGTCGGCGCATGCGATTCGGTCGTTTCGAGCCTAATGCGACCAGCTCCCTGGGCCGCTCATACCTGACGCGAGCTGCCGCAAGATGATGCGGAAAGCGGCAAGGCTACGATTGTGCTTTTGCCGCGCGCTGCATATAAGGCGGCTGTCAATTGACTCGCTGCGGCCTACTGCCGAAGCGTGTTGGGGCGTCGCCAAGCGGTAAGGCATCGGTTTTTGGTACCGACATTCCCAGGTTCGAATCCTGGCGCCCCAGCCACAATTTTCGCAAATCGCTCGAAATCCCCTCAGTTCGCAAGGTTGGCGACGGGCCTCATGCGCGCGGCAGTCGCATCCTCACCTCACAACGTCGGCAGGACCTGCCGGATGTGATTGGCGAAAGCCTCGACCGCCGGCGAGCGTTCGGTGTCGCCATAGGCGATCAGCATGCCGAGGCTGGAAAGCGGCGGCAGCGGCGCGTTGAGGATGTGGAGGTCGGACGGCACCGCCTCCTTGGTCATGACGCTGATCGCCAGGCCCGAGCGGGCAACCGCGATCAGGCCGGCCAGGCTGTTGCTGGCATAGGAGATCTTGTAGCGCAGCCCGGCATGGGCCATGGCATCGCAGGCGGCGCGGTGATCCATCGCGTTGGAGGCCGGCAGCGCCATCGGGATGACCGAATCATCGCCGCCGCCATTGCCAAGGCGGGTTCGGCCGAGAACGCCCAGGAGGTCGCCGAGACGATGAGAGCGAACGGTCCCTGGACGACGGCGATCGGCGACATCGGCTACGACGCCAAGGGCGGCATCACCCGCCCCGCAAGCCGACCTATGCCCAGAAGCAGTAGCGTCTGAGGGAGGATGCCCGGCCCCACGGGGTCGGGCATCCCGCCGGCACTGGCGCACAGGATTATGTGCTTGTCAGGGGCCAATCAATGCGGCGCGGCCGAATTTTCCTGCTAGAAGGATCCGCCACCGGGTCCCCGCAATGAACCACACGATCACCGTCCTCGATAAGCCGTCTTCCGACGAGCTCGACATCATCGGCGAACGCCTCACCACATTCAATTCAGGGGATGTCGGCCCGGCAGAAAAGCAGGCGCTGATCGTTGCCGTCCGCGACGAGCACCAAAAACTCCTGGCCGGCATATCGGGCTACACCGCCTGGGGCTGGCTCTACATACAGTGGCTCTGGGTCGACGACAGCCTGCGCGGCCAGAAAATGGCGTCACGCATGCTGCAGGCGGCCGAGGACGAGGCCACCCGGCGCGGCTGCCACGGGGCCTATATCGACACCTTCAACCCGACGGCGCTGAAGGTGTATCAGCGCCAAGGCTACAAGCCGTTCGGCGAGCTGGCGGATTTCCCCAAAGGCCGCACGCGGACCTTTCTGTCCAAGCCGCTCCAGCCGGCGACCTGAACCGGCGGCAACTTGCTTGCCGCCCCTCCTGTCGATGGACTGGCTGCCTTGCGGTTGGCAGCCTCCAACCGGTCAGCCGGCGATGCGGCCGCCGGTCATCGGCTGCGGCACGCCGGTCGTGCTCGGGAAGCTGATCGGCAGGCCGCGCAGGACGCGCACGGCGAGGAAGGCGAAGCACTCGGCTTCGACGGCATCGCCGCGCCAGCCGATGGTGTCGGCGGAAACCGCCTCGACGCCCGCCCGCTTGCCCAGCATCGCCATGAAGGTCGGGTTGTGGCGGCCGCCGCCCGAGACGAACAGCCTCGTCGGCCGCTGCGGCAGAAGATCGAGCGCCTTGCCGACACAGGACGCGCTGAAGGCGGTCAGGGTGGCAGCACCGTCCTCGTTGCTCAACCCGTCGGCCATCGCAGCGGTGAAGTCAAAGCGGTCGAGCGACTTAGGATAGGCAGCCGTGAGATAGGGGTGTTCGAGCAGGCGCGCGAGGCGCGCCTCGTCGACGGTGCCGGCGGCGGCGAGCGCCCCGCCGCGGTCCATCTCGCCCAGCCCCCGCGCCTTGACGAAGTCGTTGATCGGCGCGTTGGCCGGGCCGGTGTCGAAGGCGACAAGGTCGGACTTGCCGTCCCACCAGGTGACGTTGCCGACGCCGCCGAGATTGAGGATGGCGCTGTCGCCGCTGGCGCCGGCCGTGCCCAGCAGGGCGGCGTGGTAGGCGGCGGCCAGCGGCGCACCCTGCCCGCCGGCGCGGATGTCGGCGGTGCGGAAGTCATAGACCACCTTGGTGCCGAGCAGCGACTGCATCAGCCGGCCATCGCCGAGCTGGCGGGTCTCGCCCGGCAGGCCGCCTTTCTGCGGGCCGCGATGCAGCACCGTCTGGCCGTGGAAGCCGACGACGCCGATCTCTGCCATCGCCATGCCGGCGCCCTCGACGACCTGGCGGACGGCGGCGGACTGGGCGCGGGTCAGCGCCTCTTCGGCCGCAGCGAAGATCGCCGGCTCCGGCCCCTCGAAGTTCCAGACCCTGGCCTCGGCCTGGGCCTGCTCCAGCATCGGCCGGACGGACGCCTCGTAAGGCACCAGCGCGTAAGGACCGAAGGCCTCGATGCGCTCGCCGTCGGTCTTGAGCAGGGCGACGTCGATGTTGCCGTCGAGCACGGTTCCGGTCATCAGCCCGACCGACCAGATGGGTTGCATGTTCAAGCTCCTGTCATGATGTCGCCGACCTGGCGGCGCAGATCTGATATGCCGCTGTCGAAATGACGCGTCGGGTGGATGCGGTTGGTGAGCAGGGTCCAGGCGCGGCCGGCGTCGAAATCGATCCACAGGCCGGTGCCGGTAAATCCGGTATGGCCGATCGTGGCTGGGCTGCAGCGGTCGCCGCCGGACCAGCCGGCATGAGCATGCTCCCAGCCATGCGTGCGCTTGTCCGAAAGCGGCGTGCGCATCAGCGCGATCGTGTCGGCGGAGGCGCCGCTGCCGTCGAGCAGGCCGTGGGCGAAATCGAGCACCGCAGCCGCCGTGCCGAACAGGCCGGCATGGCCCGCCCCCTGAAGTGCTGCGCAATTGTCGTCATGGACCTCGCCCGACAGCACCCGGTGGCGCCAGGTGCAGTCCTCGGTCGCCGCCGACTGGTCGGGATCGGCCGAAAAGGCAAAGCCCGGGCCGGCATCCATGCCGCGGATCCAGGTACCCGACAGGCGCTCCATGGCAAAGCCGAGCAGGATGAAGTTGATGTCGGAATAGACAGGCGCCTCCAGCTTCCGCCACTGGCGCTGCAGGACAAATGTCCTGAGGAGGTCGGGATCGCGGCCATAGCTGTAGATCGGCTCGACCGCCGGGAACGGCGTCTGGTGGCCGAGGCACTGGCGGAAGGTGACCTGCCGTTCCCAGGCGTCGGCATCATATTGTCGCAAGTCCGGCAGCACCGTCGTCAGGGGCGCGTCGAGGTCGATGCTGCCTGCCTCGGCCAGCGCGAGGATGCGCGGCGTGGTAAAGATCACCTTGGTCAAGGACGCCAGGTCGAACCAGCTCACTTCGCGCATCGGTCGCTCGGACGGCAACCGCTGCGCAAGGCCGATGGCGCGGGACAGGCGCCGGCCGTCCTTGTCGACGACACCCAGTACGCCGCCGGGAATCCGGCCGGCGGCGACGGCCTGTTCGAGCGGGACGAATGCATGCTCGAAGCGCTGGGCGATGTCGTGGCTGGCCATGTTCGCTTCCCTCAGGCGTCGGCGCGGACCTTGTGGTCGGCGCCGTATTGCATCCAGGTCGCGGCCGGCGGCTCGTAGCCGACCGGGCGCACCAAAGACGGCACCTGGCGGGTGTCGAGCTCGAAATGCTGCTTGCGGCGGTCGATAGTCGGCACGGCCTCGATGAGCTTCCTGGTGTAGGGGTGCTGCGGGTCCGACAGCACCGATTTCGCATCGCCGATCTCGACGATCTGCCCGGCATACATCACCGCGACACGATGCGCGATGCGTTCGACGACCGCCATGTCGTGCGAGATGAACAGATAAGCGAGACCATATTCGTGCTGCAGGTCGACCAGAAGCTCGAGCACACGGGCCTGGACCGACACGTCGAGCGCCGAGACCGCCTCGTCGAGCACCACCACAGACGGATTGAGCATCAGCGCACGCGCAATGCACAGGCGCTGACGCTGGCCGCCGGAGAACTGGTGCGGATAACGCGCGAGGCTGTCTTCGGGCAGGCCGACACGCTTGAGCAGCGCTGCCATCCTGTCGCGAACCGCCTTATCCGGGGAAGCGCCGGTGGCGATCACCGGCTCGGCCAGGATCTGCTCGACGGAGAGGCGCGGGTTGAGCGAGGCATAGGGGTTCTGGAACACCATCTGCACCGGCAGCCGGCTCTGGCCGGGGCGCGCGGCCTGGGCTTCGACGGCAAACGCCCCGCGCGTCGGCGCAACCAGGCCGAGCACGGCGCGCGCGGTCGTCGACTTGCCGGAACCGCTTTCGCCGACGATCGCCAGCGTCTCGCCCGGCAGCAGGTCGAAGCCGACGCCGTCGACGGCATGCACCGCACCCACCGGCTTGCTGAACCAGCCGCCCTTCAGCGGATACCGCACGACGAGGTCGTCGACTTCGAGCGTCGGCCTGGGCAGCGGGGCTGCCATGCGCGCGCCGTCGGTCCGTGCCGCTACGCCGCTGGAGAAATGCGGCACCGCATGCAGCAGATGCTGCGTATATGGATGTTGCGGCTTGTCGAGGATGTCGCCCAGGTCGCCCTGTTCGACCACCCTGCCGTCCTGCATCACCATGACGCGGTCGGCGATGCCGGCGACCAGGCCGATGTCGTGGCTGATGAAGATCATCGACATGCCGGTCTCGCGCCTGAGTTCGGCCAGCAGCGCCATGATCTGCGCCTGCACGGTGACGTCGAGGGCCGTGGTCGGCTCGTCGGCGATCAGCAGACGCGGATTGCAGGCGAGCGCCATGGCGATCATCACCCGCTGCAGCATGCCGCCCGACAGCTCGTTCGGCGTCGCCTTGAGCCGCCGTTCGGCATCGGGAATACGCACCCGCTCGAGCGCCTCGCGCGCAGCGTCACGCGCCTGCGCGCCGGTCAGGCCGCGATGCAGACGGAACGATTCTTCGATCTGGGCGCCGATGGTCAGCACCGGATTGAGCGAGGTCATCGGCTCCTGGAAGATGACGCCGATCTCGGCGCCGCGGATGCCGGTCAGCTCCTGCCGGCCGGCACGGGTGACGTCGAGCACGCTGCCGTCGGCGCGCAGCAATTCGATGGTGCCGCTGGTGATGCGGCCGCCGGCATAATCGATCAGGCGATTGGTCGACAGCGCCGTCACCGACTTGCCCGAACCGCTCTCGCCGACGATCGCCAGCACCTCGCCGACGCCGAGGTCGAAGCTGACGCCGTGGACGACCTCCTTGGCGCTGGCCGCCGGGCCGAAACTGACATGCAGGTCGCGGACCGAAAGGATCGGCTTCATATCAGGCGCCATGGTCACGCCCTCCTCGTCTTGGGGTCGAGGATGTCGCGCAGCGCATCGCCGAGAAGGTTGAAACCGAGGATCGAGAGCATGATGGCGACGGCCGGAAAGGCCAGCAGCCACGGCGCCTGCTCCATCAGGTTGCGGGCATCGCTCAGCATAAGGCCGAGCGACGAGGCCGGCGGCTGGGTGCCGAGGCCGAGGAAGCTGAGGCCGGCTTCGGTCAGCAGCGCCCAGGCGAGCGCCAAAGTCACCTGCACGGTCAAAGGCGCCACCAGGTTGAGCAGCAGGTGCCGGGTCAGGATGTAGCTGCGGCTGGAGCCGAAGGTGCGGGCTGCATCGACGAAGTCGCGCGCCTTGAGCGACAGCGCCGGGCCGCGCACCACACGGGTGAAGATCGGGGTGTAGACGATGCTGATGGCGGCGACGCTGGTCCAGGTGCCCGGGCCGACGATGGTGACGATGAGCAGCGCCAGCAGGATCGCCGGGAAGGCCAGCAGCACGTCCATGAACCGCATCATCACCGTGTCCCAGCGGCCGCCAAACCAGGCGGCGGTGAGGCCGAGCACGGTGCCGGCAAGCGTGGCGAGTGCTACGGAGAAAAACGCCACGGTGAAGGACTGGCCGATGCCCTTCATCAGGCGGCTCATGACGTCGCGGCCGAACAGATCGGTGCCCATCCAGTAGGACGATGTCGGCGCATGCAGGCGGTCGATGCGGTACTGCATCAAGGGGTCATGCGGGGTCAGGCCGACGGCGCCGAGCAGGGCGACGAGCAGATAGACCAGCACGATGACGCCGCCGATGCGGCCGCTCGGATGCGAAAGAATGGCCTTCACGACACGCATCAACGGCCCTCCAGGCGAATACGGGGGTCGAGCGCGGCATAAGCGAGGTCGACGAGCAGATTGACGATCATGAAGTTGAGGGCGATGAACAGCACCGCACCCTGCACCAGCGCGTAGTCGCGCTGCAGGATGGCTTCGAGCACCATGCGACCGAGGCCGGGCAAGGCATAGATCTGCTCGACGATGACGGCGCCGCCGAGCAGATAGCCGAATTCGATGCCGCTCAGCGTCACCACCGGCACCAGCGCATTGGGCAGAGCGTGGCGCCAGATGACGCTGCGCTCGGAGGCGCCCTTGCTGCGTGCGGTGCGGACATAGTCGTCGCTCAGCACGTCGAGCATGGCCGAACGGGTGACGCGGGTGACCGACGACGCAAAGGCGCAGCCAAGCGTGATCGCCGGCAGGATCATCTGGCCGAGATTCTGCAGCGGGTGCTGCCAGAACGGGGTGAAGGCGCCCATCGTCGGCAGCACGCCGAAGCCGGCCGACAGGATGTAGATGATGACAAGGCCGACGACGAAACTCGGCGTCGACTGGCCGATCATGGCGACGATGCGGACGCCGAGATCGGCGGGACGTTCGTTGCGGGTGGCGGCGAAGACGCCGGCCGGCACGCCGATCGACAGCGCGATCAGCATGGCCAGAAGCGCCAGTTCGAGCGTCAACGGAAAGCGTTCGAGGATGACCGACAGCACCGGCTTGCCATAGGTCACCGATATGCCGAGGTCGCCGCTGAACAGGCCGGTGAACCAGCGCCAGTATTGGACCGGCCAGGGTTGGTCGATGCCGAAATAGACGGCCAGCGAATCCCGCTGCTGCGGCGTCAGAAGCCCAGCCTCGGTGCCCAGCATGGCGGTGATGGAATCGCCCGGCACCAGCCGGATGGCGATGAAGACGATGATCGAGACGCCGATCAGCACCAGGGGAAAGGCCCGCAGGCGACGTATCACGTAACTCATGGCGTAAGGACCATCTGGAGTTGGGGAGCCGTTGCGGTTCCCGGGCTGGACCGGCCATGGCCAGTCGCGGGTTCAAGGCCGGTCGGGATTCAAGGGCGGTCGCCATCGGCTCAACGGCGACCGCCTTTGGGCGGCAGCAGGGAGATGCCCGCCGCCCAAAACGCCAGTTGCTACTGGATGGTGACCTTGCCGAGGCTGACCAGCGAGCCGGTCGGCATCGGCACGAAGCCCTGCACGTTCTTCTGCTGGGCGGTGTAGCCATAGCCAGTGTAGAGCCAGATCCACGGCGCCTTTTCGGCAAGCTGCTTGTCGAACTCGGCGAAGATCGCCTTGCGCTTTTCCGGATCGGTCTCGGCGCGGCCGTCCTGCAGCAGCTTGTCGAGCGTGTCGTCGGCGAAGTTGGAAACCTTCTGCAGGTTGCCGTTCTTGGTCCAGTAGCGATTGTACATGGTGTAGGGGTCGGGACGACCGCCATTCAGCGCCACAGCCATGTCGAAGTCGCCCTTCAGCCAGGTGTCGACATAGACGTTGAGCTCCATCATCTTGATGTCGAGCTTGACGCCGATCTCGGCCAGCTGCGACTGCAGCACCTGGGCTTCGGCGGCAGCCGTCGGCGGCTCGCCGGTGGCGGCGATCACGGTCGCGCTGAAGCCGTCGGCAAAGCCGGCATCGGCCATCAGCTTCTTGGCCTTGTCGATATCCTGCTTGTAGCAGAACAGCGAATTCGGATCGGAAGCGAAGAAGGGTGCAGTGATCGGCCCGGTCACCTGGCCTTCACCGAGGGATGCCGTGTCGAGCACCGCCTTGCGGTCGACGGCGCAGGAGATCGCCTGGCGCACGGCGAGCTCGTTCATCGGCTTGCGCGCCGGGTTGAGCTGCAGCACATGGTAGGCGAGCAGCGGCGCGCGGTTGAGCTGGAGCTTGGGCTCGTTGGGCACCAGCGTCGCGATCAGCGGATCGTTGAGCAGGGCGAAATCGACCTGGCCGGTGCGCATGGCGGCGAGGATCGCGGTTTCGTCGGGCAGGACGCTGATCTCGATGCCGTCGACGCCGGTAGCACCCCCGGCCCAGTCCTTGTTGGCGACGAGTGCCGCCTTGGAATTGGGATCCCACTTCTCGAGCTTGAACGGACCCGAGCCGATGGCCTTGGTGCCGATGGTGCCGGCCGCGATCTCGCTTGCCGGGACGATCGACGAATTGGTGTCGGTCATGGCGGTCAGGATCGGCGCGTCGGGCTGCTTCAGCTTGAACACCACGGTGCCGGCATCGGGCGCCTCGATGCTCTCGATGGAGAGGTAGTTGGCGCGGTTGGCGGCACCGGTCTTCTCGTCGAGGATACGCTCGAACGATGCCTTGACGTCGGCCGAGGTCACGGCGGCGCCGTTCTGGAACTTGGCCTTGGGGTCGAGCTTGAAGGTGAGCTGCTTGCCATCAGCTGCGAATTCCCAGGACGTCGCGATGCCGGGGATGATCTTGAGATCGGCGTCGAGGCGCACGAGCGGCTCATAGATCAGCTCGAGCAGGCGCAGCGACGAGAACGCGGTCTGCTTGTGCGGGTCGAGGCCGGTGGCGTCCTGCGCCCAGGCCATGCGCAAGTTCGCTGCATCGGCATGGCCTGCGACCGCCGAGAGACCGATCATCACGGCCGTCGTCGCGCCAAGGAAATATCTGAATTTGCTGGTCATTTCATCCTCCCTGTTACTCTTTCGCCGGCGGCCGGAATGGCCGCCCGGATCACTCAGTTGCCCGGATCAGTGGCCCGGATCATTGGGATGCCTGCTTCGCATCCTGGATTGCTTGCCGCAAGAAGCCTCTGGAACCGTCCAGCGCTGATCGCGCCGCGGCGGGTTCCATCCCCGTCATGACGATGAGGATTGCCAGCTTCACGTCGTTGTCGGTCTGGGCGAGCGCTGCCTGCGCCTCTTCCAGCGTGCATTCGGCTGCCTGCATGACGATGCGGGCGGCGCGGGCAACAAGCTTCTTGTTGGATGCCTTCAAGTCGACCATCAGGTTTTCATAGGTCTTGCCGATGCCGATCATGCTGGCGGTGGTCAGCATGTTGAGCACCAGCTTTTCGGCCGTGCCCGATTTCATCCGCGTCGAACCGGTCAGCGCCTCGGGGCCGACGACGGGCGAAATGGCGATGTCGGCGATTTCAGCGATGGCCGACTGCGGGTTGCAGGACAAAGCCACCGCGGTGGCGCCGACCTTCTTCGCATAGTTCAGACCGCCGATGACATAGGGCGTACGGCCGCTTGCAGCGATCCCGACGACGACGTCCCTGGATGTCAGCTCGATGTCGGCCAGCGCCTCCGCACCCTTGGTCTGGCTGTCCTCGGCCCCTTCGGTGGCCTTCAGCAGCGCGCTGTAGCCGCCGGCAATGAGGCCGACCACCATGGTCGCAGGCACGCTGAAAGTCGGCGGGCACTCCGAGGCGTCGAGCACGCCGATGCGGCCGCTGGTGCCGGCGCCCATATAGATCAGGCGGCCACCCTGGCGGAAGGCGGCGATGGTGCGGTCGACTACGGCCGCGATCTCTGGGATCACACGCTCGACCGCATGGGCGACAAGCTTGTCTTCGTCGTTGATTTTCCTGAGCACGTCGATGGTCGGCAAAAGGTCGATATCCATGGTGCGCGGGTTCCGCTCCTCGGAAACCAAACGCCCCAGTTCCGAAATCAAGGCTTGTTCTGACACTTGTCGCCACCTGCCCGGTTCTCAAGATGCAAGAGCCTGTGGAGCCGGTTCTCCTAGGCTTTCATTAACGTTTTAGAATGGCATATTCCTGTTGTCAATAAATTTTGGAATGGATTATTCCTTGGCAATGAGCGTCCGGTCGAGCTGTCGGGCCAGGATGATCGCCCCCGACACGGCATCGCCGTCCGCCGGCTTGAGGCGGCGGCGGACGTCGGGCGCAAGCCAGGGCTCCAGCGGGCTGGCCAGGCCGCCGAGCAGGGTGACGCGCGGCGCGCCCTTGTCGAACAGGGTGCGCACGATGGTGTCGATCTGCTCTGCCGCCGCCTGCACGATGCGGCGCCCGGCGGCATCGCCCTGGTCGGCGTGGCGCATGACGGTGGGCGCAAGTGCTGCGTAATCGGTGGCGGTTGCCCGGTCCATCCAGGCCACGGCTTCCATCGGGTCGTTGTGGAAGCGCTGCATGACCTCGGTGAGAAGGGCCGAACGGTCGTGGCGGCCATCATGGGCGCGCAGCGCCAGTTGCACCGCCTTCAGGCCGAGATCGGCGCCACTGCCCTCATCCGAGATCGGAAAACCGTAGCCGCCGACCCTGAGGTCGCGCCCCTCGACGACGCCCAGCCCGATCGAACCGGTGCCGGCAATGACGATGGCGCCGTCCTTGCCCGAATGGGCGCCAAGGCAGGCGCCCATGCCGTCGCTGGTGAAGCCGATAGCGGCGAAGGGGTGTTCCAGCGCCTGCAGCGCCTCCAGCGCGCCCTTGCGGCCGATGCCGGCAAGGCCAATGCCGGCAAAGGTGCGCGCCAGCTCGGCTGCTCCGAAGCCGGCCTCCTCGACAGCCGCGCCATAGGCACGGGCGATCGAGGCCCAGGCGACGTCGATGCCGAGCCGCGTCGTCGCCGGACCGGAGAGCCCTTGGCCGAGCACATCGCCTGTCGCATCGACGATGCGGGCGCGGCAACCGGTGCCGCCGCCATCGACGCCGAGATAGAAACGGGGGAGCGCCACCGCACTCATCCGGGTAGCCGCTCGATTGTCGCTCCGCACATCTGGAGCTTGCGGTCGAGGCTCTCGTAGCCCCGGTCGAGGTGGTAGACGCGATTGACGATGCTCTCGCCCTCGGCGACCAGGGCTGCAAGCACCAGCGACACCGACGCCCGGAGATCGGTGGCCATGACCTGCGCCCCGCGCAGTGGTGTGCCGCCGCGCACCAGCGCCGTCGTGCCCTGCAAGGTGATGTTGGCGCCGAGGCGAACCAGCTCGGGCACATGCATGAAGCGGTTCTCGAACACCGTCTCGCGCAACAGCGACGCGCCCGGCGCGCAGCACATCAACGCCATGAACTGGGCCTGGAGATCGGTCGGAAAGCCCGGATATGGCTCCGTGGTGACGTCGACCGGCGTCAACGGACCGTCGCGCGAGACGATCAGCCCGCGGTCGCCCGGCCAGACGCTGACGCCCGCCGCCTCCAGCACCTGCACCACCGACGCCATGTGCTCGAGTCGCGCATTGGTCAGCTCGAGCTGGCCGCCTGTAATCGCTGCGGCAATCGCATAGGTTCCCGCCTCGATGCGGTCGGGGATGGTGTGATGGCTGGCCGCGCGCCAGGACGTGCCGCCCTGGACGAGGATCCGGTGCGTGCCCGCCCCTTCGATGTTTGCGCCCATGGCGCCGAGGCAGGCGGCGAGGTCCATCACCTCGGGCTCGCGGGCGGCGTTGACGATCTCGGTCTCGCCCTGTGCCGCGGTTGCCGCCATCATCGCCGTCTCGGTCGCGCCGACCGACGGCGAGCCGAGCACGATGCGTGCGCCGGTCAGCCCCTTGGGCGCGGCGGCGACGATCGAGCCGCCGCGAATGCCGATGTTGGCGCCCAATTGTCCGAGCGCCTTGATGTGCATGTCGACGGGCCGCGCGCCGATGGCGCAGCCGCCGGGCAGCGACACCTCGGCCTTGCCGAAACGGGCAAGCAGCGGCCCCAGCACCAGCACCGTGGCACGCATCTTGCGCACCGTGTCGTAGCTGGTTTCCCGCGACGAGGCCTTGCTCGCGTCGACATGGACGGAGCGGCCCTGGCGGCTGATTTCAGCGCCATGCTGGGTGATGACGCCGAGCATGTTCTCGACGTCGCTCACCGCAGGCAGGTTTGTCAGGTAGAGCGGTTCCGGGCTCAGCAAAGAGGCCGCGATCTGCGGCAAGGCCGCATTCTTGGCGCCTGAAATGGCGACCGCGCCCTGCAGCCTCTGCCCGCCGACGATACGCAACTTGTCCATATCAAAGAATCCGTTCAGCAGCCGATCGAACCGGCAGAACTGACAAGAGAGTTGATCGCAATATTCTTCTCTGTCAACCTTGCCTGGAATATTCTATTCCTTGATGTCAGCTGGATGAGAGAGCCCCGAGGAGCTTCATGTCGGTTCTCACGAAAATCATTGCGACGCTCGACACCATGGCGCCGGCAGACCGGCAGATCGGCCAGTTCATCGTCGACAATCCAGATGAAATGCTGCGCCTGTCGTCGGTGGCGCTGGGCGAGCAGACGGGCCGCAGCCAGTCCAGCGTGGTGAAATTCGCGCAGAAGCTCGGTTATCCCAGCTACCAGCAGCTGAAGCTTGCGGTCAGCGAGGCCAAGGCCCAGCAATGGCAGGCGCCGCCCGGCATGGTCCATGGCAGCATCGATCGCGCCGACGGCTACATTGCCGTGCAGCAGAAGCTGGTCGCCGGCAAACTCGCGGCGATGCAGCAGACGATGTCGGTCAACAGCGAACAGACGGTGGAGCGGGTGCTCGACCTGCTCGACCGGGCCGAGCGCATCCACCTCGCCGGCGTCAGCGCCTCGTCGCTGGTCGCCCGCGACTTCGCCATCAAGCTGATGAAGCTCGGCCGCAACGTGCTGCACGACAGCGACAGCCATGTGCAGCTCGCCAGCGCCGCGTCGCTGGGATCGCGCGACGTGATGCTGGCCTTCTCGCATTCGGGCACAAGCATCGAGACGGTGCGCATCGCCGAACTCGCCAAGGAGCGGGGCGCCACCGTCATCGTCATCTCCTCGCTCAGGGACAATCCGCTGAGCGCCATTTCAGACGTCGTGCTGCATTCGGTCAGCGACGAGGACAATGTCCGCTCGTCGTCGATCACCGCCCGCGACGCGCAACTGGCGCTGACCGATCTGCTGTTCATCCTGCTGGTCCAGCGCCAGGACGACGCCAATGACCATATCCACCGCAGCGAGGCGGCGGTGGCGGCGCTCAAGATGCGGTGATACCGACAGGCGCGGCTGCTCCCCTCGCCGGCTTCACTCGGCGGCCAGCAGGCGTGACGCTTCGAGCATGGTCCTGATCTCAGACCGGCAGGAGCCGCAATTGGTGCCGGCCTTCAGCGCTGTGCCGATCTCGTCGAGGCTTTTGCTGCCGCCCGATATCGCGGCGGTGAGCTGGTTGACCCCGACATTGAAGCAGGAGCAGACGATGCGGCCGACAGACGGCACCGGCACCGGCGCTCGCCCCGACAGCAGCGCGCGGCGGTCGAGCGGCGACAGCGGCTCGGCGGAAGCGAGCAGCGACAGCAGCCAGTCGCGCTCGGGCAGATGGCCTTGCGGCGCGACCAGCAGCGCCTCGCCGAGCCGGCCCGCCGCGTCGGTCGCGGCAGCACGGAAGGTCGAGCTGCGCCGGTCGGTGTATTCGAGCAGTTGGTCGGCCGGCACGACGTCGACCAGCCGGCGGGCGAGCAGGATGCCCTGTTCGGGCGGTTCGGTGCCGGAGAGTTCATAGACCCAGCCGCCGGCCACCGCCGCGCGGCTCCAGTGGACAAAGCCGGTCGGCCTGATATCGCGGCGGGTCATCAGCACGCCGGCCCAGGCGACCGGCTCGCGCGCGATCCGCACCGGGACGTGCTTGAGTTCCGGCTGGCCGGAAAATGGATCGGTGACCGGCGCCGACAACGACCCGGCGGCGGCGTTGGCGGCAAAGCGCCCGCTCCAGTGCATCGGCAGGAAGGCCTCGCCCCGCCGCTGGCCGGCGCTGGCAGCGACCTTGGCCCGGCCGCCGCCATAGCGGCTTTCGATGCGGACGAGATCGCCGTCGGCGACCCCAAGTGCGGCGGCGTCGGCAGCGTTCAGCTCGATCACCGGCTCCGGCGCATTGGCCATCAGGCGCGGCACCCGGCCGGTGCGGGTCATGGTGTGCCACTGGTCGCGCAGACGGCCGGTGTTGAGAACCAAGGGAAACGCCGCGTCGACCGGCAGCGCCGCGCCCTCCTGGCGAACGGCGACGAAACGGGCGCGGCCGTCGGCGGTGGGAAAGCGGCCATCGCCAAGCAAGCGTGGGCTCTTGGCCGAGGCGCGGGCGGGAAAAGGCCAGTGCAGCGGCACAAGCGTATCATAGGCGCTGTCCTCGATATCGGCGAGGCCGCCAATGTCGAACAGGCGGACGCCGTCATTCTCGAAGGCGGACAGTGCCGCGTGCTCGCGAAAGATCGCCGCCGGGCCCCGATGGTCGAAGGCTTCGGCAAAGCCCATGCGCCGGGCGACCTGCGAGACGATCCACCAGTCGGGCCTGACGTCGCCAGGCATCGGCAGGAACGATTTCTGGCGCGATATCAGGCGCTCTGAATTGGTCACCGTGCCGTCCTTCTCGCCCCAGGCCGCGGCAGGCAGCAGCACGTCGGCGAACTGGCTGGTGTCGGTGCGGGTGACATCCGAGACCACGACGAATTCGCAGGCCTTCAGGGCAGCGCGCACCTTGCCGGCATCCGGCATGCTGACGGCGGGGTTGGTGCCCATCACCCAGAGCGCCTTGATACGGCCGTCGCCTGCCGCCTCGAACATGTCGACGGCCTTCAGGCCCGGCTTGCGGGCAATGGCAACCGTGCGCCAGAAGCGGCCGACCCTGTCAGGCGCCTGGGGATCGTCGAAGCCCATATGCGCTGCAAGCTGGTTGGCAAGGCCGCCAACCTCGCGCCCGCCCATCGCATTGGGCTGGCCGGTGACCGAGAACGGCCCCATGCCCGGCCTGCCGATGCGGCCGGTCGCCAAGTGGCAATTGAGGATGGCATTGACCTTGTCGGTGCCATGGGCCGACTGGTTGACGCCCTGGCTGTAGACGGTGACGGTGCGCGCCGTCGCCGCGAACCAGTCGTAGAAACGTGACACCTCGGCGCTGTCGAGATCGCAGGTTTCGGCGACACGCCTCGGCGTCGGCGCGTCGGCGCAGGCAAGGCTGACCGCCGCCTCGAAGCCCGAAGTGTGGGCGGCGACATAGTCGCGGTCGATGGCACTGCTGCCCACAAGATGCGCCAGAAGGCCGTTGAACAGCGCCACGTCGGTGCCCGGCCTGAGCTGCAGATGCAGGTCGCACTCTCCGGCGGTAGCCGTGCGGCGCGGATCGACGACGACGATCCTGGTTCCGCGCTCGGCGCGCGCGGCAAGCAGGCGCTGGTAGAGGATCGGATGGCACCAGGCGGTGTTGGACCCGACAAGCACGACAAGGTCGGCCTGTTCTAAATCCGCGTAGACGCCGGGCACAATGTCTTCGCCGAAGGCGCGCTTGTGGCCGGCGACGCTGGAGGCCATGCACAGCCGCGAATTGGTGTCGATATTGGCCGAGCCGATGAACCCCTTCATCAGCTTGTTGGCGACGTAATAATCCTCGGTCAGCAATTGCCCCGAGACATAGAAGGCAACGGCGTCAGCTCCGTGGCGGGCGATGGTCTCGGAGAAGCGCCCGGCCACCACATCGAGCGCCGCGTCCCAGGAGGTGCTGCGGCCGGCGATCTCGGGATGCAGCACACGCCCGTCGAGGCGGAGCGTTTCGCCAAGCGCGGAGCCCTTGGAACAGAGTTTGCCGGCATTGGCGGGATGGCCGGGGTCGCCGCGCACGGACACTGTTTCGTCCGCGGCGACCCGCGCCTGCACGCCGCAACCCACCCCGCAATAGGGACAGGCGGTCCTCACCTCGCGTGCATCCGTCATGGTCAGGCTGCCTTCGAAGCACGGAGTTCGAGGGCGATGAACAGGCGCCCGTCCTCGACCTTGAGCGGGATGGTCCTGACCGCGCCTTCGTCGGCGCCGAGCGCCTTGCCGGTTTCGAGCGAAAACACCCAGTTGTGCAGCGGGCAGGTCACCGCCGCACCATGGACGATGCCCTGGCTCAGCGGCCCGCCCTTGTGCGGGCAGTGGTCCTCGATGGCGAAGACCTGGTCTTCGGCGGTGCGGAACACGCCGATCTTGCCCTGGGGCGTGTTCACACAGCGCGCACCGCGCAACGGTATGTCGGCGATCGTCCCGATCGCGATCCAGTCCATCTCGCTCATTCCGCTGCCTCCGCATAGCCGACCGAGGCCATCGGGCGGAACTCGTGCTTGTCCTTGCCGGAGACGCGCTCCGACCATGGATCGACCTGGGCGAATTTCTGGGAAAAGACGAAACGCTCGTAATAGGCCTTGCGCTTGCCGGCATCGTCGAGGATCTGGCGCCTGATCTCGGCAATGCCGACACGCTTGGCCCATTTGTAGATGCGTTCGAGATAGCGGCCCTGCTCGCGATACATCTGCGTCAGCGCGACGATGACCTCGAGCGCCTCGTCCTCCGATTTCACAAGGCCGAGCACCTCGGTGCCCTTGATGTCGAGGCCGGCAGCACCGGCAAAATGGACCTCGAAACCGCTGTCGACGCAGATCACGCCGATGTCCTTGCAGGTCGCCTCGGCGCAGTTGCGCGGGCAGCCCGACACCGCCATCTTGAGCTTGGCCGGCGTCCACGAGCCCCACATGAACTTCTCGATGCGGATGCCGAGTCCGGTCGAATCCTGGGTGCCGAAACGGCACCAGTCGGAGCCGACGCAGGTCTTCACCGTGCGCAGGCCCTTGGCATAAGCGTGGCCCGAGACGAAACCGGCCTTGCCAAGATCGGACCAGACCGCCGGCAGGTCCTCCTTGCGGATGCCCAGCATGTCGATGCGCTGGCCGCCCGTCACCTTGACCAGCGGGATCTCGAACTTGTCGACGACATCGGCGATGGCGCGCAATTCGCCTGAGCTGGTCACCCCGCCCCACATGCGCGGCACCACCGAATAGGTACCGTCCTTCTGGATGTTGGCGTGGACACGCTCGTTGATGAAACGCGACTGGTAGTCGTCGGCATATTCGTCGGGCCAGTCGCAGACGAGGTAGTAGTTGAGCGCCGGCCGGCACTTGGCGCAGCCGCAGGAGGTCTTCCACTGCAGCTCCTGCATCACCTCCGGGATGGTCTTCAGGCCCTTGGCCTTGATCAGGCGGCGCACGTCGTCATGGCCGAGCTCGGTGCATTTGCACATCGGCTGCACGGCTGTAGGGTTGTAGCTGTCGCCCAGGGTCAGCGACATCAGTTGCTCGACAAGGCCGGTGCAGGAGCCGCAGGACGCGGACGCCTTGGTATGGGCGCGGACGTCGTCGAGCGAGGTCAGCCCCTTCGCAATGATGGTGCCGGTGATCTTGCCCTTGCAGACGCCGTTGCAGCCGCAGATTTCTGCATCATCCGCCAGTGCCGCAACGGCCGCCATAGGGTCCAGCGGCGATCCTCCCTGATAGGCCTGGCCGAAGATCAGCGTGTCGCGCATCTCCGAAATATCGGTCTGCTTCTTCTTGAGGTCGTTGAACCAGGCCCCGTCACCCGTTTCGCCATAGAGCACCGTGCCGATGACACGATTGTCCTTGAGCACCAGCCGCTTGTAGATGCCGGCTGCGGCATCGCGCAGCACGATCTCCTCGCGGTCGTCGCCATCGGCGAAGTCGCCGAGCGAATAGAGGTCGATGCCGGTGACCTTGAGCTTTGTCGGCGTGTCGGAATGGACGAAGCAGGCCGTCTCGTCGCCAGCGAGATGGGCCGCTGCGACGCGTGCCATCTCGTAGAGCGGCGCGACGAGCCCGTAGACCTGGCCGCCGACCTCCGCGCATTCGCCGAGCGCAAGGATGTCGGGATCGGAGGTGCGCATGCCGTGGTCGACCACAATGCCGCGATTGGTGTCGATGCCGGCATCCCTGGCGATCGATGCATTGGGCCGGATGCCGACTGCCATCACCACCAGCGTCGCCGGGATGATGGTGCCATCGGCGAGTTCCACGCCCTCGACCTTGCCATCGCCGACGATGGCCTTGGTGTTGGCCTTGGTCATCACCTTGATGCCACGCGCCTCGACCGCCTTCTGCAGGAGATAGCCGGCGGCAGGGTCGAGCTGGCGCTCCATCAGCGTCGGCATGACGTGCAGCACCGTCACATCCATGCCCTGCTCCTTCAGTCCCGCCGCGGCCTCCAGGCCGAGCAGTCCGCCGCCGATCACCACCGCCCTGGCGCGTGACTGGGCGGCAAGCAGCATGGCGTTGACGTCGTCGAGGTCGCGGTAGGTCAGCACGCCGGGCAAATCCGTGCCCGGCACCGGAATGATGAAGGGCACCGAACCGGTGGCGACGACCAGCCTGTCATAGGGTTCGGTGACGCCATGGTCCGATGTGACGGTCTTCGCCACGCGGTCGATGGCGACGATCCTGTGGCCCTTGTAGAGCGTGATGCCGTGCTTGATGTACCAGCCGTCGCCGTGGATCACGATCTCCTCGAAGGCCTTCTCGCCCGACAGGACCGGCGACAGCATGATGCGGTCGTAGTTCACGCGCGGCTCGGCGTTGAAGATGGTGACCTGGTAGCGGTCGGGTGCTGCTTCCAGCAGATGTTCCAGCATGCGCCCGGGGGCCATGCCGTTGCCGATGATGACAAGTCTCTCGGTCATTGCTGTGCTCCTCGACAATGTCACTGGGCAGCGAAGGTCAGCGGCGCGTCGGCGCTTTCGCGCGACATCCGGCGGATCGACAGGTGCATCCAGACCAGCGATGCCACGACGATGGCGAACAAAAGCATGAAGCAGCTCGACCACAGGCCGGTGAGGTCGTTGAGCGCGCCGAATGCGATGGGCAGGATGAAGCCGCCAAGGCCGCCGATCATGCCGACGAGGCCGCCGACGGCGCCGACATTTTCAGGATAGTAGGCCGGGATGTGCTTGTAGACGGCGGCCTTGCCCAGGCTCATGAAGAAGCCGAGCACGAAAGCGACGACCATGAAGGCGATCGGCCCGACCTCGAAGTGGAAGGACATCGGTCCGCTGATGCCGTGCACGACATAATCGGCCGTCGGCAGCGACAGGATCAGCGTGGCGATCGCCGAGACGCCGAAGGTCCAGTACATCACCGTGCGGGCGCCGACGCGGTCGGAGAGGATGCCGCCATAGGCGCGGAAGATGCTGGCCGGGATCGAATAGGCGGCACCGATCATGCCGGCGGTGACGATGTCGAAGCCATAGACGCCGATCAGGTAGCGCGGCAGCCACAGAGCCAGGGCGACGAAGGCGCCAAAGGAAAAGAAATAATAGAGGCCGAAGCGCCAGACCTGGACGTTGCGCAGCGGCGCGAACTCGGCCCAGAAGCTCTTTGCCTGTCCGCCATGGATGCGGCGCTGGCGGATGACGGGGTCGTCCTCGCTGCCGAACCAGAAGATGAAGGCCATGAAGCCGAGGCAGGCAGCCCAGATCAGCGCCACTTCCTGCCAGCCGCCGGCAAGCAACACGAAGGGTGCCAGGAACTTGGTGACTGCGGCGCCGACATTGCCGACGCCGAAGATGCCGAGCGCCGTGCCCTGCTTGCCGGCCGGAAAGAAGCGCGAGACATAAGCGACACCGACGGCGAAGGAGCCGCCGGCGAGGCCGACGCCGAGGGCGGCGATCAGCATCTGGGTGTAGGTCTGGGCAAAGGCGAGCAGGAAGGTGGCGATGGCCGCCGCCAGCATGGTCGCGGTGTAGACGAGACGCCCGCCGAAACGGTCGGTCCAGACGCCGAGCACGATGCGCACCAGCGAGCCGGTCAGGATCGGCGTGCCGATGAGCAGCCCGAACTGGGTTTCGGAGAGGCCGAGCTCCTGCTTGATGCGCACGCCGATGATCGAAAAGATCGTCCACACGGCAAAGCAGACGGTGAAGGCGATGGTGGAGATGGCTAGCGCCCTGACCGGAGCATTGTCCTGGCTGGGCGCGGCTGGGAGGGTGGTGGTCATTGTCGGCTCCGTTGTGCGGCGTGGGAGGCGCCGCGCTGATCTGGATCGCGAAAACAAAAAAAGCTGCCGGCCAGGGTCGCGCGTCCGTACATCCGGGATCGCGGTCATCTGGTCGGCAGCTTCGCCTGGGGCGCCCGCCATTGGACGCCGATATGTCTGGCCCTGCCGCATCGTGCTCACCGAAACTCGATCTCGAGTTTCAGGCCGATGCGGTGGCCTCGTCTACTGCAATGCACAAGCCGTGCCAGTTTCACTGATCACGGCGTTCCCTTTTATTTTCAGATGCTTATGTAAAATCGGCCGCATTGGCTGCCGAATTACAGGCGATCAATCGATAGCCAACTCACGTCGGCACCTGCCCAATTTATGTGCAGTGCACAAAAATTGACGACCGATCAGCCGGCCACGTTCAGCTGGGCAGCGATGTAGCCGTCAAGATCGTCGGGATCGAACAGGCCGCCGTCAAAGAATCCGTCCGGCCCAAGCACCAGGCTGGCGCCGGCCGAGCCGACCGGCGTCGGCACCGGCAGCGCACCTTCGACCTTGGCATTGGCGCCGGGCAGTGCCGCCCCCAGCGGCTTGAGCGCGGTGCGGTAGAGGTCGGGACGGTAGGTGTCGCGGGCGATCGCGGCATTGGCGGCGGAATGCTCCACCTGGCCCCAGCGCACCATCTGGCTGTAGAACCACAAGGCATGGCTCTTCCACGGGAAGGTCGCGGCCTTGGCCTGCGGCACGAAGAAGTCGTCAACGTCGACGAGACTGTCCACTGCCGTGCCGAGATGGCCTGACAATGCCGGCAGCATCCATCCGGCCGGGCGCCCGACATAGGCAGGCGCCGCCATGATGCCGGCAAGCTCGGCGTGATTGGCCGGTTCCGCGCACCACTGCGCCGCATGGTGGATGGCGCGCAGCAACGCCGACAGCGCCTCGGCATTGGCCTCGCCCCAGCGCGCGTCGGCGCCCAGCACCTTCTCCGGGCTGGAACGCCAGATCTTGGCCTTGACCGTGGCGATGCGGCCATGGCCGAGCAAAACGGCGGCGGTATTCCAGGGTTCGCCGGCGCAGAAGCCGTCGAGCGCGCCCGAGCCCAAGGCATCGGCCATCAGCGGCGGCGGCAGGATCACGATCTCGACGTCGCGGTCGGGATCGATGCCGCAGGCAGCCAGCCAGTAACGCAGTTCGTAGTTATGGCCGGAATGCGGATGAACGACGCCGAGACGCAGCGGCGACGCGTTGCTGCGGGCACGCGCGGCGACGACGGCGCGCAGCGCCTCGCCGACGGCACGCGGCGAAAGATCGTCGCTTGCGCCATGGCCGGCCATGTCGTGCCACAGCGCGTTCGACACGGTGACCGCATTGCCGCCGAGGCCGAGCGCCATCGGCACGACGGTGTTGGCCGCCAGCGGGGTCAGGCCGAGATTGCAGGCGATCGGCATCGGCGCCAGCATATGCGCGACCTGGAAATGCCCGACCGCGAGCCGGTCGCGGATGTTGGCCCAGGAGGTCTCGCGCAGCAAGGTGAGCTCGATGCCTTCGGCCGCGGCAAAGCCCTTCTCCCGGGCCGCGACCAGAAGCGCGCTGTCGAGCAGCGGCAGGAAACCGGCTGAAATCTCGAAGCGGGCCTCGCTCATGCGTCGTCTCCCAACAGGCCTGCAGCGGTGACGAGGCTTTGGGCGATCTCCGACAGCTTGCGGTTCTGGTTCATCGCCGCCTTGCGCATCAGCGCATAGGCCTCGGTTTCGGAGATGCCGCGCGACTTCATCAGGATGCCCTTGGCGCGGTCGATCACCTTGCGGTCCTCGAGTTCGCTGCGCGCCTCCTCCAGTTCGCGCGCCAGCCGCGAAAACGCATTGAAGCGACTGACGGCCATGTCGAGGATCGGCTTGACCCGCTCGCGCTTCAGCCCGTCGACGACATAGGCGGAGACGCCGGCATCGACCGCGGCCTCGATCGAGGCGCTGTCGGAGCGGTCGACGAACATGGCGATCGGCCGCTTCACCGCTCGTGACAGCTGGAACATGTTCTCCAGCATGTCGCGGTTGGGGTTTTCGAGATCGATGACGATGACGTCGGGATTGATCTCGGCGATGCGTCGGCCGATGCCTGAAACATCGTGGACCAGCGTGACGTCCTCATGCCCGGCCTCGCGCAGCCCCGCCTCGATGATCGAGGCGCGGATGCGGTTTTCGTCGATGACGAGTACCCGGAGCGCGGCGGTCTTCATGCTCTTCTTCTTTGCGCGCCGGCCGTCATTGTGCAACGCAAAAATGCAGTGGCGGCCGTGGCAAAGCAAAAGGCCCCGGATCATCGCTCCGGGGCCTCTTTCATTTCAGATCATCCGCTCAGTGATGGTGGGCGGGTTCCGCCATCTGCGCGGCGTCGGGTTCCTCGACATGGGCGGCGAGGTCCTTGCGCGAGATGAAGGTGTAGAACATCGGTACCACGAACAAGGTGAAGATCGTGCCGACGATCACGCCGCAGAAGATCACCAGACCCATCGAATAGCGCGCGGCGGCACCGGCGCCCGAAGCGATGATCAGCGGCACCACGCCCAGCGCCATCGCCGCCGTCGTCATCAGGATCGGCCGCAGGCGAACCTTGGCCGAAGCGATGATCGCCTCGCTGCGCGACAGCCCATGCTCTTCACGCTGCTGGTTGGCGAATTCGACCAGCAGGATGCCATGCTTGGTGATCAGTCCTATCAGTGTGATCAGACCGACCTGGGTGTAGATGTTGAGCGTGCCCAGCCCGAGATTGAGCGGCACGATGGCGCCGAAGATCGACAGCGGCACCGACATCATGATGATGAACGGGTCGCGGAAGCTTTCGAACTGCGCCGCCAGAACCAGGTAGATCACGACGATGGCCAGGCCGAAGGCGATCAGGATCGTGCTGCCCTGCTCGCTCTCCAGACGCGACTGGCCGGAGTAGTCGATGAAGAAGCCCGCCGGCAGCAGCGGTCGGGCGATTTCCTCGATCGTCGTCAGGCCGTCGCCGGTGGTGACACCGGGCACCGGCAGTGCCGAGATCGTCGCCGAGTTGAGCTGGTTGAACTGCTCGATCGAGGCCGGCGAGGAGTTGGTCCTGATCGACACGACAGCCGACAGCGGCACCATCTGCCCGTTGACGCTGCGGACGAAGAACTCGCCGAGCTTCTCGGGATTGTTCCGGTATTCCTCCGGCACCTGCATGATGATGTCGTAGCTGTTGGAATCCCGGTCGAACTCGGCGATCGACCCACCGCCGACAAGCAGGCTCAGTGTCGTGCCGATGTCGCGCACCGACAGGTTGAGCGCTGCCGCCCTGTCGCGGTCGATGGTGACCGTGACCTGCGGCGCATCGAAGGACAGCGAGTTCTGCACGACGATGAAGCGGCCGGAGGCCTGCGCCTTCTGCTTGATCTGTTCGGCCACCTCGAAGACCTGGCTCGGATCGCCGGTCGACTGGATGACCATCGAGATCGGCAGACCGCCGCCGGCGCCCGGCAGTGAGGGCGGTGCGAACACCAATGCCTCGACGCCGCTGACCTTGGACAGGCGCGCCTGGATGTCCGCCTGGATCTCCTTCTGCGAGCGCGTGCGGTCGGCCCAGTCCTTCAGCACCCAGACGGTAAAGCCCGAATTGGTAGCGCCGCCCATGCCGACGATCGAGAAGCTGGTCTTGAGCTCCGGCAGGTCCTTGGTGAGGTCGCGGATCTGGTCGGTATAGAGGGTTGTGTACTCCGTCGTCGCATAGCGCGGCGCCGTGACCAGCGCAAACAGCGCTCCCTGATCCTCTTCCGGCGCCAGTTCGTTCGACGTCTTGAAGAACATGAAGCCGGTCACGCCGACGAGTGCGACGACGATCAGCAACGTCACCGGCCGGTATTTCAGCGAGCCGGCGACCAGGCGTTCATAGCGGTTGGCGATGCGTTCGAAGGAACGGTCGACGAACTGCGCGAAGCGGCTGTGGTTGCCGGCCTTGAGCATGCGCGCCGACATCATCGGCGTGATGGTGACCGCGATGAAGCCAGACAGGATGACCGCACCGGCAAGTGTCACCGCGAATTCGCGGAACAGCGAACCGGTCAGGCCGCCGGTGAAGGCGAGCGGCGCGAACACCGCGGCAAGCGTGATGGTCATCGCGACCACCGGCCCGAAGATCTCGCGCATGCCCTTGAACGCCGCCTGCATCGGCGACATGCCCTCCTCCATGTGGCGGTGGATGTTCTCCACCACCACGATGGCGTCGTCGACGACAAGGCCGATGGCAAGCACCATGGCCAAAAGCGACAGAAGGTTGATCGAGTAGCCCATCATCAACAGGATGAAACAGACGCCGATCAGCGACAGCGGGATCGTCACCACGGGCATCAGCACCGAGCGGAACGAACCGAGGAACAGCAGGATGACGACGATGACGATGGCCACCGCTTCGGCGATGGTCTTGAACACCTCTTCGATCGAGGCGCTGATCGTCTCGGTCGAGTCATAGACCATGGTGATGGTCATGCCCTGTGGCAGGCTGGCGCTGATTGCCGGCAGCTCGTTGATGACCGCGGCCGCCGTATTCAGCGGGTTGGCCGACGGCGTCGGGAAGATGCCGATGAAGGTGCCGGGCTGGCCGTTGAAATTGACCACCGTGTCGGTGCTTTCGGCGGCCAGTTCGACATGGGCGACGTCACGCAGCCTGACGACGTTGCCGTTGTCCGACTTGAGCGGCAGCTCGCCGAAGGATTCCGGCGTCTGCAGCGTCGACTTCATGGTGATCGAGTAGGCGACATACTCGTTTTTGGTCTTGCCGGGCGCCGACAGGAAGTTGGACGCGTTGATGGCCTGCAGCACTTCGGCTGCAGTCAGGCCACGCGCGGCGAGCTTCACCGGATCGACCCAGACGCGCATCGAATAGTTGGCGGCACCGAGCACCTGGACTTCGGCAACGCCCTCGATCGTCGACATGCGCGGACGGATGACGCGCTGGATGTATTCGGTCAGCTCCTCCGAGCTCATGTTCGGGTTCTGCATCGCCAGATACATGATGGCGAACTGCTGGCCTGTGCCCTTGACGATGGTCGGATCCTTGGCGTCGGACGGCAACTGCCCGCGCACCTGCTGGACCTTGGACATCACCTCGGTCAGAGCCGTGTCGGGATTGGAGCCAAGCTCCATCTGCACGGTCACCGTGCTCGACGACGGCCGGCTCTGCGAGGTCACATAGTCGATGTTCTCGGTCGTCGCCACGGCGGCGGCGATCGGTGCCGTGATGAAGCCCTGGATCAGGTCGGCGCTGGCGCCGGGATAGACGGTTGTGATGGTGATCACCGTCTCCTCGACCTTGGGGTACTGGCGCACCGACAGGTTGAACAGCCCCTGGAAGCCCAGGAGAAGGATCATGAGGGCGACCACCGTCGACAGGACGGGGCGGCGGATGAAGATGTCTGAAAAACTCATTTTGCAGCCGCCTTGGCATCGGCCGAGGTGACCGGCGAGACCGTGTTGTCGACCTTGACGGGGGTGCCGTTGGTCAGCCTGTTCTGGCCGGCGATGACAAGTTCGTCGCCAGGCTTGATGCCTTCGATGATCTCGACGCGGCCTTCCGAACGGCGGCCGACCTTGACGAAGACCTGGCTGACTGTGAGCGCCGGTTCAGCGTTGGCCTCCGCCGGTGCTGCGGCGGCTGCCGCAGCCGGTGCGGCCGCACCTTCGGCGACAGGCTTGGCCTCGGCCGGACGCACGACATAGACATAGTCGCCATAGAGGCTGGTGGTCAGCGCCGTCTGCGGCACGGCCAGCACGCCATCTTCCCGGGGCAGCTCAACGCGCACGCGCACGAACTGGCCGGGGCTCAGCTTGCCGTCAGGATTGGTGATCTCGGCACGGACCGAAACCAGGCGGCTTTGCGGATCGACCTTGGGATCGATACCGACAACAGCGCCCTTGAAGGCCATGTCGTCGGCGGTCACACCAAAGACGACCGGCTGGCCCATCTTCAGCGAGGCGAGCTGCTGCTCGGGCACGGAAAAGTCGGCACGCATGGTGTCGAGGTCCTGCAGGGTGGCAACGATGGTGCCGGGGGCGAGATACTGGCCGTCATCGACCTTGGGAATGCCGATGGTGCCGTTGAACGGGGCACGCAGCTGCTTCTGGTCGAGCACGGCCTGCAGCTTCTGCACCTGCGACGCCGAGGTCGAGGCGGTGGCGCGGGCGGCATCGAGCGCCACTTCCGAACCGACGCCGCGGCGCTGCAGCTCGATGGCGCGGTCGAGCGACTGCTGGTCGAGCGCGGCCTGGGTCTTGGATGCGGCGAGGTCCGCCCGCTGGACGGTGTCGTCGAGCTGGATCAGCACGTCGCCCTGCTTGACGCGCTGGTTGGCGGCGAAATTGATGTCCTTGATGATGCCTGCCTGCTCGACCGTCAGGTCGACGCCCTGCGAGGCATTGACCGTGCCGATCGTTTCAATGCCGGGCGTCCAGGGAGCCGGTTCGACCTTGGTGGTCGCCACCGTCACCGACGCGACCGGCATGTTGGCGAAGAACTGCTGGATCGCATTGTCGCGGAACATGTTGAAGCCGACGATACCGCCACAAACAAGGACAAGCAGAACGAGAGCGATGATGAGACGCTTGATCAAAGGAGACCCCAATCGATTTGGAACCGCATATCCCCGGATGGGTTGCGGTGCACAATGGACCCATTTCGGCGAAAACCCAAGGGCGGCGGGCTTACTGTACCGTCTGGACGGTATTGTCAACATACGATAAAGTGAACTTACAGGAGGTAGCGCCGATGGCTGGTCATCGACCGAGTTCACGCGACAAGATTCTGGCCGCGGCCAGCGAGCTGGCCGACATCGTCGGCCCGGGCAACTTGTCGCTCGACGCGGTGGCCCAGCGCGCCGGCGTGTCGAAGGGCGGATTGCTGTATAATTTCCCGACCAAGGCCAAGCTCATGCAGGCGCTGGTCCAGGACTATCTCAAGAGCTTCGAGGATGCGCTGGAGGCAGAGGCGTCAAAGCACGGCGATGCCACCAAAAATAGTCTGACCGCCTACATTGAACTGTCGGCGCGGGAGTGCGAACAGAAGCAGCCGTCAGCGGCCGGAGTGCTCGCAGCACTTGCCGAAGACCCCGATTTTCTCAATCCTGTCAGGGACTTCAAGCGCCAGTTGCTCGACCGCCTGAAGTCGGAAACACCAGATACCGCCAAGCTGATGGTGGCGTTTCTGGTCATTGAAGGGCTGCGCAGCATGAAGCTGTTCGACATGGACATATTGAACGACGACGAGCGCAACATGGCGCTTTCCTACCTGCTCGGCGAAGCCGCGGCTTCTTAAGGCGGTCGCGGTAAGGCGGTCGCGTCAGGCAGAGCGCTGCTTTTGCGACATTTGCCATTTTCCTACTATACGTTGCGCCGAGTTTATGAGATTCAACCACCGCACAAAATATCGTTGCATTCGAACGCGTGTCCATGTTGCCCAATGGTTGCGCGTAGTTTAGCGGTACACGCATATAAGTGAGCCACTATATGACTTCGTCGTTGCCGGTCACCTTTGTCGTGACAGTGGATGCCGAAGCTGGGCCCCGGCGCAAGTCGGCGAACGCACAGCTTTCAGCACTTTCGTGGCCCTTCGCGTTCGTCGAAGGCCTTACCCCTCAATGTGCTGAAACCATTCAGCTTTACGACGCCAGGCAGAACCGCAGGCATTCCAAGCGCCCGCTGGCGCCGGCCGAAGTGGCGGCCTATGCCAGCCATCGCAAGGCGATGCGCGCCTTCCTCGACACCGATGCGCCGACGGCTCTCATCCTCGAGGACGATTTCCGCCTGCTGGAGCCGGAAGCCTTTGCCGCCCGCATGGCGGCGCTGCAGCAAGCGCCTGTCGAATGGGACATCCTCAAGCTGTTCGATTTCCAGGATCGGCCGGTGGTGGACTCCGTCGCCGTCGCCGACATTGCCATCGTTTCGCATGGCAGCCCGACTGCCGGCATGGTCGGCTACCTCATCACGCGGCGTGGCGCGGAAAGTTTCCTGAGCCGGGCCACCGTCTACCGCCAGATCGACGAAGACATAAAGTTCTTCTGGGAACTCAAGCTGCGCGTGCTCTCGGTCAAGCCCAATCTGGTGACCGACGTCAGCGCCGAACTCGGCGGCAGCCTGATCGAGGCCGATCGCAACGAGGTCAAGCTGAGGCGGCATTGGACTGTGTCGGTCAAGGCGCTCGGCCAGACCGCGCTGCGCCAGATCAACTACCGGCGCCACCGCAAGCACTACAGCCTCAAGCTCAAGTAGCCTTTTCCGGGACAGCTCGCCTTGCCCAGCGCAGACCAGTTCGCTGCGCGAACGGTCGGGATCAGCTTGCTTCGCGGAGCGATCGGGAGCAGCTCGCTGCGCGAGCGCTTGAAGCAGTTCGCTGCGCGAACGCTGGAGATCAACTCGCTTCGCGGAGCGATTCAGCAGCCTGCAGGTCGACCGACACCAGCTGGCTCACCCCCTGCTCGGCCATGGTGACGCCGAACAGCCGGTCCATGCGCGCCATGGTGATGGGATTGTGGGTGATGACGACGAAGCGCGTCTCGGTCGATGCCGCCATCTCGTCCATCAGGTTGCAGAAGCGCTCGACATTGTGGTCGTCCAGCGGCGCGTCAACCTCGTCGAGCACGCAGATCGGCGCCGGATTGGTCAAAAACACCGCAAAGATCAGCGCCATCGCCGTCAGCGCCTGCTCGCCGCCGGACAAAAGCGTCATCGTCTGCGGCTTCTTGCCGGGCGGGCGGGCGAGAATTTCGAGACCGGCTTCGAGCGGATCTTCCGACTCGATCAGCTGCAACTCGGCGGTGCCGCCACCAAACAGATGGGTGAACAGGCGCTTGAAGTGGCCGTTGACCAGATCGAAGGCGGCCAGCAGGCGCTCGCGGCCCTCGCGGTTCAGGCCCTGGATGCCCTGGCGCAGCTTGCGGATCGCCTCGATGATGTCCTCACGCTCGGAGACGATCGCCTCCAGCCGGTCGGACAGCTCCTTCTGCTCTTCTTCGGCGCGCAAATTGACCGCGCCCAGCCGCTCGCGCTCGATCTTCAGCCGCTCCAGCGTCCGCTCGACCTCGCCGGGATCGGGCATCTGATCGTCGGCTTCGAGGCCCGTATGCTTGATCACCAGATGTGGCGGCGTCGCCAGCACTTCCTGGATCCGCGCCTCGACCTCGCGCCGACGTTCGTCGGCAGCGGTCAGGCGCTCCTCGGCGCGGGCTCTTGCTTCGCGCGCCTCGGCCAATCCCTGGATGGCAGCAGTTGCGGCCTTGTCGAGAACGGACTGCTTGTTCTCCGCCTCCTGCAGCCGGTCGGAGACTTCCTTGCGCGTGGCCTCGGCGCGCGTCAGCTCCGACATCAAGGTTCGGCGGCGGGCGTCGAGTTCGTCGGGCGCCTCGGCCAGCGTCTCGCGTTCGGCGGCTGCTTCCTCGCGCCGCTCAGCCAGCGCCTCGACCTGCTCGGCGGCACTTTCGGCGCGCAGCACCCAGCTCTGGCGCTCAGCGGCGATCGCGCTGAGACGGCGCCCCCTCGCCTCGGCTTCACGGTTGAGGCCGTCATGCACGGCGCGTGCATCGGCAACCGCGGAGCGATCGCGCGCCACCGCACCGGACAGCTGTTCGAGCCGCGCCTGCAGGTCGGCCAGATCAGGTGCCGAGCCCAGCATGTCCTCGGCTTCGACGTAGCCGGCCTGCGCTTCCTCATGCGCATCGGCGACGCGCGCGCGGGCTTCATCCAGCGCCGCGCGACGGCTGGTCAGTTCGCCCGCGGCCTTTTCGGCCTGGGCAAGCGCGTCGCGCGCCGCACCGACATGGTGCTGGGCGTCGCGCCATGCCTGCCGCGCCTGGCGCTCGGCCTCGGTGTTTTCGCGAACGGCGTTTTCCGCCCGCGCCAGGGCCTCTTCGGCGGCGCGCACGACAAGCGTCGCCTGGACGGCTTCGGCGTCGAGCTCGGCGAGCCGGTTCTTCTGGGCGAGACGCTGCGCTGCTGCGGTCGGCGCGTCGGCGCTGGCCGTCAGCCCGTCCCAGCGCCACAGCGCGCCCTGCCTGCTCACCAGCCTCTGGCCCGGCGCAAGCAGCGGCTGCAGCCTTGTCGCATCGGCGGCATCGACGACGCCGATCTGGGCGAGACGGCGCGCCAACTGATGCGGCGCGCGCACGACCTCGGCGAGGCTGCGCACGCCTTCGGGCAGCTTCGGGTCAGTCGGAGCCAGCTTGGCATCACCCCAGTGTACGGGTGCTGCGCGGTCGAGCGCTGCTTCGAGATCGTCGCCAAGGGCAGCACCCAGGGCTGTCTCGAAGCCGCGCTCGACGCCGATCTGCTCCAGCACCGCCGGAAAGAGATCACCAGACGCTGCGTTGATGATCTTGGCCAGCGTGCGTGCTTCGGTCTCGATCCGCGCCAGCTCGGCCTTGGCTTCCTGCAGCGGCGTGCGCGACGAAGCCTCGGCCTGGCGTGCCTCGGTGACGGCGCGCTCGGCCTCGGTTGCCGCGAACTCTGCTTCCTCGAGCGCTTCCTGCGCCGCCTCGGCCAGCATCTGCTTTTCCGCCGGATCGGCCAGCGCCGAAATGCGCGCCGCAATCTCGCCGGCCTCGCGGTCGAGTTCGGCAAGTTGGCGGGCGAAGCGGTCGCGGCGTTCGGCAGCGTCGCGCATGGCGCGTTCGGCCTGGGTGCGGCCGGCAGCCGCCTCGGCGCGTTCGGCGGTCAGGCGGCCAAGCTCGGCCTCGGTCAGCGCCAGCGTCGCCACCGCCTCCTCGAAGGCAGCACGCGTATGCGTCTCGCGGTCGGTCGCGCCGGCATTCTCGTCGTTGAGCGCCTTCTCCTCGGCATCGAGGCGCGCCAGGATTGCCGCATTGTCGCCGATCATGCGCTGTTCGCGGGCGATGTCGGCATCGAGCTGCTGCAGGCGGCGGTCGAGCTCGCTCTGGCGCGAATTGATGCGGCCGGCTTCTTCCTCGAGCTGCGAGCGCGCAATGGACAGGCGTTGGAAGGTTGCGGCGGCAGCAGCCGCGGCGTCGCGCATCTCGGGCAGTTTGTGGGCGCCGACGGCCTGGTCCTTGGCCGCCGCCATCTGCGAGGCGGCGCGGTCACCGACAACAGCGGTGGCGGTGGCCAGCGCCGATTGCGCTTCGCCCTCCTGCGCCTTGGCCAGCGTCCAGCGCAAATGCAGCAGCGTCGCTTCCGCCTTGCGAATGTCGGCCGACAGGTTCTTGAAGCGTGATGCCTGGCGCGCCTGCCGCTTCAGGCTTTCGATCTGGCTTTCCAGCTCGCCGACGACATCGTCGAGGCGCTCGAGATTCTGTTCGGCGGCGCGCAGGCGAAGCTCGGCTTCGTGGCGGCGGGTGTGCAGACCGGAAATGCCGGCGGCCTCTTCGAGCAGCGCGCGGCGTGCCTGCGGCTTTGCCTGGATCAGCTCGCCGATGCGGCCCTGCCCGACCATCGAGGGCGAGCGCGCGCCGGTCGACTGGTCGGCGAACAGCAACTGCACGTCCTTGGCGCGGGCTTCCTTGCCGTTGATGCGATAGACGGAGCCGGCCTCGCGCTCGATACGACGCGACACCTGCAACTCGTCGGCATCGTTGAAGGAAGCGGGCGCGGTGCGGTCGCTATTGTCGAGGAACAGCGTGACTTCGGCGGTGTTGCGCGCCGGGCGCGTGCCGGAACCGGAAAAGATGACGTCGTCCATGCCGGAAGCGCGCATGTTCTTGTATGAGCTCTCGCCCATCACCCAGCGCAACGCTTCGACGAGATTGGACTTGCCGCAGCCATTCGGCCCGACGATGCCGGTCAGCCCGCGTTCGATGACGAACTCGCCGGGCTCGACAAAGGATTTGAAACCGAGAAGGCGGAGGCGCGAAAACTTCATTCGCGCCAGTCCGCACGGAAGGGTGCACCGAAGCCGTGTTGCCTCGGTGCCATGGGCCTATCAGAGCATGCCGTCGATAACCGCCGACATTTCCTCAATCGTCATTGCCCCCTTGTAGACTTTCCCGTTGATGAAGAAGGTCGGCGTCGAGTCGACCTTGAAATCGTTCTCGCCGCGGGCGCGCACGGCTCTGATATCGTCCAGAAGCTTCTGGTCAGTCAAGCAGGCCTCGAACGACTCCTGTGTAAAGCCGGCGAGCTTGGAGATCTGCAGCAGCGCATCCTTGGGGTTCTGCGACCCGGCCCAGCTCTGCTGCTGCTTGAACAGCACGTCGACCATCGGGAAGTAGTTGTCCTTCGAGCAGCGTGCCAGCATGAAGCCGGCCTCGGCCAGCGGGTCGAAGGGGAACTCGCGATAGATCAGGCGAGCCTTGCCGGTGTCGATGTACTTGGTCTTCAGCGCCGGCAGCGTCGTCTCGTGGAAATGCGCGCAGTGCGGACAGGTCATCGAGGCGTATTCGACGATGGTGACGGGTGCATCGGCCTTGCCGAGCTGCATGTCAGGCAGGGTGCCGGCTTCGAGCAGCTTGGCCATGTCGACCGAGCCCTGTGCCTCGGGCACCTTCACCGCCTGAACAGGCGTTGCGGGTGCGGCCGGCGTGGCAGCCGGCGTCGCCGGCTCGGCAGGCTTGGGCGTTGCTGCGTTGGCCTGCTCGCCGGAGTCGCTGCAAGCGGAGAGCAGCGCCGCGGCCGAAACGGCTGCGAGCCCGGTAAGTGCGGTCCTGCGAGAAATCGAACGAAGCATACGAATCACCTGACGATGGTTGGATTTTGCAATGTGCGGTTACGTGAAAGCGATAGTTGGCGCGAATTAAGGCATGGCTGTCCCCAAACCAATCGCAATTTGCCGCAGTTTCAATCACGAAAGCGCGAGAAAGCCGGCATTTTCTACTTTCGGCTGCCCAGGATGCTCGCGCCCAGCTTTTCCAGCGACGCTCGCAGTCCTTCATCCTCGATGAGCCTTACTGCGCCGGTAAGCTTGCCCTGCTCCGCATCGGTCAGCTTGCGCAGGCGTGGACGCGGCTTGGCACCCGTGTTCGCCACCGGCTTCTGCACGATGCGGATGCGTCCGATGGCGTTGAAGCCGAGAAAGGAATTGACCCTGCTGATGATCTCGCCGGTTTCATGCTGGAGATGGAGTGCTGCCGGCCCCGAACAGGCGACGATCAGCACCGCCGGCTCGAACGGATCATCCTCATGCATGCGCCGCGGCCACTGGATCTTCTCGGGCCGCGTGTTGTGGGCCAGGCGTGGGCCGACGATCTCTTCCCAGGACTGGACAAGCCCGACGGAGATGCCGGTGCGCTTGCGCAGGACGGGATCGAGGATGGCGCTTGCCAGATCGCTGACCGGAACGGGATTGCCCGTCCATCTTTTCCCTGCCATGTCGTTCTCCAGGTAACCTTGTCGACATGTAAAGCCGAAGGCAGTTCCGACCACCAATGGCATCCCCAGCACCGACCCGCAAGCATGCCGACGCCGCCGACAACAGGATCGCCGCCGATCTGCTCGGCTGGTACGATGCCAACCATCGCGAACTGCCCTGGCGGATGCCGCCGCGTGAGCTCGCCAAGGGCCTGAGACCCGATCCCTACCGCGTCTGGCTGTCGGAAATCATGCTCCAGCAGACGACCGTCGAGGCGGTGAAACCCTATTTCAGGGCCTTCCTGGAGAAATGGCCCGACGTGTCGGCACTTGCATCAGCCGAAACCGAAGACGTCATGAAGGCCTGGGCCGGCCTCGGATATTACTCCCGCGCCCGCAACCTCAAGCTCTGCGCCGAGACTGTCGCCGCCCTGCCCGGCGGCCAGTTTCCTGAAACGGAGGATGGTCTGCGCGCCCTGCCCGGCATCGGGCCGTACACGGCGGCTGCCATCGCTTCCATCGCCTTCATGCGGCCTGCGGCAGTGGTCGACGGCAATGTCGAGCGCGTGGTCACACGGCTGTTCTCGATCTCGACGCCGCTGCCGGAGGCCAAGCCGGAAATTCGCGCCCATGTCGAACGCATGCTGGCTGTCGCACGGCCCGGAGATTTCGCCCAGGCGATGATGGATCTCGGCGCCACCATCTGCACGCCGCGCCGGCCGCGCTGCATGTTGTGCCCGCTGCGCGCCGATTGCAGCGCGATCGTCAATGGCGACCCCGAGCTCTATCCGGTCAAGCCGCCGAAGGCCGAGAAGCCGATGCGACGCGGTGCTGCCTTCGTCGCCGTCACGCCTGATGGCTCCGTGTTGCTGCGCAAGCGATTGGGCAAGGGCTTGCTCGGCGGCATGACCGAAGTGCCAACGACAGGCTGGACATCGCGCATCGACGGCGCGACGGACACAGACAGCGCGCCTTTTCCCGCCCAATGGCGACGCGCCGGCAGCATCAACCACGTCTTCACCCATTTTTCGCTCGACCTAGAGGTGTTCCGCGCCGACGTCGCCTCGCGAACCGCGCTCGACGGCCATTTCTGGTCGGCGGCAGACGAGCTCAATGGCGAAGCCTTGCCAACGGTCATGAAAAAGGTCATCGAGGCTGCCATACCCGGCGCAACGAAACGAGCACACCAGGGAAAGTCATGAGCGAGATCCGCCATATCGTCTACGACATCGGCAAGGTTCTGATCCATTACGACCCAGATATCCCTTTCAGCCGTATCATTCCCGATGCAGTCGAGCGGCGCTGGTTCTTTGACAATGTCTGCACCAGCGAGTGGAATATCGAGCAGGACCGCGGCCGAAGCTGGGAAGAAGCCGAGGCATTGCTGATCGCCGACTTCCCCGAGCATGAAAAGAACATTCGTGCCTTCCGCCAGCACTGGCATGACATGGTGCCGCATCACTATGAAGACAGCGTCGCGCTGATGGAGGGTCTCGTCGCCGCCGGCCACGACGTCACCATGCTGACCAACTGGGCCTCCGACACGTTCCGCGAGGCGCGCGGCCGTTTCCCGTTCCTCGAAACGCCGCGCGGCGTGACGGTTTCAGGCGATGTCGGCCTGATCAAGCCGGACCGCCGCATCTATGACCTGCATGTCGAGACCTTCGGCCTCGACCCAAAGGCTTCGCTGTTCATCGACGACAGCCAGAAGAACGTGAATGCCGCCATCGACGCCGGCTGGCAGGCGGTGCTGTTCACAAATGCGAAAACGCTCGAGGCGGACCTCGAGCGTCTCGGGATCGGACGGTGACTGGAAACCGGCCGATCGGCGAACCCGGACTGGCTAGTTTGGCTGCCGGAATTCGATTGCTATGGCAGGCGCGGCGCGGTCGCTGAAGGTCCAGAACCGGCGACCGATGATGCCTGCGCGCGCCGGACGGTCCGGCGCGGCTGAAGCTTCAGGCTCCCGCCTTTTCCATGCCGACACGGACGATGCGGCGCAGTTCGTCGATCTGGGTCAGTCCGCCGGCACGCTCATAGTGCCAGAAGGTCCAGCCGTTGCAGGCGTCGAGCCCCTGCACTGAAGCGCCGACGCGGTGGATCGAGCCGGCGGTGTCGCCGATCGCCAGCGTGCCGTCGGCGCGGACCTTTGCCGCCCAGCGTTTCTTGGCATCGTACAGCGTCGCTCCAGGTGCCAGCAGGCCCATGTCGAGCAGGCTGCCGAAAGCGACACGCGGCTCGGCGCGCTTGCCGGTCAGCACCGTCAGCGACGGGCCGTCGAGCGGACGCACCGAGGCGATGCGCTCATTGGCGGCGTCGATATAGGCCTGTTCGCGCTCGATGCCGACGAAATGGCGGCCGAGACGCTTAGCGACGGCACCCGTCGTTCCCGAGCCGAAGAACGGATCGAGCACCACGTCGCCCGGCTTGGTCGAGGCCATCATGATGCGGGCCAGAAGCGCTTCCGGCTTCTGCGTCGGATGCAGCTTGTTGCCGTCGTCGTCCTTCAGGCGCTCGCCGCCGGTGCAGATCGGAAACAGCCAGTCCGAGCGCATCTGGACGTCGTCG
This sequence comes from Aminobacter sp. Y103A, assembly GCF_030294925.1. NCBI lineage: Bacteria > Pseudomonadati > Pseudomonadota > Alphaproteobacteria > Hyphomicrobiales > Phyllobacteriaceae > Aminobacter > Aminobacter sp. Y103A. The sequence goes on along the minus strand of NZ_AP017986.1, from coordinate 1,731,940 downwards.
TTGGAGGCCTTCAGCGCGTCGTAGTTGAAGGTGTAGTTCTTGCCCTTCTGGTCGCGCGAAGCCCAGATCATCGTCTCATGGGCGTTCTGGAAACGGCGGCCGCGGAAGTTCGGCATCGGGTTGGTCTTGCGCCAGACGACGTCGTTGAGGATCCAGAAGCCGAGATCCTGCATCGTCGCACCGACGCGGAAGATGTTGTGATAGGAGCCGATGACCCAGATCGTGCCGTTGGGCTTCAGCACGCGGCGGGCGGCAAGCAGCCAGGCGCGGGTGAAGGCGTCGTAGGCGCCGAAGCTCTCGAACTGGTCCCAGTGATCGTCGACCGCGTCGACCTTCGACTGGTCCGGACGATGCAGGTCACCGTCGAGCTGCAGGTTGTAGGGCGGGTCGGCGAAGATGACGTCGACGGAGTTCGCCGGCAATTTGTCGAGCGCCGCCACGCAGTCGCCCTTGATGATGGTGTCGAGCCATTCGGACGGCTTTGGCGTGCGGGAAAGCTGGTCGAGAGGACGCACTGCTGACATTCTGATACCCGGGATGACGCGTTACTATTTACTCGCCGTTATGGTTACCGATCAGCGTAAACAATTGATGAAGCGAGCGTTCTAATTTGCGGATCGGGCTGGAATGGTGTAGTTGCCGCGCCTTGAACTTTTCCGTCCGCGCCCCGACGGCGCCCCAGCTTCCCGGACTGCCATGACCCAGCCAGACCTAGTGATATTCGATTGCGACGGCGTGCTCGTCGATTCCGAAATCATCGCCGCCCGCGTCGAAGCGGAACTGCTGACCGCAGCCGGTTTTGAGATATCTGCCGCAGAGATCGCCGAGAGTTATGCCGGCCTGACCTTCAAGGACATCATGCTGAAGATCGAGGAGAAGGCGGCGATCCCCTTCCAGGCCTCGCTGATCAGTCAGGCCGAGGAGCTTGTCGACCGCAAGCTGAAGACCGACGTGCGCGCCATCGACGGCGTTCACGAGGCCGTTGCCGCCGTCACCGCGCCGCGCTGCATCTGCTCCAACTCGACCAGCGAACGCATCGAGATGATGCTCGAGCGCACCCGCATCCTGCCGCTGTTCAAGGGCAGCATCTTTTCGGCGCTGGAAACGCCGAGCAAGAAGCCGAAGCCCGCGCCCGATGTCTTCCTGCACGCCGCAATGACCTATGGCGCCGACCCGGCCAGGACCTTTGTCATCGAGGATTCGGTGCACGGCATTTCGGGCGCCGTTGCGGCCGGCATGCGTGTCATCGGCTTCACCGGCGGCGCCCACAGCTATCCCGGCCATGCCGACGCGCTGACCGAAGCCGGCGCCGAGACGGTGATTCGCCGCTGGACCGACCTTGGCGGCGTGATCCAGGCACTCAGCATGTGGTCGGAACACGCCTGACGAACGCGGCCGCGCAATGAGCAAGCGGCTGCTGCTGATCAGCGAGAGCGTGGGGACGCCGACGCCGGCGCGCGGCATTCTCAACTACAGCGCCGGCCTGCTCGCCTGCTGCAAGCGCCTCGGTGTCGAAACGACGCTGCTCGTCGAGACGCAGCAAGCGGCCCCGTCGTCGCCTGACGAGATCATCCGCTTCCTCGTCGAAGGCACGGTCGATGGCGCTATCCGTCACAGGCCGCATTGGAAACATCTCTACGTAAAATACGTCCAGTCGCGGCGCCAACGTGACCGGTCTGCGGTCTTCTCTCGACTGCCGGTGCGCAAGCTGGTCCCTGCCGCGACGCCGGGCCCCACGGAGATGGACAAGGCAGCGCCGCACCTCGCCTGGATCGATGCCTTTATGCCCGTCGCCGGCTTCTACAGCGACAGTACCTTGCGGGCGTCCTATGACTTGCCGCCTCCGACTGTCGACGCACGCGGCTTCGACATCGTGCTGATGGACGCCTTCCACTACGTGCAACCGGTCACGGACCAAGGCGCGCAGGTCGTGCTGGTGATCCACGACCTCATCCCGCTCGACGAGCTCTCGGGACGCTACAGGTTCACTTTCGACCAGAAATTCAGGACGGCTCTCGACCAGGCGACCGAGTTGATGTTCGTCTCGGCAGCAACCCGGGACGAATTCAACAGCCGCTTTCCCGACCACGCTGCAAGACTGCCTGCGTCGCTCTTCCCGCCGGTCATTCGGCCCGATCTTCAGTCGGCCGCACAGACTGCAAGCGCCACACCGAAACCGGAGCGGCCGAGATTCGTCTCGATCCTCTCCAACGAACCGCGCAAGAACATCGCCCTTCTGGTCGAAGCCTTCGCCGGCATGGCAGACCGTGCTGAGCTGGTGATCATAGGCAACGTCCCGGCCAGCAATTTTCCACGCGCCGGCTCAAACGTCCGTTTCGTCGGCCAGATCACCGATGACCACAAGGCCGAGCTGCTGCGCTCGGCCTCGGCTCTTGTCTTTCCAAGCCTGAGTGAAGGCTTCGGCATTCCCATCGTCGAAGGCGCCTTGTTCGGACTACCGGTCATCTGCTCGGACCTGCCGGTCTTCCGCGAGATAGCAGGCGATCTGGCGATCTTCTTCGATCCGCGCAGCGTCGCAGATCTCGTCCGGCGGCTGGACGAGGTCGCCTCGAGCCCCGCCCGTTTCGGGCAGCAGACGGCAGCCCTGCGTGACCGCTGCGTCGCCAGATATGGGGTGGAGGCCGCAACGGCGAGGCTGACAAAACTCCTCGCCTTGCGACAGGGCGACTAGCTGCCGGACCACGCCCGATCGACGAAATCGGCGATCAGCGGCACGATTTCGGGCAGCTTCTCCTCCAGGGCGAAATGCCCGGTCTGAAACAGATGCAGTTCGGCCTCCGGCACGTCGCGAAGGAAGGCATGGGCGCCCGGCTCCGGGAAGAACGGATCGTCCTTGCCCCAGACGACCAGCGTCGGCGGCTGGTGCTGCCGCAGCCAGGCCTGCCATTCGCCGTAACGCGCGACGTTGCTGTGGTAGTCGAACGCCAGGTCGACCTGCGGCTGCTTGCGACCGGGCTGGTCGAGGAAATGCTGGTCGAGCGTCCAGCCGTCCGGCGCCAGCAGTTCCAACTGTCCGACACCGGTCTCATACTGGAAGCGCGTGCCTGAAAGCGTCAGCAGGTCTCGGATCTTCTGCTCCGCGTCGGGCTGATCCGGCCGCAAGGCGATGAAGTCGCGGGCACCGTCCGACAGGCCCTCTTCATAGACATTGCCATTCTGGACAATCAGGCCGGCAAACCATTCGGGATGCCGCGTCGCCAGGCGAAAACCGACCGGCGCGCCAAAGTCGAAGAGGTAAGCGACGAAGCGGTCCAGCCCCAGTCCCTTGACGAAGCCTTCCATCGTGTCGGCGAGGCGGTCGAAGCTGTAGCCGAACGTGCCGCCGGCGCTTGTCGGGAGCGGCGCGTCGCTGTGGCCAAACCCGGGATAATCGGGCGCGATGACCCGGTAGCTGTTGCCGATGGCGTCGATCAGTCGGCGGAACTGGTGCGAAGCCGAGGGAAAGCCGTGCAGCAACAGCAGTACCGGCGCGTCAGGGCCGGCCTGGGCCGGGATCGACTCGCGGTAGAAGACGCGGATGCCATCGACGTCGAGATAACGATGGGCCACGCGAGGAAAAGCCAGGATTGTCATTTCACATGCCTTCAATGTAGAATTATGCATTAGCAATCTTGGCTGAATTACCTAATGTGTCAATGGCAATTTTTGGAGTTAGCATGAGCGCCGACATTCCCCCTCTCACCGGCGAGCTGCTCGGGCTGGACCTGATCAACACGCGCGCACGCAGCGGCACCGACAGCATCGACCATCTGGCAACGCCTGACGGGTTGCGGACCTGGGTGGCGCTGCAGGGCGAGCGGCTGGCACAATATGGCGGGAATGTTCTGGCAGAGGCGTCGCAAGCCGACCTCGCCGCCATTCACGCGGTGCGCAAAACTGCGAGCCAGCTCGTCGACAATATCAGGCACGGCAAGGCGCCTTCAGACGCCAGCCTGCGCGAACTCAACCGGACGCTGTCTGCTGCGCCGGTTCATCTCGAACTGCGATGGTCGGGGTCGTCACTGGTGGTGGCGCCAAGGCGCACCGGCTCGGTCATCGCCGATCTCGCCGCGCATCTTGCCGAAGCAGTGGCACTTGTGCTGACCGACCCCGGCGTCGGCACCATCCGCAAATGCGAAGCCGAGGATTGCACCATGCTGTTTCTGCCGGCGAGCAGTCGCCGACGCTGGTGTGCTGCGGCGCGCTGCGGCAACCGCATGCGCGTCGCGCGCTACTACCAGCGCCACAAGGACAGCTGAACGTTCAATGCCCTGAACCCAGCGCATCGAGCAGCCACTCGCTCAGCATGCGCACCTCCGGTCGCGGCGTCCTGGGATGGACGAGGTGGAAATCATAGCCGTCGATCGCCGGCCCGAACGGCTGGACCAGAACGCCTGACGCAAGATCGTCGGCGACGAGCACGAGGCTGAGCAGCGCCACGCCCTGCCCGGCCACCGCCGCCTGCACGGCATGGCCGTCGTCGTTGAAGCTGATGCCGGCATCGGCGTCGACGCCGTCAACCGCAGCCGCGTCGAACCAGCGCCGCCATGTCGGCGTGTCGGCATTCGGGTGCCTCCATCGCGAATGGAGCAGCGTGACATGGCGCATGTCGTCAAGCGTCTTCAAGCCCAGGCGGGCACTGCACACCGGCGCGAAGCGATTGGCCATCAGCCAGGTCGAACTGAGATCCGGAAAGGGCCCGCGACCATACCGCACGGCAGCGTCGGCGATGCCGGTGCGAAAATCGACAGGATCGTCCGACGCATGCAGGCTGAGGTCGACAGTTGGATATCGCTCACGGAACGACGCCACCCGTGGCACCAGCCAGCGCGCGGTGAATGAGGTCGTGGCCGAAAGCGTGACCACGCTGCGGCGGCGCTCCGAGACACGGTCGAGCGCTTCGGCGAACGCGTCGAAACCGTCGCGCAATACCGGGTAAAGCTCACGCCCCTCACGCGTCAGCACCACCTGCCGCGTGCGGCGATCGAACAGCCGCAAGGCCAGAGTTTCCTCCAGCAGCCTGATCTGATGGCTGATGGCGGTTGGCGTAACGCCCAGTTCCCAAGCGGCCTGCTTGAAGCTCGCATGACGGGCGGCGGCCTCGAAGGCACGCAGCGTCGCAAGCGGAGGCAGTTGGCGATGCATGATTTCAACTCATCCATTGCATGACGAATTCGATTTCGCCAGGCACCATATCACCCATTATTTTCATATGGAACGTGAGCGGCACGCCACCGCACCGCGCGCGCTCACATGAATTTCTCTATCTTATAGGAACCCTTGAAATGACCCGGATCCTGCATATCGACGCCAGCGCTCGACCACATTCTTCAGCCGAGAATCCGTTCGGATCGCACAGCCGGCGCCTAGGTGCGCGTTTTGCGCTGGCATGGCGCACTGCCCATGGCAGCGATGAAAACATCGTCTATCGCGACGTCGGCCAGCAGCCGCCACAGCCGGTGTCAGGCGCCTGGATCCACGCCGCGTTCACCAAGCCGGAGCAACGCCTGCCTTGGATGAGCGAGACGCTTGCCGAAAGTGATGGCTTGATCGACGAGTTGCTTGCGGCCGACATCATCGTTGCCGGCGTGCCGATGTACAATTTCGCGCCGCCGGCACAATTCAAGGCGTGGATCGACAACATCGTGCGGGTCGGCCGCACCTTCGGCTTCGACCGGTCGCGGCTAGGCGATCCCTACTGGCCGCTGCTCGCCGGCGCCGGCAAGACACTCGTCATCCTGTCTTCGCGCGGCGACCACGGCTATGGCAAGGGCGGCAGGATCGAGGCGCTCAACCACGTCGAGGCCAGCATCGCGACCGCCTTCAACTACATCGGGATCACCGACATCAGGTCGGTGGCAATCGAGTTCGACGAATTCGCCGACGCCAGACTAAAGGCATCGATCGAAAAGGCCGAAGCCGAGGTCGACGCGCTTGTCGAGACACTGGTCAGGGAACGACAGCAGCGAAACGCCGCTTGAGGCATTGCCGGCGCCTGCGTCCTCCTTTGGACGCGGGCGCTTCTGGCATGCGAACCGGTGCTGCGTGCTTCGCGGCGCTCCGGATCGTCTGGCCGAGACGTTACTGCTGGGCGGGCTTCTTCGCCGGACCTTCGTCGTAGCCGACATAGATCACGATGTCGCGCGCCGTCGGATTGGGGATGTTGATGTTCGGCACGGTGAACACCCACTGTGTCGCCACCGACGGATCGGTCACCTGCACGGCGTTCTTGTGCAGCTCGGAATAAAGCACCTCCTCGCCACGGGTCACCGCGACGCGGATCGGCATGGTGATCGTACCGGCACCGCCGGCAGGACCGACAACGACCTTGCCGGCAACGCCGACCTTGATGGTCATCGTGCCATCGGCGCGCGTGCAGCTGCGGGTGACGTCGGTGATCGCCGACTGATGGACGAGCTTTGCCGGGTCGTCCTGGCCGCCCTTGGCATAGCTGTTGAAGAAGGCGGTGCCGTCACGCAAGGTGATGTTGGGGCAGTAGGCAAGCAGTTCGCTGGCCAGGATCTTGCCCTCTTCGGCCGCGATCACCTTGGGATCCTTCGGGGCGGGAGGGCTAAAAAAGCCGCCGCTGCCGCCTGATTGGCAGCCTGTGACGGCGAGCATAAAGCCGGCGGTCGCCAAAGCCGTCAGAAAACGGCCGTCGATCAAACGAAACACCATGAACTGCACTTCCCTCTCGCAAAGCAGTCGTTCTATATCAACCGCGCGGCAAAAATGCGACTGACGGAGCGCAGTTTTCCCGTCCTGCCGACAGGCAGCAGGTCGCATAGCCTTGGATTGGATAGATATGCACTATGTGAGCACCCGTGGGGAAGCGCCCACGCTCGGATTTTCTGATGCTGTACTTGCCGGCCTGGCACGCGACGGCGGCCTTTACCTCCCGGCGCAGTGGCCGACTTTCAGCCCCGCCGAAATCCGGGCGATGCGAGGCCTGAGCTATCCTGATCTCGCGATCAAACTGCTGACCCCGTTCCTCGGTGGCGAAATCAAGCCTGATGTCTTCGAGCGCCTGGTTCGCGAAGCCTATGGCACGTTCCGCCACGAAGCGGTCTGCCCACTGGTCCAGACCGGCGCCAACAGCTTCGTGCTCGAGATGTTCCATGGTCCCACCCTCGCCTTCAAGGACGTCGCCATGCAGCTCCTGGCGCGGCTGATGGACCATGTGCTTGCCGAACGTGGCCAGCGCGCGACCATCGTCGGGGCAACCTCGGGCGATACGGGCGGCGCTGCGATCGAGGCCTTTGCCGGGCGCGAACGCACCGACATCTTCATCCTGTTTCCGCATGGCCGCGTCTCGCCGGTGCAGCAGCGCCAGATGACCACCTCCGACGCCGCCAACGTGCATGCGCTGTCGATCGAAGGAAACTTCGACGACTGCCAGGGCCTGGTGAAGGACATGTTCAACGACCACGGCTTCCGCGACCGTGTTCAGCTGTCGGGCGTGAATTCGATCAACTGGGCCCGCATCATGGCCCAGATCGTCTATTATTTCTCCTCCGCCATCTCGCTCGGCGCCCCCGACCGGCCGGTGTCGTTCACCGTGCCGACCGGCAATTTCGGCGACATCTTCGCCGGCTATGCCGCCAAGAAGATGGGACTGCCGATCGACCAGCTGGTCATCGCCACCAACGACAACGACATTCTCGACCGCACGCTGAAGAGCGGCGAGTACCGCCAGACCGGCGTGGTGGCCACCACCTCGCCATCGATGGACATCCAGGTTTCGTCCAACTTCGAGCGCCTGCTGTTCGAGGCTTCCGACCGCGATCCAGCGGTGGTGCGCCGCTACATGGCCAGCCTCAAGCAGTCCGGTGCATTCACCATCGAGGCCCCGGCGCTGGCTGCGATCCGCGGCGAGTTCGGTGCCGGGCGCGCCGACATGACCGAGACCGCAGCGACCATCCGCGCGACGCTCGACAAGAGCGGCTACCTGCTCGACCCCCACACAGCGACCGCCGTGCATGTCGCGTCCAGCCTGCCCAAAAGCGATGTGCCAATGGTCGTACTCGCCACCGCGCACCCGGCAAAGTTCCCCGCCGCCGTACTTGCAGCCAGCGGCATCGAGCCTGCTTTGCCAAAATGGCTGTCGGGGCTGATGGAACGTAAGGAAAAGTTCACGGTACTTCCATCAGAGATAAAAATGGTGGAAGATTACATTAGCCGCCGCACACGAGTGGCGGATTAGGGAGTACGCGTAATATGGGTGTTGAGGTAAGCCGTCTGTCGAACGGCCTGACAGTGGCCACTGAAACACTTCCAAGCGTAGAGACAGTCGCTCTCGGGACATGGGTCAAGTCTGGCGCGCGCAACGAGCGTGACGACGAACATGGCATGGCCCACCTGCTCGAGCACATGGCTTTCAAAGGCACCAAGAACCGGACCGCCTTCCAGATTGCCTCGCAGATCGAAAATGTCGGCGGCGAAATCAACGCCGCCACATCGGTCGAAACGACCTCCTTCTACGCCCGCGTGCTGTCAGACGACGTGCCACTGGCCGTCGACATCCTGTCCGACATTCTCCAGGATTCGGAGTTCGACCCGGACGAGCTCGAACGCGAGCAGCACGTCATCCTGCAGGAAATCGGTGCCGCGCACGACACGCCGGACGACATCGTCTTCGATCGCTTCACCGAAACCGCTTTCCGTCACCAGACCATCGGCCGTTCGATCCTCGGCACGCCGGAGACGGTGAAATCCTTCACCTCCGCCAATCTTCACGACTTCATGACCCGCCAGTACGGCGCCGAGCGGATGGTCGTGGTCGCTGCCGGCGACGTCAAGCATGACGAGTTCGTCCGCCACGTCGAAAAGCGCCTCGGCAATTTCCGCTCCAAGGCCGAAAGCGCCATTCCGCAGTATGCGCAGTATGTCGGCGGCGACTTCCGCGAAGACCGCGACCTGATGGACGCGCAGATCGTGCTCGGCTTCGAAGGCCGCGCCTACCATGTGCGCGACTTCTACGCCTCGCAGGTGCTGTCGATGATCCTCGGCGGCGGCATGTCCTCGCGACTGTTCCAGGAAGTGCGCGAGAAGCGCGGCCTCTGCTACTCGGTCTATGCCTTCCATTGGGGCTTTTCCGACACCGGCATCTTCGGCATCCATGCCGCCACCGGCCAGAGCGACATCGCCGAACTGATTCCCGTCATCATCAACGAGCTGCAGCGGACAGGCGAGAACATCCTGCTCGAAGAGCTGGACCGCGCCCGCGCGCAGTATCGCGCCGGCTTGATCATGTCGGCCGAGAGCTGCTCCAGCCGCGCCTCGCAGATCGCGCGCCAGCTCCTGCTGTTCGGCCGTCCGATCGCCAAGGAAGAGCTGATGGAACGGCTCGGCGCACTCACCGTCGACCGCCTGACCGACCTTTCGTCGCGGCTGTTCTCGACCCGCCCGACCATCACCGCGGTTGGTCCCGTCGGCACGCTGGCGCCTTACGAATCAATCCTGGACTCGCTGCCGGGCGCACAGGCAACCGCCCGCAAGCTCGCCGTCTGAGCAGCATTTGCACGCATGTTCTCGCTCTCGCTTTTTCGCCGCGATACCCCGGCACTGAGAGGCGAACGCGTCAATCTGCGCCTGCCAAACTGGCGCGACTATCACGAATGGGTCACGCTGCGCGGGGAAAGCCGCTCTTTCCTAGAACCGTGGGAGCCGCGCTGGGCGCCCGACGAACTCGACCGTTCAGCCTGGCGTATTCGCCTTGCGCGCTACCAGGATGAATTCATCCAGGGCACCGCGGCTGCCTTCTTCATCTATGAAAATGCGAGCGGCAAGCTCGTCGGAGGCATCACGCTCGGCAACATACGCTACGGCGTCGCCCAGACAGGGCATATCGGCTACTGGATCGGCGAGCGATATGCCGGCCGGGGCCTGATGGTCGATGCCCTCAAGCTGGTCGTGCGGCATGCCTTCGATACGCTTCGGTTGCACCGGATCGAGGCTGCCTGTATCCCCGACAACGCACGCTCCGTACGCGTGCTTGAAAAAGCCGGATTCCGGCGCGAAGGACTTTTGCGATCCTACCTCAGGATCAACGGCGAATGGCATGACCACTACCTCTACGCACTGATTGCGGACGACCCGCAAGCTGTCACCATGAAGGCCTGAACTTGTCGAAGCATTTCCTGCTGGCGCCGTTGTTTGCGCTCATCGTTTCCGTTGTCGCGAGCGTCTGTGCGGTGTCGCAGGCCTTGGCCGTGGAGCCGATCAAGATCTCCCGTGACGACGTCGCGCTCAACCTCACGGGCGCGGTCGAGATCTACAGGAATCAGGGCGAGAACTTCCAGGTTTCCACGGCCCCCGGCGCCGACGGCATCGTGCGCCGCATCGAGGTTGAGGCCAACGACCAGCGCTCCAGCGGCGACTGGGCCGTCTTCGCGCTCGCCAACACCACCGACCAGCAGCTCGATCGCCTGATCGTTGCGCCGCACTTCCGGCTTGTCGGCTCCGGCCTGTTCTGGCCCGACCTCGGCTCCAACCGCCTCACCGCCATCACGCCTTCCGAAGGCCTCGCTGTCGACCGCCAGGCGAGCCCCGACGCCGACGTCTTCCTGGTCACGCTCAACCCGGGTGCCGTCGTCACCTTCATTGCCGAGCTTGCTTCACCCAAGCTGCCGCAGGTCTATCTGTGGGATCCGGAATCCTACAAGGACACCGTCAATTCCTACACGCTGTTCCGCGGCATCGTCATCGGCATCGCCGGCCTGCTCGCGCTGTTCCTGACCATCCTGTTCGTGGTCAAGGGAACCTCGATGTTTCCTGCCACCGCAGCGCTTGCCTGGGCGGTGCTTGCCTATATCTGCGTCGACTTCGGCTTCCTCAACAAGGTCATCGAGGTATCCCCCGGCAACGAGCAGATATGGCGAGCGGGCACGGAGGTGGCGCTCGCCGGCACCTTCGTCGTGTTCCTGTTTGCCTATCTCAACCTCAACCGCTGGCATGGCCATTTCAGCTATGGCGCCTTCGTCTGGATCATCGGCCTGTTCCTGATCGCCGGCGTCGCCATCATCGATCCGGCAGTTGCCGCAGGCATCGCGCGCATCTCGTTTGCGGCAACCGCGCTCACCGGCCTCGGCCTGATCGTCTATCTCAGCATTCGCGGCTATGACCGCGCCATCATGCTGGTGCCCAGTTGGGCGATGGTGCTGATATGGCTCAGCGGCTCGTGGATGGCGATAACAGGCGTCCTCGACAACGACATCGTCCAGCCGGCGCTCGGCGGCGGCCTGATCCTGATCATCCTGTTGATCGGCTTCACCGTCATGCAGCACGCCTTCGCCGGCGGCGGCGCCCATCAGGGCCTGTTCAGCGACATGGAACGGCAGGCACTCGCCATCTCCGGCTCCGGAGACATCGTCTGGGATTGGGACGTGCTGCGCGACCGCGTCGTCACCCGTCCCGACGTCTCGGTCCAGCTCGGCCTTGCGCCGAACAGCCTGGGCGGTGCTGCCCGCAACTGGCTGCCGGTGCTGCATTCCGACGACCGCGATACGTTCCGCACAACGCTCGACGTCGTGCTGGAGCACCGCCGCGGCCGCGTCTCGCAGAGCTTCCGACTGCGCGGCGCCGACGGCCACTACCACTGGTTCCAGCTCAAGGCGCGGCCAGTCATCGGCTCCGATGGCGAGGTCATCCGCTGCGTCGGCACCATGGTCGACGTCACCGAACAGAAGAAATCCGAAGAGCGCCTGCTGCACGACGCCGTGCACGACAACCTGACCGGCCTGCCCAACCGCGAGCTGTTCATGAACCGGCTCGAGGCGATCATCTCGATCGCCCGCACCGAAGAGAAGGTCCGCCCGTCGGTGTTCGTCATCGACATCGACCGCTTCAAGCAGGTCAATGACGGCCTGGGCATTTCGGCCGGCGACACCATCCTTCTGACCATCGCCCGCCGCCTGCACCGGCTGCTCAAGCCCAAGGATTCGCTGTCGCGCTTTGCCGGCGACCAATTCGCGCTGATGCTGTTGTCGGAACAGGATCCGTCGCGCATCGCCGCCGTCGCCGACGCCATCAAGCAGGCGATCAAGGCGCCGATCACCTTCGCCAAGCGCGAGATCGTGCTGACCGCCTCCGTCGGCCTGATCACCTGGACAACCGCCCAGGCGACCGCCGAGGACATGGTCAAGGACGCCGAACTGGCGATGCACCAGGCCAAGCGTTTCGGCGGCGACCGCATCGAACCGTTCCGTCCGGCCTTCCGCACCGTCGGCACCGATCGCCTGCAGCTCGAATCGGACCTCCGCCGCGCCATCGAGCGCAAGGAATTCACCCTCGCCTACCAGCCGATCGTGCGACTGGAAGACGGCAGCGTCGCCGGCTTCGAGGCGCTGCTCAGATGGGACCACCCGCGTCGCGGCATGATCCCGCCGGGCGATTTCATCCCCGTTGCCGAGGGCTGCGGCCTGATCGTCCAGCTCGGCCTGTTCGCCATGCAGCGCGCCGCCGAGGATCTGGCCGACTGGCAGAAGCAGATCAGCGACGCGCCGCTGTCGGTGTCGGTCAATCTGTCGAGCCGCCAGCTCATCCGCCGCGACCTCGTCAGCGATGTCCGCTCGGTCATCGCACGGGCCAATCTCAAGCCACGCTGCTTCCGCCTGGAGCTGACGGAATCGCTGGTCATGGACAATCCCGAGCAGACCAACCACGTGCTGACCAAGCTCAAGCAGCTGGGCATCGGCCTGTCGCTCGACGATTTCGGCACCGGCTATTCGTCACTCGCCTATCTCACCCGCTTCCCCTTCGACACCATCAAGATCGACAAGAGCTTCGTCGACGACACCTCACCCAAGCGCGCGGTGCTGCTCAAGTCGATGGTCAACATGGCGCATGAGCTTGGGCTATCGGTGGTCGCCGAAGGCATCTCCGACGAGAGCGACGCGCTCGAACTGCGGCAGATGGGCTGCGAATATGTGCAGAGCTTCATGTTCGGCGCGCCGGTTCCCGGCGACCAGGCGCTGAAGATGCTGAAAGAGCAGTATCCGCTTGCTCAGGCGTGACCGGCAGCGCTGCTGAGCCGCGCAAGGTCGATGCCGAGCGTGGCCAGGATGCGGTCGTATTTGCGGTCGATGTCGGTGTCAAACAGAAGCTCCGACGTCGCCGGGCAGGTCAGCCAGCCATTCTCGGCGATTTCGCTTTCGAGCTGGCCGGCGCCCCAGCCGGAATAGCCGAGCGCCATCAGCGCATGGCGCGGCCCGCGTCCGGCGGAAATGGCGCGCAGGATGTCGACGGTCGCCGTCAGGCAGATCTCTTCTGAGACAGGCAACGAGGACTCGACCTTGTAGTCGTCGCTGTGCAGCACGAAGCCGCGGCTGCGGTCGACCGGCCCGCCATTGCGGACGATGAAGTCCTTGGCCTTGCCAGGCAGCCGGATCGCTTCCTGCTCGTCGAGGATCCCGAGTTGCACAAGCAGATCAGGAAACAGCAGCGGCTGGACCTGGTTGATGATCAGACCCATGGCGCCTTCGTCGCTATGGGCACAGATGTAGATCACGGCACGCGAGAACCTGTCGTCCTTCATCCCCGGCATGGCGATGAGGAACTGATCGTCGAGAAAACCGCGCTGCGAGGCGCCCTTTTTCTGGCGTAAGAGGTCCATGGCTTGAAGGTAACGCGTTTCCTGCCGTCTTGAAAGATGGCGCACGGCGCGACGCATTCATCTTTTGACAGGCAACGTCACGCAAAAATGATGCGATGTGTTGGCGCCCCCTGTTGCGGACGCTGCGGGAGGCTATCAAATCACCGCCATGAAAATTGCGCTCCACTCCGCGATCGGCCTCTGCGCGGCATTGCTTGCCGCTGCCCCGGCCCACGCCTCCTCGTCAGCCTGGTTCGAGGCCGATGGCGGCCGTTTCCGCCTGGTCACCTCGGGGGCGCCTGATGCATCCGGCAAGCTGCAGGGCGTGCTCGACATCGAGCTCAAGCGCGGCTGGAAAACCTATTGGCGGGACCCCGGCAATTCCGGCGTGCCGCCGCAGATCGACGTCTCGGCAAGCCGCAACGTATCGGGCGTCGACCTGTCCTACCCGGCGCCGCGCCGTCATGACGACGGCTATGCCAAATGGGTCGGCTACGACCACTCCGTTCGCCTGCCCGTGAGCTTTACCGTCGCCGCCCCGGGCGAACCGGCGACCATCACCGCCAACGTCTTCCTCGGCGTCTGCGAGACGATCTGCGTGCCGGTGCAGGCCACGCTTGAGGTCGATCCCGCCGCCGATCCCGACAATCCAGGCGATGCCATCCTGGTGAAGACGGCGCTTGCCGCCCTCCCCGGTGCCGCACAACAGGACTTCGGCGCCACGCTGGAGCCGACCGAAGGCGAGCATGTCTCGATCACCGCGACGGCGCCTGGTCCCGCCGATGCGCTGGATGTCTTCGTCGCCGGCGTCGACGGCTACGTCTTCGGCACGCCCGAGCGGCACATAGAGGGCGGCAAGGCGGTGTTCACCGTCAAGCTGCTCGAACGCCCTGACACAAAGCCAGCCGGCAAGGGACTGCCCTACACGCTGACAAGTGCTGCAGGCGCCGTCGAGGGATTTTTGCCCTATCCCTGACTTTTTACCCTATCCCTGAAAAGGGCTGTCCAGCTTCCTATATCCAGCTGGCCATTGGACGCGGGCGACATCTGCGCTAGGTGATTGCCGCGTCCTTCCGATTTCAACTCGAACTCTACGCTTACGAGGAAATTCATGACCATTTCGATTGGCGACAAGCTGCCAGCGGCCACGTTCAAGACGATGACCGCCGATGGCGCCAAGAGCATCAGCTCCGATGAAATCTTTGCCGGCAAGAAGGTCGTGCTGTTTGCGGTACCGGGCGCCTTCACGCCGACCTGCAGCAACAACCACCTGCCCGGCTATGTCGAGAACCATGACGCGATCATCGCGCGCGGCGTCGACACCATTGCGGTGGTTTCGGTCAACGACGTCCATGTCATGGGCGCCTGGGCCCGGTTCAGCGGCGGCGAAGGCAAGGTGCAGTTCCTCGCCGACGGCAGCGGCGATTTCGCCCGCGCCATCGGCCTCGACACCGACCTTTCGGCCGCCGGCATGGGCCTGCGCTCGAAGCGTTATTCGATGATCGTCGAAGACGGCAAGGTCGCCCAGCTCAATCTCGAGGGCGCACCCGGCCAGGCCGTCGATTCGGGCGCGGCCCGCATTCTCGAACAGCTCTGACTGACACAGCTCCAAGACTGAAAAGGGCGCGCGGCCTTACGGCGGCGCGCCCACTCGGGCCTGGCCGAAGGCCTATGCCTTGCGGCCACTCTTGAACGGCGCCATGCCCTCACGCGCCAGCTCGTCGGCGCGTTCGTTCTCGGGATGGCCGGCATGGCCCTTGACCCAGTGCCACTTGACCTTGTGACGCCTGTTGGCCTCATCAAGCGCCTGCCACAGCTCGCCGTTCTTGACCGGCTTCTTGTCGGCAGTCTTCCAGCCGTTTTTCTTCCAGCCGTGGATCCATTTCGAGATCCCGTCCATGACGTATTTGCTGTCGGTGTGCAGGTCGATCTCGCACGGCTCCTTGAGGGAGTTCAGGGCAGATATGGCAGCCAGCAACTCCATACGGTTGTTGGTGGTCTCCGCCTCGCCGCCCGACAGCTCCTTGACCTTGGCCTTGTAGCGCATGAGCGCCCCCCAGCCACCCGGACCCGGATTGCCCGAGCAGGCGCCATCGGTGAAAATTTCAACTTGCTTCATTTCAGTCCGTATTCCTGGGCGGTCTTGATCGTCCGGTGGAAGCGCATGCGGCGGATGTATTCCGACGGGTCACGCTTCATCACCAGCCCGCCGTCCGGCACCGTCAGCCAGTCGTAGAGCCGCGTCAGCATGAAGCGCAGGGCCGAGCCGCGCGCCAGGATCGGCAGCGCTGCCTTCTCGTCCGCGCTGAGCGGGCGGACGCTCTGATAGCCGTCCAGCAGGGCCGTGCCCTTGGTCAGGTTGAAGGAAAAATCCTTCTCGAAGCACCAGGCATTGAGGCAGGTGGCGAGGTCGTAGGCGTAGGCGTCGTTGCAGGCGAAATAGAAGTCGATCAGGCCCGACAGATTGTCGCCGAGGAAAAACACATTGTCCGGGAACAGGTCGGCGTGGATGACGCCCGACGGCAGGTTCTTTGGCCAGTTCTTCTCGAACTCGGCAAAGTCGGCGTCAACTTCGCGGGCGAGCCCGGGCTCGACTTCGTCGGCACGTGGATGTGCTGCATCCCAGAGCTTGCGCCAGCCATCGATGGCGAGCGAATTCGGCCGCGTCATCGCAAAGTCCCTGCCGGCGATGTGCAGTTCGGCCAGCGCCCTGCCGACCTCGCGGCAATGCACGACCTGAGGCCGGCGCAGCCACATACCTTCCAGGAAGGTGATGATGACGGCCGGACGGCCGGCCAGCGTGCCGATGACATTCCCGTCCTTGCCGTCGACCGGCAGGGGGCAGGAAATGCCCTTGTGGGCAAGATGCTGCATCAGGCCGAGGAAGAACGGCAGGTCCGCCTTGTCGACTCGCTTCTCATACAGCGTCAGGATGTATGACCCTGTCGTCGTGTGCAGCAGGAAGTTGGTGTTCTCGGTCCCCTCGGCAATGCCCTTGTAGGACAGCAACTCGCCGACCGGATAATTGCGCAGGAACGCTTCGAGTTCGCCCTCGCCGACGTCGGTATAGACAGCCATCAGCCGTTACCGTTGACGAAGGCCATGTCGGCTGGCGTCAGCTCGACGTCGCGCAATACCCGCATCACCGGAAACTCCTCCGTCTCGGTCGCCGTGATGGCGAGTTCCACGTTCACCTCGAAGCGTTCGCGGAAAGCGTTGATGATCTCGTCGACGATGATCTCGGGCGCCGAAGCCCCCGCCGACAGGCCAAGCGTAGCGATGCCGCCGATGTCGTTCCACGGGATCTCCGACGCGCGCTGAACCAGCAGCGACATCTTGGCCCCTGCCCGCTCGGCGACTTCGACGAGTCGGCGCGAATTGGACGAGTTGGGCGCGCCGACGACCAGATAGAGGTCGGAGCCCGGCGCTGTCTCCTTGACCGCGTCCTGGCGGTTGGTGGTGGCGTAGCAGATCGATTCGGCGGCGGGCGCCTCCATCGCCGGGAACTTCTCCTGCAGCGCCTTGAGGATGCCCGCGGTGTCCTCCACCGAAAGCGTCGTCTGGGTGACGAAACCAAGGGCTGCCGGATCGGCCGGCGTGAAATTGCGGACGTCGGCCTCGGTTTCGATCAGCGTGACCGCACCCTCGTCCAGCTGGCCCATGGTGCCGATCACCTCGGGGTGGCCGGCATGGCCGATCAACAGCACGTGGCGGCCCTTGCGCTGGTGGCGCATCGCCTGCTTGTGCACCTTGGAGACCAGCGGACAGGTGGCGTCGAGATAGAACAGGTTGCGCGCCACCGCATCCGCCGGCACCGACTTCGGCACGCCATGGGCGGAAAACACGACCGGCGCGTCGTGATGCTCGTCGGGGATCTCGTTGAGTTCTTCGATGAACACCGCGCCGAGATTCTGCAGCCCCTCGACGACGTAACGGTTGTGCACGATCTCGTGGCGGACATAGACCGGCGCGCCGTATTTCTTCAGCGCCAGCACGACGATCTGGATCGCCCGGTCGACGCCGGCGCAAAAGCCGCGCGGCTGGCAGAGCCTGATCGTCAGGGGCGGTTTGGCAATCGTCTGGAGCATCTGATCCGCTTCTTCGTTCAGGGCCGAAATGATGTCTGTGCCCCCTTGCTGTCAAGGGAGGCTGAAGCACCGCGCGTCTTCTTTGGCGTGCAAAGGACGCCCTGGCACTCTGGAACCGTGCGCGATCCCGAATTCCGGGATCATGCAAGGTCAGTCATTTGCCGTCGGGCCGACGCAGCAGCCAGACGCCCATGACACCCAGCAGCGCCGCCGCCAGCCCATACCAGGTGACCGCGTATTGCAGGTGGTTGTTGGGCATGTCGACCATGGTCACCCCGCCGACCGGCAAGCCGCCAGGATTGGGCGTCTTGTCGGCATCGACGAAGAACGGCAGCACGACCGCACCGGCAGGCAGCCCGGCGCTCGCCGCCATGGCGCCGCGGTCCTTCCAGTAGAAGACGTTCTTGGCCGCGTCGTTGTCCGGCACCAGCGAACCCGGCTTGCCCTCCAGCGGGTTGCGCGCCAACCCGACGATGCTGACGGGGCCCGTCACCTGTCCGGTCGGCCGCTTGGTCGCGTCCTTGAGGTCGTAGGGAACGAAGCCGCGGTTCACCAGAACGAAGCGGCCGTCATCCAGCTTCAGCGGCGTGTAGACGTAGAAGCCGGACTGGCCTTCCCATGTCGCCAGGAAATGCCGCTCGCCGTCATGCATGAAGGTGCCCGATAGCGCGACCGGCCAATAGTCGACGTCGGCGGTGGCGCGGTACTTCACTTCCATTTCAGCCAATGGCAATGGCTGCGACTTCGTCCGTTCGGCGATCTGCGCGATCAGTTCCTCTTTCCAATAGAGCCGCTGGACCTGCCAGCTGCCGAGCACGAGCAGCAGCGCAAAGGCAATCGTGCCGAGCACGAGCATCAACACGTGCCCGGAACGTCGCGCCGGGACCGTCATCGTCTTTTCCTGGATCATTCGCCCTTGTCCAAACGCCCTTCGGCTGCCTTGTTGCGATACTGCAGCGTTATCAGCACGCCCTTGATGAGGCGCAGCGAGCCGAGGCCGAGTGCCACGGTCAAAGGGATCCACAACAGCAGATGGAGCCACAGCGGCGGTCCATAATTGACCTCGAGCCACAGCGCGAGCCCGACCACGACAAAGCCGATGATCAGGATGACGAACACCGCCGGACCGTCGCCGGCATCGGCAAAGGAATAATCGAGCCGGCAGACGCCGCACTCCTTGCCGACGGACAGGAAGCTGGAGAACAGCCTGCCTTCACCGCAACGCGGACAGCGCCCCTTGAGCCCGGCCGCGATCGGCTCGACCGGCGGCCAGATCGCTTGGTCTTCGCTCATGGATTTATCTCGATGGGAGTGCCGTTTGCGACCATCTGCCAGATCTCCGCCATGTCCTCGTCGGTAACGGCGATGCAGCCGTTCGTCCAGTCGAACATCTGTATCAGCCAGGACCACCAGCCATATCCGTTCGGTTGGCCGTGGATCATAATCATTCCGCCAGGTTCGACACCTGCCCTCTTTGCCGCAGCCACGTCGTCAACATTCGGGTAGGAGATGTGGATCGACCTGAAATAGCCGCTTTCCGGGTTGCGTCAGTCGAGCAGATAGCGGCCTTCGGGCGTGCGTTCGTCGCCCTCCATCGCCTTGTGCCCCATCGGGTTCGCGCCGAGCACCATGGCGTAGCTGCGAACCACCTTGTCGCCGGAAAGCAGTTCGAGCCGGCGCTCCGACTTGTCGACGCGGACGAGATCGACCTCGCCCGCTTGCGCAGTCATAGTCGAGGCAAACAGGGTCATCATGCAGGCGAAGCGTCTTGTCGGCATGCCGGATGATTGCACCGGGAAAGCGCCCAAAAAAAGAGAAGGCGGCCGCGTTGCCGCGACCGCCTTGCACCAGGAACCGGATCGATCAGTGGCCGTGGGCGATGGTGCCGCCAACCGAACCCCAGATGTAGATCGCGGCGAACAGGAACAGCCACACCACGTCGACGAAGTGCCAGTACCAGGCCGCTGCCTCGAAGCCGAAATGCTGCTTCGGGGTGAAGCCGCCGCGCATGGCGCGGAACAGGCAGACCAGCAGGAAGATGGTGCCGACGATGACGTGGAAGCCGTGGAAGCCCGTCGCCATGAAGAAGGTCGCGCCGTAGATCGAGTCCTTGAAGGCAAACGGAGCGTGGATGTACTCGTAGGCCTGCACGAACGAGAACAGGATGCCGAGGCCGACCGTCAGCGCGAGGCCGTTGACCAGGCCCTTGCGGTCGTTGTGCAGCAGGGCGTGGTGCGCCCAGGTCACGGCCGTGCCCGACAGCAAAAGGATGATGGTGTTGTAGAGCGGCAGGTGGAACGGATCGAGGATCTCGATGCCCTTCGGAGGCCAGACGCCGCCGGTGAATTCAGCGCGCATGACCTGGTGCGCTTCATTCGGGAACAGCGCCGCGTCGAAGAACGCCCAGAACCAGGCGACGAAGAACATCACCTCGGAGGCTATGAACATGATCATGCCATAGCGCAAATGGAGCGAGACGACGCGGGTGTGATGGCCCTCATTGCCTTCCTTGATCGTATCCGACCACCAGCCGAACATGGTGTAGAGCACGATCAGCAGGCCGATCAGGAAGATCCAGTAGTTGGCGCCGGCCATGTTGTAGCCGAAGACCGGGAAGCTGCCGCCCTTGAGATGCTGCATCCAGGCGACGCCGCCGAATGCCATGATCAGCGCACCCAGCGAGGCGAGGAACGGCCACGGGCTGGGATCGATGATGTGATAGTCGTGTTGTGGTTTCGCGTGCGCGTCTGCCATATCAGCCCCCGGCTTTTCCGTCGGAATTAACATTTTTCGCTTCGCCGTCAACCTTGGGCGCGACAGCCACAGGCTTTTCCCCCGCAATGGGGAAGAAGGTATAGGACAGCGTGATCGTCTTGACGTCCTTCATTTCAGGCACGTTGACGATTTCCGGATCGACGAAGAACACCACCGGCATGTCGAGCGTTTCGCCCGGCTTCAACGTCGTGTCGGTGAAGCAGAAGCACTCGACCTTGTTGAAATAGGCGCCGGCGATCTCCGGTGTGACGTTGAAGGTCGCACGGCCCTGGGTCGGCGTGTCGAAGACGTTCTTCGCCGTGTAATGGATCTGCTTGGTCTCGCCGATCTTGATCTGGACGTCGCGGGCCACGGGCTGGAAATCCCACGGCAGGCCGCCCGACACATTGGCGTCGAAACGCACGGTGATCTCGCGGTCGAGGATCTTGTCGGAATATTGCTCGACGCGCTGCGTCGTGCCGCCATAACCGGTGATCTGGCAGAACATGGCGTAGAGCGGCACCGCGGCATATGCCATGCCGACCATGCCGCCGACGAAAGCGACGCACATGCCCGCAACCATCCGGTTGGAGCTCTGCTTCTTCAGGTCGACAGCCTTGGTGTCGTCGGTCATGCCATTGCTCATAGCGGCCGGTCCAGAATGGCCGGGCCGAACTTGGCGATGGTGGCGAGATAGAAGATGATGACGAGTGCCGCCAGCGCCAGGCCGATGGCGACGTTGCGGCTGCGGCGTGCCTTCCTCTGCTTGTCGGTGAGCGTCACCAGGTCCTTGTCCGACATCATGCACCTCCAAGCGCAAAGACACGCTCGATGATGCTGTCGGCCAGATAGGCCGCAAAGATCACGAACAGATACAGCAGCGAATATGCAAAGAGCTGCTTGGCGGGCTTCATCACGCGGTCGCTGTCCGGCATCCGGAGAACCTTCCAGGCGTACCAGACAAAGCCTGCGCCCAGGGCCAGCGAAACGACGCCATAGCCGATAGTGGTGTAGCCGAGCAGCCAGGGCGCCACGCCGACGGGGGCGAGCAGCAGCGAATAGGCGAAGATCTGGCGCCGTGTCGAGGCTTCGCCGGCGACGTTCGGCATCATCGGGATGCCGGCGCGCTCATAGTCCTGCGACTTGAACAGCGCCAGCGCCCAGAAGTGCGGCGGCGTCCACAGGAAGGTGATGAGGAAGAGCACGACGCTCTCGAAACTGACCGAACCGGTCACGGCGGCCCAGCCGATCATCGGCGGCAGCGCACCGGCCGCGCCACCGATGACGATGTTCTGCGGCGTCCAGCGCTTGAGCCACATCGTGTAGATGACGGCATAGAAGAAAATGGTGAAGGCGAGCAATGCTGCCGAAAGCCAGTTGACGAGGACGCCGAGCGTCATCACCGAAAGGGCCGAGAGCACGAGGCCGAAGGTCAGCGCTTCATGCGGCGGCACCTTGCCCGACGGAACCGGCCGGCTGGCGGTCCGCGTCATGACGGCGTCGATGTCGGCGTCGTACCACATGTTGAGCGCACCCGAAGCGCCTGCGCCGATGGCGATCGCCAGGATCGCGACGATGGCGAGGAACGGGTTGATGGTGGCAGGCGCGGCAACCATGCCGACAAAGGCGGTGAAGACCACCAACGACATGACGCGCGGCTTCAGCAGGGCGAAGAAATCGCCCGCCGTCGCTTCCGACATGCGGATGGTTTGATCGTCAAACCGGTTGTGGACAAGGGCCATGCGTACTTACGTCCAGTCGTTCCGTTTGGCCGAAGCCGCCGGTCTTGCCGGCGGCTTCGTAGTTCAATCAGTGCCTTACTTGATCTTCGGCAGCTGTTCCCACTGGTGGAAGGGCGGCGGCGAAGGCAGCTGCCATTCGAGCGTGGTCGCACCATCGCCCCAGGGGTTGGCACCGGCGACGCGCTTCTTGGAGAAGGCTTCGAAGACGCCGAACAGGAAGATCAGCACGCCGATGGCCGAGATGTAGGAGCCGTAGGACGACACCGCATTCCAGCCGGCATAGGCATCCGGATAGTCGATGTAGCGGCGCGGCATGCCGGCGAGGCCGAGGAAGTGCTGCGGGAAGAAGATCAGGTTCACGCCGACGAACGTCACCCAGAAGTGGGTGTTGGCGATCGCCGCCGAGTACATGTAGCCCGTCATCTTCGGGAACCAGTAGTACCAGGCCGCAAAGATCGCGAACACGGCACCCAGCGACAGCACGTAGTGGAAGTGCGCCACGACATAGTAGGTGTCATGCAGCGAACGGTCGAGACCGGCATTGGCCAGCTGCACGCCGGTGACGCCACCGACGGTGAACAGGAAGATGAAGCCGATCGCCCAGATCATCGGCGTCTTCATGGTGATCGAGCCGCCCCACATGGTGGCGATCCACGAGAAGATCTTCACGCCGGTCGGAACCGCGATGACCATCGTGGCGAACACGAAGTAGCGCTGCGTGTCGAGCGACAGGCCGGTGGTGTACATGTGGTGAGCCCACACGACGAAGCCGACGGCGCCGATGGCGACCATGGCGTAGGCCATGCCGAGGTAACCGAAGATCGGCTTGCGCGAGAAGGTCGACACGATGTGGCTGACGATGCCGAAGCCCGGCAGGATCAGGATGTACACTTCCGGGTGACCGAAGAACCAGAACAGGTGCTGGAACAGGATCGGGTCGCCGCCGCCTTCAGGCGCAAAGAAGGTCGTGCCGAAATTGCGGTCGGTCAGAAGCATGGTGATGCCACCCGCCAGGACCGGCAGCGACAGCAGCAGCAGGAAGGCGGTGATCAGCACCGACCAGGCAAACAGCGGCATCTTGTGCAGCGTCATGCCCGGAGCGCGCATGTTGAAGATGGTGGTGATGAAGTTGATCGCACCCAGGATCGACGACGCGCCGGCGATGTGCAGCGACAGGATCGCCAGATCCATGGCCGGACCGGGCTGGCCCGAGGTCGAGAGCGGCGGATAGATCGTCCAGCCGCCGCCGACGCCGTGGGCGCCTGGAGCGCTCGGCATGAAGGCCGAGAGGATCAGCAGGATGAAGGCGGGCGGAAGCAGCCAGAACGAGATGTTGTTCATGCGCGGGAACGCCATGTCAGGCGCGCCGATCATGATCGGAACCATCCAGTTGGCGAAGCCGCCGATCAGCGCGGGCATGACCATGAAGAAGATCATGACCAGGCCGTGGGCCGTCGTGAACGCGTTGAACATGCTCTTGCCGGCGTCGATCGCCGAGTCGCCTTCAACGCCGTAGACCATCGAGGCCAGGCCGTGGAAGATCTGGATACCCGGCTCGGCGAGTTCCCAGCGCATCATGACGGACAGGAAGCCGCCGATGCAGCCTGCCATGATCGCGAAGATCAGGTAGAGCGTTCCAATATCCTTGTGGTTGGTCGAGTACACCCACCGAACCCAGCCCTTCGGCTTGTGGTCGTGATGGTCGTGAGCTGCAGCGCCTGCCATGTTCCGCTCCGTTCCCTGATCCCTATTCTACCGCGGCTCAGTTGCCAGCGGCCGCGACCTTGGCCGCACCATCCGTCTCGGCCATCAGCGCCTTGTTGGCACCCGGCAGATCGGTCTTAGCGGCGGCAAGCCACGTATTGTACTGTGCGTCTGAGACGACGCGGATTGCGATCGGCATGTAGGCGTGGTCCTTGCCGCAAAGCTCGGAGCACTGGCCGTAATAGAGGCCTTCCTTCTCAGCCTTGAACCAGATCTCGTTGATACGACCCGGCACCGCGTCCGTCTTCACGCCGAAGGCCGGCATGGCGAAGGCGTGGATGACGTCGCTGGCGGTGACGAGCACGCGAACCAGCGTATTGATCGGAACGACGATTTCGTTGTCGACGGCGAGAAGGCGCGGATACGCGGCCCTGTCTTCCTTGCCGGCCGCGGCGCGGTCAGCATCAGCGAGCATCGCCGAGTTGAAGGAGAGCGGCTCGGCGTTCTGGTACTCGTAGTCCCAGTTCCACTGGTTGGCGGTCGCCTTGATCGTCAGCTTGGCGTCTTCCGGCGGCGAATACTGCGCCGTCAGGAGCTGGAACGACGGAATGGCCAGGAACAGCAGGATGACAACCGGACCGACGGTCCAGATGACTTCGATCAGCGTGTTGTGGCTGGTGCGCGACGGCACCGGGTTGGC
Source organism: Aminobacter sp. Y103A (assembly GCF_030294925.1). Classification (NCBI taxonomy): domain Bacteria; kingdom Pseudomonadati; phylum Pseudomonadota; class Alphaproteobacteria; order Hyphomicrobiales; family Phyllobacteriaceae; genus Aminobacter; species Aminobacter sp. Y103A. Next base: position 1,707,361 of record NZ_AP017986.1, on the reverse strand, counting down.
GCTCGCGCGGAACCTGAAGATGCAATAGGCCAACAGGAAAAGAACGAACAGCGTGATCGGAACGATGAACCACAGCGTGTAGTGCTCGAACCAGGTGATCTGTTCCATGATGCCGGTCGCGGCCGGCTGGAAAGTGGTTTGCCAAGGCGTCGGCTGAGCCGCATAGGCCGCGACGCTGGCAAGGGAAGCAGTCGCCGCGACGGCGCTAGCAAAGATCTTTCTCATCGCCCTCTGTATCTCCCATTTCCGTGCGGGCGTAGCCGCAAGGACATCGTGCCGCTCCGGGACGGGAATCCCAGAGACGTTCGGAGGTTCAAACCATACTCTCTTTATAACCGCAAGGAAGCAGAGGCTTAACCCGTGCGGCATTTTTGCGCGCAGGCGCAAAGGCTGGCGCCGTGACGCGTTTGGCGCTAGGTGAAGAACGCACAGGCGAAAGGGCAATCGCCCCGCTTGTGCTGCCATGCCCTGAAAAGGCGTCGCAATTCGGGCCAAATTGGCTTCGAATGTTTGGAAAACCTGAGATTGCAGGATGGCGAAGGCGCCGTCTTGTTATTTACTTGCTGCCTGCACGGCCTGATAGTCGTGATTCGCAATGGAGCCGTCATGAAGTCTGGGCTTTTCAAAACCGTGGCGAAGATGCTTGTCGCCGCCGCCTGCGTGGTTCCCATGCAAGCCGGCGCGCAGCAGAGCGGCACGGTCAAGTCCACCCATGGCGCATGGTCGATCATCTGCGACACGCCCGCTGGCGCCACCAACGAGCAATGCGTGATGATGCAGAACGTGATTGCCGAGGACCGTCCCGAGATGGGGCTTTCGGTGGTCATCCTGCGCACCGCCGACAACAAGGCCGAGATTCTGCGCGTGCTCGCGCCGCTCGGCGTGCTCTTGCCCAACGGCCTCGGCCTCAATGTCGACCAGAAGGACATCGGCCGCGCCTATTTCGTGCGCTGCTTCCAGGATGGCTGCTATGCCGAGGTGATCCTCGACAAGACCCTGCTCGACACGCTGAAGACAGGCAAGTCGGCGACCTTCATCGTCTTCCAGACGCCCGAAGAAGGCATCGGCATCCCCGTCGACCTCAACGGCTTCGGCGAAGGCTTCGCCGCGCTGCCATAAGCGTTTGACGCCGGAGACATTGTCCGGAGCCTCCGTGTCGCCTACATCGGGGTGAATACACTCACCTTGGAATATGAGGCGACGCGCCATGACCAGCCTGCTCAGCCAGTTCGACATTTCGGAAGACCGCTTGCGCAAGATCGTCGCCGAGACGATCGAGGGCGCCGACGACGGCGAGCTGTTCGTCGAATATCGCGAAGGCGAAGCGCTGATGTTCGACAATGGCCGGCTGAAGACGGCGAGCTTCAACACCGACCAGGGTTTCGGTCTGCGCGCCGTATCAGGCGAAGCGACCGGCTATGCCCATTCGAGCGACCTGTCGGAACAGGCCCTTTTGCGCGCCTCCGATGCCGTGTCGGCGGTCAAGGGCGGCTATTCCGGCACGCTGGCAGCCGCCCCTGCCCGCACCAACACGTATCTCTATGGCGAAGAGAACCCGATCTCCTCGCCGTCTTTCGAGGCCAAGGCCAAGCTGCTCCAGGAAATCGACGCCTGGCTGCGCGACAAGGATCCGCGCGTCCGCCAGGTGACGGCCTCGCTCGCCTCGTCGTGGCAGCATGTCGAGATCCTGCGCGGCGACGGCCAGGTGGTGCGCGACATCCGCCCGCTGGTGCGGATGAACGTGTCCGTCATCGTCGGCGACGGCGACCGCCAGGAAAGCGGCTCCTATGGTGCCGGCGGCCGCAAGAATTTCGACGAATTCCTGACCGACGAAAGCTGGAAGGGTGCCGCGACCGAGGCCTTGCGCCAGGCGCTGGTCAATCTCGAAGCCATCCCCGCTCCTGCCGGCACTTTCGACATCGTGCTGTCGTCCGGCTGGCCGGGCGTGATGCTGCATGAAGCGGTCGGCCACGGACTCGAAGGCGACTTCAACCGCAAGAAGACTTCGGCCTTCGCCGGTCTTCTCGGCCAGCAGGTCGCCGCCAAGGGCGTCACCGTCGTCGACGACGGCACCATCGCCGAACGCCGCGGCTCGATCACCGTCGACGACGAAGGCACGCCCAGCGGCCGCAACGTGCTGATCGAGGACGGCAAGCTTGTCGGCTACATGCAGGACCGCCAGAACGCCCGGCTGATGGGCATGAAGGCGACCGGCAACGGCCGCCGCGAATCCTACGCGCACCAGCCGATGCCGCGCATGACCAACACCTATATGACCTCGGGCGACAAAACGCCGGAAGAGATCATCGCCTCGGTCAAGAACGGCATCTATGCCGTGTCCTTCGGCGGCGGCCAGGTCGACATCACCTCGGGCAAGTTCGTGTTCGGCTGCACCGAGGCCTACATGATCGAGGACGGCAAGGTGACCCAGCCGATCAAGGGCGCGATGCTGATCGGCAATGGACCCGATGCGATGCATCGCGTCACCATGGTCGGCAACGACATGAAGCTCGACAACGGCATCGGCATGTGCGGCAAAGCCGGCCAGGGCGTGCCCGTCGGCGTCGGCCAGCCGCATCTCAGGATGAACCAGATGACTGTCGGCGGCACACGGGTCTAGGCCGAGCGCCGACAGGACGAATGCCGATGCAACGCCCCACCTCGATCGTCGTGCTCACCGGCGCCGGAATCTCTGCCGAATCAGGTGTCGACACCTTTCGCGACAAGGACGGCATCTGGTCGAAGATCGACTACCGCGACGTGGCGACGCCGGAAGGTTTTGCCCGCAATCCGGAGCTGGTCGACGACTTCTACAACCAGCGCCGCGCGGGTCTTGCCGATGTCGCGCCGAATGCCGCACATGTGGCATTGACGCGGCTCGAACGGCAGTTCCGGGGCAAGTTCCTGCTCGTCACCCAGAACATCGACGACCTGCATGAGCGGGCCGGGTCGCAGCGGCTGATCCACATGCATGGCGAACTGACCAAGGCTTCGTGCGCCCATTGCGGCACAAGGAACCCGTGGCACGGCGACATACTGCGCACGTCCCGCTGCCCGTCATGCCAGGAGGTCGGCCAGTTACGGCCTGATGTGGTCTGGTTCGGCGAGATGCCTTTTCTGATGGACGAGATCGACGAGGCACTGGCAAGTTGCGACCTCTTCGTCTCCATCGGCACCAGCGGCAACGTCTATCCTGCCGCCGGCTTCGTCGAGCAGGCGCGCCATGCAGGTGCCCGTACGGTCGAACTCAACCTCGAACCGTCGGAAGGCTACGACCTCTTCGAACAGGCCATAAATGGCCGCGCTACCGAAATCGTACCCGAATTCGTCGAGCATATACTGGCCTAGGCACCGGTCCGCCCATCCACGGATGGACCTGACGCGTCCGCCTACCGCCGCTTCTTCGGCTTCTCCAGCAAAGCCACCGCCTCGACATGGTGCGACCATAGGAACTGGTCAATCGGCACAACACTCTTCAGCGCATAGCCGCCATCGATGAGGATCCTGAGATCTCGCGCCAGCGTCGCCGGATTGCACGATACGGCTGCGACGTAAGGAACATCGGAGCGGGCGATCTGCTTGGACTGGTCCTCGGCGCCGGCGCGCGGCGGGTCGAAGACGATGCCGTCAAAGGCGTTCAGTTCCTTGAAGGTCAGCGGGCGGCGGTCGAGGTCACGGCGCTCGACGGTGACGCGCTTCAGGCCGCTGGCAAAGCGGAAGCCGCGGTCGAGTGCGGCCAGCGCCGGCGCCTCACCTTCAACCGCATGAACCTCCGACCCCGCGGCAAGCCTGAGCGCAAAGGTGCCGCAGCCCGAAAACAGGTCGGCGACCTTCCTGGCCTTGCGCATATGGCCGGTGACGAGCGACACCATCGCGCCCTCCGCCTCGGCCACGGCCTGGACGAAAGCGCCCGGCGGCGGGCTGACCGTCGCCGCGCCAAAGGTCAGCATCGGCTTGACCGGCTCGACGATGATCTCGCCGTCGATGGACAGGCGGGCGATCTTCGATTTGATGGCGAAATCGGTCGCGGCACGGCGGATCGCTTCGGTCGGTTTGCCGCAATCGCTGGCGGCCACGTCGAAGCCCGACTCGGTGGCCGTGACAAGGAAGCGGAACGGCTTCGAGGTATTGGCGATGATGCCGGCAAGGTGCCGCAAGGTGCCTGCCGCTTCTACGATGGCCGGCACCAGGACAGGGCACTCCTCGATGTCGACCAGGGTATGGGAAAACGCCTTGTTGTAGCCGAGATGGAGCCCGGTCTCGGTGTTCCGGGCCGTAAACGCCGCACGCCTGCGGCTGTGCGGCGGGCAAGCCACCAGTTCGCCGACCGCAACGTCGATGCCCCGGCCCTTCAGCGCATGGACGACCAGCCCACGCTTCCACTCGCGATAGGCCTGGTCGTCGAGATGCTGGATCGCGCAGCCGCCACATTCGGTGAAATGCCGGCAGGCCGGATCGATACGTTGCGGCGACGGCTCGAGAACCGAGATCAGCTGGGCGCGATCCTTCTCGCGCGCCGCTGTCACCACTTCGCCCGGCAGCGCGAACGGGATGAAGATATGTCCGCCATTGGCATCGACGACGCCGTCGCCATGCGCGCCCAGCCGCGCAATTTCGAAACGTGTCGTCATTACTCTTTCACTCCACCGAGCAGGTATTCACGATTTCCGTCGCCGCCTTCGAGCGGCGACGGGTAGATGCCGAGCGCACGCCAGCCTGGAACGGCGTCGAGCCAGGAGCGCAGCTCTTCAGCCATGCGCGGGCCGTCCTCGACATTCCTGAGCAGGCCGCCCTTGCCGATCGCCTCGCGCCCGGCCTCGAACTGCGGCTTGACCAGCAACACTGCCCTGGCACCTGAGGCAGCCAGTTGGAGTGCATTAGGCAATGCCAGCCTGAGCGAGATGAAACTGACATCCGAGACCACGAAGTCGGGCGTCCGGCCGCCAAGATCCTCAGACGTCAGGTTGCGTGCATTGAGCCCTTCCAAGCAGGTCACGCGCGGATCCGACTTCAGCCTCTCGTCCATCTGGCCATGGCCGACATCGATCGCCACGACATGTGCCGCGCCGCGCTCGAGCAGGACCTGGGTGAAGCCGCCGGTCGACGCGCCGATGTCCAGCGCCGTGGCTCCAGCCGGATCGAAGCCGAAATGGTCGAGCCCGGCGATCAGCTTGAGTGCGGCGCGCGAGACATAGGCCTGCGCCGGGTCGTCGACGGCGATTTCGGCGCTCGCCGGCACCATCTGTCCGGGCTTCTTCGCCGGTTGGCCGGCGACGGACACGGCCCCGCGCGCCACCGCGTCGCGGGCCCGCGAACGGCTGGCGAAGAAACCGCGGCTGACGAGCAATTCGTCGAGCCTCAGGCTGGTCCCGGAGCGCTGCGCGTCCGATTGGACGCGTAGCGCTACAGCTTCTTTTGTTTGCGCATCGTGCTTACCGAAGATCGACTTCGATCTTCTGGCCGATGCGCGGGCTTGCCCAGAGTTGTCCATGGCTTTCAATGGCGAATGCGCGCCTGCAAGGCAAGCGCCCGCGCGATAATGTCAGGCGCGGACGGCCTGGGCCGACTTGCCAAGGGCTGCGAAGACGGCGCGCACGATGCCGGCGGAATCGAGCCCGGCGTCGGCATGCATCTTGTCGGGGTTGGCATGGTCGACGAAGCTGTCCGGCATGGTCAGTGGCCGCACCTTGAGGCCGTTGTCGAGCAGGCCGTTGCGGGCGAGGAAGTCGAGTACCTGGCTGGTGAAACCGCCGACAGAACCTTCCTCGACCATGACGAGCACTTCGTGCGAGCGCGCCAGGCGACGGATCAGGTCCTCGTCCAGCGGCTTGGCGAAACGGGCGTCGGCAACCGTCGTCGACAGGCCGGCGGCACCCAGTTCCTCGGCGGCGAGCAGGCAGTCCTTGAGGCGTGTGCCGAAGGACAGCAGCGCCACCTTGGTGCCCTCTCGCACGATCCGGCCCTTGCCGATCTCCAGCGCCTGGCCACGCTCGGGCATGTCGACACCGACGCCGTTGCCGCGGGGATAGCGGAAGGAGATCGGACCGTCGTCATATTCGACGGCGGTGCGCACCATATGGCGCAGTTCCGCCTCGTCGGCCGCCGCCATGACGACGAAACCGGGCAGCGAGGCAAGATAGGCAGTGTCGAAGGCGCCGCAATGAGTTGCGCCGTCCGCGCCGACGAAGCCGGCGCGGTCGATGGGAAAACGCACCGGCAGGTTCTGGATGGCGACGTCGTGCACGACCTGGTCATAGGCGCGCTGCAGGAAGGTCGAGTAGATCGCGACGAACGGCTTGTAGCCTTCGGTCGCGAGGCCCGCGGCAAAGGTCACCGCATGCTGCTCTGCAATGCCGACGTCGAAGCTGCGCGACGGAAACGCTTCGCCGAACAGATCGAGGCCGGTGCCCGACGGCATGGCGGCGGTGACGGCAACGATCTTGTCGTCGTCGCGCGCTTCTTGCATCAGGCTTTCCGCAAACACCTTGGTGTAGGCAGGTGCGTTGGCAGGCGCCTTGGCCTGGGCGCCGGTGATGACGTCGAACTTGTTGACGCCGTGATATTTGTCGGCAGCCGCTTCGGCCGGGGCATAACCCTTGCCCTTCTGGGTCACGACATGGATCAGCACCGGGCCGGTGCCGTTGTCGCGCACGTTCTTCAGCACCGGCACGAGATGCTCGAGATTGTGGCCGTCGATCGGGCCGATATGGAAGAAGCCCATCTCCTCGAACAAAGTGCCGCCGGTGACGAAACCGCGCGCATGCTCGACGGCGCGGGTGATGGCGCGGTCGACGCGACGGCCGAGATAGGAGGTCAGCTTCTTGCCGAGCTCGCGCACGCCGGCATAGGTGCGGCCCGAGGCAAGGCGCGCCAGATAGGCGCTCATCGCACCGGCCGGCGGAGCGATCGACATGTCGTTGTCATTGAGGATGACGATCAGGCGGGCATCGAGCGCACCGGCATTGTTCATCGCCTCATAGGCCATGCCGGCAGACATGGCGCCGTCTCCGATGACGGCGATGACATTGTTCTTGCCGCCGTCGAGGTCGCGTGCCACCGCCATGCCGAGGCCGGCGGAAATGGAGGTCGAGGAGTGCGCGGCGCCAAACGGGTCGTACTCGCTTTCCGAGCGCTTGGTGAAACCGGAGAGCCCGCCTTCCTGGCGCAGTGTGCGCATGCGGTCGCGGCGCCCGGTCAGGATCTTGTGCGGGTAGGCCTGGTGACCGACATCCCAGATGATGCGGTCGTCGGGCGTATCGAAGACATAATGCAGCGCCACCGTCAGTTCGACGACGCCAAGGCCGGCGCCGAGATGCCCGCCGGTCTGCGACACCACGTCGATAAGCTCGGCGCGCAGTTCGCTTGCCAGCTGCGGCAGCTGGGCCTCGTCGAGCGTGCGCAGGTCGGAGGGCACGCGGACCTTGTCCAGCAGGGGCGTTTCAGGTTTCGCGTTCATCAATCCGCACTAACTCGGTTAACCACCCGGCAGATACGACCGCATGCTTGGAAAGTAAATGCGTGGCGGTGACGCGGGCCGGCCTCACGCCTGCCCGTCAGCTCTCGGGCAACGGAATAAACTCTTCTTCGTCACCGGGAACGATATCGAAGCGGCCGGTCTTCCATTCGTTCTTCGCCTCTTCGATGCGCTCCTTCGACGACGAGACGAAATTCCACCAGATGTAGCGCTTGGAGCCGAGCGAGGCGCCACCGAACAGCATGAAATGCGCACCCGTCTCCGAACCCACGACGATCTCGTCGCCGGGCCTGAACACCAAAAGCCGCTCGATCGGGAAACGATCGCCAAGGATGTCGATCTCGCCGCCCAGCGTGTAGATGGCACGCTCCTCGGCGTCGGCCGGAATCTTGATCCTGGCACCGGGCGCCAGCCTGATGTCGGCATAAAGCGTGTCGGAGGCCTGGCGCACCGGCGACGTCAGGCCCTTGAACGCGCCGATCACCAGCCGCCCGCTGACCCCGTCGGCCTCGAAGGTCGGCAGCTCGGCCGCAGCCGTGTTCTCGAACAACGGCGCGACCTCTTCCTTGCCGTCGGGCAGCGCCAGCCACGTCTGCAGCCCGGACACCGACATCGGCGCGCCGCGCAGCTCTTCGGGCGTGCGCTCGGAATGGACGATGCCGCGGCCCGCCGTCATCAGGTTCACGTCGCCGGGCGCAATGACCATCTCGGTGCCGAGCGAATCCCGGTGGCGGATCTTGCCGTCGAACAGATAGGTGACGGTCGCAAGCCCGATATGGGGGTGTGGACGCACATCCAGCGCATGCCCTGCCCTGAGGATTGCCGGGCCCATGCGGTCGAAGAAGATGAACGGCCCGACCAGGCGACGCTTTGCCGTCGGCAATGCCCGGCGCACCTGGAAGCCGTCGATGTCCTTGGCGTTGGGAATGACCATCAGTTCGAGCTGGTCGCAGGAAAAGGCATCGCCCGGCGTCGGGTCTTCGGCAGGAAAGAAGCTCATGGTCGCCTCCTAGAGTTATTGCAGCACGGCGGTCACAAGAGCTGAAACTCAGGCAAATCGCAGCGCCGAACGGGCCTTGGCCTTGGCGGCCTCTTCGTCGCGGTTGCGCGGATGCTGGTGCGTTTCCATCGCATGCAGCATCTCGTGCGCTGCCTCGGCGATGGTGTCGACGGCGCGGTTGAAGGCCTCTTCGTTCTTCTTCGAAGGTTTGGTCGTTCCGCTCAGCTTGCGCACGAACTGCAAGGCTGCGTCACGGATCTCGTCATGCGTCGCCGGCGGGTCGAAATTGAACAATGTCTTGATGTTGCGGCACATCGCCTGCTCCCGGGTTTTCACCAACGGTATGGGTTGTCCATAACTGGGCGCAACGTGCCGCGAGGTCAAGCCGTTCGGTCGGCCGCGACCGCCGTCAGCGAAGGGGCATCCTCCGAACGAGGGGCGTCATCCCAGGATGAGCGCCGCGGCGCCGACGAGCAGCGCGCCATAGGTGCCAACCATGCCGGGCGCGCTCAACGGCGTCCGCGCGGTCAATATGCCTGCAAGGTGGAGGCTACGGCCGATGATCAGCAGTCCGGCGATCGTCCACAGCATCGCCGCCGGCGCCTGGCGGTATTCGGCAAGGGCGAGCAGGATCAGGGCGAGCGGCACATATTCGATGAAATTGCCCTGGGCGCGGATGCGCCGCATCAGGACGACATCCTCGCTGTGGCCGAGCTTAACGCCGACTGTCTTGCGGCGCAGGCTGACCCGGATGCTGAGAACGACAAGAGCCACGGCGGCGAGTGCTGAAGTCATCGACGTTATCGGCAACATGACAGGTCCTCCCCGACGAGCATTACCGCAGCTAATCACTTCTTACTTGCATTTTGCAAGTTAAAAATCCAAAGTGCCGCCATGACCCAGTTTCGCTCCGGCTGCCCCATCGCGTCAGCGCTCGACATCATCGGCGACAAGTGGTCGCTGGTGATCGTCAGGGCGATGGTGATGGGGGCGACCAGCTATTCGGACCTGTTGTCCTCGCCGGAGAAAATCTCGACCAACATCCTGGCCGAAAGGCTGCGCCGGCTGGAAGATGCCGGTCTCATCAGGCAATCCTTACCGCGCCAGGGCTCCATCCGGGGCGCCTATGCATTGACTGCCAGAGGGGCTGCACTCATTCCCGTGGTGCAGGAACTGGCCCGCTGGGGCGAAAGCCAGCTGCCGGACCGCTGGACACCGCCGGATCGCTTCTACGCGGCCCGGCCCGGCGATTTCGACGTCCGCGACGGCGATGCCGCCGCGGACTGAACTGGACGGCTTTACTCGCCGTCGAGCGGCTCCGTGCCGACCGGCTTGCCATCGCGCGACAGGCGGATCTTCTCGACCTTGTCCTCGGCGGCCTTCAGCAGGCGGTCGCAATGCGCCTTCAGCGCCTCGCCGCGCTCGTAGATCTTGATCGACTGGTCGAGCGGCACGTCGCCGCGTTCGAGGTCGTCGACGATCTTTTCCAATGCCGCGAGCGCCTGCTCGAAGCTCATCGCCTTGATTTCGTCATTGGGCTCGACGGCCATGGATCATCCTTTCATGAGGCGCGAAACGTGGGCGGCCACTGAGAAGGCCAGCCCATGCAGGTCGTAGCCGCCCTCGAGCAGGCTGACCAGACGGTTCGATGAATGGCGCGCGGCACTGTCCATCAATTGCCCGGTCGCCCAGTCGAAATCGGCTTCGGTGAGGTTGATCTCGGCCAGCGGGTCGCGATGGTGCGCGTCGAAGCCGGCCGAGATGATGATCAGGTCGGGCGCGAATCTGTCGAGCGCCGGCAGCACGCGCGAGCGGAACGCCTCGCGGAAATGGTCGCTGCCGGTGTCTGGGGCGAGCGGCGCGTTGACGATGTTGCCGACACCCGTCTCGCCTTTTGCGCCAGTGCCGGGAAACAGCGGCATCTGGTGCGTCGAGCAATAGAGCACGCTCGGGTCGTCCCAGAAGATGTCCTGGGTGCCGTTGCCGTGATGGACGTCCCAATCGACGATCGCCACGCGCTCCGCACCATGGTCGCGCTGGGCATGGCGCGCCGCAATCGCCGCATTGTTGAACAGGCAAAAGCCCATCGCGGTCGCCTTCTCGGCATGGTGGCCGGGCGGCCTCGAGGCGACGAAGACGTTGGCTGCCCTGCCGGAAAAGACGTCGTCGACAGCGGCATTGGCCGCGCCGATTGCAGTCAGTGCCGCCTGCCAGCTTTTCGGGCTGAGCGTGGTGTCGCCATCGATTCTGGCAAATCCCTCCACCGGCACCTGCCGGCGGACGCTTTCGACAAAATTCTCGGGGTGGGCGTAGGCAATCGTGCGCTCGTCGCCCGTCGGCGCCTCGACACGATCGAGCATCTCGAACGCCTCGTCGTCGAGCGCGCGCTCGATGGCGCGCAGCCTGTCGGGCCGCTCGGGATGCCCCGGCGTCGTCAGGTGTTCGAGGTAGATCGGGTGCGTGTAGAGCCGCGTGGTCATCGCCGCACCTTATCAGCAATGGCCGGACAGACCACGCATAGCTGTCAAAGCCCTGGGGAAAACGGCCGGCCGACGAGCGCGATGACCCGGTCGGAAAGAAGTTGCCGGGTTTTGCCGCGCCCCGGCATGTCCGGCCACAGCCTGAAAGATCAGTTCGCCGGCCTGCCGGCCACGAGCAGCCCTTCCATCAGGGCGCGAAACGCCTTCACCGCCTTGATCGACGTCGCGTCGGGGTCTTCCGAATTGGCGATCCATTGGGCGGCATAAAGCGAGGCGCCGCTGATCAGCCGCGCCATCGCTTCCGCATCGATGTCGCGAACAAGGCCCTCCGCCTTGAGCGCGACGAGGTTCGCGGTGATCGCCGAAATACAGGCATTGGCGTTGGGCCATTGCGCCGGATCGCCGAGCACCGCCGGCCCGTCGCGCAGGACGATGCGCTGGATTTCCGGCTCGAGCGCCATTTCGATATAAGCGATGTTTTCGTCGAGGAAGCCTTGCCAGCGCGTCTTGGCCCTGGCCGAGATCTCATTGAGGCGCACGCACATTTCCTGGTCGATCTGGGCGAGCACGGCCTCGAACAACCCTTTCTTGTCGCCGAAGTGGTGATACAGCGCGCCGCGCGTCAGCCCGGCCTCGGCAGTGAAATCGTCCATCGACGCGTTCGCATAGCCCGTCGTCGCGAAGGCCCGGCGCCCGGCAGCAATCAGCTTGGCGCGCGTTTCGGCAATCATCTCGCTGCGGGGTTTGTGTGCCGCCTTCATCGCCTCTTCCTTGTCGCGACGTCCTTCACATACGCCGCGTATATTTTTCTAGACATGGCGTCCATGGTAATTGACATACGCTGCGTATGCAATTATCTCATTGACATACGCCACGTATGTAAGTGGCGCCCCCTCGAAATTCCAGGAGTGCTCCGATGCACAATCCTTATGCTGAGATATTCAGAGTTCCCGGGACCAAAGGCTTCGCGGCGGCGGCATTCATCGCCCGTCTGCCGATCGCCATGGCCCCTATCGGCATCGTCGCAATGCTGTCGCAGACACGCGGCGAATACTGGCTGGCCGGTGCGGTCTCGGCCACCTTCGCGCTGACAAATGCTTTCGCCGCACCACAGATTTCGCGCCGGATCGACAGGCTCGGCCAGACATCGGTGGCTCTGCCCACCACCATCATCTCCATCCTCGCCTTTGCCGTCCTGCTCATTGCCACCCGCTATGACTGGCCGGTCTGGACCCTGTTCGTCTCGGCCTTCATCGCCGCCGCCATGCCGAGCATGTCGGCCATGGTGCGGGCCCGCTGGACCGAGATCTTCCGCGACCGCCCCGAACTCAACACCGCCTTCGCCTTTGAATCCGTCGCCGACGAAATGGTCTACATCGCCGGTGCCTCGCTTTCGGTTGGCCTGAGCGTCGCCTTGTTCCCGGAAGCCGGCATGCTGGTCAGCACGCTGTTCCTCGCCGTCGGCATGGCAGCTTTCCTGATGCAGCGGTCGAGCGAGCCCAGGGTCAAGGCGCCTGAACTTGCAAGTGTCGGTTCGGCCATCGCGCTGCGCCCGGTCCAGATCATCACCCTGGCACTCATCTTCGTCGGTGCGATCTTCGCCACCGCCGAGGTCAGCGCCGTGGCGATCACCAAGGAACTCGGCCAGCCCACCGCAGCAAGCCTCGTCATCGGCGTCTATGCCGCCGGTTCGCTCATTGTCGGCCTGATCGTCGGCGCGCTCAATCTCAAGGCCCCGAAGCAGCGCCTCCTTGCCATGTCGATCGCGGTCGTGGCGCTGACCACGCTGCCATTGCTTGTCGCCGACACCGTGCCGCTGCTGGCGCTTGCCATCTTCGTCAGCGGTGTCGCCATCTCGCCCACCTTCATCATGGCCTTCGGCCTGATCGAGCGGCGGGTGCCGGAAGCCATGCTGACCGAAGGCATCACCTGGGTGATGACCGGCATCGGCATCGGCATGGCGCTGGGTGCCTTCGTGGCGGGCTGGGTGGTCGACAATTTCGGCGCCCAGAACGGCTTCTGGGTGTCGGTGGCCGCGGGAACGATCTCCCTACTCGTCGTCCTTCTCGGTCAGAAAGCACTCGCCGGCGCGGGCGAAGTCGAGTTGCCGCAAGCCGTACCACAAGCAGCCGAATGAGGCAGCACAGCCCCAGTCAAGCCTCTCCCATCTGTGCCAACGAGCCGCCTCTTCAGGCGGCTCGACTGTATATGAAATTTCAGATATCTGCCCTCCCGGTGATCCAAATGCGCAATCCCTACAACGAAATCTTCAAAGCGCCCGGCGCCAAGGCGTTCTCCGCCACAGGCTTCATCGCCCGGCTGCCGCTGTCGATGATCACGCTCGGCATCGTCACGATGCTCTCGGAAACCCATGGCGAATATTGGCTCGCCGGTGCGGTGGCCGCGACATTTGCATTTTCCAACGCGCTGATCGCACCGCAGGTGTCGCGCCTCGTCGATCGCTACGGCCAGCGCCGCATCCTGATCCCCGGCACCATCGTCGCCGTCGCGGCGCTCTCAAGCCTGATGCTCGCGACCCACTATCGCGCGCCGAGCTGGACGCTGTTCCTGTTTGCCGTGCTTGCCGGCACCATGCCGAGCATGAGCGCTTTCGTGCGCGCGCGCTGGACACATATCTACCGTGGCTCGCAGAAGCTGCACACCGCCTTTGCCTTCGAGTCGGTCGTCGACGAGGTCATCTTCATGACCGGCCCGATCGTTGCCATCGGCCTCAGCGTCGGCCTGTTTCCGGAAGCCGGTCCGCTTGTCGCCACGACGCTGCTTGCCCTGGGCAATTTCCTCTTTGCCGCCCAGAAGTCGACGGAACCGCCGGTCCACGCCCAGGACAAATCAGGCGGCAAGTCGGTCATCCGGCTCGGCTCGCTGCAGATCCTGGTGCTGACGCTGATCGCGATCGGCGCCATTTTCGGCACCGCCGAAGTGACCGCCGTCGCCTTTGCCGAAGCCCAGGGCGACAAGGCCTCCGCCGGTTTTGCGCTGTCGGCCTATGCCGCCGGCTCGCTTGTCGCCGGCCTCGCCTTCGGCGCGCTGAAGCTCAAGCTTGCCTTGCCGCGCCAGTTGCTGCTGGCGATCGCACTGGCCGCCCTCACCACCTTGCCGCTGATGATGGTCGCCAGCATCCCGACACTGGCCGTGGTGCTGTTCGTCGCCGGCGTCGCCGTCTCGCCGACCATCATCATCTCGATGGCGCTGGTGGAAAAGATCGTTCCGTCGTCCAAGCTGACCGAAGGCATGACCTGGGCAATCACCGGCATCGGCATCGGCATGGCCGCAGGGTCCTCGGCTTCGGGCTGGTTCATCGACAATCTCGGCCCGACCAGCGGCTTCTTCGTCTCGATGCTCGCCGGCTTCATCGCCCTTGCCGTCACCCTTGTCGGCCAAGCCAGCTTCCGGCGTTCGACGTCGCGCCTCGTCCCGGCTCCGGCCGAATAGACGGTTCACGTCACGGCACGCACCAGCGGGCCGTGCCTTTTGCCTTCAGACGTTCTTTGCCGCCCCGTCCCAGCGCGACGCTTCGCCTGAGCCAAAAGCCTTTTCCTTGAGCTCGCGGAACTTCGACGACGCCTCTTCCAGCTTCCGGTCCCATTCCGGATTGGGCACCTGGCCTTCGATGACCTTGAAATAGACCTGCATCAGCGATGCCACGGCAAAGGGTTCGATCAGCGCCGATTTGAACGCCCAGGCAAAGACGATCGCCAGCACGAATGCCCAGCCGCCCATTTCGCCCGGCATGAAGTAGAGAATGGCGCCTGCGGGTGCCAGCATGAACAGGAAGATGAACAGCGACACGACCCAGACGACGAGCGACAGCCAGACCGCGTTCTTGATCATGGTCGAGCCGTTCTGGGCATAGAGCACCACGCCCTGCCGCGCACTCTGCCAGGGCGAGTTGCTGCCGATGCGGATGTTGTAGCCGAGGATGATCTCGTCGACATAGGTCAGCGACATGCGGACGATGGTGTTGAGAAACCGCACCAGCCCGTCGAGGCCGGGGATCGGCAGGAAAGCGGCGATGCCGCCGATCAGCCCGGTGATGGTGCGGATCACGCCCTTCACCAGCTGGTCGAGCACAAACAGCACGCTGGCTTCGGTGAAGCGTTCGGTGACGACCTCGCGGGCATAGGAAATCTGGTTCTGGCCGCCGGGAATCTCGCGCCCGTCGATCAGATGGACCATCACGGCGATATGCCCGGCCTTGACGATGTAGAGGATGTATTCGCGGATCCAGTAGACCGCGACCGACACCACGCCGAAGCCGGCGATGCCACCCCAGACGGCGAATGAAACCGGCCCTTCAGGGTCGGTTGCGATGTGGCCGACGCCGTAGCCGACGCCGGCGCCCGCTCCCATTGCCACGATATAGGCCAGCGTGATGCCGAAATAGACGACCATGCGCAGCACGATGAACGGCCAGGTGCGTGCCATGATCGCCAAGCTCTGGCCGATGCTGAAATCCCACATACCCGACTCTCCCCTAAGAGGTGGACAGGAGGATGCGCCGCATCAGGCGGATGTCAATCACCATGAGGGATGAGCCAATCCACGCCCGGGGATGAGCCAATCCGCGCCCGGCTAGGGGCATTTTACCCCGCAGGCGTGCCGAAATCAGCGGATTTCGGTCTTGGCGATGCGGATGCCGAAACCTTCGAGGCCGACATAGTGGCGTTCGCGCGAGGCGACCAGGTTGATCGACGAGATGCCGAGATCCTTGAGGATCTGCGCGCCGAGGCCGATCTGGCGCCATTCATCCTCGCGCCGGCGCGCCTCTTCATGGTCCTCGCGCTCCGCCGACGGGCGGTTGCGGCCGAGATTGGAGACGCCGACCGAGCCCTCGCGCAGATAGACGATGACACCGCGCTTGCACTCGCCGAAGGTCTTCATGATGTCGGCAAGCTTGTTGCTGGTACCGAACACGTCGGTGACGACGTCCTCGGTGTGCAGGCGCACCGGCACTTCTTCGCCGTCGCGGATGTCGCCGAAGACGATGGCGAGATGATGCATCGAATCCCACGGCAACGTGTAGGTGATGGCCTTGGCCTTGCCGGCCGGAGTGTCAATTTCGAAGGCGTTGACCCGTTCGATCAGCGTCTCCTGGCGCTGGCGATAGGCGATCAGGTCGGCGACGGATACCTGCTGCAGCCCGTTCTTTTCGGCAAAGGACGCGACCTGCGGGCCGCGCATGACCGTGCCGTCGTCATTGACCAGTTCCGAAATCACGCCGACCGGCGGCAGACCGGCAAGCTTGCACAGGTCGACCGCGGCTTCGGTATGGCCCGAACGCATCAGCACACCGCCTTCGCGCGCGATCAGCGGGAAGATGTGCCCCGGGCGGACGAAGTCGCCGCCGCCGGCGTTGGGATTGGCCAGGTTGCGCACGGTCAGCGTGCGGTCGTCGGCCGAAATGCCCGTCGTGGTGCCATGCTTGAAGTCGACGCTGACGGTGAAGGCGGTGGTGTGGGCGGAATCGTTGTCGGCCACCATCGGCGCAAGGTTGAGGCGCCGGGCGTCTTCCTTGAGCATCGGCGTGCAGACGATGCCGGAGGTGTGGCGCACGATGAAGGCCATCTTTTCCGCCGTGCAGTGGACGGCGGCAACGATCAGGTCGCCTTCGTTCTCGCGCCCGTCATCGTCCATGACGACCACGATCTCGCCGCGCTCGAAGGCGCGCAGCGCTTCGACAACTTTCTTCTGGTCGTATGGCATGGCGTGGTCACTCGGTGCGTGTGGTTGGTGTGGAGCAGATTAGGTCATTCGGGCGGCAAGGCAGTAGGGTTTTTTGCAGCTTGGGAGAATTGCCCAGCTGCCCCGTTTCCCCCTGCCCCTAGATTCTGCCGGTCTGGCCGCGGTGGCGCAGATAATGGTCGGCGATGGCGCAGGCGACCATGGCCTCGCCGATCGGCACGGCGCGGATGCCGACGCACGGGTCGTGGCGGCCCTTGGTCATGACGTCGACGTCCTTGCCGTCCTTGTCGATCGATTTGCGCGGCGTCAGAATCGAGGATGTCGGCTTGACGGCGAAACGCGCGATCACGTCCTGTCCGGTCGAAATGCCGCCCAGTATGCCGCCGGCATTGTTGGACAGGAACAGCGGTGTGCCGTCATTGCCCATGCGCATCTCGTCGGCATTCTCTTCGCCTGTTATGCGCGCGGCCTCGAAGCCGTTGCCGATCTCGACGCCCTTGACGGCGTTGATCGACATCAGGTTGGAGGCGATGTCCTGGTCGAGCTTGGCATAGATCGGCGCGCCAAGGCCGGCCGGCACACCCTCTGCGACGATCTCGATCACCGCACCGACCGACGATCCGGCCTTGCGGATGCCGTCGAGATAGTCGGCGAAGACCTGGACCGAGGCGGGGTCCGGCGTAAAGAACGGGTTTTCGGCGCTGCCGATGAAATCCCAGTTCCAGTTGGCCCGGTCGATCGACCTGGTGCCCATCGACACCAGCGCGCCGCGCACCACCAGCCCGGGCACGATCTTGCGGGCGATCGCGCCGGCAGCGACGCGCGCTGCGGTCTCGCGCGCCGAGGAACGGCCACCGCCGCGATGATCGCGCAGGCCATATTTGACGTCATAGGCGTAGTCGGCATGGCCGGGTCGATACTGCCGCGCGATCTCGCCATAATCCTTGGAGCGCTGGTCGACATTCTCGATCAGCATCGAGATCGGCGTGCCGGTCGAGATCAGGGTCTCGCCGTCCTCGTCCGTGACGACGCCCGACAGCACCTTGACCTCGTCGGGCTCGCGGCGCTGGGTGACGAAGCGCGACTGGCCGGGCTTGCGCTTGTCGAGCTCGTCCTGGATGTCCTTCAGCGTGAAGCGGATGCCGGGCGGGCAGCCGTCGACGACACAGCCAAGCGCCGGCCCATGGCTCTCACCCCAGGTGGTGACGCGAAACAGATGGCCGAAGGTGTTGTGCGACATGCAAGCGGGCCTTTCCGGATATGGCCGCGTTCTAACGCATGCCCCTGAAAAGTAAAATTGCTTTTCGGCCTCAAACCCTCCGATGGCAGGCATCTTTTGTGCATCGGCATGGGCCCGAAGCGGTCAATTGGCTGCATTAACAGTGGTCAAACCGTGATCGCAGCAGTTTTAGTTTTGACACATTCGGTTGGTTTCTGCTTCCTTCCAACCGCTCGTTAACATTTTGCCTCGCCTTGCGGGGCGCAGAAAAAAGAGGACGACAATGCGTACCCTTATTGGCGCCGTTGCCGCCGTGCTGATGATGTCTGGCGCTGCGCTCGCTGCCGAAGCCGAAGGTCAGGTCAAGTCGGTCGACAAGGAAAAGTCCACCATCACGCTTTCCAACGGCAAGTCCTACAAGCTGCCGGGCGAGTTCGACGTCGAGAACATCAAGCCGGGCATGGACATCCTGCTCGCTTATGACGTGGTCGAGGGCGAGAACCTGATCACCGACATGGAACTGCCGCAGTAACAGAAATCGGGCCTCGGGCTTTACAGCCAGTCGAGGCGGCCATCCTGCACTCTCAGCACGCGGTCTTGGGGGATCTCCAGGGCCGCGGCTTTGTTTTTGGGCAGGGCTTCGACTAGCCGGAAGATCGCGCGCATCACGCCGCCATGGGTGACGCAGACCGTCGGCTGCGTAAGCTCGACGAGCCACGGACGGATGCGGCAGGCCAGCATCTCGTAGCTCTCGGCCTCTTCGCCCGGCGGAACGAAATTCCACTTGTCGTGTTTGCGCGCCGTGCTGGCGCCCGGCAGGCGTGCCTCGAGCTCGGCGAAGGTATAACCCTGCCAGTCGCCGAAGTTCACTTCGACGAGGCGCGGATCGGTGCGGTAGGCCATGGGATCGAGCCCCATCACCGTCCGCGCCCGCTCCATGGTCTCGCGGGTGCGCCGCATCGGGCTCGCGATGAAATCGAAGGCCTTGGGATCAGCGATCAGCTCGGCAAGCCGGCGGCCGTTGCGATCGGCCTGCTCGCGCCCGACCGCATCGATGTCGATGTCGGCCTGCCCTTGCAGCCGCTGCTCGGCGTTCCATGGCGTCTGGCCATGGCGCACGACATAGAGGAGCGGGATCATGGCGATGCTGTTCGGGAAGGATCAGTCCTTCACGGCTGCGATGTCAGGCGCATCGACGGCCTTCATGCCGACGACGTGGTAGCCGGAATCGACGTGGTGCACTTCGCCGGTGACGCCGCGCGACAGGTTCGACAGGAAGTAGAGCGCAGAATCGCCGACCTCCTCGATCGAAACGGTGCGGCGCAGCGGCGCGTTGTACTCGTTCCACTTCAGAATGTAGCGGAAGTCGTCGATGCCGGAGGCGGCAAGCGTCTTGATCGGGCCGGCGGAAATCGCGTTAACGCGGATCGCCTTCGGGCCGAGGTCGACGGCGAGATACTTCACGCTCGCCTCGAGAGCTGCCTTGGCAACGCCCATGACATTGTAGTTCGGCATCACCTTTTCGGCGCCGTAATAGGTCATGGTCAGCATCGAGCCGCCATCGGTCATCAGCTTCTCGGCGCGCTGGGCGACAGCGGTGAAGGAATAGACCGAGATGTCCATGGTGCGCAGGAAGTTGGCATGGCTGGTGTCGACATATCGGCCGGTCAGCTCGTCCTTGTCGGAGAAGCCGATGGCATGGACGACGAAGTCGAGCTTGCCCCACTTCTTTTCCAGCGTCTCGAAGCAGGCATCGATGGTCGCCATGTCGGTGACGTCGCAATGTCCGCAGACGAACGCGCCGATTTCGGCGGCCAGCGGCTCGACGCGCTTCTTCAGCGCATCGCCCTGATAGGTGAAGGCAAGCTCCGCGCCCTGGTCGGCGCAGGCCTTGGCAATTCCCCAGGCAATCGATCTGTTGTTGGCGACGCCGAGAATAAGGCCGCGCTTGCCGGCCATCAGGCCCTGTCCACCCGCCATATGAGCGCACTCCAATGCTTTGACTGTTTTGCAGAGCCTATCGCATAGGCAACCTGCACCTTCAAGCTTTCATGCGACCTTCGTCGCAGCCAGGGCCATGGACCGCAAAGATGACGCAAGCCTTGCGTCAGTCGGCAGACTTGCGCATCAATTCCTCGAGTGCCGCATCGCCGCCTTCGGGCAGCATGACGCGGACATGGGCATAGAGGTCGCCGTGGCCGCCTGCCTTTTCCGGCAAGCCGCGGCCCTTGAGGCGCAGCACCTTGTCGGAACTCGACCATTCGGGGATCTTCACCGCCAGCCGGCCGGTCGGCGTTTCCACCGCCGCCTTGGTGCCGAGCACCGCCTCCTTGAGGCTCACCGGCAGGTCGACATGCAGATCCCTGCCCTCGACGCGGTAGCGCGGATGGCGACGGAACC
This sequence comes from Aminobacter sp. Y103A, assembly GCF_030294925.1. Classification (NCBI taxonomy): domain Bacteria; kingdom Pseudomonadati; phylum Pseudomonadota; class Alphaproteobacteria; order Hyphomicrobiales; family Phyllobacteriaceae; genus Aminobacter; species Aminobacter sp. Y103A. Next base: position 1,687,085 of record NZ_AP017986.1, on the reverse strand, counting down.
TGATCTTGACCAGCGCGTCGCCGGTACCGCCCAGGCCCTGCTCGCCCTGGCCCTTGAGCCTGATCGTCTGGCCGTCCTCGACGAATTCCGGCAGCTTCACCGCCATCTTGCGGCCATCGGGGAACATCGCCGTCACCTTGGGTGCGGTCGCTGCCTCTTCGATGGTGACGTCGAGCGTGACATTGACGTCGCCGCCCGGCTGCGCGCGCTGGGCACCCGCGCCTCCGCCCATGCCGGCACCATGACCACGCTGGCCGAAGGAATCGCCGAAGATCTGGCTGAAGATGTCGCCGGCGTCGAAGGACGCGCCACCCGGGCCGCCGGAGCGGAACTCGAAACGCGACCCACCGGGTCCCGTCTGCTGGCGGCGGAAGCCGCCGAACGGGTCGCCGCCGCCAGCACCTTCGAAGCCATGGAAGCGCGGCTTGCCCTCGGCGTCGATCTCGCCGTGGTCGAAAGCCGTCTTCTTCTTCTCGTCGCCGAGAATCTCATAGGCCTGGTTGGCGGCGGCAAAACGCTCCTTGGCCTTGGGATCGTCCGGATTCTGGTCCGGATGGTGTTTCTTGGCGAGCTTGCGGAAAGCCGCCTTTATGTCCTTGGCCGAGGCGTTCTTGGCAACGCCCAGCACCTCATAGGGGTCGCGCATTACGTCAATCCACGAGAGAGAAAAGGGTTTGTTGCTTCCTATATGCGCTCGGCTAGGAAGAAATTCCAGAGGCTGAACGCCGCAACCGTCAGGCGGGCGCGAAAGACAGCATCTGCCAGGTGCCCGAACCGGCGGCGCAGACCTCGCCCCTGAACAGGCCGACCCCGTCGAAGCTCTCGCGCGAAACGGCGAATTCGCGGCATAGCACGCCCCGTTCCTTGCTTTCGACAAGCGCCGTGATCGCGCCGCGCGAACCGGTTTCGGCATTGGCCCAGGGAATCGGCTGGCCTTTCATCTCGTCGACGTCGACGGATGAAACCGCATTGCGGATCGTCGTCTCGTCGGACAGTCGATTCGCGTCGGTGGTCCTGTTTGCGTCGTCGGGAACCTTGCTGGTGACGAGGCTGCGGTCGACCTCCGCCTTTTCGAGGCTGAAGCCGCCGGCGCCACACCCGCTGATCGTCGTCAGGCCGAGCAGCAGCAACACCTTGAAGGATCGGAACCCGAATTGTGGGAGGCAATGGCCCTCAAAGGCTTGCGCGAAGCGCGACAATAGGCATTCTCCCGGTCGGAAATGGCAGGTCGAGTAAAGCTATGACGGACACAGAGTTAAAAAGCGGTGACTTCACGGAGGCTGCGGAGCCTTTCCAGCTCTTTGCCTCCTGGCTGAAGGACGCCACGGCCAGCGAACCCAACGACCCCACCGCATTGGCGCTGGCCACCGTCGATACCGACGGACTGCCTGACGTGCGTATGGTGCTGCTCAAGGGATTCGACGAACATGGCTTCGTCTTCTACACCAATTTCGAAAGCGCCAAGGGCCGCGAAATCCTCGCCACCATGAAAGCCGCGATGTGTTTCCACTGGAAATCGCTGCGCCGCCAGGTCCGTGTGCGCGGTCCGGTCGAAATCGTCACCGATGCAGAGGCGGACGAGTATTTCGCCTCGCGCCCACGCGGCAGCCGCATCGGCGCCTGGGCCTCGAAGCAGTCGCGCCCGCTCGAAAGCCGTTTCGCGCTGGAAAAGGCCGTCGCCGAATACACCGCCCGGCACGTCATCGGCGACATCCCGCGCCCGCCGCACTGGTCGGGTTTCCGCATCGTGCCGAGCCAGATCGAATTCTGGCACGACCGCCCCTTCCGCCTGCACGACCGCGTCGTCTTCACGCGCACGGCAGACGGTGGCTGGGACAAGGATCGGCTCTATCCGTGATTCTCACCTTCCCCTTGTGGGGAGGGTCGCTCCTGAAGCGGAGGGGCTGGGGGTGATGAAGCGCGCTCCAGCCGTTCGCCCTGCTTCGGTTCGCCGACCCTGACGGGTAAGGGTCAGCCCTTCTTGCGCGTCATGAAGGCGACGAGTGCGGCACGCGCCTCGTCCGACTTCAGCCGGGCGCGGAAATGCGCGCCCTCTTCCTTGATGCGCTCGACGAGTTTTGTCCGGTCGCCGCGCATCAGGTCGCGTGCGATCTTGAGCGCCTCGGGCGGCTTGGCCGCGATTTCACCGGCAGCTGCCAATGTCGCTGCTTCGAGCTCGTCTTCCGCCACAACCTTGTAGATCAGCCCGGCAGCGAGCGCGCGTTCGGCCGGGAAGCCCTCGCCCAGACCGAGCAGGGCAAAGGCGCCCTGCAGGCCGAGCAACTGCGGCGCGATCAGGCTCGAGCCTGCCTCGGGCACCAGCCCGAGATCGACGAAGGGCGTGCGGAACATCGTGCGCGGCGTGGCGAAGGTCAGGTCGCAATGCAGGTTGATCGTCGTGCCGATGCCCACCGCAATGCCGTCGACGCCCGAGACGACAGGCTTTTCGGTGCCGGCCAAAGCGAGCAGGAACTCCCACACCTCGCCGCCGCCCTCACCGCCCGTGGCGATCGCCATGAAGTCGGCGAGGTCATTGCCCGACGAAAACGCGCCCGGCACGCCCAGGAAGACGTGGCAGCGCACGGCCGGATCTTTGTCGCCGGCGACGAGTGCCGCCGCCATCTCGGCATACATCGCGCGGGTGATGGCGTTCTTCTTGTCCGGACGGTTCATCCGGATGATCTGCACGGCACCTTGCCGCTCGATGAGAATGTGGTCGGTCACGTCGATCCTCGTCCCAGAAGCTACGCCGAGATCAGCGCTTTGGCGGCGGCGGCAAGGCTTGCCGTGCCGCCGGTGATACGGTCCTTGAGTGCTGCGGTCTCGCCAAGCAGGTTTTCGGCAAAGAACCGGCACAGCGCGATGCGCCGCTCGTCGCCGTCGGCGAGTGCGGCGCGCGCCAGATATGCGCCACCGGCGACCAAGGAGAACAGCCGGAGATAAGGCGTGGCCCCGGCCAACGCATCGTCCGTTCGGCCGTCGCCAAGCTGCTTCTGCAGATGACGCGTGACGCTCTGGAGGTCGTCGAGCGCCTGCTCGAGAATGAGCGCCGTTCGGCCATAGGCCTCGCTGTTCATCGCAGCGACGGCAATGGCTATGCCATCGAGTTCGCCAACATAGCCGAAGACATGCTCGCCATTGCCGAGCGGCAGCTTGCGGGTGACGAGGTCGATCGCCTGGATGCCGTTGGTGCCCTCATAGATCGGGGCGATGCGGGCATCGCGCAAAAGGGCAGCCGCACCCGTTTCCTCGATGAAACCCATGCCGCCGTGGATCTGCACGCCAAGCGAAGCAACGTCGACGCCGACATCGGTGGAGAATGCTTTCGCCAGCGGCGTCAGCAGATTGGCGCGGTCCTGCCAATGCGCCTTGTCGGCGCCGGTCGACACCCGCGCCATGTCGATGGCATGGGCGCAGGAATAGGCGATGGCGCGTGCGGCCTGGGTCAGCGCCTTCATCGTCAGAAGATTGCGCTGCACGTCGGGGTGATGGACGATCGGCGCCATGCCTTCGCCCGAGTAGGACGACGCCTTGCCCTGGCGGCGTTCATTGGCATAGGCGAGCGCCTTCTGGAACGCCGTCTCGGCAACCGCCACGCCCTGAATGCCGACCAGCAGGCGGGCATTGTTCATCATCGTGAACATGCAGGCGAGCCCGCGGTTTTCCTCGCCGATCAGCCAGCCGACAGCGCCCGGTTCGCGGCCCTTGGCGAAGCCGTCGCCATAGATCATCGTGCAGGTCGGAGAGGCGTGGATGCCGAGCTTCTCCTCGATACCAGAGCAGAACACGTCGTTGCGCGCACCTGGCGTACCGTCTTCGTTGAGCAGGAATTTCGGCACCAGAAACAGCGAGATGCCGCGTGTGCCGGCCGGCGCATCGGGCAATCGCGCTAGCACCAGATGGACAATATTGTCGGTGAAGTCGTGCTCGCCATAGGTGATGAAGATCTTCTGGCCGTAGATGCGATAGGTGCCGTCGCCCGACCGTTCGGCGCGGGTGCGCAAGGCGGCCAGATCGGAACCGGCCTGCGGTTCGGTCAGGTTCATCGTGCCCATCCACTCGCCGGAGACGAGCTTTGCCAGATAGGCCGACTTCAGGTCTTCCGATGCGTGCTTTTCCAGCGCCTCGACCGCGCCCATCGACAGCGTCGGTCCGATGCCGAAAGCCATCGAAGCCGAGTTCCACATTTCGAGCGTCGCCACGCCCATCATCGTCGGCAGGCCCTGCCCGCCATATTCCTCGGGGCCGTTCAGGCTGTTCCAGCCGCCTTCGGTCCAGTGCCTGTAAAGCTCCTTCCAGCCCGGCGGCATGGTGACGGCCCCATCGCGGAGCTTGGCGCCGGTGCGGTCGCCGACCTTGTAGAGCGGCGCGACCTCCTCGCTGGCGAAACGCCCGGCCTCGCCAAGGATGGCGTCGACCAGATCCTCGCCAAGGTCGCCGAAAGTGCCGGCATCCATGGCGGCCTTGAGGCCGGCAACATGCTTCAGCGCGAACGCTATCTCTTCCACCGGGGCGCGGTACATGATGCTTCCTCCTGCACCTGACGATCTGCTTGCGGCCTCACCACCGCTTGGCCTCCACACTAGCCGCCTTCCCGAGCCGAGGGGAAGTGACTTTTTACGTAAACGTCAAATTTCATCACGCTTTGCGCCAAGGCGTGCGGCTTGGTAGAACCGGCAAAAATCATCGAGGACGCCATGCTCGCCCGGCCCGACACCTTCAGCTGCATCGAATGCGGCCTGCCCTACCGTTCCGAGGGCTTCTGGTATCACGGAGGCAAGATCGAAGACGGCGCCGCCTACTGGACCGATCGCGGCATACTGTGCTCGCCGAAATGCTCGCTTGCCCATCACCGCAAGCGCGCGGCCGAAGGCACGCTGCCGACCAAGCCCGCCCCCGATCCGTTCGAATAACGCCTCAATCGGCCCCAAAAGCGCTTGCTTTCAACCTGCAGGCGGTGGAGACGCATCAGCATTTCCTTAACCATGGCGGTCCACGATCTGATATCGATCACCGAGGATCGCCTTTTGAGGGGACTGGCGTCTAGATTTCATCGCCTCGCGCTCGCAGCGCTGACCGCCGCTTGGGTAAACCACATCCCCGCGCCGGCTGCGGCCTCCGACTTCTCCGAACCATGGAAGAAGTCCGACCGGGCGCTGGTCATCGACGCCTATGAATACAATTCCATCGACTGGCAGAAGCTGTCGGGCGACAAGCGCATCGTCGGCTTCATCAACAAGGCCTCCGACGGACTGCCCCCGGCCTATTCCTGCTCCGGCGACGAAACCGCCTACAGGCTGTGCAAGGCGCTGTGGAAACGACATGCGGTTGCCCGCGAGCTGTTCCACACGCGCAAGGTCGTCGCCAAGGCGCTCGGGCTGAAATGGGGTGCCTACCACCTTGCCCGTCCCGGCAACCCGATCGAGCAGGCCGAGAACTTCCTCGATTTCGCCGAACCCGGCCCCGACGATCTGATGGCGATCGACATCGAGGAAAACGATCCGACCAAATGGATGTCGCTCGAGGACGCCGAGTTGTTCGTGCGCCATATCTTCCTGCGCACGGGCCGCTATCCGATCCTCTACACCAACGGCACGACCTCCAGATATATCGCCGACAACCGCTATCGCTACCGGCTGCTGTCGCGGCTGCCGCTCTGGTATGCGCGTTACAAGCCCGAGATCGGCATCCATTTCCCGAAGGGCAACTGGCAGCGCTATTCGCTGTGGCAGTTCTCGGCCCAGGCCAATTGCGGAGAACGCCGCTGCCCCTACCGCGTCGCGGGCACGCCCAACGACATCGATGTCAACGTCGCACCAATGGACGCCGAAGGCCTGCGCCAGGTCTGGCCTTTCGGCCAGCTTGTCGAAACGACAGACGACTTCATGCTCAATGTGCCGCTGCCGATCGCCAGGGATGAGGGGCTGAAGGGCGAAAGCCGCATCACCTATGCCTCGGTCGCCTATCCGGTGCGGCTCGACCTGCTTGCCGAGACGCTGCGCTCGAGCTGGGACAAGGCCGTGCTCGGCGCACTTCCGGCGTTCAGACCGGCACCCAGCCGCTACATCAACGGCATGGCGGAATTCGCAGCACTGAGGCGCGACGAAGTGGTGCGTGTGGCCAGCCAGAACGCCGCAAGGCTCGATCCTGTCGCCACCGCTTCGACCGAGAGCGACCGTGCCGAGCGCTAGTCGGTCGCCCCGGCGTCCAGCCGACTATTTCTGCTGTTCGCGCTCGACCGCACGCCAGCCGATGTCGCGGCGGCAGAACCCTTCCGGCCAGTCGAGCCCGTCGACAGCCGCATAGGCCTTCTGCTGCGCTTCGCTGACATCGCTGCCCGTGGCGGTGACGTTCAGCACGCGGCCGCCATTGGCGACGATCTTGCCGTCGCTAACGGCGGTGCCGGCGTGGAACACCTGCGCGCCGGCAGCTTCCGCCCTGTCGATGCCCGAGATGACGGAGCCCTTTTCCGGCGTGCCCGGATACCCCTTGGCCGCCATCACCACCGTCAGCGCCGCCTCGTCGCGCCAGCGCGCCGAGACATGGGTGAGTTGGCCATCGGCGGCGGCATTGAGCAGCACGAGAAGGTCCTCCTTCAGCCGCATCATCAGCACCTGGCATTCGGGGTCGCCGAAGCGGGTGTTGTATTCGATCAGCTTCGGACCCTGGTCGGTCAGCATCAGGCCGGCAAACAGCACGCCCGAGAACGGCGCACCCATTTCAGCCATGCCGCGCATCGTCGGCTCGATGATTTCGCGCATGGTCTGTTGGATCAGTTCGGGCGTCATGACGGGCGCCGGCGAATAGGCGCCCATGCCGCCGGTGTTCGGTCCGACATCACCGTCGCCGACACGCTTGTGATCCTGCGCCGTGCCGAAGGGCAGCGCCGTCTTGCCGTCGCAAAGACAGAAGAAGCTCGCCTCCTCGCCGGTCATGAATTCTTCCACCACGACAGATGCGCCGGCACCGCCGAAGGCACCTTCGAAACAGGCGTCGACGGCTTCCAGCGCCTCGTCCAGCGTCATCGCCACCGTCACACCCTTGCCGGCGGCGAGGCCGTCGGCCTTGATGACGATCGGCGCGCCCGTCTTCTCGACATAGGCACGGGCGTCGCCGGCATTGTCGAAACGGCCATAGGCAGCTGTCGGAATGCCGTAGCGGGCACAAAGATCCTTGGTGAAGCCCTTCGACCCCTCGAGTTGTGCGGCCACCTTGGAGGGACCGAAGACACGAATGCCGGCGGCGCGCAGATCGTCGCCGATGCCGGCGACCAGCGGGCCCTCGGGGCCGACGACGACGAGGTCGATCGCCTTGTCCTTGCAGAAGGCTGCGACGGCGGCGTGGTCGGCAATATCGAGCGCCACCAGTTCGGCTTCCCGGGCGATGCCGGGATTGCCCGGCGCGGCATAAAGCCTGGTCAGCATCGGCGAGGCCGCAAGCTTCCAGGCCAGTGCGTGTTCGCGGCCGCCGGAACCGATGAGCAGGATGTTCATGCGCTTGACCTCTTGCCGATGCTTGACGTGATGCACCCGCTAGTGGCCGGGAGGGACGAGGTCAAGCTGCAGCGCTGCCAAACACGGACAAATCGTCGGCTTGACGCCTGCCCACGCCGCTGGCACTCCCATGGCATGGAACAGATCCAATCAAAAGCCGGCCAGGGCCGGGTCGCCGATGCTCCCAGCGGTCACTGGGTCTACCGTGCCTTGCCACGTGGGCTGTGGCCTTACGCCCAGCTCGCGCGCTGGGACCGGCCGATCGGCTGGGTGCTGCTTCTGTGGCCATGCTGGTGGTCGGCGGCGATGGCGGCGAGCGCTTATGCGCGGCCGGGTGACAGCCTGATGTCGCTGCTGCCTTCGCCTTGGTTCCTGGTGCTGTTCCTCATCGGAGCGGTGGCGATGCGCGGCGCCGGCTGCACCTACAACGACATCGTCGACGAAGGCATCGACGCCCAGGTCGAGCGCACGCGTTCGCGCCCCCTGCCCTCGGGCCAGGTCAGCCGCCGCCAGGCTTGGGTGTTCCTGGTGCTGCAGGCGCTTGTCGGACTGGTCGTGCTGTTGCAGTTCAACAGCTTCACCATTCTGCTCGGCATCTCGTCGCTGGCGATCGTTGCAATCTACCCGTTCATGAAGCGCATCACCAACTGGCCGCAATTCGTGCTTGGCCTCGCCTTTTCCTGGGGCGCGCTGATGGGCTGGGCAGCCGAATTCGGCGACATAGACGGCCCGGCCGTGCTGCTCTATTTCGGTTCGATCATGTGGGTAATCGGCTATGACACGATCTACGCCCACCAGGACAAGGAAGACGACGCGCTTGTCGGCGTGAAATCGACCGCACGCTTCTTCGGCGAAAACACCAAGTCATGGCTGTTCGGGCTTTATGCCGGGGCGTTGCTGCTGTTTGCGACGGCCTTTGCCATCGCCCAGGTGCCGATGCCGGCACTCGCCGGTCTTGTCGCCGCCGGCGCACACATGATCAGGCAGATCGTCGTGCTCGACATCGACAATCCCGACCAGTGCCTCAGGCTGTTCAGGTCGAACGGCCAGATCGGCTGGATCATCTTCATCGGCCTGATCTGCGGCGGCGCCTGGGTGGCGCTGAAGCCGCTGATCTAGATCTCTGCGTCACGCCCGGGCGATGATCTCTTCGCCGTCGATGACGAGGCGGACACCGAGCGCGCCCGACTTGCGGCGGGCGAGGAAACGCGGCCTGCGCATCCTGGAGACGCGCCCCTTGCGTCGGTCCTGCGCCGGCAGGGTCTTGATCGCCGCGCCGAGCGACTCCTCGAGCGTGCGGGCAACGCCGTCCGCCTCGATCAGCAGCATGGGCAGGCTGTAATAGTCGGCCCAGGCGCGCCAGTCGGCGGCAACGTCGTCGAGATCGTCGGCGACCAGAAGCGGCACAGACAGCATCGGATCGTTGTGCAGCAGTTCCAGCGTCACCGTGACGTTCAGGTCCTCGTCTTCCATCGCACGGGCCGCAACGCCGCGGAACGCGCGCGCCGGCAGCGCAATCGTCGCCGGCAGCCCGCTGAGCGCCAGCAGGCGGCGGATCACCGCGCCGCGGTGATCGATGGTGAAGGTGACGTCGCCAAGGTCGTCACGCGTCGCGTAGCTGACCATCTGCGGCAAGCGGAACGGGTCGAGGCGCATGTTGCGTCCCGCCCAGACTGGCTTCAGTCCGGTGTTCATGGTGTGCCTTCCTGTTATCTCCTGAGAGCCGGTTTCCGGTCTCTCCGGACCAGTTTTCCCGGTCTCGTTAGGAAGGACACTAGCGGGGTGACCTTACCGCCCCGCTTAAGAAATTGGGTTAAATTTTGCTGATCTCGGCGATGGTTATCGGAATACCACCAGAGACGTTCAAATCGTCTTGCCGGGGTTCATGATGCCGGCGGGATCGAACGCCGCCTTGACGCGGCGCATCAGCTCGATGGCGATCGGCGGCGCCGTGGCAATGAGCTCATCGCGCTTGAGCTGGCCGATGCCATGTTCGGCCGAGATCGAGCCGTTCATGGCGCGTACGACGTCGTGCACCGCCTTGTTCATGTCGCGGTAGAGCGCCAGGAACGCGTCGGCTGCCATGCCGACCGGCTGCGAGACGTTGTAGTGCAGATTGCCGTCGCCCATGTGGCCGAAGCAGACAACGCGCGCCTCCGGGCAGACGCTGGCAACAGCGACGGCACCTTGTGCGATGAAGGCAGGGATACTGGCGATCGGCACCGAAATGTCGTGCTTGATCGAGGCACCTTCGGCCTTCTGCGTTTCGGGCAGCATCTCGCGCAGGCGCCAGAACTCGTTGGCATGGGCAACGCTTGCGGCAATCGCCGCATCGCCGACCTGCTCGGCCTCGAAGCCGGCCGAGAGGATGTCCTCGATCAGCGCGCGCGCGTCCTCGGCCGAGCGGCCCGAGGAGATTTCCATCAGCACCTGCCAGGGCCAGTCGCCTTGCAGCGGCGGCCGCGCATCGGGAATGTGGCGCATGGCAAATTCCATCGGCCGGTGGCCGATCAGCTCGAACGCCGTCAGCGCGCCGCCGGCCATGTCCTGGGCGCGGTCGAACAAGGCGAGCGCTGCCTCTGGCGACGCCAGCCCGACCCAGGCGACTTCGCGACCCTTGGGCTTGGGATAGAGCTTCAGCACCGCCGCCGTAATGACGCCCAGCGTGCCTTCGGCGCCGACGAACAGGTTCTTGAGGTCGTAGCCGGTGTTGTCCTTCTTCAGCTTGCGCAGGTCGTCGAGCACCTCGCCGGTCGGCAGCACCACCTCGACGCCAAGGCACAGCTCGCGCGCATTGCCATAGGCCACCACGCCGGTGCCGCCGGCATTGGACGACAGATTGCCGCCGATCTGGCAGGACCCTTGCGACGCCAGCGACAGGGGATAGATCCGGTCGACCTCGTCGGCTGCCTTGTGCAGCACGTCGAGCACGACGCCGGCCTCGGCAATGACGGTGTTGGAGACCGGATCAATCTCGCGGATGCGGTTGAGGCGCGACAGCGACAGCACGATCTGGCCGCCCGAACGATCCGGCACCTGGCCGCCGACGAGGCCGGTATTGCCGCCCTGCGGCACGATCGGCGTCCCCGTTTCGGTGGCGAGCCTCATGATAGCGCTCACCTCCTCGACATTTGCCGGGCGTAGCACCAGCGAGCTGGCACCCGTGAACAGGCCGCGCGGCTCATGCACATAAGGTTCGATGTCGCCTTCCGCGCGCACCGCATAACGCAGGCCGACGATGGCAGCGAAGCGCTCGGCAAGCGCGGGATCGAGGCCGGGAAGATTCTGGGTCATATGACGAAAGCTAAGTTCAGACGTGAGGATTGTCACGAGGGGCAGCGGCGCGCGCCAGCCTGTCGTTGATCGCCTCGCCGAGTTCGTCGAACGGTATCGGCTCGACGGCGATCAGCTCGGCGCCGCTGCGGTCGAGCGCCTGGAGATGCGCAAAGAGATTTGTCGCCGCTTCGTGCAGGTCGCCTGTCTCGGACAGATTGAGGAAGGCGCGGGCCTGTTGCCAGCCATCGGCACGGCGCGGGCCAAAACCCAGCAGCGCCTCGCCTGCCGCGACAGCGTCGGCATTGAGCCGCATCGCAGCACCCGGCGCGTAGTGCGAGGCAAGCATGCCGGGCGCTTCGATGCCGGCGGTCACGCCGCGCAGCAGCGGCGCACCGGCCACCTCTTCGATGTCACCTGCCGGAACGCCGCCGGGGCGCAGCAGCCGCACGCGGCCGTCCTCGACCTTGACGATCGTCGATTCCAGCCCGACCGGCGTCGAACCGCCGTCGACGACGAGCGGGATACGCGCCCCGAGATCGCTGGCCACCGCCTCGCCGCTGGTCGAGCTGATCTTGCCCGAGCTGTTGGCGCTGGGGGCCGCCAACGGCCGGCCGAGCCGTGATATCAACGTGCCGCCGAACCCCTTGGGCATACGCAGCGCAATGGTCTCGAGCCCTGCTGTCACCAGCGGATGGATGCCCGAACTGGGACGCAGCGGAACCACCAGCGTGAGAGGTCCGGGCCAGAATTGTTCCGCCAGCTTGCGCGACAGCGGGTCGAACACGCCGATGCGCTCGGCCATGGCCATGTCGGCAACGTGGGCGATCAAGGGGTTGAAGCGCGGCCGGCCCTTGGCCTCGAAGATGCGGGCGACGGCCTCGCCATTGGTCGCGTCACCTGCCAGGCCATAGACGGTCTCGGTTGGTATGGCCACCACCTCGCCGGCGCCGAGCAGCGCAAGTGCCGCGTCCATCGCCTTGTCGGCTGCGATCAGTTCCGCCACGTCTCAGCTTCCTGTTGCATGCCCGGTCCCTACTCCGCGCCGCCCCATGCGACAAGTGCGCCACCGCCAAGATTTCCGGCATTGCCTAAAATGCACCGCATCTTCGAAATCGGGTTGCAACCGCCCTGCTGCTACATTGCTCCTTGAAGTTGGTTCAACTCCGAGGGTCAAATGCGCCTTTGTGCTGCGTTTCTTGTTGCCGGCATCGCCGCGTCCGGTACGGCTCACGCATCTTCGATCGTCATCGTCGAAGCCAGTGCGGCCAGCCCGTCATCGGTCAGCGTCGACGCCCCGAAATCGGCCAGCAGGTCGATCGTCGCGCTCGGCGCTGCCCAGGTCGACGCCGGCAAGGTCGCGGCGATCGAAGCCGAACCGACAAGCACCAACCATAAGATGGGGCCTGAGCTGATGGTCATCCGCGGCGGCGAGGTTGGTTCAGCGTCGCCTGATACGTCGGCTGGCGCACCCGTTGCCGCGGAAGCCGTGCCCGCCCAGCAGGCCGCGACCGGCGACCAGTCGCCCTTGCCTGTTGCGCCCGACGGAACCCCGATCGACCCAGCGCCAGCCCATGTCAAAACCGAATAGGCCGGCTTGACCGTCACGCCGTCGTTGTGCACCGTCGCGGCAACATATCGGCAATCTGGGCAAGGGGTTGATCCATGAAGGCAGGTCGCAGCATCGCAGCGGGGCTCCTGGCCATGCTGCTTTCCGGCACAGGCGTGGCACAGGCCGATCAGCTGCTCGGCACCTATGTCGCGCGGATCTCCGAGAAGGACCATCAGGCCAGCGACGGCTACGCGCTCGACAGCGCCGCCCAGGTCGTGCGGCAGGACCGCGCCAATGTGCATCGGCACATCCAGACCGACGAGGAAGACGACCTCGACGACTGGTTCACCAGCAATGCCAAGCGTGCGCGCTTCGAGCAGCTGTTGAACAAGCCTGGCGCGATGAACAACTCGACGCGCAGCGCCATCCTTCACGGCGAGCCGCTGATCGAGGTCCAGGTCTATCGCCAGAGCGTCAAGGTTCGCCTGCTCGACTGAATGGAAAGGGCGGCTTTGCGCCGCCCCAGCCTATCCCGCGATCTTGGAGAAATCGGCGACCTGGTCGGTCGCCGCACGGATGCGCGCGAGCAGCGCCAGGCGGTTGGCACGCACGGCAACGTCGTCGTCGTTGACGAGAACTTTCTCGAAGAATGAATCGACGGGTTCACGCAACACGCTGAGGGCGCGCATGGCGCCGGAAAAGTCTTCGTTCCGAATCGCCTGGGCAGCTTCGCTGACAGCCTGATTCATCGGCGCGAACAACGCCTTTTCCGCCTCTTCGCGGAAGAGAGCCGGGTCGACGGCGTCGGCAACCGCGGTCCCCTTCTTCTCTTCGGCGGCCAGGATGTTGGCGGCGCGCTTAGTGCCGGCGAGCAGGTTCTTGCCATCCTCGCTGTCGACGAAGTGACCCAGCGCTTCGACACGCCGGGTGATGGTCAACAGGTCGTCGGCCTCCGGCGTGATGACGGCGTCGATAAGATCGTGGCGGGCGCCAAGCTCGCGCAGATAGACCTTGAGACGGTCATGGAAGAAGGCGATCAGGTCGGCCTTGAGCGGCGCGGCACGGCCGATCGTTTCCCTGCGCAGCTCCGCCTCATAGGCAGCCAGCGCATTGTCGACATCCTGCTCGCCATCGACATCGCCGCTGTCGATCGCGTCCTGCTTTGCCTCGAACGCGGCGAGCTTCTTGGCGATGGAGCTCTCATCGAGCTGACGCAGCGCCGCATCGAACAATGCCTGCAGCGGCAGCTTGCCGCGCGCCGACAGGATGATCCTGACGATGCCGAGTGCGGCACGACGAAGCGCATAGGGGTCCTTCGACCCCGTCGGCTTTTCGTCGATGGTCCAGAAGCCGACGAGCGTGTCGAGCTTGTCGGCCAGCGCCACCGAAACCGAAACCGGGTCGGCGGGCACGCGGTCGGAGGGACCCTGCGGCTTGTAGTGCTCCTCGATCGCCGCTGCCACCGACGGGCTTTCGCCCTGCAGCAGCGCATATTTGCGGCCCATGGCGCCTTGCAGTTCGGGGAACTCGCCGACGACCTCGGTCTGAAGGTCTGCTTTGGCGAGCACTGCGGCGCGGTCGGCCAGCTTCGGCTCGGCACCGACAAGCGGCGCGATCTCACGGGCGAGCCCGCGGATGCGCTGGACGCGCTGCCCTTGGGTGCCGAGCTTGGCATGAAAGGTCACGCCAAGATGGTCAAGGCGGGCCATGCGCTGGTCGAGCGGCTTGTGGATATCGAGGCCGAAGGCTTCGGCCGACTGCTTCAGCGTATCGAGATCGGGCAGGTCGCCCTGGTCCGTCTTCCAGAAATAGAGCGCGTCCGAAAGGCGGGCGCGCACCACCTTGCCGTTGCCATGCGCGATCTCCTTGCCGCCATCCTTGGCCTCGATGTTCGAGGTCAGGATGAAGTGGTTGGAAAGCGCGTCCTCGCTGCCCTGCGGCCGCGTGACGAAGCACTTCTGGTTGGCGCGGATGGTCAGCCGGATGACTTCGGCCGGGATCTCGAGGAACGTGTCCTCGAAGGTGCCCATCAGCACAACAGGCCATTCGACGAGGCCGGAAACCTCTTCGAGCAGCCCTTCGTCCTCGACGAGTTCGAGGCCATTGGCAAAGGCGAGGTTGCGCGCATCGGCGGAGATCATCTCCTTGCGGCGCTCGGCGTCGATGACGACCTTGGCGGCCTCGAGCTTGGCGGCGTAGTCGTCGAAGCGGCGCACGGTGATTGCCTCGGGCGCATGGAATCGATGACCAAAGGTGACGTTGCCGGAACGGATGCCGTCAACCTCGAAGTCGACGACCACCGGCTCCTCGGTCTCGGGGCCGAAGGTGCAGACGATCGACTGGAGCGGGCGCACCCAGCGCAGGCTGCCCGGCTTGGCCGAGGCCGGGCCCCAGCGCATCGATTTGGGCCAGGGGAAGGTCTTGACGATCGCCGGCACCAGCTCGGCGATGATCTCCTCCGCCGAGCGGCCGGGCTTGGAAATATGGGCTACATAGAAATCGCCCTTCTTGGGATCGCTGTGGACATGCGCCTGGGATATCGAGCTCAGGCCGGCGCTGCGCAGAAAACCCTGAATCGCCGCTTCCGGCGCCTTGGTGCTCGGGCCCTTGCGGTCTTCATGGATGTCCTTGGAGCGGGCCGTCAGCCCCCTGATGTCGAGCGTCAGACGGCGCGGCGTCCAGTATTCGCGTGCCGCCTCATAGGTCAGACCCGCCTCGACAAGACCGTCGGTCAGCATCTTCCTGAGGTCACCCGCCGCCTTGCGCTGCATGCGCGCGGGGATTTCTTCGGAACGCAACTCTAAAAGCAGATCGGGCATCGGACGGGCTCACGCGGAAATGGTCCGCGCGGCATAGCAACTCAGCCGCCCGCTGTCACTTCCCGAACGCGATCGGCCCGAACGCGATCGGCAAAATTCCGTCGAGCTGTCGGACCGTCGCCGGGACAATCGTCCTAGGGATGAAGATTTCCATGAACCGGATGCTGCGCTGGAGCGACCCACGCTCAGACAGACACCTATTGGCCGAACGACAATGAAAACCGCCTCTGCCCTGCTCCAGATCTTCAGCCTCAGCGCCCTGCTCGCCATGCATGTGGCGGCCCCGGCCGAATTCCGGATGCCCGGCGTGCGCAAGGCGTTGCAGACGATCAATGGCGAAACGCTGCAACCCCGCCTTCCGGAGGGGCTGGAACTCGCTGCTGCCTGATGGCCACTTCACGGCGACCTCCCCGACAAGGGGAAGGTAAGACCGTCAAGCAGCCAAACCGCCGGCTTCGGTCAGCAGGAAAGCCTCGCCGCAGGCCTTGGACAGGTTGCGGACGCGCAGGATGTAGCTCTGGCGTTCGGTAACCGAGATCACGCCGCGCGCGTCGAGCAGGTTGAAGACGTGGCTCGCCTTGATGCACTGGTCATAGGCCGGGAAGACCATCCTATGCTGGGCCAGATTGCCGCCATCGGCCGGCGCGCCGGCAGCGAGAAGCGACCTGCATTCGGCTTCGGCATCCTCGAAATGCTTGAGCAGCATCGCGGTGTTGGCATGCTCGAAATTGTGCCTGGAATATTCCTGCTCGGCCTGCAGGAAGACGTCGCCATAGGTGACCTTGTCGTCGCCTTCGAGGCCGTTGAAGTTGAGGTCGTAGACATTGTCGACGCCCTGCACATACATCGCCAGGCGTTCGAGACCATAGGTCAACTCGCCGGCGACGGGCGCGCATTCGATGCCGCAGACCTGCTGGAAATAGGTGAACTGCGACACTTCCATGCCGTCGCACCAGCATTCCCAGCCGAGGCCCCAGGCGCCCAGCGTCGGGCTTTCCCAGTCGTCCTCGACGAAGCGGATGTCATGGATAAGCGGATCGATGCCGATCGCCTTGAGCGAGCCGAGGTAGAGCTCCTGAAGGTTGGACGGGTTCGGCTTCAGGATGACCTGGTACTGGTAATAGTGCTGCAGCCGGTTCGGGTTCTCGCCGTAGCGGCCGTCCTTGGGGCGGCGCGAAGGCTGCACATAGGCTGCGTTCCAGCGCTTGGGTCCAAGCGCACGCAACGTCGTTGCCGGGTGGAACGTGCCCGCGCCCACTTCCATGTCGTAGGGCTGCAGGATGATGCAACCGTGTTCGGCCCAGTAATTGTGCAGCGTCAGGATCAGGCCCTGGAACGAGCGGCTGGGGTGCATGTGGGCGGGCATGGTGTCGGTCACGGACAAAGCTCGTTCATTGGAGCCCCAGCAAAACGGGGCCAGAGAGGCCCCGTCCTATTCTGCCCGAAGATACGGGTCAAGCAGCGTGCGGCTCACTTGCCCGGCAGCTGGAGTTCCTGGCCCGGTGCCAAGCGCGCGGGATCGCCGCGCAGCTGCGGGTTGAGATCGAGAATCTCGCGATAGCGGTCACCATTGCCGAGCACGTCATTGGCGATCGACCACAGCGATTGCCCACGCTGCACCTTGTAGGCGGCTGGGATCACCTGGGCGGCCGGTTCGACTGCAGGCGTTTCCAGTTCGCTCTTCTTCTGGCTGTCCTGGGCAGGGGCTGCCGGCTTGACCGAGATCGGCTTGGCAGGGGCTTCCAGCGCCGTCGGCTTCTCCGGCAGGTCCGGCAGGCCCTTGGCGAGCTTCTGCTCGACATCGGCCAGGATCTTCGGCTCCGGCTTCATGTCGCGGGCATGGCTCCACTGGAAGGTCGCCTCGAGCTTGCGCCCGACACGCCAGTAGGCGTCGCCGAGATGGTCGTTGAGCACCGGATCGTCCGGCTTCAGTGACACCGCGCGCTCGAGCTCGCGGACCGCGTCCTCGAACTTGCCGAGGCGGTAGTAGGCCCAGCCCAGCGAATCGATGATGTAGCCGTCGCTCGGGCGCAGGTCGGCGGCCTGCTTGATCATCCCGAGGCCTTCCTCGAGATTCATGTTCATGTCGACCCAGGAATAGCCGAGATAGTTCAGAACCTGCGGCTGGTTGGGGAACAGCTTCAGCGCTTCACGGAAATTCGGCTCTGCCTTGGGCCATTCCTTCAGCCGCTCATAGGCGATGCCGCGCTGGTAGAAGACGTTCCAGTTGGTGTTGGTTGGCGTCTTCAGCACGCTGACTGCCTTGTCGTAGACATCGGCTGAGGCGCGGTAATTGTCGGTCGAGGCATAGACCCCGCCAAGCGCGAGATAGCCGCGCATGTCGTCGGGGTTGGCGTCGACCAGTGCCTTGAGATGCTTGATCGCCTCGTCGTGGCGCTTGAGATCGGCGAGGTTGAGGCCGAGCTGCAATTCCGACAGCCGCTTGAGCGGCGAGGCTGCGGGCACGCGGCGGTAAAGCGCGATCGCCTCTTCGCCATTCTGCCGCTGCTCGGCAATGGCTGCGAGCTGCACCAGAAGCTCGTCGCTCTCCGGCTTCAGCGCAAGCGCATATTGCAGATAGAGCCGGACGAAGGGTTCGCCGCCGCCACGGTTCAGCGCCGTCGACAGGTTGAGCAGGATTTCGGCAGCACCATCCTGCGGATTGGCGACCAGTGGGCCGATCTTCTCGCCCTTGGTGATTTTTTCGCGCAAGGAAGCGATCGGCAGTTTGCCGGGGGCAAACTCGTCGGCGCGGTCGAGGATGGCCAGCGCCTCGGTCTTCTTGCCGGTGCGGGCAAGGAAACCGGCATAGGATTCGGCGGCGCGCATCCAGGTCTCCGGTGCCGCACTGCCGGCGCCGAGATTGTCGATGGTGGCGCGATAGATCTCGTCCGCCTTGTCCTTCTGGCCGGCGGTCTCGGCGATCAAAGCGCGGTGGTAGGTCTTGAACAGCTCGTACCATTCCGGGCCTTCGAGCTTGTCGAGGAACCGCAGCCCGTCGCCGGCCTTGCCCTCGCCCTGCTTGGCCCAGGCGGTCATGACGCCTGTGATCAACCGGTCGAGGTCGGATTCGAGCGCCAGCTTGAGCCACTTCTCCGCGCCCTCGTAATCCTTCTTGCGGAAGGTATCGACGGCAAGCGCCAGGCGCGAGAAACGCTCCACGTCGGGAACTGTCTTCAGCATCTCGGCATAAGGCAGCGATTCATCGAAGCGGCCTTGCGCGATCAGCGCCAGCATCAGGCTCTGCTGCAGGGCGGCATCTTCGGGATCGAAGGCCAAAGCGCGCTTGTAATAAGCAATTGCGCTGTCCAGGTCGTCGTCGGCCTCGGCGGTGCGGGCCGCGAGATAGGCGCCGGAAAACGAACTGATCTCGACCGGTTCGGTGAGCTGTTTGGCATATCCAGGCTGGGTCAGGGCAGTAAAGCCCGCCAGAGCCGCAAGGCCCAACAGCCAGATCGCGCGTCGCTGCCGCATGAAAATCCTTCCTACCAAGGTCCTACGGTCGTCCAGCCGGTGGCCGGGTCGCAACCGCTTGTCGGCGCCAAGCATGGCCTTTTTGGGGTCACGCTTCAATCCGCACCGGCTTCACAATACGACAGGCGGCTCAACGAATTCACAATGTTGAACCAACGGCAGGTGGAATCCTGCCTCAAACGACGCGGCTGATGCAGAAATCGATGACGTCGATGAGGGCCGACTTCTGCGGCGTCTGCTCCAGCGGGGCCAGCGCATCGCGGGCGATCTCGCCGAAATGGCTGGCGCGGCCGATCGTGTCGGCGATGGCGCCGTGGCGCACCATCAGGCCAACGGCCTTCTCCAGCGCCGCATCGTCGGTCTTGCCCTCCTCGATCGCGCTCTTCCAGAAGGCGCGTTCGGCAGTGGTGCCGCGGCGATAGCTCAGGATCACCGGCAGCGTGACCTTGCCCTCGCGGAAGTCGTCGCCGACATTCTTGCCGAGGTCCTTGCTCGACCCGCCATAGTCGAGCGCATCGTCGATGAGCTGGAAGGCAAGGCCGAGATTCATGCCGTAGGAGCGCAGTGCTGCCTTGTCGTTCTTCGACGCGCCGGCAATGACCGGACCGACTTCGGCGGCGGCCGAGAACAGGGCAGCGGTCTTTGCCTTGATGACGGCGAAATGTTCGTCCTCGGTGGTGTCGAGGTTCTTGGCGGCGGCCAGCTGCATCACCTCGCCCTCGGCGATGATCGAGGCAGCGGAGGACAGGATGTCGAGCGCTTCCAGCGAACCGACCTCGACCATCATGCGGAAGGCCTGGCCGAGCAGGAAGTCGCCGACGAGCACGCTCGCCTGGTTGCCCCAGATGGTGCGCGCCGTCTTCTTGCCGCGGCGCAGGTCGCTTTCGTCGACGACGTCGTCATGCAGCAGCGTCGCCGTGTGCATGAACTCGACGGAGGTCGCGAGCCTGACGTGGTTTTCGCCGGCGTAGCCGAACATCTGCGCCGCAGCGAGCGTCAGCATCGGGCGCAGGCGCTTGCCGCCGGAGGAGATCAGATGGTTGGCCACCTCGGGGATCATCTCGACGTCGGAGCCGGCCTTGGACAGGATCAGCTCGTTGACCCGCCCCATGTCGGCGGACGTCAGGTCGATCAGGTCCTTGATCGACGCAGCGTCCCGCTTTCCCTTCTCGATGTTGAGAACGACACCCAAGGCCAACACTCCCAAATTACACAGGCGCGTGGTCGCGCGCGTAGCTCTTAGGCGATTCTAGGGCGGCATGCACCGTGCCCGCAAGTGGCGAATTGGCGCGGTGCAACAGGCAGCGTTTACTTCGCCGCTCCAAACTGCGAATTTCCTGAGATGATCGAACTCATCCGCACCAATGACGCCGTCATCATCTCCTTCGTCGAGGCACTGCTGCGCGACGCCGGCATCGGCAGCTTCACCGCCGACGAGAACATGAGCGTGCTCGACGGTTCGATCGGCATCCTGCCGCGGCGGATCATGATCGATGCCGACGACGCCGACGAAGCACGGCAGCTTCTTACCGACGCCGGCATCGAGCACGAAATTCGCCGGAAGTGACAGCCGAACCGCCACCCGCAAAACATCTGGACTTGCCACCGCATACGGTGGACGCATTCCATCGCGGCGACTTCTGGCTGGTGCAGCCCAGCGACAGCGGCCACCGCGCCGGCATGGACGCCTTGATGCTGGCAGCCGCCGTGCCGGGCACTTTCGCCGGCCGGCTTGCCGATTTCGGCGCAGGTGCGGGTGCTGCCGGCCTTGCGGTTGCGTCGCGCTGCAGGCAGGCCAAGGTACAACTTGTCGAGCTCACCACGGATATGGCGCGCTTCGCCGAGGCGACGCTCGCTTATCCCGGCAACGCCTCGCTGCGCGAGCGCGCGTCGGTGCTCGTCGCCGATGTCGGCCTTTCCGGCAAGGCACGCACCGAGGCAGGCCTTGCCGACGCCTCGCTCGACTTCGTCATCATGAACCCGCCCTTCAATCCTGCACATCACCGGCCGACACCGGACGCGCTGAAGCGGCAGGCGCATGTCATGGAGGACGGGCTGTTCGAAAGCTGGCTCCGGAGTGCTGCCGCCATGGTCAAGCCGCGCGGCGGCCTCGCCATCATCGCCCGGCCGGAGCAGCTCGCAGCGATCCTTACGGCCCTCGAGGGCCGCTTCGGCAAGGCCGAGATCGTACCGGTGCATCCGCGCGCCGACGCGGCCGCGATCCGTATCATCGTGCGGGCGGTTCGCGCCTCGCGGGCGCCGTTGACGCTCTGCCCGCCGCTGGTCCTGCGCGATCCCGGCGACAGCTTCTCGCAACGCGCCGACGACATAAGCAACGGCCGCGCGTCGCTTTTCGGCGATTGAAGCTTTTCGGCGCCAGAACTGGGCCGAAGCATTGCGGTTGTCGCGGGAATACATACATCCGCATGACCAGAGACCGGAGAGATTACGTGAAGAACCTGTTCCGCCGCCTGCTGCCGAGATCTATGCGAGGCGGCGAGATCGTCATCCCCGTCATCAGGCTGCAAGGCGCGATCATGTCGGGCGGCAGCCAGTTCCGGCCGACGCTTTCACTGGCAAGCACAGCCGGGCTGATCGAAAAGGCCTTCTCGATTTCCAGCGCGCCCGCCGTGGCCATCTCGATCAATTCGCCGGGCGGTTCGCCGGTACAGTCGCGCCTGATCTTCAAGCGCATCCGCGACCTTGCCGCCGAGAAGAACAAGAAGGTGCTGGTCTTCGTCGAGGACGTCGCCGCATCGGGCGGCTACATGATCGCCATTGCCGGCGACGAGATCTTCGCCGACCCGTCCTCCATCGTCGGCTCGATCGGCGTGGTATCGGCCTCGTTCGGCTTCACCGACCTGATCAAGAAGATCGGCGTCGAGCGCCGCGTCTACACCGCCGGCGCCAACAAGGCGACGCTCGATCCGTTCCAGCCGGAAAAGGCCGAAGACGTCGAGCGGCTGAAGAAGCTGCAGCTCGAAGTGCACGAGACCTTCATCGAGATGGTCAAGGAGCGCCGCCGCGGCAAGCTCAAGGACGACCCGGACCTGTTTACCGGCCTGTTCTGGTCGGGCAAGAAGGGCCTCGAACTCGGCCTCGTCGACGCGCTCGGCGACATGCGCACCGTGCTCAAGGACCGCTATGGCCCCAAGGCCGAGCTTAAGCTGATCACAGCACCGCGCGGCCTGTTCGGCCGCAGGCTCGGCCTCGGCTCATCCCTCGGCTTCACGCCTGAAGCAGCCGGTGCGGTTGCCACCGGCCTGGTGGATGCGGCGGAAGAACGCGCATTGTGGAGCCGGTTCGGCCTTTGAAAAAGCCGAAACGGCGGATTATCATGTGGGGACAGCCCCGGCCGGCCGGAAACGGCACCGAAGGGAGGAGAATGAAATGCCGCAGCTCATCTTTTTCGCGCTTGTCGGCGTGGTCGCCTATATCGGCTACCGCTCCTTCATCAAGGAGGCCGAACGGGTGACTGCCAAGGTGCGGCGCAACGAGAAGCAGCGCCAGACCGGCGCCAACGGGACACTGGTCAAGGATCCCGAAACCGGCGAGTACCGGCTCGAGAAAGACTGATGCCCCGCCCGTGACCTTCAACAACGTTCCGCTCGCCGAACTCGCCCCGGCCAAGATCAATCTGGCGCTGCATGTCACCGGCCGGCGCGATGACGGCTATCATCTGCTCGAAAGCCTTGTCGTCTTTGCCGAGCTTGGCGACCGCATCACCGTTGCGGCGGCAACAGAGGACGGTTTCGTCGTCAACGGCCGCTTTGCCGCCGATGTGCCGGTCGATGGCGGCAACCTCGTGCTCAAGGCCCGGGACGCGCTGCGCGCTGCCTTTCCCCATCACACCACCCAGCCGGTCGCCATAGCGCTCGAAAAGAACCTGCCGGTCGCCTCGGGCATCGGCGGCGGTTCGAGCGACGCGGCTGCCGCGTTGCGCGCCCTGAGCCGCCTTTGGCGCCTGCCGGCCGATGCCGCAACCCTTGCCCGCCTCGCCTTGCCGCTTGGCGCCGACCTGCCGATGTGCCTGGCAGGGCATCCGCTGATCGCCCGCGGCATCGGCGAGCAGCTCGCCCCGGTCAGGCATTTTCCTTCGCTGCCGATGGTGCTGGTCAATCCCGGCATCGCGGTGGCGACACCGAGCGTCTTCCGGGCGCTGGCCTCACGTGAAAATCCCCCTCTCGCGCCGCTCGACAGCGCCGATACCGTGCTTGACTGGCTGACAACCAGCCGCAACGACCTCGAGCCTGCAGCAATGTCGATCGAACCCTCGATTGTCGCGGTGCTGAGCACCCTTCACAATTCGGGTGCCGCCTTCGCCCGCATGTCGGGATCGGGTGCCACCTGTTTCGGCATCTTCGACAGCAACGCTGCCGCCGCGCACGCGGCGACGGCGATCTCCGCAGAGCGCCCCGGCTGGTTCAGCGCCGCCACAACGACCCGGACCTAGGAGCCCAACATAATGGCCAGCGAGCCCCGCCCCTTCGTTCCCGTCCGCATCGCGGTGCTGACCGTCTCCGACACCCGCACGCTGGCCGATGACAAGTCAGGCCAGACGCTAGCCGACCGCATCACCGAAGCCGGGCACGTGCTCAAGGCGCGCGACATCGTCACCGACGACAAGGACAAGATTCGCGACCGCGTCACCGCCTGGTCGCTCGATGCCGAAATCGACGTGATCATCACCACCGGCGGTACCGGCTTCACCGGCCGCGACGTCACGCCGGACGCGCTGGAGCCGATCTTCGAAAAGCGCATGGACGGCTTCTCGGAGGTGTTCCACCGCATTTCCTACGACAAGATCGGCACGTCGACGATCCAGTCGCGTGCCACCGGTGGCGTGCTCAACGCCACCTTCGTCTTCGTGCTGCCGGGGTCGCCAGGGGCGTGCCGCGACGCCTGGGACGGCATTCTCAAGGCGCAGCTCGATTACCGCCACATGCCGTGCAATTTCGTCGAGATCATGCCGCGGCTCGACGAGCACCTCAGGCGTGGCGGCACCAAGTCAGCCTGAAGCCAGGGCGTCTTTCGCAATTTCCGACGAAATCTCGCTGCTGGAATTGCCCTAGCTCGAATGAACAACCTTCATAGCTTCGACACCTAGCGCGGCGCGACGACGATTTCGGCATCCAGCGTCTTCATGGCAAGTCCGCGCGCGATGCCTTCGGCGTCCGCCCCGTTGCGACCCAGAATAGCTGCCTGCTTCCTGGTGATGACCAGCCCCTGCTCCAGAGCGCGCGGCCGCGACGTCACCCGTTCCCAGAACGGACGGTTGCTCGCCCGCGACCGGGTGAAGCGCGCCGCCATGGTCAGCCGGCTCATGTGGCGAACAGCATCCTCGGTCCAGCCTTCGGCCAGCCGCGCGCCCGGCTCGAGCAGCAGCAGCCAGTCGCTCCTTGCCTGCGCGATGCCCGCCTGGATGCCGCCCTTGGCGAGATAGGCGCAGCCGGCATGTTCGGCGACATAATGGGTCTGGTCGGTGGAGCCGAGGTCACAGACGATCACCTCGCGCACGACACCCTCGACGGCGCCGCCGACCAGCGCCGCCAGCGTGCGGGCCAGCCCCTCCTCGTCGTCCCTGGTCTCGATCAGAACGCTCAGCATATCCAGCCGCATATCGGAAAGCCGGCCGAAGCGCCAGCCTCGCGGCCCGGAGAACAAAGTTCTTGCTTTGTTCTCTTTTCCAAAATAGGAATAGTTTCATGCCGAACGAATCGACGGGCGGCCTCTTTCCCTCGGGGAGATAGCGAAATGGAACCCATCGCACGGGCCGATATTGCCGCTTTCAAGGGTGGTGGGGCCGGAATGGCCAATGCCATGATCGAGGAAAGCGGCCTGCGCATCAACCATGAGCGCCGACGCGGCCGCGGTGCCGGCGTCAACCCGTCGGGGCGCTACGAGCCGGTCAGCCGCCATGTCTTCGACGACGGCTGGAGCACAATCGAGGAGCTGCCGCCGTTCAAGACCGAGGTCCAGGTCGAGAAGCCGCGCACCATCATCACCCGCAACGAGTCGCCCGACATCTCATTCGACCGCTCGATCAATCCCTATCGTGGTTGCGAGCATGGTTGCGTCTACTGTTTCGCCCGCCCCACCCACAGCTATATGGGCCTGTCGGCCGGGCTCGATTTCGAATCCAAGCTGTTTGCCAAGCCGGATGCGGCGCGGCTGCTCGACCGCGAACTGTCGAAGGACGGTTACCAGCCGCGCACCATCGCCATCGGCACCAACACCGATCCCTATCAGCCGATCGAGAAGCACTGGCGCATCATGCGCGAGGTGCTCGAGGTGCTGGAGGCGCGCAACCATCCTGTCGGCATCGTCACCAAGTCGGCAATGGTCACACGCGACATCGATATCCTCAGCCGCATGGCCGAAAAAGGCCTGGCCAAGGTGGCGCTGTCGGTGACGACGCTCGACCGCATGCTGGCGCGCACGATGGAGCCTCGGGCCGCGACGCCGACGAAGCGGCTCGAAGCTATCCGCCAGCTCTCCGATGCAGGCATTCCGGTCTCGGTGATGGTCGCGCCGATCATCCCAGGCCTCACCGACCAGGAGATCGAGCGCATTCTCGATTCGGCCATGGCCGCAGGTGCCACCAGCGCCGGCTACGTCATCCTGCGCCTGCCGCTGGAAGTCAGCCCGATCTTCAAGGACTGGCTGCTGCGCCATTATCCCGACAGCTATCGCCACGTGCTGTCGTTGATCCGCTCGATGCGCGACGGCAAGGACTACGATTCGGAATGGGGCAAGCGCATGAAGGGCAAGGGGCCCTATGCCTGGCAGATCGGCCGCCGCTTCGAGATCGCGGCACAGCGCCTGGGCCTCAATTCGGTGCGCACCCCGCTCCGGACCGACCTTTTCGAAGCCGGCCCCAAGGATCAGCTGCAATTGACGCTGCTTTGAAAACTCTGGCGGCGCCACCGTCCCAGAAAAGAAATTCCGTCCGGCCGTTCCCCGTGGCCAGCTGACGGTGCCTTCCCGAGCCGCCGCCCTAATCGGCCGGGAAGGTCTTGCGGAGGATCGGGGCCGATGCGAGCATCGCCGCACCATGGCTCGCCCGCGCTCCGATTCTCCGCCCCTCTTCGAATTCATCGACAAGCCCGACTTCGCCTTCGAAACGAAAGCGATATCGGGTGGCCTGTGGCCATGCGCGGGCCTCGACGAAGCCGGACGCGGCCCCCTCGCCGGCCCGGTTGTCGCTGCCGCCGTGGTGCTCGACCCCGGCAACATTCCATCGGGGTTGGACGATTCCAAGCGCCTTACAGCCGCCCAGCGCGACGCGCTGTTCGACGAGGTGCTGTGCAAGGCCCTTGGCGTCGCCGTGGCGTCGGTTTCGGCCGACAGCATCGACCGCAGCGATATCCGCAAGGCGAGCCTGGAAGCGATGCGCCGGGCGCTTGCCGGCCTGCCGGTGGCGGCGAAGTCGGCACTGGCCGACGGCCGCGACGTGCCGCCCGGCCTCGCCTGCACCTGCCGCGCCCTTGTCAAGGGCGACCAGCGCTCGCAATCCATCGCCGCCGCCTCGATCGTCGCCAAGGTGACGCGCGACCGCATGATGTCTGTCTGCGGCTCGAACGACAACCGCTACGGTTTCGAAGTCCATATGGGCTACGCCACCGCGCGCCACAGGGCGGCGATCATCAAGCACGGCGCATCGCTTCGGCTGCACCGCATTTCCTTTGCCCCGTTCAGGGACTAACCACGGCAGAAACGCCTGGCGCCTAACCCTGCCCACTCTGAAGCGGCGACGTCCCGAGCCTGACGTCAAGTTCGGCAAGATCCGCAACGAACCAGATCGACTTGCCCTTGTTGGTCTCGCGCACGAAGTCACGCAGCGCACCGCTTGCTTCCAGCGCCTGCGTGATGTCGCCGACGATCGCGCAGCCCAGGCCGTAATTCACAAACTTCTGAAACACCTCGCCAGCAATGCCGGTGCTGAGCTTGAGAAAATCCGGGGCAAGCCTTTCCACGGGGATGGCGAGGACTTCGGCCTCGTTCGACCACGCCTCGCTGATAAAGTCATTGGCGTCGCTGGGCGCGCGCAGCAACGAGCCGCTCCGGCTGAAAAGAAGCACGCGGGATTTGCCGAATTCGACGATCTGGGTCATGTGACCCGGCTAGCAGCGGCCGCGGCAAGGTGCAAGCCGCACCGGAGCAGCTCCTGCCAAACGAAAGACAGTCGCCCTTGGCTGTCCTGAAAACAAAAAAGCCGCCGGAAATTCCAGCGGCTTTTTCAAATCTGCCCGGCTGCCTGACTTAACTGGCGGCTCGACTTAGTTGAGCTTGGCCTTCAATTCCTGAACCGAGCCCTTGAACAGGTCGGCATTGGTCTTGGCGTCGGCCTTGCCGGCGAAGATCTGGCGAGCTGCCTCGACCGCGAGGTCGACAGCATTGGCGCGAACTTCGTTGACGGCGTCGCGTTCGGCCTGGCCAATCTTGAGCTCGGCAAGTGCGGTCCGGCGAGCAACGTACTCTTCGGTCTTCTTATGCGCTTCTTCGGCGAGAAGGCCAGCTTCGCGCTTGGCCAGATCGACGATGTCGGCGGCCTCCTTCTCGGCTTCCTTGCGCTTGCGCTGGTACTCGGCGAGCAGCTGCTGGGCTTCTTCACGAAGCTTGCGTGCGTCTTCGAGTTCGGCGCGGATGCGTTCGGCGCGCTCGTCGAGCGACTTCGAAAGCATGCCCGGCACCTTCAGGTACAGGACGACACCGACGAAGATGACGAGAGCGACTGTGGCCCAGAATGTTGCGTCCATGGCCCCTCTCCTACTTGCTCGCTGCCTTGACGGCGGCGGCGATGTCAGCCTTGTCGACCTTGCCTGCGCCCAGTGCCTGGACGATCGCGGCAGCGGTGTCCTCGGCGATGGTGCCCACTTCCTTCATGGCATTGGCCTTGATGGTAGCGATGCGTGCTTCCGCAGCGGTCAGCTTCTGGTCGAGCCCGGCTTCGACTTCCTTGCGCTTGGCTTCGGCTTCCGCCTTGGCCTCGTCGCGTGCTTCCTGGCCGATGGCGTTTGCCCTGGCCTTGGCCTCGGCAAGCTCCTGCTCGTATGCGGCAACCGCCGCATCCGCCTCGGACTTCATCCGGGCAGCCTGGTCGAGATCCCCGGCGATGCGATCGCGGCGCACCTCGAGGATGCCGCCGACACGCGGCAGCACGACATTCTTCAGGAAGAGATAGAACAGGCCGAAGGTGATCGCGAGCCAGAGCAGCTGCGACGGATAGTTCGACGTATCGAAAGGCGGAAACAACCCACCACCGCCATGCTCCGCACCCGTTTCGGTGTGCGCAGTGGTGGCATCGGTAGAATGAGCTTCCCCGGCCGCAGGTGCGACTTCCTCGGCGTAACCCGGCGTGACAAACATCTCTATCCCCTGTCATCCCACCGGCCGCAACACGCGGCCGGTCAACTCGCTTACGCGGCTCTTATGCGAAGAGCAGGAGCAGAGCGACGAGGAGCGAGAAGATGCCCAGAGCTTCGGTAACGGCGAAGCCGAAGATCAGGCGGCCGAACTGGCCGTCAGCTGCCGACGGGTTGCGCAGGGCGCCCGACAGGTAGTTACCGAAAATGGTGCCCAGGCCGATGCCTGCGCCGCCCATGCCGAGACAAGCGATGCCTGCGCCGATTGCCTTTGCTGCTTCAACTTCCATTGTCCAACTCCTTGTGGATCGAAATTTAGTTGCGGTATCCAAGACGGCGGCAGCCGCCGTCGAATTAGTGGCCCGGGTGCAGGGCGTCGTTGAGGTACATGCAGGTCAGCACCGCAAACACATAGGCCTGCAGGAACGCGACCAGGACTTCCAGGCCGGTGATCGCGACCGTCATGAACAGCGGCAGGATCGAGCCGACGACGCCGACAGCACCGAATGCGCTGAGCGAAGTGACGAAACCAGCGAAAACCTTGAGCGTGATGTGGCCGGCCAGCATGTTGGCGAACAGACGAACCGACAGGCTGATCGGACGCGACAGGAACGAGATCACTTCGATCAGGACGACCAGCGGCACCAGGATGCCAGGCACACCGTGCGGGACGAAGAGTTTCAGGAAGCCGAAACCGTGCTTCATGAAGCCGTAGACGATGACCGTACCGATGACCAGCAGCGCCAGCGCGAAGGTGACGATGAGATGGCTGGTGACGGTGAAGAAGTAAGGGAACAGGCCGATCAGGTTGGCGACGAGCACAAACATGAACAGCGAAAACACCAGCGGGAAGAAACGCATACCCTGGGAACCCGCCGCGTCTCGTAGCATCGAGGCGACAAATTCGTAAGACATCTCCGAAACCGACTGCAGGCGGCTCGGCACCAGGCCGCGGCTCGACGTCGTCAGGAACAGGAAGGCGCTGGCGGCGACCACGGTGGCAACCATGAAGGCGGACGAGTTGGTGAAGGAGAAGTCGAGGCCGCCGATCTCGATCGGAATCAATTTCGAGATCTGAAACTGATGAATTGGATCGTTGGCCACGCTGGCCCCCCTTCGCCTAAATTGCGCCTTGCGGCGCTGCTATTTCTTTTCCGGTTCGTCCGACGTCTTGTCGGGCGATCTGATACCGGCCTCAGTAACCATTCCTGCCGAACGCAGGACATTGAGCACACCGGCGCCGAAGCCGAGCAGCAGAAACACGATCAAGCCCCATGGCGACGTGCCTGCCATCCGATCGATGATCCACCCCAGACCGACACCAACCGCGATCCCGGCGATGAACTCGCTGGACAGCTTGAGTGCCTGACCGTAGCCGGTCACACCATTCGACCCTGTACTCTTCTCCCCCTCGCGGGCAGTCTGGCGTCTTGTCGCAAGCGTTGCTTCAAGCTGTTGCCGACGGCGCTCGAGTTCGTCGTCGCGGTGATCGTTCTCGGCTCGATTTTCAGGCCGGGAGTTTCCATTTCCGCCTGGGCCCGAAG
This sequence comes from Aminobacter sp. Y103A, assembly GCF_030294925.1. Taxonomy (NCBI): domain Bacteria; kingdom Pseudomonadati; phylum Pseudomonadota; class Alphaproteobacteria; order Hyphomicrobiales; family Phyllobacteriaceae; genus Aminobacter; species Aminobacter sp. Y103A. The sequence continues at coordinate 1,657,565 of NZ_AP017986.1, read as the reverse complement.
GCTTGGCCATTGCAAACTCCCACCCGGTCCGAGCGTATCCGTTCGTCCGCTTCAAAGTCGCCGGCAACATAGTTAGAGGGCCCCTGCCCGTCAAGCCACGGGGAGGCCCATCTAACTAAGTATTTTATGTAGGAAAATCAGCTAGTTGTCGAAGTGCGACATCCTGCCCGTGGCTCCGCTCGGTGATCGCCCGCCGAATCCGCGTGCAATCCGGCGACTGGCCGACTCCATGAGCCCGGCCGGAAGCGATCAGCTCCAGCCGCCGCCATAGGTGCGGTAGAAGATGTGCAGGCCGATCTTGGTCATCTTCTTCATGCCGCGCGCCCAGCCGGGATTCACGTAGTTGGCGTAGTAGTGGGTCGAGGAGCCGACTTCCGGGATGAAGATCTTTCCGGCGGTCACCGCCATGGCGACGTCCTGCGCGGTCTTGTAGTGCGAGGGACTGGTGACGCGGTCCTTGATGCCGTCGCAGGCAAACGAGAACTGGCAGCGGTTGAACCAGCCGTCATTCTGATAAACGACGCCGCAGATGGTTCCGGGATAGGCCGGGTTGCGGACGCGGTTGAGGATGACCTGGGCGACCGCTGCCTGGCCGCGCACCGATTCTCCGCGCGCCTCGAAGTAGATGCCGTTGGCGAGGCAGGCCTGCTCGGCCTTGGAGAAGACGCCTGCCGGCAGCGGATTGGCCAGCCACCAGTGGTCGCCCTTGCCCATCGGCGGGATGAAGCGGCCGCCGGCCTCGTCGTCGTCGCGCAGCAGCGCCTCGAAGGGCGAGGCCTTGGCATAGTCGGGCGCGGCCGGTGCGTAAGCTGTCGCCAGGATGTCGGCCTTGTCGTTGTTGACCAGCGAGGCCAACATGGCCGGCACGCCGCGCGTCGCGCGCTTTTCGGTTTCCTTGACGTGGAAGGAGCCGGCGATCTGGACTTCCTTGCCCTTGATCGCGGGCTTGGCGAAGGTCAGCTTGAGGCCGCTGTCGAGGGCGGGGCGCAGAAGCGAACTGGTGCGCTCGAACACCGAGCCGGCGGTGAAGTTCTTCGGCGGACTGACCCTTGAGATGTTGACGATGCGGGCCTTCTTGTCGACGCGGACGATGCGGTCCTCGTCAGGCAGGTCGGACGACCCGAACTTCTTGCCGCGAAACGCGACGGTGCCGACACCGGCGATCTTGACGCCCGAGCCCGAGATCGGACCGGTGATGATGCCATCGACGAACGGCATTTCAGCGGCATGGACCGAGCCAGCGGCAGCTTTCTCGACATAAGCGCCCCAGCGCGTGTCCTTGTTCTCAAGGCCGGAGACGAGGCTGGTCATGTCCTGATAGGCGGCAACGGTGGGAAAGCCGAGCCAGATGCCCAGGCCGATGACGGCCGGCGCCAGGAACGAACGTCTTCCCTCGCGGGCAGCAGCAAACCGCCGCTTCACAACACCTCGATGCACGGAAACTCTCCAGGACGCAACACACCCTACTGGAGAGGAAAATGATGCATTAACCTTGATGGAGCGTTAACGGGCGCAACCTTGGCGCAATGCAACAACGGGCGGGCGAAATGCAAAAAGGGCCCGCTTGCGCGAGCCCTTCGATGTTTCATTTCTTTTTCTTGGCCCGCCCGGCGAACGGGTTGTCAGAAGCGCGCAGCGCCATGCGGATCGGCACGCCGGGCATGTTGAAGGCGTCGCGCAGGTTGTTGACCAGATAGCGCACATAGGACTGCGGCATCACGTCTGGGCGCGAGCAGGACAGGACGAAGCCAGGCGGCCGGGTCTTTGCCTGGGTGATGTACTTGATCTTGAGCCGGCGGCCGGCGACGGCGGGCGGCGGATGATGGGCGAGGATGCCCTCGAGCCAGCGGTTGAGCTTGCCGGTCGAGACACGGCTGTTCCAGACCCGGTGCGTCTTCATCACCGCGTCCATCAGCTTTTCCAGCCCGCGGCCGGTCTCCGCCGACATCGGCACTGCCTGCAGGCCACGCGCCTGCGGCAACAGCCGCTCGGTCTTCTCGCGCAGTTCGGCCAGCGTCTCCTGCGGGTTGTCGATGAGATCCCACTTGTTGAAGGCGATGACCGGCGCCCTGCCCTCGCGGATGATCAGGTCGGCGATCTGCAGGTCCTGCTTCTCGAACGGAATCGTCGCATCGAGCACGATGATGACGATCTCGGCAAAGCGGATGGCGCGCAGGCCGTCCTGCACCGACAGCTTCTCGAGCTTTTCCTGGACCTTGGCCTTGCGGCGCATACCGGCCGTATCGAACATCTTGATGCTGCGACCCTGCCAGTCCCAGTCGACCGAGATCGAATCGCGGGTGATGCCGGCCTCGGGCCCGGTGAGCAGGCGTTCCTCGCCGATCAGCGCATTGATCAGCGTCGACTTGCCGGCATTGGGCCGGCCGACGACGGCGATGCGTAGCGGCTTGGTCTCGTCATAGGCGGGCGCCTCCTCGGCGTCAGGATCGGCGATGTCCTCGCCGATCAGCACGTCGCTTTCGGCGATGTCGCCGGTCTCGTCCTCGTCATCGGCGAAAACGACGTCCTTGCCGAGGGCCTCGACGACGGCGTCGCGCAGGTCGGGCATGCCAAGACCATGCTCGGCCGAGATCTGCACCGGTTCGCCGATGCCGAGCTCCCACGCTTCGAGCGCGCCGCCCTGGGCACCGCGCGCCTCGGATTTGTTGGCGACGAGCACCACCGGCTTGCCGGAACGGCGCACGATCTCAACGAAGGTACGGTCGTCTGGCGTGAGACCCGCCTTGGCGTCGACCATGAAAAAGATGAGATCGGCTTCCTTGATGGCGATCTCGGTCTGCGCCCGCATGCGGCCCTGGAGGGTTGCCGCACCCGCATCCTCGAAGCCGGCCGTGTCGATGACGTCGAAGACGAGATCGTAGAGCTTGGCCGCATGCACACGGCGGTCGCGCGTCACGCCGGGCGTGTCGTCGACAAGGGCGATCTTCTTTCCAACCAGGCGGTTGAAAAGGGTGGATTTGCCGACGTTGGGCCGGCCGATTATCGCGATCTTGAAAGCCATCGGGCCCGCATCACGACGCGTTGCCGGAACCGCGGATCAGTTCGGCCAGGAGGTTGGAGCGCTGACGCGCATTGCGCGGCGCGCCTTCGTCGGAGGAAATCTGCTCGAACAGCTTGAGCGCGTCGGCGAGCTTGCCTTCCTTCCAGGCGGCAAGGCCGAGCGCCTCGCGGGCCGAATGGCGCAGCGGGTTGGTGTCGTTGGTCAGCGCTTCGACGCGGCCGGAGACATCGGCATAGCTGCCGTTGTCGACGAGCAGCAGTGCCGCACGCAGGCGGGCGACATCACGAATGACATTGGGGATCGAGCTGTCGGCAGCCACTTCGTCGAAGCCGGCGATGGCCGCCTTGAAGTCCCCCTTGTCGGCCTGGACGGTGGCGGCACGCATGCGGGCGAGCAGTGGATAGGCGCCGTAGCCGTCCTTTTCGAGCGCATCGAATGCGGCAAGCGCCTCGTCGGCCTTGCCGGAATTGGCGAGCGTCAGCGCCTGCGAAAAGCGGTCGCCGGAGCTGTTGGCCTTGGTCTCGACCCAATATTCCCAGGCCACGAACAGGCCGGTGCCGATAACGATCAGCACGGCAACGACGATGGCTGCGGGGCCATAGCTGTCCCACAGGGCCTTCGCCTTCTCCTGGCGAATTTCCTCGTTTACTTCACGAAAGAAACTGTCGTCCGACATGCTGTCCAATCACCTCTGCCCCTCGGGGGCCGTTTGAGCCTGCGTTTTAGCGGAATTTCGCCGCCATGGAAGGGGGCGGGGCGGAAATTCGGTTCCTACGGGTTCCGCGTGCAGTGAGAGCCGGTCGTGCCTTGCGAAGTCAACCTTTGACGTCATGCTCCTTCGCACCCCCCTCTGGCCTGCCGGCCATCTCCCCCACAAGGAGGGAGATCACGCCGTCATCAACGCCTCAGGCAATCACCACCGTAGCAGCGGCGGGATGAGCGCCGCCGGCGGAGCGACTAATCTCCCTCCTTGTGTGTGGGGGTGAGATGCGGTCCGCGCAGCGGACGAAAAGCCAACTACTTGGCTTTTCGAGCATCGAACGCCCGGCAGGCCAGAGGGGGGTGGGACGGAGCGCGGCAGTGGAGATTTGCCCGTGGAATTTGGCGCCCGAAGCCATCACCCCGGCTCCTTGGCCCAATTGGACGCATAGGCGGCGGGACGCATCCATGCCACATTTCGGCCCTACCGGCTGATCTCGCCCCAATATCGAACAAGCCCCCCGAAATTGCATCGAAGTTCGACATGACCAGAGCGTTCCCAGTCAGTGCTCTCGTATCCGCGTCATTGGTCGCGTCCTCCGCGACGGCCGGGCCGGCGCCCAAGGTCGAGGACGTCAAAAAGCCGCAGATCGTGCTGATCTCGTTCGACGGCGCGCATGACCTCGCGCAATGGCAGCGCAGCCGGGAGCTTGCGGCGCGGACAGGGGCGCGCTTCACCTATTTCCTGTCCTGCGTGTTCTTGTTGTCGCGCGAGACGCGCAGCAGCTACCAGGCGCCCGGCAAGTCGGCCGGCAAGTCGAATGTTGGCTTCGCCATGACCAGACAGGAGGTTGTCGACCGCCTCGGGCAGATCAACCTCGCCGCATCCGAGGGCCACGACATCGCCAGCCACGCCTGCGGCCATTTCGACGGCGGCAAGTGGAGCAAGGCCGAGTGGACCAAGGAGTTCGACGCGTTTTCGACAATCATGCGCGACGCCTACAGGATCAACGGCATCTCGCCCGAGCCGGATGGCTGGGCGAGGATCGCCGCATCGGTGAAGGGTTTTCGCGCGCCTTATCTCTCCGACAGCAAGGGGCTGACGGCAGCACTTCGCGACAGGGGTTTTGCCTACAATGCCAGCGGCGTGTCGCGCGGACCGGAAGAACCCAGGCTCGACGGCTCGATGATGGATTTTGCCCTGCCGGAGATTCCTGAAGGCCCCTCGGAGCGACGCATCATCGCCATGGACTACAATCTGTTCGTCCGCCACTCCGGCGGCGTCGACAAGCCCGCGGAAGCGGCAAGATTTGAAAGCCGCGCCTACGGCGCGTTCCGCAAGGCCTTCGACACGCAATATGAAGGCGGCCGTATTCCGTTGCAGATCGGCTTCCACTTCACGCTGATGAATGACGGCGCCTATTGGCGTGCGCTGGAGCGCTTCGCCGGCGAGGTCTGCGTGAAGGCGGATGTCGAATGCATCAGCTATGCCGACTATGTCGGGCGGCAGAAGGATACAGCGCCGGTGCAGACCGGCGGGTGAGCTGGACGCGCGGGTAGGCCCACTCGCGCGAGCTTACGCCCTTACCCGTTGGGACATGGCCGTGATCAGTCATCAACGCCATGCAGCGCGACCAAAAACCATTCGCATCAACAGAGTCGCCATGCCGTGATAGCGAAGCCGCAAGAGGGTGCATAACGCGCCCCCTCAGCTACTTGCCGATAACTGACTCCGGCGATCCAATGCCGATATCTGGCTCCGGCGATTGCGCTGGCCGGGGCGCCGGCACTCAGGCCGGCTCGCTCTCCGGTTCGGAGCCGGTCTTCTTCCGGTCGAGATAGCGCTGGTCGATATCGGGCAGCGCTTCACCCGACAGCGTCGCCTCAAACGCGCGCAGACGCTTGTGTACCGACTGCAGCTCGACGATCGTCGACCAGGAATTGAGCAGGAACTGCAGCGATCCGGTCACGCGGCCGAAGGCATTCGAGATCTGGTTCATCGGGCCCAATGTGATCTTGTGCGCGACGATCGACGGCCCGAGGATGATGAAGGAGAAGATGTTGTCGGCCTGCAGGTAGGTGTAACGGACGACGTTGAAGTAGATGTAGTGGGCGTAGAGCCGGAAGTAGTTCTTGCGCACATTGGTGAAAAGCTCGGTGGTCGTCGCCGGCTGGGCACGGTCGGCATGGTCCTCGCCATAGACCAGCTCCTTGCGGTAGGCAGCCTCGACGCGCTGGTTGCGGAATTGCAGGCCAGGCAGCTTCACACCGGCGAGCATGACCGACAGCGTGCCGAGCAAACACCAGCCGATCGCGGCGAGGATGAGCGGCTGCGGGACAGCGCCGATGATCGGCAGCTCGGTGATGTGCTTCTGCAACTCGATCAGAACAGGCAGGAAGGCGATCAGCGTCATGATCGACGCAACGAAGCTGGACCCCAGGTCTTCCATGATCTGGGCGAAACGCATGGTGTCTTCCTGAATACGCTGCGAGGCGCCTTCGATGTGGCGCAGCTTGCTCCAGTTCTGCATGAAATAGTCGTTCATGGCGGTGCGCCAGCGGAAGATCCAATGCTGCACGACATAGGCGTTGACGACCGAAACGTTCATGCCGATCAGCGCCAGCCAGGCAAAGCTGGCCGCGCCGGCATAGAACTCGGCATTGGTCGAGTTGGTGGTGCCGCCCATCAGGCCCTGGACGTAATCGAAGAACGGGCCGTACCAGTTGTTCACGGCGACGCTGACCTGAACGTTGAAGTAGATCAGGAACAGGATGACCGAGGTGACGAGGATCGACCATTGCTGCCAGGGATGGGGCGAATACCAGCGCCAGAAGGCATAAAAGAGCAGGACGCCGGCGACATAGTAGATGTAGAACCAGATGAACGGTGCCGACAGGAACACCGTGATGCCGATGATGGGTGGCGTGCCCGGCGCCGCCGGAGGCAGGCCGAATACGGCGCCCAGCTGCGCCCCGCCGAAGAACCAGAACAGCACAAGCACCAGACTCCAGGCCGCAGCCGAGGTGAAGAACAGCTTCGGCTGCGGGAAGAACGATATGAACACGGTTCCGGGTTCCTTTCGGAGACGGGGGCATTGCCTGTTGGCCGCATGAAGTCACACTTCGTGGCACAAGGGAATCCCCTGCGGCGACCACCTGTTGCAATGCGAGCCGGATCGTGGCGATTTTCCGCACCGGAATATTACAGTTTGGTCATCTAGACAGTTCGGGGAGCGTATGAACCAGTCAGCCCTTGCCGCAGCCGGCGTCTATGCGGGCCTGAACGCGCTGATATTGCTGTGGCTGACCATGGCAACCGCGCTGGTGCGGCGCAGGCACATGGTGGTGATCGGCGACGGCGGGGTGGCGCATCTCCGCCGTACGATGCGCGGCCATGCCAATGCCATCGAGAACATCCCCGTGATGCTGGTGCTGCTGGGATTTGCGGCAGCGCTCGGCGCGCCCATCCTGGCGATCCATCTGCTGGGTGCTGCCTTCACCGTCGGCCGCACGCTGCATGCGTGGCATTTCAGCCATGCCGAGGCGGCGCAGTGGCAGCGGGCGACGGGCTTCGGGCTCAGCGTGCTGACGCTTGGCGCGGCAACTCTCGGCGTGCTCGGCCACGCCCTCCTTCTGCTCTAGGCGCGGCACTCGCCCGGCACCGGCAAAGCAGGCCGGAAACCGCGGCCGAGCGGCAGATCGGCGAGCTCGCGCTCGTCCATGCGGGCGATGTCAGGATGGGAGAGCGGATCGCGCAGCCAGGCGAGGAAACGCTCGCTGTCGATGCCGTGGTTGTCATGCTTGCCTTGAAGCAGGGTGGCGAGGCTTGAGAAAATCTTCATCTGACTTCTCCTGGGCGTTGATCCTTTCACGCTATTTTCGCTACAAACGCTGACGCTACAATCAAGAAATGCCGAAGCAGGAGTTTAGAAAATCTCAAGTCGGGCACTCAATCGCGTTCTCAATCGCGTCCATCTCAACGGGCTCCGCGCGGTGGAGAGCGTCGCGCGCTGCGGTTCGCTGGTCAAGGCGGCAGAGGAGCTCGGCGTATCGGCCAGCGCGGTCAGCCAGCAGATCGGCCGCACCGAGGCGCAGCTTGGCCGTGCCATCTTCCAGCGCACCGGCGCGGGACTGGCGCTGACTGCCTTCGGAGCGGAGTTTTGTGCGCGGCTTACGACCGGCTTTCAGGAGCTGGGCCGCGCGGTGGCGCTGGCCGACGAGGCGGTAAGCAACGTGCTGGTGGTGTCGGTGGCACCGGCTTTTGCCTCGCGCTTCCTGGTGCCGCGGCTCAACCGCTTCAACCAGCGCCATCCCGAAATCAAGCTCAGGATCGACGCCTCGACCGGGCTTGTCGATCTCGACCATTCCGACGTCGACCTCGCCATCCGCATGGGCGACGGCACATGGCCCGATGTGCGGGCGGAGCTTTTGCTGGCGCAGGAGGTGTTTCCGGTCTGCGCGCCGGCGCTGGCCGCAAAGCTCAAGGAGCCGGCCGATCTCACGCATCTGCCCGTCATCGCCGACGAGAGCACGATGATCAGCTGGGAGCGCTGGTTCGAGGCGGCGGGGCTGGCAAAGCCGTTTCCTGTGCAACGGGCGGGGCCGTCCTTCACCGACCCGATCCTCGGTATCGACGCGGCGGTGGGCGGACAGGGCGTGGCGCTGGCCTGGCAGCTCCTGTCGGCCGACGCGCTGGCCGACAGGAGGCTGGTGGCGCCGTTCGGCATCACGGTCGCCAGCGGGCTCGGCTACTATCTGGTCAGCTCCAGACTGGGGCGGCCAGGCCGCAAGGTGCGCGACTTCACGACGTGGCTGCGCGAGGAAGTGGCGGCGACGATGGCAAGGTTCGGCACACGGGCGAAGTAGCCGCGCGGAGGTTCAGCCGCGGGCTGCGGCCCGCCGTTTCCTTTCGCGAAAGAAATCACTCCGGGAATGCGGCGTCGTAGGCCTCGGGCTTGAAGCCGACGAGGCGGCGGCTGCCGAGGTCGAGCATCGGGCGCTTGATCATCGAGGGTTGAGCGAGCATCAGTGAAATCGCCTTGTCGGCGTCGAGGCCTTCCTTCTCAGTGTCGGGCAGCTTCTTGAAGGTGGTGCCGGCGCGGTTGAGCACCGTTTCCCAGCCGAACTCCTTGACCCAGCTTTCCAGGCTTTTGCGGTCGATGCCCGCGGCCTTGTAATCATGGAAGTCGTAGGCGACGCCGTGACCTTCGAGCCAGGTCCGGGCCTTCTTGATCGTGTCGCAGTTCTTGATGCCGTACATTTTGATCGACAAGATCGGGCCTCCACAAGCGCGGCCGGCCGGGCGGACCCGACTCGGCCAGTTTCAGGTCCGGCTAGGTTCTACACCTCGACAGCTTTGGCAAGCGCGTGGCGCCAGGCGACCGCCTCGACTTCGACCATGATCTCGGGCAGGACGAGGGCGGTGACGACCATCGCGGAGGCGGCCGGCGGATTGTCGGCGAAGATGCGGTTCTTGACCACGGCATAGGCCTGGTAGGCTTCGGCACTGGTCAGGTAGCAGCGCAGCGAGACGACATGGGCGAGCGTCAGCCCGGCCTCGGCCAGCACCGCCTCGATGTTGCGGAACACCTGCTCGGTCTGCCCGGCGGGATCGCCGACCGCGACGATCTGCTTGTCCTTCAGCGCCACCTGCCCGGACACGAGCACGAAGTCGCCGCAGCCGACGGCCTGACTCATGCCGGGGAAGGCCATGCCTGGAGGATTGAGACGTTCGACGTTGCTCATGGCCGTCCTGCTCCCGATGCTGGCGCGCGGACGACATCGATGCGCCCTCCCCTCAGCTTCACCGTCATCTCAGGGTCGTGGTGCGGGGCAATACAGATGTAGAGGTCGCGACCGTCGGCCCCACCGAGCATGCAGGCATAGGGGTTGGCATCAGGGATGACGACCCGCTCAACGATCTCGCCAGCCGGACTGATGCGCAGCACCATCTTTTCGTAAGGCGATGCAGCCCAGATGTGCCCCTCGGCGTCGAGGCAGATGCCGTCGGGCACATGGCCGTCGATCGCAGCGAACAGCCGGCGGTTGGACAGGCTGCCGTCGGCTGACATGTCGAAGGCGGTGAGACGGGCGGCCATCGACTCGGCGATGACGAGCGTGCGACCGTCAGGTGAAATCACCGCACCGTTGGGGCACATCAGGCCGTCCGCGGCGACACTGATGGAGCCATCCGGCGCGACAGCGGCCAGCATCGTCGGCGCCGGCGGCTGGCCGGCGTAGAAGTCGAAGCCGATGTTGCCGACATAGGCGCGGCCTTCACCGTCGACGACCATGTCGTTGGAATGGAACGGGTGGACGGCGGCGAGATCGGCATGAAGCACGAGTTTGCGGTCGCCAAGCCGTCGGAACAGCTTGCGGTCGTTCATCGAGACGACGAGCAGGTCGCCGTCCGGCAGCCAGCCCATGCCGGATGGGCCGCCGGGAACGGCGAAGCTGTCGCACCTGATTCCGGCGGCATCCAGGACATGGACGAGGCCGTCATGCTGGTCGGCGAACCACAACTGGCCGTCATGCCAGCGGGGGCATTCGGGATAGACAAATCCCCCCGCGATCGTGCGAACAGAAAGCGTCATGCCGGAACCCGGGCGCAAGCGCTGAGGATCTCGCCGAGCTTCTTGATGCCGCGCTCGATGATGTCTTCGCTGACATGGCTGTAGGCAAGGCGCAGGAACTGGCGGCCGTCGCTTTCGCCCATGAAACGTTCGCCGGGGCGGAAGAAGATGCCTTCCCTCGCCGAAAGCTCGGCGGCGCGCTGCCAGTCGACGCGCTCGTCGATTTCGAGCCAGAGATAGAACGAGCCCTGCGGCATGCGGAAGGTGACGTAGTTGCCGCAATGGTCGCGCACGGCGCGCGCTGCCGTCTCGGCCTTGCTTTTGTAAACCTTGTTGACCTCGGCGATATGCTCGTCGAGCAAGCCTTCCGAGATATAGGAGGTCATGACGCGGGCATGCCACTGACCGACGCCGAGATCCTGGCGCACGGCGGCGATGGGTTCGATGGCGGCAGCCGGACCGGCGATCCAGCCGAGCCGCAGTGCGGGAGCGACGATCTTGGAGAAGCTGCCGCACTGGATGACGCGCTCGTCGGTGTCGAGGCTGAGCAGCGTCGGCAACTCCTCGCCGGCGAAACGCAGGTCGCCATAGACATTGTCCTCGATGATGAGAAAGTCATGTTCGCTGGCGAGCTTGAGCAGTTGCTTGCGGCGCGGCACCGACATCTCGGTGCAGGTTGGCGTCTGGAAGGTCGGGATGGTGTAGACGACCTTGACCTTCTTGCCCTCGGCTTTGACTTTTTTCAGCAAGGCTTCGAGCTTGTCGATGTCCATGCCGTGGTCGTCGACCGGCACTGTGCGCAGGTCGCCGCCGGCCATCTGCATGAAGCGCAACGCATAAGGGAAGGACGCCGCCTCGGCGACGACGACGTCGCCCGGATTGACGTAGCCATTGGCGGCAAGGGCGATGCCCTGCACCGAACCCGAGGTCAGGATGACGCCAAGAGTGCCGAGCTGCTTGCCCTGGGTGCGTTCAATGCGGTCAGCGATCTCTTTGCGCAAGCCCTTGAAGCCGAAGACCAGCTCCTCATAACCGGTGGCCGGGTCGAAATAGTCGAGCACCTTGGCGCCGTGCTCGTCGAGCGCCTTGCGGGCGAGGCGAACGAGGTCCTCGGTGGGAAACGTCTCGGGCGCTGCCAGTCCCTGGTCGAAATTGAAGATCGCCGGCACTTCGGGATCCGGGAAGAACAGGGCAGGCCCGGAACCGGAGAGCTTGGCGCGCAGTTGATCGACAGACATTGTTTCCTCCTTGATGATCGTTGTCAGCTTGTCTTGGTGTCCGGGACGAAGGTCCCCGAGGTGATCGGGCTCTCGCGGTTGCGGCGCTTGAGCGAACGGGCAAGCGTGCCGCGGAAGGCTGCCCAACGTTCGCGCCAGCTGGCGGCAAGGCCGGCCTGGACCACCCGCAGCCCGCCATAACAGGGGAATGGCTGACCGGTCAGGGCGAGACCGGCGAGCCGCCACAGCACCGAGCGCTTCTTGGTGCCGTGGTCGTCATGCATGGCTTCGAGTTCGGCAACGGAGAACGCCTCCTCATGGATGTAGCCGGCGACGAGCGCATCCTCGATCAACTGCCTGCCGCGTACGGTTCGGGCAATGTGCATGTTCCAGCCGTCGCCGGCCTCGCGATGGCTCGGCTTGCCATCCTCCATGACCCAGCAATCGCCGGCGACGACGTCGGCGTGCTCGCCTGTGCCGTCAGCGCAGATCTTGCAGCGGAACATCAGCTCGTAGGTGAGATTAGAGAACCATGTCTCGTCATAACTCTGGCTGTGCGCCCTGCCCTGCCGCGTGTGCAGATAGGTCGGACCGGGCCAGCCATGGCCGCGATAGCGGAACTCGTCGACGTCGCGGTGGTCCTCGCCGAAGCGCCTGACGATGTTGTAGGTGGCGGCAATGCTGGGATTGCCGCCGCAGACCATCGCCAGCATGTAGGGGATCTGCAGGTCGACGCGCGGATCGACAAGCGCCAGGTTGCGCAAGGTGGCGACGTCGCAGGGCTTGCCGACGAACGCGAAGCGGCGGCCGCTGTCGAGCAGCGCTGCGATGTCCTTCAGCGGCGCCGACGGCCCGTAGCGGGAGCCCGAAGAGGCAACGATCTGCTCGCGCGTGGTGTTGAACCTCGGTTCGTTGTGCAGCGGGTTGTCGCTTGCGACGCCGGTCTGCAACACGCCGTCGACCTCGCCGCTTTCGACCAGATAGACCGCGAGCGCGGTGAGCACGCCGCCGGTGGCGCTCCTGAAGCGAATCTCCTTGTCGGTCGCATGGCCCTTGGCGAGATGCAGCATCGCGCCGAAAATGCGGTGCGGCTTGGCCTCGGCTGGTGCTGCGCCCTGCTGCGCGCGCCCGGCACATATCTCCAGCACCGCCTGCTGCTCGCCCTTGTCGAGCGGGCGCTGGCCGCGCGGCCGCATGTAGCCTTCAGGCGACATATCCATGCGCAGGGCGTCGCCTCCGAGCAGGCTCGCGCAAGCGCCGCAGCCGGTGCAAAGCCCACGCTCAACAATCTCCTCGATGCTTGCCGCAGCACGCATGCGCCATCCTCCCGGCGACAGCCTCGCGGCCATCGCCCCAGCGACAGGTTTTCGATCTCAGCTGTTGGCTCAAGTTATAGGTCGGCGGTATTTGCCCGGGCAAATTGCCAATCCGAATGACCGACATCAGCCTGAGTGATCCCGGCAGGCGTCCGGAAAACAATCGTCGAGCACGCCGCGAACCCAATCATGCGCCGGGCTGCCTTCAGAGGCCGGGTGCCAGTAGAGCCAGGTCTGAAGCGGCGGCATGCGGAAAGGCCGGGGCAACGCAACGAAACCATCTTCGGGCAGGAAGTGCCGGACGAAGGAGGTCGGAATTGTGAGGCAGAGGTCGCTGCGCGACAGGATGGCGGCAGCGGCCAGGCAATGTTCGAGATGCACCGCCACCTGCCGCTTCAGCTTCATCCGGGCCAGCGCGCCGTCGACCAGATTGGCAAAGCGCGGGCGATTGGAGATGTGCAAGTGGCTGAGCGCCATGTAGCGCTCGATGGTGAAGGGTTCGGTCGCCGCCGGATGGCCCCGGCGCATGACACAGACGAATTCGTCACTGAACAGCAGGCGCTGGCCGAAACCATCCTCGGCCAGCGGATGCGACTCGACGGCGAAGTCGATCTCGCCCGAGGCCAGGCCGGGAAACAGGTCGCGCTCGGCAAGGAAGCGGTTGCGCACCGTCAGCCTCGAGCCCAGCCGGTTCAACTCGCCGACAAACGGTGCCAGCACGACCGCCTCGGCATAGTCGCTCATGCTGAAAGAGACGATGCGCTCGGAGGCGAGCGGGTCGAAGCGCTCATGCCGTGCGAGCGTGCGGTCGAGCGCGGTGAGCGCTTCACGGACAGGGCCGATCAGCGTTTCGGCGAGCGGCGTCGGCGCGATGCCCTGCCGGGCACGGACGAACAGCTGGTCGCCGAAGATGTCGCGCAGGCGCGCCAGGCTGTTGGAAACGGCGGGCTGGGTGACGTTGAGCGTTTCGGCGGCACGGGTGATGCTGGCCTCGCCGTAGACGGCCTCGAAGACATGCAACAGGTTGAGGTCGAGCTTTGCCAGATTGCGCAGGACCACACCCCACCTCCTCCATCCCCGGCTGCGCCGCTCCATTGGCGAGAATGGACATTACCTACGCTGATCGAAGCCGCAGCCTCGTCCGAAGGGACTAGGAGGATGGTTCTTGCCGGAGATATTGCCGCGAATTACATAGGCATCTAATGATAATCAAAAGAACAAAAGGGGATCGATATGAGCAGCGCCGAGCTGAAGAGCGCGTTTTTTGACGAATTGCTGAAGGTCAACCGCAAGCTCAGGACGATGTTCGACGCGCGGGTGAAGGAGCGCGGCCTGACGCTGGCGCGCGCCCGACTGATGATGCAGATCGCCAAATGCGAGGGCAAGACGCAGGCCGAGCTGGCAGAGCAGATGCAGATCGAGCAGCCCTCGCTGGTCGGGCTCATCGACGGGCTGGAGAAGAAGGGGCTGGTGGTGCGCTGCACCACCGACGGCGACCGGCGCACCAAGCGCATCTTTCTGACGCCGACGGCGCGGCGCGAGGCCGACAGCATGTTCGCCGACGTCGCCGAGCTGCGCTGCCTGGTGCTTACCGGTGTTGACGACGCCGACATCGAAAGCGCGACCCGCGTGCTGCGCGTGCTGAGCGAGAACATTGGCGCGGCGGCCGAGGACTGACGCCCAAACAGAAAGGGCGCCCGAAACGAGCGCCCTTCCCATGCAAGGTCGTCGGGGGCTTACGCCTTGCGGTGGAGCGGGTGGGCCGACAAGGCTCTGGCCTCAGCCGATGACCTTTTCCGACTTCGGGGCGGCATTGGCGGCTTTTTCCTCTTGAGGAAAAAGCTCGGCCGGGCGCTTGAGCACGAACTGGTCGGCGGCAACGATGTAGTTGTCGGCGTGGAGACGGGCGATCGGCTGGTAGACCTCGGGCCGGACATAGCGGCCGCGCTCATCGAGGCAGTCGTCGCGAACATACATCTGCACGACCTCGCCAATGACGATGGTGCGGCGGCCATAATCGAGGATCTGCGACACACGGCACTCCATGGCGCAGGGCGATTCCTCGATGCGGGGTGCCGCGACCTTTTTCGACGGCGTGCTGGTCAGGCCGGCGAGCTCGATCTCGTCGACGTCGGCGGGGAAGTTGATGCCGGTGACGATCATCTCGCTGGCAATCGCCATGTCGACCATGTGGACGACGAACTCGCCGGAGCGGCGGATGTTGGCGACGGTGTCCTTGGCGGTGCCATCAGGACGGGTCTGCATGCCGAGGATGAGCAGCGGCGGCTCATGTGAGAAGACGTTGAAGAAGCTCATCGGCGCGGCGTTGTTGCAGCCATGCTCGTCGATGGTGGTGACCAGCGCGATGGGGCGCGGTCCGACGAAGTTGGTGAGCAGCCGGTAGCGGTCCATTTCGGGCAGCTCGGCGAAATCGAAATCCATTTTTTCTCCCTCAGACCGCAATCCGCAGCATGTGGTGGGTGCCGATATCATACACCCGAAGCACCGGCGCCTCACGTTTCCGGACGGCAGACCCGCGCCACCATGTAGCAGGTCGGTTCCCGACTCCATCCATCGCACGCTGTCATCGTATCCAATTATTGTCAACAATCGTTGTCGACAGATTTGTTGACTTGCCGCGCTTTTAGGTTTGAATAGGTTGGAGCCGCATATCGGGACGAACGGGAGGAGGATTGGATGGACGCTGAAGCAGGCATGCGGCATGCCACCGATCAGGAAATCTACGAGAAGATCTGGAGCGCCATCGCCGAGCGGCAGATCGGCCCCGGCACGCGGCTGAAAGAAGAGCAGCTTGCCGACATCTTCGGCGCCAGCCGGGCACGCATCCGCCATGTGCTGCAGAACCTCGCCCGCGACGGCCTGATCACACTGGTTCCCAATCGCGGTGCGTTCGTATCCAAACCGTCGATCGAGGAAGCGCGCGATGTGTTCTTCGCCCGCCGCACCATCGAGGAAAGGCTGGTCGAGCGGCTGTGCGCGACCATCGACGCCGCCGGAATCGCTCGGCTGGGCGAACATGTCGACCAGGAGCGCAAGGCCCACCAGGGCGGCGACCTCGCCGGTGCGATCAGGCTCTCGGGCGCGTTCCACATGCTGATCGCCGAGTTGGCGCAATCGCAGATCCTCGCCACCCTGCTGCGCGATCTGGTTTCGCGGACGTCGCTGATCATGGCGATGTACCAGCAGAAGGAAATCCAGAACTGCGGCCCCGACGAGCATGCGGCGATCGTGCAGAGCATCACCGCGCGCGACGCCAAGGCGGCACTTGCCGTCATGCACCACCACCTCGCCCATATCGAAAACCAGCTCGATCTCGAAAGCGAACGCGTGCTCGCGCGCGACCTGGAAGACATTCTGGGGCTGTAGCCCCGGTTTGACATGGCTTGCGGAAGTCCGGCTCGGACTTCCGCAACCATGCGATTTCGCCCGCCGACTTTTGGAAAGCAGTGACATGACGCAGCCAGACATCCTCGTCCGCAACGTGACGGCGATCACCGTCGACCCGGAACGCCGGGTGATCGACCGCGCCTGGATCGCTGTCACCGGCGACCGCATCAGCGCCATCGGTGGCGACGGCGACGCCGAGCCTGTCGGCGCCAGGGACATCATCGACGGCACAGGCATGGTGGCGATGCCCGGCTTGATCGACAGCCATTCGCATGCCGGCCACGGGCTGGTGCGCAATGCCGGCGCCGGGCTCGACAGCTGGTTCGACGCCTGCGAGGAGATCTACGCGCGCGGCTCGACGCCGGACTTCTGGCGCGCCGAGGCGCGCATGACCCAGCTCGAACGCCTGCGTGGCGGCATCACCACCGGTATGACGCTGCTCGGTGGCGGCGCCGATATCTACCGCACCGACGATCCCATCTATGGCGACGCGCATTGCGGTGCGACCGCCGAATCCGGGCTGCGCACCTTCATGGCCGTCGGCCCCGGCCGGACGCCCTTCCCGAAAAACTACCGCCAGTTCTCGGAGACCGGTCAGGCGCGCGACGTATCCGTCGGCTTCGAGCGCCAGCTCGAGGTCAGCGAAATCCTGATCGATCGCTGGAACGACCTGCTCGGCCGCGGCACCGGCGTGTGCCTTGTCATGCCGGTCTATTATGCCGCCCAGGTGGCGGATGCCGATGCCCGACGGCAGGTCGTCGAGATGGGCGAAGCGGTCATGGATCTGCGCCGTCGCAAGGGCGTGCTGTTCACCCAGGACGGCCACCGCGACGGGTCGATCGCGCTGGCGCGCGATCTTGGTGTCCTCGGTGAGTTCGCGCTTCTGGGTCATAGCGTCGACCTCACCGAGGAAGATTTTGCAGCACTGAAGGAGACAGGCGCGTCGATCATCCACAATCCGAGCGCCATCATGTCGGTCTATGGCCGCTGCCCGGTGCCGGAGCTGCTCGAGGCTGGCATCAATGTCTGCCTGGGTTCGGACGCGGCCGCCCCCGACCGCGGCTACGACATGTTCCGCCACATGGCGCAGTGCATGCACTACCACCGCCGCCACTTCCGCGACCCGGCCTATCTGCCGCCCGGCAAGACCATCGAGATGGCAACGATCGACGCTGCCAGGGCGCTTGGCCTGGAGAAGGAACTGGGGTCGCTGGAGCATGGCAAGAAGGCCGACATCGTGCTGGTCGACATGCGCAAGCCGCATCTCTACCCGCCCGTCATGACGGTGACGCGCATCGCCCATTTCGCCAACGCCGCCGACGTCGACACCGTCATCGTCAACGGCAAGGTGTTGATGCGCAGCCGCAGGACCGACCATCTCGACGCCGAGGACATCCTCGCCGATGCCGCCGAGCAGGCGGCACTCGCCTTCGAGCGTGTCGGGCTGACACATCTGCTGGAAGAACCTGAGGAGTTCTGGCGCAACGCGCGTCAGCCGCTGCCGCTCTGAGCCTCAGCCCAGCAACGGCCAGTTGCCGACGCTCCGGCGGCGGCCACTGGCCGAACGATGCAGGAGATGAAACTCCGTGATCGGGACGACGATCGGCCGGTCGAGAGGCGTTTCCGGGACGAGCCTGTCGGCGTAGAGCACGGTGCAGTGGGGCACGAAGCCGACGCGCCGGCGTAGCCGGAGCCCCGCACGGTTCAACGCATCGATGATCCGGCGTTCGAGCTCCACCACCTTATCGGCACCCTTGCCGCACAGCAGAACCAGCGGTTTCGATTCCCGATTGTGGAAGCTGGCGATGCGGTCGAAGGCCAGCTCGAATGCCGGCACTCTGACTGTCGCGGCGGCGGCCGAGGCGTCATGCACCGTGGTTCGGTCGATCTCCCCGCCGTTGTGAAGCCCCATCAGCGAGACGTGCAGCTGTCCTGCATCGCGTGGCGTCCCGGACAGGCCATGGCTGCGGCGGGTATGGTCCGCCACCGTCGCCATCTGCGCCGACTGACCCGGATGCAGACGAAACATCAGCCTGTCTGCGTCGGACCTTGCCTGCCTTGGCCAACGCGACGGTGGTCGCAAACCAAGCGAAGTTGCTCCGAAGTCGAACTGGAGTTGCCGCGACATGACTTCCTCCTTTTTAAGAACAAAGAAGGAACATGCTAAGTTTATTTTCCGACCCCGGCAATCCTGCTTCCAGAGCCCGTCGAAGGCGATCTAGCCCTGCTCTCTCAACCAGTCTGCCAGCGACGGCCTGACATGCCCGGCGCGGCCATGCATGACCTCGGCTGCACACATCGAGTTCACCACGGCCTCCTCGGTTGCTTCGGCCGCGGCGCGGAACAGGCGATCGATGCGGTTTTCGTTGAGGGCGGAGATGGAAACGAAGTCGGCACGCTCGTCATGATCGAAAGTCCGAGCGGTCGAGAAGCCGAGCGCGATGTCGCCGCTGCCATGCCCCCAATAGGCGCCGAGCCTGGCGAGACCGGCGCCGCAGCGGCGGACGACGCGCTTGAGCTGTCGGTGTTCCATCGCGATGTCAGTGGCGAGGATGACGATGACCGAGCCCTTCTCGGCCTCTCGCCTGCTGCGCGGATCGGGGCGACGACCATCGGGAAGGACGAGATCGCCGGCGCGGCCGAAATTGGTCAGCACCAGCACGCCGACATGATGCGCGCTGCCGGCCAACTCGATGCGGCGCGAGGCAGTGCCGATGCCACCCTTGAAACCGAAGCAGCTCATGCCAGTGCCGGCGCCGACATTGCCTTCGGCAACCGGCCCGGACGCGGCTGTTGCAAGCGCTGCGCGGGCATCGTCCTCGGTGACGGCGAGCGCCTGGATGTCGCTGAGATGGCCGTCATTGCACTCCATGACCACGGGATTGACCGTCGACGTCTCGCGGCCGATGTCCGGATTCTCCAGAACCGCCGCGCGGATCAGCGCGTTGGCGCAGGTGCCGACGCCGAAGGTGTTGGTGAGCAGGATCGGCGTCTCGATCGAACCGAGCTCGTCGACCTGCATCAGGCCGGTGCTCTTGCCGAAGCCGTTGATGACATCGCATGCGGCCAACACCTTATTGCGGTACATGTTACCGCCATGGGGCAGGACCGCGCTCACGCCGGTGTTGAGGTCGCCCGAGCGAATGGTGCGATGGCCGATGGCCACGCCTGAAACGTCGGTGATGGCGTTGAGCGGTCCGGTCGGCGACGTGCCGAAGGAGATGCCGAGCTCGCGGGCGATGGTCGACATCGGCGCTAGGCTCCGCGCAAGAGGTGAAGGGCTGCGTATTGCAGCAGCATGATGGTCTTGGCGTCGCAGATGCGGCCGTCGGCAACCATGGCGAGCGCCTCATCGATGCCGATCTCCAGCACCTCGATGTCCTCACCCTCGCCTTCGTGGCCGCCGCCTTCGGAGATGCGGTCGCCGGGCTCGTAGCGGCCGACGAAGAAGTAGATCCGCTCAGTGACGGCGCCGGGGCTCATGAAGGCCTCGAAGACGCGGCGGACGTCGCGGACGCGGAAGCCCGTTTCTTCCTCGGTCTCGGCCCGAATGCGCTCCTCCGGGCTGGCATTGTCGAGCAGGCCTGCCGGCGTCTCGATCAGCATGTCATCGTAGCCACTGACGAAAGCCGGGTAGCGGAACTGCTTGACGAGAACGACAGTGCGGCGGACGGAATCATAGAGCAGGATGGTGGCGCCGTTGCCACGATCGTAGGTCTCGCGGCTCTGGAGCTGCCATTCGCCATCATTGCGGCGATACTCGAAGACCGTCTTCTTCAACAGATACCAGTCATCCGACAGGACTTTGACATCCTTGACGCGAACGCGATCGGCTATGCTCATCAATGCACCTATGCTGCGGCCCGACGAACGCGCCGGGAATCTCGCGAGGCAGCATAGGCGGGGCCGCGCTGACGCGCGACTTGGAAATTCTGGCGGGAAGATAAGGGGCCGCGCTGACGCGCGACCTGGAAATTCTGGCGGGAAGAAAAGGGGCCGCGCTGACGCGCGACCCCGGGGGAGGAAAGCGATCAGCGGACCGGCGGGGCGTACATCAGGCCGCCGGCATTCCACAAGGCGTTGATGCCGCGGTCGATCTTGAGCTCGCTCGACTGGCCGAGATTGCGCTCGAAGATCTCGCCGAAATTGCCGACCTTGGAGATAATGTTGTAGCTCCAACGCGGATCGAGACCGAGCTGCTGGCCGCTGTCACCCTCAGCGCCGAGGAAGCGCTTGATGGCAGGATTATCCGAGGACAGGCCGGCTTCGGCATTGTCCTTGGTGATGCCGAGTTCCTCGGCTTCGAGCAGCGCGAACAGCGTCCAGCGCACGATGTTGAACCACTTGTCGTCGCCCTGTCGAACGGCAGGCCCGAGCGGCTCCTTGGAGATGATCTCCGGCAGGACGACATAGGCAGCCGGATCGGTAAGCTTCAGCCGCTGGGCATAGAGTGCCGAGGCATCCGTCGTGTAGACGTCGCAACGACCGGTGTCGAAGGCCTTGATGATGCCGTCGGCGGAATCGATGACCACCGGCTCGTATTTCATCTTGTGGGCGGAGAAGTAGTCGGCGACGTTCTGCTCGGTGGTCGTGCCCTGCTCGGTGCAGACGGTTGCGCCATCGAGCTTGAGCGCGCTGTCGACGCCAAGAGCCTTGCGGATCATGAAGCCCTGGCCGTCATAATAGGCGGTGCCGACGAAGCGGATGCCGAGGCTGGAATCGCGCGACAACGTCCAGGTGGTCTGGCGCGACAGCACATCGACGCCACCCGACTGCAGCGCGGTGAAACGCTCCTTGGTCGACAGCGGCACGTAGCTGACCTTTTCCGGATCGCCGAGCACGGCGGCGGCCACGGCGCTGCAGAAGTCGATGTCAAAACCCGACCATTTGCCGGCATCGTCAGGCGCCGAGAAGCCGGCAACGCCCTGGCTGACGCCGCAGGTAAGCTTGTCGCGCTGCTTGACGATGTCGAAGGTGTCGGCCGCTGCCGGAATGGCCATCGCGGCCGAGCCGAGCAGCGACGCAGTTGCAAAAATCGTCCTCATCATTTCCTCCCTCTGGTGTTCGAGGCAAAGCCTCTGCTTGCCGCCGGCGCGTTGGCGCCGGAAGTCGGTGAATTCCCCTGTCGCTAATTCCCTCCGCGCGAGAGCTTCGCGCGGGCCTTGAGCTACACGCCTTCCGCCGATACCGCGGCGAACGCCTCCTCGAGCACGCCGACAAGATGATCGGCATTGGCACGGCTGAAGATCATCGGCGGGCGCATCTTGAGCACGTTGTCGTGCGGGCCCTCGGTGCCGATCAACACGCCGCGCGCCCTGGCCCCGGCATTGACCTTGCGGGCGAAGGCGGTCGCCGGCTGCTTGGTCCTGCGGTCGGTGACCAATTCGATGCCGAGGAACAGCCCCTGGCCCCTGACGTCGCCGATGACCTCGTAGCGCTGCTGCATCTCCCTGAAGCGCTCCAAGAGATAGGCGCCGACATCGGCGGCATTGTCGCGCAGGCGATCGCGCTCGATGACGTCGAGCACGGCGAGGCCCGCGGCACAGGACACCGGGTTGCCGCCAAAGGTGTTGAAATACTCCATGCCATTGTTGAAGCGGTCGGCGATCTCGCGCGTGGTGACCAGCGCCGACATCGGATGGCCGTTGCCGATCGGCTTGCCCATGGTGACGATGTCGGGGGTAACACCTTGCGTCTCGAAGGCCCACCAGTGGCTGCCGACACGGCCGAAGCCGACCTGCACCTCGTCGGCGATGCAGAAGCCGCCGGCGGCGCGGACCATGGCGTAGACTTCCTTGAGATATCCCTCGGGGAGAAACACCTGACCGGCGACGCTGGGAATGGATTCGGCGATGAAGAAGGCCGGCGCGCGACCCTCTGTGCGCATCGTCTCGATCTGCTCGGCAATGCTTTCGGCGAAACGCCTGGCATGCTCTTCGACCGGCCAATCATCCGGCGCGTGGTAGCTGTCGGGGATGGTTGCCTCGAAGACATGGGCCGGCCGGCCCTTGCCGCCCTTGCGTTTGTATTTATAGGGGCTGAGGTCGATCAGCTCCTGGGTGGTGCCATGATAGGCCCAGTCGAGCACCAGCGCGTCGTCGCTGCCGGTCAAGGTGCGCGACATGCGCAGCGCAAGCGAATTGGCCTCGCTGCCGGAGCAGGCGAAGGAAGCGACCGACAGGCCCTCGGGCAAGGTCGCCGTCAATCGCTCGGCATAGGTGACGATGGCGTCGTGCAGGTAGCGTGTGTTGGTGTTCAGTCTTGCTGCCTGGGTGGCGATCGCCTCGACGACATCGGGATGGGCGTGGCCGAGGTGGCAGACATTGTTGAAGCAATCGAGATAGGCGCGGCCGCAGTCATCGATCAGCCAGGCGCCCTCGCCGCGCACGAACTTGATCGGCTCGGAATAGGAGATCGACAGGTTGGGCAAGAGCGAGGCTTTCCGCGCGGCGACGATCTCGGGGCGGGTGCGGCCGGTCTGGTGAAAGGTCTCCGGCGGGATGCCGGCAAGCGTTGCGGCATCCGGGAACAGCTCGGCCCAGACGTCGAGATAACGCGCCTCGCCGACGCCGAGGATGTCACGAGCGGCGAGATCGGGGTCGGTCGAGATCTGGAAATGCAGATGCGGCGCCCAGCCGCCGTTCTCGGTCGGTGCGCCCATTTCGCCGACGAGCGCGCCGGCTTCGAGCGTCTCGCCCGGCTTCAGGCGGGCCATCGCCTCATGCGCCATGTGACCCCACAGCGTGACGAAGGGCGGGCATCCTTCAGGCGTGTGCTCCAGCGCGATCAGGCAGCCATAGCCGAGCGGGTCTTCCTCGATCTCGACGCTTTTGACCGTGGCGGCGAGCGGCGTATAGACCTTGGTGCCTGCCGGCAAAAACAGGTCGAGGCCAAGATGGTGGACCCGGCGGGCGCCTTCGACGAAGCGCGACCAGAAGATGTCGGAGGTGTAGACCGTGCGTGCCTCGCCCCAGGGGCCGATGCCGAGTTCGACGCCGTGTTCGGCGCACCAGGAATCCCACCAGGCGGTGGCCTTGTCGGGCTCCTGGCCGGCCGAAGTGGTCGTCATCGGATGAGCTGGATCGCCATAGGGCACCAGCGCCTTGACCAGGGTTGCCGGGTGACGATCGAGCACCGGTGCAAAACTCTTCCTGTTGGCCTCGATCCAGGCGGTGACGGCGCGGGCACCTGATACCGCGTCGAAGCCGCAGGCGTGGCGCAGGATGGCGGTGGCAAAACGGCGGTTCATCGCGCCAAGGCGGCGCAGCAGCCGCCAGGCCGGCGCCTCCGAGATGGCGAGATAGGGATTGTCGCCGGTCTTGTCCTTGCGCTGCGCCGACAGCGTGACCGAGATGACCAGGCGCATGGCAATGAGGTCGAACAGGAGATCGAGCTCTTCTTCGCGCAGCGGATATTCGGCATGGAAGCCGGCGGCCAGGGTCGCCGCGGCGCCGATCGGGTCCGAGACATCGAGGATCGAATAGGCGCAGGCGACCGCGACTTCGGCGATCACAAGCGAATGGAGCGCGTCGCCGAAATCGATGATGCCGGCAACCCGGTCGTGGTCGTCCTCATCGACGAGCACGTTCCAGTCATTGGCGTCATTGTGGATGACCTGGGCACGCAGGCCGGCGAGACGGGGCGCCACGGCGACGTCGAAATGGTCGAGCAGGCGGCGCAAAAGCGCGCGGTCGGCGACATCGGGAACATGGTGCAGGCGTTGGCGCGCGGCGCCGGCCTGGCGGATGTCCCAGTCGAAGCTCCTGATCGCGCCGGGATGGATGAAGCCCTGCAGCGCGCCGTCGAGCCGGCCGAGCGCGCGGCCGAGATTTTCGAGCAGCTTCGGGGTGCGCGCCGCTTCGGCCAGCGGCAGGCCCGGCAGCCAGGACACCAGCCGCAGCGCATGGCGCTCGCCCGAGGCACCGGTCGCTTCCGAGAGCGCCGCACCGTCGGCGGACGGCTTGAGGCGGGGAGCGGCGACGCCCGAGCGCGCGAGATGATCGAGCAAGGCGACCTGGAATTCGCTTTCGGAGGCCGGCTCGCTGGCATTGATGATTTTGAGAATCCACTGGGCGCCGTCGTCGGCCGAGAGCTTGAAGTTCTGGTCGCGCTCGCTGTCGAGTGATGCCACGCGACCGCTGACGCCGAACCGGCTCGACGCCAGCTCGGCGGCCTCGCCAAAGGAGAATGCAGGCGCGGGATGGGTCACGTCGGTCATGGTCTATCCGGAATTGCTGTAACTGGAGCTTGGCACGGGCCGAAAAATCGGGCATCCGGCAAAGCGTCGGTTGCACCGGCACTATGACTGCATGGACCGGCACTTTAACGGCACCGATCGGAACGGGGCGATGAAGGAACTCGACGCCAAGGACAGGGACATTCTGGGCATCCTGTCGAAGGAAGCGCGCATCCCGCTGAAGACGCTTGCCGGGCGCATCGGGCTCTCCCGCAGTGCGACCAGCGAACGCGTCGCGGCGCTGGAAAAGAGCGGCGTCATCCGCGGCTATCGCGCCGATATCGGCCAGATGGACAGCAACCTGGTCTCGGCCTTCCTGATGGTGACGCTGGTCTCGACGCCGTCGATGGGGGTGCTCGACCAGTTGGCACGCTATTCGGAGGTGCGGCGGGTATCGTCGGTAACAGGTCAGCTCGACCTGATGGTCGAGGTCGAGGTGCCGTCGATCGACCGGCTGAACACGCTGCGCGACATCATCGCCACCCATCCGAGCGTGCAGGACCTGACGACGCTGATCGTGCTGCGCCGGGACATCGAGCGGCGGGAGTAGCCGGCGGCACTGGATGCCGCCGGCAGTCAGGGCTGATCAAGCGACCTGCAAGGCGCGCCGGAGCGCCGATTTCCAGCCGGCGATGAAGGCTGCGGAAACGCGCGCTTCAGGAACCATGGCGTCGAAGCCGTGATAGGCGCCCGGCACGACCGACAACTCGACCGGCACCCCGGCCTCGACGAGTCGCCCGGCAAAGGCCATCGATTCCCGGGCGAACAGGTCGAGCGTGCCGACGCCGATCCAGGTCTCGGGAAGCCCGTGCAGGTCCTTTGCCCGCGCGGGAACGGCGCCCTCGGGTGCGTGCTCCATCACCGGCTTGCGCCCGAGCACCGAGGCCCAGCCGAAGGCATTGGACTGCCAGTTCCAGATGAACGTGCCGAGATGGGCCGGCGGCTGATGCAAGGCGGTACGGTCGTCGAGCATGGGGTAGCGCAAGGCCTGGAAGCGGAGGGGCAGTTCGCCACGGTCGCGCGCCCGGAGCGAGACGGCAGCGGCGAGGCCGGCGCCGGCACTTTCGCCGAGCAAGGCGATACGGCTCGGGTCGATGCCAAGCTCGCTGGCCGAGCGATGCATCCATTCGAGCGTCGCGTAGGCGTCATCGAAGCCGGCCGGGAACGGATGTTCGGGCGCCAGGCGGTAGTCGACAGACACGATGACGGCGCCGAGCTCGGTTGCAAGCTGTTGCAGTTCCTGAATGACCACCTCCGGCTTGCCGACGACGAGGCCGCCGCCATGGATATGCAGGATCGCCGGCTTGGCGGCTGCCTGCGGCGCGGGGTCGAGGACGACGACGCGCAGGCGCGGATTGCCGGCGCCGCCTGGGATGAACCGGTCCTGCGGCTGGATCGCCGGCAATGGCAGCGCCGGCGGGAACTGGGCGCCGCGCACCGCCTGGAGAGTGTCCATGCCGAGATCGAGCGGTGGGATGTGATCGAGGATCGGGCGCAGCTCGGGATCGACGAGGTCAAGCGGATCGATGGCGGCACCAGCCGCTGGTCCGACTGTCGGCGATGCCGCTTCGGCGCGCGCGCCTGTTGCAAGCATGAGAGCGGAAAAGGACATGGCGGCGAGTTCCCTGCGATTGAGGTGCATATTGGTCTCCTGAGATTTGACGTGGATTACCGGCCGGCCGAAGCGGCCCGGCCCGACGACGTGGAAAAGAGGAAGAAGCCGGCGATCGCACCGGCAAGCAGGATGACGGCGGCCGAGGTGAAGGTCGTCGCGTGAGCCGCGGCTCCCGCCGGCACCGTGGCGGTGACTGATATCAGCAGGGCGAGGATCGAGGCGCCGCCCATCTGGAGCGAAGTGTTGGTGAGCCCGGAGACCATGCCGGCCTCGCCCTTGCGGACCGAGGCGGTTGCCGCCTCGGTCAGGCTGACAAAGGAGAATGACGAGCCGAAGCCGCCGATGGCAAAGGCTGCGATGGTGAGCAGCAGATAGGGCTCCCCCGCAGCCACCGGCAGGAACGACAGGGCGAAGGACGACAGGCTCATCAGGGCAAAACCCAGGGCGGCAATGCCGCGCGGCGCCATGTAGCCCATGGCAAGAGGTGCGAGGCGGGCACCGACGATCGAAGCCAGTGCGAAGGGCAGGAACAGCAGCCCGGTTTCGAGCGCCTCGAGCCCGCGCAGCTGCTGGAAGTAGAGCGAGCCGAAGAACAGCGAGGTCAGCGGACCAGCGGAGTGGATGAAGATCAGGGCATTGGCGACGGCGACCGGGCGGTTGCGCAGGGTGGCGAGGTCAAGCAGCGGTGCTGCGCTTCGGCACTCGATGAGGACGAACAGGACGAGCAGAACGGCGGCGGCGAGCCACAAGCCAAGGGTGCTTGGCGTCGGGTGCGATGTCTGCGCAATGGCAAGGGTGAGCGCACCGAAGCCGAGCGTCGCGGTGGCGGCGCCAGCCCAATCCATCGGCCCGGACGGGGCCTGGCCGTCGCCGGCCACGCCAGCGGCGCGCCTTGTGGCCCAGGCCATGACAAGGCCGAGCGGGACATTGATCAACAGCGCCGACGACCAGCCGAAGGTGCTGGTGAGCAGGCCGCCGAGCAACGTTCCCGAGGCGACGCCGACGGTGGCCGAGGAGGCAAACAGGCCGAGCGCCCGCAGCCGTGCCGGACCGGAAGGGTAATACAAGGTCAGCAAGGCGAGCGAGTTGGCGGCAAGCAAGGCGGCACCGGCACCTTGCAGCGCACGAGCGGCGATCAACATCGACATCGAGACGCTGTACGCGCCGATCAACGAAGACAGCGCGAAGACGACCGCGCCGGCGGCGAACATGCCGCGGTGGCCGAGACGGTCGCCTGCCCTGCCGGCCAGTAGCAGCAAGCCGCCGAAGGCCAGGGCATAGGCGTTGAAGACCCATTGCAGGTCGCGCTCGGTGGCGTCGAACGCTTGCGCCAGCGCGGGGCCGGCAACCATGAGGACTACGGCATCGATGACCACCAGGAACTGGGCGCCGCAGATGATGAGGAGCATCAGCGACGCGGGTTGTGCCGGCGTGCCGGCTTCGGGTGAGGAGGAATGGGGAAACATCTGGTTCATGGCGACAAGATAGATTATCTCCATTAAACTGATAATTTGCCAAATCTGGAATGACTATCCATGAATAGAAATAATGAGCCTGACCGCGCCGGCGCTACCAGGGATGAGCGGCTGCCACCGGTCGAGGCCGTGGTGATCTTCACCCGCGTGGCCGAGACCGGCAGCTTCACTGCCGCGGCACGCTCGATGGGACTTCCGCTGGCAACCGTCAGCAAGCGCGTGGCCGAGCTCGAGGAGCATCTCGGCGTCAGGCTGATTGCGCGGACAACACGGCGATCCTCGCTGACCGAGCCGGGCAAGCGATTCCTGACCCATGGCCAGCTGATCGTCGATGCCTTGCAACGCGCCGCCGACGAAGCGGCACAGGCGGTGGCGGAACCGTCGGGGCGGCTGCGGCTGACGATGTCGACGGTGCTGGTCGAGGCCGGGCTGGGACGGCTGATCGCGCGCTTCGTCGCCGCCAATCCGAAGCTGCGCTGCGAGATCGACGTCTCCGACCGTTATGTCGACCTGATCGCGGAGGGCTACGATCTCGCCATCCGTGTCGGCAGGCTCAAGGACTCGACGCTGATCGCCAGGAAGATTGGCAGCACCGAAGCCTCGATGTTTGCCGCGCCGTCATTGGTCGCCGAGCGAGGCCTGCCGTCAGACCCCAAGGCGCTTGACGCCTATCCGCTGATCGGCGAGCAGATTTCGCCGTCGGACACGCAGCAATGGCTGCTGCATCATGCGACGCAGAAACCGGCGAAGATTGAGTTCAAGCCGCGCATGTCGGCCAACAATGTACGTGCCATCGCCGAGGCAATCGAGGCGGGACTTGGAATCGGGCGGCTGCCGACATTCGTCGGACGGAGGATGGCCGAGCATGGCCTGGCCGTGCCGGTGCTGCCGGAATGGGCCGGGCCCGGGCTCGACATTTCGCTGGTCTATGCCGCGCATCGCGGCATGTTGCCGGGCGTGCGACTGTTGATCGACCAGTTGAGCCGCGAGGCGGGCTCGCTGCTCCCAGGCCACGCGGCGCTGGCCGCGCGGTGACTTTCGCGCTATGCGGCTGCCGAGCGCTGCCCGAGGCGGAGACCTGACGTGACGACCCGGCCAATCGTGAAATTTCCCGACCCGCGCCTCAAGCTCGTCGCCGCGCCGGTGACGGCCTTTGACGACGAATTGCGCGCGCTGGCGTTTGACCTGCTCGACACCATGCGCGCGGCACCCGGCATCGGCATCACCGCCCCGCATATCGGCATCGCCAGGCGGGTGGTGGTGCTTGAGCTTGAAGGCCCTGGTAGTGCCAGGACCTACGTCAACCCGCAGATACTCTCGGCCTCGGAGGAGACGATGCTCCACACCGAAGGCAGCGTCTCGATGCCTGGTGTGACCGATGAGATCAGGCGGCATGCACGCGTGCGCATCGGCTATCAGGATCTCCAGGGCATCCAGCGCACCGAGGAAGCTGAGGGCCTGCTCGCCGTCTGCCATCAGCACGAGATCGACCAACTGGACGGCATGTTCTGGATCCAGCGGCTGTCGAAGCTGAAGCGGGACCGGCTGATCAAGCGCTACGAAAAGCTGCAGCGGGCGTAGGAGCGTCCGACCTGTGCAGCAATCAAGGCTCAACCGGCCATCCGGCGGGCCAGTTCTTTTCGAGATTGTACAGGCGGCTTGTTCTGAGTTTCCGAAGGGACGAATTAAGATGATGGAACGTCTGAGGTTGCAAACGCACGCGAACGATCTCCTTGCGGAGCCCTTCATCGTTATAGCTGTCAGGCTTGTTGCCTCGGTCCTTTGTCCTCGTTCCCAAAGTCTCACCTAAGCAAATGCGAACTCCATGCTAGGCCGGATTCTAATGGCCTCAACAGCTACTTTCTACCCAGTTTGTTTCCGAATGGGGTTTGCGATCCAGGAATAGTCGACCCGACAACCACGCCGACATCGAAGATGATCCAGATATGCAGGGCGCGGCCGCCCAAGGTCTCGGCTGTCGCCGCCTAAGCGGTTACCGGCCATTTCGGCAACTTGATCCTGGTGTAGGGCAAGCTGGCGAGATTGGAGGTGACGGTGCCTTCCGAGGCAGCGTAGATCACGGCGCTGGCAACCTTCTCGTAGGACGCGCGGAAATGCTGCGTCGACTTGACCACCACGATCCGCTTGTCGGTGAGGTCGCAGCCGATATTGCTGAACAGGTCGGTGTCGATCGCCTGCGACCGCTCGGAGGCCAGGAGCACCTCGACGCCGCCGCAGTCGATCAGGGCGCAATCGCCCATCGGCGACGGCACGCCGCCAAGCCCGGTCATGACGAGGCCGCGCTTGAGTGCGACGACGCGGCAGGTGACATCGACCGGGTCGCCGGAGCGCGGACCGACCTTGCCGCCGACGCGCAGCGGCAGCACCGCCCCCTCACCCGCTTCGAACACCAGACGAACGGCGATCGGATCCCAGAGCGGGCCGATGACGGCATCCGGGATGCCGCGCGCGATCATGCGGGCGAGGAAGAAAGTCGAGTCGCTGGCGGCACCGCCGCCGGCATTGTCGGCGGTGTCGGCGATGACGACCGTGCCTGCGGGTGCCACAAGGGCCTGATCGAGCGCCTCGTCGATCGAGGGCATCGGCGGCACGATCTCGGCGCGCATGGCATAGAGGTCGTTGGCCAGCCGCTGCGCCAGCGACTGCGCGAGGTCCTCATTGTCGTCGGTGTAGACGACGACGCGTGTACCCATTTCAGGCACGTCGGCCCAGGGAAAGCCCTGCGCGATCGACACCGACAGCACCTTGTCCTTCTGCTCCATGGCGCGGATGCCGCGGATGATCGACAGGCCGGGCTCGGTGGTGGTGCGGATCAGGCTGACCATGCTGGTGTCGACGAGCGCGGCCTTGGGCCTGATCTCGCCGGTGGCGATACGGTGGCAGAGATCGACGAGCTGGACGCCGCATTCATAGACGTCGGTATGAGGGTATTCCTTGTAGGTCAGGAGGATGTCGACATTGTCGACCATCTCTGATGTCATGTGGCAGTGCGGGTCGAGCTCGCAGCCGACGACGGTGTCGGGGCCGACGATCGCGCGGATGCGTGCGAGGATGTCGCCTTCACAATCGTCATAGCCATCGGCGACCATGGCGCCGTGCAGCGACATCAAGACCATGTCGACCGGCAGGACGGCGCGCAGATCGTCAAGCAGCTGGTCGCGCAGCGTTTCATAAGCGTGCCGGGTCGTGGTGCCGCCGGGTTCGGCCGAGGCGCTCAGCCCTTCGAACAAGGTCCAGCCCTCGCGGCGGCCGCGTTCGCGCGCCGCCCAGAGCTGGCCGCCATACAGCGTCATGTGGTCCGGATGCTGGCCGGCGGGATAGTAGTCGCCGCCGGAAACGAAGGCGCCGAGGCCGGTGGGGATGGGCGAGAAGGTGTTGGTCTCGGTCGCAAGGACGGCACTGAACACACGCATGATGGATAACTCCGCTTGCGAATTAAGAGGCAGTGATTTCGGCGAGGCCGGCATGCGCCGTCTCGGCGTCGAGGACGCTGGCCTCGGCGATCAGGACGAGACGGCAATCGGGCTCGAATTTCGGGAACGGGCGCAAGGTGGCGCGGCGACCGACGAGCTGCAGCAGGAAACTCTGTCCGGGCCGCTCGACGAAACTGACGATGCCCTTGGCACGGATGAGCTTGGGCGCAAGCCGGTCGATGGCAGCCTGGAAGCGGTCGAGCGCGACCGGCCCTGATGACTGCCATTCGATCGAGGTGAAGCGCGATGCACCGACCTTGGCCTGGCCCGGTACCGGCTGCGGCCGGTCGATGACGAGCAGCGCCTCGATCGGCAAGGCATCGCCATCGGTTTCGAAGACCAGCGTCTTGTTGAGCCAGACGAGTTCCGCCCGCAGTGCCTCATCGGAGTTTTCCCTCGTCTTGGACAGGGCGATGAAATCGGCCGCCTCGACCTGGGCGCGCCAGAGCTCGTCGCGCAGGCGGGCCGGATTGGCGGCGACCTCGTCGGCGTCGACCACGGCAACGACAGCATCGAGCCGGATATCGTGCCACAGGATCGGGTCCATCAGCGTTTCGGTGATGCCCCTGGGGTCAGCGACGCCACTGGCTTCGATGACGATGTGGTCCGGCTGGACGGGCTGGGACAGCACCAGCTTGAGGGTACGCAGAAGGTCGCCCTGCAACGAGCAGCAGATGCAGCCGTTCTTCAGCCCGACGACGGTGTCGGCGGCATCCGCGATCAGCTCGGCGTCGATGTTGATGGCGCCGAAGTCGTTGACGATGGCGCTGATGCGACGGCCGTCGGCACGTTGCAGCAACTGGTTGATGAAGGTCGTCTTGCCGGCACCGAGAAAGCCGGTGACGACGAGGACTGGAACGCTCACCGGTCACCCCGCCTGATCGGGCGCCCGGGTGCCGCCGCCTGGTCGAGGACCCCGTCCGAGATCACCGCCTGGCCGTTGACCAGCACGTGGCGCATGCCCTGAGCGGGCAGGTTCATCTCGGCGAAGGTGGCGCGGTCGGTGACGGTGGCGAGATCGAAGACGACGATGTCGGCATCGCAGCCCGGCTGCAGCCGTCCCTTGCGCTTGAACAGCGGCGCGCAGCTCTCGACGATTTGCGCCGGAATGAGCGTGCATTTGGCAATCGCCTGGGCAAGCGGGATGGCGTCGCGCTCACGTACCCACTGGCTGATGAAGCGGGTGAAGGTGCCCGAGGATCTGGGGTGCGCCGTCTTGTCGGCTCCGAGCGGCCACTCGTCGCCTTCGTAAGGAGTGCCGTCGGGCTGGCTCCATGGCATGGCGTCGGAGGCGATGGCACCGCCGGGATAGGTGACGGAGACGTCGAGCAGCGCGCGATGGCGCGGATTGTCCTCGGTGTCGAGGAAGTGCCAGAGCACCAGCGCCGAGGGATCGGCCTGCCTGACCTGCTTGAGATCGTCGATGCCGTCGAGGCGGCGATGGGTGGCGACAAGCTCGATGGCGTCGTAGCCGGTGCCGGTGCGGGCGGAAAAGGCCGGATCGACGAAGAAGCCGGCGCTGACGACGGTCGAGCCCGTGCCGTAGGGATAGGCTTCGGTGGTGATCCTGAGCCCCTGCGCCTGCGCTTTGGCAATGATCGCCGCGGCGCGCTCGACGTCCTGAAGGCTGGTCGAGTTGAGGTGGCAGATGTGCATATGCGCACCGGTGGCGCCGGCCAGTCCGATCAAGGTGACATAGGCCTCGATCGAGCTCTTGGGGTCGATGTTCGACATCTGGGCGATGTGGGTATAGGTCGGCGTGTCGGTTTCGGCGGCGAGATCGCAGATCAGGCTCATCTCCTTGGCGCCTGCGCCGGGCGCATAACCGGCGGGAATGCCGATGCCGAGGCCGCCCTCCTCTATGCCCTGGCGGGTACGTGCCACGATCTCGTCTGCCTGCGCTTCGGTCGCAGCGTCCGTCGACCAGCGCGGATCATCGAAGCCGCGTCCCATCACCGTGATCGGCGCTTCGCCCGGCTTGAGCTCCAGTCCGATCATCACTGCCTTGCGGGCAAAGATCCAGGCCGACGCCGTGCCGTAGTTGAGCAGGCGCGCGGTCCTTGACTGCGCCTCGTACCAGCCGGCAACCGGCAAGGCGCCGACTTCCAGCTCGAGCGCGGTGGTGACGCCATCGAAGGCCTGCATGCGGTCGGCGGGCACGGACTGGCCATGCGCATGGAGATCGATGAAGCCGGGGGCAACGATCAGGCCGCTTGCGTCGATCACCTCGAGCGCCGGACCGAGATCGGCACCGATTGCGGCGATGCGGCCGCCTGCAATGGCGACGTCCGAAATCTCGTCGCGGCCGGTCTCGGGGTCGATGACGCGCCCGCTCTTGATCACGATGTCATGCATGGACAGCCCTTTCGGCGGCGCGGCGCTTCTTGCCCGGAACGGCATCGATCAGCCGGCGGGTGTAATCGGTTCCAGGCGTGCGGAAGATTTCCGACGTCGCGCCGACCTCTTCGAGCACGCCGTGGTTCAATACGCCGACACGCTGGCACAGATGATCGACGACCGACAGGTCATGCGAAATGAACAGCATCGCCAGCCCCTGTTCGCTGCATATCTTGCGCAACAGCTGCAGCACCTGCGCCTGGCTGGAGACGTCGAGTGCCGACACCGGCTCGTCGGCGATCAGCAGCTTCGGCCCCGATGCCAGGGCACGGGCGATGGCAATGCGCTGGCGCTGGCCGCCGGAGAACTGGTGCGGGAAGCGCTCGATCCAGTCAGGGTTGAGACCGACCTGCTGCATCAGTTCGGCCGCGCGCGTCGTCAGGGCCGCGCCCTTGAGGTCGGTGTAGGATTTGAGCGGTTCGGCCACGATGTCGCGCACGCGCCAGCGCGGATCGAGTGAGGCATAGGGGCTCTGGAACACCATCTGCACGTCGCGGCGCTTGTCGCGCAGGGCCTTGCCGCGCAAAGCCAGCCAGTCGACGCCGTCAAAGGTCACCGAGCCGGCGCTCGGGTCGGTCAGCCGCGCGATGATGCGGCCGATCGTCGACTTGCCCGAGCCGCTTTCGCCGACGAGCCCGAAGGCTTCGCCGCGCCGGATGGTGAAGCTGACGTCGTTGACGGCGGTGAGCTGGCGCGGCTTCTCGAATAGCCGGCCGGACAGGGTGAAATGGCGGACAAGGCCGCTGACTTCGAGCAGAACGTCATCAGCCATGGGCCGCCCCCGCCTGCGTGTGGCCGGCGCCGAAGCTTGGCCGCGCATTGAGCAATTGCATGGTGTAGGCATGTTTCGGATGGCTCAGCACGTCGTCGACATGACCCGCCTCGACAACGACACCGTCCTTCATCACCACGACGTCCTCGCAGACATCGCCGACGACGTCGAGGTCATGGCTGACCAGGATCATCGCCATGCCCTGCTCGCGGCTCAGCTCCTGCATCAGCCCGAGGATCTGCGCCTGTACGGTCACGTCGAGCGCGGTTGTCGGCTCGTCGGCGATCAGCAGAGCAGGCTTCAGCGCGATCGCCGCGGCGATGACCACGCGCTGGCGCATGCCGCCCGACAATTGATGCGGATAGGCGTCGATTCGACGGGCAGCGTCCTGGATGCCGACGCGTTCGAGCAGCTCAAGGCTGGCAGCGCGGATCGCCTTGCGCGACATGTCGGGGCGGTGGAAACCGAACACCTCGCCGATCTGGTCGCCGACCGGCATGACCGGGTTCAACGTCGCCATCGCATCCTGGAACACCATGGCGATGCGGTTGCCGCGCAACTGGCGCCAGTCGCGCCGGGACATGGCAAGCATGTCGCGGCCTTCGAAGGTCACCGCCCCGCCGAGAATGGCATGCGACGCATCGGTCAGCCCCATCAGCGCATAACCGATGGAAGACTTGCCCGAGCCGCTTTCGCCGACGACGCCGAGCACCGAGCCGCGCGCGACGTCGAAACTGACGCCGCCCACGGCACGGACCGGGCCGCTGCGGCTGGGATAGTCGACGGTCAGGTCGCGGACGGAGAGCAAGGGCGAGGCCGTCATGGTCACATCCGCTCCAGCCGGGGATCGAAATAGTCGCGCAGGAAATCGCCGAACAGGTTGATGCCGACCGAGGAGATCAGCACGGCGATGCCGGGCGCAATGACGATCCATGGCTGCTCGTAGAGGAAGTCGCGTCCCTCCGAGATCATCACGCCCCAGGATGCGGTGGGCGGCTGCACGCCGAGGCCGAGGAAGGACAACGCTGCCTCCGAGATGATGACCAGGGCGATGTCGAGGGTGGCAACGACAAGCACGGCGGGTAGCACGTTGGGCAGGACATGGGTAAAGATGATGCGCAGTTGCGACACGCCCATGGTGATCGCGGCGTCGACATAATCGAGCGTGCGGATGCGCATGGTTTCGCTGCGCACGATGCGGGCGAAATTGATCCACAGCGCAAAGGCCAGGGCCATGACCAGCGTGGCGAATCCGGCGCCCAGAACGGCCATGAAGATCAGCGCCAGCAGCAGGAACGGAAAGGCGAGCTGGAAGTCGACGATACGCATGATGATGGTGTCGACGATGCCGCCGAAATAGCCGGCAAGCGCCCCGAGCGTCGAGCCGAAAACGAGCGCTATCGACACCACGATCAGCGCCACCTGGATCGACACCTGCGCGCCCATGACGGTGCGGCTGAGGATATCGCGGCCCATATTGTCGCCGCCGAGCAGGTTGGTGGTCGAGCCGCCCTCCTGCCAGACAACAGGGGCGTAGCGCCATTCGATGACCTGCTGGGCGTGATCGTGCGGGGCGATGGATTTCGCAAACAGCGCACAGAGCACGACGATGGCGATCAGGAACAGGCCGGTCAGGCCCTTGGCGCTGCGGCCGAGGCTGCCGAGGAAGCGGCGCTCGGTGGCAGGCCGCGCTGCAGCGGGGACGATCACGGCCTCAGTCATTGCGCACCCGCGGGTCGATGAAGCGGTACAGGATGTCGACGATCAGGTTGAGCGAGATGAACAGCGCCGCCGACACCAGCACAACGGCCTGGATGATCGGATAGTCGCGGACATGGATGGAATCGACGGCGAGGCGGCCGATGCCCGGCCAGGCGAACACCGTCTCGATGACCACCGTGCCCGACAAAAGCGCGCCCATCTGCAGGCCGGCCAAAGTGACGATGGGCAGAAGCGCGTTGCGCAGCGCATGGCGCAGGATGATGGTGAGGCGCGGTGCGCCCTTGGCAGTGGCGAAGGTGATGTAGTCCTGCTGCAGGACTTCCAGCATCGCCGAGCGGATCAGCCGCGCATTGACCGCCACCAGCACGAAGGCCAGCGAGATCGACGGCAGGATGAAGTAGCGGAAAGCATTCCAGAAGATGCCGATGTCGCGTTCGGCGACGGCGCGGCCGATGCTGGCAAGGGCCGAGCCGCGATAGCCCGAGGCGGGCAGCCAGCGCAGCTCGATCGAGAACCACAGGATCATCAGCACGGCGAGCAGGAAGCCCGGCATCGACACGCCGAGAACGGCGATGAAGGTGCCGGCATAATCCAGCCAGCTGTCGCGCCTGAGTGCGGTGACGATGCCGAGCGGGATGGCGATGACGAAGGCCAGGAGCAGCGTCCAGAAAGCGAGTTCGCCCGTTGCCGGCAGGCGGTCGGCGATCAGGCTGGTGACCGGGACGCCCTGGCGGATAGAGGTGCCGAGATCGCCCTGCACGGCATTGCCGAGATAGGCGACGAACTGCTCGGGCACGGAACGCGTCAGCCCCATTTTCTCGCGCAGTGTGTCCATGTCCTGGACGCTCATGCCGGGATTGCCGGCGGCAATCACGTCGACCGGATCGCCCGGCACGAGCTTGACCAGCGAGGCCACCACAAGGATGACCCCGAGCAGGATGACGGCCGCATAGAGCAGCCTCGATACGACCAGCCTCAGCATCCGTCGGCGCGGGTCACGAGGCCATGCCGAGCAGGTCGACGCGCAGCTCTCCGCCGGGATTCATCCGGGCATCGACGACGTCCTTGGCGACGACGGCGAAGTTGAGCGGCTCGAACAGCGGCTTCCAGTAGGCCTCGGTGACGACCTTTGCCTGGATCTTGTCGAGGATGACTTGCCTGGCAGCAGGATCGGAGGTCACGCGCTGCTCGGCGATCATGCCGTCGAGTTCGGCATTCTCGTGGAAGGCCCGGTTGAGCGCGCCCTTGGTGTGCAGCACCGGGTAGACGATATCGGCGTCGGTGTAGGAATAGGTCGAGATGACCATGTCCTGCCCGCCTTGTGCGGTAATCGCCGCCCACTGGGCGATCGGCAGCGTTTCGATCGTGATTTCGACGCCGATCTCGCGCAGCTGCGCCTGGACCACCTCGGCCGTACGGCGGATGACCGGCGTGTCGTTGGCGACGAGCTTAACCTTCAGACCCTTGTCGAAACCGGCCTCGGCCAGCAGCGCCTTGGCCTTTTCGGGATCGTAGCCGTAGGAGAGTTCGGCGGTCTTGGGCGAATAGCCCGAGATGGAGCTTGCAATCGGAGAGGTCGCCGGCACGGCGAAGCCGTCGAGCGCAAAGGCGATCAGCCGCTTCTGGTCGATGGCATGGGCAAAGGCCTGGCGCACCTTCGGATTGTCGAAGGGCGGACGCTTCTGGTTGAACACCAGCGCCCGCATCATCTGGGCCGGACGCTCGATCATGATGGCGTCGGCATTGCCGCGCAGGCGCCGCACGCTGTCGAGCGGCACCGAAGCGCCACCATACATGGCGTTGATCTCGCCGGTTTCGAAGGCGGCGATGCGGGTCGAATCCTCGGGATAGTGGAACAGTTCGACGGCATCGACGCGGGCGAGCGCGGCGACCGGTGCGTAGTCGTCGTTGCGCTCGAGCCGCATGCCGCGGTCGGTCGACCATGACACGAACCTGAACGGACCGGCACCGACCGGCTTGCGGCCGAACTGGTCGCTCGCCGCTTCGACGGCGGCACGCGAGATCGGTGCCGAATAGCCGAGCGTCAGGCCGACCCAGACTGCGACGAAGGGCTCCTTGAAGAGATAGGCGACGGTCAGCGGGTCGACGGCTTCGGCGCGCTCCAGCGGGCCGAGGAAGAAGGCGCTGGGCGAAGCAGCCTCGGGCGCCAGATGGCGCGCCACGGTCCAGGCAACCGCTTCGGCGTCGCAGGGCGTGCCGTCGTGGAACTTGACGCCGGGCTTGAGCTTGAAGGTCAGCGTCTTGTTGTCATTGCTGAAGGCCCAGCTCTCGGCGAGGCCCGGCAGCACTTCGCCGTCGAAGCCGGCGCGCGCCAGCGGCTCATAGATCATATCCATCGTCGTCGACGACACCGACAGCGTGGTCTTGTGCGGATCGAGCGTGTCGGGCTCTTCCGAGCGGCCGACGCGCAACGTGCCGCCGGTCTGCTCGGCCAGTGCCTTGCCGGGCAAACCAAGCATGGCTGTGGCCGTGAGCGCTGCGGCGCCACCGAGGAAGGCGCGGCGCGTCAGCGTCGCCTGCTTGAGATAGGAACGCGCCAGGGCGTCGAACTGTTCAGGGGTGAGAGTGCGTAGGGACATGGTGGACCTCGCCGTAAAGTGGTTGATCAGGCTCGCTTGAAGGCCAGTTTCTTGATGCGGTCGGAGTTCATTTCGAAGCCGTCTGAAGTCACCGCCAGCGTCGCGTTCCACGGCAGGCCGGGGCGCATATCGGTACCGGGCTGCAACAGGAACCACAGGTCGGCATCGGCTGCGACGATGGGGGCTGCCATGGCGCCGAGCCCGGAACGCAGGCGGAACTCGCCCTTCGAGGCGTCGCCCGTAATCTCGACCTCGAGGTCCTGCGCCTTGTTGACGTAGCGCCCGGCCAGCGGGCGCGCGGCTGCAGCACCCGCCTGAAGAGGCGCGTAGAGGCGCGGCGTGCCGCAGAAGACACCGTCGAGCTTGCCGTCGGCGCGCGGGCTGAGCACCAGGTCGGTGATGGCGCGCTCGGGCTTGGCGCCGCCCTGGTGACCGAAGTCGAATCCGCCGACGCCGCCGGCGTTGAGGAAGGTCGCGACGCCGTCCTTGGCGACGATTTCGAAGACGTCGGGGCCACCCTCCTGCCGGTAGCGGCCAGGCGCGAGTGCGATCGGCGCCGGGGCCTTGTCGCCGAAATAGATGTCGGCGATGCGCCGGCCGAGCGCGAAGGAGGCGACCTGGTCGTTGTTGGCGATGATGACGACGCCGAAGCCATCATCGACGAAGCGGGTCGATTCCGACTTGCCGCCGGCAACCGTGCCGCCATGGCCGACGGCGCGGCGGCCGCGATAGACGTCGGTGACGAGGCCGAGGCCGTAGAAGCCTGTGGCGCCATTGTCGAAGACGCAGGGTGTTGCCATGCGCTCGTACATGTCAGGCGTGCCGACCTTGGGATCGAACATGTTCTGCTGCCAGACGATCATGTCGTCGAGCGTCGAGATCATGCCGCCCTCGCCGCCGAGATCGAGGCCCCAGTTGAGATTGGCCCAGCCTTCCTCGCGCCTGGTGTAGTGCGCGGCGAGCCGGTTCATCGCCGCGCCGTCGCGGATCAAAAGCGAGGTGTCGTCCATGCCGAGCGGGCCGGTGATGCGCTTGCGCAGCACCTCGTTGAAGGTCGCGCCCTCGATCTGCTCGATGATTTCCGACAGCATGAAGAAGCCGGCATTGCAGTAGGTCATGGCGCTGCCGGGCTTGAAGTTCAGCGCGTCCTGGCGAGCGATGACGTCACGACCGGTCTGGCGGTCGGAGGGCGTGAAAATGGACAGGCCGGCGAAGATCATCGCTTCGAGATGGTCGCGGAAGCCCGAAGTGTTCGAAGCGAGCTGCGCGAGCGTCACCGGCTGCTCGAGCTGCGGCACGTAAGACAGGTGCTTCTGCACCTCGTCGGACAGGCTGAGCTTGCCTTCGGCCTCCAGCATAAGGATCAGCAGGACGGTGAACTGCTTGGTCTGCGAGCCGATCCGGATGATCGTCTTGCGCCCCATCGGCACGGCATTGTTGATATTGGCGAGGCCGTAGGCGTTGGCGAAGATCTCGCGGCCATTTTCGGTGACCGCGACGACGGCGCCCGGGCTGCCGGGGCCGGTGAAATCCTGAAACAGCGCATCGATGCGCGCGGCGAAATCGGCCGGTGCCTTGGTCATGCCGGTCACTCCCTTACAGTTTTTGGATTGCCGGCGGCGCTGGGCGCTGCGCCGGATGTGCGTGGAAAGACGGTGCCGCAGCGCATCTCGACTGGCGTCGATGCCGTG
Organism: Aminobacter sp. Y103A; assembly: GCF_030294925.1. Taxonomy (NCBI): domain Bacteria; kingdom Pseudomonadati; phylum Pseudomonadota; class Alphaproteobacteria; order Hyphomicrobiales; family Phyllobacteriaceae; genus Aminobacter; species Aminobacter sp. Y103A. The sequence goes on along the minus strand of NZ_AP017986.1, from coordinate 1,617,329 downwards.
CCGTCCTGATGCCTGTCGCAACGCATGGTCCTGCCCTCCCGCAGTGGCCGTGGCAGTCCGCCTGGGGCGTGCTGCAGCGCAGGAGCTACCCTGCAAAATCAAAACTTTTGCCGTTCCCGCTTTTTTGTGATGCAATCGGTAAGATTTCTTTTTTGATACGTCAAGTCGTTTGCGTAAACGCTAAATCCCTGCCATTTTCAGAAAATGAACCCGCTCACGCCGCCAAGACCGGAGGCCATGTGACCCACCAACCGCGACTGAGCGAATGCCTGCGCGCCATGCGCCAACGCCATGGGCTGAAGCTGCAGGAAGTCAGCGAGCGCACCGGGCTGGCGCTGTCGACGCTGTCCAAGGTCGAGAACGACCTGATGTCGCTGACCTACGACAAGATCCTGCAGATCTGCACAGGGCTCGATATCCCGGTCACGGAACTGCTGAACGTCGAGCCGGCAAAGGGTGTGGAGCGAACGCGGCGCTCGATCGTGTCAGGCACCAACACACTGCAACTGGCGACGCGGAACTACGACTACCGCTATCTGTGCACCGATCTCACCAACAAGCGCATGGTGCCGATCATCGCCAGGATCCATGCGCGTTCGCTCGACGAATTCGGCCCGCTGGTCCGTCACGTCGGCGAGGAATTCGCCTATGTGCTGGACGGCGAGATCGAGATCCACACCGACCACTACGCGCCGACGCGGCTCGCCGCCGGCGACGGCGTCTACATCGATTCGACCATGGGCCATGGCTACGTCTCGGTCGGCGACGGCGAGGCGACGATCCTGTGCATCTGCTCGGCGCCCGAATCCGGGCTGGAACAGGTGCTGATCGACCAGGCCTGACCGACGCAAGGTATCGAAGGCGGCATCGTCGAGAACCGCTCCGCAGGATTTTGGCGTGTCAGCCCCGCTGTCCGGTGAGGCGCACGACGCGCAGTGCGACGAGCACGCAGAGCGCGGGCGCCATCGCAAAGATGGTGCCGAGCCAGACGGCGGCGTTGGCGGCGCCCTCAGCTCCGCCCGGATCGGCAATGCCCGCGAAGTTGGCAACCATGCCGGCACAGGCGGTGCCGAGGGCCATGAAGAACAGCTGCACCGTCGTCATGCCGCCGGCGGCAAGATCCTGCTCGCTGGGCGGAGCACTCTGGAAGATGCGTGTGACCAGCCCGGGCCAGGTGACGCCGATGCCGAACCCGACGAGCAGCAGGCCTAGGCTGATCGGCACGAGCAGCGACCGGTCACCACCGCCATGGATCGGCATGAACAACGCAAACAGCACGAGACCGGCCAGCACGAGCAGTGGACCAAGCACCATCAGGCGGTCGGCATGCGCCTGCCAGCGTGAACTCATGAACGACGCAATGCTCCAGCCGAGCGACATGACGGCCGCGATGTAGCCGGACCAGAGCGGCGACTGGCCATGAAGGTTCTGCAGCAGGTAGGGCACGAAGATCTCGGGCTGTATGGCCAACATCAACAGCGCGACGGTGAGGTAGAGCGCGCCCAGCGGCGTCGAGACATTGAAGGCGCCGCGCGGCAAGAGCCGGGCGCTGGCCCGTGCATCGACGCCGGAGATCAGCACGACGAGTGCAAGGCCGGCGCCGAGCCCGGCGAGGTTCCATGCCAACTGCGCCGACAGGCTGCCGGCAGACACGGCAAGCACGGCCACCGTCAGCATGACGAGCTGCAGGAACGGCACGGCGACGTGTTCGTTGGTGTCCCAGCTCTTCCTGGGCAAGGTGACGAAGGCGACGATGGCGAAGGCAACGCAGAACGGCAGCAACGAGGCGAAGCCGAGCCGCCATGCGCCATATTCTGCAAAGATGCCGCCGATGGCGGGGCCGACCAGCGTTGCGATGCCGAACATGGCCGAGGTGAGGCCGATGGCCCTTGCCCACAGATGCTCCGGCAGGACGATGCGGGTCAGGGCATAGGCGAGCGCGAACAGGAAGCCGCCGCCGAGGCCCTGGACGGCGCGGCCGAGGAGCAAGACCGGCATGCTGGGAGCAAGCGCTGAGGTAAGCGTGCCCAGGGCGAAGATCGACGTGGCGAGCACATAGGCGCCGCGCGGCCCGCTGCCGTTCAGCAACTTTGCCGTCAGCGCCGAGCCGAGGATCGAGGCGACCACGAACAGGGTCGTTGCCCAGGCATAGAAGTCGAGCCCGCCGATGTCGGCGATGACCGACGGCATCGCCGTCGTTGCAATGTACATGTTGACGGCGTGCAGCGTGACGCCGCCGGCAAGCGCGAATGTGTAGATACCGTGCCTGCCGCTGAAGAGATCGCCCCAGCCCGCGGGTTTGGTCGCGGCCGCTGCGGTCGCAGTGCCGACGAGGGGCGACGGCTGTTCAAGATCGAAGTTCATGTCGGCCTTTCCATTTTTCGTGCCGACACGTCTGTAAAACCTCAAGCCCTATTGAGGTCAACAGACAAAAAGACAAATGGATGTGGCCTGTGGGCAGCGACGAGACTGTCCGCGGCTACAGCAACGCGCCAAAATTGTTCGCGGCGTGGGCTGCTATGGCTGGCCACAGCTTCCGGTCCGATGGCGTAGCAAGCCGCAGACCAGGCCAATGAGAAAGACCGAGGCCATCGTCGTTGCGACGGGCATGGCGGCCAACTGCACCCACCCGGGGAAATAGATGAGCAGGAATGCAACTGAAGTGACGCCGATGGCCAAAGCGGGGGCCCCCCAATGCTCGGCCAGCCGGGTCCGGATGACGCCCCTGAAAACCAGTTCTTCAACGGCTGTGACGACGACGATCCAACCATATTCGGCCAGCGGCGAGGGCGACAGCTGGCCGGAGCCCAGCGCACGCCCTCCTCGGTGATCTCGCTGAACATCGCAGGCGGTTCAGCACGCCGCGGTCACGGGCCGCCTTGAGCGCCGGCGTCCACGGATGCCGGTGACAGAGACGACCGAGCCCGGACGAGGCGCCGCCTCACCCTGTCCTCGACGATCGCCACGGCAGCATGGCCGTCGTGCTCGCCGCCTTGTCGCTGCCTGGCCTCGGCAGCGCGGTGTCATGGCAGTTAGGACGACAGAGGGGATTGCGGAAATGGCACGTGCGTCGTTCAGTCGATTGCTGACTCACTTTGGCGGCCCAAGCGCTTTCAGGAGCAGGTTGGCGGCAGGGACGGACGCAGCATCTCCGGTAAGAGCGACCGCGACGATGGCGTTGTCTGAAGGCGAATAGGCAACAACTGCGCTGGCGCCAGGGGTGCCGCCGGCGTGCCCGATCCAGCGTATCGACCGGGAATCATCGGTCACGTCGAAGACCATGATCCCCAAGCCATAATAGGTGCCTGGATCGAACATAGGGTAGAGCTTCCTGGCCATCGTCCGGACCGTGCCGTCTGACAACAGGCGTCCGCCGAGCAAAGCGGCCCAGAAGCGGGTCATGTCGGCCGCGTCACTCACGATAGGACCAGCCGCGCCAGCCCAGCTTGGGTCAATAGGCTTTTCATGTACCGCCGTCAGTGGTGCGACACCAACGGCTCCGCCACCTGGAACAAGCGCCCGCATCGAGGTGAGCCCAAGCGGCGCAATGATCCGCGTGGTGATCGCTACATCGATCGATCGGTGATCGACCTTCCGGACAATTTCGCCAAGAAGGTCGTAGCCCGTGTTCGAATAGCGCCAGCGTCCCCCTGGGCAGAACATAGCCCCATGCCTGCGCGCAATCGCAAGGTTCGCCGCCGGATCGCGATAGCGCGGATCAGCATGCGCTTTCAGATCCTCATTGGCACTGAATAGCCCGCTGGTGTGGGCGAGCAAATCACGGACTGTGGCAACATCGCCATTCGGTACGTCCGGCACCCAAAGTGAAACCGGGTCATCAAGGGATAGTTTCCCCTCCTCAGCGAGTTGCAGGATGACGACCGCAGTGAAGGTCTTTCCAGCGCTGGCCCAAAACAGCCGTGGTGCATCTGTTGGAGCGCTGGTCTGTTGCCATAGACCTTTCCCAGGTATGGCGACCGCGGCCGTAATCGCTGACGCGGCTGTAAAGGCTTGGATACGCTCGTAGGTGACGTCGAGGCGACGCGTGGTTTCCGCCGGCAGCGCTTTATTCGGAACGGGTGGGGTCGCCGTGATGTCAACGGGGGCATGCAGCGGCGACCCCACATAGGCAGCGTGAACAGCGCAGTGAACTGGCTGATAGTCCGCCGCATGAGCGGGGATGCCAAACGCTGCGAGGCTCGCCACCCCAAGACCGGCAAGGATGAATTTGCAGGGTCTGCGCGTGGTTTCGATCCGACGGAAATGACGTTCGGAGAGCGAGGGTAGGTAGACGGGGCTCATTGACGTTTGCATCCGGCGCGATCGAGCATGTCCTTGACGATCAAGGGTGTTGCCGGCGTTTCCGCTGTGTCTTGACCCGCAGCAGCGGCCTTGAGGGCCTGGCGGACACTCCCTGCGTTCACGCGTAACGATGTCCGACAGGTCGCGTTGCCCATGCTGACAACCGCACCGGCGGCCTCGCCTACGCCGGCAAGGTAGGCGGCAAGAACTTGCTGCGCCGTCCGATCGGTCGGAGCCTTCTCCAGCATCTGCATCACCTGAGCGACTGAGATGAGGCCACGGGAGGTGGATGGCGTGGCCGTTGATGGCGATGCAGCGGGAATGGCGACGACGCAGGTGACAAGACTGATAGCCAGTTTGGCGAGGCGACGAGACACTGCAGGATCTCCTATGTTGGCCGTCACATTGATCGATAATAATAAATCATTGTCAAACGATAATTTTTTGGGGTTGTATTTTGATTCAGGCAAAGGAAAGAGAGAAGTCGTCCAGACATGGACCAAGCACAAAAGATGATCGACATGACCGCCACGAGGGGCCTCGAATTGCGGATTCGACGTCTCAGTTGACTGATGGCGACGGGTTGCCTCGTCACATCCGGGCTGCTCACCGCAGCAATGTTCTTCTATTGGTTCATGACGCCGACGCGCACGCTGTTCAGCGAGGCGGCAATTGCGAATGCCCCAGCGACAGGGACCGATCTTTCCATTCGGGCACTGGCGTTCGGAATTTCGATGGTCACGCTCGGTGCATTGATCTACGGATTTCTATACGCCCGTCGTTGCTTCGATGCCTTTGCGGTTGGCCATCTCTTCGCCAGCGAGCCGATCCGTTTCCGGACGTGCGGGATGATTTCGTCCGGTGCGCCGGCGCGGTCCGTCAAGGCATCGGCGGGGTGGTTGCGCGGGCCAGGCTGGCTGTCTTTGCTGCTCAGGCGAGCCCGAGATATGCCGCCAGTTCGCGCGCGGCAGCCCCACCCGCCCTGTTGGCGCCGATTGTCGACGCCGAAGGGCCGTAGCCGACGAGGTGGATGCGCGGATCCCTTGAAACCTGTGTCGCCAGCTTGCCGGCCATGACGATGCCGCCACCCTCCTCGCGAATCTGCAGCGGCGCGAGATGATCGAGCGAGCTGCGGAAGCCGGTGTTCCACAAGATGACGTCGGCACGCTGCTCGCTGCCGTCGGGCCAGCGCACACCGTCCTCGGTGATCTCGTTGAACATCGGCAGGCGGTCGAGCACGCCACGGTCGCGCGCGGCCTTGAGGGCCGGCGTCCATGGGATGCCAGTGACCGAGACGACCGAGCCCGGAACGAGCCCCCGCCGGACCCTGTCCTCGACGATGGCCACGGCGGCGCGACCGTCGTCCGGCGTGAACGCGCGGTCGCGGAACCGCGGCTCGCGCCGTGTCACCCAGATCGTGGCGGCGACGCGCGAAATCTCGTCGAGCAGTTGCAGCGCCGAGATGCCGCCGCCGACGATGACGACACGCTGGCCGGCGAACGCCTCGGCGCTGCGGTAGTCGCGAGTGTGGAGCTGCCGCCCCTTGAAGCGCTCAGAACCTGGATAGGCTGGGATGACGGGCGTTTCCCAGGTGCCGGTGGCGTTGACTATGCCCCGGGCCGAGAAGGTCTCGCGATCGGTCTCGATACGCAGCCTGTCGCCACGGTCGCAGACGACCTTGACCGTCACCGGGCGATAGACCGGCAGGTCGAACTCGCGCTCATAGGCGGCAAAGTACTTCGGCACCGCGACCGACGCCCTGACCTCGGTGGCGCCCTCCTCGACGACGTCGGCGAACTGCATGCCGGGCAGGTCATGGATGCGGTTGACGGTCGAGAGCGTCAGCGACGGCCAGCGATACTGCCAGGCGCCGCCGGCCTCGGGCGATTTGTCCAAGATGACAAAATCGCGCCCGGGTTGAAGGCCGAGCTTTCTCAGATTGTAGGCGGTGGAAAGCCCCGCCTGGCCAGCGCCGATGACGACGATGTTGGTCTTGTAGGCGGCACGGAGATCACCCCTGGCGGGCGACGGTTCGGATCCGGGGCTATCGGCATCTTGGTCGGGCATGGCCCGGCAGAGATAAGCAGCCGAAGCCAACGGCGCAACGGGTCGGGCATCGACGCTTGGACGACGACGCGATGCTTCCAGCATATGGCGAGTGCCCGAGCGATGCGACAACCATCGCTGGCGCGTCATTATTTCGCATGTGATTTCAATGTGTTGGCGGAAACCAATTGTGAACCATTTGGAGCCTAGCGAGCGGCACAGCATTCACTGGCAGCGGGTTCGCGCAAGCGCTCAACCGAAGGCTGCCAGCCACCCCGAAGGAAAGTAACATGTCCGATCACCCCGCAACAACCGACCCAGCAATTGCCCGTCGCCTCGCCTTTGTCCGCTTCGACGGCGAGGCGCGCGCCGCGCTGAACGCCGTCCGACCCTCGATCGAGGCAGCGCTGCCCAAGGTGATGGACAGCTTCTACGGCCATATCGCCGAATTCGCAGAGGCGCGGCGTTTCTTCGGACTAGGTGACGGCAGCAAACAGCGGATGCAGGCCGCCGGCGGGCGCCAGATGAAGCACTGGTCGGCCATCGCCGCCGCCGATTTCGGCGACGACTATGCCCAGTCGGCGCAGCGCATCGGCCGCATCCATGCCGACATCGGGCTCGAGCCGCGCTGGTATGTCGGCGGCTACACGCTGATCATCGACGAGCTGGTATCGGTCATCCTCGAGCAGTCCTGGCCGAAGGCGCTCGGCATTCAGGCGCCGGGTCTGGCCAAGGCCAAAGAGGCGATGAGCGCCCTGCTCAAGGCCTCCTTGTTCGACATGGAGCTGGTGATCTCGACCTACCTCGAAACCGCCGAGCAGCGCCGGCTTTCGGCCGAAGCCGCGCGCGACGCTGCCGAAAGGGAGCAGCGCACCGCACTGGTTTCGCTGGCTGAGGCCATCGACCAGTTGGCCAAGGGCCGCCTTAACCACCGCATCGACGGGCTCGACGCGCCGAACTACGCGCAGATCCGGGACGACTTCAACCGCGCCATGGAACTGCTCGAGGAGGCCGTCGGCCGCATCCATGGCAATGCCGGCGCCATCCGCGACGGCTCGGCCCAGTTGGTGCAGGCGGCCGACGACCTCGCCCGTCGCACCGAGCACCAGGCGGCGAGCCTGGAAGAGACGGCCGCGGCACTGGTCGAGATCTCGGAGGCGACGGCACAGACGACGACCGGGGCGACGCGCGCCGACAGCGTGGCGCAGGATGCCAGGTTGAGCGCCCAGTCGAGCAGCCAGGCGATGCGCGACATGATCGTCGCCATGGGCGAGATCGACAGCTCGGCCAGGCAGATCGGCCAGATCGTCTCGGTCATCGACGAGATCGCCTTCCAGACCAACCTGCTGGCGCTCAACGCCGGCGTCGAGGCAGCGCGCGCCGGCGACGCCGGCAAGGGCTTTGCCGTCGTCGCCGCCGAGGTGCGCGGCCTGGCGCTGCGCTCGGCGGAAGCGGCGCGCGAGATCAAGTCGCTGATCGCCTCGTCGGGCGAACGCGTCGCCGCCGGCGTGCGGCTGGTCGGCCAGACCGGGGAGGTGCTGGAGGTATTGACCGGCAAAGTGGCGGAGATCAGCGTGCTCGTCGCCGATATCGCCAACTCGGCCAAGGAGCAGTCGGTCGGACTTTCGGGCATCAACAACGCTGTCAACCAGCTCGACCAGGTGACCCAGCAGAACGCCGCGATGGTCGAAGAATCGACGGCTGCCTCGCACGCGCTTGCCGAGGAAGCGTCGGCACTGGCGACCAGCGTCGCGCATTTCGAGATTGGCGCGCGGACACCGCTCAGAGTTCACGCTGAAAAACACGTGCGCAGGCCGCAACCATCGCTCAGGGTCGTCAAACCGGCCAAGCCGGTTCCCACTGCGCAGGAAGGATGGGCGGAGTTCTGAGCCAAAAGAACAGCACCAGTCCTGCAGTTGGAAATTGCTGACCTTCGCTTGCTCCGGTCAAACGTTTCGATGAGACTATCGGGATGGTTGAGGTCAGGGAAACAAGAATATCAGTATCGGGCGTGCCGTCGACATGCCGCGAAAGCGCACCTCCAGGCGCCAAGCTTGCATTAACCTGATCTTCCTCACCTTACTTGGATGTCGGATACCGGACATGGCGAACCAGCCACGAGGTTGCAACAGGGAGCGCCACAAAATCGGACGGGGGCGTGCATCCTCGCCGCAGCGGCTGACCGCGCGGGCTCAGTGCCTTCAAACGCTTTCGAGAATACGCAGAGGGCTGGGCATAGAGGCGATCAGGCGGCGTGTGTAGGCATCGCGAGGCTGGTGCAGGATCAGATCGGCCGGGCCACCCTATCTACCTCTAAAACCTCCCAAGGCTGCGGCGCCGTCGTAATCCTGAAGCGATGGCGCCGGCGTATCTGCGGTGTCAATTGCACTCTTGACTGCTTCCTCCAGCGCTCCGGGCAAATGGCTTGCAGGCCTCGCCCATGTTTATTCAACCGTCGAATCCCAGCGTTGGCGCGCTATGAGGTTGGGCGCAAATGCTCTGGTGATCACTGGGCGGTTTGGGCCCCGGAGTCGGCGACCAAGTTTCTGCCGGATCCTGCCTCACGAGACGTGCCGGATCGTGCGTTCTCGTAGCCAGGGCGTTGGCGCTCAGCTTTCAGTCACTATCGTTCGGCCACGATATTCTCGTGCATCTTTCGCCCTGCGCTGCAGCGGCCCAAGGTCGGCATTGAAGCGCTCCATCATGGCAAGTCCCACCGCATTTGGCCTAAGCGCTGGCGCGCGGTCATGAACGACCAGACCAGCACGCAAAGCAAACAACCGTTTGCCGTAGGCCATCAGGTGTTCGATGCCCTGCATCGTCGAGACAACGGCCGGCAGCATTTTGCGGTAATGCAACAGCGCTTCTTCTTCGTCTCCGCAGACGAAGGCATCATAGGCTGCGACCGCGTAGTCGATGCAATCCGGCGCCAGGATGAGGCCACGGCAACCGATGCGCAGATTGTCGAGCATTTCCAACCCGGCGCGGCCGTTGAAGATCGGCAGCTTGCCGCCGGTTGCCTCGACAAGGCCGGCAATGTCGACCACCGGACCCTCGCCTTTGACCAGCTGGATGTTGGGGTGCTGGCGAACGAGGTCGCTGATCTCGGTCGCGCTCAGTCCACGGCCCATGAAGGCCGGGGCATTCTGGATCGCGACCGGCAGGTCGGTCGCCTCGGCCACGCGACCGAAGAAGCGGATGTACTCGGCCGCACCATATTGGCCGACCATCGGCGGCTGCAGGATCAGCCAGTCGGCGCCGACGCTCTCGGCATGGCGCACCTGCGCGATCTGTTCGGCGACCGACGCACCGAAGATGGTGAGCGCCAGCGGCACCTTTCCGCCGGTGTCTTCGGCGATCCAGTCCCTAACCATCCGGCGCTCGGCATCCGTCAGCTTCGACGCTTCGGTGGCAAGGCCGAGCGCGGCCATTCCGTGGACGCCGACCCCAAGGCAAAGCTCGACCTGCCGGCGCATGGCAGAGCGGTCGAGCTTTTCCTGATCATCGAACAGCGCATACAGGATGGCGTGGATGCCATGCATGTCGGCGACAGCAAAACGAGGCATCGCAACCTCCCTCAATGGCTTTCACGCGGAACGTCGTGGCCACGGCAACCGACCAGGAAGTCGAGGTCGGCACCGCGATCGGCCTGCATGACACGCTCGACATAAAGGCTCTGGTAGCCGCCTTGCATCTCCGGCACAGGCGGGGTCCACAGCTTGCGGCGGCGGGTGAGTTCTTCATCACTGACTTCGAGGTGCAAACGGCGGCTCTCGACGTCGAGTTCGATCATGTCGCCATCCTCGACGAAGGCCAGCGGGCCACCGACCGCCGCCTCGGGTGCCGCATGCAGCACAACCGTGCCGAAGGCGGTGCCCGACATGCGCGCGTCGGAAATGCGGACCATGTCGCGCACGCCCTTTTCCAAGAGCTTCTGCGGCAGGGCCATGTTGCCGACCTCGGCCATGCCGGGATAACCCTTGGGGCCGCAGTTCTTCAGCACCATCACACAGGTCTCGTCGACGTCGAGCGCGGGGTCGTCGACGCGCGCCTTGTAGTGCTCGATGTTTTCGAAAACCACGGCGCGGCCGCGATGGCGCATCAGCTCTGGCGACGCTGCGGAAGGCTTCAGGATTGCACCGTTGGGCGCAAGGTTACCACGCAGGACGGCAATGCCGCCCTGCTGGGTCAACGCCTTGTCGCGGGGCAGGATCACCTCTTCATTGAAGTTCTCGGTACCGGCAATGTTGTCGCCGACCGTCTTGCCGGTAACCGTCAGCGCGTCGAGATCGAGCAGGTCGGCGATCTCCTTCATGACGGCAGGAAGACCGCCGGCGTAGCAGAACTCTTCCATCAGGAATTTGCCGGAAGGCATCAAATTTAGGATGGTCGGGATGTCGCGGCCATAACGGTCCCAGTCCTCGAGCGTCAGCTCAGTGCCGATCCTGCCGGCGATGGCGAGCAGATGCACGACCGCGTTGGTCGAGCCGCCGATTGCACCGTTGATGCGGATGGCATTGGCGAATGCCTTCCTGGTGAGGATGGCGGACAGGCGCAGATCTTCCTTGACCATCGCAACGATGCGCCGGCCGGAAAGGCGGGCAAGCCGCGCGCGGTGGGCATCCACGGCGGGATAGGCGGCGTTGCCAGGCAGGGCCAGGCCGAGCGACTCGACCATCGACGCCATGGTCGACGCGGTGCCCATGGTCATGCAATGGCCGGGCGACCGCGACATCGCGCTTTCGGCCGCGGCGAACTCCTGCTCGGTCATCAGACCGGCGCGCACGTCCTCGGAGAACTTCCAGACGTCGGTGCCAGAGCCGATCGGCTTGCCACGGAAACGGCCGTTGAGCATCGGGCCACCCGAAACGACGATCGCCGGCACGTCGCAGGACGCAGCCCCCATGACCAGCGACGGCGTGGTCTTGTCGCAACCGGCCATCAGCACCACGCCGTCCATCGGGTTGCCGCGGATCGCTTCTTCGACATCCATCGAGGCGAGGTTGCGAAACAGCATGGCTGTCGGACGCAAGTTGGATTCGCCGCATGAGAAGACAGGAAACTCGAGCGGCAGGCCGCCCGCTTCGAGAATGCCCGCCTTCACGTGCTCGACCAGGCCGCGGAAATGCGCATTGCAGGGGGTGAGTTCGGAGAAGGTGTTGCAGATGCCGATCACCGGGCGGCCGTCGAAGGCATCGTCGGGCAGCCCGTTGTTCTTCATCCAACTACGGTGAATGAAGGCATCCTTGCCAAAGCCACCGAACCAGGCCTGTGAACGCAATTTCCGTGTCACTGTCGTATTCCCGTAGTTGAAGGTCCGCTGGCGGCGGGGGGCACGGCTATGCCGCTATATCAGCACATCAGGCTCCAGCCGGCCCTTGACCGGCAGGTCGACCAGAAAAGTCCTTCCGGCATCCGGCTCGGCACGGTGCGCGTCATCGCTCAACCCGATCCAGGCGGACGTCACCGCAAGACGGTCGGCATGTTTGCCTAGGAATGCCGGGCATGACGGCTGGCTCACAGGCAACGGCACCGAGCGGACAAGTTCGCCGTCGGGCGCGTAGGCGACCAAATTGCCCTCACCCCAGCGCGCGTTCCACAGGGTTCCATCGGCGTCGACCACCGATCCGTCGAAGCTGCCCGTGCTCGGGCTTCCGGCAAAAACCTTGGGCTCGCCTTCAGGCAGTCCGGTCCTTGCGTCGCAGGCAACACGCATGATCCGGCCGACTGCGGTGTCGGCGTAATAGGCAATGGTGCCGTCGGGGGAGAACGCGATCGAATTGGGAATGGAAACGCCGGCATAGAGCTCGCGCAATTCGCCGCGAAAGAACCAATAGACCCTGCCGGCGCCCGCCTCAGCCTGCTTGCCCATCGTGCCGAACCACAAGGCTCCGCATGGATGCACCCGGGCATCGTTGGAGCGCGTGGCCGCGTTCGTCGCCTCGACCGGGGTATGAAGGGCCATGCCACCCGTCGTTCTGTCCCTGACGTGAAGGCCGGTCTCGGTCAGGATCAGCTGACGCTCGCCATCGATGGTCGCCTGCGCGCTCGCCATCTGGCCGAGCTGGGTCGTCATGGTGCGATCTTCGCCGAAACGTTTCTCCAGCAGCAGCCCGTTGACGATGTCGAACCAGTAAAGCGTGTCACTCACCGGATCGTAGCTCGGTCCCTCGCCGAGTTCACAGGCATGGTCGGACAATACCGAAACGAGGTCAGCCGGCATTGTTCTCGTCCTCGAAAGCCGCGTCCCAGGCAGCTACTGCGGACCTTGCCCGCGCCGCCACCTCATCGATACCCATGCCGGGGCGGAACAGGCTGGTGCCGAGCCCGAAAGCGGTGACGCCGGCTGCGCGATAGCTGGCGAAATCGCGATCCGAAACACCGCCGACGGCACCGACGACAGTGTCTTTGGGCAGCACCGCGCGCATCGCAGCGATACCGCCTGCCCCGATCACGCTGGCGGGGAAGAATTTCAGCGCCGAAGCTCCGAGCTTAACCGCTTTGAACGCCTCGGTCGGGCTCATCACCCCCGGCATAGTCACCATGCCTTGGCGGGCAGCTGCAGCCATCACCTCGGCGTCGATATTGGGGCTGACGACAAGGCGACCGCCGACCCCAGCGAGGCTATCGACCTGGGTTGCTTCAAGCACGGTACCTGCACCGATCAACGCGGAAACTGGCAGGCTTCCGACGATGGAAGCGATGGAGGCAAATGGCTCCGGCGAGTTGAGCGGAATCTCGATCGCCTCGATACCGGCTTCATAGATAACGCCGGCCACCGCAACGGCCTGGTCAGGAGTAAGCCCGCGCAGGATCGCGACCAGTCCGCGGCGCAGCTTGGGAAATTGCGCTGTTCTGGTCATGCCGGCACTCCTTGGATCATTTCGTTCTGGCGCGCCGCCTCAAACAGGCCGATGCGCACTGCGGTGTCGGCATCGATGGCGCGGACCGCTAGCTCAGCGATCTCGAAAACACGGCGATAAAGCGTGGCGAGCGTACCTGATGCGACAAGGGTCACACTTGTGTCAGCATGGAGAAATTGTCGCCGAGCAGACGCCACTTCGCTGCCGATCATCAGGCCGGATAGCCTAGCCGCCGCGTCCTCAGGCGTCAGACCATGAAGCAGCGAACCGGCCCGGATCGAAAACAGTCGCGAGGCGAAATCGCCGCCGTCAGCGAGCGCGATCTCGCAGGCTCTTGCAAATACCGGGTTCTCCGTCGAGACGGCGTCCGGCTGCTCGCCAATCGAATGGCGCAGGATGGAGTGACCTGAGAGCAGCGCGAACAATTCGCCGGTTGGCCACGTCCGGAAAGTCTCGACGGCGCCGCTGTCGACAATCACCCATTTGGAGTGGGTACCCGGCATACAGACCACATGGCGGCCGGCAGTCTCGAGCTTCGCGCCGGCCAGTTGCGTCTCCTCGCCCCGCATCACGTCGGGGGCGTCGAGACTGCGACAGGCCAGGCCCGGCACGATGCGGATGTCGCGCCCCGCATGGGGAACGCGGACGGCGCCCCTCAGGATCGCCGCAATTGAGGACGGGACGTCGACATAAGGCGCCTCGATCCATCCCTGGCGCGCGCCGGCCATACCGCAGATGATGACCGGCACGTCGTCCGGCGCGCGCAAGGCAGCAAGGCACCGTTGGAGAATGGGCTCGAAGCCGACCGTCTGGGCTGTGGTCAGCCCTTCGTCGCTGCGATGTTCGGCATGGGCGGCACCTTCGGCATCGAGGAGCCACGCCCGCATGCGGGTGGTTCCCCAATCGATTGCCACGATGACGGATGCTGCGGCCATCGTCCCCTCACTGCGCGGCGTGCTGGAGGACGCTCAGCCCACCGTCGACAGTCAGGCAGGCGGCGTTCATGAACGGGCATTCGTCCGAGATCATGAACACGGCCGCCTTGGCGATCTCGGTGGTGGTGGCGATGCGCTTGCCGGGATGGAGAGCCAGGGTTTCGGCACGCGCCTTTGCCGGATCGGCAAAGCTGTTCCAGTAGTCGATGTTCTTCTGTGTCTCGACATAGCCGGGTGCGAGCGCATTCACGCGCACGCCGGAAGCCGCATATTCGAGCGCCAGAGACTTGGTCAGTCCTAGCAGCGCGTGCTTGGCCAGCGGATAGGGGAAGGTATGCGGAATGATGGTGAAGGAATGCGTCGAGGCGATGTTGAGGATCGCCCCACCGCCGGCCGAGATCATGCCTGGCAATACTGCCTTGCAGCAGTTCCATGCGCCCTTGAGATTGACGTCGAAACAACGCTGCCATTCGGCATCGGTGGTTTCGAGCGGCGAACCAAAGACGTTGATGCCGGCATTGTTGATCAGGGCGTTGACGGGGCCGATCGTCTTTTCCGCCGAGATCATGGCGGCAGCTATGGCAGTCATATCGGAAATGTCGGCCTCGGCATGGCCGAGCGCGCCCTCGGATGCCCCAAGCTTGGCAACAGTCTCGCGCAGCAGCGGACCGTCACGGTCGACGATGAAAAGTTTTGCACCCTCCTTCAGGCATTGCTGAGCTATGGCCAGGCCAATGCCCTGTGCTGCGCCGGTCAGGAAAATGCGTTTGCCGACAAGACGGTCGCTCATTGGGTAACCTCGAAGTTCGAAACGGTGATCGAAAAAGCCCCAGACAGGGTTTGCCCAGGCGCAAGCAGATGGAGTGCGTTCGGGCCTGAAGTCGCCAGCGCATTGGGCGTGTGCGACATTGGCTCAAGGCAGAAGAAGCTCCTGTCTTCCTCCGGCGCATAGAGCATGTAGCGCGAGAACGGCGCATCGGCGGCGATGTCTGCGGCGAGCTTCGTCTCGGGCCAGATGATCCGCGCCTGCCCGCTGCAGCCTTCGAAGCAATTGTTCAGCCTGCGGCGTGGCAGCAGGCGCGGCGTTGCGAAATCGGCGCTGTCCGGGATCGGCGTGCGCACGCCAGGCAGATAGCCCTCGCGCTCGGTCCACCAAGCCATCGCCGGGGCCGTGAGCAGGGTGCCCTCGGTGCGGGGAAAATAGGGGTGGAAGCCGATGCCAAACGGCAACGGCTCGTTACCCAGGTTCGTCACCGAAAGCGATAAGGTCACGGTTGCACCGTCCAGAGTGACGGTCTGAACAGCGCGATAGACGTGTGGCGACTTAGCCGGCCGCAGTTGCTCGAAAGCGAGCCGAACATGGGTGGCCGATGCATCTTCAACGTTCCATTCGGCTAGCCAGCCGTCGCCATGGATGTAGTTCGGCTCAGCCGTGTTGTGCGTGAAGCGATAGCTTTTGCCGCCCAGCTCAAAACCGTTGCCTTCGACGCGATTGCCGACCGGAACCAAAGGAAAGCAGGCCGAGCGCAAGACGTCGAACGCGCCGTCGTCATGTCGGCGCAAGAAGCGACGTCCATCGCGCGTATGGCCGTCAACGACCGCCCCGCCCTTCAGGCTCATCCGCAGCGACAGGCGGTCGCCTTCAAGTTCGACAAACCCTTGCATCTCAACGGCGTCCGAGCGCGCTGGACCTGAGATTGTCGAGCAACACGGCGAGCAGCAGGATCACGCCACGGACGATGTACTGGTAGAAGGCCGGGATGTTGAGCAGGTTCATCACATTCTCGGCGATACCCATGATCATGACCCCGACGATCACGCCGGCGATCGCCGCGCGGCCACCGGCCAGCGAAACGCCGCCGAGCACGCAGGCCGAGATGACCGACAGCTCCAGGCCGATGGTCGCATTGGGCTGGCCCGAGGTGATGCGCGATGCGAGCAGGATGCCGGCGATGGCGCAGACCATGCCTTGCAGGGTGAAGATCCAGATACGCGTCCAGTCGACATTGACGCCAGCCAGACGCGACGCTTCCGGATTGCCGCCAATGGCCAGCGTGTTCTTGCCGAAGACGGTGCGGTTGAGCACAAAGCCAAACACCACGAACAGGATCGCCAGCACCCAGATCGGCGTTGGAATGCCAAGCAGCTTGGACAGCGCAAGCTGGTAGAAATTCGGATCATTGATGCCCACCGCCCGGCCGTCGGAGGCAATCAGCGCGAGGCCGCGCACGATCTGCATCGTCGCCAGCGTGGTGATCAGTGCATTGATACGGAATTTGGCGATGACCACGCCGTTGATCAGGCCGACGGCGCCGCCGCAAAGCAGGGCCGCGAGGATTCCGACCATGATCGAACCGGTGGCGTTCGAGGCCATGACGGCGACCATGCCGGCAAAAGCGACGATCGAACCGACCGATAGATCGAAATCCCGCGCCGCCAGGCAGAACATCATCGTGCAGGCGACGATGCCGACGGTGACGACCGACTGCAGCAGGCCGAGCATGTTGCGCTCGGTCAGGAAGTTCGGGACGAAGATCGACACCAGCGCGAAGGCCAGAACGAAGATCACGACGAGGCCCTGGTCGCCAAGCAGTATCTTCTTGAAAGAGTTTGTCATGCTCAGTCCCCTCAGGATGCGATTGCGTCTGGCGTCTTCGTGTCGGGAAGCGCTGCCGCCAGGATTGCGCGCTCGCTGAAATCGTTGCGGTCGATGTGCGCCGAGATGCGGCCGCCGCACATGACCAGGATGCGGTCGCAGATGCCCATTACCTCGGGCAGTTCGCTGGAGACGACGATGATCGCCATGCCTTGCTCGGCGAGCTGGTAGAGGATTTCGTAGATTTCGGATTTGGCGCCGACATCGATACCGCGTGTCGGCTCGTCGACGATAAGGACGTGGACGCCCTGTTCGGACAGCCAGCGGCCGAGAATGACCTTCTGCTGGTTGCCGCCCGACAGGTTCAGGATGTCCTGCTTGCGCGAAGGCGTGCGGACCTTGAGCTTCTTGATATAGGTCTCGGCGATTTCGGCTTCCTTGCGCGCATTGAGGATGCCAAAGCGGGTGTTGTGGCGACGCGAGGAAATGTTGATGTTCTCCTCGAGCGACCGTCCCTGGATGATGCCGTCATGCTTGCGGTCTTCGGAGCACAGCACGATGCCGGCTCGTATCGCCTGGCGCGGGTCGACGGCATGAACTGTTTGTCCGTCTACATTGATCGTTCCGCTGCTGCGCGCGTCGGCACCATAGACCAGGCGCATCAATTCGGAGCGGCCGGCGCCGATCAGTCCGAAGAAGCCGAGAATTTCGCCAGCCCTCGCCTCGAAGCTCGCCGGTTGCACGAGCTTCTCGCCGGCGATGCCTTCAGCCTTCAGCCTGACATCGCCCACCGTTCGGGCGCGCCAGCCCCAGACATTGGAGATCTCGCGACCGACCATCTCCGCCACCACCTGTTCGCGCGTGACGTTTTCGAGGCTCGGGTGATGGGCGGCCAGCTTGCCGTCGCGCAGCACGGTCAGGCTGTCGCAGAGCCGAAACACCTCGTCGAGGCGATGGGAGATGTAGAGAATGACCTTGCCTTCGGCGCGCAGGCGCTCGATCAGGCTGAAGAGAATTTCGCTTTCGCGCGACGACAACGACGACGTCGGCTCGTCCAACGCGATGACGCGTGCATCGAGCATGATCGCCTTGGCGATCTCGACCATTTGCCGCTCGCCGATCGACAGCGTCTTGACCTTGCGGCGCGGGTCGATGTCGATGCCTGCAGATTTCAGCTTGTCGCCGACCTCCGAAAACATCTGTCGTGACTGGATGACACCGGCATTGGCCGGAAAGCGGCCGAGCCGCAGGTTTTCCGCGACGGTAAGCTCCGGAACCAGCTGCAGTTCCTGGTGAATGACGATGACGCCGGCATGAAAGGCGTCACGCGTCGAGGCATATTTCTGGACCTGGCCGTCGATGATGATGTCGCCGGTATCGGCATGCTGGTCGCCCGAGAGGACCCGAATCATCGTCGACTTGCCGGCGCCGTTTTCGCCCATCAGGCCATGGACGGCCCCCTTTGCGACGGAAAACGACACGTCGGACAGCGCCTGGACGCCAGGATAGGCTTTCGAGATGTGAGAAAATTCGAGAAATGACATCGACGGTTCTCCTGAATGTCCGACGGCAGCAAAGCACCGCCGCCGGACACCGTTCAATGTAGCGGTGATTACTCGATGCCGAGTTCCGCACGGACCTTTTCGAAGTCGTCACGCTTGGCAAGCGCGCCGGCGGTCAGGATCAGCTTCTCCGGTTCCTTGCCGTTGGCGACCCACTCATACATGTTGAGCGCAGTCTCATAGCCATGGCGCTTCGGCGAGATGATCACCGAACCGATGAAGCCGGTGGCCGAAGGCTTCTTGAACTCGTTGATCGCCGAGTCCGCGCCGCCGATGCCGACACCGATCATACCGTCAGCCGCGATGCCGACGCCTTCCGATGCACGCACGGCACCCAGAACCGCTTCGTCGTTGAGGCCGAAAGCGACCCACTTCTTGATGTTGGCGTTCTTGTTCAGGACAACCGTCGCCGCGTTGAGCGCGGCTTCCGTGTCGGTCTTCGCCTGAGGCGCGTCGAAGATGTTCTCGGCCTTGAAGCCGTTGGCCTTGAGCACCGAAATCGCGCCCTCGACGCGATCGACGGCGGTCGGCAGTTGGTCATAGGAGACACGGATCGCACCGACCTCTTCGGCCTTCCAGCCACGGGCCTTCATTTCGTCGACGATCGCCTGGCCGACTGCCTCACCGATCTTGGTGGCAGAGATGCCCATATGCGGAACTTCCTCGATCGGCTTGCCGTCAGCGCTGACCAGACGGTCGTCGACGGTCATCACCTTGAGGTTGTTGGCGGCCGCCTTGGCGACGATGCCAGGCCCAAGCTTGACGTCGGGCGTGCAGACGACAAAGCCCTGGGCGCCCTGGGCGCCGAGATTGTCGATCGCCGACATCAGCTTCTCGCCGTCCTCAGCGCCGATCTTGACCAGCGTAAAACCTTTTTCCTTGGCCGCCTGGTCGGCAAACTTCCACTCGTCCTGGAACCAGGGTTCCTCGGGCTGCTTCACGATGAAGCCGATCTTGGTCTCCTGCGCATAGGCAGAAGCAATGGTGGTGGCAGACAGAACCGCAAGGGCGCCCGCGACGAGCGCCGTCTTCAACAATCGCATGTGAACTCCTCCCAAAGGTGCCGGGCAATCAGCCCGGATGACAAACGCTAGCTTCTTTTATCATACCAGTCAATTGCGCTGGTATGATAAATGAGATAGCTTCCTTTCGCGACACCGTCATGGATGATCGCAGGGGCGCATTGTCCGGCATAAGAAGCGGACATAAGAACGAGAAAACGCTCTTGGGGAGGAGAACGCATGAACATCAACGAGGCACCTGAAGCGGCAGCGAAGTCACGTCGCCCGCGCGTCCTGCCCGATGTCGTGCGGGCAATCGCTTCTCAAATCCTCGCCGGCAACCATCCGGTGGGCAGCACGCTACCGAGCGAAATCGACCTCTGCACGGAATACAGTGTAAGCCGCACCGTCATCCGCGAAGCGCTCAAGACGCTCGCAGCCAAGGGCCTTGTTCTCAGCCGCCCGCGCATCGGCACCGTCGTCTGCGAACGCGACAACTGGAACATCATTGATCCCCAGGTGCTGGAGTGGCACGCGCCAAACACACTTGATCCCAAATTGTTCGACTCCATCCTGGAAACCCGCCGTGCCATCGAGCCGCTGGTCGCCGAACTTGCCGCGACCCGAGCCTCGCTACAGGAGATCGCCGATCTCGAACTGGCATGGAAAGGCATGGAAGCAGCGGGAAGCGACGTTGCCCGTTTCGCCCGCTCGGACGCCGCCTTTCACCAGGTCCTTTATGGGGCCTGCCACAACCCGATCTTTCGCCAGATCGGCGGGATGATCGAGACAGCGTTGAATTTTGCGCTCGAGGCGACAGCCAATTCCGTCGACCGGCGCGACGAAGCCGTCAGGGTTCACTACGGCGTCGTCGAAGCGCTGCGCATGCGCGACGCCGCAGCTGCTCGCCACGCAGCCAACGAGATCCTGGACCTCGCCGCGCGCGACCTCGCGCGCGCCAAGAGCCAGCACAAGAAAGACTGAACGCCAGCCCATCCGGAGTTAGTGCCGACACCATGAAGATCACTGCACTCAAGACCTACATCGTTCCGCCGCGCTGGCTGTTTCTCAAGATCGAAACCGACGAGGGCGTGAGCGGTTGGGGCGAGCCCGTGGTCGAGGGCCGCGCCCATACCGTCGAGGCTGCGGTCCATGAACTCGCCGACTATCTGATCGGCAAGGATCCGCGGCTCATCGAGGACCATTGGAATGTCATGTATCGCGGCGGTTTCTACCGCGGCGGTCCGATCCTGATGAGTGCGATTGCCGGCATCGACCAGGCGCTATGGGACATCAAGGGCCGGGCACTCGGCGTGCCGGTGCATGAACTGCTTGGCGGCCGCTGCCGCGATCGCATCAAGGTCTATTCCTGGATCGGCGGCGATCGTCCCGCCGATGTCGCTGCCGGCGCCAGGGACGTGGTGGCACGCGGCTTCTCAGCCCTCAAGATGAACGGCACCGAGGAACTGCAGATCGTCGACAGCCATGACAAGATCGATTCAGCCGTGGAGCGCGTCGCGATGGTGCGCGAGGCCGTCGGTCCTCATGTCGGTATCGCCGTCGATTTCCATGGCCGCGTCCACCGGCCGATGGCTCGCGTGCTGGTCAAGGAGCTTGAACCCTACCGTCTGATGTTCATCGAGGAGCCGGTGCTCAGCGAAAACCGCGAGGCACTGAAGGAGATCGCCGCGCTGTCATCTGCGCCGATCGCACTCGGCGAAAGGCTCTACAGCCGTTGGGACTTCAAGAGCGTCTTCGAGCAAGGCGTAGTCGACATCATCCAGCCCGATCTTTCGCACGCCGGCGGCATCACCGAGTGCCGCAAGATAGCTGCCATGGCCGAGGCTTATGACGTCGCCGTCGCCCCCCACTGCCCGCTCGGACCTATCGCGCTTGCCGCATGCCTGCAGCTAGACGCGGTCAGCTACAATGCCTTCATCCAGGAACAGAGCCTCGGCATCCACTACAACAAGACCAACGACCTGATCGACTATGCCAAGAACAAGGACGTGTTCCGTTATGAGGACGGCTTCGTCGCCATCCCGGACGGTCCCGGGCTCGGAGTCGACGTCGACGAGGACTACGTGAAGGAACGCGCAAAGGAGGGCCATCGCTGGCGTAACCCCGTTTGGCGCCACAAAGACGGTTCGTTCGCAGAATGGTAGGTTTTCCGCTGCGCGCATCGGGTCTGTTTGCCTTCAGTCGCCTGGCGCGCTTGCCAATGACATCAAGCCAGGCCTGGCTTGAGCAACGCCGCCAAGCCTCCAGACAGAAGATGGTCAAGCGGGCGTCATGGCGGATGACATCTGGATCGGCAGGTTGACGCAAGAATTGCGTGATCAACGCCAAGCAAATGACGCCCGCTGTCCATCCCAGCACCTGGTGAACTTATGTGATCCACGTCGCCCACGCAAAATTTAGCGCAAGCTCAACCTTTCCGTGTTTGAGCAATAATGCAAGTATCTATTGAAACAGTATTCTTGTTTCTTGCGAACAAGTTTAGAAACTACTAATAAACATCTATCTACCTGTGATCGGGCCGCAGCCTATCGCGCAAAGCCCTGGAGATCGCGTCGCGCATACGCTCGACCTGACCACGATTTGCCCCGCTATGGGTCCTTCAGTTGCGATGTTGCCTCGGACGGCACTGGCGTTGCCAAGAGTTGTCATCGCCGGACACTCCAATAGACGTTGAACGTCGTATCTGGGGCCGTGGAACGAACCCGCTGCGCGGGAGGGCGCGCGCGGTGAGGTAAAGGGCACGCGCCGTTCGTTGCGCTTGCATTGAGCGTCGTTCGGCAGCGGCAGAGCATGACGGGCTTCTTCAACAAGGAGCCTGGCCTCGACAGGCGAGTGGCCGGACCAGCGCCGGGCCGCCAATACCGCGCGATGGAGCAACGAAGCGGCCTGTCCGCATCCACCTCGCGCTTCCCATCGGCGGCCGCGCCATCGCCGACATCAGCCACAGATCGAAATATCCATAGCCGTTGACTGTGGCCCGTGGGTTCCTTCCTCGGGGACTTTCGTACGCCCGCCGGCACCCGAAACTCATCACGGGAGCGGACCGTCCGTTCTGGCACGAAAAAACACGATAGCAGACATTCCGCTTCCACCCGGTACCAAGCGTCAACACAGCCCCAACCTCCTGAATGCAGAGCGAGATCTGTTGAACTGGAGCATTTTTCCTTTTGCCAAAGACAGAGAATGCTCACGACGCATTATTGTTTTTTCCTCATCAAAAGATTGAAATAATAAATTTGTCTAAATTAATCGCCCGTGCTCTCTTTCCGTCATAACAAGAATGCGGGAACAAGCTGTGCGCGATTTTCCAACTGCATCCATAGCAGACCTCGTCTCTGGGCAGCCCTTTGCACTCACCGGGGGAGCTGTCATTCAGACAGACGGCTCGCAAGCGGTCAGCGACATCATAGTCGGGGCGGATGGACGCTTTGTCGCAATCGGGCCGTCCCTGGACACCAGGTCCTGCAGCGCCTGCGTCGACATTACAGACATGCTGGTTTCGCCAGGTTTCGTCGATGTGCACCAGCACCTCGACAAGACCGGAGTACTGCACTTTACCCCCAATCCTTCCGGCACGCTCCAAGGCGCCCGCGAGGCATTCGCCAAATATGCCCGAACCGCCGGTCCCGATGACATCCACAAGCGGGCGATGCGCACCATCAGGCGGTGTCTTTCCCGCGGCACGACCGCCATTCGCAGCCACGTCAACGTCGACAAGGATGCCGGCTTCCATGGCATTGAGACGCTGGCAGGCGTGCGCGACGGGGCGCGAGATGACATCACTCTGCAGCTCGTGGCCTTCATGACACCGCATCCCGGCCAGGACTTCGACTGGCTGACCGAGAATATCGATGGCGCCGTGGCGCTCGCCGATGCAGTGGGTGGCACGCCTGCTGTCTCGGAAGACCCACCACGCTACCTCGACATGTTGTTTTCCGCCGCCGTCAAGGCGGGAAAACCGGTCGATCTGCATCTCGATGAACATCTCAATGCCGATGTGCATCTGCTTGATGCAGCTCTCGAGCGGGTCGAGCGCTTCGGCATGCAGGGCCGCACCGTATTCAGTCACGTCTCTGTGCTGAGTGCCCTGCCCCGCAAGGAATTCCAGCGTATCGCAGAGCGTCTTCTTGCGCTTGATGTCGGCGTCGTCACATTGCCAGCGGCGAACCTCTACCTGCAGGGCCGCGACGCCGAGATGTTGCCGCCGCGCGGTCTGACGCGCGTGGCCGAGCTCTGCCGCGCCGGCGTCAGCATCGCCACGGCGTCGGACAACATCCAGGATCCGTTTGTGCCAACCGGCTCGGGCGACATGCTGGAAATCGCGCGCTGGACATTGCTCGCCGGCCATCTTCGGGGGGATGAGCTTGCTGCTGCCCACCGCATGATCACGACGTCGCCAGCCCGCCTGATGAGTCTCGGCAAGGAGCACGGCCTCAAGGCCGGCGCCCGCGCCGACTTCGTCATCGCCGACTGCACCGACACCGACACGCTGGTTGCCGGCGGACCAGACCGGGCCTTCGTCTTCTCGAAGGGTCGTCTCGTCTCACAGAGCACAACCGACACCGTTCGCTTGAAGGAGAACGCATAAGCCGAGAGCAACTCCGGGGGGATTGGACCTCAATCTAATGGGAGAATGGGATGAAGAGCACTGCATTTTCACGTCGTTCGCTGCTTGCCTCCACTCTCGGGTCGGCCCTTGCCGGCATGGTCTGGCTAGACCATGCCCATGCCGAAGATTTCAAGATGGGCCTCCTGGTCCCCGGCAGCGTCGCGGAGGAAGGCTGGAATCGGATCGCCTACGACGCGCTGAAGCGAGTGGAAAAGGAGCTCGGCGCCAAGATCAGTTATGTCGAGCTGGCCGAGAACCCAGCCGCCTTCGAAAAGGCGTTCCGCGACTATGCAAGCCAGGGCTATCAAGTCGTTCTGGGCCATGGCTTCCAGTTCCAGGACGCCGCCCTCACGACGGCTGAGGATTTCCCCGACACCGTTTTCCTCATCTCGTCGAGCAGCGTACATGAAGGGAAAGTCATCGGCCTCAATACCGATGCCAGCCAGCCCTTCTACTTGATGGGCGTGATCGCTGCAAAGATGGGCAAGGGCGCGGGCCTTATCGGTGGCATGGAAATTCCGCCCATCGCGCATGCCTTCGAGGGCTTTCGGAAAGGTGCCGAGAGCGTGAACCCGGATTACCCCGTGTCCACGGTCTTCATCAACAGCTTCACCGATGCGAGCGCCGCCAAGGAAGCCGCCGTCAGCATGATGGCGCAGGGCGCCGATTTCGTCGTTCCCAATGCAAATGCAGCGGGACTGGGCGTCATCCGCGCCGCGCAGGAATCAGGCACGCAGTCGGGCACCTTCAGCGTCTATAGCGACTACACCGACGTCGCTCCCAAGAATATCCTCGGCACGTTCATAGCCGATTACGGTCAAGGCATCGTACGCATCGTCTCGGGCATTCGGGACGGCGCCGTGCCGCAAAGCAATGTCGATTTCGGCCTGAAGGATAAGGACGTCATAAAGTTCACCTTCAACGACGAAGCCGCCAGATCGATACCGCAAGACCTGCGCAATCACCTTGAAGAGGTGAGTGCGAAGATCATTGCGGGTGAGATCCAGACACGCGCGAAATAAGCGCGGTCCCTGGGAACTTATCAAATGGGAGGAAGAGCAATGAGACTTTCACGCAGAACGTTCGTGGAAGGAGTGGCGGCGCTGACCATCGCCGTGTCCATTCCGGCGATGGCACAGGCCGAAGACTTCAAGATGGGCCTTCTCGTGCCCGGTAGCGTTTCGGAAGAGGGCTGGAACCGGATCGGCTTCAATGCGCTGAAGGGCGTCGAAGAACAGCTCGGTGCCAAGATCAGCTATGTCGAGCTGCAACAGAACCCGGCCTCGTTCGAAAAGGCGTTCCGCGACTATGCCAGCCAGGGCTACAAGGTCATCCTCGGCCACGGCTTCGAATTCCAAGATGCCGCACTGGAAGTCGCGCTCGACTATCCCGACACCTATTTCCTGATCTCGTCGAGCAGCATCCACGAAGGCAATGTCATCGGCCTCAACACCGATACGAGCCAGCCCTTCTACCTCATGGGCGTCATCGCAGCTAAGATGGGCAAAAAGGCCGGCCTCGTCGGCGGCATGGAAATCCCGCCGATCCAGCAGGCCTTTGTCGGCTTCAAGAACGGCGCCAAGAGCGTCAATCCGGACTTCCCGATCAGCGAGGCCTATATCGGCAACTTCACCGATACGACCGCTGCCAAGGAAGCAGCCTTGAGCATGATTTCGCAGGGCGCGGATTTCGTCGTGCCGAATGCTTCGGGTGCGACCGTCGGCGGCTATCAGGCGATCTCGGAATCCGGGCCGGCTGTGCGCTCTTTTTCGATCTTCAGCGACTTTACCCAGGTAGCACCGAACAACATTCTCGGCCTCTACGTTGCCGACTACGCGCAGGGCGTGGTGGAAGTCGTGCACTCGATAAAGGACGGGAGCCCGCCTAAGGAAAACATCATCTTTGGCCTGAAGGATCCGAAAGTCATCTCATTCACCTTCCGCGATGACGGTCCGGTCTCCGTGCCCGAAGACATCCGCGCCGAGGTGAAGGCGATCAGCGCCAAAATCGCTGCCGGTGAGATCAAGACCGACGCCCAGTGACCCGCAAGCGCTGTGGCCGGCCCTTCGGCCACGGCGCCTTGCTGCGCCTCATACCAACATTCGGACCGGACCCATGGAACAGGTAAACCAGGGAGTGCGTGAGAACGTGTATCCTCAAGCAGCCCAAGCTTTCGGCCGAACGCTCAGGCAAGCCGTGATCAACGCGGCGACGCCGGCCGCAGCGGTCCTTGTCGCGCTAGCATGCGGCGCAGCCCTTTTGTGGCTGAACGGTTTCGATGGGAGCGACGTGGTCACAGTGATGATCTTCGGCTCCTTTCAGGACATGCGCTCGGTTGGCGAAATCCTGCTGAAGGCGACGCCGCTGATCTTGATCGGCGCTGGCCTCTGCGTTGCCTTCCGCTGTTCGATCTGGAACATAGGCGCCGAGGGCCAGCTCTATGCTGGAGCGATTGCCGCCACATTGGTCGGCACCAATTTTGACGGGCTTTCCGTCTGGGTGCATGCGCCGCTTGTCATGCTGGCCGGCGCCTTGGCGGGGGCCGCTTGGGCAGGCATTGCCGGCTATCTCAAAGTACGCTTCCAGGCCAGCGAGATCGTCACAACGATCATGCTCAACTACATCGCGCTGATCCTAACGAGCTATCTCGTCACCGGCCCGATGCGCGATGCAAGTGCTGCCTATCCTCAATCTGCCCGACTTATCCGCGAAGCTTGGACGCCACGCATCGTCTCCGACATGCGCCTCCATATCGGTATCATCGTCGCCGTCGTTCTGGCAGTCGCGCTCTACATCTTTCTTCAGCGCAGCAGCCGCGGCTTTGCACTCCGCGTCGTTGGTCTCAATCCATACGCAGCCCGCTATGCCGGTATGCAGGTCGCCCGCAACGTAATGATCGCAATGTGCATTTCCGGTGCAATGGCGGGGCTGGCCGGCGCCTTCGAAGTGGCGGGTGTCACGCACCGCCTCTACCAGAACATTTCGCCGGGCTACGGTTTCGAAGGGATCGCGGTCGCGCTGCTTGCCGGCAACAACCCCCTGGCGGCGATCGTTTCGGGCGGGCTCTTCGCGACCCTTCGCTCCGGCTCGGAGGTGCTGCAAATCACCTCGCAGGTGCCGCAGGTCCTCGTTTTGATCATACAGGGTATCGTCATTCTCTCGGTCGTCGCCTTCACCAGGCTGCGCGACATCCGCAGGATCGTGGCTTGAAAAATGGAAACTCCCGCAAGGCGCCTAAGCCCTGAGGGAAGACAAAACTTTGGAGCATTTGCGCAATTCCCGGGCAGGACCACTTCACGCACCTTGCCGGAATTGCTCTAGGCGACCTTCCTGAGGGGTATCTCCATGGACGACATGATGTTTCTCACCTTTCTCGCGACGCTTGCGGGCGCCGCCTGGAGGCTTGCGACCCCCCTGATCTTCGCCTCCATCGGCGAGATATTTTCCGAGCGAGCGGGCGTGCTCAATATCGGGCTGGAAGGCACCATGCTCGTCGGTGCCTTCTGCGGCTTCGCGGCAGCCTTCGCCACCGGCAGTATCCCGCTTGGCCTGCTGGCCGGCATCGCGGGCGGCATGCTGTTCGGGGCGATCTTTGCCTTCTTTACAATCACCATCAAAGCGGACCAAATCGTTGTGGGTGCGGCGCTAAACCTGCTCGGCATGGGTCTCACCGCCTTCCTGTTCCGTACCTATTACGTCTCGACCGGCAAGGGCATCGAGATCGCGCAGCCCGTGCAGATCCCCTTCCTGAGCGATATTCCCTTTCTTGGCGAAGCCTTCTTCCGGCAGAACCTCATCGTCTATTCGACGGTCCTCGTCGCGATCCTGGCCAGCCTCGTGCTCTTCCGCACGTCCTTCGGCTTGACGCTCCGCGCTGTCGGCGAACACCCGAAAGCCGTCGACGTCGCCGGCCGCGATGTTGCGAGCTACCGCTATGCCGCGGTGCTGGTCGGCACCGGGCTCGCCGGCCTCGGCGGGGCCTTCCTGACGCTCGGGCATTCCAATCAGTTCGTCGAGGGCATCACCTCCGGCCGCGGCTTCATCGCGCTCGCCGTGGTCGTCTTTGCACGCTGGTCGCCGATTGGGGCGTTCTTCGTCTCGCTGCTCTTCGGCCTGTTCTACGCGCTGCAGCTGATGCTCCAGGCGCAGGCATCCATCGTTGTGCCTTACCAGGTGCTGCAGGCGCTTCCCTACATCATGACGATCGTCACGCTCGTCGTGGTCCGAGGCAAGGGCGCTGCCCCCAGCAAACTCGGCCAGCCCTACGAGATGAGGTAATGGACATGTCTCAGAAACCCTTCCTGCGCGTCGAGAACATCCGCAAGCGCTTCGGCCCCATCGTTGCCAGCGACGGCGTGTCACTGGAAATCGAGCAGGGCGAGATCCACTCGCTGCTGGGCGAGAACGGTGCGGGCAAGAGCGTCCTGATGAGCATGATCTGCGGCATGGTTCGGCCCGACGAAGGCGAGATCGTCTTCAAGGGCCAGTCCGTGCGCTTTAACAGCCCGCGCGAGGCGATCCGTCAACGCATCGGCATGGTGCACCAGCATTTCATGCTCGTGCCGAACCTGACGGTGGCGGAAAACTACATTCTCGGCCAGGGATCTCCGTTGCGCGTCATTAACGACATGGACGAGGTCCATGCAAAAATCCGAGAACTTTCGGACCGCTACGCCCTCGACGTGCGTCCGGACGCCATCATCGAAGACCTTTCGGTCGGCGAGCAGCAGAGAGTGGAAATCCTGAAAGTCCTGTTCCACGGCATCGACCTGCTCATCCTCGACGAGCCGACAGCCGTGCTCACCCCACAGGAGACCGACCGCCTGCTCTCGCTGATGGGAGACCTCGCCAAAGACGGCAAGACGGTCGTCTTCATCTCGCACAAGCTCGACGAGGTGATGCGCGTCAGCAATCGCATCAGCGTCATGCGCGACGGGCGCGTCGTGCACACGGTCAATGTCGGCGAGACGAATGCACGCGAGCTTGCCCGCATGATGGTCGGCCGCGACGTGCGCATGGAGCTGCCGCGCAGCCCTGAACCGCCCGGCCACATCGTGCTGTCGGTCGACAACCTCACCTGCCGCGCCGAGACCGGCCTGCCGGCCGTGCGCGGCGTGAGCCTCAACGTGCGCGCCGGCGAGATCGTCGGTATTGCCGGCGTGTCCGGCAACGGTCAGACGGAACTGTCGCTGGCACTTTCCGGTCTGCTGCCGATCGACAGCGGCCGCGTGATTTTGAATGGCAAGGACATTACCGGCCTCGACCCGGCCCGCATCAATGCCAGCAGCCTCTCACACATCCCGGAGGACCGGCACAAACACGGCATCGTGGCTTCGATGTCGCTGAGCGAAAACACAATCCTCCAGCGCTACGATCAGAAGCCTTTCGCCTGCCGCGGTATGTTGAACCGGGGGGTCATCGGCGAGCACACACGCGATCTCATCAAGCGGTTTCGCATAAAAAGCCGCGACGAGGATCAGCCGATCGGCGCGCTCTCCGGCGGCAACCAGCAGAAGCTGGTGGTCGCGCGTGAACTTGCGCGCAACCCGGATTTCATCCTCGTCAACCAGCTCGCCCGGGGCATCGATATCGGCGCCATGGAGTTCGTGATGGAGGAGATGCTTAAACAGCGCGACAACGGCCGCGCCATTCTGCTCATCTCCACCGAACTCGAAGAACTCTTCGCGATCTGCGACCGTATCCTGGTTATGTTCCACGGCGAAATCCTAGGTGAACTGCCGCCTGACCGAACTCGCCTCGACGAACTTGGTCTGCTGATGGCCGGCCAGACCAACCAGCCTGCCCTGGCAAGCTAGGCCGCGCTGGAATCCAGCAAAACCAAGACCAAGGTTCGGGTGCTGCCGTGAGCATGCTGCTGGAGGTGTTTTATCTCGCCGACCGCCACGGTTATCTAGATTGAACTCAAACCGGTCGGGCCGGGTGTGGTATCAGACTGTATCCGGTCCGACGAAGCAGTGTTGCCAATGGCAGGCCAGACCGAACAGCCGGTGCTGCAGGCTGGACAGGCATAGGGACGGCAGGATTTGATGACATTGGAGAACAGGAGGGCCGCGCATCCATGAACATCACCTTGCGGCAACTCAGGGCCTTCATTGCGGTGGCCGACCTTGGCCAGTTCAATCTCGCGGCCCGGAACCTTCACCTCACGCAATCGGCCGTCAGCATAGTCATTCGAGATCTGGAATCGGAGATCGGCGTACGCCTGTTTGACCGCCACACCCGCATGGTTTCGCTCACTCTCGTGGGCCAGGAGTTCCTGCCACAAGCCCGTAAGATACTGAAAGACCTGGAACTCGCAGTTGGCGATATGCGCGACAACGCATCGTTGAAACGCGGCCAGGTGACGATCGCCGCTGCAATCGTGCTCGCAGCGACGATCGTGCCGCCTATCATTGCGGCGTTCGTGAGCATGCATCCCGAAATTCTGGTCAGCATCCGCGACATGCCCGAAGAGGCGATCAGTCCGGCGCTCAAGCGCAATGAGGTCGATATCGCCATCGGCACGCTCTCGGAAGACGATCCCGAAATCACCGCTACGCCTCTCATGCGCGACAAGCTCATGCTTGTCTGCCGGGAAGACCATCGCTTCGCCAGGCAAAAATCCGTTCGCTGGGCCGAGTTGAAGGGCGAGACACTTATCACGCTCGCAGCCACGAATCCGCTTCGCAGCATTGTCGAGCATAACCTCATCCGTGTTGTGCCCAACTTCCAGCCAAAATACGAAGTGCGCTTCTCGACCACCGCCATCAGCATGATCTCCGCCGGCATGGGCGTTGCCGTCTTGCCGGAGAACTCCAGCCAACTGGCGTCAGCAGTTCGTGTAACTACCGTGGATCTCGTCGACCCGACCGTAATGCGCAATGTCTCGCTCTTGCAAAGGCGCCAGCATAGCTTGTCACCGGCAGCTGAACGTTTGAAAGCGGCCTTCGTGGCGGCGATGCGACCTGAAAACGCTGGCGCAAGCGCCCACGGTCGCACTTAGGTGGTGCGATCTAGTCGTCGGCACCTGGTTTTCGGTGAGCCTAAGGCTAGCCTGGACCTGTCAGGACGCTCTGAACATTACGATTTCGCGACTTTCCAGTGCACAGACAGTCTCTTTGGTGACACCTTCGGGCGGTTGACCAAACCATCGCGCCTCATCCAATTGGCCAGAGGCTGTCACACGCGGTTCACCCGAGAGTATGGAAACCGCATAAGTGATCGAAAGTGTGTGGAGGCCACCAATGTCATCAAACTGGTCATTTATGAAAACGGCCGAGACTGGCCATGTGAGGATTCCCAGATCGTCGTGAAGGCATCGAACAATCGACATCGCGCAGCTTTCTCCACGCCCGATTTGGCGACCTGGCATCTGCCACAGACAGTTGGCTGAATTCTTGGATCTGACCAACAGGATGCAGCCACGCTCATTTTTGATCAGCGCGCGAGATGTCAGTTCGATGCGATTTGAGAAGGGCGGCTCCGCCCTTTGCGGACAGGTACCTTGAATACTGCCGTTTGCTCGTAGCGTGGAAACGCTCTTCATCGGTTCGCCCTTCAAACGATTGGCTGGCACTGCAGGCGGGGCAGGATAAGGAGCCGGCGACGCGAGGGGGCGTTGTGGGAGCCCCCGAATGCGTCGCCGGCCCACGCCGGACTTTGGGAACACACTGGACAAGCTGGGAGGCCTGCGGCCAGCGAAAAGCCCGGACGTATCGCTAGTTGCCCCCTGCGTTTGTGATGAGTTCACTTGCGTTCATGGGGGCGAAGCACTTGTCGATCGTGTTGAGAGCAAGCGTCCGGGGGACCGTCGGGTCGGTCGGGACCTTGCCCTTCATGTGGAGCAATCTTGCCTGCGCGACGTCGGCGACCACCGAAAGGGCAAGCGAGTTTGCGTCTGTCGCCTTGTCGAATATGCCGATAGGCGCCTTGATCCTGGCAAGCGTGGTCTCGCGGTGACCGCGTTTGCGCAAGACCTCACAGCGTTTCGCGTGAGTACGGCGGCTTCCCAGAGCACCAATATAGAAGGCGGATGAGGCGAGCGCAGCCTCGAGCAGCGGCAACTCACGGTCGATGTCATGGAAGAGGAGCACGACCGCCGTGTCAGCGTCCAGCTGTTTCGGCGATGGAGCTTGGCCCCGCTCGATCTTCACGACTTCATAGCCGGATATCTCCGCCAGACGCGTCACCACGCCAGCCTCCAGGGGCGTGCCGGCAAGAAGCATGCGCTGCTTCGGGTGGTAGACGCGCACAAATTCCTCTCCCTCCCAGCCACTCACGCCTTCGCCTGGTTCGAAGAAAAGAGCCTGCCTGCCGGGGTTGTACCGGAGGCGCCCGGGAGCACGGCGGTGCAGCGCGGCAAGTATGTGGCGGAGTGCTGTGGCATTTCGCAGGACGTGGATAGCCAGCGTGATGCCGCCGCCACAGGGCAGCACGATGTCGAAGAACGGCGAACCTTCGCCGAGGCGAAGCTTGCGATCGATGCCATTCTGGAGGGCGACCACGGCGTCAGCGGCCACCGCCGCTTCGGTGCAGCCGCCGGAGACGAAACCGCAATAAAGGCCGTCATCGCGCACCGCCATCTGCGCGCCGATGGCGCGGGCAGCGCCGCCGCGGATTTCAACGAGGGTGACGAGGGCGGCGGCGAGGCCCTGTTTGAGCGCTTCGGCGGCGAATGCCAGGATGGCGATCGCATCGTCCGAGAGGAAGGCAGCGCGGGGTTCTGGCGTGAGCGTTTTCGGCTCGCTGGCAATGCAGGCGCCCATATCATTCCCCTCCCTGCGTTCCCGGCCAGCGGCGTACGATGCCGGGGTCGAGATCGAAGAGGTCGAGCACCCGGCCAACGGTGTGGTCGACCATTTCTTCAAGGCTTTGCGGCTTGGCGTAAAAGGCCGGAACGGGCGGATAGATGATGCCGCCCATTTCGGTGACCTGCGCCATGTTGCGGATATGGCCAAGATGGAGCGGCGTCTCGCGCAGCATCAAAACGAGGCGGCGGCGCTCCTTCAGCACCACGTCGGCGGCGCGGGAAAGCAGATTGTCGGTCGTACCAGTCGCAATTTCCGCCATGGTCTTCACCGAACAGGGCGCGACGATCATGCCGAGCGTCTTGTAGGAGCCTGAAGAGCAGACGGCACCGATATCCTTGTTTGAATGGGTGACTGTCGCCAGTGCCTCAAGATCCTGCTTGGTAAAATCCGCCTCGGCCGCGAGCGTGATGCAGGCTGCGCGTGACATGATCAAATGAGTCTCGATCTCGAGGTCGCGCAGCACTTCGAGGATGCGCTTGCCATAGACCATGCCGGAAGCGCCCGAAATGCCGACGATCATGCGACTTGGCCGCGTCGTCATCGCCTATCCCACGCTTTTGAGGAGTGCGGCAGCGCGAGCCGAGGCCTCGTCGCTTATGCGGGCGCGAACGCCGTGGAAATTCGGGCCGCGCGTCGCATCGAGCCCCATACGCGAGGTCGTGCCGATGCCGCTCGCCGACGGGTCGAGCGCATTGCCAGGCAGGCCCTCGATAATGACGACGTCCTTGTGCGGCTGGAAATGGGTGGCAAGCGCCCAGAGCACCTCGCTGTCGCGGGTGATATCCACGTCCGCATCCACCACCACGACGGTCTTGAGGTACTGGTCCCAGCCGAGCAGGCCGAGCATGACCTGCCGTGCCTCGCCCTCGCGCGTCTGGTTCATCGCGATGTAGGCGTGGAAATGGGTGCCGGAGGATGGATAGTGCACTGATGTAATGGAGGGGAAACGAGCTTTCAGCTTCTCCACCACTTCCGCCTCGCGGGGCACGCGGCCGAGGTTGAGGTGTTCGGCCGAATTGCCGCCGGCGACGGAGACGAGGATCGGATCGCGGCGCCGCATGATGGTTTCGACGGTGAAAAGATTGTTGGTCGAGCGGTCGGAGGAATAGCCGGTGAACTCACCAAACGGCCCCTCCTCCACATGGGCCTCGGGATCCAGCACGCCCTCCAGCACGACCTCGGCATGTGCAGGCACACGGATGCCGTATTTTGGAGTGCGCACCACCTGAAGGGGTTCGCCCATCAGGCCGCCGGCAACATCGCGCTCGTCCTCGCCGAAGGCAAGGCGGGCGGAGGCGGCGATCATGAACAGCGGATGCCCGCCGATCACCATGGCGACCGGCATCGGCTCGCCCTTCTCCTTCGCCATGTTCATCAGGCGCCAGAGATGGCCGCGCGAATGCAGCGAGGTCGCGAGCGAAGTCTTCGAATGGATCATGGCGCGGTGATAGCTGAGATTGCCGGCCCCGGTTTCAGGGTGCTCACCGATGATGATGCCTGACGTGATGTATTTCGCGCGGTCAGTGTCGAAGTGCTTC
Organism: Aminobacter sp. Y103A; assembly: GCF_030294925.1. NCBI lineage: Bacteria > Pseudomonadati > Pseudomonadota > Alphaproteobacteria > Hyphomicrobiales > Phyllobacteriaceae > Aminobacter > Aminobacter sp. Y103A. Next base: position 1,583,046 of record NZ_AP017986.1, on the reverse strand, counting down.
AGCATCGGCAATGCGTGCAGGTCGACGGCGTCACCAGAAATGATTTCTTCGGTGATCGGGCCGCTTTCAAACACCTCCGGCGTGAAGGGTTTGTTGGAACGGGACTGGTAGGCCTCGTGCAGCTTGTCGGCAGTCGAGCCGAGCAGGCGGGCGATGCGGTCACGCGAGGCAAAGATGTTGCAGACGACCTCACTGCCTATGCCGCTAACATTCTTGAGATGCAGCATCGGATGCTGGCCCTTGTCTGCCAGGTTGCAGATCAACGCGGTTGCGTCCTGGTCGTCCGAGACCGGCCCATCGATCGTGATGACATCCTCGGGATGTTCCGCCTTATAATCGGCCAGGAAACGGCGGACGTCTTGCTTGTGGTACTGGCTCATGTCTCGGCCTCGGGTCGCTGCGGGTGGCTGGCGACGCCCCGAAAGGCGCCGCCCTTGTCAAATCAGGCGAATTCCAGATGCTTGCCGGTGGCGCGGTCGACGCCGGCGTAGGAATCCTTGAGGCGTGCCTGGGCATCCTCTACGTCGCGCGGCGGCGGGGACGGGTCGATGCCGACAAGCTTGGCGATGTTGTTGCCGAGATAGCCTTCCAGATCGTCCTCGGAGAGGTTGATGCCGTGCGGCGGGTCCTTGCAGAGCACTTCCAGCTCGCGCAGCCACATGCCCGGATCGTTCGGTGGGCTGTCCGTGCCGAAGACGATCTTGTTCTTCGGCAGCTGCTGGGCGAACTCCACGATGCGCGACTGGAAGCACCAGCCGGATTCGCAGTAGACGTTCGGCGTATCCATCGCCATCCAGAAGGATTCGAACGAGTAGTTGCCGCCCGTCTGAATGCCGAAATGGCCGATGATGAAGTTGACCATCGGGAATTCGCGGATGATCGGGTAGAACATCGTCGGGATCGTGTACGGGCCGTCGCCGGTGTGGATCAGCACGACCACGCCAAGCTCGGCGCACTTCTTCATCGCCGGACGCAGCCAGTCGAGCGCGCGGTCGGGACGATAGCCGTGCATGTTGGCGTGCAATTTCAGCATCTTGAAGCCGTATTCCTTGACGTGGAATTCCAGCTCCGCCGCGCCGTTCTCAGGTCCCCAGCGCGGATTGTAGTTGAAGTTGCCGATGAAGCGGTCCGGGTACGTCTGGCAAAGCTCGGCGCAATAGGCCATGTAGTCGCGAATGCCGTCGCGGCCCTTGCGGTTGCCGTCCCGGTAGCCGGTGTTGCCTGGTGGCGGCTGGATGAAGCCCATGTCGATCCGGCGTGGCTTGCCGTTGATCATGTAGGGGCCGTCCATCAGTTTCAGCATGCGCTCACCCGTGAAGGGCGAACCGGTATGACGCCACGCCTCGTCCACGAGGTTCGTCGGGTGAAGATGGGTATCGATGATCATTGTTCACTCCGTTCAGTTTTACGCGGCAAGCGCGACGCCGTGCTGGCGCAGATACGCTTCGGCTTCCTCGACGGTCGCCGGCGGCCTGGTAGGCTCGAGACCGATCATGCGGGCGGTGTTGTTGCCGAGGTAATCCTCCAGCGTATCCTCATCGAGGTTGAGGCCCTGCGGCGGCTCGTGGCAGAGGACTTCCAGGAGGTTGATCCACATGCCTGGTTCGTTCGGCGGCGTATCGGAGCCGAACAGGATCTTGTGCTTGGGTAGGACCTTGGCGAACTCGACGATGCGCGACTGCAGACACCAGCCGGATTCGACGTAGACGCTCGGCGTGTCGAGCGCCATTTGCATCGGCTCGAACACGTAGACACCGCCGGTCTGCACGCCGAAATGCGCGAGGATGAAATTCACTTCCGGGAACTCGCGAATGATCGGATAGAACTCGGTGGGGATTGAGTACGGACCGTCGCCGGTATGCACCTTCACCATGAGGCCGAGCTCGGCGCATTTCTTCATGGCCGGACGCAGCCAGTCGAGCGCGCGGTCAGGGCGGTAGGCATGCATGTTCGCCTGCAACTGCACCATCTTGAAATCGAACTCCTTGGCATAGCGTTCGATTTCTTCGGCGCCGTTCTGCGTGCCATAGCGCGGGTTGTAGACGAAGCAGCCAAGGAAACGGTCCGGGTGCTCCGTCACCATCTTTTCCGTATAGGCCATGTACTGGCGGATGGCGGCCTTGCCTTCCAGGTCCATGACTTCATGGGTGTAGATGGTGTTGCCTTGCGGCGGCTGGATGAAGGCTTTGTCGATCCGGCGCGGCTTGCCGTTCACATAGTACGGGCCGTCCATCATCTTCAAAAGCTTGTCGCCGGTGAACGGCGGTCCGTCGTGGCGCCAAGCCAGGTCCACCAGATCGGTGGGGTAGCAGCTTAGATCAATGATCATCCTTGTTCTCCTGTCGTAGAGGATCCGGTCGATGCGGGGCCGCGCGATGGACCCCAGGCCGGCCAAAAGCCGGCATGGATGCGCGATCTCAGGAAATGCCGATGATGGGGAAGGGTAGTCGGTGCGGACGCCGCAGGGCGGCTGCAACCGACAGGTGTTCCTTTCGCAGTGAGCATCGACATCGCGGCCTCATCGTCCAACAGACGGTGAGCAATTGTCGGCGCTTCTACTCAACGGTGAAGAAACCATGGGGCCGACTTTCTGTCAACGGGGAAAAATCGACTAACCTATTATTTTTAAACGCTATTTCATGGCGATCAGCAGCGACCGCCCGCGCGGGAAATTGCGCGGGCGTCTTGGACACAGGAATTGAGCAGGCGTATTAGGACAGGAGAAGCGCCGCTAGGCCGCCAGGCATGCACGCAGGTTTCTGTCGATGCCGTCACGGTCGAGATTGCGGCCAATAAAGACGAACTTCGACTTCCTGACATCCTCGCCCCAGCTGTGATCCGGACGGAAATCGACCAGCTTGTGCACCGCCTGGAGCACGAAGAAGCGCTCGTCATTGGCCACCGAAACAATGCCCTTGGTACGGAAGATGTCGTCGCCGCGCTCGCCGAGATAATCCTTCAGGAAGGTGGCGAGCTTCTCGCCGTCGAAGGAGTTGGGATAAACGAAAGAGTGGGATTTCACCGTCGCATCGTGGCTGTGCGGGCGCAGGACCGATGCTCGGCCGTGGCCGTGGTCATGATGGTGCCCATGGTCATGGTCCGGATGGTCGCAGGCCGTATCGTGGCATTCGTGATGGCCATGCGCATCGTGGTCGTCGTCCATGTCGATGTCGAGGATTTCCGCCCGCTCGCGCACATAGGACGGGCGAAAGCCGTTGACACCGAGAATATCGGTCAGGTCCACCTTGCCATAGGTCGAACGCAGGATCGGCGCCGTCTGGTTGAGCTTGCGCAGCGACGCCTCGAGCGAACCGAGGGCGTCCTCTGAGGCAAGATCAACCTTGTTGATGAGGATGCGGTCGGCCGCGACGACCTGGTTGACCGCCTGGTTGTCGCTGCCGTCAAGAACCGGATCATAGAGATGCTGGTCGATATGCATTGCATCCACCAGCGTGACGACGGCATCCAGCTCGACCTCTTCAGCAACGCTGCGATCGACGAAGAAGGCGGTGGCGACAGGCGTCGGATCGGCAAGACCAGAAGTCTCGACGATGATGTGGTCGAACTTGTCCTTGTGGCTCAACAGCTTCTTCATCACGTCGATGAGGTCGTTGCGCACATCGACGAAGCAGCAGATGCAGCCGTTCTGCATCTGAAAGATCTCTTCGTCAGAGGCCAGCACCAGGTCGCTGTCGACGTCGACTTCGCCGAACTCGTTTTCGATCACCGCGATCCGGTGGCCATGGCGTTCGGTGAGGATGTAGTTGAGCAACGTCGTCTTTCCCGATCCAAGGAACCCGGTGAGGATCGTTATCGGGAGCTTCCGGCTCTCAGGTTCGATGTGCATGTTCATGCGGCCTTCTCCCTCAAGGCTTTCAGTACGTCTTCCGGAGTGATCGGATAGTGGCGGAAGCGAACGCCGATGGCGTCGTGGATGGCGTTGGCAATGGCTGGGCCGATGGCAATGATCGGGTCCTCGCCGACGCCCTTGGCGCCCCAGGGGCCACCTGGATCGGGTGCCGCTTCGAGGATGATCGTCTCGATGTCAGGCATGTCCATCGAGAGCGGCATCTTGTAGTCGACGAGGCCGGCGTTGAGCGACCGGCCGGTCTTCTTGTCGATGACGTAGTCCTCGGTCAGCGTGTGACCGATGCCCTGCTGGATGCCGCCCTCGATCTGCCCCTGCGCGGCAATCGGATGGATGACCCGGCCGACGTCGTGCACAGGTATGACGCGCTTGACCTCCACGATGCCGGTTTCCGTATCGACATGCACCTCAGCGAAATGTGCGGCGAAGGAATAGGATTTCGTCGGCTCGTAGGTGCCGTTCGCAACGATGTTGGCGGCGGGAATGCCACGGGAAGGACCCATCGCCTGAGCGACCGTCATGCAGCGTCCTGGATCGGTGATGACGAAGACCTTGCCTTCGGAAAGATCGATCTCGGCCGGCGAGACCTGCAGCTTCATCGCTGCACGTTCGAGAACCGCAGTGCGGACCTTACCGGCTGCCATCTTGGCAGCCGTGCCGACGAGATAAGTAGTGTGGCTGGCAAACGCGCCGATGTCCCAAGGTACTACGTCCGTATCGCCATGGATCGTGCCAACATCCTCGAAGCGCACTCCGAGTTCTTCCGCAACGATCTGTGCAAGTGCTGTGTGCGCGCCGGTGCCCAGGCCGGCGGCACCCGTGAGCAAAGTCACCGTACCGTCCTCGTTGACCTTCACCGTGGCGTTGCCCTGTTCCTTGATGCCGGGATAGGCGGAAGAACCGTGCATTTCGCAGCCGATGCCCCAGCCAGTGCGAATGTGGGGTCGCTTGGGATCCGGCGTGCGGTCGCGGTTGCGCAGCTTCTTCCAATCCAGCACGTCGATGCCGTGCTGGAGGCAGATTTCGAGGCCATGACCAAGGATCGGGTGGCCCGACGGTGCGATGTCGCCGGCGCGAACGACGTTCTTCAGCTTCAGCTCCGCCGGATCCATGCCTAGCCGTTCGGCCGCCTCGTCCATCTGGATATCGAGCGCATAATAGCTTTGCACCACGCCATAGCCGCGGAAGGCACCGTTGATCGGCGTATTGGTGTAGACGCAGCGTCCTTCCAGCCGCACGTTCTCGCAGCGATAAAGCGAGGTGGCAGCCGTCGTGCCGACAATGGTGACACCTGGGCCGTGCGAACCGTAGGCGCCGGAATCGTAGGCCAGCTTCATGTCGCGCGCGACGAGCGTGCCGTCGTTCTTGAAACCCTGTTTCAGCCAGATCTTGCAGGGGTGGCGCGAGCGGCCGGCGACGAAAGTCTCGTGGCGGCTGAATTCCATCTTCACTGGCCGGCGCGTCTGTTTGGCAAGAAGCGCGCACAGGAATTCGTGCTGGAACAGGTCCTGCTTAGCTCCAAAACCGCCACCCATGTGGTCGACGAGCACGCGGACCTTGGTAAGCGGCAGACCGAGCACTTCGGCAAGGATGCCGCGCACCATGAAAGAAGTCTGGGTGGAGGTCCAGAAGGTAAGCTTGTTGGAACCGTCCCAGTCGGCGATGCAGACATTCGGCTCCATGTAAGCCGGATGCGGCCGCCCACCGGAAAAAACACCTTCGAGCACGAAATCCGCCTGGGCGAAGCCGGCGTCCACATCGCCGCGATTGATGCGCACCGGATCGAGCACGAGGTTGCCGCCAGGGCCGACATCGTGAATGAGCGACGCACCCGGCTGGGCCGCATCCTCCGGTTCGAAGACGGCCGGCAAGGGCTCGTACTCGACCTCGATCAGGTCGAGAGCCTCGTCGGCAATCTCCTCGCTGATGGCCGCGACGGCGGCAACGCCCTCGCCCCAGAACCGTACCTTGTCATCGAGTATATACTGGTCCTTGGTGCAGGAAGCCGAGCGCGGGTGCGGTGAGCCGTAATGCAGCACGCGTGGCACGTTCTCATGCGTCAGCACCGCCTTGACGCCCGGATAGGCGAGCGCCTTGCTGACATCGATGCTCTTGATGCGGGCATGCGCGATCGCCGCGCGCTTGATCTTGCCGTGTAGCATGCCCGACAGTTTGACGTCGCCGGTATACTCGGCCTCGCCCGTCACCTTTTCGAGCACGTCGTCGCGGCGAACACTCTTGCCGACGATCTTGAAATCGCGCTGTTCGATAGGGGTCGTCATGTTCATGATCTTGCAGCCTCCATCTCGATCGCGGCTGCTTTGATCGCGTCGAAAATCTTGGTGTAGCCGGTGCAGCGGCAGATATTGCCGCTGAGGCCGAAGCGGATGTCCTCGTCCGTCGGGCGCGGATTGTCGTCGAGCAGCTTCTTGGCCATCATCAGGATACCCGGGGTGCAGAAGCCGCATTGCGAAGCGCCGTAGCGCATGAAGGCATCCTGCAGCGGATGCAGCACATCGACGCCTGGCTGAAGTCCCTCGATCGTCTCGACCGAGCGGCCTTCGGCTTCCACTGCAAGCATCAGACAGGCATTGACCGGCTCGCCATCAACGATGACGGTGCAGGCGCCGCAATCGCCGACGTCGCAGCCCTTCTTGGTGCCGGTGAGGCCGAGATCGTCGCGCAGCGCATCGAGCAGCGAGCGGCAGCTATCCACCACCATGTCGCGCGGCTCGCCATTGATGGTGAGTTCAACGATCCGTTTCATGCGAAAGCCTCCAATGCCTGTTTGATGGCGCGGCCGGTCAGCACACCCACCATATCGCGGCGGTAATCGGCGCTGGCGCGCACGTTGCTGATCGGCGTGCACTCTTCCATCGCCTTGTTGGCGGCGTTTTTGACGGTTGCCGCGTCGAGCGACGTGCCGCGCAGCATGGCCTCGGCTTGGGGTGCGCGCAGCACGGTTGCTCCGACCGCGCCGAGCGTGATGCGGATGTCATCGCAGAGACCACCTTCCATGGTGAGGCTGACGGCGACGCCGACGGTGGAGAGTTCCATTGCCTTACGGCGGCCGTGCTTGAGATAGGCCTTGCCGGAGTTGTCGCCGGCTGGCGGCACGGTGATACCGGTAACAATCTCGCCCTTGGCAAGCACAGTCTTGCCGGGGCCGGTGAAGAATTCGGCAAGTGGCACGACGCGCATGTTGGTGCGGCTGTAGATGTGGATGAACGCGCCATCGGCAATCAGCGGTGGGATCGTATCGGCTGACGGCGAGGCACGACAGACATTGCCTGCCACCGTCGCACGATTGCGCACCTGGATGGAGCCTAGCGAGGCGAAGGCCGCATACAGGTTCGGGTAACGCTGGCGCACCAATGCCAGGCGCTCCAGGCGGCCCACGGTCACCAGCGCGCCGAAAGTCAGGCCGCGCGTTTCGTCATAGATGATGTCGGACAATCCGGGGATCTGCTTGATGTCGACGACGTTGCGAACCCGGCGCAGCCTTTCACGGATTTCGACGAGAAGGTCCGTACCACCGTTGAACACGAAGGTGTCTTCGCCGAGGTCGGTGAGAAGGCGGGAGGCCTGTTCCAGCGTGTCCGCCCGGTGGTATTCAAAGCGCCTCATGGCATTCCTCTTGGATCTGGCCACTTGGCCTCTTGGGCTACGCGGCTCGGGCACCGGCGGCGCGAAGGCCGCCGGACTAAACGGTTGTTGCTGTTCAGGCGAGGTCGGCCGCCGGCGTACGGTTCTGCAGTTCGCTGTCCTCAGGCTCTTTCGCGGGCACGCCGTTGAAGAGGATGTTGAGCAGAGCTGCCGCGAAGGTGCCGACGAGCACGCCGCTGTGCAGGAATTTCTCGACTGCTGACGGCAGTTGGGCGAAGATGTTGTCGGCCACGACCGGCACCATGGCGAGGCCGACGCTGACTGCGACGATGTAGAGGTTGCGGCGGTTGGCGACGAAATCCACTCTCGACAGGATCTTCACACCCGTCGCCGAGACCATGCCGAACATGACGATGGCGGCACCGCCGACGACGTAGCTCGGGATCGACGCGCTGATAAAGGCTACCTTCGGCAGCGAACCGAGCAGGACCAGGATGACGCCGCCCGTCGCGACCACAAAGCGGCTCAGGACGCCGGTGATCTGGAGCAGACCGACATTCTGCGCATAGGTCGTGTAGGTGAAAGTGTTGAGCAGGCCACCGATGATGTTGCCGACGCCGTCGGTTCTGAGGCCGCAGGTAAGCTCAGCCTGGGTGATCTTGCGCCCGGCCATGTCGCCGACCGCCAGGAATTGCCCGGTCGATTCGATCATCATGACCGTCATGACCGCGCAGAGAGAAAGGATCGACCAGAACTCAAAAACGGGCCAACCGAAGGCGAGCGGGTGGATGATGCGCACCCAGCCGGCGTCGGCGACGCCATGGAAATCAACCTTGCCGGATGCGATCGCGATGGCAAAGCCGATGCCGATGCCCATCAGCACCGCAAGGTTGGAAAGAAAGCCTTTGAGAACCCGTGTGAGCAGCAGGATCGACAGCAGCACGATGGCTGCGACGGCGAGCGCGAAGGGTGCGCCATAGGCGGGGTTCGGGATCATGCCTTCCGGTCCCCGGATCATCGGCTGGCCGCCAGCGGCCCAGTTCACGCCGACGCGCATCAACGAAAGGCCGATGACCAGCATGACAGTGCCGGTGACGACCGGCGGGAAAAACCGCACCCACCGTCCGAAGAAAGGCGCGGCGATGACGGTGAAGACACCGGAGGCGATGACCGCCCCAATGACGCCGGGCATGCCGAGGTCCGGATTGTTGCCCGTCGCGATGATCGAGGGAACGGCAGTAAACGAAATGCCCATCATGATCGGCAGCCGGATGCCGACGTGGCGGCCGAAACCAAGTGCCTGGATGAGGGTGACGATGCCGCAGCAAAACAGATCCGCGCTGACCAGCATGGCGATCTGGTCCTTGGGCAACTGCAGCGCGCTGCCGACGATGAGCGGGACGGCGACTGCACCGGCATACATGACGAGAACGTGTTGCAGGCCGAGAGCGAAAAGGCTTGGAATCGGGTACTTCTTCTCGACGGGATCCGTCGTATCAGTTTTGGACATTCGCTATCCTCCCAGCGAATAGTGCTCCGGCGCGGTTGGGGGGCATCTTGGCCTCATGTTTTTGCACCGCACGCCGTACAAGGGGGATCATGCGGCTGGCCAAATCAGCAAACAATCGGCACAATCATATTTATTCATCTGATAACTGAATGAATGGATCGGCATGGACGTCACGCTGAAACAGCTCCGCGCCTTCGTCACCGTGGCCAACCTCGGACAGTTCACGCTGGCCGCCGACAAGCTCGGATCGTCACAATCGGCCGTCAGCACTCTGGTGCGGCAGCTGGAGCAAAATCTCAATCTTCGTCTCTTCGATCGGCACACCCGCCTGCTGCGCCTCACCCAGGCGGGCATCGACATCCTTCCGATCGCAACCCGTGCCGTTGCCGATATCGAGGGCATGGTGGAGAGCTCGCGGGAACTGAATGCGCTGCGTCGCGGCAAGGTCACGATGGCCGCCGGAACGGTTCAGGCCGCCCTGATGCTGCCGCAACTCGTCAACGCCTTCACCAAGCTCTACAACGAGATCACGGTCGAATTGCACGATGTCGCGGAGAAGACCGTCCTGGAGCAGGTCGCCAGTGGCTTGGTTGACCTTGGACTTGGCACGGTGCCGGAAGACGATCCGGAACTCGTCGGCACACGGCTCTCCACCGATGAGTTTTTGGTTGTGCTCCATGCCGAGGACCCGCTGGTGAAACGTCCCGAACTGCGCTGGACCGACCTTGCCGACTGCAAGCTGATCGGCCCGCAGCGCGGCAACCCGATCCGTGACCGGCTCGAAAACGAACTGGCGCGCAACGGCATCGTTCTGCCACTCGACAAGTCGATGCAAGAGGTGGCGTTGCCGCTGACGATCATCGGCATGGTTGAAGGCGGCTTAGGCGTCGCGATTATGACCTCGGCGGTCACGCGCCTTGCGACCTCCATGGGCCTCGTCGTTCGCACACCGACCGAGCCGCACATCAAGCGCGAGGTCAGCCTGATTCAGAAGCGGACGCGTTCTCTTTCGCCTGCGGCGCGGTGCTTCCGCGATTTTCTGCTGAAGTCAGTTCATTGATCGCGCGACCAGCTGGCATCCGCTTGGATACGCAGGCGAGTGGCCAACGTTGTTCGCAGGTTCCGGCTAAGCTGCGGTGGAACCGGTTGCTGGACCTGGCCGGGCGCTAGCGCCTTACCACTCAGCCATGACCAGTGAGCTGTTGAAGCTCACGCAAAAGGGTTTGCGCCGGTCTGCGGGACATTCCAGGTCGCAAGCTCTTCGTAAATGTGGGCGATGATTTCTGAGCGCTGCTGGCGGTGTCGCCCGTATGTCTGAACACCTCCCATGGAGGCCAGCATCATCTGCATCGGCTACCGGTGCCGACCCCACTTGCGGACACCGCATCCTCAAATAGGTGGCCGACGCTTGCGGTGTTATTGCTGCTTAGCGTCTGGATGGTGGGTTTAGTGCGTCGTCAGCAGTCGCTGGACCAATTCAGTTCTGTTGTGGGCGTGAAGTCGCTGGCAAAGTTTGCCGACATGATCCTTGACCGTATATGCGGAAATCCCCAGCGCCCGCGCGATCTGTTTGTTGGACTGGCCGCGGCAGAGCAAAAGCGCCACTTCGCGCGATCGCGCCGGCAACTGGTTCAAGGCATATGCCCCGCCGATCGTCCGCTCATGGCGTGACGCAACGCTGGACTGCGCTATCCAGCCGATCGGCGCACCGCCGAGCCGGCCAGTCTCCACCATGGTGGCGAGTGCGAGTGAACCGGCCCGGCAAAGAATATCCATGCTGTCGACTGCCTCAGCGCGATAGGGTCCCCTCTCACCGCCATTGGCGGTGTAGACGACGCCAACCACGCGACCCTCTACCAGAAGCGGCCCGGCCATGCAGTGCTTGAAGCCCCAGCGCCTCAACAACTGGAAATTGTTGCAGTGCTGCCAGCCAGACGTACCGACCACCGTCGACCCGTCGACAGGCCGGCCTTTCTCGAAAATATAGGCGAGCAGCGGATCGTATTTGTCGAATTCATCGCTGTACTCCCGGATGAAGCCCTCAGGCGCCTGTTTGCTGTAGACAAGGCTCGGCTTGTGATCATCCAACAGGTAAAGCCCGACCGTGGGCGATCCCATCAGCTTGCCCATTTCGCGGTGGCATGACTCGCCAAGAGCTTCGAGAGAGCGGCTTTCAGCAACGGCCAGCGCGGCATGGCCGACCTCTCCCGTCGAATAGTTCGATCGTCCAGCCGATGTCCCCGACATCATTTTTCCCTCCTCAGCCCTGCTGCTCATTGTTCGAGCTTGTCAGGAACATGTGGCAAAGGCTCGCCAGTGCGTGAGCGCTTCTGCCGAGGCGGGATTTTCAAGCAACCTCGGCAAAAATCAAGCTGACTGCGGCGGCGAAGACAGCCGTTTGCGCGACTATCTAGCCATCCACACCAAAGACTCCCCATTTTGCGTCGGCTTTGACCGCGCCGAGATAGACGCGGCCGCATTCCTGTACGATTTCGTCAGCCATCAGGATGTGCTGGGTACCCGAATGGATATCGCGATAGAAACGCTGCATGGTTCCGTTGTGAAGTGACGCGCCGCGCGCCGCGCGGTGGGCGAAGGTGCCGACATCGGAGATGACGTCATGGACATGACGCATCGCAAGCTTCACATCGGCGATCTGCTCGACAGAAGCGTTGCGGCCGGCATCGAAGGTTTCGGCCATGCTCGCCCAGGCCTGATAGGCAAAGGCACGTGCCGAACGGAAGCGCGCCTCAGCCCGGGCGAACTCATATTTGAAGGTCGCGCTCTCATTCATCTTGCCAAACGCGTCGACGCGAACCTTAGCCAGTTTGGCAAGTTCGTCGAGCATGCGCCGCCCGACGCCAAGCGCCCATGTCGTGTGACCCCAGGCCGTGTAGCCCACCAGCCCGAGACTACCCTGCGGGCCGCCACGCTTGGCATCACCGTCGTTGAAGCCATAACACAGATGCTTGGGCACAAAGAGCTCGTCGGCATCCTTGAGCGTGTAATCAAAACTGCCTGTGGCGCGCAGACCGAGCACATCCCAATTGCCTTTCAACTCTATGGTCTCGCGCGGGTGATGGGTGATGACGATTTCCGGCTGACCATTGGCTTGCTTGACCATGGTCTTGCCGTCCGCCTCGGTAACGAAACAGCCAGAATGGATCCAGGCGGCGTGATGAATGCCGCTGCCATAGGCCCAGTTGCCGCGGATCATGTAGCCGCCGTCGACCGGCCGCGCATAGCCTCGCGGCACACCGTTTCCGGCAACCATGACATCGGGACCCTCGGCGAAAATATCGGCGGCGCCCTTCTCCGAGACAAACAGCGACATCACACCGCCGACAGCGTTGTTCACGATCACGCACCAGCCGGCAGAACCATGCGCCCATGCCACGCGTTCGCCGAGCCGCATCGCGTCGACGTGAGAAAGTTCAGCTCCGCCAACCTCCTTCGGCATCATCATGCTGAAGAGACCGGCATCACGCAAAAGCATGTATGTCGCATCGGACAGCCTGTTCAGCTGTTCGCTCTCTTCCGCAGCCGACTCGATCGCCGGCAGGATGTTTTCGACATGGGCGGCCATCTCGGCCAGCGACGGATTTCCGGTTTTCTTGAACTCGACGACTGACATGTTCACAGGCTCCACCCTTGTTGGTCTGCGCCTTGCCGATCGTGCCAGGCGCTTTCTCCCGGCACTGTTCCAACCGGGCGTTGCGACAGCAACCCCCTCAACTGGGGGGCTTGCCCAAGCAGCTTACCGTTCTGAAACTGAGCGCTTATGGGAGTTGGCGAACCGCCGAACAGGTCGATGAATACCTGGTGGTTCCATACGGGAGTGAGATCTGGATGACCGGTGTCAAAGTCATCGGCTTCTGCGGCAACGCGCAGAGGCCGTCGAAAACACGTGCGCTTGTCGAAGCCGTTTCCGAAAAGATCCGCCAGCGCCATGGCTTTTCCGTCGAGATATTCGACTTGGTGGACGCCGGAGAAGGGTTGGCCGCCTGTTCACCGGCCGGATTGAACGATCAGGCCCGATCGATTGTGGAGGCGATCGAAAACGCCGACGCGCTGATCGTCGGCAGCCCGGTCTACAAGGGTTCTTATGCCGGAATGTTCAAGCACGTGTTTGACCTTGTCCACCCGTCAGCGCTGATCAACCGACCTGTGCTTCTGACCGCGACGGGCGGCGGCATGCGCCACTCCCTCGTCGTTGAACATCAGCTTCGACCGCTTTTCGGGTTTTTCGAAGCCTGCACCATCCCGACTGCGATCTATGCCAGCGAAACCGACTTCACCGATGGCGTTCCAAGCAATCCCATGGTGCTCAAGCGCATTATCGACGCGGTCGACCAGTTTGCCGGCCTCGCCGGGCGGCCGTGCTGTGTCGCCGCCGAATAAACAGGGAGTTTTCAGATCATGACACTGCAACCCGGACCCTTTCCGGCCTTGGAAGGTTTTGAGCGCGCCGAGTACGAGATCCGCGGCATTCGCACAATCGTGCACAGTATCGGCGAGGGCTTTCCTCTGGTCTTCCTGCATGGCGCAGGAACGTTTACCGGCTTCGAATTCGCCCGCACGTTGGCTACGGGCGCGAAAGTCATTATTCCCTATCATCCAGGGTTCGGCGACTCGGCAGACGACGATCGCATCACCTCAATCGACGACTATGTGCTGCATTATGCCGATCTGTTTGACCGGCTCGGGCTTGAAGCGTTCGACCTTGCCGGCTTCTCGCTTGGAGGTTGGATCGCTGCCGAGTACGCGGCTCGGCAAAGCAGCCGTCTGCGTCGGCTGGCACTGATTTCACCGGCGGGTCTGGTCGTGCGCGAACACCCCGCGCCCGACCTGTCCACCGTCAGCCCGCCAGAACTTCCCGGCTATTTGACCCATGACCCGCGCGTCGCGCTGGGATATTTTCCAACGACCCAAGACCCGACATTCGGCGCGTCGCTTGGGCGCGAGATGGCGGCGCTCGGTCGCCTTCTTGCCATCGAACCGCAAGGCAATCCGAAACTGGGCGCCTGGCTTCATCGCATTGCTGCTCCCACCTTGCTGCTTTGGGGCAGCGAGGACCGAATGCGGCCGGCTGCGCAGGCACACGCCTGGCTGAAGTGCATCCCCGTTTCTCGCCTCGAGCTGGTCCCAGGCGCCGGGCATCTCCTGTTCGAGGAAGCGCCCCAGGCGACCACCCTGCTCCGCGATTTTCTCGCCGCCTGACGGCACCCTTAACGACGAACACCAACTCACAAGGACAACCACATCATGATTGTAATGCAGGCCGGCGTGACAAAAAGCGACGAAGCCTATGACGGAACCGTCTGGAGTATTCTTGGCCAGACATACACTCTGAAGCAACAATCGGATGCCTCCATGGCGTGGCACGCGATCTTGCCCCCCGGCACCTTCGTTCCGCCTCACACGCACCCGACCCAGGACGAGTTTGTCTCGGTCTTCGAGGGCCGCCTCGACCTCTGGCTCGACGGCAAGGAAGTGAATGCAACCGCAGGCGACCTGATCCGCATGCCGATGGGAGAGCCGCACGGCATCTTCAACAAGTCCTCCGGCACTGTGCGCTGCCTGTTCTGGGTCTCGCCGACGCGGGTCCTGCGCGGACTGTTCGACCGCATCCACAATGTCGGCGATCCGGCTGAAGTCGTGCGTATCGCAGCCGAACACGAGGTCAATTTCCTGCCGCCGCAGAGCTGACGGCGACACATCCTTCCGCCTGTGTCAGTCGCCGCAGGCGGAATACCCGCGGAAAGTGGGCCGCAGCTCAAACGAAGCTGCAAAAATAGGCGACCACACTCACGCAAAAACCAGGTTTTCCAACGGGGGACGGACGATGAACTGGGACACAATTACCGAAAACGACCGGTCGCGCATCCGGCGATGGCAAATCGGCATGCTTGCACTCGCCTTGGTGTGCGAGGTCTTTCTTGCGGCGGATTGGTATGCCTTTGCAGCAGTCATTCCATTCATCTCCGAAACCCTGCAACTCGACCCGGCTCAGGCCGGCTTCGCGCAGGGTATCTTCGCGCTGACCTACGGCATCGGCATGGTCGTGTGGTCGCATTTCAGCCGGCACATGACGGCGCGTATGATGCTTTTGATCGGACTTGCAGGCACCGGCCTGGGCATGGTCCTGCAGATCTATGTGCAGAGTTATGGTCAACTGGTCGCGTTGCGTCTCTTGATTGGTTTCTTCGACGCGGCGATCTTTCTCGGCAACATGAAGCTGGTCATCGGCTGGTTTCCGCAGTCTCGGCGCGGCAGCATCATCGGCCTCATCCTGGCGGCATACAGCCTGGCGATCACGCTTGATTTCGCGCTTGGAATTCCGCTGACCATGGCCTTTGGCTGGCGTACATTCTTCGCTGTTCTGGCCGGCGGGACGTTGATCGTCGCTCTCATCAACTGCCTCTTCGCCCGCAATGGGCCGGCCGAGATAGGTATCAACGGCTTTGCCTGGGAGCCGCCGCTGCCGCGTGGTGCATCGATCCCGATCAGCGTCATCTTCCGCTCGAAGTGGATCATCGTTGGGGGTCTGGGCATCGCGGCCTGCACTTTCGCCATTGCCGGAACGGCGACCTGGGTCGTACCGGCCTTCATCGCAGTGCAGAACATGCCGGTCGAAAGCGCGGCTGTTGTCGGCACGCTGATGGGTCTGTCGCAGGTGTTGTTCCTGGTAGTCGGCGGCTACGCGGCCGACCGCGTAGGCAAGGCCTTCATGATCAAGTTAGGCACTGCAATGGCGCTGATGATCGCCTTCGCCTTCACCGCTGCGGCAATCTATCCGATGCCGTTTGGCTGGCTGCTGGTCCTTGCTGGCCTGAGCGGCATCGCGGTACTTGGTGGCGGCGCCATCTTCGCCCTGCTCACCGAGAAATACGCCGACGAACTGGCGACCGTCGCAGTTGGCTATGCGGAAGTCCTCGGCGTGGCGGCGAGTTTCGTTTCTCCGTGGATGATGGGCCTGGTAATCAGGGCTTCGGGCGGCTCGTTTTCTGAAGCCTTCATGGCCTTCGCTGTGGTCGAAGCGGTCTTCCTGGTGATCCTGCTTGTCTTGGCTCGGGAGAATGTTGCTCGCCCAGGCGTGATGGCGGTCACGATCAACTAGCAGGATTGGGAGGTTCGCTATCCTGCCGGACCTCCCCCGGCGCACAGCACCGCATCATCTTGCAAAACTGCTGTCCCTCTGTGTTCAGGCCGCCGAACCCTCGGTCATCCTTGCCAGAGTTTTGTTCCTATGGCGCTGATGCGTTCCAGCTGAGCTTTCGTCTGTTCCACGGGTCCTGCTAAGATGACCCGCCGTGCGAGCCCCACGAGATCTATCTCAGCGCGTTCCGCGTATGGCATCAACTATTCAGGGCTGCTGACCTCGACATGGTGGTACGCTGTCATCCTGCGGAATTTGAAACGGCCGACAAAGTTTTAGCAGACCGGCTCGACCGAAATCGCGTATCCGTCCGAACAGCCGACTTCTCCGCGTTCAAACACAAAGGTGACCGCACCGGAATTGGGAGTTCAGTTGACGACCGGCCCAAGGTTTACGGGGTTTGCAGGCGCTTCACAGCGCCTATCTGCGACCTGCCTGCGTCGCGCTGAAGCATCATCTGCGCAACTCAGACCGCGGGACGTTCTTCAGCGGATGCTCTGACGGGGCATATCAACACGCTTGGTCGCCCGCTTCACGGAAACGGTCGCGGCACTTCAGCTGTCCGGCAGGGCTGCTCAACGCCACCGCGATGGCTGGCTGTTCCCAGGCCAACACGCAATGAAGCCGATCAGCACGCGGCAGCTCTACCGCATCGTCGTCGAGGCGGCGCAGGCCGCCGACATTACCAAGCGGGTCGGGCCTCACACGCTGCGTCACAGCTTCGCCATTCACCTGCTGGAAGACGGCGTCGACATCCGGATCATCCAGGTCCTGCTCGGGCATGCCAAGCTGAACAGCACCGCCCTCTACACCAAGGTCGCGACCCGGACGGTGCGCACGGTCACGAGCCCGCTCGACAAGCTCGGCCTGTTCAGGCCAGCAGAGATCTCGCCCGACGGCTGACCTCGTGACGAACGACCGTCCTCATGCGCGAGGCATTTTTCGATCCAGTCGCTGTTGAAACCCAGTTCATTGAGCAGCGTCGAACCAGTCCGCCTCAGATCGTGCACGGTGAAAGGCTCAAGGGGCAGACCGTCCTTCTTCGCCTGCTCGACGACCAGGTACGTAACCCGATTAAAGGTGGCCCGGGACATGGGTGCGTCAGCATCGTAGCGTGACGGCAGCACATAACGGGAGTTGCCGGCGCAGTGTCTTCAGCGCGATGAAGAGGGAAGGTCCGTCAGAACGCACGACAAGTCGGTCTGCTGCCTGCCGATTGTTCTCGGCAGGCAGCAACAGAAAGTATTTTTATTTCAATTGGTTAGATCGTAGAATGGCGTTTTTTCGGATACGTCAGGATGGGCCTGAAATCATTCCCACTCGATCGTGCCGGGCGGCTTCGAGGTGACGTCGTAAACGACACGGTTGATGCCGCGGACCTCGTTGATGATGCGGGTGGCGGCTTGGCCGAGGAAGTTCATGTCGTAATGGTAGAAGTCGGCGGTCATGCCGTCGACCGAGGTCACCGCGCGGAGCGCGCAGACGAACTCGTAGGTACGACCGTCGCCCATGACGCCGACGGTCTGGACCGGCAAAAGCACGGCAAAGGCTTGCCAGATCGCGTCGTAGAGGCCGGCCTTGCGGATCTCGTCAAGGTAGATCGCATCGGCTTCGCGCAGGATTTCGAGCTTCTCGCGGCTGATGCCGCCCGGGCAACGGATGGCGAGGCCCGGTCCGGGGAACGGATGGCGGCCGATGAAGCTGTCCGGCAGGCCGAGTTCCTTGCCAAGCACGCGGACCTCGTCCTTGAACAGCTCGCGCAGCGGCTCGACCAGCTTCATGTTCATGCGCTCGGGCAGGCCACCGACATTGTGGTGCGACTTGATGGTCACCGAGGGACCGCCGGTGAAGGAGACGCTCTCGATGACGTCGGGGTAAAGCGTGCCCTGGGCGAGGAAGTCGGCGCCGCCGAGCTTCTTGGCCTCTTCCTCGAACACTTCGATGAACAGGCGGCCGATGGTCTTGCGCTTCTTTTCCGGATCGGACTCGCCTTCGAGCGCCGAGATGAAGCGGTCGGAGGCGTCGACGAGGATCAGCGGCAGGTTGTAGTGCTCGCGGAACATGGCGACGACGTCGGCCGCCTCGTTCTTGCGCATCAGGCCGTGGTCGACGAGGATGCAGGTGAGCTGGTCGCCGACGGCCTCGTGGATCAAGAGTGCCGCGACCGAGGAATCGACGCCGCCCGAAAGGGCGCAGATGACCTTCTTGTCGCCGACCTGCTGGCGGATCGCCTCGACGGCATGCGCGCGATAGGCGTGCATGGTCCAGTCGCTCTCGATGCCAGCGATGTTGTGAACGAAGTTGCGCAGCAGCTTGGCGCCATCGGGCGTGTGCACGACCTCGGGGTGGAACTGGACGGCATAGAAGTTGCGGCTCTCATCGGCGATGGCGGCGAATGGCGCGCCATTCGAGGTGCCGATGACGCGGAAGCCCTCGGGAATCTCGGTGACGCGGTCGCCGTGGCTCATCCACACCTGATGGCGGGTGCCCTTGGCCCAGACGCCCTCGAACAACGGGCTGTCGTCCTGGATCTCAAGAAAGGCGCGGCCGAACTCGCGGTGGTGGCCTGCCTCGACCTTGCCGCCGAGCTGGGCGCACATCGTCTGCTCGCCGTAGCAGATGCCAAGCACAGGCACACCGGCGGAGAAGACGGCGTCAGGGGCGCGGGGGCTGCCGATGTCGACGGTGGAGTGCGGGCTGCCCGAGAGGATCACCGCCTTCGGGTTGATCCGCTTGAAGGCCTCTGCGGCCGACTGGAAGGGCACGATCTCGGAATAGACCCCGGCCTCTCGCACGCGACGCGCAATGAGCTGCGTCACCTGGCTGCCGAAGTCGATGATGAGGACGGTTTCGGGGTGCTCGGAGTTCTTCATGGCGGGCGTTTAAAGAAAGAATCACGTCTGTGCAATGGGCTCGATTGCATGGGTGACAAGTGCGCTGTGCAATGCCCGGCCTGGCCAGCCTATCACCGGGCTTGCGGTTCAGCGAGAGCACGCAACGCTGCCATCAAGGCGTCGAAGCCGCCCTCACCCAGATGCTGCCGGTAACGCTTTTCGATGTCGAGCTTGATGGCGTCGCCGTCGTCGAGCGCGGCAAGGCCTTTTGCGGTGTAGAGAACCAGCTTGCCGCGCTTGTCCTCGGGATCAGGCGCGCGCTCGATGACGCCCTCCGCCTCCAGCCCGTCGAGCAGTTGCTGCACGGCCTGCTTGGAGATACCGGCGCGTTCGATGAGCGCTGCCTGCCTGGTGCCGCGGCGCGCGATGTGGCCGAGCAGGCCGGCACGGCTTTCGCTGAACCAGCCATTGCCGGCCGCGCGCATCGCCTCGGCGAACTCGGCCTGCCAGGCGCGGCTCGCCTGCCACAGGCGCCAGCCGACATGGTCGGGCAATGGCTTCGTCGTATTTTCGTCAAGCTGCTTGACCATTTTTCCAATCACGCATATCGTCAAGATACTTGACTAACTGGATAACAAGAGGAAACGAAGATGGCAATTCTCGATCAGGCCGCCCTGAAGGTGCTGATGGCAGGCACGACCCATGTGCTCGACCGCAACGGCAAGGAGGCCTATGTCTATTTCGAGACCGGCGACCGGGCGCATATGCTGCTCGACGATGGCGAGACACGCACGGGAACATGGGCGCTCGCCGAGGGTGGTTATGTCGTCGACTGGGACAATGGCGTGACGGGTCGTTGGGCTCTCGACCACGACGCCGGCGAAATCACTTACGTGAACAGGGACCGCGACGTCAAAGTGCGGCTTGCGGGTGTCCTGTTCGGCAACGCCAAGGGCCTGCCGCGCGCTGCCTAAGGTCTCAACTCGCCGCTCGAAATGGCGCGGCCGAGCAGGTTGACGGCATGCGCCAGCTTCTCGTCGACGACGTGGAGATATTCGGTCCAGTCGTCGACATGGCCGATGTCGGCGGCACCGTCGGAGATGCCGCGCAGGCCGATGAGCGGCACGCCGAACATCTGGCAGGCGCGCAGCACGGCAAAGGTCTCCATGTCGACCATGTCCTCCGGGATCGCATCATAGGCGCTGCCCGAAATGATGGTGCCACCGGTGGATAGGGTCGCCTCCCGGACACCGGGAATGCGCAGCGGCAAGGCCAGGGTGGCCGGCAGATCGAGGAAAGGTGTGGCGCCCTTTTCGAAGCCGAGCGCCGAGGCATCCATGTCACGATAGGCAACCGACACCGCCTGGTAGACCTCGGTCTGCTCCAGCTTGCGGCTGCCGGCCGAACCAAGGCAGACGACGAGATCGGGCAGGCCGTTGCAGGCAGCGAGCCGAGACAATTCGGCGCCGACAACGATGCCTGATTCAACCGGACCGACGCCGGTCATCAGCGGTTCGAACAGCGTGCGCAAATGCGGGCCATATTCGGCATCGACGGCCATGACGAACAGGACGTTGCGGCCGGAGAATTGGGCAACAGGCACGGTTTCAGCCCTCGATGCCGTCGCGGCCGGCAACGGCCATCATCGTTCCGGTCATGGTGGCGATCAGCTTGGCCTCGCCGTCGGCTGATATGGCATAGGCCTGACCGTCGGCGACGACGATGGTGCGGCCCGGCTTGGTGACGGAGCCGCGGAACAGGAAGCGCTCGCCCTTGCCGGGTGCCAGCAGATTGACCTTGAACTCGATGGTCAGCACGCTCGAATTCTCGGGCATCAGCGAAAAGGCGGCGTATCCGCAGGCGGAATCGAGAGCGGTGGAAATAACGCCGGCATGCAGGAAGCCATGCTGCTGGGTCAGCTCTCCGGAATAAGGCATCTCGATCTCGACGATGCCTGGAGTGACCAGCGTCAGTTCGGCGCCGATGGTGCGCATCGCGCTCTGGCGCGCGAAGGACGACCTGACGCGCTCGTCATAGTCGGCCGCGGGTACGATCTTGGCTGCCATATCGGATGTCCTCTTGGCTTCGCTTATCGCAAAGCCGGCAAAAGCTGGCAACCGGAAATGCTGCAGTGCAAAACTGAAATCAGTTCAACCACCAAAGCGCAGCATTGAGCAAGGTGGCGAAGGCGACCCAGGCGACATAAGGCGCAAACAGCCAGGCTGCGACACGGTCCGATTTCGCCGCAGTCGCCATGAAGCCGAGGATGGCGGCAAGCAAGGCCAGGATGACCAGCAGGGCCAGGCCCATCTGCTGCAGTCCGAAGAAGGTCGGCGACCACAGGAAATTGAGCACCAATTGAGCAACCCACAGGCGCATCGCAGCGCCATGAGGATCGCTGGACCAGACGCGCCAGCCGGCGAGCGCAATCAGGACATACAGCACCGACCAGACCGGGCCGAAAATCCAGTTTGGCGGATTGAAGAACGGCTTGGCGAGCCCGGCATACCATTCGCCCGGCAGCGTCAGATAGCCAATGAGCAAGCCGCCGCCGAAGACGACGACGATGAAACCGAGCAAGGCGACGTATCTGTTCATGCGACCTCCTGCACTGCGTACCCGAGGCGCAGAACGCCAAAGGCCGGATCTGGTTGCACATTTCGCTCTGCCACAGCGCAGAACGACCTGTGCTACCCGAGATCAGGCGCGACGCATCGCGGCGAAATAGAAGCCGTCGGTGCCGCTGCGGGCCGGGGTCAACGACAGGCCCTGTTCCCCGAAGCGTACGGCATCGCTGCGACCAGGAAAATGCTGCGACCAGAGGGCCTGGTGGTCGACGGTTTTGAAGCGTTCGTTACGTTCGATGAACGCTGCCACCTGGTCGGCATTCTCTTCGTCGAAGACCGAACAGGTGATGTAGACGACGAGCCCGCCCGGCTTCACGAAGGTGCTGGCGGTGTCGAGAATAGCCGACTGCTCGGCCTTGCGCACGTCAAGCTGGCGCTGTGTCAGTCGCCACTTGGCGTCGGGCCGGCGGCGCCAGGTGCCGCTGCCGGTGCAAGGCGCGTCGATCAGCACGAGGTCCATGTGGCCGGTCAGGGCCGAGAGTTCGGACGGCTTGGACACCACCTGGACATTGCGGTTGTCGGAGCGACGCAGCCGGTCGAACATCGGCGCGAGCCGCGACTTCTCGGAATCATGGGCGAATATCTGGCCGCGGTTTTCCATCGCCGCCGACAGCGCCAGCGTCTTGCCGCCGGCACCGGCGCAATAATCGAGAACCTGCATGCCGGGCAAGGCGCCTGCCAGTTCTGCGGCAAGCTGCGAGCCCTCGTCCTGGATTTCGAACCAACCCTTCTGGAATGCCGGTTCGGCCTGGACATTGGGGTGGCGGCCGCTGCCGTCGATGGGCGGAATGCGAACGCCATGCGGAGCAAGAGCGGTTGGTGCTGCCTGGGTGCCTTCCAGCTCGGCGATGACGCGGTCGCGATCAGCCTTCAGCGTGTTGGCACGAATGTCGAGCGGCGGACGCGCGGCAAGGGCAGCGCCCTCGGCGACCCACTCCGCGCCAAAGGCGCGTTCGAGCAGCGGCGCGCACCAATCGGGGCAATCGGCGCGGACGGCGTCGGGCGCCTCGTTGAGCTTGTGGTTGGCAATCGTCGCGAGTTCGCTGGCACTCAGCGGCTCGGGTGCGAACTTGTCGCCGTCGAGCGTCTGGTTGAGTGCTTCGGCGGACTGGTCCCATTCGAGCAACAGGGCGCCGAAGCCGAGCGCACGTGAGGTCTCGTCGCCGACCAGCCAGCCGGCAGAGCGCTTGCGGCGCAAGGCGTCATAGACGATGTTGCCGATCGCAGCGCGGTCACCGGCGCCGGCGAAGCGATGGGACAGGCCCCAATCCTTCAGTGCATCCGCGGCGGGCCTGTGCCGCCTCTCGATATCGTCGAGCACTTCAATGGCCGCAGCCAGTCGTCCGCCAAGTCGCATGTTCGGTTTTCCGCTTTCGGTTGACCCGTATCAGGCCTAGCTAAACAGCAGCGGCGGAATGCACAAGCACCAGCCAGCCTTGTCGGGGCAAAAACTTCCGGCAAAGACGAGCAACACAAAATGAAACAGGCGCGGATCGCTCCGCGCCTGCCTTGTTCGAGCGGACCGGCTTCTTATGCGAAGCGGTCGGCGTTCATCACCTTGTTCCATGCGGCGACGAAGTCCCGGGCGAACTTCGCGCCGGCATCGGCCGAACCATAGACCTCGGCCAGGGCGCGCAGCTGCGAGTGCGAGCCGAACAGTAGATCGACGCGGGTCGCCGTCCACCTGGCTTCACCGCTGTTGCGGTCGCGGCCCTCGAACACATCCTTGGCGTCCGATGTCGCCTTCCACTCCGTGCCCATGTCGAGCAGGTTGACGAAGAAGTCGTTGGAGAGCGTGCCGGGACGGGCGGTAAAGACGCCGTGGGCCGTATCGCCTGTATTGGCGCCGAGCACGCGCAGGCCGCCGACAAGCACGGTCAGCTCCGGTGCGGTAAGCTTCAGCAGTTGCGCACGGTCGACGAGGTTCTCTTCGGCGCTCAGGCGCTGGCGGCCGCTGGTGTAATTGCGGAAGCCGTCGGCGGTGGGTTCGAGCGGGGCGAAGGACTCGACGTCGGTCTGCTCCTGCGAGGCGTCCATACGGCCCGGCGTAAAGGCCACCTTGACGTCATTGCCGGCATCCTTGGCGGCCTTCTCGACGGCAGCGGCACCGCCGAGCACGATCAGGTCGGCGAGCGACACCTTCTTGTTGCCCGCCTGCGACGCGTTGAATTCGTTCTGGATCGCCGTAAGCTTCTCCAGCACCGAGGCCAGTTGCGCCGGCTGGTTGACGGCCCAGTCCTTCTGCGGGGCAAGGCGGATGCGCGCGCCATTGGCGCCGCCGCGCATGTCCGAACCGCGGAAGGTCGAGGCCGAAGCCCAGGCGGTCGAGACCAGTTGCGACACTGTAAGCCCCGAACCGAGGATCTTGGCCTTGAGGGCCGCGACATCGGCATCGTCGATCAGCACGTGATCGACAGCCGGGATCGGGTCCTGCCAGATCAGCTCTTCCTTTGGCACCAGCGGGCCGCGATAGCGGGCAAGCGGGCCCATGTCGCGATGGGTGAGCTTGAACCAGGCGCGGGCGAAGGCATCGGCAAACTGGTCCGGGTTTTCCAGGAAGCGACGCGAGATCTTCTCGTATTCGGGATCGAAGCGCAGCGCGAGGTCGGTGGTCAGCATCGCCGGCGCATGGCGCTTGGACTTGTCATGCGCATCCGGCACGGTGCCGGCACCCATATTGTGCTTGGGCGTCCACTGGTGCGCGCCGGCCGGGCTCTTGGTCAGCTCCCATTCGTAGCCGAACAGGTTCCAGAAGAAGTTGTTCGTCCACTTGGTCGGCGTCGTCGTCCAGGTCACTTCGAGCCCCGAACCGATGGCGTCGCCGCCCTTGCCGGTGCCGAAGCTGTTGTGCCAGCCAAGCCCCTGCAGCTCGAGATCGGCAGCTTCAGGCTCGACGCCGACATTGGCGGCGTCGCCGGCGCCATGGGTCTTGCCGAAGGTGTGACCACCGGCGATCAGGGCGACGGTTTCCTCGTCGTTCATAGCCATGCGGGCGAAGGTGTCGCGGATGTCGCGGGCCGCTGCCAGCGGATCGGGATTGCCGTTCGGGCCTTCCGGATTGACGTAGATCAGACCCATCTGCACGGCGGCCAGCGGTCCTTCGAGCTCGCGGTCGCCGCTGTAGCGTTCGTCGGCCAGCCACTTGCCTTCCTTGCCCCAATAGATGTCCTGCTCCGGCTCCCAGACGTCGGCGCGGCCGCCGGCGAAACCGAAGGTCTTGAAGCCCATCGTCTCCAGCGCGACGTTGCCGGTCAGGATCATCAGGTCAGCCCAGGAGATCTTGCGGCCATACTTCTGCTTAATCGGCCACAGCAGGCGGCGAGCCTTGTCGAGGTTGACGTTGTCAGGCCAGCTGTTGAGCGGAGCAAAACGCTGCTGGCCCGCACCAGCGCCGCCGCGGCCATCGCCGATGCGGTAGGTGCCGGCGCTGTGCCAGGCCATGCGGATGAAGAGTGGGCCGTAATGGCCGAAGTCGGCCGGCCACCAGTCCTGCGAATCCGTCATCAGCGCGGTCAGATCCTTGATCACCGCGTCGAGGTCGAGGCTTTCGAATTCCTTGGCATAGTCGAAGGCTTCGCCCATCGGATCGGACAGGGCGGAGTGCTGGTGCAGGACGCTGAGGTCCAGCATGTTCGGCCACCAGTCGCGGTTGCCGGTGCCGGTGGGCTTGTGGGCGACAGGGCACTTGCCCGCGCTGGTCTCGGTCTTGGTATCCATGTTGATCTCTTTCCGAACGTCTTTGCGTGGTTGGTTTGCGGCCTTCGGGCAGCCTGCGATCGAGGCAACGCCGGCCAGAAGCGGTCAGGCCGATGCGGCCATGGCAGGGTCGGGCACGGGCACCCCGGCGCTCCTGAAGATCGTCGATAACGTCATGGCTTGCGCCCTCCCTCTGGATAGAACTTGCTAGACCGTTTTAGGCGGGAAACTGAATACTGTATACCGCCCTGATTGGAATAGTTCCAGTCTAGGATGCGATTCCGATAAAGCCAAATTGCCTTTTCTAAGAAGTTTGATAGTTTTTGATTATGATCCGCCTCACGATCCGACAGATGGAATATTTCGCCGCGCTGGCGCAAACGCTGCATTTCGGCCGCGCCGCCGAATATGCCGGCGTGAGCCAGCGGCGCTGTCAACGCAGATCGCCGAGATGGAGGAACGGCTTGGCTGCACGCTGTTCGAACGCGGCGGCAAGGCCGTGCGCCTGACCGAGGATGCGCTGGAACTGCTGCCGCGCATCGACAGGATTCTCACCGAAATCCGCGAGGTCGAGGCAACGGCGCGGCGCGGCCGGCTGGCGATGGAAGGGCGGATGCGGCTCGGCATCATTCCGACTGTCGCACCCTATCTTCTGCCGCACGTTCTGCCGGCGCTGAAGGACGAATATCCGAATCTCCGGCTGGAACTGCGCGAGGCGATCACCGGGGCGCTGGTCGAGGACGCGCTCAATGGGCGTATCGACGCCTTCGTGGCAGCGCTGCCACTGGATCATGCCGGGCTCACCACCCGGGAGCTTTTCTCAGATCGCTTCTATCTCGCGGTGCCGGCCAACGACCCCGACTTCGTTGCACCGCCGGTGCCGCCGGAAAGCCCGGCGCTGGAACGGCTGATGCTGCTCGAGGAAGGGCACTGCCTGCGCGAACAGGCTCTGGCCGTGTGCGGCAGCGTCAAGCCGGTGGCGATGGCCAATTATGGCGCGACCAGCCTGACGACACTGCTGCAGATGGTGGCGCATGGCCTCGGCGTGACGCTGATACCGGAGATGGCGGCGGGCCCGGCGGGCGACCAGCGCGACCTGAAGATCGTGCCCTTCGCCGAGCCGGTGCCGGAGCGGCGCATCTGTCTTGCCTGGCGCCGCAACAGCCCGCGGCACAATGAGTGCCTGGAGCTGGCGCGGATCGTCAGCGGACTGCAGCCGCTACTGCGGCATTGAACGCGGCAAGCGTCGCCTCGTCGGCAGCATTGCGCGCCTTCAGCGACTGCACGAGGCAGGCCTGCGAACGTAGGATGACGCCGTCCGACAGGATCTTCAGATGGTTGGCGCGCAGCGTGGAGCCGGTCGAGGTGATGTCGACGATGACATCGGCGGAACCCGCGGCCGGTGCACCTTCGGTGGCGCCGAGGCTCTCGACGATGCGGTAGACTTGGATGCCGTGCATCTGGGAGAAGAATTGCTGCGTCAGCCGCCAGTATTTGGTGGCGATGCGCAGGCGGCGGCCATGGCGCTGGCGGAAATCGGCGGCGACATCATCGAGGTCGGCCATGGTGTCGACGTCGAGCCACATGTCGGGCACGGCAACGACGACATCGGCATGGCCGAAGCCGAGGCGCGCCGTGATCGCTGCCTTGCGCTCCCAGTCGGCAAGGTTCTCGCGGATCAGGTCCTCGCCCGTGATGCCGAGGTCGACATTACCCTGGCCGATCTCGCCCGAGATCTCCGACGCCGACAGGAAGGCGATTTCAATGTCGGCGCGGCCTTCGATGGTGGCGCGATAACGACGATCGTCGTCGGGCAAGTTGACGGTGAAGCCGGCCTTGGCCAGCACCTCGAGCGCCTGCTCCTTGAGCCGGCCCTTGGAAGGAAGTGCGATCGAAATGGCCATCAGCGCGCCTCCCTCAAGGCTTCGATACGGTCGAGCCAGACGGAGAAGCCGACGCCGGGAATGGGCTTGCCGGCGCCGAGCAAGGTCAGCAGGCGGTCGTAACGGCCGCCGCCGGCCAGCGGCCGGTCGGCTTCGGGACCTGATATCTCGAACACCAGGCCGGTGTAATAATCGAGCGGACGGCCGAAGGCGGCGTCGTAACGGACGGAGCCGGTGGCGAGACCGTGACCTGAGATCGCCTTGGCGCGGGCGGCGAAATTGTCGAGCGCAGCCCCCAAAGTCAGGCCGGCACCTGCAGCGAACTCCTTGAGCGCTGCCGGCGCCTCATCAAGCGCCACGTCGATGGCAAGGAAGCGTTCGAGCGCTTCGAAGGCATCGCTCGACAGCCGCACGCTGCGCAGTTCGGCCTTTTCGATCAGGCGGCGGGCAATATCGTTGGGCGTGCGGCCGGCGGAAGGCGAAAGACCGGCCTGCTCCATGCCGGCGGCGATGTGGGCGGCAAGCGCATCGTGATCGGCATCGGCGACGAGCGATGCTGCGGGCTCAGCAAGGGCCGAGATGCGGGTGGGCGCTGCGAGATCGCCGAGGGCGGCAGCCAGAAGCTCGGCCGAGCCGAAGGCGCGGGCAAGACGCATGCGCCAACCACGCGGCAGGCCGAGCGCTGCAAGAACCGCCTCGAAGATCGCCTGATCGCCAAGCGTGACGGTCAAGTCGTGCCCCGGCAGGCATAGCGACAGCAGCGCATGCGCGTCGGCCACCGAGCGCGCATCGGCCGCAGCGATGTCCTTGTCGCCGAGATCCTCGACGCCGGCCTGGAAGAACTCGTTGTCACCCTCGCGGCGCTGGCGAAACACCTCGCCGAGATAGGAATAGCGGCGCGGCGTACCGGATTGGGTGTGAATGTGGTCGAGGCAGACCGGAATTGTGAATTCCGGCCGCAGGCAAAGTGCGGCACCCGTCTCGCTTTCGGTCAGAAAGATACGGCGGCGCAGGTCTTCGCCGGCCATGTCGAGAAACGGGTCGGCTGGCTGCAATACCGGCACATCGACGGCATCGGCCCCGCGCGCGGCGAAGAGCTTCAGGATGTCGGATGCAATCGCCGGATAACGCGCGTTCATGGCCTTACTGCTTTGCCCGCTCTTCCGCCTGGGCGGCGAGTACCTTCTTCACCTCGGCGACCAGTTCGGCCTCGGGCACGGTGACCTGGGCCGGACGCGCGGCGCGCCATTCGGCATTGTCGGTGATCTCGGCCGACAAACGCGCACCCTCGATCAGGTCCTTGATCTGGACCTCACCCTTGGCGCGCTCGTCGCCGCCCTGAATGATCACGACGCCCGATCCCCTGCGGTCGGCATATTTGATCTGCGCCTTCATGCCGGCGCCGCCGAGATACATTTCGGCGCGCACGCCGGCGCGACGCAGCTCGGCGACCATCTTCTGGTAGCGGCCGAGGCTTTCGGTGTCCTTGTCCATGACCAGCACGACCACGGGCGCAACGACATCCGACGTGTCGAGCTTGCCGAGATTCTTGAGCGCCGTCATCAGGCGCGACACGCCAATGGAGAAGCCGGTGGCCGGAACCGGCTCACCGCGGAAGCGCGAGACGAGGCCATCGTAGCGGCCGCCGCCGCCGACCGAGCCGAAACGCACGACCTGGCCATCGTCATTGGGAATCTCGGCCAGCAACTCGGCTTCGAAGACCGGACCGGTGTAATATTCAAGGCCACGCACGACCGAAGGATCGACCTTGACGCGGCCGTCGTCATAGCCGGCTGCGGCGGCAAGAGCGCCGATCTGGGCCAGTTCCTCGACGCCTTCGGTGCCCCTGGCATTGCCGGCAACGATGGCGCGCAAATTCTCGGCGGTGGTCGCCGCATCGGCAGATCCAGCCTCGGTGAAGGCGATGACGGTAGCAATCGCCGCTTCATCCAGGCCAGCGCCCTTGGTGAAGTCGCCCTCGCCTTCCGCACCACCATCCCAGCGCCCCTTGCCGAGCAGCAGGCGCACGCCTTCGGGGCCGAACTTGTCGAGCTTGTCGATGGCGCGCAGCACTGTAAGGCGGCGATTGACGTTGTCGTCGCCGCCGAGGCCGATGGCCTCGAGCACGCCGTCGAGCACCTTGCGGTTGTTGACGCGGATGACGTAGTCGCCGCGCTTGATGCCGAGCGCTTCCATCACGTCGGCCATCATCATCGTCATCTCGGCATCGGCCGCGACGCCTGGTGTGCCGACGGTGTCGGCGTCGAACTGCATGAACTGGCGGAAACGGCCGGGGCCGGGCTTCTCGTTGCGGAACACCCAGCCCGAGCGGTAGCTGCGGTACGGCTTGGGCAACTTCTCGTAGTTCTCGGCGACGAAGCGCGCCATCGGCGCGGTCAGGTCATAGCGCAGCGACAGCCACTGCTCGTCATCGTCCTGAAAGGAGAAGACACCTTCGTTGGGGCGGTCCTGGTCGGGCAGGAATTTTCCAAGCGCGTCGGTGTATTCGATCAGCGGCTGGTCGACCGGCTCGAAGCCGTAGAGCTCGTAGACTTCGCGAATCCTGGCCATCATCTTCTCGACGATCCGGATGTCGTCCGCGCTGCGGTCGACGAAGCCGCGCGGCAGTCGCGCTTTCATCTTTTCCGATTTGTCGGCCATGGCGAGAATTCCGCTGTTTTCCAGAAATTTTGGCCGCGATCACGGCGCGGCGTGTCGTAACCGAAATGGGATGGAGCGGCAAGCGTTTGGCTTGCCACCGGCAAGCCGAAACATTTCCACAATTTGACCGACATCGTGCCGATACAGCTTGAAGCGACAAGGCGCAGCATTGAATGCCAGGACGAACACCATGCCCATGATCGCAGCAGAACTCGACAAGACCGCAACGCAGCCACTGCCGGCGCGGCGCGAACAAGCCGCCCCGAAGCGGGCGTCGTCGTTCGGGGATACGCTGCTTGCAGTGGGGCTCGTGCTCTATCCGGCGCTTACCGCCGTCGGTGCCATCGCAGCCGGCATGATGTTTTCCGCATAGGACCCTTATCGGTCCCGAAAGGCACTGCCATGCCACGGATCGTCTCAACCGCAGCGCTCTGCGCGCTGTCGCTTGCCGCAGGTCTTGCAACGGCCGCGGCCTGTTCACCCGGCGACCCCAGGCTCGCCGGACATTACTATCTCAACGGCGTCATGGAGGTCGGCTCCGAACTGCTGCTCCGGCCGAACGGAAGCTTCGAATTCATGCTCGCCTATGGCGCCAACGACCAATATGGCAAGGGCTGCTGGGTCAAGCGCGGCGCGACCGTCGAGGTCATCCCGGTCGGCCGGAGTGCGGCGTCGCGCCGCCACACACCCGACGACCGCGGTTTCGGCGGTCTGGTGCTGACGGTTTCCGGCCGGTCGCTGGTCTGGAACATCGCCGGCAGCGGCTACAAGGGCCGTTACGAGCGTTAGGTTCCTTCCCCCTTTTTGAAGAAGGAACAGTGCCCCCTTACCCCGGCCGCTTGAACGCCTTGCGCTCGGCTTCGATCTTGCCGCGGCACATGCAGCCTTCGATATGATCGTTGACCATGCCCATCGCCTGCATGAAGGCATAGACGGTGGTCGGGCCGACGAAGCTCCAGCCGCGCTTCTTCAATTCCTTGGAAATGCGTGTCGAGGTGGGCGTCGTCGGGTTGGCGATCAGCGTGGGATAGTCGACGACCTTGGGCCGCTCGTCCGGGCCGGGCTCGAACTTCCAGAACCACGCCGCGAGCGATCCGGCCTCATCGGCCAGTTCGCGAGCCCGTTTGGCATTGTTGATGGTCGAGACGATCTTGCCGCGATGGCGGACGATACCGGGATTGCCCAGCAACCGCTCGATGTCGGTTTCGCCATACTCGGCGACCGTGTCGAAGTCGAAGCCGGAAAATGCCTCGCGAAAGCTCTCGCGCTTGCGCAGGATGGTCAGCCATGACAGGCCGGACTGGAACCCTTCGAGGCAGATCTTTTCGAACAGCCTGACGTCGTTGACGACCGGACGGCCCCATTCATTGTCATGGTAGTGCAGATAATCGCGCAGCGTGCCCGGCCAGAAGCAGCGTGTCACCCCATCCGCGCCGACCATCAGGCCTGTCTTTTTCTCGTCCATG
Source organism: Aminobacter sp. Y103A (assembly GCF_030294925.1). Classification (NCBI taxonomy): domain Bacteria; kingdom Pseudomonadati; phylum Pseudomonadota; class Alphaproteobacteria; order Hyphomicrobiales; family Phyllobacteriaceae; genus Aminobacter; species Aminobacter sp. Y103A. The sequence continues at coordinate 1,551,736 of NZ_AP017986.1, read as the reverse complement.
TCTATTCCGTTCGTTAACAGTCCAGTGCATGCCCCCGAAAATCGACAGCCGATTCTCGGAAAACAATCATGCACCAACCCAGAGTGTTACAGCGTCCTTTGCGCGTCCAAGAGGACGCGCGGCGCTCTAATCGCACACTGATTTACCGGTGGTTTACCAGACTCCTGAACCGGCCGGTAACCACACTGAAAGCTTTCCTGACAATCTCGCATTTTAGGCAACCCGATTCATGTTTCGGTGGGAAGGCCCGGACAACATGGCCCCGAAAAGGGAATGGGCCGTGCCCTGCCCCACTGACGATCGAGTTGAGAGCACGTCATGAGAAAACCTCTGATCCTTCTGGCATCGGCCGCCATGCTGGCCGAGCTTGTTTCGCCCGCACTGGCCTATGACCGCTACGCCGAGCGGCCGCCTGTCGTGGTGAGCCCCGACCTGTCGGCGCCCTGGGTACTGCAGCTCGGACGCAATCCCGGCGAGGTGATGCCCAGACAGCAGCGGCGCCAGCAGCGCGCCCAGGTCCAGGTCAGGCCGGCGGCACCGCGCGAGGCACCCCGCGCCGCCCAGCGCCAGAAGGTCCGTCCGGACGGCGTGCAGACGGCCGCCTTGCGCGCGCCGGAGAAGCGCAGCGTCAAGCCGCAGATCAACCCGATCTACCTGCCGCAGACTGTCGCCTATGACGGTGCCGAGAAAGCCGGCACCATCATCATCGATACGACGGAGAACTTCCTCTATCTCGTCGGGACCGACGGGCAGGCGCGGCGCTACGGCGTCGGCACCGGCAAGCCGGGCTTCGAGTGGTCGGGCACGCACAAGGTGACGTCGAAGCGCGAATGGCCGGAATGGCGGCCGCCGGCGGAGATGATCGCGCGCGAACGCGCCAAGGGCCGCGTGCTGCCGGCGATGATGACCGGCGGCCCGGAAAACCCGCTCGGCGCGCGCGCGCTCTATCTCGGCTCGACGCTCTACCGCATCCACGGCACCAACCAGCCATGGACGATCGGCGGGGCTGTGTCGTCGGGCTGCATCCGCATGCGCAACGAAGACGTCATGGATCTCTACGAGCGCGTCGCGGTCGGCACCACTGTTATCGTCAGGTAATCATCCAGTTACGGGGGCGGAGCCGGTCGCAAGGCCAGGCTCCCATGCAAAAGGGCAGCTCGGCGGAAGACCGGGCTGCCCTTTTCGCATTTGCGCGGCAGCGGCGGAATCTCATGCATTTTTCAGGAAAAATTGTTTAACATGGATAAAAATTGATCGGACCGGCCCTTTCCTTCATGAGCGCACCGAAGTATCCCGTTTCAAGCCGATGATGACCTGCGAAGGAAGACATATGCCGCCGCTCGACGACAACCGCTATCTCAAAGGCGGCCCCGTGGCCGCCCGCATCATCGCCGAAGTCCGCGCCGCCGCGCAGCAGGCGACAGACGAGGGTTTCCGCCCCAAGCTCGTTTCGATCACCGTCGGCGACGTCGCCGCTGTCGACGTCTATGTCCGCAACCAGCGCGCCAAGGCGGAGCTGGCCGGCATCGACTTCGAGGAAAGGCGGTTTCCTGCGGAGCTGACAGCAGGCGAGCTGGAAGCGGCGATCCATGGCATGAACGCCGACCCGCGCATCACCGGCATCATCATCCAGCGGCCGGTTCCGGCGCACATCCCGATCAAGGCGATCCAGGCGGCGGTGCATCCGCTGAAGGACGTCGAGGGCATGCACCCGGCTTCGATCGGCAACATCGTCTACAACCAGCTCGACCTGGCGCCCTGCACGGCCGCTGCCTCTGTAGAACTGCTGAAGGCCACCGGACTCGACCTCAAGGGCCTAGAGGTGGTGGTCGTCGGGCACTCGGAGATCGTCGGCAAGCCGATCGCCTTCCTGTTGATGAGCGAAGGCGCCACTGTGACCGTGTGCCATCACATGACACGCTCGCTGGCGGCCCACGCGCGCCGCGCCGACGCGCTATTTGTTGCCGTCGGCAAGCCCAGGCTGATCAAGGCCGACATGGTGAAGCCCGGGGCCGCAGTGATCGACATCGGCATCAATGCCGAGACGCTGCCCGATGGTTCGAGCCGCATCGTCGGCGACGTCGACACCGAAAGTGTCAAGGAAGTAGCGTCGTGGATCACGCCGGTGCCGGGCGGCGTCGGGCCGGTGACGGTGGCGATCCTGCTGCGCAACACCATGGTGGCGCTCAACCGCCAGCGCGCCGTCTATCGCGCCACGTTCGGAACCGCCGAGGCAACGCTGGCCGCCGAATAGGGTGTGTACCGGCTCAGGCCGGCGCGCTCCACCCTGCGGGCGCTAGAGCCGCCAGCTGTCCTGCTGGATCGGCTGCTGCGCCACCGGATTGGCGACCATCTGCAGCCCATTGGTGACGACGATCGGCGTACCGTCAGGCACGCGGCCGTAGAGGTCGATGACGTCCTGGTTGATCAGGCGGACGCAGCCCGACGATACCGACTTGCCGATCGATGCCCATTCGGGCGAGCCGTGCAGGCGATAGAGCGTGTCCTTGCCATCCTGGAAGATGTAGAGCGCGCGCGCGCCGAGCGGGTTCTGCACGCCTGGCTGCATGCCGCCTTCCCACTCGTTCTTGCCCGGGATCTGGCGGGCGCGGTACTTTTCTAGCTCGGGCTGGCGGTCGATCATCTCGTTTGGCGGGAACCAGCGCGGCCAGGTCTGCTTCCATTCGATGACGCCGCGGCCGGCCCATTCGAAACCGGCACGTCCAAGGCCGACGCCGTAGCGGATCGCCTCGCCATTGTCGGCGACGACATAGAGGAAATGGCCGGCCGTATCGATGACCACCGTTCCCGGCGCTTCGCCGGTCGGATCGGTGACGACCTGGCGGTAGTAGCGCGGATCGATCTTCTTGAACGGCACGCCCGGAATGTCATAGCCGTTGTCGTTGACCGGCGCGTACATCATCTCGGGGTCGGCGAATGACGGGTCGTTGCGCATTGTCGGCGGCGGCGGCGCGGCAGGGAAAGCCGGCACCGATGCCGCCCGCTGGCTGCTCGTGGTCGAACAGGCCGAAAGCACGGCCGAAGCTGCGCCGGTTGCGGCCAAGGCCAGCAATCGGCGGCGGGTGAATGTCGACATAGAAGCTTCCAATGCGATTTCGATCTGCTGCAACGCACGGAGCATTCGCACGTTCCACCCGCTGAGTTCAATCCCGGGCGACGCCTGGTCTGGTCAACTCTGGTTGTAGTCGCTGCGCATTGGCTGCCACATCGAGATGTCGCGCGGCGCCGCCAGTAGTTCGTCCAGTGCCGCGTGCCACTCCTCGCGATAGGGCCGATTGAGCTGCACATCCAGCACATCCTGATGATCGGCCCATGTTTCGTGCAGCAGGAACCGGTTTTCGTCGGCTGGATCGCCATGCAGCGTCGCGCTGACGAACATCGGCTCATGGCGCATGGCGTCGAGCACGCCATTGATCAGCCTGAGATAGCGGCTGCGCTGTTCGGGGCGGACGTTGAAGCCGATGATGTAGGTGACGCTCATTTCCAGTTTCCTCTGAATTGTCCGGCAAGACGCCGTTCGCATGGCGAGGAAATTGCCAGAGCGGCGCGCAGCTTCAATGACCTCAGAGGTAATAGATTCGATTTCCTGCGTGGCGGGCCGGCCACTGCTCACTCGGGCGCGGTGCTCACCCAGCCGCTGCCAGGCTCGGCTCGGGCAGCCCGGCGGGCTTTTCGCCGCCATAGGCCCAGTCGAGCAGCTTCACCGTGTGGACGACGGGCATGCTCGCGGCGGAAGCGATCTGGGTGATGCAGCCGATATTGCCGGTGGCGACGAGCGCCGCCCCGGTTGCCTCGATGTTCCTGACCTTGCGCTCGCGCAGCTTTGCCGAGATCTCCGGCTGCATGATGTTGTAGGTGCCGGCCGAGCCGCAGCACAGGTGGCCCTCGCGCGGTTCCTTGACGACGAAGCCTGCGCGGGCAAGCAAATCCTTCGGCTGGCGGGTGATCTTCTGGCCGTGCTGCATCGAGCAGGCCGAATGATAGGCGACCGTCAGGCCGGGTTTGCGGGCCGGTTCGGGAAGATCGAGGGTAACAAGATATTCGGTGATGTCCTTGGCCAGTGCCGACACCCGCGCCGCCTTGTCGGCATAGGCCGGATCGAGGCGGAGCATGAAGCCGTAGTCCTTGATCGTGGTGCCGCAGCCGGAGGCGGTGATGACGATGGCGTCGAGCCCGCCATTCTCGATCTCGCGGGTCCAGGCATCGACATTCTGCCTGGCCTGATCGAGCGCTGCCTGCTCGCGGCCCATGTGATGGACGAGCGCGCCGCAGCAGCCCTCGCCCCTGGGCACCACGACCTCGATGCCGAGCCGGTTGAGCAGCGATACTGTCGCCTCGTTGATGCCGGGTTCGAGCACCGGCTGGGCGCAGCCGGTGAGGATGGCGACGCGTCCGCGCCTTGTCGTCTTCGGCGCGTGCACACCCGGTTTTTCCAGCGCCGACGTCGCCGGCACCACGGCAGGCGCGAGGCGGAGCATGGCGGCCACGGGTTTCAGCGCCGCCACTTTGTCGAAGGCACCGGCGAAGGGCCGGCCGAGCTTAGCCAGCCTGAGTGCTGCGCGGAAGCGGCCGCGATGCGGCAGTATGAACGCCAGCAGTGACCGCGTCAGCCGGTTGGCCAGCGGGCGCCTGTAGGTCTTTTCGATATGGGCGCGGGCGTGGTCGACAAGATGCATGTAGTTTACGCCGGAGGGGCATGTGGTCATGCAGGCAAGGCACGACAGGCAGCGGTCGATATGGGTGACGATCTCCTTGTCGGCCGCGCGCCCATTCTCCAGCATGTCCTTGATCAGGTAGATTCTTCCCCGCGGGCTGTCCAACTCGTTGCCCAGGGTGACGTAGGTCGGGCAGGTCGCCGTGCAGAAGCCGCAATGCACGCATTTGCGCAGGATCTTTTCCGATTCCTGGACATGCGGATCGGCAAGCTGGGCTGCGGTGAAATTGGTCTGCACGGCGTTATCGCACTCTTCTCAATTGGCTAGATCAGCCAGCTTTCGGGGTTCTTGATCGGCTCGCCGCGTCCCAGCGCCTGCAGTCCCATGATGCAGCGGACGATGAACCAGACGGCGACCGCAAACATCAGGATGAAGCCGATGAAGACCATCATCAGCACGAAGGACACGAGCGCATAGAGCAGGCCGATCCAGAAGGTGCGGATCAGCCAGGTGTAGTGGCTCTCGACAAAACCGCCTGCCTTGCCCCGGTTCATGTAGGCCAGGACGATGCCGACGATGCCGCTGATGCCGATGACCAGGCCGGCAAGATAGAGGATGTAGATGACCTGGACATTGGTCGGGCCCGGATCGAGCCAGCGGTCGGTCTGGCGCGGGGTGAAGTTGGGCTGTGGATCGCTCATGGCATGGCTCCCTCTGTGGCAGCCGCCAAGCTAGCAGAGTCTGGGGAATGCACCATGCGGCCCGGATTGAGGATCGCCTTCGGGTCGAACTCGGCCTTGAGGCGGGCTGAGAGTGCCGCCAGCGCAGCCGGCTGTGGCTCGAAGACTGCCACGGAGGCGCGCCAGGCGGGCGTGGCACGGACCAAAGTGGCATGACCGCCACCGAACTGCCTGATCAGGCCGCGCAGCAGATCCGCCTCCGGCTCGCCTTCCATGCTGAGCCAGACGAGGCCGCCCTGCCAGTCATAGAAGGCATCACACGCCGCCTGCATGCGCAGCGCCAGCACCATGTGGTGGGCGTTGGCGGGCGGCATCGAGACGCGCCAGACAGGTTTGTCGCTGCCGTCGACGAAGGGCCTGACATCGCGGACATCACGCCAGAGTGCGCGCGAGGCATCCTCTGCGACCTCCTCCAGTGGGCCGGCATTGCCGAGCATCTGCCTGAGCTGGCCGAGGCGATAGGCAACCGAAGGGCCGAAACCCTCGACCCGCAACAAGGTTGCCGGGTCGCCGCCGAGCTTGCCATCAAGCACGCGTGCCGCCATGCGCTCGGGCAAGTGCGCCGCAGACGAAACCTCGGCACTAGAGCCCATGGCGATCGACATGGCGGCAGCGGCGTTGTCGTCGAGCAGGCCACGAACAATCAGCGTGGTCTCGGCCTCGGCCGCAGGCAGCACCTTGAAGGTAACGTCGGTCGCGACCGCCAGCGTGCCCCAGGAGCCGGCCATGGCCTTGGACAGATCGTAGCCGGTGACGTTCTTGACCACGCGGCCACCCGACTTGAAGGCCTCGCCGCGTCCTGAGACGGCGTGGATACCGAGAATATGGTCGCGGGCAGCCCCCGCCTTGAGCCGGCGCGGCCCGGCGAGATTGGCTGCCAGCACGCCACCGATGGTGCCCCGTCCCGGCACCTGCCCCAGCAGCGGGCCATAGTCCATGGGCTCGAAATCGAAGCGCTGGCCGTTGTCGGCGAGCAGCTTCTCGATCTCGGCCAGGGGCGTGCCCGCCCTGGCCGACAGCACCAGTTCGGCCGGCTCGTAGAGCGTGACGCCGGTGAGCTTCGAGAGATCCAAAGTATGCTCGGCCTGCTGCGGCCTGCCGATGGCTCGCTTGGAGCCATGGCCAACGATTTCGAGCGGCGCCGCTTCGGCGGCGGCCCATTGGACGGCGGAAAGGATGTCGGCTGATGTGGCGGGGGTGAAGGTGGTCATGGTGTGCGTGTCGCCCCTCTCCGCCTCGCTGCGCTCGGCACCTCTCCCCAGAGGGGCGAGGAAACTAGATACTGCAATGTCGCGCCACGTATCGGCTCGACAGCTTGAACCGGCGTCGAAACTGGCGATGCTGCAAGGCTTGGCTTCCTCGCCCTTTTGGGGAGAGGTGCCGAGCGCAGCGAGGCGGAGAGGGGTCCGATCATAGAACGTCTTCCGCTTCCGGTCGCGCCAGGACGAACCTGAGATCCGCTACCGCAACGCCCTCATTCAGCTGTCCGGCCAGGACTGCAAGGATCGTTGAGCAGACGCTCGCCCTTGCCTTCACCGCATCCGCGCTGGAGAAGCGCAGAACCGAATAGCCCTGCCCTCGCATGAACTCGTCACGCTGGCGATCGTAATCGCTGTCTGTGTGCTGCGAACCGTCGAGTTCTACGACGAGCTTTGCGGTTCGACAGGCGAAGTCGGCGAAGTACGGCCCCAGCGGCATCTGGCGAACAAAGTTGTGGCCGCCCAGGCGCTTGGCCTTGAGCTCGTCCCATAGCAACGCCTCGGCCATGTTGTCGCCATGCCTGAGGGCACGAGCACGGCGCTTTGTCTCGTCTAGTCGGCGACGGGTCGCGTGCGTCATCGCCCCTCTCCACCTCGCTGCGCTCGGCACCTCTCCCCAGAGGGGCGAGGAAGCCATGCTGGAAAAGCCCTCACCGCGATCACAACCGATGCTCCCGCAGCTTTTCGAGGGCTGCCGCGCCACGCGGGGACAGGCGGTAGCCGATGTCGAGGCTCTCGGTCAGGCCGAGTTCCTTGAGCTTGCGCACGTCCTGCTTGAATTTCAGCTTCTCGACGCCGAGGCGTTCGGCAAGAGTGGCGGCTGCCACCTCGGGGCATTGGCCGATGAGGCGGAGGATCGAGGGGAAATAGCCTGGTAAAGTGCTGTCCCATTTGGCGAAGCGGGCAGCGAGTGCGTGCCAGTCGGCATCGCTGAGGTCGGCCGCCTTGCGCAGCGCCAGCCTGTTGTCCGGCTCGATGCCGTCAAAGGCGATGCGATAGAGGGTGCCGTCAGCGCGCAGGTCGTCGATCAGGGCAGCACGATCGGCGTAGCCGGCGGCGCGGGCGTGGCCGTCGGAGATGGTCGCTTCGTCAACATGCTCGACCGCGCCGATGCGGACGACGCCGATCGCCGTGCGCAAGCCGGTGCCAGCCTTGACGGTAGGCTTCTGCCAACGGCGGAAGGCGAGTGTGATGTCGCCGCGCCTGATGCCTTCGAGGGTCGCCTGCTTCAAAAGCATCAGAACCTCGGAATGTCGGGAAAGGCCACCTGCCCGCGGTGGACATGCATGCGGCCAAGCTCGGCGCAGCGGCGCAGCTGCGGGAACACCTTTCCCGGGTTGAGCAGGTGGTTGGGGTCGAAGGCGCATTTGACCCGCATCTGCTGGTCGAGGTCGATGTCGTTGAACATCTCCGGCATCAAGTCGCGCTTTTCGACGCCGACGCCATGCTCGCCGGTCAGCACGCCGCCGACTTTGACGCAGAGGCGAAGGATGTCGGCGCCGAAGGCCTCGGCCTTTTCGAGCTCGCCCGGCTTGTTGGCATCGTAGAGAATCAGCGGGTGCAGATTGCCGTCGCCGGCGTGAAAGACGTTGGCGACGCCGAGGCCATATTGCTCGGACAGCTCGCGCATGCCGGCCAGCACGCGCGGCAGTTCCTTGCGCGGGATGGTGCCGTCCATGCAGTAATAGTCGGGCGAAATGCGGCCGACAGCGGGGAATGCCGCCTTGCGACCGGCCCAGAAGGTCAGCCGCTCCTGCTCCGACTGCGAGATGCGGCAGGTGGTGGCGCCGTTGCGGTTGGCGATCGCTTCGACCAGGCCGATCAGGTGGTCGACCTCGACGGCGGGTCCGTCCAGTTCGACGATCAAAAGCGCCTCGGATTCGAGCGGATAGCCGGCATGAACAAAATCTTCGGCGGCGCGGATTGCCGGGCCATCCATCATTTCCATGCCGCCGGGGATGATGCCGGCGCCGATGATGTCGGCGACGCATTGGCCGCCCTCTTCGCTTGAGGGAAAACCGATCAGCAGCGCGCGTGCCGTCTCGGGCTTCTTGAGGATGCGGACGGTGACCTCGGTGACGACGCCGAGCAGTCCCTCCGAACCGGTCATGACGCCGAGCAGGTCGTAGCCCTCGGCGTCAAGATGCTTGCCGCCGAGGCGCACGACCTCGCCGTTCATCAGCACCATCTCGATGCCGAGCACATTGTTGGCGGTAAGTCCGTATTTCAGGCAGTGCACGCCGCCCGAATTCTCGGCGACATTGCCACCGATGGAACAGGCGATCTGCGACGATGGATCGGGGGCGTAGTAGAAGCCGTCGAGTTCCACTGATGTGGTGATGCCGAGATTGGTGACACCGGGTTGGGCTGTGACGGTGCGGTTGGGATAGTCGATCTCGAGGATGCGGTTGAAGCGGCTCATCACCAGCAGAACCGCGTCTTCCAGCGGCAGCGCGCCGCCCGACAGCGAGGTGCCGGAACCGCGCGGCACGACGCGGATGTTGCGCTCGTTGCAGTATTTGAGCAGGCGCGACACCTGGGCGACCGTCTCTGGCAGCACCACGACCAGCGGCAATTGGCGGTAGGCGGTCAGCCCGTCGCTTTCGAAGGCGCGCATCTCGTTGATCGTCTCGACCACACCCTCGCCCGGCACGATGATGCGCATGTCGGCGACGATCTCGGCGCGGCGGGCAAGCGTTGCCGCATCGGGCTTGGGCATCATTATGCCGGACATCGGTCACCTCGGTCGACAACTGGTAAAAAGCTTTTACCAGTTGGTGCCGATGCATGCAAATCGGAAGAAAGTCGTTAGCCGGGAGGCGCAGGCGCGCGGCGTTCGCAGCGTCAATCTGCCGCTGGCCTTACCTTTCGCTATGGCTCTGGGCGCTTGCCGCCGGGCGCGGCTACTCGCCCGCGTGCAGCTTGGATTCGCTGTGGGCGCGGCGGACGCGACGGACACCCCACCAGACGAGCAGGACGGCGAGCGGGACCGCGGCGGCGGTGACGATCTCGGGCGCAAAGGCGTGGTCGATGGCCGAGGCGCCCTTGGCGATGTAGCCGACGAGGCCGACGACATAATAGGAGACGGCGGCGACCGACAGGCCCTCGACCGTCTGCTGCAGGCGCAGTTGCAGGCGGGCGCGGTTGTTCATCGAGGCCAGCAGGTCGCGATTCTGCTTCTCGACCTCGACATCGACCCAGGTGCGCAAGAGTGTGGTGGCGCGGGTGAGCTTACGCGACAGGTTGGCCTGGCGCTCCTCGACCGAACGGCAGGTGCGCATGGCGGGTGCGACGCGGCGCTTGAGGAAACCGGCCCAGGTGTCGTAGCCGGTGACGACCTCCTCCTCGAGCGCTTCGAGGCGCTCGCGGACGATGCCGTCATAGGCCTTGCTGGCGCCGAAGCGGTAGAGGCTCGAAGCGGCATCCGCCTCGAGCTCGGCGGCGAGTTCGGTGAGGTCGGCGAGCAGCGCCTGGCTGTCGCGCGTCTCGGTCGCCTTCATTTCGCGGGTTGCCTGGGCAAGCCGGTCCTCGATGCGACGGACGCGGCCGGACAGCGACAGCGCCATCGGCAGGCCGAGCATCGCCAGCGTGCGGTAGGTCTCGATGTCGATCAGGCGCTGCGACAGCGCACCGGTCCGCGCCGGCGTCAGGCCACGGTCGAGGATGAGGATGCGGGTCATGCCGTCGCCGTCCTGGCGGAAATCGGTGACGATGCCGGCGGCGCCTCCTTCGACAAGCGAGTAGCACAGGCTGGTCGGATCGAAGGTGGCGATCAGCTTTCCGTTGGCCGGCGTCCACTTGCGGATCTCCAGCCGGATGCCCGAGATGACCGTGCCGGGCGGGCTGAAACCGTTGCCGAAGGGCGACTCTTCGTGTGAGCGGTCGCCTTCGTCGAGCGGACCTTCCCACAGATAGGTCGAGAACTCGGTGTGGCGCTCCCAGCGCAACGTGCCCTGCCCCCACTTCATGGCGTGGTGGCGCGCCTGGCGGTCGGGTGCGGCGATGCCGAGGCGCCGGGACAGCTCAGACAGCACGGCATGGTCGACAGCGGATCCGCCCTCGGTCATGAAGGACAACTGGACCAGCACGCGCGGGCTTTCGACAAGTGGATGCGGCCGCGAATGGACCTCGCCAAGCGCACCGGGACGCCCCTCATGGGCCGGAAAGCCCAGGACGCTGCCGGTCGAACGCGGCAGGAACTCCAGTGATGACGGCTCGGCTGTCACTTCAGGCTCCCTTGATGCCAGACCTCCTGCCTCTAGGTAAGTTTGCCGCCAGTGGCAAACGCCAACTTCAGGGGTAGCTGATACTGTGCCTCACAGGGCACCAAGCTGGGAACCGCTGGACTGGATAAATAATTTGACCAGTCGGGGGGCGCGCTCCTATCCTTGCGGACAGGACAGAGCTTCCGGACAGCAGCATTGAGCGACATTTTTTCCAGGATCGAGCATTCGCGCACGGCTGACGAGGTGGTGCAGCAGATCGAAAGCCTGATCCTCGAAGGTGTGCTGCGCGCCGGCGACAGGCTGCCGGGCGAGCGCGAGATGGCCAAGCAGTTCGACGTTTCCAGGCCGATCCTGCGCGATGCGCTGAAGACGCTCGAAGCGCGCGGGCTGATGGTGACGCGTCATGGCGGCGGCACCTATGTCGCCGACGTGATCGGCGAAGTGTTTTCCAAGCCTGTCATGGAGCTGATCGTCAACCACCGCAAGGCAGCAGCCGACTATCTCGAATATCGCCGCGAGATCGAGGGGCTGGCCGCCGAATATGCGGCGCAGCGGGCGACGGCGGAGGACCTCGCCTTGCTCGACGGCATCGTGGCGCGGATGGAGGCGGCGCATAGGCGCGCCGACCCGGCGGAAGAAGGCGCGATCGACGTCGAGTTCCATCATGCTGTCGGCGAATGCGCCCACAACATCATCCTGCTGCACACATTGCGCTCGTGCTACAGGCTGCTGTCGGATGGCGTGTTCACCAACCGCCTGGTGGTGTTCACCGTCAGCGGCACGCGCGACGTGCTGCTCGAGCAGCACAAGGCGATCCATCGCGCGGTCGTCGCTGGCGATCCCGCTGCGGCGCGCAAGGCGGCGATGGACCACATCACCTATCTGGAGCGTGCCATGGCCGAGGCCGAGCGCAGCGGCGACTGGCAGCGCATCTCACGGCTCAGGCTCCGTCAGCGCACCGACAGCACCGAAACGAGCAGAAAGTCGTGACTGGAATACATTACCTCGACGCCCGCGGCCCGGACGGTATCCGCATCTACGCCATCGGCGACATTCACGGCCATCTCGACCTGTTGCGCGACATGCATGAGCGCATTGCCGGCGAGATCGCGCGCGACAAGCCGGCGGACTGGCGCATCGTCCATCTCGGTGACCTCGTTGACCGTGGGCCAGACAGCGCTGGCGTGATCGGGCTCCTGATGGCAGCTGTTGAGCGCGACCCGCGCAACATCGTGCTGGCAGGAAATCACGACGTCGGCTTCCTCGATTTCCTCACCGAGCCGGACCCGGCCGGCCTGTTCGCCTGCCATGGTGGTCGCGACACCGCCCGGTCATATGGCGTGGATCTGCATGTCGACTACGCCTCCTCGCTCGCGCGAGGCCATCGCGAACTGGCGGCGGCTGTGCCGGACGGCCACCAACGCTTCCTGCGCGCCCTGCCCCGGTCGGCGTCGTTCGGCGATTTCTTCTTCTGCCACGCCGGCATTCGCCCTGGTGTCGCCCTGGATCGGCAGGATCCGGAGGACCTCATCTGGATCCGCAACGAATTCCTGCGTCATCCCGGGCTGCACCCGAAGGTCGTCGTGCACGGGCACACACCGCAGGCGGAGCCCGAAGTGCTGGCCAACCGTGTCAATGTCGACACCGGCGTGTTCCACTCAGGCGTATTGACCGCGCTCGTCATCGACGGCTCGGAAAAGCGACTGATGTCGGTGCGAATGGCCTGACTTAGCGGGCGGCTGCGGTGACGCCGTAGCCGTCGACCGCATGATGGTCGGCCGCGGCATCCGCGGCATAAATCCCGAAGCCGCCGAGCACGATTGCCGACAGCATGGCGAAGGACAGAAGCGCTGCTTTCAAGGGAGTCATCTCAGGTTGAGCTTCCTGCATCCTGCACGAACGGAGTTACGAATAAGTTTCCGAAAAGTTTATGCTTCACCGCAGTCGCGCAGCATCACGGCCGTGCTTCTAGGGTGGTTCTGTATCGGGCTTGTGTCGCGCTGCACTCGGAGATGGTTCATTCGCGATACCATCGCCAGCTGGCGCCGGGCTGTCTTTAGAAAGGCTTCCGGGCACAATCCAGCAGGCATATGACTATGCACAGCGGTTTTTGTCCGACGTGCCAAAAATGTCACTGGACCGGCGTTGCCGCCGTCAGATGGCGGCGACCCAGGCGCGGGCCAGCGTCAGGCCGACCGCATCGGCTTCGGGACCGTCGCGGGCGGCTTCGACCTCGTGCCGTTCGGGCCAGTCGGGGTGGCGGCTGGCGATGGTCTCGGCAAAAGCCTCGTTCCATTCACGCACCAGCGACCGGTCGGCCTCGAAATGGAACTGGATGCCATAACCGGCGCGACCGATGCGGAAAGCCTGGTTGCCGGTGACCGAACTGCCGGCGAGCCGCACCGCATCCTCCGGCAAGGTGAAGGTGTCGTCGTGCCACTGGAAGATCGGGAAACGCAGGGGCAGGTCGCTGAAGACGAGATCGTCCTGGGCCTCGTCGGTCAAGGCAATGCCGTGCCAGCCGAATTCGGTCGAGCCGCCGATCCGGTTGTGACCGCCGAAGGCACGCGCCAGGAGTTGGCCGCCGAGGCAGATGCCGAGCACGGCCTTGTCCCGTTCGACGAAGTCGCGCGCCAGTTCGAGCAGTTCGGGAAAATAAGGCGAATGCGCATCGTCACGGGCATTCTGGCCGCCGCCGAGCATGATCATCGCGTCATGGCCGTCGGCGTTCGCGGGCAAGGCATCGCCAAGATGGGCGTTGCACTGGTCGATCGTGGCCTCGACTTCGGCAAGGGCATCGCCAACCTGACCAAGGCCGGTGCCTGCATAATTCTGGACAACGAGGACGCGCATCTCGGCCTTTCCGGCGGTGACAAAGTTGCGGCGAGCCCTATCATGCGGCTTGCCACGCAGCCAAGAAGGATCGGCTATGCCACTGCAGAACCGCGTCGACCCTTTCGGCGAGATCCACGCCACGCCGGAGCGCGGCATGTTCACCGGCAATCGCGGCATCATCCACGACCCCGAAACAAGGAGCTTGCTCAGCCGGCGCTGGGCGACCAAGGCGTGGCTCACCTGCGCGCTCGACTTCAAGAACGTGCGCCGGGTGCCGATGGGGCGCAATCGTCCCGGCGGCAAGACCGGCTGGACCGAGCTGTTCTTTCTCGACGAGGTGACGGCGCTGGCCGCCGGGCACAGGCCCTGCTTCTATTGCCGGCGCCAGCGCGCCAAGGCCTTTGCCGCAGCCTATTCCAGCGCCTTTGGCACCGACGATCCGAAGGTCGGCGAGATGGATGGGCGACTTCACCGGGAGCGGCTGGCTTCGGGTGGCCAGCCGGTCGAGCTGGACCGGCATGGGCTGCACCTGTTGCCCAACGGGGCGATGTTTTCGGACGGCGCTTCAGACTATGCCGTGCGCGGCGGCAAGGCGCTGCGCTGGAGCTTTGGCGGCTACGATGCGGCACTCGGCTTCGATGAGATTGCCGACACCGACATGTGCATCGTCACGCCGGCGACGACGCTGGAGGTGCTGCGCCAGGGTTATTCCCCGGAATGGCACCCGAGCGCCGAGCGGCTTTCGGCAGAAGCTGTCCCTTGACCCTAGCCGCCGCCTACCGCATTGCTCGGCCATGCGCGCAAACTACAAGATGCAACGGCTGTTCGTGGCTGATGACCTCGCTTCCGGCGCGGCCTTCGACGCCGATCCGCAGCAGAGCCACTATCTTGCCCATGTGCTTCGCCTCGGCGAAGGCGCTGAGGTATTGCTGTTCAATGGCCGCGACGGCGAGTGGTCGGCACGGATAGTCGGCAAGACCAAGAAGGCGGTGCGGCTCGAGGTTCTCGAGATCCAGCGGCCGCAGCCAGTGCATCCCGACCTGGTCTACTGCTTTGCGCCGCTCAAGGTCGGCCGGCTCGATTATCTCGTGCAGAAGGCCGTCGAGATGGGCGCCGGCACGATGGTGCCCGTCATCACCCAGCACACGCAGATGAAGCCAGGCATCGACCGCCTGCGGGCGAACGCCGTGGAAGCCGCCGAACAATGTGGCATCCTGGCCATACCCGAGGTGCGCGAGGCGGTGAAGCTGGAGCAGCTGCTCTCAGGCTGGGACAAGGAACGGCGGCTGATCTTCTGCGACGAGGACGCTTCGACCAACAACCCCATGGCTGCGCTTCGGAGCATCCAAGAGCGCAAGCTCGCACTGCTGGTCGGGCCGGAGGGCGGCTTCTCCGACGACGAGCGCCGCATGCTGCGCGCCTTGCCCTTTGTCACGGCCATTCCGCTGGGGCCGCGCATCCTGCGCGCCGACACGGCGGCGGTGGCGGCCCTTGCCGTCATCCAGGCAACGATCGGCGACTGGTAGTCGTCAGAGAACCTTGCCCGGCCATGGGTTGATGCCGTCGCGCAGCCACAAAAGCGTGTCGAGCCAGAAATCAGGCGCGTGGCGGCTATGGAACAGGCCGAAATGGCCGATCGCCGGCCGATCGAAATCTCCAGGCGACAGCAGTAGCTGGGTCGGCTTCGCCCCGGTGTAATAGCCGAGCGCACGTCTGATGGCCTGCGGCGTGCCTATCTCGTCGTCGGTAAGGCCAACGGCCAGGATGGGCGCGGAAATCGAAGCAAAGCGACGGAGGACATCGCCTCGTTCCGCCTCGGGGTGACTCAGCTCGATGCGCGCACCACGAAAGCTCCACTCGTTGGCGACCCCTTTGGGCAGATCCTCCAGCCAGCCGAGCCGCTTGCCAGGGAAGTAACCGCAGAGGGCCGTGATGACGGGCATGGCCACATGCCATTTGAGAAACAGCCTCGGGCGGTGGGCGACGGCATAGTCGCGCCAATAGGCATATTGCGCACCAACGGTGAGCATGCGGGTGATGCCGGTTGCGGACTCGGCCAGACCCGGCAAGGCGCCACCGATGCTGTGCCCAACCACCATCAAGGGCGCGCCTGGATCGAGGCGCCTGGCCAGACGCAGCACCGCTTCGAAATCGCATTCGCCCCAGTCGCGCCAGCGATGGCCGCAACCGCGCAGGCGCGTCATGCGCGAAGCACCGATGCCGCGATAGTCATAGGTGACGACGTCGAAGCCGCGACCGGCGAGAAACATGGCATAGCGATGATAGTAGCTGGCAAGCACGCCGGTCGCCGGATTGACGATGACGGTCCCGGCCTTGTCGCCTCGCGCGTGCGGCCAGATGTGGCCACGCAGCACGACGCCATCGGCGCAGACGACCTCGATCGCTCTGGGCTCACTCACCAAAACCGCAATCGACATGGTGGACCTCGCTTTCCGCCCTTCAGCGCTAGCGAATTCGTCTTTTCATTTACACTCACTAGTCGGTATACTTTGGTGATGAGGACCTCAGGGAAGCCAACGCGCGAGCGCATCGTCGATGCGGCATCGAAGCTGTTTTATGGCGAGGGCATCCGTGCCGTCAGCGTCGATGCCGTGGCCGAGAAGTCGGGCCTCACCAAGCGCACGCTCTATTATCACTTCCAGAGCAAGGACGAGTTGATCGCTGCCTATCTCGACGGCCGCGACCAACCCAATCTGGCGCTGTTCCAGCGCTGGTTCGGCGAGGCCGAGGGCGGGATCGATCAGAAGATTCGGGCGATCTTCCAAAACCTCGCCGAGGCCGCGCGGCATCCCAGATGGAAGGGCTGCGGCTATCTGCGCACGGCGGCAGAACTGGCCGACATGCCCGGACACCCGGCGATCAAGACCGGGATCGCGCACAAGAAGCGCGTCGAGGTCTGGCTGGCCAGCGCCTTCGCCGCCGAGGGCGTCCGCTCGCCGGAGCTTTTGGCGCGCCAGATCATTCTGTTGCTGGACGGCTGTTTTGCCGTCGTCCTGCTCAACCGCGACGCCTCCTATATGGAAACGGCCGGGGAAGCAGCGGCGACGCTGGTGAAATCAGCGTTAGCCCAAACCGGTCGCGAAAACCGCTGATTTGGGACGTGCAGTCCGCAACCGGATAATTCCAAGCATCAACATTTCACTATCGCCACCCGAAACGATCAATTCCTGTTGACGAAGGCTCAGGATTTTTCGCTTGATCGGCGAGCGCTGGATCGTCCATCAAGCGCCCGCGGTCCTTCCGCCTTCAGGAGAAGCATACATGGCGCGCGACACCACCGATTTCCGGCCTATCGAGGGGATGGACGAACTCGTCGACTATCTCGCAGCCGGCAACAAGCCGCGCGACAAGTGGCGGATCGGCACCGAGCACGAGAAATTCCCGTTCTATATCGACGGCAACGCACCGGTTCCCTATGGCGGCGATCGCGGCATCCGCGCGCTGCTCGAAGGCATGCAGAAGACGCTTGGCTGGGATCCGATCATCGATGCCGGGCGCATCATCGGCCTCGTCGAGCCGACCGGCCAGGGCGCGATCTCGCTCGAGCCGGGCGGACAGTTCGAGCTTTCCGGCGCGCCGCTGGAGACGATCCACCAGACCTGTCGCGAGGGCAACGCCCATCTGGCGCAATTGCGCGAAATCGCCGAGCCGCTCGGCATCCGCTTCCTCGGCCTCGGCGGCAGCCCGAAATGGACGCTGGCCGAAACGCCGCGCATGCCGAAATCGCGCTACGACATCATGACCGCCTACATGCCGAAGGTCGGCACCAAGGGCCTCGACATGATGTACCGGACCTGCACCATCCAGGTGAATCTCGACTTCGAGAGCGAAGCCGACATGCGTCGCAAGATGCAGGTGTCGCTCAAGCTGCAGCCGCTGTCGACGGCGCTGTTCGCCAACTCGCCCTTCACCGACGGCCGTCCCAACGGCATGCAGAGCTGGCGCGGCGACATCTGGCGCGACACCGACAATCAGCGCTCCGGCCTGCTCGAATTCTGCTTCTCGCCCGAGTTCGGCTTTGCCGACTATGTCGAATGGGCGCTCGACGTGCCGATGTATTTCGTCATTCGTGACGAGCAGTACCGCGACATGACCCACATCACCTTCCGCCAGTTCATGAATGGCGCGGCGCGCAACGAGATCCCCCAGGGCATGCCGACGATGGGCGACTGGGCCAACCACCTGTCGACCTTGTTCCCTGACGTGCGCCTCAAGCGCTTCCTCGAAATGCGCGGCGCCGATGGCGGCCCGTGGCGCCGCATCTGCGCCCTTCCCGCTTTCTGGGTCGGGCTTCTCTACGATCCGGCAACGCTCGATGCCGCCGAAGAACTCACCCGCAACTGGACCTACGCCGAAGTTCTGGCGATGCGCGACGCCGTGCCCGAGCAAGGCATTGCGGCACCGTTCCGCAACGCCACTTTGCGCGAGATCGGCCGTGAAGTGCTGGCGCTGTCGCGCCAGGGGCTGGTCAACCGCGGCCGCAAGAACCGCGAAGGTGTCGACGAATCCGGCTTCATCAACACGCTCGACGAGGTGATCGCGCGTGGCACGACGAGTGCGGAGGAAATGCTCAACGCCTACAACACGCGCTGGGGCGGTTCGATCGAGCCTGCATTCCTGGAATACGCCTACTAGGGGTTCCGATAACCCCTTCAATAGGCGCTGGAAACGCTCTACGTTTCTCCTCGGCTCAAGCTCCTGAGGAGGAAAAAATGCTGCCACTGTTCGAGATGCTGGCCAATGCCCAGAACGGCAACGGCATGGAGGCGCTGTCGCGCCAGTTCGGGCTGAGCCAGCAGCAGACACAATCGGCGATCGAAGCGCTGATGCCGGCATTCAGCCAGGGGCTGAAGCGCAATGCCTCCGACCCCTATGGCTTGGGTTCCTTCCTGCAGGCGATGGCGAGCGGCCAGCATGCCAAATATTTCGAGGACGCATCCCGCGCCTTCTCGCCCCAGGGCGTCGATGAAGGCAACGGCATCCTCGGTCACCTGTTCGGCTCCAAGGAGCTGTCGCGTGCGGTCGCCGGCCAGGCGGCGCAGGCGACCGGAATCGGCCAGGAGGTGCTCAAGCAGATGCTGCCTGTCATCGCCTCGATGATCATGGGCGGACTGTTCAAGCAGTCGACCGGGCAGATGCAGGCGGCGAGCGGCATGGGCGGCAGCAACAACCCGCTCGGCGAGATCATCGAGCAGATGATGAGGCAGGGTGGCGGCATGATGGGCGGCGGGCAGCAGCCTCGCCAGGCGCCGCAGCAGACCCAGGCGCCCGATCCCTTCGACAACCCGTTCGGCAAGGTGCTGAAAGACATGTTCGGCGGCGGCCAGGGTCAGCCGCAACCATCGCCGCGCCAGCAGGCGCCGCAGCAGAGCCCCTATGGCGACAACCCGCTCGGCAAGATCTTCGAGGAGATGCTGGGCGGAGGCCGCGCCCAGCCGGACCCGCAACCACAGGCGCGACAGCCGCAGCCGCAGGCCAATCCGAGCGGCCGGCCGCGCAATCCCTATGACGACCTGTTCGGCAAGATGTTCGAAACCGGCAGCCAGCAGCGCGACGACTACCAGAAGGGCGTCGAGTCGATCTTCGAGCAGTTCAGCAAGGGCATGGACAGGTATCGCTGAGCTAAGGCCTGACGGTCGATGCGAACCTCGCCTGAGGCTTCAGCTTGTAGCAGCGTGAACAGGTCGACGGTGCCGGTGCTCGCCAATTGCCTCGGGCATTATGACGAGCAGGCTCCGATGCCGGACCTCGACGCGCATTTCCAATGCGTATGGACCAACGCCATCCCTGACGATCATGTCGGCCCGGTCGCGGTCGTTCCGGACGGCTGCGTCGACCTGTTGTGGAAAGACGGACGGCTGATGGTGGTCGGGCCCGACATCGTTGCCGCCAGTCCCGAGTTGCATGGCGGAACGACGGTGCTCGGCATCCGCTTCCGGCCAGGCGCGGCGCTGCGCTGGTTGCGCACACCGATGAGCGCAATCGTCGGCCAGGCGGTCGATCTCGCCGACGTCTGGAATCCTGGTGTAGCCCGAGAGCTGTGTCTGCGAATCGGCGAGGCGCCAACCATCGAACGGCAGGCTGCCGTGCTGCAGCAACAGCTGCTCAAGCAGTTGCCGGACCTGGAGCGCCCGGCGCAGGGCGCAGGCGCGATCTTTGCGGCAATGGCATCGGGATCGGATGAAATCGGCGGCAGGATTTCGTTGCTGGTGGAACGGCTTGACATCAGCGAGCGCACGCTGAGACGGCGCAGCCACGACTATTTCGGCTATGGACCGAAGACGCTCGACCGCATCCTGCGTTTCCAGAACTTCCTGTCCCTGGTGCGCGCGCAAGGCAAGCAGGCCATGGCAGGCCTTGCCTATGAGGCCGGCTATGCCGACCAGGCGCATCTCGGCCGCGAAATCCAGGCGCTGTGCGGCATGACCGCCGGGAGCTTCGTGCGCCAGATCACTGGTTGACTGGGGCCAACTGGCCGTTTCGTTCAAGATTCCCGCCGCCCCGTCAGCTATCGGCGGCGATCCCACGAAACGCAGGAGAATTGCCATGGGCACGAGCGGAAACGATCGCCGGATCGACAACATCGAGTTCAACGTCAGCGACATTGCGCGGTCGCGTGAGTTCTACGGCAAGGCCTTCGGCTGGAGCTTCACCGACTACGGTCCGACCTATTGCGAGTTTACCGACGGCCGCCTGACCGGGGGACTGACGACAGGCGGTCCGGTCAGGTCGGGCGGGCCGCTGGTCATCCTCTATGCCGACGATCTCGCCGCAACCCAAAGCCGACTGGAGGCCGCCGGCGCCAGGATCGTCAAGCCCGTGTTCGAATTCCCCGGCGGGCGGCGCTTCCACTTTACCGATCCCGACGGCTACGAACTGGCGGTGTGGTCGGCGAACTGAGGTGGCGATAATGGTCGCAAGCCTCGGCTTCATTCTGTTGGGCGGCGTCTTCGTCTGCGCCGGCACTGAGCATTTCTGGAATTTCCGCATGGTCTCAGGCATGCTCGCAGACAAGGGCCTGCCTGCGGCGCAAGGTCTGCTTGCCCTGGGTTCGGTCGTCGAGATCGTTGCCGGCCTGTGCCTGGCAATGGGCGTCATGCGCCCCTACGCGGCCGTGGCGCTGATCCTGTTCACCATCGCCGCGTCACTGATGGCGCTCAATTTCTGGCGCTATTCGGGCATGGAAAGACAAGCCTTGCGCTCGGCCTTCATCATCAACGTCGCCGTCGTCGGCAGCCTCCTGCTTGCCGCGACAGCTTAGAAGGGCGGCACAAATCTGATCTGGATGCCGGAGGAGCGTCCCAAAATACGAAAAAGCCCGGTCCTTGGGAGGACCGGGCAGCGTGCAGGCGAGGCCGGCGGGGACCGGCTGGGAGTGGGGAGCCTGCGAAAGCAGATTTCGGCTATGCGACGCGACGCGCCATCACTTCGATGTTCTCGCTGCGCGCCTGCCTGATCGAGCGAAGACGCACGGTCGGATCGGAGGCGAACGGCAGGTCGACAGCCACGCACAGGTCGCCGCGGGTCAGGCCGACATCGGCGAGTTCGGTGTCGCTCAATTCGCCGAGGCGATAGAAGGCGCGGCGATTTTTCCAGGCACGGAAGAGATCGGCGGTGTAGTTGACGATACGCATCGCATTCACCGGCTGCGTCGCGGAATGCGTCGTCTCAGTGGAATGGTCGAGCGTGGTCATGACGATCTCCTCTCAGATCAGGGACAAACGGGTCCCGTTCCGGTCGACGCTCCTTCAGCCGCCGCCCCGGTTCCGATTCACATGCCTCATGTGGACAATGCGAGATTGCCATCGCCGTATTGATTAATCCAACGAATGTTTCTAATCTTTACCATCAATGTTCATGATGGAAACGTCGATGGCCGCTCCTCTCGATCTTGACCAGCTCCACACCTTCATCTCCATCGTCGACACCGGCAGCTTCACGCGCGCCGCCGACGAAGTGCATCGCACGCAGTCAGCTGTGTCGATGCAGATGCGCCGTCTCGAGGACCGCATCGGCAAGGCGCTCTTCGAAAAGGAAGGGCGCATGAACAAGCTGACCGAGGAAGGCGAGCGCCTGCTCACCTATGCCAGGCGGCTGCTGCACCTCAACCGCGAGACGCTGGCTGCCTTCGACGACAAGGCGCTGGAGGGCACGGTCCGCATCGGTGTGCCGGACGATTATGCCGACCGTTTCCTGCCCGAGATAATGGCGCGCTTCTCGCGCTCCAACCCGCGCGTCGAGCTGTCGGTGCTGTGCGAGCCCACCGTCAATCTCGCCGACCAGATTCGCCGCGGCAATCTCGACATCGCACTTGTGACCGAGTGCGTGGACACCCGGCCGAGCGAGATCGTGCGCAACGAACCGCTGCTGTGGGTCTCGTCGGCCAGCCATATGGTGCATGAGGAGACGATCCTGCCGATGGCTTTCGGCCGCCCGACCTGCCAGTGGCGGCAGATGGCGACGGACCTGCTCCAGGCCAGCGGCCGCGAGTACCGCGTGCTGTTCACCAGTTGGTCGGCCAATGTCATCACCGCCGCCGTTCTGGCTGGCCTCGCCGTATCAGTGCTGCCCGAATGCGCGCTGCGGCCGGGCATGCGCGTGCTTGGCGAAGCCGACGGCTTCGGCGCCCTGCCCGACTGCAAGATCGGAATCCTGCGCGGCCATTCCAGCCGGCCCGAGATCGTCGATGCGCTTGCGCGGCATATCTCGGAGAGCCTCGACAACATCTCTGTGCCGCTGACCGAGGAGAGCGGCACGTTCGATTTCGCTGCCCTTGCCGCCGCGCGTGGCCGGCGGCTCAAGCCGAGCCACATCATGCCGGGATGGTAGGCTGCGATTGACCGGCAAAGCTTGACGAGGAAGGCCACGCGGCCCTCAATCGCGCGATGAACGAACTTGCTACCGAATCACGCACCAATGCTGCCGAATACACCGTCAGCGAGATTTCCGGCGCGCTGAAGCGCACCGTCGAGGACGCCTTCGGCAATGTGCGCGTGCGCGGCGAAATCTCGGGTTATCGCGGCCAGCATTCGTCGGGCCATGCCTATTTCTCGCTGAAGGACGATCGTTCACGCATCGAGGCGGTGGTGTGGAAAGGCACGATGAGCCGGCTGAAATTCCGTCCCGAGGAAGGGATGGAGGTGATCGCCACCGGCAGGCTGACCACCTATCCCGGCTCGTCGAAATACCAGATCGTCATCGACAATCTCGAGCCCGCCGGCGCCGGCGCGCTGATGGCGCTGCTGGAAGAGCGCAAGCGCAGGCTGGCCGCCGAGGGCCTGTTCGACGACCGTCGCAAGCAGCTGTTGCCGTTCATGCCGCTGGTGATCGGCGTCGTCACCTCGCCGACCGGTGCGGTCATCCGCGACATCATCCACCGCATCAAGGACCGCTTCCCGCTGCATGTTCTGGTCTGGCCGGTGCGGGTTCAGGGCGAGACGTCGGGTGCGGAAGTGGCCGCCGCGGTCAACGGCTTCAACGAACTGTCCGAGCTCGGTGCGATCAGGCGCCCCGACCTTTTGATCGTGGCGCGCGGCGGCGGCAGCCTCGAAGACCTCTGGGGCTTCAACGACGAAGGGCTTGTCCGCGCCGTTGCCGCTTCGCACATCCCGGTCATCTCGGCCGTCGGCCACGAAACCGACTGGACGCTGATCGACCTCGCCGCCGACAGGCGGGCGCCGACGCCGACGGGTGCCGCCGAGCTTGCCGTGCCTGTCAAAGCCGAACTCGAGGCCGTGCTCGCCAATCTCGGCGCACGGCTGCGCGGCGCGGTATCGCGCATGATCGACCGGCGCAGCCAGGCTGTTCGCGCAGCCGCACGCGCCTTGCCCACTCCGGACCAGTTGCTGGCGCTACCCCGCCGCCGCTTCGACGAGGCGACAAGCCGGCTCGGCCGGGCGCTGACCGTCACCACCGAGCGCAAGCGCGCCCGGCTGTCGGCGGTGCGCCTGTCGCCGGCGACGTTGGCGCGCCGCATCAGCGAAACCCGCCGCCATCTCGACCGTGACATGCTGCGCGCCGATGCAGCGTTGCGAGCGATGGTGCGCGAAAAGCGCATCCGGTTCGACCGCACCAAAGGCCGGCTGTCGCCGGAACCACTGGTCCGCCGCCAGGAGGCATTTGGCCAGCAGCTCACGGCGCTGGAACGCCGCGCCGTGCTTGCGGTCGGGCGTAGGCTCGAACGCGCGCGGACGAGCCTGTCACAGGCGGACCGGCTGATGGCGACGCTGTCGCACAAGGCGGTGCTGGCACGCGGCTTCGCGCTTGTTCGCGATGCAGACGGCACGGTGCTC
This sequence comes from Aminobacter sp. Y103A, assembly GCF_030294925.1. Classification (NCBI taxonomy): domain Bacteria; kingdom Pseudomonadati; phylum Pseudomonadota; class Alphaproteobacteria; order Hyphomicrobiales; family Phyllobacteriaceae; genus Aminobacter; species Aminobacter sp. Y103A. Next base: position 1,527,687 of record NZ_AP017986.1, on the reverse strand, counting down.
AAGCGCGCCGCCGAAGTGGCAGCGGGTGCGGCGCTGTCGATCGAATTCGCCGACGGCACGACCAATGCGATCGCCATTAGCGGCAGCGCGATTGCGGCAAGCGGCGAGGCCAAGCCAAAGCCGGTGGCCAGACCAGCAGCCAAGGTCAAGGAACCCGGCAATCAGGGCAGCCTGTTCTAAAGCGACAGGGGTCAGTCGCCCGTAGGCGACGAGATAACGGGCGCCACCAGCGGCGAAATGAACGGTGCGCTCCACGAGCCGCCGACGAAGAATGCCGTTGGCCGCACCGCCGGTGCAACAGGGGTTGTCGTCGTCGAGGAAGAGGCGGTGATCTCCTTGGCCTCGATCGCACCCGAGAGCGCGAGCCCACGACCGACATAAGGCACGATGCCGGTCAGCCAGATGCGGCTCGTCGGCGTGCGTGCCTCCGCCTTGTCGATCTTGGCAACACCGTTGGAGATGGTCGCCTTGAGCTCGACACCATCGACCGGCAGCGTACCGCCCGAGACTTCGTCGAGCGAGAAGAAACCGCGATCGGCGGTACGCTTGAGGAAGGCCGCCATGTCGAGCCCGGCAATCGCGCCGACGCCGAAGGTGGCGGCGACCGAGCCGTTGGCATTCTCCAGCAGCGTGTTCCAGTTCAGGCCCGGGCCCTGGAGGATAACCGACACGGTGCCGCGGCCGATCGGCACGATGTGGCTCATGCCCGCCGCGGTGCCGAAGGCGCCGCCGTCGATATCGGACGCAAGCAACCGCATCTCCGCCTGTGTGCCGGCCGGCTTACGGTCGAAACGGATGCTGGCCTGGACATTGCCGCCAAAGGCTTCCGCATCGGAAATGTCGAATGCCGCCAGCCCACCCTTGACCTGTGCCGTTGCCGCGACCTCGGCGAGCGCGATGGAACCGGCCGTCGCCTTCGTCGCCGACAGCCTGAGATCGAGATTGATGCGGTCGGAAAAGCTGGTGTCGATCTCGGCCGTCGTGGGCCCGTTTGCCGGGGTCATGGGAGCGAAGGACGAGGCAAACGTCATCAGGTCGAGCGTGTCGAAAGCCAGTGTGCCCGAAAGCGCCGGCACGGGCCCATCGAGCGACAGATCGAGGATGCCCATGCCGGGATTGCCGTCGAGCGTGACTTGCGCGTTCTCGATCTTGAGGCGGGACACATCGCCCGTAATCTTGGAGGCGAGCGAAATCGATCCGACAGGGCTTCCAGGCAGGATGCCCGGCTTGGACCATTCCAGCATGCGCCGGAAGGACGGCGATACGATCTTGGCCTGGCCATCGACATGCGCATCGGGGCCCATGTCGATGGTGCCGTCGAACGAGGCTTCGACAGGCGCCGATTTCAGCGAAGCGACGATCGGTGCCTCGCCACCGGCAAACAGCATCAGCGGACGCGGCGACGACAATTCGATCGCCACCTGCTCGCCATGCCAGACACCGGTTGCCGTGAGCTTCCCGGCTTTGTTCAGCGCCGGCAGGCTGGCCTTGCCGGTGAGGTCGCTCAGGAGTTCGTCCTCGCCCTCGTCGGAAACGGCCACGACACGGCCATCGATGAACTCGACGGCGCCGAATTCGTCATCAGGCAGCGCACTGAGGTCAGGTTCGGCAGGATTCGACGCGACGGTGGCGCGGGCACGCTCGATGGCGCGGCTGAGGCGCCCGCCGGTCGAATGCGGCATCTCCACGCCGCCGTCGGCAAGCCGCTTCAGGCGCAAGGTCGGCCGGATGAAATGCGCGTCGGAGAAATCGACATTGCCGCTGAGCGCCGAAAGCGCCGACAGCTCGATTTCAACGCGTTCGGCCTCGATGACCGGCGAACCCTTCTCGTCATCCCAGTCGGTCAGGGTGACGTCGGTCAGGGTGGCGCGGAACACCGGCCAGATCTCGATGTCGGGCGTGCCTTCGATCGACACGCGGAAGCCGCTCCACGCGCTCATCTCGAAGGCGATGCGGTCCTTGACGATCTGGGTGGAAGCGATGAACGGCACGGCGGCAACGGTGGCGGCGATCAGGATGATGAGTCCTGTGATCGCCCAGATGCTGCGCCTGAACAGTGGTGATGGCATGTTGCCCTTGTGCCGCCCGTGCTGCGCCGTTGTGGCTAACGGGTGTAACCGAGTAACGCGGCATTTCAAGTCTTTGTGGCCATGCGATGACGTTTGCGCACAGCGCAATGGCGCTAATCGACATTTCCTTGATCTGCTGCAGTGCGACATGCATAACCATGCGCGTTCTGGGAGAGATGCCGATGACTGTCGAAAAGCCGCTTTGGACGCCCTCGTCAACGCAGGTGGCGCAAGCGCCCCTTACGGCGTTCATGGCTGCGGCGGGCGCGCGCGCCGGCCAGTCGTTCACCAACTATGCCGAACTGCATGCCTGGTCGATCAGCGAGCGCGAGGCGTTCTGGGATCTTGTCTGGGACTTCTGCGGCGTTATCGGCGACAAGGGCGGCCACGTGCTCGTTGATGGCAACAGCATGCCGGGAGCACAGTTCTACCCCGATGCCAGCCTGAACTTCGCGCAGAACCTGTTGCGCGGCTCGGGCAGCGGCGAGGCCATCGTCTTCCGCGGCGAGGACAAGGTCGAGCGCCGGCTCACCTGGGACGAACTTGCGGCACTGGTATCGAGGCTGCAGCAGTTGTTCGTGTCGCTTGGCGTTGCCAAGGGCGACCGCATCGCCGCGATGATGCCGAACATGCCGGAGACGGTGGCCGCAATGCTGGCAACCGCCTCGCTGGGCGCCGTCTGGTCGTCATGCTCGCCCGACTTCGGCGAACAGGGCGTGCTCGACCGCTTCGGCCAGATCGAGCCAAAGCTGTTCATCGCACCCGACGGCTACTGGTATGCCGGCAAGCATATCGAGGTCGGATCGAAGATCGCAGCCGTCGCCGGCAAGCTCGGAAGTGTGACCAAGGTGCTGGTCGTCGACTATCTCGGCACTGCGACAGACGTTGCCGCGACCATCGGCAAGGCCGAGGCGCTCGACGATGCGCTGGCGCCATTCGCGGCAAAGGCTGTGACGTTCGAGCCCCTGCCCTTTTCGCATCCGCTCTATATCCTGTTCTCGTCGGGCACGACGGGCATCCCGAAATGCATCGTGCACTCGGCCGGCGGCACGCTGATCCAGCACGTCAAGGAACTGCGCCTGCATGCCGGGCTCAAGCCGGGCGACCGCTTCTTCTACTTCACCACCTGCGGCTGGATGATGTGGAACTGGCTGGTCTCGGGTCTTGCTGCGGAAGCGACGCTGCTGCTCTATGACGGCTCGCCGTTCCATCCCGACGGCAATGTGCTGTTCGACTTCGCCGATGCCGAGAAGATGACCTATTTCGGCACCTCGGCGAAGTTCATCGACTCGGTGCGCAAGGCCGGTCTCAGGCCCATCGACAGCCACGACCTCGGCAGCGTGCGCACCATCTCGTCGACCGGCTCGCCGCTGTCGCCGGAGGGCTTTGATTTCGTCTATGACGGCATCAAGAAGGACATCCACCTCGCCTCGATCTCGGGCGGCACCGACATCGTCTCGTGCTTCGTGCTCGGCGTGCCGACCGAGCCGGTCTGGACCGGCGAGATCCAGGGCGCCGGCCTCGGCCTCGCGGTCGACGTCTGGAACGATGACGGCAAGCCGGTGCGCCGGGAGAAGGGCGAACTGGTCTGCGCCAAGGCGTTTCCGGCGATGCCGATCGGCTTCTGGAACGACCCCGACGGCAAGAAGTACCACGCCGCCTATTTCGAGCGTTTCGACAATGTCTGGTGCCATGGCGACTTCGCCGAATGGACAGCGCATGGCGGCATGATCATCCATGGCCGCTCGGACGCGACGCTGAACCCGGGCGGCGTGCGCATCGGCACCGCCGAGATCTACAACCAGGTCGAGCAGATGCCGGAGATCGCCGAGGCGATCTGCATCGGACAGGACTGGGACGGCGACGTGCGCGTCGTGCTGTTCGTTCGCCTCGCGCCCGGGGTCACCCTCGACGAGGACCTGGAGAAGCGCATTCGGACCAAGATTCGCACCGGCGCCAGCCCGCGCCACGTGCCGGCCAAAATCGTGGCGGTCACCGATATCCCGCGCACCAAGTCGGGCAAGATCACCGAACTCGCCGTCCGCGACATCGTCCATGGCCGCCCCGTCAAGAACAAGGAGGCGCTGGCCAATCCCGAAGCGCTGGATCTCTACAGCGACATCGCGCAGCTCAGGAGCTGAGACGCGGCATGCCTAACAAGACGTAACCGCCAAATTTACCTAGACTTCAGGAGTGGTACACTTTCGTAAATTTTTCATCACTGGGGTAAGGTGCTGTTAAGGTTCGACCCTGATAGTCGTTGTCAACTTGAGGGAGAAATCCCTTTCCTCATCTCTGAGGATAGCCAGTTCAGCTCAAGTCCCCGTTGAAACAGCATCTACCTTAAGGGCGCCCCAGTGGCGCCTTTTTCTTTAGCCTGGTCTAAAAAGAACTTAGAGCGATGCCTCGGCGTCGCGCACCAGCGCGCCCGAAAGCAACACCACCGGTACCATGGCGGTAATGATGATGACGATTGCCGCCACCGCCCCTTCTTCCGGGACGCCGCGTGAGGCGTTTTCATAGACATGCGTCGCCAGCGTGCTGAAGCCGAAGGGCCTGAGCAGGATGGTCGCCGACAGTTCCTTGACGGTGTCGACGAAGACGAGAACCGCAGCTGTCAGGATCGCCGGCTTGAGCAATGGCAGAAGCACGCTGGCAGCACTTTGCGCCGGCGTCTTGCCGAGGCTGCGCGCAGCTTCGTCGAGGCTGCCAGGCAGCTTCTCCATGCCGGAGCGGACCGCGCCCTCGGCCAGGGCAACGAAGCGGATGGTGCAGGCAATGATCACCGCCGCGGCCGAGCCGGTGAGCAGCAGCCCGGTCGAGAATCCGAGCCAGGCGCGCGCAAAGGTATCGAGCGAATTGTCGAAGCGTGCCAGCACGAACAGCAGGCCGAGCCCGAGGATGCCTCCGGGAAGGGCGTAGCCGACCGAGGCGAGACGCACGGTGGCGGCCATGGCCCGGCCTTTCGACAGGCGCTGGGCATTGAGCAGGAACAGCGCAATGACGACGGTGAAGACGGCCGTCAGCGACGCCGTCATCAGGCTGTTGAGGAAGGCGCTGGCCACGTCGGGCGAGACGAACTGCTCGAGCCGGCGCGAGGCATATTGGCCGAAGATGGTGATCGGCACGCCGAAGCCGCTGAGGATCGGCAACGACACGGCGGCAGGCAGGGCAAAGCGCCTCCAGCCCTTGAGGGCTGTGCGAGGCGGATGAACCTTGAGATGGGTGCCGCGCCCGGAATGGAAGCGCTGACGCCGGCGCGCCCATTGCTCGGCGACAAGCAGGAGCAGCACAAGCACCAGCATCAGGATGGCGATCTGCGCGCCGCCCTCCAGGCTGCCGCGGTTGAGCCAGGTGGTGTAGACGGCGACCGTCAGCGTGCGGACGCCGAAATATTCGGCGGCGCCGATGTCGTTGATCGTCTCCATCAGCACCAGGGCGACACCGGCAACGATGGCCGGCCGCGCCACGGGCAGAAGCACGCGCCAGAACACGCGTGCCGGCGATGCGCCGAGCGTGCGCGCGACGTCGGCGATGTTGCGGCCCTGCATCAGGAAGACGATGCGGGTGGTGAGATAGACGTAAGGATAGAGCACAGAGGCGAGTACGAAGGCCGTGCCCCAGGTCGAGCGGATATCGGGAAACCAGTAGTCGCGGATCGTCTCAAAACCGAAAATTGCGCGGACCAGGCTCTGCACCGGCCCCTGGTAATGGAAGAACTCGCCAAAGGCATAGGCCGCGAGATAGGGCGGCACGGCCAGCGGCAGCACCAGCGCCCAGGACAGGATGCGGCGGAAGGGAAAATCATAAGCGACGACCGCCCAGGCGCAGGCGACGCCGGCAATCGATGTGAGTGCGGCCACCATCGCCAGCAGCGCCAGCGTCGTGCGCGTGGCGCCGGGCAGCACGTTGGCGATCAGATGCGGCCAGTCCTCGCCCGTACCGGAAAGCGCGACGAAGGCGAGCGACAGAACCGGCAGGATGACGACGATGCCGACGGCGAGCGCCAGCGTGCCGATAAGCGGATGGCGCAGGCGCTTGACGGGCAACGGCCTGACGCCCGCGGCCGACGCCACGCCTGATGCTCCCGCCTCTGCTCCGCCTGTCGTCGGCAAAGATCAATCCTCTCTGCGGCGTCGCGCGTTCCCGTTGGACGCACATGACGCTCCATCGAATCTGCGCTTCGTCTTCAATCGATGCCGTTTTCGGGCCGCTGCGCCAATGCAGAAAAGCCGGACCGATCATCGCCCGGCCCGGCTCTTCCTCAGTTCATGTCGCTGCCTATCAGCTGCTCGGGCCGTCGTCGAGGCCGACGCGATCGACCATCTCGGACGCTGGCTTGCGGCCCTTGGCCACGTCGACCAGTGGCAAGGTGTCGGCGTTGAGCGTGCCGAACGCCTTGACCGTCTCGGATGGCTCGAGGCCCGGCTCGACCGGATATTCGTAGTTCTTCTCGGCGTAGACCTGCTGGGCCTTGTGGCTGGCGAGGAAGCGGATCAGCTTGACGGCGTTGTCACGGTTCGGCGCGTTCTTGGCGAGTGCTGCGCCTGAGATGTTGACGTGGGTCAGGCCGTTCTCGAAGGTCGGGAAGAGCACGTTGATGGCGTTGCCCCATTCCTTTTCCTTCGGGTCCTTCTCGTTGTTGCGCATCAGGCCGACATAATAGGTGTTGCCGATGGCGATGTCGCACTCGCCGGCGGCAATCGCGCCGGCCTGCGGACGGTCGCCGCCGTCAGGCTTCTTGGCGAGGTTGGCCTTGAGGCCCTTCATCCACTCTTCGGTCTTTTCCGGACCCCAGTGGGCAATGGCTGCCGAGAACAAAGCGAGGTTGTAGTCGTGCTGGCCCGAACGCATGCAGATCTTGCCCTTCCACTTGGGATCGGCAAGCTCGGCATAGGTGATGGCGGTGTCCTTGACGCGCTCCTTCGAGGCGTAGATGACGCGGGCGCGCTTGGTGACGCCGAACCAGTTGCCATCCGGATCGCGATACTCGGCCGGCAGCAGCTTGTTGACTTCCTCGTCGACCAGCGGCTGGGTGACGCCTTTTTCCTTGGCCGAGGTGAGACGGGCGATGTCGACGGTCATGATGACGTCGGCCGGCGAATTGGCGCCCTCTGCCAGGACGCGTTCCTCAAGACCCTTGTCGAGGAACAGCACTTCGGTCTTGATGCCCGTCTCGGCCGTGAAGGCCTCGAGAACCGGCTTGATCAGATCGGGCTGGCGATAGGTGTAGATGTTCACGACGCCATCGGCGAGCGCCGACGTGGTGAAGAGTGCGGCAATGGCAAGCGCACCGCCTGCGACGGCCGACCTGGCGTTTCCAATCTTCATTTTTCTCTCCTGGCCAAAGGGGGCAAATTCCCTCAGGGAACATATGGCAGCCTCGATTTCGAGACTGCTTCCCCTATGGTCATCGTGACTCTTCCGGTCAAGTTTAAAGGTCAGCCATATCAATAGTTTAGAAAATTTCTAAACTGGAGCATTTCATACCGGATTCAAGGACTTGTTCGACAATTTCTAACAATCGCATGGCTTGTTCACGAAAATGTGCGGAAATGTCGCACCTCGCTAACAAGCCACTACTCGGCAAGGACGCGCGTCGAGGGGAAAGTAACCTCGACAAGCGTGCCCTCGCCGGGCGTCGACGCGATGGCAAAACGGGCGCGATTGGCCTCGACCATCGCCTTGGTCAGCGGCAGTCCGAGACCGGTGCCGTCGCCGCGCGAGCGCTTCAGCGAGTTGATCTGCTTGAACGGCTTCAGCGCCTGCTCGATCTCGGCCTGGCTCATGCCGATGCCGGTGTCGCGCACCCGCATGACGATGTCGCCCGAGGTCTCGTAGGAGGTCGAGACGATGACCTGACCGCCGGCCTGGGTATAGCGCACGGCGTTGGACAGCACATTGAGCGCGATCTGGCGGATCGAGCGTCGGTCGGCGACGATCTCGGGCAGGCGCGAGGCAAAGCTGGAGCGGATGATGACGCGCTCGCGATTGGCCTGCGGCTGCATCATCGCCACGGTCTCGGCAAGGGTGTCGTTGAGCGACACCGCCTCGTAATCCATCTCCTGCTGGCCGGCCTCGATCTTGGAAATGTCGAGCAAGTCGTTGACCAGCGACAGCACATGGTTGCCGGAGCGGTTGATGTCGCGGAGATAGTCGCGATAGCGGTCATTGGCGACCGGGCCGAACTTCTCGTCGACCATCAGTTCGGAAAAACCGATGATGGCGTTGAGCGGAGTGCGGATCTCGTGGCTGATGCGGGCGAGAAAATCGGTCTTCTGGGACGACGACCGCTCGGCCACGGCGCGCGCCTGGGTCAGTTCCTCCTCGGCGCGCTTCCACTGGGTGATGTCGCGGACCACGGCGCAGAAGCCGCTGTCGTTGGGCAGGCGTCCGATGGTCATGAACAACGGGATGAACCGGCCTTGCGCCTCGCGGCCGATGACCTCGCGGCCATCATTGAGCACGCTTGCCACGCCATGTTCGGACAGCCCGACGAGATAGTCGCGCGCGGCACGCTGGCTCTCGATGGCGAACAGCGAATAGAACGGCTTGCCGGTAACCTCGTCGCTGTCGAAACCGAACAGGGCCTCGGCCGGACGGCTGATCGAGCGGATGGCACCGTCGCGGTCGATCAGCACAACGCCGTCCGTGGCGGTGTCGATGATCGTGCGCATCTCGGCGAGACGCTCTTCGAGTTCGGCGACCTGTTCGACGGCATCCTCGACCTCGTCGTCGGCACTGATGCGGCGGACGACCAGCATCAGCGCCTTGCCGTCCTGCCACGGCACCGAGCGCAACACAGCTTCGATTGGGAACTCGTCGCCGTCGCGGGTCTTCAGTTTCAGGTCGTGGTCGGAACCGGGCTGGTCGCCGTAGCTCTCGGCGAACAGGGCATCGAGACCGCCTGCCCGCGACAGTTCGTCGACCGAGCCGTAGCCGGTCAGGTCGAGGAACTCGGCATTGGCGTAGTGCAGCACGTCACCGGCATGGATCAGCACCGGCACCGGCAGTTGCTCGAGGATAGGTGCATCGACGGGTGTGTCGCGCCCAGCGGCCAGGGACGGGATGATTTCTTCGGCGCGCAGCGGCGGCTTTTCCGGCTCATTGCGCGTGACATCGACGGCTTCGATGACAGGCTCGACCGGCCGCACCGAAGCCAGCGAGACGATTTCCGCACTCTCGACGGCAAGCTGTTCGACGGGTGCGGGCAGAGCCGCGTCTGAAGTCGCCGGCTCCTCGGCATCCGCCGCTCCATTTGGCTCCGGCTTTTCGCCGACAGCATGCTCGGGGGATTCATCTGCCACCAGCACATGCCCGGCCGTTTCAGCGGCCGCGGCTTCAGCATAGGCCGCGATCTCGGCCGAGGCGGCTTCGCCGTTCTTTTCCGAGACTGGCTTTTCCGCCGCGGACGTCGCCTCAGGCTTCGCAGCTGTTGGAATCTCGACCGCCTCAGTGGCTGCCGCCTGCTGCCTTGTCGCGACGATCTCGTGCGCGCGCTTCAGCTTCTCGCCGATCTCGCGGAATGCGCTGCGCTCGGTGCTGGAGAGGCCCTTGCCATTGGCGGGTTCTTCAGCCGCCGTCGGCCGGTGCTCGGCCAGGCGGATCACCTTGTCGGAATAGCGCCGATCATGCTTGCGATCGATCTCGAGAGCCGGAACTTCGCCGGCGAAAGGGTCATCAGCGTTGTTCGGCTCGGCGGCTTGCCGGGTTTCAACGGAAGGTGTTTCAGCAACCTCCGGTGCCAGTTGCCTGGCTTCGGTCGGACTGGCTTCAGGCGCCAGTACAGCAGGCTCGACAGCTAAGGGATTCGCCGGTTCAACGGCGATGGCTTCGGCTGCAGGCTGCACTACGCCGGCGTCCGGCTGTGGCTCGGCCTGTTCCGGATGCTTGCCGTTGGGAACCAGCGCCAGTCCGATGCGCTCGTGGTCGACGACAGCCTCGCCGGGGCGCGCCACGCCGAAACCGCGAAAGCCTTCAAAGCTGCGATCGCGGCCATAGACCGGCAATGCGGCGAGATCGACCGGAATACGCCAGTCGGTGCCGGCGACCGGCCAGAGCACCGAGCGACCGGACCAGGTGTCGCGGCGCTGCAGCAGACCCGCGATCTCGCCCGACGGGTCGAGTTCGAAGGTGGTCGAGACATCCTGGAAACGGCGGCCGACGACATCGGCCGCATGGTCGCCGACAACAGCCGCGAATTCCGGCGAGATGGCGCTGAAACGGCCGTCGGCGTCAGTGCGCCAGACGAAGCGGACGGGGGCAGCCGAGCGATCCAGTGCCGGCCTGGCCGGCGCCAGCTGCGATGGCGCGGGCTGAGCGGCCACAGCGGGCTCTGCCGCGACGACAGGCTCTTCCAGAGGCTGCGAAACGTCAGCCGATTCGGCAACAGGCTCCGGCGCGGACGCCGGCTCGGCGGTCCGCTCTGACGGCGTGGCCGACCAGGCGACCGGCTCGGGCGCTGAGACCGGCTCGTTGGTTGGAACGTCACCTGCGGCAGGCCCGCTGACAGCCGCCTCGGTGACTTCGGCAACGACAGGCGCCGCAACCGCCCTGTCGGCCATTGCCGCGCGAACGGTGGCGCCGGCCCGGCTCTCGCGTTCCTCGGGGCTGAAATACCAGTGGTCGTGATCGGCATGGTCCTGCGACTGCACCGTCGCCGGTGCAGAAACTGGCGCGGGCGCCGGATCAGCTGGCGGTGCCTCGACGCGCGCAGCGCCGGCCGGGGCTGCCTCCTGTTGCTCGCCGGCTTCGGCGTCTTCCATGACCTCCAGGCGCTCGTCGACAACGACCAGCAGGTGGCGCGCCGGCTCGTCGGTCAGACGTGCCAGGCCCGCCGGCAGATAGCCTCCGGTCGCGGGAATGGCCCGCTTGATGATGCGGTCGCGCTCACGGCCAACCGCCGACACCAGCCCGGCCAGCGTCGATGGCGCGATGCCGAGCCTGGCAAAGCCGTCGGTTGCGGCCTCGACCTCCCCTTGGGCGTCGAGGAAAGCCAGGAAATGTCCCTGCTCGGTGAAACCGCTGATGGCATTGGCGGCGATGTCCTTGGCGCCCCGCGCGCTGGCGGGAACGGCGAGCATGATTGCGGCCGCGCCACCCGGCAGCCGGACGGAACTGGCGACGAAGGCAACGGCGGTGCTCGTCAGGCCCGACGCCACGCGCACCATGATGGAGCGGTCGCGGCCGATGTCGGGAAAGCCCGACGTTGCAGCGATCTGGCGGCGGGCGATCGGCCCCAGGCGCGACGGCGCGCCGATCACCGCATCGATGTCGTCATAGCCGAGCACGGCGGCGCCCGGACCATTGGCCCAGAGCACGTCCTCGAGATCGACCGACAGCACGACGATGGCATCGCCGGCAGCAAAACGCTGCCTGACACGATCAACGACCGCGACGTCGATAAAGGAATAGGCTGCTGACGGCATTCACATGTCCCGCAAGGCGCGCATTCTCACAATTAACGCTTTGTTAATAAAAGCCGTCATCGCCAAGGTCTAGCAAACAGCTGTCACAGAGCGAGATTATTCTCGTCACGTGGTTAACCCGCGCCAAGCCGAAATGGTGCACTGCAACATAGATATTGCAATGCACAATAGAATGCCCTATATGAGAGTTGCGAATAAACGAGACGGGTGACACCACCCCGTCCAGTCCACAGGGTGAGACAATGTCCAAGACCAAGACCGCAGAATTCGCAGATACCGTTGAACTGCCGAGCTTCGACGTTTCCAAGGCCTCCGACCAGTTCCGCGCCTTCGCAGAAAAGGGCGTCGAGCAGTCCAAGGACGCTTACACCAAGCTCAAGACCGGTGCTGAAGAAGCCCAGAAGACCATCGAGTCGAGCTACGAGACCGCCCGCAGCGTGACCAACGAGCTGTCGCTCAAGGCGATTGCCGCGCTCCGCACCAATGCCGAGGCCGGCTTCTCGCATCTCGAAGCTCTCGCCGGCGCCAAGACGCTGTCGGAGATCGTCGAGCTGCAGACCTCTTATCTGCGCAGCCGCGTCGAGCAGACCGTCGAGCAGGCCAAGGAATTCCAGGCCGTTGCCTCGAAGGCCGCCGAAGACGTCTCGAAGCCGGTCAAGACCGCTTTCGAAAAGGCGCTGAAAGACCTCAAGGCCGCCTGACAGCGACCAACAAGATACCCGGCGGGCGGTTCCTCCTCCCTCTGCCTGCCGGGCGAAGCGGCCAGCACCTCCTCCCGCTGGTCACATAAAGGAAAAGGCCGGCACCTCCTCCCGCCGGCCTTTTTCTTTTTTTGCAGGCGCCGGAAGGCCTGATTTCAACGACTTCCCACAGGCAGCGCAAATCGCCGCAGTGGAATATGCGCAAAGCTCTTGAAATGCGTCCGAAGAGTCCGTATTGACGCCGCACCAACAGGTACGCGGTTGTAGCTCAGTTGGTTAGAGCGCCGGATTGTGGATCCGGAGGTCGGTGGTTCGAGCCCACCCAACCGTACCATTTTCCTCCCCCAAGACAGCTTCAAGCATCGATGACAGGCAGCGTGGCCTTGCATAGTGCAGCCGCATTCCGGCCCGATCGTCTGCTGAAACTGCGAATCAAAGGAACATGCCCATGATCGACCTGCGCGTTGCCGCCGGCATTGCCACGACGGTGATCATCCTCGCCGGATGCCAGAAAGAGCCCGTGGCAGCACAGCCGACGTCGGGGATCTGCGATCGCGGTGCGGCAGAATCACTCGCCGGCAAGGACCGGATCGCCGACGACGAGGTGATGCGCCTCACCGGTGCAACCATCGTTCGCCAGCACAAGCCGGGCGATCCGGCGACGATGGATTTCCGCCAGGAGCGCGTCACCGTCGAAACCGATCCCACGACCGGCAAGATCGTCCGCGCGTTCTGCGGCTGATCTCGATCCCGGACGCAGACGGCCGACCATGCCCGATCCGAAGCCCCTGGATCTTTCGAGGCTGCGCGCCATCGGCTGGTCAACCTGGGACCCTATCGGACTGCGTGAGCCCGGTGCGGACTGGTGCGACCAGCCCTTCACGGATGAATATGACAGCTACCTGATCGAGGCAGCGTCCGGGCTTGGGGATGGCTGGTCGGTGGAAAAGGCCAGGGATTATCTGCTGTCGATTGCCAGCGACCACATGGGGCTGCCGCAGGTTTCGCGTGACACTGCCGAGGCAACGGCAAAGGCCATTGCGGACTACCTGCACGAGTAGAAAAACGATTGCGCGGCGCAGACAGACCTTGGCCAAACGACACTCGGTGGAAAACGAAAACCGGCGCGCTTCGGATGAAGCGCGCCGTTTTCGATGTCCCTGAGGCACGAAAATGTACCGCGATGGCGGAGGTGCTTACTGGCAGGGCGCCAGATAGGTCACCGGCTTGCCGTAGCGGTCGTACATCGGCCGGCCACGGTTGTCGTACTGGTGGTAGCGGCATTCGCCGGGCGCCGTGCCCGCGCCGATCATCGCGCCGGCAAGGCCGCCAATGACGGCGCCCGCGACGGTTGCGCCGGTGTTGCCGCCGATGGCCTGGCCGACCAGGGCACCGCCCACGGCACCGACGGCGCCGCCGCCGACCGCGCGCTCCTGCGGGGTGTTACAGGCCGTAGCGGCCAAGGCGACGAAAGACAAAGCTGCTGCTGTGGCTAGAAAACGCGTCATCGACCCTACTCCTTGAAACAATCGCCAGACGCTATCATGGCGACTTTTGCTTATCCAGTGGCATACCCTTGGAAACTCTCGCCTTTTCGGCTGCTCCAAACCTCTTTCCTGGTGCCCTATGGATCCCGTTGTGGCAGTTGCCGGCAACGACACGGGACGCCAGCTCACCCTCGCTGTGCTGCCTGTTCGTCGCGCAGGCGCTGGACCTCGCGCCGCTTGTTGACCAGCGAAGCGGCGATGACGCCGCAGGCGACGATGCCGATCAGGATTGTGCAGGCGGCATTGATCTCGGGTGTCACGCCGAGGCGCACCTGGCTGTAGATCTTCATCGGCAGCGTCGTCGCACCCGGCCCCGAGGTGAAGCTCGAAATCACTAGGTCGTCGATGGAGAGCGTGAAGGCCAGCATCCAGCCCGAGACGATCGCCGGCAGGATGACCGGCAAGGTGATCTGAAAGAAGGTTTTGACAGGCGGGGCGCCAAGATCCATCGCCGCTTCCTCGAGCGAGCGGTCGAATGTGACGAGCCGCGACTGCACCACGACGGCGACGAAGCACATCGAGAAGGTGATGTGGGCGAGCGTCAGGGTGAAGAAGCCGCGATCGAGCCCGACGGCGACGAACAGCAGCAGCAGCGACAGGCCGGTGATGACCTCGGGCATGACCAGCGGCGCAAACACCATGCCCGAAAACAGCACCCTGCCCCGGAACCTGGTGTAGCGGGTCAGCGCAAGTGCTGCGAGCGTCCCGAGAACTGTGGCCATCGTCGCCGAGATCAGGCCGACGCGGATGGTCACCCAGGCCGCGTCCATCAGGCCCTGATTGTGGAACAAGGAGACGTACCATTTGGTCGAGAACCCGCCCCAGACAGTGACGAGCTTGGATTCGTTGAAGGAGAAGACGACCAAAAGCACGATGGGCAGATAGAGGAAGGCAAAGCCCAGTACGATGGCCGTGATGTTGAAGCGGCTCCAGCTCGCATTCATCTCAGCGCCCCTGTTCCTGGGCGCGTGCCTGCGCCTGCTGGAAGAACATGATCGGCACGACAAGCAGCAGAAGCAGGATCACCGCCACTGCTGAGGAAACCGGCCAGTCACGGTTGGCGAAGAATTCGTTCCACAGCGTCTTGCCGATCATCAGCGTCTGCGAGCCGCCGAGCAGGTCGGGGATGACGAACTCGCCGACGGCAGGGATAAACACCAGCAGGCAGCCGGCGATCACGCCGGGCAGCGACAGCGGGAAGGTGACCTTCCAGAACGCCGTCATCGGCGGGCAGCCGAGGTCCTGCGCCGCCTCGATCAGCGAATAGTCCATCTTCTCCAGCGCCGAATAGAGCGGCAGGATCATGAACGGCAGGTAGGAATAGACGATGCCGATGAAGATCGCCGTATGCGTGTTGAGGATCACCAGCGGCTGGTCGATGATGCCGGTGGCGAGCAGCAGCTGGTTGAGCAGGCCCTCGGGCTTGAGGATGCCGATCCAGGCATAAACGCGGATCAGGAAGCTGGTCCAGAACGGCAGGATCACCAGCATCAGCAGCGTCGGCCGGATCGTCGCCGGCGCACGCGCCATGCCATAGGCGATGGGATAGCCGACGATCAGCGCCAGCAATGTCGAGATCCCGGCGATGATCACGCTTGAGACATAGGCGTTGAAGTAGAGCGCGTCCTGCGTCAGCCAGAGGTAATTGTCGAAGCTGAACTCGCCGATCTGCGTTATCAGGCCGGACACGCCGTCTGAAAGCCCGAGCACGGGCGTGTAGGGCGGCATGGCGATCGCCGTCGTCGACAGGGAGATCTTGAAGACGATGAAGAACGGAATGAGGAAGAAGAACAGCAGCCAGAAATAGGGAATGAGGATGACGAGGCGGTCGGTTACGGCCGAGAGCGGATGTTTCATCACCCCACCTATCGCGTCAGAACGACGCCGGCGTCGTTGCGGAAGGAGATCCAGGCCTTGTCGTCCCAGCTCAGCGGGTCCTCGGTGGCGCGCGTCGCATTGAGCGAGCTCGCCTTGACCACCTGGCCGTTGCCGATCTGGACGTGGAAGATGGTCATGTCGCCGAGATAGGCGATGTCGTAGATCTCGCCCTCCATGACATTGTCGCCGCCTTCCGGCTTCTTCGACGAAACCTTGATCTTTTCCGGCCGGATGGCGAAGGCGACTTCGCTGCCTGCGGCGGCGTCGCCGGCATTGGCCGTGCGGATGGTGACGCCATTGGCGCTGGTGATTGTCGCGCCGGCGCCGTCGCGGTCGGCGACCTTGCCTTCGAACATATTGATGTTGCCGACGAAGTCGGCGACGAAACGCGAGCCCGGTGCTTCATAGACCTCGGCGGGCGTCGCCACCTGCATCACCTCGCCCTTGTCGAGGATGGCGATGCGGTCGGCCATGGTCATGGCCTCTTCCTGATCGTGGGTGACGACGACAAATGTCAGGCCAAGCGTCTGCTGCAGGTCCATCAGCTCGAACTGGGTTTCCTCGCGCAGCTTCTTGTCGAGCGCACCGAGGGGCTCGTCCAGCAGCAGAACCTTGGGCCGCTTGGCCACCGCCCGGGCCAGCGCGACGCGCTGGCGCTGGCCGCCTGAAAGCTGGTGCGGCTTGCGCTTGGCAAACTGGCTGAGCTTGACCAGCTTGAGCATTTCGGCGACGCGGGTGTCGATGTCGGCCTTGGGCATGCCGTCCTGCTTGAGGCCGAAGGCAATGTTCTGCTCGACCGACATATGCGGGAACAGTGCATAGGACTGGAACATCATGTTGACCGGCCGACGATAGGGCGGGATGCCCCTGAGGTCCTGACCGTCGAGCAGGATCTGGCCGGAGGTCGGCTCCTCGAAGCCGGCGAGCATGCGCAACAGCGTCGACTTTCCGCAGCCCGAGGCGCCGAGCAGCGCGAAGAACTCACGCTCATAGATCGACAGCGACAGATTGTTGACGGCGGTGAAGTCACCGAACCGCTTGGTGACGTCCTTGAACTGAATGTAGGGCTTGGCGTCTGGCTTGTTCCAGGGCGCAAAGTCCCTGCGGATATTGCCGAGCGATTTCATTTCCCTCTCCCACCTGCCCCTGATGCGAAGCCCGGCGCCGATGGCGCCGGGCCGCATGCCTTGGTTATTGTCCGGTGACGATCTTGGTCCAGCTGCGGGTCACCACGCGCTGGGTCTTGGGATCGTAGGGCGGCACGGTGAAGAGCTTGGCGAGCGTCGCTTCATCGGGATAGATCGCCGGATCGCTGGAGATCTCCTTGTCGATGAACTGCTGCGACGCCTTGTTGCCGTTGGCGTAGAAGATGTAGTTCGAGGCCTTCGCCGCGACTTCCGGCTTCAGCATGTAGTTGATGAACTCATGCGCCTCGGCGACATGCTGGGCATCGGCCGGGATCGCCATCTGGTCGAACCACATCTCGGCGCCCTCCTTGGGGATGACGTAGTCGATGACGACGCCCTGGTCGGCTTCTGCGGCACGATCGCGCGCCTGGAAGACGTCACCCGACCAGCCGACGGCCAGGCAGATGTCGCCATTGGCAAGCGCGTTGATGTATTCCGAGGAATGGAACTTGCGGATCGACGGACGGACCGCGAGCAAGGTCTCTTCCGCCTTGGACAGGTCGCCCAGTTCGGTCGACTGCGGCTTGAGGCCAAGATAGTTCAGCGTCGTCGGCAGGATGTCGGTCGGGGAATCCAGCACATAGACGCCGCATTCGGCGAGCTTCGCCAGCTGTTCCGGCTTGAAGACCACGTCCCAGCTGTCGATCTTGTCGATGCCGAGCGCTTCCTTGACCTTCTTCTGATTGTAGCCGATGCCGACCGTGCCCCACATGTAGTTGACCGAATACTCGTTTCCCGGGTCGTAGGCGGCGGTGCGCGAACTCACCACATCCCAGACATTCGTCAGGTTGGGCAGCTTGGACTTGTCGAGCTTCTGGTAGACGCCGGCCTGGATCTGGCGCGCCAGGAAGGGGCTGGCAGTCGGCACGACGACATCGTAGCCGCTGCCGCCGGCAAGCAGCTTGGTCTCGAGGATCTCGTTCGAATCGTAGACGTCATAGACGACCTTGATGCCGGTCTCCTTGGTGAAGTCCTCGATGATCGTCGAATCGATGTAGTCAGACCAGTTGTAGACGTTGACGACGCGCTCCTGGGCGTTGGCGGGCATCGTGAAAACGGCGATAAGGGCTGACGCGGCGGTCAGCCAAAGCGCTCTACGGTTCATGGCAGTCTCCCGTTGCGGACGCACCCGTCCCGGCGCATCCTGATCCTGTACAAAAATCGAGTGATGAAGGTAGCGCGCTCCCGCCGGCTCGCGACCCGGCGCAAACGTTACGGCGATTTACATCTGCGGACACCGAAGCCCCGGCAGTGGAACCTGGCAAGATACGCCTGTGTTGTTGTTACCCTCGACGCTCAGCCTGCCCGCCCGACGGTAGTATTGTCAATGGTAAACGACCAATTGATCAATCGGGCATCGGCATGCCGGTGACACCGGGTCTTTGCGGTTGCGCCTGGCGCCTGAACTCGAGCCCGAGATGCACGAGCAAGGCGACGAAAATGACCGCACCGCCTGAGATGGTACGGAGCGACGGCACTTCGGAATGGACGAGCCAGACCCAGATCGGCCCGAGCATCGGCTCGAAGGTGCCGATCAGCGCGGCGACGGCCGCCGGGATCAACCGCGCCCCGGTGGCGAAGAAGGCGAGGCCCAGACCGAGATTGACGACGCCGAAGGCAAACAGAAAACCCATCTCGCGCGGCGAGACGGCAAAGGCCGAGGCTTGCGAGGCGGCAAAAGCCGCCGCGATCATGGTGCCGAGGCAGGTGGCCGGCGTCATGCGCACATGGGAGAAGCGGCGGGTGATGACGGTAGCGATCGAAAACACCACTGCTATCAGCAAGGCGAGGCCGTCACCAATCGGCGAAACCTTGCCGGTGAGCGACTCCGAAACCATGATCGCCACGCCGACGATCACCGCCAGGATCGCCGCCCATGTCGCCAGCGCCACCCGCTCGCGAAACAGCACCCAGGCAAACAGCGCCGCAAGCAACGGCACGCCAGCCTGCATCAAAAGGACATTGGCGACGGTGGTGTAGGCAAGGGCGATGACGAAAGATGTCGAGGCGGTGGCAAAGCAGATTGCCACCAGCAGACCGGGCAGCCCCATGCCGCGGAACAATTGCAGCGTTCCGCGAAAGCCGTCACGCCAAACCATGAATGCCAGCAGAAAGGCTGCCGCCCAGAACGAGCGCCAGAACACCACCGTCCAGATGTCGTCGATCTCGATGAAGCGGCCGATGGCGCCCCCCAGGCTCCACATCAGCGCCGACAGGAACACCAGGGCGATGCCCAAGCGCTCGTCGCGCCGCGAAACCTGCGGCGCAGTGGCGTCGGATAGCGGAACTGCCGGGTCTGTCATGGCCTCAGTATCGATGACGTTGGGGTGGCTGGATATGCTCAAAACGACTTGAAACGGTCCAATTCGCTACCTCATCGCTCAAGCTACTGCGTGGTCCAGCCCATGACGATGGTTGTGGCAAACCGCGCTGCATTCGAACAATCCCCCCAGCGATGTCGAAGAGAACAATCCGACGGCGCTCAATTTTCTTCTTGACCTCAATATTAGTTGAGGTTTTACAGAAGCGGCTCCAACACCGATACCGAAATGGAGCCACCCCTGAAATGCCCCAGAAAATAAAGCTCGCCATCATCTATGGCAGCGCCCGTGAGGGCCGTTTCTGCGATACCGTGGTCAACTGGGTTGCCGCCGAAATTGCGGGCCACCAGCAGTTTGCCATCGACTTTATCGACCCGCGCGACCTCGGCCGAAACCGTGCCGATGTCGCCCGCCGCCTTGGCGATGCCGACGCCTTCCTGGTGGTGACGCCGGAGTACAATCACGGCTACACCGCCGACCTCAAGGCACTGATCGACGCCCACAGCATCCAGTGGCAGGCAAAGCCGCTGGCCTTCGTCTCCTATGGCGGCATTTCGGGCGGGTTGCGGGCGATCGAACAGTTGCGCCTGGTGTTTGCCGAACTGCATGTCGTGGCAATCCGCGACACGGTGAGTTTTGCCAGCGCCTGGAGCAAGTTCGACCGCAACGGCACGCTGATGGACCCGCGCGATGCGCGCAAGGCGATGTCGGCGCTGCTCGCCCGCCTGCAATGGTGGGCAATCAACCTGCGCGAGGCACGTGCCAACACGCCCTTTCTCGAGGTGGCCGCATGAGCGCGCTGCAACCGGTTCGGGTCGCGGAAGCGGCGGCTCTGCCCGACCGGCATGCCGGCCGCAACTTGACACTTCTTTTGATCAGCACATTGACGATCATGTCGGGCGCGACCATCTCGCCGTCGCTGCCGGCCATCGAAAGCCATTTCGTCGGCAGTCCCAACGTCGAGATCCTGACGAGGCTGGTGCTGACACTGCCGGCGCTGTCCATCGTCATCTGCGCCCCATTCGCCGGCGGACTGGCCGACCGCTTCGGTCGCCGGCCGCTGCTGATCGCCGCGGCCCTGCTCTATGGTCTCGGTGGCATGTCGGGGCTGGTGGCCGATAGCCTGCCCGTGCTTCC
The DNA here is from genome assembly GCF_030294925.1 of Aminobacter sp. Y103A. Taxonomy (NCBI): domain Bacteria; kingdom Pseudomonadati; phylum Pseudomonadota; class Alphaproteobacteria; order Hyphomicrobiales; family Phyllobacteriaceae; genus Aminobacter; species Aminobacter sp. Y103A. Next base: position 1,507,419 of record NZ_AP017986.1, on the reverse strand, counting down.
GGTCGGACGCGCGCTGCTCGGCGTCGCCGTTGCCGGCGTGATGACGACGGCAACGGCACTTGTCGGGGACTATTTCAGCGGCCCGGCGCGTGATCGTTTCATGGGCTATCATTCGGCATTTGTCGGCTTTGGCGGGCTGATCTTCCTGACCGGCGGCGGCATGCTCGCCGAAATGCACTGGCGTGCACCCTTCGCTGTCTACGGCCTGTCGCTGCTGCTGATCCCGGCTGTCATTGCGTTCATCGACGAACCGGTCCGCAACCGCATTGCGTCGGCGACCGTTGCCGCCAAAGCCTCTGCCGGCACGGCATGGCTCGCGGTCTTCGCCGTCTACGGCGCGGCGGTGCTCAACAGCGTCGCCTTCTACCTGTTGCCGGTCCAGCTGCCGTTCCATCTCAACGCCATGGGCATCGGCTCACCGACACTGGCCGGCCTCGCCATCGGGCTCAGCAGCCTGATCGGAGCGGTTGCCGCTTTGGCCTATGCGCGCCTGCGCGCCAGACTCGGCGTGGTCGGCGTGTTCAGTCTCGCCTTCGGCCTGATGGGTACAGGCTACGTCCTGCTGGGGTTTGCCAGTGCGCTTGTCATGGTCCTGCTGGCCGCAATAGTTGTCGGCCTGGGCCTTGGCATGATGATGCCCAACATCGCAGCGGCGGCGATGGCGGCGGCGGCACCCGAAATGCGGGGACGCGTTGCCGGCGGCATGACCGCCAGCATCTTCGCGGGACACTTCATCTCGCCCTTCGCCAGCCAACCGATGATCGCGGCCTTCGGCTTCGCCGACACCTACCTCTACACCGGGCTCGTTGTCGGCGGCGTCGCCATGCTTGCCGCAGCAGCGGCCGCCTTCCGCGCAAGCACCGACCGGACAAACAGGGCAGGCCACCGCAGCTAACGGAAGCCTGCTCGGCTTCTTATTTGGCCTGTTTCGCCAGCTTCCGCACTTCCGACAGGACGGCGTCGTCGCCGGAAACGTAGCTGGCGAAGGTCTGGGCGACGGGGACCGTGGGCCGCAGGGAACCCGCGGCGGTGCCGTAGACATAGTTCGGCAGGAAACAGGTGGCCAGCTGCGATAGCCGGCAGCCGTTCTCCCAGTCGTGATAGGCGGTGGTGTAGCGAAACGCGATTTTGGAATTGGGCATGATCGTCGTGCCGCCCTCGCCCCACATCTGGCCGGCGTCACCCATCTCCTCGCCGACCAGCGTAGCACGCTCGCCGGCATAATATTTCAGCCGTGACGCGCTGCTGATCGCCGCCGAAAACGTGTTGCCGCTGGTCAGAATGAAGATGCGTCCATTGGGCACGGCCTCCGGCAGCAGGCGCGAGAAGTCGGTGCCGAGCATGTAGTTGCCGCCCGGGCTGAACCTGAGGTCGACGACGGCATGCCTGACGTCGCGCTTGCCAGCCTCCTCCAGCACGCCAGCCAGATAGTCGGCCATCGGCGCCCCGTCCGCATCGCGGAAGCGGTTGATCTGGACGTAGAGGATACCATCTTCTTCGAGATAGCTGTGCCACGCGTTCTGATCGGGACGCGAAAGATAGGGCGGCGTGACGCCGTCCAGAACATGGACCCAACCGGCGCCACCCTTTTCAGGCGCAACCGGACTGAGGTCGCGCTTCGGCCAGACGGTTCTCGTCGAAGGCTCGCCTTTCTCCGGCCCGACGCCAAGCGTGCGCACGATCTCGGAACCGTCGGCCTTGCGGAAACGAAACGCGCTCTCGTCCGCTTTGGCGGCCAGTTGGGCCGCGTGGAGCAGCTCCGGCGAAATCATGAAATTCGGCGACAGCTCGCGCACGTATGTTTCGGTGCCGCCGACATAGGGCCGCAATGCCGCGACCAGCTCGTCCGGGGTCCTTCCGTTCGTCATGAGCACTTGCGTCCCGAGAAGATCGCGATGCTCCACTGTGGCGCGAACAACGAAAAGCCCGTCGGCAAACCAGCCCAGCCGCAGCGGGATGGCGTTGAAGCCCTGCCCGCCGGCAAGACCGAGAACGTTGGTGTGGCCGTTATGGGCAAGGGCGACCGCCTTGGCCGCGCCCATCGCCAGCGCAGGCCGGTCGAGTTCTGATGCGCGGGCCGTCAGTTCATCGACTTCCTTAACAAATGCGGCACTGGTTTCAGCCGTCAAGCTGCGCTCGACCAGCTGCATGTTGCGAAGATGAGCCAAATCCTGCGCGTTCTCGTCAGCCTGCGAACTGCCGGCAGATGAAGCCGCGGCCGGATAGGACATGAATACCGGATACAAGATGACGCCGAGCGGCAGCACAACGACGATCAGCAATGCCAGAACAGCAAGCGCCACACGCTTCGGCCACCGCCTCGACTTGGGTCGGACATCAGAATTACTCATGTGAACGTCTCCAAATACTGGGTCACCGCCCAGTTTCGGACAGCACATGGGTGCGGCGCACGCGACCTTCAATTACCTGCCAAGTCAACCACGCGCCGTGGCCCAATGGGGTGAAACGGATCGGCAAGGTTTGTCTCGGATAAAGCCGGCCAAACTCTGGAACTGCGCGTCGCGCTTTCCGAAAACGTCCCGAGTTTCGGCCGACGCGCAAGGAACCGTTCATGCTGACCGTACTCAACTGCCTCGTCACCGCCCACGACTATCGTTTTGTTGCCGCTGCCTTGGCCATCTGCGCGCTCGGCTGCGTGGTGTCGATGCGCTTGTTCGCCCGTGCCCGCAACGTCCGGCGCGCCAAGCACGCGGCCTTCGTCGTCATGGCCGGCCTGGCCGGCGGCATGACGATCTGGACGACGCATTTCCTGGCGATGCTTGGCTTCATTCCCAATGTCGAGCACGGCTTCGAGCCCAATTTCACCGTGCTGTCGTTGGCCTTTGCCATCGCCACCTCGATGGCTGGCTTCATGATCGCCGCCAGCCGCGAACGTGACTGGATGATCGAGGCCGGTGGCGGCGTGATCGGTGCCGGCATCGCGCTGATGCATTTCGCCGGAATGCGCGGTTTCGTCGTCGCCGGCACGATCAGCTACGATCCCTCCTTCGTTGCCTTTTCCGTCGCCGCGGGCGCGGCACTCGGCATGCTTGCCACCAACCGTGTGGCGCGCGGCACCACCCGCACCAGCCACTATGCCGGCATGGCAGCCCTGATCCTGGGCATCGGCATCATGCACTTCACCGCCATGGGCGCGGTGCAGATCACGCCCGACCCACGCGTCGCAGTCCCCAGCCAGCTGATGTCCGACAGCGTGCTGGCGATCCTGGTCGTCCTGGTGACCGTACTTGTGGTGATGCTCGGCGCGGTGACCCACCTGGCCGAAGAGCAGGGTCAGCAGGACGCCGTCGCGCATTTCCGGCACCTGGCCATGCACGATCCGCTGACCGGCCTGCCCAACCGCGCCGCGGTTCGCGACGAGCTGCCGATGCGGCTGAAGCAGGCAGCGGGCACCTCGTTGGCGATCCTTGCCGTCGACCTCAACCGCTTCAAGGAAATCAATGACGTCTACGGCCATGCCGCCGGCGACGCAGTGCTGGTCCAGACCACGGCAAGGATGCGTGCAGCGCTGATCGAGGGCGAGTTTTTTGCCCGGATCGGCGGCGACGAGTTCATCGCAGTCAAGCCGTTCACCCGCGAGAACGAGGTGGAGGAGTTCGCCGCCCGCATCAGCGACGCCTTCTCCCGCCCCAACGAACTGGGCAAGGGCCGCTTCTCGATCAGCGCCAGTATCGGCATTTCGGTCTGTCCCAAGGACGGCGACAGCGTCGACGAACTGACGACACGCGCCGACCTTGCCATGTACCGGTCCAAGAAGGCGCAGGACGGCAGTTGGTGCTGGTATGATGCCGACGCCGACGAGGACGGCCGCCGCCGCGGCCAGATCGCCATCGGCCTGCGCAGCGCCATCGCCGACAACGCACTGCGTCTCGTGTTCCAGCCGCAGATCTCGATGAAGAAACGCCAACTGCTCGGCTTCGAGGCGCTGCTGCGCTGGTCCAGCCCGCAGCTTGGCGAGGTCTCGCCTGCCGACTTCATTCCGGTTGCCGAGCAGACCGGCATCATCGTCGAGATCGGCGACTGGGTGCTGATGCAGGCCTGCCGCGAGGCGACGTTGTGGCCAACACCCATGGGCGTTGCGGTCAACGTGTCGCCGGTGCAGCTGATGCGTCCCAACTTCGCCGAGCGGCTGACCGAGATCCTAACCGAGACTGGCCTGGAGCCGACGCGGCTCGAGATCGAGATCACCGAGACCATGCTGATCGACAATCCGGGCCAGGCGCTGCTTGTGCTGCGCAAGATCAAGGCTCTTGGTGTCCGCGTCGCCATGGACGATTTCGGCACCGGCTATTCGTCGCTGTCGACGCTGTTTTCCTTCCCCTTCGACAAGATCAAGGTCGACCGCAGCTTCCTCAACGCGCTCGGCCGCCAGGCCCAGGCGACCAGTGTCATCGAAACGGTCATCGAGCTCGGCCACAAGCTGTCGATCCCGGTCCTCGCCGAGGGCGTCGAGACCGACTTCCAGGCCGCCTTCCTGAAGGACCGGCGCTGCGACGAGGCGCAGGGTTTTCTCTACGGCCGGCCGGTGGATTCCTCCACCGCGCATGCGCTCGCCCAATCGGGCACATGGGAGGACGAAAACGCCGGCAAGCTGAGCGCCTGATCCGGCGCTTACTGGAAGTCGAAGGCTGAGAGGCCAGTCACCATCTCGTCGAGACCGAGCGGCCGGGTGATCGGCGGCTCGGCGCGCGACAGGCAGCCGGACCGCTCGCAAAGCCGGCAGGCCGGGCCGACTGGTGTCGCTGCCACCAGGCCGGGCTTGGCGCCAACGGCAAGCGCCGGAAGGGCGGCGCCATAGACGATCTCGTCGCGGAAGGCGATGTCGCAGCCGAGCAGGATCGCCGTGCGCCGGGGGCGTTCGCTGAAGGCGCCCTGCGGCCCCTCGAGGGTGCGCGCAACGCAGAGAAATTCGGCGCCATCGGGCATTTCCACCGCCTCGACGAAGATCTGCCCCGGCTGGGTGAAGGCGGCATGGACCGGAAGTTTGGGGCAGCCGCCGCCGAAACGGCTCTGCGGAAAGCCTTGCGCGCCTGCCTTGCGGAAGCGGTTGCCGGCGTTGTCGACCTCGAGCATGAAGAACGGAACCGCAGCACTGCCTGAGCGCTGCAGCATGGTCAGACGGTTCGCCGCCTGTTCGAACGACACGCCGAAGCGCGAGCGCAGAACGTCAACGTCGTAGCGCGCCCGCTGGGCGGCCGAATGAAACGCCTGATAAGGCATCATCAGCGCATGGGCGGCGTAGCGGCCGAGCTCGAAGCGGGCGAGACGCTTGGCTTCGTCGGAGGAGAGTTTCAGCGCCTGGATTTCGGCGGCGACGGCGACCTGCATGCGGATCAGGCTCGCCTCCATCGCCACTTCGCGCAGCTGGTCGAAGGGCGACAGGCGCTCGGACAGGAACAAGCGCTGCGAATGGCGGTCGTAGCGACGGCGCCAGTTGGGCATGGTGGCGACCGGCAGCACCTTGACGACGATGCCATGCTCACGCCGCAACCAGCCCTTCAGCGCGCCCAACAGGTCGTCGCCGGGATCGAGCAGCGAGGTGAACGCTTCAGCTTCTTCTTCCAGCGAAGTGAAGTGGTTGGGTCGGCGCTCGAACACCTCGTGCACTTCGTCGATCGGCAACCGGGCACCCGACAGGGCCGTGGTATGCCCCTCGCGCGCCAGCAGCTCGGTCAGGTCGGACAGGCGCTCGGCCTGCTCGCGATAGGCGCGGAACAGCTTGATCACCGCAGCCGCTGCGTTGGGCGCGGCCTCGGCGATCTCGACCAGTTCCTGGTCGCCGGGCAATTCGCCCGACAGAAGCGGGTCGGCGAAAACCTCTCGAAGTGCTGCGATCGAGCCCCTCGCCTCACCCTGCAGCTCATCCGGATCGACCTTGTAGACCGAGGCCAGCTTGAGGATGAGCTGCACCGTCAGCGGGCGCTGATTGCGCTCGATGAGATTGAGATAGGACGGCGAGATGCCTAGGCCCTCGGCCATCGCCGTCTGGGTCAGGCCCTTCTGGTTACGGATGCGCCGGATGCGCGGTCCGGCGAAGATTTTCTGCTCGGCCATGGCTTTTACACCGAATTTACAACGAAAGCAGGGGGACTAGCCTACCCGACCTTTTACATTCTTTACAAATTTACAGCGGCGTTCTGTCAAACACAACACAGGTTTTCCCTATTATTTGCTGCATTTCGTTGAATTTTCTGGCTGCTTCGGCGCCGCAATGTCAAACAAGTCACATAGAAATCGCCGCAAACAAACCCAAGACGCGGTGGCCGCCCCCAGACCTAAGTGACCAGACGGAGTCGACAATGACCGATTTTTACAACCTCGTCCCTTCAGCCCCGGAAGGCCGTTTCGACGGCATCGAGCGCCCCTACTCGCCGGAGGACGTGAAGCGGCTGCGCGGCTCCGTCCAGATCAAGCAGACCCTGGCCGAAATGGGCGCCAACCGCTTGTGGAAGCTGATCCACGAGGAGAACTTCGTCAACGCGCTCGGCGCCATGTCCGGCAACCAGGCGATGCAGCAGGTCCGCGCCGGCCTGAAGGCGATTTACCTCTCGGGCTGGCAGGTCGCCGCCGACGCCAACACTGCTTCGGCAATGTATCCCGACCAGTCGCTCTACCCGGCCAACGCTGCGCCCGAACTGGTCAAGCGCATCAACCGCACGCTGCAGCGCGCCGACCAGATCGAGACCTCGGAAGGCAAGGGTCTTTCGGTCGACACCTGGTTCGCCCCGATCGTGGCTGACGCGGAAGCCGGCTTCGGCGGCCCGCTCAACGCCTTCGAGATCATGAAGGCCTTCATCGAGGCAGGTGCTGCCGGCGTCCACTTCGAGGACCAGCTGGCTTCGGAAAAGAAGTGCGGCCACCTCGGCGGCAAGGTGCTGATCCCGACTGCGGCGCACATCCGCAACCTCAACGCCGCGCGTCTCGCCGCCGACGTGATGGGCACTTCGACGCTGATCGTCGCCCGCACCGACGCCGAAGCCGCCAAGCTGCTGACCTCCGACATCGACGAGCGTGACCAGCCCTTCGTCGACTACGACGCCGGCCGGACCGTGGAAGGCTTCTACCAGGTGCGCAACGGCATCGAGCCCTGCATTGCCCGTGCCATCGCCTACGCTCCGTTCTGCGACCTGATCTGGATGGAAACCGGCAAGCCGGACCTCGAGCAGGCGAGGAAGTTCGCCGAGGCCGTGCACAAGGCGCATCCGGGCAAGAAGCTGGCCTACAACTGCTCGCCGTCATTCAACTGGAAGAAGAACCTCGACGACGCGACGATCGCCAAGTTCCAGCGCGAGCTGGGCGCGATGGGCTACAAGTTCCAGTTCATCACACTGGCTGGTTTCCACCAGCTCAACTTCGGCATGTTCGAGCTGGCCCGCGGCTACAAGGATCGCCAGATGGCGGCTTATTCGGAGCTGCAGGAAGCGGAATTCGCAGCCGAAGTGAACGGCTACACCGCGACCAAGCACCAGCGCGAAGTCGGCACCGGCTACTTCGACGCCGTCTCGATGGCGATCACCGGCGGCAAGTCGTCGACGACCGCGATGCACGAATCGACCGAACACGAACAGTTCCGCCCGGCCGCCGAATAGGCCTGGCTCCAGCTCCCCCGGAGGCACAAGGCCTCCGGGCACCGCCCGAGGCAACGCCCGCAAGGGCAAAGGCAACCACCGAGGAGAACCACAATGGCACCGCGTACCCGTGTCAAGGAACGAGCCGAAGAACAGGCGACCACCATGAGCGCCGACCAGCAGGCCGTGATCCGCATCGTCGCCAACGACCTGCACCGCCTGAACCAGTCGGTCATGAAGGCAGTCGAGGCCGGCGTGTCGGTGGAACTGGTCCGCTCGGCCCGTCACCATGGCGGCGACGGAAACTGGGGTGACCTGCTGATACCCGTCATCGTCACCCAGCAGCCACACGGCTGACAAGCGTTCCCTCTGCCCCCACGGATCCCGTCCGCAGCCCTGCTGCGGGCGGGATTTGTCTTTTAGCCACGGCTCATTTGACTACGACCCACCTGTCGAGTTTCTATCGCCTGCGACTAAAGTCGAATGTCGTTTCCAGCGTATTACTTGACACTTCCCGCAGTTGACGCGAACGTAAGGGACCGAACGCAACCCGATTGAACAGACGCCCTCAGCTGTCGGCTAAGCCAATGAAATGGAATGACCCAGATTCGGGCGGCAGTCCGGATGAGAGTGCGCGCACCCTTGAAGGCTGTGTCGCTGACCTGAGCAAGGTGCTCGTCGTCGGACGCTCCCCGATCAACCGCGTCGTCGTTGCCAAGATCGTCGAACGCTCCGGGCTGAAGACGGTCTCGGAAGCGCCTGATACGGCAGCTGAGATGCTGCACGTGCTGGCACCGGGCACGATCATCCTCGACGGCGGCAGCGACAACCGGGATTGCGACGGGCTGATGCAGTCGATCCTGTCGCTGAGGCTGGCGTCCGGCAGCAACCTGCCGTCGGTGATCCTTTTGTCCAACCGCGCCGGCACGCCCGAAAGCCTGTCGCTGTCGAGTGCCGTCGACATCGTCGTCGCCAAACCAATCACCCCGGAGCGGCTGCAGCCCGTCGTCGAAAAGCTGCTCGGCCGCTGCTGAACCTCAGTCGAGGTTTTTCAACAGCTTCGACAGTTCGCCGAGATGCTGCAGCTTGCGGAAGCGTGCGGCCGCTGTCGGTTCGTCAACATGCTCGTAGGCCCAGGTCAGGTCGTGGGGGATGTAGACGCCCCAGCTGCCGGCCTCGATCGCCGGCACGACGTCGGACTTGAGCGAATTGCCGATCATCATGCTGCGTGCCGGCCCATCGCCGTGGCTGCTGAAAATGCGCTCGTAGGTCGGCCGCGACTTGTCGCTGACGATCTCGACGGCATTGAAGAAATCGCCGAGGCCCGACTGGGCCAGCTTGCGCTCCTGGTCGAACAGGTCGCCCTTGGTGATCAGCACCAGCCGGTAGCGGCCGGCCAGCGCCTCGAGCGTGTCATGGACATGCGGCAGCGTCTCGATAGGATGGCTGAGCATCTCGCGGCCGGCGGCCAGGATCTTCTCGATCACAGAAGCCGGAACCCGGCCTTCCGTCACCTCGATCGCGGTCTCGATCATCGACAGGGTAAAGCCCTTGATGCCGAAGCCATAGGTGCCGAGGTTGCGCTTTTCGGCCTCCAGCAGGCGTGACTTCAACTGCTCTGCCTCGCCATGATCGGCGAGCAATTCGGCGAAGTGTTCTTCCGTCATGCGGAAGAACTGCTCGTTCTGCCAGAGCGTGTCGTCGGCATCGAATCCGATGGTGGTGAGGGAGGGCAAAGCAGATGTCATGGCGGCTCTCTAGGCCGAAAATCGGACCGAAACCAGCTGATTTCAGTTCGAACCCAAGCAGAATAGCCTGATTGCCCCCCTTTTCTAATTTCATGGCGCCCGGCTATACTCGGCAATCTGCAACGACAATCTGGTGAATGATGCCGCCTGCAAAGAAGGAAGTCCGTCCGACCACTCGGGGGGCTCGCGCCCGCACGCCCGCATTTGTGAAAAACAAGCGTGGTGTGAAGAACTGGAAGGAAGCCTCCGAATGGCTCGAATGGCGCGGTATCGAGGACATAGAGTGCATCACGCCTGACCAGGCCGGCGTTGCCCGCGGCAAGATGATGCCGTCCAGCAAGTTCACCTCCAACACCTCGCTGGCCTTGCCGTCGGCACCGTTCATGATGACGATCTCGGGCGTCTATCCCGAAGATGGCAACGGCTTCGAATACCCGGAGGATGACGGCGACCTGAAGCTTGTGCCGGATCTCTCGACGCTTTCAGTGGTGCCGTGGGAAGACGACCCGACCGCCCAGGTGATCTGCGATCTCGTCCACCAGGACGGCCGCCCCGTCGAATTCACGCCGCGCAACGTGCTGAAGCGCGTGGTGGTGGCCTACGAAAAGGTCGGCCTCAGGCCGGTTGTCGCGCCCGAAATCGAATTCTATCTCGTCCGCAAGAACCCCGATCCCGATTACCCGCTGACCCCGCCCGTCGGACGCTCCGGCCGCCCGATCGGCGGCGGTGCCGGCTATTCGATCGCCGGCGTCAACGAGTTCGACGAACTCATCGACGACATCTACCATTTCTCCGAGGCGCAGGGCCTGGAGATCGACACACTGATCCACGAGGAAGGTGCCGGCCAGCTCGAGATCAACCTGCGTCATGGCGACCCGATCGAGCTCGCCGACCAGGTGTTCCTGTTCAAGCGCACGATCCGCGAGGCGGCGCTGAAGCACGACACCTACGCCACCTTCATGGCCAAGCCGATCCAGGGCCAACCGGGCTCGGCGATGCACATCCACCAGTCGATCGTCGACAGGAAGTCCGGCAAGAACATCTTCACCGGCGAGGATGGCACGGAAACCGATGCGTTTTTCCACTTCATCGGCGGCATGCAGCAGCATGTGCCGAATGCGCTGGTGATGCTGGCGCCTTACGTGAACTCGTATCGCCGCCTGACGCAGGCGGCCTCGGCGCCGGTCAACAACAAGTGGGGCTACGACAACCGCACCACGGCCTTCCGCGTGCCGCGCTCGGACCCGGCGGGGCGGCGTGTCGAAAACCGCATCCCGTCCTCGGATGCCAATCCCTATCTGGCGCTCGCGGCATCTCTCGCCTGCGGCCTGATCGGCATGAACAACAAGCTTGTGGCCGAGCCGCCCATCCTGACCACCGCCAACGAGGACGAGATCGACCTGCCGCGCGGCCTGCTTGAGGCCGTCGACCTGTTCGAAAGCGACGACGAACTGGCAACGATGCTCGGCAAGTCCTTCGCCTCGACCTACGCGGCGATCAAGCGCGCCGAGTTCGAAACCTTCATGGAAGTGATCAGTCCGTGGGAGCGGGAGTATTTGTTGCTGAACGTGTGACGAAGCGAATAGCGAGCAGGGGAATAGCGAATAGAAGCGCTCATTTCCCTGTTCGCTACTCACGATTCCCTGTTTGCTCCCATCGCCCGAAATCCCGGAGCCATCTCCGTATCATGCTCTATCAGTCACCTATTTCCCCCGGCTTCTCCTGGTACGAGGACACGGCTGGCCCCCGCCCCGAATATCCGGCGCTTGACGGCGATCGTCAGGCCGATGTCGTCATTATCGGCGGCGGCTTCACCGGGCTTTCGGCAGCGACGCATCTTGCCAAGGCGGGCACCAATGTCGTTCTGATCGAGGCGCATCGCTTCGGCGACGGCGCCTCGGGGCGCAATGGCGGCCAGCTCGGCACCGGCCAGCGCGCCTGGGCCGAGGAGCTCGAAGGCGAGCTTGGCTTCACCCGGGCCAAGGCGCTGTTCGACCTGGCCGAGGAGGCCAAGGCGCACCTGCTCGATTTCACCGCCGCCAACGGCATCGACATCGACTACATGCCGGGCCAGATGTCGGTGGCGCACAAGCCGCGTTATGTCGACGACTACAAGGCCCATGCCGAGATCTTGGCCAGCCGCTTCAACTATCCGCATGTCAGCTTCATGGACGCGAGCGAAACCGCCGAGCGGCTTGGCTCGACGCACTACTATGGCGGCACGCGCGACACCGGCACCGGCCACATTCATCCGCTCAAGCTGGTGATCGGCACGGGGCGCGCCGCGGCCGCCGCCGGCGCCCACCTCTTCGAAAACACGCCATCGACCGACATCACCTCACAGGGCGGCAAGGTCAGGGTGACGACGCCGCGCGGCACGATCACGGCACAGAAATGCCTGATCGCGGTCAACGCCTATGGCGGCAAGCTGGAGCCGGTGAGTGCCGCTCATATCATGCCGATCGGCTCGTTCATCGGCGCCACGGTGCCGCTGGGCGCGGATTCGAAGGTCATCCCCGGCGGCGAGTCGGTCGACGACTCCCGCTTCGTCGTGCGCTACTTCCGCAAGTCGCGGGACGGGCGGCTGCTGTTCGGCGGGCGCGAGATCTACGGCGTCAACGACCCCAAGGACATCCACATCCACATCCGCAAGCAGATCACCGAGATTTACCCAGCACTGAAGGATGTCGAGATCACCCATGGCTGGGGCGGCTATGTCGGCATCACCGTGCCGCGCAAGCCGTTCGTGCGCGAGGTGATGCCGAACGTCATCTCGATGGGCGGCTACTCCGGCCACGGGGTGATGCTGTCGAACTTCTTCGGCAAACTTTACGCCGAGGCGGTGGCCGGCAACCGCGACCGCCTCAAGCTGATCGAGGAGCTGAAGATCCCGCCCTTCCCCGGCGGTCGGCGTTTCCGGACGCCGCTCCTTTTCCTCGCCCTCAACTGGTTCGCGCTGCGGGACAGGATATAGTGCCATGGCGGACGAGTTGGTCGATCGTATCTACGAAGCGGCCTTTGTCCCGGATCATCGACGCTTAAGGCGATGATCGCCGCTTCCGCTCCGCTTCAGCGGCATGCCGCTGTTCGATGGCTAGGCCCTGGGCGTCGACCGCTGAAGGGCACGGCAAGGTCCAGATCGAAACTCCATCGGCGCAGATGGCTCGGCGCAGCCTTCAGCTGGTCTGCCTCGCAGCCTGCGGCTTTGCGCCCGACGTCGTCGGCTGCCACAGCGGCAGCTGTAGCCTGACGCGGGCGCCGACCCACGGGCCAACAAGGATTTCGACGCTGCCGCCATGCAGCCGGGCAATCTCGCGGGCGAGATTGAGGCCGAGGCCGGCGCCGCTGTTGCGCGGGCGCAGGCGATAGAAGGGCTGGAACACACGCTCATGCTCGTCGTCGGGGATACCCGGACCCTCGTCGTGGATTTCCACCCCACCCCTGCCGTCGACCACCACCGATATGGTGCCCTCGCCGCCGCCATGATCGATGGCGTTGCGCAAGAGGTTGGTGACTGCCTGCTGGATCTGCAACGGCTGGATGTTGACCAGCACGCTCGTGGCCAACGGCTCGAAGGTAAAGTCGTAGCCGGCGCCGAGCGCCAGCGGCGCGAAATCTGCGGCGAGGTGGCGTGCGAATGCGACGAGGTCGACGACCTCGCGGGCACCTGCCGACTGGTCGAGCACCTGCCGGTCGAGCAGCTGCTGCGCAAGGTTGGACAGACGCTCGATGTCCGTCAGCAGGCGCGCGCTTTCGGGATCCTCGCGCAGAAGTTCAGCGCGGGTGCGCAGGATGGCGATCGGCGTGCGCAGCTCGTGCGCCGCGTCGGTCAGGAAGCGGTTGCGCTGGTCATAACCCTGTCCGAGGCGTGACAGCGCGTTGTTGAAGGCTTCGACCAACGGCGCGATCTCGGTCGGCACCTGCTCGGTCGGCAGTTGCACGGCGCGATTGTCGATGTCGATGCGCTTGGCCTGTCCCGCCGTGGCGACCAGGCCGGCAAGCGAGCGGCGCACGACTGCCGGCGTGGTGACCAGCGTCGTCACGCCCATGACGATGATGACCGGCGAGAGCATGATCAGCACGACGAGCGCCAGGATAGGGATGATCCGGACCCAGATGGGCTGGCCGTCGGGATAGCGGACGACGTCGAAATCGAGGTCGACGTTGATATCGAGGCCATCGGTCTGGTCGCGCGAGGCCACCGTCGCGGCGATGATCTGCATGCGGCCGGTACGGGTGTCGGCGTTCATCAGCGTCGCCTCGGGAAGGCGCAGTTCCTTATTGAAACCGAGGGTCGCCTTGTTCACGCCCCACAAAAGTTCGCCCGTGCCTTTTGCATAGGCTTCGGGAACATCCCCTTCCCTGAGCACCTCGCCCTTCTCGTCGCGGACGACGAACCAGAGGTGGGGGAACTCTTCCCGGAATTTGCGAAGGTCATCGGTATCCTCGATGACGAGACGACCTTGCGCGTCCCGCGCGATCGCCTCGGCGACAAGTCCGGCTGCCACTTCAGTATCGATGATCAGTCGGGGCTGGGCGATGAAGAACGCTGCGCACAGGAGCGCGATGAAGGTAATCAGCGTCGCCGCCTGGAGGAGAATGAGGCGGCGGACAAGGACCCATTGCAGCGAAGTCGGGCGCAGCTTCTTCATGCCACGGCGCGCAAGAGATAGCCGAGATTGCGGATCGCCCTGATCTCGACCCCGGCCGAGACATCGTCGAGCTTGCGGCGCAGCCGCGAGAGGTGGGAATCGAGCGCGTTGGAACCGATCTCGTCGTCCATGGCGTAGACCGATTCTTCGAGCGTCGCGCGCAGCACGGTGCGGCCGGGCCGGCGCAGCAGCGCTTCAAGCGCCAGTTGCTCGCGCCGCAACAGCTCCAGCGGCTTGTCGCCGACGCTCGCCTCGCGATGGTGGAAATCATAGGTGAGCCGGCCGACCACCGTCTGCTCGGAGCGCAGCGCGACAGGGCGGCGATGCAGCGCCCGCAGGCGCGCCATCAGCTCCTCCATGGCAAACGGCTTGACCAGATAGTCGTCGGCGCCTGCGTCGAGCCCGGTGACCCTGTCGTTGAGGCCGCTGAGTGCCGTCAGCATCAACACCGGCGCATCGACACGCAAGGCGCGCAGCTTGGGAATGAGGTCGAGGCCTTCGCCATCCGGCACGCGGCGGTCGAGCACGATGGCATCGTAAGGTCCGAACTCGGCCGCAGCCTCGGCATCGGCAAGCGTGGCAACGTGATCGACGATGACGTTGCGGCGTGCCAGCGCCGATTTGAGCACCGAGGCCATCTCCGGCTCGTCCTCAAGCAGCAAAATGCGCATGCACGTAATCCTTCGATCAATCCCCGGGCCTAGCCAAAGCCGGTAGGGGCATTGGCCCGCCACCGGCACGGCACAGCCTCAAGCGGTTACTCGCATTCCAGCTTCGGCTTACGGAAGTTGGTGATGTACCAGCGCCCCTCGGACCTTGTGGCGTAGAATGTGTAGAAGCACTCCTGCTGCTCGACATAGCCTGGCGTGGTGTATTCCTCATAACGCGTGCCGCGCCTGGTGTCGCGATACTCGCCGCTGGTCGAGCCGGCGACGGCGTTTGTCGATATCTTGCTCCACTGGTAGGCGCGCTGGCCACGGCCGAGTTCGATCACCGAGGTGGGTGGGCCGTAGTCGATGATGACCGACTCGAGCGGCTGGCCGATATAGCCCTTCATGACGTCCGACTGGCAGCCGGCCAGGAAGATCGCGGCGGCGACGGCAAGTGTGCCGACAGCGCGGCGTGCAGTGCTGAGAGACATGTCTGATCCCAGTTTGTGGATGATGTTCCCGGGCAGCTACGCCGCCAAGATTGCATCTACATTGCAGCGGTCCCGGCGATCGCGGCCGGGATCGGGAATCTCCCTTGTCCTTGGAATTTTACGCGATGCGTTCCCCGAGCATCATCGATGATGACCTCTGCCTTCACCATGGGCAGGCGGCCGCACATTCACGGGAACCTTTTTCGATCGCTGACATCCAATGACTGAAGCCACCGCACAATGCGTTGGCGCCAGCAGGAGATATCTAGATGAAACTGGTTTCCGCCGCACTTTCCCTCGTGCTCGCGAGTGCCCTGCCCGCGCTTGCTCACGACATTCCCGCCGATGTCGCCAAGTCGCCGCCGGCCGGCGCCTTCAAGGCGGTCAGCAGCCTGGTCAAGCTGCCCGACTTCCTGCCCGGCATGGGCCAACTGTTCGTCGATCCCGCGTCGCTGCCGGCCGGACCGTTCCTCGCCTACGACCATGACGGCAAGCTGGTCAGCACCATCTACATGCTGCCGATCAAGGATCTCAATCCCGACAAGCGCTTCGACGATCTTGCTTCACCGGGCGGCAATGTCGACCACGTCAGCGTCTACTACAATGCCGGCCATCCCGGGGTGGAAGAGCCGCATGCCCATGTCGTGCTGTGGCATGTGGCCAAGGCCGACGAGGCACGTGTGGCGAAATGATCGTCACGCGCAGACGCATGATCGAAGCCGGCGGGGGATTTTTCCTCGCCGCGCTTCTGGCAAGGCCGGCGCTCTCGGCCGGCGCAGTCGACGTCGAGATGCATGGCAAGGATGATGGAGCGCGTGTCTGGTTCGATCCGATCGGCATTCACATCGAGCCCGGCCAGACCATCCGCTGGACCAATCGCGACCCCGGCAATTCGCACACAGTGACGGCGTATCACCCAGACATGTTCGAGCGGCCGCTGCGCATTCCTGTCAACGCCCAGCCTTGGAATTCCGACTATCTGATGCCGGGCGAGACCTTCTCGGTAACGCTGACGGTGCCTGGGGTGTATGACTATTATTGCGTGCCGCACGAGCACGCCGGCATGGTCGGGCGGATCGTGGTCGGCGTGCCGCCTGCACCGGTCAAGACGGCAACAGCGGCAGACCAGACACCGACGCCGCTGCCTGACATCGCGCTGGACGCGTTTCCGCCGGTGGACGAGATCATCGCCAAGGGCATCGTCCGCAAGGCGTGAACGGCGAGCCGGAAACTGGAGCGACAACATGCAACTGGCAACCTTGCGGAAACAGGTCGACCTCGACAGGTACCGCGACGAGGAACTGGTGGCACTCGCGCGTCAAGGTGGCGAGAACGCCATCCGCGCGCTCATCAAACGCAACAACCAGCGGCTTTTCCGCATTGCCCGTGCCGTCACGCGCGACGACGCAGAGGCGGAGGACGCGGTGCAGGAGGCCTATGTCAGGGCCTTTACCCGGCTCGAAAGCTTCAAGGGCGAGGCGCTGTTTTCGACATGGCTCACGAAGATCGCGCTCAACGAGGCGATCACGCGTATCCGCAAGCGACGGCCGTCCGGCGAGTTGGACGAACTGGATGCCGCCGCCAATGGAGGCCAGGTGATCATGTTCTCGACATCGCTGACACCACCGGGCGCAGATGCCGAGCTTGGTCGCGGGCAGGTACGCGCCTTGCTCGAACAGGCGATCGAAGAATTGCCGGCGGCCTTTCGCATTGTCTTCATCCTGCGCGACGTCGAGGAGATGAGCATCGACGAGACCGCGGCACAGCTGGCGCTCAAGCCCGAGACGGTCAAGACGCGGCTGTTCCGCGCCCGCAAGCTGATGCGGGCAGCGATCGAAAAACGCCTGTCGAGCGGCTTTGCCGAGTTGTTCCCGTTCAATGGCTGGCGCTGCGAACGCATGGCCGACCGGGTGGTCGAGCGGCTGCGCGGCGAGGCTTAAAGCTTCCTGACGATCACGCTGCCGGCGGAGTAGCCGGCGCCGAAAGAGCAGATCACGCCGAGGCTGCCAGTGGGCAGGTCGTCGGAGAATTTCGAAAACGCGATGATCGAGCCGGCGGACGAGGTATTGGCGTAGTCCTGCAGCACGTTGGGCTGCTCTTCGCGGCTCGGCTCGCGACCCAGCACCTTCGAGCCGATCAGGTCGTTCATGCCCTTGTTGGCCTGGTGCAACCACAGCCGCGACAGGTTTTGCGGCTCGATGCCCTGCTCCGCCAGATGGCCGAGCATCAGTTCGGCCACCATCGGCACCACCTGCTTGAACACCTTGCGGCCTTCCTGGTGGAACTGCATGTCGCGGCGATCGGCCATGTGGCCTTCGCGGGTGCGGCGCAGGAAGCCGTTGTTGTTGCGGATGTTGTTGGAGAACTCGGTGAGACAACGGGTGGCCAGCACCTCATAGGCATCGTCCGCCTTCACCTCGTCGGCGCGCTGCAGCACGACGGCCGTGCAGACATCGCCGAAGATGAAGTGGCAGTCGCGGTCGCGCCATTCCTGATGCCCGGAGGTGATCTCCGGATTGACCATCAGGATCGCCCGGGCCGAGCCGGTGCGGATCATGTCGGCTGCAAGCTGAATGCCGAAGGTCGCCGACGAACAGGCGACGTTCATGTCGAAGGCAAACCCCTTGATGCCGAGCGCCTGCTGCACCTCGATGGCGACAGCCGGATAGGCACGCTCGTGGTTGGAGGCAGCGCAGATGACCGCGTCAATGTCGGCGGCGGTCAGGCCCGCCTTCTTCATCGCCTCATCAGCCGCCTTGACCGAAATCTCGGCCATCAGCGACAGCTCGTCCTCGGCGCGCTCAGGCAGCACCGGGTGCATGATGCCGGGATCGAGAATGCCGAACTTGGAGACGACATGGCGGCGCTCGATGCCCGAAGCCTTGACGATGAACTCTTCCGACGACATCGCCATCGGCTCGCGCTCGCCCGCCTCGATGGCGTCGGCGTGGAGCTTGTTCTGGCGGTGGGCATATTCATTGTAGGAGGCCACCAACTCGGCGTTGGTGATGACCTCTTCCGGCGTGAAGATGCCGGTCCCGCTGATCGCAACCCTGTGCATGGCGTTTCCCATTGGTTTTAAGCCATTGGAATAGGGTTCAGGCAGCAGCGGTCAAGCTTTGCGACCACAATTTCAGGTCGAAAGCGCGGTTACCTCGCGGCAGAAATGCTCAAATGCAGCGCCCGCCATCCACTTCCATGGCCACGCCGGTGATCAGAGAGGCCTCGTCGGAGACCAGGAACAGGGCGGCGTTGGCAATGTCGAGCGGGGTCGAGAAACGGCCGAGTGGGATCGACGCCTTGAACTTTTCGCGAATCTCGGGCGTGTCCTTGCCCATGAACTTTTCCAGCATGCCTGTCTCGCCAGCGACCGGGCAGAGGCAGTTGACGCGGATGTTCCTGGGCGCGAGCTCGACCGCCATCGACTTGGTCGCGGTGATCGCCCAGCCCTTGGAGGCATTGTACCAGGTCAGGCCCGGGCGCGGTCTCAGGCCGGCGGTCGAGGCAGTGGTCAGGATCGAACCGCCGCCCTGGCGCTCCATGATCGGCACGACCGCGCGCGCGGCATGGTAGATCGCCTTCATGTTGACTGCGGTGATCAGGTCGAAGACGTCTTCCTCGACATCGACGAGATCGCCGTTGCGGTGGGTGTAGCCGGCGTTGTTGACCATGATGTCGATGCGGCCGAAGGCACTTTTGGTAGCGTAGACCAGCTCGTCGAATTCGGCGCGCTGCGACACGTCGGTTGTGATTGCGATCGCGCCATTGCCGATCTCGACCGCGACCCGCTCGGCCTCCCTGGAGTTCAGATCGGCAACGACGACCTTCGCGCCCTCCTCGGCAAAACGCCTGGTCATGCCTTCGCCAAAACCGGCGGCACCGCCCGTGATGATCGCGACCTTGTCCTTGAGCCTGTCCGCCACGTTACGCCCCTTTCGAATCGAACCCTGTCACCAGCCACTCATCGAAAACGAAAACGCCTCGGTCAGCAACAGACAAGCAGTTGCCGCGGAGTGCTCGGCTTGCGGCACACTTCAAACAATTCTAAAGTAAATGTCTGCCTCTGGGTGGGGACGCAAGCATGAAACTTCGTTTCTTATTTGCATTGTTTTCAGCAAGTGCAGGTCTGTTCATCGGCTTCCAGCAAGCAGCGAATGCAGCCTGCATGGTGCCGAGCTACAACCAAAAGCGCGGCATACCGCCCGGCTTCACCGAGGCGCAGGGCTTCAAGGGCCGCTTCGACTTCCCCGCAAGCACCAGTGAACCACTTCCGGCCTTCCTGTCGATCGACTTCACCCAGGACTGGCGCGCCTATATCCAGGCGGTGCTCGACTATTCGTTCGAGGGCAACATCGCCGTCGACTTCGACGTTGCCGACAACAATGTGCGCAACTGGTATCATGCGCTCTGGATGCATCCGGGCAATTCGGGACGGGAATTCCTGCACGGCTTGACCAAGGAACGCGCCACCGACCCGGAACAGCTCGCCGAGGGCGTGACCAAGTCCTTCGATACATGGGCGGTCGGCTTTTACAATGCGCTCGGCGCCACCACCTTCGCCAAGGTGTGGAACGACCCGTGCAGCCCCAAGATCGACGACATCTATTTTCCCATCGGCACGACGACGTTCAAGCTGCTGTTCACCACCGCCACGGCAACTGACATCCCCTATCTCGCCGGCGCACCGGAATGGGAAGTTGACATCGGCCGGGCGCCCAACCGCATCGGTAAGCTGCATCTCTATCAGATCGACATCGCCGTGCGCGACCCGCGCTCGCTGCAAACCGGATGGGTGTTCGGCACCTTCGTCTACCAGGGCAGCGTTCCCGGCACCGATCCGTGGAAAAAGCTGGTGCCGGTCGGGCTGAGCTGGGGCAATGACCGCTTCGTGCCGCCGCCGGGACAATTGCGCCAGAACGTGCTCAACGAAACGCTCGAGGGAAAGATCTATGGCTGGGCCGGGCGCAAGGAGCTTGGCTGGGGTGGGCGCGTCAACGGCCCGGCCGACAACCAGATCAGCTCCTGCGTTTCGTGCCATGGTTCGGCGCAATATCCGCGCAGCGACGATTTCGGCAACTTGCCACGGCAGCCGGCGACGCCGGTCGATTACCAGCGCCGGCTCTTGGAGTATTTCCGCGACATCTTCGCCGGCGGCGTGTTCGACGGCGAGTCGCGTTACTTCGGCACGCAGACAGCTGTCTTGGCGCGGCCGCTCGACTACTCGCTGCAGTTGCAGGTCGGCATCGAACGCATGTGCGCGACGGTCACCGCGCGCGAGGCGCCGTTCAATGACGGCACGGTCCCGGTCCCGCCGGTGTGCCCGACACCTCCTGCTGTCGTGGCTGGCGGCCCCGAAAGCCTCTCGACCGGACCGGCGCTTGCCGATCGCGACGACACGATCGACGCCCTGCTGGAGCCGATCAGATAGTGAGCCGGGCTACATGGCGGCAGGGATGCACGGCAGCATCTCCGGCATCGGGTACATGCCTTGCAGCCCGAAACAACCTATCTTCGGCTGGCGCCACGGCTTCGTCTGGACCACTATCAAATCTTCGCGTGTGACACCGTGGCACTGGCTTTTGGGCTGGCGCTTTTAAATCGATTAGATTATATCAGGCGGCGACGCGACGACCGTCTTGAAATTGGAACGATCATGACCAGCCAGATCATCCCCGTCGATCCTTTCGACTTCATCATTTTCGGGGGCACCGGCGACCTGTCGGAACGCAAGCTGTTGCCGGCGCTCTATCACCGCCAGCGCGACCACCAGTTTTCCGAGCCGACCCGCATCATCGGGGCGTCGCGCACCAAGATGGACGACAAGGAGTTCCGCGCCTTCGCCAAGAAGGCGATCTCGGATCACGTGAAGCCCGAATATATCGAGGAAAAGGAACTCGCGACCTTCCTCGACCGGCTGAGCTACGTCACCGTCGATGCCAAGTCGGGCGACGGTTTTGCCGAACTCAAGAAGTCGCTTGCCGACAGCAAGCGCATCCGCGTCTTCTATCTCGCTGTGGCCCCCAGCCTGTTCGGCGACATCTCCGACCACCTCAAGGCGCACAAACTGGTCACTTCGGATTCCCGCATCGTCGTGGAAAAGCCGATCGGCCGCGACCTCGAGTCAGCCAGGGCGCTGAACGACATCATCGGCGACGATTTCGGCGAGCACCAGATCTTCCGCATCGACCACTATCTCGGCAAGGAGACGGTGCAGAACCTGATGGCGCTGCGCTTCGCCAACGCGCTCTACGAGCCGCTGTGGAACTCGGCCCATATCGACCACGTGCAGATCACGGTGGCCGAAACCGTCGGCCTGGAAGACCGCGTCACCTATTACGACAAGGCCGGCGCCTTGCGCGACATGGTGCAGAACCACATGCTGCAGTTGCTCTGCCTCGTCGCCATGGAGGCACCGGCCTCGATGGAGGCCAATGCCGTCCGCGACGAAAAGCTCAAGGTTCTCAATGCACTGAAGCGGGTCAACGGCAACGAGGCGCCGAAGCAGACGGTGCGCGGCCAGTATCGCGCCGGCGCATCGGCCGGTGGCCCGGTCAAGGGTTACATCGAGGAGCTGGGTGCGGAGAGCAACACCGAGACCTTCGTCGCCATCAAGGCCGAGATCGCCAACTGGCGCTGGGCCGGAGTGCCGTTCTATCTACGCACCGGCAAGCGGCTGGCCTCGCGTGTCTCCGAGATCGTCATCGAGTTCAAACCGATCCCGCACTCGATCTTCGGCGAGAGCGCCGGTCCGATCTTCAACAACCAGTTGGTCATCCGCCTGCAGCCCGACGAGGGCGTCAAGCAGTTCATCATGATCAAGGATCCAGGCCCGGGCGGCATGCGTCTGCGCCAGATCCCGCTCGACATGAGCTTCGCCCAGTCCTTCGACGGGCGCGCGCCGGATGCCTATGAGCGCCTGATCATGGACGTGGTGCGCGGCAACCAGACGCTGTTCATGCGCCGCGACGAGGTCGAGGCGGCATGGAAGTGGATCGACCCGATCCAGCACGCCTGGGAAGGCAGCCGCCAGGAAGCCCAGGGCTATACCGCCGGCACCTGGGGTCCGTCGGCGTCGATCGCGCTGATCGAGCGTGACGGTCGCACCTGGCATGAGAGCAATTGAGCGCCATGGCTGGCATTGCGCCCCACTGGAACGAGTTTGAGACGCGCGACGCGTTGGCAGCTTCGCTGGCCGTTGCTGTCGCCGACACTCTGCGCGCGGCGATCTCGCGGCGCGGCGAAGCGTTCCTGGCCGTTTCCGGTGGCTCGACGCCCGGCCGGTTCTTCGCAGCTCTGTCGCGCGAAGAGCTCGACTGGGGCAAGGTAACGGTGACGCTTGTCGACGAGCGTTTCGTTCCAGAGACTTCATCACGTTCCAACGCATCGCTTGCCAAGGCTAACCTGCTGCAGAACGCGGCGTCCGCCGCCCGTTTCGCGCCGCTGTTCCAAGAGGCAACGAGTGTCGAGGACGGCGTGCGCCTTGCGGAGTCCGCGCTGAAGCCCCTGCCCTGGCCGCTCGATGCGGCGATCCTCGGCATGGGCGGCGACGGCCACACCGCTTCGTTCTTCCCCGATGCTGCCGGGCTCGACGCCCTGCTCGACCCGGCTTCGTCCCGGCTGGTGATGCCGGTTCATTCCGACAGCGCCGGCGAGCCGCGGCTGACATTGACGCTGCCTGCGCTGGTGGGCGCCGGGCTGGTCGTCATCCATATCGAGGGCGCGGAAAAGCGCAACGTCATCGAGGCGGCACTGGCCACCGACAAGGCCCTGCCGATCAGCACCGTGATCGACCGGGCGCCGCGCGCCGCCGAGATCTACTGGGCCCCGTGATCGGGACCCGGCCGCGCCGAGCTCCTCCAGGGGCCGCGGCGCCGCGAATGCCTAAATCGAGCATGGTCCGGCGCAGTCGGCTGCGCCGTCTGCCGGTCCATGCCAGCCCGAAACTCCTCCCGGTTCGGGCCCCGCGTTGAAAGGACTGAGGCCATGACAGCCAGGAACGACATCCAAGCCATCACCGAGCGCATCCGCGAACGCTCGAAGGTCAGCCGCGAAATCTATCTCGATCGCGTCAATGCAGCAGCCGGCAAGACCGCCAATCGCGGCGTGCTCTCCTGCGGCAACCTTGCCCACGGCTTTGCCGTCTGCAGCCCTTCGGAGAAGGTCGCGCTCGGCGGCGACAAGGTCGCCAATCTCGGCATCATCACCTCCTACAACGACATGCTGTCGGCGCATCAGCCGTTCGAGACCTATCCGCAGCTGATCAAGGACGCGGCGCGCGAAGCCGGCGGCATTGCCCAGGTGGCCGGCGGCGTTCCCGCGATGTGCGACGGCGTCACGCAAGGGCAGCCCGGCATGGAGCTGTCGCTGTTTTCGCGCGATGTCATCGCCATGTCGGCCGCAATCGGCCTCAGCCACAACATGTTCGACGCCGCCGTCTATCTCGGCGTCTGCGACAAGATCGTGCCGGGCCTGGTGATCGCGGCGCTGACCTTCGGCCACCTGCCGGCAGTGTTCGTGCCGGCCGGACCGATGACGTCAGGTTTGCCGAACGATGAGAAGGCCAAGGTTCGCCAGCTCTATGCCGAAGGCAAGGTCGGCCGCGCCGAGCTGCTCGAAGCCGAGTCCAAGTCCTATCATGGACCGGGCACCTGCACCTTCTACGGCACCGCCAACTCCAACCAGATGCTGATGGAAATCATGGGCCTGCACACGCCGGGCGCCTCCTTCGTCAATCCTGGAACACCGCTGCGCGATGCGCTGACCCGCGAGGCGACAAGGCGGGCACTCGCCATTACCCATCTCGGCAACGCCTACACACCGGTCGGCCACATGATCGACGAGCGCTCGGTGGTCAACGGTGTCGTCGGCCTGCACGCCACGGGCGGGTCGACCAACCACACCATCCACCTGATCGCCATGGCCGCCGCTGCCGGCATCCGCCTGACCTGGCAGGACATCTCCGACCTGTCGGATGCAGTGCCGCTGCTTGCCCGCGTCTACCCGAACGGCCTGTCCGACGTGAACCACTTCCAGGCAGCCGGCGGCATGGGGTTCCTGATCCGCGAACTGCTCGACGCCGGCCTGCTGCATGAGGACGTGCAGACTGTGTGGGGCGAAGGTCTGCGTCCCTATGCCGTCGAAGCCAAGCTCGGCGCCGACGGCTCGGTGGTGCGCGAGGCGGCACCCAAGGTCAGCGGCGACGAAAAGGTGCTGGCGCCCGCCGCCAAGGCGTTCCAGCCGACCGGCGGCCTCAAGGTGCTGGGCGGCAATCTCGGCCATGCCATCATCAAGACCTCGGCGGTCAAGCCCGAGCGCCGCATCATCGAGGCGCCGGCGCTGGTGTTCGACAGCCAGCAAGGCCTCAACGACGCCTTCAAGGCCGGTCTTCTCGACCGCGATTTCATCGCCGTCATCCGCTTCCAGGGCCCCAAGGCCAACGGCATGCCGGAACTGCACAAGCTGACCACCGTGCTCGGCATCCTGCAGGACCGCGGCCACAAGGTGGCGCTGGTCACCGACGGCCGCATGTCGGGTGCCTCAGGCAAGGTGCCGGCGGCGATCCATGTCACGCCGGAAGCGCTCGAAGGCGGGCCGATCGGGCGGGTCCATGACGGCGACATCGTGAGGCTCGACGCCGAGGTCGGCACGCTCGAGGTCCTGGTTCCCGCCGGAGATCTGGCGCTGCGCCCGGAACCGGTCTGCGACCTCTCGGGCAACGAGCACGGCATGGGCCGCGAGCTGTTCGCCGGCTTCCGCCAGATGGCCGGCCGCGCCGACCACGGCGCAAGTGCCTTCGGCACGGCCTAGTCCAAAAGCCGAGGCTCTACCCCGAGGTCGAGCCTCTCGCTACTTCACCACCTCGCAAGACATCACCGCCGGTGCATCCTCGCCCTTGGTCAGGTCGTAGAGATCGGCATTGTCGCCCTTGGTCCACCAGACATAGTTCTGGCCGGCATATTTGGCGCCGCTGGCGCTCAGCACGGTGACGGCCACGACCGTCCGGTCACCGAGCGTGAGCACGGCGAGCGAATTGTCGCCGGCATTGACGTATTCGGCCTTCACCGTCTGGTCGCCGCATCCATAGTCGACCGCGTTGCGCTCGACCTCCGCATCCCCCGGCAGATCCAGCGTGACGGTCGAAGCCATTGCCGCACTGGTCGCAGCGGCGAGAATGATCGCAGTGACGCTCAAGCGCATGACGGTCTCCTGAAATGCTCGTCATGCGACGATAGCACGCCGAAACGGCCTGCCGAAACCAAGGCTCCGGCAGGTCATTTCGCGCGACGGCGGCTAGGCGCCGTTTTTCGCCACATCTGCAAAGAAGCCTTCCGGGCTCTCCACTTCGACCAGCCGTTTCTTCTCGATTAGCCAGAAGCGGTTGCCGACGGCGCGGACGAAGCTGCGGTCGTGCGAGACGAGCAGGCAGCTCGCCTCGTGCTTCAGCAGTTCATCCTCCAGCGCCTCCTGCCCATCGATGTCGAGATGGTTGGTCGGCTCGTCGAGCAAGTAGAAGTTCGGGTTTGTCAGCCTGAGCACCAGCATGCCGAGCCGCGCCTTCTGGCCGCCGGACAGGCGGCCGATCGGATTGCCCTGCATCTCGACGGTCAGGCCGGCGCCGGCAAGCAAGGTCCGGGCACGCTGCTCGCCGAGCTCGAACCGACGCGTCAGCATCGACAGCGGTGCGTCTTTGTCCCTGAGATCGGACAGGCCCTGGTCGCCATACCCCAGCACCAGCGAGGGCGTCGCCTTGACCACGTCCCTGGCGTTTTCCGGTGCGCCGATGGCCTGCCTGACCATGTTGACCAGCCGGGTCTTGCCGGTGCCGTTGCGGCCCAAAAGGACGACGCGGTCGCCCTGGCGAAGCCACAGTTTGCCGGTACGGAACAGCAGCGTTCCATCTGGCGTGGTGACGGGCGCGTCGTCGAAGGTGACCAGCACCTTGGCATGGGTTCCACGATTGGCGAGCCTGATGGCGCCAGCCGAACGCTCCTGATGGGCCGGCCGCGCCGCATCCTCCAGCCGCTCGGCCCGCTCCTTCAACTGCTTGGTCTTCACCACCAGAAGGTCGCTGCCCGAATTGATGCCGATGTTGTTGAGCTTGGCGGCCTGGCGGCGCAATTGCTGCGCCGTCTTCATGTCCTTCTCGAAGCGGCGGGCCTCCGATGCATCGATCTCATCAAGCGCGTCCCGTGCCCTGGAATAGGGCAGCGAAAAGACCTGCGAGTTCTCTGGCCTGAGGAACAGCGTCCGGTTGGTGACGGCGTCGAGGAAGGCGCGGTCGTGACTGCAGATCACCACCGGCACGTCGCGCGGCAGGGCGTTCAGCCAGCCTTCGAGCTGGGCGATGCGCGCGAGGTCGAGATGGTTGGTCGGCTCGTCGAGCAGCAGCATGTCAGGCTCGGTCACCCAGACGCGGGCAAGCAGGGCCAACCGCTGCCAGCCGCCACTCAGCTTCGACAAGGGCCGCTGCCGCATCTCCTCGGGCACGTCGAGATCGTCGAGAACGATGTCGACGCGCCAGCTCTCGCTCTCAGCCTGATCGGCGGGAAGCGCTGCAAGGACGGCGTCATGGAACGCCATGTCGATCAGGCTTGCCGGCACGTCCTGCTCGACATGGCCGACCCGCAGGCCGCGTGAACGGGTGATATCGCCTGATGTCGGCTCGAAGGCGCCCGTGATCGCGCGCAGCAGCGTGGACTTGCCGCGACCATTGGCGGCGACGATGCCAAGCCGGTCACCCGGTTCGACGGACAGGTTGAGATTGGAGAAGAGCGGTGCACCGAGCGTGACGCCGAGCGACCTCAGATTGATCAAAGCCATATCAGTTCTCTGGTCTGGCCGGACCATCGCCCGCATCCGATCATACGAGATGCTTTTGGGAAACCGAGTCCGGTGATTGTCCAGATGCGGACGAGCCCAAGGCTCGAGGCCGCATCACCACTGAGGGCAGACCGGGAGAGAGATACGCAACATCGAATGCCGCATCATACTGTCCAAAAATCGTAACTGATCGTTGGGGTCGATGCTGTTGGCGCGTCGTCCGAGGTCAGCCCTGCAAACGCATCTGCAGGGCGTGGACAGGGCCGCGCTGACGGTGGTGACGAAAAAACGTGTACACGCAGCCCTCCTTTGTTGTTCGAGTTGCGCGCCCTAGATAGCCGCGACCTCGTTCCTTTGCAAGCCTACTGGATCGTCAGCTCGCTGCGCTCCGGCCTATTGGATCGTCAGCTCGCTGCGCTCGCCGGCCCTGACGGTCGCCGAAGCCTCCTTCTTGCCGGCTTCGCCGCGATCGACCTCGACAACATAGTCGCCTGCCGGCAAGGTCGTCTGGTGCTTCTGGTCGTAGGCGTAGCCGAAACCCTGGCGATTGCCCTGGATGTCCTTCTTGGCCGCAAAGACGCGGATTTCCTTGGCGCCGGGAGCATCGATCGCCAGCACGCCGGCGCCGAGCACGGCGGTCACCTGGCCCTGCTCGCCGACCCGGACATTGAAGGGCTGTTCGGCCTCGGACTGGTCCATGCGGGCGACCAGGACATAGTCGCCGGCGGGCAGGTCGAACTTGTTGTCCGGACCGTAGCCATAGGTGACCTGGTCGCGGGTGCCGTCGATCTTTTTCCTGGCCTTGTAGACCCTGACGTCGAGACCGCCGGCGTCGACCTTGTCGGCGCCCTCGGCATAGATCGCATTGACCACGACATGGCCGACGCCGACGATGATGTCCTTTTCGACGGTCTGGCCGGCAGCAAGCTGGATCGTCTCATTGGCCTCGCCCTGGCCGATGGTGACCTTCAGCCTGGTTTCGCCGGCAGGCAGCACCACCTTGGTCTGGCCGTAATAGGTCGCCGGGTGGTCGCCACCAGGGAAGTCGAGCACGACGGCCGCCCCATCGACGATGTCGGCGCCTTCGCTGGGGCGTGGCCTGACGACGAGCGTGCCGGCATTGAGCACGAACAGCGGCTTGTAGGCCTGGCCGGCCTCGACCTTCAGCGGCTGTTCGACAGCCGCTTCGCCGAGCGTTGCACGGATGATGTAGTCGCCGGCTTCAAGCGATCCCTTGTAGTTGTTGTATTCGGTGGTCAGGCGCTCGCCCTTGGAGCCGTCGGCATTGGCCTTGTAGATTTCCCAGGCGTTGCCGGCGTCCTTCAGCGGCGCGCCGCCTTCGGCCAGCGTCAGCTCGGGAGCGAAGTTGAACTCCGGCTTGGCCGGTTCCGGCGCAGGCGCAGGTTCCGGGGCCGGGGCCGGCGCGGCAACCGTCTGCACCAACGCATCTTCCAGACCCTTGGCGTCGGTTGCCTGGATGTATTTGCCGCCGGTGTTTTCGGCGAGGCAGGCGACCTGCCTGCCCTCTTCCGCCGTCAGGCCGAAGCCGACGACATGGGCGGTGAAATCGACACCCGACTGCTCCAGTTCCTTGCCCAATGCGCAAGGGTCTGCGTTGCAGGTCTCGAGCCCGTCGGTGATCAGGATCACTGTCGCCTTGTCCTCGGTGTATTTGAGGTCCTCGGCGGCCTGCTTGACGGCAGCGGACAATGGCGTCTTGCCGAGGAATTTCATGCTGTCGGCGGCAACGGTGATGGCGCTTGCCGAGCCTGACGCCGGCGGCACCACCAGTTCAATGTCGGTGCAGCTGCCCTTTTCGCGGTGGCCATAGGCCATCAGCCCGAGTTCGGTGTCGGCGGGAATGGTGGTAAGCACCGAGCGCAGCGCCTCGCGGGCGATTTCCAGCTTCGGCTTGCCGTCGATCTGTCCCCACATCGAGCCGGAGGCATCGAGTACGATGATGGCGCGATCGGCGGCATTGGCGCTTGCCACTCCCGACAGCATGAGGACAGACGCCAGGATGCCTCGTGTAAACGCCTTCATGCTGCCCCTCGCCGATTCAGTTGAATGACGCGAAGCTAAACAACGGCCATTGGGCTGACAACCCTGAGGCTGATCAATAGGTGGTGCGGCGTTCTTCGCTCGGCGGACGGCCGAACTGCAGCCGGTAACTTTGCGCGAAATAGGAATGCGAGGTGAAGCCGGTGGCGATCGCCACGTCGAGGATCGGCATGTTGGTCTGGCGCAGCAATTCACGCGCGCGCTCGAGCCTGAGCCGCATGTAATAACGGCCAGGCGTCACATTGAGATGGCGCAGGAACAGGCGCTCGACCTGGCGAACCGACAGCCCGGCCGTCTTTGCCAGTTGCACCGCCGACAGGGGCTCATCGAGATGGTCGGCCATCAGTTCGACGATGCGCTTGAGCTTGTCCGACTTGCCGGTGAGGTCACGTTCGGGGCCAACGCGCTGGCGGTCGCCGGCAGAACGGATGCGCTCGTGCTGAAACTGGTTGGCAACCTCGTTGGCGAGATTGGCGCCGAAATCGCGCTTGATGATCTCGAGCATCAGGTCGATCGAGGTGGTGACGCCGGCACAGGTGTAGCGCTTGCGGTCGATCTCGAAGACGTTGTTGGTGCACTCGATGTCAGGGAACTTCTCCATGAAACCGGCGCGGTTTTCCCAATGGATGGTGCAGCGGTAGCCGTCGAGCTGGCCGGCTTCGGCCAACAGATAGGAGCCGACCGACAGCGCGCCCAGGGCAGCGCCGCGCCGGCCCCAGGAACGAAGCGCGCCGAGCACCTTGCTCTTGCCGGGAAATTCGGTGGCGACGCCGACGCAGACGAACATGATGTCGACCGCCGGCACGTCGGCGACGGAATAGTCGACCTTGAGCGGCAGGCCGTTGGAGGCGATCACCGCCTCGCCATCGGCCGACACCGTGGTCCAGCCATAGACGTCGCGGCCGAGCAGGCGGTTGGCCGACCGACAGGTGTCGATAGCGGCAACCAGCGAGAACATCGAGAACTTGTCGACCAGCAGGAAAGCGAACTGGCGGCCTTCGGGGTGGGGCTCTGACATCGCGACCAAATCTACAGAACGCGCCGAGTTGAGCAAGGAAGCGGCGCCGGTTTCCACAACGCCGCGATCATTCAGAAGCCCGGTTGTTCGAGGCCGGCGTGGCGATAGGCCGACACCAGCGTGTTGGCCATCAGCATGGCGATGGTCATCGGCCCGACACCGCCCGGAACCGGCGTGATGGCGCCGGCGCTCCTTTCGGCCGAGGCGAACTCGACGTCGCCAACCAGCCTGGACTTGCCTTCACCCTTGTCGGGTGCAGGAATGCGGTTGATGCCGACGTCGATGACGGTGGCGCCCGGCTTGACCCAGTCGCCCTTGACCATTTCGGGCCGGCCGACGGCAGCGACGAGAATGTCGGCAGTGCGGCACAGAGCCGGCAGATCCTTGGTGCGGCTGTGAGCGATCGTCACGGTGGCGTTGGCCGCGAGCAGCAGATTGGCCATCGGCTTGCCGACGATGTTGGACCGTCCGACGACGACGGCGCTGAGCCCAGACAGATCCTTGCCGTGCTTGCGTTCGATCAGCAGCATCGAGCCGAACGGCGTGCAGGGCACCAGTGCTGTGTCGAGCTCACCTGTGGCGAGCTTGCCGACGTTGATGAAGTGGAAGCCGTCGACGTCCTTGTCGGGCGCGATCGTCTGGATGATCTTGCCGGCGTCGATATGGCCGGGCAACGGCAGCTGGACGAGGATACCGTGGATCGCGGGGTCGGCGTTGAGCTTCTCGACGAGGGCGACGAGATCGGCTTCGGAGGTCTCGGCGGCAAGCGTGTGCTGGACCGAATGGAAGCCGCATTCCTTTGATGTGCGCGACTTGTTGGCGACATAGACCTGGCTCGCCGGATCCTCGCCGACAATGACCACCGCCAGTCCCGGCTTCACGCCATGCGCCGCAAGCGTGGCCGCTGACTTCTTGACGCCTTCGACGACCTCGGCCGCGACACTCTTTCCGTCAATGATCTCAGCCATGGCTTTACTCCGTCTGCGGCATGCTTCGGGCGGCATTGTCATCAAATTTTCGACCCGCAACCTCGCCATTGCGGCGTCCGGTGCCGTAAACTCGAAACCGCATGGAAGAATTTCAGAAGTAGCGGCGTGAGCGCCGCTCCCTGAGAAGGTTCAATTCCTTGCGAACCTCGCGCAGGCTTTCGCTGATCTCGTCGATCTGGCTCTGCGGCGCGGGCGCATCGGCTCGGGGCGCTGCCGGCGGCGTGGAGTAATGTTCCGGCGGCCGCTGCCGATAGGACGGGCGGTACTGCCGAGCAGCGGCGTAGTCCGGTTGCTGCTGTGGCTGTTCGTCATAACCAGGCTGCGGTTGCGGCACATAGGATGGGTCAAGGTCGCCCTGCGGCGCCTGGTACCCGGGCTGCTGCTGCATCGGCTGCGCCTGCCACGACTGCGGCGGCTGCCGGTTGTCGACGATCGGATCGGCGGCGGCGACAGGACCGGTCGCCGCCGGCATCACCGGGGTCGGATCGACCCGTGCGGCGGTCGCCTCGACGCGGTTGCCCGGCTGGTTGTTCGCGGCTGCCGGTTCGCCGCGCATTTCGGGCTTCGCCCGGCTGCGTCGCCTCGCCGTGCTGCGCAGGCTCTGCAGCGCCCCGCGCATGGCACCGAAGCCGACGCCAGAGGCAAAGCCGAGCAGCATGCCGCCCAGCGCAATCATCGCTCGCGACGGACCGGTCGACTGCAGCGGCGGCGATGCCGGCGATATGATTGTCACATTGCCCGAATTGATGTCCCTCTGCTCGCCGGTCTCGCGTGCCCGCAGCAGCGTTGCCTCGTAGACGGCGCGCTTGGCGGCAACGTCGCGATCGAGCTCGCGCAGCGTGACCATTTCGCCGCCGACATCGCTCTGGCGCACCTTGAGCTGGGCAAGGCGGGCCGCGAGCTCCTGTTCCGTCTGGACGGCGCGCTTGAGGTCGACCTGGATGGAGCCGGCGACCCGGCGCAGTTCGTTGGCGATACGCTCGCGTGCCCCGCTGAGCTGGGCATCGACAGCCAAACGCTCGGGATGGCGCGGGCCAAGCCTGACGGCGGCCCGGTCCGCTTCCTGGGTCAGCGCCGCGTATTGCGCGCGCAATTCGGTAATTGCCGGCGAGCCGATCGCTTCGGGCAACGCGCCTGCAAGCACCGAATCGACACCGAGGTCGCGGGTCGAGGAGGCACGCGCGTTGAGTTCGAGCGTGCGGGCTCGTGCCGCGGTCAGCTGATCGTTGACGCGCTGGATCTCATCGTCGGTGATCAGGCGCCCTTGCGGATTGATGAGTTCGTTCTCGGCCTTGAACGCCTCGACCTTGCGCTCGGCTGTCTCAACCGACTTGCGCAGGTCGTCGAGGCGGCGGGTCAGCTCGTCGGTCGCGCGTCCGGCCGTTCCGGCCTGCAACTCGCCGAAAGTCTGGATGAAGACATCCGTCATCGTGTTGGCGATCAGCGCCGACTTCTCGGGATCTTGCGTCTTCGCCCCGACCGAGATGACGAAGGTGTTGGTGTCACGCTGGATGGACAACGCTTCATAGAGGTGTTCGGCGGCCAGCGCGTGCCGCCGCCCGGGGTCGTCGCCTGTCTGTTGGTTGGAAGAGATCAGCGAACTCACAAAACCGCGAATGCTGAAGCCGCCACCAGCCTTGCCGTTGAATTCCGGGTCCTCGGCCAGATTGAGCTTGTCGACAACCTTGACCAGAACGGAGCCGGAGGTCAGCCGGCGCACCTGGGTTTCGACCACCGCCAGCGTCGCGTCCGACGGCAAGTCGCCGACGGTCAGCTCCTTGTCGGAAAGCCTGAGGTTGCGCGGATCGACGATCATCTCGGTCCACGCTTGGTATTTCTTGGGCGTCGACAGAGCGAGCGCGACACCCAGCAGCGCGCCGGCGAGCGTCGTCGAGGCGATCAGCAGTTTCGAACGGGTGATGCCGCCGATGACCGCCATCGGGTCGATCAGCGGTTGCCAGCGGACGTCGTCGTGATCGCCATGCTGTGCAGATGGCTCGACCGAGGGCTGAGGCATGGCAGCAAGCGGCTCCGGAGCGACTGAGCCGATCGCCCTGTCGCGCCAGGTGCCGATCATCGAAGACGGAGTCGGAGCAGGCTTGTCGCTTGCGAATGCGGACGCAGCTTCCATCGGCTGTGCGACAACCGGCTGTTCCGGTGCGGCCGGCTTTTCGGCCAGTTGCTCGCGGGCGGCACGTTCGGCCTCGCGCCGGAAACGCGCCATGCGATGGCGGGTCGCAGGATCCTGGAAATCTTCGTGGCCAATGTGGTCTTCCGCTGACATCGACAGCAGCGACGAGCCTCGCGTCTTCGGATCGGCGTCGTCCCGGTCCAGCGCAAGCAACGAGCGCTTGCGCCTCCAGTCCTCGCGGTTTCCAGATTCGGCCATGCGGGCAACTTCCAAAAGTCTATTCCGGATCACCTGTCCGGTCGTTAAGCCACGCTAAACAGACATGGGTAACAAAACGTTAATTCCTGCTTTGCGGCAGTATATAGAGCTTCATCGCAGAACGGCACATTAAGCTTTGGCTTTTATCGTCCAACTGGATCATGACCAAGGCGAACGACATACCGCGCACGACGCTGCGCCAGCGGATCGGCAGTTTCGTCGTGCAGCGGCAGGCGGTCCTGCGCGACTACTTCTCGGCGATCAGCGGCTCGATGGGCCGGCTGGTGTTTTCGCTTATCTATTTCATCGCGCTCGCCAACACGCTGTCGATCGCCGATTTCGGCTTGTTTGCTACCGCCTCCGCCGCTGGCGTCATGCTGTCGCGAACGCTGGCCTTCGGTTTCATCTCGGCGCTCTACCGCACGGCAACGATAAGACCCCGCCTGATCGGCAGCTACACCGCCGGCTTCCTGATGCTCGCCGCGCTGTCGCTGCCGGTGCTCGTCGCCGCTTCGGCGCTGACCTGGTTCCTGTTCTTTTCGACATCCATGCCGGCCGCCATCTTTGCCGCCGTCATCTTTGCCGAGGCGCTGTTGTGGCGACCGGTCGAAGTGGCGATGATCGTCAACAACGGTCTCGGCCGCTTCGGCCGGGCGGCGGTTCTGGCGATCCTGACCGCCGCGATCAAGGCCGCCGCTGCTGCCCTGTTCATCTTCTGGCCAAGCCATACGGTCGGCGCCTGGGCCGGGTTCTACATCGCCTCGAACCTCGTCTCCCTGGCGCTCGCCTTCGGCTTCTTCTATCCGCGCCAGCGGCTCAGGCTGACGCCTGACCTTTACTGGCGTCGGCTGTCGGATTCGATCTATGTCGCCGGTGCCGAAGTGCTGTTCTACCTACAGATGGAGTTCGACAAGCTGCTGGTGCTGGCCATGGGCGGCCCGCATCTCGCCGGCATCTATGCCATCGTCATGCGGCTGGTCGACCTGACCGCCATCCCGATCCGCACCTTCTCGATGATGCTGGTCCAGCGCATGATGCGCATGCCCGAAATGCTTGCCAGGCTAAAGGTCAAGGTTGGCATCGAGGCGGGCATTTTGATCGTCTCGACCTCGGCCCTGCTGTTCCTCGCCGTGGTACTGTACTTCTATCCCAACTTCCTCGGCCGCAACGTCGCCGAGGCGGGCCCGCTGGTCGGACTGGCGCTGTTCGTGCCGGCCCTGCGCAATCTCGTCGAGTATCACGCCGAGCTTCTGTTCGCGCGCGGCCAGACGCTGATCCGCGCCGCCAATCTCGCCATGCTGGCGGGCCTCAAGGCAGCGTTGCTGTCGCTGTTGCTGATGCGTGTCGCCGACACCGAAACGCTGGTGTGGATGCTGAACGGCATGTTCGCGCTGCTTTATCTGGCGTCGGCCGCCGTCACCTACACGGCCCTGCGGCGGCGGGCCAAGGCGATCTAGGGAGATTCCGCGCATCTTCGAATCGCGGCGCCTCCCCTTCTCTCTGCGTCTAGGCAATTCCGGACGGAAAACCGCTGCGCACTTTTCCTGGAATTGCTTTTTGCTTTTGCGCAATTCCGGACGGAAAACCGCTGCGCACTTTTCCTGGAATTGCTTTTTGCTTTTGCGCAATTCCGGACGGAAAACCGCTGCGCACTTTTCCTGGAATTGCTTTAGGCCTCAGGCGGCGACAAGCCTGCGAATGCGCCCGAGATCGGTGCCGATGAAGGACTGCATGCCGATCGCCACCTGCTCCGGCGACATGGCGGCGACGAAGGCCTCGAACTGCATATCGGTCAGCGGCGTGCCGGTCCAGTGGACACGGCAGAACTCTTCCGCACCGACATAATGTCCGGCGCCATCGGCGACCTCGTCGACGAAGCGGCCATAGATCATGCATTCGGAGAACTTGCGTCGCGCGCTCACCGCCTCGACCCAATGCCGTCCGCTGACCTGTTCGATGCGGGCTAGCATGTCGCGCACCGACGACCGGCGCCAGGCGATCAGCGTCGAGATGTAGTCATGCGGCGAAATCTCGGGCGCGGCGATACCGAGCACAGCGGCAGCGTTGGCCGACCAGATGCGATGGTTGTCATGGCCGGGTTTCAGCAGCACGCCATCGCGCCGGAACAGCCTGAGCTTGCCGCTCAGCCAGAACCGGGCGCAATCGAAAGGCCTGAGGAAAGCCACGTCAGAATCGACGTAAACGACGGTTTCCTGCTCGATGCGTTCAGCGATCGCCATGCGCCTGAGCTGCTGCACATGCCAGCCACGCAGCGGCGGCGCCTTGCGACTCAGCCAGACGCGGCGCTTGAACAGGCTCGTCGGATCGGGAATGTCGCGCAGCCAGGACGGCAAGAGCTCCCGCTCGTCGATGACCGTGCGGCGCTTGCCCTCGAGCTGCTGGAACAGCGCGAGGTCGCGGTGCTCGACCAGGAGATAGTGATGCGAGGCGCCGGTGACATGGCGATCGACGGTCTCGCACAGCAGGCGGCAGCGTTCAAAATCGGCGGCGTAGCTCGCCGTGATCAGTGCAGCGTCCGGGGCTGGAGACATGGCCTTGGCGTTCAAGACTGCCCTCCCCCACGGATCTTCTGGCGCAGCACGCGAAACAGGAACAGCGGGTTGCCGACGACATAGCGCCGCCACAGCCGGCCCGGTTCGATGAGCAGGCGGAACAGCCACTCCAGGCGGAGCCGGCGCACCCAGGCCGGCGCGCGCGGAACCGAGCCACTGAGGAAATCCAGCAGCGCGCCGACGGCAATCGGCAATGTGCAATGTTCAGGGCGCATGTGCCGCGCGATCCACATTTCCTGGCGCGGCACCCCCATGGCAACAAGCAGGATGTCGGGGCGAAGGCTGCCGATGGCGGCGACGATCCCGGGCTCTTCCTGAGACGTGAAGAAGCCGTCATGGACGACGACGATCTTGTGATGCGGGGCGATCTGGCCGAGGCGGGCGGCCGCCCGCTCGGCATTGGCGCGCTTGGCGCCGAGCAGAGCCACGGTCAGCGGCTTGTCGCTCGCCTTCAAAAGGTCCGGGACGAAATCCGTGCCGTTGAGATTGTCGGGAAACGGCGCGCCATAGAGCCAACGCGCGGCAATGTCGACGCCGATGCCGTCGGCGAGCACCAGGAAATCGTTCAGAACGGCGGCGAAATCCTTGTCGGAACAGGCGATGTTGGCGTTGTGGGCGTTGAGAAAGCTGACCTTGGTGAAGCTCCTGTCCCTGATCTTCTCAGTGAGCAGCGAGATCGCCTCGTCGCGCCGCAAGCTGGCGACCCGGATACCAAGAATGCTGCGGTAGGATGCGGCCGCTTCCGAAATCGTCATGCTCACGCCGCCACCTCATGTGCGCCCGCGCCAAGCCGGGCGAGGCCACCTGCCACTGCCAGGTCGAGCGCGGCGATCTGCCGGCGATGGAAGTCCGAACCATCGACTTCAGCGACCTTCTGATCGACGGTTCGTTCAAGCGCCCTGGCGAAGGCTACGGGATCGTCGGTCATGGTGCAATTGGCCGGCTTGTAGGCGATGCCACGCAGCGAATGCGCGGTTGCCACCGACGGCAGGCCGAGTTCGAACGTCTCGATCGTCTTGAGCTGGACGCCGCTGCCCGAGGTGCTGATGAGCGGGATGACGGCGGCGCTGCGCACAAAGGCCTGGGCATCAGGCACGCGGCCGACAAATGTGACGCCGGGATGTGGCGAGGACACCCCTGCGGGAACACTGCCGGCGATCCGGATGCGGAAATCGTTGCGCAGGTGCGGCACGACCTTGCCGAGGAACCAGTCCAGGCCGATGCGATTCGGCTCCCAGGTCCAGGTACCGATGAGCGCTGCATCGCAGTCGATGCCGCGCTTGCCCTGGTGTGCCGGAAGCTGTGACCGAGTGACCAGCGGCAGCGCCACCGAGCGTGTGTCGGAGGCAACGCCCAATTCGGCGCGATCCTCGTCGGCGAGTGTGAAGACGAAGCGGGCATTGCGACACAGACGCCTTTCAATGACTTCGAGCAATCTTGCCTCGCGGCGAAACAGCAGGCGTTGAAACGCGCCGTTGGCGGCACGCGCGTTCTCGGCGGCCGAGCGGAATTCGACATTGTGCGCGACGAAGATCGAAGGCCGGTCCTGAAACAGGCTTTCGAACGCCGCCGCCATCTGGACCGAATTGAGGATGTAGCCATCGAACGGTCCCGCCGCCGCGATCGCCTGCCGCACCGTCTCATCGGAGACGATGCGCAGCTTGGCCGAAGCGAAAGTCAGCCCGGAGGCAACCGCATTCGCCAGCCAGCCCAGCTTGCGCTGCAAGGGGGCGACATCGGTGCGCACGTCGAGCGAGCCGAGCAGGATCGTGTTTTCGGGGTCTGACGGCGGTTTGCCCGGCCAGCCGAAGCCAAGCACGGTCACGCGCACGCCGGCCCGGCGCAGCGCATCGATGATCGCCTGGTTGGCGATCTCGTAGCCCGACGAGAGTGCTCCGTCAGGCACGATGGATGTGGCAAACAGCAGATGCATCACGACAGTTCCTGCCTATGCCCTAACAAAGCGCGGTGAAGTCTTCATTAAGCAATTTCAGCCGCTTGTGGAACCTGCCCGGCAATCCGCAGTTTGCTTCCGGCGTGTTTAACTGACCGTTATGGCGCCCATGATAGCGAAGAGGCATCAATAACCGGCAGCTTGTCATGAATGCTATACCTCCACTCAAGTCCGTGACCATTGCCGGCACTTCGCCTGCACTGGCAGTGGACGACGTCGAGGTGGTGGTCACGCTGCCAACCTTTCGTCGGCCACAGCAAGTTCTGGCAACGCTCGATTCGCTGGCCAGGCAAAAGACCACGCGCCGGTTCGCCGTCATCGTCATGGAGAATGACGACGAAGGCAACGAAGGCATGCACGCTGCCTTGCCGGTGTTTGAAAGCGGGGCGATGCGCGGGCTGGTCATCGTCGCGCATGAACGCGGCAATTGCAGCGCCTACAATGCCGGCTGGCACACCGCCTTGCTGCGCTTTCCGAATTTCTCGCGGCTGCTGGTCATCGACGACGACGAGCTGGCCGATCCGATGTGGCTCGAAACCATGTGCCTGGCTGCCGAACGCCTCGGCGTCGACATCGTCGGTGGGCCGCAGGTGCCAGTCTTTTCAGATCCCGGGCATCAGGTCTGGGCGACACATCCGGTGTTTGCCCCGCCCTATTCCGTCACCGGTGAGGTCGGCGCGCTCTACTCCTCGGGAAACCTGCTGGTCAGCCGCAACGTGCTTCTGGCCATGGGCCCACCCCATCTCGACCTGCGCTTCAACTTCATGGGCGGCGGCGACTCGGATTTCCTGAGCCGCTCGTCACAGAAGGGTTTCAAGCTCGGCTGGTGCGCGGAAGCAAAGCTGTTCGAGACGGTTCCGGCACGGCGCACCGAGGCCGACTGGATCCGGGCACGCGGCCTGCGCAACGGCGTCATCTCGACGCTCGTCGCCAAGAAGAAATATGCCGGCACGCCGTTCGCCAACACACGCGTCTTCCTGAAAAGCCTAGTGCTGCTTGGCGCCTCGCCATTACGTGCAATGAAGCGCCTTATCGAGACCGGATCGCCATCGGTCGCCGTGTACCCGATCCATGTGGCGCTTGGCCGTGTGATGGCCGAATTTGGTTATGCCAATGAGCAGTATCGTCAGCCCGAGAAGAACTGACGCGCCGCCGCTGACGGCGGCGTTCACGGCATCGGGCGTCGCCACCGCGATCGCGACGATGGTGCTGACCATCGTCATCGTTTCGTTCAGGCCGTTCCAGCCGGCGGGCGCCGGTGCGATCGAAGGCGGCGACATCGTCAACCAGTTGGGCTTCGGATCGCTCGGCGCCTTCGCCATGTTTGCGTTGGTAACCATGGCCAATCCGGCCCGGTTGCGCGCCATTGTCGGGCTGCCCTGGATCGTCCTGCTGTGCTTCTTCCTGATATCGGTCGGTGAAGCCGCCGACCCCAATGCGGCGTTCCGGGCGGCAAGTTTCACCCTCATCGGCATCACCGCCATGGCAACCGTGCTTGCCTTGCCGCGCGATGGCGATTCCTTCTCGACCGTGCTGGTTGTC
This sequence comes from Aminobacter sp. Y103A, assembly GCF_030294925.1. Taxonomy (NCBI): domain Bacteria; kingdom Pseudomonadati; phylum Pseudomonadota; class Alphaproteobacteria; order Hyphomicrobiales; family Phyllobacteriaceae; genus Aminobacter; species Aminobacter sp. Y103A. Next base: position 1,467,943 of record NZ_AP017986.1, on the reverse strand, counting down.
GCCGGCTTTCTCATCGTCGGGCTGAGCTACGCCGGCGTCATCCTTTATCCCAGCGTGGCGATCCACGGCGCCGACGGCTTCGAGCCCGAGCATTCCGGCTTGTGGCGCGGCGCCTTCAGCCACAAGAACATCGCAGCGCCCGTCATGGCCTGCTTCAGCTTCGCCGGCATCTACCTGATCCGAAGGCATTGGCGCTGGTCGGGTTACATCCTTTTGGCCATGTCGATGTTCTTCATGGTGCACACCGGATCGAAGACGACGGCCGGGCTGGTGCCGCTGTCGATCATGCTCGTGCTTCTGCCCGGAATGATCGGCATGCGGCTCGGCACGCCGCTGCTGTTTGCGCTGGCCGTCGTCGGCACGGCATTCGCCACGCTCGGCATCGTCTTCATCGAACCGCTGCAGCAGCTTGCCGCGCACCATTTTCCCGAACTCACCTACACCGGGCGCACGACTGTCTGGGCCTTCGCTGGCGAGATGATCGCCAAGAAGCCGTGGTTTGGATACGGCTATGAGAGCTTCTGGCGCACGCCGCTGGTGACCGGCATTGGCCATGCCTACGACCAGGGCTGGGACATCCGCTTCATCGTGCATGGCCACAACGGCTACATCGACATCGCCGTCACCATGGGCCTGCCCGCGCTTGCCGTCGCCGCCTATGTCTTCCTGGTCGCGCCGCTGCGCGACTACATGCGCATCCCGCTCTACAAGGAGAACGTCTTCCTCGGCGACTTCTTCATGATGGTGGTGCTGTTCACCGCGCTCAATGCCTTCCTCGAAAGCTTCTTCTTCCGCCGCATCGACCCGGTCTGGATGTTCTTCGTCTTCGGTGTCCTGGGGCTGCGCATGGTCTCGCGCATGGTCATCCACAAGAACACCGGCTGACGGAACGCGCTTGCTCCGCTCCGGCGGCCACGCCATTCTCGGGCATGGCCACCCTGGTTTCACGACGCCGGATGCTCGCCCAGACGCTGGGTTTCGGCTTGGCTTCGCCACTCGGAACGTCTGCGGCGCGCAGCGCCAGTCGGCCGCGAACCGATGCGACATTCCTGTTTGCCGCCGACATCCACGCTTGCCGCATGGCGAGCGGTCTCAGTCCGAATTGCCAGACCGAAGGCAAGACCGACCAGAACCTGCGCCGGCATGTTGCGGCGCTGAACCAGCTCGGCGAATTGGCATGGCCACGCGAAATCGGCGGCGCAGCAGGCGGCCTCGCAAGTGCCGGCCAGAAGATCGGCCGGCCGCTCGGACTTGTCGTCGGCGGCGACATGACCGACGACGGCGGCGGCCAGGTGACCCAGCCGCATGAAGGCACACAACTGCTCCAGTTCAGCCAGCGCTACCAGGTAAGTACCGGGCCGGACCGTGTGCATGTGCCTGTCTATGTCGGGCTCGGCAACCACGACCTCGACCAGGACGGTCCGCCACCGCATGTCGACTGGTACCGGCGCGAGATGCGCGACTATGTCGAGATCAACCATCGGCCCAGCGTGTTCTTCAAGCCGCCGGTGCCGGCGGCCAACTACGACGCGCTGTCCGACTGCTATTCCTGGGACTGGGGCGGGCTCCACCTGGTGCAGACGCATCGCTTTGCAGGCGATACATCAAAGGGAGCGGTGAGCGCGCTCGACTGGCTGAAGCGGGATTTGGACGACAACGCCGGCGACGGGCGGCCGGTGATTCTGTTCCAGCACTATGGCTGGGATGCGTTCTCGACCGAGCGCTGGGACCCGGACGCCCATACATTCGACGACACCGGCAGCGGCAAGCCGCACTGGTGGAGCGACGACGACCGCCGCGCGCTGCGCTCGGCGAGCGCCGGCCACAACGTGATCGGCGTCTTCCACGGCCACCAGCACGAGACGCCGATGATCTACAGCCGCGACGGGCTCGACCTGTTCAAGCCGAAGGCCGCCTACATGGGCGGCTTCGCACTTGTGCGCGTCACCGACGCCTTCATGGACGTGGCGCTTGCCGAGGCCGGCCCGCATGGCGGCGTCACCTTCACCAATGCCTTCACCAAGGTGCTGGACCACACACGCTGAAGTGGCGTTGCACCCTTCCGCCTGGCTCCAAGACGGTCTATGTCAGTTCTGTTCGGAGGCTTTGCATGACCATCAGACTGATCCTCGCCGGCTGCGGCAACATGGGCTACGCCATGCTCACGGGCTGGCTCAACTCGGGCAAGCTCGCGCCCGAGGAAACATTCGTTGTCGAGCCCAATGCGGAGCTGCGCGCCCGTGCCGCCGATCTCGGCAGCCGTGTCGCCTCGGAAGTCGGTGGCGTTCCCGCCGATGCGGATCCTGGGATCGTCGTCATCGCCGTCAAGCCGCAGGTCATCCGCGAAGTCACTGCCGGCTATCGCCGCTTCGGCAACGGCAAGGCGACCTTCGTCTCGGTCGCCGCGGGCACGCCGGTGGCCACCTTCGCCGACATCCTCGGCAGCCATACGCCGATCGCGCGCTGCATGCCAAATACGCCAGCAGCCATCGGCAAGGGCATGATGGTTGTCTATTCCAACGAGCACGTCTCGGAAGCGGCCAAGGAAGTTGTCGGCGACCTTCTGTCGGCCAGCGGCGAAGTCGCCACCATCGCCGACGAGGGCCTGATGGATGCGGTCACCGCCGTCTCCGGTTCGGGCCCGGCCTATATCTTCCATTTCATCGAGTGCCTGACGGCAGCGGCTGAAAATGCCGGTCTGCCACCGAAGACGGCAGCGCTTCTGGCCATGCAGACCGTCTATGGCGCGGCGAGCCTGGCCGCCGAAAGCCGCGAGGATCCGGCCGTGCTGCGCCGCCAGGTGACCAGCCCGAACGGCACGACGGCGGCGGCGCTGGGCGTGCTGATGGGTGACGATCGCCTCAAGACCCTGCTCACCGAAGCTGTCGAAGCGGCCCGGCTGCGCTCGATCGAACTCGGCAAATAGCTACTTCGCGTCAGCTTCGGCCTGCAGCGCCTCGACATAGGGCGCTGCCGCCGCGTGGACCGCGCGCTCCATGTCGCGGAACCGGCGCACGACGTCTTCGCCGACAGGCGTAAGCTCTGCGCCGCCGCCATGCTTGCCGCCGGTCTTGGCGGCCACCAGCGGCTTGCCGAACATATCCTTCATCTCTTCGACCAGGTCCCAGGCGCGCTTGTAGGACATTTCCATCGCGCGGGCCGCAGCCGAGATCGAACCGGTGGCGGCGATCTGCTCGAGCAGTTCGACCTTGCCCGGACCGAGACGTCCCGTCGGGTCGAGATAAAGTCGCAAGGTCAGAGATGGCATCGGCTCGCTCCAGTCAGTCGCTGGTTAGCACAAGCGGCGCCCCCGGAGAAAGATTGGCGCGGTCGAAAGCAACGGTCTTGATGACGGCGAACACCTCGCGCCCGATGGCAAGGTGCAGCGTCTGGAAGGACTGGCGGGTGATGCGCGACACCAGGATGTCGCCATGGCAGTCGAGCTTGAGGTCGACCTGGGAACCGTCGACCTGGCTGATTTCGGCAATGCGACCAGGAAGAATGTTGAGCGCGCTGAGACCTTTCGGCCGTTCGGTTCCGATCATCACGTCGCGGGCGCGGATGCGGACACGCACGGCGGCACCAAGCGGCCTGTCGATGCGCGGCACGCGCATTTCGCCGGCACGGGTGCCGAGCACTGTCATGCCGAAGGCTTCGTCGTGGCCGAGCACTTTCATGTCGAGCACGGCGCCGCCCTCGCCCACCTCTTCCGGCGGCAACAGGTCGAGCCTTCGCATGATCTCGCCGGTCGGGCCGCTGGCTGCCAGCTTGCCGTTGGTCATCACGACGATGTCGGTGGCAAGCCGCGCCACCTCTGCAATGGAATGGCTGACATAGACGATCGGAATCTTCGTCTCGTCGCGCAGCCGTTCCAGATAAGGCATGATTTCAGACTTGCGTGCGTCGTCGAGCGAAGCCAGTGGCTCATCCATGAGCAGCAGCTTCGGGCTTGCCAACAGCGCACGGCCAATGGCGACGCGCTGCTTTTCACCGCCCGACAGCAGCGCCGGTCGACGCGCCAGGAGGTGGCCGATGCCGAGCATCTCGACGACCCGGCCGAACTCGGCATAACGCTCTGCCTGTGGCGTGAACCAGCGGCCATAGAGCAGGTTCGAACGCACGCTGAGATGCGGAAACAGCCGCGCATCCTGGAAGACGAAGCCGACCTGGCGCCTGTGGACAGGCACGAAGCTGCGCTGTGCCGTGTCGACCAGCGTCTTTCCGTCGATGACGATGCGCCCGCTGTCCGGGCGGATCAGCCCGGCGATGATGTTGATGATCGAGGTCTTGCCCGACCCTGACGGCCCGAACAGAGCAGTCAGGCGGCCGGCGCTTTGGAAGCTTGCCTCAAGGTCGAACGCGCCGAGGCGATGGTGGATGTCGACGAACAGCATCAGCCGGCATCCACGCGTTGGCCGATGCGGCGGGCGAAAATTTCGGAGACGACCAACGCGATCATCGAAATGGCGATCGAGATCAGCGTCAGCCGCATCGCCCCTGCATCGCCGCCGGGAACCTGGGTGAAGGTGTAGATCGCCGAGGGCAGCGTCTGGGTCTCGCCGGGGATGTTGGAAACGAAGGTGATGGTGGCGCCGAACTCGCCCATCGCCTTGGCAAAGGACAGGATCATGCCGGCAACGACCCCGGGCAGGATCAGCGGCAGCGTCACAGTCGCAAACACCCAGAGCGGGCTGGCGCCCAGCGTGCCGGCAGCCGATTCGAGACGACGGTCGACGGCTTCGATGGACAGGCGGATGGCCCGCACCATCAAGGGGAAGCCCATGATCGCGCAGGCAAGTGCGGCACCGGTCCAGCGGAACGAAAAGACGATGCCGAAATACTGGTCGAGCAAGGAGCCGATTGGCCCCCGGCGCCCGAAGCTCAGCAGCAGCAGATAGCCGGTGACGACGGGGGGCAGAACCAGCGGCAGATGGACGACGCCGTTGAGCAGCGACTTGCCCCAGAAATTGCCGCGCGCCAGCAACAGCGCGATGCCGATGCCGAATGGCAGGCTGGCAGCCATCGCCCACAGCCCGACCTTGATCGACAGGTGGACCGCGTTCCATTCGTCAGGAGTGAGGTCCAGCATTCCCCGCTCGCATCCCCTCAAAAATCCGTCCCACCCGCGATGCGGAATGGGACGTCAGTCACAAAGATAGAGCCTAACCGACAGGGGTAAACCAGTCGCTATTGGACCGGCGCCAGCACGGTGAAACCCTGAGCCTCGAACAGCTCCTTGGCCTTGGCGGACTGAAGATATTTCACATACGCCTCGGCGTCTGCGTTCTTCGAGCCCGCCGTCACGCCAACCGGATAGACGATGGGAGGATGCGTCTCTTCCGGGAAAAGGCCGACGATCTTGACGCCCGGCTCGGCGGTGGCGTCGGTCTGGTAGACGATGCCGAGCGGCGCTTCGCCAGTCGACACCAGCTTGAGGGCGGCGCGCACGTTCTCGGCCTGGGCGATCTTGCCTTCGACCGAGGCCCAGACGCCGAGCTTCTCGAGCGCTGCCTTGCCATACTTGCCGGCAGGAACTGCCTTGACGTCGCCCATGGCGAGGCGGCCATCGCCGAGTAGGTCGGCTAGGTCGAAATTCGCCGCGATGTCAGCCTTGGCAGCCGAATCCTTCGGCGCCACCAGCACGATGCGGTTGCCGAGCAGCTTCACCTCGGAGCCGTCCTTGATGAGCTTCTTGTCTGAGAGATACTTCATCCAGTCGAGGTCGGCCGAGATGAACACGTCGGCCGGCGCACCCTCTTCGATCTGCTTGGCCAGCGCCGAGCTCGCGGCATAAGACGCGGTGGCAGTCTTGCCGCCCTCGGCCTTCCAGGCCGTGTCGACTGCGTCGAGCGCGTTCTTGAGGCTGGCGGCCGCAAACACCACGACGTCGCCATCGGCGCGCGCCGCCGGCAGGCCAAGCGCCAGTACGGCGGCGAGACCACCCGCCATCGCGGCAAGCCGCACCCCAAAACTCCTACGCGCGAACATCAGAATTCCCTCCACCATCTAGCCCAGCCCGTCGCGGGCCACGGATTCGTTATATTCATACGGATACAACACTTGGCAGGCAACTACCCATCCAGGTGGTTTTGCGCGAAACAGTTCCGTCATTTCGCCCGAGATTGGCCTCGCCGCTGGCCCTGTTTTCAGGGGGAGACTGGTCCGGCTCTTCATGTCATATGTCGCAACGTCATTCGCGAGGGGAGCCGGGGCAGTTCATGCCGAGGCCCCTCCTCGCACCTTCCGCACTTGCCAAGAGATCCCCTACATGGCCGGCATATCGACGTTTGAAATCATCTGGCTCGCCGTAGCCTTGCTCGGCGCAGGCGCCATCACCGGCCTGCTCGCGGGCGTCTTCGGCGTCGGCGGAGGCACCGTCATCGTGCCGGTGCTGTACGAATTGTTCCAGGCCGTCGGCGTACCGGAAGAGGTGCGCATGCCGCTCTGCGTCGGCACCTCGCTTGCGATCATCATCCCGACCTCGATCCGCTCGTTCAACGCGCATCGCGCCAAGGGCGCCGTCGACATGGCAATCCTGAAGCAGTGGGCGATCCCCGTCATCATCGGCGTCGCCATGGGCAGCGTGATCGCCCGCTACGCGCCGGCCGACCTGTTCAAGGCGGTGTTCGTGGTGGTCGCCGGCATTTCGGCGATCCGGCTGCTGTTCGGCAAGGATTCGTGGCGCCTCGGCCTCGACATGCCGGGCAAGATCGTCATGAACATCTATGGCGGGATCATCGGCGTGCTGTCGAGCCTGATGGGCATTGGCGGCGGTCAGCTCTCCAACCTGTTCATGACCTTCTACGGCCGGCCGATCCACCAGGCGGTCGCCACCTCTTCAGGCCTCGGCGTGCTGATCTCGATCCCCGGCGCGCTCGGCTACATCTATGCCGGCTGGCCGCGGGCCGCCGAATATCCCGATGTCGCGGCGCTGCAGTTCCCGCTGTCGCTCGGCTATGTCTCGCTCGTCGGGCTGATCCTGTTCGTGCCGACCAGCGTGCTGACCGCGCCTCTGGGTGCGCGGCTCGCGCACGCGCTGTCGAAGCGCAAGCTCGAGGTCGCCTTCGGCATCTTCCTGCTCCTGATCAGCCTGCGCTTTCTTTACAGCCTGATCGGCTGAGCAAAGCAAAACGCCCGGTAATGCCGGGCGTTTTCATGTTCGGCGGACGCAGGCCTCAGCCATCCTTCGATCCTTGCCTCGCGCCGACAGCCGCGCCCTTGTGGGCGGCACCGCTGCTGCGTGCCTTGAGGTCACGCAACGTCGTCAATTCCAGTTCGGTCGGTTCGGGCGTTTGCTCAAGCGTGTCGGCAAACTTGACAGTCCAGCCGCAGGTCTCCTGCACCTTGTTGCGGGTCACCTCAGGATGCAGCGAAACGACGGTGAATTCCTTGGTGACGGGGTCCGGTTTCCAGATCGCCAGGTCAGTGATCAGCAATGTCGGCCCCTTGGTGTCGATGCCGAGGCGCTGGCGATGGTCGCCGCCGTCGCCATGGCCGAACGAGGTGTAGAAGTCGATTTTCTCGACCATGGCGCGCCTGGACTGGGCCATGGTGATGAAGATTTCCTTCGACGACGTCGCGATCTCGGGTGCGCCGCCGCCGCCGGGGAGGCGGGTTTTCGGATGAGCGTAATCGCCGATGACCGTCGTGTTGATGTTGCCGAACTTGTCGAGCTGGGCTGCGCCCAGGAAGCCGATCGAGATGCGCCCGCCCTGCAGCCAGTAGCGGAACATTTCCGGCACCGAAACTGTGGTGACGGCGGTGTCGCACAATTCGCCGTCGCCGATCGACAGCGGCAGCACTTGGGGTGCCGTGCCGATGGTGCCGGATTCGTAAATCAGCGTGATGTCGGGTGCATGGGTCAGCCTGGCGACATTGCAGGCCGCCGAGGGCGCGCCGATGCCGACGAAGCAGACATCGTCGCCCTTGAGCGCACGCGAAGCGGCAATTGTCATCATTTCGTTGGGGCTGAAGCCTGTCACGCTCATGCGACGATCCTCAGATGTTCGACGCGGGCCGCGAAATCGTCGCTGGTCTTTTCGATGACGTTCGTCTGCATCCACTCGCGGAAACGGTCGCGGTCGGCTGAGATCTCGTCCCATTCCAGATAAGACGCGTTGTCCCTGACATAATAGCCATGCGCGTAGGACGGGTGCGCCCCACCCGGCACGACCGAGATCGCCGTCACCGACCAGTTGGGCAGTACTGTCAGGTTGGGGTGCAGGTCGTCGAAATTGTCGACCACCTCCTCGACGGTCACCACCGCGCGCCGGGCAGCAAGGGCTGCTTCCTTCTGGATGCCGATGATGCCCTCGACCAGCACGTCGCCGCGCCGGTTGGCCTTCTGGGCATGGATGAAGGTGACGTCGGGCCGAACCGACGGAACTGCCGCCAGCACCTCGCCTGAAAACGGGCAGGTCACCGACCTGATGTTCGGATTGACCTTGGTGAGCTCGGCACCGCGATAACCGCGGAAGATGGCGCAAGGCAGGCCGGCGGCGCCCGCCTCATAGGCATTGGCCATGGCGGCGTGGCTGTGCTCCTCGATCTCGAGCGCATGCGGAAAATCATTCTCGACAGCGTCACGCAGGCGGCGCAGCAGGCCGACGCCGGGATTGCCGGCGTAGGAAAAGATGGCCTTCTTCGCCATGCCCATGCCGATCATCTGGTCGTAGATCAAGTCGGGCGTCATGCGCACCAGCGTCAGGTCCTTGAAGCCCTGGCGGATCGCCTCATGTGCGGCGGCGGTGGGAATGAGATGCGTGAACCCTTCAAAGGCCACGGTGTCGCCACTGTTGAGATTGTCGGCGACCGCCCGCGACAGGGGTAAGAATTGGGCCATGCGCTTCGTCCCTGACGTCGAAACTTCATTTGCAGGCATCTGTCCGACATCATGTAGCGCACGCGTCCCGGTCGCGCATCATCGGCGTCGACAGCAGGTCTTGCCGGACTGTGCCGGCGCTGCTGTCTGCCGTCAGGCAATGTCAGGCAAAGGACGATCGCCCGAAGCAGGTCGACAACCGGCGGCGCAGATCAGCGATTTCTTCGTCGGGCAGTGATCAGGCGGCCTCGGCGAGGCCGTTGCCCTTGGCGTTTAGCCGAATGACCGCCTTGATCGGCAGGTGATCCGAGGCGATGCGCGCCAGTGCCGTGTCATGCGCTTCGAGCTCGGTGAGCAGGCTGTGCGGCCGCGCCATGACGCGGTCCAGCGCCAGCACCGGGAAACGCGAGGGAAAGCTCGGAACGATGGCATGCATCGGCCCGAAAGCCGGTTCCAGGCTGCGCAGCGACGAGCGCTTGCCCAACCGCCATTCGTTGAGGTCACCGACAAGAACCGTCGGTTTGTCGCTGTGCAGTTCGGCTGCGGTCAGAAGCGTTCCGGCCTGCAGCTTGCGCGAATGGCGCAACAGGCCGAAATGCGCCGCGATGATCCGAAGCGGCCCGGCTTCGAGCTCGAGGTCAACGACCACGGCACCACGTGGCTCCGCACCGGGCAACACGATCTGCCGCGCCGAACTGACCGAACCTTTGCGAAACATGACGACGTTGCCGTGCCAGCCATGGCTCTTGCGCCGGCCGGCCAGCGGCACCGGAACAAGCCCGGTCTCGCGCTCGACCGCTTCCAGGTCGAGCAGCCCTGCCCGGTCGCCAAAGCGCTGGTCGGCTTCCTGCAAGGCGATGACGTCGGCGCCGATCTCGGAAATGACCTGCATCGTGCGCTGCGGATCGAAACGGCGGTCGAGGCCAACACATTTGTGGACGTTGTAGGAGGCGACGACGATCTCGCTGTGCGCGCCGGCCTCAGGCGGCAACGACGTATCGCCCTGCTCCAGCGTCGAGGACCGGTGCGCGGCACCTGCTTCTGCTGAAATCTCAAAGCCTGGTCTGCTAGCCATCACTCGTCTGGAATCTCTGGGAAATTCGTGTTCAGTTGCGACAGGCGTTTCGCCAACAGTAACCTATATGGTCGAGCTATTCGAGGTTTACCACATGCGTCACGATGGCCTTCCACCGAAATGCTGTCGTCGGCACAAGGTTCCCATCGAAAGGTCTTGGGCCGCCTGACACATGAAACTCGTGGCCGTCGTCATAGCAGTTGTCGGGTTCCTGGTCATTGCCTCGCTGCTGGCGGTCTATGCCTATGGCCGCTTCGCCAAGCGCGCCCAGGGCATTTCTTCCCGCGCATCGCCGACGGCTGACAGCGACACCCCGTTCGACCGGCTGATCACCCCGCTGCTTGCCGACCATCCCGGCCAGAGCGGACTGGCGCTTTTGTCGTCCAACCTGCATGCCTTCGCCATCAGGGCCTACACCGCGCGCCACGCCCAGCGCAGCCTCGACCTGCAATATTACTACTGGAAGGACGACCTGACCGGCAGCCTGCTCGCTCGCGAGGTCCTCGGTGCCGCCGACCGCGGCGTGCGCGTGCGGTTGATCCTCGACGACATCAACGCCAAGGGCTACGACCCGAACTATCTCGCCCTCGACAGCCACGCCAACATCGAGGTTCGCCTGTTCAACCCGAGCTGGGCACGCGCCTTTGGCCTGCAGCGCGGGCTGGAGCTTGTGCTGCGCGTCATGCGCAGCACAAGGCGCATGCACAACAAGGCCTGGGTCGCCGACGGCAGGCTGGCGATCGTCGGCGGGCGCAATGTCGGCGACGCCTATTTCGATGCCTCGGAAGACGCCAATTTCCGCGACATGGACCTTTTGCTCGCTGGTCCTGTTGTCGACCAGACGGAGGCTATCTTCGACCGCTTCTGGAACAGCGAGGCGGTGCTGCCGATCCGTCACGTTACCGGCAGGGCAAGGGGCGACCTTCCCGCCCTGCGCAAGCGGCTGGAACGCACGGCAACGACCGGCCTGGCGGAGCCCTACATCCATCGCGTTGCCGAGGAGAGCCGGGAATGGTCGTCGTCAGGCATGGGCAGGCTGCGCTGGACCAGCGAGGCGACAGTCGCCTCCGATCCGCCGGAAAAGGCATCGGGTGCCGGCCAGGACAGCTGGCTGATGACGGCAATCCGGCCGATCCTGACGTCGGCCCGGCGGGAACTGCACATCGTCTCGCCCTATTTCATTCCCGGCGAGACCGGTACCCGCGAGCTGACGGCGCTGGCCAGGAACGGCGTCGAGGTGACCGTCTTGACCAACTCGCTCGCCGCCACCGACGTCGCCGCCGTCCACGGCGCCTATGTGCGCTACCGCAAGCCGCTGCTCGAGAACGGCGTCGGCATCTACGAGCTGAAGCCCGACGAAGACCGCACCGACATGTCGCTGTTCGGCTCGAAGGGAGCCAGCCTGCACACCAAGGCCTTCATCGCAGACGGGGCGGCCGGCTTCGTCGGCTCGTTCAATTTCGACCCGCGCTCGGCCGCGCTCAACACCGAGATGGGCGTCTTGTTCAGGCAGCAGGAGCTGGCGGGCGAGGTCGAAGCGGTGATCTCGGCGCAGACATCGCCGCGCAGCGCCTTCAGGCTGTCGCTCCATGGCGGCAAGCTGCGCTGGACCGACAGCGGCGACAATGCGCCACGCGAGCTCGGCCACGAACCGCAGGCCAGCCTGCGGCGGCGCCTGGTGGCCAAGGTGATCAGCTACCTGCCGATCGAATCACAGCTTTAAGCTGGACGCCAAGCGGTCCGCGATTTCGACGGCTTGCCGTGAATCCTGCAACAAAACCCTACTGCTCACCTACAATTCCTGACGTTTCCGGCCGTTTCCCGCGAAGATTTCGAATCAGCGCGGCCGGCACACGCCTGTCTTGCAATGCAGGCGCAATGCGTTGCGCCCCTTAGATCGCTCCGCCAGCCCCATGTTCCGGGCCGGCAGACGCAGTCTGAAGGAGCTGTCACGTGCGACACGAATGGAAACCGGAACTGGACCAGCGCAGCCTGCTGCCCGCCCAGTCGCCGACGAGGCGCGAAAGCCGCCGATCATCGGTTTTCCTGCAGATGCTCAGCCTCGGCGCCCGCATCTCGCTCAAGCGCTCGGCGGTGTTCTGCCTGCGATTCGCCTGTCGGCCGGTCAGCACCTTGGGCTGGGTCAGCTTTCTCGGCGATTTTTCCCTGAAACAGGCGCTGGGCCGGCCGCATGACGACCTTTTGCGCAAGTCGCTCGACGTCTTTTTCGTCACCGGTATTTCGAGCTCGTCTCGCCTCAATCTGATGAAGACGCATTTCCAGGTAGCTGCCGAATTGTTGCGCCATGACGACCTCGCCGCCCTCTGGCGCGGCGAACGCCTCGACATGGGCGCTGTCTTCGGTCGCCATGAAACCTACAATATGCAGATGCTTTTGGCCGACCACTGCGGCTGCCGTCATGAAGGCGTCTTTGCCATCAAGCTGTTGCGGGCGCGCGACGACTACACCTTGTGGACGGCCAGCTTCGTCTTCATCCGCGGCGAGGACGGCAGACCAAGCCTGGCGATCGGCGGCATGCAGGGTCCGAAAGGCGCTGACGCCAAGCGCGCCGTCATATCAGCCACCCGCTGCCTCGGCGGCCTGCGCCCCAAGGACGCCATGCTGCTCGCCCTGCACGGACTGGTGTCCGCGCTTGATATCATGGCGGTGTCCAACGCCACTCACGTCATCAACCAGCGCCGCCGCAAGCGCCGGAAGCTGATGCAGGCCGACCTCGACGGCTACTGGACCGAACGCGGTGGCCTGCCGGCCGAACCATTCGGCTTCCGCCTGCCCGCGCCGCCGGCGCCTCAAATCGACAGCCCAAATCGCAGGGAGCAGAGCAAACGGGCGTTCTGGGATATCGGCAGCGGGATTTGCCGGCTGTCTAGCCTGAGAGCCCTGGCAAGATCGCCGCTCGCCGAAGCGTAGCACTCGCTCGCATCCGCAACATTGCGCGCTTGTGGTCGCAAAGGCCACGGCGCGCAGCCGTTTGTGCGCAAGCAAGACCGAAGATTTTTCTTCTGGAGAGAATGGTGCTGCCAGAGAGGATTGAACTCTCGACCTCTCCCTTACCAAGGGAGTGCTCTACCACTGAGCTACGGCAGCATTCCGTGAACGGGGCGGCTTGTGCCACATGATTCCCGGGAGCGCAAGTTATCAATTGCCCGAAATCGTGTATCATTTTCCACAGGCCCGCTTACGCCACAATACTGGCCATTTCGGTTGCCAAGCCGCTATGAACGATCGGCAAGCGGGGACCACCACATGTCGTCGACCAAGAAAACGCCCTCAAGCGGTGCCGAACAGCGTCAGGCGCGGCTCGCGGCCGAGCTGCGCGCCAACCTGATGAAACGCAAGGCGCAGGCGCGCTCGCGCCGCACAGGCGAGGCCGACACCAGGCCGGACGGTCTGGCGGCAGCGGAGGGGGAGACGGAGAAACCTGAGAAAGCCTGACCGGCGACGGCAGGCGCTTGGCGCCAAAGACCGCAAAATGCGCCTTTCTTGAACCGGAAAGCGCGATGGTCTAGACGGGCGGCAAGAAAATTTCTCGCCAGAACCGGGATCGCCCGGAGAAACGACGGCCAATGGATCGCATCAGAATTGTCGGCGGCAACGAGCTGACCGGAACCATCCCGATCTCGGGCGCGAAGAACGCAGCCCTTCCCCTGATGATCGCCTCGCTGCTGACAGACGATACGCTGACGCTCGAAAACGTGCCGCATCTGGCCGACGTCGAGCAGTTGATCCGCATCCTCGGCAATCACGGCGTCGACTATTCCGTCTCGGGCCGCCGCGAGCGCCAGGGCGAAGGCTATTCGCGCACCATCTCGTTCACCGCGCGCAACATCGTCGACACCACGGCACCTTACGAGCTGGTCTCCAAGATGCGCGCCAGCTTCTGGGTCATCGGCCCGCTGCTCGCCCGCATGGGCGAAGCCAAGGTGTCGCTGCCGGGCGGCTGCGCCATCGGCACACGCCCGGTCGACCTGTTCATCGACGGCCTGCAGGCGCTGGGCGCCGACATCGAGGTCGAGAACGGCTACGCCGTGGCCAAGGCCAGGAACAACCGCCTCACCGGTAACCGCTATGTGTTCCCGAAGATTTCCGTCGGCGCCACCCACGTGCTGATGATGGCGGCGACGCTCGCTCGCGGCGAGACGGTGCTCGAAAACGCCGCCCGCGAGCCCGAGGTCGTCAACCTCGCCGAATGCCTCAACGCCATGGGCGCCAGGATCACCGGCCAGGGCACCTCGACCATCACCATTGAAGGCGTCGATTCGCTGTCGGGTGCGCGCCACCGCGTCATCCCCGACCGCATCGAGACCGGCACCTATGCCATGGCTGTCGCCATGACCGGCGGCGACGTGCTTCTCGAAGGCGCGCGCGCCGACCTGCTGCAGGGAGCGCTCGACGTTTTGTCGCGCACCGGCGCCGAGATCATCCCGACCAATTCCGGCATCCGCGTCCTGCGCAACGGTTCTGGCATAGCACCCGTCGATGTCGTCACCGAGCCCTTCCCCGGCTTCCCGACCGACCTGCAGGCGCAGTTCATGGGCCTGATGACCATGTCGAAGGGCAAGTCGAAGATCACCGAGACGATCTTCGAAAACCGCTTCATGCATGTGCAGGAACTCGCCCGCCTCGGCGCCCACATCACGCTGTCGGGCCAGACGGCGATCGTCGAGGGCGTCTCCAAGCTCAAGGGCGCGCCCGTCATGGCGACCGACCTGCGCGCTTCGGTGTCGCTGGTCATCGCCGGCCTCGCCGCCGAAGGCGAGACGGTGGTCAACCGCGTCTACCATCTCGACCGCGGCTTCGAGCGCCTCGAAGAAAAACTGTCGCGTTGCGGTGCTGTCATCGAGCGCATCAGCGGATGAGTTAGGGGAATAGGGCAATAGGGGAGCAAGGCAGTGTTGCATGCCCTACTGCCCCACTCCCTTACTGCCTTCCCTTTAGCGTCAAGACCGCCTAACAAAGCCGGAAGCATTACCTTTCCGTACAGGCAGCCGACCCGACATGAACCTGCTCAAACTAGTCGCCCTCGACGAAGAAGACCTGGAGATCGTTTCGGCGCATGTGCAGGATGCGGTGATCAGGGTCGGCGACATCGCTTTCGATGCCCCGGCCAAGCGTTTTGCGCTGGCGATGAACCGCTTCGCCTGGGAAACCAAGAAGGGATTCTTCCGGCCTAGATACGAGCGGCGCAGGTCGATCCTGCATTTCGACCGTGTGCTGTCGGCGCAATTGCACGGCATTTCGCGCGCCAAGACCGAAGACGTGCTGGAGCTTCTGGCGATCGGATTCGCGCAGGAGGAAGGTCCGACCGGCACGATCGAGCTTCTGTTTTCCGGCGACGCCGCCATCCGCCTCGATGTCGAAGTCATCGAGGCCCGGCTGACCGACACCGGCGCTGCATGGCAGGCCTCTTCCCGCCCCATCCACAATACCTGAGCATTTCCAGACAATGGCCATCACGCTTCGCCAATCAGACGCAGACTTCGAGAAGCGCTTCGCCGCCTTCCTGACCACGAAGCGCGAGATTTCGCCCGACGTCGATGCGACGGTGCGCGCCATCATCGACGACGTGCGCAGCCGCGGCGATGCGGCACTGATCGACTACAGCAGGAAATTCGACCGCGCCGACCTCGGCACGCTCGGCATCGCGGTGAGCCGCGCCGACATCGAGCAGGCCTACAAGGATGCCGATCCGGCGACTGTCGAGGCGCTGCGCTTTGCCCGCGACCGCATCCATTCGCACCATGCCCGGCAGATGCCCAGGGACGACCGCTATGTCGATCCGATCGGCGTCGAGCTCGGCTCACGCTGGACCGCCGTCGAGGCGGTCGGGCTCTATGTTCCAGGCGGCACGGCGAGTTATCCGAGTTCGGTGCTGATGAATGCCGTGCCGGCCAAGGTTGCCGGCGTCGAGCGCATCGTCATCGTGGTGCCGGCATCAGGCGGCGTCATCAATCCGCTGGTGCTGGTCGCAGCCGACATCGCCGGCGTGTCGGAAATCTACCGCGTCGGCGGCGCCCAGGCAGTCGCCGCCCTTGCCTATGGCACCGAGACCATCCGTCCCGTCGCCAAGATCGTCGGCCCCGGAAACGCCTATGTCGCGGCCGCCAAGCGCCAGGTGTTCGGCACGGTCGGCATCGACATGATCGCCGGCCCTTCGGAAGTGCTGATCGTCGCCGACAGCGACAACGACCCCGACTGGCTTGCCGCCGACCTGCTGGCCCAGGCGGAGCATGACGTCTCCGCACAGTCGATCCTGATCACCAATGACGCCGCCTTTGGCAAGTCGGTGGAAGCTGCGGTCGAGCGCCAGATCAAGCTCCTGCCGCGCACTGAGACCGCCGCCGCAAGCTGGCGCGACTTTGGCGCGGTCATCGTCGTCGACGACTTCGACGTGGCCATCCCGCTGATCGACCGCATCGCCGCCGAGCATCTCGAACTCGCCGTCGCCGATGCCGAGACGCTGCTCGGCCGCATCCGCAATGCCGGTGCGATATTCGTCGGCAAGCACACGCCCGAAGTCATCGGCGACTATGTCGGCGGCTCCAACCACGTGCTGCCGACGGCACGCTCGGCACGTTTCTCCTCTGGCCTGACGGTGCTCGACTTCGTCAAGCGCAGCTCGATCCTGAAGCTTGGCCCCGACCAGTTGCGCGAGCTTGCTCCCGCGGCGATCGCGCTGGCCAAGGCCGAAGGTCTCGACGCGCATGCGCGCTCCGTCGCCATCAGATTGAACATGTAGGCGGCGATGTCCGACAAAGGCCACGCACGCTCCCGCCTGGTCGACGTCGAACTCGACGAATCGATCGGCCGTTCGACGCCCGACGTCGAGCACGAACGCGCGGTCGCGATCTTCGACCTGATCGAGGAAAACAGCTTCCACCCGATCAACGACGATGGCCACGGCCCTTACCGGCTCAAGCTGTCACTTGTCGACGCGCGGCTGGTCTTCGCCATCTCGCGTGAACACGGCGAAGCGGTGGTCACCCACATCCTGTCGCTGACGCCGTTCCGCAGGATCGTGAAGGACTACTTCATGATCTGCGAAAGCTACTACGAGGCGATCCGTTCATCGACGCCGAGCCAGATCGAGGCGATCGACATGGGCAGGCGCGGCCTGCACAATGAGGGTTCGCAAACCCTGCTCGACCGGCTCTCCGGCAAGATCGAGATCGATTTCGACACCGCGCGCCGCCTGTTCACGCTGATCTGCGTATTGCACTGGCGCGGATGAGGATGGCGGCAAACGGCAGCTCTCCACGCTCTATCCTGTTCATGTGCCGGATGAATTCGGTCCGCTCGCCAATGGCCGAGGCGATCGCCCGCCACCATCTGCCGGCATCGGTGTTCGTGACGTCGGCCGGCGTGCGCGCCGGCGATCGCGACCCGTTCGTCGATGCCGTGCTGGCCGAAGAAGGCATGAGGCTCGACGAGCACCAGCCACGCACCGTCGATGATCTCGAGGACGACTATTTCGACCTGATCGTCACACTCGCGCCCGAAGCGCACCACGCCGCGCTCGAATTCACCCGCTCGATGGCAGTCGACGTCGAATATTGGCCGACGCCCGATCCGACCGCCGTCACCGGCACGCGCGACCAGATCATGCACGCCTACCGCGACGTGCGCGAACGGCTGAAGCACAGAATGGCCAATCGATTTGCCGCCGAGGCCCAAGGAAACGACGCCGATTAAGCGTGTTCACAAAGCGTGGATTATCATATAGGTTCCGCCCAAATTCCGGCCGGGTCGCCGGAAAGTCATCCAAACCAAAGGTACCGAATGCCGAAGGAAGAAGTCCTCGAGTTCCCGGGCGTTGTTACGGAATTGTTGCCGAATGCGATGTTCCGGGTCAAGCTCGAAAACGAACACGAAATCATCGCCCACACCGCTGGCCGCATGCGCAAGAACCGCATCCGCGTCCTCACCGGCGACAAGGTCCTCGTCGAAATGACGCCTTACGACCTGACCAAGGGCCGTATCACCTACCGCTTCAAGTAAGCCGCCTGCTGCAAGCACGCAGGCCGGTCTCAGCCTACAGGATCAACGATTGAGCGATCTGCAAAAGCTTGTGCTTGCCTCGGGTTCGCCCCGCCGTGTCGAGCTGTTGCAGCAGGCCGGCATCGAGCCTGATCGCCTGTTCCCCGCGGATGTCGACGAACGCCCGATGCGCGCCGAGCATCCGCGCTCGCTGGCCAAGCGCCTGTCGGTGACCAAGGCGCAAAAGGCGCATGACGTCCTTTCCAAGGAAGCGGAACCCGCTTCCGGCTTCATTCTTGCTGCCGACACGGTCGTTGCCGTGGGACGGCGCATCCTGCCCAAGGCCGAGAGCTCTGATGAGGCGCTGCATTGCCTGCAGTTGCTGTCGGGCCGCTCGCACCGGGTCTATACCGGCCTCGCGCTGGTGACGCCTGCGGGCAAGCTGCGCCAGCGGCTGGTCGAGACGCGCGTGCGCTTCAAGCGCCTGTCGAAGCAGGACATGGAAAACTACCTCGCCTCGGGCGAATGGCGCGGCAAGGCCGGCGGCTATGGCATCCAGGGCCTCGCCGGCACCTTCGTCGTCAAGCTCGTCGGCTCCTATACCAATGTGGTGGGCCTGCCGCTCTACGAGACCACGTCGCTGCTGTCGGGCGAAGGTTACCAGGTCCAGCTCAACTGGCAGGTCGGCGCGCGCGTATGACCGACAAGCCAGCCGCCGTCGTCACGCCGCTGCGTGCCAAGATCTCCTGCCCGGAATGCAGCAAGCCATCGGCGCGCGAGACCTATCCGTTCTGCTCGCCACGCTGCAAGGCGGTCGATCTCAACCGCTGGCTTTCGGGTAGCTACGCCATTCCGGTCCGTGACGACGAAGACGAGGATTCGGACGGAAACAGCGAAGCCGGCTGATAACGCCGAGCGGCATTTGCAGCTTACGCAACGGCCTGTGATTTCTTCCAGAAAAACATCTCGCAGGCGCTGGACAGCGGCAAATCTCGTGTTATAACCCACCCGCTTTCAGGGTGCAGCGCACCACTCAAGGCATCCGGATCAAGGCTCTCGCCCGATCCTGGAACTAGGCCCAGATAGCTCAGTTGGTAGAGCAGCGGATTGAAAATCCGCGTGTCCGTGGTTCGAATCCGCGTCTGGGCACCATCCCCTCTTCTCCCGACAGTCCCTTTCGCCGAAGCTTCTACTCTCCTGTCTCGGCAACTAGCTGAAATACTTACTGATTTCGCTGACCAAAGCGCGGATGGTCGGGTTTCGTGGAATTTCGGCGCAGTTGGTCCAACGAGGCGGGGGGCTGGTATTTTCGCTGGTATTGGAGATCCTGATGGTATCGATGCAGCCAAATGGAGGTCCCGAAAATGGCTCTTTCCGACGTAAAATGCCGTAATGCCCGACCCGCTTCCAAGCTCGTGAAATTGTCTGACGGTGGCGGGCTCCAGCTTTGGGTGCAGCCTACCGGATCTCGCCTATGGCGCCTCGCCTATCGTTTTGGCGGCAAGCAGAAGCTTCTGGCGTTGGGCAGCTATCCCCTCATCTCCCTCGCTGAGGCACGCGAGGCGCGCGATACCGCCAAACGTCTCCTCCTACGTGGCATCGACCCCGCACAGGAGCGTAAGTCGCAAAAGGCTTCGGCGGAGGACACCTTTCGCTCAATCGCGGAGGACTATGTCGACAAGCTGAAGAAGGAGGGACGTGCCGACCGGACCATCACCAAGGTCAAATGGCTGCTCGACTTTGCCTATCCAACGTTTGGGGACAAAAGCGTTCGGGAGATCGATCCGGCCACAATTCTTGCCGCTCTCCGCAGCGTGGAGGTTCGTGGTCGATACGAGTCGGCCAGGCGAATGCGCTCCACCATCGGCAGCGTGTTTCGATATGCAATCGCAACCGCACGCGCCGATGTAGATCCGACGATCGCCCTGAGGGGCGCACTCGTCGGTCCGACGGTCACGCCCCGTGCCGCGGTTACCGATCCTAAGGCCTTGGGAGGCTTGCTGAGGGCGATTAATGCATTTGACGGACAGCCTACAACCCGAGCCGCTCTGAAGCTGATGGCCCTGCTATTTCCCCGCCCCGGCGAGCTGCGCGCGGCCGGATGGGACGAGTTCGATTTCGAAAGCTCGGTGTGGAGCATCCCTGAAGGACGCATGAAGATGCGACGGCCGCACCGCGTACCTCTTTCCACGCAGGCCGTCAGCGTCCTGACCTCACTTAGAGAAATCTCTGGTGGTGGATCGCTGTTGTTTCCTAGTGTTCGATCGGGTTCGCGTCCGATTTCCGACAACACGCTTAACGCCGCCCTTCGCCGTATGGGCTATGGCAAAGAAGAAGCTACCGCGCACGGCTTTCGAGCAACGGCATCAACTCTGCTAAACGAATGCGGCAAGTGGCACCCGGACGCCGTAGAGCGGCAGCTGGCCCACATTGAGAACAACGACGTTCGGCGCGCCTATGCCCGGGCAGAGCACTGGGAAGAGCGCGTCAGGATGATGCAATGGTGGGCCGATTATCTGGATGAACTCGAGAGCAAAAACTCGCGGGTGGTCTCAATCGGGGGACGCGAGGCAAGCCTGCTGTCCATACATCCTCGCGAGGGTCTAGTTTGGAAGCCAACAGCGACGGTTCGCCAAACGACGAGACGAACCTCCAATCTCCGAAAATCACACTGAACCCCGTCGAAAACACCGAAACTGGGCGACCAATGTTGCAGGCCCGGAGGGTCATCCGTTTTCCACAGGAAGTCAATTGGCCACACATTTCCTTCGTATTCTCTCGTATGGTCTGGCGAACCTAAGGACCAGGAGGAGGACTAGTATTCCCTCCGCGGTGTCTCGTCGTCCACAAGAAGGGTCGATTAACCCGTGACGAACGTGGCTGGTTTGGGGCCGAGAACGGACGGTTGGCTTTTGGGTCCCGATCGGCGAAAGCCGACCTTCGGTCACCATCGAATGAGGCTTCAAACGACCCTTTTGGGATGGACCTGCTGTCATTTGCGTTGGCTGAACGGGCTTCGGTTATACTGGCCCGAAGTTGGAGCAGGGCATGCGGGGGCAGTTGGCAATCGGGGTCGTCGGCTACGTTGTATCGGTAAACTTGCTGGCATACGCCGCCATGGTGTTCGACAAGGCTAGGGCCGAGAACAGGGCGCAACGCATTCCCGAGTCGACGCTTCTGTACCTCGCCTTCATCGGGGGTAGCATCGGGACTGTGATCGCTCAGCAAACGATCCGGCACAAGACTCGCAAGGAGCCGTTCCGGTCCAGGCTCGTTGGCATCGTGCTGCTCCAAGTCTTCGCGATAATCGCGCTTATAGTGGGATTGGTCATCACGGGATCGCCCGAAACGTTATCGCAATTCCTCACATTTCTGGGCCGTGTATGGACGGCTCTCCGTTGGCAAGGGGTCTTGAGCATGCAGTTGCTGGGTTGGTGCGGCCATGTATCCGACCTGTAGGTGCGGCTTTCATGTGCCGCTGGCCATAATGCCATTCGCGCGGCTCAGGTCCCGATCGGAAGCTCGCACTCGAAGTGCACGGCCCAAGTGGGGTTTCCTGATCCGGCGGTATCAACCGGCTTTGTGCATTAGCTCCTGTCCGCCCTTTCCAACCTCGTCGGCGTTCGCTCGCCTTGTCTCGTTCTATGCGATGACTGGCTCCCTGTAGCGCTCGCCGCTTGTCATCAACGCCCAGACCATCCGGGCGGTCTTGTTTGCGAGCGCAACCGCTGCAACCTTGGCCGTTCGCCGGGTCATCAGCTGCACGAGCCATGGCCGCCTAGTCCCGTTCCGCTCGGCATAACGGATGACCGCCATCGCGCCGACCACGAGCATCTGGCGCAAGTAACGATTGCCCGCTTTGGAGATGCTGCCGAGCTTCTCCTTGCCTCCGCTTGAGTTTTGCTTCGGCACGAGCCCGATCCAGGCTGAGAGGCAGCGCCCCGACTTGAAAGCGTGCGCATCGGCGACGGTCGCCACGAACGCACTCGCCAGCAACGGGCCCACGCCTGGTATCTCCATCAACCTGCGACCAAGCTCGGTCTCTCTCGCACTCGCCCGGACCCTTCGATCATTCTCGAGTATCTGCGCCTTCACGACCATGAGCTGCGCCTCGAGCATCTGCAGGCAGAGCCGTGCGTCAGCTGGCACCCTCGGGTCGTTCTCGTCGTTGATGACGGCAAGCAGCTGCTCGATGCCGCCCCGCCCGATCGGCGCCACGATACCGAACTCCGAGAGATGCGCCCGCAACGCGTTCGATATCTGTGTGCGCTGGCGGTTGAGCATCAACCGAACCCGATGAAGCATCATCACACTCTGCTGCTCGGGCGACTTCACCGGCACGAAGCGCATGGTCGGTCGGGTCACCGCCTCGCAGATCGCCTCTGCATCGGCAGCGTCGTTCTTCTGCCGCTTCAGATATGGCTTCACATACTGTGCCGGCAGTAGCCGCACATCATGGCCACGTGCAGTAAGTTCTCTCGCCCAATAATGCGAGGAACTGCAGGCTTCGATCCCGACCAGGCATCCCGGTAAACTCTCGAAAAATGCCAGCACGCGCCCACGGGTCAGCTTCCTGCGAACTACAACCTCGCCCGCCGCGCCCACGCCGTGGACTTGAAACACTGACTTCGCAATATCCAGACCAATCGTCGTAACGTTGTCCATCTCAGCTCTCCTCCAGCTCTAGCCCCGCGATTGTACCGCGAGGCGGAGGAGAGCCGTCCACAGCATCAGAAGCGGAATGGCAGCTCATTGAGGAGCCTTATCCGGAACATATTCCGACGCATTCCTAGCTGCGCTTGTTTCGAGGCGATAGCAAGAATGTGGCAGCGGTCGTGCCGTTGCCTACCGATCATTCGAGAGCAGGTGAACCGTGTGTGCTAGTCGCTCAGATCGAGACGTCAGAATACCGCGTGCCCTGCGGCTAGCAGCCACCGCGATGATCGCCTATGGGTTGAGTGGCGCATCATCCTGATCCCACCCAAATACATCTTGATGCGGAACGTCAACGTCGCGAAGGCGGAATCGCGATACCAGAAATTTCTCAGCTCCCTCATAATCCACGCTTGGTGGCCAATGCAGCTGCCAGCTGCTGAAAAAGGCACCAAGGTAAACCTTGGCATGGGCGTGTAGCAGCTCATCGGTGAACACCGCCGGTAGGAGCGCATCGGCCTCGGTTTCGACCTTATCTAGCAGGGCCATTCCCCGGCTTCGGAGCTCCTCAAGTGGGAGATCTTCCGGCACATCAAGCCGAATGCCCATCGCGATGTTGCTTAAGATGCTCAGAATCTCCCAATCTTTCATGCCTCGTTCATGCATCTCGAGCAATCGCGCCCGAGTGCCAGGATCGTGAGCGATGCCTGAAATTGTGTACCGAAGCGATACAAGGACTTTGTCATACCTATTTTGCGCGTCACCGAGTGCACGTTCCAACTCGAACGTTGGACCCGGCCCGTCGAACCACTGAACACGGCCGCCGGCGCGGCTGACGAAGGGACGCTCGGGATCGAGAGGCGCGATCGACTGGCGGAAGAGCTCGGCAAATAGATCCTCAGGAACAAACTCCCGGAACAGTTCCGCGTAGGGCCGACCAACAAAGGTTGGTTCCAGCACGGACCTGTCAAATTGCCTAGCTAAGGCCTCATCATCGAGCACGGAGATTGCGCGAAGGGCCGCAGCGAACACCAATAGAACATCACCACTTTCCTCCGGCCCTCGGTCCCGCGACGGCAGCGTCACGCGAAATGCGGCTCGCGTCTCGGTCAGCTCTTCTACCGTCAGTCTCTCAATCGCGTCGGAAACCTCGATATTCATGGTGAAATCGACCGGGACGATTCCCAGGTCCCTGTTCGCGAAGGCGAAGACTACAAGCTGCAGTTCCGCGATAATCTGCTCGGCCGGTGGGGTCGTGCGATAATCGTTGAGGAAAACGCAAGTCCAGCGGATGCCCAGCCCCTCCCAGCGGACGTGTCGTTCGAGCCCGAGATCGCCGAAGGGTCGATCGAGTAGTGCTTCCTCAAGGCCGGTCCACGCCTCCGGCCAGGTGCCTCGGTTCCAAAAGCCATCAGGCTTGTTCGCGGCGCTCAGAATCGGATCTCTGAGCAAGGGAGGCCACTCGCCAACGAGTTCGTCTAGCGCCTGGCGTGTCGTCGGGCTCCCCCGCTTCACGAAACCAAGTAGGGACGCCAACTGTCCCAGATTGCTCTGCAGGCGCGGATGCCGCTCTGTGTTCAGTGGATGATCGTCATGGAAAATATGGGCTTGAACGAACACGGGAAGCAGCCGAAGAAACCCAAACGAATTGCCGGCACCGTCTTCGGCATCGAGCAGCTCGAGCAGAGTCTCGGGTTGCAGGCGGCGGACACCGTCCTCCCGCTCGTAACGGGTTAGAAGCGCGGCCGTCATCGCATGGTACTTCGCAGCATAGGCGAGACCATGTTGGCGATATTGTTCGGCAAGTAGGACCAGGATGCGCACCGCTCCTACTAATCGCCCACCAGAGAACCACTTGGCTTTGGCTCGATGAAGTTCCCGGATGGCAGCCGCGGGTTGGTCCCGCTCGAGCAGCGACAGAGCTCGATCGATGGCCTTCTCACCGGCCGCGACGCCGCCCATACGCTCAGCCAGCAGATCATCGGCTCGTGCTGCGAGACCCATCAACTCCGGATCGTCCCCGCGGAGCTTGACTATCTCGACCAGCAAATCCGCAAATGCTTCGATCGGATAAAGTGACGCTTGCTCGGCGCTGTCCAACATCGCGTTCCAGAGTGCGATCACAGCAGAAAAATCGGGCGCCAGGCCGGGTCCTGCAGGCGTCTGCGCTAGAAGGGCCCGCACGTGCAGCAGGCCCGCCCTTCGTCCCGGACCGATCGCTTCGTCGAGTTCTGATTGCACGGCATCTGCGAGTTTGCACCGATAGTCATGCAGATCGGACTCCTTCGTGAGAAACTGTCCCAGCCAGTACCCGCCAAACGCGTAGGTCAGTAGCGTCGCAGCCGTAGTCAGATCGCCGATGTCTGTATGGGCTTCGACGTCAACGAAGTAGTCGGCAACCAGATGAGCCTGACTGGTCATGTCGCCGCGACCACGCAGATGAGCCACGGCTATCTCATAACTCGCCGAGCGAACCAGATCGCGCGGCGCCATCGGCACGAGGAAGCCCGCCATTCTCTCTATCCAGAATGATAGGTCCGGCCGTGCGACAGGTTCAAACGTAGCGTGACGCAAACCCGCTTTGATCGCAACGAAGTCGGCGCGGCTGATCGGAAGCACCGTCCGAGCCTTCCAGTCCACCTTATGCTGCGCATAGCCGTCGTCGTCCGACTGCATCTGTGGGCTGATCTCGGCTGGGACGTGCAGAAATTCCTCCGCGATCCAGAACAGGTCGGGCTCAGCCAACCACTCTGCAATGGTATTGCCGTCGAAGATTTGGAGCTCAGCCCCCATGCCGCTGGCCGCGGTTACAAATTCCTGGCGTTTGGCAATCGGGAGATTCGCCTCGCAGAAATAGACGATCTCGTCGACCTTGCCGGTCGCGAGGATCTTTTCGACATCGCTACGGATCTTTCTTTCTATGCGCTTTTCGAGACTACAGGCAAACGCGACCGCCCATTCTCGCGATGAGCGCGCCGCGAACCGGGAGCCGGCCACGGGTAGCGCAATCCCGGTTCGAAACGTCTCGAAATCGCGGCCTCCGTCCCCACCGGCGCTGACAGGGCCCGTCGCAGGCAGGATGTTGCTGTAGATGCGGGCGCGGGCAAGGTGGCGTGCGAGATGCTCGAACTCGTGATGCGCGTTACGGGAACCCAATTCGCTCAAATGAAAGCGGAGCTGGGCGGCGAGTTGGACAGGATTTACCATTTCGTGCGCGTGTGCCCGGCCGAACACACGCCCCCCAATCCGACGATCTGCGAGAATTGCGATAAACGCGACCCGGTGAGCGTATGGGTCGAGCACATATCAATGTCCGCCTTCACCGGTTCAACCGCGGAGCTGGATACGCTGGCGTATCTGCTGGTAGATTTGAATCTCGGCTTCGTGTGCGACCTGCACGACGATGGCAAACCGTTGGCGGTCAAGCTCCGTCGCCCACCCGGCTTCGCATCGAACGACGATGTAATAGCGATCGCCGTAGTTCGAAATGTCGGTCTTGAACGTCGCAGTAGCCGACTGGAGCGTACTCTTCTCCCTCGATTGCGGACCGGGGACCATCTTACACTGGAACCGATTCGCGATGTCGGGGATCGCCTCGTCACGCGGTCTGCGGCGATAGTGTTCCGAGATCAGCGCCGGCTCGCATCCCCGCACAAGGCGGAAACTCATACCGACGCCGGCATAGTCATTGCGGCTGTGACGGACCGGCGGATCGTACGCAAGCGAAACGCGGATCGTGCGCCGGCCATTTGTGCTCTGAAATAATGCTGGGACCGGCAGCTCGTAGATGGCGAAATAATCCATCGCCAGCTCGTCTTCCGCATAGAGCACGACGCGTGCGTCATCGGAGAATGCGGCGTGCTCCAGATTGATCTGCCCGTAACCACACACGTTCCGGACTGCGTCGTCGCCCAACGGCGACAAACGCTGGTATGCGGCCTCAGGTACAGTCGCCGATGTGGCAAGTAGGGCGCGTACGAGGTTGGCCGACGCCTCTGGAAACCGGGACAGCACCTGCGCCGCCTTGAAGGCGACGATCGGCGCCGCATAGGAGGTGCCCGATCCGCTGGTAATCAATTGCTCAATCGGCCGATGATGAAGCGTGAGCAGGCCGGCGCTCGCGATGTCGCCGCCGTCGCGTAGTCTCTGAACGAGTGGGTCGACGATCATTGTACCGCCGAGATCGATGAAATCCGGCTTGACCGATCCCTCCACCCCGGGCCCGACCCGCGTAAATGGCGACGGCTCGCCCTCCTGCGTGATCGGCCGCACCGCAACCTCTGCGCCGAGCCGCGCATCGAGCCCATTGCCATGGGCGAGAGACCCGACCGTCACAACGTTGATGGCGCCGCCGGGCTCAAAAATCCGATTGCCCTCTTCGATTAGGTAGCGGGGATACTCCGTCACGGCCTGTTCGATCCTGTTGCCCGCACGCGGGGCACGGTTGCCGGCCGAGACCACGATCACAACATCAAGTTCGCGCGCGAGTTCATCCAGTGTCGCGGCCCAGGTGCCGACTTTCTCACCGTCATAGACGCGCTTGCGGTCGGCTAGCGCTATGACAAACAGCCGGCATCCAAAACGGGCGTGAAGCGCAGTGACCGCCTCTCGCATCTGAGAGGGTACCAGTCGCCGCTCATCGAAATCGCCGCGCTCGTTGACGACTTTGGCGGAACAAAGACGCGCTGCGCGCGCGAGGGCACCGCCGGCAAGCTGAGCACGAAGATCTCCGAATACGGCCACGCCGCCAACGCGCGTTCCGTGCCCCCATTCGTCGGCAGTGCCCAGACGTTCGGGAACGCCGATCGCGCCCACGAGGATGTCCTCAATTAGGGGATGGTCATTGACGCCGCTGTCGATCACGCCGATGAGCGGCGCGTCTTCACCAAGGAGCCCCGGCTCCGGTAGTTCGCCTAGTTCGAGGCGCATGGCTTCTGCCGTTGCAACGTCCGGGGACGGCGGAAGGTCGATGGACGCGACGTCCTCAAGCGAAAGCAACGATCGAAAAACCTCTCCGCTGGCGCGGATACGTGCCATGGTGATCGACGGCCCAATATACTCGTCGAGCCATTCGCCGCCGCGAGCGACCACATAGGCTTCGATGTCGGCAAGTTTGCGCTGACGTAGGTCACGTCGGCCCAGATCCCAGAGCTCCAGGTCGGCGATCAACTCACCGACGGCGTCGAAGTCTTCGGAATCGGTGTAGCCCTCTTCTCTCAGGCGCATCCCAATCCGATCTCTTGGATCGACCGTACCAACCGATGCAATCGAGGCGACGAAGGTCGCATACGGAGCGCCCGCCTGCCCAGCCGGGATCGGACCGCCATAGGCGACGATCCGCGCCCGGAAGTCGTCCAATTCGTCGTTTGACGAAAAAAGAACAAGAGTTCGGTCAGCGTCGCTCGATAGCACCGTTAGGCCTAGATCCTCCCAGTCGCTTTCGAGCAGCGAACCCGTCATGCGGACACGAAGGATCAGAGATGGATTGACGGTCCCAGGAGGACGCCGACGCTGCTGAACCGCGACCGCATCGTTGAGCTCCTCGGCGATTCGGCGGCTGTGATCAGGACGGTCGCGCTCCGGTGCTGCACCAAAGCCCGGGCGCTTGCGGCGTTCGAGTTGCTCCGGCAGCCTTGCGAGCTGCAAATGGTCGTACCGGGCCATTAAAGCGGCCTCCTACGACTGGCTGGTGAGGCGCGACCGACCCGCACTGCGACGCTGTTCGTCGAGGATGGCGGCATTGAAATCCCGCTCCCTGACGTCCTTGCGCTTTTCGATGACCGCCGACTTTATCGCCTGAATGCAGACGCGCTCGATCTCCGCGTAGGATAACCCGATCAGTTCACCAGCCTTCGTTCCGACATCGAAGGCCGTCGACACATTTCGGAATTTTGTGCGTAGGTAGCGGCCGATCAGCTGCTCATCCGGCTTGTCAAACCAGATCACCTCGTCGAACCGCCGCCAGATCGCGCTGTCGAGAGCGTGGTCGAGGTTTGTTGCGGCGATCAGGAAGCCCTGGGGTCTGAGGCGGTCGATGAACAGGAGCAGACTATTGACGACGCGCCGGAGCTCGTTGTGTTCGCTTGAATCATCGCGAGACCGCGCCAATGCGTCGAACTCGTCGAGAAAAAGAACACAAGGCTGCTTCCGGGCGAAGTCGAAGATCTTCCTAAGATTGCTCGCGGTTTCCCCAAGATAGGAGGAAATCAGCTGGTCGAGTTTGACGGCAAACATCGGCAAGCCGAGCTCAGCGGCAAAAACCTCCGCTGATACGGTCTTGCCGCAACCGGGCGGTCCGCAAAACAGGAGCTTTGATCGCACAGGCAAACCCCTGCGCCGGATTTCTTCAGCCCGTCGGAATTCCTTGAGGAGACCGATGAAGACACGCGTGTTGGAAGCGCTGAGAACGACGTCTTTGGTTGTATGCGTCGGCTCGACCCGCTCGACAAAGTCCTTGGCGGCATCCGGAAACGGGATGAGTGGCGCAAGCGATTTCATGGACCTAGGCCCGCTCGGCGAAGGACCGCTTTCGAGAGTCTTGCGAAGAGTGCGCGCAAGAACCTTGTTGTTCTTCTTTTCTTCCTCGACGATTATCTGCTCGGCAACCGCACGAAACTCATCGTCGCGGCCATAGCTCGCCAGCAATTTCTTCATTAATTCACCGCGAGCCATCCGAATTCCTATGCTTTGTCCTTGTAAGCTACTAGATATTCACTCCGTGTTGCGGAATCCGACGCTTGGCACCAAACCGTCAGAATCGCCTGAGGATACCTTACTGAGAAATCACTCTGGTCGAAAGCGGTCATGAGGCTGCGACTACTGCCTTGACGGCGTCCGGGAGGACATCGATTTCCTATCACGGGGACGTCCGCTTTAGGGGTCGGATAAGAACTATAGCAATGTCTGGAATCAGGCGGTGAGTTCAATAGGTCATTGCAACACCCTCTGTAGCCTATCGGCCGGCGTTTCGAAGTCCAGGATTTTTCGGGGGCGCTGATTGAGCCGCAGGGCGACGGCGTTGAGTTGGTCCTGCGAGACGTGGGAGAAGTTGGTTGCTCTGGGGAAGTACTGCCTGAGCAGACCGTTGGTATTTTCGTTGCTGCCGCGCTGCCAGGGACTGCGCGGATCGCAGAAGTAGACCTGTAGGTCGGTGGCAACGGTGAAGCTCTTGTGACGAGCCATCTCCTTGCCCTGGTCCCATGTCAACGAGCGCCGCAACTCTTCGGGCAATGTGCCGATCTTCTCGGCGATGGCCCTCACGACGGTCGCCGAGTCCCTTCTCGCCAACTTCACAAGCATAGTGAACCGGCTGTGTCGCTCGACGAGGGTGGCGATGTTCGTGTCGTTAGCACCGGTGAGCAGATCACCCTCCCAATGACCTGGGATGGCACGATCCTCCGCCTCGGCGGGGCGCTCGCGGCACGCCGCCTGTCGGCCGCCATCTCCTTCAACGTGCTCGGCATGCAAACGATCTTGCGCGCGCGTGTTCCGGCGACGCGCGATCGGCACGCGCTGATGATCGAGGCCAAAATCCGCTGCGAGCACAAGATCGGCGAAGAACTCGGCGTCCTTCCTCCGCCGCTCGAGCGCTATGCGGGCCAGTTCGACACCGTGCCGATAGGCGTCAACCCACATGAAACGCTGCTGGCAATGAAAGGTGAGTTCAAGGATTTCGGCGACCTCTGTTTCCGCCTCGGCTTCGAGGTGCTCCACAACAGGACAAGCACGCCTTTCCTCACATCGGACAATCCGGTCTGCAGCTACGATCCGCGTCAGGCGTTCCATGCGCGTACGCCTTACGAGCATTCCGGCGAGGTCGAGCTGATCTTCCCGGTTTCGGCGCACATGCTTGTGCGCGGTTCCAGCAAGCGCGGGCCGGTGAACATGATCTCGCGCCATCGCGATATCTCCGACAGCCACAAGGTGCGGCAACTCAATCGCACGATCGCGCAGTTTTCCTATCGCATGACCATCGGCCAGGATCGCTCTAGCGACGACCTGATCCGCGCCCATGGCGCGATCGTGCCGACCATCACCACTAGAGTGCGGCGACTTGGGAAAGAGGTGCATATCATCTGCCGGAATGTTTTCGGTCCCCGGCCGAGGTTATCTCAATACATCGACACGCCTGAAAAGGCCGCGCGCCTTGAGGCCAGGATGGCTGCTACATCGAGCCACGCGGACCCGATCCTCGAATGACCGGATTGATGGAAGAGCCTTCCGTTTGCGCGGTGTTTTGGACTGCCGGGGTCAAATGCGACCATTCGCGGCATCACCGGAAGGCGACAGATGGTATTTCCCACCCAACCATGCCCGTAACAATCACGCGGTTTTGTCTCTCACGCGAGAACACCCCTGATGGAGAAAGCGAAGCTCTCCGAGTTGAAAAAGCTGCGACATCTCAACATCGAAACCTTGAATGGTCGGGTCATCAACATGATGCCGCTCTTGGGAGGACCGATCCTGGCACCTCTGGATTCCGAACCTCGATGGCACGCTGATGGAGATGTGTCCGGTTGACGCCGCCCATTCGCCTATTGGGGAAAGAGTGCCGCCCGCGACGAAGACGTGTGCTTCGGCCTGCTCGAGATATTGTGGCAACGGGCGAGCTTTCCAGACGTTGTGCAGGCGTATTTGCTCTTGTCGGCGCGTACCTATTGTGGGTTCAAATCCAGCGTCAAAGACGCCAGTTGCGATTTGAGAGCGAATGGATCGCGCTCAAACGCAAACGTGAGAACCTGGCGGCCCGCATCGGGCTTCCACACGCGCTCGCAGAGCTCAGCAGATATTGGGCTGCCTCGTTCGAGTCCTCGCGCAGCCTGGTCGCAGCGTCGCGTGCTTCCGCAATCTCTGGAGAATCATTTGGAGTCGCCTGTATTTTCCTGGTCGTATATCCTAGCCGGCGCGACCGGCGAAGTTCGGCCAAGCGATCGGCCAAATCGACCTACCGATCGCAAATTTGTATATGCTATCAATGCGCTAAGCATAGCGAATATCGGCCATCATCGGCATCGGCATTGGCGTCGTCGATCAACCGTCTCGGTGAAGCTGAGGTAGCGCCTAACATCGGCCAAATGATCGGCCAGTTATGGGCGCTCAGCTAAAATTTCTGTTGACATATACGTACTTAGCGCGATCTAACATCGGCCAATCATGGAAGAGACCGTACAGCGCATCGAGCCGGCGCGCCTGGAAGACGTTGCGGAGCCTATCTCCGACGCGCTGGCTGAGCTGTCAGCAAGCTCGGCGGTTCTCGGCGCCAAGCTGCATCCGCGCACGGCCGCGAACCTGGCGGATCTCGTGCGCATCATGAACACCTATTACAGCAACCTGATCGAGGGCCACAACACGCGCCCCCGCGACATCGAACGCGCCCTCGCCGGCGAATTCGACAAAGACCAGGAACGACGCAACCTGCAGGTGGAAGCCGCGGCCCATGTTCGACTGCAGGGGGAAATCGATCGCCTGGCCGCAGAGGGTCAGCTCCCAGAACCGGCTTCGCTTGATTTTTTGCGCTGGCTGCATGCGGAATTCTACCGTGACGCCGATGAGGCGATGTTGCGCATTCGCGGCGCAGACAGAGAATTCTTGATGGTTCCGGGTCGGTGGCGATCACAGCCCGAACATGATGTCACTGTCGGCCGCCACCAGCCGCCGTCAAGCGATCGCGTCGAAGCGTTCATGGAGCATTTCGCTAGCCGGTACCGCTTCCAACGTACGGGCAAAGCGGCTAGGATATTGGCGATTCCGGCCGCGCATCATCGGTTCAATTACATTCATCCCTTCCCAGACGGCAATGGACGCGTCAGCCGCTTGATGAGTCACGCCATGGCCCATGAGGCAGGAATCGCCGCGCATGGGCTGTGGTCGATTTCCCGAGGCCTGGCGCGGGGTCTGGAAAGCCGCGGCGACTATAAACGCATGATGGATCACGCCGACATGCCACGCCAAGGCGATCGCGACGGCCGCGGCAATCTTTCTATGCGGGCGCTGGCGGATTTTACCTTATGGTTTCTACGCGTATGCATCGACCAGGTCAGTTTCATGTCGAGCCTGTTCGATTTGAACCAACTAGCCCGGCGCCTGCAGCGGTTCGTTCAACGCTACGACCTGAAGCCCGAAGCTTTCCGGCTGCTCGAGGAGGCGCTTCTGCGCGGCGAGTTCGATCGCGGTGAGGCCTCACGTATCGCTGGCTTGCCGGAACGTACGGCCCGCCGCGTGTTTACCGAGGTGCTCGAGCTTGGCCTGCTTGCGTCCGATACCCCGAAAGGACCGGTATCGCTACGCTTCCCGGTCGACACGTTGGACGAACTGTTTCCTAAGCTATTTCCGGAAACTTAGCGTCGCATAACTGCGCCTACTGTTTCCCCGCCCCGGCGAGTTGCGAGCCGCCGGATAAGAAGAGTTCGACTTCAAAGGTTCGGTGTGGACCATCCCGGAAGCACGCATGAAAATGCGGCGGCCGCACCGCGTTGCACTTTCGAGGCAGGTCATCAAAATCCTGACCGAGCTCAGAGACATTTCCGGCGGCGAGGCGCTGCTGTTTCCAAGTGTGCGATCGGGTTCTCGTCCGATTTCCGACAATACACTTAACGCCGCCCTGCGTCGCATGGGTTACAGCAAGAAAAAGCAGCGGCTCACGGTTTCCGAGCAACGGCATCAACTCTGTTGAATGAATGCGGCAAGTGGCATCCAGACGCAAGAGAGACAGCTGACCCATATTGAAAAGAACGACGTTCGGCGCACTTACGCCAGGGCAGAGCACTGGGAAAAGCGCGTCAGTATGGTGCAGTGGTGGGCCGATTATCTGGACGAAATTGGGTGCACGAAACCTGCAGTTGAACCCAAACAAGTGTAACTGCAACCCCGTGTCCGCACCTATCGTGAACATGAACATCAGCTTTGCGTACGTTATGACATTGGCCGCGTCTATGTTGGGGCGGGACCGGCGACGCAGTCCTTCGAGGGACAGGGGCTTTTCACAAATCTACGTTAAGCGACTTAACTGGTTGTGGAGCTTCAATCGTTATTCCGAGTCGGCTGACGGCCGGCGTCAGCACAGCGTCAGGAACAGCGGTCTGGCTCAGCGTTCCGGCTTGTCGTCCCGGAGGATGCGCTCAGCGGCTCCGTCAAGATCCTCATATTGGCCACTCTTCAACGCCCACAGAAAGCCAGTCAGCCCCAGTGCGCCAAGAAATAGGGCGACTGGCATGAGGTAGACGAGTATCGTCATGATGACCGCGCTGATGGGTGAATGCCGGAATGCGTTGCCGAAGAAGCCCTCGTCAGCTCGGCGAGCCTAAAGCCCTGCAGCCGCAGCCCGTTTCCGATCACTAGCAGCGATGAGGCGGACATCGCGACCGCGGCGATCAACGGCGTGACGTTGCCGAAGATGGCGATCGGCACGGCAACAGCGTTGTAGATGATCGCGATGGCTATGTTTTGGCGGATCAGCCGCCCTGCCTTCCGCGAGACGTCCAGCGCAAGGGGTACGGCCGAAAGGCTTTCACGCAGGAACACGAAATCGGCCGCGTTGCGGCCAATATCGGCGGCGGTCGCGGGAGCGATCGAGACGTGCGCCGCGCCCAGCGCTGGCGTGTCGTTGAGCCCGTCGCCCACCATCAGGACCTTGTGGCCGGCCTTGGTCAGCACTTCGATCCGCTCAGCCTTCTCGGACGGCAGCAGCGCCGAAACAAAACGGTCGATGCCCAATATTCTTGCGACATCGCCACAAGCGTCCGGGGTATCGCCCGACAGCATTTCGACCGACACGCCGGCATCCTTCAATTGTCCGACCGCCGCCTTGGCGTCGGCGCGCCTAGCGTCCTCGAACTTGAAGGAGGCGACGATCCTCCCATTCTTCGAAAGCACCGTCCCGCCATAGCCGCCATACTTGCCTTCGCCACCGGTCCGGGCTTTCCATCCGGCCCAGCCGCGCCGGCCAAGACGCCAGGTGCTGTCCGCGGTCGTCGCTTCGATGCCGAGACCCGGGTGCTCGCTGACGGCTTCCAGCTTCGGCTGGCCGGCAAAACCCGCGAATGCGGCGATGGCCTTCGAGAACGGGTGACGGGAGTGCGCCGCCATGTCGGCTGCGATCGCCAGCATCGCCGGATCGATGGTCGACGCGTTGACCAGCCTGGGCTGACCGAGCGTTAGCGTGCCCGTCTTGTCGAATACCGCCACGTCTATCGCGGCCAGGCGCTCCATGGCCGATCCGTCCTTGACCATCATGCCGGCTTCGAACAAGCGGCGCGCCGCGACCACTTGCACGATCGGCACGGCCAGACCGAGCGCGCACGGGCATGTGATGATGAGAACGGCGATCGCGATCGTCACTGCCCGGTGCCAGTCGCCGGTTACCGCCATCCAGCCAAGGAACGTCACGAAGGCGGTGAGATGGACCACCGGCGCGTAGAGCGCCGAGACACGGTCGGCGATCCGCCGATAGTGCGCACGACCACCTTCGGCGGCTTCCATCAGCCGAACCATTTCCGCCAGGAAGGAGTCCTTTGCGGCAGCGGTCGCTTCGATGGTCAGCGGGCCGGTAAGATTGAGCGTGCCGGCCTGAACCTGTTCCCCGGACGCCACGGTTTTCGGTGTGCTCTCGCCGGAAACCAGCGAGCAGTCGAGATCCGACGCGCCGCGAATGACCCTGCTGTCGACAGGCACCCTTTCGCCGGCGGCGACCAGCAGTTGCATGCCCGGTTCGATCTCGCCAACCGGCAGGTAGTCGCGCGCGCCATCGCCGCGCAGCACCATGGCGCCACGTGCGGCCAACTGGGACAGGCCTTTCACGGCGGTCCGTGCCCGTTCGCGCATGACGTGATCCAGGGTGCGGCCGATCAACAGGAAAAACAGCAGGGATACGGACGCGTCGAAATAGGCGTGATCGCCATGATTGATCGTCTCGTAGAGGCTCATGGCATAAGCGAGCGACACCCCAACCGCGATCGGCACGTCCAAGTTCATGCGGCCGTGGCGCAGTGCATTCCAGGCCGAGCGGAAGAAGATGCCGCCGGCAAAGGTGAGCGCCGGGATGGCGATCAATGCAGAGACCCAGTGAAACAGGTCGCGGGTAGCACCTTCGGCGCCGGACCAGACCGAGACCGAAAGAAGCATGATGTTGCCGGCGGCGAACCCGGCGACCGCGACCGCGCGGATCAGCTCGGCAAGCGTCTTGTCCTTCTTATCAGGGTCGGCTTCGAACAGGTGCGCCTGAAAGCCCAGCCGTCCCAGCGCGGCGACAAACGGAGGCACAGAGTCCCCACGCCACCGGATCGCGACCCGTTTCGTCGACAGGTTGACACGAGCGCCTTCGACGCGATCGAGCCTTCCGAGAGCCGTCTCGATGGCCTGGATGCACGCCGCGCAGTGAACCGTCGGCACTGAAAGGTCGGTCTGCCAAAGATTGTCGCCAAGCGATCGGCTCGCCAACCTGATCTCCTGGCTAGACGGCAGGACCGATGTGGTACTGGTCAGATCCAGCGCCAGTTCCGCGCTGGGTGCACAACAGCTCATTGCAGCGCTCCTTGCGAAATCATGATCCGGCGAACGTCGCGATAGGGCTCTGTCAGACCGGCATCGGCGTCGACTTCGACGATCCAGACGCCATCCCTTGGCAAGTGCTGCGCGGCAAATTCCTGGTCCGAGACGAGGGCGAGAGTGACGGCCTTGTCCCCAGCCTCGTAGGCGGGATGACGAAACAGTATCTTGACGCCATGCAACGGGACCGGCTTGCCGGTGGTATCGCTCAAGCTGTAGCGGACCTCACCCCGAGCGATCGTCAGTTTGCCGGTCCAGCCGAGTGCCGCCTGCGCGCGCCCTTCCTCGGCCTTTCGGTTGAATTGCTGGCTGGCCACATAGGTGTTCTCGACGACAAGGCCGGTCCAGCTCGTGCTGGCGAGTGTCGCCATCGTGAGATTGACCGCGATGATCACGCCGAAAAAGCCGAGAATGGTGAGCAGCATGTGCCTGCCGGTGAACTCACGCGTCTTTTGCGTATTGGTGCTCATCTGGCGATCTCCGGTGCGTTGAAGGTGGCGGTGTATTCGTCCGATTCGAAGCTCGCTCTGTCCTCGACGCGGAACTTGAAGGTTTGTGCAGCGTGCCGAACCTCACCCGCTGGCTGGCGCACGAAAACCTTCAGCATGTTCAGCCGGTCGGGTTCGACCGCGATGGCGAACAAGCGAGCTGCCGGCAGATCACTGCCGACGACGCTCATTTCGGCTCCCTGCAAGCCCTGCATCGTGACGACGATCGTCCTTGGCTCGGGGATCATGTTAAGCAGCTTGACGGTGTAACCGTTGCGGATCGAGCCGTCGGACAGGGTCACGAATTGCGGATTGCGGTCGTGCAGGACGTTGATCTCGAGTCGGTCGCGCGTCAGCAGCGAATAGATCAAGGCAAGCCCGACCGCCGTCCACGCGCCCATGTAGAAGAAGGTCCTCAGCCGGAAGATCTTGCGAATATGGAAATGCGCCAACCTGGCGGAGAATGTGCTGTCGGCCGTTCTGACGAGTGAAGGGTTCACGGGACCGGAGCCGCCTGCGGTCGCCACCGCCATGTTGGCGTTGTAGTCGGACAGCGTCGCATAGGAGATCAGCCCGCGCTCCTTGCCGAGCTTGTTCATGACGCCGTCGCAGGCATCAAGGCACAGCGCGCAAGTGATGCATTCGAGTTGTTGGCCGTCGCGAATGTCGATCCCCATCGGGCAGACTGCGACACAGGCATTGCAGTCGACGCAGTCACCGACCGGCTGCCCCGCAGCCTGGACCTTCTTGGCGTGCCGCGAACGAGGTTCGCCACGCCAGTCATTGTAGGTCACAGTGAGCGAATTCTCGTCGAGCATGGCAGCCTGGATGCGCGGCCACGGGCACATGTAGGTGCAGACTTGCTCGCGCATCAGCCCGCCGAACGTGTAGGTGGTCGCCGTTAGCACCGCGATGGTGACGTACGCGACCGAAGCGGCGGTGCCGTTGAATACGTCGCCGATCAGCGTCGGCGCATTGGCGAAATAGAGGATCCAGGCGCCGCCGGTAGCTGCCGCTATGACCAGCCAGATGGCGTGTTTCGACACACGCAGCACCAGTTTGCGCGCGGTCCAGCGGCCGGCGTCGAGCTTCATGCGAGCGTTGCGATCGCCTTCGATCGCCCGCTCCACAACTAGGAAAAGATCGACCCATACCGTCTGCGGGCAGGTATAGCCGCACCAGGCGCGGCCGACGGTGGACGTGATCAGGAAGAGGCCGATGCCGGCCATCATCAGAAGGCCGGCGACATAGTAGAATTCCTGCGGCCATATCTCGATGAAGAAGACGTAGAAACGGCGGTTGGCAAGATCGATCAGCACGGCCTGATCAGGAGCAAACGGACCTCGATCCCAGCGCAACCAGGGCATCAGATAATAGATGCCCAGCGTGATCGCCATCACCAGCCATTTGAAGCGGCGAAAGCTGCCCGAGGCGCGTTTAGGGAAGATTTTCTTGCGCGGAGCATAGAGCGGCTGTCGTGTCTTGGCGGAGTTGACCGCTTTTGCCTCGAGCCGCTCCATCTGCGTTTTATCCAGCACGTGCATCTCCACTCGCGCGCGGCCTATGACATCGTTGTGCGACGGACTTGTCTGCTTCGACAGACGTCCGGTCTGCAGTGAGCCCGCTTCGCCGTGTGGGCCGCGCCGCCTTGCTGCAGGTCAATCGCCGCATGCCGGAATGGTGTCGGGGCCCGACTCGTGCCGGGCCCCGTCGCTTGGCGGGGAGGGCCGAGAATAGGCTTCCGTTCCTATTCTCCGCCGCCAAGCGAATGGACATAAACCGCAAGTTCCTTAACCTTGGTCTCGCCGAGACGCCCGATCCAGGCCGGCATGACACCGTGCTTCGGCGCGCGGACTTGGACGGCGATGGCTGTCTCGCCGGGTGCGTAGAGCCAGATCGCATCGGTCAGATTGGGCGCGCCGAGCTCTTTGTTGCCTTTCGCATTATCGCCATGACAGGCGACGCAGTTTTCCCCGAATACCTTGGCGCCGGGCTCGATAAGACTTGCATCCTGGACCTTGCCCGAGAGGCTGGCGACATAGGCGCCGACCTGTGCGATCTGTTCGGGCGTGATGATGTCACCGAAGGGGGGCATTTCCGACTGCCGAGTATCCGGGTCGGATGCGAAACGGATGCCGTGCGCGATCGTTTGCTGGATCTGCTCGGTCGTGCCGCCCCACAGCCAGTCATCGTCGTTCAGGTTTGGAAAGCCCTTCGACCCTTGGGCGCCCGAGCCGTGGCATTGCACGCAATTGACCTTGAAGGTAGCTCCGCCGGCCGCTACCGCGAATTCACGCAGCGCGTCGTCGGCTGCGATCTCGGATACGGTCTTCTGCTGGATGGCCGCGACATATTTGCCCTTGGCGGCTTCGGCAGCCGCCAGCTCAATCTTGACAGCGTTGCGGCTAGAATAGCCAAGCACACCCTTGGTCGCGGAAGACAGCATCGGCCAAGCCGGATACGCAATTGTATAAGCCACCGCCCAAGCGACGGTGATGTAGAAGGTTATCACCCACCATCGGGGCAATGGGTTGTTGAGTTCCCTTATCCCGTCCCATTCATGACCGGTCGTTGAGATGCCCGAGACTTCATCGATATGCTCGCTGCTCATGATCAGTCGTCCTTGAGTGGAATCTGGGCGGCTTGATCGGCCTGTGTTTTGCCGCCGGGACGCAAGGCAAAGGCAATGCAGCCGACGTAGAAGAGCGCCATGGCAAGCAGACCCCAGCTGTCCGCGAATTCCCGCATCAAATTATAGCTCATTGCGTCCCCCTCAGCGGTAGCCGGCTGCATTGCCATAGGTCTTGAAATCGACCAGTGTTCCCAGCATTTGCAGATAGGCGACGAGGGCATCCATCTCGGTCACCTGCTGCGGATTGCCGTCCAGATCACCGAGTTTGGCTTTCGGATAGCGTTTCTCGACGCCGGAGGCATCGGCATTCGGGTCGGCCTGGGCCATCAGATCGGCATTGGCGTGCGCGATCATGTCATCGGAGTACGGGACGCCAACACGCGCGTTCGCAACCAGATGCGTCGAGAAGTCCTTCACCTCGATCGGAGCGTCCTTCAGGAACGCATAGCTCGGCATGATCGATTCCGGCACCACGGAACGTGGATCGGAAAGATGTGCGACGTGCCATGCGTTCGAATAGCGGTCACCGACCCGGGCGAGATCGGGCCCGGTGCGCTTCGATCCCCATTGGAAGGGATGATCGTACATCGACTCGGCGGCCAGGCTGTAGTGGCCGTAGCGCTCGACCTCGTCCCGGAAAGGCCTGATCATCTGGCTGTGGCAGAGGTAGCAGCCCTCGCGCACATAGATGTTGCGTCCGGCGAGTTCCAGTGGCGAGTAGGGCCGCATGCCTTCGACTTTCTCGATCGTGTTGTCGAGATAGAAGAGCGGCGCAATCTCGACGATGCCGCCGACGGTCACCACAAGAAGAGAGCCAACGAGAAGAAGCGTGGCGTTCTTCTCGATGATCGCGTGTTTGTCCATCAAGCCCATTGTCTGGCTCCCTATTCGGCAGGCCGGAGGGCGGGCTCGGAACCTGGCATTGGTTGCTCTTCGCGCTCGTGGCCAAGAATGGTCATGGTCACGTTCCAGGCCATGAGCAGGGCGCCGGTGAGGTACATCGCACCGCCGATGGCGCGCATGACGTAGAAGGGATGCATGGCAGCGACGGTTTCGGCGAAGGAGTAGACGAGGAAACCCTGCTCGTTGTATTCGCGCCACATCAGGCCCTGCATGATGCCGGAAACCCACATCACCGCGGCGTAGACGACGATTCCGAGCGTCGCCAGCCAGAAGTGCCAGGTGACGAGCCGCAGCGAATAGAGACGTTCACGATTCCACAGTTTCGGCACCATGTAGTAGATTGCGCCGAACGAGATCATGCCAACCCAGCCGAGCGCGCCGGAATGGACATGGCCGATGGTCCAGTCCGTGTAGTGCGACAGCGAATTGACCGTCTTGATCGACATAATCGGACCTTCGAAGGTCGACATGCCGTAGAAGGCGACTGCCATCACCATCATGCGGATGATCGGATCGGTGCGCAGCTTGTCCCAGGCGCCAGACAGCGTCATCAGGCCATTGATCATACCGCCCCATGACGGCATCCACAGCATGATCGAGAACGCCATGCCGAGCGTCTGCGCCCAGTCGGGTAAGGCGGTGTAATGCAGGTGGTGCGGGCCGGCCCAGATGTAGAGAAAGATGATCGCCCAGAAGTGGACGATCGACAGGCGGTAGGAATAGACCGGCCGGTTCGCCTGCTTGGGCACGAAATAATACATCATGCCGAGGAACCCGGCGGTGAGGAAGAAACCGACGGCGTTGTGGCCATACCACCATTGCGTCAAGGCGTCCTGGACGCCGGAGAAGGCGGAGTAGCTCTTCGAGCCGAGGAAGGAGGCCGGCATCGACAGGTTGTTGATCACATGCAACATCGCGATGGTCACGATGAAGGACAGGTAGAACCAGTTGGCGACGTAGATATGCGGCTCCTTGCGCTTCAGGATCGTGCCGAGGAACAGGATGAGATAGGCGACCCAGACGATGGTAAGCCAGATGTCCACATACCATTCGGGTTCCGCGTATTCGCGGCTCTCGGTGATGCCGAGCAGGTAGCCGGTCGCGGCCATGACGATGAACAGCTGGTAACCCCAGAACACAAACCAGGCCAGTTTGCCGCCAAACAGCCGGGCGCGGCACGTGCGCTGCACGACATAGAGAGACGTGCAAAGCAAAGCGTTGCCGCCGAAAGCAAAGACGACGCCGGATGTGTGCAGCGGCCGCAGCCGGCCGAAATTGAACCAGGGTTGGATGTTGAGGTGAGGGTATGCCAGCTGCAGGGCAATGATCACACCGACGAGCATGCCGACGACGCCCCAGAATACCGTTGCAATGGCTCCGTAGCGGATTGGGCCATCCATGTAGGCGGAGGTGTCGACCGGAGCCGCCGGCTTGAAATCTGTGTTGCGCAGCAGGATCGCGGTAAAGCCAGCCACGGCGACGAACAAAACCCCCATATGCTGGCGAAAAGGTCCTTCTACGCCGAAGCCGGCAGCCACCAGGGCCGCAAAAGCAAACAGGCTTAGAACGACGATCTCCGTGCCGAATTTCATGACATGTCCCCGACCAGGATTCCAATGCGCGGACGCCAAATCCGCGGTGCATTAATTCCGTAGTTGCCGCCTGCTCGCCCTGATCCATGTCAGAGCCGCACGATTTTGCTTCGGGCAGCATCGAGTTCGGTGCAATCAGAAGGTGGCGATTTGAACAAGGAAACGCAGCACGGGCCAACCCGCTCATGGACAAGTGCGGCTTTCTCGCGCCAGGCCGGCACAGAGGCGATTCCGGGCGAGGTCATGAAGCTTGCCCATCGGGAAAAGCTGGAGCTCTGCTTCTCGCTGGAAAGCATTGCCGATGCACTGCCGAACGTCGACCGCCTCAAATGTCTTGGAACGGCCAAGAAGATCGTTCCGCTGCTCCGTGACATTCATGGGTTTGAGGAGAGGGTGATTTTCCCTGCGTATGAGGCGCACTTGACCCCGGCCGAGGCCAAACTTGCCTCTACCAGCCGGTTGCGCATCGAGCACCTTGAGGATCAATGCTTCGCTGGCGAGGTGGCCGAAACGCTCCTAGCGATCGGTCATGGTGATCCGATAGAGAGCGCGGAAGCTGTCGGATTCATGCTACGCGGCTTCTTCGAAGGCTTGCGGCGACACATCGCTTTCGAACGCGAGCATGTCCTGCCGCGGATCGTAATAAGCGACGAAGGCCCCGACGCTTAGGTCTCATTCAAAGGCCGGTTGCCGCGCGCCTCGGCCGCCGCAGCGCTGCTCCAGCCGGCTCATGCTGTCGACCGTTACATGGCGTTTGCTCTCGATCCGGATCACGCCGTCAGCCCGCAATCGCGTAAGCTGGCGGCTCACGGTCTCGTTCGTCAGTCCAAGGAAATCAGAGATGTCGGCACGTGTCAGCGGCAGATCGAAGCATGCCGACCCAGCCGCCGGGTCGATACTGGAATCCATATTCCGGGCGATCATGAGGAGAAAGCTCGCCACCTTCTCCGGTGCGGTCTTGCGCCCGAGAGTCACCATCCATTCAAGTGCCTCGTCGAGTTCGTCCAGCGTCTGCTTGAGCAGGCGATGCTCGAGTCCCGGTGATTCCTTCATTATCCGTTCAACGGCCGCCTTCGGAAACGAGCACAGCGAGACGGAGGTTGCCGCTTCCACATTGATCGTGCTTTTCACCTTGAAGGGCCGTCCCAGAAAATCCGGTGCGAACCGAAGACCGACAATCTGCTGGCGGCCGTCCGAAAGGCACTTCGTCAGCTTCACAACGCCTGAAAGCAAGTTTGAATAGCTGTCGACGGCCTCGGCGTCGGCGATCAGTTCGACCCCCGGCTCGAGCTTGTGCCGCGACGAAGTTTTGGCGAGCCCAACCAAATGGTTTGGATCGAGCGCAGCGCAGACGCCGCGAAGTCGTGCTGCGCAAGACAGGCAAAGAACGGGAATGCCGGAACTGTGAATGTCTTGCCGTACTGTCATTACGCTCGCGCTACCGATCCCAAGTTTCGACAGGATAGCAAGCGATGGCAGAGAAATCCTTGCGGCAGTTTGTCCGTGCTGGAGGCTGACCGAAATCAGGGCATTGGCTCTTCGACGCGTCCAGACTTCCGGCGAGGCAAAAACGGCGGACCACCAAATGAGACCGGAATTAGCTGCCAGGCTTGGCGAGAACGTCCCGCGTTATACCAGTTACCCGACCGCGCCGCATTTCCATCCTGGCGTCGACGCTGATGTCTATCGAAGCTGGTTGAAGGCGCTCGAAAGCGGTGACGAGGTCTCGCTCTACCTGCACATCCCTTATTGCGACCGGCTGTGCTGGTTCTGTGCGTGCCATACAAAGCAGACCCGCCGCTACGAGCCGGTGGCTTCGTATCTCCGCTCGCTTCACGCGGAGATCGCGACTGTCGCCGGTCTTGTCGGCGGCAAGGCCCATGTCCGCGCCGTGCATTTCGGCGGCGGCTCGCCGACCATGCTGAAGCCCGAGGATATGATAGCCTTGGGAACTGTCCTGCGGGATCGCTTCGATTTTCTTGCCGATGCGAAGATCAGCGTCGAAATCGAACCCAACGACATGGACGAAGCCCGCCTTGATACACTTGCCGAGATCGGCATGGCGCGGGCGAGCCTCGGCGTTCAGGATTTCGATCCGAAGGTGCAGAAGGCGATCAATCGCGAGCAGAGCTTTTTGCAGACCAAGGCGGTTGTAGACGACATTCGCTCTCGCGGCGTAGGGTCCGTGAACCTCGATTTGCTTTACGGCCTGCCGCATCAGACCAGGGAGAGCGTCTGTTCCACCGTGGCGCAGGCGCTGACTCTGGAGCCGGACCGGATGGCGCTGTTCGGCTACGCGCATGTGCCCTGGTTCAAGAAGCATCAGACTATGATCGACGAGGCATGGTTGCCGGGTCCGGCCGAACGGTTCGCTCAGTGGCAAATTGCCGCCCGTCTGATCATGGGCGCCGGATACGAGGCGATTGGAATAGACCATTTCGCCAGGCCGGATGATGCGCTTGCAGTCTCGGCTCGCGCGGGAACAATCCGCCGCAATTTCCAGGGCTACACCGAGGATCGCTGCGAAACACTGATCGGGCTCGGGCCGTCATCGATCAGCCGGTTTCGACAGGGCTATTCGCAGAACATGCCGTCGACAGCCGAATATGGACGCATGGTCGAGGGGGGACATCTGGCCACGGTCCGCGGCATCGCGTTTTCCGAAGATGACCGTGTTCGCGGCTGGATCATCGAGCGCTTGATGTGCGATTTCGGCTTTTCAGCAGCCGATCTGGTGGAACGCTTCGGGGAAGCCGGACAAA
Organism: Aminobacter sp. Y103A; assembly: GCF_030294925.1. Taxonomy (NCBI): domain Bacteria; kingdom Pseudomonadati; phylum Pseudomonadota; class Alphaproteobacteria; order Hyphomicrobiales; family Phyllobacteriaceae; genus Aminobacter; species Aminobacter sp. Y103A. Next base: position 1,423,477 of record NZ_AP017986.1, on the reverse strand, counting down.
AGCTTCTTTTCCAAGCAAGCTCCATCGCCATTGGCGACCCTGCTCGACCGCTTGAACTCCAAGGTGACAGTTACGTCGTATCGGCGGAAAGTCGTCCCTTTGTAAGGAGCATTGCAGCGAAGTTCGACAAATATTTCGAAAGTGGAACGGCCAGGCACTCAGTGGCAGTCTGAGTGCCACAGACGAACGTCACCGTCTTCAGTCGATCGCGAACCTCCTCAAAATCGCCGAAACCAGCAGCTAACAATTCGATAGTGCATATGACGCCACTTTACGATGCTGTGACGACGCGGGTATTTTCCAAAGGGGGTCGCATGGCAGAGGGCTGGGACCCGCCGGAACCCTGCAGGCAGGGCTCCACTTCGTATCCGCCCAAGCAGGTTGGATTGTTCGGCCCAGTCTTTCACTGAATGTCAGCGACGCACCCCATTGCGGCTTCCGCTACTCAGCGCTGCGGCTCTTGAATGCCCCTTTGAGATGAGCTCATTCTGAGTAACAACCGCACGGCGTTCCCACGGGTCTGAAACCATGCATCAGTGCGGCTAGCACGCCCTGCGCCTGTTCGCGGTTTCCGGGCCGCCCAGGCACTTACTTGACCTCCAGCTGCTCGAAGTTCGCGCATAGGCCTTACATGACGGATCGGTAGGCCGCGACCGCCGGGAAATTAGGCACCCGGGCGGCTGCGCCAATTGACCAACTTTATGCTTCGATTACTCGGAATCTGAACCTGACACGCGTCGCGATTTCTCTGACATGCCGGCGGGCAAGCTTTCCTTTCTGGCCTTGGCAAACGCTCTGTCACCTTCCAGAAACCCTGCCAGCATGAAAGGTATGAGTTCCGCTACCGTTTCAGACTCGCCATAGGTCTGGCGGTAAAGCGCCGCATAGTCCTTGAGTGCTTGGTTCAGGTCCGCGCTAACGGTGATGGTCATCTTCGAAGGTGTCCGGTCCGGAAGCTTTCCAAGTTTCAGATCTGCCATGATTACTCCTGTTCAAGTCGGGTATGGGCGCAGCACAAGATCCTTGTGTACAATCACGCGTAGGGGCCAACCGGGGCGGACGATAATGGTGGGTTGAATATTCAGGTTCTTTTCGGTGATGCGCTGGCCGGCTTGACTGATGTTTTGCTGAGTGGATTCCCGGATCGCCTTAACTAGGTCGCTTTCGTTTTCCCCAAAGCTCAACTCGGTACCAACGCCCAGTAGCGTCGCTAGAGCAACTCCCTTGATCAGCTGCCAGGTGTGAAAATCGACCTTGTCTTCAAGCCCAGCATAGCCGGCAGTATCCGTCGCTGGCAGATTGTCGATTTCGATCGAGGAACCGTCGGGCAGGATTATTCGCTGCCAGACCAGCAATGCGCGCCTCTGCCCAAAAGCCACGACGCTGTCATAAGTGCCGATGAGGCGTGAGCCTTGCGGAATGAGCACAATGCTGCCGGTGACTGTGTCGTGCACATTCTCGGTGACCTGCGCGACGACAAGGCCAGGCAAGTCGGAATTTATGCCGGTGACGAGACTGGCCGCGATCACGCTGCCGGCCATCAGTTGGTAGGGCGAGGCCGGCGTCTGCAGCGCATGCGGATTGTAGATCCCGCTTGTGTTTCGCTGACTGACAAAATCGAGCTTGCGCTGTTGGTTGTTCTGGTCACCCTCGGCTGGGGCAACGGAAGCTGACGTGCGCGTCGCTCCGGATTGCGGAAGCGCCTCAGACGGCTGCTGCGCACTCGGCCCGCCGCCGGCGACATCTCTCTGTCTGGGTCGATTGTCGATCCGGAACAAGACTTGCGACTCGCGCGCCTCAATTGCTTGCTGGGCAAGGCGCTGCTCCTCGGCGGAGATATCCTGCCCTGGCGCGATGCCGAGCTGACGTTGGCGTTCAAGGATGGGGCGACCGAGGTCGCCGGGCAGTGGCGGTCCGAGCACAGGGGCCTTCGGCATGATCCCGGAATAGTCCTTGGGAAGCGCTTCTAGTCCCTCGGCGGGTGGCTTGCGCTCGGTGTTATAGCGGTCCTCTGCCTGGTGCTTGATACGCCATGCCGGTCCTTGAAGCGCCATCATCGTGACGCCCAGAATGGCACCGGATCCGACTGCAGCGATGGCGATGATCACACCGCGCCTGAATCGGACAGCGCGGCGGGGCGAGGCTCGCAATTGCAGCTGCTCGGGATCGAGTTTCGGCGGCGCATCGGATCGGGAAGTATCGGTCATGAGCGCTCCCCTCACCTGCTGGGCCGCGCAAAGAGCGGAATCCGCCGCGGCGGTTGCCGGCCGTCAGTCCTGGTGATGCGCACCACCTGCTGCTGCTTGCTGCCTAGACGCAGTTCTGCAGCGCCAAAGAGGCGATCGACGATGTAGTAGTTGCCGCGCATGCGATAATTGACGAGCTGGCTGTCCCCATCGGCACCGACGATGAAGAGAGGAGGCGCTTCACCCTGATCAATGCGACGGGGGAATTCGATATAGACCTTGCTGCCATCGTCGAAAGCGCGCGTCGGCCTCCAGGGTGGTGTGTCGCCGGTGATTGAATACCGAAAGCGGATATTCTCGAGCGCCACATTCGACGCCACCGGCGTGGCAGCCTCGGCTTGGGCGTTGCGCTGGCGTAGCGCGATGATCTGGTCCTCGCTATAGGTCCAGGAGATCGCCGCCATTGAGGTCTTCTCGGTGCTTTGAAGCTGCAAATGGTAGGTGCGTCGTTCCGTGGTGATCACCAGATTTGTGTTAAGTCCCGGCGCGAAGGGTTTTACCAGCACATGGGTGCGCTGATTGTCACCGGTGCCGCTGACGGTATCGCCGATCACCCAACGCACCGTGTCGCCGGCCGACACGGCTGTTAGCTTCTCGCCCGGCTGGAGTGCGATATCGGTAACGCGCTCCGGCGCGGCATAGAGCTGATAGAGTGCGCCATCGGCGAATGGATAGACCTGAACCGCATTCACGTACCCATACCTGGTGGGTTGCTGCGTCGCTGCTTTATTGGCATCGGAGACCCGTTCTTCAGGAGAGCGCTTGTCATCGGCCACCCTGCCCGGATCGGGCTGTAGCTGACCTGGCAACGGCAGCGGCTTTGGCACTTCGACTATCTTGACCGGCTTCTCCGGCGGCTTCTCGATTGCGGCTGGTTTGAAATCGGCAGCATCATAGGAAATCTCAGGCGGCGGTACCGGCTTCGACGCGCAGGCGGAGAGGACTGCTGTAGAGGCCGACAGGATCAGCACGGCACGGACCGACGACATTCTATTCTTCATTGGTGGACTCCTTTTGGGGAAACGGACGTCGGCGCAGCACTGTCGAGCTCGCGCGACCAGTCGATCGCATTGATGAAGACGCCGAGCGGGTTGTTGCGCAGTTGGTCAGTATTACTTGGCGGGCGGATCACGATGGTGAGGATCGCGGTCCAGCGCGTCGTGCTGGCAAGGCTGCCGCGCTCAAAAACCTGCTCGGCCCATTTGACCTGGAACGAGCTGTCGGAAGCCCTGACCACGCTGGTCACTTGCACCGACACGCTGCGTGTGCCGATCTGGCCGAAAGGATCGTTCGCCTTGGCGTACTCGTTGAGAAAGAGCGCCGCGCGGTCGGTGGCGAAGTCATAGGCCGAAAGCCAGTTCTGCCGCACCAGCACCGGATCGGTGGAAACGGAACGGACATTCTGAATGAAGCGGCCGAGATGCCACGCGATCTGGGCATCGGAGGGCTCGTAGCCCCGGATTGCCGGCGCAACGGCGCGTGCCTCGCCGAAGCCGTCGACCTCGACGACGTAAGGCACGACGCGGCTCTGCATCGACTGCCACACGAGTCCGCCGGAAAGTCCGGCCGCCAAGGTCAGACAGCCAAGAGCCATGAACCGCCAGTTGCGGGCCTGCACTCGAGATGAGCCTATGCGCTCGTCCCAGAGCTGCGCGGCCTTCTGATACGGCGTGACCGGCTCGGGCGTCTTGCCGTAACGTTGAATGGGTCGCTTGAATAGCATTTAGTCGTCCTTGTCGTTGAGAGAGGGATTGGCGCTGCCTCCCGGCCTGTCGCCTTCACGGACGGCCTGCATGGCGGTGTGACGGTGGGCACGGGCTGTCTGTTCGGAACGCAGGCGCCTGGCCCAGCCGGGCGCGGCATCAGCGACCGGACCAGTAGGGCTTCCGGTCATGGATGCGGTCGGCGCACCACCGGTCGCGGTCCAGGCAGCTTCGCGCCCGGCATCAACGCTGCGCCCGAAGCCTCCTGCGGCAGATCGTGCCGCCCGCATTGCGGCGCCGCCGGCGGCGCTGGTCACACCATGCATTCCAGCAGCTACACCGGACAGGCCGGACTCGGGCGATGTTGCGCGCCCGATCTGCCAGGCCGTAGAAGCCGCTGACCCCATGGTCGTGCCGGCACGGAGTGCGGTGAGACCGCTGCCGGTTGCCGTGCGCGCGCCGGCAAATGCTGCGCCTGCGGCAACGAGCGATGCACCGGCTGCGGCTGCCGTGGTTCCAAGTGCGGCGCCCGCGCCAAGCTGCGGCGCGCCCGAGACAAGACCGGAGGCTATCCCAGGTCCGAAAATGCCGAGACCAAGGAGCGCCAAGGCGCCCAGGACCTGTGACATGGCGGCGGCCAGATCCGGCTCCTTGCCTTGCAGCGCGGAAGCGAACTCGCCAAAGAGCGTGGAGCCGATGCCGATGATGACGGCCAACACCATCACCTTGATGCCCGACGAGATGACATTGCCGAGCACGCGCTCGGCGAGAAACGCTGACCGGTTCCAAAGCGCGAAGGGCACAAGAATGAATCCGGCCAGAGTGGTGAGTTTGAATTCGAGGATGGTGATGAAGAGTTGGATGGAGAGGATGAAGAAGGCGATGATGACCAGGAACCAGGCCACGAGCAGCACGAAGATGGTGAGCGCGTTGCCGAAGATTTCTGGGAAGCCGAGAAGCTGGCTTGCCTGATCGAGAAGCGGCCAGGCGCCCTCGAAACCGGTTGCGGCAATGCGGCCCGGATGCAGGAGATTGTCGGCGGAGAGATTGCCTGAGGACGCATTGATGCCGAGGCCAGCGAAGGACCGATAGATGATGTCGGCGAGGTTCTTGAAGTTATTCAAGATGAAGGCAAAGACGCCGACATAGAGCACTTTGCGGATGAGCCGGCCGAATATGTTGGGTTCGCCGCCGAATGCCCAGGCGAGGCCGGCAAGTGTGACGTCGATGCCGATCAGGGTCGTGGTAAGGAAGGCGACATCGCCCGAGAGCAGACCGAACCCGCTATCGATGTAGCGGATGAAGGTCTCCATGAAGCGATCAATGACCCCAAGGTCGTTCATGCCGCCTTCCTCGTCGTCAAGAGATTGGTGATCAGTTGCCGGGATAGGCCGTGCCTGTGCCGAGGAAGCGCTTTGTCGTCTCGCGCGCGGCCTCCTCGGACTGCGCCTTGCGCGCCGCATCCTCGGCCTCAGCGCGGAACTGCGTTGCGAGCAGCGTCTGGATCTGCATCTGCTGCTTGGTCGAAAGCGCAAGGAGCTGGTTAGTGGCCTGACTTGCCTGAAGCGCACCGGCCGCGCCTTGGCTGCGGTTGACGAGATCGGCAAGCAGGTCGCCATCACCGCGAACATTCTCGACGATCTGCGACTGAACACCCATGGTCTGACGGAATGCCTGCATTGCGCTTTGCCAGCGGTCACGTGCGGCGCTCGCTACATCGCTGACCTTGATCGTGGCGTCGTAGCTTTCCGGATATTGATTACGCCACTGGTCCTGAAGCTTGTTGAGATCAAAGCTCAGGCCACTTGCCTGGTCCATCAGACCGTCGATCCGTTGGAGCGAGCCGGTAAGCTGACCCACGGAAGAAAAATCCAGACTCTGAAGATTGCGTGCCATGTTCTGCAGCACGGTCGCCTGGTTCTGGAGCGACTGGATCTGGTTGTTGATCTGCTCCAGCGAGCGCGCCGCCGTGAGCACGTTCTGAGCGTAGTTCGACGGATCGAACACGATGAGCGCGTAGGCCGGCTGCACGTAGTCGGCCATCGGCTTGGCGATCAACGAAAGGGTGATCAGGCCCGAGAGAAAGCGGCGCCGCATCATGACGATTGCTCCTTGGTTGGTTGAGGGAATTGCTGGAGAAGCTCGGCCGCCCAATCGAGGCCGCGGGCGCCGAGGAAGCGAAAGACAAAGCTGTCCTGCCCGTGCTCGGACAGGACCCTGTCGATCAGGCTTTGCGCGGCTGGACCCGAGGCGCCGCAAAGTGCAAGCGCGATGGGGCCGAGCCCGAGCTCGAAGAGACGGTTGCCGCAGCGCGACTGCAAATAGTAGTGCCGCTTCGGCGTGGCCCGGGCGATCAGTTCGATCTGCCGGTTGTTGAGACCGAAGCGCTCATAGGCAGTCCGTGCCTGCGGTTCCACGGCACGATCATTGGGGAGAAAAATGCGCTGTGGGCAGCTCTCGATGATCGCCGGCGCTATTGCAGAGCCGGCGATGTCGGCAAGCGACTGCGTGGCGAAGATCACCGATACGTTCTTCTTTCGCAGCACCTTCAGCCATTCGCGGATGCGGGCAGCAAAAAGCGGATTGTCGAGATAGACCCAGGCCTCATCGAGCATGAGCAGCGTCGGTCGCCCGTCGAACCGCTCCTCAAGGCGATGGAAGAGATAGGTGAGCACAGGCAGCACAGCGCTTTGGCTATGCATCAGCTCCTCGGTCTCGAAGCACTGCACATCCGACAAGGCCAGCCGATCGTCATCGGCATCGAGCAATCGGCCGAAGGGACCGTCGAGCGTGTAGGGCATTAAGGCGGACTTCAGTGCATTGGACTGAAGCAGGACCGACAGACCGGTCAGCGTGCGCTCCTGCGCCGGCGCGGTGGCGAGGCTGTTGAGCGCCGACCAGATCGCCTCCTTCACCTCCGGCGTGAGGGTGACGTTCTCATGGGCAATCAGGCCGGCGATCCATTCAGCTGCCCAGCTGCGCCTACCCTGATCACCGATATTGCGCAGTGGCTGGAAGGCAAGCGCACCGTCCGAACCCAAGACATGATGCTCTCCACCCATGGCGAGCGTTGCCGCGCGCGCCGAATTGCCTTTGTCGAAGACATAGACCTGCGCGCCGGCATAGCGACGAAACTGCAGGGCGATCAGGGCAAGCAGCACCGATTTTCCGGCGCCGGTCGGTCCAACGATCAGCATGTGGCCGACATCTTCGACATGGGAAGAAAGCCGGAACGGAGTCGACCCGCTGGTTTCGGCGATGAGGAGCGGCGGGGCCTCTCGTCCAGTGACTTCAGCCAGATGCTCGTTCGCCGCAGGACCGGCCCACACCGAGGAAAGCGGCATGAGATGGGCAAGGTTCAGCGTGTGAACGAGCGGCTGACGAACGTTGGCATAGACATGACCCGGCAGCGAGCCGAGCCAGGCTTCGACCGCATTGACGCTTTCGCGGATGGTGGTGAACCCGAGCCCATTGATGATGCGCTCGACCGCGCGAAGTTTCTCAGCGGCGGCTTGGCGATCCTCGTCCCATACCGTCACCGTTGCAGTGAGATACCCGAAGCCGACATGATCGCCGCCCAACGCCTGAAGTGCTTCATCGGCGTCGAGCGCCTTATTGTCGGCGTCGCTGTCGACGAGCGGAACGGGTTCGTTGCTTACAACCTCGCGCAGGATTGCGACGATCGATTTGCGCTTGGCAAACCACTGCCGGCGCAAGCGGGTCAGCGTCTTGGTGGCCTCGGTCTTGTCGAGCGGAATGAAGCGCGTCATCCAGCGATAGGCGAAATCCTGATGATTGAGGGCATCGAGGATTCCGGGCCGGGTGAGGTTCGGAAAGCCGAGGATGGTAAGTGTGCGAAGATGTTGCTCACCCAGCATCGGCTCCAAGCCGCCGGTAAGCGGCACATCGACCAGGATGCCGTCCAGATACATTGGCATTTCCGGCACGGCGACCGGATGGCGGCGGGTCGAGATCGTGTCGTGCAGGTATGTCAGCGTCTCGGCGTCATCGAGCGGACGCACTTCGGGCATGAAGCCCGACAGAAGATCCAGCACACGGTCGGTCTCGTCACGGAACCGCGCCATCTCCTGGCGCCAGTCTCTTTCGCCTTCTGAATGATGCGAGTCGACGAGCGCGCTTTCCGCCCGCGCCTGGGCGTCCGGTGGCGGCATGGACAGCAAGGTCAGGTGATAGCGGCTCTCGAAATGCGCGACCTTGCCTTCGAAGGCAGCACGCCGTTCTTCATCAACCAGCCATGACGCCGCGTCCGGGAAACGCGAGGACGGATAGCCCAGCGCTTCGATGCGCTCGGCCTCGAAAAACAATGTCCAGCCGGAGCCAAAGCGTCTAAGCGCATTGTTGGCCCGGGCGCAGATGCCGATGAGTTCGGCTTCGGTCGAGCTTTCCAGATCGGGCCCGCGAAACCGAAGAGTCCGCTGAACGCTGCCGTCCTTGTTGAGCACGATGCCGGGCGCCACCAGTGCTGCCCAGGGCAGATGGTCGGCAAGCCGGTCGGCCTTGCCGCGATATTCCGAAAGGTTCAGCATGCGAGCCATCCCCTCAGGCGAAGGTGACGGACAAGCACGCTGGCAAAGTCGGGATCGCGCCTTGCGGCAAAGACCGCGAGCGTGTGGCCGCCAAGCCAGAGCACTAGCCCGGCAATCCATTGCTGCAAGCCTAGTCCGATGGCCGCAGCCACCGTGCCGTTGAGGATCGCCACCGCCCGCGGCGCGCCGCCCAGCAGGATCGGTTCAGTCAAGGCCCGGTGAACGGGAACCTCGAAGCCCTCGATATGTTGCACTCCGGCGGCCATCAGACGAGCGCCCCGCCGCCGAAGGAGAAGAACGAGAGGAAGAAGTTCGATGCGGCGAAGGCGATCGACAGGCCGAAGACGATCTGAATCAGCCGGCGGAAACCGCCTGCAGTATCGCCGAAGGCAAGGGTCAAGCCGGTGGTGATGATGATGATCACCGCGACGATTTTGGCGACCGGTCCCTGCACCGATTCCAGGATCTGCTGCAGCGGCTGTTCCCAAGGCATGCCGGAGCCGGCAGCGTGCGCCGGAACTGTGAGAAGAAACGCGAGCGCGGCAAACGAAAGAAAGCGGAGCTTCTTGCGCATAAGGGGGCCTTTCAGAGTTGCTGGAGTTGCGGAGGCGTGAGTGGGGTGAGGGCGTAGTCGCCGCTGCCGTCGAGACCTGTGACCTCAGCGATTGCATCGATGCGGCGCGACGAGCCGCGCCCCGCGATGAAGACGATGAGATCGATGGCATTGGCGATGAGGCGGCGCGGCACGGTGACGACAGCTTCCTGTGCAAGCTGCTCGATGCGATAGAGGGCAGAGCGCGCCGAATTGGCATGAACCGTGGCGATGCCGCCGGGGTGCCCGGTGTTCCATGCCTTGAGCATGTCCAGCGCTTCCGCGCCCCTGACTTCACCGACGATGATGCGGTCGGGGCGGAGCCGGAGCGTCGAGCGCACGAGATCGGCGAGTGTGACCGAGCCCCGCCTGGTTCTCAGGGCAACGCAGTCCTTTGCTGCGCATTGCAGTTCGCGGGTGTCCTCGATGAGGATCACTCGCTCGTCGCATTCGGCGACTTCGGCCAGCAGCGCATTGGCAAGCGTCGTCTTACCCGACGACGTGCCTCCGGCGACAAGGATGTTGCGCCGTTCTCGGACTGCCTTTATCAACGCATCGGCCTGCAGCGGCAACATGATGCGATCCGCAACATAGTTGGCCAGCGTGTAGAGCTTTGCGGCTGGTTTGCGGATGGCAAAGCAAGGCGCCAGCACGACAGGCGGCAGCAGTCCCTCGAAGCGTTCGCCCGATGGCAATTCGGCGCTGACAATCGGATTGTCCGCATGCGCCTCGGCACGCACGTGGGAAGCGACCAGGCGGATGATGCGTTCCGCCTCGGAAGGATGCATATGCACGGCCGTATCGATTCGGCCTTCTCCCAGCCGGTCGAGCCGCAGCGCACCATCGGGATTGACCATCACCTCGATGACCAATGGATCGGCCAGCGCCTCAGTGATCGTCGGACCCATGGCGGTGCGCAGCATGGCGCGGCGTCGGTGGTCGGCCTCTGGATGAGCGCTCATCCTTCCCCTCCTCCGCCATTGTCTTTGCCAAACGAGCGTTTCCCCGATGCGATCTGGCGACCGACCTGCTCGACGAATTTGTCGAAACGCTCCTGAGCAATCGCCTGCGTCGCCTTGTCCGGAACAGGCGTGTGGGCATGAAGCGTGATCGAAAAGCGGATGAAGAGCGCCAAGCTTTCCAATGTCATGTCGACATCGCGCCTGACGTGACTGAGGTCGCGGGAAAGACGGTCCAGCCTCATGCCATAGCGCCGATCGAGTTCATTCTCGCCACGCCGCTCGATGAAAGCTTCTACGGCCTTCGCGACGACCGCGGATTTTGTGGTCGAGGGATCGCGGCTGAGGTTGTCCAGCTTCTCGCTCAATTCCGGTTCGAGCAGAAACTGGTGACGAATGCGGTGGGGCTTCATGCGCTTGTTCCAACTGGCCGGCGCTGGCGGGCCGGCGGCGGAACAAGCATTATCGAGATGCCCAAAATTGCTTACGGCCGTTATCTACGCTGAGATACGCCCGAGCTGCGGAAAGCGTTCAGAAGCCGGGGACGATATCCTTATCATCGTCCCTTCCCTCGTTGATGCCATAGGCACCTGCGACGGTGGAGATCCGGTCCATGACGCGCTTGTCCGCCATCGCCTCGCTATCATCGTCTGCGGGTCTGGACAGATCGTCCTGGTCCGGTTCCTGGGTGACGGCGGTATGTTCTTCGGGTAGGCCAGGATGGCGCTGCTGCTGAATCCCTCCCTCGTCCGCAAGCGCGGCGCCAGCGCTTTCATCGTCGGACGCAAGACGACGGTCGACGCCGCGTACTTGCCCAGTCCAATCGTCCGGCCGCGACATCGGGCAGTCCGCGTAGGGTCCGTCGCGCAACACCGGCGAAGGCAGCACCCGCTCGGTGAAATTGTGATCCTCATAGTATCGCAGCTTTTTGGCCCGGATGGGGGGCAGTCCCGAAACCAGCACCAGTTCGTCCGCGGGCGGCAATTGCATCACCTCGCCCGGTGTCAGCAGCGGGCGGGCGGTTTCCTGGCGGCTCACCATGACATGCGAGAGCCAAGGTGCCAGCCGGTGGCCCGCATAGTTGCGCATGGATCTGAGTTCCGTGGCCGTGCCAAGCGCGTCCGAGATTCGCTTGGCCGTGCGCTCATCATTGGAGGAAAAGGCAATTCGCAAATGGCAGTTGTCCAGAATGGCGTTGTTGTCGCCATACGCTTTGGAGATCTGGTTCAACGATTGCGCGATCAAGTAGGCACGAATTCCGTAACCGGCCATAAACGCGAGCGCGGTCTCAAAGAAGTCGAGGCGACCGAGCGCCGGAAACTCATCCAGCATCATGAGCAGTTGATGCTTGCGGCTCTTCTTTGGGTCACCCTCGAGGCGCTCCGTCAGCCGCCTGCCGATCTGGTTCAGGATCAGTCGCACCAAGGGCTTGGTGCGCGAGATGTCCGATGGCGGCACGACCAGATAGAGCGACATCGGCCACTCCGCATCCATCAGATCGGCAATGCGCCAGTCGCAGTCCGATGTTACCGCCGCCACGGTCGGATCACGGTAGAGGCCGAGAAAAGACATGGCGGTCGAGAGGACGCCTGAACGTTCGTTCTCCGATTTGTTCAACACCTCTCGTGCCGCCGAGGCCACGACGGGATGGACCTCAGGCTTATTGACCGAGCCGAGATGGTTGGTCGTCATCATTCGCCGCAAAGTCGCGGCAAACGAGCGTTGCGGGTCCGACAGAAAGGTGGCGACGCGGGCAAGAGTCTTTTCCTCTTCGGCGTAGAGCACGTGCAAGATAGCGCCGACGAGGAGTGAATGACTGGTCTTCTCCCAATGATTCCGCCGCTCCAGCGCGCCTTCCGGATCGACTAGAATGTCGGCGATGTTTTGGACATCGCGAATCTCGTCCGAACCTTTGCGTACCTCCAGCAGCGGGTTGTAGCGGGCCGATCGCGGATCAGTCGGATTGAACAAAAGGCAATGCGAGAACCTCGACCGCCAGCCGGAGCTCAGCTGCCAGTTCTCGCCTTTGATGTCGTGAATGACGGCCGAGCCGGACCAGGAGAGAAGGGTTGGGACAACCAGTCCGACGCCCTTGCCGGAACGTGTCGGCGCAAAGGCCATGACGTGCTCAGGCCCGTCATGACGCAGATACCGGTCCTTCAGTTTGCCGAGGAAGACGCCTGCCGGCTGAAACAGCCCTGCTTTCTCGATCTCCCGCGTCGCCGCCCATCGAGAGGAGCCATAGGTGGTGACCAAGCCGCGCTGGCGCGCGCGCCAGAGGGAACCAGCGATCGCAGCGGCACAGCCCATGAATCCACTGGTGCCCGCAAGCATGCCCGCCTTGTCGAATACCTCGGGCGCATAGGCATCGAATTGGAACCACCATTCCAACAGTTTCCACGGCTCGTAGATCGGCCAGCCAGCCGCGACAAACCATGGCGCGCCGAGTTGTTCCTGAAAGGCTAGCATATGAGCGCACCATTGCGTGGCAGCCCACACGCCGAGGAGAACGATGGCGAACACAATGGCGATCTGCCCAATCAGAAGCTTCGTGGGCGTCACTGGCTTGCTCCGCTGTTCTGGAGAGATGGATCGAGCATCGCCCGGGACGGCCGGAACAGGAATGCGCCCTATGTACGACTGGGTGCGATGAGAGGCTGTTTGGCGCGCCGTTTGCTCTCCTTCGAGGTGTATCAATATTCGCGCATTCCCGAGGACTGCTACGTCGGAGGGGACTCATATCGGTCGTGCCTATCGTGAGCACGTGGTCGGCGAGCTGGCGGTGGCGTGCGGGCAAGCCGCTGAGGAAATTCTGAACATCGAGTCCGGTCTGAGGTACAACAAGCCTATCGAGATCGGATCGCGAGGTAGCCCTGCCCGCCATGGGAATTCCTCAGGCGAGTACCGACTTATTGGGCGCTGCCTTATAAGTGGAAGGCGCCTTCCCGTTGCCTCTATCGCAGATAAGTTACCTTCCGGCCTTCGCGCTGGGTTTCCCACCTGGACTGCGTTTCAGTCTCAATTCGCTGTGCTTCTTGTGAGCCAGACACCATTTCTCGGACGGTGGATTGACGACATTCATTGTCCGACAAGCCCTCGCCGGCGATCTGTTGGGCAGAGGCGGCTATCACCCCGGCCGTGGCACATCCGCGCGCTGCAGAACCTCGATGAGCCGCCGGCTCAAACGCCCAGGCGGATGCAAAGATCCACAGATGCGTTCCGCCAGCCCTAGTTGCCAAGCATATGACCGGCATTTCGCAACGCGTCTAGGAAGAGGCCGGCATGGTGAGTGACATCGAATTTGGCCTGCATTGACACCGGCATGCTGGTCCAATTCTCCAACGGTGCAATGAAGCGGGAGAAGGTATCGTCGATGACGCAGTAGCGGCTAATAAGGCCTTGTCTGTCCAACGCCAGCACACCAATCTGCCCGCCTCGATATCGGATGGCTGCGAGCCGTTGGACCTCGGCGTCATCATCGATCCGCACATCGAAAAGCAGGTTTCCGCGGCTCCTCGCGGCTATCTCCGCCGCTTTGTCATTGAAGCTCAAGCAGAGTGAGCGGACGCTTTCCACTGCCATCTGGAAAACCAACAAATCCAGTTCATTCACGGCCATGTGGGCAGTTGAGCCAATAAATGGATGATTGCAATGTCGCACACGGCTTGTTCACAGGTGTCGGCGACTGATTGTTCGTGGCTTTCTGTCCGCTGCCGGCGATGGAATATTTGAAGGACGGCGGGTCCCGTATTTCCTGTCGCGTTGGCAACCGCGGCGGCCACCTGCCGGGCGGCAGCGGCAGAGACAATGTCATAGACAGGTGGAAGCGTGGGCTTTCTGCCCTTCAATAGTTCCCTGACCATACAGATTTGCACGCGCGGCCGCAGCTTGCCGCCCGCCTCAACGGATTCGGCTTCTCTGGCAGCACGTTCCATTGCTGCGGTCGCCTTGTTGAGCGTCACCAGAACGCCAAGCTTCGTGGCTGGCAAGATCGCCAACTCGCTCAAGCTCACGACCTCTATTCGATGGACGGGCACGGCCGTGCATCGCCGCGGCAGGGGACAACATCGTCGTGACCGACCCTCAAGCCCTATATCGTGTCGGCGGGATCGTTCAGCAGGAACGGCGAGATCGCCGTGGAGGGCAAGCCCTTCTACATCGTGGCCGGCGGCGGGAGCGGCAAGATCCACGATCAAGCAGCTGAGAAAGATCACGCATATAGCCACGATCCCGCGGTCCAGCCGATCTACATTTGAGGACGACCAGATCAAGCAGCGCGCCCTGTCGAATTTGGGTCCGGGATTGGCAGTTGGTCTATCCCTTCCTGACGATGGAACGCTCGATCCAGTCATGGCTTATAAGGCGGAGAGCGGCGACCAGAGCGCAGATGAGTACGCGCCTACTACGAGATCGGCTATCGCACCAATTCGAGCGGATCACGATCGATGGCGACACCGTGGCATTCTTCGAGGGCGGGAAGCCGCTTGAGGCCTGCTTCCCTGGCGACGGCTGTGAAATCCTGACCTCGAAGAAAGGAAACCGCATGGGCGTCAAATTCCGCTTCGGCGTCGCCTTGGCCTCCTCACACTTGGTTGGCTGACTCAGCGGGCAACCCGGTCGAGAAAAGCGTCGAATGCGGCAGCGACAACGCGCATCGCAAAGCGATGCTGCCGCCGTACGCGGACAAAACCCTTTTCGATGTCCACAATCCCGTCCTTGGCAAGCATCGCCAAGCGTTCAGCTGAATCGAGAAAATGGATCGGATCAGATCCGTGGGCGGCACAGATTGCCGGCACATCGGCCTCGAGATCGCACATTAGTCGCTCGATAATTGCGGCTCGCGCGCGGTCTTCGTCGGTGAGACGGTAGCCCTTTGACGTCGCCAGACGGCCAGCCGCGATGTGCCGGCAGTAGGAATCCCGTGTAACCTCGTTCTGAACGTAGCCCTCGCCGACACGCCCGATAGCCGACGCGCCGAAACCGATCAGGGTTTTGCAGGTGTCGGCCGAGTAGCCCAGCGAGTTGCGCCGCAGGCGACCGGTTTTCTGTGCCAGCGCGAGATCGTCGTCCGGCAAGGCGAAATGGTCGAGCCCGATCTCTCGGTAGCCGGCGGCAATCAGCGTCACGGCAATGGCCGCATCCTGTTCGGCGCGGGCAGCGCTGCCCGGAAGCGATGCCTCCTCGATGAGGCGCTGATTCTTAATAAAGGACGGAATGTGCGAGTAGCCGAACACCGCAAGCCGGTTGGGGCGCATGGCGACCGCCGCCCTCGTGGTCTCGACGCAAGACTGCACCGTTTGATGCGGGAGACCAAAGATGAGGTCGAAGTTGATGCTTGTCACTCCATGCCGACGCAGCATTTCGACGGCAGCCGCCGTCTGCGCCTCACTCTGGACCCGGTTGATCGCTTTTTGAACAATGGGATCGAAGCTCTGCACGCCGAGGCTCGCGCGGTTCACGCCGGCTGCTTGCAAGGCTTCGGCCATATCGGCCGTGAACGTGCGTGGATCGATCTCGACGGCGATCGTAGCTGTTTCCGCAAGCGCAAAGTGGCGGCGCAGGAATTCCGTCAGGGCGAGGAACTCAACTGGCCCCATGAGAGTTGGCGTTCCGCCGCCGAAATGCACATCGCTCACGGGCAGCGCCTGCGGCGCGTGCTCCGAGACCAAACGTATCTCGTCACGCAGCGCCGCCAGATAATTAACGATCGGCGCATCATGGCGGGTGATGGTGGTGGGGAAGCCGCAATACCAGCACTTTGATCGGCAGAACGGAATGTGCAAGTAGAGTGACGCCGGATCGTTAGCCGGTAGGTTCCTGAGCCATTCCTCATAAGCGTCGGCGCCGACCGCCCCAGAGAACTCCGCGACAGTCGGATAGATGGTGTACCAAGGCAGGCGGGCTTCGCGATGTTTTGTGGTCTGCAACAGTTACCGTCCCATGTTGTTGCCTTCCATCCTTACCACTGCGCTCTCCTGTGTCTTTGCGCTATATCAGTCCGGTCCGCTTTGGGCCCGATTATTTCGCAGCGATAGCCCCATTCAGCCTTGGCTGGACAGCGATGGTATGAGCACGCGCTGGTCAGCGACAAGCGCCGTGGGTTTCCCGTCGAGACTTTCCCGCACACCGTTTGGTGCTACTATCCTATCCTATCCCCTCCCTTCAGCGTCCGATGGAACGCAGCATGCCCCGTCCGACCAGTCGATTCGGCGTTGGGACCAGACTTTTGCTCGCCGGCTGGTGCGTAAATCGGCGTCACGTAGCGATACCTGGCATCTCGATGAGTTCGTCGTATTAATTGCCGGCACGAGGCTTTGGCTGTGGCGCACCGTCTGTCAGAGCGGGAATTGTGCTCGAGGAGACCGTCCAGGTCCGCCCCTGCCAAGGCTGCAAGCCTGATGAACCAATTTAGAAAGTAGCGCTACGCCAGGCGCATGATCACCGACAAATCGCGCTCCTGTGGCCCGGCAAAGCGCCGGAGTGACGCGCAACTCAAGCATCGCTCGCAGCTGACAATCGAGCGAATTCGCATGTGCTTCCGTAAAAACAAAAATGGCCCATGCACGGCTTCCGATTCAGAGAGGGGCTTGCAACGGCTCGTCTCGACCTTCCCGCCTTTCGGAACCACTTTGTCCGGACTAGCTGGAAAGCTGGTGCACCTCGCCACCGCCGAGGTGTGGCCCTTCGCCCTAACGAGGACGCTTACGCCTAGGCATGTCGGCATCAGTGGGGCATCTCGGCTGACGTACCGAGCGGTGCACTCGCATGATGTCAACAATGTCGAGGCTCAAAACAAACAAAAGCTATCGCCATTGAACGATACTGTCGCGAAGCGAACAGACGAACCATGTCCGAAACATTTGCTTTTCGTGCTCAGCTTGACCCTCAGAGCAAAAAAGGAAACGCAAGCCAAGGTCCGACGGCAAACTTGAGTGTCAATCGTAGCTTGGTCGTGAGGTTGGCACGTCGCTTGCGGGGTGATTTTCTGAAGCCGGTACGCCCGCAGCTATCGGAGATAATCATGGCGATCGACCCAGAAGTGTTTGATTCCTCCCCCGGGCATTTCAAGCAGGTGATATGAGAACAACATCTTATCGCGTGGAAGTATGATTCAGATTCATCGCCTCTGTTGTTGAATCATTATTATGACCCGTGCGTCATACTGCGATGGGCGCAGCGCGATGTGCATCGTTTTCGATTGTGGGGACAGGAAGGGGCTGGCTCGTTCGTTGACGTCCCCTTCTTTAATATTTGAACGGAGATCAAGAATGAACATCAGGAGCCTCCTGCTCGGCTCAGCTGCGGCCCTGATCGCCGTTTCCTGTGCCCGAGCCGCCGACGCCATCGTCCTGGCCGAGCCTGAGCCCGTTGAATACGTCAAGATCTGCGACGTTTACGGCGCTGGTTACTACTACATCCCCGGCACCGAGACCTGCCTGCGCATCGGCGGCTATGTCCGTTACGACATCGGCCTCGGCGATGTCGTGTCGCATGACAAAGCTAGAACCACGGATGTGAAGACTGGCGAGGCCCAGGGCATATGGCAAAACCACACGCGCTTCACATTCAAAACTTGGACCGGGCAAGAGACCGAACTCGGTACATTGCAGACCTACATCGAGACCCGCATGAACTACGGCAAGCACACCGCCTATTCCGGTTCGGACAGTCCTCGATACCATGCCTTCAGCCAAGGCATCACGTTGACTTTCGCCTGGGTTCAGCTTGGTGGCCTCCGAGTTGGCAAGGACTGGTCCGCCTTCGACATGTTTATTGGCTACGCGGGCGACGTGCTCAATCAGATGCTTATCCCGTACGGCGCCTTCGATACTAATGTGGTTCAGTACTACTTTGACGCCGGTAACGGCTTTTCGGCTGTGGTTTCACTCGAAGAAGGCTCGGGCCTGGTCGGCACCATCGACAGCTACGTTCCGCACCTAGTCGGCGGAGTGAAATACACACAACACTGGGGCGCGATCACCGGCGTTGTCGCTTATGATAGCAACTACGAATCGGTCGCGGGCAAGGTCCGCATCGACGTCGATGTTACCGACCAACTCTCGCTATTCGGAATGTTCGGCTACGGCTCCAGCGGCAAGCTCAACGATGACGTCACTAACGCAATCGACGCTCATGGTCGCGGGTTCTACAAAAGTTGGGGCGGTAACTGGGCTTTCTGGGCCGGCGCCACTTACAAGCTCAATGAGACAACTTCGTTGAATCTTCAGCTCTCGGGTGATCAGCTCAGGAACTATGGTGTCGCTGCAAACGTCGCCTATACGTTTCTTGCAGATTTCACAATTACAGCCGAACTCGACTATGACCGCTACGGCGACTTCGCCGTCGGCAAGGTCGACCCTTCCATTAGCTGGGCGAATGCCAACAAAAAGAGCAGTGTCGGCGGCATCCTCCGTTTCGAACGTTCATTCTAACGGGAGGAAGAGCTTCATCTCGGTGGCCTCAGGCGGCGAATGACGATTATGCGGGGGACCTGCCACGCCTGCGGCAGATAAGCGCTGGCACGTTTGCAATCGGATACAGCTGCGATTAGGGCGCGGCCGATGCCCCGCCTGCCGGGATGTGACAGCTGGCAAAGCGTTGCGGCAGGTTTGCTGGCGGTCCCGGCACTTGCGCTGACGCGTGCGGCGCAGTCCGGCGACACGGTGGAGGCCGCCGGCAGATGGGTGGGCGCGTGATCGCCGAAGCAATCGCCGAACTCGCCTAGTATCCCAGCTTCGATAACGACTGAATCGGCGGCGACTCAATGCAACCTTGGCTTCCGGAGACCGCGCTGACCGCCGCCGGCCTGACCGCGCTCGCCGCGCAGGATGCTTCGGACAAGCAAATCACCTGCGTCAAGGCGCCCTTCAAGTCGCTGATCGACCATGTCTTTATCTCGCCCAATCTCGTGCCGTGCGGCCACGATTTCATGATCCTCGCGCTCGACCGAACCATCGAGCGGTTCCTGGAAGTGTCCGATCATCGCCCGGTCCTCTTGCGACTGGCCGGGCCTATCGGTGAGCGTTAGATCCAGAACGAGGTTACACGGGATTCCTACAGCCCGCACATCGCAGCTGGCCGCCTGGCAAAGTCAAAGGGCAACCGTCTCACCGACGAAGACCGCGGCGAGCCGCAATCATCGAGCGAGGACGAAATAGGGACAGCGAAGGGTTTTATCCGCATGCGGCAGGAGGATCGCTTTGTGGTTAGCGCTATTGCTGCGTATTCGATGCTTTTCTCGACCGGGTTTGCCAGTAGGCACAGCCAAGCAGCGTGAGGGGAGGCCAAAGGGATAACCAATCGTCGCTAAACGGCATGCTCCAGCAAATAACGGCAAGGCGGTAGCGGCGTAAGCCTCCGGTGGGGGCCGCGGCCGCCTTGGATTGTCAGCGTGCCTGACTACGGCTTTTCTCGAAGCCGACCTTGCCGAGAGCGCGGCGTCTGGCGAGCTTTTTCATCCGGGTTTGGATTTCGTCTTCATCGGCATGTGCGGGATCGAACGGACGGCCGTGCCAGCGCTTGAGTTCGCGATGCTGCTCGTGCTTGGGATCGGCGATGGCGTCGAGGAACAGTTCGAAGCCGGGGATGCCGCCGACATCTTCGGGTGGGGCGCGGCCGGCGCCGTCGATGTAGCGGGGATACTCGGCGGCGGGATCGGCATCGGCGACCGCCTCGATCGTGATCGTGTGCCTCCAGTCGTCACCGAAGTCGTAGGTGTAGGTCAGTTGCATGATGCCGCGATCGACCAGCGAGCCGAGCCGCAAGGTCTTCGCCGAGTAGGTTTTATCGCGCAGGCTATCCCATTCGGGATTAGGGATGGCGTAGCGCCTTCCGTCGGCGCGGAACTCGAACAGGTGATAGTCGTCAAACGGCATGGCCGCCTGGATTACGTCGTGCAAGGCCTTGAGCGTTGCCGTCAGCGGCACCTCGGCGCGCCGCCAGATGGCTGGCTGCCAGTCATCGAAGCTGGATCCTGATGCGGGCGATGCGATCGGCGTGGCTCATGCCGCCAATCTTGCAGATTGCGCCTTCCAGTTCCACGGCAGGAGTTCGGACAGCCGGCTTTGCGGCGTGTCGGCGATGCGGGCGAGCACATCGGCGAGCCAAGCCTGCGGGTCAGCATCATTGAGCTTTGCCGTGCCGATCAGGGTATACATGACGGCCGCGCGATCGGCGCCACGGTCCGACCCAGCGAAGAGCCACGACTTTCTGCCGAGAGCCAAGCCGCGCAGCGCCCGTTCGGCAGCATTGTTCGTCAGGCAGATGCACCCGTCTTCGAGGAAACGAGCGAAGCCCGCCCAGCGTTTGAGCATGTAGTCGATCGCCTGGGCGACCGGGGCGTGGCGCGAGAGCCTGGCACGCTCGCCACGCATCCATGCTTCCAGCTCGGCGACGAGCGGCGCGCTTCTTTCGGTCCTGACGACAAGACGCTGCTCGCCAGCCAAGCCGTTGATGTCGCGCTCGATGTCGAACAGGAGATCGATGCGTTTGACGGCTTCGAAGGCGATCGGCGAGATCGGCGGCGCGGCCTTTCCCCGACGAGCATTGGCGGCGATGTCGGCAAGCACGAAGAACTTGCGCCGCGCATGGCTCCAGCAGAGCGCCTCCGTCACCGGTCCGGGCTTGCGGTCGCGGAGGTAGAGCCGGTTGTAGCCGGCATAGGCGTCGGCCTGCAGAATGCCGGTGAACTGCCTCAGGTGCCGCTCGGGATGATCGCCGGACCGGTCGCGGGATGCGTAGAACAGGGCTGCCGGTGGTGATGCACCGCCGAAGGGCCGATCGTCGCGGACATAGATCCAGGCTCGACCGGTGGTCGTCTTGCCCTTCGCCAGGATCGGCACCGTAGTGTCGTCGCCGTGAAGCCGCTCTGCCGAGAGCACATGGTCCTCGATCAGCGCATGCAGCGGACGCAGCACCACCGCGCATGCGCCGACCTGATCGGCCAGCGTCGACAGGCTCAGCTCGATGCCTTCGCGGGCATAACGCTCACTCTGCCGGTTCAGCGGCTGGTGCTGGCCGAACTTCTCGAACAGCACCATGGCAAGCAGGTTCGGGCCGGCAAAGCCGCGCGGCGTGACGTGGAACGGCGCCGGTGGCTGCGTGATCGCCTCGCACTGCCGGCACGAGAACTTCTCGCGCACCGTCTGGATCACCTTCCACTGGCGCGGGATCACCTCCAGCGTCTCGGTGACGTCCTCGCCCAGCTTAGACAGCCGGACCGATCCGCAGCACGGGCAGCTCTCGGGTGCGGCAATTACCACGCGCTCGCGCGGCAGATGCTCCGGGAACGGCTTGCGCGACGGGCGCCGGCGCTCGAATGAGCGAACCGTCTGTGTCTGGGACGCCGCCCTCTCGGCAGCGAGTTCGTCCTCCGATGCGTCCGCCTCCAGATCCTCGAGCTGTAGTACCATCTGCTCGAGCAGCCTGGCCTTGCGTTCCGAACGGCTGCCATAGAGCTCGCGCCTGAGCTTCTCGATCTCCAGCTTCAGTCGTGCAATCAGCGCCTCCGTCCCGGAACTGACCGCCGCCGCGCGGGCGGCAAGGGCTTCGGCCTCAACGCGCGCGGCGCGCTCCGCGAGGATCATCGCGTGGGCGGCGGCGAGGTCGGAAGGGAGCGATTCAGCGGCGGACACCAATCGATGGAATCACATCCACCGCCATGTGCAAGGCCAAAATCGTCAGCCGGTCGCCGTCGGCCGCCAGGTCTTCTGCGGCATGCGCCAATCAATGCCTTCGAGCAGATAGCCGAGTTGGGCCGGCGTGATAGTGACTGCGCCGTCGGCCGGCGATGGCCAGATGAAGCGGCCGCGCTCGAGCTTCTTCGAGAACAGGCAGGCGCCCTGGCCGTCGTGCCACAGAACCTTGATCAGATCGCCGCGACGGCCGCGGAAGACGAACAGATGACCATTGTGCGGATCACGCTTTAGCGTCTCCTGCACCACCAGCGCCAGGCCCGGAAAGCCCTTCCTCATGTCGGTGTGGCCGGTCGCCAGCCATACCCGCACGCCGCTCGGAACCGGGATCATCGGGACCCGAGCGCGTCCAGAACGCGCCGCAGCGCCTCGGCATCTACGTCGCGATCGACGCGGACGCGGCGCCCGCCGCCAAGCTCGATCTCGATGATGCCGCTCTTGCGGCGACGTCGGCCGGGAGACGCCGATGGCGCCGGCGCCTCAACGGCGGGCGGCGCAGCAGCAGGAACGATCTCGACCGCGACCAATTGCGAGGGACCGGCATCGACCCGATCACACAGGTCCTTGCGCCATCGAAAGAGTTGGCTGACGTGAATGCCCGCCGATCGCGCGACTTCCGACACCGACACGTCAGGCTCAAGAGACGCCGCGACCAGGCTCTCCTTCTCCTCACGCGACCACCGCCGGCGTCTCTCGACCGACGTGATCACCTCCACCCGCGGCATCGTCATAGGGCTACTCCTAGGATTATCCCTAGGACTTCCGACGTTCGCCCTCAGCCCGCAAGGCGGTCCTCACCGGAGGGATACGTAGCGGCGCGCTTGAGCCCCGGTTGAAGTGCTTGGAGTTTTTTCCGAATGGGCGAGCGTTGCGACTAATGAAGGCGTCACATCACTCGACGGTGACTGATTTTGCCAGGTTGCGTGGCTGGTCGAGATCTGTGCCCATGAAGAGCGCCGTGTGGTACGCAAGAAGCTGTATCGGCAGCGAGAAGATCATCGGCGCGATAATCTCGTCGGTGGCCGGCAGCACGATCGTGTGCATCGTATCGAGTTTCGATGCGGCTGCCCCTTTTCCATCGGTGATGAGGATAATGCGCCCTCCGCGGGCGGCCACTTCCTGCATGTTGGAGAGGGTCTTGTCGAAAAAGCGATCATGTGGCGCGATGACGATCACTGGGATGTTCTCGTCTATCAATGCGATAGGACCGTGCTTCAATTCACCCGCCGCATAGCCTTCGGCGTGGATGTAGGAAATCTCCTTGAGCTTCAGCGCCCCCTCCATCGCCAGCGGGAAATTTGTGCCACGGCCGAGATAAAGGACATGATGACACTTTGACAGTTCGCGCGACAGAAGCTCAATCTCCGGCTGGATGCTGTCCAGTACCTGCCTCATGAGGCGCGGCATTTCGGCGAGGCTCTCGACGAGCGCCTGCACCTCATCTTCGGTCACGGTTCCGCGGGCCTTGGCTGCGTGGATGGCGAGTGCGGCAAGAGCGGCTAGCTGGCAGGTGAAGGCCTTGGTGGAGGCGACGCCGATCTCTGGGCCGGCAAGGATCGGGAAGACCACATCGGCCTCCCGAGCGATGGTCGATTCGCGCGCATTGACGACAGCGCCAATTTTCAGCCCAAGCTGCTTGCAGTACCTCAGCGATGCCAGCGTATCGGCGGTTTCGCCCGACTGTGAAATGAACAGAGCCGCAGACTGCGGCGACAATGGAATCTCGCGATAGCGGAATTCGGATGCAACATCTATTTCGACCGGCAGGCGCGCATAGCGCTCGAACCAGTATTTTCCGATCAGCCCGGCGAGATATGCGGTGCCGCAGGCAGAGATCGCCAAGCTCGGGATCTTGGCGAAGTCGATGCCAGAAACCGCATCGGCACCATTTTCGATGAAATTGATATAATGACCGAGCGCATCGGCGATGACCTCGGGCTGCTCGAGGATTTCCTTCTCCATGAAGTGGCGATGGCTGCCCTTGTTGGCCAGAGTGGCCACGGCCACGGAGGTCTGGCGCGGACGCGCGACGGGGTGGCCGTCGTAATCAAATATATCAGCGCCCGTCCTGCCGACAACGGCCCAGTCACCGTCGATGAGATAGGTGATTTCATTCGTGAATGGAGCAAGCGCGATCGCGTCGGAGCCCAGGAACATCTCGCCGTCGCCGTGACCGATCGCCAGCGGTGGTCCATTGCGCGCCGCGATGATGGTCGACGGATCATCCTCAAAGAGGATGGCAAGCGCGTAGGCACCCCTGACGCTTTTCAGCATGGCATGCACCGCCTCACCACGCCTCATGCCCTCCCGGCGGTGCCTTGCCAAGAGATGCGCAAGGACCTCAGTGTCGGTGTCGGTCTGGAACTCGGCTCCCGTCGCCGCCAATTCGTCCTTCAGTTCGGCGAAATTCTCGATGATGCCGTTATGGACGACGGCCACACCATCCGTGAAGTGCGGGTGTGCATTGCGTTCCGTCGGTGGCCCATGGGTTGCCCAGCGGGTGTGGGCGATGCCGATGGTACCACCCAGCGGCTCTTCCTTGAGTCTCCTCTCGAGATTGACGAGCTTGCCCTCCGCGCGCCGGCGGTGCAAGGTGCCATCGGTGATCGTCGCAATGCCGGCCGAATCATAGCCGCGGTATTCCAGACGCTTCAATGCGTCGACCAGGCGTTCCGACACCGGCTGTTGCCCAACGATGCCAACAATTCCGCACATGTTCTTCTCCGAATTCTTCCCGGCAGCCTTAGCCGACGCAGACGAGGGACGCCGCCCGGCATGCGCTCAGTTAGAGTCTTCTAATGGAATCCAGTCAGTTCGGTAAAATTGATTGTTGGGATAGCCATCATCCACGCCATGGATGAACTAAATCTCAGTCCAATGCGGGTGATGTGAACCGGGGCGTACGCTTCCGCCTTCAACGGGCTGCGCATATCATGGCCGGCGCCCTCACCTGCGTTAATAGCATGCAAGCCGGCCGGAGGAGACGGGGAATACTTGGGCCGAGTGCGAATGGGTAGTCCCAGCGCACTCTTTGATCTCGTCGTTCAATTGTGCGGACGCTGCTTCATGCATCATTCCTCGGTTTGCTTCTCCAGGCCGGACGCAATGACTCCTTTCGGCGACGAGAAGCAAACCCTCTCTTCCGATCCCTGGGGCCACGCACCACGTCTTAGCTACCGCATGGGCCGTGCGGCAGGCCGAGAATCGGTCGCCACAGTACCGGCCCATTCAGACGTCCCCTCCAGCGGATGCGCAACAGGCTGGCGTGAGAGATCTCGAGAAACCCGGCCACCGCCTCCGTTTTGCCGACGGGCTGCGGCTTTCCGATGCGCGACAATGGCCACGTTGCGAGGCGAAGGATCCGTTCCATACGCGTATCGGTCACCGTCACGATCCGGGTGAGATTGTTGGCCAAGCCGAATTCGATCATGCCGGCGAAGAGCTCGTAGGTTGCTTGGGCAAGGCCGCCTGCCGCCTTGGGCGTTGATGGGGGCAAATCGAGCGCGAAACGGCTGCTTTCCCATATGTCGGGACTCGCGGGCGCCACAGCTTCACCCAGCAGCGCCGGGAATGTGTCGCGCAACATGGTCGGCCCAGTGGTTGGCAAGAGGCGCACGCAGCCACGAATTCGCCAATCGGATCCCTTGAGCAGCAGATAGACAGGCTTCAAGTCGTCAAAGGTGTCTGTTTCCATTTCGCCTCCGGTCTGAACTTCCCAATCGAGCCTCTCCTTGAAAACCCGATATCTGAGCCCGTGCATCTCTTTGAGCTCGCCTGCGAATTCGCTGTAGAGGCCAGGTGTGATCAGCTGAATCATTCGTCGCCTCCGTGCGGGTTGTGTTCCCGCCATCGAAGGGCAAAGCGCACAGCGATGCAGCCTGTGGACGTTTACAGCTATCCTCGCGGAAGGATCCGGATCTCGCCTGACCGGAGGCAGCCAGCCTGGCAACCGCATGGATCGTCCGAACGCGAGCTTTGCTTGGCATTTTCCAGATGGAAGGTCCCCTTGCCCTTTGAGACCTGCTTTCCAAGGCGTATTCGCGAGTTTTATCCATGCCTTTATGGTCTTGGGAGCGTGGCGGGCAGGCTACACAGTGGGTGGCCGAGAGGTCGGGAATCAGTTGGAATGGAGGAATTCGTCTCGCCAAAGAGGGGATCCTTTGCAATGCACTGCCTGCCCGACACTCCCGCTTCAACGTTACGCGCCACATACCGCCGAGTAACAGCCGGACCGGCGACGCCGGCTGTGCTGGTTGTTGGCCTGATCAGCGGCGGCACGGTGAATCTGAGCCACGTCGCCAGCCATTTCCACGGACCGGCGAGCGTAGCCTCCAACGATCGCCGGCGGCGACGCTTCTTCCCGTTTACCAGTTCGACGAGGACTGGCTGGCGTGTACGCTGGTGGCGCGGCTCAACCTACGCCCGCCCTTGCGGCTGTGCCTTGACTGCACCAATTGGAAGCAAGGACATAAGGTTCGCATCAAGGAGCGAGGCAATATGCATCGTCGTAACCTGATTAGAGCATTCATCGCGCTGGGCGTGTGCCCGATCTGCGCCCAGACCGCGCGTGCGGCCAGCGCCCATTGGGGATATGGCGGCTCGGTCGGGCCGGAGCATTGGGCCGATCTGGACACGAGAAATTTCGCCTGTTCGGCGGGCAGGCAGCAGTCACCCATCGACATCGCCGGCACGGTAAAGGCGGATATACCGCGCATCGACATCAGTTGGCTCAAGGGCGGCGGCAGGATGGTGAACAACGGCCACACCATTCAAATCAACATGCCGGAAGGCAGCACCTTGACCCGCGGGGATCGCGTCTACCAACTGGCACAGTTGCATTTCCACGCGCCGAGCGAGCATCACGTGGCGGGCATGAGCTTCCCGATGGAAGCGCATTTTGTCCATAAAGACACAAAGAGCGATACTCTGGGTGTGCTGAGCGCCCTTCTTATGCCTGGCGCGACAAATAACAGCTTTGCCGGTCTCGCCAAGGTCTTTCCGGCCCGGCCCGGCGAGGAGATGGCAGTTGACGAGTTCGATCCCAACGGGCTTTTGCCGGCCTCGCTCGGCTATTGGACCTACGAGGGATCATTAACGACTCCGCCCTGCACCGAAAACGTGGAGTGGATGGTTGCAATGGAACCGGTCGAGGTCGACACCGCAGACATCAAGCGGTTTACGACGCTTTACGCATCTAACGCGCGGTCGATCCGTCCCTCCAATCGGCGCTTCATCCTAGGCCTCAGCTAAGGTCATCGCGCGCGTCAAGCAAAACCGCGGTAACAATCGGGGGGTTTCGAACAGTACGACGGCACCCTGGTGGCGCTGGCATCGACCATAATGCCCTAGAGCGGGATGAATTTGGATTGAATCGAAGGGGATTCCCAAGGGTCTGCAAATCAGATTCATATGTGGACGCCCCTGATTGGCAATGGCTTTTGGTGAGCTTCTGATCGGTCGCTTTCATATGTCCGGCCTGTTTGTGCGGAGCAGTTTCCGCTGGCCCTGATGGAAATCCGCGAACGAGATCCCTGATCAAGCTGGCGCATTCGAGACGCATTGAATCACACGGGGTGTTCTCGTTCTTGGTCGATCATCTCGCATCACGTTCTGCCGTCACCAATTCCTGTGTTTGCCTGTAGCGGCTGGCGGCCGTCAGCAGGCGCTGATCCGATATGGGCTGAACTGCTGCCCGCGGGCGAGAAGAGCCCAGGCGATCCGCGCGGTCTTGTTGGCGAGAGCGACCGAGACCAGCCGCACCGGTTTCTTCGCCAGCAACGATTGCAGCCACTGGGCTCCTGGCGTCTGCTTGCCCCGGTTGTGACGGATCACGGCCGTAGCGCCGACGACAAGCAGCCGGCGAAGATAGCGGTCTCCCTGCTTCGAGATGCCGCCGAGACGTTGTCGGTCACCGCTCGAGTTCTGTTTGGGGACGAGGCCGAGCCAGGCTGCGAACTGGCGCCCGGAGCGGAACTGGCCGGGTTCGCTGACGGTGGCCACGATCGCCGTCGCGGTGATCACGCCGATGCCAGGAACGGCCGCCAGGCGCCGGCTCGCTTCGTTCTGGCGATGCCATTCGTGCAAGACCTTGTCGAGCTTCCGGAGTTCGTCTTCCAGTTCGAGGAGCCGGCGAACCAGCGTCGTCATCGCCACCTGCGCCATCTCAGGAAGCATAGTCTGTGGATCATGCTCGTCGAAGACGGCACGCATCAGCTTTATGAGGTTCACCACACCCGGGTTACAGACCAGTCCGAACTCCGCCAGATGCGCCCGCAGGGCGTTTGCAGCCATGGTGCGCTGGCGCACGACCAAGGCTCGGGTCCGATGAACCATCAGGATGCTTTGCTGTTCTGGCGTCTTGACTGGAACGAAGCGCATGGTCGGGCGCCGGACGGCTTCGCAGATCGCCTCGGCATCCGCGGCGTCGTTCTTGCCCCGCTTCACGTAGGCTTTGACATAGGCGGGCGGCATCAGCTTGACCTCATGCCCCAGCACCGCCAGGGCTCGCGCCCAATGATGCGCCGTCGCACAGGCTTCCATGCCGATCAGACAGTTCGGAAGCTTGGAGAAGAAATTGATCATCTGCTTCCTGAGCAGCCTCTTCACCACGACGACGGTGCCGTCATCGGCAATGCCATGAACCTGGAATACGCTTTTGGCCAAGTCGAGCCCAATCGTTGTAACCTTCATGTAAACGCTCCTTCCTCGGTGGTTCCGATCATCAACGGCCACCTTAAGGCACATCGATGCCGGCGCGAGGGGGCGTCCACCTCATCAAGATGCTGGCTGGGAGAAGGAGACCGGCATGGATGGGCAAGCCATATTCAAACGATCTTCGGGACCGGGTTGTCGCTTCGGTTGAGCAGGAGGGGCTTTCGCGCCGGCAAGCAGCGGCGCGTTATGATGTCGGCATCAGCTCGGTAATCAGATGGGTGGGGCGCTTTCGAGAAACAGGCAGCGTCAGCCCCGGCCAGATCGGTGGACACAAGCCCAAGAAGATCCGCGGCGCCCACCGCGACTGGTTGGTTGAGCGCTGCCGCAATGAGGCCTTCACCTTGCGTGGGCTGGTCGCGGAACTGGCCGAACGCGGCCTGAAGGTGGACTATCGCTCGGTCTGGGCCTTCGTTCGCGAGGAGAAGCTTAGTTATAAAAAAAGACGCTGGTCGCGGCCGAACAGAGGCGTCCCGACATCGCGCGCCGGCGTCAGCAATGGTTGAAGTATCGCGCAGCGATCGATCCTTCACGCCTGGTGTTCATCGGCGCCGTTGCGCGGCTGGGCGCCGGTCGGGGAGCGGCTCTATGCCGAGGTCCCGCACGGCCACTGGCAGACCATGACTCCTGGCGGCACTGCGCCATGATCGCCTGGACGCGCCATGGCTGATCGACGGACCGATCAACGGCGAGCGGTTCCGGCTCTATGTCGAGCAGGTTCTGGTTCCGACCCTTAAACCCGGTGACATCGTGATCATGGACAATCTCGGCTCGCACAAGGGCAAGGCAATGCGCCGCGCCATTCGCGGCGTCGGTGCCAGACTCCTGCTCCTGCCGAAATATTCGCCCGATCTGAACCCGATCGAGCAAGCTTTGCCAAGCTCAAGCACTGGCTCAGAAAGGCGGCGCGCCGAACCGTCGATACTGTCTGCAGCGCGATC
The DNA here is from genome assembly GCF_030294925.1 of Aminobacter sp. Y103A. NCBI lineage: Bacteria > Pseudomonadati > Pseudomonadota > Alphaproteobacteria > Hyphomicrobiales > Phyllobacteriaceae > Aminobacter > Aminobacter sp. Y103A. The sequence goes on along the minus strand of NZ_AP017986.1, from coordinate 1,394,085 downwards.
GGCGAAATCCTCGATGGCCTCACCGCAACCGAATGCAACAACTACTTCGAAAACGCCGGATTTGTTCAACCTAAAATCATCCCGCTCTAGGGTTCACAACAGCATGACCGGATCATGGGGAACTTGTGGGCCGCTTGCTTGCGGAGAACTGGGTGGCGTCACCGACACCCGTACGCTCCGGCCTGGATCTGCTTGATCAGGGATTGATAAATTCGACGCGTCGCTCCCGTGCTGCGAGAACCCTCCTCATACTGGACCAATTAAAATCTCCAAAAGTGGCAGTTTAGTTTGGACCAGTGAACTGCAATATTGGCTTGCAGTCAGGGAAGCGATCGTGACTGGTCGCGCCGGTCATGGATTGCTTGCGCTCGAACTGATGGAGTTGCCTGGATGTTTGAGGGTCCCATCATCGACGCTCGAATTAAGAGTATTGCATCGGGATTTAGAGCCGTGAGCGTCTACGTCGATGCCACTTCAGCTGAAGAAGGACGTTTCGATCCCCGATTGCTTGGTGAAGCCTGCGATTGCGCGTTGGCGGATGGCCCGGCTTGGGCAGAAGCTCATCTGGCGAGTTGGTCCGACGCCTACGCCGTCTTTGGCGCGAAGCCTAACCGTACGCCGTGCTCAGCCCAGGCCCTCAGAAAGCGGGTTCTGAAAGACGGCACTCTTTCGACGATCAACCCGATCGTCGATCTCTACAACGCCATCAGCCTGAAATACGCAGTCCCGGTGGGTGGAGAGAATTTTGACGCCTATGTCGGAAGACCCCACCTGACGATCGCTGACGGGAGTGAGACGTTCGACACCATGGTGAATGGAGAGGCGGTCAACGATCCTCCCTTGCCCGGTGAGGTCATCTGGCGCGACGACATTGGCGTCACCTGCCGACGCTGGAACTGGCGACAGGGCACTCGAACCCGCCTGAAGACCCTAACAGGCCGGATGTGGTTCGTACTGGAGGCGTTGGAGACCATGCCGGACGATGCATTGGCAGAGGCGACGGATGCCATGGTCGGAGGGCTGAATGCCTTGATGCCTGGCTGCAAAATCGCGAGCCAAGAAATTGCCATCGCCGGATGAGGTTTCCGGTCGAGCGAGTGGATCCATGGCCGCCCGGGGCATCCGGCGCGATCGATCCGATCGAGATTATCAAGGGCTGAGAGAATGAATGTCGATCTCCATCAGTTGCTCATCGTCTTTGCTGCATATGTCATTGCCGCGGGGAGCCCCGGCCCGAGCAACATGCGCATTATGGGGGTTGCGATGGCGCGCGGCAGAGGTGCTGCGCTCATGCTCGCCTCCGGCGTCGTCAGCGGCTCGATCTTTTGGGGTTTTATGGCCTCCACCGGCATCTCCGCCCTGTTGGCCAGGTACGCCCAGGCACTGCTCGTTCTGCAGGTTTTCGGGGGGCTTTACCTGCTATTCCTCGCCTTCAGGGCGGGACGGTCGGCGCTTACGTCGAACGAGAAGCTGGCGGTGCGCGCATCGACCGACCAAGTCGCTCTTTCGCGGGGTGAGCTCTATAGGAAGGGCCTCTTGATGCATTTGGCGAACCCAAAATCCGTGCTGGCATGGATCGCGCTCGTCACGCTGGGGATCGGTCCGAATTCATCGTGGCAAAGCATCGCAGCGATATTGGGTGGCTGCGCCATCCTAAGTGTCACGATATTCTGCGGCTACGCCATTGTCTTCTCCACACCGCCTATGGTGGCTCTATATCGCCGCTGCCGCCGCTGGATCGAAAGTCTGTTGGCGATGTTCTTCGCGTTCGCCGGGCTGCGTATGCTGCTTTCCCGTATGTAGTTTCGAAAGGAATGGATGATGACTTTGTTTCGCGGCCTGTCGGCGTTCCCCCTTACGCCAACCGATGCGGAAGGGCATGTCGACACCGAGGGTCTGGCTCGTTTTCTCGAGCGTATTCAACGCGCCGGAGCGGACTCCATCGGCCTTCTGGGGAGCACGGGCGGTTATGCTTACCTCACCAGGGAAGAACGCAAGCGTGCCGTTCAGGCTGCCGTGGAATGCATCGGCGGCAAAACGCCTCTTGTCGTGGGTGTGGGTGCATTGCGTACCGATGAAGCTCAGGCTCTGGCGCGCGATGCCAAATCCGCTGGCGCTGACGGCCTGCTCCTGGCACCGATGTCCTACGTTCCCCTGAACGAGGACGAAGTCTTCCAGCACTTCGTCGCGGTGGCCGAGGCGGGGGAATTGCCTTTGTGCATATATAACAATCCAAGCACCACGCGCTTCACATTCAGCGACGCATTGATCGCCCGGCTGTCAGAGGTGTCCAACATCGTCGCGGTGAAAATGCCTCTGGCGGCGAATGACGATTACGCGGGGGAACTGGCACGTTTGCGGTCGATGACGCCTGACACGTTCACAATCGGATACAGCGGCGATTGGGGCGCGGCGGATGCCCTGCTTGCCGGATGTGACACCTGGTACAGCGTTGCGGCAGGTCTGCTGCCGGTCCCGGCGCTTGCGCTGACGCGTGCAGCGCAGTCCGGCGACGCGGTGGAGTCCACTCGGTTGAACCGCGCTTTCGGGCCGCTCTGGACCTTGTTCAAACACTACGGCAGCTTCCGCGTTATGTTCGTCATCGCCGACTACCTCGGTCTGGCGCACGTCCAGCCACCGCGCCCTATTTTGCCGTTGCCGGAGGACGCCGGAGATGACATTAGGCAGGCATTGGAGAAGCTCGAATAGCCGAGCACAGGGCATGCCCAGTGCAACTGCGTGCGGGCGAAGATGTCGAGCGGGAACTGCCGGTCCTCTCGACCTTTCTCGGCCACGCAAATGTTCGCGACACCTACTGGTATCTATCCGCCGCGCCGGAGCTAATGACCCATGCCGCGCGACTGCTGGATGAGCGGTGGGAGGTTCGCTCATGAGTGCCTCGAACGATCTGGCCGTGCTGATCGAGCGGTGGTTCACCGATCGGCTCATGCGACATCGAGGCGTAAGCTCCAACACCATCGCCTCCTATCGCGACACCTTCCGGCTCCTGTTTGCATTCGCGCAGACACGCCTTGGCAGGTCTCCGTCGCAGTTGACACTGCGGGATTTGGACGCGCCTTTCATCGGTGCATTCCTGGAGGACCTTGAGACACTGCGATCCGCCTCAGTGAGGACCCGGAACCTCCGCCTCACGGCCATTCGGTCTTTCTTCAGATATGCGTCGTTCGAGGAGCCGGCCCATAGCGCCCAGATTCAACGCGTGCTCGCGATCCCGAGCAAGCGATGCGACAAGCGACAGCTTCAGTTTCTCACCAGGCCCGAGATTGAAGCGATCCTGGCCTGTCCGGATCGCAGCACATGGCTGGGACGGCGTGATCACACTCTGCTGTTGCTGGCCGCGCAAACGGGGTTGCGGGTCTCGGAGATCATCGATCTCGACCGGGACTCGGTGATGCTGGGGCACGGTGCCCACGTGCGATGCGTTGGCAAGGGCCGCAAGGAGCGAAGTACGCCGCTCACCAAGGTTGCACAGCAAGCCCTTCGGGGCTGGCTCAACGAGCCCAGGAAGCGGGGCGCAACGGCTCTCTTTCCGAACACGCACGGCGGCAAGCTGAGCGCCGACGGCGTGCAGGCGCTGCTGAACAAATACCCAAATAGAAGGGCGTCTCAAACCAAAAGGCACGGACATCAAACGCCATCAGAGCCTCGCCGCTACCCCCGTGGCGGAAGGTTGCGTACAGACTTGCCGCACAGAACCCCAAGGCGAGTGAGCACGCGATGCTAATGGCTATGTTGGGGGACGTCGTTTTTGTAGAAGACATTGTTCCATGGCCGAATTAGCCGTGCTGATGCTGCGCTTGCTTCAGACACCGAACCGAGGTCGCGATGCCGACGCTCGACAGATCGATGCCGCAGCGGGTGGTGCGATGCTTGCATCGCGCCACCCGGCAGACGTGGATTTTGAAAGTTTCACTAAGCAGCTACGTCGACGGCCAGGGAATTGGAAACAGCAAGGCCGTGAACGGAATTCGGGAGAGGAAGCGTTACTGCCATGGCCGAGACCTCAACGGCCGGTGCGATCTCTGCTTCTCCTAGCCTCCATTAGATCCTCTCGGGCGTGATTGTAGGAGTGGCTTATGTCCCGGCCGACTTGACCACCCCGCTGCAGCTGTTCGTGGGAGGTTTGCGGGCCAACTGTATCACGGACTGCAGCCCCAATACCTGCTATGTGGGCGTCCAGATCCGCACTGCGTTCCTCTGCTGCATGCCGCGGAGGAGGCATCTGCGGCAAGATGTCTTGCATGCCGGGAATTGAGTGAGCTTGGCCCTGTTGATTTGGATCTAACTGGTGATACATCGCGTACATAGCATTGGATGCTGTCGACCTGACGTGGCCATCCGGATCGGTAGCCAATTCAGCGGCCTGATCAAAAATGCGAGCTTTATTTTCAGCGTTAAACTTGCTGAAGTTTTGCGCAGCGTAAAGCGCTCCGATAGCTTGCGAAGGTGGATCCATGTTGCCAATGCGATTAACAATACTATCTTGTGTCTCTGGCCGAAGGTAATGAGACACATTACTGACTGCTCTGAATTGCTCCAATGCTACTTCATCCGAGGTGTGTCCCAACCCGGCAGTCAATTTATCTCCCAGATCGACGGCTGATCGTCCAAGCTGATTGGTCCGCGTTTCAAACTTCGCGAGGTCAGTTTCTGGCTCGGTTCGAGTGCCCCGAACGGCTATGCGCTCTCGCCTCCCGAGTTCTTTGAAGGTCCCAAGATTTCGCGCTGTATCGCGCGGGTTTAGCGCTTACCAGCCGTTCTGCAACATCGGTCAATGGTCCGTATGGAAGGTCACGGAGGGTACTGCGATTCCCCACGTCTTGGGATGAACTTGCAGCTGCGCGTGCCCGTTTGTTATCGCGATCCATTGCTCGGCCTCCAAAGTCGTTAAGTTACCCAATCAGGGTACCACCGACGCTTGACCTGCTAAACCGATATGAGGTTACAGTTGTAGTCTGGCAGAAGCTTCTCCCAACTCTGGGATACGCCGAGAGCCGTAACCGGGGCAGATTTCCGGGCGGAAGGGGTTTGCGGCGAGAGCGTTCGTGATTCACCGTTTGCGTGACGCATCAGGATCGTCTCGTAAAAGAGAGTCCGTCGCGATACGCCCCGCGAATGACGATGGTACATTCGGCTTGACTTATCCTTCGCGCTCTGCGGGTCCGACGAGAAAATCAGCCTACCCTTGCTGAGACTACCTGCGGAGGACTTGCCGCTACGGCGGTCCTGCTCGATCTCGTACTTGATCTTCTGCCCATCAACGAGGTTTGAAAGTCCAGCCCGTTCTACAGCTGGAGTATGGGCGAAAACGTCCTGACCGCCGTCATCGGGCTGGATTAAGCCAAAACCTTTGGTGCTGTTGAACCACTTCACTGTTCCGGTCGCCATATCTGTGTATTCCTCTGTGGCCAGTGCGAACCAGACGGGCCGTGAAGCCGATCCTGTTCACATATTTCGTAGAGTTAAACCCAGCAAAAACCAGAATTACCCACCTCGGGGTTGCGGCGCGAAAAGCCATTGCTCTGTTTGGGAACGCACCGAACAGGTGCCGGTGAGCTTGAGCGCAACGCGCTGCAAGACGCTCGAGTGCCGAGGAATCTCTCCGACAAGGATACGTCTGAGCCGCCCAGTATGCCGGCTCGGCAACCACTCGAATGGATCGAAGCCGATCTGCAAAACGGATGGTGAGAGCGGTGGCTCGTTTCCAACCCATCCTGTCTCACCAGCGCGGACGCCTGGACGGATGTCAACGCCGGAAAAAGAACCGCATCGATTGGTCCCGCTTGCGGCCAGCTCCAGTCGGCCGCTCGATCGCAAGCGTGGTTCGAGGAGGAAGCTCTCCCAGGTGCAATGCGAGGAGACGCTGGTCCAACTCCTTGTCGGCTGCCGTAAGGCGGTGGTTCAGGCGAAGGTAGTCCATCCAGGTCGGGGTGCGGAAGGTTTCTGTCCAACGCGAAGGCTGCTGGAGGTCGCGCTGGAGATTCCAGTGTCGCGCACCAACGCCGCTTTGTACTCGCCGCCGTTCCCGCATCTGCTCCAGGAACGCTTCGACATTTGCTTCGGGTATTGAATATTCGATCTTGGCGACGATCGGCCCGCTTCGGGGCTTCAAATCCAGGGCAACCTGAGGCGTTTCGAAGCCAAGAGGAGCCTGATCGGAATCTTTCCATTGACGGATGGGCAGCAGGAAGCCGGTGCCAGCGACCAGCAGCAGCGCGCCACCTGAAAGCTCCAGAGCCGAGCTCAGCGAATAGCTCTCGACCACCGTACCCCACAGCCAGCTGCCAGCCGCGATGCCGCCGGATGAAAGGGCGTAATAGATCGAGAGCGTGCGACCAACGACCCACCTTGGACTCGCCAACTGGACGCTTACGTCCAGCCCGGTCCAGGTCACGACCCAGCCCGCGCCGCCGAGCGCCAGCGCGATAGCCGCCACCGCCACCGAGGGGGTGAAAGCAAGCGATAGACAACAAGCCGCACAGGCGATGCACGACAGTGTCGTCAAACGTTCCTGGGACAGCCTCCGTCTCAGAATGTTGTTGCAGATGCCGGCGAACAAGGCGCCGGTCCCGAAGCCGGCCATCAGGATGCCGTAAACGACTGGCCCTCCCCCCAGCTGATCGCGGGCGACGAGAGGCAAGAGCGCTAGTATAGAGATGCTCGTCAGCCCAAAGAGGGCACCGCGGGCAATTGCTGCCTTGATTTCGGATGACAGGGCAGTGAAGCGCGCTCCGTCATGGATCGCCGTGGTCAATGGTTCACTCGGCAGCGGTGACGGGCGAACTTGCCATTTGCAGCGCCCTATGGTCCACAGCAGCATCAGATATGTAAGCGTCGCCACTGCGAAAGCCGTCAAAGGGCCAAAGGAAGCAACGACGACTCCACCGAGAGCGGGACCGATGCTTCGGACGGCGTTATATCCGACCGAAATAAGCGTGACGGCGGCCGGAACATCGCGCTTTCGCAGGATATCGCCAACCGACGCGTGCCAGGCGGGGTCGGTGAAAGCGGCGCCTACTCCGGCCAAACAGCTGAATGCAAGAACCATCCATGGATTGAAAATTCCGAGACCTGCAAGAACAGTCAGCATCGTCGAGGACGATGCTATCACGCACCAGCCAGCGAACATGAGATTGCGGCGGCTGTAATTGTCCGCTAGGGCGCCGGCGATAATTGACAGGAGGAATGTGGGCAAGGTTGTCGAAGCCTGCACCAAGGCGACCATCACATCCGATGTCGAAATGGTCGCCATCAGCCAACTGATGGCAACCATTTGAATCAGCCACCCTAGACTGGATACCTGTGTGGCAATCCAGATCGGACGGAAAGTTGAATTCTCGAGCGGCGCGAACGTTGCCGATGACACCGGATTAACTTCTTCACGCGCCACCCCGCTCATTGGGCCGAGCCTCCCTTCGCTGCCAGTTGTATGAGATTTCTCCCCGCCCACGTGCCCATGGAGGAATGGCAGGATCAGGGCATTTTATCTGCGCAACGCAAGTTATTTTTGCCTGGCCGATGCTGTGGCAGAACCGAATGCTTCCGGTGGAGCTATCGTTCCGCTATGCGGGACGAGACCGGTTCGATCCTGTCGCTCTCGATCCCCGACCACGTTACAAGAATCGTCAGTTTGACGTTCCTTAGCGTCTCCAACCAAGCCACGTCCTGGGCATCGACTTCCCTTCTGGTGATCACGAGCTCCCGCGCATTGAACCGCCTCGCCAAGGTGGATCAGTAGTCATCTTTGGCGTAGGTATTCAGCAGCCTGCTAGGCGCCCGCCGCCACGTGCGGGCGACGCCGGCATCAACCGGCGGGCAGATGCGCCGAGGGCAACAACCGCGCCTGACGCAACGCCGCCAGATCAGCCGAGCCGGTGCAGAAGCAGGCAACGGCCAACTGGCGGATGACGATCTCGAAATGCGCGACAACCGCCTCGGTGGACACCGTCGCCGCGCGCAGCACGCCGGCCGCCTGCCCGGCGATGTCCGCGCCCAGGCGGATGGCCTTGGCCACGTCGACGCCGTCGCGGATCCCGCCCGACGCGATCAGCTTCACAGCTGGCAGCGCCCGACGTACCGCCTGCACGCTGGCCGGGGTCGGAATCCCCCAGTCGGCGAACGCCATCGCCACTGCACGGTCGGCGGCATCGCGGGCGCGCTCGCCCTCCACCGCGGCCCAACTGGTGCCGCCGGCGCCGGCGACATCGATGACCGCCACGCCCGCCTTGACGAGCGCGCAGGCCACCGAGGCGGACAGGCCCGACCCCACTTCCTTGGCCACAATCGGCACGTCCACGCTGCGCGCGGCGCGAGCGATCTGCGCCAGGACGCCGCGCCAGTCGCGGTCGCCCTCCGGCTGTACCGCTTCCTGCAGCGCATTGAGATGGACGATGAGTCCATCGGCCTCCAGCGCATCCACCGCCCGGCACGCCAGGTCCAGGCCGTCGGCCTCGCGCAGTTGCGCGGCGCCGATATTAGCCAGCAAGGGAATGTCTGGGGCCATGCGGCGCAGCGCGCGCGTCAGCCCCTGGGAGTTGCGGGATTGCAGGCTCACGCGCTGCGAACCGACGCACATGGCGATCCCCAAGGCTTGTGCTGCCTCGCTCAGATGCCGGTTGATGGCCTCGGCGCGTAGCACGCCGCCGGTCATGGAGCTGATCAGCAGCGGCGCGCGCATGGTCTTGCCCAGCAGCGAGGCGCGCAGGTCGATCTGCGTCAGGTCCAACTCGGGCAATGCGCAGTGTTCGAAACGGATGTACTCCCAGCCGGCGGCGACCGTGGCCGGCGCCGTTCGCCGATCCAGCACGATGTCCAGATGGTCGTCCTTGCGCCGGCTCGGGATGTTGTCGCTATCGCTCATGCTCGCTCCATCCGTCGCATCGGGGGACGGCGTTGCATCGGATCGGACCGACGGCAGCGCGCGCACGCAGCCGCATCCCGCCGTTCAGGCGGGCGCACGCTGGCCTCCCCCCGCAGCGTCGCTGGGGTAGCGGCTGGTCGAGGTCTGGTAGTACTGCGCGCGGATGGCCGCCATGGCCTCGATCAACGCTCCCCACGGCGCGGGAAAGCGTTCTTCCGCCATCACCCGGTGCAGCATGCGCGTATGGCCGGCCAACTCGTCGTTGAGGAACTCCACCACAGGCATAGCCGGATAGCGCTGCCGCAGCAGGATCGCCGCGTTGTCGTCCTCGCCCGCCGACCTGTCCTTGTCGCGTCCATGCAGATCGTTCTGCAGGCGCCCTATCGCGGAGATGAGCCGCAGGACCTGGCGAAACGCCGGACGCGCGCGCAAGGTCGCCATGTCCAGCCCCCACAGCAACGACAGGCAACAGAACACGTTCGTGTAGGCGATCGAATCGATGCCGTTGTGCAGGTACTCGGCGTAGGACCAGCGTTCCGCCCCTACCGCCTGCGCGTGTCCGGCGCGCAGCGCCGCGCAGTAGCACCGAGTGTCGTCGAGCAGCCGAGCATAGTCGCGACGATCGTAGGCGAGCGCGGCCAGCGAAGCGCGCAGAGCAGCGCAGCCCTCGAATCCGGGGAGCGCGCACGGCACGCCCTGCCCCAGCGCCTGCTCCACCGCGGCGAGCTCCTCCGGCGCGATCAGGCCAAGGTCGTTGCAATCGTCGAGCCAGAACAGCAGCGCCAGTTCGCGATAGAACGCCACGATCAGCGTTTCGGCCTGCGGATCGCGGCCAGTGCGGGCGCAGGTGTCGCGCAGGCTCGGGTGGATGCGCTGCAGGATGTACTGGCCGCCCCTGACCGCTTCCACGGCATGCTCGTCGGCGAACCCTGTCAGGGAACGCCCCCACTCCAGCACCTGCTGCAGCGCGCGTTCGGTCTGGATCATGGCGCCGCTCCTGCTCCCTCGGCCAGGACGCGCCGCCCCCAACGAAGCGCCAGCCACAACCCGGCGAGTTCGGCCACCCGCACGACCCGGGTGGGGCAATACAGTTCCTTGCCGATCCACAGCGCCGTCTGCGGCAATGCATGCGCCACATGGCGAGCGAGCATCCACTCCAGCGCACGCGCCACCGCCTGCGCGATGCGCCGGCGCCCTGTCGGCTCTTCGCTCCCGTCCATGACGTGCAACGCGAACAGCGCATAGGCGGTTTCCTCAAATGAGGACGCGCGACCGGCGCCCCAGCCGCCGTCATCGCGCTGCGCCTGCAGCAGCGCCGCCAGCGCGCGCTCGTCGCGCCACTGGGGCTTGCCTTGCGCCAGCGCAGCGACCGCATGCGCGGTGGGATACAGCCACGAAACGTGCCATTTTTCGTTGTCCCATAGACCGTGCGGGTTGCGATTGGCCTCGACGTAGTAGCTGGTGCCGGCGGCGGGCTTTCCCAACAGTCGCAACGCATGCAGGGCATGGATGTTGGTCGACACCGAGGCATTGCGCTCGCCGGGGAAGGTGACGAATAGCTCGCCGATTTCGAAATCGCGCAGCGCATCGACCGGCGGGTCGCGACCTGCAAGGCGCAGGACGCACAACGCAACGGAGGTGTCGTCGGCATCGGCTGCGAAGTGCAAGGCCGGGCCCAGACCGCGCACGCCCATGCGGGCGTCGAGCTGCGCGACGATCACGCGCACGGCATCGGCGAACGCGGGATGCGCGAACAGCCCGGCCAGATGCAGGGTGTACAGCGACCAGCATGGCTCGAACACATTGATCGGCCAGACGTTGGGAACGACACCTTCGATGCCGCTGCGCGTCGCCCGCGATGCCGCCTGCAGATACGCGTCGGTGCGCCCGACCTGCGGCGTGCTCCCATGTGTTACGGCGTGCGCACGCCACGCGGCGGTGGCCGCCGGACTGATGCCAATGCTGCCGTCGTCGTCGGGGCATGCGGTGGTCGGCGACGTTCCCCAGGCTTCCCAGGAGTGCAGCAACGGATGGCCGCTCGGCAACGTCGCCACCGCCCCCAACTTGACAAGGCACGCCTGCCGCAACGGCAACAGCGCCGGGTGGCGCGGAAACCCCACGCCGCCCAGCAAGGATGCGGCCTCGCCGCACAACTGCGGCAGGATCAGCTCCGCGCCGATCGGCGCGTCCTCCGGCACCGAATGCGCGTAGGGATCGGGGTGGCGCTCGAGGAACCGGGTTGCAGCCTGGACTGCGTCGGCCGCGCCGGGAAGAGGATCGGCACGCTGCAATGTCAGCAACGTCGCCCAGGTGGGCGCATGGCGGAACAGCGGGAAGTCCGCGCTTCCCCATCCGCCATCGGCCTGTTGTTGCGCGATGAGCCACGCGTATGCGTCCTGCCGATCGGTGACGTTGCCGTGGAACTGCAGAGCTCGCGCCGTGTCGTAGACGGACGGACCGACGCTGCCGCCGTCGCTCATCTCGATCAGCAGGTGGCGCAATTCGGAAAGGATCTGTTCGGACAGCGCGTTCACGCGGTATGTTCCTTCTGCAGACAGTTGACGGGAACCTGGATCGGGCAGACGCCGCGCACGTCGCCGCAGGCCCGTCGCGGCCCGGCGCACGGGCAGCGCCGGACGGCCGCCCTGCTCCGGCGCGGCGACGCGCCCCATGCTGGGGCCGGTCCGCCGCATAGGCTTGCGCGCAGCGCGCAGCGTGAGCCGCGGCTGTGCTGGGCAACCGCTGCGATCGCCGCCGCCGACTTGGACACAGTGCAGCATGCACCGCTCACGCCGGCCGATCGATCGCAGCGGCACAGGGGCGACTCCATGCGGACGGGCGCGCTCATGCGCATGGCGCGTGCTTGAACAGATACGCGTTGGCCCGTTGCAGCATCTGCGCCAACCGTTCCGCACGCGTTCCCAGCGGGGGGATGGCCTCCCCGGCGTCGCGCAACAGATCCAGCGCCAACTGGCGCGCTGCCTGCAGCCCCATGATCGACGCACAGGTCGGCTTCTGCGCCGCCGCGTCCTTGCCGGGGGTCTTGCCCAACGTCGCGGTATCCGCTGTCGCGTCGAGAATGTCGTCGACCACCTGCAACGCCAGGCCGAAACAGGCGGAGTAGCGATCGAGCGCACAGTACAGCGCAGCGTGGGCGGCATCCTCCGCGATGGCGCATAGCGCGCCCATGCGAACGGACGCGCGCACTAGTGCTCCGCTCTTCATCCGGTGCATCGCCACGATCCGGTCCAGCTCGACGTGCTTTCCTACCAGCGACAGATCCATGGCCTGCCCGCCTGCGGCACCCTCGGCGGACACCGCCTGCGCCAGTTCGCGCACGAGCGCGATACGGTTGTCGCTCGGCGCATCCAGGCTCGCCAGGGTCAGGAAGGCGTGCGCCTGCAGCGCATCGCCGACCAGGATCGCAGTGGCTTCGCCGAACTTGACGTGCACGGTCGGAAGGCCGCGGCGAAGCACGTCATCGTCCATTGCGGGCAGGTCGTCGTGGACCAGGGTACAGGCGTGCATCATCTCGATGGCGGCGCCGACATCGTCGAGCATGGGCGCCGGCGTGTCGGCCAGTGCGCCGGTAGCCAGACAGAGCAAGGCGCGGGTGCGCTTTCCGCCATGCAAGGTGGCGTAGCGCATCGCCGCCATCAGCTCGGTCTCACCGTCGTCTTCGGCGCAGAGAAGACGCGCCAGCGCCTGTTCGACCCGCCTTGCGCCGTCCTGCATCCAGATCTCCGACGGCAGCCTGCCGGATGCGCCGCGCGCCTGCGCGTCGTCGTGTAGCGTGGAATCGGTCTGCATGTCGTTCATGTCCTTGTATCTGGCACGGCCACGGCGAGCGTCCGAGCCGCCGCGGTGTTGGCGGGGTCGCACCGAGCGCGCGCGCCGACTAGCTGCCTCGCCACACGGGGCATGCGATGCCAGCTCATGAGAATCCGATGCGGATTTTCATGGACGGATGTGCGGTCGGGAAATAGCGCCGACCTTTTTCGACGGCGCTCAGCAACCGCGGCCGCACCCCGGCCTTGTGCATGGTCAGTGCCAAGGCGATGCAGAACTGCACCATTTCCAGCCATACCAGGTGGTAACCGATGCAGACGTGTGGGCCGGTACCGAACTGCAGCATGTCCACCGGCCGGATCGGCTCCGTGCGTTGCAGCCACCGTGCCAGGCGGAACTGATCAGGCGCCTCGTGCAGCAGCGCAGAGGTCGAGAAATGCAGCAGCGGGATGCACAGAGGGGTGCCCGCAGGAATGCGCCGTTGGCCGAGTTGCAATTCCTGCAGCGCGCGACGCGGCAGGAGCGTGGTCGCCGGATGCACGCGCAGCGTCTCGCGGAACAGCGCCTCGGCGACCGGACACTGCGCCAGGTCCGCGTGCCGGGTCGGCACCGCGCCCACGCGTTGCGCCTCCTCGACCAGGGCGTCCCATAGCCCAGGCTGCCGCGCCAGCTCGATCACCATCCAGGCCATCGTCGAGGCGGTGGTGTCGTGACCGGCAAGCAGCAGCAGGCGGATATTGGCGACCAGGACGTCGTCGGAGAGCGCATCGTCGCCGCGATCGAAGGAGCTCACCATGTCATTGATCAACCCAGTGCGCGCGGCATGTGCGCGCGCGTCGCGGACGAACTGGCGCAACTGCGCGTCGATCCAGTCGCGGGCGGCGCGGCCGCGCCGCAAGGGCAGTCCAGGCAGGTCGACCGGGGGCGCGACGATCAACTGCAGCAGTTGCCGGTATTTGCGATGCCATCCCGGCAGGTCCTGCGCTGGGATTCCCATGAGGCTGAAGATGAGCTTGAGCATCAGGTCGCCGGTTTCGCGCAGGATGGTTACGTCGCCGCGGTCGCGCCACGCCTGCACCCGCGCCTGGATGACGGGCGCGAACAGGTTGCCGATGCCGGCTTGGGTCAGCCCCTTGGGCAGGAACGCCGCCTTGATCGCGTCGCGCGCCTGCCGGTGCGCGCCGCCGTCCTGGGCGACCAACGTTCCGCCAAGCAATTCGGGCGCGATCTCTTCGATCAGCGCCGAGGACACGTCCTTGTGCCGGAGCAGTGCAAACGCATCCGGATCCACGCAGGTCATCAGGTGTCCGGCAGGGCCGAAATCCAGCCAGAAGTGGCTGCCCAACGTCCGTTCCGCGCGCCGCAGCAGGCGCGGCAGGTCGCATACGATGGCGGGAAGATGTCCGACCAGGGGGAAAGCGCCGGGCACGACCGGGATGTCGTCCCGCAGCCGGTGCCGACGGTCCAGCGGGTTGAGCAGCATGTCCATCAGCAGCGCGGCCCCGCGGCCGCTTTGGCGGTGTCGCCGGCAGGCCGCGCGGCGCGGCTGTTGCCACCGTCGGCGTACGTCGGCACATGCGCCAGCATGCCGCCGTCGATGCACAGGACCTGGCCGGTGATGAACGCAGCATCGTCGGAGAGCAGGAACGCCACCAGCGCGGCCACGTCCTCGGGGCGGCCGACGCGCTGCAGGAGTTGGTGCCGGCTCAGATGCCGTTGCATGCACTCGTCCAGCTTGGCGAGGAGACGCTCGGTCATGATGAGACCCGGCGCAACCGCGTTGCAGCGGATCTGCGCATGACCGTACTGGGTGGCGAGCGAGGCCGACAGCATGTTCATCGCCGCCTTCGACGCGGCGTAGGACGTCTGCGCGGTGTCACCGCTGAGCCCCTGGCACGACGACATGTTGACGATCGCGCCACCGCCGCGGGCGATCATTCGTGGGATGGCCTGCCGGCAGCAGAGCAGCGTGCCGCGCAGATTGGTCGCCATGGTCTGATCCCAGACCGCCAGGTCCAGGTCGAGGATCGTGCGGTCGCGCGGTGTCAGATGCATGGCGCTCGCGTTGTTCACCAGCAGGTCGACCCCACCGAAGTGCCGCTCCGCCGTCTCGAACAGCGCTGCCACCGCCTGCGCATCGGCGATGTCCATGGCCAGGGCCAGCGCGTGGCCCGCTTCGGCCGCGATCTGCGCGGTGCAGGCGACGGCCGCCGAGCCATCAATGTCGGCCACCACCACTCTGCCGCCCTCGCGCGCGATGGCGAGGGCGCATGCCTTGCCGATGCCGGCGCCGGCGCCGGTCACCACGGCCACCTTGCCTTCAAACCGTCCTCCTGGGTTGCGTTGGTCTTTCGCGGCATGCCGCTCAGCCTGCGCCGGAGAAGGCGCAGGGTCGGCGCTGGCGCGCTCGCCAGCGTCGCTTTCGATGACCCGAATGGCGGCGACCGGACACTGGCTGGCCGCGAGCCGCGCGGCGGCGTGCAGCGCCTGCGGGACCGTCGCCACGCACACTTCCGCCACGCCGTCCGGTTCGCGCTGGCGAAAGGTGCCCGGCAGCGTCAGCACACACTGCCCGGTGGTTCCGCATAGATCCTGATCGATCACGACGCGCATCTCAGCCCCCCTGAGCATGCAGTCGCACCGGCAGCGCGCGGAACGTCCTGAGGAACGCGGATGGCTCCCGGGTCGGCTGCTCGGCCAATGCCAGCGTGGGGAAGCGCGCCTCGATCCGCGGCAGGCTCTCGGCCAACTGCACCCGGGCCAGTTGCGCACCGAGGCAGAAGTGGATGCCGTGGCCAAAGCTCAGCATGATCTTCCCGTCGGTCGACATGCCAGGAGTGGTGCCGTAGAACCGCGCGGGATCGAAGCGGTCGGGATCGGAGAAGGCGTCCGGGTCGCGATTGCCGGCCGCGATCAGCACGCGCACGTCCGCGTTCTTCGGGATCACCACGCCGCCCAGTTCGATGTCGCGCTGGGCGATACGCGGGATGGAGCTGAACATGGCAGGCGCGTCGCAGCGCAGGACTTCTTCGACGAATGCCTTCACCCCCACGGCGTCTCCCTGCAGCCAGTGCCGCTGTTCGGGATACGCCAGCATCGCTAGGACCGCATGGTCGATGGTCGCAGCAGTGGTGGCGAAGCCGCCCAGCAGCATGCCCCACAGCATGCTGATCAACTCCGCATCCGACAGCGTGTCGGCATCGTCGTCGTGTGCGCCGACCACCATCGACACGATGTCGTTGCGGGGATCGGTGCGCTTGCGCTGTATGAGGTCGCCGAAGTAGGCCTGCACCCTGGCGCTGGCCGCGTCCGCCTCGGCGAGCTGGGGATCGCTGGCGTGTGGGCTCAGGCCTTCCAGAATGGCGCCGATGCCGGCGGCGAGCCCGAACATGTCATCCTGGGGCATGCCGAACAGTTCGGCGAAGACCAGAATGGGCACAGCCAGCGCGAATTCCCAATGCAGGTCCACCGCCTCCCCGCGCTCCAGCCCGGGCGCCATGCCGTCCAGGCGCGCTGCGACGATGCGTGCGATGCTCGGCCGCAGGTTGTCGATCTGGCGTATGGTGAAATCGCGCGAGATCAGCCGGCGCAGACGCGTATGCGTCGGTGGTTCCTTCATCGCTAGCGTGGACGCGAGGAGATTGAGTGACAGGCTGGTCTCCGCACGCGGGAAATAGCGCGCCAGTTCGCCCGGCGCCGGTCCCCGAAACACATCGCCCGTGGCCTTGAGCGCCCAGTAGATGTCGGCGTGGCGGCTCAACAGAAAGAGGCCCGACGCCGCACGATGCACCGGATCGTGCTCGCGCAACCACCGCATGAACGTATACGGGTCTTGGATACACGCTGGCGACGCAAGTTCGGCGAAGGCGTCCCGGCATGCTGCCGTGGTTTCTTGCACGTCCATCTTGGTTACCTGTTGGCTGGCTGATCTGACCGGCGCGCGCTGGGCGCGCCGGCAAATTGCGGAGTAGATCGCGATTCCGGGCGGCGTCCGCGCGTCACCAGAGCACCGGGAACTCCTCGAACCCGCCAGTGATGATCTCCTTGCGCAACTTCAGTTCTTCGGGCGCCACGGCCAGGCGCAGCGCGGGAAAGCGCTGGAAGATCGAGCCGACCACCACCTTGAGTTCCAGCCTGGCCAGCGCCATGCCGATGCAGTAGTGCGGCCCGTGCGAAAACGTCAGGTGCGGACTTTCGTCGCGTCCGATGTCGAAGATTTCCGGGTCGTCGAAATGGCGCGGATCGAACGACGTCGCCGGCAGGCCGACCAGCACCTTGCTCTCCGCGGGAATATGCACGCCCGCGATAGTCACGTCGGTCCTCGGATAGCGCATGATGCCGTCCCAGCCCGCGCCCGGCGGGTACATGCGCAGGATTTCCTCCACCGCCTTGTCCACCAGGGATGGATCGCCGACTAGGCGTTCGCGCTGTTGCGGATGGCGGAACATGGCCAGCAGGCCGAATTCGATCTGCGCGACGGTGCTCTCGTGCCCCGCCACCAGCATGCCCGCCGCCAGGCCGATCGCCTCTTCCTCGGTCGCATTGCCCTGCTCGACCGCCGCGAGCAGATCCGTCAGCAGGTTGTCGCCCGGATCCTGGCGCTTGTCCCACATCTTGCCGCGAATGTAGGCGCGCAGTTCTTCCCAGGCCAGGCGCGACGCGCTGCGCGGGCCGCTTTCATGCTGGTGCGTCATCACTTCGTCGGACAGCCCGGCGAAAAAGGCGTGATCCTCGTAGAGCACGCCCATCAGCGCGCTGATGACCATGGCCGGCAGCGGAAAGGAGAGGTGGCGCCTCAGGTCGGCGGGCTGGGGCTGGGCCGCCAGCGTCTCGAACAACTGCGCGGCGATCGCCTCGACCTGCTGCGCGAGCACCTTCACCCTGCGGTTGCTGAAGGCCGGCGCCACGATCGTGCGTAACCGGGCATGCTCGCCCCCCTCGTGCGAGACAAGCCACCCCGGCGAACCGAGAATCACCGAATCCGGGGTGAATGCCGCCGGCGGCATTCCCGCGGGCCGGAACGCCGCGTCGGACAGCGCCGCCTTGGCCTCGTCGTAGCCTGTCACCCACCAGCCTTCGTGCCCGGACGGGAAGCGTACGTGGTGGATCGGACCGTTGGCGCGTAGCGCCAACATCTCAGGCGAGGGCTCGATGTGATCGACGCGCCACATCGGCAGCGTCGGCAAGGGTTGTTCGGACATGGTGGCACTTCACTCTCTAAGCGATGGAAGGGCGGAAGGCGCTGCGGGCAGCGAATGATTACGACGGCACGTAGACGTCCTCCGGGGAGTAGCCCGACTCGATGTCAAGATCGGCCAACGTGTAACTGTCTAGGCATACCGCGCGGCGAGATGCAGAACTTTATCCTGCGCCTTCGAGTTCAGGATTAAGGCGAGTGTGGTGGGCCCTTGAGTCGCAGCCGGCCATCAAGATTTCCTGCGCAAGCGTCGACAAGGTTGGCAGCCTGTTTGGGTACGGGCGGTTTCGCCAAGGCCCCCTTGCCATAGGATGCTATCTGATGCGGATTTGACATTATGCTTTTCTTTCTTCGTTCCATCGATCGCGGTGTCATCCACGAAATGAAGATCGGTCGTCGGCTCCCGGCTCCCAACGAAGGAGTCTCAAAACTCGTGCCAATTTGGCCGACCCAGCAGAAGAAAAACATTGTGATTGCTTTTCAGGGGATTAGCCTGAGGCAGACAAGAGCTCGATGAAATAGCCCGGTGTCGCGGACCCAACAAAGGCGACAAAACAGTGTCGGATAGTATACGGTGGTCAGACGCCAGACCGGCGACACCTTCTTTATTAGTTGTCCTGTCGTGGAATGATGGCAGGCGACCTGACCGTATTGAGCCATAGGAGGGCTCCTGGTTGGCTCAGGGGTCACGTGCTTGCTCCGGGCGCGCTCGAGGCGGCTTGCGGGCTCGTTGCCAATGCAACACACGCGATCCGCAACACCGCCATCTAGGGCGAAGCCGGCACGGCCCAAGAAGTTCGGCGCTTGGGACGGCAACCTGATGACGGAATGGCATGTCCGCTATGGCGGTCGCGCGTGATGATCTACTGGCATGTCGAAAAGGGCTCGACCTGCATTTTCTCGCAGCTCAAGCGCTGTTCGTCTTCGGAGGTCGCGGCGATGACCAAGGTCTTGCTGCGACATTACACCAACGTGGAGATCCAGCGCTTATATGTCGGCAGCCATGGCCAGAGCGCCCTCGGCGTCCCTTTTGCCGCCTGCTCGGGTTCAACCTGCCGCCACGCCTGAGGGCGATCGCCTGGCAGAAGCTGGCGCTGCCAGGCCTGCGCGCTGAATTGCCAAATGCTTCCCATTCTTTCCAAGGTCCTCACTTGGGAGGAGGTCGAGCAGCAGTATGGCCACAGTGCCACAGTCAATCTGGGCCGGCCAGAACGACATCGGAATAGTCCGGCCGGCACCGTAAAGTTAACCGACGGCTGATGAAGATGTGCGAACATGGGCCATGTCAGAAGTTGCTCGTGATCCGCTTTATCGTCGCCACCGCTTTCCCGCCGAGATCATTGCGCACGCGGTATGGCTCTACTTTCGCTTTCCGCTCAGCCTGCGCATGGACATGTTGGCGGCCCGCGGCATCATGGTCACGCATCAGACCATTCGAAGCTGGGCGGAGAAATTCGGGCGGCATTTCGCCCGGGAGATCAAGCGACGGTCAGCCGGCTGCCTGGGCGACAAATGGCATCTCGACGAATGTGTGGTGACCATCAATGGCAAGAAGCAGTGGCTCTGGCGTGCCGTCGATCAGGACGGCTTGGTCCTCGAAGTGCTGGTGCAAAGCCGCCGAAATGCCAAGGCGGCAAAGCGTCTGATGCGCAAGTTGCTGAAGGCTCAAGGGCGGACACCACGAGTCATGATCACCGACAAGCTCCGGTCCTATGATGCCGCCAGGCGCGACCTCATGCCCGGTGTCGAACACCGGTCGCACAAAGGCCTCAATAATCGAGCGGAAAATTCGCACCAGCCGACCCGACGACGCGAAAGGACCATGAAACGCTTCAAGTCGGCACGCCAGCTTCAGCGGTTCGTTTCCATCCATGATCCGATTGCCAACCTGTTCCACTTTCCCCGCAATACGCTGTCATCGGCTCAACATCGAGACCTGCGTAACGCCGCCATGCAAATCTGGAACAAAATCGCGTGTCTCGCCGCAGCGTGACAGCCGTCCCGGCCAGCTATCGCTGCATCAATCCGCTGATAACTTTACAGTGCCGTGGGATATATTAGAAAGCGACTGAGCGTCGGCCCCCGTGGGGCACAGGTATGCGTGCAGGGCCTTCAGACATGGGCCCGCGTTCTGTTTATCGTTTTTGCGGGGTGGGACAAACCTGACGTTAGCTTGTTCATAGAACGGCTTGCGCTCGTCCATGAGTTGGGGAACCGTCTGATCCCGGTCGGAGCCCCGCAGCAGCGGGCGGGTGGTATCGTTCCTGAGGCGGCGTCGTAGCACCCGCGGGTCGGTATTTATCCAGATCGAGACCGCTTTGTCGGCGATGAGTCGCCGGGTCTGCTCATCGTTCAACGAGCCGCCACCGGTCGCGATGACCGCGGGCCCTTGCTCGAGCACACGCGCGATTGCCTCCGCCTCAAGCTTCCTAAAATAGCCCTCGCCATTTGTATTGAATATCTGCGTTGTCGATTTCCCGGTCTGCTTCTGAATTTCTTGGTCGGTATCGATGAAGCGCAGCCCCAGTCGCTTGGCGAGTGGCGCGCCAATCGTGGTTTTCCCGGCGCTCGGCATACCGACAAGCACGACCGGCCGATGGCCGAGGGCAGCGACAGTCTCCTTTGCCTCCGGTGACTTGGCGATCTCCGACTCTGTTGATCGTCCGACAGCTCGCAATCCAGGTGCTGCAGCAGCACTATCCTTACCATCCCTCCAGTGTGCTATGCTGAGCACGTTATCGGGTCTGTCAACTGCCTTATTGCCTTCTCTTACCTTCTGCTCGAGTTTCTCTGCCTTCTGCAAAGCATCACGGCGCTTCAGCTCCTGCATCTCTTTATAGGCGTCGTGATTGTCAACTTTGGCGCTGTAGCTGGCTGGCGTATGGAATTCCACCTGGAAACGGTAGCCTTCTGTGGTGGCGAGCACAGTGTGTATGCCGAGATAACTCGGACGCTCGAATTTGAACCAGTTGGTCACCTCGATTTCGGTGTAGTGCTGCTCCTCGAAGGCCAGAATGGCTGCCTTGAAGGCACGTGTAAAATCGTTGTCAGGAATTTCGAAGACGTGGCGTACGGCGCTGCTGATCAGCTGTGGAGTGCTGCCGGACGAGATGCTCGTGCCGGTGAGCTGCTCTCTTATGGAGCGTTCCGATCTCAACCGGCGCTCCAGATGAGGCATTTTCACCTGGATCTCCATTTTCCTGAGGCTTGCGGCGACGCTGAGTGCCGCTGCGGTGATTTTCCCCTCCTCTTTTGTAGCGCGCGCAACCTCAATTCGGGCGCGCTCTGAGGCCTCCTCGGGGGTCAGCGGGATCATCTCGGCAGCTTCGGCGGTGGGCCGAAGGCCGGAGGGTCTGCGCAAAATGCCGTGCTCCGCAGCGAGATTGATCGATGTTTCCATGACTGAAGCCGTCAGCGTGGGGTTGTCCTCCAGGTCCTTCAAGGCTGCATCGACATCAAACCTTCCATGGTTGAGAGACGCTGCCAGGCCCTTGACGTAGGGCACGGACCTCAAGCCAGGCGTCGTATGCAGCAGCCGCTGAAGATCTTGGCTTTTCCTGGAAAAAAGCCGAGCGCCAGTGTTGGATTTGTAGGCATCGGTGCCGACCTTGATGCCGAGGCTCAGGAGATTGTTTGCGCTTTGCACGAGGTCATCCGGGTTGTAACCGTCCGGGCGAGGATCGATCCGCGCAGGATAGTTGTCGATCAAAGCCCGGATGCGGTCTCGTGGCTGATTTGTTACCGGATAGGCATCCGCCAGATCCGGCAACAACTCTGAGACTGCTGCGCTCAGCGTCGTGCTTTTTGCATCGTTCACGGGCCCGACTGTTTCGGGCAGGCGTTCCGGCTTCTGTGCCCACGCCTCAAGGTCGGCGACCAGCAGCGCGGCCATTTCGCGAGCAACCGGATGCCGGGCGACCTCGATCTCGCGCCGCGCTCTCGCAAACACGGTCTCGATATCCTGGCCACTCACCTCCTCTTCGCGGCCCAACAACTGACCGATGTCTCGCCGAAGCTCGTGGTGAACGCCTTCGTAGGTGCCAAAGATGGCACGCTCGGCAAACCAGCCTCGCGCTTCATGGGATTGAGCCAGGAAGTTTCGCTGCAGACCGCTATAGGTTTCCAGGACATCCTGGGTGGCGGCGAGAATCTGGCTGGCGCGACCAAACTGGTACTTGTCGCCGTCAAGCGCCGGAGTATGCGACTTTGGCGGCTTCAGCGATGGAAGTCCGAGAGCTTGCTCCTTTTCATCGAACTCGCGCACATGCTCATAAAGCTGCGGCCGGTCGCCGATGATGATGACGGTGTCGCCATCGAAGTCGCCGTCAAGCTTTTTCTGTTCACCGGTCGGGACGGCAACCAAGGAGCCCGGAGCGAACACCTCGGTGGCCTGCAGGATGCCGAGGCAGTCGAGCGGCGTGTCCTCCTTGACGCGGTCCTTGCCTGTCGTCCAGTGCGAATGGGACTTGACGTCCTCGGCAGACAAAACCAGCCCTCGGTCGGCGTGGGCGGCCGGCCACATCTCGTCCGGCACGACGATCAGGATGCCTTTGGCAAAGAAAGTCGGATCGTCGGCCGCGAGTTCCTCCCCCGACTTCTGGGCGACATTAAAGCTGTATTGGATAGCAACGCAGGTGTCGAGGAACGCTGCCGTCGGGTCCCCATCAACTGCTGACTTGACCAGGTCGGCGGAAAATGGGCGCAGGTTGGGCTTGTCGTAGGGCGACCGCCCGATCAGCACACCGCTTTTGCCCGTCAACGTCTCGCTCTTGAGCGTCGGCACATGGAGACACTTATCAGCGGACGGTACCGCGACTGCGCCAGGACCGTCGATATGTCCGACAGTCACCGTTCGAAACAGCTCCTCGGCCGTCAGCTCTTTCCCCTCTCTGCTCTCGAGCCAGGTCTTGGCCTTCTCGTGCGCCTCATCGGCCACTTGCTCGCTGCGCGGATAATGTTGCAGCGCCGAGGCAGGCAAGGACGATCTCCTTCCCTCACCAAAAGCAGGAACCCGATCAGGTCCTTCCTGCCGACCGGTCCGGCGAACAGCTGGCATACGCGTGGCCAGCGAGGCCTTGATGAAACCGCAGCCGTCATACGGTCGCAAGGCGATCGGGCCTTCCGGCCCAATCAGCTTGAAGGGACGTTCCTGGTTGGCAGGGCGGTCCGGCAGCAGCGACAATTTGAAGGCGCCTTCCAACGCGTAGTCGCGAGGCCCCAGACCTTGTAAATTCGGTGGCGCTGCAAACCCCCTGCGCTGAGTGTAGTAATATGCCTCTTTGAAAGGCGCCCAAGAGCGCGATAGCTGCTCGAACGCAGTGCCCGGTGCGGTTTCGGCATAGGGAATGGCCAGCAGCTTTCCGCCGGAAGATGCTGCCTCCACCCGACCTGGAATGCGGGCGGCGACCTGCGAAAGCGTCTTCGGCGGCGGCTTTAACTTGCTGCCGCCGAACAGGTCCATGCGGTATGGCACGCCCTCGACGGTCAACGTGCGCGCCAGCATGAACGGGCTCGGCTTTCCGGGCAGTTGCACCGCGACCATCTTCACCGCCCCCGAGGTCAGGCGATGAAAGATCGAATAGCGTGTCTCGGCCTCCGTGGCCAGTTGCCGGCCCTGCATGTCGACCACCGGCAATCGCATCAGCCCCGCCTCGCCCTGGGGCGGTCTGGGCTCGTGGTCCATGGCTCGCAAAGTCTGATGGACGTCGAAGACGGACGCTCGATTTTGGGCCTGCACCGTCGCGGCGTTCTGCGCCATGAACGTGTCCAGCGCATCGGTCGGACCCTCCGCTTCGATCTGCGCGATCAGGTTCCAGCTCATGTTGGAAAGGTCGCGTTCGACGAGCTCGCGCGTGCTGTCCAGGATTTCCTTGGTCTTGGACTGCAGCTCGTCGCGCCTCGCACGCAAATCGGGCTTGTTGCCCTCGACATAGGGCCGCCGCAGCAACCCTGCCAGGCTCGCACGGGCCTTGAGCACTTGATAAATCGACAGGGCCAGACAACGGGTCGAGTACGGCCCGCGGGCCCGCTCGGCATCGCTTGCCCTGAGATGGGCTTCGATCTTGTGCTCCACGATCGGTTGAATATCGTTCAGCAAGTTCAGAGCCGGCCGCCGGTGCCAAAGCAGCTGCTTGCGCGGACTGCGAGCCAGCGGCAGCAGAGCGGCGCACAGATTGCCCATGGTTTCGAGGTTATTCTCATGGGCAAAGCCAGGGGCACGATGCAATTCCGCGAGCCGATTTAAACCTGCTCCTGCGAGCGAACCGAGATCATCATACAATTGAGCCTTGGCCAACGCCTTCAAGATGCTCGTGACGCCCACCGCGTCGGCCTCCTCCAGACGATCACTGGCATAATGAAGATAATGAGCCAGTTTGTGCAGCCGATCTTTCAGCAGAGCGGCCTCTGCAATCTCTCCGGCGTCCTCGCTCCTGAGGATCCCCCGCGCCAAACTGTTGGCGATACTGGAGAGCCCGGGCGCGGCAAAATGACGGAATGGTTGACCCGCCTGGCCGAGTCTGCGCGCGATCTCCAAAATCGCCTGGCTGCACGCCTCTTCTTCCGCAAACCTGTCGAAGCCGTTGAGCAGATTTGCCAGTTGCTGCGGATTAACCCCGGAGAGTCGCTCGGCACCGCGAAGCACCTCACCGGCGATCGCCGCGGTGGCCTGACGTGATTTCTCCTCCTGCGGCCACTTGCTAAAGCCGTTCACCAGGTTCGCCAGGTGCTGCGAGGTAAAATCAGGGAGCCGGTTAGCGCTGCGAATCACCTCACCAGCAATCGCCGCGGCGGCTTGACGTAAGGCCTCCTCTTCCGGCCATTTGCTGAAGCCGTTCACCAGGTTCGCGAGGTACTGCGAGCTAAAGTCAGGGGGCGGGTTTGTGCTGCGAAGCACCTCACCAGCGATCGCAACGGTGGCCTGACGTGAGTTCTCCTCTTGCGGCCATTTACTGAAGCCGTTTACCAGGTTCGCCAGATCCTGCCCATTGAATCCCGACAGCCGGCCGGCGCGGCGAGGCACCGCCCGGGCGATCGCAACCATGGCCTCGCGGCAGTCCAAAGGCCACTTGCTGAAACCGTTCACCAGGTTCGCCAGATCCTGCCCATTAAATCCCGACAGCCGGCCGGCGCGGCGAGGCACCGCCCGGGCGATCGCAACGATGGCGCCACGGCAGTCCTCGGGCCATTTGCTGAAACCGTTCACCAGGTTTGCCAGCTCCTGCGGTTCGAACCCAGACAGCTGGTCGGCGCGGTGACGGACCTCACCGGCGATCGCAACTGTGGCTTGATGTGAGTTTTCCCATCGCGGCCACTTGCTGAAGCCGTTCACTAGGCTCGCCAGGTGCAGCGGAAGAAATTCAGAGAGTGGCTCGGCGCAGCGAAGCACCTCGCCGGCGACCACATTGGTGGCGTAACCCAAATTCACCTCTTGCGGCCACTTGCTGAAGCCCTTCACCAGGTTCGCCAGGTGCTGCACATCAAAATCAGAAAGCCCCTTGCGGCGGCCGGCGCGGTGACAGACTTCACCGGCGATTGCAACGGTGGCGCGTGAGCACTCCGCCGCTTGCAATTTGCTGAAGCCGTTCACCAGGTTCGCCAGGTGCTGCGGATCGAAACCAGAAAGCCCGGCCTTTGGGAGGTCCGCGAGGCGACAGACTTCAGCGGCGATTGCAATTGTAGCGCCGCGGCAGTCCTCTGGCCACTTGCTGAACCCGTTCACCAGGTTCGCCAATGCCTGCGCATCAAACACAGGCAGCTTGCCGGCCCCGCCAGCGACCTGACGCGCGATCGCAACTATAGCGCCGCGGCAGTCCAAAGGCCACTTGCTGAAGCCGTTCACCAAATTCGCCAACGCCTGCGGATACCACCCAGTCCGGCCGGCTTTTTCATCGGCGAGGCGACCGATCGAATCGGCTATGACAATTTCATCGGCGAGGCGACAGACCGCATCGGCTATGACAATGGTCGCCTGATGTGAGTTCCCCGGTTCCCGCGCCTTGCTGAACCCGTTCACCAGGTTTGCGAATGCCTGCGAATTAAACCCAGACAGGCCGGCTTTTTCACCGGCGCGGCCACAGACCTTCCCGGCGATTGCATCGATAACGCCGCAACACTCCTCCTCTAGCGGCCACTTGCTCAACCCGTTCACAACGTTACCCAGGTTCTGCGGATCAAAATCAGAGAGCCCGGCAGGGCGGCGGCGAATCTCGGCGGCAACTGCTACCGTGGCCTTACGAGCGTTCTCCTGTTCCGGCCACTTGCTGAATCCGTTGACCAGCAGAGCGAGACTTTGACCGTTGAGCTCCGACAGCGCTCCGGGTTGCTCATGAAACAGCTTGGCGATTGTGATCATTCCATTGCGACATTCCGCCAATCGGGGATGTCGACTGAACGACAATACGAACAGCGAAAGCGTTTTGCTTTCGACATCGTTCAGCGCCCTGCCGAGCCTCGACACCTGAGCTGCCATGGCCCTGCAAGCTTCCATGCCTGCCTGACCTCCAGGCTCCCGGCTCGTCGCGTTGCATGAGGTGGCGAACCCCCAGGTATTGCCGGCGCGGACATCGTCCTCCCATCTTGGAACAAAGTGACGGGTGAACTCGGAAGCGGCCTTTCGTAGGAATGTTGCCCGATGCGCCTGACTCTGCAGCCTCTTGTCGTTCTCCACCACAGCGTATGAGAATTCATTGATGTCGTGTGCGAAGAAAATTTTGTGCAAAGCGTCATTAAGTAGTGCATCGTCGAAGCTCTGTGCAGCTACATGGTCGAAACGCCGCCGTTCCGGTCCTGCAACCGGCCTGGACTGGCTTTGGTCATGGCGTGCGAGCGTGTCCGGTTGCGACCTACTCGGTTCTTGATCGCCGAGCCAGGACCTCTCTAAACGCAAAGAGCTTTCTTGCCTACCCATCGCTTCGCCGTGCCGACCTTGGGGAGAACCATGCCGCGGCCCACTGGTTGCGCCTCGCGAACCTGCAAGGGCTCCGCGGGGAGCTATGGAGTAATCGGCAGATTTGTCGCCAAGGGCTTCGTCGGCCCCTCGCACGACGCGAGCATAGGACATTCTATCTTGGGGCCCAGAGTGCGTCCGCTCCACGCCGGCATCGGACGATTGGCTGGATTGCCCAGGGGCATGACTTGATTGCGAGTTCAGAGCTTTGGCCAGTTCCTGCGCCTGGTTCAACATTCCTTTGAGCCGGACTGTTTTGTCTTGCACTTCGGGCACCTGTGCAGGCGCAAGCAGGCCTGGTCGACGAGGCTCATCCAACGCGGCCGGACAGGCCCGCATCTCGGCGGGCTGCGTCTGCAGGCGCTCGACCACGGTTTCCGCGACGTAGCGGGCGTCCTCGGGTTTCACCTGGCGCTCTTGCGTCAGTGCTTCCATGGACGGCGGCGCCTGCTTTGCCGACTGTGCGCCCGCCGACGCACTCGCACGCGCCTCCTCCGCGCTCACAAGCTTCGTACCCATATCCGAGAGCACTAGAACCTTGTCTGCTGGCGCCGTGTCGCTGTCGACGGCAGCGACTTGCGACGCCCGCCCGGGGGCTGAACTCCCGGCGCCAACGGCCGGCTTGCCCTTGCCTTTCCGCTTCCTACGCGCTGCGGCGCCTGCCACCGCAGCCTTGCCGGCAGTGTCGGCCGGTATTCCAGCGCCCATATCGGCTGGTGGTGCTATGTTCGCTGGCCAGTTCGGCTGCAGTGCCAGAGTGCCTTTGGCCACTGGAGACTTGCCGACAGTGTCGATCTGTATCGTAGCGCCAGCGTCGGCCGGCGAGGCAATGAGCGCTGGCGCCTTCGGCTGCAGTGCCAGAGTGCCTTTGGCCACTCGAGACTTGCCGGCAGTTTCGGCTGGTATCGCAGCGCCAGCGTCGGGCGGCAGTGCAACGGCTGGCGGCTTCGGCTGCAGTTCCAGCAAGTGCATGACCTCGTGCCCGACGATCCACGCGCCTTCCACGATCTGGCTCAACAGTTCCAATGGGAGGTCGGCACTTGTTTGGTGATCGTTTAGGTTGGTCCGGATGACTTGCAACTCGGACGCAAACTCCGAAAGCCGCTCGATGACTCCTTCCAAAACGGCGCAGTGATCTGCGTCGAGTGGGTGCCCACCGCTGCTCAGAACAGCGTTCTGTGTCGAAAGGAATGCCGGTAAAACGTCCCCGCTGAAGGCTTCCAGCAGACGCACTCGCCCATTCTCAACCAGGAGGATTTCCCTGACGGGTGCGTCGAACGTGCTCGCCTGCGGCTCAATCTTCGCCCGCGCGAGATCGATCCGAGATTGCAGATACACGAGCTTGCTATGCATTACCGAGCCGGTTGCCAGCCGCAGCGTGGCCTCTTCTTCCTGCCGCATCTTGGCTGTTGCACTTGGCAAGCTGGTAGTGGCGCGCCAGGCGGCTCGCCCCCGTTCGCAGTGCCCTACCTTCTTTTCCCACCATTTCACGCAGGCCGCATGCGCCTCCACCACACTCTCCGGGGTAGCCGTGGATTGAGTCAGCCCGATCGCTTCTTCCTCAGCTTTTTTTTTTTGCAATTTGTGGATAGTCGGTTCGGCAAGGCGGCTATATTCTTGCACCGCATCCCACACGAGGTAGCGGCAGGTAATCAACTGGTTGTCGTCCACAATGGTCCGCGCCAAAGCCGGGGATAGGCTCTTGTAGTGGTGCAGAGCTGCTGAGCCTGCATTGATGACCTGATCGAGCAGCTTTTCATCGCCCGGGTCTTGCCTGGCCGCGTTAAAGCGCATGCCCACTAGCGTAAGCAGACTGTCCATTCGTCGCTTTTCCTTGATTTCGTCGCCTGACAAGCAAATGGGCGCTGCCACACCCGAAGTTGGCGGCTGGCTGGCGACCGGGGCCAGGGTTTCACCCTCCAACATTGACGGAACACTGCGCCGCCGCGGACCGGCTGCACGTGGCGCGGCGGCGGCATGCCGCGCAGCGTCCAGGGTTCCGTGTATACCAACGGAGGGGCCGGACGGCCTGTCGTGCAGGGCGTCATCGGCACCGCGCTCCATTGGCACGGCGGGCGTCCTTCTATTTATCTCCACAGAGCGCATCTGCTCCACGACGGTATCGAACGACTGGCTGCCTGCCCCAGGCGCAAGACTTGATTGCGAGCGCGAACTGCTCGCCTCCCCCGTCCTGCCGACTCTCTTTTCAGTCCGCGATCTCCCAGATCGGTTCACGCCCGTCATATTCCGTCTCCGATATAGGCGAGGATGTGTTGCCTATGCTGTTGGGGCTGATGTCGCTGAGCCCTAGCGTATGAAGGCTTTGATGAGTGAAATCACGCCTCGTCAGCTTCGCCAATGCGCGTGTAGTGTGCATCGGACGGGCCACCAATTCGCTATACTAGGATTTGCACTACTATCTTTCCGTTAGCGTCGGGCCGGTTAGGCACGGCAGGTCTAGATAGATCGCTTGGCTGACGATTAGCTGACGGAGAGTTTCAGAACCGTCCCGGGTTTGGCGAAGGCCATTTGGTTTGAGTCACGCGGCTATGGCTGGTTCTTGCAGCATGGCGTAGTATGGCACCGTAAAGTTAACCACGGCTGATGAAGATGTGCGAACATGGGCCATGTCAGAAGTTGCTCGTGATCCGCTTTATCGTTGCCACCGCTTTCCCGCCGAGATCATTGCGCACGCGGTATGGCTCTACTTTCGCTTTCCGCTCAGCCTGCGCATGGTTGAGGACATGTTGGCGGCCCGCGGCATCATGGTCACGCATCAGACCATTCGAAGATGGGCGGAGAAATTCGGGCGGCATTTCGCCCGGGAGATCAAGCGACGGTCAGCCGGCTGCCTGGGCGACAAATGGCATCTCGACGAATGTGTGGTGGCCATCAATGGCAAGAA
This sequence comes from Aminobacter sp. Y103A, assembly GCF_030294925.1. Lineage (NCBI taxonomy): Bacteria > Pseudomonadati > Pseudomonadota > Alphaproteobacteria > Hyphomicrobiales > Phyllobacteriaceae > Aminobacter > Aminobacter sp. Y103A. Next base: position 1,364,366 of record NZ_AP017986.1, on the reverse strand, counting down.
GCAGTGGCTCTGGCGTGCCGTCGATCAGGACGGCTTGGTCCTCGAAGTGCTGGTGCAAAGCCGCCGAAATGCCAAGGCGGCAAAGTGTCTGATGCGCAAGTTGCTGAAGGCTCAAGGGCGGACACCACGAGTCATGATCACCGACAAGCTCCGGTCCTATGATGCCGCCAGGCGCGACCTCATGCCCGGTGTCGAACACCGGTCGCACAAAGGCCTCAATAATCGAGCGGAAAATTCGCACCAGCCGACCCGACGACGCGACAGGACCATGAAACGCTTCAAGTCGGCACGCCAGCTTCAGCGGTTCGTTTCCATCCATGATCCGATTGCCAACCTGTTCCACTTTCCCCGCAATACGCTGTCATCGGCTCAACATCGAGACCTGCGTAACGCCGCCATGCAAATCTGGAACAAAATCGCGTGTCTCGCCGCAGCGTGACAGCCGTCCCGGCCAGCTATCGCTGCATCAATCCGCTGATAACTTTACAGTGCCGAAGCAACCCCCGTTTGCTTAACAGCTGCAAAGTCTGAGGGCGGGCCGCTCCTCAGACCACGGTCATAACGTCTAGTGCACCACATCGCGGATTTGGAAAAACTTTCGGGTGATGCAGGCGTGCTGTCGGGTCGTCAGGTTGTCGGGCAGTACCCAAAACCCTAGAGCAGCATGCTCGATGCCGGCCATCGCGAGAATCAGACACACCTGCGATCCAGGCCACTGCCGCTCTGCCAGGGGTTTCCCAGATTGCGCCTCTGTCTACTAAGCTGGTTGGAATCCACAAAATGCCGATGTTACGCCGGCCCATTTCGCATATCGGCCCGGTCGCTCAACAAGGACTTACAGAACGCCGGGGTGAGCTTGCCGCGGTGGATTGCGTTGTCGTAACCCTTCTTAGCCCGGGAGGTCTGCCACTGCCGATTATGGCCGCGCTGTTCACTGGACTTGACGTGGCAAGCGGCGAACTCGGCGCTGTCCAGCGTTGCCAACTGCTTCGCATATATCTTTCGTGTCGTGTGGATGTGCACCCACATTGGACTCGGTAGTGTACGGTTGCTCAGCGCCTTGGGCTGCAGCCTAATCTCGAACAGATTGCTCGGCTCTGGGTTCAACGCGCACGGGGGATCTGCAGGCGTCAACTCCCGGGCCGACCGCAACTGCTCAAGGTGGTTTTGCGAGGGAAATGGGTACCTCTTCATGCAATCCATGATCATATCAGGCTTTTGTTCGTCCCAAGCTTTAGCCAATCCCCGCACATTGGCCAACATGTCCCTGAACTGAACCGTTAGTCGGTGCACGTCGTCCATCTTTCCCTCCTTGGAGAGACGAGACGCCTCCAACGCTGGGAGGCAGGGCTCCATCTCGACAGCCTGCGTTTGCAGGCGCTGGACCACGAGGCCGACGGCGTGTTCGACGTCCTCGGGCTTCCCGGAGCGCGCTCGGGAGATCAAACTTTGCTGAGCAGGCAAATCGAACTTCAAAAGTTCGGTCGACCGTGCGACTAGTGACTTCGTGTTTTCCCCCGTCGTTGGATTTTGCAAGATCGCCAAGCGTGCTGCCGCGGACGACGCACTGTTCTGCGCCTCCTCTGCACTCACGAGCTTCTTCGTACCTAAATCCGTGCGTACGAGCACCTTGGCTGCTGGCGCAGGGTCGCTGACGGCCGCAGCGACTTGCGGCTCCGGCCGCCCGGCCGCCGAACTCCCGGCGCCAGCGGCCTGCTTGCTCTTGTCTTTTCCTTTTTTTCTGGGCGCTGTAGTGCTTTCGGCCACCATAGTCTTGCCGGCAGTTCCAGTCGGCATCGCAGCGGCAGCGTCGGCCGTCAGGTCAGGGGCTGGCGGCTTCGGCTGCAGTGCGAGGAGGTCCGTAACCTCGTCCGAAGCGATCCAGGCGTCGTCCACGATCCGGGTCAACAGTTCCAATGGGAGGCCAGCACCTGCTTGGTGATCCCTTAGCCTGTCAACCACGGAGTGCGAGGCCGACGCAAAATCCGCAAGCCGCTCCACAACTCCTTCCAGAACGGCGCAGTGTTCCGCGTCGAGCGGGCGCCCTTCCTTCCTCAGTACAGCTTCGGCCGTCGAGACGAATGCCGGAAAAACCTCGCCGATGAAGTTACCCAGCAGACGCGTTTGCCCGTTGTCACCGATGAGGAGTTCCCTGATGGGTGCTTCGAGCATGATCGCCTGCGGGGCCATGTTGACCTGCGCGAGATTGATCCGCGATTGCAGCTGCATTATCTTTGAATTGACAACCCAGCCCGAGTGCAGCCGCAGCGCGGCCTCTTCTTCCCGCCGCATCTCGGCTGTTGAGCTTGGTAAGTCGGCTGTCGCGACGCAGACGGCCCGCATCAATTCGTGGCGCTGTACTTTCTTGTCCCAACGCTCCACGCAGGCCACGGGATACTTCGCCATACTGGGAGCCGATCGGCTCAGCTGGTCGAGGGTGGCATTGGATTTGACCAAGTTGTGGAGAATGTCCTCCATCCGCTTCCGGTTCTGTTCCTCCTTCTTGAAGATCGTATGGGCCAGCTCGTTGGCACTGTCCGCCCGATGAATCACGTCGGCGCGGTAGTGACGCACATCATCGTCGGACAGAGTGCTGCGCGCCTCATCCTTGGGCAGGCTCGCGTAGCATTCCAGAAGTTCTGCGCCCGCATTAGCGAGCTGATCAAGCTCGTCTCGGAAGCCCTCCATCGGTTTTCCGCTATGCAGGCTCTTCTCTTCGAGAACTTGGATTTCGTCAATCAGCGAGCACATTCGTCGCTTTGTCTCGTTGATGACTTCGCCTGACGAGGAACTGGGGACTGTCACACCCGAAGTTGACGGCTGGCTGGCGACCGGCGCCAGGGCTTCACCATCCGACGTTGAGGAAACACTGCGCCTCCGCGAACCGGCCGCACGTGGCCCGGCGGCTGCACGTGGCGCAGCCGCCGGGATTCGATGTGGGGGAACGGAAGGGCCTGAAGATTTGCCGCCAAGGTCATCATGGGCACCTCGCGCAGCGCCAGCCGAGGGTGAACCTTTACCTCCCTCAGAGCGCATCCGCTCCAGGACGGAACCGAACCCTTGGCTGCCTTCCCCGGAGGCAAGACCTGATTGCGAGCGCGAACTGCTCGATCCGGCTCCAGCATCTCCAATGCGCGATTTTCCAGATCGGCCAATGCCCGTCATTTTTTCATCTCCGATATAGACGAGAACGCGCTGTCTGTGGATTGGGGCTGATGTGTCAGCCGTAGTGCATCAGGGCTCTGGCGGGTAAGTGCAATCGCCCAGATGACAGGTGGCATGACGTCTGAGAACCAGCGGCATGTTTTCGTCAGTCGTCATGGCCAGCCCGGATCGACCCTGCCGCGCCGGTCCAGCCTGAACCCAATGCAAAACACACGAAGACCTGTCGATCTCCACGATAGGAGGCCGCGAAACTAGCGAGTACGGGCGTGCCGGCGCTGGAGACGAACTCGCATTGAGACCAGGCGGCGCCATGTGCGCAAGTGCTTGCCAAAGCCGTCGCTGCCCTTTGACCGTACCGGGTCGTTAGCTTGGTTGGAGCTTTCGGATGAGCCACTTTTCCGACCGTACATGGCATTCGTTCCCTTTTTGGCGGAAGTCTTTAATATGATTTTGAGTTGTTAGGTCTCTCTCGAAGAGAGCTACTCGAACGAGCTGACGGTGAGCTGACGCGCTGTAAGCTAGTTCCGGCGGGGCGATGCACATACTGCGTTCGCTTTTTCTCTCGGGGGCCGTCGAATTCCCTCGCCTTCGGCACTCGCGCAGCGCATCACGGATCGGAATTAACTTTCGGATGATGCGGGCGTGCTGTCGGGAATGCCGCCCTTTCGACTGTTGCGCACGATGATGATGGCGGGCGCAACCATCGACCTACTGGCCGGCCAAGCGTTTCTCGTGGCGGGTTTCCAAATCGAGACAAGAACCGCGCGTCATCACCGATCAGCGGCCAAGCGCGATCCGCGCTCGCCCGGGCTGCGTAACCTGACCAACTCCGCCCGGCCGAACGCTGATCGCTCCCTGTAGTCTCGGACGGTGAAGGCCGGCGAGGCCCCGGCGCTGATCCATGCCTGGTCGGCCCCACGCGGAAGGGGCACCTGTAGAGGCCAGAGCAGCACTGCGCCGCATAGGGTCCAATGCCCTCTGGCAGGTCGGGCACCGCTTCGCCATTGAGATGGAAGTCGGAGGCGCCCGCAGAGAAGCTCAAGACCTGGCGCGAAGTTGTTGGGCCGGTGTTTCGCGGCACCTGGCCACTTGACGCCGAACTCCAAACGCCGAGGGCCAACTTCAAGTTGGTTCAGATGCTACGGGCCACGGGAGACGCGTTTCCAGAGGCGGTCGACGATGTGATTCCCCTAATCACGCAAGAGCCTGCGGTCAGGGGCACAACCGTGTTCTCTTTAAGAGACGCCGATCCGGCACTCTACAAACTGGCCCCTAGTCTTACTGTGTCGTAAGTTTCGTTAACGACTGATTGCGAGAATGGCGATTCGTGCTTCATATGGAGGGAGCGATGGATCTCCAGGACGGAATCGAAACGAGTGAATCGCGTTTTGCGGCCTATGTCGAGACGCTGGCCTCGGTATTGGGTCACGCTGACCGGGTGGCGCCGCTGAAGGCCTATTGCACCGGGCTGCTTTTGCCGCGCGAGCGCAAAAGCGTCGAGCCGATGGCGGCACGGGTGGAGCCTGGGCGTGTCCAGGCGGCGCACCAGTCGCTGCATCATTTCGTAGCGAAGGCGGATTGGTCGGATGATGCCGTGCTGAGCCGCGTGCGGGAACAGGTGCTGCCAGCGCTTGAGCGTCAGGGGCAGATCCGTGCTTGGATCGTCGACGACACCGGCTTTCCCAAGAAAGGCAAGCATTCGGTTGGGGTTGCACGGCAGTATTGCGGGCAGCTCGGCAAGCAGGACAACTGCCAGGTCGCGGTCTCTCTGTCGGTTGCCACCGAGCAGGCGAGCCTGCCGATTGCCTATCAGCTCTATCTGCCGGAAAGCTGGGCGAACGACCCTGACCGGCGGGCCAAGACAGGCGTGCCGGAGAATGTGGTCTTCCGCACCAAGCCCGAAATCGCCCTCGCGCAGATTCGGGCGGCGCTGGAGGCCGGCGTCTCACGGGGCGTGGTGCTGGCCGATGCCGGTTACGGCAACGACACCGCCTTCCGCACCGGGCTGACAAAGGTGGGCTTGACCTATGTCGTCGGGGTCCAGTCCTCGATCCGCCTGTGGTCGCCCGGCACGCAACCATTGCCGCCGAAGCCGTGGAGCGGACGCGGACGCCCGCCCTCGCGCGTTCGGCGGCAGGCTGAACATGCGCCGGTCTCAGCCAAGGAACTGGCGCAAGCGCTGCCCGAGGACGCCTGGCACATGGTTACTTGGCGCGAGGGCTCCAAGGCGTCGCTTGCCTCACGCTTTGCCACCGTGCGGGTTCGGCCGGCCCATCGCGACTACTGGCGCTCCATCCCCCACGCTGAGGAATGGTTCCTGATCGAATGGCCGGACGGTGAAGTCGAGCCAACTAAGTACTGGCTCTCGACCTTGCCTGGAAAGACCAGGCTTGCCGACCTCGTCGATCAGGCCAAGATGCGATGGCGGATCGAGCGGGACTATCAGGAACTCAAGCAGGGGTGCTGTCACATTGATTTTGGCTTAACGGTTTGACGATAAGTCAGGTTGGCATGGTCGAAGCATGCGCCACCTACAAGAACCATCGCTTCCCGATCGAAATCGTTGCTCATGCCGTCTGGCTTTATTACCGGTTCGGGCTGAGCCTGCGCGATGTTGAAGAAATGCTGCTGGAGCGGGGGATCGTCGTCTCCTACGAGACCATCCGCCGCTGGGGAAAGAAGCACAGTCCCGATTATGCACGTCGCCTGCGCCGCAAGGCGCCATCGAAAGACGATGTCTGGCATCTTGATGAGGTAGCCGGGCACCGTAAAGTTAACCGACGGCTGATGAAGATGTGCGAACATGGGCCATGTCAGAAGTTGCTCGTGATCCGCTTTATCGTTGCCACCGCTTTCCCGCCGAGATCATTGCGCACGCGGTATGGCTATACTTTCGCTTTCCGCTCAGCCTGCGCATGGACATGTTGGCGGCCCGCGGCATCATCGTCACGCATCAGACCATTCGAAGCTGGGCGGAGAAATTCGGGCGGCATTTCGCCCGGGAGATCAAGCGACGGTCAGCCGGCTGCCTGGGCGACAAATGGCATCTCGACGAATGTGTGGTGGCCATCAATGGCAAGAAGCAGTGGCTCTGGCGTGCCGTCGATCAGGACGGCTTGGTCCTCGAAGTGCTGGTGCAAAGCCGCCGAAATGCCAAGGCGGCAAAGCGTCTGATGCGCAAGTTGCTGAAGGCTCAAGGGCGGACACCACGAGTCATGATCACCGACAAGCTCCGGTCCTATGATGCCGCCAGGCGCGACCTCATGCCCGGTGTCGAACACCGGTCGCACAAAGGCCTCAATAATCGAGCGGAAAATTCGCACCAGCCGACCCGACGACGCGAAAGGACCATGAAACGCTTCAAGTCGGCACGCCAGCTTCAGCGGTTCGTTTCCATCCATGATCCGATTGCCAACCTGTTCCACTTTCCCCGCAATACGCTGTCATCGGCTCAACATCGAGACCTGCGTAACGCCGCCATGCAAATCTGGAACAAAATCGCGTGTCTCGCCACAGCGTGACAGCCGTCCCGGCCAGCTATCGCTGCATCAATCCGCTGATAACTTTACAGTGCCCGAAGCCTTCCGACCATGAGGCGAATGGAGGCCAGCTTGAGGAAGGCGAGCGCCCTGGTGCGATTCGAAATTGAATTTGTCTTCCTCAGCCCCTTTTGGAACTCCGGCCCCTGGAATGGCCGCCACCGGCGTAGAGCTTGAACAGGAAGGGATCGAGTCCGAACAGCTTCGCCATCACCATCACGCCGCCATCGCAGTCCTGGATGTCGGCGGCATGAACGAGGGCGTGCATCAGGAGACCTTGGTATTGACGAGAATATGCCGCTTCTTGCCTTTGATCTTCTTGCCCGCATCGCGCTGCCCAAAGTCGGGCTCCCGCTGGAGCGCGTCAACCTGGAAGCGTGCTCGCTGACGGCCTGGCCTCACGACGGATTGCGCGCCGAAGGCCAGCCGGTGCATGTCAAGAGCTGGCAATGCCGGCTCTGGCGTTCTCTCCTCGTTCACCGCCACCCGGTGCTGAACGAAATGCGCAGCATCGAGAATATGGTCCGGACGATCCTGCGGGAGGCCTGTATCAACTGGGCACGCGGTCGCGAACCACCATCGCCGGTCGTGTGCAGGAGCTGGCCGGCGCTGACGCCGAGGTGCTGGAAATAACCGGTCGCTGACCAAGGTGTGTCGGGCGGTGCATGTGCACAGCTAGCGCGACCGCGCCAACGCACTCAGGTCCGGACTTCCTTTAAAACGCAAGCGACAGGTCGAGATTGTGCTGCACCATCTGATTCCCAGGCTCTGTCTCGAGAGCTTGCCGATACAGCACCTGTGCCGCGTCATGCCGCCCCTCAAGGTCCAAGATCACTCCCTTCGCGTTCAATGCGCGCAAATTTCCTGGGGCTGCAACCAAGAGCCTGTCCAGTACCTGAAGCGCCTCATGCGGACGCTTCTGCGCGACCAAAGCATTCGTAAGACGGATCGCCGCATCGACATTGTCTGGGTGCTGCGTCAACTCATCCCGCAGAGCCCGCTCTTGTGCATCCTGGCCGACCGCGCTCAAAATGCGTTCTCGCATAGCCGGGTCGATTTGGTTGGCGTTGAGCAGCTCTGGGGATGACGTCTCCCTCACTGAAAGAGCAGGCTTGTCCAAGCTGGCGCAACCGCCGAGAGGCAGCATGGCGAGTACAGAGAAGAAAAGTGAGTTCCTAAATGCTCGGCCGTCTGTATTCTGGTGTGAATTCATGCTTGGTTTCCAATTATCATAGAGTGCTATCACGTTCATTCGATGGCAAACGGATTGGGTTTACTCTGACAGCCCACTGATCGATCCATGCGGGAATTTGACGGACCCGGCGGGTTTAACTGTAAAGTCGGAGGCGATATCTTGATAAGACAGCACGGCAACATCGATCCCGTTTCTGGTGAAAAAGCCGCGGACGAAGCGTCGGATGTCCGTTGAGGTTAAAACGACAGGGCGGGTCTGACCCGGTGCTGTGTTCGAAAGGATCTGACGTACCTGTGACAGCAGCGCTTCGCTTTGCCGGTCCTCTAGTACGAGGTGGGGTCCTGCAGCCGAATCTCGAACTGCATTGCGCATCACATCCTCACTCTGGCGTTCGACGACCAAGGCGGGCACGATGCCCTCTGTGTTGGCATAGCGGTGACAGATCTGACGCTTCAAACCAGAACGAATATATTCCGTGAGCAGGGCAACGTTTGGCTCACGTTCGCTCCATTCCGCCAATCCTTCTAAGAGAAGGCGGGTGTGGCGGATCGGGATTCCTTCATCCAGGAGCCGGCGCAGCACATCCGCAATCCGAGGTATTGGCGTCGTGCGCAGCACCTCCTTGACCAGATCAGAATAGTCCTTCTCCATTCGGCCTATCAATTGTCGGGTCTCTTGAATACCGATCAATCGGGGTGCGAAACGGGTCAACGCTGTATGGAGGCGCAAGGCGAGGAATTCGCCAGGACCGTAATGTGTGATGCCGGCACTCTTGAGAGCCGGTGCATGGCTTTGGTCGGCCACGAGTCTGTCCGTTTTTGGATCACGCCGATACGGGATACCGCTCGATTCGATGTTCGCCACATCGTCTTTGAGCATCAGCTGGCTCGGATCAAACACACCCTGTTCAACTGGCACCCCCTCGATATCTATTCGAAACTGAGACTCCAGCAACTGCTGGTCGACAGTGACAGGGATGGGGGGAACGACAATGCCAAGATCGGCTGAAAGTAGTTGCGAAACGCGTGCAATCTCCTGCTGCAATTCGACTTGTTCAATCGCATGCATCAGGTCTGGCGCAAGGAAGAAAGCGATCGGACATTCCTGCGCGGGCGCGGTTTGTTTTTGAGTGTCCCCTGCACTTGTGGTATCGACAACATCGCCCTTCACAAAGCTTATCGCGGCGAAGATTGCGGCCAACACCAAAAAGACGGGCAGGGGGAAGCCAGGAACGAACCCCATCAAAACCAGGACGCAAGCTGCGACCCGCACTGGTCGCTTGCTGGCAGTGATCTGATTCACTATTTCGGTACCAAGGTTGACCCTCGCCGCCCCCGTGACACGAGTGACGACGGTCGCCGCTGTAATTGATAGCAGCAGGGCCGGAATCTGCGATATCAATGCATCGCCTATCGTTAGCAGAGTATAGTGATGCAGCACATCGCCGAAGGACATGCCCTTCGAGAGCAGGCCGATCGATATCCCACCCAGCATGTTGATGAAGATAACCACCAGTCCGGCGATGGAATCGCCCTTCACAAACTTCATCGCGCCATCCATCGCGCCGTAAAGTTGGCTTTCCTTCTCCAATGCGGCGCGTCGCCTGCGAGATTCGTTGGCATCGATGTGGCCGTTGCGTAGCTCTGCGTCGACCGCCATTTGCTTACCCGGCAGAGCGTCGAGCGTGAAGCGCGCCGCCACTTCGGCCACGCGTTCGGCGCCCTTCGCGAGGACCATGAATTGTACCATGGTGACGACCAGAAATATGACGAAACCGACCACGATATTGCCCGAGATCACGAAATCGCCGAACGTATGGATGATGGCGCCTGCCTCCCCCTCGGCCAGGATCAGGCGCGTCGTTGCGACGGTGAGCGCCAGGCGGAACACCGTGGAAAGCAAAATGATGCCGGGCAAAGAGGAAAGATCAAGTGGAGTACTGACATACAGGGCAACCATCATCAGCAGGATGGCCAGTCCCATATTGAATCCTATCAGCGCGTCGACCACCACGATCGGGATAGGCATGACCATCATAGCGATAGCCAGAAGCAGCATCAACGCGACCATCAGGTCCGGGTTGGCCGGCGAACGGTTGATGAACTTACGCAGGACGTTGGCCATCTAGGCCCCTTTACGATCGCTTGAGAATTATTCTGCTGCTACGCAGTGAAGCGTAGCATTCGAAGTCCGAGGGCCAAGTCCCTCATTGGGCAGCCCGCGAGCAGCAGGCTGTGGCATGAGAGCCCGAATGCGCGAAGCTGGGTGGTCAGCAAGTTTTCACTCTGTCTAGGTTTGTTGTGGTACTGGGCGCGGCAGAATGGTAGCTGACCACGCAATTCTGCTTGATAGGGCCTGCGGACTAATACGGGAGAGCAGCAAGGCGGCCATTACGGCTCAGCAGCACACGACCGTCCTCGATCCTGTCGACCGTCCATCCATCATCCAGAACGGCGCCAACAAAATACTTCTCACCACCTATGACAAGATACGGTTGCGGGCCACGCCAAACGGCTTCAACTGCGATTGCGGATGGCGCCTTTTCGTCTTTTATGAGCACTCCATTGACCAGTGTCAGGGCGCCCTTGGTGCGATGATCGAACCACTGCTGGAGCTTCCGCCAACTGATGACCGATTCAGACGTGACGGTACCCTCCGCCGTCACAGTGTCCTTTGCCGAGCCGATCTTAACATTGAGTAGGCCCGCTCTATCGACTTCCTCCTGCAGCTCTTTAGCCGCTGCCTCCGCAATCTGGTCGTCGGCGCGGTGGTTGGTCCGCTTCGACTCATGATCGGCACTGGGTGAATTGGGTCTCGATGCACCACCGTCCCCATTATAGGAAAAAAAGGCTGAGAGCATACCGACCGCTAGAGAGCTGACTATCACCGTGGCCAGAACACGCATCGAGAGGCGTGGTATGCCTATCGGACCACTTGTCACTTCATCCTGCACGGACCAGAGAATGGACATCTCGCCTGCGAGAACGACGACAGGAAGTGGCACCACAACGCACTCGCCCGCGGCGATATTCCGCTTACCCTTGATGCTGAGTCCGGCCGCAAGCGCCTCGACCTCGATCGAGTTGCCAAGGAGCGTTATACGAAAATGATGCGGTGCCAATCCTTGCTCGACGAAGATCATATCGGCGTCTAAGCCGCAGCCGATTAAGCTCGTTTCGAGAGCAGTCTTACCCGTCAGCCCGCAATAGAGCCCCGACAGAACTTCGAAATCAAGAGAAACGGCGTCATTCAAGGATGTTCTCCCGAACAAGAGAGAAGCCGCACGGCAATTGCCGTGCGGCTCATTTCGGTTCCACATCGCGCCACCTGGCGACGCGATCGGGAACCCCTGCTTCCGAACCTACTGAACGCGCTCGTCGGCCGCCTTCTTGATTGTGTTGAGGTTGGTCGTAACGGTGCGCAGCTGTATACTCCTAGCCGTAGCCTCCAAGCTAGCCGCCGTTAGATCCGCGATTTGCGCCTCGAAAGCGGCTTTCCCCGCGACTCTGGTACCTACGTCTGTAGCCACCGAAGTCCCAGTGCCAGCCGCACTGGTGCCAGTACCTGCTTTACTCATAACGTTTTCCTTCTGTTCAAACCGCGCCCGTCAGCACGGCACACACATCCTGACGCAGACCATCCACGTCAGGCATCCTCTTCAGTTTCTGCAATAGCCTCGTCGGCATCAGCCATGGCATCGTTCAAAATAGTTAGCGCAACGGAGTGGAGAACCGTGTCGAACGCTTCGGCTAGAGCTTGCTGATCATCCCCAGAGATAGTCTGACCGTCCACAGGATCTTTCCCGCCAACCGGCTTGTTTGGGTCATTGTTCCCGCTACCCGGTTTGTTAGGGTCATCATTCCCGCTACCCGGCTTGTCAGGTTGCTCTGGTTGGCTTTTCGGATCTCCATGCCCCCTGCGAGCTAAGGAAATGTTGCCAAATCCACTCCCAATTGCTGCGGCCATCAAGTACTCCTGCATGCGTTCCATTGGCGCCGACGCCTAAAGATAATCTCATCAGGCTACGAGCAGGAGCTTTCGAGAACCTGACGAGTCTGGACAAAAAGCGGGCTACCGGAAAATAATGATCGAGCAGGGTTCGGCCTCCTGCAAAGTGGTGAAAAGTGGGTACTGCGCTTCTGCCAAAGGAATAGCGCCTGACAGGAGGCCTGACATTCTTCGAACGTAGCGGTAAATTCCGAGGCTTCGTTGCTGCGACATCATCATTTCCCAACTTTCCCACGGTGGCGGGCTGAGGGCGCGGGAGGCGAACTCCCGAGCCCCGCCTTGCCCGGACCGTCTTCTGCTACCGACCTGCGCCAAAGCGAGCGGCAGCCTCGACGGCGCAATTGCACTTCCCGGCGATCTCACTAACATCCGGCAAACGCTGCTGATGACGCCCGCCGTGCTGTCAAATTGAGGAGAAAGGTCGTTCCCATTCATCGCGGGCCGGAAAAGTGCGAACTTGGTCGTGTGACCTGGGTGCGGTGATGCGCTCCCGCGTCCAGCTGCTGCTCCTCCTTTTTGCACCGAGGGAGCTCAGGCTCGCCGCCGAATCCAGCGAGATCCAAGGGCGTGGCTCCGCGGCGGATTGTGCGTTAATTCAGCCGATCAGAGCTCGGAAAACCGCAGAGGCAGCTCGGGTCAGCACGGCCGGCGTCTGTCCGCTCCAAAGCTCTGCATGCCACATGCGCCGCCGCGCTTGCCGACCACAAATGACAAACCGCTCAGCGGCAGCTTAAGTGGTCTCCGTGAAATGGCGCGGATCGGCGTGAGCAACCAAATCATGCGTTCAACGTCTTGCATGAAACCCGCCGACTCCCACGAATTTTTCAGGCTAGGAATGTTACACATAAAGGCCTCACGGAAGACCGCACTCCGATCACGTCCAAAATGGCACTAGCCCTCTTGTGTTACGGGGCGGCCACAGAGGCCCCAGGGCTAGGCCAATCCTGCGGCGAAGAGTGCTCTCGCCACGGGCTCGAAATATTGCATGGGAATGGGTCTGCCCAGTTGCGTTTTGCCGATGAGCTGATGCGCTAGGACATCGTTGTCGACAATTTCAAGACGTAGCGCTCGCGCCTCGCTAAGCAGGTGTGAAGCCCGCTCGCCATCGGCGCGGCAAACCAGGACGGGCACCCCGGTTTCACCGCGGACGTAACGCAGACCGATCAGTATCGCCGTTCCTTTGAAGATCAGCGTGGCGTGATGCACACCGAGGGGAGGTTCGTCAGCTGACTCGTCACGAATGCGACGTCGTTCACTCTTCAACTCTGGCGCCCCTTGCTGATCCTTCAGCTCGCGCGTGACTTCAGTCTTGGTCATCCTCATTTCGCGCAGAAACAACGCACGCTGCACCAGGAGATCGATCAGGCCAGCGGCCAGAAGTGCGCCGGCGCCAATTCCGATCAGCAGTTTTGCCCCCGTAACGACAAGGCCCAAACAGCCCATGCCGCAGAACGGCAGATAGACCATCGTCTTCCACATGCCGAGAAGGCAAAAGGAAAAGGTTGCGCCGAGAACGAATACTTTAAACAGCGTCTTCCCGAGTTCGACCATCGAACGCGCAGACGCCAAGCGCTTCAGCCCTTGAAAAGGATTAATTTTATCGAAGTTGGGCGTCATTGGCTCGAGAGAGAAAACAAATCCACCATTGGCTAATATGCTTGCCAAAAGCACCGCCGCGACAAGCGTTCCAAGCAGCGGGCCAACAGTTGCCAAGGTGAGTTCGGCAAGCACAACCAGCGCCTGCCGGACCGCGAAGTCAAATGGCAGGTTCTGCAGCTTGTCGACAAATAGTAGCGCTTCGCGGCATTTGTCTTCGATCGCGCTGCCTCTTAGCCAAAGGTATCCGAGACCAGCGCAAGTGCCGACCGCGCGAACGAAATCGGAGCTATGTGGCAGCTGCCCTTTTTTGCGTGCATCGTTTAGCTTTTTGGGGGTGGCGGCGTGTGTCTTCTCTTCGCTCGAGTCGCTCATTTCAGCAATCTATCGAACCACTCGAGCGCGCCATTCGCTTGTGTGATCTCCAGTTTCATACCCTCTACGAGATAGCCAGCGTATGTAACCATGAGAATCGGAAAGACAAGATTCTTGATCGCCGGGGACAGTTGGGTCAATTTGAATTGCGGCGCAAAGCGACGCAGTAGCATAAAGGATACATCAATCAGCGTCATAAAGAACACGACGGGCCCTGACACCAATAACGCCGTGCGCATAATCTGGTCGAGGAGCCCTAACACCTCCATTGCTCCTTGCGTGCTCAATGTAGGATAAAACTTATACACGGGCCAGATCAAATAGCTGCCATAAAGGGCGCCGATCAACGTTTCCAGCCCCCCTGATGCGACGAAGATGGCAATCGCAGTGATCCCGAGAAAGACTCCCATGGCGGAAGCCTGACTATTCGTCGCGGGGTCGGTCGGGGCGGACGGGTTGGTGACGCCGCGTTGGTTGTCGATAAACTCACCGGCCGCCTGAAGTCCCCATAAGGGAATGCCAAGGAAGGTGCCAAGTAGTGCGCCGACAAGAACTTCCTTCAATCCGAGCAGAGCTACCTCAATCAGACGTGTTTCAGGATCCAGCGCCTGCAACGCGTCGCTGACATGTGCCAGACATGGTAATCCGAAGCCGACAGCCAGGCAGCCGCGGATCAGGCCATCGGTCTGAGAACGTGTAAATACCGGTAGGATCATCATAATGCCTATCGCGCGCGCTGCGCCAAGACCGGCTGCTACGACGAGTTCGATAGCCGTATGCATGAGGATCTGAATCTCGGCCGGTGACGCATACATGGCGGAGACTAGTAGCTAAGTGTCATGGCGGGAAACTCGGTAAAGATCTGGTCGGTTAGCTCTATCAGCGGGGCGCTCAGCACAGGAGCAAACAAACCAATAACCGCGACAACAACCAGAAGCTTGACGGTTAGTGGCAAACTTTCATCCTGGATCTGTGTTGCCGCCTGGATGATGCCAATGACCAAGCCAACGACCACCGATGCAATGAGCGGCGGCAGAATCCAGATCATGAATACCACCAACGATTGGCTCATAAGAGTGACAATACTGGATTCAGCTATAATCAACCTCCCGGTATCGTGTAACTCAACACAAGCCCGTGCATCAATTTCGACCAGCCATCAATAGCGACGAACACGAAGAGTTTGAAAGGGACAGATATAAGCGTCGGGGATACCATAGACATGCCCATCGCCATCAAAATTGTCGTCACAATAAGATCAATAACGATGAAAGGAAGATAAAGAAGAAATCCGATCTCAAACGCGCGCTTTAGCTCTGAAATTAGAAAAGATGGAACCAGAATGGACAAATCATCAACCGTGGCTTTGGCACGCATTTCCGCTGGCCAGACTTTTTCGGTAGACGAGAGGAAAAACTGTCGCTGCTCCTCATTTGTGAACTTCTTAAGATGATCACGCAGGGGCTCGCTCCCGGATTTGGCGGCGCTTACCCAGTCGTCGAACGTCTGATAATGTAGCTTCGGATCGGTCATCCGATCATAGGTCTGTTCAACAACGGGCGCGCTAAGAAACATGGTGAGGATCAATGCGACAGCGTACAGCGCTATGTTAGGTGGTATCGTCTGAGTCCCGAGCGCATTGCGCACGAGGAAAAGAACAACCGATACCTTTACAAAGGCCGTGGTCGTGACGACCACTAAAACCAGCAGACCCAGTCCGGCGGTAACTGCGAGAAGCGCCAGGATTGGCGGCTGGAGCTCAGTCATTGCATCCCAACCGGCCACGGAGCCTGATGCCCAGCGTATCTCCAATGCGCACGATGTCGCCACGCCCGATACACTGACCGTTGGCAAGTATATCGACCGGATCCTGAATCGGCCGTCCAAGTTCGAAAATATGCCCTTCGCCGGCACTTCTTAATTCCCCTAGAGGAATAGGCCAGCGACCGCATTCAAAGACAAGCATGATCTCGACATCGTCGAGATCCTCCGTCGGCCCTAGTTGCGATCCAAGTTGTGTCATATGCGCATTCTCCAAAGAATAGGAACGCGGGCGGAAAGGCCCGTGCAGGACTAGCTGGTCGCCCTCAAGATCGGCGCTGGCCCACAACTGGCCCAAAGATAGGGCGATCTCGCCCCGGCCGAACGGCGCCAGGTCCGGCAACAGAGCATCACCGGCACATGCTTTTCGAAGAATCGCCGCAGGAACGTGCAGCGTGCCGATCTCTCCTGCAACCACGATCGGGAGGTCTGAAAGTAATCCGCGCGGCTGTCGCGGTAACTGGCCAAACAGTTCGCCCAGAGCACGAAACGCAGACGGCACCAAGCCATCGAGAGGCGAGAACAGGAACAGACGACCCTTGCCACTGACCGGGCCGAAGTCGATATCCAGTTCGAGATAAGGAGCCAGTGTCGCGGCTTCAAACACGCGCACGAGCTGCACGTTCAGCTGAGTCCTATACTCCAGTCGAGCAATAAGTGGCTCAAGTGCAAGTTCAACAATGAGTGAAGCCGTTGGCTCGGAAGGGAAAGTCAGCCCATTCTGCACTGTTGCGATGAGCCCCTCTACGAGCGACCGCGATATCGACAGCACGACCGTCTCAGCTCCGACCCTACAAATGCAGTCGAGCATTGGAATGGCGGCAAAATTCTCCTGCCAGACAAGCCCTGCCACACGCACCGACAGTGGCACGTCGTTGATCCGGGTCTGAAACGGTCCGCGCGAAGCCGCAGTGTCATTGAGCCACGAGGCGACCTCGTGGGACAGTGTCAGCGCTGGTTCCAATAGAGGGGGGCTCACCAAAGCGGCTGCCAAAAAGCTGCACCGTTCTGTCATTCGGAGGACCTGCAGGTTATCGAATCCGTTTCGCGACCTGGGAAAGCGGTCCCCTGCCAAATCGAAGCAGTATCTCATCGTCGGCCTCGATCTCGCCTGCGGCCTCCGAATGGATCTCGACGGCGCGCCCGACGTCGTCCTCGATCTGGCGCCATTTGTGCGTAGCCGCCGAACATGCGACCCATAGGTCCCTCGTCTCGGACGCCGCTGTCTCCGCCTTTTCTTGGGCGATTCGCGCATTACCAAGCATCTGCCGTCGGCGTGTGATTTCAGTTGCAAGCCGCTCAACATGCAGGTGGTGCCGGTCAAGCGCGGCGTTAGACAAGTTTTCGAGAGTCATCAGCTCCTGGTAGAGCGCTGCTTCCGCCGTTGCGCAATGTTGTTGTGCCATGGCAAGCTCTCGGGAGGCATTCTGTGCGGCTAAGGTGGCCATACGGCGCTCGGCTTCCTTCTTGGACAGCTCACTAAGGGCACGACGCTCTTGCATTTCCTTCAAGACCCGTAACCTGGAAGCCTGAACATGATTTACGCGGTCAGACGCGACATCCATGCGACCGTTTCCTCAAACCCTGAGATCTCGTCTTCGCTCTGGCGCAAAAACTCCCTCAGTTCGTCTATTGACTCGACAGCCCGGTCCGTCAGGGGATCGCCGCCTTGCTTGTATTCTCCGACGTTGATCAAGAACTCGGTCTCGGCATGCCGGGAAAGGAGTTCACGAAAGAAGGATGCCGCCTTGCGATGTGTCCGCGAAACGACCGCATCCATCACGCGGCTGCGACTCTGTAGTACATCGATAGCGGGGAAATGCGATCGCGCCGCAATAGCGCGCGAGAGCACGACATGGCCATCGAGAATGCCGCGCGACTCTTCAGCGATTGGATCCCCTGTGCCATCGCCTTCTACAAGCACGGTATAGAACGCCGTGATTGAGCCACGCTCACTCATGCCGGCGCGCTCAAGCAGGCCTGGCAGCATGCTGAAAACGGAAGGAGGGAAGCCCCGTCGCGTCGGCGGCTCGCCCGCAGCAAGGCCTATTTCACGCATGGCGCGGCAGAAGCGTGTCAGCGAGTCCAGCATGAGAGCAACGCGTAGCCCTTGTTCGCGAAAATATTCCGCGAGCGCTGTCGCCATCGGAGCACATTGCGCCCGCTCAACAGCCGAGCGGTCGGACGTTTCCACAACAACGACGGCACGGCGAAGGCCCTCTTCCCCGAGATGCCTCTCGATGAATTCACGAACTTCACGTCCTCGTTCGCCTATCAATGCGACTATGACAACGTCAGCGGCGGCACCTTTTACGATCTGTGACAATAAGGTCGACTTGCCACCACCTGGCTCGCCGTAAATCCCGATCCGCTGGCCCTCGCCGCACGTCAGGAGACCATCCAGAACACGCACCCCAAGGGGCAAGGGCCGTTCAATCATGCGCCTTGTCATTGGATTTGGAGCTCTGCCGTGCAGCGGCCGAGTTTCTGTGGTCTCGATTTGGCCTTTGCCGTCCAATGGACGGCAGCGACTGTCAATCACCCGGCCAAGTAAATCGTTGCCGACGGGTACTTCACGCATTCGTCCAGTGGCCACGACTTCCGCGCGGCTGGAGAGGCCGACCAGGTCGCCGATCGGCGTCAGCAATACGCCATCATCCAACAGGCCGATCACCTCAGCTTCCAGCGACAGTCCGGTTCGTGGGTCCTGTAGGAGGCAAAGTTCTCCAATACGAGTGTCTGGCAGGACGGCATGGACCAGTGTGCCGACAGCCCGCGTGATCCTGCCGCGCACGACGCGCGTGTCGATCCCCTTTGCCGTAGCTCTCAAAGACGAGATCGCCGGATCGACAGGGCAGATCGCATCGTCGTGATTATGTTCTGATACCTGCGTTGTCACAGTTCGCCTTTTTCAGAAAGCGACCCGAAGCCGAGACGCAACGCGCGCATCTGCGCATCAAGCCCCAGATCGACATTGCCGTACTCGCTCCACAGCACGCAGCGTCGCGGCGATAACGTCGGATCCGGTTTGATCCGAACCCTTGGCCGACCATCCTGGCCGTCCCATCCCGCAAACTCTCGCGCAAGCATGTCCACTTGCGTCGGATACACATGGAGGCAGACTTCCGCGCCGCTGTATTGGCGCTCAATGGCGTGGCGAACAGCCATGACCAACAGTTCGCCCGGATCGAACGCTCCTAGAAGCTCGCTTAGTATCTCAAGCACGAGCTGCGGCAATTGCTGCTCCAGAACCGCCTTTCGTCGTGCGACTTCGGCAACCGCCTGCGAAATCAGCGCCGCCATTTCCTCCGCGCCTGCATTCAGGCCCTCGGTATGGCCGCGCGCCAACTCACGCTGATACGCCGCGCGTGCCCAACTGCGTACGTGCTGCTGATGCCGTTCTGCGGCGGCACACGCTTTTGCGGCATTATCCCAGATTTCGAGCTCGCTCGCCGGTATCAGTGGCCCCAAAGGGCGCATCTGCGGCGCTGCCGGCGCCACGGAAATATCGGCTGTCATATCGGCGGGTTCTCCGCCTCAAAATGGCGTACCACAAGCGACAACAACTGGCCTGCGGCGTTCCCGTGCTTAGGCTCTGGATTGTCGGCGGCGGTTCCTACAGGCAAGCGTAGGAGCACGCGGTTGCGCTCCATCACTGGACTGTGATGGAGCCAGGCACCAAGACAGGCGTGTCCATCGTGTTCAATTTGGTGCGCGAGTTTTCCCGGATCCGCGATCAATCTGTCCGCAATGGCATGCGCCAGATGTCGGATTCCAAACGCATGGGCATCAGCGCCGATACGTTGAATGAGCACTGTGAGGTCAGGCTGAGAGACAAGCTTAAGCAGCGATCGGGCATGCCATGCACTACCTGCAAGGAGGGCAGCCCGAAGCGGATCATTACCGCGCAGAAGGTCCAGCCCCCGCTCAACATCATTCGACTTCGAATCATTGTCGAGTAACAATTCTGTTAGTCTTCGCTGCAGTCTGGGACACTTCTGCAACTGAGCCAACGTAGCAGCCGATAACGCCGGATCAAGACGCGCGCCAAGACGGGTAGGATGGGCCGAAGCAGCAAGCTCGCTCCGACCCAAGGAAGGCAATTGGAACGAACCATCAGGTTGGGCGGTCAGTATCGGCATTGGCATTGACATGTCACTGAGGCGCTATCGCCGGTGTCTTTTTGCGAATGGCATCGAGTGCGGAAACACCCGACCGCCGCTCGAGCTTGGGAACTTCGCCCGCTGACTGCTTGCGCCGGCGGCTAAGACCGGTGACTAAGAGATAGCACGCCACTGCGAACACAGCTGCGGCAATACCGGTTAAGCTGGCCAAAAGTGGCGCTGGAACGGGCCTGGACGCTTGGGCCAAAACAGTCGCCGGCACGGACCGTTGCTCAGGCGCGGAACGCTCCACCGACACCAAAACCACTTCGACCTTGTCGTAGGACAACCCTTCGATGCTGTCGGCCACGAGCATCTTTATCTTCGGCAGCAGAACCGAGAGATCTGCTTTGGCGTCGTGCCTGATAAAGACCGAAGCCGAGGATGGCGTGGCGCCTGCTCGCAAAAGGTCGTTATGCGGCAGAACTACGTGGACACGTACAGAGAATACGCCATCGATATCGCTGATCGTGCGGGACAACTCTTCGCTGAGCGCATAAACATAACGGGCACGTTCCTCGGTCGGCGAGGCAATGAGGCCTGATCCTTGGAAAATCTCTCCGAGGTTCTTGAATGACTGGCGCGGCAATCCCTTGCCATTCAGGAGGTCGATTGAGTAAGCGAGCAGCTTTTCGTCAACCTGGACCGTGCTAGTCCCATCCTTGGCAGCGACCCGAACCGCATGAACTCCGTTGTCCATCAGAAGGGCGAGCATTTCATTCGCCTCGCGCTCCTGCAGTTGCGTGTAGAGATCCACCTTGCAACCGCCGAGGGCCACGAGGAGTGGCAGCACGATAAGGCGAAGTGACCTCCGACCGCACGTGCCAGGCATGATTTCCTGGGCTAAGCCAATCATGTGCGCGGTTCAGCCTTCCTTTAGAAGTTTATTTACAGATGAGGTGATGCCGCTGACACCTTTGGAAACAAGCGCAACCTGAGTGACGCCATTGTACATATCCCGCAGACCAGCAATCATTGTTTCGAAATCATGCCGTCCTTGCGGAACGCCTGACGTTCCGGTTCCCGCATCACCTTCGGCAGGAAGCTTCTGCGGCCTAGGTAGAGCGCCCTTGAAAAGGCCTACCTGCTGGTCGAGCGCAGCCGAATTAACAGCACGGTCTGGGTACATCGCAGAAATCGTCTGCAACACGCGGTCCCCCAAGGGACTCATCTGCGTAGCCGCGCGTTGAAGAGCCATCGCCGGAGGAACTGGCACCCTCGATGGCGCCGATGCGGCATCGTTTTTCAGCGAGTCGGCCGCGTGCGCCAAAGCGCGCTCAAACTGGGCTTGCTCGCTGAACGACGGTGACCCGGCCCTGGCCAGACAGTCCGTTAAAGTGGCAGTGATCGACGTGATAGGGATCATCATGAAAGACCCGATAGCTTCCTCTTTGACCGGAGCGAACTCGGCCCTTCGTCATTCGTTATCAGGTCAACGTCTAGGTGGCCGAGCTGACGACAAGCTGACTGACGGAGCCTGGTTAGTATCTAGAGGATATGCTGGCGACTAAGTCACTTGTGCAAATTTCAGACTCTAGTGTATCAGTGCGCAATGTTGAGAGCGCTCATCCGATCCGTCCGCCCACACGTTTTGAGACTTCTGTGTGCCGGTTTTTTTCTCTCCGCCGGAACCAACGGAACTCTCGGCGTCCCCTTATCCCTCTCCAAGACGCCGTACAGATATACGGTTCTCGATCAGGATATTTCTGAGGCGCTGCAGCAATTCGGCAACAACCTTAATATCCGAGTCAACATTAGCGCCGAGGTGAAGGGGCGGATCCGCGGGAGTATGCCGGATTTGCCACCGCGCGAGTTCCTCGACCGTTTGGCCAATATGTACGGTCTCCAATGGTATTATGATGGGCTTGTCCTCTACGTGTCAGCCGCAAAAGAATCACAAACCCGCATGCTTGTGCTGACTTCGATCCGCTTCGATACGTTTAAGGGTGCCCTAGACAAGCTGGAGATCTCCGATGACCGCTACGTCGTGAGACCCGCGCCGGGAGATGGCCTCGTTTTGGTTTCCGGTCCGCCGCGCTTCACCGCGCTCGTGGAGCAGACTTTCAATGGTCTTGTCGCAGAGGCACAGGGGCAGCCGCGCGTCCATGAAACGCCGACAAGCGAATCGGTCCTGACATTGTTTCGGGGTTCCTCCACCATGGTCGTCCGCAACGGATTGCCTGAAGCCGCTTATTCGTCCGACGTGCCGCAGCAGGATGGCGTTGGCGGGAAGCCAGAGCCACGCCAAAAATGATATCTGCGGTCGCAGCTTCGGGACAAAACAACACCGCGGCCACCCCAAATTGTGAATTCCTCTGAACTCGTCAGTTTACCGAAAGCTAAACCGCTCATGGTGGCAACCGCCAGCTTCAGCGATATCTCCGGTCATTGTGCTGGTATTGCACATGGATCTGGCGTGGGGGATTGCAATTTCATTTTTGAGGAGACACAATGTCCGTCAATAATAATACAAGCAACGTTTTCAGTAGCCAGGATATTCTCCAGTACAGCAGCCTGAATCTGACGTCTTCGTTGGAAAAGGCGCAGCAAAACGCATCGTCATTCGAGGCGATGCTCTCCCTTCACCTGCACGAAGACGACGCCAGCCCCTTCCCGTCGATGAAGGAATTGTGCCGGAACACATCGGAGTCGCTGTTGCCCGATGTCGCATCCTCGTTGGAAGAATTGCGCAAGAACCCATTGGATCTGCTGCCGCCAAGCATGAGGGCAGCCATCGAAGCAACGGATCAAGGCCCGCAGCCTGCGGTCGCCTTCCCTCCCATTGCGCACGAATCAGTTGATCAAGGCCCGCAGCCTGCGGTCGCCCTCCCTCCCATTGCGCAAGCGCCTATAAAAAGCGAGAGAATTACGTGGAACGGCGGCTCACTGTCCCAATCCGAGTTGCAGATTGTCGCAGTGCTGAACCGTCACAAGGACCTATGCCCGCTTAGTTGGCAATCGCTGACGGATAAAGCCAATGATCCCTCTACGCCACCGGATCTGAAAGCGGCGATTGAGGGATTGCAGCAGGATCCAGAGCTTTTTTATGCGATCGGCTCGCAGGGCGATGGCCGCTGTGGCGGTAAGATCACGGCCAAGGATTTGTCCGAGTTCTCTCGCCATCACTCACAAGTTGCCGCATTTCAGGGCCAGCAGGCGCAAAGCTACGCGCAGAACTACATCCCATCCGATAGTACTGGAAGTGCGCAGCCGTCGGTTATGACCTTGAACGATGCGATGCGCGAGCTTTACCGGTACTCCGAAAACCTGCCCAAGAACCTGAGTCTGACTTATTTCAAGCAGATCGTCGACGGCGACGCGAAAACTGGCAAATGTCCGCCACAGGTCATTGCGGCGGCTCAGTACTTTGTCAGTCACCCGAATGAATGGAAGCGGTTGTACGGTGGCTCGATAGACAAAGTCCATAAAGAGGATTTTCTCCAAGTCGCTTCATCTTCGATGAGCCTCACGCAAACCGAGCTGAATACCCTTAAGACGATCAACAGCAACCAGCAAAAATTCTTTGGGAGCGGTGTCCTGACTCGTGACAAGCTCGCAAGCATGGCGCAAGACAAGAGCCTAGATCCGAGAGTAAAGCAGGCGGCATCGCAGCTGTTATCGGATCATCTGCTCTTCGGTCTTCTAAACAATTCGATTACGGGCTACAAGACCCACAATTCGTTCTTCGATTTCGGCGGCGGACACACGGTTGATTCCGGCAATATCAGCAACAAAGATTTTGGCCACTTCTACAACGGCATGTCGTCTGCAAACCGAGCCGTTCAGCAGCCAAAGACCCATGCGCCCGAAACTGCTGCGGAACAGGACGCCGTCTCGGACATGATGATGGGCCGGGCGGACCAGCCTGATACCAAGTCGGCCAAAAAGAACGGTGGGGCCTTCATCCACACAGTCGACGACGTGCTCAAGGTGTACTCGACAGTGGCTGATTGGGCTGCGACGGCGGTGGGTCTGTTGAGCTTCATTCCGGTCGTGGGCCAAGTGGCCGATGCCGTGTCGATGACGCTCGCGTTCGAGGCGCAAGCGGCAAATCTTGTCCGCACAGCCATTACCGGAGGCAATATGAAGCAGGCGCTGCTAGACGCTGGCATCAATATCGGAGCGCAGGCGCTCAGCCTTGTCGCGGGTCCCGAGGTCAAGCTTGCGATTCGCAACGGGCTGGTGAAGACGGCGTTGGAAGAGGCCGCCACGGCCGGGATCGATCTGCCGATTTCCATGGCGAAAAGCTATGCAGAAGACTATTTGTCCAACCTGCAAGCATGCCTTCCGGCCGACACTATGCAAGCGGCCGGCCTCCTCAGCCCGATGGTGCCAATACTCCAGAAAGTGGCCTGACAACAAATGTGCGACTTCCTTCGCACGCTTCACTAGCCTATCAATCACCTTGTGGGGAACCTTTGCCTTTCCGCAAGGCGATTTGGCAGGCGTGCCTTGAGGATCGTGGTTAGGTCGCAGCAGGCCCGGGCTTAATCCGCTCATCCTTCGGCCTTGAGGTCGTTTTCACACTTAGCCTGAGAGGAGAAGGTGAGAACTGAGAACGGCTAGAAAAAACCGATATTGTTGAAAAAGTCCGCGTCGCGGTCGCCCGTGGCGCTTTCGTAGGATGGCGTTCCGCGGAGACCCCAAAATTGAATCCTGATTCCATGCAATGCGCCGGGTTGGAACTGGATTCTAATATCGGTGGGGACTTTGCGGTGCGCCGGACTTTTTCAACAGTATCAACCCAGAGCGGTCGTGCTGGCCAGTTGGCGCAGCGCCCGTCCCCCACTGCTTCTCCGGTGGTCATAGGGACCACCGGGCCGCAACATGGGCCGGTGGAGCGCAGCGACACAGCCGCCAGCTTTGTCGACACGACCGCCAAGATCAAGCTCGCTTGGCCACTTGAGCCACGCCGCCGTCGCGTGACGTGCGCCTTTAACCTCGCAGATGAAGAACGCCGCTCAGCGAGGCAACGTCATGAGCGCAGCGCCACCGGGCACCCCGGAGAGGTGAGGGACACCCCTATCTTGTTCAGGTCACGGTCGTGTATTGTGACGGCCGCGCTCACCACCAGATCCGAAGCAACGGCAATGTTACAGACTGGAGGCGGCGCCGTGCTCTACCAAGCTAAAACATACGACCCATGTCATTGACCTTTGCCCGCCCCGAACGTCCTGTATGTGGCAACTGGTATGGCCGCACGCTCGCCATCGCTCGGCTCGACAGCCTGGTTGTCGAGCAAATCGCGCGGATCGTTGACCATTGCAGCTAGGTTACGTCGTGTCGAACAGCCAAGGGGCTTTTCGAAGGATTTGTCACTGAGTAAAGAATACGACGGACAGGCAGGTGGGCGGGCATGATACACAATTGCTTCTACTTGGACTGCGCCGCCATCGTGTTGGTCGAGCAAATGGATGTTGTAAGTGTCTATACCCATCTGCCTGGCCTGATGCACCACCTCTGCGCTGAGCCGGGACGAGCCCCAGATAAGGAGGTGAAGGGCATCGCGGCGGCCGCTACTGGTCCTGTCAAGGAAAACACGCAAACGCTGCCGTTCGGAAGCGCGGAGGCTCTTTAATATCAGCACGGTGGTCTCCGGCCGGATAAGGATTGGCGCAGGGGGCTCGACATAGATCGGCACAGTGCTTGTGCAGCCACTTGCGCTGGCTGTCAGGGCGACCAGGAGAACTTTGATCCGCAAAGTCATTCGATCACCTATTGAATTATGAAGCCGCGACCGCGCTTGGCCCCGGGCGCGCCGGTGCGGGCAGCAGCGCGGCCTCGCGGCGGATCTGCCGGCGGATCGTCCAAAGCCGGCGCCATCCGGTCCGTGGGTGCGCTCATCTGGTTGGGGCTGGAGCCTGGTTTTACGATGTAAGGCGTAACCAGAATTATAAGTTCTGATTCTTCTTTTTGAAACGAGGAGGAACGAAACAGAGCGCCAAGAATCGGCATTTCGCCGAGCCAGGGAAACGCACTGACATTATTGTTCACGTTGCGCCTGATCAGACCGCCAATTGCAAAGCTCTGCCCACTGGCGAGTTCGACGACTGTGTCGGCTCGGCGCGTGGAAACTGCCGGCACGGAAATACCATTGATTTGAACGGCACCTTGGGACGATAGTTCACTGACCTCCGGCTTTACGTGAATGTTGATCCGGTTGTTGTTGAGAACGGTCGGCACGAACTCCAGGCTGACGCCGAAGTGACGGAATTCAACCGACACTTGCTTGTTTTCCTGCAGGACAGGAATGGGAAATTCGCCACCTGCGAGAAAGCTGGCAGTTTCACCGGACATCGCGGTGAGATTCGGCTCAGCCAACACGGAAGCTATGTGCTCCTTGGCGAGCGCGTCTAGAACCGCGCCGATGTTGACGGCACCGTTGTTGAATCCGATTCCTGCTGTGCCACCACCCTGCGCTGCACCAGAGCCAGTGCCTCCGCCGCTTAACAAGCCCACTCTGAAATTGTCGATTTGACCAAAGGCGGACAGGTTAACGCCGAGTGCCTTCATGGCGCTACGGGAGACCTCCGCTACGCGCACACTGAGATTAACTTGTAAGGACCCAGCGACCTTAATGTTGTTGACGACTTGCGCACCGTCCCCGAGATACTGCTCAGTGACCCTTTTTGCGGTGTCGGCGACCTCCGCATTGGGCGCTGTACCGCTAAGGATTGCGCCGCGCGGCGTATAGCTCACCTGGATTGAAGAGTCGCCAACCTGATCCATCAACATGGCGCGCAATTCCTCGATCGGTTGCGTAACGACAATTCGCAGCGCGGCGAGAGCCTCGCCCTTATCGTCCAAGGCGAACAGGCTGGTCCGCCCGGATTTCTTCCCGAAGACGAAGATCGTTGTATTTGAGGCTGCCTGATAATCAGCGATCGTCGGGTCAGCAACAAAGATGGTCGTGGCAGGCGCGGGCAAATGAACCGTCTTGCCGAGCGAAGAGGAAAGGTTCAGCGTGCCGTCGATGCTATTGGAAGCGGCACGCGGCGCCCCTTGATCCTGCATGTTTTCGGCCGGGGCAGAAACTGGATATGCCAGAATGAGCGCACAGAGAAGGCGGCCCAAGTAAGGAGAAACAGTAGCAGGTCTCGGGCAAACGATGTGCGGGGGCCGCCGATCGGTGTCAGAATGAGTTGTAATGATTTTCAAGGCGGTCTTTTCTTTCAAATTCGGCCAACTATACGAATGTCGCGCTAGTCACATTCAAGAATGTAACCAATGCCACGCACCGTTTTTATCCGTGGCGTTGCGTTTGAACTGCTCAGATATCGACGTAAGCGATAGATTCCGACTTCAAGCGCGTTGGCCGATACTTCATCGTTGAACGAATAGAGGTGATCTTCCAACTGCGAACGCGGCACGATGCGGCCTGCACGGTTGAGCAGATGCTCTAAAATACATAATTCACGGCGTGCGACCGTCAGTGGATAACCAGCAACGGAAACCTGTCGGCCGATCGGATCGAAGTGGAGATTGCCAAATACAATGATCGGGGCAGTCATCTGAGTCGACCGCCGCAGAACGGCTCTCATTCTGGCAATGAGCTCATTAGTATACACTGGCTTGAGCAGAAAATCGTCCGCACCACCGTTGAAAATCGCAATTCGCTTCTCAAGATCGTCGACGTCACTCAAAATGAGAGCAGGAACTGAATGTCCCTCACCCCTTAGCTGCTTCAGCCAATCCAAGCCATCGCCATCCGGCAGAACCAGCTCCAGCAGGAGAATTTCGTAGCTGGCGCAAGAAAATGCACTCGATGCTTGTTCCAGTGTGGGAACAACATCAACGGCGAAACCGCTATCGCCGAGTGCAACTCCCACCGCTCGCGTAA
This sequence comes from Aminobacter sp. Y103A, assembly GCF_030294925.1. NCBI lineage: Bacteria > Pseudomonadati > Pseudomonadota > Alphaproteobacteria > Hyphomicrobiales > Phyllobacteriaceae > Aminobacter > Aminobacter sp. Y103A. The sequence continues at coordinate 1,336,664 of NZ_AP017986.1, read as the reverse complement.
GATCCGCATGGTGGTCAACGAATAGCGTTCGCATTTCATCTCCTATTAATGGTAGGACAGGTCACCGAGACTGTTGAGACGGCGAAAGCAGAAGTCGCGCAACGCGTCGCAGTGTTCGTAATCCTCTTTGGGACGGCTAGTCGCAGGATCATGCGAGCCGTACGCCTGTAGTAGGCGAGGTAGAACCTGTGATGGGCTGAAGCGTCGTTTGGGCAGGCCAAGATGCCACTCCGCCTTCAATTCGTCTGCGCATCCTGCCGATGTGGCGGCCCCTGCATTCGCCAAGCGACATTGCCCTCCAGAGCCCATAATTCCATGACCCGTAGGGGTTAGCTTTCGACACGCGACTTGAGCAAATCGATTGTTCGGATGTAAGCAATCCACATCCTGGATTGTCCGCATATTCACCCCCCAGATCGCACTGTGAGGCTGATGCTTGGTACCGACGCCTCCCTGGTTTCAGCCTCAAATCAGGTCCGCCTGACCATGAAGTGCAATCGTTGACCGCTTCTGCGACACCTGGGGCGATTGGCAACGCCGCCACGTGCCCCAATGTGCCACGAGATAACCGTCGTCCTCGGAGACGGTTCAGTCCGGCACCGGCTCGTAACCCAAGCCCCCAATCACACAGGTCAGTGTCGGATCGAACCAACCGTCGGTTTTCCCTGGCAATCAGGTGCAACGGCCTCAAGAGCAAGCTGACACGGTTTTTGGTCAGGTTCTCGACTCGGCCTGTTGTAAAGCTGCACGATACCGAGTAGGCACCGGCGTATTGCACGCCCATCCAGAACGTTGTGGATATTGCGGCGGTCGACAGGGCCAAGCCTATAGCGGCGGTTGGGTGGGCGGCCGAGAGCATCTCCCTTCTTGGCCATCAGGAGGTGACGGCCGAGTTGCTGACACTGGCCTCGATTCTTGACCACGAAATTGCAGCCGATTATCACCGCTCGGGATGATAGATGCTGGGGAATGATGCCGTCCGCGCACCGCCTCGTCGCGCACCAACTCGGGTGCGGCAAATAAGGGAGCGTCGCGCCGGCATTTCGGATTGGTGCAGACTCGTTGCCAAAAGTTTCCGATCAGTATCGGTTCCATTCTCCTCTCCGCAGAACACCTCGCGCTTCAGGGCGGCTCCGCCACATAATCTCGCTGAGAGACGCTCGCCTACTGGATGGCCGCAAGATGCGCTGGAAACCAAACGGCTCCCATCCGACATTATCTCGCCGCACCTAAACGTTGCCCAGGCTTGCCCGGCTGAATTGCGGCACTGATCGGCGCCCGTCTAGCATCAACCCTGTGGCGCGGCTTCATCTCGGCCGTGGTCGGGCTTGGGACAAATGCGATAGCGGTCATTCGCGCAGGTCGATGACGCCGAGTTCGTGCCACATCCACTCGGCGACCTTCTGACGGCCGCCGTTGATTTTGCGGCCGGACGTGGCGTTTGCTGCTCATGCCGACCAGTCAGCTGGTCAAGACTTTCGCGATGTCCGTGGGTTGACAGACAATCTGCTCGCCGATTTCGGGCGGGTGTCTGAGGTAGGTTCCTCTGATCTTTGCCGGGACGTTCAGCTATCATATGCTCCACGGTGCCGATTTCAGTGAGCGGAGGCGCTGGAGATCACCAAGGGGTCTGCTGGATCAGCGTCTTTCCCGTTTCCGCACGCGGCCGAGTTGAACGGGGCCGTCATGGTACGACCCCGGATGAGGTCACGAGCTTGGGTACCGCCCTGCCCCCACCGCAAACATAGGCGTGCAGCGCGGTCAGGCAAGCATTCGCGTTCTTGAGATCCCGCTCATGCTGCGGGGCAATCGTGAGATCGGCAAGTGTATAGATTGGATTCCGCACATGCATCAGGTCTGTGATGGTCTGGGCTTGGTCGGCGGTCTGCACCTTTGGGCCTCTGATGTTATCTCTCAGGTTCCGCCTGATCACGTCCTCGCTGGTATTGAGCCAGATCGAGACGGCTTTCTCCCCGACATAATGCCGGATCTCCTCGATCATGAACGCTTCACCGCCGGTTGCGAGCACCGCCGACCCCAGTTCGAGTGACTGCCTGATCTCATTCACCTCAAGATCTCTGAAATAGGCCTCCCCATCCTCAGCGACGATCTTAGCTACGGACTTGCCGGTCTTCGCCTCGATTTTTCTATCGGAATCGACGAACCTCATTCCTAGTCGTTTGGCGAGTGCACGGCCCAAACTGGATTTCCCTGCGCCTTTCACGCCGACGAGCACGATCGATCGCGCGCCCAACGCGCCAAGAATCTCTGTTGCGATCGGGGAGCGCTCCGTTCGTCTCGGCGGGGCGACTTGCAACCGACGACGTAGGCTGGCACCAACTGTGCTATCGGCGTGGGCTTCCCAGTGGGGGATCTCTATGGCCTCGTGAGGGATGATGACCTTGTTGCAGGCCTGTCGCACGCGCTCCAAGAGTTGCTCGGCTATAGACTGATCCAGTGGATCTTGGCTCTCTCGCTGCAGCTCCTGCAGCTTCTGCAGCTCCTTGTAGGTGTCGTGATTGTAAATCTTGGTCTTGTAGCTGTCTGCAGTGTGGAACTCCACCTCGAAGCGGTAGCCCCCCGGCGTGGCGAGCACGGTCTTGATGCCGACGAAGGTCGGCGATCGCGTCCTGAACCAGTTGGTCGTGCTGACCTCAGAATACCCGCTCTCGTCGAAGGCTATAATGGCTTTCTTGAAGGCACGGGTAAAATCTCTATCAGGGAGTTGGAAGCAGTGGCGTACAGCGTTGTTGATCAGCTGGGCGCCGGCTTCAAACGGGGCCTGTATCCCGGTGAGCTGGCCTGTCATCGAGCTTTCCGATCTCAAACGCTCAGCGAGATGGGGCATCTTCACGTTGATATCGGCTCTCCTGAGGGCTTCGGCAACCGAGATTACCATCGGGGTGATGTCCTTCTCTTCGGCTCGGGCGCGGCAAGCCTCCATTTGAGCTCGCTGTACGGCCAGCTCGGGAGTCAAGGTCATCGTCGTGGCTGAATCATCGGCAGAAGCCCCTCGAGCCGAGGGTTGAGGCAGAAAGCCTCGCTCGGCAGCAAGTTTGATCGAAGCTTGCATAACTGAAGCCGCCAGCGTCGGATTGTCCTGAAGATCCTGCAATGTGGCATCGACATCAAACCGACCCTGGTTGAGGGTAGCCGCAATGCTCTTGGTGTAGGGCACCGATTTCGAGCCTGGTGTTTGTTGCAGCAGGCGCCGAAGTTGCCTGCTCTTGAACATAAAGATGTGGGCCCCAGTGTCCGATTTATATGCGTCAGTTCCGACTTTGATACCGAGGCTCAGGAGATTCTTTGCACTCCGCACGAGGTCGTGTGGATTGTATCCATCCGGTCGCGGGGCAATGCGCGTAGGGTAACGGTCGACAAGAAGCTGGACGCGGTCGCGTGGCTGAGCCGTTGCCGAATAGATCTCCGCCAGCTCCGGGAACAGCTCGCAAAGCGGTTGGCTCATCGCGAGTGGTGCCTCGCTCAGGCTGACGACTGTTTCGGGCAGGAGTTGTTCGGGCAGAGCTTGCTCATCCAGCCTCGCGGCCCACGTCTCGAGCTCAGCGTGGAGCAACTCAGCAATCTCGCGCGCGACCGGATGGTCTGCCAGTTGGATGTCGTGCCGCGCCTTTTCAAGCGTCTCCTGGACGTTCTGAGCACTGACCTGTTCCTGCTCCAACACGCCTCGGATGTCTCGCTTGAGCTCTTGGTGAATGCCTTCGTACGTGCCGAAGATGGCACGCTCGGCAAACCACTGTCGGGCTTCATGGGATTGAGCGAGAAAGTCTCGCTGCAGACAAGTATAGATTTCCAGAACATTGCGCGTGGCGGCGAGGATCTGGCTGGCGCGCCCGAACTTGTAGCGACCATCCTCAATCGCCGGCGTGTGCGACTTTGGCGGCTTGAGCGAGCGCAATCCGCGAGCTTGCTCCTCTTGATCGAATTGCCTGACATGCTCGTAAAGCTGTGGCCGGTCGCCGACGATGACGAGGCTGTCTCCGTCGAAGTCGCCGTCAAGTTTCTTCTGTTCACCAGTTGGGACGGCAACCAACGAGCCCGGGGCAAACACCTCGGTCGCCTGCAGGATGCCGAGGCAGTCGACCGTCGTGTCCACCTTGACGCGGTCCTTGCTCGTGGTCCAGCTCGCATGGCATTTGACGTCCTCGGCAGACATGATTAGCGCACGGTCGGCGTAGGCGGCCGGCCACATCTTATCCGGTACAACGATCAGGATGCCTTTGGCAAAGAAAGTCGGATCGTCGGCGGCCAGTTCCCTCCCCGACTTCTGGGCGACATTGAAGCTGTATTGAATGGCCGTGCAGTTATCGAGAAATACAGCGGTCGGATCGCCGTCGACGGCCAACTTGACCCGCTCGGCGGCAAACGGGCGCAGGTTCGGCTTATCGTAGGGCGAGCGCCCGACCAGCACGCCGCTCGTCCCCGTCAATGTTTCGCTCTTCAGCGTCGGCACATGGAGACACTCATCGTTGGAGGGTACGGCAACCGCGCCGGGACCATCGATGTGTCCGGCCGTCACCGTTCTAAACAGCTCTTCGGTGGTCAACGTTGGCTCTTGTTGGCTCTCGAGCCAGGCCGTGGCCTTTTCACGGACCTCATCCGCCACTTGGTCGCAGCGCGGATAGTGTTGCAGCGCCGAGACTGGCAGGGATGATTTCCTTCCCTCACCAAAGGCAGACATCTGATCAGGACCCTGCTCGCCGGCGCGACATACAGCTGGCATAAGGTTGGCTAGCGAGGCCCTGATGAAACCGCAGCCGTCATGCGGTCGCAATGCAATGGGACCGTCCGGCCCCCTCAGCTTGAAGGGATGCTGCTGGTTGGCGGGACGGTCCGGCAGCAGCGACAGTTTGAAGGCGCCTTCCAGCGCGTAGTCGTGAACTCCCAGGCCCTTGATCGCCGGTGGCGCCGCAAAACCCCTGCGCTGGGTATAATAATAGGCCTCCTTGAAAGGGGCCCAAGTCCGAGACAGCTGCTCGAAGGCGGTGCCCGGTGCGGTATCGACATACGGAATCGCCAGCAGCTTTCCCCCGGAAAGCTTAGCTAGCTCGCCTGGAGCACGGGCCGCAATCTGAGACACGGTCAATCGCGGCGGCTTTAACTTGCTGCCTCCGAACAGGTCCATGCGGTATGGCACACCGTTGACGTTCACCGTACGCGCCAGCATGAAGGCGCTCGGCGTTCCTGGCATCTGGACCGCAACGACTGGCAAAGCCCCGGCAGTCAGGCGCTGAAATATCGAATACCGTCTCTCCGGCTCGGTGGCCACCGGCCGTCCCTGCATGTCAACTACCGGCAACTGCATCAGTCCTGCGTCACCCTGCGGCGGTCTTGGCTCGTGATCCATGGTTCGCAGGACCTGATACACGTCGAAGACCGATGCTGGATGTTGCCCCTGGATCGTCGCCGCATCCTGCTCTATGAAAAAGTCCAGCGCATCCACTGGATTCTCCGCCTCGATCTGCGCGATCAGGTTCCAGCTCATGCTGGAAAGGTCGCTTTCAATGAGGCCGCGCGTGCTGTCCAGGATCTCCTTCGTCTTGCGCTCCAGCGCTTGCTGCCTCACCCGCAAGTCGGACCTCTTGCCCTCGACATACGGTGACCTGAATAGTCTCTCCAGGACCGCACGGGCCTTAAGCGTCTGATAGATCGATAAAGCGGGGCGGCGGCTGGCAAGCGGTCCACGGGTCCGCTCGGCATCGCTTGCGTTCAGATGCGCCTCGATCTTCTGCTCGAGCACGGATTGGAGGTCGTTGAGCAGATTGAGGGCCTGCGTGCGGTGCGAGCGCAGCGGCCTCTGTGGGCTGCGAGCCAGCGGCAGCAGAGATGCACACAGATTAGCCATGGTTTCCAGATCGTTGTGGGTCGTAAAATCAGGGGCTTGACGCAATTCCGAGAGGCGGTTCAAGCCTGTCGGTGCGAGCAAACCGAGATCATCAGACAGCCGAGCCTTACCAAGTGCCTTGAAAACGGTTGTGATGTCTAGAACGTCAGCCTGCGCCAGGCGATCATCATCATAGTGCAGGTAATGAGCGAGCTTGTGCAAGCGATCCTTCGGCAGAGCCGCGTCCGTAATATCCCCAGTGTCTTCTGCCTTCATGATCATTCGCGACAAAGCATTGGCGAGAATACTTAGCTGAGCTGTCGTGAACACACCGAATCGTAGCTCTCGAGCACCCAATCTGCGCGCGATGTCCATCGTGGACTGCTGGCACGCCGACTCTTCCGGCCACTTGGTGAAGCCGTTCATCAAGGTCGCCACTCCCTGCGGAGCGAAATCGGAGAGCTGGCGCTGACGGGCTTCCCCGGCGATTGCGATCGCGGCTCTGCGACAGTCCTCCCCGACCGGCCACTTGCTGAAACCGTTCACCAGATTAGATAGGTGCTGGTGACTAAACTCACAGAGTCGGGCGCCGCGGCGAATGACCTCACCGGCGATGGCGATCGCGGCGTCGCGACAGTCCGCCCCGTCCGGCCACTTGCTGAAACCGTTCACCAGATTAGCTAGGTGCTGGTGAGTAAAGTCACGGAGTCGGGTGCCTCGGCGAAGGACCTCGCTGGCTATAGCGATTGTGGCTTGCTGAGTCGACGCCGCTTCCGGCCACTTGCCGAATCCGTTCACCAGGTTCGCCAGGTCCTGGTCATTGAAATCAGAGAGCCCGAACTCGCCGCGCCCGGCGCGGCGGGTGACCTCCCCGGCGATGGCGACTGTTGCCTGGCGAGACGCCGCCTCTTCCGGCCACTTGCTAAAACCGTTCACCAATGTCGCAAGTGCCTGCTGAGTAAGATGAGAGAACTGGTCATCGCGTTGAAAGACCTCGCTGGCGATCGCCAGTGTTGCATCGCGACAGTCCGCCTGTTGTGGCCACTTACTGAAACCGTTCACCAAGTTTGCCAAGTGCTGATGACTGAAAGCAGAGAGTTGGGCGCGGCGGCGGATGACCTCACTGGCGATCGCGACTGTGGCGTGATGATAGTCGGCATCGTCCGGGCATTTGCCGAACCCGTTCACTAGGTTAGCCAGCTCCTGCGGAGTAAAATGAGACAGCCCTTGCTCGCCGGCGCGGCGAGAGACTTGTGTGGCGATATTGGCTGTGGCTTGGCGGTAGACCGCCCCTTCCGGCCATTTGCTGAAACCTTGCACCAGGTTCGCTAAGTCCTGATGATTAAAATCAGAGAGCCCGAACCTGCCGCGGGCGGCGCGGCGACCTACCTCATCGGCAATCGCTCCGGTGACTTGGCGACACCGCTCCTCTATCGGCCACTTACTGAAACCGTTCACAAGGGTCGCCATGTGCTGGGGATTAAGATCAGCGACGCCGGCACGCCGGTCACGACCAAGGACCTCACCGGCCATCGCACTGGCGGCTTCGCGGGACGCCTGCTCTTCCGGCCATTTGCTGAAACCTTGCACCAGGTTCGCCAGTTCCTGGTGGGTGAATTCGGAGAGCCGGGCACGGCGGTCGCGGCGCAGAACCTCGCCCGCGATCGCAACTGTGGCTTGGCAACAGACCTCCTCTTGGGCACACTTTCCGAAACCGTTCACTAGGTTGGCCAAGTCCTGGTGATTAAAAGTTGAGAGCCCGAGGTTACGGCGGCGAAGGACTTCACCGGCAATCGTTCCGGTGGCTTGGCGGGACCACTCCTTTTCCGGCCACTTGCTGAAACCGTTCACCAGATTAGCCAGGTGCTGCTCCCTAAAATCAGAGAGCCCGAAACGGCGGTCCTCGCGACGACGGACCTCACTGGCGACGGCTTCCGTACCGTCACGAGTTTCCGACCGCTGCGGCCACTTGCTGAAACCGTTCACCAGCAACGACAGACTTTGACTTTGCAGTACGCCAAGTGTCCTGCCCTCATCGCGGCAAAATTCGGCGATTCTGATCGTTCCATTTCGGCATGTTCTCGACTGCGGATGCCGACCAAACGATGCCGAAAAGAGCGAAAAGGCTTTGGGGTCTACTTCGCACATTAACGCACTAGGAAGCTGCGACACCCGAGCTGCCATCGCCTTGCAAGCTTCCACACCTTCCTGACCTCCAGCCTCACGACTCACCGTATTGCATGCGGTGGCGTAGCCCCATGATTGCCCGCGGCGGATATTGTCCTCGAAGCATGTGACAAATTGAGCTTTGAACTGGGCGGCGGCCTTTTGCAGGAAGGCTGCATGGACCTCGTCGCCCGCCCCTTGCAGCCGTCTGTCATGCTCCACCACTGCACGCGAGAACCCCTCAATGTCACGGGCAAAACAAATGGCGTGTAGTGCGTTGTTAGATTGTTCTTCTGAGATTGCACTTTGCACGCTCTGCGCGGCGACATCGTCCAGGCGCCGCCTTTTTGGTCTGCGATCCAGGCCCGACACGGGCTGCCTGCGCGAGGAAGGACCACTTTGTTGTGAACTCCTGGACTGATCGGCATTGCGGACTTCTGCACCGGAACGCGACGAACTTTCTTGCCGATTTGTCGCTCCCAGATGCGGCAAGTCGCGAAAAACGGGCTGGCCGTCACACCTATTGACGGAGGGATCGCCGGACGTGCGGCGCCGGACATCGCTGGCCGAAGGTGGCCTTTCAGCTGAGGATGCCCCTAACTCTCGATCTTCAGAGCGCAAGCCCTGAACGACAGAACTGAAGGTCGAGCCTTTTTGACCACCGCCATGATCCGATTCAGCCCGGTGCGTGCCTGATCCGCTAGGCGCATTCAAACGCCGGTCAACTCCCGTCATAATCCGTCTCCAGGCGAGAAATGCGCGCCGATTACAATGCGTGGCGCACACGGCGCCCTCCACAACCCGCAAAGCGCGGATCTGCCCAACCTGCGCGCTCTGGGATCGAACATATCCCCTTCACCTGACGTGACTCTGACCTGGGTCTATCTGGAGTCGCATTGCGTTCACCTATTCCGCCAGACGTCCGGGAGCTGCCCCTATCTCGGGCCAGCTGCGGCGGTGAGCGAGATCGCTGTGGACAAGCCTCGGCGAAGCCACGCTGATGATGCGTGACGATGAATATGCTCTGACGAGGCAAAGACGAAGGTTGGCAGAGCCGTGCCGCTTGGCTTTGAAGAGTGAGGCGACAGATGCTAAGGCTTTTGCTGCGATTGCCCGCCAGTGGCGCGTGAACTTGCCGCTGGCGGTACCGCCGGGACTTCTCGTGATGGCGAAGCTATTCTCGCTCGGAAGGGCGCCGGTGTAGAATATTCTTCCGCAGCAACGGCGTCGCGCTACCGGCCCAGGCCCTCAGCCGACACGCCGTATACGTTGATGCAGACCAGCCGCCATCAGAAATAAACCTCTTGCCGACGGGCGGGCATACGTCTTGAACGTGACGCCGCGCTTGTCGAGGAACATCCACACCGTTGAAGGAACAACCCGCACGCCGTGCCCGGACGCCAGTCTCTCGGCGATCTCGGCAAGCGTGATGTCCGGCGTCTCCTCAATCAGGCCAAGAATGAAGCGTTCGTGCGGGTCGAGCTTCGAGCCAGATGGCTGGCCCTGCTTGCGTGCGACCGCCTCGCCGCGACAAGCGCTGATCGCGAGAGCTGCTCTGGTCGCCGTCAACCGCGGCCAGGAAAATTTCTGAGTCGGCCTTGCAAATCCCGGCGATCGGGGACGAGGTCGTTGAGATCTGCTATGTGTTGCCCGTCCGTCTTCACCAATCGTTCAATAAGGGCCCGAGTGCCGTCCACGACGAAAACGCCACAATCAAATTTGTTCTCCTGCTGACGTATGCTCGCTTGTTGCAGGTTGGCGCCCAACCGCGTTGCGAGCATCGCAGCTTGGCGGTCGTTGCCTCCCTCGTAGGAGTCGTAGTGATAGGCAACCGGGCTTTGCCGGTTGCGGCGATCAACGAGCAGCAGCGACCAATGGGTGCCGCGGGCCATACGATCGGCACGGCTAGCATCACTCACTGGCAGAAACAGGAAGTGGCGGTGTCATTACGATTGGGATCTTGGACGATGCGCCGAAATGCGCGCTGCGCCTCGCTCACTTCGCCCAGGCGCAGATGATAATGGGCTATGAGGGGATCGACAAGCCGCGTCCGAGCAGCGAGATTTGGATCGCGCGCCTGCAACTGCTCTCCCAGGAGCTCGTAATCCCTTTGGATGTGCTGATCGCCCAGGAATTCCCTGGCGCCGAGCGTCCGCCCGCTCGGGTCGGAGGACGAGACTTTCAACGCCCCGATCTGATCAGCGGAGAATGTGCTCGGAAGCGCGGGCGCATAATGAGCATGCAGCTTCGGGGTGGATGGCACCGGATAGCCAACACTCGCGGTGCTCCAGCCGGCAGGTACCTGTGCTCCGGCCTCCAGACGCGGCGGCTGACGTGACGGACCAGCTTCATTTATCTGCCCGGAGCGAGCATGATGGATGAGGCGAACGTCCCTGCGCCCTCCCGACCCAACGTGGCGGAGTAGTGCTCTCTGTTGATCGCGAACTGGGCTGGGCCGAACTGGTTCGGCAGCAGATTGATCTTACCCAGTTCCTCGATCAGGATCTTCGAGGCCGGTTGGGAGCCGTGGCGCCAGCCCTTACCGACGATAGGTCCAATGTCCTGTAGGTCGGGGGGGCCTGCTGGCCCAACGAACGAACGCGGTCTAGCAACGCCAGGCGCCAGCACAGATTGCGCATCGCTGCTCAACTTAGCCACTGTGAGCGCATTCGGATCAAGCACTGGGTCAAGGCGGTCGTACATGTTTGACGCCGCAGCGTCGGCTGACGATGATGACTCGGGTTGTTGTGTCTGCTCCCTAAGCCTGTCCCCATCCCAAGCTCCCGAGCTCGGCGTAGCTGGGGTTGCGGGAAGCTCCTGCGACGAGCTGGGCTGTGCGCCGCGCTGCGGCGCGGACAACGACGGGGTGGGAGCTTGCATCTGCTCGACGTTTTCGGCGGCAAATTTGAACCCTCTGCGGTCGGGAATTCGCTCAGCGGAGATCGGGTAGCGTGGCCGCTTTGGATCGATGCCGGTGATCCGGAATCGCTCGCTTCCGGTGCGGAACTCGCGTCCGAAGTCCGAAGGGGCCAATCCGAAGTGCTCTGCCAAGAACTCGAACCTGTCTTTTTCGAGATTGAATGCGGTGCCGTCGGAAGCGGGAATGCTGACGCGGAACACGGGCTCGAAGAAGAAGCCGGTATCCGTGCCGCGCCATCCGGCGCCCTCGATGACCAGGCCGTGGTCCTCAGCGATCTTCTGGCAGACTTCGAGCATGCGGGTCTGGATCTCTTCGCATGTCGCTGGCGTCAGACGGGTTATGAGCCTGCCCTTCGTCATTTGCCCTTCCTCACCTGATAGACAGTACCGCGTGAGACGCCGAGATCGCGGGCGATTTGTGTTGGGCCCTGACCCTGTTTAAGCCTTTGCTGGATCGTGTCGCGGTCGATTTTCGGCGGCCGGCCCTTGTATGTGCCGCGCTTCTTGGCGGCAGCGATTCCCTCCGCCTGGCGCTCGCGCCGCAGATTGGTCTCGAACTCGGCAGAGACACCAAGCATGTCAAAGAAGGCCTTACCGGCGGCGGTCGACGTATCGACAGGTTGTTCTGTCGCGGAGAGATGCGCGCCCTTCGTCTTGAGCTTGTCCACGATCATCTGCAGGTCGCGCAGCGATCTGGCCAGGCGGTCAATCCGGGTGACGACAAGCGTCTCGCCAGCATGAATGAAGTCGAGAATGGTGTTGAGTTGCGGACGGCCTTCCAGGGTAGAGCCGCTCTTCTGCTCCTCGCGAATGACCTCGCAGCCGGCGGCCTTGAGCGCGACGATCTGCGCGGCGAGGTTCTGGTCAGTGGTGGAGGTGCGGGCGTATCCGATGCGGGTCATGCAACTGTTCATTTTGGGTGTGCCGGCGCGATGCTCTGTTCATTAACGAAGATTGAGCCCAAAATATACAGGCTTTCCGGTTGCGACGTGTTCATGGGGGTGTTCAGGCCGGGTATACCCAAATTAGAACACGCCCATCGGTTCCGGTGGTCAGTTACGCCGTCGTCGTGGTTTCAGCTTTCTGGTAACCTCCGCCAGCCACGCGACTGCACCGGGCGTGGCCTGCCAGGCCTGGCCGTTTTCGTCGACGTAGTCAGCTGCCTCATCCCCCCCCCCCCCCAAAGTGATATAGCCGTCGATGGAAGCAACCAAAGGCTGCTTGCCGGAAAGGACGCCAGGCACATGGCTGTGCGCGAGCCAGGCCTCCTCGGCAAGCTTGCCGGCGCCCGGATCGTTTTCACGAAAGGCAAGAAGTGCCCGCGTGTAGAGCCATGCAGCAGCGCCATCGTCTTCGTGCTGTTTGAGAAGCTTCCTCAGGGCCTTGATATCGTCGCGCGCCAGCAAATGCCCGGCCAGCACGTAGCGGATGCCCTGATTGTCATTCGGATTGAGCTTGAGCATTGACTGATAATGGTCGATGGCCTCCTGGTGCTGACCAAGCCGCCAGAGTACCGCGGCAGGACCTGCCCGCGCCCGCATGTAGGGGCGCGTCTCGAGAAAACCCCAGAAGCGACCGGCATATCCCTCAAACCCGTCAGGGCCCAGCGCCTCTTCACCCGCCGCGACGCCCTTCTGGTAATAGTCCAGCACTTCCTCGACAGACCCCGCCTCTTCTTCGGCCAACAGCACATAGGCGTCGGCGCACAACGGCGAGACTTTAAGCGCTTTCCGGGCCAGCGTAATACGCTTGCTGCGACTGGTTGCTTCCCAAGCCTCATACATGATGTCTTGCGCAGCGTCCGTCGGGTCGCTCCCACGCCCTCCGCCGAAAAGACCTGCCATGAACCCCTCCATGCCGCGCCGGTCCGGCATCGGAGGCAGAGCATTGTCATTTTCCGGCTTCTTGGATTTCGCCACTGCCTTCTTTCGGGGCTTCTTCGATACAGGCATTTCTACCATTCCCTTCGATGCTTCACGCCGCTTGTTTCTGCTCAAAATCGATCCTGCTGTTCAGGTCGAGGTTGAAGCGGCCATAAGGATTGACGTGACCGTATCAGCGGCGTCAGGCCGCGATAATCCTCCGGCGTTAGCCGCGCCGACCATTTCGGCTCGCTCAACACCGACTGCATCATGCGCGTGTTCACATAGACAAGCGACGCCTGCAGCAGATGCAGGGCCAGCACCGATATCTCCTGCTCATCGAGCCGGTTCGAGGCGATCTCGCCACCCTTGCCGAAGAAGACGAAGCTGTTGGCGCTGTTCCAGTTCTCGATCACATTCAGGCCTTCGTGGATTTCGCGGCGGAATTTCTCGTGGCGCAAATACCGGCAAAGGAAGATCGTCTTGATCGCCCGGCCGAGTTCGGCGAGTGCCTTATAGGTCGGGTGCATCACCTCGGCGCGGGCGAAGCGGCGCAGGATCGCTTCGGGATCGGCTAACCCGCTGTGCATTCTGCTCGATCTCCTCCCAGTTGATGACGCTGGAAAGAATGGGAAGCAGATTGGGCAAGCGCGCAGGCCTGGATGCGGCAGCGCCAGCGTCTGCCGGGCGATCGCCTTAAGGCGTGGCGCCAGTTCAAACCCGAGCAGATGGCAGAAGGCAAAGCCGATCGAGCTCTGGCCGTGGCTGTCGACATACTGCCGCTGGATCTCCATGTCGGTGCAATGCCGAAGCACGCCCTTGATCATCGAAGCAACTTCCGAGGACGAGCACCGCTTGAGTTGCGAGAAGACGCAGGTTGAACCCTTTTCGACGTGCCAGTAGATCATCACGCCGCGACCGCCATAGCGGACATGCCATTCGGTCATAAGGTTGCCGTCCCAGGCGCCGAATTTCTTGGAATCCGAGGCACAAGCCGTGCCGGCTTCGCCCCAGATGGCGGTGTTGCGGATTGCCAGCGTCGCATTGGCAACACGTCCGCAGGCCGCCTCCAGCGCATCCCGATGGATGAAGCGCCGGCCAACTGACTGAGCACGCACAGTTCATAGCTGATCCGGTTGATGCGTCCGTCCTTGCCGATGATCGCGCCGCGGCATTTCGGCGGAATGACGCCTTCGATCGGCACCCCGTTCCGCGGCACCACGCGGCAACCGGTTTCGAAGGCCCGCCTGATCCAGTCCAACGCCCCAAGCACGGGCCGATGCACGGCATTGTTCGAACGAAACTCCAGAACCGAAAGAAGCTTCGGCAGGATTCTTCGATAGTGACCGGCATAGGATCCACGCATAACCTGGTAGATGCGCCGTTCGAGCGTGCCCTTCGCCCGATGCTCCTTGACGATCGCCGCAAGCTTCTCCTTGCCCGCTACCGGAAAGATCACATCGCAGACCCGGCCACCCGGCGCCTCGATCGTGGCACCCGCGATATCGACCAGCAGCCGCTCCTTGCCGTAAACCTTCTCGATGTCACGCGCGATGCCGCCCACCACCTTGCGCTTCGAACGCACCCCGATCTTGTGGATGGTCTCCACCAGCAGGTCGATCATGCCGTCGATGATCTGTGTTTCCCGCATCATCAGGAAAACGGTATGGAGGCCCCAGTTGCCGCCTCGGGGCGTGGCGGCGCATCTCCGACGCTTTTTCGGCGCCGACCCGCCGAACGATCTGATCGATCCAGGTCTTGCCGGCAGCGGATAGAAGATCCCGCGGTAAATCCAGCTTCTTGATGAAGGCAAGCCGATCAGCCAGGGCAAGCATGTTGTCCAGCGTGGCTGCACCCGCATCTCCTTTGATCGTATGGAACCCGGTCGGGCTATCTGGATCGGCCAGCGATGTTTGCATCAGCGCGACCGTTTCCGGGCGAAGCCGATCCGCAACACCGCCAAGAAAGGATTCCAGAAAGCGTTGCCGCTGGGAGCGCACTATCCGCTCCATCTCCTTGCGCGACGGACCGAAAATCTTGCGATCCCGGCACAACAGAAAAACAGCCTCCATCATCGCTGCGACCGATGCTCCCCCAGGGCAAAGCTCCGTCGCTATCCGGCTCGCAAGTGCGGCTCGATCCGCCCGCTTCATCCGGCGGAAACCAAGATGGCGCTAAATCTCGGCGCAATGGCGCCGCCCTGAACGCCCCGAAAAATCATACCGGCAGAGATCTGCCTTGCTGACGCCAAGCTGCTCGGCCAGATACGAAACCGCGTCATCGGGGGCCTCAGCCGCCGCGGTGGTGAAATATCCGTTCGCGGCGAAGAACTTCAGTTGAACCGCCAGTCCAAGCCTCGACCCGGCCGCCTTGACCTTCAAAAAGTCGATGTCGGCAAAAGAGAGGCTCCACGCCCCGGTCAACACCTCGAGCGAAACGCGCAAACCCATACATCCACTCCCTCTTCCAAGAGTGAATTCTCAAGCGCCGACGCCATACCGGTCAATCCGTTCCGGCAACGTTCCACAACTTGGCCAAAATCGCAGCTTGGGGCCGATTAGGCCATGATCGGAGTGTCGATAGCGCAGCCAGGTGGCTGCGGAATCATCCCTCCGTCGAGGTCGTCAGCCGAGACCGCTGCCGCCTGTATGCGCAGGCCGTCCGTGAAGGCGCACCGCAGGCTCACCAGGTGGCCGACCGGTTTCATCTGGTCCAGAATCTTCGTACGGCAATCGAGGAACAGATGAGCCTTAGTGGACGTGCTTCAGGAAGACCCATCCTGTCCGAGGACGCTATTGTCGACGCTGCGACACATCGCCGGCGTGCCCGTCTCGCGCATAGTCCTTACGCCAGGAGGGTCTATCCTACCAGATAGGCGGCGAGCAGCATTGAACCCCACATCACCATGGTGCTTTGAAACGTTCCTTGCCCAATGCTGGAAGTAAGGGAACCGCTGCGGACGGCATCTTTTTCATGATGTCAAGCAGCGCGGCTACACCGGCAGCTTCTCCAATCTGGAGCGACTGCTGGGAGCTTGGCGGCGGGCCGAAAGAGTGCGCGCCGATGATGTTCCTTCGATGGCGATCAGCTCGGGACCCGTTCGAGATCCGGATACCGGCCACGCGATTTCGCCAGTTGTTGCCGCGGCGCTGTACATAAAGCCAAGAGGCCTGCTGACGCCTCGACAAGCAAGGAAAGTCGATGCCCTGAAGCAGGGATCTGACGCATTCGCCGAGATGCGACGCCTTGGCAATGCGCTTCAACGGTATCCTTCGGAGCAGGAGGTCGGAAACACTGGCCCCCTAGATCGACGATGCAATCGACTCCGACATCATTCCGACAACAACGCCATCGAGCTGCCCTGGAGCAACGGACAGGCCGAAGGTCAGATCAACCGCCTCAAGACCCTCAAGCGCGCAATGTACGGCAGCCCGCGCGACTGGATGAACCTGCCCGGTTCCCGAGTACATCCGCCACCGTGACGACCGGAAGAAAATTCGAGCTGATCGTAGGCCGCTCGCTGCCTGAAGACGGCGCTCCGCGCTACATCGGTTTCGTCCACGGCTATGATCGCGAGCTGCAACGGCGCATTCTCGACCATCTCAAGAAGCAGGGCGTCCGGGCCAATCAGGATATTACCTTAATCACCGACGGGGGGAAGAAGTCCGCTCGCTCGCGGAAATGATCGCACCGGCGCGAGCATGTCCTCGACTGGTTCCATATCACCATGCGCATCACGGTTTTTCGCCAGTTCGTGCAAGGGCTCGACAACCACGACGAGCAGACCGGACAGGACCTGCTTGCAACCTTGCGCAGGATCAAATGGCATCTGTGACGAAATCGCCGAGCTGCAGCTCGACGCGGAAAGTCTCGACACAGGCTAGCCGAACATGCGCAAGTTCCTGACCCCCAATCGGCGAGTTCCAGGCCTACATCGCCTTCCAACAGTGCCAGCCTGATCAATTACGGCGAGAGCTACCGGGCCGGAGATCGCATCAGCCTCTCCGTCGGCAAAGAGCTGTTCTGGTTCATCCCAGCCATCGAGCTCAACGTCCCGCGTCGGAGCGCTCTCTGCTTCTGGAGGAAGCCATTAGGTCCGCTCGGGCTTGATCGGAGGCTTGGCCGATGGACGTTGTGTTTGCTTCGCTCGGCTGCCGCCCGATGGCGAGGCTTTGCGAATTGTCAGTCCTCTGCCTTTTCGCCGGTCTCAACGGCGCTGTGTAACGTTCAGTGTTGATGACGACGCCCCCGCTGTTCACGCGGTTGCTCCTGTCCAGTGTACTCGTCAGCTTGTCCTCGGCCTCGCGCGTCTTGCCCAAGTGCCGTTCCAACGGCGCTGGCGCGACCTGTCTGGCTTGCTGCTCTTGCAAGGCGGCGTGTTGCACCTGCGACCCGGGTGCTGCCAAAGCTTCGGCAGGGCTTGCGGCAAGCTCGTGCGGCAAGCGCCCCTCTCTCAGTCGGTTTTGCAGCGCCTGCCGATCGGCGACGAGGTAGTTGAGGTGCAGCGGCAGCTGCTGGTCTGGCCGCTCTTCGTTCGCCAATCGACGAACCAGCTCGCGCGTGCCGTCCACCACGAAGACGCCGCAGTCAACAGCGTTTTTCTGCTGCGCCATGTCGGGTGTTACCAGGGTCGCGTCCAGTCTTGTAGCGAGCTTTCGTGCAGGCGCGTCGTTGTATCGCTGTTCATTTTGCTGGATGGAGTCGTAGTGATAGGCGACCGCTCTTTCCGGATCGCGGCGATCTACGAGGAGCAGCGACCAATGGGTGCCGCGGTCAATACCCACCCCATCGTTCACTGGCACGAACAGGAAGTCGGATGGGCCGGCGTTTCGATTATAAATCGACTGCAATGTGCCTCGCGCGTCTTGCTGCTCCATGTGGCGCAGCAGATGGGAGACCGACGGATCGACCAGCCGCGTCCGGGCGGCGAGCGCTGGATCGGCCTGCTGCAGCTGCTGCTCGAGGAATTCGTAATCCCTCTGGATATGTTCGTCGCCCAGCAGTTGGGTGGCCCCGAGCACCGCCCCCCGGGGGAGATTGGACGAGCCTGACGGAAGGGCTTCGATGTGTGCATCGGAGGAGGTGGTCAGATCGACCAACGGAACCCCGAGATGGGTGTCTGAGAGCCTGGCGGTCGCTGGCAAGGCGGGTCCCGGAGCCCTTGCCGGTACTGCTGCCGCTCCAGCTTCCCTTATCGCTCCGCGATGGAGGAGCCAAACGTCGTTGCCCTCCTCTGGCCTCCGGGCGGTGTAGCCGTGGCCTTTAATCTCGTAGTTCCATTCCGGCTTGTCCGCGTCCGGCAAGAGGCCATAATGGTACAAGGAAGAGAGCATGGCCTCTGGGACGCGTTGAGTCCCATGGGAGAAGCCTTTGGGCACGGCGAACGAAACATTTATGGAGTCCTCGATCGCAGCCGGGGGCGCCTCGGACCTTGCTGAGGGCGCGGCCCCCGCATGCAGCCTTCCGATGTGTTCGGACCCTGTCCCTTGAACCGGTACCCCTTGCAATGGCAATTCACCCAATTGCCGCATGGGGGGCTGCATCGGCATGCGGCCGCCTGAATTGCCGATTTCGCTCGGCTGCTGCTGAATGGCGGCGGCTTGCGGCGTATTCAGGGCCCTCTGCCTCTCCGCCGGCCGCAACGGCGCCGTCGAATGTTCATTGTTGATGATGAACCGCTCGGGTGGCAGGAGGTTGCCCTGGTCACGCGCATCCGGCCAAGGCCGGATCTGCTGTTGGCTGGCAGCCAAGACTGGCGGGGCGGCGGCCTCAACTCCGGCGTGCCCAGAGCCGGCCGCTGCCAAAGCGTCCGCCACGATCCTGTCTGACGCAGGCTTCGCATCGCGAACCCGTTCAAGCGCCCAGCGGAGATAATGGTTGCCTGGAAACAACACCTCGGCGAATTCGATCCGCGAATCATGATCCAGCCCAGAGATCGTCCGGCCCCGCCTGTCAAGCGCCTCAGAAAATCTGCGAAGACTATGACCATAGACAACACGGGTGCTTGGGGCCAAGCTGCTGTCACTGGTCACTTGTTCCAAGACATGCGCATCTGCCTTTGAAGGCACCGTCACTGGCCACCGGCCAGTCGCTGAATAGCCCGGCTCATGATACGCACGCAGGACGTTCAACGCCGGCCTTATATCCCTTATGTCAGTGTCTTTCGGAAAGAAGGTATTGAGGTGATCGACCAGGGATTGGTGATTTTTTAGATCAGTCGCTTGGCCACGAGCACCGAGATCATTCGCCAATCGGCGAAGCGCATTCGAGTATATTCGGAGCGTCGGCGCGCTATGGTGTTGCTGAGCCTCAGCATGGGCGATCGCCTTATCAATCACGTCCCGGTGTTCGTCGGACAAGTGGGGATAGCGGTTAGCCGGGGCACCAACAGTCGCTGAATAGCCCGGCTCATGATAGGCACGCAGGACGTTCAACGCCCTCTTCATATCATCGTTTTTCGGAAAGAAAGCATCGAGGTGATCGACCAGGGATTGGTGATTTTTTAGATCAGTCGCTTGGCCACGAGCGCCGAGATCATTTGCCAATCGGCGAAGTGCATACCTGTATTTTAGGACCGTGCTCTCGCTATATTTTTGCTGAGCCGCAGCGTGGGCGATCGCCTTATCGATAAGGTCGCGGTGTTCGTCGGACAAATGGCGATAGCCGGTGGCACGGGCGCCACTCGCGACAGGTTCGGCTCGGCGCGGCTCGGCCACGTGCTGCTCAAAACCCGCTTGCCGCGCTTGGCCAGCATCCGGCAAGGGGCCAGGGCGGTCCAAGAAAGAGAGCATCGCGTCTGGGACGCGTTGAGTCCCATGGGAGAAGCCTTTGGGGACGGCGAATGAGACGTTTATGGAGTTCTCGATGGCAGCGGGGGGTGCCTCGGGCCTTGCTGAGGGCGCGGCCCCCGCATGCAGCCTTCCGATGTGTTCGGACCCTGTCCCTTGAACCGGTACCCCTTCCAATGGCAATTCACCCAACTGCTGCGTGGGGGGCTGCATCGGCACGCGGCCGCCTGAATTGCCGATTTCGCTCAGCGGCTGCTGAATGGCGGCGGCTTGCGGCGTATTCAGGGCCCTCTGCCTCTCCGCTGGCCGCAACAGCGCTGTGTCATGTTCATTGTTGATGATCACCCGCTCGGGTGGCAGGTGGTTGCCTTGGTCAAACGCATCCGGCCAGGGCCGGATCTGCTGTTGGCTGGCAGCCAAGACTGGCGGGGCGGCGGCCTCAACTCCGGCGTGCCCAGAGCTTGCGAAAGCGTCCGACACGCTTCTGTTAGGATCCTCCGGTCCAGCGGGCATCCCTGGGTTGCCGAACAAAGACGAGGCGGCTTGATCACCCTGCCGCTGCTGAAGCACTTCGCGGAACCCCTGTTCCAGTCGCAGAAGCTCCTCTGGATTGGTTGTCGGCTTGTCAGCTCGATTATCGAACAGCGGCCGCAAGGCCTCGGGAACCTCCGCATTGTGAACCCGCTGCAGCGCGAAGCGGAGTTTCTTGTTGCCTGGAAACAACGCCTCGGCGAGTTCGGTCCGCGAATTGTGATCCAGCCCAGAGATCGTCTGGCCCCGATTCTCGAGCTCCTCAGAAAATCTGCGAAGAAGACGACCATAGACGACACGGGTGCTTAAGGCCAACCCGCTGTCACTGCTTAATTTTTCCAGGATACGCGCATCTGCCTTTGACGGCACCGCCGCTGGCCACCAGCCAGTCGCTGCATTGCCCGGATCATGATACGCACGTAGGACGTTCAACGCCGTTTTAATGTTCTGGTCATTCGGAAAGAAAGTATCGAGGTGATCGACCAGGGATTGGTGATTTTTTAGATCAGTCGCTTGGCCACGAGCGCCGAGATCATTCGCCAATCGGCGAAGCGCATTCGAGTATATTCGCAGCGTGTCCGCGCTCTGGTTTTGCTGAGCCGCAGCGCGGTCGATCGCCTTGTCAATAACGTCCCGGTGTTCGGCGGACAGATGGGGATAGCTGGCAGCAGGGCCGCCAGCAGTCGCTGAATAGCCCGGCTCATGATACGCACGCAGGGCCTTCAAAGCGCTCTTCATATCAACGTCTTTCGGAAAGAAAGCACCGACGTGATCGACCAGGGATTTGTGATTTCTTAGATCGATTGCTTGGCCACGAGCGCTGAGATCATTCGCCAACCGGCTAAGTGCAAACGTGTATTTTCGGGCCGTGGTCTCGCTATATTTTTCCTGGGAGTGGGCGATCGCTCTATCAATAAGGTCCCGGTGTTCGTCGGACAGATGGTGATAGCGGGAAGCACGGGCGCCACTCGCAACCGGGTCGGCTCGGCGCGGCTCGGCCACGTGCTGCTCAAAGCCCGCTTGCCGCGCTTGGCCAGCATCCGGCAAGGGGCCAGGGCGGTCCAAGAAAGGGAGCATCGCGTCTGGGACGCGTTGAGTCCCATGGGAAAAGTCTTTGGGGACGGCGAACGAAACGTTTATGGAGTCCTCGATCGCAGCCGGGGGCGCCTCGGACCTTGCTGAGGGCGCGGCCACCGCATGCAGCCTTCCGATGTGTTCGGACCCTGTCCCTTGAACCGGTACCCCTTGCAATGGCAATTCACCCAACTGCTGCGTGGGGGGCTGTATCGGCACGCGGCCGCCTGAATTGCCGATTTCGCTCAGCTGCTGCTGAATGGCGACGGCTTGCGGCCTATCCACGGCCCTCTGCCTCTTCGCTGGCCGCAACGGCGCCGTCGAATGTTCATTGTTGATGATGCCCCCCTGGGGTGGCAGGTGGTTGCCCTGGTCAAGCGCATCCGGCGAGGGCCGGATCTGCTGTTGGCTGGCAGCCAAGACTGGCGGGGCGGCGGCCTCAACTCCGGCGTGCCCAGAGCCGGCCGCTGCGAAAGCGTCCGTCACGATGCTGTTGTGGTCACCCGGTCCAGCGGGCATCCCTGGGTCGCTGAAAAAAGACGAGACGGCTTGATCATCCTGCCGTCGCTGAAGCACTTCGCGGAACCCCTGTTCCAGTCGCAGAAGCTCCTCTGGATTGGCTGGCGGCTCGTCAGCTCGATCATCGAACAGCGGCCGGAGCGCCTCGGCCACTTGATCATCCTGCCGTCGCTGAAGCACTTCGCGGAACCCCTGTTCCAGTCGCAGAAGCTCCTCTGGATTGGTTGGCGACTCGTCAGCTTGATCGAACAGCCTCCGGGCCTCGGCAAGGTGCTGCTCAAAGCCCACTTGCCGGGCCTGGACCGCTTGCCCCTCTTCCAAGCCGGCGTCCTGCACCTGCGGCAAAGCTGTTACACGGGATGTAATTTTTCGCTGGTCCACACTAGCCTCGCATCAAACTGTATCGTCAAAGTCCTGCGCCAATCCGCGCAGCGGCTCATCGAGTCGAGATTCTGCGGAGAATCCCTCCTCTGCTTCCGTCAAGGGTGCCGGCTCCGGGAGGGCGCCTGTCTGCCTTGCGACTCTTCCGTGTCATATGTGGCATGTCGAGTCGATCCGGAGGATTTGGAGATGCAAATTCCCATAGCCGTTCACCTGTAGTGGAGTTTCTGATCGCCAAGGGACGGGATACGCGAGACGGGCGCTTAACCTTCAGTGTCATCTGGATGACCCATGCTAGGCGGGTTGGCTTACGACAAGCTGACGGGCACCGTAACGTTAACCGGGCATCGATCAAAATGTGGGATCTGGCGGCATGACCAGATTTTCCCGTGATTATCGTCGCCACCGATTTCCGGCGCAGGTGATTGCCCGTGCCGTTTGGCTCTATTTCCGGTTTCCGCTCAGCCTGCGGATGGTCGAGGATATGCCGGCAGCTCGTGGCGTCATCGTCTCTCGCCAGAGACCGTGCGACTTTGGGCTGAAAAATTTGGCAGACACTTTGCCAAATGATATCCGGAAGTGATCGGCCGGCAAGCTCGGCGACACATGGCATCTCGATGAAGTTGCCATCACCATCGGTGGAAAGAAACACTGGCTTTGGCGCGCCGTTGATCAGGACGGGTTTGTTCTCGACGTGTCGGTGCAAAGCCGTCGCAATGTCAAGGCGGCAAAGCGCTTGATACGAAAGCTTCTGAAGGCCAAGGCCGTTCGCCGCGTGTGATGATCACCGACAAGCTTCGATCCTACGGTGCGGCGAAGCGGGAGATCATGCCAAGCGTCGAGCATCGCTCGCACAGGGCCCGAACAATCGGGCGGAGAACTCTCATCAACCCGGCCCGCGGCGGGAGAGGATCATGAAGCGCTTCAAGTCAGCGCGACATCTTCAGCCTTTCGTTTCCGTACACGACCCGATCGCCAACTTGTTTAACGTTCCCCGCCACGATTGTCGCTTTTACTTCCCGATTTCAAACGTCGAAATGTCATGTGTTGTTTAGGTTTAGACGCTACGAAGGGCACGATTCTTCGCTAACGATTTCACTGCTGCTCAATTTTGCCAAACCTATTGCACAACCGAAAACCGGCTACCGCCGCGTCATACTCCGATGAAGCATGGTTGGCCGCACGCAACTGCGTAACGGCAGCCGGTTCCTGTACGAGTACGACCTCAACTTCCCTTGGGAGCACGAGGTCCGGCTAGAGCAGCGCCGGCCTGTCAAACCCGGAGCTCACTATCCGGCGTGTACGGGCGGCGACGGCAACTGTCCGCCTGAGGATTGTGGTGGACCGGAAGCCTGGATGTGGCAGAGGGACGAGGCGCTCGGGCCTGACCTCCATGAGGATCTCGCCACAGCATTGCAATTCATCACGGAAATCGGCGACACCCGGTCCCTTGCGGTCCTCGATGATCCGGACCGCGCTTGGGAATTACAGGAATTGCTGTTTCGGATCAAAGGCCGAGCTACACTTGTATGGGGCGATGATTGTCAAGCCAGCTCCTACTTCATTTCGACCATCTCCTAGTTCGGCCGATTGGCGACCATCTCCTCGTCCCGACCTATTTCGCTCTGGCTGCCGCGCGCAGTGACGGTCAAGGCTGGGGCCGCAGGCCCGATCGCGCAGCTACCGGGATTGACCACCGGCTACGGCCCCAGCCACCAGGCGACGGAAGACATCGCGATTTTCCGCGGCATGCCGAACCTGACGATCATCGATCCATGCGACGCGCTCGACATCGAACAGGCCACGGAGGCGATCGCGGACTACAAGGGGCCGGTCTACATGCGGCTGTTGCGGGGCAAGGTCCCCGTCGTGCTCGACGAATATGATTACACATTCCAGATCGGCAAGGCGCGGCTGCTGCGCGACGGTGCGGATGTGCTGTTCATTTCCAGCGGGCTGATGACCATGCGCGTGCTGGAGGCCGCGAAGGCGCTTGAAGCGAACCGCATCGACTGCGCGGTGCTGCACGTGCCGACCATCAAGCCGCTCGATACGGACGCAATCCTTGCCGCCGCGCGCCGGGCTGGACGGATGGTGGTCGTTGCGGAGAACCACACGATGATCGGCGGGTTGGGCGAAGGTGTCGCTGGCCTGCTGATGCGCGAGGGCGTGACCCCTGTCTTCCGCCAGATCGCACTGCCCGACGAATTTCTCGACGCCGGCGCGCTACCGACACTTCACGACCGCTACGGGATCTCAACATCAGAGATCGTGCACCGCGTACGCAAGTGGGTGAAATAGATACGAGGTCCTGACGCGTAACCAGGCTTGGGGTCTGACCCTATGGTGCCAATGTGCCCCTGAAACGCGGTTTCTAGCGTGAAGGCGATCCGCGGCATGGTCAGCGCCGGGAATGCTCCCTGACGCGTCGCTCCTGCGACGCTTTCTCCGGCAAGCGATCGCGCGTCAGCCAGGCGAGCATGGCTCGTGAAGCAACGCTCCCCTCGCGCATCCCGGTCTTGTACTCCCTTCGCATGTTCTTGGCGAGCTCGACCAATCGCAAGACAGCACGCTATGGACGGGGCCGCCCCCGCTGTAGTTCGGCGATGACAGATCGACCAAAACGTCGAGCGCGCAGGGCAGCCGAGGCAGCACTGAAGTTCCACACTGCCCTTTATACGACTTTCTAAGCACATAACGCGAACATCGAGCCCGAAAGCACCGTCTTTGCTCTCTGCCCCAGAAGTCATTCGCGTATCGAAGGATCAGTATTGCGGCACTGTCGGGCCATGTGGAAGTCGGCTTTCGGCTCAGCAGCAAGAAGCCGCCATTCGTCTGACGACCCTATCGGAGTCATCACCCATTTGCGATTCCCCACCAGACTTTCGATGCCAGAACATGACAGGCCACATCGCGGAAGAAGTCGACTAATGGGCTAAGCGCGGCGGGTACCGTTGACCCTACGATTATTCTGATTTAGAACAAATAAAGAACATCACTGATAGGACTTGACGCGCCAATTGGCTGGAGAGCCAATGATGGTTTGTGCTTGATCATTGTTAGCGTGGTTTTTCCAGCAACAAGGTTCTGCCAATTGACGAATCGTAGCACCGAGCCGATACCGGAGCGAAGACGGGGGGCGACGGACATTGGCTGACCTAAATTGGGAAAAGTTGCTCAATGCGCAACGGCGCAAGGATAAGGCCAAGGGCAAGGCCGCCGAGCGCTCCGCCAAAACCGCCGAACACCGGACCGAGCTGGAGCGCGATCATGACCGCATTCTGTTCTCGACACCTGTTCGACGCATGCAGGACAAAACGCAGGTTTTTCCACTGGACCCCCATGACAGCGTGCGGACGCGCCTGACCCATAGCCATGAAGTAGCTAACATGGCACGCAGCTTCGGTACCGCGCTGGTCCACGTCTATCCCGACAAGTTGAATTTGCCCGAAGCCGTAAATGCCGGGCGTAATGTCCCTGCCCTGCTAGAAGCGATCGGGCTGGCCCACGACCTGGGCAATCCGCCCTTTGGTCACCAAGGTGAGGATGCGATCCAATCTTGGGTGAAGTCCAAGGGACCAGAGATCTTTGAAGGGCTGGATGGTGCCGCATTGCGCGAAGATTTCCTTCGGTTCGAAGGAAACGCTCAAGCATTCAGGCTGCTAACCCGGCTGCAGATCGTCAACGATGACTTCGGACTCAACATGAGCTACGCGTTCCTCGCGGCTCTAATGAAATACCCCAGTCCTTCAGATAAGGTGAACAAGTCGGTGCTGGCTCGCAAGAAGTTCAACTTCTTCCAGTCAGAAGCCAACATCGCCAGGGAAGTCTGGGCTGAAACCGGGCTTGCTGAAGGTATTCGGCACCCGCTTACCTTCGTCATGGAAGCCTGTGACGACATCGCCTACTCCGTCGTCGATGTTGAAGATGCCGCGAAGAAGGGGCTCATCAATTTCGACCGTCTCGTCGGCTACCTGACGCACAAGGCAGAGGAGGACGAGGCCGTTCTCAAGGTAGTCGAGAAGGCCAAGGAGCAGCACCAAGAATTCCGTGAGAAATCCCTGTCGGCGGCAGAGCTTGACGACATCACAATGCAGATGTTTCGGGTCAACGCGATTGGTGTGATGATCGTCGCAGCGACAGATGCGTTCGTGACAAACCTGGACGCAATTATGGCCGGCACGTTCGACAAGGAACTGATGGCAGTGTCCAAAGCGGCACGCCTATGGCGTTTGCTCAAGGAATTCGCCGGCAAGCACATCTACCCGCACCGCCAGGTGCTTGAGGTTGAACTGACGGGCCATCAGACGATTCACGGACTCATGGACATCTTCTGGGCAGCCATCACCAACCGGAAAGATCCGCTGGATATCGCCTCGAAGCGAACATCGCCCCTTCACAGCTATGTCTATTCCCGAATTTCGGAGAATTACCGCCGCGTCGCTGAGGCTTCGGACAACCGCATGCCTATCCGCTATCGTGAACTGCAGCTGATGACGGACATGGTGTCGGGCATGACGGACGGCTTCGCGATCTCGCTGCTGAAAGATCTGCGGGCACGGGGCGCGGCATGACCACATCGCAGCATATGCTGGACCACGGTCTCAGCTCGGACATTGCCGACTTCATCCGAGGGCCGCAAGGGCACGATATCGGCGATCTTATCGACCGTCTGAGTCCGGTCGGGGATTGTGCGATCTTCGGCGGCCTGCCACGCGATTTCGCCCGCGACGGCCGCAATTCCTTCAGGTCGGATGTCGATGTCGTGGTTGACGCCGTCCCTGGAGCATTGGCGGCGCTGCTCGGGCAATTGGGCGGTGAGCGTAATCGGTTCGGCGGGTATCGCTTGAAGTATGGCCGCTTCGACTTTGACGTCTGGGCCTTGCAGACGACATGGGCGGCCAGCAATGACTACGTCGCGGTCCACTCGCTGACTGACCTAGTCAAAACCACGTTCTTCGATTGTGATGCAGTCCTGTTCCACTGCCGCACGCTGGAGATCACCCGGTCCGAGCGATTCTGGGCGAGCATCGAGCATGGCATCGTCGATATCAATCTCGAGGCCAACCCCCACTACATCGGCACGCTTGCGCGCACCTTGCGCATCCTGTTCGATTGGCGGCAGCAGCTCACGCCTCGGCTTGCCAACTACCTGGCAGAGGGTATTGCGCGTAGCCGCAACGAGATCCTGGACTATGCCACGCATAACGGTCTTGGCCTAGCGTCTGGAGCGGACCTCGATGCCGCGATTTCGGCGCTCTACGAGCACGGTGTCGGAAAGACCCTCC
Organism: Aminobacter sp. Y103A; assembly: GCF_030294925.1. Classification (NCBI taxonomy): domain Bacteria; kingdom Pseudomonadati; phylum Pseudomonadota; class Alphaproteobacteria; order Hyphomicrobiales; family Phyllobacteriaceae; genus Aminobacter; species Aminobacter sp. Y103A. The sequence goes on along the minus strand of NZ_AP017986.1, from coordinate 1,309,294 downwards.
TCGAGTGCAAGTCGGTATCGACCGCGCGTCTACCGACCCGGGCGTTGGCGAGCCACCCCGAGGGTCCGGTACGCAGGCGAGGACGGCCGGCTTTCGTGATTCCAGATACTAACCCTTGAAGTTGGTCTTGAAAGAAGTCGAACCACAACCCTGCAGTCACAGCCTCGGCTCCGGGCCGAAGAGCTTGAAGATTCGGCGTTTTCTCCGCGATGGTCGAAGACGATCTCTTGCTTCGCGATGCCCAACTGTCTGTCTGAGACCGCAAAGAGAGCAAACGGAAGCTGGGAAGCGATCAGGCCGGTGCTCGGCGCAGTGCCGCTGGCAAGCTCCGGCACTCGACAATCTGGTCACCAAGAAGGTCTGCAATCCAACCATGGTGTCGCTCCGGGATTGCCATCCGTGCATCCTTCAGGCCGCTTATCACGGCCTTTGCGAGACGTTCGTTTCCGAGCGCTAAAAGGACGCGATCAAGTCGCAAAAGGTCCACCGTGGCGAGCAGCTGGAGAGTTGGAAAGCGATGAGTGGCGATGCGAATTGCTTTGCGTTCATCAATGATTGCCAATCCCTGAGACGATACGGCGAGGGCCAATGTCGCCGCCTCACCGTCATCCAGAGTCGTCTCCGCGGTGCCACTGACCAGGCTTTCAAATATCGCCCCGCTCTTTTCGTCAAACTCAGCAAACTGCAGCAATTCATCCTGTACCAGCCGTTGAGCGAGGTCGGCGTCATTGCGCCCGCTAATCCGATCATGGATGAGCTCATCTCTCACGACCGTACTTGCACTCAGCTTGACATTCAGTGACCGAATGATCTCATGCGCAGCGCCAGTGGCATTGAGATTAATAATGACGCTGGTGTCAGCAACTAGGTTCGGTGGAAGATCACCGGAGAATTGAGGTCGCCGCATTGGCCCCACTTTCCTCGGCATCAATATCACTTAGCAAAACGCGCACCTGGATCCGGTCGATATGAAGGAGCCGTGCAATTTGCCCCTCACTAAGGAGCCCCCGCTTTGCCGCCTCATATGCCATCAGGCCTGTCTTCAGCGACACTGGTCTGGCCGCGTCGTCTTTCAGGCTATCACTCCTCGAAACGTCACCTAACACTTGCTGTGCTTGCTCATCCGTAATGTTTCCGTTCTGAACGAACCAATCCCAAGTTCCTCTTTTCGTAAGTTGGAGCTCTTCAAGGCGCCGGACAAGCGCTTCGCGCGAAACATGGAAATAGTGGGCAAGAACGATCACGTGCCGGCGAGTGAGGCTCGTAGCACCCGCCGTAACTTCAGCAAATTTCTGCCGAACAGCCTGCGCCGGCGTCAAGAAGCTCCTTGCGAAGGCATTGGCATATTTTTCCTCGCGCGAACTCTCCAGTTCGTCGATCTCATAGACCTCTGCGTCTCCGCGCGTAGCTACTAAATGACCAAGCTCATGTGCGGCCGTCTGAGTGCGCCGATCGATTGGATGGTTCGCATTTAAAAGTATGCAGGCACCCACCTTTTCATCATAGGCGAACAAGCCGGAGATTTTCGCCGCTAGGCGTCGAGCGTAAACACGGACACCCATCTGCAGCTCGAGCAGAGTGACTATATCTGCGATCGGCGCAAGCCCAAGACCGAGCCAATGGCGAAGTTCCAAAGCGTGTTGTTCTGCCTGTTGGCGAACGTCGCCAACAAGGATGCGTCTTTCAGGCGGCAGGTTGCGCGCATATTCGACACCGAGCAGAGCCTCAAGCTCAACCTCAGCCCTTACGAGTTGCGCCAAAAGGTCGGCGGCTTTCGCAACCGATGGCTCTTCGTTTTCGGTCAGCTTCCTAAATCTTGGCGTTAGCTCGACGTGGACCGCTTCCTTGCGGAGCAACGCGTTGGTGTTCGTGTCTAGGAACCCTGCCAGCCTCTGCAGCTCCCCGATCTTTGCGCGCCGCGTACCCTTTTCCATCGCAACTAGGGTAGTGCGTGCCACACCGATTGCCTCTGCAGCCTCTGCCTGGGTTTTGCCCGCACTTTCACGCGCGATCCGAATTCTCTCACCTACTTCCACTAGTGAGAGCTGATTATTGGCCTCACTCATCGCTGTCAGGCCAACCACCGAGCGACGAACGATTTGGGTCCGAGATCTTTCATGAATGCCTTCCATTCAAGTTCATGCCGTTCAAGCAGGCCCAAGAGCTGGCCTTCCGCATCCGCATGCGACATGTCCAGTACTTCGGACAATTGCCACGCGTGACGGCTCATGCGTTTCCGATAGGCGGGTGAAGAGCCCAAATCAGCCAAATGATCAAGGTGCAGTGCGCCGGCGATGGCATACTGCTCCATTGCCCCCGTTATTTTGTTAAAATCCTTGGCAGCTCCCCGAGCAAACTTGGGGACTGACAAGTCCTCCCAGATGTAATTCTCTTTTGGCTCGTCAACACCGGCCGCATGAAAGCTGAGCCTGCGAAGCATACAGGCAGCGCAGATGCCGCAGTGGCGCCACTTGTGATCTACGGAGGAATTACGGTTTTGCTGCCAGCACGATCGCGTCTCGATCCACTCCTTCGGCTCGATGGGAAGAGCCGCGAACTCGCGAAGCGTCTCGCCCTTCGTTTTCCACAAGTGCGGAAGCCGATAGGCGACACTGTAGTCAAAAAGCGCAGCGAACAAACGCTCCATCTTAGTGAGAAAGCGTGGGTGGTTTCTGTAGTCCTCGTAGCCATGACTGGTTTGTACCAGCGAAGGCCCGAGCGCGCCCTGACCGCTTTCCGGCATGACGATGTCATGAGTTCCGAGCAGATAGGCTGCGATCGCGCTCAAAAGAGTAAATTTGAAGCCGCGGCTCCGAGCGGAGGACTCGTTGAAGCCGTCTGGTCCAGGTTTGACCCTGAAGGGAATGTTCAGGAATGGAAGCTTTCGAGCGTCGCGACAGGGGCGATCATCTTTTTTCGAGCCCACCCTGATACGGATCAACCGATCCGGGCGCCCTCCTGCCGAAAGCAAAGCGCTCACCGCCCGCGAATCCAAACCATCGCTGAACGGCGTCACTATGCGCGTGGCATCACCAAATTCCAGACGACTCTGCTGACCGACGTCTTCCTCGGGCGCCCGCTGGCGCTGGTAGAAAGAGAGGCTCCACTCATCGCCAGTTAGAAATTTCAAAACGGAAACGAGCGCCGCGATGACCTCGGGTTCTTGCCAGCGAGCCAAATCATGGACAGGGACAGCTAAATCGAACTTCCGCATCCAGCCCCATGCCGAGCGCTTGCACGTCTTGTCGCAATATTCAACTGCAGCGCTCAGGACCAAAGTGTCGAAGATACGAGTGTCCCAATTCTTCGTACGGTAGTCGTCCAAATCCTTCATGTTGAAAATGATGAATTTGCCAATCTCGACCGGTTGCCAACTTTCCTTGGCTTTCCCGCCGGCCTCAATAACGGCAACCTTGAGTGCGGGGCATTCCCCTTGAAGAACCTTCATAGGGAAACCCCATCGTCAAGACCGTTGCGCGCGGCGGGAGTTCTCGTGATGGCGACCGTGCTGTCACCGAAAAGCGAACGAGCGATACGGGCGAACGAGCCGTTCTCGTTCATTCTAGCGCTGACTTCGCCCATGCGATTGCGGATAGTGCGGCTTGCGCCTGGCCCGCGCTCGACGAGGTAGTGCTCCTCAGTAGTTCGCGCGTTCGCATGCAGACGCTCGCTCAAGGCCGTGACAATCCCGTCCTGGACCGCATCACGTCCTTGCAAGCCTTGCTGGACGGCCATTTGGGTGCACTCGATCGCGTTTGCGGCCAGTGGATGCACCGTCGGATCATCGCGCAGCTCCTGCAGCTGACGCTGCAATTCATCCGGCTGCCTGCTGAAAAGATCGCCACCGTCAACAATGTCAATCAGCTGCCTGATCACACCGCGCACTTCCATATTGGCGTCCTGAACTAGCGCGGATTCGGTCGCTTCGCAGACCTCGGAGATAGAAAATGCCGGCTTGTACGCCCATTCAGCGACACGCCGATATTTAGGACGCAGTGGCAGGCTTTTATGCGGACCGTCACTCACTAGAATCTCCCCAATGTCAGAGATGTTGATATTTTTTTCTGACATTGTCAATGTGCGGCGATGTGTATTAATCAGCGATGACCGCTAGAGGTGGATTTGTCACGATACCCGCGCCACACATCACGCGGGTAAGCCGGCAGTCTCTCTGGAAGCTCGCCATGACCGACCAGACGCCCGCAACGAAAAGCTTTCGGCGCCCTATACTGTGCCGCGGACGCAAGCAGACCGGCCTCACGCAGGGCGCGCTGGGCAGCAAAATCGATCTGCGCCTGCCGCGCCGCAAGGGCAGTGAAAGGACATCGAGGACCTTTCTGATGTCTCGGAGTGCGCACCTAAACAACATAGCGCTCCTCCCATCCTTTCGCGAATGCAGAGCGGCTCTTGCGACAGCCAGAAGACAAGCCGCCTCCATACGATCTGGACAATTCGGACGATCCGGACTATGTCTATGTCATTTAGAAATGGAGGCCGCCATGGTCGCAACAGTTCGAAAATCTGGAACAGGCGTGCACGTTAATGTGAGTAGCGCGGCCGTCGCCGACATTCTTGACGTGTTAGCACGGCACAATCCAGGAATCTCCCGATCGGCGCTAAAGGGCAAGAGCAAAATGGTAGCTGCGGTCACTGCGGCAGCCGTCCGGCTTTCGGAGGAGAACCAGCGTCAGATTCTGGTCCATGAAAAGGATCTTGCCCAGGCAATGGAAACAGTGGTCGCGGATCTCGCTGGTCGAGGCGACAGCAGACTGATTAAGCTCGACATTGAAAGGCCTGTTGAGGTCAGCCACGGCGCGGGACTCGGCAACGTAGTAGATCTTGAGGAAGGTCGGCGAAGGGTCGCGGAATATGTAACAGCGGTTCGCCTTGAAGACTGGGCCGGGCCGGTTGCAGGGCCGAGCGATATTGAGAAGGCCTTTGGAACAAGAAGATCCACACTCCATGATTGGCAGAAACGGGGAGCCGTCATCGGCTTGCTGAAAGGTGAACGAAAGCATGTCTTTCCCTTGGCACAGTTTGTGGACGGCCGGCCGGTCAAGGGGATGTCTGAAGTCACCAGCATCATCCGTAATTCTCGCGCGGCCTGGCAATGGCTTATTCAGCCGAAGCCCAGCATCGGGGGCGCTCCCCTCGACCTTCTCAAGGCTGGACGGGTGAACGAGGTTGTTGCGGCCGCCGAACGTGACTTCAGCTGATCGTGAAGCTTGATCCCAAGACAGTCGCGGACCTCGCTCTCGAATTTCAGCCGCGTTCATACCTACGCGTGATGCGCGCCGCGCATATGGCGACGCCGCTGGGGATGGGTTTTGGACACACACGCTTCTCAAGTCCGGATTGGACGTTTCAACTCGTCTACATCGCCCGCGACCTTGCAACGGCAATTGCCGAGACCATCGTCCGGGACAGGTTCGAGGGCAGGACGAAGCGTGTCCTTGATCAAAGCGAGATCGAAGAGTGGGCCGTAGCGGAGATTACGGCGACTTCTCCGCTTACGGTACTCGATCTGCGGACCACGGGCCTCCTCAGGTTGGGAGTCAGCACTGACGCCGCTCGAGCCAAGAAGCACCGGCAGGGGCGACAACTCAGCGCGGCGATTCATGGCGCCTTCGCGATTGACGGCCTGCTCTATGCATCCCGTCTCACGTCCGCCGAGTGTGTGGCCGTTTACGATAGAGCCATTGAGGGAAAGCTGGACGCGTCGCCAGCAATAAATCTCGTGCGGCACCCAGACCTGATAGCAGCTCTGCAGTCTATTGGCCTCTCCCTTCGAGGAGGTGCCTGACGATGGCCGGGAACGTTACGTCGGTGAATTTCTCGGGACGTTTCAAGAAGCTGAACGGAACCGTCGCACTGACCGCAACGCATGCGGACATTATCCGGTCACTGCTGACGGTGGGGTATCCGAGCCGAAGGGCGGCCGTGCGCGTCGTGGGTAGGTGGAGGGAACGAATGCTGGTCGCGATGGCGACTGGCTATCTCGACAATGCGCTAAACACGACGCTTTACTTCCGCAATCTCGAGCAGTCGGAGAAGGTCGGTGTTTCCTTCCTGCTCGGCGAGGCATTCACCCACTGGTACGCGCAGGACAGGATGAAGATTGAATATCTCGTCCATGTGGGTGGGCTGTCGAGTTGCTCGTGGACTTCACCGGCTACTCCGCTTGCCCCGAAGACGGGCGCGTCCCCGCCAGCCGCAAAGAGCCGTCCCGATTTCATCGGCATACGCCGCACCGAGAGTCATGTCTTCGAAAGCAAGGGCCGGATTCGGCGGCCGACGGCAAGTGCTGTGAGCAAGGCGCTCGTGCAAGTGTCCGCCCTTCATTCGGTCAATGGCAAGGCGCCAAAGACCCGGTGTGCAAGTTTCTTCATGCTCAGGAGCGCTGGTACCGAGGGGTTCGTGTCCGACCCTCCCGGTAATGGAGAAGGCAGCGCTGTCAACTTCGATGTGCTAGATGCGCTTGCCAAGGCATACTCCTTCTTCCTGGACGAACCTACGACGGATCTGCAGGCAGAAGTTGTTGACGGATATGTTGGTCGCGAAATTGAAGACGGTGTTTACTTCGGCCTTGACCAGAAAGTCTTTGCTGCCATCCTAGAACGCCCCGACAGTGAGCAAGAACGCAGCCGTCGGACAGCTGAGATCTTCGAAATTATAGCCGGCAGGTTGCAATCGTACGAGGGTCGGAAAGAGCGGAACGTTTCGCCTGGTCCGGACGGAACCATACTCATCGACCGTCGATCGCGCCCCCGCAGCAGACAGCGGATAAATGCAAAATAGCAATTGCAAGGCTGGGCCCGAGTCGCCCTAACTGCATGGAGAACGGTCGATGATGCCATCTTACCCTGTCGGAATTGGTTGTTACTCTCCTTGCCTTACAATTTGATAAACACGCTTTCTGGACAGTTCGATCTGTTCGACCTTGATTCCGGCTATAGGAAAACACCGCGACGCGTTGCTCCGGCTCGGCCTGCGCGGAAACAGCCTAATGTTGCACCGGAGGCTGAGGATGGTCTGATGTGACGAACTTCGGTTTCTGCGCGGGGACATCTATCGTTGGCCCGAAGCGGAGCCGCTCACGCGAGGGCTTTCAGCAGCTGATCGCTTCAAAGCAGCGTAGTTTGCAGGTGCTGACCTGCCAGTCGTTACAAATCATCTTTGCTTTAATTTGAACGGTGGGCCACTACTGCGGCATATTCTTGGTGCTCGCATATATGGGGGAAGAAGAGGGATGGCTGACGAGGATGTGGCGCCGCGGCGCCAATTCCAGATTGTCCGCAACGGCGATTCGACACCTGCCAACATAGATTGGTCCCAAGGAGTCGAGACAGTTCAAAAGGGCATCGCCGATGCCCTGAACGCGCGCAACGTTGCGTTCCTGTTGGGCGCTGGCTGCTCCTCGTTGCGTGTCGACGGAGAGGAGCGAGGCATCTCAACCATGCAGCCCCTCGCTGAGATATTTTGCAACACTACCACCCAAGCGTTGGCAGCCGCACAGCAGGCTGCGGAAGACGAGGATCTGTTGGGCGAAGGCAGCGCCGACGTGCCCCCTGTAGAGCCACCTGACTGGCTTCTAACCAAAGAAGAAGTAGCCATTCTCCAAGAGGCGGGCGTCGAACTGGAAGATGAGTACGCTCGCAACCTTGAGCGCTTGATGGAGGTATTGCACAGTCTTCGTTTCGTCTCCCAACGCAGCGCGAAATCATCCCATTGGGCGCGAGCCAAGGAGCTGACGGAGGTAATCAACAAGGTCCAGGCATTCCTCTGGGAACGGTGCACTGACGGTGCTTTCGCGAAGGGAGATACAGCTGTCCGCGACCTCTATGAGAAGTTCTACCGAAAATTAGTGTTGCGCGACCGAAGCCTACCCCGGCCATGGGTGTTCACTACGAATTATGATCTGTTCAATGAAACGGCGATGGACCGCCTCGGCATTCCCTATGCCAACGGTTTCTCCGGCATCATAGAGCGCCGTTTCAATCCCTCCACATTTCGCTACGCCTTGGCTGAGCAGCTCGATCTTTCAAACCGCAAATGGTCGGCGGTCGATGCGTTTGTCTACCTGTGCAAGTTACACGGATCGATCAGCTGGACAGAAGACGATCACGGCCTGTTCCCAATCCGTGAGAAGTGGCCGGCCGACGGCAGCGCCAAGATGATGATCTTTCCCACGCCCGCAAAGCAGAACTCGAGTCTAGGGTCACCATATGCCGACCTTTTTCGCGAATTCCAGTCGCGCATCGTCCGCGAGCAAAGCGTGCTTGTGACTTCGGGCTACGGGTTCGGCGATGAGCACCTGAACAACATCATTTACCAGGCGCTGACAATACCGACCTTTCGGTTGATTATCTTTGCATCACCGGACGCACCCGGAGAGATTGCCAAACTGCGCGCCCTTGGTGATCCGCGGATCTGGATAATCGGTGGCGACGGTCCGGAGCCGGGTACAAGGGCACATTATTTCGACACGATGGTCGATCGGTTCATGCCTCAGCGGCCAAGCGAGCGTATCGACGACGCCGTTCGCAAGGTGATGAAGGAATTGGCTCCGGACAAGGGCGATACCGAATGAGTCACGACGATCGCAAACGGGCGGTAGGCAAGGTCACGTCAGTGGCAGCAGACAGGTTCGTGGTCGAGATGCACGCGGGAACCGACAACTTCACGGTCGTGGGCTTTGACGACGTGCACTACGTCGCACGTTTGGGCTCGTTCCTGATGATACCGACTCACGCCGAATATGTTGTCGCTGAGGTTGTGGGGCTGCGCGAACGTGATGTTGCTGCATCCTCGAGAGGCGACCTCGACAAAGCAGGATCGGCGAAATTCCTCGATGTCGTGCCCGTCGGCATGTTGCCTGCTTCGGGCGATGGAAAATTCCGGTTCGGTGTCTCGGTCTTCCCTTCGCTCTACGCGGACGCATTGTATGCCCTCGACAGCGAACTCGACCGGATATTTGAGACGAAAACCGAGGTTGAGGCCGGCATCGGACCTGACGGGCAAATCTGTGTGCCGGCGAAAGCCACCCGCTTTCGTGTTTTAAGCATCGGTCAGTCCGTGGTGTTCGAGGACTATGCGGTGAAGGTCCGCCTCGACGATTTCTTCGGTGGTCACGTCGCAGTGCTTGGCAACACGGGAAGCGGAAAGTCGTGCACAGTCGCTTCGATTCTTCAGGCGCTTTTTGAAAAACCGGACGAACATCATGCCCGGGGCGCCACGTTCGTGGTGTTCGACGTCAACGGCGAGTATCGGCAGGCGCTAGAACCACTGGCAAAGCCAGGCGGTATTGGGATCGACCGGGTCGTACTCGATGGCACAGCCACTGGCTTCCGCTTGCCCCATTGGTTCTTGGATCTTTCAGAGTGGGAACTGCTGCTCCAGGCCAGCGAACGCACGCAGGTACCCATACTGCGCATGGCGCTTGGCCTTTCAACGATGTTCTCAGAAGCTGGTGCCAACGATCTCGGCGGCGTGAAGAACCACATCCTTGCCAAATGTATCACGCAGATCGTGCGCGACGATTCCAGTAGTCCGTCCAAGCATGACCGGATAGTTGGCATCCTCCAGCGATTCAACACTGGTGAAATCAATCTGCAATCCATCCAACCTTTCATTGCAATTAGCTACGGTCAGCTGGCTGATGCCCAAGGTTTAGACGACTTTCTCGTCGGAATGCCTTTGTTATCGACGAGTTGAAGCTGCCGGATTACGAAAACATCCCTTTCGATTTCCGCTCACTAGGAGAGGCAATGGATCTCGCCATCCTTTACGAGGAGGCACACGGCAACCGCCAGATACGTGACTACTGCTCGCAGATGGTCACCCGCCTGAAATCGCTTGAGGAGCGTCGGGAGTATGAATTTCTGCGCCACTCACTGCCAGTCGGGGGGCAAGCCGGTGAAGGTCAGAGCGAATTCCTAGCCCGAATCCTCGGGCTGACCGCGAAGGGCAGTGGCCTGACTAAGACCAGTCAGGTCGTGATCGTCGATATGAACGCCGTATCGGATGACGTCGTCGAGCTTTTCTGCTCGGTTCTCGCACGCATGACGTTTAGGCTGCTGCGGCAAGCCGATCCGCGTAACCGTTTCCCAGTTCACTTGCTGCTTGAAGAGGCTCATCGCTATATTGCCTCCACACCCTCCCGTTATGCGTTGGACGCAGCGAAGGTTTTTGAGCGGATAGCCAAGGAGGGTCGCAAGTACGGTATGTTCCTCATGGTAGCATCACAGAGGCCAAGTGAGCTTTCAAAAACCGTGTTGTCTCAGTGCTCCAACTTTGTCGTTCACCGCATTCAGAACCCAGACGACCTGTCGCAAATCCGTCAGATGACTCCATTTATTTCCGACGCGGTTCTCAAACGGTTGCCATCCCTCCCCAAGCAGCACGCGTTGGTGTTCGGAACATCCGTGAATTTGCCGACGACGTTCCGCGTCAGGGACGCGTCTCCCCGGCCATCCAGCGACGACACCAAAATAGTTGATCTCTGGTTCCACGAGGAAGGTCGCCGAGCGAACATCCGACTCGCCCCGCTCGTACCCGATCCGGATGACGTATTCTCAGATCTAGTGTGACACTAGCCGAATACTGAGGAGCTCTATGTCTTTGGCCAGCCTTTCGTTTTCAAGAAGATCATTCCATCGAATGCGCCGAGTTTTGCCGCGGCTTCGGTAGCATAGCGCCTTCGAGACTCCACGGATCGGCCGGATGAGCGCTCCAGGATCCGGCCGCCCCAACTGTCCCATCCTTTTCGGTATATGGAAATGTTCAGCCCGTCGGTATTCAAATAGCTGTTGCCAGCGTGCGAGACGCGCCACTTGCGCAGGAGCCAATTGCGTCGGCGGTGAGCAGCACTGCGGAGCGCACGTTCGCGCATTCGCGGTGCCTCGTAGTCCTGCTCCATCTTCTCCGCACAGACACATCCCACGCCGAGCATTTCGGCATGGTCAGGATGAGTCATATAATGGACGTATCTGATCTCTTGGGTTTCGCACATTTCGCAGATCTCAGACGGTTCATCGAGATCCTCGACATTGACGCAGGTCCAGCCCTTATGCGGAATTCCCGATCGCGACCACTTCCCAGTCATCGATCCCCTCCCCCTCCGACAAACCTATTCCTCTATCTCGACGCCGACGTCCTGCTGGCTGCCGGAAAAGTCTGGCATGATGTCACCAGCCAGCAGCTTCTCCTTCGACAGCAGTCCGGCATCCTCGAGCGCCTCGAAATCCGGCAGGTCGCGCAGCGTGTCGAGCCCGAACTCCAGCAGGAATTCTTTTGTCGTCACATAGGTGTAGGGCGCGCCCGGCGTTGGGCTGCGCGGACCGGAAGCGATCAGGCCGGCACCGCGCAGATGACCAATAAAATCGCGACTGATCTCCTTGCCGAAGAAAGACGACAGTTCGGCGCGGGTGATCGGCTGGAAGTAGCCGATGCACATCAGACCAAAACCTCCGACTGCGTAAGGTCGGCCGTCTTTCCACTTCCACCTACAGCAGCGCGGATGGCGTCTGCATAGGCAGGCCGGGTCAAATGTTTCCAGCCGCCGGCGACCGAAACCAGATCATAGGGTCGACCGCGCAGCTCCTCGCGGATGTCGTCGATGAGGAGATCAATGCTGCAGCTTTTTCCGACGATCCGGGCGAGCATTTCGCGGTTGACTGGCTCGCTGGCCGCAAAAATCGCTGCCTCGACGCGATGCATCCATTCGCGCCAGCGGGCCTCCGGCGGCAGGTGATCCAGTTCCCGGTCAAACAGCTGATCAGCTGATCGACGGTCATCTGACCGGCTCCCCCCTCGCCTGCGCGCTGCCTCCGCCATGATCGTCACAGCCCGTAGATGCGGAACGTGGGACGACCGGACAGCTCGCGCACGGCACCGAGCTCGACCAGCCGGTCGAACAGGCGGCGCAATCCGCGGTCGCTCATTCCAGCGATGTTTTCTGAGGCAATGATCGCGTCGTCGGACAAGAGCTTTTCGACGACAGCACCCGCCGCCTTGGCTCTGAGTTTCGGCAACGGCAAGCAGCCGGTCCGCACGGCGCTCGAGTTCGGCGAAAAGATCAATGGCGCGCAGCGCAGCGCGCGCTTGCGCGGCCTGCAGACTTTTGGTCCCGCCCTCCGTTTCGGCACCCGCTGCTAGAACGGCAGTCACTGGTCGACGCGGCCGGCTCGTACCCACAACTAAGGTAGCCTCGCCGCCCAACAAAGGGGCTGCATGTGTCCAACCTAGCCGCTGCGCGAGCAAGACATCGGCAAGCCAAGCTCCGAGAACGCGCCCGAAGCCGTAACGCTCCGCAGCCGCGAATGCTCCGACCAGCGTTTCGACCGTCCCAGCGTTGGCGGCAAGCTGTCGGAGATCGTCCGTCAGATCGCTGACCACCTCGTCACCGCGCGTGAGACCGAGATCTTCCAGCACCGCGGCGAGGTTTTTCTCCGTCAGCAGATCGTCCGCTGGGCGAGATGCCAGCCGCCGCCAAGCAAGAAGGAAAAGGCCGGCGGGACCGACATTGTCGCCCGGTCGTGTGAGCAACACGGCGTCGCGCACCGCGCTTTCATCCTCGACGCGGCCGGCCTGCTTTGCAGTTGCCGCGGCCGCCGAAATTGCCAGCCGCTGCCGCCAGGCGCCGGCCCACCGCTCCTGCCGGCGGACCACAGCATCGAGCGCGCCGATGGCGGCGCCGGCGGCGAACGCGACGTCGTCAACATCTTTTCCCGCAAGGCCTTGCGCATCCGGGACGGACCGGCGCAGCCAGGTCGGGACGGGGACCGGTGGAGTAACGGCTGCCGCGCCAAGAAGCGTGCCGGGGTGGCGCGAGAGAGATTTGGGGCGCAGAATCATTGCAAGCAGGATGAATCATGACGGCGCTTTTAGCAACGAAAATAGGCAAAAAGCGCTGCACCTGTCGGAAGCGCAAAACGAATGATAATGTTGCATTATCAGTTGCTTAACTCTACTCTTCCACTCGCAACAAGTTAGCTGGATAACATCACTCTTCGGGCACACCCGGACGACGGTTCGGTGCAGCCACTCACGTCAATCCGGACAGTCCCGTCTTCTCGTCGCGACTATCCCGGTACCCGGAGTTGGTCACGGCGACCTGCTTCCGAGCCACCTTTCGAATAGGCCGAGCTCGGATCACCAGCTCTAAAGCTCCACGTGATTGCCTATTCGATAAACCCTCCGTCAAGATTGCAGCGGCTAGAAGCCGCCGCAGCCAAACGGTCACAGCGCCCGCCCAATCGAACCTGAAATCATACCGGCAGGCGGACTTGCACGGGGGCTGTCAGTGGAGCAGGCGCGTGAAAGAGCACATGAAATAGGTGTATCGCCAATATTTTCGTATTGCTCTAATCGATTATAGTTGTGAAGCGCAATTTCAGCCCGTTTACTTGCCGCTCAAGTCACGCATAAAAGAAGGTAGCACCGATTCGGTAGCTTATCCCCTGTCTTTTGCGTACTCGCGGCCCGTGGCGCCGAGTGGACGATTGAAGATCGCCGTCTCACTAGCAGGTGGGCACAAGCGCCTGGGGCCGGTTGGCAAGCCACAGGAGTAGGACAAATGTCGAAGGATTCGGGTAAGGGCGATCACGGCGGCAAGATCGAGATCACGGTGGTGGTGAACGGCCAGCCCACGCAGGTCGAAGCCAATCCCAACCAGCCGCTTCACGTCGTTCGTGCCAAAGCCCTTGAGAACACGCAGAACGTCGCCCAGCCGGCCGAGAATTGGGAATTCAAGGATGAGGCCGGCAACCTGCTCGACGTTGACAAAAAAGTTGGCGATTTCGGTTGCGCGAACATTGTGACCCTGTTCCTCAGCCTGAAGGCGGGTGTAGCAGGTGCCTGAAATCCAGACTGTGGACCCTGCGGTCTCGCGAGCGAAATTCGATCGGCAGATCGGCTGGTTCCAAACACAAGCGGGCGCTTACCGGGCTCAGGGTTGTTTCCTGATCGAGGCGAGATTCCCTACTGCCTTCTTCATCTTCGCACCGCCCAAGATAAGGCCACAGATAATCGGTGCAGCTGTCGAGATCGACTTCTCCAATTACGACCTCCGACCTCCGTCGGTAGTCTTCGTCGACCCCTTTACCCGCCGGCCGGTTGCCCGCAAGGATTTACTGCTAAGTATGCTCAGACGACCGCATCTACCCGGAACCCCACCGGATATGATTTCGGTCCTCATGCAGCAGAAAGCTCTGTCGCTAGCGGACTTCCTCCAGGCCAACAGTGCGGAACATACGCCATTCCTGTGCATGGCAGGCGTCCGGGAATACCACGACAATCCAGCCCATTCAGGTGACTCATGGCTTCTCCACCGGGGTTCTGGCGAAGGCTGTTTGGCCTTTATCCCGGACAAGATCATCAAGTACGGGACCGGCCCCGTGGAGCAGATACAGTATCAGTTCCAAATCTCAGTGGGAGCGATGGTAGTACCCCCATCCGCCATCCCGGAATGAGCGTTTTGATGGATGTAACGACCGTGACGCTCCCGCGCCACTGCATCTCGACTGTGCATGCGCATCTGCGCTCGGTTGGTCGCGAAGGCAATGAGGGGATGGCGCTCTGGGTCGGCGTTCAGCAAGACCAGCATTTTGCCGTAACAGAGACCGTGCTCCCGGCGCAGCGTCACATTCGGACGGGCGATGGTGTTTGCGTGATGGTTCCGGCCGAGGAACTGCACCGGCTTAATGTCTGGCTCTACAATAGCGGCCTGAAACTCTTGGCCCAGATCCATAGCCATCCGGGCCGAGCCTACCATTCGACGACCGACGATGCTTATGCGGTTGCTACCACGGTTGGGTGTCTGTCGCTGGTAGTGCCGAATTTCGCCCGCGAGCCTTTCGATTTTGCTCGAGTCGCCGCCTATCGGCTCGACGGAAAAGCCAACTGGAATGCGCTCCCTTCCGCGGCACTGTCGCGAATGATCACAATAACGAGTTGAACAATGGCACTCGCTAACTTCATCGACCGCGCCGCCACGGCGGCATCTCAGGTCCTAGCCGATTTTCATCTGGAGGACTTTAAAGCAGCTCTTGAAAAGCAGGTCGTGGCCGTCGCCTTTGACGATCAAGCCGCTTCCTGCGCCGAAGGCCAGGCGACACTAGATCTTGCGGTGAGGTTGCTCGCCAGGCTCTATCCAGTTCTGGCGATACTCCCGCTGGGCAGCGCGGCAAGCTTTCAAGCCCAAGCGCTGGAGCGCTTGGCAAAGTCGATAAATCCAAAAGTTGGCATCCGGCGTTCCGGCAAGTCTGCCACCATCTGCGTAGTTGCAGGGGTGACGCGCCCACCACTCCGGTGCCCGACCTTTTTCATGGGATCGGACGGTTGGGCGGCAAAGCTGTCGCGTACGGACCCGGTGGGCTCCGGCTCGAGTTTGCTGCCCTATGGAGCTGGCGCCGCCAGTTGCTTCGGCGCCGCCAACGTCTTTCGAACCATCTTCGCCGCCCAGCTGACCCGCGCCGAGTTAGAAGAAACCATCGACCTCTCGTTATACAGCTACGACAAGACCAAAGCCGGCGAGGCAGGCCCGATCGACATACCTGTCGACCTTGGCGAAACGCACCTCGTTGGGCTCGGTGCGATAGGCCATGGCTCGCTTTGGGCGCTAGCGAGACAACCCGGTCTCACGGGTCGTCTGCATGTAATCGATCACGAAGCAATCGAACTCTCAAACCTGCAGCGCTACGTATTGGCCGGCCAGGCGGAGATTGGCATGTCCAAGGCGGTTCTTGCAGCCACCGCCCTTAGATCGACGGCCATTGGGGTCGAGGCGCACCCGCTGACGTGGGCAGAATATGTTGCGCGCCACGGCGACTGGGTCTTCGACCGAGTGGGTGTGGCGCTTGACACCGCCGCCGACCGTCTGGCGGTCCAAGGTGCTCTGCCCCGATGGATCGCGAATGCCTGGACGCAGGAGCACGACCTCGGCATCTCGCGGCACGGGTTCGATGACGGCCAAGCTTGCCTTTGTTGCATGTACCTGCCGTCCGGGAAATCCAAGGACGAGCACCAGCTGATTGCCGAGGAACTCGGAATACCGGAAGCACACGAGCAGGTGAAAACGCTCCTGCAGACCAATGCCGGAGTTCCCAACGACTTTGTAGTTCGGGTGGCTACAGCGATGGCTGTGCCGTTTGAACCGCTAGCCCCGTTTGTTGGCCAGCCCCTGCGTTCCTTTTATCAGCAGGCTATCTGCGGCGGTCTGGTGTTCCAGCTCAGTGATGGAAGTCGCCGCGTTCGAACCGTGGTTCCGATGGCCTTCCAGTCAGCGCTTGCCGGGATTATGCTTGCCGCCGAGCTCGTCAAACACAGCGCGGGTTTTCCCGTGGGCCCGACGACGAGCACTCGGGTGAATCTTCTGCGCCCACTTGGCTCCCGCTTGCACGATCCGAAGGCCAAGGATTCCAGCGGCCGCTGCATCTGTAGCGATGACGATTTCATTGCCGCTTACAGGCGCAAATACGCAAATACGGCAAGCGCGTTGAACAGCTAGGCGATGTCTCCGCCCCCTAAGCAGACGCGGATATCTAGATCCCAGGGCCGGCGGCTTGTGCTCGTGACGAGGGCGAACTACACGCTGGGCCCGCTCCTCTGCCGACCTATCGTCCATGATATCCCCTCCCCGCTCACGATCCCGGACACCTTCTTGCCGATGTGCCGCTCGAGCACCGGCCGCCATGGTACCAGCGTGAATTCGCGACTTTTCAACGACGGCATATTTTCCGCTGGCGAGCTCGACGGACCGGCGTAGCGTACCCTCTACTCGTTCTCCAGACCGGGCTTCGACACAAGGCAGTCCAAGTTCCTCCGACAGCTGCCCGGCAACACGGTTCAGCTCGCGCTGGCAACATCGCAAGCATGTTGGCGCGGTAGACGGACCGATTCTGCTCTTCATGCGCGAGGCCTTGCGCGATCAGCCACTGCCGCCGGCGGACTTGCGCTTCCCGTACCTCACCGCCAAAGCCGGAGTTGCGCAAGGCCTCCGGTCGGTCGGCAACGAGCGGCTGGTCAATCCAGGTGGCGCCGTCAAAGCTGACCTGTCGCTCCAGCGAATCCGCAGCGTGATGCGCCTCTTTGCGGATCGACGAACACCCCGCCATCATGACTCGGGTAGCGTGCCGCCCCTTCAACCTGCGTCGCGTGCCGAGAGAAATCCCCCGCGTAACCAAGCAACGAGTTCGATGGTGTTAGCAAAAATCTTCTTGCATCCTGCAATAATCATGGGATTGTCGCCGGAGGGTAGCAATGTGCGATCATCGGTCTTGAGACCAAGGCACACCTTGTTGAGCGCCCGACCGTAGCCAATTTCAAATGCCACGCCTTCATCAATCGTGCGACCGTCCAGTACAGCAACGATATAATTGCACCTCCTAATCGCATTGATGTCCGCCTCAAACACCAATTGCCTCGCAGCCTCCAATGGCATCCCTCCATCGACTAGATCGCGCATGAGCTTTCCGTCGCGTTGAGGAAGAAAAACGTGCGCCATAGGCTCAAGAAGGCTTGTCAGCCGCTCATTGAAGCTGCGCTCAATGTCATTGAACAGTGGCGCTGCCAGATAGATACGCATGGACGTTCGAGCATCATTCATAGCGGGCGATAATCGTGTTGAGCTCGGTCGGTTCATATTCCTCGAATAGAACGTGCCGAGCCACCTTGCGAGCAACGTCACCTGGACTGTTCTCATCGGTTGAGAGGACAAACGACGGATTGTAGATCATTTTGAGGGTCATAGTCTGTGCATCAAAATAGGGTTGCTTGCCCGCCTCCTCCGGAGGGCGACCTCGCGCCATATTTCGCTTCACTAGCGTCTTGGAGTCCGCCTCGATAAAAATGATCTCTCCTTTCTGAAGAGGCTGATCGCGAGTTACTAGATCGCGCAATGCATGAGACTTTACCTTGTTCTCGTCATCGCCTTTAGAGAAGGCATAAAGATCCAAAGGGGCACGATCCATAAAATGAAGCCCCGCCGTCGCCGCATGCATACGGCGATTCTTCTCCTTCAGTTCCGAATATATGAATTGATCTACGATTTTCTGCTGATCTTCAGTGATCTTACTTGACGCCATATACATTTCATGAGGAGGTGGCCGTGTCCATTCTTCGTGTGTTTGAAAGCATCGCAAGTGCTCGAGCAATGTCGATTTCCCGGAGGCGACAGGCCCCACTATATAATAGTGATACCGAGAGCGCCGATCCTTTCCAAGCGTTTCCACGGTTTCGCTGAACCCTCTTTCATCAAGATTAAGAATATCGAGAAAATCTCTGATCTCAGCAGACGTGAGAAATATCGTTACCAAGTTATAGAGCTCGAGATTGGCCTCGAATATGTCCTGTCTTCGCGCCTCTGATAGGACCCCTTCTTCCTTAATCCAGTATATCATATAGTGATGGTTAGCTGGGCTCTTATCCCGGTTGAGGCGTAGGTAATTTTTGAGTGAGCTATCGGCAAGCGAATGACCAATCAACAGCATTGTGTTTTGAACAAAGCGAAGGAACAGATACTCGGAACTGACACCGGGGGAACGTGCACGAGCATCCGCGAAAGAATCTTCCGTGAATATCAGTTGGGGGCTGCGCTTCTTAAGGCTGACACGGGGCAATATTCCATTGACGTGATAAACTGTCGTCAGATTCCCTCGATCGGTAAGAGGCGGTTGCCAAGTGACGCTTAGGGCGTTACCGGACTCGCTGCCAAAAGCGCTTTGCTTTACCTGCTCCCCTATCGCATCAGCCAGAAGATCGTCGAAGTTGAAATTTATTACCAGTGATACTTTGCGAGACAGATCACGCAGCTGTGCGAGATAGGGATGCGTTTGTATGACCTCGGCGATTGTTTGCGGGACCTTCTCATAGATCGCCTTGTGAATAGCGTCGCCCCATTCATATTCGACCGTTGCGGACCTAAGCTCTGCCGGCTCCGTGACAGGACATGCCCCCCTGAAGCGATGATAGATGATCTGTCCGAGATATTCAGGTTGGAGTCCCGCCGCAACGTGTGCTGCTAAATCATCAGGGAGGCCGCCCTGAATCTCCGCAAGCCTTTTCAATAGATCCTGCCACCCGGGCACCTTGGCGTCGATTGAAATTCCGGCTCCCGTCACCAGGTTCAGCCGTTGCAGTCTCAGCCTTTGGTAGAGGTGGCACAAAAATCGCGGGAGACGCGGCTGTCGCGCGATGGCGGCATGAAGGTCACTAACCATTATTCAGACCTCGAAATATCGAGGCGACTGAGCCCGCTGCTGCTGGATCATATTTTCCCCCGACCCCACGGATGTTCCATAATCCAGATTGGCGGATATGTGCTACAGGAGATTTGAGGCCAAGCCAGTCAGGACCGGGATAATCAATTATCCGCATCGATTCGCTAAAAAGCGCAATCAACTGCATCTCAACCTTAGCGCGCAAGCTTTCCTTGCTAGGTTTGTCATCAACTTCAAGCAGAACCACCTCTAAATCCTGAAGATATCGTGAGACCGCAAGCTCATGCGCAATCTCCAAACTCTTCACCTCGGGGCGAGCGTCCTGACCCTCACCCCAAGTCGCAAGGCTGCCATGGCCGGGGCCGGCCTCCAGCATCGCTCTACCAATGTGCAGACGGAAGATGGAGCCACGATGGTTGCCGATCTGACTGGAAGGTCCCAGGTGATTGCGCAATCGACCCCGCAGGGAAGCCTGCGAGCCAGCGCTAACTGCGTGGGTACCGATCCGCACCACTCGGAAACCAGCGCCTCGGAAGTTCCGTTCGGCGCCGTCCAGGAATATGTAGACCCCGCGTTTTGGCACGGATCTCGACGAAAGTTCCCTGAACGAGAACACACGGTCCGCTATGCGCTCTTCACCAATCCAATTATAGAGCCGATCCAGGTCCTGTATCCTTGCCGCCATTCGTTTTGCTTCCGCTAGCCAAATGGCGTGGTCAGAGTATTCAAGGCCCAACCAGGGCGCGACGATATCCAACGGAGAGACCCTGGCCCTGTTCAGCTCCAGCAACGGCATACTGTATTCGTTAGCAGCAAGCAGCGTCACCTGCCTGCTTTCGGCACGAGCAGCAAGCGCATCAAGCACCTGCTCAGCCCAATCGCGTTGATTGGCTTCAGGCAGATCGGGGAGATTGAGATCATACGGAGCGATAACCATCTCGCCCGCGACGATCCCGTGTTTGCCCGACAAAATTGCGTACGGCGCGCCGAGCGATCGAACAAGATTGATGCAACTTTTGAATCGGTCCGAAGTATAGAGCTGATCTGCGGGGGCGGCTTCTTGGCGCTTCTTTCGGCCGCAGCCAATGACAATGAGTGGAACGACGCCGTTGCGACCGAGCACAGCTTCTCGGAGAAGCATTGTCGGAGGCTCGAACAGTTCGCCCTGCATCACGCCAATCCTCTGGCTGCAGGATCATCCGCGGCTTTCATGCTGTGGAATGGCTTGGCAAGAGCGAGTCGACAAAGGACCAGACCAGCCGTTAACGCCACCGGGGTCCGATCGACAATGATTCGACGAATCCTTGCGGCGTCTACATCATGGCTATCACGCAGTGATCGACCGACCTTAAGCTGAACAAGCCTGTGATAAACAGCAGTGCCAGCGCCATATGGCTTTTTGGTAAGGCTCGCGTACTGCCAAGGAGCACTGGGCTGCGTCCGTGTGCGTGTAAGATCGGGGGCAATTCCCATGCACCTAACTACAGCCGATCTGTTTGTCGCCACCGAACTTGCCGAGGCTGCCGCGCCGCGTGGCTTCTTAGCCGATAGGCCTACTCGTGCGAAAACCGGGCTGACGTGAACATCGAGGATAGGCAGCTCAGCCGGCAACGTGGCGATGCCCCCCAGACAGTCCAGCACCTCGTCAAGCTTACGACTCTTGGAGATGGAATTGGGTTTCCTGCCGAGGAGAGATGCGGATTCTCGGACGCTCAAACCCGTCTTGCCAAATCCGTCAATAGAGTCATCATAGGACATGATCGAGCACAGCTTCTCACACGACTCGGTGATTTTGCTGCATTGAATCATGTTCCCCCCTGGACGCTCAAGGCGCTGCTTGACCGGCTCGTGTGACCCCAAAGATCATGTAATTGAGAGCGATGGGGGAAGCGCCGCTGAGCTTGGGAGCGACAGTTCCGCTCTGCCTGCTAAAGACGAAATCGCTCCAATTCCAGCCGACCTCATTTGTCTGCACAACGACATATGAGCCTAACCGCAATTTGGCGGAAGTGGCCGTTTTTGAGAAATCCAAGCCCAGACCGAATGAAAAGACAGGCCGGTTGTTGCCTTGCTTCTCGATCGCACGAACAACGCCCTTGGCGAGCTGAACGAAGGGCACGAGCACGGGCTGCGCGGTGGTCAGAAGCGATAGCCCTTCCTTGAAAGCAGAGTTATCCAGCGCTTCCACCAGCATGTCGGTTCCGCCGCTGCGAACGTTGATGGTGCGCCCTTCGAAGCTCAGGCCGTCGTTGCCAACGTTCACTCCGACGAAGATGGGCAAGCTTAGCAACGGGGCTGCGCTGCCGTCAGTGGCGATGGTCTTCAAGGCAAAGCGCATCTCCTCCGACTTGCTCCCAGCTTGGTTCTTCCCCGTAAATTCGCACAGTATCTCGTGGCGGCCGGACCCCGGATAGTTGTGAACGTAGAACCGATCGAGGGTGATTTTCAAACTCGCGCCTTGGAGCCTTTCATCGGGCGCCATCGACGTTGCGTGAAGGATGTCCAGTCTATCTCCCGCCGAAGATCCATTCTCGGGAATGAACCCGATCGCCGCGCCAGTGTTAGCCCATTGGTCGTTGGTGAAGAAGGGAACGCTGATCGCCTGACTTCGAGCCCCCAGCTGATGGAAACGGGAAGCCGCTTCGTGATCGCCGATTTCCTCCAGATAGGCGGCGATCTCCAAAGGATGCTTGGCTCCGATGCAATCTGATTTGTCGAATTCCATTCGGTCCCCTTTCAAGCACGTACGCGCGGCCTTGGCCGGATGGCCTCGCGAACGGAGGCGTAAATATCCTCCCGCACGGTGGCGCCGACTTCCAACGTCACCGCGAGTGCATAGGGAACCGCAGCCTGCTGGAAATTCCGGTGGTTGGCGCGCGCCTGGACTCCTATGAACAGCCCGCTGGAGTCCATGAAGGCAGTGCTGTTGCTCCCCTCAAGGATGAAGTGCGCCACGGTTCCGCGCCTTATATCATCCGGATGGGGCTGCATGATCGTCTTCACACCTCGCCAGAACTTACGCTTTCCGTCCTGATCGACGACGTCCAGCATCACACCCCGATAGGCGATGGAGGTTGGATGGATCGGGGGTAGCCATGCGAGCGTCATAGTGATCCTACGGATCTCCCTTGAGCGGATCATGCCGGTTGGGATTGGAATGCGATACTCGTGAAGCTGCTCGTGGCTGATCTCATCATCGGCAAGCAGGGTGACACGGTTGACCGCACCTGATATCACCCGCTCGACCGTCGGCTTGCCGTATCCTAGGAATTTCGTGACCGTTGCCCTGCGCCGCCGCCATTGTTTCGTGCCCGGCGGTGGATAAGAGGCGTCCAGCAAGGTACCGGCATCGCCCCACTGGGAGCCGTGCACCAGCAATGCTTTCGTGGCGAGAGCCGCCCGTTTGAAATCCCGCAGGCTGACCCCGTCTTCGGCCAGCACCTCCTCAAGAGCGTCGACAATCTGGATACCCGAACGCGTTACGAGAGCTGCTGCGTTGCTCGTACCGGTCGAGCGACGGGTACGCGTAACAGATCCTGCCGAAGGGTCGGGTGCTGCCGTCTCCAGGCCAATGTGTCCGATCTCGTCCGGCCAGACGAGGTGCCCATCGGCGTGATCGGCCGCCCTTGCGACCTGCCGACCTCCAATGTCCACAATATCCGGCTTGAGTGAACGGTTGATCCCGGGGCCGATCGCCGATCCGAGATTTGGAACGCCAATCGGCGCGAACGGGTCGATAGTGTCCGAAGGGCAGGCGCCCGCCCCGTCCGCATGCACGGCACCCACGCTTAGGACATTCATGGCCTCGGCAGGGCTGAGCAGACCGCGAATGCCCTTGCTTGCCTCGACCGCACGAATGAGCGCGATCTGTCGTTCCAGGGGCGAAGCTGCGTTGAACGATGCCTGATCCGGATATCCGGAGGGAAACCGTGCTGTTATATTTCCGGCGCTGACGACGAACAGGATGCCGTATTTGTGCGATAGCCAGTCAAGCAGTCGCGCCCAGGGAGTTGGCCGACGCACGAAAGGCCCTTCTGCGTCACAGATCGAGTGATTGATGATCAGGACATCGGGCCCCGCCGGCCCAGCCTGCTGGTGCTCGTCCTTCAGGGCAAAGACCGCCCGATAGATGATGCCGATAGGAAGAAGGTCCTGGTGCGTACGCTCGTCATTGAGATGCTGGGGTGCGGCCAGGACGGGAACCGCCTTGAGGCTTCTCGTCAGTGGCGCCTCTCCATTTGCTAGATCGCCGTGGATGATCAGGGAAGCAATCGCAGTACCATGATATCGCCGAGCGACGGGAACCCAGGCGCTCGACACGTCAACCTCGATGACATCCACCCGCCCATCCAGAAGGCGGTGGTTCTGCATTGGGTATCCATCCAGGATCGCGGCCACCGCGGGACGCAGTCCGTCATTTGTGCCCTCACGCAGGCTAGTCACCGCAGAATCCGGCTCGGAGAGGGGCCTGGTGGCGTATAGCGACTGGGGACGGATCGACATGATCGGGTCGGCATTGGCCAAGCGCCCGGTGCGGGAACTAATCGCGCTAGCCTGTTGGGCCGGGACCTCAATCAGTGCCACTTGGTACCGGATGGGCTCGATCGTCACGAAATCGACAATCCGGCCACCCACCGCTGAAAGAATGCCCTCGAGCGCCTGCTTCGCATTCTTGCGGAGTTCCTCGTTCTCGTGGAACCACAGATCGAGTTCAAGCCGCACCGGCGCCTGCGGATCCTTCGCGAGACGGCGGTGGATGAAGAACTGGGTGGCCGGTTCAACCCTGTCAGAAGCATTCCACACCCGGATTTTGGAAAGGTAGCCGAATATTTTCCACCAATCCTTTTCGTCTTCGCGAGGCGATAGCTTCGACTCGAACCGCCGCCACATGGCAAGCAGCTGGCGCATGCCGTTTTCGGTCGGCATGGTGAGGTAGAGGCGAGACATAGCGGAGTCGGCATCTCCCGCGTCGTCCTGGTCCGCATCGTCATCGGTGACAGGGTCGGGGTCTGAGCCGACATAGTCCTCGGTCAGCCACTCGAATCCAAGCTGCTCGGCGGCCGCAACGAACCGCTCGACCGGACCGATGGTTTCGAACACCAAGGCACGTTCGGGAGAAGCGAACGCTGCATTCGTGGTTGCCCCAGCTTCTAGTGATTCCTTTAGGAGGGCGATGCCCGGAGCCAGCCTCCTGGATTGTTCCTCAGAGGAGCGAGCCCTCGGGAAGCGAGCCTTTCGGCTCCCCTTTAAGCGCTTGAGCACGTTTTCGCTTCGGCGAATGCGTATGATCGGCCGGTCTACTATCTTCAGCCCCCCCCCGAATTGACCGTTTCCGCCGGAGCTTGGCCAGACCTTCAAGCAGCGCTTGGTCGGCGGCAAGTTTTCCGCGAGACAAAACGACCTTCCTTCTCACGTCTAAAGTGAAGGCTTCGATATCCGAGAAATTCAGACCGTTCAATGTGCGTACGAATTTTTCCTCAATAAAGGCAATAGAGTCACCGTAGTCTTTCCGGAGCCGATGAAACCACTGGGATATTTCCTGCGGACGTGGAAGTGGCACGTCCACTCGAAGCTCGAAGCGCCTCCACACGGCACGGTCCAAGAGCTCGGGGTGATTGGTGGCGCACACAATCACGCAGTTCGTGGGTATCGCATCCATTTGCAACAGAAGCGAACTCACGACGCGCTTGATTTCTCCGGTCTCCTGGGTATCGCCCCGTTCCTTGCCAACCGTGTCGAATTCGTCGAAAAACACCACGCAGGACTGCCCGGCGACAAAATCAGTGAGCCGGCGAAGGCGGGATGCGGTCTCGCCGAGATAGCTGGCGATAAGTCCGTCATACCGGACGACATAAAATGGCAGCCGCAGCTCGTGCGAGAGTATTTCAGCGAGACTTGTCTTGCCCGTCCCGGGCGGCCCGACCAACAGCACCTTATGCCGCGGCTCGAGACCGTGGGACCGCAACAATCCGATTTCCGAATACTCGTCAATGAATTCCTGGATTTCCCCCGACGTCTCCGGTGCCAGGACGAGATCCTTGAGCCTACGGCTCGGCTTGAGCTCGACCAGTGCGTCACTCAATTCTGGCGGGATGGCGTATTCACGCATTCTCGGCGCACTGGACCTCTTCCTACGATCTGCGTCGATCGCGTCGACTAGTCGCTCAGCGATTCCGTTCTGTTGTTGGGCCCGCGCCTCGGCGACAAGCGCCTGAAGCGGCAGCGAGGCACGGTCGCTGGAAAAGCCAAGATCGTCATCCTTCCGTGCGATGCCGGTTCGCGCCATTGTTCCGTTACCTTCCGCGCTCGACTCGTCCCCAATGCGGCGCTGTTTCCCATTAATGATAAGCCAATTGGCAACCAGCGCCAGAGGCAGGGTGCAAAAAGCTGCCCCTCTCCTGACGATCCTATTGTCATTCGAAGCCCGTTAACGTTCGGTTTTGAGGCTGCCACGACGGTTCAAAGGTGACACGGTTTCGATGAGACGTGCAGTACCTCCTTTCACGCCGCGCCGCCACTACGAAACGCTCTGTCCGCTCCTCTGCCGTCCGAGGGTCCATGAGATGGCCTCCCCGCGCACCACACCGGAAACCTCCTTGCCGAGATGTCGGTCAAGCACTGGTCGCCATGGCACCAGCGTGAATTCTCGCGACTTCTCGATGACAGCGTACTTGCCGCTAGCAAGGTCGACGGATCGGCGCAGCGTGCCTTCTATTCGATCTCCAGGCTGCGCTTCGGCATACGCGAGACCGAGCTGATCCGACAGCTGGCCGGCGACACGGTTCAGCTCGCGCTGGCGCAGGATCGAAATCATGTTGGCGCGGTAGACGGTCCGGTTCTGCTCTTCATGCGCGAGGCCTTGCGCGATCAGCCACTGCCGCCGGCGGACTTGCGCTTCCCGTACCTCACCGCCAAAGCCGGAGGTGCGCAAGGCCTCCGGTCGGTCGGCAACCAGCTGCTGGTCAATCCAGGTGGCGCCGTCAGAACGGACCTGTCGCTCCAGCGGCATTGACGAGAGCTCGTCGACAACAACAGGCTCGGCCCTGGCCCGCTGGCGCTCATAGTCAGCGACACGGTTGAGGTGATCTGGCGCGATGATCCAGGCTCCGTCCGGCTCGCGCTCCACGCCGGCGGTCGCGCGGCGGATCGCCTCCAGCCGCCGCACATGGGTTTCGGCAAAGCGTTCGGTGGCGGACGGATCATGCTTGAGGTGAATGTCGATGGAATAGCGGCCCTCATGAGTAGCGGCGATCTCGGCGATCGCCCGGTCAACCGGCGTGGGCTCGATGTTCCTCGGCGTGACACGCACGATGCAGCCGTCGGGCGTCGGCCCAGCGGCCTCGCCCTTGCCGATATCGACATAATGGCTTTTCCCGTCCACACCGTCGACGACGAGGTAATGCCGGTCGCTGATCTCGTCGGCCAGCCCACGCACGACGACGCGACCGACAATAGGTGCGGCCAGCGGTTCCGGTCGATCATGCACAATGTAATCGGCAGCACTGCGGGCGAGCCCCTTGCCGGTCAGCTCGCGGTGCATGGTCTTGATGATGTCGCCGCGCTCGCCAACGCGGCGCAGCGTCGCCTCAAGCTCGTCGTCCAGACGCCACCTGCCAGAGCCGATCTCATCGGCTAACCCCATCCGATCGAGCTTGCGCAGGCGTCCCTGATGCAGCGTCTGGCGAAAGGCGTCCCGGCCGTCCGGCGTGACATGTCCGTCGTCGTCGCGCATGCGTAGCAGCTGCCGGTCTATGCTGGTGAAGCGCTCCTGTTCCATTTCCTGGCGCAGGCGCTGCTCGATCTCGCGGTCGGTGCGAGGACCGAGATCGAGGCTGACCAGTTCGGCCCCGCGCTCGCGCAAACCGGACGAGATGTAGTCGCGGGCGATGACGAGATTCTCGCCGCGATCGTCCTTGCCGCGAACGATGACATGGGTGTGGGGATGGCCAGTGTTGAAATGGTCGACGCCAACCCAATCGAGCTTGGTGCCGAGATCCTCTTCCATCTGCGCCATCAAGCGTCGGGTCAGTGGCTTGAGGTCGTCATACTCAATGCCGTCTTCGGCGGCGACGATGAAACGGAACTGATGCCGGTCGCCATCGGCACGATCGAGGAAGGCCTTGCCATCGACCCGATCTTTGTCGGCACCATAGAGTTGGCCAGGCTCGCCTTCGCGGGTGACGCCGTCGCGCTGGAGGTAGCGCAGGTGCGCGTGCGCTCCGTCGGAACCCTTGCCGGCCAGTTTGACGACCCGTGCCTTGACGACGACACGTCGCAGCCGAAAGGCGGCGTAGCGGTCGCGTGACTTGAGCAGCGCGGCTGCGGCCCCACCCCGCCCAGCCCGGCTTCCCGTGAAGCGGCCACCGCGCGGGGACCTGCCGCCGGCTCGGTTGATTGCAGCTCGGACCTGGCCGGCGAAGCGTTTTTCTGCCTTCGAGCCGCGCGACCCGATCTTGCCAAGCTTTGGCCTGAACTCGTCGTCTGTCATGCAAGCCTCCCGAAATACTGCAACAAAATCCGCGGCTTGCGCGCCCCAGCCTCTTGGTGCCGCTGGCAGCCTCCTGGGAAAGCGATGTGCAGACAAAGACTTAACCGCCTATCGGAGGCGGTGCCTTTATCTTGCCTTACGCGCCCCTCGCCCCTCGCCTTAAGCGTCCCTGGCCCCTCCCGGATGCCCTCAACAGCGCTAGCCATTGTGCTTCTTTGGCCGCGCGAGATCCCTGCCGAGCGGCACGAAAAGGCCGCCATTCGTTTCACCGGCGCGAACACCGTCGCGAAGGAAGAACAAAGAGCGTCCGGAGGGAGCGTTCCGCCCCTTTGAAGTTGTGGATTGGCCTTTGAATTCGTTCATGTCGGCCGCCGAAATCCCCGTCGCCTCAAGCTGTTTCAGATAGGCAACGGTCTCTTTCGGCAGCGGCCTTCGAAGCTTCAAATGGCCTTCATAGCGCTCGGGTCCAGCGTTGTAGGCGGCAAACAGGCCGGGGAATCCGAAACGCTTATACATGGCGCTGAGATAGGCGGTTCCGGCCAAGATGTTGTCGCGCGGATCGTGCGGGTCGGCTCCCAGACCGTGCTCGACGCGCATCTCCTGATAGGTGCCGGGCATCACCTGCATAAGACCCATGGCGCCGGCGCGGGAGGTGATGGGACGGCCATCGAGGACGGTCTTGCCGCGGCTTTCGGCATCGATGACGGCGCAAATCCAGGCCTGGGGAATGTGGAAGCGTGCGCTTGCTTCCGATACGAAGTGCTGCCATCGTTGCAGCTGCGGACTTTGGGAGATGACGGCTGGCTCAGCGCCGGTCGAGGCGGAACAGGCGCATGGCGCGACGGCGATCATGCCGAGCATCAGGAGGGTCACTCGGTCCATAGCGGCACCAGCCTCCCGATGATGTTTTCGGCCGGCACCGGCCCGAAATAGCGACTGTCGAAGGAGTGATTTTTTTCGTTGCCGAGCAGGAAAACCTCGTCATGGGCGAGCGCTCGGCAGCCGTTCCACCAGGGCAGCGGACGGCCTTGCGTGTCGATTTTGAGCCGACGGGCGACGATCTCGCCGCCTATGATGATGGCATTACTAAAGGCGCAGACATGCTCGTCCGGCAGCGCGGCGAGACGCTTCACCAGCGGTATATTGCGAGGCAGATAGCCGCGTTGGTCGGCGAGATAGGCAACGAAGCCAGGCGGGCGGGCGAGCACAAGATCGCCGCGCGCAGGCGTGCCAGACCCAACGCGATAGAGACCGACCGGCGCGCTAGCCGAGGCGTTCCAGACCAGCAAGGGAGACGGCTTTGGGAGCGCCGTGAAGCCTGTCAGGCTCAGGCCAATCGCGGCGATGGCGATTGCGTTGCGCGCCCGAACGCGCCGCAAACGGCTGCCGATCAGATGGATGGAAGGCCGCTGGCTCATGAGCGGGCTCCCTCGTCGGCTGAGCCGGACCCGCCCTTGTCATCGTCGGAGCCGGGTTCTGGCGGGCGGCCTTTCGACCAGTCGTCGAGTTCGTCGATGTGGTAGCGGACATAGCGGCCGTGCTTGCGGTATTTCGGGCCGCCGCCGGTCAGCCGCATCTTTTCCAGGGTGCGCTGGGACAGGCCGATATAGAAGGCAGCCTGCGCGGTGTTCAGAAACGGACTGCCCTTCTTGGCGCGGGCCGCGCGGTCGTTTTCGTCGTCCATGATGGTCCTCGTTTCGCTTCGGACAAGCGACCGCGAGGATCGGCGAGCGAGGTCGTCCTGGGGACGGGCGAAGAGTCGGGTGGGAGTTTTCGCCGCCCCTTCGGGCGAGCGTCGGCGGGAACCCCCGCGCCGAGTTGCGGCGCGAGGGCTTGAGCCGGCCGGTCAGTCGGCCGGGTTCCAGATGACGGCGTAGGTGTCTTGATCGTCTTGGCCGGCGGCGCGGCCGAGATTGGCGTAGAGCTTGCGGGGACCGAACTCCGGTGCGGCGATGGACAAGCTCACATAGTCGTTGCCGGAAGTCTCCCCGGTTCGGATCCAGCCGGCGCCGACCTCCACGCCCTGCGTCAGCACCCGGAAGTCGGGATGGTTGTCGGCGGACTTGCTCCGATTGGGCACGATGTCGATGTCGGCGCGGACGCTGAGCGTCCTGAGCTGGCCTTTGTAGCTGCCGTTTTCCTGCTTGTTGACGTAACCGATCGCGGTCATTTTCCTGTCTCCTTCTGCTGTCGCCGGGGACCATTCCCCTGCGATGGCGGACCGTGATGGGCGCGTCCGGACCGCCCGAACCCGGCAGGGCCGCAGCGGCAGCGAAGGACCCGAGCGGGCAGCTTTTTTGAAGCGAAGCGGCGCGAGGAAGCCGCGTCATGCGGCGGGGAAAAAAGCTGGTGGCGAGGGTTTCGGGCGGGCTGGAACCGCCCATAGGTCAATGAGCCAGCCGCAGGGGAATGTCCTCAAGACGTGTGGGGACAGGTCGCGTGATCGGGTGAGCACAACAAGCGATCGGAACGCGTGCGGCGGGTTCCGCACGCTCAACACCGTGCCGGATCGATAAATGTGCCCGTGCACCGGGAGCCCCAGCAGGCATCTCGGCGTGGTAATCGAGCACTGACAAGGGCGAGCTTTGGCGGCCGGATGTTGTTGCCGGAAGCGGGGTCCAAGGGGCGGAACGTGCAGCCAACGCGCCCCGGAGAGGCGCCAACCCGCGGCTATCGACGAGCCGCCTCGGCATGGCGGACTCATTCGAGGGTAACAGCGACCGGGCCTCGGCCCATTGATCGGCGGTCGGAAGCCGCCGCGTTTCGTGTGTTTTCGGTTGGGAACTTGGTCGAATCCGCGCCAGCTGGTTCCATTGGAGCGAAACCGATCGTCTCGGCGTGATCGAGGAATTCGACCAAATTGATACCGATGGCCTTCGCGAGGTCCGCCTGGCTGAGACCAGACGCTTTTCTTTTATCGACGCGGACATACCCGGGTGATCGGCCAGCCGCCATCCGCCAAGGTTAGGTCGTTCCTAGCGGCGCGGCGGGCACGGCTGAGCCCGCGTCCGAAGTCGACGAGGAAAGGGTATTGCTCCCCCGATTTCCGAAGAAGGCCACTGGTCGCAATTGCCCCTGTGGGCCGTGGCGATCTTTTGGTCGCGCTTGCGACATTCTTGTCAGCCTTCGGGACACAACAATGTTTTCGGATAGGCGCGCACGAGGGAGCAAATCAAGGAATCTCAATCTCGCAAACGCCGTGACGCCCAGCCGGACTCGATCCTCAGGGCGTGGAGACCGGCGCGCCGTGCTGAAGAGCTCGGAGGTGTCAAAGGCCTTCCTCGACAGGGGGAGCAGCAACAGCGCGATCGTAGGCGCGACGGCCGCATCTTCGCAGATCGCAGCCTGCGCACGCAATTACACGCCAGAGACAAAGCCTTACGCGGTCGATGCCGGCGTGCGGCAATGCATCGGCTCGGCCCGTCCGGAACGGCTTTCGCCTTCCCTTGCCGGCGCGGAAGTTCTGACTACTCCGACAGTACAGCACCTTTGCTCGGTCCGGGTGACCAAGCGATTGTGCGGCGCGCTCGGTCTCGGTCAATGCACGGCGCCCCTGCTCAAGCCGACAGGGCTTCGGCAAAAGATAGTCCGATTCGGTGCCCCCAAGTGAAATGGCATAGCGCTTGCTGTTATCCGTTAGAGCCCACCAAAGCACGTAGAAAGCTATGAACAGAACCATGGCAAAAACGCGAAGTTCCATACAAGCGCCCAAGGAGACCGTGCACGTTTGCGCCGAACGTCCCCTCCAGACGTCCCTCCTCCGGTATCTGATTTGCTATGGCTGGTTCGAGACTGACGGAGCCGTGGCGCTCGCCCAATTGTCGCTTACCCGCCTCCGCCAGGAGGGTCGCCGACGCGATCAAAGTGCATCAGGCGACGGTAAGCCGGGTGACGTCGAACACATACATGCAGACCCCGCGCGAAGTGTTCGAACTGAAGTATTTTTTCACCGTCGCGAGCGCGTCCTCCCAAGGTGGCGACGCGCGGTCCCCCCCGAAGCTGTCCGCCATCGGATCAAGGCGACAATCGCCGACGAATCGCAAGATGACGCGCTTTCCGACGACGACATCGTCGTCCGGCCCAAGGAAAGGGCCATCGATTTGCGCGCCGCACCGTCACAAAATATCGCGAAGCGATGAACATCCCCTCGTCCGTGCAATGCCGCAGGGAATGGCGCTTCTGGCGTTAATGCGGGTCAACGCAGCAACCCGAGTTTGCAGCACATCCAAACTGGAGACCCTGTTGATGACCGAATCCGCTACGGGCTTCATGGACGGAGTTCTGCATGACCCAAAACAGCCAGATCAACGGTCTGGTCCCGCATGGGGTGCAGTCATTTCGCTTGCCTTAGGCACCTTTGGGCTTGTGACGGCAGAGTTTCTGCCTGCCAGCGTGCTGACGCCGCTCGCGCATGATCTCTCTATCACCGAGGGTGCAGTCGGACAGGCGCTGACAACGACCGCCATCGTGGGGGCGATCTCGGCGCCGACGATGGCCGTCATCACAAGGCCCCTGGACCGCAGGATCGTCATATGGGCGATGACGCTGCTGCTGATCCTGTCGAACGTTCTATCGGCCGTCGCGGGGTCGCTGCCGGTTCTCCTGGCCGCCCGCGTCGTGCTCGGCATAGCACTCGGAGGGTTCTGGTCGATTTCGGCAGCGCTGGCGATGCGGCTCGTTCCAAGTCACCTCCTGCGGCGCGCCATGTCGATCATCCTCACCGGCGTTACCTGCGCTACCGTTTGCGCGGCTCCAATCGGCGCCTATGTCGGCGATATCTGGGGATGGCGAACCGCCTTCATGATCGCTGCGGTCGTCGGCGCCGTTACGCTGGTAGTGCAACTCATAACCATTCCGAGGCTGCCTCCGATTGGAGTGGCCAGCTTCCGCAGTCTGCTGGATGTGGCCAAGAATCCGATGATCAAAGTCGCGATGTTGGTCGTCCTGCTGGTCGCTTCCGGGCACTTCGCCGGCTTCACCTATATCCGCGCCTTCCTTGAGAAGTTTCCCGCGCTTGATATCGAGACGATCTCGCTGGTGTTGCTCGTCTTTGGCATCGGCGGCTTCTTCGGCAATTTGGCCGGCGGATTCCTGGCCGAGCACAGCCTCAAGGCAGCCGCGGCCCTGCCTCCCCTGTTCATAGCGATGGCCACTGTCTCGCTGCTGACGCTGGGAGCATCGGCTTGGGCCACGGCGATTGCGGTTACAGTATGGGGCTTTGCCTTCGGCGCGGTGCCGGTGGGACTGCAGACATGGATGGTGCTGCACGCCGCTCCCGAGCAGGCCGAAAGCGCCGGTGGGCTGATGGCCGCAACGTTCCAGGTAGCCATCGCAGCGGGCGCGATTTTCGGCGGACTACTGATGGACAATGCCGGCGTCGCCAGTTCCCTTGCCTACAGCGCCGTTGCCTCGTTCCTCGGCGCCCTAACAGTGTTCTTGCTCGGCCCGAAGCGCGAACCTCAGACCACCTGACAGAGAGGCCATCAGTGCAGCGCGGGAAAGATGCAATCATCAGCCGCGCGGTGCGATCCTACGCACGATTTTTGGCGGTTGCAGGCCTCGTCTCCGGGTGATCGGACGCTGTTGTCCGGTCGATTTCGACCGGCGGGGGCGTTTCGAATGATGGTGCCGACGAGAGAACCTAAGAGTGCGGGACCGAACCGGACCGCCTCGTCCGTCGACCGCTCTGGCATGGCGACGCGGTCTATGCGGCTCTGTCTTGCGGCGAGCATCGGGCGGATCGCGCGCCTGATCTCTTACATGAAGCTCGGGGCCGAACATGCCCCGCAGCTTCTGATTCGGCCCGAAATAGAGGATCGTTCGGCGATATCGTAGTTGTATTCACCAACTGTGATCCAGCCGCGATTGAACGTCGACAGCCCCGCGCGACGGATTTCCAGCGGCGGAATCTCAAGCGCCGCCTGCCCTTGGTAAGGCGGCTTACCGGAATTCGGCAGGAGGACGAGACGAGTTATCTCACGCTCAGTATCCCCGCAATTCGGTGCGGCGCATGGCGAAAACCTTCAGCCTCGCATAGCTTGCGGTAAAAGTACTTCTTCCACTTCATGTTTTTGGTGTTGCCGGCTGCCAGCATGGGGAAACACGTGGCACGCCGTCATGCAAAATCATCGAATGTGCGTCAGACCCAATTTTGCACGCCGGTTCGCACCCGTATGAGGCGCTGAGTAAATCTAGACTGAGACCAGGAGTGCCCGCGACTTCACATGCGGGATGCCTCCTGCAACATTATCTGCCGCATCCAAATGCTTGCCGGATCACTGTTGTGGAGGGTGGGCCATTGGACGGCCTCGGTGAACGTGGGTAGTGGCCGCGGAAGTTCGATGATCCGCAAGGGGAAGGTTTTTTTGAAATGCTGAACCAGCCGGAAGGGCATGGTCGCTATCCGAGCTGTGCCTGAGACCATCGGCGGGATCATGCTAAAGGCCTGTACGACGATCTCAACACGTCTCTTGAGACCATGCTCAAGCAAAAACTGTTCCTCGATGGATGGCATCTGGGCACCGCCGACCCTGAACGCAATGTGTTTCATCGACACGTATCTCTCGAATGTAAGCTGACGTGGCAACTGCTTGTTCGTGGGGCAGCCCACGCACACGAATGTCTCGTCGAACAGCGCCGCTCTTGGATGGGCGCTCGACATGAAAAATTCCGGAAGAATCACAAAATCGACGTCACCGCGCCGGAGAAGCTCATCGGGGTCGTTGTCGAGCGGCCGCAATTCGAAGCTGACGGCGGGTGCTTCGCGTGCAACCCGCTCCACGACCTTTTCAAAAAACACGAGTGTGGCGAAATCGGAAAGAATGATCCTGAAGCGGCGATCGGATTGAGCCGGATTAAACGGATCCCAAGAAATAATCGAGCATTGGATGTGCAAGAGTGCGCCACGAACAGCGGGGGCGAGTGTTTCCGCACGCGGGGTTAGAACGCGTTCGCGGCCGCTCATCGTAAACAGTTCATCGTTGAAATAGTTGCGCAGCCGGGCGACGGCCGCGCTCATGGCCGGCTGACTAAGGTTGATGCTGCTTGCCGCCGCCGTGAGGTTGCGCTCGGTCAGCAGTGCGTCGAGCACGACGAGAAGGTTCAGATCAAGGCCTTTGAAACGCATGCCTCATCTGTCCGTAACGTGGTTGTTTGTCATCGTGACCATTATGGGCGCTCGTTTACGGTCCCACTCAGAGGTGTTGTGTCCCGACCTGCCGCCCGCGCGCGTGGAGGACGTGCTCGTCGTAGTTATGGGGATAGCGCGGCCGACGAGCGAATGGCCGACCGGTACAACAGTCGATCGGATAGGTCCGGAGCTATGAAACATGTCGATTACAGATGCGAATTTTTCACGTGACTAATTGATTACAGATTGAGATTTGAGCAGACTTGGGCGTGGCGGCGCTCCGACAACGATCCGCGACACATATCCGAGGTTGCGCGCAATACTGCGAATTGCCATCGCTATGACGACAATCGCCACTCCAAGCACAGTTGCGAAGGCGATTCTGGTCGTGAGATTCCAGACTTCTCCAAACTGTATCAAATCCATGAGGCGAAACACGGCACCCTGGACCAGGTAAAGCAGCAGCGTGCTCTGACCAAGCTGCACCGCGACGAAGCGAGCTACTCTAGTCGAATAGACAAGTCTCCAGCATTGGAACATAGACTGCATTGCTACTGCAGAAGCCGCCAAAGAGCCAGAGAACATCAGAAAAACTTGTTTAGCTGACTGTTCATCATGAATTAAAACGAGATTATTGTAGGCATAAGTCTCCTTGCCCCACCCAAGGAAGCATATTAAAGCCGCTATCGAAAGTAAGACAACAAAAATCCATTTGTAACGCCAGATGACGCCATTCTGCCATCCGATCGGCTGGGCAAACAGGAACCCTAAACAATAAAATGGGTAGGTGTATTTTAACAACGGGGTTATTGATAACGTGATGGGTGCGAATGCGACCGCAATTGCAGATGCGCTTATGATCCATATCGATAGACGGTTGAAATTTGTAAGAACTCTAATCAGAATGAACGAAATAAATGCCGCCCATATGAACCAGTAGGTTCCAATAACTTCCGTCGACAAGTCCAGCAATGTGTCGGTTAAACTCTTCGTAGGAAAAATCACTACGAACTTTAGCGTCCAGATCAACATACACCAAAAAAGCATTGGCAGTATTATCTGCATTGCCCGCTCACCGACACCCTGGGTGAACGATTTTCGCAAAATTGCCCCAGAAGAAAGATATCCGCTTATCGCCATAAAGAGAGGCATATGAAACATGTAGATCGACTTGAAATACGGCGACAGCCAGAAAGCGTCGGTGCCCTGGTAGATTAAATATTGTAACAAGTGCCCAATTATCACCAAAATAATGAGTATGCCTTTGGCGAAATCAAAGCTTAGGTCTCGGTTGTTTGTCCCTGCTGGGCACGAGCCGCGTCCCTTCGCTCCGGCTCTTATGTGATCAAGCATCAGACTCCAGCCTATCTGTTGCAGTTGCTACTTGCCGTTTCTGGGCACGGCGAGCGGGGTGCAAAGGATCGAAAATCACGCGGATCGCGGCGTGGTATGGAGGGCCGATTGGCTGCAACCGAGCGGACAAAATCCCAGTGCCTGATCGCAAACCTCGAGCGCATTGGCGGTCGCGATCATGTGTGGCGATGCGAACGCCCGGCACTATGGTCGTCTGGCCGTCTCTGCAGAACCTCTCAAGATGGTTTCGCAGCGGGTGCCGAACCATGCCAAAAGCGAATGGAATGCCACGCTGCTGCAGCACCGGACGCATGACGCGGATAGAATGACTCATTCCGAGTCTCTCAAGATCCGGATGCATCCTGTACGGTCCGAGTTCGCCTACCAAGAAATCAACCTCGCCAACCGTGAAGAAATGGCGCAGCGGGTCCTAGTGAGCTGCTACGCCGTGCACATCAGAGCCGATTGCGCGAACCTTCGGCCCCGCACCGGCCCAGCTACAACCGCCTGAAAGCCCCTGTCGCCCATAGGCCTTTTGGAAGAAGGCGGAGAGTTCGACATGATCGGCTACTTACAAGTCACTTCCCAGCACACGCTGCAGAAGCAGGGGCGTGATCGGGCGCATGTCAAGTGCGGTCATCTATGCAGCGCCCTGGAAGTTTGGTAAAATCGATTGTTTAGATCGCGAGCATCCACGCTATGGATAAGTGAAAGCCATGCGCTTCAAGGGCCTTGATCTGAACCTTCTCGTCGTGCTCGACGCACTGCTGACCGAGCGGACCCTCACGGCGGCGGCAAGCAGCATCAACCTTAGTCAGCCGGCCATGAGCGCGGCCGTCGCCCGGCTGCGCGACTATTTCAACGATGAACTGTTTACGACGAGCGGCCGCGAACGTGTTCTAACCCCGCGTGCGGAAACACTCGCCCCCGCAGTTCGCAGCGCACTCTTGCAAATCCAGTGCTCGATTATCTCTTGGGATCCGTTTAATCCGGCTCAATCCGATCGCCGTTTCAGGATCATTCTTTCCGATTTCGCCACACTCGTGTTTTTTGAAAAGGTCGTGGAGCGGGTTGCACGCGAAGCACCCGCCGTCAGCTTCGAATTGTTGCCTATAGACGACGACCCCGATGAGCTTCTCCGGCGCGGTGACGTCGATTTTCTGATTTTTCCAGAATTGTTCATGTCAAGTGCCCATCCAAGAGCGGCGCTGTTCGACGACACGCTCGTGTGCGTGGGCTGCTCCACGAACAAGCAGCTGCCACGGCAGCTTACATTCGAGAGATACATGTCGATGAGGCACGTTGCGGTCAAGTTCGGGCGGACGCTGAAGCCCTCCATCGAGGAACAGTTTTTTCTTGAGCATGGTCTCAAGAGACGTGTTGAGATCGTTGTGCAGGCCTTTAGCATGATCCCGCCGATGGTCTCAGGCACAGCTCGTATAGCGACCATGCCCTTCCGGCTGGTTCAGCATTTCAAAAAAACCTTTCCCCTGCGGATCATCGACCTTCCGCTGCCACTACCCACGTTCACCGAGGCCGTTCAATGGCCCGCCCTTCACAACAGTGATCCGGCAAGCATCTGGCTGCGAGAGATATTGCTACAGGAGGCGTCTCGAATGACTTCTCCGGGGGACGCCAAAAGGCGCCCCAGGCAGCCCTAATTTACTCCCGCGTCTCACGCCGGCACTCGCGTCAATAGCCCGTGTCGGAAGAGAGCGACGCTCGCGGCAAGTGCGCCTGCGAGGTCGTCCAGCGGGTGGGCTGCGTCGACAAACGGTGCGAATGAGAAGGGCCCCCCATAGCCGCCATCAAGCAGCGCCCGGATCTGGCTGCCATTGTCGGAACCGACCAGGACGCGATCCGGGTAAATCCAGTGGATCGGATCGTTCACGCTTGAAATGTGGACGAGACCGGTCAGCTCGGAGGAGAAGAACGTCTCCCCGGCAAGCGTGTGGTGGAACGTGTCGTGCACGAGGCGGAAGACGGATTGGCCATCAATGGCGGCAATGGCCTTAGCCGCTTCGTTCTTCGATCGAAGCGAGCAGGTCCGGAAGCCCAGCGGCTCGATGAGACCGATCAGACCGCGCGACTGGAGGATCGGCTTGAGCGCCTTCAAGGCGACGCGGAGATCGCCCCGGCGCTCGACATTGGCGGGCCAGGAGCCATCGTTGACCGGCACCAGCATGAGCGTCTTGGCTCCGCAGGCCGCTGCATAATCGGCGAGCTTGCTCGCCTCGGCCCTGCGGGCGGGGGTCCACTCATTGAAGCGCTGGAGGGCATTGACGGAAATAATCCCAACGCCTGTGTCGGCGGCCGCAGACCGGACGTCCGCCGCCGGCATGCCGCGTGCAATAGCATTGCTGCCCGGTTGGCTGCGGATCTGGACATCGGTTAGGCCCTGGTCGCGGGCAAAAGCGAAAAGTGCCCTGACGTCAAGTCCGGGCGTCGCCAAATAATCGAGTGCAAAGCGGGGCGATGCTTCGCGCATTGCTTGGCTTTCCTTCCATGAAACGGGCGTCATTCTCGGCTGACTGGCTTCTACCGTGCGTTGATTCGCGAGGTCCGAAATGATGGGCATGAGCGAGGCGAGGCAGTCGTACTCACGTTTCTCTCACGCTATGTTTTTCTCTCATTTATGAGCCGACGTTCACCCAAACGGCGGTGCCGCGCCTCCTGAGACATGGTTAAATAGGTGCAATGACCGAACT
The DNA here is from genome assembly GCF_030294925.1 of Aminobacter sp. Y103A. Taxonomy (NCBI): domain Bacteria; kingdom Pseudomonadati; phylum Pseudomonadota; class Alphaproteobacteria; order Hyphomicrobiales; family Phyllobacteriaceae; genus Aminobacter; species Aminobacter sp. Y103A. The sequence goes on along the minus strand of NZ_AP017986.1, from coordinate 1,270,399 downwards.
CGCTCGCAGCCATCCAACTGCTTCCGCAAGGTACCCGCCAAAGTCAGGCAGCAGGGTGTTTCGCCAGAGCGAGGCCGACGCCCAGCGCGATCATCGCGCCACCTGACGCCTCCCTCAGGCGGCGGATCAACCCGGGACGCGCTGCCGCGCCGTCTTGTATGCCGCTGGCCACGACGGCAACCACGATGTCGGCGAGCGTGTTGAGCGCAATGGACACGGAGCCAAGCACCACGAATTGCAGAGCTACGAGCCCTGCGCTCGGATTCACGAACTGCGGAATGAAGGCGAGGAAAAAGACTGCCGTCTTCGGGTTGAGCGCCTCGACCAGTACCCCTTCACGAAACGCCCGCCGGGGTCCGACTGGACCCACTGCGGCGCCGTCATCGCCGCCAGTCGCTCCCTTGAGGCGGGCCGCTTGAAAGGTGCGAAAGCCGAGCCAGACGAGGTAGACCGCGCCGAACAGCTTTAATGCGGAGAACAGTTCCGAGCTCTCGAGCACGATCGCGGAAACACCTAAGCTTGCGGCGAGGACGTGGATCATGCCCCCCAACCCCGTGCCGAAGCTGGAAGCGATACCTTCCCGACGACCACCGGCGAGCGTGCGCGCGGCAACGTAGAAGATGCCCGGACCGGGGGTGATGGCGAGCACGGAGGCCGCGGCGAGGTACAGGGCGAGTGGGGTCAGTTCTGGCATGATGGTCGATTCCGACGAAGTTCATGATTATTTTGGGATGAGAGCGGCGACGTCGCGGTCAGATGCCCGCTCGCTCGCCGCAAGGCCCGCCGCCACGCCAGCGCGGTCGGCCGCGTTCCGGTTCTGGCTCATTTTGCGCTTGCCCTCCAGCCTCGTGATTGGCATGCGCAGGCCGACGATTCCGCGGAGTTGCGCCTGTATAAAATCCGGCGGCGCGTCCGACACCGCCCAAGGCGAGGCGCGCTCGCCCTCGTGGTGGTCGGTCAGCCGATTCACGACGTCCAGCAATCTTCCCGCATCCTCGAAGAACTCGACCGGGCCATAGGCGTGGACGGCGACGTAATTCCAGGTCGGGACGACCTTCCCGGTTTCCCGCTTGGTCGCATACCATGCCGGCGTCACGTAAGCGTCCGGCCCCATGAAGATGGCCAAGCCGTCGCCCAGCGGCGGAACACGGCACTGGGGATTGGCCTTCGCCAGGTGCCCGTAGATCACGCCGTGCTCGCCCTCGCTCTCGTCAAGGAAGAGGGGCAGTGGCGTTGCGAGCGGCCCTTCCGCCGTGACGGTAACGAAGTTCGCCAGCAGCGCCGCGCGAATGGTCGCGCGCAGGCATTCCTTGTCGTCGTCGCGGAAAGCGGGAGGGATGTACATCGCGAAACTCCTTGCGTTACCAGTTCAGATACTGGCAAGCTGGCATATTGGAAACAGCCAGTCAGAAGCTATTGAGGTAGTCCAGTTGGTGAAAGATGGCATCGCGCGCCGGATCAGGGCACCGGAATCCCCGGTGCCGGTCACGGTATGCGAATTGCTTGCCAAACCTTTTGGACGCAGCCAGCGATCCCGCTTGGTCGCTATGTGAGCCTGCGGCAAGCCCAATGAAATTGATCCAACGCAAAGTGAACCATACATGCAAACAATCGTCGAAAAGTGAACCTACCGGCGATGCTAGGCATGCCGAGAGCCTGCGCGGGTTTTCACTGTAGCAGGTGACAACACTACCCTTAGCCAACCGGTCGGAGCCGACCAGTTTGTCCGATGTCGACGAAGTGCTTGTTCGCAGGGCGCAAACGGCCTGTAAGCCTTCATAAGCGAGACCACACAGGTACTGGCTGGGAAAGCAGGTCCGTGGGATCTCGCATTTCAGTGATGTTCTGGAAGCGAGCGAATTTCATATCCGCAGGCATCTAATGCAGGAATCAGATTGGACAGCGCCATAACGGTCTGGTTGCGCAGACTGGCTTGAGTGCTCCGTGTCGACTCGTCGGGAGGGCATCCGTCGTGCAAGAGCACGATTGCGCCGGGGCGTACCGAGGCGAGCACTGCATCGACGATCGCGTCGGTGCCGGGGCGCGACCAGTCTCTTGGGTCGATCGACCAATGAAGGGCCGCCAGCCCCGCGATCTCTGAGGCAGTGAACACTTCTTCGCTCCAGGCGCCGTATGGCGCGCGAATGTAGCGGATCGAGGCCTGCGGGCATGCCAGCATGATGGCCTGGTTCGCCTCAAATACTTCACGTTGCACTTCGCCCAAACCGCATTTGGACAGGTCCGGATGAGACATCGTGTGGTTGCCTACCTCATGCCCTTCTGCGATCATTCGCTGGATGAGTTCCGGATGCTCTGCGGCGTAAGCACCAATGACGAAGAATGTCGCTGGCACCCGATTTTGCGCCAGCACATCGAGTATCTGTGGTGTGAAACATGGATTGGGACCGTCGTCAAACGTCAGATAAACGCTTCGACGCCCGGTGCCGTCAGCGCATTCACTCTGCACCTTCCATCTGTCATCGAGACGTCTCATAGCTGCGAACCCTTGCGGTCAATTGTTGTACCGGTCGGCCATTCGCAATCGGCATAACCCCGATCCTTGAGGTAGGGGCCTACGCTATCGGGGGGAGCTTGTCGCGAAGAGCCGACGCGATGCAGCTTGCGCCGATCACCGATGTACCTGGTCGAAAAGGGGATCGGCTCGCTTGATGTTCGGCGCAGACCAGGGGGGACACACCAGAAAATGCTCCTCGGAGCCAACGCACGCATCGACAATCTCCTTAGGGCTGCATCCTTGAATTCTTCCTATGAGACGTTCTGTACAATCGGCAAAATCGATTGTTTCGATGACAAGCATCCACGTTGCGGATAGATGAGACAAAGGCTTGGATCGCGTGCAACCTCACGGCGGCGGCAGCAGCATCAACCTTAGTCAGCCGGCCATGAGCGCGGCCGTCGCCCGGCCGCGCGACTATTTCAACGATGAACTGTTTACGATGAGCGGCCGCGAATGCGTTCTAACCCGCGTGCGGAACCGTCAGCGTCTCAGAGTCGAGCGACGACGTCGCGCAGCATCTCGACGCCTTTTTCGATCTGCCGGATGCTCAGGGCGGAATAGCCCATGACAAGCCCGACGCGGTCGGCTTCGCCTGCTCCCGACTGCCGATGATAAAGCGGCGAAATCGGGTGCAGACCCAGACCCGCGTATTGGGCAGCTTCGACCAACGCCGTTTCACGCGATCGCGGCAGGTCGTTGAACCATATGACGACGTGCAGTCCAGCCTCTGCCCCCTGGACGGCGATCCGACCTTGAAAACTCCGCTTCAGGGCGGTCAGCAATGCCTCCCGGCGCTCGCCGTTGATGCGGCGCACGCGGCGCACATGGCTTTCATAGCCACCGCTCTCGATCAGAGAGGCCAATGACTCCTGCCCCGCCATCGGAGAATGCCGGTCGGCAAGCTGCTTGGCGGTTTCGAAAACCTGCAGGAATTCCGCCGGGACGACGAGATAACCGATCCGCAGCATCGGCGAGAGCGTCTTGGAGATGGTGCCGAGGTAGATGACGGCCCCATGATCCTCGAGGCTATGCAGCGGGGGAACGGGGCTGATATCGTAGCGATATTCGCTGTCGTAGTCGTCCTCGATGACATAGGCGCCCTGCTCCCGCGCCCATTCCAGAAGCTGATGCCGCCGCGGGATCGGCATGACGCCGCCGAGCGGAAACTGATGCGAGGGCGTCACATAGGCCAGCCGGGCCGCGACCCCCGCCAGTTGCTCCGTTTGCATGCCGTGATCGTCAACCTCGACGGGAACGGGCGTGGCACCTGTACTGGCAAAGACCTGGCGCGCCATCCTGTAGCAGGGGTCCTCGATGACGAAGCTGTCCCCGGGGTCGAGCAGCAGGCGCGCGCAGAGATCGAGGCCCTGCTGCGAACCATTGACGATGACGATCTGCTCGGGGTCGCAGCGCACAGTACGGGCGCGCCAGAGATAGCCCTGAAGCGCTTGGCGGAGCCGGCTCGAACCGCACGGATCGTCATAGGCGAGCCGTGCCGGCCGCTGCGCCATCGCCGCGTTCATCGCGCGCTTCCAAACCGATGCGGGGAAATCTGAGGGCGCCAGGACGCCATATCGGAAATCAACCTTCAGCGTGTTCGGCAGGTAATCCGGCCAGCGCGGAGTACCACGCAGCCGTTCGCCATAGCTTGACAAGTGAACCGGGCCGAACCGTTTTGGGGGATTGGCGGTCAGCTCATGTCCCAGCAGTGAGGATGCGACACGAGGGCGCGCGCCTTGACGGATGTCGATGAAACCTTCCGCGGCCAGCTGCTCGTAGGCGACGGTGACGGTCGTTCGCGAGACGCCAAGTTCCTCGGCGAGACCACGGGAGGACGGCAGCTGGCTTCCGGTGCCGTAAACGCCTCTGAGGATCTGCTCGCGAAGCGCTTCGTAGATCTGGCGCGCGCCCATGCCATGCGAGCGGGTTGAAGCACCGGGACCTGGAGACTGGACCATTTCTTTTCCTGCCAACTGGACATTCCATATCAACCAGTTTGCAGCCACTCCTTCCGAAAGCCAAGGCACGTCTGAAGCCGATGCCCGAGACCGCAATCCAAGACCGGAAAGTGGCACATCTGCGAACGATGCCAAATTCGGCTTCGCTACCCTCGCGATCCATCACGGCTACGATCCGGCTGGTTTTCCCAATGCCGGTCAACCACGCGTCTTCCTGAGCTCGACCTACGATCGAAAGTGTTGCGGCGAATGAGGCCGCCGCCTTGGCGGCGCAATCCTCGGCGACGCGGAAGCCTCCACACGCTGTACGAAACGGGCTTGCGCTACATCACCGGCGCGGCGCTCTCGACCATGTCCTCCTTCCTGGTTCTGCGCGGGCTGAAAAGGACTCTCGCGCTTCGCATGGAATGGCACAGCACCACGGCGCTTGCGATCGCGCAGGTGCGCGACGGGCATTCGGCCGTGGGTTAGGTGAGCTCCCCTTCCTCGACTCGCATCCCGATCAGGCGATTGCCCGAAAGGAGATGTCGGGCATCGCCAACGAGGGGGCCGAAGGGTCAAGGCGCGCTAAGACATGATCGTCGCCTCACCAACGCATTTTGCCAAAAGCATCTCAACGACGAATATGCCGGCTTGGCGCGCCGTAGGGCCGCCGCCTTATCCCGCGAGCGGCGCAGCCCGCTCGCACGTCCCGTCCGCTATGCGTAACACCAGGCTGATGCCGAAGACCATAGGCAGTCACCGAACCGGGTCCGCCGTCGAGAAACGACGAATTGGTGCTGTCTTGAGTCACCGGCAAGCAAATCCATTACTGATCCTCGACTGCCATAGGCGTTATGCATGCTCGCAGCCTGGGCACAGTCATATGAAGATGCTTGGACAGAACGGTGTTTCGGCAACTGTTATCTGTCGTCCAGCTTTTGGCATCAGTTTTGATGGACGCGAGCAGCTTGCGAGGGACGCATCCGAACGCGGCGCTGCTCCCACAACCGTCGCAGTTCTCCTGTGAGAGCCTCGCGCTGGGCCTGATCCAGCGTAATTGTATCGAGGAGATCCGCGAGCACGGCTTCGCCCTCGATTCGCGTCAGCAGATCGAACAATTCAGGTGAAATACGCACACCGTCACGGCTGGAGTGATCCGTTCGGATTTCGCAGATGGTCTCCTGGCGATCCAGCGCCGTGTGAGCGCGGACCTTATACAGGGATACATAAGGCGGCAATGAAACCGCTAGCGCAGTCCAATCCTCCAGCGTTGCGGCCCGTTTTTTGACGAGGAACGGCCCGACCACAAGTCCATCCAACCCTGTTGTCAGGAACGTGGCAATCGAGTCTGCAACTGAATCCACGATCGGCTCGGCATTGTTGTTAAAGGACGTGTTGAGCAGAATTGGGATGCCAGTGCGCTGCTTGAAGGCATTGATGACGTCCCAGTAGGCCGGACTGGCCTTGCGCGATACTGTTTGCAGCCGAGCCGTACCGTCGACGTGCGTGATGGCGCCGAGCAAACCACGCTTGGAGTCGCGCACACGGACCACGAAATTCATGAAGGGAAATTCGCACGCACTGCCTGGGAGGTCGAAAAATTCGCGCGCATCCTCCTCCAGCACTGATGGGGCGAACGGGCGATACCCTTCCCGCTTCTTGACCATGGCGTTGATCCGGTCCTTGTTTGTGGCGGGCCTGGGGTCGGCAAGAATGCTGCGATTTCCGAGCGCGCGCGGCCCGAACTCCGAACGACCTTGCACCCAGCCGATCACGGCGCCACCGGCCATCCACTCGGCTGCCCTATCCGCCACCTCCTCAGTGCGTTCAAACTCCAGGTGCCCCGCCCATGCCTTTAGTTCCTCTTCCACAGCATGATCGCTCGCGAGATCCGGCCCCCAATAAACCTCCTGCAATCGCGCACGCGGCGCGGGGCGGCCCAACTCACCAGACACGATTAATGCAGCGCCCAATGCGCAGCCAGCGTCATGCGACGCGGGCTGCACGAAGATGTCTTCGAAAAGGCCTGAATAGAGCAGCTTGCCGTTCATGGAGCAATTGTGCGCAACGCCACCGGCCAGGCACAGCCGCGTCATCCCCGTGGCCTCACGATGATGCCGAAGAATGTGAAACACGATGCGTTCGAGTGCTTCCTGTAGCGACGCACTCACATCTTTGTGCTGCTGAGTGAATGGCATTCCCTTTTGCCGGACCTGAATGGTGCGAAGCAAAGTCGGACCGATGCGGTCCAGGTGGACGCGATACTCGCCGTTTGCAGACAGTTCATAGAACTGCTCGAAAAGCTCGCGATAGGGAACGGGATCGCCGTAGGGGGCAAGCCCCATTACCTTATATTCATCGAACAAGCCGTAGCCGAGATACCGGATCACCTCGAGATAAAATAGCCCAAGGGAATTGTTCTCTGGGAAAGTCGCGAGTTGCGAAATTTCAGCACCAGATCCTACCGCCACAAGACCCGACTGGAAATCACCAGAGCCATCAATCGCGAAAATCAGACTTTGCTCGAAGCCCGACATTGCAAAAGCACTCACGGCGTGCGCCTGATGATGACTTACGAATGAGATACGCGAAGGGTCGAGCTCGCTACCGAACTCCTGCGCCAACAGCTGCTGCACCAAAAATTTGGCATCCAACGGAATGGAGGCGTCGGGCTCGGAAGCAAGCATGTTTTCGAGCATGGCGTTGCAATAGGCTTCGGTAGCGTAGTACGCCACATGATCGATTTCGCTGAGCTGAACCCCAGCGGCTGAAAGGCAGTATTGAACCGAACTGATTGGGAGCTTGTTGGAGTGTTTGATCCGATTGAGGCGCTCCTCTTCTACGGCCGCGATGACCTGTCCGTCTCGGACGAGCACCGCAGCGCCATCGTGCATGAATGTATTCGCAATCTGGAATCGGTTTTCATAGACTTTGTCTAATCCGCCGCTCAATCCTAGACACAGCATCTCGCTCTCCGTTTATCGTACAGGAAGACTGAATTGGCCTGTCTCAAGGCCGTTTGATCAAAAACACAGGCTGCGTTGTCGTTCGCCGCCGCGAACGCCAGTCAGACATCACCAACCTCAAAGAAATTCTCTTACGCCTGGATCAACATGAGATCCTGTGATCGAGGTCCCGGGCGTTCCATAACGTTGAGAGATTGAGTGGATGCCACGAAGACCCTGGGTTGGATGCCGATTTGCGTTGGCGATGTCGTTTTTATTTGCAGCACGAAGTCCGTAGCGCATTGTTTATCTCACTCTCTTTCGTCAGCGCATTAGTCGGCGGCGCAACAGCGCCATCGAGAGGAAGAATGGCAACAGCGCGTACAGGCCGAGCACACCGACGTGCAGGGCGATGCCGCTGATCGGGCGATCAAGCATAACCGGACGAATGAGGTCGATCGCATGTGACAGCGGCATGCATCGCGCTATCTGCTGAAAGGCGCCAGGCAGCTGGTTCAATGGGAAAACGGCGCCCGACAGGAACAGCATAGGTGTGAGGACAAGCGTCTGGTAAAACACGAAGTAATCGTAGCTGGGCGAAAGTGCGGTGACGATCATCGCGAGGCTCGCAAATACGCACCCTGTCAGAGCAATGATTGGCAGCGCATAGAGGACGGACGGCCAGGCGGCATAGCCCAAGGTTGCGGTGACGATGGTAATAGCCGTACCGGCCATGAAGGCCTTGGTGGCTGCCCACGCCAGTTCACCCAGAACGATGTCGCCGAGGGTAACGTGCGTATACAGCATGGCTTCCCATGTGCGTTGAGAATGCATGCGAGCGAAAGCCGCGTACAATGTTTCCAGGGTAGAGGCGGTCATCGCACTTACCGCGACCATGCCGGCCGCCAAAAAGGCGATATACGACGCACCGTCGACGCGGCCGACCATTATGCCGAGGCCGGTGCCTAGGCCGAAAAGGTAGATCATAGGATCGGCGAGGTTACCGAGAAGCGACACGAGTGCGACTTTCTTCCATGCCAGATAGTTGCGTCGCCATACCGCAACCCAGTTCCACGCATTGGCCGGCAGCGCCGCCGCAAAACCTTCAATCATCGCTCACTCCTCCATCTCGCGCCCGGTCAGCCGCAAGAAAACATCCTCGAGATTGGCTGGACGCAGAAGAAGACGCAGACCTGCTCGCCCCTGCAGTTGCGTGCGCACCTGGTCAGGGTCTGGCGCATAGCAATAAAGGGTTTCGCCGCTGACCTCGATGCGCTGGGAATGTGGCTTGACCAGCGAAAGCAACTCGTGCGGATCGCCGCCATAAATCTCCATGACCTGGCATCCGATATGCTCGTCGATCAGCGCCTGCGGGCCGCCTTCGGCGATGTTGCGGCCCTTTTCGAGCACGCACAGCCGATCGCATAATCGCTCAGCCTCTTCCATGAAATGCGTCGTCAGGATAATCGTCTTGCCGCGTGCCAACAGGGCGCGCAGCCGCTCCCAGATCAGGTGGCGCGCGTGCGGATCGAGGCCGGTGGTCGGCTCGTCCATCACAATGAGCTGGGGGTCGTTGATCAACGCCCGCGCCATTGTCAGGCATCGCTTCATGCCGCCGGACAGTTCCGAGACGCGCGCATCCGCCTTGCGCTCGAGGCGAGCGAACTCGAGAAGCGACGGGATGACCGCTTCGCTCTGACGTGTGCTCATGCCGAAGTAGCGTCCGAACACCAGCAGGTTCTCTCGTACGGTGAATTCCTGGTCAAGATTGTCGAATTGCGGGACCACGCCAATGCCCCTGCGTGCCAGCCGAGCGCGCGCCGGCACCGGGACGCCAAGCACCGTGATCGTGCCCGCGTCAGGGCATGTCATGCCGAGGAGCATACGCGCAATCGTGCTTTTGCCCGCCCCGTTTGGTCCGAGGAGGCCGAAACACTCTCCCGACGCAACGGAGAACGACAGTTCGTCGACAACGATCTTGTTCCCATACGACTTGGTTACGCCGGCAAAATCGACTGCCACGGTTGACGCAGAGTCAGGCACGGAGCTTTTCGCGCTTGTTTGCCCGTGAGACTCCCGTTCGATCGCAGGAGTCTCGAGCCGCCGCAAATCCTCTGGGCCCAACTTACGCTTCAACACTTGATGTTTCTGGTCCTGGCTCAAAACTCTTCTACCTGCGATCAAGTAACTATTGCTGTTCGCTGTAAGCGGCGTCAGATCCCACCAGGTTTGGCTTTGGAAGGGCGTCGCCGGTGTCTTGCACATTGGCCGCAGAGCTTCGCGACAACCAATCGCTGTTGCTTAATGTACACAGCGCGTATGCTTTCAAAGGTAGCAAGAGAAAGATGTTGATGAGTGTGTGGAGCGAGAACCCGAGAAATCGAAGTTGGCGCGCACGAAACGCTGCCACGCTGCAGCGAACTATAGTCATGGCTGCAATCATCAGGCATGCCGTCCAAGGCACAGTACCTGTCGTTACGAATTGCGCGAGCCCCGCCAGAATCGACAAAGAGAGCAATAATGGGCCAATATTCTGGCCAATCACGTCCAATGTGAGATAAATATTAAGGCCGCGCAGCAGTTGGAACGCCAGCAACGTGTCACGGAAAGTGCTCCGGGCCCAGCGAAGCTGTTGGCGCAGATAGGGACCCATGCTGTTGGGAACGACTGTTGCCGCGACGGCCTCCGGGACATACTCTGTTCGAAAGCCTGCTTTCAGCATCAGGATCGTAAGGTGGCGGTCCTCGCCGAAGTCGCTCGGCTTCCCTCGAAAGCGCTGCGTCTCGTACTGATCCAGCAGCGAAACAAGCGCGGATCGCCGGTACATGGCACACGGACCGCAGCAACACATGACGGCACCGAACCGAGCCTGCGCTGCCCGCTCTTCGTTGCAGGCGAGCCAGTATTCCATGTCGATCAACCGCGTCAGCCAAGTTTCACTGCGATTGCTAGCCGCCAACTGGCCCATGGCGGCGCCGACCGCTTGATCTTGCATCTTTAGCGCAAGCCTGGTGATGACGTCCGGGGCGAGTATCGTGTCCGAATCTACATTCAGCACCAAATCTCCGCACGAGCGGCGAATGGCGGCAATCTGCGCCTTGCGCTTTCCGACATTCTTTGGGAGCGCAACGAAGTTGAACCTCGGGTCGCCCGCGTATTCCTCGTGTACACCCACGAGGGCATCGCGGTTTGCAGAACCGTCATCAACAACATAGACCTGCAGTTTGCCGGCGTAGTCCTGACTTGCAATGGAAGCCAGGCAGTCCGAGAGGGTGCGAGGCGCCTCGTTGTAGCACGGGATAATGACATCGACGCTCGGCCAAGGCTCACCGCTGGGCGGGTCGCCCGAGGTCGGCGGTACGTTTGTAGGCAGGGTATAAAAGACCTGCGCGGTTTTATAGACGGTCGACAGCAGCGCGTAAGAGCAGATGGCAACAGTACTGGCTGAGGCAAATAGGTTCATGAGATGTCAGATTTTTCAGTGAATTTGAGGGAAGCGGGCGGATAGTAAAACCGCGGCCAATGCTGGAATCAGCTCGATCAACGCCATGGGGGCGGGTCGCGCTGACTGACGTCGTAGCGGGTGTCCTTCATAGCTCTGGACCGTTCCGATCGATCAAAGTGCCGGCCGGCCACTCGCTCATTGAGCGTCCAATTGGGAGCACCAGGACGAGTACGTTGTCGTCGACTCGCGTGGGAGGCAGATCGAGGTACACGTCCGGGTGGGTTGAACGCACGCGAACGCCCGACAAAATGTTCGCCAAGCCTTTGCGGCAGAACCTCGAAACATGGTTCCGGAGCGCGGGCCGCACCGAGCCGAACGCGAATGGAACGCCAAGCTGCTGCAGCACCGGATACATCACGCTGATCGAATGGGCGATTCCCAGCCCCTCAAGATCCGGACGCACCCCGTATAGACCGAGTTCAGCGACAAGCAGATCATCGTCGCCAACTTTGATGTATCGGCGCAGCAGGCCCAAGTGAGCCGCTACCCCGTGCACATCACGGCCGATTACGCGGAGCTCCGGCCTTGCACCGGCCCAACTTCGACCGCCTGCGAATTGCTTCCCATTAAAGGCTCCGGTCGGCTCATAGGTCTTCCGGAAGAACTCAGAGAGTTCGAGGTGATCGGGAAGCTGCAACTCATTTTCCCAGCATAACCTCCACTGCACGTCAGGGCGCATGCGAAGACTTCCTCTTTTTCGGGTTCTTTTGTGCACCTCACGCGGTAGAGCAATGGCGGTGCATGTCATGGGTCTATGAACGGCCCTCCCGGAATGGTAAAATTGATTGTTTAGATCGCGAGCATCCACGCTATGGATGTTAAAACCATGCCTTTCAAAGCCTGATCTGAACCTTCTGGTCGTGCTCGATTGGCCCGATAAGCGGCGGCACCGATGGCAGCTGTCGGTGACACAACCTGATTCAAGAGCGGCCGCCAGCGCGTGGCTGCGCCCGTGCCGAAGCAGCGATCAAGTGGAGGACGGCCCGACTGTTAGGCGTCAGCAAACGCGGCGACCGTTGGCGCACGCGATGATGCATGGCGATCGCGCAGCTCTGGATCGCCGGCGGCAAACAGGTTCCGCGAAGCTCTATCGCGCTCGCCAACAGGAATCGTCTGGTCAATGCTTTCGAGTGTTGCCGGTCAACCGGACTGTCGGTGAAAGCACCTGGAGAGCGGGAAGGAGGGCGCGCCCGGATGGCGCTACTTCGAACGAATTGTTTGAGGTTTTGGCCGACTGGAACACACAGCTTGAGCACCTGAGGCCTGAAGTGCGCGAAGGAGCTGGCCCCTAAGTCTTCATTCCGTGCGAGGGATCAAAAATCGCCGCACACAGAAAGGCAGCCTAAGGAGCGTCAGCACTTGCGCCGGCCGAAGGGCCGGGACGCGGGACTGACTGCAACGACGAGATCGGTTAAAAGGGCAGCCGTAGGAGTGTCAGCATAGCGCCGCATAAGGCGATCGCGGTAGGGACGCTCATTGCTGAGCGCCCCCCGCACAGATCCGTACGTGCAGAATTCCCGCATACGGCTCCTACCTTGGGTGTTTGACGGCGAAGCGAATTGCCGGCCAGGGATGCAGGATTCTTGGTTTCGGAAGCCATTGCGCTGCGAGCTTTTCCACTCGGGACGTCGACGTCGTGTCCATCTGGCCACGGTGTCTCAGAGCCAGCTTCCAGAGGAAGATGACATGCTCCCGAAATGCCTGAAGTGATCGCAGATTGGCGGGCACCGCGTGATACTCATAGTATCCGCGGACGACCTGCCTGAGCCATTTCGCTTGTTCGCGAATTGGCTGGTTTCTCAACCATCGCAGCCGGTCCTTGATCTCCCGGAGCTTCGCCCTCATACGGTCGCGGCGGGACTTCCGCAGAAGCATGAAGTCTCCCCGCAGTGATTTGCCGCAGATATGGGTAAAGCCGAGAAAGTCGAAGGTTTCCGGTTTTCCAAGACCACGTTCCCGTCGGCGACTGGCCGCGTAGCGGCCAAACATTAACAGGCGCGTTTTCTCTGGGTGCAATGACAGAGAGAACTTCTCCAACCGTTCTCGCATCTCGATCTGGAACCGGTGTGCGTCAGCTTCTCGTTCGAAGCCCACCACGATGTCGTCCGCGTAGCGCACGATGATCATGTTGCCCATGGCTGACCGCTGTCGCCAGCGGTTCGCCCAAAGGTCGAAGACGTAGTGCAGGTAGAGGTTCGCGAGCAGTGGCGAAGCCACCGATCCCTGACCCGTTCCCTGTTCAGACGTCGTGACGATCCCTTCTTCCAGAACGCCCGCCTTCAGCCACTTCTGGATGAGACGGATGATACGCTGGTCGCCGATCCGATGGTTCAGGAACCTGACCAGCCATTCCTGACTGACCTGGTCGAAGAACTGCTGGATGTCAGCGTCCAGTATGAAGTTCACCTTTCGCTTTTCGATCCCGACCGCAAGTGCGTCCAGCGCATCGTGCTGGCCGCGTCCGGGCCGGAAACCATACGAGAACCCGAGGAAGTCTTCCTCGTAGATCGCGTTCAGCACCGCGACCGTCGCTCTTTGGACGATTTTATCCTCAAGGGCGGCGATGGCGAGCGGGCGTTGGCGGCCGTCCGGCTTTGGTATGTACTGCCGCCGTGCGGGGCTTGCCCGGTATGCACCTCTTTGAAGCCTATCGCGCAGATTCTCGATCAGGTGATCAAGGTCCGCTTCGTAGGCTCGCCATGTCAACCCGTCGACGCCGGGGGCTGCATCACGCCGTAGAGCGTAGAATGCCGTCCTCAACGTTTCGAGATTGAGATGGTGAAAGAGGTTGGTGAACCTCTCCTGCTTCCTAAGTCTTGCGACTTGCCGTATGCGGTCCAGCGCATGTGACACGCTTTCCCGGTCCTGTGCCCGGCGCGTGGTTTGCTGATCCGCATTTCCCTTGGTCGCTGCCCTTGGCTCCACCGACTCCGCAGCCGGTTCCCCGGCCTTGTTCGTCAGCTTCATAGCTACTACGGCAACGTCTGACTTCTCACGATCGTTCATCATCGGCTCATGCTTTCGCTTTCCCGATACGGACCAAGGAAGGTGATACCGCCTTGGTCAATCGTGAGATCTCCCGGTTCCCGAACAAGGAATTTCCGCACATGCCAGGTTCTACGACCACGCCGAGTTGGTCGGGCACTCGCAATAACGCGCCCTACCATGTTGCCTTCCGGAGCATCCACGCCGTCGGCACTCGAGATTAGGTCCCTTACGCGGCTCAATGGCTGGCCTGTGCTTTCTCCTACCGACGCTTCACCAACGACCTCGCGGGCGTTGGCGCACGGCTCGGAGCCAATGTGGATCGCTACTCCTTCACTGAAATGGACTTTCACCATTCTATTCCTTGCCGGTTTCTCCGGCGCTCGGACACGGGACCGACGGCCCCCGACGAGGAGTGCCGCTTTCCCGGCTAGGGATCGTCACCTACCTGGGCCGAAACACCTTTGAGGTTCGGTGGCGGCAGCCGTAGAGCCCGTCCCGCATAGGGAGCCATGCAAAATAAGGACTTCGCTTCATGTGGGCATCTATGGGTCATTTATTGGGTAAAGCCGTTACGCAAAATGGCAGAGGTGGGGAACGGTCACCCCGCCGCTTCCGAACCTGATGTCTGGACCGGAAAGGCTTCGGCCGACGTCTGGGGCCGTTGAGGTGGAAGCGGGCGAAAACCCCTCGAGGCTCGCGGCGCTGAACATCGAGCCGCATGAAGAAGCCGGATGTAGTCAGCGGTTGTTACCATCAACCGGATCCAGCTACTTGTTGCATCGGGCGCTCTTATACGTCCGCATATTGGGTCAGCTTGACACCGCAGAAGCGCACAGTGTCTCCCAGTGTTTTATCAGGCAGCGGAAATCGGCTTTCGGAAGAGAGCCAGCAGGCAGTCTTCATTGATCGACGCGCCCCGGCACTCGATGCACTCGATCTCGGTCAACGATTCGTTCAGCATGGCGATGGTGGTCTCTGCACCAGCAGCGTGCCCCCAGCGTTGGCAATTGGCGTCACGTGCCGACCCGAAAACCAGCTGCCCGCCTGGCGCAAGCAGACCTACCAGGTTGCGGACTGCCGCGCGGATCTGAACGAGGTCTCCGACGTAGTAAAGAACCTCCGCAACGACGATCAGGTCGAACAGCTCATCACTCGAAAACTGTTGAACATCGGAAATTATCCAGCTGATGTGCGGCGTCTCCTTCATGCGTAAACGTGCTCGGGTAATCGCTGGCTCCACGACATCGATCACAGTGAGCCGCTGGCAAATGGGGGCTAGCCGCTCCGTAAAAGCGCCGGCAGCGCACCCGACTTCGAGCGCATTCGCGACTCGACCTTGCGCAAGTGACAACCGGAGAATTTGGGTGTGGCGCTCCCGGTCGAACGGGTTGCCATCGAGCCGCCATGGATCGTCTGCGGCCATTTCTCGATTCAGCAGTTCATGATCGATTTGGGTCAAATTCGCACCTAGCTAAGGCAGCAATCACCGGCGCTGCAAATGCCGTCAGATGTCGGTAGGGTCGGGACCGTACTGCGGGCCGAGGCAGTTGATTTCGGTCACGCTCCTAATTGGGTCCGCAGGATTGGCAAAATTGATTGTTTGGATGACAACCATCCACGCAGTGAACACATCGAAGGCGGAATTGGGCGTGGATTCGCACACACACGGCGATTGACACGTTGACGATCCGCGATGGAAGAGGCTCGCGGCATTCAGCAGCCCCGTCTTCATCAAGCTGATCCCGCGCAGCCGCGACCGCTCCCATCGAACCACACGCGCCCGCCTGCTACGACGCCGCACGCTGATGCTGACACTATGGTGACCGGGGTTCACCGCCTCAGCATGGCCGCAATGCCATGACGGACAAAGGGAAGATGTTGGCCGAGGCGCAGCCCCACATGCCTTGCAAGCCGTGCCGCCGGATGCTCGCTTGAGTAGAGTCCGACGAGGATATTCGTAGCATGGTAGAGCGGCGCCGCCGACAGGCGCAGTCGGCTTTCATATCTGTGGAGCATGTCGGGGTCGGCAATGTCGCGACGGTCGCGCCATGCGGTCTCTATACCCCGGGCGAGCTGCTTCTGGCCGCCAAGGCCGATGTTGAAGCCATGCGCGGTCACCGGGTGCATGCCGATGGCAGCGTCGCCGATCAATGCGAAGCTCGGCGCCCGGAACCTGTGCGCCCAGGTCGTGGCCAACGGATAGATATAGCGTTGGCTTGCCAGGCTCATG
Source organism: Aminobacter sp. Y103A (assembly GCF_030294925.1). Classification (NCBI taxonomy): domain Bacteria; kingdom Pseudomonadati; phylum Pseudomonadota; class Alphaproteobacteria; order Hyphomicrobiales; family Phyllobacteriaceae; genus Aminobacter; species Aminobacter sp. Y103A. Next base: position 1,254,273 of record NZ_AP017986.1, on the reverse strand, counting down.
TTGCCGAGGCGCCCTCGACAGCGCTTTGTCAACTCCCTCAGGAACAACTCGTCGTCGAGGGCAAGCAGTCCGTCGGCCTCGTTTGAGGGCAAAGTCAAAAGCAGCGACGACACGCCTTGCGCGAGCGGCAACATCGCCACCGTCTGATGGTGATCGAACCATTCGATCGCAATCTGGTGGTGGTGGCGCTCGTGCCTCACCCGGCAAATCAGCATCGAGTTGCCAAGCCGATTGATATCGGCGCCGATGCCGAGCAGATTGCGGGTGGCGGAAAAACGCGAATCGGCTGCAACGAGAAGCCGAGCGCTCAGCTGCCTGCCATTGGAGAGCGTTATCACTGCTCCTTGACGGCTGTTTGTTGCACGCACGACCGAGTGGCCGCACAGCAGCCGGGCATGGCCCCGCAAGCGGATGATCTTGAACAGGGCATCGCGGATCTGGCAATTCGGGACCAGAACGCCCAGGGGTTCCGCGGATCCGGCGGGGGCATCGAAACACAACGCAAACGGGCTCGATCCGTTGAGGACGCGTGCGCCTTGAAGCGGTGACTTGTCCGAAGCGGAGATAACATCCCAGGCGCCGAGCTCGCGAAGGATTCCAATCGAGGCGTGGGTGAGCGCGATCTCGCGACCGTCGAAAGCCGGACTTGCCAGTCTTTCCAGGGACTGCCCTTCGACAACCGCCAGTTTGAGCTGGCTATGGGCAAGCGATGCGGCGAAGGAAAGTCCGACCGGCCCGGCGCCCACGACAATAATGTCGAAGCTGTCGTCACAGCCGGCCATCAGCGTGCCGCCAGCGCGTCGGTTCTCTTCGTGAGATGTTGGGGGAGTCGAGCCGCAGGTCGTGCATCGATTGCGCTGTGATCTATTGCCCGCATCGCCTCAAGCGCGGTTCTCACGTCGGTTCCTGGCTGGTGAAGCGTCATTTGCCTGCTGTATGATCTGGATTGTCAAGATGATGGGAGCGACGACCAGGCTGTCGGTCAGCCCATGCGTTTTCCCGTGAAGGACTGGGCGATCAAACCACGCCGACAAGGGCGTGGCCTTGATCTGGGTCAGTCGAGGCCCAACCGGCGTCAGATGACATCGATCCAATCCAGTCGTGCCAGCTGATCCCATGACGACGCCATGGCACCAGCCAGCCCAAGGGAGAACCAGGCGTCTGATCTGGGGAAGGCTGTTTTAAGGACTTTTTGCGAGATCAGCGAATAACCGGCTCGCCATGAAAGCGCCGGCGCGAGGGCGGGGAGACGCCGAAGCCGACTTCCATCATCAGCCGTGGCGTGCGCGAAGGCACGGTGCCCATATGGAAGCCGAACGGATCCTCGACGAAACCGAGACCGGCTTCGCCGGTCAGCGTGACCGGACTCTCGTCGCCATAGACCTTGAGAACCTCCTGCGCCGGATGGCCGACAAGCAGCGTCAGCTGATGCTTGATGGCGCGGCGGTTATGACTGCCACGGACATAGACATGCGGGCCGGTGCCCTCGTCGACCGGCGTCAGATAGAAGAAGAATTTCAGCATCCGCCAGTCATCGAGATCGAAATGATACTTGCCGAGCGAGGCACGGTTCTTGTCGGCGTCGGAAGCCTCGCTGGTCGGGAAGCTCCACCACACGCGTGTGGTGATCAATTTCGCCTGAGCGCCCAGATAATGCGCGGCGATGTCGAGCAGCAGCGGATCGTTCTGGATGGCGACCGCTGCCTTGCAGCCGAGGATGTGTTCGAAAAAGTGGCCGCTGAGCAAGGGGCGGCCGAAACGCTTCTCGGCCTCGGCATGGTCCTCAGCCATGAATTCGAGACGGCGATCGAAATTGCCGAAACAAGGCGTGTAGCGGGCGAAGGCGGCGATCTCCTTATGGATGGAAGTCGGCAGGACGAGCCCGCAAAACAGCCCGTCCGACCGCAGCGCCTCGACAATTTCCTGGCGATCGACGCCGGCAAACATCGTGTCGTGGGCTTTTTGCGACACGCGAACCGGCTTAGCCCCACGCCAGTGCATCCGGCGCGCCGGCATGGTGCGGGCGAGCACGAACATCGGCAGCCATGCTGGGTTCTCGCGAATGTCCGACAGATAGGTCGGAATGCGCACGGCGATGCGGCGCAGCACGCCGCCGTTTCGCGCGATGGCCTCGAGACTGGCGGCGCCGGATTTGTCAGGGCTCGAAAGGGTCATGAAGGGTCCTCAGCTATGAATGCAATATGATATCGACGAAGCATCGGTTCTCACTGCCTCGCCGCTGGTCCAAGCCCGATTCCCGCAACGGAAGAACGTGTAGCCGCGCGTCGGTTTTTGTGCAACGCACAATAGCCTTGCGCGTGGCACATGCTGTTCGGATCGCCGTGCGCATCAGCCAATATTCCAGCGGCAGGCAAACGAGGCGGCGGCACTTAAAAAGAGCCGCCGCCCGGCTTGGCACCTATTGGCGGACGAACAGCGGCTGCACGCTCGCCCATTGATCGGCGGTGCGGAAGCCGCCGCGTTTCGTGTAGCTTTCGACCGGGAATTTCATCCAGTTGGGCATCCAGTTGTCGGTTTTCTCGCGGCCGTTCTCGCCCGACAGGCAATCGCGGATGATCTTCTTTTGCGTCTTGACCTTCTCGGCGACATTGCCGTCGGCGACAGGCTTGCCGGCGAGGTCGGCCAGCATCGCATTGGCGATCTCCCTGTCGCGCAGCAGGTCGAAGAAGGCGTCGTCCGCTTGCCACCACGCGCCCATGTCGATGCCCAGATGGTTGCCGAGCGCCTCGACGACGGCGCTGCCGGCTTCGAGCGTCTCGGCCATGACAAGGCTGAGAACGCGCATGACGTCGTCGTCGCAAAGTGCCAGCAAACGGGCAAAGACTGCGGCAAGCGCAAAGGCGTCGCCATTGCCGCCGGCTATCGCGCCCTCCTCGTCGGCCTGCCCAAGCAGCGCCAGCACCGCGCGCCGTTTTTCGGCGAATGCGGCTTCGGCCCTGGACGCAGCAATGCTTGCCGCCACCGCTTCATTGGCGGTGCGCTGCGGCTCGACACGCACCTGCCACAGGCCCGAACCTGTGACGGCATGCGCCACCATCAGGCGCAGCGCGACACAAGGATGGTCGAGCATGGCGGTACGCACGGCACCGTGGCGGTGCAGATCGACATAGTTCTGCATCGGGCCGGTGAGTTCCGGTCGCGACGGCTTGGCGGGGGTTTCATCGTGCTCGCCGCCCTCGCCTTGCGCGCGGGCGCGGCGGGCTTCCTTGCGCGACAGCCAGCCCTCGTGGCATTCGACCGCGCCGCGATGCGAGACCGATATGAAGACCTTGCCGCCCTTCTTCCTCGGCGTCTTTTCATGGTCCCATGACTGGAAATGCTGCCCCGGGTTCGAGCACGGCCACCTCGGGCCAGCCGGCTTCCAGATAGGCGTCGCGTTTGGCGGCGATCGCCTCGTTCTGCTTTTGCCAGAACAGGTCGGCATCGGCGAAATAGCTGTCCTCACCGAACAGGTCGCAGACGATCAGGCCCGGATAGTCCTCGATGGGGAACAGCGCCACCTTGGTGGAAATCGACTGGCCGCCGAACAGCCATTGTTTCAATTGGTGGCCGCGCGGCGCGTATTGCTCGGGGTCGGCATAAAGCGCCAGCCAATCCTTCTGCTGCGCCTTGGAGGCCATGGTCAGATGGCGCGCCGTCTCGGCGTCGATGTCCTCGCGGCGATAGGCCTCGCGGATCTTGGGCAGAAGATCGCCGAGCGCCAGAATGCGTTTGACCAGAAGCTCGGTGACGCCGAAGGTGGCGGCGATATCTGGAATGGTGCGGCCTTCCCTCATCAGCCGCGAAAACGTCTCCCACTGCGACACCTCGTCGGGATCGAGCCGGGCGAAGTTTTCGATCAGCGAGGCCTCGAGCGCGTCGGCGTCGTCGCCGTCTTCCATGATGGCGCAGGGCAAGGCATTGCCCTGGCCGCGCTCGTCGGCGAGCGATTTGGCGGCGAAATAGCGGCGCCGGCCGGCGACGATCTCGAAGCTTTCCGGCGTGCCGTTGGGCCGCACCAAAAGCGGCACCAGGACGCCGCGCGAGCGAACCGACGGCAGGATGTCCGACACGTCGGGCGCGCGTTTGGAATGGCGCATGTTGAGCGCGGAAATGTTGAGCTTATCAAGCGGAATGTGGGCAAGTTGCATGGTTTGTCTCCTTCGTTGCGGGGTGGGATTGCCCCGCCGCAGAGGCTGCAAGCCGGCGCGGCGGGACGGTTTTCGCGCCCTAGCGGCGCGTCTGTTCCGCCGTGTCGGGCGGAAGCTTGGAATCGGCGTTGCCAAGGGCTTCTGCCGCCTGTCGCAGCAGCCGGTCGGCTTCGGTGATGTGGCCGGCGCTGTACGCTGCCTGGGCGTAGACGGAGAGCGGAAAGCGCGCCTTGAATCCAAGGTCGTGCTCGATGCCGAGGCCAAGCCGCCCCTTGACGCTTGCAAGCTCGGCAAGACTGACGCTGCCGAGTTCGGGGAAGCCGAAGCCGAGGTCGCAAAGGCCGAAAAGGGTGTCGCCGTCGGCGTCGAGTTCGGTGAGAAGCCAGGTCGCTGGGCCGGTAGGATCGAACAGTTTGACCACCGGGACATGGTCGGTTTCGGTGTCGGTTGCGCCATTGGCGAGCAGCCGGGCGCAAAGCTCGTCGGTGATCAGGATCATGGGAAAACTCCTCTCAAAACAGGTCGCGTTGATTTCTGGCGTCATCGAACAGCCCGATATCGAGCGGCTTTTGCGCCGCGCGTGGGCGCATCGGCGCGTCGGCCAAAAGGGCGAGGCGGTCGCGCGTGGTGGCTGGACACCGGGAATGAGCGTCTGCTCGCCTTGCGGCGTTGGCTCGGTCCGCAGGGTGTCGGGATCGCGCGCGCTCATGCCGCGATCTCGTCTTGTTGCGCGCCTTCGGCCTCGGCGTTGAAGCCCAGAAGAAAATCGGCGGCCTTGGAGGCAAGGCTGGCGGCGCGGAAGATGGCGCGATTGTCCTCGCGCAGCACCTTCAGCCATGTGCCGATATAGTCGGCATGGCGCACGGTCGGCTCGATGCCGAGGGTCGAGCAGACAAAGGCTGCGGTGATTTCGGCGACCAATTCCTCGCGCGCATAGGTCTTGGAACCGAAGGCGCCGGAGAGGTCGCGCGCCAGCCGTGCCGGGTGGCCGGTCCAGTGGCCAAGTTCGTGGAAGCAGGTGCGGTAATAGTCGATCTGCTGAAAGAATGCCGGCTGCGGCGGCACCTGAATGGAGTCGGTCCCCGGCATGTAGAAAGCGCGATCGCCGCCGATGCGGAAATCCGCGCCGCTTCCTCGAATAAGCGCCTCGGCCTGCGGGACGATCTCGCGTTCGGGCAACGGTTCGGCGTTGCCGTAAAGGTGCTCGGGCAGGCCGTCGCACTGCGCGACGTTGAAGACGGTGAAGCGCTTCAAATACGGCACCGCCTGCGGCTCGTCGCCGTCTGTCCTGGCGCGCTCCTTCTCGTTTTTGGGGACAAAGCGGTCGGCATGCACGATTGTGGTGCCGCGCTCGCCCTTCCTGACATTGCCGCCAAGGGCAAGCGCCTGCCGGAAGGTCAGCCAGTTCTGGCCGGGATAGCTGCGCTCGATGACGGCGCCCCACAGGATGAGGATGTTGATGCCGGAATAGCGGCGCCCGGTGGCCGCGTTGCTGGGCAGGCCGAGGTCGGCCTTTGCGCTGCCCCATGGCTTGACCCATGGCACGGTGCCGCGCTCCAGTTCGGCAATGATGCGGTCCGTGATCTCCTGATAAAGGCTGGCGCCCGGGCGCCCGCCCCTGCCCGCGCCAGCCTCTCGGCTGCCGGAACGCTGGTGTTTTGCACGCATCGTCTGGTCCTCCGCTCTTCAATCCCGCGCCTTTCCCCGGAAGCGGGGTGGGCGGCGAGACGCGACCGGAAAGGCCCGCCGTCGGAGGCGGACCGCATCCGAAGGACCGGAACGAAGAGGAGGACCCGAAGCGCAAGCGAAGGGTTGCGGGATGCCGCGGCGGGCCCAGAAGGGAGTGCCGCCCACCCCGCGCCGCCGGGAAAGGCCAACGAACCAACCGCGCCGGCCGATAGGCCGGCGACCGCCAGCAGCCGAAGGCTGCCCGCGCCAGGGGGCGAAGCCGGATGGCCGAGACCGCCTGAGCCTGGCGAAGAAAAAGCGGGCTCGGTTCACGAGCACCCGGCACGCGCCGTCAGGCGCGCGGGCGCCATCAAGTGCCGGCAGATTGCCGCTTGTCGCGGACGCCTGGATGCCATGCCTTGCGCTGCGGTTTTATCAGCTCGCAGGGCTCAACGCCCGGTGCCCCCGCCGGGCGTGCCTCTGTGCCAACCGCTGATGCTCCACCTGAAATCTGCATAGCTGTTCGTCTCTATGGACGCATGCCGGCACTCGGCACGCCGCCTGGCGAGCGAACTTTCGAGGGCTTGATCCATCCACTGGCGAAGTGTTGGCAGAGCTACCCGACATGGGCGCTGAGACGAGCACGGCGATCGACGAGGCTTATACGGCCCAGGCTGGATGGGCGGCGTTGACCGCCCGGGATCGCAGGGACATGCTCTGGCGCTGGCATCAATTGATCATCGACCACGCCGCCGACCTCGCTGCCATCCTCACAGCTGAGATGGGCAAGCCGCTTGCCGAAGCCAAGTCGGAGGTCTCGCATGCGGCGGCATATCTGCAATGGTATGCCAAAGAGGCCAACCGCATCTATGGCGAGACGATCTCCCCGCCCTCGACCGACCGGGCATGCTGGTGATCAAGCAGCCAGCCGGCGTTGTTGGCACGATCACGCTATGGAATTTCCCGGCTTCAATGGTGGCGCGCAAGATCTCACCGGCACTGGCGGCGGCTGCACCGTGATGTTGAAACCTGCCGAACAGACGCCGCTTGTTGCAGGCGCAATGTGCGCGGCCGGCTTTCCCGAAGGCGTCGTCAACCTGATCCATGCTTGCAAAGGCGATGCCGTCGGCCGCACGCTGATCAACCGATGAACTTGATCCACAGGCGCTTGAACCATGCGACGATGGCCTTGAGCCCTTTCGGCTGGGCGCCGCGCTTGAGAAGGCGTCATAGGCACGGCCGGCTTCGATCTGCTCGCGAGACATCTTGCCGGCCCAATGGATCGATGATGACTGCCTGCAGGAACTGCGCTGGATGTATGACCGGCGCGACCTTTCCGAAATGCGGCGCGACCTCGCCCAATGGCTGGCCAAGTGGGAGACGCGCTGCCCCAAGCTGTGCCAGTGGGCGGAGGACAACGTCGAGGAGACGCTCACCTTCAACCGGCTGCCACGCCAGCATCACAACAGCCTGAAGAGCGCCAACAGCCTGGAGCGGCTCAATCAGGAGATCAAGCGGCGCACCCATGTGGTGCGCATCTTTCCCAGCGCCGAGAACTGCCTGCGGCTCGTCCGCGCGCTCGCCGTCGAAACACACGAAAACTGCTGGAGGCGATTCGCTATCTCAACAGGGAGCACCTGGCCGAGCAAGGAGATGCCGCGCAAGCTGGAGGAGCCCAAGGCCTCCTGACGGCGGCGGGCGGGCTGGGCGCTTGCGTTACTTGAAGACGCCGCGCCTGACCCGCCAACACCGGCGACCGTGATCGCAAATTTGCAGAAGACTCTCGACAGAACTCCCAAACTGCATCAAAAATCGTCAGAGCTAGATTATGGAAGCCGATTGAGATGGAGGAGCAGGGGTTACAAGCATAGTTCTCTCAGACTTTTCGATATCGAAGGGCTTACCTGCGTACCGTTTAGCCATCGATTCCGATCGTTTTAGCTTCATCTCACGACGGGAATAGGCGCAGAGAGGTCTGATCCTGGTGCCGAAATTACTGCCGGCACCACCGAAGTGAAGGAGTCGAACTGCTTTGTCTAGCGCCAAATTGCTGACGGAACGTCCGGCGCCCATAGTTGCTGCCTGCCTCGATTCTTGGGGCGGTCTGGAAGACGCAATCCACCATCTCACTCCAAAGGGCAGCGGAATCTGGAACAATGTCGCTTTTGTACGCAAGACGTCCTTCACGCCGGATTGGCATATAATCTTTAACTCTCCTTCTGTTTTTGGACTTCCTGTTGATATCGAGGCGAGCCCGAACAGGACCATTTTTGCAATCGGCGAACCGCCGACGAAAGCTCATCGCGCCCTCCATCTTGGGCAGGGGGAAAATACCATCGTTCTGACGTCTGACGCAGAGCTGGTAGCTCGGCAGAATGCAGGGCGTCGATTCGTCTTGTCTCCACCTATCACTCGGTCTTGGTCTGTAAGAAAGACGTATGACCAACTTCTGGTCAGCGAAGTCGTTGACAAGCCGCGTCGGCTCTCATGGATTACCAGCAACATCGCCATGCTTAAAGGACATCGATATCGGCTGGCGTTTTTGGAACGGCTGAGAGGGGAGCTCGAGTTCGACCTGTTCGGCCGAGGCTTTCACCTGATTGGAGATAAATGGGACGCACTTGCACCTTACCGCTACAGTATAGCTTTTGAGAATACTAGAGCTGATTACTATTTTACAGAGAAGCTTATGGACTGCTTCGTTGCTGAAACAATGCCGATCTATTACGGCAGCCCGGCAATCACGAGGTTCTTTCCCCCGGACTCAATGGTTCTGATTGATCCAGAGGACAAGAATGTAATTCAAAAGATCCGAGAAATCATCGAATCGGACCTCTGGAAGGAACGTCGCGATGCAATACGAGAGGCGAAGCGGTTGGTACTTGAGAAGTACAATACATTTGCTTATCTCGCGGGCTTCATCGAAAGCGTTCAGGATAAGCCTTTGCCGCCTAAAGTTATGCACATCGGTACGCCTGCAGTCGATTTTGGGGTAGACGAATGAACTCCAAAGTTCATTCGCTTTGCGCGCGCCGGCGGTTGGTAGTCTGGCAGGGTCTGTACGGAACACGCGGCGGAGAATACCTCGAGCATCTTTTGATGAACACAGAGTCGGTTTGGGAATCACGCGATAGATCCTGTCTGATTCACTGTCCCGGTGATTTACGAGGATGTGATGATGACGAGGAGCCTAAGGGCGGTCCTTCGTGGGCGCGGGATTGCGGCCATTGAAGTCGGGGGTTTCGACGCGCGAGGCGACGCGTCGCTTCCGGATCGGTATTTCGACGGCCGGGAGTTGGTATCGCCGCTATCGCGAGACCGGCCAGATGGAAGCGCGCAAGCAGGGCCAGCCGTCGCGTTCGAAGCTCGATGCGCCCCTTCATTCTTGGCCTTATCGAGGACGCGCCGGACATCACGCTTGCTGAGATCGGGGAGCGCCTTGCCGCCGAGCGCGGCGTGCGGGCAGCGTCGTCCACGGTCCGGCTGTACCTCGACTGGCGCGGCATCACGTTTCAAAAGAAGACGGCGCACGCCGCCTCACAGCAGCGCCCCCAATGTTCTGCGCCGCCGCAGAACCTGGTTCGATGGCCAGCTCGATCTCGACCCCGAGAGGCTGATTTTCATCAATGAGACCGCAGCATCCACAAAGATGGCGCGGTTGCGTGGCCGCAGCCTGCGCGGCGAACGATTGTCGGGCGGCCGTTCCTCACGGCCATGGGAAGACCACCACATTCACGGCCGGCCTGCGGCTGGGCGGCTTGGCGGCGCTAATGCTGCTCGATGGCCCATGAATGGTTCTGCCTTCCTCGCCTACGCGCAGCAGGTCCGCGCACCCGAGCTTCGCCCCGGCGACATCGTGGTCGTGGACAACCTGCCCGCCCACAAGATCAGCGGCGTGCGCGAGGTGATCGAGAAGGTTGGCGCGGCTCCTGTTCCTGCCGCCGCTTCCCGACTTCAACCCGATCGAGATGGCTTTCTCGAAACTCCAGGCTCTCCTGAGAAAGGCTGCAACCCGAACCATCGACGAACTCTGGTCGGTCGTGGCCAACTGCCTCGCAGCTTTCACAGCCGAGGAATGCAGCCACTATTTCGAGGCAGACGGCTATGACCCGGAATACGTCGAATCTGCTCTAGCTGCGCAAGAGGGCCGAGACGGGCGCACGACATCGTACGCAACCCGGCTGCTGCTGATCAGGCGAACTGGGGAAGGCCGGGAACGGAATTGAGGACCTCGTCCACGAGTTCGTCGCCGGCATGTTCCTTGGCGAAGGCGATCATCTCGTTAGCAAGGCCGGCGATATTTCCCAGGCTGAGACCCTCGTTCATCAATTGCTGGCCGAAACCCACCACGCCGCCTCCGGCGAGGACGCTGCCGCCCTCTGCGTCCTCACCATCATGCTTCGCCACTAATTCCGAAGCTCCGGGAATGGCCTCGATCATGCGCGCAGCGGCACCGTCGGCTGCCTCGCGTTGCAGGAAACCCAGCATCATGCCAACGGCCTTGTCTGCGAGAGCCGGGTCGACGCCGACATTGGTGGCGATGCGTGATACGAATTCTTCCAAGGCAGGGCACCTTTCGTTTTATTGAGGTCAGAATGATTAGCTATGTTTGTCCCGCTCAAATGGTTGAGCGCAGCGCCAGTCTACGGCTCCGCAGTCTTACACAAAAACCTCTCAGGTATTGGTCCACCCTCTTGGCCACTTTCATGGACTTCACGTCTACAAGGCGCTGAAAAGGCACCGCAGCAATGATGGTGGTTACAAGTACAATGACGACAGTGCTACTAGCCGCAATGGCATGCCCCCATTGGATAGTCCAGAGATAGACAAAGCACCCGAGGGAACAAAGGATAGGGAAATGAAGAAGGTAGACCGAGAACGACAATCGACCCAGGAGTGGGAAAAAGTATGACGAGAAGGCTCGCTGAAGCGACGGAAGCGCGAGAACGCTAGCGACAAGGAAGGTTGCACCGACGCAGTGCATTGCGTCCTTCAGGGGATTAAAGTCGATTGGGGAGAGTTTGATGATCGGCTCATACAAGATGTCGTTTGAGAAGCCGCCAAGATAGATGGCAGCAAGAAAGATTGCGATCTTGGCTTTGTGAGACCATTTCGCTGGAGAAACGCGAGTCAGGAGGACGCCGACCCCGAACGACAAGGCGAAGGGCAGGTAAGCTATATGGACCGCAAAAGAGAGAGCCGCGGCAAAAACTGTGACGAGGGCGAAGGTGAACCACCTCGTAGCGAAGGCGAACATGAAGGCTAAGTATGAACCGACGAGCTCAATGGACATCGTCCAGAGTGGTGAATTGAGTTTGTTCTTACCGAGAAATAAGGACTCATATAGGGCCTCCTTGGCGATGTTCGCGGCCGTAATTGAGCTAGGGTAATACCAGGTCAGCCAGATCGAGCCCGTGAGTGGAGCAACTTCAAGATTTCTCATCAGCCCCATGGCAAAAATGGCACCGGCAAAAACGATTGAAGCCGCGATTGGAATGCCGAGGCGGGGTATCCGTCGGATTGCTCTGGATACAAGCACCGACGCATTTCCAGTGTCAGCAAAAGACTTGGTAAGGACGAAGCCGCTTAGAACGAAGAATACACAAACCGCAAAGCTTCCGTTGATAAGCATGCTGAGTGGGGGGAGAGTTAGAAGCTGAGCAGGCCATCCGATTTCTGGCCACGCTGCTTGCGCCAACGGGTACATGGTTTTGAATATCCCTGGCTCGACAGCGAAGAGGGCGTGAGACAAGAGGACGCCAACTGCAGCCAGCCCCCTCAACCCCTCTAAAGCAATAAAACGTTCAGATCCGGCCTGCCCCGCCGCCATTGCGTTCATGGATACTCTGCCCCTTATGATGCGCCGGTTTCGACTTGGTTCTTCCTACAAAGTCCACGCTCGTGAACGTGAGCTGGAAAGCACGGGACATTGGCTTTCCTGCGCTATGCAGCATCATGACGGATGGGTGAACTTGATTGTTTGGATATAATGCATCCATGGGATGGATATGGGGCCATGCCCACCGGCGACAGCCGGTCCTGGATCTGAAACTCGGCCTGATCGTCCGAGAGGCAGTAGAGCGCCTGAAGCACCATGATCTTCAACATCATCACCGTATCGAAGGGCGACCGTCCTCCCTTGGCGCTTAGGAGACGGCGAAGCCGGATGGCCGAGGCCGTCTGAGCCTCGCGAAGAAAAAGCGGGCTCGGTTCACGAGCGCCCGGCACGCGCCTTCAGGCGCGCGGGCGCCATCAAGTGCCGGCAGATTGCCGCTTGCCGCGGCCGCCTGGACGCCATGCCTTGCGCTGCCGTTTTATCAGCTCGCAGGCTCAACGGCCGGTGCCCCCGCCAGGCGTGCCTCTGTGCCAACCGCTTGCACCTGAAATCTGCATAGCTGTTCGGCGCTATCGACCGCATGCCGCCACTCGGCACGCCGCCTGGCGAGCGAATTTTCGAGGTCTTGATCCATCCACTGGCGACGTGCTGGCGGAAATTTCCCGACATGGGGTCGAGGAGGCGCGCAGCGGTCGACCAAGCGTATATGGCGCAGGCTGGATGGGCGGCCATGACCGCCCGGGAGTGCTGCGACATGCTGTGGCGCTGGCATCAGCTGATCATAGACCATGCCGTCGGCCTTGCTGCCATTCTTGACGCGGAGATGGGCGAGCCGCTTGCGAAGCCAGTTCGAAGTCCCTCACGCGGCCCGCGTATCTGCATTGGTACGCCGAAGGCCAATCGTGTCTATGGCGAGACGATCTCCCCCGCCCTCGTCGGACCGGCGCATGCTGGTGGTCAAGCAGCCGGTCGGCGTTGCTGCCTCGATGGTCGCGCGCAGGATCCCGCCGGTGCTGGCGGCGGGCTGCGCGGTCATCCTCAAACTGCCGAACAGACGCCGCTTGTTGTTGCAGGCGCAATGATTGCGCTCGCGGCGGAGGCCGGCTTTCCCGAAGGCTTCGTCAACCTGATCTATGCATGCAAAGGCGATGCCATCGGCCGCAGCTGATTAGCCGATGAACTTGATCCACAGGCGCTTGATCCATGCGAGGATGGCCCTGAGCCCCTTTGGCTGGGCGCCGCGTTTGAGAAGGCGGTCGTAGGCGCGGCCGGCTTCGATCTGCTCGCGAGACATCTTGCCCGCCCAATGGATTCGGCCACGTTTGACAATGTAGTGTGAGCCACAAGGGAAGTCGTGGTTGCCGATCGACGGCCAGATCGAAGCGCCCTCGTCCTCCATGACAAGGTCATATTCGGTTGGAACGAGCGGTGTCGAAACCTCCTCGCCACAGCCACAGGCGCAATTGTGGAGGGCAACGTGGCATTGGCGCGACACGTAAAGAACCCCGTCGTCCAGCTGTTCGGGAATGTCTTCGACAAAGACCGTTGTAAGACAATCCACCCGAGCCATCATGCCCCCCGGTTGGTGATGTTGTTGCCCTCGATCATGTATGTCGCGTTTCTTTCGTTGCGCTCATCACGATAGAAGGTCAGCCAGCGCTTCCAGCGCATGATCGCCATGATCGCGTTCAACGAATTGAGCTCGGCGGTCTGGATCTCGGTTCCGTACACATCGGCCTCTTCATCGTCGTCACCGAACGACAGATGGGTCGCCACCTCCGCCCACGGCGTGCCGGGGGCAATGAAAGTCGCCCGTGCGCAACCGTCGAGCGTGTTGTGTTCGAGTCCAAGACCAATGCCAGTGTCGACGAATGGAATGCCCAGGCGAACCAACCCTTCGGCAATCACGCGCCGCGACGATCCCTTGTCAACACAGACGAAGACGAAGTCATATCCCGCAAATTCGTCAATGTTGTCAGCCTTGACCCTGGTGGGGTGCGGCTTCACGCCCTTGTGCATGCGCGCGTAAAGCGCTGCGTAATAATCGACCTTGCGGGGAAAATTCTTCGCCAGCACCGGTTCGGGAGCACCAGGCGAACGGAAAAGATTGTGGTTGAGAAGTTGGTCGTCGTCGTAGAGGTGGATCTCGGCAACGCGGGTCTTGGCGGCGAGATCGAGCAGATAGGCACCGGTGCCGCCGAGGCCGATGATCGCGACGCGGCCTCTGAGCTTGCGATTGGCGGCAACGATTCCGTAGCGGGCTGACGCAGAATCGGGGATCGCGAAGGGGCTATCGTCCTGCGCGCTGGCTAGCGTGACGCCTGTGCGCGCGTTCGCGGTCTTGTCGTGCGACCGCGCGGCGGAGCCGAGGTGCGATTCGTAGGTGACAACCTTGTCGTAAATGTTGGCATACTGGCCGGTCCCTTCTGGCTTCGACGAGAAATAGTGGTGGACCTTGATGTCGGACCCGACAGTCGCCTCGTTGCTGTTGTGAATGATATTGGTCATCGGCGCACCATCGCGATGGCAAGGCGTCTCTCCGGTGAACCACATGGTGTGGTCGGTCTGTGGAGATGCGGTCAGGCCTTGGGTATCCAGCGACAGAGTGCAGACAAGCGTGCCGCGGCCAAGCGACTTGTCGCGCTTCACGTAGGGGACGCTGTGAACGAGGAGAAGAACGAGCTCGCGCATCTCGAGCTCGAACCCCTCGTCCAGCAGCCGCTTCAGATGCGGATCACGACTTATCAGATCGGCGGACATTGAAGACCATCCCGTTCTTGACTTCGATGTTCTCGCCCTCCACCAGATCACCTTCCGCGCCGTGGACACCTTTCAGGTAGGTGATCGTGTACTTGAACTTCTCAAAGTTGGCGTCGGGGTAGGCGAGCAGTGCAATCTCGCGATAGCTGTGCTTTCTCCTGGGTACCGTGCGCGATCGACCGTTGACCTTGATGACCACCGTTTTCGCCTCGCGGCTGCGGATGCGCTCCACGCCCTGTCCGCCAAGAGTCACCGCGCCGTCAGCGGGAATGACCGTATCGCCGGCGCTGTCCAGGATCAGCTCGAGATCCTCGTCGATGCTCGCGTAGCGATAGATGTCGGCCGCGGAGATTGTCGCCGATCCCCACTCCCAGCCACGCTCGTTGACGGTGAAAGAAAAGGCCCTGTCGCCTTGGAATGAAAGGAACTCAGAGTGGGGCATCTCCCTGAAGTCGATCGCTTCCTCAAGGCCGATCGAACGCGATGTCCTGTCCGCTATCTGGATGAGAATATAGTCGCTGGCCGGATCAAGCCCACCGAGGGCGCGGACCTCGCGACCAGAAATGATGGCGTCATTGGTAGCCACCACGCGGCCGTCCAGCTTGAATGTAAAGTTCGTCACGTCAGGCATCGAAGCCTCCTTGTCTCTCATTCTGCACAAGACATATATGCAATTTTTAGCCAATGTCTAGCTAGTTAATAGCTATTTTATCCTCATTTTTTGATTGACAATTGTGGACTTTATAGCTACATAAAAAACACTGGTTAGGAGGCGCCTATGAAGCGCACGATGACGCTTAACTTGTCGGACGCGGAAATGAGCGTCCTTGAAACCATGTGTGAAGAAAAAGGACTGTCCAAAACCGCGCTCGTTCGCCAGGCGCTGCGGCTGTACAAATCAGTCGACGATCGACTGGCGCGTGGCGAAAAGGTGTTTGTCGAAAGCGCGGATAAGTCAGAAAAAGTAGAGCTGATGGTTCTATGAAAGAGCTGATCGATCGCGTCTTTCTCTTAAATCGCGCAACAGGCCGGTTCGAAGATGCAGATCTGTATCATGGCCTGGACAGCACGAATCTGGCGCATATCGAAGGACGCTGGCGGCCGCTTTTTGAGCTGCGTCGCAGGGAAGCCAAGGCCTCTCTTCAGACTCTAGCGGAGGTCAATGCCGAAGACGCCCATTGGGAATGGGGCAAGAAGGCGCTGGCTGCGCTGAACGACCCGTTCCTGTTCGATTTCTTCGTGCTCGAATGTGGTGGCAGCACACAGGCCATCATGATGACACGCAAAGGTGGCCAAGACTGCTTCAGTCGCCATCCCGAGCATCAGCGAGTGCCGCTGATCTACGTGGAGTTTCTGGCGACGGCGCCATGGAATCGACCAAAGCTGGTTGCTGAGCCGACTTACAAGGGTGCGGGGCGTGCGCTCGTTGGCACGGCCGTCAGCTTGAGCCTGGAAGAAGAGTTTGGTGGCCGGATCGGTCTGCATTCCCTTCCTGGCGCAGAAGTTTTCTACCGGGATGCGATCGGAATGACGGATCTTGGAGCGGATAGCGAAGGAGTGCATAAAGGGCTGAGATACTTCGAGCTTTCCAGCAGCGATGCTGCGACTTTCCTATCCGTGCAACACTAGCAAGAGGAGTCGACCATGAAATTACATTTCACTGCCGATTGGCTACGCAGCCATATCGAACATGATCCAGATGTCGATTGCGACGCGGGACTCCCGCTGCGCGATGCAGCTCCGCTTGAGCGTCTTATGCAGGAGAAGTCTCGTCACCAAGCAACTGCGGGGCAGCCTTCGGCTGCCTCTGAACACAAAACTGTTGTGCTGTTTAAATTGGTGCATCAGCTTCGACGCAAGGACGGATTGAGTATTGCGCAGTTGGCTGCCAAAATTCGTGTTGATGCGGCGGAATTGGAGAAGGTGGAGAAGGATCCCTGCTATGTTCCAGGCCCGCGTACCGTTCATCAGCTAGCCGAGTTCATTGGGGTTTCAGCACGTGCTGTGGAACAGCTGACCGCGGCGTCGTTTGCGCAGAACGACAATCTCACCGAAGCGGCGCATCGTTTTGCCGCGAGTTCGGACGACCTGTCGAAGCTAAGCCAGGCTGAAAGGCGCGACCTCAACGATTTCGTCAAGGTACTGGCGTCAATCGATAAGAAGAATGGATGACCATGTCCGCGATTGAGCCGATAATCGGGGACTTTGAGCGCCGAGATATCCATGAGCACATATCACGTCTGCTGCGTGATCTCGGCAATCCAGAGCCCCCGTTACGGCTCGAGCAGGTACGCGCGCTGCAAAAGCTTGACCTTACCTATTATAGCAAAGCGAACCTGAGCCTACTGGATGAGATCGCCCACCGGGCGCGAATCGCTGGCAACGAGATCACCAGCACGGCCAAGCGCATGGTCGATGTAGTCCAGCAATATGGCCTTCGTGGTATCCTGATGCTGAAGGAAGGCGACAAGCGAATCTTCATCGATGATGATGTAGCCGAGCTGAAGCGACGCTTCCTCATCGCACATGAGATTACACATGATCTTCTGCCTTGGCATCGCTCCCTGCTTCTGGGCGACAATGAGTCCACGCTGAACCCGACATTCCATCAGGCAATGGAGGCGGAAGCCAATTATGGCGGGCGCCACCTCTTGTTTCTCGGGGGAAGATTTCGTCCCGAAGCGCTGGACTGCTCATTTGAATGGAAGAGCATCGAGCAGCTTCGCAAGCGCTACGGGAACACCCTTACGACAACGCTTTGGCAAATGGTTTGCGAACGCGATCCGGACTTTCCTGCCTTCGGCGTTGTCAGCCGGCATCCCTATCACAGAGATATCTGCGAGAAGGCGGGGAATGACAACGTGGCCTATTTCCCGAGATCGAAAGCGCTTGCTGAGCACTTTCCCGGAATCACCACCGAAGTTGCCTATTCCGCGATCTGCGATCACGCAACCAACCGCAAGCGGGGTCCGGTAGGCGAAGGCGAAAGCATCTTTTATGATGCGAACGGCGAACCTCACATATTCTGGTTGCACAGCTTCTCAAATACCTATGATTTGCTCACTTACTGCATCTACAAGAAGAAACACCAACGCATTTCCCCCGTCGGCTACAGGGCAGCCTGATTCAGACGGTTATTTCAAGTGCCCGATGACAGCCAAAGGCGGCCGCTTGCGGCCCGAGGCTGCCGGAAAGCAATGCCCCGCATTCCAGCCGCTCAGTCGATCGTTGCGCTCTTTGAAGCGGACGAACTGTTGAGAGCTGTGGGATTCGGTAGCCGTATTTTGCCTTGTCGGGAGGCCTGAACGCGCCGCAGATAGCGGCCCATCAGCGGCCAAACGGTCGAGTCGATCAGTAAACCCTCGAGGACCTACCTGCCGTGGCTTTGAAAACGGCGGATCTGACAGATGCCCGTAAGGATCGCTGCCTTCGTTGGAAACCGGGTTTTCCCCGCTTCGCCTCGCAGCCGGAGCAGACCAGCTGCGAGATGCGGTCCGACGGATCGAAACTGCTGTCAGGGCGACCACACAAATCCGTCAGCAGCCGACAGGCTGCCCGCGCCAGGGGGCGAAGCCGGATGGCCGAGACCGCCTGAGCCTGGCGAAGAAAAAGCGGGCTCGGTTCACGAGCACCCGGCACGCGCCGTCAGGCACGCGGGCGCATCAGATTTCTGCGCCGTGCGGACATCGGTTTGGCGTTCCGGTCGCACTCGTTCAATCAGAACGAGGTCTTGATGCCGACCATCACTGTCGCCGCGGCAAAATCGCCGCCGATCCAGTCGTCTTCGCCGCCAGTCACGCCGCCGGTCGCAATGTCATAGGTGTTGTAGTCGCCGCGAGCGGTGAACACCTTTACGTAGGAACCGGAGACGAAGAAGCTGGTCCGCTCGTTGTACTGGTAGCCGACGCTGCCGCCGACCATCAGAACCGGCGCCGATTCGAAATCATCCTCGAAGCGCAGGTCACGCATCCAGTGATGATCGGTAGCGCCGGCCGAGAAGGTCGTGCCGCCCTTCAGCGCAAAGCCGAAGTTCCAGCGATCCTGGACATAGGTCGCATCGATGCCGGCGAAGGCGACCGGCAATTTCTGCTGGTAGCTGATGGCCTTTGCGTCTCCTGGGAAGTCGCCAACCGAATCCCGGAAGCCGGCAACGCTGTAGACATAGGAGCCGCCATAGGCAGTCCACTTGACCGAGGTGTACTTGAAACCACCGTTGACGTTGATCAGCAGCTGGTCGCTGAACTGGAAATCGTGGCCGAGCGCGACGGTTGCCGAATAGAAGTAATCAAGATCGGTGTCGGAATGGCGCGAACGGTTGCTCCAGTCGTTCCAGCCATCATTGGTCGAGAATGACGGGTTCCAGTCATAGTCTTCCATGTAGCTGTCGCCGCTGAAGGCGATCTGGCTGGAAAGCTTGGCGGTCCAGCCGGCCTCGCTGCGCGCCGTCATCTCGGCTGAAATGACCGCAGAGGTGCCTTCCCAGATAAGGTGGCTCAGCTTCGAGCCGCTGCCGGGAGCCTGATAGACCAGCTCGTTGGCCTGGATGTCGATGACGCCGACGCCGCCAACGAAAGAGAAATTGGGATTGTAGGGCGCCGGTTCGCTCGCCACCGCGTCGCTGGCCATCGCCGGCCAGGCAGCGAGCAACGCTGCCGCTCCACCAAAGACTTTCGCGTACAATTTCATAGGACTACCCTCATGGGAATGATCCGCCATTTGGTTATACGCAGCGTAACCGGGTGCACGTCACGTGCGGTCGTCTATGCAGCGCCCCTGTAGGTTGGCAAAATCGCCGCCCTCGGCTCTGTTCCTCAACACTCAAGGAAACGCTGTTAGCGTGACCCGATTGACGGCGGTTTGTGCCGATGCGTTCCGGGCAGCCGGCGTGACGGGAACCCATGCATTATCCGAGGCACACATTTGCGATCACGATGCTGGTTCGATTGCAGCGGCAGGCAGCGACCACGCCGGACCTCAATCCGCTGAGATCGTGCAGGTTGCTTTGAGCAGCCCATAGCAAACTCTCTAGTCTAGTGCGCGTCCATAAACGGCAAGCTGCTGATATTATTGAATGAATCCTGATTTTGGGTAGGCAAGGCCCGGCGGGTTCAGATACACTTCGAGATCAAGCCACTGATTCCAAAGCGTTTCTGCCACCGCCGGGGCCGACAATGCGCCAAGAACGCACCGTCCAATCCAGTGTATTTGATCTTTTCGCCGGACACGAGATCGGCTGTGAATTGAAAGCCATGTCGCAATGGCTGGACGAGCATCGCGAGCTTCTGAGCCTGGTGACGCGGGACCTGCGCCGGCACGATCTCAAGGAGACCGGCCGCGAGGGCCTGCCGGCGGAGGCTGTGCTGCGCTGCGCGCTGCTCAAGCAGCACCGCCAACTAAGCTATCAGGAACTGGCCTTTCACTTGGAGGATTCCGCCTCGTTCCGGGCTTTTGCCCGGCTGCCATGGGGGTGGAGCCCAAAGAAATCAGTCCTGCACAAGACGATCAGCGCGATCCAGGCGCCGACCTGGGAAGAAATCAACAAAGTACTGCTGGCAAGCGCCAGGCGAGAGAAGCTGGAAGGCGGCAAGGTCGTGCGCGTGGACAGCACCGTCACCGCCGCACTCGTCCACGAGCCGAGCGACAGCAGCCTGTTATGGGACGCTGTGCGGGTGATGGTGCGGCTGTTGCAGCACGCGGATGCACTGGGCAGCGCCATCCCATGGCACGATCACTGCCGCGCGGCGAAGAAGCGGTCCCGGTCGATCGAATATACCCGCGGCCGCCCGAAACGGGTGAAGCACTACCGCGAGCTGCTCAGGATCACACGCACCACCTTGGGCTATCTCCAGCAGGCGGCTGAGCAGCTGACCCTGGCGGCGAGCCCGGCCATTGAACTGTGGCAGGCCCAAGTCCGCCATTACCGGCCGCTGATCGAGCGGATCATCACCCAGACCGAACGGCGGGTCCTGGCAGGCGCTTTAAACGGGGCCGGCGAGAAGCTGGTGAGCCTGTTCGAGCCGCATGCCGATATCATCGTCAAGGGCAGCCGCGACGTCGATTATGGTCACAAGATCAATCTGACCACCGGTCGCAGCGGACTGATCCTCGATCTCGTCATCGAAGCGGGCAACCCAGCCGACAGCGAGCGTCTGCTGCTAATGCTGGAGCGCCACATCGCGTTTTACGGCGAGCCGCCGCGTCAGGCGGCGGCCGACGGCGGCTATGCCAGCCGCGCCAATCTGCGCCAGGCCAAGGCTTGGGGCGTGCGCGATATGGCGTTCCACAAGAAGAGCGCCCTCAGGATCGAAGACATGGTCAGCAGCCGCTGGGTCTATCGCAAGCTG
This sequence comes from Aminobacter sp. Y103A, assembly GCF_030294925.1. Taxonomy (NCBI): domain Bacteria; kingdom Pseudomonadati; phylum Pseudomonadota; class Alphaproteobacteria; order Hyphomicrobiales; family Phyllobacteriaceae; genus Aminobacter; species Aminobacter sp. Y103A. Next base: position 1,233,514 of record NZ_AP017986.1, on the reverse strand, counting down.
CGCAACTTCCGCGCTGGTATCGAGGCCAGCATCTCCTGCCTGAAGCGCGCCTATGGCTTGGCCCGCTGCACCTGGCGCGGGCTCAACCACTTCAAGGCTTACGTCTGGTCCTCGGTGGTCGCTTACAATCTCGCCCTCTTCACCCGCCTCAGATCGACCTGACCCCCAGTCATCGGGCTGCGTTCAGGAGCACGCCGGCGAGCGCCGGCCGATACCCCTATGACCCCATTGCCGCCAGATCGACCCCCGGCCGCAACCTCCATGCCCTTGTACCATCACGCGTCCCCAAAACATCGCTTCAGCAGGCCAAAGACCACTGAAAACTCCGGGAAAACAGCCGTTTATGGACGCGCACTAGTCTAGATAATCCGAAAGAGCCGAGGGCCGAGTTCCTCGAACCCGTTGCGCAGGTAGAAATCGAGCGTGCGCTTCCATTTTGGTTGCCTGGGCGCTGCAAGCTCAAGTCGCTTCCAACCACGCGCACGGCCTTCCCGCGAGGCGACCTCAAGCAGTTGAGGGGCAATCCCTTTGGAGCGCTTTTCGGGTCGAACATACAGCTCCGAAATATAGCCGAACTTACCTCCTGCATAGATCGCCGTGCATTCATTCAGCACCATGATGCCGACCGGCTCGTCATCTGCACTTGCGATCACTGCGACCACGCCAGCGTCGGCAAGCATTATCTGCGCGCTTTGTCTCACGTCGTCGGGCGCGGGCGCTTTCCCGCCAGTGAGTTCATCGAGTAGCGCGTGAATAAAACGGACGACCGTCCCTGCGTCCGTTGCGTTGGCGCGGCGCGTAGATATGGAAGGCATATTTTCTCCTGCTAGTGGTCAAAATCCCGATTGATGCTGCCACCCCACGCAGATCCGACTCACTCTTTTAAGTAACTCGGACGAGTGAACAGCATTTTTCATCAAAAATATGATAAAAGAATGCGAAATATATATTACAGGCATGCAGTGTTCCGGATGACTTTAGCTCAATTGCGCAGATAGAGGAGCTTCTTACAGAAAATCAACCGGTCACATCGCAACTGCACGGTGAAGCCCCTTGCCGAGGTAAGATGAATTTGCAGGTCTGAGCCTGGACAAACGATACAGCCTGAGATGCCCGTGCGGCCAGTACGCTAGGACAATGCAGTCGAGCAAAGAGGACATCCGTGACGGGCGGCGAGAGCGCCCGACGGCGCCACACTCATTCGGCGCCAGCCGGAACAGCCGAGCCGACCGGTGCGCAGAGGCTGGTCGCCGCGCCGATCAAGTCGGACACGTCAGCCTCGGTCGTCGCGAAAGAGGTGACGAACCTCACGATCCCGGTCTGCCAGCGATCATGGTAGAAGCGGAATCCCATGTCGAGCAGCCCCCGGATCAGGGACATGGGAAGTCTGCAGAACAGGATGTTGGCCTCGGGACGCTGCTGGATTTTCACGCCTGGCACCAGGGCCAACCCCCGCGCGAGCGCCGATGCCATCGAATTGGCATGGGTCGCGTTGCGAAGCCAGACACCTTCCCTCAGATAACCGTCCATTTGCGCCGCCATGAAGCGCATCTTGGAACTCAACTGGCCGGCACGCTTTCGGCGAAAGGCTATCGTGCTCGCGAGATCTCCGCGGAACGAGACGACTGCATCGACCCCAAACGTTCCATTCTTGGTGGCGCCAAATGACACAAGGTCGACGCCGGCCTTCCACGTCATCTCGGCTGGCGAGCAGCGCAGAGTGACGAGGGCGTTGGCGAAGCGAGCACCGTCCATGTGGAGCGCCAGGTTCGCTGACCGGCAGATATGTCCGATCGCCTTGATCTCGTCGAGCGCGTAGACCGATCCCATCTCGGTCGCCTGCGTGATGCTGACGCTGGAGGGCTGGACCGAGTGGATATCGCCCACCATGCGCGTTGCATTGGCCGCCAAGGCGTCGATGTCGATTTTGCCAGCCTCGCCTGGAAGCTGCACCAACTTCGCACCGGCGGTGTAGAACTCCGGCGCGCCGCACTCGTCCCGGTTGATGTGTGCGTCGGCGTGCGAGAGGATGCTGCCCCATGGCGGCGTAATCGCCGCGAGCGCCAGCGCGTTTGCCGCCGACCCCGTCGAAACGAGGAACACGTCGACCGCATGCTCGAACACCTCGGCGAGCTGGCGCTCGACGGTATGCGTCAGCTCATCGTTGCCGTAGGGAAGCGCCTGACCCGACGCGCACGCGGTGATGGCTGCGATCACCTCGGGGGAGACGCCGGCGATGTTGTCGCTGGTGAAGTCGCGGGGGCGGGTCTGCTTGCTTTCGTTCATGGTCTGACGCTCGTTTCATCCATTGAGCGTCCAAGCTAGACGGTTCGCCGCGCGCTTTATTGAACGATATTCAAACCGAGAGGTAACGCGCCGGCGTCACCCCCAGCACCGCCTTGAAGTGCCGGGTCAGGTGGCTCTGGTCCGCGAACCCTACCGCGACGGCGACCTCGGCGACCTGCTGACCTCGCCTCAGCAGCCGTCGCGCCTCGTCGATGCGGACCTGGATCAGGTAGCGGGTGGGGGGCAACCCGAAATGCGCCTTGAAGCCATCGATCAACGTCGCCTTGGAGCATCCGGCGAGGGCGGCCAGGGCGGCGAGCTGCAGGACTTCGTCAAAGTGGGCATGGATGAAGTCACGCACGTCGCGGAACCTCGGTGGCACGAATTTTGGCCCAGCAACGCGCGATCCGCCGGCCTCTGCGAAGACGTGGGGAAGGAAACGGATCAAATACTCCTCGATCTCCAGTGCCGAGCTATGCCCATGTTCAAGCAGGCGCCAAAACGCGCTGAGGCCGTGTGCAACTGGGGCATTCTCCTGGAACGGGCTTTTGAAGTCGATCGTTCCGGGTTCGTTTTGGCCGCTGTCCTCAAGGACTTGCCGGATAAGGCCTTCGGGCATGTAGAAGATTTTCTGGCTCCAGCCAAGATCGTCACCAGCACCCCCGAAATGCGGTTCCCCGGGCGCGAAGGTCGCGACCGTGCCGCTACCGGCGTGCCAAACCTCACCTCGGCACCAAACATCATGGACGCCTCGCTCGATCAGCCCGATCAGATACTCGTTGTGGACATGCTTGGAGAAATCCTGCCGGTGATAGTCCGCCGCCAGGTAATCGAGCCCGCCAAGGACATCGGAGTGCTTCATCACCGCACGATTGCGCGGCGGCCGGCCCGGGGGTTCAGAACGACTACGCGCCTTTTCGCCGCATTCGATGGCTGTATCGGCCACTTGATGATCAATCCAGGTCGGTCATCACAACGATATCGTGCACACGTCGCGAATTTCAAACCGAAGCAGGATTAATTGCCGCCCGAAGAGGGGCCTGCTGCAGGGCGGGCAGCGGATTGGCGGGATTAATCGTGTTTCAAGCTTGGGATGTGGACCCGAGCGACGCGTGGCCGTTGCCGATATCAAGAAGAAGACCAAGCGCTATTCCCTCCGATCTGACGCATGAGGAATGGTCGCGGATACAACCGTTCCTGCCGGGCGCGGCCAAGACCGGGTGGCGCGTGGTGACGGACCTGCGCGAGGTCTTGAACGCGATCCGCTACATGGCCCGATCAGATGGCGGCTGGCATGCTGCCAAAGGATTTCCCGCCCATATCGGTCGCGGTCGAGACGCCTTACGGACATGCCCACGGACTGCGCCAACTGGCTGGAACGTTCCCCGGCCTGACGGCGAAGCAGCAGGCGCCGATCAAGGCGCTGAACGCAGAATACGCCACAACTCGAAGCCGAGGACGAGCGTGCCAACGAACTGCCGGCCGATGTTGACGAACGGCTACCAGGGGCGGCTACGGCTGCACTCATTGTCGGATCTTCGACGAAGTCGGACATGAGACACAGCGCTATCGGAGTGACCGCATTGTTTTCCAATGATTTTCTCATTTGGCACGACATATGCGGGGGCTATCCCGCATGAGCGCTCCGTCAATCTCGATTGATGCGAGCAGGATTCAATCAAGGCGCAGTGCGTCGCTTCTGAAGATCAAGGAGAGAAAAGTATGGCGAGAGCGCGAATTGGCGTGGCGCGGGCAATGACAGCGGCTGTCGTCCTCATCGTTGCGGGACAGGCCGGCGCGGCAGATGTTGGGCAAGCCGCGAGCGTCCCGCAGGCAGAAGCCTGCGTCGCGGAAGCGCCAAGCCCCTGGCAGATCCGCCTGCGTGCGTTGGGGGTGATCACCGAGGATTCGGGCTATGTCAATGCGGTGCCCGGCTCCGGTCTTTCGTATTCGGACACCGTGACGCCGGAACTCGATATCTCATATTTCTTCACGGACAACATCGCCGCCGAACTCATACTCGGCACCACCTATGCCAACATCGATGGCCAAGGTGCGATCGGCGGGCTGGGCAAGGTCGGCAAGGTTTGGCTGCTGCCGCCCACGCTCACATTGCAGTATCATTTTACCGATTTCGACGCCTTCAAGCCCTACGTCGGCGCCGGCGTGAACTATACGATCTTCTATCATCAGCAAGTCGGCAGCGCCGATTATCTCAAGGTCAAGAACACATTCGGCGCCGCGCTGCAGGTCGGATTCGACTACATGGTGGACGAGCACTGGGGCGTCAACTTCGACGTGAAGAAGCTTTTCCTCAGGCCCGACTTCGACGTCACTGTCGCCGGCGCCAAGCTCACGGGCAAGGCCAAGCTCGATCCCTGGGTGATAGGCGCAGGTCTCACCTACCGCTTCTGAGGACGAAGCACGGGGCACTTTTCGAAGTCCGCGCGCGGATCTTCCGTGCCGAGAAGTGGACCCGCGATGGTTCTTAAAGGAGCTGTTGGCATGCGCGTAGAAAACGATCATTGCGACGTGATCGGTGTGCCGGCCGCTCCCACGCAACTTGATCGTCTTTCTTCTGCGATTCTGCGGCAGGGGGGGGATGGCGCGAGTGTCGCTGCCAGGCGATGTGGTGACCTGGGCGGCAGCCCGTCACCAGACGCTCAGGCAGATGCTTTCCGACCAGCGTTTCAACAAGGACTGGCGACAGTGGCGGGCGCTGCAGGACGGCGAGATTCCCGAGGATCATCCGCTGATCGGGATATGCAAAGTGGACAACATGACCACGGCGCACGGCGCCGATCACCGGCGCTTGCGCGGCCTGCTGTCCAGCAGCTTCGCGCCCAGTCGTATCGCCTTGCTGGCGCCACGGGTCGAACAATGCGTCGATCGACTCCTGGCCGAGATGGCGCAGCGCGGCGGCAGTGCCGATCTGATGAGCGAGTTCGCCGCTCCGCTGCCCACCAACGTGATCGCCGAACTGTTCGGTTTGCCGGACGAACAGCGCGAAGAGATCGTCGCGCTCACCTACAGCCTGGCCAACACCTCCGCCACAGGCGAAGAGGTGCGACAGACGCGGCAGCGCATCCCGGAGTTCTTCCGTCGCCTGATCGCGCTCAAGCGGGGCCAGCTCGGCGATGATCTGGCTTCGGCCCTGATCGTCGCGCGTGACAAAGGCGAGCTCGTTTCCGACACCGAGCTCATCGACATGCTGTTCATGGTGCTCTCTGCGGGCTTCGTGACCACCGCCGGCGTCATCGGCAATGGCGTGCTGGCATTGCTGACGCATCCGCAGCAACTGCACCTGGTGCGCAGCGGCCAAGTTCCGTGGTCACAGGCGATCGAGGAGATCCTGCGCTGGGGCAGCTCAGCGGCCAATCTGCCGTTCCGCTATGCCACCCAGGACGTGGAGATCGACGGATGCCTGGTCCGCCGCGGCGATGCCGTCCTGATGGCGTTCCACGCGGCGAACCGGGACGAAAAGGCCTTCGGTCCCGGCGCCAACAGGTTCGATGTCACCCGGCGGCACAACCCGCATTTGTCATTCGGCGAGGGGCCGCATTCCTGCCTGGGCGCTGCGCTGGCGCGCCTGGAATTGCGCTGCGCCTTCCCCGCGCTGTTCGGGCGGCTGGAGGATCTGGCGCTGGCCATCGCCGCGGAGGACGTCGTCTACATGCCGTCTTACGTCATTCGCTGCCCGCAGCGCCTGCCGGTCAGCTTCCGCCCTTCCGTCGCTTAGAGAGTGCGGCATTCACCCCGGATTCGGTGATTCTCGGTTCGCCGGGGTGGCTGGTCTCGCACGAGGGGGGCGAGCATGCCCGGTTACGCACGATCGTGGCGCCGGCCTTCAGCAATCGCAGGGTGAAGCTGCTCGCGCAGCAGGTCGAGGCGATCGCCACGCAGTTGTTCGAGACGCTGACGGCCCAGCCCCAACCCGCCGACCTGCAGCGCCACCTCTCCTTTCCGCTACCGGGCGTGGTCATCAGCGCGCTGATGGCGAATGCGCAAGCACGCTGAGCAAAGCCGAGCGGGGAACAACTACCGGGATTCCCGGCTGACCGTGACGACCTGGCCCGACTTTACGCCCTTGAGCCCGGCGACCTCGATCTGATCCGGCGTCGCCGATGGGGACAAGGATCTCTCCGAGCCTGCACTGATAAGAGGCGGCATCGTAAGCGGCTTTGGGCGAAAGAGACCGATCAGCGCAAGGGCATTATTCGCATCATCACATAAACATCTCGTTATATGTATTGACAAGGAGCGAAGCTGCTGTGATTGTGCGCATGTCGTGGTTCTCCGCGCGGCACTGCTGTAGCGGAGCTAAGAGGGAAGCCGGTGCGATGCCGGCGCTGCCCCCGCAACTGTTAGCGGCGAGCCAAGCCCATTGGTGTCACTGAGGCGAACGGCCTCGGGAAGACGGGCAGAGGCTTTGACCCGCGAGCCAGGAGACCTGCCACGACGAACAACGTCCACGGGCGGGGTGTCTCGGTGGCCGCGGTAGCCTGGCTTCGTGCCGCCTGCTCGCGCGTTCCTTGTCCCCACGCCCCAACCATCGGGGTATGGCATGACTGTCTCTCAACAAATTCCAGTGGCAACGCTCGGCGTGCCGCGTATCGGTCGACGGCGGGAACTCAAATTCGCGCTTGAAAGCTACTGGTCCGGAAAATCTCCCGCTGCCGACCTGCTCACGACGGCGAAGGCGCTACGCGCCGCCAGCTGGAGGGAGCAGCACGACCACGGCGTGTCGAAAATCCCGTCCAACGATTTCTCGCTTTATGACCATGTGCTCGACACCGTCGCCATGGTCGGCGCCGTGCCGGCACGATACACCTGGACTGACGGCGAGGTCCCACTCGATACCTATTTCGCCATGGCGCGCGGCAACCAAGGTCAGGCCGCTGATTGTGGACATGCCGGTGACGAGCATGCGGCCAACGGGCATGGCCTTGCCGCGATGGAAATGACCAAATGGTTCGACACCAACTATCACTACATTGTGCCGGAACTTACGGACGATCAGAGCTTTGCCCTCTCGTCGGCGAAACCGGTCGATCATTTCCTCGAGGCCAAGGCGCTCGGCATCCACACGCGCCCGGTCCTGCTTGGACCGGTTACCTTTCTCAAGTTGGCGAAGTCACCTGAGGAAGGTTTCAACCCTATCGCGCTCCTGCCACGGCTGCTGCCCGTCTACGAGGAGCTCCTGCGGAGGCTGAAGCTCGCGGGAGCCGATTGGGTGCAGATCGATGAGCCGGCGCTCGTGGTCGATCTGGTTCCCAACGAACGGGATGCGCTCCAATTCGCCTACTGCCGGCTGTCAAAAGCAGCACCGGAGTTGAAGATCATGGTCGCTACCTATTTCGGATCGCTGGGAGACAATCTCGAGACCGCGATTTCTCTGCCCGTGGCGGGACTGCACGTCGATCTCGTGCGCGCTCCAGAGCAGTTGGAGACCGTCGGCCGGCTCGCGCGGAAGGACCTTGTGCTCTCGCTCGGGCTGATCGACGGCCGCAACGTCTGGCGCGCGAACCTGCCTGCCATACTTGACCGCATCAAGCCGATCGTCGCCGGCTGGCCGCTGGACCGCGTGGAGATCGCCCCGTCCTGCTCGATGCTGCATGTGCCGATCGACCTGGACATGGAGACGGCACTCGATGCGGACGTGAAATCGTGGCTCGCCTTCGCGGCGCAAAAAACCGACCAGCTGGTCGTGCTCGCCCGTGCCCTGGCCGAAGGCCGGGACGCGGTCGCCGCCGAACTAGAGGCGTCGGCTGAGGCTGCCGCCGCTCGCGCGACATCCGCTAAGGTGCATGATCCGCTCGTCGAAGGTCGGGTCGCCAGCATCAAGGTCGCCATGACGCGCCGGAAGAGCGCATTCGCCGTGCGCTCCAAGCTTCAGGGCGACACGTTTGGCTTGCCATCCTTCCCCACCACGACGATCGGCTCCTTCCCGCAAACAGCCGAGGTTCGCAAGGCGCGGGCAGCCCATGCCAAGGGCGAGCTGAGTTACGTCGACTATGAGGCCTTCCTGAAAAGAGAGATAGAAGCCGCCGTTCGCTGGCAAGAAGAGATCGGACTCGACGTGCTGGTCCACGGCGAATTCGAGCGCAACGATATGGTGCAGTATTTCGCCGAGCAGCTCCGCGGCTTTGCCTTCACGCAGCATGGGTGGGTGCAGAGCTATGGCTCGCGCTTTGTGCGACCCCCGATCATCATTGGCGATGTGTCGCGACAAAATCCGATGACACTACACTGGTGGCGATACGCCCAGTCGCTGACGCCAAAGCCGGTGAAGGGCATGCTTACCGGCCCGGTGACGATCCTCAACTGGTCCTTCGTCCGAGACGACCTTCCGCGCTCAGCCGTCTGCCGCCAAGTCGCGCTCGCCATTCGCGATGAAGTGAGCGACCTCGAAAAGGCCGGCGCCAGGATGATCCAGATCGACGAAGCCGCACTGCGCGAGGGCTTGCCGCTGCGCGAGGCCGAGTGGCAGGCCTATCTCGACTGGGCCGTCGAATGCTTCCGGCTGGCTTCAACGGCCGTCGGCGATGCGACCCAGATCCACACCCATATGTGCTACTCCGAGTTCGGCGATATCGTGGACGCGATTGCCGCAATGGATGCCGATGTGATCTCCATTGAAACCTCGCGCTCGCAGATGGAACTGCTCGATACGCTTCGAACCTTCAAGTATCCGAACGAGATCGGTCCTGGCGTCTATGACATTCACTCGCCGAGGGTCCCGGAAGTGGGCGAGATTTCCAACCTCATCATGCTTGCGCGCGAGCGATTGTCGGATGGCCAACTGTGGGTGAATCCCGACTGCGGTCTCAAAACGCGCAGATGGGAGGAGGTCCGCCCTGCCCTGATGAACATGGTGGCTGCAGCACGCGCAATTCGGGAAAAAGCGCAGACCGCGTAGGGCTCGGTGCCCCTCGCCGGCGGTGAGCGGCAACGCCACACCCGCGCGACCGAGGGGAGTCTATCCGGCGCACCCAAAAAATCGTGCTGCCGGTGACGAAGCGCCTCGGCAAGCTTGGCCTGGCCGCGGCCCTTGTTACGGCGCGTCGAAGTCAGCTTTCCAGACGCCGCCGTTGGCTGGCGATCGAAGGAGGCTTGGCCTCAAATGAGCCGGCCAGAAACGAGGCGGCTCACCGCCAGCCAGTTTCGGATTATTCCGTATTGGGATAATCCAGTATCACTATCGTCTCCCAACCTTGATCGCCGAAACCCCGGTGCCGACCATGGGGAGAAACATCGGCGATCACGCACCCCGGTCCCGGAGCGCGTTCCGGAAGACCGGATGCAGGGCTGGGGGAAGGTTCAAACGGCACTTCCGGAGACTGCTGAAGCGGCATCGACGCTCTGCCATCTGCAGCGGGCCAATTCCCGCTCGATGGCTCCGTCTGCCTCTGGCTGCAATCACCATCACCGCGACGGCGAAGCCGAGCGGCCGCAGCTGGCTGGCGGACCCCTTATGTTTTGATGGTCAACATACGGCGCCGGACCAGGAAAGCCGCCGCGGAAAGTGCGGTGTTGGCTTGCTCCTGGCGGAGCCGGCAGGGGTGTTCGGACCGCGCCCAATTGCGATGCGCAGATGGCCGAAATTCATGAGCGGCGTCCTAAATCTCAATCGCCGCGTAGAATGCGTGCTTCGAGCGCGGCCGCGACGAAAGCTCGTCGAGCAGCTGGTGGATGGGTCTTACCGCGTAACACCTGCAGACAGGTGTCCATCGCTATCCTGCGTTTATCGGTCTCATGATGCAGATCCCGCAGCAAGATAGCGGCCGCGTCGTTGACGTCGAACACGACACGCTCCGAGCCGCGGCGGCTAAGCTGAACTACGACTGGCCTCTCAAATCTGATCAACCCGGTCATCCCCTCCTCCACAGCCACTACTCGGCAAACAGCGCGGGCCGCATTTTCTTTACTCAGCCGAACGCGACCGCTGCATCGCGCCAATGAGCCTGGCCATTGGCGGGCAAGCGATCGCCATGAGCTGCGTCTGGCATGGTCAGCTTGCGTGCGATCTGCGGTTTTGCAGTTGGTGGTGAGGAACTGCTTCTCATTCGCGTGGTCTAACCGTGAAACCTGTGCATACTGCACGATTCGACGCGGCTCGCGCCAGTCTCAAACACGTCGTTGAAGTCTACACCTGCACTTTTCCACTGCCCGATCTGCAGGCGGCGATCCACTGCATCGCGGAGGTTGGATCTTCCAATATGGCGACCCGCTTCGCAAAGCCAAAAAAGGCATTGCGCGCCGTGCTTACCGGCTTGCGCCCATCGTATGCATCGTAGCATGCCCTCAGGGCGGCTTCGTGGATCATGTCTCTGCGATCTTCCGGCCATTCATTGAGAAAATCGATTGCATCCGCAAGGCCGGCGATCTCTTGGATGATGTGCGTTGCGCGCCTCACGAAAAGCGGGCTGCTGAAAGCCTCAGCGTTCATTCGTTCCTCCAACCTTCCAAATAGCCAATTTGTGTGAAGAGGCGCCGCATCGACGCGAGGCGACCCTGACACAATGTGTTGTCAGGGCGATGACGGTTCAAGAGGAAGATCCGCGACGGCGACCGGGCGTGCAGCGATCCGCCAACACATCATGCAATGGCTTTGGTTGCCATCAAACGCGGTCGTCACTATTAAGCTACGAGATGATTCTTACCCGGCTACGCTAATACCGCAGGAGCGTTTTCATGACCGACGAAACCGAGAGCAAAGCCGACAACCTCATCGAACTCACCGCCCATGTCGTCTCAGCCTATGTTTCGAACAATCCGGTTCCCGTCGGTGAACTGCCTGGGCTTATCGGCCAGATACACATCGCATTGAAAGGCACTGCTGGTGGTGCCGCACCAGAAAAGTCAGAAGCTCTCAAGCCTGCCGTACCGATCAGAAAATCGGTTACACCCGATTACATTTTCAGCCTTGAGGACGGTAAGAAGTTCAAGTCGCTCAAGCGTCACCTGGCCACCCATTATGGCCTCACGCCCGACGAATATCGCGCGAAATGGGGGCTGCCGGCGGACTATCCCATGGTGGCGCCGAATTACGCTGCGGCGCGCTCGGCATTGGCCAAGACGATGGGTCTGGGCCGCAAGCCGAAGGAACCGGAAACGCCGGCACCTGCCAAGCGTGCCCGCAAGAAAGCCGCAGCCTGATCGCACTTTTTCAGGATGGGCTAAGCGGATCAGGCATCATTTCGCAGTCGCGAGATAAAATTTGTGCGTTGCAATAACCGCGGCGATCGGTATGATCATGGTGTCGGCCATCTACTCCTCCCAGATGTGGCCCCGACGCTGAATGGAGCGCACCTCCTCCCGCGTCTCGTTCTAAATCGAGCCCGCTGCCACCTCCTCCCGGTAGCGGGCTTTTTCTTTGTCTGAGGCGCGATTTCGGTAGGCCAACGCATTGGCTCTAAGCGAGGCGAATGCTCCGAACTTCCAGGCCTTTCTTGCCCTGCCCGCATTGGACAAACACCTTCTGACCCTCCATCAGCATGCTGAGTCCTGAGCGGGTCAGCGCGGTGGCATGAACGAAGATGTCCTTCTCACCGTTTTCAGGTGCAATGAAGCCGAAGCCCTTTTGGGGATTGTACCATTTGACCGTGGCCTCGCTCTCCAACTGGGCGCTCGTCCCGGCGGTGGACTCTCCAGCGCAACGCGTATGCACCTGAGGTTTCGCGGTCTGACCGCCTACCTCCAGCACTTGCGCGACCTGATGACCTCTTGGACTTTCTTCCGTTGTGACCTTGAGACGCGTTCCCTCGGAAACACCGCGGCTCCCGGCCGCCTCCAGCACTCGGATGTGCAGATAGGCCTCGATGCCCTCTGGCAGTTTGACAAAGCCAAAACCCTTGCTGGTGTTGAACCAGATCACTTCGGCGTCGACAGCGGATGCGGCTAGGGTCGACGAACGCTGAAAGTAGCTTGGCTCGGAAGGCCGTTCCGCAAAAGAAACCGGGTCATCGTCATGACGATGCCGGCGTGGCTCACGATGATCTTTATATTTGCTCATGATCGTCTCGACTCGGCTGAACAACGCACTGCGCTCCCGGCAGGATAATCTCAATCGGGCGATGCATTCATGTCAATTCACCAGTTGGCCGCTTACCCGCTCGATCGCATCACGATCCCGACCTGTTGCCACACGCGCGATGATGGCGGGTGAGCAATATATGCCACAGCTCGAGGCAGCTGATCCGAACGGGATCCCTATATCGCACGGCAAAAGGGTCGCGCTGTAGGGCGGCACCCGCGATCAACCGTTTCGATCGTGACATGCTCCGGGCTGCCGCCTCACGCGGATGCGCATCCGATGTTTCGATTTACGCGCACTTTTCCGCACAGCCCCCAGGAGGGCAGACGGGCAGCTCGTCATTAACGCCCCCCTACAACAACCCAGCCTGCTCGGCCTCGCGGCGCAGGTTCTGCCGAGGCCTCGGGCCGATCTGCTGGATAACCAGGCCGGCGGCCAGTGAGCCAAGGTCGCCGCAGGTCTTGAGGTCGCGGCCCTGCGTGTAGCCATGCAGGAAGCCGGCGGCATAGAGGTCGCCGGCGCCGGTGGTATCGACCAGTTCGCGGATCGTCATCGCCTTGATGGTGACGGTTTCGTCGCCACCCACGATCACCGAGCCCTTTTCCGAGCGGGTCACGGCGGCTATTCTGCAGTCCTTGCGGATCCGCGCCAGCGCATCATCGAAGGACGACGTCTGGTAGAGCGATTTGATCTCATGGCTGTTGGCAAAGACGATGTCGACCGTGCCCGATCGCATCAGCTCGAGAAATTCGTCGCGGTAGCGGTCAACGCAGAACGAATCCGAGAGTGTCATCGAGACCTCGCGGCCGGCTGCGTGCGCGAGCTTCGCCGTCCGCCGGATCGCCTCCTTGGCGCGCGGCGGGTCCCACAGATAGCCCTCGAAATAAGTAACCTTGGCGCCCGACGCCTTCTCGGCCTCGACGTCCTCCGGCCCGAGTTCGATGCAGGCGCCGAGATAGGTGTTCATTGAGCGCTCGCCGTCCGGCGTGACGAAGATCATCGACCGCGCCGTCGGCGGCTGGCCTTGGAGCGGCTCGGTGTCGAACGCGACGCCCTGGGCCTGGATGTCGTGGGTGTAGATTTCGCCGAGCGCATCGTTCGAAACCTTACCGAAGAAGGCGGCACGTCCACCGAAGCTGGCAACGCCGGCCGCCGTGTTGCCGGCGCTGCCGCCGGAGGCCTCGATCGCCGGGCCCATACGGCTGTAGAGTAGTTCGGCGCGATGGGTGTCGATGAGGTTCATCGCGCCCTTGATGATGCCGTTGGTCTCGAGGAATTCCTCGTCGCATTGGGCGATGATGTCGACAATGGCATTGCCGATGCAAAGCACGTCATAATCCGGCATCAATGTCTCCGCCAACTACCCACCGGCTTTCTGCTATGCCGGCCAGGCGCGCGTCTAGCGAGTTGAAAAGGATTGCCGCATGCGCTTGATCCAGCGGCCCTCACGCAGCTGCCGGTCCTGCTTCACGCAGCAAGTCGTCGGCTCTGTCCGTCTTCTCCCAGGTGAACTGAGGCTCTTCACGGCCGAAGTGTCCGTATGTCGCGGTCTTGCGGTATATCGGGCGCAAGAGATCAAGCATCTTGATGATGCCTTTCGGTCGGAGATCGAAAAGCTCAAGAACAAGGCTCTCGATCCTTTTTTCCTCGATCCTTGCGGTTCCGAATGTGTTGACCATGACAGAAACCGGACTGGCCACGCCGATCGCGTAGGCAAGCTGAACCTCGCAGACCTCCGCAAGTCCGCTGGCAACGATATTCTTCGCGACGTACCGGGCGGCATAGGCGGCCGAGCGGTCAACCTTGGATGGGTCCTTGCCCGAAAAGGCGCCGCCGCCGTGACGCCCCGTTCCACCGTAGGAATCGACGATGATCTTGCGTCCAGTGAGGCCGCAATCGCCGGCAGGCCCACCGACCACGAACCGCCCTGTTGGATTGACCAGAAATCTGATCCCCGAAGTATCCAGGTGGGTCGGCAAGACTGGTTTTATGATCTCCTCAATGACGCCTTCGCGGACTGTATCTTGGGAGACCGCCTCGTCATGCTGCGTTGACAGGACTATGGTGTCCAGCGCCACCGGGCGAAGACCCTCGTAGCGTACGGACACTTGAGATTTCACGTCTGGCCGAAGCCAGCCAAGCTGTCCCGTTTTCCGGACCTCTGCCTGTTTTTTCGTCAAATGATGAGCGAGTTGGATCGGCAAGGGCATCAATGTATCCGTCTCGTTGCATGCGAATCCAAACATGAGGCCCTGATCCCCCGCCCCCTGCTCGAGATCCTGCCCTCGTCCTTCATCAACGCCCTGGCTTATGTCGGGCGACTGCTCGGTGAGAGCCAGAACGACGGCGCAACGTCGCCCATCAAAGCCGATGGCATCGTCGTCGTAGCCAATGTCGAGGATCGTATCGCGGGCAACCTGAGTGTAATCGATCGCCGCGTGGCTGGTGATCTCTCCAGCCAGAACGACCATCCCTGTCTTCACCAACGTTTCACAGGCGACGCGCGCCTTCGGGTCGGTGCGGAGGATGGCATCGAGGATGGCATCCGAGATGTTGTCTGCCATCTTGTCGGGGTGTCCCGCGCCGACGGATTCGGAAGAGAACACGAACTGCCTGGTCATGGAATGGCCTCGCTTCAAATGTTGGAGTTAGGTGGGGAGTTTCTGGATTCGGGCGGCCTTACCGGTCGCTGATGCCGGGAACATCGAACGCAGCGCAGAAGTCGGCAACGTCTCTTCGCACGTTCGCATGAACTTCCTCGTCGTCGGGCTGGCGGCAGACCAAATCAATGAAAGCGGCGATCTGCACCATTTCCCCTTCACGCATGCCCATGGACGTCACTGCCGGCGACCCCAAGCGGATTCCGCTTGTGACCGCCGGGTCGCGCGGGTCTCCCGGCACCATGTTGAAGTTCGTAATGATGCCTGCCTTGGCCAGGCGCTCGGCATAGGCTTTGCCCGATAGCGGCCGGGCCCGCAGATCAAGGATCAGCATGTGATTGTCAGTTCCGCCGGTGACCAGGTCATAACCACGGTCCAGAAGCGCCTGGGCTAGCGCCTTGGCATTTTTGACGATCTGCTGTCCGTAGGTGCGGAAAGACGGGGTCGCGGCCTCCTGCAAAGCGACAGCTAGCGCGGCGATGGTATTCACATGGGGCCCGCCTTGCAGTTGAGGAAATACCGCGCGATCAATCCGTTTGGCGAGATTGTGTTTGCTCGTGGGATGATAGAGCGCCTGATACCGATCTTCATTCTTCGACAAAATAAAGCCTCCACGGGGGCCGCGGATCGACTTGTGAGACGTGCTGGTGACGACGTCGCAATGGGCGACGGGATTCGGATGCGCTCCAGCGACAATCAGGCCGCTGATGTGCGCAATGTCGGCCACGAGATAGGAGTTCGCCTCCGCAGCGATTTCGGTCATTGCCGCGTAGTCAAAGACACGCGGATAAGCAGTTCCGCCGACCCAAATGAGTTTCGGCCGTTCCCGCCTGGCGGTCTCGCGCAAGCGGTCATAGTCAATTTGCTGCGTCTTATCGTGCAGCCCATAGGGGACGCGTTGATAATCAGTGCCGGAAAAGTTGACGGACCACCCATGAGTCAGATGGCCGCCTTCGGGCAAAGGCAAGCCCATGACTTTGTCACGGGGGCTCAAAAGCGCGCGATAGACAGCCTGGTTGGCTGGTGAGCCCGAATAAGGCTGGACGTTGGCGTGCTCACTGCCAAATAGCGCTTTCAGGCGCTCGATCGCGAGGGTCTCAAGCTCATCGACGATCTCGTTTCCCGCGTAGTAGCGCGCACCCGGGTAGCCCTCGGCATATTTGTTCGCGAAGATAGAGCCGGTCGCTTCCAGTACGGCTGAGGAGGCAAAGTTCTCAGATGCGATAAGTTTGAGCGTTGTCCGCTCCTGCCGCCTCTGTCGCAGAAGCAGTTCATGAACGCGGCAATCGACGTGGACCAAGGAAGACCGTCCGTATGTGCCAGGCTCTGCCATGGCTACGTCAGCGGATTTGTTCATGGTAGTTTCGCACTCCCACTTAGGCAGATCTTTTCACGACAAGCAGCAGTCCCCTTCGACCACGCGTCTTGTACCGCCTCGAGCCGCTCCAGGTCGCGCTTATGATACTCATCGTCGTGGGGTAGGAGATCGACCAGGAATTGAACCAACCCTCCGTCCCGGCCCCCTGCATTGAGATGATATGAGGACCAAGGACGTTGTCCATTGCCGCAAAGAAAGTTGGCTTTGGCGAGCATCCGGACGTGTCGCGCAACGCGCTCCCGACGAAGATCGAGAATCGCAGCTAGTTCGCAGACAGTCAGGTCGGCATGCGCGCAAAGGCCCAGGATCCGTAGGCGATCAAGATGTGCTGCTGTCATTAGGCGATCGACAAGTATCATCATTGGTCAGCACGACGCCAAATAGAAGAACCGAACGCTCGTCCTGCTGGCTTTATCATTTCGCGCTCTTCGCAAATGCTGTTCGGCGGCGGAACACAAAACGACACCAGATTTCTGCAGCCACTGAACTCGAAAGTTGTGGTGAGCGTACCATTGACAGCACTTTTCGGTCGCAAAGTTTCCGTGAATTTCCTTGAAGGATCTGTTGCAAGGCCTAAACAAGAACGCAACGAGATTGGCGAGGTGCTGGTAAGACGGCAAGCTGGCGAACAGCTTGGCCAAGAGGGAGGCGATCGGCGCCACCTTTCCCCAGGCGACAGTTCTAACCCGCATGGTGCACCTGATCCGCCATTTACTTGATTTCGTGTCACGGAAGGATCGCAAAACCGTCGTGCCGACGCTCAGCGCCATCTGCCGGGGCGCGGACGCCAAGCCGGCATGAAGGGGCTCTGGAGGACTTCGAGGCCGGCGACTGGGCCGCGATACCCGGCGATCACCCAGAGCTGGCGGCGCGACTGGCAGCACGTCGTGCCGTTCTTCGCCTATCCGAGTGTGCGCAGCATCATTTACACGACGGATGCAGTCGAAATGTCCGCGGCGCGTCGGCGCCGTTTCCAAATAGCGCCTAATCCCGGTCAGTCAGGTCGCACCAGATCGATGTGGCTGACACGGAGGGCTTGTGCCAGTTCATAAAGCGTGACGATTGTGGGGTTCCTTTTGCCCTTCTCCAACCCGCTGATGTACTGCTGGCTGAAGCCGGAGATCTCGGCAAGCTGCTCCTGCGTCAAGCCGGCCTTCTCCCTGATCCTGCGTGCATTTCGTCCGACCAGCTCGCGCATATCCATGCGCGGAGGTCAGCGGATCACGGACCTTGAGTTTATCCACTATAATATGTAATCCACATTGTCATCGATTTGCCCGAACCATCTGCCGCGGGGGGCAGTAAATCCAGGGATGCGATTTTGATGACGTTGGTCGCTCATGCCAAGCACAGCACGAGCTATCGGTCACGCAAGCGACGCACATGTGCGAGAACCTCGCAAGGGTCGATTTCGAGCGCTTCCGCTACGTCGGGGAACTCAATGACGTCCATGCGACGTTCACCGCCCTCATATTTGGCCACGAAAGACTGCCGGCGGCGAAGCGCTTCGGCAACCTTGGCCTGGGTTAAGCCCTTGTTCTTGCGCGCCGCTATCAGCTGTTCCAGCAGCCGGCGTTGGCGGGGCGATCGAAGGGATTTCGGCATCAGACGGTGCTTAAGCCTATTCAGATCGCGGATCGAGCAGCGTTGCCGGCTCAACCTCCAGCACCGTAGCGAGCTTCTCGACCATGTCGATGGTAGCAGCATATACACTGCGCTCAAGAGCGCTGATGTAGGTTCGATCAACACCAGCTTCATGCGCCAGCGCCTCCTGCGACAGCTTCTTTTTCTCGCGAAGCCTACGCAGATTGCGGGCAAAGACCTCTCGGATTCCCATAGGCGAGAGGCCACCCTCTTGTTGAGGATTTCACCACGGAGTATACTCTACAAACTTAAGGAGCAACTGGCACGAGCATCGACTTTGCCCGAACTACCTGCTGTTAGGGATGGCGACTTCGCGGATGCGATCTGACGATGATTATCGCTCAAGGTCAGCTCTGTAGGTCACGAAAGCTGTGCCAGGGAGCGAAGCCGAATGGTCTAGGCCCATGTCGAAGAAAGCGGGCTCAGTTCACCGGCGGCCGGCTGCGCGCCATCAAAATCGATTGCGGCAATCCGGGATGGGCCGGATCGCCTTTGTTACTGCGGCCTAATCAACTCACAAGGATCAACGTCAAGCGCTTTTGCGAGCTGGCCAAGCACACTGACGCTTGCGGAAACCCGAGCACGCTCGATCGAGCCCACATAGCGCATGCTCAGCTCTGCGCGGGCAGCCAATTCTTCCTGCGTCAGGTCCTGATCATGGCGCAAACGACGCATGTTGATCGCCATGACCTCCTTGAGGTCCATGGTGAGATAGGGACCAGAACCGGAACTATGGTTCTAGGAACGATCGTTCCTATTCGCTATGGTGAGCCAACCGAGGAGCAGCCGTGCCCGATCACAACAAACCCCAAACAGGCAAGAGGGTCGCGATGAAACGCAAAGTCCAAGACGAAGTCCCTTGGTCGGACAGCCTGACCGCTTACGACAATGAGCACTTCACGATCTATATGAGGCTCCTGGACGCGTCCGCCGACGATGCCAGCGAGGACGAGATGGCGCAGCTCGTCCTCGGCATCGATCCGATGCGAGAACCTGAGCGCGCCCGAATGGCGGTTCGCAGCCATCTCGATCGGGCCAACTGGATGGTTACGACTGGATACAAAGAACTGTTCGCGCGCTGACCGGCTCCAGATGAGCTATTGCAATCACCTTAGACGAGGAAATCCTGATAGCCACGATCCATGAGCATGTGACCGCGCCGGACAGCACGGCGAATGCGATCGCGAAGGTGATTGCGCGGATCCGTCCAGTCGGCCTGGACGCGTTGCCGGCCCAACAGGGCCCTTGCGATTTGACGGTGCGATGCACCGCCTAGCGAGCCGTCAAGCGCCTGGAGGACAAAGCGCAGACGACTGGCGCGCGCTTCGGGGGGAAACAGCCTGTCGGGAAGTTGTCCGGTCGCGTGAAGAGCATTGAGGCATTCGAGCGCATTCAGGTGCTGCCTCATCCGATCGGCGGGCCAGATCGCGTCGACGGAAAGCCGAACAGGGCGCAAGACCTCCGCGCCCTCCACGACAAGCTGGAGATTCCGGTGAGCATTTCGCAGCATGACGTGCTGGCGAGCGTCCGCCGTGATCACGAGTGTCGCCCGACATGGCAATGCAGCGAGATCAAACGAAAGCGTTTCGGGCGACAATGCCTCTTCCGCAATGACCGGCAGCACATGCGGGCATTGGCGAGAGCACCAGAACACAGCCGCATCAGGCCTCAATGAGCTTGCGAAACAGGAGCCGCCACCTCGTCAGATCGAGCGGCGATCTCACCACCTCTACGTTGAAGCGCCTTTCTCCAAATTCTGCCTGCTCAAGGGCGCGCCTCAAGTCACGCTGGAAGGTCGGATTGCGCCGCAGGAATTCCCAGGCCCAGCCGCGTCGGGTCAGGTGCCGCGTGTAGCGATAGGATTTCTCATCCTGCCAGTCCGGCCAGTCGGCGTCATTACCTATCATAACCATGTCAGGTGCCCGTGCAGAGCACCGGCGCCCACAGCACGGGACCGCCAAGACTGCCATTGTGGCGGACGGCAGCAAGGCTCTCCTCTGAGACATCCAAACAGCCGGCAACGGCGCGCGTGGTGCCGATTGTCTGGGGCTGACCGATCCGGGCCAGCGGCCATCCGGCGCGACGCAGGATTGGCTCCATGCGCAAATCCGTAACCGTGACGATAGAGGTGAGCCGGCGCGACAAACCGAACTCGATCATGCCGGCGGGGAGTTCATAGGTGGCAGCAGCAATGTTCCCACTGCCCTTCGGTTCAGACGGTGGAAGATCAAGGGCGAAACGGCTGCTTTTCCAGACACTCGGTTCCTCGGGTACCGTTCTCCCCTCCGACAGCCTCGAAAAGGCATCTTGCAACATCGTCGGCCCCGTCGAGGGCAGGAGGCGTACGCCGCCCCCGACGCGACTGGCCGAATCGCGCAACACAAGATAGTGCGGTTTCAGGGAATCGAATGAATCGATCTCGAAGCCCCCGGTCGTGCGCACGTTCCAGTCGAGCCGCTCCTTGAAGACGCGGTAGCGCAGGCGGTGCATTAGTTCGTCGGCAAAGGCGCCGTACCAGCCGGGCGCAATAAGCTCAATCATGATGGTCTCCTCGCAGGTATGACCCTGCCATTGGAGGCGAACCTTCATGCCGCGACTGCCTGTGCATTTGCACAGGTGGATTAAAGAGAGATTTTGTTCCTCAGGGAATTGATGATCGTGAGGAGGCCAGCAGCGTCACCGCCTGATTTTTGGTGCGCACGCCGAGCTTCTTCTTGGCATTGTCCAGATGGAAAGCGGCCGTGCGCTCCTTGATCCCCAAGATGCAGCCGATCTCCCAGGCGGACTTGCCCTTTGCCGTCCATTGCAGGCATTCGTACTCACGAGGCGTCAGCGAAACACCATCCACCGCCAGCCCACCCGAAAGCTTGCGGCGAACGCCAATGTGAAAACACATTGCCATAATCTCGAGCGCTTGCTCATATTGCTCGGCGGTGCGCAGGAAGGTCGGATCGAGCCTGTCTGCCGCGAAGGTCATCGCAGCGACACCGCCGCGGCGGTCGACAAGTGGAATGGTCAGTCCGCAGCAGATGCCGAATTCGGCAGCCTCGTCGAAAAGCTGTTGCTGTCGCTTTGAAATGCCGGCATGGCCGAAACCCAGTCCCCACTGAAAGGGACATTCGCTGCACCGTGCCCGTTCTATGACCGGATCAATCCTTTCATATTGGTGGCGCAAGTAGTGCGACGTCCAGCCGGAATCATAGTTCGATATCAGCCTGGGTTTGGTGACGCGATCAGACACCAGAGACAGATAGGCGAATGCGGGAATGTCGAAGGCACCGGCGGCGCTGGCCAGTGCGTTATGGAAGTCGACTTCATCAACGCTCAAAGACAACTGTTCCAGCAAAGTTTCGAAGACGAGCTGCATTTTCCCCTGCGGCTGTTTTCAATAAAACCTGGGACTTTCTGGCTTCTTGCCAGCTACGGCGAGGAGAGTCGCCCGCGAGATATTCGACGCTGGAGAACATTCACCGCGGTGACTACTCCCCGAACGTTCGATCAGGTGAAGGGAGATGCGTGCGACCTCCACGCCAGCTGCCATCAGCCGCGCGTCGGAAGCTGCGATTGTGGGCGGTTGCCATGGTGTAATAGAGATGTCGAACCTCGATATGCCATCCGGATCTGCAGATGACCTCCTTCTCAAACTCTCGATGGCGGACGCGCTACAATCACCCTGATTCAGCGGGTCAAGAATGGCACCCTGCCGGTAGGGAGGTGCACCGGCAGGGTGCGCCGCACAGACGCCCTGGTCGTTGGGCAACAGGACAGCGGCGGCAGAACTGATTTGGTTATCGCTTGCGATCGAAGTTATCCGAAGCATGCTTAGAATCTGACGGCTTGAAGTTTAGCAGTTTCGGTCGGCTCGGCGCGAAATGCGCTGTCAATCCGTCTTCACCATGGGACACCAATGGGCGACCAGTCCTAACGACAGCCTGACGTCAAGGCGTCTGGCCCGTGGGAAAGTTCCTCCCAGGGACCACTTACCCGGGACGGCGTCGAACCCGGTGCTCGCTTCCATCGGCGCACGCATCATATTGCATGCTCGGCCTTCAGCGCGCGATAGGTCGTCTCGACTGATTTCG
Organism: Aminobacter sp. Y103A; assembly: GCF_030294925.1. Taxonomy (NCBI): domain Bacteria; kingdom Pseudomonadati; phylum Pseudomonadota; class Alphaproteobacteria; order Hyphomicrobiales; family Phyllobacteriaceae; genus Aminobacter; species Aminobacter sp. Y103A. The sequence goes on along the minus strand of NZ_AP017986.1, from coordinate 1,211,428 downwards.
CGGTTGCGTCGACGATTATGTCGATCTCCTTCCGGGTGATGATCAAAGGCGGGGCAAAGCCGAGGATATCGCCGTGCGGCATGGCGCGGCCGATGACACCGTTCTCGAACAGAGCAGCGGCGGCGCGAACGCCGACCTGAAGATCGGATTCAAACGGTATTCTCTGCTTTGGATCTCGCATCAGCTCTACGGCGGAGAGGATTCCTACACCACGAACCTCGCCGACGATGGGGTGTCCCGCCAGTTCGGCATTCATGCGGGCATGCCAATACGGTCCGACATCGCGGACATGCTCCAGGATATTTCTTTCCTTTAGGAGTCGGATATTGGCGAGCGCGGCCGCGGCGCAAAGCGTGTGACCCGAATATGTCCAGCCATGGCCGAGCGCGCCGTGCTTCTCTGTTCCTTGTTCCAAGACCGACCAGACGCGGTCGCCAATGATTGATCCGGAGATGGGCAGGTAGGCGGAGCTCAAACCCTTGGCGATGGTCACGAAATCCGGCCGCATGCCGTAGAGGTGGGAACCGAATTTCTCACCGGTTCGTCCAAACCCGCAGACCACTTCGTCGGCGATCAGAAGGATATCGTACTTGTCGAGCACACCTTGGATAGCGGTCCAATATCCTTTTGGGGGCGGAACGATACCGCCTGTCCCAAGCACCGGCTCTCCGATAAAAGCTGCAACGGTCTCCGGACCTTCAGCGAGGATAAGGGCTTCAAGTTCATCCGCGCAGCGTTTCGAGAACGCTTGCTCACTTTCGCCATCATGCGCCTGGCGATAGTGGTGCGGCGTCGTGGTATGGCGTACCAGATCCAGCGGCAGGTCGAAGAAATTATGGAAGAAGGCGAGGCCTGTCAGGCTCCCGGTGACCAGCCCAGACCCGTGATAACCGCGATGTCGCGAGATGATCTTCTTCTTTTCGGGGCGGCCCAGAATGTTGTTGTAGTACCAGACCAGCTTGATGTTGGTTTCGTTGGCGTCGGAGCCGGAAAGGCCGAAAAAGACCCTTCGCATGTTCTGACCAAAATACTCGACCACGGCCTCTGCCAAGAGGGCGACTGGCTCCGTACCTTGACTTGCATAGACATGAGCGAACGGCAATTCGTGTGCTTGCCTAGCAATGGCCTCGGCAATTTCCGTGCAGCCATATCCCATATTGACGCAGTAGAGCCCACCGAAACCGTCGAGGCTCTTTCGGCCTTCGGTATCCCAGATGTACACGCCTTCCGCACCGGCCATGATCCGATTTGGGGTCTCGCCTCGGCTGTGCTTGGCCAGATGCGTGGACGGATGAAAGACGAAGCTTCGATCCTTCTCTCTGAGTTGCTCGGTTCCCAGATTACTCCGCATAGTCCCTCTCCTCGCGATGGATTGGCGGAGGGCACTCGGCCGGCCGCCTCCTTAGCAATAAGCATACCGCAAACGCCTTTTGAGTTTCGCGGGAATGCACGTCCTTCGCCGACGAATTGGCTGAATTGCCATCAAACGCCGTGGAAACCACGGCTTCGGCATTCACCGTTCCCTTAGTGCGGACAAGGGGATCGGCGAATTGGATTTCACAGGTTTGGTCACGACAAGACTGTAATATTGATCGATTCCCAAGCCTGCCTGCAGCAGTCCCTCCATGAAATCCTGATACGCAGCCATAGACGGAGATGCGACGCGCATCAGATAATCGATCCGCCCGCCGATAGCCCAGCAATCCAGGATTTCCAGAAATTCTCCGATCGCAGTCTCGAAGTGTCTTTGGTCCTCGAGGCGATGACGTTCCAGCACGACCTCCACCATGACAAAGACCATGCCGCCGATGAGGGCCGGACTCAGCCGCGCGTAAAACCCCTCAATAATCCCTGCGACCTCAAGTGCACGGAGCCGCTCCGAGCAGGCCGACGCCGAAAGATGAACGCGTTTTGCAAGCTCGCTTTTTGAAATCCGGCCGTCTGACTGAATTTCTGAGAGAATCCGGAAGTCCCAAGCGTCCAGGCGCGCAGGATTGGGTTTCGACTTCATGACCTTCTGCTCTTAGCCGTTGTCAACAATGGAATTGACGCCAACCAACCGAGCTTGGTCGGAAGGCTCAAACGCCGATGTTGCGTGCGATGCCGTCTGCCGCCATGCGCTTGCGCCACTCAAGAGGCCCGGAATTGTGAATGGAGTTTCCCTCAACATCGACAGCCATGATGACAGGCATATCCTGCACCTCGAATTCAAAGACTGCTTCCATGCCCAGGTCTTCGAAGGCAATAAGCCGCGCTGACTTGATCGATTTTGATATCAGGTAGGCAGCCCCGCCCACTGCGATAAGATACGGCGTTTTATGTCTTACAATCGACTCGATGGCAGCCCGTCCCCTCTCCGCTTTGCCCACCATCGCGAAAAGCCCGGTTTCGGCGAGCACCTTGTCCGTAAAATCGTCCAAGCGGCTGGAGGTTGTTGGGCCAGCCGGTCCGACGGCCTCATCTCTCACGGCGCGGACGGGCCCAACGTAGTAGATCACGCGTCCCTCCAGATCGAACGGAAGCGGCTTGCCGGCGTCGATCAACTCGACCATTCGCTTGTGGGCGGCGTCCCGGCCCGTCAGCATCTTTCCGGACAAAAGGAGCGTTTCCCCGCAGCGCCAGGATGCCGTCTCTTCCTTGGTCAACGCATTGAGGTTGACCCTTCGTACGCCGGCAGGACTCAATTCGTCGGTTCCAATATCGGGCCATTCGCGCAAGTCGGGCGGCTGAAGCCTAATGGGTCCAGAGCCGTCCAAGGTAAACTTCAGGTGCCGGTTGGCGGCGCATTGTGGGATGAGCGCCACGGGCTTGGACGCGGCGTGAGTAGGATAGGTCGCAACCTTGACGTCAACGACTGTCGTCAGGCCACCAAGGCCTTGGGCGCCGATGCCCAGCGCGTTAATCCGTTCATAAAGTTCAATCCGCAGTGCCTCCTCCGGACTTGATGGCCCCCTGGCGATCAATTCCGCCATATCGATGGGCTGGTTCATTGCTTCCTTGGCCAGCAGCATCGCCTTTTCAGCGCTACCACCGATGCCAACGGAGATCAGGCCGGGCGGACACCACCCACTGCCAAGTGTCGAGACTGTGTCAACCACCCAATCGGAAACGGAGGCGCTGGGGTTCAAAGTGGTAAAGCGTGCCTTGTTCTCCGACCCGCCGCCTTTTGCGGCAATGGTGATGTCAATCTGGTTTCCTTGCACAAGGTCAACGTGGACGACCGCCGGCGTGTTGTCACGGGTGTTGACCCGTCCGGCGAGCGGATCGGCAACGATCGATGCCCGAAGGGGGTTGTCGGGGTCGAGGTAGGCCTGACGGACGCCTTCATTCACGAGGTCTGTGAAACTGGCCGCAGACTTGATGCGGGCGTCCATGCCGACTTTTGCGAAGACCACCACGAGGCCGGTGTCCTGGCAGATCGGCCGCCGCCCGAAGGCTGCCATGCGGGAGTTCAGCAGAATCTGCCCAATTGCGTTCTTTGCCGCCGGGCTCTGTTCGCCCGCATATGCCTGCGAAAGAGAGCGGATATAATCTGGAGGATGGTAGTATGAGATGTACTGAAGGGCGTCGGCCACGCTCCTCGTGATGTCCTTGCCGGCTATGGTCCGTGATCTATTCCCCACCGGATCTCATCCAAATGAACCGAGGCCATTGACCATTTTCAGGATCTGGAAGCTCCGCACCCCCTGCTCGCCGCCTTCATATCCATAGCCGCTCTGTTTGACGCCGCCATAAGGCGCGTCCGCGGAAACCCCTTTCAGGTAATTCACACTGACAGCGCCTGCCGAAAGACCGTTGATAAGCTTCTGTTGCGCGTGGAGAGCGCTGGTGAAGAAATAGGCGGCCAAGCCATATTCAGTGGCGTTGGCTTGCTCGATCGCCTCATCGAGCGTGTCGAACGGCGCTATCGTGAGGATCGGCCCGAACGGCTCTTCATGAAGCACTCTGGCTTCCTTCGGTACGCCCGTCAGGATGGTTGGCAGCCAGTAAAAGCCCGGTCGGTCGAGGCGGCTGCCACCGGTCTCGATGCGGGCGCCGCGTTCGACCGCGTCTTTGGTCAGACGCTGCATAGCCTCAATTCGCCGCGCGTTTGCCATCGGTCCCATCTCCGTTGCAGGGTCGTCCGGTGGGCCGATCCTGATCTTGCGGACAGCTTCCGTCATCCGGGACAGGAATTCCTCGTAGAGTGTCCGCGCGACCAGGATCCTGCTGGGCGCATTGCAGCTCTGGCCCGCGCACTCGAACTTGTATTCCGAAATAGCCGGTATGGCCTTTGCCAGGTCGGCATCCTCGCACACAACAACCGGGGAGTGTCCACCGAGTTCAAGGATGCAACGCTGCAAGTTATTCGCGGCAAGCGTGGCCAGCTGTTTTCCAACCGCGGTTGAGCCCGTGAAAGTCAAGACCTTGACAAGTGGCGAACTTAGCAGATGCCGCGATATATGCACCGGCACACCGAAGACAAGATTGACCACGCCGTCGGGGATGCCTGCTTGGCGCAACGACTCAACGATATGCACAGCCACGCTCGGTGTCTCTTCAGCCCCTTTGAGGATAACCGGGCAGCCTGCCGCCAGCGCGGGGGCGAGCTTGCGGGCGATGAGAACGGCCGGATAGTTCCATGGCGTAAAGGCAGCAACGACACCGAGCGGCTCCGGGACGACCATCCGATTCGGGCCCAACGGAATCGGGGCCGATAGCTCTTCAGCATGCCTGCCGTTCCATTCTAACGTTTCGACAGCGCGCGCGTACTCACCTGTCGCTTCGGCAATCGTCTTCCCCTGTTCGGCGGACAAATCCTTCGCTGCGTCTCCCACCTTCGTGGCAAGGATCCTGGCTGCTGCTACAAGGATCTCGCCACGTTCTTTTGCAGGCCGCGAGGACCAGGCACGGCGGCTTCGCTCTGCAGAAGCGAGAGCCTCATCCAGATCCGACGCTGAAGCCGCGGCCACCGAGCCAAATACCTTCTCTGTCGCCGGGTTGGTTACCGGCAGAGTATTTCCGTCACTACCGGCTCGCCACCTGCCATTGATGAAAAGCTGATAGCTCGTGGCGTTGGACATCGCATGCTCCGCTTGACTGAATTCTTGCCAGGGCGAGATCGTCCGATATCCGGACCGGGGTCGCCTCTCTGCAGTTTCACCGCGATGGTCACGCCCGGTCAAATATGGAATATCGACCGAAACCATCTGGAATACAGATTGATACGCCCAGGCAGTCGTTAAGGAGCGGTAACTTGGTTTGGTCTGAAGGATGTGCCTATGCCCGATCCGGAGCCGTGGCTGACCAGTGCTTGCGCTCGATCAATGTCTTCACGACCTTGGGGATCAGCTTGCGGACCGCGGAGACGGCTGGTGAGCGCTCGTCTTTCGGGCTCACGGCAAGCACAACGGAACGGGTGATCACTGGATCAATGATTTTGACCGTCCGGACCAGGCCTTGAGACGCCTCTTTTTGAATGGCTGACGGGGTAAGGATGGAATACGCCTTTCCTTCCATGACCATATTGATGATCGTGGAAAGGGAGTCGACTTCGAACCTGACATCCAGAACACAACCGTGTCGGGCAACGACATCAGCCACCGAACGCCTGACATTGTTGTTGCGCATGGGAACCGCAAGCGGGAACGCATGCAGGTCGGCGAGCGGTAGGGAATCTTCGAAAGGCGGTTCACCCGGCGGCACCACCAAGCAAAACTCTTCGCGGGCCAGCACCGTCATTTGCCCAACGCTCTCGGCAGTGCGGTAGAGGACAGCCAGATTGAAGCGGCCAGCAGCCATCCACTCCTCAAGCGGTCCCGTCATGCCCTCAATCATCTTAAGCGAGATTCTCGGCAATTCGCTTCTTACCGATTCAAGCAGGGGGCCGCTCAGGACGCGAGCGGCTCCGGACGGAATGCCAATGGTCACCTCTCCAGAAGGAGCAGCCAGCGTGTTGGTCAGTTCCGTCTCAGTCAGTTGAATTTCCCTAAGGATGCTCCGACCGCGTTCAAGCAATCTTGCGCCGGACGCCGTGACGCTAACGCCGGTCCTGTCGCGTACCAGCAGTTGGATGCCGAATGCTTCCTCAAGCTGACGCACATGCAGGCTTAGAGCGCTTTGAGCAACGTTGAGTGTTGCAGCTGCCTTCGTGAAACTGCCGGCTTCGACGACGCCGACAAAGTATCTTAACTGCCTGATGTCCACGATGAAGAAATCCACCCGGGGCGCAATCCCCAGCTGTCTTCATACCTATCTCGAAATGAGATGGCAGACAAGTCACAATGCGGAGCCATCTTCTCCCATTGCGCGTCCGTCAGAACCGTTCGAATCAGCCTCCAAAATGAGGCTTGATGAGGTGGACGCCCCCTCGCGCCGGCATCGATGTGCCTTAAGGTGGCCGTTGATGATCGGAACCACCGAGGAAGGAGCGTTTACATGAAGGTTACAACGATTGGGCTCGACTTGGCCAAAAGCGTATTCCAGGTTCATGGCATTGCCGATGACGGCACCGTCGTCGTGGTGAAGAGGCTGCTCAGGAAGCAGATGATCAATTTCTTCTCCAAGCTTCCGAACTGTCTGATCGGCATGGAAGCCTGTGCGACGGCGCATCATTGGGCGCGAGCCCTGGCGGTGCTGGGGCATGAGGTCAAGCTGATGCCGCCCGCCTATGTCAAAGCCTACGTGAAGCGGGGCAAGAACGACGCCGCGGATGCCGAGGCGATCTGCGAAGCCGTCCGGCGCCCGACCATGCGCTTCGTTCCAGTCAAGACGCCAGAACAGCAAAGCATCCTGATGGTTCATCGGACCCGAGCCTTGGTCGTGCGCCAGCGCACCATGGCTGCAAACGCCCTGCGGGCGCATCTGGCGGAGTTCGGACTGGTCTGTAACCCGGGTGTGGTGAACCTCATAAAGCTGATGCGTGCCGTCTTCGACGAGCATGATCCACAGACTATGCTTCCTGAGATGGCGCAGGTGGCGATGACGACGCTGGTTCGCCGGCTCCTCGAACTGGAAGACGAACTCCGGAAGCTCGACAAGGTCTTGCACGAATGGCATCGCCAGAACGAAGCGAGCCGGCGCCTGGCGGCCGTTCCTGGCATCGGCGTGATCACCGCGACGGCGATCGTGGCCACCGTCAGCGAACCCGGCCAGTTCCGCTCCGGGCGCCAGTTCGCAGCCTGGCTCGGCCTCGTCCCCAAACAGAACTCGAGCGGTGACCGACAACGTCTCGGCGGCATCTCGAAGCAGGGAGACCGCTATCTTCGCCGGCTGCTTGTCGTCGGCGCTACGGCCGTGATCCGTCACAACCGGGGCAAGCAGACGCCAGGAGCCCAGTGGCTGCAATCGTTGCTGGCGAAGAAACCGGTGCGGCTGGTCTCGGTCGCTCTCGCCAACAAGACCGCGCGGATCGCCTGGGCTCTTCTCGCCCGCGGGCAGCAGTTCAGCCCATATCGGATCAGCGCCTGCTGACGGCCGCCAGCCGCTACAGGCAAACACAGGAATTGGTGACGGCAGAACGTGATGCGAGATGATCGACCAAGAACGAGAACACCCCGTGTGATTCAATGCGTCTCGAATGCGCCAGCTTGATCAGGGATCTCGTTCGCGGATTTCCATCAGGGCCAGCGGAAACTGCTCCGCACAAACAGGCCGGACATATGAAAGCGACCGATCAGAAGCTCACCAAAAGCCATTGCCAATCAGGGGCGTCCACATATGAATCACTCAAACGGCCAAACTGGAATCTGGAGGCTTCTATGAGGTCCGCATGCTCGACGGAGTGGGCGGACTGGTTGTCGGACCTCATTGCAAGCCGGATTGAACGAAGCCGCGGGACGATCTGGCGCTATGGGGATTGTAGCCTGGAGGAGCGGTCGGGATCGTCTTCGCCATGCTGATGAAGGGCGTTCACGATGCGGCCACAGCGAAGGATGGCACGGTGGAAGGCGGAACCGTGATGGCGCGAGCCGTCGGATAGGCTGCAGTGCCTTCTATCGCCGGGCTGTCTGCTTGCGGCTTTGTGCGGCGGGACAAGGATCGGGGGCGCGCATGGCGACGGGTACCGTACCGGGTGATGTGGACGCACCCGGCGTGGTCATGAGGTGTCGTTCCAGAAGGGGCGCGGCGGCGCCTGGCCGCACCGCCACATGGCGAGCGTGATCATTGGCTCTCCGCAGCATGGGCAGCGATGCGCCATAGCAAGGCGCTCGGCGGCGACAGCGGCGCTTTCGGCATCCGGTTTGAGCTCGTTCTGCTGCGATCCGGCCAGCAGCCTGTGGCACAGGTCGAGCTTGGCGGCGCGATTACCGTTGGCGAGGAAGCCGTAGTGGCGGATGCGATGGAAACCGTCGGGCAGCGTGTGCAGGAGAAAGCGACGGATGAACTCGTGCGCGTCGAGCGTCATGACCTTGGTCTTGCCGCGCTGGCGATAGTCCCGCCAGCGGAACGCGACCCGATCGTCGGCCGTGCTGATCAGTCGGGAATTGGCGATCGCGACGCGATGAGTGTAGCGGCCGAGATAGGCCAGCACCTGCTTCGGCCCGCCGAAGGGCGGCTTGGCGTAGACGACCCATTGACGGCGACGAGCCTCGGCGAGCAAGCAGACGAAGGCATCAGGCTTTGCCAGGTAGGCGAGATCGCCGAAGAAGCCCAGCCCGCCCTCATCATGGGCCGCTCGGAGTTCCTCCAGAAAGAGACGGCGGAACAGGCGCGACAGCACGCGCACGGGCAGGACGAACCCCGGCCGGCAGGCGACCCATCGCCCTCCATCGAGGGAGATGCCGCCGCCCGGGACGATGCAATGGAGGTGGGGATGATAGGTGAGGTTCTGGCCCCAGCTGTGCAGCACCGCGATGAGACCGATCCCGGCGCCGAGATGTCTGGGATCTGCGGCGATCGTGCGCAGCGTCTCGGCGGCCGCCTTGAACAGGATCGTGTACATCGCCGCCTTGTTCTGGAAGGCGATTGCGGCGATCTCGGCCGGCAGCGTGAACACCACTGGAAGTAGGGAACCGGCAGAAGCTCGTTCTGCCGCGCGGCGAGCCATTCCCGGCAGGTCTTTCCCTGGCACTTGGGGCAATGCCGGTTGCGACAGGAATTGTAGGCCACGCGGATCGCCCCGCAGGACCGGCAGCCCTCGACATGGCCGCCCAGTTCGGCGGTCCGGCACAACTCGATGGCGCTCATCGTGCGGCGCTCGACGCGAGATGACCGTCATGAGCCTGCCGATACGCCTCGCCATGGCGGCGGAAGATATCCGCCACCTCCAGTCTCGCCGACATGGGCGGAACCGATCAGCCCGACGGCACGACTTCGATGTTCAACCGGTCGAGCGGGCTTGTCGTGCGCCGGATGAGGCCGTTCGAGACCTTGGTGTAGCGCGCCGTCGCAGACAGATTGTTGTGGCCGAGCAGCACCTGGATAATGCGAATGTCGGTGCCGTTCTCCAGCAAATGCGTGGCGAAGCTGTGCCTGAGCGTGTGGACCGTCACACGCTTGTCGATGCCGGCGGCCGCACGCGCCGAGCGGCAGGCTGAATACAGCACCTGCACGTCGATGGGGCGATTTGCATCCCGGCCCGGAAACAGCCAGCCCTGCGGCTTCGCCAGTCGCCAGTAGCCCGCAGGATGCGCAGAAGCTGCGCCGACAGCATCACGGTGCGATCCTTGCCGCCCTTGCCGTGCTCGACCCGGATGACGCCGCGTTCGCTATCGATGTCGCCGACCTTCAGCCCGACGGTCTCCGAAGCGCGAAGGCCCGCGGCATAGGCCGTCGTCAAGGCGGTGCGCGTCTTCAGCCTCGGCACCGCCTCGAGAAAGCGGACAACCTCGTCGGCGCTGAGAACCACCGGCAGCGTGCGTGGAGCGCGGGCATAGGCGATCCGCTCAGGGATCTCGGCGTGACCCAACGTCACGCCGTAAAAGAACCGCAGTGCGCACACTGTCTGGTTCAGCGCCGGCCACGAGATTCCGGTAGAGACCAGATGCACCTGGAAGGCGCGAACGTCCTCCAGGTCAAGCCGGTCCGGGGATCGGCCACAGTAGCGGGAGAACTTCGCTACCGCGTGCACGTAGGATCGTTGCGTGGCCGGCGACAGATTGCGGATCGTCATGTCCTCGATCATGCGCCGGCGAAGCGGGCTCAACTCGGCCATCTCATTGCTCCTGTTCTCAAGGTTGCGCTTCAACAGCAGCAATCCTTCAAAACAGAAGCGTCATCCGCAAACCGGTGGACCAAATGCCGCGTCAGCGGCTTCGTTCAATCCTAATTCTCAACAAGCCCTAGTTGAAGAGCGCGCGGGCGGCCGCCTTTGCTCTTTCCAGCGCTTCAGCTCTTGTTGTCGTTTGTCAGCGGTTTTCGACCGTCTTCGACAGCCGTCGGGGGCGGTCATCCCCGATCCCTTTATACAAGGTGGAGTATCGGGGCGAAGCTTGGGTTTGCGGCGATAGCTCCGTTGAGGTCTCGCTGTCTTACCTCGAAGCAGCGCCTCAGCCGGCCGCCAAACCATCGATCCTCTATCTGCCGGAATCCCATCTTCCCGACCGAACGCAGGGAACGCTGATTTTCAGGCCGGACAAAGCACAACACCCGCGGTGCCTTTAAGGCCCGAAAAGCAAAATCAAGGACCGCGCATCCCGCCTCTGCGGCATATTCCTTGCCGGATGCGGCCTGGCTAAAGCAAGCGCTGAGTTCAAGATCGTCGTTGTCGGACAGCAAATGCAGGCCGCGTTGTCCAAGAAAGCTGCCTTCCCCGCTGTTACCGTCGCGCGTGAACACTGCAAAGAGACCGAAACCGTACATGTCCCAATCGGCAAGGCACGCCTTCAGTCGCGCATGTGTGTCAGCCCAGGGTGAAGCTTTTCGGTCATAGATGGCGTTCGCCACGAAAGGATCGTTATTCAATGCGTGAAGCCGCAACAGGTCCCTTTCATCCATTGGACGCAAGACCAATCGGGCGGTTTTCAAAATTACCGGCATGGTGCGGGCGCTCCGGCGCGGGGGAGACTGCCGGCGAGCCGGTGCGCATCTCGGATCACGGCCACCGAAAGCAGAATGACGGCATCTATGGTGCGCGTGATCATGGGACGATTTCTCCGCAATGCATAACGCAGACGCATTTAATGGTAAGACCTGCATGTAGCGTGCCAAAAGAAAAATTCGTTTCAAAATAATACGATAACTCAAGGGGCTATGTCTCATGTCCGACAGGGTCGAACAACGCGGACCGTGGTTGAACGTCGCGTGAAATTCGCCTCGCCGCCGAGGAATCCTGTCCGCCATTCCTGTGAAAACGTTAGGCAACCAACTTTATGCGAAGCGACGAATATGACCGCACGTTCCATTCGCGCTGGAAAGCAAATAGCGAAGTTGGAGCTACTCTCATCAAGCGCATGACCTAGGTGTTAGCTTTCAGCAGGTTGTCCATGCGGTCCAGACTGGGAAAGCTGAGGTTGTCGATCCAGACGCCAGACTCTATCGCAAGGGTAAAGGCAAGGAGGCCAAACTGTGATTCATGGGACATGGGCTGATGGAGAACCGCCACGGCCTGCCGGTCGAAGCCTGCCTGACACTGGCCGAGGGGCATGCCGAGCGGGTGGCGGCACTGCAACCGGCGTGTTGCGGCTCCTGCACGGCAAGTGGATTGAGCACTGGTATGATAATGACCCTACACAGGTTTGCGCTTCGGGCAGCCACTCAATGAGCCGCCGCGCGACAATTGGCCCTTCCAATTCATCGCCATGACATCCGCCAGTGACAAGGAGGCGCGGGCCTTTCCCTTTATTCTGGCTGAAGACCGGGAGCGAAAGCTCTTCGCAGTCGGCACCGCCCGGGACAACAAGATGCCCCGTGTTTACCTGGGCGTGTCGACATCAAATGTTAGGTGTAGCTTGGAATCGCTCAGCCCATTGGTAGAGAATTACGATTGAACTAAACCGCTGCCGCGGTAGCTGATGCGCGGGTCTGGCCTGAGGAGGCCCCTGTCTGAGAAGATTTGGTGTCGAGCCAACCTTCCAGACAGGAGAACCCCAGATGGCCCAGATAAGCCCTCTGCGTCAGCGGATGATTGAAGATCTGACGATCCGCAATGTGTCACCGGAGACCCAGCGATCCTACGTGCATCACGTGGCGAAGTTCAGTCGATTTTTTGGACGATCACCCGATCAACTGGGATACGAAGAGGTGCGCGCCTATCAGGCCCACTTGGTGGGCCGAAGGGTCTCGTGGGGCGCGTTGAACCAGACGGTTTGCGCCTTGCGTTTCTTCTACGGCGTGACGCTGGGTCGATCTGATCTGCCTGAGCGGATCGCTTACGCCCGGACGCCGCGCAAGTTGCCGGTCGTGCTGAGCGCCGATGAGGTGGTCGGCTTTCTGCAGGCCGTGAAGGGGACGAGGAACCGGGTCGCTCTGATGACCACCTATGCGGTGGGCTTACGCGCCGCGGAGGCGGCGCGTCTGCAGGTGACGGACATCGATAGCAGCCGGATGATCATTCGCATCGAGCAAGGCAAGGGCGGCAAGGACCGCTATGTGATGCTGTCGCCGCAGCTGCTGGAGATTTTGCGCGTCTATTGGCGGTTGACCAAGCCGGGACGATGGCTGTTTCCCCGGCGCGATGGCCGCGGCCCGATCCATCCACAGACCTTGGGGATCGCCTGTCGAGCAGCCTGCGAGTTCCTGGGCGTTGAGAAGCGGGTGTCGTGTTGCCTCGTGGCGGCCGATCTCAGGCATCTGGGCGCGCCGAGATCGGCGTGATCGCCGTGCTTCATACTTGGGGTCAAAATCTCCACCATCATCCGCATGTCCACTGCGTCGTGCCGGGCGGCGGCCTGTCGCTTGAGCCTGCCCCGGCGAAGGCCGGGACCAGCGATGGATCGCCTGCCGGCCGGGATTTTTCCTGCCCGTACGGGTTCTGTCGCGCCTGTTCAGGCGGCTATTCCTGGAGCACTTGCAGGACGCCTTCGACGGGCCAGCTTCGCTTCTTCAGCGATCTCGCCAGCCTGGCCGACCCTGCCACGCCCCCACCTACTCGGCATTCGATCCGGCCACTTCGCCTATTATGGCGTCGGGGGAAATGCTCGGCGATTGCGATGGTTCGCCCATCAGGTCGCGAGGATATGGCAGAAATGGCTATCTCGGCGAGATCGTCAAAGCGTGTTCCGATGGACCCGCCTCAACGAAATCCTGAAACGCCATCCGCTGCCGCCAGCCAGGCTTCTTCATTCGTTTGCCACCGTGAGCGAAACTCTACGATGAGGCCCCGCATCATGGACGAGAGATGGCGATGCTGATCGCGGATCGACCAGTTCCGGTGTTTCCGGCACCAGTCACTTACCGCAGCCAGCGCACGAGCAAAACGGCTCTTGGCCGTGACTTGCATCACCATGTCCTTGCCTCTGCGCGACCGTTCCCACACGTGGGTCAGGCCGAGAAAGTCGAACTTGGTGCCATCCGTCTCCGGATGCCGTGTGCTCTCCGTCCTTCGCGGGCGAAAGTCGACAAGACGCGTCTTGTCGGGGTGGAGCGCGACACGAATGGACGCCGCCCGACCGAGAATGTCTGCGGGAGGACTTTGAAAGATGGCCTGACGGTCGAACCGACGTTCTGGAAGCCTGGTTCAAAAGATGGCGCTTCGACGCCGTGAGTTTTATGAGGCCCGGAGCGTGCGGATCTCCATCTTGGCGACGGCAATCAGCCGACACGCGTAAGCCCGAACACCCGGCAAGATGGGCGGTCATCGATCATCTGATTGACGGGGAGCATCGTGCTTTCGTCCTGAGCGAGGGCGAGCGGGATGCCAAAATAACGCTTCATGAATTGACGGCCGCACTGGCTGACCGAGGTCTCATCATCCACCCCGCCAGCGTCGGTCGCTTCTTGCATCGCGAGGGCAAGAGCTTCAAAAAACGTATGGCCCGCCCGTCGGCAAGAGGTTTATTTCTGATGGCGGCTGGTCTGCATCAACGTATATGGCGGGTTACTGCCCCCACCCCTCACAGACCCGGACGTGCAGTTTTCCCGCATCCGGTTCCGCCGCGAGGCACCCTTCGAGGTCGACCGAGCCACGGCAGCCGCCTGAAATAATTAGGTCCGCGGCGGTGTAAGCATGGCAACTCGCGATGAATTGGTGGGTGCGGTAAGGCAGCGCTATATTGGGGGCGGCCGTGCCGAAAAGGTGCGGATTCTCGATGAGTTTGTTGCCGTGAGTGGCTTTCACCGCAAGCATGCAATGCGGCTGCTTCGCAAAGGTTCGCCGGCGGCTCGTTCGGGACCTCGACCCGAACGTCGTATTTACGATGATGCCGTTCGTGAAGCGTTGATCGTGCTCTGGGAGGCTTCGGACCGTATCTGCGGCAAGCGTCTGAAGACCTTGATTCCGATTCTGGTGGAGGCGATGGAGCGTCATGGGCATCTTCATCTAACAGCAGAGATCCGCACCCGGTTATTAGCGATGAGCGCGGCCACGATCGATCGCGCTATTCGCGAGGTTCGAGACATCGCTGGTGGGCCGAGACGTCGTCGCAGCACAGCGCCCACCGCGCTCCGGCGCAGCGTTCCGATCCGAACCTTCTCCGACTGGCAGGATCCTCCGCCTGGCTTCGTAGAGGTCGACCTGGTGGCGCACAGCGGACCGACGGCGCGTGGAAGCTTCATACAAACGCTTTGTCTTACCGACATCGCGAGCGGATGGACGGAATGCGCGCCCTTGCTGGTGCGTGAACAGAAGCTGTTGAGCGAAGTGCTGACAGAATTGCGGCGGCTCCTGCCATTCCAGCTTCTCGGATTCGACACGGACAATGACAGCGTGTTCCTGAACGAGACGATACGCGATTACTGTCTGGATGCCGGCATCGAGTTCACCCGCTGCCGTCCTTACCGCAAAAACGATCAGGCGTTCGTCGAACAAAAGAACGGCGCCGTGGTGCGGCGCATTGTCGGGTATCGTCGGTTGGAGGGGCTTGAAGCCGCTGCTGCCCTTGCACAGCTCTATTCGACAGTTCGGCTGTTCGTGAACTTCTTCCAGCCCTCGTTCAAGCTGGCGGAAAAAGAGCGTGACGGCGCCAGGGTGCGCAAACGCTATCACCTTCCGGCAACACCCTGCCAGCGGCTGATGGGAAATCCGCAGACACCGGCGTCCGTTCGCGCGAAGCTGGCGCAGGTGGCTGCGCAGTTGGATCCTGTCAGACTGCTGAGCGACATGCGAACCGCACAACAGCGCCTTGTGGCCTCAGCGGATCGATTGCCTACATCAGATTCCGCGGTGTCCGAGCCGGCGCTCGATGAGTTCCTTTCAGGCTTGCGAACCGCATGGAGGGAGGGCGAAATACGACCTACTGCAAAGCCAAAACCAAAACAGAAGCGGGAACGGCGGCGTCCTAATCCATTTGCAGGGGTCACCCACGAGCTGCGTGGCTGGTTTGAAGAAGGGCCGTGGCAAACGAGCCGGGAATTGCTGGCGCGGCTGCAGTCGGAATACCCGGAGAAATATCCCAGTCTCCTTCTGCGCACACTGCAACGTCGCGTCAAAATATGGCGAAAGGAAAAGGCTCATGAGATGGTGTTCGGCACAACTTCGTCAGCAACGGCCTTCCAGGCAGTGACGGAGTGACGGGTCGCGACCACGGGGAACATCCAGGTGAGGCAACGGCAGAGTTGCTCGGGAGCACTCCTCGGTGAGGCAATACGCGCTCTCACGTTGATTGCCGCGCCGCACACCCCATCGCAAATGCGAGATTCGAGCGCAGCATTGTGATCTTACGACCAAATCGGCGCGCCAGATCACACGTAATCAGAAATGCTTGGTCCCGTCGCGCCGGTCAATGATAATGAGCTAGTTATGTAGACCGTGCATTTTGGTGAACTGCCAGTGCAACATCAATTCAACGGGCGAAGGTTGCGAGAGGATGTGCATCTTCGACCTTCGACCTGCCTAACTACCTGAACAAAAGTGCGACTGCCCCGTCTCAGTCCCTATCAGAATTTCAGAACCTTCCGGTGCGCCAGTACTCGGAAAGGGTGTGATCGACCAATCGACCAAATCGACGGCGCGCTGAAGTATCGCTTTCGTCTGAGCATGACTGGATGAAGCAGCGATGACATGTCCGATCCAATCTCGGTAATCGCCTTGCCTGACGATCGGCGTCTTGGGTTCAATATAAAATTTAACCTCGGTGACACCTGGTACAGCCGCCGCCCGACTGCCGCCATCGATCCAATCGAGGATGCCATCGCGATCAGCAATCAGGAACCGCGCCGCCGCAGTCTGCGAATGCCTTCTGCGCAAATCCCATTCGTCGCCGATGACAAGCTTGATGTGCTGGGTAATGAGATCGACGCCGTAAGCCAGATGAATCAGTTGGGGAGTAGGCGTGCCGTGAAGCCGCGGATTGACTTCAATGACGACTGGGCCACATTTCGTCCACCGGAATTCAATGCCCGTTGGCCCCCAGCCAAGCCCGAGAGCTCGCAAACAGCTCATGGAAATTTCGGCGATACGCTCATGCTCGTCATCAGTCAGCGGGGCCGGAATGGTGCACTCACGACAGACGAAATGCGGCGGAGGGCCGCAGTCACCGGTGCCAATTCCAATGATCTGATCTCCCATAATGTCGGCCCAATAACTGGGGCCTTGTGCGAATTCTTCGACCAGTATCCTTGGTGAAGACCGCCATATGTGCTTCCCGGCCAACAGATAGGTTGTATGCTCGACCAACTCGTCTGCGTTGCGGCACAATCGGACACCGATGCTGCCGCTGCCTACTGCTGGCTTAAGAATCACCGGCAGCCCGATCTCAACGGCAGAACGTTCCACGACTGTCGCATTCGCCGCAACGCGAAAAGCAGGTACTGGAACGCCGGCCTCCGCAAGGAGCTGACGTTGAGTGAATTTGTCGCAGCATTGTTCAATCGATGCGGGGTTCGGTCCCGGTAGATCGAAATGCCGGCAGAGCTTGCCAACTGTCACATAGACCGACTCGTCGTCGCCCGAAAAGCCAGTAATGCCAACAATGTCATGGGTCGCTCCTAACCGGGAACATTCGCGGATCAACGCATCGAGATTGTCTGTATCGACCCGGATTGTCTCAATTCCTTCCGCCGCAAGATAGTCGTACCGAGCTGGATCGGCCGACAGAGTAATTGGATGAAAACCAAGTCGCTGAGCCGCTTGGACGTACAGCACACCACTACCCCTATGACCTTCAACCAGTATGAGCGCTCTTCTTTCCATGACTGTTAACCCCGACGTTGCGTCTGTGCCGTCCGAGCGAAAATCGGCATCGGCTTTTGTTAGCCGTGCGTGACCTCAGACTTGGGTGAACATACCCATTGTCAGCGATCTGGGTCGTAAAGTTTTTGTAAACTTTGTTCTGTTGCCGCGTTTGCTGGTGGTGTGGCGCGGAGGTCTCGACGAATTTCGGAGGGTTGTGATGTTCAAGAGACGCCGCTTGACTCAATCATCCTGTTTTGCATGCGCCGATACCTAGCTGCGGATGTTGTCAGGTACCCTGAGGTTTGCGGTGGTGTGCTATCCGGCACGATCCATGACGAGTACGGCATGGGCGCCCTTTTCGACATGGCGACTGATCTCGTTGATATGGAGTTGCATGGCTTCAGTATCGGCAAACGGCAGTGCGAGAGCCGCCCCGGTACCACGTGCCGTGCAGATGGCGCCGAACAGGTAGGCGCTCTTGTAGCGCTGGTCAGCCGGTTGGCCGGACCTCATGTCCCTAGTCGCCATAAGCCGACCCAGATAATGCACGCCACAGCAGGCTTTTATTGTAACTGTGCAGGCGCAAGCTTCGAGGCGAAGCTCACAATCGTCTTCGGTTGCATGCGGCGGCGCAGCACCACCTTCCCGTTCATCATACAATCCGGCAACGCTGACGGGCAAGGAAGAAGCCCTATGGTGGCCACCGCCTGTTCCAGTCCGACAGCCGGGCCGCGCCCGCTGGACCCTAGATGGTGTAACGGGCGATGCCCAGCCAGCCAGATTTGAAAGGCTGGTGGTCGTCCCTCACAATGATGGTGTCGCGGAGTCAGGAGTGGCCTGCTCCATAGCATCACGGAGAGACGACCATGAAACAGTATGCCGGCATCGACGTATCATTGGAATACTCGAGTGTGTGCGTGGTGGATGCGGATGGCCGCATCGTACGTGAAGCAAAGGTGCTCAGCGAGCCAGATGCGCTGATCGCCTGGTTTTGCGAGCACGGCGTCGCGATGGAGCGGATCGGTCTCGAAGCCGGCCCGTTGTCGGAGTGGCTCTATGCCGGGATGACGACGGTGGGTATTTTGGTCGAACTGATCGAGACGCGTCACGTGCGGACCGCCTTCAAGACGATGCCGGTGAAGACCGACAAGAAGGATGCGCGGGGCATTGCGCAGTTGATGCGGCTTGGCTGGTTCAGACCTGTCCACTGCAAATCCTTCCGGCCCAGGAGGTGCGTGCCCTGCTGACCGCCCGCAAGCTCATTCAGGGCAAGCTACACGACATCGAGATGAGCATCCGGGGCATTCTGCGCGGCTTCGGCCTTAAGGTAGGGCCGACCACGCGACGCACCTATGCGGCACGGATCCGCGAGTTGATTGAAGGTCATCCGACACTGGAAGCGATTGCCGCGTCGCTGTTGAAGGGTAAGCGATGCACCAAGGCACCTTGCAATAGGCCGATGAACATGGAGCTTTCGCGCCATGACATTGGAACATGCAAGGGGCGATTTGGTCGCCGAGTTAAGCGATGCCGCGGCGGCGGAAGACCGTGCCACAGGGATTGGGCGCGCGCGGCAACGGCGGCTGTGGAGTTGCACAGAGAAGCGCGCGTTGGTCGACCTGGCGAGCGCGGCGGGGTCGTCGGTGACCGAGGTCGCGCAGGCGTTCGGCGTAGCGCCGTCACAGCTCTATGCCTGGCGCAAGCAGATGGGCGGCGGCGAGCTCGATGCCGATCAGGCGATGGCGACCTTCGCGCGCATCGAGGTGAGCGATCTGCCCGGTGTCGAACGGCCCGTCGCCGATTGCCCGGACCCGGCCGGCAGGATCGTCGTGGCCTTTCCGAGCGGTGCGCGATTGCGGATCGACGGGACCGTCGATCCGAATGCGCTGCGCATCGTCCTGGCGGAGTTGACCAGGTGATCACGGTGGTGCCGACCGACCGGATTTACTTGTGCTGCGGCGCGACCGATATGCGCCGCGGAATCGACAGCCTGGCGCGGATGGTGCAGCAGGTCCTCGCGCTCGACCCGCACTTATGCATCGGGTGAGATTTTGTGGCGGAGCCGTCCTGGCGCCAGCCGAGGGTCTGCCAAATCTGGAATCCTCCGCCACATAATATTTTAGCTTAGATGCTGTTCAGCAGTTGCAGAACGGCATCGGTGGGCCGGAAGCGCGGCCCGCAATTGCCCTCGATGCCCGCCTTTTCGAGTCCGTTGCGCATCATCTCGACATCCGCGGCGGCATAGCGGTGGGTGGTGGCGACCTGTGCGTGCCCGAGCCAGGCTTGAATCGTCAAAAGATCCACGCCGGACCGGAGAAGCTTCATGGCGAGGGAGTGCCGGAAGATGTGTGGCGATATGGGCTTTTCGGCCAAGTCCGGCCTTATGGCCACTGCCTTGGCCGCCGCTCGTCGTACGATGTGGGTCGCCCCGAAGCGCGTCAGGCGCTCATTGTGGGCGCCGACAAAGATCGCTCGTGGTTCGTGGTTGGCGATTCCGCGTTCGCGCAGCAAGGCCGCCAGCGCTCTCGCCAGATCCTGAGGAACGGGGATGACGCGATCTCTGCGCCCCTTACCGTGCAACAGCACCTGCGAACGCGGGCGTTCCAACTGAAGGTCGTCAGCATTGACACTGATGGCTTCGGAGACCCGAGCGCCGGTCCGCGCCAGGAACAGCAGAAACGCGCGGTCGCGCCGATCGCGGGGCGTCCTCTGATCGGGCGCCGCAATGATTGCGTCCACTTCTGCGTTGGTGAGGTGGCGCGTCACCTCAATGTGCGCCCGTTTTGTGGGGATCGTCAGCACGCGTTGCGCGACACCAAAGGACGCCGGGTCGGCCGCTGCCACATGGTGGAAGAAAGATCGTATCGCAGCTAGTCGGGCATTGCGCGTGGCGACGGTGTTGTTCCGCTTCTCCTCGAGTTCGTCGAGAAAGGCGAGAACGAGGTCTCGATCGAGATCTTCGAGCACCAACGCCGCCGGCCTCTTCCGCAACCTGGCGGCGGCAAAGAGGATCAGCATGCGCAAGGCGTCGCGATAGCTCGCGACAGTCGCGGGAGTGGCGTTGCGCTGCTTGGTCAAGCGCCGGCGAAAGTAGGATTCCAGGAGCGGCGCCAGGAGCAGATGTTCGCTCATGCTGCACCTCCATCGAGGAAAGCGCGGTCCGCCGCAATGGCGAGAAGATCCGCCGAACCAGTGAGGTAGTAAGCTGTATCGCTGTAGCTGGCGTGGCCGAGATATGTGGCGAGCAACGGGAGCAACGCCTGAACGTCTGCACGCTGTTGATGCCAGAAGCTGAGGCGGGTCACGGCGAACCGGTGCCTGAGATCGTGCGGCCTTAAGGGCTTACCGCCATCAAGGCCGGCGAGCTTGCGGACCTCGGCAAAACCGTTTTGCAGGCCGGTCGCTGAGAGGCGGTTGCCACGAGAGCTGAGGAAGAAGCCCTGGTCCTTGGGCGTGGGAAAAGCGGCGTCACGCTCACGGGCGTAGTGGCGAAGGGCAGCCTGGGTCGTCGTGTGAACTGGAACGAGACGGTCCTTGCGGAACTTCGTCTTCCGAACCAGAAGCACCCCGCTGGTCAGATCGACGTCGGAACGATCAAGCCTGACCACTTCGCCAGATCGCAGTCCCGAGCTTGCCAACAATCCGATCAGCGTTGCCATCGTCAGCCCCCTGAGAGGGATGCGGGGCGAAATGCGTGCACATGCTTCGATGAGCGACGCCAACTCTGACTCGCTGAGGATCCGCGGCGGCGGAATGGCCCTGGATCTGGGAAAGACTCTACGCTCCAAGGTCTCCGTTTGGGCGTCATAGACGGCGAGATACTCGTAGAAGCGGCGGAGCACGCCGTGACGAGTGGTGCGGCTGTTGGCGGCGCCGCCGAACGACAGGACGAAGTCCAGCGCCATCGTCCGGGTGGCGGGCGCATCGAACTGAGCGCGTTCAACGTAGCGGACGAAAGCCCGCAACGTGGCAGCTTGTTTGCTGAAAGAGTAGCCGAGCGAGTGGCGCAGTTCGATGTAACGCTCGGCCTTCTCGCCGAGGAATCGGGTAAAGGCGGTCATGCCGCGCCTCCCGGAAAGGGGAGTGCGACCTCGGCGAGTTGCGAGGCCGCAACCTTCACATACAGCGCCGTTGTGTTGATGCTCCTGTGGCCAAGAAGATCGGCGACCTCGTTGATTGGTCTTCGCTGCCTGACGAGCTGGGTGGCAAGGCTGTGGCGCAGGAGATGCGCACCTGCGACCCGCCCGAGTTCGACCCCGCCATGCCGCAACCGCTTGCGCACGATCCTCGAAACAGGCGACGCGCACTTAAACTGCCCCAGCGGCGGTGCGAAGGACAGGAACAGATACGGACTATCCACCTTCGGTCGAGCGCGCAGGATATAATCGGAGAGTGCGGCGCCGGTCTCCTCGAGGAGGGGCACCACCCGATCACGCTTGCCCTTGGTGCGCCGGACAAAAACCTCGCCAGTACGCCAGTCGACATCCTTCAGCCGAATGGCGCGTAACTCGCCGTTGCGAATGCCCGTAGTGGCTAGCAGCAGCAGGACGGCTCGATCGCGGATGTCGATCGGCGTCGTTGCGCCGATCGCATCGATCGCCTGCCGAACGTCATCCCATGCAAGGCGCGGCGGCAAATGTGCCAAGCGCCAAGAGGGCGTCCTTGGGACAACGCGGGCGAGATCTTGGCGATGGTGGGCAGCCCAATACAAGAACCGAAGAAATGTTCGAATGTGCGAAGTCGCTGCCGTGCGGCTGCTGGAGCTCGCCGATAGTGACAGCCGATGCTCGACAGCAGAAAGGACCTGCTCAGCCGTCAACGCCTCGAGGTCCTGGCCGAGATGGTGATGGCGGAACCAATCCAGAAAGCGGCGGCCGCCCAGAAGAACGCCTTCGCGGGTCTTAGTCTCCAGCCCCCGTACCCTATGCAGATAGTCCGAAAAGTCGGCCAGAAGCGGAGCATCCGGATCATCCACTTCACTTGGAAAAGAAATAATGAACCGCTCCGGAGCCACTCGCTTTGCGTGGCCCAGCGCCGACACTGCCCCAATGCGCGGAGTATCCGTAGTAAACGTGCGCAAATAGCTGTCGACGACATCTTGATGGATCGGCATCGGAACGCAGTGCGTGCCAGCAAACTGGCTAAAGCGCGCAATCCGGGTCAGGTAAATCTTGGCGGACGCTCGCTTGTAACCGAGCTTGAAAAAATGCTCCGCGAAGCGATCCATCTCGCCGCCGAGCGCACCGCTACGCAGGCGCTTGAGTACCCCACGATACGAAAAATAGAAGTCGAGCATATTGCCCCTCCAGCATTGCGGCGCAGGGGGATCCCGCGTCCGTCAGAGAGGCATGAAATATTATGTGGCGGAGGATTCCAGATTTGGCAGACCCCGGCTGGCGCCAGGACGGCTCCGCCACAAAATCTCACCCGATGCATAAATGCGGTTAGGTGGCGCGCCACCTAACCGTTCACCGGCGCGATCTTCTGCTTCCGTGGACGCAAGGGTCATATCATCAAGATTTTGGCGCATGACGACCAGGGGTTCTGCCTTTTTACAAAACGGCTTTCCGATGGTTGTTTGGCCTGGCCGACCACCAAGGATCAGGTGACCGTGTCGCTCACTAAGGCACAGCTTTCGCTGCTTCTGGACGGGATCGACTGGCGCCGGCCGAACAAGATTTATGGACCGCGTCTGGCCGGCTAAATTCGGTCGTTTCTTATTGATTTTGTGCCGATTTTACTTTCGTAACAGAGGTCTTTCGGGTATGTAATTTGGGTGTCGGAACAAGCTCCCTCAACCGCTGATTTCTTCGCCCGGATCGCGCTTCTGGAGGCGGCCGTTTCTGCCCGTGACACCACCATCGCCGAACGCGATGAGCAGTTGCGAAGAGAGCGCGCCGAGGCCGCGCTTCGCATCCAGCGCCTGCAACTGCAGATCGATCGCTTCAACCGCAAAACCTTCGGCCGCTCGTCCGAGAAGCTGGGCCAGATGCTGCTCGAGCTCGAAGATCTCGAGACCGATGTAGCTGCCGGCGTGCCCGATATCGAGCCGCCCATCGTCGCTGACACCGACAAGGTCCGGGTGTTGCCGGTGCGCAAGCTCAACCCCAACCTGCCGCGCAAGCGCATTGTTCGCGAGCCGTCTTGCGCATGCTGCCCGGGCTGCGGCGGCGATCTGCGCGCCATGGGCGAAGATAGCGACGAGATGCTCGATCTGGTCGCCCAAGCCTGGCAGGTGATGGAGACCGTTCGACCCAAGTACAGCTGCCGGACCTGCGATAAAATCATCCAGGCGCCGGCACCAGCTAAGGCCATTGCACGCGGCAAGCTCAGCTATGCCGCGCTCGCCCATATCATGATGGCGAAGTGGGGTTATCATCTGCCGTTCTACCGTCAGGCCAAGATGATGGCCGCCAAGGGCGTCGATATCGAGCGTTCCACGCTTGCGCGCAGCGCCGGCTACGCCGCCGCCTTGCTCGATCCGATCTACAACCGCATCCGTGAGATCGGCCGTACCCGCAGCAAGATTCACACCGACGACACGCGGCTTCCGATCCTGGCGCCCGGCACTGGCAAGACGCACAAGGGCGCGCTCTGGGTCTACGTCGCCGACGACCGCAACTCGGGTTCGAAGGAGCCGCCGATCGCCTGGTATCGCGCCACCATGGGCCGCGCCGGCGAGAGCGTGATGAGCGAGCTCGCCGGATTTGCTGGCACCCTCCAGGCCGACGGATTCAGCGGTTATGTTGCGGCCAGCCATATGTAACGGTGGCCGGTTTCATTCCCCCGGCCTTAACCGCAACATAAGTTTCAACTCAGCGTCCGCTATAGAGCCTTCAGGAAAGCCATCAGGGATGGCAGCGAGCACTGAGGGACAGTGGCTTGTTGGTCAGAGATGTCGACCCGAGCAAGCGCCTTCGCCTTCATTTCCATATCGACTTCAGCGTAAATATGCGTCGTGTCGAGAGACACATGGCCAAGCCAAGCACGGATTGTGTTGATATCGACGCCAGCGCGCAGCAGGTGGACTGCAGTTGTATGCCGGATCGTGTGGGGACTAACACGCTTTGTTTCTATCGACGGCACTCTTTTGCTCGCCAGTTTGGCGTAGTGGGTCACGACTCCGTGGATCCCGAACCGCGTCAACGGCATGTTGAGCCGGTTCAAAAAGACCGGATCGCGTTTGCTACGTCCCTCGACGAGCCTCGACAGTGTCGTTTCAGTGGCTGGCCACAACGGACATGCTCGGAACTTGTTGCCCTTGCCGTGTAGTCGCACCGATGATTGCCGGCCCAGTTGCAGATTGTCGACGATCAACTTCGCCGCTTCATCGGCACGGGCACCGCTGTTGTACAAGAACAGAAGCAAAGCGTAATCGCGATTGCCGAGAGGCGTACGACGGTCCGGTTGTGCCAAGAGCGCGTCCATCTCCTGCTTCTCAAGATATCCGATCATGGCCTTGGCGGTCTTCTTGAACGGCATCGCTCGTACTTCGCCGGACCACGCGATGTGGACCGGCGAGCGCATGCCAATGAACCTTGCCAATGAGCGTATGGTTGCCAGCCTCTGGTTTCGAGTGACTCCGCTGCACTTTCGATCGCGTTCCAAGTGATCAAGGAACTGACGAATGATTGACGGTGTCAGATCGTCAACCGACATTCGATCGATCGCGCGCGCCGCGTGATTGCTGGCGAACGGAAGCAAGAGCATTAGGGTGTCGCGGTAGCTGGCCTGAGTGTTTCGGGACAGGTTCCGTTCCGCCACCAGGTGTTCGAGGAGGAACCGCCGCACCCATGGTCCGAGGAGCATCTCATTCTTCATGGCTGCCCTCCATCGCATACTGGGCGAAGCGTTGGCTGGCCGCCTCCAGGAGTTCCGGCGTCATTTGCAGATAACGTTGCGTCGATCGGATGTCGATGTGACCAAGGAAGGTTGCAAGTTGCGGAAGCAATCGTTGAACGTCCTGGCCGGAATGATACCATGCGACGACACGGTGGACGGCCGCTGTGTGGCGAAGATCATGGATACGTGGTGGACGCGGTTCGCCGATCGGGCGTTCGATACCGGCGGCCCGGCGGACATGTTGCAACATGGTGACGACACTCTGATAAGTCCATCCTCGAATGCCGCGCGACGCGAACAGCGGTGCCGCTCTCCCCTGCGGCATTGGTAGTAAGCCACGACGATCGAGATGCGCGGCCAGCTCTCCAGACAGCTTCGGTCCAATTGGAACCAGGCGAGTCTTGAAGAATTTGGTGCAGTGGATGGTGATGACCTCCTCGACTAGGTCGACATCCTGCAAGGTCAAGCGCAGGGCCTCGCCGATCCGCATGCCGGTTCCGTAGAGGAGCAGAATCATTGTACGGTACATCGCGGGTACATGCTGGCTGTAGCCCGTTCGCAAAGTCGACGTTGCCTCCAGTAATCGGCGCACTTCCTCGGTCGAATATACGTACGGCGTTTGCGGCGGCGGCAGGTGCGGCAGAACTGTCGGCAGAGGCGAGCGATCCACATATCCACGGCTTATTTCGAACCTAAACAGGCCACTCAGCACACTGTGTTTAAGTGCCCACGTTGCCGTCGGCCCCTTGTCTCCATTGAGGAAATCTAGGACCGATTCTGGGGTTACCTCGCGGATCAGTCGATCGCCGACTGCTCGCCCGAAGCGATGGAGCAAGCGTCCGGCAGACTCGAAGCGCATGCCCAGTGATCGTTGCCGGGCCAGGTAAGCATCGATGACGTCGATCAGCTTCATAGGACGTCTCCCAAATCGAAGGCGCCGACTTCGCGAAGAGCTGCCATGTTCACCTTTGCGTAGACACTTGTTGCCGCAGTGCTGCGGTGTCCAAGATGGTCGCCGATCTCTTTGATGGTCAGCCCCTCGGCGAGCAAGCGAACTGCACAGGCATGGCGCAACGCGTGCGCGCCGCGATGCGCCGCTTGAATACCGAGCGCGACAAATCGCCGATTGGCGACGCTATAAATGCTGGTAGCTTCCAAGGGCTGTCGAGGCGCCTTCATCCGAAGGAAAACTTCTTGACACGACGACGGCGGGCGAACCGTATCCACGTAGCGTGCCAATGCTTCAGCAACAGAAGGCACCAGTGGATAGATCTGGGCTTGTCGGCGCTTTAAGCGGAACAGCCGAAGCGTTCGCTCCGCCCAGTCGATTTGGTCGAGCCGCAATGCGGCTACTTCGCCGCGCCGCATACCATACACCGCCAGCAACATTAGGATCGCGCGGTCTCGGATGTCGCGGGGCCGGTCAGTATCGACATCAGCCAACATCTTTTGGACGTCGGACCAATCGGGGGCGTATGGCAGAGATTCTTGCTGATAAAGCCGAGGCCGCGACATTGACGTCGCCAGGCGGTCTGAGCACCAAGCCTCCTTTGCCGCATATCGAAGAAATCCGCGCAAGGCAGAGACGGTGTGTGCAATCGAGACACGACCCCAGCGTCCGGCCCCTTGGGTCGCTATATAGTTGTCGATGTCTTCTGCCTTCAAATCCTTGAGCTGGTGGTCCGACTGTTCGCACCACAGCAAGAATCTGCCGGCTATGCGCCCCCATTGCTCCACAGTTGACGATGTCAATCCGCGTTCGTCGCGCATCCAGGCCACATACCGGTCGAGTTGCGCCTGATACGACGATATGACAGTTGGCTCACGCCACCAGCCAAGGAACTTCAGCCAGGGACGCCCGATATCGATGACCCGACGTGCGGCGGTAGCCGCACCCCGAAGATTCTGCCGAGCTTGCGCGATCGGCAGCAACTCCGCCATACCGACGCCGGCTGCGGCCTCCGGACCGAGACACCGCCAAGGAGCCGAGCGACATGCCATGGTACGAATTTGTGAAGGCCATGACACTCGAGCGGCCGGTATATTTTCGCGCCAGCGCCAACGCCGCTTCGTTAGCGTTCGTCCCGGTCGGCCCAGGAAACTGTATCTTGTAAGAAAGGCCCCGGGGCTGCAGGATCGAATCGACGAACACTTCGATGAAATCACGCTTTGCAGTTGTATACATGTCAAGCGACAAGACGATATTTTGATCGACGAGATATTTAATTGCCGGTGCCATAATATCTTGATTGTTATGACCGTAGTTGAGCGCGCCGGAACCTACAAGGAAATCAATATAGGGCTTGCCGGCCTCGTCCCAGATTGTCGCCCCAAGCGACTTTGTAAAGACTGTTGGAAACGATCGTCCATAGCGACGAACGTTAGACTCGTAAGCTTCGAAAATGTCGATATCCATTAAATGGCCTCTCTGTATGCGGCTCGCGATCAACACTGCAGGTTCTATGTTTACGCACTCCAAACCATTGATTTCGACGATTAGCTGCGGCCAATCTCTGCCTTAAGCGAACGTATCATGGTCAGCGACTTGCGTTCGCAAAGAGTCTGTAAACTTGTTTGACGAATCTGTTGCAACGCATTGGATAGCGATAGCGTGACAGTCAGTACCCGCCTTGCGGCAACGCTATCGGCGGCGTTGTTGGCGAGCGCGACCGACACAACCGTACGGGTTTTTCCAGCATGACTGCAACCACGATGCTTGTATTGCTCTACGTCGGCTGTGACGGCAGCCTTGCCGACGAGTAGCTGTGGCAGATGGCGATTTCTCACTTCGATGTGACGGCGAGACCGGTGCTTGCTCAGGTTTCGTTTGAGGCGCGGAAGAGCCGGACCGCGAATTGGCGGCAGAACTGGAACTGACCGCGGCCTCTAATTGTGGCCGTGGCCGCCGTGCCGGTGATTGCGCTGTCTCCTGGGCGGCACGTTGGCCCACCTTCTCGCTTCACGCCATATACAATGCCTCAGTCGGCCCCTCGCGAGGTGGCTTCCGCACCGCAGGCCACGGGCCGAGCACGCGAGTGGTGTTCGGCACCCCGATCTGATGCAGACGGCGCCTGCTTCGAGAAGGCGCGATCGAAGCGGTATCGACAACCCCGGTGTTCGCCAAGGTACTGTGTGGTGACGACGGCGCGGCTTTTGGAGCGCAGCACGACTAAGAGTCCCCACCCTTCACCGGCCCACATTCATGTGATCGAAAACGCTGGCTCAGGCGACGACACTGGCGATTTGTCCGATTCCGCTTTTTGTACGCAAGGTTTCACTCGGTCCGACATCCGACAATTGTTGGATGTGAGACAGGGCGCCAAATCCGCTAACCCGGTGTTTTAATCCAATCTTCCTCTCTGGCACGCTCTGTGCAGCGTGGCTTGCGAACGCATCAGCTAGAAAATAGTCCCATGATCACACTCACTGAAAGCGCCGTCGCCGCCGTCAAGGCCGCGCTTTCCCGCGCCGACGAACCGGCGGAAGGCTTTCGCATCAAGGTCGAGGGGGGCGGCTGCGCCGGCCTCAAATACCTGATGGATCTGGAAAGCGTCTCGCGGGAGGGCGATGCCATCATGGAGACGGACGGGGTCAAGGTGTTCGTCGACGCAAGCTCCCAGCCCCATCTCGCCGGCATGACCGTTGACTTCGTCACTGACCTGGAGTCCTCGGGCTTTGTCTTCGACAATCCCAATGCACGGGACAAATGCGCCTGCGGCAAGTCTTTTGGCTAGCCGCCACCACGACAAGGATCGGCGCCGTGCGGGATAATACCGACAACGTCTACCTCTTCAGCGACAAGCTCTATTTCATCAACCCGCACAATGTCGGCGCTTTGGACACCCCCAATGCGGCCGGCGAGGTCGGCGCCGTCGCCTGCGGCGACGGGCTTAAATTGATAATGGGTTTCGACCCCAAGACCGAGACGATTACTGCCGCAACGTTCCAGACCTTCGGCCGCGGCTCGGCCATAACCGCTTCCTCGGCGTTTACCGAATTCATCGTCGGCAAGACCATCGATGAAGCCCTTCAGATCACTGATCAGGACATGGCGGATTTTCTCGGCGCCCTGCCGCCGCACACGGCCTTCTCATCGCTCGACCGCCTCATCCTGGAGCGCGGTTTACGGCTGATGAGCGAGTTTTTCCGTGCCGTGAGGCAGGCTTTCGAGGAGACACCAGGATTCTCACGCCTCGTCCTCGTCAAGGCATCATCGCGATGAGCGGCGTGATCGAGGCGTTTCTTTTGGTGATAGGCTTCGAGGAGCGAGAGGCCCTTCCCCGCAGTCTCCACCCGCTGAAACCTAATTCTGCGTGGAGTTCGAGCGAGTGGGTTTTCGGCAACGAGCCTCGACGGTGGAACAAGCTGCACAACATGCCACATGGCATTCCTCACCTTTTGCCGCGTCTCGTAAGCCAGCAGAGATGCTCCCTTGCTCACTCGAAGGCCGCTTGAGCAATGTCATATGCGGTCAAGGAAATCTTCTACACCCTTCAAGGTGAAGGACGAAAAGCCGGGCGGGCCGCCGTATTTTGTCGTTTCGCCGGCTGTAACCTTTGGTCGGGACGTGAAGACGACCGGGCAAAAGCATTCTGCGGATTCTGCGACACCGATTTCGTTGGGGTAGATGGCCCCGGTGGCGGACATTTTGACACCGCACGGCAGCTTGCGTTGGCGATCGAACAAGCCTGGCGCGGGTCGGGAACTGGGCAGCGTCTCGTCGTGCTCACCGGAGGAGAACCCCTCCTCCAGATCGATGAAGAACTCCTGGAAGCGCTGCATTCCTTGGCGTTTGAAATTGCCGTGGAGACCAATGGTACCATCCCCACACCCGCCGGCATCGACTGGCTGTGCGTCAGTCCGAAATGCAATGCACGCCTCGTGGTCATGGCAGGGGACGAGCTAAAGCTTGTATATCCTCAGATTGGCGCGGAGCCCGAACATTTCGAAGTTCTCGCGTTTGAGCACCTTTTGCTTCAGCCGATGGATGGGCCCGAGCGCGAGGCGAATACGGCCGCCGCGGTGGCCTATTGTCTTGCCAACCCACGTTGGCGCTTGAGCCTTCAAACCCACAAGTTTCTCGGGATCCCATGAAAATTACGCAAGCTTTCACCTTCGAGGCAGCGCACTGTCTTCCGCGCGTGCCAAAGACCCATCGCTGTCACCGCATGCATGGCCACTCATACCGTGTGGAACTGCGTTTGGAAGGGCCCGTCGATCCCGACACGGGCTTTGTCATCGATTTCTTCGATGTCGAGGCTGTGTTCGGACCGCTTCTGCAACGTCTCGACCATCAGTATCTGAATGAGATTGAAGGTCTCGACAATCCGACCGCGGAAAACATTGCGGTCTGGATCTGGAACCAAACCAAGCCGCTTCTTGGCCAAATGTGCTCGGTAACAGTCTATGAGACACCGCTGTGCTGGGCTGAATACGAGGGTTGACCCGATGCAACGAGATCCGGGAACCGCACTCGTCCTTTTCTCCGGCGGCCAGGATTCGACAACCTGCCTGGCTTGGGCGCTGGAGAACTTCGAGCGCGTCGAGACAATCGGCTTCGACTATGGGCAGCGGCATCGGATCGAGCTCGATGTGCGGCCTTACCTGATCGAGCGCATTCGAACAGACTTTCCGGCCTGGCGTGGTCGACTGGGCGAGGACCACATGATTGACATGGCCGTACTCGGTCAAATCAGTGATACCGCGCTCACGCGCGACGTCGAGATCGCACTGAACGCGAACGGCATAACAAATACCTTCGTGCCTGGCCGCAACCTTCTGTTCCTCGGCTTTGCGGCCGCGATAGCTTACCGGATGGGCGCGAATCACCTCGTAATCGGCGTGTCCGAGACGGATCGTTTCAGCTACCCGGATTGTCGAGATGACGCAGTTAAGGCGATGCAACTTGCCCTGAACCTTGGAATGGAAACGCGTTTCGTCATTCACACACCCCTCACGCAGTGTGACAAGGCGCAGACCTGGGCGCTGGCGGATTGGCTGGGCGGCGAGGCGCTGGTGAAGCTCATCTGCGAAGGAAGCCACACCTGCTATAGCGGAGACCGCGAGCATAGACATAGCTGGGGTTTCGGTTGCGGTACTTGCGTCGAGTGTAATCTTCGCGCAGCAGGATGGGAGCAATTCCGATCCTGCAAAGAGGCACCCGTGACCGCCCATGAAATGACGTGAGCGCCAAGATCCAGGCTGACGGTGGCAATCTGTTCCATAGATCGTTTCCTTCTCTTTGTGATGTTCAGCACGACCAGGTACGCGCCTTCGATGCCGTTTCGAAGGGCTGTTCCATACCATCGACTTTGATGATCTTCGCCGTTCGCATGGTGCTGTTTCGTGGGGGAGTTCAGCACCACGGCGAGCAGGCTGCGGTTGTTATCCTTGATCCCGGTCGGATTTGATCGTGGAGCGTACTGCCAAGAAAAAAGGGGGAGGTTGTGGTTTCGACGAGAGGCAGTTGATGCCCGAGCCTGCCCTTATGTGGAGGGTCGTCCATGCAGTCCATCACCAGCATGGCCGCACACTGGCATCATTGAACGAAGAATGACGACCTCATCGGCAATCGATGCCAGCGCCTGCGTGAGCTGGCACGGGCGCAGACGCCTGCGGCGACGCGATGTTGCGGATATCCCTCCCCTGGCCCCGCCTCGGGCCAATCAAAGGATTCCTGATAGCGCCTTCGATCTGGCAATGCTCGTGCGTTCAGTGAATGCGCGCGCCGCCTTGATGGCGATCATCACAGCCTCAGTGTCGATTGACGAAATGGATCTGCTCGACCGCCGGAAGACAATCGAGCAGGCAGCCCAGCAAGGTCGACTCATGTGCCGTCGAATTGAAAGGCGGCTGCCGTCATGAAGGATACGCGCGACCGCATCAAGCGCCGGGGCAAAGCCCGCCAATGAATCAGAATGGCGAAAGTATTGATTGAGGTCCAGAAAGCAGCGCCCATTGATGTCACACAGATTGGCGCCTTCGCGTTGCAGCGCGCGACGCGGCTTCGGATCGCACAGCCGCGGCGCGGGTGGCGCCATCGGAAAAAACCGGGCTCCGATTGGGCGTCAGGCTGCGCGGAGATTCGTGCAATATGTCAGGCCTCCCTCGAAGAATCCGGAGACCTACGCCTCTTTCGCCGGTGACATGGCATTTGCACTTGGAAGACGTCATTCACGAATTGCATATGGGAGGCGGCGAATGAACAGGCCAACGATCGCGGATCTGGCGAAAGCCGCGGGCGTAAGTGTTTCTACGGTCAATAGGCTCTTGCACGGAACTGGCTCACTGCGACCGCAGACGGCCGACCTCATCTCAAGCGCAGCGCAGCAGATCGGCTTCCACAGTTCGGGGCCGCTGCACGAACGCAGGCGGGACAATCTCCCGCATCGGCACTTGAGCTTTCTCCTGCAGCAATCGCACCGGCCGCTCTGTCAGATTTGGGCCGAGGCGCTTCTCGGTGCCTGCGCGCGACGCACAGATGCGGTTATTAAGCCAGACGTGCTCTTCGAGGACGACCCTTCCCCAGAAGCGGTCGCTGCCAATCTGCTCAAGATAGGCGAAAGTGCCGATGCAATCGCTGTGATCTCGGCCGATCACCCGCTCGTCGGCCAGGCGATTGACGAGTTGCGCGTCAAGGGCGTTCCGGTGATCGCCTACGTGACCGACCTGTCCGCCGCCAGCCGGGCCGGCTTTGTGGGAACCGACAACTGGAAGGCCGGCCGCACCGCCGCATGGTTTATCAGCCAGACGTCCGGTCGGCCCGGTAAGGTCTTTCCTCTCATAGGCGGCAACCGTTATCAGTTCCAAGACATCTCGGATGCGAGCTTTCGCTCCTACATGCGCGAGCACGCGCCCGAGTTCCACGTCAGCGAAACGCTCCTGACCCATGAGGCGCCGAAGAACGCCTATGCAATCGTTCGTAGGCTGGTAGCGGAGGAGCCCGAGCTCAGGGGCATCTTCGTCAATGGCGGCGGCATTTCCGGCGTCCTGCGTGCTATGCGCGAACTCGCTGTGGAGCAGCAGTGCAAAATCCGGCTCGTCTGCCGCGACATCGGGCCCGAGACACGCAAGGGATTGAGCGATGGCTTGATTACGGCTTCCTTGTGTCATCCCGTCGACAGGATGCCTGAAGAACTCATCAATGTGATGCTGCGCATGATCGAACGCACGGACACGCGGCTAATCGAACAGCGGATTGTTCCGTTCGAGATCCTCACGCCAGAGAGCATTTGGACTTAAGAATCGGAAGAGCCATCGTCGTCCGGATAAGGTCATCCGTGCCGCTACGAAGCGACGACCGCTTCCTGGGAGGAAACTGGGCGCAAGGGCGGTTCGGCACTCATGACCCTCGTATCCACCGAAAGAGGCCAGGAGGACGAGGAGATGGAAATCTCCGAGGAAGCCGATCTTGTCGAGAGCTGGACCTCACGCTCGCGCCAATGATTAGGCTGCTTCGGCCGTCCGTGCCGATTTGCGCGGCTTGTGGCGCGCCAACCTTATAAGCGCGTCGATCGAGGCAGCGCACCGGGCTTTGCTGTTCGCCCCGTGACTATGGCAGATATGTCGAGCTGTTTCATCATAGCGAGCAACCGAGCCGTTTGGGCTTGATTGAGGCGCCGACGGTTAATGACGGCGCGGATCTCGCGGGCGAGCTTGGCTTTCCGCAATTCCTCTTCGGAATTGTCAAAGCCCAAATCCGCAAACACGTTGCCGTTGGTCATTTCGCCGGTGATTCTTCAGTCATGACTTTGTTCCTTTCCGATAGTTTTCGCGATCGTGCGTCTCAGCCACCTTCAATCGCTGTAACGAGGTCGACTTCGCACTTGGGCGTGTCCCTGCCCTTCTTCTGGAAGCAAAGATGCAGATCACACCAGCGAAGCGGCATGGACGGGCGATAAGTATCCCTGTCTAAGTCGTCGACCACCGCAAGGATTCGGCCGCCAAATCCCTTGAGGGCTTTGACCGCCAGATGCTGCTCGCCATTTTGGGCATCGTTGATTGCAACACCCATGACGATGCAGACATCGACCAATCTCACTCCGCTCAGCCACTGAAAGAAAGATCCGGGTCAAACAGCCGTTTTCGCCAAGTGATCATATTTCCTATGAACGCATTTTGGACTGCACGGACCGTTCCAGCTCGGCGCAAAACCCTCCCAGATACTCGTCAATCGCGCTCTGCAAATGCACCCAGTAGAGCACTTTTGGCGGTGCTACATCGATAATGAGCCCAGTTTTGCTTTTTTTTTGAGAAAATGTCCCTCTTGCTTGGCCGCAGCGAATATCCCAGTAAAAATTGGCGGCAGCGCATCGCGTTTAGCGCTCGCCGGGCGGAGCTGGTCCGGGTTGCGAAGCCCGGCGGGCGCGGATCGTCTTGGGCCATGTGGTGATCAGGTGCGGTTCTTGGAGCGCCAGGATTCATGTCCGATTTCGATGATCTCGCAATGATGCGTGAGAGGATCGAGCAGTGCGGTCGTTGTTCCGTCGAAGTAGCCGCGCCTGCTGTCGCGGATGAGCGCCCGGGCGATGGCAATGGCC
This sequence comes from Aminobacter sp. Y103A, assembly GCF_030294925.1. NCBI lineage: Bacteria > Pseudomonadati > Pseudomonadota > Alphaproteobacteria > Hyphomicrobiales > Phyllobacteriaceae > Aminobacter > Aminobacter sp. Y103A. The sequence goes on along the minus strand of NZ_AP017986.1, from coordinate 1,176,856 downwards.
AGATGCGACTTCCCTTTCCGGGCCACCAATCAACACGCCATTGGACAAATGCCATCAAGGGCATCTCCGCCGGGCCGGCGAACAAGAAGGAGAGGAAGTGATGGAACGCAGGCTTGATGACGTGATCGCAGCCCTCCCCGAGGAGCGTCGGGAGCGTGTCGACGCACGTTTCGAAGAGTTAAAGGACGGAGGTCGAACGGCGAGCTGCGCCGTGCGGCTGGGAAGCCCCAGGCGGAGATTGCCTTGTCCCTCAAGATCAACCAGCCCTCTGTCTCGAAGATCGAGCAACAGGCCGATATGTATCTGTCGACACCTAGAGCTACGTAGAGGCCATCGGGGGACAACTCAACCTCATCGTCGCCTCGCCGCGCGCGCCCCTCCGTATAGAGCGGCTCAGCTACGTCGTAGCCCCCAAACCCCCTCCGCACGTAGTGCTAAAAGAGCGCGAGGTGGACGACCCGCCCGAAGGCAACGCGCCGGCTGAATGCGCCGTTTCGGTCAAAATTGCCGAAGGAACGACAGTCTCGTCGACGCTCGCAATAGGTATGAGCAAGCCCTCGTTAAGCCGGATACCGACTGCCCGCTGTCACGTCGCGGAGGACGCCTCTCCCTCACCCATGCTGGCCCAGTTCACCGCCGCGCTGGGGGTGTCCGGCGATGTGCTCGCCGACGACGACCCGCTCGAGCACGCTTGGTCACAGCTTCCAAACCTGCTCAAGTAGATACCTCCGCGCCTGCGCGACATCTTCGGTAGCTTACAATTTATCAAATTTACGGCGATTATCGCGGCCCCGCAAAATGACAAGAAAGTCAAACGGCCATGTCTTCTCCCTTCTTATGCGGCTCCGGGACACATTGAGCACAGGCAAATGCTGCCAAGCATGCCAGCACCACGACCCCACGTCGTGGCGGCAGTTAACAGCTGCCCGCTGAAGTTTGCCAACGGGCCTTCGGTCAAACTTGGCGCAGCGCTGTTACGGCAGGCACAGCACGTGGAGGTCTGTCGAGCATCAGCCATTGCGAAAGGTGTAGCCATAACCGTTGATGGCCGGCGCGCCGCCGAGATGCGCGTAGAGAATCCTCGAGCCCTCTGGAAAAAAGCCTTTCTGGACGAGGTCAATCATCCCTTGCATCGATTTGCCCTCATAGACGGGATCGGTAATCATACCCTCGAGCCGCGCACACAGACGGATCGCCTCCTTGGTTTGCTCGGATGGAATGCCGTACCGCGGGTGCGCGTAGTCCTCGAGCAGCACCACGTCATCCTCGGCAAGTTCCGATCCGAGCTCGACGAGGGTCGCTGTATGTCGGGCAATGCTAAGCACCTGCGCCTTGGTCTTGGCCGGGGTGGCAGAGGCATCGATACCGATCACGTTGCGCTGCCGACCGTCCTTGGCGAATCCGACGAGCATGCCGGCATGCGTTGAACCGGTGACCGTGCAAACGACCATGTAGTCGAAGGCAAACCCAAGCTGTTCCTCCTGGGCGCGCACTTCCTCCGCGAACCCCACATAGCCGAGGCCTCCATTCGGGTGAACAGACGCCCCGGCCGGTATCGCATAGGGCCTGCCGCCCCTTGCCTTGACCTCATAGAGCGCTTTTTCCCAGCTGCGGCGGATACCGATGTCAAAGCCATCGTCGACCAGACGCACCTCTGCGCCCAAGATGCGGCTCAAGAGAATGTTGCCGACCCGATCGTAGACGACATCCTCATGTGGAACCCAGCTCTCCTGGATCAGGAGACATTTCATGCCGATCTTGGCGGCAACGGCGGCGACCATGCGCGTGTGGTTGGACTGCACGCCGCCGACGGTGACAAGGGTATCGGCATCTGACGCGATCGCGTCGGGGATGATGTATTCGAGCTTGCGCAGCTTGTTGCCGCCGAACGCCAGACCGGAGTTGCAGTCCTCGCGTTTGGCGTAGATTTCGACCTTGCCACCCAGATGCTTGCCGAGCCGGTCGAGCTTCTCGATGGGTGTGGGTCCAAAGGTGAGCGGGTAACGCTCGAATTTTTCCAGCATATTCTCTCCGGCGATGATCATTCAGCTGAAATAGCCACGCAAAACTCGTTCCATAAGCGCTGCTTGGATTGGTCGGCCACGCTCTCCGACGACCCATCAGAGCTTTGGGGATTTCCAGCGCTCTCCTTGCGATTGAGACGAAGCGATCCACATGTCGCCATGCTGCGATGAGGCGACCATCGCCTAGGAAACCTACGACGATACGCGGTCGGCATCTGCGTGTTTGCCAGCTTTGCAAGTGCCGCCAGACCGCCAAACCAACAGACTTCGATAAAAACGCGGTGGCTCTTGTTTGCGATTGGACCGGCAGGAACTGCACGGTTGCCGAGCGGAATTCCGCGAGGCGATTTTTGTGGCGCTCAACGCCTCACAGAGGTTTCAGCTGCTCGATCGAAGTGCTCGTCTACCTGATCGAAACGGGTGCCAATGCCCTCGAAAGGCTTGCCTCGCCGCGGCCGTAAGTCGTCGGATTGTAGTTGACGAGCGTGTCGGTCCTAGCGGTATCCAGCAACTGATTAGTAATCTGTGTCGGTGTTGCTGACGTGAACTTGCTGCTGTTCTGAACGCGAGTCGTCTGAAAGGCATGCCCGGCAGAGACGGAGCTCCCTGCCGGGCCGGGTTCGCCTTGGGAGGTGGCGTAAGCTAGCGACTGTCGTGGCGGTGGGACCACTCATCCGTGCGTTTTGCGCAATAACGAGCATGTACCGTGCCAAGCCAAAAAACATTTAGAAAACACCCAAGAGACAGCTTCCTCTACGTTGCATACCCGACATTGTCGGTTATCGGACAATGTCGAACGTGCCTCTCGGCATCGACCTACGCCTGAACCCTAGCGCCCCCGCAAGGTCGTTCGCTGCCATTTCGACCTGGCGAACTGGTGGTGACAGGGTTTTAGCTCCGACTGTTCTCCGGCTGACGGACAGGGCGGATGTCGCTTTTAAAAGAGGAACTGTCTGTACCTTCAATTCAAGAGGGCGCGGCCACGAGAGACGGGCGCGGCGAATGCGGTCGCGCAGATGACCGCGAGGACCAACACATCCGGCAGACGGGCAAAACCGTAGCCGATCAGTGTCCACCCCTAGGGGCGCACTCCACTCAGGTGTCAAAATTGCACGCCGAAACACAGGACCGTCATCGGCGAATCCGCCCGTAGAAACTGCATTCCCTGGGCGGTAGAACGATGAGAAAGCCGTCGCCTTCGACCTTACCAGGGAACCATGGCCTGAATAATCAAACTTGAACAAAGGGATGAATCCGAGCTCTCATCCTTGTTACATCGCCTCAAGGGAGGAGCAGCGATATGCCGAGCGTTTGATTGCGCTGGGCCCCATCTTGAGTTTCATTCCTTCGCTCATCCTCGTCGGGCGACTGGTACCGAACTTCCTGGGACCTATCTAAAAGCTCAGCACCTTGCCCGGCTTTGCCAGCACAGCCGGATCGCCAGATTAGAAAGAGCACACTTGCGAAATAAACCATCTGGAGCAGCAGCGAGCAGGCCAGCGTCGCGACGACGGTTAGACGGATCGACTGCGAAGCCAAGTAAACGGTCGCAGCGGTGCCGCACAAGACCAGCGCCAGGAGGCGACAAAAGGTGATGAAGCGCAATGCCGTTCTCCTGATTTTGGCTCGTCAAACCATGCAGCTCATGCTGCGATCTGGTCGGCCGCGAGATGGGTCTGGCAGTTCTTTGGGCAGACGCGGCCGCAGGCTCCGCAGCCAATGCAGCGGCCGGCATGGTCGACAACCATGATCATACGATTGAGCTCACCGTCGAAATCGTCGTCATCGGCGTCGCAGGCGCCGAGGATTTCACCCGCGTCATCGACGCCGTAAAGATGCATGACCTCGCGCGAGCAGACTTTGAAGCAGCGGCCGCAGCCGATACAGATCTTGCCATCGATAGCGATCAGATATTCAGGCACCCATATGGAGCCGTCGCGGCTGATGAATTTGCTCCTCATCGCAAAGTCTTCATTTTGGCAAGCTCTCCTGGCGCCATCCAACTCGGCATAAACGGCATGCGTTTTCTCGGCGACTTCCTCTATCTCAATCCATTTGACCGGGAGACCCTCGGCAAGGTCGCGCAAGTTCGTCTTGGCAATTGCCGCGCGCAGTTGAAGCTTTCGGACTTTCTTCGCCATCTCATCCAAGTTTGCCATGATCCTTCCTCGAAAATCAGTTTCTTCACGCCCGCGCCACGTCGGAATGCAATAGCTGCAGTCGCATCGCCGACCAGTTTCGCGCCGGTATCCGCGAGTTGTCTGGGATTCGCGAAGCCGAACCGGTAGACGTCTCGACAGAGGTCGGTTTGATTTCTGTTGTTGACTTATGTCACGCCTGAGCGCTCCTCGATCGCAAGCTCCACTACGGTCTAAAACATGTCGCGCCTCCACAGCGCGTCCGAATCCGGATTGCCAATGATTGGATATTCCGGCGCAGTCCCTTGGTGATGATAAAATCGGCCAGCAGCCCGGTGTCCGATTTCCGTTGGCATGAGCCGTGAAAATCCTGAGCACGGATCAGCCGCAGGAGGCATTTGACGAACGGGCGGGAAAGGGCCTCGCCATCCTTGTTGACGGCAGGGCCAAGCGTTGCGTGAGACATTTCGTTTCCTCAATTTCAGGTCTCGTCCTCGACGGAGGATTTCTGCTTTCGGTTACGCTGACTTCGGGCTCGCTTACGCAGCCGACGTCCGGCCTCGCCAGGCCGATTCCACGTAAATGCTGCCCCTGTGGCCGACCTTGAACAGGTCCTGGACTGTGACATCTTCAACGACGGGCCAAATTCGCGTCGAATATCGCCGCCGCGGCTATTCGGTTGGAAGTCTAAGATCCGAGCCCTGACCTGGAGCAGACCGTCGACCCTGTGCACCATGAACACAGTTACTGCGGGCGCGCCGCAGAAAATGGGCGAATTGATCAGGGTTCCATTCCACTTGTCATCCCGACACCTTGCCGGGCTGAAAGTTCGTGAGAGGTTAGCCACGCAGCCAGTCGTCCACTTTGATCAGAGGAGCCGGGGACTCTCTACGCAACATGTTGTTCTCCATTCCCACACCTTTCCTGACGTTTAAGCGCGAGCTGGTTCTCTCAGAACGGAACACACCGGTTAGGAGACCATCGAAGTCTTGCGTGTTCTCATGCGATCAGCCCTCATTCAGTATTGCCGATCTCAACCAGCAAACGTCATGCCAGCGCGTTGCCGGCAGTAAATGGATGATTCTGCCTCGAAACCTTACAAGCCCAAGACGGCCGGTTGTTTTGAACCCGACATGTTTTCTGCTGCTGTCAGCTTTTGGACACGCATCATGCGTCAGACGCTTGAGGGCGAGAACGGCTTGGCTGTCTGCCCTGCGGTAATGTTGGCGTCGGCTCATCTAGCATCATTCGCCGCCGGCGATGCGCGGGCGCGCACAGCTAGGCCGACCCAGCGTCCCGAACCGCATGACCTTCTTGACCGGCTGGCTATAGGTCGGAAATTCCGCGATTCCGAGAAAGTTGGTCAGCGCAGTGCAGCCCGCTCGGCATTTGCCGCACGAATGGCAAGCGCTTGTCAACCGAGCGATCCTCCAAGGCGCGGGCCAGCGTCTCGACGATTTGTTGGTTAAGGCCGGCCAGTGTTTGTGTCTATGGTCTGGGAGTGGCCTTCGGCAGCCAGTGGCCGCGAGTAAAGCTTCGGCATCATCGGCTTTGATTGCGGCCCAAATCTGGTCGAAACTACGATGGGCTATTATGCCTCCTCTTCATTGAGAGCAGGAATGTCTGCTCTGGCGTAGAAGCCCAGCACGGGTCCGAGATCAAAGGTCGTTCCTGGCGCAAGGCGCCGGACGGACGTGGGCCATGTTTCGGTCGAGACGCCATCGATACCTCGCGCCAGCGTGCTGGCAAATCGGGGCATCAGCGGCGCGAGTGTCTGTGCCAGGATTGCAGCGGCCGTCGTCTGAAGGGCGAGCGACGTGCGGGTGCGGGCGGGATAGAGACGTCGCGCCGCCTCATAGTCTTGCGCCCGTCGGTAGACTACGCAATCGCTGACGAAATCGCAGGCCTGCGCGGCCGCGCGCCGGACCGAGAAGCCGTCGTCCGAATAGACGCGTTCCATCGCCGCGCGATGGATCTCTATCCGAGCAAAGAAAGCGCGATCGGCGGGAGCCCAGTCGCCAGCATCGGGCACACAGCCGCCAAAGTTCTGCTTGATTTCCCCGTGCAGCGCATCAAGCCAATTCAGCCAGATTCCTTGGAACACCTCGTTCTCCGTGCGGCGTAGCGCGTCCAGCGTGAAGTTCGTCCGCTCACCTTCCGGGCGTGTCAGGCCCAAATGAAGACGTACGACATCGACTGTCTTTTGGCCCAGAACCTCTTTGCCCCAGACCGCATGGCTGCGGCTTGTCGAGAACTTCTGACCGTCGAGCAGGTAGAACTCGTTCACATGATACCGGATGCGCGGCGTCCAGTGGGAGAAGACCTCAGCATAAAGCGCCGGATAAAGCAGGGCGTGATAGAAGGAATTATCGAAGCCGAAGAAATGGACAATCTGCCAGTCATTGCTGGGCAGGGTCGCGTCCCAGTCTCGACCGAGCGATGTAGCTAGCGCCTGGATGTTGTAAAGAAAACCAAACGCCATCTCTGGCCAGACCCAGATCACCTGCCCCGGGAGCCCCTCGGCTGGCAGGCCCCAGTCCGAGGGGTGGGTGATGGGCACGGAAAAGTCGCCACGTTGGCGTAGACGCGCGAAGAGGTCCATGATCCGAACTGGGGCGCCCGACGCCCTTAAATGCCGGTCGATATTGTCGTAGCACCGTTCCAGCGCAAGTTCGGGACGGCGCACGGATCCGACCACCGGCGCCTCGGCCGAGTGCCGCGACCGGACTGCATCTAGGTCGTGGCATAGGTTCGGTGCGCCGCATTCCTCGCAGATGTTGCCACCAGCGGAGCTGCCGCAATCGGGGCAGAGGCCGCTTACATCCGGCTCGTAAAGGTAGTCGCCTGTCACAGCATCGAAGAGCGCAGGGCTCTGGCGCAGATCTACCGCCGTGCTGCTCAGAAGACTACGGAAACACGCGGCTTGAAACTCTGCATAAGCGCTATCGCCCAAAGTCGGGAGGAAGCTGTGGACCTCACAGTCGAGAAGCGCAAGCGTGGCTCGAATCTCATGGGCGTAGTGGCGCGCCACCTTTGCGGGCGTCGATTGCTCGGCATCGGCACGCGTGGCCACGTAGCTCTGGTAATCGTCGCTTCCAGTCAGGTGATAGGCTTCGACCCCTTTCATGCGCAGGAAACGCGTGTAGACATCGGCGCCAAGATAAGGGCCAGAAAGATGCCCCAGATGCAGATCGCCATTCGGCGTCGGCGGCGTGGAGAAGACGAAGATCGGCCCGCGGGGAATCGCGACCTGGGCAGCAGCTTCGAGGGCGGCCTTGCCGTCGCGCCAGTAGACATCGACGAAGTTTAGGTTTTCGACCCCATCGTTGTGCAGCACATGCGCTTCAAAAGGATGGAACAGAACGACATCGCCGGCTGCGACCGAGATTTCCCCAAGGTCGGTCCTGACCTTGCCCGCTCCAGACAGGACCACGAAGGCCTCGATTTCGTCGTGCCGATGGGGCTCGGATGTGACGCCCGGTGCCACCTTGCCAAATGAAAACCCGGTGCCCGCGCTTCCCGTCCCAAGCGTAGCCATGTCGATACCGAACGCCCGCGACAGCTCCGATCGAGAAAACGTGGATTTCCGCATGACGGCCCTCAGCTGACGCAGTGGTATCTTCGGCTGCCAACGCAACAGCCTCTGCTGCAAGTTGCGAAGAGAGGCGGTAGCCCGACACGTTGGCCGCCTCCGTCAGAATAATCCGGCTCTGGGGCCAGGCGGGCGACGACGGGCGGCAGCGGGGCTTTAGGCGTTACAGAAGACTGCCCGGCGACACCTGCACGATCGACACAACGAAGTGTCGTAACGGACTGCGGGCGAGGTCCAGTAGCGGGCAATCAGAACGCCATGCTCTCCGCGCATTTTTAAGCCGTCGATCAGTTTCGTATGCATGGCCCCGCCTGGTTCCGTGAGCTCAATCGCGATAGAAAATGCCGTTTGGGGGCTTGAGGTTGTCGAGATCGGCCACTTTTCCCTCTGGCGGATTAAGGGCGCGCTTAAGCACGTTATATTCAGCGCGGGTCGGTCCACCGGTTGAAGCACGCTGGAACACCAAGTAGAGCGTCCGCCGAGAACGATTGCTTTTGTTCGGTTGTGAGTAGTGCGGTGCGTAATCGTCGAAGATGAAGATGTCGCCAGCCTTCCATACTATGGGTTCCCAGGAAAACATTTCGGTGACTTTAGGATCGATCACCCCGCCGGCATCCATGGGAAATATCCCCTTCTTGTGGTTGCCGGGACTGAAGAAAAGGCCGCCGTTGTCCGGGTCGGAATCGTCAATGCCTATGGCAACGATCGCATGGACCATCCGGTCGGGCAGCCTGTGTGGAATGTGATAAATGTCCTGATGCGGGCGATAACCGCCGCTATCGGGATAGTGGAAGATCAGCAACTCCTTGAGTCTGCGCGAATCTTCGCCAAGCAAATCGTCGACCGCACAGTTTATGCGCTGATCTTCTAAGAGGAGAAGACGCAATGGGTCATGGAAGTCCAGAAAATTCTCGGCCTTAGAGGTGATCTTTCGATCATCAGTCGTTTTCTCGAACCACATGAGCCATTTATCATCGCTGACATCCCAGCGGGATATGTCTTCAACAAATTTGGAAATACTTTCCAGAGCCGCGGGATCGAAGAACCTCTCGAGCCTGACGTATCCATCTTTCTTCCACTTTTCTATTTGTGCATCGGTCAACATGCGAAAAGCCTCCTGTTGGAAAGAGTGGTTGGTCAAACATTCCGGTTAGGGGCAGTCGGGCGCTGACCACGGAGACGATACTCCACGGCATGCAGACGGCGGCGCTAAGTGCGTTCCGCTCCGGGTGGATTGCAAGGCTTTGTTGTCCCTCCTCAATGGAGAGATCACCGAGGCCCGTAAAGGTCTGTCGATCCGGTCCGTCTGCATAGTAGTCACTGCCGAGCATGCTGTTGATGGTGCGACTGCCCGAAAGACGACCTTCGTGCAGCCTGACGCAACGCAAGCCGTGCGCAGCGCGAATCTTTGCGACAAGTTCCCGTTCGGGGCGGGCGATCAGGGAGGGCACGTCGCTGGCATCGGGTCCATCGATGCTCAAAAACGGGTACTGTCCGCAGAAGTTCGGCGCCAGACTGCCCATCCGAGGCCACGCCGGGTCCTCGGGTTCAATAAGCTGGTCCCGATCACTTACCTCACCGGTCCAGCCACCACTCGCTTCGCTATGGGCCCGGCCCCCCCCCCATGACGGCCGACGCAGCCATGGCCGCCAGGGCCACTGCGCACTTTCGAGCGAGCGACCTGGTACGGTTTCGACGACCCTGGGGCAAATGCACGCCCGCAGAATAAAGCGATGCGCCCATAATAGGTCCAAGGGCATGTTCAGCCACGATGAGTTCGGAGCGGGCTCCGGCCTTCGCCGCAGCGGAGGCGGATATCATTCCTTGGATGCCACCGCCGATGATCAGTAGTCGCTGAGTCATATCCCGCTGCCCATTTCTTCGGCTACCGGGTCGGGCCAGCTCTCGACGGTGGTACGGCTGATAAAGCCAAGATGCTCAGGGTTCGCGCACGGCGCGCGCTGTAGAAGGCTGTCAAGAATGCGGCGAGCTCGCCAGGCCAGCAGGCTTAGGTTCGGATCGGCCAGCCCGCGCTGCCCGGGATTGGCGTTCTGTACGAAGATGCGTCTGTCACGCGGTCCGTCCCAGCACACCGAAAAATCCGCGTTGATGACCAACTCATTGTCGGTCTGTTGCAGCCGATCCGCCATCGGTTCCAAAAAGCTTGGCACGGCGTTCTCGTAACCGGTGGCCAGGATGACGATGTCGGCCGTGACTTCTTCGACGTCGCCCAAGCCGCGCTGCAGCGTCAAGTTGTGACCCGCGCCGGCGTTGATGCAGCGCGAAACGTTGCAACCCGGCCGCAGTGCGATGTCACATAGGTCTGGCTCAAGAAATTCGTGGCGATACAGCGCCTGGTAGACGGCGCGCAAAGTGCGATCCGAAATACCATCCGAGGCGAGCACGAAACGCCGCAGGAACAGCTTGCGCTGCGGCTCGCTCATTGCCGCGAAACGATCCGAAAAACAGGGCATGAACAACTCGTTTGTGAACGGGCTGTTGTCGAGGGGCAGGTAGTTTTCGCGCTGCGAGACCCAGGTGATCGAGGCAGGCCGCCGTTCTCTTGGCCCACCGACCAAATGCAACAGTACCTCGGCTCCCGACTGGCCTCCACCAACGACGCAAACATGTTTTTGCCGCACCTCAGGATGGATGTGCAGCAAATCGGATGAATGGAACAGGTTGCGTCCGATCCAGCCCTGAAATTGAGGTGGAATCCATGCTTGCTTGCCGATGCCGACCACCAGGTCTCTGGCACTAAGCACCGCGTCGTCCGTCCGCACCCGAAACTCGCCATCATAGCGTATTTCGCGGACGGTCTCGCCGCCGCGCACAAGTGGGTTCCTGCGGAACGCCCAGTTCAGGTATTGCTCGAACTCAGCCCTGAGCACAGCATCGAACTGTGCATTCAGGAAGTGGTACAGACGCCCGTTCTCGTGCAGGTAGTTTATGAAAGTGTAGGCGGATCGCGGATTCACCAGCGTTACCAGATCCTTGACGTGGCTGACCTGGAGTTCTGAAGAGTCGAATGCGCTGCCTGGATGCCAGCGGAAGTCAACTTGCCGATCCAAGAACAATGCCCCGTGCCCGATTTGCTCGTGTATCTGACACGCAAGGCTCAAATTGGACGGGCCAGCACCGATCCCAATGCAAGAGAGATCCAGTTGTCCTGCCCCTGCTGACGCCTCCCAATCAGGCGCTATATGCGGCGAATGTCGGCCATGGCCGCTGGGCTTGCCCTTCCCGCACGCATCGTCGACACCGCAGGACTTGCAACAGTTTGTCCGCGCGTTCGTAGTATCGGGTGTGACGCCCGCGGATGCCGGCTCCGTGATGAGATCGGCACTCATGCCGGCGATATGTTGCGCGTGGCTGGCATCGAGAATCCCGCCTCGATGACCCCCGCGTGGTCAGTGACATGCTTTCGCAGCCTATCCCTCATTGCAATTGGGCTCAGTTGCCCGCCTCGACCGTGATGAGCCGACCTTCGGCCTGCTTGGCGACCAGCGAGGGCGCGGTCATGAGTGCGGCGACAGCATTTTCCCGTGGGTTTGATCATAGAAGACATCCGCTGCTGCGTTCGGGAGGGTCCCATGCATCGAACGTGCCAGAGCAAAACATGAGAAAAGCAACGGAAGCAGGTTTGCGATCCTGTCGAGTATCCGACATTGAGGCCGAAACCTTGCACCGGCTGCGCAAAGCCACGTGCAGTCTCCCTCGGGACCGGGAATACAGCGCCAATGCCGATACGCTCGGCACGCTGCTGCTGCCGAGCGATCCGCATTCTTCGTCTCGAGAAAGAAACGCGGTTCTACCAGGCGTCAACTTCCGAACTCTTTGGTTCGGTCCAGGGCATCCCGCAGCAGGAGAGCACTCCGTTTTATCCACGCTCGATCTATGCGGTGGCGAAGGTCTACGCCTACTGGATCACCATGAACTACCGCGAGGTATACGGGCTCTATGGCATCCTGTTCAATCACGAAGGGCCGACGCGCAGCGAAACTTTCATCACGCGCAAGGTGACGCGTGCGGTGGCTCGATCATGGCCGGCAAACAGGACTGTCTCTATCTCGGAAACCTGGAAGCAAAGCGCGACTGGGGCTCGGCGCGCGCCTATGTCGAGGGCATGTGGCGCATCTTGCAGCATCAACCTGACGATTTCGTGCTTGCAACCGGCGAGACACACACGGTCCGCACCTTTGTCGGGGCTTGCCTTCAGGCGAGTCGAAAAGGAGATCGTCTGGGAGGGCGAAGGCGTTGACGAGGTGGGCCGTGAACGCATGAGTAATCAAGCGCTGATCCGGATCGACAAACGCTGTTTCGGGCCAATCGAGGTTGACCTGCTGATCGGCGATGCCTCCAAGGCAGCCGACAAAACTCGATTGGAAGCCGAAGACCACTTTCGATGAGTTCGTCTCGGAAATGGTCGAGGCTGACTGCCGCGCCTACGGGATCGTGTTAGCGTGACGTGAAAACACGATGACTTCGCGGGCATGTGCATCTTGCCGTTTCAGGGACGTCGGCATTTCAGGCCCGCCGCGGTCAGCCGGCGTCAGTCAGTTCTATCGTTTGGATCGGCAAACTCACACATCCTGCAAAGCAGAAAACCAGCCGCTCCATTCATGCGATCGACGATTTCGCAAAAAACTGGGCTTTTAAAGAGATCGCCATATTCGTCGCATAGTAGGTTGCCCAATACGTGACGCCGCTCAAAATCCATGGAGCAGAGAGTGACCTCGCCGTTTGGAAGGAGTACATTCCGATACTGCCGTTCGTCCACGCATATCAGCGCTCCGACGACTGGCTGCCGTGGTTCTACAATCTTAGGGTCTACGCTTCCACCCCTGCTGCTCACCGGTCGCGCGCGAACTAGGGCTTGGGCAGGGATAATGTCGGCGATATCGGGATGGGGCTCACCCAAAACCACGAATCGGATCGAAGGGATGTCGGCGTCGACGAGTTGACCAACCAAATCGCGATACTTGGCTCCGACAAGGCGGCTATTCATGTGGGCGCCATCATCAAAAACATGAACCACGAATACCCCCAACCGCAGCGCCTGCAAGCGTTGTAGATCCTGCCCCTTCATTCCCACAAGCGTCGTGAAAATCCTGATGCCGTGGCCTTTGGCGGAAGCGTGCTCGACCATTTCGGTGCAATCCGGATTGAGCCATGGCTCAGAATACCCGGCAAAACTAATGTCGACGGAGGCTGGTACGCGCGCCAGACAGCGCTTGAAATCTCCAAGACTAAGATGCTTCGTATCAGATACCTTTCTTTGCCGGTCAGCGAACTTGTCCTGCGGACAATATGAACATCCCACGATGCATCCTGTGGTCGTCGTTATCTCCAAAACTCTGCCGGCTGGGATAGCAGAGCGCAGTTCCGGTAAAATCATTCGTTGTGACTCCCACTCGTCTTGGTCATGCATAACGTCCAGAATGGTGTCTTTGGCTTCATGACACCGACGGTCAAGACAGTCCGAATGAGCCCAGCCATCTCCGCCTTGGCAGCAGTCAACAGCCGGTTTCCTCAATCGGCCGAGCGGACTATCAACGAACTTTGGGCGCATCGGCGCGGCAGGGCGGCGCAACCGCAAAGTCGCGCGTCAGCCGTTGCCAAGGGTGTAGCCGTGACCGTTGAGCGAACGCGCCGCCGAGATGGCGCAGCAGACCATCAATCGTCTCGCGTTCTTATGCGGTCAGCCCCGACTCAATATTGCCGCATCTCTAGCAAAGGCCGTGCCAGCGCGCTTAGCCGCGCAACTGCACGAGTAGGCTTCGAGAAACCTCACGCCCAAGGCGGCCGGTTGTTTTGGACCAGACATGTTTTTTGTCGCTGTCAGCTTTTGGACATGCATTTCAGACGCTTGAGGACAGACTTGGCTGTCTCCCCTGCGGTAATGTTGGCGTCGGCTCATCATCTAGCATCATTCCGGCGCCGGCTGTGTGCGCGGAAGATCTACACGACCTGACCGCCGCGTGCAGCGATTGCCTGCCGGCTCATAGCTGATCTTTTCTCCTGAAGCCGGCGATGAGGCCGGGCCGTCGAGTGCGTGCTGCCGGATGCTGCGTAAGCTGTTTCGCTAGACGGCGGATACCGCGTCACCTCCATATTTTCGCGACAGAGGTTTGGTGGCGTCGCGGGCCTTGCTGCTACATCACCGCAGTGCTCGGGAATTCGTATCTGATCCGCGTGAGGCGAAGACCTTCTCTCTCGACTGGCTCGCCGAGGCCGTCTGTCCTGCTAGCCTCGAACGATTTCTCATTTGGCATGGCGCATGCGCGTCGATCCGCAAACCCCGTCGAGGAGAAATCGGAGCTGGCCGCCACTCCACCTCCTCCTACCACGAGGGCAGACGGGAAGCAGCGCCTTCAAATGAGGAACAAAATCACTTTACCTCGAATCTTGCCTCTCGATCACAACCGGAGCCATGGAACCGCGTCCGCGACCATCGCCTCGCGCCCCAAGGCAATTGCCCAGCGCAAATGGCTACGCGCGATTACGCCATGCATCCCTTACGAGGCTGCGACAGCACCTCGGAGAGCCTCGCCGCCATCATGCAGACCGATCTAAGCCCCACCTGATCCAGCACAAAGGAATTTCGAACATGCACCAAGATACCGTCCGTGGGAAAGCTTTCGCCATGCCCCTGATCAGCCCGGCCTACCCGGCCGGCCCATATCGCTTCGGCAACCGGGAGTATCTGATCATCACATATCGCACCGATCCGCAGAAACTGCGCGACCTTGTGCCGGAGCCGCTTCAGGTGTGCGAGCCTCTGGTCAAATTCGAGTTCATTCGCATGCCGGACTCGACCGGCTTTGGCGACTACACTGAAAGCGGGCAGGTCATCCCGGTCTCCTTCCGAGGCCGCAAGGGCAGCTACACCCACTGCATGTTTCTCGACGACCATCCGCCGATAGCGGGCGGACGCGAGTTGTGGGGCTTTCCAAAGAAGCTCGCTAGCCCAACGCTCCGAACCGAGACGGATACCCTTGTTGGCACGCTGGACTACGGGCCGGTCCGCGTCGCGACGGGTACCATGGGCTACAAGCACCGAGCCGCCGACCTCGCGAGCGTGAGGGCCTCGCTCGCTGAACCGAACTTCCTCCTCAAAATCATCCCGCATGTCGACGGCACGCCGCGCATCTGTGAGCTCGTGGAATATCATCTAGAGGACGTCCATCTGAGGGGCGCCTGGACCGGGCCGGCAGCCCTGAACCTCTGGTCGCATGCGCTTGCCCCCGTCGCCGAACTGCCGGTGCTGGAAGTAGTCTCGGCCGACCACTTCGTCGCAGATCTCACGCTCGCGCTAGGGAAGGTCGTCCACGACTATCTCGCGAAAGCCTAGCCTCGCCATCGGAAAGGAAGAAACCATGAACTTTTACAGTGATATCTCATTGAACCAACGCGATGGGGAGCCGGTGGCCGGCTTCTCGACAAGGTGGCGCTGATCACCGAAGCCGCGAGCGGGGTCGGCAAGGATAGCGCGGTTCGCCCGCGAGGGAGCAAGAGTGGTCCGCGGATCTTGATCACAGCGAAGTCTAACAACGGCGTCCGGGATCGATCGGTTGACAGAAAATGGTTGCCAGCGAGAGGGGCAGGTGGAAAGCAGCTGATGCAGGCGATCGAAACCTTCGGGCGCCTCGATGTCCTGGTTAGCAACGCCGGCGTCCAGAACGTAGCGCCGCTTGTCGAGTTCTGCCACCAGGCACTTCCCGCCCGTGATAGGCTCCATGTCACGGTGTCGGCGAACTCAATGCCACCAAAATCAGTGTAAGGCTCGGTCTGCTGTTCGGCGTCTGCCTCAGAGGCAGACGCTCGCCCTGTCGCCGATATCGCGTCGAGACTCGGCCTGCAGGGGAGGTGGACTACGGCCTACCTTGGACTTTGCTGCTGGCTTTTACCGTCGTCAGACGAAGCGAGCCGAATGTTGCGCCGCGGTGCTGATGAACGAAATTCTCGCGACTCGACCTTTACCTCGCCTTTACGAGGAGGTTGCACGAAAAGCGCGGCCTTGCCCACTCGTACCACAAGAGTGACACGGGGCCGACATGGCGGCCGAAACGCTCACCTCATGCGCAACCTGGTTAAGAAGCTGGCGCAAACGGGGCCGAGCGTGGCGGAACTCGAGGGGACGAGGATGAAACGCCCAAATCCTCAAAGAGACGGCCCGCGTCGAAAAAACCCGTGCCTAGCCGAGATTGGGCAAGGGCCAGGAGCCAAGGCTACCCAGCCGTAGCGAAGCCCGTGATCACGCTTAGGCACCCAATAACGATAATGGAAAAATCTGCGCGAAACGGTCGCACCGGTATTGACATTAATTGACACACCCCGCGAACACTTGCATAAGCCACATAGCGGTAGTGACTAGGTGCATGCCGCAGCCAATTTTTTCCCTACGGGCGAGGTCTGATCTATGGCGGCACTGGCGAAATTCAGACCAGTTGATTCCGGCCAACACGACAAGGACGAACTCCGCGAGATTGTCCGTGAGCGCTCTTTTCGATTCGGACGCTACACGCTCTCGTCGGGCATAGAGAGCGACATCTACTTCAATATGAAGCCTACCATGATGGTGGCGCGAGGCGCGCAACTTGCCGCTCTTGAATTCCTAAAAATAGCTGAGCAAGTGAAAGCAGAGTACGTCGGCGGTCTTGAAATGGGAGCGGTCCCCGTAATCGGATCGATGGCGGCTGTCAGCTCGATGATGAACAAACCCATAAACACGATCTTCGTTCGCAAAGTTCCAAAGGCCCATGGCACAAGGGACGTGATTGAAGGACTTGGGCCTAAAGAAGATCTCGAGGGAAAAGTGGTCCTGATCGTTGACGACGTTGCCACAAGCGGCAAGTCGATATTGAAGGCGATTGAAGAGGTTCGCCGCGTCGGCGGCATTGTGGGTGACGCTGCTTGCCTCGTGGACCGTGACGAGGGAGCTACGGCGCTGCTAGCCCAACATGGCGTCACGCTGCACTCCGTACTGCATGCGAGCGAATTTGTGGAACGCCACTGACAATCTCATACAACGTCTTTCCGGCGACCTAGCCTTAGAGGACATTCCGCCGCTTTGCAGTGAGTGCAGGCGCCTCGCGAGTAAGAGCGATTGCCCCTGCCCATCCTCCCTGCTTTTGGTGCAACATATGCTCGCTGCCGTTCACCAGCGGCTTGACGCCATTGACTACCTCTCAGAGCAAGGCGCCATAAGACTGAAGGCTTTTACCGATTATCTGGCGGCGGTCGTTCGAATAGCTTCAGAGAGCGGCGACGCGGTACCCTGGATTGATCTAGCAACCCGGTTTAGCGCTCTTTTCGGTCCCGACGAGGTTGCCCATTGATCTCGCGCTTATTGCTTTTTCGTGGAACGAGCAGCTCGTCGGCAAATGCGTCATCGATCGCCAGCGGCGTGCCGGCGCATATGCGAGCGAAAAGCGCCGAGCTGCCGGTGATGAATCTCGAACGTGACGACGCCGATTGGCGCGATGCGCGTTGGCTCGGGGCCCTCGTACCCAAGCATGGGTGCGTTCCCATTCCGCGGCATCATGCTCGCGATCCCGTCTGTGCCGTTCTCAAGCAAGCGAGCTCGAGCGAACCGCCCCGGGTTGCGGATTTCGACAATCGTTGGTGGAGTTGGCTGGCGAATTGGCGCGTTCGGCCTTCGGTTGGAAGACCGGCTTGAGGCGGGCCAACGAACGGAATTGGCGAAGCCACGCTGGAGTATGCCTTCACTGGGGTCGCGTCCCTGCACGTGCTGTAACGTAGCTTTAGCGAAGCCGCTCGCGAGCGCGCCCTCATAGCGCCGAGCGGGCGAGCGGCTTCGGGACAGGGCGCAGAGGCTGGGTAGACTTGGCCGGGCTCACCTCACCCGGTCCAGCCACGACATGCATCGCCAAAGGCAAGGAACCCGCTGACCGCGCCCGCAAGGGGGGAGATTGGCCGTCATCGCTGCTTTCGCCAATCTCCAAGGCCAGAATTATGGAGCCGCCAGGGAAGCTGCCGGTCTCCCCCCTTGCGGGGGAGATGGCCGGCAGGCCAGAGGAGGTGCCGTCGCGCCAGCGTTAGATCACATTCAATTCCCTGAACGCCCGCCCTTCAGCGACACGGCTGTACCCAAACGCCGAGCAGTCCACCGTGCGGTAGCCGCCGTGCACGATCAGCTCGGCCAGCGCCTTGCCGACCGCCGGCGCCTGCTGCAGGCCGTGGCCGGAAAAACCATTGGCGAAGAGGAAACTCTTAACCTGCGGATGCGGGCCGATCACCGCGTTCTGGTCGAGCGTGTTGTAGTCGTAATGGCCGGCCCAGGCGCGTGTCGGCTTGATCGCCTCGAAGGCGGGAATGCGGGTCGCCAGCACCGGCCAGATCACCTCTTCGAACGTATCCCTCCGGTGAGGACCGCCTTGCGGGCTGAGGGCGAACGTCGGAAGTCCTAGGGATAATCCTAGGAGTAGCCCTATGACGATGCCGCGGGTGGAGGTGATCACGTCGGTCGAGAGACGCCGGCGGTGGTCGCGTGAGGAGAAGGAGAGCCTGGTCGCGGCGTCTCTTGAGCCTGACGTGTCGGTGTCGGAAGTCGCGCGATCGGCGGGCATTCACGTCAGCCAACTCTTTCGATGGCGCAAGGACCTGTGTGATCGGGTCGATGCCGGTCCCTCGCAATTGGTCGCGGTCGAGATCGTTCCTGCTGCTGCGCCGCCCGCCGTTGAGGCGCCGGCGCCATCGGCGTCTCCCGGCCGACGTCGCCGCAAGAGCGGCATCATCGAGATCGAGCTTGGCGGCGGGCGCCGCGTCCGCGTCGATCGCGACGTAGATGCCGAGGCGCTGCGGCGCGTTCTGGACGCGCTCGGGTCCCGATGATCCCGGTTCCGAGCGGCGTGCGGGTATGGCTGGCGACCGGCCACACCGACATGAGGAAGGGCTTTCCGGGCCTGGCGCTGGTGGTGCAGGAGACGCTAAAGCGTGATCCGCACAATGGTCATCTGTTCGTCTTCCGCGGCCGTCGCGGCGATCTGATCAAGGTTCTGTGGCACGACGGCCAGGGCGCCTGCCTGTTCTCGAAGAAGCTCGAGCGCGGCCGCTTCATCTGGCCATCGCCGGCCGACGGCGCAGTCACTATCACGCCGGCCCAACTCGGCTATCTGCTCGAAGGCATTGATTGGCGCATGCCGCAGAAGACCTGGCGGCCGACGGCGACCGGCTGACGATTTTGGCCTTGCACATGGCGGTGGATGTGATTCCATCGATTGGTGTCCGCCGCTGAATCGCTCCCTTCCGACCTCGCCGCCGCCCACGCGATGATCCTCGCGGAGCGCGCCGCGCGCGTTGAGGCCGAAGCCCTTGCCGCCCGCGCGGCGGCGGCCACGACATGCATCGCCAAAGGCAAGGAACCCGCTGACCGCGCCCGCAAGGGGGGAGATTGGCCGTCATCGCTGCTTTCGCCAATCTCCAAGGCCAGAATTATGGAGCCGCCAGGGAAGCTGCCGGTCTCCCCCCTTGCGGGGGAGATGGCCGGCAGGCCAGAGGAGGTGCCGTCGCGCCAGCGTTAGATCACATTCAATTCCCTGAACGCCCGCCCTTCAGCGACACGGCTGTACCCAAACGCCGAGCAGTCCACCGTGCGGTAGCCGCCGTGCACGATCAGCTCGGCCAGCGCCTTGCCGACCGCCGGCGCCTGCTGCAGGCCGTGGCCGGAAAAACCATTGGCGAAGAGGAAACTCTTAACCTGCGGATGCGGGCCGATCACCGCGTTCTGGTCGAGCGTGTTGTAGTCGTAATGGCCGGCCCAGGCGCGTGTCGGCTTGATCGCCTCGAAGGCGGGAATGCGGGTCGCCAGCACCGGCCAGATCACCTCTTCGAACGTATCCCTCCGGTGAGGACCGCCTTGCGGGCTGAGGGCGAACGTCGGAAGTCCTAGGGATAATCCTAGGAGTAGCCCTATGACGATGCCGCGGGTGGAGGTGATCACGTCGGTCGAGAGACGCCGGCGGTGGTCGCGTGAGGAGAAGGAGAGCCTGGTCGCGGCGTCTCTTGAGCCTGACGTGTCGGTGTCGGAAGTCGCGCGATCGGCGGGCATTCACGTCAGCCAACTCTTTCGATGGCGCAAGGACCTGTGTGATCGGGTCGATGCCGGTCCCTCGCAATTGGTCGCGGTCGAGATCGTTCCTGCTGCTGCGCCGCCCGCCGTTGAGGCGCCGGCGCCATCGGCGTCTCCCGGCCGACGTCGCCGCAAGAGCGGCATCATCGAGATCGAGCTTGGCGGCGGGCGCCGCGTCCGCGTCGATCGCGACGTAGATGCCGAGGCGCTGCGGCGCGTTCTGGACGCGCTCGGGTCCCGATGATCCCGGTTCCGAGCGGCGTGCGGGTATGGCTGGCGACCGGCCACACCGACATGAGGAAGGGCTTTCCGGGCCTGGCGCTGGTGGTGCAGGAGACGCTAAAGCGTGATCCGCACAATGGTCATCTGTTCGTCTTCCGCGGCCGTCGCGGCGATCTGATCAAGGTTCTGTGGCACGACGGCCAGGGCGCCTGCCTGTTCTCGAAGAAGCTCGAGCGCGGCCGCTTCATCTGGCCATCGCCGGCCGACGGCGCAGTCACTATCACGCCGGCCCAACTCGGCTATCTGCTCGAAGGCATTGATTGGCGCATGCCGCAGAAGACCTGGCGGCCGACGGCGACCGGCTGACGATTTTGGCCTTGCACATGGCGGTGGATGTGATTCCATCGATTGGTGTCCGCCGCTGAATCGCTCCCTTCCGACCTCGCCGCCGCCCACGCGATGATCCTCGCGGAGCGCGCCGCGCGCGTTGAGGCCGAAGCCCTTGCCGCCCGCGCGGCGGCGGTCAGTTCCGGGACGGAGGCGCTGATTGCACGACTGAAGCTGGAGATCGAGAAGCTCAGGCGCGAGCTCTATGGCAGCCGTTCGGAACGCAAGGCCAGGCTGCTCGAGCAGATGGTACTACAGCTCGAGGATCTGGAGGCGGACGCATCGGAGGACGAACTCGCTGCCGAGAGGGCGGCGTCCCAGACACAGACGGTTCGCTCATTCGAGCGCCGGCGCCCGTCGCGCAAGCCGTTCCCGGAGCATCTGCCGCGCGAGCGCGTGGTAATTGCCGCACCCGAGAGCTGCCCGTGCTGCGGATCGGTCCGGCTGTCTAAGCTGGGCGAGGACGTCACCGAGACGCTGGAGGTGATCCCGCGCCAGTGGAAGGTGATCCAGACGGTGCGCGAGAAGTTCTCGTGCCGGCAGTGCGAGGCGATCACGCAGCCACCGGCGCCGTTCCACGTCACGCCGCGCGGCTTTGCCGGCCCGAACCTGCTTGCCATGGTGCTGTTCGAGAAGTTCGGCCAGCACCAGCCGCTGAACCGGCAGAGTGAGCGTTATGCCCGCGAAGGCATCGAGCTGAGCCTGTCGACGCTGGCCGATCAGGTCGGCGCATGCGCGGTGGTGCTGCGTCCGCTGCATGCGCTGATCGAGGACCATGTGCTCTCGGCAGAGCGGCTTCACGGCGACGACACTACGGTGCCGATCCTGGCGAAGGGCAAGACGACCACCGGTCGAGCCTGGATCTATGTCCGCGACGATCGGCCCTTCGGCGGTGCATCACCACCGGCAGCCCTGTTCTACGCATCCCGCGACCGGTCCGGCGATCATCCAGAGCGGCACCTACGGCAGTTCACCGGCATTCTGCAGGCCGACGCCTATGCCGGCTACAACCGGCTCTACCTCCGCGACCGCAAGCCCGGACCGGTGACGGAGGCGCTCTGCTGGAGCCATGCGCGGCGCAAGTTCTTCGTGCTTGCCGACATCGCCGCCAATGCTCGTCGGGGAAAGGCCGCGCCGCCGATCTCGCCGATCGCCTTCGAAGCCGTCAAACGCATCGATCTCCTGTTCGACATCGAGCGCGACATCAACGGCTTGGCTGGCGAGCAGCGTCTTGTCGTCAGGACCGAAAGAAGCGCGCCGCTCGTCGCCGAGCTGGAAGCATGGATGCGTGGCGAGCGTGCCAGGCTCTCGCGCCACGCCCCGGTCGCCCAGGCGATCGACTACATGCTCAAACGCTGGGCGGGCTTCGCTCGTTTCCTCGAAGACGGGTGCATCTGCCTGACGAACAATGCTGCCGAACGGGCGCTGCGCGGCTTGGCTCTCGGCAGAAAGTCGTGGCTCTTCGCTGGGTCGGACCGTGGCGCCGATCGCGCGGCCGTCATGTATACCCTGATCGGCACGGCAAAGCTCAATGATGCTGACCCGCAGGCTTGGCTCGCCGATGTGCTCGCCCGCATCGCCGACACGCCGCAAAGCCGGCTGTCCGAACTCCTGCCGTGGAACTGGAAGGCGCAATCTGCAAGATTGGCGGCATGAGCCACGCCGATCGCATCGCCCGCATCAGGATCCAGCTCGATGACTGGCAGCCAGCCATCTGGCGGCGCGCCGAGGTGCCGCTGACGGCAACGCTCAAGGCCTTGCACGACGTAATCCAGGCGGCCATGCCGTTTGACGACTATCACCTGTTCGAGTTCCGCGCCGACGGAAGGCGCTACGCCATCCCTAATCCCGAATGGGATAGCCTGCGCGATAAAACCTACTCGGCGAAGACCTTGCGGCTCGGCTCGCTGGTCGATCGCGGCATCATGCAACTGACCTACACCTACGACTTCGGTGACGACTGGAGGCACACGATCACGATCGAGGCGGTCGCCGATGCCGATCCCGCCGCCGAGTATCCCCGCTACATCGACGGCGCCGGCCGCGCCCCACCCGAAGATGTCGGCGGCATCCCCGGCTTCGAACTGTTCCTCGACGCCATCGCCGATCCCAAGCACGAGCAGCATCGCGAACTCAAGCGCTGGCACGGCCGTCCGTTCGATCCCGCACATGCCGATGAAGACGAAATCCAAACCCGGATGAAAAAGCTCGCCAGACGCCGCGCTCTCGGCAAGGTCGGCTTCGAGAAAAGCCGTAGTCAGGCACGCTGACAATCCAAGGCGGCCGCGGCCCCCACCGGAGGCTTACCTTCGAACAGCGGCCAGTCGACCTCGAAATCGGTGGGGTCGGCCGGGCCGTCGCCTTCTTCCGGTTCGGCGCCGCCAGTGAGATAGACCGAGCCTTCCGGCCGGACATAGATGCCGGAGGGATCGACCAGCAGCGGCATATCAGAATATTTGTCGCGCGCCTCGAAGACGAAGACGTTGCGCTTGCGCGGCTCGACCGGCAACACCAGCCCCGCCATGGCAGCCACCGCGCCGGCATTCGGCCCGGCTGAGTTGACGACGATGCCGACTTCCAGCCTGTCGCCATTGTCGAGGCTGACACTGGTCACGCTCTGGCCGTTCCACGCCTTGCGCATGACTGGAGAGATTTCCGGCGGGCGTCGCCTCCCGAGCAATGCTTTTCATGTTCGTTACTCTTCGTAAGATCGATTATTTCGATGGAGCCCCCTCTACGTATGAATGCAGGCGTCACAGTAGAGCTTTGAACAGCATCGGTGCGGGTCCGGAACCGTCATCGAGCCAAAAACAGCGGCAATGTCGGCTTTTCAAAGATCCATCTGGTCACACCGCCAAAGAGCCGCTCACGCAGCCGACGGCTGCCATAGGCGCCCATGACGATCATGTCCGCAGAAATGTCGATTGCGTGCTGCGCAAGGACCGTGGCCGCCGATTTGCCGGCACTTGGCAGGAGGTCAACCGACACCCGAGCACCGTGCCGAGTGAGATAGGCAGCGATGTCGGCTCCAGGCTCCGCGCCGTTCCCGTTGTAGTTGGCCTTCGGATCGACCAGGGCGACACGAACTTCCTCAGCAACGCATAGGAGGCCCAGCGCTTCTCGAACCGCACGGGACGCCTCGACTCGCGAATCCCAACCGACCAGGACGCGCCGTGGCCACAGCGTCGCCTCAGCCCCCTTCGGCACAACGAGCACCGGCTTTCCCGTATCGAACAAGCAGCCGTTGACCACAGGAGGTCCGAGATTCTCGTCGTTGAGGAGCCCTGGTCCGACAATCGTGAGGTCGGCGCAGAGCGCCCGCTGTCGTGCCACTTCACCGAGGCTGGCCGGATCGTAATAGTCGGTGTCAACGTCATAGGCGAGCGACATAGATTCCAGCAGTTTCTGGATATCTCTGGAGTGTCTTTCCAGTCTGACCGCGTCCTGTGTAAATCGATCGATTTGCCGAAACCGATCGTTCAATCTGGCAATTGCCTGTCCACGTCCTGCCGGCCACTCGGAGACACCATCTCCGATCCGCCGATGCGACATAAGGAGCATCGGAGCGGGTATAATCAGTACGGAAAGGTGTGCGCCGATTTCCGCACACAAGCCGGCAGCAGTTCTGACGTCCTGATCGGAATGGTCAGCGCCGGTCAAACAGAGTACCGTTTTAAAGCCCATTTTCCTGTTTCTTCCTGAGTATCCGTTGAGGGCGTTTCAGGCCGCAAGACCGGCTCACAGCGCGAGGAAAGGGAGTGGCACCACACTCGGCACTCAATTCAGCCGTCCAGCTTCTCGAGCGAGTAGCCGGCCGACCTGACGGTACGGATGACGATACCCGTCGAGGCCGCCTCCAGAGCCCTTCTGAGCCGACTGATGTGGACGTCGACTGTGCGTACACCGACATGGATATTGGCCGGCCAGGCCCCGCCGATCAGCTCGTCCCTACTGAAGACCTTGCCGGGCGCCTCGAGCAAATGCCGCAGCACGTTGAACTCGATCGGTCCGAGATGGATGTCATGGCCATTGCCGCAAACCCGGTGGGCATCGAGCTTCATCTCAACGCTGCCATAGGAAAGCCAGCTGTTGTTTTCAATCGCGTTTGAACCCGGCTTCGGCAGCGCCAGCCTCGTCCGCAGACAATCGAGCAGCTTGGCCGGCGCCACAGGCCGCACAAAGCTCTCGTCAATGCCGGCCTTCAACAGATCGAGGTGCTGGTTCTCGGCGCCGGGCGCGATCAGGGCAATGATGGGCAGGCCGCCGGTTCGGGGCTCCCGCTTGAGCCGGGCGCAGATTGCGGACCCGGTAAGGCTCGTTGAACCGCAGTCCAGCACCACGGCCTGGAAGTCGCGATCGTCGGCCATTGCAAGTGCTTCCTTCGCACCGCCTGCCGGCTCACTGACGAACCCGTCCACCTCCAGTATGTGGCTGAGGAACAGATAGAACTCCGCATCTTGCGAACAGATCAGGACGCGTGGCTTCATCAGCGCTACCCCGAGAACCAAATTGGCCTCGACCGCGTCGGCCGCGTGGGCTGGCCATCGCGGCTCCTCAAGGCCTGACATGACCCTCTTGCTCGAAAATCGGTTTCATGCCCGTGCCACCTCGGGATAGGCGTCGATGGCTGCGATGGCATCGTCGACCAGTTTCGTACCGGCCGCGGCGAGTTTGCAGAACGTCTCGAAGCCGAACCGATGGACGTCGCGCACGGTCTTGGACAAAACGACCAGCCGCCCGGCGGTGAAAAGCACGCGCCCGAACCCCTCATGGCTCATTTCGATCATCGGCGATGCCATCAGGCCGGAGCGCTCCTCGATGGCAAGGGCGACGGCAGTGTAAAACTTGTCGAGCCTCCACAGCACGTCCGGATCGGGATCGCCGATTATTGGAATCGTACGGCGCTGTTCCTTGCTGACGATGAAGTCGGCCAGCAACTCGGCATCCGCTGTGCCGTCCCATGACCCGTGGGTATCCTGAGCACGGATCAGCCGCACGAGGCATTTGACGAATGGGCTGGCAAGGGCGGCCTCGTCATCGTTGACAGCAGGGCTGATCGCGACTTCAAACATTTTGCACTTCCTCGTTTTAGTCCTCGTCCTCGAAGGAGGGTTTCTTTTCGGCGACACCAGCTTCGGCCAGCACCTTGCGCAGCCAGGGCGGAGGACACGTTCTCAGCATCATCTGCGTGCGCAACAGCACCTCTTGGATGGTTTGTGGCTGCGGCACCTTGATTGGATGGATTTTTGCCGAAATAACCTTGGCTGCCGAAGGCCCGCCGATGGCCAGACAAAACAGCAGATGGCAGCCCTTCAGCGCCTCCACCTTCGGCGTGACGCGGTCATCGCCCTCGGTCCGACGCTTCCCGCTCTCATCGGAAACGTCATCGAAGGCCACGGCTTCCACGAGATGCCACTCCTCGCGCGTCACGTCGTAGACAGCAAAGCGCTTGGCCGACCCGAAATGGGCATTGAGATTCGTCATGTCTTGCGTGGCGATGGCTACGCGCAATGCGCCTGCCCGTCGGTCCGTCATCGGTGCGTGAACCTCGTCAGTGACGAGTGAGAGGCGACGAACGGAGCTCATCTGGCATTTCTCGTTTCCGGAATGGATCAAGCGCCTCAGGCGTCGGCGCGTGCTGGTTGGCCTGAAAGATATTGGCAACATCGAAGATCAGGTCGCGGGTCCCCCGATAGAGGATTGTGAGCTTGTGCTGGCTGCCAAGCCGGTCGAAGATCGGGAAGCCGACGCGCATGAGCGGAATGCCAAGGCGTCGCGACGCCTGGCGACCGTGGGAATGTGTTACGAGAAGATCCGCGCCCGCTGCAAGAGCTTCCAAATCGCCGAGATCGCCGATCTGAACCCACTCCGCCGGTACTTTCTGCAGAATCTTCGACAGATCGGTCGTCGTGACCGCCGCCGCGATGTCACAGCCCATGCCGGTGAAGAAGGTTGCGAGTTGATAGAGTTGGTCTGGTTCAGCAGCGATCGCAATTTTCTTGCCTCCGAAATGGAAATGTCCGTCGAGCAATGCATCCTCCAATTGCGCCCGGTGACGGCGAACCCGGGCCGGCACCGCCGCGCCCGAAACCGCCGATAGCAGCGAGACGAACCGGTCGACGGCCTTCAATCCGGTCAGCGACTGGAACACCGCGTAAGGCACGCCGGTCAACCCGTGCAGCGTTTTCGCCGGGTGGCGCATGTGCTCGCCGATGACGATGCATTGCGCGGCCGTGCCAAGCTCGCGGATTTCCTCGACGCTGGTGCCGCCATAGGTAGTGGTTACCCAGCGGTCAGGAACCGTGCCGTCGAGTGAGCCGGAGACGTCCGGAAGAATAACCGGCCTGAGACCAAAACTTTCAACCATGTCACGCAAATGCTCGACGTCAGCGACAGTGAGGTTGCATCCGGGCAGGATCGCGATCTTCTTCGGCTGCCGCGTCCGTTCGCCCGACCGTGTAATCCCTTCGATCATCGCCGCGACAGCCTTGGCCCAGCCCTCTTCGATCGCGCCGTCAAAATCGGGCGTGTTGGCGAGCACGACCTCCGTACCCGCGAGCTCTTCCACGTGCTTCAGCTTGACGTTGGCGATATCACTCGCGCAATCTTCGCCACGGGTCTCCACCAGCGCGGTCGTGCACACCCCTATCAGCTTTGGCTTTGTGCGGGTTTTGAGGTTGAGGATCGCCTCTTCCAGATGGTCCGCTCCGCCGAGTATGGTTGCCACCTCGTCCAACGCCGTTGTCTGCAAGGGGATCGCTTCCTTGAAATGCCGCACGAAGAGCACGAGCGCGAAGCTGGTGCAGCCTTGGCTGCCGTGGAACAGGGGCATCGCACCCTCGACTCCAAGAAAAGCGAAGGCGGCACCCAGCGGCTGCGACGACTTCAGCGGGTTGACCGCCGCTGATTTGATTTTGCGAAGGATGCGGACCATCGAATTTCCTCATCGGTCGCCGAAGCGGTGAGCCATCGCGCCGGCGAATTCATTGAAAGCGTTCACAGTCGCTGTCCCGTTCTTCGCGCTCGCCAGATCGTCCTCCCTGGCAGGCTGGCAATCCCATGGCGCCGGCTCCCGCACCTGACCCCAGATCGGGTTATGAATGGCGAGGTCAATCTGCCGGACAAGTTCCACCATGCCGTCATAGCCGGCATAAGGATGTTGGCGCTCCTGGTTGATATCGAGCCAGGGTGTCTTGGCCTTCAGGGCGACGAATTGCGTACGCCCGCCCGACAGCATGATGTCGGCCTTGTGTTTTGAGAGCATGGCGTAGAGATCGCGCGCTGCCATCTGCTCGAACATGTGGTTTTCGTCCTTGAGGATCCGTTTGATCCGCTCCTTGTCTTCGACTGTGGATTTCTTGACCGAGGTGCCGACGATCTCCATGCCGATCTCCATCAGCGCGTGGACGACCGACCAGGACTTCACACCGCCCGTGTTGAGCAGCACGCGCTTGCCTTGAAGCCGCCGGCGGTAGGCCTCGAGCTTCTTCCACGCAATCGCCTCCTGCTCAGCAATCAGCGTCTCCGTGCGATCGAGGATCTCCGCATCGGCGCCCTTCCTCACCAGCAGCTCAGCAATGTTGCGAAGTGCTTCCGAGGTATCGGTTATGCCGTAGAAAGAGCCCTCGAAGAACGGGATGTCCCAGCGCTCCTCCATCTTGCGGGCCAGATTGATCAGTGCGCTCGAGCACACCATCATAGCCGCCCGGGCGCGGTGCGCGGATGCAACGTCGATGTAACGCGCATCGCCCGGTATGCAGGCGCGCACCCGGATGCCAAGCCGATCAAGCAGCGGCTTCACCAGCCAGAATTCGCCGGAGAGGTTGAATTCGCCAAGGATGTTGATGTCGTAGGGTCCGGCGTCGTCCGGTTCCACCGTGCCGATGACATGATCAAGCAACGCTTCGGCGGCGAGCTTGTTGCCGAGGTTCTTGGAGCCGGCCAAGCCCGGCGCGTTGATCGGCACCACGGCCAGACCGAATTTTTCGGCCGCGCGTTTGCACACGGCCTCGATGTCGTCGCCGATCAGCGCCGTCACGCAGGTCGAATAGACGAAGACTGCCGGCGGCGCATATGTTTCCTTGATCTCGCGGATCGCCTTGAATAGCTTCCGCTCGCCCTGCCCCATCACGATGTCGAGTTCGGTGAGGTCTGTTGTGAAGCTTGTCCGCCACAGGGTTGGCCCGGACGAAGCTGCGCCTCTGTTGTCCCAGGAATTGCCCTCGCAGGCGAGCGGCGCATGGACCAGGTGCGCAACGTCGGTGATCGGCTGCAGGACGATCTTGGCGCCGTCAAAGGCGCAGCCGCCGGCTGACGCCCCGGGGGTCAGCGGCTTCGAGCAGCCCTCCTTGCGCGCCTTGGCATCCTTGCCGCGGTTGGTATCGCAGGCGGGCTCGTCGAAAACGTCCTGGATCTTGGCACTGAGCGAGGTCATTGCGTCAGTCTCCGAAGTCCATTGGGCATGGGCGGCCTCGGCGAAAGGCCGGCACGGGCTTAGCGGGTGAGGTCATAGGAATAGTCCGTCACGCCTGTTTCGCTCGTCTCGCGATCGAGCTTGTCGAATATCTTGTCGAGGATCGTCGTCAGCACGCGTAATCCACCCTGGTAGCCCATGAGGGGAAAGCGATGGTGATGGTGCCGGTCGAAGATTGGAAACATCAGCCGGATCAGCGGCGTGCCGGTGTCGCGCTCCAGATACTTGCCATAGGAATTGCCGATCAGCAGGTCCACCGGCTCTGTAAACAGCAGCGAACGCATCGCCCAGAGATCCTTGCCCGCCCAGATCTGGGCATCCTGGCCGAAGGACGAGGATGCAAGCAATTCCTTCATCTCGGCCTCCCAGGCCGATGTCCCGTTGGTCGCGAGGCAATGTGTCGGCTCGCCACCGGTCTCCATGACGAAGCGGGCCGTGGCGTAGACGAAGTCCGGATCCCCATAGATTGCGTACTTCTTGCCGTGCAGCCATGACTGGCTGTCCGCCATGGCGTCAACCAGTCGGCCGCGCTCCATCCGGATTGCCTCGGGGATCTCCTGGCCGGAAATCGCCGAGACCTTCATCAGGAATTCGTCGGTCGCCTGGACACCCAGCGGATAGTGGAAGGATGCCGTCGCTTGCCCGACCTCGTCGCAATATTCCAGCGTCTTGCGGGTGTTGTAATGCTGCAGCGACAGTGTCGCCTCCGCGTTGAGTGCGCCTTTCAAGTCTTCGATCTTCGTGCCACCGTCATACATGCGGTATTCGCCGTCAGACGGCGTGTCGAACTGGTCTGAGGCGTCTTGAATGACGGTATAAGTGACACCCATCAGGTCGAGGAGGCGCTTGAGTTCTCGGTTGTTTCCGACGCAGAATCCGTCGAAGCCTGGAATGATGTTGATGGTCCCAGCGGCTTGCGAGCGCTCGCTGCCCTTCCAGAAATGCTCCAGCACGCCCTTCACCATGCCGTCATAGCCATCGATATGGCTGCCGACGAAGGCAGGCGTATGCGCGAAAGGCACGTCGAAGTCGCTCGGGACCGAGCCTTCGTTCTTGGCGTTCTCGATGAAGCTCCGCAGGTCGTCGCCAATGACTTCAGCCATGCAGGTGGTCGAGACGGCGATCATCTTGGGGTCGTAGAGCTTGTAGGTATTGGCGAGTCCGTCGACCATGTTCTTCAGGCCGCCAAACACTGCCGCGTCCTCGGTCATCGAGGAGGAAACCGCTGACGAAGGCTCCTTGAAATGTCGCGACAGATGCGAGCGGTAGTAGGCAACGCAGCCCTGGCTACCGTGGACGAAAGACATGGTGCGCTCGAAGCCCGCGGCCGCGAACACCGCACCGAGCGGCTGGCAGGCCTTGGCGGGGTTTATGACAAGCGCCTCGCGAGCGAGGTTCTTTTCGCGGTATTCCCAAGTCTTGGTCAATTCGCCTTGATCGGTGACGATCTGATCAGGGTGCGGACATTCGAAATTCAGTTTCTTGTCGGCAAGCATTTGTCTGTATTCCGGCTCGCGGAACAGGGGAGCATGGTCGAGAACTTTTTCGGCCGATTGCGGCATGGTGGTCACCTTTTCCATCTGGCTGCGGCAAGCGGCAGCACAGAGACATCAAAGCGTTAAAGGGCATCCCGCGTGGATCGAGCGCGCCCCAAGCATTTATCGGCCTCCCTGCCAGGGAGGCAGGCCAGTCCTCATTCGGCGGCGACCGCCGTCGGCGGCGCGTCCTTCATCTTTTTCCACGGCGCGCGGTAGAGATCCCAGACCGGGTTGTTGATGGCCAGATCCATGTCGCGGGCGAAAATGGCGAAGCCGTCATAGCCGTGATACGGGCCGGAATAGTCCCAGGAGTGCATCTGGCGGAACGGGATGCCCATCTTCTGTACCGGGTACTTCTCCTTGATACCGGAGCCAACGAGATCCGGGCGGATGCCTTCGATGAACTTCTCCAGCTCATAACCGGTGACGTCGTCATAGACGAGCGTGCCACTCTTCACGTAATGGCCGGTGCGCTGATAGTCGTCGTTGTGGGCGAATTCGTAGCCGGTGCCAACGATCACCATACCGAGGTCTTCGTAGGCAGTGATGACGTGACGGGGGCGCAGGCCGCCGACATAGAGCATCACCGTCCTGCCTTCGAGGCGCGGTTGGTACTTCGCGATGACGGCATCGACCAAGGGCCGGTACTTGGCGATGACCTTTTCGGTCTTCTCCTCGATTTCCGGGCCGAAGTGTTTGGCGATGTTGCGCAAGGAGGCCTCGATCTGGGAGGGGCCGAAGAAATTGTATTCCATCCAGGCGATGCCGTACTTTTCCTCCATGTGCCGGCAGATGTAGTTCATCGACCGGTAGCAGTGGATCAAATTGAGCTTGGCCTTGGGCGCGCGCTCTATCTCGGCGAGCGTGGCGTCGCCCGACCAGTTGCCGACCACCCGAAGTCCAATCTCCTCAAGCAGGATTCGCGAAGCCCAGGCATCGCCGCCAATGTTGTAGTCGCCAACGACGTTGACGTCGTAAGGGCCGGACTCGAACGGGACATCGTCCTTGTCGAAGACCCAATCGCGGATCGCATCATTGGCAATGTGGTGGCCGAGCGATTGTGAAACGCCGCGGAAACCTTCGCAGCGCACCGGTACAATCGTCTTTTCGTGCTCCTTGGCCTTCTTGCGCGACACTGCCTCGATATCGTCCCCGATCAGGCCGATCGGGCATTCGGACTGCACCGAGATGCCCCCACTGAGCGGAAACAAGTCCTCGACCTCGTCGATGATCTTTTCCAGCTTCTTGTCGCCGCCGAAAACGATGTCCTTCTCCTGGAAGTCGGAGGTGAACTGCATTGTCACGAATGTGTCGATGCCCGTCGTGCCGACGTAATAGTTGCGGCGTTGCGACCAGGAATATTGCCCACAGCCGACCGGCCCGTGCGAGATGTGGACCATATCCTTGACCGGACCCCACACCACGCCCTTGGAGCCGGCATAGGCGCAGCCGCGGATTGTCATCACGCCCGGAATGGATTTGATGTTCGATTTGACGTCGCATTCGGAAAGGCCCTTGTCCTCCCCTCCGGCCTCGTCCTTGCTCGTTGCGACACTGAGGTGCTTCTTGCGACGCTTCGCCGCCTTGTCTGGATATTGGGACAGCACGTCTTCGATAAGCTTCGCATGCAAGGCGCCGTCATTCTCATAGTCGAGGCCCATGGGACCTGCCCCTTTCAAGGTTCGGGTAACGCCTCGCCGACGAGGCCTTGTTTCGTAGAAAGGGGCGTCAGGTCACGGTCTGCGCCCCCTGTCGGTAGCGGCGATTACTGAGCGACGGCCAATTTCGCTTCCTTGGCCTGAAGCTCGGCAAGCATCTGCTCGTCCGTCTTCATGATGCCGAAGTCGAGCAGCATGTCCTCGAGCTCCTCCATGGTGATTGGGGTCGGGATGGTGCCCTGGCCCGAATTGCCATGGATCTTCTCGGCCAACGCGCGGTACTCCCCTGCCTGTTTGGAGTCCGGCGCATACTGGATTACCGTCATCTTTCTCAGTTCGGCATGCTGGACGATGTTGTCGCGCGGCACGAAGTGGATGAGCTTGGAATTGAGCCTGGCGGCCAGCGCCTCGGAGAGGTCGAGCTCGCGGTCGGTCTGGCGCTCGTTGCAGATCAGCCCGCCGA
Organism: Aminobacter sp. Y103A; assembly: GCF_030294925.1. Classification (NCBI taxonomy): domain Bacteria; kingdom Pseudomonadati; phylum Pseudomonadota; class Alphaproteobacteria; order Hyphomicrobiales; family Phyllobacteriaceae; genus Aminobacter; species Aminobacter sp. Y103A. The sequence continues at coordinate 1,144,267 of NZ_AP017986.1, read as the reverse complement.
GCCGCACGCCGCCCGAATGGGCATATTTCAGGATACCCTTGGCGATGTTGTTGGCGGCATAGAGCGCCATCATCTCGCCGGACATGACGATGTAGATTTCCTGGGCCTTGTTTTCGCGGATCGGCATCGCGAAGCCGCCGCACACCACGTCGCCCAGCACGTCGTAGGAGACATAGTCGACATTGTCATAGGCGCCGTTCTCCTCGAGGAAGTTGATAGAGGTGATGACGCCGCGGCCGGCGCAGCCGACACCCGGCTCGGGGCCGCCGGACTCCACGCACTTGATGTCTTTGTAGCCGATCTTGAGCACGTCCTGGAGTTCAAGGTCTTCCACAGAACCTTCCTGGGCGGCGAGATGCAGAACGGTATCCTGCGCCTTTGCGTTGAGGATCAGGCGGGTGGAGTCGGCTTTGGGATCGCAGCCGACGATCAGGATTTTCTGTCCGAGGTCGACCAGGGCGGCTAGCGTATTTTGAGAGGTGGTGGACTTGCCGATGCCTCCCTTTCCGTAGAATGCGATCTGACGCAGGCCTGACATGTTGCTTTCCTTCCTTCTTTCCATCCATAGCGGCTACCCGCGACTTGAATGCCGGTCGGCAGATCCCGCCGCCTCGCACCAATCGTTTCAAAACTCGTGCCAATTTGGCTGGTTGGATCGAAGAAGAAATTTTATGATTGCTTTTCAGCTGTTTAACATTTGGCAAAAATATTAAATTGGCTAAATAAACTTGTGTCGCGGGCCCGACAAAGGCGACAGGAGATGTCGGATAGCGTTGAGTGAGACGTCGGCCGCGGAGCCCGGAAAGAAGCTAGTTGTCAAAATCTGATGGAGTAGATGCCCCCTCCCGACGCCATCGCAATGTGCCAGTTTGGTGATTGCCAGAATCGACCAAGACAGAGACGGCATCCATGGAAGTTACCATCATTGGAAACGATCTCGCAAAGCGGGTCTTCCAGGTTCACGGCGCGGCGAGTGACGGGAAGGTTGTCTTTCGCAAGAAGCTGTCGCGCGCAGTTGCTGCCGTTTCTCGCCGGACAGCCCCGGTGCACGGTGGCGATGGAAGCGCGACCGCCCACGACTGGGGGCGTACGATCGGCGGGCTCGGGCATGCGGTCCGGCTCCTGCCGCCGGTCTATGTGAAGTCCTTTGTAAAGCGGCACGCGGAAGCGGCCCTCAGGCCGACAATGCGCTTCGTGGCTGTCAAAACCGAGGAGCAAGAGGCGCGGTCGATGATCTTCCGCACGCGCGACCTCTTGGTGCGCCAGCGCACGCAGCTGATAAACGCCCTGCGCGGCCACCTCGCCGAAGCACGGGGTCGTCGCCCCACACGGCCCGGCCCACGTGAAGCGCCTTGCGGATGCAATCGAAGACGAGGAAGGCCTCATCCAGCCGATCGTCCGCGACGTTGGTCGTCTCTACCTCCAGCAGATCGCCATCTACAGCGAGAAGATCGCCGAGCTCGAGAAGACCCTCCCTTGGCTGTAGATCATCTGGGAGCTCGTCCCGCTGGATTTGGCGCGCTGAAGGAGCGGGGATCAGCCAAATCCGCGAGCGTTCCAAGTGGATTCTGTCCACTCTATCTGAGTTTCAGCCATCTTGCCCTCCCGAGCATTCCTTAACCCGCCGCCGCATCAGACCGCTCCGCGTATCGGATTGACGACCTTGAGCCCGGCAAAGTCTTTTTCGTTATCCGTTACCAGCACGCACTCGTTCGCTCCGGCGACAGTGGCGATGATCATGTCGAGCCCGCTGCGCGGCTTGCCGGCCAGTTTTCCTCCTGCCATCAGCCGCGCCCAGATCAGCCCTGCCTTGTCGTCGAACGAGAGGATGCGGCCCGCAAACAGCGCCTGCGGCCCCTCAGGCCCAGAGAACCAGTTGTCGAGTGCGTCGCGTTTTTTCCCGCGCGGCTTCTCCAGAACCCTGCGAAGAATTTCCGCAACGGTCAGCGAAGCGATGAACAAATCCTCGTCAGGCTGTCTCGACATCCATGCCAGGAGCGATTCCGAAGGCTGCGATTTGACGACATCGCTGATGATGTTGGTATCGAGGAGGTAGCGTGTCAAAGGTCGATCTTCCGCCCCTCTTCATGGGGGCGGGAAAGATCGAGGTCAGCTCCCACGAGCGGCGAACGACGCAATGCGGCGAGAATCCCGCCGAGCTTGGGTGGCTCGCCGGCGATGGTCTGGCTGACAGCAGCGCGCAGGCTAGAGGCATCCGGTCCATCTTCGGCCAGGCGGCGAGCCAAAGATCGAATGAGGTCGCGATCGGCATTGCGGCCAAGCACCTCGAAGCGCGCCAAGCCGCGCTCGCTGAGGCGAGATCGATAGTTTTGAATGGCGCGTTTTTGCGAGCTGCTCATAGCTGCCTCCGACTACAACACACATACATAATACATTCGACATACATCATAACTACAACAAGAAGGAACATACAGATCTAAATAGAAAGACAGTCTTCATTTCTCATTTCCAGTAATATAACCAGAATACTTGGTTTGATCAAGGTGCAGGCAGTCCGGGCAGTGCTCTCTTTCGGTTGAATGGCATCGGTGGGGGACGCGCGATATATGTTACGCGACGGTACTTTTTGACCAGCGTCGAGTTCTTGCGCTGACAAGAGAAATATCTCGGCGCCGACCAGAGGGCGTCGGCCCCAGGACGGGCGAGGCTCGTTCGGAGAACGGCGCGAAACAGGGATTGGTCGATTCGCGCGGCGATGATTGACCACAACGCCTGCTGGACGGGTTCCGCTTGCAGGTGCCCGTCGCTGCCCGCCTTGAAAAACTGTCAGAAAATCGCATACATTTCTGACAGGAGCATGGCCATGCAACGGTTGACCGAACAGATTCTTGCGCACGCGAAAGGGCTGCCAGAGGGCACGCCGGTCGCAGCTAAGAGCTTGCTTCACCTCGGGAATCGCGCCGCGGTGGATCAGGCATTGTCGCGTCTAGCCGAGCGCACGCAGTTGATCCGGGCGGGTCGCGGCGTCTATCTCCTTCCGGTCACGAGCAGGTTCGGCACCCGGGCTCCCTCCGTGGAGCAAGCGGTCGAGGCGCTTGCCAGCCAGCGCGGGGAGATCATCGTCACGAGTGGGGCCGTTGCCGCCAACACCCTCGGTCTCACGACACAGGTGCCGGTCCGGTCGGTCTATCTGACTTCCGGCCGCACCCGGAAGATGAGCCTCGGCAAGCAGGTCGTCGAGCTTCGCCACGCGCCTCGTTGGCAGCTCGCCATGGCGCATCGGCCCGCTGGCGAGGCGGTGCGAGCGTTGGCTTGGCTTGGGCCGGAGAAGGCTGAGGCCGCCCTCCAGACACTGAAGCGGAAACTCCCGCCGGGCGCCTTCAGCGAATTGGTCGCGGTAGCGCCGCAGCTTCCTACCTGGATGGCGCGCAGCGTGGGCAAGGCCGCACATGGCTGATCCCTTTCTCCACCTCCCGATCGAGGATCGGCGGGAGGCGCTCGGCGCGCGGCCGATCGGTCCGGCCGGCCGGCGCATCTCCTCGAGAAGGACGTGTGGGTGGTCTGGGCGCTCGCCACCTTTACGGCTCGGCGCTCGGCGAACATCTGGTGTTCAAGGGCGGCACGTCGCTGTCCAAAGCCTATCAGGTTATCCAGCGGTTTTCCGAGGACGTCGACCTAACATACGACATCCGGGCGATTGCACCCGACTTGGTGGGCGACGACGGCGAAGCGTTGCCGGAGACCCGTAGCGAGGAAAAACGCTGGTCCAGCGAGGTGCGCAAGCGCCTGCCCAATTGGGTTGAAGGAAGCGTTCAGCCGATCATCGCAGATGCGCTCGCGGCTGAAGCTTTGGCGGCCGCCATCCGCGTCGAGGGCGAGAAGCTGTTCATCGATTACGCAGCCGCGACGGCTGGCTCCGGCTATGTGGCGCCGAGCGTGATCCTCGAATTCGGAGCACGATCGACGGGCGAGCCCGCGAGCTTGCGCGACATCGCCTGCGACGCGTCTGGCCTGATCGAGGGCGTGACCTTTCCCACGGCTCGTCCACGCGTGATGCATGCGGAGCGAACCTTCTGGGAGAAGGCGACGGCCATCCATGTCTTCTGCCTGCAGGAGCGCCTGCGCGGCGATCGCTTTGCTCGTCACTGGCACGATGTCGCGCGGTTGGACGAAACCGGTTTTACCCCGTCCGCCTTTGCTGATCGCGATCTGGCGAACGCAGTGGCGCGCCACAAGACCATGTTCTTCGCCGAGAAAGCGCCCGATCGAACGCCCATCGATTACGCGGCGGCTGTCAACGGCGGTCTGCGGCTTGTGCCCGCAGGCGATGGTCTGAAGGCGCTTGAAGAGGACTACGCCCGCATGGTCAACGACGGGCTTCTTCTGGAAGACGCGGAGCCTTTCGAAGCGCTGATGGCGCGATGTGCCGATATCGCCGAGCGAGCCAATTACATCCGCGAATAGAAAAAACTGGGGGGACGGCGCCGTGCGAATTTCGCGGATCAAAATTACAAACTTCGCCAATCGGCGCGCTGCGGCCGGGAATGCTCGATGCGCTGATGGCGGCAGAGCAAAGCCTCGCCGATCAACGCGAACAGGTGGTGCGCATGTCGGCGGCGCTCGCTGTCGGCGGGCCGCTCGCCGACCTGGATCTGGCGAGCCTCGGTGGACGCGACGCGTCGCCTCTCCATCTTAATCTGTTGACGCCGCACTCGGCAAAGGGCTGCGAATATGATGTCGTGATCATGGCGGGACTCGATCTGGGCGGTTTGCCCTGGCGCAACGAGCAGCCGGCGGCGCGACGCGAAAGCCGACGGCTGTTCTATGTTGGCCTGACGCGGGCCCGCGACGAGATCCATATGCTGTATTCCGGTTACGTCGATACCGGCCGCGGGCGAAGGTTCGGCACCCCGTCCCGTGCAAGAGCGTAGCCGTCGACAAGTGTGGAGATCAGCTCCTTTGCATTGGGAAACCGTTATTTGAGGGTCGGGTCGAGCTTATCGCGCAACCAGTCGCCGAGGACGCTAACGGCAACGGCCGTGATGACAATGACGAGGCTTGGAGCGAGCAGCATCCAGGAGGCGCGGGTGATATACTCGCGGCCGGCCGCGACCATGACACCCAGGCTGGTCATCGGCGGCTGGACGCCGAGGCCGAGGAAGGAGAGTCCGCTTTCCACCAGGACGATTTCCGGAAAGGTCACCGTCGCCGCCACGAGAAGCGTCGCCGCGCTGTTGGGCAGGATATGCCGCAGATAGACACGCAGCGGATGGGCGCCGAGTTGGCGCGTTGCGCTCGCATAGCCCTGCGCGCTGGCGGTGATTGCCAGTCCTCGTGCCAACCGCGCATTCCGCTCCCAGCCATAAAGTCCCATCAGGGCGACGAACAGCGTCAGCGAATTACCGAAACAGGCGAGCATTGCCAGCGCCACGATTAGAAATGGTAGCGAAGCCTGTACGTCGATCATTAGCAGCAGGGCATGCTCGACGAGCCCGCGGAAATACGCGGCGATGAAGCCAATCCCGGTACCGACCAACACGCTGATCGCAGTGGCGCCGAAGGCGACCAGCAAGCTGGTGCGGATCGAGTAGAAAAGACGCGAGGCCACGTCACGGCCCAGATCGTCGGTTCCCAGGACGTGTAGCATCGTTCCGCCAAAGCCGACGGGCGGCGCCAGGCGATGGCGCAGGTCGATGGAAGTGATCTCATGGGGAGCCATCAGCGGCGCGGCGAGCGCCGTGAGGAGCATGAGGAGAACCCAGCCCACAGCAAGGAGTGTCGGCAGGTCCACCGAGCGAGGCGGCGGACGGTTGGTTTTTACAGTTGCCGTTTTCATTGCGATCCTGAGTTTGTTCCACGCAAGCGCGGATCGAACACGCCATAAAGCAGGTCCATCAGCAGGTTGGCCGACGTCATGGTCAGCGCCACGAGAAGGAGGATGACCTGCACCACGGCGAGATCACGGTTCGCAACCGAAACCACCAGCAATTGGCCGATGCCGGGCCAGCCGAAGACGCTTTCCACCAGTACGGCGCCCGCGACCTGGCCGCCGAGCATCAGGCCGAACAGCGTCAGCACAGGAATGATCGCATTCGGAAAGGCATGGTGGCGAACCACCTGCCGCCACGTCACGCCCTTGGCGCTGGCCGCCACGATGTAGAGCTGCGACAGAACTTCGATCATGGCGCTACGCGTGAAGCGCGCGATAATGGCCGCCCCGCCCAAACCAAGGGTGAGCACCGGCAGTACGAAGCTTTCCGGCCGATCCGCGCCGCCGGACGGGAACAGGCCGAGCGTCACGGAAAAGATCAGGATCAGCAATAGCCCGAGCACGAAGCTTGGCACGGTGAAGCCGAACACGGTCACCATCATCACCGATCGGTCGACCCAGGTGTCGCGATGCATGGCGGCGTAGGCGCCGACCGGAATGCCGATCAGCATCGTGAGCGCCAGTGCCGGCAGCATCAGCGCCAATGTCAGGGGCGCGCGCTCGAACACAAGCTGCAGGGCCGGTTTTCCAGCTAGCATGGAATTCCCGAAATCGCAGTGAAGTGCCGCCAGGACATAGCGAACATATTGCACATACAGAGGCTGATCGAGCCCCCAATGCCGGCGAAACGCCTCAAGATCCGGGGCGCGGGCGCTGGGACCGAGTATCTGCAGCGCCGGGTCTCCAGAGGCCCGCAGCACCACGAATGTAAAGGTCACCACGACCAGGATCGACAGGCCGGCACGCAGGATCTTGGGGCCGGCGAAACGAAACACAGCACTCATCAATGCCTCACCAAATGGCAGGCGACCTGCCGTTCCGATCCTAGCGGCAGGAGTTCGGGCAGGCTCTGGCGGCAGACATCGCGCGCAAGTGGACAGCGTGGATGAAACGGGCATCCGCTCGGCCGATCGGTGGGGCTCGGCGGTTCGCCTGGCAACGCCACATAATGATCGAATCCGCCCGGAAGCCTCGGCATGGCCGAGACGAGCGCCTGCGTATAGGGATGGGCGGGTTGATCGATAATGGCGTCGGCGCGCCCCTGCTCGACGACGCGACCAAGATACATGACGACGATCCGGTCGCTGACATGGCGAACGACCCGCAAGTCATGGCTGATGAACAAGAGGCCGAGCCCGAGCTCCTGCTGAAGATCCATGAGCAGATTGACGATTTGCGCCTGGACGGACACGTCGAGCGCCGAGACCGGCTCATCGCAAACCAGAAGCGAGGGTTTTGGCGCGAGCGCCCGGGCAAGCACGACGCGTTGGCGCTGGCCGCCGGAAAGCTGATGCGGATAGAGCACGCCATGGTCTTCGCCGAGGCCGACGCCGTGGAGAAGCTCGGCCACACGTTGCTTGCGGCTTGCCGGATCGCCAATCCCGTGAATCGCCAGCGGCTCGGCGATGAGAGCGCTGACAGTCATTCGGCGATCAAGCGCTGCCAAGGTGTCCTGAAAGACCAGCTGCATCTGGCGCCGCTGCGCGCGCCACCTGTTGCTGTCGATGCGCGGCAGCGGCAAACCCTGAAACAGCACACCTCCGCTGTCCGGCGGCTCCAGACCGAGCGCAATATGGCCGGTGGTGGACTTGCCGCATCCGGATTCGCCGACAATGCCGGTCGTCCGGCCCATCTCGACATCCAGCGACACGCCATCGACTGCAACAAGATATTTCCGCGGTCCGTAGAGTGGCGAGCCGAGCGGAAAGCGACGGGTGATGTTGTTGAGACGCAGCAGGGTCATTGATACGTGCCGGCGTCCAAACGAAGGCAACGCACCGAATGCCGCGCGGCGACCTGCCGCGGTTCCGGTCGGCTCGTGCGACATGCCGCGATCGCGTGCCGGCAGCGCGGCGCATAGGCGCATCCCGGCGACAGATTGCGTTGTGGCGGCGCGCCGGCAATGGCGGTCAACCGCATGCGCGGACCGTGCGAGGGCGGAATGGCACCGATCAGGTCGCGTGTATAGGGGTGCTGCGGCGCGGTCAGAAGCGTGTGTTTCGGTGCCGTTTCGACGATCTGGCCCGCATACATGACGCATGCCCGGTCACAGACGGCCGCCACCGCGGCGAGATCATGGCTGATCATGACCAGCGCCATGCCTGTGTCGCGTTGAATATCTTTGAGCAGCAGCAGGATCTGCGCCTGCACGGTAGCGTCGAGCGCGGTCGTTGGCTCATCGGCGATCAGCAGTTCGGGCCGGCCGGCGAGCGCGATGGCAATCATCACCCGCTGGTTCTGGCCGCCCGACAGTTCGTGGGGGTACGCGTTGAGCCTGCTTGCCGCAGCGGCTATCCCGACCTGGTCGAGCAGGCGGCAGGCCTGGGCACGGGCGGCGGCACCGCTGAGGCCACGGTGCAGGCGAAGCGCTTCGGTGATCTGCGCGCCGATGCGATGCACCGGGTTCAGCGCGCTGGCCGGATCCTGGAAGATCATGGCAATGCGTCCGCCGCGCACCCGATCCAAAACGGATTGTCGTGCGCCCACAAGATCGAGATCACCAATCCTGGCCTCGCCCCCGATCTCGGCGGATTTCGGCAGCAGGCCAAGAACCGCCCGCCAGGTCACGGACTTGCCGCAGCCGGATTCGCCAACGATACCCAAGGCCTCGCCTTTGTTCACAGCGAGATCGACACCGTGCAGCACAGGCACATCGCCGAACGCCACCCTCAAGCCAGCAATGCTGATGGCAGGTTTGGTGGCGGAAGCCCCGACGCCATGAGCCGGCAACAGCGCGGCGCCCGCGCTGTTCTGGAAAGACTTATGCAGCATGGAACTCAGGCCACCGGCTCAGGCGGCATCTTCGGACCGAGATACATTTGCGGCAACGGGTTGGGCTGCCAGCTGACATCCGCCTGCTGCCCATAGATAAAGGGCATGGAATGCAGCGGCGTGATGCAAGGGTCCTCGATCTCGACAATGTCCTGCATCCGTTTGAAGGCCGCCTGGCGCTTGGCGAGATCGGTCGTCGTTTCAAGCTCGTGACCGCGCGCGTTAAACTCGGCATTGGTCCAGCCGCCTGTTGACTGGAGGTCATTGGTCGGACCGATAATCTGCCACAGCATGGAAACGGGATCGGCGTAGAAGGCGCCGCCGGACGTGTCATTGATGCCGCCAATGTCGCCGACCTGCGTCCAGTTTTCACACATGATCAGCTTGACGTTGATTCCGGCAGCCTTCCACATCTCGACAAGCGCCTGGTTCTCGGCGAGCTGCATCGGATAATAGGTGCCGACGGAAGGGTATGGGATTTCCTCACCTCTGTAGGATGACTTGGCGAGCAGTTCCTTGACCTGCGCCGGATCATAGGACACCCCCTTGCGGTTGGGGTCGTTGATCTCGCCGAAGATCGGTAGCTGCCAGCTGGTCAGCGCTTTCGCCCGGCCGTCCCAGAGGCCGTCCGCCAGCGCACCGCGATCGATAGCGAGAGCGAGCGCGCGACGCAGATCGACATCTTTCAGGATGGGAGTCCTGAGCGGAGCAAATGTGAGAAAGCGGAACCACATGGCTTCGCCACCAACAATCGAGAGGCCGTTGACACCCTCAATTTCGGCAATGTGGTCCGGAGTGATGTCTGTGACGATATCGTAATCGCCCGACTTCAGTCCGGCGATGCGCGCGGCGATTTCCGGCAGCCGCTTGAAGCGGATCGAGGCAAATGGCGGCTGGCCTCCCCAATATTCGTCGTGCGCCACCAGTGTGATCTCGTCCCCATTGCGGACCTCGCCGATCTTGTAAGGGCCGGTGCCGATCGGCTTCGCCGCCCAGGCGTCATAGCTGCTGGCGCCAGCCCGTGCTCTGGCGCTGATGATCTGCGTGCCCCACGCGCCGAGCCGCTGGGCGAAGACCGGATCCTCTGTCCTGGTGATCAAACGGACAGTGCGATCATTGATCTTCTGCACATCGGCAAGCGAGGAGAGGAAGTTGGCAAACACGGCCGCGCCCGGCGCATTTTCGCCGCGCAGTCGATCCGGCCCGAGCGAGAAGACAACGTCATCCGCCGTCATTGTGGAACCGTCATGAAACTTCACATTGTCGCGCAACGTGATCTCATGGATCGTGGCGTCAATTTGCTTCAATGATGTCGCGAGCGCGAAATTCAGGCGAAAATTGTCGTTGTAGTCGGTCCGTAAAAGCTGATCGAAAATGCTGTATTGCACCCGCCAGGAAACGTTGGCGATGGAGGAGCCGTCCACCGGTTCCAGAATTGTGCGCAGGTCCTGAACGGCAATATTGAGGTTCGGCCGCCGGCCGGTTGCCGCCATGATCGTGTTCGGCAATGCTATTGCGCCAGCCGCCATGGCGGTCATGCCGAGAAATCTGCGACGTGTCGTTTGCATATCAAAATCCCCTCTCTTTCAGTCGGGATGACAATCGGAGCGAATGAAATCCGCTCCCGAGACGGGATGAGACATAGCGCGGTTATGTGACGGTTTTTTGCAGGTTTGAGACGGATTGTGTTGGTTATTGAAATAAATGGAAAAAATGTTTCACGATTGGGGCAGCCGTGCGGGCTGAAAGAAGAGGATCAAGTAGAGACCAGTGCGGGGTTGTGACGGTTTTTCGGATATAGAACTTCAACACCGGCGGCTTCGATCTTGTCCAGCATGTCCGATGCAGGCCTCCGGTCGGTGATGATCGCGGTAATCGCCGAATGGGGCAGGATGCGGTAGCGCGCCGACAAGCCGAATTTGCTGTGATCGGCGAGAATGACAATTTTCCGTGCTTGCTCGCAGAGCGTCGCAGCAAGCTCCTGTCCGACCTGTTCATGGTCGAAGACGCCATTCGGATGCACCGCATTGACGCCGATAAATGCGATGTCGATCTGCTGTTCGCGGAGTGTACGCAAGGCGGTGAATCCGGTTACGGTCCGGAAATCGACATTGAAATCGCCCCCCAGCATGACAACGCGATGCCGATAGCCTTCGGCCGCGGCGATGGCAGTATCGACCATGTTGGTGACGACGCGCATTTCCGGGAGGGCCGATATGCGGCTGGCCAACGACAGAATGGTGCTGCCGCCCCCGAAGAAGAGATTCTGACCGGGCTTCAGAAGACCCAGGGCGATCTCAGCGATGGTGCTTTTTTCCGCGCGCTCGGAAACAGCTCGCGATGAGATGGCCAGCAGCTTTGGCTGTTGCGTTGCGACCGCGCCACCATGGACCCGTGCGACCAAGCCATCCTGCTCGAGCCGTTTGATATCCCGCCGCGCAGTCTCTTCTGAAATATTGAACCGCTGCATCAAATCTCGGATGCGCACTTCGCCATTCGCCTGGATGATTTCAACGAGCCTTTTATGACGATTGTAACTAAGCGACATGCTTCTCTCTCTCGCGGCATTCGAAAAAAGACTATTCAGTTCGCTGCGCAAATGTCACGTCAGGGCGTCACTCTCAGAGGCCGTTGAGCGGCTTAAGGTGCGCCGCAGAGCTTTTGCCAGCCTTTCGTTTTCCGTCCGACTTCGAACCGTCAGGCGCAGATATCGATCTGCGTCGTTCATGGCTTGATAGCCGCATTCTCTTACGAGGACGGATTCGAACAGAACGAGGCGGCGCTTGAGCTCGGCAGCGGATAGCGAATTTTCAGGCAGCCGGCACAAGATGAAATTCGTTTGCGAAGGTACGACGTCGAGGCCCGGTACCGTCCGCAGCTCCTCGATGAACAGCTCTCTATCTTCTCGCAACATGTCTAGACTGTGTTCCAATTCCTCTGCGAATTCGGGAAGCAGGAACAGTGTGTATTCCGCAATGCCGTTAATGTTCCACAGCGGCAGTTTCCGGCGCACGGCGGCAACGAGGGTGGGATCGCCAGCCATTAGGTAGGCGAGCCGGATTCCGCCAAGTCCGAAGACCTTTCCAAGGCTCTTCACCACGATCAAATTGGCACAGGACGGAACCAGATTCTCAACGCTGTTTGGTCGGCCATCAGCGGGAAAATCAATGAACGATTCATCCACGATCAGCCGTCGCCCTCGAGATCCTAGGGCCTCCGCCAGCCATGCCACGTCAGCATGATCAACAAGTCGACCGGTCGGATTGTTTGGATTTACAACGATTGCCGTATCCGCGCCTGTCGCCAGTACGAATTCCAGGAAAGCTCGAACGTCGAGATCGAAATAGGGCGGGGTGAGGACGAAGTTGTTCTTTTGTTCGTCATCGAGAGGTGTTTGAAAGCCGGCGAACGTCGGCACGGGAATCGCGATTGTTGGGTTCAGCGTTGAATAGAGCGCCTGGATGAGGTCGGTCACCCCGTTTCCGACTGCAATAAAGTCCGGCTGCTGCGAGGTCATCGTGCCAACAACTGAAGCGATATCGATCTGCTGAGAAGGATAGCATGTCAACACGCCTTCGAGCCTCGCCGCCAGCCGATCGTAAAAAGTCTTGGGAGGGAAGCGGGTATTGCAAAGAAGCATGTGCTCGGCGATTGGCTTGCGCCAATAACCTCCGACGCTCGTTTCCAGACGCCGCAGCACGTTCTCCTTGTCACACCGAAATTCCGCGATGGATGCGTCGACACCGTCGCAAATATCGAGCAGCTTGGAGCCGGCAGTCAGCACATTGCCAGGCAACGCTACGTCCAGCTGGGACAGGCCCGCGACTAACCTGCTGAAGGCCTGATGCAGAGATGCCGCGGCGCGGCTTTCGGCCAGAAGATTGCGTAGAACATCAGCACTCAATCGATAAATCCCGGTCGGCGCGTCGGGCCGCCAAGCGGAGCCGCGCAAACCCTTGTTGGTATTGATACCGTCAAGAACCTCACTGTCGAAAAGCGGTGTTCCCCATATCAGGAGAGTATCGCCATCATGTTGGCGGAACTTCTCAATGAGATCGCCGTCATGCGCGTCGTGCCACGAAAGCGTATTTGTGCTGTCCTGCAGGCGGAACCCATCGAATGTGCCGCTACTCAAGTTTTCAACGAGAGTGACATCTTCAATGCCGTTTTCGACACAGGCGTTGACGAGACGGTCCAAGAGCGGCTGACCGTTGATAGGAACCAACGGTGCATCGTAGCTGCCACTCCACAGATGTATTTTTGGCCCTGCGAAATCGAGGATAAAAATAGCACGGGTCGTATCGGCCATCTCGGACTCCTTTCTTCTGAAGGAAGCAAAAAGAGCGCGTAGAAGCGCCCATTCCCAAAATCAAAACGACCCACTGGCGCTCGAAGTATCCCGTGATGCGTTCATACCGGCGTCATCCGAAGCCTATAGGGGGCTTTGGTTTCGATCGGTCTCTTCCAGGTGCAACATGACCCACACCAATCCATCCAGGCCTACCGCTCGTTTTCAGACGCCTGCCTCGATAAAGCCGCGCGCTCCTACGAAAGCGATTCTGATCCTCATGGACGGCGTAAGCGCGGACTATTTCGAAAAGCACAAACATCGGTTGCCGACGCTTCTTCGTTTGGCAGGAGACGGTCTGTCCATCACTCGCCTGCGCTCAACGGTGCCGGGAACGTCGATGCCGGGGCGCGCAAGCATGCTAACCGGCGCGGCGCCTCAAGCGAACGGGATCTACGGAAACCACATTGTGCGAGATGGCTCGTTTGTCTGCGCCGACGCGTCTGATCTGCGGGTTCCGACCATTGCAAAGCTTGCCAAAAATAGCGGGCTTGATGTCGCGTCCATCGGCGCTGGGTTGATCGACCCAGCCGATTGCGATGTCTTCGTGCCGGCCTGGTGGGAACGAGGGTTTCTCCAGGGAAGCCGGTCATTTAAGAGCCTGCCCGAAAACCGCATCGCTCGCTCGCGCATGATCAAAGATCCAAATGGGCGGTTGCGAGCCGCCGGCGTGCTCGATCTCTTCGGCTTCCCGTCCAGTAGCGACACCGTTGCGAGCACTGCTCTCGTTGCGGGCCTGGCCGCGGATCATCTCATGATCGGGGCTGCAGGAGCGCTGGCTTGCTCGGAGAACCCGCCTGATCTCATTTTGACCGAGATCGACATGACGGATTCGATTCAGCATCAGTTCGGATACGAAAGCGAGGCGGCACATTGGTCTATCGCCGCGGCCGACATGATGATTGGCGCTCTCATCGAAGGACTGAGGCGAGTCGGGCGGAAAGACGATTACGCGATCGTAGTCGCAAGTGACCATGGACATAGCGCCGTCCACACAACCATTTATCCGGATGCGATCATCCCTGACTTGCTTTGGGAAAGTGAAGGAGCGACGCTCCATGTCCTGGTTGACGGAGCTCATGACCGCAGAATCGCAGACGGACTGTTGGCGCGCTTCCAAGTGGAGCCGTGGTCGAGCGACCATGTTCCGGTAAATGAACGCGATTGCATAGCGACCTATGTCGCACCTCCTGGACACTCCTTCGAGGAGACCGTTGGAGACACGCAAGAAGCTGGCCCGACGGGCAGACCTCGATACTTGTCCACCCACGGTTTTCGACCGGGCAGCGCGGAGGACGATCGGATATGCCTGTTGAGCATCCCTGGAATGCAACCTTGCAATATTGCCTGGGGCTCCGCTGAAGAGTTCACGCCAACCATTGCTCAGATCTTGGGATTGTCCGACGCCCCGTTTTCGGCAAGGGGTCTTCTGTAACATGCCCGCAAGCGACCGCCTGCGGGCTCGCATATTCGTCATGAGAATACCTCTTTGAAGAATATCCCAAGGTTGGCCAACAGCCAGAACTTCCGACCAAACGAGTCTGAAGGATTTCGTCGTCCGGCCTCGAACCAACGCCGCAAAGCAGCAGGATCGAACAAATCTCCCAGTGGAGAGTCCTTATCAAATAGCAGCCTTCGATATTCCGTTGCTCCCTCGCCAACGGCCCACTGACCCAGTGGCAGCGGAAATCCCATCTTTTTGCGAGATAGAACAGATCTGGGCAAGACGCTCCGGTATTCCCTTCTTAAGGGGAATTTTGAGACATCGAGACGTTCGCTGAAGGAAGCAACCGGATGCCACAGTGCCTGGACCGAAGCGATTGGAGACCTCCACCTCAACCGCTGTGAGCCGGGCATCGCCATTGCGGCGGTAACGAGCTGGTGATCGGTATAAGGAACGCGAGCTTCAAGCCCAGCTGCCATTGTGGTGTTGTCAACCATTTCCAGCAATGCGGGCAAATGCGTAGAGACGAGAACATATGAGATCTTGCTAAAGAAATCTCCGCCGGCCTCTGCAAATTGAGTCGAGAAGTGATCGAACAGAGCCATCTCGTGCTCCCTTCGTACCCGCCCATCGATGACAAGCGAGCGGATTTCATCGGTCGGGAAGTAGCTGTAACGCGCCAGGAAGAACTGCAATTGACTGCCATGGACGTCGAGTCCGAGGCGCCGGCGTGCGACCTGGGCAAGAGCACGTGGTAATGCGGCGATGATCTTGCTTCGATTGTAATCATACGGCGTACGGAACAATCGGCTGTAGCCAGCAAAAATCTCATCGGCCCCCTCGCCGGTGAGGACGACCTTATGCTCCTTCGAAATCGCCTTTGCGAGCGTAAACATTGCGATTTCGTTATGCATCCCAAGCGGATGTCCGCGCAGGCGAACCAGCTCTGACACAGCGTAGATATCGGAAGGTTCTCCAATTGGGACGACCCGGTGAGTGAGCCCAAATTCTGCGGCGACCTCCATCGCATAGGCCGTCTCGTCATAATCGGCGGTCTCGACCTTGCCGGTATAGCAGATCGGACGGATTTGGGAGCGGGTGGACGCCTCATAGGCGAGGATGCTCGAGTCAAGTCCACCGGACAACAATGCGGCGACCGGTACGTCAGACACCAGCTGACGTTCGACGGCGCTTCCAAATAGTCTCCTTATGTCGGAATAGTCCGGCTTCGATCGCGAAATGCGCTCCGACAGATTCCACCAACGTTCGGACGTGTGTCGCCCGTTCCTTATTGCGAGGAGATGGCCGGGCTCTAACTTGGAGATCCCGGCGAACAGCGTCCTGGCACCGACAACCGCGCGATAGGAAAGAAAACTGAGCGCGCCGATGATGTCGGGTCCGCGCATGACGCCCGGCCAGCGAATGAGAGCGTTCGGCTGCGACGCAAAGAGAAGGCCAACATCGCAGATCGTGTAGTAAAGGGGTTTTACCCCCAAACGATCTCGGGCGATGAGAGCAAGCGAGTTCCGGGGATCGAAAAGCGCGAAGGCAAACATCCCGTCAAGGCGGTTTAAGAATGACTTTCCCCAAGCAATATAGCTAAGAATTAGAACCTCGGTGTCGGACACCGTCGAAAAGGAAAAACCCATATCCCTCAATTCAGCTCTAATTTCCCGATAGTTGAATATCTCGCCGTTGTACGTCACCACAACTCCGGTATTGTCATCGCGATAGGGCTGATTGGCGCGAGAATGAGCGTCGACAATCGATAGCCGTCGATGCGCGAATGCGACCGATTGATCAATGTATAGGCCGCTGGCATCAGGCCCGCGATGAGCGAGAGCCTCAGCGCAACGCTCAACGGCCTCAGCACAAACGGGTGTTCCCTCGTTTTTGAGGACTATCCCAAAGATTCCGCACATTGGGGTCGCTCTCTTGGCACGAATAACGCCAACTACGTGCTCGGCTTTTCGCCGATCATCTGGATGCAGCCATCGCCGAACCAGAAGCGGGCCAGCGGGTGGTCATAATGACGGTACATCGGAGCGAGAAAGCGCCGAAGATTATGGAAATTTTTTGTATACCTTGAGATCCTGCGGATCTTCTCGAAGCCGCACTCGCCATACCAGCCTCGGATTTGCACCTCTGTGAATGCGAACCCGTGATAGGTCGGCGCCTGGAAACGATCCCGGATCGTCACGAACAAATCATCGTCAAAAAGACTCCGAAAGAATTCGTTTTCGCCGGGTATATATTCTTTCTCTTCGCCGTCCTTTATTCGCAACAGCCAGTTGATGGCTTCGCGTGCGGTGGATGCATCCAGATTGTCAATGGAACTGCGGAATTGTTCGTCGCTTTGGTAGAGTTCTCGCAAGTGATTGATGCATCGGTAAATGACGCCGTTGGCGGTACCCATAATCGTCAAAAAGAAGCTGCCGCCGGGGCGGGTTACACGGGCAAGCTCTTCAAAGCCTTTTTTCGGATTGCTGGTGTGCGGCAAAACCCCTGCGCAATGGACAAAATCGAAACTGAAGTCGTCAAACGGCAGATCGAGCACACTGCCAGCGACCAGTTCCGAGCGCGGCCCAAATCGGCTGAGCCGTTTGCGCGCGCAATCCATCCAATCATTGCTCAATTCAAGCGAAACAACGTTTCGTGCCCCCTTGTCGAGAAACGCATAGGACGCATTCGCGTTGGAGCCGCAGCCCGCATCCAGGACATCAAGGCCGCGGAAGCTACCGGTTGGCAGGCCGAAATATTCCTCCTCGATTAGAGAGACCAACCTGTCGAATATGTGGTCATCGTTCTCCTGCTGGCGCTGGTAGCGATCAAAGACGGTGCGAGTTTCGACCTCGAAAGAGCTTTCCATGTATTCTCTTCCCTATGGCTACAAACTGATTCACGCTGTGAGCAAGGCGACAGATCCGGCTGCGGCGAGTGTAAGGTTGCCCAAGCGCAATGCACTGCCGGTACCCGGAAATTTGAAGTTTGAAAGATGCAGGACCGACAGCACAAACCCTGCACCGATCAATAGGTTGCCCAGGCCTTGCACCGGCAAGTGATGGTCGGCGACGAAGAGGAACGCCAACACGAAGAGATTATTGTTCAACGGCAATCCTCTGCCGAATCCGTCAGCGTCCAGTCCGAACGTCGAAAAATAGCTGAGGCGCAGAGCCCCTGACAGGATGAGGCAGTTGGCAGCCAACAATGCGAGAACGGAGAACGCGTTGAAGGACAAAATCAGAACCGCTGGAAAGACGGCTGCGTAGACCAAATCAAGCAGCCCGTCCAACGCGCCACCCAGCTGTGCCATCAAAGCGGACCGGTTCGGGGAACTCTTCGCGACCATGCCGTCGGCATCATCTGCCAAAAGAGCCCACAAGCCGAAACAGATGCCAATCTCGAAGCGCCCGATCAAAGCAAAGTAGATCGCCGTGGTGGCCAATATCAGCCCAAGGGCTGTAATGGCATTTGCAGCGTCGAACAGATAGCGGATCATCCTCCTACCCCCGCCACGGCGGCCGGCGCGTCGGCACTATGTCTGTGAGGTCGCTCGAGGGCGAAAATCCTTTCCGCCACCCGCAGGTCCTGTTCACTGTCGATCTCGTACCATCGCAAATCGTCACATCGCGCCGCGGCGAGTTGCAGTCCGCGCTGCTCGATGAGATGCGCGAGCAGCTCCTCGGTATAGGCTTTGATTGCGCCCGAGCCGATCAGGTCGTGGAGGACCGGGACGATCACCGTTTGGAGTTCGGCGCCAGAGAACCGGATGAGGTTCATCATCTTGAAGAGCACCGGGGTGCCTGATGCCAGATTTGCCGCCGTCTGCTTCAACCGGACTTCGGATATGACGCCGTCGCTGGAAAGGACGGCCGCGGATCCTTCCATGGATGGATCGAAGGGCGCGACCGCAGCGGCATTGGGCGCCTCGACCCTGATCAGGTGGCGCAGTGCATCTTCTTCGAAGAAGACGTCACCTTCGAGGAGATAACAGTCGCCGGAAAGAAGCGTGTCGCGTGCCAGCCAGAGCGAGTACGCGCTCCCTGTCTTGTCGAAGACCGAGGACTCGACATAGTTGATGTCAAGTCTGCCGAAGCGTTCGCCACACGCATGGCGAATGGCATCCTTGCGATAGCCGACAACAATCGTCACCTCTTCAACTCCCACCGTCTGAAGGTTCCACAGTGCATTGTGAAGTATCGGTGTGCCGTTGACTTCGACGAGGGGCTTGGGACACAGATCGGTCAGCGGACGCAGGCGGGAGCCGAAGCCGGCAGCGAGAATGACGGCTTTCCTGGGAGCAGCGGGAGGCATCTCATTCACCTCTTTCGTTTTGTTGCGGTGTCATTTCCAGGCGTTGAGGAATTCGACGAGCCGGGCCAGGCCGGTCGCGAGTTTTTCAGGTGGAATTCCATAGGACAGGCGCAGGCCGGCGGGGTCACCGAACGCGGTGCCCGACACCGCTGCGACGCCAGCTTCGGCAAGCAGAGCCGTCACGATATCGTCGGCTGTCGTTGAGGTGCCGTCTTCCGATCCCGGTCGCAGCAGACGGGAAAGGTCGAGATAGAAATAGAAGCCGCCTTGCGCCCTGGCGACCGGGACACGCGTCAACGAAGCAAGCACGTCAAGACCCACCCGTCTGGCGCTTGTCAGGCGTGAACGCAGCTTGCTTTCATAGTCCGAGCCGCCCCGTTGCAAATGGGCGAGTACCGCGTGCTGGGCAATTACGTTTGGATTCGAGGTAGTGTGCGATTGCAGGGCCTTGACGGCATTGATCACCTCTTTTGGACCCGCCAGATAACCGATGCGCCAGCCGGTCAATGCCAGAGATTTGCTGAAGGAATTGACGATCAGCGCGCGTGCTCGAATTTCGGGAGCGACCGAGACGATCGGATGGTGGGTATGACCCCCGTGCACGAAGTCGCCATAGCACTCGTCGAAAATGATCCACAGGTTGCGGCTGACCGCCAATTGAGCGATGGCCATCAGGGTCTCAACATCGTAGACCGCACCGGCCGGATTGCTGGGCGTGTTGATGACGATCGCCCGCGTGCGCTCGGTGACTGCGTCCTTGATGTGCTCGGGGCGCGGGACGTAACCGTTGGATTTGGTGTCGACGAAGACTGGTGTCCCGCCGGCGATTAGTACCTGGGCCGGAAACGTTGTCCAGTAAGGCGCCGGGATGATGACCTCGTCGCCCGGGTTCAGCAGCACCATTGCGGCATTGAACAAGGCCTGCTTCGCTCCGGACGTCACGGCAACTTCCTCGGCCTTCCAGATCTGTCCGGTATCGAGGGAGATCTTCCGCGCCAGTGCCTCGCGCAGCTCCACCATGCCAACCGTATCGGTATAGCGATTGACGCCCTTATTGATGGCGTCGATCGCGCCGTCGCGAATCGTGGGAGCAAGCTCGCTCCAGATCTCGCCGGCGGTCAGATCGATGATCTCCTTGCCAGCATCGGCCGCCGCTTTTGCGGCAGCGCGCGCCGCGGCGGTACCCGATGTACCGAACAGGTTTGTCCGATGCGCAAGCATGTGCGCTCCCGTTTTCGTTTGCTTTCAAAGACGGGCTGGGCCTGCTACCGCACGCCGGTCGCCGTCTGCGGCAGATATTTCTCTTCCGCCGCTGAGAGTTCCTGGTAATTGAGCAGATCGAAGAGTTCGTCGAGCGTCGCCACCTCGTCCTCGATACCGGCGGTACTTTCTTCGCGGAGGATGCGGTCGCAGACCTGGCGCATGGCCGAGATCGCCGCGCGCATGTTGTGGTTCGCCCATATGACCGTGGAGATTCCGGCCGCCCGATACGCGGAGACCGGTGTGCGGTAATATTTCGTAGGCACGATCACGACCGGAAGGCGGTTCTGCCAGGCGCGCGTGAAGGCGAAAATCTGCTCAGCGTTGGACTTGCGGGAATGAATCAGAATAGCATCGGCGCCGGCCTCAGCGTAGGCTTGTGCTCGCGCCAGCGCCTCATCCTCTCCGCGGCCGGCGATGAGCGCCTCGATCCGGGCGACCAGAACGAACTCCGCATCCGGCACTTGGTCCTTCACCGCCTTAAGCCGGCCGCAGAACTCGGGAATATCGGCCAACGGGTGCCGATCACCGATGAACGAGTTCATTTTCGGGAACGCCGTGTCCTCGATACATATGCCGCTCGCGCCATGTTGGCGCAGCTTGCGGGCGACCAAACGGGCATTGTTGAAGTTCCCGAACCCGCTGTCCCCGTCGACGAGGACTGGAATGTCCACCGTGTCGGAAATTCGCTCAACGACATCGACGAGTTGGGACCAGGAAGCTTCGTTCGCATCTCGATATCCGAGACTGGATGAAATCGAGAGGCCGGACGCCCAGAGCGCCTTGAAGCCAGCGCGCTCGGCAATCGCCGCCGAAAGGCCGTCATGAGCCTCCATTGCGAAGGCGAGTTCACTGGACGCGATCATTCGGCGCAAGCTCTCTCGCGTCTGCGCACCAGACTGCCTCTCCACCATACGGTCTCACCTCCACCGACGCTGTCCAGCCGACAAGCCTGTCATTGCTGCCGACGAAGTACTTTCAGAGGCGAACCGCTCTGCCCACCGATCGGCGATCTGCCACTGTCGTGCACACATACAGAATCAATGAAGCAAGGCGCGTGCCGAATTGGCGAACCACCTGCGCCGCACCAGTTCTCCATACCGGCGGGCCAGGTCCCCTCTCGACATTTGTCGGGCTTCCGACATCCACGTCCAACTTCGGACACAAGAGGGGTAGCGGGAGTGGCTATTCGTCTACGCCATGGCGGCCGTTCCGAGGCTGCCGATCAACGGTCTCAAGCGAGATGGACAGGGAGCGGAAGACCGGCGGTCCGTGCAGGCAAGGACGGACGACGTTGGTCTTCGATCCCGGTGATCGCCGGTCGGCTTGATTATTTATCCATGCCTCATGGACGAAGTGTCGAGCATCGGCATGCGAGATTTCAGCTCCCCCAGTGGCCGTTCCGAACTTCAAGCCTTGACCTAACCAAGCGACTTGTTGATCGATGGGATGATCTTGTCTCCCCAGAGCTCAATCTGGCGTAGCATCGTCTTTTGGTCGAAATCTCCCAATTGGGTCTGAATTGCGATCTGGTCCGGCTTCAGGATACTTATCTCTTCCAGCAGGCGATCGATGACGCGACTTACGCTGCCGATCGGCAGGTTCTGGCGCATGGTCTCGAACGACAGATCCTGCTGCGTCGGTGTTTCCTGCAGCAGATAGCCGTCCCGGCTCTGCTGGCGGCGCTGATGAAGTGCTTCAGATAGCCGGCGCTGGAAGCGGGCGTTGTCGAGATAGCTGTCGATCTCCGCCTGATCGTCGCTGGCATAGCAGCAGCGCAGAAGCCCTATCTTGGCGGCGGTGACATCCTTACCCCGCGAGGCCGCTGCTGCCTCGATGGTCTCACGCAGCGTTCTTAAGTTTTCCAAGCCGTTGTGGAACGCCGTGACGAAAAGATTGTGGCCCTCACGATAGGCCCGGCACATGCTTCGCGCGGACCCGCAGGCGATCCAGATCGGTGGGGCTGGCCTTTGGATGGTGCGCAGCGAAATCGCCGTTAAAGGTATCTTCTCATACTGGCCATTGTGCTCGAAGACCTTCTGGTTAAGGCCCTTGAGAAGGATATCCAGGTATTCCGCAAACACGGCCGGCGCCTGATCGACATCGACGCCGAAGCGCTCGAACTCGAACTGCTGGTATCCCGAGCCGACGCCGAGTTCGAGGCGGCCGTTCGAAACGATCTCGGCAAAGCCGATCTCGGAGAGCAGGCGCTGCGGTTGATATAGCGGCAGCACACACACACCGGTGCCAAGGCGAATGGTGCTCGTAAGGCCAGCACAGTGCGCCACCATCATCAAGGGCGAGGGAACCAGGCTGTAATTGTTGAAGTGGTGCTCGGCGAACCAAGCGGTGTTGAAGCCAGCCTGCTCCGAAGCGATTGTCTGTTCAATGGAGTTACCGATGACGCTGTCGCACGATTGATGATAGCCTCGCTGGGCCGCCAAGATGAACGTCGCGAATTCCATGGCGTGTCCCTCGTTTACACAAAGTGGCCAATCAAGCCTTCGACTTGTGCCGATTGCGGGTGGGTCGCGGTATCGATGCGGCCTGGCGACGACGTAGTCGACGATCTTGCGCAAAGCCGCTTATCGTTCGGCGGCCGCAGGCAAGCGCCAAAACCTGGCTAGTCATTCGACCCTGATGACGAGTTTTCCGTCACCGATGAAGACGATCACTTGGCAAGCCGCGCTTGGCACGTTCCATGCAGCCGCAGTCTCAATCCTCGAACCTCGTCGGCTTCGACGAACCGCAACCCGTCGCCGGCGAACATTCCGTTGGATTTTCTTGATCGGTTGGCTGGGCGTTTCGCGCGTCAGCCAACGAGGTCAAGCCGCCGTCCACGTAGAGGGTCGAGCCGTTTACGTATGAGGCATCAGGCGAGGCCAGAAAGAACACTGCCTCGGCGACGTCTTCGGGCTCTCCCATCCGCCCCATCGGGATGCGCCGTTTGATCGCTACGGAATCGATGCAGCCGGACTCGACCAACTGAGCAATGTCAGGCGTACGGATATAGCCAAGAGCGACGGTGGCCGTTCGGATGCCGACCGACCCGAGTTCGGCCGCCATGCACCGGGTCAGAATGTTCATACCCGCCCTGGACGCCCCATAGGCATGGCGCGGCACGAAGGGCAGGAAACTATTGATCGATCCAAGATTGAGGATTACGCCGCCGGCGTCCATCGACTTGATCGCCTCGCGCGCGCAGGTGAAGGTGCCGGTGAGATTGACGTCCAGCACCCGCTCGATCTGTTGCGGGATTTCGATCCCTCGCACAAACGTATCGGCAATAGCAGCACAGTTGGCGAGGACCTCGATGCGACCGAAGCGCCCCCGTATTTCCTCGAACAGCGCCACCAGGTCGCTCTCGACCGCCAAGTCGACGGATTTCGCCACGTGCCTGCCGCCCAGCAAATCAGCGAGTTCTGCCGCCCCAGCACCATCTTTATCAGCAATCACGACTGTGTCGGAGTTCGCGGCAAAGCGGCGAACGACGGCGGCGCCTATACCGTTCGCGCCGCCCGTCACGACCACTGTGCGCGCGCCAGTTCGTTCGGCCGGCCGGAAGAGTTCGGCTCGAGGCGTCTCGTCGACCGGCGGGTGCGCGTCGCCCGGCTGGTTGAACGACATCCAACCGCCGTCGACCGTCAGCACCGATCCTGTGATGTAGCCCGTCTGTGCGCTGGCCAAAAAACGCACGGCCCGAGCGATCTCGTCGGGGCGCGCCATTCGCCCCATGGGCACGCGGCGGCGCACGGCCGCGAGGTCCATCTTGCCCGCACGTTCCAGTTCCGCCACCATCGGCGTGCGCACGTATCCTGGCGCTACCGCCGTTACGCGGATGCCGCGCGAGGCCCACTCGCATGCAAGCGATCTCGTGAGAGCGATCAAGCCTGCCTTCGAGCTGGCATAGGCGTTGCGCTTGGGATTGCCGAGCACGCCCGCCAGCGAAGCGACGTTGACAATGGCAGCGCCGGGCTGCATGCGCCTCGCCGCTTCGCCGGCCATGATGAAAGGCCCGATCAGATTTGTTGCCAGCACGCGTCGGAAGGCCTCGAAACCGGTGTCGATAGTCGCAGCCATGGCGGGTCCTATCGCCGCGTTGTTGACGAGAACATCGATTTTCGCGAACTGCGCTTCGATGCGGCCGTATAGGGCGACAATGTCCTCTTCTCGTGAGACATCGCATTCGAGGCCCAGATGCGGATGGCCGAGACCGCCGGCCAGTTCAAGAACGCCGCTGCCAGGAAGGTCCACCGCAACGACGATGTCTCCATCGGCGGCAACGATCTCGACCAGCGCACGGCCGATTCCGCCTGCCGCTCCCGTTATGATGACGACCCGTCCTGCCTGCTTCATATGAACCTCTCCGCAGCCAGCGTCAGAGATATCGACGCGAGTCAGCCGCAAGACCGGTCGCGGACGTCCTGGTGACGGCGAGTTTCCATACCGGGTAGACGTGTTGCGTTCCGCGACCGCTCCCGCGACGCGGCTCCGCAATTGGGAGCCTTGGAAAGCATTGTGGTGACATGCATGGCATTTTCATTTTGATGACGAGCTGCGGCGCTTCCTGAGCGCGTAAACCGGGTCATTGGGATGCGCTGCTCCGATCGGTTGCCGCAAGCCGAACCGTTCTGCCTCGGGGACCGCTGGTGGGGTCTGCTCTTCGAGCCAATCGTAAACGACGGTCCGTTCGGCAATGCGCCACGCCCCTTCCTTCTTCTGAAAAAGATCGCAGTAACGGCCGCAGAGAAGCACCTGGCGTGCTTCTCCGTCATTGTCTGGTCCGCGTTGCAGCGCGGTGAAATAGCTTTCGACCACGGCCTCCGACGGGTCGATGAATTCGATCAAGACGTTCGTGATCTGGTGGATTAAGCGCGGTCCGGTTTTGAAGAGACCAAGCGCAAACTCAAAGAAGCCCTCGGCTGAGCCGCGATAGGCACCGTGATTGTCATGCGCATCGGGCCAATATGCACTGCGCAGCGCAGCCTCATCCGCGCGGTCTATGCCGCGGCAGTACCGATAAAGGCAGTCGCGGATCGCCTCGCGGTCGCGCAGTTCGGTGATTTTTGCCTGGCCCATCGCTCTGTCGCAAATTTGAGATTGGAAGAGGCGTTTCGTGCCTCTAGGTGCGTGCAAGGTCGAACCGATCGGCAACTGAAGAAGCCAGAACGGAGACGAACTTCACGTGTCGCGTGCGTGTCATTGAGGTCTCGATGCCGGAGAGGAGGTTGGCAGGGAAGCGGCCGGACATCTTGCTTTGCGGTGTGGGGCCACGTCTCGTCGATTCCACCTAAGCTTCCCCAGTTCTTGGTTGCATGGCGGCTGGTTCGAACCGCGCTGCCGAGGTGCGATCGACTTCCAGCGCACGTTCGGGGCAGGATCGCGCGCCTTGTGACGCAAGCAGTTGCTCCCCCTCCGCAACCTGAATGTCACCGGGCAGGATGTAGCCATCGTCATCAAGCTTGAAGATGTCCGGCGCTTGCGCCCAGCATCGCGCGTGACCCTGGCATTTGGCATTGTGGACGATAATGCGCATAGCGCTGCCTCCATTGTCTTGGCATGGCTCGGCGATGGTCATGACCAGTCCAGGATCAGATTTTCGATCCCGAACACATGGCCGCCACAGGTGATGGGCGCTGTACCCTCCTTGATCCGGAAGGTCGGTATGCGCGCCAGCCATTCCTCCAGGCCAATGACAATCTCGCGCCGGGCAAGGTGTGAGCCAAGGCAACGGTGGGGACCATAGCCAAAGGCGGCGTGGCGGTTGTGATCTCGCGCCAGATCGACCGTGTTGGGGGATTCGAATTCCTCCGGGTCGCGATTTGCAATCATCGTGGCGCACGAAACATAGTCCCCCTTTCGGATCGGCGCGCCTTCGAAGTCGATATCTTTCGTAGCCACGCGGATCAACTGAATGGGCGGATAGGCCCGCAGCAACTCTTCGGTTGCGAGCAGGATGCGGGCCGGTTCGCTGCGCAGCAGTTCCTGATCCTTGAGGTTGCGCGCTAGATAAGCCAGGTCAAAGCCAATAGCTGCTGCGACAGTGTCAAGTCCCGCGACGAACACAAGCACGCCGATGCCACGGATCTCCCCGTCGGTTAGCCGGCGGCCCTCGATCTGTGCCTGCACGATGAAGGTCATGAGATCGTCGACCGGATCCTTGCGGCGATTGGTTGCAAGTTCATCGATGAAGGCCACAATCTTGCGGGCAGCCACAGGTCGTTCCACATCGTCGCCGTGGAGCAGATCTTTCGCCCAGCCGACAAATGTATCGAGTCCCTGATCCGGCAACCCCAGAAACCGAAGGAAGATGCTGACAGTGAACGGAAAGGCAAAATCCTTCATGACGTCGCAGCTCGTGGCCGATGCGGTGATCCGGTCGATCAGGGCTATCGCTCGCTCACGGACAGCCGGTTCCAGTGCCGTCACCCGCTTGGGCGAAAGCAGCGGACTGAGCAGTGAGCGAAATGCGCCATGGGCCGGTGGATCGAGCTCAAGCGGGATCGTCGGCCAGGTTTCGCCCAGTATGGAGGAGAAGATGCTGCGATGGCTGGAAAAAGTTTCAGTGTCCTGCAGCACCTTACGCTGATCTGCGGCGCGGGTGATGACCCAGGTGCCCCGGCCATCTTGCGTGTTGTAGGGGGAATAGAAGATCGGAGGCCCGTCATGGGCGCAAGCGACGGCTGCGTGTGGATCCCCGTTGGGCGTTGGTGGCATGCCTGGCGATGTGAACAGGCTGAAGTCTCTCACCATTTCGGGCGGGACATGATCTGGGACCGGGTTGATCGCCATTGCATTTCTCCTGCCGTCTAACCACTAACCAGGCCGCGCACCATGGCATCTTGGTCATCTAGAGAGCCGACGAGCGAAATCGTCGGAGACCCGGCGTTTTCCAGCTTCGAACGGCGAACCGGAATGAAGCTCTTGCTCCACAGCGGTTCGGGGTCGATCATCTCTGCGAGGATATCCGCAGCGCGGCACGCGAAAGACCGGTTGGCCGCCGAAGTGCTCGCCGGTCTCCTCAAGCGCCGGCGAGAGGGCAGGAGCAAGCACATTCTGGTCGAACCGTATCTGCAGATCGATCGGTGGCCATTGGCCGGTGCCGGGCGGTTGTGACGGTGACGCCAGTCACGCCGGTCGATATTGCATTCCGCGGGCAATGCCCGTTTCGGATAGAATCTGAACTGACGCTGACCTGACATGTCGTCTTCCTTCATTGCATTGAGCGCGATATCACTCACGAATGGACGCCAGTCGGTATCTCCTGCCGTCTCACATGAGAGCTTCAAAAGTCGTGCCAACGGCGCGGAAAGAGCCCTGCAGGAGATTTTCTACATATTATTCAACAGCTTGAACGAATGCGCAGCCGCAAGCCTGGCTGTCCCGGACATGACAAACCCGACAGCAAAGTCGCGGCAGCTTCAAAATGCTCCGAGAGCACAAGGCGGCTTTTTCCATCACCTTGGGACCGTGCCCGCCTCACGCAAGCGCGGTTCAGAAAGATCACATGGCCAGCTTGCTAATGGACGTGCTGGCTTTTTTGTACCCGTTGTCGATTTCGAAGCGGTCTCGCGAGCGTCGATAGGGCGAAGCGCGTGGGCCTGTCAGCCGTCTCAATCCTGAGAACGGAGGCCATAGGGACCCTCGTCAGGTTAACCCCGATCGACTCCTGTCCCTCGTTCCGAGTTTGAGCCCAGATTTTCGCTTCGAATACGAGCCACGTGTTCGCCGCGCCGGCGACCCGGACCCGGCGACCCTCCGGTCCGACTTCCGACATTTTTGTCCAGCTTCGGACAAAGAGGGTCGCGGCTTGATACCCATAAAGGGGATGCCCTCCGCCCAGAGCCCACGATCTGGTGATTATGGGCGCGCTCGGTCTCGGCGAAGGCATGGTTCTGGCCGCTCAAGGCAAAGAGGGTCGCTGCAAAAGACAGTGTGAACCCAAGCCTAAAATCAAATGGCATGGCGCTTGCGTCGTACTCGGCAGAACCCATCACAAGGTGGCCAGGAGTAAGACCATTGCTGACATCGCGACGCCCCGTACAAGCGCGTACCGTTCTCGTTGCCGCGGCAAATCGAGAGCTCGTTTCTTCAGACGCCCGTGCTTGCGAGCGGTTTTGCCATGGCTGATCCAAGGACGACACAAAACGCGCGGCGCCCGGCCGAATTGCCGGCCGAGGTCGATGCCGTGTCAGTTTCAACCGAAAAAGCAGCGCACCAGTTTTCCTCCAGGAGCACATTGATGACCGTCAAAAAAAAGGTTCCTTTCGTCACCTTTCGCACGCGTGTTCGCGATGACTCCATCGAGGGGCCAAACCCGTACCGCTGGGAAGACAAGACATCCGACGACTATTTCCGCGGCAAGCGCATCATCCTGTTCTCGCTGCCCGGTGCCTTCACCCCGACCTGCTCGACCTTGCAGTTGCCCGATTTCGAAATGCTCTACGACGAGTTCGAGAAGGAGGGAATAGACGCGATCTACTGCGTTTCCGTCAACGATGCCTTCGTCATGAATGCCTGGGGCAAGGCCCTGGGGCTGCAGAAAGTCCAGCTCATCCCAGACGGCTCGGGCGAGTTCACCCGCAAGATGGGCATGCTGGTTGCCAAGGACAATCTCGGCTTCGGCATGCGCTCCTGGCGCTACGCTGCCGTGATCAACAATGGCGTAGTGGAGCAGTGCTTCGAGGAGGACGGTTTCTGCGACAACTGCGAGGCCGATCCCTATGGCGTATCGTCGCCGCAGAACGTCCTTGAAACGTTGAGAGCCGCCAAAGCCGTGACGGCTGCATGATCTAGACGAGTCAACGTCTCGAAAATCCCCTTGCACAAGGCGAAGGGTCGCTCGGTAGGAGTTTCACGCTAGCCATGGAGTCCTCAGCAAGCCTGCTTCAGCGTCAGAAGCAATCGTTGGTTTTGACGCCGCAAATGATGGAATCCATTCGCCTGTTGCAACTGGCGCATCCCGAACTGCATCAGTTCGTCGAGCAGGAAATCGAGAAGAACCCCTTTCTGGAACGGGCCTCAAACCGGGCGCCGAAGGACATTCCGTCGATTTCGGCCGGGAACCCGCGCATCGGGCCGACCACGGGCGGAATATCGGATCGGGCCTCGCAGTGGAAATCAATCCGCGGCAAAAACAATGTCCAACCGGGGGGAAACCATGCGTTCGAAGATTCCTGGACGTCCATCGAAACATTGCACGACCATGTCGCTCGTCAGATCGCTCTCAGCGCATTCGCGCCGCTGGAGCGGCGAATAGCTGGCGAGCTTGCCGGTCATCTGGAAGACACCGGATACCTTCCGGTGAACCTTTCGGAACTGGCCCGCAGCCTGAATGTCCGGGAGGCTGTTGTGGAACGGGTTCTCGGAACCTTGCAGCAGTTCGATCCACCGGGTATTTTTGCGCGAACTCTCAGCGAATGCCTTGAGATACAATTGCGGCAGCTAGACAGGTTCGACCCGGCAATGGCAGCGCTGGTCGCCAATCTTGAAGCGCTGGCGCGACGCGATTTTCAAACATTGAAGCGCCATTGCGGTGTCGATGAAGACGACCTTCTCGAAATGTTGCACGAAATCCGCGCGCTCGATCCCAAGCCCGGAAACCGATTCCAATCCGGAGGGCCTGAATCGATCATTCCCGACGTCTTGGTCCAGCCCTCTCCCGGAGGTGGGTGGCAAATCGAACTCAATCCAGACACGCTGCCTAGGCTGCTGATGAACCAAAACTATTTTGCCCAGGTCTCCCGCCTAAGCGCTCAAAATTCGAAAGATCAGTCATTTCTCAACGAATGCCTCCAAAACGCGAACTGGCTAATCCGCAGCCTTGATCAGCGCGCCAAGACGATCCTCAAGGTAGCGGCTGAAATCATCCGCCAGCAGGACGCCTTTTTTGAACATGGGGTCGCCCACCTGCGGCCTCTCAATCTCAGGACTGTCGCGGATGCGATCAACGTGCACCAGTCGACGGTAAGCCGGGTAACGTCGAACAAGTACATGCTGACCCCGCGCGGCGTGTTCGAACTGAAGTATTTTTTCACTGTCGCGATCGGCTCCTCCGAAGGCGGCGACGCGTACTCCGCCGAAGCTGTTCGCCATCAAATCAAGGCGATGGTTGCCGTGGAATCGCCCAACGAAGTGCTTTCAGACGACGACATTGCCACCCGGCTCAAGGAAACCGGGATCGACATTGCTCGCCGCACCGTTGCGAAATATCGTGAGGCGCTGAACATCCCGTCCTCCGCGCGACGTCGCCGGGAAAAGCGCGTGCGTCTTCGATGCCAATCAAGCCCGGTCGGCGGCGGCGACGAAAGCGGCTCTTAAGCGAGCCCGTTCTTGATCCGTGCCAAGTGGCTTTCGCCTTCCTCCGGGCCAAAACAGCTTTCGAAATCGCCGCATTCCTGACAACTGGGCGCGGTGCATAGCGAAAAGCCTTCAGCCTCGCAGAGCTTACGATAGAAATACTTCTTCCATTTCATGTTTTTGGTGTTGCCGGCCGCCAGCGCCGGGAAATGCCTGGCCATTAAGCGGCTGAGTTCGGCCCGATTGAAAAGGCCAAGGTCCTGCCACAGATGGTCATTGCGCAAACTGCGCCTGGCGATGATCTTGGCGAAGAGGGTGCTCGCCGGATCGCCTGGCCTGGCATGCCCAATAAGCAAGCCGCGCAGAAGCCCTTCCTCCATATCCGGCTCGGGATCGGTCAGCTTTTCCAGCGCGAAGGCGTTGACGGGAACAGCCGGGAAATAGCGTGTCATGACATCTCGCAGGTCGGCACGCGAAAGGCCGGTTGCTTCGGTCGCGGTCGCCTTGCCGGCCTCGACCTCCTCGAACGCGAGGTAGAAAACACAGGCAAGCACATGCCGGTCGAACGCCGCCGCCTGGTCTGTCGGCGGCCATTGGCTGGTGCTGAAACAGCCACGGTGATGGGCGAATGTGGCGCCGTTCTGCTGGTCTTGTTCCCAGCTCATGCAGCAAGCTGGTCGGCCGCAAGGTGGGTCTGGCAGTTCTTCGGGCAGACGCGGCCGCAGGCGCCGCAGCCGATGCAGCGGCCGGCATGGTCGACGATCATGACCATGCGGTTGAGCTCGCCGTCGAAGTCGTCGTCCTCGCCCGCGTAGATGCCGAGGATTTCGCCTGCGTCATCGACGCCATGAAGGTGCATGACCTCGCGCGAGCAGACCTTGAAGCAGCGGCCGCAGCCGATGCAGGTCGCGCCATCGATCGCCGTCAGATAGTGCGGCGTCCAGGGAGAGCCGTCGCGGGTGACGAAAGCGCCCGTCATTGTGAATTCTCCAACGCTGCGAGTTCTTCCTTTGCCGCATCCAACTCGGCAAAAACCTCGAAGGCTTTCCAGGCGACCGCCTCGATCTCGGTCCAGTTGACCGGAAGGTCCTCGGCAAGGTCGTGCAATTCCATCTTGGCGGCTCCCGCGCGCGACTGCAGCTTGCGGACCTTCTTCTGCAACAGCGCAAGGTCTGACATGATCCCCTTCCTCGCAAGCCGGTCGTTACGCCCGCGCCATGTCGGGACGCGCTTCGATGGCCACGAGCGCATCGCCGGCGCGCCGGCCTCGGCGGGTTTCCGGAACGTCTCGAAGCCGAACCGGTGATGCCGATGGACGCTGCAGCCAGCTTATGCAATCCCGCGCGGCGAGACGCAGGTCCGTATCCTTCGAGTTCGGCATAAGAGCGGTTGAGCGCAGACGACAATCAAGATCTTGTTCCCGACGTCGACGCGGGCGGTGAGCGCATATTGTGAGGGTGTCGATTTGGCGACGCCCCTATGCCAGAGAAGGCGGATCTCGCGTGGATCCGGCGCGTTGCTTTCCTTCGCTCCATTGATCGCATCAACCAGGATCTAAATAATCGCGAGGCGGCTGCCGCCTCAGGAGGAAGCCTCAAGCGCCGTGCCGGGAACGCAGGACGCAGCTCATAAAAAGTTGTCTTCATCCCATTCATGGGTTTGCTCAAGAGCGCGGCAGGAAGACAGGCCGGCACCAGGCGTGTCGTGGATTGGACAAGCCCGACGACAGGTTGCGGCCGCCTTTTCAGGACCGGTCCGACAGGATTGCTGGGGAGGCAAGCTGAATTCACGCCGCGTTCAACCGCGTTGCACATTGGTCTCATCCCACCCCCCCTTTGTCAGTTCCAAGGCCTGCCGCTCGAACAGGCGGCGGTAGATGCCGTCGCGACGGATCAGCGCGGCATGGTCGCCCTGCTCGGTGATGCAACCACGGTCGAAGACAAGCAGCCGGTCGAGTGCCCGCACCGTCGAAAGCCGGTGCGCAATGACGAGCGTGGTGCGCCCGACCATGAGCCGCTCCATCGCCTTCTGGATCAGCACCTCCGATTCCGAGTCGAGGCTTGATGTCGCCTCGTCCAGAATCAGGATCGGGGCATCGGCGAGGAAGGCGCGCGCTATCGCCACACGCTGGCGCTCGCCGCCTGAAAGCTTAACGCCGCGCTCGCCGACCAGCGTACCGTAGCCGTTCGGCAGGCGCGCAATAAAGTCATGCGCGCTGGCGAGCCGCGCCGCCTGCTCGACATCGGACCGAGAAGCACCCGGCCGCCCATAGGCTATGTTCTCGGCCAGCGAGCGGTGGAACAGGAGGGGCTCCTGCTGTACGATCGCGATCTGGGAGCGCAGCGAGCCCTGCGTCACCCGCGAGATGTCCTGCCCATCGATCAAGATTCGTCCAGCATCCAGGTCGTAAAGCCGCTGGATGAGCTTGACGAAGGTGGTCTTGCCGGAGCCAGAGGGGCCGACCAGACCGACCCGTGCGCCGGCCTCAATCGAAATCGACAAGTCGCTGTAGAAGGGCGACCAATGATCGCCGTAGTGGAAGTGGACGCTCTCAAAATCGATGTGACCCTTCGTGATCCGGATCGGCTTGGCGCCCGGAACATCGGCCACGTCGGGCGGCTGGCTGTAGGTTTGGACCAGTTCCTCCATCTCATTTACAGAGCGCTGGATGTTGCGCACGTGTATGGAAACATCACGCAAGTAGCCATATAGGACGGTGAAAGACCCGAGCACCAAGGCGATGTCACCTGGGGTAGTCTGGCCGCGCGACCACAAAAATAAGGCATAGCCGATCAAAGCCGCTCTCATCGCAAGAAGCATGATCCCCTGGAATGCAGCACTGACCGTCCCGCGCACCCAGGTCCGGAGGGTGCGGTGCCGCCACTTGGAGATGACTTTCGCGAAGCGATGATCTTCCCGCACCTCGGCGCCGAAGCCTTTGACCACCGCGTTACAGCTGATCGCGTCCGCAAGCGAGCCGCCAAGCCTCGTGTCCCAGTTGTTGGCGAGGTTTGCGGCTGGCGCCACATAGCCGAGCGACAGGACAATGATCAGCCCCACATAGCCAACCGAGCCGCAAGCGATGATCAGCCCCATCATCGGCCAATACCAGCCGAGCAGAACGCTCGACCCCACGAGCATGATGAGCGACGGGAACAAGGCAAGAAGGATCGTGTCGTTAAGGAGGCAGAACGCCCACATGCCGCGCGTGATCTTGCGCACCGTAGAGCCGGCGAAGGTTTTCGCATGCCAATCGGTCGAAAAGCGCTGGACGCGATGGAACGCGTCGCTGGCGATGTCCGACATCATCTTCAGAATGAAGTCATTGACGGCAATGAAGGCGATGTTGCGCATGACGACGGCGCCGAGTGCGAGCGCAATCAACATTGAAAAGGCCGCAAGAGCCGCATCCCACACGACGGCGTCGGCTGCCGCTCCTTGGGCGACCGCGTTTACGAGCCGTCCGGAATAGAGCGGCGTCAGAACGTCAAGGAGCGTTGCCACCAGCACCGCGATCATAATGATCGCGAGCCGGACCGGCTGCTTGCTCCAGTGGCGCATGGTGAAGGCGAAAACGTCGCGAAAGGCGGCGCCGCGTAGATCGATGTGAAAACGCCGCGTGGCTTTGTACGAGCGCAGCAGGCCGCTCGGTCTCAAGAAACCCGAAATGGAAGGTCTGCGTGAGGACGAAAACATCGCTCGGAATGCGGGTGGCTGATCTGGACCTGACATGTTGCTTTCTTTCCTTCGTTCCATCGATCGCGATGTCACCCGCGAGATGAATATCGGCCGCGGGCACGCGCTGCCCTACGAGGAGAGAACCGCAAAAGCCGCGCCAAAGGTTCAGAAAGAAGCTCAGAAGAATTTTCTGCATATTCTACAATGACAAACGAGATCTCAGCAGGGCAACGGGGGCGTAACAGTGCCGTGTCGCGCACTCGACAAACCCGACAGGACGCCTCGGTCGCGCGGGCATCCTTGGCGAACGGCCCGACAGGATTGCTCCTCACGCGAGGCGGAATCTACGCCCGCCCGATTCAACGGCGTTCCGCGTTGAACAATTCCCGCCGATGTCGGACATGCGACATACCAGTGTTAGAGCCATCATGTTGTTTTGAAATGATTCCCTTCTTTGGCACGGTCCATGCGTAGCTGTTCGCGAACGCGTCCGGCCTGAAGGAGAGACAGTCCATGATCAAGCGCACCGAAAACGCCGTGACCTAAGACCGCGCTTGCCGTGGGCCGAGCCGGCGCAACGCTGGCGCACCAAGGTCGAGGCGGGTTGCCGCGCCGGCGCCAAGAAGCGCGCAGGCCGAATGTGGCGGCGGCAACTCCTTCGGCTAACCATCATCATCATCATCATGACAGACCGGGCGTGCGCCTTGTGTGATTGCGCTCAGGAGAAGGATCACATCCATGAGACCTGTCTATCTGGACAACAACGCAACGACACGGGTCGATCCTGAAGTCGTTCAAGCAATGCTGCCGTTTTTTATCGACCAATTCGGCAACCCTTCGTCGAGCCACGATTTTGGCGCTTCCGCCGGGGCGGCGGTGAGAAAGGCGCGCCTGCGGGTGCAAACGCTGATCGGAGCGGAGTTCGACGACGAGATCACCTTCACCTCGGGCGGGACGGAAAGCGACAACGCGGCGATCCTTTCTGCGCTCGAGGTGATGCCTGAGCGCACAGAGATCGTGACTTCCGCAGTCGAGCATTCGGCCGTGCTGACGCTTTGCGCCCACCTGGAGAAGACGCGCGCCATCAAGGTGCATAGGATCCCGGTGGATCGCCACGGCCGGCTCGACCTCGACACTTATAAGGCCGCCCTCACCCCGCGCGTGGCGATCGTCTCGATCATGTCGGCGAACAACGAGACCGGAACGATCTTCCCGGTGGTCGAGCTTGCTGAGTTGGCCAAAGAAGTTGGCGCCCTTTTCCATACCGACGCGGTGCAAGCGGTCGGCAAGCTTGCGATCGACCTGAAATCGATGGCAATCGATATGCTGTCTCTCTCCGGTCACAAATTACACGGACCGAAAGGGATCGGCGCACTTTATATAAAGCGCGGCGTGCGCTTCTGTCCGCTGATCAAGGGGGGAGGCCAGGAGGGCAACCGCCGCGCGGGCACGGAGAATACGCCAGGCATCGTCGGCCTCGGCGTGGCAGCCGATCTTGCCTTGAACTTCATGGACGACGCGAACACACGGGTAAAGGGGTTGCGCGACCGCCTGGAGAAGGAACTTCTCCAGCGCATCCCACACGCCTTCGTCGCCGGCGATTTGCTAAAGCGGTTGCCGAATACCGCAAACATCGCCTTTGGAGATATCGAAGGTGAGGGCATACTGCATTTCCTCAATCGCGAGGGCATTGCCTGCTCCTCCGGCTCTGCTTGCGCCTGCGGCTCGCTGGAGCCGAGCCACGTCTTGGTGGCGATGAATATCCCCAATAACGCGGCACACGGCGCAATCCGTTTCTCCTTTTCGCGCAACAACGGCGAGGAGGACGTCGACCGGGTGCTCGAGGTCATGCCCGGGATCGTGAAGAAGCTGCGTGAGCTTTCCCCATCTGCCAGCCAGGCGAGAGAACTTCAATCAACTCCAGGCCTGGGCGACAAGGCAAACCCGACAACCGTTTCCGGCCCAGGAGAATGCAATGCGCAGTTGTTTCGCTGAAAGCCGCGCCGTTGTCACCGACATCCTCGCCCGGCTGAAGAGCCTGTCGGCTGCGGAGGAGTTCTTCGCAGTCCTTGGCATCTCTTATGATCCGAAGGTGCTCAATGTCTCACGGCTGCATATCCTGAAGCGCATGGGCCAATATCTCGCTGAAGAGGATTTCGCCGGTCTTCCCGACGGGGTGATCGCCGCGCGGGCGCGTGCGACGTTGGAACGCGCCTATGAGGATTTCGCGACATCCTCGCCACTCACCCACCGGGTCTTCAAGGTGCTCAAAGAGCACGATCCCGACAAACCGGCCACTCGGGACCACACCTTTGTCCCGTTCGAGTCGATCCTGAGGCGGTTCGGGACAGAATGAACGCGACACGAGTGCGACGCGACAATGTCGAAAAGCCGACAAACTCGGTCATCACGACGGTACCGTTCGGAAGAAAACAACCCCATGTCAAAAGGAAACAGAGCAACGCAAAGCGGTTGGCACGAATGATGCTGCGAAGGAGATGAACGCCAGGGCCGCTTGCGGATTGGAGCCGAGAAAGACGCAATGCACATTGTAATCTGTATCAAGCAGGTGCCGGACTCCGCGCAGATACGTGTCCACCCGGTGACGAACACGATCATGCGCCAGGGCGTGCCGACCATCATCAACCCTTACGACCTGTTCGCCCTCGAAGAGGCACTGAGATTGCGCGACGCCCATGGCGGCGAGGTCACCGTGCTTACGATGGGTCCGCCGATGGCAGAAGATGCGCTGCGCAAGGCGCTAACCTATGGCGCCGACCGCGCGGTACTCTTGACCGACCGCTGTTTTGCCGGCTCCGACACGCTGGCGACCTCCTTCGCGCTTTCTCGGGCAATCGTGAGAATTGGCGAGACCTTCGGCGCGCCGGACATCGTCTTCGCCGGCAAGCAGACGATTGACGGCGATACCGCCCAGGTCGGGCCCGGCATCGCCAAGCGCCTCGGCCTCCTGCAGTTCACCTATGTGGCGAAGATCGACTCTATCGATGTCGATGCTCGCGAGATCACCGTCAAGCGCCGTTCGGAAGGCGGTACGCAGATGCTGAAAAGCAGGCTGCCTTGCCTCATCACAATGCTGGAAGGCACCAACGAAATCCGCAGAGGCTCGCTCGAGGACGCCATGCGCGCCGCGCGCAGCCAGATCGTGAAATGGAGCGCGGCCGAAGCTGGCATTGAGGACCTCAACAAATGCGGCCTGCGCGGCTCGCCGACGGTCGTCAAGCGCGTTTTCGCCCCTACCACGCGGGCGGAAAAGGCGACGCAGATCGACATGACCGACAAGACGCAGCACGACCTCGCTGACGAACTGATCGCCTCAATCTTTACCCGCCAGCCAGCGCTGGAACACGAACTCGCCTTCGACGGCGGCCAGTGACGGGACGGCAAGGAGAGATGATGTCGAACGCTAACCGCGAAGCCCCTCCTTCCGCCGGCCGTGCCGGCATCAAGAGGGAATTGCCTGAGCACTTTAGGGACTATCGGCACGTCTGGGTTTTCATCGAACTGGAACGCAGCGAGGTCCATCCCGTGTCCTTCGAACTGCTTGGCGAAGGCCGCAAGCTCGCCGACAAGCTAGGCATCCAGCTTGCGGGGATCGTGCTTGGACCGCCGGGTGACGCGACGCAGCATGCCGTTGCCGAGGCCTTCGCTTACGGCGCCGACCTTGTCTACCTCGTCGAGGCACCGTTGCTTGCCGACTATCGCAACGAGCCTTTCACTAAGGCGATGACGGATCTGGTCAATACCCACAAGCCGGAAATCCTGCTTCTCGGTGCGACCACGCTCGGCAGGGATCTCGCTGGCTCAGTAGCGACGACCTTGCTGACAGGGCTCACTGCCGACTGTACCGAACTCGATGTAGATGTCGACGGTTCGCTCGCCGCGACCCGTCCGACTTTCGGGGGTTCCTTGCTGTGCACGATCTATACGCTCAACTACCGGCCGCAGATGGCCACGGTACGACCGAGGGTTATGGCCATGCCACCGCGGACGGACAAGCCGGTCGGGCGTGTCATCCGGCACAAGCTGTCAATGACCGAGGAAGAGATCATCACCAAAGTCCTTGGCTTCAACCTCGATCGCCAATCGGCAAAGGCAAATCTCGCCTACGCCGACATCGTGGTTGCCGGAGGCCTCGGTCTCGGCTCAGCGGAGAATTTGCAGCTTGTGAAGAATCTAGCGCGGGCAATCGGCGCCGAATATGGCTGTTCGCGCCCGTTGGTCCAGAAGGGCTGGATGCCTGCCGATCGGCAGGTTGGCCAAACGGGCAAGACCATCCGGCCAAAGCTTTACATAGCGGCCGGGATTTCCGGCGCCATTCAGCATCGGGTTGGCGTGGAGGGGGCTGATTTGATCGTAGCCATCAACACCGACCCGAACGCCCCGATCTTCGAATTTGCCCATCTCGGCATCGTCACCGACGCAATCCGTTTCCTGCCGGCATTGACGGAAGCTTTCACCCGGCGGCTGTCGCCGCACAGCCACGACAAGCTTGCGAGCTAAGGGAGAGGGCCATGATCGAGGAAGAATTCGACGCCATCGTCGTCGGGGCCGGTATGTCCGGAAACGCGGCCGCCTACACCATGGCAAGCCAGGGCCTGACGGTGCTGCAGTTGGAGCGCGGCGAGTATCCGGGCTCCAAGAATGTCCAGGGCGCCATCATGTACGCCGACATGTTGGAGCAAATCATTCCGGATTTCCGGGATGATGCGCCTCTCGAGCGGCATCTGGTCGAGCAGCGATTCTGGGTGATGGACGACACCTCCCACACCGGGATGCAGTATCGATCGGACGATTTCAACGAGGCGAAGCCCAATCGCTACACGATCATCCGCGCCCAATTCGACAAGTGGTTTTCGCGCAAGGTGCGCCAGGCCGGCGCGACGGTGCTGTGCGAGACGACGGTGACCGAACTTGTCCGCAATGCCAGCGGCAAGGTGATCGGCGTGCGCACCGACCGGGCTGGCGGGCCGATCTACGCGGACGTCGTCGTGCTCGCAGAAGGTGTCAACGGACTGCTCGGTACACGGGCCGGCCTGCGCAAGATGCCGAAGCCAGAAAGCGTGGCGCTCGCTGTCAAGGAAATGCATTTCCTACCCGATGAGGTCATTGAGCAGCGGTTCGGCCTCCAGGGCGACGAAGGCTGCGTGATCGAAGCGGCGGGCACGATTTCCCGCAGCATGGCCGGACTGGCCTTCCTCTACACCAACAAGGAGTCGATCTCTCTCGGCATCGGCTGCCTCGTCTCCGATTTCGCCCAGACAATGGAGAGCCCTTACGTCCTCCTCGACAACTTCAAAAACCATCCTTCGATCCGGCCGCTGATCGCGGGCTCGGAAGTCAAGGAGTATTCCGCGCATCTCATTCCCGAAGGTGGCTACAAGGCAATTCCGCAGCTCTTCGGCGACGGTTGGGTGGCGGTCGGTGATGCCGCCCAACTGAACAACGCTATTCACCGCGAGGGTTCGAACCTTGCCATGACTTCCGGTCGCATCGCGGGCGAGGCAATCATTGAGATCAAGGGCCGCAACCAGCCGATGATCAGGAGGAACCTCGCCCTCTACAAGACCATGCTGGACAAGTCCTTCGTAGTCAAAGACCTGATGAAATATAAGGACATGCCGGCCCTGATACACACCAATTCCCGCAATTTCTTCATGACTTACCCGCAGTTGATGTCGCAGGCCGCGCAGAACTTCATGCGGGTCGACGGAACCCCGAAAATCGAGAAGGAAAAGGCGACCACTGCTGCCTTCATCAAGGTGCGTTCGCGCTGGGGGCTGATCAGCGATGTGGTCCGCCTGGCACTCGCCTGGCGCTGAAGGAGAAACAGGATGACGATGGCCGTGACGAAGTTACGTGTCGAGGAGAAGCTTTATCAGAACCGCTATCTGGTCGATCCGGGCCGCCCGCATATCAAAGTGCGACCGCACGAGAGGCCGAGCGCGAACCTGCTCGCGCTGACACACATCTGCCCGGCCAAATGCTATGAGTTGAACGACAAGGGACAGGTGGAGACCACTTCCGACGGCTGCATGGAATGCGGCACCTGTCGCGTGCTGTGCGAGGCCAGCGGTGAGATCGTGTGGAATTACCCGCGCGGCGGCTTCGGCGTTCTCTTCAAGTTCGGATGACTGGCGCAAAGAGCGGGAAACGAGAGGCTCGGAATGCGGTCAAGACCGCCAATATTGTTCACAATTGCCGAAAGGCTGAAAATACTATGTTTCTGGAACTCAAAATACAAAAAAGGGCCTGGGAGGAGCACCTTGGACAACCCTTGAGGTGTTTGCATGGCTCACATGCTTCCAGATCAGGTCGGTGAAATTGTATCTCGGAACACCCCGCCTGAACCTGCGGTCGAAGCGGCGCGCAATGCGGACAGCTTGCTCGGGGGAATCTACGAGATATCGAAGATTCTGACTGCCCCGACCCGGCTGGAGATTACGCTTGCCAATGTCGCGAATATCCTCTCCTCGTTTGTGCAAATGCGTCATGGCGCAATTGTCGTCCTGGACGCTGAAGGAGAGCCGCAGATTAGCGCAACTACCGGCGGCGCTGTGCCTCAGTCAGCCATCGGCAGTGTCATACCCCAGGCCGTAATAGACAAAATCGTCGCTACTGGAGTGCCGATCGTCATACAAGACACAAGCACGTCGGAGCTGTTTCAGGCCGATCCTCAATCGACCAGCGGCACGATCGCAACTGCGTTTATCGGTGTCCCGCTAAAGGCTGAGGAAAAGATCTTCGGGACGCTGTCGATCGACCGGGTCAGGAACGGTACCACCAAGTTCCGTTACGAGGAGGACTTACGTTTCCTGGCCATGGTCGCCAATCTGGTCGGCCGGACCATCCGCCTGCATCGCACTTTGAGCACGGCTGGTCAGCGACTTATCGAGAAGCAACCGAGACCAGAGCAATCGCTCGACGAGGACAGGACCCATCCGGCCCGACATCCGCATGTCAAGATCGACGGAATCATCGGAGAAAGTCCCGCACTCAAGCAAGTGCTGGAGATCGTCTCGGTCGTGGCCAGGACCAATTCCACCGTGCTTCTGCGAGGCGAAAGCGGTACCGGCAAGGAGTTCTTTGCACAGGCCATCCATAAGCTTTCGCATCGGAGGGAGAAATCCTTCGTCAAATTGAACTGCGCCGCATTGCCCGAAAGCGTCTTGGAATCGGAGCTCTTTGGCCACGAGAAGGGCGCCTTCACCGGGGCTATCCTGCAGCGCGCCGGCCGGTTCGAATTGGCGAATGGCGGAACCCTGCTGCTTGATGAAATCGGCGAGATTTCGCCTGCCTTTCAAGCCAAGCTGTTGCGCGTCTTGCAGGAAGGAGAACTTGAGCGAGTGGGCGGCACCAGGACCCTAAAGGTTGACGTGCGGCTCATATGCGCCACCAACAAGGACCTCGAGATGGCTGTCCGGAATGGAGAGTTCAGGGCCGACCTTTATTACCGCATCAATGTGGTGCCAATAGTCTTGCCTCCCCTCAGAGAGCGGCCGGGCGATATTCCACGCCTTGCCAAAGCTCTCCTCGATAGATTCAACAAGGAGAACCATCGCGATCTTGCCTTCACGCCGTCGGCGCTTGACCTGATCTCGCAATGCTATTTCCCTGGCAACGTGCGTGAGTTGGAGAATTGTGTGCGACGGACGGCCACACTTGCGCGTTCAATGACAATAACTCCGTCGGATTTCGCCTGCCAGAACAGCCAGTGCCTTTCTTCGCTTCTGTGGAAAGGAGTCGGCCGTTCGCACGGCGCCTATGCCGTCGACGAGTTCGCACGTGGCAATATGATGCCGGTTGGATCGCCGCTGCCTGCCATGCGAGTCGGCCCCTCCCAGAATGAGGCATCGCCCGGCGAGACCTGCGACCCCAACCATCCAGCTTGCCCAGCAATCAACCAGCGTCTGACGGAACGCGACCGACTGATCGATGCGATGGAGAAAGCCGGCTGGGTTCAGGCCAAGGCGGCTCGTTTCCTCGGTCTCACGCCGCGGCAGGTCGGCTATGCTCTGCGCCGGCATCATATCGAAGTGAAGAAGTTCTAAACGTCCCTGATGACATCAAACGTGGGGGCGCGGTTGCTGCCCGCACCGGGCGTAACTGAGACAAGACGTCACTTTTCGCGTTGCTTTTGACCGTTGTCGGCGACCTGACAAAACCGTGTCGCAGGAAACGGACACAATTGGACACAAAAGGCCGACGTAAAAGCCAACATGACGGATAAGACCGCTTTTGGGGTTGGCATATCTCTTGCGCTCTGAAGTGCGATGTTCACACCACGCACGGAGCCGCTCCATGTCCGCACCGATGATTTCGCTACAGGGCCTTTCCGGCACGACAGTCTTCGATCAGTCGCCGGCGAGAGCGAAATCCGGTGGCTGCGCATCTTCATCCTGCGGCTCCTCCGCGAAGCCGCACGAGATGGACTCGGCCGTCTGGGAGAAGATCAAGGATCATCCCTGCTTTTCAGAGGAAGCGCACCACTATTTCGCGCGCATGCATGTGGCGGTCGCCCCAGCCTGCAATATTCAATGCAACTACTGCAATCGCAAATATGACTGCGCCAACGAAAGCCGGCCTGGGGTCGTTTCGGAAAGGCTGACGCCCGACCAGGCGCTGCGCAAGGTGATCGGGGTTGCCAACGAAGTGCCGCAGCTTTCCGTGCTTGGCATCGCCGGACCGGGCGATGCCTGTTACGACTGGAAGAACACAAAGGCGACATTCCAACGGGTCGCCAAGGAAATCGGCGACATCAAGCTGTGCATCTCAACCAACGGGCTCGCGCTGCCAGACCGCGTCGCCGAGCTTGCGGAAATGAATGTCGATCACGTGACGATCACCATCAACATGGTCGACCCGCGGATCGGTGCCAAGATCTATCCGTGGATCTTCTATGGCAACCGCCGTTATACCGGCGTTGAGGCCGCCACGATCCTGCACGAACGACAGATGTCGGGGCTGGAGATGCTGACGGCGCGCGGCATCCTCACCAAGATCAATTCGGTAATGATCCCCGGCGTAAACGATGAGCACCTGATCGAGGTGAATAAATGGGTCAAGGAGCGCGGCGCGTTCCTGCACAATGTCATGCCGCTGATTTCCGACCCGGCGCACGGTACGCATTACGGCCTGAGTGGGCAGCGCGGCCCCAAGGCAATGGAGCTGAAGGCCCTTCAGGATCGTCTCGAAGGCGGCGCCAAGTTGATGCGCCACTGCCGGCAGTGCCGGGCCGATGCTGTCGGCCTGCTCGGCGAGGATCGTGGCCAGGAATTCACGCTCGACCGGCTTCCCGACAAGGTCACGTACGACGCCAGCAAGCGCGAGACATATCGGGCAGTGGTCGCGCGCGAGCGGGGCGATCGCCTGGCGGCCAAGAGCGAGGCGCTCGGGATGGTCAAGACCGCAGGCTCCGGCAAATCGCTTCTGGTAGCGGTGGCGACCAAGGGTGGCGGCCGCATCAACGAGCATTTCGGCCATGCGAAGGAATTCCAGGTTTATGAGGCCTCTCCGAAAGGGATCAGTTTCGTCGGTCATCGCAAGGTCGAACAGTATTGCCTCGGCGGCCGGGCCGAGGACAAGAGCCTCGACGGCGTCATCTCTACGCTCGAAGGCGTAGACATCGTGCTGTGCGCGAGAATTGGAAATTGCCCCGAGGATCGTCTCAAGGAAGGTGGGATCCGAGCAACGGAGGCTTACGGGTATGACTACATCGAGACCGCGATCGGCGCGCTTTACGCCGCCGAGTTTGGGAGTGAGCCACTGGCTGCGACGGCCTGAGCCGCCTCATTCTAACCGAACCGGAGTTGAAAATGGCCTTTAAGATCATCGCTTCCCAATGCACCCAGTGCGGTGCCTGTGAGTTTGAATGCCCTTCGGGCGCGATTAAGTTCAAGGGCGAGACCTACGTGATCGATCCGAAAAAGTGCACCGAATGCGAGGGGACCTTCGAAACGCAGCAATGCGCCTCGGTATGTCCGGTGTCGAAGACTTGCGTCCCTGCCTGACCTCCATTTCGGCTACTGACAC
Source organism: Aminobacter sp. Y103A (assembly GCF_030294925.1). NCBI lineage: Bacteria > Pseudomonadati > Pseudomonadota > Alphaproteobacteria > Hyphomicrobiales > Phyllobacteriaceae > Aminobacter > Aminobacter sp. Y103A. The sequence continues at coordinate 1,100,152 of NZ_AP017986.1, read as the reverse complement.
GGTCGAGGCGCCTCCGCAGGACCATCGACCTCCTGTTGGAAAGCTGCAGCCGAGAGAAAGGAACGGCCATGAGCCTCGGACGCGAACAGGACATCGAAATCCGTACACCCCCGCGATTCATGCCGGGTGAGCGGGTCCGCGCCACACGCCACATAAAAAATGACGGCACCTATCCGGGCAAGGAGATCGGTGAAAATCTGGTGCGCAAAGGCGACGAGGGCTATGTGCGCGACATCGGCACCTTTCTCCAGCAGTTCTACATCTATGCGGTCGAATGGGTCGATCGCGGCACCGTCGTCGGCATGCGTGCGCGTGAACTCATGAGCCTTGAGACGGCCCGGACTCCTTCCAGTGCCGAAATCGGTGCTGGGTTTGACGAAGGAACGGCCCGATGAGGGTAATGATCCGCAGGACCCGTGCTGGCTTGTCGGCATATATTCCCAAAAAGGATCTCGAAGAGCCGATCATCAAGGTCGACAACGAACACTTATGGGGTGGCGCCGTGACGCTGAAGAACGGCTGGCGGCTAGTCCTGCCCGACCTTCCGCGCGATACGCCTTTGCCGATTACCGTGGAAGCAAGGAAGATTTCCGACGAGGACTGACCTTCGGGTTGACACAAAGAGAGCGGCAAAGGGATACGAGCATGAACACAATGACCTCGGGCCATCTCGTCGTCATTCGGGACAGTTTTGCCGAAAGGCAGCTTGACCTTTTGAAGAAAGGGCTCGCGGCCGATCAGGTCATTCCCTATCTCGGCCCGGGTCTGCTTGAGATCCGCTCCGCGGGACCGCCCGTACCGCATACCCCCGAAGCCGTTGCCGCAGCGCTCAACAAGCGCGCGCCAGCCCCTTCGAAGATTCGCACCAACATGTGGTCGGTAGCGCAGTATATCGAACAGCGCCGGCACCGCCGGACGCTTCAAGTTTGGATGGCCGAAATATTCGCGGCCCCGGTGGTGCCGACCATCTTGCATGCCTGGCTTGCAACGCTGCCGCTCTCCGTGATCGTCGACAGCTGGTACGACGGTGCCATGCGCGCGGCTCTAATACAGACCCGCCGAACGGACGTCGTCGAAATACAGGGCGTAACACGGGCGCACGAGATCGGTGACATTTGGACGAAAGCCTACGATTTGTCCGGGATATTACTCGAATCCGCACCAGCGGCGAAGACGGTTCTCTACGCCCCTCACGGCGGTGCCAGGCCGGCCGCAAACTTCCTCGTCGCAGATTCCGACTACGTTGAAGTGCTGAGCGAAATCGACATCCAGACGCCGATCCCTGACCTGGTGAAGGAACGGCGAGCTAGTCGTGGTCTTTTCTTCATCGGCTGCCGCTTCAACGATCAGATGCTGCGCACCTATGCCCGGCAGATCATGAAGCGCTCCAATGGCCCACATTTTGCGGCAATCGATACAGCGACGCTGACCAAGAACGAGCGTCGTTTCCTTGCGGCAAGCGCAATCACGGTCATTGACATGCCGACGGGTCAGGCCGCAGCCCGTCTCGTCGGACTGGGCGAGACATTGCATGAAGCCAAACGGGGTATCGTTTGAGCCATTCTCAGACACCTCAACATTGCCGAAAAGGTAAAACGGGCAATTGACTTCCGGGTTTTTCAACAACTCCGAGAGGCACTCTGAAAAGCTACGACGGTTATTGCATTCGAGGCTGCAGCGGATATGGCATTCGATGCTGCGGATGAACACAGCGGCGACGGGCCCGAACCAGCCGAGCAGAGCATAGCCTGGCGCCAGGGTTGTCGCGGCGAGCGGTCGCAGCTGATCGGCTTCACTTGGCGGTAAAAGCTGTGGCACGGCGCGATGACCAGGGCCGGTTGGGGTCGATGCCAATCGAGCTAAGGCCAAGCGTGCTCACCGCATAGGCGGTCACCTGCCACTGCCATATAGGCGGTCACCTGCCACTGCCATCCCAGAGCGTCAGGATGATCGCGTTGCGCGACAGCTTGGCGCGCCGCAGACGCGAGCGATGGGTTCAGGGCAGCCCGCTTCGCCATCAACGAGACCCGCTGCTGCATGAGTTGTAACGCCCGCACCACGGCCGCGAATCCGCGCTTGTGGCGCCATGACCTTGAGGCGAGTGAGTTCGGCGCTAACAACGCAGACTGAACCAATCCGATCAGCCCGGCCCATGCCGGAGAGCACGGCGACCAATGCCGCCAGCTCCACCACGCAGGGGGACACGATCCCGCCTGCGGCTAAGCGCGAGTTGAAAAGCATACGTCGACGCCCGCCATTTCCGCATGCACCGCCTTGGATAAGGCCTGCCTCGAGGCATGATGCGGGCCTGGTTGGCTTTCCTGTCGATGCCAGCTTCGTAAGCAGCGGCTCCCGCGAGGTCGAGCAGTTCTAACTGGCGGCTTGAGTTGACGGCGCTCACGCACAGCCGTTCCAGATGCGGCCAGTTATGCGGCCTTCCCCTTCCCATTTGGCTTGGGCAAGCTTCTGGGTGATCCTCTGCATCGCCGGTCGCAGAGAGGTCCGGTCTGCAAAGTCAGCACAGGCCACTATTGCGGCCGCCTCGAGATGTATGCGTCCCTCTCATCTGTTTGGCCGGACTGGGCGAGCTTGCACCCGGTCGGACATGCAGTCCAACCTGGATGCGCGCTTCCACATCAAGCCGCATGAAGGCGAAGAAAATCCTCATACGTCGCTTGCAACCCGGCACCAAGAGACGTTTTGGCTTTCCAGCCAAGGTTACGCAAGCGCGTTACGTCCAGTAGCTTGCGCGGAGTACCGTCTGGCTTCGTCGTGTCGAACACCAAATTGCCCTCCCAGCCGACCGCCGCCTTGACGAGTTCCGCCACCTCGCGAATTGTGACGTCCTCACCAACGCCAACATTAATCAGGGGCGCAGTGTCGGGGGCTGTCAAGGCGTCAAAATCCGAATCTGGCAGGCCAAGCAGGAACGCAATGGCATCGCCTACATCCGACGAATACATAAACTCTCGCCGAGGATTTCCGGATCCCCAGACCCCCACAGAGGAGTCGCCGTTCATTTTAGCTTGATGAAAGCGGCGTATCAGAGCAGGCAGAACGTGACAATTTTCGGGGTGATAATTATCGCCGGGACCATATAAATTGGTCGGCATCAACGCGAGATAGCGCGCCTTGTACTGCCGGTTGAAAGACCAGCACGATTCGACACCTGCGATTTTTGCCAAAGCGTAGGGACGATTCGTCGCTTCAAGCGGACCGGTGAGAAGGTATTCCTCCCGTATCGGCTGCGGACAGTCGCGTGGATAGATACACGAGGAGCCAAGAAAAATCATCCGTTCGACGCCGGAAGCGTAAGCGGCATCAAAAACACTGACTTGAATCGCGAGGTTGTTATGAAGGAAATCGACAGGGGAGCTGGCGTTCGCCAGTATACCACCAACTTTCGCGGCGCACATAACGACGTAATCTGGCCGCTGCGACATGAAGAACCTGCGCGTCTCGCTCCGGTCAAATAGATCCAGTTCGTCGTGAGTACGTGTTATTATCTCATAGGATCCTAACGCCTCGAGGGCTCTCATCGTGGCCGATCCAACAAGGCCGCGATGGCCTGCCACATAGACTTTCTTCATCTTTTTGTTTTCCATTATTAACGCTCTGGGCGCTCCTTAAGAAGGCCACCATAGCACTGACAACAACCCCGCATGGCGCCGCCGTTGTCAGCATAACTCTCGTGGACTGTGTGAATAATAACCCTGATTCATCAGCACTGCTTCACGCTCCGCCATGCGCAAATCTTCCCGAACCATCTCCCTAACCAATTCGATGAAGGAGATTTTGGGCTCCCACCCAAGTTTTTCTTTCGCCTTGCGGGCATCGCCGAGAAGTGTCTCGACTTCTGCAGGACGAAAATAGCGGGGATCTACTTTTACGATCAGAGCTCCCGTCTTTGCATCGTACCCCTCTTCGTCGACCCCTTCCCCCACCCAACGAACATCGATGCCGAGTTCAGCGGCCGCGACGGTGACGAATTCGCGCACCGAATGTTGCTCACCGCTAGCGATCACAAAGTCTTCAGGTTGCTGCTGCTGCAGCATCAACCACTGCATCTGGACGTAGTCTCGAGCGTGCCCCCAATCGCGACGCGCATTAAGGTTGCCGAGGAATAGAGTGCGTTGCGTTCCAAGCTTAATCCGAGTCAAGGCGCGCGTGATTTTGCGAGTTACAAATGTTTCTCCGCGCGCAGGTGACTCATGATTAAATAAAATGCCGTTACATGCATACAAATTGTAAGATTCTCGATAATTTACGGTGATCCAGTGAGCATACAATTTGGCAACAGCGTAGGGGGACCGGGGGTAGAACGGTGTCGTCTCGGTCTGTGGCGTTTCCCGCACCAGCCCGTAGAGCTCAGACGTCGAGGCTTGGTAGTAGCGCGTATGCTTGACGAGCCCCAGGATCCGAATTGCCTCGAGGATACGCAGCGCACCCAAGGCATCGGAGTTCGCGGTGTATTCTGGTTCTTCAAAGGAGACTGCAACGTGGCTCTGAGCTGCCAAATTGTAAATTTCGTCCGGCTGAACCAGTTGGATGACGCGCGTAAGGCTCGACGAGTCTGTCAAGTCCCCGTGGTGAAGTGTAAGATCAACGCCACTTTCATGAGGGTCATGATAGAGATGGTCTATACGGCCCGTATTAAAAAGAGACGATCGTCTCTTTATCCCATGCACAGAATAGCCCTTTTCTAAAAGCAATTCTGCGAGGTAGGAACCGTCTTGTCCCGTAACCCCGGTGATTAAAGCTACTTTTCTCTTTGACAAGCTTGAATCCTTTTGATTTTGACGCGCCTATGAAAACGCTCGCCTGCGGCGGGATTGCGTGGCGAGAAAGGGGCGTATTGGGCAGGGCGACGGGGGCCTCTGCGCGAAGGCAAGGGAGAGTTCGATCGGGATGCCAGCCTTTCATGGAGCCGGGGAACGTTCGAAAGTGTTGTCGATCAAGATCAAACGACGCGGGTCATTCAAATCGAATTCGACAATTCGTGGCACGAAGAGGCGGGCGTAGCGGGTGAAGGCGCTAGTCGGAGGAAAGCGAATAACAGTGTCGCATCGACCGAGGAGATACATCTCAACGAGCGCGGAAAACCCCCCGTCGGTGCCCAGTGCTGCACTGTGTAAGGGGCCGGCCTGATCCGCCTGGAAGCGTTTTGGGACGGTGAAAAGTTCGGGAAATACGCCCGACAGGTGATCAACAACCTTGGCGCTGTCTGTACACAAGAACACCCTTACAGGTCTTGAATGCGGTTGCGCCTTGGCCATACGAATGGCAGTGCATACCTGCTCTAAGGCAACCTTCGGATCAGCCCAGTAAGGTGCGTGATCCATAATATCTTCGCCGTTGCCGTGGCGGACATGGACTCCAATTATGCTGTGCCCGTCAAAATGTTCCTGGTAGAGCGCTTCAATGCGATCCTCAATTTCGACCCTCGGTGTGATGCTCCTAAATATGGTTCGCTCGGCCTTTTCATCGCAGCGCCACATCAAGCAAGCATCACACACTACCGTGTTGGCTTCACAATCATCTTGGGCCTGGAAAAGATCGTTAAGCTCGTCACGTTCTTGAAAAATCTGTTCATCCGGACGGTACACGCAGTCGATGGATGGCTTGTTCCACCACGACGGGAAGAAGGGACCAGGGAATGAGACGTGGTTGATCTGGTCATCGCAAATGACCCGTACACCACCGATATCCTCAATTGGCTTGAAGAAAGCTGGAAAGGCATTCGCAAACGGGTTGTCAAGGTAACAAGAGCCGCGCCAATCTATTGCTAAAGCTCGTCCCGTCCGATGTGCGTAGTCCCAAGCCGACGCGAGAGACCACAGGCAATCACCGAGACCCGTGCGCCGTCGAGAAACAACGAACCGATCGTTCCTTGAGCGATCAACAAGCATCTAAATTGCCTCTCTCCAGAACACCACAAGCCTCAGCTTTGCTGCTGCGTTTGAGGCAAGCGCCTGCGCAATTCGGGGAAGATTGTCGTGCTGTGCCAATGCGATGTAGCTTGCGTCTGTCGCGGAAGTGCCTGGCCGCGATGGACGCGCGCCTGGGCTGGTCTTCCGCGCAGACCAGAAAATGCTCTTCGGAGCCAACGCAAACATCAACCACTTTCCTTAAGGCTGCTACATTCTTGAATTCTTTCTATGCATCGTGCCGTAACATCGGTAAAATCGTCTGTTTCGATGAAACGCATCCACGCCATGGATGGCTAGTGACATGGGTTCCAGAGCGTTGGCTGTGAACCCTCTCGCTGTGCTCGACGCACCGCTAACCCCAGCGGAACCTCACGGTGACAGCACGCAGCATCGACCTAAGTAAGCCGGCCATGAGCGCGGGCCGCGGCCACGAAGCTTCGACTGGGCCAGGTTCTGCATGGGAGCGCCACAAAGAAAGAGGCGATGCGTCGAGCTGTAAGCGAGCCTGAGCTCGCTTTCGAAGCGCTATGCCATCAACCCCAAGACGGTCGCGAAGTGGAGGAGCGGAGTTCGACCGCCGATCTGCCCACCGGCCCCAGGGAGCCGAGATCGAAGGTGCTGTCTGCCGTAGAAGAGGACCGTTGTTGTGGCCTTCCGCCGCAACACACTGCTGCCGCTGGACGATTGCCTCTACGGCCTTGCAGCCGACGATCCCGCATCTGACGCGCTCTTCATTGCACCGATGTCTGCAGCGCAAGCATCGGCTTCTTCCACATTGATATTGCGGAGATCCCAACCGAACAGGGCAAGCTAAACATCAAGGCCTTTGTACCGCGGCACCGCCTGTCGCGAACCTTCGCGCCCCTCTGTCCCGCCGGCACCAAAGGAGACCGTCGCGGCGCCGTTGTTGCTAGATCACATTCAATTCCCTAAACGCCCGCCCTTCGGCGACACGGATGTACCCAAACGCGGAGCAATCGACCGTGCGGTAGCCGCCATGCACGAGAAGCTCGGCCAGCGCTTTGCCGACCGCCGGGGCCTGCTGCAGACCGTGGCCTGAAAATCCGTTGGCGAAGAGGAAATTTTTCACCTTGGGGTGCGGCCCGATCACCGCGTTCTGGTCGAGCGTGTTGTAATCGTAGTGCCCGGCCCAGGCGCGGGTAGGCTTGATGGCCTCGAAGGCTGGAATGCGGGTCGCCAGCACCGGCCAAATCACCTCTTCGAACAGCGGCCAGTCGACCTCGAAATCCTGGGGATCGGCCGGGCCGTCGCCCTCTTCCGGCTCGGCGCCGCCGGTGAGATAGACCGGGCCTTCCGGCCTGACATAGATGCCGGAGGGATCGACCAGCAGCGGCATGTCGGCATATTTTTCGCGCGCCTCGAAGACGAAGACATTGCGCTTGCGCGGCTCGACCGGCAGCGCCAGCCCGGCGAGAGCGGCGACCTTGCCGGCATTCGGCCCGGCGGCATTGAGGACGGTGCCGGCTTCGATCGTCTCGCCATTGTCGAGCCTGACGCCGGTGACACGGTGGCCCTGCCGCTCGATGCCGATGACCGAGGCGGTCATAAAGTCCACGTTCTTGCCGCGCAGCGCCTTGCGGAACAGCGTCAGCATCGCATGCGCGTCGAACCAGCCTTCGCCGGTCCGACCATAGGCGCCGGCAGAAATGCCTTCGGTCGACAGCCAGGCGAAGCGCTGCGTCAACTGCTCGGCATCCTCGAGCACGATGTCGGCGCCCTCGGCGATCTGCGCCTCGTGATTGGCCTTGAGGATCGGTAGCCCGGCTTCTCCGGCGAGGATCAGATAGCCGCTCTCGCGGAACCCGATATCGGCATCCGTGCCGAATTCTTCCTTCAGCCGCCGGAACAGCTTCAGCGCGAATTGCGACAGGCGGATGTTTTCAGGAATCGAAAACTGCTGGCGAATGGAGGCGCAGGACAACGTCGTTGCCGCGTGCGCGAACTGCGGATCGCGCTCGATCAGCGCGATCGAGCCGGAAAACCCTTCCTCGCGCAGATAGTAGGCGATCGAGGAGCCGACGATGGCTCCTCCGATGATAACGATGTCGTAACGCACTTTTTTGTCGCCTTTCCGGTAACCGCCCGTGTCGATCACACAGCCGTCAGCATGATGTCGAAGCGCGTGCCGCGGCGGGCGCGGGCCTAGCGAGTTGAAAGGCCGCATGCGCTTGATCCAGCGGCGCTCACGCAGCTGCCGGTCCTGCCTCACGCAGCAAGTCGTCGGCTCTGTCCGTCTTCTCCCAGGTGAACTCAGGCTCTTCACGGCCGAAGTGTCCGTATGTCGCCGTGTTGCGGTATATCGGGCGTACGAGATCAAGCATCTTGATGATGCCTTTCGGTCGGAGATCGAAAACATGCGAATCCAAACATGAGGCCCTGATCCCGCCCTTGCTCGAGATCCTGCCATCGTCCTTCATCAACGCCCTGGCTGATGCCGGGCGACTGCTCGGTGAGAGCCAGAACGACGGCGCAATTTCGACCATCAAAGCCGATGGCATCGTCGTAGCCAATATCGAGTATCGTATCGCGGGCGACTTGGGTGTAATCGATGTGCGCATGGCTGGTACCCTCGTCCTGCTGGCTTTGTCATTTCGCGCTCTTCGCAAATGCTGTTTGGCGGCGGAACATAAAACGACACCAGATTTCTGCCGCCACTGATCTCGAAAGTTGTGATGAGCGTACCATTGACAGCGATTTGCGCTCGCAACGATTCCATGAATTTCTTTGAAGGATCTGTTGCAACGCTAAACAACAACGCAACGAGATTGGCGGGGGCCTGGTAAGACGGCAAGCTCGAACTGGTTGGCCAAGAGGGAGGCGATCGGCGCACCTTTCCCCAGGCGACGTGCTAACTTGCATCGTGCACCTCATCCGCCATTTGCTAAATGTTTAGTCCCGGCATTTGCTGGAGCGGATTGAAAGTGAACGCTCGGGCTGGGAAGCCCATGCCTTCCAGATGAACTCGCAGGGCGTGAGGCCCTTGAGGGTCTTCAGCTTGCGGCCGAAATTGTAGGCCGCGACGAAGTCGGCAAGATGCCGACGCAGTTGGTCGCGATCGTCGTAGTGGAAGCGCTTGACGGTTGCGTCTTGATGGTCCGGTTCATTCTCTTGACTCTTCTCGCCGGCCTGTCGCCGTCGACATCTGGCAATCGGCCGATGCTTGCCTGCAGGCAGCGGTGGGAGCGCGTCAGATGCGTGACGTCGGCTGCAACGCGTAGAGGCAATCGTCGAGCGGCAGCAGCCTTGTTGCGGCGGAAGGCCACAACAACGGTTTTCCTCGACAGACAGAACTGTCGACTCCCTGGAGCCGGTGGACAGATCGCGGTCGAATTCCGCTTCTCCACTTCGCGACCGTCTTGGGGTTGATGCCATAGCGCTCCGAAAGCGACCTCAGGCTCGCTTCACCTAGCCCATAGTGCATCCTTTGAGTCGGACGAGAATGGCGAAATTTCTTTTCCGCGACATGCAAGCAAGAAGGCTTCAGCCAATGGCGGTTTTTCGATAATCGGCCGTGTCTATCCCATGTCGTTTCAGCTTGTCGTAGAAGGTCTTGCGGGGAACTCCCAGGACTTCGATCGTTCGCCTCACGTCGCCGCCGCATTCCTGCAAGGCATCGCGGATGACAGTCGCCTCATAAAGGCTGACCTTCTCGGACAAGTGGAGGCTTGATACCGCTTGTTCCTTTCGACCTGATGCAATGGGCGTGCCTAGCCTTTCAAGTCCCAATGCAACGCGATCGGCGAAATGCACGAGTTCACGGACATTGCCGGGCCAATTGTGGCTCACGAGGCGATCGCGCACGCCAGCGCTGATGTCCGGAACTGGCCTGCTGAAGCGTTTGGAGGCGCGTTCCAGGAAATGCCCAAAGAGCATCGGGATGTCTTCGCGCCTTTCGCGAAGCGGCGGGATGCGGAGCGTCACCACATTCAGCCGGAAATAAAGGTCTTCCCGGAAATCTCCGCGGGCGGCCGGATCGCCGAGATCGGCCTTGGTAGCCGACACGACACGAAGGTCGATGCTGCGGGTTTCGTTCGTGCCAAGCGGCGTGATCTGCCGGGTCTCAAGCACCCTCAGAAGCTTCACCTGGAGTGCTGGCGGCATCGACTCGATTTCGTCGAGGAAGAGCGTCCCTCCGTTCGAATGCTCGATGCGACCGGTCCTGCGCCTCTGCGCGCCAGTAAAGGCGCCTGCCTCGTGCCCGAAAAGTTCGCTATCGATGACGCTTTCGGGCAGCGCTCCACAATTCAGGGCAACGAAGGGCTTCGTGCGTCGTCTGCTCCAGCGGTGAAGCAGATCCGCGACCACCTCCTTGCCCGTGCCCGTCTCGCCTTCCACAAGGACATCCACATCGGTATCGGCGATCTGGCGGAGAGTTTCGCGCAATCGAATCATGGTCGGTGCCTCCCCGATCAGCGGGATATCGCCCGCAGATCGGACAACCGCATCCCTAAGACGTCTGTTTTCCAGGACCAGGCGCCGTTTTTCCGAAGCGCGATGCAGCGTCACGAGAAGCCGGTCGTTCGCATATGGCTTCGAGATGAAATCGTAGGCGCCATCCTTGATGGCGGCAACGGCCAGCTCGACGTCGGCATGCCCGGTGATCAGGACAACCGGAATTTCCGGGTCGATCGCCTTCACTCGCTCGAAGAGCTGAAGTCCGTTCAGCCCGGGCATACGGATGTCACTCACGACAGGGCCATCGAAGTTCCCGTCGATTCTGGCGAGTGCGGCCTCAGCCGAACCGAACACGCTCGGTGAGAACGAGGCAAGCTTCAGCATCTGCGTGGCTGCGCGAAGCACATCCTCGTCATCGTCGATAAAAATGACCGGTCCTGATTCAGCACTCATGCCGCTCGCCTCAGCTCGACCGTGAAGGAAGTCCCTCTCCCGTGGCCGGCATCATCATGCCGCAACGAGCCGCCGAGCTCACGTGCGATCTCTTGCGAAATGACCAGGCCAAGACCGAGACCCTTTTCCTTGTTGGTAACGAACGGCATGAAGAGGCTCCTGCGAATGTCGGGGGCAAGGCCGGGGCCGTTGTCCCGAAGGGAAATAGCGACCATTTCCCCGTTTTCGGCGAGCGCTATCTCGACGCGGGGCTCCGGTTGATCCTTCAGAGCGTCAAGCGCGTTCTGGAGAAGGTTGACGAGTATCTGCTCCAGTCGCATGCGGCTTGCCATGACAATTGGAGACGGATCGATCCGCTTCCGTTCAATCGTCACCCCGGAATCGCGAATTCGGCCTGAAAGAAGCGACAGAGCGCCGTCGATCGCGTCGTCCGCCAGTATCGGTCCCATCGATCCGCTGGCGCGGCGGGAAAAGGACCTTAGCGTTTCAGTGATCGTGCCGATCCTGCCGGTCATGGCGACGATCGAGGTCAGATTCTCGGCGGTTTCTTGCGACCGGCCGATCCCTAGAAGACGCGCGGCATTTTCAGCATAGGTGCGGATTGCGGCGACCGGCTGGTTGATCTCGTGGGCGACCCCGGCCGTTATCTGTCCCAGGATTGACAAGCGGTTCGCCTGGGCGAGTTCGTCGCGCAGGCGACGCACTCTTGCTTCAGCGTTCTCTCGCTCGGCGATCTCACCGGCGAGCGCTGCGTTCGAGCTTTGGAGCTCCGCCGTGCGCAGTTCGACGCGATGCTCCAGTTCCGCATTCAGCAACACAAGCACTTCTTGCCGCTGCCGGGCCGCCCGCCGCCGTCGAACAATGATGAAAATGACGAATCCAACGAGAACGAGGGCAAGCAGCGTTGTCACGCGGGCTGTCATGACCGCCGAGGAGATCTCGGTGTCGGCGGGGATGAGCAACGACATGCGCCAGCCCGGAACTGCTTTGCCGAGATCCTGCGAAACCGCAACGAAACCGGCTGATCGACTCTCAGGAGTTGCGGTGACCAGGTTGTCGCCGCGGCGGGAAAGCGGCACCGGCTCGAAAGTCACGCCCGGTAGCTGCAGACGATCGCGAGCGGTTTGCTTCTCCTTTGCGGAAAGCGGTGAGAGAGCGCCAAAACGCCATTGGGGCACGCTCGTGGCAAGAACCACGCCTCGCTCATCGGTCGTGAAGACCACGAAGCCGCTCTCCAGCCAACGCGACTCGACGCGGTCGAGCTCCACCTTCACCACAACCACACCGAGCGGCCCCTCCGGCCCATCGACCCGGCTCGACAGATAGAGACCAGGGCGCGCGCTAACCGTGCCGAGCGCATATTGCATAGCCGCGCCATCCGCCATCGCCTCGGTGAAGTAGTGGCGAAAGCGGTAATCGCTGCCGACGAAACTGGTCGGCTCGCCGGCGTTGCTCGCAGCGACCGCTACGCCCTCAGGATTAATGATGTAGAGTATAGAAGAGCCGGCGTCGCGCGCGATGGCGCGAAGCTTCTCATCAAGCGCGGCTTCGTTGGCAGTGCTCGGACTGCGAAGCATCTCCTGAACGGCACCGTCGCGTGCCAGAACCAGCGGAATCATTCGCTGCTTCTCGATCTCTCCTTTCAAACTGTCGGCTGCAAGCGGGAACGCGGCAAGAGCACGGTCGCGTAGGGCATACTCTGCTCTGGTGCCGGCGATGCGTCCCGTTGCAAAGACGACGAAACAGAGCGCCGCACCAAGAATTGCAAGCAAAACCACAAGCCAGAGAGATCGACCGCCGGATCTACCAGGGAAGACCAATGGGGCGCGCTGGAAGGCGCCATTACCCATGTCTTCTTCTTCTGCCATCGTATTCTTAAAACCGATCATTGACGAACCATAGTGCGGGGTTCCGCCAGAAGGGAAGGCGATCCGTGCGGAAAACCGCACAATCTTGCTGCGCGATTTGTTGAAGATACCTGAGGCTCCGGCGATTTCCGCGCTCTCTTGGCTTGGCACGGCTATTGCGGTCAACAACGCAGCAGCGTTCGACCGGGGCGCCGCGATGGGAGAAGCCGCGGGGAGGAACAGCCCGCCCCAAACCGGTCAGGGAGAGAAAACTTACATGTTGACCCCACTGGCTCCAAGCGTAAAGCGCGCACCCCGCAAGACCCTTTTTGCCAAGCCTTACGTGCAGGTGCTTGTCGCAATCCTGCTCGGAGTCGCGGTTGGCCATTTTTATCCGCAAATCGGAGAAAACCTGAAGCCGCTCGGCGATGCCTTCATCAAGCTCGTCAAGATGATCATCGCGCCCGTTATCTTTCTGACCGTGTCGACTGGAATTGCCGGCATGAGCGATCTTCAGAAGGTCGGCCGTGTTGCCGGCAAGGCGATGGTCTATTTCTTCACCTTCTCGACGCTCGCGCTTATCGTCGGCCTCATCGTCGGCAATGTCATTCAGCCTGGCGCCGGCCTCAACATCGATCTGACCTCGCTCGACGTCCAAGCCGTCAATGGCTATGCCTCAAAGGCCCATGAGCAGTCCGTGACCGGCTTCCTCATGAACATGATCCCGACCACGATTGTCGGCGCCTTTGTGGAAGGCGACATTCTACAGGTGTTGTTCTTCTCCGTCCTCTTCGGCATCGCGCTGGCGATGGTCGGAGAATCGGGCAAATCGGTTCTTTCCTTCCTTCAGGACCTCACTGCACCCGTTTTCAAATTGGTCGGCATCCTGATGAAAGCCGCGCCGATCGGTGCTTTCGGAGCAATGGCCTTCACGATTGGCAAATATGGCATCGGTTCGGTAGCCAACCTTGCGATGCTGGTCGGGACCTTCTATCTCACGGCCTTCCTCTTCGTATTCGGGGTTCTCGGTGCAGTCTGTCGCTACAATGGCTTCTCGATCTTTTCTCTTATCCGCTACATAAAGGAAGAGCTGCTGCTGGTCCTCGGAACGTCCTCCTCCGAGGCTGCGCTGCCCTCTCTCATGGAGAAAATGGAAAAGGCCGGCGCCAAGCGCTCGGTCGTGGGCCTGGTTATCCCGACCGGATATTCCTTCAATCTGGATGGCACCAATATCTACATGACCCTCGCGGCCCTTTTCATCGCGCAGGCGACGAATACGGATTTGTCAGTTGGCGATCAGGTCCTGCTGCTGCTCGTCGCGATGCTTTCCTCCAAGGGTGCAGCAGGTGTCACAGGTGCCGGCTTCGTCACGTTGGCCGCTACGCTCTCCGTAGTGCCGGCAGTTCCCGTTGCTGGAATGGCGCTGATCCTTGGCGTCGATCGCTTCATGTCGGAATGCAGGGCACTGACGAATTTGGTCGGTAACGCGGTGGCATCGCTCGTCGTCGCCCGCTGGGAAGGCGAACTGGATCAGGCGCAATTGAAAGCTGCATTCTGCGGCCACCAGCCTGCCGAGACATCAACCGGCCAGCCACTGATAACGCCCGCGCCGAGCAACTCGGCAGCATCGCTGCCGGTTGAATCGCCTGGCTGGTCCCAAACGCCGGACGATCGGGCCGCGGGTTCCAAACAAACTCTCGCGGGCCGATGAAATCAACAATCCCGAAATGCAGTGGGTGCAAAATCATCTGCGCCTTGCGAAGGTCTTGCACCGGTCACGACACACAAGCCCTCGATGATGCGCTTAATGCCTCCGAAGTTTGCGACGGTTCGTCGAACCGGGCGCGGAGCTGGGTCGGAGCCGTCGGCACGGCTGAACAATTCGCCCAGGCTCTACATTTCGGCTTCTACCTCGCACCATGCCACGACCAGAATTCGGTAGCGAACAGGATCAATGCAGGAATGACGGATTTTACTGAATCGACCTTTGCCGGATTTCTTCTTGATGTCGTTTAATCAGACTCGAACAATGGCGAAGCGACCCATAATTGCTGATATCGCCCGGGAAGCCGGGGTTAGTGTTGCCACCGTTGACCGAGTTCTGAATGCCCGTCATCCGGTGCGGAAGGAGACTGCGCAGCGGGTCTTAGCGGCGGCACAGGCCATCGGATATCACGCCGCAGGTCTTATCAAGCAGCGCCTGCAGCCGGACCTGCCGCAATATCGGCTTGGCTTCATCTTGAGAAAACCGACTCACCACTTCTACCAGGGCTTCGCGCGTGAGGTCGAAGCGGCGGTCAACGCGGCGAAGTGCTTCCATGGCACTTCGCTCATCGAATTCGCGCCGTCGCACATGCCATGCGACCTTGTTCCATTGCTCAAGGAATTCGGAGCGCGCTGCCACGCGATCGCCATGGTGGCGCCGGACCATCCGGCGATCACGGCAGCCGTCCAAGAACTCAAGGCAAAAGGCATCCCCGTTTTCTCGCTGCTTTCCGATTTCGCCGAAGGTGTTCGTGAGGGTTATATCGGCCTCGACAACCGCAAGGTCGGGCGGACGACAGCGTGGATGCTTTCAAAGGTCGCAAGACGGCCGGGCAAGGTGGCGGTTTTTGTCGGCAGCCACCGTTTTCAGGGGCAGGAGCTGCGGGAGGTCGGCTTTCGCTCCTATTTCCGTGAGAATGCACCGGCATTCGAGCTGCTCGATCCGCTCGTGAACCTTGAGGCACGGCAGATCACCTACGAGGCCACGCTGGATCTCATGCAACGGGAACCCGAACTCACCGGCTTCTATGTGGCCGGCGGAGGTATGGAGGGAGCGATCTCCGCGCTCCGTGAAGAAGGCGAAAGCCGGGGTCTCGTCGCGATCGTTAACGAGATCACGCCGGAGTCACGGGCTGCACTCGCAGATGGCATGATCACGATGTCGGTCGCCACGCCCCAGCGCCTGCTTTGCCAGGAACTGATGACGCTGATGGCCCAGGCCATCAAGGTCGGCACTTCGGAGACGCTCGGGCAGACTTTTCTGCCGTTTGAGA
The DNA here is from genome assembly GCF_030294925.1 of Aminobacter sp. Y103A. Taxonomy (NCBI): domain Bacteria; kingdom Pseudomonadati; phylum Pseudomonadota; class Alphaproteobacteria; order Hyphomicrobiales; family Phyllobacteriaceae; genus Aminobacter; species Aminobacter sp. Y103A. The sequence continues at coordinate 1,084,468 of NZ_AP017986.1, read as the reverse complement.
TCTATCTGCCGGAAAACATCTGAAAAACTGATAAAATACTATCATGAGAGCCTAATTTCCTTTCATTCATGAAAGAAAAGCAGCGGGAGTTTGATTGACTCACCTGCCTCATTCCGGTCTCGTTTAACAACGAATGATTGCTGCGCGGCGGAAGCCAGTCAGCCGAGAACGACGACCCGCACTTCATGAAGAGAGAGGAAAGCCATGCGTCAAGCATCGCTCCGCTTTGCTATCGACCGCATGACGCCGCCCCATCTTGCCAGGGCCGCACTTGCTCGCGGCCGGGGCCTGACTGGCATCGACATTAGCTATCATCTCGATGGCAATTTCATTGCGCGCGAAAAGCCGGCTGCAGACGTCCGTCTTGCTGACGGATCAATCGTCACGACTATCTTCATCAACGCCTTTTCGTGTTTCAATGAATCCCCGCGTGCAAGGGCGAGGCGAGCAAACTCGTCGATTGTGCAGCGGCCTGCGGAGCGAAGACGCCGACGAATGCGATTCGCCAAGGACATCCACGCGCTGGACAATAGGCGCACTTGCCTCGGGCGTCGATTTCATGGCGCGAGATGGATGATCACATGCACGATACTCGCAACTGCGAGCAAAGTGCCAGGCAGATCTCGTCGCGCTGCATATCGCTTCCAAAAATGAAAAGCCCTAATTCAAAGTCCGAGATGAATAACGTGGTCCCTATTGTGCCGTTGCACGAGAGGGCGCCGGACATCTTTGAAACGTCGACAGCGCTCACCGCTCCCTCTGGGCTGGAAGCCACGTTGGCCAACGTCGTCGACCTCCTGCCATCGTTGGTGCAGGTGCGGCACGGCATCATCTCGCTCTGCGACGGTGCCGGCATACCGGACATGACCGTCGGCGCCGGCTGGAGCGAAGGCAGCGATGAGCGCTACCGCAAGCATCTGCCACGGGCGGCGATCGACCAGATCATAACGACGGGCATGGCGCTCGTCGCCGAGAACATAGCGTTGGATCCGGCTTTCAACGCCGCCGACAAGGAGGTGCTCGGGGCGTCCGACAACATGAAAGTGTCGTTCATCGGCGTACCCATTCGCGTCGATGCGAACGTCGTGGGCACGCTGACCATCGACCGCATCCTGGACAACAAATCAGGCTCCCTCCTCGATTACGACCTGCGCCTCCTTACCACAATCGCTAATCTGGTTGGACAGACAGTGAAGCTGCATCGCCTGTTCGCGTCCGACCGCGAGCGACTGATGGCCGAAAAAATCCGGATGCAAAAGCAATTCGGCGAACTCAAGCAGCCTGGGCATGAGGGCAAAAGGGCTCATGTCAAGGGGATCATTGGCGACAGCCCGGCGCTGCGCGGGCTGCTTGAGAAGGTCGCGTTAGTAGCCAGGTCCAACAGCACCGTTTTGCTGCGCGGGGAATCGGGGACCGGCAAGGAGCTGGTCGCCAAGGCCGTTCACGAGATGTCGGGACGCGCCAAGCGGCCGTTCATCAAGCTCAATTGCGCAGCGCTCCCTGAGACAGTCCTGGAATCCGAACTGTTCGGTCACGAAAAGGGTGCCTTTACCAGTGCATTCAACTCGCGCAAGGGGCGCTTTGAGCTCGCCGACAAGGGAACGTTGTTTCTGGACGAGATCGGTGAGATTTCGGCCTCGTTCCAGGCAAAGCTGCTGCGCGTGCTGCAGGAGCAGGAGTTCGAGCGCGTCGGCAGCAACCAGACGATTAAGGTCGACGTTCGCGTGATTGCCGCCACGAACAGGAACCTGGAAGACGCGGTTGCAAGGAACGAGTTTCGCGCCGACCTTTATTATCGCATCAGCGTTGTTCCCTTGCTGGTGCCGCCATTGCGCGAAAGGCGCGGTGATATTCCGCTCCTTGCTGCTGAGTTTCTCAAGAATTTCAACAGCGAGAACGGCCGTACGATGGTCTTCGATGCGAGTGCGACTGAAGTGCTGATGAACTGTGCTTTTCCCGGAAATGTCCGCGAGCTTGAAAATTGCGTGCAGCGGACGGCGACCCTGGCAGCGGGAGCGTCAATCGGCAGAAACGACTTTGACTGCTGCCATGGCCGATGCCTTTCCGCGATGCTATGGAAGCACGCATCGAAGGAGACTGCGCCGAAATCGGAGCCGATCGCACCATTGCCACTGAACCCGGCCATGCAATCGTCTGGTGCTTTTGCTTCGGCCGCCATTGGGGTCCCGCATGACGACAGCGAGCAGGCACTGCCAGCGCCTGTTCGGCTAGGCCTCGTAAGCGACGCGAAGATGACCGATCGCGAGCGTCTCATCGCGGCCATGGAAAGATCCGGCTGGGTACAGGCAAAGGCAGCGCGCCTGCTTGGACTGACGCCGCGCCAGATTGGTTACGCGCTGAGGAAATACGGTATCGAGATCAAGAATCTCTGAACCTGCTGTCGGATTTCAAGCGGGGCCACGAGATAGCGCGCGAGGCGAATAGCTGGGACAAATTAGCGTTGATTGGTACGGCTCGGACCTCCGTCGGTGAGGCGTTGCAGCCCTCCTGTTGGCGCCGGCCGCAATCCACGGCCCGCTCGACCGCACGGCGCTTGGTATCCCAGTCAAGTTGGCGCAAACGCAGCGCCGTCATGGTCGGTCCGATGGTGTCGCTCCGCCGGCCCCGTGCCGGATGTCTCGCCATTGAAACGGAGAACAGTACGCCGTCAACCAACCTTACCGGCGTGGTGTAGGCCGTCAGGCAGACCAGCGGCGTGCTGCCCTTTCGCGCACGGATGTTCGGCGGCGTGATCGCCTTGACGACACCAGCGGCGCTCAATCCACGTCTCTCCTCACCCAGCGTCACCCACGGCCAGTGTCGCGTTTGGCATATTTTTGTCGAGGTGCGAAGAGGTAAAATCGCCAGAGCGCGTGGTGTTGACGCGACGGGTGGAATGATAAAGAACAGAACTAAATCGGTTTAGACAGGCGGAGCTCTGCCAAGTAGGTCAGGAACTATGGATCAGGCAAAGGGACCAAGGAAAGGCAGAGTCACAGGCAAGACCAACGACGTCAATGCGGACCTCATCGCAGTCGTCGTTGCCGTGAACGACGCTGGACCTTGTGTTCTGACCATCGAACAGGGGGGCGCCCTTCCCTCGGGCCCGTTTGAGCTCGCTCATCGTTCGCTCCAGTCGGGCCTCAGGGCATGGGTGGAACTGCAGACCGGTCAGCCTCTCGGTTATATCGAGCAGCTCTACACCTTCGCCGATCGCGATCGGATCGGCGCCAACGAGCGCGTGATCTCGATCAGCTATCTCGCACTCACCCGCGAAGAAGATGCGGGCGCCTCGGGCAGGCGCAGCTGGGCCAGCTGGTACGACTATTTCCCCTGGGAGGATCATCGCTCCGGCAGGCCCCCGATGCTGGAAGAATTGTGGCCGCGCCTTATCGAATGGGCGGACGGCGCGGACGACGGCGCGACGCGCTTCGATCGCCGGCGGCGAGCGGCGGTCGCCTTTGCCTTGGACGACCGGGCATGGAACGAAGAGCTAACACTGCAGCGCTACGAGCTGCTGTATGAAGCCGCCCTGGTGGAGGAAGCAAAACGCGGCGGAGATTCGGCCATCCTCGCTCCGGTGCCGGGCAGATCGATGAGCGCCGATCATCGCCGCATTCTGGCAACGGCTATTGCGCGGCTGCGCTCCAAGATCAAATACCGGCCTGTTGTGTTCGAACTGATGCCGCCGCTCTTCACGCTTTTACAGCTACAACGAACCGTGGAGGCGCTCTCCGGCAGGCTCATCAACAAGCCGAACTTTCGCCGGCTCATAGAGCAGCAGGAGCTGGTTGAGAAGACCGGCGCGACGACCGCCGAGACCGGCGGCCGGCCGGCGCAGCTCTACCGCTTCCACCATGCCATTCTAGACGAGAGGCCTGTGGCCGGCACAAAATTGCCGCTCGCACGGGCTTGACACCACTTATAGTCACAACGATTATATAGGCTTTATAATCGCGTTGACTATAACTGGAGGCTCGATGAGCGCCGTCCTGCCTTCGAGCGCCTCACTATACGACCGCGTTCGGCGCGTTATCCCACCGATCGAGTGGCCGCTCTTCGTCGAGGACATCGACGCGATCCAGGAACTGAAGCGACAGCGCAACGCAGTCATCCTGGCGCATAACTACCAGACGCCGGAGATTTTTCACTGCGTGGCTGACATCGTCGGGGACAGCCTGGCGCTGGCCCGCAAGGCCATGACGGTCGATGCCGAAATCATCGTGCTCGCGGGCGTGCATTTTATGGCCGAGACCGCCAAGCTCCTCAATCCGGACAAGACCGTGCTCATCCCGGATCTCGGCGCCGGCTGTTCGCTGGCCGAGTCGATCACCGCCGAAGACGTGCGCCTGATGCGGCAGCGTTATCCGAGCGTTCCAGTGGTAACCTACGTCAACACCTCCGCCGCGGTGAAGGCTGAGTCCGACATCTGCTGCACCTCGGGCAATGCGCTCGCGGTGGTGAAATCGCTCGGCGCGCCGCGTGTGATCATGCTGCCCGATGAATATCTGGCGAAGAACATCGCGGCGCAGACCAAGGTCGAGATCATTGCCTGGAAGGGGCGCTGCGAGGTGCACGAACGCTTCACCGCGGCCGACATCCGCGAGCTGCGTGAGGCCCATCCCGGCATCAGTGTACTTGCCCATCCCGAATGTCCGCCTGAAGTGGTCGCGGAAGCCGACTTCGCCGGCTCGACGGCGGCGATGTCCGACTATGTCGCGCGGCATAGGCCGGCGCGTGTGGTGCTGATGACGGAATGTTCCATGAGCGACAACGTCGCGGTCGAGCATCCGGAAGTAGATTTCGTGCGCCCATGCAATCTGTGCCCGCATATGAAGCGCATCACGCTCGCCAACATCCGGACCGCGCTCGAGGAGAACCGCCACGTCGTCACGATCGATCCTCATGTCGCTGAACGGGCCCGCTGGGCTGTGGAACGCATGCTCTTTGTATGACGGCGGACATCCATCACATTGGCGGAGCGCCGGTCATCATCGGCGCTGGTATCGCCGGGCTCATGACGGCGCTACACTTGGCGCCGCAACCAGTCGTCCTTCTGTCAAGGACCTCGCTCGGAACCGAAGCCTCGAGCATTCTAGCCCAGGGCGGGCTCGCAGCGAGTCTGGGGGAGGACGACAGCCCCGACTTGCACCTCGCCGATACGCTTGCTGCCGGCGATGGGCTTTGCGACGAACAAATGGCCAGGAGGGTGGTAGAGGCCGTACCTCAAGCCGTCGAGAACCTTATTCGTCTTGGTGCTCCTTTCGACCGGTCGCTAGACGGGAGGCTACGGCTGGGCCTGGAAGCGGCGCATTCGCGTCGCCGCATCGTGCACGCCGCCGGCGACGCAACTGGCCGCGAGTTGTTTCGGGCGCTACTCGGCGTGGCGCGGCGAACCCGTTCGATCACGATCATGGAAGGCATGACAGCGCTTCGCTTGGTTGTCGCGGAGGGCAGCATTGTTGGCTTGCTGACTGTCCTGCATGGCGCCGTGTTCGCATTGCCCACACGCCGCGTGGTGCTGGCGACCGGTGGGATAGGCGGCCTGTTTTGCGATACAACCAATCCGCTCTCCTCATTCGGGCACGGCCTGGCGCTGGCAGCCTGTGCTGGAGCGGAACTAGCCGATCTCGAATTCGTGCAATTCCACCCGACGGCCCTCGACATTGCGCGCCGGCCAATGCCGCTTGTCAGCGAAGCAGTGCGTGGCGAAGGCGCGGTGCTGATCGATGAGCACGGCCATCGCTTCCTGGCAGACACGCCCGGGGCAGAACTCGCATCGCGCGATGTGGTCGCGCGGGCGATCTCCGATCAGCTCGCCGCCGGGCATGGCGTCTATCTCGATGCCCGACATTGTCTCGGGCAGAAATTCGCAAGACGCTTTCCGGCAATCGACGCTATTTGCAAGCATGCCGGCATCGATCCGGCGGTGGAACCCATTCCCGTGCGGCCCGCTGCTCACTATCACATGGGCGGCGTGGCCGTTGACGCCGAGGGGCGAACTTCCGTTAGCGGCCTGTGGGCCTGTGGCGAAGTCGCATGCACAGGACTGCATGGCGCCAACCGGCTTGCCAGCAACTCGCTGACCGAAGCGGTTGCAACCGCCGCCTGGGTGGCTGAAAGCGTCGCAGCTACCTCTGCGGGTGGGCAGTGGCCTAGGCTTCCGGCAACTGTTCCCATCCGGCCCGACCCTTCACCTATTCGCCCAATTGTGTCCGATGCGCTTGGCATTGTTCGGAATGGGAAATCATTGTGCGACACGGTCGCGACACTGCTGCCGATCTCTGTTTGCGAGACGGCCGCGGCCGATCCGGCCCTGGTGGCATTGTTGATGGCGATCGCCGCCCTTCGGCGCGAGGAGAGCCGCGGCTCCCACTTTCGATCCGATTTCCCCGGGCGCGATCCCGCCGCCCTCCCCTCACGATTGACGCTCTGCACAGCTTTTGAGAATGCCGTCACGCTCAGATGGCAAGCATCCGAACGGAGCCGTTGACATGACTTCACTTGCACCACTTCCCCAGATCATCATGGAGCCCATCGTGCGTTCTGCCCTGCTTGAAGACCTGGGCAGAGCCGGCGACATCACGAGCGATGCGATCATCCCCGCCGATTTCAAAGCGACGCTGGCGTTGAATGCCCGGCAGGCAGGCGTTGTTGCCGGGCTCGACTTGGTCATGTTTGCCTTCCTGCTGGTCGATCCCGGGATCAGCATCCAGCTGCGGTGTCCTGAGGGCGGCAAGGTCTCGGCCGGCCAGACCATCGCGATCGTAAACGGGCCGGCGCGCAGCCTGCTGACGGCGGAGCGGACGGCGCTCAATTTCTTATGCAAACTCAGCGGCATCGCGACGGCAACGGCTACGCTCGTAAACGCGGTGAGGGGCAATAACGCAAAAATCGTGTGCACACGCAAAACGACGCCCGGCCTGCGTGTCCTGGAAAAGTATGCGGTACGAGTGGGCGGCGGTGCCAATCACCGCTTCGCGCTCGACGACGCCGTGCTGATCAAGGACAACCACATCGCCATTGCCGGCGATATCCGCACCGCAATCGAGCGGGCGCGCAGCGCCATCGGTCACATGGTCAAGATCGAGGTCGAGGTCGACAGGCTGGACCAGTTGGAGATCGCGCTTACAGCGGGTGTCGACGCCGTGCTCCTCGACAACATGTCGGTCGAGGACCTTACGCAGGCTGTGGCTATGGTCGGTGGCCGCGCGATCACCGAGGCTTCGGGCCGGGTGACGCGGGCGAGCGCCGGGGCAATTGCGGCGACAGGCGTCGACCTCATATCGGTCGGCTGGCTTACCCACAGCGCGCCCATCCTCGACATTGGTCTCGACATGCCGGCCGACCGAAATTGCAACAGGCATCTGAACTGATGGAGAGGACATGAACCGGGATCGCAGGAACTCCTTTGGTCGCAGGCTAACCTGCGTCAGCACGTCCCAGGTTCCACCAACAGCCGACGCAAGCCTTCTCGGCGCCAGGCGACACGCTTCAACAACGGAGGCGGGAGGGACGGACCAGCAAGGCACAGAAAGCCGCGTCGCAGCCCTTGGCGTCATCATCTGCCGACTCGACGAGATGCGCCAGTTGGCGGCCTCTCACGGGCTGGAACTTCTGGGTTATCTGCTGGACGTCGCCTTCACCGAATCCTGCGACGCGATCAGAAAGGAGCATTCCTGTGCTCAGAGTAATATAACGGAAACCGTAATCCCCACGGATGACGTGAGTTGAGCCTGCGGGCAGCAGTTGGAGAGTCCGCTCAAGAGCGCCACCAGTCGCGTTTCGATAGAAGACTTCCCGCTGGCATGCGCCTGGTCTTCAGCATCCACTGCAACGTTCCAGGTCAAGGACGGAAGATTATGGAGAACAAGATTTTATGAACGAACTCAGCCCAGACCTGACCTCGGATCCAATCGGTTGGGCGCTTCCCCCTTGGACGCGAGCGGAAGCCCAAGCGCTCCACGACGCGCCATTCAACGACCTTTTGTTTCAGGCGCAGACCGTTCACCGGCAGAACTTCGATCCCAACAAGGTCCAGCTGAGCCGGCTTCTCTGCATCAAGACCGGCGGATGCCCGGAGGATTGCGGCTATTGCAGCCAATCGGCACATCACGAAAGCGGGTTGAAGGCGTCAAAGCTGATGGAGGTCCGGCGCGTCATCGCCGAGGCGACCAAGGCACGCGATGCCGGCGCCACCCGCTATTGCATGGGCGCGGCCTGGCGAAACCCGAAGGCGCGCGACATGGACGCGGTGGTGGCGATGGTCGAGGGTGTCAAGGCACTCGGCATGGAGACCTGCATGACGCTCGGCATGCTCGATCTTGAGCAGGCCGCTCGTCTGAAACAGGCCGGTCTCGACTACTACAACCACAACATCGACACCTCCGAGCGCTATTACTCAGAGATCATCTCGACCCGCACGTTTGCCGACCGGCTGGATACGCTCGCCAATGTCCGCGACAGCGGCATTAAGGTCTGTTGCGGCGGCATTGTCGGCATGGGCGAAGAGCCGGTGGACCGGATCGACATGCTGGTGACGCTGGCCAACCTGCCGGAGCATCCCGAAAGCGTTCCGATCAACATGCTGATCCCGATCGAGGGCACCCCGCTGGCCGAGGCCAAACCCATCGAGCCGATCGAATTCGTGCGCGTGATCGCGCTGGCCCGCATCATGATGCCGAAGTCGCACGTGCGTCTTTCCGCCGGCCGCACCGCCATGACCGATGAAATGCAGGCGCTGTGCTTTTTTGCCGGCGCCAACTCGATCTTCGTCGGCGACACACTGCTGACGGCGGACAATCCCGGCGAAGACAAGGATACTCTGCTGTTCCAGCGTCTCGGCATCGAGCCGATGGAAATCGGCACGCAATGAACGGGGCACCGCTTGCCCGCTATGACGCCACCCTGCAGGGACTGGCGCGCAAGGACCGGCTGCGGACGCTGTCGCCGCGCGCCGGACTCGATTTCTCGTCGAACGACTATCTCGGGCTTGCCGCTTCGAGGAGGCTAGGCGACGCGGTTGCCGCGGCGATCGCGCAGGGCACGCCGGTCGGCGCGACCGGATCGCGGTTGTTAAGGGGCAACGCGCCGGAACATGAGCAACTAGAGGCAGACGCTGCCGCGTTCTTCGGCGCCGAACGCGCGCTGTTCTTCAGCGGCGGCTATATCGCCAACTTCGCTCTGCTGACGACGCTGCCGCAAAAGGGCGACCTCTTGATCCTCGACGACCTTGCTCATGCCAGTATGCATGAGGGGGCCCGCGCTGGCCGCGCCGAGTTCAAGCTCGCCGCGCATAACGACATCGATGCTGTCGAGGATGCGATCACCCGCTGGCGCGCCGAAGGCGGCATGGGCCGCATCTGGATCGCGGTCGAAAGCCTCTACAGCATGGATGGCGACCGCGCCCCGATGGCCCGCCTTATCGCGCTTGCCGATCGGCACGAGGCATTCCTCGTCGTCGACGAGGCGCATGCCACCGGCATCTGGGGACCGAACGGCCGCGGGCTGGCCGCCGCTTTCGAGGGCCGCGACAACACTGTCGCACTTCACACATGCGGCAAGGCGCTCGGCGCGTCCGGCGCACTGGTCACCGGGCCGGGAACGCTATGCGACTATCTCGTCAACCGCTGCCGGCCATTCATCTACGCCACCGCGCCGTCGCCTCTGATGGCGGTGGCAGTGCGCGAAGCGCTGGCCATGCTGTCCGACGAGCCCCAACGCCGTGTCCAGCTGCAGGAGCGCGTAGCCTTCGCGGGCCGCCAATTGGCCGAGCGCTGCGGCGTGAAGCCCAGCGGCTCGCAGATCCAGTCCTTTGTCATCGGCGACAACAGGCGCACCATGGCGGTGGCGGCGGCGCTGCAGACGCGCGGCTTCGACATACGCGGCATTCGTCCGCCGACCGTACCCGAGGGCACATCGCGACTGCGCATTTCGCTGACGCTCAACGTCGACGAAGCCGACATTTCGGCCATGCTCGAGGCGCTCGTCGAGGTGCTGGCCTCGACATGACCAAGCGCATCGTCATCACCGGAACAGATACCGGAATCGGCAAGACGGTGTTTTCGGCGGGATTGGCCGGCTTCCTCAACGGCTTCTACTGGAAGCCGGTGCAGTCGGGCCTCGACGGCGAGACCGACAGCGAGGTTGTTGCGCGGCTTGCCGGCCTTCCGCCGGGGCGCGTGCTGCCGGAAGTGTATCGCCTGAAGGAGCCGCTGTCGCCGCATCGTTCGGCCGAACTCGATGGCGTCGCGATAGACGTGGCAAGGCTCTCGCTTCCGGACTTGCCGGGTCCGCTCGTCATCGAAGGTGCCGGGGGACTGATGGTGCCGCTCAATCGGCGCACCAAGTTCATCGACATATTCGCGCAGTGGCGGGTGCCGGTCATCCTGTGCGCCCGTACCAAGCTCGGCACGATCAACCACACCCTGCTGTCGATCGAGGCGCTCAGGGCCCGTTCCATCCCGCTCATCGGCATTGCCTTCATCGGCGACGAGGTGGCCGATACGCAGAGAACAATCGTGGAATTCAGCGGCGTGCGCCAGCTTGGCAGGCTGCCGCACATCGATCCGCTGACGAGCGGGACGCTGAGGGAAGCGATGATTGCCGGCTTCGACCTCACAGCAATCGCGGGAGGCGAATGATGTCGCAGTCTCAAGTCTGGCATCCCTTCACCCAGCACGCGCTCGAGCTCGCCATCCCTGAAATCGTCCGGACGGAAGGCGCCTACCTCCACAAGGCCGACGGCACGCGCATCCTGGATGCCATTTCCTCCTGGTGGGTCGTCACCCACGGCCACCGCCATCCCCGCATCATCAAGGCCATCGAGACGACCGCGGCGAGCCTCGACCAGATCATCTTCGCCGGCTTCACGCACGAGCCGGCCGAACGTCTGGCCAAGGCGCTTGTCGGTCTCGCTCCTTCCGGCCTCGACTGGGTGTTCTATTCCGACAGCGGCTCGACCTCAGTCGAAGTCGCGTTGAAGATGGCGCTCGGCTATTTCCGCAACATCGACGCGCCGCGCTCGCGCTTCGTCGTCATGGAGCACAGCTATCATGGCGACACCATCGGGACGATGAGCGTCGGTGCCCGTGGCGCGTTTAACGCCGCCTACGAACCTTTGCTGTTCGAGGTCGACACCATCCCCTTCCCGGCCGCGGGACGCGAACAAGAGACGCTGGATCGGTTCGAGGCAGTTGCCCGCGACCGGCGCGCGGCCGCGCTGATCGTCGAACCGCTCGTGCTAGGCGCCGGCGGCATGCTGATGTATCCGGCCTGGGTTCTGGCCGAATTGAAGAAGATCGCAGAAACCTCCGGCACGTTGCTGATCGCCGATGAAGTAATGACCGGCTGGGGGCGGACCGGAACCATGTTCGCCTGCGAGCAAGCGTCCATTTCTCCGGACATCCTATGCACGTCGAAGGGCTTGACCGGTGGCGCGATCCCTTTGGCGGCCACGCTCGCCACCGATGCCATCTTCCAGGCCCATTATTCCGAAGACCGTAAGAAAACCTTCTTTCATTCGAGCTCATACACCGCCAATCCGATTGCCTGCGCGGCAGCACTCGCCAATGTCGAGATCTGGCGCGACGAGCCGGTGGCCGAGCGGGTCGCGGCTTTGAGCGCGAAGCAGGCCGCCGGGCTGCAACGCTTCCGGGACAACCCATATTTCACCGACTGCCGAGCCACTGGCACGATCGCTGCCCTCGACCTGCGCACCGGCTCAGCCGGCTATCTCGCCGAGATTGGTCCGAAACTGCGCGCGTTCTTCCTCGAGCGCGGCCTGCTTGTTCGTCCGCTCGGCAATGTCCTCTATCTTCTCCCGCCCTATTGCATCACCGGCGGCGAGTTGGACGCACTCTACGACGCGATCGAGGAGGCCGCCGAACGCTTCGGGTCTAGGCCATGAGCAAGTCGTCGCGCATTCTCGGGTTCGGTCATCATACGCCTGGGCGCAAGGTGGCGAATGCCGAGATCGAGAACAATCTCGGCCTCGAGCCGGGCTGGATCGAAAGGCGTACCGGAATCCGTTCGCGCTTCTGGGCAACGGACGGAGACACGCTGTCCGGCCTTGCCACGCAGGCTGGCGAGATGGCGCTGGCGAACGCCGGTATTGACCGCAGCGACATCGGCCTGCTGTTGCTCGCCACCTCGACGCCTGATCACCTTCTGCCGCCGAGCGCACCCCTGGTCGCCCATCGGCTGGGACTGACACGCGCGGGTGCGATCGATCTGACCGGCGCCTGCGCCGGCTTCATCTATGCCCTGATGTTCGCGGACAGCTTCACCCGCCTGCATGGCAAGGCGACCCTTGTGATTGCCGCCAACATCCTCAGCCGTCGCATCAACCCGGCCGAGCGCGCCAGTGCCGTGCTGTTTGCCGATGCCGCCGGCGCCGTGGTGATCGGTCCCTGCGAGGATCCCGACCGGGGCATCCTCGGCGCCTCGGTGGATTCGGACGGCTCGCGCTACGGGCTGATCCAGATCCCGGCGGGCGGAAGCAACGTCCCGTTCCAAAGTGGCCTGGATCTCGGGCAAACCCGAATGACGATGATCGACGGCCGCGAAGTGTTCGCCAGGGCCGTGGACATGATGACTGCATGTTCAAAGGACGCGCTCGCCGCAACCCGAACGCAGCCGCAGGACATCGATCGGTTCGTGCCGCACCAGGCCAATGCCCGCATTTTCGATGCGGTCGGGCGAAACCTCGGCATCGCCGATGAAGCGATCGTCAAGACGATCGCCGAGTATGGCAACTCTTCCGCCGCGACGATCCCGCTTTCGCTGTCGCTCGCCCATCGGGCGGCGCCGTTCCGGCCGGGGGAGAAGGTTCTTCTGGCGGCCGCGGGTGCGGGTCTTAGCGGCGGTGCGCTCGTCGTTGGAATTTAGCCGCGCGAACCGAACTGCCAAGACTGACCTTGAACGATGAATACAGGGACAACGACCAATGCGAAAACTAGTCGCCGGCAAGCTGCACGGCATCCACGTCACAGAAGCGAACCTCAACTACCATGGTTCGATAACGCTCGACCCCGACCACTGCGAGGCAGCCGGGATCCTGCCGATGGAATTCGTGGAGATATGGAACAAGAATTCCGGTGCGCGGATTTCGACCTATGTCATCCTCGGCGAGCGCGGCTCACGGTGCTGCATCCTCAACGGAGCGGCGGCTCGCACCTGTCAGCCCGACGACCCGATTATCGTCTGCAACTCCATCTACCTGGACGAAGCGCATATCACTTCGCTGAAGCCGCGCATCGTCACGTTCGACCAGGATAACCACATACTCGACCGCCTGAGCTACTCCGTCGATATTGACACAGACGGCCGTTACAGTTTCGCCATTCTTGACGAGGCGGATGAGCCTTTGGTCATTCCTGCCCTGGTCTCCGGGGCGTGAGCCGCGCTCCACAGATGTGCGAGCCTCGGCACTGAAGAGCGTCTGGTCTAAGACTCGACGAAGTTGCTGATGCTCAGCTTCGAAAGGCTGATGCCCACCACGCCTTGGGCACCGTGGGCCTTCGTGGGATGGCGCAATGTCTCGCAGCTGCTGATCCGCGAACAGCGGTTTGCATGTCTGACCCTTGTCTCAGGTTACTTGCGGTGGCGGCTTGCAAATTCTTGCTGCTTTCTCAAGCGCCGCGGCCGGGTCCTTGACGACCTGGCTTTTCATGATCTTTGCCGCCGTGTCGATCAAGCAGGCTACCGTCTTCCGCATCGGCAGCGGTGCCAACCATCATCGCGAATATGGCTAGCCGAACGGCCGCAAGCAGCATTGAGGTGGGCCTTCGGCAAGTGTTTCCCACCGGCGCCAAGGCTCACCAGCCATCCGACGCCTGATCCGGTTACATATCAGGTTCGTCGATCGGTGGCTTGGCAGCAAGACCGAGCCTGGCTCGTTGGCCATCGGCGTAATTTTCGGCGGGAAACTGTGTCTTGAACCGAAGAACTGTCAGTTTGCCGTCCTCGACAATATGAACAACCCATCCCCCACCACAACGCTTGACGCGCACGTCATTAGGTTCGCCAGCCACCATTGCTGCCCCTCATTTTCGTCGCCCTTGGGCTGAGACTGGAAGTCGTTCCCGCACATCGGAAAACATAGGACCTTACGTAACGTCAAGCCCCGATTTTGGGATAGCCGATGCCTTGTCGATTTCAGGGTGACGGCGATTCTGGTCCGCAACGTCCGTGAGTGCTCAAATCGATTTAGATGCGCAGATTTGCATGTTAATTCAGCCTTGTTATCCACAGCTAATGTGAATGGGAACGCGTATTCAGTCCGAGATTACCTCTGCAAAAAATCTGCCGCTCTGGTGCCTCAGCGCGATCACCCGGCAATCGCCGGAAACAGTCTTGTCCGCCCGCCAAGCTCGGCAGCCAACATCTCGAGCTTTTCGACACGCGTGCCGTGCAGGCCGACGGTTGCGCCCTGCGCGTGCAGCGTCCGCGCCACGGCCTCGCCGATTCCACCACTTGCTCCGGTGACGAGCGCGTTGCGGCCGGTCTTCCACGGAAGCGGTCACTGGCGGCCATGCGCCTTTCAGATATTATCGGATACAGCTTTGGACAGGCCATCGAGCCGAACTCGAAGGGCTCGCTTAACCTTCCGGGTAGCGGTACGTCGACGTCGCTTCAACAGTTGAGAATTTTGCAAAAGATGGGGCCCCGGCTTGTCCAGCTTCCGCTGCCACTTGGCGCATTCACCGAGGCGGTCCAAGGGCACGTCCTTCACAATCGTGATCCGGCAAGCATTTGGAAACGAGAGATAGAGTTACTGGAGGCATCTCGCATGCCTTCTACTTGCTTGAACGCCAGAACTGCGTTCATGCCGCCCATGGCGAAAGCGTTGCTCAGTGCCACGCGCACCTTGCGCTCGCGCGCCACATTGGGCGTGACGTCGAGATCGCAATCGGGGTCTGGCTCGCGATAGTTCGCGGTCGGCGGCCACAATGCCCTCCTGGATCGCCATCACGGAGGCGATCATTTCAAGTGCGCTCGCTGCGCCCAGGCAATGCGCGTACATGGACTTGGTGGACGAGACAGACATCGAATAGGCATAGTCTCCGAAGACGCGCTTGATCGCCGCCGTCTCAGTCTGATCGTTGGCCTTGGTGCCGGTGCCGTGGGCGTTTAGGTAGTCCACGTCCTCCGCATTCAGCCCGGCGTCGGCAAGGCAAGCGCGGATCGCGGCCTCCGGCCCCTCGACAGACGGCGCGACGATGTGGAAGGCGTCGCCGGAAAGGCCGATGCCTGCGATCTCGGCAAGGATTGTGGCACCGCGCACGGCGGCATGCTCATAGCTTTCCAGCACGGCCATGCCCGCACCCTCGCCTATCACCACTCCCTTCCTGTCGGCGGAGAAGGGCCGGCACGTATCTGGAGCGAGCGCGCGCATTGCTTCCCATGCCTTCATCTGAAGGCATACGAGCGGCGCTTCGGCGCCTCCGGCAAGCATCACGTCGGCCCGGCCGAGCTTGATCTGATCCGCGGCCGAAGCGATCGCATGGTTGGCTGATGCGCATGCGGAGGCGATGGCAAAGACCGGGCCGCGCAGGCCGAGACTCATGCTGACCTGGCTGGCAGCGGCGCTCGGCAACCCCCTTGGTGCAGTGTAAATGCCAGCACGCTTCGCGCCGCCCAAAAGGAGGTCACGGTAGGTTTCTTCGACCGTTCCCCAGCCCCAGCCGCAGACGCCCACTGTCGCGCCGAAGCGATACGGATTTCCCTTATCGCAGGAAAGTCCGGCGTGCTGCATGGCTTCACGCGCTGCAAGCACAGCGAGCAAGCTGTGGCGGTCCATGGAGACGAGCTGGTTGCGGCCGATGTCGTGCTGGGGCAGCTCCTTGATCTCGGTACCGACAGTCCCCTTCATCTCATGAAGCGCGGAAGTGACCATCGGGCGGATGGCGGAGCGACCTTCGCGCATCTCTTTCCAGATAGAGGCGGCGTTGTTGCCTAGCCGCAAAGCCCCCCTATCCCAGTAATGACGACTCGCCTGTCCAATCAGACCTCCTTCGCGAGCAAACCGCGGACGGCTTCCACCATGTCGCCGACATTCTTGAGATTCGACCAGGCGTCAGCCGCGTCATGTCGATCTTGATGTCGTAGGCCTGCTCCACATCCCAGAGGAGATCCGCCAGACCCAGCGAATCGACTCCGAGCGAGGTCAGTTCCGTGGCAGTCGTTATTTCGCCGATGGTGGACACACTCTCGCCGCTTTCCGATTCGACGCGGTTCCCTGTTGCGCCGCTTTCGGTCGCGTGGCTCAGGGGCTTCGCAGCCCCGCCGGGAATGGTCATCAGCCGCTTCACGCCTTCATCCGCGAGAGCCGAGCGGGCAACATCGCGTTCGATGACCTGGAGGTGGGACCAGATGATCCGTGAGGGGAACGCCACGCCGGCCTGGCTCGCCAATGACTTCAATGCCAACCGTCGGCATAGAGCGGTCCGGTAAGCTTGGCGCCATTGTCATTGGCGAAGCCTTCGGCGAGCACCTCGATTTCGTCGAGGCCGGCCGCGATAGCCCGCTTCACCCGAGCGGGACGCAGGGCAGTGGCGTTGCGGACAAAAAAGCCCGCGGCCCGCGCCCGTCATCCCGTTTTGCCAAGCGAAATGTCGTCGAGGTCCTCTTCGATCACCCCAGCCGCGTATAGCTGATCGAGCAAGTCGGCGACTGCAAGGACGCTCGCTCCGTCCGTGGCCCGCATAATCAGCTCCGAGGCTGTACAGTTCCCGCTCGCGATTAGATGGCCAATGGGAATCGGAACCACCCCGTCGAGCACTCGATGCTCACTGTTGCGTGAGCGGAGATGGAAGCAGTGGTCCCCTGCCTCGTATTGCAGGTCTCCGCGGAAGCGAATTGGCCGGTTGGGAGGGGGGCTTTCGAGCATATTCTCGTCGATGATGCTATCGAGACCTTCCAGGAACTCGTCGGGCGTGCTGAAGAAACGTTGAGCCACGATTCGGCACCCAAGAGGCCAGCGTTCGCTACCCGGTACCGGCGTCACCAGTTGTAAACGTCCCTGCCGCATGTTCACGAGAAAGCCAGAAACACAGGCGATTGTCGTGGGACAGCCCTCCGGCACGGCGATTGCGGCGTCTTTGCCGGCTGCCCTGAGTTTCTCCTTCCGCGCTCGTGCGCGCCCGGTGAAAGCCTTTGCGGTCGGCCCGTCCTTGCCCTGCAAGATGAGTTCGACCCCCATCAGGTCCTCGGGCGAAAACGCCGCGTGTATCTGATTAAGATGGTCCGTGCTTAGCACTGAGAAACGATTGGTCACGCGACCGTAGCGTTCGAACAGTTCGAGCACGCGGTTGGTGAGTGCCTGATCCTTGAGCGGGGCCGCCGTCGTCGTTTGTGGCAATTCGCCCGTGATCTGATGGTAGTCGAACAGAAAACGGTCGTACTCCGGGTTGTCGATCGGGTCTGTGGCCCAGTAACAGAAGCCAGTGCGGACTGCCGAACCAAACATTTCGCTCGCCGCACGGAGCACGCCGCGCCAAACCTCTGCATGCTCCTCAGTGTATTCATAGTAACCTTTGAAGGTACCCGCCGAGAGGCCACAGAACCAGCAACCGACGGTGCAGCCTTCGCTCAGCTCGAAAGCGATGACAGAGTGCGCGATTGACGGCGCCAATTCGCCCATTTCGTCGTTACAGCGCCGGATTTGGCGCTCGCGCCAGGCATGAAAGCGAGGATTGATAGTCGACATTTCGCCTTGGCCGCGCAGGAGGTCGCGATGGCGCAACATCTCCCGCGTATACTCATCCCACATCATAGCCAGCGGCCACGGGGCAGACTCCGGCTTGAAGCGATACTTCAGGTAGTCACCGCACCAGAGCGGCAGCATCTCCATTGGGTCAACTTCGATGCCGTATCGCGCGGTCACTATCCGAGGGTTGTCGAGGTTCTCGGAAAGCGCCGTACGGAATTTCCCATCACCGGCCAGCCGCTCCATGAAGCGCTTGATATGTGACAAACTGCGCCGTTCCTTAGGCGTGCGCCGATCAAAAATCTGCCGCCAGCGTTCGCTCCGAGGGTAGAGATGAGCCCTTGCAGCGGTCCCTTGTCCGCCTGATGGCATTATCTCGTTGACAAGCTTTGCGATCATGTTCTCTTCAGACCGGCTCCTTCGAGCCAATGCGATCAGAGCTAGCTCGCGACAGCTACAACTATCACAACAACGACAACGACCGCGACCGCTGCAGTTTTTCCATCGACTTTAACAGGGCTCATGGACGTACACGGAGCGCAATTAGCCAACGCATTGGTGTGTACAAGGCTGGTCAAGGTCGAAACACTCGAACCACCCTTGCGGCCCGCAGTCGCGCGAAGCTTCTTGCTATTTGGTTTTTCTCGGCTGTTCGATCGGATAAAACCTTTAACCTCGTCGAGTGTGATGTTGTAGTCGAGGTCCTTTGCAAATTCTACAATCGATGCAAGCCCTCCAGCACGCCGTTTGAGGTTTTCAAGCGGACTGCCTTTTTTTCCCAACTCGTTGATGAATCGCTCTACGTCAGCTCGCGCCATAGCTAATTCCCGCCTCTGCTCAGTGTCCGAGCTATCCAGCCATCTCGCTCTCACAAGCGATCGGCTGATGTACCAGCAAGCTCCGTACCAACCTCACATCTCTGATTTTCGGCTTGGCCAGCATTTCCATACTGGCGCTGCTCCCTCTCGTCGTCCGGAATCAATTGAAGAGCGGACGGATCGTCTACGGCATTTTATTGGCGGCTTCGGCACCGGTGCTTTCATCGCGGGCATGAGCAACGGCTACCTGAGGCGAATCACGTCTCAAAACAAGCTGGTGGCGTTCGCCTCTGTCGCTTGGGCAGCATGCTCCCAAGCGACAAGCGTGTCGCGCTTGCGACAATTACGGTGCGACTTATCCTAGACGGCCGCCCACCGCCCCAGAATAATCCATTGAATTCAAGCGTGTCTTACTGGCACAGCTCTTGCCTAGAAGAGGCGAAGCGGTTCATTTCCATCGCTTCGGCTACGTTTTTCGAGGCTTTCGAAAGAGCTAACCATCAGCAGTACATCTATGAACAGCTTAATGACGGCGACGGCCTTAGCTACGGCGACCGCCATGACGGCTTCCGCCCAGCCCCAGATGACCACCATCGCCAAGGCGATCGGTTCCAACCCCAACGAGGCTCCTAACGATGCCACCGACCCCCGCGCCTATCTGAACGAGGTCGACGACGTCGAGGCGATGACCTGGGTCAGGGCGCATAACCTATCGACCGTCAATAAGCTGTCGAAAGATCCGCGCTACAGAGAATACCAAGCCGACATTCTGAAGATCCTACAGGCCACCGATCGTATTGCTTCGCCCGGCCTTGCGCAAGGCGACATGATCGACAACTCTAGCAGGACGGGACGCACGTGCAAGCCTTGTGGCGGCGTGCGAACTGGGAATCCTACAGGTCAGGCAAGCCGCAATGGCGCACCATCCTCGATGTCGATGCACTGTCCAAGGCCGAGGGCAACCTGCAGGGATACGCCCGCCGTTACGCCCTCGAATACACCCACATGTCTCAAAAACTCATGGACAATAGTGCGCAAGCCTTAGGACCGTGTGGATTGAAGCGAGATGAAGCCGGCGGCGAGGGCGGAGACGTGGCGCGCACTACGGGTGGAATCGAACACCTGCACCAGATGCGCCGACCAAATCCGCCCTTCGCCAACAGCGCCCCAATAAAGCGCACCCGTGCGCGCTTCCATGGAGACTATTGTACACAGGCTAATTGGCACGACGGAAATACAAGTTGCGCCGCGACAGTTGAAGATCAGAGACATAGGAGAGCGCGGCAGGTATGGAGCTAACATCAAGATGAGAAACGGCTATGCTACAGACAAAACATAGCGAGGCGTGCCTGCCTTGGTATTTCAATTATCCAACTGCACCGCAGTTCTCCGCAGCGATCGGCGCGGAGGCCTATGGGGAATGGCTCGGCGGCCTATCGGCTAACGATCCCGTATCGCTCTATATCCATATTCCGTTCTGCCGGTCGATGTGCTGGTATTGCGGCTGCCCTACTACCATCACCCAGCGGGACCCGCCGAACCAAAATTACGTGGCGGCGCTGCGCGGCGAGATCCATTTGGTCTCAGAGCTAACGCCGCAGGCGCTGCCCGTGAGCGACGTGCACTTTGGCGGCGGAACGCCCACGCTCCTTGAGCCAACGGAATTCCTCGCCTTGACGGAGCTTCTACGCCGCCGCTTCGCGTTCAGGCAAAAGACCGCCATCGCCGTCGAGATCGATCCGCGCACGTTCACCGCGGAGATGGCCGAAGCCTTAAGTGCAGCCGGGGTGAACCGCGCGAGCCTCGGCGTGCAAAGTTTCGACCCCAGTGTTCAAAAAGCGATCAATCGTATCCAGAGTGTAGAGCAGACGGCGACTGCCGTCGAAAACCTGCGCCAGCAGGGAATAAACCGCATTAACATCGATCTCATCTACGGTCTTCCCAATCAGACGATGCAGTCCTGCGTCCAGACCGCCACGGTGGCGGTGGCGATGCGCCCGCAGCGGATTGCCGTGTTCGGATACGCTCACACGCCGTCTTCTAATAAACATCAGCGCCTCATCGAAAAGGCAGGACTACCGGACAGCGCTGCCCGCGCCGAACAAGCTGCGGCCGTCGCCGAGACGCTGGTTGCTGCCGGCTACCGAGAGATTGGGGTCGACCACTTCGCCTTGCCGGACGACGAGCTCGCATTGGCTCAGAAAACCGGTCGCCTGCGGCGCAACTCCCAAGGTTACTCTGCCGACACCTGCAAAACCCTGATCGCCTTTGGTGCGTCGGCTATCGGGCGTGTTGGAGAGGGTTACGTCGAGAACGCAGGCGCGCTGGAGGCCTATAGTCAGCATATCGCAGCTGGTCGCTTGGCAACGTCGAAGGGCTACCGTCTCATCGGCGAAGACCGCGTCCGAGGCGCAATCATCGAGCGACTGATGTGTGATCTCGAGGCCGACGTACCGGCAATCTGTGCCGCCCACGGATTTGATTGGACCCATTTTCTCGATTCAGCTGAGCGCTTGGCGATGCTGGCCGACGACGGGATAGTGGACGTCGAGAATGGCTTCATCCGCGTGCGGCATGGCCATCGCATTTTGCTTCGCTCTGTTGCTGCCGCGTTCGACGCTTATCTCGACCAATCGTAGTGAGCCACAGCGAGTCACCATGAGCGGAGGCCTGAGAAGGTCGACTGTTGCAATCCGCTGTGGATCGGAAGTCCTTTGTGTACCCGTTTTTGCAGCACCGTGATGTTCAGTGCCCTGTACGAGCAATGCCCGCGTTTCCGGATCACGAGGGGTATTTGCAGCGCTCGAACCGCCGCTTTGGTTCAGTGCGAACACGAGGAATGGTCGGCATGTTCACTTCTATAGGGGGAGATGGCCACCTTACTCTGCTCCGTGAACCCTGGGACGTCATCGCGCTTTCGGCAGGCGTTCAACGAATACGAATCCTAAGTGTTAAGGACATCCCATGGCATTCAATATTGCGATCTATCTGAATCGTATCGGCCTTGCTCGAGTGCCGACAACGGTCGACGGTCTTGTTGCCCTTCAGCAGGCTCAAATGCGCGCGATTCCCTTTGAAAACATCGATGTGCTGTTGGGTGATATACCCAATCTGACTGAGAATTCGATCTGGGCCAAACTGATCAATGCCCGGCGAGGGGGGTATTGCTTCGAATTGAACAAGTTGTTTGGCTTGGCGCTCGAAGCACTCGGTTTCACGATCCAGCCCATCCTTTGCAGAGTGCGTATGGGTGCTGCGGAGGGTGGGCCACGCACACACCAGGCATTCATCTTAACCATCGAGGGCGTCGACTGGCTCGCCGACGCTGGCTTCGGTGGTCCAGCACCGATTGCACCGCTACGGATCGATACAGAGGAACTGCAAACAGCTGGCCGTGACGTGTTTCGCCTGCGAGCTGACTCCGCCAGCGGAGAACTCGTCGTTGAACGCAAGAACGGGAATGAATGGTTCCCTCTTTATGGTTTCGATCGAGCCACCGCCTTGCCCTCAGATTTTGAGGGCGCCAACTTCATCTGCGCTCGCTGGGACCGTTCGCCGTTTCCATCCAGCCTCATGATGAGCGTGCTGACAGCCGAAGGGCCTGCGAACTTGTTCAACAAGGATTTCAGCTTGATTCGGAACCAAATTGAGGAAACAGAAACCCTCAAAACGAAGAGCGAACTGCAGCGAGTCTTGTCCGATGTTTTTCGGCTGCACCTTCCTCGGTCCACGATTGATTCGTTGTGGGAAAAGCTTGGGTCGCGTGGACGGGTATAGGAAAGAAGGCCGTCAAGCCTTGCACTGCGGCGGTTTTCAGCAGTCGGATTTGCCCTTTTTGCAGGCACCGTGTGTGGCATCACTCGAAGCCCCATACGTAAATGACCCTGCTCGCTTAAGACCGCTCACCAGCCGTCAGCGGTGGCAGCCAATCGGCAGCTCTAACCATGATCTCCGAATTGGAAAGGTGAGCGTCGGTTACGGTGTCGCCACAAGCGATCAAGCATACCAGTCGACCCAGCATCAGGCTGCGCTGCCGTGTCCACCGCGCGCTACTAGCGCTCACCAGATCGGCTGGATGAGAACCTTCCATGCCCGGTCGGAGACCTATCGCGCGGCGCAAGCATGCATCACCGATGCGCACACCCGGCATCCACATTCTCGATTTTGGGGCAATGGAACGACCGCGTCATCCGATGGGCAGTTCTTTCGCGCGAGCGACCGAGCGGCGAAGCGCGGCGACGTCAATCTGCACTATGGCAGCGAGCCGGGCTCGAAGTTCTATAGCCATCTGTCAGATCAGTACGGCTACTTCAGCATCCTGCCGATCAGCCCGACCGAAAGCGAGGCAGCCTATGTGCTCGATGGGCTGTTCGACCAGGACACGATCCTCGACATCCAGGAACACTTCACCGATACGGGCGGCGCGAGCGATCACGTCTTCGGGCTGTTTGCCCTGATCGGCAAACGCTTCGCGCCGCGACTACGCAACCTCAAGGACCGGAAGTTCCGCACGTTCTCCGAAGCGATGAGCGCTCCTTTTGGCGATGCAACCCGAGGTTAGGGATGAATTGCAAAAGGCTCAAGACTGTTCGGCTGGCCGTCGATTCCGGCCGACTGCTCGGCCGTTAATTTCACATAATTTCACATTCCAAATAAGACACAAAAGTCGGCCCAAAGCTTACGGCCGAAACGCGCGTAGGCAGTGGGATTGCGCCGTAAATGGGGGTCCGGCTTCCGCGCCGATTCCACATCTTTTGCCCTCCGGTCCGTCCCCCCGCCCGTCTTGACTAAGTACGAACCTACAGCCTATCTCACGATCATCTTAGCACTCCCCAATAGCGAGTGCTAACCACCCTCCGGCAACGGAGAACCTTTCAACCTGCGCACCAGGGATAGTAAAAATGGCACAGTCGAATTTGCGGCCGCTTCATGACCGCGTGGTCGTTCGCCGAGTCGAATCCGAATCCAAGACCGCCGGCGGGATCATCATACCCGACACGGCAAAGGAAAAGCCGCAGGAAGGCGAGATCATCGCCGTCGGTTCCGGCGCCCGCGACGAAGCCGGCAAGCTCGTTCCGCTGGACGTCAAGGCCGGCGACCGCATCCTGTTCGGCAAGTGGTCGGGCACCGAAGTCAAGCTCAATGGCGAAGACCTTCTGATCATGAAGGAAGCCGACATCATGGGCATCATCGGCTAACACGCCGCTGCCTTTCATCCGTACCATACAATCTGAATTTCGGGCGAAATGCCCAGGAGTACAAAATGGCTGCCAAAGACGTAAAATTCTCCCGTGACGCCCGCGAGCGCATGCTGCGCGGTGTCAACATCCTCGCCGACGCGGTGAAGGTGACGCTCGGCCCCAAGGGCCGCAACGTCGTTATCGACAAGTCGTTCGGCGCCCCGCGCATCACCAAGGACGGCGTCACCGTCGCCAAGGAAATCGAGCTTGAAGACAAGTTCGAAAACATGGGCGCACAGATGGTCCGCGAAGTTGCTTCGAAGACCAACGACATCGCCGGTGACGGCACCACGACCGCAACCGTTCTGGCGCAGTCGATCGTCCAGGAAGGCCACAAGGCGGTTGCCGCCGGCATGAACCCGATGGACCTGAAGCGCGGCATCGACCTCGCGGTTAGCGACGTCGTCTCGACGCTGATCAAGAACGCCACGAAGATCAAGACCTCGGAAGAGGTTGCCCAGGTCGGCACAATCGCCGGCAATGGCGACGAGTCGGTCGGCAAGATGATCGCGGAAGCGATGCAGAAGGTCGGCAACGAAGGCGTCATCACGGTTGAGGAAGCCAAGACCGCCGAGACCGAACTCGAAGTCGTCGAAGGCATGCAGTTCGACCGCGGCTATCTCTCGCCCTACTTCGTCACCAACGCCGACAAGATGGTTGCCGATCTCGAGGACGCCTACATCCTGCTGCACGAGAAGAAGCTCTCGAACCTGCAGGCGATGCTGCCGGTTCTCGAAGCCGTCGTGCAGACCTCGAAGCCGCTGCTCATCATCTCGGAAGACGTCGAAGGCGAGGCCCTGGCCACGCTGGTCGTCAACAAGCTGCGCGGCGGCCTGAAGATCGCCGCCGTCAAGGCGCCGGGCTTCGGTGATCGCCGCAAGGCCATGCTGGAAGACATCGCCATCCTCACCGGTGGCCAGGTCATCTCGGAAGACCTCGGCATCAAGCTCGAGAACGTCGGCCTTGACATGCTCGGCCGCGCCAAGAAGGTGTCGATCTCCAAGGAGAACACCACCATCGTAGACGGTGCCGGCAAGAAGGAAGAGATCCAGGGCCGCGTCGCCCAGATCAAGCAGCAGATCGAGGAGACCACCTCGGACTACGACAAGGAGAAGCTGCAGGAGCGTCTCGCCAAGCTCGCGGGCGGCGTTGCGGTGATCCGCGTCGGCGGTGCGACGGAAGTCGAAGTCAAGGAAAAGAAGGACCGCGTTGACGATGCGCTGAACGCGACACGCGCAGCCGTCGAAGAAGGCATCGTTCCCG
The DNA here is from genome assembly GCF_030294925.1 of Aminobacter sp. Y103A. NCBI lineage: Bacteria > Pseudomonadati > Pseudomonadota > Alphaproteobacteria > Hyphomicrobiales > Phyllobacteriaceae > Aminobacter > Aminobacter sp. Y103A. Next base: position 1,059,437 of record NZ_AP017986.1, on the reverse strand, counting down.
GCGGCGGCGTTGCCCTGCTGCGCGCTTCGCTGAGCATCAACGCTGTCGGCGCAAACTCCGACCAGACCGCTGGCATCAGCATCGTGCGTCGTGCGCTGCAGGCTCCGGCCCGCCAGATCGCGGCCAACGCCGGTGCGGAAGCCTCGATCGTTGCCGGCAAGATCCTTGAGAACAAGGGCGCGACCTTCGGTTTCAACGCCCAGACCGGCGAATATGGCGACATGATCGCCATGGGCATCGTCGATCCGGTCAAGGTCGTGCGCACGGCTCTCCAGGACGCGGCCTCGGTCGCCGGCCTGCTGGTCACCACCGAAGCCATGATCGCGGAGGCTCCGAAGAAGGAGTCGGCTGGCGGCGGCGGCATGCCCGGCGGCATGGGCGGCGGCGGCATGGGCGGCATGGATTTCTAATCTAGCCTCTATCAGCTTTCGGATACCGAGAGGGCGGCACCGACGCCGCCCCCTTTTTTTTGGGACGGAGCCGGTCGGAAAAGGTTTGGGCTCGCGTGATATTGTCGTGCGCGCGCCTACACGGCCACACTACATCGTCGCAGTGGAGCTTTCGGGTGGCGAACTGAACAAACATGGCTTTGTGCGCGACTATCAAGACTTAGCAGCGCTTAAGCCACTACATCGATGGCACGTTCGACCATGGCGGTCGGTTTTCGATATGCCTGATATGAGCGGCCGTGGAAGCCGCTCAAAGAATGATACCGCAGTGCTGTTGCCAACGTCGGCGATTTCGATGATCGACTCCGCCTATGCCAGCTCTTCACGAGCTCTATCCGCGCTTGCCTGTTATGGAGCGAAAGCCTTAGCGCGACTCGTGATTGAGGCTGTCATTGCTATGGGCTAATCAGTCGGGAAGCTGCGCTTGCAATGACGGAGGGCCGGAACGATTTCGTCCGATCATCTGGCACAAGTTGTGCTTATTAGTACGTTGCGAAGCTAGTAACTTAACCATGAAGGGGGACGACGGTTTGACCGTGACACAGTCGCTGACGAGACGTCTCAAAAATCCCGAGCTATTTGACGATCTGGCCGGTGTGCCTGGTCGGAAGGCGGAGCAATCCACGAGGCGTTTTTCGGTGTTCAATCCCTCAACGGGCGAGCTGTTGGCTGAGCTTCCAGATATGGATGTCCGGGACGTTTCCAAGGCAATCGATAAGGCTGAAGCTGCGCAGGAACATTGGGCGGCGCTCACCGCGCGCGAGCGCTCCGACATCTTATGGGAATGGCACCAACTGATCCTCGACCACAGCGAGGATCTTGCAGCCATTTTGACGGCTGAAATGGGTAAGCCGCTTGCAGAGGCGAAGTCTGAAATCGCCCATGCCGCAGCCTACCTCCAATGGTATGCCGAGGAGGCCAATCGCATCTATGGCGAGACGATTTCGCCGCCTTCTAACGACAGGCGTATGCTGGTAATCAAACAGCCGATCGGTGTTGTCGGCGCCATTACTCCTTGGAATTTTCCCGCCTCGATGGTGGCTCGCAAGATTTCGCCTGCGCTTGCTGCCGGCTGCGCGATTGTTCTGAAACCCGCGGAGCAAACACCGCTTGTCGCGGGTGCTATGTTCACGCTTGCCCGGATGGCAGGTTTTCCCGATGGCGTTCTAAACTTGATCTACGCATCGGAAGGCGATGCGGTTGGGCGTGAACTTTGCTCGAACCCGAAGGTCCGCAAGATCAGCTTCACTGGGTCGACCGAGGTCGGGCGGCTGCTCATGAGGGAGTGTTCGGATCAGATCAAAAGAACCAGCTTCGAACTTGGTGGTAACGCTCCTTTCATTGTTTTTGATGATGCAGACGTCGACGCTGCCGTCGATGGTGCGCTACAGGCAAAGTTTCGGAATGCAGGCCAGACCTGCGTTTCAGCCAATCGGCTTTACGTACAGTCCAGCGTGTATAATGAATTCTGCGACAAATTCACCAAGCGCGTCAGTGCATTGCGCGTCGGTGACGGTTTCGAGCCAGAAGTTGCGATCGGTCCCCTGATCGATAAGTGCGCGCTTGCAAAGATTGAAGATCATATTCGCGATGCTGTGCGGCAGGGTGGGAAGATCCGTTGCGGTGGCAACCGTATCGGCGAATCGGGAACCTTCTTCGAGCCCACGGTGATCACCGACGTCGAAAGGACAATGCGGGTCGCTCAGGAAGAAACCTTCGGACCGCTGGCTCCCATAATCCGCTTCAACGATCCCGACCAGGTGGTGCGCGAGGCGAATGACACGATTTACGGTCTTGCAGCCTACTTCTACGCTTCCAATCTAAAGCGCGTGTGGCGCGTGGCTGAAGCCCTCGAATACGGAATGGTCGGCATCAATACGGGACGCATGTCATCCGAGGCCGCACCCTTTGGCGGAATGAAGCAATCAGGGATCGGTCGTGAGGGGTCGCGCCACGGCCTCGAGGATTATCTCGAAATGAAGTACCTGTGCATGGGTGGGCTATAATCCCACAGCATCCGCGTCCCATTGACTTCGCCCTGATAATCCGCCGCGGCCATCGATGGAATGGTGGCCTTCGATCAAGGCCCAGCGTAAAACCTTGATGCTGTCATCCTTGCCTTCGGCCGCGTTCACCGATCCCTGATTGACACGTGCTTGCCATGTGCCGCTTCAATCCGCCGGGAGTGGTTTGTCCTGTCTCGGCCGCGACAGATCAGGGTGCTGGTGCGCAAAATCTCCGTCCATCCGACAGCCGGCGAGCCTTCGATCACAGTTCTACCGTCTGGTCGAATGGCGGCATCTTAAGCCTTATTGCAGTCCTAGCTTCCTCTTCAGTTCCGCGTTCTCTGTGCGTAGGCGTTCCGCGAGCAGGCTCTTCAATCGCTTGTTTTCTTTCTCGAGGGCGACCAGGTCCTTCAGATCGTCGCCATCGGATCTAGGCGCCGCGGCCTTCTTCCAGTGATAATAGGTCTGTTCCGATATACCCGCCTGCTTTACGGCGCTCTTGAGAGTGGTGCCGCCGCTGATCGACGTCTCGACCTGAGCGAGCATTTGGGCGCGCTCTTTTCCGGAGTAGACCTTCCGGGCGCTCCGCACGGCCGCTGCTGTTGCTGTTGCTTCCGCCGGGGACGCCGCATTGGCGCCATTCTTGCGACCAGGATCAGTCTTGGCCTTCCGCGAAGGTTGGGTTTTCTTCTTCGTTTCCGGCGTCCTTCCTTTGGGAGCGTGTTCGGTTGCAGCTTCTACTGATTCAGCTTCTAGGGGATTTGCCATGAGATACTCCGCTCGCGGTTTGTGGGCGTGTTCAGCATCAAGGGCTATGACATTAGAGTCAATCAGCCGACGATTTGGCAGATCCATATCTTTGAGCTCCCTTGTTGTGTCGGCTATAGCCGCGGAGAGATCGACATCGCTCCAGATGGAATGGCCCCGTTTTTGATAATTGCGCTTTTGTTTGACCTCCACAGTGAACGGTCGGGTCTGCCGCCTCATAGTTTCTTCCTTGTTAGAACGAATTGCACAGGAGGTCGCGGCTGACGATGACTGAACAACTGGCGCTTCCTCTGTTGCGCCGAGCTATATGGATGAGATAGCCCGAGAGCAAGCGGCACTTGCGGTGTGCATTGACAAATGCTCGGGCCACGTCGCTGGCTGGCCGCAGCTTTGTTTTCATATCGATGCGTTTGCAGAGCTGGAACAGCGGCTCGCGCGTCGCAACGCCATCGAGCACGTTTTGAAGGGGTGGATCTGAAGGCATCCGGTTTCTGCTGGGCGCACGCCAGCGGCTCGCGGAATATTGTCCGCGATGGCTCGATCAGGTGGTTGCGAGCTTGTCAGCGGATCTAAAGCGGGGGTAGGGGGTACATGTAACGACACATCACGACACAGTCGGCTAGTCGGAGCGTCTGATCGACGTGGCCGGCAAGGCGGGTCATGCTGTCGTGACGCAAGTGGGCGTCGACGGGTCAGGTTTTCATTTAGCGTTTCAATTGAATTCGGAAATGAAAGTCCCCCTAGCTTTCCAGTTGGATAGGCCTCGCCGGAAGTCATGATCGTCTCGTCCCAGTGAAGGTCGCAATCATTCGTGATTGCGACCTTCGCTAGCCAGCTCCGGCCAATCATTGCGGGAGGATATGCAATACAGGTCGAGGCGTTGTCGGCGTTTCGGCGGGTAAGACGGGATAGGCGACCTCCGGTACTTTTCCGGTCAGCGAATTAAGGAAGGCAACGAGCAGGTCGACTTCTTTTTCCGTCAATTCTTGGCCGAGCTGGGTGGTCCCCATAATGGCGACGGCCTGTTTCAGATCCCAAACCTTGCCCGAATGAAAGTATGGCGCGGTGAGTGCTACGTTGCGCAACGGCGCCACGCGGAAAACATAGGAATCGTCGGCTTCATGGGTCACGGCAAATCGGCCTTTGTCGTTTTCCGGCAGGACATCGGTGTTGGGCTTTTCAACGAGGCCGAATGGGGAATAGCCCTCCCCACCCACGTTGATACCGCCGTGGCAGGACGAGCAGCCTTTGTCCATGAAAAGCGTCAGGCCCTGTTTCTGTTCGGAAGTCATAGCGGCGTCATCGCCGTTGAGGAAGGCATCGAAGGGCGCCGGTGTGACCAGTGTCGCCTCAAAGGCTTCGATTGCCTTGGCGACGTTTTCGAAGGTGACGCGATCGGCTTCGCCCGGGAAAGCTGAATTGAACCACTCGACATATTGCGGCATCGACTTGAGCGTGGCGATGAGTTGACCTGGTGTGTTGGCCATTTCGACAACGGCTTGGATCGGTGCCTTGGCCTGAACCTTCAGGTCTTCAGCACGACCATCCCAGAACTGCGCTATGTTGAAGACAGCGTTCAGTACCGTCGGCGCGTTGCGCGGTCCCTTCTGCCAACCATGGCCGATCGAGCTTTCTTGATTGTCGTCGCCCCCGGTGGCCAAGTTGTGGCACGAATTGCACGACAAGACGCCTGACGCCGAGACGCGTGGATCGAAGAACATTGCCTTGCCTAGGGCTATCTTCTCCGGTGTGATCGGGTTGTTGGCGACTGTCGGCGTGATGGATGGTAGAGGCTTGAAGGTGGCCCGTGCTGTTTCTCTGAGGTATACGGGGATCGTTTGCGCAGCAAAAGCGATGGCCGGCAACGCGACAGCCACCGTAGTGAATAGGATTTTCACAAGTGATCTCCCTGCGTTTTGCACGGAAGCCATTGTTGATATGCGGTTCGTGAACGCCTTGCGCTAAAGGCGGCAATCCTCTTTGAATAAAATCGATTCTGACGCGGACCTGACATATTGTCTTCCTTCGTTGCATTGCGCGATATCACCCACGATGAACGCCAGTCGGTATCTCCTGTCGCCTCTCGAGAAGCATCAAAAGTCGTGCCAACTGAGCAGAAGGAACCTCCGGGGATTTTCTGGTCATCATTCAATAGGTTGAAGGAATTCGCAGCAAAGCGCAGCCCTACTCCGGTGTCGCGGATCTGACAGCCAACAGTCGGGCTGAAACAGAGAGATGTTGGTCCCTCAGCGTCTTGTCCGATGGGCACCCGGCCTCCTGCATGGGCGGGAGGGGACCACACGGTATTAAAGCTCAAGATGAACGCCGCCGGCAAGCATCGCTAGACAGTCCCCGCAGATACTTTGACGCTGGTCCGCGAGCTGGTGCGCCTAGTGCCCGACCGCCAGATCGCGGCTCCTCAATCGCGCCGCAAGCCGACGGCGCGTTAAAGCGGCCGCGCAATCATCGATGTGAGCGTGATGACGGCGCTGCGCACTGTGTCGTCGAATTGTGGCCACTGGAGCAATCCTCGTAAAGCGAGCCAAGGTTCTTGATCTAAACGGCGGCGGCCGCCATATTAACGTAGCGCCTCTCACACGTTCGAGAGTGATCGCATTTTTGGATGCCGCCGGCTCGGGCCGTTTCGGCATCCTATTTCAACATCGGCCGCCGCTTGTTTCGAGTCATCGAATGGCCGTTCTCTGCATTTGGAGGCAAAATGACCGCAACGCCTTTCGCGCTGCCCGAGGCAGTGCTTACCGCAATCTCAAACGGAAAACCCGTAATTCAGGCATATCGGGAACATCTTGGCTATTCGACCGAGGACATTGCCGTGACCAGCGGTCTGACAGTCGAGGAGGTCGGGCTGATCGAATCTGGCCATTGTTTCGACAAGGGCTATCGCGATCGGATCGCTCGGGCGCTTGGCTTGGCTGAGAGTATCTTCGATGAAATCTCGGGTATCCCGAACGCTGCCTGACGTCGGCCTCTGAAGATTACCCGCCGCCTGCCAGGTCGGATCAAAATCCCAAGGGTATATCAATACCCTTACGGCGGCGGGGCGGTGGCAGAATTCTTATTTCTACGGAATCGATTCGCTCTGCGGGAGATCGGCCTCATGCTGGGCGACACGGATGTAACCTTGGCCCGCACGAGAGGCCAGATCTGTGGATAGAGAGAACCGGCTAGCCGCGTTGATGGTACGAGGGCATGTGGACAAAATATCCCTACCCGATGGTGGCGCCGAACTACGGCACAACGATCAGCGCTTGCGAAGTCGAGCGCTTAGGCGAAAGATTTCGGCGGAACCACCCGAGGCCATCAGGAAGATTCGTCACGATGAAAGCGATCCCTTGCCCGTTCTGCACAAGCTGCGAGGTTAGGCCATATGAAACGGACGAGGCGCGCGTTGTGATGAAATGCGAGGACTGCGGTGCATCGGGGCCGGTCTGCATCGACGAAGTCAACGCCGTCGAAAGCTGGAATTACCGTCCATCTGCCCAGCCCGAATAGGATTGTCCACGTGGCATGGCGATAGCGATGCGCCTACGCCTAATGGCCCCGGTCCGTCACCGGCGCGCAGGAGCGTATTATCTTCGTCAGCCGGTGCCGCGTTTCTCTTGCGAGCCCCCGCCAGTCAGGCCCGGCGCATGCTGGCCTACCCCCGTCAGAGTGCCAGGCCGCTCATGTCGCGCCTGCCGTACATGGCAACGAACCTTATCGCGCATCTGATCGACTGATATTGCCGATCACCTTCCGCAACTCGAGCGGCTGTAGCAGCGCATGCCGTTACATCGGATGCGCAAGTGTCGTCTGACAATCTCGCCGGAAAACTGCCGTCTCAACAATTCGGCCAGCCTGTCGTTTCGACATCGCTCACTAGCCATACTCATAAAACCTGTTCTGGTTTGCCTCGCCTTGCCTAGCCGCCGGTCGCCTGACAGCCCACATGCCGACGCAGGTTCGGTCTGCCAGCCACCGTAGGGCATGTGACGTTGGACTGTCACGTTCGACCGTATACGTCCTCAAGCCGCACGATGTCATCTTCGCCGAGATACTCGCCGCTTTGGACCTCGATCATCACCAGTCCGATATTGCCGGGGTTTTCGAGCCGGTGTTTGTGGCCGCAAGGGATATAGGTGGATTGATTAGTGGTCAGGAGTAGCTCCTGGTCGCCGTTGACTATTTTCGCAGTGCCGCTGACCACGACCCAGTGCTCGGAGCGGTGATGGTGCATCTGCAGGCTCAAGCGTCCGCCCGGCTTCACCTCGATGCGCTTGATCTTGAAGCGCTCGCTTTCCTCCAGAACCGTGTAGGTGCCCCAGGGCCGGTGCACGGTACTGTGAAGCAAGTGCGCTTCATGTCCCGCAGCCTTGAGTCCCTCGAAGAGTTTCTTGACGTCCTGGACGCGATCGCGGGATGCAACCAGCAATGCATCGGGGGAATCCACGATCACCAGGTCGCTGATGCCGACGGTGCCGATGACGCGTTTGTCCGAGCTTATGTAACTGCCCACGGTGTCGACCACATGGACATCGCCGCGAATCCTGTTGCCGCTCCCGTCAGCGGCGACCAGTTCGGCCATTGCGTTCCAAGATCCAATGTCGTTCCACCCCATTTCGCAGGGAACGACAGCGAGATTGTGGGTTTTTTCCATCACCGCATGGTCGAGTGAAATACGCGGCGCCATGGCGAAGTGCTCAGATGAGAGTTCGACGCTGGCAACATGTTCGCCGTGGCTGACGCGAGCATTATCATAGCTATCGAGAACGGCATCGATCACCTGCGGGCAATGCGCAGCCATTTCGTCGAGCATGACCTGCGCCTTGAAGCAGAAGATGCCGGCGTTCCAGAAGAAACGTTTGGACGCGACATAAGATTTGGCAGTCTCGGCGTTCGGTTTCTCGACGAAACGGACAACTTTCTCACCGTCGGCCTCGATGTAGCCGAATGCGGTGTCTGGCCTATCCGGGGTTATCCCCAAGGTTGCGATACGCCCCTGCAGCGCCTGTTCGATTGCCCGGTTCATGGCGGTTTGAAATGCGGGCAGATCACCAATCATATGGTCGGCGGGAAAAACACACAGAACAGCATCGGGACCCTGTGTTGCCTTGGCATGGACGGTTGCCGCAGCGACGGCGGCGGCGGTATCCCGACCCTCAGGCTCAAGCAGAAAGGTGCGTGGCAAAACAACGGAATCCAGCTCGTCGAAAACGTCTTTCGTAAGGAAGAGGTGCCCCGTGGACGTCACGGTAACAAGCTCCACGACATGCTGCATCGAAGCGGCGCGCAACACGGTGTGCTGGATGAGCGAAAGTCCATCCGCCACCTTGAGAAAAGGTTTGGGGTGCGATTGCCTTGAGGCGGGCCAGAGCCGCGAACCAGCTCCACCGCTGATGATGACCGGAACCACTTTCATCAAAGGTCCTCTATCTCGTCTGTAAGCGCGAACGCATGTGCCCCTTGCAGCGTCGAGGCGACGATCGCCATGGCCCTGCTCTCGGTCGAAGCTTCCGAGTAGCAGCGCAGTTCCGGGGCATTGCCGGAAGGCCGCAGATGTATGATCTCACCTGAAAGCATCCGCGCCCTGAGGCCATCGGTTTCGTCAATTTCGGCGACGGTCCCGAACGAGGCAAGAAAGTGCTGCAGTGCGTTCCGGCTTGCGAGATGATCCATCAATCTGCGCGAACTTTCCGCGGGGAAGTTCTGAAGCCGATCACTGGCGCACACAGGAAGATTCCAAAGCCCGCGCAGTCGCGACAGCTTCTTTTTTGTCGACGCCATGGTACTGAGCACGGCCAAAATCGGGAGGAATGAGTCCCGCGTCGGCAGTGCAGTCAATGTCTTCCCATTCACGACACAATCCGAGCCCAGCAGAACACCACCATTGGCCTCAAAGCCGACGATGACGCCGCCGGCGCCGTGTAATGCTTCCATTGCTTCAATGACAAATGGAGACCCGACTTTCGTCCTCTGGACCGCGAAACCCAAGGCCTTCGAAATTCCCGAATTGGAGGTCACTGGCGTCACGATCGTGTCTGCCTTCAGGAAAAGAGCCGTTGCAAGCCCAACCAGGTCGCCGCGAAGAAGATCGCCATTTTCATCAGCGATGAGTGGCCGATCAGCGTCCGCATCGGTCGACACGATGGCATCGAGACCGAATTCGCGGACCCACTTCTTCAATTTTGCGATTGTTGCTGCGTCCACGGCTTCGGTATCGACAGGTACGAAGGTCCCGGTTTTCCCGACGGCGACCACGCTGGCACCGAGCGATCGAAGAACCTGTACCAACAGTTCCGCCGCGACCGAACTGTGCTGATAGACACCAAGTCTCATGCCGGAAAGTGAGCCCGGCTCCAGCATGTCATGGGCGCGCTCTCGATAAGAGGCGATCGCTTCTTCACGGTGCATAGGCCACGTCGTTCCCAGACAAGCCGTTGGTAAGCAATACGCAATTGATCTTTCGGCTACAAAGCGCGTAATCGCGGCCTCATCCGCCTTGCTGATTTCACCATTCGGGCCATAGAATTTGATGCCATTGCGATCGGCTGGAATGTGCGACCCGGTGACCATAAGAGCCGCCGCGCCGTGTTTGCATGCATATAGTGCCAGGGCAGGCGTGGGTATGGTGCCGCAATCGATCGGCTGGAAACCATTTGCGGCCAACGCCGCCATGCAATTGTTGGCTATCGCCTGACTGCTGTCACGTAGGTCGCGGCCTATGAAGACTGAACTATTCGGCTGAACCCGGCTGGAAATCAAACGCCAAGCGAAAGCTTCGGTATAAAGTCCGCTGGCCTTGCCGACCAATTCCGAAGCCAAACCTCGAACGCCGCTTGACCCGAATTTCATGATTTCGCTTTGCTAGTGGACAGGCAGGGTGGGGTAATGTTGCAATGGGCTAGTACTTTCTACTGCAAGCGCCATCGTTCTCAGGCACCTGCTGTTCAGGTATGCGGTCTCTACAACACGGTGTGGCGTAAGGACCCCTCAGAGTTCCGCCGAACAGCAGGGCATCCACTGGCACAGGGGCATCCACAGTTCTCCTTCTAATGGAATCTTTTGGCGGGCTCATCTAATGATCAAGGAAGTGGAGTGATCGATCGGTGCCTGCCGGTATTTCGCTATGCAGCATCATGACAGGTCCGTAAACTTGGTTGTTTGGATGGAACGCATCCATGGCATGGATAGGGCTAGAAAGCCGTCTCGATCAGCGCAATGGAACCCTGTGATTCTTGGGTAATGGATTAAGGTCAGCCAGAGCGCTCGCCGACCATGGCGTCGCCTAGGGCGCTGGACCCAAGCAGGAACCGATGCTTGGATCAGTTGGGGCGACGATCAGCGCCGACAATGTCTTGCCTTGCGACGCCCTTCAGAAAGTTGTTTCTGGATTGCGTTCGATCAAGGCCCAGCGCAAAACCTTGATGCAGTCGTCGCCGCCGCAATCTTCGCCTTCGGCTTTGTCTACATCCATCCGTTCGAGGACGGAAACGGCCGCATTCACCGCTACCTGATCCACCACGTCCTTGCCATGCACCGCTTCAATCGCCGGGAGTGGTGTTTCCCGTCTCGGCCGCGATCCTGGACCAGATCGACGAGTACAGGCGCGTGCTGGAGAGCAATTCGAAGCGCCTTCTGCCATTGGTCGAATGGGAACCGACGCCGCAATTCAACGTCCGGGTGCTGAATGACACCGGGGATTTCTACCGATACTTCGATGCAACCCCGCACGCCGAATTTCTTTATGCCTGCCTTCGGCGGACGATCGAACGGTACCTTCCTTACGAAACAGCTTTTCTGCAGCGCTACGATCAATTCCGGCAACTGGTGAATGCCTTTATCGACACGCCCAAGCGGCTGATCGATCTGCTCTTCCGTTTCCTTAACCAGAATGGTGGCCCCTATCGAGCCGCGCCCTCGGAAAGGAATTCCCGGCTCTGACCAATGACGAAGCGCGGGCGGCTCGAGGCGATCTATGCGCAGACCAGAAAACGGCAAAGCACGCGGCAGAAGCCTTTCCCTGGGACTGCCGGTCGACCCTTGCGTTAGCGCCGAAACTCGGGACGTCAAGTTCTGGGGCAAACCGGACAAGCCGAAGGTGTGTCGGGAATGCTGCTGCGCCACGGCAGTGATTTCTGCATCATCTATACGCCTATATACGCAGTGCCGGCGTCAGCACCCCAGCGGTCGAAGATACGCGACAAGTCGCGTGCAAGTCATCTTGGGGACGCTGACAACAAGGTACGTGCGCTCAATCGCGTCCACCCCATTCACAAAACCGGCTCCGTGGAGTAGTGGGAACGCAGAGAAATCTCCGGTCGCAGCCTTACCCGGTCAAAACAAGGATTCAAACCATGAATGCCCTCGTCATCTGCTCCGGCGGATTGGACTCTGTTTCGCTCGCTCACAAGGTGGCGACCGAGCAGAAACTCATTGGCCTGCTTTCGTTCGATTACGGCCAGAGGCACAAAAAGGAACTCGGCTTTGCCGCTATCTGCGCCAAGCGGCTGGCTGTTCCGCACCAGATCGTCGATATCCGCGATGTTGGCCGGAACCTGAGCGGCTCGGCGCTGACTGATAATGTGGACGTGCCCGACGGGCACTATGCCGAAGACTCCATGAGGATCACGGTGGTGCCGAATAGGAACGCCATCATGCTGGCCATCGCCTTCGGGGTTGCCGCCGCGCAGAAGGCCGATGCGGTGGCCACTGCCGTCCACGGCGGAGATCATTTCATCTATCCCGATTGCCGGCCCGCTTTTATCGACGCCTTTCAGACGATGCAGAACCATGCCCTCGCAGGCTACGCCGATATCCGCCTGTACGCTCCGTATGTGAATATGTCGAAGGCCGACATCGTCAGCGAGGGGGCAAAGTACGCCACACCGTTCGAGGCGACGTGGTCCTGCTACAAGGGCGGTGCACTTCATTGCGGTCGCTGCGGGACATGCGTCGAACGGCGCGAAGCATTCGATCTGGCCGGCATCACCGACCCGACAGATTATGAGGACGCAGACTTCTGGCTCCACGCTATCCAGACAAGGAGCGCGTGATGTTCCGCATTACCAAAGAGTTCCACTTCTCGGCCTCGCATCAGCTCACCTCCTTGCCACCAGATCATCAGTGCGCACGTCTGCACGGCCACAACTACATCGTCGTAGTGGAGCTTTCAGGTGGCGAACTGGACGAACACGGCTTTGTGCGCGACTACCAAGATCTGGCGGCGTTCAAGCACTACATCGATGGGACGTTCGACCATCGGCATCTTAACGACGTGCTGGGGCATGACCATGCCACAGCGGAATGTCTGGCCAGGCACTTCTACGACTGGTGCAAGGTGCGGCTACCCGAAACCTCCGCCGTGCGGGTGAGCGAGACGCCGAAAACCTGGGCGGAATACCGACCATGACTTGCGCGTTGCATCCCGGAATCCGGGTGAGCGAGATTTTTGGGCCGACCATTCAGGGCGAAGGCGTGCTGATCGGCTTGCCGACGGTGTTCGTAAGAACCGGCGGGTGCGATTATCGCTGTTCCTGGTGCGACAGCCTGCATGCGGTGGACCGTCGCTTCCGCCATGATTGGGAGATGATGTCTTCCGACGCGGTTTGGCAAAAGGTCATTGCACTTTCCGGCGGTCAGCCCGTGATGGTATCGCTGTCGGGCGGCAATCCGGCCATCCAGCCGCTTGGCCAGTTGATCGACCGCGGGCATGGTGAGGGCTACCGTTTTGCATTGGAAACCCAAGGTTCGGTGTCTAAGCAATGGTTCGCGGATCTCGACGTGCTGGTACTCAGCCCCAAGCCGCCCTCAAGTGAAATGACGACAGATTGGGCCGCGTTCGACGCCTGCTTAGAGGCGGCGCAGGATAAGCCGCAGACGGCGCTCAAGCTCGTCGTCTTCGACGAAGATGACTATGCCTATGCCAAAGACGCCGCGGCGCGCTACCCGCAATTACCCGTCTATCTGCAGCCCGGCAATCACACGCCGCCGCGTCCCGGCAACGAAGACGCGTTCATCGACATGGCCGGTGTGATGAGGCGCATGGAATGGCTGGTTGAAAAAGTGACCCGTGACATGTGGTTCGAGGCGCGTGTACTGCCGCAGCTTCATGTTCTGCTCTGGGGAAACAAACGGGGCGTCTAGCCGAAGGGGAAGGATTGCCGACGATGAGCAAGACAGACCTCTATAGCAATCTCACCCAACTGGGCGGCAGCAGCGTCGTTCCGGAAAGCCCCGAAAACACCGTGCTGGAAAAGGCACCGAAATCCGCATGAGGGCTCGCCTTATTGGGGGCGCTTCACCGCTCCTCTGGAGCGTGACTTGCTCTCGATACTACCATGCTTTTCCGCTGGGTTTGTTTGGTCGCCGATCACCGCTGCGGGACGAATGCGCTTGACAAAATAGCGAAGGGCCGTTCAATTCGATGCATTCACCAGGGGAGTCCCGGCAAGGGGCTGAGATACTGCTGGCTTTCGCGGCGCAGTGACCCGTTGAACCTGATCCAGTTCATACTGGCGTAGGGACGGTGCAAGCGCTTTGCGGGAGTTTACGCCCGAGGTCCTGTTTCGGCAGGTCGGCAGAAGCGTCTTTTCATCCTTCCGGCACAGAACTGGGTCTCCAATGCATGAGCAAAGGAGCCTCACGATGAATGCCCTCACCCCCGCCGTGTCGACGGGACCACTGCCCGCCTCGCGGAAAATCCACAAATCCGGCGTCCTCCACCCGCAGATCAGGGTGCCGATGCGCGAAATCTCCGTTCATCCAACGGCCGGCGAGCCGCCCGTCATCGTCTACGATCCATCAGGCCCCTATACCGACCCGACAGTCGAAACCAGCATTGAAAAGGGCCTCGCCCGGCTTCGCCATGAATGGATTACCGCGCGCGGCGATGTCGAAGCCTATGACGGCCGCCATGTCCGGCCGGAAGACAATGGATTCGCGGTGGGTGAGCGCCTGACGCCGGAATTTCCCATTCGCAACCAGCCGCTCAGGGCCAAAGCGGGCAAGGCGGTGACCCAGCTTGCCTATGCGCGCGCCGGCATCGTCACGCCCGAAATGGAGTTCGTCGCGATCCGCGAGAATCTGGGCCGCGAGATGCTGCGCGGCAAGCTTGAGCGCGACGGCGAGGCCTTCGGCGCGGCGATCCCCGACTTCGTCACCCCGGAATTCGTGCGTGACGAAGTGGCGCGCGGGCGGGCGATCATTCCCGCCAACATCAATCATCCCGAGAGCGAGCCGATGATCATCGGCCGCAATTTCCTGGTCAAGATCAACGCCAATATCGGCAACTCCGCCGTCACCTCGTCGATGGCCGAAGAGGTCGAGAAGATGGTGTGGGCGATCCGCTGGGGCGCCGATACGGTGATGGACCTGTCGACGGGCCGCAACATTCACAACATCCGCGAATGGATCGTGCGCAATGCGCCGGTGCCGATCGGGACGGTGCCGCTTTACCAGGCGCTGGAAAAGGTCGGCGGCATCGCCGAGGACCTGACCTGGGAGGTCTATCGCGACACGCTGATCGAACAGGCCGAACAGGGCGTCGACTATTTCACCATCCACGCCGGCGCGCGGCTGCACTACATCCCGATGACCGTCGATCGGGTCACTGGTATCGTCTCGCGCGGCGGCTCGATCATGGCCAAATGGTGCCTGCACCATCACCGGGAGAGCTTCCTCTACGAGCACTTCGCCGAGATCTGCGACATCTGTCGCGCTTACGACGTGTCGTTCTCGCTCGGCGACGGGCTTCGTCCGGGCTCGATCGCCGACGCCAACGACGCGGCGCAGTTCGCTGAGTTGGAAACGCTCGGAGAGCTGACACAGATCGCCTGGGCCAAGGACTGCCAGGTGATGATCGAGGGGCCCGGGCATGTGCCGATGCACAAGATCAAGCAGAACATGGACAAGCAGCTCGCCGTCTGCGGCGAGGCGCCGTTCTATACGCTTGGACCGCTCACCACCGACATCGCGCCGGGCTACGACCACATCACCTCAGGCATAGGCGCGGCAATGATCGGCTGGTTCGGCACGGCTATGCTCTGCTACGTCACGCCGAAGGAACATCTCGGGCTTCCCGACCGTAATGACGTCAAGACCGGCGTGATCACCTATAAGATCGCTGCGCATGCCGCCGATCTCGCGAAGGGCCATCCGGCGGCGAAAGTCAGGGATGACGCCCTTTCCCGCGCGCGCTTCGAGTTCCGCTGGGAGGACCAGTTCAACCTGTCGCTCGACCCTGAAACCGCGCGGTCCTTCCACGACCAGACCTTGCCCAAGGAGGCGCACAAGCTGGCGCATTTCTGCTCGATGTGCGGGCCGAAATTCTGCTCCATGCGAATATCCCACGACATCCGCGCCGAGGCACAGAAAGAGGGCATGGCGGCGATGGCGGCGAAATACCGCGAGGGCGGCGATCTCTACGTGCCAGCGGAAGAGAGCGGCGCACCACTCATGCCGGAGGCGCATGAGCTGTCATGAAGGTGTTGATCAAAGGGGCCGGCGTCGCCGGCCTCACCGCGGCCTTCGAACTCGCCATCCGCGGCGCGGCGGTGACGGTTGCCGAGACGAGACTTAGCCTCGGCGGCAATGCGTCGTGGTTCGCGGGCGGCATGTTGGCGCCATGGTGCGAGCGTGAAAGCGCCGAGCAGCCGGTGCTCGATCTCGGACGCGACGCCGCCGACTGGTGGGATACGGCAACGCCCGGGCAGGTGACGCGGGCCGGAACACTGGTCGTGGCCGCGCCGCGCGATGCGGGCGAGCTCGACCGGTTTGCCAGTCGCACGTCGGGGTACAGGCCTTTCGATGAAAACGAAATCGCACAGCTCGAGCCGGACCTCTCCGGTCGTTTCCGCCGTGCGCTGTTCTTCCCCGACGAAGCCCATCTCGACCCGCGCCGGGCGATGGCTGCACTGCATAACAGGCTGGCGGCGATGGGCGTCGAATTCCGCTTCGGTGCCGATGCCCGGCACATTTCCGGATTCGATCGCCGGATCGACTGCACGGGGATGGCGGCAGAAGACGATGGGTTGCGCGGCGTTCGCGGCGAAATGCTGATCCTGCGTACGCCTGATGTCTCGCTGTCGCGCCCGGTCCGTCTGCTTCATCCGCGCTTTCCGCTCTATGTGGTGCCGCGTGCCGACCACCATTTCATGGTTGGGGCGACGATGATCGAAAGCCAATCCGGGGGACCGGTCACGGCGCGTTCGATGATGGAGCTTCTGGGCGCCGCCTATGCCCTCCATCCGGCCTTTGGCGAGGCTGAGGTCCTCGAAACCGGCGTCGGCGTTCGTCCGGCCTTTCCAGACAACCTGCCGCGCGTCGAAACGGGCGGAGACACCGTCGCGATCAACGGCCTCTATCGTCATGGCTTTCTGCTGGCGCCTGCCATGGCGCGCCGGGCGGCCGAAATTGTCTTCAGGCAGCACGAAGCTATGGACTCTGCACATGAAACTGATCGTCAACGGCGAACCGCTTGAGACCCCGGCAACAACCCTGGCGGCGCTGCTTGCGGCGCTCGACTATGAGGGCGATTGGCTGGCGACGGCCGTCAACAGCGACGTCGTGCACAAAGCCCGGCGGGCAGAATTCCAGTTGAGCGACGGCGACCGGATCGAAATCCTCTCGCCCATGCAGGGAGGCTAGCATGCTGGAGCTTTTCGGGACGCCACTTCCCTCCCGCCTGCTTCTCGGCACGGCTCAGTATCCGTCGCCGGCCATCCTCGCCGACGCGGTGAAGGCGTCGGGGACGTCGGTGGTGACCGTCTCCTTGCGGCGGGAGATGGCAGGCGGCAGGGCCGGCGAAAGATTCTGGTCGCTGATCCGCTCACTCGGCACGAAAATCCTGCCCAATACTGCCGGCTGCCATTCGGTCAAGGAAGCGGTCACGACCGCGAGGATGGCGCGCGAAGTGTTCGGGACGAGCTGGATCAAGCTCGAGGTGATCGGCAACCACGACACGCTGCAGCCAGACGTGTTCGGCCTGGTCGAAGGCGCCCGCATCCTGTGCGAAGATGGCTTTTCGGTATTCCCCTATACCACCGACGACCTTGTCGTGGCCGAACGGCTGCTGGAGGCGGGCTGCAGGGTCTTGATGCCGTGGTGCGCGCCGATCGGTTCCGCCCTCGGACCGGTCAACATGACGGCACTGCGCTCGATGCGCGGACATTTCCCTGACGTCCCGCTGATCGTGGATGCAGGCCTCGGGCGACCGTCACACGCCGCAACGGTCATGGAGCTCGGTTTCGACGCCGTGCTCCTGAACACGGCGGTCGCCAGGGCGGCCGATCCGGTCGGCATGGCGCGTGCGTTCGGCAAGGCGGTCGATGCCGGTCGCGAAGCCTTCAGTTCAGGATTGCTCGAGCCACGCGAGGTCGCCGTGCCGTCGACGCCGATATTCGGCAGGGCGGTTTTCTCATGAAGCTCGATCCGTTCTACCTAATCGTCGACAGCGCAGCCTGGATCGAACGGCTGCTGCCGCTCGGCGTCAAGCTGGTGCAGCTGCGTATCAAGACCAAGGATGAGGCCGGGTTGCGCGCGGAAATCCGGAAGGCAACGGCCTTGTGCGCCGAGCACCAAAGCCAGCTCATCGTCAATGACCATTGGCGCCTGGCAATCGAGGAAGGCTGCAACTTCGTCCATCTCGGCCAGGAGGATTTGCAGACCGCCGACCGCGCGCGGATACGGGCAGCCGGCGTCAGGCTCGGGCTGAGCACGCATGATCATGTCGAACTGGAGACGGCCTTGTTTGCCGAGCCCGACTACATCGCGCTCGGTCCCATCTACCCAACCATCCTGAAGAAGATGAAATGGGCGCCGCAAGGGCTCGAACGAATCCGCGAGTGGAAGCGCCGGGTCGCACCTGTCCCATTGGTCGCCATTGGAGGCCTCAATCCTGACCGGCTCGACGGTGTCTTTGCGGCTGGCGTGGACAGCGCGGCCGTCGTGACCGACATCACGCTGAATGCCGATCCCGAAGCGCGCACACGAGAATGGATCGAAAAGACGGAGCGATGGCGCTGAGGCGAGAACCGCATGTGCTTGTCGTTGGCGGGTCGGACTCCAGCGGTGGAGCTGGAATTGCCCGCGATATAGAAACGGTTTCCGCCTTCGGGGTGCGAAGTTGTCTTGCCATCACCGCCGTGACAGTCCAGACGCACTCGGCTGTCGAGCACGTCAAGCTTGTGCCGTCGGAGCTTGTCGCCGCTCAGATGCGCGCCGCGTTCGCTGCCAACGCTGTCGCGGCCGTCAAGATAGGCATGATTGGGACATCGGCGGCTGTTGAGGCAGTCGGCGCTGTTTTGGTCAACCGCCAAGTGCCTGTGGTACTCGACCCGGTCCTGGCCTCTACCTCGGGACGCAATCTGCTGGCGGACGATGCCATTAATATGCTGCGCCACGATCTGATGCCGATCTGCCGGCTTGTAACGCCTAACCTGGTCGAGCTGGCTGCGTTTACCGGCTCGTCACCGGCCGCGGACGAAGAAGGGGCTTGTCGTCAGGCTGAAGAGCTATCGAGGACGGTGAGGACCGCCGTACTCGTCAAGGGCGGCCATGCACAAGGAACCCGTTGCGTCGACGTGCTTTTGCAGCCGAACCAACCTGCAGTTCGGTTCGAGGCGCCCCGCTTGCCGCGAGGGATGCGCGGAACGGGTTGCATGATGGCCAGCGCAGTCGCCGCCTCGCTTGCTCTTGGAGCGTCGCTGGAAGCGAGCGTGCGCCAAGGCAAGCAATATGTTTTCGATGCGCTTGCCGGATCGAAGGACCTCGGGCCGAAAAGCTGATCGGGCCGAACGTATCCAACGCTCCGATCAAGTCTGGCAGGCGATCGTGGGTCTACTCCTAGGACATGAAGGCCCTATCCGAGGGGTGAGAATGCGGCATACACGGTCGCTTTCGCCTATCAACAACACGCCGCTTTGAGGAGGAAGCCGCATGTCTCTGTGCCAACCGGTTGATGGGTCATCCGAAACCCGCATCTAGTCGTCGCTAGCGACCGCATGCCGCTTGGCACGTTGTTGGGTGAGCGAACGTTCGAACCGGGGTTAGCCAACTCGAGCCATAATTGCGGATTGAATCGCCGTTGCGGTATATAGGGAAGCATCTAACGACAGATTCCCAAACGCCGGTTGACAAAGGAGGTAGTTTGCACCTGCCGCTTCCAGCTGTTCAAGAAGAGCTTGTCCCGCAGAAGCTGCCGTTCCTACTACGCACAATTCCTTCTCGATTGCTGCATCGAAGGTCAGCGGCAGGTTTGGTGGAGTCGGCATGCCATTAAGATCATAAAGGAATTTAAAGCTCTTGAGCCACCGTTCGTAAGCAGGTGCGGCGAGTGAACGTGCATCTGTTTCAGAACGCCCAATCACGACCATTCGGAGCAATCCAAGAAATGGCGTTTGGTCGTCCGCCTCACTGGTTTGCTCTCGACGGAAGGCATCAGTGATTCTTCGAACGGAAGAGGAAGGTCCCACGCACGCGATGTTCACGCCATTCGCAGCGGCCCAGACTGCCGATTCCGGTCGATTGGTGGCGATCCAAGTCGGCGGATGTGGACGCTGATGAGTTCTTAGCGTCAGCGGAACGCTGTTCAACTCAAAATGGCGACCTTGATAGGATAGCGTGCCGCCCTTCAGCGCATTGATAAGAATTTCGCTGGCTTCCGCATAGTGGTTTGGCGCCGCGTCCGAGCCAATCCCGAAGTAACCCAATTCGATCGGGAGCGAGCCGCGCCCTATCCCAAGTTCGAGCCTGCCACCGCTCAATTGGTCCAGCATACAGATCTCTTCGAACGCACGTAGCGGATGATAGAGGGCAAGCAGCATTACCAACGGGCCGACACGAAGGCGCCGGGTTCGCTGGGCTACGCTCGACAAGAACAGATTCGGTGAGGGACCTCTCCCATGTGGGGTACAATGGTGCTCTGCGAGATGATATGCATAGAACCCAAGGTGATCGCACGCCTCCGCTAACATCAGGCGATCTTCGTACTGTCGGGCGATATCGGGGCCGTCCTCGTCCAGATGATCGAAGATGCCGACAGCTAGGCCTGAAGGAAAGGCCTTATCCATGATATTGTCTCCATTTTTGACGCAGAAAGTCCGGTTGCTTGCGTATTCCAAGCAATTTAAAGATTTCTCGCTCGTGTAATCGCTCGGATTATTGGCTGCGAAATGCTAAAGCAGAGCCTTAGCAACCTAATGCGGGGGTGTTGACATATTCAATATTCTGCTAATACGACTAGCGGCACGAAGAAACGCATCCATTTGCTCTTTTGTACCGATGCTGACGCGGATGTAATTTTCCAAACCTTTATCTGGAAAGACGGCAACAAGTATTTTTTGCCTTGCGAAGGCTGATTGCCACCATGAGCCGTCCTGTGCCGTTGGCACGCGGGCAAGCAAGAAGTTTGCGTGGGAAGGGATTACGGAAAATCCAAGTTGCGACAGCGCGAGCGTCACTCGCCGTCGTTCATGCCTGATGTGTCTGTGGTTGTCTGCATAGGCGGCGCGGTGCGCAAGGACGCTGATACCAACCGCCTGCCCGATCACATTCATGTTGAAGACGTTCTGGATGTTGCGTAGCCTGCCGATAATTTCAGGGTGACCGAAACCGAAACCGACGCGAATGCCGGCGGCAGCATAGCTTTTCGAAAATGTCCTTAAGACCAGAAGGTTCGAATAGCGATTGATGAGGCGTAGACCATTCTCGGGTGCAAAGTCGACGTAGGCCTCATCCAGCACGATCAAGCGGTCCGATTTCGCTACCAGGCGTTCGATATCGGCCACCGGAACGAACGTTCCAGTCGGATTGTTCGGATTGGCTAGCAGAATGAACTTGGCGTCCTTTGCAGGACCGAAGAGCAATTGCTCCATCGGCAAGGAATGATCTTTGCTAAATTCGATTTCGACAAATTGAGCACCCTGCAACGTTGCAAGTTTGCGGTTGAACGAAAAGCCTGGCGACATCATCGCCACGCTATCCCCCGGGGTAAGGAATGCTCTGTAGACAAGTCCAAGCAGTTCAGACGATCCGTTGCCGGCGATCACCTGATCCATGGAGACGCTGTAGGCATTCGCGGCTGCTTCTCTCAAGCTGATGTTATCGTCTTCTGGATATAGATACTGCCGTTCGAGAGCTGCAATCGCACTTTGCATTATGATTTCCGGAAGCGGGAAGGGGTTCTCATTCGTGTTTAGTTTTACCCAACTTGAATCCGGCGCTGGTGTATCGGATGGCAGAGCATCTAACTGTCTCGCCACTTGCGAAAGAGACGACAGCACACTCTGAAGTTTTGCATCGGACATGTTTTTCTCCGTTTCAGTCGCAGAGGGAATCCGGGATGAACTGATGGTCTGAGCACATGGCCGACCAACAGTGCATTCACACCGCCGTTGTCAGCACATTGACCCCGCGAGGTCGGGCGGGCTGTCCTCCCGGGTCGGATTGGCCCGACGCTCAGTCCGCATCCACTCGTCATCGGGCCAAGGCTCCGCCAACCACCAACGCTTGATTTGTCCCTGATATTTGCCTCGGTCAGCCTTTCAAGGACGCTTGATCTGATGCCGTATTTCCTCAGCGTGTATCCAATCTGGCGCGGCGTCAGTCCAAGCAGGCGCCGCCTTTGCCTGCACCGAGCCATCTCTCCACGGCCGCGATGACACGCTCGCGATTTGACATACTCGTACCTTTAGAGAGGCTGCGCTGGCAGGCGCCAGCGGTGCCTGGTCCCTGACGACGGACGGGACCGTAGCGGCGGCCCAAGGAGCAGCCTCAGTCGGCCGCGTGGCCGGCCTTGTCTGGCATCATCGGCCCCAGTTGCAGCACCTTGGTGCCCGGTCCGCTCTTCCACGGCGTTGCGGAAAACACTGTCCGTGGCAGCAGTCAAAGTCGTTTCAGCCGATTGACGCTCCCGCTGCCAGGAACATGCGATGCAGCTTCACTGTCTGCCCAACCAAATTGGCGATTGTGGTGAGGAGGCGGAGGTCGTAATCGAGGAGGGAACCTGATTTGTTGTCCAGAATGCGGTCGATGGTCGGCGTGCCCACGACGTTCGCATCGACGCGAACGGGTACGCCGATGAACGACACTTTCATGTTGTCGGACGCCCCGAGCACGTCCTTGTCGGCGGCGTTGAAAGCCGGATCCACCGCTTGGTTGCGGATTTTGACTGGTCACGGGCAAGCGCGAAAAACGCCCTGGCCGTAAGTCGGGGCGCCGCAACGTGGTCGAGTGCACAGCGGAGCGATGCCTTGCCATGGGTTTCCTTTCATGAATCGCGACCGTCGACTGACTTCTGCACGCCGCAACCGCACGTTGATTCACGAGACCGGAATGGGGCGGGAGAGTCAATCGAGCTTTCTTTCATTCGCGAAAGGAAACTCTGCGCTCATGATAGAATTCCATCAGTTTCATATAGCTCCGGTAGATGATATCGAACGGCAGAATGTCTGCCCCGGCGTCCCCGCGGTGCCGGTGCTGATGGCCCGGGCCATCAGCCTAATCAGCTCCTGGCAAAGCTGGCACAGTGGCGTGGCGACCGCCATCGCGACGATGTCATCTAAGTGGGCCGACCGCGACTCCGGCGTGATTTCATTCACAATCGCGACAAGGTCTTGACCGCGGAGCGGCTGATGGCCCCCTGCCCCGCCGACCAGCTGCGCTGCGCCGTTTCCCAAACGTCTAGGTCACATTTTCGAAGTGCGTGTTGGAATCGGTGATTCCGTATCACATTATCGCCACGTTTTAGCCGCGACGTGGTCGCAATGCCCCACCAGAAAGCCGGCGTTGCCCTGACAGTTCGGTCCGGCATCGGCTCAAACCAGCCCCCGCTTAAGGGTCAGTGCCGGATCGAACGCTTCTTGCATCTCTTTTTGAAGGAAATCAGGTGCGACGCCCGAAAAGCATACGGCGGCCATTAGAAGCAAGCTGATCCGCTCCATTGATCGATACATGGTCCGCCAAATTGCACAGCGCGCCAAGGATCTGCAAATCAACGATGGTTTGAGGCGGCGGCTGCCAGGCGAGACACATCTCGGGCCGACAGGGCCATTCCGAGCGCCAGCGCGCGAGATGCTTCGGATCGGAAGTGTTGCGCAGCTCACTTCTCGAGTATCGATCCCGGTCGCAAAGACGCATCAGCCTCGCCGGCAACTACGCCGGGCAGCTAGAGAATGTGCAACGGGCATACCCCGGCGCAACACTCCTCCCCGATGACCATGGAGTATGGCTTCTCGCTCGCAGCCAAGTGATAGATGGCTTATCGCGAGAAGCCATATTCCTTATTGCCCTACCAGAAACGCCAGCGGTCGAGCCGCGTGGATGGGCGTTCTGGCAGCAAGATGGGCAGGTCGAATGGATCGGCCCGCGACATACCAATTTCCCTGACGGCTCGGTGTGCGCTTATCACCCCATGCTCGATAAAGCTTGGTCGCCAGGCAGTGATTTGTGCACGTTGCTGGACCTTTATAGCGTATGGGCGCTTCGCCAGCTTCATTTGGTGGTGTTTGATCGGTGGCCGGGACGCCAGTATGCGATGCTGGATGAACTGGGCCAAGCTGATCCCTATTATCGGCTAACCCAGTTTAAGGAGGCCGAGCTTTGCAACTGCGGATCAAATCGGCGCTATGGCGAATGCTGCCGGCCGCATGATCTGAAGCTACCCTTCCCGTCGATTCTGCACGCCTTCAAAAGCCGTAATCTCGGTCTCGGCATCTTTGATCGAGCCCCTCCCGCCGAAATTGCAGTGTTGATCGCCGAAGGAGGACAAAATCCCCCACCCCCCATGCTAGGGGTTCACTCTACTCTGCGGGCTCATGTCGCGGACGTAAGGGGGAATCCTTAGCTCTACATCCCGTAAGAGATGCTCGATCGGGTCAGAGGGAAAAGCATTCCGCTTCTGACGAAATCCCCAATGCCAGGTGCCGACGACTTCCGAGCCGTCGAACCATGTCGAGAAGTTCAGCTTCGGAAAATGCAGCAACACGCGGGCCGCCCACCATATTTTCTCAATATCGTGGTCGCCTGGACCCTTTGCCCATGGGGTCCAGCCCTTGCATAGCCGTTGCGCCAATTCGCTGTTTCGCATCTTCAATCCCACGGAATGATGGATAAAATAACGGGGTATATCCGTCGTAAGAGGGAAGTCTACGAACTGCCAGCAGGGGGAATTTACCAGATTTGTTCATCACTCTTGCACCAAATTCAACTTTAGGAGATGCTAACTCGGCCTTGGGAGGGCTGGGGGATGAGAATAAAAGCATTTGTGGCACTTGGTGCCACGGCAGCGCTGGGCGGCTGTCAAACAAGCAATCAAGCCGACTACATGCAAATAGGCTACGGGCCTAGTTTCGACGTCGCCCACGCTCAATGCGAAATGCATAAGGGGTCGGTTGACCAAGGCTATATTGCTATCGGGTCCCCGGGCTTTGTTGCGGGGGCCGGAATCGGCAATGCCCTCGGCAACTTGGCTGCCGAAGACCAGTATATGAAGAACTGCCTCATCCTAAGCGGGTGGAAGCGTGCCCCGCATGGCCAGGGTGCCACGGCAGCTCCAGCCGTTGCTGGTGGCGCGCCACCGACACCCTATGGGATCCAGCGCGCACCTGGCAGCTGGATCAATACGGCGCTGCTGGACTGGTCAGACGCGAATAACAAGTGCGTCGCCGGCGACAAGGCCGCGTGTGGGACTCGAGCGAAGCTTGGTGCGCAACTGAGAGCCGCCGGCATAAACCCGGCGCCGGTCTAGGGGCCATGCAGTGGAACCTGGCGATCTGCCTTGGCATCGTTCTGGCATTGAGCGGCTGCGCATCGGATTATCTCAATCACTATGACAGCGTGACGCTCTCTGCCGGCGACGCCAATCGCGCCAATAGTCTCGCCCAGACAGTCGACCCGTTCAACCCGAACAATCAGAACACGCATATCGAGGGCGACGGCCAGCGAACAGCTGGAGTCATCCAGGCCTTTCGCGGAATCCCGCTGACATCGCCAGGCCAAGGTGCGCGCCAAGGTGGCGGCGGGGACTCTGGCAATCATCCATGCGATCTGCGCAATGGGGTTGACAGCCTAGGCCGGGCTTGTGGTGAACGTGCCGCCGAAGCGAAACCGGGCGGCCGCACCGGACATGAGGCGAACTAGCATGCTGCGTAGAATGCGATCGCCTCGCCGGAGGCCACTTGGCGTGGTGCAAAGGCGCCTGATCTTGGTGACAGTGGCCGCGGCTGGCGCTCTGGCTGCGCAAACGGCCATGCAACACAGCGACCACATGCCCGAGCTCCATCTGCCGAATTGGACCAGCGCGGGCCTGGCGACGATTGCCGGCGTGGCATCCGTCATCGACGGCGACACGATCGAAATCCACGGCCAGCGCATCCGCTTCAACGGCATCGACGCGCCGGAGAGCCAGCAGCTTTGTAAAAATGCGAGCGGGGCCGACTATCCTTGCGGGCGGCGATCGGCCGCCGCGCTTCGGCTTCCTGGCAGCCTCGAAGCCGGTGCAATGCACCTTCGTGACCTGGGACCGCTATCATCGCTATATCGGCGACTGCCGGCGCGCCGATGGCGCCAGCGTTGCCGCCTGGATGGTCGAGCACGGCCAGGCGCTGGATTGGCCCCGCTACAGCCACGGCACCTACGCAGAGAAGCAGGCGACGGCCGAGGCGTCGAAAGTCGGCATTTGGGTCGGCAAGTTTCAGTCGCCGTGGGATTGGCGCACGGAGCATGCAGACGGCGCGGCTCCGTCGAGCCAGCCGCTCGGCATCAGCCGCCAACAGGTCGCGCAGAGCTATTCGTGCCAGCCACGGCGGACCTGTTCGCAGATCGGCTCCTGTGAGGAAGCCCAATGGTATCTCAGCAACTGCCCTTGGGGCCGGAAGCTGGATCGGGACGGCGACGGCGTGGCGTGCGAGACGTTGTGCTAACGCGGCGCCCTGAGTTGCGCTTCAAAGGCCCCAGCCCCATCGACATGGTCGAGACCCACATCGAGACCAGCGCCGAGGTCAGGGTCGAGCGGCGATGCTACATCTCCTCTCGCATCCTCACCGCAAAAACTTTCGCCGAGGCCGCCCCATTGGGGATCGAGAACGGGCTACGCTGGGTTCTCGATGTCCAATTCAAGGATGATCAGTCCCGCCTGCGCCGCAGCCACGGCGCCACAAACATGGCCATGGTCCGCCACCTCGCCCTCAACCTCATCCGAGCCATGTCCGGAAAACAATCCATCAAGGGAAAGCGAAAACTCGCGACCTGGGATACCGACTACCTGATTGCAGTTCTCCAATTCCGGGTGGTCGACCCATGCCAGCATAATAGGAGGATATTTGCTGCTCTTTCCTCGTCCCGCTATTGGAGGAAACGGCACCGCGACCTTGATGCGGTGTCATGGATGGATAGGGCATTATTCGGGAACCGAACCAATCCACAGAAATATTTTGTTGGTATTTTTGTTGGTCCGCGCTGCTATTGCTCCATGCCGAGGCGATTGAAAACGAATTCAAATTTCCTCTACTTGGATTCCGCGTCTGGCACCACTTCCTTCTCCTCACAGAATACCCTGCAAGTTTGCCAGCAACGTCAGCGAATGTCGCTCGATCCTTGCCGTCTGTGCTCGGCCAGCCCCTCCGCAAGCACTCTACCAGACGCGAACGGAAGGCTTTCCGCGTTGACCTTCACCCGCCAGGCCCTACGCCGCACGCGGAGCAACTCTTCCGAATAAAAATTGTTCCAACCTGTACATTTCCTCCATTTGCGCCCAATTTTTGGGAGAAAACAGCCGAAATCTAACAATCTCTTACGTAATTACATCTTGGCAACCATCAGATTTACATCGGATTCATCATTCATCTGCAATTTCACCACCCGGGGGAACTTCTTGAGGAGGAAGCGGGATGGAGACGTCGCAACGCGACTGGGCCGAGCCCGGATCGGAGCACCGGAAACTCGCGCATGGGCTGATGCACAAGACCAAGGCGTCTTATGTCGCGGCGCTGATTCTGATCGGCTCGCTGGCCACCGCCAGCTTCTTCCTGCTCAGCTCGGTCATTTCGGCCAACATCCAGAAGACAGCGCTGATCGAGCTCGGATCGCGGCAGCAATTGCTGTCTCAGCGCATCCTCCTGACCGCGACCGAGGCCTATACCGCCGAAGCGCAGTGGCTACGCACACAGGCGCGCCAGAACCTGACAGCGACCCTGGCCGCCTTCCTCGCCAACGAGAAGCTGCTGCGCGACGGCTCGCCCGACCCGCAGTCGCCGCTGTACCGGCTGGCACTGTCCGAAGAGGCGACCAAGCTGTTCGACGAGGCCCCCGGCCAGATCGACGCGTCGACGCGGATCCTCGCCCACACCGTCAACTCGTTCCTCGACATGCTTCCCACCTCGGTCTCGGCACCGATGCCTGACGACGCCGTGGCCCATTTCAGCGCGCTCAGGCTCTATGTCTCCGAAAAGGTCCGCCGCGAATACGAGACGCTGACCCGGCTGTTTTCATCCGAGGCGGCCGAGAAGGGTGCTGCCGTCGAGAAGATCCACCTGACCGTCTTCCTGCTCACATTGCTTCTGCTCCTGGCCGAGGCCATCCTGATCTTCCGGCCGCTGGTGCGCCGGGTGGTGTCCTGCACCAGCGAACTGCTCAAGGCGCGCGACCAGATGAACTTCGCCGCCAACCACGATGCGCTGACCGGCCTCTACAACAGGGCCTTCCTCAACGACTACATGGAAACGGCGCTTGCCACCGCCAAGCGCAAGGGCGAGATGATGGCTGTCATCCATCTCGACCTCGACCACTTCAAGACCATCAACGACACGATGGGCCATGCCGCGGGCGATGCCGTGCTGATCGAGACGGCGATGCGTCTTGTCACCGCCGTGCGCGATTCGGATGTGTGCGTGCGCCTCGGCGGCGACGAGTTCACCGTCATCCTCAACGACGTCGGCTCCGAAGCGGACGCCGTCGACGTGGCGGAGCGCATCGTCGCCGGGCTCAAGCAGCCGCTGGAATTCGCCGGGACGTCACTGAAGCCGAGCGCCAGCGCCGGCATCGCGCTGTACCAAGGCGGCAATGGCACGGTCGGCGACCTGATCGTCAATGCGGACCTGGCGCTCTATCTCGCCAAGGCCGAGGGGCGTGGCGGCTACCAGCTTTTCGCAACGACCCTGCGCGACAAGTTCGAGGAGAAGGCCAATCTCGAACGCGAGCTGCGCGAGGCCATCGCAAGCCAGGCCTTCACCGTTCACTACCAGCCCCAGGTTTCGCTGCAGGGCGGCAAGGTCATCGGTGTCGAGGCGCTGGTGCGGTGGGAAATGGCGGGCAGGAACGTGTCTCCAGGCGAGTTTCTGCCAGTGGCGGAAAAGGCCGGGCTGATGCCGGCACTCGGCCGCATCGTCTTTGCCAAGGCGATTGCGACCGGTGCCGAATGGCATCGCGCCGGCATCGACTTCGGCCGGCTGTCGCTCAATGTTTCGGCGCAGGAGCTGCGCGAGGCGGATTTCGCCGGCCACCTGCTCGACCTGCTCAAGCAGGAAGGGCTGCCGACACGGCTGGTGGCGCTCGAAATCGTCGAAACGGTGATGCTCGACGACGAGAACACCGGCATCGGGCTGACGCTGAAGCGCCTGCGCAAGGCCGGCATTCGGCTGGAGTTGGACGACTTCGGCACCGGCTACGCTTCGCTCGCCCATATCAGCGCCAACGAGGTCGACAGGCTGAAGATCGACCGCCGTTTCGTCCGCGACATCGACAAGAACCCGGCCAACACCAAGATCGTCAAGGCGATCATCGAGCTGGCGTGTGGCCTGGGCATCTCGATCGTCGCCGAGGGTGCGGAGACCGACGTCGAGCTGTCCTGGCTCCACGACCTCGGCTGCCCTGCCGTACAGGGCTATGGCATCGCCTTCCCGATGCCGAGCACTCAGGCGGAGGCGTGGCTGGAGACCCACAGCACAGGAGCGCAGCGGACGGAGGCGATCCACGTCGCTTAGCGTTCTGACGCGCATCCAGACAAAAGTCCGCCGCACACTTTTCCTGCAATTGCCCCGGCCGCAAGCGGCCGGTTCGGTCCGTTGATCCAGATCAAGGCGGCGTCCCGGCTATCGGTTCAAATCAGGACATGTCCAGACAGGAGAAATGACATGCCGACCGAAACCATCATCGTCGTTGCCGCCGTGCTTTCCGCCTTCGGCTTCTTCGCCGTGGCCCTTGCTTATGCCAGCCTGACGTCCGAGCCGGTGCGCGGCAAGCGCTGACGCCCGGCCGATCAAGTTGTCGTCTTTGCGCAATCCAGGACGGAAAACCGCCATACGGTTTTCCCTGGAATTGCGCTACAGCCGGACCTCGCCCAACGTCACCTGCGCAACGCCGACATAGGGGTTGGCGTGCAGCGCGAGGATCCACAGGCTGACGCCAGCGGTGACGGCAAAGATCAGGATCGCCTTCCTGCCGGCATGCGGCCTGTCGGCGTGGACAGCGCCGACGACGATCGCCGACAACATCGTCAGGAACAGCACCAGATACCATTTGAGCTGGTTGACCGAGCTCGTGCCGATGGCGAGACGTGAATTTCGGGCATCCTGCAACTCGTCGAGATCCTGCACCATCTGGCTGATGATCGGATCGGGATGACCCGCCTTCGCCAGGTCGATCATGGCAAGGCGGATGCCCTGCAGGGCCTGCTCGACAACAGGCTCGGGCGATCGGTTCGCATTCTGCCATTCCATCTGAACGACAGCATCCTTGTAGGCCTTGAGCCCTGCCATGAGCTCGGCCGAGGCAAGCGCTTCGGGCTTTGCCATGCCGGCCAGCCGCATCAGCGAGGATCGCTCCGCGCTCGCCACCTGGCTGGCACGGGAATTGACCGACCAGACGTCGGCGGCGGTGAAGCCCAGCGACAGCGCCCACGCCGTGGTGATGGTGCCGACGAAGGCAGCGACCGGCATGGTCAGCGGATTGTCGGCCGCCTGCCGGGCGAAAACCGCAAGGAACGCCGCACCCAGGAAGAAGGCGATACCCCCGACAAGGATGAAGGGCAGCGTCATGATCAGCGGCGACCAGGCAAATATGTCCACGACGCCCCTCCCCAGAGCCATCCCTGAACCTGAATAGGCCAAATCGGCCGCCGCTACCAACAGAAAGCCCCGCTGTTGCGGGGCTTTTGCGTTGTCGAAGGTGATGTGGTGAAGGTGCGGCGCGGCTGCCTTACGACCTCGGCCGTTCCTTCTTGGGATCGTAATGGGCGAACGGCACGATCCTGGCCGGCAGGCGCTTTTGCTGGCCGTCGAGCTTGCCGACTTCGACCTCGGTGCCGATCTCGGCATGTGCTGCCTCGATGCGAGCGAGTGCGATGTTCTTGCCGAGGATCGGCGAGCGCATCGACGAGGTGACGATGCCGATCTGGGCGCGGCCGATATGGACGCAGTCGCCATGGCCGACAGCGACATTGGCGTCGATGTCGAGGCCGACAAGCTTGTGGATCGGGTTGTCCTTGCGCCGGATCAGCGCCTCGCGGCCGATGAAGTCGTCGGTCTTGGTCTTCAAGGGCACGGTGAAGCCGATGCCTGCTTCAAACGGGTCGGTCTGGTCGGAGAACTCGTAATTGGCAAAGATCAGCCCGGCCTCGATGCGCACCATGTCGAGTGCTGCAAAGCCCATCGGCTTCAGCCCATGCGGCTGGCCCGCTGCCCACACCGCGTCGAAGACGGTCTCGGCATCGCGCGGATGGCACCAGACCTCGTAACCGAGCTCGCCGGTGTAGCCCGTGCGCGACACCACCACAGGGACACCCTGTGCATCGCCGATGCGGCCGATGGTGAAGCGGAACCATTCGAGTTCACTGAGCGCCGGCTGGTGCGGCGGCGTCCAGACGATCTCCTTCAGGATGTCGCGGCTGTTCGGGCCCTGGACGGCGATGTTGTGCATCTGGTCGGTCGAGGAGCGGACCAGCACCTTGAGGCCGAGTTTCTCCGCCTGCTCGCGCAGCCAGACGCCGGAATAGTCATCGCCGCAGATCCAGCGGAAATTGTCCTTGCCCAGACGCAGCAGCGTGCCGTCGTCGACCATGCCGCCATGCTCGTAGCACATGGCGGTGTAGACGACCTGACCGACACCGAGCTTCTTGACGTCGCGGGTCAGCGTGTACTGCATCAGGGCTTCGGCATCAGGGCCGGTGACCTCGAACTTGCGCAGGGCACTGAGATCCATCACCACCGCCTTCTCACGGCAGGCCCAGTATTCGGCGATGGCGCCCTCCTTGGCGAATTCCTGCGGCAGCCAGAAGCCCTTGTATTCGATGAAGTTGCGGGTGTGCTTGGCAAAGCTTGCGTGGAAGCCGGTCTCGCGGGTCATCTTGGGTTCTGCCTCCGGGGTCGTGCGTCGGGCGATCGCGCGCTGGAATGTGTTGGAGCCGGAATAGGTCCGGACGTGGATGTCGGTGAGGTTCCAGCCATTGGCCGGCGTGGTGTCGTCGGGACAGGCGGAGGAGACGCAGACGATGTCGGTCAGCGCTCTCAGCAGCACATAGTCGCCCGGTCGCGACCAGGGTTCGTCCGAGAACATCACGCCATGGGCGTCGATGCCGGTGTTGAAGAAGAAGTTGACCGCCATCCAGCCGGCACGGGCATTGACGCCATGCGGCACAAGTGCGCCGTTGAAGTTCTCCGAGCAGTTGATGTGGCCGGGATAACCGATGTCGTCGTAATATTTGGCATAGCAGGCGAGCGCAAAGGCATCATGCCGGCCGCAGGTGTCCTGCACGACCTCGACAAGCGGCTCGAAATCCTGATCGAAATATTTGGCATGCAGGCCGGGCATCGGATAGGCGTGGCCCATCAGCGAGCGGGTGGCGGTGACGTCGAGGGCGAGGTCCCTGCCCTTGTCGAGCTTGCGGGCGGAAAAGCACTGGAAGTCGGTGCATTGGCGGCCATCGACGTCGATGATCTGGATGTAGTCGCCGGCCTTGACGAAATAGCTCTCCGCCGTCTTCGACTTGACCCTGACATCGAGCACCGGATCGGCGAGCGGATCGGGCAGCTCGAAGCCGCCTGACACGGCACGGACCTTGGCCCGCTTGACCATCACCACCAGAGGCGTCGTCGTGTCCTGGCTGTCGACCGACATCGGCGCCCCGGGTGCGGCAATCACCAGCGAGCCCGGCCGCGAGACGACAAAACGCTCCTCGACCCCGGCAGCGGTCGCACCATCGAAGAAGCGCACCGCCTCGACCCGGCCAAGCTCGAGCTTGCGGCGGGCGAGGCCAAGCCGAAACTTCTGCAAGCTCTCGTCGCCATCGACGAGCAGCGCCTTCAGCCCCGACGCATCGCTGTTCGAGCGTGTCGACAGCATGCCCGCATCGGCACGTCCGGCAGCATCAAACGCCACCAGTTCACATGCCTGCCCGCCCTCGAGATTGCGCACCGAAACCTTATCGCCGGCTTCGATGTCGATCAGCACCGCACCGCCACCCGGCACGTGATAGCGCTCCATGCCAGGCACCAGCAGGCCAGGCTGCACAACCAGGCTCGGACGCGGTGGGCCGGCCACAATTTCGGGGTAGACTGAAATCGTCATCGCCACCTCGTTCAAATCTTGCCTGTGTGTAAAATTATTTGAGCCAGAAGAATACTCAATTTTGCCGCTGCCGCAAGGCTTCGTTTCATCACAGTAATCAAAAATGCGGAGAGGTGACCATGCGCCAGGCAGTCTTGCGGTGTATCGGGGAGCGCCGATCAGCCGTCCGCCACGCGATTGTCCCGGCCCGTTCAAGCGTGGACTGGACCAGATTCGATAAATATTTCAAAATTGGTCTACGCTGCGCTGGGATTCGTCCCGCGTCGTGGCCACAAGGCAGGACTGACATGCAAGGTCGCGCAATGAAGGTTGAAAACGGTCAACTCACATCGCAAATCATCGCCTCCTATTCGGTGGGAGCGACGGTGCAGACCGTGCTCGACCGGCTGTTTGCCAAGATCAGGTCAGAGGAATACCCGCTCGACACACGCCTTCCCTCGGAACGGGCACTGGCCTCGGAGATGGGGGTTGCCCGCAACACCGTGCGCGAGGCGCTTGATGTGCTGGAAGACCGCAAGGTCATTAAGCGGCGGCCAGGCAGCGGCAGTTTCGTCACCTACCGCTCGGAAGAAGTGCCGGAAAGGGCGGAGAGCTCGGTGGCGCTGGAAACCAGCCCGCTCGACCATCTCGTCGTGCGCGGCATCCTCGAACCCGAAATGGTCCGCCTGGCCGTCATCAACATGACCCCGCGCGAGGTCTGGGACCTCGAACAGCTGACGTCGCAGATCGAAAACGTGCAGACCGACGTCGCCGCATTCGTCAAATGCGAAGAGGAGATCTACCGCAAGATCGCCGAGGGTACGCACAACCCCTTGCTGGCATCCTGCTACAATCTGGCGATTGAGGCCTGCCGGGTGAGTTTCCGCACGACGCAGCTGCGCCGGCACCTGTCACCGAAGCGGATTCTTGAGTACCAGCAGCGCTACAACGCGCTGTTCAACGCGATCGCCTCCCGCGACGTCGAGCGTGCCGTCGAATTCATCAAGCTGCACTTGGTCGAGGAGCAGAAACTACTTCTGCAGGACTGATTCCGGCGTCCTAGCCTGCAGGGCGGTGCCGTTGCCGCTCTCACGCAGGCGCTGGTCCCAAAGCTGGCCGAGATCCGACATCTCCTGCTTGAGCAGTGCGCCATGGCGCTTCAGCCAGCGCGGGATCGAGCCAAAGGCAGCGATCTTGGCCTTGCCGTTCTTCAGCGTCACCACCGGCCAGTCGCCAACAAGCGCGTTGTCGATACCGAACATGCTCTCGCCCCACCAGTGCGCCGGGCCGAAAGCGTGCGTGACGTGGCCGAGCTGCTTCATCGCCGCCAGCACGGATGCCGGGTTGACGCTGTTCGATTTTTCGACCGCGGCATGCCAGATGTCGAGGATGGCGACATATTCCCAGCTCACCGCGGTCCAGGTACCCGGGAAGCGGCTGTTGTACTCGTCGAAAAAGCCCTTCGGCTGGTTGAAGAAGAAGGTCTTGTCGTTCAGCTTCTCGTCATCGAAGTCGGGAAACTGGAAGACGAAACCTTCCATGAATTCGACCGACGTCCGGGCGACGAGCTGGTCGTAATAGTCCAGCGTGCAGGATATGATCTGGCCCTTGAAGCCCTGCGCAAACGCATATTCGGTCATCGCATGGACCATCGGCGTGTAGCTGGTGCACCAGCACAGGATGTCGGCACCCGACTCCAGCATCGGCTGCACGATTTCGGCCGCGTCAGTGGCGTCGGGATCGTACTGGATTTCCTTGGCGATCCCGAGCTTGGCTGCCTTGAAGGCGGCGCGATAGGTGGCAAGCGACGGCAGGCCGAGCGCGTCAGTCTGGCTGCAGAGTGCCACCGTCCGCAGTTCCGGCCTCGCCTGCGCTAGCCACTCCACCCCTGTCACGTTGAAGATCGGGTGCAGTTCGCTGGGCGCGATCAGATATGGCGTATCGGGCGACAGGTCGCTCGGCAAAAGGGTCGAGGTCAGGACCTTGCGCTGGCTCAGATAATCCCTGATCTCGGCCATCGTATCGCCGCCCAGCATCATCAAGAGCTTGACGTCATGCCGCTCGATCAGTTGACGCGCGCCCTCCAGAGCCCGGCCGGCATCATAGCCGCAATCGAACTCGACGATCCGGATCGGATAGCGGCGGCCGTTGATCAAGAGCCCGCCGGTCCGGTTGAGCCAGTCCTCCCAGATCCGGCAGCCATGCAATCCGGGCCGCCCCCAAGACTCCACTTGACCGCTGAGCGGTCCGAGGAATCCAATGTTCACCGCGTCCGGCATGCCGACGGAAAGCCGCGGCAGGACGCTGGAAACGGCGAGTCGATGGGCAAAGCTGGAGTTCGTCATGGCTGTGAATACCACCAAAAATCGGGCGTTTCACCCTATCTTAGCGAAATTTTCCTTCCTCACAGGAAACACGCCGTTGACAAATTGGTATAATGGCAGGCAACATAACTGAACCAGAGGAACCAATAACGAAATTTGGTCTATACCAAAAGGAGGAAACCATGACAGCCAAGCGTGTCGCCGTGATCGGTGCCGGACCATCTGGACTGGCGCAGTTGAGGGCATTCCAGTCGGCCGCGGCGAAAGGCGCGGACATCCCGGAAATCGTCTGCTTCGAGAAGCAGGCCAACTGGGGCGGTCTGTGGAACTACACCTGGCGCACCGGCCTCGACCAGTATGGCGAGCCGGTTCATGGTTCGATGTACCGCTATCTCTGGTCCAACGGCCCCAAGGAGGGCCTGGAATTCGCCGACTATTCCTTCGAGGAGCATTTCGGCAAGCAGATCGCCTCCTACCCGCCACGCGCCGTGCTGTTCGACTACATCGAGGGCCGCGTGAAGAAGGCCGGCGTCCGCAAGTGGATCCGCTTCGAGACAGCCGTCCGCATGGTCACCTGGGACAAGGAGACCAAGAAATTCACCGTCACCGTCCAGGACCTGCCCAAGGACCACTGCTACTCCGAGGAGTTCGACCACGTCATCGTCGCCTCGGGCCACTTCTCTACTCCGAACGTTCCTGAATTCCCCGGCTTCGACCGGTTCAACGGCCGCATCCTGCACGCCCACGACTTCCGTGACGCCCGCGAATTCGCCGGCAAGGACATCCTGATCGTCGGCACTAGCTATTCGGCTGAAGACATCGGCTCGCAGTGCTGGAAGTACGGCGCCAAGTCGATCACCAACTGCTACCGCACCGCGCCGATGGGCTTCAAATGGCCCGACAACTGGGAAGAGCGGCCGCTGCTGGAAAAGGTCGAGATCAACACCGCGACCTTCAAGGACGGCTCGACCAAGAAGATCGACGCCATCATCCTGTGCACCGGCTACAAGCACCACTTCCCGTTCCTGCCCGACGACCTGCGCCTCAAGACCGCCAACCGCCTTGCGACCGCCGACCTCTACAAGGGTGTCGCTTATGTCCACAACCCGGCGATGTTCTATCTCGGCATGCAGGACCAGTGGTTCACCTTCAACATGTTCGACGCCCAGGCATGGTGGGCACGCGACGTCATCCTCGGCCGCATCAAGCTGCCCGACAGCAAGCAGGCGCTGCTCGACGATGTTCAGGAACGCGTTGCCGGCGAAGATGCTGGCAAGGACTCGCATGACGCGATCGAATACCAGGGCGAATACGTCAAGGAGTTGATCGCCGAGACCGACTATCCGAGCTTCGACGTCGACGGCGCCAACGAGGCCTTCTTCGAGTGGAAGGAACACAAGAAGAAGGGCATCATGGAATTCCGCAACCACTCCTACAAGTCGGTCATAACAGGCACCATGGCGCCGGCCCACCACACGCCGTGGAAGGACGCGCTCGACGACTCGCTGGAATCCTACCTGCGCACCGCCGAAGCGGCGGAGTGAAGGCCGGCCCAACAGGGCCGCGAGAATTCCCCGACATGAAACGCCGCCCCTACCGGGGCGGCATCCCTTTTGCGTGTCTTTACGGCTGAGAGCGCAACAAAAGAGTTGCACCGCACGCATGTTGGACTGCCGTCTGCTCGCCTCCAGATGAGCGCCGCAGCGGGTAGGTCATCCACACCGATCCCCGCGCCCCTTTCCACGCATCTTCGACCAGCGCAGCCTCATTCCCAGCCTCCTTTCAAGGTGGTGAGGAGGCCTGTTCCGGTGGCTTGCAATCCCAAACAGCAGGCGTTTCCGCTCCCTCACAGGAGGGCGCAGTTGGCTCTGAACTTGTCGAAGAGGGTGTAGCCAGGCGTTGAGGCGGTTGCGCCCGCGGAAGGCGAAGCAGATGAGACGGCCCGCAGGGCACAGTTCATCCGCAGCCGGTGTTTACTGCGAACTCAGATGCGGCCCGCGGTTCTTCTCGCTGGCGTAGAGCGCCACCGCCATCGCGCGATTGCGGACGTCGAGCTTGTCGTAGAGATTCTTGAGGTGGTACTTGACCGTATTTTCCGAGATTCCGGTGCGCGCAGCGATCTGCAGGTTTGTCCAGCCGTCAGCCAGCACCGACAGAAGCTCGCGCTCGCGTGCGGTCAGCCGCGACAGCGGCGTGTCGTTGATCTTGGACACGTCCATGTAGGGAATGCAGATGCGGCCGTGGGCGACGGCGACGAGCGTGTCGAACAGGATCGCCGGATCGTCGAACTGATAGCAGAAGCCCTGCACGCCAAGGCGCACGCATTGCTTGAGGATCGAGATGTCGTGGTCGTTGGAGAAGATCACCACACGGGCATGAAGGCCGCGGCGCTGCATTTCGGCCAGCACTTCGCCGGAATCCATGTCCTGCAGCCGCCAGCCCAGCACCGCGATATCGAACTGTGGGGCAGCAGTTGAGGCCGCCTCGAGAAAAGCCCTGCCGGTCTGCACGCTCTCGGCCAGCTCGAAGCGGCTGTCGCGCGAAAGCATGTCGCCAAGGGCTGCGATGACGAGCGGATTGCGCTCGGCTATCAGAACCCTGAAGCTGTTTTCCTTCACCACCGGCACCACCTCTATCCCGATGCCATGGCGCTGACCCTTCCATTCGGCGTTCATGTTCCTCCCGCCTATGTTCGTGCACGCACCTCTTGCCGACGTCTCCTGCGCTGGGTCGCTCCTCTCCGGTCCTGCCCGGATCGACCCTGTGAACGCAATTCATATCATGAATGATTTTTTCATTCCAGTGGATGCGGCATTTTTACTGCCGAACTGGCCTCCACAAGCCGGCAAATGGCGCCAAGCCTGCTTACCCACCCGTTCGGGTAGGCCGCCGCTGTCCAGAGAGGCATCATCGTCTGCCCAATTTTCCAACCGGGGGTACCAGTTGTGAAGATTGGTCCAGTGCTGCGACAAAATAGCTTGACGGCGCCTCGAATTCGGACAAACTTCACTTTGAGGAAAAAAAGAAGCCTAAGCGGAAACTGCCGCCGCACCTTGAAAACCGGGAAAGCCGGGCTTGGGCGACGGGCATCCTAATCAATGGGGAATTTGACCAATGAGCGCTGTTACGGACATCAGTCCGGCGGATTCCGCCGGCCAGCTTCACAGGACAATCGACTGGCGAGGCGCCTTCTGGGTTGCCAGCGGCGTGCCGCCTCTTGTCCTGTTCTCGATCGGCGGCATTGCCGGTACCGCCGGCAACATCGCTTTTGCGATCTGGATCTGCTCCATGCTGATGGGCTTCATCCAGTCCTTCACCTATGCCGAGATCGCCGGCCTGTTCCCAAACAAGTCGGGTGGCGCCTCGGTCTATGGCGCCACCGCATGGTTGCGTTATTCCAAGTTCGTCGCGCCGCTGTCGGTGTGGTGCAACTGGTTCGCCTGGTCACCGGTGCTGTCGCTCGGCTGTTCGATCGCCGCCGCCTACATCCTCAACGCGCTGGCACCGATCCCCGGCTTCACCGAAGCCTCGCCGGAGGTGCTGCAGTACATGGCGGCAAATGTCGGCACCACTGCCGCTGACGCCGTTGCAGCGGTAACCGCCGCAGCGACGCCCGGCATCCGCACCTGGACGCTCTATAGCCACTCGCTCGGTCCGGTCGGCTTCTCGCTCAACGCAACCTTCTGGATCGGCGCCGTGCTGATGCTGGTGACCTTCGCGATCCAGCATCGCGGCATTCTCGGCACTGCTGCCGTGCAGAAGGTCGTCGGCCTGCTGGTCATCGTGCCGCTTTTGATCGTCGGCGTGGTACCGATCCTCACCGGCCAGATCAACTGGGACAACTACTCGCCCTTCGTGCCGCTGGCCGCAGCCTACGCACCTGAACCCGGCGCGTGGAACGTCGCTGGCTGGACGCTGGTGCTCGGCGGCATGTTCATCGCCGCATGGTCGACCTACGGCTTCGAAACCGCCGTCTGCTACACCCGCGAGTTCAAGAACCCGGCCACCGACACCTTCAAGGCCATCTTCTATTCCGGCCTGCTCTGCATGCTGCTGTTCATGATCGTGCCCTTCACCTTCCAGGGCGTGCTCGGGCTCAACGGCATGCTGTCGACGCCGATCGTCGACGGTTCCGGTGTTGCCGATGCACTTGCCGGCATGGTCGGCGGTGGCGGGCTGGTGAAGAACCTGCTCGTCATGCTGATGATCCTCGCCTTGCTGCTCGCCATCATGACGGCGATGGCCGGATCGTCGCGCACGCTCTACCAGGGCTCGGTCGACGGCTGGCTGCCGCGTTACCTCAGCCACGTCAACGAGCACGGCGCGCCGACCCGCGCCATGTGGACCGATCTCATCGCCAACCTGTTCGTCCTGGCCATCGCCTCGACGGATGCGACGAGCTTCTTCTTCATCCTCGCCGTCTCGAACTGCGGCTACATCATCTTCAACTTCCTCAACCTGAACTCCGGCTGGATCCATCGCATGGACAACGGCCACATCAAGCGGCCGTGGCGCGCGCCGACCTGGCTGATCACGGTCGGTGCCCTTTTTGCCTACGTCAACGCCATCTTCATGGGCGCCGGCGCCAAGGTGTGGAATCCGATGGCACTCTGGGCCGGCCTGTTCACCGCGGCCCTGATCATCCCGGTGTTCTGCTACCGCCACTATATCCAGGACGGCGGCAAGTTCCCCGAGCACATGCTCGAGGATCTGGGCATGCAGCAGAGCGACCTGCGCGTGAAGAAGGCGGGTATCCTGCCCTACCTGACGCTGCTCGCCGGTCTGGCCGTGGTGCTTCTCGCCAACTGGTTCTTCGTGCTCTGAAGCTTGACGCACATTCAACCTGCGAAGGCCGGCGCAAGCCGGCCTTTTGCATTTCGCGCCGCGGCGTTGCCGTCCTTTTCAGCGATTCGCATCGCCGCTCTATCTTCTTGTTTTTGCGCAATTCATTTCGACAACCGCCGCACGCTTGGCGCCGATTTGCCCCGGCGTCGCCCACTCCGGAAGCGCGCAAAACCACGCTGGGCCAATATTTCTTTCCATGAAAGATTTTTGCATTGTGGTTGACTTTCACCCCCGTCAGCTGCTATAGATTCAGACGGGAAAATTCAGCGCAAAAAGCTGTCCGGATGGTGTAATCCGGGGCTGGAACCGATGGCTCATGCCATAGGATCGTACGCGCGCGCCTGGGAGGAATTGCACAGCATGACGACGGTAATCGATGGCAAGGCAGTTGCCGCCGATGTGGTGACAAAGGTCCGGATCGCAGCCGAAAAGCTGATCGCCGAGACCGGTGTCGTCCCCGGTATCGCAGTGGTCATCGTTGGCCACGACCCGGCAAGCCAGGTCTATGTCGCCTCCAAGGGCAAGAAGGCCAAGGAATGCGGCTTCCACTCGGTCGAGCACGCGCTGCCGTCCGATACCTCGGAAGCCGATCTGGTCGCACTGGTGCAGAAGCTCAACGCCGATCCCAAGATCCACGGCATCCTCGTGCAGCTGCCCCTGCCCGACCATATCGACGCCGGCAAGATCATCCAGACGATCTCGGCCGACAAGGATGTCGACGGCTTCCATTTCACCAATGTCGGCAAGCTCGGCACCGGTGAGCTCGACACCGCCTTTGTGCCTTGTACGCCGGCCGGCTCGATGCTTTTGATCGAGCGTGCGCTCGGCCGTGACCTGTCGGGCCTCAATGCGGTCGTCGTCGGCCGCTCCAACATCGTCGGCAAGCCGATGGCGAACCTTCTGCTCAATGCCAACGCCACCGTCACCGTCGCCCATAGCCGCACCAAGGACCTGCCGGCGTTGTGCCGCAGCGCCGACATCCTCGTCGCGGCCGTCGGGCGTCCTGAAATGATCAAGGGCGACTGGGTGAAGCCGGGCGCCACCGTCATCGACGTCGGCATCAACCGCCTGGAGGGCGGTCTCAATGGCAAGTCGAAGCTCGTCGGCGACGTCGACTACGGCAGCGCCGCCGAGCAGGCCGGCGCCATCACGCCGGTGCCGGGCGGCGTCGGGCCGATGACCATTGCACTTCTGATGGCCAATACGGTCGTCTCGGCCTTCCGTTCGGCGGGCCAGTCAGCACCACGTTTTTAATCTGGGAGCCCGAGGCTCCGCGGAAATCGAACCAAACTCAAGGGAAGAGAGTCATGGCCGAATTCAAGACCGACATCGAGATCGCGCGTGCGGCGAAGAAGAAGCAGATCCAGGAGGTCGGTGCCAAG
The DNA here is from genome assembly GCF_030294925.1 of Aminobacter sp. Y103A. NCBI lineage: Bacteria > Pseudomonadati > Pseudomonadota > Alphaproteobacteria > Hyphomicrobiales > Phyllobacteriaceae > Aminobacter > Aminobacter sp. Y103A. Next base: position 1,018,131 of record NZ_AP017986.1, on the reverse strand, counting down.
ATCGGCATTCCGACCGAGCATCTGCTGCCTTATGGCCACGACAAGGCGAAGATCTCGGCCGAGTTCATCGCCAATGCGCGCAAGAACAAGGACGGCAAGCTGATCCTGGTCACCGCGATCAACCCGACGCCGGCCGGCGAAGGCAAGACCACGACGACGGTCGGCCTCGGCGACGGTTTGAACCGCATCGGCAAGAAGGCCATCGTCTGCATCCGTGAAGCCTCGCTCGGGCCGAACTTCGGCGTCAAGGGTGGTGCTGCCGGCGGCGGTTATGCCCAGGTCGTGCCGATGGAGGATATGAACCTCCACTTCACCGGCGACTTCCACGCCATCACCACCGCCCACAACCTTTTGTCGGCGCTGATCGACAACCACATCTACTGGGGCAACGAGCTCGGCATCGACACCCGCCGCGTCGTCTGGCGCCGGGTGATGGACATGAACGACCGGGCGCTGCGCCAGATCAACTGCTCGCTCGGCGGCGTCGCCAACGGCTTTCCGCGTGAAGCCGGCTTCGACATCACCGTCGCTTCCGAAGTCATGGCGATCCTGTGCCTGGCAACCGATCTGAAAGATCTCGAGAAGCGCCTCGGCGACATCATCGTCGCCTATCGCCGCGACAAGACCGCCGTCTATGCCCGCGACCTCAAGGCCGATGGCGCCATGGCGGTGCTGCTGAAGGATGCGGTGCAGCCGAACCTGGTGCAGACATTGGAGAACAACGAGAATGTGGAGGCGGTGAAGAAGGGCTGCGCCAACCTTGGCCGCCACATCGAGAACGTCAAGCAGTTCGGCGTGCCTGTGGTGGTGGCGATGAACCACTTCGTCTCCGACACCGACGCCGAAATCGCAGCGATGAAGGAGTATGTCGCCTCGATGGGTGCGGAAGCGATCCTGTGCAAGCACTGGGCCAAGGGGTCGGCCGGCATCGAGGAGCTCGCCCACAAGGTGGTGCAGCTGGCCGAAAGCGGCGCCTCGCAGTTCTCGCCGCTCTATCCCGACGACATGAAGCTGTTCGACAAGATCGACACCATCGTCAAGCGCATCTACCGCGGCTCCGAAGCCATCGCCGACAAGTCGGTGCGCGACCAGCTGCATGCCTGGGAACAGGCCGGCTACGGCCACCTGCCGGTGTGCATGGCCAAGACGCAGTATTCGTTCTCGACCGACCCGAACCTCAGGGGTGCCCCTGTCGACCATGTCGTGCCGGTGCGCGAAGTGCGCCTGGCAGCCGGTGCCGGCTTCATCGTCGCCATCTGCGGTGAGATCATGACCATGCCCGGCCTGCCCAAGGCACCGTCATCCGAGAAGATCTTCCTCAACGAACAGGGCCAGATCGAAGGACTGTTCTGAGGCGAAACCTCTCTCCCAAGGCGCTCCAATCCACCCCTCCTGTCCCCCAGGCCCGGAGCGCCCTTTCAAGGCCTGGCACCTCATGTGCCAGGCTTTTTTTTGCCCGCAACCAAGCTTGCTGAGCAGTACAGGCCTGGAAGAAACGACAGGCAAAATGTTGCCTATCAGTAAAAATTCTTGCACTTGGATATTGCCCTAGAGGCAAATTTGGGTTCAAATGCCCTCAACAAATGACCGCCTCAAGGCAAGGCCAAGGGCGGGGAACAATATGGAGGAGTACCTGAAATGACAGCTTCATGGCGTTTTTCGATGTTGGCCGACCGCCACCGCGCACTGGGTTCCAAACTGGAAGACTGGAGCGGTATGGGCACGGCCTGGAGCTATGACAAGGACGCCGACGAGGAGTATGTGGCGATCCGCACCAAGGCCGGCCTGATGGATGTTTCCGGCCTCAAGAAGGTGCACATCACCGGCGCCCACGCAGGGCATGTCATTGACCTGTGCACCACCCGCAATGTCGAGAAGATCTACCCCGGCAAGTCGGTCTATGCCTGCATGCTCAACGACGCCGGCAAGTTCACCGACGACTGCGTCATCTACCGCATGGGTCCGAACTCCTGGATGGTCGTGCACGGTTCGGGCTCGGGCCATGAGGAACTGACCCGCGCATCGATCGGCCGCGACGTCTCGGTCCGCTTCGACGACAATCTGCACGACCTGTCGCTGCAGGGCCCACTCGCCGTCGACTACCTTGCCAAGCACGTTCCCGGCATCCGGGACCTCAACTACTTCCACCACATGCAGACCCAACTGTTCGGCTTCCCGGTGATGATCTCGCGCACCGGCTACACCGGCGAGCGCGGCTACGAGATTTTCTGCCGCGGCCAGGACGCGGGCCAGATCTGGGACACCATCGTTGCCGAAGGCAAGCCGATGGGCATCATCCCGACGCGCTTCACCACGCTCGACATGCTGCGCGTCGAGAGCTACCTTCTGTTTTACCCGTACGACAACTCGCAGAAGTACCCGTTCGCGAACGAAGGCCCTGGCGACACCTTGTGGGAACTCGGTCTCGACTTCACCGTCAGCCCCGGCAAGACCGGCTTCCGCGGCGCCGAAGAGCACTATCGCCTCAAGGGCAAGGAACGCTTCAAGATCTTTGGCGTGCTGCTCGACAGCGACAAGCCGGCTGACGAAGGCGCTGAGATCTATCGAGACGGCAAGAAGGTCGGTGTCGTGACCTGCGCGATGTATTCGCCGCTGGTCAAGAAGTCGATGGGCATCGCCCGCCTCGACGTCGACTGCGCCATCGTCGGTACGCCGCTGGAAATCCGCAACGCCAGCGGAACCGTCAAGGCAACGGCGCAGTCGCTGCCGTTTGACGACCCGAAGAAGCTGAAGCGGACGGCGAAGGGCTGAGACCTTGGACAGTGCACCGGTGAAGACGATCCTCAGTCGCCCGGTCTACGGAACATTGTCACCGCAGGCCGGCAAGAGCCACCTTCTGATTGCGGACGCCGAAGGGGCGTCCGCGATCCTGGACCTGGCGAAGAAGGCTCCAGAGGACTTCTTCGCCAACGCCCACATCATGTTCGTACCGGGCCGGACCGGAAACAGCTTTCAGGACTTGCTGAAAGCCCTGAAGCCGGCCCAGTATTATGAAGGACCGTCGGTCGCGGCGGCATTGCCGCGGCTGACCTGGACACTTGCCAACGCCCATATGGGCCTGCGCATGTATCTCGCCGGTACCGAAGGGCTGATCGGCCAGATGATGCAGGCGGCGATCGAAGCCGGCATCGACCCGGCCTCGATCCAGACCGAGCATCGCGGCTCGTGGGCGCGCCGCGTGCAGTGCGTGCACTGCAAGGGCGTCACCGAAAACGTCACGACCCAGCCGGTTACCTGCTCGCATTGCGGTCTGCTGTTGCTCGTCCGCGACCACTACTCCAAGCGTCTGGCCGCCTTCCAGGGCGTCTGCATCAATGCCGAGGATCCGACCGAGATCCCTCAGAAAGAGGAGATTTTCCGGTGAGCGCGGGAACAAACAAGCTGAACGTCACCGTGACCGAAGTGGTCGCGGTCAATGAACTGGTCAAGCGCTTCCACTTCGAGCGCACCGACGGCGGCAACCTGCCGACCTTTTCCGGCGGCGCCCACGTCGTCGTCGAAATGCGCGACGGCGACATCACCAGGCTCAATCCCTATTCGCTGATGAGCTCGCCGCTCGCCACGCGCGACTACACCATCTCGGTGCGTCGCGACGACGTCGGCCGCGGCGGCTCGTTGTTCATGCACAACCGCGTCAAGCGCGGCAGCGAAATGGTCATCAGCTATCCGGTCAACCTGTTCTCGCTGGACCTGCGCGCCAGGAAGCACCTGATGATCGCCGGCGGCATCGGCATCACGCCGTTTCTCGCCCAGACCGCCCAGCTCGCTTCGTCGGGCGGCAATTTCGAGCTGCACTACACTTGCCGTTCGGAGGCGCTGGGCAGCTACACCGAGGTGCTGCGCGAACGCTACGGCAGCAGGGTCAACCTGTACTACGACGAGCACAACGAGCGCATCCCGCTCGACCGCCTGCTCGCCACCCAGCCGCTCGGCACGCATATCTATGTCTGCGGCCCCGCTGGCATGATCAAATGGGTGCGCGACACCGCCGCTGCCCATGGCTGGCCGGATGACTCGGTGCATTACGAGCACTTCGCCGCACCGCAGCCGGGCACGCCCTTCGACGTCAAGCTGGCAGTCAGCGGCCTGGAGATCCGGGTCGGCGAACAGCAGAGCCTGCTCGAGGCGATCGAGGCGGCAGGCGTCGACCCGCCCTATCTCTGTCGCGGCGGCGTCTGCGGCCAGTGCGAGACCAACGTCATCTCCTATGACGGCACGTTCAAGCACAACGACCACTGGCTGAGCGATGAGGAGCACTGCTCGGGCAAGAAGATCATGCCATGCGTTTCGCGCTTCGAGGGCCGCTCGCTGGTCCTGGAACGGTAGAACATCCCGGAGCGCCCAGCGCTTTGGAAGAGGGAGGAATTGATGGGAATAAACTTCAGGAAAGAAACGTTCCGCGACGATTTTACCTTCAGGAACAGTCCGGAACAGATCAAGCGGTTTCCCTTCCCCTATCACGAAGACGCCTACATGTACTCGGTCAACATCGAGCCGCATGTGCCGGGCCCCAAGGGCAGCGTGTTCGAGCACCTGATCGACGTCGACGAACACTATGTCTCGGAGATGCAGGACCGCGCCATGGTGCTGGCGGAAGATCCGTTGCGCTGCCAGTCGCTGCCGCACATGACGCTGGCCGGCTGGGACCTGCTCGAACTTCTGATGACCGAGAAGGCCGCGAGCTATCCCGAGCACTTCACGCTGACCCGCGACGGCGACCGCTGGCGCTGGATCAACCGGCCACTCGGCATCGACGACACCTTCACCTTTGGCGACATCTCCACCCTGCCCTATGGGCCGATGGAGTACATCACCCGCCAGAGCCAGGGCGACTTCGCCATCCTCGACCAGCGTGACAACAATCTCTGGATGGACGCCGGCATGGTCACCACCCAGGCCGACTGGTCGCTCGATTTCGACATCGGCATGAACTTCTTCGAATGGCATGCACCGGTGCCGCTGGCGCATGAGATGGGCGTCTTCACCCGCGCCCTGAAATTCCTGACCAACATCCAGCAGGGCAAGCCCGCACGCCGCCTGAACTGGACCATGACGATCAATCCGCGCCTCGACACCAGCCCGGAGAACTTCCACAAATGGGGCAGTGACCGCCTGACGGTGACGCCTGAGAATGTCGGCCAGAAGGTCCATCTCCGCGTCGAACTGCAGAGCTTCTGGCGCCTGCCGCGTTCCAACGCGCTGGTCTTCCCGATCCGCTGCTACCTGCTCAAGATGGACGAGCTGGTAACGGTGCCGAAATGGGCCCGCCGCTTCCACCGCGTGCTGCGCGACCTGCCGGTCGAGCTCGCCGAATACAAGGGCCTGACCCGTTATCGCCAGACCACCGTCGACTGGCTGTCGAAATATGACGACGGCGCTCCGACCTCATCCGGCTTCAGCCCGGACTAACATATCGATCCGGCCTGGCCTCACCGAGGCCCGGCCACCGACCACGAAAAAGGAGGCGATGTCATCGCCTCCTTTTTTCGTTCGACACCACTGCCGCCGAGGCTAGTCGCCGCTCGCCCCCTGCGGGTAGGAGATGATGGAGAGATAGCGGATCGGCAATTGGGTCAGCTCTTCCGGACCGTGCGGGGCATCGGCGTCGAAGAACAGGCTGTCGCCCGGCGTCATGCGGTAGAGGTTGCTGCCGTGGCGATAAACGACCTCGCCCTCCAGCATGTAGAGGAACTCCATGCCCTCATGCTGGAACATCGGAAACACGTCCGAATCCCCGGCAAGCGTGATCAGATAAGGTTCGACCACGACACCGGCGGTGTTGGAGCCGATATGGCCGAGCAGGTTGTACTGGTGCCCGGCGCGGGTGCCGCGACGCTCGACGTCGACGCCCTCGCCGGACTTGACGAAGACGGCGCTGCGCTCCTCCTCGAAGCGGCGGAAGAAGGCGGTCAGCGGCACGCCCAGCGCCCGCGACAGCGCCTGCAGCGTGGTCAGCGACGGCGAGGTGATGCCGTTTTCGATCTTGGACAGCATGCCGAGCGAGATGTTGGTCATCGCCGCAAGGTCGGCCACGGTGATGCCGAGCTTCTTGCGGAAGGAGCGGACTTCGTGGCCGAGCGCCACCTCCAGCACCTTCTCGGGCGTGTCACGGATGGCATGAGGATCCTGGTGAAGCGGCGATGGCTGCGCCTTCGCCGCGATCGCGGCGGCAGCCTTCTTGCCGTCGGCAGTCATCACGGCTGACAAACGGTCTTCTTTCACGCCGCTATCCCTCGTTGCAAAAACTCACAAATTCACCAGTTCACCCATGGTAAAATTTCTTTACACAAGTTTCAAGGGCCGACGATCAAACTGCAGGCAATATGCATAACGAAAAGGCAGCTTGCCGCGGAAAATCATTCCGCCACAAAGCCTTGCCATCACCTCCAGGCACGCGCCATCGGACTGCGGCGGCCCACTGATTTGACTAGTGCCCTCCCCCATTCGATTGATTTACAGCGCTCCCGGAGAGCGCGAAACTCCCAGCCCCGTGCAATTGCACGATGCATCAGCGGAGGAACTGCCATGAGGTCTGCCGGTTTCGCCAGTGGCGCCATCGTCGCCCTGGCTCTGATATGGGCTGCGGCCCCGACTATCAACGACGCCCGCGCCGCCGAACCCAGCAAAGCCGAACTCGACGCCGCGCGCCAGGCACTGGAAAAATACAAGGATCCCTACGTCGCCGTGCGCGACCTCTATCTGTCGACGGTCGGCTGCGTCCACTACACCGGGGAAAAGATCGAAGGGCGGATGGAGTATCCCAAAGGCGCGATGGGCGTACACTTCGTCAATCTGACGGTGAAGGGCCCGCCCGACCCCACCAAGCCGAACGTGCTGGTCTACGAACCGGGTGCCGACGGCAAGCTCACCCTCGTCGCGGTCGAGTGGCTGGTTCCAATGGACGCGGTCAAGGAACGGCCGACCGTGCTCGGCCAGCCGTTCCAGGGACCGATGGAAGGGCACGAACCCCTGATCCCCAAGGAATTCGCCCATTACGACCTGCACGCCTGGCTGTTCAAGGACAATCCGAACGGGATGTTCAGCCCGACCAACCCCGACGTGTCGTGCGACGGCCATCCGTTCAGCCTGCTGGAGGAGCCGACCAAGATGGTGCATCCGCAATAAGCGGAAGCGCCTTCAAGGATCGTCCATCCAGGCTGTTCATGCGGCCGGTATCCTCAGTTCGGACCGGCCGACAAGCGCGCCGTGGTGGCCGATGACGGCGGCCGCCACATTGGCCGCGAAGGCTGCTGCCTTCAGGTGGTCGCCGGTCTGCAGATAGTTGGCGAGGAAAGCACCGTTAAAGCTGTCGCCGGCACCAGTCGTGTCGACAACTTGTTTCGTCCGGCTGGCCGGCACGAAGCTTCGCTCGCCGTCGAAATCCAGCGCGATGCCAGCGGCACCGTCCTTGACCACGAGTTTGTTCACGCCAAGCCCAACGTAGCGCGCGATCGTCGCATCGACCGTGGCGTCGCCGAAATGCGTCGCCTCGTCTTCGAAGCTCGGCATCACCATGCTGGAGACCGCGGCCCCATCGGATATTGCGCGCCGCATCCTGTCGGCGTCGTCCCACAGGCGTGGGCGGATGTTGGGATCGAAGGCGACGAGCTTGCCGGCGATCTTGGCGTGGCCAATTTCGGCAAGCAGCGTTGCGAGCGCTTCGGGCGCCAGGATCGCCAACGTGATGCCGGAGAAGAAGATCGTCTCCGAGGCGCCGATGGCCGCACGCAATGCCGAAGCGTCATCGGCGAGCAGCCGCGCAGCAGAGGTCGAGCGCCAGTAGGAGAAGCTGCGCTCGCCATCCTTGAGATGGATCATGTAGAGGCCGGGCGTACGCTCCGGCAGGCGACGGATGAAGCCGGTACCGACGCCGGTGCCCTCGATGAAGGTGAGCATTTCATCGGAGATCGTGTCCGTGCCGACGGCGGAGAAATAGTCGACCGGCCATGCCTCGGGCAGCAAGCTCCTGAGGTAATAGGCGGTGTTGAAGGTGTCGCCGGCAAAGCCCTTGCGCATCAGGCCGTCGCCGGCCTGGCGAAGTTCGACCATGCATTCGCCGATCAGGAGTGCGCGTCCGGCCATCAAGGGTGTCCAGAAATGTTGTGTATGTTGCCGTTCAGCGCCGCCCGCCGGCGCGGGCTGCACCCGGCGCGTGCTCGTCGGCGACGTGGCCGAGGCGGCTCGACAGGTCGGCGGCGGCATCGAGCAGCGTCTTGAGATAGCTGGCGTGGTTCTTGAGCCCATCCTCGCGCGGCGCCACGAGGCAGAGCGTTGCGATACAGATGTTGTCGGCCTGGTAAACCGGAACGGCGAAGCAGTGGGTGAAGTTCTCGACGGCGCTGTTGAAGGTGTAGTAGCCGACCCGCGACGCCTCGCGCACTTCTGCGATGAACTGCGCCGGATCGAGCCACTGGCCGTTGGGCAGCTGGAAATCCTCCTTCGGGATGAAGTCGAGGATTTCCTGGTCGCTCATATGGGCGACCAGCAGCCGGCCCGACGCCGTCCAGGCGATGGAGACGGGATCGCCGACATTGGACGAAATGCGGAACGGGCGCAGGCCTTCCTTCATCTGGGCGACGGTGTATTTGTTGCCTTCGAGCAGGCACATCTGCGCCGTCTCGCGCGTCTCCTCGGCGATGTGCGTCAACAGCTTGTCGCATTCGCGCATCAGGTCGAACTGCTCGGCATAGGCCATGCCGAGGAAGTAGAGCTTGCGGCCGAGGAAGACCCGGCCGTCCTCGCCGCGATATTCGAGCACGCCCTGGCGCATCAGCAGATTGACCAGCTCATAGACGGACGAACGCGGCGCGCCGATGCCAGATGCGATCTCGTTGGGGCGAAGCGGCGTGCGCTTGAGACGCAAGAAGTTCATGATCTCGAAGGCGCGGTCGAGACCGCGCGCCCGCCTGTTGGTCATGTCGTCGGATACGTCGTCCATGTGTCGCCTCTTCCGGCAGATCGCCGGCAAAACTTCATGCCATTACGGCGCCTTGTAGGCGACGCAGTCGATTTCGACTTTGCAATCGACCATCATACTCGACTGTACGCAAGCACGCGCCGGCGGATGGTCACCGAAATACTCGGCATAGACGCCGTTGAACGACCAGAAGTCGCGGGGGTCGTCGAGCCATACGCCGACACGCACGATGTGCTCCAGCCCATAACCGGCTTCTTCCAGGATGGCGATGACGTTTTCCATCGTCTTGCGCGTCTCGGCGATGATGCCGCCGCCGACGATCTCACCATTCTCCATGGCGACCTGGCCGGAAACGTAGAGCCAGCCATTGGCCTCGACGGCGCGCGCGAAGGGCAGTGCCTGCTTGCCCGCCCCGGTCTGGCCGGTGCCATAGCGCTTGATCGTCATGTCTATTCTCCGAATGCTAGTTGAAGGTTGAGGTCTTGAGGAACTCGGCCAGCCGCTCGGTCTGCGGCTTCAAGAACATCTCGCGCGGGTTACCTTCCTCGCCGATGCGGCCCTGGTTCATGAAGATCACGCGCGACGACACCTCATAGGCAAAGCGCATCTCGTGGGTGACGAGCAGCATGCTCATGCCGTCGCGGGCGAGATCCTTGATGACCTGCAGCACCTCGTTGACCAGCTCGGGGTCGAGCGCCGAGGTGACCTCGTCGAACAGCATCAGCTTGGGGTTCATGGCAATGGCGCGTGCGATCGCGACGCGCTGCTGCTGGCCGCCGGAGAGCTGGCCGGGAAAACGGTCGCGGCGCTCGGCGAGGCCGACACGGTCGAGCCACTTTTCGGCGACGCTGCGCGCCTCGTCGCGGGACATCTTCTTGACCTTGACCAGGCCGAGCATGACGTTTTCGGCCGCAGACATATGCGGGAACAGGTTGAACTGCTGGAAGGCCATTCCGGTCATCGCACGCTGGCGGGCGATTTCCTTTTCCTTCTTGCGACGGCGCGTGCCGCCTGCGGTCTCGTAGCCGATTTCTTCGCCGTCGATGCGGATCGAGCCGCCCTGGAATTCCTCCAGCATGTTGATGCAGCGGAGCATCGTCGTCTTGCCCGAGCCGGACGAGCCGATGATGGAGATGACGTCGCCCTGGGCCATGGTGCAGTCGACGCCCTTGAGGACTTCGACATCGCCGTAGCGCTTGTGCAGGTCGCGGATTTCGAGAAGGTTGCCGGTCATTGTTGCGGCCTCACGAGGGGATCGAGGTTTTGCGTTCAACGTAGCGGCCGAAACGCTCGATGCCGTAGTTGACGACGAAATAGAGGAAGCCCGCGAAGAAATAGAACTCGAGGCTCATGAAGGTGCGCGAGATCAGCTCCTGGGTCCTGAGCAGAAGCTCGGCCACGCCGATGATCGACAGAAGCGTCGAGGCCTTGACCATCTCGGCGGCCGTATTGACCCAGGCGGGCAACACCTGGCGCAGCGCCTGCGGACCGAGCACATAGGCAAATGTCTGGGGGAAAGTCAGGCCGATCGCCTTGGCAGCCTCTGTCTGGCCCTTGGGGATCGACTGCAGCGCGCCACGCACGATCTCGCCGACATGCGACGAGCAGAACACGGCAAGCGCCAGCACGCCGGCCTGGAACGGGCCGAGGTCGATGCCGACAGTGCCGAGCACGTAGTAGCTCGCGAGCACCAGCACCAGAACCGGCGTGCCGCGGATGAAGTCGGTGTAGCCGCGCACGAGCCAGCGCAACGGCTTGTTGCCATAGGTCAGCGCCAGGCCGACGCCGATGCCCAATATGGTGCCGACAAGGATCGCCAGAACCGAGATCGAGACGGTGACGCCGATGCCCTTGAGGATCGGGATGCGGGCGAGCCAGAGAGTTTCGAAGAATGTCACTGTTTCCATGGCACTCACCGGGGAATGGACATGCGCCGCTCGAGCCTGCGCAGCAGGGCTGCGAGCACCGAGCAGGTGGCGACATAGAGGCAGCTGGCGACGATCCAGGTCTCGATGACACGGAAGGTTTCGACATTGATCTTGCGCGCCTCGAAGGTCAGCTCCGGCACCGCGATGGCGGCGGCCAGCGAGGTGTCCTTGAACAGCGAGATCAGCGTGCTCGACAGCGACGGCAGCACGTTGCGCAGCATCAGCGGCATGACGATCGAGTTGCGGATCTGCGCCTGGGTCAGGCCGATGGCGAGACCGGCCTCCTTGAGCCCGTTGGGCACGGCGAGCAGGCCACCGCGGAACACTTCGGCGAGATAGGCGCCGGAATAGAGCGCCAACGTGGCGACGAAGCTCTCGATCTTGCCGAGCCGGATGCCGAGCTGCGGCAGCGCGAAGAAGGTGAACAGCACCAGCACCAGGATCGGCGTGTTGCGGATGATGGTGACATATATGCGCGCGGGGTGGCGCAACGCGCCTTGCTTCGACAACAGGCCGAAGGCGGTGATCAGCCCGAGCACGCAGCCGATGGCGATCGCCACGAAGGCGAGCGCCAGGCTGAGCCCGAGACCCCAGAGCAGCTGGTCGAAACTGCGCCAGACCGCCGAGAAATTGAGTGTGTAACCCATGGTGCCGTCAGGTTCCGGTCAGAAGAGATGGCGCGGCCGCATGTGCCAGGGGCCGCGCCACTGTTGGCGAGCTTACTTGTACTCGACCGGGAAGCCGATCTGCGGCGGAGCGAGCTCCTTGCCGAACCAGGTCTTGTAGGAGTTGGCGTAGAAGTCGAACTCGACGCCGGTCATCGCCTCATGCAGCGCGGTGTTGACGAAGTTCAGCCAGTCCTGGTCGCCGCGCTTGACGCCGCAGGCATAGGTCTGCGGATTCCAGCCATAGCCGGCATCCTTGTAGCGGTCCGGGTTCTGCTTCATGTACCAGGCCAGCGAAGACTGGTCGGTGGCAACTGCATCGGCGCGGCCCGATTCCAGTGCCTGGTAGATCAGGTCGACCGACTCATACTGGTCGACCTTGGCCTCCGGCAGCGCGGCATGCACCATCGCCTCGGCATAGACGTTCTGCAGCACCGAGATGGTGACGCCCGAGCCGGCGCCCTTGAGCGCGGCATAGTCGGCATATTTGCTGTCGCCCTTCAGCATCAGGCCGACGCCTTCGCGGTAGTAGGGAATGGTGAAGGCGATCTGCTGGGCGCGCTCGCCCGTTACCGTCATGAACTGGCAGGTCAGGTCGACCTTGTCGGTGGTGATGTTGGGGATGCGGGCATCCGACGACTGGTTGACGTATTCGATCTTGTCCGGGTCGCCGAAAAGCGCCTTGGCGACGATGCGACCCATGTCGACGTCGAAGCCCTGCAGCTTGTCGTCGGCACTCTTGAAGTGCCAGGGCGCATTGGTGCTGCCGGTGCCCAAGACCAGGTGGCCACGCGCCAGAACCTCATCAAGCTTGCTCTGCTTTTCCTGTGCGCCGGCAGGCATTGCCGCCATCAGCGCGAGCGCGGCGACGGCCGCGGAAAGTGCGATCTTCATCTCGCCGTTCCTCCCAAAGAGTTCTCTATTCCAATGTCCGCTATTTCGGACATATGTCCTTAATATCGGATTGACGTATAAAGCGCCGCGCGGCATTGTTTGTCAAGCGCGGCACAGGCAAGGTCCGCGCGCGCCCATTCGATTTGGAAGGCAGAAGCCATGTTCGACAGGATCCAGACCCCCGCCGTGTTGGTGGACATCGATGTGGCGAAGCGGAACATCGAACGCTTCCAGACCTACGCCGACAGCCATGGCCTCAAGGTTCGTCCGCATATCAAGACACACAAGCTGCCTGCCATCGCCGAAATGCAGCTCGACGCGGGCGCCGTCGGCATCACCTGCCAGAAGGTGTCGGAAGCAGAAGCCATGGTCGCCGGCAGCGGCCGGTTGAACGACGTGCTGATCACCTACAACATCCTCGGCGACGACAAGCTGCACGCGCTCGTGGCGCTCGCCGGCAAGGTCAAGCTTGCTGTTGTCGCCGACAATATGACCGTGATCGACGGGCTTTCAGCCGCCTTTGCGGCGGCCGGCGCTACGCTCAATGTCTTCGTCGAGTGCAACACAGGTGCCGACCGCTGCGGCGTCGGCACAACTGAGGAGGCAGCCGCGTTGGCCGTCCGCATCCATGCGGCTCCCGGCCTGCGGTTCGCCGGGCTGATGACCTATCCGCCGGTGGGCGGTGCTGCCAAGGTGCAGGCCTTCATGACCGAGGCCAAGGCACTGATCGAAGCCAGGGGCATTGCCGTTCCCGCCATAAGCTCGGGGGGCACGCCCGACATGATGAAGGCGCATCTGGCGCCGATCGCCACGGAATTCCGCCCCGGCACCTATGTCTACAACGACCGTTCGCTCGTCGCCCGCGACGTCGCCAGCTGGGACGACTGCGCACTCACCGTGCTCGCCACCGTCGTCTCGGTGCCCGCCTCCAACCGCGCCATCATCGACGCCGGCTCGAAGACGCTGACCTCGGACCTGCTCGGCCTCGTGGGCCACGGCCATGTGCTCGGGCGCCCCGACATCTCGATCGACCAACTTTCCGAGGAGCACGGCCGCCTGCGTTGCCAGAGCGATATCAATCTCACCGTCGGCCAGCGCATCCGCATCGTGCCCAACCACGCCTGCGTCGTCACCAACATGGTCGACGGCGTCTATGTCTACGGCAAGGACAAGGCACCGGAGCTATGGCCGGTACCGGCACGCGGCAAGATCGTCTGAGCCGCGCCATCCAATAGTGAAAGGCCTCCCCGACACCGGTCAGGGAGGCCTTTGTCGTTTCTGTCGAGATGTCTAGCGGACGACCAGCACCGGCACCTTGCTGTTGGTCAAAACGTCGACGGTCTGGCTGCCGAGGATAAGCCGCCCCAGGCCGCGGCGGCCATGCGAGGCCATGACGATCAGGTCGCAGCCCTTTTCCTGGGCGAGCTGATTGATCGCCTCCGCCGCCCACATCTCTTCGACATGCACCGTATCGGCATTGACGCCAAGCTTGTCGGCCTGGGCCTTGGCGGCGGTCAGCACCTTGGCGCCATATTCCTCGCCCGATTTCTGGTAGGAGACGATGTCTTCGGCCGTCGCGACCGGACCATACATGCCGGCAGAGGCGAAGATCGGCGCCGGCTCGGTCACGTTCATGACCGTCACCTTGGCACCGATGCCCTTGGCCAGGCCCAAGCCATGGTCGAGCCCCTTCTGCGCCAGCTCCGATCCGTCAGTGGCAATGAGGACGTGGGTGTACATGGATTTCTCTCCTTGGCTCGCCGAACCCGTTGGGTTGCGACGCTAACTTTTACGCCCAGCCTTTCCGACCGTCGCCCATGGGTCAAGGCGAAGGCCTTGAAATCGGCTGGCACAGCCGCACAAATCCCTTGACCGTTATATTCAGTCAAACATAACAATGCGCCGCTCGTTATATTGGCATGTATATATCCAAACCCATTGTTCAACCCGAGATCGACAGCATGAGACGCCGCAACCTCTTGATTTCATTCCTGGCTGCCGCCACCGCCCTGGTCGCTTCAGCCTCGCTCGCTGCCGCCGAGCAGCGCGTCTTCACCGACGCCGCCGGTCGCAAGGTGGCGTTGCCCGAGAAGATCACCCGCGTCATGGCCGCCGGTCCGCCCGCCTCGGTGCTACTCTACTCGGTCGCGCCCGACCGCATGGTCGGCTGGGTGCGTGAATTCACGGACGACGAAAAGGACTTCATCGCAGCGCCTTATCGTGACCTGCCCGTCCACGGCCGCCTGACCGGCAAGGGCGACACCGCCAACATGGAAGCCGTGCTGGCGATGAAACCCGACATCATCCTCGATGTCGGTACCGTCAACCCGACCTATGCCTCGCTCGCCGACAAGGTACAGGAGCAGACCGGCATCCCTTACGTGCTGGTCGACGGCAGCTTCGCCAACGCGCCGAAGTCGCTGCGCGAGATCGGCGAACTCCTGGGTGAGAAGGAACAGGCGGAGAAACTCGCTGCCTACACCGAGGCTGCGATGCAGCGGCTCGACAAGGTCGTCGCCGAGGTGCCGGCCGACCAGCGCCCGCGCGTCTATTACGGCCGCGGTCCCGACGGACTGGAGACCGGCCTCGCCGGCTCGATCAACATGGAAGTGCTGTCCGCCGTCGGTGCGACCAATGTCGCCGAAGCCGCAGGTAAGGGCTCGCTCGCAAATGTCTCGCTCGAACAGATCCTGTCGTGGAACCCCGACGTCATCCTGACGCTCAGCCCGATGTTTCGGAAGTCGGTGCTGTCGGACCCGTCATGGGCAGGCATCAAGGCGGTGAAAGACGGCCGCGTGTTCCGTGCGCCGGCCCTGCCCTTCGGCTGGTTCGACGCGCCTCCCGGCGTCAATCGCGCCATCGGCATATCGTGGCTCACCTCCGCACTCTATCCCGGCAAGGCCGAGATCGATCTGAAGGCCGAGACCCGCGACTTCTACAAGCTGTTCTATCATGTCGATCTCACCACCGAGCAACTCGGCAAGCTGCTTGCCGACACCGGCCGGAAGCCCTGAGCTTCGAGCGGAAGCCAAGCACTTGCAGCAGCAGCCAAAAGCCCAGCACGCCGGGCCGATCGCCATCGGCGCGCTGGCGGGTCTGCTCGTCGCCGTCATCCTCGTAGCGATCCTGACCGGCAAATATCCGGTGATGCCAGGCGACATCTTCGCGGTGGTTGTGGCCAAGCTGTCGGGCGGCGAAAGCGGCGTTGCGCCGACGATCGAGACCGTGATCTGGAACGTGCGCCTGCCGCGCGTCTGCGCCGGCATCCTCGTCGGCGCTTCGCTGGCGGCGGCGGGCGCGGTCTATCAGGGCCTGTTCCGCAACCCGCTGGTTTCACCCGACATCCTCGGCGTCTCCGCCGGCGCCAGCTTCGGCGCGGTCGTGGGCATCTTCCTGTCGCTGTCAGTACTCGCCATCCAGGGCCTCGCCTTCGCCGGCGGGCTGGCAGCTGTGGCAATCGTCTATGCCATCGGCTCGATCGTGCGCGAGCGCGACCCGATCCTCGTGCTGGTGCTCGCCGGCGTCGCCATCGGCGCGCTGCTGGGCGCCTGCGTGTCGCTGCTCAAGGTGCTCGCCGATCCCTACAACCAGCTGCCCGCCATCACCTTCTGGCTGCTCGGCAGTCTCGCCAGCATCAACCGCGCCGACCTTGGCTCCATCCTGCCCGCCGTCCTTGTCGCGCTGCTACCGATGGTGCTGCTGCGCTGGCGCATGAACCTGATGACGCTCGACGACGAGGAGGCGCGCGCGCTTGGTGTCGAGACACGCTGGATTCGAATCGTCATCGTCGCCGCCGCCACGCTGATGACCGCCGCCGCCGTCTCGACTTCAGGCATCATCGGCTGGATCGGCCTTTTGGTGCCGCATGTCGCGCGCATGTTCGTCGGGCCCGATTTCTCGCGCCTGCTGCCGACCTCGATGCTGATCGGCGCCGCCTACATGGTCGGCGTCGACACGCTTGCCCGCAGCATCGCCGCGATCGAGGTCCCGCTGGGCATCCTCGCCGCCGCCATCGGCGCGCCATTCTTCCTCTATCTGCTTCTGACGACCCGGCGAGGCTGGCAATGATGCTTCAGGCAACCGATCTCGCATTCGGCTATGGCCGCGTCAAAATCGGCCAAGGGGTCACGCTGTCGGTCGACCGCGGGGAAGTGTTGTGCCTGCTCGGTCCCAATGGCTGCGGCAAGACCACTTTGTTCAAGACCCTGCTCGGCCTATTGCCGCGCCAGGGCGGACATCTGGAATTGAACGGCAAGGACATTTCGACCTTCTCGCGCGCACAGTTCGCCCGCCACATCGCCTATGTGCCGCAGGCCACCGGCGCCTATTTCCCATTCTCGGTGTTTGACGTCGTCTTGATGGGCCGCGCCAGCCGCATCGACACCTTCGCCTCACCGACCAGGGCCGACCGGGCGATCACGCAGGAAGCGCTGGCAGCCCTCGGCATCGGCCATCTCGCCACCCGCCCCTTCACCGACATCTCGGGCGGCGAAAAGCAGATGACGCTGATTGCCCGCGCACTCGCCCAGGAGCCCGAACTGATCGTGATGGACGAGCCGACGGCCAGCCTCGACTTCGGCAATCAGGCCCGCGTCTTGAGTCGCATTTCGAGCTTCGCCGGCTCAGGCATGGCGGTGGTCATTTCCACCCACGATCCCAGCCATGCCTTTGCCTGCGCCAGCCGTGTCGCGCTGATGCAGTCGGGGGCACTGGTCGCCATCGGCAAGCCTGCCGACGTGCTGACACCGCAATTGCTGCGAGCTCTCTATGGCGTCGGCGTTGCAGTGGCCTATCTCGAACAAGCCGGACGCCATGTCTGCACGCCAACCCTCAACGAAAGGAACGCACCATGAAGATCAGCGCCCGCAACCAGATCAAGGGCAAGATCGTCGAAGTGATCAAAGGCACGACAACACCGCATGTCCGCATCGACATCGGCGGCGCCGTCGTCACCGCCTCGATCACCAATGAGGCGGTCGACGACCTGAAGCTCGCCGTCGGCAAGGACGCCTATGCAGTCATCAAGGCCTCCGACGTCATGGTCGCGGTCGACTGAGCGTGGTCCGCGAAAACGAAATCCGCGACGCTGAAAGTGCCGTCGCACTGCCCTCGGGTTACGATGCCGAGATCTATTTCATCGGCCGCATCCGAACACCCTGGGACTCGCGCCTTTTGACCCCGCGACAGGGCCGCGCCGATGGTCCTGTCTGCCATATCGAGATTTTCGAGCCATGGGTGGCGGCCCTCGAAGACGTCGCGCAATTCGCACGCCTGGAAGTGCTCTACTGGCTTCACCTCTCCCGGCGCGACCTGGTGCGCCAGAGTCCGGCCAATGACGGCGCCGCGCGCGGCACCTTCTCGCTGCGCTCGCCCGTTCGCCCCAATCCGATAGGCACCCAGATCGTCGAACTGGTCAGCATCGAGGGCAACATGCTTTCGGTGCGCGGCATGGATTGCCTCGACGGCACGCCGCTGATCGACATCAAGCCCGACCGGACGCTGTTCAGCCCCATCGCCCCGCCCCAGCCGGGAGACTTCCAGACCAGCTAATTCAGGCAGATCTCGGCCGCCATTCCGTCTGCACTGCGCTTGGCCTCGGCGCCGACGGAGTAGGTGGCGCATTCCAACGTGTTGGCCATCTTGGCGCCGCCGAGATCGAACTTCATCGCCCGCGCGCCATCCGGGAAGACCTGCCGTTCAAGGATCCAGGTCAGCTGTTGCAGGACGATATCGGGATCCATGCCGGGCGAACGCCTGATCACCGCATCGACGCCGAGCTGCGGATTGACGAGGCAATCATGCCAGGCCTGGCGCGTGATCGCCTGCAGCTTGCCGGCGAGACCCGGTTCCCGGTCCAGCACCGAATTCAACGCCACCAGCGCGCCCGAATAGATGTCGAGCCCGTTGTCGGCGAAATAGAGGAAGTCGAGGCCGCTGGCGTCGTGGCCACGCATCTGCATGGCAAATTTCAGTGTCGCATCGAAACAGGTCGCCGCCAGCACCGCGCGAGACGCCACCAGCCGGTCACGCTCTTCCGGCTGGACGCCGAGATAGGTGTAGCTGTCGGGCGCAAAGCCGTTGCGCTTGAGCAGCAGCGGTAGAAGCCGCGCCGAGGTGTCGCCGTTCGGTCCGCACAAAGTGCTGCCGGGAATATCGGCGAGGGTCAGCCGCTTGCCGTCGGAGACGTAGCCGAGACAGCAGGGCGTGTGCTCATAGATCGGCACGAGACAGGAGATCTCGGTTTCGCCTGTGCGCAGCGCCCGCTCGAAGACAGAGGATACATCGCCGTATCCGATATCGGCCTCATCGTTCACCAGCGTGCGCGTCACCAGCGACGAGCTGAAGCCTTCGACGAAGCTGCAGGACAGGCCATGGTCACCGAAATAGCCGGCGTCGGCTGCATGCAGAAACGGCGAATTCTGCCCTTGATACAGATAGTTGAGCTTGAAGCGCAGTTCCATTTCACAAAACCTCGAACTTTCGGAACGGCCGTTCTTGAGAAACAGATTCTCCAGAAACTATTGTATCCAAATTGGCCGCCGTCCTTGGTGGCTTTAGCAATTTGCGATATAACGCAAACATTCTGTTTTCAAGCAGCCCATCAAAGGAGTGATCATGAGAATTGCGCGGACAGCCCTGCTGGCCCTCATTGCGATTTTCGGCGTGAGCGCAGCAAGTGCACAGGACTACAAGGCCGCCCTGGTTGCACCTGATACCATCACCGTCGGCACGTCAGGCTCGGCCCCGCCCTTCAGCATGACCAATGCTGCGGGCGAGCTTGAAGGCTTCGACATCGACGTCGTCAATCTCGTCGCCAAGCAGCTCGGCCTGACCGCCAAGTTCGAGAAGCTCGACTTCGCCGGGCTGTTGCCGGGCCTCACCGCAGGCCGCTTCGACCTGATCGCCTCGGGCGTGACCCGCACACCGGAGCGCCTGGCTTCGAAGGACTTCTTCCTGCTGTCGCCCTACATCGTCAACGGTGCTGCCATCACCCGCCGCGAGGCTGACACCGACATCGCCAACTGGAAGGATGTCTGCGGCAAGACAATGGGCGCGGTGCGCGGCGGCGCCTTCCAGAAGGTCGCCAAGGAGAAGCTTCCGGCCGATTGCGTCACCAAGAGCCGTGAGTATCCCGGCGCCACCGAGCTGTTCCTCGACCTCGAGAACCGCCGCATCGATTTTGCCGCCCACGACTTCCTCGGTCCGAAATACCTCGCCAAATCGGGCAAGCTGACCGGCACTGTTACCCTCGACGACCTGTTGTCGACCATCACCCAGAGCGTTGCCGTCAGCAACAAGAACAAGCCGCTGGCCGACGCCATCGACGCCCAGTTCGAGACCTGGCGCAAGGACGGCACCCTGCAGGGCCTGGCCGACAAGTGGTTCGGCGCCTCCATCGACTGGTCGAAGGCTCAGTAAGCAGGGCTGCCGCGAGGGGCGCGGGACATGGAAATCGCACTTGCCTGGCTGCCGCGGCTGTTGGTTGCGGCGGCCCTCACCATCGGGCTGTCGGCAGTGGTCTTCAGCCTGTCGGCAGTCTTCGGCCTGTTGTTGTCCCTCGTTCACTACGGCCGCGAAAAATCCTGGCTCCGGAACGGTATCGAGGCGTTCAGCGCCTTCTTCCGCTCGGTGCCGGAACTCGTGGTGCTGTTCCTGTTCTTCTTCGGCGGGCCGCAGGTCGGCATCGACTTCGGCCCGATCGGCTCGACGATCATCGCCTTCACGCTCGTCGGCATCGCCTTCGACTATCAGGTATTCAAGGGCGCGTTGAAGGCCGTGCCATTCGGCCAGTATGAGGCGGGCCTCGCGCTCGGCCTGCCCAAGCGGGTCGTGTTCCTTAGGGTGCTGATCCCGCAGATCCTGCCATTGGCACGCAAGGGCTGGATCACCTACGCCATCGGCACGGTCAAGCGCATGTCGATCGCCTCGGCGGTGTCGGTCAGCGAGATTCTCTACGTCACCAAGCAGGGCATCGCCGCCACCAACGCACCTTTTACCTTCCTGACGCTCGCCGTCGGCCTCTACATCCTCATCGTCACGCCGCTGCTCGTCTTCAACGAGCGCAAGCCCAAGCAAGCGGTGGCGCGATGAACATCCTGCTCGACCCGACCTACCAGCAGATGCTGTTCGACGGGCTGGCGATGACGCTGTTCATCTCGGTGGTCGTCATCGTTGTCTCCAACATCCTTGCACTGCCGCTGGCCATCTACATGCAGCGGCCCAAGGGCGCGTTTCACCGCGTCATCATCGGCTACAGTTTCTTTGCCCGCGCGGCTCCCGTTCTGGCATTGCTGTTTGCGCTCTATTATGGCCTGCCTCGCCTCGGCATCTATCTCGAGCCGGTGCCGTCGGCGTTGATCGGCCTGATCTTCGCCTCGACCGCCTACAATCTCGAATTCCTGCGCTCCGGCTTCGAGAGCATTCCCCCAGGCCAGCTCGACGCCGCCAAGGCGCTCGGCCTCAGGCCATTTGCGACCTATTGGAAGGTGATGATCCCGCAGGCCTACAGGCTGGCGGCACCGTCGCTGTTTTCCAATGCCATCCAGATGGTCAAGGGCAGTTCGCTCGCCAGCCTCGTCGCCATAGACGAGCTGACGGCGGCCTCGACCGTCATCATCTCCGAGACCTACAAGGCCATAGAGGTGTTGCTGGTGGTGTCGGTCTTTTATCTCGTCATCGCAGCGGCGATCATCGCCTTGCAGTACATCTACGAAACCAGGCAGAGCGCGCGCCGACGCTGATCAGAGGATCCTCTTGCCAAAGGCGGACATGACGAAGTTGACCGCTTCGGTGGCGACGCGCGGCTCCGTCTCCGCGGCCAATCCCGAAACGTCCATCGACAGCATGCCGCCGGACAGCGCTATCGCCTCCATCGCCTGGTGCGTCTCGCGCACGGTCATGCCGCCAGAGCCACTCGCCCAGCCGGGAATTTCGGTGGCCGTGGGGGAATAGCTGACGTGGAAACCGACGGTTCCCGACGAGGCGATGCGGATTGCCTCGCGCATCACCTCGCGCATGCCGGAGCCGTCGACCTCTGCCATGGTGAAGGCGGTGACGCGCGAATCCTTGAGGATGCGCACCTCCGCCGGATCGGCCTCGCGCAGCCCGACGAGCACGACATTTTCGGGCGACAGCTGCGGCTGCAGCGCGCCGGGCTTGTGGTCGAGGCCGAGCAGCCGCGCCAGCACCGAGCGCTCCGGCGCCTCGACGCCCTCCTCGCCCTCCGGCATCAGCGCGGCAATGGAATCGATCCAGATCAGTCCCAGGGAATGTGTCGCCTCGGCGGCAGTCGTCAGCGCCTTCGACGCCACATGCCTGTCAGCACCGGCGTGCAGCCTGATGAGGCCGGCCGGCGGATGCTCGGCATCGGCGATCTCGATGACGTCGAACTGCATCTGTTCGAGCCGCGTACCAACAGACTGTCTTGCCAGCAGTGGCCCGGCAGCACTGTCGGCCACGATCGAGACCATGCGGCGGCCGGTGACCTCGGTGATGTCGTGCATCGGCGCCTTCTCGACATATTCCGAGGTCATCGCCGTCAACAGCGCGCCATAGTTCATGTGGAAGCTGACGCGATCGCCGACGACCAGCGGCGGCTCGGCGTCGGTAATGTCGAGCACGAGATGGTCGCTCGACGCGCCCAGCACCCGCACGCCCCGATGGATCGGCACAAGGCCCTCGATCATCGTGTCCTCGCGGCCGATATTGGCGATGCCGCGCAGCCTGTCGCCCTCGTCGACGAACACCGGCTGGTTGCCGAAGGCGTCGTAGCCGGATTCACCGATCGGCAGCGACGGCTTGAGCTTGACCTCGATCAGGTCGCCGGTGAGCTTGAAGGCGTTGAACTCCAGCTCCCGCCACGGCTCTTCCCGGAAGGTCTCGTAGCCGCCCTGCAGGATCGCCTCGCCGATGCGCAGGTTGTTGATGCCGGCCGGCAGCTTGTTGTCCAGAAGCAGCGGCAGCGACGACGAATTGCCGCCCGACACCCAGTCGAGGCTGACGCCGGCAAGGCGCTCGACCTTGTAGGCATAGGCGACAAGCTGGCTGAGGTTCTCCTCCGTCGGCATGATGGCGCCAAAGCAGGTCAGGTTGGTGCCCAGGCCGGCAATGCGCACGCCGGGCAGTTCGAGCACGCGCTCGACGGTCGGCAGAAGGTCGTTTGGCCAGATGCCTTCGCGCAGGTCGCCGAGGTCGACCATCAGCATGATGTCGTGGACACGGCCGATGCGCTGGGCGATGCGCGAGATCTCGCGGATGATCTCCAGCTCCGACTGCAGGCTGATGTCGACAGTGCGCACCACCTCCTCGACGCGCGAAATCGGCGGGCTGCGCAACAGCATTACAGGGCAGCCGATGCCGCTTTCGCGCAACCGGCGGATGTTCTCGAAACGCGACTCGGCGAGCCCCGCCACACCGCCGCGCAGCATGGCGCGCGCCACCTGCGGCATGCCGCAGCTGCCCTTGGTGACACCGAACACCTTGATGCCGGATTGGCTCGCGCGCTCGACGACTGCCCGCGCATTGCGCTCGATGCGACCGAGATCGATGGCGACTTGCGGTCCAGACATGACTCAGCCCCCGTAGACCAGCCCCTGTGGATCGATGTCGGGCTTGCGGCCGGCCACCAGGTCGGCAAGGAACTTGCCGGAGCCGCAGGCCATGGTCCAGCCGACATGGCCGTGGCCGGTGTCGAGATAAAGCCCCTTGTAGCGGGCCGGGCCGATGACTGGCACCGAGCCCGGCATCATTGGCCGGAGACCGGCCCAGACCTCGGCCTTTCGCGGATTGAAGGCGCCCGGGAAAAGCTCCTGGCCGGCCTTGAACAGGCGGGCGAAATCGCTCGGCTTGTAGCTGCGATCGAAGCCGGCGAACTCGGCGGTCGCAGCCAGCCGCAGGCGATCGCCAAGCCTGGAATAGGCGATCAGGTTGTCCTCATCGGCGCCGCCCATCGTCGGTCCCTTTTCGGGAGCATCGAGCGGCACTGTCGCGGTGTAGCCTTTGACCGGATAGACGGGCAGGTCGATGCCATGGCGGCGACCGAGCAATCCACTTTCGGGCCCCATGGCGATGACCACCGCATCCGCTGTGAGCACGCCGGCTTGCGTCTTCACCCCAGCGACGCGATCGCCCTCGACGACCAAGCCCTCGACAGTGGTGTCGAACTTGAACGTCACACCCAGCCGCTCCCTGGCATAAGCGGCGAGCTTTTCGACGAACATGCGGGAGTCGCCGGTCTGATCCACAGGCGAATAGACGCCGCCCGCAATACCGTCCTTGGCGGCCGCCAGGCCGGGCTCCAGCTCAACCATGCGATTGCGGTCGACGATCTCGATCGGCAGGCCGTGTTTTGCGAGGAAGCGGTAATTCTCGCTGCCTTCGTCGAGGCTCTTCTGCGAGCGGAAGAAATAGAGGATGCCCTTGCGCCGGTCGTCATAGCCGATGCCGGCTTCGTCGGAGATCTCGTTGATGCACTGGCGCGAATAGAGCGCGAGCCGGAGCTTGACCTCGCTGTTGGCGCGCAGCCGCGCCGTCGTGCACTGGCGCAGGAAGCGCAGGCTCCAGGCATAAAAATAGGGGTCGAGCCTGAGCCTGACCTTGATGCCGAGATCGGAGGTATAGAGCGAGCGGATGAAGGTCTTCAGCGCCGCCGGCGAGGCCCAGGCGGTGGCGTCGCCCGGCGAAACCAGGCCGGCATTGGAGTAGCTCGTGCCGCGTGCCGCCGCCGGATGGCGTTCGACGACGGTGACCTCATGGCCGTCGCGCGCCAGGTAATAGGCTGCTGCCGTTCCGACCACACCTGCGCCGAGAACCAGTATCTTCATGCTGCCACCCCATAGAGCGTCGTGCAGTGCCCCTGGCACGCGGAAAGGACGCTCCAACTGTTTCTTGCGCATCGGCGATGCCGAGGATTGGCCGATGCACCAGGCTCTGGCGGGAACCCTTCACCGTGCGGGGTCAGGCCCCTTTGCCACCCATAACGCCTGGCGCTGCAATTATCGAGACGGGGCGGCGGATATCCACCACCTGCAGCTTATATAACGGAAGAGTTCTTGCGGCTGAGCAGCCGTTCCCAGTTCAGCGCGTCGCCGACGATCGCATCGAGATCGTCATGCTTTGGCGCCCAGCCGAGTTCGCCGCGCGCCAGATCCGAATTGGCAACGACAGAGGCCGCATCGCCCGGGCGGCGGACAGCCATCTCGACGGCGAAGTCGGCGCCATGGACGCGGCGCACGCTGTCGATCACTTCGAGCACCGAATAGCCGTGGCCGTAGCCACAGTTGGCGACGAGGTTGCCGCCACCTGCGCGCAAGCGCGCGAGCGCCAGGCGGTGCGCGGCGGCGAGGTCGGAAACATGGATGTAGTCGCGCACGCAGGTGCCGTCAGGGGTCGCATAGTCTTCGCCGAACACCTGCATCGAGCCGCGCTTGCCGAGTGCGGTTTCGCAGGCGACCTTGATCAGATGCGTCGCACCCTTGGTCGACTGGCCGGTACGACCCTTGGGATCGGCGCCGGCGACGTTGAAATAGCGCAGCGCCGTGTAGGTCAGTGGGTGGGCCGCCGACGCATCGCGCAGCATCCATTCGCTCATCAGCTTGGACAGGCCGTAAGGCGATTCCGGCGCAAGTCGGGCGTCCTCGACCACCGGCTCCATGCCAGCGGCGCCATAAACGGCAGCGGTCGAGGAGAAGATGAAATGCTTCACCCCTTCGCGCACCGCCGTCTCGATCAGGCTGCGCGTCTTGCAGGTGTTGTTCTCGTAATAGCCGAGCGGATCGGACACCGATTCCGGCACGACGATGGAGCCTGCAAAATGGATAATGGCGTCGACGCCATGCTCGCGGATCAACTGACCGACGAGATCCTTGTCGGCGACGTCGCCCCTGACCAGCGTGGCCTCGGGCGCCACCGCCCAGTCAAAACCTGTCGACAGCCGGTCGAGCACGACGACCTTCTCGCCCGCATCGAGCAGCTCCCAGACCATGTGGCTGCCGATGTAGCCGGCACCGCCCGTTACCAATACCGCCATGACAACACTCCGCATCGCATCCGTCGCGCTCTGTGTAGCCCGACAATACCGGCAAATGCGAGATAGGACTTTCGCGGCGAGATCACGTTGACCATTCGGTCGCAGTGGAATTTGATCCACATCAAGGGACTTTTCGGCGTTCCGTGGTCGTTTGCGACGTCGAGGGCGTGGCATTTTGACCAGAAACGGTCGATGGACGCCGAACCGACCGTTGATTATGCTCATGGTTGAAAAATTGGGACGTCCATATGAACTACCAGCGGTTTTTCGAAGAAGCGATCGACCAGGTCCACGCCGAGCGCCGTTATCGCGTGTTTGCCGATCTCGAGCGCATCGTCGGCAAGTTTCCGCGCGCCATCTGGCGTGCCAACGGCAAAGCCGAGGAAATCACCGTCTGGTGCTCGAACGACTATCTCGGCATGGGCCAGCACCCCGACGTGGTCGCTGCCATGCAGCAGGCGGCCGGCAACATGGGCACCGGTGCCGGCGGCACGCGCAACATTTCCGGCAACAACCATCCGCTTGTCGAGCTTGAGCATGAGCTCGCCGACCTGCACGGCAAGGAAGCCGGCCTCGTCTTCACCTCCGGCTTCGTCTCCAATGAAGCTGCCATCTCGACCATCGGCCGGCTTCTGCCGAACTGCCTGATCCTGTCCGACGAGCTCAACCACGCCTCGATGATCGAGGGCGTGCGCCGCTCGGGCGCCGAGAAGAAGGTGTTCCGCCACAACGACGTCGCCCATCTCGAAAGCCTGCTACAGGCCGCCGGCCGTGAGCGCGCCAAGCTGATCGTGTTCGAGAGCGTCTATTCGATGGACGGCGACATCGCCCCCATCGCCGAGATCGCCGACCTCGCCGAGAAATACAACGCCATGACCTATATCGACGAGGTTCATGCGGTTGGCATGTATGGCGGCCGCGGCGGCGGCATCACCGAGCGCGAGGGCCTCGCCCACCGCATCGACATCATCGAAGGCACGCTGGCCAAGGCTTTCGGCACGCTCGGCGGCTACATCACCGGCACGCGCAGCGTCATCGACGCCGTACGCTCCTATGCACCCGGCTTCATCTTCACCACCGCCCTGCCGCCATCGATCGCAGCAGCAGCGACGGCGTCGATCCGCCACCTGAAGACCTCGCAAGCCGAGCGCGACGCCCAGCAGCGCCAGGCGACGCACACCAAACAGGTACTGGCGGACGCCGGCCTGCCTGTCATGGAGTCGGCAACGCACATCGTGCCGATCCTGGTCGGCGATCCTGAGCTGTGCAAGATGGCCAGCGACCGCCTGCTCGGCGTCCACGGCATCTACATCCAGCCGATCAACTACCCGACCGTGCCACGCGGCACCGAGCGGCTGCGCGTGACGCCGACGCCGTTCCACAGCGACGCGCTGATCGCCGAACTCAAGGCAGCACTCGTCGAGACCTGGAACGCGCTGGGCATTCCCTATCGCACCGAGGGCCACACCGAAGTTCCCAAGAGCGAGCGCATCGTCTCGCTGCTGGTGCCGCAGTCGGGCGGCTGATTGCAGCTCATCTCATTCGAAAGGCCCGGAACCGGTCAGGTTTCGGGCCTTTCTGCATCTTGAGCCTTGGATCCGCCGGTCGGGCTATTGCTCCCTGATCCATCTAGCCAGCCGCTGCGATGCCTCCTCGACCTGGTCGAGGCGGCGGTGGAAGCACAGACGCAGGAACCCCTCGCCGCCGGCGCAGAACGCGGTGCCGGGGGCAACGCCGACCGCAACCTTGTCGACAATGTCGAAAGCGGCAGCCTCGGCATCCTTCATGCCGTCGACGGCAAAGAACAGGTAGAAGGCGCCCGGCGGCACGCTGAAACGCACCTTGCCGGTCTCGCCCAGAATCCTGCAGACGATGTCGCGCGCCTTGTGGGCACGTTCGACCTGCTCGGCGATGAAGGCATCGCCCTCGTCGAGAGCGGCAATGCCGCCACGCTGCATGAACTGCGCCACGCCGGAGCTCGAATATTGCACCAGATTCTCGAAGGTGCGACTGAGCGACGGATGCGTCTTCAGCCAGCCGACGCGCCAGCCGGTCATTGCCCAGTTCTTGGAAAAGGTGTTGACGAACAGGATCCTGTCCTCCGGATCCATGATGTCCATGAACGACGCCGAACGGCGGCCATCATAGTGGAACAGCGCATAGATCTCATCGGCAATGATCCAGAGGTTCTTCCGGCGCGCCAGGTCGAGGATCGCCTGCAGCGTCTCGCGGTCGGCGGTCCAGCCGGTCGGGTTGGACGGCGAGTTGACGAAGATCGCCCTGGTGCGCGGCGTGATGGCGGCAGCGATCTTCTCGACGTCGCAGCTCCAGCCATTGTCGGTCATGTCGAGCAGCACCGGCACCGGCCTGACGCCGGCAACGCCTGCCGCGCCGGCAAAGTTCGGCCATGCCGGCGCCAGATAAATGGCTTCGTCGCCGGCGCCCGCCGTCACTTGCAGCGCCATGGTGATCGCCTGCATGCCACCGATGGTGACGATGAATTCGTTGGCGCCGAAGCTCTTGCCGAAATGGCGCTGGTAGTAGCGTGCGATGGCCTGGCGCAATTCCGGTATGCCGGCCTGCCAGGTGTAGAAGGTCTCGCCATCGGCAAGCCCGCGCGCTGCCGCGTCGCTGATGAAGGCCGGCGTCGGCATGTCGCTCTCGCCCGACCACAGCGGGATGAGCCCTGCGCGGTCACGCCCATAATTGGCCACTGCCTCGATGCCGCTCATCGGCGCGCTGCGGGCCTCAATGCGAACGGCGTCGAGAAGGCTCATGGTCACCCCAGGCTTGAATTGCTGCTTGGGCTTAGTCCTATCGTGCCGGCACAAACGAAAAAACCCCCGGTGGTCCAGCCAGCCGGGGGTTTTCGCGATGCCAGCTTTCGCAGGCTATTTCTTGGCGAGCAGGTCGCGGATTTCGGTCAGCAGCGCGACATCGGCGGGCGGAGGACCGGCCGGCTCGGCCGCCTTCTGCTTCTCCAGGCGCTTGCGCATGGTGTTCACGCCCTTGACCATCAGGAAGATGATCCAGGCAAGGATCAGGAAGTTGATGACGACAGTGAAGAAGTTGCCATAGGCAAACACCGCGCCCTGCTTCTTGGCTTCCTCAAGCGACACGGCCGTCACCGACGACGACAGCGGCAGGAAGTAGTTCGAGAAGTCAAACCCGCCGAATATCGCACCGACGATCGGCATGATGATGTCCCCGACAAGCGAGGAAACGATTAGGCCGAAGGCGCCGCCGATGATCACGCCGACCGCGAGATCCATCACATTGCCCTTGGCAATAAATTCCTGGAATTCCTTTAGCATTGAACCCTCCGTTCACGATCTGCAAAAAGGCGAATCGTTCCCCGCCAACCGTCGCCGCACAGCGTCACCATAGCAAAAACCGCCGGTTGCAAAACCCCGCCCCGCAAGCGCCGACGCGGCCAGTCTAGGAGACAAGGATAATGGACATGCCGGCGCAGCTGTGATTGCCTCACTGCATCGGAAACAGACATTTCCGAGGGAGTGAGAACCAAGAGTGCAGGGCCTGGCCGTCGTCCTCATCGCCGTCGCCTATGTGACGCTGTTGTTCGCCATTGCGAGCATCGGTGACCGTCGGGCCGCGAACTGGGGCCCGGGCCGGCCGCGACCGTTCATCTACGCGCTCAGCCTCGCCATCTACTGTACGTCCTGGACCTTCTTCGGCTCGGTCGGGCTGGCATCCGAGCGCGGGCTCGAATTCCTCGCCATCTATGTCGGCCCGGTGCTGGTGTTCATGTTCGGCTTCCCGCTGCTCAGCCGCATCATCAAGCTGGCCAAGGCCGAGAAGATCACGTCGATCGCCGACTTCCTCGGCGCCCGCTACGGCAAGAGCTTTTCCGTCGCCTCGATCGCCACCCTGATCGCCACGGTCGGCGCCATCCCCTACATCGCGCTCCAGCTCAAGGCGATATCGGGCTCGGTCAGTCTGATGGTCGAGCACTACACCGGCTCGCCGCCATCCTTCGATCCCTTCGTCAGCGACATCTCGCTGATCGTGGCGCTGCTCTTGGCACTGTTTGCCACCCTGTTCGGCACCCGCCATGCCGACGCCACCGAACACCAAAACGGGCTGGTGCTGGCGGTCGCGGTCGAGTCGATCGTCAAGCTCGTCGCCTTCCTCGCCGTCGGCCTGTTCGTCACCTTTGCGCTGTTCGACGGCCCCGGCGACATGCTGAACAGCTTCGGCGCCACCGAACAGGTCGGCGACGCCATGAGCTATGGCACCTCGCTCGGCACCTGGCTGGTGGTCACCTGCATAAGCGGCTTTGCCATCGTGATGCTGCCGAGGCAGTTCTACGTGATGATCGTCGAGAACCGCAGCGAAGACGAGCTGCGCAAGGCGACATGGGTCTTCCCCGCCTATCTCGTGGCGATCAATCTGTTCGTGCTGCCGATAGCCTTTGCCGGTCTGGCCGTGGTCGGCACGGCCACCACAGGTGACCTCTACGTCCTGTCGCTGCCATTGTTCAAAGGCCACGACTTCCTCGCCATGGTCGCCTTCATCGGCGGTCTCTCGGCGGCAACCGCCATGGTCATCGTCGAAAGCGTGGCGCTGTCGATCATGATCTCCAACGATCTCGTCATTCCGATCTTCGTGCGCCGGCTGGTCAAATTGAAGGCCGGCGACACCGAGGACTGGTCGGCGATCATCCTCAACATCCGCCGCGCCTCGATCTTCATCATCCTGTTCGTCGCCTTCCTTTACTATCGCGAGAGCACCACCAACACGCGCCTCGCCTCGATCGGCCTGATGTCGTTCGCGGCGATCGCGCAGTTCGCGCCCTCCTTCATCGGCGGCCTGATCTGGCGCCGCGCCAATGCAAGGGGCGCAGCGCTCGGCATGGCCGCCGGCATCGCTGTGTGGTGTTACACGCTGCTGTTGCCGACGCTCGCTTCGCCGGATACGGCGATCCTCTCCGAGGGCCTGTTCGGCATCGAGGCACTCAGGCCGCAGGCGCTGTTCGGCACCTCGGCCGAACCGCTGAACCACGGCGTGCTGTGGAGCCTGGCGATCAACACGCTGTTCCTCGTCCTCGGCTCGCTGTCGCGCGCCTCGGTGCCGCTCGAGCGTATCCAGGCCTCGATCTTCGTGCCGCGCGACTCGAGCCCGATGCCGTCGCTGCGCCGCTTCCGCACGGCGATCACCGTCAACGATCTCAAGGACACCATCTCCAGATATCTCGGCGTCGAGCGCACCGAACGTTCTTTCCAGAGTTTTGAGCGCGACAGCGGCAGCAAGCTGAATGGCAACGACCCCGCCGGCATGGACGTCATCCGCTTCTCCGAGCAACTGATGGCAAGTGCCGTCGGCTCCTCGTCGGCGCGGCTGATCCTGTCCCTGCTGTTCAAGCGCGGCGACAACTCGGCCAAGGACACGTTCCGCCTGCTCGACGACGCCACCGAGGCGCTGCAGCACAACCGCGACCTATTGCAGATCGCGCTCGACCAGATGGAACAGGGCATCACCGTCTTCGACCAGGATTTCCGCCTGATCTGCTGGAACCGTCAGTACCGCTCGCTGTTCGACCTGCCCGACGAGATGGGCCAGGTCGGCGTCTCGATCGACCGCATCCTTGCCTATCTTGTCGCCCGCGGCGACATCCCGCCGACGTCGCGGCTCAGAACGCTCGACAGGCTGACCAGCTTCGGCGGCCCCTGGCAGATCGAACTGACCACCAGCGGCCGGATCATCGAAATGAGCTCCAACCCGATGCCCGACGGCGGCATCGTCGCGACCTATACCGATATCTCCGCGCGCGTCGCCGCCGACCTCGCGCTCAAGCGCGCCAACGAGTCTTTGGAACAGCGCGTCAAGAGCCGCACCGCCGAGCTTACCCGCGTCAACGAGGAACTCGCCCAGGCGCAGATGCTGGCCGAGGAGGCCAATCTCGGCAAGACGCGCTTCCTCGCGGCTGCCGGACACGACATCCTGCAGCCGCTCAACGCCGCCCGCCTCTACTGCTCGTCGCTGATCGAGAAGGCCGGCAAGGGCAATGCCGGCATCGCTGCGCGCAACATCGAATCCTCGCTCGAATCCGTCGAGACCATCCTCGGTGCCGTGCTCGACATATCGCGCCTCGATGCGGGTGCGATGAAGCCTGCGGAAACCGTTTTTCGCCTCGATGGGCTGTTGCGCCAGATCGGCACCGACTTCCTGCCCATGGCCCGCGCCAAGCATCTCGAACTGGTGATCGTGCCGTCGACGCTCACCGTCAACACCGACCGCAACCTGCTGCGCCGGCTGATCCAGAACCTCGTCTCCAACGCCATCAAATACACCCGCACCGGCCGCGTCGTCGTTGGCGTCAGGCGGCGCGGCGAGCTTGCCGAAATCCAGGTCATCGACAGCGGCATCGGCATCGCCTCAGACAAGCTCGGCACCGTGTTCCACGAATTTACCCGCCTCGACGACGGCATGCGCGAAGCCCAGGGCCTCGGGCTCGGCCTGTCGATCGTCGACCGCATCGCGCGCGTGCTGAAGCTCGAGATCCAGATCGAGTCGCACAAGAGCAAGGGCACCCGCTTCTCGGTCATCCTGCCCGTCACCACTGCCGAGGAACTGCCAGCGGCGGCGGCCGCCCGGCCGCGCATCCAGGCCGCGGCCGCGCTGAACGGCCTGACGGTCGTCTGCATCGACAACGACGCCCGCATCCTGGAAGGCATGCGGCTATTGCTTGAAGGCTGGGGCTGCGAGGTGCGCACCTATTCGGGAACGGCTGCATTCATCGCCGGCGAGCCCGACGGACCGGCACCGGAAATCATCCTCGCCGACTATCATCTCGACGGCGAAAACGGTCTCGACGTCATTCGCTCGCTGCGCACGGTCTATGGCGAAGCGACACCTGCCGTGCTGATCACCGCCGACCGTTCCAACGAGGTGCGCGCCGCAGCCGACCAGCTCGATGTCGCCGTGCTCAACAAGCCGCTGAAGCCCGCTGTCCTGCGTTCGATGATGAACCGGATGCGGCGCATGGCCCACGCCGCCGAGTGACCCTGCTTTGCGAGCATGATCTATGCCGAAAACCGGCGTCCGCGTTTCGGGATGCTCACGCCGCCGGGCGCGGCTCGCCGCCGATCTTGGACAACAGGATGACGGCCTGGGTGCGGCTGTCGACGCCGAGCTTCTGCAGGATCGCCGAGACATGCGCCTTGATCGTCGCTTCCGAGACGCCTAGCTCGTAGGCGATCTGTTTGTTGAGCAGGCCCTCCGCCAGCATGCCGAGCACACGCGTCTGCTGCGGCGTCAGCGACTGCAGGCGCTTGATCAGGTCGGAGATTTCGGGATCGCGCTCGACGCCGAGGTCGATGTCACCGGGGGCCGATATTTCGCCCGACAGCACCGCCTCGATGGCGTTGCGGATGTCGTCCATGCTCGCCGACTTGGAGATGAAGCCGGAAGCGCCGAGCTCGAGCGCGCGGCGGATGGTTTCGGGGTCGTCATGGGCCGAGACGATGACGACGGGCACGGTCGCATGGATGCCCCGCAGCGAGATCAGACCGGAGAGCCCCGAAGCGCCGGGCATCGACAGGTCGAGCAGCACGATGTCGATGTCTTCATTCGCCGCAACGATCGCCTTGACGCTCTCGAAGTCGCCGGCCTCGAGCACGCTCGACACGTCGGCCAGCCCGGCAATAGCCTGTTTGAGAGCGCCGCGGAACAGCGGATGGTCGTCCGCGATGACGAACTTGTGGCCTGCTGGCAAATATCCCTCCCGAGGCCCCGACCGTTCTGTGCGTCTTGGACCGTCGGCCGTGATTATGCGGCCCGGTGGCGTCTTTTCAAGCAGCTAAAGTCAAATCGCCCGGTGAGTTGGCCGTTCATGCTCAACTTTCAGGCCGCCAAGGCACAAAATCCGCTCAGGTCTTGTTCGGTGCGGGCGCCATCTGTGGCGCCTGGTCTTCCTTTTCCATGTCCTTGACGATGCCCATGAAGCTGCGGAAGAAGCGCTCCATGTAGCCCATGCTCTTCTGGAACTCTTCCTCGGTCGGCAGTTTCGATTCCAATTGGGCTGTCAGCGAGTTCTCGAGTTTCACGATGCGTTCATCGAGCGCCTTCAGTTCGGACTGCACGCGGCCGAGTTCGTCCTGCAAGGCCGATCGCTCGTCGGCGGCCAGCTTGCAGACCAGCTGATTGTCGCGTTCCTCGCAGATCGACATCTCGCCGGTCTGGGTGTCCATGCGGACATATCCCTTGTCGGTCTTTTCCATCTGGTAGCGCTGCGTTTCGGCGGCCAGCGCCGGTCCGGCACCGAGGCCGGCGATGAAGGGAATGAGCATCAAAAAAGCGCGGCGCATAGCTGTCTCCATTCGCGGACGGTGCGCATTGTCTGAAAGCATTGGGCCCAAATTGCGGTGGGCAATGAAAGCTGCCCTTTCCCGCATGATGCTTTCAGCCTATAGCGCCCGTATGACGAAGACCATCTACAAGATCTGTCCCGAAGCGATGTGGCGCGAGGCCGAACGCAGCGGCATCTTCACCGGCGCGCCGATCGATCTCGCCGACGGCTTCATCCATTTCTCGACTGCTGAACAGGTGGTGGAAACCGCCGCCAAACACTTCACTGGGCAGGCCGACCTGCTGCTCATTGCCATCGACGCCGAGCGCCTCGGCCCGGCGCTGAAATACGAGGTCTCGCGCGGCGGCGCCTTATTCCCGCATCTCTATGCCCAGCTCGAGGCCAGCGCCGCCAAATGGGTTCGCCCCCTGCCGCTCAACGCCGACGGCGCCCACGATTTTCCGGAGCTTGAAGCATGAGCGCATTCGACCGTCTTGGCCGGCATCTGCTGTTCAGCTTCGATGCCGAGACCGCACACGGGATGTCGATCAAGGCGCTGCGCTGCGGCCTGCCGGTCGGCGGCCGCGCCCCGCGTGATGCCCGCCTGCGGCTGAAGATCGCCGGGCTCGACGTTCCCAATCCACTCGGCATGGCAGCCGGCTACGACAAGAACGGGGAGGTGCCGGACGCCTTGCTCGGGCTCGGCTTCGGCTTCGCCGAGATCGGCACGGTGACGCCGCTGCCGCAGGCGGGAAATCCCAAGCCGCGCATCTTCCGCCTCGTCGAGGACGATGCCGTCATCAACCGGCTCGGCTTCAACAATGAAGGCCATGACGCCTGCGAAAAGCGCCTCATTGCCCGCGCCGGCCGGCCCGGTATCGTCGGCGTCAACATCGGCGCCAACAAGGACAGCACAAACCGCATCGGTGACTATGTGCTCGGCGTGAAGCGCTTCGCCCGCCATGCCTCTTATCTCACGGTCAACATTTCGTCGCCCAACACGCCCGGTCTGCGCAACATGCAGGCACGCGAACAGCTCGCAGAGTTGCTGGCCAGCGTCATGATCGCCCGCGCCGAAGCTGGCCATGCCGTTCCGATCTTCCTCAAGATCGCGCCCGACCTGCACGAGGCAGAGCTCGAAGACATCGCGGCCGAAGTGACCGAAAAGGCGATCGACGGCGTCATCGTCTCCAACACCACCATCACGAGGCCTGCGCTGCGCAGCCCGGCCCACACCGGCGAGACCGGCGGCCTGTCAGGCAAGCCAGTGTTCGCGCGCTCGACGGCGGTTCTTGCGCGCATGCGCAAGCTGCTTGGCCCGCAGCGCGCCATCATCGGCGTCGGCGGTGTCGACTCGACTGACACGGCACTGGAGAAGATCCGTGCCGGCGCCGACCTCGTCCAGCTCTACACCGGCATGGTCTATGCGGGCCCGTCGCTGCCGGCGCGCATCGTGCGCGGCATGTCCGACTTTGCTGCGCGCGAAGGCCTCAAGAGCATCTCCGAGCTGCGTGACAGCAAGCTCGATCAGTGGGCCGCGACACCGCTCTGAAACGTTGCCCGCGCCCTGGGCTTCAGGATCGCCAGCAGGCACAGGCCGCGCACGATCAGCAACAGGTGCAGGGCTGCCCATAGCCCGGCATTGCCGTAGGCTGAGGGCAGGACCGCAAGTGCCGCGATGAACACCAGCAACGAGATCACCATCATGTTGCGCATATCGCGCGACCAGGCGGCGCCAATGAAGATGCCGTCCATCTGGAAGGCAAGCACGCCGCTCAGCGCGGTGAATGCCGCCCAGGGCAGGAAGGCGATGGCTGCGGCGCGCACGTCCTCGGCCGTCGAGATCAACGCGATCAGGTCGGCGCCGAAGATCATGAGTGCCGCCGTCATGCTGCCGGCCAGCGCAAAGCCCCAGATCGAGCAGAGATAGACCGCCTTGCGGAAAGCCGGCTCGTAGCGCGCGCCAACGGCGCGGCCAGCGAGCTGTTCGGCAGCGGCGGCAAAGCCGTCGAGGAAGAAGCCGGCAGCGATGAAGAAATTCATCAACACCGCGTTGGCCGCAAGGGTCACCGTGCCGAACTGGGCGCCCTGGCGGGTGAACAGCGCGAAGGCTATGAGCAGCGACAAAGAGCGGATCATGATGTCGCGGTTGAGCACGAACAGTCGCTTGAACGCGGCGGCATCGAAGATGCGCCGGCGCGCCAGCCTGGGCTCGCGCCCGAAACGCCGCAGCAGCACCGCCAGTCCGATGACCATGCCGGCAAGCTCGCCGGCAACGGCGGCCCAGGCAACACCTTCGACGCCCCAGCCGAAATGCAGCCCAAGCAGGATGGAGACGACGATGTTGACGCCATTGAGCGTCGCTTGCAGAAACAGCGCGAAACTGCCCTCGCCCCGCCCGAGGATGTAGCCGAGGATGGCGTAGTTGATCAGGGCAAAGGGCGCGCCCAGCATGCGGATACGGACATAGTGGTCGAGCGTCTCGTTGACGCGCGGCTCGGCCTGCATGAACCACTGCCCGGCAAGCGAGGTCAGTGGTGCAGTCAGCGCCAGCACGATGCCGGCAATCAGGGCGATCACCACGGCGCGCCAGAACACCGCCTGCTCTTCGGAGGCATCGCCGCGGCCGAAAGCCTGCGCCACCAGCGCCGTCGTGCCGGCACGCAGAAAGTTGAAGCTGGTGAAGACGACATCGAAGGCGACAGCACCGGCTGCCAGGCCGCCGAGCAGGGCGGCATCACCGAACTGCCCGACGACGCCGGTGCCGACAAGGCCGATGAAAGGCGTGGTCAGATAGGCCAGGGTCATTGGCACGGCAATCGCCAACACCGAGCGGTTGGTGACGGAAAAAGGCGTCACGCGGCCCTCTGGCGATGCGTATTCCAACGAAAGTCCTCCCAGTTGCCGAATCTCCCTAGGGCACATGCCCCGGTTTCCCCAACGCCCGCAACCATTTAAGTTACGGCAACAATCGATTTCGCCCTCCTGGTTCAGCACCCCTCCATGCCGCTTCAGATCGTCAGCCATCCCGACTACGATGCCGGCTTTGCCGCCGACCACCGCTTCCCGATGGGCAAATACACGGCGCTGATGGCACGGCTCGAAGCCCTCGGCCTGACCAGCGGGGTCAACCGGGCCGAACCGATCGCGCCGCACTATCTCAGGCTTGCGCATGACGCTACCTATGTCGACCAAGTGCTGACCTGCACGGTGCCGCACCATATCGAGCGCGAGATCGGCTTTCCTGTCGGTGAGCGCGTGTCGCGGCGCGCCCAGCTCGCCGCAGGTGGCACGCTGGCTTCGGCACGGCTGGCACTCAGCCATGGCATCGCCTGCAACGCCGCCGGCGGCAGTCACCATGCCCGCCGCGCCCAGGGCGCCGGCTTCTGCACCTTCAACGACGTCGCCGTCGCCGCACTGGCGCTACTCGAAGATGGGCAGGTCGAGAACATCCTGGTTGTCGATCTCGATGTGCATCAGGGCGACGGCACCGCCGAGATCCTTGCCAGCACTCCTTCGGTGTTCACTTTCTCGATGCATGCCGAAAAGAACTACCCGGTGCGCAAGGTCGCCTCGAGCCTCGACATCGGCTTGCCCGACAAGACTGGCGACGATGCCTATCTGGATGCTCTCACCGACGCCCTTGCCGGCCTGTCACGACACGGCAGATGGGACATCGTCTTCTACAATGCCGGCGTCGATCCGCATCGCGAGGATCGGCTTGGCCGTCTAGCGCTGAGCGACGAGGGGCTGCGCCGGCGCGAGCGTCTCGTCATTGGGCACTTTCGCGGACGTGGCGTGCCATTGTGCGGGGTGATCGGCGGCGGCTATTCGACCGATGTCGCAGCCCTTGCCGCCCGCCACGCCATCCTGTTCGATACGGCGGCCGCCTTCGCCTGAGCATGGCCCCGAAACGCATCAATCGCGTTTCGGAAAAGATCATGCCAGACGGGGCGGCAGCTATTTGCGGTAGCTGAACAGCCTCAGAATGATGAAGGCCGGCACGACGATCGCGGCACCCAGCAGGAAGTAGCCGAGGAAGCGATCGACGGCGCGGAAGCCCATGCGCCAGATGTCGACGAAGAAATCGCGGATGCCGTAGATCACGTCGAAGGGCGACCAGCCGAAGGCTGACATGACGATGCCGACGAGGAAGGAGATGACCAGCAGCTTGATGAACACCCTGAGCGGGGTGTCGCCGAGAAAGCGCGTCAATCCGGACAAGTTCGATCTCCTGCGATTCGAGCCATCAGGCATATCGTGATTGCGCCACGCGCTTCAAGGTGCTGACGCCGATGCCACCCGCGCTGCACAACCTGCGATTCATGTGATCGGCAGACATTTCACGCAGGACGATACATCCGCGTTGACCTTTTGGAAAACATTCTCGGGCGATTAGCAACTTCTGATGGATCGTCGGGAGTTGAGCGCGCGGTGGGAATGGAGAAGAACTCGCAAGCCAAACGCGGTCTCAACAGCTACCTCATCGCCTTGGCGTTGGCCTGCCTGCTTCCCGTGGTCGCAGTATCGGCGGTTGCGGTCTGGTCTGCCGGAAGCGCCTACAGGGATGCGGCAGTCGCGCGCTTGAACGACACCGCTCGCACGCTGGCCAATGCCATCGAAGGAGAGCTGAGCAGCCGCTTCGCCAACATGTCGGTGCTGGCGCAACATCGTGAGATTCCCGATCCCGAACCGCTCCCTGAGCCGGAACTGTGGGTGCTCGGCGCCGACAACAATGTGGCGCTGATCGCCAACGATCGCGTCCCGGCCTTGCGCGCCAGGTCGAACGCGGCGGCGGATGCCGCAGTGCTTGCCATGAGTACGCAGGCGAACGTTGTCTCGAATGTGCTTACCACAGGCAACGAGCCGCGCCTCGTGCTGGCTGTGCCCGCCCCTCCGGGCAAGCGCGGGACCGCTGCCTACGTCATGTCGACGTCACCTCAAGACCTGATCCAGACCTTGCAGCGCGGCAAGCGCGCGCCGACCGACATATTGGTGGCCGTCACCGACGGCAACGGGCGCATTCTCGCACGTTCGCGTGACGCCAGCCGGTTCATTGGCCAAGTCGCTCCGGACTGGCCCAAACTGGAGGCGCTTGGAACCAATGCCGGACTTTTTGCGGCAAAGACCATTGAAGGCCTGCCGATCATCCTGTCTTTCCAGAAGCTGGCTGGCACACCGGGCTGGGTGATCATCGTCGGTGAATCGACGACCGTATTCGACGCGCGCTGGCGCGACCCGATGTTCAATCTGATGTTGGGTGCAGGCATGAGCCTGCTGCTTGCCGTCTGCGTGGCGATGTGGCTCGGCAAACGCATCCTGCAGCCTGTGCAGGCACTGGCCCGCTACAGCAATGCCATCGCCGATGGACAGGAGACGGAGGCGGCCTCGGTTGCCCCATCCTCAATCCAGGAATTCGAGATCCTGCGCCAGAGCTTTGCCAGGGCCGAAAATGCCCTGCGCAGCGAAAAGCGCCGCTATCGCACCATCGCCGAAACGGGTGCCATTGTGCTGTGGCGTCGCGACGGGGATGGCAGCGCTGGCCTCGCGACCGGCTGGGAGCAACTCACCGGCCGGCCGGAAAGCGAGGTCGAGGGCCAGGAGTGGACCAACGCCATCCATCCCGACGATCGCCCGATTACCTCCGCCGCCTGGGCCGAGGCGCTCAAGCAAAACACGCCGCTCGATGTCGAGTTCCGTCTCAAGGTCAGTGACGGACGCTGGCTCTGGGTTCGCTCGCAAGGTGCCCCGGTGTTCGACACAGACGGGCGCATCATCGAATGGGTCGGGCTGCTAGAGGACATCGACGAACGCAAGCGCGCGCAGGCCGACATCGCCTATCTGGCGCATCACGACACGCTGACCGGGCTCGGCAATCGCATCCTGTTTCGCCAGCAGCTCGAACTGGCGGTCGGCAATGTCCGGGATGGCCGCGCCCGCGCCCTGCTCTGCCTCGACCTCGACCTGTTCAAGCAGGTCAACGACACGCTCGGCCACCCTGTCGGCGACGCGCTGCTGTGCGTGGTCGCCGACAGGCTGCGCGGCTGTGTCGACGCGGCGGATTGCCTCGTGCGCCTCGGCGGCGACGAATTCGCCGTCATCCAGAATGACAGCCGACAGCCGGACGCTTCGGTTTCGCTCGGCTGCCGCATCGTCGAGGCGCTCTGCGCACCCTACGACATCGGCGGTCACCAGATTTCCATCGGCGCCAGCGTCGGTGTCACCTTGATCGGCAACGACAGCAGCGACATCGGTACCTACTTCAAGCGCGCCGACGCCGCCCTCTACCGCGCCAAGCAGGACGGCCGCGGCCGCGTCTGCTTTTTCGATCAGGTCGAGTTGCTCGCCGATATGGTCGAACTGGCCAAGGGCGGTTCGGTGCAGGCGAAGGACGTCGCCGAGCGCAGCAACGGGCGCGCCTAGGCCGTCGCCAGTCGCGCTCAGGAAGCAGCAGCCACCACGCCACCGTCCTTGATGTGCGGTTGAGCGTCCATCAGTTCCTGGAAATAGGCAACCGTGCGCTGAAGGCCCTGCTCCAGCGGCGTGGCGGGTCGCCAGCCGAGAGTACCGGCCAAGGTGATGTCGGGCCGCCGCTGCTTCGGATCATCCTCGGGCAACGGCAAGAACTCGAGCCGCGACCTGCTGCCCGTCTCGGCCAGAACCGCGCGGGCGAGCTCGATCATCGAAAACTCCTCCGGGTTGCCCAGATTGACCGGTCCGGTGAAATCGCGTGGAGAGGCCATCAGCCTGATCAGGCCGTCGACGAGGTCGTCGACATAACAGAACGACCGCGTCTGCGTGCCGCCGCCGAAGATCGAGATGCTGTCGCCGCGCAACGCCTGCATGATGAAGTTGGAGACGACGCGCCCGTCATCGGGCTGCATCCTCGGGCCATAGGTGTTGAAGATGCGGGCGACCTTGATCTCCAGATGGTGCTGTCGCCGGTAGTCGAAGAACAGCGTTTCGGCGCAGCGCTTGCCCTCGTCGTAGCACGAGCGCGGGCCGATCGGATTGACGTTGCCCCAGTAGCTCTCGTCCTGCGGGTGGACGGCCGGGTCACCATAGACTTCCGATGTCGAGGCCTGGAGGATCCTGGCGCCTAGACGCTTGGCGAGGCCAAGCATGTTGATGGCGCCGAGCACGCTGGTCTTGGTGGTCTGCACCGGATCGCGCTGGTAATGGATGGGCGACGCCGGACAGGCCAGGTTGTAGATCTCGTCGACTTCGACAAAAAGCGGCTGGCAGACGTCGTGCTCGATCAATTCGAAACGGGAATGTTCGGCAAGGTGTGCGACATTGGCGCGCGCACCGGTGAAGAAATTGTCGACGCACAAGACACGCGTCCCTGCCGCGAGAAGCCGTTCGCAAAGATGCGAGCCAAGAAAACCCGCTCCACCTGTAACCAGTACCCGCTTTTCTGGACGCATGTCGGCCTCTGCTTTCGCTACAGGCATTGCTTGGCGGGCAAGCTCATGCAATGTCGCTCATGTTTCTACAAGTTCGGCATTTCCAGGCCAATAGGCGCGTTTGAATGAACTATTTCGACGGCAGCGCTTTCAGCAGGGACTGGACATCCCACCACATCCCGATCTGGGAAAAGCTGCTGCGCGAGCGCGCGCAGGAGCCGCT
Source organism: Aminobacter sp. Y103A (assembly GCF_030294925.1). Lineage (NCBI taxonomy): Bacteria > Pseudomonadati > Pseudomonadota > Alphaproteobacteria > Hyphomicrobiales > Phyllobacteriaceae > Aminobacter > Aminobacter sp. Y103A. Next base: position 976,742 of record NZ_AP017986.1, on the reverse strand, counting down.
GCGGGTTCTGGAAATTGGCTCCTTCGAGGGCCGCTCGGCGCTGTTTTTCCTGAAGTTCCTGCCTAATTGCCATCTGACCTGCATCGACACATTCGAGGGCAGCGTCGAGCACAGGACACCCGGCTCGCGCCATCACACCGACATGAGCGAAGTCGAGGCACGCTTCGATGCCAACACGAAGCTCTTTTCCGACCGGCTCGAAAAGCTGAAGGCCTTCTCGATCGAGGCGCTGTCGGAACTGCAGCGCGAGTCGCGCCGCTTCGACGTCGTCTATGTCGACGGCGACCACCATGCCGCCTCGGCTTTCACCGACGCCCAGCAGAGCTGGGACCTGCTTGCCTCGGGCGGCATCATGATCCTGGACGACTATCTGTGGCAGCCGGCCAAGCCGGCCGCCGAGCGCCCAAAGCCCGGCATCGACGCCTTTCTCCAGGCAAGAGCAGGAGAGTACGAGGTCCTGCACAACGACTACCAGGTGATCGTCCGCAAGACCTGGAGCCCGTCCCGCGATGCCGCTTCAGGTTTCACCATCGGCGGGCGGAGCATCGACGAGGCCTCCGGCGGGTCGATCAAGCCGCCCTTGGTCAGCTTCGTCGTCATCGCCTGGAACTATGGCCGCTACGTCGGTGCGACGATCGACTCGATCAAGGCGCAGGACTACCCCAATTTTGAGTGCCTGGTCATCGACAATGGCTCGACCGACGACAGCGTCGAGGTCATCGCCAGACATGTCGGCAATGACAGTCGCTTCCGTATCGAAACGCTGCCGGAAAATCTCGGCCAGCTTGGCGCGGCATTCTGGTCGCTCGACAAGATCAAGGGCGGCTTCGTCAGCTTCGTCGATGCCGACGATGTGCTGCTGTCGACCTACGCGTCGATGCATGTCCAGGCTCACCTGGCGCTGCGGCAAAGCGTTGCCTTCACCTCGTCCAGCGTCGCGGAAATGGACGCGGTGGGAAACATCCTGGCTGCCGCTGGCGGCGGCGCCGTCGACAGCCAGAGCCAGACGCGAAACTTGCATGTCGAAGCGTCCGTCTTCCGGCTGCCGACCGTCTCACAGCAGCACTTCCAGCAACTGTCGGCGCGGACCGTTCTCGTGCCGAGGTGGGCAAGCGGCTGGCAATGGAGTCCCGGTACGGCAAACATGTACCGGGCGTCGCACTTGCGGCTGGTCCGGCGCGGCGGCGAAGCCAGACACATGCGGGCGGCGGACGGCTACTTCAACTTCATGTGCCATGGCTTTGGCGGCAGCGCCCTTATCGATGTCGTTCTGTCAGGCTACAGGCTGCATGGGGAAAACGCCTTCTCGAACCATGAAAGCTCGCCCTGGCTTCGGTCCGGGACGCCGGAATACTACCGGCTCGCCGAGGAAGCGACGCTGACCGATATCGATTTTCTCCTGGCCAATGCAGGCAGATATGCCTGGATGCTCGACGGCGGCTACTGGTCGGTGCTGGATCTCATCACCCGCGAAACACCCAAGCGACTGCGCAGGTTCTACGGCGACCGCAAGGTGTTCGCGGTCTTCCTGGCAAATGCACCAACACTGGCGGCCGAGTTTCGCTCGCGTGTCTTTTGCCGTGAAATCCTTGCCCGCTTTTCCGGCAGCCAGGCACGAAAGATCCTCCGCGCCGGATATGGCGGGAAGCTCAAGCAGCGCGCCTATGGCGAGATTGCACTGTCCGAGCTGCGCAAAGCGCTGTCGATCCTGCGGAAGCACAAATAACGTCGCCCGGCGCAGCAGCCGAATTGCGTCGGTACTGGTACAACACGTTTCCCGATTGCCTGCCCGCAAGGCGAATGCTAACCAAGTGCCCGCGCGGGTATGATGTAATGGTAGCCTGTCAGCTTCCCAAGCTGAACGCGCGGGTTCGATTCCCGCTACCCGCTCCATTTTTTGCAGCAGGATTCTCGCCCTGCCCGCAGCCAATCCGAGGCGGGTGCTAGCACATGCGTCTTGCGACGCCTGCTCCGGATACGAAAAGGCCGGACGCAAGCGCCCGGCCTTCGGTGTTCAGGTATCAGCGATCAATCCGCGCCATAAATATCGAAGTCAAAATACTTCGCGTTGATCTTGGCGTAGGTGCCGTCCTTGTAGATGGCGTCAATCGCGGCGTTAAGCTTGTCGCGCAAGGCGGTGTCATCGAGGCGGACGGCAATGCCGGTCTCGGATTCGGTGCCCTTGAGATCGCCGATCATCTTGCAGCAATCCTGACCGGTGGTCTTCATCCAGTCGACGAGCACGAACTTGTCGGCGACGACGGCGTCGAGGCGGCCATTGGTCAGGTCGGCCACGGCCTCGTCCTGCGTCGGATAGAGCTTCACGTCGGCGCCGGCCTTGGCATAGTGGTCCTCTGCATAGATGCTCTGCGTCGTCGAGGCCTGTGCGCCCACCGACTTGCCCTTCAGCGCATCGGGCTCCGGTGAGGTCAACTCGGAGGTCTTGAGCGCAATCAGCGCCAGCGGCGTGGTGTAATATTTGTTGGTGAAGGCAACCTGCTTCTTGCGTTCCTCGGTGATGGTCATCGAGGCGACGATGGCGTCGAACTTCTTGCCCTGCAGCGCCGGAATGATGCCGTCCCAATCCTGGGCGACGATCTCGCATTCGACCTTCATCTGAGCGCACAGCGCATTGGCGATGTCGACGTCGAAGCCGACGAGCTTGCCGTCGGCGCTCAGATTGTTGAAGGGCGGATAGGCGCCCTCTGTGGCGATCTTGAGCTTTGTTGCGTCCTGCGCCGAGGCACCGCCCGCCGCAGACAACAGCGCTGCCAGCGAAGCAGCGCAAGCGAACTTCCACGAAATCTGCATGATCCTCTCCATTTGCCGGGCACCCTTATGTCGGGCGTCCCTGCCCGCAGCCAAGCACAGCGGCTTGAAATGGACAAGCAGACTAAGGTCGGCAGGCCCTGACCTAAGGTCAGTCCGTACGGAAATGCTTTGAGAGCTTCAGTCCCTGAGCCTGATAGTTGGAGCCGAGGTCGGTGCCATAAAGCGCTTTCGGGCGTGCCAGCATGTGCTCGTAGACGAGGCGGCCGACGACCTGGCCGTGTTCCAGGATGAACGGCACTTCGTGGCTGCGTACCTCGAGCACGGCGCGGCTGCCGGTGCCGCCGGCGCCGGAATGGCCGAAGCCTGGATCGAAGAAGCCGGCATAGTGGACGCGGAACTCGCCGACCAGCGGGTCGAACGGCGTCATTTCGGCGGCGTAGAGCGGCGGCACATGCACAGCCTCGCGCGACACCAGGATGTAGAACTCGTCCGGGTCGAGCACCAATTCCTCGGCGCCATGATTGTAGATCGGCTCCCAGAAGTCGACGACCTTCTGGGCGGCGCGCTTGTCGACGTCGACGAGGCCGGTATGGTGCTTGCCACGATAACCGACGATGCTGCCGGGCGCACCGGCAAGGTCGATCGACAGCGCGATGCCGCCCCCCGAAATGTTTGGCGGATCGATCGCCACCAGCCGGTCGGACAGGTGCAGCGCGTTGAGCTCGGTTTCCGACAACAGCGCATTTCCCTTGCGGAAGCGGATCTGCGACAGGCGCGAACCCTTGCGCGCGACGATCGGGAAGGTGCGCGGGCTGACCTCAAGATAGAGCGGGCCGCTGTAGCCGGCGGGAATCTTGTCAAACTCCTGGCCATGGTCGGTCATGACACGGGTGAAGATGTCGAGGCGGCCGGTCGAGCTCTTCGGGTTGGCCGAGGCCGATATTTCGGCAGGCAAAGCAAGACTCTCCAGCAGCGGCACGATGTAGACGCAGCCCGTCTCCAGCACCGCGCCATTGCTCAGGTCGATCTCGTGCAGCTTGAGCCGGTCGAGCTTGGCCTGAACCAGCGAATTGGGGCCAGGCAGGAAGGACGCGCGCACGCGATATGCGATGGCGCCAAGGCGCAGGTCGAGGCTCGCCGGCTGGATCTGGTCGGCATCGAGCGGCGACGCCTTGAGCGCGCCCGACGCAAACAGCGCCGCGATGTCCTGGTCTGGAAGAATGCCCGACTGCCGCAATTGCCTCACTCCTCTACAGCGCCGCCAGCCCAAAAAGCGAGCCGGGGCCGCTGGATCCCGACCGTTTCCGGGCTCATGTGCGTGGCCCAAAACGTTTAGTCGTCCTCGCAATTGACGCAAGCAGGCTGCGGGTCTAAAGGACATTTATCCCGTGGTGATTTGGCCGGTCGGCTTGCAGCCACGTTAAACAAGTCGCTAAAGGGCCGCGTTGTGGACCGGTTGCGACTTATCGCGGCCGGTTTTTTTGTATTTGGATTTGGCTATGAGCTCCGAAAAGCAGCGTAACTGGAAACCCCAGACCACCCTCGTCCATGGCGGCAGCCTTCGCTCCGGCTTCGGCGAGACCTCGGAATCGATCTTCCTGACCCAGGGCTATGTCTATGAAAGCGCCGAAAGCGCCGAGGCCCGCTTCAAGGGCGAGACCCCCGGCTTCATCTATTCGCGCTACGCCAATCCCACCGTCGACATGTTCGAAAAGCGCATGTGTGCGCTCGAAGGCGCGGAGGACGCACGTGCCACCGCCTCCGGCATGGCGGCCGTCACCGCCGCCATCCTGTGCGGCCTGAAGGCCGGCGACCACATCGTTGCTGCCCGTGCCCTGTTCGGCTCGTGCCGCTGGGTCGTCGAGACGCTGGCGCCCAAGTATGGCATCGAGGCGACGCTGGTCGACGGCACGCTGATCGAGAACTGGGAAAAGGCGGTCCAGCCCAACACCAAGCTGTTCTTCCTGGAAAGCCCGACCAACCCGACGCTCGAAGTCGTCGACATCGCGGCGGTCGCGACCCTTGCCAATTCGATCGGCGCACGCCTCGTCGTCGACAATGTCTTCGCCACGCCGATGCAGCAGAAGCCGCTCGAGCTCGGCGCCCATGTCGTCGTCTATTCTGCCACCAAGCACATCGACGGCCAGGGCCGCTGCCTCGGCGGCGTCATCCTGTCGGACAAGAAGTGGATCGATGAGAACCTGCACGACTACTTCCGCCACACCGGCCCGAGCCTGTCGCCGTTCAACGCCTGGACGCTGCTCAAGGGCTTGGAGACACTGCCGCTGCGCGTGCGCCAGCAGACCGAGACCGCCGGAAAGATCGCCGACTTCCTCGCCGAGCAGCCTGAAGTGTCGCGCCTGATCTATCCGGGCCGCGCCGACCACCCGCAGGCCGACATCGTCAAGCGCCAGATGTCGGGCGGCTCGACGCTGATCTGCTTCGACGTCAAGGGCGGCAAGAAAGCCGCTTTCGCCTTCGAGAACGCGCTGCGGATCGTGCTGATCTCGAACAATCTCGGCGACGCCAAGAGCCTGATCACCCATCCGGCGACGACGACGCACAAGAACCTCACCGACGAGGCCCGCGCCGAGCTCGGCATCGACGACGGCACGCTGCGTCTGTCGGTCGGCCTCGAAGACGCCGACGACCTGCTCAACGACATCGGCGACGCGCTGAAGGCGGCGCGCTAGACGCCCGGGACAACGGCGCTCCGCAACCGGGAGCGCCGTTCAAGCCGGCGGTAAGATCCGTCACAGCCTCATCACAATCGGCGTGATTTTGTCGAACAGCAGTTGACCCGCAGCCTCGCGCGGCGGACTCTGTCATCGTGCAGGCCAAGGAGCGCAGCATATGTATCGCGCAATCACCCGCAACATCGCGGTCGAGGTCGAGCCCTTCTATCTGGTGGACCAGTCGGAGCCATCGGAAAACCGCTACGTCTGGGGTTACCGCGTCACCATCGAGAACAATTCCGACGAATTCGTCCAGTTGCTGTCGCGCTACTGGCACATCACCGATGCGAGCGGCAAGGTCGAAGAAGTGCGCGGCCCGGGCGTGGTCGGCGACCAGCCCGAACTCAATCCCGGCGACAGCTATCAATATGCGTCCGGCTGCCCGCTCTCGACGCCGTCAGGCATCATGGTCGGGCGCTACACCATGCGCAACGAGGCGGGCGAGATGTTCGACATCGCCATCCCGGCCTTCTCGCTCGACTTGCCCGATGCTCGCCCCAGGCTGAACTGACGCATCATTGCGCCCGACTTCACTGTACCGGTGCGAATTCTGCCGGGTCGAATTCGTAGGACTTGGAGCAGAACTCACAGGCGACGCGGATGACGCCGTCTTCGACGCTGTCAGTGATTTCCTCGGCCGTGAAGCCCTGCAGGATGCCCTTGATCTTCTGGCCCGAACACGAGCATTCGTCGACGACGCGAACGCCGTCATAGACGACCACGCCATGCTCGTGGAACAGGCGGTAGAGCAGCCTTTCGGTGCCGACCGTCGGGTCGATCAGTTCGGTCGGCTCGATGGTTCCGACCAGCGCCAGAAGCTCCTGCCAGGAGTTGTCGTCCGGGTGGACTGCGATGTCGCGCTCGTCGCCGTCGCCGCCATGGATGTCGGCCACGCGCCGGCGCTCGGGCGAGTCGGGCAGGAACTGCGCCAACAGGCCGCCGGCACGCCAATGCTCGCGCGGGCCGCCTTCGGCCGGCAGCACGAGCTTTGCCACCGACAGCTTGACCTCGGTGGGGATCTGTTCCGACTGGCGGAAATAGGCGCGCGCCGCCTCTTCCAGCGTGATGCCGTTGAGCTCGACGATGCCCTGGTAGCGTTGGGTATGCTCGCCCTGATCGATGGTCAGCGCCAGCACGCCGCTCCCGAGCAGATCCTCGGGCGCGGTCATGCCGGCCTCTATCGCCGCATCGACGCGGTCGGCGTCGAAGCGTGCATAGGCGCGCAGCGAATGCGGCGTGGTGAAGTCGGCGACCAGCATGTCGACCGGCCCGTCAGTGCGGGTCTGGAAGATGAACTTGCCTTCGAATTTCAGCGACGTGCCGAGCAGCACCGTGACCACACAGGCCTCAGCCAGGAGCCTGGCCACCGGCTCGGGATAGTCGTGCCGTCCGAGGATCTGGTCGAGCAGCGGGCCGAGCTGGACGGTGCGGCCACGCACGTCGAGCGGCTCGACCTGGAATGGAACGACATGGTCGTCGCCGGCGAACCCGAATTCGCCGAGCTTGCGTTCGGTGTCAGTCACTGGAACTTATCCCATCTATAGAGTTCCGCGCCCGGTCGGTCCGCCGACGGTCGCAGAACATGGCTTTGATGATAATTGAATGATCCCGCCCCAGATAGGGTCGCGGGATCACGCATTCAAGCGCCCAGGCACCAGGCGAGCACGGCCTTCTGCGCGTGCAGCCGGTTTTCCGCCTCGTCGAAGACCACCGAGTTCGGGCCGTCGATGACCTCGTCGGTCACTTCCTCACCGCGATGCGCCGGCAGGCAGTGCATGAACAGGGCGTCGGGCTTGGCATGCTTCATCAGGTCGGAATTGACCTGATAAGGCAGGAACACGTTATGGCCGCGGGCGCGATGCTCCTGGCCCATCGACACCCAGCAGTCGGTGACGATGGTGTCGACACCGCGAACCGCGTCTTCGGGCGAGCGCGTGATCATGACCTTGCCGCCATTGGCGCGGGCCCAGTCGATATACTTCTGCTCCGGCTCGCTGCCCTCGGGCACGGCGATGTTGACGTTGAAGCTGAAGCGGGCCGAAGCCTCGAGCAGCGAGTGCAGCACGTTGTTGCCGTCACCGGTCCAGGCAAAGGTCTTGCCGCGCACCGGGCCGCGATGCTCCTCGAAGGTGAGGATATCGGCCATCAGCTGGCACGGATGGGTGTCGTCGGTCAGGCCGTTGATGACGGGAACGGTCGCATTCTCGGTCAGCTCGAGCAGTCGGTCATGCGCGGTGGTGCGGATCATGATGGCGTCGACATAGCGCGACAGCACCTTGGCGGTGTCGGCGATCGATTCCGAGCGGCCGAGCTGCATCTCGGTGCCGGTCAGCATGATGGTTTCGCCGCCAAGCTGACGCATGCCGACATCGAACGAGATGCGCGTGCGGGTCGACGGCTTGTCGAAGATCATCGCCAGTACCTTGCCCTCCAGCGGCTTCGATCGCTCGCCGGCTTTCAGGCGCGCCTTGCGCTTGGCTGCGTCGTCGAGAATCCCGCGAAGGTCGCTCCCGGAAAGTGCTGAGAGGTCGGTGAAATGGCGAATCCCGCTGGTCATGTAACTTCCTTGGGTTCAGCCGCCGCTGGCGGCGGCCTTGGAAAGGCTGGCAGCTCCGGCGCGAACCCGCGCGAGCGCCTCTTGGATGTCCGCGTCGCTGGTCGTCAGCGGCGGCAGCAGGCGGATCACATTATCACCTGCGGGCACCGCAAGCAGCTTGTGGTCACGCAGCGCCATGTTCACCTTGGTGTTGGGCATGGTGCATTTGAGACCGAGCATCAGGCCGGAACCGCGGATACCCTCGATCACGTCGGGGAACTCGTCGGCGACGGCGGCGAGGCCCTGCTTGATCAGCAGTGCCTTGCGGCTGACCTCATCGAGGAAGCCTTCCTCGAGCACGACGTCGAGCACGGCATTGCCGACGGCCATGGCAAGCGGATTGCCGCCAAAGGTGGTGCCGTGCACGCCGGCAGTCATCGCGCTTGCTGCCTCCTCGGTGGCCAGGCAGGCACCCATCGGGAAACCGCCGCCGATGCCCTTGGCGATCGCCATCAGGTCCGGATTGACGCCGGCCCATTCATGGGCAAACAGCTTGCCGGTCCGGCCGATGCCGCACTGGACTTCGTCGAAAATCAAGAGCAGGCCGTGCTTGTCGCAAAGCTGGCGCAGGCGCTTCAGGGATGCGGTCGGGAACGGACGGATGCCGCCCTCGCCCTGCACCGGCTCGAGCATGATCGCCGCCGTCTCCGGTCCGATCAGCTTCTCCGCCGCATCGATGTCGTCAAAAGCGACCTGGTCGAAGCCTTCGACCTTCGGACCGAAGCCCTCAAGATATTTGGCCTGGCCGCCGGCGGCGATTGTCGCCAGGGTGCGGCCATGGAAGGCGCCCTCGAAGGTGATGACGCGGTAACGCTCGGGATGCCCCTTCACATACTGGTAGCGGCGCGCCGTCTTGATCGCGCACTCCAGCGCTTCCGCACCCGAGTTGGTGAAGAAGACGCGGTCGGCGAAGGAGTTTTCGGCCAGGCGTTCGCCAAGCCGGCTCTGGCCGGGGATCTGGTACAGATTGGAGACGTGCCAGAGCTTGGCAGCCTGCTCGGTCAGTGCCTGGACGAGATGCGGATGGCTGTGGCCCAACGAATTCACCGCGATGCCACCAGCAAAATCGAGATATCGCTCGCCGGTTTCGGTGATCAGCCAGGAACCCTCACCTCGCTCGAAAGCCAGAGGTGCACGAGCAAACGTCTCGAAAAGCGCCGAACCGCTCATTATATGTCTCTCCGAAGCCCGGAAAATCAAAAAGCCGCCTCAGAGCGGCGGCCTGCGGCTATATCAGGTTTTTCTGCCATGAAGTCAACGAAAACGTCGCTTATGCCAGCGCATTCCAAGCCACCCGTTGCCGCGTAGCCACGTTATCTCGGCAAGTTGGGGAAAACCGTAAAAACCGAATCGTGCTGCCCTCTCGGACTCTTGTCACGGAGTCAGCGCATCGGTAATTGTAATTGAGAAATAACTAGATTTCGTGCGGCGGACATAATCACCGAATAGATGTGGTGTCCAACCGGCTTTGCCCGGACGGAAAAGGATTCCGAGTACTGCGCGTTAAATCAGGAGCACTGTCTCATGAATTGGACTGACGAGCGGGTCGAACTACTCAGGAAATTGTGGTCGGAAGGTCTGAGCGCGAGCCAGATCGCGGCGCAATTGGGCGGCGTCAGCCGCAATGCCGTCATCGGCAAGGTTCACCGCCTGAAATTGTCGAGCCGCGGCCGCGCGACGGCTGCCCCGGCCCGTCAGAAGAAGACGACGCAGGCAACGACCGCGACCAAGACTGTGCAGCGCACAGTCACGGCGACGCGCACCGTAACCGCCAGCATCGGCGCAACCGCGCTGCAGGCGCAGTTCGAGGTCGAGCCGGTTGCCCGCCAGTACATCCGCCCGGTTGAGAACGTCGTCGTGCCGATCTCGCGCCGCCTGCAGTTGGTTCAGCTCAGCGAGCGCACGTGCAAGTGGCCGAACGGCGATCCGCTGAGCGAAGACTTCAGTTTCTGCGGCAACGAAGCCGGTGAGAGTGGGCCCTATTGCGGCTACCACTCGAAGATCGCCTTCCAGCCGGCCTCGGAGCGCCGCCGCTCGCGCTGAGCGAATAGCAAACAGTGCAATTGAGAAAGGCCTCGGATCGCCAAGCGTTCCGGGGCCTTTTCTTATCCGCTACTCACCATTTGCTGCTCTCACAGCCACCCGTTCTTCCTGAAGCGCCAGTACAGGATCGAGCAGATCGTCGCGATCGCGACCAGCACGGTGGGATAGCCGTACTCGAAATGCAGCTCGGGCATCTCGGCGAAATTCATGCCGTAGATGCCGGCAAGCGCCGTCGGCACGGCGAGGATGGCCGCCCAGGAGGCGAGCTTCTTGGCGATCGCCGTTTCCTGGCTTTGGCCGACAAGCAGGCTCGCCTCGAAGGCGAAGGCCAGCACCTCGCGCAGATTGTCGACCTTTTCCAGCACGGTGCGGATATGGTCGGTGACGTCGCGAAACAGCGGATGCATCGCCGGTCGCAACTGCGGCAGGTCGGCGCTGGTCAGGCGGCGACAGACCTCGACCAGTGGGCCGGCGGCATTGCGCAGGCGCAACAGGTCACGCCGCAGCATGTAGAGCCGCTCGATGTCCTTCGACGTCATCGGCCGCGCCAGAACGCCATCCTCGATGAGGTCGACCTCTTCCTCGATCTGCTCAAGCACCGGCATGTAGTTGTCGACGATGAAATCGAGGATCGCGTAGAGGATGAAGTCCTCGCCTTTTGCCAGCGCGCTCGGACAGCTTTCCCAATGCTGGCGGACAGCGGCATAGGAGGTCGAGACGCCGTGGCGGACGCTGACGATGTAGCCCTTGCCGACGAACATGTGTGTCTCGCCGAAATTCACCCGACCCTGCACCAACTGCGCTGTGCGTGCGACGATGAACAAGGCATCGCCATATTGCTCGATCTTGGGACGTTGGTGCGGATGCTCGGCGTCCTCAATGGCAAGGTCGTGCAGATTGAACTGGCGCTGCACCCTGAGCAGCAGCTCGCGGGCCGGCTCGAGCAGGCCAATCCAGACGACGTGGCCTTCCTTGGCCGCCCAGAGGCCGGCTTCTTCGATCGGGATGTCGGCAATACGATGGCCGCCGAAATAGACGCTGGAGGCGACGACACCGCCTTCCAGCTCGGGGTCCTTGTCGAACTTCCTGGCCAGTTCGGTCATGCTGCACCCCTGCGGGGATCAGCCCCGCCGATCGGAGACTATTCTAGACCTTCACCACCCGGCGCAGAAGAGCCTGCGTCCATCGTGGCTCAGCCGGACTTTCCCTCGCCTTCCAGCGTCACGCGATGGCTCTTGTCTTCCTTGGGACGCTCGGGCGGCATCTGCTCTCCGGTGACGATGTAATAGATCGTCTCGGCAATGTTGGTGGCGTGGTCACCGATGCGCTCGATGTTCTTGGCGACGAACAGCAGGTGCGTGCACGGGGTGATGTTGCGCGGATCTTCCATCATGTAGGTCAAAAGCTCGCGGAACAGCGAGGTGTACATGGCGTCGATCTGCTCGTCGCGGTCGCGCACGAAGCCGATACGCTCGACCGAACGCGAGGCGTAGACGTCGAGCACTTCCTTAAGCTGGGTCAGCGCGAGCTCCGCCAAAGCCTCCAGGCCGCGGAACAGGCTGTTGGGTTGCCGGCCCTCGGCCACCGCCAGCACACGCTTGGCGATGTTCTTGCCAAGGTCGCCAACGCGTTCGAGATCGGCCGAAATACGGATCGCGCCGACGATCTCGCGCAGGTCGGTCGCCATCGGCTGGCGCCTGGCGATGATCAGGATCGCCTTGTCGTCGATCTCGCGCTGGGCCTCGTCGAGCACGATGTCGTCCTGGATCACCCTCTGGCCAAGTGCCGGGTCGGCATTGACCAGAGCGGCGATCGCCTGATCGACCATACGCTCAGCCTGGCCGCCCATCGCGGCGATCTTCCGCGCCAGGAATTTCAGCTCGTCGTCGTAGGCACTGACAATATGTTGTGACTGCATGGCCGAATTTTCTTTCGTCGGTTCCCGTTGGGGAATCGTGATCCTGAATCTAGCGCTTTACGCTAGCCGCATGACGGAAAAAAGAAACCGGGGAAGGATTTAGCGCCGGCGCGACGAAATCTGCCAGGTCTGCACATCGGAAAGATCGCTTTGCCGGCTTCAGGCAATCATCGCGTGTGATTGGCCAACCGGTAACTGTAGATGCCACCCACAAGCAGCGGCACCAGGAACGCCGCCAGCAGTGCGGCGATCAGCCAGGTCGGATGCTGCACCAGCAGCGCGCAAACCACCAGCACGATGCCGCCGGCAACGAACAGCATGCCGGTCAGCCGCTGCGTCGCGCGCCAGAGCGCGGGATCATTCATGATCCACGGCAAGCGCACGCCGGCGATGGCATTGGGCTGGGTTTTGGGCATGACGTTGCCCACAAGGATCAGCATGACGCCAAGCGACAGCGTGATGACGCGCACCATCTGGTCGGGGTAGCCGAGGCCGATCAGCACGATCGAGCCCTGGATCGTCAGCATCAGCCCGGTCATGAGGGGTATGACGGTCGCAAAGGCATGTTTGCTCGACGCCATCTGCTCCGGTCCCGCCCGGTTTCCGATGAAGGCCAGCAGCACCGACAGCGTAACAACCGCCACGGGCGTCAGCAGCAATGCCGTGTCGCGCGGCCAGAATGCATCTGCCTCGCCGCTCGGCCCCCAATGGATCGGCAACATCGAGCCCGCCGGCACCAGCAGGTAACCGGCAAGCGTGACGGCAGCGAGGGCTGCCGCAAGCGCCAGATTGATGCGCGAAAACAGGGCCTGCTTCATGGTTCCGGGTCCTTCAGGCTGAGGAGCCCTGTTAGGGCATCCTCGAGGATCGACGTGTTGAGGTGATAGATCAGGCTCGTGCCGCGCCGTTCGACAGCGACCAGCTCGGCCTCCTTGAGCTTGTTGAAATGCACCGACAGCGTCGGTTTGGTCAGATCGAAATGCCCTGCCAATTCGCCGGCACTGAGCGGCCCCTTCTTGAGCAACGCCAGGATCCGCCGCCGGACCGGGTGTGAAAGCGCCTCAAAAACCGCATTGATGCCCATCTGGCCGCCGTTGAATGTGTCCGCGCTATTATTTAGAAATTCTTCTAATTAGAGTCAATGCGAATTATTGAAATGCAGAAGCGTCGGCCGGCTGTCCATGCCAGGCGGTCGACGCTGCATGCGACAAGGCAAGTTTTGCTTGCGGCTCAGGCGATGGGGAAATGCACTGTGAAGGCCGAGCCTTCGCCCAGCTTCGAGCGGATCGACAGCCTTGCGCCATGCCGCGTCAGGATGTGCTTGACGATCGACAGGCCGAGGCCGGTGCCCTTCTGCGCACGGCTGGTCTCGACATCGACGCGGTAGAAGCGCTCGGTGACGCGTGGAATATGCTCTTCCGGAATGCCCGGACCGAAGTCGCGGACGGTGACTTCAAGCTCGGCTTCGCTGCCCTGCCCGACGCGCCGCATCGACACCTGCACGCGCCCGCCCGACTGGCCGTATTTGCAGGCATTTTCGAGCAGGTTCTGGAACACCTGGAACAGCTCGTCGCGGTCACCGTGAACCTCGAACGAACCATCGCCGAAATCGCGCTCGACGACCACGCCGGTCTCTCCGGCCAGAGGGCCGAGCGAGGCGATCACCGCGTCGACCGTCTGGCGCAGGTCGACGCGGACGCCGGGCTTGAGATAGGGCTTCATCTCCAGCCGCGACAGCGACAAGAGATCGTCGATCAGGCGAGCCATGCGGCCGGTCTGGTTCTGCATGATCTGCAGGAACTGGTCGCGCGCATTGGGATCGTTGCGGGCCGGACCGCGCAGCGTCTCGACGAAGCCGGCGATGGAGGCGAGCGGCGTGCGCAGCTCATGGCTGGCGTTGGCGATGAAGTCGGCGCGCATACGGTCGATACGGCGCGCCTCGCTCTGGTCCTTGAATGCCAGCACGAACAGCCCGGTGCCGCGCCCGACCGCCGACGCGGTGACGCGATAAACACGCTCGAACGGCACCCGCTCGACATAGTCCGTAGCCTGCCCGTTGCCCGCGCCCGCCAGCACCGTCTCGATCAGCGCCTGCATTTCGGGCGCACGGAACTTCAAAAGCAGCGGAAGGTCGGGCCTGATCGCGCCGAAGGCCGTCTCGGCAGCCGCATTGGCATGCACCACCGTGCCGTCGCGGTCGAAGATGATGAGCGGATCGGCAACTGCTGCCGCCAGCTTCTCGCCCGACAGCCTGTCGAGCAGCGAGCGCTCGATGCCGGCGCTGGCCTCGGCCAGCCGGCGGGCTGCCGGCGTGCGCGGCGCGACGAGCGCGAACAAGATTAGCGCTGCAATCGTCCCAAAAGTGAAGGGCACGGAGACGCCGCCGAAGAAATGGACCGCGAGGACGGCAAGGATCGCCGCGGCCAACATCCAGCGGTTCTGGTACAGTCGGCCGACCCCGATCCGCGCCGTGCGCCTTGCCTTCGTCTGCGTGGTGGTCTCTGCCATACGAACGTTTCCGGTGCCGCAGCACCTGCAAGAAGCCTCTGGACCGCTCCCAAGCCACCCAATAGCATGACTTGCCGAGCTGGAAAGGTGCCGAGGTCATGAAAAAAGACAAGGAAAGCAAGAAGGACAACGCCGCCAGCGCGGCGGTTAAGGTCGATCCGGTGCCGGTCGCCGGCCCCGTCGAGATCAGGATCGGCAAGGAAGAGCGCAGCTTCGACATCAACGACCCCGTCCTGCCCGACTGGATCGACAAAAAGGCGCTGACGTCGGGCCACTATCCCTATGACGACAAGCTGCCGCAGAAGGAATACGAAAAGACGATCGAACAGCTGCAGATCGAACTGGTCAAGCTGCAGGCCTGGTTGCAGGCCGTCGGCAAGCGCGTGCTCGTCCTGTTCGAGGGCCGTGACGCCGCCGGCAAGGGCGGCACCATCGCTGCGGTGCGCCAATACCTCAACCCGCGTACGGCGCGCGACGTTGCTCTGACCAAGCCGACCGAGACCGAACGCGGCCAATGGTATTTCCAGCGCTACGTCGAGCATTTCCCGACCTCGGGCGAGTTCGTCACCTTCGACCGCTCCTGGTACAACCGCGCCGGAGTCGAGCCGGTCATGGGCTTCTGCACGCCCGAACAGCACCGTCAGTTCCTCGACGAAACGCCGAGCTTCGAGAAGATGATCGTCAACGAGGGCATCCACTTCTTCAAGTTCTGGCTCGACATCAGCCAGGAAATGCAGCTCAAGCGCTTCCACGACCGGCGCCACAGCCTGCTCAAGAGTTGGAAGTTCTCGCCGATGGACATTGCCGGCATCAGCAAATGGGACGACTACACCAGGGCGCTGAACCTGATGGTCGAAAAGACCCACACCCAGCACGCGCCATGGATCGTCGTCCAGGCCAACGACAAGCGGCGCGGCCGCATCGCGGTCATCCGCCATATCCTGCGGGCATTGCCTTATGAAGGCCGCGATCTCGACGTTGTCGGCAGGCCCGACGGCAAGATCATCGCCGAAGGCATGAAGTTCCTGAAGGACTAGCGGTTTGAAGGCAAATGAGTGAGCTCGCGCGGCGGCGCCGATGCGGTGTATTCGCCCAATGGGGCGACCACCGGCAACGCTCAAACAGCAAGCACCACCTGCCCATGGCAGCATCGCCCAACACGCCGTCGCAAACGCGCACAGCCTTCAGAAGCTGCGGCGGTCTTTTTGGTTTCAGCGCAAGCCGGCAGCGCCATACCAGCCTCATAGGCGTGGTGCCGTCTGCTTCGTCGAACGCCTGAGCTTCGGTGGCGCGCAATACAGCGCGGACGCAGAAAAAGCGGGGCGGATGGTCGCGTGACTGGAGTCAACCGCAACCATCACGCACCCACGGCCTGCGAGCCGTAAATTTGGATACTACGACAGTAATCGAACCAAGCCACGCCAGCTGTTTCAGACAGCCCGCACGCGCAGGTGCGTCCCCCCCAAGGCGACTGGTCCAGTTGCATTGCAACACCCCCATGCTGCAACTCCCCGCCAGCGATTATGCATATTGGCCCATTTGAGGCCATGCCCCGAACGGGTGAGACGCCGACTAATTAACTTAGATTGTCTTTTTCACCTCGGGGCTTGTGACCCTTGTGGTGCATTGTTCCACAATCGCTTTGCCTGCGCGCGACGACGACGCTAAAGCTTCTGCCAGTGATCATCGCGACGCGTGTCCAGACCGGACACGCGGCAACCGAAGGCCCGGAGCAGAGATGAACCCCGCACCGCTGATGCTTGCGATCGTCATGTCGCTTGCAACACTGCCCGGCCCGGCCCGGTCGGCCGAACCGCAGGTGCCGGTGCTGTGGGACAGCAAGGAGCGGCTGCCGAAGCCTGATCTGTCGACGCTGCCGCGCCTGCGCTTCCTGACCACCACAGATTTCCCGCCCTTCAACTTCATCGACAAGGCGGGCCGCCTGTCGGGCTTCCATGTCAACCTCGCCCGCGCCATCTGCGCGGAACTCGGCATTGCCGAGAAATGCCAGATCCAGGCCCTGCCCTGGAACGAGCTCGGCAGCGCGCTGAACGCAGGCGAAGGCGAAGCCCTCATCGCCGGCGTGCCGGCAACGGCCGAGACGCGCGAAAAATACGCCTTCTCGCGGCCCTATCTGCACTTCCCAGCGCGCTTCATCATGAAGAAGGCGCAGGCCGTCACCGAGCCGCTGGTCGACAAGCTGCGCGACAAGCGTGTCGGCGTGATCGCCGGCTCGGCGCATGAGCGTGTGCTCAGGGACTATTTCGGCAATCTGAAGGTCGTCACCTATGCCAAGCCGGACTGGCTCAACGCAGACCTCAAAGACGGCAAGCTCGACGCCGTCTTCGGCGACGGCATGCGCCTGTCGTTCTGGCTGAGCGGCACCGACGCCGTCGGCTGCTGCCGCTTTGCCGGCGGGCCCTACCTGGCGCCCGAATATCTCGGCACCGGGCTTGCGATCGCGACAACGCCAGGCAATGCCGCACTTGCCGCAGCCTTCGACTACGCGCTGCACGAAATCTCGGCCAAGGGCACCTTCGCCGAGCTCTATCTCCGCTACTTCCCGGTCAGCTTCTTCTGACCAAGGCTCGACCGGCTCAGGTCAGGGAGCGGTGGCGGGCCTTGGTGGCGCGCTCGATTGCAGCGACAGTCAGCGCGTCGACGCTCAGGTGATGGCGCAGGCGCTGCAGGATGCGCACCTCCTCCATCCGCATTTCGAGATCGACTGAAGCCACCTCGAAGGCCGCCGCATAGGCCGTGTCATGTAGCCGCTCCGGAATTGCCCGGCGGGCGAGTTCGAGCACGCCTTCCAGCCCCGGCTCCTCGTGCAGCAGCTCCTGGCAGTCCTGTGCCACGCCGATCAGCCGCTTCTGGTCGAAGTCCATGAAGACGGGCCAGGACTTGACCACCTCGCCGATCCGCGCCAGCTCGACATCGGTCATGTCGCGGTCGGAAGCTGAGGTGATGACCATCAGATAGATCAGCGCCTCGTGGGCAGTCGGCAAGGGCATGGAGGTCTCCAAAGTGTTGAATCTCGCCCGAACTTAGGAACGCAACCCCGTCACTGCAACGAAAAATGGCCGGAATCGTTGACGCCCGCGGCATGCGCGCATAGAGCATGGCCGTCTTCGGCGGAAACTCCGCCCAACAATCAAAGGGCTCTCGACATGACGAGATCAAACACCATCGATCTCAACCCCGAACTTCTCGCGGCAGCGGCTGAAAGCAAAGCCTGGCCGTTCGAAGAGGCCAAAAAGATCGTCGAGCGCTACAAAGGCAAAGAATTTCCCGAGATCGTCCTGTTCGAGACCGGCTACGGCCCATCCGGCCTGCCGCATATCGGCACCTTCGGTGAAGTGGCGCGCACCACCATGGTACGCCACGCCTTCCATGTACTGACCGAAGGCAAGGTCAAGACGAAGCTGCTGTGCTTCTCCGACGACATGGACGGCATGCGCAAGATCCCCGACAACGTGCCGGACCGCGCCTTCCTCGAACCGCACCTGCACAAGCCGCTCACGGCGGTGCCCAATCCTTTCGGCGGCGACTACGCCAGCTTCGGCGACCACAACAACGCCATGCTCTGCCGCTTCCTCGACACCTTCGGCTTCGAGTACGAGTTCGCCAGTGCGACCGATTATTACAAGGCCGGCAAGTTCGACGCGATGCTGCTGCGCGCCGCCGAGCGCTACGACCAGATCATGGCGGTGATGCTGCCGACGCTGGGCGAAGAGCGCCAGGCGACATACAGCCCGTTCCTGCCGATTTCGCCCAAGAGCGGCCGCGTGCTCTACGTGCCGATGAAGCATGTCGACGCCAAGGCCGGCACCATCACCTTCGACGACGAAGGCACCGAAACCACGCTTGAGGTCACCGGCGGCAAGGTCAAGCTGCAGTGGAAGCCGGACTTCGGCATGCGCTGGGCAGCGCTCGGCGTCGACTTCGAAATGTTCGGCAAGGATCACCAGACCAATGCCGTCATCTACGACCGCATCTGCAACCTTTTGGGCGGGCACGCGCCGGAGCACTTCGTCTACGAACTGTTCCTCGACGAGAACGGCCAGAAGATCTCGAAGTCGAAGGGCAACGGCCTCACCATCGACGAGTGGCTGACCTACGCGCCGACCGAAAGCCTTGGGCTCTACATGTACCAGCGCCCGCGCCAGGCCAAGAAACTCTATTTCGACGTCATCCCGCGCGCCGTCGACGAGTACTACACCTTCCTCTCCGCGTATCCGCGACAGGAATGGAAGGAACGGCTGGGCAATCCTGTCTGGCACATGCATGACGGCAACCCGCCCGTTGTCGACATGCCGGTGCCGTTCTCGATGCTGCTCAACCTGGTCAGCGCCTCCAACGCGCATGACAAGGCAGTTCTGTGGGGCTTCATCTCGCGCCATGCGCCCGGCGTGACGCCCGAGACGCATCCCGAGCTCGACAAGCTGACCGGCTATGCCGTCCGCTACTTCGACGATTTCGTGAAGCCGACCAAGACCTTCCGGCCGGCCGACGAGGTCGAGCGGGCGGCACTGGAAGCGCTGGAAAAGGCGCTTGCCGACCTGCCCGCGGGTGCTGACGGCGAAGCCATCCAGAATGCCTCGCTTAACGTCGCGCGCCAGATCGAGCGCTACCAGGACCACAGCAAGAAGAGTCCGGAGGGTGGCCCCGGCGTGTCCGGCGCCTTCTTCCAGATGATCTACCAGGTGCTGATCGGCCAGGAACGCGGTCCCCGCTTCGGCTCGTTCGCAGCCCTTTACGGCATCGCCGAAACCCGGGCGCTGATCACCAAGGCGCTGGAAGGCAAGTTGGCGGCCTGACGTGCCACCAGCCGGCGCGGCCGCTGCGTTCAGCCTGGTGCCAGCCCGCGAGGCTGATTTCGAACGCTTGTTCGAGATTAGATTGCTTGCAATGCGGCCGAGCCTGGAGCGCATCGGCCGCTTCGATCCAGAGCGGGCGCGTGCCCGCTTTCGCGCGTCGTTCCGCCCCGAGCATACGCGCCTGATCCTGGACCCGGCCGGACAGCTCATAGGCTGCGTCGCCTTTGGCCCACAAGATGGCGCGTTGTTGCTCGAGCACTTCTATCTCGTGCCGCAAGCGCAGGGGCGTGGTGTCGGCGGCGCCATATTGCGACAGCTGTTGGGCGAGGCCAATGAGAGTGCCAAGCCAATCCGCCTCGACGTGTTGCGCGGCAGCGACGCCCGGCGCTTTTACGAGCGCCACGGCTTCGTCGAAACCCATCGCGACGAATTCGACCTCTATCTGGAGCGGTTGCCCGAAAGCGCCTGAATTATTGCGCCGGCTCTTCGACGGCCGGCTCGGATGGCGGCGGCTCGACCGCGGGCAGGCTCGTCCCCACGGGCGTGAGCGTCATCTCGATGCGCGTCGGTACCGGCCCGTAGATGCCCTTCATCTCGGCCTCGGCCTTCTTGCCCGCCTCGACATAGGGACCACCGGCCTCGGCTTTGGCCCAGCCATTGGCGACCAGCCATTCGCCGACGTCCTGCTTGCCAATGCGGCAGCGGGCAACGATCACGCCGCGCTCGGACTGAGGCGGCACATCGCAGACCACGGCGCGGGAGCGCAGAAAGCTGCGAAACGCCGTGCGCGCCCGCGTTCCGCAGTTCCACTCCTTACCCTCATAGCTGCAGTTTTCGCCGACATCGACGGGGGTCACCCCCGCAATCGCCACACTGAAACCTTTGGCCTCGATCAGGCCTGAAGCCGACGCTACCGGCTGGAACAGTGTTGTGCCGTCCCAATCGTCGGGCATCTTGGGCTTGGGCGGCAACGCCAGGCTGAGTTCGCTCAATGGCGGGCGCGGTGCTTCGCGCACAAGATCGCCCTGCTCGAGCGGCGGCGGGGCGATGTCTTCAGGCGCCACCGGTCTCGACGCAGCCTCGGCATCGAGCGCCTCCGGCTCGACCGCCGACGTGCTACCCTCTTCCGGCGGCGGCATGTCAGGCAGGTCGCTTTCGTCGATCACGTCGATCTCGGGCGCCTCGATCGCCGCGAGCCTGTGCCCGCCCATGGTGACGAGCAAAGCCGCGATGCCGAACCCCGCGGCGGCGACTGCTATGGCTGCCGGACGCACCTTACTGGCTCGCCCACACGATGCGCGCCACCCATTCGACCTCATGGGCCTGAAAACGCCTGATCGGATGCTCGGGATTGAGCGAGACCAGTTCGATGATGCCTTGCGTCTGGCGCTCCAGCACCTTGGCCATGACCTCGCCCGAGATCGTCTTGACCACCACGCGGTCGCCTTTGCGCACCACGGCCCCAGGCTCGACGATCAGGACGTCGCCATTGCGGTAGAGCGGCAACATCGAGTCGCCCTGCACCTCGAGCGCGTAGGAGCTTTCGGTGGCGCGCGCCGGAATCTCGATGAGGTCCCAGCCCTGCCCTGCCGGAAAACCGGCATCGTCGAAAAAGCCGCCGGCGCCGGCCTGCGCGAAGCCGAGCAGCGGCACGCCGGCCGCCCGTTCCCGTCCCTTGGCCCTGCTGACCGTTCGCACCGGTTCGACAAAACCCAGGAACTCCTCGAGCGAGGAATTGGTGGCCTCGATGATCTTGGCCAGCGACTCCGTCGACGGCCAGCGCGGCCGCCCATCGACGGACTGGCGCTTGGATTTGTTGAACGCCGTCGAGTCGAGCCCGGCCTTCTTGGCGAGGCCCGACGCCGAAAGCGAATAACGCTCGGCGAGAGCGTCGATCGCGGCCCAGACACGTTCATGCGAGAGCATGGCGCTCTCCTTCGGACAGGAAAAAATACCTTTCGGCATTTAACCACGCCTGTCGCGGTTGTCCACCGCCAATGCGGACAGCCAGAGTGACCGCGTCGCAGGTCTGGACGCTGCCGCTGATGAAAGGGATCAGCCTGCCAGCGCGGCCATCGCCGCGGGCAGGCCCTTCCTCAAGTCGTCGGCATTCATCACGGGGATCATGTCGACGTTGGCGTTGAAGCCGAAGAAGAAGCGTTCCGCGACCAGCGGCATGTCGGACGAATGGGCCACATCGAGGAAGATGAACGCCGTGCGGCGCCCGGCCTCGGCAGTGAAATAGGCTGCCTCCGGCGTGAGGTCGGCCATGACGCGTTCAATGGCCTGGGGCAGCGAGCCGTCCTTGATCGCCCTGTTGCCGTCTTCGGTGGGGATTGAGACCTTCAGCATCATGCGCATGGCGAACACTCCTCCCAATGCACAATCGTTCAGGTCTCGCTATTTTAGCACTCTCCACCCGCCGCCAGAAGCGGCATCAGTCCTTCGACTTCGCCAGCGTGCGCAGGCCCTTGTGCGAGGCGATGAAGATGCTCTCCTCCTCGCTGGCGTCACGCGGGGTGATGTCGGCGCCGAGCTCGCGCACCAGATCGTCGATCAGCACGAAGCGGCGGTTGGCCCGGTCGTAGACACCGGCGCTGGTCATGATCAGCGCCGCTGTCTCGCCGTTTTCGAGCACGAAGCGGTGCTTGCCGATCACCTCGGAGCCGCTCCAGGTCTCGATTGAGGAGACGACGTCGAAGCGCTTCCACAACCTGATTTCGCGCACGAACACCGTCTGCAGGCCACCCAGCATCGGTGCCCAGCCACGCTTGCGGGCGAGCTCGATCAGGCCCGAGCGCATGAAGATGTCGATGCGACCGACATCGGCCAGCATCATGTAGCGCGCATTGTTGAGATGCATGTTGAAGTCGATGTCGGTCGGCAGGCAGCGGAACGACAGCCGGCCCTCATCGCCAAAACGGTAAGGGCCGCGACGAGATTTCGTCGCGGCCATGCGTGCCAGTCTTGCCCAGACGTACATGCTGCGTCAGGCCGCCTTCTTTTCCTCTGCCTTCGCGTAAGGATCGAAGCGCTGGTAGAAGGTCTCGCCCTTCTCGGCCATGTCGACCAGCAGCTTGGGCGCCTTGAACTCGGCGCCGTACTTCTTCTGCAGGTCCTTGGCGATCTTGACGAACTTCTTGGCGCCGATGCCGTCGATGTAGGACAGCGCACCGCCGGTGTAGGGCGCGAAGCCGAAGGCGAGGATCGAGCCGACATCCGCCTCGCGCGGGTCGGTGACGATGCCCTCCTCCATCACGCGCACGGCTTCGAGCGCGATGACCGACAGCAGGCGCTGCTTGATCTCCTCGACATCGACCTTCTCCGGAGCAAGCTGCGGATAGAGGTCCTTGAGGCCGGGCCACAGCTTCTTCTTCGCCGGTTTTGCCGGGTAATCGTAGAAGCCCTTGGTGTTCTTGCGGCCGAGGCGACCATGGCTGTCGACCATGGTGTTGATCAGCGCCATCTGGCGTGGATCGACAGCCTTCTCGCCGAGGTCCCGGATGGTCTGTTTCATGATCTTCTGGGCGAGGTCGACGGCGGTCTCGTCGGTCAGCGCCAGCGGGCCGACCGGCATGCCGGCAGCCTTGGCGGCGTTCTCGATCATCGCTGCCGGCACGCCTTCGATCAGCATCTTGAAGGCTTCCGACATGTAGCGCAGCACGCAGCGGTTGACGTAGAAGCCACGCGTGTCGTTGACGACGATCGGCGTCTTCTTGATGGCGCGGACGAAGTCCATCGCCACCGCAAGCGCCTTGTCGCCGGTCTTCTTGCCCAGGATGATCTCGACCAGCATCATCTTGTCGACCGGCGAGAAGAAGTGGATGCCGATGAAGTTCTTCGGCCTAACCGAGTTCTTGCCAAGCGAGGTGATCGGTATTGTCGAGGTGTTGGAGGCAAACACCGCCGACGACTTGAGCACGGCTTCCGCCTTCTCGGTCGTTGCCTTCTTGACTTCCGAATCCTCGAACACCGCCTCGACCACCAGGTCGCAGCCGGCGAGGTCGGCATAGTCGGCGCTCGGCGTGATCAGCGACAGGAGCTTCTCGCGCTCCTCCGGCTTGGCCCGTCCCTTCTTGACCTGGTCGGAGATCAGGCTGTCGGAGTGCGCCTTGCCCTTGTCGGCGGCTTCCTGATCCCGGTCGACCAGAACCACGGGAATGCCGGCCTTGGCGGTGACAAAGGCGATGCCCGCCCCCATGAAGCCGGCGCCGATGATGCCGATCTTTTTGAACTTGGTATCGGCGATGCCTTCGGGACGGCGAGCGCCCTTGTTCAGCTCCTGCAGCGACACGAACAGCGAGCGGATCATCGCTGCCGCTTCCCTGGTCTGCATGATCTCGGTGAAGTAGCGCTGCTCTATCCGCAGGCCGGTGTCGAACGGCACCAAAAGGCCTTCATAGACGCATTTCAGGATCGCTGTCGCAGCCGGATAGTTGCCATAGGTCTCGCGGCGCAGGATGGCGATTGCCGGCGGCCAGAGATTGGCGCCTGCGGCAGAATAGACGGGACCGCCGGGCAGCTTGAAGCCCTTCTCGTCCCAGGGTTGGACCGGCTTCAGGCCATTCCTGATCATCGCCTTGGCGGTCTCGATCAGCTTCTTCGGCTCGGCGATCTCGTGGATCAGATTCATGCCCTTCGCCTTCTGCGGCGACAGCGTCTGGCCCGAGGTCAGCATCTGCAGCGCCGACTGCGGGTCGGCAAGCCTCGGCACGCGCTGGGTGCCGCCGGCGCCCGGGAAGATGCCGACCTTCACTTCCGGCAGGGCCATCTTGACCTTGTCCGAGTCAGCCGCGACGCGGCCGTGACAAGCCAGGGACAATTCAAATGCGCCGCCCATGCAGGTGCCGTTGATCGCCGACACCCACGGCTTGCCGCAGGTTTCGAGCTTGCGCCACAACGCGCCCATGCGGCCGGCATTGTCGAACAGGAGCCTGGCTGCCTTTTCCGGATCCTTGGACTTCTCCTTGGCATAGATGCCGAGCATCTTCTGCAGCATGGTGAGGTCGGCACCGCCGGAGAAGGTCTCCTTGCCCGAGGTGATGACGGCGCCCTTGATGCCGGCGTCGGCGACGACCTGGTCGATGATCTTGTCGAGCTCGCCCATCACCTCTTCGGTGAAGACGTTCATCGAGCGGTCGGGCATGTTCCAGGTGACGAGCGCGATGCCATCGGCATCGGTTTCGACCGTGAAGTTGGTATAGGTCATGTCTGTCTCCTTCCGGCCGAAATCAAACGCGTTCGATGATCGTTGCGGTGCCCATGCCGGCGCCGATGCACAACGTCACCAGCGCGGTGTTGAGGTCCCGGCGCTCCAGTTCGTCGAGTACAGTGCCGAAGATCATCGCCCCGGTGGCCCCCAACGGGTGTCCCATGGCGATCGCGCCGCCATTGACGTTGATCCTGTCGTGCGGGATCTCGAAGGCCTGCATGTAGCGCAGCACCACCGAGGCGAAGGCCTCGTTGAGCTCGAACAGGTCGATGTCGGAGATCTTCATCTTGGCGCGCTTGAGCAGCTTCTCGGTGACGTCGACCGGACCGGTCAGCATCATCGCCGGTTCGGAGCCGATGTTGGAGAAGGCGCGAATGCGGGCGCGCGGCTTGAGGCCCATCGTCTTGCCGGCCTTCTTAGAGCCGAGCAGGACGGCCGCCGCACCGTCGACGATGCCGGACGAGTTGCCGGCATGGTGGACGTGGTTGACCTCTTCGAGCTCGGGATAACGCTGCACGGCGACCGCGTCGAAGCCGCCCATCTCGCCGGGGATGACGAAGGAAGGCTGCAGCTGGCCGAGCGACTGCATGTCGGTGGTCGGGCGCATGTGCTCGTCATGGGCGAGGATGGTGAGGCCGTTCTGGTCCTTCACCGGAACCACCGACTTCTTGAAGTAGCCCTTCTCCCAGGCCTTGGCGGCGCGCTTCTGGCTCTCGACGGCATAGGCGTCGACGTCGTCGCGCGAGAAACCATATTTGGTGGCGATCAGATCGGCCGATACGCCTTGCGGCATGAACCAGGCCGGCATGCCGACCGAGGGATCCATGAACCAGGCGCCGCCCGACATGCCCATGCCGACGCGTGACATCGATTCCACGCCGCCGGCGATCACGATCTCGTCGGCACCCTGCGCGATCTTCGCAGCGCCGAAGTTGATGGCGTCGAGGCCGGAGGCGCAGAAGCGCGAGATCTGCATGCCCGGCGCCTTGTTGTCGTAGCCGGCCTCGAAGGCGGCCGAGCGCGGGATCACCGAACCGGCTTCGCCGACGGGATCGACGCAGCCGAAGATGATGTCGTCGACTTCTGCCGTGTCGAAGCCGTTGCGGTCGCGCAGCGCTTCCAGCACCTTGGCGCCGAGGCGCACCGCCGGAACCTCATGCAGCGATCCATCCTTCTTGCCCTTGCCGCGCGGCGTGCGCACGGCGTCATAGACAAAAGCGTCAGCCATTTTCTTGCTCCTTGGTTTCCGGATCGGCTGCTCAGAGCGAGCGCGCGATCAGCAACTTCATGATCTCGTTCGTACCGCCATAGATGCGCTGCACGCGGGCGTCGCGATACATGCGGGCGATCGGGTATTCGTTCATATAACCATAGCCGCCAAACAATTGCAGGCACTCATCGACGATCTTGCACTGCAGGTCGGACAGCCAATACTTGGCCATCGAAGCAGTTACCGGATCGAGCCCGCCGGAAATGTGACGGGCGACGCAGTCGTTGTAGAAAACCCTGCCGATGGTCGCCTCGGTCTTGAGTTCGGCCAGCTTGAACTGGGTGTTCTGGAAATCCAGGATCGCCTTGCCGAAGGCCTTGCGGTCCTTGACGTAGTCGATGGTCACGGCCAGCGCGCGCTCGATCATGGCGATCGCGCCGGTGCCGATCTCCAGCCGCTCTTGCGGCAGCTGCTGCATCAGCTGGACGAAACCCTGGCCTTCTTCCTGTCCCAGCAGATTGGAGGTCGGAACACGTACGTCGTTGAAGAACAGCTCCGAGGTGTCATTGGCCTTGAGCCCGATCTTGTCGAGGTTGCGGCCGCGCTCGAAACCGTCGACCTCGTCGGTCTCGACGACGATCAGCGAGGTTCCCTTGGCGCCCTTGGACGGGTCGGTCTTGGTCACCACGATGACCAGGTTCGCCAGCTGGCCGTTGGTGATGAAGGTTTTGGAGCCGTTGATCCGGTACTGGTTGCCGTCCTTTTCGGCGCGCGTCTTCACCCCCTGCAGATCGGAGCCGGCACCCGGTTCGGTCATGGCGATGGCGCCGATCAACTCGCCGGTCGCCATCTTGGGCAGCCACTTCTTCTTCTGCTCTTCGGAGCCATAGTGAAGGATATAGGGGGCGACGATGGCATTGTGCAGGGCGATGCCGAAACCGTCGACGCCGACATGGCCGATCGCCTCGATGATCGCGCTCTCATGGGCGAAGGTGCCGCCCGAACCGCCATATTCCTCGGGCATCGAGGCGCAGAGCAGGCCAGCAGCACCGGCCTTTTCCCAGGCGGCACGGTCGACGATCTCGTTCTTCTCGTAGCCGTCATAATGCGGAAGGATCTCTTCCGACATGAAGCGGTGTGCCATGTCGTAGAGCATCGCCACGTCGTCCGCGGCCCAGGCGGGCTTCGGGAGCCCCAGAACATCTGCAGGAATTGCCGCCACGATCTCCTCCGCGTTTCGACGCCGCAATTGCCAGGCGGCCGCGAACGGCCGCCAGGTCTTCGATCAGAACGCCTCCGCGGCGAGCGCCATCATCGTCGCCGAACCGGTCGACAGGCGCGCGAGATGCACCGAGGTCTCGGGCATGACGCGCTCCATGAAGTAGCGCCCCGTCACCAGCTTGGTTTCGTAGAAATCAGCCGAACCATTGGCGCCTGTTGCCAGCTTGTCCTGCGCCGACTTGACCATCCGACCCCACATGTAGCCAAGCGCGACGAGGCCGAAGAGATGCATATAGTCGGTCGAGGCGGCACCGGCATTGTCCGGATTGGCCATGCCGTTCTGCACCAGCCACATGGTCGCTGCCTGCAGGTCGTTAAGGCCCTTCTTCAACGCCTTGGTGTAAGGCGCCATCTGCTCGTCACCGCGATTGGCCTCGCAGAACTCGCCGACCTCCTTGAAGAAGGCCTGCACGGCGCGGCCGCCATTGAGGCCGAGCTTGCGGCCGACGAGGTCGAGCGCCTGCACGCCGTTGGCGCCCTCATAGATCATGGCGATGCGGGCATCGCGCACGAACTGGCTCATGCCATGCTCCTCGATGTAGCCGTGGCCGCCGAAAACCTGCTGCGCCATCACGGCATGCTCGAAGCCCTTGTCGGTCAGCACACCCTTCACGATCGGGGTCATCAAGCCCATGTGGTCGTCCGCAGCCTGGCGCTCGGCGCCGTCCTCGGAACGGTGGGCGACGTCGGAATTGATGGCGGTCCACAGCACCAGTGCCCGGCCGGCCTCGTTGAAGGCCTTCATGGTCATCAGCTTGCGGCGGATGTCGGGGTGGACGATGATCGGATCGGCCTTCTTGTCAGGCGCCTTCGGCCCGGTCAGCGAGCGGCCCTGGATGCGGTCCTTGGCATAGGCGACGGCGTTCTGATAGGCAATTTCGGAAACCGCCAGGCCCTGCAGGCCGACGCCGAGGCGCGCCTCGTTCATCATCGTGAACATCGCCTTCAGGCCGCCATTGGCCTCGCCGATCAGGAAACCCTCGGCCTCGTCATAATTCATGACGCAGGTCGAGTTGCCGTGGATGCCCATCTTCTCCTCGATCGAGCCGCAAGAAACGGTGTTGCGCGCGGCGGGGTTACCCGAAGCGTCGAGCTTGAATTTCGGCACGATGAACAGCGAGATGCCCTTCACGCCTTCCGGCGCGCCCTCGATACGGGCCAGCACCAGATGGATGATGTTCTCGGACATGTCGTGCTCGCCCGCCGAGATGAAGATCTTCTGGCCGGAGATCCGATATGAGCCGTCGCCATTCGGCACGGCCTTGGAGCGGAGCAGGCCGAGATCAGTGCCGCAATGCGGCTCGGTCAGGTTCATGGTGCCGGTCCAGGTGCCCTCGACCATCTTCGGCAGCCAGGTCGCCTTCTGCTCGTCCGAACCATGGACGAGGATCGCGGCCATCGCGCCTTGCGTCAGGCCGGGATACATCATCAGCGCCATGTTGGCGGCCGACATGTATTCGCCGACAGCCGAATGAACAGTGTAGGGAAGGCCCTGCCCGCCGTGCTCGACTGGTACGGCCAGCCCCATCCAGCCGCCTTCGCGATACTGGTCAAAGGCTTCCTTGAAGCCCTTGGGCGTCGTCACCGAGCCATCGTCGTTGCGGACGCAGCCCTCCATGTCGCCAACGCGGTTGAGCGGATGCATGACGTTTTCGGCGAGCTTGGCGCCCTCTGCGAGGATCGCCTCCAGCACGTCCGGGCTGGCGTCGGAGAAGCCGGCGAGGTTGCTGTAGCGCTCGTAGCCGAGCACGTCATTGAGCACGAAAAGTGTGTCTTGGACCGGCGCGCGAAATGTCGGCATTGCTCTTCCTCCAGCAAATGTGAGCCGGTTCCGGCCAGACGGTATGCGACGGGGAACCGCTTGTCGAACCGCGATTAGCAAAAATTGACGTTTGCGTAAACGTCAATTTTTGCGAATCCGCAATTCGGCGAAATTTTCCTTGCGTTTTGAGCTTTTTAGGAGGTCGTCAGCACTGAGCAGGCGCTGGCCGGGCGGAAAGGCGCAGGCGCCTGCTGCTTGGCTGCTTCCGCCCTTGCCAATGTCGCCGTGACAACGCCGGTGCCGGACTTGCCGATATGAGGATGCGATAGCCAGTCAGCCGTCGAGTGCCGGCGACCACCGAGCGGAAGCACAGAGCTTGGCCTCCCCTTCAGTCCTTCCTGAAGATGATCCTGCCGAGCCAACCGGTGAGCATGGCCAGCCCGATGGCAAAGAGGCCGTAGCCGAAGCCGTGGTCGGTGGCGAAGCGAAAGATGGTCTGCTCGAAGCCCGACTTGACGATGGCCAGCTGGGCCGAGGTTTCCTTGATGAAGATGCCGTTGCGAAACAGGAAGGCACGCGCCTTGTGGGTGCCGACCGGCACGTTGGGTGCAAGGTGCAGCGTGGCGCGGAACAGGCTCTGCGACAGGAACTGCACGCCGCCGATATTGTCGGAGTAGAGCCCGGTCGCCAGCTTGCGCTCGCGCAGCGCCTCGGTGAACTCCTGGATGGTCAGCGGGCTGTCGCGCTTGTCCTCGGGCTCCATGTAGATGTTGTTGGCGCCCAGTGAGAGCTGGCGGTAGTTGTTGGGATCGGTGATGTCCTGCGGCTGGCGGGTGGTCGCCACCGAATAGGACATCGGCACGTTGACGAAGGTCTCGGACTGGGTGTTGATCCACATGCCGAGCACGCGGCTCTTGCGCCGCACCACCACCGGCCGCGCCGGACCCTCGAGCACGACATAGACGTCGTAGCGGCCCTGGCGGTTGATCAGCGGGTCGGCGTTTTCGAGCGCCCCGAAGATGGTGAGGTCGGCACCGGCGAAGTCGGCGGTGATGGCGACACGGTCGGTCGAGAGCCCGATCTGGATGCTTTCGGGATGCGCCGGCTCCTGGGCGCGCACTGGCCCCGCTGCCGCGAGCATCAGGGCTGCGAGATATGCCGCGACCCGCATCACAACAGCCCGCTCACGCCGGTCAGCGAATAGAGGTTCTGCGGCTTGACGAACAGGTCGAAGCCGAGGCGCAAGGCGACCGCCAGCACCAGCAGTGCGAGCAGCGCGCGCAGCTGTTCGCCGCGCAGCTTCTGGCCGGCCTTGGCGCCGTATTGGGCGCCGGCAACGCCGCCGACCATCAGGACCAGCGCCAGGATGATGTCGACGGTCTGGTTGGTCGAGGAGTGCACCAAGGTGGTGAAGGCCGAGACGACGACGATCTGGAACAGCGAGGTGCCTACGACGACATTGGTCGGCACCTTGAGCAGGTAGATCAGCGCCGGCACCATGATGAAGCCGCCGCCGACGCCCATGATGGCGGAGAGGAAGCCGATGCCGGCGCCGATGCCGAGCACCGGGATGACCGAGACGAACAGCTTCGAGGTGCGGAAGCGCATCTTGAAGGGCAGGCGGTGGATCCAGTTGTGCTGGCCCGACTTCTTTAGGGCCGGCGGCACGCCGCCCTTGGTGAGCCGCAGCGCATTGACGCTTTCGATCAGCATCAGCCCGCCGACGGTGCCCAAGAAGACGACGTAGAGCAGTGAGATGAACAGGTCGAGCTGGCCTATGGCGCGCAGCAGCGCAAAGACGAAGCCGCCGGCGGCGGAACCTGCGATGCCGCCGATCAAAAGCACCGTGCCGAGCTTGAAGTCGAGCGTGCCGCGCTTGAGATGGGCAAGCGCGCCGGAGAAGGACGAGGCGATGACCTGGTTGGCGCCGGTGGCGACAGCGATGGCGGGCGGGATGTTGTAGAAGATCAGAAGCGGCGTGATCAGGAAACCGCCGCCGACCCCGAACATACCAGACAGAAAGCCGACCGCCGCACCCATCGCCAGGAGCACGAACACATTGACCGACATCTCAGCAATCGGGAGATAAATGCCCACCCGTCAGACTCTGCAAATCGAATTGTTGCCGACGCCCATCCCTGGGAGCTTGTTGGCTACCGGGTACTTGCGCCGACATTGCGGCGAAGTCAAACTTCACCGGACACAAAACGAAAAATAACTCAATCAGTTAACCCGCCGGTAAAGGCGGGTCACCTGATATCAGCTGTGGCTAACTATTTGCGCGCCAGGAGCGCCTCGACCAGCGGCTCGTCGACAGTGCCGGTGGGCGCCAGCGCATTGTCCTTCTGGAAGGCCATGATCGCGTCCTTGGTCTTCTGACCCATCATGCCATCGGGCTTGCCGGCTTCGTAGCCGTTTTTGTTGAGGATCGCCTGGATGTTCTGCACCGCCCGCTTCATGTCGATGTTGGCGGCCGGTGCATCCTGCCAGGCAGCCGGCACGACGACCGAATTGGCGGCCGCGTCGAGCTGCTTGGGCTGCCACAGTGCCGTCGTCTCCTCGGCGCGCTTGAGCTGCTCGGGGCTGAGCGCCTTGGCGATCTCGTCGCGCTTGGCTGCGGCATCCTTGTCACCCTCTTTGGCGACAATGGCGAACCACTTATAGGATTCTTCGAGGTTCTGCTTCATGCCGACGCCCTTGGCAGCAAGGATGCCGAGATTGAACTGGCTGTCCTTGATGCCAAGTTCGGCGGCGCTGGTGAACCAGCGATTGGCCGAGTCGTTGTCGACAGTGCCGTCGGCACCCATGGCAAACAGCACCGCCAGATTGTGCATGGCGCTGGCGTTGCCCTGGGCAGCCGCGAGCTGGTACCAGGTCTTAGCCTTGATGGCATCGCGTTCGACGCCGGTGCCCTTCTCGTACATGTTGCCGATGCGGTATTGTGCCGGCGCGAAGCCGAGCTCGGCGGCCTTTTCATACCACTGCGATGCTGCCTTCATGTCGGCATTGGCGCCACGCGCCTCGGCATAACGCGAGCCCATCTCGTACAGCGCCTTGGCGTCACCGGCGTTCGCTGCCTGGCGCAACGCCTCCGGTCCAACGGCCTCGGGCATGAAGGCTGCCGGGGTGACGGAGGGCTTGATGGTCTCGGTGGTTACAGGCTGTGCCGGTATCGACTGGGTGCTGGTCTTGTCGAGCGCGGCAGCGGCGGGCAACTGGTCGACCGACACGTCGGCGATCTGCTCGGGCTCGGCGACGGTCGCGCTCGCCGTCTCCGGCTTGTCGACATTGCGGACAGGCGCAGCTGCTGTCACAACCGGCTTTGCCGGCACCACGGCTGCCGTCTGGACCGGTTGCGATGCCGCCGGAGCGACGGTGACGCCTGCCGTCTCGATCGGGTCGCTGATAAAGGCCTTGCCGAGCTGCATGCCGGCGAGCGCCAGCATCACGGCGCCGACGGCCATCAGCACCGACTTGCGCCGCGACTTGATCAGGTCGCCGATCCGCAGCGCGCGCACCGGGCCCTTGAGGTCGGAACTGCGCTTGGCCGCATCCGCCTCAGCGGCCGCGGCCTGGGCGGCACGGCGAGCGGCGGCAATGAAGTCGGACTTCGAAGCGTCGGGCTCGTTGGGGCGCACCGTGTCGCCACGTTCGTCGCGGACGCGGCGCATGATGGCGTTGAGGTCGGGCGCGCCCGAACCGGGTTCCAGCGGACGGTTGGCAATCTTGGGATCGAGCGGCGCGTCGAGCGCCATGCCGGGCGCCGGTGCCTCGACGACGGGTTCGGCAGCTTCGACGACCGGCGGCTGCGGCTTGGCCTTCTTGCTGGTGAAAGCGCGGGCGAGACCACTCAGCATCGAAGTTCTGGCCGGCTTCTGCTCCTTCTTTTCGGTGCGGACACCGTCAAGGGCTGCAACTGCCGCAGCGGCTTCGGCGGCGGCTTGGGCCGGGCTGCGCGCCGGGCGATCGTCGTCGGGCCTGTCACTGGCGCGACGACCGAACGTGTGATTGGCCTCGGGCAGCGGTGCCGGCGCTTCCGGCTGCAGCGACGGCGTTTCGCTGAGTGAAAGCTTCGGCGCCGGCGACAGCATGGTGGTCGACAGCAGTTCTGCGACGGAAGCGGGCGGGGCTTCGACAGGCGCCGGCGCTTCGCTGGTCTCGATCGAGCCAAGCCGGTCAACGATCTTCAGCAGCGTGTCGTGGATCGCTTCGAAGGTCTTGCCGTTGCGCTCGTCGGAACGACGGGTCAGCGCTTCGAGCGCCTTCAGGTCCTGAGCAAGGCCGGTCACCGCGGCGATTTCGGTGGTCGAGCCGGAGAAGGAACGCACCGCGTCCTCGGCGGCCTGGCGGGCTGCTTCGACCAGCGCATGATGATTGCCAGAAATCGCGCGCTCGATTTCCTCGAGGCGCGGGCGGACGTCTGCGAACTCGGGCAGCGGCGAGCCAGGCCGCGCCAGATGGTTCGACAGCTCGCTGACCTGGGCTTCGAGACCGCGGATCAGGTCGGGGTCGATACTCGCCACCTGTGCCGCCGAGATTTCCAGACGGTTGGAGATGTCGTCCAGCCGGGCTTCGAGCCCGCGCATCGCCAGTTCATTCGCCGGGTCGGGGCGATTGGTCTCGAGGCGCTGGGCGAAGGCGGTGAAGCGCGCATCGATCGCTTCCATGATGCCGGAATGATCGGCGGCGGGCTGTGCCGATTGGCGATCGAGGCGCTCGCCCAGGTCTTCGAGGCGACGCTCGAGGTCACGGAACAATGTGTTGCCATGTTCGAAGGCATCGCCCTGGCGGCGCTCGAACACGTCGGCCAGGGCGTCGAAGCGCTGTTCGATGCCCTGGAAGATCAGGCCGGCGTCAGGTGCAGCGGGCGTGCGCTCGATCTTGTCGGCGATCAGCGAGATCTGCCGCGTCAGACGCTCGACAGCCTGCTCGGGGATGTCGCTGCGCTGCGCGATGTCGTCGACACGCTCGGACAGTGTGTTGAGGCGGTCGATGATCTCGGCGGTCGGCTGCTCCGCGGTGATCTCTTCGATCTGATGGGCAAGGGCCGCAATGCGCACCTCGATCCGCTCGAACGGCTCGGGGTTGAAGTGCGGCGTCTGGGCGGCGACCGTCGAGGCGACGATGGCGCGCGAGATTTCGTCGAGGCGCTCGTCGATCAGGCTGAACATCTCGTCGCCATGGCTGTCGCGCTGGCGCACGAACTGCTCGACCGCACCCGCAAGCGTGCGGACCTTGTCCTCGATCGACAGCAGCGACAGCGATTCGGGCAGGTTGTTGACGGCGTCGTTGATCTGTTCGAGGCGGCCGGCAAGGGCAGCAAGCGCCGGATCTTCGGGACGCTGGCGAGCATCTTCCGACATGCGGTCGGCGAATGCGTCCCAGCGGCGGTCGAACTCGTCCCAGCGGCGGTCGACCGAAAGCACGGTCTCCTCGCGCGCCAGCTCGCCGAGCGAGCGGCGGACCTGCTCGAGTTCGAGGCGCAGCGTGTTGACGCTTTTGTCGTCGCTGCGTTCGGCGAGCGTGTGGATAGCGCCCGACAGGCGCTCCAGCTCGAGGCCCAGCTCGACGGCCTGCGACCCGACGGCGCCGGACTGGCTGGCGCGGTCGATGTCCTTGCGCAGGAGGTCGAATTCGCGCTGCAGCCCGGTGCTCATCTGGTGGCGCATCTCTTCACGCAGGGCGCGGAGCTCGCCGGCGATCTTGCCGACGGCGGCAACGCCATCTTCCTGGCCGCGGGCGCGGTCGATGTCGCGGGCGATCGCCTGGTAAGGGCGCTCATAGGGTGTGGTGCGGCCATATTCGCCGCGCGGCGTGTAGCCGGCAGGCGGCGCATGGCGCTGTGGCGCGCGATACGGTTCGGCAGGCGCATCGCGCTGCTCGTTGCGCTGGCGCTCAAGCCGAGCCTCGAGATTTTCGAGCGAGCGATTGAGCTCGTCGAGCGAGGCAAGCGGGCGGCGCTGCCTGCCGTCATTGAGGGAATCGAGATAGGACCGCTTGCTGTTCATCGAATCGCCCGTTGGTCAGAGTGCTGGTGCCGGAACCAGAAGTCTCAAGCCTTGCCGGGACGGAGGCTGCGATTTGCCGCGGGTTTTGGCTCCTCGGGCATTTCGCCGCCTTCCGAAACCGTGAACAATTCGGTACATGATGACCACGGGGGAAACCGACACGGCTACATTTCCCTCAACGTGGTAAACAAGCTCTTAACCAAGCTTAAGAAAGTGCGACGTTGTGTTCCCGCCTTGGCGGTCGGTTCGGCCAGATTTCCCTTGCGTAGGGTAGGCCAGATCGTTATAGCATTTACGTAAACGTAAGACGTGTACAGATCGCCGTCTTTTTGTAGCATTTACGTAGAAACCACGATCGGAAGCCTTGCCCCCTCCGGCTTCCATCAGAGCACCGGCCGGCCCTGCCGCCATTGCTCGCAATTGGGGATAGCAGAGTAGATGATGAAACTTGTATCGGTCGCCGATGTTGCGGCCAATGAAAACAATCTCTCCGGCGAGGACTATGTCCGCATCGGCGAAATGGCAAAGAAGTACGGCGTAACGCTCCGTACTTTGCGCTTTTACGAAGACAAGGGGTTGCTCAACCCCAAGCGCGAAGGTGCGACGCGCCTCTACACCCGCCGCGACCGCGCCCGGCTGAAGCTTATCCTGCTCGGCAGGAAGGTCGGCTTCTCGCTGCGCGACGTCAAGCAGATGATCGACCTCTACGACCCGACCGGCACCAACGCCAAGCAGTTGCGCCTGACGCTCGACAAGTCGGACAAGCAGCTCGGTCGCCTGCAGAAGCAGCGCCAGTTGCTCGATGAGGCGATCGGCGAACTGAACAACCACATGGCCGTCGTCCGCCAGCTCCTGGCTGAGCGCACCGCCGTGCAGGCAAGTGCTGCCAGCTAACAAGGCGACTGCGTGTTGACGAAACGACCCGGCGCGGGAGACCGTGCCGGGTCGTTTTACGTTTGAGGGCCGCGTGCCGTCTCTTCCGATGCTTCCGTGCCTGATATGGCGGCAGTCCTCGACACCGGCGTCGGACGCCCTGTTGCTCCCCTCCGCGGTGGCTGTTTTGCAGCGCAGAATTCGCGGTGAGCCTACACCGTCACTGGCAAGACCTGGAGAACGGCAAGGAGCGACTGCCGAGCAGTCAAAACGACATCAACCCGGCCTGAGCAGCGACCCTGCAATCGGATAGACCCGGCTCGTCCCGATCATGTAAGCCGTCGGCGCCCCTTCCCGGAACATGCCGCGATAGGCCCGGTCGAGCACGTTGAGCGAGCCGGTGAAGGCGCCGAAGGCGGGCATGATGAGGCGCATTCCGTCGCTGGCGAAGCAGCGGCGACGGACCGAGCGGCCGCGCTGGACGATGCGGGCGCAGGGGTGCAGGTGGCCGGCGACCTCGCCCTCGGCATGGCCCTTCGACGGCTCGTGGCGGAACACCAGGCCTGCGACCGCCAATTCCTCTACCGTTTCGCCCGGCAGATCGTCGGGCGCGTCGGGGTCGTGATTGCCTGATATCCAGAACCAGCTCCGCCCAACCATCATCGCCATCAGGCTGTCACGGAATGGTTCGGGCAGGCGCGCCGCGCCCTCGCCGTCATGGAAACTGTCGCCGAGGCTGACGATTGTGCGCGGCTGGTAGTCATCCACAACCACGGCCAGGCGTTGAAGCGTCGCTGCCGTATCATAGGGTGGGATCAGCCGGCCGCGGCGGGCGTGCGAAGAGCCCTTCTCCAGATGCAGGTCGGAGACGACGAGCAGGTCGAGCTCAGGGAAATGCACCACGCCGCGCCAGTCGCAGGCGGCGCGCACGCCAGCGACCGCGATCGTCTCGCAGCCTGCCCTGGTCAGTTCGCGCGCGGCTATGTTCATGCGCTTCCCATCGCCTCATCGATCAGATCCGCCGCCTCCAGAAGCAGGGAGTCGTGCGCCTCGCCATTGACCGGCTCCTTGCCGATCTCAAGCATCACTGGCACCGCCAGCGGCGAAATCTGGTCGAGCATCTTGTGCACGATTCGGCCGCGGATGCGCGAGAGCATCTCGGCAAGCCTCCTGACATCGAGCAGCCCGCTGGCTGCATCCGCCCGCGTCGCCTTGAGCAGAAGGTGGTCGGGCTCATGGCTGCGCAAGACGTCGTAAATGAGGTCGGCTGAAACAGTCACCTGTCGGCCGCTCTTTTCCTGGCCGGGAAACCGCTTCTCGATCAGCCCGGCGATGACGGCACAGTTGCGGAAGGTGCGCTTGAGCAGCCAGCTGTCGGCCAACCAGGCCTCGAGGTCGTCGCCCAGCATATCCTCGTCGAACAGTTCGCCCAGCGACGGTTCTTTCGCCCTGAACATCGCCCCCAGATCGCCCAGCGCCCAGACGGCCAGCGAATAGTCGGTGGCGACAAAGCCCAGCGGCCGCGCGCCCATGCGCTCCAGCCGGCGGGTCAGAAGCATACCGAGCGTCTGGTGCGCCAGCCGCCCCTCGAAGGGATAGGCCACCATGTAGAAGCGCTCGCCGCGTGGAAAAGTCTCGATCAGAAGGTCCTCCTTGCGCGGCAGCACCGACTTCTCCTGCTGGATGCGCAGCCAGTCTGCGACCTGCTCAGGCAGCGCCTTCCAGCGCGCGGGGTCGGCCAGCATGCCGCGCACCTGGTCGGCGAGATAGGTCGACAGCGGAAACTTGCCGCCGGCATAAGACGGCACCAGAACGTTGCCGGCGCCGCCCGTCGAGACATAACACTCATTTTCGCGGATGCCCTCGAAGCGCAGCACCTTGCCGGCGAACATGAACATGTCGCCCACCGAAAGTGTCTCGACGAAATACTCCTCGATCTTGCCGAGCACCGGCCCGCCGCGCAGGGTCAGTGCTGCTGCCGTGCCCGCGCCGACCTTGCCCTTGGCCCTGGTGTAACGGACGTTCAGCATCGGCGCTTCGATGATGGTGCCGACATTCAGCCTGTATTGCTGGGCAATGCGCGGATTGGACACCCGCCACTTACCATCCTTGGTCTTGCGGATGCGGGCGTAGCGCTCGTAGCTGCGCAGCGCGTAGCCGCCGGTGGCGACGAAATCGACGACGCGGTCGAAACTGTCGCGGTCTAGCCCGGCATAGGGAGCAGCACATGTTACTTCGGCGTAAAGCTCGTCTGCGACGAAGGGCGCGCCACAGGCGCAGCCCAGCACATGCTGGGCCAGCACGTCGAGCGCGCCGTCGATCAGCGGCGGGGTGTCCTGCGCGCCGAGATAATTGGCCTCGAGTGCGGCCCGGCACTCCAGCACCTCGAAACGATTGGCCGGCACCAGGATCGCCCGGCTCGGCTCGTCCATCCGGTGGTTGGCGCGGCCGATGCGCTGGGCGAGCCGGCTCGCGCCCTTGGGGGCGCCAACATGGACGACGAGATCGACGTCGCCCCAGTCGATGCCGAGATCGAGCGTCGAGGTTGCGACGACGGCACGCAACACGTTGTCGGCCATCGCCTTCTCGACCTTGCGGCGCTGGCCGACGTCGAGCGAGCCGTGATGCAGGGCGATCGGCAGATTGTCGTCGTTGACGCGCCACAGCTCCTGGAACAACAGCTCGGCCTGGCTCCGGGTGTTGACGAACAAAAGCGTCGTCTGGTGCCGGCGGATCGCGTCATAGACTTCGGGAATGGCATATCGCGCCGAATGCCCCGACCACGGCACACGCTCCTCGGAATCGAGGATCGTGATCTCTGGCCTGGCACCGCCCGACACGGTGATGAGGTCGGCCATCTCGCCTGCCGGATTCTGCCTGACCAGCCAGCGCCGGAGCTCGTCCGGCTCGGCCACCGTCGCCGACAGCCCGATCGCCTGCAGGTCGGGCACGTAGGCCCTGAGCCGCGCCAGCCCGAGCGACAAGAGGTGCCCGCGCTTGGAGGTGACCAGCGAATGCAGTTCGTCGAGCACGATGTAGCGCAGCCCGTTGAAGAAGCGGTCTGCGTCGGGCGATGCGATCAGCAACGCCAGTTGCTCGGGTGTCGTCAGCAATATGTCCGGCGGTGACAGCTTCTGGCGCGTGCGCTTGTGCTGCGGCGTGTCGCCGGTGCGCGTCTCCATCGTGATCGGCAGGTTCATCTCGTCAACAGGCCTGCCGAGATTGCGTTCGATGTCGACGGCAAGCGCCTTGAGCGGTGAAATGTACAGTGTATGCACGCCGCGTTGCGGCTCGCCGGGACGCCTCTTCGGCCGGATCGCCAGATCGGTCAGCGCAGGCAGGAAACCGGCCAGCGTCTTGCCGGCACCGGTGGGGGCGATCAGCAGCACCGAATTGCCCTGCTGGGCACTGGTGAGCAGGTCGAGCTGGTGGGCACGCGGCGACCAGCCGCGCTCGGCGAACCATCGCAGGAATGGCTCCGGCAGCATCGCGGCAGTCGAATTCGGCTCCAGTCGCGCTTGGCTCGTCACGCCTCATGCCTAGCGCGGCGATCAGGCTGCGCCAAGCGAAATCTGGAACAAACAGGGATCAAGGACAGCTGCATGCCAACCGGCCAAGGTCTCGTTCCCTCCCACCCCCCTCTGCCCTGCCGGGCATCTCCCCCACAAGGGGGGAGATCAGGCCTTCACCAGCGCTTCGTCCAGTCTTCAACAGCAGAGCGGAAATACTTCATCAGACTGGACGCGCTTCGACGCGGCAGGAATGGCACGGCGCCGAAGCGACTAATCTCCCTCCTTGTGGGGGAGATGCCCGGCAGGGCAGAGGAGGGTGGGAAGGAACGTGACGCAGGAGGCTTGCGTTCCAGGCACCGC
Organism: Aminobacter sp. Y103A; assembly: GCF_030294925.1. Taxonomy (NCBI): domain Bacteria; kingdom Pseudomonadati; phylum Pseudomonadota; class Alphaproteobacteria; order Hyphomicrobiales; family Phyllobacteriaceae; genus Aminobacter; species Aminobacter sp. Y103A. Next base: position 937,135 of record NZ_AP017986.1, on the reverse strand, counting down.
CGTATCAGATGGCCTCAAAAACTGAGAGCCTTCGCCCATGACAGACACCGCCTCCCACGAAGCCCGCATCATCGAGCTGGAAAAGCTCGTCCGCGACCTTCAGGCCCAATTGGCGGCCTTGCAGCATCAGGTGGCCCCCACTGCCAAACCGGCTGAAAAGCCGCTGCGCTCGCGCGGCATGCTCGGCAGCCCGAGCAGCAGTCGGCGCTAGACCGCCAGGTCCGTCACCACGATCAGGCCCTCGACCGGCGTGCGGCGGTCCTGGCGTATGACCGCGTGCTCCAGCGACAGCAGGCGTAATCCAGCAGCGGCGATCAGCCCGTGCACATAGGCCTCGGAATGGGCATAGCGCCTGGACTCCTGCAGATCGAACACCCCTTCGCCCGCAAGACGCTCGACCGAAAACGCAAACACACCACCCGGTGCCAGCATCTTCATCACGCTCGAAAACACCCGGTCGAGCGCGCCGAGATACATGAACACGTCGGCCGCGGTGACGAGATCGGCCGTCTGCCCCGCCGGCTCCAACTCCTGCAGGTCGGCCTTGATCAGATAGTCGTAGACGCCCTTGTCGCGCGCCTTGCGGAGCATCTCGGCCGAGATGTCGTAGCCGTCGAGGCGCTTCGTCACTGGCCGGAGTTTCACGCCCATCAGCCCGGTGCCGCAGCCGAGATCGACGGCGTGCGCAAATGTGTTGCGCCCGGTCGCGCCGATCGCCGCCGTCAGCAGTTCCGGCACGCGATAATGCAGCGTCTCGACCAGCGCGTGGTCGAACTTTTCCGCATACTGGTCGAACAGCATTTCGACGAAGGCGCTGGGCGGGCTGTCCTCGGCAGGTGCCGCCCCGATCAGCTGCAGCTTGAGCGCGGCACCGGGCCGATCAGCCGGCTCGAGCTTCAGCGACATGCGCCAGGCCTCTGCGGCGGCCCGCATCTCGCCGGCAGCTTCCTGCATCTCGCCGAGCCGGAACCAGCCCATGGCCCAGCCGGGGGCGAGTTCCAGCGCGCCGAGCATCAGTTCGGCGGCGGCGGCATGGTCGCCTGAGGCGAACAGCATTTCGGCATAGTCCGCCCGCCGGTCGGCAAGCAGGTCGTTGGAGGAGAGCTGCAACGGCGTCAAGCGCGACATCCATGACAAGGAGGGTGGCGCGCATTACTGCCAAACCGGGCTTCCACGCAAGCGGCAAATGCCTATCTTGAGGAGATGCGGCCGAGCGACCTCCTCCATTCCCGTCCCGAAGGGCTCTACTGCCCGCCAGGCGATTTCTACATCGACCCCGTGCGGCCGGTCGACCGCGCGCTCATCACCCACGGCCATTCCGACCATGCCCGCCCTGGCCACGCCAAGGTGCTGGCGACGCGCCAAACGCTCGACATCATGGCGATCCGCTGCGGGCCTGACTTCGCCGGGACCACCCAAGCGATGCCATTGGGCGAGAAGATCCGGCTCGGCGACGTCACCGTGTCATTCCACCCCGCAGGCCACGTGCTCGGCTCGGCGCAGATTTCGGTCGAGCGCAACGGCATGCGCATCGTCGCCTCCGGCGACTACAAGCGCGCCAGGGATCCGACCTGTACTGCCTTCGAGGTCGTACCCTGCGACGTGTTCATATCAGAGGCCACCTTCGCCCTGCCCGTCTTCCACCATCCCGACGCCTCCCAGGAGATCGGCAAGCTGCTGAAATCGACCCGGCAGTTTCCCGAGCGCGCCCATCTCGTCGGCGCCTACGCACTCGGCAAAGCCCAGCGGGTGATGCGATTGCTGCGCGACCAGGGCTACGACAAGCCGATCTACATCCACGGGGCACTGACCAGGCTCAGCGAATACTACCAGAGCCAGGGTGTCGACCTCGGCGACCTCCGACCGGCAACCGTCGAGGATGGCGACAAGGCCGACTTCGCCGGCGCCATCATCGTCGCCCCCTCCGCCACCTTCGCCGACCGCTGGGCGCGGCGCTTCCCCGACCCGCTCGCCGCCTTCGCATCCGGCTGGATGCGCATCCGCCAGCGCGCCAAGCAAGGCGGCGTCGAACTGCCGCTCGTTATCTCCGACCACTCTGACTGGGACGAGCTGACCGCCACCATCACCGAAACCGGCGCCGGCGAGGTCTGGGTCACCCATGGCCGCGAGGAAGCGCTGGTACGCTGGTGCGAGCTCAACGGGATTGCTGCGAGGCCGCTGCACCTGGTGGGGTATGAGGATGAGGGGGATTGAGGATGGTCCAGCCCCGTAGCATTGCTCGCTCCTCTGTCTGGCCTGCTGTCCATCACAGGACGGAAAACACTGCGGGACAGCGCCCCCCTCTGCCCTGCCGGGCATCTCCCCCGACAAGGGGGGAGATCAGCCCTCATCGCGGCCTTGGCCAATCGCAACCGTCGAAGATATGGGGCCGCCGGAGGCGCGCCTGATCTCCCCCCTTGCGGGGGAGATGTCCGGCAGGACAGGGGGCAACGTAGAGCGCGGACCTCGCGCGGCGTGGTTCTCCCATGAACCGCTTCGCCGAACTCCTCGACCGTCTGGTGCTGACGCCATCGCGCAACGGCAAGCTGAAGCTCATCACCGACCACTTCCGCGCGGTCGAGGATCCCGATCGCGGGCTGGCCCTTGCCGCCATCACCGGCGAACTCGACATCGCCTCGGTCAAGCCGGCGATGCTGCGCCAGCTCGTTTCCGAGCGCATGGACCCTATCCTGTTCGGCTATTCCTACGACTATGTCGGCGACCTTGCCGAGACGGTGTCGCTGGTCTGGCCGGAGGCGCCTGAAAGCCGGCCCAACCACGACATCACACTCGCCGAGGTCGTGCAGAAACTGCAATCCGCCAGCCGTTCCGACGGGCCAGCCGTGCTCGCCCGGCTGCTCGATCAGGCCGAAACCTCCGCCCGCTTCGCGATCATCAAGCTCGTCACCGGTGGCTTGCGCATCGGTGTCTCGGCCCGCCTCGCCAAACAGGCGCTGGCCGATCTCGGTTCCGTCGACGTCGCCGAGATCGAGGAGCTGTGGCACGGACTGACACCACCCTACACCAGCCTGTTCGCTTGGCTGGAAGGCAAGGCGCCGAAGCCTGAAAAGGCTGCCCGCGCATTGTTCCGGCCGGTGATGCTGTCCAATCCTGTCGGCGACGGCGACCTCGAAAAACTCGCCCCCACCGACTACGCCGCCGAGTGGAAATGGGACGGCATCCGTGTCCAGGCGGTGTCGGAGGGCGGCATCCGCAGGCTCTATTCGCGTACCGGCGACGATGTCTCCGGCGCCTTCCCCGACGTGGTGACGGCAATGGAGTTCGACGCGGCACTCGACGGCGAGCTGCTCGTCGGCTCACCCCGCGAGGCGACCGGCACCTTCTCCGACCTGCAGCAGCGGCTGAACCGCAAGATCGTGTCAGCCAAGATGCAGGACCGCTATCCCGCCTTCGTGCGCTGCTACGACCTGCTCCAGCTCGACGGCGAGGATCTGCGCGAGCTGCCCTTCACGACGCGCCGCGCCCGTGTTGAAGCCTTCATCGCCACGCTCGACCCGGACCGCTTCGACCTGTCGCCGCTGGTCGCCTTCGACAGCTGGGATCAATTGGAGGCGATGCGACGAGAACCGCCGCATCCGATCATCGAAGGCGTCATGCTGAAACGGCTGGATTCACCATATCTCGCCGGTCGGCCCAAGGGTCCGTGGTTCAAGTGGAAGCGCGATCCGCACATTGTCGATGCCGTGCTGATGTACGCCCAGCGCGGCCACGGCAAGCGTTCGAGCTTCTATTCCGACTACACATTCGGCGTCTGGTCGGGCGCGGAGGGGGCTGAGGAGCTGGTGCCGGTGGGAAAAGCCTATTTCGGCTTTACCGACGAGGAGCTCAAGCAGATCGACAAGTTCGTGCGCGACAACACTGTCGAGCGTTTCGGCCCGGTGCGCTCGGTGCGCGCCGACAGGGCCAACGGCCTGGTGCTGGAGGTCGCCTTCGAGGGCCTCAACCGCTCGACCCGCCACAAATCGGGCGTCGCCATGCGCTTTCCCAGAATCTCCCGGCTGCGCTGGGACAAGCCACCAGCCGAAGCTGACCGCATCGAGACGCTGCAGGCCCTGCTCGACTGAGGCCCGGTTCCGAAAACCTGACGTCGAACGAAATCGTAGCCGCGGCGAGGCCGCACTACTCCGTCACCGACACCCTGATCTCGTAGATGTCGACGGCCTTGCCTTCCTTGGTCAGGTCGGAGTTGATGGCGATGGTGCCGGCAGCACCCGGTTCCTTGTCGGGCACGTCCATCTCGAACAGGTACTCGCCGCGCTGGTAGCCGACGAGGTAGCGCTTGCGGCCGCAGTCGCCGAGCTCGCCAAAATTGCAGTCGACGGCCATCTGCGTTTCCTTGCCGTCCTCGGCGCGCGCAATGATGTCGAACACCGCATGCTTTCCGGCGATCTGTTCGAGCACGCCGCGGCCGACGTCGAAGACGATCGCCGAGCCGGTGTTGCCCGAGCGGATGCGCAGGAAGCTGCCGGTGTCGTCCTTGGCAACCTCGGCCGAGGTACCACCCGGCGCGCTGACATCGGTCGGGTCGGTCGGCGTGAACACGGTGATCCAGTTGCGCGACTGGTCGACCTCGCCGGGCCGCGCCGGCCCGGCATCGGTCGGCGAAAAGTCCTCGCTTTCAAGCTGCTTGGGCGGATTGTGCACCGAGGTGTCGATCTCGGCCGCCGACTTGAACTGGCCGGTCTGGACCGCCCACCAGGCGCCGATGCCGCCCATGGCAAGCAAGGTGACGGCAAGAAACATCGCGGCATAAGGCCGGCGCCGTTCGGCCCGCGCGCTGGCACGGTCGGCGGCGCGCCGTTCCGCGCGGCTGCGCTTCTCCGTGATTGCGATCGGCGGTCCGCCGGGCAACACTGCGTCGGGCATGATGTCGGGCACGACGGGGGTAATACCCGCCGCCGGGGTGCCGATCGAAACCGACGGTGCGCTGGCGGCGCCATTGCCGTCGAGCGAGATATCAGGCGCCGGGGCCGCGCCGGCCTGGCCGAGCGAAACCGCTGGGGCCGCGGGCATGAATTCCGATTCGATCTCGGTGATCTTTGCCTGCAGCGACTTGCGGCGGCCGATCGCCGCCTCCACGGTCATCGCCGGATTGGCCTTGAGCGCGCGGTCGAGCGCACCGAAGGCGGCACGATAGACCTTTTCGCGAAACTCGCGATTCTCGGGATCGCCTTTTTCGAAAGCGTTCCGGATCGCTTTTTCGATCGAATCCAACCGATGTTCCTCGCAACGCGCCAGTGTTGCCAGATGGTTAGCGGCAGAAAAGACATCAATCAACGGCACCGCGAGCGAAATGTCGGCCAAAATGGGTGCAATGGGCGGCAAGGCCGGCAAAACAAGTCGCGCCTCGCAGCGGACGCCGCAACCGGCGACGGCAAGCCCCGCCGGACTGGTGTCCAGGACTCGTGCCCATACTCGTGCCCAGACTCGTGCATTGTCGATCGTGCCCGATCTGCTATATGGAGTGACGTTTACGGAAACGTCAATTTCTAGACCCGGGAGAGACGCGTGGCATTGCCTGACATCCTCAAGAAAAACCTGCGTGTTCCCGTCGTCGGCGCGCCTTTGTTCATCATCTCGCATCCGCCACTGGTGCTGGCCCAATGCAAGGCCGGCATCGTCGGCTCGTTTCCGGCGCTCAACGCCCGCCCAGAGGCCCAGCTCGACGAATGGCTGGCGATGGTGACCGAAGATCTCGCCGCCCATGACGCCGCCAATCCCGACCGTCCGGCAGCCCCCTTCGCCGTCAATCAGATCGTGCACAAGTCCAACAAGCGGCTCGAGCACGATTTGCGCCTGTGCGTGAAATACAAGGTGCCGGTCGTCATCTCGTCGCTGGGTGCTGTCGAGGAGGTCAACCAGGCCGTCCATTCCTATGGCGGCATCGTGCTGCACGACATCATCCACGACCGCCACGCCCGCAAGGCGATCAAGATGGGTGCCGATGGCCTCATCGCGGTCGCTGCCGGTGCCGGTGGCCATGCCGGCACGCTGTCGCCCTTCGCCCTGATCCAGGAAATCCGTCAGTGGTTCGACGGCCCGCTGCTTCTGTCCGGAGCCATCGCCAATGGCGGTGCGGTGCTCGCGGCACAGGCCATGGGTGCTGATCTCGCCTATATCGGCTCGCCCTTCATCGCCACCGAGGAGGCGCGCGCCGGCGACGACTACAAGCAGATGATCGTCGAATCCAAGGCCGCCGACATCGTCTACTCCAATCTGTTCACCGGCATCCACGGCAACTACCTCAAGGGCTCGGTCCGCGCCGCCGGCATGGACCCCGACAACCTCGCTGTCTCAGATCCCTCCAAGATGGATTTCGAGGAAGCCGCCAAGTACAAGGCCTGGAAAGACATCTGGGGTTGCGGCCAGGGTATCGGCGCCGTCGACAAGGTCGTGCCCGTCGCCGAGTTGGTCGAGCGCCTCGCCACCGAATACGCTGCGGCCAAGGCCCGCATCACGGGCTGACAACATCCATAAACCGTCGGCGCCCGACCTGTTCCGGTGCCGAAAGGCGCGCTGAATATCCGGCAGGCAGCACGTTTGTCCCGCCTGTCGAAAGCCTCAGAAGGCGTCTTGCAATCACAGCGCTTTGAAGTTATCAGGCACACACCGTCGCGCGGCCGTCAGGCTGCGCTGCCTGGAAGCCGCTTTAGCTCAGTTGGTAGAGCACATCATTCGTAATGATGGGGTCGCGTGTTCGAGTCACGCAAGCGGCACCAGTTTCCCAGGAAAATCAGCTCCTTCCAGATGCCCACGCGGCACCGGAAATCTATGCCCATTTCGGGACTGTCCTTCGCTCCACGAGGTGCAGACGGATCAGTCCGCGATGACGTCGACGCTTGCCGCGAGAGCATCTTCGACAAGCGCACGGATCCTGGCCTGGGCTCCGACCAGCTGGGCCCGCCAATTGCCGGTGCGCAATTCGTCAAGCGCCGCCCGCACCGTTTCGGCAGACACCTTTTCTGCCTGGAACACAAATGGCCAACCGGTCCTGCCGACCACGGCTGAAACCTTAGCTCCACCGGGAACCTGATCGATCGCAATCACCGGCTTTCCTGCGGCGAGCGCCAACAGCGCCCCATGCATGCGGGTCGTCAGCACAATGTCGGATCGTGCGAACCCGGCATGGATCTTCCCAGCACCATTCTCAGGTGACAGCACCGTGTCGATCTCGATCGGGTTTAGCGCCGACCCGCGCACCACATCTTGGAACATCGCCTCTGCCTGAGGTGCCATCGCAACTCGCCTGGCGCCATACTCGCCTTGAGGGCCACGCAGGCAAACACCTGCGGTCTCGATCCGCCCCTTTCCAGTGGATTCAACGGTCTCCGAAACGGCGAGATCGAAATACGGTGGAGCGACGCCATCACGGCCAACAATGTGATGGAAGCGGCGATTCATCCTGGCGTGATTGGGAAGGACGCTGACGCCTGCCGCGATCTTGGTCGCATGCCTGTGGACAGACAAAAGGTCGTTCAGGTCGCGATTGTAGGTGATAGGACCACAGACGAACACGAGCTTTTTCGCAGGCTTGATCGCATAGAGATCATCAACCGGCAGATGACCCGGAATCTGCAGTTCCGGATGCGAAATGACGGCGTGCTCGACGCCGCGCAGACGCAGCCTCGATGACAGGTTGTCGACCGCCATCAGGTCGCCGATCGTCGGGCCGCCCCTGTAGCCGTAGCTTCCCCACCAGAACAGAAGCGTCGGCGGCGTGTCGACGGTGCGCGCAGCCAGATATACGCGACGAAAGGAGCTTAGCCGGCTCTTCAGCGACATCAGTGCAGTCTCGAAACGAGCTATTGCGTGACAACGGCGTCCAGAAGGCTGCCGCGTATGATTTCGCGGCCTGATATGACCGACGCGCTCAAATGGACGCCAAGCGTCCGATTGGTGGCTATATCGGGCCAGGACAGCCCGCGATCGAAGAGCAGGTTGGTGTTCTGGTAGCTGACCGGATAGAACACATCGATCGGCTTGGCCGAAGCTGCAATTTCGTGGCGCCGGGTGACGTTGGTCAACAGCTGCGGTCCAATGACACCCCAACGATGGCGGGATACCGGGACAGGCAGGCGCATGGCCTTGCGCAGGCGCAGTAACCGTCTCTTTGTGCTTCGATACCACCATGGAATGAAATGAGGATCGCTGGATGCCGCGATCAGCTCATTGAGCGCCGGATGCTGCGAAGGCAGCCCCAGCACGGCGCCATTGATCGCCTTGTCGGATTCCCAGCCGAAGAGGAATTCCTCCTGCTGGATCGGCCTCAGGCAATAGACGTCGCAATCCACGTATATGCCGAGGCCCGCCCGCAGGATGCGGTACCGATAGATATCCGACGCCAAAGCCAGGCTACCCGTCGTCTCATGTGCAACGATTTCCGATCGAGCCATCAACCGTTGGGCGTCGAAAAGTTCGACGCCTTCAGGCACGTCGTCCGGCCGGTCAAACACGTGCAGAACGACACGATGCCCATTTCGAAGAAACGACCTCAGACACCCCGCGTGGACCGGCCCCAATCTGTTGCCGATCCACAGCGAATTCACCACTGCCAACATAAATTACCACCCATACCTGCCCGGGGCCTAAATAAACCAGCTCGGGCAAAGGTCAACCTTCTGCAAGCACAGGTGGTAGCCCGCAATAGCCGCGGACAAGGTCGACGGTGATGTTGTGGTGGTCGCGCAGCGAGCGATCAGTCCTGGCCGCAAAGCTTGGAAAAATGCTCATTCTCGGCCGGGGAACGCAACATGCGCGATGCATCTCGCGTTGTTTGATCATTCAAAGCTGCACCAGCCTTTTCCCAAGGAAATTAAGCCAGCAAGGCATCACCGGTGCGCCTGGTTCCGCTCACTGTCGGAACCAGGTCGAATCAATCAGGCGTTCGTCCGCGTGCACGAGCCGGCCGGCAGCCTTCTTCGACAGCCGATGGAGATATCCCCGCCGGTTGCGCGGTGTTTCCTACGATCCCAGCGTAACGACGAAGTGCTTCGTCACCGGCTCGATGATCTTCCAGGTGCCCCTGAAATCCGCTTCCACGACGAACGCGTCGCCCGGCCCAACCTCGACGGGCGCGCCGCCATCCGGCGTGATGATGATGCGACCCGAGATCATGTGGACGAACTCGTAGTCGGTGTAGCTGGCGTGGTAGGTGCCTGGCGTGGCCTGCCACGTTCCCGACAGCACCTTGCCATCCCCGGTCGTATGCTGGACGGCCGTCTTCATCGTCGGCTTTCCGTCGACCACCACCCATCCCGGTAGGTCGTTGGAATCTGCACCTTCCGGCTGGCCAAATTTGAGGATTGTTTTGTTCGCCATGGCATTCTCCTCCCTTAAGACACCCCTGCATAGCCGACGCCCTCAAATCAGGCAACTTTGTTTCCTTATGATAAAGAGGCATATTCCTATGTTGGTGTTCTTCCGCCGCCCCTTGCGGAATCAGCCCTGTCTGTGTTGATGGACGGATGTTTAGCAAGGACTCATAGATGAAGGCCAAACTGCTCGCTGCGGTGACGATGCTCGCAGTTGCCGGCTGTGCATCCCAGCCCGCCGACTATGCCACCACACTCTCTGCCAAGGATCCCAAATGGCGGTCAGCGGACTGCACGAAAGCTCGAGCTGAGGCGGCGAACTACGCAGCGCAAGAGAAAGAAACCCTGAGCGTATCGGCAGGGCTGCTGCTTGGCCCATACGGGCTCGGCATCGCCATGGCCGGCAAGGAGCATCGCGCCAAGATGCGCAAGAAATTCGCCCGGGACATGCATCTGAAATGCTCGAGCAAGCCCCTTCCTGCCAGCCTGGCGAGCAGCGCGGACACCGCGAAGCGGTAACTTCGGTCCTCACTGCCAACGGCGCGCATGTGCGGCAAGCTCGTCGCGCGCCTGCTCCAACGCTTTCGGCGAAGCGTTCGCCCACGCGGTGAGCCGCCGCCGCGCACATCATCGACACCTCCGATCGTCGCCTGTGGCTGTCGCGATTGCATGCCGGGCCACATTGGTGGGGTGCCCACGAAAACAGGCCAAAGCTGCTCTGCAATCATTCTGGCGACCCGCCTGGTGGCCGTTCCCAGCGTCTTCACGTTGGCGGTAACTCACGACACTCGCCGGTGTCCTGGCAACGCACCGGTGGACGGCCGCTCAGATTGCCCTGAACGGGCTCGACGCCGCTTGCGATCCAGCCGCTCTACACGAGAAGTTGAACGACCGCGCCGTCCGCTCGCTGGCGCTGGTTGACCTTACGTTAGGAACCTCTAAACGACCTACAGGCTCACCTCGTCCTTACCCCCCCTTGGACCACCCGAGCTTAGCGCCCGCCCTGCCCCCCCAATCAATGGGCGGGCGCGTCCCCTCGCACATCCGATGTCGCGCAGACAAGCTTATCAGCCGCGGACGCCTTCACATCGCAACTGCGAGCTTCCCGCTTCATATCGACGCCGGTTGCCGATTTTCATGTCGATATGCCTCGGGCAGGCGCCGTTCGCCTTGTGCGGTTTGCACAGAGGCAGCCGGCCCTGGCATTCCTGGGCTTATTCCGCTTGGGGTGCATGTCCATCTCCGGTCTCTACCAATGCGCCCCGATGGCGCACGGTCATGATCGGAAGGGCTGCTTGGCAATCGTCGTCCATCGCCGGACTATGTCCAGCAACGCCAAGCGATCGCAAGGCAGCGCATTGCTGGCCTAGGTACGTGTCCATCGACAACCCTTGACTTGCGTCTGCCCGCATATAGCTTGCCGCGCGGTTATGGTTCTTCTGCTTTCGGGCGGAAGCTAAGAGGGAATTCGGTGCGAAACCGAAGCTGCCCCGCAACTGTAAGCGGTGAGCCGCATTGCCGATTGTGTCACTGGCCGACGGCCGGGAAGGCAGGCAATGAGCCGAGACCCGCGAGCCAGGAGACCTGCCTGACCGAGTGATGTTCCGTGGGCGGGGTGTACCACCGGAGCGCAGGTTCGTGCAGGCGGCGCTATCGGCCATCGCCTTCCACCAACATGCGTTGCGACAATCCCGACCGCAGTCAGGCCAGGGATCGATCGTTTGCACAATACAGAAGTTGAGACCGCGCAGTCCCAGGCCAGACGTGCCATCGTGCTCGTCGCCAAGTCGGCCTTTGCTGCCGCGCCCTACAGGCAGATGCAGCAGCTCTGTGATCTCGCCGCGGCGTTGCCCGGCGTCGATCACACCAGCTTCGGCTTCACCGAACAAGGCACGCCGTCGCTGCGCGAGGCGCTTGCGGCACTTCGCCAGCAGGATTTCTCCGATATCCTCATCCTGCCGCTTATGCTGCCGATCGAGCCCAGCTTCAATGCCTGGCTCACCAAGTCGCTGCGCCGGTGGCAGACCGAGGACGCGGCACCTTGGCCGACGGTGCGCATCGCGCGGGGCCTCGCCGAAAGCCCGCTGCTGGCTGCAATGATGGCCGACCTCGTCACCGGTGCCGACGCGACGCCGCCCATCCCGCCGCTCGACAGGCTGGCGCCAGAGGGCTCGCTCGTGCCGGCGCAGAAACGCCGCGTGCTGGTCTGCCAGGGCGGCCCGTGCAATGCCGCCGGCGCGGACCTGATCTGGGGCCACCTGCGCAACCAGCAGGACCGCCAGAAGCTGCGCGTGACCGGCGACGGCACGATGAGCGCCAAATCGACCTGCCTTGGCCCCTGTAACCTGGCACCGGTGCTGCAGGTCTTTCCCGAAGGCACCTATTACGGCGGGGTCACCGAGGCCGCCGTCGACCGCATAGTCACCGAACATCTGCTCGGCGGCGCGGTGGTCGACGACTTTGCCTACCACCCCACCGGCCGCAAGCAGGTGCTGCGGTGAAGGCCCATTGAAAACAAGGGGGATCGTGTCGTTCCGCCACCACCTGCTTTTTGCCCCTGCCTTTTATCGGCCTGGACAGCGACATGCTGTTCTGCCGTGAACCTGATCTGGCACTGGAAGTTGCTGCGGCCGCCCTTCGGCTCCGTCGACGTCAAGGGCATGCGCACATATGGCCGCGACGACCGATCCTCGGGACGGTTATTGGCAGGCGCCGTCCCGGACCTTGGGCGTTAACTACGACCTGGTGCCAATGATCGAGACCACCGTCGACAAGGCTGGGGTCAAAGCGAGCTACGATGGCGGCCTCGTCGTGGTTCGGCGAGAAGACCGTATCCTCGGCTACTCGGCTATTTCGAGCGTTCGGTGGCAGCAAAGCTCGCGCCCAATGTCAGCCATCGTGTCGAGGCGGGCCACGGCGCGTTTCCGCCCGGGGAAGCGAGCTGTGGGACAGTTCGCAGGCCTGCCTGTCGCTGGCCATACCGGGCAGCGGCCTGACGATGCGCACCTTGTCGGCACCGCACAACTTTCCGCACCACCTGTTCGACCCGATTCCGGCCGAACAGCAACGCTTGCCGTTGTCGATCGTCAACTATCACGACGTCTTTACCAGGCACGGCGCGCAATCCGCTGCTCAACGTAACGGCGGATGTTCCCGCCGATATCCGCCACTGGCTGGAAGCCAAGGCTGAAACGCGCAGCAGCGGCAGCGGCGCCTGGGGTCGTCGGGCACAGGTCCGATGGGCTGACACAGCCTGTTGCGATCCACGTCAATCCATCGATCTAATTGACCCAAGGGAAACATCAGCGACTATTGCGCAGGGCTAGATCAGTTCAGTGGGCGGTGGCAGTCATGGCAATTCAAGTATCCTATTCGCGGCGTGATGTCCGCGAAGAGTTGATGCGTCGGCGCGAGACTTACATCGCGGCGCAGAGATCTCTGTCACCGCCTTCGCCGCGGGGATATGGCAACATGGAATGCGTCCATTGTCATAATCGCTTCATCGGCGTCACCGCTGCCGCCTGGAAGTTCGGCCTCTGCGACGACTGCCTGCATCACGACTGATTGTCCAGCCGGCGCAGCTCCCTTTGCGGGAGTTCCAGCGCCTGGATCGACTGCTGTGGAACTTCCGTGTCCGCGGCGTCCCAGGCACATTCTTGGGCGATCTACCTTCCCCGATGATCCGGCCAAACCCGCATCCCCAATAGCAGTGGGTCGCCGCCGCGGCCCACCGTCCGCACTCATATTTCGGGGTAATTCCAAACGTGCCTTGACCCTGAATTAGAAACTGCGCAACCTCGCCCGAAACGGAGGAGGCGGCTCGATCGTGGGGAAGCGATCCGGGCCGCAAATGGGAGCATCTATGTCCGACCAGATCGCGGCGTCGTCCGCCACGCCCGCAATTGCGCGCCGACCGCTTCTGGCCCGCATCGACTGGCTCAATTTGAGCGGCCTCGCCTTCTATCATGTCGTCGCGCTCTACGCCTTGCTGCCCTGGTTCTTCAGCTCTACCGGCGTCGTCCTCTGCATCGCCGGCATCTATGTCTTCGGCACGCTCGGCATCAACCTCTGCTACCACAGGCTTCTCACCCATCGCGGCTTCACCTGCCCGAAATGGCTCGAGCACGGGCTTGCGATCATCGCCGTCTGCGCCTTCCAGGACACGCCGGCGCGCTGGGTTGCGGTGCACCGCCGCCACCATGAGCACGCCGACGAGGAGCCGGATCCGCACAGCCCGATCGTCACCTTCCTCTGGGCCCATGTCGGCTGGCTGCTGGTCAAGTCGCCCGACATGGAGCGCATGCAGATCTACGGGCGCTACGCCAAGGACATCGTCCGCGACCCGTTCTACCGCAAGCTCGACAAGCCGCATGTCTATCTCGGCATCATCATCGCGTCCTGGGCAGCTTTCTTCGGCGGCGGCGTCGCCGCGAGCCTGATCACCGGCGGCACGACTGACGAGGCGATCCAGTTCGGCCTCAGCCTGCTCGTCTGGGGCGTGTTCGCGCGCACCGTGATTACCTGGCACATCACCTGGTCGGTCAATTCGGTCACCCATGTCTGGGGCTACCGCAACTACGACACGACAGACGACAGCACCAACAACGTCATCGTCGGCCTGCTCAGCAATGGCGAGGGCTGGCACAACAACCACCACGCCGACCCGCGCTCGGCCCGCCACGGCCACCACTGGTGGGAATTCGACGTCACCTACCTGACCATCAGGTTGCTCGGCGTGCTCGGACTGGCGAGCAAGATCGCAGAGCCGCGGAAGCGCGCCGACTAGCGCCGCCTCAAGAGGGGACAAAAAAGATCGCCGGCGAAGCTGTGCTTGCCGGCGATCGCAACTACGTCTCGGGTGGTTTCGCTAGGCTTGTTTCACCAGTCTGAGCAGTACGAGCAGGATCACCGCGCCGATGGTGGCATGGATGATGGCAGCTATGATGCCGGAGCCCAGGCTGATGCCGATCGTCGGAAGCAGCCAGCCGGCGATCAGCGCGCCGACGATACCGACCACGATGTTGCCGATCAGGCCGAAGCCGTAGCCCTTGACCAACTGGCCGGCGAGCCAGCCGGCAACGGCGCCGACGATCAGGAAGACGAGCAAGCTTTCGATACCCATTTGTCTCTCCAGGTTCTGGCGCATCGGCCGGAGCACGTCACGAGCCACGATGCGCAGTTGCAACGACCAGCGCATGATCGACAAGCAGGCAGCCAGAGATCATGCTGGAACAACAGGCTGGAGACGGGCCGACCTATCGGCCCGCCGTGGAAATGCCGCCCGTCAGGCGACCGCCGTGGTCTGATCCTCCACCGCGGCGCCGGGCGTGTTCTTCTTGATCGACTCGATCGCCTTCAGCGCCGATGCCTTGGCCGAATAGCCTTCCGAGCTGAACATCACCTCGCCATTGGAAGCCCTGAAGCGGAACCGAAACTCGCCGCCCTTGTCCTTGTAGACCTCGAATTTGTACATCGCATTTCCCCGTATGTGCCGATCCGCGACTCACGCCGCTGACGAATCGTCGCACGACGGCAACCCGAGGAAAAGCGCGAAGCGATTTTCGCGACGCAAACGCACCAATACAACCGCCAAGGCCCATCGCCGCTGCACCCGTCAGCCGCGCCAAGTGCGATCTCAGATGTCGCGGTCGGTCAGGCAGATGTGGCAGCAGCCGGAGCCATGGCCCGGCTTCCAGGTGACGTTTTCGAAGCGCACACCGGTCGCCTCGAACAGGCCGCGGTCGAAAGCGCCGGCGATCCGGCACAAGGTCGCCAGCCTGTCGTCGCCGACACCGGCCTCCACCCAGGCGTCCTTGAGCGGACAGCGCTTGACCTTGAAGGCGATGTGATGGTCGCTGCGCTCGACATCGGTGGGGTACATGCGCCCGCCATCCGGGCTGACGGCCAGGAAGGCCTCGCCGATGGCGCGCGCATCGTTCGGCCCGAAGCTGGCGAACGCCACCTGTGCGACCTCGCGGCCGCGCTTCTCGATCGCCCTTACCAGGACTTCTTCCGCCTTGGCGTCGCCAAGCTCGGCGGCAAGTTCATCCAGCATCAGCCGGTAGAGATCGGCGCGGTTGCGAAAGGCGGAGTCAAGTTCGGCAGCGAGCTTTTCGGCGCGCACGGCATGTTCGGTCACGAAACGGTCTCCTTGAAAACAGGCAACCTTGGGAACACAGGCAGTTCCGGCGTGGCCGCCACCAGCGCCCGGCCCGTGGCCAATGCGGGCGCGGCTATCACGGCGGCGGCGTCGCCCTCTTCGACGATACGGCCGCTGTCCATGATCGCGATGCGGTGGGCTACGGCGCGCACCGCACCAAGGTCGTGGGAGATGAAGAGATAGGCGACGCCCTCGTCCCGTTGCAGCTCGGCAAGCAGGTTGAGGATGTCGCCGCGCACCAGCACGTCCAGCGCCGACAACGCTTCGTCGAGCACGATCAGCGCCGGCCGGGTAGCAAGCGCGCGCGCGATCGCCACGCGCTGGCGCTGACCGCCCGATATTTCGTGCACGCGACGGCTGGCGAGCTCGGCGGCGAGACCGACACGCTCCAGCAGCGCTGCGATTGCCTTGGGTCGATCGGCGCGCCCGACGATGCCGTGAATGCGCAGCGGATCGTCGATCAGGCGGGCCACCGTGGCGCGCGGGTTGAATGCCGCCAGCGGATCCTGGAACACCATCTGCAGCTTCGTCCGGGTGGCCCTCAAGGCTGCCCCCCGCAATCCCAACAATTCCTCGCCGTTGAAGCGGATGCTGCCGGCATCGGGCTCGACCAGCCGCAGCAGGATACGCGCCACCGTCGACTTGCCCGAGCCGGAGGGTCCGACCAGCGCCAGCGTCTCCCCCGGCGCAATAGAAAAGGAAATGCCATCGAGGGCGGAGAAATCCCTGTCGCCGCGCCAGTAGCGCTTCGACAGCCCCTCGACCTGCAGCAGCGCGCTCATCGGCTGGCACCAGAATGGGCTTTCAGCCCCAGATGTGCCGCCAGCAGCGCGCGGCTGTAGTCGCTCCTTGGCCGCGCCAGCAACTCGGCCGTCGCCGCCATTTCGACCATGCGGCCGTGACGGAACACGGCGATGCGGTCGGCCAGGTTGGCGGCAAGTGCTATGTCATGGCTGACGAACAGCAGCGCCATGCCATCCTCGCCCACGAGCCGGCGGATCAGCGCCACGATCTCGGCCTGGACGATGGTGTCGAGCGCGCTCGTCGCTTCGTCGGCGATCAGCAGTTTCGGACACGCCACGATGGCCGCTGCGATCACCACGCGCTGTTTCTGTCCGCCCGACAACTGATGCGGATATGCCCGCGCCAGCGCCTCGGGCTCCGGCAATTTCACCCTGTCCAGCAGTTCGACCGCCAGCCGCCGTGCAGCACCCCAGTCGATGTCGAGATTGGCGTGCGCCACCTCGGCGACCTGGTCGCCGACCGACATGACCGGATCGAGGCTCGAAGCCGGATCCTGGAAGACGAAGCCGATGTCGCGGCCGTTGCGCGCCGGATGATCGAGCCCCGGCCATGCGACGGTGCCCTGAAGTCTCGCCGTCTGCGGCAGCAGCCCTGATATGGCCCGGGCCAGCGTACTTTTGCCCGAGCCACTCTCGCCGATGATCGCCAGCCTTTCGCCGGCGGCCAGATCGAGGTCGACGCCTTCGAGCGCCGGCGCAACTGCGCCGTTGTAGCACACGCCGAGACCACGCAGTTCGAGCAGCGGCTTCATGCCTGCCCCTCCCGTGCCGCCGTGCCTTCAACCACGCCTTCGCCGGCGAGGTAGACGCCGAGGACTGAAAGCACCAGCGCGATACCGGGGATGACGGAGAGGTAAGGCGCCGACCGCAGCACCGCCCTGCCCTCCGCGATCATGCCGCCCCAGGTGACGCGGTTGGGGTCGCCGAGACCGAGGAAGGACAGCGCCGCCTCGGTCAGGATGGCGGCGGCAACGATTACCGACGACAGCGCCAAGACCGGTGGCAACGCATTGGGCAGCACCTCGCGGAAGGCGATCTCGACCGGATGCATGCCGATCACCCGCGCCGAAGCGACATAGTCGCGCTCGCGGATCGACAGCACTTCGGCACGCGCGATGCGCGTCGGGCCGGTCCAGGCGCTGAGCGCGATCGCTGCCACCACGACCGAAAGCGACGGCCCGACGACACTGACCAGCGCCAGCGACAGCAAGAAGCCCGGCACTGTCTGGAAGGCGTCGGTGATACGCATCAGCACTTCGTCGACAAGCCCGCCGGCAAAGCCGGCCACCGTGCCGACGATGCTGCCGACGAGGATCGAGGCGGCAGCGGCGGCAAGCCCGACGGCCAGCGAGGTGCGGGCGCCATGGAACAGCCCAGCGACCACATCGCGGCCAAGGCGGTCAGTGCCGAGCGGCAGGGCCCAGTCCTGGAACGGGGGCAAGAGCGGCTGGCCGGCAATCGCCAGCGGGTCGCGTGGGAACAGCCACGGCGCGGCGACAGCCATGGCGACAAGCAGGCCAAGGATGACCAGGCCGGCGGCGGCCTCCGGCGTGCGAAACAGACGAGAGAGGCTCATGCTTTGACCTCGCTCGCGCCAACGCGCGGGTCGAGCACGGCATAGGCGATGTCGACAAGCAGGTTGATGACGATCACCAGGAAGGCGCTGACCAGAATGATGCCGATCAGCAGCGGCGTGTCACGCGAGCCCACGGCCTCTTGCGCCAGCCGGCCGAGACCCGGCACCGAAAACACGCTTTCGATCACCACGCTGCCGCCCAGCATCTGCGCCGACTGCAGGCCGAGCATGGTGACCAGCGGCAGCAGCGCGTTGCGCGCGACATGGGCGAGCACGATGCGCCGCATGGGGATGCCCCGCGCACGGGCGGCCAGGGTAAAGTCCATGCGCCAGACCTCGGCCATGCCGGCCCGCATCATTCTGAGATAGAGCGCGAGATAGATCAGGCCGAGGCTCGTCACCGGCAGCACCATGTGCCTGGCGATGTCGAGCATGCGGGCGATGCCGGTCTTGCCGGAGGCGATGGTCTCCATGCCCGAGAGCGGCAGCCAGCGCAGCTCGACTGAAAAGACGATGGTCAGCACCAGCGCCAGCCAGAAGCCGGGCACGGCATAGAGCGCCAGCGAACCGATCGACAGAAGCCGGTCGCGGGCGCTGCCTGGCCGCGCGCCAGCCAGGATGCCGAGCGTGGTGCCAAGCGCGAAGGACAGCGCCGTTGCCGCCCCCATCAAAAGCAGCGTGTTCGGCAGCCGCTCCAGCACAACGTCGAGCACCGGGCGGGAGAAGGCGACCGAGTGGCCGAGATCAAGATGCAGCAGCGCCCAGAGATAGGCGGCGAGCCGCGTCATCGGCGAGGCATCGAGGCCCCATCTGGTCCGCAGCGCCTAGATCATGCCGGCGTCGCCGCCGACCGAGGCGACGTAAGCATCGACAGCGTCGCCGGGCGCCGCCTCGAGCAGCAGGAACGAGCCGACAACCACGATCAGCAGCACCGGAATGCTGCCGATCAGCCGGCGCTTCAACAGGCCCCAGGCGCGATTCATTACCCTGCCCCTTGTGGGGAAAGTGCCCCGAGCAGCCCGTTCGGGGTTGCCGGAGTGAAGAAATTGCCCCCATCCCTTGCCCCCCACAAGGGGAAGGGGAATTCTGGGGTCGCCTGCCCCGTCAAGATGAACCGCGCGCCAAATGAAGGGCACGCGGCATCATGTCCCCTTACGCTCTGTGGGGAGGCGTAAGGGGTGGGGGTAGGTTCAGGCACTGCGACTTCCAGGGGCATGCTCAGTAACGGATCATCATCCCAGCTCAGGCGATGATGTCACGTTTCGACATAGGTGTCCGCCCAGTTCGAGACCGCCCAGCGCGGGTTGTTCGACACATTCTTCACCGTGTCGCGCGCGACGGTGATGAAGCCCCATTCGGCCACATTGATCAGCGGCAGGTCGGCCGCCACCTTCTTCTGGAGCTGCTTGTAGAGCTCGATGCGCGCCGCCGGATCCAGCGTCTCCGCCGCCTTGGCGATCAGCGCGTCGAGTTCGTCGTTCTTGTAGCCGCCCTGGTTGGAGAAGGGCACACCGTCAGGAATACCCGACTGCACCAGGATCGTCGTCGAGATCGCCGGGTCGCCGCGGAACACCGGCGGGGCGATGGCGATGTCGAAGGCGTGCTCGGTGTAGACGGCCTTCTGGTGGGCGGCAGAATCGTTGTTGACGATCTCGGCATCGATGCCGACGGCGGCCAGCGCCTGGCGCAGATAGTCGCCGAACTGCCTGGTCTCGTTGAAATAGGGCGCCGGCAGAAGCTTGAGCGCAAAACGCTTGCCGTCATCCTTCTTCGGATAGCCGGCTTCATCCAGCAGTGCGTTCGCCTTGGCGACGTCGAAGCCATAGGTCGCAACATCAGGCGTGTAGAACTGCTTGTCGTTCTGCGGCACGATGCCGGTCGCCGGCTTGGCATAGCCCAGGAAGATCGTCTTGACGACGAAATCCTTGTCGATGGCATGGGCGATCGCCTGGCGCACCTTGAGGTCGGCCAGCTCCTTGCGGCGATGATTGATCTCGACCACCAGTTGGTAGGTCAACGCTTCGTAGCCTTCAGTGATGACCTTGATACCGGGAACCTTGGAGATGCGCTCGAGATCGGCCAACGGCACGGCAGAGAAAGCCGCAAGCTGGATCTCTTCCGCCTCCAGCGCGCCGGCGGCCGCGGCGCGGTCGGGCAGCACGCGATAGATGATCTCGTCGAGCTGAGGCTCACCTTCGCCCCAGTATTTGTCGTAACGCTCCAGCCGGTAATATTCGCCCGCCTTGTGCTCGGCGAACTTGAAGGGTCCGGTGCCGATCGGCGCGTTATTGGCCGGGTTCTCGGCAATATCCTTGCCGTCATAGACATGCTTCGGCACCACCGACGTAAGCGCCGGCAGCGCGTTCTTGATCAGCTGCAGCGGCGTCGGCTTGGAGAACTTGAACACGGCGGTGTTTGCGTCCGGCGTCTCCACCGCCTCCAGGTTCTTGAACACGACGCGGCCGAGATTTTGCAGCGGCTTCCAGACATTGAGTGCCGAAAACGCCACGTCGGCCGAGCTGAATGGCTGGCCGTCGTGCCAGGTCACGCCCTCGCGCAGCTTGAAGGTGACGGACAGGCCGTCGGCAGAGCCTTCCCAGCTTGTCGCCAGCCGCGGCTCGAGCCCATCCTCGCCGTCGAACGAGGCCTCGGCCAGCGGTTCGACAACCTTGCTCGACACGAAGAACACGCCGTTGGAGGCAACGATCGCCGGGTTCAGGTTGCGCGGCTCGGAATCGGCGGCGACCACCAGTCGCCCGCCCTTCCTGGCCTGGCTCCAGCCGATCGACGGCAGTGCCGTCGAGGCCAGCAGGAACGCCGATCCCGCCAGAACCTTGCGTCTCGAAATCTCAAAACCCGCCATGTCAGCCTCCAAGCCCTCGGCACGGCGGCGTCGCCGGGCCCTGGTGCATGACGCCGAAAATCGGAATCGATTTTCGGAAAGGATCATGCACCGATCCAGAATTCACAACGTCCTTTGCGCGTCCAAGTGAGCGCGCGGCGCTGTAGTGATGATGGCCGGGATTATGATCCGGGAAAGCCTTTTTGCGAGAGACGAAATTGGCGTTTTGGGCCGCTGGCCCAAAACATTGTGCTACGTGCGCGGCCTATCAGTGCGAGAACAGGTCCGGAAAAGCTTCGGCCCGGAAACCGTTGTCGATTTCCGGGCCGAAGCAATGGTCGGTCAGTCATAGTCGCCAGCCGGTCAGGCGGCTTTCTTCCTGGCTAGGCGCGCGCGGATGCTCTCGACATCGGCACGCGGCGTCGCTGCAAACAGCGTCTTGGTATAGCTGTGCTTGGGGTCGGCGAAGACCTCGTCGCGGCTGCCATATTCGACCGCCTCGCCAAAATACATCACCATCACCTCATCGGCGATGTAGCGCACCACCGAAAGGTCGTGGCTGATGAAGACGTAGGTCAGCTGGAACTCATCCTGCAGGTCGGCGAGCAGGTTCAGCACCTGGGCCTGCACAGACAGATCGAGCGCCGACACAGGCTCGTCCAGCACCAGCAGCTTCGGGTTCAGCATCAGCGCACGCGCGATTGCGATGCGCTGGCGCTGGCCGCCCGAGAACATGTGCGGATAGCGGTTGTAATGCTTCTCTTCGAGGCCGACCTTCTTCAACAACGTCATCGCCCGGTCGCGGCGTTCGTCGGCCGGCGTCTTGGTGTTGATGACCAGCGGCTCGGTCAGGATGTCGCCGATCTTCTGGCGCGGGTTGAGCGAGCCATAAGGGTTCTGGAACACGATCTGCACCTTGCGGCGCATCTCGGGCGTCAGGTCACCCTTGGCAATGTCGACGGTCTTGCCTTCGATCAACAGCTCGCCCGACGTCGCCGGGTCGATCAGCGTCAGGATGCGGCCGAGCGTGGATTTGCCGCAGCCGCTTTCGCCGACGATCGCCAGCGTCTTGCCCTTCTCGACCTGGAAGCTCACGCCCTTGACGGCGTGAACGGTCTTGGCCTTCTTCAGAAAGCTGCCGGGCACGTGGTAGTCGCGCACGATGTTGCGCGCTTCGAGAATGACGCTCATCGTGCTGCCCCTTCCACCTGGTCGTCGACGAAGAGTTCCGAGATCGTCGGCAGGCGATCCCCCGTCGCATTGTCCGGCAGTGCCGCCAGCAGCGCGCGCGTGTAGTTGCTCTTCGGGTTCTCGAACAGCGTCAGCACGTCGGCTTCTTCCATCTTGCGGCCCTTATACTGCACGACCACGCGGTCGGCAGTCTCGGCCACGACGCCCATGTTGTGGGTGATCATGATCAGGCCCATGCCATGGTCGGCCTGCAGCTTCATCAAGAGGTCGAGGATCTGCTTCTGGATCGTCACGTCGAGAGCGGTTGTCGGCTCGTCGGCGATGAGCAGCTTCGGATTGCAGGCAATGGCGATGGCGATCATCACGCGCTGGCACTGACCGCCGGACATCTGGTGCGGGTAGGAATTGAGACGCTCGGCCGGGTCTGGGATACCGACAGCCTGGAACAGCTCGATCGCGCGCTTGCGGCGCGCAGCCTTGTCGAGGCCCATGTGCACGCGCAGCACTTCCTCGATCTGAAAGCCGACTGTGAAGCACGGGTTGAGGCTCGCCACCGGCTCCTGGAAGATCATGGCAATGTCCTTGCCGATAATCTTGCGCCGTTCGTTTGCCGGCATTCCGAGCAGGTCGCGGCCGTTGAAGGTCAGCTTGTCGGCGGTGACCTTGGCCGTCCAGGGCAGCAAGCCCATCGCCGCCAGCATCGACACCGACTTGCCCGAGCCGGACTCGCCGACGATGGCGAGAACCTCGCCCTCGTGGACCTTCATCGAGACGCCGTTGACGGCGCGGAAGGGACCGGAGGCCGTCTCGAACTCGACGACCAGGTTTTCGATTTCAAGAAGTGCCATCTCAGGACCTCTTCAGCTTGGGGTCGAGTGCGTCGCGCAGGCCATCGCCCATCAGGTTGATCGCCAGCACGGTGATCAGGATCGCCACGCCCGGAAGCGTCACCACCCACCACTTGCTCTGGATGAACTCGCGAGCCTCGGCCAGCATCGTGCCCCATTCCGGGGTCGGCGGCTGCGCGCCCATGCCGAGAAAGCCGAGTGCGGCGGCGTCGAGAATGGCTGAAGAAAACGACAGCGTCGCCTGGACGATCAGCGGTGCCATGCAGTTCGGCAGGATGGTCTTGAACATCAGGCGGGTATGGCCGGCACCGGCCACCTTGGCGGCGACGACGTAGTCGCGGGTCTTTTCGCTCATCACCGCCGCGCGTGCCAGGCGCACGAAATGCGGCTGGTAGACGAGCGAGATGGCGATCATCGCGTTGACCAGGCCCGGCCCGAGGATCGCCACCAGCACGAGTGCCAGCAGCAGCGACGGGAAGGCCAGGATGATGTCCATCACGCGCATGATGGAGGTATCGACCCAGCCACGGAAATAGCCGGCGATGACGCCGAAGACGACGCCGACGACCAGCGACAGCGCCGTCACGATGACGCCGACGAAGAGCGAGAACTGGGTGCCGTAGACCAGGCGCGAAAGCATGTCGCGGCCGACGGCATCGGTGCCGAGCAGAAAGTCGGCGCGGCCGCCCTCCTGCCAGACCGGCGGAACCAGAACCGCGTCGCGATATTGCTGGGTCGGATCATGCGGCGCGATCAGCGGTGCGAAGATCGCCAAGAGCACGAGGAAGATGAAGAACACGAGGCCGATGACGGCACCGCGGTTTTCGGAGAAGTAGTACCAGAACTCGGCCAGTCGCGCCCGGCGGGACGGATCGGTCGAGACAGCACTGGTTGCAGCAGCTTGAGACATCGTGCCCTCCTAGTGCCGGATACGCGGGTTGATGAGGCCGTACATCAGGTCGACCGCAAGGTTCACCAGCATGATCACGGCAGCGATCATGAGCAGGCCACCCTGGATGACGGCGTAGTCGCGCCGCGACACGGAATCGACCATCCACTTGCCGATGCCCGGCCAGGAGAAGATCGTCTCGGTCAGGATCGCGCCGGCGAGCATCACGCCGACCTGCAGGCCGACTGTCGTGACGACCGGGATCATGGCGTTGCGGAGCGCATGGACGCCGACGACACGGAAGGTCGACAGGCCCTTGGCGCGCGCGGTCCGCACATAGTCCTCGGACAGCACCTCCAGCATCGCGGAGCGCGTCTGGCGCGCAATGACGGCGAGCGGAATGGTGCCCAGCACGATGGTCGGCAGGATCAGGTGGCTGACGGCCGACTTGAAGGCGCCTGCCTGGCCTGAAAGCAGCGAGTCGATCAGCATGAAGCCGGTGACGGGCGGGAAATAGAACATCAGCGAGATGCGACCGGAGACGGGCGTCCAGCCGAGCATGCCCGAAACAAGCATGATCAGCAGCAGGCCCCACCAGAAGATCGGCATCGAGAAGCCGACAAGGGCGGTGCCCATCATCGCCTGGTCGGCGAAGGAGCCGCGCTTGATCGCAGCGACGATGCCCGCGGGCACGCCGAGAACGATGGCGAAGACGATCGCGCAGAGCGAAAGCTCGACGGTCGCCGGGAACAGTTCGAAGAACTGGTCGACAACAGGCTTCTTGGTGACGATCGAGGTGCCGAAATCGCCGCGCACAACACCCCAGAGATAATCGAGATACTGAATGACGATGGGCCGGTCGAAGCCGAGCTCAGCGGAGATTTCCGCGTGGCGCTCCGGCGACATGACGCGTTCGCCGGAAAGCAGGGCGACAGGATCGCCGGGCAGAAGTCGGATGAATGAGAATGCGATGATGGAGACCCCGATGAATGTCGGGATCAGGACGGCGAGCCGTCCCAACAGGAACCGGAGCATGTCGAACCTTTAAGTGAATGTTCCGAGAAAAGGTAAGGGTAGCACAAAAAGTGCATTGGGGCGCTTGTGATCCAAGCGCCCCAACCCAAGGCTGGCCTGTTTAGGCAACCTTACTCCGTGATGTCAACACCGTCGAAAGCGAAGTCGCCGAGCGGGCTCTGGACGAAGCCTTCGACGCCCTTGCGCATCGGAACGATCGACAGCGAGTGGTCGATGGTTGCCCAGGGAGCGTCCTTCTTGAACACGACCTGCGCCTGCTCATAGAGCTTTGTGCGCTCGGCGATATCCGAGGTTTCCTTGGCCTTCGTCACCAGATCGTCGAACTCCTTGTTGCACCACTGGGCGCGGTTGTTGCCGCCGACAGCGTCGCAACCGAGCAGGGTGTCAAGGAAGTTGTCCGGATCGCCATTGTCGCCGGTCCAGCCGAGCATGACGGCGCCGTCACGATCCTTGGCCTTCGACTTGTCGAGGTACTCGGCCCACTCGTAGGAGACGATCTCGACCGTCACGCCAACCTTGGCGAAATCGGACTGGATCAGCTCCGCCGCGCGGCGGGCGTTGAGCATGTAGGGACGCGAAACCGGCATCGCCCAGACCTTCATCTTGAGGTCCTTGACGCCAGCGGCTTCAAGGCCCTTCTTCGATGCTTCCGGATCATACTTGTCGTCTTCGACGGCCTTGTTATACGACCACATCGTCGGCGGGATCGGATTGGTTGCCGGCGTTGCAGCACCCTGGAACACGGCGTCGACGATGGCCTGCTTGTTGATGGCCTGGTTGAGCGCCTTGCGGACTTCCGGCTTGTCGAACGGAGCCTGGGTGGTGTTGTAGGCGAGGTAGGCGACGTTCAGGCCTTCCTGTTCCACGACCTTCAGGTTCGTATCGGCCTTCATCGCAGCCACGTCGGCAGCGTTCGGGAACGGCATCAGGTGGCATTCGCCGGCCTTCAGCTTCTGATAGCGAACCGATGCGTCAGGGGTGATCGCAAAGACCAGGTCGTCGATCTTCTGCTTGCCGCCCCAGTAATCCGGGTTGGCCTTGTAGCGGATGATGGCGTCCTGCTGGTAGGCGACGAAGGCGAACGGGCCAGTGCCGAGCGGCATCTGGTTCATCTGGTTCATCTTGCCGTCAGCCTGCAGCTTGTCGGCATATTCCTTCGACACGATCGATGCGAACGGCATCGCGACGTTGGCGAGGAACGGAGCCTCCTTGCGGGTCAGGGTGATCTTGACCGTCAGGTCGTCGACCTTCTCGACCGACTTGATCACTTCCGGGAAGCCCATGCCGGCAGCGTATTCCCACGAAGCGCCGGTCACGTACTTGTTCCAGGGATTGTCGGCCTTCAGCTGACGGTCGAACGAGAACACGACGTCGTCGGCGTTGAAGTCGCGGGTCGGCGTGAAGAACTCGGTCGTCTGGTACTTGACCCCCGGACGCAGCTTGAAGGTGTACTCGAGGCCGTCGTCGGAAACCGTGTAGCTCTCGGCCAGGCCCGGCTCGGTCTCGGTGGTGCCCTTCTTGAACTCAAGCAGGCGGTTATAGACGGTGTGCGCGGCGGCGTCGAAGGTCGTACCGGCGGTATAAAGGCCCGGATCGAAGCCTTCCGGCGAACCTTCCGAGCAGTAGACGAACGTCTTAGCGCTCGCCGCACCGCTGAGGACGGTTGCAGCCAGCAACGCGGCCGCAAAGGTCGTTTTTTTCAACATTGAACACTCCCTATGATTTTTCCCAAGCCCTACCCGTCAGGCTCGCAGGCGCGCATATAAGCACCGTTTATCCAGCTTTGGAACTCCCCGCCTACCTGCCCTTTGGTAAGCAGAATATTTTACCCACAGATGACTTCGAAATAGTCGAAAATTCGCAATTTCCATTGGCTGGCCAGCCATTTGCACTTCGCGTTAGATTCGACGGCGACAGGTTTTGTCATCGCGGCCGATGGCAATTGCGGCGCTGTTGCTGGACCGGGCCGATATAACTGCGAAACCTAAAATTCGTTCTGCGAGGTGACGTTGGGTGATACTTGCCGTTAACGTCAGGTGGCAATACAAACAACTACAACATGCCCCGACGCGGCACTGTTCTTGCGGCGCTGCGACGTGGACGAGGGCGAAAGCCGGCGGATCGTTGCCGCCGGAAACAAGAACAACAAGGGAGGATGCATTGGCCAAATCTACCGGCAAGGCGAGCACGGCGAAGTCCGCAACCACCATGGCGGCGGCCAAGCCAGCCGATACGACCAAGCCCGAAACCAAACCCGCAGCCAAGGCGACCGCCGCCAAGCCGGCACCTGCCAAGGCAGCGGCTTCAAAGCCGGCAAAGGCGGCCGCAGCGCCGAAGTCCGCGGCCCCAGTGAGCAAGCCGGCCGCCAAGCCGGCTCAGAAATCCGAAGCGAAGCCAGCCGCATCCAAGCCAGTAACCGCGAAGACCGAAGCCGTAGCGGCCAAGCCAAAGGCGGCAGCGCCAAAGCCTGTTGCAGCAAAGCCAGCGGCATCAAAGCCTGCGGCCACGAAGCCCGCAACCAAGACCGAAGCCAAGCCAAAAGCCACAGCGCCGAAAGCGGCTGCAAAGGCCGCTCCGGCCAAGGCGAAAAGCGCCGCCAAACCTGCCGCATCGAAGATCGCGGCATCGGCGCCTGCGGTCGCCGCACCGGCAAACGTTGCTGAAACGCCCAGGCCTGTTGCCAAGGCGAAGCCTGCTGCAAAGTCAGCAGCGGCAAAACCTGCCGCCAAGGCTGCAGCAGCCCCCACCGCGAAGCCGACGCCAGCAGCCAAGCCTGCGGCACCTGCCAAGGCAGCAGCGAGGTCCGGCGACAAGCCGTGGCTGAAGAGCTACCCGGCCAACGTTCCGGCCGAGATGCCGCCGCTCACATACAGCTCGATCGGCGATCTGTTGACCGAAGCCTGCCGCCAATATGCCGGCCGCCCGGCGTTTTCGTGCATGGGCAAATCGCTGAGCTATGGCGAGCTCGAGCGCATGTCGACGGCGTTCGGCGCATGGCTTCAGTCGAAGGGCCTCGCAAAGGGCGCCCGCGTCGCCATCATGATGCCGAACGTGCTGCAGTACCCGGTCGCCATGATGGCTGTCCTGCGCGCCGGCTACACTGTGGTGAACGTCAACCCGCTCTACACACCGCGCGAACTCGAGCACCAGCTCAAGGATTCCGGCGCCCAGGCCATCATCATCCTCGAAAACTTCGCCACCACGCTGCAGGCCGTCATCGCCAAGACCGAGGTCAAGCATGTCGTCGTGGCCTCGATGGGCGAGATGCTCGGCCTCAAGGGCCTGCTGGTCAATCTCGTCGTGCGCAAGGTCAAGAAGCTGGTGCCGGCCTGGTCGCTGCCCGGCCATGTCAAGTTCATGGCGGCGCTCAAGGAAGGTGCAAGCCTCAGCTTCAAGCCGGCCACTGTCGCTGCCTCCGACATCGCCTTCCTGCAATATACCGGCGGCACCACGGGCGTCTCAAAGGGCGCGATGCTGATCCACTCCAACGTGCTCGCCAACGTCGCCCAGTTGGCGCTGTGGGTGGAGGACGCCTACACGGTGCGTCCGAAGCCGCCGCACCTGACCTTCGTCTGTGCGCTGCCGCTCTATCATATCTTCGCGCTCACCGTGAACGCGCTGATGGGCATGCAGCAGGGCGCGCTCAACGTGCTGATCCCCAACCCGCGCGACATTCCCGGCTTCGTCAAGGAACTGGGCAAGTTCCAGTTCAACATCTTCCCCGGACTCAACACGCTGTTCAACGCGCTGACCAACAACGAGGACTTCCGCAAGCTCGACTTCTCAGGCCTGATCCTGTCGCTCGGCGGCGGCATGGCGGTTCAGCGGCCGGTGGCCGAGCGCTGGAAGAAGGCGACCGGCAACCACATCACCGAAGGTTATGGCCTGTCGGAAACCTCGCCGGTAGCAACCGCCAACAAGTGCTCGTCGCCCGACTTCACCGGCACCATCGGCCTGCCCCTGCCCTCGACCGACATCGCCATCCGCGACGAGAATGACAACGACATGCCGCTCGGCGAGGTCGGCGAGATCTGCATCAGGGGCCCGCAAGTCATGGCCGGCTACTGGAACCGCCCCGACGAGACCGCCAAGGTGATGACCTCGGACGGCTTCTTCAAGTCGGGTGACATGGGCTTCATGGACGAGCGCGGCTTCACCAAGATCGTCGACCGCAAGAAGGACATGATCCTGGTCTCGGGCTTCAACGTCTATCCCAATGAGCTCGAGGACGTCGTCGCCCAGCATCCCGGCGTGCTCGAGGTCGCCGCCGTCGGCGTGCCGGACGAGCATTCGGGCGAAGTGCCGAAGCTGTTCGTCGTGCGCAAGGATCCCGACCTCACCGTCGAGACGCTGATCGCCTACTGCCGCGAAAACCTGACCGGCTACAAGCGGCCCAAATACATCGAGTTCCGCACCGAACTGCCGAAGACCAATGTCGGCAAGATCCTACGGAGAGAACTCAGGGGCTGAGGCTCCGCTCGATCCGAACGACAACGGCCATCGTGGGAACACGGTGGCCGTTTTTGTGCCCCCGGCGGCTCGACGTGCTGATCGCATGCCAATCGGGGCGTATCGGTGCATCAGGCGACCAGCAGTGCCGCAACCCGATCAGCCGGTCAGCTTTGCAACCAGATCGGCATAGTCGTCAAACACCAGATCCGGCCCGTGGGCGCGCAAGGTGGCGCCTGCATTGTAGCCGAAGGTCACGGCGCCGGCCGCGATGCCTGCGCCTCGAGCCGCCTCGATGTCGCGAACCTCGTCGCCGATGGCGATGGCGCGCCGCCTGTCGGCGCCAATGCGCTTGATAACGGCCTTGAACATCGCGCTTTTGCCCCACAGCGACGCGCCGCACTGGAAGTGACTGACATGAGTCGCAGCCGGCCCAAGTGTCCGGCGAATGGTGTCTTCGTTGTTGGAACTGACGATGGCAACACTGATGTTGCTTGCGGCAAGGCTCGCAAGCATCGGCTCAACTCCGGGGAACAGTGCAACCGCATCGCCGCTTTCAGCGCTCAGCTTGCGCATGTGCATGGCTATGGCCGGCAGCTTCCATTTGGCGACGCCCAGGCGGGCAACGATCTCACGCGTTCCGAGCGCGCGCAATTCGTCGATCTCGTCCTCCGCCACCTCGCGAAAGCCAAACTGCCGCGCCGTCTGGTTGAGCACCGAGCAGAACCACGGAAAGCTGTCGGCCAGCGTTCCGTCATAGTCGAAGATCGCAAGGGAGAAGGAAGACATCGCACCGCCGCCGTAAACGCAGCGTCACTGCCCCAGTGTCATTGCGGCGTCAATGCGGGCCGGTCCGGCATCGGCCCCGGTCACGCCGGCATAAATGCTGGTTCCCTATCGATTCAGGCCCAGCCACCCGCCTACGTCCCCCGGCAGATGTCGACCAGCTATCACGCCCGGCCTGCCATCATCCGCGCCTCGTCGCGACGCAGCGTCAGCACTTCGACGCCGGTCGCGGTTACCGCGACCGTATGCTCGAACTGGGCCGAAAGCTTGCGGTCACCCGTCACCACTGTCCAGCCGTCGCTCTCGGTTACAACCCTGCGAGTGCCCTGGTTGACCATCGGCTCTATGGTGAAGACCATGCCCTCGCGCAGTTCCAGGCCGGTTCCCGGGCGTCCGAAATTCAGCACCTGCGGCTCCTCGTGCATCTCGCGGCCGATGCCGTGGCCGCAATATTCCCGCACCACCGAATAGCCGTTCCGCTTGGCATGTCGCTCGATGGCGAAACCGATGTCGCCGAGATGCGCTCCGGGCCGGACCTGCCTGATGCCTTTCCACATCGCCTCCTGCGCCACCCGCACCAGCCGCGTCGCCGTCGGCGCGGCATCGCCGACGAGATAGGTCTTGCTCGAATCGGCGATGTAGCCGCCCTTTTCCAGCGTGATGTCGAAGTTGACGATGTCGCCATCCCGGATGATTTCGTGGCCGTCGGGCACACCGTGGCAGACGACATGGTTGATCGAACAGTTCAGCACATGCTGGAAGCCATACTGCCCCTTGCTCGCCGGACGCGCGGCGAGGTCGACGGTGATGAAGCGCTCGACAAGATCATTGACCTGCAAGGTTGACATGCCGGCCAGTTCCTGCCCGTCCAGCATCTCGAATACCGACGCCAGCATCCTGCCCGCGACCCGCATCAGCGCCAGCTCGTCCGGTGTCTTGACCATGTCAGGCGACCGCCAGGTCCCTGATATGCACTTGTGCTGCCGCAAACTGCATCCTGACGATCTCGTTGAACGACAGCGTCGGATTGGCCTCCGCCAGCATGCCGACCTTCATCCAGAACTCGGCCTGGGCATTGATCGACCGGCACATCACCGTGCTCGCCCGCCTGACTTCCTCATGCAGCTCCTCGTCGATCTTTACGATGCCCATGAATGTCTCCTGAACTGAATATACAATCCATATATGTTTCGTATAATCCTTGGTCAATCCATCTGCACGCCAACGCACAGGCCAATCGCTCGCATGCGCGCTGGGTCTTCGGCCCTATTGAACCGTGGTGCGCGCGTGTTAAGACGACCCGATGGAAACAGTCGAAGCCGAGAAGTCCAAAGCATCTGTTCGCAAGCGTGCCGAAGCGATCAAGTCGTTTCGCTGCAAAAACCTTATCGCAGTCATCGAAGAACCGTCCGATATCAAGAATATCGGCACGGTCATCCGAAACGCCAATGCACTCGGCGTGGAGAAGGTCTACATCGTCGATCCCGGCAAGGCGCTTCCCGACGACTGGCAGGACATGCGCGAGCGGAAGTCGCTTTCGAAGATATCGGTATCAGCCGTCAAATGGACATTCGTGAAGCGCTTCGACAGCACCGAGGCATGCCTCGATCATCTGGAAAAGAACGGCTTCGTTTCAGTGGTCACCTCGCCGCACGTCAAGGGCAAGACCAACGCCTACCTGCATGAAGGCGACTACACGCGGCACACGAAACTCGCTGTGTGGTTCGGCAACGAAGGGCGTGGCATCAGTCCGCTCGCGGTCGAGCGCAGCGACATGTGCGTGGCCGTTCCGATGTTCGGCATGATCGAGAGCCTCAATCTCGGCACGTGCTCAGGTATCGTTCTCTACGAAGTCACCAAGCAGCGGCGCGGATATCAGAGCCTGTACCGCCGCAGCAGACGGAAGGGAAAACGCGCCGAGCCCCTACCCACCATCATGCCGCGTGACGGCGCCGATGCCGGCGCAGGCATGGACGGATAGGCCATCCACATCCGCCAGCCAGCGCGAACGCAGGCGCTACCCAAAGGCGGCGGCATATGCGTGCGGCCAGAATAGCCCGCGGGCCGTCCCCTTCTCCACGAAGCCTGCGCGCCGGGGCATCTGGACAGTGCCTTGGCCGGCGCTGCTCAGCGCGCCCTCGACTGCAGCCCTTCGGTCAGCCCGTTGCCCCTGAGGAGCACCAACGCCTCCCCTTGCCGCGCACCACCAGATGACGTAAAGGGAACCCGTCGCGAAAAGCGACCGCTTCCCTTGATCCGCTCAGTGGCGGAGTAAACAGGTGGACGAATAGTCGTCCAGGCGGTCAAGCATAAGCACCCATGCCGTTTCGAGCATGGGTCGCCAGCGTCTCCCGAAAATCATCCCGCCTGGCACCGATCAGGCCTCATTGCGAGCCCCATCGCGCCATGCGCCGTTGCACGCTTGCATCGATTGGAGTCCGCCATGAGCAAGCCGCTCATCGTCATCTTTGTTGCTGTCGTCCTCGATGCCATCGGCATCGGGCTCATCTTTCCGATCCTGCCCGCGCTTTTGCGCGACGTCACCCATGCCGACAATGTCGCCGCCTATATCGGCATCATGACGGCACTCTACGCCGCCATGCAGTTCGTCTTCGCTCCAGTCCTCGGTTCGCTGAGCGACCGGCTCGGCCGGCGCCCGGTGTTCTTGATCTCGCTCGCCGGGGCGGCGGTCAACTACCTGTTCCTGGCCATCGCCCCCAGCCTCTGGATGCTGCTGCTCGGCCGCGCCATTGCCGGGCTGACCAGCGCCAACTTGTCGGTGGCGACTGCCTACATCACCGACATCTCCGCCGAGCATGAACGTGCCCGCCGCTTTGGCCTGTTCAACGCCATGTTCGGCATTGGCTTCATCATCGGGCCGGTGCTGGGGGGCGTGCTCGGCGACCACTGGCTGCGCCTGCCCTTCATCGCGGCAGCGGTGCTCAACGCCTGCAACCTCCTGCTGGCATTTTTCGTCCTGCCGGAATCGCGAGAACCCAGCCGGGCGAAGATCGACCTCGCCGCGCTCAATCCGCTTAGGCCGCTGCGCTGGCTGTTTTCGATGAAGCACCTTTTGCCCGTCATTTCCGTCTTCCTCATCTTCAGCGCCACCGGCGAGGCCTACGGCACCTCCTGGGCGCTGTGGGGCAGCGATGCCTTTCAGTGGAACGGGCTGTGGATCGGCCTGTCGCTGGGCAGCTTCGGCGTCTGCCAGGCGCTTGCCCAGGCTTTTCTACCCGGTCCCGCAGTCAGGCTGCTCGGCGAGCGCACCGCCATCCTCGTCGGCATCGCCTGCGCCTGCACTGCACTGGTCGTCATGGCATTCGCCACCGCGAGCTGGATGATCTTCGCCATCATGCCGCTCTTCGCCCTCGGCGGCATCGGCGTGCCCGCCCTTCAGTCGCTCGCCACCCGGCAGGTCGACGAGAGCCAGCAAGGCCAGTTCCAGGGCGTCCTGGCCTCCGCCCTCAGCCTGGCCTCGATCGCAGCCCCGCTTGCCTTCTCCTGCTTCTACTTTGTCGTCCGCGCCCAATGGCCCGGCGCGATCTGGCTCTCCGTCATCGCCCTCTACGCCCTCAGCGTGCCGCTGGTGCTTGGCCTGAGGTTTCGCGAGGCGGTGCCGGCAGCGGCGACGTGAAGCTGGTGGGTGGGTAGGGTGCGAGACGTGGAGGGCTTTTCCACGCTTTTCCGGTTTTTCTGAACCGGAGCCGCCAAGCGGAACTCCCGCAGACCGCCTCGGTCTCATTCCTCCCCCCTCTGCCCTGCCGGGCGTTCGATACTCGAAAAGCCAAGCTTTCTTCCGCTACGCGGATCGCATCTCACCCCCTACAAGGGGGAGATCAGGCCTGCATCTGCCCCGCGCCCAATCGCCGACTTCGCCAACACCGCCGGGCTTTTCCTACTTGGAAGAAAAGTGCGCGCGGGCGACGCGACCAATTTCCCTCCTTGTGGGGGAGATGGCCGGCAGGCCAGAGGGGTGCGACGGAACGCGAGGCTGCAGATTGGCCTGGTGCCGAAAGATGAAGGGACGCTTACGCCCCCCCAACCTTCTCACCAAAGGTCGAGAAGAACTGGCCGGCCAGCTTCTTCGAAGTCGAGGTGATCAGGCGGCTGCCGAGCTGGGCGATCTTGCCGCCGACATCGGCCTTGGCCTCGTATCTGAGGATCGTCGAACCGGGCCCATCCTCGGTCAGCGTCACGTCGGCGCCGCCCTTGGCGAAGCCGGCGATGCCGCCCTTGCCCTCGCCTTCGATGGTGTAGGAGTGCGGCGGCTTGAGGTTCTTCAGCGTCACCTCGCCGGAAAAGGTCGCCTTGATCGGACCGATCTTGAGCACCACCTTGGCGGCCATCTCGGTCGGCGAGGTCATCTCCAGGCTCTCGCAGCCGGGAATGCTCTCCTTGAGCACATTGGGATCGTTGAGCGCCTTCCACACCACCTCGATGGGGGCGGCGATCTTTTCCTCGCCTTCGATCACCAGGGCCATGCGTTATCCTCCCGAATGCCGATCCGATCGAGGCGTAACGCAGCGCCCGGCGATTGTCCATCGCCGCAGTTTTTGTCAGACCCCGTGGCCGATCGGGATCAGGCCTTGCGGCCGATCGGGATTAGGCCTTGCGGCCGATCGGGATGATCTCGCCCGTGTCGGGCGCGTAGGGCGCGCCCTGCCAGCTGCCGAGCCAGCGGTCGACGACAAGCCCTGCCGCGGCTATCATCTCGGCGAGCGCCTGCTGCGCCGGAAAGGCGATGCGCGACTGGGCATGGAACTGCCGCCCGCCGGCCGGCACTCGATAGAAGGTGTCGTAGGTGACAATGCCCGTTACCGCGTCCTGGACGGCGTCGTTCCAGGCCTCGACGGCGCCGAAAGTGGGATGCGCAACGGTGCGCCTCGAGTCGTCGGGTCCCCACTCCTGCCACTCCCGGGCCAGCGGATTGCGGCTGTCGAAGATGAAGCGGCCGTCTGATGCCAGGTGGGCAGCGATGGTGTCGAGCACGGCGCGCTGGTCATCGGCGGTCAGGAACACCTGGAAGGCGTGGCCGGTCAGGATAACCAGGTCGAAGCTTTTGCCGAGGCGCAGCGACCGGGCATCGCCCTCGACCCATTCGACGCGATCGCCGCCGCAGCGCTTGCGGGCGACATCCAGCATGGCCGGCGCCGGATCGGCACCGGTGACCGCCCTGCCGTCGGCCAACATCGCCGTCAGCGCGCCGGTGCCGCAGCCGAGGTCGAGCACGCTCTTGGCGTCGCCGACGAAGCCCATGATGAAGTCGACATCGTCGCCGCCTTCGTTCTCGAGGTCGTAGAACTGGACAAGCTCGGGGTCGATGTAAAGACGGTCGTCGATCAAGGCATTGCTCGCTTTGCTTGTTGAAGTCGCGCATCTTTGCGAAGCCGGTTTCGGCTTTCCGACCGACGCGCCGGCGGCGCATTCTTATCATTGGAGCGTCACGAGAAAAGCCTCGCCGGCCGGATCAGAGGCCGGTGAAAGTTGCACCAGGGCATCGCCCAACGCCATCCCGCACGTTGCGCCCTTCGTCGCTCTTGCAGCGCTTTGGTCCTTGCCATAACGATGCAAGTCCGGATTTCGGGAGGAATTGATGGCCGGCACAAAGACGACGAAGAAGCTCCGTTCGCAGGAGTGGTTCGACAATCCCGACAATCCCGGCATGACCGCGCTCTATCTCGAGCGCTACCTGAATTTCGGCCTGACGCGCGAGGAGCTGCAGTCGGGCAAGCCGCTGATCGGCATCGCCCAGACCGGCTCTGACCTGTCGCCGTGCAACCGCCACCACATCGAGTTGGCCAAGCGCGTGCGCGACGGCATCGTTGCCGCCGGCGGCGTGCCGTTCGAGTTTCCCTGCCACCCGATCCAGGAAACCGGCAAGCGCCCAACCGCCTCGCTCGACCGCAACCTCGCCTATCTCAGCCTCGTCGAAGTGCTCTATGGCTATCCGCTCGACGGCGTGGTGTTGACCATCGGCTGCGACAAGACTGCCCCCGCGCTTTTGATGGCAGCGGCCACCGTCAACATCCCGGCGATCGCGTTGTCGGTCGGCCCCATGCTCAATGGCTGGCACAAGGGCGAACGCACCGGCTCGGGCACCATCGTGTGGAAGTCGCGCGAGCGCCTGTCGTCGGGCGAGATCGACTACAACCAGTTCATGGACATCGTCGCCTCGTCGGCGCCATCGGTCGGCTATTGCAACACCATGGGCACGGCGACGACGATGAACAGCCTGGCCGAGGCGCTCGGCATGCAGTTGCCCGGAGCGGCTGCGATCCCCGCGCCCTATCGCGAGCGCGGCCAGATCTCCTACGAGACCGGCAAGCGCATCGTCGACATGGTACGCGAGGATCTGAAGCCGTCCGACATCATGACCCGCGAAGCCTTCGAAAATGCCATCGTCATCAATTCGGCGATCGGCGGCTCGACCAATGCGCCGATCCACCTCAATGCCATTGCCCGTCATCTCGACGTGCCGCTCGACAATGACGACTGGCAGAGGGTCGGCCACCATGTGCCGCTGCTGGTCAATTTGCAGCCGGCCGGCGAATATCTCGGCGAGGACTATCACCACGCCGGCGGCGTGCCGGCGGTCGTCGCCGAACTGATGAAGGCCGGCCTGCTGCCTCACCCCGACGCGATCACCGCCAACGGCAAGTCGATGGGCGAGAACTGCGGCGCCACCGAGAACATGGACCCCAAGGTCATCAGGACGGTCGCCGACCCGTTGAAGAAGGATGCCGGCTTCATCAACCTCAGGGGCAATCTGTTCGACAGCGCGATCATGAAGACCAGCGTGATCTCGCCAGAGTTCCGTGACCGCTATC
This sequence comes from Aminobacter sp. Y103A, assembly GCF_030294925.1. Taxonomy (NCBI): domain Bacteria; kingdom Pseudomonadati; phylum Pseudomonadota; class Alphaproteobacteria; order Hyphomicrobiales; family Phyllobacteriaceae; genus Aminobacter; species Aminobacter sp. Y103A. The sequence goes on along the minus strand of NZ_AP017986.1, from coordinate 900,394 downwards.
TGTCAAACCCCAAAGACCCGGAAGCCTTCGAAGGCACGGCAAAGGTGTTCGACGGACCGGAGGATTATCACGCCCGCATCGACGACCCCGCCGAGAACATCGACGAGCATACGGTGCTGTTCATGCGAGGTGCTGGGCCTGTCGGCTATCCCGGCGGCGCCGAGGTGGTGAACATGCAGCCGCCAGCCTATCTGCTCAAGCGTGGCATCCACTCGCTGCCCTGCATCGGCGATGGCCGTCAGTCGGGCACATCGGGATCGCCCTCGATCCTCAACGCCTCTCCGGAAGCCGCCGTCGGCGGCGGGCTGGCGCTGCTGAAATCGGGCGACCGGGTGCGCATCGACCTGAGGAAGGGCACCGCCGACATCCTGGTGAGCGACGACGAGATCGCCCGCCGCCGCGCCGAGCTGCAGAACGATGGCGGCTATCACTTCCCGGCGCACCAGACGCCATGGCAGGAAATCCAGCGCGGCATGGTCGACCAGCTGGCGCAAGGCATGGTGCTGAAGCCGGCCGTCAAATACCAGCGTGTCGCCCAGACCAAGGGCCTGCCGCGCGACAATCACTAGGTACCCCCGGGAGCATCATTGCCTAGGCACAATCACGCCTCGGGAACGGTCAGCCCGAGACGCAGTCAGTCGAGGCGGATCGCCGTTTGCTCGCCCGCCACATTTGCGGCTTCGCCGGAGCAGATCGGCTGCGCCAGCATCTCGGCGAGAATGCTGCGCTGGTTGATCTCGGCGCGCGCGACGTAATGACCGAGATGCTGCGCGGCGGCAGCTGTCCCGATACCTACGGCCAAGGCCGTGCCAACAACTGCCCCCCAGCGCACGCCGTGATGCCAACCGGACGCCGCTCTCCACAAGCGGCGCCAGGCTGCCATCACGGCGAAGAGCAATGCTGTCAGGGCGCAGCACATCACCCGCTCAACCGTGCTTGCCGCAGCCGCAATCGGCCGGGTGGTAGCGGCCCGTCATCTCGACCATGCCGCCCTTGCCATACATGTCGTGCGGCCTGACCCAGTCGGCGAGCAGGTGGAACGGACCGTTCTCGGCACGGCCCTTGGGCATCACGTCGAGAAAACCATAGATGCCGAGAAACTGCTCCGCGCCGCGGCCGAAGGTCGAATAGGTCAGATAGATCTGGCCGTCGTCGTCCTTGTAGAAGACGCTGTCGCCGGAGAGATCCTCGATAGGGAAATCGAGTGGCGCGAAGTTGTAGACGGCCTGCTTCGCCGCCAATTGCTCGGGCGTGTAGGAGACGTTGAAGTCGTAGTTGAAGTCGCTGCGGAAGGAGGAGACGAAGCGCGCCTTCCAGCCCATGCGCGCCTTCAGCGCCTCGGCTTCGGCCAGCGGCGCACGGGTGACCGCAACGTAGCTGACGTCGTGGTTTTCGAGGTGGACGAGCACGCTGTCGACATTGTCCATCTCGAACGAGCAGCCGACGCAATGGTGCTGCTGGCCCGGCGCCATCATGAAGTGCTTGATGAACAGCTGGCTGCGCCCGTCGAACAGGTCGGACAGCGACAGCTGTCCTCCGGGGCCGTCGAAATAATATTGCTTGTCGATCCTGACCCAAGGCAATTCGCGCCGCTCGGCGCTCAGCGCGTCGCGCGCCCTGGTCATTGCCTTTTCCTTGGCAAGCAGCGTCCGGCGCGCCGCAACCCACTCGTCTCGTGATACGGTTTCATGCTGCATGTCACTCTCCATCTTTTGGACACAGGTTTCCAATCGGCCGCCCCGTGGCGGCCGTCATGCACGGCTCGAAGGTCCGATGCTCGCTGCTAGAGGTAGGCGGTCACCACAGGTGGCCGGTCCCAGGCGTCGTTCTTGCCGTCCTCATAGGTGATTGGCACGGCAGCCAGTTCGTCGGCCGAGATGTCGTCGAGACAGGCGACGTTCACCGCAAAGAAGTCGCCGCCCATGATGTCGAAGCTGGCCGACGCAAAGGGATGGACGCCGCAGCGGCTGCAGAAAGTGTGGCGGATGGCTGACGAGTTGAAGCGGTACTCGGTCAGCATGTCGGCACCCGCGGTGACGCGGAAGCCGGCAGGCCGGGCAAAATTCTTCCAGAAACGGGTCTTGGCGCACCAGGAGCAGTTGCAGCGGAAGCTCGACGTCCACCAGACGCCGTCGAGCTCAGGCGTCGAGCGTTGGCCTTTGGGTGCCAGATCGAGCTGGCATTCGAAATGCACGGCCCCGCAATGGCAACTGCCGCGATAGGATTTCAGCATCTTCGTTTCTCCTCGCATGGCTGTTCGTTCCGATGATCGACAACGATCATCGGGGACAGCGGTTTCAATCGGGCAGTCGGCGCGCCGGCAGCTTCAGCCGGCGCGAAGCTTCACAGCACGGGTCGGCCGGCAAGCGCGTCGGCCAGGCGATCGAGGCATTCGCCCCAGCCGCCCAGATGCGAGTCGCGCGTTTCGACGTCGAGGAACGGCTCCTGGCGGAAGGTCAGCCGCGTGCGGTCTCCTTCAGGCTTCAACGTCACCGTCACCAGCGTCTGCCAGTCGGGGTCGTGGTCCCAGGCAAAGGTTAAGACGATCCTCTCGTTCTCGACGACCTCGCGGAAGGTGCCGGTCATGCCATCCTCGACGTGGCCATGAATGAGCAGATGGTAGCTGCCGCCGTTACGGAACTCGTGCGTCTCGCAGCTCGACGTAAAGCCCTTCGGCCCCCACCAGCGGCAGAGATGCTCGGGGCTCGACCACATGCGGAAGACGAGCGCCGGCGGCGCATCGAAGACACGTGAAAATTCGAGGACGAGCGACTGGGCGGCGACGGTGTCAGTTCTTGCGGTCATCCTGGTCTCCCCTGGGCGTCTGCAGTTCCTTGAGATAGTCAGCCATGCGGTCGAAGCTCTGATCCCAGAAGCGGCGGTAGCGCTCGACCCAGTTGGCGATGTCCTTGAGCGGCCCGGCCTCCAGCCGGCACGGGCGCCACTGCGCCTCGCGGCCGCGGCTGATCAGACCGGCGCGCTCCAGCACTTTCAGGTGGCGCGAGATCGCCGGCAGGCTCATCTCGAACGGCTCGGCCAGCTCGTTGACGGTCGCCTCGCCCTGCGCAAGCCGGGCAAGGATGGCCCGCCGGGTCGGGTCGGCGAGGCTGGCGAATGTGGCGTCGAGGTGATCTTCGGTCATCTATTTAGCAGACTTGTTAATTAACTTACCTGTTAATTACAACCGGAAAGCCACGCTGTCAAGCGAGGCCGAAAATAGCGGCCGGAAGGGTTGCATGACCACGCCATGGAATAGACGCCCTGCCCGCCCGTTCTCCCTGCCATCATCAAGGAGATGCAAGAATGTTCCTGACGCCCAAGACGCGCGCGATACGCTTTCTCTGCCGCCCCGAAGACGACGGCGTGATCCCGCCGCCGGTGTCGGCCAAGACCTTCATGCCCGACTGGTTTCGCAAGCTGCCGGCGGTCGATCCCGAGAAGCTGTCGACCGGCGACAGCGGGCTGACGGTCAAACGATGCATGCCGTTTCTCGACGCCATGACGGCCGGCTGGATCATCCGGCTGGCGGCAACCGTGCGCATGGAAATTTCGGACGGCGGCAAGAAGGTCGATACCGCCTGGGACTTCGACCGCACTCTGGTCAGTAATCATGGTGCCCATCAGGTGGCCGGCAATCCGCGCGCGCCGCTGCCGCCGTGCAAGTTCCATAACTACTGGAGCATCCGTACCCCACCGGGCTGGAGCTGCCTGTTCGTGCAGCCGCTGAACCGCCCCAATGGCATCTTCGAGATCATCTCGGGCGTCGTCGACACCGACAGCTATGCGGCCGAGATCCACTTCCCGTTCTTCGCCACCGGCGCGGACGGGCTGCACATCATCGAAAAGGGCGCGCCGATCGCGCAGGTCATCCCTTTCGAGCGCAAGGCGCTGGAGCTTTCAGCAGACATTCGGGCCGAGAGGGAAGACGAAAAGAAGGACCGCAGCCGCGTCTTCCGCAACACCATCTCCACCGACGGCTGGTATCGCCGCTTCGCCCGCAGCCAGCGCTGAGGCGCATGTTTTCAATGCACACAAAAAGGGCCGGTGGCGAACCACCGGCCCTTTTTCTGCGTTTCCGTCGGGGTCAATCGTCGTCGGACGACGAGTTCGACGAGCTGTTGGAGCTCGAGTTCGACGACGAATTGGAGCTGGAATTGGACGAGGAGTTCGAACTCGAATGGCTGGAGGAATTGGACGAGCTGTTGGAGCTCGAGTTGTTGGACGAGTTCGACGAACGGTTGGAACTCGAATTGCTCGATGCGTTCGACGAGCTGTTCGACCAGCTCTTGCCGTCGGATTTCTTGCCGCCGGCAATGACCGTCTTGAAGAAGCGGCTGATGTCGTCGTCGGCATGTGCAGGCGTCTGCGCCAGCGGTGCGGCGAAGATCAGGGCACCAAGAATGGCGAGGGTCTTTTTCATCTGTCATCTCCTGTTCGACAATCTTGCTGATTGCCGGGGAGGAACGGGAGACATCGGTGACTATTCCACCGCCGCCGGGAAATTCTGCCGATGAACGTCCGAGGATGTTTGAATTCACCCCTCGCCTCGCCTAACTGGAAACCGACGCAACGGACGCAAGCCATGGCCAGACGACGCTCATCCCTCGGTTTCCTCGGCCTGTTCGGCCGCTCCAGCGACCTGCGCGAACTTGATGCTGCGTTGCGCGCGGTCGACCTGCATCCGGCGCTGGTGCCGGAGGGGGTGAAGCTCACGATCGTCAACCTGATGAAGGACCATTGGCCCGAAGAGCCGCCTTCTTCAGCCTATCCGCCCATCGCCCAGTTGTTCGGCTACTGCATTGCTGGCGCCGACGCCTTTGCCGGCGCCAATGGCGGCGACATGGCCGTGCGGGCGGAACAGCGCATCGAGATCGCGCTCGATGCCGAGGACAGTTTCGACGCCCAGATCATCCTGCTGGCGCTGCATGCCAAGCTGATCAATCCCGACGTCGTCGAACGCTTCGGGTTGTCGTCCGACTAATCGGCAGCCTGCTCGACCAAAGGTTCCTTCATCAAGGTCGCCGGGTCCGGGCTGGTCAGCGCGAGCAGCGGCAGGGCCGCGGCGCCGATCAGGGCGCAGCTCTGGCCGAGACCGCTGACCTCGACTCGTGCCTCTGCCATATCCGAACGAACCGACGGGCCGGGATCACCCATTTTTTCTACCAGCCTATGCAACAGCCAGGCAGGTGCAGTGCCGCCGAGCACGATCGCCTGGGGATCGAAGATGTTCTCGAGGCTGACGAGCGCTCGAGACAGTGCCGAAGCTGCGCCATCCAGCCAGGATTGCGGAACGGTCTCCGGCGCGAGCGCAGCACCTGCCGGCAACAGCCGCCTGAGGCCATCGAGCGCCAGAGAGCCATGCAGGCAACCGCGATTGCCGCAGTGGCACTTCGGTCCCTTGGGGTCGATGAGCATGTGGCCGAACTCGCCGGCATTTCCGCGTCCGCCATGCACCGGCACCCCCCCCTGCACGATCGCGCCACCCACGCCCTCACCGAGGAAAAGATAGAGGAAGTCGCCGCGCCCCTTGGCCCGGCCATGCGTGTACTCGGCCATGGCGGCGGCATTGGCGTCATTCTCGAACACCAGCGGGGTCGACGCAAACAGGGCCTCGAAGGGCTTGGCGAAGTCCGCCTGCGCCTCGGCCGACCCGCCCGTCGCCGACCAGCGGCTGGCAAGCGGACGCGAGACCACGACACCTGTGCCGAGCCGAGACAGCCCGTCGGCCGCGGAAGCCACCTCGCGCGCGATCGCCCCCAATGCGTCCAGTTGCTGGCCGTGATCGCCGCCAAAGGCGCGCGCCTCCGGCCGCGCCAGGACGTTGCCGGCGAGGTCGGTGGCGATGGCGTGGCAGGCGCCCGCCGCGACATGCAGGCCGAGGCAATAGCCGGCGCCTGGGCTGATCTCGATGTCGATCTGCGGCTGGCCGCGCTGGCCGCGCCGGCGGCCGGTCTCGCGCACCAGCCCGGTGTCGATCAAATCCTCGATGATGTTGCGGATGCCTTGCGGCGTGAGGCCTGAAAGCCGCGCCAGCTCGATGCGCGACAGGCTGCCGTGGCGGCGTAGCGCGTCGAGCACGACTGTGCGGTTGTAGCGCCGGGTCAGCGTCGCCGAATTGCCGTTGGCCATGTTTCCACCCTCGATTCCAGTCTCGCTAGCATATAAAAGTAAAACAACGAAATTTCTTTATTGACTCCAAACCAGCTTCCGCTAGCCTCGCGGCGGATCGAACAGGCCCGCCATGGAGATGGGCCGCAAGCAAGGGAGATCAGTCGATGCAGTCGATCGACCGCGTGAAGCTGAGGGAGATGTTTCCGCCGCCCGGCGACCTGGTGGTGCAGAAGGTGCTCGATCGGCTCGACCAGCATTGCCTGCATTTCCTGTCCCTGTCGCCGTTCCTGTTGATCGCGACCCAAGGTCACAACGGCGCCGATGTGTCGCCGCGCGGCGACCCCGCCGACTTCGTCAAGGCGATCGACAGGCAAACGATCCTGATCCCAGACCGGCCCGGCAACAACCGGCTCGATACGATGGAGAACATCCTCGACAACCCGCGCGTCGGCTGCCTGTTCCTGGTGCCGGGGCTGGGCGAGATCCTGCGCATCAATGGCGAAGCCGACCTCGTCGTCGGGCCGGAGCTGGAGCAGCTTGCCTTCCAGGGCAAGACGCCACCGGTCGCCATCCGCATCCGGATCGGCGAGGCGCTGTTCCACTGCGCCAAGGCGGTCATCCGCTCCAAGGTCTGGAACCCGGCGACCTTTGCCAGGCGCGAGGATTTTCCGCCGCTGGGCGCCGTTCTGGCCGACCAGATCGCCGGGCTCGACAAGGACGAGATGATCGAATGGATCCGCGTGGGCGACCAGCGGACGCTCTACTGAGGGTGTGACATGATCGAAATCAACTTCACCGAAGCCGACGGCAACAGGCGCATCCTGAGCGCCGATCCCGGCAGCACGCTGCTGAACGCCATCCTCGGCGCCGGCATCAAGGGCATCGTCGCCGAATGCGGCGGCGGCTGCTCATGCGGCACCTGCCACGTCCATGTCGCTCTGGACTGGACAGGCAGGCTGCCGGCGCCGGCCGACGACGAGACCGACATGCTTTCGCTGGCCGAGGACGTGACCGAACAGAGCCGCCTTGCGTGCCAAATCAGGCTCGCGCCCGAACTGAATGGCCTGAGCGTGGCGATCCCGGGAGCCGCCTGATGGAGCGCATCGTCATTGTCGGTGCCGGTCACGCCGGCGTGCAGGCGGCTGCCTCGCTGCGCGACGAGGGTTTTGACGGGGACATCGAGCTGGTCAGTGCAGAAAGCACCCTGCCCTATCATCGCCCGCCGCTGTCGAAGCGCTTTGCCGAGGGGCTGACCGATGAGGCGATCGCGCTCAGGCCGGCGGCGTTCTACGCGACGCAGGACATCGGGCTGCGGCGCGGTACGGCGGTGGAAGAAATTGACGCCAGGAGGCAGCGTTTGACGCTGGGAAGCGGCGAACAGCTTGCCTATGACCAGTTGATCCTCGCTACCGGCGCGCGCAACCGCCGGCTTGCGGTTCCTGGCGAGGAGCTGAACGGCATCGTCTCGATCCGCGATCTCGGCGACGCCTACCGGCTGGCCTCGTCTGTCGTCATCGGCACGAGGGCCTTCGTCGTTGGTGCGGGTTATCTCGGCCTCGAGGTGGCCGCCGTACTGGCGAGGCGCGGCGTGAAGGTGACCATCGCCGCGTCGCGTCCGCTGCCTCTGAGCCGCTCGGTGTCCGAGGGGACGGCCAAGGTGTTAGCGACGGCGCTGCGGGAGATGGGCATCGAGATCATCGTCGGCGCCGATGTTGCCGGTTTCGAAGGCAGCAGGCATCGCGTGACCGGCGTTCGGCTGGGCGACGGCAGGTTGTGCGCGACGGAGCTTGTTGTCATCGGCATCGGCGCCGTGCCCAGTATCGAGCTCGCCGACCATGCCGGGCTCGACGTCGACGACGGCATTCTGGTCGACGAAGCGTTGGCGACATCGGCTGCCAACATCTCGGCCATTGGCGACTGTGCGCGGCTGCGTGGCGGCGCCCGGCTGGAGAGCGTGGCCAATGCCACCTTCCAGGCACGCCGCATCGCGGCCCAGTTCTGCGGCAAGCCCGATCTGACACCGGAGACGCCCTGGTTCTGGAGCGATATCGGCGAGCTCAAGCTGAAAATGGTGGGAGTGAGGCAGCCTGACGATGTGGTGCAAACACTGGCAGTCAATGACGGTCATGTCGCGCTATGCTTCCGCGACCAGCAGTTGGCTGCCGTCGAGACGATCAACGCCAACCGCGTCCATGTCGCGGCGCGGCGTATTCTCGACGCGGGTGTCCCGCTCGGAATGGATGTGGCCAACGCGCCGGGCTTCGACATTGTGGCTCATGCGAAGGCACTTGCCGCGCGAGTGGCCGAGTCTTCACGCGCAGCCTAGGCCGCACAGCAGGTCTGTTGAAACACCGCCAGGAGTTTCTGGCGTTACCCGCCCATGCCCGAGCGCGGCAACTTGATCAGTTCGCCGAATTGGGCGCGCAGCCTGTCGTCGAGGGTGCGCGGGATATGTCGCGGAAAACGCTCGGCAAGGATGCGTCTCTTCTCCGCGATCGCCTTGCCCAGCAGATCCGGCTTGCCCTTTTCGTTCCATTCCTTGGGCGAGAAGCGGTCGGCCACGGCGGGATAGAAATATTCGGTCTGCATTAGCCGGAGCGTCTGCTCGTTGCCGAGATAATGGCCGGGGCCGTTGAGGCAGACTTCGGAGATGGTGGCGATGGAGAGTGCCTCATCGGAGACCTCGATGCCGCGCACGCAGCGCAAGCATTGGCCCAGCATGTCGTTGTCGATGATCAGGCTTTCCAGGCAAAAGCCGAGCAACGAGGCATGCATGCCGGCGGATTCATAGACCAGATTGAGCCCGGACAGCCCGGCCATGACATTGGTGATGCCCTTTTCGTAGCCGGACTGGATGTCGGGCAGCTTGGAGTCGGCCATGCCGGCGGCCGAGCCACCGGGCAGGTCATAGAACTGGGCCATCTGGGCGCAGGCTGAAGTCAGCAGCGCCTGCTCGGCCGAGCCGCCGGACATGGCGCCGGTGCGCAGGTCGGAGACGAAGGGCCAGGTGCCGAAGATGGCGGGGTGGCCGGGTTTCAGCGCGTTGACATAGACGAGGCCGGCCAGCACTTCGGCGACCGCCTGGACGACGGCGCCGGCGATGGCTGCAGGTGCGGTGGCGCCGGCCTGGCCGGCGGAGAGCAGCAGGATCGGAATGCCGCCCTCGACGCAGGCTTCGAGCACGCCGCAGGCATCCTCGGCGAATTTCATCGGCGGCACGACGAAGCAATTGGAGTTGGAGACAAAGGGGCGGGCGCGGAAATTTTCCTCGCCGCCTGATATCTCGTAGAGCATCTGCAAGGCAGGCGCCACGTTCTCGCGCACGGTGAAGCTGGTGCCGACATGTTTGGAGGTGCCCGAGACACAGGCATAAAGCGTGTTGAAGTCCATCTCCAGCGGGTCTGGGATGTCGCGCGGCACCATCGGACGCTGGAAGAAGTGAATGTTGTCGAGCCCGTCGACGATGCGGGCGGCGTCGTAGATGTCCTGCAGCAGGCTTTCGCGGTATTCGCGCTTCTCGACGTCGACGAGGTGAACAGCGGCACCTGCGGTGCCGTAGTGGACCCGCCTGCCCTGAATCACCATGTCGTGCCTCGGGTCCTGGCCGCAGAGCGTGAAGTTGCGGGCGGCGTTCCTGATGGTCGACAGCACCAATTCCCTGGGGAAGCGGATGCGGCCGTCGTCGCCGTAGCTGGCGCCGACCCGCTTCAGCGCCTCGATGCAGCTCGGGATGGCGTTGGCGAAGCCGACGGTTTCGAGCAGGGTCAGTACCGCCTCGTGGATGCGTTCGAGATCGTTCTGGCCCAATGCCTTGAAGGTGCCGCCCTCCAGGCCGGCCCGCACGGGGCGGATATCGTCGGCCAGCGGAGCAGCGCGCATCGCCCGTCGCGCCTCCCTGCCACCGGACCTTCGTGAGCGTTGTTCCGCAGACAGGTCATGGCTTTCGACGGCAACTGACATGCAGGTCCTCCGAATTCGTGTGAGGCTGGCCCGCAGTGATTATGCCACCGTCGCGTCGCCTCGTTCCCTTTGCGCGACTATGCAACGTCCATTGGCCCAGACTATGGGCCAGCAGATTGCGCCGGATATGCCAGAGCGCTCATATATGCGCGGCGGCACGAAGCGGCGGCCGGCATGGACGATAGGCCTGAAATCGGAGCCGAAATCGGGCAGGGATCGGAAGCTGGAAAAAGTGGTGCAACGCCACGCGCCAGGAGGCGGGCAGCGTTGCTGAGGGATCACGCAGCGGCGGGCCGACGGCCGGCAGCGGTTGCCAGTTCGCGGATTCCAGGCTCGATATGCTGGAGCGCGATCGAGGAGATGCCCAGCCGCATGAAGCGTGTCGGCTTGTCGGAATGCTCGAAGAAACGCTCACCCGGCTCGATGATGACCGAGCGCGCCGCTGCCGCTGCCGCAAGACCGCGCGAGTCGGTGCCGCGGGGGCCTTCCAGCCACAAAGACGTGCCGCCGGCCGAGTCGGTCGACTGCCATTCTGGCAGAAAAGCCGAGATCGCCTGGACCAATCGCTTGCGCCTCTCGCCGAAGGCGGTGGAGAGGCGGCGCACCAGCGCCTCGTGATGGCCGAGCGACAGGAACAATGCCACTGCGCGCTGATTGTTGGCCGGCGGGTGGCGCAGCATGAAGCGGCGCAATGCGCGCAACTCGGAGATGAGGTCGGCCGAAGCGACGATGTAGCCAAGGCGCAGGCCTGGCGCGAGCGTCTTCGACATCGAGCCGACATAAACGACGCGGCCCGAGCGATCGAGGCTCTTCAAGGCCTGCTGCGGCGCTTCGTCGAGCAGTTGGCTGTCATAGCCATCCTCGATGATGATCTGGTTGTTGCGCGCCGCGCGCGCCAGCAGGTCCTGCCGGCGCTCGGCACTCAGCGGCACCATGGTCGGGCACTGGTGGCTCGGCGTGACGAAGACAAAGCCGGCGTCCGACGGAATCGCCGAGGTGACGATGCCCGAATGGTCGACAGGCACCGGCTCGATGTCGGCGCCAGCGAGGCGGAAGATCGAGCGCGCGTCGGGGTAGCCCGGATCCTCCATCGCCACCTTGGAGCCCTTGCTCATCAGGAGCGTGGCCAGCATGTAGAGCGCGTTCTGGGCGCCCAGCGTGACGATGATCTCATCCGGATTGGCGAAGATGCCGCGCCGCGGCAGCAGACGCGCCTGGATCTGCTCGATCAGCAACGGATCGTCGCGGTCGACCATGTCGGCCGCCCAGTTGCGGATTTCGAGCACGGCCAGCGCCATGCGGTTGCATTCACGCCATTCTGCGGTCGGGAACAAAGTCGGGTCGAACTGGCCGTAGACGAAGGGATAGGACGACTTGATCCAGTTATCGAGCTTGGCCGGCGGCTGCATGTCGGAGGCAGCGATCTGGCGGCGCGCCTTCCAATCGATTTCATTGGCCTGATCGGGGCTCTTCTGCTGCGGCTTGGCCGGCGTCGCCAGCACTTCGGGATTGACGAAGTGGCCACGGCGCTCGCGCGCGACGAGGAAGCCCTGGTCGACGAGCTGCTGGAACGCCAATACGACGGTGCCACGCGCGACGCCCAGTTTTTCGGCAAGGATTCGGCACGACGGCAGCGGCATCGACGCCGCGATCTGACGGTCGAGAATGGCGGCGACGATCGCCTGTCGGATCTGGGCCTGGAGCGTCTGACCTGATTCCGCCGAAATTCTGAACAAGCCTGACCAGATAGCCGTATCGTTTCGCTGTGGCATGGGGACGTTTCCTGCATGTCCAGTCTTTTGACTTCGCTGGACCATAGAAAGCTATCCTTGGCACAAGCAGTTGCACCAATCAATTTTTCTAATCTTATAGATTTATGCCAGTGAACCTTTCCAGCGGCGGTTGCAAATGACACCGATTAAATCGATTGAAAGACATCTATTGAATCGATTGAAATTTGCGGCGATAGTCCGCCGCGACGCCTCTCAATCAGCCCCAAGGTCTGCTAGGATGATGCCAGCAGCTGACATTTCCGGAGTTCCCAGGTGATCGACCAACCTTTCAAGGCGGCACTGGCCGCGCTTCGCAGCCACCATCAGGACGCACCCAGAAATCTCCGGGCGGCATTCGCTTCCGACCCGAAGCGGTTCCAGCATTTTTCCGCCTCCGACGACGACCTTTTGCTCGACTGGTCGAAATGTGCTGTCGACGCCGAGACCATGACGCTGCTGGAAAAGCTGGCACACTCGGTCGATCTCGAAGGCCGGCGCGCCGCGATGTTCGCCGGCGAGCGCATCAACGTCACCGAAGACCGCGCCGTACTGCACACGGCTCTGCGCAATCCACGCGGCGAGCCGGTCATGCTCGACGGCCACGATGTGACGGCTGACGTGCACGCCGTGCTCGATGCCATGGCGGCCTTCGCCGACGACGTCCGCTCGGGCAAGGCGTCAGGTGCCGCCGGCAAGAAGATCACCGACATCGTCAATATCGGCATCGGCGGTTCCGACCTTGGTCCGGCCATGGCGACGCTGGCGCTGGCGCCCTATCATGACGGGCCGCGCGCGCATTTCGTCTCCAACATCGACGGCGCCCATATCCACGACACGCTGAAGGGGCTCGACGCCGGCACGACGCTGTTCATCATCGCGTCGAAGACCTTCACCACGGTCGAGACCATGACCAATGCCGCCACTGCGCGGCGCTGGGTGGAGGAGAAGCTGGGGGCCAAGGCGGTGGGCCACCATTTCGCCGCCGTATCGACGGCTCTCGACAAGGTTGCCGCCTTCGGCATCGAGCCGTCACGCGTGTTCGGCTTCTGGGACTGGGTCGGCGGGCGTTATTCGCTATGGTCGGCGATCGGCCTGCCGATCATGATCGCCATCGGACCGAAGAACTTCCGCGAATTCCTGGCCGGCGCGCATGCCATGGACAAGCATTTCGCCACGGCGCCGCTGCTCAAGAACATTCCGGTGCTGATGGGGCTGATCGGCTTCTGGCACCGGGTGGTGTGCAGCTATCCGGCCCGCGCCGTCATCCCCTACGACCAGCGCCTGTCGCGCCTGCCAGCCTATCTGCAGCAGCTCGACATGGAATCGAACGGCAAGAGCGTGACGATAACGGGCGGCGGCGTGGTGACGCCGACGGGTCCGCTGGTGTGGGGCGAGCCGGGCACCAACGGCCAGCACGCCTTCTTCCAGTTGCTGCACCAGGGCACCGACTTCATCCCCGTCGAGTTTCTCGCGGCGGCGGAAGGCCATGAACCTGAGTTGCAGGAACACCATGACCTGCTGCTCGCCAACTGCCTGGCGCAGTCGGAAGCGCTGATGAAGGGCCGTACGCTCGAGGAAGCACGGCGGCAGATGCTGACCAAGGGCATCAAGCCGGAGGAGGTCGACAAGATCGCGCCGCACCGCGTTTTCTCGGGCAATCGCCCGTCGGTGACGATCCTCTACCGTAAGCTCGACCCCTACATGCTCGGCCGGCTGATCGCGCTATATGAGCACCGCGTCTTCGTCGAGGCGCAGCTGTTCGGCATCAATGCCTTCGACCAATGGGGCGTCGAACTCGGCAAGGAACTGGCCACCGGCTTGTTGCCTGTCGTGGATGGGCGAGAAAATGCCGCGCGTCATGACTCCTCGACAGCCGGCCTCGTGGAGCATATCCACCGCCTCAGAGCGCCGCGCGGGCAATAGAAGCGGACGGCGCCCCTGGCATTGCACCTGCGCATTCGGCCTTCCGCCGGGGCGCATGGTCGGAGGAGTGAGTGATTTGAGGGGCATCAAGGGCATACTTTTCGACAAGGACGGGACCCTTGTCGATTTCCAGGCGACGTGGTTCGCCATCGGCGAAATGATGGCGCTGAAGGCGGCGGATGGCGACCAGGCGCAGGCAACCGCGCTGATGGAAGCAGCCGGCTACGATTTCAGCGCCCATTGCTTCAAGGCCGATTCGGTTTTTGCCGCCGGCACCAACGCCGATATCGTCGCGCTCTGGTATCCCGGCGCGACCGACAGCGAGCGCTCTGACCTGATCAGGATGTTCGACCAGGTATCGGCCGAGCAGGGCTCGGCCAAGGCCGTGCCGCTGCCGGGCAGCAAGGATGCGCTGGCGAGCCTGCACAGCGCCGGCTTCCGCCTCGGCGTCGCCACCAACGATTCGACCGGCGGCGCGGAGAAGACGCTGCTGTCGCTCGGCATCGCCCAGTTGTTCGACGCGGCCTATGGCTACGACGCCGTCGCCAACCCCAAGCCGGCGCCCGATGCGATCCATGCCTTTTCCGACCTCACCGGCCTCAAGCCGAAGGAGATCGCCATGGTCGGCGACAATCGTCACGACCTCGAGATGGCCAAGGCTGGCGGCGCCCTGGCCATCGCCGTGCTGTCGGGCACCGGCACGCGGGAATCGCTGACGCCGATGGCCGACGTGGTGCTCGATTCGATCGCCGACCTGCCCGCCTATCTGGCACGCGAAGCCTGAGCGGGGCCCATCGGCAACACCCGCAGGCATCCAGCCACTCCGAAGGAAAACCCATGGCCGACGAGCTGACCATCCGCCGGGCGACCCGCGAGGACCTGCCCGAACTGGTGCAGCTCTATCGTCATCTCGTGCCTGACGAGCCAGTCAGCACCGGACATGCGGAAGAGATCTGGGAGCGGTTCTCGCAGTACGGGCCGAGCGGCATCTTGCTCGGCCTGGTCGACGGAAGGCAGGTGGCGACCTGCACGCTTGTGGTGGTGCCCAACTTCGTCCGCGGCGGCGCCAACTATGCGCTGATCGAGAATGTGGTGACCCATGCCGACTTCCGCGGCCGGGGCCATGGCAAGGCAGTGCTGCTCACGGCCGTCGAGGAGGCGTGGTCGCTCGGCTGCTACAAGGTGATGTTACTGACCAGCTCGAAGGAGCCGGCGACGCTGGGTTTTTACCGCAACGCCGGGTTCCAGACGACCAAGACGGGGTTTGAGATGAGGCGTATACCGTCGCGGGTGGGGTGAGGCGGAACTCGGTCGGGTAGCGATCTTTCGCACCCCTCGCTGTCCTGCCGGACATCTCCCCCGCAAGGGGGAAGATCAGCCGTCAAATCGACTTTCGCCAATCACCAGCGTTGCAGGATGTGCTGCGGCGTCCGAGCTGCCAATCTCCCCCCTTGCGGGGGAGATGTCCGGCAGGACAGAGAGGGGTGCGAAGGATGAGACAGTAGTCTCACGAGCCTCCTAGCCCTCGCCTATTCGAACACGATCGTCGGCGTCGCCGCTTCGGCGGCACCCTTTTCCTCCCGCAGACGCTCCCAGACCTTGGCGGCGATGTCGCGGTAGGTCTGCGCCTGAGCGCTGTCGGGTTTGGCGACGGTGACCGGCGTGCCGGCGTCGGAGCTCTCGCGGATGCCCATTTCCAGCGGCACTTCGCCGAGGAAAGTGACGCCGAGGCGCTCGGCCTCACGCTTGGCTCCGCCATGGCCGAAGATGTCGTAGCGCTTGCCGGTGTCGGGAGCGATGAAATAGCTCATGTTCTCGACGATGCCGAGCAGCGGCACGTCGACCTTCTTGAACATGTTCAGACCCTTGCGCGCGTCGATCAGTGCCAGATCCTGCGGCGTCGAGACGATGACGGCACCCGCCAGCGGCACCTGCTGGGCCATGGTCAGCTGGGCATCGCCGGTGCCGGGCGGCATGTCGACGACGAGCACGTCAAGTGGACCCCATTCGACCTCGCGCAGCATCTGGGTCAGCGCCGACATGACCATCGGGCCGCGCCAGATCATCGGCGTTTCCTCGTCGACGAGGAAGCCCATCGACATGACCTTGAGGCCATAATTTTGCATCGGCTTGAGGATCTTGCCGTCGACAGTTTCCGGGCGGCCATGGATGCCAAGCAGCTTGGGCATTGACGGGCCGTAGATGTCGGCATCAAGCACGCCGACCTTGAGGCCGTTGGCAGCGAGGCCAAGCGCAATGTTGACGGCAGTCGTCGACTTGCCGACGCCGCCCTTGCCGGAAGCAACGGCGATGATCGAGGCGATGCCAGGAACTCCGCGCTTGCCCTGCGTCTGCGAAGCCGGTGCGTGCGGAGCAGGCCGTGCCGCCGGTGCGGGCGTCGGACGAGGTGCTGGCTTCTGCGGCACCGGCGCTTCCATGCCGCCGCCCTTTTTCTCTGCGGTCAGGGCGACGACGGCGCCGTTGACGCCCGGGATCGCCTTGACGACGCGTTCGGCCGCGGCACGCAGCGGCTCCATCTCCTGGGCGCGGGCGGCCGGCACGGTGATCGAGAAGAACACCTTGCCGTCGGCGATGAAGATGTCGGAAACCAATCCGAGATCGACGATGTTGCCTGAGAAATCCGGGCCATTGACCGTCTTGAGACGCTCGACAACGATTTCCTTGGTGACTGTCATGTGACGAACCTGCTGCTCTGTGTCGAGCCTGAGATAATGCAGTTTGGCGGAAGAACCAAGCTACCCGAAATGGCAGCCGGATCCTGACCGCTGGCAAGTGCCTGATCCGGCGCCATGTTACACCGGCAAAGAAACTTCAGCAGGGATGTAGGATCAGCGCTGCCTGCTGCGTCCTTGGGGCATACGGAGAGCAATCACCCGGAGAACCGTGATGAAATTCGTCAATTACCTCTTCTTCAACGGCAATTGCCGTGAGGCTTTCGAGTTCTACGCCGACGTGTTCGACGGACAGGTCGTCGGCCTGGTGACCTATCGTGACGAACCCGGCGAGAGCAGCATGCCTGCGGACTGGCAGGACAAGGTGATGAACGTGCAACTGTCGATCGGTGACCAGTCGCTGATGGCGTCGGACTCGCCGCCACAATATGCGAGCGAAATGGGCGGATTCTCGATCTCGGTCGACCTCGGCGACCTTGCCCGCGCCGAGCGCATCTTCGCAGCCCTTGCCGACGGCGGAACTGTCACCATGCCGTTTGCCCCGACCTTCTGGGCCAAGGGGTTCGGCATGCTGAAGGACAAGTTCGGAACACCCTGGATGATCAGCAGCGGCAACGCTGGCGAATAATTTCAAACTAGCGGCATTACGAGGAAACTGACAATGAATACTGCAGTTGCAACGCCCGCAATTTCCAATGGCGTCCTGTGGACCGGACGCGTTCTCAGCGGCCTGGTCATCGCCTTCCTTTTGTTTGACGGCGCAATCAAGCTGGTGCCGCTGCAGGTCGTGCACGACACCATGGCGACGCTCGGCCTGCCTTCGGGGCTCGCACGCACACTCGGCGTGCTGACCCTGGCATGCACGATCCTCTACGCCTGGCCACGCACTGCGATCCTCGGCGCGATCCTTCTGACCGGCTATCTCGGCGGCGCCATCGCCATCCACCTGCGCATCGGCAATCCGATGCTTTCGCACACCTTGTTCGGCGTCTATCTCGGGCTGATGGCCTGGGGCGGGCTGTATCTGCGCGATCCGCGTCTGCAGGCGCTGATCCCATTCCGCCGCTGAACCAGCCATACCCAGGAGACGACAATGCAGGTTCTTGCCATCATCCTCGGGCTGCTCGTGCTCGCGATCCTCATCATCCTGGCGATCGCCGCGACCAAACCCGCTATCTTCTCGATCCAGCGTACGACCGATGTCGACGCAGACCCTGATACCGTCTTTTCGCTGATCAATGACTTCCACAATTGGCGCGACTGGTCGCCATGGGAGGCGCTCGACCCCGACCTCAAGCGCAAGATGAGCGGTGCGAGCACCGGCCGCGGCGCGGTCTACGAATGGGACGGTAACAAGAAGGTCGGCAGCGGCCGGATGGAGATCACCGAAGCTGTGGCACCGAACAAGGTTGTCATCAAGCTCGACTTCCTGAAGCCGTTCGAAGCGCACAATGAGGCCCGCTTCACCATGGAACCGAGGGCCGGAAAGACGCGCCTGAACTGGGAAATGACCGGTCCGTCACCGTTCATGTCGAAGGTGATGCAGGTGTTCATGAACTTCGACAAAATGGTCGGCAAAGACTTCGAAAAGGGCCTCGCGAGCATCAAGGCGATCGCCGAACGGAAACGCCTTGCCGGCTCGTGAGTTTACCAGTCTCAGCACAGCAAGACCTGCCGCCCAACCGGGTGGCACTATATTCAACCGGGGCTTTGCCCCAATGCGGGGGCAACAGAGAGGAGACTGACATGCTTGGTCAAATCAATGCCGTTGCCAATGTGGCCGTCAGGGATCTCGGACGCGCCAGGGCCTTCTACGAAAAGACGCTCGGTCTCAGCGAGGTCGAGCACATGGGCGACGAGGTGTCGGTGCTGAAGAGCGGCGACACTGTGATCAACGTCTACCGCTCGGACTATGCCGGAACCAACAAGGCGACCTCGGTCACCTGGGCCGTCGGCGACCGGATCGACGGCCTCGTCGATGAGCTGAGGTCGAAGGGCGTGGCGTTCGAGCACTACGACATGCCCGATGTCAGGCTCGAAGGCGACGTCCATGTCTTCGGCGACTTGCGGGTTGCCTGGTTCAAGGATCCCGACGGCAACATCCTCAACCTGATCAACCAGTGATTTTGATGCGGTAGTCCCTTGTGAAGACTGGCTAATTCGACCGACGCCGGATAGTTTTCCGGCATGATCGACAAGCTTGAGTTCTTCATCGCGCTCGCAAGGGAGCAACATTTCGGGCGCGCCGCCGAGGAATGCGGCGTCACCCAGCCGACGCTGTCGGCCGGCATCAAGCAGCTCGAGGACATCCTTGGCGTGATGCTGGTGCAGCGCGGCTCGCGCTTTCAGGGGCTGACGCCCGAGGGACGGCAGGTGCTGGACTGGGCGCGGCGCATCGTCGGCGACACTCGCGCCATGCGCGAGGAGATGCGTGCGGCTCGGCACGGCCTGTCCGGCCGAATCCGCATTGCCGCCATCCCGACGGCGCTTGCCATGGTGCCGAGGCTGACGACGCCGTTCCGCGACAAGCACCCCGGCGTCACCTTCTCGATCCTCTCGCGCACCTCGATCGAGGTTCTGTCGCTGCTCGGCAATTTCGAGATCGACGCGGGAATCACCTATCTCGACAACGAGCCGCTCGGCCGGGTGACCAGCGTGCCGCTCTATGCAGAGCGCTACCAGCTGATCACGGCGGCGGGGAACGAATATTCCGATCGTGACAAGGTGACATGGGAAGAGGTCAGCACGCTGCCGCTGTGCCTGCTCACCCCCGACATGCAGAACCGCCGCATCATCGACCAGCACCTGGCAGATGCCGGCGTTCAGGTGCGGCCGACGCTGGAATCGAACTCGATGATCGTGCTTTTCTCGCACATCAGGACCGGCAAATGGTCGTCGATCATGCCGCTCAACCTCGCGGAAACATTCGGTTTTGCCGAACCGATCCGTGCAATACCGATCGTCGAGCCCGATGCCAGCCACACGGTCGGACTGGTGGTCGCCAAGCGCGATCCGAACACCACGCTGGTGCAGGCGCTGCTTGACGAAGCCATGGCGCTGGCAGGCGATTTCCGCCGCAGGTCCTGACCTACACTACCCCCTGCTTTCGTCCACTCGATAGAAAATTTTTATCATACGACGAAACAGCTTTATTGATTCCGGCCCCTTGGATCGGTTCAATAGACATACTGCGCCAAGGGAACGGCGCGAAGTCAGGGAGGGCGCTGCGTGGTCATGCAGCCAGCAAGTACCGAACTCGCCGAGCGAACCGCTGCGGTGATAAGCGAATTGAAGAACCTCGAGGGTCCGCTGATCCCGATCCTTCATGGTGTCCAGGAAGAGTTTGGCTATGTTCCGCAGGAAACCCTGCCGATCATCGCCGAGGCATTGAACCTGTCGCGTGCCGAAGTGCACGGCGTCTTCACCTTCTATCACGATTTCCGCCACCACCCGGCCGGCCGGCACGTGCTCAAGGTCTGCCAGGCCGAAGCCTGCCAGTCGATGGGCAGCGACGCGATCGCCGCCCAGATCAAGCAGAAGCTCGGCATTGGTTTCCACGAGACGAGCAAGGATGGCGCAGTGACGCTGGAGCCGATCTATTGCCTCGGCCTGTGCGCCTGTGCTCCTGCCGCGATGCTCGACGGCGAAGTGATCGGCCGTCTCGACGCCGACAAGATCGATGAAATCGCCGAGGAGATCCGCTCATGAGCGTGACGATCTACATTCCCGGCGATTCGGGTTCACTGTCGCTCGGCGCCGAAAAGGTCGCCAAGGCGGTCGAGAAAGAAATTGCTGCACGCGGCATCGACGCCAGGATCGTGCGTAACGGTTCGCGCGGCCTGTACTGGCTCGAGCCGATGGTTGAAGTAAGGACCGAAGCCGGTCGCGTTGCCTACGGCCCGGTCTCTGCCAAGGACGTCGCTTCGCTGTTCGACGCCGGCCTGGCCAATGGCGGCCAGCACAAGCTGTCGCTCGGCGATCCGGAAAAGCTGCCATTTGTCGCCAAGCAGACGCGCCTGACCTTCGCCCGCTGCGGCATCACCGACCCGATTTCGCTGGAAGATTACGAAGCTCATGGCGGCCTTGCCGGCCTGCGCAAGGCCGTGTCAATGGCGCCGGCCGACATCGTCAAGCAAGTGACCGAGTCCGGCCTGCGCGGCCGCGGTGGCGCCGGCTTCCCGACCGGCATCAAG
The DNA here is from genome assembly GCF_030294925.1 of Aminobacter sp. Y103A. Lineage (NCBI taxonomy): Bacteria > Pseudomonadati > Pseudomonadota > Alphaproteobacteria > Hyphomicrobiales > Phyllobacteriaceae > Aminobacter > Aminobacter sp. Y103A. The sequence goes on along the minus strand of NZ_AP017986.1, from coordinate 879,742 downwards.
TGGAAGACCGTTCTCGATACCGCGGCCGATCAGAAGTACATCGTCTGCAATGCCGACGAAGGCGACTCGGCGACCTTCGCCGACCGCATGATCATGGAAGGCGACCCGTTCGTGCTGATCGAGGGCATGGCGATCGCCGGCCTCGCCACCCACGCCACCAAGGGTTACGTCTACATCCGCTCCGAATATCCTCACGCCATCGCCGTGATGGACAAGGCGGTGAAAGTTGCCCGTCGCGCCGGCGTGCTCGGCAAGAGCGTGCTTGGATCCTCCCAGGGCTTCGACATCGAAATCCGCTCGGGCGCCGGCGCCTATGTCTGCGGCGAGGAAACCTCGCTGCTCAACAGCCTCGAAGGCAAGCGCGGCGTGGTCCGTGCCAAGCCGCCGCTGCCGGCGATCCAGGGCCTGTTCGGCAAGCCGACAGTCATCAACAACGTGATTTCGCTCGCCTCGGTGCCGATCGTGATGGACAAGGGCGCGCAGTATTACAAGGACTTCGGTATGGGCCGCTCGCGCGGCACCATCCCGATCCAGATCGCCGGCAACGTCAAGCATGGCGGCCTGTTCGAAGTTGCCTTCGGCCTGACGCTGGGCGAGATCGTCGACGAGATCGGCGGCGGCACGGCGACCGGTCGTCCGGTCAAGGCGGTGCAGGTCGGCGGCCCGCTCGGCGCCTACTTCCCGCGCGCTCTGTTCGATACGCCATTCGACTATGAGGAGTTCGCCAAACGTGACGGCCTGATCGGCCATGCCGGCATCACCGTGTTCGACGACAGCGCCGACATGCTGAAGCAGGCGCGCTTCGCCATGGAATTCTGCGCCATCGAAAGCTGCGGCAAGTGCACGCCCTGCCGCATCGGCTCGACGCGCGGTGTCGAAACGCTCGACAAGCTCAAGCAGAACATCGAGCCGGAAAAGCAGCTCGCGCTGGTGACCGACCTCTGCAACACGATGAAGTTTGGATCCCTTTGCGCTCTCGGCGGTTTTACTCCGTACCCTGTCATGAGCGCCATCCACCATTTCCCCGAAGACTTCCGGCCGGCAGCGGTCGCCCAGGCAGCGGAATAGGAGACGACATCATGGGTCTCATTCACGAAATCGACTTCGGCACCCCTGCCTCCAAGGCCGAAAAGCAAGTCACGCTGACCGTCGACGGCTTCGAGGTCACCGTGCCCGAAGGCACCTCGATCATGCGCGCTTCGATGGAAGCGGGCATCGCCATCCCGAAGCTCTGCGCCACCGACATGGTCGACGCCTTCGGCTCCTGCCGCCTCTGCCTGGTCGAGATCGAAGGCCGCAACGGCACGCCGTCGTCCTGCACGACGCCTGTCATGCCCGGCATGGTCGTGCATACCCAGACCGGCCGCCTCAAGGACATCCGCAAGGGCGTGATGGAGCTCTACATCTCCGATCACCCGCTCGACTGCCTGACCTGTGCCGCCAATGGCGACTGCGAATTGCAGGACATGGCGGGTGCCGTCGGCCTGCGCGACGTGCGCTACGGCTATGAAGGCGACAACCATGTTCGCGCCAAGAACGACGGCGTCGCAAACTTCAAGTGGATGGCCAAGGACGAGTCCAACCCGTATTTCACCTACGACCCGTCCAAATGCATCGTCTGCTCGCGCTGCGTGCGGGCCTGCGAAGAGGTGCAGGGCACGTTTGCGCTGACCATCGAAGGCCGCGGCTTCGGCAGCCGTGTCTCGCCCGGCGCGCATGAACTGTTCCTCGACAGCGAGTGCGTTTCCTGCGGCGCCTGCGTGCAGGCCTGCCCGACGGCGACGCTGACGGAAAAGTCTGTGATCGAGATCGGCCAGCCCGAGCACTCGGTCGTCACCACCTGCGCCTATTGCGGTGTCGGCTGCTCGTTCAAGGCAGAGATGCGCGGCGACGAGCTCGTGCGCATGGTGCCGTGGAAGGACGGCAAGGCCAACCGTGGCCACTCCTGCGTCAAGGGCCGCTTCGCTTATGGTTATGCCACGCACAAGGAGCGCATCCTCAACCCGATGATCCGCGACAAGATCACCGATCCGTGGCGTGAAGTGTCGTGGGAAGAGGCGCTGACACACACGGCCAAGGAATTCCGCCGCATCCAGTATCAGTACGGCCGCGGCGCCATCGGCGGCATCACCTCGTCGCGCTGCACCAATGAGGAAACCTTCCTCGTGCAGAAGCTGATCCGCCAGGGCTTTGGCAACAACAACGTCGACACCTGCGCCCGCGTCTGCCACTCGCCGACCGGCTACGGCCTCGGCCAGACCTATGGCACGTCAGCCGGTACACAGGACTTCGACTCGGTCGAGGACACCGATGTCGCGCTGATCATCGGCGCCAACCCTGCCTCGGCCCACCCGGTGTTTGCTTCGCGCCTGAAGAAGCGCCTGCGCGCCGGCGCCAAGCTTATCGTCATCGATCCGCGCCGCACCGAAATGGTGAAGTCGGCCCATATCGAGGCCGAGCATCATCTGGCGTTGAAGCCGGGCACCAACGTCGCCGTGGTTACCGCGATCGCGCATGTCATCGTCACCGAAGGCCTGTTCGACGAGAAGTTCATCCGCGAGCGCTGCGACTGGTCGGAATTCCAGGATTATGCCGAGTTCGTCTCGGATCCGCGCCACAGCCCCGAGGAAGTCGAGAAGCTGTCGGGCGTTCCGGCCGAGACCATCCGCGGTGCGGCCCGCCTCTACGCCACCGGCGGCAACGGCGCGATCTATTACGGCCTCGGCGTCACCGAGCATAGCCAGGGTTCGACGACCGTCATCGGCATCGCCAACCTCGCCATGCTGACCGGCAATATCGGCCGCAGAGGCGTCGGCGTGAACCCACTGCGCGGCCAGAACAACGTTCAGGGCGCCTGCGACATGGGCTCGTTCCCGCACGAACTGCCGGGCTACCGCCACATCTCGGGCGACGCGGTGCGTGACATCTATGACAGCCTGTGGGGCGTCAAGCTCGACAACGAGCCCGGTCTGCGCATCCCCAACATGCTGGATGCCGCCGTCGACGGCACCTTCAAGGGCATCTACATCCAGGGCGAAGACATCCTGCAGTCGGACCCCGACACCAAGCACGTGTCGGCCGGCCTGGAAGCCATGGAATGCGTCGTCGTGCAGGATCTGTTCCTCAACGAGACCGCCAACTACGCCCACGTGTTCCTGCCCGGTTCGACCTTCCTCGAGAAGGACGGCACCTTCACCAACGCCGAGCGCCGCATCAACCGCGTGCGCAAGGTGATGGCACCGAAGAACGGCCTCGCCGACTGGGAAGTGACGCAGCGCCTCGCTCAGGCGATGGGCCTGAACTGGAACTACCAGCACCCGTCCGAGATCATGGACGAGGTGGCCAAGACGACGCCGAGCTTCGCCAACGTCTCCTACGAGTTCCTGGAGAAGATGGGCTCGGTGCAGTGGCCGTGCAACGACAAGGCGCCGGAAGGCACGCCGATCATGCACATCGACGGCTTCGTCCGCGGCAAGGGCAAGTTTATCCGCACCGAGTATGTCGCGACCGACGAAAAGACCGGCCCGCGTTTCCCGCTGCTTTTGACCACCGGCAGAATCCTCAGCCAGTACAATGTCGGCGCGCAGACACGGCGCACCGAAAACGTTGCCTGGCACGCCGAGGACCTGCTGGAAATCCATCCGCACGACGCCGAACAGCGCGGCCTGCGCGACGGCGACTGGGTCAGGCTGCAGAGCCGTGCCGGAGAAACGACGCTGCGTGCGACGATCACCGACAAGGTGTCGCCTGGCGTGGTCTACACCACCTTCCACCACCCCGACACGCAGGCCAACGTCATCACCACCGACTTCTCGGACTGGGCAACCAATTGTCCGGAATACAAGGTAACGGCGGTTCAGGTCGGCGCCTCCAACGGTCCGTCGGATTGGCAGAAGGACTACAACGAGCAGGCCCAGCAGAGCCGCCGCATCGCCGGCCATCTGGAAGCGGCGGAGTAGCCTTGCGGTGACCGACCGCCCCGCCATCACCCAGACCAGCCGTCTCGCCCGCCGGGCGAGCGGCATCACGGTGGCCAACCGCCTGGTGCCGGAGGAGACGCCGGTGGCGCTGTCCTATGGCGGCACCACCCATGCGGTGATGATGGCGAGCCCAGCCGACTTCGAGGATTTCGCGCTCGGTTTCTCGCTGACCGAAGGCATCATCGGCTCGGTCAAGGAGATCGAAACGATCGAAGTGCTCGATGTCGAGGCCGGCATCGACATCCAGATCAGGCTCAAGGACAAGGCCAACAAGCGCTTCGAGCAACGCCGCCGCCGGCTTGCCGGCCCGGTCGGATGCGGCCTTTGCGGCATCGAATCGATCGAGGAGGCGATGCGTTCGGTCGACGACGTCCACACATCGTCATCAGGGCTTTCCGCCGACGACATCGTGCAGGCGGTGAAGCTGCTGTCCAAGGTACAGCCGCTGCATGCCGAGACTGGCGCGGTGCACGCCGCCGGTTTCTACGTGCCCGGCAAGGGCATCGTGGCAGCACGCGAGGACGTCGGCCGCCACAATGCGCTCGACAAGCTCGCGGGTGCGCTGAACAAAGCCGGCATCAGCGGCGGTACGGGCGCCGTGGTGGTGACCAGCCGCGTGTCGGTGGAAATGGTGCAGAAGACGGCAGCCATCGGGGCGCCCTTCATCATCGCCGTTTCGGCACCGACGGCACTCGCCATCCGCACCGCCGAACAGGCCGGCATGACGCTGATCGCACTGGTGCGCGGCGACGATTTCGACATCTTCACCCATCCAGACCGCGTAACCACCGGAGCCGCCAAAAATGTCGCATGAAGAGCACAGGATGGGGACGAAGGAAAAGCTCGTCTACATGGCGAACCAGATCGCGACATTCTTCGAGTCCAAGCCCCATGACGAGGGTGTTGCAGGCGTCGCCAAGCACATCAATGACTTCTGGGATCCGCGGATGCGGCGCCAGTTCTTCGAGATGTTCGACGAAGGCGGCAAGGGCATGAAGCCGCTGGTCATCGACGCCGCCGCCAAGATCCGGCGCCCCAGGCAGGACGCAGCCTGAAAGCAGGCCCCGGGGCCGGCGAAGGCCCCTCACCTTCCCGCCGGAAACCTGCTAATCTTAGCCAGACCTAATGCAATTTGCAGGCGGAATGGCTGTGGCAAGGCCGATCGCTACTCGATATGCGCGCAGCGGTGACGTCCAGATCGCCTATCAGGTGGTTGGCCAGGGTTCGCTCGACCTCGTCTTCGTTCCCGGTTTCATCTCCAATCTCGACCTGCACTGGGAAGACGAAGGCTACAGCCGGCTGCTGTCGCGCCTCTCGGCCTTCTCGCGCCTGATCCTGTTCGACAAGCGCGGCACCGGGCTTTCCGACCGCGTCGACGCGAATGCGCTGCCCAGCCTCGAAACGCGGATGGACGACGTGCGCGCGGTGATGGATGCCGCGGGATCGAGCCGTGCGGCGATCCTCGGCGCCTCCGAGGGCGCGCCGATGGCGATCCTGTTTGCCGCGACCTATCCCGAACGGACCCGCTCGCTGGTGCTCTATGCCGGTTATGCCCATTTCCACAAATGGGTAATGGACCCGGAGCGGCTGCAGACATTCATCGACGCGGCCGAGACCAACTGGGGCACCGGCGCCACGCTGCAGAACTTCGCCCCGGGCCGTCTCGACGACGCCCGCTTTGCCGCCTGGTGGGCGCGCTTCGAACGCTTGTCGGCGAGCCCGACGGCGGCCGCGGCACTGGCCCGGATGAACGCCGAGATCGACGTGCGCGGTGCGCTGGCCAGCATTCGGGCGCAGACGCTTCTGATCCACCGCCGCAACGATGCCCGTGTCGCCCCCGAGGCCAGCCGCTACCTCGCCCGCAACATTCCCGACGCGCAGCTCTGCGAGATTTCAGGGCGCGACCATCCGATCTGGACGGGCGACGTCAACCGTGTTGCCGACCTGATCGAGGAATTCCTGACCGGCACCCATGCCCCGCCGGATACCGACCGGGTGCTGGCGGCACTGTTGGTGACGCGCGTCTCTGATACAGCGCGGCTCGGCGACCGGATGTGGAGCGAACGCAGCCTGCGCTTCCAGGAAACGCTGCGCCTGCTTGTCGGCCGCCATGGCGGCCGCATCGCCGATCAATATGGCGACGTGGTGGTGTCCCGCTTTGACGGGCCGGCGCGCGCCATCAGATGTGCGGCTGCATTGCGCGACGCGGCTCAGGGCATCGGCATCGCCAGCGCCCAGGGCGTGCATGTCGGCGAGATCGACGCACGCGGGCCACCGTCAGGGCTGACAGTGCGTGTCGCCGTCAAGATTGCCGAACATGCCGGGCGCGGCGGCATCCTGGCATCACGGCTCGTCTCCGAAATCGCGACTGGCTCGGGCCTGCATTTCGTCGACGCCGGTCGCCTGGCGCTCGATGACCTGGAGGGACCGCTGGCGCTGGTCGAGGCGACGTCGGAGCAGCATCTCGAACCGGCGTGCCGCAGCCGCACGCCCGCCGCAGCCGAGCCTTCGGCCTTGACGGCGCGCGAAAACGAGGTCGTGGCGCTCATCGCCGACGGCAAGAGCAATGCCGCCATCGCCATCGAACTCAGCCTCAGCGAACACACGGTGAAACGCCATGTCGCCAACATCCTGACCAAGCTCGACCTGCCCTCGCGCGCGGCCGCGGCAGCATTCGCGGTGCGGCAGATTGGCCCGGACGGGCCATAGGACCAGTGGCCTTTTCGGGCGAAGCGGTGAAGCGGCGCCTGGGACTAAAGTTTTCCGATGCAGGCAGGCGGAGACAGCGCCTCGAAACTGCGAAGGAGGAAGACATGACCAAGGCAAGTGGAATGCTCACCACGCTGGCGATGGCAGCTGGCCTCGCCGTTCTGGCAGCTTCGAGCGCCGGCGCCGAAGACGCCTCTGCCGAGGCGACCTACAAGGACATCGAAGCCACGCTCGGTTCGGTGCCCAGCTTCTTCAAGGCATTCCCGGAAACGGGCATTGCCGGCGCCTGGGCCGAGTTCAAGGGCATCCAGCTCAATCCCAAGACCGAGCTGAACGGCAAGACCAAGGAGCTGCTCGGCCTCGCCGTCGCCGCCCAGATACCGTGCCAGTACTGCGTCTATTTCCACACTGCCGCGGCCAAGGCCAACGGCGCCACCGACGAAGAAATCCGCGAGGCGGTGGCGATGGCGGCCGTCGTCCGCCACTGGTCGACGGTGCTGAACGGCATGCAGGTCGACTACCCACAGTTCAAGCAGGAGGTCGACACGGCAATGGCCGCCGCCAAGGCGAAGTCGCAGTAGTTTTCGAGGTCCTCACAGGGACCGTCGCAACACAGGGCCGCCTCGGGAGGCCGGCCGACAGGAGGAAGAAATGCTTGCCACCAAGGAAGCCGTCACCGGTGCCTCGATCAAGAAGGCGATCGAAAGCCGCGACGGGCCGATGCTGTCCAGCTTCTACGCCGACGACGCGCTGGTGCGGGTCATCGACCGTAACAACCCGCCCAGCAAGCCGCGCGAAATCCGCGGCCGCGCGGCGATCACCACCTTCTGGGACGACATCTGCAGCCGCGCGATGAGCCATCGCGTCGACCTGACAATTGCGCAAGGCGACAACCTCGCCTTTTCGCAGGACTGCGCCTACCCGGACGGCACCAAAGTCTTCTGCGCTGCGATGCTGGAACTCAAGGACGGCAAGATCGCGCGGCAGACCGTGGTGCAGGCCTGGGACGAGTGATCGGATGCGGGCGAATGGTCGCCCGCCAGATGGGAGGAAGCCATGTTCGTCGCACGCTGGAAGATCGATGCCCGCTTCGGGCACAAGCAGAGCGCCATCGATCTGTTGCGCCAATGGGAACGGGAAATCGGTCCGCAGGCCGGAACCGACAAGATGGCCATGCAGATCCTGACCGGATCGATCGGCGCCAAGGAAGCCACAATCGAGGTCAACCACAACGTCGAAAGCCTGGCGCAGATCGAAGAGATGTTCGCCAAGCTGTCCAAGATCGATGCCCATGCACAATGGGGCAAGAAGCTCGAGCCCTTCGTCGTCTCAGGCTCGTCCTACTGGAACTTCTATCGCGTGATCCAGGGCTGAGGCAGCCACAACCCGATCAAAGGCAGTGCCCGGCGGCAGGTTGCCTGTTGCCGGGCACCGGCCGTCATGGGTGCGTCTCGCCCGAGGGACGGTCCTTGTCCTCCCCTCGCGCGCTGTGGCGCAGAGCTACGAGAAAGACGATCTCGGCGACGACGACGATGGCGATGATGCGAAAGCCGATGGTCACCGGGTCGTGGTCGCTGTCGCGCATCATATAGCCGCCAATCAGGAAGGCAGCGTTCCAGATGAAGGCGCCGGTCATGGTGGCGATCGCGAAGGGCACGAACGGTAGCCTGAGCACGCCTGCCTCGAGCGCGAGATAGGTCCGCGCCACCGGCACCAGCTGGGCGATCAGCGATGCGCGGAAGTTGTTGCGGCGATAAGCCACCGTCAGCCGCTGATAGGTGGCGTGCTTGAGGAAGATGTATTTGCCGAACCGTCGGACCGCTGCATCGGCGCGATCGGGCCCCAGCCAGTTGCCGCCGGTGTACCAGATCATCGATCCCAAGGTCGAACCGAAAGTCGTCGCAAACATCAACGGGACAAGTGTCGTAACGTCCGGTGCAGCCGTCATGCCGAGGAACAGCAGCAGCACATGCGATGGCGGAACAGGCGAGACCTTCTCGGTGAAGGCAAGACATGCCGCGCCGAGCAGGCCGAAGCCCAGGAAAGATGGAATCATGAAAAGCGCCAGTCGTAACTCTTTGCCGGCTTCATCCTTGTGATCCGATAAACAGCTGCCGGCGGCAGGTTGCGGAAGGTATGGCCAATGCGCGTCACTTCGAGATCGAGCCTGTCGAGAAGCGGCTGATCAATAGGACACCGGAAGCCGTATGTGAATAGGTACATCGCCCCCTCGGGCCGGAGATTGGCGAAAATACCTTCCAGGATGGAGAGCGTCTGGCGTGGCGGGATCGCCAGGAAGGGCAGGCCGCTGACAGCCGCGCCAGCGATCGGGCCGTCATAGATCGGCCGGTAGCGCAGATCGGCCGCATCCATTTCCAGCACCCGCGACTTGGGGAAGCGGCACCTGAGCAAATGAGCGAAATCGCTGTTGAATTCGATCAGCGTCATGTCGCTTTCTCTGACACCGCGCGCCAGCATGGCGCGGGTGAACGGGCCGGTGCCGACGCCGAGTTCGAGGACCGGTCCGGTCTCGGGGCCAAGCTCCCGGGTCATCAGCGTCGCCAGGCTGGAGCTGGACGGCGTTATCGAGGCGACCTTGAGTGGCGCGGTGGCCCATGCCATGAGAAAGGATAAAGTGTCATTTGCGGCCATTGCGAACCTCTTTCGAAATCGTCTGCCGGCGAATCGGTCGCCTGCCTTTAGCGAAAGCTGTTTGAGGCCGCTGGATTACACATGCATTGCGACAAAGCCTGAGAACCGGGCATTTCGGCGGCTGCATTCGGTCGTGGCCTTTATTGCGCAATGCTTCTGCAATGTTGAGGGAATAGCCGGAAGGCACCGAGGGGCCCTTCGAGGACTGAAATGCGCATACTGCTTGTGGAAGACGAGCCAGAACTGGCTTCGGCTTTGAAGACGGCGTTGCGGCGATACGACATGGTGGTGGATCACGCCGCATCGCTGCTGGAGGCCGGCGACTTTGCCGCCAGCGAGAACTACGACGCGATCCTGCTTGACCGGCAGTTGCCCGACGGCGACGGCCTGACGCTGGTGCCGAAGATCCGCGCGCGCGGCAACGCAACACCGGTGCTGGTGCTGACGGCACGCAGCGACACCTCCGACAAGGTCGACGGGCTCGACATGGGCGCCGACGACTATCTGGCCAAGCCCTTCGCCTTCGAGGAGCTGCTGGCGCGGTTGCGCGCGCTGTTGCGCCGGCCGGCCAATGTGCAGACGCAGGTCATCCGTGCCGGCGACCTGTCCTTCGATCTGGGCCATCGCGAGGTCATGGTCCGCGGCGAGCCGCTGACGCTGCCGCGCCGTGAGCTGCTGGTGCTGGAAGCGCTGTTGCGTCGGACGGGCCGCATGGTGCAGCGTTCGTCGCTGATGGAAGCGGTGTTCGGCCTCGACGACGAGATCCAATCCAATGCGCTCGACACCCATGTGTCGCGGCTCCGGCGCAAGCTGGCCGAAGCCGACGGCAAGGTCGAGATCAATGGCGTCCGTGGCGTCGGCTATCTCCTGCGCGAGATTTCATGAGACTGGCGCGCCTGCTTTTCTATATCCAGCGCTTCTTCCGGCCGCGCTCGCTGAAGTGGCAGTTGGTGTGGCGCCTAGTGGTGTTGCAGGTCGTTCTGCTGACGCTGATGATCGTCATCCTGCTCGCCGGGCTGACCATCGCCGGCGTGATCCCGGACAATTATGAGGGTCGCGCGATCGACGTGTTGCGCAAGACCGTGCGCAAGGACGACGCCGGCAAGCTGACGCTCAAGGAAGGACCACTGCTCGCCGGATTGCGCGCTGAGGTGCCAAACCTCTGGTTCATCGTGCGAGACACGGAAGGCAACAAGATCTCCGAAGGCGAGGTGCCCCGCCTGCTGATCGACATTCCTTCTTCGCTAGACTACATCAACGACGCGACTTTCGTGAAGCAGTTTGGCGGCACGCAGACGTCGGCGACCGTACAATGGGCGGATACCGCGGCTGGCCGCGTGCAGATCTTCACTGGCGCGCAGGGTGAGTTTCACTACATGGCTCTGGTGTCGATAACCCCGGAGCTGTTCACCGACATCATTCTGCCCGTCGGCGGCGTCATGGGCCTGGCGACCTTGATCGTCATTCCCCTCGTCGTGCGCAATGCCTTCAAGGGTATGCGGCGCGCTGCCACTCTCGCCGAGAAGATCGACGTCGAAGAACGCGGCGTCCGCCTGCCAATCGAGGCAATCCCAACCGAAATCGCGCCGCTGGTGAAGGCTGTCAACGGGGCGCTCGACCGTCTCGACAAGGGTTATGAGCGGCACAAACGCTTCCTGATCGACGCCGCGCACGAATTGCGCACGCCGGTCGCCATCCTCAACACGCGCATCACCTCGCTGCCGGCGACGCCCGAACGGGCGCGGCTGTTGCAGGACACGGCGCGGCTGTCGACGCTGACGGACCAGCTTCTCGACATCCAGCGGCTCGGCCGGCAGACGCAGCAATTCACCCGCTTCGACCTGGTGGCGGTGGCCCGTGGGGTCGTCGTCGACCTGGCGCCGATGGCCTTTGCCGCCGGCTACGAGATGTCGTTCGAACCGGCACGCGGCGAGCTGTTTGCCAATGGCGACCGCACCGCCGTCGAGCGCGCCATCACCAATCTCGTCCAGAATGCCATCGAGCACGGCGGCAATGCCGGCAGGATCACCATCGGCGTCAACAGCCCGGCCACGATCGAGGTTTCGGACGAGGGCGACGGCGTGCCGGCGGCGGAACGGGAGAAGATCTTCGAGCCGTTCTATCGCCTGCGCCCGCGCGGCCATGGCGCCGGCCTCGGACTTAACCTCGTACACGAGATCATGCAGATCCATGGCGGCCGCATCGAGCTCGCCGGCAGCGACAGGAAAGGCGCCTGCTTCAGGCTGGTCTTCGCGCAGGCCTGAGGTCTGGTTCAACGCCCCGCGATGGTGAGCTGAGCCCCGGCGTCGGCCAGGGCTTGGGCAAGGTCGTCGGATGGCTGCTTGTCGGTGACGAGCTCGGTAAAGCCGTGGAAGCCGCATACCTGGACCAGGCCCTTGCGGCCGAACTTGCTGTGGTCGGTGACGACAACCGAACGCTGGCCGCGCGCCAGCACGACGCGGGCGAACTCAGCCTCCTCGAGATTGTAGTCCATGACGCCGTTTTCGGCATCGACAGCACCGGCCGAGATCACCGCATGGGTGACGGCGAAGCGGCTGACGAACTCGATCGCCGAGATGCCGAAGGCCGCACCACTGTCGCTGCGCAACTCGCCGCCGGCCATGTAGACCTTGTTGCCGTTCACCGTCGCCAGCGTACGGGCGATGTCGGAGGAGTTGGTCACCACCGTCAGGCGGCGATGGCCGAGAAGCTCGCGCGCCAGGTAGCTTGTCGTCGTGCCAGTATCGAGCATGACCGACTCGCCGTCATGGATGGTGGTGGCGACAGTCCTGGCGATGGCACGCTTGGCGTCGGCATTGTCGCGCATGCGCCGCTCGAAAGGCGCTTCGCCGACGACCGAAGGAAGGCCGATGGCCCCGTGCATCTTGAGGATCGAGCCACCGTCGGCGAGCGGCTTGACGTCGCGGCGCACGGTTTCCAGCGAGACGCCAAGCTTGTCGGCGAGCTCTGCGATGGTGATCGTACCCTCATCCTCGAGCAGGCGCAGGATTTCGCTGTGGCGCTTGGAGTGATTCATCTTGCAGACCTGTTAGGAGACGTACAATGGTTTGACTTGTTTCGTGGTATGATGGCCGTTCCTTGACCAAAATTCCACATTCATCGGTCAAAAAAACACATAAAACCTCAAACACTCGTTGACAACGTGCATTACGCTGCGTGACACTCATGCAGTGACCTGGCAGGAGCCGCCGTCGCCAATGCCGTGCGGGCCTTCGGGTATACCAAGAAGAAACAACATCTTCAGAGGGTGATCAGGAGGCACGACATGTTCGCGCGCAACAAGGTTTTGCAGTCCGCAGCGATAGCACTGACGCTGTCTGCTGCGTTTGCCATGGCACCGGCCACGGCACAGGAATCCGCTGACCCGATCAAGCTGACACTACACGACTGGACCGGTCAGTTGATCACCACCGAGATCATGGGCGAAGTGCTGAAGAAGGCCGGATACAACATTGAATATGTCCAGGCCGACTATCTCGCTCAGTTTGCCGGGCTTGAAGCCGGCGACCTGCATGTGGCGATGGAGATGTGGGAAACCACCGGACGCGACGCCATGGACGCGGCGACGGCAACCGGCAAGGTCGAGAACATCGGCCCGACCGGCATGAAGGCCAAGGAAGAATGGTGGTTCCCCGAATACATGAAGGAGAAGTGCCCGGGCCTTCCCAATTGGGAGGCACTGAAGGAAGCGTCGTGCGCCGAGGCATTCTCCACCGCTGAAACCGCCCCAAAGGGGCGCTACCTCGGCGGCCCCGTCACCTGGGGCGGCTTCGACGATGAGCGTGTGCAGGCGCTCGACCTGCCCTTCGAAGTGATCCATGCCGGCACCGACGCCGCACTGTTTGCCGAACTCGAAAGCGCCTATCAGCGGCAGGCGCCGATCATGCTGTGGATCTACGCACCGCACTGGGCGCCGGCCAAGTACAAGGGCGAATGGGTCGAATTCCCAGCCTATACCAAGGAATGCTACGAGGACCCGAAATGGGGCTCGAATGCCGCAGCCCAATATGATTGCGGCAAGCCTTTCGGCGAAATCTGGAAAGTCGGCTGGTCAGGCGTCAAGGACAAATGGCCTGGCGCCTATGCCGCGATCAAGGCGTTCACGATCGACAATGACGAGATGGGCGCGATGATCACAAAGGTCGACCTCGACGGAAAGAGCGTCAGCGACGTGGTAGCGGAGTGGATGGGCGCCAACGAAGCCCGCTGGTCCGGCTGGATCAAGAAATAGACCGCATTCCCGCCACGGGGCGGAACGAATGACGCGCGTCATCCCTTCGGCCCCATGGCCGAAGGGCAGATTTCCCGCAAGCATTGTCAGCCGGGTCGATGAACGATAGCCAACCTAAACTCGTCTGCCGCAATGTCTGGAAGCTATTCGGCTCCGGCGCGCGCGATTTCCTGCGAGCGAGAGAGCCGGCATCGGTCACCGGCGACGATCTTGTGAAAGCAGGCCTCGTCGGCGCGGTACGCAACGTCAATCTCGAGGTCCGTGACGGCGAGATCTTCGTCATCATGGGGCTGTCGGGCTCTGGCAAGTCGACCCTGGTGCGCTGTCTGTCGCGCCTGGTCGAGCCGACCTCAGGCGAAATCCTGTTCAACGGCGAAAACCTGCTCGCCGCCGACGAAGCCCGGATGATCGAAATCCGCCGCCACCAGATGGGCATGGTGTTCCAGCAATTCGCTTTGCTGCCGCATTTGACGGTGCTTGCGAATGTGGCCTTTCCGCTAGAGGTTCAGGGCGTCAAGCGGCAGAAACGGGAGCAACTGGCGCGCCGCATGGTCGAACTTGTCGGCCTGTCTGGCAAGGAAGGTGTCTTCCCGCGCGAACTCTCCGGCGGCCAGCAGCAGCGAGTCGGCATTGCCAGGTCGCTGGCGGTGGAACCGGAGCTTTGGTTCCTCGATGAGCCCTTCTCGGCGCTCGACCCGCTCATTCGGCGCGAAATGCAGGACGAATTCATTCGCCTGCAATCGGTACTGAACAAGACAATCGTTTTCATCACCCACGATTTCGACGAGGCGATCAGGCTGGCCGACCGCATCGCCATCATGAAGGATGGGGCCGTCGTGCAGATCGGCACGCCCGAGGACATCGTGCTTGCCCCGGCCACCGATTATGTCGCCGAGTTCACCCGCAACGTCCCGAAAGCCAAGGTGATCAAGGCGCAGTCGATCATGAAACCGGTACAGGGCGCGCAGCCGAAAACATCTGTGCCGGCGCGGGCCACCGTGTCGGAAGCCGTCGCACTTTTCGACGGTTCCAACGAGTGCGTCGGTGTCATCGACGAAGCAGGCAACATGTTGGGCCAACTGCTTCGAACCGACGTCGTCGACGTGCTGATGCGGGGATGACGATGACCGCCCCGGCCAACTCCAGCGTCGAAGCTGCTGCCGGTCCAATTGGCTTGCCGCGCGGGCTCATTCCGTGGATCGTCGCTGCCGGCGCCTTCATCGTGCTTTGGCGGTTTGGCGGGGCCTATAACTGGGCCTTCGAATATCCCAGTGCAGCGATCATCCCCGCTGGACGATGGATCGGCGATTTCATGAAATGGCTAGTCAATGAGGCGCATTTCGGACTGTTCAGCTTCAAGGACCTGACCCGGTTCATTGCTGCCCTGATCGACCTTCCTTACCGCTGCGCGCTCAGCCTGCTGGCGACCGGCTTTCTCAAAGGCCAGGGCTCGGGCGCGGTCCAGATTTTGCCACCGCTGTCATGGGTCGCAGTGACGGCGACCATTGGCCTGATCGGTTTTCATGCCGGAGGCCGCAGGCTCGCGACACTGGTGGTCCTGTGCTTTGGCTTCTTGGCAGCCTTCGGCCAATGGCAGAGCGCAATGGCAACGCTCGCCTCGATCCTGGTGGCGGTGCCGATCGGCGTGATTGGCGGGCTGCTGCTTGGCATTGCGGCCTATCGCTGGCACTGGTTCGAACGGGCACTCACCCCAGTGCTCGACCTGATGCAAACCATTCCGGTCTTTGCCTACCTGGTGCCGATCCTGTTCCTGTTCGGTTTCGGGCCGACAGCGGCGGTGGTGGCGACAGTGATCTACGCGATGCCGCCGATGACCCGCATTGCCACGCTCGCGCTGCGCGCGGTGCCTTCCGATACGCTCGACCTTGGCAGGATGATCGGCTGCACGCGCCGGCAGATGACATGGCGTGTGCTTGTGCCATCGGCCAAGGACAGCCTGATGGTCGGCGTCAACCAGGTGATCATGCTGTCGCTAAATATGGTGATCATCGCCTCGATGATCGGCGCCGGAGGCCTCGGCTTCGATGTTCTGGCGGCATTGCGGCGCCTCGACATCGGCGCTGGCCTGGAGGCTGGACTTGCCATCGTCGCACTGGCGATCGCGCTCGACCGTTTGAGCCAGGCGTTTGCCGCGCGCGCCGGCACAATGACGCCGCCCGCCGTGTCGACCAGCCTCCCGGCTCGTCATCCCTACATCGTGGCGGCATTGGTAATGATCGTTCTGGCCGGTGTTGCCGGTCTCGCCATGCCGGCACTGCAAACCTATCCGCCGGCGCTCCAGCTCTCGACCGGCTCGTTCTGGTCGAATGTCGTCGGCTGGATCAACGTGAACTACTTCGATACGCTGGAAGCGGCCAAGAACGCAGTTCTGCTGAACATACTGGTGCCGCTCAAGCGACTGCTGCTCGGACTGCCCTGGGCGGGAGTGACAGCACTCCTGGCCTTCGCCGGCTATCGCCTCGGTGGCCTTCGCCTGGCAATGCTGACCGGCGCGCTTGCCTTCCTGATCGCCGCCACGGGCCAGTGGGAAAAGGCGATGATCACGGTCTATCTGTGCGGAATATCGGTCGTTCTGGCTTGCCTGATCGGCGTTCCCATCGGCATCGCCGCTGCCCAGCGCGACAGGCTGTGGAACTGGGTGCAGGTGATCATCGACACACTGCAGACGCTGCCATCCTTCGTCTACCTGATGCCGGCGGTGATGCTGTTCCGTGTCGGCGACTTCACCGCCATGATTGCGGTGGTGGCATATGCGATCTCTCCGGCAATTCGCTACACCGTGCATGGCCTGCGCAAGGTCGATCCGCGCCTGATCGAAGCCGGCACCGCAATGGGCTGCACGCAATGGCAATTGCTGACCAGGATCAAGATCAAGCTGGCGCTGCCCGAAATCATGTTGGGGCTAAACCAGACCATCATGTTCGCCCTGTCGATGCTTGTCATCACGGCGCTCGTCGGCACCCGGGATCTCGGCCAGGAGGTCTACATCGCCCTGACCAAGGCCGATACTGGACGCGGGCTTGTTGCTGGTCTGGCGGTGGCCTTCATCGCCATCATAGCCGACCGGCTGATCTCGGCCGGGGCCGCTCGGACAAAGGCACGGCTGGGATTGGAGTAAGGGGATGGCTGCGTTGACAACAATGGACCGCATTCGCGCCCTGCCCTTGTGGAACGGGACGCTGACAATTGCGCCACTCAAGGGCGGCATCAGCAACGAGAGCTGGCTGGTCGAAGACGGCAACGGCCGCCATGTCGTCCGCTTCGGCAAGGACTATCCGTTCCATCACGTCTTCCGCGACCGCGAGGCGATGGTGGCGCGTGCGGCCCATGAGGCCGGTTTTGCACCGGAGCTGCGCTATGCCGCGCCTGGCGTCATGGTCAGCGCTTTCCTCGGCGCCAAGACCTATGGCGCCGACGATGTGCGGGCCAATGCCGGACGCATCGCCCACTTGGTCAAGCGCTTCCATGACGTGATGCCGCGGCATGTCTCCGGCGCGGGCTTCATGTTCTGGGCCTTCCACGTCATCCGTGACTATGCCCGCACTCTGGCCGCCGGCAACAGCCGGATGTGTCAGGAACTGCCGCGCTATCTCGACCTGGCCGACAAGCTGGAAAAGGCGCAAGCGCCGCTGCCGATCATTTTCAGCCACAACGACCTGCTGCCAGCCAACTTCCTCGACGACGGCTCGAGGCTTTGGCTCATCGACTTCGAATATGCCGGTTTCTCGACGGCGATGTTCGACCTTGCCGGTACCGCCTCCAATGCCGGCATGACGGCGGAGGAGTCGGACGAGCTTCTGACCGTCTATTTCGGCGGCAGACCCGACCAGGCGATCCGGCGCTCGCACCAGGCCATGCAATGCGCCTCGCTGCTGCGCGAGGCGATGTGGAGCATGGTCTCGGAACTGTACCTCACCGCCCCGGGCAGCGATTACGTCGCCTACACCGCCGAGAATCTCGAAAAATTCAAGGCGGCGCTCGAAACCTACCAGAACCAGTACGGGAAACTGTAGCTATGGCCCTCCCCTCGCACGCGCAGATCGTCGTCATCGGCGGCGGCATCATCGGCTGCTCGACGGCTTATCACCTGGCACGCGACCACAAGGCCGACGTGATCCTGCTCGAACAGGGCAAGTTGACCTCGGGTTCGACCTGGCACGCGGCGGGCCTGGTAGGACAGTTGCGCTCGTCGGCGTCGATCACGCGGGTACTGAAATATTCGGTCGAGCTCTACAAGGGGCTGGAGGCCGAGACCGGGCTTGCCACCGGCTGGAAGATGACCGGTTGCCTCAGGCTTGCCACCAACCAGGACCGCTGGACGGAATACAAGCGGCTGGCAACGACCGCCAAGAGCTTCGGCATGGACATGCAGCTGGTGTCGCCGGACGAGGTCAAGCGCATGTGGCCGTTGATGGACACCTCGGACCTTGTAGGTGCGTCATGGCTGCCGACCGACGGCCAGGCGAGCCCCTCCGACATCACCCAGTCGCTGGCCAAGGGCGCGCGCATGCATGGCGCCAAACTGTTCGAAAACGTGCGCGTCACCGGCTTCGAGATGAAGGACGGTCGCATCCTCACGGTGAAGACCGACCAAGGCGACGTTGCCTGCGACAAGGTGGTGAACTGCGCTGGCCAATGGGCGCGGCAGGTCGGTGCGATGGCCGGAATCAACGTGCCTCTGCAGCCCGTCAAGCACCAGTACATCATCACCGAGAAATTGCCCGGCCTCGCCACCGACGCGCCGACGCTGCGCGACCCCGACCGTCGCACCTATTTCAAGGAAGAGGTTGGCGGGCTTGTCATGGGCGGCTACGAGCCAAACCCGCAGGGCTGGACCACCGATGACGTGCCCAACGACTGGGAATTCCGCCTGTTCGACGACGATTTCGATCACTTCGAGCAGCACATGGTGCAGGCGATCGAACGTGTGCCCGGACTGGCCGATGTCGGCGTCAAGCAGATGATCAACGGCCCCGAAAGCTTCACGCCCGACGGCAATTTCATCCTCGGCGTGGCGCCTGAATGCTCGAACATGTTCGTCGGCGCCGGCTTCAACGCCTTCGGCATCGCCTCGGGCGGCGGTGCGGGCTGGGTGCTGGCGCAATGGGTGGTCGACGGCGAGGCGCCGCTCGACCTCTGGGTGGTCGACATCAGCCGCTTCTCGGGCCTGCACCGCGACCGGCAATGGGTGTCGGACCGCACGCTCGAGGCCTATGGCAAGCACTACACGATCGGCTATCCGCACGAGGAATATGCGAGCGGGCGGCCCTACATCGTCTCGCCGCTCTACGAGCGGCTGAAGAAGCACCGCGCCGTGTTCGGCTCCAAGCTCGGCTGGGAGCGGCCCAACTGGTTCGCGCCGGACGGCGTAGAGCCAAAGGACGTCTACGCCATGGGGCGGCAGAACTGGTTCGAGCCGGTTGGCGACGAGCACCGGCATGTGCGTCAGGCGGTGGGCGTGTTCGACCAGTCGTCCTTCGCCAAATACGAGATGACCGGCAAGGACGCGCAGAAAGCGCTCGACTTCATCTGCGCCAACGACGTGGCGAAGCCCGTGGGACGCCTGACCTACACGCAGTTGCTTAACACACGCGGCGGCATCGAAGCCGATCTTACCGTTGCCCGGCTGGCCGACGACAAATTCTACGTCGTCACCGGCACCGGCTTCCGCACCCACGACCTTGCCTGGATCGGCGACCACATCCCCGCAGGGCTCGACGCGAAGCTGGTCGATGTGACCGAGCAGTTCGGCACGCTGTCGCTGATGGGGCCGAACGCGCGGAAGGTGCTCGAAGCGGTCACCGATAGCGACGTCTCCAACGCAGCCTTCCCCTTCGGCCATGTCAGGGAGATCGTGATCGCCGGCGCGACGGTGCGGGCGCTGCGCGTCACTTACGTCGGTGAGCTCGGCTGGGAGCTGCATGTGCCGATCGGCGCCACCGGTGAGGTGTTCGACGCGCTGATGGCGGCGGGCAAGCCTCACGGCATCCGCCCTGTCGGCTACCGCGCGCTGGAATCGCTGCGCCTGGAAAAGGGCTATCGCGCCTGGGGTTCCGACATCACCCCCAACGACACACCACTCGAGGCCGGGCTCGGCTGGGCGGTGAAGCTCAGGAAAGACACCGACTTCCTCGGTCGCAAGGCGCTGGAGAAGCTCGGCGACGCGGCGCCGACCAAGCGGCTTGCCTGCTTTACCGTCGACGACAAGGACGTCGTGCTTCTGGGACGTGAGACGATCCTGCGCGACGGCCAGCCGGTCGGCTACCTCACCAGTGGCGGCTATGGCTACACGGTCGGCAAGAACATCGGCTTCGGCTATGTCAGAAATACCGGCGGCGTCGACGACGCCTTCCTTGCAGGTGGCAGCTACGAGCTTGTCGTTGCCATGGAGCGCGTGCCGGCGAAGATCCATATGGAGCCGCTGTTCGATCCGCTAGCGGCAAGGGTGAAGGCGTAGCTGCGACCGGCAAAGCCAGAATCGATCCTCGGAAAAGGTGGTGCGCGGTCCCAAGGTCCCGCCCACCCCGAGGCGCCATGCTCGCCAAAAAGCCATGATCAGCCTTATCAACGGTCGCCAATGACGACAGACAAGGAAAAAACCATGGCGCGACTGACAGGCACGGTGATGCGGGCGACCGCTCTTGGGCCCCTGCTGTTTCTGGCTGCCTGCCAGACTGGGTCCAACATTGCCGGCGACGGATCCGGTGCGTCGTCGACCGGCGTCACCTACCTGCAGACCATCCGCTCCGAGCATGGCCTGCCGCCGCTGAGCCCTGACTCGACGCTTGAGCGCGCCGCCCTGCAGCAAGCCGCCTACATGGCGCGCAGCGGCAAGATGGAGCACACCACCGGCTGGGGCAAGGATTTCGCGGCGCGCATGAAGGATGGCGGCGTCGAGGGCGCCGCGGCCGAAAACATCGCCCATGGCGGCATGGAGCCGGCCAAGCTGTTCTCGATGTGGATGAACTCGGCGGGCCACCGCCGCAACATGCTCGACCCGCGCTTCGGCAAATTCGGCCTCGCCTATGTGCGCGAGAGCAAAGGCAGCGACCAGCGCTATTGGGCGCTGGTGCTGGGGCGCTAGGGTCCATCCCCCCTCTCCACAAGGGGGAGGTATCCGAACATCTTGCCGCCGATGACACCTCATTGCCGAGAGCAGGCCGACGTCCCCCCGCTTCTGGGGAGAGGCTAAACCCGCTATTGGTGAAGGAGCTAAACTCGTCAGTGCACGCTGGTCGGCACCGTCTCGGGTTCGGCCTTGTCCACCACCTTCTGGCGATGGAAGATGAACAGGCCGGCGATGACGATGATCGCCGAGCCGATCAGGATTTGCGCATCCGGATAGTCGCCGAAGAAGGCGATGCCCATGACCACGGCCCAGATCAGCAGTGTGTATTGCAGCGGCGCAAGCAGCGAGGCGGGCGCGAGCTTGAGGGCGCGGGTGATCAAAAGATGTGCCGCGCAGGCGACGACACCGAGCAACAGCATGGCCGACCAGTCGATGGCGCTTGCCGGCTGCCAGTCGGAGGCGGCAAGGACACCGCCCATGATCAGCGCGCCGACCGTCTGCCAGGTCACCAGCGTCGTATCGTTGGTGGCGCGCAGCTTGCGGCTGAGGATCAGGCTGATGGCAAAGGACATGCTGCCGACGACGGCAAACAGCGACGGCCAGGACAGCGACGCCGTCGACGGGCGGAGCGCGATGACCACGCCGCAGAAGCCAAGCACGATGGCCAGCCAGCGGCGCCAGCCGACCTTTTCGCCGAGGAAGAAGTGCGACAGCGCGGCGATGTAGATCGGGCCGGCCATGTAGAAGGTCATCACGTCGGCCAGCGGCAGATAAGCGACGGCGGCGTAGAAAAAGGCGGTGTCGGCGGTGGCGAGCACGACACGCAACACCTGCAGGCCGGGGCGCTCGACATTGGTCAGCGGACCGAGCCCCTGCCTGTAGATCATTGGGCCAAGAATGATGAAGGCGCCGATCGAGCGGATGAACAGCACCTGTCCGACCGAAAAGTTCTCGACCAGCCATTTGCCCATCGCGTCGTTGAGCGCGAACATGAAGTCGCCCAGCAACATGAGGAGGATGCCCGAAAGAACCATGTTGTTCTTCGGGAGGGCCAGGGCTTGTCGAAACGTCATGGTGCCAATCCGCCGGGCGACGGGCCCGGATTGAGGCTATCTATGCGCTTGAAAGAGTAATGGCGAGGGCAATCTGGCCTGGACCATGCGTTGCCCTGTCGCAGTACCAGCCGTTACGGCTTCGGTGCGACGACGATCGGGCGATAGACCACGACAGGCCGGTCCCAGTCGTCGAACGACGACTTGCTCTGGCGGAACTCGGCGCGGCGATCGAGCTCGATACGCTGCAGGCACTCGGCGAAGGCGTCGTTGCGCTTGGTGAAGCCGTAGGAGCGGCACTTGTCTTCGTCGCGGGCGCGCTGTTCTTCCGCCGACACGCAGCCGGCAAGCAAAGCCGTCACGAACACCAGCAAAACCGACCTCGACAACATGACCTTCTCCTTCCGCAACCGCGAGAATCTTGAGTTCTGTTGTAGACTTTTTTGTGACTTCTGGCCACGCGCTACGCCAGGTCAATTCGCCTGCGGCGGCACCACATGGCGGCGGTTGATGCTAGTCGGACGGCCCTTGATCGACAGCGCGGTGTCGCGCTTCGGACGTTCCGCCACGACCTTGCCCTTGGCAATCACGCAGAGGCGTTCGGCGCGCAAGCGCACAGCCTCGATCGGGTTGCCGGCGTCGAGCACGACGAGGCTTGCGGTCTTGCCGACTTCGAGCCCGAAATGGTCGAGCCCCATGATCTCGGCATTGACCTTGGTCACCATGTCGAAGCAGCGGCGCATGTCGGCAGGCGAAGACATCTGGGCGACGTGCAGGCCCATGAAGGCGACGTCGAGCATGTCGCCGGTGCCGAGCGAATACCAGGGGTCGAGCACGCAGTCCTGGCCCCAGCCGACGCGGATGCCTGCCTTCAGCATTTCCGGCACGCGGGTCATGCCGCGGCGCTTGGGATAGGTGTCGTGGCGCCCCTGCAGCATGATGTTGATGAGCGGGTTGGGGATCGCCGACACACCGGCTTCCGCAATCAGCGGCAACAGCTTCGAGACGTAATAATTGTCCATCGAGTGCATCGAGGTCAGGTGCGAGCCGGCCACCCTGCCCTGCAGGCCGAGACGCTGGGTCTCGTAGGCCAACTGCTCGATATGGCGCGACAGCGGGTCGTCCGTTTCATCGCAATGCAGGTCGACCATCAGGCCGCGCGCTGCCGCGATCTCGCACAGTTCGGTCACCGAGCGCGTGCCGTCGGCCATCGTGCGCTCGAAATGCGGAATGCCGCCGACGATATCGACGCCCATGTCCAAGGCGCGAATGGTGTTGGCGCGCGCCGTGGGCGAGCGATAGAGACCGTCCTGCGGGAAAGCGACGAGCTGAAGGTCGATATAAGGCGCAATCTGCTTCTTGACCTCGAGCAGGGCCTCGACGGCCAGCAGCCGGTCGTCGCAGGTGTCGACATGGGTGCGAATGGCGAGCAGGCCCATCGACACGGCCCAGTCGCAATAGGCGAGCGCGCGCTCCTTGACCGCCTCATGCGTCAGCAGCGGCTTGAGTTCGCCCCAGAGCGATATGCCTTCGAGCAACGTGCCCGAGGCGTTGATGCGCGGCAAGCCATAGGACAGCGTCGCGTCCATGTGGAAATGCGGGTCGACGAAGGGCTGTGAGACGAGGTTGCCGGAGGCGTCGACGACGTTCTTGGCCGCTGCTTCGATTTTCGGCTCGATGGCAGCGATCCTGTCGCCCTTGATGCCAATATCGGCGACGGTTCCATCGGGCAGCGTACCGCCCTTGACGATCAGGTCGAAGCTCATCTCTCGCCTTTCTGATAGGGGATCATCAGCGCTTTCGGATAGGTAGCGCGGCGCGCCACGAGGATCAGGGCCAGGATCGACAGCGCATAGGGCATCATCAGGAACAGCTGGTAAGGCACGACGCCGCCCGACATGTGCTGCAGGCGCACCTGATAGGCGTCGAAGGCGGCAAACAGGATGGCGCCGATTAGCGCCTTGCCCGGCCGCCACGAGCCGAACACCACGAGCGCGATGCAGATCCAGCCACGGCCGTTGATCATCTCGAAGAAGAACGAGTTGAACGCCGACATTGTGAGGAAGGCGCCGCCGACGGCCATCAGCGCGCTGCCGACCACCACCGCGCCCATGCGGATGCCGGTGACCGAGATGCCCTGTGCTTCCACGGCCGCCGGGTTTTCGCCGGCGGCGCGGACGGCAAGGCCGACGGGTGTTCGGTAGAGCACCCAGGCAACGACGGCGACGGTGAGGAAGGCGAGATAGGTCAGCGGCGTCTGCGAAAACAGCGCTTCGCCGACGATGGGGATCTTGGACAGACCAGGGATCGGCAATGGCTGGAATGGCTCGATCTTGGGCGGCGAGGTTACCTCAGGCAGCGCCAGGCGATAGGTGAAATAGGTCAGGCTGGTGGCGAGCAGCGTGACACCGATGCCGACGACATGCTGCGACAGGCCGAGCGGCACGGTCAGCGTCGCATGCAACAAGCCGAACATGGCCCCTGCCAGGGCCGCTACAAGCACGCCGGTCCACAGGTCGCCGCCGGCATAGACGGTGAACCAGCCGGCGAAGGCGCCGGCGGTCATGATGCCTTCGATGCCGAGATTGAGCACGCCGGCGCGCTCGCAGATCAGCTCGCCCATGGTGGCGAAGATCAGCGGCGAAGCAATGCGGATGGCGGCGACCCAGAAGGAAGCGGTAAAGAGGATTTCAAATGCGTCCATCAGAGGGCACTCCGCCTCGATACCAAACAACGCTGGCGCTCGACGTTGCCCCCCTCTGGCCTGCCGGCCATCTCCCCCACAAGGGGGGAGATCAGGACTTCGCCAGCGCCTCGCACAATCGTTCGCTTAGGAACTCCGTGTCGGCCAAAGCATCCCGGGAAACAACAGGAACTGGTGTGGCGTCGATGCGACTGATCTCCCCCCTTGTGAAGGAGATGGCCGGCAGGCCAGGCGCGAAGGATCTCAGCCATCACCTCCACCTCACCCTGAACCGCGTCAGCAGGATCGCTACCACCATCGTCAAGAGCGACGTGGCGACCATGACGTCGGCGATGTAGCTCGGCACCTTGGCAACACGGCTCATGGCATCGGCGCCGACGAAGATGCCGGCGACAAAGATGGCCGAGGCAATCACGCCGAGCGGGTTCAGCATTGCCAGCATGGCAACGACGATGCCCGAGTAGCCGTAGCCCGGCGACAGGTCGAGCGTCAGGTTGCCCTTGAGGCCCGAGACCTCGGAGAAGCCGGCGAGCGCCGCGAGGCCGCCCGACAGGAGTGCCGTCTTCATCAGCACGAGATTGACGGGAATGCCGACGAAGCGCGCGCCTTCGGGGTTGTGGCCGACGGCGCGCATCTCGTAGCCGAGCACGGTCTTCTTCATGATGACCCAGACGACAATGGCCGAGACGATGGCGATGACGAAGCCATAATGCAGGCGCTTGCCCTGGATGATGCGCGGCAGTTGCGCCTCGGCGATGACCTTCTGCGACTGCGGCCAGCCCAGCCCCATCGGGTCCTTGAGCACGCCTTCGAGCAGCATCGACACGAACAGCAGCACGATGAAGTTGAGCAGCAGCGTAGTCACAACCTCGTCGACGCCGAAGCGGGTCTTCAGCACGGCGGGTCCGAGCAGCAGCAACGCGCCCGCGGCCATGACGGCGACCATGATGATAGGGATGAGAATGGGCGCGGGCAGCGGCAGCGCGCCGGTGCCGAGCACCACGGTGACGATGCCGCCGACATAGAGCTGCGCCTCGGCCCCGATGTTCCAGAGCTTGGCCCGGAAGGCGACGGCAACGGCAAGCCCGGTAAAGATCAGCGGCGTCGCGCGCGTCAGGGTTTCCAGGAGCGCGAACTGCGAACCAGCCGCACCCTTGGCAACGAGGTAGAACACCGACAGCGGCGACGCACCGGCGACGAGCACCAGCAACGACGTGATGAGCAGCGTGGCGGCGATCGCCGCCAGCGGGAACAATAGCGTGACCGCCAGTGATGGCGCGGGTTTGGGCTCAAGCCGCATGGGTCTGCTCCGTGGCCTGAGATGTTTGCGGGACAGCACCCCCCTCTGTCCTGCCGGACATCTCCCCCGCAAGGGGGGAGATTGGCGGTGTCCGCGTCCACCCTCGTCCTGAGACCCTGGAAGTCTGCTTGAGCGTCAGCGGACGTCCTGCAACGTCAGTGATTGGCCTCAGAGGCCATGACGGCTGATCTCCCCCCTGGTGGGGGAGATGTCCGGCAGGACAGAGGGGGGTGGCGTGGAGCACTGACATCTGACCTCGCGCGTTCACGCCGGCTGCTCCCCACCATGGCCCGCCATCAGTTCACCCAGTTCGCGAATCGTCCGTTCCCCGCGCGCCGATGGCGCGGACAACCTCCCCTTGGACATCACGACGATGCGGTCGGAAAGCGCCAGGATTTCCTCCAGGTCCTCCGAGATCAGCAGCACCGCCGCGCCGCGCTCACGCGCGGCGAGCAGCATGCGGTGGACATAAGCGACGGCGCCGACGTCGAGGCCGCGCGTCGGCTGGCTGGCGAGGATGACCGCCGGTTCGGGGTCGAGCGCGCGGCCGAGGATCAGCTTCTGCATGTTGCCGCCCGAAAGCAGGCGGATGCGCGCCTCGGGCGATGGGCATTTGACGTCGTAGTCGGCAATGATCTCCTCGGCGAAGCGGCGCGCCGCCGTCCAGTCAAGGAAGCCCATGCGGCTGAAACGTGAGCTGCCATAACGCTCGGCGATGACATTTTCGGTAACGCTCATGTCGCCGATCGTGCCGACGGCATGGCGGTCCTCGGGGATGCGGGCGATGCCATGGCCGAGGGCGGCGCGCGGGGACCAGTCGCCAACCGCGTGGCCGGCGATGGAAATCGCGCCGCCGGTCGGGCGCTGGGTGCCTGACATGAGTGCGGCGAGCGCTGCCTGCCCGTTGCCGGAAACACCGGCAAGGCCGGTGATCTCGCCGGCGTTGAGTGTCAGCGACACCTCGTCGAGGCCGGCGCCGTTATGGCGCGCCGTCGAGACGCGGTCGAGTGCCAGCAGGGCCGCACCTGCATGGACCGGACTGACCTCTGCCGGCTTGACCTCTTGGCCGACCATGAGGGCGGCAAGTTCCTTGCGGTCGGTCGATTTCGTCTCCCGTTCGCCGGCGAGCCGGCCGGCGCGCAGCACCAGCACGCGGTCACTGACGGCCATCACCTCATGAAGTTTGTGGGAGATGAAGATGATCGAAAGGCCCTTGGCGACGAGCAGCTTCAGCGTGCGGAACAGCGCGTCGGTCTCGGCCGGCGTCAGCACTGCCGTCGGCTCGTCGAGGATCAGCACATGGGCGTCGCGGTAGAGCGCTTTGAGGATCTCGACGCGCTGGCGCTCCCCCACCGACAGTGTGGCCACGGTGGCCGCAGGATCGACGGTCAGGCCGAAATCAGCGGACAACTGTTCGATGCGACGGCGCGCGGCTGCCCTGTCGAGCCTGGCTCGCCACAGGCCCTGGGTGCCCAGCGCGATATTCTCCAGCACGGTCATGTTGTCGGCGAGGGTGAAATGCTGGTGCACCATCCCGATGCCGGCATCGAGGGCCGCGCGTGGATCGCCCGGCGGCAGCAGCTTGCCGAACGCCTCGACAGTGCCTTCGTCGGCAACATAGTGGCCGAACAGGATGTTCATCAACGTCGTCTTGCCGGCGCCGTTCTCGCCGAGAAGCGCGATCACCTCGCTGCGCTTCAGCTCAAAGGAAATGGCGTCGTTGGCCGTCAGCGGGCCGAAACGCTTGGTGATGCCGGAGAGGCGAAGGACGATGCTGGGCTCAGTTGTCATGAAGCGGCGACGGCAGCTGGAGGTCCCTTCTCCCCGCCTGCGGGGAGAAGGTGGCCCGAAGGGCCGGATGATGGGCAGTGCCGAAATCGGAGAGGATACGCTGTCCCTCATCGTCCTGTCGGCATCTTCTCCCTCGTAAACGGGGGAGAAGAACGCTGTCATCAGCTCGACTTCGGCTCGGCGTCGTTGATCTCGACAGTGAACGAGCCGTCCTTGATCGCCTTTTCTTTCTCGGCGACCTTGGCCTTGATCTCGTCAGGCACCTTGCCCTCGAAGGTGCCAAGTGGCGCAAGCGACGAGCCGCCGTTCTTCATGAAGGAGTAGACGCCATAGTCGTCGGCCTTGAAGGTGCCGGCTTTCACTTCCGCGATCGCCTTGTCGAGCGTCGGCTCGAAGTGCCAGAGTGCGGAGGCGACCACCGTTTCGGGATAGTCGGCCTGGGTGTCGATGACGTTTCCGATGGCCAGTACTTTCTTTTCCTTGGCGGCGTCAGACACGCCGAAACGCTCGGCGTAGAGCAGGTCGGCGCCGCCATCGATCTGGGCGAAGGCGGTTTCCTTGGCCTTGGGCGGATCGAACCACGAGCCGATGAAGGCGACCTGGAATTTGGTGTCTGGCGCCACTTCCTTCACGCCCGCCATGAAGGCGTTCATCAGGCGGTTGACCTCTGGGATCGGATAGCCGCCGACCATGCCGATGTTTTTCGACTTGGTCATCGCGCCCGCAACGAGGCCGGAGAGATAGGACGCATCCTGGATGTAATTGTCGAACACCGAGAAATTCGGCACGGCGGCATCGGGCTTGAAGCTCGAGCCCATCAGGAAGGCGACGTCGGGGTAGTCCTTGGCGACTGCGCGGGCAGCATCCTCGACGCCGAAGACCTCGCCGATGATCAGCTTGTGGCCGGCCTCGCAATATTCGCGCATGACGCGCTCATAGTCGTTGTTGGCGGTGTTTTCCGAATAGACATATTCGATGTCGCCACGATCCTTGGCGGCGTTGGCCGCCTTGTGGATGCGGCTGACCCATTGCTGCTCGACCGGGACGGTGTAGATGGCCGCGACTTTGATCGGGTCGGCGGCGAAAAGCCGGCCGGGCAAGCCCACGGCCGCGACCGCGGCGGAAGCGCCCGCGGCTTTGATCAACGTGCGTCTGGAAATGCCTGAATTTTTGGAGCTGCTGTGCAT
This sequence comes from Aminobacter sp. Y103A, assembly GCF_030294925.1. Classification (NCBI taxonomy): domain Bacteria; kingdom Pseudomonadati; phylum Pseudomonadota; class Alphaproteobacteria; order Hyphomicrobiales; family Phyllobacteriaceae; genus Aminobacter; species Aminobacter sp. Y103A. The sequence continues at coordinate 851,025 of NZ_AP017986.1, read as the reverse complement.
ACGATCCACCTCTGGCTGGTTTTGGTCTTTTTTGGCGAAGGCGACTTTTTATCGTTTGGTCAACGGTATGCGAAATCGCCGGAAGCGGCAATCTGCGGTAGCCGGCTGTCCACTGGGCCATGGATGCTGCGACAGTAAGCCCGGAGCCTAAGATCAACGACAGTTCCCCTTCGCGGAGAGCTGCTTTATACAGGCCGGCGCGGGGGATTAGCGCCCAAAGGACTTATTGATTTGCCTCGATTTTTTCGTCCGTCGCAGAATCATCTCCTGATCTGGAGACTGGTCAGGGAGTCGTTCCGCCAGCATGCGCTTGGCTACGGCATCGCCATCGTTGCGATGCTTGTGGTGGCCGCCATGACGGCGGCCAGCGCCTGGATCATGCAGGACATCACCAACGAATTCGTCATCGGCAAGGATATCAACCGCGTCTACATGATCGCGGCGATGGTTGCGGGGATCTTCATCCTCAAGGGTGTCGCGACCTTCGTGCAGGCATTTTTCCTGAGCCGCGTCGGCAACTCGATCATCGCCGACCGCCAGCGCAAGATCTATGACCGCATCCTGGCGCAGGGCATTTCCTTCTACCATTCGATCCCTTCGGCCGACCTGATCACCCGCGTCACGCACAATGCGCAGGCGGCGCGCGTTGTGCTCGACGTCATCGTCACCTCGTTCGTGCGCGACCTGTTTTCGCTGATCGGCCTCATAGCCGTGATGGTCTACCAGCAGCCGGTGCTGTCGCTGGTCGCCTTCATCGTCGGGCCGATCGCCATCTTCGGCGTCAACCTGATCCTGCGCCGCGTGCGCAAGATCATGGAGGCCGAATTCATGTCGCTGGCCCAGATCGTGCAGGTGATGCAGGAAACGACCATCGGCGTCAGGATCGTCAAGTCGTTCAACCTGGAAGCGACGATGCGAGTCCGCATGCATCGCGCCGTCTCCGACGTCGAAAGGCGCGCCAACTCCATCGCGGCCCTCGAAGCCGGTACCAGCCCGATCATGGAGACGCTTGCCGGCCTTGCCATCGCCGGCGTCGTGCTGGTCAGCGGCTATCTAGTCGTCCAGGGCGGCCAAACCCCGGGCAGCATCATGTCCTTCATCACCGCGCTTCTGCTGGCCTACGAGCCGGCCAAGCGGTTGGCCCGCTTCCGTGTCTCGCTGGAAGCGGGTCTGGTTGGCGTGCGCATGATGTTCGAACTCACCGACCGTCCGCTGACGCTTGCGGAAAAGCCGGGCGCAGAGGCTCTCGTGCCCGGTTCCGGCAAAATCGAGCTCAAGGACGTCAGCTTTTCCTATGCCGACGGCGAACCGGTGCTGCGCGATCTCGACCTCACCTTCCCGCCCGGCAAGATGACGGCGCTGGTCGGCCCGTCGGGCAGCGGCAAGTCAACGATCATGAACCTGATCATGCGCATGTACGACCCCAGCAGCGGCCAGGTGCTGTTCGACGGCCAGGACATCGCCCATGCCACACTGCATTCGGTCCGCGACCGCATCGCCTATGTCAGCCAGGACACGTTCCTGTTCTCCGGCACGATCATGCACAACATCCGCCTTGGCCGCGACGGTGCCAGCGATGAAGAGGTGATCGCAGCCGCCAAGGCGGCCAACGCGCATGACTTCATCATGGCGCTCAAGGGCGGCTATGACACGCAGGTCGGCGAAAACGGCGCCCTGCTCTCTGGTGGCCAGAAGCAGCGCCTGTCGATTGCCCGCGCAATTCTTCGCGATGCCAATGTTCTGCTGCTCGACGAAGCCACCAGCGCACTCGATGCCGAGTCCGAAGCGCTGTTCCGCGAGGCGCTGGAGAAACTCTCATCCGGCCGCACGACGATTGCCATCGCGCACCGCCTGTCGACTGTTCACCAGGCCGACAACATCGTGGTGATGCAGGACGGCAAGGCCGTCGAGCAGGGTCGCCATGCCGACCTGATCGAGGCCGAAGGTCTCTATCGCAGGCTCTACGAATTCCAGCTGATGGACTGAATAGACTGCACACAGCCGAAAAAAGAGGCCGCGCCGGCAGCCGGGCGCAGCTCTTTCGTTGCGGCCGCCCTCAATCGATACGGATGAACACGCCCTTGGTGTTGAGGTATTCGTCGAGATGATCAGTGCCGCCCTCGCGGCCGTAGCCGCTCATCTTGTAGCCGCCGAACGGCACCGCCGGGTCGATCGCGTGATAGGTGTTGACCCATACCGAGCCGGCCTGCAGCCGTCGTGACAGCTGGTGCGCAGTGGAGAGGTCGCGGGTGAAAACGCCGGCGGCGAGGCCGTATGGAGTGTCGTTGGCGCGCCGCACCACCTCGTCGAGTGTGTCGAACGGCAGGGCCGAGATAACCGGTCCGAAAATCTCCTCGCGCGCAATGCGCATGGTGTCGGAGACGCCGGCGAAGACGGTGGGGGCGACGAAGTTTCCTGCAGCCAGCGCGCCTTGCGACAGCCTGGTGCCACCGACGACGAGCCGCGCGCCCTCCTCCGAACCGGCGCGCAGATAGCCCTCGACGCGCTGCAGCTGGCGGGGCGAAATCAGCGGGCCGATCTCGGTCTCGGGGTCGATGCCGTTGCCAATGCGCAAGCCGGCTGCATAGGCGGCCAGCCGCGCGACGAACTCGTCGTGGATCTGTCGCGCGACAAAAAGCCTGGAGCCGGCGATGCAGATCTGGCCGGAATTGGCGAAGACAGACATGGCGGCAACCGGCACCGCGCGCTCGAGATCGGCATCAGTGCAGACGATTACCGGCGACTTGCCGCCGAGCTCAAGCGACACGCGCTTGAGGTTGCCGGCCGAGGCGCGGACAATGCTCTGGCCGGTGGCCGTCGACCCGGTAAAGACGATCTTGTCGACGCCCATATGCTCGGCGAGCGGCGCGCCGGCCTCGGTGCCGGTGCCGGTAACGATGTTGACGACGCCGTCGGGGACGCCAGCCTCGGCCATCAGTTCGGCGATCAGAAGCGGGGTCAGCGGCGCCTCCTCCGACGGCTTCAGCACAACGGTGCAACCGGTGGCCAAGGCCGGGCCGATCTTCCAGACCGACGCTGCGGTCGGAGCGTTCCACGGGATGATGGCGCCAACGACCCCGATCGGCTCCTTGCGGGTGTAGGAGACGATGTCACCCGGCAGCGAGTTGTCGATGGTCTGGCCGTGCAGCGCCGTCGCCATGCCGGCATAATAGCGCAGCATGCCAAGGACGCGGTTGGCATTGCCCCGGGCACGCGCGATGGGCAGGCCCATGTCAGTGGTGTCGGAAACGCAGATCTCTTCCCAGTGGCGCTCGAACAGCTCGGCGATCCTGAGCAGAAGTTTCTGCCGTTCATGCGGTTTGAAACGGCTCCACGGCCCATCAAACGCATTGCGGGCGGCGGCGACGGCGCGCTCGATATCCTTCTTGCCGGCGCGCGGCACCGTGGCGATTACGACGCCGTTGGCAGGATTGCGCGTTTCCATCGTCTGCCCGGACGCCGCCTCGACCCAGGCGCCACCGATGAACATGCGACGGTGACTGCCGTCGAGCAAATGACGGGGCTGGGCAGTTGTCATGGCTTGGCTCCTCGCCGCGCGGCCATGGCACAGGCGTCCAAGGCTCATGTGCAAAGCTAGGCCGGAGACGTCAGGCCATTCAAGTCTTTGAAATGAGGCCAGCGGCCAAGGTCAGGCGATGGAGGTGCGCTCGAAATCGCCGGTTTCGCGATCCATGACCCACAACTCGCCGGCCGAGATGTCGAACCAGGCGCCGAACAGCTCCAGCTTGCCCTTCTGCTCCAGAATCTTCACACACGGGAAGGTGCGCAGATTGGCGATCGAGTAGCGGATCGAGATGCGCTCGAGGGCCGTCTGGCGTTCGCCCTGGGTCATCATCGTGTTGCCGGTCACCGTCTCGGCGGCCGGTGCCACAAGGCTCATCCACTTGCCAATGAAGTCGCCGGGCGACAGCGGCGCCATGTTGGGGTCGAGAGCTGCACGGATACCGCCGCAACGGCCGTGGCCCATGACGACGATGTTCTTGACTTTCAGCGCCTGCACGGCGAACTCGAGCGCCGCCGAGGTCGAATGGAACTCACCATCCGGCGAATAAGGCGGTACGAGATTGGCAACATTGCGGACGACGAACAGCTCACCCGGACCAGAATCGAAGATGGTTTCGGGTGCGGCACGAGAATCGCAGCAGGCAATGACCAGGGTCTCGGGCGACTGGCCTTCGCGCGCCAGGGACTTGTAACGGTCCGTCTCGGCCGCGTAGCGACCGTTCATGAAGTTGCGATAACCGGCGAGCAGAGTCTCGGGCAAGTGCGACATGAGCTTGGCCTTAAACAAAATTTGCCGTGGCGGCAAATGCAAATGCAAGCGCGAGGCAACGCCGCCCTGCGGCATTGTTTCCCTATCGTCAGGCAGCCGGATCGGGCTTTACCGCAATGCCACGTGCGCTATGCTGCCGTTACGGCAGCCTGATTGCCGCGTGACCTCGGTCATGCCGCGCCGACCGGCTACCAAGCCGGCATTCTGCCGCCCCAGCCACAAGGAGAGATGTCATGCGCCTGCTCCTCTTCGCCTTCTCGACCGCCATTCTTCTGGCCGCCAGCGCCGGTGGGCCGAAAACAATCATTCGTGCCCAGGCCCAGGAATGCAGCGGCGAAAATTGTCCGCAGCCGAGGGGCCAGGGCAGCGGCAGGGACTGCGAGCACAAGAAGGAAAATACGGTCAGCTGACCGGCGGGCCGGCGAAATGCCTCAGGGCGAGCAGGCAATAGACAAGGCCCAGTCTGCCGAGTGAAGTGACCTGACTGCATTGGTGAGGAGAATGGCGCGCCCGAAAGGATTCGAACCTCTGACCCCCAGATTCGTAGTCTGGTGCTCTATCCAGCTGAGCTACGGGCGCGCAACAGGCCATCAAGGAAACGGCCGGGACGCTCCGATCAATCGACCGCAGCGACCGGCGCTAACTAGCCGCTGACTTGGCGAATTGCAAGCCGCCCTGTTCAAACTTTCTGGGAAAAGCTGTCGGCGCCGGATGACGCCAGGGGAGATCCGGCGGCAGGCCGAAACGTTGCCGATCGGCGGCGGCGATGCCGCCGGTGAGCAGCCGCATGAACAATCCTGTTCCGTTGTCGCGGCCAGAGCCGGTACCTTGCATGTCCTCGCCGCGATGGCGGCGCAGCCTCTGACATCCAGTTCGTCAGGATGAAACTGGTACCCAACACGACCTCCTCCATCGTCGAATCCTCCTTCAGCAAAGGACAGGGTCAACAAATTCCGACACCAATGGAAGGAGGGGATAACTGAAATTTACCTCATGATATCAAAATATTAGATGATTATCGAGTTGCCCCTTGCATGCAGTCTGCCACGATCTCGAGGTTGCCGCCTCGACACTTCTCTACCGTGAGGAGGGCCATGACATCACAGATGCCCGAGCGGATACTTATCGATGGCAAGCCGCATTTATTACATGCCCTGCCGCTCTATCGCCTGCTTGCTTCCCGCCGGGTCAGAATAAGCGCGCCCGACGAATGGACGACGAATTGTCATCGTCAATACGTCGGCACTTGGCATGTTATCGATGGCAAGTTGTGCCTCGTCGCCTTGAGTACCTATGGTGACCGGGAGCGGCCACTCTCGGATGCCATGCGCAGTTGGTTTTTGCGGCTCGTGCCAGCGACCAGATTTCCAGTAAGCGCCGAGTGGTTCAGTGGTCACCTTCGCATCCCGACAGGACCGATGCTCCTGTGGGGCTTCCACGGTTGGTCATCGTGGTTCACCCGCGAGCGGGTCATCACTTGCCGGCGAGGCAGGGTCGTTCGCGACCGCGAGGTCGATACACTGGCCATGCTGGAATGGGCATTGCGCCGATGCGAAGGCTTGAAACAACGTATTGACCCAGAGGACACGCGCGGGGAGCCGCTGACCTGGATTACCGACGACGACTACGAGCACCTGCGCGGAGACTGGTGGCCGCCTGATTGGGAGGGGCAGCGCATTCCAACCAGCCTCTAGTTCTTAGTCGGCCGCGGCGTCGTGCCCTGCGTCACCTCGATGGCCTGCCCCAGTGGCAGCGCCTTGGTGAACATCCATCCCTGAAGGTAGGGCACGCCGCAACTGGCAACGAATTCGAGTTGGTCGGTCCGCTCGCCCCTCCGCAAGCACCCGGCGCAACAGCGTTTGCTCGAATGCAGCGCCACTCAGTCCAGGTCCGGCGTCGTGGACCTCGATGCTGTGGCCTGAGCCATGACGGCGTGCGCTGTCACAAGGAGAAAATGGCGCGCCCGAAAGGATTCGAACCTCTGACCCCCAGATTCGTAGTCTGGTGCTCTATCCAGCTGAGCTACGGGCGCGCATCAGGCCGAGTGAGCGGCCAACACGCTGCGGTCAATCGACTGCAGCGACCGGCGCTACCTAACGGCTCGAATCGGGAAATGCAAGCCGCCGCCGGCAAAGTTTTTTGATCAGGCCGGACGGCGCATGCCCTGGCGCGCCTCATCGAGGCGAACCGGCTGATCGGGGATGGTGACAGCGAACACGGTGCGGCCGCCGGCGCTCTCGACAAGCTCCAGTTGGCCGCCATGGGCGCGCACCAGCTCGTAGGCGATGGCGAGGCCAAGCCCGGTGCCGCCGCTGCGGGCCGAACCGCGGAAGGCGGCAAACAGGTTCTCGCGCGCCTTTTGCGGCAGGCCGGGACCCGTATCGGCAACCAAGATGCGGCTGACGCTGCCCTCGCGTTCGGCATAAACGGTCAGGCGATTGACGATGGCGCTGTCGGCAGCACCGGCCATGGCCTGCACGGCGTTGCGGCACAGGTTGGTCAACACCCTGAACAACTGGTCGGGATCGGCCTCGATCTCGAATTCGGTGTCGACCGCGTTGAAGAACTCGATGCCCTGCTCGGCCTCTAGGCCGAGCAGGCCGTGCACGTCATCGACCAGCTGGCTCAGCCGCAGGCGGCGGCGCGCCGGCGCCGGCTCCTGGGCGCGGCCGTATGACAGAACGTTCTCGGAATAGGCAACCGCTCGGTCGAGCGTCCTGAGCAGCTTCGGCGCAAAAGCCTGCACGGCAGGATCCTTGACCATGCGCAAGCGGTCGGACATCAGCTGTGCCGAGGCCAGGATGTTGCGCATGTCGTGGTTGATCTTCGATACGGCAAGACCAAGGTCGGCGAGATGCTTCCGTTCGTGCAGCATCCGCTGCAGATGCGTCTGCATCGCCGCCAGTTCGCGCTCGGCCAGCCCGATCTCGTCGGAGCGGGCTTCGGGAACGATGACACCGGCGGGATTGTCCGGGGCATCGGAGAAGGTCAGCATCGAGCGTGTCATGGTGCGGATGGGCCTGATCATGATGCGGTCGATGGCGGCATAGACGAGTGCCGCGGTGAACAGCGAGATCAGCAGCGAGACGAAGACGATGTAGCGCGCATTGGCGAGCATGGCGCGGTGCAGCCGGTAGTCCGGGATGACCAGCTCGAACTCCTTGGCGCTCTCGCCGACCCGGCCATAGACGCGCAGCATGCGGTTGCCGCCGAACAGCAGCGTGTCGATGGCGTCGGGCATCGAGTCCAGCACGCCTTCCTTGGCGATGTCGATATGCTCGTCGACTTCGGGCGGCATGTCGGCGACGACAAGCAGGCGGGACACGCCGCCATCGCGAACGGCGATCGCCTTGGCGCCGATCGCCGCCAGCACGTCGTTCTGGGCGGCGCGGGAAAGTGTGGTCGGGTCGCCCTGTACCAGGATCGTGGCGACGGCGGCGGCAGTGGCCAGACGCTCCTCGAGCCAGCGGATGCGGAAGCTTGCGACAGAGGGCAGGAAGAACAGCACTTCAGCGAAGAGTACGAAAGCGATGGTCAGCAGCAGCAGCTTGGCCGACAGGCCGCGCGAAAGCGGAACCGCACGGTCCGCCTGTTTTCCGGGAAATACACCGGTATCGGCTGCTTCAGTCATGCTGTTCTTTGCTGCGAGGCCAGTGCGAGAATGATGCGCTTCGGACTAAAATGAGCACGAACTGCCTTGCATCCCCTTTATGGCAAAGATAGGTGATCACAACGCAGTTGCAAATTCCGCACTGCAAAATGTCAGAGCCGGGACGCTATCCCCTGTCTGCTGCTGACAGCAGGAATCAACCTTCGGTGGCGCCGGCACGGGCGGATTGACTTCGCGGTACCTTCTTTCTATAAGCCCGCACACGCTCGGGACCCGCTTCCGTCGCGGTTTTTGATCGCGTCGAAGCAAGCTGAGCCAAGCTCCTGTTACAAAGTGACAGAATCAAGAAGGGCCGCACGCCGCGGTGTAAAAACAAATGAAGCGTACCTATCAGCCGTCCAAACTCGTCCGTAAGCGCCGTCATGGTTTCCGTGCTCGCATGGCAACCAAGGGTGGTCGCGGCGTCGTCGCAGCTCGCCGCAACCGCGGCCGCAAGCGGCTTTCCGCCTAAGCCATAGGCGGGAACCTTGCCCGCTGACGGCAAGCCAGAGGGGTCTGCTCCGCATGGACGCGGCCCCGAACGGCTTCTGAAAAGAAAACAGTTTCTGGCCGTCCGCCGCGGTGACAAGCGGCGCGGGCGGTTTTTTCTCGTCGAGGTTCTGGATCGCGACGACAGTGCGGGGCCGCGGGTCGGCTACACCGTCACCAAGAAAGTCGGCAACGCGGTTGTCCGCAATCGCGTCAAGCGGCGCCTCCGGGAAGCCGTTCGTACACATGCCGCAGGTGACATGGCCGCCGGCAAAGACTATGTGATCGTCGGGCGCGAAGACGTGCTCACCGCCCCCTTCGGCCAGATAACGGCCGAACTTTCTCGGCGCATTCGCGGAACGCGATAAGGGCTTTCGATGGAAAACAACCGTAACTTCTTCATCACCATCGCCTTGTCGGTGCTGATCCTGACGCTCTGGCAGGTGTTCTACATGAACCCGCGCGTCGAATCGCAGCGCGAAGCCGCACGCATCGAAGCCGAGCGTGTGGCGCAGCAGCCGGCAGGCACGGCACCCGGCACCAGCGCCGGCTTGCCAGCGACGCCGCAGGCCGGTGTCCCCGGCGCACCGACGACCCAGGTCGCCGTTGTCGACCGTGCCCAGGCGCTTGCAGCATCCGGCCGCATCCCGGTCGACACGCCGAGCCTCAAGGGCTCGATCAACCTGACCGGCGCGCGCATCGACGACATCAGCCTCAAGCACTACCGCGTCGCCGTCGAACCGAATTCACCCGTCATCGAGCTTTTGAACCCGCAGGCGCTGCCAGCCGGCTTCTACAGCGAAATCGGCTTCGTCGGCAGCGAAGCGACCGGCGCGGTTCCGGGTCCCGACACTGTCTGGACTGCCGAGCCCAATACGACGCTGACACCGGCAACGCCTGTCACGCTGACCTACACCAACGACAAGGGCCTGACCTTCAAGCGTACCATCGCCGTCGACCAGAACTACATGTTCACGGTGACCGATACGGTGGCGAATGCCGGCAGCACCGACGTCGCGCTGTCCAATTACGGCCGCCTCACCCGCTTCGACAAGCCGTTGCATGCCTCGACCTACGTGCTGCACGAAGGTCTGATCGGCGTGACCGGCACCGAGGGCCTGCAGGAAATCAACTACGCCACCATCGAGGACGACAAGCAGGTTCTGCCTGGCAAGTCGACCGACGGCTGGCTCGGCATCACCGACAAATACTGGGCTGCCGCACTGGTGCCTTCTGGAAAGCAGCCGTTCCAGCCGCGCTTCTCCTATTTCGAGGACGGCCGCCCGCGCTACCAGGCCGACTTCATGACCGATCCGATCACGGTCGCCGCGGGTCAGTCGGCGACCGTCGAGACGCTGGTCTTCGCTGGCGCCAAGGAAGTGGCCAAGATCAACGCTTACGAAGCGGACCGCCAGATCCGCCAGTTCGAGCTTCTGATCGACTGGGGCTGGTTCTACTTCATCACCAAGCCGATGTTCTGGCTTATCGACACGCTCTACAAGTTGCTCGGCAATTTCGGTCTGGCGATCCTCGCCACCACCGTCATCGTCAAGGCCATCTTCTTCCCGCTCGCCAACAAGTCGTACAAGTCGATGGCGAACATGAAGATGGTGCAGCCCAAGATGCTGGAAATCCGCGAGAAATACGCGGATGACAAGATGAAGCAGCAGCAGGCGATGATGGAGCTGTACAAGACCGAGAAGATCAACCCGCTGGCCGGTTGCTGGCCGGTGCTGATCCAGATCCCGGTGTTCTTCGCGCTCTACAAGGTGCTCTACGTCACCATCGAAATGCGCCATGCACCGTTCTTCGGCTGGATCCACGACCTGGCCGCTCCGGATCCGACCTCGCTGTTCAACCTGTTCGGCCTGCTGCCCTGGGGCGTTCCCGCCTTCCTGATGATCGGCGTCTGGCCGCTGATCATGGGTGTCACCATGTTCCTGCAGATGCGCATGAACCCGACGCCTCCGGATCCAACCCAGGCGATGATCTTCACCTGGATGCCGATCCTGTTCACCTTCATGCTGGCATCGTTCCCGGCGGGCCTCGTCATCTACTGGGCGTGGAACAACTCGCTGTCGATCCTGCAGCAGGGCGTGATCATGAAGCGCCAGGGCGCCAAGATCGAGCTCTGGGACAATCTGATGGCATTGTTCAAGAAGAAACCGACACCGGCCGAATAGCCGAACAGCCCAGACGAAACGAAAAAGCCCCGCACTCCGGGGCTTTTCTGCATTGTGAGGAACCTGACTTTTCTTCAACCGGGAGCTGAAACTTTTTTCCAGCTGGCAGCGTAGCTGAGCGATGCCTCTCAAGCATCAGCCTGCGGGGTGGCGGTCTCTGACCATCCCCCCCGGTCAGAATTGAACCGTCTCGGCAAAGGCCGGGGTTCTGCAAGCCCTTGCAGAACCCCGGTTTGCAGCTCGGTCGAACTAGTCGGCCCTTTATCTGCGCAAGAACCATTTCCCTTGAGATCATCGCCCCCGATGTCTTCGTCGCGGATCGCGCTATACTGGTAGAGAGGCGTATCAATGGGGACGAAATGCCATGCATGGACCTAACCCTTCGCTCAAGCATCCGATCCCGATGCACAGGCGCGTCGGCTTCCTCAAGTCGCTCGTCGACGCCGAGAACATCGAGATAGGCGATTTCACCTACTACGACGATCCCGACGGACCCGATCTGTTCCAGCAGAAATGCGTGCTTCACCACTACCCTTTCATCGGCGATAAGCTGATCATCGGCAAGTTCTGCGCGATCGCCGAAGGCGCGCGCTTCATCATGAACGGCGCCAATCACGCCATGTCCGGCTTTTCGACCTATCCGTTCAACATTTTCGGCCATGGCTGGGAGGAAGGCTTCGACCTTGCCTCCTGGCAGCAGGAGGTCCGCGGCGACACGGTGCTCGGCAATGATGTCTGGATCGGCATGGAAGCGGTGATCCTGCCTGGGGTTCATATCGGCCACGGCGCCATCATTGCGGCGAAATCGGTTGTCAGCAGACACGTACCGCCTTATGCGATCGTAGCCGGCAATCCTTCTGTCGTGGTCAAGAAGCGTTTCGACGACAAGACCATCGAACGGCTTCTGACGATTGCCTGGTGGGATTGGCCGGTGGACAAGATCGGCCGCAACCTCAAGGCCATTCGCGGCTCGGATATTTCTCTGCTGGAGGCAGCGGCTTGAACGAACATACGACCAATCGCACGGTGGATGCCGAGCTCTTCAAGCGCCCGTGGGTTTTCATCCGCGGCGTGCCGTCCATGAAGTTCCTGCCGCCGGAAGGGCCGCCGGAGATCGCCTTCGCCGGCCGTTCGAATGTCGGCAAGTCGTCGCTGATCAACGCACTGGTTCGCCACAGCGGCCTGGCCCGCACCTCGAACACGCCGGGGCGCACGCAGGAGCTCAATTACTTCGTCCCGGATGGCTTTTCCGGCGAGGCAGGCGACCTGCCGCCGATGGCGCTGGTCGACATGCCCGGCTACGGCTACGCCCAGGCGCCGAAGGAACAGGTCGACGCCTGGACAAAGCTGGTGTTCGACTATCTGCGCGGCCGGGTGACGCTCAAGCGCGTCTACCTGCTGATCGATTCCCGCCACGGCATCAAGAAGAACGACGAGGAGGTTTTGACCCTGCTCGACAAGGCCGCGATCTCCTACCAGATCGTCCTGACCAAGACTGACAAGATCAAGGCCGCAGGCGTGCAGCCGCTGATCGAAGACACATTGCTCAAGATCAAGAAACGCGCCGCCGCCTTCCCGACCGTTCTTGCGACCTCGTCCGAGAAGAACGAAGGCCTGGACGAACTGCGCGCGGCGATCGCGCTGGTGGTCAACGGCGGCTGATCACGGCCGCCGTCGCATGTTGCCTGAGGCAACCGGCCTCAGGCCTGCGTCACTTCGTGGACGACCTGGTAGTAGGCCGGCGTCACGCCTTCGATCAGTGGCCCGACCTTGGCGATGTGTTCGGCGAAGCCTTGCGTCTGATGAACCCGCTGGTGATCGGCAACCGTATCGAAGGTGCTGATCATGATCGCTGTATCGCCGTCGATCGCCCGGTGCAGCCGGCTGCCGCGCCAGCCCGGCACATTGCCTATCGAACGGTCCAGGTTGATCTTCTGGAGGGCGATGAACTCGTCCAGCTTGCCCGGCTTCAGGGTGAAGATGTTGACGAACGCCACCGGGCCGTTCTGATCGTTCTCTGTATTCTGGATCATTTCCGCTCTCCTTTTTCCATTCGGGATTTCGTGAGAGCGCATTGATGCAACCTCAATGTATCTTGAGGTCAAGAGGATTTTTCGAGAAAAGGTCAGGCCGCGACAGGGCGGAACGTCAGTGCCAGCCCATTGATGCAATGGCGCTTGCCGGTCGGAGGCGGGCCGTCGTCGAAGATGTGGCCGAAATGACCGCCGCAGCGGCGGCAATGCACTTCGGTGCGGGTCATCATCAGCGAGGTATCGACCTTGGTGCCGATCGAATTGGGGAGCGCATCCCAGAAGCTCGGCCAGCCGGTGCCGGAATCGAACTTGGTAGCGGACGAATAGGCGGCCAGGTCACAGCCGGCGCAGTTGAAGGTGCCTTTGCGGTGCTCGTTGAGCAGCGGGCTAGACCCCGGCGGCTCGGTGTCCTCCTGGCGCAGCACGGCAAAGGCGGCGGGAGCAAGGATCGCGCGCCACTGGGCATCGGTCTTGGTGACTTCGAAGTTTTCAGCCAATGCCTGGTCGGCGATGGTCAATCGCCTCGAGACGACAAAGCCGGCAAGAACGGCGATCGCGGCACTGCCCAGCAGGAATGTACGGCGGTCCATGGCATTTCTCCCAGCCGACCATAGGCCGGCGTCACATCACGGCGAAATCAACAGGGCTTGAGGGTTTGGCGCGAAAACCGACCAGCCTGCGCACAACAGGCCGCGCCCCGCAACGGTGACCCGTTGCGGGGCGCTTTGCCGATTGCGCGCGCCTCAGGGAGCGACAGCGTCGCACAACCACGCTGCCCCCCGGGCTTACATCTTGGGCAGCAGGACCTTGTCGATGACATGGATGACACCGTTCGACTGCTCGACATTGGCGATCGTCACATTGGCGACATTGCCGTTCTCGTCGGTTACAGTCACCTTGTCGCCTTCATATTTCGCGGTCCAGGTGCAGCCGCCAACGGTCTTGACCGGGTGCGCGCCCTTGTCGTCATCGACCATCTTCTTGATGTCTGCGGCCATCGCCTTGGCGCCAACGACATGGCAGGTCAGGATCTTGGTCAACTGATCCTTGTTTTCAGGCTTGAGCAGGTTTTCGACCGTGCCGGCCGGGAGTGCGGCGAAAGCTTCATTGGTCGGCGCAAAGACGGTGAACGGGCCCTTGCCCTGCAGCGTCTCGACCAGGCCGGCTGCCTTGACGGCAGCGACGAGCGTGGTGTGATCCTTCGAATTGGCCGCGTTTTCGACGATGTTCTTATCGGCGAACATCGCGGCGCCGCCAACCATCGGGTTTTCAGCATAGGCGAAGGTGGCGAGAGCGGAAAAGGCACCGGCGAGCAAAGCGAGAGAGATCTTACGCATAATGTAACTCCTTGGGTTGTTTCCCTAAATGGAAAGGCACAAGGAATTACGGATTTGAGATCAGGTAGTTTCACCTTCTGGAGAGAAATATTTCCTTTCTTTCACTCTAAGCTTTGGCAAAACTTATAGTTACGATCAACGCAGGGAAAAGTTTCAGCCCGCGGCGAATTCGGGCAAATTTTCGTGGATCAGATGTCGCGAAGGTCGCCAGCGGCTACGACCGGTCCGGTCGGCTGGCCGGTCGGCGAACCGCCCGTCGGCTCGAGGCTGACGGCAAGCACGGCGCCTGCGGCGAGCTTGTCACGCATCGCCTGATCGACGTCGATATGGATCGTCGATCCGACCGGGATGACGCCCATCGAGACCGGAGCGTTGCTGCCCTCGATCATCCAGAGTTCGAAATCCCTGCCGGTGGCGCGCTCGCCGGAGACGTGCGAAAGGCCGATCTGGCCACTGCCAGCGTCGTACATCGCCATGTACTTGACGTCGCTGCCATCGGCAGCCAGCGAGGCGACCATGCGCTCCTGCGGCAATTGGGCCGGCGGATTGATGTAAGGAACAGCAATGTAGATGGCCAGGGCTGCGACCGCCGCCGTTGCCAGGCCGCGCCAGAAGGCGAGGCTGGCCCACAAGCCCGCGGAGCCTTGCGCGCTGGGTGCCGACGACGTCGCGGCCCCCGAGAACAGCCTGCGGTCGATCGCCGGCTTCACCGAGGCCGGGGCCTCGATCTCCGGATAGGCCGCGGCGAGCGGGGCGAAATGTACTTCCCATTGATCGACCATGCGCGCAAAACCAGGCTCGCCGTCGATGCGGGCGCTGGCCTGACGCCGCTCGTCGGCAGGCAGGACGCCGAGAACGTATTCGGCTGCGACCAGATCGTCGCCTCCACGTTCCGGTCCATTGTCTTGCGCGAGCGTCATCTTTCCAGACATTCCCTGAGTTTGAGCAGGCTGCGGCGCAGCCAGGTACGCATGGTGTTCAGCGGCACGCCATGGCGGTCCGCGAGTTCGTTATAACTCTCCCCCTTGAGATAGGCACCGCGGACAGCGGCAGCCTTGTCCTTTTCAAGTTCCTCCAGGCAGCCATGGATGCGCTCGGCTTCACCGCCCGCCACTGCTGCAGCCTCTGGCCCCGGCCCTGGGTCCGCGACCTCGAGTGCCTCGTCGATCGCGAGAGGCGCCTGACGCCGCGCCCGTATGCGATCGATCGCATGATTGCGCGCGATTGCTACGAGCCACGAAATGGGGCTGAGATCAGAAACTGCGAAGCGGTCCGCTTTCGTCCAGATCTTGACGAAGACCTCCTGCAGCGCTTCCTCGGCATCTGCCCTGTCGTTCAATACACGCAGGCAGACGCCAAAAAGTTTCGCGCTCGTCTGCCGGTAGAGCAAATCGAAGGCCGCACGGTCCTTCATCGAGGTCCGAACAATCAGCTTGGTGATGTCCTGCGGCGTCATGCCCGCCAAGTTACGTGGCGCAAAACTATTTGCAACTGCTGTTTAGATCGTCGGGCGCCATGCAACCACATTCCGTAGCGCATCGGCAAAACAGCACGCCTGCCAGCCCATCGAACCATTTGCCCCCTGCCCGGTTTCCGGCTAAGACCGCGCCGACCTTTTCCACCTATCCGGGACCATGCCGATGACGACGAACGTCGCCGCCACCGCCGAAATGCAGGCTGCCCTGCTCTCCGCGGCCTTGCCCTACATGCAGCGCTACGAAAACAAGACGGTCGTGGTGAAGTATGGCGGCCACGCCATGGGCAATGTCGAGCTCGGCCGTGCCTTCGCCCGCGACATCGCCTTACTGAAGCAGTCCGGCGTCAACCCGATCGTCGTGCACGGCGGCGGCCCGCAGATCGGCGCCATGCTGACCAAGATGGGCATCGAATCGAAATTCGAGGGCGGCCTGCGCGTCACCGACCAGAAAACCGTCGAGATCGTCGAGATGGTTCTGGCCGGCTCGATCAACAAGGAGATCGTCGCCCTGATCAACGCCGAAGGCGAGTGGGCGATCGGGCTGTGCGGCAAGGACGGCAACATGGTCTTCGCCGAAAAGGCCAAGAAGACCATGGTCGACCCCGATTCGAACATCGAGAAGGTGATCGATCTCGGCTTCGTCGGCGAGCCGGTCGAAGTCGACCGCACGCTGCTCGACCTTCTGGCCCGTTCGGAAATGATCCCGGTGCTGGCGCCTGTCGCGCCCGGCCGCGACGGCCACACCTACAACATCAACGCCGATACCTTTGCGGGTGCCATCGCCGGTGCCGTCAAGGCGTCGCGCCTCTTGTTCCTGACCGACGTGCCCGGTGTGCTCGACAAGGACAAGAAACTCATCGACGAACTGACGGTTGCCGACGCCAAGGCACTGATCAAGGACGGCACGATTTCGGGCGGCATGATCCCCAAGGTCGAGACCTGCATCGAGGCGATCGAGCGCGGCGTCGAAGGTGTCGTCATCCTCAACGGCAAGACGCCGCATTCGGTGCTGCTTGAGCTGTTTACCGAGCACGGCGCAGGGACGCTGATCGTTCCGTAAGCAGCAGGACTGACCTGCCCAGTGCACAAAGACAGGCCGGCTTTTGCCGGCCTTGTCGTTTCAAGAGCAGGCCTCGTATTCACGAAGCCTTGAAGCGTTGCGGCTTTCATTTTCCCTGCGTTGACGCACACTGACCTCCGGGTCCCTCGGACGATGAACAATGCTGGCTGCGCTGGCGCTGATCCTGTGCACGGGTTGCGAACTGCCTGCCACGCCGACCATCGACGTGGACGACCGGACGGTGGATGTCGAACTGGTGCTGGCCGTCGACGTTTCGAGTTCGATGGACGAAGGCGAGTTTGCGCTTCAGCGCGCCGGCTACGTCAAGGCGCTGCGCCATCCCGACTTCATCAATGCCGTGCTGGCGGGCTCGAGAGGCCGTATCGCGGTCACCTATTTCGAGTGGGCAGGGACCGTGCGGCCAGAATCGGTCATCCCCTGGCAGATCATCGACGATGCTTCGAGCGCCGACGCCTTCGCCGCCCAGCTCGCCGTCAAGCCCATCGGCGGATCCGGCGGCACGTCGATCTCGAATGCGGTGGCGTTCGGTGCCAACCTGCTGGAGCAAAATGTCTTCCGCGGTGAAAAGAAGGTCATCGACATTTCGGGCGACGGACCGAACAACCTCGGAGCGCCGGTAGAGGTCGCCCGCAACAATGCGGTTGCAAAGGGCATCGTCATCAACGGCCTGCCGATCCTCGTCCGGCCGACGGGCAGCCTGGAAGACATCGACCGCTATTACGCCGAATGCGTCACCGGCGGGCCGGGCTCGTTCGTGCTGCCGATCCACCTCGCATCCGAGTTCGTCACGGCCATCCGCCGCAAGCTCGTGCTCGAAGTCGGCGGCATCGCGGATGCACCAGGCATGATGAAAATCCAGGCCTCGAAACCCGTCAATTGTCTCGTTGGCGAGCGCTACCCGCTCACCTATCCCGATCCCTAGTCGCCCCCTAGCCTCGCAAATGCGCGAGCGGCACGTGGCCGGGGCCCTTGATGTTCTGCAGCACCAGCTGGGTGTGAACGTCGCGGACGCCTTGCAGGCGCATCAGCCGGTGCATGACGAAGGCGTTGAGGTCGTCGACATTGGGCACCATGACATGCAGCAGGAAGTCGTAGTCGCCGGTCATCGTCCAGCAGGCCGAGACCTCGTCCATGCGTTGCACGGCGGCGATGAACTTTTCCGGGGAATCGTCGCTGTGGCTGACCAGCCTGACCTGGACGAAGACCTCGACCATGAGGCCGACGGCGCGGCGTCCGATGCGGGCGGAAAAGCCCTTGATGACGCCGGCGTCCTGCAGCGCCTCGAAACGTCGGGCACATGGCGTGTTGGACAGGCCGATCTCCTGCGCGATCTCGGAAACCGGCTTGCGCCCATCGCGCTGGAGAATGTCGAGCATCCTGATCTCGAACTCATCAAACTGAGGCATTTTCACCATCCATTTTGGAGATTTGGGTAAATATACCTCAGAACAACATCGAACGCTCGCAAAGAGGTGAATTCCGCTCGCTTCCAGCGCCTATGATTCCTCCATCGAAGCTGTTTCCGGGGAGGATCTGACATGAGCGTGAGCGTTCAAGACTATGCACGGGAGTGCGCGGAACAGGGGCTACGCGGCGACTACAGCGTCTGCCGTCCGGATTTCACCGTCGAGCAGAAATACGATTACAGCGCTGCCGAGCAGGATGTGTGGCGTACGCTGTGCGACCGCCAGACCAGGCTGACCCAGCGGCTGGCGCACAAATCCTATCTTGACGGCATGTCGGCGCTCGGCCTGGTCGACCGCATTCCGGACTTCCATGACGTCAGTGACAAGCTGCGCAAGCTCTCCGGCTGGGAGATCGTGGCGGTGCCCGGGCTGATCCCGGCGCAACCCTTCTTCGACCACCTGGCCAACCGTCGCTTCCCCGTCACCAACTGGCTGAGGACGCGCGACGAACTCGACTACATCGTCGAGCCCGACATGTTCCACGACTTCTTCGGCCATGTGCCAGTACTGAGCCAGCCGGTGTTCGGCGACTTCATGCAGATGTACGGCGAGAAAGCGACCGATCTGATCGCGCTCGGCGGCGACGAAATGATCACCCGGCTCTACTGGTATACGGCCGAATACGGCCTGATGCAGGAACCCGGCCAGCCGCTGAAGGCCTTCGGCGCCGGCCTGATGTCGTCCTTCACCGAGCTGCAATTCGCTGTTGAAAGCCCCGATGCGCACCAGGTGCCGTTCGACATCGAAACGGTGATGCGCACGACCTACGAGATCGACAAATTCCAGCGCGCCTATTTCGTGCTGCCGTCCTTCGACACGCTGAAGGATGCCTTCCAGAACAGCGACCTCGCCGGCATCATCAAGCGCTGGAAAGGCGAGCCGCCGCGCGATCCAGCTACGGTCTAGGCTCTCAGCCCAGAGCTAGCAGCACCAGGATGCCGCCGACGATCAGCACACAACCGGCTATTTCGAGCCGGTTGATGCGCTCGCGAAAGAAGAAGACACTCGACGCGAAGGTGAACAGCATCTCGATCTGGGCGAGTGACTTGACGATCGCCGCCTGCTGCAACGTCATCGCCATGAACCAGCCGAACGAAGCCGAGGCGCCGACGAGACCGGTGAACAGCGCCGGCCGCCAGGCCCTGGCGATGCGAGGCAGCTCGTCGCGCTCCCTCCACAGAATCCAGCCCAGCATGATCAGCGTCTGGAAGACGATGACGACGGCGAGCGTGACCGCCGCCTGCGTCATGAAGTTCGGCCCGCCGAGCGCCAGCGACGCCGCACGGTAGGCGACCGCCGAAATGCCGAAGAACGTACCGGAGGCCAGACCGATAAGCGCGTTGCGGCTGAGCACCGAGGTCACCAGCGTTCGCGCGGTGAATGCGGTGTGGGCGACAGAGATCAGCATCACGCCGAAGACGCTGATGGCAATGGCCGCGACAGCACCCGCCGTCGCGCGTTCGCCGAGGAACAACAGCCCGAACAACGCCGCTTGCGCCGGTTCGGTGCGCGAATAGGCGGTGCCGACGGCAAAGTTCCGGAACGAGAACAGGTGGATCAACAGGAAGGTCGCGGCGATCTGGCCCAGGCCGCCGACCACCGCCCAGGCAAAGAACGTCCTGTTCAGAGCCGGCAGTTCGTAGCCGACGACGAAATGCAGCACCCCGACAAAGGCAAGCGCGAAGGGAAAGCCGAAACCGAAGCGCACGAATGTGGCACCGGTCGTGCCCATCACCCCTTTCAGGTGCTTCTGCACCACCGACCGCAGGTTCTGCAGGAAGGCGGCGGCAATAGTGATGGGAATCCACAATGGCATGTCGGTTCAGTGTCGGCTTGAAGACGGCCGGAGCGGCCGCATGTCCGCGTCTACAGCATCACCCCGCAATTCGGAATCGATTTTCGGGGTGATGCATTGATCCAGCGGACCGCGCGTCCCCGTCACATCTCCACGGGCAGCGGCTGCCTGTCTTCGACGCTTTGGCCGCGGTTGCCTTGCGGGGTGGCCGGTTTCAGAAAGAACACCATCGCCGCCACCAGGGCGAATGCCACCATCTCGTAGACAAGCGCGTGCTCCATGGCAGAGACGAAGGCGATGTGCGGAAGCTCGCTCGCCTTGACGGCCAGGGTCGAGAAGAAGATCTGTCCGGTAACGGCAATGCCGAGGGCTGCGCCGATCTGCTGGAAGGCCTGCACGGCGCCCGAGCCCGAACCTGCATCGCGCGGCGGCACGGTAGACAGCACCGTCTGGAACAGCGACGAGATGGCGATGCCCATGCCGAAGCCGCACATCAAAAGCGGCAGGACGAAGTTCCAATGGTCGACAGCGTCGCCGACATTGGCGACGACGAAACGCAGCCAGCCCATGCCGATGCCCATGACCAGCGCGCCGGCAACGATGCGCCGCTGCGGCCAGCGGCTGCCCAGCCGCCCCGAGATCAGCGACGCGATCAGCACGCCGATCGGAAACGGCACCGTCGTCAGCCCTGACTGCAGCGGCGTCAGGCCGAAACCGGTCTGCAGGAAGACGGCAAGGACCAGGAAGAAGCCCGCCACGCCGGAGAAGAAGGTCATGGTCATCACCGAGCCGAGCATGAAGTTGCCGTTGGTCATCAGGGCTACCGGAAGCAACTGGCTTTTCTCCCCCTTCGCCCGCGACTTCTGGTGCAGGAAGAAGCTGACCATTGCGCCGATCGACAGTGCGATCATCACGAAGGTCCACTGCGGCCAGTCATAGGCATGACCCTCGATGAGCGGAAACACCAGCAGGAAGACCGCGGCACTGGCGATCAGAATGCCGACCGGATCCTGCGTCAGCTCCGGCCGTCCAGGCATGTCCGGGATGAGCGCCCGGCCGGCAATCACCGCCATGATGCCTATCGGGATGTTGACCAGGAAGATCGGCCGCCAGTCGAGGCCAAAAATGTTGGCACTGATCAGCATGCCTCCGGCGAGAGGACCGGCGACGGAAGCAAGGCCCGCCGACAGGCCGAAGAGCGAGAAGGCAAAGCCACGTTCCTGCGGCGGAAAGATCACCTGGGTGATCGCCAGCACCTGCGGCATCATCATGGCGCCGGCCAGGCCCTGCAGCACGCGCGCAAGGATCAAGGTCGTCATCGTCGGCGCCAGACCGCACAGCGCCGAAAACACGGTGAAGCTCGCGACGCCGATCAGGAACAGACGCTTGCGACCGACAACGTCGCCAAGCCGGCCAAACGGCAGCAGGCCGAGCGCGAAGGCCAGCACATAGGCCGCCACCACCCATTCGATCTGGCTGCTTGTCGCGCCAAGCCCGGATTGCAGGCGTGGCAAGGCAACATTGACGATTGTCACGTCGATCAGATTCATGAAGCCGGCCAGGAGCAGGATCGCCATCGCAATCCATCGCCTTGGATAGGCGTCCTCGGGCGTTGCCGGCGAGCTATGGGAAAATGTCATTTCCGGTTCCTTTGACTTCGAAAGCCGACAGTTGGACTGCCACTGCCCGTGAGGCCACCGAACGATTCCATGCAGGCATCTGCTTCGAGGTCGCATCATGCATGCGGACGTATGTCGTTCTGAACCGCCTGGTTTCGACAGATTCAGAGAAAACGTTGCGCCAGCGATGACGGTTGCGTCAGAGACCTACGCGGTCGATGTAGGGCGAATCGACGGGCTGTCTAAGCCCATGTTCATTTCTTGGCCTTCGGTCGGCTGGAATGTACCGCGATCTTCGCGAAGGATCTTCGCCGCAGCGAGTGGTAACGGGCGAGCTCAAAAGCAAAATGGGCGACGGCAAACGCCACCGCCCCTGTCGCAAACCGTGTGACCGTTTTGCACGCCGTTACGCCGCTTCCGGAACGCCCATGTCGAAGATGGCCCGGTTGCGGCCACGGCGCTTGGCCTCATAGAGGCGCTTGTCGGCGTTGCGCATGAGTTCGGAAACATTTGCTTCCGCTTCGCAGTCGGTGCCGCCAATGCTTACCGTCAGCGGCACGGCACGCTCGTCGCTTGGCTGGAAGCGTAGTGCCTCGACCTCGCTGCGAATGCGTTCAGCCACCAGCTTGGCTTCGTCAACCGTCGCGCCGACGAGGAAGGCGCCAAACTCCTCGCCGCCGATGCGGCCAAGGATGTCGCCGCCGCGCACGCCACGGGTGATGGCGGCAGCGATCTGCAGCAACGCCTGGTCGCCAGTCAGGTGGCCGAAACTGTCATTGATCTGCTTGAAGTGGTCGGCGTCGATGATCAGCAGCGCGCCGCGATCGCTCTTGCGCCTGCTGCCGTCGAGCGCGGCAAAGAAGTTCTCGCGGTTGAGCATGCCTGTCATCTCGTCGCGGCTCGCCTTTTCCGACAGGCGGCGATGGGCGGCGGCGAGTTGAGCGTGGGCCCGTGTCAGGTCTTCATGGGCAAGCTTGAGCTTCCTCTCCTGCATGAAGGTGAAGAAACCCAGCGGAGGCGCAATGAACAGTGGGCACAGCAAGCACATCAGCCAGGCGATGGCGCCAACTGTTCCTCCCAGCGCCGGCACGATCGTCAAGACCAGTGCAAGCGAACCCAAGATTGAAATCAAGGTCACAGCGGCTGTTTTAAGAACGACGATTTTCATTTCGACTCCCTGCCGGCTTTGGAATGCCAGCATCAACTGAAGGTCATCTTTCATCGGTAGTTAAAATTTGACCCACCATGTTGAATCTGGTGTCCAACGAATTTTGGCCATTGTCGAGAGCCAGACTGGCCTTATGCAGGTGCTTCCAAAATTCTCGAACCGTGGCATAAGGGCGGCATGACCGACACACCCGATCCCGCTCGCTTCGACCACGTCACCGACTGGGTCTTCGACCTCGACAACACGCTGTATCCGCACCACTCGAATCTGTTTTCGCAGATCGACGTGAAGATGACCGGCTATGTCGCGGAGCTTCTGACCTTGTCGCGCGAGGATGCGCGCAAGCTCCAGAAGGAGCTCTATCTGGAGTACGGCACGACGCTGAACGGGCTGATGCAGCGTCACGGCATCGACCCCGACGCGTTCCTCGAACACGTCCACGACATCGACTATTCCTGGCTTGTGCCGGACCCGGTGCTGGGTGCCGCCATCCGCCAATTGCCGGGCCGCAAGTTCATCTTCACCAACGGCAACCGCAGCCATGCCGAGCGCACCGCGCGCCAGCTCGGCATCCTCGACCATTTCGACGACATCTTCGACATCGTCGCCGCAGGGCTTACGCCCAAGCCGGCGCGCCAGCCCTACGAGACCTTCGCCGCCTTGCACAAGGTGACAGGCGCCAACGCTGTCATGTTCGAGGACCTGGCGCGTAACCTGTCGGTGCCGAAGTCGCTCGGCATGACCACGGTCTTGATCGTGCCGCGCAATTTCGAGCCGACCTTCTCCGAGATCTGGGAAAGCGATCCGACCCATGAGGACGACGTCGACTACGTCACCGACGATCTCGCAAGCTTCCTGACCACCATCGTCGAGGCCAACGCCGCTTGAGCCGTTTTACCTCCGTCGAGGCGCGGATCGATGCAGCGGCCCATGCCGTTCTCGACCGCCTGCCCGCCGGAGGCCTCTCTGGCGCGGTCGTCGAATTCCTCGTCTTCGGGCTGAAGCAGGCCTGGGCCTGTCTGTTCGGCGGTGCCATGCTGGCGCTGATCATGGCGACCAAGCTGTGGTGGCCGGACGGGGTCGCCCTTGCCCGCTACGACTTCCTGTTCCTCTCGGCCGTCGCCATCCAGCTGGCGATGCTGGCGCTCAAGCTGGAAAAGCCGTCGGAAGCCAAGGTTATCCTGATCTTCCACATCGTCGGCACGGCCATGGAGGTATTCAAGACACAGGCAGGTTCCTGGGCCTACCCGGAGGACAGCCTGTTCCGCATCGGCGCGGTCCCGTTGTTTTCGGGCTTCATGTATGCGGCCGTCGGCTCCTACCTCGCCCGCGTCAGCCGCATCTTCGACATGCGCTACACGCATTATCCGCCGTTATGGGCAACGATGCTTCTGTGCGCGGCGATCTACGTCAACTTCTTCGCCCACCACTTCGTCATCGACATCCGCTACGGACTGTTTGCCGTCACAGCAGTGCTCTATCTCCGCACCGTCGTGCACTACCGCGTCTTCCGCTTCCGCCACCGCATGCCGCTTTTGCTCGGCTTCCTGCTGGTTTCGCTGTTCATCTGGTTTGCCGAGAACATCGGCACCTGGTCGCGCGCCTGGATCTATCCCGGCCAGCACGATGGCTGGACGCCGGTCTCGATCCAGAAGCTCGGCGCCTGGTATCTGCTGATGATCATCTCCTTCGTGCTGGTGACGCTCGTCCACCGGCCGCTGCCGGTGGACGCCGGCTCAAAGGCTGTAGAATCTGGCGATGATGTCCCATGCCTCGTCGGCGGTGTCGACAAAGTCGATGATGTCCTGGTCGCCGGGCGTGATCGTGCCCTGATCGGCGAGGAAATCGAGGTCGATCGCCCGCTCCCAGAATGACTTGCCGAACAGGATGACTGGCACCCGCTCCATACGCCCCGTCTGGATCAGCGTCAGCGTTTCGAAGAACTCGTCCATCGTGCCGAAGCCGCCGGGGAACACGGCGACCGCCTTGGCGCGCATGACGAAATGCATCTTGCGGATGGCGAAATAGTGGAAATTGAAGCACAGCTCCGGCGTCACATAGGGGTTGGGCGCCTGCTCGTGCGGCAAGACGATGTTGAGGCCGATCGAGGGGGCTCCGACATCGTCGGCACCGCGGTTGCCGGCTTCCATAACGCCCGGCCCGCCGCCGGTGACGACGACGAACTCGCGATAGTAGGACGCGGCCGAATGCTGCGAGCACAGGCGGGCAAACTTGCGCGCCTCGTCATAATATCTGCTGTTGGCCTCGAGGTTCTTGCGCTGCGTCTCGTTCTTGGCAGCCCAGGCCTCGCCGCCCGGCTCCGGAATGCGCGCACCACCAAACAGGATGACCGTCGAACGTATGCCGCGCTCGGCGAGGATCATCTCGGTCTTGAGCAGTTCGAGCTGCAGCCGCACCGGGCGCAGGTCGCGCTGGGTCATGAAGTCTTCATCATTCCAGGCAAGCCTGTATGTCGAGGCGCGCGTCTGCGGCGTGTCGGGCACACTCTTGGAACGCTCGAGATCCTCGTCGGAGTGCGGCAGCGGCGTCCAGCCAGCCTTGTCCATTGGATTCATTATATGCTCGACCTCAAATTTCGTTGCCCGCGACATTCCGCGGCGTCACCGCGATTGACCCCCAGATAAGCCTGAAATAGGGTCCGCGCGATTTTATGCCAGCTTAGAAGCCTTAACCTTAACGGCCCGTAACGGAGATGTTTATGTCGAAGCCCGATCTCGCCAGCCTGGAAAAGACAATTGATCGGGCGTTCGAGGAACGCGACGGCATTTCGACGTCGACCCGCGGCGAAATCCGCGACGCCATCGAGACCGCACTCGACCTTTTGGACAAGGGTACGGCCCGTGTCGCCCAGCGCCAGGACGACGGCAAGTGGCAGGTCAACCAGTGGCTCAAGAAGGCGGTGCTGCTGTCCTTCCGCCTCAACCCGATGGAGCTGATCTCGGGCGCGCCCGGCGGCGGCTCGTGGTGGGACAAGGTGCCGTCCAAGTTTGACGGCTGGGGTGCTGTCGACTTCGAAAAGGCCGGCTTCCGCGCCGTGCCTTCAGCCGTCGTGCGCAAGTCGGCCTTCGTCGCTCCGGGAGCCGTTTTGATGCCGTCCTTCGTCAATGTCGGCGCCTATGTCGACACCGGCACCATGGTCGACACCTGGGCCTCGGTCGGCTCCTGCGCCCAGATCGGCAAGAACGTGCACCTGTCCGGCGGCGTCGGCATCGGTGGCGTGCTCGAGCCGATGCAGGCCGGCCCGACCATCATCGAGGACAACTGCTTCATCGGCGCGCGCTCGGAGGTCGTCGAGGGCTGCATCGTGCGCGAAGGCTCGGTGCTCGGCATGGGCGTGTTCATCGGCCAGTCGACCAAGATCGTCGACCGCGCCACCGGCGAAGTGTTCTACGGCGAAGTGCCGGCCAATTCGGTCGTCGTCGCCGGCTCGCTGCCGGGCAAGCCGTTGCCGAACGGCGATGCCGGCCCAAGCCTCTACTGCGCCGTCATCGTCAAGCGCGTCGACGCCAAGACCCGGTCCAAGACCTCGATCAACGAACTGCTGCGCGATTGATCTTTCACTGAAACCGAAGCAACTTCGACCGGCGCACGAGAAATGTGCGCCGGTTGGCTTCGGAGGGGTGAAATGGACTGGAAGTATCTTCTGACCAGCTTCGATGGTCGTATCAACCGGGCCAAGTTCTGGGCCGGCATCGGCGTGATGATCGTCGTCAGCATCGTCGCCAACCTGCTCGACATGATGCTCGGCCTCGACATCGGCAACTCAGGCGCCGGCGTCATCTCCATCATCGTCACCATCGGCATGATCTATTTCGCACTGGCAATCTATGCCAAACGCTGGCATGACCGCGACAAGTCGGGCTGGTGGAGCCTGATCGCACTCGTGCCCGTCATCGGCGCCATCTGGATCCTGGTCGAACTCGGCATCCTCGAAGGCACCAGGGGCGCCAACCAATTCGGACCGGATCCGCTTGCCTAACAACGTCGATTTCTTCTGGTTGTTCTTTCGCTTTTCGGGCCGCGTCAACCGCGCGGCCTACCTGCTCGGCTTCCTGTTCATGCTGGTGGTGATGTCGTTCCCGCTCTACCAGTTCATGCGTGTGCACCCCGAAAGCGGTGCGGCGCAGGTCTGGTCGATGCTGTTCGGCGCAACCTTCCTGACCTTCCTGTGGGCGCATATCGCCTTCAGCGTCAAACGCCTGCATGACTTCGACAAACCCGGCCTGTTTGCGGTCGCGCTGTTCATCCCGGTGGTGTCGATCTTTGCCTTCATCGCGCTGTGCTTCTTCCCCGGCACGCCGGGCCCGAACCAGTTCGGTAACACCACCAACGCGCCGAAGTAACCGCGCAAAAAGGCCCGGGTTCGATGTCTTACAGAACGCTCGACCCGGCCAAGATCATCGCAACAGCCGAGACGTTGAGCCAGCGCGTGAGCGAACGGTTCCCCGATGCCGGCCTGTCCCGCGTCAGCCAGGAGCTTGTCCGCCTGGCACGCGACCTCGCCGCTTCGGCCAAGGCGCTGGAGCAGCCGATCTGGTGGCTGCGCATCCTGATCGGGCTTGCCATCGCGTCGGGCGCCGGCATCTTCCTGTTCATCGGCACGATCCTGTCCTTCGACCGCATCTCGACCGGCGCGTTCGATTTCGTGCAAGGCATCGAGGCCTCGCTCAACACGCTGATCCTCGCTGGGCTCGGTTTCCTCGCGCTGATCCGCGTCGAGGAACACATCAAGCGCAAGCGCACGTTCAGGCAACTGCACGGGCTGCGCTCGCTGATCCACGTCATCGACATGCACCAGCTGACCAAGGATCCGGCAACGCTGTCTGAAAGCTTCAGCCCGACCCCGCATTCGCCGGCACGCATCACCAAGTCGGCGGACCTTGCGCGTTATCTCGACTATTGCTCCGAAATGCTGTCGCTGACCGGCAAGCTGGCCGCCCTTTTCGCGCAATCGGTCAATGACGACGTCGTGCTGAAGGCGGTCAACGACATCGAGGAGCTCGGCTCGAACCTGTCGCGCAAGATCTGGCAGAAGATCACGATGATCGAAACAGCCCGGCGCTAGCTGCCGGCAACCTGCTCCGGCTTCAGCCTGGGCGACCCCTTGCCCCTGGCTTCCGCGTCGCGCACCAGGGCGACGATGCGCTCGGTCAGCGTGGCCGGGGTGCCGGCTTTTCGCGCGAGCCCGAGGATGGTGCCCTGAAGCGCATCGATCTCGGTCCCGCGCCGCCGTTGCAGGTCCTCCCACATCGACGAGCGCGCCGTCGGGTCGATGGCCAGCATGCGCCTGGCCAGGCGCAGGAACAGCCAGTCGGGCAGGCGCAGTACCGTCGGCAACAATGCGGGCGGCACTGCCGCTGCCTTTGCGGGAACGATGCCATTCGCCTTCATCGCCGCCAGCGCCTCGTCGATCTGCCCGGCGAGGATGCGGCGCCAGCTGGCGTCCGCCAGTTGTGCCGCCAGCGGCAATCCGGACAGCGCGACAAGCGCATTGTTGAGGTTCATCAAAAGCTTACCCCACTGGACGGCCGGCATGTCGGTGTGGGTGGCGACCGCAAAGCCCTCGACGTCGAGCAGCTCGCGCAGACGCTCGTCTCCGGCCTCGATCAGCACCGTCCCGGCACTGGCGCGGTGGACACGGAGCGGCAGCTCGCCTTCGGCCGACTGGACGACGTTGAACGGTACCATTCCGGCCACCACCCGGCGCCGGCCGAGCGCTGCGCGCAGCTTGGCTGCGTTGTCGATGCCGTTCTGCAAACTGACGACGACGGCACTTTCCGGCGCATGCCGGGCGACAAGCTCGGCCATGGCGGCTGTGTCGCCGCTCTTGACGGCAACCAGCACGACATCGGCGTGGGACAGCACCGAGGGGTCGATCGTGACTGCGATGGCGCCGGCGGCAAGCAGGCGGTCGAAGCCGTCGATGTCGCTGACCCGCAGGCCGCCGGCCTTGATCGCGGCAGTGACGCGAGGCCGCGCCAACAGGCTCACGTCGCGCCCGGCCAGCGCCAGGCACGCCCCGGCGTGGCAGCCGATGCTGCCGGCACCAGCGACGACGATCATCCGATGATCCTTGGCCATGCGCCCTCCCGAAGTCCACTATAAGCGACAGCAGACCCGGCGTGGCAATGCCTGCCAGACCGGGGAGCATGGCATCATGGCGGTCGCCGGCAGGGAGCCGACCTGCGCCTCAGGCCGATTTTCTGATGTTGCTTGCAGCAATCGTCCGGTTGCGGCCGCCGGCTTTCGCCTCCAGCAGGGCCGCGTCGGCACGCGTCACAAGTGTCTCGACCGAACCGCCCGCCGGGGACACCGCCACGCCGACGGAGACGGAGACGGCGCCGAGACGCTGGCCGGCATAAGAGAGTGCGACGCCGCCGATCTTGTCGCGCAGCATGTCGGCAAGCACCATCGCGTCCGCCTCGCCGAAGGACGGCAGAAGGGCGGTGAATTCCTCGCCGCCGAAGCGGAAAGCATCGCCGGACGACGCACAGGCTTCGCGCAGCGACTGCCCGACGAATTGCATGACGAGGTCGCCGGCGTCATGGCCGAACTGATCGTTGAAGCGCTTGAAATGGTCGATGTCGATCATCAGGCAGGCGAGCGGCTCGTCCCGGTGGTCCCGGGCGTGCCGCCGCAGCGTCTCGTCGAGGAACCGACGATTGAACAGGCCGGTGAGCGGATCGCTCACCGCAAGTGCCGTCAGCTTTGCCTGCAATTGCAGATTGGCAATGGCAAGGCCGACATTCTCGGCAATGAGTTCGAGGTAAAGCCGCGGCCCTGCCGGCTCGAGCGCGCCATCGACGCGCTCTTCGAGATAGAGCAGCCCGATCATGTCGCCCTGGGCCGTCAGGGGCACGCAGAGCGTCGCGACGCCAGGCGGATCCACGTGCTGGCAGGGAACGTCGGCGCCGCTGCCGCCGCTGTGATGAGTACGGCCGCGCCGCAGACCCCAGCAGGCCGTGGCCGGGAACTCCGCCGCGGAGTGATCCGGATCGAGCCAGAGGCCGACACGTGCCAGCGCTGTCTTGCCTTCGTTGAGGACATAGAGGCCGCCGGCAAGGTCGGGGAAAATCTGTGGCGCGAAGCGCACGACCACGTCCGTCAGCTCCAACTGGTCACGGCATGCCTGCACGCGGTGCATCATCTGGAGGATGAGGTCTTTCATATGCTGGTCGGCACGCCGTTCGGCGTCGAGTTTTTCACGCTCGATCAGGTTCGTGCGGAAGCCCTCGATGGCATCGCTCATCTCGCCGATTTCGTCGGCCCGACGATTGACCGGAACCTCGACGCTGTAGTCCTGCTTGGCCAGCCGGCTGACGATCCCGGTCATGTGGCGCAACGGCGTCGCTACCCGGCGGCTGAGAACGAAATAGAGCACGGCCACGAACAGCGCCCCCGTGGTCGCCAGCATGACCTTGGCGACAAGGCTCCACCAGTTGCTGCGGTCGCGAGCCGCATCGAGTGCCGCAGTCGTGCGCGCTGCGGTCAGGTCGCGGAAATGGGTGACCGTCTGAAGCAGCGCATTCTGGACCCGTTCGTGTTCGGCGCCGAAAAGAGCTTCCTGCGCGGTCGTCTTGTCGCCGTTCTGATAGGCCGTTATGGCGGCTGCCTCGAGCTTGTCCAGCTCGTCCGCGTGAGCATTGATCGCACGCAGCGCCGCAGCTTCTGCCGGCGCGGGATCGCGGGCCGCCAGGTCCGACGCAACGGTCTCCAGCCGCCGTTCCGCAGCCTCTTGCACGCGAAACGCCTGGAGATGGCGCACCTCACCGCGCATCACGTAAAGCCTCGCTTCGTCGCTGCGCATTTCCGCACCAAGGGCAAGATCTTCGGCCAGCGTGTCGAGCGTGAGATGCTCCTCGGCCGCAGCGCGCTCCTGGAGGGCGCTGTTGGACGACAGGATGAACGAAACGCCGGAAAGCGCCGTCAGGACGACAGTGATGCCGTAGGCCCAGTGGGTGATCGTGGCAATTCTCATGCCGCGACAATGCCAGCAGCTGATTGCAGGAGACTTAAGGACCGACTTAAAAATCGTAGGTGACGTCGTCTCACCCGTTGCCGCGTTCAATCTCGACATCGACGCTTGCCCGTTGCGGCGCTCGTGACCAGGGCCGCGCCTGATCGCCCCACGCTTTTGCGAAGCTGGAGGCCGATGTCGCTGGTACAAACGACCGTCGTGACAGGAACCGGCGATTCGATTATCGCTGTCGCCATGAAACTGCCGACAGATCCCGCCGAAAACCTCGCCGCCCTCATCCGCTGCCCGTCGGTTACGCCGACCGAAGGCGGTGCGCTGTCCGCACTTGAGACCATGCTGAAGCCGCTCGGCTTCGCCGTCGACCGCCCGACCTTTTCCGAGGACGGCACGCCTGACGTCGAGAACCTCTATGCCCGCCGCTCGGGCAACGGGCCGCATCTGATGTTTGCCGGCCATACCGACGTGGTGCCGATCGGCGACGAGGCGGCGTGGAAGCATCCGCCGTTTTCGGCAGCCATCGACAATGGCGAAATGTATGGCCGCGGCGCCGTCGACATGAAGGGCGGCATCGCTTGCTTCATCGCCGCCGTCGCCCGCCACGTCGAAGCCCATGGCGGCCCGAAAGGTTCGATTTCGCTGCTGATCACCGGCGACGAGGAAGGCCCGTCGATCAACGGCACGGTCAAGCTGCTCGAATGGGCGGCCTCGCGCGGCGAAAAGTGGGACGCATCGCTGGTCGGCGAGCCGACCAACCCCGATGCGCTCGGCGACATGATCAAGATCGGCCGCCGGGGTTCGATCTCGGCCACCATCACCGTCAACGGCAGGCAAGGCCACGCCGCCTATCCGCATCTCGCCGACAACCCGGTGCGCGGGCTGATGACCCTGGTCGATGCGCTGCTCAACCCGGTCTTCGACAAGGGCACCAAGGATTTCCAGCCATCGAACCTGGAGGTCACCACCTTCGACGTCGGCAATCCGGCGACGAACGTCATTCCGGCCAAGGCTACCGCCAGCTTCAACATCCGCTTCAACGACAGCTGGACGGCCGAGACGCTGCAGGCCGAGATCCATAACCGGTTGGACAAGGCGAGCGGGCGCAAGAAGTACCGCAAGGGCCGCAAGGAGCCGGTCGAGTTCGAGCTCGTCTGGCGCGACCGGCCGAGCCACGTCTTCCTGACCCGCAACGACAAGCTGATCGATGCGCTTGCCGGCTCCATCAAGCGCGTCACCGGACGCAAGCCCAAACTATCGACGACGGGCGGCACCTCCGATGCACGCTTCATCAAGGACTACTGCCCGGTCGTCGAGTTCGGGCTCGTCGGCAAGACCATGCACATGGTCGACGAGCGCGTGCCGCTTGCCGAGCTCGAACAGCTGACACAGGTCTACCAGCAGTTCCTCGCAGACTGGTTCGGATGACGAATGGCCCTGATGCTGGCAAGCGATGAAATCGAGCAGAATCTGGCGGGCGCCTGGCGGCTGATGCTGGGCAAGGCCGACGGCCTGCGCCAGCTCGATCTCAGCGCCGACGGCTTCTGGAATTCGTTCTTCGCAATCCTGGTTGCCGTTCCCGCCCTCGTTGTCGGCTGGGCCGGGGTGTCCAATGACGTCGCGCTGGAGACGGCGACGTTCGCCAGCCGCTTCGGGATCGTCGTCCGACTGGCGATGGTCGACATCGGCGCCTGGGTCTTGCCGCTCATCGTGCTGGCACTGGTGGCGCCACGCGTCGGCATCGGCGACCGTTTCGTCCATTACGTCGTCGCCAGCAACTGGACGTCCGCGATCATCGCCTGGCTGATGCTGCCGGCAGCGCTCGCCCGCATGCTGTTTCCGGCGGCTGACAACGTTGTTTCGCTGCTGTCGTTGGCGGTGTTCGCACTCGCGATGGTGTTCACCTGGCGCATGACCAACGCCACCATCGGCAAGGGTGCGGCGATCGGGTCGGCCGTCTTCGCCGGCATGTTCTTCGTGTCGCTGCTGGTGCTGTTTGCGCTGCAGGCCCTGTTCGGCATCCAGTTGCCGGCCTGAACGCCCCGCGCCCGCAGCTCAACGCCAGGCAGCAGCGGCAGCACCTAGCATCAGTACGGCCGCAACGACTGCCGAAGCGGCAAAGCCGTAATTGGCGTAGAGCGGACCGAAGGCGGTGGTGCCGACCGACACGGCAAGATAGGTCACCGCGCTGTTCAGCCCCATGATGGTTCCACGCCTGCTAGGGTCGAGCGCGGACAGGCGCATGACCAGCACGTTCAAGCCGAAATGGTTGCCCAAGCCCCACAAGGCCATGGTGGCGATCAGGATGGTGAAAGTGCCGGCGACTGCCGCGATGAGCACATAGATTGCTGCCACGCCGAGATAGGCTATCGGCATGACGCGCCGGGCGCCGAGGCGGTCGACAATGCCGTCCAGCAGTGCGGCGGCACCGAAACCGATGCCGTAGGAAATGGCGGCGAGGCCATTGGCGCTGACCGGCCGGCCGAGCGCCTGATGCAGATGATCGCCGAGATAGCCATAGACGCCGTAAAACGCCGTCATGAAGGCGCCACAGGCGATCAACAACGGGACGATGCCGGGCGTCGCCAGCGCTCCCAGCGGCGCTGGAGCGACACCGCCGGCCGGCTTGTCGTCGGCCGACATCGCCGAAATCGCTGCCAGCGCAATGGCAGAAAGCAGCGCCACCGCGCCGAATACCGCGCGCCAGTGAACGAGGTCGGCGAGCACGGCAGACATCGACACGCCGGCGACCATCGACAGCGTCCAGCCGGTCAGCACGACGCCGATGGTTCCGCTTTCGCGGCCGGGTGGAGCAACGGCCGCGGCGCTGGCATAGATCGCCGGTAGGGCTATTCCGGCCGCGATGCCGGCCAGCAATTGCGCTGCGACCAGCACAATGACCTGGGGTGCCGCGGCACTGGCCAAAAGGGCTACGGCCAGCAACGCCAGCGCCCGCTGCAACATGCGCTTGGCGCCGAAGCGGTCGATGTAGCGGGCAAGGAAGAGGGCACTTGCCGCGGTGCCCAACCCGAAGGCTGAGGCCGCCGTCATGACCACCGGCACGGAACTGCCGAAGCCTGCCGCAACCTCGGGCGCGATCGGGCCGAGGACCAGCGAATTGGAACCGATGACGGCAATGCAGCCGGTCAATAGATAGGCAGCCCGGGGAATGCGGGCCACGGGTTCGGCAGCAGCGGGAAGTGTTTGATCAACGTTCGACATTGGCGCATATTCTCCGAATGATGTTCGGCTTCAACGGAGAATTTCCGGATGGATGAAGAAACAGACGGCATTCGGCAGAACCGCCTGCCGGAGCGCTCGATCGATACCGCCGACCGAAGGCTGTTAGGCGTGCTGGTCGAGGACGCGACGGTCTCCTACGCCGAACTGGGCGAAAAGGCAGGCCTGTCGGCGCCGGCGGCGCATGAGCGGGTCAAGCGCATGCGCCGGTCCGGTGCCATCCGCCAGACCGTGGCCATGGCCGATCCGAGGTCTGTCGGCAAGCCGCTGCTGGCCTTCGTCCATGTCGACACCAGGGGTTGGGGCAAGACGCCGGAACTGATGGCGGTCTCGTCGTTTCCGGAGGTCGAGGAAATCCACACGGTTGCCGGCGACGCCTGCATCCTGCTCAAGGTGCGGACCGAGGACACGCGCGCGCTGGAGGGGCTGCTCGCCCGCATCTACGACACGCCAGGCGTGACCTCGACGCGCAGCTATGTCGTGCTGTCGACCTATCTCGAACGGCCTGTACAGCCCGGGATCACCCAGGACTGGCCGGCGCCGAAGCTCGGAACCAATCCGATCTACTGAAGCAATTCAAGGACAAGTGCGCCGCGGCTTTCCGCCCCAAGCAGCGCAACTCTAGAGATCAATAATCGACGCCGCTGAGATAGAGCCCGTCGGGCGGCGCGAC
The DNA here is from genome assembly GCF_030294925.1 of Aminobacter sp. Y103A. Taxonomy (NCBI): domain Bacteria; kingdom Pseudomonadati; phylum Pseudomonadota; class Alphaproteobacteria; order Hyphomicrobiales; family Phyllobacteriaceae; genus Aminobacter; species Aminobacter sp. Y103A. The sequence goes on along the minus strand of NZ_AP017986.1, from coordinate 816,528 downwards.
CTGGCCGCAGGCGGCGCGGTTGCGTGCGTCGAGGGCTGCCTTGAGGTCGTCGGCAGTCCAGCCGCCCTCGCCGACGCGTTTCAGGCTGCCGACCATCGAGCGGACCTGATTGTGAAGGAACGAGCGCGCCGACGTCCTGACTTCGATCATGTCGCCGCTGCGCGTCACGTCGAGTTGGGCAAGCGTCCTGAGCGGGCTGTTCGCCTGGCACTGCGTCGAGCGGAAGGTGGTGAAATCATGCCGGCCGAGCAGGAGCTTGGCGGCGTCCGCCATCGCCTCGTGGTCGAGGCGCTTGGGCACCCACCAGACCTTGCCACGCTCGAGCGCTGCCGGCGCGCGTCGGTTGAGAATACGGTAGATATAGTGCCGCCCGGTGGCGGAGAAGCGGGCATCGAACTCGTCAGGCACTTGCCGGGCGGCGATGATGGCGACGGTTTCGCCGGCCATCTGCAGATGCGCGTTGACGGCGTCGCGCACCTTGTCGTCGGCCCAGGCCTTGGTCAGGTCGGCATGAGCGACCTGAGCCGTGGCATGCACGCCCGCATCGGTGCGGCCGGCGCCGCGCAGCGAGATTTCGTCGCCCGAGAACTTCAGGATCGCCTGCTCGATCGCCGCCTGCACGGTGTGCAGGCCAGCCTGCCGCTGCCACCCGGCATAGGCGCGACCATCATATTCCAGATCAAGGCGATAGCGCGGCATGTGCAGTCAAAGCTCCGGCCGCTTTACGCGGCAAGAGCAGTACCGAAGGCCGAGGCATAGACCAGCTTGCCCGTCTCGGGCGCCTCGCCCCAGGCCAGGGCCTGCAGCGCGTCGCACTGGTAGTCGCTCTCGAACCCTGCTGCACGCTCGTGGCTGTAGCCGAAGCGGCCATAATAGGCCGGATCGCCAAGCACCACGGCGATCGTCTCGCCGGCATCCTTGAGCCGGATGTGGGCTTCGCGGACCAGCGCGCCACCGATGCCGGTGCCGTGGAAATCGGGCTCGACCGCCAGCGGGGCGAGCGCCACCGCCGGAACCGTCTTGCCGCCGTTCTGGATGTAAAGCCTGGAAAACAGGATGTGGCCAACCACATCGCCATCCTCTTCAGCCACCAGTTCGACGACCGCATCGCCTTCGGCAACCAGCGCATCGACGAGACCAGCCTCGGCCTGCTGCCCGAAGGCGTGTTCTTCTACGAGGCGGATCGCCTCGCGGTCGCGGGGCGTAGCTGCCCTAATCGACATCATGCTCATGACAACTTCATTCCTTTTTCGATCTTGGCACCGCGCAGGAATTCATCCGCGGTGACGGGTTTTCCTCCCGCCCTTTGTACCTCGACCAACCTCACGGCAGCGTCGCCGCAGGCAATCTCCAACCGGTCGTCGAGAACCGTTCCCGGCTCTCCTTGTCCAGCGGCGCGTTGCGAGCGCAGTATTTTCAAGCGCTCGGTTCGTCCGCCGATTTCGATTTCGCACCATGCGCCGGGGAATGGCGATAGGCCGCGGATATTGTTGTCGACCGCCGTCGCCGGCAAGGTCCAATCGATCCGCGTCTCCGCTTTATCGATTTTTTTGGCGTAGGTCACGCCTTCCGATGGCTGCGGCACCGTTTCCAGCTTGCCCGCTTCGAGCTCTGCGAGAGCGTCCACCATCAGCAAAGCGCCTGCCGCCATCAGGCGATCGTGCAGCTCACCGGCCGTCATGTCGGGTCCAATCGCGACTTTTTCAAGTCGAGCCACCGGTCCGGTGTCCAATCCCTCTTCCATCCGCATGACCATCATGCCGGTTTCCGCATCGCCCGCCATGATGGCGCGCTGGATCGGAGCCGCCCCGCGCCAGCGCGGCAGCAGCGAGGCATGGCCGTTGTAGCAGCCAAGCCGCGTGCCCTGAAGAATGGCCTTGGGTAGCAGCAAACCGTATGCAACGACCACTGCGACGTCGGCCTTAAGCTGGGCAAAGGCCGCCTGTTCGGCCTCCCCCTTCAGCGACAGCGGCGTGCGCACCTCGATGCCCAGCCGCTCGGCCTCGCGCTGCACCGGCGACGGCGTCAGCTCCAGCCCGCGGCGCCCTGCGGCGCGCGGCGGCTGCGAATAGACGGCAACGACCTCGTGGCCGGCTTCTGATATCGCACGCAGCGTCGGCACGGAAAAATCCGGCGTGCCCATGAAGATGACGCGAAGGCTCATTCTGTTCCGGCTATCCCGCACAGCCCCGGACGGCGCCGGCCGACCGTTCAGGCCATCGCTTCAAACGGGTTTACGAGCTTCAGGTCAAGCCCGTCGAAGTCTCCGGTCGGCCAGGCTCTCACCCCACCATGCGGCTCGGCGGACGGTCCTTGGCAAGCTTCTTGAACTTCTTCATCACCATGTCGCGCTTGAGCTTGGAGATGTAGTCGATGAACAGCACGCCATCGAGATGGTCGATCTCGTGCTGCAGGCAGGTGGCCAGCAGACCGTCGGCCTCGACTTCCTGCTCCTTGGCGTTCTCGTCGAGATATTTGACCCGCACCTTGGCCGGGCGCTCGACCTCGGCGTAATAGTCCGGGATCGAGAGGCAGCCTTCCTCATAGATCGAGCGATCGTCGCTACGCGAGACGATCTCGGGATTGATGACCGTCATCGGCGCCGGCTCTTCGCCTTCCTTGGCAAGGTCGATCACCAGCATGCGCAGCGGCTCGCCGACCTGGATGGCGGCAAGGCCGATGCCCGGCGCGTCATACATGGTGTCGAGCATGTCGCGCGCGAACTTGCGGGTGGCGTCGTCGATGCGCTCGACCGGCTTGGAAACCAGGCGCAGGAGCGGATCGGGCAGGATGATGAGCGGCTTGATGGTCATGCGCATCAACTAGGATGTCAGGCGAAAACCGTCAACAGGGCTCGATCCAGGATGTTCCCGTTTTGATCTGAACCTTTTGTGCGAATCGGCTATGGTGCGCGCCATGAACGAGCTTTCCAGCATCCTGTCCGCCCCCATCGCCCAGCTTGGCGCCTCCGTGCTCACGCTCGGGCAGGCGCTGCTGTTTGCAGCCGTGCTGTTCGTCGCACTTGTCGTCGTCCTGATGGTGGCGCTGTGGCGCTCGGCCAAGGCGCGCGCGGTTGCAGCCGCCGAGGCCGCCGACCACGCCCGCGATGCCGAGGCCCGCATGGCGGGTATCCTGCAGGCGCAGGCGGAGATGCAGGGCCGGCTCGGCACGGTGGCCGAAATCTTCGGCTCGCGCCAGGCGGAGCTGACCCAATCGCTGAGCCAACGTCTCGACGCCATGACCGGCCGCCTTGGCCAGACAATGACCGAGCAGACCAAATCGACGCATGAGAGCCTGGCCAAGCTGCAGGAGCGGCTGGCGGTCATCGATACCGCACAAGGCAACATCCAGTCGCTTGCCGGCCAGGTGGTGCAACTGCAGGCGATCCTCTCCAACAAGCAGACGCGCGGCGCCTTCGGCCAGTCGCGCATGGAGACGATCGTCGCCGACGGCCTGCCGCTCGGCGCCTACGAATTCCAGGCGACGCTGTCGAACAACAACCGGCCGGACTGTCTTGTCAGGATGCCGAACGGCGCGCCGTCACTTGTCATCGACGCCAAGTTTCCGCTCGAGGCGTGGAACGCCATTCGCGCGGCAGCCGATACCGAAGGCGCGGTTGAAGCGCAGAAATATGCCGCCCAGGCCTTCCGGCGCGATCTCGAAGTCCACATCAAGGCGATCGCCGACAAGTACCTGATCTCGGGCGAGACCCAGGACACCGCCTTCATGTTCGTGCCCTCGGAATCGATCTTCGCCGAAATCCACGAGAACTTCGAATCGCTGGTGCAGCGTGCCCACCGCGCCCGCGTCGTCATCGTGTCGCCGTCACTGCTGATGCTGTCGATCCAGGTCATCCAGGCGATCCTCAAGGACGCCCGCATGCGCGAACAAGCGCACCTGATCCAGGGCGAGGTCATCCGCCTGATGGAAGATGTCGGCCGCCTCGACGAACGCGTGCGTAAACTCAAGACGCATTTCGATCAGTCGAGCAAGGACATCGACGACATCCTCGTATCGTCGTCCAAGGTCACCAAACGCGGCGAAAAGATCGAGGCGCTGGAATTCGGCACGGGCCATGCCGGCGAGGCGGAAGTTACGGCCAAGCCCCAGCCTCCGGGCGCCCGGGCTGCCGATTCCAAGACTGGGCAGCTCAGGCTGCGCGTCGTCGAGGAAAGCGACTAGCGCAGCAAAGCACTGCCCTCAGGACTGTTTCTCCACCGTCTCCATGCCGTCGAACTCCGGCAGCCAGTGCAACGCCGATCGGTGCCAGACCTGTTTGCGGGGCACCAGTTGCTCGCGCTGGTCCGAAGTTCCGGTCCTCAACCCATAGACCTTGGGTCCGTCACCGACCGAAGTGGCGAACAGGTGCGAGCCACATTCGGGGCAGAAGCCCTGCGCGCGTTTGTTGCCGCTGTCGCCTGTCTTGACGTAAATCTTCGGCGCTCCCGAAAACGCGATCTTGTCCTCCGGCACCGGAACGGTGACGCGAAAGGCCGTTCCGGTCAGTTTCTGGCAATCGGTGCAATGGCAGATCGCCGTCTTCTCCGGGTCGACTTCGGCCTTGTAGGTAATGGCGCCACAATGGCACCCGCCTTCGATCTTCACTTCGAACTCCTCCTGTCCTGCAGTGCGTGATTCCCGGGCACACTAGCCGCCTTCGGGCATCGGCGTCCCTGCCTTCGGGTTCACGATCCGGTCATGACGCAGCTTCCATCGCTGCGACGTCTGCGGCTTGACGAACACCGACGTCACCTCGGGAACTTCGGCCTTGAGCTTCGCCTCCAGTCTTTCGACGCAGGCTTCGATCTTCGCCGCCGAGATGTGGTCGACGAAGTCGAGGCTGAGCCCGGTAACCACCTGCTCCGGCCCCAGATGCACTGTCAGCACGCCATTAGCTTGCTCGACGGCGGGATCGGCCTGGGCGATCGCCAGTATCGCCGCCTGCACGTCCGCCGAAGCCGGCTCGCCCATCAGCAAACCCTTGCTCTCACGCGCCAGGAACACCGCCGTGGCGCCAAGGATCAGGCTGATGCCGATCGAGGCGGCACCGTCGAGCCAGGGCTGCTCGAAATAATGCGCGGCAAAGATGCCGGCAAAGGCAATGACCAGGCCCAGCAAGGCGGCACTGTCTTCAAACAGCACCGTGTAGACGCTCGGGTCCTTGCTCCGTCGCACCGCCTGGATGTAGCCGAAACTGCCCTTGCTGCGGCGGAGTTCTCTGAGCGCAACCAACCACGAGCCGCCCTCGAACACCATGCAGGCGCCAAGCACCACATAGTTGACGAGCGGATTCTCGATCGGCGCGGGGTGGAGAATGTGGACGATGCCTTCATAGAAGGCCACGCCGGCACCAAGCGCGAAGACCAGCAGGGCAACGATGAAGCTCCAGAAATAGAGCTCGCGGCCATGGCCGAGCGGGTGAGTGAGATCAGGCGGCCGGGCGGCGCGATGCAGCCCGTAGAGCAGCAAAAGTCCATTGCCGGTGTCGACGAGCGAATGCACGCCTTCCGACAGCATCGCCGAACTGCCGGTGAAGGCAGCGGCGACGAACTTGGTGACGGCAATCAGCAGATTGCCGGCAATAGCCGCAAAGATCACTAGCCTGGAGCCGGAGTGTCCTGCCATCGGTCCCTCACCGCAGCGACTTTAGCGAGCGTGAGGTCCCGCTCAAGTCATTTTCGCGGCCTTGGCGTCCGGCGCTCCCGGCGCTCAAGACCCCTCTTGCAAGCCGGACAACTTCGCGTTTCACTCCACTTCTCAGCAGCGGGAGAAACGAATCATGGCCAAGGGTGCGATGAAAGCCGGGAAAGAAGCCCGGAAACCCAAGAAAGACGCCAAGAAGCCAGCACCTGCGCCGGCTTTCAAGGCGCCTCCGGTGCAAGCGACCAAGCTTAAGGACAAGTAGTCCTCACGGGCACGACGCAGACCCCGCCCGGCTGTCGCGGCCGGGCGCGGGTTGAACTTCTCTCGCGAAAGTCCTATCTGAGCGGGCGCAGGGACGGCCCTGCGCTTCCCCTAAAAACCGGCCGGGACGACCCGCCATCCCATTGGAGCGTTCCATGGCTTGGACTTATCTGTTTTTCGCGGGAATTTTCGAAATCGGCTGGGCCATCGGCCTGAAATACACCGAAGGCTTTACCAAACCGATGCCGACGGTGCTCACTATCGCCTCGATGATCGTCAGTCTCGGCCTGCTCGGCCTGGCACTGAAGACGCTGCCGGTCGGCACGGCATACGCGATCTGGACCGGTATCGGCACAGTCGGCACCGCGATGCTTGGCATCTGGCTGCTCGGCGAGCCCGCCACAGCACTTCGCCTCGCCTGCATCGGCCTGATCGTCTCGGGCATCGTCGGCCTCAAGCTGGTCGCCTGATCCGCAGACTTGCGGCGGCCCGCCCGAAACGGGCGGGCTTCACCTTTCCCAATTTCTCATCTGGCACGCCCTGACATCCACAGGGGTCGACGCATTGTGCGTCGGACGCACAAAAGCGATCCGCGCCCGGGGCTTGGCAAGTCCCCGGTCGCGAATCGCTGACGATGTGAGTTTTGCGCTATCGAGCCCGACTAACGGGCCGATGCGTCATTCCGGCGAGTGCAGGCGAAGGTCGACCTGCGTTCAGCCGTAGTTGGCCGAAGGCGGCATGCGCTTGCCACGCGCCTTGCGCGCGGCGTAACGCGCGTCGCGCTTGGCCTTGCGCTCGGCTTCGTCGGCGAGCAGGCGGGCGATGCGATCGCCTTCCTCTGCCTCGCGCGCCTTTGCTTCAGCCTGTGCGGCCTCTTCGGCGGCGAGACGTTCTGCTTCAGCCTTGGCTTCGCGTTCGGCCTTTTCAACGGCTTCGCGGGCCAGGCGCTCTTGCCTCAGCTTTTCCTTCTCGGCTTCACGGATGGCGCGAGCCTCGAGGATTGCCTTGCGCTCGGCCTGACGGGCCAGAACGGCCGGATCGTCAGCTGCGGGGCGTGCCTTGTACTTTTCGAGGAGGGCTTTCTTTGCGTCATTGGCGGCGTTCCGCCGCTCAAAGGCGTCTTTTTCTCGGTAGATTGCCAATTTGATTTCCCTAGAGTCACTTCGCGCCGCTTACATACGCGCGCGAAGGCATAGTTCAAGCGCCAAAAAGGCATGTCTCCCATGAATTCGCGTGATGTTGCGGATAGGAAACGCTCTTTGACGCCAATCTCGATATGGATTGTTCACTAGATCGCGTCTGGCGACCTCGTGGAGCGATGGCTACCTCTAGCACAAACAATAGCGACAGGACCAGAGATCATGGAACTTGGCCTCTACACTTTTGCAGACGTTAGCCCAGAGCCGGGGCCTGGTGCCATCGGAGCCCACCAGCGGTTGCGCAATCTGATCGAGGAAATCGAGCTGGCCGACCAGGTCGGGCTCGACGTTTTCGGCCTGGGTGAACACCACCGCCCCGACTATGCCGCCTCGGCACCCGTCATCGCACTTGCCGCCGCTGCCGAGCGCACCAAGCGCATCCGCTTGACCAGCGCCGTTACCGTGCTGTCTTCGGACGATCCGGTGCGTGTGTTCCAGCAGTTCGCCACCCTCGACCAGTTGTCGGGTGGCCGCGCCGAGATCATGGCCGGTCGCGGCTCGTTCATCGAATCGTTTCCGCTGTTCGGCTACAACCTCGAGGACTATGACGAGCTCTTCGCCGAGAAGCTCGATCTGCTCCTGGCATTGCGCGACAGCGAACGCGTGACCTGGCAAGGAACACACCGGGCGCCGATCAACGATCGCGGCGTCTATCCCCGCCCCTATCAGGAGCTTTTGCCGATCTGGATCGCCATTGGCGGCACGCCGCAGTCGGCGGCACGTGCCGGCGTGCTCGGCCTGCCGCTGGCGCTCGCCATCATCGGCGGCGAGCCGGCCCGTTTCGCGCCGCTCTTCGATCTCTACCGCGAGGCGGCGCGCCGCGCCGGCCAGGATCCGGCCAAGCTCGCCACCAGCATCAACGTGCATGGTTTCATCGGCGAGACCACCGAACATGCGGCCGACGACTTCTACCTGCCGCAGGCCGAGGTGATGAACCGCATCGGCCGCGAGCGTGGCTGGGGCCCAACGTCGCGGGCGCATTTCGACCAGTCGCGCGGCGCCAACGGCGCGCTGTTCGTCGGCAATCCGGAGCAGGTGGCAGAGAAGATCGTGGCCCAGCACAATGTCTTCAAGAATGACCGCTTCCTGCTGCAGATGGCGATCGGCATCATGCCGCACGACAAGATCATGAAGGCGATCGAGCTCTACGGCACCAAGGTGGCGCCGCTGGTGCGTAAGGAACTGGGCGTTTCCGCTATCGGCACGGCGGCGTGACGGAGCAGCCGAAGAGCACTCCAGAGCGCTTCAACCACTGGACCAAAACATACCTTCGGCGGGAAGGTTTGTTTGCGCAGGTGACGTTCCCTATATCCGGCGGGTCCTCACCCGCCGGAGCTGCCTCATGACCACCTTGTCCGTCCTCGACCTTTCGCCGGTCACCGAAGGCAGCACTGCCGCCCAATCGCTGAAGAACACGCTCGACCTCGCCCGCCACGCCGAGAAGCTCGGCTTCCACCGCTACTGGCTGGCCGAACACCACAACATGGCCGGCATCGCCAGTGCTGCGACCTCGGTCGTCATCGCCCATGTCGCGGCCGGCACCAGCACCATTCGCGTCGGCGCCGGCGGCATCATGCTGCCCAACCACGCGCCGCTGGTCATCGCTGAACAGTTCGGCACGCTTGCCGCCCTGCACCCCGGCCGCATCGACCTCGGCATCGGCCGGGCGCCCGGCACCGACATGCTGACCGCGCGCGCCCTGCGCCGCAATCTCGAGGCCGGCGTCGACAATTTCCCGCAGGATGTCGTCGAGCTGATGAGCTATTTCGATCCGGCAACGCCCGAACAGCGCATCCGCGCCGTGCCCGGCGAGGGCGAGCAGGTCGAAGTCTGGGTGCTGGGATCAAGTCTCTATGGCGCGCAGCTCGCCGCCATGCTTGGCCTGCCCTACGCCTTCGCTTCGCACTTCGCCCCTTCGGAGCTCGACCATGCGATCGAGATCTACCGCTCGCGCTTCCAGCCGTCGGAGCGATTGGCCAAACCCTATGTCATGGCCGGCATCAACATCGTCGCCGCCGACACCGACGCCGAGGCGAAGCTTCTGTTCAGTTCGGTACAGCAGGCCTTCGTCAACCTGCGCAGCGGCCGCCCCGGCCGCCTGCCCGCGCCGCTCGAGGGCTATGAGCGCGAGCTCGACCCCGTCGCGCGCCAGATGTTGTCCCAGACGCTTGCCTGCGCCGTCGTCGGCTCACGCGACACGGTCCGGCGCGGCGTCGAGGCATTCATCGCGCGTACCGGTGCCGACGAACTGATGGTCACCGCCCAGGTGTTCGACCATCAATCACGCAAGCGTTCGTATGAGATTCTTGCGGAAGTCGGTGCCAGATTGGCGAAGGCGGCGTAGCCGTTCCTTCGCCCCGTTTACGAGGAGAGGGAAGCCAAGCGAGCTTGCGAGCACAGCAGAGTGAGGGGCAGGGCTGAACTCGGAAGTTGGCACCGTCCCCTCATGCGGCCCTTCGGGCCACCTTCTCCCGTAAACGGTGCGAAGGAAATTACCGCATCGCCTCGAGGAGGCCCTTGTCGGGAAAACATGTCGCCGCACGGCCATTCTTCGCCTGCCAGTCGCCGATCGACCGGCGCGTCTTGAAGCCCGGCAGACCGTCGGCGCCGCCGACGTCGTAGCCGAGCTTTTCCAGGCCGCGCTGCATCGTGGCGACGTCAGAGCGGTAGAGCCCGTCGACCTTGCCCCAGTTGCCCACGAAACGTCGGTCGCCGGACGCGATCCGGTCGGCGCCGTGGCCGATGAACAGCGCGTAGACGTCGCTCTCGTTGTATTCCTTGAGCACATAAAAATTGGGCGTGACAATGAAGGCCGGGCCGTTGCGCCCCGCCGGCATCATCAGGAAACCCTCGGCCCGTGCCTCATTCTGAGGGAACGGCTTGCCGCCAACGCGGGTGATACCCATCGCGGCCCAGTCCGAGATCTTCTTGCCTTGGTCGGGGCCTTCCAGAGCACAGGTGACGCTCTCCGGCAGCGACACCTCGAAACCCCAGTCGCGGCCCTTTGCCCAGCCATAATGGACGAGATAGTTGGCGATGGAGGCCAGCGTGTCAGGCGTCGAGTTCCAGATGTCGGCGCGGCCGTCGCCGTCGAAATCCACGGCATGCTTCAGGAACGAGGTCGGCAGGAACTGCGGCTGGCCGAGTGCACCAGCCCAGGACGAGCGCATTGCCTTGCGACTGACCAGCCCGCGTTCGACCATCTCCAAACCGGCCAGCAACTCCTTGCGGAACATCTCCTTGCGGGTCGCCAGGAAGGCCTTGGTGCCGAGAACCTCGAAGGCATCGTACGGCATCTTGGCGGCACCGAAGCCCGACTCGCGCCCCCAGATCGCCAGCACCACGCCGCCTGGCACGCCGAAACGCTTTTCGATCGCAGCGAGTGTCTTCGCATTTGCGCCCGCCCGCGCGCGCCCGCCTGAGGTGACGGCACCGAGCGTCTTTTCGGAGAAGTAGTTGCCGGGCGAGCCGAACTCGGCCTGGTGCTGTTTCTTCGGTGTCTTCGGCTTTTCGCCGGGGAGCACGAGATCGGGCAGTTTGAGATTGGGCGACACGCCCTGGAACGCAGCGTCGAACGTCGCTTTGGAGATTCCCTTGGCCTTGGCTTCGGGCCAGAGGTCCTTGGCGAGCCAGGCCTGGAACTGGTCGTCGATCCTGGCGGCGGAAGCGGGGGCGGCGAAGGCGATTAGCGCGGCGGCAAGGGTAGCCAAGACGGAAACGGCGCGCCTCTTCGCACCCCCATCTGGCCTGCCGGCCATCTCCCCCGCAAGGGGGGAGATCGGCAGCTTCGGGCTCGCCGCTCTTTCTGCGATGTTGGTGAATGGCGGAGACGGTGGCGACAGCTGTTCTCCCACCTTGCGCGGGAGGCCGGCAGGCCAGAGGGTGCGAAGAGGCGAATACAATGCCGAAAGTCTCATCCAGCCTCCCTGCAAGCCAATTACGTCAAAACACAGTCCGCGACTTCAATGCGGCCGACAGCGTGCCCTCGTCGAGATAATCGAGCTCGCCGCCGACCGGCACACCATGCGCCAGCCTCGTCACCTTGACGTCGAAACCGGAGAGCTGGTCGGTCAGATAATGCGCGGTCGTCTGGCCCTCGACGGTGGCGTTGACGGCCAGGATCACCTCGCTGACCCCGCCCTCGGCGATGCGGGTGACCAGTTGCCTGATGGTCAGTTGGTCGGGGCCGACGCCGTCGAGCGGCGACAGCGTGCCGCCGAGCACATGGAATTTCGCATTCATCGCGCCGGCCCGCTCCAGCGCCCAGAGGTCGGACACGTCCTCGACGACGATGATGGTGGTGGGGTCGCGGCGTGGATCGGTGCAGATCATGCACGGATCGGAGGTGTCGACATTGCCGCAGGTCGAGCACACCCTGACCTTGTCGACCGCCTCGCCCATGGCGGCGGCCAACGGCGCCAGCAGTTGTTCTTTCTTCTTGATCAGGTGAAGGGCGGCGCGGCGGGCCGAACGCGGGCCGAGCCCCGGCACCTTGGCCAGAAGCTGGATCAGGCGTTCGATCTCGGGACCGGCGATTCGCTTGGACATGGAAGCGATATAAAACGACTAGGCAATGGTGAGTAGTGAATAGTGGGCCGAGGAGCGGCCGCCGCCTCTTTCCTCCACTCGCTACTGACTATTCGCTATCCCTCATTCCATCGGCCGTTCCTGGCTCGCAATGAGCGCGCCGATCGCGTCGGCGTTTTCCGGTGTCGCCTGAAACGACATCGCGCTGGCCAACGCCGCGTCGGAGCCGGCAGAAGCGACCGTGGTCGGCTGCTGCTCGACGACGCCCGGCAGCGTCGGCTGTGCGGCGGAAGCGACCATCGTGTCCGACTCGGCCACGGGCAGCTTGCGCCGGCTACGCTTCTCGTAAAACGCATTGCCGCCGGCAACTGTGGTGTAGTGCATGTTCTTGTAGGGGAACTTCAGCCCGGCGGTATGGAAGAACATCACCTCTGGCTTCACCTTGGGGTGGCGCTCGCCCTTGAGCACGGATTCTGCTGCCGCCTGCACGTCGGGCAGTGCCTGCGAATTCATCGGCCGCGACAGCACGCCGGGCGCGAACTGGCCCTTCTGGCCGACGACGCCGCAGACAGTGTCACCATATTCGCCCGACTTGAGCCGGTTCATGACGACACTGCCGACGGCAACGAGGCCATCGCGGCTCGAGCGGTTGGATTCGAAGAACATCGCGCGCGCCAGGCATTCCTTGTCCTTCGCCGAATAGGCGTAGGAACCCGAACGGACCGAGCTCGTGGTGATCCCGTCAGCGAGCTTGCTGGTGGTGCACCCGGAAACGATGAACGGCGAGGCGACGACGCCGACCAAAATCGGCATCTTCCAATTTTTGGCGATCAAAAGCGCCCCTCTCGTAAGCCCGCCACGTCCCCAGATTGCAGCAAGAATGCGCCCGTTTCGGGCAAAATGATGGCCGAGCGGCAGACAGCGCCTCCTGGCCGGGCTCGCCTCTGCGACGGCCGGTCGTTATGGTCAGGTCAATGACAGGCAAAGGCACGCATCGTGGCGGCCGAAAATCAGTTGGAGGCGACCATGAAAGCCGTGCTGTTCGAACAATTTGGGCAACCGCCGAAGGTCCAGACTGTCGCCGAACCAGCGCCTGCACCCGGCGGCGTGGTGATCAAGGTCGAGGCCACCGGGCTCTGCCGCAGCGACTGGCATGGCTGGATGGGGCACGACGCCGACATCACCCTTCCGCATGTGCCGGGCCACGAACTCGCCGGCGTCGTCGTCGCCGCCGGCCGGCAGGTCACGCGCTGGAAGGCCGGCGACCGCGTCACCGTGCCCTTCGTCGGCGGCTGCGGACGCTGCTTTGAATGCACCTCGGGCAATCACCAGGTCTGCGAACACCAGTTCCAGCCGGGCTTCACCGCCTGGGGTTCGTTCGCCGAATATGTCGCTGTCGATTTCGCCGACACCAACCTGGTGCGGCTGCCCGACAGCATGGATTTCGTCACCGCAGCCAGCCTCGGCTGCCGCTTCATCACCTCGTTCCGCGCCGTCGTCGACCAGGGCCGTGTCAAGCCAGGCGAATGGGTGGCAGTGCACGGCTGCGGCGGTGTCGGCCTGTCGGCGATCATGATCGCGGCAGCGTCGGGCGCCAATGCAATCGCCATCGACCTCTCGGATGAGAAGCTCGACTTTGCCAGGAAAATGGGTGCGGTGGCGACGATCAATGCCTCACGCGAGACCGATGTCGTCGGCGCGGTGCGCGAGCTCACGGCGGGCGGTGCGCATCTGTCGCTCGACGCGCTCGGCCATCCCGCCACCTGCTACAACTCGATCGCCAACCTTCGCCGGCGTGGCCGCCACGTCCAGGTCGGGCTGATGCTCGGCGACCATGCTGATCCCAGGATCCCGATGGGCAAGGTGATCGCCCATGAACTCGAAATCCTCGGCAGCCACGGCATGCAGGCGTTCCGCTACGAGGCGATGATGCAGATGATCGAGGCAGGCAAGCTTGCCCCGCAATTGCTGGTCGGCAAGCACATCAGCCTCGACGACGCCCCGGCGGCGCTGATGGCCATGGACCGGTTCGAAGGACTGGGGATCAGCGTCGTGACCAGATTCTAGGAGAACAGTGAACAGATAGATCAGGAACGGCGCCTGAACCTCAAGCGCCGCACCGCCATTGGCTACTCGCTATTGCCTATTCTCAGAACGGCAGCTTCATGCCGGGCGGGATCGGCAGGCCGGCGGTCAGCGCCTTGGTCTTTTCCTGCATCGTCGCCTCGACCTTGGCCTTGGCATCGTTATGCGCGGCGACGATCAGGTCCTCGAGGATCTCGCCCTCGCCTTCCCTAAGCAGCGACGGATCGATCTTCAGCGCCTTCATTTCCGACTTGCCGGACAGGGTTACCGTCACGAGGCCGCCGCCGGACTGGCCGGTGGCTTCGAGCAGGGCAACTTCTTCCTGCATGGCCTGCAGCTTGGCCTGCATTTCCTTCGCCTTGCCCATCAGGCCGAGGAGATCCTTCATCGTCTTTGTCCTTTCGTCTCAGAACGGGTCGTCTCAGAACGGGTCGTCGTCGTCATTGTCGAGACCGATGCCCGGATCGGGCTGCAACTCGGTGTCGGTATCGATATCGGGCGCATCCGGTGTTGTCGGCAGCCGCACGTCGATGATCTTGGCGCCGGGAAAGCGCGCCAGGATCGCCGCCACCGTCGGGTCCGCCTTGGCGTCTGTCAGCGCGACTTCGCGCTTGGTCGCCTCGATCTCGGCAAGCGTCGGCCCGCCTTCTTCCTTGGACAGCGACACCATCCAGTGACGTCCGGTCCAGGCCTTCAGCTTCACCGTCAGATCGTTGAGGAAGGTACGCGGGGCGTCCGAAGTCAGGCTGCATTCGATATGGCCGGGCTCGATGCGCACCGGGCGCACGGCACGGCGGATCAGCACCTTGAAGGCCATTTCGCGATTGGCTTCGGCAAGGTTCGCGAGTTCGGCGATGGTGCGCACAGGCACGGCATCGACAACCGGTTCCGGCGCCGGCGTCGGCGCCGGCGTCGGCGTCGGCGCGACAAAGGCCGTAGGCGCTGGCGCGCTTTCAACCAGGCGCATCGCCTGGCCGCCGCCATTGCTGACCGGCATGCGCGCCTGCGACACGGCCGAAGCGCCTCCGCCATTGCCGCCGCCAGCGGGCATGCCGCCATTGCGCGGTGCGCCGGAAGGCTGCGGCGGCGCGTCGCCGAGGGATTTCAATGCCTCGTCGAGAGTGGGCAGATCGGCGGCATGCGCCAGCCGGATCAACACCATCTCGGCGGCACTGACCGGACGATTGGACGACTGCACCTCGGGAATGCCCTTGAGCAGCATCTGCCAGGCACGCGACAGCACACGCACCGACAAGGCCTGGGCGAATTCCACGCCGCGCTTGCGCTCGTCCTCGGACAGCGAGGCGTCGTCGGCCGCCGACGGCACGAAGCGCAGGCGGGTGACCAGATGGGTGAATTCGGCAAGATCGTTGAGCACAGCCACCGGGTCGGCGCCGGTATCGTACTGGGCGCGCAGCTCGCCAAGGGCAGCGGCGATGTCGCCCTTCATGATGTTTTCGAACAGGTCGACCACCCGCGCCCGGTCGGCAAGGCCGAGCATGGCGCGTACAGCTTCCGTGGTCACCGTACCGCCGCCATGGGCAATGGCCTGGTCGAGGATGGACAAAGAATCGCGCGCCGAGCCCTCTGCCGCGCGCGCGACCATGGCAAGCGCGTCGTCCTCGACCGAAATGCCTTCCTGCCGGGCAATGTTGCGGAGATGCCCGACAAGCTTGCCGGCGTCGATACGGCGCAGGTCGAAGCGCTGGCAGCGCGACAGCACCGTGATCGGAACCTTGCGGATTTCAGTGGTGGCGAAGATGAACTTGACGTGGGGCGGCGGCTCTTCCAGCGTCTTCAGCAGGCCGTTGAAAGCCTGCGTCGAGAGCATGTGCACCTCGTCGATGATGTAGACCTTGTAGCGCGCCGACACGGGCGCATAGCGGACACGGTCGATGATATCCCTGATGTCGTCGATGCCGGTGTGGGACGCGGCGTCCATCTCGATGACGTCGACGTGGCGTCCTTCCATGATCGACTGGCAGTGCTCGCCGAGCACCGACAGGTCGACCGAGGGGCGGTCAATGTCAGCGGTCTTGTAGTTGAGCGCGCGCGCCAAGATGCGGGCGGTGGTGGTCTTGCCGACACCGCGGACGCCGGTCAGCATCCAGGCTTGGGCGATACGACCCGAGGAAAAGGCGTTGGTGAGCGTCTGGACCATCGGCTCCTGGCCGACGAGTGCGGTGAAATCCGCCGGACGGTACTTGCGTGCGAGAACGCGATAGGCGCCGTCCTTGGTCTTATCGGTCTGTCCGGCTTCGCTCATCCGCCCCGTTCGCCCGTTGGTATTGGCGCCCCTGCCACGGCCACGAGGGCCGATTCCGCGAAACGAGTTTCGCCCGCACGGCGCAACGCCGTCAATGACGCGGAGAAGGGCGAAGAGGCGGGAGGCTGGAACAATGACCCGTTCCGGGCTCGTTAGGGCTGCTTCCTTCCGGACCTGACCCGGTTGGCGAGTGGATCGTCCACCACCAACCTCCCAACCTCCATATCGGCAATTGCCACACCAATTGCAAGAGCCTTGGGCGACATGTTGATGCGGCGATCAGGCACCGCCGGAATTCAGCGCCCAGAGATAGGAAAGCGTTGCCGCGATGCCGAGGCCGGTGCGCAGCGCATGCAGCGTGCCCCAATGCACGATCAGCCTGCGGGATGCGACACCGCCCTCTTCGTTCGGTATAGCCTCGATGCGCTTGTTGGTCGGCATGATACCAAGCAGCGTATAGGGCCAATTGGCAAGCATCAGCGCGGCGCCCACCACCCAGCGCCAATCCGCGGTCAGCCAGGCGGTGAGAAGGCCGAGCATGCCGGAGGCGAATGCCAGGCTCGCCTGCATGGTGAAGCCGGCGGCATAGCTCGGCTTCCACTGGGCAAGCAGATTTTTGTCGTCGAGGCCAAGCCGTGCGGGCTGTTCGGCGAAATTGATGTAGAATGCCGCACCGGCAAAGGCGGCCGCGAGAACCAGAGCAAGCTGACCGGCAAACATTGCGCATCTCCGCTGACGTTCGACGCATAGCATATCGGTGCAACGCGCGGTGCGTCAGTGCGCCAACGTTTCAGGGCCAACCTTTTCAATGATTCGCTTGCAGCCGTGACAGCCACACTCTAGCCTTCGATCAAACAAGGGAAACGCCAATGATTTCGGGGCTCAAGGCCGGGTTTACGCTGGATTCGCGTCTCGACGCCGACAGCGAACCGCTGATGTGGCTCGGCCTTTGCGAATTGCGCGTCATGAACGACCAGCGCTGGCCTTGGCTGGTGCTGGTGCCGCAGCGCCCCGGCGTCGAGGAAATCCATGACCTGACCCCGCTCGACCAGGCGATGCTGACCTTCGAGAGCAACATGGTGGCGCATGCGCTGAAGCGTGCAACCGGCTGCGCCAAGATCAACAGCGGCGCGCTCGGCAACATCGTGCGGCAACTGCATTTTCACGTCGTCGCGCGCACCGAGGGCGATCCCGGCTGGCCCGGCCCGGTCTGGGGCCATGGCGTGCGCCAGCCCTATCGCCGCGACGATCTCCACCGGTTTGCCGAGAGCATCAAGTCGGCTCTATAACGCTGCCCTGACGCACACCAGAGTTCCAGATGCCTTTCAGCCTGTTCGACGCCCCCCAGCGTGAAGCCAGCCATTTCCTCGGCTTCTCCGGCAACATCATCGACCGCCAGTCGGAAAAGCGCAGCGACGATTCGGCTGTGAAGGCCCTCGCCGAACCCGGCGCGAGACTGATTCTGGTCGCGCAAGGGCGGTTGCTGCTCGATTTCAGCGGCGGGTCGGCCACCCCCTATTTCTCGCGCGCGGCAGCCGAGGCGCTGGGGGCTGGGACCGGCGAGGCGATCCTGCTCGGCCGCGCTGACGAAATCGCCATGCTGGCCCTGCCCGTCGCTGCGGAGCAGGAGGGCCTACCGGAGCACATCAAATCCATCGACTTCCGATCGATTCTGGCGCAACGCCTGACCGACGAAGCCGGTCTCGGCGCCCTGGCGCAGGGCGCGGCACTGCTTGCCTGGCATGCCAGCCACCGCTTCTGTGGCCGCTGTGGTGCTGCAACCGAAATGCGCGCCGGCGGCTACAAGCGCCACTGCACGGGATGCGGTACCGAGCATTTCCCGCGCACCGACCCCGTCGCCATCATGCTGACGGTGTCGGGCGACAAGTGCCTGATGGGGCGCGGCCGGCATTTCGCGCCGGGTGTCTATTCGGCGCTCGCCGGCTTCATCGAGCCGGGCGAAACCATCGAGGCGGCGGTGCGGCGCGAAACGCTCGAGGAAGCCGGCATCCGGCTCG
Organism: Aminobacter sp. Y103A; assembly: GCF_030294925.1. Lineage (NCBI taxonomy): Bacteria > Pseudomonadati > Pseudomonadota > Alphaproteobacteria > Hyphomicrobiales > Phyllobacteriaceae > Aminobacter > Aminobacter sp. Y103A. Next base: position 798,529 of record NZ_AP017986.1, on the reverse strand, counting down.
GTCGCGTCGTCTACCATTCGAGCCAGCCCTGGCCGTTCCCCTACTCGCTGATGATCGGCTGCTATGGCGAGGCGCTGAACGAGGACATTTCAAGGGACACCGACGAACTTGAGGACTGCCGCTGGTTCCCCCGGGCGGAGGTCCTGCAGATGCTCGCCGGCACCCATCCCGGCGAGCTCAGGGTGCCGCCGGGACATGCCATCGCGCACCAGCTCATCCGCACCTGGGCGGAGAGCGACTAGGGCGCAGGCCTCGCCTTCACCCAGCGAAACTGATTGGCAAGCGCGACCTGACCATCTGCGCATACATAGGGCGCAATGGCATCGACCAGCGCGTCCCGAACTCTGTCGGCCCCCGAATGGCGTTCGGCGCGCGTGACAATCCCGGCCGAAGCGAAGGCTCGCAAAGCTATGTCCTTACCGGGGAAGACGATGGTGGCGTCAAGTTGCCCGTCATCGATCGGCTCAAGCCCGGCCCTGCTCATGAACGCCTCGATCACCCCCGGGTTCGAAAGCGGTGGCACAGCAGATGCGGGCGAAGGCGGCAGCAACGGCCCGAGAGCGCTCATCGCTGCCAGCTGCAACTGGCTCTTGTCGCGCTGGCCCCAAACCAGCATGAAAACAATGCCGCGGCCGTGGCAAACCCGAGCCGCCTCGCTTAGGGCGCGGACCATGTCGCCTGCGAACTGGAAAGCGTTGATGCCAGTCACGATGTCGAAGGCGCCGTCGACGAAGGGCAATTCCTCCATCTCGCCGACTTCGATGCTGGCGTCAGGCAAGCGCTGTCGTGCGATGGCCGCCAGCGCTTCCGACGCGTCGAGGCCTGCGACGGCCGCGCCACGCTCTCGCGCAAGACTTAGCAATCCACCGGCGCCGCAGCCGACATCGAGCAGCCTCTTACCTCGCCCGACGCCGACCAGCGTCGTGACATTTTCGAACACCGGCCGCCATGCGGGTTCCTGGACTTCGGCCCAGTCGCGCGCCTTGGCGCCCCACAATTCTCCCTGGATGGCGGCCGTGCCCATGGGCTTGTCCTAGCCAGCCGATGCTGCGCCAGGTGTAGCGAACGCACAATTCAATCTGTGGTGAGACGAGACGATAGTGGCCTGGCGGAGGTCCTGCGGTTGCGCGCCGGCACCCATCCCGGCGAGCTCCGGGGTGCCGCCGGGAAATGCCATCGCCTACCAGCTCATCCACGCCTGGGCGAACGAGGGCTGACTGAAATGCTCAGTCGGCGACCTGCCACGCCTCGCGGGAATCGCTCGCCGGGTAGACGCCGAGGATGCGCACCTCGCGTGAGAAGAAGCGCAGCTCCTCCAGCGCGTGGGTGACACCCGGGTCCTCCGGATGGCCCTCGATGTCGGCGTAGAACAGCGTCGCAGTGAAGGCGCCGAGCTGGTAGCTCTCCAGCTTGGTCATGTTGACGCCGTTGGTGGCGAAGCCGCCCATCGCCTTGTACAGCGCCGCCGGTACGTTGCGGACGCGGAACATGAAGGTCGTCATCATCTTGGCATCCTGGCTCGGACGCTCGACCCACTGCTTGTTCTTGGTCAGGACGACGAAGCGCGTGACGTTGCTGTCGGTGTCCTCGACATTCTCTTCCAGTATGTCCAGGCCATAGAGCGAGGCGGCGAGACGTGGCGCGAGCGCCGCCATCGTCCGGTCCTTGACCTCGGACACCAGCTTGGCGGCACCCGCGGTGTCACCGGCGATCACCGGCTTCCAGCTGTTCTTGCGGATGTATTTGCGGCACTGGCCGAGCGCGTGGATGTGGCTGTGCACGGTCTTGATCTCGGAACGCTGAACGCCCGGCAGGACCATCAGCTGGAAATGGATCGGCAGGAAATACTCGCCGACGATGTGCAGCTTCGATTCAGGCAACAGGTGATGGATGTCGGCGACACGGCCGGCGATCGTGTTCTCGATCGGGATCATGGCGAGATCGGCCTTGCCGGTCTCCACCGCGTTGAAGGCATCTTCGAAGGTCGCGCAGGGCAGCGGCTCCATGTCGGGGAACATGTTGCGGCAGGCGGTGTCGGAATTGGCGCCCGGCTCGCCCTGGAAGGAAATCTTGTTGGTCGTCGTCGGCATGGTCGGCCTGTCTGTTCTAGTTCGAGAGAAGTTCGCGCGCGCGTTCGAGATGCTCCGGCGTGTCGACGCCCAGCGGCACCGTGTCGACGATTTCGACGTCGATGCGCATGCCGGCTTCCAGCGCGCGCAGCTGCTCGAGACGCTCGCGCTTTTCCAGCGGCGACGGGCCGAGCCCGACGAAGCGTTCGAGCGCTGCGCGGCGGTAAACATAGAGCCCGACATGATGATAGAGCGGGCCGTCGCCCCAGGGCGCCGTCGCACGGGTGAAGTAGAGTGCCCTCATCCGCCCGGCCGACAGTGGCGAACCGATGATCTTGGGAACGTTGGGATCGACCTTTTCCTCGTGGCGGGTGATTTCGACACCGAGCGTCGAGATGTCGACCGACTCGTCCTCCAGCGGCCGAAGTGCTGCCTGGATGATCGCGGGATCGATCGTCGGCAGGTCACCCTGGACATTGACGACGGTGTCGACCGTACCCTTCGGATCGAGCGTCGTCAGTGCCTCGAAGATGCGGTCCGAACCCGACTCATGGTCGGCGCGTGTCATGACCGCCTCGAAGCCGTGCGTCCGCACCGTTTCCGCGACCACGTCGCTGTCGGTCGCCACGACCACGCGGCCGAGCCCGCATTCGGACGCGCGGGCCGCTACGTGGACGATCATCGGCCGGCCGGCGATGTCGGCCAATGGCTTGCCCGGCAAGCGTGTCGAGGCCATGCGGGCGGGGATCAGGACAAGGGTGGACATGGCTTGGCGACTGTTTCTAATGGTGTTGGAAAGTGTCAAAAGGTCTCACTGGAAGGGCCCTTATAGGTGTTGCAACCGGCAAGCAAAAGACCTAGTTTCCGCGCGATTTGACCCGGCCAGCCGGGCGACAGACGATACCGACGAACGGCAGCGATCGCAGAGGATGGTGATCGGCCGGATAAGGGAGCCAGGGGCGTATGGACTCATTTGAAATGAACAAGGTGCTTGGCGGTCTGCTGGGTACTGCCTTTGTGGTGTTCTCCATCTCGCTGGTGTCGGACGCGATCTTCGCAGCCCCGGTTCCAGAGAAGCCCGGCTTTGCCATCGAAGCCGCTGAAGAAGGCGGCGCAGGTGCCGGCGGCGGCGAGGCTGTTCCGGCTGCCGTACCGATCGCCCAGCTCCTGGCCAGCGCCAACGCCGAGGCGGGTGCTGCCGTGTTCAAGAAGTGCACTGCCTGCCACTCGATCGAGAAGGGCGGCCCGAACAAGGTCGGTCCGGACCTGTGGGGCGTGGTCAACCGTCCGATCGCCTCGCATGAGGGCTTCGGCTATTCGGGCCCGATGAAGGAATTCTCGGAAGGCGGCAAGGTCGTCTGGGACTTCGAGCACCTCAACCACTTCCTGACGTCGCCCAAGGGCTACATCAAGGGCACCGCGATGGGCTTCGCCGGCATCAAGAAGGATGACGAGCGCGCAAACCTGATCGCCTACCTGAATTCGCAGTCGGACAGCCCGGCACCGCTGCCCGCGGCTGACGCTGCTCCGGCCGCCACGCCTGCCGCAGCTCCGGCTGAAGGCGCAGCCCCTGCGGCTCCTGCAGAGGGCGCCGCTCCGGCCACCGCTCACTAAGCGATTTGTAATCTTCGCATCTTGAAAAAGCCGGGTTTAGCCCGGCTTTTTTGTTGCGTGGCGCAAACATAAGGCGACATTTGTCGAACGGCCGGTTTCCATGCGCCGGGAATGAATTAGAGTGTCGCGAAGCACCGGGCGAAGGGGATTTTGATGAAGGCTTGCCTGACCAGGTTTCTTGCGATTGCAGGTCTCGCCGTTGCGGCCCTGTCGACGGCACCTGCCAACGCCCAGGAATGGCAGACCTCGTCAACCCTGAACGGCGTTTCCAAATACGGTCAGGATTTCAAGCAGTACGATTTCGTCAATCCGAACGCGCCCAAGGGCGGCACGCTCAACTCGACGACGCCGGGCACCTTCGACAGCTTCAATCCCTACATCATCAAGGGCTTGCCGGCAGCCGGTTTCGTCGGCTTTGGCGGCGGACTGATCTATGAAACGCTGATGGAGCAGTCGATAGACGAGCCCAGCACCAGCCACCCGATGATCGCCGATGCCTACAAGTTTCCGGCCGACTACTCCTACGCGACCTATCGGCTCGACCCGCGCGCCAAATGGCATGACGGCCAGCCGATCACGACCGATGATGTCATCTGGTCTTTCAATGTCCTGAAGGCCAACAGCCCGCAATATGGCCAGTACTACGTCAACGTGACCGAGGCGGTGGCGACGGGCGAACGCGAGGTGACCTTCCGCTTCAACCAGAAAGGCAACCGGGAACTGCCCAAGATCATGGGCGACCTGGTGGTCTTGCCCAAGCACTGGTGGGAAGGAACCGACGCTGCGGGCAAGAAGCGCGACATCACCCGGCCGACGCTCGAGATTCCGTTGGGCTCGGGCGCCTACAAGGTCGAGAGCTTCAAACCGGGCACCGAGATCGTCTGGACACGCGTGCCCGACTATTGGGGCGCAAATGTCGGGGTCAATGTCGGGCGCAACAACTTCGACAAGCGCCGCTACGCTTACTTCCTCGACGACAACGCCGAATGGGAAGCCTTCAAGAAGGGCGGCCTGGAGGACATCAAGCCGGAGAACAGCTCGCGGCGCTGGTCGACGCAGTATAATTTCCCCGCCCTCCAGGCAGGTGACGTCATCAAGAAGGAATTCAAGACGACCTCGGGCGAGCCATTCCAAGGCTATGCGCTCAATTTACGCCGCCCGCAGTTCCAGGATCGCCGCGTCAGGCAGGCGCTGACGCTGGCTTACAATTTCGAATACATGAACCGGACCCTGTTCTTCGGGCTCAACACCCGTACGAACAGCTATTTCCAGGGCCAAGACCTGGCCTCGAGCGGCTTGCCCGCCGGCAAGGAACTGGAGCTGTTGACGCAGTACAAGGACAAGCTGCCGCCGGAGCTGTTCACCGAGGAGTTCAAGCTGCCGGTCTACGACACGCCGCAGGCCGAGCGGCAGTATCTCCGCCAGGCGATCGGCCTGTTCGCCGAGGCCGGCTGGCGCGCCAAGGGCGGCAAGCTGATGAACGACAAGGGCGAGCAGTTCAAGATCGAATTCCTCGGCAAGGACGCCACCGACGAGGTCATAGCGAGCCCCTTCATCGATAGCCTGCGCCGGCTCGGCATCGATGCGACGCTGCGCATGGTCGACACCAGCCAGTTCGTCAACCGGATCGACAATTACGATTTCGACGTGACGACGACGATCCTCAACCAGTCGTCGTCGCCGGGCAATGAGCAGCGCGATTTCTGGGGATCGAAGGCCGCAGCCAAGCCCGGTTCGCGCAATGTCATGGGCATCAACGACCCTATCGTCGATGCGCTGGTCGAGCGCGTCATCTTCGCCACCGACCGCGATGACCTCTTGGCCGCCACCCATGCGCTCGATCGCGTGCTGTTGTGGAACTATTACGCCGTGCCGCAATACCACCGCTCGGTGCTGTGGCTGGCCTACTGGAACAAGTTCGGCATTCCCGACAAGCAGCCGGGCTTCATCGGCGCTGATATCAATTCATGGTGGATCGACAAGGACAAGGAAGCGGCGCTGGCCGCCAAATACAAGGGCGTCAATTGAGCGCGCGCCTCCCCCGCAGGGACTTCCTCGCGCTCGGCGCAGCTGCAGCGGCCGCCCCCTTCATCCCGGGGCGCGCCTTCGCGGCGAGCCCGACCGGCACCGGACTGCACGGGCTGTCGGCCTTCGGCGACCTGAAATACGGCCCCGACTTCACCCATTTCGACTTCGTCAATCTCGACGCGCCCAAGGACGGCACATTCAATTTTTTGCCGAACTACTGGTACTTCAACCAGAGCCCGCTGACCTTCAACACGCTCAACACCTTCGTCGCCAGGGGCGACGCGCCGCCGCGCATGGAGCTTTGCTACGATTCGCTGATGGTGCGGGCGATCGACGAGCCCGATGCAATCTACGGTCTGCTCGCCAGTTCGGTGACGATTTCCGACGACCGCAACAGCTTCGACTTCGCGCTGCGGCCCGAGGCGCGCTTCAACGACGGCACGCCGTTCACCGCCGACGACGCGGTATTTGCCTTCGACCTGTTCAAGAAGGACGGGCATCCCAACCTGCTTCTGCCGCTCAGCCATCTCAAGGAGGCGAAGGCGCTCGACCCGCATACGCTGCGGCTGACCTTCGACGGCAAGCAGTCGGACCGCACCATCCTTGATGTCGCGACCTACGCCATTCCGGCCAAAGCTTTCTTCGAGACCCACCCGTTCGACGCGTCGGAGCTCAAGGCGCCACTCGGTTCAGGCCCCTACAAGGTCGGCCGCGTGTCGCCCGGTCAGTCCATCGAATACGAGCGCGTCGCCGACTATTGGGGCCGCGACCTGCCGGTCAGCCGCGGCCTCTACAATTTCGACCGCATCCGCGTCGAATTCTACCAGGACCGGCAGGCAGCGTTTGAAGCCTTCAAGAAAGGCGACATCCATTTCCGCCAGGAAGCCACGGCGCGCATCTGGGCCACCGGCTACGATTTCCCCGCCTTCACGGCCGGCAAGGTGATCAAGCGCGAGTTTCCCAGCGAAAAGCGACCAACGATGCAGGCGATGGCGCTGAACCAGCGCCGCGCGCGTTTCCGCGATCCCCGCGTGCGCCAGGCAATTGCCCTGTGCTTCGATTTCGAATGGACGAAGCGCAACCTGTTCTATGGTTCCTACGAACGCTCGCAGTCGACATTCGAGAAATCGGCCTACAAGGCCGAGGGCCTGCCCTCCCCAGCCGAACTGGCGCTGCTCGAACCGTTCCGCGGCCGCATCCCCGACGAGACCTTCGGCGAAGCCGTGCTGCAGCCGCCTTCGGACGGTTCGGGCCGCGACCGCAAGCTGCTCGGCCAGGCGTCGAAGCTGCTTTCCGACGCCGGCTGGGTCCGCAAGGATGGCAGGCTGCGCAACGACAAGGGCGAGGCGCTGACGCTCGAAATCCTCGTCGACGACGACGCTTTCGTGCGTGTGTACTCGCCCTGGGCCGAAAACATGAAGGCGATCGGCATCGAAGCTACGCTGCGCCTGGTCGATTCGACCCAGTATCAGGCCCGGCAGACAAGCTTCGACTACGATGCCATTTCGGCGGCGGCCGGGTTTTCGGCGACGCCCAGCCGCGACGAGATCGACGGGCTGTTCCACTCGCGCTCGGCCAAGTTGCAGGGCTCGACCAATCTGCCCGGCACTGCCGATCCTGCCGTCGACGCGCTGATCGACGCCGTGGGTGCGGCCAAGGATCGCGAAACGCTGACGGTTGCCATGCGCGCGCTCGACCGGCTCTTGCGCGCCCGGCAAGACTGGATTCCAAATTGGTTTTCGGCGAATCACCGCGCCGCCTTCTGGGACATGTTCGGCTACAAGGAGCCGAAGCCGGACTTCGGCTTTCCCGTCGAGGCGATGTGGTGGTTCGACAAGGACAAGGCTGCACGTATTGGCAAGACCTGAGATTTCTAGGACTGAACCCACGCTCCGTTCGAGGGGCTTCGCCTGATGGGCGCCTATATCCTCCGCCGCATCCTTCTGATGATCCCGACCCTGTTCGGCATCATGGCGATCTCGTTTGCCGTCATCCAGTTCGCGCCGGGCGGGCCGGTCGAGCAGGTCATCGCCAAGCTGACCGGCCAGGGCGGCGACGCCGCCGACCGTCTGTCGGGCAGCAGCGGCGACCTCGGCGGTAACAACAACTTCGATCCAGCGGGTGGCGAAGGTTCGTCCAAGTACCGCGGCGCGCAAGGCCTCGATCCGGAGTTCATCGCCAAGCTTGAAAAGCAGTTCGGCTTCGACAAGCCGCCGCTCGAACGCTTCTTCATGATGCTGTGGAACTACATCCGCTTCGACTTCGGCGAGAGCTACTTCCGCGACGTCTCGGTGCTCGACCTGATCCTCGAGAAGATGCCGGTGTCGATCTCGCTCGGCATCTGGATCACGCTCCTGTCTTACATGATCTCGATCCCGCTCGGCATCCGCAAGGCGGTCAAGGATGGTTCGAGCTTCGACATCTGGACCAGCGGTATCATCATCATCGGCTACGCCATCCCGGCCTTCCTGTTCGCCATCCTTTTGATGGTGGTGTTTGCCGGCGGTTCGTTCTTCGACTGGTTCCCGCTGCGCGGCCTGACCTCGGAGAATTTCGACCAGCTCTCACTCGGCGGCAAAGTGCTCGATTATCTCTGGCATCTGGCGCTGCCGCTGACGGCGCTCGTGCTGTCAGCCTTCGCCACCACCACTTTGCTCACCAAGAACTCGTTTCTGGACGAGATCCGCAAGCAGTATGTCGTCACCGCACGCGCCAAGGGCCTGTCCGAACACCGGGTGCTCTACGGCCATGTCTTCCGCAATGCCATGCTGATCGTCATCGCCGGCTTCCCGGGTGCCTTCATCTCCGCCTTCTTCACCGGCTCGCTCTTGATCGAGAACATCTTCTCGCTCGACGGGCTCGGCCTGCTCGGCTTCCGTTCCGTGCTCGACCGCGACTACCCCGTGGTGTTCGCCAATCTCTACATCTTCTCGCTGATGGGGCTGTTCGTCGCCCTGATCTCCGACCTGCTCTACACCTGGATCGACCCGCGCATCGATTTCGAACGGAGGGACGTCTGATGTCGGCGGTCGACACCGTATCCGTGCCGGTCAAGCGGCCCTGGCTCTCGCCGATCAACAAGCGGCGCTGGCTGAGCTTCAAGGCCAACCGCCGCGGTTACTGGTCACTGTGGATCTTCCTCGTGCTGTTCGTGCTGTCGCTGTTCTCCGAACTGATCGCCAACGACCGGCCGCTTCTGATCCGCTTCAAGGGCGAGTTCTACTCGCCTGTTATCAGCGACTATGGCGAGGAGACCTTCCTCGGCGACGAGGGCTTCCTGCCTGTTACCGACTACCGCATCTCGTTGGTGCAGGAGGCGATCGCGGCCAATGGCTGGGCGATCTGGCCGCCGGTCCGCTATTCCTACCGCACCACCAACAACGAAATCCCCGAGGCGGCACCCGCCAAGCCGTCCTGGATGTATGCCAAGGACGTGCGGTGCCAACGCTATCCGCTTGGCGTCGACGATCCCAACTGCACTGTCGGCAACTGGAACTGGCTCGGCACCGACGACCAGGCCCGCGACGTGCTCGCCCGCGTCATCTACGGCTTCCGCATCTCGGTGCTGTTTGGCCTGATCCTGACCGCCGGCTCGGCGCTGATCGGCGTGACCGCAGGCGCCATGCAGGGCTATTTCGGCGGCTGGACTGACCTTCTGTTCCAGCGCTTCATCGAAATCTGGTCGGCGATCCCGGTGCTCTATCTGCTGCTGATCGTCGCGGCGATCCTGCCGCCGGGCTTCTTCATCCTGCTTGGGCTGATGCTGCTGTTTTCCTGGGTGGCGCTGGTCGGCGTGGTGCGGGCAGAGTTCCTGCGCGCCCGCAATTTCGAATACGTCAACGCCGCGCGAGCGCTCGGCGTGCCCAACCGCACCATCATCTTCCGCCACCTGCTGCCCAACGCCATGGTGGCGACGCTGACATTCCTGCCCTTCATCCTCAACAGCTCGATCTCGACGCTGACGTCGCTCGACTTCCTCGGCTTCGGCCTGCCGCCCGGCTCGGCCTCGCTCGGCGAACTGCTCAAGCAAGGCCAGCGCAATCTCAACGCGCCGTGGCTCGGTTTGTCCGGCTTCGTCGTCATCTCGGTGATGCTGTCGCTGCTGATCTTCATCGGCGAGGCGACCCGCGACGCCTTCGATCCAAGGAAGACGTTCAAGTGAGCGCCGCCCCTCTCCTCTCCGTCCAGGACCTCTCGGTCGCCTTCAGCCAGGGCGGCACAACGACAAAGGCCGTCGACCACATCTCCTTCGACATCGCCAAGGGCGAGACGGTGGCGCTGGTCGGCGAATCGGGTTCCGGCAAGTCGGTGTCGGCCCTGTCGGTGCTCAAGCTCCTGCCCTATCCGCCGGCAAGCCACCCGTCGGGCAAGATGATGTTTGGCGGCCAGGACCTGCTCTCCCTGAACGAGAACGCATTGCGCAAGGTGCGCGGCAACAAGATCACCATGATCTTCCAGGAGCCGATGACCTCGCTCAACCCGCTGCACACGATCGAGCAGCAGATCGTCGAGGTGCTGTCGCTGCACCAGGGCATGGGCGAGCGGCAGGCCAAGGCGCGCACGCTCGAACTGCTCGAGGAGGTCGGCATCCGCGACCCCAAGAAGCGCCTCGACGCCTATCCGCACCAGCTCTCCGGCGGCCAGCGTCAGCGCGTGATGATCGCCATGGCGCTAGCCAACGAACCGGAACTGCTGATCGCCGACGAGCCGACGACGGCGCTCGACGTCACGGTCCAGGCCCAGATTCTCGAGCTGCTCGCCAAACTGAAGGCCCGCAAGGGCATGTCGATGCTGTTCATCACCCATGACCTCGGCATCGTCCGGCGCATCGCCGACCGGGTCTGCGTCATGACCAAGGGCCAGATCGTCGAAAGCGGGCCGACGAAGGAGATTTTCGACAATCCGCAGCACAGCTACACGCGCCACCTGCTGGCTGCCGAGCCGAAGGGCAAGCCGCCGGTTGTCGACGTGTCGGCCAAGACGGTGATGCAGGGCTCGGACGTCAAGGTTTGGTTCCCGATCAAGCAAGGCTTTTTCCGCAAGACCGTCGACCACGTGAAGGCCGTCGACGGCATCGACGTTGCGGTGCGCGCCGGCCAGACCGTCGGCGTCGTCGGCGAATCCGGATCCGGCAAGACGACACTGGGGCTTGCCTTGACCCGCATGATCTCGTCGCAGGGCCGGATCGATTTCGAAGGCCGCGAGATCGACAAGTTCAGCTTCGGCGCCATGCGCCCGCTGCGCCGCGAGATGCAGATCGTGTTCCAGGACCCGTTCGGCTCGCTCAGCCCGCGCATGTCGGTGGCCGACATCATCGAGGAAGGGCTCAAGATCCACGAGCCCCGGCTGAAGGCAGCCGAGCGCGACCAGAAGGTCGTCGATGTGCTGCGCGAAGTCGGCCTCGATCCCGAAACGCGCTTCCGCTATCCGCATGAGTTTTCCGGCGGCCAGCGCCAGCGCATCGCCATTGCGCGCGCCATGGTGCTCAAGCCGCGCTTCGTCATGCTCGACGAGCCGACCTCGGCGCTCGACATGAGCGTGCAGGCACAGGTCGTCGACCTGCTGCGCAACCTGCAGGCCAGGCACGACCTTGCCTATCTGTTCATCAGCCACGACCTCAAGGTGGTGCGGGCGCTGGCCAACGAGGTTATCGTCATGCGCAATGGCAAGGTGGTTGAGGCGGGACCCTCCGAACAGATTTTCGAGCGCCCGCAAACCGACTACACTCGGGCGCTGATCTCGGCGGCATTCCGGATCGAGACGGCGCCGACAGGTGTGGTCAGCGAATAGCAGGCGCAAGGGAAGAGCATGTCGACCAAGGCCAAGGGCAAGATCCTTCTTTCGATCACCGGGTTCAACCCGCAGCGCTGGTATGAGCTGCTGTCGGCGGAGCGCGAGGTAGTGCTCGAACCCGATGGCGCTGCCGACCCTTCGATCGACTATGCGGTTGTGTGGAAGCAGAAGCCGGGCACGCTCGCCAAGCTGCCGAACCTCAAGGCGATCTTTTCGATCGGCGCCGGCGTCGACCACGTCTTTGCCGACCCCGGCCTGCCCGATGTGCCGATCGTGCGCGTGGTTGCCGACAATCTCAGCCAGCACATGAGCGAGTATGTGCTGTGGCGGGTGCTCGACCATCATCGCCAGGGCCAGCTCTACCGCGCCCAGCAGACCAAGAAAGCCTGGCACGAGCCGCCGCAGCGGCCAGCCGAGGACATCTCCGTCGGCATCATGGGCATGGGCAATCTCGGTCGCGCCGCAGCCGACGTGCTCAAGGCAGTCGGCTTCCGCATCAATGGCTGGAGTCGTCGGCCGCAGGAACTAGCCGGCATCAACACTTTTGCCGGCGATGCCGGGCTGGTGCCGTTCCTCAACGCGACCGACATCCTCGTCGTGCTGTTGCCGCTGACCGACACGACCAAGGGCATCATCAATTATGGCTTGCTCAAGGAACTGCGCCGGCGCAACGGCCTCGGCGGAGCCGTGCTGATCAATGCGGGGCGCGGCAAGCTGCAGCGCGACGCCGACATCCTGCGCGCGCTCGACGACGGCACGCTGAAGGAAGCCAGCCTCGACGTGTTCGAGGTCGAGCCCTTGCCCAAGACCAGCCCGCTGTGGAACCACCCCAAGGTGTTCGTCACCCCGCACGCGGCGGCGACCTCCGACCCCGCGCATCTGGTGGCGCCGATGCTTAGCCAGATGGAAGCCTTTGAACGCGGGGCTGCGCTGGAGAACGTGGTCGACCGCAACGCCGGCTATTGAGGGCGCCGTCACTTCTCCCCTTGTGGGCAAGCTAGTCGCGCCCGTCGTCCCAGGCGAGCGCAGTGAGACCCGGGAGCCGTTGATCGGCGCGGCCGGGGGTCTGGGTTCGCGGATGCATTCATGACGGTCGCTGGGACGAAGACCCGGCCGTGCTTGACGATGGTCCGGTTGCGCTCCGGTTTCCGGGATGACTGCGGCCCCGAAGCCCCATCAATTGCCAAAGCAAGAAAACGCAGGGCGCGGAGCGCTTCTCCACGATCACAAAGACCGCCCGAAGCTGATTGCCCCTCACGGTCGCCGGAAGCTGGTCGGACCGCCATAGAGGTAGCCGATGCGGTCGATGGCCTGGCGCAGGCCTTCACGGGCAACGGTCATGGTGTGGCCGTTGGCGTGGATCATGTTTTCGCCATCGGTCATGATTGCGACATGGCCCTTCCAGAAGACCAGGTCGCCGCGCCGCAGCTGGGAAAATTCGGCACCTGCATCGACCGGGGTGCCAAGCGACGCCTCCTGCATGTCGGAATCGCGCAGCACCTTGCGGCCTGTCATGCGCATCGACAACTGAACGAGGCCCGAGCAATCGATGCCGAAGGCGCTGAAACCTCCCCAAAGATAAGGCGTGTCGATCAGCCTTTCGGCAACAGCGACGAAATCGTCTGATTTGGCGCCGAGCGGCGCCAGGTGCTGCAGCACCACGGCCTCGCCCGACGGCAGCAGCCCGTAGCGCGTGCCGCGCGTTTCGGCGAAGCCGGTAACGGTGACCTGCGAGCCGATGGAGAGCTGGCCATTGCGCGGAGACTTCATGTCTGGACCTGGATAGACGAAGCTGCGCAAGGCGGTGACAACATGGGTCGGTTCCGCGCCGCGTGGTGCAAGATCGCCTGACGAGACATAACCGACATAACCGTCGCGCTCAGCCTGGAGCCAGGCAAAGCCTTCGGTTTCCTCGAAGACAACGACCTCGTCGCCAAAAAGCAGCTGGGTGTTGAGACCGGAATCGGGGCGCGGTGCCTTGCGGACGTCGGCGACCGATGCGGAAATGCGCGCCGGACGGCCGGCGACGAAGCGCTCGGCGGTGACCTCGCCTTGCAGGCGGGCGTCGGCGAGATCGGGTCGGAAGGCGTGAAGGCGGCTGTCGCGGGCGGTCAAATCGGAAGCTCCATGGCTTTGGCAATGATAGCATCGCCCAATCGCTCGACATAGAGCGCGCCTTCAACAGTGCGCCGGATGAGCACGTTGCGCTTGTCGCTCTCGTCGCGGTGGCGCGACACCAGCTTGAGCGCGCCCATGGTGTCGAGGGCGCGGGTGATAACGGGCTTGCTGACGCCAAGGCGAGCCGCCAACCCGCGCACCGTGTGCGGCGGCGGGTCGAGATAAATGGTGAGCAGGATCGCCATCTGGCGCAAAGTCAGGTCGGGTGCGTCGTCGCGCACCTCGGACAGGGAAAACTGCTGCAGCAGTCTCAGTGACTGGCTCGGACGCAACGCGATCGGCATGACGCCAGCATCCATTAGATTTGTTTCGGTTCCGTTTCATTTAATGAAGAATTTGCGGCGCGGGCAAGGCGGATATCTCGCACCGCCCTTCATCCGCCTGCCAGCGCCTTCTCCCCGCAATACGGGGAGAAGGATAAGCGGCTACGCCGATGCCCCCTCCACCGTCACGGGTCAGGGTGAGGGTGAGGGCAATTTCACCCAAACCGTGCCGAAATGACCTTTTCCAGCGCGCGGATGGCCTGGGCTTCGCCGCCGGTCGGACCGTGCGGACGATCGCTCGGGTTCCAGGCGAAGATGTCGAAATGCGCCCAGCCTGGCGTCTTCTCGACGAAGCGCTTGAGGAACAGGGCGGCGGTGATCGAGCCGGCGAAACCGTCCGTGGTGACGTTGTTCATGTCGGCGATCTTCGACGACAGCTTCGAATCATAAGGCTTCCACAGAGGCATGCGCCAGATCGGGTCCTCGACGGTGACCGATGCGGCGGCAAGATCGGCAGCGAGTGCTTCGTCGTCGGTGTAGAAAGGCGGCAGGTCGGGGCCGAGCGCCACCCGCGCGGCACCCGTCAGCGTTGCCATGTCGATCAGCATTTGCGGCTGCTCGTCATCGGCAAGGGCGAGCGCATCGGCCAGCACCAGCCGGCCCTCGGCGTCGGTGTTGCCGATCTCGACTGATATGCCCTTGCGGCTCTGCAGCACGTCGCCCGGCCGGAAGGCGTTGGCCGAGATCGCGTTCTCGACCGCCGGGATGAGCACGCGCAGCCGGACGTTGAGCCGGGCCGCCATGATCATCGAGGCGAGGCCGAGGACGTTGGCGGCGCCCCCCATGTCCTTCTTCATCAGAAGCATGCTGGATGCCGGCTTGATGTCGAGGCCGCCGGTGTCGAAGCAGACACCCTTGCCAACCAGCGTGACCTTGGGTGCATCCTGGGGACCCCAGCTCAGGTCGATCAGGCGCGGCGCATCGTCGGAGGCGCGGCCGACAGCATGGATCATCGGGAAGTTGTGCGTGAGAAGGTCGTCGCCGAGCGTCACCTTGACGTCGGCGCCATGGACGCCGGCGAGTTTGCGCACCGCGGCTTCGAGCGCCGACGGGCCCATGTCGTTGGTCGGCGTGTTGACCAGGTCGCGGACGAGGAACACCGCATCAACGATGCGGTGCAGCCGTGCCATGTCGACACCGGCGGGCAGTTCGAGGCCAAGCGCCCTGCCCGGCTTCTTGCCGTAGCGGGTAAAGACATAGCCCCCGAGGGAAGCACCCAATGTTGCCAGTTCAGGCTGCGCCGGCGCGCCCTGGAAGTGCCAGTTGCCTTCGGGCAGGTTGCGCGCAAGCGCGCCGAAGGCAAGCCCGCTGTCGCCATTGCCGATGCCGAACAGCGCTCCGGCAAGCCTGCCATCCGCGCCGGGGATTGCCAGCACCTTTCCAGCCTCGCCGGCGAAGCCGTTGGCATTGGCCCAGGCCAAGACGTCAGCAGCGAGCCCGGCATTTTCGAGACCGCCCTTGGCGACAAGGTGGATCGGCAGTGCGTCGGAGGGCTTTTGCTCGAACAGTTCGACCGGCATTTCGGCTTCCTTCAGTCTCGGATGGCTGTGCCGTCAGGCGTTCTTAACCATCCGTTAGGGTTAACAGAATATTTCTCCAAAGCGGGGAAATGGCCTGTGAACGGCCACGCGAACGAATGGAGACCCGTCGCCGATGTTGACCAATCGCTCGATGAACGCAACGGGAAAACGCCTCGCCCGAATGGCTTTGCTGACGCTGCTGATGGCAAGCGTCGCCGGCTGCGGCGCCTCCAGGATGACGACCGGCTCGATCGGACGCGGCAAAGCGGTCGACACAATGTCGACGGGTGCGATCGGCGGCTCCGTCGACCAGATCGGACGGACCTATGCCCGCGACCCCAACAACAAGCCGGTGGCACTGCAATATGCCTCGGCGTTGCAGATCAAGGGTCAGACCGACCAGTCGCTGGCGGTGATGCGCAAGCTCGCCATCGGCTATCCCAAGGATCGCGACGTGCTCGCAGCCTATGGCAAGGCGCTCGCCGCCTCGGGACAATTCCAGCCGGCGCTCGATGCCGTGCGGCGCGCCCAGACACCTGAATATCCCGACTGGAAGCTGGTGTCGGCGGAAGCCGCGATCCTCGACCAGCTTGGCCAGACCCAGGATGCGCGCGGTCTCTATCGCAAGGCGCTCGACCTCAAGCCGAACGAACCGTCGGTGCTGTCCAATCTCGGCATGTCCTATGTGCTCGAAGGCGACCTGAAATCGGCCGAGACCTATCTCCGCTCGGCCGCTTCGCAGCCTGACGCCGACAGCCGCGTGCGCCAGAACCTGGCGCTTGCCGTCGGGCTCCAGGGCCGCTTCGACGAGGCCGAACAGATTGCCAGCCAGGAGCTTTCGCCCGAGCAGGCGCAGGCCAATGTCAGCTACCTCAGGGGCATGCTGGCCCAGCAGAATGCATGGAACCAGATCAAGGCGGACGACAAGTCGAAGAAGAACTGACGGAACCGTCTGAGCCAACGCAAGAAGCCGCGTCATGACGCGGCTTTTTTGTGCCTCGATGAAGGGTGCTGCCCTATTCGCTGCTTGACTGCTGCTTGTCGCCCATCAGGCCGCGCTCACTGATCTGCATGCCGGCTGGGCCGAGGATGACGGCAAACAACACCGGCAGGAAGAACAGGATCATCGGCACGGTGAGCTTGGGCGGCAGTGCGGCCGCCTTCTTCTCCGCAGCGTTCATGCGCATGTCGCGGCTTTCGGCCGCCAGGACGCGCAGCGCGTGCGCGACGGGCGTACCATAACGCTCGGCCTGGATCAGCGCCTGGGTGATGGACTTGACCGAATCAAGCCCTGTACGGCCGGCCAGGTTTTCATAGGCCTGACGGCGTTCGGTGAGGTAGGACAGCTCGGCATTGGTGAGCACGAACTCCTCGGCGAGATCGACAGACTGCGCGCCGATCTCGTCGGCAACCTTGCGGAGCGCCGATTCCACCGACATGCCCGATTCGACGCAGATCAACAGCAAATCCAGCGCATCCGGCCAGGCCGCCTGGATCGACTGCTTGCGTTTGGTGGCTCGGTTGTTGACGTAAAGCACCGGTGCGTAGAAGCCGGCATATGCCAGAACGATGCAGATGAAAACCTTCATCAGGAACGGCTTGTCGGGGAACGCGCCAAGCACGAAGATGTAGAGTATGCCCAGCATCAGGCCGACGAACGGCAGGACCAGACGAAAGAACAGGAAGCGCGTCAGCGGGTTCTGACCGCGGAAACCGGCGATCTTCAGCTTGTTGAGCGTCGCTTCGTCGACGAGTGCCCGGCGCAGGTCGAGCCGCTCGACGATGTTGCGCATACCGATCGACTGCTGCTCGCGCAGGCCCTTGTGGCGGCGGTCGGCTTCGGCGGCAAGGCGCATGCGTTGCTTGGCGCGCAGCTCGTCGCGCTCAAGGGCAACCGCCTTCATGCGCCCCTTGAGCGGATTTCCGCTCAACGACGGCAGGACGGTGAACACAGTCGCGAACACCGCGATCGCGACGAGCAGCGCGATGAGGAAGGACGGATCGGTAAGCGATTTAACAACCTGGTCCGTCATCGGCCTAGACCTCGAAGTTCATCATCTTGCGCATCACAAAGATGCCGATCGCCATCCACACGCCTGAAATGCCGAGGATGAGGTGGCCGGTGCTCGTGACAAACAACGGCATGATGTAGTTCGGGCTCGAGAAGAAGACGAGCACGGCGACAACGACCGGCAACGAACCGATGATCGCGGCCGAGGCCTTGGCTTCCATCGACAGCGCCTGAATCTTGGCCTTCATCTTCTTGCGGTCGCGCAGCACGCGCGACAGATTGCCCAGCGCTTCGGAGAGATTGCCGCCCGCCTGGCTCTGAATCTGGATGACGATGCCAAAGAAGCCGGCTTCGGGACATGGCATTGTCTCGGTCATGCGCAAGGCAGCGTCCGGGATGGAGATGCCCACCTGCTGCGCCTCGACCATGCGACGGAATTCGCCGCGAACGGGTTCGGGCGATTCCGAAGCGATGAGGCGGATGCCATCATTGAGCGGGAGACCTGACTTCACGGCGCGCACGATGATGTCGAGCGCATTGGGAAATTCCTCGAGGAACTGCTTGACGCGGCGGCCGCGACGGAAGGACACGAACCACCTGGGCAAGCCAATGCTGCCGGCAAGCAGCGCGCCAGGCAGCAGGATCAGCGGCGCGCCCGCCAGATAGACCAGCAACGTAACGACGAGACCGCAGATCGCCGAACAAACGTAGAAGCGCTCGATCGTGACCAACATGCCGGCCTGTCTGATCTGCACGCGCAGCGGCGGCTTCTTGATGTTGCGGTCCTTGGCCTTCTGCTTTTCCTCGAGCTCCTTGAGAGTATCCTGGACCGACTTGCGCCTTTTGGCGACTTCGGCGACCCGGTCGCGCGAGGCCTTGACCACCGACTTGTCCGACTCCGTCTGCCTGACCAAGGCCATGCGACGGTCGGTGTTGGCCTGGGTCTCGATCCTGTTGAACAGGAAGGCATAGGCGACCGCGCCGGCACTCAAGCCGGCCAGTACAACGAAGATCAGCATCATGGCGTCGAGGCCGAACATGGCGTCAGATCCTCATCCTATGCATGTCAATCCGAAGCCTTTTCCATGGCTTCGAGTGCGGTCGCCAGACGTGCTTCCTCACCGTAGTAGCGAGCACGATCCCAGAAGTGCGGCCGACCGATGCCCGTCGAGACGTGGCTGCCGATCAGCCTGCCGTTCTGGTCCTCGCCTTTGATGTTGTAGAGCACCAGATCCTGGGTGATGATGACGTCGCCTTCCATACCGATCACCTCGGTGATGTGGGTAATGCGGCGCGAACCGTCGCGCAGGCGGGCGGCCTGGATGATGATATCGACGGAGCCGACGACGATCTCGCGCACGGTCTTCTGCGGCAACGAATATCCGCCCATGGCGATCATCGCCTCGATACGGTTGAGGCATTCGCGTGGGCTGTTGGAGTGAATGGTGCCCATCGAGCCGTCATGGCCGGTGTTCATCGCCTGCAAAAGGTCGAACACCTCCGGTCCGCGCACTTCGCCGACGATGATGCGCTCGGGCCGCATGCGCAGGCAGTTCTTGACCAGGTCGCGCATCGTCACCTCGCCCTCGCCTTCCAGGTTGGGCGGGCGCGTTTCGAGGCGCACGACATGCGGCTGCTGCAGTTGCAGTTCCGCCGAGTCCTCGCAGGTGATGACGCGTTCGTCGCGGTCGATGTAGTTGGTCAGACAGTTGAGCAACGTCGTCTTGCCGGAGCCCGTACCGCCCGAGATGATGATGTTGCAGCGGACGCGGCCGATGATCTTCAGCACTTCGGCGCCGTGTGGCGAGATCGCGCCGAACTTGACCAGCTGATCGAGCGTCAGCTTGTCTTTCTTGAACTTGCGGATGGTGAGGGCGGCGCCGTCGATCGACAATGGCGGCGCAATGACGTTGACGCGCGAGCCGTCGGGCAGGCGCGCATCGCAGATGGGGGAGGATTCGTCGACGCGGCGGCCGACCTGGCTGACGATACGCTGGCAGATGTTGAGCAACTGCTGATTGTCGCGGAAGCGGATCGAGGTCTGCTCGACCTTGCCGTTGACTTCGATGTAGACGTTCTTGGCCCCGTTGACCATGATGTCGGCGATTTCGTCGCGCGCCAGCAGCGGTTCGAGGGGGCCGTAGCCGAGCACGTCGTTGCAGATGTCCTCAAGCAGCTCTTCCTGCTCGGAGATCGACATCGCGAAGTTCTTGATCGCGATGATGTCGTTGACGATGTCGCGGATTTCTTCACGCGCGCTTTCAGGATCGAGCTTGGCAAGCTGCGACAGATCGATGGTGTCGATCAGCGCCGAGAACACCTGGCTCTTGGTGTCGTAATAGCTTTCGCTGCGCTCGCGCTGCGCCTTGCGCGGCTCTGGCGCATAGGAGGGCGTCGGCTCGAAATTACGCCGCGGCGCGGCTGCCGGTGCAGCCGGCGCAGGCGCCGCGGGGCGTGGAGCAACCAGCGTGTCGGCGGCCTGTGGCGATGCCGCGGGGGGCGGCGTCGTTGCGAGCGGACGGAACCCCGGCGTGGGGCGATTACCGTCGTCGTTGCCTCTCCTGCCAAACATGATCGACTAACACCTCCGCCGCACTGGCATCACTTCTTGCGGGCTTTCAGCCGACTGAGAATTCCACCGAGTGCGGACGCCTTCTTGGCCTTGGCCTCGGACCGGCCGGTGAGAACATGGGCGATCTCGTTGATCGTCTGGACGACCGCGTTCTTGGCATCCATCTCGCCCAGCATGCGTCCATTGTTGGCGGCATTGCCGAACAGCAGCGGGTCGAAAGGGATGACCGCCAACGGCGAGATGCCAAGCGGCTCGGCGAAATCCTTGGCGGTGATCTCAGGGCGTTTCGGCACCCCGGCCTGGTTGAGAATCAACCTGGGCGGCGGATCGTTGGGCCGCAGCCGCTTCAGCATATCGACCATGTTCTTGGTGTTGCGCAGATTGGCCAGCTCGGGCGTCGCCGTGATGACCACCTCATCGGCGCGAAGCAGTGTGTTCTTGCTCCAGCCGCTCCAGATATGGGGTACGTCGAGCACAAGCATCGGCGAGCTGCGCTGGGCCGTGTCGATGATCGATGTGAAGGCCTCGGCGTCGAAATCATAGACGCGCTCAAGCGTCGAGGGTGCTGCAAGCAGCGACAGATGCTCGGCGCACTGGGCCAGCAGGCGGTCGAGATAGACCTCGTCGACACGTTCCGGCGCAAACACCGCCTCGGCGATGCCCTGGGCCGGGTCCTGGTCGAAGTTGATGTTGGCGGTGCCAAAGGCCAGGTCGAGATCGGCGACGACCACCTCGGACTTGAACAGGCTCGACATCGCCCAGGCGATGTTGTGGGCAATGGTGGAGGAACCCACGCCGCCCTTGGCACCGACGAACGCAATCGAGCGTCCGATCGGCTCTGCGTCGGGGTCGACGAAGATCGAGGAGATGACGCTGACGACATCCGCGGTGGAGACAGGCGCCACGACATATTCCGAGATGCCCGAGCGGATCAGCTCGCGATAGAGCGCGACGTCGTTGTAATGGCCGATGACCACCACCTTGGAACTCGGGTCGCAATATTCCGACAGCCGATGCAACGCCTCAAGCAAGCTCTTGGGTTCGCTGCGCGACTCCAGGATGATCAGATTCGGGGTCGGTGCGCCGCTGTAGACCTCGATGGCGGTTTCGATACCGCCCATATGGACCTGGAGATGGGCCTTGGCCATCCGACGGTCCTCGCCGGCGCGGCCAATCGGCCCGGCGACGCTGTCTGTCTCGCAGAAGGCCTGGATCGAAATGCGCGGCACGGGCCTCAAGGTCTGCATGACGTCAAGATCATGCTGCGACAGCTCGGCCCCATCGGATGGGGAATCGTAGGCGAGATTGCTCATGTCTGACTGCCCCCAAATCCCATCAATAGAATGTTTCCGGATCCCAGGGAGCCGGCGGCTTTCGATACTGGTCGATCACCACGTTGCGGTTTTCGGCATCGATCTCGGATTGCTTGCGTGGCCCGAGCAGGTCTGCCGGGTTGGCGATCTGCGCCGCGAGATTGTTCTGATAGGAACAGCCGAAATTGGCGTGGAGTTTGTTCTCGGTCGTGTCGGCGATATCCGCCGGCCAGGTGCCGCAACGGCCCGTCTGCGCCCTCATCGCCGCGTAAACAACGCGGATGGGTGACGATGCTTCGGGGTACTCGCTCTGGTAGCGGGTGATGGCGATCCGGTTTCTGGGAACGCCGGCCTTCATCGCGACGTTCATCAAGCCACGGGCAGTCCTCGAAGCTGCAGCGTCGTTGGCCCCGCCCGCAGGGGTCATGATCGTCAGCGTCGGGGCCGCATTGCGATCATAATGCTGCAGGTATCCTTCGAAAGTAATCCTCTGCCCTCTGGTAATGCCGGTATCACCAGCACCCACCGGAATGTCGAGGGTCTGGTTCTTCTCGGCAATGACGATGGGATGATTGGTGCGGTAGTCGTCGGGGATCGAGCCGACGACGACGCTGTCACGATTGGCGCAGCCTGCCAGCAATGCCACCGCGGCAGCTGCAAGCAGTGAACCAAGGAAGCGCGCATTGACCGGTCTGTCGCGGTCGGCGGTACGTGTGAAGATTGCCTGAGACATGCCCCTATCCCCGCTCATTTGTAAATGAAGCCGACGACGCCGTGATAGCGGCCCATGGGCTTGTCGGTTTTCATGGTGCCGTAGACCCGGTTGACGCGGCCGAGGAAAATACCGGCGCCATCGCTGGCAACGCTGAAATTGTCGTCAGGCTTGGCGAGTTCATTGCGTGCAACCGGGCGCGCCAGATATGGGGTCACGATGATGACCAATTCGGATTCATTGCGGATAAAGTCGCGACTGCGAAACAACGTGCCAAGGATCGGCACTTTCGAAAGACCGGGCACCCCGCCCATGATCTGTTTGACGTCGTCGCGAACGAGACCGGCAATCATCATCGAGCCACCAGAGGGCAGTTCGACTGTCGTATCGGCAAGACGCTTGCGCAACGACGGCAGCATCGGATTGGAACCACTGGCGCCCGGTGATTCATTTGTCGGTTCGGAGACCGCCGTCCGAACCTTCAGGCTGATGCGCCCAGGCGAGAGCACGACAGGCTTGAACTCAAGGCTGATGCCATATTCCATCGTCTCGTAGCGGAGGCCGCCGGGGTCGGTGACGACGCCCTGGTCGTTCATCTTTGGCGCCGAAACCTCTCGCAACATGTTGTACTCGCCGCCAACGCGGAAAGTCGCCTGCTCGCCCGACACTGCCGTCAAGGTCGGCTCGGCAAGGGTTTTCAGGACACCTGCCTGATCCATGGCGTTGATCGAGGCTTCAAGGCCATTCTTGCCAATCAATGAGAAGTTTTTGCCCGATAACGGCGCGCCCAGACCGCCTGTCGCGGCGTTTGCTATGCCCCAACTAATGCCGTCTGCGCCGCCATTCGCCAGCATGTTGACGCCAAGCTGCTTCATGATGTTGCGGCTGACTTCGGCGACGGTGACCTTCAGCATCACCTGATCGTCGCCGACGATCTGGAGCAGGTTGACGATCTTGCTCTTCTGGCGCGTCTGGTCGGGGTTATCGATATCGACGCCGCCGTTCTGGGATCCGCCGGAGGCAGTCTGCGAATACTGACCAGTCGTCGCCTCACCGCCTGTCACGAAGATCGTCGCCAGGTCGACGGCGCGCTTGGCATCGAGCGGGGTGTCGACGGTGCCGGTCAGCACGACGTTGTCGTTCAGCAGTTCGACCTTGATGTCGGCGCTGGGGATGAAGCGCTTGATGTAATCCTCGAGGCCGGCAACGTCGCGCTCGACAGAGAGATCGAGGCTGACGATCTGCTCGCCATTGGGGCCAAAAACGAAGATGTTGGTTTCACCGACCGCCTTGCCGAACAGGTAGATGCGCCGCGCCGTACGGGTGACGGCGTCCGCAACGGCCGGGTTGGCGACGAGGATGTCATAGGCGTCGCTCGGCAGGTCGATGACAACCGATTTGTTGAGACCTAGCTTGACGCGCTGGCTGTTGGTCGTGTTCGAGCCGATCTTGGCCTGGGCTGCGGAAGCCGGGGCGAGATTGGCAACAAGGGAGCCGCCGGCCAGGATGCCAAGGGCTGTGGCAGCGGTCGCCAGAAGTCTGATGCAGGACCTCATTTCCGTGCTCCCGATTCAGAAATCTCGCCAGATTTGATGAGCCGCACCGTTCCGCGCTTGCCTGAGCCGGAAACCAGATAATCGGCCTCGGCGAGGTTCTTCTGCTGGGTGTCGGCAACCGAACGCAGCGCCAGTGTCAGTCGGTCAGCCATCTGCTGCGCCACGGTGATGATTTCGGCCTGCTGCGGCGTAAGCTCGAGCGTGGCGGTTTCGCCAACCTTGACCTTCTTGCCTTCCTCATCCTCCTGGATGGCCTGATCGATGGCCAGGACGCGGATGTTACTGAGAATGGTTTCGGTGGTGAAGCCGCCGCCGGATTTCGATGCGTCGGTGCGGCGCGTCATGATGACGTCGACATAGTCGTTGGGCAGGATGAAACCACCAGCCGAAGTGTCGGCGGAGATCGTGGTGGCGACAGCGCGCATGCCGGACGGCAGGACCGCCGACATGAAGCTCTGGCCTTCGCCGATCAGCTTGGACTTGCGCAGCGGCTCGCCACTGTACATGGCAAGTCGCGCCACTGAGGCTTTGAACTTGTCGAGCGCTTCGGGCTCGGCATCCCGGGTAATGAAATTGGGATTGACGCCGTCACTGGGCCAGGGCTGCCAGCCGATGTTGTTTTCGACGGTGCCACCCATGGGCACGTCGGCGGTCAGCACCAGAACATCCGTAAGGGCAATCTGTGGCTGTTGTGGGCCGGACTCGACAATGACCTCGGCCGGCGGCGGTGCCGACATGTTCTTGGCGACAAAACCGGCGCCGCCTGCGGCAGCGACCGCTACGCCCAGTATCATCAGTCGCGATGCAGCCATTTGTCCGAAACCTCGCCCTGGCACCCCATCAAGCCAAGCCGGACTTTGCATAGGCAATCGTCAACTTATGGTTAATGCAGTCCTTACAAGCGTGATTAATTGTTTCTTACGCGTGGTGTCTGCAGGGCTATTGTGACGCCAGACGCTCCACTGCCCAGACCGCCAGCGGCGAGGCCGGGTAGGTGACGAGCCCGCCGAGCCCAAGGGCAATGCCATAGGGCACGCCGCCTGCGTCTTCGGAGAAGTTCTTGAGGAACATGTTCTGGCTGACGACGCGAGACAGCAACGAACTCCGGAAAGCCAGGATCGAGAGCGTCAGGACACCACCAAGGATCGTCGAGGTGAGCAGATACTCCATCAGGGGCATACCTAGCCCCATCCAGACGCCGGTGGCAGCGATCAGCTTTGCGTCGCCGCCGCCCATGCCGCCAAAGGCAAACAAAGCAAATGTAACCGTCAGCAGCAAGGCACCGGCGGCAAGATGCAAACCGATATCCGCCCACGCCATTCCAGTTAGCGGTGCAACAACGAGGAACACACCGAGCAGCAGCAGCGGCACACGATTGGCGATCGTCATCGACAAGGTGTCGGAGACGGCTGAAAAGACCATGCAGAAGGGAAATACGACAAAAATCAACGCTTCAAGCATGGCTACATCTCCGCCATTCACACCACATGGGTCGAAGCTAACGAAGCGGCATTAAGCTTCGATGAACCGGCGGCGGGATCCATCGATTGCCGCCCGAAAGCAAAAAGGCTGCTCAACGCGAGCAGCCTTCCGTGAACCTTACCGACTGAAGCGCCGGAGAGGCTTTGCGCCCATATTACGGGGCGGGCGTCAGCGCCGTTGCGATGGCGTCGAAGCGTGCATCCAGCTGCGTGCCGACGCTGCCGGCGGCAACGATGATGGCAAGCGCGATAAGCGTGGCGATCAGACCGTATTCGATGGCGGTCGCGCCGGATTCGTCCTTCACAAAACGTGCGATGAGGTTCGACATGATAAGCTCCTTGCTCCGTGTTACAGCACTTCCGCCAACATTTCTTTGTCGTCGATCGGATGACTGCAACCTAGCGGGGAGCTCTTTCGATCGACTTAAGAAACAGCCTTACCGAATCCTTTCGTGGCGGCTTGGCTCCATTTGGTTAACTGCGAACTAAGCGCAGCCCAACAATTGTCAGGGATGGCCCCTGCCTCGGGAAGGCGTTCTTCGGCGCCGGCAACGTGACATGAAGACTGTTCGAAAGGGATGCCGCCTCGCCCTATGGTTGTCACCATGCAACGCTTAACCGTTGGTTCACCAAAGTCGTTCATCTTCCATTGAACAGTGGACCGACACCGACAGCCGCCGAGGGGGCGACGACATGGCCAAGCCAAACCTTTATGTCCTGGGAACCTGCGCCTGGCTGGCATCTCTCGCGGCCGCAACATACGCATATGCCGGCGCGGGCATTGAAGTGACGATGAACCAGGCCAAGATCGTGCGGCTCACGCGCCCGGCCGATACCATTGTGGTCGGCAATTCGGCGATCGCCGATGCTGCCATACAGGACGCCTCGACCATCGTGCTCACCGGCAAGGGTTTCGGAGTCACCAACCTCGTGGTGCTCGATGCCGACGGCAGCCCGATCGTCGACGAGCAGGTGACGGTTATCCGCCATGACGCCTCATCCGTCCGCATCTACCGGCGTTCGGAGATCCAGACGCTGTCCTGCACGCCCTATTGCGAGAGCTCCTACAAGAGCGATGCCGAGCGGATGTCCGAGAGCGAGATGAACGCCAGCCAGTAGGTGTCGATGCGTGACACTGCGCCGCGTGGTTAGCCGCGGGTAAACCGGATTCGCACAATTTTCCCGGTCATTCAAACCGGACCTCAACAGCTTTCCCTTATACGTCGACGCGAACCACGGAACGCGGTCGGGACATGAGCGCAGCAGCGGTTGCAGAAGGCATTGATGTGAACGGATCCAAGCCAAGCCACCTCATCAGGTTCATGCGGAACCGGAGCGGCAGTACAGCGATCGAATTCGCCGTGCTGGCGATCCCGTTCTCGCTGCTGGTCTTTGCCATCCTGGAAAGCTGCATTGCGTTTGCCGGGCAACAGGTGCTCGCCAATGCCGCCGACGAAGTTGCACGGCAGTTGCGCACGGGCCAGGAAAAGGCGGCAGGTTTCACCGAGGACAAACTGAAGAACAAGATTTGCGAGAAGCTTGCAGTCCTGGTCTCGAAGGACTGCAAGGCCCAGCTTATCGTCGATCTGCGCAGCTATCCGACCTTTGCCGAAGCGGCAAAGGTCAAGCTCAAACTGACCAGCGACAGGGATGTCGACACGACAGGCTTTGCCGTCACACCAGGCCCTTCGATGTCCAAGAACATGCTGCAGGTCATCTACAAGTGGCCTGTCATCACAGATTTCATGCGGGCATCGATGTCGAACCTCAAGGACGGCAAGACCCTGCAATACGCGACCGTCACCTGGCAGAACGAACCGTTTAACGACTGAGTGAACCGATCGGCCACGAGAGCCGCGGACCTGGGAAAAGGGGCAACATGTCTTTCTGCGCGGGAGCACGATCCTTGCTGGAGCAATGGCGGTGTCGCGCTCGCGCGCTGGTCGGTGACAGGCGCGGTATTGCCGCCGTCGAATTCGCCATCATCGCGCCGCTGCTGTTGTCGCTCTACTTCGTGACCATGGAGGTTTCGCAAGGGATCGAGACCAACAAGAAGGTCAGCCGCGTCGGCTCGATGGTCGCCGACCTCGTCACCCAGCAGCAGACCACCACCACGGCCGAGATCGATGCGATCATGAAGATCGGTGAATCGATCCTGCAGCCCTACAATCGCAGTGTCGGCAAGATCGTGATCACCGCGATCGAGATAACCGATGAACCGACACCTGTCGTAAAGGTGGCCTGGTCACGCAAACTCGTGAACGGCACTGCCTCGATGGACGCCCCCAAAGACGCTCCGGCAACGGTGCCGACGGCACTCAAGATCAGAGGAACCTTCCTCATCCGCGTCGAAAGCAACCTCGACTACCTGCCCGTCATCGTCTGGACACCCACAAGCAAACAGACGCTTGGCCTGGGCGCGGCTTTCGCCAGTATCCCGATGTCGGAAACCTACTATCTGCGCCCCCGCATGAGCGCATCGGTTCCCTGCACGAACTGCTGAACCGGCACAGCCCTGTGCCGCGAAGCTGTCAGCTGTCGCCGGATAATTGCCAACGTCCGCGACTGATCCTATGTCTGGCGGACCGGCAATTGAGAGCCCCTTGTAGATGGCGCGTGCATTCCTGTTTGTTCTGGATTCCTTCGGCATTGGCGGGGCGGCCGACGCCGCGCACTTCGGCGACGTCGGTTCCGACACGTTCGGGCACATTGCGAGCGCCTGCGCCGAGGGCCGCGGCGACCGCGTCGGTTTGCGCAGCGGCCCGCTAGAGGTGCCGAATATGGCATCGCTCGGGCTTGGCCTCGCCGCCAGGCGGGCGACAGGGTTCGAATTCGCCGCCGGCACGCCGCTACGTGCCGGCGCCTTTTTCGGTGCGGCACAGGAAGTTTCGAGCGGCAAGGACACACCTTCCGGCCACTGGGAAATCGCCGCCCTGCCCGTCACCTTCGACTGGGGTTATTTTCCGCAGACTGTTCCGGCCTTCCCCGCCTCGCTGACCGAAGCGATATCCAGGGAAGGCAAGGTTCCGGGCATTCTGGGCGACTGCCACGCCGGCGGCGTCGAGATCATCGAACGGTTCGGCGAAGAGCATGTCAGAACAGGCAAGCCGATCTGCTACACCTCGGTGGATTCGGTGCTGCAGATCGCAGCACATGAAACGCATTTCGGGTTGGAGCGGCTCTACGAGCTATGCCAGGTCGTCCGCCGCCTCGTCGACCCGCTGAAGATCGGCAGGGTCATCGCCCGACCCTTCCTGGGCGAGAGCAAGGCAACGTTCCAGCGCACGCCCAACCGCCGCGACTATGCCACCCCGCCCCCTGAGGACACGTTGCTCGACCGCCTCACCGCACGCGGCAGCAAGGTGATCGGCATCGGCAAGATCGGCGACATCTTCGCGCATCGCGGTATCAGCGAAATCCGCAAGGGCGTCGGCAACATGGCGATGTTCGACAAAGCGCTCGGTGCCATGGACGACGCCCGGGACGGCGACCTGGTGTTCGCCAACTTCGTCGACTTCGACACGGAGTTCGGCCATCGCCGCGACGTGCCGGGTTATGCCGCAGCCCTCGAGGCCTTCGACAGGCGCCTGCCCGAGGCTTTTGCGCGGATGAAGCCGGGCGACCTGCTCATCCTCACCGCCGACCATGGCAACGACCCGACCTGGCCAGGCACCGACCACACGCGCGAGCGCATCCCGGTGATCGGTATCGCTGCGGGCGGTTCCGGCGGGGACATCGGGCTGAGGCTTACCTTCGCCGACATCGGCGAAACGGTGGCGGCCCATCTCGGCCTGGCGCCCGGCCGCCATGGCAACTCCTTCCTGGAGACGGTCGCCAGCCATGCCTGAATTGCCCGAAGTCGAAACCGTGCGGCGCGGACTGCAGCCGGTGCTGGAAGGCGCGCGCATCGAGCGCGTCGAGACCCGCCGCCCCAATCTGCGCTACCCCTTCCCCGACAGGTTCGGCGAACGCCTGGAAGGCCGCAAGATCACCTCGCTCGGACGGCGCGCCAAATATCTGATCGCCGATGTCGAGGATGCGCCGCTGCTGATCTGCCATCTCGGCATGTCCGGCTCGTTCCGCGTCGAAACCGACGAGGGCTCTGCCGCCCCAAGCAATTTCCACCACGAGCGCTCGAAGTCCGAGGCTCACGACCATGTCGTCTTCCACGTCGCGGATCCAAAGGGGGTTTCGGCGCGAGTCGTCTTCAACGACCCCAGGCGGTTCGGCTTCATGCTGTTTGCCGAGCGCAACGGCACCGAGCATCCGATGCTGCAGGGACTTGGCGTCGAGCCGACGGGCAATACGCTTGACGGTGAACTGCTCGCCCATCTGTTCGAAGGCAAGAAGACTCCACTGAAGGCGGCCCTGCTCGACCAGCGGCTGATTGCCGGACTGGGCAACATCTATGTCTCCGAGGCACTTTGGCGCGCCGGGCTGTCGCCGACGCGGGCCGCAGGCACAATCGCCGACAATGGCAAGGTGGCGAAGGAGCGGGCTACGCTTCTGGCGACATCGGTGCGGGAAGTCATTGCCGATGCGATCGCCGCCGGCGGGTCCTCGCTGCGCGACTATGTCCATACCGACGGCTCGCTCGGCTACTTCCAGCACTCCTTCTCCGTCTATGACCGCGAGGGCGAACCTTGTGCGCACAGCGGCTGTGCGGGCCACATCGAGCGCATCGTGCAGAGCGGGCGCTCAACCTTCTATTGCCGCCAGTGCCAGCGCTGAGTTAGAGCAAAGCCTCATTGGTGACGCTGCGAGAGAGGGAGAGCCGCAAGATGGCCTATGAAACGATCATCGTCGAAACACGCGGCAAGGTCGGGCTGATCACGCTCAACCGCCCGAAGGCGCTCAACGCGCTCAATTCTCTTGTCCTGGCCGAGCTCCTCGCCGCCACCGGCACTTTTGAAGCCGACCAGGGCATCGGTGCCATCGTCATCACCGGCTCGGAAAAGGCCTTCGCGGCCGGCGCCGACATCAAGGAGATGCAGGGCAAGACCTATGTCGACGCCTATATGGAAGACTTCTTCTCCGGCTGGGAGGCCTTTGCAGCCAACCGCAAGCCGATGATTGCAGCTGTCGCCGGCTACGCCCTGGGCGGCGGCTGCGAACTCGCCATGATGTGCGACTTCATCATCGCCGCCGACTCGGCCAAGTTCGGCCAGCCCGAGATCACGCTCGGCGTCATGCCCGGCATGGGCGGCTCGCAGCGCCTGACCCGTTTCGTCGGCAAGTCGAAGGCGATGGACATGTGCCTGACCGGCCGGATGATGGATGCGGCCGAAGCCGAGCGCTCCGGACTCGTTTCGCGAGTCGTGCCCGCGGCCGATCTGATGGAAGAGGCGATGAAGGCGGCGGCAAAGATCGCCGACTTCTCGCTTCCGGCTGTCATGATGTGCAAGGAAGCGGTCAATCGTTCTTATGAAGCAACGCTGTCCGAAGGCCTGCGCTTCGAGCGCCGCGTGTTCCATTCAATGTTTTCACTCGACGACCAGAAGGAAGGCATGGCGGCCTTTGCCGAGAAAAGGACTGCGAATTTCCGCAACCGCTGACCTGAATCGCGTTGACGTTGGCGGCAAGCTGAACTATAAGCCGCACCAACTGAGGCGCCCCCAGGGACGCCCGATTTATTTTTGCGCTCTACGGATACCCGCGGGCGCCCACCTAGAGACCAAAGAGAGGCACCATGGCCAATACCTCCTCGGCCAAGAAGGCAACGCGTAAGATCGCCCGCCGCGCAGCGGTCAACAAGAACCGCCGCTCGCGCGTCCGGACTTATGTCCGCCAGGTCGAAGAGGCACTGGCCTCGGGCGACAAGGCAAAGGCGGAAGCCGCCTTCAACGCCGCCCAGCCGGAACTGATGCGCGCCGCCACCAAGGGCGTGCTGCACAAGAACACCGCCTCGCGCAAGGTTTCGCGCCTGGCACAGCGGCTCAAGGCGCTTTCCGCCTAAGCCCTGCAAGCAATTGGATTTCTGATCAACCCGGCCTAACCAGCCGGGTTTTTCTTTTGCCGGATGGGGGCCGAAAAACCCATCCGAAGGGCCGTCCAAGCAGGGTCTGCAGGGGGTCGAAATTTTGCCGGCATATGCGGCTATTCTGATAACTACAACTGTTAGAAGTAGCCCTACAACCAGACTCGGGCTGGCAGAAATTACCTATCAATTTCAAAGACTTGCGAATGGTCATCCACAGCTTGTTCAAGCTGCCCGCAGGGCTCGGGGGACAAGTTGGTGTCAAGCGGATTCTTTTAAAAATATTTCGGCCGGCGTGCGGTTTTTTTCGATCCCCGGAAAAGGGTTTGAATCACAACGGCTTTGTCCCTTTGAGGGGTACCGGCAAGCTTTGAATCCGGAGCCGAGGTAAGCAGATTCATTAAAAACGGGTTAGACTCGGCCTTGCCTCGTCCACAGCGATTTTTGTAAGGTCTTTTTATCGAAGGGACGGGCAGCAAGCCCTCTGCAAAGCCACAAAATCGGCGGCGTTCTCGGCGTGGATGGAATCCGCGTCCGGGGGAGGTATGCCCACTTCGAAGTATACTTGGGGCGTGTGGGGATACACGGCATGGTGACTTTGCATCGCACCGGCGATTTCGCCGGGTGGCTACGCATTTGCCTGGTGCTGCCGCCCCCGCGGCACTGGCCTTCCGAAAGCGCTGCATGGCGCTAGGCGAAGGTGACTGGGGCTCCGCCGGAAACGGCAAGCATCCCGAATGAACATACACCGATGGAGACGCGAGCGGCGCGTCCCCATTCGGCAACGAGGACCGAAGGTTAGGGATTGCAAACAATGCAAAGCGGCATCGAAAGGGAAGCAAATGCGGGCTTTCTTTTTACCGGCGAACTGATCGAGGGCAATGAAGTGGCAGCAACCAGCGCCGCAGAGAAGAATTTTGACCGGGTCAAGACGCAGCTTCAGGTACGCCTGGGCAGCGAGGTCTTCTCAAGCTGGTTCGGCCGCATGAAGCTTGCGGAGACCTCGAAGGGCATCGTGCGCCTCTCGGTGCCGACGGCTTTCCTGCGCTCCTGGATCAACAGCCATTATCTCGATCTCATTTCCGAACTCTGGCGCCAGGAAGAGCCTGGGCTGCTGAAGCTCGAGATCATCATCCGCACGGCAACCCGCACGGCGCGCCCCGGCGTGGAAGCCGACACGGCTGCACTGCGCAAGCCGGTGCGCCAGGCGCAGACCGCCCTTGCCACCAGCACCGTGGCTGCAGGGCGCGCTGCCGAGCGCCCTGCCCCGGTGCGCAACGGCACCGCCGACCAGGAATTCAAGCAGAGCGTGCTCGGCTCGCCGCTCGACCCGCGCTACACCTTCCAGTCCTTCGTCGAAGGCCCGTCCAACCGGGTGGCCCTTGCAGCGGCGCGTGCTGTGGCGGAATCGAACTCGCGCTTCAACCCGCTGTTCCTCCACGCCACCGTCGGTCTCGGCAAGACGCACCTGTTGCAGGCAATCGCCGCAGAATCGCTGCGCCAGAACCCGAAGTCGCGTGTCGTCTACCTGACGGCCGAATACTTCATGTGGCGCTTTGCGACCGCGATCCGCGACAACAACGCGCTGACGCTCAAGGAACAGTTGCGCGACATCGACCTGCTCATCATCGACGACATGCAGTTCCTGCAGGGCAAGTCGATCCAGCACGAGTTCTGCCATCTCATCAACATGCTGCTCGATTCGGCCAAGCAGGTGGTGGTTGCGGCCGACCGGCCGCCGGCGGAACTGGAATCGCTCGAGCCGCGCGTGCGTTCGCGCCTCAATGGCGGCGTGGCGCTCGAAATGTCGGCACCGGACTTCGGCATGCGCCTTGGCATGCTCAAGCTGCGCTTCGCCGGCGCCAAGCACGAAGACCCCAACCTTGCCATGGACGAGGAGATCCTCACCCATGTCGCCCGCACCGTGACCGGCTCGGGCCGTGAGCTGGAAGGCGCCTTCAACCAGCTGATCTTCCGCCAGTCGTTCGAGCCGCAGCTGTCGATCGAGCGCATCGACGAGATTCTCGGCCACATCTACCGCTCCGGCGAGCCGAAGCGCGTGCGCATCGAAGACATCCAGCGCATCGTGGCGCGGCACTACAACGTGTCGAAGACCGAGCTTCTGTCGAACCGCCGCACCCGCACCATCGTCAAGCCGCGCCAAATCGCGATGTATCTGTCGAAGGTGATGACGCCGCGTTCGCTGCCCGAGATCGGCCGGCGTTTCGGTGGTCGCGACCACACCACGGTGCTGCATGCCGTGCGCAAGATCGAGGATCTGTCGGGCGGCGACAACACGCTCGCCCAGGAGCTCGAACTGTTGAGGCGGCTGATCAACGACCAGGCCTGACGGGCTGCAAACGCAGGCGACGGATTGACGCCTGCGACTTATCCCCAGAACGCCCGCGCCACGGCCGCCAAGTCGTCGCGCGGGCTTGCCTTTCCGCCGTTTTTCCTGTCAGACTCAGGTGAATTCCGATCGTGTTGCGGGCTTTCCCGGGCGCATTCGAGCCCGCGAGCCCGCACCTTCAAACAAGCGAGCCTGTTTCGTCATGCGTGTTATCCTGGAACGCTCCAACCTGTTGAAGTCCCTGAACCACGTGCACCGCGTGGTCGAGCGCCGGAACACCATTCCGATCCTGTCCAACGTGCTGCTGCAGGCCAATGGCGCGAGCCTCGAACTGAAGGCGACCGACCTCGATCTCGAGATCTCGGAAGCAACACCGGCCTCCGTCGAACAGGGCGGCGCGACCACGGTTCCCGCGCACCTGCTCTACGACATCGTGCGCAAGCTGCCTGACGGCGCCGAAGTGATGCTGAAGACCGACGAGGACGGCAACGCCATGTCGGTGGTGTCTGGCCGCTCCAGCTTCCGCCTCCAGTGCCTGCCGCAGTCGGATTTCCCCGAGCTTTCCGCCGGCACTTTCTCCCACATCTTCCGGCTCGACGCCAACGCGCTCAAGGGCCTGATCGACAAGACCCAGTTCGCCATCTCGACCGAAGAGACGCGTTATTATCTCAACGGCATCTACCTGCACACGCATGAGAGCGGCGGCAAGCTGATGCTGCGCGCGGTCGCCACCGACGGCCACCGCCTGGCGCGCGCCGAGGTCGAGGCGCCGGCCGGCTCCGAGGGCATGCCGGGCATCATCATTCCGCGCAAGACCGTTTCCGAACTGCAGAAGCTGATCGACGATCCGGACGTCGCCGTCACCACCGAGATTTCCGACACCAAGATGCGCCTGACCATCGGCGGCGTGATCCTGACCTCGAAGCTGATCGACGGAACCTTCCCCGACTATCAGCGCGTCATTCCGAGCGGCAACGACAAGAAGCTGATCATCGACCGCCAGAGCTTTGCTGCTGCCGTCGACCGTGTCTCGACGATCTCGTCCGAGCGTGGCCGCGCGGTGAAGCTGTCGATCGCCGACGGGTTGGTGACGCTGGCCGTCAACAATCCCGATTCGGGCAGCGCCGTCGAAGAGCTGGCCGCCGACTATTCCTCGGACCCGATCGAGATCGGCTTCAACGCCAAGTACCTGCTCGACGTTGCCGCCCAGCTCAAGGGCAGCGAAGCCCGCTTCATGCTGGCCGATGCCGGGTCGCCCACGCTCATCCACGACACAGCCGACGAGAACGCTCTCTACGTGCTGATGCCGATGCGCGTGTAGCGCCCACACGCCCGTGTTGGAGCCAGATACGGGGGAGACGCGGAAGCGCATCCCCTCGACGCATATCGGTAAGCTTCAGCTTACCGACTTCCGCAATTACAGCTCGCTCTCGCTCGACCTCAGGCCGGGCGCGGTGGTGTTCACCGGCGAGAATGGTGCCGGCAAGACCAACCTTCTCGAAGCCATCTCCTTCCTGACGCCGGGACGCGGCCTGCGCCGTGCGCCCTATCCCGACGTCGCCCGCGAAAGCAGCGCGGGTGCCTTTGCCGTGCATGCGGCGATCGAGGGGCCGTTCGGAGATGCCGAGCTGGGCACGGGCACGACGCCGGACGCTGTAGGCGAGGCCGGGCGCCGCGTGCGCATCAATGGTGCCGCCGCCAAGGCCGACGACATGCTGGAATGGCTACGCGTGGTGTGGTTGACGCCGTCGATGGACGCGCTGTTCACCGGGCCGGCCGGCGACCGTCGCCGTTTTCTCGACCGGCTGGTGCTGGCGATCGACCCGGCGCATGGCCAGCGCGCGCTCGACTATGAAAAGGCGATGCGCGGCCGCAATCGCCTGCTGTCCGAAGACCGGCGCGACAACGCCTGGTTCGATGCGATCGAGATCCAGATGGCCGAGACGGGTGCCGCGATCGCCGCCGCGCGCGTCGAGATGGTGCGACTTCTGACGGCGATGATCGGGCGAATGCCGGAAACCGGCCCTTTCCCGCAAGCCGAGCTGAGTTTGGCCGGTACGCTCGAACAGAGCATCGGCGACATGCCGGCGGTGGAGCTGGAGGAGCGTTTCCGCCAGGCCCTGGCCGGCGGGCGCGAGCGCGACCGCGCGGCGGGACGCACGCTCGAAGGCCCGCACCGCTCCGATCTCGTCGTGCGCCACAAGCCGAAATCCATGCCGGCGGAGCTGTGCTCGACCGGCGAACAGAAGGCCTTGCTGGTCGGCATCGTCATTTCGCATGCCCGCCTCACCGGCGAGATGGCGGGTGCTGCTCCCATCCTGCTGCTAGACGAGATCGCCGCCCATCTCGATGCCGGACGGCGCGCGGCACTGTTCGAAATCCTCGAAGAGCTCAATTGCCAGGCCTTCATGACCGGCACCGAGCCCAGCCTGTTTTCAAGCCTCGCCGGCCGGGCGCAGTTCCTGACCGTCGACCATGGCAGCGTCAGCGAAACGCCGTTGCCCGATAGTCTGGACCGATAGTTCGCGCGGCTATCCGACTGACAAGCACAAGCCGTGGCGATATGGTAGCGCCATGAACCAGCCAGCCCCGCTCTCCCCTGAAGAACTCGAACGCTACGCCAGGCATATCGTGCTGCCGGAGATCGGCGGGCCGGGCCAGCAGAAGTTGAAGCGCGCACGCGTGCTGGTGATTGGTGCCGGCGGGCTCGGCGCCCCGGTGCTCGAATATCTCGCAGCGGCCGGCGTCGGCACGCTTGGAATCGTCGACGACGACCATGTCTCGTTGTCCAACCTGCAGCGCCAGATCATCCACGCCACTGATTCAGTCGGCATCTCCAAGGCTGACAGTGCCGCCGCAACCATTGCCCGCATCAACCCGCATGTGACGGTCCAATTGCACAAGCTCAGGCTGACCTCGGCGAACGCTGCCGAGCTGATCGCCGGTTACGACATGGTCATCGACGGCTCCGACAACTTCGAGACGCGTTATGCCGTGGCCGATGCCGCAGCCGAGGTGAGGCGGCCGCTGGTACATGCCGCTGTGGGACGCTTCGACGGTTCGATCACCGTTTTGAAGCCGTTCGAGACGAACGCCGAAGGCCGCAAGAACCCGACCTATCGCGACCTCTTTCCCGAGCCGCCGCCGGCGGGGCTGGTGCCGTCCTGTGCCGAGGCCGGCGTGCTCGGCGCGCTGACCGGCGTGATCGGCACGCTGCAGGCAATGGAGGCGATCAAGCTGATTACCGGCATCGGCGAGCCGCTTGTCGGCCGGCTTTTGCTCTACGATGCGCTCGGTGCACGTTTCGACACCGTGCGCTACAAAGCCTCCTGAACCATGGCAGGCAAAGCTGACATCGCGCGGCTGACGCAGGCTTTCGACCGCTGGGACGAGTTGCTCGGCCTGATCATGCGCGCCTTCGCCTATATGGACGGCGTCATCGACCCGCCGTCCTCGGCGCATCGGCTGACTGCAGCCAGTCTGCGCGACAAGGCCGGGGATGAGGTCGGCTTCATCGCCACCCTGGACGGACGGCTTGTCGGCTGCATCTTCGCCGCCGAGCGGGACGATGTCATCTATGTCGGCAAGCTTGCCGTCGACGACAGCGCTCGCGGCCTTGGCATCGGCCGGGCGCTGATGCTGGCGGCCGAGCGCCATGCCGCAGAGCGGGGCAAGCCGGTGCTCGATCTGCAAACGCGAATCGAGCTCGCTGCCAACCACGCTACCTTTGCCAAAATGGGCTTCGTCGAGTTCGAGCGTACCGCGCATGACGGCTTCGACCGCCCGACCTCGATCACCTTTCGAAAGACGCTTCGGTGAGTCTCGCTCTCACCGCCGACGAACGGAGAATCGCCGGCGGGGCCGATGGCGCTGCCATGGCGATGCGCATCGTCGCCGAAAGTGCGTCCCTTCTCGGCGCGCCCAGGCTGATCCCAATCGCCTCGGCGCATATAGACGGTGCGCTCTATCACGGCGATTCGGGCACGCTGTTCGCCGAACGGCTGGTCGAAGGCGGCGCCCAAGTGGCTGTGCGCTCGACGCTCAATGTCGGCGCGCTCGATCTCATGGGCTGCTCGCGCGTGCGCCTCGAAGAGCCGCAACGGTCGATGGCGCGTCGGATGATGGAGGCCTACCGCAAGCTCGGCTGCGAGCAGAGCTGGACCTGCGCGCCCTACCAGGCCGGCCACCGCCCTGCCTTCGGCAGCGACGTCGCCTGGGGCGAATCGAACGCTGTCGTCTTCTGCAACTCGGTGCTTGGCGCCCGCACCAACCGCTATGGCGACTTCCTCGACATCGCCTGCGCGATCTCGGGCCGCGCGCCCGACTATGGCCTGCACCTCAAGGAGAACCGCCGCGCGACGCTGGTTTTCGATGTTTCCGCCCTGCCCCCCGAATTCCTCGCCTCTGAAATCGCCTGGCCGGTGCTCGGCAGCCTTTATGGCCGCGAGGCCGGCAATGCCGTCGGCGTGGTGACGGGGATACCACGAAACCCCGGCGAGGACGCGCTCAAGGCCTTTGGTGCTGCGGCCGCATCGTCTGGTGCGGTCGGCCTGTTCCATATTGACGGCGTCACCCCGGAAGCGCCCGATGCCGAAACGGCGCTGGGCGGCATCACAGCCGAGATCACGATCCTGGTAACGGCCGCCATGGTCGCCTCCGCCCAGGCCAGGCTTTCGACAGCCGGCAACACCGAGCGCATCGACGCCGTCGCCATCGGCAGCCCCCATCTGTCGCTTGACGAGTTCGGCGCGCTGCAACGGCTGATGGCTGGTCGGCGGCTTGCCGTACCGATCCATGCCTGCACCGGCCGACATGTGCTGGCCGAGCTCGACCGCAACGGCCAGCGCAAGGCGCTGGAAGCGCTCGGCGTGGTCATCGTCACTGATACCTGCGTGGTGGTGACGCCGATCCTGCCTGACAGTGCCGGCGGCGTGCTGATGACCAATTCGGGAAAGTTCGCCCATTATGCACCCGGAAACACCGGCTACGCCGTGCTCTATGGCTCGCTCGCCGACTGCGTCGAAAGTGCCGTCACCGGGCGGCCGGTGTTTGCGAGGCTCGGCTCGTGAGCGCACGCGGCAACATCCTCGTCGCAGGCAAGCCGGGTCAAGGCCCGGCACTGGTGCTGTCGGCGCCGATCAGCTTCTGGGGCGGCGTCGATCCAAAATCCGGGCGCATCGCCGACGTACGCCATCCCGAATGCGGTCAGAGCATGTCGGGCAAGGTGTTGTTTTTGCCTGGCACTATCGGCTCTTCGTCGGCATCAGCCGTACTGATGGAACTTGTCCATGCCGGTCATGCGCCGGCGGCACTGGTGCTGCACGAGCCCGACGCCATCCTCCTGCTCGGGCTGATCGTGGCGCGAGAGATGGGTTGGGAGACACCGGTGGCGGTGAGGCTGCCGCGGGAGATGTTCGCCGCGTTCGAGGGAAGGCAGCTGCAGGTTGGTGCTGATGGGGCGATCAGCGTTTCCAACTGAAGCGGGCGGCTGGGCCGTGCGTCCTTCGAGGCCGCCGCCAGCCCATAGCCCCAACCATGCAAGGTGGATGAGGGCTCGCACCTCTGGATGGGGCAGTCGGAGCACTCCGCACCAAGTTCTGGACCATCGAGGCGGCAAGCTGAAAAGCGACGACCTTCCTCATCCAGAGGTGCGAGCCCAAGAGGCGAGCCTCGAGGGACGCAGCGAAAATCGCGTCCGCTCAGGTCCTCAGCGGCAGCACCCGGTCCGGCGGGCGGTGGCCGTCGACGTGAGCGCGGATGTTGATGATGACCTTTTCGCCCATGTCGATGCGGCCCTCGATGGTGGCCGAGCCCATATGCGGCATCAGCACCACCTTGCCGCGGGCGGCAAGCTTGAGCAGCTTGTGGTTGACCGCCGGCTCATGCTCGAAGACGTCGAGGGCGGCCCCCGCAAGCTTGCCGTCCTGCAGCATCTTGACCAGTGCGTCCTCGTCGATGATGTCGCCACGGGCGATGTTGACGAGATAGGCGTGCGGCTGCATCAGCGCCAACCTGCGGGCCGACAGCAGATGGAAGGTCGCCGGCGTCGACGGGCAGTTGATCGAGATGATGTCCATGCGGGCGAGCATCTGGTCGAGGCTTTCCCAATAGGTCGCCTCCAACTCGTCTTCGACCGACTGCAGCACACGGTGGCGGTTGTGGTAATGGATCGACAGACCGAAGGCTTTGGCGCGGCGGGCAACCGCGGTGCCGATGCGCCCCATGCCGACGATGCCGAGGCGCTTGCCGCCGATGCGGCGGCCGAGCATCCAGGTCGGCGACCAGCCGGCCCATTTCTTGTCGCCGGTGAGAACACTGGCACCCTCGGTCAGGCGGCGTGGAACGGCGAGCATCAGCGCCATCGCCATATCGGCGGTGTCTTCGGTCAGGACGTTCGGCGTGTTGGTGACGGTGATGCCGCGCTTGGCGGCGGCGGTGACGTCGATCTTGTCGACGCCATTGCCGAAATTGGCGATCAGCTTGAGGTTGGGGCCGGCCTGCTCGATCAGGGCGGCGTCGATGGTGTCGGTCACAGTCGGTACCAGCACGTCGGCTTCCTTGACCGCCGCCACCAGCTCCGGCTGGCTCATCGGCCGGTCGTCGACATTCAGCCGCGCGTCGAAGAGTTCGCGCATCCGCGTCTCGACCTGGTCGGGCAGCTTGCGCGTAATGACGACGAGAGGCTTTTTTCGACCGGCCATTCTATCCTCGACGAAGATCTCGTTGAGACCTCTTTAACCAAGACCGGCGAAACTGCAATCCGATCCATGAGTGGTAATCTGTGTAACAAGCAGTGCCGCCGAAGACAAAGAAAAAGGGTGTCCGCCTAAAGGGCACCAAGTTCAAACAGAGGTTACGGAAGTGTCTGGTTTCGCGTCGCTCCGTCTGGCCGTCAGCGCTGCCCTGATCGGCCTTGCTTTCGTTTCGCCCGATAGCGGTTTCGTCGGCCCGGCCACGGCCGCCCCGAATGGGACGATCGGCCCCAGCGGCCTGCCGTTGCCGCGATTCGTCAGTCTCAAGTCGGGCAAGGTCAATTCGCGCATCGGTCCCGGCGTCAACTATCCGGTCGACTGGCTCTATATGAAGCCGGGCCTGCCGATGGAAATCATCCAGGAATATGACAACTGGCGCCGCGTGCGCGATTCCGAAGGTGCAGAGGGCTGGATCAACCAGTCGCTGCTGTCTGGTCACCGCACCGCGATGACGGCCCCCTGGCAGCGTGGCAAGCCGGCGCAGCTCAACCTGCTCGCCAAGCCCGAGAACGGCGCGCGCACTGTCGCCATCATCGACCCCGGCGTCGTCGGCTCGATCAAGCAGTGCAACGGCACATGGTGCGAGATGTCGTTTGCCGGCACCAGCGGCTGGCTCAACCAGTCGCAGGTCTGGGGCGCCTACCCGGGCGAAAGCATCGAGAACTGATCGTCGACGCCCGGCTGTCTCCGGGCGCGCGGCGAACGCGGCTGAGCGATCAATCGAAAAGAGCGGCTGCAGGCTCCCGGTCAGGCCGGGCGCTTGGGCCTCAGCCTGACCACGATATCGACATTGGCGATTTCCATGCCTTCCGGAGGTTCCGGCAGGTTGGACACACAAACCGAATTCGACTCGATGTCGAAGATGCGGTTCTCGCCCTCGATGTAGAAGTGGTGATGGTCAGAGGTGTTGGTGTCGAAATAGGTCTTCGACCCCTCGACGGCCAGGATGCGCAGAAGGCCTGACTCCGTGAACTGGTGCAGCGCGTTGTAGACGGTCGCAAGCGACACCGGCACACCGGCCGACAAGGCTTCTTCATGCAGTTCCTCGGCGGAAAGGTGCCGGTCGCCCTTGGCAAACAGCAGTTCAGCCAAAGCGATACGCTGACGCGTGGGCCTCAGCCCCGCGTCGCGGACACGCATTTCCACAGCAATGCTTGCCTTGTGGGAATCCACTCGTCGCCTCGTCGAAGTTTTGCCTTCGCCCCATATTAAGCCCGCAAGCGCGCAAAATCTGATCGGCAGCCGGCAAGCTATGGTTGACATATATTCTGTAGCTCAAATGCGATCAATAGCGCGCATTGACCCAGGCGGATGGGCGCGTTAATCGCAAACGCCGGTTTCCGGCTTGAGACAGTCTGTGCTAGTGAGAGCACACAAGAAGGGCGTGGCACCGCCCAAAACGATGACGGGAAGGTGTTCATGGCCGAACAGAAATCCAGCTACGGCTACGAGGAGCTGCTGGCTTGCGCCCGCGGTGAGCTGTTTGGACCCGGCAATGCCCAATTGCCTGCTCCGCCGATGCTGATGTTCGATCGCATCACCGAGATCAGCGAGACCGGCGGCGAGTTCGACAAGGGCTTTGCCCGCGCCGAGTTCGACATCAAGCCGGACCTTTGGTTCTTCCCTTGCCACTTCATCGGCAACCCGATCATGCCGGGCTGCCTCGGCCTCGACGCCATGTGGCAGCTGACCGGCTTCTACCTCGGCTGGCTCGGCGAGCAGGGCAAGGGCATGGCCCTTTCCACCGGTGAGGTGAAGTTCAAGGGCATGGTGACGCCTTCGGTCAAGAAGGTTGAATACGGCATCGATTTCAAGCGCGTGATGCGCGGCCGCCTGGTCCTGGGCATCGCTGACGGCTGGTTGAAAGCCGATGGCGAGACCATATACAAGGCCACCGACCTCAAGGTCGGGCTCTCGAAGCAGGAAGCCGCGGCCTGAGGCCGCCGGACATTCTGAAAGGAAAATCTGAATGAGACGCGTCGTCGTAACGGGCCTTGGTATCGTATCGTCCATCGGCAACAATGCCGACGAGGTCACGGCATCGCTGCGGGACGCCAAGTCCGGCATCAGCTTCTCCAACGATTTCGCCGAACACGGCTTCAAGTGCCAGGTCTGGGGCGCGCCCAATCTCGACACGACCGAGCTGGTCGACCGTCGCGCCGCCCGCTTCCTGTCGCAGGGCGGCATGTGGAACCATGTCGCCATGAAGCAGGCGATCGCCGACAGCGGCCTCGAAGAGAGCGTCGTCTCCGGCAACCCGCGCACCGGTATC
Source organism: Aminobacter sp. Y103A (assembly GCF_030294925.1). NCBI lineage: Bacteria > Pseudomonadati > Pseudomonadota > Alphaproteobacteria > Hyphomicrobiales > Phyllobacteriaceae > Aminobacter > Aminobacter sp. Y103A. The sequence goes on along the minus strand of NZ_AP017986.1, from coordinate 756,008 downwards.
ATCATGGGCTCGGGCGGTCCGTCGACGCGCACCATCGTCGAAGCGTCGGAAATCACGCTCAAGAACAATTCCCCCAAGCGCATCGGACCGTTCGCGGTGCCGAAGGCGATGTCGTCGACCGCTTCGGCGACGCTCGCCACCTGGTTCAAGATCCACGGCGTCAACTATTCGATCTCGTCGGCCTGCTCGACCTCGGCGCATTGCATCGGCAATGCTGCGGAGATGATCCAGTGGGGCAAGCAGGACGTCATGTTCGCCGGCGGCCACGAGGACCTCGACTGGACCATGTCGAACCTGTTCGACGCCATGGGCGCGATGTCGTCCAAATACAATGACCGCGCCTCGGTCGCTTCACGCGCTTATGACCTCAACCGAGACGGCTTCGTCATCGCCGGTGGTGCCGGCGTGCTGGTGCTCGAAGAGCTCGAACATGCCAAGGCGCGCGGCGCCAAGATCTATTGCGAACTGGTCGGCTACGGTGCGACCTCTGACGGCTACGACATGGTCGCGCCGTCGGGCGAAGGCGCGATGCGCTGCATGCGCCAGGCGCTGTCGACGGTGAAGGGTGAGGTCGACTACATCAACACCCACGGCACCTCGACGCCAGTGGGCGATTCGAAGGAAATGGGCGCCATCCGCGAAGTCTTCGCCGGCAAGCTGCCGAACATCACCTCGACCAAGTCGCTGACCGGTCACTCGCTGGGTGCAGCCGGCGTGCAGGAATCGATCTATTCGATCCTGATGATGCAGGGCGGCTTCATCGGGGAAAGCGCGCATATCGAAGAGCTGGACCCGGAATTCGAAGGCATGCCGATCGTGCGCAAGCGCATCGACGACGCCAAGATCGACACCGTGCTGTCCAACTCCTTCGGTTTCGGCGGCACCAACGCCACGCTCGTTTTCCAGCGCCTCTCGGCATAGGGACACCGACATGGACGGATTGATGAAGGGCAAGCGCGGGCTCATCATGGGCGTCGCGAACGACCATTCGATTGCCTGGGGCATCGCACAGAAGCTTGCCGAGCATGGCGCCGAACTCGCCTTTACCTATCAGGGCGAAGCTTTCGGCCGCCGGGTCAAGCCGCTGGCAGAAAAGGTCGGCGCCGAGATCCTGGTGCCGTGTGACGTCGAGGACAGCGCTTCGGTGGCTGCCGCCTTCGAGACGCTCAGGGAAAAGTGGGGCGGCATCGACTTCCTGGTGCACGCCATCGGCTTCTCCGACAAGAACGAGCTCAAGGGCCTTTACGCCGACACCACGCGCGAGAACTTCGTGCGCACCATGGTGATCTCGTGCTTCTCCTTCACCGAGGTCGCCAAGCACGCGGCGGCGCTGATGAACGACGGCGGCTCGATGATCACCCTGACCTATGCCGGCTCTGTCCGCGTCATGCCGAACTACAACGTCATGGGCGTCGCCAAGGCTGGCCTCGAGGCCAGCGTCCGTTACCTCGCCAACGACTACGGCCCGCGCGGCATCCGGGTCAACGGCATCTCGGCCGGACCGGTGCGCACGCTTGCGGGTGCCGGCATCGCCGATGCGCGCCACATGTTCACCTATCAGCAGCGCAACTCGCCGCTGCGCCGCACGGTCAGCCTCGAAGAGGTCGGCGGCTCGGCGCTGTACCTGTTGTCCGACCTGTCGTCGGGCGTGACAGGCGAGATCCACTACGTCGATTCGGGCTACCACATCGTCTCGATGCCGACGCTGGACGAGCTCAAGCAGATGGATGGCGGGCGCGACTAGCGCCCTCCCCTCGAAAATCGGCGTCGATTTTCGAGCATGGTCGAGCTCGACTTCAGGATATGCGGCGCCATTCTCGCATCCGGACGGGGCGCGTGGCGCGGAAACAAAAACGCCTGCTGGTAAAATTGTAGACAATCGTCAAAATCGATCTTAACGAGCGAATCGGTAGAAATGCCGCGCAAGTTAGGAAAATCAGCATGCCTGCCGCCAGGAATCCCCGTCGAAGCTCCACGTTTCGGCTCATTACCATCGCCGCTTCCGGCATGGGCAGCTTTGTGCTGGGCCTGTGGGTCCTGAGGCTTGGCCTTGGTAACAATGTCGGCGACATGTCGGGCGACGCGATCAGCGCTGTTATCGCAGCCCTTTGCGCGCTTGCCGCCTCGATCGCCGCAATGTCGTTCTTCGCCGGCGTCGACGAATCGGCTGATTTCGTCTTCAACGAAACGCATTTCGACAAGCTGACCGGGCTTCTGGCGCGGCCCGCGATGGTCGGCAAGATCGCCGAGGCAGCGTCGTCCACGGCCCGTACCGGCAAGCCGATGTTCCTTATCGACATCGATATCGACCGCTTCAAGCAGATCAACGACGCCATCGGCTACAGCAATGGCGACGCGCTGATCCGCGCTTTTACCGCGAGGCTCAAGGCGGCTTTGCCGCGCGACATGGTCATCGGTCGTATCGGCGCCGGCGAGTTTGCCATCCTCTATCCCGACCAGATGCTGCGCTGTTCGCTCGACACGCTGATCGGGCGCCTGATCCACGACCTGATGCGGCCGTACCAGCTGCCGTCGCACCAGCAGTCGGTGAACGTCTCCGTCGGCGTCGTGGCCATGCCCAAGGACGGCTACGACCCGGTCGTACTCCTGCGCCGCTCGAACCTTGCGCTGCAGAATGCGCGCGCCAGCGGCATCGGCGACTGGGCCGTGTTCCAGCCCGAAATGGGCCGGGTAGCCGACCACCGCCGGTGGATCGAATCGGAGCTGCACGGCGCCTTCGAACGGGGCGATTTCGACCTGCACTACCAGCCGCAGCTCGACCTGACGTCGGGCCGCGTCGTCGGCTATGAGGCGCTGATCCGCTGGCGCCACCCCGAGCGTGGCATGATCCCGCCGGTCGAGTTCATCTCGGTCGCCGAGGAGACCGGCATGATCGCGCCGATCGGCGAATGGGTGCTGCGCAAGGCCTGCACCGACGCCCGTTTGCTGCCGGAGGATTGCTTCGTTGCCGTCAACATTTCGCCGGTGCAGTTCATGACCCGCGATTTCGTCGGCATCGTCGAGCGCATCATCAAGGACACCGGCATCGAGCCGAAGCGGCTTGAACTCGAACTGACCGAATCGGCGATGATGCAGGACCGCGATCGCGCGGCGTCCATCCTGAAGCAGCTGACCGCCATGGGCATCTCGGTGGCAGTCGACGATTTCGGCACCGGCTACTCGAACCTCGCCTATCTGATCGACTTCTCGTTCCACAAGCTGAAGATCGACCGTTCTTTCGTCAGCCGCATGGAGACCGACAGCAATTCGGGCGCCGTGGTGTCGACGATCGTCGGCCTGTCCAGGGCACTCGGCGTGCGCACCATTGCCGAGGGCGTGGAAACGGAGACACAGGCGACCCTGCTCAGGGCTGCCGGCTGCCAGGAGGTCCAGGGCTATTTCTACGGGCGGCCCGCGCCGCTCAGCCTCGGCGACCCGGCACTGACCCAGGGCACCGAAGGCATCGCCCATCTGCACTGACCCCCGTCAGCGCCGTGGCCTGATGGCGGTTCCGCGCCTGGCGCCGATGCCCAACCTCAACGCTTGGCGGAATAGACCCTGAAGGCGTTGTCGACGGCGATTTCCTCGACCGAGAAGAAAGCCTGCGCCAAAACGGGCATGTAGGGCAGGTGGCGGTTCGCCACCATGAACAGCCGCCCGCCCGGCTTGAGCGCCGCGGCCGCCGCCTTGATCATGCGGTGGCCGATCTCGGGATCGGCGTCGCGATCCTGGTGGAAGGGCGGGTTCATCACCACCACGTCGTAGCGCCGCTCGACAGGCTCCTTGGCGAGGTCCTGCCAGTGGAAGCCAGGCTGGACGGATGTGGCCGCCACGTTGGACCTGGCTGCCTCCAGTGCCTCGAAATCGGCTTCGAACAGGTCGAGCGCCTTGAGCTCCTTCGCACGCGAAACCACCTCCGCCGCGACATAACCCCAGCCGGCGCAGAAGTCGGCGACCTTGCCCTTGATGTCGGCGGGCAGGTTGTCGACCAGAAGGCGCGAGCCTGCGTCGATGCGCTCGAAGGAGAACATGCCGGGCGCGGTGCGGAAGCGGCCCTCGACCAGCACTTCGGGATTGTCGGCGCGCAAGGTTGCTGCGGCCGCCTCGGCCTGGGCGGTTCGGTGGAACCACAGCGCCGTGCCGTGATATTTGGGCAAATGGTCCTCGATCTCGAGCAAACCGCCAAGGCGCTTGCGCAAGCTCGAAATGCCGTCCTCCTTGCCGCCGGCAACGACGATCAGCCCGCCCGGCGCAACGCGTTCGATCGCCTCGGCGACACGCAGCTCGTTGAGCCCGCGATGACGCCCGGCCAGCACCAGGGTAATGTCGAAACCGTCGTCCTCGGCGCGCGCCGCAACACCGTGTCCGGCCGCCGCCAGGGCCAGCACATGCGGGCGGAAGCCCTGGACAAGGGAAAGCCTGGCGTCGAAGCCCTGCGGCTTCCTGAAGCCCGGCTCAGCGCCAATGAACAGGGCACGCATGCCCTGCCCCGGCATCGCCAACAGCTCGGCCTCGAAGGGATAGAACAGGGTTTTCAGTGCGTCGCGTGGCATGGCCGATCCTCAAACATCGTGTTTCTTCCCCTCCTCTGGCCTGCCGGACACCTCCCCCGCATGGGCAGATTGGCCAAGCACGCCCGCCGGCGCCAACCGGCAACATCGCAAGCATCAGCACAGCGACAGCAGCTGCCGATCTCCCACCTTGCGGGGGATGACCGCCAGAGGGAGCGAAGGAACGCCTGTTCCGCAAACTGTGCCTCTGTCCGGCCAACTCAAAACGAAAACGGGCGCGACCTTGCGGCGCGCCCGTTTCCTATCAGATTACAAGCCTGTCAAGCGGCGGTTTCTTCGCCTTCGGCCTTCTTGACGATTTCCTTGCCGGTGGCCTGGTCGACGACCTTCATCGACAGGCGGACCTTGCCGCGCTCGTCGAAGCCCATCAGCTTGACCCAGACCTTGTCGCCTTCCTTGACCACATCCGAGGTCTTGGCAACGCGGTCGTTGGCAAGCTGCGAGATGTGGACGAGGCCGTCGCGCGGGCCGAAGAAGTTGACGAAAGCGCCAAAGTCGGCGGTCTTGACGACCGTGCCTTCGTAGATCTCACCGACTTCCGGCTCGGCCACGATGGTGTGGATCCACTTCTTGGCCGCCTCGATCTCCTTGGCGTTCGACGAAGCGATCTTGACCGTGCCGTCGTCCTCGATGTTGATCTTGGCGCCGGTCTTCTCGACGATCTCGCGGATGACCTTGCCGCCCGAACCGATGACTTCACGGATCTTGTCGGTCGGGATGTGCATGACCTCGATGCGCGGAGCGAATTCGCCGAGTTCCTTGCGGCCTTCCGACAGAGCCTTCGACATTTCGCCGAGGATGTGCAGGCGGCCGTCCTTGGCCTGGCCGAGCGCGATGTTCATGATCTCTTCGGTGATACCGTCGATCTTGATGTCCATCTGCAGCGCAGTGATGCCGTTGGTCGTGCCGGCAACCTTGAAGTCCATGTCGCCGAGGTGATCCTCGTCGCCCAGGATGTCGGAGAGGACGGCGAAACGCTCGCCTTCCTTGATCAGGCCCATGGCGATGCCGGCAACCGGCTTCTGCAGCGGAACGCCGGCATCCATCAGCGCCAGCGAGGTGCCGCAGACGGTGGCCATCGACGACGAGCCGTTCGACTCGGTGATCTCGGAGACGACGCGCAGCGTGTAGGGGAACTGCTCGGCAGCCGGCAGCATCGGGCGGACAGCGCGCCAGGCGAGCTTGCCGTGGCCGATTTCACGGCGGCCGGGCGAACCCATGCGGCCGGTCTCACCCACCGAGTAGGGGGGGAAGTTGTAGTGAAGGAGGAACTTCTCCTTGTACATGCCGGTCAGCGAGTCGACATACTGCTCGTCTTCGCCGGTGCCGAGCGTGGCAACGACCAACGCCTGGGTCTCGCCGCGGGTGAACAGCGACGAGCCGTGGGTGCGCGGCAAGACGCCGACTTCGGAGACGATCGCGCGGACCGTCTTGAGGTCGCGGCCGTCGATGCGCGAACCGGTGTCGAGGATGTTCCAGCGCACGATCTTGGCCTGGAGCTCCTTGAACACGGTGGCAACCTTCTCGGACGACCACTTCGGAGCTTCCTCGCCTTCAGCGGCAAACGCTGCCTTGACCTTGGCCTTGACCGCGTCGACGGCGGCGTAGCGGGCCTGCTTGTCGGTGATCTTGTAGGCGTCGCGCAGTTCACCTTCGACGATCTTCAGCATCTCGGCTTCGAGATCGGAATTGTCGGGCGAGGTGAAGTCGCGCGGGTCCTTGGCGGCCACTTCGGCCAGCTTGATGATGGCGTCGATGACCGGCTGGAAACCACGGTGACCGAACATGACGGCGCCGAGCATCACGTCTTCAGCCAGTTCCTTGGCTTCCGACTCGACCATCAGCACGGCGGCGTCAGTGCCGGCGACGACGAGGTCGAGCTTCGATTCCTGCATCTCGTCGATGTGCGGGTTGAGCACATATTCGCCGTTGATGTAGCCGACGCGCGCGCCGCCGATCGGGCCCATGAAGGGCACGCCCGAAAGCGTCAGCGCAGCCGAGGTGGCGACGATCGACAGGATGTCAGGGTCGTTCTCGAGGTCGTGCTGAACGACGGTGACGACGACCTGGGTGTCGTTCTTGTAGCCTTCGGCGAAGAGCGGGCGGATCGGACGGTCGATCAGGCGCGAAACCAGCGTTTCCTTCTCGCTCGGACGGCCTTCACGCTTGAAGTAGCCGCCAGGAATCTTGCCGGCTGCGTAGGTCTTTTCCTGGTAGTTGACGGTCAGCGGGAAGAAGTCGAAGCCCGGCTTCGGCTCCTTGGCCGAAACGACGGTGGCGAGGACGACGGTTTCGCCATAGGTGGCGAGCACGGCGGCATCGGCCTGGCGCGCGATCTTGCCGGTTTCGAGGATGAGCGGACGGCCGCCCCATTCGATTTCAACTTTGTGGTGATTGAACATATTCTGTCCTTCGTGGCGGGAACGGTCGACGCCGCATCTCGGCGCGCCAATTCCCTGGCTTGTTCGGCGCGCCATAGGAAAACCTCCTGGTCTTCCGCTCGCGCCTTGGCTTCGGTTTGGCCAGCCACGGGCAAGACAACAAGAAGCTCGGCGGGAGAAATGGCCGCAAATGCGGCCGGCCGAACGTCCTGCAATCCTGCCCCATGACCGCCCATGGGCGGTTCGGGCGCGTCGCTGCGGCGCTCCGGAACCTTTTTCAGCGCGACCCCGCCCCTGTGGCGAGATCGGACCGATGGACCACCGATGAGGATGGCCCGAATGCGCGACCGGCGGGTCCTCCCCTGGGGGAGAACCCGCCGGTCAATTCATCAGCGGCGCAGACCGAGCTTTTCGATCAGCGTCTGATAGCGTGCGTCATCCTTGCGCTTGAGGTAGTCAAGCAGCGAACGACGCAGGGAGACGAGCGCCAGAAGACCACGACGGGAGTGGTTGTCCTTCTTGTGGTCCTTGAAGTGCTCGGTCAGGTTCTTGATGCGCTCGGAGAGGATGGCAACCTGGACTTCCGGCGAACCGGTGTCGCCTTTGGCGGTTGCGAACTGAGCCATAAGCTCGGCCTTGCGCTCTGCAGTGATCGACATCGTGTTTTCCTTTCAATCTGGAGGAAACGGGACGCCCTCGGCCGGGATGTCGTCCAGCTGGGGCCAATCGAACAAGGCGCTCAAAAGCGCGATGTTGCGGCGCATATAGTGGAATTTGGCAACAAAAGCCAGTCCCATTCGCAAGCCGGCTCCGGGCCGCGCTTCAGAGCCATTTGCGCCAGCGGAAAAACAGCACCAGCGAGATCGCGACAAAGGCCATGAAGCCAAGCGCCGCCGGATAGCCGTAGGGCCATAGCAGCTCAGGCATGTTCCAGGGCGAGCTGGCGGGGTCGAAATTCATGCCCCAGATGCCGGCGAGGAAGGTCAGCGGGATGAAGATCGCCGAGACGATGGTCAGCACACCGATGATCTCGTTGGTCCGTGACTGCGATAGCGACAGCTGCATCTCGATCAGGCCGATCATCGTTTCGCGCTGGGATTCGACCGTTTCGGCGAGACGGATGGCATGGTCGAGCGTGTCGTTGAAATAGACCTTCGTCTCGGCCGTGATGAAGGGGGCATCGGAGCGGATGAGTGTCGTCAGGGCGTCGCGCAACGGCATGATCGTGCGCTTGAGCAGGCTGGTTGCCCGGCGCAAGCCGTGCAGCTGGCTGATGTGCTGCTTCCTGGGCGCGGCTAGCAGCTCGTCCTCGATGGCGTCGACCTTGTCGCCGGTGGCATCGGCAATCGGGAAGTAGCTGTCCACCACCGCATCGATCAACGCATAGGCAAGATAATCGGCCTTGCGATGGCGCAGGCGGCTCGGATTGGAGGTGCGGATGCGCTGGCGCACCGGCTCGAACGGGTCGCCCTCGCGCTCCTGGAAGGTGACGACGAACTTGTCGCCGAAGAAGAACGAAATCTGCTCGTAGCGGCTGGTCCTGGCGTCGTCGATCATCGACAGTACGAAGAAGGCATGCTCGTCGAAGAAGTCGGCCTTGGAGCGCTGGCCTGTGTTGACCACATCCTCGAGTGCCAGCGTGTGCAGGTGGAAGATCCTGCCGATCTCCTCGATCAGGCCGATATTGGCGAGCCCGACGCAGTCGAGCCAGATCAACGGCCAGTTGTTGCAAGCCGCCTCGACGTCATCAAGGCTGGCGTCGTCGACGAACTCGCAGGTATCAGGTGAGATCAGCGTCAGGTTCAGCGCCGACTGGCGCGCCGACGGATCGGCGATCAGCGTGCCGGGTGACGCGCCGACCGGCGGCCGTGCGTGCTGGCGATGGCGACGATTGCCGTTGGGTTCAGCCAGTGCCATTTCGCCTCGCTCGCGGAATCATGTCAGCGATCCAAGCGGAAACGGCACCGGCAGACAAGCGTCAGGCAGTGAACACCCGCTTGGGCTTGAACATGCCCTGCTCGATGGCGCCGATGGCGACGAGCTTGCCGCGCGCGGTGGCGCAGGCTTCCTCGGCCTCGACAGGGGCATCGCGGCCGCGAACGATGACCGGGTTGCCGAGCCTGATCTTGGAGGCGGCTTCGTCGGTCACGGCGACCTGCGGCAGGCAGTCGAGTGCCGCCGAGGTGTCGACGACAAATTCATCGATCGCTGTGAAGTCCCATTTGCCGTCTTCGCCTTCCGGCTGGCCGGCGGTGCGAGCCGCCTCGAGCTCGGCAATGGTGACGAAGTCCTCTGCCGTGAAGGGGTCGACTTCGGTGCGGCGAAGCTCGGAGATGTGGCCGAAGCAGCCGAGATCCCGTCCCATGTCGCGGGCAAGCGAGCGGACATAGGTGCCCTTGCCGCAATCGATCTCGAATACGGTGCGATCAGCACTGTTTTCGATGATCTCGAGACGGCCGATCTCGACCTCGCGGGCCGGAATGTCGACGGTCTCGCCCTCACGGGCGAGGTCATAGGCGCGTTCGCCGGCGATCTTGATCGCCGAGAACTGCGGCGGCGTCTGCATGATGACGCCGGTATATTTCGGCATGACGGCGCGGATCTCTTCCTCGGACGGACGCTTGTCCGAGGTCTTGGTTACCGGTCCTTCCAGGTCATCGGTCGAGCGCTCTTCGCCCCACGAGACGGTGAAGCGGTAAACCTTGGCGCCATCCATGACGTAAGGCACGGTCTTGGTGGCTTCGCCGAGCGCGATCGGCAGCATGCCGGAGGCGAGCGGGTCGAGGGTTCCGGCGTGTCCGGCCTTCTCGGCGTTGAACAGCCACTTGATCTTGGAGACGGCCTCGGTCGAGCCCATGCCCACCGGTTTGTCCAGCACCAGCCAGCCGGAGACGGGCCGGCCTTTCTTCTTGCCGCGACGCGACATGTCAGTCTTCCTTGTCTTCTTCGCCGTCGAGGTCGCGCGCCACTTCGGGCGAGCGCAGCAGATCGTTGATCTTGGCGAAATTGTCGTAACTGGTGTCCAGCCGGAAACGGAATTCCGGCATGTATTTCATCTGCTTGAGGGCAAATGAAACGCGGCCACGGATGAATTTGGCGTATTTGTTGAGTGCCGAGATGACCGCGTCCGGGTCCTTGGCGCCGATCGGCGACACGAAGGCTGTGGCGATCTTGAGATCGGGCGACATCCGCACCTCGGTGATCGAGATGACTGTCGTTTCGATCACCGGATCGATGATTTCTCCGCGCGGGAGCATTTCGGACAGCGCATGACGCACCTGCTCGCCGACGCGAAGCTGGCGCTGGGATGGGCCTGAACTCTGAAAACGCGACATGGTCCTGAAAATCCATATGTCGCAGGAGGCGGAATGGAACCGCACATCCTGCTGCACGAAAACGGACGGCGGCCGAACGGCCACCGTCCAAATGACTAGACTAATGCCAGAGGCTTAGAGCCTCCGGGTAATCATCTCGACGCGGAAGCACTCGATGATGTCACCCTGACGCATGTCCTCGTAGTTCTGGAAGGCCATACCACATTCCTGGCCGACCGGCACTTCGGAGACTTCGTCCTTGAAGCGCTTGAGCGTCTTGAGCGTGCCTTCGTGGATGACAACGTTGTCGCGGATGAGGCGAACGCCGGCACCACGTTCGACCTTGCCTTCGGTGACACGGCAGCCCGCAACCTTGCCCGTCTTCGTGATGTTGAAGACTTCGAGGATTTCGGCGTTGCCGATGAAGGTCTCGCGACGCTCCGGCGACAGCAGGCCCGACATCGCATCCTTGATATCATCCACAAGGCTGTAGATGATGTTGTAGTAGCGGATCTCGATGCCCTGCTGCTCAGCGGCGTGACGTGCCTGCGCATTGGCGCGGACGTTGAAGCCGATGATTGCAGCACCCGACGTTTCGGCGAGCGTGACATCGCTTTCGGTGATCGCGCCGGCGCCCGAATGGACGATGCGCGCACGCACCTCGTCGGTGCCGAGCTTGTCGAGCGCTGCGATGATCGCTTCGACCGAGCCCTGCACGTCACCCTTGATGATGAGCGGGAACTCCTTGAGGCCGGACGACTGCAGCTGCGACATCATCTGCTCGAGCGAGCCGCGCTGGGTGGCGTGCTTGGCGACAGCCTTGTCGCGCGCCAGACGCTGGCGGTACTCGGTGATCTCGCGGGCGCGGGCCTCGTTGTTGACGACCGCGAAGCGGTCGCCAGCCTGAGGCGTTCCCTGGAGGCCGAGAATTTCGACCGGCATCGACGGCGGAGCTTCTTCGAGGCGGTTGCCACGATCGTCGACCAGGGCACGGACACGGCCCCACTGGTCGCCGGCGACGAGGATGTCGCCCGGCAGCAGCGTACCGGTCTGGACGAGCACGGTCGCAACCGGACCACGGCCCTTGTCGAGCTTGGCTTCGATGACCACGCCCTCGGCCGTACGGTCGGGGTTGGCCTTCAGGTCGAGAACTTCGGCCTGCAGCAGGATCGCTTCGAGCAGCTTGTCGAGATTGGTGCCGTTCTTCGCCGAAACCTCGACGTCGAGAACTTCACCGCCCATCGATTCCACAAAGACTTCGTGGCGCAGCAGCTCGGTGCGGACCTTCTGGGCGTTCGCCGACGGCTTGTCGATCTTGTTGATCGCAACGATGATCGGCACGCCGGCAGCCTTGGCATGGCTGATCGACTCGATGGTCTGCGGCATGACGCTGTCGTCGGCCGCAACCACCAGGATCGCAATGTCGGTCGCCTGGGCGCCACGGGCACGCATCGCCGTGAAGGCGGCGTGGCCGGGGGTGTCGATGAAGGTGATCTTCTGACCGTTCTTTTCGACCTGGTAGGCGCCGATGTGCTGGGTGATGCCACCGGCTTCGCCCGACACGACATTGGCATTGCGGATGGCATCGAGCAGCGACGTCTTGCCGTGATCGACGTGGCCCATGATGGTGACCACAGGCGGACGCGACACAAGCGTCGTGCTGTGATCGGCGATGTCGAACAGGCCTTCTTCGATGTCGGACTCAGCAACGCGGCGGACCGTGTGGCCGAACTCGCCAGCCACCAGCTCGGCCGTATCGGCGTCGATGACGTCGCCCGGCTTCAGCATCTGGCCCTGCTTCATGAAGAACTTGACGACCTCGACGGCGCGCTCGGACATGCGCTGGGCCAGTTCCTGGATCGTGATGGTCTCAGGAAGGATGACCTCGCGCACGATCTTTTCGCGCGTCTCCTGGTGCATCGCACGCTTGAACTTCTCCTGGCGGCGACGCATCGCCGACAGCGAACGCGAACGTGCGTCGCCATCCGCGGAAGACAGCGCCGTGTTGAGCGTCAGCTTGCCACGACGACGGTCGTCCTCGGTCTTGGTCTTGGCCGGACGGGCGATCTCCGGGGTCGCAACGCGGCGGATCGGCGATGCGGTTGCAGCACCGGGTCCAACGCGGCCCTTCGGCTTGGCTTCCACTTCGTCAGGCACATTGGCTTCGAGGGCAGCGGCCGGCGCACGGCGGCGGGCTTCGTCCTCGGCGCGGCGGCGGGATTCAGCCTCGGTCTTGAGGCGGGCTTCCTCCTCCGCCTGGCGGCGAGCCGAATCCTCGCGCTCCTTGCGGCGGCGCTCGTCTTCTTCGGCACGGCGGCGTGCGTCTTCGGCAGCACGGGCGCGATCTTCCTGTTCTCGCGCGACCGAGCCTTCGAGCGCACGACGACGGGCGTCCATCTCGCTGCGCGACAATGAGTTCAGCACCATGCCCGAGCGCTCGGGCTGGCGCGGCGCAGGCCGCGGTGCCTCTTTCGCGGCGGGCGCGGGCGCGGGCGTCGGGGCAGGCCTGGGCGCAGGAGCTGCCGCGACCGGCGTCGGAGCAACAGGCGCTGCTGCCACGGGCGCAACCGGAGCTGCCGGCGCGGGCGCTGCCGGCTGGGGCTTGGGCGCGAAAACAGTCTGTGCCGTCGGCGTCGGCTCGTGCTTGTCGCCGGGCATGGAGAACTTGCGCTTCTTCGTCTCCACGACGACCTGCTTGGTGCGGCCGTGCGAGAAGTTCTGGCGTACCGTTCCCTGCTCCGATCCCGGGCGCTTCAGCGTCAAGGTCTTCTTCGGAGTGACGCTCAACGTGTTGTCATCGCCCGATTTGCTATCGCTCATTCCATATCCTCTGCGGCATCATCGTCGTAGGCAATCGCCGCAATCATTGCCAGATCATCCGGGGATCCGCCCCGATATCGGTCAAGCGCAACCATGCGCTTCGCGACCGCCTTGCCCGCTTCTCCCGCGAGGACGGCAGCATGTATCACATTTGTTGCCCCCAATGCCAAACCCAATTCCGCTTCCGAAAAAAGTTTGTAAGCGGGCGTGGCAGGCCCGCCGATATGCACTGTGGCCTTGCGGGCCTGGGTGATCTTGCGGACGCCATCCTCGGCGCCCTCGTAAGCATGGAGTACCAGAAGCGCCTTGCCGGCACGGACCGTGGAGTCGACCTTGGCGGCACCTAGTGCCACCAGACCGGCCTTGCGGGCAAGCCCAAGCGAGCCAAGTGCTGACCGGGCGAGCAGATTATCCACCATTGCGCCCAGATCGGGCGGCACGACGACCTGCGCCTTGAAGGCACGGGCGAACATGCCCTTGGCCGCCGCCTTGTCGATATGTAGGCGGTCGGCCGTCACCCAGCAACCGCGGCCGGGCAGATTTCTTTTGAGATCGGGATAGACGGCCGAATCCGGGCCGACGACGAAACGGATCAGATCATCCGGTTCGGCGCTTTTGCGCGTGACGATGCAGGTGCGATCGTTCATCTCGTCCAACAGATTCCCCGGCCGGCCTCACGTCACTCACCGGCGACGTCGGCAGGCTCTTCCTCGGACGCAATCTCGTCCTCAGCGATCCAGCCAACCATGCGTCGGGCAGCAACAACCATCTGTTCAGCGTCGGTGCGCGAGACGCCGAAGTCGGCGAGCACGCCCGGGAAGAACTTGGTCTCTCCGTCCTTGCGTTCCTTCCAGCCGACGAGATCGTCGGCGGCGTAGCCGGCGAAGTCCTCGACAGTCGTGACACCGTCATTGCCGAGCGCCACCAGCATCGCGGTGGTGATGCCGGGAATCTCGCGCAGCTCGTCTTGCACGCCGAGCGACTTGCGCTTCTCGTCGTGCTCGGCCTCGATCTTGCCAAGATATTCGCGGGCGCGGGTCTGGATCTCGGAAGCTGTGTCCTCGTCGAAGCCGTCGATCGATGCGATTTCGTCGGCATCGACGTAAGCGACTTCCTCAACCGAGGTGAACCCTTCGGAGGCCAGAACCTGGCCGACCATCTCGTCGACGTCGAGCGATTCCATGAACAGGGTCGAACGCTCGACGAATTCCTTCTGGCGGCGCTCAGACTCTTCCTGCTCGGTCAGGATGTCGATGTCCCAGCCGGTCAGCTGCGAAGCCAGGCGCACGTTCTGGCCGCGGCGGCCGATGGCCAGCGACAGCTGATCGTCCGGCACCACGACTTCGATGCGCTCGGCGTCCTCGTCGAGAACGACCTTGGCGACTTCAGCCGGCTGCAGCGCGTTGACGATGAACGAGGCAGCCGAAGGCGACCACGGAATGATGTCGATCTTTTCGCCCTGGAGCTCGCCGACGACGGCCTGGACGCGCGAACCGCGCATACCGACGCAGGCGCCGACCGGGTCGATCGAGCTGTCACGCGAGATGACGGCGATCTTGGCACGCGAACCGGGGTCGCGGGCGACCGACTTGATCTCGATGATGCCGTCGTAGATTTCCGGCACTTCCATGGTGAACAGCTTCGCCATGAACTGCGGGTGCGTACGCGACAGGAAGATCTGCGGGCCGCGCTGCTCGCGGCGCACGTCGTAGACGTAAGCGCGGACGCGGTCGCCATACTTGTAGTTTTCGCGAGGGATCAGCTCGTCGCGGCGGATGATCGCCTCGCCACGGCCGAGGTCGACGATGACGTTGCCGTATTCGACGCGCTTGACCGTGCCGTTGACGATCTCGCCGATGCGATCCTTGTATTCGTCGTACTGGCGATCGCGCTCGGCTTCACGCACCTTCTGGACGATGACCTGCTTGGCCGACTGGGCGGCAATGCGGCCAAAATCCATCGGCGGCAGCTGTTCGGCGATGAAGTCGCCGAGCTGGGCGTCGGGGTTGCGCTCGCGTGCCGAGGTCAGGGCGATCTGGGTGGCATAGTCTTCGACCTTGTCGACGACTTCCATCAGGCGCTGCAGCTTCATCTCACCCGTGTTGGGGTTGATGTCGGCGCGGATGTTGGTCTCCTGACCATAGCGCGAGCGCGCTGCCTTCTGGATCGCGTCGGCCATGGCGGCGATGACGATCGACTTGTCGATCGACTTCTCGCGGGCGACCGCATCGGCGATCTGCAGCAGTTCGAGCCTGTTGGCGCTTACAACCATTGTCTTTCTCCCGGAGCGTCCGGCCGGATCAGGTCCAGCCGTTCGGCTCTATCAATCTTCCGTTTCGGTTTCTTCGTCTTCCGGCGCATCTTCGGGTTCGCCGCGACGCTTCCGTGCTTCCTTGCGCGCCTGATTGTCCTTGCTCAGGGCATCGCGAATAAGATCGTCGGTGAGGATCAGCCGGGCATCCGAGATCGCCTCGAAAGGCACGCGCACGGTCGGCTCCTCGCCGTAAGCAGCCTGGTCGCGCTGGATCAGGACGCTCTCTTCGTCGACTTCGGCGATCTTGCCGCGGAAGCGCTTGCGATCTGCAACCATGACCGAGGTCTCCATCTTGACGATGTGACCGATCCAGTTGCCGAAATCCGACTTGCGGACCAGCGGCCGGTCGATGCCCGGCGACGAGACTTCGAGATGATACGCCTTTTCGATCGGATCATCGACATCGAGAGCAGGCGAAACCGCGCGGCTCACCTCTTCGCAATCCTGGACGGTCATGGTGCCGTCTTCGCGCTCGGTCATGATCTGCAGCGTCAGCCCGTTCTGGCCCGAGAGGCGGATGCGAACGAGGCGGAAGCCGATCGCGCGAAGGACGGGCTGAACGATCAGGGCGATGCGGGCGTCGATGCCGGTCTCGCGAATGATGCGGTCGTCGCCTGTCTGTTCGACTGCGTTTTCGGTCATTGGTTCTCCAGACGGTCGGCAGGTAACAAAAAAGAGCGGGACCGGGTGGACCCACTCTTCGTCATACCGACCAAGAATTTGAGGCTGATATAGCCGAAGGCGGCGCGCCTTTCAAGTCCTGTGGCCGGTTGCGTCCACTGGCAGCTGTTTAGCCGACCATTGCAGCAGATGCATGGCAAACATGCGCGGACACCCCTACCGCTTCTCTCTGCGTCACCTATATTTGGTGCGTTGCACAAAAATGATGATGCAGCGCAAAAGAGGACACCGAGATGAGCACCCGCAAGCAATTTGGCCGCATTGGCGTACTGGTTCGCACCTTTGGTAGCGCCGTCGCTGCAGCAGCAGCCGTCGAGCGCGGTCATCGCCCAACCAACCAGGACCTGGTGATGCTCGGCATCGATCCGATGCACTTCGACCGCATCCGCAAATACTGATCAAGGCATTCAGGGTAGAGAGCGCACCGCTGGCCGGTCATTGGCGATAGCCGAGACGGGCCAGCCGGGCAGTGCTCCGGAGCGGCCGGTTATTCTGACCGTCGCTCTGTCCCTGGGTACTCAGCCTCCCCATTGAGGCAAAGAAAAGCCGAGGCCGGGATTCCGGGCCTCGGCTTTTTTCGTTTCAGAGGACGAGACGAACTCAGTCCTCGTTGGCGCCCAACTGGGCCAGCACCTTGCCCCGGCCACGGGCACGCAGATACAGCGGCAGCAGGACGGCGGTCGCCGCAAGCAGCAGCAACACGATCGCGATCGGCGAATGCACCAGGATCGTCGGGTCGCCCTGGCTGATGGCCAGCGCGCGGCGAAGCTGCTGCTCCGCCATCGGCCCAAGGATCAGACCGACAACGACGGGCGCGATAGGATAGCCGAAGCGGCGTAGACCATAGCCGAGCAGACCGAATGCCAGGAGCATGCCAAGTTCGAAGGTCGAGGGGTTGGCGCCAATGGTGCCGAGCGTCGCAAACAGCAGGATGCCCGAATAAAGCCAGGGCAGTGGGATGGTCAGCAGCCTGACCCAGACGCCGACCAGCGGCAGGTTGAGCACCAGGAGCATCAGGTTGGCGACCAGCAGCGAGGCGATCAGGCCCCAGACGAGCTGCGGGTTGGTCGCAAACAGTAACGGTCCCGGTTGCAGGCCGAATTGCTGGAAACCGGCGAGCATGATGGCAGCGGTCGCCGTCGTCGGCAGGCCGAGCGTCAACAGCGGCACCAGCGTGCCGGCCGCGGAAGCATTGTTGGCCGCCTCGGGGCCCGCGACGCCTTCGATGGCACCATGGCCGAACTCTTCCGGCTTCTTGGCCAGGTTCTTTTCCACCGAATAGGACAGGAAGGTGCCGATTTCGGCGCCGCCGGCCGGCATGGCGCCGATCGGGAAGCCGATTGCGGTGCCGCGCAGCCATGGCTTCCATGACCGGCTCCAGTCCTCGCGCGTCATCCACACCGAACCCTTGATCGCCTGGATGGTCGAATCGCCGCCCCTGCTGGCAGCGACGCTGAGCGCTTCACCGACGGCGAAGAGCGCAACCGCAAGCGTCGTCACCTCGATGCCGTCGAGCAGGTCGGGAATGCCGAAAGCCAGGCGCGCCTGGCCGGTCTGCAGGTCGATGCCGATGAGACCAAGGCCGAGGCCGATGAACAGCGCCGTCAGTCCGCGCAACGTCGAATCGCCGAAGGCGGCGGAGACGGTCATGAAGGCCAGGATCATCAGCGCAAAATATTCGGCCGGGCCAAAGGACAGCGCCATCTTGACGACCGTCGGCGCGACAAAGGCGAGACCGACCGTGGCGATCAGTCCGGCGACGAACGAGCCGATGGCGGCCGTTGCCAGTGCCGGGCCGCCTCGCCCGGCACGCGCCATCTTGTTGCCTTCGAGCGCGGTGACGATCGAGGCACTTTCGCCAGGCGTGTTGAGCAGGATCGACGTCGTCGAGCCGCCATACATGCCGCCGTAGTAGATGCCGGCGAACATGATCAGCGAGCCCGCGGGATCAAGCTTGTAGGTGACCGGCAAAAGCAGGGCGACGGTCAGTGCCGGGCCGATGCCGGGAAGAACGCCGACAGCCGTGCCGAGCGTCACGCCGATCAGCGCATAAAGCATGTTCATCGGCTCGAGTGCCGTGAGCAGTCCCTGGGCGAGCAGACCGAAGGTATCCATTTAGAGCCGAGCTCCCTTGATAATCGCTCAGAACAACAGATGTTCGAGCGGGCCGGCGGGCAGCGAGAGCTGCAGTCCCTTGGCGAAAATGATCCAGACGACGAATGCAAGCACGATGCCGATCGGGATCGTCTTCCACAGCGCTCCGCGGCCAAAAGCTCTTGCCGTTGCGGCAAAGAGCAATCCGGTGGCGATCGAGAAGCCAGCTGTCTTGAGCAGCAGCATCTGGGCGGCAAGACCGCCGACGATCCAAAGGATCGGGCTGATCTCCTGCTTTTCGCGCTCGGGGAAGTCGCCACGCCAGGCTTCGAAGAACGTCCAAATTGACAGGCCGAAAAAGGCCACAGCAATTACATAGGGAAACGTTGTCGGGCCGACGCGGGCATAGTTGGCGCCGGCGCCATGGCTGGCTGTGCTCCAGGCAATGATCAGAGACACCACCATCAGCAGGGCGGCGATGACAAGCGCCGCCCGATCGGGGCGGCGCCTTTCTTGTTGCTGGTTGTCCAGGCTCATTTCACCAGGCCGATGTCTTTCAGGATGGCGGACGTCGCCTCGGTGTCCTTCTTCAGCTGGGCTGCGAAGTCGTCGCCGGCGAGATAGGTATTGGCCCAACCCTTGTCGGCGAGGATCTTGGTCCACGAGGCCGAGGTCACCATCTTTTCGACGTCGGCGAGGACGGCCGCCTTCTGCTCGGCCGAGATGCCGGGAGCAGCAGCGACCATGCGCCAATTCTGGATCGAGACGTCAACGCCGCCTTCCTTGAAGGTCGGGGCATCGATGCCTTCGACCTTGGCATCCGACGAGATGCCGATGATGCGCAGCGTGCCGGCCTTGATCTGCTCGGCAAATTCGCCGTAGCCGGATATGCCGACCGTCACCTGGCCGCCGAGGATGGCAGCGAGAGCCTCGCCACCGCCGGAATAGGCGATGTAGTTGACCTTGGTCGGGTCGACGCCGGCAGCCTTGGCGATCAGGCCGGCCGTGATGTGGTCGGTGCCGCCGGCCGAGCCGCCGCCCCAGGAAACCGAACCCGGATCAGCCTTCAGCTTGGCGACGAGGCCAGCCATGTCCTTGATGTCGGAAGCTGCTGGAACGACCAGCGCTTCATATTCGCCGGTCAGGCGTGCGATCGGGGTGACCTGGTCGAGCGTGACGGGCGAGGCGTTGGTCAGGATGGCGCCGACCATGACGTAGCCGCCGACGATCAGCTGTGCCGGGTCGCCATTGGCCTGGTTGACGAACTGGGCGAGACCGATGGTGCCGCCGGCGCCCGGAACGTTGTTGACCTGGACCGAGCCGGAGATCTTCTCGTCCTGGAGTGCGGTCTGCATCGAACGCGCGGTCTGGTCCCAGCCGCCGCCAGGCGCTGCCGGAGCCATGATCTTGTAGTCGGCCGCGGCGGCCGGCAGGGCAAGCGCGCCCGCGATGATGGATGCCAATACGAACTGCTTCATTGCTGTTCCTCCCTTGCCCGCATGCGCGGGACAGAATGCTTTTTCAGTTTCGGAGCCCGCGCCTGAGGCAACGTCCCGGAACCTGGGGAGAAAGGAACTGGCCGGCTTAGGGGCCTGCCATCACAGCAGCGTTTCCCGGCCCCTCTGCGCGGCGGTGAGAACCGCCGTCGGGTAGCCTTAGCGGAAACGTGTTCGAAGTCCTCCCGAACTTTCCGAGCCTCGCCGCCTCCAACGGATGGGCCAAAACTTCCCTATCGCAGCAACCTGACATCAGACTGACACCGATGCAACAGCTTGGGGAACATCCTGTCGTCAGGGGCTGCGCAGCGCCTCGTTCCAGCGCTCGATGACGCGGGAACGCTTGACCTGATCGAGATAGACCATCAGGCCTGGACTGACCGGCACCGGGCGCAATTGCCCGCCCAGAACCTCCTGCATCCGGTTGGCGGTGTTCTCGCCGGACACCTCGGGATTGACGGCCGCGATATGCAGCTGCCGCGCCATGACCGTCTGGCCTTCGGCCGACATGAAATATTCGAGATAGCGGCGGCCGAGGTCGGGCGACTTGGCGGCCGCCGGCACCAGGCCGATGCGCGACATCACCACCGTGTAGTCCTTGGGCAGGACGATGCCGACATCCGGGTTGCGCGCCGCCCAGTCGGCAGCATAGGAGCCGAGGATGTTGTAGCCGAGCACGAAGCGGCCGTCGGCGATGCGCTCAAGGATGGCACTGCTCGTCGAATAGAGCTTGACGCCCGCTGCCCCCATGGCCCGGATCACCGACCAGATGTCGGGATACTGTTCCTGATCACGAGCCATGAACATGAAGCCGACGCCGGAGCGCTCGATGTCGTAGGTGGCGATGCGGCCATAGACCCTGTCGCCCTGAGACTTGAGATAGTCGACGAACTGGCCACGCGTCGCCGGCGGGTCGACGTCCTTGAAGCTCGGTTTGTGGTAGACGAACACCGCCGGCTCGTAGGTCAAGGCATAGGCGGTGTCGCGCCAATTGGCCCAGCTCGGCCAACGATCGGACAAAGGCAGCCGGCTTTCCTGGGCGTAACCGTCATTGGCGAGCTTGACCTGCAGGTCCATGGCCGAGGAAAAGGCGATGTCGGCAGTGCCCTTGCCGGCGTCGGTCTCGGCCAGGACACGGTCGTAAATGTCGACCGTTTGCAGTTCCTCGTAACGAACGGCGACGCCGGGATTGGCCTTCTGGAAGCCGGCAATCATCGGATTGTTCAGCGGCGCATCAAGCGAGGAATAGACGACGAGCGTGCGGGCGTCCGACGCACCGTTGAGAGCTGGAAAAACGGTGACTTCCGCTTGCACGGGCGCAGAAAGGCAGACAAGGGCGGTGAGAATGGCTAGGCGCATGATCGCCGGACCATGCCTCAGCGCGCCGGACGACACAACGGGCGGATGCGTCGAACGGCCTCTGGACCTTTGCCCGGCGAATGGGCATCGTTCGGATGGGGCGGGCAAGGAGAACAGGGTTGCGCATTCTGGTGGTCGAGGACAACGCGACGCTGGCCGGGGGGCTGGCGGCGGTGCTCAAGGGCAGCGGCTATGCCGTCGACGTGGTCGGCGACGGCGCGTCGGCTGTCGCGGTGCTCGCCACCGAACGTTTCGATCTCGTCATCCTCGACCTCAATTTGCCAGAGATGGACGGGATCGACGTGCTGCGCACCATGCGCGGGCGCCAGCACGACGCCGCCGTGCTGATCCTGTCGGCCAGGCATTCGCTCGACGAGCGGGTCAAGGGCCTCGACCTCGGCGCCGACGATTACATGGTCAAGCCCTTCGACGTCGGCGAGCTGGAGGCGCGTGTCCGCACGCTGCTGCGCCGCCGCGCCGGGTTGAAGGCCGCCACAGTCAGCTTCGGCGAGGTCCAGCTCGACCTCAACACACGCAGCTTCTCCTCGCACGGGGCGGCCATCGACATCCCGGCGCGGGAACTGGCACTGCTCGAAACTTTGTTCATGCGCGCCGGCAAGGTCGTCGCCAAGCAGGCGATCATCGAATCGCTGGCCGGTTTCGACGAGGACCTCAGCGCCAACGCCATCGAGCAATATGTCAGCCGCCTGCGCAAGCGGCTGGCGCCCTATGGCCTGACAGTCAGGACCGCGCGCGGCATCGGCTATTATCTCGAAAAGATCCAAAACCCCTGATGGCGCGGACGCGGCCCTATTCGCTCCGCCGACGGCTGTTGCTGTGGCTCCTTGTGCCGCTGGTCACCCTCGGCCTGATTGCGCTGGCCGACACCTACAACGAAGCCGTGGAAACGGCCAACGCCGTCTCCGACCGCGTGCTCGCCGGCTCGGCACTGGCCATCGCCGAGCGCGTGGTGGTGGCCGAGGACGGGGCGCTGGAGGTCGACATCCCCTATGTCGCGCTCGAAATGCTGACCTCGGCGGCTCAGGACCGCGTCTTCTACCGCGTCGACGGCCCCGACGGCTTCATCACCGGCTACCAGACGCTGCCCGTCATCAACGGGCTGGAGCTCGAAGAGAGCGGGTATGAAGATGCCAGCTTCCGCGGTGAGCCGATCCGGCTCACTTCACTGTCCCGCGCCGCCTCGACGGGTGCGACTTCGATCCCGTTCGTCGTCACCATTGCCGAAACGACGATCGCCCGCACCCAGCTGGCGCAGACAATCCTGCTGCGCTCGGCGCTGAGACTCGCCATCCTGATCGGCAGTGCGGCGGCGATCGTCTGGTTCGCCGTCACCTTCTCGCTCAGGCCGCTCTACCGGCTGCGCGACGCCATTGCCGAGCGCAATCCCGACGACCTGCACCCGATCGAGCAGTCGGTGCCGAAGGAGGTGCGCGGGCTCGTCGACACGGTCAATTCCTTCATGGGCCGGCTCGGCTCGGCGCTCGGTGCGATGCGGCATTTCACCGGAAATGCCAGCCACCAGCTGCGCACGCCGCTGACCATCATCCGCACCCAGCTGGCGCTCGCCTCGCGCGCTCATTCGCTGGAAGAGGCGCGGCAGGCGGCCCGGATGGGCGACGAGGCGGTAGCCCATGCCGAGCGCGTCATCGCGCAGCTGCTGCTGCTCGCCAAGGTCGACGAAGCGGCATCCGACCGGCTGAAGAACCTTGGCACGGTCAACCTGACCGAGCTTGCCCAGCAGCTCACCGCCGACCGCGTCACCCAGGCGCATGCCGCCGGCATCGACCTTGGTTTCGAGGGCGAAGAGCCGCTGTTCGTGCGCGGCGAGCCGATGCTGCTCGGCGAAATGATCCGCAACCTGATCGAGAACGTGCTTGCCTATGCCGGCAGCGACGCCGAGGCGACGGTCAAGGTGCTCGACGGCGGCACCGAGGTGGTGCTGGAGGTCGAAGACACCGGTCCGGGGATCGCGCCCGCCGATCTTGAAGGCGTGCGACAGCGCTTCGTCCGCGGGCGAGCCGGCGACAAGCCCGGCGCCGGTCTCGGCCTGCCGATCGTCGAGGAAATCGCCTCGCTGTTCGGCGGCCGGCTGGAGTTGTTGGCCGGGGCCGATGGCCGTGGGCTCAGGGTCAGGGTGGCGTTCGGGAAGGCCGCCGACGCCTAGCAGCCCGAGCAGGAGCGCTCGTCATCCCGAAAACCGGAGCGAAGCGCAGGTTGTCCGGGACCATTGACGAGCATTGCCGGGATCTGGCTTGCGGCTGCATCCATGAAGGCCAACGAAGCAAGGACCTGGCAGCCCTTCACGATGATCCAGTCAATGGGTCCCGGCTCTTGCTCCGCTCGGCCGGGATGACGTCGCCGCGCTACATCCAACACCCCTCATCCGCCCATTCGGGGCACCTTCTCCAACAAGGGGAGAGGGATCGCGCCCTACGTCCTGACGAAGGTCAGATAGGCCGGCGTGCGGTTCTCGCGGATGGCCTTGGCTTCGTAGCGGGTGCGGGTCCAGCCTTCGTAGGGGGTGTGCCAGTCCTTGGCATCAGCGGCCTGCCAGTCGAAGGCAGGGTGGGCGCGGCAGTGCTGCAGGGTCCAGTTGACATAGGTGTCGATGTCCGAGGCGAAGCGGAACTTCGCGCCGCTTTTCAGCACGCGGGCGAAGCGGTCGAGATTGACCGGGCTGACGAAACGGCGCTTCCAGTGCTTTCTCTTGCGCCACGGGTCGGGATACAGCAGGTCGATGCCGTCGACCGAGGCCTCCGGCAGCCAGTCGAGCAATTGGGTGGCGTCCTCGTCGTAGAGCCGGATGTTGGCGAGCGGCTTTTCATGGAGTGCCGCAGCCATCTTGGCCATGCCGTTGACGAAGGGCTCAATGCCGATGAAGCCGTCATCGGCATTGTTCGCAGCGATATGGCGAAGATGTTCGCCGCCGCCGAAACCGATCTCGAGCCTGACCTTTGAAACCTCGGCTTCGAACATGGTGCGAAGATCGGCAGGAGCGGCCACGCCCAGGTCGATGCCGAGGCGTGCCAATCCTTGCTCAAGCGCCTCCGCCTGATAGGGGCGGATGGGCTTGCCGCGCCGACGCCCGAAGAAGGCTTCCGTCGAGCGGCTGCGGCGCGGTTCCTGTTCCATTGGTGGTCCTACGGTCGCCTCAGGCGGCGACCGCTTCCTTGCCGGCAACGGCGTCCTTGAGTGCCTTCACCAGATCGGTCTTCTCCCAGGAGAAGGAACCGTCGCGACCGGCCTTGCGGCCGAAATGGCCGTAGGACGAAGTCTTGGCATAGATCGGCTTGTTGAGGTCGAGGTGACGGCGGATGCCCGACGGCGACAGGTCCATGACCTGGCGCAGCGCATCTTCCAGCACCGCCTCGTCGACCTTGCCGGTGCCATGCAGGTCGACATAGACCGACAGCGGCTGGGCAACGCCGATGGCGTAGGACAGCTGGATTGTGCAACGGTCGGCAAGCTTGGCCGCAACGACGTTCTTGGCGAGGTAGCGCGCGGCATAGGCTGCGGAGCGGTCGACCTTGGTGGTGTCCTTGCCGGAGAACGCACCGCCGCCATGCGGGGCAGCGCCGCCGTAAGTGTCGACGATGATCTTGCGGCCGGTGAGGCCGGCGTCGCCGTCAGGACCGCCGATGACGAACTTCCCGGTCGGGTTGATGTACCAGTTGCAGTCGTTGGCGATCTCGAGGTCGCCAAGGGCTTCGCGGATGTAGGGCTCGACGACCTTGCGGACCTTGCCCGAATCCCAGCTGCCGTCGAGGTGCTGGGTCGAAAGCACGATCTGAGTGACTTCATGGGCCTTGCCGTCCTGGTAGCGCACGGTGACCTGGCTCTTGGCATCCGGACCGAGCTTGCCGACATCGCCCTGGCCCTCGTGGCGGGCCGAAGCCAGCAATTCGAGAATCTTGTGGCTGTAATAGATCGGCGCCGGCATCAGGTCGGGCGTTTCGCGGCAGGCATAACCGAACATGATGCCCTGGTCGCCGGCACCCTCTTCGCCCTGGCGGTCGGCGGCGCTGTCGACGCCCTGGCCGATGTCGGGCGACTGGCCGTGCAGCAGCACGTCGATGCGGGCGGTCTTCCAGTGGAAGCCGGCCTGCTCGTAGCCGATGGCGCGGATGGCCTTGCGGGCCACCGACTTGAACTTGGACGGATTGACGACCGGATGACCGGCGGCGTCCGTCACGACCTGGCCGTTCTTGTCTTTCTTCAGCAGCGTGTCCGGCACGCGAACTTCGCCGGCGATCACGACGCGGTTGGTGGTTGCCAGGGTTTCACAGGCAACGCGGACCTTCCACGGATCCATGCCGGTCTTTTTGGCTTCACGATAGACGAGATCGACGATCTCATCGGAAATGCGGTCGCACACCTTGTCGGGGTGACCTTCGGATACGGACTCGGAGGTGAAAAGATAATTCTGCCGCTGCACGGGATGTCCCCTCTAGAAAGCGATCGGCGCGATGCCGATCATTTGGCGCGACACGTGTTAGCGAAGCCTGCCAGACCTCGTCAAGCAGGCTTCATCGCGGAAGCGCTGTTAATGCAAGGGAGTTGCGACGGCGCATCGCCGTCGCACTCGCGCATCGGCCCGAAGATCAGAAGCGATTTTCGGGCAGTCGGGGCGCGGCTCGCGCATCCGGCGGGACGCGCAACGCTGCGCTGCTACTGGTCTTCGTCGTCGGCCAGGACCTTAGCCAACTCGATAACCTTGCGCCGAACCTTGGGGTTGGAAATCCGGGCAAAAGCGCGGTTGAGCTGGAGGCCTTCGGCGCTCGAGAGAAAATCGACCACAAAAGACGTGGACGAATCTTCCGACAGCCCCTTGTGCTCGCCGCCCTCGGCGCCGGGGGCATCCTCGAAGAAGAAAGCAACCGGAACGCTCAGGATGGAAGCGATGGCCTGAAGGCGACTCGCTCCGACACGATTTGTTCCTTTTTCATATTTCTGGATTTGCTGAAAAGTAATGCCGAGGCTCTCTCCAAGTTTCTCCTGGCTCATTCCAAGCATATTGCGTCGCAGGCGAATGCGTCCGCCGACGTAGACGTCGGTCGGATTTGGCTTTTTCTTGTTCTCTTTTTCCACTGTCTTTCCTCGCCGGATTTTTCCAGCTTATTATTTGGGCAGGCACCCCATTCAGGGCAGTTTATTGCGTCCGGGTGCAGACGTTGATTGGCACAGCTTCTGGCTGCGCGGCGACATATGAGTTTCTAACAAGCGCAGTGTCAATTCGCCCTGAGCCTCTGTCTGAGCTTCAAGCCACTTGCCGCTACGGCAATCAACAACATGATCAGGAAAGCGTTAACGCGCGAAAACGGCGGCGAGGCAGCGCCAATGGCGGCCACCGGAAGCGAGACATCGATGGTGCCGCGAACATTCATCGCAAGTGCATCCACAACTCGCCCGCTCGGGTCGACAATGCCGGAAATTCCTGTGTTGGCCGCGCGCAGGACCGGCAACCCGTTTTCGACCGCGCGGACCTGCGACTGCCGGAAATGCTGGTAGGGGCCCGGAGTGTCGCCAAACCATGCGTCGTTGGTCACGTTTACAATAATCCCAGTTGACGCTGCGTCAACTGCAACCATGCGGGGAAAGATAATTTCATAACAAATGAAGGCTGATGCCTTGATGCCGCTGGGCAGCTCGAGCGGTCGCCGGTCGGTGCCGGCGGAGAAGTTCATCGGCCCGGCGACGAGCTGCGTCAGCCCGATCCGCTCCATCAGTCCGGCGAAAGGGATGTACTCGCCGAAGGGTACGAGATGGACCTTGTCGATGGCATCGACGATCTCGCCCTTGTCGTTGATGGAGACGACGGAATTGTAATAGCGGGTGTCGGCGCCGGCTACCGATTCGCCTTCGGCGCGCACGGTGCCGGCCATCAGGGTTTGGCCGTCGCCCAGCATGTCGCCGATCGCCACCAGCGCATCCGGCCGTTCGGTGAACAGGAACGGCACCGAGGTTTCGGGCCAGATGATCAGGTCCGGCTTTTTCGCACCCGGCTTGGGCGCCTCGGCCGAGAGCTGCAGCATGCTGGCAAAGATGCGGTCGCGGACGCGGCCATCCCATTTTTCGCTGAGGTCGATATTGGGCTGAACGATGCGGACATTGAGCGTTCGCCCGGCAGGCTGTGCCGGCCTGGACAGCTTGAAATAGCCATATCCGGCATGGGCCGCGACCAGCACTGCGGCAAGGGCTGTGCCGAGCTTGAGGTTACGCCGGTCGGCGAGCAGCGCCGGCATGG
Source organism: Aminobacter sp. Y103A (assembly GCF_030294925.1). Classification (NCBI taxonomy): domain Bacteria; kingdom Pseudomonadati; phylum Pseudomonadota; class Alphaproteobacteria; order Hyphomicrobiales; family Phyllobacteriaceae; genus Aminobacter; species Aminobacter sp. Y103A. Next base: position 728,713 of record NZ_AP017986.1, on the reverse strand, counting down.
CAAAGACGAAGACCGCCAGCACGTTCATGCCGGTGACGCCTGCAATCGTCACGCTCTGCATGAACAGAGGCACGGGCATGGCCGCGAAGCCGAGCGGATTCCACGGAAAACCGGTAAACAGGAAGGTTCGCAGCCACTCGATCAGGCCGAAGGCGAAGGCAAGCGCTGCAATGCGGCCAATGCCGTCGCTCCACAACAGCCGCGCCAGCGCGGCAGCGAAGCCGTAGAAAAAAGCCAGGATCAGCGGGATGCCGACGACCGCGAAAGGCAGCGCCCAGGCAAAACTCTCGGCTTCGACCAGCAATGCGCCGCCGACCCACCACAGGCCGGCGAGGAAATAGCCGAAGCCGAACCACCAGCCGGTGGAAAAGGCCGGCATGAGGCGGCGGATGAAACCCGCCGGCCTGTCGGCGACGGCGCCGTCGAGCAGCCAGACCAGGATCGGGAACGAGACGAAGCAGGCGGCGAAGAAATCGTAAGGCGCTTGACCGAGGACGGCAAAGGCGCCGGCCACAAAGGCGACAAGCGCCCTTTTCCATCCCCACAGCAGAATTATCCGCCCAGCATGACGCTCCATCCGTGCCCTCGTCGCAGAATCACGGATCGAAGGTGTAGCAGCACCGCAGGGCGGCACCAAATGGCGGACCGCCCGGCGGGAACAGGCTCACGCCTGTTCAGCCTTGGCGCGACGGCGGCGCTCGCTCTTGACGCTGTGGACGATGCGGACGCGCTTGACGCGGCGCGGATCGGCGTCGAGCACATGGAACTCGAAGCCTGGGATCGCCTGCACCACTTCACCGCGCGCCGGCACGCGGCCGAGGGCGTTGAAGATCATGCCGCCAATGGTGTCGACATATTCGCTGTGTTCGCCGGGCGAGAACTCCTCGCCGAGAACCTTGGCGACTTCCTCGATCTCGGCCTTGCCGTCGACGACATAAACGCCATCGCCGGCTTGGGTGATCATCGGCTCGTCGTCGTCATGCTCGTCCTCGATGTCGCCGACGACCATCTCGACGATGTCCTCGAGCGAGACGAGACCATCGGTGCCGCCATACTCGTCGATGACCAGCGCCATCTGGGTGCGCGTCGCCTGCATGCGGCTCATCAGGTCGGAGGCCAGCATCGACGGCGGCACGAACAGCACCGTGCGGATCAGGTTGAGGTCGCCGATCGTGCGCTTGAGGTCGACCTGGGCGAGATCCAGTTGCATGTCGGCGGCTTGCGTCTTGCGCGCCCTGCCCTTCTTGACACGCGCGCCACGGGTGATGTGAGCCAGCACGTCGCGAATGTGGACCATGCCGCGCGGATCGTCGAGCGTCTCGACATAGACAGGCATGCGCGAATGGCCCGACTGCTCGAACACCGAAAGCAATTCGCCGAGGGTCGTCGACAGCTCGATCGCCTCGACGTCGGCTCGCGGCACCATGACATCCTCGACCCTGACTTCGCGGAGCCGGAGGATGTTGTTGAGCATGGCACGTTCGCCGGGCGAAAACGAATCGACGTCGCTGCCGGTTTCGGCCAGCGCATCGACAATTTCCTCACGGATATTGGTGCCGTTGCTGCGGTGGCGGAAAAACCGGCTCAACCGCTCGATGAATGTTGGCCGCTCGGCCTGGGGGTCGTGCGTCGCTTGTAACGGCGCACTGCTACTAGGTCCGTCCTCGGTCTGGTCGGAGGCCCTTGCCGCGGTTCCCGTGTCGGGCGTGGCGGCAGTCTCTTGCTTGTCGTTCATCGTCGTCCGGTCGTTGTTCGTCCCTGTTACGCGTAGGGATCGGGAATGGCAAGCCTCGCCAGCGCCTGGCGTTCAAGCGCCTCCATTTCCTCGGCCTCCTCGTCGGTCTCGTGATCATACCCCAAAAGGTGCAGGAGTCCGTGGATTATGAGGTGGGTTATGTGGTTTTCGAGTGGCTTGCCTTCAAGCTCGGCCTCGCGCTGCACCGTCTCGTAGGCAAGTACGATGTCGCCGAGCATCGGCGGCAAAGCGTCGCCCGGCGCCATCGGGAAGGCCGGAAAGGACAGCACGTTGGTCGGCTTGTCCTTCTGGCGCCATTCGGCGTTGAGGCTCTGGATGCTGTCGTCGTCAGTGAAAACCAGGCTGAGCTCGACGCCGTCGACGATTTTGACCTCTGCCTCGGCCAAGGCAACAGGCACCGCCCGGTCGACGATTGCGCGCAGCGTATCTTCGTTCGGCCAACCGCCTTCCTCGATCATCAAGTCAATGTCGAGAGCGCCCGCCGCAACGGCGGACGCCGGTGTTTTCTTGTCAGGCATGACCAAAACTTTTCCCGATCAACCCTCGGTGCCAAGGCCGCGCGCGACCTTGCCGTCGCGGTCATAGGCTCTGACGATCTCGGCGACCAGCGGATGGCGAACGACGTCGGCGTCGTTGAAGCGCACGGTCACAGCACCCGGCACACCGTCGAGGATGCGCAGCGCCTCGACCAAGCCCGACTTGGTGTTGGGCGGCAAGTCGATCTGCGTCGGGTCGCCCGTGATGATCATGCGCGAGCCCTCGCCGAGACGGGTCAGGAACATCTTCATCTGCATCGAGGTGGTGTTCTGCGCCTCGTCGAGGATGACGGCCGAATGGGCCAGCGTGCGGCCACGCATGAAGGCCAGCGGCGCGATCTCGATCACTTCCGCGGCAATGGCGCGCTCGACCTTGTCGGCCGGCATCATGTCGTAGAGCGCGTCATAGAGTGGGCGCAGATAGGGATCGACCTTTTCCTTCATGTCGCCGGGCAGGAAGCCAAGGCGTTCGCCCGCTTCGACCGCCGGACGCGACAGGATGATGCGCTCGACCATGCCGCGCTCGAGCAGCATGGCGGCATGCGCCACCGCCAGATAGGTCTTGCCGGTACCGGCAGGGCCAATGCCAAAGACGAGCTCGGCGCGCTCCAGCGCCCGCATATAGGCGTCCTGGTTGAGCGAGCGGGCATAGATGGTGCGCTTGCGGGTCGAAATCTGGGCGGCGGCCATCTTGCCCTTGCGCTCCAGCGTCGGCAGCGTCAGCTGGTCGTCGGGAGCAACCGCCATGCGCACGGCGCCGTCTACGTCGGATTGCGCCACTTCGCCGCCTTTCTGCAGGATGGCATAGAGATGATCGAGCGCCCGTCGCGCCTGCTCGGCAGCAGTCGCGCTGCCCTTGATGGTCAGCTGGTTGCCGCGCGAGCGGATGTCGACGCCGAGTTTCTGTTCGAGACGGGCCAGGTTCTCGTCGAACTGGCCATAAAGCGCACTGGCTAGCTTGTTGTTGTCGAAGGTCAGTACGATGTGCGCCATGTCAGACGCCCCGGAGGGCAGGTTCTTGAGTTCAGCAGCGCTCAACCGTCTCTCCTCATCTGCCGTACGGCCGATCAGACCGCCTCGGCGAACAGGCTGTTGGTGCCTGTCTTCGTGATTCGCACATCAACAATGTCACCGATTTCGCCGGCCTTTTCATCAACAATAACCGGCTGCAGCCATGGCGACCGTCCGACGATCTGCCCAGGCTGGCGACCCGGCTTTTCGATCAGCGTCGAAATCGTCTGTCCGACCAGCCCGTCGGCGAAGGCGTGTTGCTGCTCGGTGATCAGCTTTTGCAGCCGCTGCAGGCGCTCGTCCTTGACCTTTTCCTCGACATGGCCGTCCATGTCGGCGCCCGGCGTGCCGGGACGCGGCGAATATTTGAACGTGTAGGCCGAGGCGTAACTGGTCTGGCGCACGATCTCCATTGTAGCCTCGAAATCGGCATCCGTCTCGCCGGGAAAACCGACGATGAAATCGCCCGACATGGCGATGTCGGGACGGGCAGCGCGGATTCGATCGATCAGCTTGAGATAATCAACCGCAGTATGCCTGCGGTTCATCGCCTTGAGTATGCGGTCCGAGCCAGACTGAACCGGCAGATGCAGATAGGGCATCAGGGCGCGCAGGTCGCGATGGGCTGAAATCAGCTCGTCATCCATGTCGCGCGGGTGGCTGGTGGTGTAGCGCAGCCGGGCGATGCCGGGGATTTCCGCGAGCCGGTAAAGCAGGCGGCCAAGCCCCCACTCCTTGCCGTCGGCGCCCTCGCCATGCCAGGCGTTGACGTTTTGCCCAAGCAAGGTGACCTCGCGCACGCCTGCTTCAGCCAACCTTTCGGCCTCGGTGACGATCTGGGCGACCGAGCGCGACACCTCAGAGCCCCTGGTATAGGGCACCACGCAGAAGGTGCAGAACTTGTCGCAGCCTTCCTGGACGGTCAGGAAGGCGGTGACGCCACGGCGGGCGACCTCGGCCTTGCGCGGCTGCGGCAGGTGCTCGAATTTGTCCTCGAGCGCATATTCGGTCTCGACCACCTTCTGGCCGCCGCGTGCCTTCTTCACCACCTCGGGCAGGCGGTGATAGGTCTGCGGCCCGACGACGAGATCGACCGCCGAAGCACGGCGGATGATCTCGCGACCCTCGGCCTGGGCGACGCAGCCGGTGACGCCAACGATCATCTCGCGCCCGGCCTCGGCCCGCTCGGCTTTGAGCTGGCGCAGGCGGCCAAGCTCCGAATAGACCTTCTCGGCGGCCTTTTCCCTGATGTGGCAAGTGTTGAGCAACACCAGGTCGGCGTCGTCGATGGTCTCGGTCGCGGCGTAGCCATCGGCAGCGAGCGCATCGCTCATGCGCTGCGAGTCGTAGACATTCATCTGGCAGCCATAGGTCTTGATGAAGACCTTCCTGGCAGCGCCCTTTGCTGCGGCGGCAGTGCCGGCCGGAATGATTTCAGCGATATCGTCGATTTCCATGCGGCGCCTCTTAGCGCCTTTCCGCGGCAAAAAACAGACGGTTTAGGCCGCCAGCCCTGGATGGGGGACGTGGCAGCGCGACCTCCCGCGAGGCAAGACCGCTGAGGCTCACATGCAGCAACTGCCGACGGAACTTGATGTGGCAGGAAAGCAACTATCATCGCCCCTTTGCAACCTGTGAGAAAGCAAACGCTTTCTCTCAACCACGCAGGTATGTACATCTAGGTCAGCATGAGTTCTGGGGGCTTTTCGATGAGACAGATTCTTGCGGCAACTGTGGCGATGCTGGCGATCGTAACCGCAGCTGGTGCTGCCGACAGCGTAGCACCCGAAGCAGGCTCCGCTACGTACAACTGGTCAGGGTTCTATGCCGGCGTGTTGCTCGGTTATGGAACTGGAGACTCTTCCGCGATCAGCGATAACGGCTTCGATGGGTCCGCGCCCGAAGATAGAGCCGACCTCAGCCCCAAGGGTTTTGCCGGGGGAGCCGTAGCCGGCTACAACTGGCAAAGAGATCAGTTGGTCTTTGGTGTGGAAAGCGAGGTTGGCTATCTCGGTGCCAAGGATGACTTCTGGTTTCCAGATGGCGATGACTACTTTGCCCGCAGCGAGTATGGACTGTACGGCAGTCTGGCAGGCCGTCTTGGTTTCGCCATTGACCGGACCCTTATCACTGCCCGGGCCGGTGTAATCGTTGCCGACATCGACTATGGCTATGGCGACATAGACGGCGGCGTGAACGGCGAGCCGGATCCTGACTCCTCGATCTTCGGAGACGGTGCCCGTGCAGGATTCACGATCGGCGCGAGCATCGAGCATGCATTCGCGGGAGATTGGGTCGGGCGCCTGGACTATGCTTACTCGGACTTTGGCTCCCACATCGAAACCGATGGTTTCGATGAAACTTATGACGTGTCCGACAACCTTCACATGATCCGGATAGGCCTCATCAAGAAGTTCTGATCGACAGCAAACAATCAGACCCCCCGGCTCCGGTCGGGGTTTTTGTCTGTTTGCGTTGGCCCGGCCTGCATCTCTCGAAGGGCCACGCCGCCCGTTGACCGGCGGATGCTCAGCGCACCGGCAGCGGCTGACCGAGCGACTGTTGCATCATGTCGCGGACGCGCTCTTCCATCAGCCGCGTCGCTTCCTTGCGGCTCGACCTGGCGGAAAAGTCGATCGGCTCGCCGAAGCGGATCTCGACGTCCAGCCCGCCTTCGGCGAGCAACTGACCGACATGCGGCACCAGGTCCATGTCGCCGATCCAGCTGGCAAGCGGGCGATGCTGGCGGCCAAGCGGAATGCCATGGATGCGGGTATAGGCGATCGACACCGGCTGGATGACGACATGTTCGGCGGCACCTTCGGCGATCGCCATCGAGGCGGCGCCAAACAGCGTGCTCTTGAACGGCAACAGCATGTTGCCATCACCGGTGCTGCCTTCGGCAAACAGCACCATGGCGTTGCCGGCGGCGAGACGCCTGGCGATCTCGCTGGCCTGGTCGCCGGACTTGCGCTTGCGTTCGCGCTCGATGAAGACGGTGCGTTGCAGCCGCGACAGGAAGCCGAAGATCGGCCAGCCGTTCAGTTCCGACTTGGCGATGAAGGTGACGTCGAACCGCGATCCCATAGCCATGATGTCGGTCCAGGAGATGTGGTTGGAGGCGATCAGCAGCGGTCGGGTCTTCACCATCTCACCGACGACATGCACGCGCATGCCCAGCGCCCAAAGCATGGCGCGGTGCCAGATCTTCAGGATCACGGTTTCCGGCCACAAGCCGGTCTTCATCGAGATGACCTGCAGCGGCACCAGCACCAGCGAGGCCGCAACCATCCAGAAGAGCGCGAGCCCCGTACGGATCTTTCCGATCATGTAGTGCTCGATGCCCTATTAATTTCGGGCTTCTGGCTAGCGAAGATCGAGCCGCATGACAAGCGCGCCCGTCGCCCCTTGGGCCGACTGGTAATAATTGGGGCGCTTGCCGACCTCGTGGAAACCGAACTTGCGGTAGAGCGCGATCGCCGGCGCATTGGTCTCGTCGACCTCGAGGAACAGCGCCTCGGCGCGCTGGGCATGCAGTTCGCGCAGCACGGCGTCCATCAAGCGCCAGCCCAGCCCGTGGCGGCGGTGCACGCGCGACACCGCGATGGTCAGGATTTCCGCCTCACCGGCGGCGAGCCTGGCCAGCACGAAGCCGGCAGGGGCTTCCGTGCCGTGGCCGACCTCGCGGACGGCAAAGCCGAACACCGTGTCCTGTTCCAGAAGCTGCGAGAACTCCTCGCCCGACCAGGGCCTGACAAAATCCTCGCGATGCAAGGGAGCGATGGCGGCGCTGTCGCCAATGGTCAGGAGTTCGAGGGCGTAGTCGCGCTTCAGCGGCCAGAACGGCAGTTTCATTTCTGTTCCCTAGGCAGCACGAAGCCAGCCTGCGGCTTGGCATCCGGTGCTCTCAGATAAATCGGCTTCGGCCGCTCGCCATCGCCAGCCTTGCCGGCGGCGATACGGGCATAGGTACCGATGTCGGCGGTGGCCGACACGGGCCCTAATGTGATGTCCATGCCGGTGGCAGCGCCGGCGATCAGCTGCGCCGCGGTGCCGGCCAGCGCCATCGTTTCCGCTGCGGCGATGGTTGCGGCCTCATCGAGCGTGAGGACCGCCGGTTCATGAACCGCTTGTCCGTTTTCATCATAGACGGCGGCATGCAGTTCCGCACGCCCGGCATCAAGGGCAGCAAGCACCTTGCATGGCCCCAGTGCCGCGCGCGTTTCGGCCGCCAATGCCTCCAGCGTCGTCACGCCGACTGCCGGGATTTTCAACGCCAGCGAGAAGCCACGCGCCGCCGATACAGCAACCCGCACGCCGGTAAACGAGCCGGGGCCGATGGAAACGCCAATGCGCCCGAGGTCGGCATATGTCTTGCCGGCCTGCGCCAACGCCTCGTCGATGACGGCCATCAGATGCTCGGCATGGCCCTTGCCGAGGTCGCGCACGCTGCGGCCAAGCTCGCGGCCGGCAGTGATGTCGTAGATGCTGGCGGCACAGAGGCTTGCGGCACAGTCGATGGCGAGCAGGATCATGATGCCCAGTACCTTGCGGGTATGGCGAGCTCTTTCGCGCCCCCCTCTGGCCTGCCGGCCATCTCCCCCACGAGGGGGGAGATCAGCAAGTGCTGCCTACCGCGCGCTCTGCAAGGTCTTAAGAAGTTTCCTTTGCGTCGCAGTTGATTAGCTGAGGCGGGCATGAAGGCCTGATCTCCCCCCTTGTGGGGGAGATGCCCGGCAGGGCAGAGGGGGGCGTGAAGAAACGCTGTCATACGAGATAGGCTACCACGGACTGCTTAGCATTCCGTTGGCAATGATCAGCCCCGTTCCTTCGCCTTGAGTTCGAGCCTGCGCTTGTGGAGGACCGGTTCGGTATAGCCGTTGGGCTGGGCGCGGCCTTCGAAGACGAGGTCGCAGGCGGCGCGGAAGGCGGTCGACTGGTCGAACTCCGGCGCCATCGGCTTGTAGAGCGGATCGCCGACATTCTGCCGGTCGACGATCGCCGCCATGCGCTGCAAGGAATCCATCACCTGGATGTGCGAGCAGACGTCGTGGCGCAGCCAGTTGGCGATGTGCTGGGACGAGATGCGCAAGGTGGCGCGGTCTTCCATCAGCCCGACGTCGTTGATGTCGGGAACCTTGGAACAGCCGACGCCCTGGTCGATCCAGCGCACGACATAACCGAGGATGCCCTGCGCATTGTTGTCGAGCTCGCGCTGGATCTCGTCGGGCGTCCAGTTGGGACGGACGACCACAGGCACCGACAGGATGTCGTCGAGCCGCGCCTTGGGCCGGCTCTTCAGCTCGGCCTGGACGGCATGCACGTCGACCTTGTGGTAGTGGGTGGCATGCAGCGTCGCCGCCGTCGGCGACGGCACCCAGGCGGTGTTGGCGCCAGCCTTGGGGTGAGCGATCTTCTGCTCCAGCATCGCTGCCATCAGGTCGGGCATCGCCCACATGCCCTTGCCGATCTGGGCATGGCCCGACAGGCCACATTCGAGACCGGTGTCGACGTTCCACGCCTCATAGGCATTGATCCATGGCGCCTGCTTCATGTCGCCCTTGCGCACCATCGGTCCGGCTTCCATCGAGCTGTGGATTTCGTCGCCGGTGCGGTCGAGGAAGCCGGTGTTGATGAACACCACGCGTTCCTTGGCGGCACGGATGCATTCCCTGAGGTTGATCGTGGTGCGCCGCTCCTCGTCCATGATGCCCATCTTGATGGTCTTTCTGGGCATGCCGACGAGGCGCTCGACGCGGTCGAAGATCTCGACGGCAAAGGCCACTTCCTCGGGGCCATGCATCTTCGGCTTGACCACATACATCGAGCCGGCGCGGGAGTTCATGCGACGGCCCTTGGCTCCAACGTCGTGCAGGGCGATCAAAGCGGTGATTGCCGCATCCATGATGCCTTCGGGCACCTCGTGGCCGTCACGGTCATGGATCGCGGGACTGGTCATCAGGTGGCCGACATTGCGCACCAGTATCAGCGAGCGGCCGGGCAGCGAGACGGTCTTGCCATCGGCACCGGTATAGGCACGGTCGGCATTGAGCTTGCGGGTGACAAGCTTGCCGCCCTTGTCGAAACTCTCGGACAAGTCGCCCTTCATCAGGCCGAGCCAGTTGCGGTAGACGGCGACCTTGTCTTCGGCGTCGACTGCCGCGACCGAATCCTCGCAGTCCTGGATGGTGGTCAAAGCCGATTCCAGGATCATGTCGGAGATGCCGGCCGGATCGGTCTTGCCGATCGCACTGTCGCGGTTGACCACCACCTCGACATGCAGGCCGTTCTTGACCAGCAGCACCGCGTCGGGATTGCCGGCAGCACCACGATAGCCGGCGAATTGTTTGCCGTCGCCCAGTGCAACCGAACCAGACGCGGTCGCAAGCTTCAGCTGCCCGCCTTCGACCGCAAGACCCGTCACGTCAGACCAGTTGCCCGACGCCAACGGCGCGGACTGATCCAAAAAGGCCTTGGCCCAGGCAATGACCTTTTGGCCACGCTTGGGATTGTAGCCCTTGGTCTTCTCGGCGCCGTCGGCATCCGGGATCGCATCGGTGCCGTAGAGCGCATCATAGAGCGAGCCCCAGCGTGCATTGGCGGCGTTCAGCGCATAACGCGCATTCATGACAGGCACGACCAGCTGCGGTCCGGCGACGGTGGCGATCTCGGGATCGACATTCTCCGTCGTGACAGCAAAGGCCGGACCTTCCGGCACAAGATAACCGATCTCGCTCAGGAACGCCTTGTAGGCCGCCATGTCGTGAGGGGCGCCATGCTTGCGGTACCAGGCGTCGAGCTTGAGCTGGAAGTCGTCGCGCTTTTCCAACAGCGCCCGGTTCTTCGGCGCCAGATCATGCACGATCGCGGCGAAACCTTCCCAGAAGGCCTCCGCATCGACACCCGTCCCTGGCAGAGCCTCCGCGACCACGAAGTCGTGGAGCTCGCGCGCAACAGAAAGGCCATGAAGGGAGACAGTATCGGTCATGAGATGCGCTCCAGAATTCCGGCGCCGCAGGGGCGTTCTAAATAAAGTTTTCGGGCGTTTGGCATGCAAAACGCGCACGGTCAATTCGTCGAATGTTGCAAGGCAGCAATGATTTACGGCCATTGCCGCTGCAAATCGATTTAGCCGTCAAACCGCGATCCGGGGCCGGCCGCTGGCGGTCGCAAGCACATGCGCCTCGATGAACATGCGCTGGCTTTCGACCGTCGAGACTTTGAGATCGACAGTCACTTCGACCTCTGCCGCATCGGTGCCGGCATCGCGAGCCCTCGCGCCAACTATGGCGCGCGCTTCGGCTTCCGCCAGCGCCATCGCCGCCTCCTCGTCGGTGAAATCGCGCAACAATTCGCCGACGGCGACGCGGAACAGACCTTCCTTGGGCTGGCTGACGCGGGCCTCGGCCGTCACGCGGACCTGGCCGACAACCGCCCCCAGCGCGTTGGCGACGTCGGTATCCCTAGGCACCACGCATTCGTTACCGACCAGCGGCGGCAGGCCGGCATAATGCAGCGGGGCCGAGGCGCCGAGACCGATGACCGGACGGTCGAGCGCGACCGTGAAGCGAGCGATGCCAGGATGGGCGTCGACGGCGCGCTGTACCAGGGCGTGTGCCACGGTTGCAGCACCGTCGAGCCCATCCTCGGCGAAGGCGGTTTCGAGGATCACCTCCGCCGACAGGCGGGTCAACGTCGCCAGCACGCGTTCGGCAATCGCCTCCGGGCTCGCCGCGACCGGCTGGCCGCGACCGTCGCGCTTGCGGGCGAACAACTCGGCGCCGAGCCTGGCCGCCGCCTCGTCCCAATTGGCCTGACGGCCAAGCACATGAGCGGCGTCCGAAGGCGTGAAGCCACAGACATGGACAAGCCCGCGAGACACCAGCCGATTGAGCGTGGCATTCTGGGCGTTGGAGGTGAGCAAACGGTCGATCGGCTGCGGCACGCCGGTAATCTGGTCGTAGAGCTTTGCCTCCGGCGCGGTCAACCCTGCCGCCAGTTGCTCGGGCACGCCGGTGCGCACAGCAAAACGGCCATCCATGCGGCCGGGATTGGGGGCGCGCAGCTGGCGTTCCAGCTCTACCGAGACCGCCTCGCCATGGACCATGCCGGCAAGCGCCAGCGGCACCAGGCGGCGCGGGCCGAGCGACATCTTCGGCTTCAGCCCGCCTTCCTCCAGCGATACCTCGGAATCGCCACCGAGGCCGAAGGTGCGCATGGCGACAGCCTCGACCATGGTGCGGAAGCCGCCGACGGTGGCGCCCTCGGGGTCGAGGCGCGGGCGGCCATGGTCGAGCACGGCGACATCGGTGGTGGTACCGCCGATGTCGGAGACGACAGCATTGTCGATCCCGGTCATGTGACGGGCGCCGACGAGGCTGGCAGCGGGACCGGACAGGATTGTCTCGATCGGCCGCTGGCGGGCGAATTGGGCAGACACCAGCGCGCCATCACCGCGCACCACCATCAAGGGCGCATTGATCTTGCGCTTGTCGAGGAACCCTTCGGTCGCGGCGACGAGGCGGTCGATCATCGAGATCAGGCGGGCATTGAGCAGCGTGGTCAGGGCCCGGCGCGGGCCGCCGAGCTTGGCCGACAACTCGTGGCTGGTGGTGACTGGCATGCCCGTCGCCTCGCGGATGAGGTCGCGGGCGGCGATCTCATGAGCCGGGTTGCGGGTGGCGAAATAGGCGCAGACGGCGAAACCCGAGACGGATTTCGCCAATTCCGGCAAGGCCGCTTCGAGGGCTCCGAGTTCAAGCGTGCGGGCGTTGCCGTGGACGTCATGGCCGCCCTCGCACAAAACCAGCGGATCGGTGCCGAGCGCGGTCTTCAGCCCGTCGCGGGCGAGGTCGGCCTCGGAAAAGCCGATCATGACCAGCGCCACGCGCCCGCCCTGGCCCTCGACAAGCGCGTTGGTGGCAAGCGTCGTCGACATCGACACCAGCTTGATGGCGGCGGGATTGACGCCCGCCTTGTCGAGCACCGCGTCGACCGCGCCCGAAATGCCGACAGCCAGGTCGTGGCGGGTGGTCAGCGACTTGGCTTTGGCCAGCACCTTGCCCTGCGGGCCATGCGCCTCGGACCACAAGACGGCGTCAGTGTAGGTGCCGCCGGTGTCGATGCCGAGATAGAGGGGATGGCTGGCGTGCATGCGCTGGGCTTCCGGCGTTCGTGAGTTCCGTTCCGCTTAGCCGATATCGCCTGCAAAGCAAAATTGGCCAGCCTGATGAAACGACCGGCTCAGCTCAGCACGTCATGCAATGAAGCCTGCCCTCCGCTGTGGTTCCGGGCGCTTAGCCGTTTGCCAAGCCAAATCGTTGGCTTGTCATCGACCTTCCGTCGACCACGACACGCGCTTGTGGCTGTTGTCGCACCAGGGCTTGTTGGCCGACTGGCCGCAGCGGCAAAGCCAGACCTTTGTCGCGCGGTCGACGGTATGGCCGGTGCCGGTGACGATCTCGACATTGCCCTCGAGCTTGAGGTTGCCGTTGGGCTGCGGCGTGACGACCAGCGGCCCATCCCGGGCAGCGAGCGGCTGGCTGTCCTTCAACGCCGGCTCACCGGTCGCGACAAAGCCGATCTTTGTGTGGCTGCCGTCGCAGAACGGCTTGTTCCCAGAGGCACCGCAGCGACACAAGGTGGCGCGGTGGAAGGTCTCGCCGTTGAAGACGATCTCGGCATGTACGGCCAGCGGTCCGTTCTCGCGGATGCGCACGGTGTTGACCACCGGCGGCGCCTCGTCCGGCCCGCCATCCCTCCGGCGATAGGTGATGGCGCCCGAGGGGCAGCTTTCGGCGATCGCCACGATCTGCTCGACAGACGCTGCGTCGGGATGGATCCACTCGCCCGGCGCGTTTGGCTCGAAGACATAAGGATTGGCGGGAACGCAATTGCGCGAATGGATGCAGCGGCGACCGGAAAAGCCGACATCGATCTTCTCGCCCTCGACCATGCCCTTGGCCATGTTTTTCACGGCCTCCGTGGATATGGGTGGAGCTTATCGCTCCCGCCTGCGCTGGCAAGGGCTGCTTGCGCTAGACGCAGATTCTGAGAGCTTGCGTTCCTTCGCACCCCCCTCTGGCCTGCCGGCCATCTCCCCCGCAAGGAGGGAGATCACGCTGTCATCGTCGCCGCGCCCAATCGCCGAGACAGTAAGCTGAATCCCCGCAATCTTGCAGGACTTGCGCCGCCGGCGACGCGACTAATCTCCCTCCTTGTGGGGGGTGCGATGAGGTCCGCGCAGCGGACGAAAAGCCAATTGCTTGGCTTTTCGAGCATCGAACGCCGGCAGGCCAGAGGGGGGGGTGCGAAGGAACGATACCAAGCAGAAAAAAGCGAAGAAGCCTGCGGGGCAAGATTATCCCTCACCCCTGCGAAATCTGCTCGTCCTGCTCGACCGTCAGCGGTTTTACCCCTGCCGGCAGCGGTTCGACGGCGGGCTGCACGGCGGCCGGCGGAGCAGCCACTGTTGCCGGCGGCACCGGCGCGCGGGTACCGCAAGCGGGCAGGATGGCCAAAGCAAGGAGAGCGGCGAGCAGTTTCATAGGGGCGGGCGTTACGCGGAAGCTGTGGCGGGATCGCGGCGGCAGATGAGCCCGAGGTGCCGGCAAGGTCAAGCCATCGCTTGCCGGCCTTCGCGGGCAGTTGCTGACAGAAGCCTGTCAGCAGGGGTCTGCTATTCCTGGGCAAACCAAAGGGGAGGATGGCATGAGCGGCTTTGACGATTTCGATTTCCTGATCGGCGACTGGACGGTGACGAACGAACGCCTGCGCGAACGGCTGGTGGGCTCGACCGAATGGGAGACTTTTTCGGCCTTCTCGCACATCGAAAAGGTGATGCAGGCACCCGACGGCACGTTCGGCGGCAATCTCGACCAGATGGCGGTGCCCGAGCGCGGATTCACCGGCATGACGCTCAGGCTCTACAACTCCGAGACAGGGCTGTGGTCGATCTACTGGAGCGACACCAAGAGTTACCGGCTGTTCCCGCCGACTGTCGGGCGGTTCGAGGGCGGCCGCGGCATCTTCTATGGCGACGATATCGAAGGTGGTGCGCCGGTGCGCGTGCGGTTTCTATGGACACCCGGGAACAACCCACGCTGGGAACAGGCGATGTCGGTCGATGGCGGCGAGACGTGGGAGCAGAACTGGGTGATGCGGTTTGGACGGTAAGGACATACCCAGGCCGAGCTTTCGTCATGGAGAACGGCAGTTCACTCCGATCCGGCAAATCGTGGGGTACACATCAAAAAAAGTAATTAAAAACAAGATGCGACTAGCTTTGCCGCACTCAGTGGGTGAATGTGCACATCGAAAGTTCAGAATGGGGGATACGATGGCGCGCAAAGTGAATTCAGTAGAGCCTGACTGGCAAGTCGCTCTCGATACTCTTCAAAAAGACCTCAACCTTAGTGACGACGCCATTGGTGTTTTCGCACTCCAACTGAAATTTCGACTTGAAGATATCGAGGCCGTTGCCGCCGAAGCAATTACCGGTGGCGGCGATGACAAGAAATGTGACGTGATATACGTTGACAAGGAACAACAGATTGCAGTCATCGCCCAGTGCTACCGAAGCAAGAAATCACGAAATCAAGCCCCGGCGAATAAAGCATCCGATCTAAACGCTGCCGTTTCTTGGCTCCTTGGTGCGGATGTAGCGAGCTTGCCTGTGGGATTGCAAAGTCGGGCGACTGAGCTGCGAGATGCAATCAAAGACGGGCAAGTCAAGCAACTATTTATATGGTACGTACACAACCTTCCAGAATCAAAGCAAGTTGCCGAAGAACTGAAAACTGTCGAGAGGACGGCTCGCTCTGTTCTGCACGGCTATGAATCAGGCAATGAAATTAATGTATTCGCAGAAGAGATATCTGCAAAGCACATTGAGAAATTCTACGTTCAGGCGGAACGGGTTATATTTGTCACTGACACCATAACAGCAGATGTTCCTGATGCTATTGAGATAGCAGGATCTGATTGGTCTTCGGTTGTTACAAGTGTATCTGGCAAGTGGCTGTATAAGATTTTCAAACAGCACGGAGCAAATCTTTTTTCCGCAAATCTGCGCGGCTATCTTGGGTCTCGCGCCAGTGATTCAAATATTAATCACGGAATTAAGCAATCCGCGGAGAACGAGAGCGAAAATTTTTGGGTTTACAACAACGGCCTTACTGCATTTGTTATTGACTATGAGCTCGGACCCCGCAGAAAATCCGGCCGCCGCTTAAAACTCGTTGGGATATCCATCGTTAACGGGGCGCAGACAACCGGATCAATTGGAAGTCTGGACGAAGCGCCTTCAGACGACCTGTTGATTCCTGTCAGGTTTGTCAAATCAAACGACGAAGAAATCATCACAAATGTCGTGAGGTTTAACAACTCTCAGAACAAATTGCAGGCAGCAGATTTCCGGAGCACAGATCAAATTCAAGAACGCCTCCGATCCGAATTCGAGAAGATTCCTGATGCTGAATATGAAGGGGGGAGAAGAGGGGGCGCTAGCGACACGATCAAACGACGGAAAAACTTGCTTCCATCGTATACCGTTGGACAGGCCCTTGCCGCCTTTCACGGCGATCCAGTTAATGCATACGACAAGAAGTCTGAGATTTGGGTGAGCGAGGCGCTCTACCGTAGGTTTTTTACGGAGCGAACAACCGCTAGACATATTGTATTTTGCTACTCACTCCTCGACGCCATAAATCGTACTCGGCTTGCCCTCCTTGAGAAATCGAAGAAAAAGCCAGAGAGCGTAACAGAAATAGAGAAGGATCAACTTGATTTCCTCAATAGGAAGGGGGCATCATATCTTCTAATTTATGCGATATCTCAATCTATCGAAACAGTTTATGGAAAATCTGTTTCGAATAGGTTCGACCTTCAGTTTAAGGATAATATCAAACCAGATGTCGCGGCCAAAAGATGGCTTCCGATCATTGAAGTTTTTCTATCACTACACATTCAACTCGAAGAGGCATTCTCTCGCAATCGAATATCGAATGAGTCTGTGCGAAAGGCGGTTCCAAAATTCGTAGGAGTTGTCGCCTCATTGCGAAAATTACACCAGACAACCTTCAATGATTTTTCTAAAAACTTACAAGTATAAATGCTTCTTGAGAAACTATTTCAATTCAATTACCTCTAACGTATCTCTAATGTTCGCAGTTGGCTATGTCTGGAGCGCTTGCGCCGCCTCTTATCCAGTACCGCGGGCCTCCTTCTCCCCGTGAAGGGGGAGAAGGAGAACTACCTCAAAGCCCGATCATCTCCGCCGGAGGCCCCGGGAAGCGGGCATAGTCGGGCGCTCCTTCAGGCGTCCCCAGCAGATCCCGTACCGCACGCACGCCCTGGTCGATCGCCGAATGGGCGTAGGCGTAAGCGCCGCTGTCGGCATTGGCGATCGAGATGCGGCCCCATGGCTTGCGCGCGGCTTCGATGGGCAGCGGGCCGTCGGGCCAGAAGCGGTCGCCCGGACGCATATATTCGTAGGCGTAGCCGTGCGACCAGCGATTGCAGGTGATGGCCTCTATGTCGCGAGCGGGGTCGAAGCCGCCGCCTGACAGGGCGCGGCCGAGCAGGTCGCGGATCGATCGCTCCATCTCCTCGAAGCTCAGTGCCATCATTGCCCGCCGCCCGGCCAGCGCCTGTTCGCGCGGGGCAAGGCCCGGGCTGGTCATCACCTTGGAGAGGTGCAAGATGACGGGATCCTCAGGCTTGTCGGCGAACTTGTAGGCACCCATCGAAACGGGAAAATCGATGTCGGCACCGCTCCAGAAATCGCCGCGCGCCCTGAAACCGTCGATCTTGAGCTTGTCGAAGGCCTCCCAGTTGCGGAGCTGGACGTTGGTGTAGATCAGCGGCACCTTCTGCTGGTCGTTGAGGGCAGCTGTCTGCTCAGTGCCGAGTTCGTCGGTGAGATAGGGAATGACCCGGTGCCAGCAGGCGAGCACGACGTGCCCGGCCTTGATGCTGACCGGCTTGCCTGCGGCGTCGGCATAGGTGACGGTGACCGAGCTGGCGCTGCCTGGGGGGCCATCATGCGCGACCTTGACGACTGTCGAATTCAGCCTGATGCGGACAGCGTTTTCCGGCTTGTCGAGGGCTGAATAGTCGACGGTTTCGGTAACCAGCTCCTCCATTGTCGTGCCGGCAAGCGCGTCTGGCACCAGCGCGCGTACCAGAGCTCGGGCGATGCCGGCATTGCCGTCGGGGAAATGGTAGATGTAGTCGTCGGGGTCGGTGAAGGCGAGACGGCCGGACGGGCTGTTGTATTTCGACACAGCCTCGCCGAGATCCATACCGTCGAAACCCGGATTTCCGTTGGCGCGCGCGTCGAGCGCGCTCACGGCATCGATGCCGGCGCCGAAATAGCCGTTGGTGGAGGTGGCGAAGTAGTCGGCCACCTCTGGGTCGACCTTGGCGTGGTCGAGCAGGAACGACTTGTAGGTGATCTCGGCCAGCTTCTCCAGGCGCTGCTCGCTGGTCAGGCCGGGCAGATAGTCGCCGGGCGCTTCCATAAGCTGAATCAGGTCGGCCTTGGCCTTGTCGTTAAGCGGTGTGTTGGCCACCCATTCGGCCGGCTTGCCCTTGCGGATCACCAGCCTGTCCTCGCCCCACTGCTCCTTGGAGAAGAAAATGGCGCCCGACAGGCCGCGATCCTCGGACCACTTCTGGTCGTAGAAGGTTTCGAAGCGTTTGGGCTCGATGCCGATGTCGGTGAGCAGCGCATTGACGGCGGGGCTGAAGTAGCTCGGCGTCTGCATCGACTGGCTGCCGCCATAACCGATCAGCTTCGCACCATTCGAAGCAGTGAATTCGTTGCGCTTGGCGTGGCCGCCGAAATCGGCGAGCGGGTCGACGATCAGCACGCGCTTGTCGGGGCCGGCCTGCTTGCGGAAGGCATGTGCGGCGGCAAGGCCCGAAATACCGGCACCGACGACGACGAGGTCGTAGCTCTCGGCGCTCGACGTGACCGGGCCGGCGTCGGACCAGTAGGTGCCGTCGCGGACGGCATGCATGACATTCTGGGCAGTGTCGGTCTGCCCCTGCAGCTCCGCAGCGGCAGGCGGGTAGGCGGTGGCGGCAGCTTGCGCGCGTGCCTGGCCGGGGCCCATGGCGCGCAAGGCCACCGCGCCGCCGATCGCCATTGCCACACCGTCCATGAAATCACGCCTTGTTATGGCGCGATCCATACCCAGCTTGTTGTCCTTTTCAGTCCAGCTCATGATGTTCCCTCGGGCAGAATGCGAGGGGAAGGCTAACCATCTTCACGATGTCAGTAAATCGACAGAACAGTCGAAGATGCAGCGAAGCGAATAATTCGACGCTGCGGTGCAATGCGTGCTTGCACTGCGGGATGACTGTGGATGGAGGTGCCTGAGCACTCCTCCCGACAGGTGAGGGGAAGAGGTTACGGCGCCGCGCTTAGCGCTTCAGCTTTTCCCAAAGCTCAGGCGTCATGCCAAACTGCAAAACATGCCCCCCCGCCACGTCGAAGCGGTTGGCGGTCTCGGTCTCATTGCCAAAGCGAAGGCTCTCGCCATCCAGGAAGCGACCAACGGCTGCGACGGGGTCCACCGTTTCGTCTCCGTCTTCTTTCTTGTTGCTACCTTTGCCAAGCAATTGATAGCGGCTGACGCCTGTATCCTTGTTGCGCATCAGCTTAGGGAACAAGGTCTTGCCCTTGTCGCTAACGATCCAAAAGTGCCGATAATATGGGTCGGACACGCCTCAGTTGTCGCCCATCTTGAGCGCCTGGATAAAGGCTTCCTGCGGGATGTCGACCTTGCCGAACTGGCGCATGCGCTTCTTGCCCTCTTTCTGCTTCTCGAGCAGCTTGCGCTTGCGGGTGACGTCGCCGCCGTAGCACTTGGCGGTGACGTCCTTGCGCAGCGCCGAGATGGTCTCGCGGGCAATGACCTTGCCGCCGATGGCGGCCTGGACGGGGATCTTGAACATGTGCTGCGGGATCAGCTCCTTCAGCTTCTCGACCATGACGCGGCCGCGCTTTTCCGCGGCGGTGCGATGGACGAGCATCGACAGCGCGTCGACGGGCTCCTCATTGACCAGGATCGACATCTTGACGAGGTCGCCCTCGCGGTAGTCGGTCAGGTGGTAGTCGAAGGAGGCGTAGCCCTTGGAGATCGACTTCAGGCGGTCATAGAAATCGAACACGACCTCGTTGAGCGGCAGATCGTAGACCAGCATGGCGCGCTTGCCGACATAAGAGAGGTCGGCCTGGATGCCGCGGCGCTCCTGGCAGAGTTTCAGGATCGAGCCGAGATAGTCGTCCGGGGTGAGGATGGTGGCGCGGATCCACGGCTCCTCGATCGCGGCGATCTTGACCACGTCGGGCATGTCGGCGGGATTGTGCAGTTCCTTGGTCGACCCGTCATTGAGGTTCATGCGGTAGACAACGCTGGGGGCGGTGGCGATGAGGTCGAGGTTGAACTCGCGCTCGAGCCGCTCCTGGATGATCTCGAGATGCAGCAGGCCGAGGAAGCCGCAGCGGAAACCGAAGCCGAGTGCGGCCGAGGTTTCCATTTCGAAGGAGAAGCTGGCGTCGTTGAGGCGCAGCTTGCCCATGGCGGCGCGGAGGTCCTCGAAATCGGCGGCGTCGACCGGGAACAGGCCGCAGAACACCACCGGCTGGGCCGGCTTGAAGCCCGGCAGGGCCTTTGCGGTGGGGCGCTTGTCCTCGGTGATGGTGTCGCCGACGCGGGTGTCGGCCACTTCCTTGATCGAGCCGGTGAAGAAGCCGAATTCACCCGGGCCGAGCTCGTCGACCTGGACCATCTTCGGCGTGAAGACGCCGGTACGCTCGACCAGATATTTGGCGTTGGTCTCCATCATCCGGATGGTCTGGCCCTTCTTGAGCTTGCCATCGATGATGCGCACCAGGACGATGACGCCGAGATAGGTGTCGTACCAGCTGTCGACCAGCATCGCCTTGAGCGGCGCGTCGATGTCGCCCTCGCGCGGCGGCGGCAACTGGGTGACGATCGCCTCGAGCACGTCCTCGATGCCGAGGCCGGTCTTGGCCGAGATGTGGACGGCTTGCGAGGCGTCGATGCCGATGACTTCCTCGACCTGCTCCTTGATGCGCTCGGGCTCGGCGGCGGGCAGGTCGATCTTGTTCAGCACCACGACGATCTCGTGGTTGTTGTCGATGGCCTGGTAGACGTTGGCGAGCGTCTGGGCCTCGACGCCCTGGCTGGCGTCGACGACGAGCAGCGAGCCCTCGCAGGCCGAGAGCGAGCGCGAGACTTCATAGGCGAAGTCGACGTGGCCGGGCGTGTCGATCAGGTTGAGGATGTAATCCTCGCCATTGTTGGCACGGTAGTTGAGCCGAACGGTCTGCGCCTTGATGGTGATGCCGCGCTCGCGCTCGATGTCCATGTTGTCGAGGACCTGCTCGGTCATCTCGCGCAGTTCCAGCCCGCCGGTGGACTGGATCAGCCGGTCGGCAAGCGTCGACTTGCCATGATCGATATGGGCAACGATGGAGAAATTGCGGATGTGGTCGAGCGGTGTGGTCATGCGCCGCGCTTTAGCAGGGGCCGCAAGGGTTAACAAGCGCGGCTTTGCGGCGCTTTGCTACCAGCGCAGGACGTACCGGCCGGCGATCGCGCCGACGACGGTCAGGATGGCGATGGCCAGCGTGTACCAGGTGGCGACGAAAAACGGCGAGTCGTCGAAGCAGTGGGCGGCGTAGAGCGTCGCGGCAAGGCCGCCGGCGAGCAGGCCGCAGGCGGCACCGGCGAGGCTGGGCCGCGTCGGCGCGCCCTGGCGCATGGCGACGAGGAAGATGGCGAGCGGGCCGAGACCGATGAGTGGGATCAGCGTCAGGCAAACCATGTTGTTGGTGCCGACAAGCCGGGTCGCCCATTCAGAAGGGGCAATGGTGGTGAGTTCGATCAGGACCGCGCCGAGCAGGATGGCGGGTGCGGCAGCGAGCAACGCGACACGCATGCCAAGCCGCGCACCGGGACGGGCGAGTGCAATAGCCACCGCACCCGATGTGGCAACCAGCGCCAGGGTGACAACGAATTTGAGGAGGAAACGCCAGGTTTCGGCGGCGGCGGCAAAATCGGCGCGCGGGCCGGCGACGACGGAAAAGACGACAGCGGCAATGACGCTTGCCGCAACGAAGGCGGCGCGCAGCAGCGTGCCGAACGAACGCCGGCCTGCTGCCGCGTCGCTGGAAATCGCCTTGATGAGATTCTTCGTTTCCATTTCCGTTCCGTTCAGTCCTGTCTGAAGCGATGCGCGATCGCCTTGAGGCCGCGATGCAGCGCCACCCGCACCGCCGTCTCGGTCATGCCAAGCGCATTGGCCGTCTCGCCGATCGAGGCACCCTCGACCGAAACCGAGGCAACGACACTGCGCTGCACCGCGGCCAGGCCGTCGAGCGCACGGCCGATGTCGCGCTCGCCCACTTCGTCCTTCTCGGGCTCGGCGAGCGTTTCGGCGAAGTCTGCGATGTCGACCTCGATGCGCTTGCCGCGGCGGCGGAAGGCATCGATCAGCTTGTAGCGGGCGATGGCGTAGACCCAAGGCGTCACTGCTTCATCCTGGCGCCAGGTATGACGCTTCAGATGAATCGCAAGCAGAACCTCCTGGACGACATCCTCCGGCTCGACGCCGCCATGCACGATACGTCTGCGGCAGTATCCGCGCACCAATTGCGCCACGCCATCGAGAAAGGCAGCGTATGCGCCTTCATCACCGGAAATTGCCGCCCTGAAAAGCCGAGCGAGTTCGGCGTCATCCGTCCTCGTCAAGCCTGTCTTCCTTCTCTTCGGCTTAAAAAGCCGTTTGTTACTTCAGTCGACGCAGAAATGTTACAACGCCAACTGCCGTCTCACTCACGAAACCGTGTTCACGGCCCGGCGTAACGAATGGCGAGGTGCCGGCGAAGTCGACGGCATGGGACGCAGAACGCTTCCCTGTCAATCCTTTATCAGGAGAACGTCATGAATCGCCAGACCCTAGCCCTTGCTCTCGCCGGCTCGCTCGCATCGGCACTTGCCTCGTCCGCCTTTGCCGCCCCACTGCCGGCTGAAAAGATGGTCGGCATGGAAAAGTGCTACGGCATTTCGCTGAAGGGCCAGAACGATTGCGCCGCGGGAGCAGGCACGACCTGCGCCGGCACCTCGACCATGGACTATCAGGGCAACGCCTGGAAGGCCGTGCCGGCCGGCACCTGCACGACGATGGACGTCGACGGTCACAAGGGCATGCTCGAGCCAACTGCCATGTGATGCACATGGGGCCCGGCGCGCCGGGCCCCATCTCGCCTGCCCGACCCATCCGAGCACCCAGCATGAATACCGGTACACAAAGCGGCCAGTCCCTACCCGCCCGCGCAGGCCTTGGCCTCAAACCCGAGCACATAGGCGAAATCATCGCGACCGAGCCCGAAATCGGCTTCTTCGAGGTCCATGCCGAGAATTATATGGGCGACGGCGGTGCGCCGCACCGGACACTGTCCGAGATCGTTGCGCGCTATCCGCTGTCGCTGCACGGCGTCGGATTGTCGATCGGGGCCGAACGACCACTCGACAAGGCGCATCTGGCGCGGCTGCGGCGGCTGATCGACCGCTACCAGCCGCAGTCCTTTTCCGAACATCTGGCCTGGTCGACGCATGACGCCGGCTTCCTGAACGACCTGCTGCCGCTGCCCTATACGAACCGGACGCTGGCGCATGTCAGCGCCCATGTCGACGAGGTGCAGCAGGCGGTGGGGCGGCGCATGCTGCTCGAAAATCCCTCGACCTACATCCTGTTCGAAGACAGCACGATCGACGAGATCGACTTCCTCGACGCCATTGCCGAAAGGACCGGCTGCGGGCTGCTGCTCGACGTCAACAACGTGATGGTGTCGGCCATCAACCACAGGCTCGACCCGTTCGCTTACATCGACCGCTTCCCGGTCGAGCGCGTCGGCGAGATCCACCTCGCCGGCTATGACGAGACCGTCGACGGCGCCGGTGACCGGCTGCTGATCGACGCCCACAATTCGACAGTCGCCGACGACGTCTTTTCGCTCTATCGCCACACGATCGGCCGCACCGGCCCGGTACCGACGCTGATCGAATGGGACAATGACGTGCCGGCCTTTGCCGTGCTGCTGGCGGAGGCCACGCGCGCCGAGGCCGTGCTCGACGAGGCAGCGCTGCGGCGCGATGCGCGGTTTTCCAGGCGCGCGTGACGATGGACCAGAACACGTTTGCCTCAGCCTTGCTCGATGCCACACGACCGCTGCCGGACGGCGTGACCAGCGCGCGCGGCGAGGCTGATGCGGCGCGCTTCGCCGTCTACCGCAACAATGTCGCGGTTTCGCTCTCCAAGGCGCTGAGCCAGCGTTTCCCGGTCCTGCGGCGGCTTGTCGGCGACGACTTCTTCAACGGCATGGCACGCGCCTTCATCGCAACGACGCTGCCCGATAGCCCGGTGATGTTTGCCTATGGCGACAGCTTTCCCGATTTCGTCGCCGGCTTCGCCCCGGCCGCCGCCCTGCCCTATCTCGCCGACACGGCGCGGCTGGAGGCCTACTGGACCCGCGCCTACCACGCCGCCGACATCGTTCCGCTCGACGTCGCGGCGCTGGCAAGGCTGGCGCCCGAGCGGCTCGGCAGCGCCACCCTCATTGCGCATCCGGCGGCGGCGCTGGTTCGTTCGAAGTTTTCCATCGGGACGATCTGGCAGGCCCACCAGGGCGACGAGGTCCGCGTGCAGACGGTGCTCGAGCCGGAGAGCATCGTGATCACCCGGCCGGACATCGAGGTGGCCGTGCATGTCATCGCCGAGGCGGACGCGGTGTTCGCGGCAGCGCTGTTGCGCGGCGACAGCATCGGCGACGCCGCGGCTGAAGCCTTCGACACGGACCCGGCATTCGACTTCGGCCGCGCCATCGTCGGCCTGGTCGCGCTCGGCATGTTCGCCGGCGTGGCTGACCAACAAGGAGACATGAGA
Source organism: Aminobacter sp. Y103A (assembly GCF_030294925.1). NCBI lineage: Bacteria > Pseudomonadati > Pseudomonadota > Alphaproteobacteria > Hyphomicrobiales > Phyllobacteriaceae > Aminobacter > Aminobacter sp. Y103A. The sequence goes on along the minus strand of NZ_AP017986.1, from coordinate 704,428 downwards.
TGAGCGACATCAACCACGCGCCAATGGCGCACAAGGCCGGCTTGGGCTCCGCGATCCGGCGCATTGAGTCAGCGATTGCGGCGATCCCCGAGGCGCTGCCACTCCTGGCGCTGCGCTTTGCCATCGCCGTGCCGTTCTTCAAGTCGGGACTGACCAAATGGGACGGCTTCCTGACGCTGTCCAACGGCGCGCGCTATCTGTTTACCCAGGAGTTTTCGCTGCACATCCTCGGCAGCCAGTACCCCTATCCGGCGCCGATCCTGATGGCGACGCTGGCAGGCATCGGCGAGATTGTGCTGCCGATCCTGCTGGTGCTGGGGCTCGGCACGCGCTTTGCCGCCCTCGGCATCCTGGCGATGACGGCAGTGATCCAACTGACGGTGCCGGAGGGCTGGGCCAATTTCCATCTGCCCTGGGCGGCGATGGCATTGGCGCTGGCTGCTTATGGGGGCGGACAGCTTTCTCTGGACAGGCTGGTTGGCCTTGGCGCACGTAAAGACTGAGGTGGTGGCGGGCCTGCCCGAGACACACGCGGTCGGCGGTTGACGCCGCCCGGAACGCGCGCTCCTATACTGCCGCAGCGAGGGGACGCTGTGGACTGGAGGAGCATGTCATGCCCGAAAAGGCGCACCGCGACGAGGGTTTGACTGCCGAGGCGCGGCCCGCCACCAAGGAGGACGCCGCGATCCTGGCCAAGCTGGTCAACATGGCTGGCGACGGGCTGCCGCTTTATCTCTGGACCAAGATGGCCGAAGGTGGCGACCCCTGGGAGGTCGGCCGCCAGCGGGCGCAACGCGAGCAAGGCAGCTTTTCCTATCGCAACGCGGTGGTACTGGAACATGGCAAGGTGATTGCCTGCCTGATCGGCTATCCGATCGAGCCGTCGTTGCCCGACCCCGACACGCCGGCGATGTTCGTGCCATTCAACATGCTCGAGGCGATGGCGGTGGGCAGCTGGTATGTCAACGTCATGGCGACGCTGCCGGAGGCACGGGCGCGCGGCTACGGCTCGCGGCTACTGGCCATGGCCGACGCGATCGCCGAGGCCACCGGCTGCACCGGCACCAGCCTGATCGTTTCGGACGCCAACACCAAGGCCCGCCATCTCTATGAAAGCGTCGGCTATCGCGAGGTCGCCTCCGAGCCGATGGTCAAGGATGGCTGGACCGGTGCAGGCGAGAACTGGGTGCTGATGGTCAAGCTGCGAACGGGATGAGCGCGCAGGGGGAACCCGCCGCATGGACGTTTCAGGATGAAATTCTGCAACGACACCGTCATGGCCTTTGACGCGCCGCGCCGGGTCTTCGGTCCCGGCGAGACGCTGACCTTCGACGATGCCTATAGGCTTGCCCATCTGCCGCTGGTTGCTCCAGGCCATGCCGAGATCATTGCCGGCAAGGACGGCACGGATTATCGCAATGGCCGCTATGACACGCCGCGCCATTCGCTTGTCGTCCCCATCGACGCCCAGGCGCTCGGCCGCAGCGATACGTTCCAAGCATTCGAGGCGGAGCTGCGTTCGTTTTCGTTCAGCGACAAGATCGCCTGGCAGCTCGGCCGCGAGCGCGCCGGCAAGCTGCATGCCACCATCGTCGGTGGCCTGTCCGAGCCCGACATCGCGCGGTGCGTGCAGGCTGTGACCGTAGCGCTCGCGCCGCTGGGAGCACTTGCCCTGCGCCTCGGCGGGCCGTTCCTCGGCCGGATCAACACCGGCCGGATCTACCTGCCGGTCTATCCCTGCTGCCACCACGACGAAGATGTCTTCGGCCTGGTCCAGCAAGCCTGCGGCGCGCGGCAGACCCGCTTCCATGTGGTCGGCCTCTACCATTTCGCGGCGGCTCTGACCGCTGCGGAGACGACTGATCTGGCAGGATTGGCGGAGCGGTGGCGGCGGCGCGTGTTGGCCGAACTGCCGGTGACGTCGCTGGCGGTGATGGCGACGAACGACGACCTGGCGCTTTCCGGGCGGATTGTTGCAACGATCCCCGTGAGTGGCGAATAGGCTGTCGGGTTGCCGCCCGACAGCCTGTTTTCGCGGGATGGCAAGAGGCCTCAAAGATCGTCCGAACTTTTTTCCAGCTCCGCCGTGAACCTTCTTCTCCAGCCCCGACACACACGATCGTGGCGGCCGGTGAGCCGCAAGATCAAAGTGTCCCAGAGGAGAACCGAAATGAACATGACCAACACCATCATCCGCTCGTCGCTGATCGCGACGCTCGCACTTTCGATGTCGGCCTTTGCCGGTGCTGCATCGGCTGCCCAGCTCAAGGCCCGCGTGCCGGCACCGCCGCCGCACCAGCTCGGCCTCAAGGCGCCGGGCGGCGGACAGACCCACGGCCATGTCGAGACCTGCAACAACAAGGCGTCGTGCAACCTGATGATCTCCTATTGCATCAGCCATGGCGGCGACTGGGAGGAGACCGGCACACCGGGCCCGCAGGGCGAACCGCAGAAGGGCAAGTGTACCTATCCCTGATGGAATCAGGGGTTCCCAAGACCTGAAGCCAAGCGCCCTCCCGTTTCCGGACGGGAGGGTTTTTGCGTCGCATGGCGCCATAACGTTGGAGCGTGTCGCCGCTCTGCTTGACGTTGGCGCGGCATTCGGAGCAAATCGCCGGACATTTGTGGGAGCTTGCCTGAAAAATGTCCGTCGTCGGCCTTTCGCTGCTCGGTTTTTCGACCGTCATCTTCCTCATCGCCGCGATGGTCGCCAAGACCTGGGGCGTCGAGCCGACCATCGGCAAGCTGGTGGTGACGCTGATCCTCTATTCGCTGGGCAACCTGATCATGTTGCGCCTGGTGCGGGACTTCGGCATGTCGGTGTCGTTCTCGCTGTCGGCGGTGATCCAGTTGATCGCCGTCAACGCGGTGGCCATCATTTATTTTGGCGAGAAGCTGAGCGGCATACAGGGCATCGGCGTCGGGCTCGCGGTGGTGGCGGTGGCGCTGATCACGCTCGGGCCGGCGCTGGCCGGAAAATGAAAACGGCCGCTGAACGCGGCCGCTTCCCTCAGGCACAAAGACTTCTATCAGACGGCGATCTTGCCGCCGCCCTGCCTGGTGATGGCGACGACGGCCGGTCGGACCGGCATATCGGGCTTGAAGTCGGGCCAGCGCGTCGACAGGTCCTCATAATAGGACGGACGGCCAAAGCCTTCCCAATCCTCGCCACCGTCGGCCGGATGCTGGACGGCAACGAATGCGGTCTGGTCGTCGGGCGTGAACAGCGGGCCGCACATCTCGGCGCCGACAGGCACGCGGAAGAACAGCTTCGAGGTGGCGCGCGCCGCGCCCTCGGTGTCGACGGCCCACAGGCCGTCGGTGCGGCCGGTGGCCTTGGGCGAATTTCCGTCAGTCGACACCCACAGGCGGCCGGCGGAGTCGACGGCGCAGTTGTCGGGCATTCCGAACCAGCCATTTTGGGTGGTCGAAGTCGAAAATGACGCGCCGACCTCGGCGACCGACGGGTCACCACACTTGAGCAGCACTTCCCACTTGCCCTTGGTGGCGGTGAAATCGCTGCCGTCCTCGATCAGTTCGATGATGTGGCCGAAGGCGTTTTCGGCGCGCGGGTTGGCAGCGTCGACCTGGTCGGCCTTGCGCTTGGTGTTGTTGGTCAGCATGACATAGACCTTGCCGTTGACGGCATTGGGCTGGATGTCCTCGGGGCGGTCCATCTTGGTGGCACCGAGCAGGTCGGCGGCGCGGCGCGTCTCGATGACCACGTCGGCCTGGCTGACAAAGCCGTTGTCGGCCGTGAGCGGGCCGTCGCCCTGGACCAGCGGCAGCCAGGCGAAGGTGCCGTCCTCGGCGAATTTGGCGACGTAGAGCGTGCCGTCGTCGAGCAGGTCGAGATTGGCGGCACGGTCGTCGGGGTTGAACTTGCCCTTGGTCACGAACTTGTAGACGTAGTCGAAGCGCTCGTCGTCGCCGAGATAGAAGACGACGCGGCCGTCGCTGGCCACGATGGATTCAGCGCCCTCGTGCTTGAAGCGACCGAGTGCCGTGCGCTTCTTAGGCAGCGAGTTCGGGTCGTTGACGTCGACCTCGACGATCCAGCCGAAGCGGTTGGGCTCATTCGGTTCCTTGGAGACGTCGAAGCGGTCGTAGAACTTGAACCACTCATAAGTGCCTTCCGGCACGCCGAGGCGCTTGTAGTTGGCGGCCTCCGGATGATCGGCCGGCAGCTCGCCACCGAAATAACCGTGGAAGTTTTCCTCAGCCATGATGTAGGTGCCCCAGGGCGTGACGCCGCCGGCGCAGTTGTTGAGCGTGCCGTACACCTTGGTACCGGTGGCATCGGCATTGGTCTTCAGGCGATCATGGCCGGCGGCCGGGCCGGTCAGCTGCATCTCGGTGGTCGAAGTGATGCGGCGGTTGAGCTTGCCGTCGCGGACCGGATGCCACTTGCCCGCTTCCTTGCGGATCTCGACGATGGTGCCGCCATGGGCCGCCATCTCGATGTCGACGCGCTTCTGGTCCGCTGGCGCGACCTCGATCTTGCCCTCGACGATCTTGACGATGCCGGGGAACATCAGGTGCTCGTTGGTGTATTCGTGGTTGACCACCAGCAGGCCGTGCTCGGACGAGCCTTCGAGGGCGATATAGCCGACATAATCGTTGTTGTAGCCGAACTGCTTGGCCTGGGCTTCCGCCGACTGGTTGGTCGGATCGAATTCGGGCGCGTCGGCGAAGATCGGATCACCCCAGCGCAACAGCACGTCGGCGTCGTAGCCAGCGGCGACGTGATGCTTGTCGTCGATGCCGGCCTCGATCTCGTCGAAGGCAAAAGCGGAGGCAGAGGCGGCGCGGGCGTCGTCGGCGAGCAGGATTGCGATGGGGCTTACGGTTGCGGCGATGGCCGAGACGGCGAGCGAACCCTGGAGGAAGCTGCGGCGGGAGAAGCGCTTGGCGATGATGTCGCCCATGGTGCGGTTGTCGGTCGGGTTGTGACCGGGACCGTCATTCTCCTCGAGCATCGAGGTGCGGAATTTCTGATCATGGGGCTGGTTCATGGCGTCGACCTCTGGCTGGGGTGTTCGGCTTGGGGTTCGCCGAGACCGCTAGTTGCCGTGCATAACAACAGCATGACAGATTGGCCGAAAATCCACAGCACCCAAAAACGTGACCTGAGTGCTCACGCGAGTTGGTTTGCTGCGACCTTTTGCATTGCATGCCTTTTCTTTGGGAAAGCCATCCCCACCTGTTGCGAATGGGTCGGGAAGCGGCCATCCCAAGGGCAGAACAGCCCCGAGACACGGCAGGACGATGCAGCAGAGATTGTGGAACAGGATCGAGTTTTCGCTTTTGGCGGCGGGCATCATCATTGCCGGCGGCCTGTGGGGCTTCGTCGAGTTGTCGGAGATCGCCCGCGACGCCGCACCGCACGCCTTCGATACCGACATCCTGCTGTTCTTCCGCGCGGCCGGCAACACCGCCGATCCGATCGGCCCCTCCTGGGTGGAAGAGGCGATGCGCGATATCACAGCGCTGGGCAGCGCCTCGGTGCTGATCTACATCACCGCGATCAGCATCATCTATCTCGGCATGTCCAGGCGCTGGGGACCGGCGCTGTTCGTATTCGTCTCGGTCGCCGGCGGCCAGGTGCTGTCGAGCCTGCTCAAGCTCGGCATCGACCGCCCCAGGCCCGACCTCGTGCCGCATCTGGCGCAGGTGCACACGATGAGCTTTCCAAGCGGCCACGCCATGCTATCGGCGGTCACCTATCTGACGCTGGGGGCGCTGCTGGCACGCTTCCTGCCCGGGCGGGCGGCGACGGTCTTCGTCTTTGCCATCGGCATCCTGACCACGCTCATGGTCGGCATCAGCCGCGTCTATCTCGGCGTGCACTGGCCTTCGGACGTGCTAGCGGGCTGGTGCGCGGGCTTTGCCTGGGCGACTTTGTGCTGGCTGATCAGCCGCCGCTTCATGCGGCCGGCCGAGGCCGATGAATGATATGGGGCTCAGGCATCAATAATGATGCTTGAAACATCATCATGAATGTATGATACATTCGTGATGCGGATCGAGACGGGACCACCTCAGTGATCACAGCCGCACAGATGCGCGCCGCAAGAGCGCTGGCAGGCATCGACCAGAAGACGCTCGCCGAAATGGCCGGTGTCTCGGTGCCGACGATCCAGCGCATGGAAGCAAGCGAGGGCGTGGTGCGTGGCGTGGTCGATACGCTGACCAAGGTCATCCAGGCGATCGAAGATGCCGGGGTGGAACTGATCGGCGAGAGCGAGACCGGCGGTCGGGGCGTGCGCCTGAAGAAGAAGGCGTGAAGCTTCCGGCTATCCGCATGATGTAGTCGCGACGGCGACCGCCGACAGTCTTGCCGACGAAGCCGCCGCGTTTCCAGTGGTGCGGATGATGAATGCAGGCGGCAATCCAAGGCGATACGGATCAGGGAAGCACGGGCAACCGACTTTCGCGGAACTGTTCACGCCCAAGCTGGTGACTGTTTTCCGCGAGGGCTATGGCGCGCTGCAGTTCAAGGCCGACGCGATTTCGGGGCTGACGGTGGCAATCGTGGCTCTGCCATTATCGATGGCAATCGCCATCGCATCGGGTGTGTCGCCTGACAAAGGGCTGTTCACGGCAATCGTCGGCGGCTTCATAGTCTCGGCTCTCGGCGGCAGCCGCTTCCAGATCGGTGGTCCGGCAGGCGCCTTCATCGTTCTGGTGGCGGCAACGGTGGCGCGCGAAGGCGTGGACGGGCTGATCCTCGCCACTGTCATGGCTGGGGTGTTCCTGGCGGCGATCGGCTATCTCCGGCTCGGAACCTACATCAAGTTCATTCCCTATCCGGTGACGGTGGGTTTCACCGCAGGCATCGCCGTGATCATCTTCGCCAGCCAGATCAGCGAGATGTTCGGACTGACGCTCAGCGGCAAGGAACCGGGTCCGCTTGTGCCGAAGTTGATGGCACTGGTTGATGCGATGGGCACGCTCAACATCGCGGCCCTGGCGATTACGGTGCTGACCATTGGCACCATCCTGATGCTCAAACGCTGGCGCCCCAGCTGGCCGGGCATGCTGATCGCGGTCGGCGTCGCTTCCGTGGCCGTTGCCCTGCTGGACCTGCCGGTAGAAACCATCGGCACGCGTTTCGGTGGCATTCCGCGCGGCCTGCCCTGGCCTGCCCTGCCCAGCTTCGGTGTGGACAAGGCGATAGCGGTACTGCCGGACGCGCTTGCCTTCGCGCTGCTCGGCGCGATCGAGTCACTGCTGTCCGCCGTCGTTGCCGACGGCATGACCGGCAGGCGGCATCGCTCGAACTGCGAACTGGTGGCACAAGGCTTTGCCAATATCGGTGCCGCGCTGTTTGGAGGCATCTGCGTGACCGGTACGATTGCCCGAACGGCAACCAATGTGCGGGCGGGCGCGCACGGCCCGGTATCAGGCATTCTGCATTCGGTGTTCTTGCTCGCCTTCATGCTGGTAGCCGCACCGCTTGCCGCCTACATCCCGCTCGCAGCTCTCGCCGGTGTGTTGGCGGTCGTGGCCTGGAACATGATCGAAAAGCAGGCCTTCGCGACACTGATCCGCTCGTCATGGGGGGACGCGCTGGTGCTGATGGTCACATTCCTGCTGGTGGTGTTCCGCGACCTGACCGAAGGCATCGTCGTCGGCTTCGCGCTTGGTTCAATCCTGTTCATCGACCGCATGGCAAAAAGCATCGCGGTGGAGAGCGATCAGCCACTGGTGCAGGAGGATGTCGCCGACGCCACCAATGGCAGCCGCCACGCCTATGAGGCGAGCGATGCGGGCGATGCCGACACCGTCATCTACCGTATCTCGGGCGCGTTCTTCTTTGGCGCGGCCTCGACGGTGGGGGCTGTGCTCGACCGCATCGCCGACCAGCGCAAGAATTTCATCCTCGACTGCTCGGGCGTGCCGTTTCTCGATTCCACCGCAGCGAACGTGCTCGAAGGCGCCGCACGCAAGGCACGGCAGGCAGGTGTCCGCTTCTTCATCACAGGAGCATCGCCGCAGACGCGACGGATGCTGATCAACCACGGCGTCAAGCATCCCGCCGTCAGTTACGCCGCCTCAGTGCGGGACGCACTCGACCTGCTCAAGCCCGGGAAGACCAGCACCCTGGAGCGTTAAGCAAATTTGCGCTGGGCGTCGAGGGCGAGGCCGAGACCGACGGAGCCGAAGGCGTCACCCTGTACGATCTGGGCGCCCGGCACCAGCGCCAGGATGCTTTCGCGCGCCAGCGGGATGGCGGTCGAGCCGCCGGTCAGGAACACGGCGGTGATGTCCTTGGCGCCGACCTGCGCTTCGGCAAGGGTGTCGGCGACGGTCGCGGTAACGCGCTCGACGGCACCGCGGATAGTGTCTTCCAAGCCTTGCCTGGTCAGCGACGCCGTGAACTTGGCGCCCGGCAGGGCGACGTCGATGGCGGTTTCGGTCGCATCGGTCAGCTCGATCTTGGCCTTTTCGACCTTGGTCGCCAGCGCGTGACCGAAACGCTGATCGACGACCTCGATCATCCTGTCGATAAGATCGGGACGCTCGGCCTCGAAGCGGATTGCGCGCAAGTCGAGCATCGCCTTGGGCGTGTAGAGCAGGTTGATGCGCTGCCAGGTGGCGAGGTCGATGAAATAGCCCGCCGGCAGGTTGCGTTTGCCGTCCTTGGTCGGAGTGAGGTAGCCGAGTTCGGGCATGACGTGGGCAATCGACAGCAGGCGGTCGAAATCAGTACCGCCGATATGGACACCGCGATTGGCCAGGATGTCGGCCTTGCGGTCGCCGGAAGTGGCGCGCTCGGGCGAGACGCGGACGATTGAGAAGTCGGAGGTGCCGCCGCCCATGTCGACGATCAGCGCCAGCTCCTCGCGCGTCACCGTGCGCTCATAGTCGAGTGCGGCGGCGATCGGCTCGAACTGGAAATCGATGTGCTTGAAGCCCTGGGCGCGGGCGGCTTTTTCGAGCTCGCTCTGGGCAGCCGCGTCGGCCTCGGGATTGTCGTCGACGAACTGCACCGGACGGCCGAGCACGACGTTTTCGACCGGTTCGCCGACGTGGTTCTCCAGGCGGTCCTTGAGATGGCCGACGAACATGCCGACGATGTCGGTGAAGGCGATATAACGCGCCTTGATGCGGGTCTTCTCATGCACCAGCGAGGAGCCGAGCACGCTCTTCAGCGCGCGCATCAGGCGGCCTTCGGCGCCGTCGGTGTATTCGCCGATGGCGCGGCGACCAAGAGCCGTCTGGTTGTCCTCGAAGTTGAAGAAGATGGCCGACGGCAGCGTGACGTTTTCACCCTCGAGCGCAACGAGGCGCGGACGGCCGTTCTCGATAACGCCGACGGTCGAATTGGAAGTGCCGAAGTCTATGCCGCCGAAAGCCGGTCGCATCACCTAGTCCTGAATTTTGTGCATGAACGGGCGACCCCATGCGTCTGCCGGGCCGCAATCGGACCGTGCGCCTACACGACGGGGGGACGAATGTCGATCTCTCCAGGGCATTTTCTGAGCGTACAGGGCAAATTCCTGAAAAATGTGAACGCTGGCCCAATCCCCGCGGCATTCCATGGATACCGCTTTCGTGCGATAGCGCGACCATTCAATCCTGCCTGGAATCCGCCATGACCCTTACAGGTTTTCTTGCCTATAGCGGTGCGCTCGCCATCGCTGCCGCCATTCCTGGTCCGGGCGTGACGGCGCTGGTGGCGCGCGCGCTCGGCTCGGGCTTCCGCTCGTCGTTGGCCATGTCGCTCGGGATCGTGCTCGGCGATCTCACCTATCTCACCGCCGTCGCGCTTGGCCTTGCCTTTGTCGCCCAGTCCTTCGGCATGGTGTTCCTGGCGATCAAGTGGCTCGGCGTCGCCTATCTCGCCTGGCTCGCCTGGAATTTCTGGACCAGCGGCATCACGCCGGAGACGGTCGAGGCAAGGAACGGCAAGGGCGGACTGTTCTCGAGCTTCCTCGCCGGGCTGACGGTGACCTTGGGCAATCCCAAGTCGATGATCTTCTACATGGCGATCATGCCGACGGTCGTCGACCTGCATGCGTTGACGCTGGGCGACTACGGCATTCTCGTCGCTGTCACGATCGTCGTGCTGCTGATCGTACTGGTGCCCTACCTGGCGCTGGCTTCGCAGGCGCGCTGGTTCCTCAAGACGCCGCGCGCGCTCAAGCTGCTCAACCGCACCGCAGCCGGTTTCATGGTTGGTGCCGCCGCTGCCATCGCGGTCCGCCAGTAGACAGGCGGACTGGAATTTCATTCCTACAAATCAAGGCCCACGGAAACATGTTTCCGTGGGCCTTGCCTAATCAGCACGGCACCCACTCGGAATTTGCCCTGCGACCCCCTATCTTCGCAGTTCACATCTCAGGCAATCCTAGGGAGCGAAATCGATGAACAAGCCCGTTACCTCCACGCGCGTACCAGGTCGCGGACGCGTCTATGGCTCCATCACCGAAACCATCGGCGACACGCCGCTGGTACGGCTCGACAAGTTCGCCAGGGAGAAGGGCGTCGTCGCGAACCTGATCGCCAAGCTGGAGTTCTTCAACCCGATCGCGTCGGTCAAGGACCGCATCGGCGTCGCCATGGTCGAGGCGCTGGAAGCCGCCGGCCGCATCGAGCCGGGCAAAAGCACGCTGATCGAACCGACGTCGGGCAATACCGGCATCGCGCTTGCCTTTGCCGCCGCCGCCAAAGGCTACAAGCTGATCCTGACCATGCCGGAGACGATGTCGATCGAGCGCCGTAAGATGCTGGCGCTGCTCGGTGCCGAACTGGTGCTGACCGAAGGCGCCAAGGGCATGAAGGGCGCAATTGCCAAGGCCGAGGAGTTGGTGCAGACAATTCCCAACGCGATCATTCCGCAGCAGTTCGAAAACCCGGCCAATCCCGAGATCCATCGCCAGACGACGGCCGAGGAGATCTGGAACGACACGCAGGGGTCGATCGACATCTTCGTTGCCGGCATCGGCACCGGCGGCACGATCACCGGCGTCGGCCAGGTGATCAAGGCCCGCAAGCCTTCGCTGCATGTCGTGGCTGTCGAGCCCGAGGGTTCGCCGGTGCTGTCGGGCGGCCAGCCCGGCCCGCACAAGATTCAGGGCATCGGCGCCGGCTTCGCGCCCAAAGTGCTCGACACGACCGTCTATGACGAGATCATCAAGGTTTCGAACGAGGATGCGGTGGCAAACGCCCGCCTCGTCGCGCGTCTCGAAGGCGTGCCGGTCGGCATCTCCTCGGGTGCAGCGCTGCAGGCGGCAGTGATCGTCGGCTCGCGGCCGGAGAATGCCGGCAAGAACATCGTTGTGGTAATCCCGTCCTTTGCGGAGCGGTATCTGTCGACGGTGCTGTTCGAAGGGCTGGGCGGCTGAGGACGAAGCGTAGGTTTACTATGAACAATTGAGGCTTGGCATTTGACCTCCTCCCGCTAACATGCCCGCAAGTCGGCGCAGACCAGAGCGCGGGCGCGTCAATCGGAGGAGAGATACATGCTGCATCTGAAGTCGAAGCTATTTGCTGCCGGCGCCGTGGCCATCGGTGTCGCCCTGGCCGCAGTTCCGGTCAAGGCGGAACAGTTCATCAACGTGCTGACCGGAGGCACTTCGGGCGTGTATTATCCGCTCGGTGTCGCGCTGTCGGAAATCTACGGCAAGAGCATCAAGGACGTGCGCACTCAGGTGCAGGCAACCAAGGCGTCGGTGGAGAACTTGAACCTTCTGCAGCAGGGCAAGGGCGAAATAGGCTTCGCACTCGGCGATTCCGTCAAGGCGGCCTGGGAAGGCGACACCGAGGCAGGCTTCAGCAAGAAGCTCGACAAGCTGCGGGCGATCGCCGCCATCTATCCGAACTATGTGCAGATCGTGGCCGCCAAGGAATCCGGAATCAGCAGCTTCACCGACCTGAAAGGCAAGAGCCTTTCCGTCGGCGCGCCCAAGTCGGGCACAGAGCTCAATGCTCGCGCCATCTTCGGAGCGCTCGGCATGAGCTACCAGGACCTCGGCAAGACCGAATACCTGCCGTTTGGCGAGTCGGTCGAGTTGATCAAGAACCGGCAACTCGACGCCACCTTGCAGTCTGCCGGACTTGGCGTCGCGTCGATCAAAGACCTTGCGGTGTCGTTGCCGATCACCGTCGTGGCGGTGCCGGCCGACGTCGCCGAGAAGCTGGGCGCACCATTCCAGGCAGCCACGATTCCGGCGGGCACATATGAAGGCCAGTCGGCCGACGTGCCGACGCTGGCGATCACCAACATCCTCGTGACGAATTCCGACGTGTCGGACGACCTCGCTTATGAAATGACCAAGCAGTTGTTCGACAATCTCGACCAGATGACAGCAGCCCATGCCGCGGCGAAGGCGATCTCCGCCGATAGCGCCGCCAAGGGCCTGCCCATCCCGCTGCATCCGGGCGCGGAACGCTATTACAAGGAAAAGGGCCTGATGTAGGCCCCAGCCCACGCACAGGCCTGATCCAGCTGGGCGGCACCTTGCCGCCCTAACTTCCAACATAGCCCTTGCCGGAGCCAGCGATGTCGCGACCCGACGTCTCCCCGCCCGCAGCCGATTTCCATGACCCGACCGGCAGCGGCTTTGCCAAGACACCCGAAGGCCGGCTGCTGTTTTGGACGGCGGTTGCCTTCTCGCTGTTCCAGATCGCCACGGCGGCCCATGTGCTGAGCGTGCCGAGCCAGGTCCTGCGGGCGACCCATGTCGCCTTCCTGCTGCTGTTGGCCTTTCCACTGGTGGCGACGGCGCGCGGCGCCGGTGCGACCGGCAAGGCGCTGGCCTGGGGGCTCGCCTTCCTCGGCGTTGCGGTGGCGACCTACCAGTTCATCGAATATGAACCGTTGATCCTGAGGGCCGGCGACCTGAACCAGGTCGACCTGGTCTTCGGCGTGATCGCCCTGGCAACCGTATTCCTCGCCGCCTATGCGATGATGGGACCGGCATTGCCGATCATTTCGGGAAGCTTCCTTCTTTACGCGTTGTTCGGCCAGTACCTGCCGTCGCCGTTGAACCATCGCGGCTACGACTTCTCGCAAGTCATCGACCAGCTGGCCTACGGCACCGAGGGTATCTACGGTATTCCGATCTACGTCTCGGCGACCTACATCTTCCTGTTCATCCTGTTCGGCTCGTTCCTCGAACGCGCGGGCATGATCAAGCTGTTCACCGACATCTCGCTGGGCTGCGTCGGGCACGCGCGCGGTGGCGCCGCCAAGGTGGCGGTAATCGCTTCGGGCATGATGGGCACGATTTCCGGTTCTGGCGTGGCCAATGTGGTGACCACCGGGCAGTTCACGATCCCACTGATGAAGCGGTTCGGCTACCGCCCTGCCTTTGCCGGCGGCGTCGAGGCGACCGCGTCGATGGGTGGGCAGATCATGCCGCCGGTGATGGGCGCGGTGGCTTTCATCATGGCCGAGACGCTGGGCGTGGAGTACTACGAGGTGGTGAAGGCAGCGCTCATTCCGGCCCTGCTGTATTTTGCCTCAGCATTCTGGATGGTGCATCTCGAAGCGGGCAAGCACGGGCTGCACGGGCTGCCGCGGGCGGACCTGCCCTCGCCGATCCGCGCGCTGCGCGAAGGCTGGTTCCTTATCCTGCCGCTGGCGGTGCTGATCTACCTGCTGTTTTCCGGGTATACGCCGCTGTATGCCGGAACCATCGGCCTGGCGATGACGGTTCTCCTGATCCTCGGCGGTTCGGTGGCGCTGCGGCTGCCTTCAATGGTCATCCGGATGGTCTTCTGGATCGGGCTTGGCCTGGTGGCAGCGAGCTTCTTTCGCATCGGCATCGGCGCGATCCTTGTTGCGGCAGCGGCCCTGATCGCCGTCAACGCCTTCGTCAGCGGCGGCCGCGACACGCTGATCTCGTGCCGCGACGCCCTTGCGGAAGGCGCCAGGACGGCGCTGCCGGTGGGCGTCGCCTGCGCCGTCGTCGGCGTCATCATCGGCACGATGACGCTGACCGGAGTCGCGACAACCTTCGGCGCGTTCATCGTTTCGGTGGGCGAATCGAGCCTGTTCCTGTCGCTGGTCCTGACGATGGTGACCTGCATCGTGCTTGGCATGGGCATTCCAACCATCCCGAACTACATCATCACCTCGTCAATCGCCGGGCCAGCCCTGCTCGAACTGGGCGTGCCGCTTCTGGTCAGCCACATGTTCGTGTTCTACTTCGGTATCCTGGCCGACTTGACGCCACCGGTGGCGCTTGCCTGTTTTGCTGCGGCGCCAATCGCGCGCGAGAGCGGACTGAAGATCTCGTTCGAGGCCATCAAGGTCGCAGCAGCAGGCTTCGTCATTCCGTTCATGGCGGTCTACACTCCCTCGCTCATGCTTCAGGAAGGCGGGCCGATGGCAGCCGCCATCGGTTACTGGCCGGCAGTCGCCTACATCGTCTTCAAGACCGGGTTGGCCATCGCCCTCTGGGGCGCCGCAGTCGTCGGCTTCCTGCGCAGGCGCATGGTCGCATGGGAACGCCTGCTGGCGACCGCAGCGGCCTTCACCCTGGTCGCCGCCCTGCCGATGACGGACGAAATCGGTTTCGCGCTCGCGGCCGTGATCATAGGGCTTCACTGGCTGCGCACGCGCGGACAGCCCGAAGCTGGAGCGGCTGCAGGGAGCAACAAGGCCTGACCGTGGGCTTGTGCATAGTCGCCGGCTCAAAGGCGGCCGCGCTCGCGGTGGCCGCCTTCACGCTGAGCTGGACACATTCGGTGGAAAAACTGCGCTGGGAAGAAGACTGGCGCGTGAGCGACGGTAAACTCCAGATCGTTGGCGCCCGCGTGCAGGGCTCGGGCGCCGGCATGGACCCGCCCGAAGGCGCTGTCTTCGACAACGGCTGGTGGCGCTACACACCGAAGGTCGGCCCAAAGGAAGTGCTGGTGCTGGCCGCATCGGGCGCCACCGGCGACGGCTGGCTGCTCTGCTCCAGTGAAGGCTGCCTGACGCTTGGCGAAGAAGCCGAAGCGACGGTAATGCTGCGCGCCTGCGACCCCGCGCTCAGCCGCTGACCTGCCCGCTGCGTGAAGCTGCGTCGCCTCTGCGGCGCTTGAGGAACCGGCGCACGGCCTGGTCGGGTTCGAGGCCGATGGCGAGTTCATAGGCCTTGTCGGCTTCGGCGAGATTGCCTGAGAGCGTCAGCAATTCGGCACGCGCCGCCCAATAGGGCTGGTACTCGTTGAGCCTGGCGTCGTCGATGGCGTCGAGCAGGGCCAGACCTTGTTCGGGCGCGCCGGCATAGGCGACAGCCACCGCGTGGTTGACGGCAACGACCGGCGAGGCCGAGAGCGTCATCAGCCCGGCATAAAGGGTGGCGATCGCCGCCCAGTCGGTGCGGCCGGCAAAACGGCGCGCGGCATGGGCCGACTGGATGGCCGCCTCGATCTGGTAGCGGCCGATGCCTCCGAAGGCGCCGGCGCGCTGCAGCAATGCATCGGCCTCGCCGATCAGGCCAGCATCCCACAACAAGGTGTTCTGCTCGCCGAGCGGCACAAACTCGCCCAGCGGGTTACGGCGGGCCGGCCGGCGCGCTTCGGCATGCAGCATCAGGGACAGCAGGCAGAGCGCCTCCGGTTCGTCCGGCAGCAGGTCGACCACCAGCCGGCCGAGCCAGATGGCTTCGGAAGCGAGGTTGCGGCGGCGGGAGTCGGCACCGCTGGCGTCGGTCCAGCCTTCGGCGAATGCTGCGTAGATCGCTTCCAGAACGGCCAGCAGCCTTTCGCCGAGCTCGGCCTTTTCGGGAATGCGGAACGGGATGCCGGCATGCTTGATACGCGACTTCGCCCGCACCAGCCGCTGACTCATCGTCGAGGGCGAGACGAGGAAGGCCGAGGCGATGGTGGCGGCATCGAAGCCGAGGATCGTCTGCAGGATCAACGGGGCACGCACGCCGGCGTCGATCGCCGGATGGGCGCAGGCGAAGATCAGGCCAAGCCGGTCGTCGGGACATTTCTCGCGCGCCATCTCCTGTTCCAGTTCTTCGCCAATGAGCCTGAGATGGGCCTGGCCCGCTTCGCCGGTCATGCGCCGACGCCGCTGGTCGATGGACCGTCGCCGCGCCACCGTCAGCAGCCAGGCCTCGGGATGGTCCGGCACGCCGGTCTCTGGCCATCTGGACAAGGCCGCGGCGAAAGCGTCGGCAAGCGCGTCCTCGGCACCGGCGACATCGCGGGTGCGCGCCGCCAGCCAGGCAACGAGCCTGCCGTAGCTCTGGCGAGCAGCGGCTTCCGCCGCCGCCCGCGCCTGTTCGGCGCCCTGAGCCATGCTAATGGGGAGCCATGCTAGCGGGTCGGCCAGATCGGGCGGACCTCGACGATGCCGTAATTGGCGCTTGGGCAACGCGCCGCCCAGCCGAGCGCGGCGTCAAGGTCCGGCGCCTCGATGATGTAGAAACCGCCGAGCTGCTCCTTGGTCGTGGCGAAAGGGCCGTCGAGCACTTCGGTCTTTCCGTCGCGGACACGGACTGTCGTCGCCGAAGACGCGCCGCGCAGACGCTCGCCCGACACCATGGCTCCGGCTTTGATCAGCGCTTCATTGTAGGCCATGTAGGGCGCGCTCATCTTCTCCTGGTCTTCCGGGCTCGCCGCCGCAAAGGGCGTGTCGTCGTGATGAAGCAGAAGCATGTACTGCATTGTGGTCTCCTGTTGTTCCCGGCCGCGTCGTCGCGGGCCGAACGGAAGTCGCGCCACCTCGACGGATTTCGACAGGCTAGCAGAGTTTTTTTCGGCCGCGCGCCGGTCGAATGCGAAAATCGATCCCGATTAAGGGGATCATGCAGCGCAGCAGGGCCGTAGCGGCTGGACCGGCGAAAAATCGATCCTGGCAAGCGCCTGCCCGCCTTGAGCAGGATGTCGGCGGCATGTCATATCCGAGCGCCGGGGAAGAACGGCTGGGGGCAGAAATGTACAGGCTTTACACACGCGCCGGCAGCGGCGGCTTTGTCGTCGAGGCGGCTTTCGCCCTGGCGGGTGTGCCATTCGAGCGCATCGAGGTGGTCAAGGGCGTCGAGCCCCCATCAGAGTTCCGCAAGATCAGCCCGCTTGGCCAGGTGCCGGCGCTGGTGCTGCCCGACGGACAGGCGATGACGGAGTCCGCTGCGATGTGCCAGCTGATCGCCGAACGCCATCCCTACGCCCGGCTGGCACCGTCAGTGGATGCGTCTGGGCGCGCCGACTTCCTGCGCTGGATGGCCTTCCTGACATCGGTGACCTATCCGGCGCTGCTGCGCGAATATTACGCTCATCGCTATACCACGGACGCTCATGGCATCGAGGCGGTGAAGGCAGCCGCAATCGCAGAGGCGGAGCGCAGCTTCGGCGTTGTCGAGGCGGCACTGCAAGACCGGGACTGGCTCGCCGGCACGCATATGTCGATCGCCGATGTCTATCTGCTGATGCTGGCGTACTGGCACCCGGAGCCGGCCAAGCTCGCTCTGGCCTGGCCGAACATCGCGCGCTTGTGCACGGTTCTCAAGGAGGATGCCGTGCTGAAGGAGCTGAACGCCAGCCACGCCATGTGGTGAAGGCGGAACGGCCCGTATGAACGGGCCGATCGGCAAGACGCCCGCATCCGCAAAGAAGCAGCGCGCCGGTTCGTCATCGTGTCTTGATGAGCTCGTCTAGAAGCAGGCCGGCATTGCGCCGCCGGCGTAGCGAGCAAGCCTTACAGGCGCGTGGCGATGATTGCCCGGCGTTCGCCGCGCAAGGTGGTCGAGCGATGATCGCTGGTCGGCCGCGCGATGCGGCTTTCGTGACGTCCGGTAACGGTCATGATCAGTGGAACGTCACGCGCGACTGAAGCGAGCCGGAGCGGCGCGCGCAGGCAGGTCCCGGGCCGCGCATGTAGTGACGCTCGGGGCGGTAGGTCGGGGCGATGAATTCGCGAAACGCCACAGCGGCGTAAGTGAGGTGGTTCCAGATAGCCATTGTTCTTATCCCTGTCCGCCCGGGGCTCGTCCCGAAACGTGAAAGCGATCATAGCCGGCGGGTGTGAATCTTCGGTGAACGCGATGTTAATCTTCGTGTGAAAATGCGCCCGATCAGGGCTGAATCATGTTTTTTTCTAGGCATTTAGACCGGATCGGGCGGTATTGATTAAGATGTGTCTTTTGCGCCACCGATGTAACGACCAATTGCCGCGAAATTATCCACAGGTTTCGCGGCGCGGTTACATCGCCAGGGGCTGTCAGCGGCGTGGCTGCGACGGATCGGGCGTCAGGAGAGGAACAGCTTCTCGAAAGCCTTGCGTCCCGGCGGGGTGAATTCGACGACGCGGCTGCCTGTTGGGCGGCGCGCCCATTTCTCAGCGAGGATCTTGTCGAGGATCGCAGTGCCGAGCGATCCCGCCAGATGCGAACGCCTGACGCTCCAGTCGAGGCAGGCGCGGCACATCGGCCGGCGCGAGGCGCCGAGCGTCGCGGTATCGATGCCGATGGCGGCGAAGAAACCCTGGCCCGCCGGGCCGAGCCTGATCTCCTCGTCGTCGCGGACGATGATCTCTTGGGCAATGAGGCGGTCGAACATCGCCACTGCATGGTCGCCGGCGAGATGGTCGTAGCAGACGCGGGCTTCGCGCATCGACTTGTCGCGTGGGCCCGGACGCGCGCGCCTGGGCCCAGAATGGGCGGCGACGCCGCTGATCGCCTCGATCATGTTGGCGACCTCGGCACCTGACAACGCGTAGTAGCGATGCCTGCCCTGGCTCGCCACCGTCAGCAGCTTGCCGTCCATCAACTTGGCGAGATGCGAACTGGCCGTCGGCAGCGACACGCCGGCTTCGAGCGCCAGCTCGCTGGCTGTCAGCGCGCCGCCATCCATCAGCGCGGTCAGCATGTTGGCGCGCGCCGGGTCGCCGACAAGGCTGGCGATGCGGGCGATATCGGGACCTTCTTTCATGGCGCTCTACCTCCATGGTTTGATGCTAGTCGAAGCATTCTCGCCAGGCAAGGCGTAGTCTCCGACCAGACAGAGGAGTGAGCCATGACGACGAGAAGCGAATTCGCCACCACGCCGAGACGCCTGCCGCTGGATGCGCTCAGCCGGGCGCTGGCGTTCCTGTTCCGCGGCTACGACAGGCATCTGCAACGGCTCGACCTTTCCCAACTGACCGACGAACAGCTCGACGACATCGGGCTCAGCCGCCGCGAGGCGACACGTGAAGCCGCAAAACCCTTCTGGCGCTAGCACGCGACCTCGGCCCGATGCTTCGACGCCGGCCGAACCATTGCCAACACTTCCGGAGACAAAGATGACCATCACCTGCTTCATCCGCTACGAGATCGACCCGTTCGGCAAAGCGGCTTTCGAGGCCTATGCCCGCAACTGGGGCCAGGCGATCCCGCGCTGCGGAGCAGACCTCGTCGGCTACTTCGCCCCACATGAGGGTTCGGCGACGACGGCCTACGGCGTCTACAACATCGACAACCTGGCGGCCTACGAAGCCTATCGGGCACGGCTCGCCGCCGACCCGCTGGGGCGTGAGAACTATGAATTTGCGCGCCGCGAAAAGTTCATCCTCAAGGAGGATCGCATCTTTCTGAAGCTGGCGTCGGGGCCGCATGCGCCACTGGTGAAGCCATGATCGCCGTGATCTTCGAGGTGGAGCCGGCGGAGGGCCGGCGCGACGCCTATCTCGGCATCGCCGCCGATCTCCGTCCGCTGCTCCAGAGCATCGACGGCTTCCTGTCGATCGAGCGGTTCCAGAGCCTGGCCGATCCGAAGCAGCTTTTGTCGCTGTCGTTCTGGCGCGACGAGGAAGCGGTGGAGGCCTGGCGCAACACCGAGGAACACAGGCAGGCGCAGATGGCAGGGCGCGGCGGTGTGTTTTCAGGCTACAGGCTGCGCATTGCCCATGTCGTGCGCGATTACGGGCTGAACGAGCGGGCGGAAGCGCCGGGGGATAGTCGGGACGTGCATGGGTAAGTCAGGCTCCTTCGCGCCCCCTCTATCCATGACCGAATACGCTACCCCTAATCTCCTGCAGGACCTTCTCCCCGTAAGGACGGGATACGGCCGCAACGCCGACGGCCCCTCCCCCCTTCCTTCACGGGGAAAGGGTGATGGGCAACGCCCAGGCATCACGCATTGCCGATCAGCACACCCGCCGCGAAGACCAGCGCGCCGCCGAGCACGACCTGGAAGGCCGCGCGCAGGAACGGCGTCTCCATGAAGCGGTTCTGGATGAAGGCTATGGCCCAGAGCTCGAAGAAGACAATGATGGCGGCGACCGTTGTGGCGGTCCAGAAATGCGGGATGAGATAGGGCAGAGCGTGGCCGAGGCCACCCACTGATGTCATGATGCCCGAGGCGAGGCCACGCTTGAGCGGCGAGCCGCGACCGGACAGTTTGCCATCGTCATGGGCGGCTTCGGTGAACCCCATCGAGATGCCGGCGCCGACCGAGGCGGACAGGCCGATGAGGAAGGTCTGCCAGGTGTCCTGGGTGGCGAAGGCGGCGGCGAAGATCGGCGCCAGCGTCGACACCGATCCGTCCATCAGCCCGGCTAGGCCCGGCTGGACATAGGTCAGGATGAACTGGCGACGTTCGCCAGCCAGCTCCTCGTCCTTGACGTCCTTCGGCACCAGCTTGTCGCCGAGACGCTGGGCGAGCGTTTCGTGCCCCTGCTCCGCCGCGGCAAGATCGCCGAGCAGCTTGCGGGTCGAGGCGTCGCTCGTCCGCTTCATCGCCTCGATGTAGAAGCGGTAGGCTTGGCGTTCCATGTCCTCTGCATGGTCGCGGACCTTGTCGATGCCGAGAGGACGCACCAGCCAGTCCGGCTTGCGCTCGTAATAGCCGCGGACATGCTCGCGGCGGATCAACGGTATGCGCTCGCCGAAACGGGCCCGATGCAGTTCGATGAGTGCGGCGCGGTGGCCGTCCTCCTCCTCGGCCATGGCGTCGAACACCTTGGCCGATTGCGGAAACGCGTCGCGCAAGCCGTCGGCATAGGCGCGGTAAATGCGGCCGTCATCCTCCTCCGACGAAATGGCGAGAGCCAGGATCTCCTGCTCGGACAAGGAATCGAAGGCGCGGCGGCCGAAGCCGAAGACACGGGACAACATCTGCGAATCTTCCAGTTTAGAATGATTCTAAACTAGGTGTTCGACGCCTCCCGGTCAATGCGCGCTTACCCCAGGTATGATCTATTTGCCGCATGCCAAATCAGGTGCGACAGCGTCCCTTGTTATAGGGCAATGTGTGGCTATATAGCCTAATCTCACCTGATAGAAGGAATGCACAATGGCGGCCAAGCAGCAGGCGCATCACATCGACCCCAAGCCCGTGCTCGAGCTGATCGCCAGCATCGAAGCAGACCTCGCCCGCCTCAAGGGCATGCTCGAACCGCAGACGGAACAGTTCGACCCGGCCAACCCGCACAACAAGACCTGCGACGGCAAGCTGACGCCCGACGGCGTCGAATGCTGCTACCGCATGTTCGACGAGGGCAAGTCGCGCTACTCGGTGTCCCAGGCGATGAAGATCTCGTTCGCGGCGGCGACGCACAGGTTCAATGCGTGGCGCAAGGCTGGTGGCGAGAAGCGGGTCAGGTCGCTGATGGGGTGAGGAGTGTTGGCCGCAGGCCAAGAAAAGCCAACGATCTGGCTTTTCCAACGACGAACGCCCGGAGCCATAGCGGAGGGGCCAAGTCTCTTCGCCAAGCACCCCTCTCCGGGCGCTACACGGCCACCTCTCCCATTTCGTGAGGGAGAGGAATCGCCAACCTCATAGGCGCGGCCTCGCAGACCCGGAGCGCCCCGCCTCTACAAGGCGGCGCCACTACGGCGCCTCATGCCCCGACAGCACCTGCGCGGCGCCTGAGACGGCGTTGCGGAAGGCGTCATCGAAGCCGACGCCTGAAATGCCCCAGCGCGTGGCGGGCGACGCGTCGGCGATGCGCCATTCGGCGACCCAGCCGGCAGGCTTGCTGTTCCAGACGATGGTGCCGACAAGCGCCCGCTCGCCGCCGGCCATGCGGGCCAGGGTGCCGAGGCGCGCCGGATCGGCTTTCGCGAGGGTCGAAGCCGAAAGCCCCGCGTGCATCAACTGTTGCTGCGACGGCAGCAGAAGCGGCAAGGCTGCCTTGTCGGCGGCGCTGACGAGTGCTGCGCGCATGTCTTCATCGCGCGGGGCAATGCTGTCGCTGGCCAGCATGCTGGCCCTCCCCTTCATGTCGAGGGCGCCGATGACGGCGACAAGTTTTGGACGCTTGAGCCAAGGTTTGTGGTCGAACGACTTCAAGAAGGCGTCGAGCTTTGCGCGGTCGAAGACGCAGGTCAGGTCGTGCGGGCGGTCGTAGCTGCCCTGCTCGTCATGAATAGGTGTGCCACTCATGCGGTCGCGGAAGCTGTGGCTGGCGATCAGCTCGCCGGCATGCGCGGCTTGTTTGGCAAGGCGCGGCTCATTGAGCAGCCTGCTGTCGCCGGTGACCCGGACCACGACATTGCGCAGACAATTGGCAAAACCGATGTCGCGCCGCTCGGGCGCTGTGCCGCTGGTGATCGTGCCAACGGAATAGAGGTCGTCGGCCCTCGCCTGGCCGACGCCAGCGAAAAGCAGCAGGAGCGCTGTCAGCGCGTTGCGTAGTCCGCCACGAAGCATGTGCCGCACCTTCAGCCGGGAGCAGGCAGCCTAGCAGAGCCATGGGCGGCGCAAAAGCTCATGCCACAAGGCAGCTGCCAGACCTTCTCAGTCCAGAGTGCGGCGGAAGCGGAACAGGGCCAGCCCAGCGAATACGGCAACGAACAGGCCGAGAATGCCGACTTCGACGGCGATGGCCGGCAGCTCTGCGCCCTTCAGCATGACGGCGCGGATGATGCGCAGGAAATGCGTCAGCGGCAGGATCTCGCCCAGCGCCTGGGCCCAGCCGGGCATGCCGCGATAGGGGAACATGAAACCCGACAGCAGGATCGACGGCAGGAAGAAGAAGAAGGTCAGCTGCATCGCCTGCATCTGGGTGCGGGCAATCGTCGAGATGGTGTAGCCGAGCAGCACCAGCGCCAGCACGAAGACCAGGATCGCCGACAGAAGCAACGACAGCGAGCCGATGAACGGGATGGCAAACAGCAGCTTGGAGGCGACCAGCACCACCGTCACCTGCACCGCGCCGACGACAAGATAGGGCAAGACCTTGCCGAGCATGATCTCGGCCGGGCTCGCCGGCATGGCGAGCAGATTTTCCATCGTGCCGCGCTCGGTTTCGCGGGTCAGTGCCATCGACGTCATCATCACCATGGTCATCTGCAGGATGACGCCGAGCAGGCCGGGCACGATGTTGTATTGCGAGATGCCCTCGGGATTGTAGCGGCGATGGACGACGACCTCGAGCTGCCCCTTGGCGGTCTCGGCGGAAGACGCTTCCATGCCCTGGGCCCTGAGCAGCGCCTGGTTGGCCACCGTGCCCAGCGTAGACACAGCACCGCTCGAGGCCGAGGGATCGGTGGCGTCGGCCTCGATCAGGATCTGCGGCGCGTCGCCGGCCGCCACCCGGCGGCCGAAATCGGCTGGGATGGTGACGACGAAGGCAACCTCGCCGCTGGCCATCAGCTCCTCGGCCTCGGCGGCGGTATGGGCGATGTGGTCGAAGCGGTAGTAGTTGGTGTTCTGCAGCGCCGAGACCATGGCCCGCGTGTACTGGTCGTTGCTGGTGGCGAGCAGTGCCGCGGGCAAGCTTTTGGGGTCGCTGTTGATGGCGAAGCCGAACAACACCAGCTGCATCAGCGGCACGCCGAGCATCATGGCAAAGGTGATGCGGTCACGCCGCATCTGGATGAATTCCTTGGTCAGCAGCGCACCGAGCCGCGCAAAGGAAAAGAAGCCGTTGGCGGTCATGACATATTGTCCCTGGAAGCGGCCATGAACTGGATGAAGACGTCTTCGAGGCTGGTTTCGCCCGGCGCGACGGTCACGCCTTCGCGGCTGCCGATGTCGGCAAGGGCTGCCTCGAGCTTCTGCCTGTCGGAGCCGACGACATGAAGCGTCGCGCCGAAGGGGGCGACCTGCTCGACGCCGGGCCGGCCTTCAAGCGCGGAGGCGATCTGGTCGAGCCGCGGGCCCGAGACGACGAAAGTTGTCAGCCCGGCATTGCGCACGACCTCCTCGACGGTGCCCGACGCCAGCATCTTGCCATAGGAGATGTAGCTGATGCGGTGGCAGCGCTCGGCCTCGTCCATGTAGTGGGTGGAGACGAGCACGGTGAGCCCGCCGCGCGCCAGGCGGTGGATCTCGTCCCAGAATTCACGCCGCGCCTTGGGGTCGACGCCGGCGGTGGGTTCGTCGAGCAGAAGCAGCTTCGGCTTGTGCATGATACAGGCGGCGAGTGCCAGGCGCTGCTTCCAGCCGCCCGACAGCGTGCCGGCAAGCTGGTTACGGCGCGTGGTCAGACCGAGCTCTTCGAGGGTTCGGGCGACATGCTCCTCGACAGGTCTGAGCTTGTAGAGCCGGGCAACGAATTCGAGGTTCTCGCCGATCGTCAGGTCCTCGTAGAACGAGAACTTCTGCGTCATGTAGCCGACTTCGCGCTTGATCTTGAGGCTGTCGCTGCGCAAGTCGTAGCCCAGCACCTGGCCCTCGCCCTCGTCGGGCGTCAGCAGGCCGCACATGATGCGAATGGTGGTTGTCTTGCCCGAGCCGTTGGGCCCGAGGAAGCCGACGATCTCGCCTTCGGCGACGGTCATGGTGACATGGTCGACGACGGTCTTGTCGCCGAAGCGCTTGACGAGGTTGGTGACTTCGATGGCGTTCATGGGTGCCGTAGACAAGGCAGTAAGTGAATAGGGCAACAGGGCTGCAACGCGCCTGGCCTGCCCTACTGCCTTACTCCCCTGCTCCCTTCTCCAGTGCCACATCGACGATCTGGCCCGGCTGCAGCGCCGAGTTGGCGCCTTCAGGGCGCGCCTCGACGAGGTAGACGAGCTTCTGCCGGTTCTCGAGCGAGTAGATGACCGGCGGGGTGAATTCGGGATCGGGCGAGACGTAGCTGACCTTGGCGGTGAGCCCGTCGGCGCAGCCGTCGCAGCGTACGGCAAGGCGGGTGCCGACATGAACGGAGGAAAACGCGCGCTCCGGGATGAACAAGGTCAGCTTGACCGCGCCGTCGGGCAGCACCGACAGCACCGGCGAGGACGGGCCGGCGGTGTCGCCGGCATTGCGGATGACGTCGTTGATGCGGCCGGCGGCGGGTGCGGTCAGCGTGCGCTTGGACAGCCGCCACTCTGCCTGGCCGAGCGCTGAGCGGGCCTGCTCGACCTGCTTTTCGGCGGCCTTGATCACCTCGCTGCGGGCCGGCAGGCGGCCGACGGCGAGATTGGCTGTGGCCTGTCCAAAGGCCGCCTGGGCGACCTCGAGCTTGGTCGTCGCGTCGTCGAGCTGGGCCTGGGTGGCAATCGAACGTCGGGCGAGATCCTGGGTACGGGTCAGGCTGCGCTGGGCATCGTCGGCCTGGGCCTGGCTGGAGCGCACGGCTGCCTCGAGGGCGGCGATCTCGTCGGGACGCTTGCCGATCTTGAGGTCGGCGAGCTGCGCCTCTGCCTGGGCAAGGGCTGCCTCGGCCTGGGTCACCGCGATCCTGGCGTCGCCGCTTTCCAGCGTGACGACGGGCTTGCCTGCCTCGACGCGGTCGCCGCGGCGGACGGAGACGGTTTCAACCTGCGCCACCTCGATGGGAGCGAGCTGGACATAGTCGCCCTCGACATAACCGACGGCCAGAGGTGCCGGGCCGGCACAGGCCGAAAACAGCTGTGCGGCAAAGGGTATGGAACACAGAACACTCATGGCTTTCCTGCCTTTCGCGCAGCGATGATGACTGCGACGTTTTCCCTGGCGATGCCGATGACCTTGCCGACTTCGGCGGGGCCGATGTCGACCCAGCCCATCCGGCGCAGGACCGCGGCGCGGGCGATGCGGAAGTAGACGACCTGGCCGATCATCATGAAGACGCTGATCCTGACGCGCTCACTCTCGGCCTCCTCGCCGGTGGCGGCGGCCCAGAGGTGACATAGCCTGCGGTGCACCGGCTCAAACACGCCGCTGTAGATACGATCAAGCGCATCGGTCGGCGTCGTCAGCTCGCGCAGCACGAACTGGACGATCTCACCAGCCTCGGGGCGGGCGACCATGAAACCGACCATACGCTCCACCGCCGCCTCGATCTGGGACTCGGCCTCTTCGGCGGAGACCACTTGCGGCTGGGCCAGCCCGGTATTGCCGAGCGCCTGGCTGGCGATCGCCTGGATGGTCGCCACGACATGGTCGGCTGCGGCCAGCCTCAGCCCTTCCTTGCCGCCGAAATGATAGGCGATCGAGCCGATATTGGCATTGGCTGCGGTGGCTATCTCGCGCGTCGAGGTGCCGTCGAAGCCCTGGCGGCCAAACAGTTTCAGGGCAGCCATCACCAGAGCCAGGCGGGTGGCGTCGGCTGCGGAGGGATTTTGCGGGGTTCGTGTCTTGCTCATTTCGGTTATTTAATCAATCGATTGATTAAAGTCAAATGAAATGTTGCACCGGCTGCCGGGCCGCGCTTTATTGGCGCCCATGGCCAAGGAAGTCGAACGCAAGTTCCTGGTGAACGGACAGGAGTGGCGAAGCCTTGTCGAAGGCAGGATCCGCATCCGCCAGTTCTATCTCGCCTCGAATACGGGCCGCTCCGTGCGGCTGCGCATCTCCGATGGCGAAGTGGCGACGCTGACCCTGAAATTCGGCTCCAGGGGTCGCGTGCGCGACGAATTCGAGTACCAGGTGCCCCTCGCCGAGGCCGAGGAGATGATGGATTTTGCCATCGGCCGTGTCATCGAGAAGACACGTCACCATGTTAGCCATCGTGGCCGCCTCTATGAGATCGACGTTTTCGGAGGCGAACTGAGGGGGCTGATCATCGCGGAACTCGAGACGCCGGAGGATGTTCCGGCATCCGAACTGCCGGCTTGGCTCGGCCGCGAGGTGACCGGCGATCCGCGCTACTACAATGCGTCGCTCGCCCACAGCGACGAGGTCCCGGAGGCCGTTGCATGAGCTTTCGCATCGATCCGCGCCTGGCGCTTACCGGCGAGGTCCGCCGTATCGCCGGCGAAGAGATCGAGAAGATCGCCGCCCATCTGGTCACCGCCCGCGACAATCCCGACAAGGCGCTGCACAAGGCGCGCAGGCGGCTCAAGGCGCTGCGCGCGCTGCTGCACCTGGTGTGGCCGGGCGACGAGGCCTTCTGCCGCGCGGAGAACGACCGCTACCGCGCCATCTCGGCCTCGATCGCGGCACCACGGCAGGCGACCGCGCTGATCGAAACCATCGACCGGCTGGCTGAGGATTTCGCCGAGTACGCCGCAGACGCCGGACTGATCGCAATCCGCGCCATGCTGGTGCGCCATCGCGCGCAGGCAGCCCATGGCGATGCAGGCCTGGACGCCGTCCTCGACACGGCAATCGGCGAATGCCAGGCAGGTTTCGAAGCGCTGCAGTCCCTCGCTCTGCCCGACCTGCCGGAGAATGCCGCCGACGTCCTGGCCGACGGCGCCTTGGCGACGCTGAGGCGGGCGCGCAAGGCGCTGCAGCAATCCCGCGAGCGCGGCGAAGCGGATGATTTTCATGAGCTGCGCAAGGCGGTGAAGCGGCATGCCGCACACCTGTCCCTGCTGCGCAAGCTGTGGCCCTCGCCGGTCAAGCCGCGCCGCGAGCGCGTCGAAGCGCTCGGCGAAAGCCTGGGCGAGTTGCACGACGTGTTCGTTATGCGCCAGCTGATCGAGGCCGGCGAAAAGCCGTTCGACGGCCTGGAACCGAAACAGCTGGTCAGGCTGCTCAAGCGCTCGGAGAAAGCGCTGCGCAAGCTGTGCCTCGCTGACGCCGCCGAACTGTTCGAGGACAAGCCACGGCGCACGGTGCGCAGGCTGGCCAAGAAGGTCCGCGACGACCTCGGCGGAACCGTGGCGGAAACTGAAGCCGACTAGCTGTTTGCCCCGCTGGCATCGCCGGCCCGGCTCATGTTACGTCCTGTGCGTCATGACGCAAAAGACCGACACCCTGCTCGACCGTCTCGGCCGCTGGCTCGCCTCCCGGCTGCAGGTCGAATCCTCCGGCTACGAGCCTTACACACCTTCCGACCCGGACACGCTGCGGCGAACGCTGGAGCCCGGCGACATCCTTCTGATCGAAGGCAACCAGCGCATTTCGGCCGTCATCAAGTATCTGACGCAGTCGACCTGGTCGCATTCTGCACTCTATATCGGCGACGCGCTGCCAGAGCCGACGGACGGATCGGAGCGGCCGCGGCTGATCGAGGTCAATCTCGGAGAAGGCTGCGTTGCCGTGCCGCTGTCGAAATACCGCACCTACAACACCCGCATCTGCCGGGCCAACGGCCTGTCACCGGAGGATCGCGACCATGTCGTCAGGTTCATGGTGCAAAGGCTCGGGCTGAAATACGACCTCAAGAACATCACCGACATGCTGCGCTACTTCATTCCGCGGCCGCCGGTGCCCGTGCGCTGGCGCCGCCGCATGCTGGCCTTCGGTTCCGGCGACCCGACACGCGCCATCTGCTCGACGATGATCGCGCAGGCCTATGGTGAGATCCGCTATCCGATCCTGCCCGAGATCACCCGCGCCCCCGGCCGCGCTTCGGCGCAGTCGACCTACATGCGCCAGGAGATCATGCACATCCGCCACCACTCGCTCTACACGCCGCGCGACTTCGACCTGTCGCCCTATTTCCGCATCGTCAAACCAACGCTGGAATATGGCTTCGACTACCGGCAGGTGACA
The DNA here is from genome assembly GCF_030294925.1 of Aminobacter sp. Y103A. NCBI lineage: Bacteria > Pseudomonadati > Pseudomonadota > Alphaproteobacteria > Hyphomicrobiales > Phyllobacteriaceae > Aminobacter > Aminobacter sp. Y103A. The sequence continues at coordinate 675,694 of NZ_AP017986.1, read as the reverse complement.
TGGGGCGAGCAGGACAAGGCCAGCAAAGGGGCGTGATCGCCCGACTGCTCATTCTTCCTGTTCGGAAAAATCGTCATCGAGGCGCTTTTCGAGGTCGACGAGGTCCTTGGGCAGCGGCAGGCCCTGGGCGCGCAACTCGGAGAGCTTCTCGCGCAGCTGTTCCTGCAACTCGTGTGAATCCTCGGGCTGGTTGACCATTTCCTGGAGCAGCACGGCTATCTGGGCCTTGATCTGTTCGAGTGCCATGGTCCGGTTCTCCGCAGTTTCAGCTCACCTCAGCATGCGCGAAATCAGCTGCGCCGTATAGTCGACCATCGGCACGATGCGGGCATAATTGAGCCGGGTCGGTCCGATGACGCCGAGCGCGCCGACCACGCGAGCGTCCTTGTCGCGATAGGGCGCGACGACCAGCGACGAGCCGGACAGCGAAAACAGCCGGTTTTCCGAGCCGATGAAGATGCGCACGCCCGAGCCTTCCTCGGCGAGGTCGAGCAACTGGATCAGCCCGTCCTGGGTTTCCATGTCCTCGAACAGGTGCTTGAGCAGTTCGATGTCGGCCTGGGCGGTGACGTTTTCGAGCAGATTGGCGCGGCCGCGCACGATCAGGCGCGCCGGCAGGCCGCTCTCGGCGCCGGCCCAGACGGCGAGACCCTTTTCGACGAGGTCCTGCGACAGCGTGTCGAGGGCTGCCTTGGTCTCGTCCTTGATACGGGCGATCTCCAGCCGGGCCTCGGCAAGGGTACGGCCTCGAATATGGGCATTCAGGAAGTTCGACGCTTCGTGCAGTTGCGAAACGGTGACGCCGAGCGGCAGCTCGACGACACGGTTCTCGACATCGCCATTCTGCGACACCAGCACGGCGAGCGCCTTGGTCGGTTCGAGTTGGATGAACTCGATGTGCTTGAGCGCGACCTCGTTCTTGGCGGCGAGGACGAGGCCTGCGCCGCGCGACATGCCCGACAGCATCTGGCTCGCCTCGGTCAGCATATGCTCCAGCGTGGCGCCCTCGCCCGAAGCCTTGACCTGCGCCTCGATCGTCCGGCGTTCGTCGTCAGGCAGATCGCCAAGCTCCATGAAGGCGTCGACGAAGAACCTGAGCCCCTTTTGCGTCGGCAGGCGGCCGGCGGAGATGTGCGGCGCGTAGACGAGGCCGAGCTGCTCGAGATCGCTCATCACGTTGCGGACGGTCGCCGGCGACAGCGACGACGGCAGCATGCGTGACAGGTTACGCGAGCCCACGGGCTCGCCATCCCTGAGATAGGAATCGACGATGCGCCGGAAGATGTCACGCGACCGCATATCGAGCGATTGCAGCGTGGGATCGGGTACCGCTTTGGTCATCTGCTTCATGGTCTCCGTCCAAAATGATATAGACCGCATGGCCGCGAACACAACAGCTCCAGCCACGGAACCGGTTTTCCTTTGCGCTGGTCCGGCCATGGGGCTACAAGCCGGCAACAATTTCCGATTTCGCCATAGAAAGTAGCCGTATGCGCCCCTCCAAACGCCAGTTCGACGAAATGCGCGCCATCTCCTTCGAGCGCAACATCTCCAAGCACGCCGAAGGCTCGTGCCTGGTCAAGTTCGGCGACACCCATGTGCTGTGCACGGCGAGCCTTGAAGAGAAGGTGCCGGGCTGGATGCGCAACACCGGCAAGGGCTGGGTGACGGCCGAGTACGGCATGCTGCCGCGCTCGACCGGCGAACGCATGCGCCGCGAAGCCTCTTCCGGCAAGCAGGGCGGCCGCACGCTGGAAATCCAGCGCCTGATCGGCCGCTCGCTGCGGGCCGTGGTAGACATGCAGGCGCTCGGCGAGCGCCAGATCACCGTCGACTGCGACGTCATCCAGGCCGATGGCGGCACCCGCACGGCCTCGATCACCGGCGCGTGGATCGCGCTGTACGATTGCCTGCGCTGGATGGAAGCGCGCCAGATGGTCAGCATCGACAAGGTGCTGAAGGACCATGTCGCGGCGATCTCCTGCGGTATCCATGATGGGCAGCCGGTCATCGACCTCGACTATCTCGAGGATTCCTCGGCCGGCACCGACGCCAATTTCGTCATGACCGGCAAGGGCGGCATCGTCGAGATCCAGGGCACCGCCGAAGGTACGCCGTTCTCGGAGGAAGAGTTCCTGCAGCTGATGGGCCTCGCCCGCAAGGGCATTGCGCGTCTGGTCGACCTGCAGAAGATGGCGGTGGGCTGAGGCTCTCGCCATGCAGCCCTCGGCGATCCTCGAATCCGCGCTCTATGTCACCGACCTCGATGCCGCAGAAAACTTCTACGGCGAGGTGATGGGGCTGGAGCGGATCGCCAAGGTGCCGGGGCGGCATGTGTTCTTCCGCTGCGGCCAGGGCGTGCTTCTGCTCTTTTACGCCGAGGCGACGCGGCAGCCACCGAAGCCCGATGCCAGGCTGCCGGTGCCGCCGCATGGTACGTCAGGCCCGGGGCATCTGTGCTTTGCCGGCACGGCCGAAGAAGTCGAGGACTGGAAGACGCGGCTCGAAGGCGAGGGTATAGCCATCGAAGCCGATTTCGAATGGCCCAATGGCGGCCGTTCCATCTATTTCCGCGATCCCAGTGGCAATTCGCTTGAGATCGCCGAGCCGAAACTATGGGGCCTTTGATGCGCAAGCTTGCCGACAATGAGATCGTGATCGCCAGCCACAATGCCGGCAAACTGCGCGAATTCGCCGACCTGATGGCGCCGTTCGGCATCGGGGCCAAGTCGGCCAAGGAATACGGCCTGCCCGAACCCGACGAGACTGGCACGACCTTCGAGGAAAACGCCTACATCAAGGCGCTGGCCGCGGCGACCGCGACCGGCCTGCCAGCCATGTCTGACGATTCAGGGCTGGTGGTCGACGCGCTCGACGGCGCACCCGGTGTCTATACCGCCAACTGGGCCGAAAAGCCTGATGGCACGCGCGACTTTGCCATGGCAATGCAGCGCACCGAGGACGCCCTGCAGGAGCGCGGTGCCAAGGCCGTCGCGCAGCGCACCGGCCGCTTCGTTGCCGTCATCTGCCTGGCATGGCCGGACGGACACGCCGAGTATTTCCGTGGCGAAGCCGAGGGCAATCTCGTCTGGCCGCCGCGCGGCGAAAAAGGCTTTGGCTACGACCCGGTATTCCTGCCCAAGGGCTTCGACAAGACCTTCGGCGAGATGAGCGCCGACGAAAAGCACGGCTGGAAGCCGGGCCAGGCCGACGCACTGTCGCACCGGGCCCGCGCCTTCCAGAAGTTCGCCCGTGCCATGCTCGGTTCGGCCTGATGGCATTTGCGTCGCTCAGCCGCGACCCCGGCTTCGGCGTCTATGTGCACTGGCCGTTCTGCGCGGCCAAATGCCCTTATTGCGACTTCAACAGCCATGTCCGCCACCAGCCGGTGGACCAGGAGCGCTTTGCCCGCGCCTTTTCGACGGAATTGGCAAACATGCGCGCCCGCACCGGGCCGCGCGAGGTGACGAGCGTGTTTCTCGGCGGCGGTACGCCGTCGCTGATGCGGCCCGAGACGGTCGGCGCCGTGCTGGAGGCGATCGCTGCCAACTGGACGATCGCAGATAGTGCCGAAATCACGATCGAGGCGAACCCGTCGTCGGTGGAAGCCGAGCGCTTCCGCGGCTATCGCGCGGCCGGGGTCAACCGGGTCTCGCTTGGCGTTCAGGCGCTGAACGACCAGGATTTGCGCTTCCTCGGGCGGCTGCACAATGTCGAGGAGGCGCTGCATGCGATCGGACTGGCACGCGAGATTTTTCCGCGCCTGTCCTTCGACCTGATCTATGCCCGACCCGGCCAGAAGCCGGATGCCTGGGCGGCGGAGCTGAAGCAGGCGATCGGTTATGCCGTCGACCATCTGTCGCTGTACCAGCTGACAATCGAAGAAGGCACGCGCTTCTTCCAGCTCTACAATGCCGGCAAGTTCGAGATCCCCGACGGCGAGCACGCGGCGGAGCTCTACGCCATCACCCAGGACGTAACGGCGGCGCATGGCCTGCCGGCCTATGAAATCTCCAACCACGCCAAACCGGGCGCCGAGAGCCGGCACAATCTGACCTACTGGCGCTACGGCGAATATGTCGGCGTCGGCCCCGGTGCCCATGGCCGCTTCCTGGAGGACGGCACGCGCATCGTCACCATCGCCGAGAAGCTGCCGGAACGCTGGGTCGAACTGGTCGAGCGACGTGGCCATGGCGTGGTCGGCGGCGAGACGCTGACACGCTCGGAAGAGGCCGACGAGTTCCTGCTGATGGGTCTCAGGCTGGTCGAGGGCATCGACCTCGCCCGCTACGAGCAGTTATCCGGCAAGTCGTTGTCTTCGGCACGGTTGTCGATCCTGCAGGGCGAAGGGCTGGTGGCGCCGATCGGCAATTCGCGCTTGCGCGCGACGCCTGAGGGCATGATCGTGCTGGACGCCGTCGTGGCCGACCTGGCGCGGTAGGCGGGGACTGCGATGAAGAACGTGCTCTTCGTCTGCAGCCAGAACAGGTTGCGCAGCCCGACGGCCGAGCAGGTGTTTGCCGCCCGGCGCGACATAGAAGTCGACTCGGCTGGCACAAACCACGATGCCGAGAACCCGCTGACAGCGGAACTGGTGGTGTGGGCCGACATCATCTTCGTGATGGAAAAGGCCCACCGCACCAAGCTGCAGAAGAAATTCCGCAGGTCGCTGAAGGCGCGCGTCGTCTGCCTCGATATTCCCGACGACTACGCTTTCATGGACCCGGCACTGGTGACGCTGCTGGAAGAGCGGGTGCCGGGGCACCTGCGCTAAGGCCGATCAGGCACCACGCTTCATCGAAAAAACGTTGAGCCCCTCGACATCTTCCTCGATGCGCTGCCAGCTGAGGCGCTCGTAGAAGGCGGAGACGGCAGGTCTGGCGCAGAGATAGGCGGTGTCGAAACCCTGCCCGAACGCCGCGTCCGCCCCGGCCTGGACAAGAGCCGCGCCGATGCCGGACCTCCTGGCGGTTTCGTCGACCCAGACGGCGGCCACCCAGGGCGAATATTGCGGCCGCGATTCGAGATCGTTGTCGATCAGGTGAGCGGTGCCGAGAAAGGTGTCGCCATCATGGGCGACGAACGCCTGCGGCAGGCCGGTCGAGGCAAAATTCTCGTCGACGAGGCCCCTGACAAAGGCGCGTTCATGGCCGTCCTGACGCCACCAGGCGTTCCAGATGCGGTCGGCGACGTCATCAGCGAAATCCGGCCTGTCGCGAAGATCGGAGATGGAATAGGTCTTGTGCGTCGCCATGGTATCAGCCCGATTTCGAAATTTTCAGGCGTCCGGTACAGCATGGGCAAGCAACGATCCAGCAGCCAAGAGATCAGAACAACGGAGCCAACATGAATTCAGCCCTAGATTCCTGGCAGTTCTGGGCCATTCTCTCAGCCACTTTCGCGGCGCTGACGGCGATATTCGCCAAGGTCGGCATCGAGAACATCAATTCCGACTTCGCGACGCTGATCAGGACTGTGGTGATCCTTCTGGTGCTCGGCGCGATCATTGCCGCCACCGGGCAGTTCCAGCCGCTCGGCGAGATTTCGAGCAAGACCTATCTGTTCCTCGTGCTTTCCGGGCTGGCCACGGGGGCGTCGTGGCTGTGCTACTTCCGCGCGCTGAAGCTCGGAAACGCGGCGCAGGTGGCGCCGATCGACAAGCTAAGCGTCGTTCTTGTCGCGGTGTTTAGCGTCATTTTCCTTGGCGAGCGACTTGGCACGGCGAACTGGCTCGGCGTCGCGCTGATCGCGGCGGGTGCGGTGCTGGTCGCCTACAAGGCGTGAGGGTGGAGCCGCCTTGGTGGCGGCGTCGAGGCGGGAGATGAAGGCGTCGAAACGATGGGGCATGGCCGGTACGATTGCCTCTGTTCACGAATCGCTCTGTTCCGATCCGCGGCGGCGATTTGCTTCCCGCACTGTGGCAAAGCCATGGCAGAATCGATCACATCCTTTTGCAAGCCGGACCGGACCATGCCAAGGAGAAGGTGAAAGCGAGGCGGCGTGCAGAACAACGAAAACAAGCGGGTCTATGTCATCGGACAGACCGAGATCGCGGCGCGGCCGCTGACGCCTGCGCTCTATCTGGTGGCGACGCCGATCGGCAATCTCGGCGACATCACCCTGCGCGCGCTGGAGACCCTGGCCGGCGCCGACCATGTCGCCTGCGAGGACACGCGTGTTACCCGCGTATTGCTCGACCGCTACGGCATCCGCCAGCGGCCGACCGCCTATCACGAGCACAATGCCGGCGAAGCCGGGCCGCGGCTGATCGAGGCACTGGAAAACGGTCGCAGCGTAGCACTTGTATCGGACGCGGGAACGCCGCTGGTTTCCGATCCGGGTTTTCGCCTTGTCGGGCAAGCACAGGAGCGCGGCATTCGCGTCGTGCCGATCCCCGGCGCCTCGGCTGTGCTGGCGGCACTGACCGCCTCGGGACTACCTTCGGATGCGTTCTTCTTTGGCGGCTTCCTTCCGGTCAAGGACGGCCAGAAGCGGACGCGGCTCGAAGAGGTAAGGACCGTGCCCGGCACGCTGATCTTTTTTGAATCGCCACGACGGGTGGCCGACACCCTCGAAGCCATGGCCGATGTGTTGGGGGCGCGCCAGGCAGCGATCGGGCGCGAACTGACCAAGGCCTTCGAGGAAATCCGCACCGGCACGCTGGCCGAACTCGCCGCGCACTATGCTGCGGCCGACACGCCGAAGGGCGAGATCGTCATCTGTGTTGCGCCACCCGCGGAACGGACCGAGACGGCCGACGACGTCGACAAGCTCCTGCTGTCGCTGGCCAAGGAGATGCCGGCGTCGAAGGCGGCAGCGGAAGCCGCGCGCATGACCGGCCAGCAGAAACCGGCGCTTTATCGCCGATTGCTGGAGCTCCGGGAAGGATCCGGTGACTGACCGGCGCACCCGGCAGAAGGCACTGGGCCGCGGCCATCGCGGCGAATGGCTGGCCGCGCTTGCGCTGATGCTCAAGGGCTATCGGATCGTCGCTCGCCGCTACAAGACCAAGCTCGGCGAGATCGACTTGATCGCGCGGCGCGGCGACCTGGTGCTGATCGTCGAGGTGAAGGCGCGTAGAACGCTGGTCGAGGCGATGGAGGCCGTCGCCTATGGGTCAGAACGGCGCATCGAGGGCGCTGCCGATTTGTGGCTCGCGCGACAGCCCGACTATGGCAAGCTTTCGGTGCGTTTCGACATGGTGGCGGTGCTGCCGCGTCGTTGGCCGGTGCATGTCGAGAACGCCTTCCAGGGGCGGAACTGAGCTTCGAGCAGCCGTTGGCTCTTTACGCCTGCCGCCATTGCCCTTAACAGGCCTCGCAAAGCTCGCGATGCGGGCAATCGAGGTTCGCGCCCAGGGGGCGCCCTAGTTACTGGAGATGGCAATGTCCCTGCCCGACCGCCTGAGCAACGACCCGCGCAGTCCCTTTTTCAACGCAGAGGCGCTGGAGGCTGGCGTCGGCATCATGTTCAACGGCAAAGAGCGCCAGGACGTCAGCGAGTATTGCGTCAGCGAAGGCTGGATCCGTGTGCCGGCCGGCAAGTCCAAGGACCGCTTCGGCGAGCCGATCACCATCAAGCTCAAGGGCACTGTCGAGCCTTTCGTGAAGGCGTGATGTTGGCGAGCAGTACGCTGAACAGCCGCCCCTAAGCACCACCCGCTGTGCGTACCACTTTCCCCCTCGACAGGGGGAGAGGAAGCGCCAGTCGGCGCGGTTGCGTTGGTCAAGCGGTGATGTTGAAGCCGGCGGAAGCGTCGGCAGGACTGGCCGTTTCCTGAACCACGCTGCGGACTTCACAGCCGGGCGGCCCTTGCCAAAACGCATCCAGCATCGAGGTTACTGCCTCTTCAGGACCCGAGATCAAGGCGCTGACGGAGCCGTCTCGCTCATTGCGGACCCAGCCGTTCAGGCCGAGGCGACGGGCCTCGCGCTGCGTCCAGATGCGGAAACTGACGCCCTGGACGCGGCCTGATATGCGGACGAGGACGGCGCTGTCGTTCATGTCAGCCTCCATGTGGTGCTCCCGGATTCCCCGTCCTCTCTTTGTGGGAAGGCGGCGTCGAGCGACACTGACATGGCTCTGCCGAGCGTCGCGCCGCCCCTCCTCAAACGGGGAGAAAGATGCTGTCACCGCCGCGTCACCCGCATCGGCAGGCCGCCTTGCGGCTGGGTGGTCAGCTTCTGCACCGGCCAGGGCCTGGTTTCGTCAGTTGTGTCGAAGCGGAAGCGGGAGAGCAGGATGGCGAGCGCGATGATGGCTTCCTGCATGGCGAAACTCATACCGATGCAGACACGCGGACCGGCGCCGAAGGGCAAATACTGGTAGCGGTCGATCCTGTCGCGGTTTTCGGGATGGAAACGCTCAGGCAGAAACGCGTCCGGCTTGTCCCAGAGCTTGCGGTGGCGGTGGACCGTCCAGGGCATGACCAGCACTTGCGCCTTGCGCGGGATCTTGAAGCCCTTGTATTCGTCCTCGGCGATCGGCTCGCGGTTGATCGACGGCGCCGGCGGGTAGAGGCGCAAGGCCTCTTCGAAAGCGGCGCGGGTGAGCGGCATGGCGTCGAGCCATCTCACAGGATCGGGCTCGCGCGCCAGCACTGCGTCGATTTCCTGCTCGATGCGGTCGCGCTCCCAGGTCGCCTCGGCGAGGCAGTAGATGGTCCAACCGAGCGCGCGGGCCGTGGTCTCGTGGCCGGCACCGATGAAGGTGATGATGTTGTCTTCGATCTCCTGGCGCGACAGGCCATCGGGGCCTTCGGCACGCAAGAGCAGGGTCAGGAAATCCTCGGGCGCGCCGGCTGCGTCACGCACCAGCTTGTCGCTGCGCATCGCCACCGTGTCGGTGACGATCTTGCGGAAATAGGCCATGGTCTTGCGCCCGCGGATGCGGGTGAGGCGCGGCAGCCATTCGGGCGCGCGCAACAGGTCGAGCGGGTCGACGCGACCCATGGTCTCGAACAGCCGGTCGATCTCGTGGGCGAAGCTGCCGGCCTCGCCCGCGATCTCGCCCGAAAACAGCGTCTCGGCCAGAATCTCGTAGGTCAGCATGGTCATGTCGTGGGCAACATCGACGGTGCCTGAGGCGTCCTCGTAACGTTTGACGAAGTCGAGGGTGCGGGCGAGCATCGGCTGGGCGAAACCAAAAATGTGGCGCGGGGTAAAGACCGGGGCCATAGCCTTGCGGGAACGCTTCCAGACGTCGCCCTCGGCGGTAAGCAGACCATCGCGCAGGATCGGTCGCAGGATCATCTGGCGCACGGTCGCCATCTTGTAGTTTCTGGCGTTGTCGACCAGCACGTGACGGATGAGCCCGGGATCGTTGGCGATGACCAGCGGACCGCCGACGCCGTTCACCGAGATCCAGGGCTCGTTGTAGGACGGCTCGCCCCACAGCTCGAGCGGATTGCGATAGACGATGCGCATCATCTCCAGCGTCGACGGCGGCGTGTTGCGCGGCGTCGGCGCGGGCGGGACGAAGGGTTCGGGTCTTGTGTCCATCAAATGTGCCTCATCCGTGGAATGTAGGCATGGAGAGTGGGCACGTCCATGCGGCGGAACGGGACGATGACCGAGATGTGACCGGGTTACCTCGAGGTGCCTTCTTGCCATGGCGGGGTCCAAGCGACTATTTCCCGCCAGTCACCTTTTGATACCGCCCCTTACCTGCCAAGGACTGAAATCTTGAAACACCAGCTCAATATCGTCGTGGCCAGCACCCGCCCCGGCCGCGTCGGACCCGTTTTCGCCCGCTGGCTCGATGCCTATGCGCGCGAGCATGGCAAATTCGAACCCGTCATCACCGACATCGAGGCCTTCGGCCTGCCGATCTTCGACGAGCCCAGACACCCAAGGCTCGGTCAGTACGAGAACGAGCATACGAAGAAGTGGTCCGAGGCGATCAAGGCCGGCGACGCCTTCGTGTTCGTGACGCCGGAGTACAATTTCTTCGCCGCGCCTGCGCTGGTGAACGCCGTCAACTATCTGGCGCGCGAGTGGAACTACAAGCCGGCCGGTTTCCTGAGCTATGGCGGCGTCTCTGCCGGCCTGCGCGCCGTGCAGTCGGAAAAGATGCTTTTGACGACGCTGAAGATCATGCCGATCCCCGAGGCGATCGCCATCCCCGCTTTCACCCAGCACCTCGCCGAGGATGGCGAGTTCAAGTCGAACGCGCTGATCGACGACAGCGCCAAGACGATGCTCAACGAACTGTTCCGCTGGAGCGAAGCGCTGAAGCCGCTCCGTGTCGGTTGACCACGTCGTTGCCTCAGGACCACAATTGAGGCGACGAACATTGTCTTTGCGGAAATTCACCCCCCTGGCATGCAACCTATCGCTGACGGTGACGTTTGGCCCATGCAACCAATCAACAGGGAATACGCGTGTAGAGTGACATGATGAACTGCAAGGTGATGGTGGTTGAAGACGAGATCTTCGTTGCCACCGAAATTGAGAGCATGCTCGAAGAGCTAGGACACCACCCGATCGGCATCGCCATGGACTCGGCGAGTGCCCTCGACTTGGCGCGGCATGCCGAAATAGCGCTTGTTGACCTCAATTTGCGGGATGGTCCTACCGGCCCTTCACTGGGCAAGATTCTTGCCGAACAGTTCGGCGTGACGGTGCTGTTCATCACCGCCAACCCTTCGCAACTGGGCGACGGCGTTCCCGGCACGATCGGCGTACTTCCCAAGCCGGTGATGGACGAAGAATTGTCTGAAGCGGTACGATATGCAGTGGCGCGCCGACACCGCCTTGCCGCCGAACCGCCAACGCGGCTGAAGCTGTTTGGAGCGGATAATTGCAATGACCGCGAGGACGGACTTGGCGTAACCGCCTGACGAAAACGCGACGTCTCAACATCATCAGGGGCGCTCCGGCCGAAGCCGTTGCGCCCTTTGTCGTCGCTCTAGCGCCGCAACGTTGCCGAACGGCTGAGCTGTGCTGCCGGCATCGTCAGTTCCACTTCGAGCCCATCCGCCTTCCAGCGCCGCTGCAGCGTGCCGCCAAGCTGGCCCTGGACGCTGAGTGTGATCAGGCGGCTACCGAAACCTTCGTCGGCGGGCGGACCCGAAACTGGCGCGCCACCCGTTTCCTTCCAGACCATGCGATACTTGTCGCCGCTCAGAACAGCGTCGATGACCACGCGGCCATCGGCCTCCGCCAAGGCGCCATATTTCGCCGCATTGGTGGCAAGCTCATGAAACAGCAACGCAAGCGGAGTGGCCGCGCCGTCGTCGATGGTGGCGTCGTCACCGTGGAAGGTAAAGCGGCCGGAATCGTCGCCGACATGCGGAGCGAGCAGAAGCTCGACCAGGGCGCGCAGCGAAGACTGGTTGTTCTGCGGCCGCGATGCCCGGCTGTGCGGCCGGACAAAATCATGCGCCTTGCCCATCGCGCTGATGCGCTGCCTGAGTTGGTCGGCCAAGGGCTTGATGTCAGGATGGGACCGCGCCGACAGGCTGATGATGCCGTTGAGAACCGAAAAGATGTTCTTGATGCGGTGGCTGAGTTCGTGCGCGATGATCTCGCGCTCCTCGGCAACCTGCTTGGTTTCATGGATGTCGGTACAGGTGCCAAACCAGCGGATGATCTCGCCGGCCTCGTTGCGGATGGCCAGCGCCCGACCCAGTGTCCAGCGGTATTCGCCATTGGCATGACGCAGCCGGTACTCGATCTGGTAGGGCTCGCCGGTGGCGAGCGAATGGCGCCACAACTCCCAGGCGCGGTCCTGGTCGTCGGGATGGAACATACCTGCCCATGCCTCGCCATCCGTCGAACCGAGCGGCATGCCGGTGAATTCGTACCAGCGCGCATTGTAATAATCATGGAAACCGTCGGGCCTGGTCGACCAAACCATCTGCGGCATGGTGTCGGCAAGCGTGCGGAAGCCGGCTTCGCTTGCCGCCAGCGCCGCCTCGACCGCCTTGCGCTCGGTGATGTCGATGACGACGCCCGGCAGACGCGGATTGCCGCCGACGGTTTCGAAAAACTTGCCGGTGGCAAGCACCCAACGGATACCGCCATCGTCGTCGACGAGGCGATACTCGGCCCGAAATCCGCCGCGATTGGCGATTGCCTCATCGGTCTTGCGCGCGACGAAGTCCCGGTCGGCGGGATGGATGCGCCTGAAGAAGCCTTCAGCCGAAATGCCCTGTTCGGCTTCGGCGAGGCCGACGCCGAACATCTCGGCGAAACGCGCGTCGGCTGTGACGATCCGGCTGGTCAGATCGAGTTCCCAGGCACCGACGATGCCCGACGCCTCGAGCGCCAGCGACAGGCGCTCCTCGCTGCGGGCGAGTGCCTTTTCGGCACGTACGCGCTTGGTGGTTTCAGCCAGGATCGCAAATGCACCAACCGCCTCGCCGTCGTCGTCGAGCAAAGGACTGTAGTCGAGCTCGAGCCAGACGCGTTCGGCGGCACCATTGCGCCACAGCACAAGTTCCTGATCCTCGTAGGTCAGCGTTTCACCCTCGAAGATGCGGTCGATGACGGTACGGTTGAACTGCGCGACCTCGGGCCAGCTGTCAAAGACTGAAGTGCCGAGGCAGGCCGGATGCCTCGCGCCCGCGATGTCGCGATAGGCGTCGTTGTAGATCATCACGCCCTTGCGGCCGATGAGCAGGCACATCGGCATTGCCGATGCCAGCATGATGCGGATCGTCATGCGCACGACTGCCGGCCAGGAACCGATCGGGCCGATCGGCGTAGACGTCCAGTCCAAGGCCTCGATGAGCCCGGCCAGCTCACCTGAAACGATCGGATTGGAAACCTTGTCGTCGGCCTTCAATGGTCTTGTGGTCGGCATGGATGAGAATTTTCTCGGCTGAAATCTGTTGTGAAAAGTGTAGGCCGGCAAAAAATGGGCCCTACCGTGTCAGACGGAAGTGGGACAACATTATTGATGAGCCTGAATGCACCAGCGCGGCGTTTGTTCCAAACTCCGCCTACATGAACGGACGAGAAATCACATAGTTTCGCCAGTTTGCCAACAATCGGCGGCGTCCACGGCTGCATCGCCAACATGCCGCCGTCGATCGGCTTCCGGTGGCAGTGTGTCGGCATTTGGCTCACGTAAACTACGGCCTGTACTCGTTTTCGGGACGCGCTGCAGGCAGCGCAGATGGGCCGAACCATCAAGCCGGAGGACGAGGCGCCGCAAGGCCACGCGGCATGGCGTTATCCCCTCGCAAAAGCCCGGTAAAACTTGGAAAAACCACACTTAACGCCTATATCTGGGGCACCAACGGGCGTGCGATTCGGGGCCGATTTTGCCGCGTCCTCCTGCGGCAGTCAGACGAAAGTTTTTCATGAGCGACCAGTCCGAGAACCTTCCCGGCGCAGAAGCCGAGTACGGCGCAGATTCCATCAAGGTTTTGAAGGGGTTGGATGCCGTCCGCAAGCGCCCTGGCATGTATATCGGCGACACTGACGACGGCTCGGGCCTGCACCACATGGTCTATGAGGTCGTCGACAACGCGATCGACGAGGCGCTGGCAGGCCATGCCACGCTGGTGACGGTGTCACTCAATCCCGATGGATCGGTGACCGTGACCGACAACGGCCGCGGCATTCCGACCGATATCCACCCTTCGGAAGGCGTTTCCGCCGCCGAGGTGATCATGACGCAGCTGCATGCTGGCGGTAAGTTCGACCAGAACTCCTACAAGGTGTCGGGCGGCCTGCACGGCGTCGGCGTGTCCGTCGTCAACGCATTGTCGGTGTGGCTGAAGCTCAGAATCCGCCGCAAGGGCGAAATCCACGAGATGACCTTCAGCCACGGCAATGCCGTGGCGCCGCTGAAGGTGGTGGGACAGGCCGGCGACGAGACCGGCACGGAAGTGACCTTCCTGCCCTCGTCCGACACCTTCACCATGGTGGATTTCGACTACAGCACGCTGGAGCATCGCCTGCGCGAGCTGGCCTTCCTGAATTCGGGCGTGCGCATCGTCTTGTCCGACAAGCGCCATGCCGACGTGAAGGTGCAGGAGCTGCTCTATGACGGCGGCCTGATCGAATTCGTGAAGTATCTCGACCGCGCCAAGAAGCCGCTGATCGCGGCACCGATCGCCATCCGTGCCGAGCGCGACGGCATCACGGTCGAAGTGGCGATGTGGTGGAACGACAGCTACCACGAGAACGTGCTGGCCTTCACCAACAACATCCCGCAGCGCGACGGCGGCACACACCTTGCCGGCTTCCGCGGTGCCCTGACGCGCCAGGTGACCGGCTATGCCGAAACCTCGGGCATTTCGAAGAAGGAAAAGGTCTCGATCACCGCAGACGACACCCGCGAGGGCCTGACGGCGGTGCTTTCGGTCAAGGTTCCCGATCCGAAGTTTTCGTCGCAGACCAAGGACAAGCTGGTGTCCTCCGAGGTTCGTCCGGTGGTGGAGAGCCTGGTCAACGAAGCACTCGGCACCTGGCTCGAGGAGCACCCGACCGAAGCCAAGACGCTGATCGCCAAGGTGGTTGAGGCCGCTGCGGCGCGCGAAGCAGCGCGCAAGGCGCGGGAGCTGACCCGCCGCAAGGGCGTGCTCGACATCACCTCGCTGCCCGGCAAGCTGGCCGACTGCCAGGAGCGCGATCCAGCCAAGTCCGAAATCTTCATCGTCGAGGGTGACTCGGCAGGCGGCTCCGCCAAGAGCGGCCGCTCGCGCCAGAACCAGGCGATCCTGCCGCTGCGCGGCAAGATCCTGAACGTCGAGCGTGCGCGCTTCGACCGTATGCTGTCATCTGACATGATCGGCACGCTGATCACCGCGCTCGGCACCTCGATCGGCAAGGACGAGTTCAACGCCGACAAGCTGCGCTACCACAAGATCATCATCATGACCGACGCCGACGTCGACGGCGCCCATATCCGTACGCTTTTGCTGACGTTCTTCTTCCGCCAGATGCCGGAGCTGATCGAGCGCGGCCACCTCTATATCGCCCAGCCGCCGCTCTACAAGGTGACGCGCGGCAAGAGCTCGCAGTATCTGAAGGACGAAAGCGCCTTTGAGGATTACCTTGTCGATGTCGGTCTCGACGAGGCGTCGCTGACGCTTGCATCGGGCGAGGTGCGGACCGGTCAGGATCTGCGTACGGCCGTGGCCGACGCGCTTGGCGTGCGCACGCTGATCGACGGCCTGCATACGCGTTATTCCAGGCCGGTGGTCGAGCAGGCGGCGATCGCCGGCGCGCTCAACCCCGACATCTTCAACGATCTCGGCCGCGCCAAGGCAATGGCCGAAACAATCGCCCAGCGCCTCGACCTGATCTCGGAAGACATCGAGCGCGGCTGGACGGGCGAGATCGCGACCAGCAATGACGGTTCGGGCGGCTATGTCTTCGAACGCACGCTGCGCAGCGTCAAGGAAAGCATCCACCTCGACATGGCGCTGATCAACTCGGCCGACGCGCGCGCGCTTGACCGTTATGCTGCACGCCTTACCGAGCTTTATTCGCAGCCGCCGGTGCTGCGCCGCAAGGACAATTCGGAGACCCTGGCAGGGCCGCTGGCGCTGCTGACCGCCGTCTTCGCCTCGGGCCGCAAGGGCCTGACCATGCAGCGCTACAAGGGCCTGGGCGAAATGAACGCCGAGCAGCTGTGGGAGACGACACTCGACCCGAACGTGCGCTCGCTGCTGCAGGTCAAGGTCAATGACGCCACCGATGCCGACGCGCTGTTTGCCCGCCTGATGGGCGACGAGGTCGAGCCGCGCCGCGACTTCATTCAGGAGAACGCCCTCAGCGTGGCCAATCTGGACGTCTGATCGCGGCGTTTTCTGAGTTTGATGTTTCGCCCCCTTCATTGAGCGGAGGGGGCGATTTTCGTTGGCAGGGAGATGCTGCGATGGCCGGAACCGTTTCCGGTACATTGCGCTGATGGCGCGTTGATGTAGCTTGGCGGCGGAAATCAGCCTTGCAGGAAAGCTCCATTGCCCCTCCGCCGCGGCCTCGCCTTCGTCACGGCTCTCGCTGCCTGGGCCGCCCTCGCCCTGCAGCTCACGCTGCTGATTACCCAGGCCGTCAATGACGGCGGGTCGATCCTTGCTGCGGTTTGGCGGTTCTTCGGCTTCTTCACGATCATCATGAACTTGATGGCGGCGGTGGTGGCGACGGCGCTGGTGCTTGATCCGGGCGGGCGGTTCGCCGGGGCGCGCTCACGGCTGGTGACGGCGGCGGCGATCGTGTTCGGCGGGCTTGTCTATTCGGTGTTGCTCAGGGCGATCTGGCAGCCGACCGGCTGGCAGGCCGTTGCCGACCATGCGCTGCATGACGTAACACCGGTACTGTTTTTCCTGATCTGGCTCGTCTGGGATCATGGCGGGCTCAAATGGCGGGATGCGCTATGGGCGGTGGTGCCGCCGCTGGCCTATTGCGGCTATGCCTTTGCCAGGGGTGCCGCCGATGGCTGGTACGCCTATTGGTTCCTCAACCCGGAAGCGCTTAACCTCACGCAGCTTACGGCCAGCATCGTATTGCTGACCGCGGCCTTCCTGATCATCGCCGTCACGCTCGTCAGCATCGACCGCCTGCTGGGCGGCCGCAGGGGCGTGGCAAGGGCGGCTTAGGTCCTGCCCTTGCTTCAAGACGCGGGCGCGTTCAAGCAACCCTCGAGGCGAAACCCAACGTCTGCGGTCAATCAGGTTCGCGCAGTCTGTAGCCGACGCCGGTTTCTGTGGTGATGTATTGCGGCTCGTCGGGGGTCTTTTCGATCTTCTGGCGGAGCTGGCGGACATAGACGCGGAGATATTGCACGTCGGCCGAGCCGCCCCAGATATGCTCGAGCAAGAAACGGTGGGTGAGCACCTTTCCGGCGTGCTGCACCAGAACGCGCAGGATGTCGTATTCCTTGGGCGACAGCTTCACCTCCTGGCTGCCAAGCCTGACGATGCGCTTGACCAGGTCGACCGACAGCTCGCCTGTCTGGAACACCGGCTTTTCACCCTGCTGCTGCAGCCTATGGCGAAGGGCGTTGCGGATGCGGGCGGCAAGTTCGTTCATGCCGAATGGCTTGGTCACGTAGTCGTCGGCACCCAGTTCGAGCGCCTTGACGATACCGGCCTCGTCGGTGCGGCTGGACAGGATGATCACAGGCACGTGAAGGCCCTCGCGCCGCCAGGCAGCGAGCAGATCGTGCCCGCCCATGTCGGGCAGGCCGAGATCGAGCAGGATGAGATCCGGCTTCTCGGCCCTGACCATGAGCATCGCCGGCTTGGCGGCCGGTGCTTCGGAGATGGCATAGCCCTGCGTCGAAAGCCCGACCCGCAGCAGCTTGCGGATCGGCGGCTCGTCATCGACGATCAGGATCTTCACCGACGCGTTGGTCATGCAATTCCGTCCAGATTTGATCCGCCCAGGGCAGGCCCGGTGATATTTTGTCGCTCGGCCGGCACCGGCATGGTGACGGTGAAGACCGCGCCGGGCCGGTCGGCGCGGTTGGAGGCTATGATTGTGCCGCCCATCGCCTCGACGAAACCACGACAGATCGACAGGCCAAGGCCGGTGCCGGCGCGGACATGGTCGCCCTTGCGGACGCGATAGAACGTATCGAAAACGCGCTCCAGATCAGCCTGCGGAATTCCGGGCCCCTCGTCCATGAGCTGGATCGCAACCGTCGCACCGTCGGCCCAGCCGCGGATGCGGATCGTCGAGCCTTCGGGCGCATATTTCGCGGCATTGTCGAGCAGGTTGAACAGCACCTGCTCGAACAGCACCGGATCGAGCTTCAGCATCGGCAGATCGGCCGGCATGTCGAGTTCGGTCTTGTGCTGCACGGTGATCTTGGCCGCGCGGCGAAGTGCGGAGCCGACGATATCACCGACATAATGCAGCGCCGAATTGGGCTCCATCGCGCCCGACTCGATCTTGGTCATGTCGAGCAGATTGGCGATGAAGCGGTTGAGGCGTTCGGATTCGTCGAGCACCGTCGAGACGAGCTCCGCCCTGCCCTCCTCGGGCAAAGACACACCAAACTCGCGCAGCGCACCGGCCGCGCCCATGATACTGGCGAGCGGGGTTTTGAGGTCGTGCGAGATCGAGGTGAGCAGCGCCGAACGCAGCCTGTCAGCCTCGACGGCAAGCCTGGCGCGGTCAACATCGGCGACGAGCTGGATGCGCTCGATGGCAACCGCCGCCTGGTCGGCCAGCGCATCGAACAGGCGCTGCTGTTCGGGAGTCAAAAGCGGGCCCTGGCGATCGTTGTCGAGACCGACGACGCCGACAGCCATGCGACCGGTGCGCAGCGGCAGATAGAGGCGCTTGGCGCCGGGCAAGGTGTCGGCGCCACGGCCGGCGGCACGGTTGTGTTCCCAGGCCCATCTGGCAGCGGCGATGTCGGCGTCGACGAGCGTGTCGTCGGGCGGATAGCCGGCCTTGACGGCGATGGTGCCCTCCTCGGGCAGCAGCAGCACGACGCGGACCTTGAGCATCGACGCAATCTGGAAGGCGGTGGCCCAGAGCACGTCGTCGAGCGTGCCGGTGCCGGCGAGCTTCTTGGAGAAGAGATAGAGGTCCTCGGTCATCCGGGCGCGCTCGCGGGCGGCGGCGGCCTGGCGCTGGACACGGCCGGTCAGGTTGGAGGCGATGACCGCGACGATGAGGAAGAACACCAGCGCGACCACGCTTTCAGGATCGGCGATGGTCAGCGTGTAGAGCGGCGGCAAAAAGAAGAAGTTATAGGCGAACGCGCTGAGCACCGAGGCAAACAATGCCGGCCAAAGGCCGAGCGTGACCGCCGAGCTCAGCACGGCCATCAGGAAGACCAGTGCGATGTTGCGAACGTCGAGGAATTGCCGCAGCGCAATGCCGACGACAAGCGCGCCGACAACGTGCAGTCCCGCCGTGAGGTAAGGCCATGGGTCGAAGCGCCGCCGTGGAGTGGCCGTCTTCACGCTCTGCGAAGCAAGTGCCGCGTCCGGCTCGACGCCAGACGTAACGTGAACGCTTATGTTGCCAGCATAGCGGATCAGGTCGTGGGTTACCGAGCCCTCGAAATACTCGCGCCAGCGCGACTTAGCCGGCTTGCCGACGACGATGTGGGTGAAGTTGTGGGTGGCGGCATGGCGGACGATGTCTGCAGCTACCGACTGGCCGGGAATGGTGATCGCCTCGCCGCCAAGCTGCTCGGCAAGGCGCATCGTCGCGGCGAGCCGGTCCTTGTCGGCGTCGGGCAGATTGGCCGAGCGCGACGTCTCGACATGGAGTGCCGCCCATGGGCAACGCAGGCGGTCGGCCTGGCGGCGCGCATAACGAACCAGCGAGGCGCCGCGCGGATGCTCGTCAACGGCAACCAGCACGCGATCGCCGGCTGCCCACGGCCCCTCAATGGCGTTGGCCTGCATGTGGGTCAGCAACTGCTCGTCGACGCGCTGGGCGGTGCGGCGCAGTGCCAGTTCGCGCAGAGCGGTCAGGTTGCCGGGCGAAAAATAGTTCTCGATGGCGCGGCGCGCCGTGGACGGTACATAGACCTTGCCCTCGTGCAGGCGCTTGATCAGGTCGTCGGGCGTGAGATCGATGATCTCGACATCGTCAGCGCGATCGATGATGGAGTCAGGTACCGTCTCGCGCACGGTGACGCGGGTGATCTGGGCGACGATGTCGTTAAGGCTCTCGACATGCTGGATGTTGAGCGTGGTGTAGACATCGATGCCCTGGCTCAACAGCTCCTGGACGTCGAGATAACGCTTGGGATGGCGGCTGCCGGGCGCATTGGTGTGGGCGAGTTCATCGACAAGTGCGAGCGCCGGCCGGCGCGCGATGATGGCATCGAGGTCCATCTCTTCGAGGGTACGCCCCTTGTAGTCGACTGCCTTGCGCGGGACGACCTCGAAGCCTTCGACCAGTGCCTGGGTTTCGCGGCGGCCGTGGGTCTCGACGACGCCGATGACAACGTCAATGCCGTCGGCAAGGCGGGCGCGGCCCGACATCAGCATCTCGTAAGTCTTGCCAACGCCGGGGGCGGCACCGAGGAAGATCTTCAGACGGCCGCGTTCTTCACGCTCGGCTGTCTCAAGCAGCGCGTCCGGCGAAGGCCTGGATTCCTTGTCCCTGATATCGTCTGGCATCTGTCTTTTTGCAGTCTGGCGTGCCGGAGTTCTGCTGGAACTCCGGCACAACCTTGTCAGGGCGCAACCGCTGCGTCGAGCGCCAAATTGAGCTTGAGGACGTTCACAACCGGTTCGCCCATGAAGCCGAGCGCTCGGGCTTCGACATGGCCGTCGACGAGCTTGCGGATGACCGCCTCATCGGCACCTCGGGCCTTGGCCACACGTGCCACCTGGAAATAGGCGGCTTCAGGCGACAGGTGCGGATCAAGACCGCTGCCAGAGGCGGTGACCAGTTCCACCGGCACTGGTGCGCCAGGATCGCTCTGCTTCAGCGCCTCCGCCTCGGCCTTGATGCGGTCGATGAGCTTGGCGCTTGTCGGGCCGAGGTTGGAGCCCGAGGAAGCGGCGGCATTGTAGCCGTCGCCGGCGGCAGAGGGGCGACCATGGAAGTACTGCTCGCCGGCGAAAGCCTGGCCGATCAGCTCGGAGCCGATGATCTTGCCGTCCTTCTCGATCAGGCTGCCATTGGCCTGTCTGGGGAACAGCACCTGGGCGATGCCGGTCATGCCAAGCGGATAGGCAAGGCCGGTGATGACGGTGAGCGCGACGATCATGACGAGCGCAGGTCTGAGTTGCTTCAACATGATGGATGTCCTTTACACGAGGCCGATGGCGTTGATTGCCATGTCGATGGCCTTGATGCCGATGAAGGGCACGATGATGCCGCCGAGGCCGTAGACGAGCAGGTTGCGGCGGAGCAGTGCGCCGGCGCCGATCGGCCGGTACTTGACGCCCTTCAGCGACAGCGGAATCAGCGCGACGATGATCAGGGCGTTGAAGATGATCGCCGACAGGATGGCGCTCTGCGGTGTCGACAAGCCCATGATGTTGAGCGCGCCGAGCTGGGGATAGAAGGCCAGGAACATCGCCGGGATGATGGCGAAGTATTTGGCGATGTCGTTGGCGATGGAAAAGGTCGTCAGCGCGCCGCGGGTCATCAGCAGCTGCTTGCCGATCTCGACGATCTCGATGAGTTTGGTCGGATCGCTGTCGAGGTCGACCATGTTGCCGGCCTCGCGGGCGGCGACCGTGCCGGTGTTCATCGCCACGCCGACGTCGGCCTGGGCGAGGGCCGGGGCGTCGTTGGTGCCGTCGCCGCACATGGCCACCAGCTTGCCCTTGGCCTGTTCCTCGCGGATCAGGCTGAGCTTGTTCTCAGGTGTCGCCTGGGCGAGGAAGTCGTCGACGCCGGCTTCGGCAGCGATGGCGGCGGCCGTCATCGGGTTGTCGCCTGTTATCATGACGGTGCGGATGCCCATCCGGCGCAGCTCGGTGAAGCGTTCCTTGATGCCGCCCTTGACGATATCCTTGAGGTAGATGACGCCGAGAAGGCGGGCATCGCGGACAACCGCGAGCGGGGTGCCACCGAGCTTGCCGATTTCGTCGGAGATGGCCTGGATGCCACGCACGGCTTCGGCATCGACCCGTGCGCCCGAGGCCGAGGCGGCGCCCGACTTGACATGGTTGAGCACCGAGTCGACGGCGCCTTTGCGGATGGAAGAGCCGTCGAAATCGACGCCGCTCATCCGGCTCTGAGCAGTGAAGGGCACGAAATGGGCATGCAGCGAGCCCATGTCGCGGGCACGGATGCCATAGCGTTCCTTGGCGAGCACGACGATCGAGCGGCCTTCCGGCGTTTCGTCGGCGAGCGAGGCAAGCTGGGCCGCGTCGGCGAGCTCCTGCTCGGTTACACCCTTGACCGGACGGAACTCTGTGGCCTGGCGGTTGCCGAGGGTGATGGTGCCGGTCTTGTCGAGCAAAAGCGTGTCGACGTCGCCGGCGGCCTCGACGGCGCGGCCCGACATGGCGAGCACGTTGAAGCGCACTAGACGGTCCATGCCGGCAATGCCGATGGCCGACAGCAACGCGCCGATGGTGGTCGGGATCAGCGTCACGAACAGCGCGACAAGCACGATGACCGGAATGTAGCCGCCGGCATAGGTAGCGAAGCTCGGGATGGTGGCGACGGCGAGCACGAAGATCAGCGTCATGCCGGCAAGCAGGATGTTGAGCGCAATTTCGTTCGGCGTCTTCTGGCGCTCGGCGCCCTCGACCAGCGAGATCATGCGGTCGAGGAAGGTCGAGCCGGCGGCCGCCGTGATACGCACGCGGATCCAGTCCGACAGCACCTGGGTGCCGCCTGTCACGGCCGAACGGTCGCCACCGGATTCACGAATGACGGGCGCGGACTCGCCTGTTATCGCGGCTTCGTTGACCGAAGCGACACCTTCGATGATTTCGCCATCGGAGGGGATGATGTCGCCGGCCTCGACCAGGACGACCTGGCCGACCTTCAAGCTGGTGCCCGGCACCATCTTGTAGGCGGTGCGGCTTTCGCCCTCGAGCAGCTTGGCCTGGGTTTCGGTGCGCGCCTTGCGCAGCGAGTCTGCCTGGGCCTTGCCGCGGCCTTCGGCGACAGCCTCGGCGAAGTTGGCGAACAGCACGGTGAACCAGAGCCACAGGATGATCTGGAACGAGAAGCCGAGCCCGCCCGCACCCGTGACCAGGTCCTTGATGAACAGCACTGATGTCAGCGCCGTGACCACGGCGACGACGAACATGACAGGGTTCTTGGCCAGGCTGCGTGGGTCGAGCTTCCTGAACGCGTCGCCTATGGCGGGAAGGATGATGCGAGCGTCGAGCAGGCTCGCAGATTTGTGGGCACTCATGTGAGAGACTCCAGTCGTTTGGTTTTGCGGCGCTGCATCAGAACGTCTGGCCGACGATCATGGCGAGGTGCTCGACGATCGGGCCGACGGCGAGCGCCGGGAAGAAGGTCAGGCCGCCGACAATCAGAATGACGCCGGCAAGCAGGCCGACGAACAGCGGGCTGTCGGTGGGGAAGGTGCCAGCGGAAGCGGGAACCGTCTTCTTGGTGACCAGCGAACCGGCGATGGCGAGTGCCGGTATGATGACCAGGAAGCGGCCCATCAGCATGGCGAGACCAATTGTTATGTTGTACCAGGGCGTGTTGCCGGTGAGACCGCCGAAGGCCGAGCCGTTGTTGGCCGCGCCCGAGGTGTAGGCGTAGAGGATCTCGGAGAAGCCGTGCGGACCCGGCGTGCCGACTGAAGCCACGGCACTCGGCAACAGCACGGCGATGGCCGTGAAGCCGAGCATGGCGAGCGGCAGGCACAGGATGGCAAGCACGGCCATCTTGATTTCCTTGGCCTCGATCTTCTTGCCGAGATATTCCGGCGTGCGGCCGACCATCAGGCCGGCGACGAAGATGGCAATGACGACGAACATCAGGATACCGTAGAAGCCGGCGCCGACGCCGCCGACGATGACCTCGCCGAGTTCCATGTTGATCAGCGGGATCATGCCGCCGAGGGCTGTGAACGAGCCGTGCATGGCGTTGACCGCACCGCAGGAGGCAGCCGTAGTGATGACGGCGAAGAGCGACGACAGGACGATGCCGAAGCGGGCTTCCTTGCCTTCCATGTTGCCGCCGTCGATGCCCAGCGCGTGCACCAGCGGGTTGCCGGCAGCCTCGGCCCAGTAGGTGATGGCGACGCCGGCGACAAACAGGATGCCCATGGTGGCGAAGATCGCCCAGCCCTGGCGCTGGTTGCCGACCATGCGTCCGAAAACGTTGGTGAGTGCAGCACCCAGCGCGAAGATCGAGACCATCTGGATAAAGTTGGAGATAGCGTTAGGGTTTTCGAACGGATGTGCGGAGTTGGCGTTGAAGAAGCCGCCGCCATTGGTGCCGAGCATCTTGATGGCGAGCTGCGAGGCGACTGGTCCCACAGCGATGGTCTGCTGAGCTCCCTCGACGGTGGTGGCAGCGATGTAGGAACCGACCGTCTGCGGCACGCCGAGCCAGACATAAGCGAGCGTGAGCACGATGCAGAGCGGCAAAAGCACGTAGAGCGTGGTGCGCGTCAGATCGACCCAGAAGTTGCCGATCGACTTGCCCGAGGCGCGGGCGAAACCGCGGATCAGCGCCATACCGATGGCGATGCCGGTGGCGGCCGAGACGAAGTTCTGCACCGTCAGGCCGGCCATTTGCACGAGATAGGACATCGTGCTTTCGCCGCCGTAGTTCTGCCAGTTGGTGTTGGTCATGAAGCTGACGGCAGTGTTGAAGGCGAGCTCGGGCGGCACAGCACCCATGGCTGCCGGGTTGAAGGGCAGCGCGCCCTGGAACCTCTGCATCGCATAAAGCAGCAGGAAGCCGGCGATGTTGAAAGACAGCATGGCGGCGGCATAGCCAGTCCAGTGCTGGTCCTCGCGCTCGCTGGTGCCGGCAAGCCGGTAGAGCACGCGCTCAACCGGGCCGAGCAGCGGCGACAAGAACGTGCGCTCGCCAGTAAAGACGCGGGTCATGTAGCCGCCGAGCGGCTTCACGAGCAGAATGATGACCGCGCAGAATGCGGCGATCTGTATCCAGCCATTGATGGTCATTTGAGAAGCTTTCCGTGCGAGCGCTGAGCGGTCAGAACCGTTCGGGGCGGATGAGCGCGTAGGTCAGATAGGCAAGCAGGAACACGGTCACTGCGCCGCCGAGGATGTATTCGAGCAACATTTGGCGTTCCTTCAGAGGATGTCGCAGGCTTTGACGTAGGCGAAGCACAAGGCGAAGAAGACCACGCCTATGGCGAGAACGAAGATGTCCATCTTCGAAAACTCCTGTTCCGTTGAAACCTTAAGCCGAGGGCGTAAGGACCATCCCCACGCGCCAAACGACGGCGTCAGGCATGCTGACGACGTTGGCCGGGTCTGGATTTCGCAAAGGAATATGGCTCCGAACCACATTAAGGTTCGAGAGAGCGGGGCGGACAAAGAAATAGGAATGCCATAAAGAAAACGACCCCAAGGCGTGAGCCTCGAGGCCGTCAATAATCAAGTCGGCAATTGCCGGTTCAACAGCGGCGGCAGTTGCTGGAGCCGGAGATCAGGCCAGGCCTTCGGCGCGCAGGGCCTTCTGCACGGCCGGGCGGGCAGCCACGGTGCCGAGATAGCGCTGGATGTTGGCAAAGGAAGACAGATCGATGCCGACATGCTTGGCCCAGCCGAGGATCGTCCAGAGATAGGCGTCAGCCGCAGTGAAGGCATCGCCCATCAGATAGGCGCGGCCGTCGAGCTTGCCGTCGACATAGGCCAGGCGCCTGGCGAGCAGCTCGCGGTTGATCTCCTTGGTGGCCTCGGGCGTGTTGGGCTTGAAGAAGGCGCCGAAGACCTTGTGCAGTTCGGTGGCGACGAAGGCCAGCCACTGCTGAACACGGTAGCGCGCCATGTCGCCGGCCTTGGGCATCAGGCCGCTCTCGGGCTTCTGGTCAGCGAGGTACTGCACCAGGACGGAGGATTCGGTCATCAGCTCGCCATCGCCGAGCACCAGCGCCGGCACATAGCCGTTGGGATTGGTGGCAAGGAAGTCCTGCTGGGTTTCAGTGGTCTTGGTCTTGCCGTCGACCTTGACGAGTTCGAGGTCGATGCCGACTTCGTTGGCGACGATGTGCGGGGCCAGCGAACAGGCGCCGGGCATGTAGAAAAGCTTCATGTCTTGGAGAACTCCGGATGGTGGTCGGCCCTCACCTCGCATGCGCGTGCGGGGTGGCCAAGCATCCATCCGGTGAACACTCTGTTGCAGCCGGCGCAGACCCGGCAGCGAAAAGATCGCCGGGGCTCAGACCGTGACTGTCCCGAGCCTTTCGGCGATCAGTTGGGCGAGCCGCTCGGCGACCTCTTCCTTGGGCAAATCAGGCCATTCGTCGACGCCCGCCTTGCTCACGATCTTCACCCGGTTGCGGTCGCCACCCATGACGCCGCCTTCGTGGCTGACATCGTTGGCGACGATGAAGTCGGCGCCCTTCCTGGCCAGCTTGGCCTGGGCATTTTTGAGAACGTCCTGGGTCTCGGCAGCGAAACCTATGACCAGATAGGGACGCTTGGCGTGGTGGCCGACGCCGGCGAGAATGTCGGGGTTCTCGACCATCTGCAGCGCCGGCGGCCCCTCGCCCGCCACCTTCTTGATCTTCTCATCGGCAGAGGCGGCTGTGCGCCAGTCGGCGACGGCGGCGACAAAGATGGCGGCATCGGCCGGTAGCAGTTGTTCGACCGCATCGAGCATCTCGCGCGCGCTTTCGACATGCACCGTCTTCACACCGGCAGGATCTGGAATGGTCACCGGGCCGGAGACGAGGCGCACATCGGCGCCGAGCCGGGCGAGCGAGGCGGCGAGCGCATGACCCTGCTTGCCCGACGAGCGGTTGGCGATGTAGCGCACGGGATCGATGGGCTCGTGCGTCGGGCCTGAGGTGATGATGATCTTGCGGCCCGACAGCGGCTTCGGCCTGATGTCGAGCAGTTCCTCGACCGCTCCGACGATCTGCAAAGGCTCGGCCATGCGGCCCTCGCCTGCCTCGTTGCTTTCGGCCATCTCGCCTTTCATCGGGCCGATGAAATGGATGCCGTCCTTTTCCAGCGTGGCGCGGTTGCGGCGCGTCGCCGGATTCGACCACATGCGCGGGTTCATGGCCGGCGCAAACAGCACCTTCTTGTCGGCGGCAAGCAGCACGGCAGAGGCGAGGTCGGAGGCATGGCCGTTGGCGAGCTTGGCCATCAGGTCGGCGGTGGCCGGGGCAACGACGATCAGGTCGGCCTCGCGCGCCAGCCTGATGTGGCCGACATCCTGCTCGTCCTGGCGGTCGAAGAGATCGGTGAAGACGTGGTCGGCGGTGAGTGCGCCAACCGACAGAGGCGTGATGAACTCCTGGGCGGCAGAGGTCATGACCGCCCGGACGGATGCGCCGCGCTCGCGCAACCGACGGATCAGGTCGAGCGACTTGTAGGCCGCGATGCCGCCGCCGATGATAAGCAGGATGCGCTTGCCGGAAAGGAACATGCTTGGCCCTCAAGCCGGCTTCAGCGCCGGCACGATGTCGGTATGGATGAAATCATCGCCCTTGAAAAGCGGCGGCACGTTCCGGGTTTTGGCGAGCAGCTGAGTACAGCAGTCGCCGAAGTTGAGATTGACCGCATGGCTCGAACCCTTCCCGAAGCGGCGATGCGCGTCTGACGCAAAAGTAGCGCCGACGGGGGGCGCATTCAATGCCGGCACTGCCAGCAATGCCGGCATTGTCCGATCAGAGCAGTTGCCAGGCGATGTAGACCAGCGTCAGCGCAATGACCCACAGCGCAATGCGACCGGAGCGGGTGTGGCGCGCTTCGGCCTTGCCGATGGCGCGCGCCGTCGCCTCGTCGAAGCGCAGGCCGTTTTCGGCCATGGCGTCGATCTCGCGCGACAGCCTTTCGGCGCGGGCGGAGAGGTCGGGGGCTTGGCGGGCCAGCGACAGAAGCGCGCCAAGACCGTCACGGGCATCGATCATCAGGCCGCGCGGGCCGAGATTTCCAGCGATCCAGTTGCCGACCACGGGTTCGGCCGTCTTCCACATGTTGAAGGCCGGGTCCAACGTGCGGGCAACACCCTCGACGACGACCATGGTCTTCTGCAGCAGCACCAGTTCGGGCCGCGTCTCCATATCGAACAGCTCGGTGACCTCGAACAAAAGGGTCAAGAGCTTGGCCATCGAGATGGTTTCGGCCGGCTGGCCGTGGATCGGCTCGCCGATGGCGCGGATCGCCTGGGCGAAGGCCGCGACATTGTGGTGGCGCGGCACATAGCCGGCCTCGAAATGCACTTCGGCGACACGCATGTAGTTGCGGGTGATGAAGCCGTAGAGGATCTCGGCAAGGAAGCGCTGCTCCTTCTTGCCGAGACGGCCGGAGATGCCGAGATCGACGGCAACGATGTCGCCATTGGCGTCGACGAACATGTTGCCGGGGTGCATGTCGGCATGGAAGAAGCCGTCGCGCAGCGTATGCCGCAGGAACGACTGTACCAGCGTCGCGGCGATCGCCTTGAGGTCGAAGCCTGCGGCGCGCAGCCCTTCGATGTCGTTGAGCTTGACGCCGTCGATCCACTCCATGGTGAGCACGTCGCGGCCGGTGCGCTCCCAGTCGACAGACGGCACGCGGAAGCCGGGATCATCCCTGGTGTTTTCGCCAAGTTCGGAATAGGCCGCCGCCTCAAGGCGGAAGTCCATCTCGATCTTGGTTGTCTGGGCCATCGTCTCGGTGATCTCGACCGGACGCAGGCGGCGGCTCGACGGAACGAAACGCTCCTGCAGCCGGGCTGCCAGGAAGTAGCTTTCGAGATCCTGGAAGAAGCGGCGGCGCACGCCGGGGCGGATGACCTTGACGGCGACCTTGCGCGGGCCTTCCGGCGTCGCAACTTCGGCCGGGTGGACCTGGGCGATGGACGCGGCGGCAATCGGCGCGCCGATGCTGAGATAGAGATCGGAGACCTTGCGGCCGAGAGAACCTTCGATCGCCTCGACGGCTTCCGACATCGGGAAGGTCGCCATGCTGTCCTGGAGCAACGCCAGGTCGAGCGCGATGTCGTCGCCGACGACGTCAGGGCGGGTCGCCAGGAACTGGCCGAGCTTGACGTAGGACGGACCAAGGCGGGCGACCGCCTTGGCAAGGCGATCGCTGCGCACGCTCTTGCGGGCGCGGCGCCGGGTCAGCAGGCGCGCCACCTGCCAGCCGATCTTCGGCAGGCCCTCGAGCTGGTCGCCGGGCAACGCCGCGACCACGCCTTCACGCACAAGCACCCAGCCCGCACGCGCGAGCCGGAACGACGCTCCGAGACTGCTCATCGCGCGCCGTCCGTCAAAGCTTCCAGCCCGAGTGCAGCGCTGCGATGCCGCCGGTGTAGTTGCGGAAGGTGACGCGGTCGAAGCCGGCGCGGGTGATCATCGCGGCAAAGTTCTGCTGGTTGGGGAACTTGCGGATCGATTCGACGAGATAGGCGTAGGGCTCGCCGTCGCCTGTCACGGCCTGGCCGATGCGCGGAATGGCATTGAACGACCAGGCTTCGTAGATCTTGTCGAGCAAGGGCATCTCGACCTCGGAGAATTCGAGGACCAAAAGGCGCCCGCCCGGCTTCAGCACGCGCCAGGCTTCCGACAGCGCCACATCGATGCGCGGCACGTTGCGGATGCCGAAAGCGATGGTGTAGGCGTCGAAGGTCTCGTCGGCGAAGGGCAGTTCCTCGGCGTTTGCCTCGACGAAATCCGTCTTGTCGGCAAGGCCGCGCTTTTCGGCGCGCTCGCGGCCGACGCCAAGCATCGAGCCGTTGATGTCGAGCACGGTGGCATGCGCGTTGCCATGCGAGGCGTCGACGATGCGGAAGGCGATGTCACCGGTGCCGCCGGCAACGTCGAGCACCTTCCAACCCGGACGCCTGGGCGGGTTGAGCCAGGCAACCATTGCGTCTTTCCAGATACGGTGCAGGCCGCCCGACATCAGGTCGTTCATCACGTCATAGCGGTCGGCGACCTTGTGGAAGACCTCGTTGACCAGGCCCTGCTTGTCGCCAGCTCCGACATTGCGGAAACCGTAGGAGGTTTCCATGCCGCCGACAGCCGTCGTCCGTTGTTCTGACATTTTGTTGTCCAATCAAATCCGGCGGGACCATAGCCGATCACACCAGCGGGCGCTATTGTTTGAGGCGCGGTTTTAGGCCGCGCCCGCGCCGACAACACAAGGAACAAGGAATGCCTTTGAAAGCCGAGCTGCACTGCCACATAGAAGGTGCGGCGGCACCCGAACTCGTCGTCCGCCAGGCGCAGAAATACGGCAAGGACGTCTCACCCTTCATCCAGAACGGCTCCTTCGTCTGGAACGACTTCACCTCGTTCCTTGCGGCCTACGACTTCGCCGCCGACCTTTTCCGCACCGAAGAGGACTACGCCCGGCTTTCAGAACACTACCTGACCAGCCTCGCCCGTGACGGCGCGATCTATTCGGAAGTGTTCACTTCGCCCGACCATGCCATCAAAGCCGGGCTGTCGCCCAAGGCCTATACCGACGCGCTCGGCGAAGGCATGCTGCGGGCCAAGGCCAAGACTGGCATCGAGGGCCGGATGATCGTTACCGGCGTGCGCCATGTTGGTGTCGAATCGATCGAGGCGGCGGCACGCTTTGCCGCCAGGTGCAACCATCCACTGGTGACCGGCTTCGGCGTCGCCGGCGACGAGCGTATGGGCGAGTTCGAGGATTATGTGCGCGCCTTCGAGATCGCCCGCGAGGCCGGCCTCGGCATCACCATCCATGCCGGCGAACTGCTGGGCTGGGAGAGCGTGGCGCAGGCGCTCGACCACATCAAGCCATCGCGCATCGGCCATGGCGTACGCGCCATCGAAAACCCCGATCTGGTCAAACGCATCGCCGACGAAGGCATCGTGCTGGAAGTCTGCCCGGGGTCGAACATCGCGCTCAAGGTGTTCGACAGCTTTGCCGACCACCCCTTCCCCAAGTTCCGGGCGGCTGGTTGCAAGGTGACGCTGAGCTCCGACGATCCGCCCTATTTCTGGACCAGCCTGAAGCGCGAATATGACATTGCCACTGAGCATTTCGGCATGGACGACAAGGCGCTGATGGCGACGACCCGCACGGCGATCGAGGCCGCTTTCGTCGACAGGAAGACCAAAGCAGCACTTCTTGCCCGTCTCGACGGCCATAAACGCTGAATTTGGCCGACAAAACTGTGGTTCAAGGCTGGCGCGACATTGGTCGGCGGCGCGCCAGCCGATAGAATGGCCTGAATTACCCGAGTTTCAGGAGCGTAAGCCATGACCGTGACCGTCGTCGACCATCCGCTTGTGCAGCACAAGCTGACCATCATGCGCGACAAGGAAACCTCGACGGCCGGCTTTCGGCGGCTGCTGCGCGAGATCTCCCTGCTGCTCGGCTACGAGGTGACGCGCGACCTCGAACTGACCACCAAGATGATCGAAACGCCGATCGAGACGATGGAGGCGCCGACGCTCGAAGGCAAGAAGCTGGTGTTCGCCTCGGTGCTGCGCGCCGGCAATGGCCTGCTCGAAGGCCTGCTCGACCTGGTGCCGGCAGCCCGCGTCGCCCATGTCGGGCTTTATCGCGACCACGAGACGCTGGAGGCGGTGGAGTATTTCTTCAAGGCGCCAAGCGACCTCGGCGACCGCCTGGTGATCGTCGTCGACCCGATGCTGGCCACCGCCAATTCCGCGATCGCGGCGATCGACAAGCTGAAGGGCCGCGGCGCCACCAACCTGCGCTTCCTGTGCCTGCTGGCCTCGCCCGAAGGCATCGAGCGCTTCACCAAGGCGCACCCGGATGTTCCGGTGTTCACCGCCTCGATCGACCGCGAGCTCAACGAGCGGGGCTACATCATCCCCGGCCTCGGCGACGCCGGCGACCGTATGTACGGCACCAAATAGGCCTTAACCCACGGTTTACCGCCTTTGACATCGGGATGGCTGCGTTAAAGCCACGATCACCTTGTCCGGACTATCGTGACGCCTCAAATCAGGGCGTCACATGCTGCGTAAGCTCATCATATTCGGTGTCTGTGCCGGCGCATCCGCGTCGGTGCCCATGCTGTGGGACAAGGACGGTGAGAAGTTCAAGGCTTTGACCGAGATGGCGACGGGCACCATTACGCCGGCGCCCAAGCCCGTCGAAGCCAGTGCTGCGACTGCCTCCACCGCCGGACGCAGCGTCAAGATCGACGCCGACATGCGCGGCCATTTCACGGCAAGCTTCAAGATCAACGGTCGCTCGGTCGACGCAATGGTCGACACCGGGGCGACGCTGGTGACGATCAACGTTTCGACCGCGCGCAAGGCCGGGGTGAAAGTCGCGCCGGGGGATTTCACCCAGCAGGTCAACACGGCAAATGGTGCTGCGCGCGCAGCGCTTTCGCGCATCGACAGGCTGCAGATCGGCCGGATCAGCGTCGACGAGGTGCCGGTGGTGGTGCTCGAGGACAAGGCCCTCGACGGCACGCTGATCGGAATGAGCTTCCTGTCGCGACTCAAGAAGTACCAGGTCGAAAATGGCGCGCTGCTTCTGGTGCAGTGAGCCTCAGGCCGCGGTTTGCTGATCCGCAGTCCTGAAGTGGCCGGGCGGATGGCCGATAACGCGCTTGAAGGCGCGGCTGAAGGCAGCTTCCGAATCGTAGCCCAGCCGTGACGCCACGACCGAGATGCGCAGGCGGTCGCGGACCAGCCACTGCCGCGCCTGGTGCATCCTGACCTGAGTGACGTAGCGCGCCGGCGTTTCGCCGACGATCGCCGCGAAGCGGTCGGCGAAGCCGGAGCGCGATGCGCCCATCATCCGAGCCAGCGCCTCGACCGTCCAGTTGTGGCTCGGTTCGAGATGGATCGCGGCCAGCACCTTGCCGATCTTGGGATCCCTGACCG
This sequence comes from Aminobacter sp. Y103A, assembly GCF_030294925.1. Lineage (NCBI taxonomy): Bacteria > Pseudomonadati > Pseudomonadota > Alphaproteobacteria > Hyphomicrobiales > Phyllobacteriaceae > Aminobacter > Aminobacter sp. Y103A. The sequence goes on along the minus strand of NZ_AP017986.1, from coordinate 643,345 downwards.
CGGCGATCCAGCCGCTGGAATCGCCGCAGCCGCGCTCGACCCATGAACGAATGATGATGGCGGCGAGCACGTCGGCGAGCCGGGCGACGATGCCGGCGGAACCGACGCGCTCGAGCTTGACCTCGCGGGCCATGGTTTCGAGCATGTGAGTGATACCGGGGTCATGCGCCTCGAGTTCGGTCGTGCGCATGACGTCAGGCATCATGCCGAGCAGCGGGTGCAGGCCGTCGAGGTTGAAATACATGCTGCCGCAGAACAGCAGCGTGCCCGGCCGGCAGCCCTCGGTCGAAAGACAGAAGACCTTCTCGCAGATCTGCTTGATCTCGTAGCCATTGATCGGCGACGATTTTGCGCCTGGCTCGCTGGCGATCACATGGGCCACGCCGCGCGGCAGGAGCACGGCGTCGCCGCAGCGAAGCTCGACCCATTCGCCCGAGGGTTGGCGCAGCCAGCACGCCTTCTGTCCGACGAAGTAGAAGCGTGCCGTTGCCTGGGCCGGGAATTCGATGTTCCACGGCTCCTTCAGTTCCCAGCGGCCATATTCGACGCCTTCGAGGCGCAACCCCCTGAGGATATCGGTCAGCGGGTCGGCGGCAAGTTTGGACGAACGATCATTCATACTGGCGTTTCTAGCATGGAAACGCCAAATCGTCACCCCCATGTTGCACCGCACTGCAATCGGAGAGCCTCCCAAATGAACGATATCGCAACCGCAACGCTGGGCGGCATTCCGATCCAGAAAGCGAAGGCCGAGGAGCGCGCGGAACCCCTGTGGGGCGCCGTTCTGTCGTTGTCGCTCGGCGTGTTCGGCCTTGTGACGGCGGAATTCCTGCCGGCCAGCCTGCTGACGCCGCTGGCGCAGGATCTCGGCATCACCGAAGGCACCGCCGGACAAGCGGTGACGGCGACTGCCGTCGTCGCCGCGATCGCCGCGCCGACAATGGCGATCGCGACAAGGAAGATCGACCGACGGCATGTGATGATCGGATTGTCGCTGTTGCTGGTCGTGTCGAGCCTGCTCGCGGCAACCGCCTGGTCACTGCCGTCGCTTTTGTTCGCGCGTGTGCTCCTGGGCGTGGCACTCGGCGGCTTCTGGTCGATGTCGGCGGCCATCGCGATGCGGCTGGTGCCCAGCGAGGTGCTGCCGCGCGCCATGTCGATCATCCTGACCGGCGTTTCGGTGGCGACCGTCTGCGCCGCCCCCGTGGGCGCCTATGTCGGCGACGCCTGGGGTTGGCGCAGCGCCTTCATCATCGCTGCCGGCGTCGGTCTGGTCACGCTGATCGTGCAGTTCGCCACGCTGCCCAAGCTTCCGCCCATCAGCATCGCCAGCTTCGGTGCCCTGCGTGACGTCTCCCGCAACCCGATGATCCGCGTCGGGCTGCTGCTGGTCATCCTGACCGCGTCCGGCCATTTCGCCGGCTTCACCTATTTCCGAGCCTTCCTCGAGCAGGTGCCGGCACTCGGCATCGAGACCATATCGCTGGTGCTGCTGGCCTTCGGCATTGGCGGCTTCTTCGGCAATCTCGCCGGCGGTTTCATGGCCGAACGCAGCCTGCGGTCGGCGGTGACGTTGGCTCCGTTGCTCATCGCCATCTCGGCGCTGGCGCTGCTGTTGGCGGGTTCGTCGGCCGGGATCGCGGGCGTCGCCATCGCCGCGTGGGGCTTTGCCTTCGGCGCGGTGCCGGTGGGCGTGCAGACCTGGATGGTACGCGCAGCGCCCGACCAGGCTGAAAGTGCCGGCGGCCTGATGGTCGCGACCTTCCAGGTGGCGATCGCGCTGGGTGCGGTGTTCGGCGGCGTGCTGGTCGACACTGCAGGCGTCAACAGTGCCTTCATCTACAGCGGTGCCGCGACCCTGCTGGCTGCAATCGCCGTTGCCTGCTTCGGCAGGAAGCACGCAAGCTGACCTCAAGGGATGTGACTTGCGCCGCGTGGTTTTCTAGCTGCGCGGCGCAATGCGTCTGGCGACCACCTTCGCCGCCACTGGCCTGGCTTCATCCAGCGTGTAGCAGGCAAGCACCGAAGCGGCAGCCGTCTCCGCTGCAAGCGGGCTGCGGGCATGGATGCGGGCGAGCGCCTCACCGGCCCTCACTTCGGCACCGACAGGAAGCAGCCCGGTAATGCCGACGGCATGGTCGACCTTGTCCTCGGGCCGGGTGCGGCCGCCGCCCAGGGCGACGACCGCAAGGCCGATGTCACGGGTTGCGATTGCCGAGACGAAGCCGCCGCGCGGGGCTTTCACCACCAGTTCCACATCTGCCTTGGGCAGATATTTGGCCGCGTTCGTCACGAAATCCACGGGGCCGCCGAGCACAAAAACCATGCGGCCGAAGATGTCGGCGGCGGTGCCGTCTTCGAGCGCCGTGCGTGCCTGCTGAAGCCCCTCGCGCTGCGAGCTCGCCCGGCCGGCTGACAGCAGCATGTCGGCGGCGAGCGCCAGCGTGACCTCTTCGAGGCGCGGGTCGCGGAAGCGGCCGGTGAGGAAATCGACGGCGTTCCGGACCTCGACCGCGTTGCCGGCGGCGGAGGCCAGCGGCTCGTTCATGCCGGTGATTAGGGCTGTGGTCCTGAGACCCGCGCCATTGGCGACCTCGACGAGGCTGGTGGCCAGTGCCGAGGCGTCGCGCGCGCTTTCCATGAAGGCGCCGTTACCGATCTTGACGTCGAGCACCAGCGAGCCGAGGCCGGCAGCAAGCTTCTTGGACAGGATCGAAGCGGTGATGAGCGGCACCGATTCGACCGTCGCGGTGACGTCGCGAATGCTGTAGAAACGCTTGTCGGCAGGCGCGAGGTCTGATGTCTGGCCGATGATGGCGCAGCCGGCTTCGCGCACCGCGCGCCGGAACAGCGCAAGGTCGGGCTGGCTGGCGTAGCCCGTGATGGAATCCATCTTGTCGAGCGTGCCGCCGGTGTGGCCGAGGCCGCGGCCCGAAATCATCGGCACATAGGCGCCGCAGGCGGCAACGATGGGCGCCAGCATGAGCGAGACATTGTCGCCGACGCCGCCGGTGGAGTGCTTGTCGGTGGCGGGACCCGGCAGGTCGGACCAGTCCAGCACATCGCCGGAATCACGCATGGCCGTGGTCAGCGCCACCGCCTCGTCGCGACTCATGCCGTTGAAGAAGACGGCCATGCCGAAAGCCGCGATCTGGCCTTCCGAGACGGCGCCAGAGGTGATGCCGCCAACGAAGGCGGCGATTTCGGCCGGGGCGAGAGCCTTGCCGTCGCGCTTGCGGCGGATGATTTCCTGCGGGAGCATCAGATGGCGCTCGCGGCCGGCGAAGCTTGGCGCTCGGCGTTCTCCGCGGTCTCCGCCCTGCCCTCAGCCATCGATCGGGCCCTTCTCGAACATCTTGCGCAGGACGGTGGCGAGGCGGCCGCCGCCGATGGGGGCCATGTCCTTGGTTTCGCGATGCGACAGCTCGGCCCCGGTCATGCCGGCGGCGAGGTTGGTGATGACCGAGCAGGCGAGCACCTTGAGGCCGAGGAAGCGGGCGATGATCGCTTCGGGCACCGTCGACATGCCGACCGCATTGGCGCCGAACATGCGGGCCATGCGAATCTCGGCCGGCGTCTCGAAGGACGGGCCGGAGAACCACATGTAGACGCCCTTGTGCAGGTCGATGCTTGCTGCCGCGGCGGCGGTCTCGAACGCCTTGCGCAGACCGGCATCATAGGCCTCGGTCATGCCGACGAAGCGGCGGTCGGTCGGCTCGCCGAACAGCGGATTGGCGCCGGCGAAATTGATGTGGTCCTCGATCAGCATGATCGAGCCGGGCAGCATGCCGGGGTCGACGGAGCCGGCGGCATTGGTCAGCACGAGCTGGGTGACACCGATGCCGGCGAGCGTCTCGAGCGCCGGACGCATGACCGAGGCATCGCCATGCTCGTAATAATGCGCGCGGCCGGCCATCATGATGACCGGCTGGCCACCGAACAGGCCGGCAACGAGCTCTCCGGCATGGCCGGTCACGCCGCTTCGGGGGAAACCGGGCAAGGCGGCGTAAGGGATGCGGATGGCGTCTTCGACCTCGTCGACGAGGCCGCCAAGGCCGGAACCCAGCACCATGGCGGTCGCCGGCGCAAGACCGTCGAGCTGCTCGACGAGACGATCGACGGCTTCCTTCATTTCAGGATCTCCCCCTGGAACCCGTAGGGCAGCATCTGGCCCATGGTGACAGTTTCGACGATGCCGGCATCGTCGCAGAGATAGAGTTTGGTGTCCGGACTGGTGAATTCGGCCAGGCGCTGGCGGCAGCCGCCGCAGGGTGTGATGCGGGCCATGCGCTCGGCAACGACGGCGATCTCGGTGATCTTGCCGCCGCCGCCCATGATGTAGTGGCCAAGTGCGGTGGTCTCGGCGCACCAGCCCTCGGGATAGGACGCAACCTCGATGTTGGCGCCGGCAAAGATGCGTCCATCTTCGGTGCGCAGTGCCGCGCCAACCGGAAACTTCGAATAGGGCGCATAAGCCTTGGCCATGGCGGCGGTCGCCGCCTGGAACAGATCGTGGGACAAGATCAGCGCTCCTTCACATAGGGCACGCCGCCGGCGCGAGGCGGGATGGCCTTGCCGATGAAACCGGCGAGCAGAATGACGGTGAGGATGTAGGGCAGTGCCTGCATCAGCTGCACCGGCACCTTGCCGATGATCGGCAGGGGAGACCCCTGCAGGCGGATCGACAGCGCGTCGAGGAAACCGAACAACAGGCATGCGAACATGGCCGGCACCGGTTTCCATTTGGCGAAGATCAGCGCAGCGAGCGCGATGTAGCCGCGGCCGGCCGTCATGTCCTTGACGAAGCCGGCGTTCTGGGCGAGCGCCATGTAGGAGCCGGCAAGGCCTGTCAGGATGCCGGTGCAGATGACGGCACGATAGCGCAGCCAGGCAACCGAGATGCCGGCGGTGTCGACGGCCGCCGGGTTCTCGCCGACGGCGCGAAGGCGCAGGCCGAAGCGAGTGCGGAACAGCACCCACCAGGTGAACGGCACGGCGAGGAAAGCGACATAGGTCAGCAGCGAATGGCCCGACAGCAGGCCGGAATAGAGCTGGCCGACGACAGGCACGTCGCGCAACGCATCGGCGAAAGGCAGGTTGACTGCGCCGAAGCGGCCTTCCGGCGGCAGCGAGGGCGTGCGCCCGCCCTGCTGGAACCAGGCCTGGCCAAGGATGATCGTCGAGCCGGCAGCGATGAAGTTGATCGCGACGCCAGAGACGATCTGATTGCCGCGATGGGTGATCGAGGCAAAGCCATGGACCAAGGCCATGCCGACCGACACCAGGACGGCGATCAGCAGGCCGATCCACGCCGAGGCGAAGACGGCAGCCGCCGCCGCGCCGGCGAAGGCGCCGGCCAGCATCTTGCCTTCGAGGCCGATGTCGAAAACGCCGGCGCGTTCCGAATAGAGGCCGGCCAGGCAGGCGAGCAGCAGCGGCACCGAAACACGGATTGTCGAGTTCAGGATGTTGATGAGCGCGTCGATGAATTCCATGTCAGGCGCGCTCCCCTTTGGTCGCCGTGATGCCGACGGATCGCGGGCTGAAGCTCGCGAAGATGCCCTGGATGGCCGGGCGGAACATGTGCTCGAGCGCGCCGGCAAACAGGATCACCAGGCCCTGGATGATGACGATCATGTCGCGGGAGATGTTCGGCATCTCGAAGGCCAGTTCGGCACCGCCCTGGTAGAGCATGCCGAACAGGACCGCCGCCGGCACGATGCCGGCCGGATGCGATCGGCCCATCAGCGCCACCGCGATGCCGACGAAGCCGGCGCCGGAGACGAAATCGAGCGGCACATTGTGCTGGTCGCCCATGATCGGGTTGAGCGCCATCATGCCGGCGAGCGCGCCCGAAATCAGCATGGTGACGATGATGATGCGGGTTTCCGAGATGCCGGCGTAGCGCGCCGCCTTCGAGCTGAAGCCGAAGGTGCGGATCTCGTAGCCGAGCTTGGTGCGCCAGATCAGCACCCAGACCAGGAAGGCCATGACCAGCGCCAACAGGAATGAGACGTTGAGCGGCGCCGAGGGCCGGACGGTGAGGCCGAATTCGGCGAGCAGCCAGCCGAGCTTGGGCAATTGCCCGCCTTCGACGAACTGGCGCGTCTGCGGCGCCATCGAGCCGGCCGGCTTCAGCACGTTGACGAGCATGTAGACCATCACCGAGGCGGCGATGAAGTTGAACATGATGGTGGTGATGACGATGTGCGAGCCGCGCTTGGCCTGGAGATAGGCCGGAATCAGCGCCCACAACGCGCCGAACAGTGCCGAGGCGATGATCGCCATCGGAAAGACGACCCACCAGGGCAGCGTGCTGTCAAAGGCAAGGACGACGATGGCGATGCCGAGGCCGGCGATATAGGCTTGGCCCTCGCCGCCGATGTTGAACAGGCCGCAATGGAAAGCGACCGCGACGGCCAGGCCGGTGAAGATGAAGTTGGTGGCGTAGAACAGCGTGTAGGCGAGGCCCTGGCCGCTGCCGAAGGCACCTTCGACAAGGATGACGGCGGCGCGCAGCGGGTTTTCGCCGACAAGCAGCACGACGAGGCCAGCGACGACGAAAGCGACGAGCAGGTTGATCAGTGGAATGAGCCCGTAGTCGGCCCAGGCCGGGAGTTTTGCGTAAGGCGTGCTCATTCGGCGGCCTCCTTGTGTTCGACGCCTGCCATCAGAAGCCCCAGCTCGCTTTCGCCGGTTTCGGGTCCGCGCTCGCCGACGACGCGGCCGGCGAACATCACCAGGATGCGGTCGGAGAGCGAGCGGATCTCGTCGAGCTCGACCGAGACCAGCAGAACCGCCTTGCCCTGGTCGCGCATGGCGATCAGGCGCTTGTGGATGAATTCGATGGCGCCGACATCGACGCCGCGGGTCGGTTGGCCGACGATCAGCACCCCGGGGTCCTGTTCGATCTCGCGCGCGAGCACGATCTTCTGCTGGTTGCCGCCGGAGAAATTGGCGGTCTTGAGCCGAGGATTGGCCGGGCGGATGTCGTATTTCTCGATCTTTTCCTGCGCGTCCTTCTGGATCGCGTCGAGATTGAGGAACGGTCCTTTGAGATATTGCGGCTTGTCGTGATAGCCGAGGATCGAGTTCTCGCTTTCGTCGAAAGCAAGCACCAGGCCGACATGATGCCGATCCTCCGGCACATGGGCGAGGCCGCGGTCGCGCAATTCGCCGGGGTCGGCCTGGCCGGTCAGATCAATCGGCTTGCCGTCGAGCATGACCGTCCCCGAGACCGCCTTGCGGATGCCGGAAACGGCTTCCATCAGTTCCGACTGGCCGTTGCCGGCGACACCGGCGATGCCGACGATCTCGCCGGCGCGGATGTCGAAGGATACGTCGTCGACCATGGTGACGCCGCGCGAATCCTTGACCGTCAGGTTCTTGACCGAAAGCTTGACGGCGCCGGGCTTGGCCTCGCCCTTTTCGACGCGCAGCAGCACGCGGCGGCCAACCATCAGCTCGGCCAGCTCCTCGACGGTGGTTTCCCTGGTCTTGCGTGTGGCGACCATCGTGCCCTGGCGCATCACCGAGACGTTGTCGGTGATGGCCATGATCTCGCGCAGCTTATGGGTGATCAGCACCACCGTCTTGCCCTGTTCCTTGAGCTGCTGGAGGATGCGGAACAGGTGGTCGGCTTCAGCCGGGGTGAGCACGCCGGTGGGCTCGTCGAGGATTAGGATTTCAGCACCCCGATACAGTGCCTTGAGGATTTCGACGCGCTGCTGCAGGCCGACCGGCAGTTCCTCGATGATCGCATCGGGATCGACCTCGAGGCCGTATTCCTGCTCCAGCCGGCGCAGCTCGGAGCGCGCCTTGGCGATGGACTTGTTGAGCAGCGCCTCACCTTCTGCACCGAGAATGACGTTTTCCAGCACCGAGAAATTCTCGACCAGCATGAAGTGCTGATGCACCATGCCAATGCCGGCGGCGATGGCATCGTTGGGTGTCTTGATGCTGGCCGGCTTGCCGTTGACGCGGATTTCGCCGCTGTCGGCCTGATAGAAGCCGTAGAGGATCGACATCAGCGTCGACTTGCCGGCGCCGTTTTCTCCAATGATGCCGTGGATCGTGCCGCGCGGTATCTCGAGCGCGATGTCGCGGTTGGCGCGGACAGCACCAAAACTCTTGTTGATGCCGATCAGTTCGATAGCTGCTTCCGCCATACGACCGTCCCACCTCAGGTTCTTATGTTCTTGTTATGGCTTGCCGAAAGAGCTAGCACGCCGATACTGCCCTGCCAATCGGCTCGCCTGGTGACCCCAAGGAATTGACCGCTCCGCGGCCGATTTCGAGGCAACGACCGATATGACGGCCCAATGAGGATCGCCCCAATGAGGATCGACCATGACCACGCCCGATGACCGGCTGACGACGCTCGAAATACGCGCCGCTGAGCAGGAGCATACGATCGAGGAGCTTTCCGGCCAGATCGCCGAACAGTGGAAGACCATCGAGCGGATGCAGAAGAAGCTCGACGCCCTCACCGAGCGCTTCCTGGTGCTCGAGGAGCAGACGGCACCCGACACGCCGGTGACCAAGCCGCCCCACTGGTGACGCCGCGCCAGAGCCAAGCCTCAGGCCAGACCAGCCGCTTCGGATGGCTGCCACAGCTCGATCGGATTGCCCTCAGGATCGTGAATCCGGCAGAACCGGCCGACCTCGGAGTCCCACTCCGCCCGCGTTTCCACCGCGATGCCGGCTGCCTTCAGCTCGGCCATCGCGGCATCGAGGTCATCGACGCGCAGGTTGATCAGCCATTGCTGCTCTGGACGGCCGAAATACTCGGTGTCGCGACTGAAAGGCGAAAGGATCGTCGGCCCCGCCTGCTGCTGCCAGACAGCGCGCGAGATGTCTGAAATGCCGAGGTGCTGTTCGTACCAGGCAGCGAGTGCCTGAGGATTCTTGGCGCGAAAGAAGAAGCCACCAATTCCGGTAACCGTGAACATCGATTGCCGTCCCGAGGACTGGCCCACAATGATCGACGCCGCCGGACCAGGGTCCGGCGGCGCGTTTCATTCAGGCAGGGATCAATAGGGGCACTTGTCGTCCGAGGTGTAGTCATGCACCTGGATGGTGCCGGCGATGATGTCGGCTTTGGCCTTTTCGACGGCTGCCTTCATCTCGTCGGTGACGAGCGCCTTGTTGTTGTCGTCCATGGCGTAGTCGACGCCACCTTCCTTGAGGCCGAGATTGTTGATGCCGCCTTCGAACTTGTCGTTCTTGGCATCCATGAAGGCGTTGTAGACGGCGACGTCGACGCGCTTGAGCATCGAGGTCAGCACCTTGCCCGGCTGCAGGCCGTTCTGGTTGGAATCGACGCCGATGCCGAGCTTGCCGCCGTCAGCAGCAGCCTGGAGCACGCCGACGCCGGTGCCGCCGGCCGCGGCGTAGATCACGTCAGCGCCCTGCGAGATCTGGGTCTTGGTGATTTCGCCACCCTTGGTCGGGTCGTTCCAGGCGGCAGGCGTGTCGCCGGTCATGTTCTGGATGACTTCGGTCGCACCGGCAGCCTTGGCGCCGCCGACATAACCGCAGCCGAACTTGCGGATCAGCGGAACGTCCATGCCGCCGACGAAGCCGACCTTCTTGGACTGCGAGGCAAGGGCTGCCATGACGCCGACGAGGTAGGAGCCTTCATGCTCCTTGAACACGATCGACTTCACATTGGGCTTTTCGACGACCATGTCGATGATGGCGAACTTGAGGTCCGGATAGTCGGCAGCGACCTTGGCGAGCGCCTCGGACCAGGCAAAGCCTGCCATGACGATCGGGTTGCGGCCATCCTCGGCGAAGCGGCGCAGGGCCTGGTCGCGCTGCGAGGCGTTGGAGACTTCGAACTCGACATAAGGAATGCCGGTTTCGGCCTTGAACTTCTCGGCGCCGTTGTAGGACGCTTCGTTGAACGACTTGTCGAACTTGCCACCGAGATCGTAGAGCAGCGCCGGCTGAACATCAGCGGCGAGCGCCGGAAGGCACATGGCGGTGGCCGCCAGAAGGCCGAGGACGATACGTTTCATGTGATCCACACCCTGTCGGTTGTCTTTTTTGCAATCGCCGCGCGAGCCGTTCCTCCGGCTGCCGCACGGCCCATGGCGAGGATCTCTCCCCCCGCGCATGGCCATATCTTGCACGGGCCAAGACAAAATTCACGCGGAATCTTGACCTTTTGGAAAAATGCACAGGCATCGCAAATGGCGCCTGAAACGAATGCCTAAACGGCCGCCTTGTCGGGGATCGCGCAAGCAACGCCGGTGCCCTTGAGGCCACAATAGCCATAGGGATTCTTGGCAAGGTATTGCTGGTGATCGTCTTCGGCGAAGTAGAACTGAGGCACTGCGGCGATCTCGGTGGTGATCTTTTCGCGACCGGCAGCCTTGAGTGCCGATTGATAGGCATCGCGCGAGGCAACCGCCTCGGCCTGCTGGCTGTCGGAGAAGGTGTAGATCGCCGAACGGTAGGTGGTGCCGACGTCGGTGCCCTGGCGCATACCCTGGGTCGGATCGTGCGCCTCCCAGAATATCTTCAGCAACTCGCCATAGCTGACCTGTGCGGGGTCGTAGACCACCAGCACGACTTCGGCATGACCGGTAAGGCCGGTGCAGGTCTCCTGATATGTCGGATTGGGCGTCAGCCCGCCGGCATAGCCGACTGCCGTCACCCACACGCCGGGGATCTGCCAGAACAGGCGCTCCGCACCCCAGAAGCAGCCCAGGCCGAACAGCGCCTGCTCGAAGCCTTCGGGATATGGCCCCTTGAGCGGGCGCCTGGAGACGTAGTGCTTCGATGCTGTCGGAATCGCCCGCGCGCGGCCGGGCAGCGCTTCGCCAGACGTCGGCAGCTTGAGCTTCTTGTTCAGCATGTCGCTCAGGAAAAACATCTGCCTTCCCTCCTCGTCGTTGCGCCGAAGCTTGCTGGCGTCGCGTCAGACCTCGCCGGTGAAGCGGCCGGCGCGGCGCCGGTGGCCGATTGCGTAGAGCAGGAAGGCGAGCACGGCAAAGACCGCGAAGCCCGGCTGGTTGAGCACCGGCACGACGACGCTGTCCCAGACAGCCGGGCCGGTCTTGTCACGGACGAATGTCTCGGTCGCGGCGAGGGTATCGGGCGAGGCCGTCGACCAGCTGGTATCGAGCGGCGTCATCACCAGCCGTGACACGGCGACGGTGCGGGTGGCGTCGAGCACGGCCATGATGACGGCGACCGAAAGCGCTATTGCGGCGGCAAGACGGAACATGAAGCGGATCATCGGCGGTCCTGGATATCGGTTATGAACGAGAAATAGGCCGCGCCGCCGGTGGGTGCAATCGAAGACACGGCTAATTGACAGGCGTTTGCGGCGGGACTGGCGGCTTCGACTTGCGGCGATTGGCCCGCCAGACGGCGAAGATGCCGCCGGAAACCGCGCCGACCAGCAGGCCGCCGAGGCCGATCAGCACGACGAAATAGCCGCAGGCGCCCTCGAAGCAGCTCATATCGGTGGCTTCGGAAATGCCCGTGCCCAGCGCGAGCCCGACACCCGCGCCAACTGCTGCACCGACGATGACGCCGAGGATGGCAGCGACGATCGAAACCAGCAGACGCGGCCGCTCGTGCGGGCCACTGCTCAACAAGGCTTGTGGCTGGTCCTGTCGGCCGACCAGCCAGATCATGGCAAGGCCGATGGCGACCTCGCCGCCGTCCCAGGCAAGACCGACGAGGCCAAAGGCGAAATTCGGCATGACAAGAACATAGACCTGCTTGAGGACGAGGAAGGCGATGATCGCCCATTGCCAGATGGTGAAGGCGCGCCGGAACCTGCGATCGCGATTGTAGGCGAGCACGAGCAGGTAGATGCCCCAGCCGATCGTCACCGCGCTGAAGGCGACCGAGACATAGATCAGCCCCAGCACTGCCGACGGCATCGAGAAATCCAGCATGATGGCGAAGCTGGCGTCGATGCCGCGCGCGCTGAGCGCCATGACGAGGCACAGCCAGGCCACCGGCAGCCAGCGCCAGATGTCCCAGCCGGACGGTTCGCTCTCTGACGACATCGAATCTCCCCCTGCCCTTCAAAGCAGTTTGTGACAGAGCGCCAGGCACTTGCAATAAGGGCGGCGACGGTGCCAGCAAGGCGCCTCGCCGCTGCGGATCGTGGCTTTGCCGGCGCTGCGCAGCACGACGATCGTTTTGCCTGATAACATTTGCCACGTCAGCGCTTGGCAAGCGGCGCAGGATCGACTAGATGAGCCCCGCAGCCGGACGCTAATGTGTTCGGTGGCAGGCGATGGGTGCCCGGCAGGTTGGCTGCACCCGAATGACGGCTCGACGAGCCGACGCCAAGGAGATGCGCGCACTCCCAACCGGCCCGGCATAACCAGCCGGCGCACAGCGCGCATGCGGAGAGGTGGCCGAGTGGTTGAAGGCGCACGCCTGGAAAGTGTGTTTACGGGAGACCGTAACGCGGGTTCGAATCCCGCTCTCTCCGCCAGCAACTTTGATCACCTAGGCCGTTGATCTTATATCTGTTTCTTACTTCTTGCCGGCTGCGCGCTCGCGAACGGTAGACGGACCGGCGGCAAGCTCGGTGGCTTCCCTTTCCAGCCGCAGAGCGCGCAAGCGCAGCGTCTTTTCCTCGCGCTGCTGAACGACCGCGTCGATCTCCGAGTTGATCCGGTTGCGGGCAAGAGATTGCGATTGCGTCTTGCCGAAGGCTGACTCGGCTTGCTCTCGTGCCTTGCTCTGGGAATCAGTCATGTTTGTTATCCCTACATTCTCGAAAAGAGGACTGAACGCTGCCAACAAAAAAGCCAGGCAAACTGCCTGGCTTTTGTAAGTCGATCGCGCCCTGTGACGGTGCCAGTACATCCGTGGTCACCGAAGGGCACCAAGACCGATCAGGCGGCCTGCAACTGGCCGGCAGACATCTTGCCCGACTTGTTGTCACGCTCCATCTCGTAGGCGATCTTCTGGCCTTCGACGATTTCACGCATGCCGGCCCGCTCAACCGCGGAAATGTGGACGAACACGTCCGGACCGCCGTTGTCAGGCTGGATGAAGCCGAAGCCCTTGGTAGCATTGAACCATTTCACTGTGCCAGTGGTCATAACAAACCCCTTTCATGGCAATATTCATCGACAACCAAGCGATTGCGTGGCTGTTTTACATCGCGATTTTATTTGAAGGGATGTTCGTTGGCGCACAGCGATTTTGCGCAATAACAAAAATCGAACAAGCAAATATCGACAGCCGGGTTTTATATTTATTGGCAGTCGATGTCAATTCTATTATTCTGCTCTCCAGGACAGACGTTTCTCCGGTTGGAAATTCCAGTTTCAACGGGATGCGCGACCCCCGGTGAGGCCGGCCTCCCGATTGACAGTCAAACATCGTGCGCCGACGCATCAGTCACCCCCGGGCGAGCCACCACCACTATTTCAGCGAGACGACAGCCTCGACCTCGAACAGCATTGGGTCGACGGCGAGTTTGGGGACGGGGATCAGCGTCTGGGCCGGTAGCGTGTTGCCGAACATCGCCTTGACGCTCTCCGTCAGCACGCCGAGCTTCGACATGTCGTGGTCGACGACGTAGACGGTGAGCTTGGCGACCTGGTTGGGCTTTGCGCCGAGAGCGTCGAGAGCGCTACGCAGATTGGCATAGGCCTGCTTCACCTGAACGGAGAAGTCGGGCGACAGGCTGCCGGTGGCGTCCTGGCCGCCCTGCCCCGAGATGTAGGCGACACGCGCACCGGCGGGAACGATGACCGCCGTGCTGTAGCCGTTCGGCGTCGGGTCGTAGAGGTTCTCGGGGTTGATGATTGTCAGCCTGAGATCGCTCTCGTTGGCCGTCGTCGCGGTGGGAAGTGACATGGTCATGGTGATTAGGCCTCCGACAAGCAGATGCTTGATTTTGCGTGACATGATTTTTCTCTTTGGTTCCGCGGCCCGCCACTGGCGGCCGCATGATCGAACTCGGCCCATCGTCGTCAGGATGACTCGTACGATGTGCGATTAGTCCTATGGTACATTGTACTAGTCAACTGCCGGGCATCGACTTTCCTGACGTCGACTGCCAAAGTCGAAGCTCACGAACGGTGTTTTCGCTCGAATTGGAAATCAGGCGACGGGCAGAACTCCGTGCCGTGATGACGGCAACTTATTGATTTCAGGCCATTCGATTGCGACGTCCGCCTGCAAAACGAATGTCGGTAGCGAATTCAGAAATCGTGGCGCAAGTGGGGACGACGGATGGCAGGCAAACGCAGCGGCAAAAAACGGCCTCAGCCCGGCAAGTCGCCAAGACCGACGCGCGAGCCGCGCGGCGAGCCGCCCCTGTCTCTGGAACGCATCGTGGCGACCGCGGTGGAGCTGCTGGACACCCAAGGCATCGACGGACTGACGATGCGACGGTTGGCCGATCGTCTCGGCTCAGGGGTGATGAGCCTCTACTGGCACGTCGACAACAAGGAGGACGTTTTCGACCTTGCGCTCGACAAGGTGCTCGAATACCGCGCGCCGTCCGACAGGGCCGAACCCCAGGGGTGGCGGCAAGAGGCCGTACATGTGCTCGAGGGCTGGCGCGCCAGCATGCTGCGCCATCCCTGGTCGGCATCGCTGTTGCCGCGCCGGGCACTCGGCCCGAACATCCTCGGTCGCCTGGAATTGCTTGCCAACGCCTTGTCCAAAGCAGGTGTAGCGGATGCAGATCTGAACGTCGCGATCTGGTCACTGTGGAACCACGTGATGGGCTCGACCATCACCCGGGCGAGCTTCGAACTCACCGACGACGACCAGGCCGCAGCACAGCAACGCCTCGCCGGACTCAGCGAACGCTATCCCACGATCGAACGCTCCCGCCTGTTGCTGGACAGCGATTGGGACGGCGCCTTCCGCAAGGGCCTCGACTATCTGCTCGATGGTCTTGCCCCAATACGATGAACGCTGGTTCTCGTTAGCGCAGCATGCACCAGTTCTTGGGCAGACGTTTTGGACTGGCCATGGACAGGCCGGCGCGGAGGGCTCGTCGAGGTCCGGTGTGACCTATGCCGCCTCCGGGCCACCACCGAAATGACTGACCCGATGGCTTCCGCCCCTCTTGGTGCAACCAGATCTCGGCTCAACTATGGCGGGAACATCGGCTTGCAGGCCTCGCAAGCCTGGCGATGGCTTCGCCTCCTAACCTTGGCTTGTCGCGACAAGATGGACCGGCGCAGCTTTCCCCGGTGACGCCTCATCGGCGTGACGGGCCCGCGGCGCTTGCGAAGGCCGCCGGCGAGACTTGGGAAATAGCGAGAACAAAATTATCGATAAGCGGATCGATAAATCGCGGATACCTGCCCAACATGCCCTACGGTAATTCTGGAACTGGCCCTGGCGACACAGCCAAGGGCGCTGAACACCGGGCAAACCAAGCCCTACAGTGCTGTTCAGGGAAAATAAAACTGCTGGACGAAAACCAGCCCCGTGGGGAATTGCCATGATCCGGAAAAATGTGAGGAACTCTCTTTCTGCCTGTGCGCTGCTTGCCGCGTGGGGCATTGCAGGCCAGGCCGCCCAGGCGGCTGAGGTGACTGTCGCCGTCGGCGGCGGCGTGATCCAAGAGGTCGGCCGCGAGACCCTGTGGGGGCCGGCGGCGAAGACGCTCGGCAACACCGTGCGCGAGGAAACCATCAACGACGCCTATGCCTCGGTGAAGCTGCAGGCGGCGGCCAATGCCGTGACCTTCGACCTCGTCCAGACCAACGCCTTCCAGGCTGAAAAGGGCGGCCGCGAAGGCCTGTTCATGCCGCTCGACTACAGCGTCATCGACTCCAAGGATTTCATCGAGGGCACGGCACAGAAATACTGCATCTCGGCGCTGATCTTCTCCTGGGTCATGGCCTGGAACACCGACGCCTACAAGGACAAGGCGCCGCAGACATGGGCCGACTTCTGGGACGTCGAGAAGTTCCCCGGCCGCCGCGCCATGCGCAACGATGCCGAAGCGCAGCTCGAGATCGCCCTGCTCGCCGACGGCGTGCCGATGGACAAGGTCTACGAGGTGCTGGGCTCGGAAGGCGGCATGCAGCGCGCACTCGACAAGATCGAGCAGTTGCGCCCGCACATCGCGGTGTGGTGGAATTCGGGTGCCCAGCACGCGCAGCTGATGAAGGACAAGGAAGTGGACATGTCGGTGGGCTGGAATGCCCGTTTCGAAGCCGCCAAGAAGGACGGGGCCAAGATCGACTACACCTTCAACCAGGGCGTCATGAGCATGGATTGCTGGGCGGTTCCGGTCGGAGCCCCGCATGCCGCCGAAGCGATGAAGATGATCAACGAAATGTCCAAGCCGGAGGCCCAGGCCAAGTTCTCGGTCGGGGTGAAATATGGCGCAGCCAACAAGCGCGCCTACGAGACCGGCCTCATCCCCGACGACGTCTCGAAGAAGCTGCCGACCTATCCCGACAATGCAGCGCACCAGCTTGCCCAGCGCAATGAATGGTGGGTCGAACATGTCGGCGAGGCCCAGCTCGGCTTCCAGGAAATGATGTCGCGCTGAGCGCGGCAGGAACAGGTCGGCTCAAGCGACATGACAAGTGCTGCGTTCATCGAAATCCGCAACCTTTCGAAGGCCTACGGATCCTTCCGCGCCCTCGACGACGTCGGCCTCGACGTCGGGCGCGGCGAGTTCCTGAGCATTCTCGGCCCCTCCGGCTCCGGCAAGACCACGCTTCTGATGGCGCTTGCCGGGTTCGTCAGGCCGGATCGCGGACAGATTTCCGTTGATGGACGCGACCTTGTCCGCCTGCCCGCCAACAAGCGCGGCATCGGCGTGGTGTTCCAGAACTACGCCCTGTTCCCGCATATGAACGTCGTCGCCAACGTCATGTTTCCCCTGCGCGTCCGCGGCATCGGCCGCGCAGAGGCTTCCGAGCGTGCGAGAAAGGCGCTCGACATCGTCGATCTCGCCAGCATGGCGGAGCGTGACATCGCAACGCTGTCCGGCGGCCAGAAGCAGCGCGTGGCACTCGCCCGCGCCGTGGTGTTCGAACCCCGGCTGATGCTGATGGATGAGCCGCTGTCGGCGCTCGACAAGAACCTGCGCGAGCAGATGCAGTACGAAATCCGCAAGCTGCACGACCGGCTCGGGCTGACCACCGTCTACGTCACCCACGACCAGCGCGAGGCGCTGACGATGTCGGATCGCATTGCCGTGATGCGCGACGGTGTCATCCGCCAGCTCGGAACACCGGCTTCGTTGTATCATCGGCCGACGTCGCGCTTCGTCGCCGAGTTCCTCGGCGAGGCCAACATTCTCGAACTCGATGCGGTGGAAAGCTTCGTTGCCCCGGAGCGGGATGCCACTGGTGCTGGACGCAAGCTGATGATCCGCGCCGAAAGACTGTCGCTTTCCGATGCCAGCGGCCACGACCATGTATCTCTCAGCGGCACGCTGACGCGCTCGGTGTTCCAGGGCGACAGCTGGCTCATCTCCGTCGATCTGGCGAACGGCGGTGCCGTATCGGCGCGCATCGCCGCTGCCGAGGCGGCGAATTTCAACCTCGAGGCGCTGGCCGAGGGTGCGCCGCTCAAGCTGCATGTGCGGCGCGACGCGCTGATCCCGGTGATCGACGCATGAGCGCGCCGGCGATGACCTTGCCGGCGACAGCCGGTACCTTCGACAATTCGGCCGCGCTGCGGCGCGACAGCAAGCTGGCGCAGATCGGCTTTTTCGGCCTCGCTGTGCCGGCGGTGCTGCTTGTCACCATCGCCATCGTCGTGCCGCTGGCGGCGATGATCTGGATATCGATCGCCCGGCCCGACGGCTCCGTGTCGCTCGACACCTATCTCAGGATCCTCAGCACGCCGGTCTATACACGCTCGGTGCTGACCACCTTCCAGGTCAGCGGCATGACAGTGCTGACCTGCATGCTCCTGGGCACGCCATTCGCGCTGGTCATGGCCAGCGCCGGCCAGCGGCTCGCTTCGATCCTGCTGCTCGTGGTGATGTTGCCGTTCTGGACGGCGCTTCTGGTCCGCACCTACGCGCTCTCGGTGCTGTTGCAGCGCAACGGCCTGGTCAACAGCTTCCTCATCGACACCGGGCTGGTGTCGGAACCCTTGCCGCTGATCAACAATTTCTTCGGCACCATCGTCGGCATGACCCATGTGATGCTGCCGCTGTTCATCCTGCCGGTCTATGCCGCGATCAAGCAGATCGACCACAACATCATCCGCGCCGCAGCCAGCCTCGGCGCCAGCAAGCTCCTGACCCTGCGGGCGGTGATCCTGCCGCTGGCCGCCAACGGCATCTTCGCCGGCGCTGTGCTGGTGTTCGTGCTCAGCCTCGGTTTCTACGTCACCCCCGCCATCCTCGGCGGCGGCCGCGTGCCGATGATTTCGACCCGCATCGAACAGAACGTCTCGGTGCTGTCCGACTGGCCGGCGGCAAGTGCGCTCGGCGTGCTCTTGCTGCTGTCGGTCGGGCTGGTGTTCCTGGTCACCTTCCTGCTCCGCCGCAGCATCAAGGCCCTCGGAGGAGCTGCCAATGTTTGACGGTTTCGACGTCTCCTGGCCGCTGCGGCTGGCGATCGGGATTTTCACCGCGCTGGTGGCGACCTTCCTGTTGGCACCTTCACTGATCGTGGTGCCGATGTCGTTCTCGGCCTCCGAACTGCTTCAGTTCCCACCGACCGAATTTTCGCTGCGCTGGTGGCAGCAGTACTGGCAGTCCGACCTGTGGATGCCGGCGACCAAGACCAGCCTGCTGCTGGCCACCGTCACCGCCGCGGTTGCCGTGCCGATCGCCTTTGCCGCGGCTTACGCCACCACGCGCTCGCTCGGCTGGGCCAGGCTGCCGCTTTATGGCGTTCTGCTGATGCCGGCGACCGTGCCGCCGATTCTCGTTGCCATCGGCCTGTTCTTCGTGCTGGCTCGCCTGCATCTCGTCGGCTCGTTCCCTGGCCTTTGGCTCGGGCATACGGTGATCGCCATTCCGACCGCCTATGTCATCCTATCCGCTGGCTTCGCCCGCTTCGACTTCACCCAGGAAAAGGCCTCGCGCAGCCTTGGCGCCGGCTGGTGGCGGACGATGGTTTCCGTCGTCATCCCGCAGATGCGTTTTCCCTTGCTGTCGGCGGCGCTACTGTCCTTCCTGACGTCGCTCGACGAGGTGATCGTGTCGATGTTCGTCGGCGGCGGCGCCAACACGACGCTGACCAAGGTGATGTTCCTCGGCCTGCGCGACCGCGTCGACCCCCAGGCCGCGGTGATCTCGACGATCTGGATCGTGCTTGTCGCCATCGTCGTCATGGTGGTGTTCGGACGCCAGCGGCAGGAGCAGCCGTGACCGGCAGGCGTCAGGCAAGCGCGCTTGCGGCTTCCGTGCCGGCAGCTTTTCTGCCAAGCTGATGACTGGGGGTGGCGACAAGTCGGTCTTGTGCAGTCCGCCAAGAGTGTGATGACCATGCCGCTGACCATTGACCGAACCCAACCGAAAGCCGTGGTGTTCGGCTGCTCGGGCACCAGCCTGAGCGCTGCCGAACGCAGCTTCTTCCGCGCCGCCCAACCCTGGGGCTTCATCCTGCACAAGCGCAATTGCGCCGATCCGGCACAGCTGCGAACGCTGGTGGCGGAACTGCGCGAAAGCGTCGGCCGCAGCGACGTGCGGGTACTGATCGACCAGGAGGGTGGCCGCGTCGCCAGGCTGGCACCGCCGCACTGGCGCGCCCCGCCGCCGGCCTCGCTGTTTGCCCAGATCGCCCGCACCGACGTCAGGCGCGCGCTCGATGCCGTGCGCCTCAATGCCCGCCTCGTCGCAGCCGAACTGTTCGATCTCGGCATCGACATCAACATCGCGCCGGTGCTCGACCTGCCGATCGGCAAGGGCGACCTGGTGATCGGCGACAGGGCGCTGGGCGACACGCCTGAAATGGCGAGCATTCTGGGTCGTGCCACCTGCGAAGGCCTGCTTGCCGGCGGCGTGCTGCCGGTTATCAAGCACATCCTCGGCCATGGCCGCGCCCGGCAGGACAAGTCGGAGGCGCTTTTGGTGGTAAACGCTTCGCTGGACGAGATGCAGTCGGCCGACTTCGTGCCGTTCCGTTCGCTGCAGGACATGCCCTGCGCCATGGCGGCGCACGTCATCTACCGTGCCATCGACCGCGATGCGCCGGCCACCGCCTCGCGCACCGTCATCGACGAAATCATCCGCGGCATGATCCGCTTCGACGGCGTGCTGATGAGCGACGACGTTTCCGACATCAGCCGCACCCATGCGCTCGACGCGCAGGTCAGCGCCTCGCAGGAGGCCGGTTGCGACGTCATCCTGCACGGCAGCGGCGACATGGACGAGATGCAGCGCGTCGCCGATGCCGCCATGCCGCTGTCGGAGAACGCGGTCGAACGCCTTCAGCGGGCCGAACGCATGCGTCGCCGGCCGTCCGCAATCGATCTCGCGGAAACCGCGCGCAAGCTGGAGGAACTGCTCAAGCCGCTTGGCGCGCGGGCACGTCAGTCCGGAGCGACGCGTTCGTCGGAGATCGTCGGTAATGTCGCCAAGAAGATCGAACGCGACATCGTGCTCGGCCGCATCCTGCCCAAGGAGCGGATCATGGAGGACGAGCTGGTCTACGGCCTCGGCGTCAAGCGCCACGTCGCGCGCGCCGTGCTGCAGGAGCTGGCACGCACCGGCCTGGTCAAGCTCGAACCCTATCGCGGTGCGGTGGTGCGCCACCTCTCGCCCGACGATCTGGTCAAGCTGCACGACGTGCGCCAGCTTCTGATCGCCGCTGCCGTGCAGCGCATCCGCCTGCCGGTGTCGCCGGTGCTGATGAACAAGCTCGAACACGCCAGGCAGATCCACCGCTCGGCGATTTCAGTCGGCGATCTCGAGCTGGCTTATGTCCAGAACCGCGCCTTCCATGACCTGCTGCTCGAGGCGACCGGCAACGAGTTCATCGCCCGCGCGATCCATGATTGTGATGCCGGCATGCGCAGCATCGATGCCGCAAGCCTGATGACCGACAGCCTCATCGAACCGGCACTGGCCGAACATGACGAGATGATCAAGGCGCTGGAGGACCACGATCTTGAGCGCCTGGGCAAACTGTGCGCGGCGCATTTCGATCGGCCGTTCGCCCATCACATGGCGAACGGCGTCCGGCACTGACCGTCAGAACCTGCCGCCAACCCCGTTGGCGGCATGGAACGGTGCACGCCGGTCATACCAGGGACGCGCCCGTTCGAGTGCGGCCGCGAGCTCGATCAGCGTGGCCTCGCCGGCCGGCGGGGCGACAAGCTGGACACCGAGCGGCAGGCCGGAGCGGTCCATGCCGAGCGGCAGCGACAATGCCGGCTGACCCGAAACGTTGAACGGCACCATGTACACCGTGTCCTCGCCCATCGCCGAGGCGTCATAGGCGTCGATATCCTTGGACATGTCGTAATAACCAAGCGGACGGGTGCCCTGCGGCAGGACCGGCAGCAGCGCGACGTCGTAGCGCGAGGTCAGCGTTGCGATGTGGCGGGAATGCCGGCGCATCGCCTCGATGTCGCGGCTGTGCTGGATGGCGCTGGTCGCCCGGCCGCGCTCGATTGTCGTCCAGATCGTCACCGACATGTCGGACGGCTTGTTTGGAACACCCCGCGCCCTGGCGTGATCGTCGAACTGAGCTGCCGTCTGGACCCGGATCATGCCGGTATAGGCGCGCCAAAGGCTCTCGAAGTCATAGTCGAAATCGAACGGCTCGACCTCGTGTCCGAGCGCGCCGCAGAGCCGCGCCGCATCGCAGACGGCCTCGTCGACGACGGCGCTGTTGGCATCGCCGCGCGGATTGTTGAGGCTGAAGCCGATGCGCAGGCGCCGGTTGGAGGGCGCAGTACTGTCGAGGAACGACGGACGCTCCCTGATGTAATAGGGCTCGCCGGGATAGCCGCCCTGCAAGGCGTCGAGCATGGCCGCGCTGTCGCGCACCGTCCGCGACACGCATGACGACTGTCCGCCGCCGAACCAGAAGTCGGCGGCCTCCGGCCCCGGCGAGATGCGGCCGCGCGACGGCTTGAGGCCGACGAGGCCGTTGATCGCCGCCGGCACGCGGGTGGAACCTGCACCGTCGCCGGCGTCGGCAAGCGGAAGATAGCCCGCCGCAACCGCTACGGCCGCCCCGCCACTCGAACCGCCCGGGGTCCTGTCGAAGGCCCAGGGATTGCGCGCCGGGCCGTGCATCGGCGACTCTGTTGTCAGCGACCAGCCCCATTCCGGTGCATTGGTCTTGCCGAGCAGGATGAAGCCGGCGTTCTTGGTCCGCTGGGTGATCAGCGAATCCGACTTGGAAACGCTGCCGGCGAAGGACGAGATGCTGTTGGTCGTGGCAATGCCGGCCCAGGAGCTGTGCAGGTCCTTGGCGAGATAGGGCACGCCGGCAAAAGGTCCGGCGGGCGGCGTGGTCTCGGCAAGGGCCAGCGCCTGCTCGAAACAGCGGATGACGACGGCATTCAGCACCCCGTCGAGCGCTTCGATGCGGGCGATCGAGGTCTCCAGAAGCTCGCGCGAGCTGACCTCGCGACGGCGAACGAGGTCGGCAAGGCCAAGCGCGTCGTAGTCGTCGAATTCTCTGAACGGGCCGATTGGCGAGCGCGACATCGACGCCTCCTGTTCAGATGCCAAGCCCGCGCAGGAAGGCGCGGCTGTCGCGGATAACCTCGTCGGCCGGGATCTCCCAGCCGAACAGGTGCGATTCATATTCGACCGAGGCGGAACCGGCGTAGCCAAGGCGCCGCAAGGTGTCGGTAACGGCCTTCAGGTCGACCTCGCCGGTCCCGAGCGGCACGCATTTGAAGTCGGGATAGAGGCCGACCGAATCCTTGACGTGAAAATTGCTGATACGGTCGAACAGCAACTCCGCCGCCCTGACCGGATCTTCGCCGCGCAGCTGGAAATGGGTCGGATCGAAAGCGACACGGACATCGGAGCCGGGGATCGCCTTGAACAGGGCGAGATACTCGTCGGTCTTGGCGACGATATGCATCGAGCAGCCTTCGATGCCGAACTTGACGCCCCGATCCCTGGCATGGTCGCAAACCTCCTCCAGGGCTGCCGCCAGGTACTTTCGTGCTGTGGCGATGTCGATGCCGCCAAAGGCGCGGCCGGTGAAGACCCAGACCATCGGCGCACCGATGTCGCGCGCCAGGTCCACCGATGCCTTGAGATAGTCGATGCCGGCGCGGCGCTCCTCCGACGTCTCCTTGGCGAGATGCAGGCAGGCGCTCAATGCCGAGATGCTCATGCCGGCATCCGAGATGGCGCGGGCGACATCCGCCCGACCAGCCGCATCGAGCGCTGGCGTCACATGCGGCACGAAGCCGTTGCTCCACAGGTCGCCGTTGAGCTCGACCGAGCTATAGCCGGCCTGCGACAGCTTGCCCGCCAACTCAGTGACGGGCAACTGGTGCAGGAAGGTACTGTAGAAGCCGGCGGTGATCATGACCGGCCCGCCTTGGCATCGGAGTCGGCGCCCTCGAAGTCGGGAAATGCGAAGGGCGCGTCGTCGGCCAAAGGCAGTGACACCCAGGCGCGGGCGATTTGCGAGCTGTAGGCGGCATGGACCAGCTCGGTGGCGCGGGCGCCGTCGAAGCCGGTGGCGCCGATGCCGTCGCGGTTGCCCGTCAGGATTTCGTCGGCCATGCCGGCGAGTTGCTCGGCATAGGTGTCCCACTCGTTGCGCGGCGGCCAGATCGACAGCCAGCCGTCCCAGGCGTGGCGGTTCTGCTTGGAGCGCGCTGTCGGATAGACGGCCTTGCGAATCTCTTCCGGCAGCTCGTTCATCGGCACGGTGGTGTTGATGGCAAGCGGCACGTCGAAGAAGGGCGAGCCGGCATTGGTCCAGAACGACAGCGAGCCCTTGGTGCCGTAGAGTTCGGTAGCGTCGCCGAGCACCGGCGAATAGCGGTCGGCGATGAAGGAGCCGCGCGCGCCCTTGTTGGTGCGCACCATCAGATGAACGTTGTCGTCGACGACGGGCGGGATGACGCAGTGGCTGACATCGGCCACGACTTCGGCATAGTCGTCGTCGAGCAAATAGCGCAGCATGTCGAAGCGGTGGATCAGGTTGTCGTTGGTGGTGGCGCCGCCCGACCGCTCGAGATCCCAGCGGAAATTCGTGCCGTCGACCCAATTGTCCCACTTGGCCGAGAACACGGTGCGGAAGGAGAACACCTCGCCGATCAGACCGGCCTCGATGGCGAGTTTGGCCATGCGGATCTGGTTGAGGTAGCGCTGGTTGAAGCCGGTCTTGAGCACGATCTTGTGCTCCTCGGCGATCCTAGCCATGGCGATCGCGTCGGGATAGGTGACGGCCAATGGCTTCTCGCACAGCACATGCTTGCCGGCGCGGGCGCAGGCCTCGAAGTCACGGCGATGCAGGTTGTTGGGCGTCGCCATGATGACGATGTCGACGGACGGATCGGCGAGCATCTTGTCCAGGCTGGTGTAGATGCTGGCGCCGCCATAGGCGTCGGCCAGCGTCCTGGCGCGGGCCTCGTCGATGTCGCACACCGCGGCGAGCCGGGTCGAGGCACCCGCCGCAACGGCCGGCGCATGGCCGTCGTGAACGATGTTTCCGGCCCCGTAGAGGCCCACTCCCAATTGACGTGACATGGCAGTCCTTCCGCTTTTCGTTGGCCGCAGGCCGGCATTCCCACCCGATGGATCGGGCAAGTGCGTGCCGGTCCGGACCGGGCTTTCAGTTGTGGTTGGCGTCGCGCTCAGCGCGCCGCGATGACGGCGATCTCGACCAGGTTCTTCGGCCGGGCCAGCGGCGAGCCGACGGTTGCCCGCGCCGGCGTATTGCCTTTGGCCACCCAGGCGTCCCAGACCGCGTTCATCTCCTCGAAGCTGGCGACGTCGGTGAGCCAGATATTGGCCGACAGGACCTTCGACTTGTCGGTGCCGGCCTCAGCGAGATAGGCGTCGATCTTGTCGAGGATCTGCCGCGTCTGCTCGGCAACCGACGGTACCGGATCGGTGGCTGTCTGGCCGGCGAGATAGACAGTGTCGCCATGGATGACGATCTGCGACATCCGCTCGCCCTGGCGCAGGCGTTCGATCTTACTCATGTGTTGCTCTCTTTCAGTATGTGCCGGAAGTCGTTGGCTCCGGTGATCAGGAAATTGTTGGCGTGCTCGTAGAGGAAGCGGCAGCCGCCGCGGACGAAGGCGGCGACGGTGTCGCGCGTCACCAGCGTGCCCGGCACCTTGCCGGCAGCGCGGATTCTTGCGGCGCAATCGAGGACGAGCCTTTTGACGTCGGGATGATGGGTCTGGCCGTTCAGGCCCATCGAATGCGACAGATCGTTAGGGCCCATGAAGAAGACGTCGACGCCTTCGACGGCAACGATGGCGTCGAGGTTGTCGACTGCCTCAAGTGACTCGATCATCGCCACCACCACGGTGTCGTCATGGTTCTGCGGCCGGGCCCGGCGCACGGCGGCAACGATGCTTCGGGCGCCGTCGGCGTCGTCGACATGCGGCACGATCAGGCCGCCGGCGCCGGCATCGAGGTAGCGTGTGAGCAGGTGGTCGAGATTGGCTTCCGGCCGGACGATGGACTGAAGGCCGGCGGCACGCGCCGCGCGGCACATGTCCTGCACCGTCTGGATCGAGGCCGTGCCGTGCTCGCAATCGATGAACACGCCGTCGACCCCAAGGCGGCCGAGAAACTCGGTCAGAGCCGGAGACGGATGGTCGGGATTGACGACGACGACGGGTTCGTCCCGCAGAAGGCGTTGTTTGAACGGATTTGCCATGATGCGCCCCTCAGCCGATGGCGATGGAAAAGACATGGCCGATGCCACGCGGAAGCGGATGCGCGCGCCAGCTGTCACCGGCATCGTCGCTCAGGAAAACGTGGCCGAACTTGTCCGAGCAGACGAGCCGCTTGGCGTCGGTCGGGTCGACGGCCATGGCAAAGACGGTGCTCTTCAGGGGCGCGCCGAGATCGAGGCGCTGGAAGCTCGCGCCGCCGTCGGTCGAGCGGAAGAAATCGCCCAGGTCGCCATCGAAATCGTTGCCGGCGCCGAGATAGATCGTCTCGGCCGGCCCCTGGCCGAGGACGCGGCAATAGGAGCCCTTTTCGCGCAGCGCCGGCACCGCCAGCTTGCTCCAGCGGCGACCATGATCGCTGCTCTGGAATGCGCCGACACGTGTCGTCACCGACACCTTGCCCTCGGCATCAACAAGCACCGAATGCAGGTCGACGGCATCTTCGACGACATAGAGCCCGTCGAGCGCCTGGCGCCAGCTGCGGCCGCCGTCCTCCGACATGATCAGGCCGCCGATCTCGATGCTGGCGTAGATTCTGTCCGCATTGGTGGGGTCGACGGCAATGCGGGTGATGCGCCTTGGCATGCCGGCCGTGATGGCGGGGTAGCCGACCGAAACCTCGAGGTTGCGCCAGCTGCGGCCATTGTCGGTCGATTTGAAGATCGCCGTCGGCTCATAGCCGGCAAACAGCGTATCCGGCTCGTGCGGATGGCGGGTGAGTGACCACACCGCGAAGTCCGGCTTCGGCGCATCGAGCCGGGTCCAGCTGTCGCCGTGGTCGGCGCTGCGGAAGATGCCGTCCTGCGTGGCGGCAAACACTTCACCCGGGCGCCTTGGGTCGGCGAGCAGGGCGAATGTCTGCGGTACGGCGGGAAAGCCTTTCTCGATCCGCTCCCAGGCGCCGCCATCGCGGCTGCGCAGCAGGCCTGAGCTCATGAAGCGGCCGGGATCGGTGTCGCCGGCGAGCCCCGCATAAAGGGTGATGGTCATTGTCGTGGTCGCAGCCTGGATGAAGGGGGTCAGTAGCTTTCCGGGTCGGTCGAATAGTCGACGACGGGCGCATCCTTGACGCCGAAGGCCATGGCCAGCGCC
The DNA here is from genome assembly GCF_030294925.1 of Aminobacter sp. Y103A. Lineage (NCBI taxonomy): Bacteria > Pseudomonadati > Pseudomonadota > Alphaproteobacteria > Hyphomicrobiales > Phyllobacteriaceae > Aminobacter > Aminobacter sp. Y103A. The sequence goes on along the minus strand of NZ_AP017986.1, from coordinate 616,477 downwards.
CGGATGCCGTTATGCTCGTGCGCCGGCTTGATCGAGTGCCGCGCATTGGGCGGAATAGTGACCAGGTCGCCGGGGCCGATCTCGCGGGTCTCGTCCTCGATGGTCATCAGCGCCCGGCCGGAGAGCATGAAATAGAACTCGTAGGTGGGGTGGTGGTGGGTGTTGACCTCACCGCCGGCGCGGATCTCGAACTCGCTGATCAGTTCGAGATGGCCGCCCAGCGTCGCGTCCCGCATCTCGCGCGGCGGCACCAGCCACCACACCGGCGTGGTGCCCTGGTGCTCGAGTGTCGGTCGCGTGAAATCGCTCGAGCGGATGTCCATCGGAGCGCTCCTTTAGCCGGCCAATGCTGATCTTGTTGTCTGGGCCTCGAGGCCCTGCGATGGACCGGACCTTACGAACGGCCCTCGGCGCTGGCCAGAAATGGGTTATCGCCAACTTTATTGATAAGCCGCAGCGCGCTCGTGCGAACGTCGAAGGCGGTCAGCCGAGCCTCCGATTTCCCTGCGCCTCAGCCCTTTCGATCGCGCTTCGTCCTCGACGCATGAATTCTGGTGTGTCATTCTCATGTTTCTTGGGCGCTTTTCTTGATTAAAGAAGTCAACAATGTTAGAGGCCGGGCACGACACCTGCCTTTGAGTCATTTGCGTGCGATCGGAGACTGCGGACATGAGAAGCATCTGGGGCATCACAAGCACCGGGACGGCTTTCGGGTCGCAAGCTCAGTATCGGTCCGGACGCATCATGGCAGCGGCGCTGTACATCACTCTGAGCGCGGGCGCGGCTTTCGCCCAGCAGACCGCGCCGGCTGAGGTGGAGCCCACGGCACCCGCAACGAGCGCTCCAACAGCTCCGGCAAATCCGACGGCAGCCGTCGCCACGCCGACCGCCCAGCCAGCAGCGCCCGGCGACGCTGCCAATGCGGCCGCCCCCGCAGCCGAAGCGACGCAGCCACGTATCAACGCCCTGCCGCAGCCAGGCGCCAACGTCGCACCACAACCGGACCAGGCTGCCGGTGAGCCGACGGTCGCACCGGCGGCCACGGCGCCTGCAACCGGGCAGCCTGCTGTGTCCGCGCCGATCGACACGACCGTCGGTGCACCTGCCGGCACGGACGTTCCCAAGAGCCTGTTGCCGCACGACCTGTCGCCCTGGGGCATGTTCATGGCCGCCGACTGGGTGGTCAAAGGCGTGATGATCGGCCTCGCCTTCGCCTCGCTGATCACCTGGACCGTGTGGCTGGCCAAATCACTCGAGATCGCCGCCAGCAAGGCGCGGCTGAAGAAGGCGCTGCGCGGCATTCTTCACGCCCGCAGGCTCGCCGACGCCTCGCAGGCGCTCGGTGACCGCGCCGGCATCGGCGGCGTGCTTGTTCGCGCCGCCGTCGACGAGTTCGAGATGTCGGGCCACGAATTCGGCCATGCCGACGCCTCCGGCATCAAGGAGCGCGTCGAGTCGAGGCTGATGCGCATTCAGGCGCAGGCAGGCCGCCGCCTCAGCCGCGGCACCGGCGTGCTCGCCACGATCGGCTCGACGGCACCCTTCGTCGGCCTGTTCGGCACCGTCTGGGGCATCATGAACTCGTTCATCGGCATCTCGGAATCGCAGACGACCAACCTCGCTGTCGTCGCTCCCGGCATCGCCGAAGCGCTTCTCGCGACCGCCGTCGGCCTGATCGCCGCCATTCCGGCGGTGGTGATCTACAACGTCTTCGTGCGTTCGATCACCGGTTACCGCCAGGGCCTGGCCGACGCCGCGGCAGGCGTGCAGCGCCTGGTCAGCCGCGATCTCGATCGCCAGCCACAGCGCAGTGAGCGCTTGCCGGCCAATGAAGCCATGCGCGGCAACGGGCGTGGCGCGCCCGCCGTCGCTGTCTAGGAGTCGGGACCATGGCCGGCGGCATCAGACAATCCGTTGACGAGGACGATCTCCAGGAAAACCACGAGATCAACGTGACGCCGTTCATCGACGTCATGCTGGTGCTCTTGATCATCTTCATGGTGGCAGCACCCCTGGCCACCGTCGACGTCAATGTCGACCTACCGGCCTCGACCGCGACCGCCACGCCGCGCCCTGAGGAGCCGCTTTACGTGACGCTGAAGGAAGACCTCAGCATCTCGATCGGCCAGGACGCGGTTGCCCGCACCGCGTTCCAGCAGCAGCTCGATACCGCCGCCAAGGCCGACAAGGAAACCCGCATCTTCCTGCGCGCCGACCGCGGCGTCGACTATGGCGAGCTGATGGAAGTGATGAACCTGATGCGCGGCGCGGGCTACCTCAAGATCGCGCTCGTCGGGCTGGAGCAGGTGCAGGCCACTCCGCCTGCGGTCAGCGAGGGGCAGGCGCAATGAGTGCTGCAACGCATGACCAGTTCAGCTTCGGCGGCATCAGCCGCAGCGAGGCATTGCTGTGGTCGACGGCGGCGGCCGTCATCTTTTCCGTCCACATGGCCGGCGCCTGGTATCTCAACCAGCAACCGCCAATGATGATGGAAGACATGCAGGCGCAGTCCGCCGTGATGATCGTCCTCGCGCCGATGGCAATGGCCCCGGAAGCCGTTGAGCAGGACGCGACCGACATGGTCGACAGTGCGGCGGCCGAACACGTCGAGGAAATGACCGAGACCATTCCGCCCGATCCAGTCGAGCCGGTGACTGAGCCGGTCGAACCCGTCGAGCAGGTCGCGGAGCTGACGCCGGAGCGTCTGGAAGAAGTCACCGAGGCCGAGCCGATCGAGGAAGTGATCCCCGACCTCGTCGAGGCACCGCTGCCCGAAGTGGCGATGGCGATCCCCGAACCGCGTCCCGAGATCAAGAAGCCGAAGCCGGTGGAAAAGCCGGTGCGCGAAAAGAAGCCGGTGCAGAAGAAGCCCGAGCCGGTCAAGGAAGCCAAGATCGAGAAGAAGCCGTCGCAGCAGAGCGCCGCGGCGAAGAAGTCGGCGCAGAGCTCCGAAAGCGTGCGCGCGCCCGCACCCGGCCAGGGCAGCGGCAAGGCAATGTCGCCGGCGCGCTGGCAGTCGCGCGTCTTCGCCCATCTGAACAGGCACAAGCCGCGCAACGTTCGCAACCGAGGCGTTGCCGCAGTTCAGTTCTCGTTCAATTCCGGCGGCGACGTGCTGTCGGTCAAACTTATCAATTCGTCTGGCGACCCGGCGCTCGACGAAGCTGCGGTCAGCCTGGTGCGCCGGTCCTCGCCGATCCCGGCGCCGCCGCCTGCGGTGCCGTCAGTGATCGTTGTTCCGATCGACTTCAAGCGCTGACGGGCGCCTCCCTGTCAGGTGCAGCCAGGTGCAGTCCCTCATCGAAACGCCTCGTGGTTCACGTCCGGCCTCCATGGTCGGCTGGCGATCGCTTTGCGCCTGCAAGCATCGTGTGTTGTTTCTGCTACACCCGTAAGACTTTCTTGCTGCGACAATTCATACGGGCCGCGATGCGACTGCCGCCGTTAGTTCAGCAGAATCAAACACTAAACATGATAAAAACAGGAAGGTTTTAACCCGCAACCCCGGCAGTGCCGTGTTTTCCCTAAGGTGTTGGGGTTGCAGGCACTTTTTTGATGGCCTATCGAACGTCCGTCGCGGCCGGCCCCCAGGCATGCGCGATCGGAACTGGTGCAAACAAGAGTGAAAAAATGACACTCACCAGGCTGATGACCAGCTTTGCGACGTTGCGTCCGCGCATCGAGGCGCTGACGCGTGGCCGCGTCGGCTGCAGCGCGACCTCCGAGGACATCGTTCAGGACACGTGGATCCGGCTGTCCAACGTCCGTCATGACGACGCCATCGACAACCACGCCGCCTTCACCATGCAGGCGGCGAAGAATGCTGCCATCGGGCACTTCCGCAAACAGCAGCGGCGCAACGAGATCGACGCCGAGGTCAATGAGCTTCTGTCGACGTCGGTGGACGAGATCTCGCCCGAACGCATCGTCATGGGTCGCGACATGCTCCGCGCCGTCGACAAGGCATTGCAGACGATGCCGGAGAGAAGCCGGCGCATCTTCCTGATGAACCGCGTCAACGGCGTCTCGCACCGCGAAATCGCCCGCCAGCTCGGCATCAGCGACGAGGCCGTCTACTACCATATCCGCCGCGTCGTCGAGCGCCTGGCCGAGCTGCGCGACAGCAACGGCTGACCTGTTCCAAGATTTATTTTGCCGTGACGCTTAGGCGTGGTGCCATCTCGCGTGTCTATGATAGCAAGATGGTTAGTGTGCCCGAACCGATGGGCACCGCTTGCGTGACTGGCGATGGGCAAAGGGCAACACGGATCCGAGATCGACCGCGGCATCGCACTCGATGCGCGCGACTGGATCGTTCGACTAAGCGCCGGCAATGTCAGCCGGCAGGATCTCGACCGATTCAACGCCTGGCGGGCCCAGTCGCCGGAGCATGCGCGGGCCTTCGCCCGCGAGAAGGAATTCTGGCAGCTGCTGCAAAATGTCGACGGCAGCGGCCTGGATGTCGCCCCGGTTGCTATGCCAATGCCTCGATCGGCCGTCAGCCGGCGCAAATTCCTCGTTGGCGGCGCCGTCGCCGCCTCGGCGGCGGCTGTCGCTGCTCCGCGGGTCCTGACCTGGATGCGGTCGGACTTCGCAACCGGCGCGGGCGAACAAGTGTCTGCCACCCTGCCCGACGGCTCGACCATGCTGCTCAACACCAACAGCGCCGTCGACGTCGATTTCCAGCCGGGTCTGCGGCTGGTGAACCTGCTCTCGGGCGAGGTGGAATTCTCGGTCAGGCCCGATACCCGCGCACCGTTCCGTGTTGCGGCCCTCGGCGGCAACAGCGATGCCGTCGAAGGCACCTATGCTGTTCGTTCCATCGCAGACGAAGTGACGGTCACGGCATCGGCAGGACGCATTTCCGTCTCGGGCGGCGCCAAGGCCGATGCGGCCAACACCGTGTCGCTCGCCCCCGGCCAACAGACGCGCTACCTCACTGGCAAGGCGCCGCTCGCAGTTGCCGACGTCAATCTCGAGAGCGAACTCGCCTGGCGTGGCGGCCGCGTGGTATTCGAGGGCAAGCCCTTCGGCAGCGCCATCGGCGAGCTTGGCCGCTACGTGCCCGAACGCCTCGTGATCGCTACGCACAGCCATGATGCGAGCCCTGTCAGCGCCGTGTTCCTGACGCGCGACGCCCATGACGCGATCGAGGCCCTGGCCCAGACGCAAGGGATGTCGGTGCATCGGGTTCCGGGCGTCGTCATCGTCATCTCCTGAGCCCGACGAAGTCGATCCAACTTATTTCAGAAAAATCGCAACTGGCTCTTTAGGCAGTTGGCCCGTTCGCGCGTCACACCATCGAGGGCGCGCGGTGGATGCGTGCGCCAGACCTTTGGGGACCAGCACGATGGGCAACGGCAACATGGATTTTGGCAGCAGGGCGTCGGGGCGCCTGCTGGCACGGCTTCTTGTGGGCACGGCGCTTGGCGCCGGTATGCTGACGGCTGGCACGGCGATGAGTGTTGCCCATGCACAATCGGCGACGCGCGCGCAGAGCATCAGCCTGCCGGCACAGTCGCTCGGCCAGTCGTTGAGGCAGCTGGCGGCGCAGACCGGCCTGCAGATCGCTTTCGGAACCGCTGACCTCGGCGGGGCAGCCGCCCCTGCCGTCTCGGGTAACTTGTCGCCGGAACAGGCGCTGCAGCGCCTGCTCGCGGGCAGTGGCCTCAACTACCGCTTCACCGGGCCCAATACGGTTTCGGTCCAGCCGGCCTCCGCCAGTGCGGCTACGGGCGGGCTTAGCGTCTCGGCCAATGGCGCGGTGGTTCTCGACACCATCGACGTGACCACGCTGGGCTCCGGCGGCAGCGTCAACAATGTGCAGATCACGGCAGAGGACCTGGCGCAGAAAGCTCCTGCCGACCTGCAGGAAGTGTTCGCCAACGAACCCAAGGTCGCCGTCGGCGGCTCGACCACCACGTCGCAGAAGGTCTACGTCCAGGGCATCGAGGAAAACAACCTTGCCGTGACGGTCGACGGCGCACGGCAGAACAACAAGGTCTTCCACCACAACGCGACCAACCTGATCGACCCTTCACTGCTGAAAGCCGTCAGCGTCGACGCGGGCGTGGCTCCGGCCGATGCCGGCCCCGGCGCGCTCGGCGGCTCGATCGCTTACGAGACCAAGGACGCGCGCGACCTGCTCGAGCCGGGCAAAAGCCTCGGCGGCCTGGTCACCGGCACCTACGACTTCAACAGCAAGACCTCGACTGTCGGTCTCGCCGCATATGGCATGAAGGACGGCTTCGAGTTCTTCGGCTATCTGAACTTTGCCAAGGGCGACAACTACACCGCCGGCGACGGCAGCGTCGTCGACGGCACCAGCGCCAACCTTTTGAGCGGCCTCGGCAAGGTCGCCTATCAGGCCGAAAGCGGCCACCGCTTCGAGCTCAGCCACGAACAGTCGCGCGACGATGCGCCGCGGCCGTTCCGCGCCAACATGAGGCGGCTGGACCCCAATCCCAAGCCCTGGGAGCCGCTGATCCGCGACTACAAGCTCGACCGCCGCAGCACCGTCTTCACCTACACCGATGAGTCTCCCGAGGGATGGTGGGACCCCAAGGTGGTGATCGCCTATACCAGCAGCCAGGTGGAAACGACCGTCTATCCGAAGCCCGCAGTTTCCGCGCCATATACGGCCATCGGCCTGACCGAGAGCTTTAACGGCAAGGCAGAAAACCGCTTCGCGCTCGACATCGGCAGCATTACCGCCGGCTTCGACTTCTACAAGGACACCGCCGATCTCGAAGACAAGTTCGAACCGGCAACCGAGCACGCCAGCAATGTTGGCATCTATGCCCAGGCCCGTCTCGAGCCATGGGAGCGGACGCGGCTGTCATTCGGCGCCCGTGGCGACAACCAATGGTTCGAGGGAACGACGGGACAGAAATGGACCAATGCCGGACTGAGCGGCAACATTTCTAGCGAGTATGACCTCGTTCCCGATTTCCTGACTGCCAAGGCCGGATATTCGCATGTCTGGGCCGGCGTGCCACTGGCCGAGAACTTCATCTTCAACCCGAACTGGAATTATGGCGCCGGCCCGAAGCCTGTGACGTCGGACAATCTGACTGCCGGCCTTCTCGCGACCTATGAAGGCTTCACTCTGGAAGGCAGCATCTTCCGCACCGACATTTACGATGCCCGCACCGCGCGCTACCAGATACCGCGCGGCATCGAAGTGCATGACGTCCGTTCGCAGGGCTTCACGCTCTCCGGCGGCTACGACTGGGGGGCGGGGAATGTCAGCGTCAAATACGCCAATATCGACGTCACCATCGATGGTGCGCCGGCAGATTCCGACCTGGGCACCTATCTGGCGACACCTGTCGGCCAGATCATCACGCTCTCGGCGGTGCACCGTTTCGACGACTGGGGCGTCAAGCTCGGCGGCGATGTCGAGATCGCGCTGAAGGACGATACCTACAAGGGGCACGAGGTCGTCAACATCTTCGCCGAGTACCAACCGGAGTCGAGCCCGAACCTGACCTTCCGCGGTGAGGTGAAGAACCTGTTCGACGAGAACTATGCCGGCCGGGCCACATATGGACAGGAGTTCGTCACGGTGAAGCCGTTGCTGGAGCCGGGCCGATCATTCCGGCTGAGCGCGACGGCCAAGTTCTGACCCTGATGGCCACGGGCGTTGTCCGTGGCCATTTCAACTGAAGCACGGACGGAGAGATCATGTTCCAATCGACAGGACGGTTCGAGACTGCGCATGGCGTGAAGTACCTGACCCAGCTGTGCAAGCATTTTGCCCATAAGATCGAGGTGAGCCATGGCGACGGACATGGCGAATGCCATTTCCCGTTCGGCCATGCCGTGATGAAGGCCGATGTCACTGGCCTAGCGATCGAAGTGGATGCGCCCGACGCCGATCAGTTGGCGCGGACCAAGGCCGTCATCGACGACCACCTCGTCCGCTTCGCCTTCCGCGAGCCGGAACGCAGCATCGCGTGGAGTGCCTGAGGCGCCAGGCAGCGCCTACGTTCCCGAGAAAATCCGTCAGATACCTAGCTGCTGCAAGGGACTCTATCGGTCAAACCATGTGGTGACGACAGATGAAGCTCACGCTGCGGCAGGTTGCCGAACACGCAACGTTCCAGAATTTCGCCAACTGCTATGTCCGCGAAATCTCGCCCGGCAGGGTGACCCAACACAGAGTCGGACCGGAAGACCCCATCGACTGCATCGAACTGGTTCTGGCAGCACAGCAGCTGGTGCTGCGCGCCGAGCTTCGGTCGCACTCGCTCTGCGGCCCGCACCGCTTCGGACAGGTCTGGCAGCGCCGGGCGACGGAAGGCGGCTGGCGCAATGTCGAGCCCTTCGCCGCACTCCAGCTTTTGTTGCAGGAGGCCTACAGGCAGTTGCATGACGAGCGCGGCGATGCGATGCGCGGCTGCGAACTCGAACTGCTCGGGCGGGCGCTGCAGAGCTACCAGCAGACGCTGCGCTACATCGAGGCACATCGCGCCTACCACGATGACGACGACAGCTTCATCGCGGCGGAGCAGTCGCTGGTGTTCGGCCACTCGCTGCACCCGACGCCGAAGAGCCGGCAAGGCATGACCTCATGGCAGGAGCCGAGCTATGCGCCTGAGCTGCGCGGCAATTTCCAGCTCGTCTATTTCGCCGCCGACGCCTCCATCGTCAGCCACAAGTCCGCGGCCAGCCAATCCGCGCCCGAGATTGTCGCGTCGCTGGCAGGTCCCGGCGAGATCGAGACGCGGCCCGGCGAGATGCTCTTGCCAATGCATCCGCTGCAGGCCGAAGCGCTGTTGCTCGATGACGGCATTCGCGGACTGCAGGCATCGGGCAAGCTGCGCCTCATTGGTCCGGCCGGCCCGGCATTCACCGCAACGTCCTCCGTGCGCACGGTCTACAACAAGGACCTGCCGTGGATGCCGAAATTCTCGCTCCCGGTGCGGATCACCAACTCGCTCAGGGTCAACAGCCGCAAGGAGCTGGAGGCCGGCGTTGCAATGGCCAAGCTCGTGCAGCGGGCAGGCATCGGCGGCGGCGACGGCCGCTTCAGAATCATTTCCGATCCGGCCTACATCACGCTCGACCTGCCCGGTCGCTCCGAAAGCGGCTTCGAGGTGATCCTGCGCGAAAACCCGTTTGTCGCCTGCAAGGGCAATGGCAAGATCACCATCGCAGCACTGACCGCCGAGCCGCTGCCGGGTGAATGGTCGCGGCTCGAACGCATCATCCACAACATCTGCCTGAGGGACGGCACCCATCCCGAGCTGGTCTGCCGCTACTGGTTCCAGCGCTATCTCGACTGTGCGCTCGACCCGCTGGTCTGCCTCTATGACGATTTCGGCCTGGCACTCGAGGCGCACCAGCAGAACAGCCTGATCGACATCAGCCAGGGCTATCCGAGCACGGGTTATTATCGCGACAATCAGGGCTTCTACCTGTCGAAACGCCATCGCGCCCGCCTCAGCCTGCATGTACCGGAGGCGGCGGAGATCGCCTCGCTCTATTACGACGACCGCGATATCCAGGACCGCTTCGCCTACTACCTGATCGTCAACCAGATCTTCTCGGTCATCGCCCGCATGGGACATGACGGCCTGGTCGAGGAGGAGGTCCTGCTGAACATGCTGCGGGACCGGCTGGAGGTGCTGTCGCGAACGACATCGGGCGTCGGCCGCGAATTCGTCCGCGGCGTACTCGACCGCCCCACGGTAGCGTTCAAGGCTAATCTGATGACGCGGCTGTTCGATGTCGACGAGTTGCAGACCAGCAACGAGCGGTCGCTCTATGCCCGCCAGACCAACCCGCTCTTTGCGGCGATGACCGGCCTCTATCACGGAGACGGCAGTGCCCTTGCCTCTTGACCTGCCCGGCCGCCCTGATGAGCGCGTGGTCAGGCAGCTTGTCGAGGCCGTGCTGTATGAAGAGCTCGTCGAGACGACGGTAACCGGTGACGCTGCCCAGCAGATCTTCGCGTGGTCGCATGGTGCAAAACGGTTTCGTTGCACCGGTGTGAAAGGCGCGTTCGGTCGCATCCGCCTTTCAGCTGGCTCGATCGAGAGCGAGAGCCGCGATGGCGCGTGGCAGCCGGCAACACTCGACGAACTGGTGGCAAGCCTGCCGGCATCGGCGGAAGACAAGCGCCGGCTGTTGGGCGAGTTGTACAGCACGGTCGCGCATTGCAGCTGGAACGAACGCAACCTGCCCTATGGCACGCGCAGCGACCTTGGCTTCGCTGCGCTCGAAGGCGCGTTGCACGAGGGCCATGCCTACCACCCGTGCTTCAAGGCACGGTCGGGGTTCAGCGAAAGCGATCACCGCGATTTCGGCCCCGAAGCCGGCAACAGCTTCCAACTCGCCTGGCTGCTGGTGCGGCGAAACGAAATGGGACAGCGCCTGCCCGGCGACGAGATGACATTCTGGCGCGACGAACTCGGCGCTGAGACCTTTGCCGCGATCAACGGGCGCCGCGCCGAGCTCGGCGCGAGCTGGGACGACTTCGCGCTGCTGCCGCTGCACCCCTGGCAGTGGCAGTCGCTGCGGGAGACGCTGCTTTCGCCATGGCTGGCGGACGGCACGGCGCATTTCGCCGGCTTTGCCGGCGACCGCTACATTGCGAGCCAGTCGATCCGGACCTTGCTCAACGCAGATCGTCCGGACGCTGCCAATGTCAAACTGTCGATGAACATGCGCAACTCGTCGTCGCTCAGGACGATCGAGCCGCATTCCGTGTGCACGGCACCAGTGATCTCGCACTGGCTCGGTGACATCGTCGCCGGCGATCCGCTGTTCAAGACGACCTATCCGCTTGTCGTGCTCGGCGAATATGCCGGCATCATTGCCGGCCGCGACGGGCCGCTGGCCGGCCAGCTGGCGGCGATCTGGCGCCGCAGCGTCACCTCGACGCTGGCCGACGGGGAACAGGCCGTGCCGTTCAACGCACTGATGGCTGTCGAGCATAACGGGAGCCCCTTCATCGACGCGTGGGTGCACCGCCACGGCTTCCGCAACTGGCTGGGGCAATTGTTGCAAGTCGCTGTGCTGCCGGTCTGGCACCTGCTCGTCGGACACGGCATCGCCACCGAAGCGCATGGTCAGAACATGGTGCTCGTCCATCGCGACGGCTGGCCGGTGCGGCTGGTGCTGCGCGACTTCCACGACAGTGTCGAATATGTGCCCGGCTTCCTGCGCGAGCCACATAAGGCGCCCGACTTCCTGGCGCTCGACCCGGCCTACAGCGCAGCGCTACCCAATCAGTATTACTGGATAGAAGATGTCGAGACGCTCGGCGAATTGGTGACGGATGCGCTGTTCATCTTCAACCTGGCCGAGGTCTCGCACCTGTTGCAGACGTTCTATGGGCTGCATGAATCCGACTTCTGGAAAACCGTTCGGCGGATGCTGACCGACTATGCTGTCACCCACGGGCTTGGCGCGCGCCAGGACCAGCTCGGGCTCAGGCGACCGACATTGACGGCTGAAGCCCTGCTCGCCAGCAAGCTGAACATCGGCCGTTCGAGCCACGCCGTTCCCAACCCCCTCTCCACCCCCGACACCTGAAGGAAAATCGATGTTCCAGATCGACGACAGGTACTATGACCGACAGACGTTCGAGCAGATGTTGGCGCAGAGCGCCGACCGGGCCGGACTTGACCCGAACGGGCGCTATGCCGTCTGTTTCAGCGACACGGTGGCCTGGCTGGCGCTGTTCTTCGCCATCCGCAACATCGGCGCCAGCGTCTTCCCGATCCATCCGGCAACGCCGCATGCCGCGGCACGCCGCCTGGCCGTCGCGGCGGACTGCCACGCGCTCTATTTCAACAGCCTCGACGCCGAGACGCTGTCGAGCGACACCGCGCCCGGCGCCACCGGCCAGCTCCTTCAGATGAGCTCGGGCACGACGGGCGCGCCGAAATGCATCGCCCGCGGCTGGGCCGAGATCGACGCCGAGGTGGCAAGCTATGTCGCGACCTTCCGCCAGCCGGAGGAGATGACGCCGGTCATCGCCTGCCCGACGACGCATTCCTACGGGCTGATCTGCGGCATCCTCGTCGCCCTGAAGCGCGGCCGCACACCCGTCATCGTCGATGCCGGCAATCCGAAATACCTGCTCAGGACCCTGCGCGGCATCGAACGGCCATTGCTCTATTCGTCGCCGGCGGTGCTGCACACGCTGGCCCGGCTGATGCCCGAGGGCGAGAAGCTTCATGCGGCGATGACCTCGGGCACGGTGCTGCCTGAGCCGTGGTTCGCCCGCATCCGGGCACGGACGACGTATCTGTTCCAGCAATATGGCTGCTCGGAAACCGGCTGCATCGCCGTCAATCCTGATGTCACCGACGCCGCCGAGATGGGCTTCGTGCTGCCCCATCACGCGGTCAGATGCAGCAACAGCGCGGTTGCGCCATCCGAAATTGTCGTCAGCGGTCCGAATGGCGCCGTCGCTTCCCGCGACCTCGGCTACTACAGGCCTGATGGCATGCTGGTGTTTGTCTCCCGGCTCGACGACACGATCAATGTCTCCGGCCTCAACGTCTATCCGCGCGAGGTCGAGGACGTGGTGATGTCTATGCCCGCCATCACCGACGCCGTCGCTTTCCGCAAGGCCGATACGCTGGCCGGCGAGCGGGTCGGCCTGCTGTTCAGCGCCAGCGAGCGGCTGGAAGGCCCCGTCGTGCGGCAATGGTGCGCCCAGAACCTCGCCAGCCACCAGCTGCCGATGGAGATCGTCCAGGTCGACGCGATACCACGCCAGGCCAACGGCAAGATCAGCCGGCGCGAAGTGGCGGCACAGCATGCCGCCGGCCAGTTCACGGCAGTGGCGAGGGAGGTCGCGTGATGAACACCGAACAGGTGATCGAAGCGATCGGCACAGTGCTGCACGATCACATGAAGCACGCCCATGTCGAGCGTTTCGGACCCGATGCACGGCTCAACGAGGACCTCTATCTCGACTCGGTGCTGATTCTCGAGATCTTCCTCAGCCTGGAGCTCGAGTTCGGCCTGGTCGCGCCGGAGGAAGCAATCAACCGCCAGGACATCGAGACGGTACGCGAGTTGGCGCAGCTGTTCACCGGCGAGGCGAGTGTCGCTGCAGAGCGCTCCGCGCCGGCCGGTGAAGGCGTGCATGGCGAGGACTATATCGACATCAAGGTGCATTGCTTCGTCAGCAGCGTTTGCGATGCGCTGAAGCGTTCCGGCATCGACCAGCGGCCATTCTATTTCAGCGTCTGGGACGCCGGCTTCGCCATCAACGAGCGCTGGCAGCTCGCCTATCACGACAAGTCGATCAACCACGATTTCTTCCACGCCTGGTACCAGCGGCTCTACGGCGTCGGCATGCATTGTTGGTACGACCCGGCACGGTCGAAGGACCAGAACCTCGTCGTCATGCTCGACCTGCTCGAGCGCAAGCGCGACAGCGAATATCTGATGGTGATGCTGGACCTGTTCCACCTGCCGGAGCGGGAGAACAAGTTCAACCAGAACCCCTTCCCGCATTATCTGATGATCGAGAAGACCGACGATCCGAAGATCTGGCAGGTCAACGATCCCGACTTCCGCTGGGAAGGTCAGATCGCCCGCGACAAGGTCATCCACGCCATCCGCCAGCCAACCGTGGGCGGCGGCTACATCTTCGACCGGCTGGAAGCGCGCGTGCCCGCCGCCACCGACCTGCGCGACTTCTTCCTTGCCTGCTACCAGCCCGACCACAATCCGCTGGTCGACGGCGTGCGTCGCATCGTTGCAGCCCATCTCGACGGCAGGGACGGCGTCAAGCTCGCCGATCTTGGTGCGGCGCTGCGCGAGGTGCCTGTCATCTCGATCCGCAAATATGCCTATGAGCACGGCTTCGCCTTCTTCTGGCGCGAGATGAAGCTGGCCAATGCCGATTTCGACCATTGGTGCGACCAGATCGAGCGGGTGATCCAGGACTTCAAGACGCTGCACTACGCCGTCATGAAGCTGGCACAGACCGAGGACCACAGCCTCGCCGACGACGTGTTCTGCCGCCTCGACACGCTGGACGGGCTCGAAAAGCGGATCAAGGCGCACCTCGGCGAAGCCTTCCAGGCCTGGTGCGCCACAAAGGGCATTCCCCACACACTTCCCGCCGAACTGCTCGGAGCAGCCGAATGAAAATCTCGCTCTGCACCATCACCTTCCGCCATCATCTCGTCTCGCTCGAGGACATCGCCAGATGGGCTGGGGCCAACGACTTCCAGGGCATCGAGCTGTGGGGCGCGCATGCGCGTAACCTGGCCTACCAGCCGCAATGCGACGCCGACTGGCTGGCCGGGCAAGGGCTCTATGTGCCGATGGTCAGCGACTACCTGCCGCTCGACGGCGACGCCGAAACCTTGCGCAAGAAGACCGTCGACCTGTGCCGCCTCGCCCGGCATTGGCGGGCGGGCAAGATCCGCACCTTTGCCGGCAGCCGCGGCAGCCGGGATACCCCGGCCGAGGTCAGGCGTATCCTCACCGCGCGGCTGCACGAGGTTGCCGGGATGGCCGCGGATTTCGACCTAGAACTTTTGGCCGAAACGCATCCCGGCACGCTGGCCGATTGCGGCGCCTCGACGCTCAGGCTGGTCGCGGAGGTCGACCATCCGGCGTTCAAGATCAATTTTGACACGCTGCATGTCTGGGAAGGCGGCGATGACCCCGTCGCCGCGCATTCAGCGATGCGTCCCCATATCCGCCATTACCATCTCAAGAATGTGCGCTCGCGCGCCGATCTCAGGGTCTTCGAGCCGGCTAATGTCTATGCTGCAGCCGGCAGCCGCGAAGGCATGACGCCGCTGTTCGACGGCAAGGTCGACTATCGGCGCTTCCTTGCAGAGCTGCGCGACGACCCCACTGTCGAGGCCTCGCTCGAATGGTTCGGCAATGATTGCTTCAATGTCCTGCGCAGTGACCGACAAGCAATCAAGCGTCTGAAAAGCCCCAACGAAGTCTTGCTGCGCACCGGCAGCTTCTGATATGCGCAAAAGAAGAGTATTTGGCGAAGGTTTTATCCAACCAACGCCCACCGACAAGGACGGAGATAACAGATGAAGTTTGTTCGCCTGCTGGCCACTCTTTCGGCGGCACTGGCTATTGCCACCGCACCCGCCCTTGCGGTCGAGATCACCACCGCAACCGGCCCCAAGACCATCGACAAGGTGCCGGCCAAGGTCGCCGTCTATGACATCGCCGCGATCGATACGCTGAACCGCCTCGGCATCCAGCCGGCCGGCATCCCCGACAAGCTGTTCGTGCCGGAACTCGCCGGCGTCGCCAAGGGCGCTACCGTCGTCGGCACGCTGTTCGAGCCAGACCTCGAGGCGCTGAATGCGCTCGCCCCCGATCTGGTGATCGTCGGCGGCCGTTCGTCGACGCAGGTCGAGGCGACGTCGCGCGTGGCGCCGACAATCGACATGACGATGGACGGCGACGACCTGGTGACCCAGGCCAAGGCGCGCCTCGCCGCCTATGGCGAGCTGTTTGCCAAACCTGACGAAGCAGCCGCTGCCGCCAAGGAGCTGGACGCCGCAGTCGAAGCCGCAAGGCAGGCCGTCAAGGGCAAGGGCAAGGCGCTGATCCTGATGACCAACGGCCCGAAGATCTCCGCCTACGGCCCCGGCTCGCGCTTCGGCTGGGTGCACAAGACGCTCGACCTGGAGCCGGCTGTCGCCGACGTCGAAGCGGCAACGCATGGCGAGGCGATCTCGTTCGAATTCATCAGCAAGACCAACCCGGACTGGCTGCTGGTGCTCGACCGCGCCGCGGCGATCGGCTCGAACGACCAGGGCGCCAAGGCAACGCTCGACAACGAGCTGGTGGCCCAGACGACCGCATGGAAGAAGGGCCAGGTGATCTTCCTGCCGTCGCCCGACTTCTACATCGCCGCCGGTGGCGTGCAGTCGACGCATCGCGTGCTGTCCACCATCGAGCAAGCCTTCGCCAAGGCCAAGTGATGGCAGCGTTGCCCAACGCCCGGCTGCTCGTCGCCGCCGGGCTCGTCGGGCTTTTTGCCGTCAGCTTGAGCATCGGCGTCGATGATCTGCCGATGGGCAGCGTGTTCAGCGACGCTGGCGCACTGCAGCTTCTTTTGGTCAGCCGCCTTCCGCGAACCGTGGCCGTGGTGCTGACCGGCGCCGGCCTGGCGATTGCGGGGCTGGTGCTGCAGATCCTGGTGCGCAACCGCTTCGTCGAGCCGATCACCACCGGCACCGGCCAGAGCGCCGCGCTCGGCGTGCTTGCCGTGACCTTGCTGTTTCCGACCGCCTCGATCGCGATGAAGACGCTGGGCGCCAGCGTGACCGCACTTGCCGGCACGTCGATCTTCCTTGGCATCGCGCATCGGCTGCCGCCGACGCAGCCCTTTCTCATCCCGCTGTTTGGCCTCGTCTATGGCGGCGTCATCGGGGCTGCGGTGACGTTCATCGCCTGGCAGACCGACCTTTTGCAATATGTCGACGTCTGGACCAATGGCGAGTTCTCCGGCGTGCTGCGCGGACGCTACGAGCTGCTGTGGATCACGGCTGCCATGGTGGCGCTGGCCTGGTGGGTCGCCGACCGGCTGACCATCGCCGCGATGGGGCGCGAGGTCAGCCTCGGGCTCGGCCTCAACTACCAACGCATCGTCCAGCTCGGCCTGGTCATGGTGGCGGTGATCTCGTCGCTGGCCGTCGTCGTCGTCGGCATGATCCCTTTCGTCGGACTGGTGGTACCCAATCTCGTTTCGCGCCTGATGGGCGACAATCTGAAGAGCGCCCTGCCTTGGGTCGCCGTCACCGGCGCTACACTCCTGCTGGCCTGTGACGTCGTCAGCCGCGTCATCCGCTACCCCTACGAAATTCCTGTCGGTACCGTGCTCGGCGTCGTCGGTTCGGGGCTGTTCCTGTGGATCCTGTTCGGGCGGGCGCAGCGTGCCTGACAAACGTCTCCTGACAATGGCTGTCGCGGCCCTGATCGCGGTGATTGCCTTCATGACCATCGGCCTGCGCGGCAACATCGCCTTCGCGCTCGAACTGCGCGCCGTGCGGCTGGTGACGCTGATTCAGGTCGGCGTGGCAATCGCCATCTCGACGGTGGTGTTCCAGACGGTGACCGCAAACCGGGTGCTGACGCCGCAGATCATGGGGCTCGACGCGCTTTACCTGTTCGGCCAGATGGCGCTGGTGCTGGCGCTCGGCAGCGTCGGTTACGTCGCGCTCGACCCGCGCCTGAAATTCGCCGGCGAGGCCGGCCTGATGATGGTCATGGCGCTGGTACTGTTCCTGCCGATGCTGCGGCGGCGGTTCGACATCGGCCTGCTGCTGCTGACCGGCGTCGTGCTCGGCGTGCTTTTCCGCAGCCTCGCCTCGCTTATCGCGCGGCTGATCGACCCGAACGAATTCGCCGTCGTCCAAGGTTCGAGTTACGCCGACTTCAACACGGTGCGGCCGGACCTGGTCGTCATCGGCCTGGTGGTGACGACGATTGCCGCCATCATCCTCTGGCGCCAGCGCCACCTGCTCGACATCGTGGCACTCGGCGCCGACAGTGCCACCGGGCTTGGCGTGTCATGGACCAAGGCGCTGACCGGGCTGCTGCTTTTGGTGGCTGCCCTGGTTGCGGTGTCGACGGCGCTGGTCGGGCCGGTAACCTTCTTCGGGCTTCTGGTGGTGGCGCTGGCCGAGCGCATCGTCGATAGCCGCCGCCATCACCTGTTGCTGCCGGCGGCGATGCTGACCGCCGTCATCGTGCTGCTTGGCGGCCAGATGGTGCTGCAGCATCTTCTGGGCGGTGCCGCGACGCTCGGCGTCGTCATCGAATTCGTGGGGGGCCTCGTCTTCCTGGCCATGCTGATCACAACGAGCAAGCGATGATCGAGATCAAGAATGTTTCGTTGCGCCTCGGCGACACGCAAATCCTGGAGGATGTGTCGCTGACCATGCCCAAGGGTGGGGTGACGGCGCTGGTCGGGCCCAACGGCGCCGGCAAGTCGAGCCTGTTGTCGCTGATCGCCCGGCTGCAGCCGCTGCAGAGCGGATCGATCTCGGTCGACGGCCTGCCGGTCGACACGACGCCAAGCCGCCAGCTGGCCAGGACGCTCGCCATATTGCGCCAGGACCCGGCGGTGGCAAGCCGACTCAAGGTGCGTGAACTCGTCGGCTTCGGCCGCTTTCCGCACCAGCGCGGGCGAATCGACGCAAACGACACGAAGCTGATCGAGACGGCATTGCAGCAGTTCGGCCTGATGGATCTCGCCGACCGCTTCCTCGACAATCTGTCGGGCGGCCAGCGCCAGCGCGCCATGGTCGCCATGGCCTTCTGCCAGGGCACCGACTACATGCTGCTGGACGAACCGCTGAACAATCTCGACATGCTGTTTGCCCGCCAGTTGATGCGTGACCTGCGCGCGGCCGCCGACAACGACAAACGCACCGTCATCGTCGTGCTGCACGACATCAATCACGCCGCCGTCTATGCCGACCGGATCGTTGCAATGAAATCGGGGTGCGTCGTCGCCGACGGATCGCCGGCCGAGGTACTTCAGCCCGACATGCTGGCCCGCGTCTTCGGCTACGGCATGGACGTCATCGACGTCGGCGGCGCGCCGCTGGTGCTGCACCACCGCTGACTTTTCCCAACTCCGGACGGAAACCGCTGCACGGTTTTCCTGACTTGCGCTACGCCTCGACCTCGATCGCCGACAGCGGCTTCGAGCAGCAGGCAAGGATGAAGCCATCGTCGATCTCATGGTCGAGGATGCCGCCATTGTGGCTCATCTCGACCTCGCCGGAGAGCTTCCTGACCTTGCAGGTGCCGCATAGGCCGAACTCGCAGGCCGCCGGAATACGCACGCCCGAAGCACGCGCCGTCTGCAGCACGGTCTGGCCGGAGAGGCAGTCGGCGTCGACATCAGACAACGCGAAACGAACCGGCAGGACGGCATCCGGCACAGTCTCGCTGTCCCCGCCCGGCGTCGAGAACGGCGCGGGGACCTCCTCGACGGCAGGTGCGGCAAAGCTTTCCTGATGGTAGCGGGACATGTCGAAGCCGGAAGACTCGAGCATGCCGCGCACGGCGCGCATGAAGGGATCTGGGCCGCAGCAGAACACCTCACGCTCGCGGAAGTCGGGCGACAGCAACGGCAGTCGCACCGCATCGATGCGGCCCATATGGCCGAACCAGCCTTCGCGGCTCGACCGCTCCTCGATCATGAAACCGAGCGACAGTCCGGGCATGTGTGTGCCCAGCAGTTCGAGCTCCTTCCGGAAGATGATTTCTTCCGGACGGCGCGCGCAGTTGACGAAGGCAACGTCCGTCCACGGCGCGCAGTCGTTTAGCCAGCGCAGCATCGACATCATCGGCGTGATGCCGGATCCGGCCGAGACGAACAGATATTTGGCGGCCGGATGCTGGTGCAGCGAGAAGTCGCCTGAAGGGCCATAGGCCTTGATGCGGACGCCCGGCTTCAGATGGTCGAACATCCAGCGTGTGCCGACGCTGCCCGCCTGCGCCTTGACGGTGACGGCGATGGAGAACGGCCGCGACGGGCTGGACGACAGCGTGTAGGTGCGCATGACGGGTGCCGGTTCGGCCGGCAGTTCGAGCGTCACGAACTGGCCCGGCTTGTAGCGGAACCAGGTCTGGTTGTCGGAGCGGAAGGTGAAGGTCCTAACGTCGGGCGCCTCGTCAGTGACGCCGATGACCTCCAGCACCTGGAGCCGGTCGTTCCAGGGCGCCATTTCGTCGAGGTTGCGGTAAAGGCCAAGCTCGGTCATCGCGTTCATGCCCTTCTCCCGGTCAGGCGACGTTGCGCAGGACCGGCTTGCCGCCGTCGGCCAGCCGCGGTTCGATGAAGCCGACGTACCATTCGATGAACTGCATGACGCCGCCCTCGTGTTCCTCCGAATAAGGCCCGGGCTCGTAGGCCGGCGATTTGATGCCGAAGGCATTTTCCTCGACGATGCGGCGGTCCTGGTCGTTGGTCTCGGTCCAGACATGGGTCAGTTCGGCCAGGTCGTAGTCGACGCCTTCGACGGCATCCTTGTGAACCAGCCATTTGGTGGTGACGGCCGTTTCCGTGGCGCTGATCGGCAGCACGCGGAAGGTGACGGCATGGTCGCCGAGCACATGGTTCCAGGTTGTCGGATAATGATAGAGCAGCAGCGTGCCGATCCTGTCGGCCGAGACGCTGTCGGAGAGGTTTTTCCGCACTGCGCGCTTGCCCGACATGGTGTAGCTCACCGCGTCACGCAGCAGTGGCGCGCGTGTCGCCCTGTACTGGCCGCCGGCATCGATGCGGAACTTGCTCGGCAACCCCACCGCCTCGCACTTTGCCCAGTGCGCCAGCATTTCGGGATCGCTTTCGGCGCCATTGACGCCGGTAACGTTCGGCGCCTCGGGAAAGGTCTTGCACAGCTCAGGGTGATTGCCGGCGCAGTGGTAACACTCGCGGTTGTTTTCCCAGACCAGCTTCCAGTTTCCCTCCTCGACGATTGTGCTTTCGAAGGCGACCTTGGCTTCGCGCAGCCGGTGCGGCAGCAGGTACGGCTCGACCATGGCCCGCATCGGCGCGAAGTCGGCGGGCTCGTCGGCGAGGCAGATGAAGATGTAGCCGCCGACGGATTCGCAGGCGACCGGCTTCAGGCCGAACTGGCTCTTGTCGAAGCCTTCCGCCATCTGGCGCGCGAACAGCAGGCGGCCGTCGAGTTCGTAGGTCCACTGGTGATAGGGGCAGACGAGCTTGGCCGCCATACCTTTGTCCGTGGTGCAGACTCGGCTGCCGCGGTGGCGGCAGGAATTGTGGAAGGCGCGCAGCTCACTCTTCTGGTCGCGGACGAGCACGACGGGATAGTCGCCGACCTGGACGGTGAAGAAGCTGCCAGGCTTGGCCAGTTCGCAGTCATGGCCGACAAACAGCCAGTCGCGGTACCAGATCAGCTCGAGGTCGAGCCGGTAGAAATCCGGGTCGGTGTAAAAGGGCTGTGCCAGGCTGAACCCGTCGCGGCGTCCGCGCAGCAGCTTCAGCATTTCGTTCTTCGCATCCATGTCCTGTCCTCGCACCAAGGACTGAACGGGTGGCTTGATTTGGGAAGAACGCCAGCCGGCGGACGCAGAGGTCCGTGCAGCAACGATCCGCCTCTTGACCGCCCACCGCGATCAGTCGAGTTCCGTCAGGTTCAAGGCTGGTTTCCGGGCTTCGGAGCTGTCCTTCCGGACTGTCTCGACACCTTCCCAGGCCGGCTGGCCCAGTGGTCTCCCGTCGAAACAATAACTCCGCCACCGTTGCGGGGGCAGCGCCGGCTTCTCACCGGCTTCCCAATTCTCCGCTTCGTCTCACACTCGAAGCAGCACCTTGAACATGACCGGATCAGACCACGGATTGGTGGCCGGGCACGAGCATGAAAACGACATGGGCTCAGCGCAAAGGCGACAGAGCCCATGTGATGTCATCGTGTTGCTATTCGGCCGCTTCGGCGAACGATGCCGGCACATAGTTGAGGATCGGCCCGAGCCAGCGCTCGACCTCGGCGATGGTCATGCCCTTGCGCCGCGCATAATCCTCGACCTGGTCGCGCTCGACCTTGGCGACGCCGAAATAATAACTCTCGGGGTGGGCGAGATAGATGCCGGAGACCGACGAGCCCGGCCACATCGCCATGCTTTCGGTGAGGCTGACGCCGGCGGTTTTCTCGGCATCGAGCAGGCGGAACAAGGTCACCTTTTCGGTGTGGTCGGGCTGGGCGGGATAGCCCGGCGCCGGACGGATGCCGCGATAGGGCTCGCCGATCAGGTCGTCGGGCGCGAGGTTTTCATCAGGTGCGTAGCCCCAGAACTCCTTGCGCACCTTCTCGTGCATGCGTTCAGCGAAGGCCTCTGCGAAACGGTCGGCCAGCGCCTTGACCATGATCGAGGAGTAGTCGTCATTGGCGCGTTCGAAGCGCTCGGCGATCGCCACTTCCTCGATGCCTGCAGTGACCACGAAGCCGCCGAGATAATCCGGCTTGCCGCTGTCGGCGGGAGCGATGAAGTCGGCCAGTGCGACATTGGCCTTGCCGTCGCGCTTGGTTAGCTGCTGGCGCAGGGTGAAGAAGGTGGCAAGCTCCTCGCTGCGTGCCTCGTCGGTGAACAGCCTGACGTCGTCGCCGACCGAATTGGCCGGCCAGAAGCCGATGACGGCCTTGGGCGCGAACCACTTCTCGTCGATGATCTTGCGGAGCATCGCCTGCGCGTCGTCGAACAGCTGGCGCGCCGCGGCGCCCTGCTTCTCGTCCTCGAGGATCTTGGGGTAACGGCCCTTGAGTTCCCAGGTCTGGAAGAACGGCGTCCAGTCGATGTAGCGGGCGAGTTCGGCCAGGTCCCAGGCTTCGAACACCCTGGTGCCGAGGAAGGTTGGCTTCGGCGGCGCATAAGATGACCAGTCGACCTTGTGCGCATTGGCACGCGCCTTGGCCAACGGCAATCGCTGCTTGTCAGCTTCGGCGCGGTGATGGGCGTCGGCGACCTTCTGGTATTCGGCCTGCACCTGTTCAACGTAGCCGCCCTTGGCCTCAGGGGACAGCAGGTTGGACACCACGCCAACAGCGCGGCTGGCATCGGTGACGTAGACTGTCTGGCCGGCGCTGTAGCGCGGATGGATCTTCACCGCGGTGTGGACACGACTCGTGGTGGCGCCGCCGATCAGCAGCGGAATGTCGAACCCCTCGCGCTCCATTTCGGCGGCGACATGCGCCATTTCGTCGAGCGAGGGCGTGATCAGGCCGGACAGGCCAATGATGTCGACCTTCTCGTCCTTGGCAACCTGGAGGATCTTGGTTGCCGGAACCATGACGCCGAGGTCGATGATCTCGTAGTTGTTGCAGGCGAGCACGACGCCGACGATGTTCTTGCCGATGTCGTGCACGTCGCCCTTGACGGTCGCCATCAGAATCTTGCCGGCAGTCTGGCGTTCGCCATTGTCGATCCCATTGGCGGCGTTGGCCGCCTTCTCCGCCTCCATATGTGGCAGCAAGCCGGCCACCGCCTGCTTCATGACACGGGCCGACTTGACAACCTGCGGCAGGAACATCTTGCCGGCACCGAACAGATCGCCGACGACATTCATGCCGGCCATCAGCGGGCCTTCGATGACATGCAACGGACGCTCGGCCTGCAGCCGCGCCTCGTCGGTGTCGGCGTCGATGAATTCGGTGATGCCATTGACCAGCGCGTGGCTGATACGGCTCTCGACCGGCCAGTCGCGCCAGGCGAGATCGCGCTCCTTGGCTTCCTTGCCGGCCGCGCCCTTGAAGCGCTCGGCAATGTCCAGCAGCCTTTCGGTGGCGGTGCCGCCGGCCTTGGGCAGGCGGTTGAGCACGACGTCCTCACAGGCCTCGCGCAGCTCCGGGTCGATCGATTCATAGACGGCGAGCTGGCCGGCATTGACGATGCCCATGTCCATGCCGGCCTGGATGCAGTGATACAGGAACACGGCGTGCATCGCCTCTCGCACCGGCTCGTTGCCGCGGAACGAGAACGACAGGTTCGACACGCCGCCCGAGACATGGACATGCGGCAGGGTCTGGGTGATTTCCCGCGTCGCCTCGATGAAGTCGACACCGTAATTGTCGTGCTCCTCGATGCCGGTGGCGACAGCGAAGATGTTGGGATCGAAGATGATGTCCTCGGGCGCGAAGCCGGCTTGCTCGGTCAAGAGCTTGTAGGCGCGGGTGCAGATCTCGACCTTGCGCGCCTTGGTGTCGGCCTGACCCTGCTCGTCGAATGCCATGACGACGACGGCAGCGCCATAGGCCCGGCACAGCCGGGCATGATGCAGGAAGGCTTCCTCGCCTTCCTTCATCGAGATCGAATTGACGATCGGCTTGCCCTGGACGCATTTCAGCCCGGCCTCGATCACCTCCCATTTGGAGCTGTCGATCATGACGGGCACGCGCGCGATGTCGGGTTCGGCGGCGATCAGATTGAGGTACTCGACCATCGCCTTCTTCGAGTCGATCAGGCCCTCGTCCATGTTGATGTCGATGATCTGCGCGCCATTGACGACCTGGTCGCGGGCGACGTCGAGGGCGGCGGCATAGTCGCCTGATGTGATCAGCTTGCGGAACTTGGCCGAGCCGGTGACGTTGGTGCGCTCGCCGACATTGACGAAGGGGATCTCGTCGGTGAGCGTGAACGGCTCGAGGCCCGACAGGCGCATCTGCGGCTTGAGCTCCGGCACCTGGCGCGGTGGATATTTGGCGACAGCCTGCGCGATGGCGCGGATGTGCTCAGGCGTCGATCCGCAGCAGCCGCCGACAATGTTGATGAAACCCTCGCGCGCGAATTCCTCGACCTGGGAGGCCATGAATTCGGGGCTCTCGTCATACTGGCCGAAGGCGTTGGGCAGGCCGGCATTGGGATAGGCGCAGATGAAGGTCTCGGCGACATCGGACAGTTCGGCCAGATGCGGGCGCATGGCGGCCGCACCAAGCGCGCAGTTGAGGCCGACCGTGAACGGATCGGCATGGCGGACCGAATTCCAGAAGGCCGACGGCGTCTGGCCGGACAATGTGCGGCCGGACAGGTCGGTGATGGTGCCCGAAATCATCACCGGCAGGCGCACGCCCTTTTCGATGAAGATCTCGTCGCAGGCAAAGATCGCCGCCTTGGCGTTGAGCGTGTCGAAGATGGTCTCGATCAGGATGATGTCGGCGCCGCCGTCGATCAGGCCACGCAGCTGTTCGCCGTAAGCGATGCGCAAATCGTCGAAGGTGACGGCGCGGTAGCCGGGATTGTTGACGTCAGGCGAGATCGAGGCGGTGCGGTTGGTCGGCCCGAGCGCGCCGGCGACAAAGCGGCGCTTGCCGTCTTCCTGCTGCGCCCGGACGACGGCGCGGCGGACCAGCCGCGCGCCGTCGCGATTGAGCTCATAGACCATGTCCTCCATGCCGTAGTCGGCCTGGGCGATGGAGGTCGACGAAAAGGTGTTGGTCTCGATGATGTCGGCGCCGGCGATGGCGTATTTGTAGTGGATCTCCTCGATCGCCTTGGGCTGCGACAGGATCAAGAGGTCGTTGTTGCCCTGCTGATGGCAGGCGCAACCGGTGAATTTGTCGCCGCGGAAATGGTCCTCGTCGAAGCCGAGCCCCTGAATCTGGGTACCCATCGCGCCATCGAGAATCAGGATGCGCTCACGCGCCGCCGCTTTCAGCGCTGCCATCACCTCCGAACCGTCTGGCTTGGCGGCAACCGACCCAAACAGGGCGTCGAGCGTGGTGGCGTTTTGCGACACTTTTCATCCTTTCGGCGACAAAGCCGTCAGGTCACATAAAGACATCTTTATGTCAATATGTCGAGTGTGTCGTTGTCGCATTTGCGACCACGCGCAACACGACCAGCCTGCCGGCTAGTCCGGCTGCTTCAGCAGATAGGTGTCCATGATCCAGCCATTTTGCTCGCGCGCCTGTTTGTGGATGCGCTCGATGTCGCCGACGACCTCGCGCAACTTGCCCGACACCAGGATTTCATCCGGCGTGCCGACATAGGCGCCCCACCAGATGTCGAGATCACCATCGAGACCGGCGAAGGCACCTTCGCCGTCGAGCATGACGACGACGCTGTCGGCATTGTTGGGAAAACCCTCCGCAAGCTTGCGACCGGTGGTGATGGCGATCGACTGGCCGATCCTGTTCAGCGTGACCTTGTGCCGGGCGGCAAGCGCCTGAATGCTGGTGATACCCGGAATGACATCATATTCGAGTTCGAAGCCGCCCTTGGCCTGCAGCCTGTCGAGGATGCGCAGGGTGCTGTCGTAAAGCGTCGGATCGCCCCAGACGAGGAACGCGCCGCACTCGTCTTCCTCGAGTTCCTCCATGAGCAGCTGTTGGTAGACGCCTTCGACAGCGTCATGCCAATCTGCGACGGCGGTGCCGTAGTCCTCCGCCGCCGGCCTGCGGCGAGGCACCTCGAACGCGACGGTGCGATAGCTCTGGTCGCGGATGAAGCGTTCGCAGATCTCGCGCCTGACCCGCGCCAGCCCGTCCTTCTCGATACCCTTGTCGGGGATGAAGAAGACGTTGACCCGGTTGAGCGCATCGACAGCCTGGATCGTGACATAGTCGGGATTGCCCGCACCGATGCCGATGACAAGAATCCTTCGCTTCATGACGGCATGGCCGTGCCGCCGCCGAGTTCGGCGGCAAGGTCCAGAAACAATTGCCTGAGCCGGCGCGGCCCCGGATGCCTGCCACCATATTCGGCGAGCCGAGTGGCCTGCCGCGAGGCGGCCTCGTGGAGGTTGCCGCCTTCAGGCTGCGCGACCAGCCAAGCCAGGAACACCTGTTCGGGTTCGGGCATGACCGGTGCAATGGTGGGACGGTTCCAGGTCAGTCCCATGCCAGTGCTCCACCATTCTGGTATTCGATGACACGGGTCTCGAAGAAGTTCTTCTCCTTCTTCAAATCCATCGCCTCGGACATCCACGGGAATGGGTTCTCGACTTCGGCGAAGACCGGCTGCAGGCCGAGCTGGGCGCAGCGCCGGTTGGCGATGAAGTGCATATAGGTTTCGCAAAGCGCTGCATTGAGGCCAAGGAAACCGCGCGGCATCGTATCGCGGCCATAGGAGGCCTCGAGCTCAGCAGCCGTGCGGATCATGCCACGGATCTCATCCTGGAACGCCGGCGTCCACAGATGCGGGTTCTCGTGCTTGATCTGGTTGATGACGTCGATGCCGAAGTTCAGATGGATCGACTCGTCCCGCAGGATGTACTGGTACTGCTCGGCAATGCCGATCATCTTGTTGCGCCGGCCCAAGGACAATATCTGGGCGAAACCGGTGTAGAACCACATGCCCTCGAAGATGACGTAGAAAGCGACGAGGTCGCGCAGGAAGGCCTGGTCCGCTTCAGGCGTGCCGGTCCTGAAATCCGGATCGTCGAGATGCTGTGTGTGCTTCAGCGCCCATGCCGCCTTGTCGGTGATCGAGGGCACCTCGCGGTACATGTTGAACAGCTCGCCTTCGTCCAGGCTGAGGCTCTCGACGATGTATTGGAAGGTGTGGGTGTGCACCGCCTCCTCGAATGCCTGGCGCAGCAGATATTGCCGGCATTCCGGATTGGTCAGATGGCGGTAGATGGCCAGCACGATGTTGTTGGCAACCAGGCTCTCCGACGCGGCGAAGAAGCCGAGATTGCGCTTGATCATGCGCCGTTCGTCGTCGGTCAGCCCATCCTTCGACTTCCACAGGCCGATGTCGGCTTGCATCGACACTTCGGTCGGCATCCAGTGATTGTTGCAGCCGGCGAGATATTTCTCCCAGGCCCAGCGGTATTTGAGCGGCAGAAGCTGGTTCACGTCGGCACGGGCGTTGATCATGCGCTTGTCGTCGACGCGGACGCGGCCACCGCCGCGTTCGATCACACCCAGCCCCGTGGCATCGGCAAGCGGGACGTCGCCTGTGAAGGCGGGGTGGATGGTTGCAGCGGCAGCCTTTGGTTCGGACCAGTCGAGCATCTTGTTGTTCCTTTTCCTGATCGCCGCTTACTGGCAGGCTTCACATTCGGGATCGTCGATGGCGCAGGCCTTGCCCCATGCGACATCGGCGTTGACGATGATTGGGGCTGACGCTGCAACAGCGACAGCGGAGACGGAATTGAGCTTGCCGTCGGTGCCCTTCAGCGTCGACTTCTCGACATGCGAGGCCGAGCGCGAGCGCAAATAGTAGGTCGTCTTCAGGCCCTTGTTCCATGCCAGGCGGTAGAGCGCGTCGAGCTTCTTGCCGCTTGGATCGGCGATGTAGAGGTTGAGCGACTGGGCCTGGTCGATCCATTTCTGCCGACGCGACGCTGCCTCGATCAGCCAGGCACTGTCGATCTCGAAGGCGGTAGCGAAGAGCGCCTTGAGGTCGTCGGGGATGCGGTCGATCCGGCCGATCGAGCCGTCGAAATATTTGAGGTCGGAGACCATGACCTCGTCCCACAGGCCGCGCGCCTTCAGCTCATGCACCAGTGCTGCGTTGACCACGGTGAAGTCGCCGGACATGTTCGATTTGACGAACAGGTTCTGGTAGGCCGGCTCGATCGACTGCGCGACACCGCAAATGTTGGAGATGGTCGCCGTCGGCGCGATCGCCATGGTGTTGGAGTTGCGCATACCTGTCTTCCTGACGCGCTTGCGCAAGGCATCCCAGTCGAGCGTCGAGGCGCCGTCCATGTCGACACCGGGGCGCGCCTTGGCCAAGAGGTCGATGGAATCGATCGGCAGGATGCCCTTCGACCACAGCGAACCGTCAAAGCTCGGATAACGCCCGCGTTCGGCGGCAAGGTCGCAGGACGCCGAAATCGCGTTGTAGGAGATCGCCTCCATGCTGGCGTCGGCGAAGGCCACGGCAGCGTCTGACGCATAGGGGATCTTCAGCGCCTGAAGTGCATCCTGGAATCCCATCAGGCCGAGGCCGACAGGACGATGCTGCAGGTTGGAGCGCCTGGCTTCGGGGATGGTGTAGAAATTGATGTCGATGACATTGTCGAGCATGCGCATCGCCGTCTTCACGGTGCGCGCCAGACGGTCGATGTCGAGCCCCTCGGCTGCGATATGATTGGCAAGATTGACCGAACCGAGATTGCAGACGGCGACCTCGTCCTTCGAAGTGTTGAGGGTGATCTCGGTGCAGAGGTTCGACGAATGCACGACGCCGATGTGGCCCTGCGGCGAGCGGATGTTGCACGGGTCCTTGAAGGTGATCCACGGATGCCCGGTTTCGAACAGCATGGTCAGCATCTTGCGCCACAGGTCGAGCGCCCTGACCGTGCGGAACACCTTGATGCCACCAGCCAGAGCCTTGGCCTCGTAGCTTTCGTAGGCCGCCTTGAACGCCGTGCCATAGAGATCGTGCAGGTCGGACGCCTCGTCGGGCGAAAACAGCGTCCACACGCCATCGGCCTCGACGCGCTCCATGAACAGGTCCGGCACCCAGTTGGCGGTGTTCATGTCGTGGGTGCGGCGGCGGTCGTCGCCGGTGTTCTTCCTGAGGTCGAGGAATTCCTCGATGTCGACGTGCCAGGTCTCGAGATAGGCGCAGACAGCACCCTTGCGCTTGCCGCCCTGATTGACGGCGATAGCCGTGTCGTTGGCAACCTTGAGGAACGGCACCACACCCCGGCTCTCGCCATTGGTGCCTTTGATGTGAGCGCCGAGGCCGCGCACTGGGGTCCAGTCATTGCCGAGCCCGCCGGAATATTTGGCCAGCAGCGCATTGTCCTTCACCGCCTTGAAGATGCCGTCGAGATCGTCGGCGACGGTGGTGAGGAAACAGGACGACAATTGCGGGCGCAGCGTGCCGGAGTTGAACAGCGTTGGCGTCGAGGCCATGAAATCGAAGGACGACAAAAGATCATAGAACTCGATGGCGCGGCTCTCGCGGTCGATCTCGCGGCCTGCCAGGCCCATCGCCACGCGCATGAAAAAGGCCTGCGGCAGTTCGAAACGCTTGCCTTTGCTGTGCAGGAAATAGCGGTCATAGAGCGTCTGCAGACCCAGATACTGGAACTGCAGGTCGCGCTCGGGCTTTAGCGCGGCACTGAGCCTGGCAAGGTCGAAACGGCCAAGTTCGGGGTCGATCAATTCGGCCTTGATGCCGGTGGCGATGAAGGCGGGGAAATAGGTGGCATAGCGCTGGGTCATTTCGGCCTGGGTGGCCTGCTCAGACCTGGCCGAGACGAAGCTCAGTGCCTCGCGCCGCAACCGGTCCAGCAACAACCGGGCGCTGACGAAGGCGTAGTTCGGTTCAGTTTCTACAAGCGTACGGGCGGCCAGGATCGGCGCCAGCGAAAGCTCGTCGGCGGTGATGCCGTCATAGAGATTGCGCCTTGTCTCGGCCAGGATCGCATCCGCTGAGACGGCCTCGAGCCCGCTGCAGGCCTCGTCGACAATGCGGGCCAGTCGCGTCTCGTTCAGCGGTGCCAGGCCGCCGTCATCGGCCTTGACCTGGAGCGGCGGTGCGGCGACCTCGACCGACGTGACCTTGGCGGCAGCGCGTTCGCGGGCACGTTCCTCGCGGTAGAGCACATAGGCGCGGGCGACCTTGTGATGCTCGGAGCGCATCAGCGCCAGTTCGACCTGGTCCTGGATTTCCTCGATGTGGAAGGTGCGGCCGCTATCTGCCCGCCTGGTCAGCGCGGCGAACACCTGGCCGGCCAGTTCCTCGACGACGTCGTGGACGCGGCGCGAACCGGCGGCCACCGAACCCTCGGTGGCGAGAAATGCCTTGGTCAGCGCCACAGTGATCTTGATCGCATCGAACGGCGTCACCGCGCCGTTGCGCCGGATGACACGGTAGCCAGGTTCGGACGCGGTCTCGGAACCCTGGCTGAGAGCGGACGGAACGCTGTCGGTTCCGCTGGATTGAAGTGTAGAGGTCGCCGGCATCATCTTCCCCGATGGTTTGGGGGCGAAGGGCCTTGGGCGGACGCATGCCGGATTTCGGCCGGCGCAAGCCAGCAGAACGCAAGCGCACCACCGGACACCCCGCCCGTGGACGTTCAGACTCGATCGCGGCAGGTCTCCTGGCTCGCAGGTCATTGCTGCTGTCTGGCCTTCCCAGCGCCCATTGGCGCCAGTGGCACTACGCGACAGCAACTCACTGCTTACAGTTGCGGGGGCAGCGCCGGCATTGCGAAATCGCGCACCGGCTTCCCTCTTAGCTCCCGAGCTGGAATCAACTCGGAAGACCACGATGTCTACATGTAGTATGACTGCCCGGTGTCGTGTCAACAGGTGGAAGAATCATTTCCACCTCATCGACCGATCAACGCCGGCGGCCGATCAATCCCTGACGTAGTCGCGCCACAGCGCCTGATAGACCGGGCATTCGGCATTCAGAGCCTCATGGCTGCCCGTGCCGACGATTCTGCCGTCGTCGAGCACGACGATCATGTCGGCCGAACGCGCCGAAAAGAGATGATGCGTGACGATGATGACGAGGCGGTCGCGGCCGAAGGCCAGCAGCTCACGCTCGAGCGCCATCGCCGATTCGGCGTCGAGCGCCGAAGTAGGTTCGTCGAAAACGGCGATGTGCGGATCGCGCAGCACGGCGCGCGAAATCGCCAGGCGCTGGCGCTGGCCGCCGGAGAGGTTCTGCCCTGCCTGCACCAGTTCGGTGTCGATGCCTTTGGGCAGGCCGGCGGTGAACTTGTCGGCGGAGGAAAACGCCAGCGCCTTGTCGATCTCGTCGTCGCGAAGCGGGCGCGGCAGCGACGCCTGAAGGTTCTCGCGGATGGTACCCGAAAACAGCGACGTCTCCTGGTCGACAACACCTATGCGGCCGCGCAGCCAGCGCGGATTGTAGGCGCGGACGTCGATGCCGCCGATTGCCACCTTGCCGGCATGATCGCGCTCCAGTCCCAAAAGCACGCGCAGCAGGCTGGACTTGCCGGAGCCATTGCGGCCGACGATCGCCACGACGCCCGTCGCCGGCAGCACCAGGCTGACACCGTTGAGTGCCGCAGCCGTCGCCTCGGGATAGCGGAAGGTCAGATCCTCGACCGTGATCGGGCCGAAATCAGCAGCACGCAGCGCCGGGGCAACGATGGCGCGCTCCGGCTGGCGCTTGAGGAAAGCCGCGAGGGCCGAGACGGTGGCGCTCACCGAATGGAACTGGATCAGGATGCCGGCACTGGTCAGCATCGGCATGGTCGCCCGGGTGACGAGCAGCTGCAGCGCAAGCAGGCCACCGATCGTGAGATCGCCGCGCAGGATGCGCCAGCAGCCGACGAGGACGACGAGCAGCGTCAGGATCTCGCTCAGCAGGCCAAGCGTGAACGAATAGGAGTGCGAGAGGTCGAGTATGTGCCAGCGCGCCTTGATGGCTTCGGCCGACTTCGCGGACCAGCGCCCGATGAAGAAGCGCTCAACCGCATTCGACTTGATGCCGCGGATGTTGCCTACCGTTTCAGCGGTCGCCCCCTGCAGGGCGCCGTTGAGGCGGAACGAGCTGCGGCTCGCCTCGCCCAGCTGGGCATTGGTCTTGCGGGCAAAAACGGCGAAGATCAGGGCAACGACAAAGGCCAGCAGGCAGATGAGATAGTCGTAGTACAGCGCCACGGCGAACGAGACGGCAGCACTTAACATGGTGAGGAAGAAATTCGGCGCAGCGCTCAGCATGAAGGTGGCGACACGCTGGGATTCGTTGAGGAGGTTGATCGTGCTTCCGCCTGCGGATGCCGAACTCTCATAGGGGATGCGCATGAGGCGGAAGTAGATGCGTCTCGACAGCCGGGCGGTGAACCTTGCGTCCACGTCGTTGATCAGCGAGTTGTGCCAGCGTGAGGTCATGTGCCTGATAACCGCCGCCACGATGGCGATGGCGGCGAACTGGGTCGCTGCCCAACCGTCCTTGCCGACCATGACGCTGTCGACGATCTTCTGCGAAAGGATCGGAACCGTCACCGAGAGCACGATTCCGGCTAGCGAAAGTGCAATGGCAAGAAAAAACTTACGGCGGTAGATGCCCATGATCCGCATCAGTATCCGCCAATCGCCGAGCGGTATCTTGCGCAAGGCGTTCAGTTTCTCTCGAAATTTCATTGCCTACCCGACGCCGCTCGAACAACAGGGACGGGT
Organism: Aminobacter sp. Y103A; assembly: GCF_030294925.1. Lineage (NCBI taxonomy): Bacteria > Pseudomonadati > Pseudomonadota > Alphaproteobacteria > Hyphomicrobiales > Phyllobacteriaceae > Aminobacter > Aminobacter sp. Y103A. Next base: position 583,916 of record NZ_AP017986.1, on the reverse strand, counting down.
TCGCTAGGTCATTCGCGCTTTCCTGTCAAATAATATGACAATGATAGTCATATTATTGTGAAACGCTTCGGCGAAAATCGCCCGCCTCGCGGAACGACGAACAAAACAAGTCTTCCAGATCCTCGCCAGCCGTAGCTGGGCGGCGCCGGCATGTGTCTGTTCCAGGTGAGGCCAGGTGTCGCGCCGCGCATCACCCGGCTTGCACACACCGCAGGACCCATTATACAGCCATCACCAATCTTGAGTCACAGACTCATATTAACTTACGCCAGCCCTTCGTTCGCGGACAGCCAGCTTTTCCAGATTTTTCGAGGGGGCTGTCATGTCTAACGTTCACACCGGCCGCGGTTCGCGGTCGCAAATGCTTCTGGCCGGCGTTTCGCTTCTGTTGCTGCAATCGGCCGGTATCGCCAGTGCCCAGACGGCAACGACACCGGCCAAGAAGGTCGAGGAAACGAAGCCGCTGCTGAGCAATGAAGAGCGCATCGTGCTCGACAGGCTCGTCGTCACATCGGCGCGCACCACCGGCAAGGTGCTCGACATTCCGATGTCGGTGTCGGTCATCGACCGCGAGACGCTGCAGCGCCATGTCGTCCGCGACATCCAGGACATGGTTCGCTACGAGCCGGGCGTCACCGTCTCGCGCACGACATCGCTTACCAATCCGTTCGGCCAGCTGACCGGCTTCAACATCCGCGCCATGGGCGGCAACCGCGTCCAGATGAGTGTCGACGGCAGCCGCATCCAGGAGCAGATCATCGACGGCAGCCGCGACTTCGTCGACCCCTTCAACATGCGCAGCGCCGAGATCGTACGCGGTCCGAACTCGGTGCTCCAGGGCGCCGACGCGCTGGGTGGCGCAGTCGCATTCCGCACGCTCGACCCCGACGATCTTCTCAACGGCTCGAAGCCATGGGCAGTCGAGATGAAGACCGCCTATGACAGCTACGACGATTCGTTCCGCAAGCAGGTGAGTGCGGCCGCTGAATCCGGCGACTTCAAGTTCCTCGGCAGCTTCGGTCATCTCGGGGCGTCGGAAGGCGATTTCAGCAACAGCCGCGCCGATGGCGGCCAGTGGGGCTGTCCACGCCAGGCGATCTGGCCGTGCAACAAGGCGTTTCCCGCCGACACCGACGCCTTCAACGGTCTGATGAAGCTGCAGTGGAACCCGACCCAGGATCACGAGGTCAAGCTGACCGGCGAGTGGTTCAACCGCAACACGACGATCCAGCAGATGTACGACTCGTCTGCGGGATCGACGTACGTCAACACCAGCTGGCAGCGCGAACTGGAGATGGAGCGTTACAGGCTGGCCCTGTCGCACGACTGGAAGGTCGACGCGCCGTGGCTCGATGAGATCAAGTGGCAGATCTCCTATTCGCCGCAGAAGCGCGACACCTACAGCAATCAGCTGCGCACCTACCCAACGCGCCGCCAACAGAACATCCAGGTCCGCAATTATGGCGAGGATTTCCTCGAGGCCGACGTGCAGGCCAACTCGTCCTTCGAACTGGGCGGCCTGTCGCACAAGCTGACCTATGGTTTCGACGGCGATCTGACCAAGAGCAACTATGACGGCTACAACATCACCAACAACCTGACAGCTGGCACCACGACCACCGCCAACAACCAGGGCTTCAACTTCCCGAAGGTCGACACCGTCCGCGCCGACATCTACCTTCAGGATGAGATCAAGCTGTTCGACGACCGGCTGACCATCACCCCAGGCGCGCGCCTGGCGCACTATTCCATCGATCCCACCGGCGACGCCGACTACAAGCCGAAGCCCGGCTTCGAGCCCAAGAAGATCGACGAGACCAAGCTGATCAAGCGGATCAGCGCGATGTATGAGCTGAACGACACCTATACGCTCTATGCCGGCTATGGCGAAGGCTTCAAGATGCCGACGTCGCAGCAGTTGTTCGTGTCGTCAGACAATCTTTTTACGTCTCCGCCATCCGTCCTGATTCCCAATCCGAACCTGAAGCCTGAATCCGTGCGCAGCTATGAGGCCGGCATTCGTGGCGAGCTCGACAAGGGTTACTTCAGCCTCACGGCCTTCTATGCCGACTACAAGGATTTCATCCGCTCTCTGCAGGAGGTTCCGGGCAGGCCGAACCACTACACCTCAGACAATGTCGAGGACGTGAAGGTCTGGGGCATCGAGTTCGGCGGCGAGTACGAGGTCTACGAAAACCTCTACCTGAACGGCTCGATCTCCTACCAGAAGGGCACGCAGCGGATTTCGGCAAGTGCTGCCGAAACGGCCTTCGACGGTGCGGTACCGCTCACCGCGGTGCTGGGCGGGCGTTACCTTGTCCCCGACTGGAACCTCGAAACGGAGTTGGTCGCCACCTTCGCCCATGGCGTCACCGAACGCGCCGACCCCAACGCCTTCAAGCCGGGCGGTTATGCTGTGTTCGACGCCTATGCCCGCTGGAAGCCGACCGAAAATGTCGATGTCGACTTCGGCATCCAGAACATCTTTGACCGCCGCTATTTCCCCAACACCCTCACTGGCGTCACCAACGTGATCTCGGGGCCGGTGGCCAACGCCAACAATCCGGAAATGCAGGTGGCGCCAGGCCGCACCTTCAAGCTCGGCGCAACGGTGCGCTTCTGAGCCAGATCGACAGCGATCCGACGCAGGGCACGTTGCCCCTGCGTCTTGCATGAAAGGCCATCGCGGTGACCAACGTCCTCAGGCAGTTCGTTCGCCTGCTCAAGCTCTGCATTGCCGGCAAGGGTGGCAAGACGAGCCTCGTCTACCTCACCGCGGTCATCGCGCTGCAACTGGCCGGCATCTATTTCACCATCAGGCTGGTGAGCTGGACCTCGGAATTCTACGGTGCGCTGGAAAAGGTCGACGCCAAGGCGGCGGTCTGGCAGATCTGGATCTTTGCCGGCATCGTCGCAGCCAATTCGGTGCGCTCACTGACGGCAGATTACCTGCAGAAAATGTTGCATATCAGGTGGCGCAGGTCACTGACCGAGGCAGCCCTCGACTCGTGGTTCGCCGACCGCGCCTATTGGCGACTGACCCAGGGCGACTGCCCGCGCGAGGTCGACAATCCCGACCAGCGCATCGCCGACGATTGCGGCCTGTTCGTCAAGGGTATCCTCGACGAAGGCATCGAGCTGATCACCAAGATCGTCGGTATCTTCTCCTTTCTCGCGCTGCTGTGGGGGCTGTCGACCTTCGCGCTCAACTTCTCGCTGTTCGGTTTCGACGTCTCGATCCCGCGTTACATGGTCTGGGCGGCGTTCATTTATGTCGCGCTGTCGAGCGGGCTGACGCATCTGCTCGGCCGGCCGCTGAAATCGCTGTTCTACACGCAGCAGAAGCGCGAAGGCGATTTCCGCTTCGCCATGGCGCGCATCCGCCAGTCGGCCGACGAGATCGCGTTGATGGGTGGCGAGAACGTCGAGCGCACCGGGCTCGACCGCCGCTTCGACGGCATCGCACAGAACTGGCGCAAGATGGCGGGCCGCGAATTCCTGCTCGGCTGCTTCACCTTTCCCTATTCGCACACGGTGCTGCGCATCCCGCTGTTCGTTGCCCTGCCCGGCTTTCTCGCCGGCAGCATTGCGCTTGGCGGCCTGATGCAGATCGCCATGGCGTTTTCCAACGTCGTCACCACGCTGTCCTGGTTCATCTTCTCCTACAAGCCGCTGTCGAACCTCGTCGCCGCGTCTTCCCGTCTCGATGGCTTCCTCGCCGCGACCGAGGCGGTGCGCGGCCGTGCTTCGGGCATCGTCCAAGAGGCGTCGTCCGGCGGACTGCATGTGCACAAGCTCACGCTGCGGACACCGGAGGGGCGCGAGCTGCTGCCGCTACCGCGCCTCGATATCGGCGCCGGCGAAGCAGTGTGGCTGCGCGGGCAGTCGGGGCTCGGCAAGACCACTCTGCTCAAGGCGATGGCCGGCGGCTGGGACCATGGCGACGGTCGCATCGAGATGCCCTCGGCCAGCAAGCTGTTCCTGTCGCAGAAGGCCTATTTCCCGCAAGGCGACGTCTTCGAAGCGGTCGCCTACCCCGCGCCAGCCGAGGCCTTCACGCGACAGGAATTGCGACAGGCTATCGAAGCCGTCGGCTTCGGCGACAGCGACATGCTGCGGCTCGAAGATGCCTGGGAAGGCCATCCGCTGGTGTTGTCTGGCCTCTCTGGTGGCGAACTGCAGCGCTTGGCGCTGGCTCGCGCGCTTGTGCTGAAGCCGGACTGGCTGTTCCTCGACGAAGCCACCAGCGCGCTCGACGAGACGGCCGAGGCCGAACTGTTTTCCGTGCTCAAGAAAGAGTTGCCGGCCACGACTTTCGTTATCGTCGCGCACCGCAGCCCGAAGGCGCTGGGGACCATTCGCGTCATCGATCTCGATCCGAAAGCCGAAGCGGCGAACGAAAATCCAGCACTGCAATTCGCATAGGAAATGCCCATGACCGCCCGCACGCCCCACAAACGCGAACGCCTCGACGTCGCCCCCACCGCCCTGCTGGCGCGGCTGCCGGCCATCGGCCGGGTGATGATCAATTCGGAACGCCTTGGCGCCACTCACGAGCGCATCGGCCCGGTCGAGAAAGTTCGCATCGAGGATGGCTGGCTGGTCTGCGAAGGGGCCGAGCACAACTCCCGCATCGAGCTGGCGGCGGTCGTCACAATCATCGTCGATCGCACGTCGGTGATGCGCGAAAAATCCTATCCGCGCATCGAACTGCGCGGCGCCGACGGTGAGAGCATCGCCAATGTCACCGGCTTCGAGGGCCTCGAACCGTTCGACGCCGTGCTTGCGGCCTTCCCGCAAGGCACCGAGCTTGCCGCCGAAGAGCGGACCGGCAGCCTGGACGAGCGCAAGGAACTGGACGCCGACGATGCCGGGCTCGAACCCTTCGCCGCGGCCGAGCGCAACGGCGGCCGCGTCAGGATCGAGTTCAGCCGTCCGTCCTTCTGGCAGGCCTGGGAAGGCGACATGCCGGTGGTCAAGCCTGTCATGGGCTACGTCAACGTCATGCGGCCGGACTTCCATCTTCATCTCAAGGGCGGATCGGTCGGCGGCTGGCGCCGCGAGGACAACGCAGGCGAGGCGCGCTTCGTCGCGCTGACCGCCGAAGGCGCCGAGACCGGGCTCACCGTTTCGGGCGCGCAGACGAGCTTCGGGTGACCGTCATGACCGAATGGAACCACCCTGTCGCGACATGGCTCGACGCCGACAGCGGAGCTTTGCTCGATCATAGGGCGTTGATGCGCGAGGTCGCGCAGAGCGACGTGCTGCTGCTCGGCGAAACGCATGACCGCTTCGACATCCACCGCTGGCAGTTGCATGTCTGCACGGCGATGCGGACTTTGCGCAATGACATCGTCATCGGTTTCGAGATGTTTCCGCGCCGGTTGCAGCCGGTGCTCGACCAGTGGGTCGCCGGCAGTCTTGAGCGGGACGAATTTCTGAAGGCTGCCGAATGGGGCAAGGTCTGGGGGTTCCCGGCCGAGCTCTACCTTCCGATCTTCCATTTCTGCCGCGAGTTTGGCGTGCCGATGCTGGCGCTCAATTGCTACCGCGAACTGGTGACGCGGGTCGGCAAGGAAGGCTGGGACGCCGTTCCTGTCGACGAGCGTGACGGTCTCACGCCCTCGGCAAACGCGACGCCGGCCTATCGGCAATATCTGTTCGATACCACCGGCGGCGGCTCGCCGGCGCGCAAGGTGACCGCGCCCGAGGCGCCGGAGTTCGACCGTTTCGTCCGGGCGCAGCAGACCTGGGATCGGGCGTTTGCCTGCAACATCGCCAAAGCGCGGACGGCCGACAGCTCGCCGCTGGTGATCGGCATCATCGGCCGCGGACATCTCGAATTTGGCCATGGCACGCCGTTCCAGCTGAAAGATCTCGGCGTCGACAAGGTGACGACGCTGCTGCCCAACGACACGGCGCAGGTCGACCAGGGCAAGGTCAGGGGAATTGCCCGGGCGCTGTTCCGGCTGCTGCCTCAAGCCGACGCCAGGCCAGCCGCCTGACGCGGGCAGAAGCTGCTTTTGGCAAAAGCTCTCCAGAAAAGAAAAAAGCGGGCATAGGCCCGCTTCCCTCTGGCTCCTGAGACTTGCATGCCGCCGGTACATTCGTGGTCGGCCAGCTGTCAATCAGGGCAAATGCAGCATTCCGCGGCAAAACCCACCATCGTATCTCGATGAGCGTTTCGCTCCCGGCGGAGTGCCGATGGGCCTTCATATGGGGAGGGATGTTCTACAAAACAATAGGCTAGCTGACAGCAAGGCCGTCATTCTTGATCGTACATCGACCGACTGGCATCCTGCCCCGCGCATCGGCCCGAAAATCGGAGTCGTTTTTCGGAAAGCACGACGCCCAGGTGCGTACACATGGGCTGACGCTCCAGGCAGGATTGGCAGTCAGGTGATGCCGCTTGCTACTTTGCAGCGCGCGCCACGCGCTTCTTCTTGGCTTCTACGGGTTTCAAGGCCTCGGCAGCGCGGTCGGCCTCGTCCTTGGCCAAGCGCAGTTCCCGCAACTTTGCGGTCTTGATGGCCCGAGCCTTTGCTTCTGACTGATAATCGGCCATTGCGCTGTTGCGCTCCGCTGCCTTCTTCTGCGCCTCGATCGAACGGGACTGCGCTTTTTCCAGAAAATTTTCCATGGCTACATCCAATATCTGAAATCCTCTTCGTGTGCGGAAAATAAAAGTTCCACTGCGCCCTAAATAGGGTTTCTCGGCCTGGAATTCAAATTCCCGACCTATTTGCACTGAATCATATTTTCAATCCGACCTATTGCCCCTGTTATTTTTGAATACTCACGCGCATACGGAATAATTTTTGGCACTCCTGTCATTCGAGTGCCAAAGGGCGTATATAGGACATGCGGTCCCCTATGCGCCGGCTGCAGAAAGAACATTCATGAAATTCCGACCACTTCACGACCGCGTCGTCATTCGGCGCGCCGAAGGCGACATCAAATCCAAGGGCGGCATCATCATCCCCGACAATGCCAAGGAAAAGCCTCAGCAAGGCGAAGTCCTTGCCGTTGGTCCAGGCACCCGTGACGAAAGCGGCAAGCTGATCCCGCTCGACGTCAAGGCCGGCGACACGGTGCTGTTCGGCAAGTGGTCGGGCACCGAGGTCAAGATCGACGGTGCCGATGTCCTGATCATGAAGGAAGCCGACGTCATGGGCATAGTCGACACGCGCGAAGCGGCCAAGAAAGCCGCCTGATCCGGCTTTGCGACCTCAAGAACGAACTGGACGAAAATCATGCCTGCCAAGGAAATCAAATTTTCGACCGATGCCCGCGACCGCATGTTGCGCGGCGTCGAGCTGCTCAACAACGCCGTCAAGGTGACGCTCGGCCCTAAAGGCCGCAACGTCATCATCGACCGCGCTTATGGCGCGCCGCGCATCACCAAGGACGGCGTCACCGTCGCCAAGGAGATCGAGCTTTCCGACAAGTTCGAGAACATGGGCGCACAGATGGTGCGGGAAGTGGCCTCGAAGACCAACGACCTTGCCGGTGATGGAACAACGACGGCAACGGTGCTCGCTGCATCCATCCTCCGCGAAGGTGCCAAGCTGGTGGCCGCCGGCATGAACCCGATGGACCTCAAGCGCGGCATCGATCTTGCCGTGGCAGCGGTGGTCAAGGACATCCAGGCGCGCGCCAAGAAGGTCAAGTCTTCGGACGAGATCGCCCAGGTCGGCACCATTGCCGCCAATGGCGATGCCACTGTCGGCGCCATGATCGCCAAAGCGATGGACAAGGTCGGTAATGAGGGTGTCATCACTGTCGAGGAAGCCAAGACCGCCGAGACCGAACTCGACGTCGTCGAAGGCATGCAGTTCGACCGTGGTTACCTCAGCCCCTACTTCGTCACCAATGCCGACAAGATGCGCGCTGAGCTGGAAGACCCCTACATCCTCATCCACGAGAAGAAACTCGGCAATCTGCAGGCCCTGCTGCCAATCCTCGAAGCGGTGGTGCAGAGCGGCAAGCCGCTGCTCATCATCTCGGAAGACGTCGAAGGCGAGGCCTTGGCCACGCTCGTCGTCAACAAGCTGCGTGGCGGCCTGAAGGTCGCCGCCGTCAAGGCACCCGGCTTCGGCGATCGCCGCAAGGCGATGCTGGAGGACATTGCCATCCTGACCACCGGCCAGATGATCTCGGAGGATCTCGGCATCAAGCTCGAGAACGTCACCATCGAGATGCTCGGCCGGGCCAAGCGCGTGCTCATCGACAAGGACACGACAACGATCATCGACGGCTCCGGCGGCAAGGCCGGCATTGCCGCCCGGGTTGCGCAGCTGAAGATGCAAATCGAAGAAACAGCCTCGGACTACGACAAGGAGAAGCTGCAGGAACGCCTGGCGAAGCTCGCTGGTGGCGTTGCCGTCATTCGCGTCGGCGGGGCGACCGAAACCGAGGTCAAGGAAAAGAAGGATCGCATCGACGATGCGCTGAACGCCACACGGGCAGCTGTCGAAGAAGGCATCGTCGCCGGTGGCGGCGTGGCCCTGCTGCGGGCCAAGGCAGCGCTTGAGGCGCTCACCGGAGCGAACGCCGACGTCACTGCCGGCATTTCGATCGTGCTGAAGGCGCTCGAGGCGCCGATCCGGCAGATCGCGGACAACGCCGGCGTCGAAGGCTCTGTCGTCGTCGGCAAGCTGATGGAAAGCAAGGATGCCAATCTGGGCTTCAATGCGCAGACGGAGGCCTATGTCGACATGATCAAGGCCGGTATCGTCGATCCCGCCAAGGTCGTTCGCACCGCACTGCAGGATGCCGGCTCGATCGCAGCGCTGCTGATCACCGCCGAAGCCATGATCGCCGACAGTCCGGCGAAGGAAGCCTCCAACGGCGGCAGCCCAGCCGGCATGGGCTACTAAGCGACACCTGAACCATCTGGCCGCAATGCGGCTGGATGGTGACTTCCCACTATCAACAAGGAACGTTTCCATGGCTATGCAGAGCAACCAAAAGCAGTCCCTCGCCGCACGTTGGGAGAATTACCAACCGTCCAAATCCACGCTTGTCTGGACATGCGTCGGCACCGCCGTCGCCACGATGATCATCGGCTTCAGCTGGGGTGGTTGGGTCACCGGCGGCACTTCGCAGACACTTGCGCAGACAGCCGGCGACGTGGCGCGCGGTCAGCTCGCCTCGACCATCTGCGTCGAGCGGTTCAATGCGGCACCCGATGCAGCGGCAAAGCTGGTCGAACTGAAGGCCAAGTCGGTCGGATATGACAGGCAGAAGTTTGTCGAGACCGGCGGCTGGGCTACCATGCCGGGCGAAACCTCTCCCGACCGTCGCGCCTCCATCGGCTGCGCGACCGCGCTCGCAGCCTGATATCTGGCGAATCTTCCTACGTCCGCGCCGGAGACACCGGCGCGGACAGTTCGCGCTCTACCAGGTCTCAAACTCAGCCTGATTTTCTTCCCGAAAGACTAGTGCTGCCGCCGCCAGGACATTTCCCGGCGGGCTCCTCGGCTTCAGCAGAATAGGATTTCGCCCATGATCAAGTTTTCAAGCAAGACCGGCACGCCGCCGAAGCCCGCAGATGCCGAAGAAAACCGGTTTGATTTCATCCGCAAGACGGCAGCCGCGCAACATAAGAAGTCGGACGATGACACCAGGCGGCGCGAGCGGCAAACTGCGGAAGACGACCAAACGGAATGAATTGCAGGGCAGTTAGCCCGCTTGGTGCCGGGCAAATTTGACGTCGCCCGCCGAAGCCACAATGATCACTTCATCGCCGAGTGACCACTCCGCTGCGCGCGCGGCGAGATGCGCAGGAACGCCCTCAGAACCGCCAGGGCCAGGCGGCACGTCGTAAGTGGCGTGCCCGTCATGCGGCAGGATCACGCCGTAGCCGGTCGCCATCGCGGTTCGGGCCGTCGTCGCCAGACACATCTCCGACAGCATGCCGCAGATGGCGATGGTCCCGACGCGAGCTGCCACCAGCAAGTCGTTCAGGTTGGTGCCGACGAAGCCATCATCAGCCTGTTTGCGCACGACATGCTCGCCAGGGCGCGGCGGGAAATGCAGCTGCCAGCCTGACGTATATGGCTCGTCGACGGCGCCTAAAGGGCCGTCGTTCTGGATGAAGATGACGGGTACGCCTGCAAGGCGCGCTTGATCCAGCAACAGCGTCACCGCTGACAGAAGGCTGAGGTGATCAGGGACCGCTTCGGCGCCCGAGACAAAGGCGCGCTGAACGTCGACTATGACCAACGCTTCGACGGTCGGCACCTCGCCCATGTAAACCTCCCGACTTGCTTGCACCGATACCCCCTCGCCCGAACGACAAGCATATGGTGAGCGGCTCAGACGATGTCATCGAGCGCCATGCGCTGGCGGTGCATTTCGAGGAGCACGCGGTAGTCGCGGTCGAAGCGTTGGCGCGCTGAAGGATTGGGTTGGCGCGCGCGGCCTTCCTGGCGCATCGCGGTGCAGGCACCGGTGAGGCTCGGATAGAGACCGGCAGCGGCCGCAGCCGCCATAGCCGTGCCCAACAGCACGGCGTCGCCGCCCAGCGGCTCGACGACGGTGCAGCCTGTGGCGTCGGCATAGAGCTCCATGAGCAGCGGATTGCGGGTGTGTCCGCCGGTCACATGCAGCGTATCGATGCCATAACCATTGGCGTTGAAGGCATCGAGTATGTGGCGAAGCCCAAGTGCTATGGCGACAGCCGTGCGCCAGTAGAGCCGGCAGAGGCTGTCGAAGGACGAATCGAGCGTCAGCCCGCTGATCACACCAAGGGCGTGCGGATCGGCCAGCGGCGAGCGATTTCCGTGGAAGTCGGGCAGTACATGCAGCCGGCCGGCGAGATCGAGGCCCTCCACAGTGCGCAGTTCCATGATGCGGTCGGTGATGCGCCGGTAGAGCGCAGCGTCGGGTTCGCCGCCGGCGCCGTGCCAGCGGATGACATGGTCGAGCAGCGCGCCCGTCGCCGACTGGCCGCCCTCGCTCAGCCAGAGACCGGGCAGTGCCGCACCAAAATATGGCCCCCAGACCCCGGCAAAGGCGCGCGGCTCGGGCGACATCGCCATGACGCAGCTTGAGGTTCCGGCGATCAGCGCGAGATGGCGTTCGATGCCGGACAGGCCGCCGATGACGCCGAGGGCGCCGGCAAAGGCGTCGATCATGCCTGCACCGACACGGCAGGCCGTGGTCAGGCCGAGCGCTTCGGCGGCAGCCGGGGTGAGCGGCCCGAGATCTGCGCCCACCGGACTGGCGCGCTCGGGCAAGGCGGCATGCTCGAAGATGTCGGTGAGGCCGACCGCCGCAAAGAAATCGTGACGCCAGGCCTCACGTTCATGGGCCAGATAGGTCCATTTGGCGGTCAGCGTGCATTGCGAGCGGGCGAGCGAACCGCAGGCCCTGTGACTGAGAAAGTCGGCGAGATCAAAGAGCTGGCCGGTCCGCGCCCAACTCTGCGGCAGGTGGCGCTTGACCCACATCAGCTTGGGCGTCGCCATTTCGGGCGACATCACCCCGCCGGCATAACCGAGCACTTCGTGACGGGTAGCGGTGCATTCATCGGCTTCTGCCAGGGCGCGATGGTCGAGCCAGACGATGGTGTCCCAACGCTGTTCGCCATTGCTCGAAACGCCGACCTGTTCGCCCGCCTTGCCGCGGAACACCGTCGAGCATGTCGCGTCGAAACTGATGCCGACGATGCTGGCCGGATCGACGCCCGCAGCCTTGCCGGCATCGCGTACAGCCTGACAGACAGCCGACCAGATCTGCTCGGAATCATGTTCGCAATGGCCCGACGCCGAGCGGTTCATGGCGATGGAGTGTTCGGCGCGCCCGAGCAGCTTGCCCGAGCCATCGAAGATGCCGGCGCGCGCGCTGCCGGTGCCGACATCGACAGCACACAGATAGGCCGCCATCAGAACGACGATGCCCCAAACGGCGCGATAGCGCGGCCATGGCCAAGGCCTGTCGGCGACAAATTCAGATGAGGCAAGGATGCGCGGATCAACACCATGACGCGCAGTCTATATGCGCGCCATGACCAATTCCAGCGGTCAGCCTCGGCCTGGATTTGGCTCAGAGGCGACCGCCGAGATAACGCGTCAACGTCTCCTTGGTGCCCAGCTGCCAGAGCATGCCGAGGCTGTCGGCGAAGGCAGCCGCGAAGGTCGCCGACTTGCCGACATCGCCATAGATGTCCTCCATCGCCAGCCACGCGGCGGGCGCATTCTTTGCAGCCTGTGCTGTCTGCTGCAGGCGATCCCAGTTTGGGTCATTGGGTTCGATGACGGCACCGGAATCGGTCACCCCGAAGCAATAGCGGCACCAGAGTGCCGATTCGAGCGCCAGCCCCGATATGCCAGCGCCCGCCTTCAGGCGATCCGATATGGTCGGGATGATGAATTTCGGCTGCCGGTTGGAACCGTCGAGACAGAGGCGGCGGACGGTGTCGCCGATCTTGGGATTGGAAAACCGGCGCTCGATGAGCTGGCAATACTCCTCCAGCACCACGCCGGGTACCGGCGGCACCGTGGGCATGATCTCCTCGCGCTCCAGCTTGGCCAGGAAGGCGCGCACCAGCGGATTTTCCATCGCCTCGTGGACGAAATGAATGTCCATCAACCCGGCGGGATAGGCGATCGTGGCGTGGCCGCCATTGAGGATGCGGATCTTCATCAGCTCGAACGGAGCGACGTCATGGACGAACTGGACGCCGACCTTTTGCAGCGCCGGACGGCCGTCAGTGAAATGGTCTTCCATCACCCATTGCTTGAACGGCTCGCAGAACACCGGCCAGCTGTCCTCGACGCCGAAGTCGCTGGCGAGAATGCCGCGCTCGCGATCGGTGGTGGCGGGCGTGATGCGGTCGACCATCGAGTTCGGAAAAGCGACGTTATCGCGGATCCAGTCGGCGAAGGTTTCGTCCGCGAGCCGCGCCAGGCCGATCACCGCATCGGCCGTGACCCGGCCATTGTGGGGAATGTTGTCGCAGGACATCACGGTGAATGGCACGACCCCGTCCTGGCGCCGGCGCCGGAGGCCGGCGAGGATGATGCCGAACACGGTCCTGGGTGCAGCGATGTTCTGGGCATCGGCGACGATATCGGGATGGGTCGGGTTGAACATGCCGGACGCCGGATCGATGAAGTAGCCGCCTTCGGTGATGGTCAGCGAGACGATGCGGATCGCAGGGTCGGCGAGGCGCTCGATGATGGCGCCAGCATCCCCGGGGGTCAGGAAATCGATCATGACCGACGTGACGCGGGCGCTCATATGGCCGCTGTCCTGCTCGACGACCGTAGTCAGCCAGTCCTGCCCGGCGAGCTTCGCTTGCCCGATCTTCTCGCCTTCGAACACGCCAGCGCCGACGATCGCCCAATCATGGCCGAGGCCGGTGTTGAACAGCTCGTCGAGATAGATCGCCTGGTGCGAGCGATGGAAGTTGCCGACGCCGAAATGGACGATTCCGGCCTTCAGCGATGCACGGTCATAAGTCGGGCGTGCGACCTTGGCCGGCAAATCCGGCAGCGTGGCGAGGGAGAGCTTCACTGTCATGGTTCGACGCTTTCTCTTGTTCGGCGCAAGCACCTCCGGCCCCTCGCTCCGTTGGTGGGCGAAGGTGGCTCGAAGGAGCGGATGAGGGACGACGCGAAATCGCGAAGGTTTGCGCTGCCCTCACCTGCCTGCCGGCATCCGCTTCCCGTCCCTTCGACAAGCTCCGAACGGGGAGGGAGCGCTGATTTCAACTCATCCAGTTGCCGCCATCGACGTTGTAGGTCTGGGCGACGACGTATTGGCTCTCCGGTCCGGCGAGGAAGATCGCCATGCCGACAAGGTCCTCGGCAGTACCCATGCGGCCGAAGGGAACGGCCTCGCCGACGAGGCGCTTCTTCTCGCCCCGGGGCCGGTTCTCGTAGCGGGCGAACAGTTCGTCGACATGCTCCCAATGCTCGCCCTCGACGACGCCGGGGGCGATGGCATTGACGTTGATGCCATGCTTGATCAGGTCGAGCCCCGCCGACTGGGTCAGGCTGATGACCGCGGCCTTGGTGGCGCAGTAGACGGCGACCAGCGCCTCGCCACGACGCCCGGCCTGGCTCGCCATGTTGATGATCCTGCCGCCCTTGCCGCGTGCGATCATCGCGCGGGCAGCAGCCTGCAAGGTGAACAGCGTGCCGGCGACATTGACCGCAAACAGCTTGTCGTAGCTTGCCCTTGAAATCTCGACGATCGGCGCGAGATCGAACAGGGCGGCGTTGTTGACCAGTATGTCGAGCCCGCCGGTCTTTTGCTCCACGACCTTGATCGCCGCTTCGATCGAGCTCTGGTTGGTGACGTCGAGGCTGACGGCATAGGCCGACGGTCCGATTTCGGCAGCCGTCTTCATCGCGGCGTCGAGATTGATGTCGCCGATGGCAACCACGGCCCCTTCACGGACATAGGCCTCGGCGAACACCCGGCCGATGCCGCGCGCGGCACCGGTGATCAGCGCCGACTTGCCCTGGAGACGACCGCTCACATGGCCCTCCCGTCGGCGCCGAAGCGGTGGATCTTGTTCGGGCTCGGCGTCAGATAGACGGTCTCGCCATGGCGCACGCCAAGATCGCCGTCGGCGCGCACCGTGAGCGTGCCGACATCACCGGCTTGGACGTGCAGGAAGGTGTCGGAGCCGAGATGTTCGGCAACGCCGACGGTTGCCTTCCACTCGCCTGATGTTGTCGAGATGCCGAGATGCTCGGGCCGCACACCGATCGTCGTCGCGCCATGCTTAGCGGCGGCCGTGCCGTTGATCAGGTTCATCTTGGGCGAGCCGATGAAGCCGGCGACGAACAGGTTCTTCGGCGTCTTGTAGAGTTCCATCGGCGAGCCGACCTGCTCGATGTTGCCGGCGTTCAGCACCACGATCTTGTCGGCCATGGTCATCGCCTCGACCTGGTCGTGGGTGACGTAAATCATCGTCGTCTTGAGCTGGTGGTGCAGTTCGCTGATCTCCAGCCGCATGGTGCCGCGCAGCGCGGCGTCGAGGTTGGACAACGGCTCGTCGAACAGGAAAGCCGAGGGCTGGCGCACGATGGCGCGGCCGATGGCGACACGCTGGCGCTGACCGCCGGAGAGCTGGCCGGGACGGCGTTCGAGGTAGTTGGTCAAGTTGAGGACACGCGCGGCGTCCTTGACCTTCTTGTCGATGACGGCTGCGTCCTCGCCCGCCATCTTCAGCGGGAAGGCGATGTTCTTGTAGACGGTCATGTGCGGGTAGAGCGCGTAGGACTGGAACACCATCGCCAGCCGGCGCTTGGCCGGTGCTTCACCGGTGACGTCGCGGCCATCGATGCTGATCGTGCCGGCCGAGGTATCCTCCAGTCCGGCGATCAGCCTGAGCAGGGTTGACTTGCCGCAACCCGACGGCCCGACGAAGACGACGAACTCGCCGTCTTCGATCTCGAGGTCGATCTCGGGGATGATTGTCGTTGCGCCGAAGGACTTCGACACTTTCTTGAGGGTGATGTTTCCCATGGTTTCCTCCCGCGGGGTCGACTACTTCACGGCGCCGAAAGTCAGGCCGCGGACGAGCTGGCGCTGGGAGAACCAGCCCATGATCAGGATCGGTGCTATGGCCAGCGTCGAAGCCGCCGACAGTTTCGCCCAGAACAGCCCCTGTGGACTGGAGAACGAAGCGATGAAGGCGGTCAGCGGTGCTGCGTTGGTGGTTGTCAGGCGGATCGTCCAGAAGGCCTCGTTCCACGCCAGGATGATGTTGAGCAGCATGGTCGAGGCGATGCCGGGCACCGCCATCGGCGTCAGCACATGGACGATTTCGCCCCACAAGGTGGCGCCGTCCATACGCGCTGCTTCCAGGATCTCGCCGGGAATTTCGCGGAAGTAGGTGTAGAGCATCCACACCACGATCGGCAGGTTGATCAGCATCAGCATGACGGTCAGGCCGATGCGGGTGTCGAGCAGGTTGGCGTCGCGGAAGATCAGGTAGATCGGCACCAGCACGGCGACCGCCGGCATCATCTTGGTGGAGAGCATCCACATTAGAATGTCCTTGGTCCGCTTGGTCGGCGAGAACGCCATCGACCAGGCAGCCGGAATGGCGATCAGCAACGCCAGGATGGTCGAGCCGGCGGCAATGATCACCGAGTTCAGGAAGAACTTGAAATAGTTGCTCTGCGCTTGGACCTCGGCATAGCTCTCCAGCGTGCCCGACGGGACCAGGCTGAAGCCGGCGATCGCCTCCGTCTCGGACTTGAAGCTGGTGATGATGGTGTAGAGGATCGGAAAGAAGATCAGCAGTGCAACCACCCAGGCTGCCACGGTGAAGCCTATCTTGCGTCGTGTCGAGACTGCACGTGCCATCGTCTCCTCCTCACTTGTCCAGGTTCTTGCCCACGGCGCGCATCAGGAAGAAGGCGACGATGTTGGCAAGGATGACCGCGATGATACCGCCGGCCGAGGCGCCGCCGACGTCGTAGCCGAGCAATGCCGTGCGGTAGATCAGGAATGGCAGGTTGGTTGAGGCGTAGCCCGGGCCGCCATTGGTGGTGACGAGGATCTCGGCATAGACGCCGAGCAGGAAGATGGTCTGGATCAGGATGACCACGGTCACGGCGCGCGAGATGTGCGGGATCGTCAGATAGATGAAGCGGCTGACGAAGCCGGCGCCGTCCATCTCGGCGGCTTCCTTCTGCTCGCCGTCGAGCGACTGCAGCGCCGTCAGCAGGATCAGTGTCGCGAATGGCAGCCACTGCCAGGCGACGATGATGATGATCGAAAACAGCGGGTATTGTGCAAACCAGTCGACAGGCTGGGCGCCGAAAAACTTGGCGATGTCGGCGAAGACGCCATAGCCCGGATGCATGATCATGTTCTTCCACACCAGTGCCGCCACCGGCGGCATGACGAAGAAGGGCGAGATGACCAGGATGCGGACGATGCCCTGGCCGAACATCGGCTGGTCGAGCAGCAGCGCCAGCGCGATGCCGCCGACGACGGTGATCAAGAGCACGCCGACGACCAGCACCAGCGTGTTCCAGATCGACTGGAAGAAGGCCGGGTCGGTGTAGAAGAACTTGTAGTTGAACAGGCCGGCGAAGCTGACATTGGCCGGATTGAGCAGGTTGTAGTTCTGGAACGAGAACCACAGGGTCATCGCCAGCGGCACGATCATCCAGATGAAAAGCAGGATCACCGAGGGCGCCATCATCAGGCGCGCCAGCGAGCTGGTCTGTCGAGTAGCCATGGCGATCACCCCGGTTCGGACAGATGAGGTTTCAGGTCACCGAAAGAGGCCGTCCGGACTGGGAGACCGGACGGCCAGGCAGGGAGGATCTGCCTATTTGATGTAGCCGGCGCGGGTCATCTCGCGGACCGCTGCGGTCTGTGCACCGGCAAGCGCGTCGTCGACGCTCGACTGGCCGGCGAGTGCCGCCGAGAACAACTGGCCAACCGTCGTGCCCAGCCCCTGGAACTCGGGAATGGCGACGAACTGGACGCCGACATAAGGCACCGGCTTGACGGTGGGCTTGGTCGGATCGGCCGAGTTGATCGAGTCGAGCGTCATCTTGGCGAAGGGCGCGGCCTTCTGGTACTCGGGGTTGTTGTAGAGCGAGGTGCGCGTGCCGGGCGGAACGTTGGCCCAACCTTCCTTCGAGGCGACGAGGTCGAGATAGCCCTTGCCGGTCGCCCATGAGACGAACTTCTGCGCCGCCTCGGCCTTTTGCGTGCCGGCCGGAATGCCGAGCGACCATGCCCACAGCCAGTTGCCGCGCTTGCCGAGACCGGTGTCGGGAGCAAGCGCATAGCCGACCTTGTCGGCGACCGTCGAATCCTTCGGATTGGAGACGAAGGAGGCAGCGACGGTGGCATCGATCCACATGCCGCACTTGCCCTGCTGGAACAGCGCCAGGTTCTCGTTGAAGCCGTTGGAGGAGGCACCGGACGGGCCGGCGTCCTTCATCAGGTCGACATAGAACTGCAGTGTTTTCTTCCATTCGGGCTGGTCGAACTGCGGCTGCCATTTCTCATCGAACCAGCGCGCGCCGAACGAGTTGGACATGGCGGTCAGGAAGGCCATGTTCTCGCCCCAGCCAGCCTTGCCGCGCAGGCAGATGCCGTTGATGTCGGCGGCGCGGTCGGTCATCTTGCGCGCCGCGTCGGCGATGAAATCCCAGGTCGGCGCGTCGGGCATGGTCAGCCCTGCCTTCTCCATCAGATCCTTGCGGTACATGACGAACGAGCTCTCGCCATAGAAGGGCGCGGCGTAGAGCTTGCCATCAGCCGAAAGGCCACCGGCGATGGCCGGGATGATGTCTGCGGCGTCGTAGTCGGCACCAAGGTTGTCGAGCGGCAAGAGCCACTGCTGCTTGGCCCAGATCGGAACCTCGTAGGTGCCGATGGTCATCACGTCGTACTGGCCGCCCTTGGTGGCGATGTCGGTGGTGACGCGCTCGCGCAGCACGTTCTCTTCGAGCGTGACCCATTCGAGCTGGATGTCGGGATTTTTGGCGGTGAAGTCGTCCGTCAGCTTCTGCATGCGGACCATGTCGCCATTGTTGACAGTGGCGATGGTGATGGTCTCGGCATGAGCGGCAAACGCAAGCGCGCTCGCTCCGCACAGGCCCAGGAAGAGCGTGTTCAGTTTCATCGAATTCCTCCCAAAAGCCAAAGTGAGCATTTGCCTTGGCTGTGGGCAATTATTCATCTGATGTGATTTATGTCAAGCGGGAATCTGGACATGACAGTGCAACCGCCAGTCCGGCGGGCGACGCGCAGGAAAGAATGCCGGGAAATGGCGTAAGACGGCGCACTGAAGCGCGGCACCGGGCAATTCGGAAAAGGACGGTGCTAGCCGGCGAGCAGTGCCGCCGCGGTGCGCTCGTCGGTGATCAGTCCGTTGACGAGGCGGCGGGTGACGGCGGCGAGGATGCCTGGCAGCTTGCGCTCGCCCATGGCAAGCGCCACCACCAGCGAGCGCTCGCGCGACGGCAGCGGTGCCGAGGCGACGCGATCGTTGGTGATGCCTTCGATCAGCTTGCCGTCGCGGTCGAAGGCCCAACCGACGATCTCGCCGACGGCGCCGGCCTTCTGCAGCGCCTTGAGCTCGGCCTCGGTGATGAAGCCGTCTTCATAGAGCGGCGCCTGTGGGCCCATGTCGCCGACGCCGACGAAGGTGACGTCGGCCTGGGCGGCAAGCGCCAGCGTCGGCTGGATAAGTGGCTGGCCATGCAGCATGCGACGCTCGTCGGAAGACGAGGCGATCGCCGGCAAAGGCATGGGAAAGCTGCGCGCCTTGATGGTGTCGGCCATGGTGAAGATGACGTTGTAGAAGGCGGCCGAACCGTCCGGCGAGATGTTGCCGGTCAAAGACACCACCTTGTGCTGCGGACACTCCATCGGCGGCAGTTGCTCGATCGCAGCCTTCAGCGTGCGGCCGGTGCCGATCGCCATCACGATCGGCTCGGGCGAACGCAGCCACTTCTCGATCTCGGCGGCCGCGGCCTGCGCGATGCCGATGGTCGTCGACGACGAATCCGGATCGCTTGGCGTGACCTCGACGAGGTCGAGCGCGAAGCGCGAGCGAAGCTTGGCGGCAAGATCGAGGCAGTTGGCGATCGGATGGTCGACCCGAACTTTGATCAGGCCTTCCGACATGGCGAGCGACACCAGCCGTTGCGCGGTCTGGCGCGAGACGCCGAGCTTGGTTGCGATCTGGTCCTGGGTGTTGCCGGCGACATAATAGAGCCAGCCGGCGCGGGCTGCCTCGTCGAGCCTTGGGTTTTCGCTCCGGGAACTCATGCGTCACGCCTCTTCATCTGACGAGGCAGTTTCGCAGGGTTTTCGGAAATGCGCAATTGCCCTGAAATCGCGCATTTGCTCGGCATCGATTCTGGACAGAACGCGGCAGCCACGGCCACGCCCAGTCGGCGCGGGTCAGTCGGCGCTGGCCGGCGCGGAGGTGTCGACGACCTCGAAGTCATGGGTGATGACGGCGGACTTGGCGAGCATCGCCGAAGCCGAGCAGTATTTCTCGATCGACAGGTTGACCGCGCGCTCGACCTTGGCCGGCGCAAGGCCACGACCCTTGACGACGAAATGCATGTGGATGCGGGTGAACACTTTGGGGTCGGTGTCGGCGCGGTCGGCATCGAGTTCGACGGAGCAGTCCTCGATCGCCTCGCGGCCCTTTTCCAGGATGTGGACGACGTCATAGGCCGAGCAGCCGCCGGCGCCGATCAGCATCAGCTCCATCGGGCTCGGACCAGGCGTCTCGCCACCCGGTTCCTTGGAGGTCCCGAGCACGATCTTGTGCCCGCTGCCCGACTGACCGACGAAGGTGCGATCCTCAACCCATTTGATGCGTGCCTTCATGACGGCGATCCTTCCCTGCAAAAACGTTCCGCGACTGCGGTCAACGTTCATAGCCGGATGCCGGCCGGAGCGTCGAGTATTTGGCCATGAGTGGGGGGCCTTTTGAGCCGGAAAAATCGTCGCGGACGACGATCCGAAACTTGTCCTGCCGAGCGACCGTGTGTTCGAGAGGCTGCGTCGCGTGCAGCCGAAAGTTGAGACGAAAGCCCTGTCGAGTGCCCGTGGAATCCGGCGTTGACCGAGGCAGATCGAAGCCCGCGCCGCGCCACAATTCGACGCATGCAAACTAAATCTTCGATCACGACATTCTGTGCGGAACTTTGCCTGTTCAGGGAAGTTGAGAGGAAGGCAAAAGGTCGAAGTGGTGTTACACTCCCACCGTCTTCGGCATTGTGAGGGTGCCATGCAAACACGTGAAAACGACGTCTTCAATCTCTTCTCGGAAATCTACAGCAGTCAGACGACCGAGGAGATGAGCCTCCAGCAATATCTGCTCGCCTGCCGCGACCAGCCTGCCATGTACGCCACGGCAGCCGAACGAATGGTCGACGCGATCGGCGCGCCGACGTTGATCGACACCAGTGCCGACCCGCGCATGGGCCGCATCTTCGCGAACCGAACAATCAAGGTTTATCCGGCGTTTGCCGAGTTCTACGGCATGGAAGACACGATCGAGCGCATCGTCGGCTACTTCCGCTATGCCGCCCAAGGGCTCGAGGAGCGCAAGCAGATACTCTATCTGCTCGGCCCGGTCGGCGGCGGCAAGTCGTCGCTCGCGGAGCGGCTGAAGAAGCTGATGGAGGAGCGGCCGATCTACACGCTCAAGGTCAACGGCCAGCTCAGCCCGATATTCGAATCACCTCTCGGCCTGTTCCATCCCGAACGCATGGCCGGCCTTCTCGAGGACAAATACGGCATCGCCCGACGCCGGCTGACCGGCCTGATTTCGCCATGGGCCGCCAAGCGGCTCGAAGAAATCGGCGGCGACGTCTCCAAGTTCTCCGTCGTCAAGCTGATGCCGTCCAGGCTGCGGCAGATCTGCATCGCCAAGACCGAGCCCGGCGACGAGAACAACCAGGACGTGTCGGCGCTTGTCGGCAAGGTCGACATCCGCAAGCTCGAGAATTTCAGCCAGGCCGATCCCGACGCCTACTCCTACAGCGGCGGCCTCAACCGGACGACGCAAGGGCTTCTCGAATTCGTCGAGATGTTCAAGGCGCCGATCAAGGTTCTGCATCCGCTCCTGACCGCGACCCAGGAAGGCAACTACAACGGCACCGAAAGCTTCGGCGCCTTCCCCTACCAGGGCATCGTGCTGGCGCACTCCAACGAGTCCGAATGGCTGCAATTCAAGAGCAACAGGAACAACGAGGCCTTCCTCGACCGCATCCTGGTGGTCAAGGTGCCCTATTGCCTGCGCGTCACCGAAGAGCGCCAGATCTACGAAAAGCTGCTGCGCGAGAGCGAACTTGTGAGCAATCCATGCGCACCCGAAGTGCTCGACATATTGAGCCGCTTCACCGTTTCGACACGGCTCGCCGAACATGAGAACTCGCCGCTCTATACCAAGATGCGTGTCTATGACGGCGAGAACCTGAAGGACGTCGATCCCAAGGCGAAGTCGATGCAGGAGTATCGCGACGCGGCCGGCGTCGACGAAGGCATGAACGGCGTCAGCACGCGCTTTGCCTTCAAGGTGCTGTCGGAGACGTTCAACTACGACACCAAGGAGATCGCCGCCGACCCGGTGCATCTGATGTACGTGCTCGAACAGGCGATCAAGCGCGAGCAGTTCCCGGGTGAGATTGAGTCCTCTTACCTGGATTTCATCAAGTCGGAGATCGCGACACGTTATGCCGAGTTCATCGGCCACGAGATCCAGAAGGCTTATCTCGAATCCTACAGCGAATACGGCCAGAACCTGTTCGACCGCTATATCGCCTATGCCGATGCCTGGATCGAGGACCAGGACTACAAGGACCCCGACACCGGCCAGATCCTCAACCGCGGCATCCTCGATTCCGAGCTGTCGCAGATCGAGAAGCCGGCCGGCATCGCCAACCCCAAGGACTTCCGCAACGAGGTGGTGAAGTTCACGCTGAGGGCACGGGCCAAGAACAATGGTCGCAACCCGTCCTGGACGAGCTACGAGAAGCTGCGCGAGGTGATCGAAAAGCGGATGTTCGGCCAGGTCGAGGACCTTCTGCCGGTGATCAGCTTCGGCGCCAAGCGCGACAGCACCACCGAGAAGCAGCATGCTGAATTCGTCGAACGCATGACCGAACGCGGCTACACGCAGCGCCAGGTGCGGCGCCTCGTCGATTGGTACATGCGGGTCAACAAGGCAGGCTGACCGGGAGCGAGCGGGGACCGAAATGCCGAACTTCATCGATCGGCGCCTCAATCCCAAGGACAAGAGCCTTGGCAACAGGCAGCGTTTTCTGAGGCGCGCCCGGGACGAGTTGAAACGGGCGATCAACGAGCGGGTCAGGTCCGGAAAGATCGACGCGGTGGGGGAAGACCAGGTCATCCCGATCCCGCGCAAGGGGATCGGGGAGCCGACCTTTCAACGCGCACCACATTCGGGCCGCCGGGAGGAGGTCCTTCCCGGCAACAAGACGTTTGGCACCGGCGACCGCATCCCGCGCCCGGCCGCCGGCGGCGGCAAGGGGTCGGACCCATCGTCCTCGGGCGACGGCGAGGACGATTTCAATTTCGTGCTGTCGCGTGAGGAAGTGCTCGACCTGTTTTTCGAGGACCTCGAACTGCCCGATTTGGTCAAGCTCAACCTCAAGGAAGTGGTGACATTCCGGCCGCGCCGGGCAGGTTTCACGATGAGCGGCAACCCGACGAGCATCAGTGTCGGGCGCACCATGTTCAACAGCTTCGGCCGGCGCATCGCGCTGCGGCGGCCGCGGCAGGCCGAGATCGACGCGGTCGCGGCGGAGCTCGCCAAGCTGGAGGGTGAGAGGCGGCCAAGCGCCGCCATTCTGCAACGCATCGCGGCCTTGCGCGAGGAGCTTGCAACACTCGCGCGGCGGCGAAAGCTGATCCCCTACATCGACCCCATCGACATCCGCTTCAACCGGTTCGAGCCGCAGCCGGTGCCCAATGCCAATGCCGTCATGTTCTGCCTGATGGATGTCTCCGGCTCGATGGGCGAGCGCGAGAAGGACCTCGCCAAGCGCTTCTTTGTCTTGCTGCACCTGTTTCTCAAGCGGCGTTACGCCAAGACCGACATCGTCTTCATCCGCCACACCCATGAGGCATCGGAGGTCGACGAGGACACCTTTTTCTACAGCACCCAGAGCGGCGGCACCGTCGTTTCCACCGCCCTCGACGAGATGCTGCGCGTCATCCGTGAGCGCTATCCGGCCAAGGAGTGGAACATCTACGCCGCCCAGGCATCCGACGGCGACAACATCCCCAACGATTCAGAAAAGTGCGTGTCGATGCTCGACAGCACGCTGATGCGGCTCTGCCAGTACTACGCCTATGTCGAGATCATCGACGAGCGCGAAAGCGAGATGTTCCGCCACGCCGACAACGGCACGTCATTGTGGAATGCCTACCGCGAAGTCAGTGCCGAATGGCCGAACTTCGAGATGACACGCATTGCCAAGCCGTCCGACATCTATCCCGTCTTTCACGAGTTGTTCGCCAAGGCGCCAGCCCCAGCCAAACGCGGATGAGGATGCAAGTTGGAAAAACGTTCGAAACATTTGCCGCTGCTGTTCACCAGTTCCGACTGGAACTTTGACGACCTGTCGCGCGCCTATGACGCGATCCGCGAGATCGCGGTCAACGAGCTTCGCCTCGACTTCTACCCCAACCAGATCGAGGTGATCTCGTCCGAGCAGATGCTCGACGCCTATTCTTCGATCGGCATGCCGCTGATGTACCAGCACTGGTCCTTCGGCAAACATTTCGTCCACGAGTCCAACCTTTATCGCAAGGGTCGGATGGGACTCGCCTATGAGTTGGTGATCAACTCCAATCCCTGCATCACCTATCTCATGGAAGAAAACACCATGGCGCTGCAGACGCTGGTCATTGCGCATGCGTCGTTCGGCCATAATCACTTCTTCAAGAACAATTACCTGTTCCAGCAATGGACCGACGCTGGCGCAATCCTCCCTTATATGGAGTTTGCCAAGAGCTTCATCGCGCGTTGCGAGGAACGCTACAGCCCGGCTGCCGTCGAGGCCGTGCTGGATGCAGCGCACGCGCTGATGCCGCAGGCAGTGTTCCGCTACCGCCGCCGTCCGCGCCTGTCGGTCGAGCGCGAGCGGGCACGCATTCGAGAGCGGCTGGAGCACGAAGAGCGCACCTTCAGCGACCTGTGGCGCACCCTGCCGCAAGCGGCCGAGGCAGAAGCCCCGCGCGAGGTCCAGACCGACATGTCGGAACGGCAGTCGGCGATCGAGTATCCCGAGGAGAACCTGCTCTACTTCCTGGAGAAAAACAGCCCGGTGCTCAAGCCCTGGCAACGCGAGATCCTGCGCATCGTCCGGGTCATCGCGCAGTATTTCTACCCGCAGCGGCAAACCAAGGTGATGAACGAGGGCTGCGCCACCTTTGTCCACTACACAATCATGAACAGCCTCTATGACAAGGGCCAGATCAGCGAAGGCACCATGCTGGAGGTGCTGCAGAACCATTCCAACGTCGTGTTCCAACCGCATTTCGACGACCCGCGCTATGGTGGGCTCAATCCCTATACACTGGGCTTCAACATGATGCGCGACATCCAGCGCATCTGCACCGAACCGACGGCGGAAGACCGCGACTGGTTCCCCGACTTCGCCGGCAATGGCGACTGGTGCGGCACACTGCTCGACGCCTGGGCGACACACCGCGACGAATCCTTCATCCGGCAGTTCCTGAGCCCGGCGCTGATCCGCGACATGCGGCTGTTTTCGCTGCAGGAAGAATCATCGGACCCCTATTACGAGGTGATGGCGATCCACGACGAGCGCGGTTACGAACGCGTGCGTTCGAGCCTCGCCAACAGCTACGATGTCGGCATGACCCAGCCCGACATCCAGGCAGTGGATGCCGACCTCAAGGGCGACCGCAAGCTGCGCATCAAGCACACCGTGCACAATGGCGCGACGCTGGTCGAGGAAACGCGCAACGAGACGATACGCTACATCCAGCGGCTCTGGGGCCATGAGGTCAGCCTTGTCGGTGTCGATGCCCAGACCGACAAGGTACTCTACGAGGTCTCGTCCAAGGAACTGGGCGAGAAGGCCTGAGCCTATCCTAGGCCAGTGCCGCCTTCATCCTGCGCACGACGCCTGTGTCGGTGTGCTTTGGCCGGAGCGCGACAAAGCCGAGTTCCAGCGCCTTGTCGGCGGGTGCGTCTGATGCCACCGAGCAGGACGAGTGGATTTCGCGCAGCGGTAGCCGCGCCTTGATCGCGCCGACAGTGTCGAGATTGACGCCGGATCCCGGCATGATGACGATGCGGCCTTGCGCATGGTCGAAGCACCTAGCCAGCGCGTCGAGCCCCTTCAATGCCGTGGTTTCGCCGCCCGAGGTCAGGATGCGCTCGAAACCGAGAGCGACGGCGAGCTCGACCGCCTCGCTGAAGTCAGGCCCGGCAAGGTCGAAGGCGCGATGCAGCGTCATGCCGAGCCCCTTGGCCTGGCCGGCCAGGCGCGCAAGTAACTCGTGGTCCAGCGAACCGTCCGGCCTGTTGGCGCCGAGCACGACACCCGCCAGCCCGGCGGCACGCACCGCGTCGATGTCGGCCAGCAGGGTAACAACATCCGCATCGTCAAAGACGAAGGCACCGGGGCGGGTGCGGATCATTGCATAGACCGGGATCGGCGCCTGGGCGGCAAGCGCCATCAGGCCGGGCGACGGCGTGAGGCCGCCGGTTTCGAGCGCCGCGCACAATTCGATGCGGTCGGCACCGCCTTCAATCGCCGCAGCCAGGCTTTGCGGGCTGTCGACGCAGACTTCGAGACGGATTTTCTCAGACATTGGCGAGCTCCTGGAAACCGACGGCTGCGGCGCCGATGAGGCCCGGTTCGGTGGTCAAGGCGGCCTTGACCACCAGCGGGCCTTGCGCACGCCGCAGCGTGCGGCTGCGCACCTGGTTGTCGAGCGCCTCGATCAGCTCGGGCACGTTGGACAGGCCGCCACCAACGGGAACGATGGACGAGCCGATGATGTTCATGGTCAGCGCCAGCGGAACGCCGACGAGCTCGAGATAGATGCCCATGGTGCGGCGCGCCTTCGGCTCCCCTTCGCGCCAGCGGTCGATGACCTCGGTGCTCGACAGCGCGTCACCGCACAGGAAATGATGCAGCTTCTCGACCCCGCGCGCCCCGCCGATGGTGTCGACGCAGCCGACCTGGCCGCAGCCGCAGGTGAAATGCGGGATGTCGACCGGCGGCGTGCCGACCCTTGTGGCAAGCGCCTGGCCGTGGCCCCATTCGCCGGCGTAACCGCCAGCACCGGTGACCAAGCGCCCGTCGATGACCAGGCCGCCGCCGACGCCGGTTCCAAGGATGATGCCGAAGACATTGCGATGGCCGCGCCCTGCCCCTTCAGTCGCTTCCGCCATGGCAAAACAGTCAGCATCGTTGGCGATCCACACCGGCAGGCCGATCTCAGCCTCGAGATCGGCGGCGATGATGCGGCCGTCGACGCAAGGGATGTTGGCGCATTTCAGGCTGCCGGAGGCCGGGTCGACGACGCCGGCGATCGAAATGGCAACGCCCCGTGTTGTGCCGCGATCCAGCGCCACGCGTTCGGCAATGATGGCGGCGAAGGCCGCAAAGTCGTCGAGCGGTGTCTTCACCCGATCGATGATCTCGATTTCGCCGGCCGAGCGCGCCCGGGCGCTTTTTATCGTTGAACCGCCAATGTCGAAGCAGGTAAGCATGAATTCAGTTCCCGGATGGATGAATGCTGCGGGACGTCTGGCCACGGCGCCCGAAAATCAAGACCAAAACTCGCAAAGGCACTTATGGACAGTTCGCGCAAACGACGCACCTCGCCGACCATCGCCGATGTCGCCGAGCTGGCTGGCGTGTCGCGCGCGATCGCCTCGCGGGCGCTGTCGAGCGAAAGCCGTCCCGTCTCCGCCGACAAGCGCGCGCGTGTGCTTGAAGCAGCAGACAAGCTCGGCTTCAAGCCCAATCTTCTGGCCCGCAGCCTGACCACCAAGACGGTCAACCTGATTGCCGTCATCGTCAACCACATCCACGACTTCTCCGACCTCGACCTGTTCGACCTGCTGATCAGCGACATCCAGTCGATCGGCAAGCAGGTGATCTTCCTACGCGTCGGCTCGGTCGAGCGCATCGAGGAGTTCCTGCGCAACGGCGTTGCCTATCATGTCGATGCCGCACTGGTGTTTTCCGACTTCGCCGACGCCGAAAGCGTACGCAAGATGTTCCGCAGCGACGACGTTCTGATGCTCAACGGCATGCATGACGGCTCGTCGCCTTCAGTCGTGCCCGATGAAGCGACCGGCATTGCCGGAGCTGTCGCCGACGCCGCCAGCAAGGGCGTTGCCACCGCAGCGCTTGTGACCGGCCGCGTGTCCTCACCGGTCGAGCAGCAGCGCATCGCCAACTACAAGGCCGAGATGGCCAAGCGCGGCATAAGGCTGGTTGCCGAACTGCGCGGTGATTACTCCTACCAGAGCGGCCGCCACGTCGCGCTGTCGCCTGAATGGCCAACGACCGACGCGGTGTTCTGCACCTCGGATGCGATGGCCATGGGCATCATGGACGTCCACCGCGATGCCTTTCCCGGCAACAGGCCAGAGCGCTTCCGCCTCTATGGCTTCGACAATCTGTCGCTGACCGATTTCGAGGCCTACCCGATCTCGTCGATCGGTTATGACAAGAAGACCTATGTCGGCGAAATCCTGCGCTTCCTGGCGACGCCGGAGCAGTTTGGCAACGGCCATGCCGAGGTGACGGTGCCGACCTTCTTCGTGGCAAGGGCAACGTCCTGAATGCAAAACGGGCAGGCTTCCCGCCTGCCCGCTGCCTCAGCCCTGTCTTACCAGAGCGGGGTCAGTGCCGGCGGGTTGGCTGTTTCGCCCCACCACTTCTTGTAGTTCGTCTCATAAGCGCCGCTCTGGATATAGTCGGAGACGAACATGTCGATCCAGCGGACGAAGCCCTCGTCGCCCTTGGCGACAGCGATGCCGATCGGGTCGTTGGAGTGCAGGCCCGGTAGCGTCACCAGGTTCTCGTTCTTGGTGGCGAGATAGTCGAGCAGCGAGGAGTCCTCGATGGCCGCGTCAACCCGCTTCTGCTGCAGCAGCAGCACGCCTTCAGGCGAGAAGTTGTCGGTATAAACGAGCTCGGCCTCAGGTGCTGCCTTCTTGATGAAGGTCTCGCCGGTCGAGCCGCGGCCGACGACGATCTTCTTACCGGCGAGGCCTTCCAGCGAGGTGATGCCGGCGTCCTTCTGGACGATGATGCGCAGGCCGGCGCGGTTGTAAGGGATCGAGAAATCCACCGATTTGGCGCGCTCGAGCGTCGCCGAGGTGTTGGCAACCGCGATGTCGATCTGGCCCGACACCAGCATCGAGATGCGGGCGTCGCCCGACACGTCGACGAATTCGACCGGCACGCCGAGCTTCTCGGCGAGCTGGGTGGCAACGTCGACGTCATAGCCGACCGGGTTGTTCTGGGCGTCGCGGAAGCCGATCGGCTCGCCGCCAAGCGACACGCCGATGCGCACGGTGCCGCGCTCGCGGATCTCGTCGATCTTGCCGGCCTGGGCAGCACCGGTGGCCGCAAGGCCCACGGCCAGGGCCATGCCGGCGAGTTTCGTGATCAGGTTCTTCATATTCCCTCTCCCTCGGGTTGTTAGGATGTGAACGGTTCGGCGAAGCGATGTTCCGGTTCGGGCAAATCGGTGTCCCAGAACCAGTATTTGATCTGCTCTTCGCAATTCAGGCTGACGACCTTGTGGTTGCCCTTGGCGTCGAGCGCGTGGATGACGACGCCGGCCAAGAAGCCGTCCTTCAGCTCGCGCAGCTCGTCGATGGCAAGGGCTATGGCCTGCTCCAGCGAATGACCGAGGCGCATGGCGAGCACGATGGTGCGCGCGGTGCCGCAGCGCATGGTCATCTCGCCGGTATGGGTGCAAGCGGCGGCGCCGAAACGGCTGTCGGCGTAGAAGCCGGCGCCTGGGATCGGCGAGTCGCCGAGACGGCCGGGATATTTCCACGCCCAGCCCGACGTCGAGGTCACGACATTGAGCCCGCCAAGGCTGTCCTTGGACAGGAATACTGTGGTGTCGCGTACCCGTTCGGGGTCGGTGATGGTGCGGCTGAGCGGCGCGAGCGCGATGTCGGGGAACTTCGCCAGCTCCTCCGGCGACAGTTCCTTTTCGAGCCGCTGCCACCAGACACGCTTGCTGTCTTCGTAGAGCGTTTCGTCGACGCCGAAGCCGATCTCGGTGGCGAAGCGGCGGGCGCCGTCGCCGGTCAGCATGACGTGCGGCAGCCTCTTCATCACCTCATGGGCGAGCGCTGCCACCGGGATGGTGTCGGGCACCGCACCGACCGAGCCCACTTCGCGCGTCGTGCCGTCCATGACGCCGGCGTCGAACTCCATGCGGCCGAGCATGTTCGGCCAGCCGCCGAAGCCGACCGACCGGACCTTGACCTCGCGCTCGACCTCGCTGATGCCGGCAACCATGGCATCGATGCCGTGGCGGCCAGCCTTCAGAAGTTCGACGCTCTTGGAGAAGCCGGGCCAGGCCTCGGAATTGGCAAGCAGGATCATTTCAGTCTTTACGCATCTTGGAGAGGAACTGGGCCACGCGCGGCAGGGCCATGCCCGTGGCGGAGAAGAAATCTTCGGTCGGCAGGTCGGCGATGAGCTGGCCCTTGTCGAGGAAAGCAATGCGCGACGAAATGGAGCGCGCAAACTCGATCTCGTGGGTGACGAAGACCATCGTCGTGCCGCCCTTGGCGAGATTGGCCAGGATCGACAGCACCTCCGACGTCATCTCGGGGTCGAGCGCGCTGGTGACCTCGTCGAGCAGAAGATAGCTCGGCTTCATCGCCAGCGCCCGGCAGATGCCGACGCGCTGACGCTGGCCGCCTGACAGTTGGGAAGGATAGGCGTCGGCACGCTCGGAAAGCCCGACTGAATTCAACAGCTCGCGCGCCTCTGCCTCGGCCTGCTTGCGCGGCACCTTCAGCACCTCGACCGGGGCAAGTGCCACGTTCTGCACCGCAGTCATGTGCGGATAAAGATTGAACAGCTGGAACACGGTACCCGAACGCTTGCGCGCCTCGGCAAGCTCGCGCGGCTTGGAGACGTCAAAATTGTCGACAGTGATCTTGCCGGCGTCGATCTTCTCCAGGCCGTTGATGCAGCGGATCAGCGTCGACTTGCCCGAGCCGGACGAGCCGAGCACCGAGACGACCTCGCCTTGGCGGATCTCGAGGTCGATGCCGTTGAGGACAGTGGCGGCGCCGAAGGATTTGCGCAGGCCGGTGATGCTGATCATTTACAGACCCTTCCAGGCGGTATGGGCGCGAAGCCGCTTCTCGAAGCGCGCGCCGGCATAGGTCACCAGCTTGGCGGTGAGGTAATAGAGCAGGCCTACGGCGGTCCAGACGATGAACGGCTTCAGCGTGCGCAGGTTGAGAATGTTGCCGACCTTGGTCAGATCCATCACGCCGATGACCGAGATCAGCGAGGTGACTTGCAACTGGTTGACCAGAAGGCCGGTCAGCGGCCCGATGGCGAAGGCTGTCGCCTGCGGCGCGATCACCCGGCGCAGGATCTGCCAACGCGTCAGGCCGAAGACCCGCGCGGCCTCGATCTGGTCGCGACCGACCGACTCGATGGCCGAAACGGCGATGACGTAGATGAAGGCGGCACTGTTGCCCGAGAGCGTGATGACGGCGGCTTCGGTCGGCGTGACGTTGATCTTGAGGAACGCCGGCAGGCCAAAGAACACCAGGAACAGTTGCACCAGGACAGGCGAATTCTTGAGCAGCTCGGCGACGAAGGTGACGAGCTGTATCAGCACCGGCACGCGGTAGAAGCGGACCACCGCCCATGCGGTGCCGATGACGAGGCCGATCAGCGTGGTCGAGACGAACAAGGCCAGCGAAACGCCAAGACCCTGCAGCAGCAGAATGATGTCGAACGGCGTGAAATCCCCGTAGCGCATCAGACGGCTCCCTCTTCCTGGTGACGGTTGAGGTAGCGGTGCAGCATGCCGATCAGGATCGAAACGGCATAGGTCAGCGCGGCGTAGGCGACGAGCAGGACAAAATAGACCTCGAACGGACGGAAGGTGTTCGATGCGACGATCTTGGCGGAGCCGGTCAGTTCGTTGAGCGTGATCGTCGACAGGATCGACGAGGTCAGGATCAGGTTGATGAAGACCGAGCCCAAAGGTCTCACCGAGGCGCGCAGGGCAATCGGCAGAATGATCTTGCGGAAGATTGTGATCTTCCTCAGACCGCTGACCTGCGCTGCCTCGATGACGCCCGGGTCGATTGCCAGGATGCCCGAGCGAATGACGTCAGAGGTGAAGGCGCCGCCGGCGATCGACAGCGCGACGACGCCGGTGGTGAAGGCGTCGATGTAGATGCCGATCTCGGGCAGGCCGAAATAGAAGAAGAACAGCTGCACGATGAACGGGATGTTGCGGAAAATGTCGATATAGACGGCAGCCACCCGGTTGAGCAGCGGCGACGCCGAGGTGCGCATCGCGCCAACGACAAGACCCAGCGCCAGCGAGCCGACGACGGCAAGCGTGCAGGCCTGCAACGTCAGCCACGCCCCTTCCAACAGGAAGGGGATATGCTTGGCAAGGATCGACAGGTCGAACTTCAAGCGGCATGTTCCCCAAAAGTGAAACCGGTTTCACTTTGCAAAACGGCTGAAGCGATGTCAACGCCTCGACAGGCTGAGTTGCAGTTTTTTCATCGGGGAACGTCCCGCCGAGAGCCTCGGTTCGCCGCCCCTGCGACCGGCCGGTGGGACAATGTCTCAACTCTTATGTGTTCGGTTTACAATTTGTTAGGGGCGCTGCCTCGTTTGCGACCAATCGTCATTTTAGCAACCGCTCATTAACCGACACACGTCATCCTTTTTCTACGCATCGGGGACTACCACTGTGAAAAGTATCGTCGCGCTGATCGCGCTATCGGCGTCGTTTGCCTGTACGCTTGCTGCCCAGGCCGGAACGACCATGGAGACCAAGGGTAAGGCTTTTGCGCCGCCCGCATTCGCCTCGTTCTGCGGCCGTGAGCCGGGCCTGTGCAGCACATCCGGCGGCAGCAAGGTTGTTGCCTTGCACGCCGACCTCAAGTCCGAGCTCAAGCAGATCAACCGCGCCGTCAATTCGCGCATCAAGGAACGCAACGATATCGGCGATGACTGGCGCGTGCCGGTTTCATCAGGCGATTGCGAGGATTTCGCGATCCTGAAGAAGCGCGAATTGCTGAAGCGCGGCTGGCCCGGTTCGGCGTTGCTTTTGACGGTGGCGCGCTACCGCGGCCAGGGCCACACGGTGCTGACGGTGCGCACCAACGAGGGCGACCTGATCCTGGACAACCTGACCAGTTCGGTCCGCGACTGGTCCAGCACGCCCTACAATTATTTCGCGCGCCAGGCTCAGGGCAACGGCCGAAGCTGGGAACGCATCGGCGGCGCCAAGCCGGTCACCTCAACCGCCGTGGGCGGCTGACCCAACCGAGCCTCTCCGCTCTAGCAGGATGGTCGGCTCACCGTGATAGGTGGTCCGGCCGGTCTCGCGGTAGCCGTTCTTCTCGGCGACCCGCAACGACGCACCGTTTGCCGGATCGATGATGCAGACGGTAGGGCCGGCAAAGCGGCTGTCGGCCCAGCGCACGAAGGCCGCGACCGTCTCGCTGGCGATGCCCTTGCCGTGCATGTCAGCGACAAAACCCCAGCCGGCCTCAGGGATACCTTCTATCGAAGGCGTGATGTCACGCTTGAGATCGTGGAAACCCGCTTCGCCGATGAAGCGGCCCGTCGCCTTTTCCTCGATCGCCCAGAAACCGTAGCCGATCAGCGACCATGAACCGGCATGACGCAGGAAACGCTGCCAGCTTTCCTCGCGTGTGCGCGGCTTGGCGATGAAGCGCGTGACGACCGGATCGGCCCACGTCCCGGCATAGGCATCGAAGTCTTCAAGCCGATGCGGCCGCAGCACCGTTCGCTCGGTCTCGATGACGGGAATGTCGGCAAGGGAAAAGGCGGCCATCGTCGATCTCCATGGACAATGGCAGCGGGTCTAGCACAGATGGCTGGCAGAACAGCAGGCCAGAACCCGGTGACGCTGTCCGCCAGTGGCCAACCTGTCCTAGTCCGAGAAATGGAACGGCCCGGGCTTCCTCGTGGGGTCTTATCCGAAACCGTCCCTGCTTTCGGAACCATGCTCTAACCGTGCCAGGCCATCCGCATATAGACGTCGCCACGATCGAGCTCATCCAGCATCTGGTCGAGCCGCTTGCGGCGGGTCGTCGCCAGCTTGGCGCGATCGATCCAGCCAAGATAATCATTGCGCTGGTAGTCTGGCCGCCCCTCATAGGCGCCGACCAAGCCACGCGAGACGAGCTCGTTGCGGATCCAGTCGGGCATCGGATTGATCTGTCGTGTCAGCGCCATGGTTGAAACGTGTATTTCCTCAGTCTCTTCGTCAATTCGACAAGTGACAGACAGCTGACATTTGCTGACATCTGCCTCGTCATATGCTTGCCCTACGTCCGTTGCTAAGGTGCCGCGGTCGAGTCGCATCACGAGGCACTGATGACTGACCTTATCCTGACCATCATTCACCACCTCCTGGCATTCTCCCTTGCGGGCGTGCTCGCTGCCGAGGTGATACTGGTTCGCCCCGGGCTCGGCCGGCGCAATCTCGCACTGCTCGGACGCATCGACGCGGTCTATGGTGGACTTGCAGCACTGCTGGTGCTCATCGGCGCGTCGCGTGTCTATTTCGGGCTGAAGGGCTGGGAGTTCTATATCTACAACCCGACCTTCTGGGCCAAGATGGTGGCGTTCGCGGCCGTAGGCCTGCTGTCGATCGCACCGACGATCCGTATCGCGCGCTGGCGTGGCGCCGGCGGTGGCGAGGCTTATGTCGTCCCGGATGCCGAGATTGCCAGGGTGCGCAACTTCCTCAAGGCCGAGATCGCTGTGTTCGCGCTGATCCCGATATTTGCGGCGGCGATGGCGCGCGGCTACTGAGCCGCCACTTCGGCTTCGGCGACCTCGATCGGGTCGATGTCGTCGAGAGGCACCAGCGGCGCCGGTTCGCTGGTCGACTTTTCAGGCGACTTGCAGATATCGGCGATGACGCAACGCCAGCAGTCGGGCTTGCGTGCCTTGCAGACATAACGGCCATGCAGGATCAGCCAGTGATGGGCATGGCGCATGAACTCGTCAGGGATGATCCTGACCAGCGTATCTTCGACCTGCTCGGGCGTCTTGCCAGGTGCCAGACCGATGCGGTTGCCGATGCGCAATATGTGGGTGTCGACGGCCATGGTGTGTTGACCGAAGGCCATGTTGAGCACGACATTGGCGGTTTTGCGGCCAACGCCGGGCAGCTCGACGAGCTGGTCGCGGTTGTCGGGCACCGCACCACCATGATCACGGATCAGCACCTCGGACAGGGCGATCGCGTTCTTGGCCTTGTTGCGCCACAGACCGATGGTGCGGATGTGCTGGCCCACGATTTCCTCCCCCAGTGCCAGCATCTTCTCGGGCGTGTCGGCGATGGCAAACAGCGCGCGCGTCGCCTTGTTGACGCCGGCGTCGGTCGCCTGCGCCGACAGCACCACCGCAACCAAAAGCGTGAACGCGTTGACGTGTTCGAGCTCGCCCTTCGGCTCCGGCCGCTGGACCGAAAAGCGGCGGAAGATCTCGCGCACTTCGGCCGCCGAATAGAGTGAACGGCGGCGCGTGGCGCGTGGATTGGCTGCGGCACCGGACGTGCGGCCTTTCGGCAGGGCCTTGGCCTTATCTTTGGGCTTGGGGTTTTTCATCGCCCCTCTATAATTGTCAGGCATGAGCGAGACAAACGCCACTTTTGCCGCCGACGAGCCATTCTTCAAAGCGTTGCTTCTGCCGCACCGCTCGCTCGGGCACACCGGATTCCTGATCTTGATGGGTACGCTGACCTTTGGCTGCATGGTCACCGGCGCCATATTTCTCAGCCACGGTGCGTGGCCGATCTTCGGCTTCCTCGGCCTCGACGTCGTAGCCCTTTATGTCGCCTTCCGCCTCAATTATCGCGCCGCGCGCGCCCGAGAGGAGGTCAGCGTCTCCCGCACCAGCCTCGACATCCTCAAGACCGCCCCGTCGGGCAAGTCGGAGCAATACCATTTCAATCCGTTCTGGGCGCGATTCGCAGTTTCCCGTCATGACGAGATCGGCATCACCGGCATGGCGGTCGAGACGCGTGACAACAGCGTGGCGATCGGAAGTTTCCTCAACCCCGATGACCGCGAGAGCTTTGCCACGGCTTTTTCGCGGGCTCTTGCAACCGCAAGGAGCAGATGAGCAGGAATCGGGTGGGAAATACCCACAGCCAACGCGACATTGGCGTCCAAGGAGATCAAGCCATGAACGCCCAGACGCAAATGAAACCTGTCGCCACGCTGCAGCACGACATCACGCCGACCGGTTCGGAGTATGAGACTGTGCGCCGGGTGATCGAAAAGATCAGCCTCGACTACCGCGACCAGCCGTCGCTCGAGACACTGGCCGCCGAGGTCGGCGAGACACCGACAAGCTTGCAGAAGCTGTTCAGCCGTTGGGCCGGCCTGTCGCCGAAAGCCTTCCTGCAGGCGGTGACGCTCGACCACGCCCGCAAGCTGCTCGACGACGGCCTGCCGCTGCTCGAAACCTCATTCGAGGTCGGCATGTCGGGGCCGGGCCGCCTGCACGACCTGTTCGTCACCCATGAGGCGATGTCGCCGGGTGACTACAAGACACGTGGCGCCGGGCTCACCATCCGCTACGGCTTTCACATCTCGCCCTTCGGCGTGGCGCTTGTCATGGTCACCGACCGCGGCCTCGCCGGCCTGTCCTTCAACGACGCCGGCGAAGAGCGCGCCGCCTTCGCCGACATGTCCGGCCGCTGGCCGAACGCCACCTATGTCGAGGACATGAGTGCAACGGCCCCTTATGCCGCACACATCTTCGACCCGACGCGCTGGCGCCAGGATCAGCCCTTGCGCGTGGTCATGATCGGCTCCGACTTCCAGGTGCGGGTGTGGGAGGCGCTGCTCAAGATCCCGATGGGTCGGGCCTGCAGCTATTCTGCGATCGCCTCGGAAGTTGGCTCGCCCAAGGCAAGCCGGGCGGTTGGCGCGGCGGTCGGCGCCAACCCGCTGTCGTTCGTCGTGCCCTGCCACCGGGCGCTCGGAAAGTCCGGCGCGCTGACTGGCTATCACTGGGGCCTGACACGCAAGCGGGCTATTCTGGGCTGGGAGGCGGGGCAACTGACCGCTGCGGACGCGAAAACAGCCGTGGCCCGAACAGGTTGATGCAAAGTCCGGCAATGACAAGACTGGAAGCCACCAGCTTCCAGTCTTGTAGTGGCTCGCCCAGCAGCACCGCCGAACCGAGGAAACCGAACACCGGCACAAGCAAGGTGAAGGGCGCAACGGTCGAAACCGGATAGCGCGCCAGGAGCCCGCTCCAGGCCGCAAAGCCGAACAGCGTGGAGAGATAGACGATATAGGCGATCGAGCCGACCGACACCCAGTCGAGCCCGGTGAAGCTGCTGACGAAATGCTCGGGGTCGAGGACCAATGCCACGACCAGCAGCGGCGGCAAGGCGAAGAGGCTGCCCCAGACGACGAGGCCGAGCACGTTGGGTGCCGTGGCGGCACGCTGCGAAATCTGCTTGGAAACGACGTTGCCGCCGCCCCAGGCAGCAGCCGCTGCGATCAGCAGCAACAATCCGACCATGGTCACGTCACCACCGACATGCAGCCCAACCAGCCCGACGCCGCTAAACGCCAGCGCAGCGCCGGCCAACTGCCAGGGTGTCGGCCGCTCGCCGAGCAGCAGCATCGACAGGCCGACGGTGAAGAACACCTGCAACTGCAGGATCAGCGACGACAGCCCCGCACTCATGCCGATCTTCATCCCCGTGAACAGCAAGCCGAACTGCAACGCAAAGATCAGCAGGCCATAGGTAGCGATCATCGACAGCGGCACGTTCGGGCGCTTGATGAAGAAGACCCACGGGAAGGCAGCCAGGAAGAAGCGGGCGACGCCGAGGGCCAGCGGCGACACCTGCTTGAGGCCGATTTTGATGATGGCGAAGTTGACGCCCCAGATCAGAACAATGCTCAGGGCGAGCAGCAGATGGCGCGGGCGCATGCTTCAATTTTCCTGACGCTATCGATCAAATATTTGAATTTATTAACTTTTTATCCTATACGATGATGACCCGGAGGGAAAGACCTGCCCATTGCGCCGGCTTCGGGTTTCATCTCTGACCACGGTCGATCGCACTCGTTGGCGAGAAGTGCGTTGAGGCGGCTGATGGACTATTGGTTGGTGGAGCGGCATGATCCGCAGATTCGGAAGGGGACGCCCATGCCTGCAAAATTTGAAAACACGACCAACACACCGAACCTGATCAACGTGCATATCAACGCGCTGGAACCGGGGAACCTTATTGTTCGTCTTGAGTATGTGACCTCCCAGGAGCATATTGAGCGGGTTCGTCGTGGAGAGGCCACGGCTGAGAGTGTGGAACTTCTGATAAAGCCGCACCAGGCACGGAAAATCGCAGAAGGCCTCGTCCGCCAGGCGGACCTGATCGAAGCGTCAAAGCAACCCAGTGGCGGCTCCAAGCAGTAGCACCGATCTGCACATGATGACGGCCCGCCTCCGGCGGTGACGAAATCGTGTTTTCGTCTTGGCTCCTTGAAGGTATCGAGTTCCAGGCGACGCTTTTCAAGCTCAATCCAATCAGCTGGTTCGCCAATCTTCATTGGTTGGTTGAGCCTGGCTAACTCGCGCCCGCTGCTGTTGGGTCAACTGCGGGCCTGACGCCGCATAAGCTCGTATGCTTGTGCTGCGCGCCATTGGCGAGATTATATCAGCCATCGATCATATTGTTTGAAAGAGACTGCGATAAAATCTCGCCATGCTTAGTCGACGAGCATATTCTTGCTGCTGTGGACCATAGTCACCTCACGGCTGGCTCGGCCGTAACGCACAGATACTTGACGGGATGGCCGCTCAATTCGAGAAAATAATTTGCTGCGATAAAACAATTTATAAAAAATACTTTAATTCAACACAGCAAACGAGATTGACGCCGCGTCGAAAATCTCGAATCCATGTAGAATAAATTATATGCATACAAACGAACTTTTGGTCAGAGTTTGGCGTTAATATCAAATTAACCATACTGGATCACCGTCGCCTCCAGGACAGATGCATTTTTTGCGGTCCCGGAGAACAGAATGAAATACTGCATTCTCACTGCAGGTCTTGCCGTAGCGGCTTACTCTATTGCCCAGCCGGCGCTCGCGGCCACCGGCAACGTCACCTTCAACGGCACTGTCGCGGCAATCTGCACGCTGGTCGTCACCAACGGCAGCGGCACGATGACGGTGAGCCCAGACCTGCAATCGTTGAGCTCGCACAATGCCGGCGGCGTGGCCGGCACTATCACGGCCACCACAACGGGCAATGTCGCGATCAGCATTGGCGCGCCAACTGCAATCACCGTGCCGCCGGCCGATGTCACCCCGATCACCTGGGCGCCGACCTATTCGGTGGCAGGTGCCCATACGGTTGCGGAAACAGGGGCCTCCTCCAACCTGTCGACGCCCGGCGTCGACACCGTCACCGTCCACCTCACCGGCACCAAGACCGGCTCCGACATCTTCGCCGCCGGCAACTATTCGGCCACCGTCACGGTCACATGCCAGTAACGCCTGCGCAGACAGGAAAGACAGGGAGAGCTTGATGCTACGCAGTCTGGCAATTCCATTTCTCGGAATGGGTCTGGCGGCCAGCCCCGCGTCCGCACAGTCTATGTCGCCGATGCGCGGCGAAGTGACGAGTTTCACCGATGCCTTCGCTGTGCGGGTGTTTCCATCCAACCCCTACAACAAGAAGATCCGGATCGATGTCCGGGTCTACGACCAGAACTTCCAGCCGGTCGACGCCAAGATAGCGCCCGACAGTTTCATGCTGGGGGCAGAGGCGTCACGACCGGTCCTCGTGGTCGTGCCGTTCGACGGCAACAATGAGCGTAAAGTGCGTATATGTACGGAAAGTGTGCCATTTCCAAATGAACAGACGCAGATCAAGGCTCAAATATGCGGAAAATTCCTCGGACAGCGGCGTTTCTGACGCTCACGAGCCTCGCCGCATTGACGCCTTGCGCGTCCTGGGCAGAGGACGTCTACAATCTCAACCAGAACCAGAGCGGCTTCTCCTTGCCGGGCGTGACATTGCCGCAAGGCCAGGACGAGGTGCGCGCCGCGGATGGCACGACCTGCCGTTCGGCCGTATCGGGCAGCGGCGCCTATCTCGATGTCGGCGTGATCCAGGGCAACAACCGCGAGAACAACGACATCGCCACTTATGGCCGCGTCGTCATCCCGATCGGGCGCACGCCGAAACGGCTCGACTGCTCCAAACTTTATGAGCTCGAAGTGGCGCGGCTGCAGATGGAGCTGAAGCTGCTCAAGATGGGGCTGGGTGCACCCGGCGGAGGCGATGTCACCGGCTCGGTGCAGCATTCCAAGGCGGGCTGGGCAGACAGCGGCTGGACCGATGGCAAGACGCCGCCACCAAAACAGACGGGGCAGTGACCATGCGCGCCGGCGCTTCTGTCCTGGGGATCTTGAGCCTCTGGCTCACCGCTGCGCCTGCGCAGGCGGCGATCATCGGCACCTGCACCATCAACGTCCAGACAACGGGCACGCTGTCGCCCAATCCGACGATCAATGTCTTCGGCTCCAGCCAGGCCGGGGGCTCGGCCGCCTCGGTGACAGTGACAACCAGCTCGCTATTGTGCTCGATCCTGAACCTGCTCGACTGCTATGGCCTGTCGGCACCCGCCCCGGTCAACTTCCTCTCGGCGCCAAGCGGCGGCGATGCCAACGTGACCTTCGCCTCCACCTACACGGTGGATAGTGTGACTTATGGCGGCAGCACGATCACGCGGGTGTCAAACGGAACCAGGATCATCCCGGTGAACCTGACAGCCACCAAGTCGACCGGCATATTCCCGGCCGGCACCTACCAGGCCCAGGTCGTCTTCCGCTGCGAATGACCAGGCACCATCTGGCAAGCGACCGCGACACAATGTAGTTTCCGGCTGACTTTTCAGGAGACTGCCGTGATCACCGTTGTCGGATCCATCAACCTCGACCTCATCGCAACCGTCGGCCGCCTGCCCGGCCCGGGCGAGACCGTACCCGGCGGCGACTTCAAGTCGGCGCCCGGTGGCAAGGGCGCCAACCAGGCGCTTGCCGCCGCACGCGCGGGCGCTGAGGTGCGCATGGTCGGCGCGGTCGGCAAGGATGCCTTCGCCGGCGAGGCCGTCGCCTTCCTCAAAAGCGGCGGCGTCGACCTTTCCGGCGTGGCCGAGATCCAGGCCGCCACAGGCATCGCATTGATCCTTGTCGGCGGTGACGGCGAGAACATGATCGCGGTGGTGCCGGGGGCCAACGGTTCGGTGGTGCCGGGCGATCTCGCCAAGGCACAGTTCAAGAAGGGCGACATCGTGCTCCTGCAGCACGAGATCCCGCTTGCGACCGTCGACGCGGCGCTTGAGGCGGCACGCAGTGCCGGCGCCGTGACCATACTGAACACCGCCCCCTTCCGCGCCGAGGCGGCAAGCTTCGTCGGCAAGGCCGACTATGTCATAGCCAATGAAACCGAATTCGACCTCTACGCCGAGGCGCTTTCGCTGCCCGCGGGCGAACGGCCGGAGCGGATGGGCGAATTCGCCCGGAGCACCGGCGCCACTGTCATCGTCACGCTCGGCGGGGATGGTGTCCTGGCGGCAAGGGGCGACGAGCTCATCCATGTCGAGGCGCTAAAGATTACCCCTGTCGACACCGTCGGTGCCGGCGACACCTTCTGCGGTTATCTCGCTGCCGGCCTGTCCGCGGGACTCGACCTCAAGGACGCGCTCCGCCGCGCCGCCGCCGCCGGATCGCTCGCTTGCCTGAAGCCAGGCGCCCAGCCGGCGATCCCGCTGGCCGCCGAGGTGGACACAGCACTCATGGGTTGAGTTCCACCCACTAGACACGCAAAAACTTCGCGTGCTTAGTGTCGGGCGACCGCCGGAGGAACGGAACATGTCGCTTGAACTCTACGCCGCCTATGTCGTCGCCTGCATCGTCATCGTGCTGATACCGGGGCCGACGGTCACGCTGATCATCGCGTCCAGCATCAGGCATGGCACGCGCGCCGGCCTCGCCAACGCCGCCGGCACGCAGATCGGCGTCGCCATGATGATCGCCATCGTCGGCATCGGCCTCAACCAGATGATCGAGGCGATGGGGCACTGGTTCGAGTGGGTCCGGCTTTTGGGCGCCGCCTATCTGATCTGGCTCGGCATTCAGATGTTCCGCGCGGGAGGCGAGCTCGCCGCCGACGGCACGCCCAGGCGGCCGCGCGGCGGCTTTTTCCTGCAGGGCTTCCTGGTTGCGATCAGCAACCCCAAGACGCTGATCTTCTTCGGCGCCTTCATCCCGCAGTTCATCGACCCGAGCGCCAACTACGCCCAACAGATCGTCATCATGGGCGTCACAGCGATGGTCTTCGCGGCGATGTCGGATTCGGCCTACGCGATTGCCGCAGGCCGCGCCGGCAAGTTCCTGTCGGCCAAACGCCTCAAGCTGATGACCCGCATCTCGGGCACGTTCCTTGTCGGCGGCGGCGTCTGGCTGGCGTTTTCGCGGACGCGGTAGATCTTTCGCCAGATCGGCAATGCAAAAGGGGCGGCCATGTGCCGCCCCTTCTTCATCCAAACATTGGCAGCTTCAAAGCCGGCCGAGGCGCTCGACGAGCAGCGCGAAGAAGCCGTCATGGTCGATGTCGCGCATCACCATGGCGTTCTTCGGACGCTTGGTGACGCCCCACCAGTCGATGACGGTCATGCCCATGGTCAGCTCCGAGGAGGTTTCCACTGTCACATTGCAGTGGCGGCCCTGGAACAGCTCCGGCTTGAGAAGGTAAGCAATGACGCACGGATCATGCAGCGGCCCGCCGTCGGTGCCGTATTTGCCTTCGTCATAGCGTTCGAAGAATTCAAGCATCTGCGCCGTGGCAAGGCCGACCTTGGTGCCGAGTTTGCGGAAGGCGTCGATGCGCTTGGTCGTGGTCAGCGCCTTGTGGGTGACGTCGAGCGGCATCATGACGATCGGCACGCCCGAGCGGAACACCACGTCGGCCGCATGCGGATCGACATAGATGTTGAACTCGGCGGCAGGGGTGACGTTGCCGCCTTCGAAGAAGCCGCCGCCCATCAAGACGATCTCCTTGATACGTGGGGCGATCCTGGGTTCGCGGATGAGGGCGAGCGCGACGTTGGTGAGCGGGCCGAGCGGACACAAAGTGATGGTGCCGGCTTCCTCGCGCATCAGCGTCTCGACGAGGTAGTCGACGGCATGCTGTTCCTGCAGCTTCATTGTGGGTTCGGGCAGATCGGGGCCGTTCAGGCCGGTCTTGCCGTGCACTTCCTCGGCGGTGACCAGTTCGCGGATCAGCGGCCTGATGGCGCCGGAATAGACCTTGATGTCGGGACGGCCTGCCAGCTCGCAGATCTTGCGGGCATTGTTTTCGGTCAGCTTGAGCGGCACGTTGCCGGCAACAGCGGTAATTCCCAGAATGTCGAGCTCGGAGCTCCCCAGCGCCAGCAGAATGGCGACGGCATCGTCCTGACCGGGGTCAGTGTCGATGATTATCTTGCGCGGTACGGGCATTTTCTTTCCTTGTTGGGCAGTTTTTTGCAGTCTTGAAGTTGCCGACGGCGCGGACCATATCAACAACAGACGGGAAAATGCCATCCGGGTTTTTCCGCATTATGTCGCTCTCGGAGGACAAGCTGTAACATGAGCCGTATGACGCCCTTCTCAAGCCCGCTTCTCCTGGGCTTCGACACGATGGAAAAGACGCTGGAGCGCCTTGCCAAGTCGGGCGACAGCTACCCGCCCTACAACATCGAACGCATCAGGGATGCCGATGAACGGAGCGAGAGGCTGCGGATCACGCTTGCGGTCGCCGGTTTCGCCGAAAACGATCTCGAAGTCACCG
The DNA here is from genome assembly GCF_030294925.1 of Aminobacter sp. Y103A. Taxonomy (NCBI): domain Bacteria; kingdom Pseudomonadati; phylum Pseudomonadota; class Alphaproteobacteria; order Hyphomicrobiales; family Phyllobacteriaceae; genus Aminobacter; species Aminobacter sp. Y103A. Next base: position 540,276 of record NZ_AP017986.1, on the reverse strand, counting down.
TCGAGGAGAATCAGCTCATCGTGCGCGGTCGACAGAGCGACGACAAGGAGCGCGAGTTCCTGCATCGCGGTATCGCCTCACGACAGTTCCAACGCTGCTTCGTGCTGGCCGACGGGATGCGGGTGATTGCGGCCGATCTGAAGAACGGTCTGCTCTCGGTCGATCTCGACCGGCCGGAAGCCGAGCGACTGGTACGGAAAATAAACATATCGGTAGCAGACTAAGCACTGCCGATGGCTCTCATGCGGGATGGCCAATACGGCATCCTGGCTAGAAGGAGGCTACAATGCCCAATACTGCCCAGAGACACACGATGACCACGGGCGAGCTCGCCCATCTCGGCGAAGGCTCCGTCGCCTATCTCAGGAAGGTATCCAGCGACGATCTGCGCGGCCGTTTCCCAGGCCTGACCGAGATCGATCCCGGCCTCGAGTTGTGGGCGCTGTTTGCCGCGACCGGCGAACCGATCCTGTTGTCCGATGCCCGTGACCGCGCGCTTGCGGGTGCGATGGAAAACGACCTGACGACCGTAGCCATCCACTAACCTGTAGCCCGCGCTTTCGGCCGGCGACAGGATGGCGAAACGGCAAAGGGCCGCAAGATGCGGCCCTTCCCAAACTTTTCCGAAAAATCGAAATCAGGCGGCGTGCGAAGCCGGCGTTTCCGACAGCAGCGCGTGGATCGCCGCCGCATCACGCGTGCCGCGAATCTTGGCGACCGTATCGGCGTCGCGCAGCACGCGTGCAATGCGCGACAGCGCCTTGAGATGGTCGGCTCCCGCCCCTTCGGGGGCCAGCAGCAGGAAGACCAGATCGACCGGCTGGTCGTCCAGCGCCTCGAAATCGACGGGCGTTTCCAGACGCGCAAAAACGCCGGTGATGCGCTTTACGCCTGCGAGCTTTCCATGCGGGATGGCGATGCCATTGCCGACACCCGTCGAGCCAAGACGCTCGCGCTGAAGGATGGTGTCGAACACCTCCCGCTCGGGGATACCGGAAATCGATGCGGCCCTTTCGGCGAGAAGTTGCAGAAGCTGCTTCTTCGAATTCGCCTTCAAGGCCGGCATGATTGCCGGAGCCTCGATCAGATCACTCAGATCCATGCTGAAATTCCCTTGCTGTGCTCACCGCCGCATTGCCCCAAAACCCCACATGCGGTGGCGGCTACTATCCCTGGGCGACCTTTGCGGTCGAGGGATCTATCCAGCCGATGTTTCCATCAGACCGGCGGTAGACGATGTTGAGGTGCTCATTGCCGGCATTGCGGAAGACCACAACAGGGCTATCCTTGGTGTCGAGTTCGATGACGGCCGATGCAACCGACATCGTCTTCAGAACCATCGTCGACTCGGCAACGATGGCGGGCGCGAAATCTTCGGGCACATCCTCGTCGTCATCGACGAGCGCTGCGACCACCGAATAGGCGACATCGGTCAATTCACCGTTGCCGGCGCCCAGATTGTGCGACTTCAGCCGGCGCTTGTAACGCCTCAGGCGAGTCTCGAGCTTGTCGGCCGCCGCGTCGAACGCGGCAGTCGGTTCCTGTGCGTCACCGGTCGCTTGCAACGACATGCCCGAATCGAGCCGTACCACACAATCGGCGGTGTAGCGCGAGCCGGCCTTCACGACGTTGACGTGCCCGGAGAAGCCGCGATCGAAATACTTGCCGATCGCTTCGCCGATACGTCCCTCAATGCGCGTACGAAACGCATCGCCGACGTCCATGTGTTTTCCTGATATGCGCAGGCTCATCTGAAAACTGACCTTTTCTGTTCAGACTTCAAACCGGTCCGAGTTTATACCCGTGGCAGATGCAAACAAGCGTTGGCTCGCCTGTCACACCAATTTTAAGTCCGAACTTGTCGGCTGATCTTGGGCCACCCGCCGGCAGCCGCAGGCTCGTGTCACAAGCCATCCTGTGCCGCATCTTTCCTTGGTGGGCTGAGCCCTCTTCATGCGGGCGGGCTTCTAGACACTTCATTAAGGATTGTCAATCAAGCGCGGGAGAGGCCTGAATTCCGCGCCTTTCGCCCTAGCCGGCGGCACCTGCCAGCGCGCGTTTTTCACGCCTGCGCTGCACCGACGAGGCGATGTTCATGCCTTCCCGGTACTTGGCGACCGTACGGCGGGCGATGTCGACGCCACTTTTCCTGAGGATATCCACAATGGCATCGTCGGACAGCACGTCGGAGGCCTGCTCTTCCTCGATCATCTGGCGAATGCGGTCGCGCACCGCCTCCGACGAATGCGCGTCTCCACCTTCCGCCGAGGCGATCGAGGCGGTGAAGAAGTAGCGCAGCTCGAACACGCCACGCGTCGTCAGCATGTACTTGTTGGCTGTCACGCGGCTGACGGTCGATTCGTGCATGCCGATGGCATCGGCCACGGTGCGCAGGTTGAGCGGCCTGAGATGGCGCACGCCGTGGACCAGGAAGGCATCCTGCTGGCGCACGATCTCCGAGGCGACCTTGAGAATGGTCTTGGCGCGCTGGTCGAGGCTACGGGTCAGCCAATTGGCGTTCTGCAGGCACTCGCTGAGGAAGTTGCGCTCGGCCGGATCCTTGGTGCGGCCTGTGACCTGGGCGAAATACACCTGGTCGACCAGCACGCGTGGCAGGGTGTCGGGATTGAGCTCCACCGCCCAGCTGCCGTCGGCGGCCTGGCGCACCTCGACGTCGGGCACGATGGTATCGGCTGAGCCGCCGACAAAGGCTACGCCGGGCCTGGGATCGAGCGCGCGGATCTCAGCCAGCATGGCGAGCAGATCCTCCTCGTCGACGCCGCAGATGCGCTTCAGGCTCTGGAAGTCACGTTTTGCGAGAAGGTCGAGATTGTCGATCAACGCTGCCATCGCCGGATCGAGCCGGTCGCGGCGGATGAGCTGGATGCGCAGGCATTCTGCCAGGTCGCAGGCAAACAGGCCGGCCGGATCGAAAGCCTGGCAATCGGCAAGGACCCTCAGCACGAAGGCCTCGTCGACACCGAAGCGCGCCGCGATCTCGTCGACTTCGCCGCGGAAATAGCCCGCTTCGTCGAGCCAGTCGCTCAATTCGGAGGCAACGAGCCGCTCTACCGGGTCGGTGAAGGCGAAGGATATCTGCTCACCGACATGGTCGCGCAAGGTGACGGCAGCCGCCGCCATGTCCTCCATGTCGAAGCCTTCGGAGCCGCCGCCCGAACCGGCGCCAGAGGTGGCCGACTTCCACTGCATGGCAAGATCGGGGCCCATGCGCTCGACGGCGCCTGGATCGTCGGGGAACAGGTTTTCGAGCGAGGTGTCGAGTTTTTCGGAGATCGCCTCGGAACTCCAGCCGGCCTCGCCTTCGAACCAGTCCTCGCCGGCCGCGCTGGCCTCGCCCTGGGTCTCGATCTTGGGGAACTGGTCGGCCGGCGCGTCGTCAGGCACTTCTGCCCGTTCGAGCAGCGGATTGCGCTCGATCTCGTCGTCGATGAAACGTTCAAGCTCGGTATGGGTGAACTGCAGCAGCCTGATCGACTGCATCAGCTGTGGCGTCATCACCAGCGATTGGGACTGCCGTAGCTGTAGTTTCGCCGACAGCGCCATTGCTCGAAGTGGTCCGATCCCGATCCTGCGCAGCCGAAAACCGGCGCGCTCGCCAGCCGCGATAAAACTGGCCCGGCTTTTGCATGTCAAGCAGATTGGGGATTCGCTATCGCGATTGCCGGCGCATTGCCCGGCAATGGTGAAGGAAGGCTGCGCATTTCGCCGGCACGTTGCGCGCTGGCAGCCAGCCTAGAGCGTAAAGCCCTCGCCGAGATAGAGACGGCGGACGTCGGGGTTGGCGACGACCTCGTCGGCGCGGCCATGGGTCAGCACCTCGCCGGCATGGATGATGTAGGCACGGTCGATCAGGCCCAGCGTCTCGCGGACGTTGTGGTCGGTGATCAGAACGCCGATGCCGCGCTTGGTCAGGTGTCGGACGAGTTGCTGGATGTCGGCGACGGCGATCGGGTCGATACCGGCGAAAGGCTCATCGAGCAGCATGTAGTTGGGCCGGCTCGCCAAGGCGCGCGCGATCTCGAGGCGGCGGCGCTCGCCGCCCGACAAGGCGATCGCCGGCGACTTCCGGAGATGGCTGATGTGGAACTCCTCGAGCAGCGCATCGAGCGACTTCTCGCGCTCCTTGCGGCTCTTCTCCACCACTTCGAGAATGGCGCGGATGTTGTTTTCGACCGACAGGCCACGAAAGATCGAGGCTTCCTGCGGCAGGTAGCCGATGCCGAGACGGGCACGGCGGTACATCGGCATGGCCGTGACGTCGAAGCCGTCGATCTCGATCGTGCCCTGGTCGACGGGAACGAGCCCCGTAACCATGTAGAAGCAGGTCGTCTTGCCGGCGCCGTTGGGGCCGAGCAGGCCGACGGCCTCGCCGGCGCGGACGCCGAGCGTCACGCCCGAGACCACCTGCCGGCCCTTGTAGGCCTTGGTCAGCCCCTTGGCGATCAGCGTGCCCTTGAACTTACCGCTCTTGGCACTGCCTGTTGTCGCGGGCGCGGCAAGTTTTTGCGCCGAGCCAGGCTTCAGACGCGACAACAGCGAGGATGCCTCAGTCATTTATTTCTTCTGCGACCCCGGTGTGATCGACATCATGACGCGACCATTGCCCTTGGTGCCCTTGTTGCAGCCGTCGACCTGGGCAAGCCCGGTCTTCATCTGCACGGTGAGCTTGCAGCCGACCAGCACGTTATCGCCTTCGGACAGCACGACTTCCTTGCCGGACATCACCAGCACCTCGGTCTTCATGTCGAAGGTGCCGCGGTCGCCGGTGGCCACCTGCTTGTCGGACTTCACATAGACCTTGTCGTCGACTTCAAGCCTGTCGATGTTGGCCGAGCCGGTGGCGGCCGAGCCGCCATCCTTGGCGTAATAGACGGTCATCTTGCCCGACTTCATGACAGTCGGGCCCTGGGTGACGCTGACATTGCCGGTGAAGATCGCGAGATTCTCCGATTCGCGGACCTCGAGCTTGTCGCTCTCGATCTGGATCGGCTGGTCGCCCGAGAGCTTGAGACCGGAAAGCCGGCTCTGGCTATCCTGCGCAAAAGCGCCGGCGGTGCACAGCATCACGCCCGCGCATGTTAACGCGGCCAATGACCGCCAAGACCTAATTTGCCGCACTCCCGCCTCCGCTGCCATTCTGCGCCGCCTTCATTCGCGCGGGATCGATGTCCACGCGTACCTTTTTCTCGAACACGACAACCTTGCCGTTTTCGAGCATGGACATCGAATCGGACGTGATCTTTGAACCGTCAAGGCTTATTTCAACCGGTTCGTCAGACTTCATCGCGCCACTGCCCATGTCGAGATACGCCGATTTGAGCTTGGCGACCATACCGTCGCTGGTCTTTACGATTACTTGCTCGGTCAGATTGAGCGTATTGCCCTCGCGGTCGTAGACCCCGCGCGCCGCATCGACCTGGGCGACGTTCTCGGCTGAGATCGGTAGCTTGGCATCGATGCCGAGCAATTCGACGACGCCCTGGTTGGCCGGATCCTGCACGGCACGGTCGGCGGTCATCGAATAAGGCAGGTTGTCGCGGGTGAAGCCGCTGAGTTGGGGCTTGGCCATCACCAGCTTGCCTTCGGAGAAGGCGGCACCTTCCGCCTTGACCTTCAGCGACGGCGGCGCGGCAAGGTAGGTGTAGCCACCGAACAGTGCCGCCAGCGCGAGCGCCGCCAACGGCAAAGCGCGCTTGAGGAAACGGACGCGGCGCGAATGACGCGCTGCGAGGTCGAAAGCATCGGCGCGCGAAGTCGCAAGCGCAATTGCGGTGTCAGCCGCGACGCCGCCTCCGCCGCCACTCGTCTCGATTGGTCGCGCCAACTGCAATGTCCTTCTTCAAACTGTCCAAGCCGCCCTTCAGGCCGGCACGGTGAAGCGGATGAAAGCCACGAAAATATGACCATAAGGTCAAAGAGTTGCGACCGAACGCACTGCTGCCCCGCGTCCGGCTGCCTGGATGCAAACCCCAATATGGCTATTTAGCTTACAAATCCCAACTCCCGCAACGTCAGCTGCGGCAGGAAAGCTGTGGCTCTCGCCAAAGCGTTGCTTTAAAAGCGCTAGCCTGCACAGCATGCGAGGCACGCCATGTCCATGAAAGCCGACGATCTGATCGACCGACGCCGCTTGCGACGCAAGCTGACCTTTTGGCGGGTCGTAGCGTTTCTCATCGCAGCCTTCGCCGTCGTCGGCATGTCGACATGGCTGGCCGGCGAGCGCATTCCGGGCGTGACCGCCAGCCATATCGCCAAGATCCGCATCGAAGGCACGATCACCGAGGACGAGGACCTGCTGCGCCGCCTCGACGAGGTCCGCAAGTCGGCCTCCGTCAAGGGCGTGATCCTGTCGATCGATTCGCCCGGCGGCACCACCGCCGGCGGCGAGGCGATCTACGACGCCGTGCGCAAGATCGCGGCAGAAAAGCCTGTCGTCGCCCAGGTCGGCACGCTTGCCGCATCCGCCGGCTACATGATCGCCTCGGCATCGGACCATATCGTGGCGCGCAAATCGTCCATCGTCGGCTCGATCGGCGTCCTTGTGCAGTTTCCCGACCTGACCGGGCTGATGGACAAGCTTGGTGTCAAGCTCGAGGAGATCAAGTCGTCGCCGCTGAAGGCGGAGCCCAATCCATTCAACCCGACGACCGACGAAGAGCGCGCCATGATGCGCAACATGATCCTCGACAGCTACGACTGGTTCGTCGGTATCGTCGCTGAACGCCGCTCGATGTCGAAGGCCGAGGCCACCGCCCTTGCCGACGGCTCGGTATGGACCGGACGCCAGGCACTCGCCAACAAGCTTATCGACGAGGTCGGCGGCGAGGACCAGGCGATCGCCTGGCTCGGCACCAAGGGCGTCGACGCCAAGCTCGAGGTCATCGAATGGAAGCCGGCCCGCACCGGCAGCTTCCTCCTGCCAAACTCGATTGCCCAGGCCCTTGGCCACGCACTCGGCATGGGCGACGTCTCGTCGGAATTGCTCAAGGAAATCGGCGCCGACCGCTTGTTCCTTGACGGTATGCTGTCGCTCTGGCAGGCTGAAAAAGCTGTCTCAGGCGGCTGAAAAACAAATAAAATCATCACCATCTCGACGGGGACCGAGCACATGATCAAGTCTGAACTGGTGCAAATCATTGCCACACGCAATCCGCATCTGTTCTTGCGGGATGTCGAGAACATCGTCAGCGCCATTTTCGACGAAATCACCGATGCCCTTGCCGACGGAAACCGCGTCGAGCTGCGCGGTTTCGGCGCTTTTTCGGTCAAGAACCGCCCTGCCCGCACCGGCCGCAACCCGCGCACCGGCGAATCCGTCGAGGTCGAGGAAAAGTGGGTGCCTTTCTTCAAGACCGGCAAGGAGCTGCGCGAGCGGCTGAACTCGGCCAAATAGACCGCCAGGCGGCTGCGGCGGCGGGACTTTAAACGGGAAAATACATGTTCAACCGCTTCATGCTCATCGTTGTCTTCGTGCCGGTGGCGATCGTGCTGATCGCGCTTGCCGTGGCCAATCGCGCACCGACTGCGTTCACGCTCGACCCATTCAATCCGGGCAATCCGGCTTTGACCATCCAGGCACCGTTGTTCGTGCTGCTGTTCGTTGCACTGGCGCTCGGGGTGATTCTCGGCGGTGCCGTGACCTGGTTCAAGCAGGGCCGCTTTCGCAAGATCGCTCGCCAGCGCGGCCTCGAGGCCGAAAGCCTTCGCCAGGCAGCCGCCCAGCGGCCGCCGGTTGCCCAGGGCCCGGCCCTGCCGCGCCCCAACTGATCCGCTTGGGCGCGACCACCTTTCAGGGAGAACTTCATGCTGCACTTTTCGGCCGATGACATCGACCGCGCCTTGACCTTTCCGGGATTGGTCGAGACTTTGCGCACGGCCTTTCGCGAGGGTGCGGTGCAGCCCGTGCGTCATCACCACACAGTGGAGCGCGCCAAGGGCACCGATTCGACCCTGCTGCTGATGCCGGCCTGGACTGACTTCAAGGCCGCGGGTGCAGGGGCCGACGGGCATATCGGCGTCAAGATCGTCACTGTCTCGCCCGACAACAACGACATCGCCAAGCCGGCGGTCGTCGGGCTCTATTTGCTGCTCGATGGGATCACCGGCGAGCCGCAGGCGCTGATGGACGGCCCGCGCCTGACCCAATGGCGCACCGCCTGCGCTTCGGCACTCGCCGCGTCCTACTTGGCGCGCGAGGACGCCTCGAAGCTGCTGGTCATCGGTGCCGGCGCCCAGTGCAGGTTCCTGGCACGGGCACATGCAGCTGTGCGGCCGATCAAAGAGATCCGCGTCTGGAACCGGACGCCGGCCAACGCCGAAACGCTTGCTGTCTCATTGCGCGACGAGGGGTTTGAGGCGACTGCCGTCTCCGACCTCGATGCCGAACTCGGCTGGGCCGACATTATCACCGCCGGCACGATCTCGACCACGCCCCTGGTCAAGGGTGCCAAGCTCAAGCCCGGCGCCCATGTCGATCTCGTCGGCGGCTTCACGCCCGGCATGCGTGAGGCCGATGACGACGCGATCGCCAAGGCGCGAGTCTATGTCGACACCCGCGCCGGCGCCACCAAGGAAGCCGGTGACATCGTCCAGCCGATCGCAGCAGGCGTGCTAACGGCCGACGCCATCGTCGCCGACCTGCATGAACTCGCCCGCGACCAGAAGCCCGCCCGCCAGTCGGCGGACGAGATCACCCTGTTCAAGTCGGTCGGTGCCGCTCTGGAAGATCTTGCCGCCGGCATCGCCGTTTACGAGTCGCTCAAGCCGAAGGCCTGAGCTCCACTTCGTCCACCTCCATGGCTTCCGCAATCAGGCGGAAGTCGTGCGCGGACAGCGGACAGAGACCGAAACGCAGCTGGTAACCCCAATTGGGCATGGCGGTGAAGTCGAGTTGGCCGGCAAGCGCCGCTACGGGTACCTCCCGTGCCGCCGCCCAATCAACATCCTTGCGGGAAGGCGCGAAGCCGCCGCCCATGTCGAACCGATAGGCGTCGCCCGCCCGCACCCAACCAATTGCGGTGAAGGATTTCAGCCCGTCCTTACCACCCATGACGTTCGCCGGCGAATAATAGACCACCCCGTCTCCGGCACCGATCCGCCGCAGTGGGCCTACCTTGCCATGGCAGACTTGCATGAAGCCGCTGACCCTGCCGATACGCACATGATCGGCCGAGGCGACGGCCAGCCAATTGCCCGTGCCCATAGCTACACCGCCGCTTCGTCGAGGCAGTAGACACGCAAGCGATGATTGTCAGGGTCGAGCGCGACGAAGGTGCGGCCGAAATCCATGTCGGTTGGCGCCTGCAGAATGTTGAGTCCACGGCCCGCCCAGTCTGAATGGGTCGCGTCAACCGCCCCGGGCGATTCCACGGCAAGCACCAGTTCCGCTCCGCCACCCGCTGCGGACGCCGCCGGCTGAGCGGTGCGGCGCGACCACAAGCCGAGCTTGAAACCGTTGTCGAGCACGAACATGACAAAGGTCGGTGACGTCTCCACCGGCTGGCGGCCGAGCAGCTTGGCATAGAAGGCACCGCTGGCTTCCGGCTTGTCGACATAAAGAATAATGAAGTTGGGGCTGCGCATCGCTGTTCTCCTTGTTGGATGCGGAGAACCCTAGCCGGCACCACTGTCAGATTCTGGCAGTGGCGTTCAAAGCTTCCTTGTGGTGTCGAGCGTCGCCCGCCATTCCTTCAGCATGGCGGCGCGGCGGCGCGGATAGCGAGTGTCGATCGCGGCGAGTTCCGAAATGCGGTCGGCGCGAAAGTGGCGAAAATCCTGGCGCATCTCGCACCACGCCACCATGACGCGGACCTTGTCGAAGAACCCGAGCGCAAAGGGCCAGACGATGCGCCGCGAGCCGGTGCCCGAAGCGTCCTGATAGGTCATCTCTAGCTTGCGCTCGGCGCGGATCGCCTGGCGGATGATGCCGAGATCAGCGCCCTCGCGTGTCGCCTCGGCACTCGGGCCAACCAGAAGGGCCGTGGCGTCAAGCTCCTCGCGCAAATCGTCGGGCAGCACGGCAGCGATCTTGGCGAGCGCATCGGCGGCGGCCGCAGACAGCCTTGTGTCCGGCTGCTTCGCCACCCAGCGCGAGCCGAGCACGATCGCCTCGATCTCCTCGTCGGTGAACATCAGCGGCGGCAGCATGAAGCCGGGCTTCAGCACATACCCCAGCCCCGGTTCGCCCTCGATCGGCGCTCCTTGGCCCTGCAGGGTAGCGATGTCGCGGTAGAGCGTGCGGATCGACACGTCCAGCTCGCCGGCAAGCGTCAAGCCGCTCACCGGCCGGCGGTGGCGGCGCAGGATCTGGATGAGGTCGAGCAGGCGTTCGGAGCGCGACATGATTCTCGGGCGGGTTTGGCAGCACGATAGAGCGGAGACGGCGGCGCCGGAAGGCGGCTGCGAGACGCCCGCGACCGCCCGTCCGGTTGCGGTGTACCGTGGCCTGTGTCAAAAGCGGCCAACCATCCGGAGACGCCGTTCCTTGAAGCATCCGCGCGACAAACGCCGCGACAGCCGCCCGCAGCCGCCCCGCAAGGGCGGTGCCGCTCCCGCACAGACGCGCGACCGCACCGAGCGGCAGCCAGAGCGCAAGCCGGAGCAACGCGCAACCCTGCGCCAGGACCATCAGGCAGAACCAAAGCATCAGGCCGAGCCGAAATCGGAACCGCGCAAGCTTGCCCGCCGCGAAGGCGCACTGCCGGCCGAACGCCTGCCGCTGATCCTCGAGGTTGCGCCGAACGATGACTATGCGCTGCTCGACAGCGGCGACGGCCAGAAGCTCGAACAATACGGCCCCTACCGCATCGTCCGCCCAGAGGGACAGGCGATCTGGCAGCGCGCGCTGCCGGCGAAGGACTGGGACCGCGCCGACGCCGTCTTCACCGGCGACACTGACGAAGAAGGCATTGGCCGCTGGCGCTTTCCGAAGGCGCCGCTCGGCGAAACATGGCCGATGCGTCATGACGGCTTGTCCTACCAGGGCCGTTTCACCTCGTTCCGCCATGTCGGCGTCTTTCCCGAACAGGCGACGCACTGGGACCACATGGCCCGGTTGATCGACGACGCCAAACGCCCGGTCAAGGTGCTCAATTTGTTCGGCTACACCGGCCTTGCCTCGCTGGTCGCGGCGCGTGCCGGCGCCGAAGTGACCCATGTCGACGCCTCGAAGAAGGCCATCGGCTGGGCCCGCGAGAACCAGGAAATGGCAGGCCTTTCCAGCAAGCCGATCCGCTGGATCTGCGAGGATGCGATGAAGTTCGTCGAGCGCGAGGAGCGTCGCGGCAGCCGCTACGACATCATCCTGTTCGATCCGCCGGCCTATGGCCGCGGTCCCAAGGGTGAGGTGTGGCAGCTGTTCGAGAGCCTGCCGGCGATGACCGACATCTGCCGCTCGATCCTGACGCCGAAGCCGCTGGCGGTGGTGCTTACTGCCTATTCGATCCGCGCCTCGTTCTTCGCCATCCATGCCCTGATGCGCGATACCTTCGCCGGCATGGGCGGCACCATCGAATCGGGCGAACTCGTCATCCGCGAGAAGTCGGCAGGACGGGCGCTTTCGACATCGCTGTTCTCACGCTGGGTGGCCAAATGAGCGAACACCGCACCGGAGCCCCTGGCCGCGTCAAGGAAGTGACCAGCCTGGCCAACCCGCTGGTCAAGGACATCAAGGCGCTCTCGCTGAAGAAATTCCGCGACCAGCAGAACGCCTTTTTGGCCGAAGGCCTGAAGCTGGTGATCGACGCGCTCGACCTCGGATGGACGATCAAGACTTTGATCTTCGCCAAGTCGGCGCTCGGCAACCAGGCAGTCGAAAAGATCGCCGCGCGCACCGTGGCGCTGGGCGGCGACGTGCTCGAAGTCTCGGAAAAAGTGCTGACGGCGATCACCCGCCGCGACAATCCGCAGGCGGTTGTCGGCGTGTTCAGCCAGCGTTTCGTGCCGCTCAAGGACATCAGGCCGAAAGGCAACGACGTCTGGGTGGCGCTCGACCGGGTGCGCGATCCCGGCAATCTCGGCACCGTCATCCGCACCGTCGATGCGGTTGGCGCCAAGGGCGTCATCCTGGTCGGCGACACCACCGACCCTTTCTCACTCGAAACCGTGCGGGCGACCATGGGCTCGATCTTCGCCGTGCCTGTTGCCAAGACGCATCCGGATGCCTTCCTCGAATGGCGCAAGAACTTCCCCGGCACCGTCGCCGGCACGCATCTCAAGGGCGCTGTCGATTACCGGTCCGTCGATTTTGGCAACCGCCCGGTGCTGTTGATGATGGGCAACGAGCAGCAGGGCCTTCCCGACAATCTCGCCGACGCCTGCGACAAGCTTTTGCGCATCCCGCAGGCGGGCCGCGCCGATTCGCTCAATCTGGCTGTCGCTACCGGCGTCATGCTGTTCGAAATCCGGCGCGGCGCGCTGAAGCTTTAGTGCATGACCCCAAAAATCAGCTTCGATTTTTGGAAAGGATCATGCACGAAATCAAACTGTTACGGCGTCCCATGCGTGCCCGGGAGGGTACGCGGCGCTGAAGGAGGCCGCTGTTGAAGCCAGTCGCAGTCTACGGGATCGTCGCAGCTCTTGCCGTGGCACTCGACCAATGGATCAAGGTGCTCGTCGAGGCCAATCTTGTCATGCACGACAAGGTCGACCTGCTGCCGTTCCTGGCGCTCTATCGCACCTACAACACCGGCATCGCGTTCTCGATGTTCTCCAATGTCGGCGATACCGGCCTGATCGTGCTGACGACTGTCGTCGTCGCCTTCGTCACCTTCCTCGCCATCAAGACCACGCCAGCGCAGGTGATCTCGCGCTTCGGCTTTGCGCTGATCGTCGGCGGCGCGCTGGGAAACCTCATCGACCGCACCGTCTACGGCCACGTCATCGACTACATATTGTTCCACACGCCGGTGTGGTCTTTTGCCATCTTCAACCTGGCGGATGTGTTCATTTCGGTGGGCGCAGCGCTGGTGGTGCTGGATGAATTCATCGCCTGGCGGCGCAGCCGCAGCGAACCCAAGGCGGCCGACAAATAGGTCGATCAAGTCACAATACAATATGTGACAGAGCCGTGAGGTCATCCGCAGCTTACCCACAGACTTGACTAAGCGGTTAAGATTTTTTTCACTAAGGTCGCAATCGGGTCCAAGGTCTGCCACAATCGCTCATCATGGTGCGTTTGGTGGACGGGCCGAAAGGTACCGACTGAACTGTCTGGCGGCTACGCGGCGTAGATTTGCGGGTCAAAACGACAGGTGGGGGAGCTCGCTATTCCGAGCACTTGGGGCCTGAGTGGAGAGTTGCTAGTGAAAATGCCCTTCGGGTTGGGCGCAGCCAATCAGCCGCGCTCCGCGATGATGTTTATGAAAGCCGAGCCGGCTTCCTGGCGCGAGAACGCGCCGAACCGCGGCTTGGTTTGCGGTGTATTGGCAATGACCGCCCTGATGAGCGTAACCGCCGTCTCCGCCCTCTTCATCGTGCCTCATATGGGCCAGAACTCGGCCGACACCGTGCAGGAAGCCAGGCAGGTCGAGACCGAGCCATCCAAGGAAAAGATCACCACCATCATCGCCGAGCCAACCGGCCGCAAGAGCCGCGTCGCTTCCGCTGCCAGCTCGATCATCGTTTCGGATGCTGCCGCCGAGGAAGCCTCCGACATGCCATTGGCCGCCGACCCGCGATGGGCGCAGGTGGTCAAGGCGGGCGCAACCCAACCGCTCGAAGCCATGCCGGCCATTCCCGGCGCCGAAAAGGTCATCGCCAAGGACCCGACCGAGACGGCGGCACTCGCGCTGACCGACACCAACGCCAAGACCGATCCGGCCGAAACCGCAGCAGTCAAGGCGATCGACGCCGAGGCGAAGCCTGCCGAGGCCCGCGAGGGCGGCAAGGCTGCCGTCATCAAGCGCTCGGTCAACATGCGCGCCAAACCGCAAAAAGGCGGCGCGGTGCTCGGCGTCATTCCGGCCAAGACCTCAGTCGAACTGGTTTCCTGCACCCAATGGTGCGAAATCGTTTTCAACGGCAAGCGCGGCTACGTTTACAAGAGCTACGTCCAGTAATCGCAGTATTTCCCGGCCGTCCTATTGCTAAAAAGCACGACCGCTAAAATTCGATCTATCTGCCAAAATCTTCCCTAAGCTCTCGGTGCTAGGCTTCCGCCATGATGACGGAATCTGGCACGACGGGAGAAAAGACGACGCAAGGCGCGGCCATCGCCGACACCGATGCCCAGTCGCACCGCCGTATCATCACGCCGCCACCGCTTGCCCCCGCTTTGCCGAAGGAGCCGCCGCGCGGCCTCTATTTCGCGATCATCGTCGCGGTGCTGGTGCTGTCGGGCCTCGCGCATCTGACCGGCGCGCCTGTTTTCATCAGCGCCAGCCTGTTTGCCATCGGCCTCGCCGGCATGGTGCTGTTGTCGCGCAGCCTGGGCGAGCGCGCGCGAGCCGCGGAAGAGATCACCGAGAACGCTTCGCGCAACCGGGCCGAGATCGAGACCCTTGCCGACCGGATGTGGGAGTTGCAGGAAAGCGAAGAGCGCTTCCGCGGCCTCATCGACGCGCTTGGCGATCTTGTCGTCCATCGCGACCGCGACGGTCGCATCGTCTATGCCAACAAGGTGTTCGCCGGACTCATCGGCCAGGACCCGCGCGATCTCGCCGGCCGCACGCTTGCCGAACTCGGCGTCGATGTCGGCGTGGTGCCGGACGCCGCCTTCTCAGACGGCGAATGCCTGAGCTCTACCGATGTCGGCATCCGCTCCAACGGCGTCGTGCGCTGGTTCTCGTGGATCGAGCTTTCGGTGCGCGACAAGGCCAGCAACGCAGTGTCGCACCGGGCCATCGCCCGCGACATCACCGCCCGCAAGCGCGCCGAAGCCGCCCTTATCGGCGCCCGCGAGCGCGCCGAATATGCCAGCCAGGCGAAGTCGCGCTTCCTGGCAACCGTAAGCCACGAGATCCGCACGCCGATGAACGGTATCATGGGCATGGCCAAGCTTCTGCACGACACCGAACTGTCGCCCGAGCAGCGCACCTATGTCGGCGCCGTCTCGACCTCGGCCAGCGCGCTTCTGGCGCTGATCGAGGACCTGCTCGACTACTCCAAGATCGAGGCGGGCCGCTTCGATCCCGAGCCCCAGCCGATGTCGCCGCGCGAGATCGCCGACAGTGTCGTCGAGCTTTTGGCGTCGCGCGCATTCGCCAAGGGCATCGGGCTCGGCTGCCATGTCGCGTCCAACGTGCCGCAGATGATCTCGGCCGATCCTGGCCGCGTCCGCCAGGTGCTGCTCAACCTGATCGGTAACGCCATCAAGTTCACCGACGCCGGGGGCGTCCGGCTCAGCGTCAAGCGGACCGGCGACGACCATCCCGGCAAGATCCGCTTCACAGTGAGCGATACCGGCCCCGGCCTGCGTCCCGAGGACGTCGAGCGCATCTTCGAGGAGTTCGAGCAGGCCGACGGCACCTCGACACGCTCGCATGGCGGCGCCGGGCTCGGGCTCGCCATCTCCAGACGGCTGGTCACCGCCATGGGCGGCACGATCACCGTCACCAGCCAACCCGGCGAAGGCTCGCAATTCGCCTTCGAACTGCCGGCTTTTGGCGCAACCGATACGCCCCAGACCAATGCCGATGCGCTGGCCGGCCGATGTGCCGTCATCCTGTCAAGAAACACCACCGAGGCAGAAGCACTGGCCGAAACCATTCGCGCGCATGGCGGCCGCGCCGACATTGCGGTGACGCCCGAACAGGCCGCCGCATTCGCCGAAGGCTGCAACGCGCTGCTGGTCGACGCCGCGCTCGAGGACAATGACGGCCGTCTGCTCAAGCAATTGCGCGAAACCGGCTTCTCCGCCAGCGAGGCGATCACGTTGATCGCGCCGACCGACCGCGGACTGCTCGGCGAACTGCGCGCCAGCGGCTATGCCACCTTCCTGGCCCGGCCGGTTCGCGGCGAGACGCTGCTGCGGATACTTCTGGCGAATCAGGGCGTGGTGCCGGGCAAGCCGCAGCTTGCCAGCCGTCGCGCTGCGGCCAAGCCCGCGAATCATTCGCAGCTTCGCGGCCTGTCGGTGCTGATCGCCGAGGACAACGACATCAATGCCATGCTCGCCCGCGCCGTGCTGGTGAAAGCAGGCCATCGCGTCGACGTCGTCAACAATGGCAAGGCCGCCGTCGAAGCGGTGACGGGCGCCAGCCGCAAGCGGCGCTACGATGTCGTGCTGATGGACATGCATATGCCCGTGATGGACGGATTGGACGCCATTTCGGCCATTCGCAGGCATGAGGAGCAGCATGGCCTGGCTGCCGTGCCGATCATGGTGCTGTCCGCCGACAGCCAGGAAAAAACCCGCCACGCGGTGCTCGCCCATGGCGCCAGCGGCTTCGTCACCAAGCCGCTCGACCCCGATGTCCTGATCAATCTCGTCGAGCAGCGGGCCGCTGCGTGAACTAAATCACGGTGATTTTCCTAGCCGGCTACTCGACGTTGCTTGCCCGCCCAGACTTGCCGCGACAGGTTGATCACGATACTGTCACAATCCTGTAGCACCGACACCGTATCCCCGCGCCAGGAGGGATGGCTCGAAGGAGAATCACCCGTGCATACAGCCTTGCCGGACAGTGACACTCAGAAAGCCAACGGCGCCAAGGTGACAGTGCCTTCCAAACCTTTACTGCCAGGGACGCCGCTCGGACGGATCGGGACGCTTGAGGTTCGCCTCGCCCGGGACGAGGCGGAAATCGCCGCCGCCCAGGAAGTGCGCTACCGCGTGTTCTTCGACGAACTCGGTGCCAGGAAGCAGGCGCTGCACTCGATCGAGCGGCGCGACGCCGACCGGTTCGACGATATTTGCGATCACCTGCTGGTCTTCGATACCTCGATCAATGGCCCCGAGCATCGCCGAATCGTCGGCACCTATCGCCTGCTGCGCCAAGAGCGCGCAACGGCGGCCGGCGGCTTCTACTCCGACGACGAGTTCGAGCTGAACAAGCTCATCGCCCGCCATCCCGGCCAGCGCTTCCTCGAACTCGGCCGTTCCTGCGTGCTGCCCGAATACCGCTCCAAGCGCACCATCGAGGCGCTGTGGCAAGGCATCTGGGCCTATCTGAACCGCTATGACATCGACGTCATGACCGGTTGCGCATCGTTCCACGGCACTGTGCCCGCAGCGCATGCCGAGGCGCTGACCTATCTCGCCCATCACTGCCGCACCAGCGCAGACTGGGACGTGCGGGCAGTTGCCGGACGCTATTGCGCCATGGACCTGATGCCGATCGAAGCAGTCAACGCCAAGTCGGCGATCGCTGCGATGCCGCCGCTGATCAAGGGTTATCTGCGCGTTGGCGCCAAGATCGGCGACGGCTGCGTCATCGACCACGACTTCGGCACGACCGACGTCTTCATCGTCATGCCGGTCAAGGAAATCGGCGCCCGCTACATCAACTATTACGGCGGCGAAACCCAGCGCTTCGCCGCCTAGTGCCATGACCGACGACCTCCGGCCTGCCTTCGACAAGCTGCTAGCTGCGGCCGAAGGACTGGCTGAGGTGGTCGAAGGCACCTCCTACGGCACGCCGTCGCTTCACGTCCGCAAGAAATTCCTCTGCCGCGTCAAGGATGCCGACACGGTGGCGGTGGTGTGCGCGCTCGAGGAAAAGGAGATGCTGATGGAGGCCGATCCGCATCTCTATTTCGAGACCGCCCACTACAAGGGCTGGCCGGTGTTCCTGGTGCGCATCCACGACATTCCAGCCGATCAGCTGAGGACAAAGCTCGAACACGCCTGGTTGAGGCAGGCACCGAAGAGCCTGCTCAAGGCGCGGCAAGCAGCCGGCTGACGAACAGGGACGAGGCGCAGATGGCAGGCGCTGGTGAGCACGGACGGACGGACACGGGATCGCGCCTCATCAAGGCTACGCCCGACATCATCTACCGGGCGCTGATCGAGCCGCAAGCCGTGGCGAGCTGGCGTCCGCCACAGGGCATGCGCGGCAAAGTCCTGGCCTTCGACGCGCGCGAGGGCGGCACCTTTCGTATGGCCTTCATCTATGAAGACGAGCATGGGCACGGCAAGACCACCGACAATGCCGATGTCTTCGAGGGCCGGTTTGCCGAACTGATTCCTGGCCGCCGCGTCATCGAGCTCGTCGAATTCGAATCGGACGACCCGTCCTTTGCCGGGACCATGCGGATCGTGACGACACTGGAACCGGTCGAAGGCGGCACACGGGTCACCGTCAGCTGCGAAAACGTGCCCCCGGGCATCAGCGAGGACGACCATCGCGAGGGCATCGCCTCGTCGCTTGAAAACCTCGCGGCCTTCGTCGAAGCCCGCTAAGGGTGCCAGTCGCGCGAGGCATCTGATCAGCCGCAGGTATCGGAAGCGAGATCGTTGACCCGCTGCTCCCTGACGGCGTCGGCGATGTTGGCCATCAGCGCCAGGCAGACCAGCATGCAGGTCCCGGCGACCAGCAGCCGCAACGGTTTTCTGAAATGCCTGCCGTTGAGGACCGCGCCCGCGCCATAGATCGCCAATCCGAGAGTGCCGAAGAGCAGCACCGGGCCAGGGCCGTCGCAGTCGATGCCCGCGCCGCCCCAAGCAGTATACTCGTTCGCTGGCATCAGCCCGAACAAGGCGATGGGCAGTGCGACGACAAGGCCCACATAGCCAAGGATAGCTATGAGGCGGTGCGGCTGGTTCTGCCCGGTCATGCCAGCGGCGCCCCGGCGAAGGCGGTCATTGAGGCGTGGGCGGCGCATGCATGGCGTCCGCCGCAGGGGGCCGGCGCAACGCGTCGGCGGTTGCCAGCTCGTCGACGGCGGCAACGCCGCTCGCGTCGATCTGCGCCTCGCCTTGGGTGATCAGACGGGCGCCGCGCTGGTTGCGGGCGTGAATCCACAACCAGTTGATGGCGACGCTCAGCCGCGCCCGCGAGCCGATGAGGAAGTAGATATGGGCGATGCCCCACAACCACCACGCCAGCGCCCCTTTCAGCTTGATCCATCCGAAATCGATGACCGCGCGTCGCTTGCCGATCTGCGCCAGGCTACCCTGGTGGCGGTAGTGGAACGGCCGCGGCCCGGCGTCGCCGCGCAGCCGAGCCTTGATGCTGGAGGCGACGTGCTGGCCCTGCTGCTTGGCGGCGGGAGCGATGCCGGGCGCCGGCCTCCCGTCCGGCCCGTTCACCGTCACCATGTCGCCGACGGCGAAGATCTCGGCGTGGCCGGGCACCGTCAGGTCGGGCATGACCTGGAGACGGCCGGCCCTGTCGGCCGGGGCACCGAGCCATTCGGCGGCGGGCGATGCGCGAACACCGGCGGCCCAGATGATGGTCTTCGTCGCCAGCCTGGTGTCGCCATAGGTGACGCTGTCGGCGTTGCAGTCGGAGACGGCGCGACCGAGTTCGACCTCGATGCCGAGCTTGCGCAGCGAGCGCAACGCATATTCGGAAAGGTCGTCGGGGAACCCGCCAAGGACGCGCGGACCGGCCTCGATCAGCACCACCCGCGCCTTGCCGGTGTCGATGTTGCGGAAATCGCGCGGCAGCGTGTCCCGCGCCAGTTCGGCGATCGTTCCGGCCATTTCCACCCCGGTGGGGCCGGCACCGACGATGACGAAGGTCAGCAGTGCCGCCTGCTTTTCCGTATCTGTCTCCCGTTCGGCGCGTTCGAACGCTACCAGGATGCGGCGGCGGATGGTCGTTGCGTCCTCGAGCGTCTTCAGGCCGAGCGCAAAGGGCTCCCACTCGTCGTGACCGAAATATGCGTGCCGCGCCCCGGTCGCCAGCACCAAGCTGTCATAGGGTACCGTCTCGCCACCTTCGAGCAGAACGTGGCGCCGTTCGGCATCAACGCCGGTGACGCTGGCCAGGATTGTTGTCACGTCCGGCCTGTTCCAGACCAGCGAACGGATCGGCCAGGCGATCTCTGAGGTGGCCAGCGAAGCCGTCGCTACCTGGTAGAGCAGAGGCTGGAACAGGTGATGGTTGCGCCGGTCGATGAAGGTGACGCTGACTGCTGCGCCTGCCAGCCCCTTGACGACCTCAAGCCCGCCGAAGCCGGCGCCCACGACCACCACGCGATGCTGCATCTGACCTGTCCTCTGCTTCGTCGGCACATAGTAGAACCGGCGCCGCGGACAGGTATAGAGCCAGCTTTCTCAGGGAATATCTTCGGGGCGGCGGCCGGGACGGCTGCGATAGGCAGGAAAGGTCCAGCCGAACCTCAGCGCACCGCCACGCACCATGAAGGCCGCGACGAAGGCAACGACGGTCGACAACTCAGTCGGCAATTCCGCCAGTTCGGCAAGCGTGTAGATGGCGGCGCCCGTCATCGCCGCGGAAACATAGATCTCGGGCTTCAGCAGCACCGACGGCTCGCCTGCAAGCAGATCACGCAGGATGCCGCCGAAAGTGGCTGTCAGCATGCCCATGATGATGGCGACGGTCGGCGACCCCGTGGCCTCCAGCCCCTTGGCCGCGCCGATGGCGGCATAGGCGGCCATGCCGAGCGCATCGAGCCAGAGCAGCAGCTTGTAGCGGGATTCGACAAGATGGGCGGTGAAGAAGACCAGCACCGCGACCGAAGCACAGACCAGCACATAGGCCGGATTGATCACCCAGAAAACCGGCAGGCCGAGGATGACGTCGCGAACGGTGCCGCCGCCGATGCCGGTAAAGCTCGCCAGGAACAGGAAGCCGATGACGTCGAGCTCCTTGCGCGAGGCGGCAAGCGCACCTGTGGCGGCAAACACCGCCACGCCGGCATAGTCGAGGTAGAGCAGAGGGTTCATGGAAGGAGCGAATAGGGAGTGGTGAATCGCGCGTAGGGAAAGAACATTGCAGCCCCCCTGTCTTTGGGGTCACTGTAGCGATGAATTCCCTGTTCGCTACTCCCTATTCGCTATTCGCTTTTCAGGCGTCTTTCTCGGCCTGCTCGTTGACCGGGCCAGGTTCGGCCGGGGCATCGGCGACATGCTTGGGGCCGCCCTTGGCAACGCCGACCATGGCCGGGCGCAGCACGCGGTCGCCGATGGTGTAGCCGGACTGGGCGACATGCACGACCGTGTTGGCGGCGACGTCGGGGTTCGGCACTTCGAACATCGCCTGGTGAAAGTTCGGATCGAACTTCTCACCCAGAGGGTCGAGCTTGCGCACGCCGTGACGCTCCAGCGCCGACAGCATCGACCGCTCGGTCACCTCGACGCCCTCGATCAGGCTGGCCAGTCCAGCACCGCCAGCTGCCTTGGCATCGTCCGTGACGGCCTCGATCGCCCGGCGCAGGTTGTCCGAGACCGACAGCATGTCGCGGGCGAAATTCGCGACCGAATAGGCGCGGGCATCCTGCACGTCGCGCGCGGTACGGCGGCGCAGGTTTTCCATCTCGGCCGCGGCGCGCAGGGCGCGGTCCTTCAGCTCCTCGTTTTCCTTGAGCAGCCTTACGAGGGCTTCATAATCACCTTCGACGCTGCCTTCGATCTTGTCGGCCTGGGCCTCGGCAGTCGCGGCTTCGTCGAGCACGCGTTCGTCTTTTGCCTGATCGCTCATCGCCATTTCCCGTTGTTTGGACACGTTCTAAGTTGCGCCCGATATCGAGGTTTGGGTGCCAAAAATCAAGGGGCAAGGGCCGCCGGGACCGGATGCCGCGCCTTTCGGCGCCTCATCGCCGGTGCGGCCGGCACCAGCCATTCAATGTTAATTCAAGTTTTACCATCCGGGCCGACCATGTCTGCGGCGGGCAAGCAATGTGGGAACCATTTGCATCTGGCGGGAGTTTTGCCAGCGAAAACAGGTCTCGACCATGTCCAGCGCACGCATCAGCAAGACAGCAGCCAAGGTGGCGACGAACATCAGGCGAGAGCTGGCCTCCGAAAGCAATCTGCGCGTGCTGGAAGCGCTGCCGGCGTTCCAGGCCGACGAACATCTGCCCAAGAAACTGCGCCGCCTGCTCGACAGGCTGGATGCCGCCGAGCACGACAAGCCGCTTCGCAAGATGCTCCGCAGAAGCTAGGCTGAATCGACATTCAGCGGATCCAGATCATGGTTGCGGCGATGTGGATGAAGCCGAGGAAGTGGATGGCGCGCCGGTCGTAGCGGGTGGCGAAACGTCGGAAGTGCTTGAGCTTGTTGAAGCATCGCTCAATATGGTTGCGGCATCGGTAGATGAGCGGATCATGCGGGATGGGTTGTGATCTGGAGCGGGTGGAGGGGATGACCACCTTGGCGCCGATTTCGGCGATGAGGCTGCGCAAGGCATTGGAATCATAGGCTCGATCGGCCAGAACGGCCTCAGCGGTGTAGCCTTGCAGCAGCATCGGCGCGGCAAGGATATCGTGGCTCTGGCCAGCGGCGAGCAGGAACCTCAGCGGGCGGCCGAAGCTGTCGGCGAGCATGTGGATCTTGGTGGTCAATCCGCCTCGGGAACGCCCCAGAGCCTGATTTTTGTCCCCCCTTTTCCGGTCGCCGCCTGCTGGTGGGCGCGGACCAAGGTGCTGTCGAGCATCAGGTATTGGTTGTCCCGGTCCTTGGTGAGGTCGTCGAAGACCCGCTCCCAGACCTTCGCCTTGGACCAGCGCGAGAAGCGCTTGTGCAGTGTCTTCCACTTGCCGTAGCGCTCCGGCAGGTCATGCCAATGGGCGCCCGATCGAAGCACCCACAGCACACCATTGACGAAAAGACGGTTGTCAGAGCCAGTCCGTCCCGGATCTCCAGCCTTGCCCGGCAACAGTGCTGCGATCCGCCGCCACTGCACCTCGCTCAGTTCATATCGTTTCACTGACATCATCAGGTCTCCGCCAAATCACGGAAACCTATGAATCACGCTTCCATCCCGCCGGGAATCCTGAATGTCGATTGGCCCTAGCGCGCTGCGCGCTTCAGTCCAGGGTTCCAGCCATTTTCCCGTCGCTCTGCGGCGCTCAGGTCGCGCTGCGGCGCCAGGAATACTTCGCGCCTTCCCCAGGCGTTGCCGCCGGCTTGGCGGTCGGCTGGTAGTAGAGCGGCAAGCCGCCGACCTGGCCGGCCTCGAGCCGTTTCAACAGCACTGGGTGCGACACCTCGAATTCGTTGAAGCCGACGCGCAACATGTGCGGCAACTGATCGATCAGCACCTGGCCGGTGGCGCGCACCACACCTTCGAAGTCGTGGCGGCTGCGCAGCAATTCGGCCTTGGAGAAGGACCGGCCGTCGTTGAAGGCCGGAAAGGCAAGCGCCACCAGCGACAAGTGGGCGAGATGGTCGATGATCTCCTCGAGCTGGTCGCCGGGCTGCAGCAACACGCCGAGACGTTCCTTTGCGGCTTCGCGCTGTTCGGCCGAAAGCTCGAGAAAGGCCTGAAGCGGCAGGATCACCCGGCTGTTGCCGGAAAGCGCGCTCGCATCCTCGGCATGGGTCCAGCCATCGTCCCTGAAGCCTTCTGGTGTCCAGAGGCGCGGCGCTGGTGTCGCTTCGGTCATGAAAAAGAATTCCTAAAGTGATGCGTCGGTCAGCGACTGTTCGAGACCCGAAAGATGGATGCCGCACTCGGTCTTGGCCTGTCCGGCCCAGCGTCCACTGCGCGCGTCCTCGCCCGGTTTGACGATCTGCGTGCAGGGAAAGCAGCCGATCGAAAGGTAACCATAGGCGACCAGCGGGTTCTCGCGCAACGCGTGCTTGCGCATGTAGTCGGCGAGGTCGGAGGTGGTCCAGCGCGCCAGCGGATTGATGCGGAAGCGGGGGCCGACCTGCTCGAACACCGGCAGGGCCGCGCGTGTGGCGGCCTGGAAACGCTTGCGGCCGGTGAACCAGGCCCGGAACGGCTCGACGCCACGCGCCATCGGCTCGACCTTGCGCACGTCGCAGCAGGCGTCGGTGCTCGTCTGGTGCAGATTGCCGGTCGGGTCGATGCGGGCAAGTGCTGCCTCGTCGGGCGTGACGATGCGAATGTCCGTCAGACCAAAATCGGCGGCCAGTGCATCGCGATAGTCGAGCGTCTCGCCGAAGTGCTTGCCGGTGTCGAGAAAGATCACCGGCAGCTTGCGGTCGACCTCTGAAATCATGTGCAGTAGCACGGCTGAATCCGCCCCGAAGGACGAGACGGCCGCAATCTCGCCGACAAAGCGCTCGGTGGCAGTGCGCGCGATGACTTCGACGGGTGACAGATGCCCGTAGAGCGCGTCGAGCGCCACAGCCTCGGCCAGAACCTGAGCTTCGGTCCCGGCGTCAGGCTGCCTTGGCTTCGCTAGCATAAAGCGCCTCCTTGAACGGCGCTGGGCCGACACGGCGATAGGCGTCGAGGAACTTTTCCGAACGGTCGAGGCGGATGCCGAGATAGGTCTCGACGATCGTCTCGATGGCGTCGGTGATCTCTTCCGGGCCGAAGCCGCGGCCGATGATCTCGCCGACCGAGGTGTGCTCGTCGGCCGAGCCGCCGAGCGTCACCTGGTAGAGTTCCGCGCCCTTCTTCTCGACGCCGAGGATACCGATATGGCCAACATGGTGGTGGCCGCAGGCATTGATGCAGCCGGAGATCTTGAGCTTCAGCTCGCCGATGTCGCGCTGGCGTTCCAGCGAGGCAAAACGCCTGGAGATTTCCTGAGCCACCGGGATCGATCGGGCGTTGGCCAGGGCGCAATAGTCGAGGCCCGGGCAAGCGATGATGTCGCTGATCAGGTTGGAGTTCGACGTCGCGAGCTCGATCGCCACCAGCGCGTCATAGACCGCCTTGAGGTCGGCGCGAGCGACGTGCGGCAGGATCAGGTTCTGCTCGTGGCTGACGCGGATCTCGTCGAAGCCGTATTTCTCGGCGATGTCGGCGACAGCCTCCATCTGGCTGTCGGTGGCGTCGCCCGGCACTTCGCCGATGCCCTTGAGCGAGATCGTCACCGCGGCGTAGTCGGGATTGCGGTGGGTGAAGACGTTCTGGTCGACCCAGTCGCCAAAACTCCTGGAATCGAGCCGAGCCAGCTTGACGGCCTCGTCGCCTCCCGGCCGAGCCGTCAGCGCCGGCGGCGCAAAATAGGACTGGATCGCGGCGACATCGGCCTCGGGCAGCCTGAGTTCGCCGTCCTTCAGTGCCTGCCACTCATGCTCGACCTGGCGAACGATCTCGTCGACGCCGGTCTCATGGACCAGGATCTTGATGCGCGCCTTGTACTTGTTGTCGCGGCGACCGTGCAAATTGTACACGCGCAGGATCGCGGTGGTGTAGGACAACAGGTGCTCTTCCGGCAGGAAGTCGCGGATTTTCTTGGCGACCATCGGCGTGCGGCCCTGGCCACCGCCGATATAGACGGCAAAACCAAGCTCGCCCTTGTCGTTCTTCTTCAGATGCAGGCCGATGTCGTGGGTCTGGATGGCGGCGCGGTCGCGCTCGGCACCCGTCACCGCGATCTTGAACTTGCGCGGCAGATACGAGAACTCCGGATGCACCGACGACCACTGCCGCAGGATCTCGGCATAGGGACGCGGGTCGGCAGCCTCGTCGGCGGCAGCACCAGCGAAGTGATCGGCCGTGACATTGCGGATGCAATTGCCCGAGGTCTGGATGGCGTGCATCTCGACCGAAGCGAGGTCGGCGAGGATCGCAGGAATATCCGACAGTGCGGGCCAGTTGAACTGGATGTTCTGGCGCGTGGTGAAGTGACCGTAGCCCTTGTCGTATTTGCGGGCGATGTGGCCGAGCATGCGCATCTGCTTTGAACTCAGCGTGCCGTAAGGCACGGCGATGCGCAGCATGTAGGCGTGCAGCTGGAGATAGACGCCGTTCATCAGGCGCAGCGGCCGGAACTGATCCTCGGTGATCTCGCCGGCAAGGCGACGCTCGACCTGGTCGCTGAAATCGGCGACGCGGGCCTTCACGAAATCATGGTCGAACTCGTCGTAACGGTACATGGTCGTCTTCCGGTCTGTGTTCAGGCGGCGCCGGCGGCGGGCCGGGCTTGCTTGCCAAGGTCGAGGCGATTGCTGGGACCAGCGGCGCGGATGACCTCGCGCAGCCTGAGCGGCTGGATCGCACCGTTGACGACGCTGACGTCGATGAGGTTGACGTCAACGACTTCGTTGTTGTCGTAGGCGGCCTTGCCGATCGCCTCCAGGCGAGCTTCGCCGGCCTTGTCGCCGACGGTCTCGGCGACATCGATTGTCTCTGCCCAGGTACCGTCGGCCGCGAACCACACAGCCTCGCCGTCGGTCAGCCTGTTGGCGGTAAGGATTTTCATGCCCTGCTTCCTTCGAGCGCCGCGCGGGCGGCCTGTTCGTGCCTGTGTGCCGCGAGCGGCTCGGAAAGTTCAAAGTTGGCGCCGGCGACCGCATCGCCGATGATCGTCATGACCGGGCCGTCGAGATCGCTGCGCGTTTCGAGCGACGGCAGGTCGGCGAGCGTGCCGTGAAAGCGGCGGCGGTTCTTCAGGCTGGCGTTCTCGACGACGGCCACCGCCGTATCGGGCGACAGCCCGGCGTCGATCAGGCGGCCGGCGACGTCGGCGGCGACCGAGCGGCCCATATAGACGGCGACCGTCGCGCCAGAGATGGCGAGTTTGGCCCAGTCGGGCAGCGAACCGCCCTTGAGGTCGTGGCCTGTCGTGAACACCATCGAGGAGGTGACGCCGCGCAGCGTCAGCGGCAACTCGAAGTCGGCGGCGGCGGCGAAGGCCGAGGTAACGCCCGGCACGACCTCGTAAGACACGCCGGCATCGCGCATCGCCTGCATTTCCTCGCCGGCGCGGCCGAACACCAGCGGGTCGCCCGACTTGAGGCGGACGACGCGCTTGCCGGCCTGCGCCAGCTCGACCAGCAGGTCATTGATCTCGGATTGGGTCTTGGAGTGGCAGCCCTTGCGCTTGCCGACCGGCAGGCGCTCGGCATCGCGACGGCCCATCGAGATCACCGCCTCGGGAACCAGCGCGTCATGGACAATGACGTCGGCTTCCATCAAAAGGCGATGGGCGCGTAGCGTCAGAAGATCCTCGGCGCCAGGACCGGCGCCGACGAGCGCAACGTGACCCTTGATCGCGCCTTTCTGCAGCAAAAGCTCGGTCGCCGCGTCATGCGCATCGGCAAGCTGGCCGTTGTCGAGCGCACGCGCCGGCGCGCCTTCGAAGAATTCGCGCCAGAAGCCGCGGCGGACATTGCCCCTGGGCAGCAGGCGCTCGACGGCGTCGCGGAAGCCGGCGCCAAGCGTCGCCAGTGCGCCGAGATGCGGCGACAGCATGCGGTCGACGCGGGCGCGGATCATCTGGGCCAGGACAGGCCCTGCCCCTTCGGTGCCGATAGCAACGGCGACCGGCGCACGATTGACCAGAGCGGGGGTAAAGAAATCGCAGAGCTCGGGACGGTCGACGGCGTTGACCGGAATGCCCAGTTCACGCGCATCGACAGAGATGCGACGGTCGAGCGCCTCGTCGCCGGTCGCAGCGAACACCATCACGGCGCGCTCGATCAGCGAGGCGTCATAGGGCGCATGGATGCGGGTCGCGCCGTTGGCAGCGATCCAGTCGCGCAGATGCGGCTCGACATGGTCGGCGATGATGCGGATTTCGGCGCTCGACTGGGTAAGCAAACGGGCCTTAGCCAGCGCCTCGTCGCCACCGCCGACGATGACCACGGCTTCGCCTTCGACCTTGAGGAAGATCGGGAATGCGTTGAGCTTGGCGGCAGCTGGGGTCATGACGCAGGGTTCCGGAATGTCTGCCATTTTTAGCCGCCCTTGCTGCGCTGCAGAAGAAATGCACTCGCGCGCGTCGAGAAGGGAGGCAATCGCTTTTGCCCGCCCTGATGCCTCAAGAGAAAATTATTCCAACTGCTGGTCGACGCACATGTTTCCGAGCTACGCCTGCGACAATGCCCGCAAATGTCAGGCTGACCGCCCGCAGCCCTTGAAATCGCCGGAGTTACAAGGGTTGGCGATGCCCCACTTGTGCCGAGACGCGGTACCGAACCGAAAAGCCGCCCGGATGCGTTTTTCCTAATTTCTACTAAGTTAGTAGAATTAAGCGTGACGGCGCTCAATCCTCGATTCGCCACTTGTCCGGAACATCCATCAACCGTCGACGTTCCGCAAAAGGGGCTGACAGCAGAAGGAGCACGACATGACCCACCTCAAACTGAAGCACGGCATCTGGGTGCTGGTAGCGGATGGCGAAAAGGCGCTGTTCCTGAAGAACCGGGGCGACACCAAATACCCCAACCTCGAGGTCGTGCGCGAGATGGAGCAGGACAACCCGCCGACGCGCGAACAGGGCAGCGATCGTCCCGGCCGCTCCAGCGACGGGCCCTCGATCCACCGCAGCGCAGTCGACGACACCGACTGGCACCGTATCGCCAAGGAGCGCTTCGCCGACGAGATCGCTGCCCGGCTGTACACATTCGCCCATGCCGGCGATTTCCGCGAGATCATCCTGGTGGCACCGCCGCTGGTGCTCGGCGAGTTGCGCAAGAAGCTGCACAAGGAGGTCGACGAGCGCGTTGCGGCGGAGATTGCCAAGACGCTGACCAATCACAGCGTCAGCGACATCGAGACCATCCTGATGGCGGCCTGATCCCAGCCGTCGTTCAGAAATCCAGTTCCTTGCGTGCCGGCAGCGATTGCCGGCACTTTTCTTGATATCGGCCAAGTTTCTTGGCCGCTTAGGGTTGCGCATGCGCGCCTGCGTCCACCATATTGGAAATGCAGCGGATTTCGCCGCCGCGCCCCAAAACAATGCTCATTTTCGAAAGGTGCCGCCGGGACAATGCCGCATGACACGCCCCTCATCGCAACCATCGTCGCCGGTCTGGGGCTGGCATTCATCTTCGGCGCGCTCGCCAATCGCTTCAAGGTTCCGCCGCTCGTCGGCTATCTGATCGCCGGCGTGCTGGTCGGGCCGAACACGCCCGGCTTCGTCGCCGACCAGGAGCTGGCGCTTGAGCTCGCCGAGATCGGCGTCATCCTGCTGATGTTCGGCGTTGGCCTGCATTTCTCGCTCAAGGACCTGCTCTCCGTCCGCGCCATTGCGGTGCCCGGCGCAATCGTCCAGATTGCCTTTGCCACGGCGCTTGGCGCAGGCCTTGCCTGGATGCTCGGCTGGTCGCTTGGCGCCGGCCTCGTCTTCGGCCTGGCGCTTTCGGTCGCCTCTACCGTCGTGCTTTTGCGCGCGCTGCAGGAGCGGCGGATGATCGAGACCGAACGCGGCCGCATCGCCGTCGGCTGGCTGATCGTCGAAGATCTGGCGATGGTGCTGGCGCTGGTGCTGCTGCCCGCGCTTGCCGGCGTACTCGGCGGCGAAGCTCAGACGACCGAGACTCCCAACATCCTTGCCCTGCGCTTCGATTTCGGCGTCTGGGGCGTCATCGGCCTGACGTTGGCCAAGGTCGCGGCCTTCGTCGTGGTCATGATGGTCGTCGGCCGCCGGGTCATCCCGTGGGTTCTGCACTACGTCGCCCACACCGGCTCGCGCGAACTGTTCCGCCTGTCGGTGCTGGCGATCGCGCTCGGCGTCGCCTTCGGTGCCGCCAAGCTGTTCGGCGTCTCGCTGGCGCTGGGCGCCTTCTTCGCCGGCATGATCATGAGCGAATCCGAGCTCAGCCATCAGGCGGCGGAGGAAACGCTGCCGCTGCGCGACGCGTTTTCGGTACTGTTCTTCGTTTCGGTCGGCATGCTGTTCGACCCGACCAGCCTGCTCAGCAACACCTGGCCGATCCTTGCCACGCTGTTCATCATCATCATCGGCAAGTCGGTCGCCGCCTTCCTGATCGTGATTGCCTTCGGCTATCCGGTGGCGACAGCGCTGATCATCTCGGCCAGCCTCGCGCAGATCGGCGAGTTCTCGTTCATTTTGGCCGAGCTCGGCGTGGGGTTAGGCCTATTGCCCGAAAAAGGCCGTGACCTGATCCTTGCGGGCGCCATCCTGTCGATCGTACTCAACCCGGTGGTCTTTGCCGGCGTCGCGCGGTTGAAGCCGTGGCTGGAAAAGCGCTCGGGCAAGGTGCCGGAAACAGTCGAAGCCGTGCCGATCGGCCCGGCCACCGAGCCCGGCGAAGTCGCCACCACCACGCCAGTGGCATCGGCCAAGGTCGACGACGACACGCCGCCACCGACAAAACTCACCGACCACACCATCCTGATCGGCTACGGCCGCGTCGGCTCGCTGGTCGGCCAGTCGCTCAAGGACGCCGGCCTGCCCTTCCTGGTCATCGAGGACTCGGACAAGACCATCGCCAGGCTGATGGCAGACGGCGTCGAGACTGTCGCCGGCAACGCGGTCAAGGGCGAGGTGTTCGGCGCGGCCAATGCCGCCGGCGCCAGGCGTCTGATCCTGGCCATCCCCAATGCCTTCGAGGCCGGCCAGATCGTGCTCAAGGCCAAGGCCGCCAACCCCGGCATGCTGATCATCGCTCGTGCCCATTCCGACGCCGAGGTCGAGCACCTGACCGGGCTCGGCGCCGACAAGGTGATCATGGGCGAGCGCGAGATCGCCCGCGGCATCGTCGAACAGGTACTGGAAGGTTCGGGCAAACCGCCGGCCAACGATCCAGAACCCGACGCCCCGCCGGCGGCGGCCTGAGCCGGCCGAAGCAAAGCCCACCAAAGCAAAAAGGCCGCGCATCAGCGCGGCCTTCAGACTGCTGACAAACCCCGTCGAATTTCGGCGGGGTTTTGTTTTGTGGGTTGATTGAGCTTTTGGATTGATTTCGGGGAGCAGATGCCAAGGCCGTTGCGAGCCGGCTTTGGCCTCATGCGAGGCTTGGTTTTGGCTTTGGCCAGAGGCTGATTGCGATCTTTTTCATGTTCTGGGCGGCGGCTGCGATCAGGCACTGGCAGGCTACGCGTGTTCGCCCTCGGAAGCGGGCATAGCGATGGCCGAAGAGCTGCTTGGCATCGGCGAAGGATCGCTCGACCGTCTCCTTGCGGCGTCGATAGATCGCCTTGCCCCATGCGGTTAAGCGGTTGGCATCGACCCGCTCGTGGACATCCTGCCAGACATGGCGCGTGATGGTGCGCTCGGCCTTGGCGTTTGATGTGCAAGACGCCAGCAGCGGACAGTTGCGGCATATCGTCGGGTCGCTCCTGTAGTGGCGGTAACCGCCGCGATCGGTGGTGGCGTAAGTGAGCAACTGGCCCTGCGGGCAACGATAGCCGTCAAGGTCCGGCTCATGGACGAAAGCGCCCTTCCTCATCTTGCCAGGCTTTGGCCGGGGCGGGTTGCGATAGCCGACGACACCGTGGATGTTCCTGTCCTCCAGGCCCTTGGCGATGCCTGGCGTGGCATAGCCGGCATCCAGCCCCGCCGCCGTGACGTCGAAGCCGAAACGCTCCACCTGGCGGTCGAGCCGGTCGAGATAGACGATCGAGTCATGCACGTTGGCCGGCGTGGCAAACGTGTCGGTGATGATGCCGAAGCCGCCATCCACCGTGCGGTGATCGAGATAAAAGAAGCCCTTCGGCTTGCCCTCGCGCACCATATAGCCAGAGTCAGGATCGGTGCGCGAGACCTTCGTCTCTTTCTTTAAGGGCTGCCGCTCCTGCTCCTTCAGAACCTTCTGGCCGTGCAACGCCCGTTCGGCATCGATCGCCCGGTCGAGCTCGCCCCAGTAGTCGGCACGCGACTTGGCGACCATGGCAAGGTCGTACTTGCCCTTGTTGGCATTGGCCTTCAGGTGCGTGCTGTCGGTGTAGAGCACCGTGCCGTCGACCAAGCCTGCCCCGATCGCCTGCTCGACAATGCGGTCGAAGATCGCCTGCGCGATCGTCTCGTCCTGGTAGCGCCGGCGTCGGTTCTGCGACAATGTCGAGGCGTCGAACACCTTGTCCGTCAGCTTCAGCCGCAGGAACCACCGGTAGGCGACATTGACCTCGATCTCTCGCACCAATTGCCGCTCCGAGCGCACCCCGAACAGGTAGCCGATGAACAGCGCCTTGAACATCAAAGTCGGATCAAGTGGCGGGCGACCATTGTCGGCGCAGTAAAGCGGCGCTGTCAGATCGTGGATGAACGAGAAATCGATAACACCATCGATCTTGCGCAGAAGGTGATCAACTGGAACCAGTTGATCGAGCGTGACGATCTCAAGTGCGGTTTGTTCAGGGCCGGCTCGCTTCAACATCACCCACTGAATCACAAACCCCCAACTCTCGCCAGGGGTTTGTCAGCAGTCTGAAGGCCGCGCATCAGCGCGGCCTTTTTCATTGGCGCGCGGGCAAAGCCCGCAGCCTTCCTCAGAGGAAGGGGAACGGCATGACGAAGTTGGGCTGATAGGTGTCCATCGTCGCGCCATTGCGATCTTCGTCGATCAGCGTGCTGCTGCCGAAGCTGGCGCGCAGGCCGACCATCACCTTGTGCGAATCGAAGCTTGCCTCGCCGAAACCTTGCGAGATCGAGATGTTCTCGTACTGGTAGCGGCCGAACACCGACCAGGGCGTGCCGTCAAAGCGGTAGGTCGCCTGCAATGCTGCGGCGATGGTGTCGAAATCGGCCTCCAGGCCACCCTGGCTCAGGTTGGCGCGATGGAAGCCGAGCTCGCCGTCGAAACGCAGATTGTCCTGGGCGAAATAGCGCACGACGCCGCGAATGCCCATGAGATCGACGTCAAAAGGCAGGAAGTCGGATTCGAGGGCACCGTAATAGGCCTGCGCATAAAGCGTCACGTTGCCGAAATAGGCCTGGGCCTCGGGGCCCACCTTCCAGCTCCAGAGGTCCTCATCCGAGCCGCCTGAGAATCCGTAGGTGCTGGCCTGGACGAAGCCGCCGAAAGCGTAGGAAGCCGGGTCGCGCCAGAAGATGTGCGCCGCACCACCAACGCCGTGCAGGCTGTTGCCGTCCTGGCCGACGGCATCGACGGTGAAGTCGCCCTGGGCGTTCCAGCGCTCGGCAAACGGCACGTTGATGCGCGCCGCGCCACCGGCTGCCCACAGGGTCTCGTCGGAGAATTCGCTGATCCACAGCCCGCCGCCATAGATCTGGCCGTAGCCGGAGACTTGGCGAACGGTTTCCTCGACCGGTTGCGTCGGATCGGCGGCGAAAGCCGGCGTCGTGAGCACGACAAGCCCGGCGGCAGCGAGCAGTTTCTTCATGGATGGCCCCTCGTCAAAAAAATGCGATGCAACATCTCATATTGCTAATTTACGCAAGGGAAAGATAACAGAACCCGACCAAGCACAACCCTGGCTGGTTTTCCGGCAACAGTGATACATTGCAGCAACAGGCGGTCACACCGGCGCGCCCTTGCCCGCTCCAAGCTTCCCCCTTGCGGACATCCGGGGCAGACATCTTGGCGACGCCAAGCGCGCAGAGATGACGACTCAGCGCGAAAAAGACTGAAGCGAACCGGTCAGCAGGAACGGCGCCCCGACGATGCGGACCTTGCGCGTCGTCGCCGGCGCATCGGGTACGAAAATCGGTGACGGTACCGTCGAGAAACAGTTCGGACTTGGCTTGCGGCAGCGGGATCACCGTCCGCGCCCGCATCTCGTCGGCGCGGCGATAATAGCGTGGCAGGTCGCAGCCGTGGAAATCGGCCATTTCGCGATAAGCGAAAGCAGGTGGCAGGTCCCTGTAGGACTGGCGCGTCCTCACCGAAACCATCTCCTCGGTTTCACGCCCGATGTCGTCAAGCTCATAGACGTCCATTGCCTTGTCGTTGCAGATGTAGCGGCAACGATCGAGCGTGTTGTCGTAATGGCCGGCATTGACGAACTTGGCGTTGGGCGCCGGAAGAATAGTACCCGTCCTTGAGCCGCACGCAGTAGAGCATCGCCAGCCCGGCATATGACAGGGGCCTGTCCGACTTGCCCGGTCTGCGCGCACCATCTGGCTGCAGCCCAATGCCGACATACGCGCCCTGATCGCAGCGCCGTTGCCTCGGCGCGGTGCGGCCTGGATTTCGCGCTCGACGGCGACAGCTCGCAGCGAGCGAGCCGCCCCGTGAGGCTGCGGCGAGTGGTTTCGGCAGTCAAAGTATGTTGAGTGAGATATCGACCCGGAGGAGTTGAGTCCCGTCCTTGCTCCAAGTCGAAGCCGAATTCATGCCATAGGGGATCGATCCAAACAGCCGTCGAAATACCCCGCGTGTCGGAAATTTCGGACCATTCTTGCGGATAGAGTAGGAGCCATGAACATGCTGGGTGCCGTCATAACTGATGTTTGGACGTGCGCTGCTGAACGACTTGGGCACTGTGAAGCCTTGGGCTTCGAACCATTTCGTTGCATGCGAAATGTTTTTGTAGGAAGCAAGAAGCCTGAACATGCAGACCTCGGCCTCACTCACGTTGTTGATGCGGTCCCAATCCATCTGCTCAAGGTAATTTGGGGAGGCCTTATCGGCGTTCCTCGACAGGCAGGATGCCACGTCGGGAAAATCCATCAACGCCACCTTCCGAGCTGCGGACATCTTCCGCAAAGGCACGGGCGGCGTTCCCAAGCCGGGTTCGCTTACGTAGCTTACCCACAGCAGTTTTCCTCCATAGTAGCCGTAGCTCACTGCTTGGGCAGCAAGATAGGCAACGACTGCGTAAGCGAGATAGGTTCCGGGCTTGAACCCCGGCTGACTCTTTTGTTCACGCCAAGCCGAAATCCAGTCGCCCGCCGACTTACCGGCCGACAGCCAGTAAAAGTAGCCTGCGGCCGGCGCCGAAACCGCCGCAGCCAGCAAGTTTGCTCGCCCCAGGAACAGCCCTCCGGCTATCCAGACGAGAAAGTAGGGCCACTGCTTTTGCACACCGCGCAGTTCCATGATGGTGAGCATGAAAAGCAATGGCGCAGCACCAAAGAAGACGTACGCTGGCGCACGAAATACAACGCCCCACCACAGCGCGTGTAATGGGAAGCCATTTGCGACAGGGAGTGCGTTTACGAACTCAAACAATGCGGCAAAGATCACGATCCCCATGACGGCGCAAAATGCCATACGGAGAATTCGGAGCAATATCGTCATAACATCCCCATGAAATATTCGATGTTCTGAAAACTCATAACATCAAATGAATACTTCACCGATCGTCAACAACAACCGTCGGGGATATTTCCGGAAAGCATCATGACCGATAGACGTCCGCGCACGTCTGTTGCGAACGTCACAGACATACGCAGATCATCAGGGATTTGGAGTGCCTAGTTCCCCAGAAGCACGTCCAGGATCGACGTTTCGCGGCGCTGGGTCGGACCGCCGACTTCGCCGGGAGGAACCGGGCGGCCGCCGCCGACATCTGCGGGCGGCACGGGTCGGCCGATCGAGGCGGTGGGTTGGTCCTGCCGGACGTTGACGGCGCCGACCTGCTGCTTTGCCGGCTTCGGCGCTGGCGGGAAGGTGTTTTCATCCATTTGCTGGGCCGGCTGGTCGTCAACGGCGACGTCAGGTGCCCCGCTGCCCGGTGTCCACGAGCCCGGAAGCGCCGCCACCGGCACGCCTTCGTGGGCTGCAACCATGAATTCGTGCCAGGCCAGCGCCGGCAGTGCGCCGCCGGTGACCTTCTTCATCGGTTTGCCGTCGTCATTGCCGAACCACACGCCGGTGGTCAGGTTGGCGGTGAAACCAACGAACCAGGCATCGCGCGAGTTCTGGCTTGTGCCTGTCTTGCCGGCTGCCGGCCAGGCAAAGGCAGCCTTCTTGGCCGTACCCTCCTCGACCGCGCCGGTCATCATCGCGTTCATCATGCCGACGACCTCGGGACTGATCACCCGCGGCCCGCCTCCAGCCGTGTTCTCGTAGAGCACCTTGCCGTCGGTGGTGGTGACACGGCGGATGATGTGGACTTCGGGCCGGTAGCCGCCATTGGCGAAAGGCACGTAGGCAGCGGTCAGCTCGAGCGGGGTTACCTCGGATGTGCCGAGCGAGATCGATACGTTGGGCTGCAACTCGGATTCGATGCCCATGCGATGGGCTGCCTCGACGACAGCGTTGGGCCCGACTTCCATGGCGAGCTGTGCCGCCACCGAATTCAGCGACTTCGCCAGGGCCGTCTTCAGCGTCACCCGGCCATAATATTTGCCGTTGTAGTTTTCCGGCGTCCACTTGCCGATCTTGATCGGCGCGTCGTTGCGCATACTGTCGGGGGTGCGGCCCTGCTCAAGTGCCGCCATGTAGACGAAGGGCTTGAACGCCGAGCCCGGCTGGCGCCGCGCTTCGGAAGCGCGGTCGAACTGGCTGGTGGCATAGTCGTAGCCGCCGACCATGGCGCGCACGGCGCCGGTATTGGCGATCGACACCAGCGCGCCCTGGCTGACATTCAGCTTCTGGCCGTTCTCGTCGACGAGCCGCCGGATCGATTTCTCGGCAATCTCCTGCAGCGTCATGTCGACTGTCGTGTCGACGACGATGTCCGACTGCACCTCGCCGATGAGCTCGGGCAACTCCTGCATGACGCGGTCGGCGACGTAGTTTTCCGAACCGGTCCAGAACGAGGCGACACGGGTCGCCGGCGCATTCATTGCGTTGGCCAGTTCCTTGTCGCCGATCATGCCCTGGTCGCGCATGGCGGCAAGGACCAGTTGGGCGCGGTCGCCCGCGGCCTTGGGATCGCGTGCCGGCGACAGCCGCGACGGCGCCTTGAGCAGGCCGGCCAGAAGTGCCGCCTCGGCCAATGTCACGTCGCGCGAGGACTTGCCGAAATAGCGCCGCGAGGCGGCCTCCACGCCATAAGAACCGGAGCCGAAAAACACCCGGTTGAGATACATCTCAAGGATCTGGTCCTTGGTGTGCTTCTGCTCCAACCACATTGCCAGGAGCACTTCCTGGACCTTGCGCTCCAAGGTGCGGTCGGGCTTCAGGAACAGGTTCTTGGCCAGCTGCTGGGTCAGCGTCGAGCCGCCCTGGGTGAAGCGGCCATTGAGGAACCGCGTCGACACGGCACGCGCCAGGCCAATCGGGTCGAAGCCGAAATGCGAATAGAAGCGCTTGTCCTCGATCGCGATCACGGCTTGCGGGATGTAGGGCGACATCTGGTGCAGGCCGACAGCCTCGCCGCCGGTCATGCCGCGATTGGCGACGAGCTGGCCGTCGACGCCGACGATCTTGATGTTGGGCGAACGGTCGGGAATGGCCCAGGTGGTGGCGCTGGGCATCTTGGCGCCGTAGTAGACGACGATGCCGGCAGCGGCGATGCCGCCCCAGATGGCAAGAACGAAGCACCAGTAGACCAGGCGACCGAAGATGCCGAACAGGCCGCGCTTTGGCTTGCGCGAGCGGCTGCGGCCGCGTTCAGGCGCGCGGCCCTTGGACGACTTGCGCTTGGCGGGCTGCTTGCGGCGGCTGGGCACGACGCGGTCCTCCTCGCGCACCGAAAAGACGTCGTCCTCCGCATCATTGCGCGGTCCATCGAAGCTGGGCTCGATGCGTCTGTCGTTCCGGTTCGCCATACCTGTTTGTCCGGCCCCCATGCCAATGGCGTTCCGGTTGGACAGTAAATGCGGCGATTTAAGGAGGCCTTAAACAACCGGAGCTGCCGCCCTGTGGGCAAGGCGCAACGGCCGCGCTGTGGATAGGGGTGACCGAAACAGCAAAACCGCCGTCCTTGCGGGCGGCGGTTTGGCGGTCGGTCCATGTCACTGCGGGATCGGGTCAGGACGCGGATCGTTCGGCTTGTCGGGGCGGTCGCTGCCCTTGTAACAGGGGCTCGAGGGATCGTTCTTGTCGCAGCAATTGCTGCTCTGCAGGTAGCGCGGATCCTTCGGCTTCCATTCGCAACGGCGGATCTCTGTCGACTGGCACGCGGTCACCGCCGAAGCGGCGACGACGGCCAGAATGATGTTGCGGAATACACTCATGGTTCTCTCCTTTGAAATGAATTTTCCCACCTCACGAGACTGGGTCGCAGCCAAGGGCGAAATGGTTCAAAAGAGATTTGAGATTTTTTACGCTGCCTCTAATCGGTAGCAGGACAGGGCGTCGGCGCGGAGATGATGACCCCCAACGTGGCGTTGGACCTGCATCGGAAGCAGTTTGGAGGTCGGCGGCAGTGGCGGCCGCTTCTATGGTCC
Organism: Aminobacter sp. Y103A; assembly: GCF_030294925.1. NCBI lineage: Bacteria > Pseudomonadati > Pseudomonadota > Alphaproteobacteria > Hyphomicrobiales > Phyllobacteriaceae > Aminobacter > Aminobacter sp. Y103A. The sequence continues at coordinate 502,328 of NZ_AP017986.1, read as the reverse complement.
GGTCGTCTTGTTGAGGGCAGCTGAGACCCGCTCGCGCAGCATCTCGGCGATGTCTGTGGCCATGTGAAGGCGGACACGGCCGCCGCGGGCATCGACGAGCGTCACGGCGACGCCGTCCAGCGTGTCGTCCTTGGCAGCCTCCACGGCCGCCACCATGAACTCATGTTCCTTGCGATCGGTTTTTTCGGCCATGGCTATGCTCCCTGGCTGGCAGAACCGATCATACGCCTATTCGTCGTCTTCGTCGCTGCCGCCTGATTTGGCCCAGGAGTGCGGGCTGATGCGTTTCTGGGTGTCGCTGTCGACATAGGCCCACCAGCCGGTGTCGCTGTCGTCCCATTGCCCGCCTGATGCCTTCAGGCGGTCCAGCGACCGGTACTGCGCAACCGATTCATTTTCCTGGCCGTCGCGGTCGGTCCAGTAGACCGTGACCTTGGAGCCATCGGTAGGTGCGGAAGCGATCGGCAGTTTGGCGCTCATCTGGGTCTCTCGGATTGCTGCTGGCGGATTGCTGGCCAACGATAGACGACCGCGCGGCCCGGTAAAGCCACGCGGCGGCAAAAGTCAGCGACGGCTGAGCAGGGCAGCGACAAGGCCGAAGACCGCGACGCCGACAAGTGCTGTCGTCATCGGATTGTCCTGGGCGGTTTTCTTCGCCACGCGCGCCTGCTTGCGCATCGCCGGCAAGGCATCGGTGAAGCGGTCGTACAAACCTTCGTAAAGCTCTGAAGCGCTTTCACGGCTGTCGGCAAGGGCTGCGGAGCCGCGCTTGGACATCGACTTGGTCAGCGAAGCGACCTGCTTGGTCAGCTGGGAAACCTGTTCTTCGAGGTCGGCCTGGATTTCTTCACGGGTGGAAGCCATTCGTATGCGTCCTTTCATCTGGTACGCATCCAAACGGCTCAGGCAGGCTGTTGTTCCCTAGGCGGGGCTAAACGTCGCCACCCAGTCCGACCGCCTGCAGCTACAGTCGGACGGATCTTTCACGATATCAAGCGCTTAGAACTCAGCTATGGGCGAAGATGTCTTCTTCGTCCCAGCCCATCAGGTCGAGTTTGGCGCGGGTGGGCAGGAAGCGGAAGCAGGCCTCGGCTTCCCTGCTGCGGCCATCGCGCTCCAGCCTAGCGGCGAGCACGTCGCGCAGCCGGTGCAGGTAGAGCACATCGGAGGCGGCGTATTCGAGCTGCTCCGGCGACAGCGTCTCTGCCGCCCAGTCCGACGACTGCTGCTGCTTGGACAGCGACACGCCCAAAAGCTCGTTGCAGATGTCCTTCAGGCCGTGGCGGTCGGTGTAGGTGCGGACCAGGCGCGAGGCGATCTTGGTGCAGAACACCGGCTCGGTCATCACGCCGAAGGCGTTGTAGAGCACGGCGATGTCGAAGCGGCCGAAATGGAACAGCTTGGTCACCTTGCGGTTCTTCAGAAGCGCGGTGAGGTTCGGCGCCTTCTTCTGGCCCGGCGCGATCTGGATGACGTCGGCGGTGCCATCGCCCGGCGAAATCTGGACGACGCAAAGGCGGTCGCGATGCGGGTTCAGCCCCAGCGTCTCGGTGTCGATGGCAACGGCATCGACGTCGTAGTGCTGGAGGTCGGGAAGGTCGTGCTTGTGAAAGCGGATGGTCATGCGTGTCTCCGATCGCGGCTTGGCAACTCAGTTGCCGCGATCGGAGGAAAAATCAATAGAAACCTCGGTTTCTGGCTCACTTGCGCGTCAGCGCCTCGAGAATACGCGCCCAGGAGCGCTGGCCCTTGTGGAACGAGGCCAGATCGTATTTCTCGTTCGGCGAGTGGATGCGGTCGTCAGGCAAAGCGAAACCGACGAGCAGCGACTCCATGCCAAGGAAGCTCTGGAAGTCGCCGACGATCGGGATCGAGCCACCCATGGCGAGCATTACGGCCGGCTTGGGCCACTCGTCCGACAGCGCATCCTTGGCCTTTGCCAGGAACGGCGAGTCGTAGGACAGCTGGATCGCCGGCCCGGCGCCATGCTCGTGGAACTCGACGCTGCAATCGGCCGGCATGCGCGCCTTCACGAAGTCGCGGAAGGCGGCACGGATCTTGTCGGGGTTCTGCTTGTGCACGAGGCGGAACGACACCTTGGCCGACGCTTCGGCGGCGATGACCGTCTTGAAGCCCTTGCCGGTGTAGCCGCCTGATATGCCGTTGAACTCGGCGGTCGGGCGGGCCCAGACCAGTTCGAGGATCGACCGGCCCTTCTCGCCCGAAGGGATCGACAGACCGATCTCGCCGAGGAAGTTTTCCGCCGTCTCGCCGAGCGTTTCCCACGACTTCAACACCTGCGAGGGCGTCTCCTCGACGCCGTCATAGAAGCCGGGAATGGTGACGCTGCCATTTTCGTCATGGATGGCTGCCAGCACCTTGGACAGGATGCGCACCGGATTGGCGGCGGCACCGCCATATTCACCCGAATGCAGGTCGCGGTCGGCGGCCTTGACGATCACCTCCTCACCGACGAGGCCGCGCAGGCCGACGCAGATGGCGGGCGTCTGGCGGTCCCACATGCCAGTGTCGCAGACCATGGCGAAATCGGCCTTCAACTCCTCGGCATTGGCCTCGAGGAATGGCTTCAGCGACGGCGAACCGGACTCCTCCTCACCCTCGAACAGCAGCGTAATCCTGCATGGCAGGCCGCCATGCACTTCCTTCCAGGCGCGGCAGGCCTCGACGAACAGCATCAGCTGTCCCTTGTCGTCGGACGAGCCGCGGCCGGTGATGACCTTGATGCCGCCGGCGATCTCCTTGATCTTGGGATCGAAGGGATCGTCTTCCCAGAGGTTAAGTGGGTCGACCGGCTGCACGTCGTAGTGGCCGTAGAACAGTACATGCGGCGAGCCGGCGGGGCCGTCGTGATGGGCGACCACCATCGGATGACCTGGCGTGTCGCGCACGCTGGCGTCGAAGCCGATGGTCTTGAGGTCGGCGACCAGCCATTCGGCGGCCTTGCGGCAGTCGCCTGCAAAGGCCGGGTCGGTGGAGATCGACTTGAGACGGAGCAACTCGAACAGGCGCTCCAGGCTCTGGTCGAGATTCTTGTCGAGGCGATCGAGAACGGGTGCGACAACGGACATTGGGGTGCCTTTCGATTCTTCTGGCGCGCAACCTAGTGGGCCGATGTGAAAACGAAAAGGCGGCAGGATTGGGCCAGCGGTCAACGCTGCGAAAGCTCTCTGGCAAGCGGACAAAAAAGTGCCGCCGTGGTGGAGGGGGGAGCCACGGCGGCACATTCTTAAACGGTGCGGCAGCCCGGAGAGGGGGATGAGGCTGCCGCAGGGTCCGGATAGGCGGGGGACGGGCCTGAGACCGGACTTCGGCAAAAACTGCCGATGCCCTACATTTGTTCCTTTGAACGTGGCGATTCAAGGGCACGAAGATTACACTTTTGTAACATGCGCGTGATCGGACCGCAGCCCTGCTCAGCCCTTGCCGCGCGCGCGACGGTACTGTTCGACAGGCATTCCGCCGACGCCCCAATCCTCCAAATCGACTTCATTTATTACCACGAACGTCGTCGTCGGATCCTTGTCGAGAACGTCGACGAGAAGATCGGTTGTGCCCTTGATCAAGGCGGCTTTCTGCTCCGGCGTCACGCCTTCACGGGTAATCTTGATATTGACGTAGGGCATTCTTCTGCTCCCGTTCCCGGCGGCTCACTAGGACTGCAGGTCGAAGTGAAAAACCTTTGACATGATCTGCCAGCTGCCATCGAGCTTCACCAGCGTCAGGAAGTCGGTGAAATGCTTGCGCCCGATGGCGCAGTTGAGCTTGGCGAAGGCCGTCACCGGACCGGCGAACTCGATCGACACGATGCGATCGGTGCGCACCTCCGACCGGGTCGCCGGCGACGGCCGCTTGTCGACGATGGGGAAATACTCGTCCATGGTCAGCCGCAGCAACTCGCCTTCCGTCGCGCAGGCGTAGATCGCCTGTGGGTGGAAAATCCTCGTCAGCCGCTTGGTGTCGCTGAAATAGAGCCCGTCGAAATAATCCGTGAGCGCATCGGCGACTTCGGCATAGGCCGCGGCGTGGTCGGCGGCGGTCATGCCAGGCCCTCGGCGGCCATCGCGGCAACGACGGACGGGCGCTGATGCACGCGCTCGACGAAGGCCGACAGGCGTGGCCAGCGTGCAAGGCCGATCCCTGTTGGGCCGGTCCATCTGGCGACGACAAACAGATAGGCATCGGCAACCGAGAAATGGTCGCCGAGCAGGTAGGCACGGCCATCGGCGAACTGCCTTTCCATATGGTCGAGGCGATTGCCGACATTCGCTTCCGCCGCGTCCTTGGCTTCGCCGGTGGCTCCGTGAAACAGCGGCCCGAATGCCTTGTGCAGTTCGGATGCGATGAAGTTCAGCTGCTCCTGCAGCCTCGCACGGGCAAGCGTGCCCGGCTCCGGCGCCAGGCGCCGCGCGCCGTTGCTGTCGGCGAGATACTGGACAATCGCTGCGCACTCGGTCAGCACCTCGCCATCGCCGAGCCGAAGCGCCGGCACATAGCCCTTGGGGTTGATGGCGCGGAAATCCGCCCCAGTTTCGGTCGTCTTGGTCTCGACGTCGACACGCTCGACGTCGAACTGCCCGCCCAGTTCGTGCAGCACGATGTGCGGTGAAAGCGAGCAGAATCCGGGTGTGTAATAGAGCTTCAAGTGAGGTTTCCTTGCGCCTGAAACGTTAAGGTCATGTTTGCAGCCGAAGGGCTAACAGATAAAAGTTACCTCTGGAAACCAGGTAACTTGAGGTGATCTCTATTTTCGGGTATCCAGGCGGTAACGGCAGTTTCGCCGCAGTAACCCGACGATTCCTGAGGTGCTCGAGCCATGGCGCTGAAACTTCGCAGAAACCGCGCTCCCGAGCCGCCCGAGGCCTGTCCGCTCAGCGAATGCATGTCGCTGCTCGGCGGCGCCTGGACACCCAACATCATCTGGTACCTCAGCGCCGGCCCGCGCCGCTTCGGCGAGCTGCGCCACGACATCCCAGCTATTTCGGCAAAGGTGCTGACCGGACGGCTGCGTGATCTCGAGGCGAAAGGCGTTTTGTGGCGCCGCGTGATGCCGACGTCGCCGCCGTCGGTGGAATACGGGCTGACCGACCTCGGCACCGAGTTCCAGCCGGCGATCGCGGCCATCGTCGCGATCGGGCACAAGATCAAGCAGCGCCAGGCCGCCCATGGCCAGTCCGACGACATGGCGATGCCAGCCTCCTGACATGGACACGGTCTGGGCTGGCGGCCAATGTCAGTTGCCGAGGCCGCGCCCCTTTGCACAAGGATGCTGGCCGCCTAGTCTTGGGCAAATCAGCCAATCCAACTCCGGAATGAACAGTCCATGCCCGTGCATGTCCGAGCCGCCCTGCCTCAAGACGCCAGCGCCATGGCCCGAATCCTGAACGAAATCATCGACATCGGCGGAACCACGGCGCATCGCGAGAAGTTCGATGACCAGCGCATCATCGACTACTTCATCTCGCCGAAACTCGGAATCAGCTGCTTCGTGGCGCTGGAGGGCGAGCAGGTGCTGGGGTTCCAGTCGCTCGACTGGTCCGACCCAGACTGGCCGGGCGATCGGCTGCCCCCCGACTGGGGCGTCATTGCAACCTTCGTCGATCCGCACGCGCACAAGCGGGGCGCCGGAAGGCGCGTTGTTCGCCAACACGGTGGAAGCTGCGAAAAATGCGGGTGTCAGCTTCATCGACGCAACCATCCGCAAGGAAAACACCGGCGGCCAGGCTTATTACGGAGGCATTGGCTTTACCGACTATAGCGAGAGCGCCGAGACCGTCTCAAAGCGTTTTGCGCCGCAATAAGAGGCGCCAAGATCGCCCTCCGGCGCTTGAATGTTGCCGGTCGCAGCGCGTCAGCCGCCACCTTGTCGGTGTCGACGTGACGACCCGCAACAGATGGTGTCAACGACTTGTCAGTAGACGGCGGCAAAGCCCGCTTGACCATGGACAGCCGCGCTGTGCCAAGCTACCCGTATCGCCATGAAAAAAGGCGATCATCTCTTCCTAGTCGACGGCTCCGGCTACATCTTCCGCGCCTATCACGCGCTGCCGCCGCTGACCCGTAAGTCAGACGGCCTGCCGGTCGGCGCGGTGTCCGGTTTCTGCAACATGTTGTGGAAGCTGATGCTCGACGCGCGCAACACCGAAGCCGGCGTGGTGCCGACCCATTTCGCCGTCATCTTCGACTATTCGTCCAAGACCTTCCGCAACGAGCTCTATCCTGAATACAAGGCCAACCGCTCGGCGCCGCCAGAAGACCTGATCCCGCAATTCGGCCTGATCCGCCAGGCGACAAAAGCTTTCGACCTGCCCTGCATCGAGATGGAGGGATTCGAGGCCGACGACCTGATCGCAACCTACGCCAGGCTCGCCTGCGAGGCAGGCGGCGACACCACCATCGTCTCGTCCGACAAGGACCTGATGCAGCTCGTCGGTCCCAGCGTGTCGATGTACGACCCAATGAAGGATCGGCAGATCAACATTCCCGAGGTCATCGAGAAGTGGGGCGTGCCACCGGAGAAGATGATCGACCTGCAGGCGCTGACCGGCGACTCGGTCGACAACGTGCCGGGCGTTCCCGGCATCGGCCCAAAGACGGCAGCACAATTGCTCGAACAGTTCGGCGACCTCGACACGCTTCTCGCCCGCGCCTCCGAGATCAAGCAAGACAAGCGCCGCCAGTCGATCATCGACAACACCGAAAAGGCGCGCATTTCGCGCGAGCTGGTGCGGCTCAAGATCGATGTGCCGGTGACCGACGGGCTCGAAGATTTCGTGCTGCAGCCGCCCAACGGGCCGAAGCTGATCGGCTTCCTCAAGACGATGGAATTCACGTCGCTGACGCGCCGCGTCGCCGAGGCCACGGGCACCGAGGCGGGCGAGATCGAGGCCGTGCCGGTATCAGTGCAATGGGGCGCCGACGCGCATGGACCGGACGTCGGAGCGGGCGCAACACCTGCAGCGGCACCCGCCGCAGGTCCCGCCGCGCGTGCGAACGGCGGCAGCATCTCTGCCGCAGTGCCCCCGTCCGCCCCTGCCGACGGCGGCACCGCGCTCGACACGCCTACCGACCTCGCCAACAAGATCGCTGCAGCCGCAGTCTCGGAAAAATTCGACCACGCCGCCTATGTCACGATCCGTGACCTCGCGACACTGAAGGCCTGGGTGGCCGAAGCGACCGAGGCCGGCGTCATGGCATTCGACACCGAGACCAGCTCGCTCGATCCGATGCAGGCCGAGCTCGTCGGCATTTCTTTCGCCACCGCACCGGGACGCGCCGCCTATGTGCCGCTCGCCCATAAGAGCGGACGCGGCGACCTGCTCGGCGGTGGCCTGGTCGAGAACCAGATTCCGGTGCGCGACGCCCTAGCCACTCTCAAGCCGCTACTCGAAGACCGTTCGGTGCTGAAGATCGCGCAGAACCTGAAATACGACCTGGTGGTGATGAACCGCCACGGCGTCGACATCAGTCCGTTCGACGACACGATGCTGTTGTCCTACGTGCTCGACGGCGGCACCAATGGCGGCCACGGCATGGACCCGCTGTCGGAAAAATGGCTCGGCCACACGCCGATCGCCTTCAAGGACATCGCCGGCTCGGGAAAGAACTTCGTCGGCTTCGACCAGGTCGACATCGACAAGGCGACCGCCTATGCCGCCGAGGATGCCGACGTGACACTGCGCTTGTGGCGCGTGCTGAAGCCACGCCTCGCCGCCAAGGGGCTGACCTCGGTCTACGAGCGGCTGGAGCGCCCGCTGGTGCCGGTGTTGGCCGAGATGGAGCAGCGCGGCATCTCGGTCGACAGGCAGATCCTGTCGCGGCTGTCGGGCGAGCTCGCCCAGGGTGCCGCGCGGCTTGAAGACGAGATCAACACGCTTGCCGGCGAGCGCTTCAACATCGGATCGCCCAAGCAGCTCGGCGACATCCTGTTCGGCCGCATGGGCCTGCCCGGCGGCACCAAGACCAAGACCGGCCAGTGGTCGACCTCGGCGCAGGTGCTCGAGGATCTCGCCGCCGAAGGCCACGAGCTGCCGCGCAAGATCGTTGATTGGCGCCAGCTGACCAAGCTGAAATCGACCTATACCGACGCCCTGCCCGGTTTCATCAACCCCGAGACCAAACGCGTCCACACCTCCTACGCGCTGGCCGCCACCACCACCGGCCGGCTGTCGTCGTCGGATCCTAACCTGCAGAACATTCCGATCCGCACCGCCGAAGGCCGCAAGATCCGCACCGCCTTCATCGCCGACAAGGGCAACAAGCTGATCTCGGCCGACTACAGCCAGATCGAGCTGCGCGTGCTAGCCCATGTCGCCGACATTGCCCAGCTCAAGCAGGCTTTCGCCGACGGCGTCGACATCCATGCCATGACGGCATCCGAAATGTTCTCGGTGCCGGTCGAGGGCATGCCGTCGGAAGTGCGCCGCCGCGCCAAGGCAATCAACTTCGGCATCATCTACGGCATCTCGGCCTTCGGCCTCGCCAATCAGCTGTCGATCCCGCGCGAGGAAGCGTCCGACTACATCAAGAAGTATTTCGAGCGCTTCCCCGGCATCCGCGCCTATATGGACGAGACCAAGGCGTTCTGCCGTGACAACGGCTATGTCGAGACCATCTTCGGCCGCCGCATCCACTATCCCGAAATCCGCTCTTCGAACCCGTCGGTACGCGCCTTCAATGAACGCGCCTCGATCAACGCCCGCCTGCAAGGCACCGCAGCCGACATCATCCGCCGGGCGATGATCCGCATGGACGACGCACTGATCGCGGCCAAGCTGTCGGCGCGCATGCTGCTCCAGGTACACGATGAACTGATCTTCGAAACTGTCGAGAATGAGGTCGCAGCGACGATCCCTGTAGTTCGGCACGTGATGGAGAACGCGGCCATGCCGGCCGCGTCGATGTCGGTGCCGCTGCATGTCGACGCCAACGCCGCCGACAGCTGGGACGAAGCGCACTGAGATGGAGTTCGCGGCGGCATCTGACCTGCCGACGCTGCTTTCCTTTTCCCTGACCTCTGTCATCATCGAGCTGACACCGGGGCCAAACATGACCTATCTGGCACTGGTGTCGGCTGGCGAAGGCCGCCGCGCCGGCTTCGCCACGGTGGCCGGCATCGCGCTCGGTCTCGCCACCATCGGCGTGGTCGCGGCACTTGGCGTCACCGAATTGATCCAGTCATCGCACCTGCTCTACGAGGGCCTGCGCTGGGCCGGCGTATTGTTCCTGCTCTTTCTCGCCTATGAAGGCTGGCGCGGTCCGGGCGACGTGGTATCCGAAGGCAACGATGCCGACCGGCGCTATTTCACCCGCGGGCTGGTAACCAACCTTCTGAACCCGAAGGCGGCGGTGTTCTATGTCGCTGTGCTGCCGACCTTCATCATCGCCGACAAGCCGGTGCTGTCGCAGACGCTCACGCTGACCGCCATCTATGTCGCGGTCGCGACCATCATCCATGCATTGATCGTGGCACTGGCAGGGACGCTCGAGCCCTTGCTCAACAACCCACGGATTGAGAAGGTCGCGCGAAAGTTCCTGTCGGCGCTGCTGGCGGCCGTGGCCGTCTGGTTCGCGTTTGCGACGGCACGCTAAGCTGGTTCAGGCGGCGATCGCAGCACATTTGGCGCAAGTGCCGCGGAACTCGATTACTGCCTTCTTGGCGACGAAGCCGGTCGATCCAACCCAGTGATCGAGCTGCTTGCCGATCGTCTCGTCCGAGATCTCGGTCACCTGGCCACAGGTGTCGCAGATGGCAAAGGCCGTCATGCGGTGGTTGTGATGGCTGTGGTCGTGCGGCTCGGAACAGGCGACGAAGGCATTCAGGCTTTCGAGGCGATGGACGAACCCGTCCTTCATCAGCGCTTCAAGGGCGCGATAGACCTGCAGCGGCGCGCGAAAACCCTCGTCGCGCAACTGGTCGAGCAGCGTGTAGGCGCTGAGCGGTCCGGTCGCCACTTCGAGTTTCTCCAGAACCTTCTGCTGGTTCTTCGTCAGCGTAACCCGCGCCGCCATCTTTCCGCTTTCACCTTCCTCGGCCGGGCCGATGCCCGGACGGAACAATCCACCGCCTAAGATGGCGACTGGACACGGGTTTTGCTAGCGCGTCCGGCCGGCAAAGACAATCTGCCCCAAAAGCAAACGGCGGGAACGCCCGCCGCCTGCATGTTTCGAACCTTCAGAGCACCAGCTTATTTCTTCTGCCGCGCCGGCCCTTCGCGCTCGGACGAGCGGGCCCACAGGTTGATGTCGGCCTCGCGGGCATAGGTGTCGATCTCGGCCAGTTCCGCATCGGTGAAGATTGCGTTCTTCAGCGCGCCGACACAATCCTCGACCTGCTCAGGACGGCTGGCGCCGATCAGTGCCGAAGTGACGCGGCCGCCACGCAGCACCCAGGCCAGCGCCATCTGCGCCAGCGTCTGGCCGCGGCGTTCGGCAATACCGTTCAGCGCACGGATGTTGGCGAGGTTCTTGTCGTTGAGGAAGGCCGGGCGCAGCGACTTGCCCTGCGATGCGCGGCTGCCTTCCGGCACGCCGCCGAGATATTTGCCGGTCAGCATGCCCTGTGCCAGCGGCGAGAACACGATCGAACCGATGCCCAACCCGTCGAGCGCGTCGAGCAGGCCGTCATCCTCGACCCAGCGGTTGATCAGCGAATAGCTCGGCTGGTGGATCAGGCAGGGCGTACCGAGCTGGCGCAGGATGTCGGCCGCCTCACGGGTGCGCTGGGCATTGTATGAGGAGATGCCGGCATAAAGCGCCTTGCCGGAGCGCACGGCATGGTCGAGCGCACCCATCGTCTCTTCGAGCGGGGTGTCCGGGTCGAAGCGGTGCGAATAGAAGATGTCGACATAGTCGAGACCCATGCGCTTCAGGCTCTGGTCGAGACTCGCCAACACATATTTGCGGCTGCCCCACTCGCCGTAGGGACCGGGCCACATGTCGTAACCGGCCTTGGTCGAAATGATCATCTCGTCGCGGAGACCGGCAAAGTCGGTGCGCAGGATGTCGCCGAAGGCGGTCTCGGCCGAGCCGGGCGGCGGGCCATAATTGTTGGCAAGGTCGAAGTGGGTGATGCCGAGGTCGAAAGCCTTCTGGCAGATGGCGCGCTTGGTGTTGTGCGGCGTGTCCTCGCCGAAATTGTGCCACAGGCCGAGCGAGATCGCCGGCAGTTTGAGCCCCGATTTGCCGCAGCGATTGTAGACCATGTTTTCGTAACGGTTCGCAGCCGGCTGCCAGGTCATGATGCTGTCCTCGAATGGAAAGGGGAATCGGCCGATAGGCCGTTCCCCTGTCTTAGCCTATTTCGACGGAGCCAGCAGCCCCCTTGCAGCAGCCGGGCCGAGCGGCTCCGGGCGCTCGCAGGTCGTCTGCATCTCGACGAACTTCTTCGTCTCGCCCGACTTCAGTATACCGGTCATGATATCGATGACGTGGTTGGCGAGTTCCAGCGAACAGCGATGGGGCCTGCCCTGCATGATTGCCAGCGCCATGTCGGCGAGACCCGCCGTGCGGTAATTGGCCATCATGCCGTGCGGATGCTTCTCGTTGGCAACCGAGAAGGGGTGGTCCCATTTCGGCAGCGTCTTCACAGGCTTTTCGCCCCTGGTGTAGCTGAGATCACCGCCGAAGAAATTGGGGTCCGGCATGTGGATGGTGCCCTGCTCGCCATAAAGCTCCATCGGCGCGTGGCCGCTGTTCCAGACATCCCAGCTGGCATTGAAGGTAAAGACAGCGCCGTTCTCGAACTCCATCAGCGCAAGGATCGTCGTCGGTGTCGTCACCGGAATCTTCTCGCCAGCGCGTGGCTTCGACAAGATGGTTCGCTCCTTCGCCGGGATCGACGACAGTGCAGCCACGCGGGCAACCGGCCCGATCAACTGGACCAGATTGGCGATGTAATACGGTCCGAGATCGAGGATCGGCCCGCCGCCCGGCTGGAAGAAGAAGTCGGGGTTGGGGTGCCAATGCTCCATGCCATGGCTCATCACGTGGCAGGTGCCCGAGGTGATCCTGCCGAGCTTGCCGGTGTCGATCAAGTGCCGCGCCAGTTGATGTGAGCCGCCGAGGAAGGTGTCGGGCGCCGAGCCGATGCGCACGCCCTTCTTGTCGGCGCGCTTCTTGAGGTCGAGCCCGTCCTTGATGGCCAGCACGAATGGCTTTTCCGAATAGACGTGCTTGCCAGCTTCGATTGCCTGCCTCGACACCTCGTAGTGCACCGCCGGAATGGTCAGATTGACGACGATGTCGATGTCGTCAGATGCCAAAAGCCCTTCGACCGTCTCGGCGCGCAGCTTGAATTCCTTCGCCCGTGCCTTGGCCGCATCCATGTTGATGTCGGCGCAGGCACGCATCTCGATGCCTTTGAATTCAGGCGCATGCTTGAAGTAGGTCTTCGAGATGTTACCGCAGCCGATCACCCCGACGCCGAGTTTCCTTGCCATATGCTGTTCCCCCTAGAAGGTCTTGGCGGCTGCGATCGAGCGGCTTGCGAAGCGCTCGAAATCGGCCGGGTTGTCGTGTTCCATGACAAAATACTTCGCCGGCGTGTTCTTGCGCAAAGCCGTCACCAGCCCCGCCCAGTCGACCGTGCCGTGTCCGACGTCGGACCAGCCGTCCTCATCCGTCGCCAAGCCTTGAGGCGCGATGTCCTTGACGTGGACAGCCAGGATGCGCGGGCCGAACTCCTCGATCCAGTGCAGCGGGTCGGATCCGCCGCGGATCACCCAGGCGACGTCCATTTCCCAGCCGACCTCAGGGGCGGCCTCCAGGATCACGCGTTGTGGCACCACGCCGCCAACCGGCACGAACTCGAAGTCATGGTTATGCCAGGCAAAGTCGAAACCTGCTTCTTTGGCCTTTGCGCCAATGGCAGCAAGACGCCTGCCGAATGCCCGCCAGCCATCCGCGTCGGTAGGCCGTTCCGCCGGCTCGAGCCACGGGCAGGCGATCAGCTTCATGCCGAGCGTCCTGGCGATGCCTGCCGCCTTGGCGAAATCCTGCTCCAGAAGGTCGATGCCGAAATGGCCGCTCGGCATGGCCAGACCGTTCTTGTCGAGCTCGGCGCGGAACGCCGCGGGCTCTTCGTAGACGGCGCCAAAGCCCTCGACTTGGGCGTAACCGAGGGCGCCGAGCGTCTTGAGCACATTCTGCCAGGGTTGAAAGTTGCGGGCGCTGTAGAGTTGGAATGACCAGTCCATGGTTCTGTCCGTTTGTTTGGGAGGGGATTTCACATGCGGCTGCCGCTCTGGCCGTCGAACAGCGAGGCGCGCGCTGGATCGAAGCCGATGCGCAGCTGATCGCCCGACGCCAGATGGCGTTCGGCCTCGACGCGGAAGGCGAAACTCTGGCCGCCAAGCTTCGTCCAGACCAGCGTGTCCGAACCCATCGGTTCGACCAGCTCGACCCTGGCGTCCACTTGAAAGGGCATGGCAGCAGCGGCATCGCCCGTGGCAATGTGCTCCGGCCGCACGCCGAACACCGCCTTGCCGGGCTTAGCCGCGTCGCCAAAACCGTAGCGGCCGAGCGGTATCTTTGTGTCTGTCGCGACGAATGTCGGCGCATCGCCCTCAACCTCGCCGTCGAGAAAGTTCATGCCGGGCGAGCCGAGGAAGCCGGCGACGAAGCGATTGACCGGTTTGTTGTAGATCACCTGCGGCGCGTCGAGCTGCTGGATCACGCCGCCCTTCATGACGGCGATGCGGTCGGCCAGCGTCATCGCCTCGATCTGGTCGTGGGTGACGTAGATCATGGTGTTGGCGAGTTTCTGGTGCAGCCGCTTGATTTCGACGCGCAGCTCCGAGCGCAGTTTGGCGTCGAGATTGGACAGTGGCTCATCGAACAGGAACACGTCGACATCACGTACCAGCGCCCGGCCGATCGCCACGCGCTGGCGCTGCCCGCCCGACAGCGCCGCCGGCTTGCGCTGGAGCAGCGGCTCGATCTGCAGGATCTCGGCTGCGCGGGCGATACGCCTTGCGATCTCGTCCTTCGCCATGCCTGCCGTCTTCAGGCCGAAGGACAGGTTTCCCTCCACCGTCATCTGCGGATAGAGCGCATAGGACTGGAACACCATGCCGATGCCGCGATCCTTGGGCTCCTCCCAGGTGACGTTCTTGCCCTTGATGAAGATCTGCCCTTCGGACACGTCGAGCAGGCCGGCTATGCAGTTGAGCAGCGTGGACTTGCCGCAGCCGGAGGGACCGAGCAACACCAGGAACTCGCCCTCGGGCACGTCGAGGTTTAGCTCCTTGAGCACATCATAGGCGCCGAAGCTGAGCGAAACGTCCCTGACCTGGACACTCGTCATCGCCTCACCCCTTCACCGCGCCGGCGGCGATGCCGCGGACGAAAAGCTTGCCTGAAATGAAGTAGATGACGAGCGGGACCAGTCCGGTCAGAAGGGTGGCTGCCATGTTGACGTTGTACTCCTTCACGCCCTGTACGGCGTTGACGATGTTGTTGAGCTGGACCGTCATCGGATAGGTGTCGGGCTTGGTGTAGACGACGCCGAACAGGAAATCGTTCCAGATGCCGGTGACCTGCAGGATGATCGCCACGACGAAGATCGGCAACGACATCGGCAGCATGATCCTGAGATAGATCGTCCAGAAGCCGGCACCGTCGACACGAGCCGCCTTGAACAGCTCCTCCGGCAGCGAGGCGAAATAGTTGCGGAACAACAGCGTCAGGATCGGCATGCCGAAGATGGTGTGCACCAGCACCAGGCCCCACAGCGAGCCATAGAGGCCGATCTCGCGCAGCACGATGACTACAGGATAGAGCATCACTTGGTAGGGAATGAAGGCGCCGACGACGAGCACGGTGAAAAACACCTCGGCGCCTTTGAAGCGCCAGTTGGCCAGCGCGTAGCCATTGATCGAGGCGATTGATATCGACAGGAACACCGACGGCACGGTGATCATCACCGAGTTCCAGAAGCCGCGCGACAGCCCGTCGCAATTGAGGCCGGTGCAGGCCGTCGACCATGCCTTGATCCATGGCTCGAAGGTGATCTCGACCGGCGGCGAGAAGATGTTGCCGAGCCGGATTTCGGGCATGCCCTTCAGCGACGTCACCACCATCACATAGAGCGGCAGCAGGTAGTAGACGGCGACAAGCGCCAGCGTGCCGTAGATGAAGACGTTGCGGCGGGAGAAGCGGCGGCGCGGCCTGGGGCCATGCGGCCCCGACAGCGCCCTTGCGCGGGCGGGCATGGCGCTTGCCACCGCAAGTTCGGGGGCGGCGCGCAGAAGCTGCTCAGCCATGGCGGCGCCTCCTGGCGAATTCGAGATAGGCCCAGGGCACGATGACGATGACGACCGACAGCAGCATCATTGTCGAGGCGGCGAAGCCCTGCCCCAGATTCTGCGCCAGGAACATGTAGTTGTAGACGTATTTGGCCGGCACTTCGGATGCGATGCCGGGGCCGCCGCTGGTCTGGGCGACAACGAGGTCGTAGACCTTGACGATGCCGCTGGCGATGATCACCAACGTGGTCACAAGCACCGGCCGCATCATCGGGATGACGATGAAGACATAGGTCTTCCAGGTCGGGATGCCGTCGACGCGCGCCGCCTTCCAGATGTCGCCGTCGATGCCGCGCAGGCCTGCCAGCATCAGACACATGATCAGCCCCGTGCCCTGCCACAGCCCGGCGATCAGAATGCCGTAGATGACGATGTCGGCATTGTAGAGCGGGTCGAAGGTGAAGCTTTCCCAGCCGAGATTGCGAACCACCTGCTGGATGCCGAAATTTGGATTGAGGATCCACTGCCACGCCAGGCCGGTGACGATGAAGGACAGCGCGAAAGGGTAGAGAAAGATGGTGCGGAAGGTGTTCTCGAAACGGATCTTCTGGTCCATCAGGGCAGCCAGCACAAAGCCGATGACCAGTGAAAAGACCAGCGTGCAGACGCCGTAGATGGCGAGGTTCTCGACCGCCACCAGCCAGCGCGGCGTCGCCCACAGTCGCTCGTACTGGTCGAAGCCGACGAAGCTGGCGCGGGGCAGCAGTTTGGAGTTGGTAAAGGAATAAAACACCGTCCACGCCGTGCCGCCGACGAAAATGACCAGCGCGGTCAGGATCATCGGGATCGAGGCGATCTTGGCATTCAGGTTGCGAAACAAGCTGAATGGTCGGCCCTGATACGTCGGGGTCATCGGTCGGCACCCATCCGGATCGTCAGCCAATCTGCCGGTCCCGACATGTCGGGGCCGGCAGAACGCCGCTGACAGGACTGCAGCATCTCAGGCAGGAACCGGGTCGGGAAGCCCGGATGCCCTGCCCTAGTCCGCAGCGGCGATGATTTCGGCAAAGCGTTTCTGCGCGTCTTGTGGCGAAAGCTCCTTGTTGGCGAAGAACTCCACGAACAGATCATTGATCTGGGTCACGCCATCGGCCGACATCAACTGGTCGGGCGCCGGGATGATGTTGCCCTTGGCGAGGATCTCGAGCCCCTTCTTCATGCAGTCATTGGCGGCGTTCAGGTCGACGTCGCCGCGCACCGGCAGCGAGCCCTTTTTGAGGTTGAAGGCAACCTGGGTCGCCGGCGACAGCATCACCGAGGCAAGCGCCTCCTGTGCCTTGGCCTTTTCAGGATCGGTCTGCTTGGGGAAGTAGAAGGCATCGCCGCCGGTCGAGATGATCTCGTTGACGCCGAGGCCGGGCAGGCAGGTGTAATCCTTGCCGGCAACCTGGCCGGCGACCTGGAACTCGCCCTGAGCCCAGTCGCCCATGATCTGTCCGCCGGCCTTGCCGTTGATGACCATGCTTGTCGCCTGGTTCCACTCCTGGACGTTGGACCTGGCCGACATCTGGCGCGCCTGGTCGGCAGCGGCGAAGACCTTGGCCATTTCGGCGCCGGCAGCCAAAGTCGCGTCCTTGTCGCCAAACACTTTCTGGAACGTTTCCGGACCGGCAAGTGCGACGAGGATGACCTGGAAGGCGAGCGTCGTCTGCCAGGGCTGCTGGCCGATGGCGAGCGGTACGATGCCCGCCTTTTCCAGCGCCGGCGCCGCTGCGACGAACTCGTCCCAGTTCTTCGGTACCGCCACGCCGGCGTCGGCAAAGGCCTTGTTGGACAGCCACAGCCACTGCTGCGAATGGATGTTGACCGGCACGCAGTAGATCTTGCCGTCCAGCGTGCAGCCGTCGAGCAGGCTCTTGGGGTGGATGAACTTTGTCCAGCCCTCCTTCTGTGCCAGTTCGGTGAAATCGCGCATCAATCCAGCCTGGACGAGCTCTTCCGCCTGGCGGCCATGATTGAACTGGGTTGCGCCCATCGGATCGCCGCCGGTGATGCGCCCGATCATGATCGGGCGAGCGATGTCACCGGAACCGGCGATGGCGCCGTCGACCCATTTGTTGCCGGTGGCATCGAAGGCCTTGGCGAGTTCGGCAACTGCCGCCGCCTCGCCGCCGGAGGTCCACCAGTGCGTCACTTCGAGATCGGTCGCGGAGGCTGAACCTGCAGCCCCAAACACGACGCTTGCTGCAAATGCAGCTGTCGTCAGCCTATAACGCATCGTACTCCTCCCTGAATCTGAAACGTTACAGGTACGGACGTTAGGCGAAGTTTTTGGCCGCTGCAATGGGTGTGCGATATTTTCTTCGCGAGCCGAACTAAAGCCAGGAGAAGCAGCAGCCCTGTTGCGCTGGTAAATCGCGCCGCAATGCAGCATTTCCAAGCAAATCATGCAGATGAATCAACAGTCGACAGCCATTTTGCAGCGCACGGTCACGCCTGAGCCGTCGACCGTGGGGGCTCTCCAAAAACACCGTGAATTGGCACAATGTGAAACGTTACAGTTCTTGCAGGAAAGCGCTTGTCAGGTCCATCATGCAAATGCGATATGCGCCGAGCAGGGATCACGGTGGGGCAATGGCCATGAACGACAAGACACCGCCGGATGAAAATGCCGACCAGGCCGCTGGCGGCGAGGCCAATCCGCCGACGCTGAAGACCATCGCCTTCATGACCGGCCTCGGCGTCACCACCGTGTCGCGCGCGCTCAAGGACGCCCCCGAAATCGGCGCGGCGACCAGGCAGCGCGTGCAGCTCGTCGCCCGCCAGATCGGTTACCGGCCAAACCGCGCCGGCGTGCGCCTGCGCACCGGCAAGACCAATGTCATCAGCCTGGTGCTCGACACCGAGGAGCAGGTCGGCGGCTTCGTCTCGGACCTCATCTACGGCATCTCCGAGGCGCTGGCGCAGACTCCCTATCACCTGGTGGTGACACCCTATTCGCGCAACAACGATCCGCTGGAGCCGGTGCGTTATGTCGTCGAGACGGCGTCGGCCGACGGCGTCATCATCTCGCGCACCGAACCCGACGACAAACGTGTGCGTTACATGACCGAGCGCGGCATGCCTTTTGCCACCCATGGCCGCACCCATATGGGCATCGACCATGCGTTCCACGATTTCGACAACCATGCCTATTCAATCGAGGCGGTGAAGAAGCTCGCAGCGCTCGGGCGCAAGCGCCTGGCGCTGCTCGCCCCGCCCTCGAACCTCAGCTACTACCATCACATGCGCGACGGCTTCGCTGACGCCCTGATGGAACACGGATTGAGCGAAGTGCCGTTCCCGATGGCCACCGTCGACCATTCCATCGAGGACATTCGAAAGCAGACCGTCGAGCTGATGCGCCGACCCAACCGTCCAGATGCCTTCGTCAGCGGCGCGGGGGCCGGCACCTTCGCGCTGGTCGCCGGCATCGAGGAGGCCGGCTTCCGGATCGGCCAGGACGTCGACATCGTTTCCAAGCAATCGTCAAAACTGCTGCACCTGCTCAGACCGCAGCTCTACGTCGTCAATGAAGACGTGCGGCTGGCGGGCGCCGAACTCGCCCGCGCCGTGCTCGGCCGCATCGCCGGGCGCGACATCGGTGCCCTGCAGAGCCTCAGCAAGCCCAAGGCGGTCGAGGCCTACGAGACACCCGGATCAGGAAAAGACGACACCACCTGAGCAGCCCTCTCCCCGTATACGTGGCGAGGGGGGCCGCGCCGCGGCAGCTTCCCGTCTCCCCATTCACCGGGAGACGCTGTCAGCAGGCGGATGAGGGGCAGCGCTGCCCGACACTTCCCTGAGGACGCTAACTGCCGCTGCCCCACGGCCCGTGGTGCGCGCCCGGCTCGTCGATGCGCTCGAAGCCGTGAGCGCCGAAGAAATCGCGTTGCGCCTGGGTGAGATCGGTCGAGCCGCGACCCTGGCGATAGCCGTCGAAATAGGCCAGCGCCGACGACAGCGCCGGCACCGGCAGCCCGGCCTCGGCGGCGCGGGCGACGATGCGGCGCAGCGACGGATGCGCCTTGCCCATGATCTCGACAAAGGCCGGCACAATCAAAAGATTGGTCGACCGATCGGCCTTGCCGAAAGCTTCGGCGATGGTGTCGAGGAACTGCGAACGGATGATGCAACCGGCGCGCCAGATCTTGGCGATGGTCGGCATCGGCAGGTTCCAGCCGAATTCCTTCGACGCGCCGGCCATCACGGCGAAGCCTTGCGCATAGGCAGCAATCTTGCCGGCAAACAGTGCAAGCTCGAGATCGCCGAGTACCTCGTCCTTGTTGCCGGCGAATTTCAGCGTGTTGGCGCCGTAGGCCTTTTCCGCCGCCAGCCGTTCATCCTTCATCGACGACAGCACGCGTGCCGCGACCGCCGCTTCGATGGCTGTCGCCGGGATGCCAAGCTGCTGTGCCTCGATGACCGACCACTTGCCGGTGCCCTTCTGACCGGCGCGGTCGAGGATGATATCGACCACCGGCTTTCCGGTCTTGGGATCGTCGGCTTCGAGCACCGATGCGGTGATTTCGATCAGGTAGGATTCGAGCCGGCCCTTGTTCCAGCCGGCAAAGACCGGCGCGATCTGCTTCGGCGTCATCGACAGCCCGTCGCGCAGGATGCCGTAGATCTCAGCGATCATCTGCATGTCGGCATATTCGATGCCGTTGTGGATGGTCTTGACGAAATGGCCGGCGCCGTTCGGCCCGAGCCAGGCGGCGCAGGGCTCGCCCTTGTACTTGGCCGAAATCGCGGTCAGCACGTCCTCGACGCGGGCATAGGATTCAGGCGTGCCGCCGACCATGATCGAGGGGCCGTGGCGCGCGCCCTCTTCACCGCCCGAGACACCCATGCCGATGAAGGTCAGGCCCGAGCCGTCGAGCTCCTCGAAGCGGCGCATCGTGTCGCGGAAATTGGCGTTGCCGGCATCGATGATGATGTCGTTGGCGGCGAGAACCGGGCGCAGGGCTGCGATCTGCTGGTCGACCGGATCGCCGGCCAGCACCATGATGATGATCGGTCGCGGCGGGCGGATGGCGGCGGCCAGTTCCTCGATCGAGCCGCAGGGCACGACCATGTCGCGCAAGGCGCCCGCCGATTCGACAAACGCCTGCGTCCGGGCCGGTGTGCGATTGAAGACGGCGATACGATGGCCTTTTTCGGCGATGTTCAGCGCCAGGTTCGAGCCCATCGTGCCCAATCCGATCAGTCCGATTTCGGCTTTTTCCATGGTCGCTGGTCCTGTCTGCTGATTGCTGTCGTCGAAGACGCGGCATGATTGACCGCGCTTTTGCCGAGGTCAACTCGCCGCCCGACGCGCCTTGTCGCCGGTCGATCAACTCGTCGTGGCCTGACCTTGCGTCATCAGTCCTTGCGGCGGCGGCCGTAGAGCTCGAGCCGGTGATGGACGATGTCGTAGCCGAGCTGGCGGGCGATTTCCTGCTGCAGCTGCTCGATGCGATCGGAGCGGAATTCGATGACGTCGCCGGTGTCCATGTCGATGAGATGATCGTGGTGATCGCCGCCAGCCTGCTCGAAGCGCGATGGCCCGCCCTCGAAGGCATGGCGGTGAATGGCCCCCATCTCCTCGAGCAACTTCATGGTGCGGTAGACTGTCGAAAGCGAGATGCTCTTGTCGACCTGTTCGGCGCGGCGGAAGATCTCCAGCGCGTCGGGATGGTCCTCAGTTTCACCCAGAATGCCAAGGATGATCTTGCGCGGCCGCGTGATGCGGATGCCCGCCTTGCGCAGCGCTTTCTCGTAGTCCGGCTTCTTGGGAGCATGTTTCACAGGCGTCTTCGTCATGGCGCGACTATGTGCCAGATGACACTCAGTTGCAAAAGATTATGTCGCCGTTCATCCCCAGGTGAAGTGGGGCGATGCGTGTCCCCCGCGTGGGAGCAAGTGGAAGACGGCCCGCGCTATACGAAGCCAACCCTCCCCGCCGTGATGGCCTGCCGGCCATCTCCCCCACAAGGAGGGAGATTAGTCTCGTCGCCAGGGGCGCTCATTCTGCCACGTTGCATCAAAAAGGCCCCGAGATGTTGGCGACGCTGGCGATCGGACGGATCGCGGCATAGCCGATCTGTGGGAGCTAAAAAGAAGCTAAAAGCGTCAACAAGCTATCCACGCATCGACCATCCTGCCTGCCGTCGCCCGCGCAACAAGACCACTTCGGAAGGTTCAGTAAGCGACAGTCACATCTCTACTTGCAAACGATTTGCAATTGCATTGACAGGCGCACCAACTGCCATTAGGTAAGGCACCGTAGCTGCCGCCCCTTCGGTGCGGCATTCTGAAACGGGATTACCATGACAGCACTTCGCACCACCTTCGCCGCCATCGCTCTGCTTGCGGCGGCGCTCGGGCTTTCGGCCTGCTCTCAGGACAGCGCGGCGGGCGGCAAGATGAAGGTGGTGACCACCTTCACCGTGATCGCCGACATCGCCCGCAACGTCGCCGGCGACGCAGCCGAGGTGGAATCGATCACCAAGCCCAATGCCGAGATTCACAACTACCAGCCGACGCCGGGCGACATCCTGCGCGCCCAGAAGGCCGACCTCGTTTTGTGGAACGGCCTGAACCTCGAACTGTGGTTCCAGAAGTTCTTCGAAAACCTCGACGGCGTCAGCCAGGCCGTCGTCTCCGATGGCGTTGTGCCGATGGGCATCGCCGAGGGTCCCTATACGGGCAAGCCCAACCCGCATGCCTGGATGTCTCCAGAGGCGGCGCTGATCTATGTCGAGAACATTCGCAAGGCCTTCGCCGAGAAAGACCCTGAAAACGCCGAGGTCTACGCCAGGAACGCCGCCGCCTATGCCGAGAAGATCAAGGCGACGGTGGCGCCGATTCACAAGGCCATCGAGACCATCCCTGCCGAGCGCCGCTGGCTCGCCACCAGTGAAGGCGCCTTCTCCTACCTGGCGCGCGACTTCGGGCTGAAGGAGGTCTATCTTTGGCCGATCAATGCCGACCAGCAAGGCACTCCCCAGCAGGTGCGCAAGGTGATCGACCTCGTCAAGGCCAACGGCATTCCGGCCGTGTTCAGCGAAAGCACCGTGTCGTCGAAGCCTGCCGAGCAGGTCGCACGCGAGACCGGGGCAAAATATGGCGGCGTGCTCTATGTCGACTCGCTGAGCGATGAGAGCGGCCCGGTGCCGACCTATCTCGACCTGTTGAGCGTCACCACTCAGACCATCGTCAAGGGACTGACCCAATGACTGCACCCATGAAAGGGCGGCCCCAGGCGGAGGCCGCCCCGGGCGACGGGCTCAACGTCTCCAATATCTCGGTGACCTACCGCAACGGCCACACCGCCTTGCGCAACGCCTCATTCGCCATTCCGCGCGGCACCATCACCGCGCTCGTCGGCGTCAACGGCTCGGGCAAGTCGACCCTGTTCAAATCGATCATGGGCTTCGTGCCGCTGGCGTCAGGCAGCGTCGAGATTTTAGGCCAGCCGGCACGCGAAGCGCTGAGGAAAAACCTCGTCGCCTATGTGCCGCAAAGCGAGGACGTCGACTGGAATTTTCCAGTCCTTGTCGAGGATGTCGTCATGATGGGCCGCTATGGCCACATGAATTTCCTCCGCATGACGCGCGGCATCGACCGCGAGGCGGCGGACGCAGCGCTCGAACGCGTTGGCATGGCCGACTTCCGCAAGCGCCAGATCGGCGAACTGTCGGGCGGGCAGAAGAAGCGTGTATTCCTGGCCCGCGCGCTGGCGCAGGAGGGCGAACTCATCCTGCTCGACGAACCCTTCACCGGCGTCGACGTGCGCACCGAAGAGGCGATCATCGCGCTTTTGCAGGGCCTGCGCGACGAAGGTCGGGTGATGCTGGTGTCGACCCACAACCTGGGTTCTGTGCCACGCTTCTGCGACCGCGCCGTCCTGATCAACCGGACCGTTCTGGCGGCCGGGCCGACTTCTGAAACCTTCACCAAGGCCAACCTCGAAAAGGCCTTCGGCGGCGTGCTGCGCCAGTTCATCCTCGGCGGCTCCGAACTGCATGACGATGCCGATACGCGACAGGTGACGGTGCTGACCGACGACGAGCGACCCTTCGTCATCTATGGCGACGGAAACGGCAATGATCGGGCCGACAAATCGGGTGGGCGCCGGAAATGATCTCCACGCTGATCGAGCCGTTCGGCTACGGCTACATGCTCAACGCCATGTGGGTGTCTGCACTCGTCGGCGGCGTCTGCGCCTTCCTGTCGGCCTATCTGATGCTCAAGGGCTGGTCGCTGATCGGCGACGCGCTTTCGCATTCGATTGTCCCAGGCGTCGCCGGCGCCTACATGCTCGGCCTGCCCTTCGCGCTCGGCGCGTTCCTGTCGGGCGGGCTGGCGGCGGGCGCCATGCTGTTTCTCAACCAGCGCACCAAGCTGAAGGAGGACGCCATCATCGGGCTGATCTTCACCTCCTTCTTCGGGCTTGGCCTGTTCATGATCTCGCTGTCGCCGGCCTCGGTGAACATCCAGACCATCGTGCTCGGCAACATCCTGGCGGTGACGCCTTCCGACACGTTGCAGCTTGTCCTGATCGGCGGCATTTCGCTGGCGATCCTGCTCGCCAAATGGAAAGACCTGATGGTCGCCTTCTTCGATGAGAACCACGCGCGCTCGATCGGGCTGAACCCTGATTTGCTCAAGGTGCTGTTTTTCATGCTGCTGTCGGCCTCAACGGTGGCGGCTTTGCAGACAGTGGGCGCCTTCCTGGTCATCGCGATGGTGGTGACGCCGGGGGCGACGGCCTATCTGCTCACCGACCGGTTTCCCCGGTTGATCGTCATCAGCGTGGCGATCGGCAGCGTGACCAGCTTTGCCGGCGCCTATGCCAGCTACTTTCTGGACGGCGCGACCGGCGGCATCATCGTGGTGGCGCAGACGCTGATCTTCCTGGTCGCCTTCGTCTTCGCACCCAAGCACGGATTGCTTGCGGCGCGGCGACGGGCGCGGCTGGAACTGGAGGCTGGGGCATGATCGAAACCCTCGCCCTGCCCTTCGCCTTCCCGTTCATGCAGCAGGCTTTCGCCATCTCGCTTTTGGTTGCGGTGCCAATGGCACTGTTGTCTTGCTTCCTGGTGCTCAAGGGCTGGTCGCTGATGGGTGACGCCATCAGCCATGCGGTGTTGCCCGGCGTCGTGCTGGCCTACATCGCCGGCCTGCCGCTGGCGGTCGGCGCCTTTGCCGCCGGCATGACCTGCGCGCTGGCGACCGGCTATCTCAAGCAGAACAGCCGGATCAAGGAAGACACCGTCATGGGCATCGTCTTCTCCGGCATGTTTGGCCTCGGCATCGTGCTCTACACGAAGATCCAGACCGACGTGCATCTCGACCATATTCTGTTCGGCGACATGCTCGGCGTGAGCTGGAGCGATGTCGGCCA
Source organism: Aminobacter sp. Y103A (assembly GCF_030294925.1). Taxonomy (NCBI): domain Bacteria; kingdom Pseudomonadati; phylum Pseudomonadota; class Alphaproteobacteria; order Hyphomicrobiales; family Phyllobacteriaceae; genus Aminobacter; species Aminobacter sp. Y103A. Next base: position 477,635 of record NZ_AP017986.1, on the reverse strand, counting down.
GACGGCAGCCATCGCGCTGGTGGCAACAGGTGCCATCGGCTTCTTCCGCCGCGACCTGTTGCTGCATGCCTTCGACCCACAGCACGCGCAGGCCATCGGCCTGCCGGTCAGGCTGCTGCATTATGGGCTGCTGACGATACTGTCTTTGACCATCGTCGGCGCGCTGAAGGCCGTCGGCATCATCATCGCCATTGCCATGCTGATCGCCCCCGGCGCAATCGCCTACCTGCTCACCGACCGCTTCGAGCGCATGCTTATGGTGTCAGTGCTGGTGGCGGTGTCTTGCTCGTTGTCGGCCGTCTATCTCAGCTTCTTCATCGACAGCGCGCCGGCGCCAACCATTGTGCTGCTGATGAGCCTGACATTCGTCGCGGCGTTCTTTGTCTCCAAGCGGCGGACGGCGATCAGGCAGAAACAGGTGGCGGTAGAGTGAACAGCATACCTTCCCCTTGTGGGGAGGGCCGAGCAACAGAGCCGAGCGGGTTGGGCGTAGGAGTTCCCACGCTCACCCACGCCCGGCCTTTTCGGGTCACCCTCCCTGCAAAGGGGACGGCAAGGCGTTTACGCAGCTGCAGCCGCCAGCCGGCGGCGGGCAAAGGAATGACCCTCACTGTCGAAGATATGCAGTTCGTCGGGACTGGCGGCGAGCCGAATCTTGGCACCGCGCTTGACCTCGACATTGCCGGGCAGCTTGGCCACCAGCGGCTGGTCCGCGCGACCGATGTCGACATAGACCAGTTGGACCTCGCCGAGCTGCTCGACATAGTCGACGAGCCCCTCGAACAGGTAGTCGTCACCGGTCGCAACATAGAGATCCTCGGGTCGCACGCCGAAGCTTACTGGCTTGCCCTGGGCCTCAGAGGGCGTCGCCACCGGAACAGAGCTCTTGTGGCCACCGACATGGCTGACGACGCTCGTCTCGCCCGTCCTTTCGATGGTACCGGCAACGATGTTCATCGCCGGCGAGCCGATGAACTGGGCGACGAACAGATTGCCGGGATGCTTGTAGAGCTCCATCGGCGAACCGACCTGCTCGATGCGGCCATCCTTGAGCACGACGATCCGGTCGGCCAGCGTCATCGCCTCGACCTGGTCGTGGGTGACGTAGATCATCGTTGTGTTGGGCATCGATTCCTTGAGCTTGGCAATCTCGATGCGGGTGGCGACGCGCAAGGCGGCATCCAGGTTGGACAGCGGCTCGTCGAAGAGGAAGACCTTCGGGTTGCGCACGATGGCGCGGCCGATGGCGACACGCTGACGCTGGCCGCCGGACATCGCCTTGGGCAGGCGGTCCAGATATTTGGTCAGCTGCAGGATTTCGGCCGCGGCGCGCACCCGCTTGTCGATCTCGGCCTTGCTCTCGCCAGCGATCTTCATGCCGAACGCCATGTTGTCGTAGACGGTCATGTGCGGATAGAGCGCGTAGGACTGGAACACCATGGCGATACCGCGCTTGGACGGCGGCACGTCGTTGACCTTCTCGCCGGCGATGTACAGTTCACCGCCGGTGATCTCCTCCAGGCCTGCGATCGAACGCAACAGCGTCGACTTCCCGCAGCCCGAAGGGCCGACGAAAACGATGAACTCGCCCGACTTGATGTCGAGGTCGATGCCATGAAGAATGTTGAGATTGCCGTATGACTTCTTGACGTCCCTGAGCGTTAGATCGGCCATGGTTTCCTCCCAGTACCTAATTTGCGGTCAGACGAAGCGCCCGAACCAGGCGCCGTAACCACCGAGCCGGACTGCGCCGGCGTTGGCATTTCCATCGAGCCCATGCCCCGGCAAGGGCTGCAGACCACGACCTCCGAGGTCGATGTTAGCCGGCGCGCTGCCAAGATTGAAGACGCAGACGACCTCCTCGTTGCCTTCGCGACGGGTGAAGGCGACGACGTCGTCTTCTGCCTTGAGGAAGGCGATCTCGCCCTTGGCGAGCGCCGGATGTGAACGGCGGAAGGCCAGGAAGCGCCGGTAGTGCTCAAGCAGCGAGGCCGCATCACCCTCCTGGGTGTCGACAGCCTTCGCCAGATGATCCGCGGGCACCGGCAGCCAGGGCTTCGCCCGGGAGAAGCCGCCATTGACGGCGTCCTTATTCCACACCATTGGCGTGCGGCAGCCGTCGCGGCCCTTGAACTCGGGCCAGAAGCGGATGCCGTAAGGGTCCTGCAGATCCTCGAAGGTGAGGCTGGCTTCGGTCAGGCCAAGCTCCTCGCCCTGATAGATGCAGACCGAACCGCGCAGCGACATCAGAAGCGCCGAGATCACTTTGAGATAGGCGGTGCGGTCGGCCTCGCCCATGCCCCAGCGCGAGGCGTGGCGGACGACGTCGTGGTTGGAGAAGGCCCAGCACGACCAACCGTCGCTGGCCGCCTTGCCGAAATCTTCGAGCACCGTGCGCACCTTGGCGGCCGAGATCTTTTCCGGCGCCAGGAAGTCGAAGGCGTAGCACATCTGTACCTTGTCGCCGCCGGCGGTGTAGGACGCCACGACCTCGAGACCGCGCTGGGAATCGCCGACTTCGCCAACGGCTGCGGCCGCCGGATACTCGTCGAGCACGGCGCGGAAGCGGGCGAGGAATTCAAGATTCTCCGGCCGGCTCTTGTCGTAGATGTGGTCCTGGAAATTGTAGGGGTTTACCGCGGGTGCCGTCTGGTCGTTGCGCTGTTCCGGCGGCAGCGCCGGATTGTCCTCGAGGCCTGCCGAGTGGAAGTAGAAATTGATGGTGTCGAGACGAAAACCGTCGACGCCACGGTCGAGCCAGAAGCGGGTAACGTCGAGCAGCGCGTCCTGGACGTCGCGGTTGTGGAAGTTGAGGTCGGGCTGCTCGGCGAGGAAGTTGTGCAGGTAATACTGCATGCGCCTGGTGTCCCACTGCCATGCAGAGCCGCCGAAGATCGACAGCCAGTTGTTGGGCGGGCTGCCATCGGGCTTGGCGTCGGCCCACACGTACCAGTCGGCCTTGGCATTGTCGCGGCTGGCGCGACTTTCCTTGAACCAGGCGTGCAGATCGGAGGTGTGCGAGATGACCCCGTCGATCATCACCTTGAGGCCGAGGCGGTGGGCTTCTGCGATCATAGCGTCGAAGTCGGCGAGCGTGCCGAACATCGGGTCGATGTCGAGATAGTCCGAAATGTCGTAGCCGAAATCCTTCATCGGCGACTTGAAGAAGGGCGAGATCCAGACGGCATCCGCACCCAGGGAGGCGATGTGCGGCAGCCGGTCGATGATGCCCCTGAGGTCGCCGATGCCGTCGCCGTTCGAATCCTGATAGCTGCGGGGGTAGATCTGGTAGATCACCGCCCCGCGCCACCAGTCGCGATCGACAGCGGTTTCAGGGTTTTCGAACTTGCGCATTGCGGCTTGCATCTGAGCTAGCCTCCCTTGACTGAGCCCGCGAGCAGGCCGCGGACGAAATAACGTTGAAGCGAGAAGAACACGATCAACGGCACGATGATGGTGACGAAGGCCGAGGTGGTGAGGATTTCCCAGTCGCCGCCACGCGAACCGAGCAGGGCATTGAGCTTGCCGGTCAGCACCAGCTGGTCGGAGCCCGAGCCAAGGAAGACCATCGCCACCAGCAGATCGTTCCAGACCCACAGGAACTGGAAGATGGCAAAGGAGGCGAGCACCGGAAAGGACAGCGGCAGCACGATCTTGACGAAGATCTCGAAGTCGCTGGCGCCGTCGATGCGCGCCGATTCCATGATCTCGCGCGGCAGGCCGGCAATGTAGCTGCGCAGGAGATAGATCGCGAAGGGCAAGCCGAAGCCTGTATGCGCCAGCCATATGCCGAGATAGGTCTTGGCAGGCACGCCGAAGAACAGGCCGACGCCATTGTAGAGCTTGAGCAGCGGAATGAGGGACATCTGCAGCGGCACGACGAGCAGGCCGATGATGACGGCGATCAGCAGCGCGCGGCCGGGAAAACGCATCCAGGCAAGCGCATAGGCAGCATAGGCGGCGATCAGGATCGGAATGATTGTCGCCGGAATGGTGACCGTCAGCGAATTGATGAAGGAGCGTCCGATGCCTTCCGAAAACAGCACTGTGCGGTAGTTGTCGGTGGTGAAGCGCGGCGGCGCCGAGGCCGAGAAATAGACACGCTGGCCACGGGTGATCTCGAAGGCCTTGGGCGACGACATCACGTAGGAGCCGTCGTCATTGACCTGAAGCGTCACGCCCTCGCCGAGGTCGGCGGCAGTGCCGGCTTCGAATTGCGTCGGCTGCTGCGCCTTGGTGCCGAAGGCGGTCACGGTGCGTGCGTCGCCGGCGCCGAACAGATTGCCCATGATCAGGAACTTGCCGTCCTTCTCGACCTGCTTGTCGGCGGCGTCGGTGCGCCCGGCCTCGGTCTGAGACGAAGTCGACAACGCCGTCCACCAGCCCGAGACGATGAGCTGATCCTTGTCGCGCAGCGAGCTGACCAGGATGCCGAGCGTCGGGATGGTCCAGATGGCAACGAAGACCAGCACCGCGATGTGGACGCCGAAGCGGCCGATGAAGGATTTTCCCCTTGAACTGGCCATGTCAGTGTCCTCCCCCACCTTCACGATTGGCCTGGCGGATGTTCCAGATCATGATCGGCACGACGGCGAGCATGATGATGACGGCAATCGCCGCACCGCGGCCGAAGTCGCCGCCACCGCGGAACATCCAGTCGAACATCAGATTGGCCAGCACCTGGCTGTTCCACTGGCCGTTGGTCATGGTCAGCACGATGTCGAAGACCTTGAGCACCAGGATGGTGATGGTGGTCCAGACGACCGCGATCGTGCCCCAGATCTGCGGCACCATGATCTTCCAGAAAATCTGGAACGGGTTGGCGCCGTCGATGACGGCGGCCTCGATGGTCTCCTCCGGAATGCCGCGCAGGGCAGACGACAGGATGACCATGGCAAAGCCGGTCTGGATCCAGATCAGGATGACCATCAGAAAGAAGTTGTTCCAGAACGGCGTCGAGATCCACACCTGCGGATTGCCGCCGAGATACTGCACGGCGGCGTTCAGGATGCCGATCTGGGTCTGGCCCTCGGCCCGATACTCATAGACGAACTTCCAGATGACGCTGGCGCCGACGAAAGAGATGGCGAGCGGCAGAAAGACCAGGCTTTTGGCGATGTTGCCCCACCAGATCTTGTCGGTGAGCACGGCGATGATCAGGCCGAAGAAGGTGCAGGCAGCCGGTACGACGGCGAGCCACAACAGGTTGTTGAAGATCGAATTGCGGAACTCGCGGTCGCCGAAGGCCCAGCTGTAGTTGGCAAGGCCGACGAAGTTCTCGCCGCCACGGTCCATGAAGGACAGCCTGAGTGTCTCGATCACCGGATAGACAAGGTAGACGGTGACGATCAGCATCGCCGGGCCGACGAACAGCCATGGCCGGATCAGGCCCTGGCGACGCAGATTGTCGACGGCGGCAGCGCCTGAAACGCCGCGCGAGGGAAAGACCGCGTCGAGGATCTTGTTGGCGCCCCAGTAATAGACGACGCAACCGCCGACGCCGACGATGATGGTGAAAATGGCCGAAAGTATCTGTGCCGTCATGGGAAGCATTCCCTTTCAACCGACCCTTTTCAACGGGCCCTTTTCAACGGACTTGTTCGCGCAGACTTGAAAGGAAGTCCCCTCACCCGCTCTCCGCGACACGCCGGGGCACCTCTCCCGGCGGGAGGGGGAACCGGGTCGGGGCCGCCGGTGCCTCCCCCGACGAGGGGAAGGCGTCCGCGAAGCGGCAAGGCGAGGGGACTAGCTTGAACGCTTACTTGATCGCGTCCCAGCTCTTCTGGATGTCGGCTGCGACATCGGCTGCGGGCTTGCCTCCGACGAGGTCGATCATGCCGGTCCAGAAGGCGCCGGCGCCGATCTTGCCCGGCATCAGGTCGGAACCGTCGAAGCGGAAGGTCGAGGCGTTGACCAGGATGTCGCCCTGCTTCTTCAGCGCTTCGTTGCCATAGGCTTCCTTGTTCGCCGTCTTGAGCGGGGTCAGGAAGCCCGACTGCGCCATCCAGATCTCGTGGGCGAGCGGCATCTTCAGGAAGTCGATGAAGGCACGCGCGGCCTTGGAGTCCTTGGCGATGGTGAACAGCGTGCCGCCGCCGAGTACGGGATTGCCGAGCTCGGGCTTGGCGGCGACGGGCGGCAGGTAGAAGAAGTCGGCATCCTCGCCGAGCTTGGTGCCTTCCGGGAAGAAAGACGAGATGAACGACGCCTGGCGGTGCATGTAGCACTTCGGCGGCACGGCAAAGAGGCCCTTCGGGCTGTCGCGGAAGTCGGTCGCGGCGACCGCCGCCTTGCCGCCATCGACATATTTGTCGTTGGTGGCGATCTTGGCGAAGATGTCGAGCGCGTTGACGACGGCCGGATCGTTGAACGGAATCTCGTTCCTGGTCCACTTGTCATAGACGTCGGGCGCCTGGGTGCGCAGCATGATGTCTTCGACCCAGTCGGTGGCCGGCCAGCCGGTGGCGCCACCCGAACCCAGACCGATGCACCACGGCACGCCGCCATCGGCGACGATCTTGTCGGTCAGCGCCTGCATCTCTTCCCAGGTCTTGGGAACCTCGTAGCCGGCTTCCTCAAAATTCTCCGGCACATACCAGACCAGCGACTTCAGGTCGGCCTTGAACGGGAAGCCGTAAAAGCCGGGCTTGCCGTCCTTGTCCTTGTAGGTGCCAAGATCGACCCAGGACTGGCCGGCGCCGTAGTTCTCCTTGATGAAATTGGCAGTGCCCTCGTCGAGCGGCGTCAGCAGGCCCTTGGAGGCCAGATCCTGGATCAGGCCCGGCTGCGGCAGGATGGCGATGTTGGGCGGGCTGCCAGCCTGGGTGTCGATGACGATCTGCTGTTCGTAGTTCTCGGACGACGAGTAGTTGATCGTCGCGCCGGTGGCCTCGCTGAAATAGTCGAGCACCGAACGGGCCAGTGCCTCGTCTTCACCGCGCCATGGCCCGAAGATCGAGAGCGTCTCGCCCTTCAGGTCGACCTTCTTGAGTTCGTCGAAATTTGCCCAGGTGAAGCGGGCGTCCTCGCCCGGTTTGAACTTCAGCTCCGCCGAAGCGGGCGCGCTCAGGGCGACGGCGGCAAAAGCCACGCCCAGCAACAGGGTCTTCCTCATGGTCTTCCTCCCAGTGGATCGAAAACTCCGGACGGAACCTCCATTCCGCCCGCCTGCACCGCCCCGAACTGTGCCCCAGACTTGCATGAGCTGCAACTGCTTCACGCAACGGCATTTCAAAGCGCTTTGGATTGCCGCATCACGCCACCGGAATTGTCAGGAGTCAAGAGGCTCGCTCAACTAATCGATTTAAATTCGACAGCAGTGTGCGCTGCAGCATGCTTTTTGGGTGCCGCACGAGTAGATTTCGCTTCAAAGCAAGCAATTCGGCAGCTATTCTTGCCGGCAACACGCAGCTGCTTCGCCCGACATCAGGCAGAAGCCCGATTGAAAGCGCTTTGAGAATCGGAGCCGAGGTGAACCTCAAGCAATTGTCGCTGATGCTCGAACTCTCGCAGACGACGGTGAGTCGTGCGCTGAACGGCTATCCCGAGGTCAGCGAGGAGACGCGTCGGCGGGTTACCGATGCCGCCAAGCGCCACGGCTACCGGCCGAACCCGAGTGCGCGCCGGCTGGCGACCGGCAAGGCCGGGATGATCGGCTATGTCATGCCTACGGGAGCCTCGGTCGACATCGATCCGCATTTCGTCGAATTTCTCTCCGGCCTCGGCGACTATGCCCGCGGCCACGAACTCGATCTTGTGCTGAGCCCGGCGGATGCCCAGGACGAAGAAACCACTTACCGGCGCATCGTCGCCAACAAGCAGGTCGACGCGCTCTATATCTCGGCGCCCTACAATGCCGACAAGCGCGTGGCGCTTGCCCACCAGCTCGGCATCCCCTTCATCGTGCATGGCCGCAGCGAAGGCCTCGATTTCGACTATCCGTTCATCGACATCGACAATGAAGGCGCCTTTCATGACGCGACGCGGCTGCTCGTCCAGCTCGGTCACAAGCGGGTGGCGCTGATCAATGGCGACGACACCCAGACCTTCGCCATCTTCCGCGAGCGCGGCGTGAGGCGAGCGCTGGCCGAAAGCGGGCTGGTGCTGGAGCCGAAGAACATCCGTTCGGAGATCATGACCGAGGAAAACGGCTACCGCGCCGCGCGGCGGTTGCTCGAGGGGCCGGAGGCGCCGACGGCGATCGTCTGCTCCAGCCTGCTGATGGCGCTTGGCATCGTACGCGCGGCGCGCGACCTCAATCTCTCGATGCCACGGGATCTCTCGCTGGTCAGCCACGACGACGTGTTCCACTGGCTGAAGCCGGAGCATTTTTCGGTGCCGCTGACGACGACACGCTCGTCGATCCGCGCCGCGGGCGCCCGCGTCGCCGAAAGGCTGGCGGCGCGCATTTCGGGGGTGGAAGACGGCGCACGCGGCGAGGTCTGGCCGGTCGACCTGGTGGTGCGCGGATCTATTTCGGGCGCGAGGTAGGAACGCGCAGGCTATTCCTGCGGCATCTCGGCGGCGTTGTAGACGTGGCGGGCGGCCAGCAGGGCGGCGAGTTCGCTGTCTCCGGCGATCACCGCCCGCAGGATGCCGGCATGTTCTTCCCAGTTCTGGCGGCCGCGGCGCTTGCTGATCGGCGCGAACAGCATGACCGTGCGGTCGCGCAGCGAGCGCACCATGTCCTGCAGCACGGAATTGGCGGCGACGGTTGCCAGCGCCTCGTGGAACTCGGTGTTCTGGCGCGACAGCAGCACCGGATCGTCGGTGTCGGCGAGCTTGGCGCCGTCGTCGAGGATGCGCTGCAGGGCGGCGATCTGTTCGGGATCGTGGCGCTTTGCCGCGAGCTTGGCGTTGAGCGCCTCGAGCGTGGCGCGAACCTCGACCAGCTCGCGCTTCTGCTCCTCGCTGAAGACGGTGACGGAAGCGCCGCGTCGCGGCTCGATGGTGACGATGCCTTCGGCGGCGAGCTCGCGCAGCGCCTCGCGTACCGGCATGCGCGACACGCCCATCTCCTCGGAAAGGCGGCCCTCGACCAATCTTTCGCCGACGCCGATTTCGCCGCTGACGATGCGCTCGCGCAAGGCGGCGGTGATCAGCTTGGTGAGCGGAGCGTGGATTTCCCCGAGTACGACGGTCATGGTCTTACACTTCCTGTGGCAAGGGTCGAATCAACCTGCGGAAGCAACGCCTTGTGCGGGATGATATAGCGTCCGGGCTTTGGAGTACAATATTCAATCCGCATCGCCCATCTGCTGCATTGCAGGCCACGACGCGAGCCGGTTTGCGCCATGGAGTGGCCCAAACAGCATACCGTCGCGGCCGATGCTCATCGCCTCCGCGGCGTCCAATGGCAACCCGGGGTTGAGACCCGGCCAATCGTGAGTTGGCGTTGCCGGCGTGCCGTGGCGAATGAAGGTCGCCCAGGCAGCCATCGCGGCGGCGACGGTGGCATCGACATCGACGCCGATCTTGGGCGCAAGATGCGGATGCCGGTGGGTGCCGAAGACGAACGGCACGCAGGCGGCGTGCGGCGTGCCGCCGGTCACGGCGAGCGGCCAGGCGAAATCGTAGAGGAAAGCGGGCGAGCCGCGCCGCGCATGGCGCGTTGCATACTGCAAGATCGGCGCGCGGAAGACGAGGTCGGAGTAGATGGCGAGCCAGATCGCGGCGGAGCCGGCATCCGGCATGGCAAAGCCATAGGCGGCGAAGGTCGCCGCGGGCGAAGGCGTGGGCTCGAACGGGTAATGCAGCGCAATCAGCCGCGCCAGCGCCGCTTCGAATGGTGCACCCGGTTCGGGCGGCGTCAGTGCCGAAAGCCTGGTGCCGTCGGGCAGAGCGAGGTCATACCAGAACCTGGCCTCGTCGCGGGTGAAACCGATCAGCAGCGGCACGTCGGCGAGCACCCCGTCATGCGGCCAGGCATGCACCAACCTGCCATCGAGCGTGGGCGCGGTGCGCGGCCGGGGGAACCGTCTGGTGAAGTCGACATCGCGCAGCAGCGCAGCTTCGCGGCGGACGAGGTCGGAACCGTCGAGATCGCGCAGGCCGGCGACCGAGGTGCCCAGTGCCGCAGCCACCGCCTCGGTGTATTCGGCGGCATCGTCGAGCCCGACGAACATTGGCGGTTGGAACAGCGGAGGGCTTTGGGCGATGACACCGCAAAACAGCCCCTCACAGTCCGGGTTCTGCGCGATCAGCACGACATTGGCGGCGCCAGAGGATTGGCCAGCTATCGTCATCTTGCGCGGATCGCCGCCGAAGCCGGCGATGCTGTCGCGCAGCCAGCGCAGGCTCGCGATCTTGTCCTGCATGCCCCAGTTGGCGCATGTGCCGGTTTCGGGGTCGGTGAGTTCGGGATGGGCAAGACCACCCAGCGGGCCGAGACGGTAGTTGACGGTGACGACGACGATGCCGTGTTCGCGGGCGAGGCGAAAACCGTCACAGGCGGCAGCGCCGCCATGGCCATTACGCGTCGCCCCGCCATGGAACCAGACCAGCACCGGCGCATCGCAGGCATCGGCAGGCGCCCAGACATTCAGCGTCAAGCAGTCCTCGTCCATGCAGGCGATCGGCTCGTTGAGCCAGGTCTGGCTGCCGGCGAGATGCTGCGGTGCCGCCGGACCGATGTGGTCGACACGCCGTATGCCGGCCCAACCAGGCACTGGCCTTGGCGACCGCAACCGCAGAGCACCGACGGGCGCCGCCGCATAGGGAATGCCGAGGAACCGGTCGACGCCGTCATGCCGTTGCCCGGCGAGGCTGCCGGCGGGCGTTTCGACTGCGATCTCCATGCTGCCCTCGCCCTACCAGCCGTTCGCCGCTACTCGGCCGGCACGAGCGTGTGCTGGAAATTGAAGGCGTCGGCGTAGATGAAGCCGGGATTGGCGCCGTTCTCGACGAACAGTTTCCTGGCGCTCGAAATCATCTTGGGCGAGCCGCACATGTAGATCGCGTGCTCGGAAAAATCGCCGATGTCCTCGGCGGCGACCTCCTGGACATAGCCTTGCCGCCCTTGCCAGCCCGGACCGGGCCGCGACAGCACCGGCACATACTGGAAATCACACAGACGCTCGGCCCAGGACTGGATCTCGTCATGCAGATAGAGGTCGTCCTCGGTACGCATGCCCCAATAGAGCGACACAGGCGGGCAGTCGGGATCGTCCATCAGCGATTCCAGTATGCTCTTGATCGGCGCCAGCCCCGTGCCCGTCGCTACCATCAGCAACGGGCGAAAATCCTCCTTGCGGCAGCAGAACAGGCCATGCGGCAGCTCGACGTCAAGCCGGTCGCCGGGGCCGAGCCGCGGCAACTGGCCCGCGGTGAAGTGACCGTCACGTACGCGTCGGATGTGCAGATCGACGGTCTTGCCGTTGGGCACCGAAGCCATCGAAAAGCTGCGCTTGTTGCCGTCGCCGAGCAGCACATTGAGATATTGCCCTGGCCGGTAGACAAGCTGTTCCGCGCCGGGAAGTGCCAGCGTCAGGTGCACGACGTCGCGGCCGACATTGCGGACAGACTGGATGGTCGCGGTATACCGTTCTGGAGCGGAGCACGGCTCCATCGGCCGTTCGGTCGAGATCAGCAGGTCGCTCTCCGGCCGCGCCTGGCAGGCAAGGGCGAAGCCCTCTTCCTCGTCCTCCGGGGACAGCGCCAGCGGGTATTCCTCATAGCGGACGCAGCCTTCCATCAGCCTGATACGGCAGGTGCCGCAGCCACCCTCGGTGCAGTCGTGCAGCAGTTGTACGCCCTGGCGGATCGCCGCCATCAGCACGGATTCCTCGGAGGCAACGGTAAACTGGTCCTCGGTTTCGAGGACGCGCACAACATGGTCCATCCATGTCTCCACTACGGTTGGGATGCGGCGCTGCCGCTTCGGTCACTTCTTGATGTCGGCCTGCACCATGACCTTGTGCCCCTTGGGCTCGAGCAATGCCGCAAGTGCTGCGAGTGCAGCTATGCCGCAGGCGATGTCCTGCTCGCCATTGCCGCCGCTCAAGCCGACGCCGCCGATGACCTCGCCATCGACGACGACTGGAAAGCCACCAACAAAGGCGGCGAAGCGGCCCTCGAAGCTGAGCTGGATGCCGAAGGCCTCGTTGCCGGGCAGTGCCGGGCCGTTGGGCGGGGTGGTGAACAGGTGCGTCGAGCGCTTGTGGCCGGCAGCGGTGAAGGCCTTGTTCCAGGCGATCTGCGGGCCGGTGACGCGCGCGCCGTTCATGCGCTCCAGCGCGATCGGGTAGCCGCCGTCATCAGCGATGCAGACAGTTTCGGGAACGTTGAGTTCCAGCGCCTTGGCGACCGCCGCGGCCACCATCACGCGGGCTTCTTCGAGTTCGAGTTTCAGGACCTGTTTCACGTCGGTATCGTCCGGCAATTGTTGATATTTTGGGCCACCGAGGGAACGCACGCGGCGTTGCCGCCCCGCGCGCTCCCACTGTGGCGGGATCAGGCGGCGAGCAGCTCGTCGAGCGGCAGTTCGGCCGCGACATAGTCGTTGTAGAGGGCGGTGGTGTAGAGCAGCCGCATCTGCGCGCCGACCTCGCAGATCTTGAGGCATCGCTGCTGCATCTCGACCGTGCGGGCATGCTCGAGCACGATCTGGTAGCCGCGCTCGCCATGGATCTCGTCGGAGACGATGTGCAGGTCGAAGAACTCGACCTCCTCGTCGGTAAAGCCATATTTGTCGCGCAGGGTCGGCGTCTGCTTGCGGTAGATCGACGGCACCTGGGATTCGAGGCCGACCACCAGTCCGGCAACGGCGACGATCGGATCCTCACGCATCGCCACTGCATAACACCAACTTTGCAGGGCGCGGGTGGTCGGCGACATGTTGTCGGGATCGCGCATCCTGTCGCCCGACGTGCCGCAGGCTTCGCCGAAACGGACAAGCAGATCGGTGTGGCGGTCGCCGCCGATCTCTTCCTCATACATGTTGGCGAGCAGGAAATCCTTGGCCTCGACATAGCCCTCCGGCATGCGGGCGTAGATGTAGCCGAGGTAGTCCGCGAACGGCCCGACATAGTGGTAGTGGTTCTCCGCCCAACGGGCGAGATGGTCGCGGCTGAGCTTGCCGCTGGCCCAGCCGACGCTGAACGGAGACTTGTTGGCGCTCTTGCCCTTGATGGCGTTTTCGAGCGCGGTGCGGAACTCGTCCGGGTTCATTGCAACGGTCATTCACTGTTCCCCTTGAGGTGTCGTCTGCAGGTCATTTTGGAATACTGTATACCAAAATCACCTGAGCGCAAGGGGCGGTAAAGGATACTCTGGGGTAGTGTGTCGCGCCGGACTGGCCATGCCGCGGAAGTTCCGCTAGCTTTCCTGCATCCGAAACATTCCGGTGAACCTTTTTGCGGCCAACAACGACCAAGCAGACAGGAGCCCGGCGGTAGCACCGGCCATGAACATCGCATCTGACCCCATGTCCGATCGTGATCTCGTGAGCCGCGTCGCAAACGGCGACCGCGCCGCTTTGCGGCTCCTGTTCACGCGGCACCACGCACGGGTCTACCGTTTCGTGGCGCGCCAGACGGGGTCGGAAGCGATGGCGGATGACGTAGCCAATGAAGTGTTTCTCGAATTGTGGCGCCAGGCGCCGAAATTCGAAGGCCGTTCGGAAGTCTCGACCTGGCTGCTCGGCATAGCGCGCTTCAAGGCGCTGTCATCGATGCGCAAGCGCAAGGAAGAGTGGCTTGACGACGACGATGCGGCTGCAGTGCCCGACGACAACGACACACCCGAAGTGGCGACGATGAAGCAGGACAAGGGTGCGGCCCTGCGCCGCCTCGTCGACACGCTCGCCGACGAGCATCGCACGGTCATCGACCTTGCCTATTACCATGGCAAGTCGGTCACCGAGATTGGCGAGGTGCTCGACATTCCTGTCGCCACCGTAAAGACGCGGATGTTCTATGCCCGCAAGAAGCTCGGCGAAGCCTTGAAGGCCGCCGGATATGACAGGGGGTGGCCATGAGCGCTGCCGAGAAGATGTCGCGCCGCGACGAGATCGAAACGCTGCTGCCCTTCTACCTGAACGGCACGCTCGAAGGGTCCGAACTGGCAACCGTGGAAGACTGGCTTGCCAGCGATCCCGAGGCACCCGCGGCCCTTGAAGCCGCCGAAGCGGAGTTCTCCGGCACGATGGCCGCCAACGAGGCGATCCGCCCGCCCGCCGATGCGCTGAGCCGCTTCTCGAAGCTGCTCGACGCCGAAGCCGGGCCGATGCGCGAGCCCCAGGCACAGTCGCTGCTGTCGCGGGTCTGGGAGCGTTTCATGGGCCTGCCGGTCGGCGTCGCCTGGGGTGCTGCAGCCGCACTGCTGGCACTGGTCATGGTGCAGTCGGTGCTCGAACCGGGCAGCCGCGGCAACGACGTCCAGGTCGCCGGCACCGGCGAGGACCAGGCGAAGCTGCCCTTCGCGCTGGTGACCTTCAAGCCGGACGCCAGGATGGCCGACATCGCCACCCTGCTCGGCGACAATGGTGCCTCGATCATCGACGGCCCGACAGCGAGTGGCGTGTTCCGCATCGCCATCCCGTCCGAGACGGTCGCCGACTATGACCGCATCGTCGGCGTCATTGCGGCGGCACCCTTCGCGGACACGGTGACGGCAGGAAGGAAACCGGCTGGATGACCACGTCAGGGCGAATTGCACGGCTCGTGCTGGCGGCGGCGGTGTTCGCCGCCACGCCTGTTTTCGCCCAGACCAACGACCCCAGCCTGACGCCGCAACAGCTCGACTGCCTTAATCAGACAACGGCAGCCGGCAACGCCAATTGCCTGCAGCCGGGTGGCCCGGCGCCTGGCGGTTCCACCCCAGGAGGCCCCTCGGGCGGCAGCGGCCTGCCCGGCGCCGTCGGGCTGCCCGAGCTGATCGTCGACCTGTTCCCCAATCCCGGCGATTTTCCCGGCGTCGCCTCGGGCAGCCAGCCGGCGACGCCGGTGCCGACACCCAACCCGCTGCGCGATCCCGCAGGCGGCGCTGCTGCTTCCGGCGGCGGGCAGGCCGGATCTCCGCCGCCGACGCCTCCTGCAGCCGATGCGACGCCGCCCGGCCCCGCCATCACCGCAGCACCGCGCGCCATCTCGGGCAACTTCGTGCCTGACGAGGTGTTGGTGACGGTTGCCGGCGATGCCGCCGACGCCCAGGCGCTAGCGGCCGCCTACGGCCTCGAAATCCGCTCGCAGCGCCAGTCGACGCTGCTCGGCACCAGCCTCGTACGCTTCGGCATTCCCGATGGCCGTCCGGTCGGCGTGGTGCTGGCGCAGCTCGCCGGCGACGGCCGTACCAGCGAGCGCGAGCCCAACCACATCTACGAACTGCAGCAGGCGGCAGCCGCTCCCAGCTTCGCCTTCCAGCGCATCTCGCTCGACGAGGCGGCGGCGAATGGAGAGAACGTCAATGTCGCAGTCATCGATACGGCCATCGACGAAACCCACCCGGCGCTCAAGGGCGCCATCGCACAGAGCTTCGACGCCATGCCGGGCGTTGCCGTCACCGCGCGTGACCACGCGACGTCGGTGGCCGGGCTGATATCAGGCACCGGCGACTTCAAGGGCATGGCGCCGGGTTCGAAGATCTTCCACGCCCGCGCCTTCGAAGGCGGCAAGTCAACGATGGAAATCATCCTCAACGCCCTCGACTGGGCCGCCGAGCAGGACGTCCAGATCGTCAATATGAGCTTCGTCGGGCCCAAGAACGCGCTGCTGGAGCAGGCGAGCCGCGGTGCGCGTGCGCGCGGCATGATCCTGGTCGCCGCCGCCGGCAACAACGGTCCGGGCGCGCCTTATGGCTACCCCGCCGCCTACAAGGGCGTGATCGCGGTGACGGCCACCGACGCCAAGGACGCGATCATGAAGCAGGCCAATCGCGGGCCCTATGTCTATATCTCTGCACCCGGCGTCGACCTGATGGCGCCCGTCGGCGGCGGCACCGACCTGGTCACCGGCACGTCATTTGCCGCGGCCGTCGTCAGCGGCGCAATTGCCAACCTTTTGCACGCCGAGCCGAAACGCAGCGTCGACTCGATCGAAAAGGCTCTGGCCAGCACCGCCACCGACCTCGGCGACAAGGGCCGCGACACCGACTTCGGCTTCGGGCTGATCAACACCAGGGCGGCAGAGGCGGCAAAGCAATAGGTGCGGCGTCACCCGGCGCAGAATTGCGCGATGCCATCGAAGCGACATGTCAGGAGCCACTGCTCCACCGAATTGCGGCACGGTGGCGTGGAATTTCCGTCGCTTCGCTGACAATTTACTTCGTTCATCATAATATCCTTGGCCTGTTGCAGGCAAAAAACGACAGATGTACATGGTCACCCCATGCGCAACACTTCGCTTTTCGCAGCTGCAAGCCTGGGATGCTTCATTGTCGCAGCCATGTCCCTGGCGTCACCGCAAGCCTTGGCCGTCAGTTCCTGGCCGCCATTCGAGAGGGCCACTTGTGCTCGCTTGCTCGACAGCTATCACGACAGCGGCGTGAAGCCGGCATATGGCACGCCGGAGTACAGGCGCTACGCCGAATGCTACTACATCATCTGCCGATCGCAGCTGAGCTGGTGATCGCATTGGCCGGAGACCGTGACGGCGCCACATTAAACAGAAGCCACAGCTAATATAGATTTAACTAAATCAATCTTCACCTTTCATAACGCCACGTCAGTGCGCGTCTTTATTTTCAACTGACAGTTGACGAAAATTCCTAGCTGTTGCAGTAGGCGATTTGTTCCGATCATTTGCTTCAATCAATTTTCACGCCCGGACGCACATCATGACCCGTAAGGTAACCTTGCTTGGCCTTTCCGCAATTGTCGCGGGCTGCACGACAATGTCGCAAGGCGAATACAAGACTGCTCAGACGGCACTTAGCGGCAGCCCCGCCCTCAAACGCGAGATCATGGCGAACTGCATCAAGCGTGAGAATGCACGCCCGGCCAAGGACAAGGCCGATATGGCAACGGTGTTCAACATCAACCCGAGCAACTATGCGCAAACCTTCTGCAAGCGCATGATCAACGGCATGGCCAGCAACCGCATCACCTACCAGGACTACCGCAATCTTGATTCCACCACCGCTGACAACAGCAAATTGATCCGCGTCCTGCAGGGGCGCTGATCTCAGCCGGACATAACCGCCGTTCGACAAAGCAACTGCCTTAAGCATGCCGCAATCTGACCTATAGCTCCGCGCCATCATGACCTGTTCTTTTGAGTCCCGCTAAAGCCCCGCTTCACGCATCGCGTGGACCGGGGCCGTGTTCAGCCAAACCGGTGAGCTCTTTGCTCGCCATGGTGGATGACGCCCGGTGCATTGGCGCTGGGACTGCGGACTCACAACTTCATGAATATCTCGAAGAAGGAGCGCAAAGCGCTCGAAGTGCTGTCGTTTGGCGGCACCATCATCCTGGAAAAAGACACCAGAAACCGACCACTGGAAGCGTCGTTCGTCACCCGGGAAGGTTGGTCGCTCGAGGGCGCCGGCCTCGCCGAATTCAAGGTGCTGAAGGCGAAGCGTCTGGTGGTCTCCCGCAACGGCGGCAACTACACCATCTCACGGGAAGGCGTGGTCAGCCTGCAGCAGGCACGTCAGGCGGCGAAGAAGGGATAGAGGGTATGCCAGGTATCGGATAAGCTAACGATGAGAGCGGGATTGCAGCTATGGCAACTGTCTATGCGATGGGCCTGATGATCGTTGCGCCACTGGCTGCGAGGCTGGCGACGATCCTGCTCACGTCTGGCGGAAGCCACCGCGTCATCAGTGCGGCACTCACATCGGGCACGCTGGTGGTGTGTGGGTATTTCCTGCTTACCGGCGTGACCAACTCCTGCGCCATCAAAGAGGGTGAGTGCGTCGGATCGACCGCCACCGCCTATCTTGTCGTCGTACTCTGGCTGATGTCTGCCGCTGCATGCCTGTATCGCGTATTCTCGGTCAGGCACCCCTCGTCAACTCAGCCTTAGAGGCAATTACCCGCCGACGATCCGTCGGTAAACCAGTCCCGCAAGGGCTATGTCCTGCAGGCCGACGCCGACTGACTTGTAGATAGTGATTTCGTCCTCGCTGGTGCGGCCGCGTGCCTTGCCGGCGAGGATTTCGCCGAGCTCGACGATCTTGTCCGAAACGAGCGCCGTGGGATCCGCGAGCACGAGATCGCCTGCCTCGCGTTGGCTCTGTTCGCGCCATTCGACGGCGACGAGCGAAGCACGGGCCATCGCCCGGTCGTCGAGCTCGCGGGTGTTGGGCAGGCTCGAGCCGACGGCGGCGATGAAACAGCCTGATTTGAGCAGGTCGCCCGAAAACAGCGCGGATGGCGAACGCGAGGCGGTGACCAGGATGTCGGCTTCCGCGGCCGCCTGTTCGGCCGTGGCCAGTCGCGTGGGGATGCCGCAGGCGGCTTCAAGTTCTACCGCCGATGCAGGATCGGACGAGCGGCTGACAAGCAGCACGCGCCGGAGCGGGAAGGCCTCGGCCATCTGCACCGCATGGGCCCGTCCGAGCGGACCGGAGCCGAAGACGGAGAGCGTCGAGGCGTCCGGCCTGGCGAGGTGCTGGGCCGATATGACCGAGCAGCCGGCGGTCCGGAGCCTGGTGATGGCGCCGGCATCGAAGGTGGCGAGCGCGCGGCCGTCGACCGAGGAGAACAGCAGGATGATGAAGGAAAACTGGCCTTTGATGGTGGTGTAGACCTTGGCGCCGACCACCTCCTGGCCGGGGATGACCGCGCCCAGGGTCGACAGCTTGACGCCGCCGGCCTCGCTGCGGATGCGCGCCTGCATCGCCGCCTCCTCGCGGCCGAAACGCAGAAAGGCATCGGCCAGCACCTCGCGCGCCTCGGCGGCGGAGACGGCAGCCTCGACCAGCTCGTCTGATATGTGGGGCAGGCTCATGGGACGACCGTCCTCGCGAGGATGCCGAGCGCGCCGAGGCCGGACATGGTGAGCAGCAGTAAACGCACGCCACGCGGCGAAAAATAGCGGTGGAACCGGCCGGAGACGAAGAAGCCACCGAGCATCAGCGGGAACAGCAGGATGCCAAGCCAGAGCTGCGGCAGGGTGAAACGGTCGACATATGCCAACATCAACAGCGACAGGATGGCGCCGGCGAAGAAGACGCAGCTGATGGTCGCCCGCATCTGGCGCGGCGGCACATATTGCATGACTATGGCAAAGGGCGGCGCACCGGACGAGGTAATCGTGCCCATCAGGCCGGAGGCGAGGCCGGCGATCGCCATGTTGGGGTGAGACGCCCTGACCTTCCAGCCGGCGAAGCTGAGGCCAACACCGGCGAGGATCAACAGCGCAAAGACGATCGAGAATGCATTGGTCGGCAGGGCGGCGAGCGTGGCGCCGGCAAGCAGCGTGCCGCCGGCACGTCCGGCCATCAACGTCGTCACGCTCGGCCAGTCGACGGCATCGAAATCGCGGAGCAGGCCGAGCAGTGCCAGGCCGGCGCCCAACACCAGCAGCGGCCCGGGCGCCATCTCGGGAAAGAACAGCACCGCGAGCGGCGCCGAGACCATGGCAAAGCCGAGCCCGCCGATGCCCTGGAGCAAAGCCGCGATGAAGACCATGGCGCCCATGCCGACGAGATGGCCCGGCACGAAGTCGCCGGGCATCAGCTCAGTCAGGGACTGGAGCATGTCAGGCCCCAAGATAGATGCTCTTGATGCGGCTGTAGAAGTCCATGACGCTGGCCCCGCCCTGCTCCTTGGCCGCCTGATTGCTCGAATGCTTGAGGCCGCCGAAAGGCGCGTTGAGTGACACACCGGTTGTCGGGCTGTTGACCTTGACGATGCCGTGCTGGGTCTCGCGGGCGAAGCGCAGCACCGACGGCAGATCACCCGTCACCAGCGACACGGCGAGGCCGTATTCGGTGTCGTCGGCCAGCTTGATCGCCTCGTCGAGGCTGTCGATCGGGCGCACCGCGACGACCGGCCCAAAAATCTCCTCACGCCACAGACGGCTGGTCTCCGGCAGGTCGGAGACGACGGCGGGCCGGACGAAATAGCCATGCGCCAGGTTCGAGTCGGCCTCACGCAGCGCATCGCCGCCAACGACCCGGCCGCCCTCTTCGCGGGCGATGCCGACATAGGCCAGTACCTTGTCGTATTGCACGCGGGTGGCAAGCGGCCCCATCTGCACGCCTTCTGCCATGCCCGGGCCGACCTTGATGGCGGAGGCCGATTTTTCGAGCCGCGCCACCAGTTCGGCATAAAGCTGGCGGGCGACGAGCACGCGGCTGGTGCCGGTGCAGGCCTGGCCGGTGAGCCCGAAGGCGCCGCGCTCAATGGTGGCGACGGCCTTGTCGATGGCGGCGTCGACCAGCACGACGGTCGCGTTCTTGCCGCCCATTTCAAGCTGGACGCGGGTGTCGGTGGAGAGCGACGCCGCGATCTGCCTGCCGACCGCATAGGAGCCGGTGAAGGTCAGCGCGTCGACACCGGCGCTTGCGGTGATCGCCTGACCGACCTTCGCGCCCTTGCCCTGGACGAGCGCCACGAGCTTTGGTGGCAGGCCGGCCTCAAGCAGCACCTCGACGAGGCGCTGGCCCATCAGCGGCGTGATTTCGGACGGCTTGAACACGACGCCATTGCCGGCGGCGAGTGCCGGGCCGAGCTTGCGGGCGGCCATCGACAGCGGGAAGTTCCACGGCGTGATGACTGCGACCACGCCGACCGGCTGGCGCAGCGACAGCACCAGTTGTGCGCTGTCGCTCGGGTAAGTCTCGCCATTGAGCCGCAGCGCCTCGCCGGCATAGAGGCGGAAGTTGGCGGCGATGCGCCGGGCCTCGTTGCGCGCCTCGGTCAGCGTCTTGCCTTCCTCGCGGGTCAGCTCGGTGGCGATCTCGTCGGCGCGTCGGGCCATGATGTCGGCGGCGCGGAACAAAACGTCGGCGCGAACCTCTGGCGACTGCGCCGCCCAGGCCGGCCAGGCGGCCGAGACGCCTGAGATGGCGGCAGTGACATCGGCAGCGTCAGAATCCGGGAACAGGCCGATGAGGTCGCGCTCGTCGGCGGGATTGCGGTCCTCGAAGGTGGTGCCGCCAAAAGCTGGCTGCCACTCGCCGGCGATGTAGTTCAGGTGTCGCTCTGTCATTGGTCGTTTGCTTTCGGGGAGTCGTTTGCTTCGGCGGTCGTTCTGCTTCGAGAATGCGCCTCGGCGCACCCTGCTCAGCGTCCTTTTGGCACCCAGGAGACGGCGACATCGCCGAGCACGAAGGTCTGGCAGGCCATGCGGAAACCGGCGGCAAGATCGTCTGAAGTCAGGTGGTTGCGTTCCTTGGGCTTGACGGCATCGGTGTTCTCGATGCCGGTCTCGATCCGGCACTTGCAGGTGCCGCACAGCCCGCCGCCGCATTTGAAGGGGATGCCCCCCTTCTCGCGCAGCGACACGCGCAGCAGATTGCTGTTTTCGGGCGCGGACACCTGCTTGTTGTCGTTGGTGATGAAGGTGATGTTGATCATCGGCGCGTTCGATGCTGTTGGCCGGTCAGACCAGCTTGAGCTGGATGTCCATGCTGCCGTAGGTGGTGAGCGTCTTGAGCTCGTGGCGGGCGTCCTCGACGGACGAGAATTTCTCGAACAGCTTGCACGGCACGTTGTTCTCGATCTGCGGCGGCTCGTCCTCGACGATGCGGATGCGCGTCTGGTCCTGGTCGGTCAGCTTGGCGATGGTGAAGCTGGCGCGCTTGCGGCCGTAGAAGATGTAGTCGTAGGTTTCGACCGGCTGCACGCCGGTGCTCATTTCGGTCCGGAACTCGCCCGGCTTGGTCGTCAGAACCACATACATATCGTCCACCTCATGCTGATTGCTGGTCACGCCGACACCACCGAAGCGTTGCCGGCAAACTGTTCGGGAAGTGCCGCGCCCCTCCGGCGTGGCGAACTCACTTTGTCTTGCGCAATTCCGGACGGAAAACCGCAGCTAGGCTTGCTCCGTCACCTTCTCCTGGCGGAGTTCGATGTCGTTCTTGATCCACAGCTGGCAGACGAGCCGAAAACCCTCGTCGATCTTGTCGCCGAGCTGCTTCTTCTCCTTCCAGTTGGGCGGGGGCAGGTGCTCGGCGCCGGCAAGGATGCGGCTGGCGCAGGTGCCGCATTTTCCCATGCCGCATTTGTAAGCGAGGTGCGGATAGGGAAACTGCTTGATGCCGGCGCGGACGACGAGGTTGGTGTCCTCCTTGACCTCGCCTGAGAAGGCCTCACCCTTGCTATGGATCACGACTGTCGGCATGTGCGTGCCTCAAACCCCGCCGATGCCGGCGAGTTCGGGTTCCATCGGCGCAACGCGGCCGAGCTTCACATCCTCGGCAACATAGTCGTTGTAGAGGGCTGTGGTGTAGAGCAGGCGCATCTGGGCGCCGACCTCGCAGATCTTGAGGCAGCGTTCCTGCATCTCGACCGTACGCGCATGCTCAAGCACGATCTGGTAGCCGCGCTCACCATGGATTTCGTCGGACACGATGTGCAGGTCGAAGAACTCGACCTCCTCGTCGCTGAAGCCGTAACTGTCGCGCAGCGTCGGCGTCTGCTTGCGATAGATCGACGGCACCTGGGATTCGAGGCCGACCACCAGTCCGGCAACGGCAACGATCGGATCCTCACGCATCGCCACCGCATAACACCAACTCTGCAGGCCGCGTGTCGTCGGCGACATGTTCTCCGGGTCGGTCATGCGCTCTCTGGATGTGCCGCATGCTTCGCCGAAACGGATCAGCAGGTCGGTGTGGCGGTCGCCGCCGATCTCTTCCTCATACATGTTGGCGAGCAGGAAATCCTTGGCCTCGACATATTGCTCAGGCATGCGGGAATAGATGTAGCCGAGGTAATCCGCGAACGGCCCGACATAATGATAGTGGTTCTCGGCCCAGCGCGAGAGATGGTCGCGGCTCAGCTTGCCGCTGGCCCAGGCGAGGCTGAATGGCGACTTGTTGGCGCTCTTGCCCTTGATGGCGTTTTCCAGCGCGGTGCGAAATTCGTCCGGGTTCATCGGCTTGGTCATGCGGTTCCCCTGTCTTCGATATGTCAAACTCGATTTAGAATACTGTATACCAAATTGACATCGGCGCAAGTCGCATTCTACTGTCGTGCAGGTGATCACGGCGACATGACGCATACAGTATGTTGCAAGGGCGATGATCGAAGGCCTGAACCAGGATTGGAACGACAGCGATGGACAGATCCGAGACACACGGCAACGCAGGCGTTCGCAGCGAAACCGCGATGGTGGCGACCGGGCACCCGCTCGCCGCCCGCGCCGCCCAGGACATGCTGGCCGCAGGCGGCACCGCGGTCGACGCGGCCATCGCCGCGGATGCAATCCTCGGCGTCGTCGAGCCAATGGCGACAGGCATCGGTGGCGACCTTCTGGCGATGCTGGTTGAACCAGACGGCCATGCCACCAGCTACAATGGCACCGGCCGCTCGCCGGCCGCATTGTCGGTCGAGGCGTTGGAAAAACTGCCGAACCGGCGCATCCCCGAACGACACGGACTGTCGGTCACCGTGCCCGGCGCGGTGCGCGGATGGTTCGACCTGCATGCCCGCTTTGGCCGCCTGCCCTTTGCCCAATTGATCGCTCCAGCCATCGCGCTCGCCGCCGACGGTTTTGCCGTCCTGCCGATCACCGCGCGCGAATGGGCCGTGTTCGAGCCGGTGATCAAGCTCGACCCGGTTGCAGGAAAACTCTACAGCGCCGGCAGCACGCCGCGCGAAGGCGAACGGTTCGCCAATCCCGAGCTGGCGGCAATGTTGCGGGCAATCGCCGCCGATGGGCCGGATGCCTTCTATCTCGGTACCCCGGCCCGCCAAGCAGCGGCAGCGAACCAGACCAGGGGCGGGCTGCTGACGGCTGAGGATTTCGCCAACCATCGCGGCGATTTCGTGCTGCCGCTCGAACGAAAGTTCCGTGACCTGACAGTGCTCGAATGCCCGCCCAACACCCACGGCATGGCCGTGCTCGACGCGCTGGAGGAACTCGATGCCTTGCCGCTCGACCGGGATGATCCGACGACCACGCGTGCCATGGTCGAAGCAGTCGGCCGCGCCATGGCCAAGGCCAAGAAAATCGTCGCCGATCCATCGGGCAACACGGTCTGCACAGTTGTCGTCGACAAGGATGGCCTGGCGGTGACGCTGATGAGCAGCATCTTCAAGCGTTTCGGCTCCGGCATCGCCGTGCCCGGCTGCGGCTTCGTGCTGCAGAATCGGGGCTTAGGCTTTTCCGAACCGGGCCACATCAACGGGCCGGGGCCGTCGAAGCGGCCCTACCACACGGTAATCCCGGCGGCGACGTTGAAGGACGGCCGCTTCCATGCCGGCTTCGGTGTCGTCGGTGGCGCCATGCAGCCGCAAGGCCACGTCCAGATGATGGTCCGTCTGGCCGCCTGGGGTGAGAAGCTGCAGCCAGCCATCGATGCCCCGCGCTGGCGGTTGGAGGGCGATATGGCACTGGCGATCGAACCGGGCACGCCGGATGCGATCGTCAGGACGCTGCGCGACGCAGGCTACAGCGATCCGGAAGGTGCCGGCGAACTGGCCGGCCGCAGCGATTTCGGCGGTGCGCAATTCGTTGTGCGCGACGAAGACGGCGGCCTGCTCGGCGGCTCGGACAAGCGCAAGGACGGCGTGGCACTAGGCGCCTGAGCCGAGCACCTGCAAACATCACTCTCAACAGCTTTGGGGACAAGGATTTGACCACATCATTCGATCGCATCGTGCTCATCACCGGTGCCGGCAGCGGCATTGGCGCCGAAACCGCCCGCCGGCTTGCAACCCCTGGCATTGGCCTGGTGCTGCACACACGCAAGAATGCCGAGGGGCTGGAGAGCGTCGCCGAGACCTGCCGGGCATCGGGGGCTGCGACCGAGATCGTGCTCGGCGATCTCGCCGATCCCGTTGTGCCGGCGGCAATGATTGCTGCCGCCCGCGCCCGCTTCGGCCGCGTCGACCAGATCGTTTCCAACGCCGCCCAGGCGACGCGCTCGACGCTCGGCGAGGTCGGGGCAGACGATCTGGCCCAGGCGTTCGAGACGATGCCGACTGCATTGCTCCGTCTCGTCAATGCAGCGATGGCCGACCTCGTCGCCTCGGCCTGCGGGCGCGTGGTGGTGGTCAGCTCGTTTGTTGCTCACATCTTCGGCACCGCCGAGATCCATTTTCCGGCGACGTCTGCCGCCAAGGGCGCGCTCGAGGCGCTGGCTAAATCGATGGCCGTGCAACTTGCGCCGAAGGGCGTGACGGTCAATTGCGTCGTGCCGGGCTTCACCCGCAAGGATCCGACCGGCCATTTCGCGGCGACGACCTCGGCACTGGAAAAGGCGATCGCCGTGACGCCTACCGGCCGGCTGACCGAACCGGCCGACGTGGCGGCGGCGATCCTGTTCCTGCTGTCGCGCGACGCCAGGCAGATCACCGGCCAGTCGCTGCATGTCGACGGCGGGTTGACGCTGCCGTGACCGCGCCCCGCCGCCTAGCGCAATTCCAGAAAAAGTGTGCCGCGGTTTTCCGTCCGGAATTGCGCAAGAACAAGAAGGTGGAGCGCTTCCGCATTTCGAGGAAGAGCGGAAACGCTTTAGCCGCCGAAACGCGAAGGCGCGAAGGCGGCGACCGGCACCGGTGGCTGCTCGTCGTGGAGCAGGCTGGCGACGACGGCACCTGTCATCGGGCCGTTGGCGAAGCCGATATGGCCGTGGCCAAAGGCGAAGATCAGCCTGGGATGGCGGGCGGCGCGGCCGATGACCGGCAGCCCGTCCGGCGTCGACGGCCGGCTGCCGAGCCAGGTTTTGCCGTCGACCGGCGTGGTGAAGGAAAGCGTCTTTCGCGCATCGGGTTCGACACCGTCGATCTGGGCATGCTCGGGCGGATCGTCCTGCCGCGCCAACTCGACACCGGTGAGCAGGCGCACGTTGCCGTTCATCGGCGACAGCACGTAGCCACCGGCAGCATCATAGACCGGGCGGCGCAGCTCAACGCCCTCGGCAAGGGCAAAATGGCGATGGTAGCCGCGCTCTGCCGCAAGCGGAAAACGATAGCCAAGGGTGCGAGCAAGCTCGGCCGAACGGGCACCGGCGGCGAGCACGACATGGCGACCTTCGATCCTCCGGCCAGCGACCATGACCGCCATGGTCTCGCCGGTTTCGAGGATGGCTTCCGCCTTGCCGGCGACAAGGACCGCGCCCCGACCTTCTGCCGCGTGCCGGTAGAGCTCGACAAGTTCGCCGGGGCTTTCGACGGAACCGGTGTCGGGAAAGAAGATGCCATTGCTGAAACGGTGGGCGAGATGCGGCTCGAGCTGGCGGATCTCATCCTCGCCGAGGCAGTCGATACGGACGCCGTTCTCTTTCAGGACCGCCTGCTCCAGGACGCTGGTGGCGAATGCCTCGGCGCTACGATAGAGGCGGAGCCAACCATTGCGCTTGATCAGATGGCGGCCGCCGACGAGATCGGCCAGCGCGACATGGCGGTCGAACGCCTCGGCGACCATCGGGTTGAGTGCCGCCGCAGTGCGGCGCCATGCGCCCTCCTCGGCGGCAAGCAGGAAGCGCACCAGCCAGGGTGCGAGATGCGGCAGCGAGCGCAGGCGGGCACGCACGGCGATGTCGCGGCCAAGCGCATAACGCGGCAAGCGCGCGCGGATGCCGGGTGCGGCCATCGGGAAGATCGAGCCACGGCTGAGCACGCCGGCATTGCCGAAGGATGCCCGGGCCTCGGCAATGTCAGGATCGATGACGGCGACCGCGAGACCGCGAGACTGCGCTTCGAGCGCCACCGACAGCCCGACGATGCCGCCGCCGACAACCACCACGTCGAACGGCTTTTCATTCTGCTTCACGCTGCCCACCCGATGCCCCGGTCGGTTCGATACCGGCCGATTCCAACAATGCATAACAGACGTATACTGATCAATTCCTATCTCTCAGCACCGGACGAAACATGCGCGACGTGACCCCACCTGCTCCCGCCTCCCAAGAGATCGCGCTGCCGCCTGAGGCAAGTGCTGCGGAAGCCGCCGATTTCGCGCGCGGCATAGCAGTGCTCGACAGGCTGGCCAGGCGCGTCACAGAGCTGGCCCGCACGCAGGAGCGAGAGGACAAACAATGAGCAGGCTGGAACAGCTTTCCATTGCGGAACTTGCCACCACAGTGACCCGCCGCGAGATCGCCGCCGTCGAGGTGACGGGCCATTTCCTCGACCGCATCGCGCGTTTTGATGGCGAGCTTTCGGGTTACGTCCATGTCGCCGACGAGGCAGCACTTTCGCAGGCACGGCGTCTCGACGCGCGCCTCGCGGCCGGCGAGACTGTCGGCCCGCTTGCGGGCGTGCCGATCTCGGTCAAGGACATAGTCGCGGTTGCCGGCATGCCCAACACCGGCGCCTCGCATTCGCGGCTCGGCCGCAGGCCGACGCAGGATGCGCCTGTCGTGCGCCGGCTCAGCGATGCCGGGGCGATCATCATCGGCAAGGCCAATTGCCATGAACTGGCCTTCGGCGGA
Organism: Aminobacter sp. Y103A; assembly: GCF_030294925.1. NCBI lineage: Bacteria > Pseudomonadati > Pseudomonadota > Alphaproteobacteria > Hyphomicrobiales > Phyllobacteriaceae > Aminobacter > Aminobacter sp. Y103A. The sequence goes on along the minus strand of NZ_AP017986.1, from coordinate 450,143 downwards.
CCGTCCTTCGACCTGCCGTTTCCGCCGGCGCGCAATCCCTGGAACCCTGAGATGTTTCCGGGCGGCTCGTCGAGCGGGTCGGGCGTCACTGTCGCCGGTGGGCTGTGCCTGGGATCGGTGGCGACCGATACCGCCGGTTCGATCCGCCTGCCGGCGACGATGTGCGGCATGGTCGGCTTCAAGCCGGGCTTCGGCGTCGTTCCCGTGGACGGCATCGATGCGCTGGCCCATTCTATGGACCATTGCGGGCCGATCGCCGCGCGTGTCGACGACTGCCGCAGGCTCTATGCCGCGATGGCGGCGCACGAAATCGGGCCGATGCCTGCCGGCGACGCGCCGTCATTTACCGGCATGCGCCTCGGTGTATCACCTGACGCCTGGGGGCTGGGCGCCAGCCTGCGGCCCGAAGTGGTAACGGCAATGCGCAACGCGCTCGAGCTTTTCGCTGCCAACGGCGGCGAGATCGTCGAACTCGACCTGCCGCCGCTCGAAACCTTCCATGCGCCGGGCGCTGTGGTGATGATGGCCGAGATCGCGGCACATTACGGCGCCGAGGTGCGCGGCAATTTCTCCGCCTTTGGCGAAATGTTTCGCGGTCGCGCGCTGGTTGGTGAAAGTCTTGCCGCCGCCGACGTCGTCGCGGCACGGAAGCTGCGCGACGTGCTGCGCAGACGGGTCGACGCCAGCCTCGCCACTGTCGACGCCATGCTTTTGCCTGGCGCACTCGCACCGGCGGGACCGCTCAAGACAGTCGACAAGTTCTACTTCCTCGAGGAGCCTATCCCCAACATCCTGGCCAACCTGACCGGCCACCCGGCGCTGGCCTTCCCTTTCGGCAAGGCCGGCAGTGGCATGCCTCTGGGGTTGCAGATCGTCGGGTCAAGCGGGACCGAAAACCGCATCTTCGACATCGCCGCCATGTTCGAGCGCCTCGACGGCGATCTGGTCAGGCTGCCACCGCGCTATTTCAGCTGACGCCAGCCCCGCCGATCTGGCGGCCCACTCCTTGAACCACCGCAACAGTGGCGCCCGCCTGCTGCCCGCGTAACACTGCAGGCGGGCAACAGTTCAACATCGCTGCCAGCGAGAAACGCGATAACAGAACGTACAAGCAGTTCCTTGTTCGAAACGAGTATTGCCCAGCAATCTCATGCCGCGGTGGAGATCAGCCAAACAGGATAACGTCTCCCGCTGCACCAACAGGCTGGCGCAATTTGCACTCTTGTCGCCCAACACCAGCGCAGCCGTGGCTGTCGTCGCGATGTATTTTCCGCAGTCGTGACCGCCGGGAAAGGCGGAGGAACGCCGTCGTCCTTCTTACCATCGTCATTTTTGGTATACTATATGCAAGAAATTGCCAAAAAGAACCACTGGACCGATTTCTTGCGTGATATTCGTGAACGAAATTTCAGCAATCACGTTCTAAATTTTGTGCATTTTCAATAATTTATGGCGCCGTTTGGCGAATTTCAGAAACTCGACCCGGTATCGTCAGCAAAGTTGATCAACAATCGCTTGACAGTCGATTGCATACAATCCACTCTTCTGGCCGAGGGATGTGGCGGCCCACACTATCAGCGCAGCACAAGACTGCGCGCATCAGGTCGATTTTGTTGTCTTTGGCGAATGGGTGGACCAATGAACGTACTGACGAGACTGACAAGCAGCGCCGCCGTGGCGGCAATCATGGCACTTTCCCCGCTGTCGGCGCTGGCCGCCGACATCACCATCGCGATCGGTTCGGAGCCTTCGACGCTCGACCCGCAGGTGCGCGACGACGGCGGCGAGCGCGCGATCAACGACAATGTCTATGAGACGCTGATGGCGCGCACGCCGGACGGCGAGCTCATCGCCGGCCTTGCGGCCGCGGCGCCGACGCCGGTCGACGCCAAGACCTGGGAGTTCAAGCTCAGGCCCAACATCAAGTTCCACAATGGCGAGGCGTTCAACGCGGATGCCGTCGTCAACAGCGTCAAACGCGTCATCGATCCGGCGCTGAAGTCGGAGCAAGCCGCCTATTTCGGCACCATCACCGGCGCCGAGAAGGTGGACGACCTGACAGTGCGCATCATCACCTCCGGTCCGGATCCGATCCTGCCCTCGCGCATGTACTGGATGAAGATGATCCCGGCGACCTATGCGGCGGACGCCAAGTTCGCCGAGGCGCCGGTTGGCACCGGCCCATATAAGTTCACCAGTTGGAACCGCGGCCAGGACATCGTGCTGGAGAAGAACGCCGACTATTGGGGCGATGCCGCGTCGATCGACAAGGTGACATATCGCTTCGTAGGCGAATCCGGCACGCGCCTTTCCGGCCTGATGGCGGGCGAGCTCGATGTCATCACCAACCTTCTGCCGGAGTTCGCCCAGCAGGCGCCGAAATTCGCGGCCGTCAGCGGCCTCGAAACCAGCCTGATGATCGTCTCGACCGACAACGAGGTGACCAAGGATCCGCGTGTCCGCGAAGCGATGAACATTTCGGTCGACCGCAAGGCGCTGGCCGAGAGCCTGTTCGGCGGCTACGCCACACCGGCCAAGGGCCAGGTCGTCAACCCCAAGGCCTTCGGGTACAACAAGTCGCTGCCCGACTATGTCTTCGACGTGGACAAGGCCAGGGCGCTGATCAAGGAAGCAGGCGCCGAAGGCAAGACCATCAAGCTCGTCGGCGAGGCCGGGCGCTGGCTCAAGGACCGCGAACTGATCGAGGCCGTCGGCGCCTACTGGAAGGACGCGGGCCTCAACGTCGACATCAAGATCGAGGACTTCGGCGAGTACCTGAACCAGTTGTTCGACAAGAACACACGGCCGGATGCGATCTTCCTGTCGAACTCCAACGAGCTGCTCGACGTCGACCGTGAAATGACCGCCGTGCTACAAAGCAAGGCGAGTTCCGCGTCCAACAGCGACCAGGAAATGTCGGACCAGATCAGCGCCGCCAGGACCGAGACCGACATCGAGAAGCGCCAGGCCATGTATGACGCCATCACCAAGAAGGCGTACGATCTGTCCTATCTCGTCCCGCTGCTCAATCAGCAGGACATCTACGGCTTCTCCAAGCGCCTGGAATGGCAGCCTCGCGTCGACTCCAAGCTCCTGGTCAAGGAGATGAAGATCACGGAGTAACCGGAACGATTGCGGCTTCGAACAACACAACAAGCGAACCGCAACAGATACGGGGCCGGCTCGACGAGGGCCGAGCCGGTTCCGGCAAATGGAGAGGACTATGGGTGGTTTTCTGCTCCGCCGGATTGGACAAGGTCTGCTTGTCGTCATCGGCGTGACCGTGATCGTTTTCATCGCCACACGCATGGTCGGCGATCCGGTAAAGGTGATGCTGCCGCTGTCGGCGACCGACGCCCAGCGCGCGGCCTTTGCCCAGCAGATCGGCCTCGACCGGCCTATCGCCACGCAATTCGTCGATTTCGTCAGCGACATGGCCCGCCTCGATTTCGGCGACAGCCTTTGGCAGCGCCGGCCGGCCCTCGACGTGGTGCTCGAACGCCTGCCCAACACGCTGAAGCTGATCGGCGCCGGCCTCGGCCTGGCGATCCTGTTGTCGCTGCCGCTCGGCGCCATCGCCGCGCTCCGGCCCGGTGGCTGGGTCGACCGGACTACTGTCTTCGTCGGCCTGTTCGGCCTGTCCCTACCGCAATTCTGGTTCGGCCTGCTGATGATCGTGTTCTTCGCCGTCACCCTCGGCTGGCTGCCGACATCGGGCATGGGCGGTGCGCGCTACTACATTCTGCCGGCAATCACGCTGGCCCTGCCCTCGCTGGCCCGGCTGGTGATGCTGGTGCGCTCGTCGATGATCGACGAGCTGAACCAGCAATATGTCCGCACCGCCCGCGCCAAGGGCCTGCATTTCAAGCGCGTGGTGATGGTGCATGCGATGCGCAACACGCTGGTTCCATTCGTGACGCTGGCCGGCTGGGAGTTGATCAGCGCACTGGCCGGCTACACTGTCGTTGTCGAGACGGTGTTTGCCTGGCCCGGCCTCGGGCTGACGGCAATGCAGGCGATCCAGAAGAGCGACCTGTTCCTGCTCCAGGCCATCGTCTTCACCGTCGCCGTTCTGATCGTGGTCATCAATGTCGGCCTCGATGTCATCTACAAACTCATCGACCCACGGATAAGGTTGGCTTGAGATGGCTATCCCCATGCCTGTGACGACGCCGGTGGCAACCGCCCGCAACGCCGCGCAACGTCCGACTCTGCTGAGCAGGCTCGACGAGTTCGGCCGTGAGCTCTGGCAGGACAAGCTCGGCACGCTCGGCTTTGCCGTCATCGTCGCCCTTTTGCTGATGGCGATCCTCGCGCCACTGCTGGCGCCCTACGATCCGGCCGCCCAATCGGTGATCTCGCGTCTCAAGCCGCCGGCCTGGCTGCCAAAGGGCAGTTGGGAACACATCCTCGGCACCGACCATCTCGGCCGCGACGTGCTTTCGCGCGTCATCTACGGCGCCCGCGCCTCGCTGCTGGTCGGGGTGCTTGTGGTGCTGTTCGCCGGCAGCTTCGGCGTCGTGCTCGGCCTGTGGGCCGGCTTCAGAGGCGGCCGCACCGACTCGATCATCATGCGCATCGTCGACGTGCAGGTGGCATTCCCCGGCCTGCTGCTGATCCTGCTGGTCATCTCGGTCATCGGCCCGAGCATGGCGACCATGATCATCGTGCTCGTCGTCACCAACTGGATGGTCTATGCCCGCGTCGTCCGCGGCATCGTGCTGTCGGTCCGGCAGACACCCTATGTCGAGGCAGCCGAAATGATCGGCTGCAAGACCTCGCGCGTCATCTTCCGCCACATCCTGCCGAACCTGACCTCGCCGCTTCTGACGCTCGGCATCCTCGAATTCACCAACATCGTGCTGGCGGAAGCGGCTCTGTCCTTCCTCGGCCTCGGCGTGCAGCCGCCGGCGACGAGCTGGGGCCTCGATGTCGCCAATGGCCGCGACTACATCTTCGTCGCCTGGTGGCTGATCACCTTCCCCGGCCTGTCGATCGCCACCACGGTGCTTGCGGTCAATCTGTTCGCCAGTTGGGTGCGCGTCACCACCGACCCGCAGGAGCGCGAGAAGCGCTTCGCCTACCAGCGCGCCAAGCTGGCCGCCCGGCGGGCCCGCCGCAGCCCGCAAGCCCAAAGCTCGGAAGCCAAAAGCCAAGGAGGCCGCTCATGAGTGTCAGCGCCAACAGCACAGGCACGCCGCTCCTCGAGGTCGAAAAGCTGAAGGTCGAGTTCGACACCAGGCGCGGGCTGGTCCAGGGCCTGCGCGGCGTGACCCTGTCGATCGGCCGCGGCGAGACACTCGGCGTTGTCGGTGAATCCGGCTCGGGCAAGAGTGTCACCGCGCAAGCTGTGATGGGGTTGATCGACCTGCCCGGCCGCATCGCTTCGGGCGACATCAGATGGAAAGGCCGTTCGCTGCTCGGCTCCGATGGCGAGCGTTACGCCCGCGACATCAGGGGCAAGGAAGTGGCGATGGTCTTCCAGGACCCGATGACCTCGCTCAATCCGGTGCTCAAGATCGGTACCCAGATCGGTGAGGTGCTGGAGCGGCATCTCGGCATGACGCGCGCCCAGGCCCGCAACCGCGCCGAAGAGCTGCTTGCCGCGGTCGGCATCAGCGCCCCCGGGCGTCGGCTCGATCAGTATCCGCACGAGTTTTCAGGCGGCATGCGCCAGCGCGTCATGATCGCCATGGCGATTGCCTGCGAGCCTGAGCTGTTGATCGCCGACGAGCCGACGACGGCGCTCGACGTCACGATCCAGGCGCAGATCCTCGAACTGCTCGCCGAGTTGCAGCAATCGCTCGGCCTGTCGGTGGTGCTGATCACCCACGACCTCGGGGTCGTCGCCGGCCTCTGCCATCGCGTGGCGGTGATGTATGCCGGGCAGATCATCGAGACCGGACTGGCCGAGGACGTGTTCGAGCGTCCGGCGCATCCCTACACGCAAGGGCTGTTGCGCTCGACTCCGCGGCTCGACGAGGTGTCCGACCGCCTGGTTTCGATCGAGGGCACGCCCCCGAACCTGGTGACGCCGCCGGAGGGTTGCTCGTTCCAGCAGCGCTGTCCGCTGTCGGGCGAGGCCTGCCGCAAGGCGCCCAAGCTCGAACATATCCGCCCGGACGCCGAGGCCGCCTGCTGGCGGCCGTCGGTACCGGCCTGGGCAACGCCGCTGATGTCGCCCACCTTCCCCTGACAGGAATTTTTCGATGCTCAACCCCGTGCCAGCCCAGCCGCCAGCACCGCCACTGCTCAGCGTGCAGGGCCTCGACGTCACCTATGAAACAGGTGCTCAGGGCTTCTGGGGGCGGCCCAAGGCGTTCAAGGCGCTGGAAGATATCTCCTTCGACCTCCACCCTGGCGAGACACTCGGACTTGTCGGCGAATCCGGCTCCGGCAAGACCACGACGGGCCGCGCAGTGCTGCGGCGCATCACGGCCTCGTCGGGCAAGATCGTCTTCCAGGGCAAGGACATCACCCACACCAAGGGCGAGGCGCTGCGCAAGCTCCGCCGCAACATGCAGCTGGTGTTCCAGGATCCTTATGCCAGCCTCAACCCGCGGATGCGGGTGATCGACCTCGTCGCCGAGCCGCTCCTGGTGCACGGACTGATCCGCCATGTCGACGAAGCCCGCGACCGCATCACCGAATTGCTGCGCATCGTCGGTCTGCCGGCGGACGCGCATGACCGTTTTCCGCACGCCTTTTCCGGGGGGCAGCGTCAGCGTATCGGCATTGCCCGGGCGCTGGCGTTGCAGCCCGAGTTCATCGTCGCCGACGAGCCGGTGTCGGCGCTCGACGTCTCGGTGCGGGCGCAGGTGGTGAACCTGATGCAGGACCTGCAGCGTGAGTTGGGGCTGAGCTACCTGTTCATCGCCCACGACCTCTCGGTGGTGCGCCACATCTCGCATCGCGTGGCGATCCTCTATGCCGGGCGCATGGTCGAGATCGCCGATCGCGACGATCTCTACGACCATCCGATCCACCCCTATACCGAGGCGCTGCTGTCGGCGGTGCCGGTGCCCGACCCGCGTACGCAGCGCCAGCGCAAGCGTATCGTCTATGGCGGCGAGATCCCCGACCTGGTCAACCCGCCGGCCGGCTGCCGCTTCTCGACACGCTGCCCGCTGGCGACTGAGCAGTGCCACAAGGAAGCGCCGAAATTGTCGGAGCGTTCCGCCGGCCATCTCGTCGCCTGCTGGAACAGATAGCCCCCGCTATCGGCCTGACGGCCTTCGGTCATTCGCCGAACTTGCCGGTGGCGAGCGCCGCCCGGCCGTATTTGTTGTTGGCCTCGAGCAGCCTGATCAACGTTGCCAGGAACGCATCGCGTTCCTTGTCGCCGAGCGTGTCGAGCAGCCTGTCCTGGGCGCGGCTCATCGCCGGATGCATGGCCGCGACCAGCTTCTCGCCCTCGCCGGTAAGGCGCGCCAGTACCATGCGCTTGTCCTCGGTGCTGCGGGTGCGCTCGACCAGCCCGCGCTGGGCCAGCCGCGACAGCACGTCGGCGACGTTGGTGCGGTCGATGCCGAGCGCCTGGGCAAGTGAGATCTGGTCGGAATCGGGATTGCCCGAAAGGATGGTCAGCAGCCCGTATTGCACCGGCGTAATGCCGAAACCCTCGCACTCCTCAAAGAACAGGGCGTAGTGGACCTGGTGCAGCCGGCGGATGAGATAGCCCGGCCGCTTCCACAGCGGCAGCCGCTCGATGAGCTGCTGCAGTTCGGGATTAGGCGCGGCGGCCGTTGCTTTTTTGTTCTGCGTCCCGTCCGTCCTAACCGACTTGGCCACGCTCATTCCCCTTGCCTGTCACTGCCCATCTCTATCCCTTGCCGGACCGGCGGGAAAGAGCGGTACCACCGCATACTTCCGGCCCTCGAAACGGCAATCGCGGGACGCCCGCCGCTCTGGAACCTTTGCCTGGCAAGGCGTTGCGCCTTGCGCACGCAATAAAAGGAAGTATACTGATGATTATTGGGAACACCGGAAAAGGAGAGCAGCATGGCGCAGGAACCGCTGGCCACGAAAGGCAACTTCCTTCACATCTACGACTTCCGCGTGGAAGTCGGACGCGAAGACGAATTCGTCCAACTGTTCGAGGAGTTCGACTATTCGGACGGCAATCCGATGCACAAGTCCTGGGCCCAGGTGAAGGACGGCGTGTTGTGCCGCGACACCGAGGATCCGCAGCGCTTCTTCCTCATCGCCGAGTGGTCCGACATCGTCGAGCACGCCAAGATCCGCAAGGTGCTGGCGGAAGAGCTCAAGCCGGCCTTTGTCGGCCTGATCGAGGGCCGCAAATTCGTGCCGAAATATGTCGAGGTCGTCTCGTCGACGCCCGACGAGATCCTCAACGCTGCGTCGCACTGACTGCCGGGGCGATGCGCACGCTCTACACCTTCTTCAGATCGTCGACCTCGTATCGGCTGCGCATCGCGCTCGCGCTCAAGGGGCTCGACTGGGAGCCCCGCTTCATCAGCCTGCCCAGGATGGATCACCGCACCGCCGACTATATGGCTCTCAACCCGCAGGGCCTGGTGCCGGCGCTTGTGGACGACGGCCAGGTCTTCGCGCAAAGCCTCGCCGTGCTCGAATATCTCGACGAAACCCACCCCGAGCCGCCGCTGCTGCCCACTGACCCCGCCGGGCGCGCTTATGTCAGGGGCCTCGCCCAGATCATCGGCTGCGACATCCACCCGCTCAACAATGTGCGCGTGCTGAAGTACCTGAAGGCGCGCTGGCAGCTGTCCGACGACGACACCAACGAATGGTACCGGCACTGGATCGAGGAAGGCTTCAGGTCGTTCGAGGCGACACTTCGCGCCGGCTGCCGGCATGGCCGCTATTGCCTTGGCGACACGATCACCATCGCCGACATCTGCCTGGTGCCGCAGGTGGCCAATGCCCGCCGCTTCGACTGCGACCTTTCCGCATTCCCGCTGTCGGTCGAGATCGCGGGCGCCGCTGCCGCTCTGCCCGCTTTCGCCGAGGCACATCCAAGCCTTCAGCCGGACGCGTTTTGAACTGTCGGCGCGGCCGTCCCGGTCAGCGCTTGCGCGCGACGATATAGGGCCTGTTGTCGTTGCCCTTTGTCGCGTGGTTTTCGGTCGCGACGACCTCGAAGCCCGCGGCAGAAATCATCCGGACCAGTTCTTCTGTACTGAAGGCACCGGCATGCGGCGCAAGTCCTGTCGCGCGCATGACTGGCAACAGCGCCAGCCGGATCAGCGGGTTCATGTCGCCGAGGCACGGCGTCTTGGAGACGAACAGACCGTCGCTGGCCAGCAGCGTGTGGATGCGCCGCAAGGTGCCGGGCAGGTCGCGCACCAGATGCAGGTAGTTGAAACCGAGAACTACCTCGAACTGCCCGGACCCGAGCTGGTGCGCCTCGGCTGTAGCGGTCAGGAAGTCGAGACCCCTGATCGGGCAAACCAAGCGCTTTTCCTCGGCAATCTCGATCATCGCTGGCGAGAAATCCGTCCCGAGATAGGATTTCACGTCACCGGCCAGCAGCATCGCCGTCGACCCGGTGCCGCATCCCAGTTCCAGCACCTGGTCGCCGGCCCGCAGCAGCCCGCGCGTCCGGTCCAGCGTGCGGGCGTAGCCGCTTTGGTCGGCCACCGCCGCCTTGGCATATCTGCGTGAAGACCGGTCCCAGAAGCGGGCGTCGCTCGCAATGCTCATCAAGGATGCTCCTTCACGGTCATACGAACCGGTACAATGTCGAAACCACGATCCAATCGAAATGGCATGTCGCAGTGATGAATAATCGGAGAGTCTTGCAGCAACATTGCGAGAAGCAGATGCGCAACGCGCGCGCACCTTTATCTATCTCCACTTCTTACGCGGCGGCACGTATCTGTCTTGTAGAGAACACAGACATATTCTTCCGTGCCCCGCGCCACCCTCGGGAAAGCACCATGGCGGCCCAATATGGCTTCAAGCTCCCCCCGGGAACCTTGCCTTCTCCCGCCATCGATACGATCTGATCATCCAGAGTTGTGAAGCCCGTCCACCGTGGCACGACGACAAAAATCCGCTTCATCGTCAGCCGGCCTGCGGCAACGGGCTGGTATCCTTGTCGCAGCAAATCGTTGCTTGAGGGGCGTTCAGCCGCCGCCGAATGGCCGGGAAATGCGCACGGCGGTAGTGCAAGCGTCAAAGCTGCCGAGATGCCACGGTTCATGAAGAACACCCTACGTCACGAAATGATAAGGCGGCAAAGCAATTTACCAATATTGGCGCCAATAGCCCCACGCCCTGGCGCTTCGGCAAATCTGCCTTGTTCTCGATCAGCCATGAAAGATGCATGACAAGGTCTGCATCGCTCCCGGTTCAACCGCTCCACTCAACAACCGCAAGTCTCGGCCTGTTGCAACGGGTCAAATCTTGGGGTCATGCAGCGGGCCATGAAACGACCGGAGATCCTCGACCCGGGTGCCGCCGGCCGTTTGGCAAGAGCCACCTTCTCGCGCGCCTTCATGTCAGACACCAAGTGGCGGAAACTGATTGCCGCAGTGCGCGCCACGCGCAAGGATGTGAGATGCATGACGGTTCAATTCATCGACGCCGCCAATGTCCGACAGATGCGCTTTCCACTTGGACTAAGCCTGCCCTTGGCCTTACATCGACACCATCGAATTCGGGCCGGTCGAACTTCGGTCCATTGTATGGATGGAATTCGATGCCGACCTCACGGACCTGCTCGGCCCGATCGGCAGATGTTCGATCGAGCTGCGTGACGGCAGGACCAGAATAGTCGGCTATCTGGCCTGAGCGCGCCCACCCCTCACGCCCTTCGCCGCTCGGCTACCGTTGCCTTGTCGTAGCCGGCGACCTTCTTGTAGCTGTTCGACAGTGCTGCCAGTTCGTCCTGGGTGATGACGTCATCGAGCCGGGCGAAAGGGCGGTCCCCGGTGCGCTCATAGACCTCCTTGAGGATGACGTCGGGCGGAGTGGAGCGGTTGGTGCGCACGACGGCCGCGGTCGCCTGCAGCCGCTTGTCCTCATAGGCCTTGAGCACAGCCGCGACATCGCCCCCCGACGCAAAGCAGTCGGCAAGCGCACGCGCATCAAGGATCGCCTGGCCGGCACCGTTGGAGCCGCGCGGATACATCGGGTGGGCGGCATCGCCGAGCAGCGTCAGCCGGCCAAAGCTCCATCGGGCGAGCGGATCCTTGTCGACCATCGGATATTCGAGGATCGCCTCGGCACCTCGGATCAGGCCGGGCACATCGAGGAAATCGAAGCTCCAGTCGGCGAAGGCATGAATGAAGTCGTCGAGCCGGCCGCGGCGGTTCCAGTCCTGCTGGTGATAATCAGGCGTCTCGATCTCGGCGACCCAGTTGATCAGCTGGCGACCGTCAGCGTCGAGCTTGTTGCGGATCGGGTAGATGACCATCTTGCCATGCGTCAGCCAGCCGGCGCGGACGTAGCTCGCGCCGCCGAGATAGGGCCTCCACCAGGTCGTGCCGCGCCACATGTTGACGCCGGAATAGATCGGGCCGCCATCGTCGGGCACAAGCTTGCGGCGCACGACGGAGTGGATACCGTCGCAGCCGACGATTGCGGCACCGGTCTGGACGGACCGGTCTTCGCCGGTGCGGCCGTCGACGAAACGGGCGATCGCCGCATCCGCCGTCTGTTCGACATCGATGCATTTCCAGCCGGTAACGACGCAATCCGGGCCGGCCCTCTCGACGAGTGCTGCGTAGAGGATTTGCTGCAGGTCGCCGCGATGGATCTGGAACTGCGGGTAATTATAGCCGGCAAATGTACCGACCGGTTCCTTGTAGATCAGCTGGCCGAAGCGGTTGAAGAAGCAGGATTCTCGCGCCGTGACCGCCACCTCGGCGAGTGCTGGCTGCAGGCCGAGCTCGGTCAATTCGCGGCTGGCATGCGGCAGGATCGAGATGCCGACGCCGATCGGCCTGATCTCCTGCGCGCTTTCGTAGACGCGGAAGGCAATGCCCGCCTTGTGCAGCATCAGGGCCAATGTCAGCCCGCCGATGCCTGCGCCGATGATCATCACGTCCATATGGCTCTCCGATCAATTTAAGCAGTATACTGACTATTTTCTCGCTCGAAAGGTGCGACCCGCCGGGTGTCCGGCCTAGACCGCCTCGCGGAACGGCAGCTCGAATTCCTGGCGGGCGTTGCGGTCGAGGATTTCCTTCGCAAGTGCTGCGGCAACACCCGTCGGCTCGTTGGCGGCGCTGGTCAGGATGAACTCGACTTCCTCGAGCTGCGGCAGTTGCGGGCTGGTCGGCAGCACCATCAGCCCCGACGACACCATGCTGCGAGGCTGAACCATGATGCCGAGCCCGGCGCGCGCCGCTGCCTGCAAGCCGCTCAGGCTGCCGCTGGTGCAGACGATGCGCCAGGGGATGCCCTTGCGGTCGAGCGCCTCGATCGCCGCGACGCGGGTGATGCCGGGACGCGAGAACAGGATCAGCGGCAAGGGCTTGCCGGCTTCGACGACCGATGGGTCGCGCGCCGCCCAGACCAGCCGCTCGGTGCGCACGGCAACACCGCTGCGCGCCTCGCGCTGCTGGTTGAGCCCGACGCGGCGTTTGGCGATGACGAGGTCGAGCGCACCTTCGTCGAGCAAGTCGAACAGCGTGCTCGACAGCGCCACCGTCAGCTCGAGCTCGACCGACGGGTGGCGCTCGGTGAACTTGTGCAGCACATCGGCCAGGCGGGTGGTGACGAAATCCTCGGAGGCACCAAAGCGGATGCGGCCGCTGAGCCTGGCCCCCTGCAGATAGCTGCGGGCACGTTCGTTGGCGTCGAGGATCGAGCGGGCGAAACCGAGCATCGCCTCGCCGTCCGGCGTCAGCATCACCGAATGGGTGTCGCGGACGAGAAGCCGCCGGCCGACGCTGACTTCGAGCCGCCGGATGTGCTGGCTAACCGTCGACTGGCCGAGGCGCAGATGCACCGCCGCCCCGGTGAAGCTGCGCGAGCCGGCAACCGCTACGAAGGTCTGGAGGAGTATCGGATCGAACATGATCCCTCCCTGTGTTCACGAAACGAAATGAGCATCATTCCTGTATGCGCCATTCACAATACCACCGGCATTTGGCATACTGTATACAAAATTAGCTCATTGCCAAGGGATCACACGCCTTGTTCGCACGTTTTCGCCCCGACACCTTCATCATGCTGATGATCGCCTGCATTGTGCTGGCATCGCTTCTGCCGGCACAGGGCAGCTTCGCCGGCCATTTCGGCACCGCGACCAACATCGCCATCGCACTGCTGTTCTTCCTCCACGGCGCGCGGCTGTCGCGGGCGACGGTGATTGCCGGCATGACACATTGGCGACTGCACCTTCTGGTGTTCTCGACCACCTTCGTGCTGTTCCCGATCATCGGGCTTGGGCTCGGCCTGCTGGTGCCGACGGTGCTGCCGGCAGCGCTCTATGCGGGCGTACTGTTTTTGTGCGTGCTGCCGTCGACCGTGCAGTCGTCCATCGCCTTCACCGCCCTTGCCGGCGGCAACGTGCCGGCCGCCGTGTGCTCGGCCTCGGCCTCAAACATCATCGGCATGTTCCTGACGCCGCTTCTGGTTGGGCTGCTGTTCGCCAAGACCGGCGGTGGCGGCGTGTCGCTGTCGGCGATCGAAGGCATCATGCTGCAGCTTCTGGCGCCCTTCATCGCCGGCCAGCTCGTCCAGCCCTGGCTTGCCGGCTGGCTCGGCCGGCACAAATGGCTGGTGACTGTCGTCGACCGCGGCTCGATCCTGATGGTGATCTATCTCGCCTTCTCCAAGGCGATGGTCGCAGGCCTGTGGCAGCAGTTGCCGCTGCAGTCGCTGGTGGTGCTGCTGCTGATCGCCGCCTTCCTGCTGTCGACGGTGCTGGCAGTCACCATCTTCGCCAGCCGCTTCCTCGGCTTTTCCGGGCAGGACGAAATCACCGTCGCCTTCTGCGGCTCGCACAAGAGCCTGGCGTCGGGCGTACCGATGGCCAACGTCATCTTCGCCGGCCAGGAGATCGGCGCGATCGTCTTGCCTTTGATGCTCTATCACCAGCTGCAGCTGATGGTCTGCGCCTGGATGGCCAGGCGTTATGCCGAGCGCACCGCCGCCGAACACGCGACGGCAGCGGAAGCCCAGGGCGCGGCGCAATAGCCGCGCCGGAAAGACCTAGATCTTGGTGGCGCCGCCGTGGTTGGCCGGTAGCGAGCGGGCGCGCAGCGGGGCGACCGAGGCGTGCTGCTCGAAAGTCTCCTCACCGAGGCGCTCGACCTTGTGGCTGGGCAGGTCCTTTAGCAGGCCGGCAACGCGGGTGAACGACTGTTCGAGCGCGCGCTCCTTGATCTCGCCGGCCTTCAGGCCGGCCGCCATGTAGTCGATCATGCGCGTGATGATCTCGGTGTCGGCCCAGTAGGCGCACATGCACAAAAGGTCACAGCCGGCATTGATGATGCGGATCGTGGTTTCGGGCTTGTCGAGCCGGTCGGAGATCGCCTTCATGCCGAGATCGTCGCTGACGACGACGCCCTCATATCCCAGTTCCTTGCGCAGGATATCCTGCAGGATCACCTTCGACATCGTCGCAGGAACGCCTGGGTCGATCTGCGAGATGACGATGTGTGCGGTCATGATCATGCGCGTCCGCGCATCGTTGAAATGACGGAACGCCTCGAGCTCGCGGCTGCGGAACGTCCTGGGGTCGACGTCGATGACCGGCAGCGAATAGTGCGAATCCACCGCCGTATCGCCATGGCCGGGGAAATGCTTGGGGCAACCGAGGACGCCTTCGGCCTGCATCGCATCGAGAAACGCCCTGGCAGCCGGCACCACATCGTCAGGCGTCGTGCCGAACGAGCGCTGGCCGATGACGGGATTGGCCGGGTTGGAATTGACGTCGACGACGGGCGCGAAATTGACGTTGAAGCCGAGCGAGCGCAATTCGACGCCCATCGCCTTGCCGACGTCGGCGGCCTGCTTCGGCCACTCACGCGCATAGGCAAAGGCGGTGATCGGCGCCGGCGGACGCAGCACGCCGCCGCCCTCATGGTCGATCGAGACGATCACCTCGTCACGTTCGATGTATTCGCGCACGTCCAACAGCAGCCTGCTGTGATTGTCGAGCCAGTCCTCATAAGGCGCGTCGGGCAGGAAGTTGGCGCGAAACAGAACGACGCCGGCAGGCCTGAGCAACGACAGCAGCCGCTTGTCCTTGTCGCCGAGCACATGGCCGGGCTGCAGGCCGATCAGAAATCGGTGTCCATAGGACGCAGGACCGCGCCCGAGATCGAATGAGAGATCCATTGCCGTGCCAAACTCCGCCGCTGTCCGCTGCCATCATGTGGCAGACCGATGCAAACAAAGTCCTTAGAACATGAGCGAAGGATTCGGAATCGCTTTCGAATCCGCCGCCCCGCAAAAGATGCGAGGCGGCGTGCCGGCAACGTCAGTTTATGTTAGTCCCCGAACTTCCGTGACTGCCTGGCGACGATGTCAGGCAATTCGGGGTGGCCGCGCAGCGCGGTGAAGGTCCAGTAGCTCTCCAGCCATTCCGGCTGCCCCTCCCAGTCGCCGTCGACCAGCCGCCCGAGATGGACCAAGGCGCGATCGAGGTCGCCGCCAAGTGCGAACGAACCCGCGGCATGGAAGGCATACCAGGAGATGTCGTCGCTGGCCGCCGCGTAGTGACGAGCCCAGTCCAGGCACTCCTCTGCTGGCAGGTCGCCGACATTCTCGGCCGGAAAGGTCGAGCTGAACGCCACATATGTTGTCGCCTCGACAAGGCCGTTTGTTTCGGCGATCCGCATCGAGGCAGCGTTGGAGGCATGACAATGCCAGCCAATCCGCCGGATGCCGCGGTCGAGGCAACGGGCGACGGTCTGGCGGGTCACCAGCGCGCCGAACCCGCGTCCGCGATAGGCCTCCTCGGTGCCGACGCCGAGCTCGCAGCGGTCGCCCACCACGCTGTCGGCCATGCAATGGCTGACAACAGTGCCGTCATGGATGACGCAATAGCCGATGGCGTGCTGAAGGAAGAGGTCGGGCGAGGTCCAGCTTTCGAGGTGGTCGGTGATCGTCTCGATATCGATTGATACACCGCGGTCGAGCAGTGTCTGGTCGACGAGCGCGAGCTCGAAGCCGTCGGGCAACTGCCGTGCAACGTTCCCCATTCCGCCGATATGCCGAAAGGCCTTGCGGCGATGCAGCCGGGCATATGGATTGTCCCAGATGTCGGCCAGCACCTCACCCCATTCCACGCGGTCGGGGATCAGATAGGCGGTATGCGGGATCGTCCGTTTCAAGGCCGCATAGGACGGCTGGTGGTCGACGTCGCCGGCGAGATAGTAGCCGTCGCCACCTTCGCAAAGCAGCGCCACCCTGGGCCGGGTTGGATCATCCACCCAGATATCGCCGTCAAGCACGCCGGAGGCCACCGCCTCGATGCTGGCGTGTGTGGCAGTAAGACGATCAAGCAGAGGTTCGGCGACGGCAAAGCGTGCCGGGTCGAGTTTGTACATAGGCATATGTCCTTGGTCGGCCACGCGCCTCAGCGCGGGCACAAAGATCGATGGTTTCAAAGGCGGCGGCCGGCTTGTCCCGGCCACCTGCCCGTTCTGTCGCGTAAAAGGTCGCTGTCATCTGTCTCTCCGTCGTTTTGAAATGAAACGTGGCTGCTCGCCGCCGCCACGCTGGAAACTCTTGGGGCAAGAGACCGGCAGCCAGCCTCCCGCAAATCTCAGGCCTGTCAGCCCCTCGCCCGTTCGGCGATCAGCTCGCCTTCTGCGCGGTCCGCCTCGGTCACCGATGTCAGCCGCTTGAGGCGGCGGGCGAACCAGGCATTGAGGTCGTCCATCGAGGTGAACATGACCGGCACCACGACAAGGCTGAGCAGCGTCGACGTGATCAGGCCGCCGATCACCGCTACCGCCATCGGCGCACGGAAGCTTGCGTCTGCACCAATGCCGGCTGCCGCCGGCACCATGCCGGCGACCATGGCGATCGTCGTCATGATGATCGGCCGGGCACGGGTCATGCCCGCCTGCATCAGCGCCTCGCGACGCGCCATGCCCTGGGCACGGCAGTCGATGGCGTAGTCGACGAGCAGGATCGAGTTCTTGCAGACGATGCCCATCAGCATCAGGATGCCGATGGTCGACGACAGGTCGAGCGCCGCGCCATAGAGCAGCAGGGCCAGTGCGGCACCGCCGAGCGACAAAGGCAAGGCGATCAAGATGGTGATCGGCTGCAGGAAGTTCCTGAACAGCAGCACCAGCACCGCCATCACCATCAGGATGCCCGCCACCAACGCCAGCGCGAAGCCGCGGAACATCTCGCCCATTTCTTCCGAGGCGCCGTACTTCACATGCTGGACACTGGCGGGAAGGTTCTTCAGCAGCGGCAGCGCTTCGACGGCCGCCATCGCGTCGCCGATCGTCACCCCGTTCAGATTGGCTTCGACGGCCACCATGCGCTTGCGGTCGAGCCGCTCAACCTTGCCTTCCTCGGCGCCGAAGTCGATGTCGGCCACCGAGGTCAGCGGCACCACGGCGCCACTATCGGTGCCGACCCTGAGGTTGCGCAATGTCTCGAGGTCGCCGCGCGCCGACTTGTCGAGCAGCACGCGGATCGGCACCAGCCGGTCGCCCAAGTTGAACTGCGCCGAATTGGCATCGGTTTCGCCAAGCGTGGCGATACGCGCCACGGTGCCGAGCGAGACCACCGACACACCAAGGCGTGCCGCCTCGTCCATGCGCGGCCTGACCAGCAGCTCGGGTGCTGCGGGAGGTTGATTGGACAGCACATTGACCAGTTGCGGCAGCTTGCGCATCTCGTCCTCGAGCTGGCGCGCGGCCAGGTTCAGCTCCTCCGGATTGTTGCCGGCGAGGAAGATGGACAGCTCCTTGCCGCCGGAGTCGCTGGCAAAGCTGAACTGAATGTCCGGCACGCCGGCCAGGATGGGCAACACGGAAAGCTCGAACTCCTTGCGCGAGAGCTGCCTTTCGCCGCGCGGCTTCAGCCTGATGATCAGCGATACCCTGTTGACGTCGCCGGTGATGGCCAGGACGCTCGCCACTTCCTTGCGCTGCAGCAATTGCTTGACGATGTGGTCGGAAACGCGCGTCGTCTCGTCGAGCCTGGTGCCCGGGGGCAGGGTGATGCTGGCGTCGGAGATGTTGCTGTCGGTGCCGGGCACGAAGCCGGTCGAAAGCTGCGACAAAAGGAACACCGAGCCGGCAAAGAATACGAAGACCAGCGCAAACGTCGTCTTGCGATGATCGAGCGTCCAGCCGAGAAGCGCGAGATAGCGGCGCGACAGCCGCGACGGTTCGGCGGCGTGATGACCGGCCCCTTTCGGCTGCAGCAGATAGGCCGCCATCAACGGCGTCAGCAGGCGCGCGACGACCAGCGAGATCATCACGGCAACGGCAACCGTGATGCCGAACTGCCTGAAATACTGGCCGACGGCACCGCCGATGAAACTGACCGGCGCAAATACGGCAACGATGGTCAGGGTCGTGGCGACAACCGCAAGGCCGATCGCGTCGGCCGCCTCGATCGAGGCGAGGTAGGGCCGCTTGCCCATGTCGACATGGCGCTCGATATTCTCGATCTCGACGATGGCGTCGTCGACGAGGATGCCGATGACCAGCGTCAACGCCAGCAGGCTGACGCCGTTCAGCGTGTAGCCGAGCAGGCCCATGACGGCGAAGGTGGGCAGGATCGACAATGGCATGGCAACCGCGGCGATCAGCGTGGCGCGCCAGTTGCGCAGGAACAGAAACACCACGAGCACTGTCAGACCGGCGCCCTCGAGCAGCGCGGTCACGGCGGCATTGTAGCTTTCGAGCGTGTATTCGACGTTCGAGATCACCTCGACGAAGGCGACGTCAGGTGTCCGCGCTGTGATCTCGCCAAGCCGCTTGGTCACCGCGTCGGCAACGGCAGTGTCGCTGTAGCCCTTGGCGCGATAGACCGAGAAGCCGACAACGGCATCGCCATTGTAACGGGCGAAGCTGCGCGCCTCGGTCGGTCCGTCGGTGATGGCGGCGATGTCGCTGAGCTGCACCCAGCGCTTGCCCGGCAGCGACACCGAGAGGTTGAGCAGTTGGTCGAACGAGGTGACGCTGCCGAGCGTACGGATCGACTGCTCGCGGTCGCCGACCTCGCCGCGTCCGCCCGGCACGTTGACGTTGATGCCGCGCAGCGCGGTGTTGACCTGGTCGGCGGTGACGCCGAGCGCAAGCAGCCTGTCGGGGTCGAGTGAAACAGTGATCTCGCGGTTGACGCCGCCGAAACGCTCGACCTTCTGGACGCCGGGCGCGGCAAGAAGCTCGCGGCTGACCATGTCCTCGACGAACCACGAGGCGTCCAGCGCCGACATCTGCGGCGCCTGCATGGTGAAGTAGAGGATGGCGCCGCCTTCGACGTCGACACGCGAGACGATCGGCTCCTGGATCGACTGCGGCAGGTCGGAGCGGATCTGGCCGACCGACTCGCGGACATCGTTGGTCGCCCGGTCGGGATCGACGCCGATCTTGAACTCGACCGTCGTCGTCGACACGCCGTCCTTGATCGTCGAGCGGATGTTCTTGACGCCCGCAAGGCCGGAGATCGATCCTTCGACTCGGCGGGTGATCTGGCTCTCCATCTCGGCCGGCGCAGCGCTCGGCTGCGTCACCGCAACGGTGACGATCGGAAACGACAGGCTGGGATTGGCGTTGACCGGCAGGCGCATGAAGGCAGCGATGCCGGCCAGCGTCGCCACCACGAACAGCACGATTGTGGGCACCGGCTTGCGGATCGCCCAGGCGGAGATGTTGCTGATCATGGCCGGACGCTTCCGGTCTTGGCGCCGATGTCGGTGGTAGCCACCTCATCACCGTCGCGCAGCGAAGCACCGGATTTGGCGACGACGACGTCGCCATCCTTGAGGCCGGCCCGGATCTCCAGCCTGCCGTTGTTGCGCATGCCGGTCTGGACCGGCCTGAGGTCGACCTTTCCGTCCTCGACCACGAAGACTGATGTCTTGTCCTTGCCGCCATAGACCAATGCCGAGTCGGCAATGACGATCGCCTTGCGCTTGGCCACGACGATGGCAGCGCGGGCAAAGGCGCCGGAGAACAGGGCGGTATCTGTCTTGAAGGCGATGCGGGCCACGCCGAGACGGGTCTCGCGGTCGATCTTCGGCGAGATCAGCCGGACTTTGCCCGGGATCCTGCCTGCGACGCCCGGCAGGGTGACCGAGGCGGTCTGGCCGACGGCCAACTGCGGCAGCTCGCGTTCCGGGATCTCGGCTGCCAGCTCGACCTCGCCGTCGCGGATCAACCTGATCAGCGGCTCCCCGCCGGTCAGCGCGCCGGCATTGGCGTGGCGTTCGGACACGACGCCCGCAACGGGTGCCACCACGACATTGCGCTCGACCAACCGGCGGGACTCGGTGAGTTGGGCCTCTGCCTGGTCGACCTCTGCCTGGGCGAGAGCGACACCCTCGCGCTCGACAGCCTCGGTCGAGGCACGGTCGGCGTAACCCTGGGCGGAAAGGGCCCCCGACTGCCTGAGCGGCATCGCGCGCTGCAGGGCTGCCTGCGCCTGCGCCGCCTTGGCCTGCTGCTGGGCCAGCGCTGCCTTGGCCCGTGCCAGCCGGCCTTGGCTCTCATGCAGTTGGTTCTCGCGCATCGCGGTGTCGAGCCGAACCAAGATCTGGCCGGCTTCGACGCGATCGCCGACCTCGACCTCGACGCTTGATATGCGCTGCTCCTGAAACGGCGCGCCGACGGCAACTTCCTCGCGGGCCGCAAGCACGCCGGTGAACGACAGCGTCCATTCGGTCATGTCGCTGGCAACGACGAAGGTCGACACCAGGCGCTTGGCGGTTTCGCCCTGCGCGGCAGCATTGGCGGCAGTATCAGCCGCCGCAGGCATGACCGCGCTTACCAGCAGCGCCGCGGCTATCGCCGCGATCCGCGCCCGGGGGTGAAGGTGGTGCGTCATTTGGTACAAACTTTCCACAGTCCGATGTCTCCGAAGAATGGCGGCTGCCGGCGCCCTCCAAGCCAATATACTATTATTCGATTGATCAATCTATTAATTGGGCCAAACCCGTTTTCATGATCAGCCAAATGACAGGGCACCATTGCAGCAATCTGTCGTCGCGCCGGCGGCCGGCCATTTTTGCGGTGGCAACTTGATTTTCCTCGGGCAAGGCCGATCGAAAGGTCATTTGCCGAGATAGATTTGCCGGCGTGGCTGCTATGACCATCACCCCAAGAAGAGCACGCCGGACTACTTCGTCGGGGCTGGACAGATCACGGCTGATGCGTGGATATAGCGAGCAGTTCGAGGGCCGATTCTTGCCGATAACTGCGGATGAAATCGCCAGCCACCCCGCGCTGCAGGAGTTGATCCGGCGGCAATCGCAGGCATTGCTGATCGCCTACGAGGCCAATCCGCGGCAGTCTTCCATCTTCGCCACCCAGCAACGCTGGCTGATGGGCCACATCGGCTTCGCCGTCTATTTCAATCGAGACGCCGGCGAGCCAGGACTCCTGACGTCGCGCTTCCTCGACATGACCCAGGCCTACGCGGTGGCGAGCCGCAACACTGCCGACGCCTTCCTCAAGGAACTGCTCAACTACGGCTACATCGAATATTGCCCCGAGAGCGACGACCGCCGGGCACGGCCGGTGCGTCCGTCGCAATCGACGTTCGATGCCATACATGGCTGGATCATGGTGCATCTGGCGACGCTCGACGGCCTCGACGGTGGCCAGCGCCTCGCCACCTATCTGGCGACTTCGGACGGCATGGACCGCATCGAGCCGCTGATCTGCGAAGGGCTGCTGTCTTCGCAGGCCATCCGCGAGCCGGCCAACACGTTTTCGTTGTTCACCTGGCTCAACAATGGCGGCATCATCATGGAACGGCTGATCGTCGGGCTGGAAGACGCCAGCAGCGGTGCCGAACAGTTGTCGACAAGCATCACCTCGATCGCCGAAATGGGCCTGTGGCTGCAGCTTTCGCGCTCGCATCTCGCCCGCAAGTTGCGCGAAGCGGAAGCACTCGGCAGCATCGGCTGGCGCGGCAAGCGCGGCAGTTCGGTGATGTGGGTTTCCAGGGGGTTCCTCGGCGAAATCGCCGCCGCACAGGCAGCGAAGCTCGCCGTGATCGACGCGGCGTACGAGGCCTCGCTCGCCCCCGAAATCGGCTAAACACCTGCAATAACGGCCGAAATTCCCCCCAATAATAGTCAGTCTCTAACAATTGACCCCTTTTTTTGGCGGGCATAGGGTCCCGCTCATCCCGGCGCTTGGGGTTTTTTGGGCGGGCGCCGGAGCTGAACTTAGCAGCCGATGTGAACTGCGCCGACAGCACACCTGTCGCGGCGCTGGCGGAGCCTTGCGCGCCGCCGGCTGCCGGTTTGCGTCCGCGATACAGGGAATATCACGTGAGCAGCACCAGCGGCGACCTTGAAGCCATTCGTGACAATGCCGCGACGGATGCGAGGACCGTCGTGCCGGTGTCGTCGCAATCATCCCGGCACGGCCGCTACCGCATGGCGCTGCTTGCCTGCTCGGCGCTGATTGCGCCGTTGGTGCTTGGCCCGGCGATCCAGGCGGCGTCGGCCGATACTATCGGCAACGACGGTGGCAATGGCGGCAACGGTAGTGGCACCAGAGCCGGCTCGTTCGGCATGCCCGCTGTCAACGCGGCCGGCGGCAACGGCGGCGGCGGCGGCCAGTCGGGCAACGGCCAGCCTTCTGGAGGCAATGGCGGCAACGGCGGCGCCGATGGCGGCTTTGGCGGTGGCGGCGGTGGTGTTTCTGACAACGGCGGTGGTGGTGGCAGGGGCTACAACGGCGCAGGCGGCGGTGGTGGCGGTGGTGGCGGCGGCGCCGGCCTGGTCGTCAACTCCGGTATCGTCAACGTCAATCAGAACTCGTATGGCGGCAAGGGCGGCAAGGGCGGTTACGCCGGTGTTCAGATTGGCGGCACCTCGATCGGCGGCGGCGGTGGCGGTGGCGGTGGCGGCAGCGGTATTCTCGTCGGCGGTACGAGCGGCTCCACCACAGTAACCGTGGGCGCCGGTGTTTTTGTGCGCGGCGGGTTCGGCGGTGACGGCACCGAGGGTCATACCAATGGTGGACCGGGCGGTGCATTGCGAGCCAGTGACATGGGCGCCGGCGGCAATGGCGGCCATGGCATTTCAGTCACCGATCCGAACGGCGCGACGATCATCGTCAATGGCGATGTCTCCGGCCTCGATGGCGGTGCGGGCGGTGGCTGGGCGGGTGCTCGGGCGCCGAGCGGCGCTGCGGGTGTCGGCATCCGCGGCCAGAACCTGAACATCACCATCGGCACCGCAGGCGCGATCCGACGCTCGCAAAACGGGCAGGACGCGATCTACATCACAGGCGGAACCAACCGGGTCACCAGTCTGGGCACCGCCCCCAATCAGGGCACCGTCCAGGGCGCGATCCATCTCGGCGCCGGCGTCACCACCATCGCAGGCAACTATTCGGGCGGCGTCAGGCCGACCTGGATACTGGTAGACGGCGGGGCGGAGATGAAGGTCGAAGGCAGCACCGCTGCCAACGATGCCAAGGCGATCCACGACCTGCAAAACTATGGCCTGGTCACGCTCGGGGCATCGAGGTGGCTGAGCCTCGGCGCCGGCACCAACTACGCGACGATCAACATCGGCTCTGCTGCAAAACTCGAAACCACCTATGCCGAGTTCAACAACCGAGGCACGATCAACGTCGCCGATCAGGGCATCATCGACGCGGGAACCGCCTTTCTCAACTATGCCGGTGCGGTTCTCAATCTCAACGGCACCGCGACGGTCAAGGCCACCTACGGGGCGGTGACCAATCTGGGGCAGTTCAACGTCAAGAACGGCGACGTGGTCAGCGCCGGCGCGTTCTACAACGATGGCGGCACGCTGTCGCTGTCGGGCGGCAGCCTGTCCGGCATCGACCAGCTTTTCAACCGCACCGGCGCCACGGTCGACATCGCCGCCGGACGAAAGCTCTCCGTCGCAACGTTCGCCGGAACCGGCGGTAGCACCACGGGCGCCGGGACCATCGAGGCATCGACCGCCTTCAACCTCGAGGCCGGCTCCTACGCGACAAAACTCACTGGGACGGCAGGGCTCAACAAGATCGGCCCTGGCACGGTCACGCTGACCGGCACCAACACCTACACCGGCGGCACTGACATTTCGGGCGGTACGCTCTCGGTCGCGTCCGACGCCAGCCTCGGCAACGGCGTGCTGAGCTTCAACGGCGGCACGCTGAATGCCACCGCATCCTTCGCCACCGGCCGCGACGCCACCCTCGGCGCCAGCGGCGGGGGGCTTTCGGCCGACGCCGGCATGACGCTGACCTATAACGGCCTGCTCAGCGGCACCGGCGCGCTGTCCAAGTCGGGCGCCGGCACGGTGGTGCTTGGCGCCGCCAGCACCTATGCCGGCGGCACCGCGGTCAATACCGGCACGCTCAGGCTCGGCGCCGGCGGCAGCCTGCTGTTCGGCAAGGATCTCTCCGTCGCCGGCGGCGCCACCTTCGACCTCAACGGCAAGGCCCAGACCATCGGCAGGCTGACCGGCGCCGGCGCGGTGGCGCTCGGCGCGGGCGCCCTGACCGTCGGCCAGGGCGACGTGTCCTCGACTTTCGCCGGTGCGACCTCGGGCACCGGCTCGCTGACCAAGGTCGGCAGCGGCATGCTCACGCTCACGGGCGCCAACACGCACATCGGCGGCACCACGGTGAGCGGCGGTCAATTGCAGATCGGCGATGGCGGCACGTCAGGTTCGCTAGCCGGCAACGTCGCGCTGGCCAGCGGCACTGCGCTGACGTTCAATCGCTCAAACACGCTGACCTTCGCTGACGTCATCTCCGGTGGCGGCAGGGTGACAATTCTGGGCGGTGGCACCACGATCCTAAGCGGCAACAACAGCCATTCCAACGGTACCGAAATTTACTCTGGCACGCTCCAGCTCGGCAATGGCGGGACCACCGGCTCCATTCTCGGCGCGATCGACAACTATAACGGCACGGTCGCCGTCAACCGTTCCAACACCTATACGCTCGCCAACAGCATCAACGGCAATGGCGGCTTCAGCCAGCGCGGCACGGGCAAGACGATCCTGACCGGCGCCAACACCTTCTCAGGTGGCATCTCCGTCAATGCCGGCACGCTCAGTGTCCGCAATGCTGGTGCGCTCGGCAACGGTTCGAGCGCCATCGATGTCGCGGCCAATGCAACGCTCGAGATCGACGGTGACATGTCGATCGACACGCGCGCGCTGAGGCTCAAGGGCACCGGCGCCAACGGCAAGGGCGCCCTGCACACGGTCTCGGGCGAAAGCAGCGCGATGGCTCAGGCCACCCTGAGCGGCACCGCGCTGGTGCTGACGGAAGCGGGCACCGGCTTCGAGTTCCTCGGCGGCGTGGACGGCGACGGTCACCGGCTGACCATCGACGGCAGCGGCCGGACCGGCATCACGGGCCTGAGCGGTGCCGGCTCCGAACTTGTGAAAGCCGGCTCCGGCAAGCTCCTGCTGCGCGGGCCAAGCACCTATACCGGCGGCACCTACATCGGCGGCGGCACCGTCGAGGTCGACGGGTTCGGGGGGCTCGGCACCGGCACCGTGGCCTTCGGCGGCGCGGCAACCTTGCGCGGCACCAACGGCTGGCTCGACAATGCCTTCGATCTCGATGCCGCCGCCACGCTCGATACCGACACCTCGATCGTCCTCAACGGCGCGATCAGCGGCGCGGGCAGCCTGGTCAAGACCGGGTCGGGCGATCTGGTCCTCAACGGCGTCAACAGCTACTCCGGCGGAACGACCATCTCGGCAGGCAGGCTTACCCTTGGCAATGGCGACCCCGCCACGCTCGGCAGCGGCGCGGTCGTCAACAACGCGATGCTGGTCCTCAACCGGGACGGCGACTACACCCTCGCCAACAGCTTCTCCGGCACGGGCACCATCGAGAAGCAGGGCTACGGCACGTTGACGCTGAGCGGCGCCAACACCATGTCCGGCACCACCTCGCTTGTCGGCGGCACGTTGCAGATCGGCGACGGCACTTCGGGCGGCGGCATCGGCAGCAGCTCTGTCGTCGCCCTGAACGACAGCACGCTTGCCTTCAACAGGTCGAGCCTGGTGACCTTCGGTGGCATCCTGTCCGGTACCGGCGGGCTGACGCAGAAGGGCAACGGCACCACTGTGCTGTCGGGCGAGAACATCTACGCTGGCACGACGAAGATCACCGCCGGCACGCTGCAGGTCGGCGACGGCGCCACGTCAGGCAAGCTGGGCTCGGGCAGCGTCGAGAACGCCGGCACGCTCGCCTTCAACCGCTCCGACATCGTCACCGTCGCCAATGCCATCTCGGGCGCCGGAACGTTCGATCAGGCCGGCACCGGCACCACCATCCTCACAGGCACCAGCAGCTACACCGGCGCAACCAGGGTTTCCGCCGGCAAGCTGGTGGTCAACGGCTCGATCGCGTCGTCCTCCAGCGTCACGGTCGATGCCGGCGCGACCATCGGCGGCAGCGGCACCATCGCCACCACCATCGTCAACGGCACGCTGTCGGCGGGCAACAGCCCTGGCACTCTGACCGTCGACGGCGACCTCACCCTCAACAGCGGCTCAACCAGCATCTTCGAGCTCGGCACGTCAGGCGTCGTTGGCGGCCCGACCAACGATCTCGTCATCGTCAATGGCGACCTGACGCTCGGGGGCACGCTTGATACGCCCAATGCGGTGACCGGCTACTACCGGCTGTTCAACGTCTCGGGCAGCGTCACCGGCTCGTTCCACACGCTGCCCACCGATGCCATCATCAGCACCGCCGTCGCCAACCAGGTCAACCTGATGATCCGCAACAACGACCAGTTGCTGCAGTTCTGGGACGGCAGCGACCTCGCCGGCAACGGCACCGTCGACGGCGGCAGCGGCACCTGGAGCGCCGGCAATGGCAACTGGACCGGGGCACCTGGGGAGGCCACCATCAACGACGGCTGGCGTGGCGAGGTCGGCGTCTTTGCCGGCACGGCCGGAACGGTCACCGTCACCGGTTCGCTGGCCTTCCAGGGCCTGCAGTTCTCGACCGACGGCTATGAGCTCACCGGCGGCATCCTCGCCCTGTCCGGCAATCCCCACGGCAACGAAAAAGCGAGCTTCATCAACACCGACAACGGTGTCACGGCGACAATCGGCTCGATGATCGCCGACGGCGACATGACCGAACTCGACAAGCTCGGCCTCGGCACGCTGATCCTGACCGGCGACAACACCTACACCGGCAAGACCACCATTTCCGCAGGCACCCTGCAGCTCGGCAATGGCGGCACGTCGGGCTCGGTCGCCGGCGATATCGTCAACAACAGCGTGCTGGCCTTCAACCGCTCCGACGACGCACTCGTGATCAGCGGCTACATCGGCGGCACCGGGCGCGTCGAGCAGAACGGCACCGGCACGACAACCCTGACCTCCGCCAACTATTACACCGGCGGCACCACGATCAGCGCCGGCACGCTGCAGATCGGCAATGGCGGCTCGATCAAGGGCGACGTGCTCAACAACAGCAGGCTGGTCTTCAACAACACGGAGGCCAATGGCGAATTTGCCGGCGACATCACCGGCACCGGCGCGATGACGCTGACCGGTAACAGCACCGTCCTGATGAGCGGCGACATCAGCCACTCCGGCGGCACCACCATCGACAGCGGCAGCGTGCTGCAGATCGGCAAATCCGAGACGAGCGGCACGCTGTCGGGCAAGGTCAGCAATTCCGGCACGCTTGCTTTCGACAGGTCGGACGACAGCTCCTTCGACGGCGACATGTCAGGCTCGGGCGACTTCAAGAAATATGGCGCAGGCAAGCTCACCCTGTCGGGCGACAGCAGCGGTTTCGACGGCATCGTCTATTCGCTTGCCGGAACGTTGCGGCTCGAAAACAGCCTCGCGGCAGGCACCGGCTACATCATGATGTTCGGCGGCGGCCTCGACTATGGCGCCGGTGTCGACCTCGCCAACATAATGACCCTGCAGCAGGAAAACACCGTGCTGTCGGTCGCGTCGGGCACGGCCACGCATTCGGGCTACATTCTCAGCGGTGGCGGCGAACCGCGCGCCGTGGAGAAGACCGGCGCCGGCGCGCTTGTCGTCAACGCCATGCAACACGGTGGTCCGACCACGGTCAGCGGAGGCACGCTCAAAGCGGGCAATGCGGATGCATTCGACATGACTGGCGCGATGACCGTCAAGGCCGATGCAACGCTCGACCTCGACGGCTACGACCAGCGTATCGGCTCGCTGGCAGGCGCTGGCTCAGTCACGCTCGGCGTGGCCAGGCCGCTCTGGGGTTCGCCGCAAGAGGTCACGCTGACGACGGGTGGCAACGACGCCTCGACCATTTTCTCCGGCTCGATTTCCGGGGCCGGCAACCTGTCGAAGATCGGCACCGGCGTCTTCACCCTGAGCGGCAGCAACAGCTACACGGGCAAGACCTGGCTTGATGGCGGCACGCTCAAAGCGGGTGCTGCCAATAGCTTTTCTTCAGCCAGCGCGGTCGAAGTCGCCAGCGGTACCGAGCTCGATCTCGACGGCTTCGACCAGGTCATCGGCTCTCTCGCAGGCGCGGGCACGGTTTCGCTTGGAGCCGGCACGCTGACCGCGGGCGGCAACAACGGCTCGACCGAATTTTCCGGCATCATCACCGGCACCGGCAGCCTGACCAAGAAGGGCACGGGTAGCTTCACCCTGTCCGGCGCGAACACCTACACAGGCGCAACCAAAATCGATGCAGGCACGCTGACCGCGGGCGCCGCCAACACGCTTGCTTCGTCCAGCGCGGTCAGCGTCGGCTCAGGCGCCACCTTCGACCTCGACGGTCACAACCAGACCATCGCCTCGCTGGCCGGCGCCGGCAACGTCAAGCTTGGGGCAGGCACGCTGACATCGGGCAATGGCGACGACACCGAATTCTCAGGCGTCATGTCGGGCGGCGGCTTCACCAAGCAGGGCAGCGGCAAGCAGACCATGTCGGGCGAAAGCACCTACACCGGCGCGACCGCGGTCAAGGCCGGCGAGCTTCAGGTCAACGGCAAGCTTGGCAATACCGCCGTCAGCGTCGACAGCGGCGCGACGCTGTCCGGCTCGGGTACGGTCTCGGGCAGCGTCACCGTCTCCGACGGCGGCCATATCGCGCCTGGCGCCGGCAAGGGCACGCTGACGGTCGGTTCGCTCAACCTGTCCAACGGTGCCAATCTCGACTTCGAGCTCGGCGCCCAGAGCGACCGCATCGACGTCAAGGGCGACCTCGTGCTGGACGGCAAGCTCAATGTCAGCGGCGGCAACGACTTCGGCGCCGGCGTCTACCGGCTGATCGACTATGGCGGCACGCTGACCGACAACGGCCTGGTCATCGGCACCGTACCCGGTGCCTTCCAGGCCAGCGACCTCTCCATCCAGACGCAGGTGGCCAAGCAGATCAACCTGATCAACACCGGCGGCACGGCACTTGCCTTCTGGGATGGCGGCGCCAGCGGCAATCTCAATAACGGCAGCGTCGACGGCGGCGACGGCACATGGAGCGCCCAAGGCGGCGACTGGACCCGCCAGGATGGCGCCTTCAACGCACCGATGGCGCCCCAGCCCGGCTACGCCATCTTCCAGGGCACAGCCGGTACGGTGACCGTCGACTCGAGCCAGGGCCGCATGTCGGTCACCGGCATGCAGTTCGCGACCAGCGGCTACGTGCTCAAGGGCGACGCGATCGGCCTGCATGATACCGCCACCACCATCCGCGTCGGCGACGGCACGGTGTCGAGCGCCGGCACCGTTGCATCGATCGAATCCGAGCTCACCGGCGCCGGCGGACTGGTCAAGGACGACTACGGCACGCTCGTGCTCAGCGGCGCCAACAGCTACACCGGCGGCACCACGATCAAAGGCGGCACGCTGTCGATCTCCTCCGACGGCAATCTCGGCGGGACCTCGGGCGGGCTCACCTTCATCGGTGGCATCCTGACCAACACCGCCGCCATGACCACCGAACGCGACATCGAGCTGCGCCTGGCAGGCGGCACGTTCGACACCCAGGCGGACCTCACAGCGTCGGGCACGATCTCCGGCCAGGGCAAGCTGACCAAGACGGGCAGCGGCACGCTGACGCTGACCGGCACCAACACCTATGCCGGCGGCACGAAGATCGGCTCCGGCACGCTGCAGATCGGCAATGGCGCCACGAGCGGCTCGATCACCGGCGACGTCGCCAATTCCGGCACACTGGCCTTCAACCGCTCCGCCCTTCTGACCTTCGCCGGCGCGATTTCGGGCAGCGGCGCGATCAAGCAGATCGGCTCGGGCAAGACGGTCCTCACCGGCACCAACGGCTACACCGGCGGCACGACCATCGCCGCCGGCACGCTCTCCGGCTCGGCCACCAGCTTCGGCAGCGGCGCGATCCTCAACGACGCCGCCTTCATCATTGACCAGTCCACCGATGCCAGCTTCGCCAATGCCATCAACGGCACCGGCAGCTTCACCAAGTCGGGCAACGGCGCGCTCACCCTGACCGGTACCAGCCTGCTCTCGGGTGACACGACCGTCAGCACCGGCAAGCTCTCGGTGAACGGCTCGCTCGCCAAGTCGGCGGTGACGGTTGCTTCGGGCGCGACCCTCGGCGGCACCGGCATCATCGGCAAGCTGACCGCCCAGTCCGGCTCGATCGTCAACACCGGCAGCTCGATCGGCACGCTCAGCGTCACCGGCGACGCCAGCTTCGCCGCCGGCTCGACCTTCCAGGTCGATGTCGACACGACCAAGTCCGACAGGCTCTCCGTCGCCGGCAAGGCGACGCTCTCGGGCGGCACAGTCCAGGTGCTGGCCGGCAGCGGCAACTACGCACCGTCGACGCAGTACACCATCCTGACCGCGGCAACCGGCGTGCTCGGCCAGTTCGCTTCCGTCACCAGCAACCTCGCCTTCCTGACGCCGACGCTGACCTATACCAGCAACGCCGTCGGCCTGTCGCTCGACCGCAACGACATCAAGTTCACCGACATCGCCGCGACCCGCAACCAGTTCGCCGCCGGCGGGGCAGCCGACAAGCTGGGCAACAAGCACGCGATCTACAAGGCCATCGTCAATCTCGACAAGGACGCCGCGCGCAAGGCCTTCGACGCACTGTCGGGCGAGGTCCACGCCTCGGTCGGCGGCATGCTCGTCGACGACAGCCGCTTCCTCGCAAGTGCCGCCAACGACCGTATCCGCGCTGCCTTCGGTGACATCGGCACGCAAGCCCCGCCCGTCATGGCCTATGGCCTCGACGGCCCCGAGATCGCCGAGGCGACGACCGAGCGTATGGCCTTCTGGGGTCAGGCCTATGGCTCCTGGGGCAAGACCGGCAGCGACGGCAACGCGGCAGCCTTCGGCCGCAGCACCGGCGGCTTCATCGGCGGTCTCGATGCCGGCATCGGCGACAACCTTCGCATCGGTGCCTTCGCCGGTTACAGCAATGGCAGCTTCGATGCCGACGACCGCGCGTCCTCGGGTGACAGCAGGGCCTACCATGCCGGTGTCTTCGCGGGCGGCCGGTGGCAGGCGTTCGGCCTGCGCGCCGGCGCCGCCTACAGCTGGACGGATATCGAGACCAGCCGCACCGTTGCCTTTGCCAACTTCAAGGACAGGCTGACCGCCAGCTATGACGCCGGCATCGCCCAGGTCTTCGGCGAGGCGAGCTATCGCCTGCAGACGGGCGACGCGATCGTCGAGCCCTTCGCAGCGCTTGCCTATATCAATGTCAGGACCGACAGCTTCACCGAGAAGGGCGGCCAGGCAGCGCTGACGGCCAACGCCTCGACCACCGAGACGACGTTCACGACGCTCGGCGTCAGGGCCAGCACCGACATTGCCATCCGCGGCATGGACGCCACGCTGCGCGGGATGGCCGGCTGGCGCCACGCCTTCGGCGACGTCACCCCGCTGAGCTCGGTCGCCTTCTCAGGCGGCAGCGCCTTCCAGATCGCCGGCGCGCCCGTCGCGAAGGACGTGGCGATAGTCGAGGCCGGTCTCGACCTCGCGCTGAGCCCCGATGCCAAGCTCGGCATAGCCTATACCGGCCAGTTCGGCTCCGGCGTCGTCGACCAGAGCTTCCGGGCTAGTCTCGGCGTCAATTTCTGATCAAGGGGGCGACGGAGACGCCGCTCCGGTCTGTCCGCAGTCAGGGCCCCAGACACTCCCCCGCCGCTTACGAACAGTTGGCCAGACCGAGACGCTCGGGAACTCCCTTCGCCGCCCCTCAGATGGAACCTCCCGAGACGCCAGGGGTTGAACCTCCTTCAAGGAGATTCACAATGGCCGACAAGCGAGAGTTCGAAGCGAAGTTCTGGAAGTCGATACGTTCAGACATGACCGTGATGGTAAGCGTCTCAGGCTTCGACCCGCGCCCGATGACCGCGCAGTTCGATGGCGAACGTAAGACCATCTACTTCTTCACGGCAAGCGACACGGAGCTTGCAGGCAAGCTAGCGCGCGCCAGAAAAGCAACGCTGGTCTACGCGGCCAAGAAACATGACCTGTTTGCCACCGTCCATGGCACCCTCAGGATCGACGGCGACCGTAGCACGATCGATCGGTTGTGGAACCGCTTCGTCGCCGCGTGGTTCGAGAAGGGCAAGGATGATCCGAAGCTCAGGCTGCTGCGGTTCGAACCGGCGGACGCCCAGATCTGGCTCGACGCTTCCAGCCTCGTTGCCGGCGTCAAGATGTTCCTGGGCCTGGGCGACCCCAAGCAGGACTACAAGGACAGCGTGGCGAAAGTGCCCCTTTAGCCAAAAGGCGAGCGAGCTCGGACGTGGTTGAAATAAGCTGGCGCACCCGACAGGATTCGAACCTGTGACCTCTGCCTTCGGAGGGCAGCGCTCTATCCAGCTGAGCTACGGGTGCTCGTCCGCGGCAGGCCGCGAACCACGCCCGGCGCACCGGACGACGCGCGTTCATAACCGATGCCGCGGCGGGCGGCAACGGGGGGTAGTGGCAAATCGCTATGCCCGGCACCTGCAAATCGCAGCATCACCACTGCCTCCGCCTTCGGACAGCCTAACGCGCCCTTCCGCTCGCACGGCGCAATTGACGGCCACCCGCCCGGCGTTGTCTAACGCCACCAGACATGTTCACGCTCGCTCAACCCGAAACCTTCGCCCAGGACATCAAGAAGAGCCGCTTCCTGGCTGCTGCTGGGCCGGTGGCGGACGAGGTGGCGGCGAAGGCGTTTGTTGCTGCCCATTCCGATGCCGGGGCCAACCACAATTGCTGGGCCTGGCGCATCGGCCAGAGCTATCGCTTCAGCGATGATGGCGAGCCGAGCGGCACGGCCGGCAAACCGATCCTTGCGGCGCTCGACGGCCAGCACCTCGACAATGTCGCCGTCGTCGTCACGCGCTGGTTCGGCGGCATCCTGTTGGGTAGCGGCGGGCTGGTGCGAGCCTATGGCGGCACTGCGGCCGCCTGCCTGCGGGCGGCCGCCAAGACCGAGATCGTCATCTCGGTCGAAGCGAAAATCACCTGCGGCTTCGCCGATCTGGCGATCGTCCAGGCAAGGCTCGCGGCCCAGTCGGGCGTGCGCATCGTTGCCGAGACCTTCACCGCGACCGGTGCCGAATTGAAGGTGGCGCTGCCCGAGGCCGACGTCGAAACGATCGTGCGGAAGATCGCCGACCTGACCAGCGGGCGGGCGATCGTCGCCCTACCGGACTGAGGCCGCTTCGATGCTTCGATCGGTCTGGGGCCGGGCCGACTGCCGCGGCCAAACGGTGCGACTGCTGCCTGACCTTGTCGGAGACATGCGTGGCGACGTCCATCAACGCGGCATTCCCGTCCGCAAAATGCGTGAGTAATCCCGTCCGCAATGCTTGCTGGAACAATACTCCAGGAAAAGCGTGCAGTGGTTTTCCGTCCGGAATAGCGTAGCAACGGAAATGAGGCTCCGCGCTCCGAAGAGACCGGGCAGGCAAGACCACAGGAGACAAAAAGATGGACATTAAACGCAGCGGTTCGCGGCCTTCGGCGACGCCCTCGCCCGACTATTTCACCGGCGCGGTGCGCCAGGATCCGGTCATCGAGGCGCCGGCGCCGGCGCGGCTGCGCGCCGTCACCGTCACCTTCGAGCCGGGCGCGCGCACGGCCTGGCACACCCATCCGCTCGGCCAGACGCTGGTCATAACCTCAGGCCTCGGCTGGGCCCAGGTCTGGGGCGGCAAGGTCGAGGAGATCAGAACCGGCGACGTGGTATGGTTCGCGCCCGGCGAAAAGCACTGGCACGGTGCCTCCGCGGCAACGGCCATGACCCACATCGCGCTGCAGGAGGCACTCGACGGCCGTGCCGTCGACTGGCTCGAGCACGTCACTGACGATCAGTACACCGCGCCGGCCTGAGCCGCGCGGCACCAACCCGTCTGGCTACTGGATTTCGCCCATCGGCACGGGCGCGTCGCCCTGCTGGATGGTCGTTGACGTGTCGACCGGCATAGGCATGCCGGGGGCAGCGGGTGCCGGCAAGGGTGCTGCCAATGCGGTAGCCGCCGGCGCCGGGGTGAACATCTGCGACGCCAGGCTGCCGCCGGCAGCCTGCGGCATGTAGCGCACGATCATCTCCTCGACCTGGGCGTTGCGCTTGCGCGCCGTGTCGCCACCCATGACGACGATCACCAGCTTGCGGCCGTCGGCCTGCACGGAGGTGACAATGTTGAAGCCGGAGGCCCTGATGTAGCCGGTCTTGATGCCGTCGACGCCGTTGACCCGGCCGAGCAGGTCGTTGTGGCCGCGGATACGCTTGCCGCGGAAATTGAAGTCGGTGGCCGAAAAGTAGTAATAATGTTGCGGGAAGTGCTTGCGCAGCGCCATGCCGAGCACGGCCATGTCGCGCGCCGTCGTCCGCTGCTGCGCATCGGGCAGGCCCGAGGCGTTGCGGAAGACGGTACTGGTCATGCCAAGCTGACGCGCCTTCGCCGTCATCTGTCGGGCAAAACCTTCTTCCGAACCGCCGAGATATTCACCGACGGCCACGGCAACGTCATTGGCCGACTTGGTCGCCAGCGCCCGGATTGCCGCATCGAGCTCGATCTGCTCGCCACGCTTGAAGCCGAGCTTGGACGGCGGCTGCGAGCGCGCATTCTCCGACACCGGAATGAACGTCGTCTTGGCGACGCGACCCTGCTGCATCGCTTCGAAGGTCAGATACAGCGTCATCATTTTGGTCAGCGAAGCGGGATAACGCGGCGCCGTCGCATAGGCCTGGTATAGCGTGCGCCCGTTGGAGGCGTCGACGACGATGGCCGCAAACTTGTCGGGCGCAGCGGCTTGCGGCGCGACATTCAGCGTCTCCGAAGTGGCGCAGCCGGTGACAAGCGTGATCACGGCAAGCAGCGCCACGATAGTGCGCCACAGCCCAGACCACAGAGACCGGGGAAGTCTTAAAGGCGGCAAGAAAGAGTGGGTCTGGGCTAACAAGAAAAGAACCTGTCGGTGATCGCCAAAATTGGGCCCAAGATTGGGATTTGTCACATGCCGGCCGGCAACGACAGCCGAAAATTACAGAACGCACGCCATTCCGTCCATTTCGCCTGGCGCAGCAGATGCATGTTGCGCCGGTGGTGTTGAATATTGGTTACACCCGCCGGCTTGCGCGAAGGATGCCAAATCGGCTCTGTTGGCTGACATAGCGAGGTGATTTGGCATGAGTGAGCATGGTTTCCAGGCCGAGGGCATATCAGCCGCGCTCGACCTTGCCGTTGGCCACATCGCCGATTTCGCCATCACAAGCGGCGGACGCACGCTGAAGCCGCTGCACCGCGCGCCCTGGATCGACCACGACGACTTGCCTGAAGGCCTGCCCGAAGGCGTCGCCAGGCTGTCGGGTGATTTCCTGTGCGCGCCGTTTTCGCGCAGCGACGTGGAAGCGGCACCGCTGCATGGCTGGCCGGCCAACAGCGCATGGGATTTGCTCGCCGACGAAACCATATCAGGCGGACGCCGCGTCAGCTTCCGGCTGCGGCACAAGGTGATGGGCGCCACCGTCGACAAGACGCTCATCCTGCGCGACGACCACCCGTTCCTCTACCAGGAGCATTCGTTCACCGGCGGTGCGGGTTCCATATCGGTCGCCCACCATCCGATCACCGAGATGGCCGCTGGCGGCCGCCTCGCCTTTTCGCCGAAGCGGCTGGCAGCGACACCGCCCGATGTGACCGAGCCCGACCCGGCGCGCGGCGCCCATCTGCTCGCCTATCCCGCCCGCAGCGCCAACCTCACCCGCTTCCCGACAGCGGATGGCAGCCAAACCGACCTCACCTGCTACAGTGCGACGCGCCGGCACGAGGATTTCGTCACCCTCGTCGAGGCCGATCATGGCGGCATGGGCTGGACGGCAGTGGCGCGCACGGCTGAGGCCGACGTCGTGCTGGTGCTGAAGAACCCGGCCGAACTGCCCGTCACCATGCTGTGGATCAGCAATGGCGGCCGCTACTACGCGCCGTGGAACGGCCGGCACGGCGTGCTCGGCATCGAGGACGGGCGATCGGCGATCGGCCATGCCGCATCCCTCGGCGATAACTGGCTGAAGCAGGAAGGCATAGAGACGGCCTTCGCACTCGGCAGTCGCGTCGCCTTCCGCCAGATTGTCGGTGCCATGCCTTGGGATGGCGGCGAAGCGCCGTTGCAGGTCGAAGCCCTGCCGGGCCGTCTGCGCCTGACCTTCGCCGATGGCAGCCGGCGCGAAGCACCGTTCGACGAAACCTTTCTGCGGATCGGCCAGCCGATCTTGAAGTGACGCAGCCGCCGCCTCATTTTTGACGGGTGCGGCGGCAGAATGTCATCGAAACCATTGGGGAGATCCATGTCCGAAATCGCCCACATCGCCGCAACCCTGTTCAAGCGCGCCCACCATGCCGAGCGCTTCGTGATCGGCATCGCCGGCCCGCCCGGATCGGGTAAGTCGACGCTGTCGGCGGCGCTGCGCGACGTGCTGCCCGAAGGCTCGGCCGCAGTGGTGGCGATGGACGGCTTTCACTTCGACGACGCGGTGCTGGCCAGTCGTGGCCTGAGCGAGCGCAAGGGCGCGCCCGAAACCTTCGATTTCGCCGGCTTCGAAGTGCTGCTCAAGCGCCTGCGCGCCGCCGAACCCGACATCGCCATCCCGGTATTCGATCGCAGCATCGAGCTGTCGCGGGCGGCAGCCGAGATCGTCTCGGCCGACGTCAAGTTCATTCTCGTCGAGGGCAACTATCTGCTGCTCGACGAAGAGCCGTGGCAGCGGCTGCACCAATTGTTCGATTTTACCATCTTCGTCGACGTGCCACGCGAGGAGCTGGAGCGGCGGCTGGTCGAGCGCTGGCGCGAGCATGGCCGCTCGGACGCCGATGCGCGTAACTGGATCGACAGCAACGACATGCCCAACATCGACCGGGTGCTCGCCGCCAGGCGCGAAGCCGACCTGGTGATCGGACGTACCGGGCCGCTTTGACGGTCCGCAGTCATCAGAAGCGCCGCGTGTCACGAGGACGCGCGGCGCTTTCTTTCGATCTTCGGGCTGACTAGCCGCGTGCTGGAATGTTCAGGCCTGCCTGCACCGCCGGGCGGGCCAGGCCCCGCTCCAGCCATGCCCCGACATTCTCGAAGCTCTTGAAGCCGACAAGGTCACCGGCGTCGTAGAAGCCGATCAGGTTGCGCACCCAGCCGAGCATCGAAATGTCGGCGATGGTGTAGTCGTCGTCCATGATCCACTTGCGGCCTTCGAGCCGCTTGTCGAGCACGCCGAGCAGGCGGCGCGACTCGTCGCGATAGCGCTCGAGCGGGCGCTTGTCCGCGATCTCGCGGCCGGCAAATTTGTGGAAGAAGCCGAGCTGGCCGAACATCGGGCCGACAGACGCCATCTGGAAGAACACCCACTGGATGGTCTCGTAATGGCGGGCGCGGTCGGCGGGGATCAGGCGGCCGGTCTTCTCGGCAAGATAGAGCAGGATCGCGCCCGACTCGAACAGCGCCAGCGGCTTGCCGCCGGGGCCGTTGGGATCGAGGATCGCCGGGATCTTGCCGTTCGGGTTGAGCGACAGGAACTCGGGCGTCCAGCTCTCGTTCTTGCCGATATTGATGGCGTGCGCCTCGTAGGGCAGGTCGAGCTCTTCGAGTGCGATCGATACCTTCACGCCGTTCGGCGTCGGGAAGGAATAGAGCTGGATGCGGTCGGGGTGCTGTGCCGGCCAGCGGGCAGCAATCGGAAATGGAGTGAGATCGCTCATCGACGGTTCCTCGTGGGGTGGGCCGGCGTGAAGCGCGCTGGCCAGAATGGTGGGGGCTGCCAAGAGGTAGTCATACCGACGCGCCGCATCAATATGCAGCGCGCCTGATTTATCGAGATGACAGATGACGCCGAAGACGGCCCGATCAGACAGCCTTGACCGCAACGACGGCGTTGGTGCCGCCAAAGGCGAAGCCGTTGCTGATCGCCACACGCACGTCGCGCTTCTTCGCCACGTTCGGCGTCACGTCGAGATCGCAATCGGCGTCCGCCTCGCGATAGTTCGCGGTCGGCGGCACGATGCCTTCGCGCACGGCGTTGACGCAGGCAATCATCTCGAGCGCGCCAGAGGCGCCGAGGCAATGGGCATGCATCGACTTTGTCGACGACACCGAAAGCTTGTCGGCATGGGCGCCGAAGACACGGCGGATGGCCGCCGTTTCGATCTGGTCGTTGGCCTTGGTGCCGGTGCCATGGGCGTTGACGTAGTCGACGTCCTCGGGAGCCAGTCCGGCATCCGCCAGGCAGGCGCGCATCGCCGACGTCGGGCCTTCGACTGTCGGCGCCACGATGTCGGAAGCGTCGCCGGACATGCCGGCTCCCGCCAGTTCGGCCAGGATCGTCGCGCCGCGGGCAACGGCGTGGTCATAGTTTTCGAGCACGACCATGCCCGCACCCTCGCCGAGAACCAGCCCTTGCCGGTCGGCGGAGAACGGACGGCACGTGTCGGGTGCAACGACGCGCAGCGCTTCCCAGCCCTTGATCACGCCCCACACCAGCGGCGCATCGGTACCGCCGGCGACGATCGCGTCAGCGCGGCCGAGCAACAGCTGGTCCATTGCGGTTGCGAATGCGTGGTTGGACGACGAGCAAGCGGAGGTGACGCCGAACACCGGCCCGCGCAGGCCAAGGTTCATGCTGACCTGGCCGGCGGCGGCACCCGGCATGACCTTCGGCACGGTGAAGATGGCGGCGCGGGTCCTGCCTTCGAGTAGGATGGCGCGGTAGTTTTCCTCGATCGCTTCCCAGCCGCAGACGCCGACGCCGACGATGGTGCCGACACGATGGGTGTTGCTGTCGTCGACGACCAGGCCGGACTGGCGCAACGCTTCCTTGGCCGCGATCACGGCCAGAAGGCTGAAGCGGTCCATGGAAACGAGCTGCTTGCGGTCGATGCCGTGCTCGGGCAGCTGCTTGATCTCCGCGCCGATGCGGATCTTGAGCTCATGCAGCTCGCCATTGGTCAGCGGCCCGATGGCCGAACGGCCGGCGCGCATGGCATCCCAGATGGCGGGTGCATCGGTGCCGAGCCCGCACAGCCCGCCGATACCGGTGATGACGATGCGGGGACGCTTCATCTCAGGCAGATTTTGCAATCAGGGCGCGAACGGCTTCGACCATGTCGCCGACATTCTTGAGGTTGCTCCAGGCGTCGACGGTGTTCATCTCGATCTCGATGTCGTATTCTTCCTCAAGGTCGAAGATGATCTCGGTAAGCTCGAGCGAATGGATGCCAAGCGCCGTCAGCTCGGTGCCGAGCGTGATCTCTTCGCCACCTTCCTCGGCATGCGCCTTGATCTTGGCGATGATGTCCGTTGCCAACTGGTCGGCCATAAATACCCTTCCCCAGAACTCTCTAACTTGTCATGTCCGCGCCGCGCAGCTCCTGCGCCGGGCGCGAACCAGACCTTATCAGACGATACCGCCCCCGAATTGAGCCAAAAAGGCGTCCCTGTATAGAAAGCGAAACGCGAGGAGGCAACAAGCTTGTATATCGACAAATCCGCCATTGCAGCTACCCTCCGGGCATCATGACATCAGGCACATCACTGTCCGCCCAGGCTGACGCAGCGGCAATATCGACGCAGCGCGTGAAGGCTCGAGCCCGTATCGAGGTTGAGCGCCGGGCCAGCCGCAGCCGCCTCGCCCGCCTCTACCAGGACGGCGCCGCCAAGATCAGGCTGCCCGAGACCGCAGCCGATCCGCTCGAAGCGGTGCTGATCAACATGGCCGGCGGCCTGACCGGCGGCGACAGGCTTGGCTGGGAGGTGTCCGTCGGCGCGGACGCTCGTGCCGTCGTCACAACCCAAGCCTGCGAAAAGGTCTATCGTGCGCTCGCGGGTCGCGCCGAGATCGATGTTCGCCTGTCGGTCGGCGCCGGCGGCTATCTCGGCTGGCTGCCGCAGGAAACGATCAGCTATGATCGCGCTGCCTTTTCGCGCACGCTGGACGCAGATCTCGCGGCGGGTGCCGAGGCGCTGGTCGTCGAAGCGACGGTGTTCGGTCGCTCCGCCATGGGCGAACGCGTCGAAACCGGTACCTTCCGCGACCGCTGGCGCATCAGGCGCGAGGGCCGGCTCATCCATGCCGAAGATTTCTTCGTCGGTCCCGACATCGGAGGAACGCTCGACCGCCCGGCATCGGGCGACGGACGCATTGCCGTCGCAACGTTGCTGCTCGTTGCCGATCGTGGCGAACAGTTGCTCGAACCGGCACGGCAGATCGTCGGCGACGATGGCGGCGCCAGCTTCTGGACGGTGGGGCAAACTGGCAAGCTTCTTGCGAGGCTTCACGCCGGGGACGGCTACACGTTACGGAAGCGACTGATACCGCTGGTCGCCCTGCTCAATGGACAGGCAGGCCTGCCCAGATTGTGGTCACTCTAGAAATTTCGGTGCGCGAATGAACCTGACGCCAAGGGAAAAGGACAAGCTACTGATCGCCATGGCGGCCATGGTGGCGCGCAAGCGTCTCGAGCGCGGGGTC
Organism: Aminobacter sp. Y103A; assembly: GCF_030294925.1. NCBI lineage: Bacteria > Pseudomonadati > Pseudomonadota > Alphaproteobacteria > Hyphomicrobiales > Phyllobacteriaceae > Aminobacter > Aminobacter sp. Y103A. Next base: position 409,092 of record NZ_AP017986.1, on the reverse strand, counting down.
AAGCTCAACCATCCCGAAGCGGTGGCGCTGATCTCCGACTTCATCGTCGAGGGCGCCCGCGACGGCCGCTCCGTCGCCGAACTGATGGAGGCCGGCGCCCATGTCGTCACCCGCGCCCAGGTCATGGACGGCATCGCCGAGATGATCCACGACGTCCAGGTCGAAGCCACGTTTCCCGACGGCACCAAGCTCGTCACAGTCCACGAACCGATCCGCTGAGGCCGCCATGCTCGAACTGCGTCCCAATTGCGAATGCTGCGACCGCGACCTGCCACCCGAGGCGAAGAACGCCGTCATCTGCACCTTCGAATGCACCTTCTGCAGCGACTGCGCGGAAGGTGTGCTCTCGGGCAGCTGCCCCAATTGCGGCGGCAACTTTTCGGCTCGGCCGATCCGGCCCGCGGCCATGCTTGCGAAATATCCTGCTTCGACCAGGCGCGTGCTGAAAGCCGAAGGCTGCGCGTCGAAATCCGCCGCCTGATTGCCCTGAACGAAAGGTTATCAACGATGCTCAAGCGTCTCGCTGTCGCCCTCTCCTTGATGTCTTTGTCGGTCGCACCCGCCTTCGCCCACCTCAATCCGGATGAGCACGGCTCGCTGCTCGCCGGCGTGTCGCATCCGCTGTTCGGCATGGACCACATCCTCGCCATGGTGGCCGTCGGCCTGTGGGCTGCCCTGCTCGGCGGCCGCGCCCTGTGGCTGGTGCCCGCGGCGTTCGTCGCCACCATGGCCGTTGGCTTCGCGGCTGCCATCGCCGGAGCGCCCCTGCCCTTCGTCGAACCGGTCATCCTCGCATCCGTCGTGGTGATCGGCCTGCTTGCCGCGATCGCGCTCAAGGTGCCGACATGGGCCGGCATGTTGGTGGTCGGCGTCTTCGCCTTCTTCCACGGCCACGCCCATGGCGGCGAACTCGGCTCGGCCGGCGCGCTGAGCTTCGGCATCGGCTTTGCGCTGTCGACGGCACTGCTGCATGCCACCGGCGTTGGTCTCGGCCTCGGCATCGGCGGCGCCTTCGGCGGCGACACCGGCCGCCTCGTCACCCGCATCGCCGGCGCTGCCACGGCCCTCGGCGGCCTCTGGCTGGCGCTAGGAGCATAAGAGCATGATCCCCGGTGAAATCATTACGGCCGAAGGTTCGATCGAGCTCAACAAGGGCCAGCCGACGGTAACGCTCAAGGTCGCCAATACGGGCGACCGGCCGATCCAGGTCGGCAGCCACTTTCATTTCTACGAGACCAATGGCGGCCTGAAATTCGACCGTGAACAGGCACGCGGCATGCGGCTCGACATCGCCGCCGGCACCGCCGTGCGCTTCGAGCCCGGCCAGGAGCGCGACGTCACGCTGGTGCCCTATGGCGGCAAGCGCGAGGTCTATGGTTTCCAGAAGAAGGTGATGGGTAAACTCTGATGCCGGCACAAATCTCCCGCGCCTCCTATGCCAAGATGTTCGGCCCTACCGTCGGCGACAAGGTCCGGCTCGCCGACACCGAGCTGTTCATCGAGGTCGAGAACGACTTCACATGTTATGGCGAGGAAGTGAAGTTCGGCGGCGGCAAGGTCATCCGCGACGGCATGGGCCAGAGCCAGCTGAGCCGCGCCCAGGGTGCCGTCGACTGCGTCATCACCAATGCCGTGATCCTCGACCACACCGGCATCTACAAGGCCGATGTCGGCCTCAGGGACGGGCGCATCGCCGCCATCGGCAAATCAGGCAACCCAGACACCCAGCCCGGCGTCACCATCATCATCGGACCGGGCACCGAGGTCATTGCCGGCGAAGGCAAGATCCTGACCGCCGGCGGCATCGACACCCACATCCATTTCATCTCGCCGCAGCAGGTCGACGAAGCACTGAACTCCGGCGTCACCTGCATGGTCGGCGGCGGCACCGGCCCGGCGCATGGCACGCTCGCCACTACCTGTTCGCCGGGACCATGGAACATCGCCCGCATCATCCAGGCCTTCGACGGCCTGCCGATGAACATCGGTGTCTTCGGCAAGGGCAACGCCTCGCTGCCGGGCGCGCTGGAGGAGATGGTGCTGGCCGGCGCCTGCGGGCTCAAGCTGCACGAAGACTGGGGCACGACGCCGGCGGCCATCGACACCTGCCTGTCGGTCGCCGACGCCCATGACGTCCAGGTGACGATCCACACCGACACGCTCAACGAAGGCGGTTTCGTCGAGGACACCGTCGGCGCCTTCAAGGGCCGCACCATCCACTCTTTCCACACCGAAGGTGCCGGCGGCGGCCACGCGCCTGACATCATCAAGGTCTGCCAGTACCCGAACGTCATCCCGGCCTCGACCAACCCGACGCGACCCTACACGGTCAACACCATATCAGAGCATCTCGACATGCTGATGGTCTGCCATCATTTGTCGCCGTCGATCCCCGAAGACATCGCCTTCGCCGAAAGCCGCATCCGCAAGGAGACCATCGCGGCGGAAGACATCCTGCACGACCTCGGTGCGTTTTCGGTGATCTCATCCGACAGCCAGGCCATGGGCCGCGTCGGCGAGATGATCATCCGGACCTGGCAGACCGCCGACAAGATGAAGCGCCAGCGCGGATCGCTGCCCGGGGAAAAAGGCAACAACGACAATTTCCGTGCCCGCCGCTACATCGCCAAATACACCATCAATCCGGCGATCGCGCATGGCATGTCGCGCGAGATCGGCTCGATCGAGGTCGGCAAGCGCGCCGACCTGGTGTTGTGGAATCCGGCCTTCTTCGGCGTGAAGCCCGATATGGTCCTGCTCGGCGGCTGGATCGCCACCGCGCCGATGGGCGATCCCAACGGCTCGATCCCGACGCCGCAGCCGAGCCATTTCAGGCCGATGTTCGGCGCCTATGGCAAGGCGCTGACCCACAGCTCGATCACCTTCGTCTCGAAGGCCGGGCTGGAGGGCGGCCTGCGCGACCGCATCGGCGTGGCAAAAGAGATGGTGGCGGTCGAAAACACCCGCGGCGGCATCGGCAAGCGCTCGATGATCCTCAATGATGCCATGCCTGAAATCGACGTCGACCCCGAAACCTATGAGGTCCGTGCCGACGGCGAGCTACTCACATGCGAGCCGGCGACGGTGCTGCCCATGGCGCAGCGCTACTTCCTGTTCTAGCTTCAGGCTTGCGATGAGGAGGCCGCGATGAAGCTCGAAATGATCCAGGTGGACGCCTTCACCGACAACGTTTTTTCGGGCAATTCGGCTGCCGTCGTGTTCCTCGCGGACTGGCTGCCCGACCAGGTGCTCCAGGGCATCGCCCTGGAGAACAACCTCGCCGAGACGGCGTTCCTCAAGCCAAGCCACGATGGCTGGGACATCCGCTGGTTCACGCCCACCGACGAGGTGCCGTTCTGCGGTCACGCCACGCTGGCCTCGGCCTGCGCGCTGCATTTGCGCAAGGGTGTCGAGCGCACCATGCGTTTCTCCACCCGCGAGGTCGGCGATCTTCTCGTCACACCGCAGGGCGACGGCTATCGCATGGACATCCCGCGCTTCGACCCCGACTTCGCCATATCAGGCGATGCGCTGGTCAACGGCCTGCGCGATGACCGCTGGGTGCAGTTGTTCCGCAACCGCGAGAACTACTTCGTCGAGCTGGCCTCCGAGGCTGCGCTGCTTGCCTACCGGCCCGACCTGCCGCGCATCGCCGAACTCGGATCGTTCGGCCTGTGCATCACAGCGCGCGGCAATGATTGCGACTTCGTCTCGCGCTACTTCGCCCCCGGCGCCGGCATTCCGGAGGATCCGGTTACCGGCTCGACGCATGCCACGCTTGCTCCCTACTGGGCTGCAAAACTCGGCAAAACGAGCCTTTCAGCACGCCAGCTGTCGGCCCGCGGCGGTGTGCTCGGCTGCGAAGTCGCGGCCGACCGGGTCTATCTGATCGGCCAGGCGGTGATCTATATGGACGCCACGATCCACCTTCCCTGACCGTGTCTGCCGCCGGGGAATCGCCCGCGACCTGATGCCACGTCGGTTGCGCTGGAACCGCCTCCGGCCAATTGGTATTGAGCCCGCGCTAGCTAAAAATTCGGCAGGATTCCCCGAGCCCAAGATCGGGGGTCCCGCTATCTTGGAAATGGAGTTTCAAATGATCGGCAAGAAAGTTCCGGCTGTCACCTTCCGCACGCGCGTGCGCGACGAGGCCGTCGGCGGCCCGAACCCCTTCCGTTGGGAAGACAAGTCCTCGGCCGACTATTTCGGCGGCAAGCGCGTCGTGCTGTTCTCGCTGCCGGGCGCCTTCACGCCGACCTGCTCGACCTACCAGTTGCCCGACTTCGAGAAGCTGCATGGCGAATTCCAGGCCGAAGGCATCGACGAGATCTACTGCGTCTCGGTCAACGACGCCTTCGTCATGAACGCCTGGGGCAAGTCGCAGAACCTCGACAAGGTCAAGCTGATCCCCGATGGCTCGGGCGAGTTCACCCGCAAGATGGGCATGCTGGTCGCCAAGGACAATGTCGGCTTCGGCATGCGCTCCTGGCGCTACGCCGCCGTCATCAACAACGGCCGCATCGAAAAGTGGTTCGAGGAAGAAGGCTTCGCCGACAATTGCGACAGCGACCCCTATGGCGTCTCCTCGCCGCAGAACATTCTTGAAGCGCTGAAGAACGACGACGTCGCCGAAGCCGCATAAGCTTCGCCGTCCTCGCTTGAGACAAACCCCGGCCGCGAAAGCGCGCCGGGGCTTTTTTGTGTCTCGCACACGGCGTGCTCACGGCAACGTCTATTGGCTGGACAGCTGATTCGGCGCACGATGCTCCCTCCAACCCTCGCCGTGAAAACTTTCCCGGAACCGACAATGCCCGCATTCGACCATCCCAGGAGCGTCCCATGACGCCCGATGTCCCGGCCGAGGTCTTCCCGCATATCCGCATCGTCATGGGCATGATCATCGGCCTGGGCATGGCGCGGCTCCTGTCGGGCGTCGCCCGCATCGTCCAGCATCCCGACCAGTACAGGCTCTACCCGGTGCACCTCGCCTGGGTGGCGTCGCTGCTTCTGACGCTGGTGCATTTCTGGTGGTGGGAGTTCGGCCTTTACGCCATCGACAGCTGGACCTTCGGCACCTACCTGTTCATCCTCGGCTACGCGATTGCGCTGTTCCTGCTGTGCGCGCTGCTCTTCCCCGACTCAATGCAGGACTACAAAAGCTACGAGGATTTCTTCTATTCGCGCCGCGCCTGGTTTTTCGGGCTGCTGGCGCTGACCTATCTGCTCGACGTCATCGACACGCTGGTCAAGGGCGAGGCGCATTTCGCCCATTTCGGTGGCGAGTACCTGATCCGCACGCCGATCCTGGTGGCACTTTGCCTCATCGCCATCGCCACCGCGGGCAGGCGATATCATCTGGCATTCGTGACAGCGACTTTGCTGTATCAGATATCGTGGATCTGGCGGCTGTTCGACACCATCGTCTGAGCCGCCGCCGGCCCCCGCCACAGGAACAACGCCCCATGCTGCGCGCAACCAAGATCATCCGTGCCGAGCCCACATCAGGCGCGCAGCCCTTCGACGTCGCCGTGCTCGCCCATGACGAGCGCCACATCAGGCGCCGTGCCATCGCGCTGTCCAATGGCGAACGCGTGCTCGTCGACCTGCCCGACCCGGTCGTGCTCGAAACCGGCGACCTGCTGCTTCTTGAAGACGGCCGCACGGCCGGCGTCGTCGCCGCCGAGGAGGAGCTCTACGACATCCGCGCCCGCGACGCCGTCCAGCTGACGCAGCTCGCCTGGCACATCGGCAACCGCCACCTCGCCGCTGCCATATCGGCTGATCGCATCCTCATCCTGCGCGACCATGTCATCAAGACGATGTTGGAGGGTCTGGGTGCCGAGGTGATCGACATCGTGGCCCCCTTCGAGCCTGTGCGCGGCGCCTATTCCGGCCATGGCAACGATCACAGCCACGCGCATGATCATGGTCATTCCCACGGTCACGCCCATCATCACGAACGAAGCCACAATCATGGTCATGACCACCCCGAGCATGATCATGAGCACGACCATGCTCATCACCACGACCATGGCGGCCACCATCATCACCACCATGACTGAGCGCGGCAATGCCTCGCTGTTGCGGCTGATGGCCTGGCTGTCGCCGACCTTCCCGGTCGGCGGATTTTCCTACAGCCACGGCCTCGAACGGGCCGCACATGATAATCTGATCGGCAGCCGCGACGACCTCGCAGCATGGCTGACTGCGCTCGCCGAGATCGGCTCGGGCTGGAACGACGCGGTGCTGTTCGCAGAAAGCTGGCGCCGCGCCGCTGCCGACGGCGACCTGCGCGAGGTGGCGGAACTCGCCGAAGCATTGGCCGGCTCGCGCGAGCGCCACATGGAATCGATGCTGCAGGGCGAGGCCTTCCTCAGCGCCGCCGCTGCTTGGCCGCATCCTGTCGTCGCGCGGCTTCCGGCCGAGTGCCCCTATTGCGTCGCCGTCGGCGCCGTCACCGGCGCCCATGGCATAACGCTGGAAGATGCGCTGGCCGCCTGGCTGCAGGCTTTCTCCACCAACCTCCTTCAGGCGGCAATCCGGCTAAGCGTCATTGGCCAGACGGCTGCAACCAGCATCATTGCCGGCTTCGAGCCTGTGGCGCTCCGTGTGGGCGCACGTGCGGCAGTATCGACCCTCGACGATCTGGGGTCCGCTGCCCTAACCTCCGACATCATGGCGATGCGCCACGAGACCCAACATTCGAGACTGTTCCGCTCATGATCGTTCTCGCCTTCGCCCTGGCCTTCGTGCTCTATCTGATCGCCGCAATCCACGCCTATTGGGGCCTCGGCGGCGTCTGGCCCGGTACGGACCAGGCCTCCTGCGCCCGCGCTGTCGTCGGGGCACGCGGCATCAGGACCATGCCCACGCCCTTTGCCTGCTTCGCCGTCACCGCTTGTCTCATCGTGGTGACGCTGTGGCCGCTGGCGCTTGTCGGTGTCTTCGCCACGCCCTTTCCCAAGCCTGGCCTGGCAGCGTCGGCGCTGATGGTCGCGCTGGTGTTTATCGGCCGTGGCATTGCCGGCTTCACGCCGGCATGGCGCAGGCTCTCGCCCGAGATGCCGTTCGCTCGGCTCGACAGGCAGTATTATTCGCCACTGTGCCTCGTCATCGGCACGGGTTTCGTCATCCTCGCCTTCAACGGATTCCAGTCATGACCTCGAAAAACGGCCCGCTTCGTATCGGCATCGGCGGCCCGGTCGGCTCGGGTAAGACGACGCTGACCGAGAAGCTGTGCAAGGCGCTGCGCGACGAGTTTTCCATCGCGGTCGTCACCAACGACATCTACACCAAGGAAGACGCACTGCTGCTCGCCCGCCTGCAGGCGCTGCCTGAAGAGCGCATCATGGGCGTGGAGACGGGCGGCTGCCCGCACACGGCCATCCGCGAGGACGCCTCGATCAATCTGCAGGCGATCGCTGAGATGAACAGGAAATTCCCCGACCTTGACATCGTCTTCATCGAATCCGGCGGCGACAATCTGGCCGCGACCTTCTCGCCCGACCTCGCCGACATCACGCTTTACGTCATCTCGGTCTGCCAGGGCGAAGAGATCCCGCGCAAGGGCGGCCCCGGCATCACCCGTTCCGACTTCCTGGTCATCAACAAGAGCGACCTTGCGCCTTATGTGAACGTCAATCTCGAGGTCATGGAAGGCGACGCCGCCCGCCAGCGCGGCAAGCGTCCGTTCGGCTTCACCGATCTGTCGCGCGGCAAGGGGCTGGAAGCGGTCATCGACTTCATCGTCGAGAATGGCGGGCTGAGGCTGGACCAGCTGAAATCAGCATGAGCCGATGTTGCCGCGCCAGTCATGACGCGGCATTCTTCCTGCCACCGCATCGCTCCGAAGCCGGCAACGACCTTGCGAAGGTACGATACGCCAGCAAATTGCGAGGGAGGAACAAATGCCCGTCACCCAGCTCAAGCAGACCAATCTGCCGTTCTACGAAGAGCGCGTCGACCTCGCCTGCGCCTTCCGCTGGACGGCGCGACTCAATATGCACGAAGCTGTGGCCAACCATTTCTCGCTTGCCGTCAACGACGAGGGCTCGAAGTTCCTGATGAACCCCAACCAGGTGCATTTCTCGCGCATCAAGGCGAGCGACCTGCTGTTGATCGACGCCAACGACCCCCAGACGATGTCAGGCCCCAACGCGCCCGACCCGACCGCATGGGGCCTGCATGGCGCGGTCCATCGCAACTGCGCGCACGCGCGCTGCGTCATGCATGTCCATTCGATCCACGCCACCGTGCTGGCCTCGCTTGCCGATTCCACCTTGCCGCCGATCGACCAGAACACCGCGATCTTCTTCCGCCGCCATGTCATCGATGGCCATTATGGCGGGCTCGCCTTCGAGGAAGAAGGCGAACGCTGCTCGCAGTTGCTGGCCGACCCCAAGATCAAGGTGATGATCATGGGCAATCACGGCGTCATGGTCATCGGCGACAGCGTCGCCGATACCTTCAACCGGCTCTATTATTTCGAGCGCGCCTGCGAAACTTACATCAAGGCGCTGTGGACCGGCCGGCCGCTGCGCACGCTATCCGACGAGATCGCCGAAAAGGCCGCGCTCGAGCAGGAAGACTATCCCGGCCAGGCCGAGCGCCACCTCGCCGAGCTCAAGGCGATCCTCGACGAGCAGGAGCCGATGTACCGGAACTAGTAGCTAGTCCAGCCCAAGCAGCGCCCTGACCTCTTCAGCGCTATGCGCCACCAAGGCGCCAGCCGGGCCATCGATCTTGTCCTGCGGCCAGAAGATGGTGCGCATGCCGGCGGCAACGCCGGCCATGGCGCCGGTGACGCTGTCTTCCATGACAGCCGTGTCGGCCAGGTCGATGCCGGTGAGGTAGGCAGCGCGCAGATAGGGTTCGGGATCGGGCTTGCCGAGACGCACGTCGTTGCGGCTGATCGTCTTCATCGTCGGCTCGTGCACGCCGACGGCCTGCAAATTGGCCTCGACCACTAAGCGGTCTGAATTGGAGACGATCGCCTGGACCACACCCCTTGCCTTCAGATCGCGAAAAATCTCCATCGCGCCCTCGCGCGGAAGCAGGTCCGGCGCGCGGCCCAGATAGTGATCGTATTTGAGGGCAATCCAGTCGTCGAAGTCTAGGGCGAGGCCGAACTGGTCGCGCAGCACCTCATAGACCGGCCGCGCCGCCTGGCCAACGACACGCGCGTGCAGGTCGGCCGGCGGCTCGATGCCGACGCTGCGCAGCGCCGAAACAAGCGATTCCTCGTGCAGCGGCTCGCTGTCGATCAGCGTGCCGTCCATGTCCCAATACACTGCCTTCGGCGTCATATGACCGGTCCCTGTTCACCCCATTGCTCATAGGAGCTTTGGCGGCGGAAATGAACCGTTGATATGACAGCGGGGAACACATGCGCGTGCGGAGGCTCAAACCCGCCGGCCGCAAGGGTCCTTGCCGTCGATGTAGCCGACGTCGCGCTGGAGGTGGTCCGGCAGGTCACGGAAGTCCAGCACGCGTTTTCTCGAACGCAGCCCGAAGGCTGCAGCCAGACGTGAGGTCCAGCCGATCTGCTCGCAATGGAAAAGGCTTGCCTGTGCCGTGGCCATGATCGTCATCCTTTAGAGATGCTTGAAATTTGCTGATGTCTTGACCTAGATATTGGTCTGGAATGATTGACTTTTCCAATTGAACGTCGATCACAACCCATTAAATGGCCTTATGTATGGGAGTGCGGGAAATGCCGCTTCAGCTGCCGCCTTTGACCGCGATCAGGGTGTTCGAAGCCGCTGCCCGCCAGGGCAGTTTCACCAAGGCCGCGGCCGAGCTCGGCATGACCCAGGCCGCCGTCAGCTACCAGATCAAGCTGCTCGAGGAGCGCGTCGGCGCACCGCTGTTCCTGCGCAAACCGCGCCAGGTGGTGCTGACCGAGGTCGGCAGCCGCATGGTGCCTATGGTGACAGAGGCATTTGGGCTGTTGAGCGAGGCCTATCAGGTGGCGCGCGCCGGCTCCGGCGGCACGCTCGGCATTTCGACGGTCCACACCTTCGCGTCGAACTGGCTGGCCCCCCGCATCGGCTCGTTCCAGCTGCGCCACCCCAACATCGCCGTCCGCCTCGACACCTCGAGCTACCTCGTCGATTTCTCGCGCGAGGAGATGGATATCGGCATCCGCTCCGGCTCAGGCAAATGGCCCGGGCTTGCCACCCATTTTTTGCTGCGCTCGCAATTTTCGCCCATGCTCAGCCCGCGCCTTGCCGAAAGCATCGGCGGGATCAAGGAGCCGGCTGACCTGCTCAAGCTCAGGATCCTCAACCCCGCCGACATCTGGTGGAAGGACTGGTTCGCAAAGGCCAATGTGCCGGCGGACGCACTCGACAGGATGCCCGATACCAGCCTGGGTTCGCAGGCCGCCGAGGCCAATGCCGCCATAGCCGGCCAGGGCGTGACGGTCCTGACCACGGCGCTGTTCACCGCGGAACTGGCCGAGGGCCGGCTGATCCAGCCGTTCGAACTCACTGCCCATGGCGGCGACTACTGGCTGGTCTATCCCGAGGGACGCCGCAACGTGCCCAAGATCCGGGCTTTCCGCGAATGGATCATGGCCGAGCTCAATTGCCCGACGGATGCGACAGGCGACTGACAGCACAGCCTGCCCACCTCTGCTGGCATAATCCTTGGTCTTGGTGACAGCTTGCCACAACTGGCACTTTCGGTCACAAACGGCGCCACGACGCGCCAAAAGGGCGGATTCCGTCGTCAAAACTCGCGATATCGACGCCAAATGAGCCGCGATATCGCCACCGAAAGACGAAAAACCATGTCTGCGATCGCAACCGGCGCGCAATCACCGGCCACTCCTTGGCGCGACGAACTTCGCGCCATGCTGGCGCTTGCCTGGCCGATGATCCTCACCAATCTCGCCCAGACGGCGATGACGGCGACCGACGTGATGATCCTCGGCCGGCTGGGTCCCGATGCGCTGGCCGCCGGCGCACTCGGCTCCAACCTCTATTTCGCACCACTGATCTTCGGCCTCGGCCTGATGTATGCGACCTCGCCGATGATGGCGGCCGAGCTTGGCCGCAAGCGCCATTCGGTGCGCGACGTCCGCCGCACCGTGCGCCAGGGCCTGTGGATCGCCGTGCTCATCTCGATCCCGATCTGGGCCCTGTTGTGGTACGCCGAGGAGATACTTCTGGCGATGGGCCAGGAGCCCAAACTCGCCGAGCAGGCCGGTATCTACGTCCATCACCTGCAATGGGCGGCCTTGCCGTTCTTCGGCTACATCGTGCTGCGCTCGTTCATCTCGGCGCTGGAGCGGCCCGGCTGGGCGCTGGTCATCATGGCGATCGCGGTGGCGGCCAACGCGCTCGGCAACTGGCTTCTGGTGTTCGGCAAATGGGGCTTCCCCGAGATGGGCATCGCCGGCTCCGGCCTTGCCACCAGCATCGCCAGCGGCATGATGTTCGTCGGCATGGCGGCCGTCGTCATGATGGAGAAGAAGTTCCGCCGCTACCACCTGTTCGGTCGCTTCTGGCGCGCCGACTGGCCGCGCTTCAGGGCGCTGCTCAAACTCGGCTTGCCGATCTCCGGCATCCTTGCCTTCGAGGTGACTATCTTCAACGCCGCGGCATTCCTGATGGGGCTTATCAGCTCGTCCTCGCTCGCAGCACACGCCATCGCGCTGCAGATCTGCTCGGTCACCTTCATGATCCCGCTCGGTCTCGGCCAGGCCGTCACTGTGCGCGTCGGGCTGGCTTACGGCGCCAGGGACCGCGACGGCATCACGCGTGCCGGCTGGACGGCCTATGTGCTTGGCGTCGGCTTCATGGCTCTGATGGCGCTGGTGATGGTGTTCTGGCCGCATTTGCTGATCTCGGCCTTCATCGACGTCGGCGACCCGGCCAACGCGCAGGTGGTCGGCCTCGCGGTCAGCTTCCTGGTCTTCGCGGCCCTGTTCCAGGTCGTCGACGGCGCCCAGGCGGTATCGGCAGGCCAACTGCGCGGGCTGCAGGATACGAAGGTGCCGATGATCCTCGCTGCGATCGGCTATTGGGGCATCGGCCTGCCGCTTGGCGTGCTGCTTGCCTTCCACTTCGGCTTCGAGGGCCGCGGCATTTGGATCGGCCTGTTCTCCGGCCTCGCCGTGGTGTCGGTGCTGCTGTTATGGCGCTGGCTCCGGCGCGACCATCTCGGCCTGATGCACAAGCCGGTGATCTGACGGGCGCTTCGCAGCACCCGTCTAGGCAACCGCCACCGACACCCGGTTGGCGACCCATTTGCCGGCCGCATTGATGATGCGATCGGGATCGCTGTAGCTCTGCCGCAGAAGGCTCTCATAGACCGCGCCCTCGGCGGCGCGGTCGAGCGGCGTGGCCGAGCCGGTCATTGCCTGCAGTGCCTCGCCAAGTGCCGTCACAGCTCCCGACCCCTCGTCGAACTGCGCCTTCTTGCGCCAGACGAGATCATGCGGCAGCAAGTCGGCGCAGGCCTTGCGCAGGATCCATTTCTCCGTCGTCGGTCCGGTGCTTTCGGGTGAAGCCGGATCGGTGCGCCTGAGCTTCAGCGTCGCCGGAATGCTCTGGGCGAAATCGATCAGCTCGCGGTCGAGGAACGGCGTGCGCGCCTCCAGGCTCTCGGCCATGGTGACGCGGTCGACGCGCTGCAGATTGATGTTGTGCATCGTGCCCAGCGAGCGCGTCAGCTCGTCTGCCAGCTCGCGCGGCCGGTCGATATAGGCGTGGTGATAGCTATAGCCGGCAAACAGCTCGTCGGCGCCTTCGCCCGTCAGCACCGCCTTGACGTGCCGCCGCGCCAGCCTGGCGGCGAAATGCGTCGGCACCGCCGAACGCACCAGGTCGATATCAGCACTTTCGAGATGATAGATGACATGCGGCAGCACGTCGGCAACCTCTTCCGGCGTAAACGCATGCTCGAAATGCTCGGTGCCGAGATAGCCGGCGACCCGCCGCGCCGCGATCAGATCGGGGCTGCCGGCGAGGCCGACGGAAAATGTCTTCAGCCGCTTCGGCGACTGCCTTGCGGCGATTGCCGCGATGATCGAGCTGTCCAGCCCGCCCGACAGGAACGACCCGACCTCGACGTCGGCGACCATCCACTTGGCGACCGCCTCTTCCAGCACCAGCCTGAGCTCGCGCCAGGTCAGCTCCTCGTCGATACCGGGCTCCGGGTCGGCCGCACCTTGCGGTATGCGGTACCAGCGCCGCATGCCGGCCTGGCTGTCGAACATGACGCCAGGTTCGAGCGCTTCGATCTTTGCGACATCTACGCCGTCGAAGGCCTTGAGCTCGGATGCAAACGCCAGCCCCTCGCCGATATGGGCGACATAGAGCGGCTTGATGCCGAGCGGGTCGCGCGCGGCAATGATGCGATCCGGGGTCGCCAGCACGAAGGCGAACATGCCGTCCAGCCGCGACACCCAGCGCAGCGCGTTCTTGCGGAAAAGATGCAGCACGGTCTCGCTGTCGCTGCGGGTCTGGAAGGCGCTCTCGCCGAGGATCGCCCTGAGATCGCTATGATTGTAGATCTCGCCGTTGACGACCAGGATGTCGTCGCCCTGGTAGATCGGCTGGGCCCCGTTGTCGGGGCCGATAATGGCCAACCGGGCGTGCGCCATGACCACCGGGATGTTCCTTGGCCGCAGCACCTCCAGTGCGTCCGGCCCGCGGTGCTCCATCTTGCGGATCATCCGCGAGGCCAGTTCCTCGTCATCGAGGTTCCAGAGGCACACAAATCCGCACATGGCGCTTCGCTCCCGCATGGCCGCCGGGGGTTTTGGTCGGCATGATTGCGATGCTAGGAGCGGCAGCCACCGGGCGCGACAACCGGGTGGCTGACAATTGTCACTCAGGCGACACCGTTCGAAGGTGCCGCCCGACTTGTCGCAGGCGCGTCAGGTCTCCGAGGACATCGCACCCAAGAGCCGCCTGATGTCACCGAATTTGGCGATCAGGCCGAACACCAGCGCCGCCACCGCGACGAAGAACACCGACACCGAGGCCATGGTCGGCGTATAGCCGTAACGCAGGGCATTGAAGATCTTGATCGGCAGTGTTTCCAGCGTGAAGCCGATGGTCATGTAGGCGACGATGTACTCGTTGAGCGACAGCACGAAGGCGAAGGCATAGCCCGAGACGAGATAAGGGCGGATCAGCGGCAGCACCACCGTCTTCAGCACCGTGCGGTCGTCGGCGCCCATCGTCGCCGCTGCCTCGACCAGCGAACGATCGATGGAGGCGAAGCCGAGCGACAGCGTCACCAGCGGCAGGGTGACGAAGAAGATCGCGTGGCTGATGACAGCCGTCCAAGGTTGGCCGTAGAAGCCTGACGTCGCCCAGAAGGTGAGCATGCCGAGTGCGGTGATGACAGGCGGCAGTATGAACGGGGCCAGCCCGAGGATCTGGAACACGTTGGCCCATGGCGCTATGCGCCGCCACAGGAACCATGCCAGCGGAAGCGCTATGGCGACAGCGAGAGCCGCCGCAGTGACCGCCAGCGACAGCGAGGCAAACAGCGCCTTGCGCCATTCCGGATCGACAAAGATCTGTGCGTACCAGGCCAATGAAAAGCCTTTCGGCGGAAAGGCCAGGTCCTGCTTTTCGTTGACCGAGACGCCGGCAACGACGATCAACGGGGCCGCCAGGAACAGGGCAACGGCGACGAAATAGAGCCGGCGAAGGAAAGTCTGTATCACAGCGCGTTCTCCCTGCGTCCGACCAGCAGCGTCAAGCCGACAAGCGCCAGCGACATCAGCACCAAAAACACCGCCATCGCCGCGGCAAACGGCATGTTGGACTGGTAGATGGCCTGGTCGGTGATCAGCACCGACAGTGTCCAGTGCGACGGCCGGCCGAGGATCTGCGGCAACAGATAGGAGCCGAGCGCGAAGACGAAGACCATGATCAGTGTGGCGACGATGGTGTTGCGCAACGCCGGCACCACGACGTTCATGAACGCCCTGACCGGCGAGGCGCCGAGTGTCCGCGCCGCCTCCAGCAGCGTCGGGTCAAGCCGCACCAAGGCGGGATAGAGCACCAGGATCGTATAAGGCAGCGCCTGGTAGACCATACCGGTCAGCACCGCCCAGAAGCTCGGCGTCAGCGCCACCGGCTCCTTCATCAAGCCGATCGCCACAAACAGATTGGTGATGCCGGCGGTTCGTGTAAACAGCGTCGACCAGGCAAAGCCGATGATGACTTCCGACAGCGACAGCACCGACAGCAGGCAGACCAGCCAGATCGTCTGCACCTTTCGCGGCCGCTTGGTGAGCAGATAGGTGAAGGGAAAGGCTATGACCACGCAGCAGATCGCCACCATCACCGCCAGCACCAAGGAAAAGCCCAGCACCTTGCCGAAGAACAGACTGAGGAAACGGGCATAGTTGGAGAAGACGAAATCCGGCGTATAGAAGCCGGAGGGATCGCGCTGGAAGAAGCTGACGGCGATCATCGTCGAGAACGGCACGACGAAAAAGACGATCAGCATCAGCCCGGGAAAGAACAGCGGGCTGTAATCGGCAAGCGATTTCGGCGCCTCGCGTTTCATGATTTCAGCACCACGCAAGACTGCGCCGGCAATGTCACGCCGACCTGCTGGCCGGCCTTGACGTCGGGCCGCTCGCGTGGCGTCGCCACTGCGATGATTGTCTTGCCGCCTGTTTCAACGAAGGTCTCGATGGTGCCGCCGAGATCGCGGACGAAGGTCACCGTGCCTGATATGGCGTCGCCGCCGACGGAGCCGAGATGAACGTCCTCGGGGCGGATCGATACCGAGGCTTTGGTCAGGCCTTCAGGTATCGTGAGGCCTGCAATGGCCTGGCCGAGCACCGAGACCCGGCCGGCGCGATCAACTTCCGCGTCGAGCAGGTTGGTCATGCCGATAAAGTCGGCGACGAAGGCATCGGCCGGCTTGCGGTAGATATCGATCGGCGGTGCGGCCTGCAGGATCTTGCCGTTGCCCATGACGACGACGAGGTCGGCCATGGTCATCGCCTCGCGCTGGTCGTGGGTGACGACGAAGGTGGTGATGCCCAAGCGCTGCTGCAGCTGGCGCAATTCGACCTGCATCGCCTCGCGCAGCTTGGCATCGAGCGCCGACAGCGGCTCGTCGAGGAGGAACAGCTTCGGCGACAGTGCCAGCGCGCGGGCAATGGCAACACGCTGGCGCTGGCCACCCGACAGCTTGGCGACTGGACGGTCGGCGAAACCGGGCAGATGAATGAGCTTCAACAGCTCGTCGGAGCGCTTCTTCTGCTCTTCGCGTGACGCCCCGCGAATGCGCAAGGGATAAGCGATGTTGTCGCCGACGGTCAGATGCGGAAACAACGCCAGCGACTGGAACACCATGCCGAGATTGCGCTTGTGCGTCGGCACCGGTGTGATGTCGGTTCCGTCGAGCAGGATCGCGCCGCTCGAGGGGTCCTCGAGGCCGGCGATCATGCGCAGAAGCGTTGTCTTGCCGCAGCCGGACGGGCCGAGCAGGCAGACGAACTTGCCATGCGGCACCGACAGGTTGGCCGTATCGACAGCGGTGAAGTTGCCGAATGACTTGGTGATGTCCTTAAGCACGAGTCCGGACATGAGGGGGCCTTGAAATGTTGGAGCGGCGTTGCGGAAACCGTTGCTTCTCCCCGTTCACGGGGGAGAAGATGCCGGCAGACAGATGAGGGGCGGTGCGAGCCTTGCCGCGCCGGCTCTGCCCCTCATCCTGCCCTGCGGGCCACCTTCTCCCCGCGAGCGGGGAGAAGGAAAAAGGCAGATCAGCCGACGATCAGTTCGGTCCACTTCTGGTTAATCCAGTCGGCCTTGGTGGTGTAGAGATCGTAGCGCGGGATGATCGGCGGGATGTCGGACGACACGCCGGCGAACTGTTCCGCCGTCAGGTCGGTCAGCTCGCGCTTGACCGTCGGTGCGGTGCCGACCTTGCGCGACATCAGCGCCTGTACCGCCGGCTGGCACATATGGTCGATGAAGGCATGCGCCTCTTCTGTCTTCTTCGAGGCGCGCGACAGCACCCACGAGCCGGAATCCTGGATGCCGCCTTCCTTGGGAAAGGTCGAGCGCACGGGCTGGCCCTCGGCGGCGGCGAGGCCGGTGACGTCGTGGTAATACTGCCCCATCGGAATCTCGCCCGACTTCAGCGCCTGTTCGAACTGCGCCTCGTCGCGATACCACAGGCGGACATTCGGCTTGACCTCGGCGAGCTTCTCCAGCGCCTTCTGGATGCCTTCCTCGGTGTCGAGCGCCTTGGTGCCGCCCATGAAAGTGGTCGCCGTCACCTCGAGCAGGAAGGAGTTGGAGGCGAGCGCCAGCAGGCCGAGCTTGTCGGCATTGGCCGGATCCCAGAACGCAGCCCAGCTGTCGGGCGCGGTCGGGAAGACGTTGGTGTTGGTGACCAGCGTGATGTACCAGGCAACAGCACCGATGCCGGCGACGCGTCCATCAGGATATTTGTTGATGAAATGCTCGATCAGGTTCGAGCTGTTCTTGATCTTGGCGAGGTCGAGCGGTGCCCACAGCTCGGTCGACTGGCCCTTGAGCATCGAAGTCTGCGACATCATCGACAGGTCGGCCGGCGCCTGGCCTGCCTTGGCCGCCTGCTCCAGCTGCACCAGCCAGGCTTCGCCGGTCGGCTCGGCGACGGATTCGACCGCGATGCCGGTCGCCTTGGTGAATTCGGGGAAGATGTGCTCGTCGAACGACTTCTTGAAGTAGCCGCCATAGACGCCGATCTTGATCGACTTGTCCTGGGCTTTGAGGATCGACGGCATCGCCAGAAGGCTTGCCGAAGCGACGCCCGCGCCCAGCACGGCGCGCCGGCTGATCGGATGGTTCAGGATCTTGGTCATCTCAGTTCTCCTCATTTGGCGCTGGCTTTGTGCCAGCTGTTCCCTGTCGTTATTGTGATGGGCGGTTCAGTGTGCTGCGGCACGGGCCTCCAATGAACGGGCATACTGGGTCAGGGGGTAGCACAGCACGAAGAAGATCAGCGCCACCAGCCCATAGACGGTGAAGGGTTCGAACGTCGCGTTGTTGATGGCGTTCGAGGTCCGGAGCAGTTCCTCAAAGCCGATGATCGAGGTCAGTGCAGTTGCCTTGATCAGCTGGACGAGGAAACCGACAACCGGGGCCCGGGTGATGGCGAAGGCCTGCGGCAGGATGATCAGGCGCAGTTCCTGCAGGTAGTGCAGGCCGAGGCTGGCGCCGGCATCCCACTGGCCGCGCGGCAAGGCATCGACGCCGCTGCGCCAGATTTCGGCGAGATAGGCGCTGGCAAAGAAGGTCAGGCCGAGCACCGCCGCCGTCCATGGCTCGATCCGGAAGCCCAGCATCGGCAGGCCGAAGAACATCAGGAACAGCTGCATCAGCAAGGGCGTACCCTGGAACAAGGCGATATAGCCGCTGGCGAAGCGCCGTGCCCATTTGGCCTTGGAGATGCGCAACAACAGGATGGCGACGCCGACAATGCCGCCGCCGGCGAACGCCGCGATCGACAGCAACACGGTCCACCGTGTGGCGAAGATCAGGTTGCGCGCAATGTCCCAGAAGGTGAACTCGATCATGATACACCTGCCGAAAGCGTGCGGCGCCCTATGCCGACGAGCAGGCGGCGCAACAAGATCGACAAGCCGAGATAGATCATCGCCACGACGAAATAGGTTTCGAAGGGACGGAATGTCCGCGCCTGCAGCATGTCGGCCTCGTAGGTGAGTTCACTCACTGCGATCTGCGACACGACCGAAGACTCGAGCATCATGATCACGATCTGGCTCGTCAGCGCGGGGAAGATGACCTTCAGTGCCTGCGGCAACACGATCTTGACGAAGACCTGGCGTGGCCGCAAGCCCAAAGCAGCGGCCGCCTCGCGCTGGCCCCTCGGCACCGCGTCGAGGCCGGCGCCGACGATCTCGGTGGTGTAGGCTGCCATGTTGAGCGTCATCGCCAGGATGGCGGCGACGATCGGGTCGAGCCGTATGCCGAGGCTGGGCAGGCCGAAGAAGATGAAGAACAGCTGTACCAGGAACGGCGTGTTCCTGATCACCTCGACATAGCAGGTGATGGCCCGCTGGAGCCATTTCGGCCCGTTGCGACGACCGGCGGCGGCAGCGATGGAAATGACTGTGCCGGCGATCGTCGTCACGACGATCAGCAACACCGTCATGGCGGCGCCGCGGGCGATCGCGCCCACGGCCCCTTCAAGCCAGCCGAAGTCGAGGCTGTAGCTCACGGCTCAGTCCTTGAGGTTCTCGGGGTTGAGCGGAACCTTGAGCCAGGCCTCGGACGACTTCGACAGCCGGCCGTCGGTGAGCATCGCCGCGACCGTGTCGTTGATGACCTTCTTCAGGCCTTCCTCGTTCTTGTTGAGGCCGATATGCGACGGCGAGGTCAAGAGCTGGAACTTCTGCTCCGGCTTAAGCGCCTCCTGGCGCGCCAGCACCTGGGCGCCAACGTCGTTGCCCACCACCATCAGCTGGGTCTGGCCCGAGATGAAGGCCTGGATGACGGCGTTGTAGTTGTCGAAGCGCTTGATGTCGGCGGAAGCCGGGGCGGCCTCGGTTAGCGAGGTGTCCTCGAGCGTGCCGCGGTTGACGGCGATCGACTTGTCGCCAAGGTCTTCCTTGCCCGCCACCTTGAGTTCGGCCGGGCCGATCACGGCGATGTAGTAAGGCGCGTAGGCCGCTGCGAAATCGATGACCTCTTCGCGTTCCTTGGAGTAGCCGACGCTCATCAGAAGGTCGACGCGCTTGTCGGTGAGGTAGGGGATGCGGTTCTGGCCGGTCACCGGCACCGGGTTGAGCTTGACCTTGAGGGCGTCGGCGATCGCCTGGGCGACGTCCATGTCGTAGCCCTTGAGGCTCATGTCGGCGCTGGCGGAAGAGAAAGGCGGAAAGTCGGCAAAGACGCCGACATTGATCTGGCCGGCCTTGGCAATGTCTTCCAGCGCGTCGGCATTGGCCTGCTGCAGGCCGAAGATGATGCTGCCCGCGACGATGAGGGCGGCGACTGTCTGATGCAGTGCGGTCTTGATGTTCATGTTTCGGTTCCCTCTGGATTGATTGATTTGTCGGTTGCGGTCGTTGCCGCCCGGCCGCCGCTTCCAGTCACGGCGGCCAGTATTGATCTGTCCGGTCAGTCCTTCTTGCCGGTGACGAAGGGGCTGAACAGCATCAGGCTGAGGATCTCGAACAGCACCTGGGCGCCGGCATGGGCAGTGTTGGTGGTCGAGTCGTATTGCGGCGCCACCTCGACGACGTCACCGCCGACAAGGTTCAGGCCCTTGAGGCCACGGATGATCTCCAGCACCTCGCGCGTCGTCAGGCCGCCGACCTCGGGCGTACCGGTACCGGGCGCGAAGGACGGGTCGAGGCTGTCAATGTCGAAGGACAAGTAGGTCGGGCCATCACCGACGATCTTCTTTGCCTTCTCGATGACCGCGGGGATGCCCAGGCCGGTGATCTCCTCGGCATGCACAATCGTCATGCCGGATTCATAGGAAAACTCCCAGAGATATTCGGCCGAGCCGCGGATGCCGATCTGGATGACGCGGCTCGGGTCGAGCACACCGTCGAGCACGGCGTTGCGGAACGGGCCGCCATGGTGGAACTTGGTCAGGTCGTAGGCGCCGCCGGTGTCGCAATGGGCGTCGATGTGGATCATGCCGACCGGGCGGTTCTTGCCGACAGCCTTGAGAATCGGGTGGGTGATCGAATGGTCGCCGCCGACCGACAGCGGTACCACGCCGGCGTCGACGATCTGGCCGATGCGACGCTCTATGTCCTCATGGCTGAGCTCGAGCCGGTAGCGGCTGCGGAACGGCACGTCGCCGATATCGGCCACGCGCAGCTCCTGCACCGGGGCGCAGTCGAGCACATGGTTGTAGGGGCCGATGCGCTCGATGGTGCGCAGCGCGCGCGGGCCGAAGCGCGAACCCGGACGGTTGGTCACGCCGAGATCCATCGGCACGCCGATCATCGCCACCTGCAGGTCGCCGAAATCGGGGTTGTCGTTGTCGACCTGGAGATAGGGCGCAGTCAGGAAGGTCGGGATGCCCGAATAGGGCGCAAGCCGGGTGCCGGCCTTGTTGAAGATCTTGTCGGCGACGCGGCGGAACTTCGGGTCGAACAGATCGCCGCCATGGCCTTCGCCATACTTCTTGCGCAGCTCGTCGAGCTTTTTGACGTCGAAACCCATGCTATCCTCCTGTGGTCCAAGACGGCAAAGCGGGGCGATCGCCTGCGGCCGCCCGCTCCCGGCGTCCGGCCTGATATCTCGTGTCCCCGCATGCTTTTTGCTTGTTGTGGAGCGAGTTTCCGGCAGCGCCGTTGAAATAGCAATTGATAATGTTAAGCTTAGCGCTGTGAGATTTTCTCACAATGCCTCGTCCCTCGCGTGGAGTTGCGATGTCCCGCCGCCTGCCCCCGCTCAACCCGCTGCGCGCCTTCGAGGCGACCGCCCGCCATGGCTCGCTGACCAAGGCGGCGGGCGAGCTCAACGTCACCCACGGCGCTATCAGCCACCAGATCCGCGCGCTCGAGGCGACGCTCAAGGTCAAGCTTCTGGAGCGTGCCGGCTCGCGCCTGAAGCTTACTCCGCAGGGCGCCGAGCTTCTGCCTGCCGTCACCGGCGCCTTCGAAAGCATCGCGTCCGCCACCGCGCGCATGACCCGGCCGACGAGCTCGGGCAAGCTCACCGTCTCTTGCGTCCCGGCGCTTTTGTCGCTGTGGTTGGTGCCGCGTATCGGCGGCTTCACCACGCGTTATCCTGGCATCAGCCTCAGCCTCGACGCCTCCAACGACCCACGCGACATCCATTCACCCGACGTCGACGTCTGCGTCCTCTATGGCAATGGCAGTTGGACCGATTGCTGGCTGAAGAAGTGGTCGACGCTGGAGCTGTTTCCCGTCGTCAGCCCGACGCTGATCAACAACCGGCCGATCCGCAGCGTCCGCGACCTCGCCGACCACGTCCTGCTCCATGCCGATGACGGCCGCGAATGGCACACCTGGCTTGCCGCCGCCGACGCGCTCGACGTCAAGCCGGTGCAACAGCACCGCATGGCCGGTGCCAGCCTGACCACGGAAGCCGCCGTGCACGGCCATGGCCTGGCGCTGGGCGACACGGTGACGGCATCGAGCCTGCTCGCCCGCGGTCAACTGGTCACGCCCTTCAACCTGTCGGTGCCGGCTGTCGATGCTTTTTATGTCGTCTGCCGCAACGAGGTGCGCTCGGCGCCCATCGTGCAGTCCTTCATCGACTGGCTGTTTGCCGAGCGCGAGGAACTTCCCGCCCGCACCGAGCAGGCCGTCACCGGTCAGATCAGCATCCGCAAGCGGCGCGGCCAGAAGGCCGCCGTTGCCGGCTAAAACAATTCCAGGAAAAGTGCGTAGCGTCCGGAACTGCGTCGAAACGAAGAGCCAGAGAGGTTCTGCGATTCGAAGAAGGCGGACCCACTCCAGCGATTAACTTGATTGGACGATGCAACTATAGGGCCAGCGTTGCTTTTTTCGCGTCTTAAGCTTGATCGCCCCGGCGCTATATCCCAATGCTAGCAACGAGGAATGCGGCGCGCGCCGGCCCGGCGGGCGGACGCGCCAAGGAGGACTGAAGCGGCATGGCCAGGACCGACATTGCAAGGCGGGTGTATAACCACACCTGGAAGCTCGATCCGATCGTCCGATCCCTGCTCGACACCGATTTCTACAAGCTGCTGATGCTGCAGATGATCTGGGGCATGCACCCCAATGTCGACGCCACCTTCTCGCTGATCAACCGCGCCACCTCGGTCAAACTTGCCGAGGAGATCGACGAGGGCGAGTTGCGCGAGCAGCTCGACCATGCCCGCACGCTGCGCTTCTCCAAGAAGGAGATGATCTGGCTCGGCGGCAACAATTTCTACGGCCGCAAACAGATCTTCGAGCCGGAATTCCTGGCCTGGCTCGAGAACTTCCAGCTGCCCCCCTACCACCTGGAAAAGCGCGACGGCCAGTACGAACTGACCTTCGCCGGTCCCTGGGTGATGACCTCGATGTGGGAAATCCCGGCTCTCGCCATCATCAACGAGCTGCGCTCGCGCTCGGCGATGAAGGCCTTCGGCCCCTTCGCGCTCGACGTGCTTTATGCCCGCGCCAAGGCCAAGATGTGGGACAAGACCGAGCGGCTGAAGATGCTGCCCGAGATCAAGATCTCCGATTTCGGCACCCGCCGCCGCCACTCCTTCCTGTGGCAGCGCTGGTGCGTCGAGGCGCTCAAGGAGGGCATCGGCGAGGCCTTCACCGGCACCTCCAACGTGCTGCTGGCCATGGACACCGACCTTGAGGCGCTCGGCACCAACGCGCATGAGCTGCCGATGGTCTATGCCGCGCTTGCCAATTCAGAAGACGAGCTCAAGCAGTCGCCCTACAAGGTGCTGCGCGACTGGCAGCGCTATTATGGCGGCAACCTTTTGATCGTCTTACCCGATGCCTTCGGCACGGCGGCCTTCCTGCGCGACGCGCCCGACTGGGTCGCCGACTGGACCGGTTTCCGCCCCGACAGCGCCCCGCCGATCGAAGGCGGCGAGCGCATCATCGACTGGTGGCGCAAGAAGGGCCAGGACCCCCGTTCGAAGCTGCTGATCTTCTCCGACGGCCTCGACGTCGACACCATCATCGAGACCTACCGCCACTTCGAGGGCAAGGTGCGCATGTCCTTTGGCTGGGGCACCAACCTCACCAACGACTTCGAGGGCTGCGCGCCCAAGGAAACCGACCGCCTCAACGCCATCTCGCTGGTCTGCAAGGTCACCGAGGCCAATGGCCGCCCGGCGGTCAAGCTCTCCGACAACCCCGCCAAGGCCACCGGCGACAGACAAGAAATCGCCCGCTATCTGCGCATCTTCGGCGAGAAGGACCGGGTGGAGCAGTTGGTGAAGGTTTAGGGGTGGCTTGGGGCTTGAATTTGGGTTTCCTTCAACCTCTCATTCCTTCGCACCCCGCTCTGCCCGGCCGGGTATCTCCCCCACAAGGAGAGAGATTAGTCTCGTTGCCGGCGGCGCTCATTCTGCAACGTTGTATGGATGAGCCTTTGCAACGTTGGTAGTTGGCCGGGCGGCTGATGAAGACGTGATCTCCCTCCTTGTGGGGGAGATGGCCGGCAGGCCAGAGGGAGGTGCGAAGGTCGCGAGGCTAAAGGGTTGCCTCGCAAAGCGCGAGCGTCACCACCTGTCGCCATCCGCCGTCGATAGTCGCACCCTTCCCGCGACCCCGACCATGTGGCACACCGGCAAGGTGATGCGCGGAACCAACACAGCCACAACCGTCCAACGCAAAGCGGCAGCAGTGCTTGCCGCATGCGCTGCCGCCGCATCGCACACCTCGCCCGCTTTCGCCCATGCCTCCGACCGTGGCCATGTGCTGCTTTTGCCGACCGGGCATTACATAGCCGGCGCAGCGTTCGCGGTGGCGGCGAGTTTTCTGGTACTGGCACTGCTGCCGCCGGCGCGGCTGGTGTCCATCTGGCGCAAGCGCCTGCCGCTCGGCTCCATCCCTGATCTACGGTTGCCTGCGAGCCTCGCCGCCTTCGCCGTCTTCGCAGTGTTGATCACAGCGGGCTTCATCGGCTCGCGCGACCCGCTGTCCAACCCGCTGCCCCTGACGGTCTGGACACTGCTCTGGGTCGGGCTCACGCTGGCCCAGGGCCTGTGCGGCAATCTCTGGTCCTGGCTCAACCCATGGTACGGACCTTATCGCTTGGTCACAGGAGCCTTGGGTGCCAAGGCTCGGCAAAAGCCCCCACTGCATCTTCCCGAATGGCTCGGCTACTGGCCCGCAGTCATTCTGTTCTTCGCCTTCGCCTGGTTCGAGCTGATCGACCCCGCCCCGGACGATCCGGCACGCCTCGCCATGGCCGCCGGCCTCTACTGGATCATCTCCTTCACCGCCATGCTGGCCTTCGGCTTCGAGCGCTGGAGCCGTCAGGGCGAATTCCTCTCGGCCTTCTTCGCCATGATCGGCCGCTTCGGCATCGTCGAGGCAAGCAAGGACCGGTCCCGCCTGCGCCTTGCCCTGTGCTGGCCGGGCGCCAAGCTTTACCAAGCCGAAGCGCTGCCGCCCGCGGGGGCGCTGTTCCTGCTCGCGACCCTCGCTTCGGTATCGTTTGACGGCTTTTCGAAGACGTTCTTCTGGCTCGGGCTCAACAGCATCAACCCGCTCGAACTGCCCGGCCGCACCGCGCTGGTCGCCACCAACAGCTTCGGCCTGATGGCGATGTTCGTTGCACTCGCCGGCGTCGGACTGCTCGCGGTCGTCGCGGGCGAAAGGCTGGTCCGCAGTCCCGCGCCGCTGCCCGAGGCCGCCGGCCTGTTCGTCTGGTCGATCGTTCCCATCGCGCTGGCCTATCACTTCTCGCACTATCTGACGGCACTTCTGGTCAACGGCCAATACGCGCTGGTGGCGCTGTCGGATCCGTTCGCCTTGGGCTGGAACCTGCTCGGCACAGCCCACATGCCGGTCGAGGCCGGCATCGCCATGGGCGCGCATTCGGCTTGGCTGCTGTGGAACCTCCAGGCGGCGGCGATCGTCGGCGGGCATGTGCTGGCGGTGCTCGTCGCCCATGTGTTTGCCTGGCGAATGCACCCCAATGCGGCCAGTGCCTCGCTCAGCCAGTTGCCGCTCACCGTGCTGATGATCGGCTACACCGTTTTCGGCCTCTGGCTGCTCTCGACAGCAACGGCGGGATAGTGCAAATGCAGGTGGATTTTGACCTTGGGGAAGCAACTATTGCCACGTCCAGGGATTGGTGATCTAGTTTGTATACATGCAATTTTTCGCCCTCGGCGGAAGGGCTGCCAATCCGCACGATCGTTGGTCAAAGGACACGGCAAGGGGACAGGGCATGACTGACAGCAATCGCTTCTTCGACCTCGGAAAATCGCGCCTCAGCCGCCGCACGGCGCTGAAAGGCATCGCCGCCGGCGCCGGCCTGATGGCAGCCCCGGGTTTCGTGCGCTACTCACAGGCGCAATCTTCCGCTCCGATCAAGATCGGCTTCCAGGCCCACCGCACCGGCATCGGCGCCGCCTATGGCCGCTGGTACGAAAAGACCACCAACGCCGCCGTCAAGCTGATCAACGATGCCGGCGGCATCAACGGACGGCCGGTCGAGATCATTGTCGAGGATGACGGCACCGACCCCAAGCGCGGCGCCGAAGTGGTGGCGAAATTCGCCAGCCAGCACAAGACCGACATCGTCTTCGGCACGCTGTTCTCGCATGTCGTCGTCGGCTCGGCACCTACCGCCGGCGAGCTCAAGATCCCCTATTATGTCGTCAGCGAAGGCTATCACGTCGCCTCGGGTAAGCTGAACCGCTGGGTGTTCCAGCCCGGCATCACCGACGTGCGCTCGCAGGTCACCTCGGTCGCGCCCTGGGTCGCGGCCAACCTTGGCAAGAAGGTGACGATGATCTATCCGGACTACGCTTTCGGCTACGACCATCGCGACTATTTCGCGCCCGCCATCAAGGCGCAGGGCGGCGAGGTCGTCGCCCAGATTCCGATCCCGCCGACCGAAAGCTCGTTCACCAAATACCTGCCGCAGATCCCTGCCGACACCGAGGTGCTGTACCACGTCATGGTCGGCCCAGGCGTTTTGACCTTCGTCAAGGAGCTCGGCGAATTCTACGGCTCGACCAAGCCGCAGCTGTTCGGCTTCATCGACTCGCTCGAGGCCGTCGACATCAACAGCCCGGGCCTCGAATTCCTCGACGGCAGCCATTTCTGGGAAGGCTCGCCGCGCTACGCCCAAGCCAATGACAGCGAGGCGCAGAAGGCGTATCGCGCCGCCGTCGGCATCGACGACAACGGCGCCTCGACGACGGATGCCAAGGACGTCTCGACCGCCGCCCACATGTTCGGCTGCTGGGAAACGCTCTACGTCATCAAGAAGGCGATGGAGGATTCAGGCTACAAGGGGCCCGAAGACCGCGCCAAGCTTGTCGAGGCGACCGAGGCGCTGACCGCGTTCAAGGAAGGTCCCGAGCACCCGCAGGGCGACAAGACGTTCAACGGCAAGATCCACCAGGTCTTCGGCCACCAGAACATCTCCAAGGTCGAAGGCGGCAAGCTCAACGTCGTCCACCGGACCTCGATCGAGGACGGTCTGTACGAGCCGGAGGCGGACTACACGACGCAGCCGTTGTGAGGGTACGGCGATAGACTGGCCTGTAATGCGCTCGACGTTGCCCCCCTCTGGCCTGCCGGCCATTTCCCCCACAAGGGGGGAGATAAGCAGCTCTGTCGCCACTGCCATCTTGCACCGTCCGTGGTTGGCGCAGATATCAGCGTCAGCTGATCTCCTCCCTTGTGGCGGAAATGGCCGGCAGGCCAGAGGGGGGTGCGACGAAGCGCAACCCAGGTGGGTTGGCTAGTGGCCTTCTTCCCGCATCTCCTGCTTGCCACGCTCGAAGGCCTGGTCACCTCGGCAGTGCTGGCGCTGACAGCGCTTGGCCTGTCGCTGGTGTTCGGCGTGATGCGCATCGTCAATGTCGCGCATGGCGAATTCTTCATGCTCGGCGCCGTGCTCGCATGGGCGATCACCACAGCCGTTGGTGGACACCCAGCTCTCGGCTTCGCCGCAGCCCTGGTGCTGGCGCCGCTGATCGTCGGCTTCATCGCCTGGATATCTGAGCGGCTTGTCCTGCGCCGGCTCGACTACAACCCGGAAGCCACCATTGTCGCCACCATCGGCCTGCTCTACATCATCCAGCAGCTGGCTCTGACCTTCTACGGCCCCGAGGCGCGGCCGGTGACGCCGCCCTTCAACGTCCGAATCCAGCTGCCCTGGTTCGGCTACTCCGGCTACAAGCTGTCGATCATCGCCGCATCGGCGCTTTTGCTGCTTGCCACCTGGCTGGTCCTGACCCGCACGAGGATCGGCCTTGTCATGCGGGCGACTCAATACGACCGTGAGACCGCTCAGGCCTTCGGCATCCCGGTCGGACGCGTCTATGGCGCGGTGTTCGCGCTTGGCGCGATGCTCGCGGCAATCGCCGCCGTGCTGATCGTGCCGATCCAGCAGGCGCATTATTTGATGGGTCTCGACCCGCTGTTGCTGTCGTTCATCGTCGTCATCATCGGCGGGCTGGGCTCGCTGCGCGGCACCGTCATTGCCGCCCTTCTCATCGGCGTATCCGACGGCATCATCTCGGTGTTCTTCTCGCCGACCCTGGCCAAGATCATCGCCACGCTCGTCGTCGCCATGGTGCTGGTGTTCCGGCCGCAGGGCCTGTTCGGAACGGCGACAAAATGAGCGGCGACGGGGCGACGGCCAGGGTCTACGCGTTGCATGCAGTGGTCATCGCCCTGCTCGTCGCGCTCAACTTCATCCTGCCCGAATACCACCATGGCGTTCTGGCGCGGGTGCTGGTGCTGGCCGTCTTCGCCATGGGCTACAACCTTCTGTTCGGTTATGTCGGACTCTTGAGCCTCGGCCACGCCATGTTCTTCGCCGCCGGGCTCTATGGCGCCGGGCTGCCGCTCTATCATCTTGGCTGGGGCGTGGTGCCGGCCTTTGCCGGTGGCGTCGGCGCGGGCTTCCTCGTGTCGCTGATTGTCGGCCTGCTGGCGCTCCGGACTTCGGGTGTCGCCTTCATGATCGTGACCATGATGTTTGCCCAGGTGTTTTATCTCGTAACACTCTATTTCGGCGCATGGACGCGCGGCGACGAGGGGCTGGTGCTGCAGCAGCAGGCGCGGCAGATCACTTTGGGAACCGGCACGCTCGACCTGACCAACCCGGCGACGCGCTATCTCTCGGCAGTGGCGCTGTTTGCCGCTGCCCTGTTCGCCACGCTCGCCATCGTCCGCTCGCGCCACGGCCGTGTGCTGGTCGCGATCCGCGAAAACGAGGAGCGCGCGAAGATGCTTGGCTACGACACCTTCGCCAACAAGCTGGCGGCAGTCGTCACCTCGGGCGTCATCTGTGCCGCGGCCGGGGCGGCCTATGCCCTGTTGTTCGGCTATGTCGGCTCGACATTCGCCTCGGTGCAATATTCGATCCTGCCACTGCTCTGGGTGCTGCTCGGCGGTGCCGCGACCACACTCGGGCCGCTGCTCGGCACACTGTTCATGTACTACGTGATCGACATCACCAGCAGCTACACCTCGGCCTACATGCTTATTGTCGGCGCAATGCTGATCCTGTTGGTGCTCTGGTTCCGCAAGGGCGTTCTCGGCACGCTGCGCGACCGCTGGCTCGGGTGGCTGCCGTGACGGCGCTTCTGACCACCAAGGGTCTGTCGCGTCATTTCGGCGGCCTGCGCGCCGTCGACAATGTCGACTTCTCGCTTGAGCCGGGCGAGATCAGGGCGGTGATCGGCCCCAACGGCGCCGGCAAGACCACTTTCGTCAGCCTCGTCTGCGGCCGCTACGCACCGACCTCAGGCAGTATCGTCTTCGACGGCGAGGATATCACCGCCATGCCGGCGCATCTGCGGGTCCGGCGCGGCATCGCCTACACCTTCCAGATCACCAGCGTCTTCGCCAATCTCAGCGCCTACGACAACGTCGCCCTGCCGGTACAGCGCACACTGACCGACGGCCGGTCGCGCGGCGCGGTGCGGCAAGGGGCGATTGAGGCGCTGGAGCGCGTCGGCCTCGCTGGCCGCGCGCATGAGCAGGCCGGCGCTCTGGCCTATGGCCACCAGCGGCTGCTCGAGGTGGCCATGGGCCTGGCGCTCAGGCCGCGTCTGCTCATTCTCGACGAACCGACGCAGGGCCTGTCGGACGGCGAGATCGAGAACTTCATCGCCCTGGCCCGCGAGATCGCCCGTGACGCCACCATCCTGCTGATCGAGCACAACATGCCCGTTGTCATGGCGCTGGCCCGTCGCATCAGCGTGTTCAATGCCGGCAGGATCCTCGCCGAAGGCAGCCCGGCCGAGATCCGCGCCAACGCCGCCGTGCAAGAAGCCTATCTTGGCACCGCTCAGGAGGCCGAAGCATGAATGCGGCGCTGACGATATCAGGCCTCGACTGCTTTTACGGCGAAGTGCAGGTGCTGCACGGCCTCGACCTCGAACTGCGCAAGGGCGAGGTGCTGTGCCTGCTCGGCCGTAACGGCGCCGGCAAGACCACGACGCTGAAGGCGATCATGGGGCTGGTGCCGGCGCGTGCGGGCTCGATCAGGCTGGGCGAATGCGTGCTGACCGAGCTCCCTGCGCACGAGGTGCCAAAGGCGGGTGTGGCCTATGTGCCGCAAGGGCGCCGGCTGTTTGCCGAGCTGACCGTCGCCGAAAACATCGAGATCGGCCTGATGACCCGCAACAGGGGCAAGGCGGTGCGCGACAGCGTGCTCGACCTGTTCCCGCTGTTGCGCGACCGGCTGAAGCAGCGCTCCGGCACGTTGTCGGGCGGCGAGCAGCAGATGCTGGCCATGGCGCGCGCGCTGTGTGTTGAACCCGAGGTCCTGCTGCTCGACGAGCCGACCGAAGGGCTGATGCCGTCGATGATCGCCAAGATCCGCGAAACCGTGGCCAGGCTGCGCGAGCGCGGGGTCTCGACCATTCTCGTCGAACAGCGCGTCGACGCCGTGCTGCCCGTCGCCGATCGCGTCGCCTTCATTGAGAACGGTCGCAACCGCGAGACGGTGGACGTGGGGCGGCTGCGCGAGGATCCTGGGATGGTCAGGCGCTATGTCGGCGTGGGTTAGGCGAAGAACACAAACCCCGCGATCAGGAAGGTCGGGATCAGCATCGCGCTCGACCACAGCATGTAGCCGAAAAAGCCGGGCATCCTGACCCCGCTTTCCCGGGCGATGGCGTAGACCATGAAGTTCGGCGCATTGCCGATATAGGTGTTGGCGCCCATGAACACGGCGCCGGCCGAGATCGCCACCAGTGTTGTGGCAAAGGTCGTCATCAGCGCCTGTGGGTCTCCGCCGGCAAGCTCGAAGAAGACGAGATAGGTCGGCGCATTGTCGAGGAAGGACGACAGCACGCCCGTCAGCCAGAAATAGGCGAGGTTGTCAGGCTCGCCGCCCGGTCCGGTGACCAGCGCCACCAGCGGCGCGAAAGCCCCATCTAGCCCGGCGCGCAGGATGGCGATGACGGGCACGATGCAAACGAAGATGCCGGCAAACAGCTTGGCCACTTCGAGAATAGGACCCCATGAAAACCCGTTGGCGGCGCGGTATTCCTTGCGGGTGACCGCCAGTGACACGAAGGCCAATGCCAAGATGATGGCGTCACGGACGAGGTTCTGAAGTTCGACATGGACGCCGTAGACGGAGAACGCGACGCCGGGCTTCCATGACGCCGACATCAGGATCGCGGCGATGACACCG
This sequence comes from Aminobacter sp. Y103A, assembly GCF_030294925.1. Lineage (NCBI taxonomy): Bacteria > Pseudomonadati > Pseudomonadota > Alphaproteobacteria > Hyphomicrobiales > Phyllobacteriaceae > Aminobacter > Aminobacter sp. Y103A. The sequence goes on along the minus strand of NZ_AP017986.1, from coordinate 377,782 downwards.
GCGAGCAAAGCGATATTGGCAAGTCCGCGGATGCGCACCTTCGAATGTGGTGTCGGGTCCTTGACCTTGGGCTCCCCGGACTCGCGCCGGTGAAAGTGCCAATCGACGGCGAGGAAGGCGGCCAGCACGATGCCGCCGACCAACAGCGCCTCGCGCCAGAGATGGACGGTGGTCCAGAAGAAGTCTACGCCGCGCAGAAAGCCGACGAACAGCGGTGGGTCGCCGAGCGGCGTCAGCGAGCCGCCGATGTTGGACACCAGGAAGATGAAGAAGACGATGACATGGGCGTTGAACGGCCGGTTGTCGTTGGCGCGGATCACCGGCCGGATCATGATCATCGACGCGCCGGTGGTGCCGACGACGGAGGCCAGCAACGCGCCAATGACCAGAAGGCCGGCATTGATGAGCGGCGTGCCCTGGATGTTGCCTGCCACCAGGATGCCGCCCGAGATGGTGAAAAGGGCAAACAAAAGAATGATGAAGGACATGTATTCGAGCAGCAGCGTGTGCAGCACGGCCTCGACTGAGATGTCGAAGCCGAAAGACAGCGCCATCGGCACCACCACCAGCGCCGCCCAGCCGGCTGTGATCTTGCCGTAGTGCTGCTCCCAGAGGTGCGGATAAAGCAGCGGCCCGGTGGCGATGGAGAGCAGCAATCCCGCAAACGGCAGTGCCCACACCAACGACATCGTCGCCCCGGGCAATCCCTGCTCGGCAGCCAGCGCGGTGCTTGCACTCGCCAGCAGGCAGGCCAGCGCCAGAGACGCTGCCGCAATACGCGAACCCTTCATGCCGTCCCCTCGGAACCGGCGTTTACGCCGGGCATTGTGTTCGAATTGGTGACCGCAATGTCTGATGCTGCCAAAGTCAGGAAATCAGACCAGCTTGACGCCGGCGTCACGCATCTTGCCGATCATCGAGTCGAGGGAACCGCCCAGATCGATCGCGCGGCACGCATCGAGCCGCACCGTGGTGGCGAAGCCATGCTTGACCGCATCAAGCGCCGAATAGGCGACGCAGAAATCGGTGGCGAGGCCGACAAGCGTGATCGAGGCGACGTCGCGCTCGCGCAGGTATCCGGCAAGGCCCGTCGGCGTGAAGCGGTCGTTCTCGAAAAACGCCGAGTAGCTGTCAATGTTCGGACGAAACCCCTTGCGGATAACCAGTTCGGCCTTGGACCAGGCGAGCCCGGAATGGAAATCGGCGCCGCGGCTGCCCTGAATGCAGTGATCCGGCCACAGCGTTTGGGGGCCATAGGACATGCGGACACTTTCGAAAGGCTGCTTGCCGGGATGGCTCGAGGCGAAGCTCGAATGACCGGCCGGATGCCAATCCTGGGTAAGCAGCACGTGCTCGCTGTGGCGGATCAGGTCATTGACCAGCGGGATGATCTCGTCGCCCCCATTCACGGCAAGCGCGCCGCCAGGGCAGAAGTCGTTTTGCAGATCGACGACGACGAGCGCGTCCGTAGCCATGATGTCCCCAACTCGTTTCTGATACCGCCGCGCTGGCGGGCCGCCGAAATTCGACCAGATGGCGGCCGGCGTCAACCTTCAACTTGGCCGCCATGCGCCCACCGGCAAGTGATCCGGCGAAGTAAAGCCAGGCTTTGACAAAAGATCGCGGCAGGTTATCACTTGTGTACGAATGAAAATGTCCGGCAACAGCCGGGAGGCATTGCGTGACCCGTTACGCGAAACCCAAGTCACTCGACGAGGCGCTGGCGCTGCTCAGCGAGGGCTCTTGGCGAGTGTTGGCGGGTGCGACGGACGTTTATCCCGCTCTTGGCAACCGGCCTCTCTATTTCGATGTAATCGATATCAATGACATCGGCGCACTGCGCGGCATCACCGAAAGCGACAATCACTTCGTCATTGGTGCGCGCACCAGTTGGACCGAGATCATCCAGGCGCCGCTGCCGCCGGCCTTCGACGCGCTGAAGCAGGCGGCGCGCGAAATTGGCTCGATCCAGATTCAGCACGTCGCGTCGATAGCCGGCAACATATGCAACGCCTCACCGGCCGCCGATGGGGTGCCGGCGCTGATGATCCTCGACGCCGAGGTCGAGCTGCGGTCGCGCCACGAGATGCGCATTTTGCCGCTTGGCGCGTTCATCATAGGCAACCGCCGAACCAAGCTGCGCGAGGACGAGCTGGTGACGGCGCTGCGCATCCCCAAGGCCAGCACTGGCGGCGGCTCGGCCTTCGTCAAACTGGGTGCGCGGCGCTATCTGGTCATTTCGATCGCCATGGCGGCGGCCAGGGTCGTGCTCGGTACGGACGCGCGGATCGCAAGCGCGGCGATTTCGGTGGGGTCGTGCTCGGCCGTGGCGCGACGGCTGCACGCGCTGGAAGCAGCACTTGTCGGGCATAGGCCGGAGGTCGCCGAAGCCGCGGTGCAAGCTGCCGGATTGGATGAATTGTCACCAATCGACGATGTGCGCGGCAGTGCCGGATACAGGCGAAGTGCTGCGCGCGAAATCGTGGCGCGGGCGCTTCTGCTTGCAACGCATGGCTCGCAGAGACGGACGGCGGCATGAAAACCGACCGGGCGCCGATCAGCTTCACTGTCAACGGCGCCTCCGTGTCGGTGTCCGCTGCGCCGATGCGGCGCCTGTCGTCGGTACTGCGCGACGACCTCAGGCTGACGGGCACCAAGGTCGGCTGCGATGCCGGCGATTGCGGCGCCTGCACCGTGCTGCTCGGCGGCGAGCCCGTCTGCGCCTGCCTGCTGCCGATGGCCTCGGTCGAAGGCGCTTCGATCCGCACCGTGGAAGGGCTGCGGGGCAGCGACCTCTCGGCGCTGCAGGCGTCGTTCCTGGCACATGGCGCCGCGCAATGCGGTTTCTGCACGCCCGGACTGCTTGTGACGGCAACTGCGTTGCTGGCACGGGAGCCGCGCCCAAGCGAACAACAGGTCCAGGACGCGCTCGGCGGGGTCCTGTGCCGCTGCACCGGCTATCGCAAGATCGTCGAGGCGGTGATGGAGGCATGGCACTTTATGCTGCCACCATCCCTTGATTTTCGCATGCCCCCGGCTGGTTCGGCCGTAGGCGCCTCGCCCATCAGGCTCGACGGCATCCCGAAGGTGATTGGCAGCGAAAGATTCGGCGGCGATTCATTTCCCGCCGATGCGTTGTCGGTGCTGGTGATCCGCTCGCCGCATCACCGAGCCGCATTCTCGTTCGGCGACCTCGACGCCTACGTCGCAGGCAATGCGGGCATCGTTGCGGTTTTCACCGCCGGCGACATCCCCGGCATCAACAGCTTCGGCGTTATCCCGCCTTTTGCCGACCAGCCGGCACTGGCCGAGAGCGAGACACGTTTCCGTGGCGAGGCGGTGGCGCTTGTCGCTTGCGAAGGCTGGGCGGCGCGCGACCTGGATGTGACGTCTTTCCCCATCACCTGGCGCGAGTTGCCGGCAGCACTGGAGGCGGCCACTTCCCAGGCGCAAGGCGCAGTGCTGGTCCATGCCAACCGACCCGACAACCTGCTGGTGCGCGGCCTTGTCGAGCGCGGCGCGCCGGAAAGTGCCCTGGCGCAGGCCGCATGCGTGGTCTCCGGCAGCATGCAGACCTCCTATGTTGAGCACGCCTACATCGAACCGGAAGCCGGCTATGCATTGATGGACAGCGATACGCTGACGATCGCCGCCTGCACTCAGGCACCGCATCTGGATCGCGACGACACGGCGCGTATCCTTGGTCTCGCGGTGGAAAAAGTGCGTATCCTGCCGACGGCGACCGGCGGCGGCTTTGGCTCCAAGATCGACGTTTCGCTGCAACCGCTCATAGGGCTGGTGGCACTGAAGACAGGGCGCCCGGCAGCCCTTGCCTATAGCCGCACCGAATCGATGGCCTCGACGACGAAGCGCCATCCGGCCGCGATGAAGGCAACAATCGGCGCCAATGCCGACGGCACCATTCGCGGCATGGTGTTCGATGGCGAGTTCAACACCGGTGCCTATGCCAGCTTCGGCCCGACCGTCGCCAATCGCGTGCCGGTGCATGCCTCCGGGCCCTATGCCACGCCGCATTACCGCGCCATCGCTCGCGCCATCCACACCAATGGCCCGGTGTCGGGCGCGTTCCGTGGTTTCGGCGTGCCGCAGGCTACCCTGATGCAAGAGACGCTGCTCGACCAACTGGCCGACAAGCTTGGCCTCGACCGGTTGCAAATACGCTTGAAAAATGCTCTTCGAAACGGCTCCGAAACGGTGACCGGGCAGCGGCTCGACACCGGTGTCGGCATCGGCGACTGCCTCGAGGCGCTGAGCCTGCGCTGGACACGCGCGCTGGCCGAAGCGGACGCTTTCAACGCGGCCAACGGCAAGTTCAAGCGCGGCGTCGGAATCGCCTCGTGCTGGTATGGCTGCGGCAACACGTCTTTGCCCAACCCCTCGACAATCAAGCTGGGCATCTCGCCCGAAGGCAAGGTCGTGCTGCACCAGGGCGCGGTCGACATCGGCCAGGGCGCCAACACCGTCATCGCCCAGATCGCCGCCGACGCGCTTGGCCTGCCGCTCGGCGATTTCGTGCTTCGAAGTGCCGATACGGCTGTTACACCCGATGCGGGCAAGACCTCGGCGTCGCGCCAGACCTATGTCTCGGGAAAAGCAGCGGAAAAGTCCGCGAAAGCCTTGCGAGACGGCATCCTGCGCTTTGCCAATGTCTCGGCCAAAGCGTCGCTGCAGCTTTTGCCGGGCGGACTGCTCCTGGTGCATGAGGGCGGCGAGCGGCGGCGCATCGATCTGACGCTGCTCGAAGTGGACAAGGACGGCCTTGTCTTCGCCGCCGAGGAAAGCTACGACCCGCCGACGACGACGCTCGATGCCAAGGGCCAAGGCAAACCTTATGCTGTCTACGGCTATGGCGCGCAGATCGCCGAGCTTGAGGTCGACATGAGGCTTGGCACCGTGAAGCTGATCAAGATCACCGCGGCGCATGATGTCGGCCGGGCGATCAACCCGCTGCTTGCCGAAGGCCAGATCGAGGGCGGCATCGCCCAGGGCATCGGCATGGCGCTGATGGAAGAGTACATTCCCGGCCGTACCGAGAACCTGCACGACTACCTGATCCCGACGATCGGTGACGTACCGCCGATAGAAACCATACTGGTGGAAGTTCCGGACCCGGAAGGACCCTTTGGCGCCAAGGGTTTGGGCGAGCATGTGCTGATCCCGACGGCGCCCGCCATCCTCAACGCCATCCGCCACGCCATCGGAGTGGCGATCACCAAGGTGCCGGCAACGCCGTCGCGAATCCTGGCCACAATCGAGGAGGCACGTCGATGAACGAGCTTTCCGAGCGTTTCGAGACACACCCGGCCGGCGACAGGCAGGCGGGCGAAAAGCTGCGCTGCGATGCCTGCCCCGTGATGTGCTACATCGCCGAAGGGCACACCGGCGCCTGCGACCGCTACGGCAATTTCGGCGGCATGATCGTGCGCGCCGACCCAGTCCGCGTGCTCGATTTCGCGGTCGAAAGCGGCAATTCCGTGGTGCCTTTCAGCGGCGAGGCGTGGGATGGCGAACTGGTCAACACCGGGCGGCGCTTCGTTACCGCCATCGGTGCCGGCACCACCTATCCCGACTACAAGCCGGCACCGTTCATCGTCAGCCAGCAGCTCGCAGGCGTCGATCTAGTCACCGTCGTCACCGAGGGCATCTTCTCCTATTGCGGCGTCAAGGTGAAGATCGACACCGACCGCCATCTCGGCCCCGAGACGGCGACGGTGCGTGCCCAGGGCGAGGCCATCGGCCATGTGACGACGGGCGAATACGGCTCGCAGATGCTGTCGCTCGGTGGCGTCCACCATTTGACCGGCGGCTCGAAGAGCGAAGGCCGGGTGACCTGCGCGGTGCTGCTCGACCTCTGCAACAAGAAGCCCGTCGAGCTGAGCATCGACGGCGGCGCCGCCATCGTGGTCGAGGCCGGCAAGCCGCCGGTCATCGATGGCACGACCGAACACCGCATGCGCGTCGGCTGTGGCTCGGCGACCATAGGCATGTTCGCCACGCAATGGCGCGGGCTCGTTGACGAGGTGGTTGTCGTCGACGACCACATCACTGGCGTCGTCTCCGAGCACCAGGCCGGCAAGGTGCTTGGCTGGGAGGAGACCGGCATTAAGATCCTCGGCCGCCGCTCGACGCCGGGGCGTTATTTCAAGGTGTCGGAGCCCGGCCTCGGCTGGGGTGGAACCAGCATCTCCGACCCGCTCGAGATCCTCGGCGAATGGAATGCCAAGAAAGGCGCGCGGCCCGGCCTGTCGCTGCTGATGGTTTCGACGACGGGCGAGCAGTTCGCCTATTACGAGCTCAACGACGAATTGATGCCGGTCAAGAAGCCGTTCCCGGACCGCTTGCGCAAGTCGGTTGGGCTGATCGAGGACAATTGTGAGCCGGCTTTGTGTACCGTGCTGTTCGTCGGCGGCGCCGGCGGCAGCCTGCGCGCCGGGGTGACGGAAAACCCGGTCAACCTGACGCGTTCGGTGCAAGGCCTGAGAACCTACGTGACGGTGGGCGGCGCGCCTGTCTATGTCTGGCCGGGCGGCGGCATCACGCTGATGGTCGACGTCCTCAGGGTGCCCGACAACGCTTTCGGTTATGTGCCGACACCGGCCCTGGTGGCGCCGATCGAATTCACCTTGCGGCGCGACGACTATCTGGCACTGGGCGGCTATGACGGCGAGATCAGGAGCATCGACGACGTGCTGGCGCGCGGCGGCGAGTATCTCAACGAGCGGGCGACGGAAGCGGCCGGGACCGACAACCCCTGGCCACCGCTGGCGCAGTTGCGCCTGACGGCGCCGGGCGGGTCGCGATGAATGGACCCGAAATCTCCTGGCTGCCCGACAAGCACCGCCTGCATTTCAATCATGGCCCCATCGACCTGATCGTCGAGGCATTTGGCGAGACCGGCGAGGTGCGCGCCGCTTACGAACAGGCGGCGGAACGCTTCCAGACCATCCTGGACGAGCTGGTCGAGGAGCTTGCCCAACTGCGCCGCCCGGCATCGTCAAGGCCCCGCGACTTTGACGGACCAACGGCGCGGCGCATGGAAGCCGCCGTCGCGCCTTTGGCTGGGCAGTTCATCACACCGATGGCCGCCGTCGCAGGTTCTGTCGCCGACGAGATGATGGCCGCGATGATCGCCGGGCGTTCAATCGAGCGCGCCTATGTCAACAATGGCGGTGACATCGCCCTGCACATCGCCCGTGGCCAGGAATTCTCGGTGGCGATTGCCGGCACGGGCCACGGCCTGGCCGACAGGCTGACGATCCACTGGCAGGACGCAGTGCGCGGCATCGCCACCAGCGGCTGGCGCGGCCGCAGCTTTTCGCTCGGCATCGCCGACGCTGTAACGGTGCTCGCGGTAAACGCGGCCGCGGCCGATGCTGCGGCGACGCTGATCGCCAACGCTGTCGACCTGCCCGGCCACACAGCCATCCACCGCAGGCCAGCATGCGACCTGGCGCCCGACAGCGACCTTGGCGACCGGCTGGTGACGACAGACGTCGCACCGCTTGCCCCCGCCGACATCGAGGCGGCGCTCGACGCCGGATTTTCCGTGGCCGAATCCTTGCGGCGGCAAGGGTCAATCCAGACTGCAGCTCTATACCTAGGAGGCCGAACCCGCATAAGCGGCACGCATGAGCTTGCCGTAACCGATGGTGTGACAAGGGGGGAACCTGTCCATGCCTGACTTTCCGATCCGGAAGATCGCTGTAACGATCGAGGAAATCCTGCACGACGGAGGGCCACCCGCGCATATCCCCCGACGACGAGCGGCAGCGCTTGCGGTGGTGAAGAACCCGTTCGCCGACCGCTATGTCGAAGAGCTTGAGAGCGCGATGGAGGATCTGAAACCGCTCGGGCTGATGCTGTCCGACCGGCTGATCGCGGCGCTGGGCGGCGATGCGAAGGCCATCGACGGTTATGGCAAAGGCGCCATTGTCGGCTCGGCCGGCGAACTGGAACACGGCGCTCTGTGGCATGTGCCCGGCGGTTACGCCATGCGCGAGCGGCTTGGCGAAGCCAAGGCGATCGTGCCCTCGGCCAAGAAGCTGGGTGCTTTCGGCGCGCGGCTCGACGTGCCGATCGGCCATGTCAACGCCGCCTATGTGCGCAGCCATTTCGATGCCATGGAAGTGGGGGTGCCCGACGGGCCGCGACCGGACGAGATCGTCTTTGCATTGGTCATGACCTCGGGGCCGCGCATTCACGACCGCATGGGTGGATTGAAGGCCTCCGACATCAAGGCCTGGGATGGCTTGCGATGAGCCCCGAAACCACCGAAGGTACCTACCAGGTCCAGGGACAGATCGGTTTTGTCCTGCGCAAGGCCAACCAGCGTCACGTCGCGATCTTCGCGACGCATATTGCCGACCTGACGCCACCGCAGTTCGCCGCGCTCGCCAAGCTGCGCGACGTCGGCGAAACCTCGCAGAACCAGCTGGGCGGCCTGATCGCCATGGATGCGGCGACCGTGAAGGGCGTCATCGACCGGCTCGCGGCACGCGGGCTGGTGCAGCTGGCCAAACATGAGGTCGACAAAAGGCGCCTGATGGTCAAGCTGACCGACGAGGGCCACCGCCTCATTGTCGAGCTTCTGCCGCGGGCGCGGACGATCACCGAGGAGACGTTGTCGCCGCTGTCGGCGAAGGACGCAGAGACGCTGCTGCAGCTGCTGACGAAGATAAGCTGAGGGCCAAGGGAGTAAGGGAGTAAGGGAGTAAGGGAGTAAGGGAGTAAGGGCGATAACCCTATTCCCCTATTCCCCTATTTCCCTCAGTCCCCGTATGGGACCCAGACGTTCTTGACCTCGACGGCGCGGCGGAGGAAGGCTTCGCCCTGGGCGGTCGGCCAGTCGAGGCTGCGGCCGTGCCCGGTCCAGACGCGCTTGAGATTGCCGACAGATTCAGCCTCCGCTTTGGCGCAGATCTCGGCTTCGGCGACGACCCAGAGGCCGTCGACGTCATCATGCTTGGCAAGCACGGCTGTGAGTTCCGCCGTATGCCCGGTGACGATGTTGATCGCACCGGCAGGGACGTCTGAGTACTCGAGCACTTGGTAGAGGTCGGTGGCCACGAGCGGGGCGGCGGCCGAGGGCACCACGACCGTGGTGTTGCCCATGGCAAGTGCCGGGGCGAGCAGCGAGATCAGGCCGAGCAGCGGCGCCTCGTCAGGGGCAACGATGCCGATGACGCCGACAGGCTCGTGCAGGGCAAGCGTGACGGTGCGCGCCGGCGGCTGGTGCACCCTGCCCTCGAACTTGTCGGTCATGCCGGCATAATAGAACAGCCGCTCGATCGAGGCCTCGACTTCTGCCTTGGCAGCCTTGTGGGCAGCACCGGTCAGTTCGGCGATGCGGGCAGCAAACTCTTCGGTGCGGCCGGAGAGGTTTTCGGCGAGGTAATAGAGCACCTGGGCCCTGTTGTAGGCGGTCGCTTCGGGCCAGGCCTTGCAGGCGCGCGCCGCCGAGACCGCATCGCGGATGTCCTTGCGGCTGCCCAAGCCGACCTCGCCCGCGAGCTTGCCCTTGGAGGTGAGAACCGGCAGCGAATAGTTGCCGTCGGGGCGCACCTGCTTGCCTGCGATGAACAGTTTTGCCGTGCGGTCGATGCCGTGGCTTTCGCCATTGTCGCGGGCGGCCTGTTTCGGCGCCGTCGACGGCTTGATGACCGGGCCATGCGGCTCGCCCGGCGCCAGATATTCCTCCAGCCCCTCGCGCCCGCCCTCGCAGCCAAAACCACTCTCGCGGTAGCCGCCGAAGCCGCAGGCAGCATCGAACATGTTGGTGCCGTTGATCCAGACCACGCCGGCCTTGAGCTGCGGGGCGACATGCAAGGCAAGATTGACGTTTTCGCTCCACACCGAGGCGGCAAGGCCGTAACGCGTGTTGTTGGCGAGTTCGACCGCCTCTTCGGTGTTGCGGAAGCTCATGGTGGCGAGCACCGGGCCGAACACCTCTTCCTGGGCAAGGATGTTGGCAGGCGCCACACCGGTCGCCAGCGTCGGCAGGTGATAATAGCCTTGTGATGGCACATCCTGGTCGGGCTGCCAGCAGACAGCACCTTGTCTTGCACCTTCCTCGACAAGGCGCCTGACCCGGTCGAGCTGGGTCTTGTCGACCAGCGGGCCGATGTCGGTGTTCTTGTCGAGCGGAGAACCGACCCGCAGCCGGCTCATCCGTGTCTTGACCTTGGCGATGAAGGCTTCGGCTACGCTCTCCTGCACCAGAAGCCGCGAGCCGGCACAGCAGACCTGGCCCTGGTTGAACCAGATGCCGTCGACAAGCCCCTCGACGGCGCTGTCGAGATCGGCGTCTTCGAAGACGATGAAGGCCGATTTGCCGCCGAGTTCCAGCGACAGCTTCTTGCCAGAGCCCGCAGTTGCCTTGCGGATGATCTTGCCGACCTCCGACGAGCCGGTAAACGCGATCTTGTCGATGCCGGGATGGTTGACGATCGCCACCCCTGCCTCGGGTCCGCCCTGGACGATGTTGACCACGCCCTTGGGCACACCGGCGCGTTCGCAGATCTCGGCAAACAAGATTGCCGTCAGCGGCGTGAACTCGGCCGGCTTCAGGACAACGGTGCAGCCGGTGGCAAGAGCGGGTGCGATCTTCCAGGCCAGCATCAGCAGCGGAAAGTTCCACGGGATGATCTGGCCGACGACACCGGCTGGCTTGCGGCCTGGGAATTCCCGGTCCAGCGACTGGGCCCAGCCGGCATGGTGGATGAAGTGGCGGATCGCCAGCGGCACGTCGATGTCGCGGCTCTCGCGGATCGGCTTGCCGTTGTCGAGGCTTTCCAGCACCGCAAACAGGCGCTGGTGGCGCTGCATGGCGCGGCCGATGGCATAAAGCACCTTGGCGCGCTCATAACCCGAGGCAGCACTCCACTTCGGCAGCGCCTTGCGGGCCGCGGCCACCGCCGTCTCGATGTCGGCGGCAGAGGCGTCCGACACCTTGGCCAGAAGCTTGCCGGTTGAGGGATCGGATGTGTCGAAGCTCTTGCCGTCAATGCCGGCGCGCCAGTCGCCTGCGATGAACAGCGCCTTCGAGAAATCGCGGGCCCCAAGCCAGGCATCGGCTTCACTGCGGGCCTCGGGAGCTGGGGCATAATCCATGGCGTGGTATCGTTCGAGAATGTTCATTGGAATGTTCCCAGCAATTCGTTGCGAGGTCGGCGATCCTTCGCACCCCCCTCTGGCCCCATATTTGTCAAAGGGGCGGCCATCTCCCCCGCAAGGGGGGAGATCAGCCTGCGCTGACGTCGCCGCCAATCATCGAGGTTGGAGGAAAGGTGTGAGCGGCGAAGCTGCCAATCTCCCCCCTTGCGGGGGAGATGGCCGGTAGGCCAGAGGGGGGTGCGAAGAAGCTCCACGGCGATTGCTTTCGCGCCCATCGTCTCACGCCATGGCGTGGCGGTGGTTGGCCGAGTAGCGGCCGCTGATGTGGTGTTCGAGCTGGCGTTCGATGTCGGTCAAAAGGCTCGAGGCGCCGAAGCGGAACAGTTCGGGTTCGAGCCAGGGCCGGCCGAGCTCTTCCTTCATCAGGATGAGCCAGTCGAGCGAGACCTTTGCCGTCGAGATGCCGCCGGCCGGCTTGAAGCCGATGAGATAACCGGTCTGCTCGTGATAGGCCCTGATGGCCCGGACCATGGCGAGGCCGACGGGCAGCGTCGCATTGACGCTTTCCTTGCCGGTCGAGGTCTTGATGAAGTCGGCACCTGCCATCATCGCCACCATCGAGGCGAGCGTGACATTGCGCAAAGTCGCCAGATCGCCGGTGCCGAGGATGACCTTGAGATGCGCCTCGCCGCAGGCAGCACGCATCTCTTTGATCTCGTCATAAAGCTCCTGCCACTTCGCACCGAATACCAGTCCGCGCGGGATGACGACGTCGATCTCGTCGGCGCCGTCCGATACCGACGCCTCGATCTCGGCAAGACGTGTCGACAGGGGTGCCAGGCCATGCGGAAAGGCCGTCGACACCGCAGCCACATGGATGCCCGAGCCCTTCACCACTTCCACGGCGGTGGCCACGAACGGATGATAGACGCAGACCGCCGCCGGCCGGATCAGCACCTCACCCAGTCCCAGCGCTTCGACAAGATCGCGCCGCAGCGGGTTCAGCGCCTTGGCGCAGAGCCGGCGCACACGTTCATCGGTGTCGTTGGAGTTGAGCGTCGTCAGATCCATCAGCGAGATCGACCTGAGCAGCCAGGCCGCCTGGTTGTCGGCCTTGATCGAGCGCCGTTTGGTCAGCGTGCCGACCCTGCGCTCCAGCGCCGAGCGGTTGACGCTGCGCAGCGATTCCAGAAAACCAAGATCCAGCGCCATGCCGGGATTGCGCGCAATGGCGTGCCTGTCGGCCGCATTCGCAACCAGCCGCGCCGGCAAGGGGGTCACAATAGCGGACGACGGGTTCTCGGCTTCGCGCAGCTTGCCGCTCATGTGACTGCCTTTCTTCCGGACGCCTTGTCGTCGGCGCGACATCTCAAGAGCCGTCGACGGAAAGCCATGCTTTCGTCGCGGCAAAACAAGAATAGCCCGTGCAGCTATGCTCCACGAGTCCCCGGGGCGGAAGATAGACGAAAAATCGGAACGACGCAGCGTTATTTTGACCAGATGGTCAAAACGCCGGACCGACCAGGCGATCCGGCGCTGATAGAAATGTCAGCCGACGAAGGCGCGCTCGACGACGAAGCTGCCCGGCTCATGCAACGAGCCCTCGACGAAGCCGAGGCTCTCGGCCAGTTCCTTGACATCCTTCAGCATATGCATCGAGCCGCAGATCATGATGCGGTCGGTTGCGGGATCGAGCTTGTCGATGCCAAGATCGCTGAAAAACTTGCCCGACGAAATCAGCGCGGTGATACGGCCCATGCGCTCGGATTGCTCGCGCGTCGTCGAATTGTAGAGCGTGACGCGGCCATGGGTCAGCTCGCCGATCAGCGGGTCGCTTTCGAGATTGGCGACCAGTTCCTGGCCATAGGTCAGCTCGGCCACATCGCGGCAGGTGTGGGTGAGGACGACGTGTTCGTAGCGCTCATAGGTGTCGGGGTCACGCAGCAGGCTGGCGAAGGGCGCGATGCCGGTGCCGGTCGAGATCATGAACAGGCGCTTGCCCGGGGTCAGCGCGTCGAGCACCAGCGTACCTGTCGCCTTCTGGCGCATCAGAACGGTGTCGCCGGGAACGATCTTCTGCAATTCGGAGGTCAGCGGACCATCCGGCACCTTGATCGAGAAGAACTCGACCTCGTCGTCCCAGGACGGGCTCGCCACCGAATAGGCGCGGTAAACCGGCTTTTCGGCATTGGGCAGGCCGATCATGACGAACTCGCCCGAACGGAAGCGCAGCGACTGCGGCCGGGTGATACGGAAGGAAAAGAGGCGATCCGTGTAATGCTTCACCGAAACCACGGTTTCGGCGTAAACATTGGCAGGGATTGGGAACTGAAGTGGCTTGGCTTCGGCCGTCTTCAGCGCTGCTGCGGTGTTCATCGATCAAACCTCTCGCCCGGCGCGGCGACGTTTCCAGACCCGGCGCGCAGCGGAAATACAGGCAAATAATGGGACCTTGTTCGGGTTATTAATTAGTATACAAATGATATCAGCGTCAAGATTGTGGCATAAAACGCCTTTCTAAACTGGCACAGGAACGTAGTCCGGGCTTTTCGGGATTAGTCCATGGACGAGAATATTCCCGCAGAGGCGGGAAATGTCGTGGCAGGCATCGATGTCGGGGGAACCTTCACCGACCTGCTGCTGATCGACGGCAGGGATGGCGGGACGGTCCGCATCGCCAAGACACCGACAACAGTTGAAAACCAGGCCCATGGCGTGATCGCGGCACTCGCAGCAACCGGCTTTCCGGTCGCCGACATCGACCTCATCGTGCATGGCACGACCACCACCACCAACGCAGTCCTTGAGCGCCGGCTGGCCAGGACCGGCATGATCACAACACGCGGCTTTCGCGATGTGATCGAGCTCGGCCGGCGCACGCGGCCGCAGCCCTACGGCATGACAGGGGTGTTCGTGCCGGTCATTCCCCGCAATCTCCGGCTCGAGGTCACCGAACGCGTCGAGGCCTCGGGACGGGTGCGCGAACCGCTCGACGAGGACGAGGTCCGGCAGGCAGTGGGCCAGCTGGTCACTGCCGGCTGCGAGGCGCTGGTCATCCATTTCCTTCATGCCTATGCCAATCCGGCGCATGAGCGCCGCGCCGCCGAGATCGCTGGGGAAAGCTGGCCGAACGGGCACATTACGACAGGACATTCGCTGCTTTCGGAAGCGCGCGAGTTCGAGCGCGGCGTCACCGCCTCGGTCAATGCCGCAGTGCAGCCGATCCTCGAACGCTATGTCGGGCGGCTGCGCGACGAGCTGACCGCGCGCGGTTATGGCCGCGACTTCCTGATCATGAACGGCAATGGCGGCATGATCTCGGCGCGCTTCGTCACCCGCGAGGCAGCCAAGACCGTCATGTCGGGGCCGGCATCGGGCGTTATCGCCGCGGCCCATACCGGCCGGCGCGCCGGCTATGGCCATCTCGTCACCTATGACATGGGCGGCACCTCGACCGACGTCGCACTTATCCTCGATGCGGAGCCTGCGGTCTCCAACGAGATCGAGATCGAATATGCGATGCCGATCCATGTGCCTATGGTGGCAGTGCACACGGTCGGCGCCGGCGGCGGCTCGATCGCCCGCGTCGATGCCTCCGGGCTGATCCAGGTCGGGCCGGAGAGCGCCGGCGCCAATCCCGGACCGATCTGCTACGGCCGCGGCGGAACCGAGCCGACGATCACCGATGCCAATCTGGTGCTCGGACGGCTCGACCCTAAGAAACTGCTCGCCGTCGACGCACCGGTGACGGTCGAGGCCGTGCGGAAAATCTTCGCCGACAGGATCGGCAAAGCGACCGGGCTGGACGGTGTTTCGGCGGCAGGCGCGGTGCTCCGGCTCGGCAACATCAAGATGGCCGGCGCCATCCGCATGGTGTCGGTGTCGCGCGGCCACGACCCGCGCGATTTCACCCTGTTTGCCTTCGGTGGCGCCGGGCCGTTGCATGCCTCGGCGCTGGCCCGCGAGCTCGGCCTGCCCCGGGTGCTGGTGCCGGCGAGGCCTGGCATCACCAATGCGCTCGGCTGCGTCGTCGCCGATTTGCGCCACGATTTCGTCAACACGGTCAACCAGCCGGTCGCGCTGCTCGACGAAAAGCGGGCGCGGGACATTCTCGCCGGGCATCGCACGGCAGGCGAGGCGCTGATCGCCCAGGAGGCGGTGCGACCGAAGAACATCCGTGTCAGCCACTCCGCCGACATGCAGTTCGTCGGGCAGACGCACATCGTCAACGTGCCGCTACCCTCGGCGGACGTCGACCGCGCGACGTTGCAAGCGCTGTTCGAGAAGGCCTATTTCGCCCGCTTCAAGGTCGAGCTGCCGGAGATCCGCGCCAATCTCGTCAACCTCAACACGTCGGTGACCGGCGCGCGGCCCGAGGTCGACCTCAGCCGTCTGATCGACCCGGCGGGACGGGCAGCGACACTGGCGGAAGCGTTGCGCGAAATCAGGCCGGTGTGGTTCGACGGCAGTTGGCACGACACGCCGGTCTATCTCAGGGAGAAGCTGCCACTCGACGCCGAGATTTTGGGACCGGCGATCCTCGAGCAGATGGACGCGACGACGGTGTTGGAACCAGGCGACCGGGCGCGGTCGGACCGGGATGGAAACGTCATCGTCGAGGTGGGAGCAAGCGCATGAAGCCCCCCTCTCAGTCTCGCTTCGCTCGCCACCTCACTCCCGCTCCGCGGGGGCGAGGAACCCAAGCCGAAGGGGCGCTGGCGGCAAAGCTGCGTTTCCTCTCCCCCGTCGAACGGGGGAGAGGTGCCGAGCGCAGCGAGGCGGATTGGGGGTCGACCAGCTGGACGCCAAGCGAGGTTGCCGCATGACCCTCGACGCCATCACCCTTTCCGTCATCCAGGCGGCATTGCAGCAGACCTGCGACGAGATGGACCTGACGTTTTCGCGCGCGGCGTTTTCGCCTGTTATCGCCGAGGCCAACGACCGCTCGGATGGCATCTATTCGGCGATCGACGGCGCGCTGATCGCGCAAGGGTCGCAAGGGCTGCCGGTGTTCGTCGGCGTCATGCAGCACTCGACCAAAACCATCATCGAGATGATCGCGGACGGGCGTGTACTGCCGCCGGAGCCAGGCGACATCTATGTCGTCAACGACCCCTATCTCGGCGGCACACATCTGATGGACGTGCGTTTCGCCATGCCGGTGTGGCGCGCGGGTAAAATCTTCTGCTGGCTGTCCAACACCGGTCACTGGCCCGATATCGGCGGTGCCGTGCCAGGCGGCTTTTCCGCCTCGGCGACGGCAGTGGAACAGGAGGGCCTGCGCCTGCCGCCGGTCAAGCTGTTCAAGAAAGGGGTGATGGACCCCGAGATCTACGCCATCATCTGTTCCAACATCCGGGTGGCCGACCAGCGCATCGGCGATATCAGGGCTCAGGCCGCCGCGCTGCATGTCGGCCAGGACAGGCTGTTCCAGCTTCTCGATCGTTACGGAGACGACACTGTCACGGCGGCCATCGCCGAACTGCGCCGCCGCGCGGCGGAACAGATGCGGGCGCATATCGCTGCCCTGCCCGACGGCACCTACCGGTCAAAGGCCTTCGTCGATTCCGACGGTGTGGTCGACGCCCCGCTGACCATCGCGCTGTCGGTCGAAAAGGCCGGCAACACGCTGACCTTCGACTTCACCGGCTCGTCCGCCCCTTGCGCCGGGCCGATGAACAGCGTGCTGGCGACGACGCTGTCGTCGGTCTATCTCGCCATGCGGCACATCTTCCCCGACGTGCCGATCAGCGCCGGCGCCTTCGAGCCTCTGATCGTCAAGCGGCCGGAGGGCACGTTCCTGGATGCGCGCTACCCTCGCCCCGTCTCGGGCTGCGCGGCGGAAGTCTCGCAGCGTATCGCCGAGGCCGTCTTCGCCGCCATGGTGCAGGCAGCACCGGACAAGGTGACGGCCGCACCCGCCGGTTCGAGCGGCAATTTCGCGCTCGGCGGCAACGATCCGGCGCGCGGCCGCGACTATGTCATGTACCAGATCTCGGGCGGCGGTTATGGCGGCAATTCAGGCCATGACGGGCTGTCCAACGGCTGCTCGACCATCGGCATCTCGAAATCGCCGCCGGTCGAGATCATGGAGCAGGCCTATCCCGTGCTCTACCGCCACTATGCCTTGCGCGAGGGATCGGGCGGTGCCGGCAAGCAGCGCGGCGGCTTTGGCCTCGCCTATGAGATCGAATTGCTGCGCGGCGCGGCACGCGCCTCCTTCGTCATGGACCACGGCCGCACCGGCCCGCAGGGCGCGCTCGGCGGGCACGATGGCAAGGTCAATTCGGTGACGGTGTTTCGCGACGGTGTGGCGCATGTGCCGCCGCATCTGTCCAAGGAGCAGGACATTCCGCTGAAATCAGGCGACCGCGTATCCGTCGCCACGCCCGGCGGCGGCGGTTATGGCGATCCGATGGAGCGCGATGCGGGGCTGGTGCTGCACGATGTCGGGCTCGGCTATTATACGCGTGCGCAGGCGGCCGACATGTTCGGCGTGGTGATCGGGGATGATGGGGTCGATGCGGCGGAGACGGAGCGGCTGAGGCAGAGGTAGCCCCCTCTCCGTCACGGCTTCGCCGTGCCACCTCTCCCCCATTTCATGGGGGAGAGGAACCGAGCTCTGGCAGATTGCGCCCTTCAAGATTGGCGTTTCCTCTCCCCCACGCAGTGGGGGAGAGGTGGCCGCGAAGCGGACGGAGAGGGGGCTAATCGCCCTTCCCTCCCCGCGGCGTCAATCGTCAGCCCAGAACCTTGCCATCCTCACCGAAGCGATAGGTGCGGGCAGGTTCGGGCGTGGCATAAAGCGTGGCGCCGGGGCCGGTCTGGTATTCGCCGAACAGGCGGATGGTGATCAGGCCGGCCTTCTCCGTCTCCAGGAACACATTGGTGTCGGCGCCGAGATGTTCGGCGTGGACCACTGTTCCTTTCCACGCGCCCTCGGTCTGGCTGACCGAAATGTGCTCGGGGCGGACGCCGACCGTCTTGGCGGTTTCGCCAAGGCGGGCACCGTCGATGAAGTTCATCTTCGGCGAGCCGATGAAACCGGCGACGAACAGGTTGGCCGGCTTGTTGTAGAGCTCCATCGGCGCACCGACCTGCTCGATGCGGCCAGCATTGAGAACAACGATACGGTCGGCCAGCGTCATGGCTTCGACCTGGTCGTGGGTGACATAGACCATCGTCGCCTTGAGGCGGTTGTGCAGTTGGGCGATTTCGAGGCGCGTGTTGACGCGAAGAGCGGCGTCGAGGTTCGACAACGGCTCGTCGAAGAGGAACAGCTTGGGCTCGCGCACCAGGGCGCGGCCGATGGCAACGCGCTGGCGCTGGCCGCCGGACAGTTCGGCCGGGCGGCGCTTGAGGTAGGGCTCCAGCGACAGCATGGCCGAGGAGGCGGCGATACGCTTGTCGATCTCGGCTGTCGCCGTGCCGGCCTGCTTGAGGCCGAGCGCCATGTTGTCGCGCACGGTCAGATGCGGGTAGAGCGCGTACGTCTGAAACACCATGGCGATGCCGCGCTTCGACGGCGGGGCGTTGGTGACCCTGGTGTCGTCGATCAGCACATTGCCCGAGGTCGCGTCCTCGAGGCCAGCGATGAGGCGCAGCAGCGTCGACTTTCCGCAGCCCGACGGGCCGACGAAGACGACGAATTCACCGTCCTTGACGTCGAGGTCGATGCCCTTCAGCACGTCGACCGGGCCGAAGGACTTCTTGACGTTTTCGATCTTGACAGAACCCACAGGTCTTCCTTCCTGTTTTCCTGACGCATGATCCCAACCGAAAAGTCAGCAACTTTTCGGGGTCATGCTGTTAAAGCTTGACCGGGAGGCCGGTGCGGACGCTTTCGTCCGCGGCGAGGCACACGCGCAGTGATTTGACGGCGTCGTCCATGTGGCGGGTAAGGTCGATGTCCTCGCGGATGGCCTTCAGCACGAAGGCCTGCTCGCGATCACACAGGCCCTGGTGGCCCGGCTCGTCCTTCATCGACAGGTCCTCGTCGGCATGGACAAAGTTGCCGTCGGCGCCGAGCTCGGCGCGATGGACGCGGATCATGCTGGTCTTGGTGTGGGAATCGACGTCATCCGACTTGGTGGCCGCCTCGTTGACGACGATCGAGACGCTGCCCTTGGGCGAGATCACGTCCTTCACGAAGAACGCCGTTTCCGACATCATCGGGCCCCAGCCGGCCTCGTACCAGCCGACCGAACCGTCGGCGAACAGCACTTGCAGGTGACCGTAATTGTACATGTCGGGCGCGATCTCGTCGGTCATGCGCAGTCCCATGCCACGCACCTCGACCGGGTTGGCGTCGGTGATCTGGCACATGACGTCGAGATAGTGCACGCCGCAGTCGACGATCGGCGACGTCGTCTTCATCAGCTGCTTGTGGGTGTCCCACTTGTGGGCCGAGGACTGCTGGTTGAGGTTCATGCGGAACACGTAGGGACCGCCAAGCGCACGGGCTTCGCCGATCAGGCGCATCCAGGAGGGGTGATGGCGCAGGATGTAACCGATCACCAGCTTGCGACCATTGGCCTTAGCGCAGGCGACGACCCGCTCGGCGTCGGCGATCGTTGTTGCCAGCGGCTTCTCCAGGAAGACGTGGCAGCCCATCTCCATTGCCATGACGGCATAATCGGCATGGCTGTCGGAATAGGTGTTGATCGAGGCGACGTCTGGTCTGAGTTCACTCAACGCGCCTTCGAAGGAGCGCTGGATGCCGTAACCTTCCATGCCCTCGGGCAGCGGCACGTCGGAGCGATTGACCAGGGCTGCGATCTCGAAGCCGGGGTTGTTGTGATAGGCCAGCGCGTGGCTGCGGCCCATGTTGCCGAGGCCGGCAACGACGACGCGAAGGGGCTTTTCAGTTGTCACTTGACGGCTCCGGAAGTGATGCCGCGGATTAGCTGCCGCGAGAAGAAGAAGTAGAGGATCAGCACCGGCAGGATCGCCAGCGAGAGTGCCGCCAGCACGGCGTTCCAGTTGGTGACGAACTGGCCAATGAACACCTGGGCGCCTAGGGTGACCGTCTTGGTCGCCTCGGACGGCGCCAGGATCAGCGGGAACCACAGGTCGTTCCAGATCGGGATCATGGTGAAGACCGCAACCGTCGCCATTGCCGGACGGACCAGCGGCAGGACGAGGCGGAAGAAGATGCGGTATTCGCTGAGACCGTCGATGCGGCCGGCGTTCTTCAGATCGTCCGACACCTGCTTCATGAATTCGGACAGGATGAAGACGGCGAGCGGCAGGCCTTGGGCGGTGTAGACCAGGATCAGCGCGGTCAGCGTGTTGACCAGGCCCGACGCCACCATCAGCTGCAGGATCGCGACCGTGCCGAGGCGGATCGGGATCATGATGCCGAGGGCCAGATAGAGGCCCATCATGGTGTTGCCCTTGAAGCGGTACTCCGACAGCGCAAACGCCGCCATGGCGCCGAACAAAAGCACCAGGAACAGCGAGGCAACCGTGACGATCAGGCTGTTCTGGAAATAGAGGAAGAAGTCGCCCTGCGCCATCACGGTGGTGTAGCCGATCAGGTCGAAGGTCTCTGATGTCGGCAGCGACAGCGGCGACCGGAAGATGGCGTTGCGCGACTTGAACGAGTTGACGACGATGACGATCACCGGAAACAGCGCGATCGCGGTGTAGGTCAGCAGCACCGCATGGGCGCCGATGGTGCGTGGCAGGGAGGAGGCAGCCTTGCTCATGACGCCCTCAGAACTGGTAGCGGCGCAGCCGCGTCTGGATAAGGAACAGGTACAGGCAGACGCCGGCGAGGATGATGAAGAACATCATCGAGGCGATGGTAGCGCCCATGTTCTTGTCGCCGATCTGCAGCTGGAAGCCGAAGAAGGTGCGGTAGAGGAACGTACCCAGGATGTCGGTGGCATAGTTTGGACCGGCAAGCGCGCCCTGCGCCGAATAGATCAGGTCGAAGGCGTTGAAGTTGCCGACGAAGGTGAGGATCGAGATGATGCCGATGGAGGGCAGAATCAGCGGCAGCTGGATCTTCCAGAACTGCGAGAAACCGGTGACGCCGTCACATTCGGCGGCCTCGATAACCTCGTCGGGGATCGACAGCATGGCGGCGTAGATCAGCATCATCGGGATGCCGACGAACTGCCAGACCGAGATCAGGCTGAGCGCGGTCAGCGCGTATTCTTCCTTGCCGAGCCAGGGCACGAACAGGCTCTTCAGGCCGACGAGGTCGAGCAGATTGGGCGCGACGCCCCAGAGCGGGCTCAGGATCAGTTTCCAGGCGAAACCGACGATGACGAAGGACAGCAGCGTCGGGATGAAGATCGCCGTGCGGTAGAAGGCCGAGAAGCGCAGCTTGGGGCTCGACAGCAGGGCCGCAAGGACCACGCCGATCGGGTTCTGCACCAGCATATGGATGATGAAGAACCAGGTGTTGTTGCCGAGTGCGTTCCAGAACGAAGCCGACCAGCGCGGATCGCCGAACAGAGTGCGGAAATTATCGAGGCCGGCGAAGACCTGGGCGTTGTCGACATTGCGGAACAGCGACAGCTGCAAGGTGCCGAACAGCGGCAAGATCATGACTGCTGTGTAGATCAGCACGGCCGGCGCCAGGAAGACGGCTATGTGCCAACGCCTCGGTCTTCTGTCTTGGCTATGCTCTAGGCTTTGCTGCGACATCTCAATATCCCTGGGTCCGGCCGTTTGGGAGGCCGTTGTTCATCATAGCGAGGATGGACCTCTGCGGGCTTCCCGCCAATGGCCTGGGAAGCAGTAGCGCATCTTTGTGCGCGAGCATTCAACCCCTCTTGCCGATTCCGCGAGGTTCGAATTCGCTGAGGGGATGGAGAGCGCCGCCAAAGCGGCGCCCTCCAAGCGAGCATCAAGCCCGCCGCATCTTACTTAGCCGGCTTGTACCAGCTGTCGAGGCCCTTCTGCAGTTCGGCAGAAGCAGCTTCCGGGGTCTCGGTGCCGTTGATGACGTTGGCCGACTTGACCCAGGTTTCGTTCTCGAGGTTCGGCGTGCCGCGCGACAGGACCTGATAGGTCGAGCGGATCGTCGGCTTGCACTTCTCACGCCAGGAGACGAACTCCTGGGCCAGCGGATCTTCCATCTTCACGGCGGCCGAGTTCAGGCTGAAGAAGCCCGGTAGCGCGTTGGCATAGATGGACGCAAATTCTGGCGAAGCCACCCAGGTCAGGAAGGTCTTGGCGGCTTCGGCATTCGCGCTCTTGGGGTTGAGGCCAATGCCGATGTCGTTGTGGTCCGAGATGTAGCAGGTGTCGCCAGCCTTGCGGACCGGCGGCGGGAAGGCGCCCATCTTGAACTGAGCCTGGGTGTTGAAGGTCGCGATCTCCCACGAACCGGCCGGATAGATGGCGGCGCGACCGAGGGTGAACAGGTTCTGGCTGTCCGGATAGGTCTGGGCTTCGAAACCGTCGCCGAGGTAAGGCTTCCACTTGGCCAGCGTCGCATAAGGCGCAACCCAGTCGGCGTCGGTCAGCTTCTGATCGCCCTTGATCAGCGCCAGGCGGCCTTCCTCACCCTTCCAGTAGTTCGGGCCGATGTTCTGATAGCCCATGGTCGCGGCTTCCCAGAGGTCCTTGGTGCCCATCGCCATCGGGATGTAGGTGCCGTCGGCCTTGATCTTGTCGAGCGCTGCGAAGAACTCGTCCTCGGTCGCCGGCACGGCAATGCCGAGCTTCTCGAAGGCGTCCTTGTTGTAGATGAAGCCGTGGATGACGGACGCCATCGGCACGCAGAAGCTGGCCTTGCCATCGTCGGTCTGCCAGGCGGACTTGGCGACGTCGGAGAAGTTCTCCATGCCCTTCAGCGAGGTCAGGTCGGCGAGGTGACCCTTCTTGAACAGCTCGAGCGAAGCGTCGAACGGACGGCAGGTGATCAGGTCACCAGCCGAGCCTGCGTCGAGCTTGGCGTTGAGGGCGGCGTTGTACTCGGTCGGAGCGGACGGCGAGAAGGTGACCTTGATACCCGGATTGGCCTTCTCGAAGGCCGGGATCAGCTTTTCCTGCCAGATGGCGAGGTCGTCGTTACGCCAGCTTTCGATCGTCAGCGTCTTGTCCTGGGCGAGAGCGATCCCGGCGGAGCCGAGAATGCTGGACGCCATCAGAAGTCCAGTAAGCAACCTGTTAGACATTTCAGTTCTCCCTGTTTTGTACTTTCTCTCGGGCCTCTACTGATGAGAGCCACTGCTCCCCTCGAGCTTCGAAAGTGCGGACCTGAGCCGTTGATCCGCCCCTTCAAGAAGTTGGTTTGCCGCTTCCGGGCTGGACGCGCCGGAAGCCAAAAGGATGGCGAGCTTGACCGAACCGCCGCTCTTTGCGAGCAGGGCCTGGGCAGTCGCCGTATCGCAGCCTGAAATGGCCGAAACGATACGCGCGGCACGCTCGTGCAGCTTGATGTTGTCGGCGTGCAAATTGACCATGTAGCCGTCATGGACATGACCGAGATGAATCGCGGCCAGCGTCGACATCATGTTGAGCGCAATCTTCTGCGCCGTGCCGGCGCCCATGCGGGTCGAGCCGGCAACGACTTCCGGCGGCGTCGCCAGCAGCACGGAAACATCGGCGCGGTCAAACATCGGCGCGCCTGCATTGTTGGCGAAGGCGATGGTCGCGGCACCGCGGCGCCGCGCCTCTTCGAGCGCGCTCATTGCATAAGGCGTCGAGCCGCTGGCCGAGACAGCGACAAGGCAGTCGCCCGCTTCCAGGCCGGTCCCGGCAACGTCGCTGGCGGCCAGGGCAACATCGTCCTCGGGACCGCCGGCGAGATTGACCAGCGCCTCGCGGCCGCCAGCCAGAAGAATGAAGACACGCTCGCGCGGGATGCCGAAGGTGCCGGGCAGTTCGAGCGCATCGGCCAGCGCCATCAGGCCAGAGCTTCCGGCCGCCGCGTAGACGAGACGACCGCCGCGCGAGAGGCAGGCAGCAATCTTTTCAGCGGCTTGGGCAATTGCGGGGATGGCGGCGTGAACGGCGCGCGCAGCTTCGATCTGCGCATCGGCAAGCAGGCGAAGAACAGAATCGGGTGCCTGGGCATCAATACCCCCGGCATCCTTGTGCACCGCTTCTGTACGCCTTGACGCCATTCTGGTCTCTCCCTTTCATCGACAATACCAAAAAAATACCACTTGTCCAGCGCCGTTAATAAATTCCTTTGCTGCAGCGCAAGGCAATTCAAAAATCCCTTAAAATTCAATTGAATGGGCATCAGGCTCCGCCATCCGAAATTTAACACTTGGCTATTGGTATTTTATTGGTATTATCAGCATCGAGGAGAAAACACCGTGGATCTTGTGCTCGGGATAGATGGTGGCGGCACTGGCTGCCGGGCCGCTCTGGCCAATGCTAGCGGCGATATCATCGGCCGCGGGCGTGGCGGGCCGGCCAATATCCGCACCGACCTTGCCGGTGCGTGCAACAATATCGTCGAGGCAGCCCGCCAGGCATTCGTGGATGCCGGCCAGGACCCGGCATTGATCGCCAATGCCGACGCGGTGCTCGGGCTCGCAGGCGCCAATGTCGGCGACTACAAGCAGCGGCTTGAAGCCATGCTGCCGTTTCGAAACAGCTCCGTAGAGAATGACTCGCTGATTTCGTTGGAAGGCGCGCTCGGCGACCATGACGGCGCGATCGCGGCACTCGGCACCGGCACCGTCTACCTTGGTCGCAGGCTCGGCCAGTTCCAGCCCCTCGGCGGCTGGGGCTTTCAGATCGGTGATCTCGGCAGTGGCGCGCGCATCGGCCGCGACCTGCTGCAGGAAAGCCTGCTGGTCTACGACAGGATCCATGCCGGCTCGGCACTGACCGACATCATGCTGGAGCGCTTCAACGACAACCCCAGCGACATTGTCGAGTTCACCACCAATGCGAAGCCCGGAGACTACGGCCAGTTTGCGCCGATGGTTTTCGAGCATGCAGCAAAAGGCGACGCTGTCGGACAGAAGCTTGTCGAGCGCGCCGTTGCCGACGTCGAGGAAACGCTCGCCGTTTTCGATCTCGCGCCCAGCGAACGACTCTGCCTTCTCGGCGGGCTCGCCGGCCTCTATGCACCGCTGCTTTCCAAGCGCTATCGCACCATCATGCATCCGCCGCTGCAGGACGCGCTCGGCGGCGCCGTGCAGATGGCGGTGAAGAAATTCCGCAAAGCGGGAGGTCACCATGGATGACGGTGCCGAACGCATTTTCGCCGCCCTGCGCGACGTCAGCCAGTCTGGCGCGCCACTGTACCTCCAGCTCAAGAAGAACATCGAGGAAGCGGTCAAGCGCGGCCTGATCGGTCCCGGCGACGCCCTGCCCTCGGAGCGCGATATTGCGGCCCAGGCCGACATTTCGCGCGTCACCGTGCGCAAGGCGGTGCAGGACCTTGTGAAGTCGGGCGTGCTGGTGCAGCGCCACGGCTCGGGCACATTCGTTGCCCCGCGCATGGAGCGCGTCGAGCAGTCGCTGTCGCGCCTGACCTCGTTCACCGAAGACATGGCGCGACGTGGAATGGCCGCTCGGTCGCAATGGCTCGATCGCGGCATCTACACCGCTTCGCCGGACGAGATGATGGTGCTTGGGCTCTCGGCCAGCGAGTTGGTATCCAGACTCAGCCGCCTGCGCATCGCCGACGAGACGCCGCTCGCCATCGAGCGCGCAACAATTTCGGCTTCGGTGCTGCCAGACCCTCACGAAGTGACATCTTCGCTCTATTTGGCTCTTGGCAAGACCGGTCATCGACCGGTCCGGGCCGTGCAGCGCATCTCCGCCGTCAATCTCGGCGAAGCCGAGGCACAGCTCCTGGCCGTGCCCATTGGCTCGGCCTGCCTGCAGATCGAGCGCATTTCGTACCTTGCCAGCGGCAAGGTGATCGAGTTCACCAAGTCGATCTATCGCGGCGACGCCTATGACTTCGTCGCGGAACTGAGATTGCCCGGCCCGGATGGGCAAGAAGGAGAAGCTACTTGAACGCGACTACCCATATGCGGCGCGAAATCGCCGAAATCCCAGAAGCGACCGCCCGCCTGCTGGAAGGCTCGGCCAAGGAACTGGCGGAGACCGGCCTGCACCTGAAGCGCGCCCAGCCGCGTTTCGTCACGACGGTCGCCCGCGGCTCCTCCGACCACGCCGCCTCCTTCCTCAAATACGCCATCGAGCTCAATGCCGGCCTGCCGGTGGCTTCGATCGGCCCGTCGATCTCGTCGATCTATGGCGCCAAGCTGAAACTCGCCGATTCCGCCTGCCTTGCCATCTCGCAGTCGGGCAAAAGCCCCGACATCGTCGCCATGGCCGAGGGCGCACGCGCTGGCGGCGCACTGACGATCGCACTGACCAACACCGCCGGCTCGCCGCTGGCCGAGGCGTCCGAACACGCCATCGATATCCGCGCCGGCGTCGAGAAGAGCGTTGCCGCCACCAAGACCTTCGTCAATTCGGCGGTCGCAGGCCTCGCCGTGCTTGCCCACTGGACCGGCGACGACAAGCTGCTCGCCGCGCTCGACGCTCTGCCCGAACACTTCGCCAAGGCCGTCGACTGCGACTGGATGGGCATTGCCGGCGAGCTGACCGAAGGAAATTCGCTGTTCATCCTCGGCCGTGGCCCGTCCTTCGCCATCGCCAACGAGGCGGCGCTGAAGTTCAAGGAAACCTGTGCCATGCACGCCGAGTCCTACAGCGCGGCTGAAGTGATGCACGGCCCGCTGGCGCTGGTGCGCCCGGGCTTCCCGGTGCTGGCGCTGGCCGCGCGCGACGCCTCCGAACCGTCGATCGCCCAGGCCGCCGACGGCCTCGCCGACCGCGGTGCGGCGATCCACATCACCTCGTCGCTGGCCAAGAAGGCCAAGGTGCTGGAGCATGTCGCCACTGGCCATCCGCTCACCGATCCGCTGATGCTGATCGCCTCGTTCTACGGCTTCGTCGAGGCCTTCGCCCGCCATCGCGGCCTCAACCCCGACACCCCGCCCAACCTGCGCAAAGTGACCGAAACGATATGAGCGACCGTCTTGCCATAGCAGCCGGGCGCATCTTCGACGGTGACGCCTGGCACCAGGACGCCGCGCTGCTGGTTGCGGACGGTGTCATCGAGGGCATTGTCGCGCGCCGCGATATCCCCGATGGCGTGAAGGTCGCCGAGGCGGGCGCCATGCTCGTTCCCGGCTTCATCGACCTGCAGGTCAATGGCGGCGGCGGGCTGATGCTCAATGACAAGCCCGATGTCGACACGCTCGAGATCGTCTGCAGGGCGCAGATGGCCTTTGGCACGACGGCGGTGCTGCCGACGCTGATCACCGACACGCGCGAGATCACCCGCTCGACGATCGCCGCCGGAGCGGAGGCCGCCAGGCGCAAGGTGCCGGGCTTCCTCGGCCTGCATCTCGAAGGCCCGCATCTGTCGCTCGCCCGCAAGGGTGCGCACGATCCGCAATTGATCCGCCCGATGGATGCCGACGACGAGGCGGCGCTGATCGCTGCCCGGCCGACAATGCCGGTGCTGCTCACCACCATCGCGCCGGAATCGGTCAAGGCCGAGCAGGTCAAGCTGCTTGCCGATGCCGGCATCGTCGTCAGCCTCGGCCACACCGACACCAGCTACCGCACCGCCAAGGACTATGCCGAGGCGGGCGCTTCGATGGCGACACATCTGTTCAACGCCATGAGCCAGATCGGCAACCGCGAGCCCGGGCTCGTCGGCGCTGCTGTCAACATTCCGACGCTTTCGGCCGGCCTGATCGCCGACGGCATCCATGTCGATCCGGCGGCAATGCACATTGCGCTCAAGGCAAAGAACGGCCCTGCCCGCATCTTCCTGGTCAGCGACGCCATGGCGACCATCGGCACCGACCTCAAATCGTTCCAGCTCAACGGCCGCACCATCAAGCGCGAGAACGGCCGCCTGACGCTGGAAAACGGCACGCTTGCGGGTGCCGATCTCGACATGATTTCGGCGGTACGCTTCATGCACGAGAAGATGGGCTATTCCCTCGACGAAGCCATCCGCATGGCCTCGCTCTACCCGGCCGAAGCGGTCAAGCAGGAGCATCGCCTTGGACGACTGGCCAAGGGCTATGCGGCGAACGCCGTGCAGCTGACCGACGGGCTCGACGTGTCGGGAACGTGGATCGACGGCAAGAAGGTGTTTGAGGCTTAGCCAGCGGGCGGGGAAGCTCCCCCTCTCCGTCACGGCTTCGAAGCCGTGACGGAGAGGGGGAGCCTTTTCCCCTAATATCCAAGTCTCAGATCACCGCCTTGTCGGCAGCAGCCCGGATCGCCTCGATGTTTGCCGCATAGGCCGAGGGTCCGCCCTTGAACACGGCATTGCCGGCGACGAGCACATTGGCGCCTGCGGCGGTGACCAGCGGTGCGGTTTCGGGCGTGACGCCGCCGTCGATTTCGATGTCGATCGGACGGTTGCCGATCATCGCCTTGACGCGCTTGACCTTGTCGATCACCGCCGGGATGAAGGCCTGGCCGCCGAAGCCCGGGTTGACCGTCATCAGCAACACCAGGTCGAGGCGGTCGAGCACGTATTCGATCACCGATTCCGGCGTCGACGGATTGAGCGACACGCCGGCCTTCTTGCCGAGATTGCGGATTGTCTGCAGCGAGCGGTCGAGATGCGGACCGGCTTCGGCATGAACCGTGATGATGTCGCAGCCGGCGTCAGCGAAAGCCGCGAGATACGGGTCGGCGGGCTGGATCATCAGATGGCAGTCGAACACCTTGTCGGTGCGGTTGCGGATCGCCTTGATAACAGGCGGGCCGAAGGTGATGTTGGGGACGAAATGGCCGTCCATGACATCGAGATGGATCCAGTCGGCGCCTGCGGCGACGATCGCCTCGACCTCGTCGCCGAGCTTGGAGAAATCGGACGACAGCACCGAGGGTGCAATCAGGGTCTTGTTGCTCACGTTCAGGCCTTTCGAAAGGGGCAGAGCCGGTTTTCCGGACTGCCTAATTAAAGCGGCGGCCCTTGTCGAGCCGAGAATCCCGCCGCATCGCGGCCAAGCGCAATTCCGGGGAGATGTGCGGCGGTTTTCCGACCGTAGTTGCGGAAAAGAAGCCGAGCAGGCCGTCACTCGAAAAATGGTGCCCTCACGCCTGAAAAGCAGACCCCCGCCGGCCAGGCCGGCGGGGTTCCATGCGTTCGCTCCGATCACTGCGGAATGATGTTGTTGTTGCTGGGCCGCTGAGGCTGTGGCTGCCTCTGCGGGATCAGGCCGCGGAACACGTCAGGATTGATCGGCATGATCTCGAGCGTCGGACGCTGGCGCGGACGGCAGTTCGGATACTTGCCGATCGTGCCGCGCGGGCATTCACGCTCGACGGTCATGCACTGGCCGTTGATCAGCACCTCGCCACGGCGGCAGACGGTGTCCTGACGGTCGGGCACGCAGCGGCCGCGCACCAGCGAGGTGCCGTCTGGGCACTGCGTCGTCGGTGCCTTGCGGCATGCGCCCCTGATCAGCTCGGTACCACGCGGGCAGATGCAGCGCCCGTCCTTGGTCCGGATCTGGCCAGGCAGCAGCGTGCACTGACGTACCGGCGGCACATCCTTGACGCAGCGGCCGTTCCTGAGCTCGGTGCCGCGCGGGCAGATGCAACGTCCGTCCTGCGTCCGGATCTGGCCCGGAAGCAGCGTGCACTGGCGCACCGGAGGCACATCCTTGACGCAGCGGCCGTTCTTGAGCTCGGTGCCACGCGGGCAGATGCAGCTTCCGTCCTGTGTCCGGATCTGGCCGGGCAGCAGCTTGCACTGCCGTTCCGGCGGCTGCTCCGGCCGCACGCATTTGCCATTCGACAGTTCCGTGCCGCGCGGGCAGATGCAGCGTCCGTCTTCGGTGCGGATCTGGCCCGGCAACAGGCGGCATTGCGGTTTGACCGGCGGAACCGGCGTCACCGTGCCGCCATCGGGCACGCACTGGCCATTGCGGAAGGTCGTCCCCTCGGGGCAAACGCAGCGGCCTGCCTGGTTGAGCACGAAGCCTTCCGAGCACTGCTGCTTTTCTTCATGGTCGATCAGGAAGCGGTGGCAGGCATAAGGGCTGCCGCCAAGGCCGCCCGGAACTGCCGTGCCACCGGCCATATCGAGCCCGCGAACCGGCGTGTCGGGCGGAAGCACGGCAACGCAGTTCTGGGCCGGCGCCGGCCGCGGGAAGTTGGCAAGGCGACCATCGTCCGGGATTACCACCGTCACCCTGTGGACACGGCTTTCGCCGGCGCCGAGGCTGACGTTGGCGACACAGGACAGCGGCAGCGTCGTCGGTTCCGGCGAGCAGCCGAAGGGCGGTTCGATCGAGCTGATCGGAACGCCGTCCAGCCGGCCGAGCCCGTCCACGCCGATCGCATCGCCGATGCGGACCGAGCCATTGAAGGGACCGGTGCCGCTGTTGGTGATGGTGATCTCGAACGTGCAGGGCTGGCCGGTCCGGCACAGCCGGTCGCCGGTCTTCTGGACACTCAGCTTCGGACGTCCCGGATGCGGGATGCGCATCTCGGCACAGGCCTTGTTGTTGGCCAGCACCGTCTCACCGGGGATCGCCTGCACTTCACCGCAGTTGCGGATCGTGTCGGACTGGTAGTCCGCCGGCACGATGGCAACCACGGAGAGCGGCACAGACGCGCCCGGCACCAGCGCCACGCCGGGATGATCGCAGCGGAACTGACCGGGGCCGGCTGGACCGCAGGCCCAGGGCGGGGTCGGTCCGAAGGTCGAGGACGCCGGCGCTCCCGTGGGATAGTCGTCGATCACGGTCAGCGGGCCGACATAGTTTTGGGTGCCGTTGTTGTAGACACGGATCAGGAAGCTGCAGACACCGGCGGCGCTGCAGGACACCGAACGTGGGTCCTTGGTGATGCGCAGGTCGACCTTCTTCTCGACAGGCGGACGGCAATCGGGATCGCCGCGCTTGCAGATCGGAATGGTGGCGCAGGCCTTGTCGTTGTCGGTACGGCCAAACGCCTCGGGCTTGCCGCTCGCCGTGTAGTCGTACTCGGCGCAGTTGCGGATGAAGCGTGCTTCCCAGCCTGGTCCGGGCTTGAAGCCGATCTTGAGTTCGACAAACTCGCCGGGATCGAGTGTGGTCGCGGGATGCTCGCAGCTCATCGGGCTGGTTGCCGGCAGACAGGTCCAGGGCGGATTGGGCCCGGAATCTATCGTCGCATTGCCTGGCAAGGTCACTTCGTCGAGCACGATCTTGCCGTTGTAAGGGCCGTCGCCGACATTGGTAACGCGGATGGTGAAGTTGCAACCGCCAAGATAGGTGCAGCGGGCAACGTCGGCACGCTTCTCGACCTTGATGTCGGGCTGCTTTTCGGGCGGGCACCTGAGGTCGGGCGGAATGACGATATCGACGGTCTGGGTGCAGCACAGGCCGACACCTTCTTCCGGACCGGCATAGGTCTCGATGCCGGTGACGATCAGATGCACGACATCACCTGGGCCGGCACCTTCGATCTCCCAGTGCAGCACGCCGCCACCAGGCGGAACGAGCTGCAGCGGCGGATCGATGGTGATGCCGGGCGTGGTGGTGCGAAGCTGCACCCAGCGGCCGGCCATCTCGGGTCCGACAGGCATGTTGTAGATGTAGGCGCCGCCGCCGGGCACACAATCGACATCGCCGCGTTCGACTTTGAAGCACGGCCCGTCACCGCCAGGAGGCGGGGGCGGAGGCGGCTCGCAGTCGGTGACGTCGATGCGGATAGAGGTCTTTTCGCCGGTACGGAAGTCGCCGTCGTCGGGCTTGGACGGATCGTGCGAGGGGATCTCGATCGAGCCGGGGCCTGCCGAAAGCTTGACGAAGCCCTGATTGTCGACGACCGCGGGCGCCGGGAAGGCGGCGTGGTCGATCAGAGCCGTGATGCGGATGTCGATGTAGCGCTCGTTGGGTACACCGACGCCGTCGAGATCGGTCGCCGACAGGCGGAAGTCGGAAATCGTGGCCGTATCATTGGGGTTGGTCGTGGTGCCGATGGTCGCTGCCGGCAATGGACCGCCGACGGCATCGGTGCCGTCACCTGATGCCTGGACGTTGACGATCGTCAACCCAGCGGCGACCTGGTCGCGGAAGTCCATCCGCAACGCCTTCAGGCCGTTGGCGAAGGCCGGATCAAAGAATTTCTCCGGATTGCCGCGGGCGCCGAAACGCAGATTGTAGATGACATAGTCGCAATTGCGCTGGACGCCCTTCTTGGTGAAGAACGGCACGACGTCGTCGTGGCCGGGATGCGGTACGGCATGGTCGAGCCTCAATTCAGGCACGACCTCGGGCAGCGGCTGGGCTGCTGCCGGCGACAAGGGCATGGCGGCGAGCGCGATCCCTGCTGCCACCAGCCAGCGCGCGCCGCGCCTGGCAAAGGACAGGGGTTTCATGATCGTCTCCATGACGGTTGGGTTGCTCTGCGTGGCGAGCGGGGCGGAGGTGTGAAGTGTCATCTCTCCCTCCCTCACGGTTCGCAGCTTGCGGCGGGCGTTGCCAGCGGCACCACCACCTTGCAGCAAGGGTAATAGCCACCCTTGTCGGCGTCGGACTGCTTGTAGAAGCACAGGCCGACATTGACCGTGTCGCCGGGGAAGTGCCCCGTCACCCCGATGGTGAACGGCGCGCCCGGAGCCTTGGTCTGTTGCAACGGTGTAATGCCGACGCCCGGCGTCCTGGAATCGGCCTTGACGGAATCGCCGCCGATGCCTGCAACGTCGCGCACATAGAGATCGGCCTCGAGCCCGGCCGGGGTGCAGAAATACTCGACCGCCTCGACGTCGAGACAAGGCGGGATGTTGCCGGGCGGCGGGAAGTCCGGCGGCCACAGCGGCGTCGGATAATCGCCCGGATAAGGGAGCTGCTCGTAGTAGCCGGCACGGCCTTCGCATGGCCGCCAGATCTCGACGTCGCCGACGTGACCCTCGACCTCGGGGTCCTCGAAGAAGCTGTCGAAGTCGACGAACCACGAGCCGAAGGGCGGAACGTTGGCCGGCTTGACGAGTGAGGGCGAGGTGATCTGCACGCCATGGACGGCAAGCGGACCGCCCACGGCGAGCTGCTCGGCCAGGGCCGGATTGTCCCTCAGCTTGTCGCCCGTCTTGACGATGGTGTCGGTGCAGGCGTTGGGGTTGAGGAAGCCCTGCGCGTCATAGCCATATTGCAGGTCGATGCCGCCGGCCGACTGGCGATTGCCCTCGGGGAAACCGACGGCATATTCCTGCGGCACCGGCACCCAGATGCTTTCGGTCGCCGGATCGTCGGGGCTTTCGCGCCAGTAGCGGATGACCTCGCCATCGCCGGTGTCGGCGAACTGGCTGTAGTCGTAGCGGTTTTCGATCTCGCCGCGCTGGGCCAGATACATGAAGCCCTTGTTGTCGAAGGCGATGTCGGTGACCGGAAGGTCCTTGTCGGCCGTAACCGTCAGCTCCCAGCGCGGATCGCCGGCGAATTTGCCGTCGCGGGCGATACCGACCGACCAGATCTCGGCCTTGTCACCGACCGCGTAGTAGACGCGGCCGCCATAAAAGGCTGTGCCCCAGACCCGACGTTCGTCCTGGGTGTAGCCCCAGGTGCCTGCGTCCTCGCTGTCGAAGGCGGCACCTTCGATATCCATCACCGCGCCGTCGTCGGCCGTCGGCGCCAGTCCGCGCACCGGACGCCCCTCAACACCGTGGTCGAAGGTGTCGACCGCAGCGCCCGTTGCGTCGATGCGGTGGATCAGGCCGGTGTCGAGATCGGAGGCGAAGAACTGGCGATGAACCTTGTCGAAGGTGACGTCGCCAATGCCGGGACCGCTGTTTGTGTCGATGTCGGCGAATTTGCTGACGGCACCCGAAATGCCGTCGATGCGCCAGATGGTGCCGGGTCCGCCGCCATTCTCCTCGCCGAACTGGCCGGCCATGAAAGTGGCGCCGGCCTTGCCGCGACGCTCGCGCTCGGGCCGACCGTCTGCGTCGGCGTCGGGCGTGACGATGCGAATGCCGTGCAGCGAGGTCGCGCCCGCGTAGAGGTCGGGTACGCCTGACGGGGTACCGTTGCGGACGCCATCGTCAAAGGTCAGGGCGAAGACCTGGCCGATCTGGCTGGCCAGGACCTCGAAGGGCTGCGGCGTGTTGACGAGTTGGCCGGAGGGTGGTCCGCCAAGTGCCGTGACGTCGAAAACGCGCAAGGTCGCGCGCTCGGTGTCGATGAAGGTTTCGTCGACCGGATCGACGCCGGGTGGCAGCCCTTCCTCGAACCCAGGGATGACGGTGCCGGAAAAGCCGGTCACCGCCATCGATCCGGGATTGATGATCTGCGTTTCCTGGGCCTGTGCCGGTGGCGCCAGCCACAGGCCGGCGGCAAGCGCCAGGGCGGCCATGCCGGCATTGAGCGCCAGTGCCCTCAGGCGGAGGCTGGACGGTTCGGCTGGTCGCGCGAGCGCGCCGGAACCACCACGAAAGCACGGCATGGCACCTCTCCCGAGTTGGGTGGAAGAAGGTGCTGGCGCGCAAGCAAGTGCAAAGCGCTGATACCCGGCACTTTCCTCCCTTGCAGTCCTTAGAATGTCCCTCGGCGCGACGATACGCCGGGGCTTACCTTGGGTCAATGGAACAAGCCCGAAGCCCAACGCGTCCACCCTCTCCCTGAGGCAGTGATCGCGCCGTGCTCCGGGTGCTCGCGGTGACCCGCAACACCTGGTGTCTGTGGTCATTGGCTTCTTTCCTTTGCTGACGCCGCATCATGCGGGGCCTGCGCATGGGTCGCGGCCGAGCAGGGAAAGGTTCACGCCGGATTGGACCGGGGTCGACGTTTTCAAACTGGACGGCGTGACGTGATCGCCAGCGCGACACCTGACAGGATGCAGATGCTGGCAAGCACCAGGCGCGCCGACAGAACCTCGGACAGGAATACCGTGGCGCCCGCCGCCGCAATGACCGGGACCGTCAGCTGGACGACGGCGGCCTGGGTCGGCGTGAGACCGGGCAAGGCGCGGTACCAGATCGCATAGCCCAATCCGGAAGCAACGACGCCTGAGGCGGCGGCGAGGTAGACGCCGCGCGCGGTCACACCGGCGCCGAAGGTGGGCAGCAGGGCGAGTGGGATGCAGATCAAGGCGGCGCGCAGGAAATTGCCGGCGGTATCGCCAAGGGGGCTCGCCGAGCCACGGCCACGTAGCGAGTAGATGCCCCACGCAATGCCCGAAACCACCATCAGCACGCTGCCGATGGCATCAGGAGCGTTGAGGCCGGGCAGCACGAGATAGAGGAAAGCCGCAAAGGCAATGACCAACCCGGCAAGCTCGCGCAGGGTTGGCCGGGTTCGCCTGATAATGCCCCAAAAGATCATGGTGCCCTGGACGGACGCGAAAAGCACAAGCGCACCCACCGCGGCGCCAAGGCGGAGATAGGCAAGCGAAAACGCCAAGGCATAAGCGAACAGGGCGACAGCCGACGGCCAGTTGCCGGGCCGGGCTCGAAAGATGCTGCGGCCGCGCTGCCAGGAGA
The DNA here is from genome assembly GCF_030294925.1 of Aminobacter sp. Y103A. NCBI lineage: Bacteria > Pseudomonadati > Pseudomonadota > Alphaproteobacteria > Hyphomicrobiales > Phyllobacteriaceae > Aminobacter > Aminobacter sp. Y103A. The sequence continues at coordinate 342,204 of NZ_AP017986.1, read as the reverse complement.
TCAGCAGCAGCAACGCCGCCGCGCCGGAGCACAGGCGGATCGCAGTGTAGGCAACCGCATCGATCGCGCCGCCGTCGAGAGCTGAACGCGCCAGCAGCGAGTTGGCCGCAAAAGCGATCATCGCCAGCACCGTCAGCAGAATGGTCACGGAACGGACCTCGTCTGTATTTGGCGACTGCATCGACGCCGCCGGATCCGCCATTGGACCAGCTGCGCGAACGTAACATGCCGGGAGCGACTGGTCGCGGTCGGCGTTTCGACATCACCCCGCCAGAATGCCGGAAAATCGCGATTGAAATCGATTACATTTTCAGCATATGATCCCTTGCAGCAGTTTTTCTGTGCATCGGGAGGAGTTCATGAGGAAATTTTCAGCACTGGCGCTCACCACCGTCGCGGCACTGGCCGTGTCGGCGTTCTCGACCCAGGCGGCCGACTACAAGATCGGCCTGTCCAATGGTTGGGTCGGCTCGGAGTGGCGCACGCAGATGATCGAGGAAGCCCAGGCCGCAGCGGCTGCCTGGAAGGACAAGGGCGTCAATGTCGAGGTCGTGGTGCAGAGCGCCAATGTCGACGTGCCCGGCCAGATCGCGCATGTCCGCAACTTCATCAGCGAAGGCGTCAACGCCATCATCATCAACCCGAACAGCCCGACGGCGTTCGACCCGGTCTTCGCCCAGGCCAAGGAAGCCGGCATCCTGGTAATCTCGACCGACGCCGAAGTGTCGTCGCCTGACGCCACCTATGTCGGCATCGACCAGAAGGCCTGGGGTGCGGCCGGCGCCAAGTGGCTCGCCGAAACGCTCGGCGGCAAGGGCAATGTCGTTGCGATCAACGGCGTCGCCGGCCACCCGGCCAACGAGATGCGCGTCGCCGGCTACAAGGAAGTGTTCGGCCAGTATCCCGACATCAAGATCGTCAACGAAGTCAACGCCAACTGGGATCAGGCCCAGGGCCAGCAGGCGATGCAGAACCTGCTCGCCACCTACCCCGACATCAACGGCGTCTGGGTGCAAGACGGCATGGCGGCGGGCGCCTGGAAGTCGATCATCGATGCCAAGAAGGAATCGTCGATCGCCGCCACCGGCGAGATCCGCAAGGACTTCATCGACATCTGGACCAAGGACAAGCTCAACTCGGGCGCCTCGGTGAACCCGCCCGGCGTGATGGCCTCGGCACTCAACGTCGCCGTGCTGATGCTGCAGGGCAAGGAACTGAAGGAACCGGCAACGGCTGGCCAGTACAAGAACGCCATGTACCTGCCGATCCCGTTCATCGACAGCAAGAACCTCGCTGACGCTGCGAAGGCGGTAGACGGCAAGCCGGGCTACTATTCCTACACCAGCCAGCTTTCCATCGAAGACGCCGAAAAGCTCTTCAAGTAAGCTTCCTCCCAAGACGGGGGACGCGGCACCTGCACACAGGCCCGCGTCCCCGCGACCGACGAAGCACCGGGAAGCCACCACCATGTCAAAACTCATCATGCGCGGCGTAAGCAAGGCTTACGGCGCTACCTTGGCCTTGCGCCGCGGCGACCTAACGGTCGAGGCAGGCGAAGTGCATGTGCTGATCGGCTCGAACGGTTCGGGCAAGAGCACCTTGTGCAAGGTGCTGGCCGGCAGCGTGCGGCCGGACGGCGGCGAGATCCTGATCGACAACAAGCCGGTCACCATCACCGGCCCGCATTCCGCACGCGCATCAGGCATCGGCATCTTCTACCAGGAGCTCAGCCTGGCCGGACATCGGACGGTTGCAGAAAACATCTGCCTGCCCGACATGCCGGGCGGCATCTTCGTCGACCGCGCAGCCCTGGAGAGCCGGGCACAGCGTTACATCGCTTTGTTCGACACCGTTTCCGGCGAGGGCTTCTCGGCCGAGGCAGTGGTCGAGAACCTGCGCGCCGACCAGCGCCAATTGGTCGAGATCATGAAGGCGCTGGCGACCGAAGCACCCATCACCATCTTCGACGAACCGACATCGGCACTCGACCGGGCCCAGGTCGACCGCTTCTTCGACATCCTGCGCGACCTCAAGGCCGCGGGCCGCAGCATCATCTTCATCTCGCACCGCATGGATGAGATCTTCGCCATCGGTGACCGCGTCACCGTCATCCGCGACGGCGAGACGGTCGGCACCAAGAACATCGCCGACACCAATCCCGGCGAGGTCATCAGGCTGATGGTCGGCGGCCAGGACGAGCTGGCGCCCGGCGCCAGCGCACCGCCGGCCGAGGCCGCCGATCGCAAGGCACCGGTGCTGACGGTCTCCCGTTTCTTCGGCAAGGGTTTCGCCAATGTCGGCTTCGAGGTCGCCAAAGGTGAGATTCTTGGTTTCGGCGGCCTGCATGGCCAGGGCCAGTCGGCGGTGCTGCGCGCCATCTTCGGCGCCACTCCCTCGAATGGCGGCACGCTCACATTGGCGGGTTCGACTTTTGCGCCATCTGACCCACGCGCGGCGATCCGACGCGGCCTCGCCTATGTCTCCGGCGACCGCAGCCGCGACGGCGTGATCCAGGGCCGGCCGATCCTCGAAAACGTCACGCCGATCCATTATCTCCGCCAGAAGCTGTTCCTCGCCCGACCCTCGGCATTGGCCGAGCGGGTCAAGCCGGCGCTCGAGGCGCTGCACACCAAATTTGCCGGGCTCGGCTACCCGATCAATTCGCTGTCGGGCGGCAACCAGCAGAAGATCGTCATCGCCCGTTGGCTGATCGACCGGCCCGACGTGCTGTTGCTCGATGATCCGACCAAGGGTATCGACCTGTCGGCTAAGGCAGATCTGTTCGCGCTGATCCGCCAGCTCGCCGCCGAGGGCATGGGCATCGTGCTCTATTCCTCGGAGGATGCCGAGCTGCTCAACAATGCCGACCGCATCCTCGTCTTCAACGGCGGTGCGGTGCGCCGCGAACTCACCGGCGCCGACAGAACGCGCTACAATCTCTACCAGGCAGCTTACGAGGCCGCGTGATGACAGCCGCGTCCCTTCCCTCCAGCAAGCCGGGCGGATTGAAGCGCCTCGTCGAGCGCCATCCGTTCCTGCCGGCGCTGGTCATCGCCATCGTCTTGCTTGCGCTCAACGGCCTCTACCAGCCGCGCAGCGTAAGCTTTGCCGGCATCACCGGCCTGACCAAGACCTATCTGGCGCTGATGATGCTCGCCATCGCCCAGACCTATGTCGTCTATGCCGGCGACATCGACCTGTCGGCAGGCGCCATCGTCTCTTTGGTCAATGTCGTCATCGTGGTGACGATGGAGAAGCTGGGCGGCAGCGGCTTCTCGGTGGTTGCAGCGCTCGGCATCGGGCTCTTCGTTGGCCTCGCCTGTGGCATTATCAATGGCATCGTGGTTGCGGCGCTCCGGCTGCAGGCGATCGTCGCCACCTTCGCCACCTCGATCTTCTTCACCGGGCTGGCGCTCTACGTCATGCCGGTGGCCGGCACGCCGGCGCCCGCCGCCTTCTGGCGTACCTATGGCGGACGCTTCTTTGAGATTCCGTTTGTCTATTTCGCCGTGGCTCTGCTGGCGATCGTGCTCTACGTGCTTGCCCGCACAAGGCTCGCAACGCAGTTGCTCGCGGTCGGCGACGATGCGCAGGCTGCCTACCAGAGCGGCCTGCCGGTGACGAAGATCCGCGTCCAGGGCTACGCGCTCTGCGGCCTGTTTGCGGCGCTCGCCGCCTTCTGTATCACCGGCGACACGGCCAGCGGCGACCCACTTGTCGGCGGCAAGATGACCTTGTTCTCTGTGGCGGCGGTGGTGCTAGGCGGCAGCGCGCTGTCGGGCGGTTTCGGCACCGTCGTCGGCTCGATCATCGGTGCGCTGATCATCGGGCTGATCAACTCGCTGGTGTTCTTCGTCGGCACGCCGTCGGAATGGCAGAACCTGGTCCAGGGCCTCGCCATTCTCGTCGCCCTGATGGCGGGCATCCTTGTCGGACGGAGGGCACGCGCATGACCGCAGCAACCCAAACGCCAGCGGCAGCCCCCTCGCCGGTGCTGACCTTCCTCAAGCAGCCGCTGGTCGTGGCGCTGACCCTCATCGCCGCGCTCTTGCTGCTCGGCGAGGCGCTGTCGCCCGGCTTCGCCTCGGGTCAGCAGATCCTGCGCCTGCTCATCGTCGCCGCCCTGCTCGGCATCGTCGCCGCCGGCCAGAACCTGGTCATCCTTGGCGGCCGCGAAGGCATCGACCTGTCGGTCGGCGGCGTCGTCTCGCTCAGCGCCATCATCGGCGGCAATCTGATGAACGGTGCGGATAGCGGCATCCTGCCGGCGATCCTCGGCTGCATCGCCGCGGGTGCAGTGATCGGCCTGTTCAACGGCCTCGGCGTGACGCTGCTGCGCATCCCGCCGCTGGTCATGACGCTCGGCATGCTCGGCGTGCTGCAAGGTCTTCTCGTCGTCATCCGCAACGGCATCCCCTCGGGACGCGCCGCGCCCGGTCTGTCGCAGTTCGTCACCCAGCCTTTCCTCTTCGGCCTGCCCGGTATCATCTGGCTGTGGGTGGCGATCGGCCTGCTGATGGCCTTCATGCTCGGCCGCACCGTGTTCGGCCACCGTATCTACGCCATCGGCTCGAACGAGCAGGCGGCCTTCATGGCCGGCGTCCCGGTGAAGCGCACCCGCATCGCCCTGTTCATGCTGTCGGGCGCCTTCGCCGCGGTCGCCGGCATGTGCCTGATCGGCTATTCCGGCTCGTCCTTCGCCAATGTCGGCGAGCAGTACATGCTGCCTTCGATCATTGCGGTGGTGTTCGGCGGCACACCGCTGTCGGGCGGCAAGGGCGGCTACACGGGCACGATGGCGGGCGCCGTGCTGCTGGTCGTTCTCCAGAGCATCCTGACGACAGTGCATATCGATGAATCCGGGCGGCAGATGGTGTTCGGCGCGACCTTGCTGATCCTGATGCTCTTCTACGGCCGTGGCAGGGCGATGCGCGCATGAACGAGCGACCCAAGATCAAGGATATCGCCGAGCGGCTGGGCGTTTCCGCAGCCACCGTGTCGCGCGCGCTTTCCGACAGCGGCCTCGTCGCCGAGCCGACGCTGAGCCGCATTCGCGACATGGCGCGCGAGATGAATTACCGGCCCAATGTCAGCGCCCGCAACCTGCGCACGCAGAAGGCGATGGCGGTGCTGATGGTGGTGCGCGACGTCGGCAACCCGTTCTACCTCGAGATCCTCAAGGGTGTCGAAGCGACCGCCCGCGCCGCCGGCTATTCGGTGCTGATGGGCAACACCGAAAACGACTCCGACCGCGAAATCGAGTATTTCGACATGCTGCGCGACGGCCATGCCGACGGCATGATCCTGATGACCGGCAAGCTGCCCCGGCGCGAGGGTTTTGTCGCCTCGGTCGAAGGCGGCGCGCCGATCGTGGTGGCGCTGGAGGAGATCCAGGACGCCGGCTTCCCGCATGTGATGATCGACAACGCGGCGGCCGCCCGCAACGCCGTCGAGCATCTGATCGGCCTTGGCCACAGGCGCATTGCCCATGTCTCCGGCCCGGTGCCGGAGATCATGAGCGTCGACCGCCGCGACGGCTATCGCGCCGCAATGCAGGCCGCAGGCCTCGCCATCCCGGACGGCTACGAGCAGCGCGGCGACTATCTGCTGCACACCGGCCAGCGCCTGTGCCGGGCGCTGTTCGAACTGCCCGAGCCGCCAACGGCGATCTTCGTCGCCAACGACGAAATGGCCTTCGGCGTGATCCACGAATTGCGCAAGCTCGGCCTCGACGTGCCCGGCCAGGTCTCGGTCGTCGGCTTCGACGACCTGTTCCTGAGCGAAGCCTTCTATCCGCCGCTGACGACAGTCAGCCAGCCGCGCACCGACATCGGCCGCGCCGCCATGACCATGCTGCTCGACCTGCTGTCGGGCGGTGCCACGCCGCGCAGGCCGGTGATGCTGCCGACAACGCTCAAGGTCCGCGGCACCACGGCGCCGGCGCCGAAATGATTTCAGTCTAGGGGACCTCACATGACCGGATTGCCCAAACAGCGGCTGCGCGTCGGCTTCGTCGGAAGCGGCTTCATCGCGGAATTCCACCTCAAGGGCATGCTCGGCGTGCGCAATGTCGATGTCACCGGCGTGTTCAGCCGCAAGGCCGAGAACCGCGCCCGCTTCGCCAGCCGCGTTGCCGAACTCGGCTTGGGCGACTGCACCAGCCACGACAGCCTGGAATCGCTCGTCAACGCCGACAATGTCGACGCGATCTGGATTCTGTCGCCCAACTACACCCGCCTCGACGTGATGCGCACATTGCATGCCGAGGTGAAGGCCGGCCGCAGCAAGGTGATTGCGGTTGCCTGCGAAAAGCCGCTGGCGCGGACCATCGCCGAGGCGCGCGAGATGCTGCGCCTGGCTGAGGACGCCGGCCTCAATCACGGCTATCTTGAAAATCAGGTGTTCTGCACGCCGGTCATCCGCGGCAAGGACATTATCTGGCGCCGCGCCGCCTCGGCCACCGGTCGGCCCTATCTGGCACGCGCGGCCGAAGAGCATTCCGGTCCGCACGAGCCGTGGTTCTGGCAGGGCGACAAGCAGGGCGGCGGCGTGCTGTCCGACATGATGTGCCACAGTGTCGAGGTCGCCCGCCATCTGCTGACCAAGCCGGGTGCCCCGCGCAAGTCGCTGACCATCAAGCAGGTGAGCGGCACCGTCGCCAATCTCAAATGGACGCGACCCAACTATGCCGACCAGCTGCGCAAGCGCTTCGGCAGCGAGGTGGACTACCGCAACCGCCCGTCCGAAGATTTCGCCCGCGGCACCATCCTGCTCGAGGACGAGGACGGCAACGAGCTGGTGATCGAGGCGACGACCTCCTGGGCCTATGTCGGTGCCGGCCTGCGGATCCAGCTCGAACTGCTCGGGCCGGAATATGCGATGGAGTTCAACTCGCTCAACACCGGCCTCAAGATATTCATGTCGCGGGAGGTCAAGGGCGAAGAAGGCGAGGACCTTGTCGAGAAGCAGAATGCCGAACAGGGTCTGATGCCGGTGCTGGAAGACGAAGCGGGCGTCTATGGCTACACCGACGAGAACCGACACATGGTCGAGTGCTTCCGCAAGGGCGAGACGCCGATGGAAACCTTCCATGACGGGCTCGCCGTGGTCGAGATCCTGATGGGGCTCTACCGCTCGGCGGAGATTTCCGGTTCGGTCAGCTTCCCGGCTCCGGAACTCGAAAACTATGTCCCGGTCGTGGCCCGCATTGGTGCCTGACCAGACCATTCGGCGGCCGTGCCATGTGTGTGGCCGCTCTCTTGCATCACAGGCCATCCCATGACCGTTCCGCCGCTGCTGGTTCTCGGCAATGTCAATGTCGACCTCGTGCTCGGCGAGGTCGACGGCTGGCCTGCCGTCGGCACCGAAGTGATGGTCGACCGCTCGGAGATGCGGCCGGGCGGCTCGGCCGGCAACACCGCGCTGGCGCTGTCAGGCATGCAGGTCGCACACCGCATGATCGCCTCGGTCGGCAACGACTCGAACGGCGCGTGGCTGAGCGGCCAGTTCGACCAGCCATCGACCGAATGGATCGTCGAACCCTGCGAGACGACGCTCACCGTCGGCATCGTCCACAAGGGTGGCGACCGGGTGTTTTTCACCACGCCCGGACATTTGCAGCGCGCCAGCCTCGACGACCTTATTGAACGCCTGCCCGGGGCGCCAGGCGAAAACGCCTTCGCGTTGATCTCGGGCGGCTTCCTGATGCCCGCCATCGAGGCAGGCACCATCAAGCTTCTGGCGGCGCTTGCGGCCAGAGGCTGGCGCACGGCGATCGATCCGGGCTGGCCACCCGCCGGCTGGAGCGCGACCAACATGCAGCGTCTGGGCGAATGGATTGCCGCTGCCGACGTGTCGCTGATCAATGCCGAGGAAGCCAAGGGACTTGCCGGCATGGACGATCTCGAAGGCGCGGCCGAGCTTCTGGCCGGGCGTATCGGCCCTTCGCATACGCTCGTCATCAAGGACGGAGCCGAAGGCGCGCATGCCTATGCCGGCGGGGCACATTTCCACGCCGCATCGCCGAAGGTCCAGGTGATCGACACCGTCGGCGCCGGCGACACGTTCAACGCTGCCTTGCTCGCGGCGCTCGCCAAGGGCCGGACGCTTGCCGAAGCTCTGGCGCGCGGCACCGACATCGCCGCGCGGGCGATCTCGACCTTTCCGCGCCGCTATTGCAGCTGACGCCAGAACGCCTCCACGCACTCTGCCTGGACCGCTTTGGCGGCGGGCAAAGCCACCTTGTTCGATGACCTTTGCGTGAGCCATCAGCTGCACGGTCGCGCAGGGTCGTCAAATCTCTCGAAGCACGCTATGATTTGTCCAGGTGAAGGTCGCGGTTTGGCGTGACCACTCATGCCAAGCGCAGGCCGCGACCCACCCCAACGGAGGAGTGGTCATGGCAAGTTTCCATGTGTACGCAGGCGCCACCAATACGATCGAGCATCCCGCCATCCGGCGGATAACGGTCGCTGATGTGTTCGACGCGCTGCGACGTGGCTTGGACGACTTTTGGGACAAGCCGTCGCATTACGTTTTCCTGTGCCTGATCTACCCGATCGTCGGGGTGTTCCTGATCACATGGACGTCGGGCGGCAACGCCCTGCAGCTCATTTTCCCGCTGATGTCCGGCTTTGCCTTACTGGGTCCCTTCTTCGGCATCGGCCTCTACGAGATCAGCCGAAGGCGTGAGCAGGGCCTCGACACATCCTGGAGGCATGCCTTCGATGTCAGGCATTCGCCGGCCATCCCGGCAATGGTGGCCATCGGCATCATGCTGCTCGCGCTGTTCGTCGCCTGGCTTTTTGTCGCGCAGGCGCTCTACAGCTGGCTTTACGGAGCCGACGCCCCGCTGTCGATGGCAGCGTTCTTCAGCGATCTCTTCACCACCCAGCGCGGCTGGACGCTGATTCTCCTCGGCAATCTGATCGGCTTCCTGTTCGCCCTGGTCGTGCTCTGCACCACCGTCGTCGCCTTTCCGCTGCTGCTCGACGCCGATGTCGGTGCCTATGCCGCGATCGAGACGTCGGCACGGGCGGTACGGGACAATCCAGTGCCAATGCTTCTGTGGGGCCTGATCGTCGCCGTCGCGCTGCTGATCGGGTCGCTGCCGTTCCTGGCTGGCCTCGCCGTCGTCATTCCGGTGCTCGGTCATGCGACCTGGCACCTCTATCGCAAGGTCGTGGACGTTCCGGCCGACAAGAAGACGCCGCTGCCTCCGTCTCCCGAGCAGGGGGAAGACAGGCACTTCCCGTACTGGCTGCGCGGGTCTTAGCCGAATCTGACGCAACCTTCTCCCCCGTAACGGGGGAGAAGGTTGTCTGCTGTGATGGGCTGAGGGTCCTGGCGCGCGGCATCGACATCGCCGCGTGGATACTTGGACCCGCGCGACTAATGCAGCTGACGGCTTGGCGCCTTGGCCTTCGGCTTCGCTGCCGGCGACGGCACTGAGAGCCGATCGAGATGCATGCGGATGTGGGCGGCTTCAGCTGCGGTGTTGGCCAGTGCGATCGCCCTGTCGAAGGCTTCGCGCGCTTCGTCGGTGCGGCCGAGCTGCATCAGCAACCCACCCCTCACACCGAAGAAGTGGAAGTAGCCCGACAGCTTCGGCGCCAGCGGCTCGATCAGCTTCAGCGCCGCCTCAGGTCCGCGCAGCTTGGCAAAAGCAACCGCGCGATTGAGCGTGACGACAGGCGACGGCGTCATCGATTCCAGCACCGAATAAAGCAGGTCGATCTCGGCCCAGTCGGTATCCTCGGGCCGGGCGGCGCGGGCATGGAGTGCTGCGATCGCCGACTGGATCTGGTAGGGGCCGGGTCGACGGTGGCGCATCGCCTTGTCGATCAACGCCAGGCCTTCGTCGATCAGCGCCTTGTTCCACAGCGTGCGGTCCTGATCCTCCATCAGCACGAGCTCGCCCTCGGCATTGAAGCGGGCGGCAGCGCGGGCATGCTGGAGCAAAAGCAGCGCGGTCAGGCCCATCACCTCGGGCTCGGTCTGGAACAGGCGCAGCAACAGCCGCGCCAGCCTGATCGCTTCCTCGCACAGCGGCGCGCGGTTGGCGATCTCGGTGGCACCGGCGGAATAGCCTTCGTTGAAGACGAGATAGACCATGGCAAGTACGGCCGCGACGCGCTCCGAGCGCTCCACCGGGCCAGGCGCCTCGAACGGCACGTCGGCATTGGCAATGCGCGCCTTGGCGCGGGTGATGCGTTGTTCCATGGCGCTTTCGCCGACGAGGAAGGCGCGGGCGATCTGCTTGACCGACAGGCCGGAAACGATGCGCAGGGCGAGCGCCACCTGCTGCGTCGCCGGCAGATCGGGATGGCAGCAGATGAACAGCAGGCGCAGGATGTCGTCGCGATAGTGCTGGCCGTCGAGCCGTTCGGCGATGTCGGCCTCGGCGTCCTCGAGGTCGGACACCAGCTCTTCGGCCGGCAGCGGCGCCTGCTTGCTCTGGCGGCGGGCAGCATCGATGCCGGAATTGCGGCCGACGAAGATCAGCCAGGCGGCCGGATCACGCGGCGGTCCCTTCTCCGGCCATGTGCGCAAGGCGCGCAGGCAGGCCTCCTGGAACGCTTCTTCCGCCGTGTCGAGGTTGCGGAAATAGCGAAGCAAGGCTGCCACGGCCTGCGGCCGGGCGGAAGAAAGTGCCGTGTTGATCCAGGCCGGGTCGGTCATGCTGCCTCTTTTCCGGGGAAAAATGCGCCTATCGGGCGCAGTTCGTAAGAGCCGCCGCCAGGATTGGCTTCCGCCAGGTCCTTGGCCACGGCCACGGCATCGTCGAGCGTCTCGCAATCGACGACATAGAAACCGAGGAACTGCTCCTTGGTTTCGGCAAAGGGCCCGTCGATGACCAATGGTTCGTCCCTGGTCTTGCGCAGGGTGGTGGCAGCCGTCGTCGGCATCAGCCGGGCCACCGGCCCGAGCCTGCCCTGGTCGCGCAGCTTGCCGGTGACCACCTGCAGGCGCGCCATCACCTCGTCGTCCTGCTCCTTGGACCAGGCGCAGACGACGTCTTCGTTGTTGTAGCAAAGGATGGCGTAGAGCATCTTTTCAGTTCCTTCATGACTAGGACGCGCGAGAATGTGCAATTCCGACAAGGCGTCGGCAACTTTTTTTGCCGTCGGCGAGGACCAATGCCTGCGATCACCGTGACGGCTTGTGAAAAACCGGGAGAGGTGCAGATATGACGCCGGTTTGGCGCCTGCAAGGTGCCGGCGAGGTTGGAGGACCACCGATGAAAAACGCCGAAATTTCACAGCGCAAGATGCAGACCATTGCCCGCGGCGTCGGCATGACGACGCAGGTCTATGCCGACCGCGCCGAGAACTCCGAGATCTGGGATGTCGAAGGCCGCCGCTACATCGACTTCTCTTCCGGCATCGCCGTCGTCAACACCGGCCATCGCCACCCGCGCGTCATCGAGGCGGTCAAGGCACAGCTCGACCGCTTCACCCATACCTGCCATCAGGTCGTGCCCTATGAAAGCTATGTCAGGCTCGGCGAAAGGCTGAACGCGATCGCGCCGATGAAGGGCGACAAGCGCACGATCTTCGTCACGACAGGCGCCGAAGCCGTCGAGAACGCCGTCAAGATCGCCCGCAACGCCACCGGCCGCCAGGCAGTCATCGCCTTTGCCGGCGGCTTCCACGGCCGCACATTCATGGGCATGGCGCTGACCGGAAAGGTGCAGCCCTACAAGGCAGGCTTCGGCGCCATGCCGGCCGATGTGTTCCATGCGCCCTTCCCGGTGCCGCTGCATGGCGTCACCACGGCCGATGCGCTGGCGGCGCTCGACCGGCTGTTCAAGGCAGATGTCGACCCGGCGCGGGTGGCGGCCATCATCATCGAGCCGGTGCAGGGCGAAGGCGGCTTCTACGAGGTGCCGCGCGACTTCATGACGGCGCTGCGCAAGATCTGCGACCAGCACGGCATGCTCTTGATCGCCGACGAGGTTCAGACCGGCTTTGCGCGCACCGGCAAGATGTTCGCCATGGACCATCATGACGTCGCGCCCGACCTGATGACGATGGCGAAAAGCCTCGCCGGCGGCTTCCCGCTGGCCGCCGTCACCGGCCGCGCCGAACTGATGGACGCGCCCAATCCCGGCGGCCTCGGCGGCACCTATGGCGGCAGCCCGATCGGTGTCGCGGCAGCACACGCCGTGCTCGACGTCATCGAGGACGAAAAACTCTGCGACCGCGCCAATCAGCTCGGCGCGCGGCTCAAGCAGCGGCTGGAATCCTTGCGCGACGACGTGCCGGAGATATCAGACATCCGCGGTCTCGGCTTCATGAATGCTGTCGAGTTCAACGACGCAAAGACCAAGCTGCCCTCGGCCGACTTCGCCAACGCCGTCAGGCTCAAGGCGCTCGACAAGGGCCTGATCCTGCTCACCTGCGGCGTCCACGGCAACGTCATCCGTTTCCTCGCGCCAATCACCATCCAGGACGACGTCCTGACCGAGGCGCTCGATATTCTGGAGGCGTCGATCCGGGAAGTGCGGACATAAGCTGCTTGCCGATGCAACAGGTCTCCTCCGGCATCACATGAATGGTGCCGGAGCCGCCGTTCAGTCCGCAACTGTGAGATAGGCCCGCACCAGCCGGATCAGCTCTTGTTTCAGCTCCTCGGAGCCGAGCAAGCCGCGACGGGCGGCGTTGTGAACCACGCCGTCCATCAGGTCGGAAAGGACCATACCGGCAACCCGCTCATTCGCCCCCGATCGCGAGGTCCGATAAGCGGCGACAGCGGCGGTGTAGTGACCGAGATACTCGGCTTCGAAAGCGCTGTTGGGATCCCTCATGCTCTCGGAGCTCTGAGCCTCGTCGAGCAGCTTGCGATGCAGCCCCGGATTGATGCTGTGCGCCGCGAACATGTCGCGCACGAGATCCTCGGCAAATTGCTCGACAGCCTTTCCCTCGCGCAGCGACCCGCGCATGACGGCAAGGCAATCGTCGAGATGGCGGCGCCGAATGGCCTCGACCAGCGACTGCTTGTCGGGAAAATACTGGTAGAGCGATCCGATGCTCACACCCGCCAGTTCGGCAACCTTGTTGGTGCTAAAGTCGTCCCAGCCCTTCTCGCCCAGAATGTGAGCCCCGGCCTCGATGATCGCCTCGACGGTCGCTTGCGAACGGCCCTGCCGCGGCAGCTTGCGCATCGGGGAGTTCGATTTCGCAATGCGAGTAGACACTTGGGCTGCTCCGGACGATCATCAGGACGTTACTCACATTTGCACACAGACAAAAGGAGCCTCGCGATGAGCGGTCTTCTGCACACCCTGTTCGGCTATCACACCTGGGCCAATGCAGATCTGTTCGGCAAGCTCGAAGAACTCGACCCGGAGCGGCAGGGGGCGGAGCTGGCCAGGGCGTTGCGGCTGATCAGCCATTACCATGTCGTCGCCCGGATTTTTGCCGCGCATCTGAGCGGCGAGACGCACCGTTACACCTCGGACAATGTCGCGCAAACACCGACCCTTGCGGACTTGCGGTCGGCCGTCACTGACTCGGACCGGTGGTATCTCGACTATGTCGAGCATGTACCATCAGGCCGGCTGACCGAGCGGTTGGCATTCATGTTCACCGACGGCGACAAGGGATACATGTCGCGGGAAGAAATGCTGGGCCATGTCATCCTGCACGGCGGCTATCACCGCGGCGAGGTCGGCCGCATCCTGTCGCAGCTGTCCATCATGCCGCCATGGGATACGCTCGCCGTCTATCTCCACCAGACGGAACCGGCGCGCCGCCTGCAAGGCAGCCAAGCACCGACATCCGCCACAACAGCAGCAGTCTCAGGCTAGCGCGGGTCCTCAAATCCACGGGTCGATTGGCTTGCCAGCGGGGTTCTCGAGCGACTACCCCGCCGGCAGCGCCGCCAGTGCAGCCTTGAGCGCCTCGGCCCCACCCGCCACCTGCTCCGTCGTCGGCGAGAAGCCGAGGCCGAGCATCTTGCGGCCGAGCATGTGGTCGGCGGGACGATTGACAGATTCGATGGCGACAAGGCGGTCGCCGATGAAATGGAACACCGAGAAGCGGTTCTCGGCCGGATCGCCCGACAGGATCTGGCGGTCGCTGCCGGCGGTCAGGCCAACCATCTGCAACTTCATGTCGCCAATGTCGGACCAGAACCACGGTACGGCGACGTAGTCACCGGGATGGCCAAGAACCGTGCGGGCGGCGAGCTTGGCCTGGTCAGTGGCGTTCTGCACCGATTCCAGGCGCACGTCGCTGCCGGTCTGCCAATGGCGGTAGCTGGCGTTGTCGCCGATGGCGAGAATGTTCTCGACCGAGCTGCGCATGGCCGTGTCGATGCGGATGCCGTTGGCGATCGCCAGCCCCGCCGTCTCGGCCAGTTCGACATTGGGCACGACGCCGATGCCTGTTATCACCATCTTCGCCGGCAGATGCTCGCCGGAAGAGGTCAGCACGCTCGCGACATGGCCGTCCTCACCTTCGATGCGCTCGATGGTGGTCTTGAGCAGGATGCGGACACCCGATGCCGTCAGGCGCTGGCGCACATGTTCGGCGATCAGGGGTGCCACGGCGCGGCCGAGCAGGCGGTCGAGCGCCTCGATCACCGTCACCTTGCGGCCGCCGGCGGCGAGCGTGGCGGCGATCTCCAGGCCGATGAAGCCTCCGCCGATGACGACGACTTCCTCGCAGGCAGCGCTCTGCTCGCGGATCAGCCGGGCATCGGCCACAGAGCGAAGCGACAGCACGCCTGCAAGATGGGCCCCCGGCAGCGGCAGCAGGCGCGGGCGCGAACCCGTGGCAAGGATCAGCTGGTCATAGGCAAGGTCACCGCCGCCGGCGAGTTCGAGCCGGCGCGCCGCGGCATCGATGCGTTCGACCAGGGTTCCGGGCCGGAAGTCGATGGTGTGGCCGGTGTAAAACACCTCGCCGCGCAAGGGCTGCGGTTGGGCGGCAGCATCCTTGATGAAGGTCTTGGACAGCGGCGGCTTGTGGTAGGGCAGCTCCTTCTCGTCGCCGAGCAGAATGACCGGCCCATCGTAGCCCTCCTCGCGAAGGCTGGCTGCAGCCTGCACGCCGGCATGGCCGGCCCCGACAATCACCACACCGTTCTTCATGCTCGCCTCTGCAACACCGGAAACCTCTACCGAAATGACCGCTAGGGGCCTCCGCCGCAAGGGGCCATGACGTGATTTCATGGCTGACAGGCGGGATTTCATATCGTACAGGCGGGCCAGATAGTGCCAGGCGTGGCCCCCTGATCATCCCGCGTCGTGGCGCTACCTGATGTCGCAGCGGGTGCCGGGTGCTGCTCGGCAGGTCCCGCGCCATGTCTCGACAAATCAACGGCTTGGCCTCAAGAAGCTCTGCAAAAAAACTGGACAGAAACAGTTTAGAATCATTCCAAACTATTGATACCGCTACGCTTTTAGCCGAAATTGCGTTGACTTTTGATGGCGCTCGGCTTTTATGAAGTCGTGCTTTACAGCGCCTGTCTTTGATGTCTGGGCCTTTAACCCTTTCGATTGGAGCTATCTGGGTGCCTGCCTTCGTCGAACCGCGCCATGGCGCGGCTGTTTGCAGCTTGGTCGCGCTGCGCCCTATCAGGGCCTCGAACCACGCGCATATCCGAGGCCGGATCGCCCCTGAGCTTTCTTTCGATGCCATGCCGCCGATCCAGCAAGAAATGCTGACGGCACACGATTTCCAGGCGCTTGCCGGCGCCAACTGGTTCACTGAGGAGAGACCATGCCTGCATCCATCTCGCGCAACCGTCACTACGGCAGGCTCGCCGCCATTGCCGCGACGACCGCGCTGACCGCCGCGATCTTCGTGCTGCCGGCCAAGGCCGCAACCGACGCCAAGGCCGTTCTCACCACCTATTCCAACATTGCGCTTGCCAAATACGAAGACTCGCTGACATCAGCCAAGGCACTCGACACAGCCATCGAAGCGCTGATCGCCAAGCCGTCGGACGAGACGCTGAAGGCAGCGCGCGAAGCCTGGAAGGCTGCCCGCATCCCCTACCAGCAGACGGAAGTCTACCGCTTCGGCAACGCGATCGTCGACGACTGGGAAGGCCGCGTCAACGCATGGCCGCTGGATGAAGGCCTGATCGACTATGTCGACAAGGGCTATGGCACCGAGTCCGACGAGAACTCGCTCTACACCGCCAACGTCATCGCCAACCCGTCGATCGAGATCAACGGCCAGAAGGTCGATGCCTCCAAGATCACGCCCGAGTTGCTGGCCGGCACGCTGCAGGAAGCCGGTGGCATCGAGGCCAACGTCGCCAGCGGCTATCATGCCATCGAGTTCCTGCTCTGGGGCCAGGATTTGAACGGCACCGGACCCGGCGCCGGCAACCGTCCCTACACCGACTATGACACCGCCAATTGCACCGGCGGTAACTGCGACCGCCGCGGCCAGTATCTGAACGCCGCTTCCGACCTGCTCGTCGCCGATCTCGAGGAGATGGTCGGCAACTGGAAGGCCGACGGCGCGGCCCGCAAGGCGCTTCTCGACGGCGACGCCAAGGCTGGCATTTCGACCATCCTGACCGGCATGGGCTCGTTGTCCTACGGCGAATTGGCCGGCGAACGCATGAAGCTCGGCCTTTTGCTCCACGATCCGGAAGAGGAGCATGACTGCTTCTCCGACAACACCCATATCTCGCATCTCTATGACGCCGTCGGCATCCGCAACGCCTATCACGGCAGCTACAAGCGCATCGACGGCTCGACCGTCGAGGGCCCGTCGGTCTCCGACATGGTCAAGGAAGCGGACGCAGGGCTCGACACCGAGCTCAGCGGCAAGCTCGACACCACGGTCGCCAAGATGGAAGCGATCCAGGCCCGCGCCGTCGGCGGCGAGGCCTATGACCAGCAGATCGGCGAAGGCAACACCGAAGGCAACGCCACGGTGCAGGCGGCCATCGACGCGCTGGTCGACCAGACCAAGTCGATCGAGCGCGCGGTTGCCGCGCTCAAGCTCGACGCCATCGCATTCGAAGGTTCGGACAGCCTGGATTCGCCTGACAAGGTCTTCCAGTGAGGGCTTGCCGCGCCTAAGTTTCTCTAGCCAAACGGCGCGCCAAAGGGAGCGCGCCGTCAGCCACGGTCGTTCGAAACCATGCTTATCTGCCATTGCAATCTGATTACCCAAAAGGAGATCGAAGACACAATCGTCGAGCTTTTGGATCGGGACCCGTGGACACTGATCGTGCCCGCGAAGGTCTATCATACGCTGCAGAAGCGCGGACGTTGTTGCGGCTGCTTCCCAAATGTGGTCGAAACGATAATTCGGATTACCGAAGCTTATCATGCTCGTTCGGAATCGGGCGAGGTGGATGTCGTTTCACACCTGGACCGCGTCAGAGAGTTGCGCGTTCAATTTGGGAGCAAGGCAAATGAAGGGCGAAAAACAGGTCATCGAGCGGCTTAACGAGGCGCTTTTCCTCGAGCTCGGCGCCGTCAACCAGTATTGGGTGCATTACCGCCTGCTTGAAGACTGGGGTTACGGCAAGCTCGCCAAGAAGGAGCGTGAGGAATCGATCGAGGAGATGCACCACGCCGACAAGCTGATCGCGCGCATCATCTTCCTCGAAGGTCATCCCAACCTGCAGTCCATCTCGCCGCTGCGTATCGGCCAGAACCTCAAGGAAGTGCTCGAGAGCGATCTCGCCGGAGAGTATGACGCCCGCACTTCCTACAAAAAATCCCGGGATATCTGCTCGCAGCATGGCGACTACGTATCGATGAAGCTCTTCGAGGAACTGCTCGCCGATGAGGAAGGTCACATCGACTTCCTCGAGACGCAGTTGCAGTTGCTCGCCGAGATCGGCGACGAGAAGTACGGCCAGCTCAACGCCGAACCAGCTGACAAGGCCGAATAGGACATGCCGGAATGCGGCGCACTTTTCTGACCACGCGCCGCGCACGTACCGGCAAGTTTCCCGACGACAAGATAAAACGACAGCGGAGCGCGACAGCGCTTCGCCTCCTGCTGTTGGCCGGCCTGATAGCGGCCCTGCCGGCAACGGTCGTGATTTCAGGCGAAGCGGTCCCCGCCGGCCTGGCCACCGAACGCACCGACCTCGATCCCAAGGACAAGGCGCGCGTCGACAACATCGTCCGGCCGACCACCGACTTCAGCAAACCCGAACAGTTCGAGCGCATGCAGGGCGGAGCCGGTACTTCGGAAAAGCGCGTCAACCAGGATGCGTTCTCGCAATCCTCGGCCAACATCACCTTCGAGGAAGAAGGCACCTTCAAGCTCGGCAACGGCATGTTCCGCAAGCTATGGGTGTCGTCGCCGTCGTCGACCCAGGCCTCCGACGGGCTGGGGCCGCTGTTCAACGCCCGCGCCTGCCAGAGCTGCCACCTCAAGGACGGCCGCGGCCATCCGCCGGAAGGCAATTCCGACGCCACCTCAATGTTCCTGAGGCTCGCCCGCACGGCAGAAACGGCAGAAGAAAAAGCCGCGATCGTCGAGCGCAAGGTGCTGAACTTCCCCGATCCCACCTATGGCGGCCAGTTCCAGGATCTTGCCGTGCCCGGCCTCAAGAGCGAAGGCCGGATGGTGATTTCCTACCAGCAGTTTCCGGTCCAGCTTTCCGACACCATGACGACGCTGCGCTGGCCGATCTATTCGGTGACCGACCTCGGCTATGGTGCGATGGACCCGAAGACGACATTGTCGCCACGCATCACGCCGCCGATGATCGGCCTGGGCCTCGTCGAGCAGATCCATCCCGCCGACATCCTTGCCAATGCCGATCCCGACGACAAGGACGGCGACGGCATTTCGGGCAAGGCCTCCATCGTGCGCGACCACAAATCAGGCGAGCTGACGCTCGGCCGCTTCGGCTGGAAGGCGTCGGCGCCGTCGATCCGCCAGCAATCGGCCGATGCCTTTGCCGGCGACATCGGCATCTCGACGCCCGACGTGCCCAGGCACTGGGGCGACTGCACCGACGCCCAGACGGCGTGTCTCGAGAAGCCCAATGGCGTGCAGGAGCGGCTCGGCAGCAGCGAAGCCCCCGACCCGATCATGGATCTGGTCACCTTCTATTCGCAGAACCTGGCCGTCCCGGCTCGGCGCGACATCGACGACCGCCAAGTGCTGCGCGGCAAGCAGATGTTCTACGAGGCCGGCTGCGCGTCCTGCCACATGCCGAAATTCGTCACGCGCCGCGATGCGCCCAACAAGGCGCAGAAATTCCAGCTGATCTGGCCCTATTCCGACTTCCTGCTGCACGACATGGGCGACGAACTCGGCGACGGCCAGCAGGTCGGCGACGCCAGCGGCAACGAATGGCGCACGCCGCCGCTGTGGGGCATCGGCCTGACCAAGACGGTCAACGGCCATACCTTCTTCCTGCACGATGGTCGGGCCCGCAATCTGGCCGAGGCGATCCTTTGGCATGGTGGCGAAGGCCAGAAGTCACGAGACCACTTTGCCGCGCTGCCGCCGCAGGACCGCGATGCGTTGATCAAGTTCCTGGAGTCGCTGTGATGGCTGGACGTCCCCTGGCTGCTGTCCTCGCTTTTTGCCTGTTCGTGCCGTCGACCGCCGCTTACGCCAGCGAGGCGTCGGCCAAGGTGATCACTGACGCCATCGACGGTTTCATCCGCCCGGCCTATGGCCGGCTGGTCGGCACGACTGCCGATCTCAGTAAGTCTATGGTTACGCTTTGTGCAAAACCGTCTTCCGACACGCTTGCTGCAGCGCGCGCGGCATTCGCCAGAACCACGGCGACCTGGTCGGAGATCGAGATCATCCGCTTCGGACCAATCACCGAGCAGAACCGGCTGGAGCGCCTGCTGTTCTGGCCAGACCGCAAGGGAACCGGGCTGAAGCAGGTGCAGTCGGCCCTTGCCGACAAGGATGCCACCGCCACCGACGCAGCCACTCTCGGCCAGAAGAGCGTTGCCATGCAGGGGCTCGGCGCGTTGGAATTCGTGCTGTTCGGCACCGCCGCCGATGAGCTTTCCGGCACCTCGGCCGCCTATCGCTGCGCCTATGGCCAGGCGATATCAGGCAACATCGGGGCCATTGCCGCCGAGGTCGACGCCGCATGGCGCGACGACAAGGGTTTTGCCAGCCAGTGGAAGAACCCGGGTGCTGCCAATCCGCTCTACCGCGACGACAACGAAGCGCTGACCGAACTGCTCGAAGTCTATGTCAACGGGCTCGAGCTGGTGCGCGACGTGCGCCTCAATGGCTTTTTCGGCAAGAATGCGGCGTCCGACAAGCCGAAGCAGGCGCTTTATTGGCGCTCTCAAGGCACGGGCGCCTCGCTTGCCGGCAACATCGCGGGCATGGAAGCGCTTTTCGCCGCTTCGAAATTCGGCGAGCTGGTGCCGGCCGACGAGCGCTGGGTTGCCGAGTCGATCGGCTTCGAATTCACCAATGCACAGGCAGCGGCGGCTGCGGTCACCGGCCCGATCGATGCGGCCCTTGCCGACCCCGCCATACGCGAGAAGCTCGGCTATTTCGCGCTGGTGACGTCGAGCCTGTCGGAGCAGTTCGGCACCAGGCTTTCCGGGGCCCTCGGACTGACTGCCGGTTTCTCGTCGCTCGACGGCGACTGAGGAGCCAGGACAATGCGCACACCGCTGTTCGACCGTCGCGATTTCCTCAAGGCAGCTGGAGCAGGCTTCGTGCTTTCGCTCAGCCCCGCCAGGCGCGCACTGGCACTCGAAACCGACGCAATGTTCGCCACAGCTTACCAGGCCAGGACCGGCGAGTATGGCGTGGCGATCCTGTCGGAGGCCGGCAAGTTCCTGCACAGCGTCACCCTGCCAGAGCGCGGACACGACGTGACATTCGATCCCGTCTCGTGCAAGTCGGTGGTGTTTGCGCGCCAGCCCGGCACCTTCATGCTGGTGTTCGACCACACCGGCAAAGACGCGCCGCTGACCATCCCGAGCATCGCCGGCCGCCACTATTACGGCCATGGCGTATTCTCGCCCGATGGCGCGCTGCTCTACGTCACCGAAAACGACTTCGACAACGCCGCCGGCATGGTCGGCGTCTATGACGCGCGCGACGGCTTCCGCCGCCTCAGCGAATTCCCGACCCATGGCGTCGGCCCGCATGAGTTGATCCTGCTTGGCGACGGGCGCACGCTCGCCATCTGCAATGGCGGCATCGAGACCCATCCGGATTTCGGCCGCGCCAAGCTCAACATTCCAACCATGAAGCCGTCCTTCGTGCTTGTCGACCGCGTCTCGGGCGATCTGATCGAGAAACACGAACTGCCGGAAAAGCTTCACCAACTGTCGATCCGGCATATGGACATCGACGCCCACGGCACCGTCTGGTTCGGCTGCCAGCACGAGGGGCCGGCAACGGAAAAGCCACTTCTGATCGGCCAAGCCGCGCGCGGCAAGGAGCTGGAAATGCTTGACATGCCCGAGGACATCCTCGGCGGTTTCCGCAACTATATCGGCTCGGTCGCGGCCAATCGCGACGCCGGGCTGATCGCCGTCTCTTCGCCGCAAGGCAACGCCTGGGCAATGATCGAGGCCAAGACGGGCAAGGTCGTGGCCAATGCCGATCTGGTCGAGGTTTGCGGGTTGGCGCCGGACCGCGATGGTTTCCTCGCCACCACGGGCGCCGGCCTTGTCGTCGATCCCGACGGCAAAAAGACCGACGATCCCGAGCATGTCTGGGACAACCACATGCTGCGGATCGATCCGCGAAATACGTAAGTCTTTACTTTCCTATATCATGCCGGATACGTCGGAGAAGGCGACGGCCTTGCGCAACACGGCAAGGAAGCGTTCGCCGGCGATTTCAGCCGGGCCGCTGTTGTCGATCACCACATGGCCGGGACCACTGAGATCATGCGGAGCGGTACGCGCCAGTCTCGCCAGCACCTCGCCGCGCGATTCACGGCCGCGCGCGGCAAGCCGGGTGGCCAGGATTTCGGGTGCTGCGGTGATTTCGACCACGGCGACATTGGCGTAGCGCTGGCGTAGCGCCGGGATGACCCCGCGCGAGGTGTTGGCAACGACGACGTGGCCGACCGAAATGGCATCGTCGACGGAAGCTGGAATGCCGTAGCGCAAACCATGCGCCTCCCAGGACAGCGCAAAGGCGCCCGATGCGTCCGCCTCGATGAAGGCGGCGTCGGCCAGCGTGTCGTGATCCTCGGTCGCACCGTCGCTGTGGCGGGTGATGACGCGGCGGGCGAACTCGACATGGTCGTCGTCGGTCAGGCGCTCTCGGACATAGGCAATCAGCGTGTCCTTGCCGGCACCGCTGGGTCCGACGACGGCGACGAAGACGCCGTAGCGGACAGGAGAGCCAACGCGGGTCAGTTCACGCTCGATCAATGCTGAAACCATCATGCGACGTCATTTCCTCCATGTCCGCGCATCGGCCCGAAAATCGCTCTCGATTTTCGGAAAGCACGATGCGCCACTTTAAGCCTTGGAGCGTCCTTTGTGCGTCCACCCGGACGCACGGCGCTCTAGTGCCCCCGCCCTGGCGGCGCCGGCCCTTTTCAGCAAGCTCGGCGCATTGAACATCTCCAGTGCCGACCTGTCACGCCCCATGGCTTGGACCACGGGCAGGCAGCGGCACTGCGATGCCATTAGGCGATTTACATGACGGAATGACGAAACGAGCTGCAGGGCGGCAAATCCGCCCCTCCCACCCTTCTTCAGGCGACCTTGTCGCGGACCTGATAGTCCTTGATCGCGGCGAAGCGGATCATCTTCCAGCGCTCGGCCTCGTAATTGAGCGAGAATTCGTGCTGAGCGAGGAACACCGGGTCGTTATCGAGATCGCGCGCGATGTCGCCGCGATGGCTTTCGATGAAGCGGTGCAGGTCGGCCTTGTCGTCGGCATCAATCCAGCGGCAGACAGAGAAGCGCGCCATCTCGAAATCGACCGGCAGGGTATATTCCACCGACAGGCGCTCCTTGAGCACGTCGATCTGCAGCGCACCGACGACGCCGACGATGGCAGGCGAGCCGTCCTCGGGCTGGAACAGCTGGACGACGCCTTCCTCGGCCATCTGGTGCAGCGCTTCCTTCAGCTTCTTGGCCTTCATCGCATCGCCGAGGCGGACGCGGCGCAGGATTTCGGGCGCAAAGTTGGGAACGCCGCGGAACAGGATGTCCTCGCCCTCGGTCAGCGTGTCGCCGATGCGCAACGTGCCGTGGTTTGGGATGCCGACGACGTCGCCGGCATAAGCCTCGTCGGCGGTGATGCGCGAACGGGCGAAGAAGAACTGCGGCGCTGACAGGCTCATCTGCTTGCCGGTGCGGACCAGCTTGGCCTTCATGCCGCGCTTGAGCTCGCCGGAGCAGACACGCACGAAGGCGATACGGTCGCGGTGGTTCGGGTCCATATTGGCCTGGATCTTGAAGACGAAGGACGTCATCTTCTCTTCCGTCGCCTCGACCTTGCGCGTGTCGGCCTCCTGAGCCCGAGGCGCGGGGCCGAAGTCGCCAAGCGCCTCGATCAGGTCACGGACGCCGAAATTGCGCAGTGCCGAACCGAAATAGACCGGCGTCAGATGGCCTTCGCGGAACGCCTGCAGGTCGAACGGGCGGCAGGCCTCGCGGGCAAGCTCCAGTTCCTCGATAAACGCCGGGCGCTCATTGTCCGGCAACAGGCCGGCGGCGCGGTTGGAATCGGGACCATGCACCGGCGTGCGCTCGGCCTCGGCGTCGCCACGGCGCACCGCGTTCTGGGCGAGGTGATAGGTGCCGGAGAAGGTCTTGCCCTGACCGATCGGCCAGGTGATCGGGGCGGTGTCGAGCGCCAGCTTCTCTTCGATCTCGTCGAGAATCTCGAAGGTGTTGCGCGCCTCGCGGTCCATCTTGTTGACGAAGGTGATGATCGGGATGTCGCGCAGGCGGCAGACCTCGAACAGCTTCAGCGTGCGCGGCTCGATACCCTTGGCCGCGTCGATGACCATGACAGCACTGTCGACCGCAGACAACGTTCTATAGGTATCGTCGGCGAAGTCCTCGTGGCCGGGCGTGTCGAGCAGGTTGAAGACGTTGTCGCCATATTCGAAGGTCATCACCGAGGTGACGACCGAAATGCCGCGCTCGCGCTCGATCTTCATCCAGTCGGAGCGCGTCTGGATCTTGTCCTTCTTGGCCTTGACCTCGCCGGCGAGCTGGATCGCGCCGCCGAACAACAGCAGCTTTTCGGTCAGCGTCGTCTTGCCGGCGTCAGGGTGGGCGATGATCGCGAACGTACGGCGGCGCGCCACCGCCTTTTCGATGTCTTCAGCCATCGGGGATTCCTTGTGATGGCGGGCTTCTAACAGCCGAGGCCGTGCCTGTCGAGGAATTGGAGCAATGCAGGATGTTCAGGTCCTCCCTCCTCAAATGGGGGGGAGGTGCGACGTCAACGTCTGGCCTCTACCCCTTCAGCTCGAAGCCGCCCTCGGCCACCGTCTCGCCATTGACGATCAGCTCGATCAAGTGATGGCCGGGATAGTGCTTGCGTGTGGTGAAGTCGCGCACCGCCTGGCTGATCGAGAGTTCCTTCTGGCTGCCCGGCGCAAGGTTGATCTCCTTGAGCTTGAACACTTTCTTCGAGCTGCCGCCGCTTTTCTTGACGTAGTGCACGGCATAGTCGACCACCAGCTGCTGCGCCGTCTCGGCGGTCGAGGCGATGTTGGCCTTGAGCGTGATGCGGCCGCCGAGCAGGATCGCCGCCGGCTGGACCGCGAAGGTGTCGACACGCACCAGCGGCTTGCCCGTCGTGCCGATCGCGCCAAGTGCGCGGGGATCGCCCTTCTTGATCATCGTCCGCAGCGCGTGCTTGACGATCCAGGCAGTGTTCCTGTCGTCCATGTCCCATGCCGAGATGCGGTCGATCACCCGGTCGGGATGGTCCTTGGAAATGTCGTTGAGGTGGTTGGCCACGGATTTGCGCACATAGAGGCTGGGATCGCTGTGCAGCGTCTCGAGGATGGGTGCCGTCGGCGACGGATCCTTGATCAGCTGCTTGAGCTGGAACGACCACGGTAGCCGCGGGCGCGATCCCTCGCTGGCCAGGCGGCGCACATGCTCGTTGTCGTCGAGTGCCCAGCGGCGCATCACCTTCAGCGTGCCATCGAAATCCATGGCCAGGAAATGCCGGATGGCGAATTCGGCCGAACCAAAGCGGGTGAAATAGTGCAGTGCCTGCATCGACAGGTCGACATGGCCCTTGCCGTAAAGCGCGACATATTCCGACAGAACGATCGAGGCGAAGCTGTGCTGGATGCGCGGCGCCAGCTCGTAAAGCACATCGACGCCACGCTCGAAGCTGCCCGGCAGGGCGCCGTGCAGGCTGGTCGCGGTCTGTCGCAGCCGCTGCATGATGCCGAGATCGTCGAGATTGGCGGTCGCCAACGCCATGAACTTTTCCGCATCGAAAGCAGCCGAGATGGCCGCCGTCTCGGTGGCAATGTGGCGAAGGCGGTCGCGATCGAAGATTTCCTTGAGTGCCGGGGCGGCTAGCGTCTGGTCTTCCGTCATCTGTTTCCGTCCTGCATGGCCCCCCGCGCCGGCCCTTGGGCGTCCATTCGGACGAAGGGCTCGTTGCGCAGTTACGAATCGGACTTCGAAACTACAATCCCTCTCCTGCCAAGGCACTGTCAGGAGACACTCGACGGCGGCACTTTCGTCGTCGCAAACCGCCGTTGACGTTCCTGCCGGACGGGCGGAAAATATTCTCAACGCGCGGGACACATCGCGCCTTTGCAGGAGGTCGACATGACCATCCACCAGGAAGTGCATCTCAAGGGCTCACCCAGAAACATCTATGAACTGCTGCTCGATTCCGCCCGCTTTCAGGCCATGACGGGTGGCCGGGCGGCCCATATCTCGCCCCATGAGGGCGGCGAAGTCTCGATGTTCGGCGGCGATATCGAGGCGCGCAATGTCGAACTGGTGCCCAACCGCCGCATCGTCCAGGCTTGGCGCTCCCGCGTCTGGCCCGAAGGCACCTATTCGATCGTGCGCTTCGAACTGCAGGCCGACGGCACCGGCACGAGACTGACCTTCGACCAGGCCGGTTACCCACGCTCGGCGCATGCAGCGCTCGATGAAGGTTGGGCGAAGATGTACTGGGAGCCGATGAACCGCGCCCTGACGCATCATTGACGGCAGCGCGGCTAACGCCTTTCAGGCGTCTGCGGCCTGGCGCGCCAGCGCGACATAGTGAGTGACATGCCGATCCTCGATGTCCGACACCGAGAAGAGCTTGATGTGGCGTCGCAGTTTGCCTTGCCCCAGAAGCACGCCGTGCGTGTCCGGCAAAGCCGCACCTTGGCTGAGTTCCAGCGTAACATGACCGGCATATGAGAAGACGCCGCAAAACGGCGTACGCGCCGAAAACAGGATGCCGCCGTATTTGACCTCCTCGGAGATGGACGGACCGGCCTGCAGCACGATCTCGCGCAGCCGCGACACAATAGCGAAGTGATCTGCCCGCTGATCCTGCAGCTCGTCCAGGAAGGCTAGAACGCGATCACAGGTCATGGTCAATCCGTGGCGCATAGAACTGCCTGAACTCGTGGGATGGTTCGCGGTTGGAGTAGATGTAGAGCGTGATGCCGTTGGGGTCCCGGATCGCAAAGCCGCGATCGCCCCAGGGATGGTCTTCGATCGGCATGACAGGCACCAGCCCCACGGCTGTCATTGCGCGATGCTCGTCATCGACGTCGTCGACGCAGAAATTGTAAGTCAGGCCCGCCGTGTCGCATGTGGGTTGTTCTCCCTGCGGCTCCATGAATTGCAGCGAAAGCCCTGTCTCAAATTCAAGGCTGACATACCAGCCGCAATCGAAGACAGGATGCACGCCAAAATGCCTGATGTAGAAGTCGCGTGTCTCGACGACGCGTTTGGTCGTGATGCAGAGAGATGCAGTTGTCGGGCGCATTGTGCAAGCTCGCGGTGAGTTGACTGGCGAGATCTGCTGTCTTCGAGGCTTCGCCAAACGCAGCGGTAACAAGCCAAGGCTGGCAGCAGAAATCCCTTCGGATGTCCCTGGAAAATACACTTCGGCCCGCTTCGATCTTGAACAAATCGGACAGCGGCCGGTCAAACTGACACTTGGGACAGCCGCGCAGACATTGGGCAAAGCGCAAGTGCCGACGCATTGGTCTGGACACGTCTACGCGTAGGCGTCGATCTCGTTCCGCCTAAACGTCGCCTGCAGGCCGCCGGTTTCAGCCGGCCAGTGCGAGTTGCGCCAATGCCGGCTGGAACGGGCGGACGGTCATTTCATCAGGCGTCATGGCGACAAAACTCGACGGCGGCACCGCCTGCCAGCTCTGTCCTTCGCGGTCGAAGGGTTCGGAGACGATACAGCGACCGGTTTCGCCGTCGCGGGTGTAGAGCGTCGGCGCATGTCCGTCGGTGGCAAAGCGCACGGCAAACAGGCTTGTGCCGTCACTGAAAGCGGCAGTCAGCTTCAGCTGCGGATCAATGCCGGCGCCATGTGCGGCAGCAACCACACGGCCGGTGGCACGGGTGACCGCGCCCTGCGGATCAGCGTCGAGCCCCTCTTCCAGCATCAGCATGAAAAACAGCTCGGAATCGGTCGTGCCCTGGCGCTGCTCGTAGAGATCGTCGTTGATGCTGGCCTCGAGCCGGCGCCGGATCTTCTCGAAGCCCGAGATCTGGCCGTTGTGCATGAAGCTCCAGCGTCCCGAAATGAAGGGGTGGCAGTTGGCGCGGCTGGTGGCGCCGCCGGTCGATGCCCGGACATGGGCGAGAAACAGGCCCGACTTGATCTGCCGGCACAGGCTTTTCAGATTGGGGTCCGACCAGGCCGGCAGGATGTCGCGATAGAGGCCCGGCTCCGGCCTGTCGCCATACCAGGCAAGCCCGAAACCGTCGCCATTGGTCGGCGACTTGGCCTCCTGCGCGCAATGACTCTGTGCGATCAGCGAATGGCACGGCGCCGTCACGATGTCTTCGAGGAAGACCTCTTCACCGATATAGGCAGCCCACCGGCACATGCGCTTCAACGTCCCCGATTGTGTGTCCGCTCGTACAGCCGGCGGATGATCGTGCTGGCAGTAGATTCGAACAGGAAGGGTAACAAAGCGTGAATGAGTGCCGCGCCCGCTGCCAGGAACAGCTGACCGGCGAACCAGCCGGCAAAACGCATGTGCTCGAAATAGCTCTCGTCGACCGCCTCGGGGTGAGCCGTGAACAGCTTTGCGATGCGTGCGGACATGAGAACCTCCCTGGCTGACATGAGTATCGTCGCACGGGAGAGAGGTTCATCGGTCCCAATCTGTCCTTGCCATTCACCAAGTTTTGGGACATTTATCCCAAGATGTCTGGAGAACTCGATACGATTGATCGAAGAATACTCGCCGAACTGCAGCGCGACGGCACGCTTTCGGTCGACCAGCTGTCCGAGCGCGTCGGCCTGTCGCGCAATGCCTGCTGGCGCCGTGTCAAAAGGCTCGACGATGAGCGCTTCATCACCGGCCGGGTGGCGCTCGTCGACGCCGACAAGCTCGGCCTTGGCCTTTCCGTGTTCATCCTGGTGCGGACGTCGAGCCACGACCCCGAATGGCTGGCCAGGTTCCGCGCCGGCGTGACATCGTTTCCCGAGATCACCGGCGTCTATCGCATGTCGGGTGATCTCGACTATGTCTTGCGTGCCCGCGTCGCCGATGTGAAAGCGTATGACCGTCTCTACCAGCGCCTCATCGCCAAGGTGCCGCTGTCGGATGTCTCGGCCTCCTTCGTCATGGAGGAGATCCGCGAAACAACAGTGGTGCCGGTGGAAATTCGCTGAGTGCGACCTCTTGTGAATTGACCTCTTCTGGACGCTGTCCCATAGGATCGCCGCCATGACATCGACCGCCGCAACCTCTTCCGCCCCCGTCATCGGGATCGTCCGCTTGCCGCATTCGGGCGAGCTGCCCCTGCCGTCCTACGAAACGTCGGGTGCCGCCGGCATGGACCTGCGCGCCGCGGTGCCGGATGACCGGCCGCTTTTGATCCTGCCCGGCAAGCGCGCTTTGGTGCCGACCGGCCTGATCTTCGAAATACCGGAAGGTTTCGAAGGTCAAATTCGCCCGCGCTCCGGCCTTGCCTTCAAGCACGGCATCACTTGCCTCAACACGCCGGGTACCATCGACAGCGACTATCGCGGCGAGGTCAAGGTGCTGTTGATCAACCATGGCGACGAAGACTTCTATGTCGAGCGCGGCATGCGCCTCGCCCAGATCGTCATCGCATCGGTGACCCGCGCCGGGGTCGAGGAGCGCACGCTTGCCGGCGACACGTCGCGCGGCGCCGGCGGCTTCGGCTCCACGGGCACCGCGTGAACAAGCCGAATCTCGTCATCTTCGACTGCGACGGCGTGCTGGTCGACACAGAGCCGCTGGCCAACCAGCGGCTCGCGGCCTGGCTGACCGAGGCGGGTTATCCCGTCAGCTACGCAGACTGCCGCCGCCAGTTCGTCGGCCGCAGCCTGGTGTCGGTGCAGAAGGAAGTCGAGGCGACGGGCGTCAGCCTTGGGCCTGACTTCGTCGAGCGCTGGTACCGCGAGCTGCCGGAACTGTTTGCGTCAGGCGTCCAGGCGATCCCGCACGTCGAGACCTTCGTCAGCGCCGTGCAGACGGCCGGCATCGCCTATTGCGTGGCGTCGTCGGCACGGGTCAACAAGATGCATATGACGCTCGGCCAGACCGGGCTGCTGCCCTATTTCCACGACGTGCTGTTCTCGGCCACCATGGTCGAGCGCGGCAAGCCGTTTCCGGACCTGTTCCTGCACGCCGCTGGCACGATGGGCTTTGCCCCAGCCGACTGTATCGTCATCGAGGACAGCGTCGCCGGCGCCCAGGCTGGGCGTGCCGCCGGCATGCGGGTGTTCGGCTATCACCGCGACCCGCACTCCGACTGCGATGGCCTCAAGGCGGCGGGCGCCGTGCTGTTCGACGACATGCGCAAACTGGCAGGACTGATCCCGATCGCCTGAAACAGGGTTTGAGCCCTCCGGCGCGCCGGTCTAATATTGCCCGTCGGTTCGGATCGAGGGCGATGACATGGACAAGGGCGCGGTCTTCCGGAAACTTCACAAGGCGCCGGGCGCCTTCATCATTCCCAATCCGTGGGACATCGGCACATCAAAGCTTCTGGCTTCCTTCGGTTTCGAAGCGCTGGCGACGACCAGCGCCGGCTATGCCTTCTCGCGCGGGCGGCCCGACGGTGATGTCGGCTTCGAGGAGATGATCCACCACTGCCGCGATCTGGCGCACGCCACCGGGCTGCCTGTTTCGGCCGACCTCGAGAAGGGCAAGGGCGACAGCCCCGAAAGCTCAGGCGAAACCGTCTTTGCCGCCGAGGCAGCAGGCCTTGCCGGTTGCTCGCTCGAGGACCACACCGGCGAGCCTGACCGGCCGATCTACGATTTTTCGCATGCCGTCGAGCGCGTCACTGCGGCAGCCGAGGCTGCGCGGGCGCTGAAGGGTGACTTCGTCCTGACGGCGCGGTCGGAAAACTTCCTCTGGAACCGCCCCGATCTCGACGACACCATCAAGCGGCTGCAGGCCTTCGAGAAGGCCGGGGCCGACGTGCTTTATGCCCCCGGGATATCAGACATCGAAATGATCCGGACGCTGTGCAGCTCTGTCACGAAACCGGTCAACGTTCTGGCAGTGCCGGGCTTCTCGGTCGCGGTGCTGGCCGAGGCGGGCGCCAAGCGCATCTCGCTCGGCTCGAAGCTGACCGCCTACGCCTTCGGCATGATGGAGCGGGCGTCGCGCGAGATGCTGGGCCAGGGCACGTTCGAATTCTCCCGCGACGGCATCGCCTATGCCAAGCTGCAGGCGATGTTCGGCCGCGAGAGCTGAACGCTCGTCATGCCCGCGCCATTTCTGGCCGGCGTTCGGCGGCCGACACGCTCTTGTGCAGATGCACCATCATCGCCGCGGCGAAGAGCGGGGTGAGAAGGTTGAGGATCGGCACGGCGAGGAAGGCTGCGATGACAAGGCCGGCCATGAACACCGTGCCGGCATTGCGGCGGCGCAAATCCTTGGCGTCCTCTTCCGAGCGGAACCGCATGGCGGCGAACTCGAAGAACTCGCGACCGAGCAGGTAGCCGTTGACCAGGAAGAAGGCGCCGATGTTGACGATGGGGATGAACATCAACAACAGCGCCAGCAGATTGCCGAGGATGACGATGCCGAAGAACTTGATCGCCAGCACGATCGCGCGCAAGGCCGGCACCGGCTGCCCCGGACGTTCGGTGGGATAGTTGGTCTTCTCGACGACCTCGGCGACATCGTCCAGAAACAGGCCCGCGACGATCGCCGTGACCGGCGCGATCAGCAGCGCCAGTCCCAGAGCCAGGCCTATGCCGGCAATGATCGCGGCGATCAGGCCGAGCCAGCCGGTCCAGGCGGGCAGGCCGGGCAGCATGGCGTCGATCCATGGCCAGGCCAGCCAGTCGAACACCTCGCGGATGCCGAACCACAGCGCAACGAGCGTAAGCAGTGTCAGCCCCAGCGTCTTCAAAAACACCGTGCGGAACTCGGCCGAAAAGAGCTGGCCGGCAGCAGTGCGGGCGGCGTCGAGGATCATGTTGGGGTTACGTCTCCCTGTTTCCGCGCTGAGATAAGGTGCCGCGGGGCCGGCCTCAAGCGCCTGCTGCCAATTTGCCGGTAGGCAAACGCGCCGCGAGCCGCTAAACGCAATCCGTTTTGCCGACCCCTCGGCCCCTTTTTACGGCCAAAGCGCCGCGGAGACCCTGATGAGCCAATATGACGTGCTGTGCATCGGCAACGCCATCGTCGACATCATCGCGCAATGCGACGAGGCCTTTCTCACCGACAACGGCATCATCAAGGGGGCGATGAACCTGATCGACGCCGAGCGCGCCGAACTGCTCTATTCCCGCATGGGCCCGGCGATCGAGGCCTCGGGCGGCTCGGCCGGCAACACCGCTGCCGGCATCGCCAGCTTCGGCGGCCGTTCGGCCTATTTCGGCAAGGTTTCCCGCGACCATCTCGGCGAGGTCTTCACCCACGACATCCGCGCCCAGGGCGTCGCCTTCGACACAACGCCGCTTGAAGGAGGGCCCCTCGACGGCACGCCGCCGACGGCGCGCTCGATGATCCTCGTCACCCCAGACGGTGAGCGTTCGATGAACACCTATCTCGGCGCCTGCGTCGAGCTCGGGCCAGACGACGTCGAGGCGGACAAGGCAAGCGGTGCCAAGGTCACCTATTTCGAAGGCTACCTGTGGGACCCGCCGCTGGCCAAGGAAGCGATCCGCATGACGGCAGCACATGCGCATGCCGCCGGCCGCGAAGTGTCGATGACGCTGTCAGATTCGTTCTGCGTCGACCGCTACCGCGCCGAGTTCCTCGAACTGATGCGTTCGGGCACCGTCGACATCGTTTTTGCCAACAGCCACGAGATCAAGTCGCTCTATGAGACGTCGTCGTTCGACGAGGCACTGTCGCTGATCCGCAAGGACTGCAAGATCGCCGCTGTCACCCGCTCCGAGAAGGGCTCGGTCATCGTGCGCGGCGACGAGACCGTGGTCATCCACGCGACCAAAATCCGCGAACTGGTCGACACGACAGGCGCCGGCGACCTCTATGCCGCCGGATTCCTCTATGGCTACACGCAAGGGCGCTCGCTCAAGGATTGCGGCGATCTAGGCTCGCTCGCCGCCGGCCTTGTCATCCAGCAGATCGGACCTCGGCCAAGGCAGAACTTGAAGCACGAGGCCGAGCAGGCCGGGTTGCTCTGAGCTCTTCCTTCGCCCCGTCTACGGGGAGAAGGTGCCCCGCCCCTCGACAGGCACGGGAGGCGGATGAGGGGCGGCGCCAACGTTACCCGACCTCATTCCG
Source organism: Aminobacter sp. Y103A (assembly GCF_030294925.1). NCBI lineage: Bacteria > Pseudomonadati > Pseudomonadota > Alphaproteobacteria > Hyphomicrobiales > Phyllobacteriaceae > Aminobacter > Aminobacter sp. Y103A. The sequence goes on along the minus strand of NZ_AP017986.1, from coordinate 309,372 downwards.
TCCCACCCCCCCCTCTAGCCTGCCGGCCATCTCCCCCTCAGGTGGGGAGATCACGCCGTCACCACGACCTTCGCCAATAGTCACCATTGCAGGATATGCGCTGCGCCGAAGCTGCCAATCTCCCCACCTGAGGGGGAGATGTCCGGCAGGCCAGAGAGGGGCGCGAAGGATCGCGACCTTGCCGAGTTTCTTCATCGCCACGCTCGCCTTCGCGCCTGGCCATTGTCAAAGAACACTTCAGTCTGGGAAAAGAATCCGGGAAGCGGGGCGCGGAGCCGAGGCCTTCTGATCTAGATTGTGGCGCGAACCCGCGCTCCGCCGGCGATCTCTGTCTCCGCCCGTTCCGCTTCCGGAGCATGGGCATTTCCCCCTGCCCCACTAGCGCATCGTCCAGCGCACCCGCCCGGTGGGGAACTCTCGGACGGAACCTCCCCGGGCAACAGGCTACGTCAGCCTATTGCCGGAGGCGCCGGCTGCTCCTCGCATGTCACCATCGCGACCGGCGTTCCGCGGGAGGAACTGCAGGGGATTGTACGGGATGTTTTGGAGGCGGGGAGAAACGGGAGCGGCTATCCACGCGTATTGCTGACAGATGATGCAAGACGGCTGACCTCCGGCTACGGCAACAATCCTGCTCCAAGTTAGCACAATGGATGCATGTCATTTCCTGCGATGCAGCCTCACAGCTTAAAAGCGCGGTATAAGCCGGCGGACAATCGAATTTCACCCTCCGTAGTACACGGCAGTAACCCCATTGACAGAGAGTCTGCTTAAACTGTCTATGGCTGCATGCCTACGGGGTCCACGACCCTGCAACGGCCTGGCAAACGACAGGCAAGTCAGGAATGCGCCCTTACAAATCCGGAAGCCGCAACTCAACAGGACGAAATAACAAGGTGGCGAAAAGATGATACAACTATTCAGCGCTTCACGAGATGGCGTGATCAAAAGCTCTGTTGCCCTAGGGCAAACGACCTACAGTTATGCACTAGAAAATTTGTTTCCTCTTCTAAATCGCTTTGAACAACAAAGAAAAATTCAAGGGAAGAAATTCTACGCACGTTTAAAGAAAGATATCGCACGCGGGTGTATTATGCCGCCTATCACTTTAGCATTTGTAAACAAACAAGAATCAAATAACCTCTCCATTAATTCTTTGCAATCCTTTGTTAACAACAATATCCAAAATGGATACATACTCGATGGTATGCAGCGGCTGAATACCCTTCACGACGCATCCAGCGATCAGCTTTTCGACGCCACTCGACCGCTACACTTAAATGTAATCATTGCTGAGCGCTACGACCTTCTTCTGTATCGAATGATTACATTAAACAACGGCCAGAAGCCGATGACCGCGCGCCATCAAATTGAGATGCTCACGAAAGGACTTCTCGACACCGAACAACTGACCATTCAGGTCGTGTCGGAGAAGGAAACCGAGAATACAAAGAAGCCGGGCGCATTTCGACAAAGCGATGTTGCAGAGGCCTACACAGCATTCCTAACCGATAGCGTGAACAATCAGAACTCCAGAATCATTGAGTCGAAACTCGATGAAATTCTCGTAGGCAAGGTGATGGAGTCAAACCTCTCCGAAGCCGAGATCGGATTCGATGAAGTTTTAAGCATCGTGGATCACCTCTCTGCAGATCCGTTCGCACGAGATTGGCTTCGTCTTGGCAACAATCTCATCGGACTCGCGGTTGGAGCCAAGAAGAGCTTTCAGACACTTAAAGCTCTAGACCCCACAGAATTTGCGAAATCGGTTGCCACATTCGAAGAATCTTTTAAAGCAATCGACATATCGAAGGTAAATGTTGGGAAATATCGACGCGAGCTTTCCAGGCTTTTTATCGAAAAGATTGAAGTCTTTAAAAATATCAGTGTCGAAGACCTTACCGAAGAGTTTTTTAACGCCACTCTCGTGGATTAAATATGGCGGTCAACTTCACTCTCAAAGAGCCAATTTCAAAAAACAAGGTTCCGAGTAGGCCGTTTGGCCTGTACGACGACGGAGCCCCAATACACGAAATACTTAGAATACTTGTCGGATCGGTCGACGTTTTTAACAAAAAAACCGGCCGGATTACGAAGCTAAGGAAAGATCAATTACGAGTATTTTCAAAATCCCTTATCTCTCCAGAACATATAGTTAAAAAGATATTTGACTCTTCAATTTCCATTGGAGAGTATGGCGAGTTTCTTTCAAGAACAAAATCTAGAAACGAGGCTTTCTACTGCACCCTACGCCAGGATATCATACTATGCATAGTTAGTAAGGAAGCCGGGAGAAACACCGAAGCTTTTTTGTATCTGTATCGGATACTGGAATTTATATCTGTTACATTTCCATTACTTTACGCAACAATTCAAACTGACTTTCGAAAATCTCATGCCTTTCTTCAATCCCTGCTAAAAAACGATAGAGACGGAGACCTTAAAGCATTCGAACGATTTATCCCGACACTTTCGCAGAACGGGAATCTCAACCGCCTAACTTTTGACTTTTCTGTAGCAGGCAAGAGCGAGGACTTCGTTTCTGCGCTGAAAATTCAACTAGACAAAAGCGTTCGCGGCAGCGTCCGAGGCTTCGAGTTTGACGATTCCGGGGATATTCTATTCCGCGTGCCCTTCAATTCTGTTCATTCTCTTTTGGTTAATGTTAGGAACAGGATGTTTCACAACAGGGTTGGTGAAGAAAATATTGACCTGGGTCAAATTGGAGGATCAGAAGATGTTTGTGAAATCATTATGAATGAATGTATGTATTGGATATCATTGATTTATACTGAGATCGTGCGAGTTCTCGTTCGTGGAGAAATTTAGCGCGCCTTGCTTCCCAGTCTGCCGAATACCCTTGGGAACTTAAATTACCACGGAAACGCCAGTTCGGCACCAGCCATTCGAAAGTCGAGTAGTAGGCTTCGTTGCCGGTAGAAACCACTCCTCACCCCCCCAAGGAGGAAAATCGGCGCCTGCGACGCCTCGCCCAACCGTCGCCGGAGCAAGGAGGGCGGCAGCGCCATGCCCTCCGCTATGGCTCCGGGCCTTGAGGCGCTCGAAAAGCCCATTTGGGGGCTTTTCGTTCGCTGCGCGAACCGCGCCTCAAGCCCCCGCGTTATACGCCGCAATCGCCGCCATGTTGACGATGTCGCTGTCCTTGGCGTTGAGCGAGACGATCTGGACCGGCTTGTTCAAGCCGACGAGCAGCGGGCCGATGACGGTGGAGCCGCCGAGTTCCTGTAGCATCTTGGTCGAGATCGCCGCCGAGTGGAAGGCCGGCATGACCAGCACGTTGGCGGCACCGGAGAGGCGGCAGAAGGGGTATTGCTGCTGCATCAGGCGATGGTTGAGGGCGACGTCGGCGGCCATTTCGCCGTCATACTCGAAATCGACGCGGCGCTTGTCGAGGATCTTGACCGCTTCCTGGACACGCTCGGAGCGCTCGCCGGCCGGATGGCCGAAGGTCGAGTAGGCGAGCATCGCCACGCGCGGCTCGTAGCCCATGCGGCGAGCGAAGTGGGCGGCTTCCTCGGCGATGTCGGCGATCTGCTCGGCGTTCGGCATATCGTGGACGGCGGTGTCGGCGACGATGACGGTGCGGCCGCGGGCGAGCACGATCGACACGCCGATGACGCGGTGGCCGGGCTTGGCGTCGATGACGCGGCGGACGTCTTCGAGCACCGTCGAGTAATTGCGGGTGACGCCTGTCACGACCCCGTCGGCATCGCCGAGCGCCACCATGCAGGCGGCGAAATGGTTGCGGTCGTTGTTGATCAGTCGCTGGCAGTCGCGCAAAAGGTAACCCTTGCGCTGCAAACGCTCGTAGAGGAAGTCGGCATAGATGGCGTTGCGGCGTGACAGCCGCGCATTGATGATCTCGAGGCCGGGCTTATTGAGGTCGATGCCGGCCTGGCGGGCGTTTTCCTTGATGATGTCGTCGCGACCGAGAAGGATGGCGGTGCCGAGCTTCTGGTTCACATAAGACACGGCGGCGCGCATGACCTGCTCTTCCTCGCCCTCGGCGAAGACGATGCGCTTGGGCTGGCGCCTCACCCGGTCATAGATGCGCTGCAAGGTCGAGGCGATCGGGTCGCGGCGGGCGGAGAGCTCGTTGGCGTATTTGTCGAGATCGAGGATCGGCCGGCCGGCGACGCCCGATTCCATGGCGGCCTTGGCGACCGCGATCGGGATCGCCGAGATCAGGCGCGGGTCGAACGGCACCGGGATGATGTAGTTGGGACCGAATTTCGGCCGGTTGCCCTGATAGGCGGCGGCGACGTCGTCGGGTACATCCTGGCGGGCGAGCTCGGCCAGCGCGTTGGCGGCGGCGACCTTCATGGCGTCGTTGATGGTTGTCGCGCGGACATCGAGCGCGCCGCGGAAGATGTAGGGGAAGCCGAGCACGTTGTTGACCTGGTTCGGATAGTCCGAACGGCCGGTCGCCATGATGGCGTCGGTGCGGATCTCGGCGACTTCCTCGGGCGTGATCTCCGGATCGGGATTGGCCATGGCGAAGATGATCGGGTTCTTGGCCATGGACTGGATCATGGCCGGTGTCAGCGCGCCCTTGGCCGAGAGGCCGAAGACGATGTCGGCGCCGTCCATGGCGTCGGCCAGCGAACGCGCCTCGGTCTTGACCGCATGCGCCGACTTCCACTGGTTCATGCCTTCGGTGCGGCCCTGGTAGACCACGCCCTTGGTGTCGCACAAAATGACATTGTCAGGCGTGAAGCCCATCGACTTGATCAGCTCGATGCAGGCAATGCCGGCGGAACCGGCGCCATTGCAGACCAGCTTGGCCGACTTCATGTCACGGCCGGTGATTTCGAGCGCGTTGATCAGGCCGGCGGCGGCGATGATGGCGGTGCCGTGCTGGTCGTCATGGAAGACGGGGATGTCCATCAGCTCGCGCAGGCGCTGCTCGATGATGAAGCATTCGGGCGCCTTGATGTCCTCGAGATTGATGCCGCCGAAGGACGGCCCGAGGAAACGCACGCAGTTGATGAATTCGTCGGCGTCCTCGGTGTCGACCTCAAGGTCGATGGAATCGACGTCGGCGAAGCGCTTGAACAGCACCGACTTGCCTTCCATGACCGGCTTGGAGGCCAACGCGCCGAGATTGCCCAAGCCGAGGATGGCGGTGCCGTTGGAGATGACGGCGACCATATTGCCGCGCGTCGTGTAGTCGAAGGCGCGCGAGGGATCCTCGGCGATGGCCTTCACCGGCACGGCGACGCCGGGCGAATAGGCGAGGCTGAGGTCGCGCTGCGTCGCCATCGGCTTGGTCGGATTGATCTCGAGCTTGCCCGGGCGGCCCATGGCGTGGAAGTCGAGCGCTTCCTGAGCGGAGACGGAGGGACCGGAATTGTCGGGTTTCCTGGTAGTTGCCATGGTGAGAAGCGTTCCTGTCCCTTAAATTTCTTTTTGTGGAGCGTTTTGGATTAAGGCTACACATCGGCGCTGTAAACCGCCAAGCAGACGAGGGAATTTCCTTTTTTCGAAGGTTCAGGCGTGAACGATCGACCGATAATCGCTGCGGAAGCTGACTTTGCGGAAGCCGGAGGGGAAAGCCGGGCCGAAGCCCCGGTGCATGCCGCGCCGACGCCGATGATGGAACAGTATATGGAGATCAAGGCGGCGAACCCGGATTCGCTGCTGTTCTATCGCATGGGCGACTTCTACGAGCTGTTCTTCGACGACGCCGAGAAGGCCTCGCGCGCGCTCGGCATCGTGCTGACCAAGCGCGGCAAGCACCAGGGCCAGGACATCCCGATGTGCGGGGTGCCGATCCATGCCGCCGACGACTATCTGCAGAAGCTGATCGGGCAAGGCTACCGGGTCGCCGTGTGCGAGCAGGTGGAAGACCCGGCGGAAGCCAAGAAGCGCGGCTCGAAGTCAGTGGTCAAGCGCGACGTGGTGCGGCTGGTGACGCCTGGCACCATCACCGAAGACAAGCTTTTGGCGCCGCAGGAATCGAATTTCCTGATGGCGCTGGGGCGGGTCAAGGGCGCGGGCGAAGCCAGCCTGGCGATCGCCTGGATCGAGATCTCGACCGGCATCTTCCGCGTCGCCGAGACGACGCCGGAACGGCTTTCGGCCGACATCTTCCGCGTCGACCCGCGCGAGCTGATCGTCGCCGAACCTGCCTTCCATGACGAGGAGCTGCGCCCGAGCTTCGATCTGGTCGGCCGCATCGTCAACCCGCAGCCGCCGAGCCTGTTCGATTCGACCTCGGCGCCCAGCCGCATCGCCCGTTTCTACGACGTGGCGACGCCGGACAGTTTTGGCGCGTTTTCGCGCGCCGAACTGTCGGCCATCTCCGGCGTCATCGCCTATGTCGAAAAGACCCAGAAGGCCGAGCGGCCGCCTTTGTCGCGGCCCGAGCGCGAGCAGTCGGGCACCACGCTGTTCATCGACCCGGCGACACGCGCCAATCTCGAATTGTTGCGCACCCTGTCGGGCGGCCGCGACGGCTCGCTGTTCCGCGCCATCGACCGTACGGTGACGGGCGGCGGCGCGCGCCTGCTCGCCGACCGGCTGATGTCGCCGCTGACAGATCCCGAAGCCATCGGCGCCAGGCTGGACGCGGTGTCGTTCTTCACCGGCGAAATGCGGCTGACCGATGCGCTCAGGCTCAGCCTGAAGGGCGTCGCCGACATGCCGCGCGCGCTGTCGCGGCTGGCGCTCAACCGCGGCGGGCCGCGCGATCTCGGCGCGCTGCGTTCGGGATTCTCGGCGGCGCGCACCATTGCCGGGTTGTTTGCGGGCGCTTCCCTGCCGAAGCAGCTGGCGGCGGCGATCGCGGCGATATCGGCCCTGCCCACAGGCTTCGCCGACCATCTCGACGTGGCGCTGGGCGAGGAGCTGCCGCTTCTCAAGCGCGACGGCGGTTTTGTCCGCGCCGGCTATCATCCGGAACTCGACGAGATGCGGGCGCTGCGCGACCAGTCGCGCCGGGTGATCGCCGGCATGGAGCGCGACCTGATCGAGGAGACGGGCATCCGCTCGCTCAAGATCCGCCACAACAACGTGCTCGGCTACTACATCGAGGTGACGGCGAACAACCAGACGGCCCTGAACGGCAGCGACGAGGCCAAGGCGCGCTTCATCCACCGCCAGACCATGGCGAATGCGATGCGCTTCACCACCACCGAGCTCGCCGGCCTCGAGACCAAGATCGCCAATGCCGCCGACCGGGCGCTGACAATCGAACTCCAGGCCTTCGACCAGTTGGTCGGCGAGGCAGTGACCCACGCCCAGGCGATCCGGTCAGGCGCCGACGCGCTGTCCGTGCTCGACGTGTCGGCGGCACTCGCCGTGCTCGCCCAGAACGAGGCGTGGTGCCGGCCCGAGGTCGACGCCAGCCTCGCCTTCGACATTTTTGGTGGGCGCCACCCGGTGGTCGAGCAGTCGCTGAGGCGCGAGGCGGCAGCTCCCTTCGTCGCCAATGACTGTACGCTGTCGCCTGACGGCAACGACAGGAACGGCGCCATCTGGCTGCTCACCGGCCCGAACATGGGTGGTAAGTCGACCTTCCTGCGCCAGAACGCGCTGATCGCCATCCTCGCCCAGATGGGGTCGTTCGTACCCGCCGAGCGTGCACATATCGGCGTGGTCGACCGGCTGTTCTCCCGCGTCGGCGCCTCGGACGATCTGGCGCGCGGGCGTTCGACCTTCATGGTCGAGATGGTCGAGACCGCCGCCATCCTCAACCAGGCGGGCGAGCGCACGCTTGTCATCCTCGACGAGATCGGTCGGGGTACCGCCACCTTCGACGGCCTGTCGATCGCCTGGGCGGCAGTCGAATATCTGCACGAAAAGAACCGCTGCCGCGCCATCTTCGCCACCCATTTCCACGAACTGACGGCACTTTCCGGCAAGCTCGGCCGCCTGCACAATGTGACGATGCGGGTGAAGGAGTGGGAAGGCGAAGTGGTGTTCCTGCATGAGGTCGGCAAGGGTGCCGCCGACCGCTCCTACGGCGTGCAGGTGGCCCGGCTCGCCGGCCTGCCCGACGCTGTCGTGGCGCGCGCCAAGGAGGTGCTGCACCAGCTCGAGGAAAGCGAGACCTCTGGTAAGGCCGACCGCCTTGTCGACGACCTGCCGCTGTTCTCGGTCGCGGTGAAACGCGAGGCGGCTAAACCCGTCGCCAACGACACACTCAGCGAGGCGCTCAAGGGGCTGAGCCCAGACGAAATGACCCCGCGCGAGGCGCTTGACGCGCTGTACAGGCTCAAGGGGCTGGCGGGGAAGTAGGCCGCAGCAAGGAGCGGAGACCGGCATGCTTCACCACATCTCGCTTGGCGTCTCCGACATCGAACGCTCGGCTGCCTTCTACGACGCGGCTCTGGCCCCGCTCGGTTATGTCAGGGTCTGGGAAGACCTCTCGCCCGGCGCCGACGACCAGGCCGTCGGCTACGGTGTCGCAGGCGGCGGCGACAAGCTGGCGCTCAAGCAGCTTAGCATCGGCCAGCGCCCGCCCGGCCCCGGCTTCCATCTCGCCTTCGCCGCACCCGACCGCCAAGCGATCGCGGCGTTTCACGCAGCAGCGCTCGCCCATGGCGGCACCGACAACGGCGGCCCCGGCCTGCGGGAACATTATGGGCCGAGCTATTTTGCTGCGTTCGTGATTGATCCTGATGGGCATCCTATTGAGGCGGTGTTCAATCGGGCGGTCTAGGCGAGTGCGATCTAACTGCTAACACAGGTGAGTTTACGCCAGACGGCGGCTAAGCGCCCCGTTTCAGCCATCGAGCAATCATCGAGCCGCCCCAGTCACCATCGATTGCGCTGGGCAATCAAGCTCCTAGCGCAAACGAAGGGGGTTGCTGACGGCGAATTTTAGGGGGTTGAAACCCTGAGATGTCAGATGAGTGAATTGATGATTCAATTTGATGATTGATCAGGCGCGGAGCTCCTGCCGGTGTGTACAGTTTCAATAAGGTTGCCGAAGTATCTGGATCGAAAGGGCAACTCCATTTAGCTTGCGCTTCAATGGCTGATTTCACCTAGTTAGAATGAGAGCAGTTCATCAGTGTAGCTGGAGGGGGACGATTTGCCGGCGGCTTGGGACATCACTGTCGAAGAGACACCAGCGCTGCTTGATGCCGAGTTTCCGGGCCTCGCCCCCGCAATCGCGCGTGAACAATATGCGCGGTGGCAGGGCTCGGGTGTTTCTCTGCACCTAGTGGTCGGATTTCCCACGGTATGAGCAAAGTCAAATCCATAGAGTTCGCTGAATACAAATCGTTTTCTCGCTTCATCCTTTCGGCTAGGGATAGAAATGTCCTAGTAGGACCGAACAATGCTGGAAAATCTACAGCACTTGATGCCTTCCGAATCGCATTTGATGCGTTGAGGTTCGCCAGCCGGAGAACAGCGACTCTCAAATCACAAGGTGGCCACGGAGTTTGCTCAACTTGGATGACCCCAGCGTCGGCCATCCAGAATGACCTGAGGTCCTGTATTCATAATTTCGGTGACGGACCTGCGCAGATAAGGATCAAGCTCGACAATGGGAACTCGTTCGCGATCTCCATACCAAGTGACGGCGATCTTGAGTGTTTTCTGGTAACCGATATCGCGGCGCGCAAGAATGCGACTTTCCTGCGGGAACAATTTCCATTGAAGCTCGTGATCGTTCCGACACTTAGCCCGTTGGAACAGAACGAGGAACTTGTCCTTCAGGAAACCGTGGAGCGGAACAGATACGGACGGCTAGCCAGCCGTAATTTCCGAAACTTCTGGCTTCACAAGAGCAGAGACGAGTTCAACACGTTCGCGGATTTGGTGGAGTTGGGATGGCCTGGAGTAAAACTTCGTCCTCCAGAGATCGAGCATGGAGGCGCTCGCCCGATTGTCCGAATGTACTTCCGCGACGGATCACATGTCAGGGAAGTCCAGTGGGCAGGCTTTGGGTTCCAAGTCTGGATGCAGACAATGATGCATCTTGTCGTCGCCGATGAGGATTCAACGCTCATATTGGATGAACCCGATATTTACTTACACCCTGATCTCCAGCATCGACTTTTGAGCGTGATTGGACAACGAGTCGGACAGTATTTCGTAGCCACTCATTCCACGGAAATCATCAACGCAGTCGAACCCGGTGACGTTCTGATCGTCCGACCGGAATCAAGGGGCGCAAAGAGAATACAGGGAGATGCGGGATATTCCGATGTGTACGCCGCCATCGGCAGCTCGGAGAACGCACAGTTCGCACGATTGGCAAAGACGAAGAAGGTTCTTTACTTCGAAGGGAAGGATGCTCGCATCCTCTCCAAGGTTGCAAAGAAGCAAGGCGGCATGGATTTCATCTCTAGTGCAACCGTTACCCTCATGAAGACGGACGGGTTTGCAAACTGGTCCCGCGTAGCCACATCATCCTGGGTCTTCGAGAATTTCTTCGGCTTTCACATCCCTGTAGCGGCTATATTCGATCGCGACTATCGTTGCGACGACGAGATCGACGAGTTCCTTCGCGACGTCAACACGAACGACACGCAATGCAGGGTTCTGCCATTCAAAGAAATCGAGAATCTATTACTCGTGGCGAACGCGGTAAACGCTGTCGTGCGAAAGCACTCTACTCGCGCCCTGCCTCACGAATGGGAACAAGAAATCAAGGAAATCTTTAATTTTTGCTTCGAGCAGATGAAATCAAAGACCCTCTCGGCCCGCATCGGAGCCAAGATTAGCTATGAGGTTGGCAAAAGTGCAAAGAAAGACATAGCGACGATCTCGGCTGAAGAAGAGCAAGCCTTCACCCACGCATGGCCGAATGATGAGTTCAAGAGAAAGGTCGTACCCGGGAAGGCTGTTTTCTCAGAAATTTCGCGCATGGTTCAGGAGAAATTCACGGTTACTCTAACGCCTTCGAGGATTATTGAGGAGCTACGCGTCGAAGATATTCATCCCGACATTTTCACAATCCTCCGAGATATCCAGGTTCATCTTGGAGAGTAGCTGCTAGCCACAATCGATTCGGACAAACCTGCTTTCAGGTAGTGTTGAAGCAAACTTCAACGGTCGCGAAGAGGTTTGCAGCAGAACGGCGGCTGTCCCATTTCCAAACCTGACCGGTAGCACCTAGCCCCTCTTCGGTCCTGTGATTTCAATAGCTTCACGGGCAGCCCGAACTGGACCAAGCCCGCGATCCACGGCGGCGCGCCTGAAAAGTAGTGTTCGGGCGCGCCTGTCTGCCGAACTGCCTGCCCGGCACGGGTCGGCCGCCGGCTCTCCCGCCCCACCTTTGCATCCCCCCGCATCTCCAGACACTGCGCTTGCGAGGAGCCCGGCGGCAGAGATGCATGAGGTCGTGACACTGGACGGGGCGCCGTTTGTCGAGGCGATGACGCGGCCCCGGTTTGGCGGCGGCTCTGTGAAGATGCAGCCGGGCTGGGACGTGGTCGCTTCTAGGAACGGCGATACGACGTCAGTGCTGCGTAGCGGGCTGGCCGCCTCGACTGTTACCCATGACCCGGCCGCCGGCGACGCGGTTTTGGCGGTCACCTTCAAGGCTTCCGGCCTCAGGTTTGATTGACGGCACCGGTTCGGCGCCTAAGCGTCGCAAATGCTACCGTCAGCGTCACCGCGAACATCGTGGCCGTGACGACGATCAACGCGCTCGACAGGGACGCGGCCGTCAGCACTGCACTGGCAAAAATGATGCCTACAGCACTCGACGTACGCAGCAAGGCGAACACTTCGGGTCGCCTGCGCGGCGGGGCCAAGCGGTCGAGAACGAGCGAGTAGTAGGTGCCGAGAGGCGCCAGGACCAATCCGATGAGGACGGCGCCGACGACCGTGGTCACAAGCGATGGTCCGAGTGCGGCGAGTGCGGCTCCAAGCGTCAAGACGCACAGCAGCAAAACGACGGCCCTGCTGCTTGCCATGCGGTTGCGCACGCTGACCCAGATGCCGCCCGCGACCGAGGCCAGGCACAGCGGCACCGTGAACAGGATGGCCAGCGTCGGTGGGTAGCCGAATTTCAGGGCGAGCGCGACGGCTCCGATTTCGATGGCCGCGACCGTGGACGAACCTGCAGCCGCACAGACGAGCCACAGCAGGATGGAGGGGCTGAGCACCGAACCCTCGGCATGAGGCGCGTGCTCGACATGGCTCTTGCCCGCCTGCGGCACCAGCAGGGCCGGAATGGCACCGAGCAGTGTCAGCGCGAGCAGGGCAAAGACGGGCGAGACGGCGCCAAGGGCGGACGCCACCACCGGACCAAGAACAAAGGTCAGCTCATTGAGGGTGGCTGCAATGCCGAGCGTTCGGGGCAGATGCGAAGCAGACGTGAAGTGATTGAGCAACGCGCGCAAATATCCGAATGCCGCGCCGTTGACCAAGCCGGCCACAGCCGCGAAGAAGACAAGCAAAGCAAACGGCGCCTGGTAAAACGCGCACAAAACCACAGCAGCCAAGGCGAGCGTGCGGAAGGCCACCAACAGCCTCAGGAAGGTCGCGGCTGAACGGTTCGTACCGAGCCGTGTAATCGGGATGGCGCCGACGACCTGTGCAAGGGTCATGGCCAGGATCATGGCGGCGCCGCCCCGTGCGTCGCCCGTGAGGCCCAAGGCGACGAGCGAGAACGCCACCGGCGCGGAAGCCTGGGGAACGTTCAATGTCGCCGATGAGGCAAACCAGCGGAGCAGCGGCCAGCGGCTCAGAGGCCTGTCGAGAGGCTCAGAAGCGACGTCACTGGAGGGAGGGGCGCCAAGTTCGGTCATCTCGAAGCTGATACCACCTACATCATCGGACGCGGTTCATGCCCGGCAGCACGATACGCGGGCCGGAGTTCCCGAAGCGTCTCAGCCATGAGGCGGCCGTTTTCAGGACAAGGCGCGAGGACAGATGATGACGGCACATGAACAAGCCCTTTGATTGGGCCGGGCCGTTCCCGGACATTCTTTCCCTGGCGGGAGAGGACGTTACCTCGCGGGCAGGAAACTACCCGCCGTCACCGGCGTGTCAAGCTGCGGCCGGCGTCCGAAAAGGCTTGAGCCAACAGCTATCGGCCATAGCCCCAACGGTGTCGACCAGCGCCACCTCGGGGCCAGTGCACCCTTGCCTCATCAGCCAACTCCGGCGACACTGCCCCCGCGAGGAGCGCGGCGGCTGACATGCATGAGGTCGTGACACTGGAAGGCTGGTCGTCGCCGTTCGTCGAGTCGGTGACGCGGACAAGCTTTGCGACCGGCGGCTCGATGCAGATCCAGCCGGATGGCTGCTGGGACGTGGTCATTTTCAGGAATGCCGACACCACCACCGTGCTGCGCACCGGGCTGACCACGGCTGCCGTCACCCATGACTATGCCGCCGGCGACGAAATCCTTTCCATCGCCTTCAAGCCGAGCAGCTTCATGCCGCTGATGCCGGGCGAGGTCATGCGCGACCAGGGTGTGGTGCTGGACTTGATCGGCAAGGACCGCTTCCGGCTCGGCTCCGACGTGCTGGAGATCCCGACCTTCGAAACGGTCGACGGCTTCGTCCGCAAGCTGGTGCGCAACTCCATCGTCGAGGACAACCGGGTGGTCGCCTCAATCGTCTCGGGCCATCCGATGGCGATGTCGGAGCGGACGCTGCAGCGGCATTTCCTGAAGACGACCGGCGTCACCTACAAGACCTTCACGCAGATCGAACGCGCCCAGAAGGCGGTGGCGCTGCTGCAGCAGGGCCGGCCGGCGGCGGACGTCGCCTTTGCGCTGGGTTATGCCGACCAGCCGCACATGATCCGCTCGGTCAAGGCGATCATGGGCGTCACCCCCGGGCAGGCCGCGCGCAGCTGAAACTGTCGGAAATCTTCAATCCGCAAGACCATGCCGCCGGCTAGAAAGGATGCACTTTCAACCCTGTGAACGGCCCCCTGAGATCGCACGATTTTCGCTGGGGTCATGCACATAGCAAAGGACACGCGGCAATGTCTGACATCACCCCTTTCAAGATCGCCATTTCTGAAGCCGATCTGGCCGACCTCAAGGCGCGGCTCGCCAACACTCGGCTCGCCAACGAGATTCCAGGCACCGGCTGGAGCTACGGCATGGCATCCAGTTTCGTCACCCGTGCGATCGAGCGGCTGAAGAACGGCTTCGACTGGCGCACGCAGGAGGCAGCGATCAACGCCAACCCGCAGTTCGTCACCGAGATCGACGGCCAGACCATCCATTTCCTGCATGTGAAGTCGGGGGTTATCGATGCCGTACCGCTGCTCCTGCTGCATGGCTGGCCGAGCTCGTTCGTCGAGTTCCTCGGTGCGATCGGGCCGTTGACTAAGGCTGGCTTCGATCTCGTCATCCCGTCGCTGCCCGGCTTCGGTTTCTCCGGCCCGACGCGCGCGGCAGGCTGGAATGACGGCCGCATCGCCAGCGCCATGCTCGAGCTGATGTCGCGCCTCGGCTACAAGCGCTTCGGCGTGCAGGGCGGCGATGCCGGTGCGATCATCGCACCTGCCATCGGCCGGGCAGCACCTGACCGGGTCATCGGCGTGCATGTCAACGCGGCGACGATGGGCTTCATTCCGCTTGGGCCCATCGATCCCAGCGAGATGGCCACGTTCAGCGATGCCGAGAAGAGCCGTTTGCAGCGCCTGCAACAGTTCATGGCCGAACGCTTCGGCTTCAATGCGCTGCAGTCGAGCCGGCCGCAGACGCTGGCCTATGGCATTTCAGACTCGCCGGCCGGTCTCATCGCCTGGCTGGGCGACATGTTTGCCGGCTTCGGCGACAGCCCTGATGCCGTCGAGCTCGACCGGTTCCTGACCAATGTGCTGGTCTACTGGTTCACCGGAACCGCTGCCTCGTCGACCCGGCTCTACTATGAAAATGCGCATGATCCCGAGGCGTGGTCGCCGAAGCCGAATTCGGGCGTGCCGACGGGCGTTGCCGTCTTTGCCCGCGACGAGGTCGCCATCCGCCGCTACGGCGAAGAAGGCAACACGATCCTGCGCTGGACGGAGCTTGCCAGCGGCGGCCATTTTGCGGCGATGGAAGTGCCCGAGGTCTGGGCGGAAGAGGTCGCGGCCTTCTTTGCCGGGCTGCAGCGCTAGCTGCCTGAGATTGCGGAATGCGACAGCGCGCGGCCAATGAAATGGCCGCGCGCTGTGGGTATCTTTCGTTCCCGTGCGTCCTCGGGTCAGGACCGCAATGGAGGAGACGGCTATGAGAGAGCTGGTGTTGAAGATGTCGATGTCGGTCGACGGTTTCGTCAGCGACCTGGACGGGCGAAACGGCTGGATGTTCGGCACCGACCAGGAGGCCAAGGCGTGGAGCGTGGAGTTCCTGTGGAACGCCAGCCTGCACATCAAGGGCAGCCGCACCTTCCATGGCATGGCTGCCTGGTGGCCAACTTCCACCGACCAGTTCGCGGCACCGATGAACCAGATCCCCAAGGCGGTGTTCTCGCGGCGGGGGCCGCCAATCCTGGCGAACGCCACAACGGCGACCACGCAGGCTGCGCTGCAAGCCGGCGCGGAGAGCTGGGCGCAGGCCTATGTGGCGAGCGGTGACCTCGCGGAGGAAATCGCCAGGCTGAAGGCGCAGGAGGGCAAGCCGATCGTCGCCCATGGCGGGGTCAGCTTTGCCCGCAGCCTCGTCGCCGGCCGGCTGGTCGACCGCTTCGCGTTGCTGGTCGTCCCTGTGGCGCTTGGCCAGGGCCTGCCGCTGTTTTCCGAACTCGCCGCGCCGGCCCGGCTCGAGCTGGTGAGTTCGAGAGCCATTCCAGGCGGTGCCGTGGCGCAGACCTACCGCGCGGCGTGACGATGGCGGCCGCTCAAGCGGCGTTCGCGGCCCTGCGCCGGTTCTGCTCGCGCCAGGAGGCGGGGCTCAGCGTGGTGACGCGGCGGAACTCGCGGTTGAAGTTGGACTTGGTCTGGAAGCCGGCATCGAGCATGGCCGATGTGACCGACATGTCGGTGTCCCTGAGCAGGCGGCAGGCTTCCGAAATCCTGACGTCGTTGATGTACTGCGAAACATTCTTGCCGGCGAGGCGGTTGATGGCGCCCGAGATCTGTCGCGCCGGCACGCCCGCGCGGCGGGCCAGCCTGGACAGGGTCAAATTGTCGTCGCGATAGAGCTTCTGGTCGATCAGCAGGCGCTGGACCTGATCGAGCACCTCGCGGTCCTGCTCGGACGGCGACGGCTCGGATGGATTGGTCTGGGTCGGTGTCGAGGGATGGGCGCGCGAGGCGACGAAGGCGGTCAGGCCAATGAAGAACAGGCCGAGCAGATTGGCGTTGCTGGCAATGACGGCGGCGTTTTCGCCCTGCCATTTTTCGAAGGCGAGCAAAACGCCGAGGTCGAACAGGGCCGACAGGCAGAGCGCGACAGCGGCGATGATGAGCGCGCGGTGGGCGGCGACCGCGCTGTCGAGGCGCGCCTCGACCAGAGCGTCCGGGCCGCTGCGTCCGAGGTGCAGCACGGCGATTGCATAGCCGACGAACAGCACGACAAGTGCTGCATCGATAAAGGCGGGCGCGAACAGCACGATGGCAGTCATGACCAGAGGCGGCAAGGCGTGCAGCCAGCGTGTGGCACCGCCCTGGGTATCATCGCGCTGGAGCAAGGTGCGGAAACTGAACAGCACCAAAGGCGGCAGGCCGGCAGCCAGGATCGGCTGGACATAGCGCGCCGCCTCGACATGATAGCCCCAGCGCAGACCGACGACGACCGACTGCACGGCGCAGAGCGCGACGAGGACGAGGAAGGCGGTGTTGCCGCCTGATGTTTCGCGGGCGCGCAATGCTGCGACGAGCAGGATGACCAGCAACAGGGCGGCGACGAAGGACAAGGGCACGAAGATCAAGGCGAATCCCACGGGAGAGCAGACAGCCGATCATGGCCTCTATCGCGATCGAGCACGACCTGAATCGCGATCGAGGACGCCGATAAAGGTCAATTTTCGCCATTGCTCGCTCGTCTTCATCCGCAAACAGAGCGAGGCTCCCGTGCTCCAGTTACTCACCACCATTCCCGCCCTCATCGGCTTCGTCTCCGCCTGCTTCGCTTCGGAAGCGGGCGTCAAAGAGATGTCGGTGCCGCAGACCGGCCGCGATCTATCCGTGACCGTCTGGTATCCGGCAGCCGTCGGCGGCAAGCCGACAATTGTCGGCGACAACAAGGTGTTCAAGGGCGCGGCAGCCAGCATTGATGCACCCGTGGTGCCGGGCCGCCATCCGCTGGTGCTGCTGTCGCATGGATCGGGCAGCCGCGTGCAGGCGATGAGCTGGCTCGCCACCGAGCTTGCCAAGGCGGGTTTCGTCGTTGCCGGCCCCAACCATCCGGGCACGACCAGCGGTTTTTCCACCCCGGCCGAAACGCCGAAGCTGTGGCAGCGCACGGCCGATCTGTCCGCCGTCATCGACGCACTGGCCAAGGATCCGGCCTGGAGCAGCGTCATCGATGCCGACAGGATCGGCATCGTCGGCTTCTCGCTCGGTGGTGCCAGTGCCATGGAGCTTTCGGGCGCGCGCGCCAATCTCGAGGCCTATGCCCGCTATTGCGACAGCTACAAGAAGTGGGACTGCGCCTGGTTTGTAAGCGGCGTCGGCTACGTCAATGACGAGAAGATTACAGTCGACAAGGTAGACCTGCGCCGCATCGATCAGGCGCGCTTCGAGCAGTCGAACCTCGACCAGCGGATCAAGACGGCGGTGCTGGCCGATCCCGGCCTCGCCCAGGCCTATGACCCCGACAGCCTGAAGGACATCGCGATCCCGATGCACTTCATCAATCTCGGCGAGGGTGAAGGCATTCCGCTGGCTGTCATCTCCGATGGACTCGCGAAGCTGACGTCCAAGGGGACCTATGCGACCGTGGCGGGTGCGACGCATTTCAGCTTCCTGCCCGAGTGCAAGGACGGTGCGGCCGAACTGCTCAAGTCGTTTGGCGAGTTCGATCCGATCTGTTCGGACGAGGCCGGCCGACCACGCGGCGAACTGCATGCCGAGCTGATCGGGCTGGTGAAGGACGCGCTGGTGCGCGACCTGATGGCATCAGGTCAATGAACCCTGCGGCGCCGGCCACCAGCCGGCGCCTATGCCCGATGCGTGGCGCGCGGGCCGAAGGCAGCGAGGAAGATGCGCACGCTTTCGGCAGCGTGGCCGCGGCAGGCCGCGGCGGGCAGGATGGCGTCGTCGCCCAGAAGCATGGCGTCGTTGACGGGGGCCCCCATCACCAGCCAGTTGAAGAACGACGCCGCGGCCTCGAGGTCGTCGGCCTCGATCTGGCCGAGCCTGCGGTAGCGCTCGAAGGCGCGCGACAGGCGGGTAATCGAGCGCTGCGGGCCGAGCGCATGCAGCGCCCTGCCCAGTTCCGGAAAGCGCTCGACCTCGCCGATGACCAGCCGCCGCAGTTGCATCAGCTTCGGCGTCATGACGATGGTGAGCTGAAGTTCGGCAAATTCCTGGAGGTAATCGGCGATCGGGCGGTCGTCGACGGGGTCGGCGACCTGCTCCTGGTGGACGTCGCCGGCAACGCCGGTCAGCCCCCTGACGACATCGAGGAACAAGGCTTCCTTGCTGTGGAAATGGGCATAGACGGTCTGCTTGGAAACGTCGGCGACCGCTGCGATCTCGTCCATATTGGCGCCAAGGAAACCGTTGCGGAGAAACAGGCCGGCGGCGGCATCGAGGATGGTGTCGCGTGTCCGTTCCTGGCGCGTTTTGGCGGTCTTCATCAATGCACGTCCCTGTATCGGCAGCTGCGATGTCGAGCATAAGCCGAAGCCGTTGACAAATCAAACTGGACGGTCCAGTCTAGTTTTAAATCGACGGACGAGGTGATGAGATGGCTGACATGCGACGGATCGCCTGCAGATGCGGACAGGTGGCATTCGAGGCGAGCGGCACGCCGATCGTCGGCGCGATCTGCTATTGCTCCAGCTGCCAGAAGGCAGGCGGGATTTTCGCCGCGCTACCCGGCGGCGCGCCGGTGCTCGAAAGCGACGGCGGCACGAACTACACGCTCTACCGCAAAGACCGGATCCGCTGTGCGCATGGCGCCGAGCTGTTGCGCGAACACCGGCTGAGCCGGACGGCGCCGACCCGGCGCGTGGTGGCTTCCTGTTGCAACTCGCCGATGTTTCTGGAGTTCAAGGGCGGGCATTGGCTGTCGGTCTATCGCGAGCGCATCGACCCCGCCGACCGGCCACCGGCCGAGATGCGCACGATGACCGCCGACCGCAGGTCCGGCGTCGAATTCACAGACAGCCTGCCGAGTTATGCCAAGCATTCCGGCCGCTTCATGTGGCGGCTTTTGTCTGCCTGGGCGGCGATGGGTTTTCGCGCCCCCAAGATCGAATATGTAAAGGGAGAGCTCGATGTCCAAGGCGGCTGAGAAGATAGAGATTCGCAACATCGTCTCGCCCAACCATGTCGTGCGTGTCGACAAGGCAAAATACACCGCCATGCGCGACGCGTTGCTTGAGGTGCTGCCGGCAACCACGCCGGGCCTGACCGTGGCGGAAACCAAGGCGGCGGTGCTGCCGATCCTGTCCGAGGAGCTGTTTCCCGGCGGCGACAAGGCCGGCTGGTGGCTGAAGGCAGCCCAGCTCGACCTCGAAGCACAAGGCGTCATCCAGCGCGAGACGACCAAGCCGCTTCGGCTTCACCGGGCGAAGTGAGCGCGTCCCGGCTCAGGGACGCGCATCGGCGCCGGCGACAGCTTCGGCGGCGGATCTGAGTTGGGCAAGGTCGATGCCCATCGCCCGCAAGGCGCGGGCGGCAACGCCGTGCGGCATGCCGGCAACGATGGCAACGACATGCGCGCCGAGCAGCGGGCCGTGCTGGCTTCGGCTTGCCGCCAGCGCCTGCATGACCTCCTGCCCGGAGGCCGACGCATTGAATGCGCCGGGGCGTGCGGCCAGCCGCTCCGACCCTGCCGACGACGACGAAGCGATGTCCAGGCCGATGGCGGCAAGGGCGTCGCCATACTGACGGGCGATGGCTTGGTGCAGCGCCGCGGGATCCGCGCCGACCGCTGCGAAGGCTTGCCGCGCCGTACCGTCGGGCAGGTCGAGCGCGGCGAGCAGGAAGTGCTCGGCGCCCGGCTCGCGCTGATGATCCCGCAACGCATGTTGCTCCGCCCCGGTGCATAGCGTGCCGATCGTGCCGATGTCGTTGAAACGCGCCTTGATGCGGCTGAACATTCTCGTCTCCTAGCTCTCCGGCCCATCGCCGATGTCGGACAGCCGCTTGTGGGCGGCCTGCTTGCTGACGCCGAGTGCCTGGGCGATCCGCGCCCATGACCAGCCCTGCCCGAGCGCCGACCTGACCGCGCGCCGCTCAAGCGTGTCGGCCAGCCGTCGCAAGGCAACCACCGCGGCCAGCGCTTCGTCGGGATCATCGGGCAAATGCAGGGCGTTCAGATCAACCATTCGTCAACATTAGTTGACGTAGGCAATTCCGTCAACCCAAGTTGACGGAAGATCGCTGGCAGCAGGCCGGAAATACCTTACCCTACGTCAATGTACTGGATAGTGCTTTGAACCTTACAGGGAAAGGAATTTTAAAGCTTGCTCATATAGGTATTGCAACTATTCGCGCCGCAAACGCGAGGGAGAACAAGCTGGGGGGCGAGTTCGTTCGCCATACATGTGACGAGACAACGCGACATCAGATCCAGGTTTCAGCTCATCGGGCTGCTGTGGCCCTTCATCGCCGTTGTCCTGATACAGACCGTCATTGCCGGTGCCAGTCTATATACCTTGTCTGCCGTGCGCGCCTATGCTGCAGGCGAAAGCGCCTGGTCGAAAGGCCACAAGGACGCGATCTACTATCTGACGCTTTATGCCAATTCCGGCGATGCCAACTATTTCGAACGTTTCCGCCACGCCATCGCGGTGCCGCTGGCCGACCGCGACGCGCGCCTGGCGATGGAAAAACCGCTGCTCGACTATGACGCCGCCTATGACGGCTTCCTTCGCGGCGGCAACCATCCCAACGACAATCCCGGCCTGATCTGGCTGTTCAAGAACTTCCGCCACGTGCCTTACCTGTCCAATGCCGTCGACCGCTGGGTCGACGCCGATCCGAAGATCCTGGAGATCGCGGCACTCGGCGAGGCCATGCATGCCGGCATCTCGAGCGGCAGTGCCTCGGCAGAACAGCTCGCGGCGTGGAAGAACGACATCCATCGTCTGCACGAAGAGACGGCACCGCTGGCTGAGGCCTTCTCCGTCTCGCTCGGGCGCGGCTCGCGCGACATCACCGTGCTGCTGCTCTGCGTCAACGTGGTAACCGCAGGCGCCCTGATCCTTTTGGCGATGCGGCGCACGGGCAATCTGCTGGAGCAACGCCGGGCGTTTGAAAGCGCTTTGAATGCCGAGCGGGAGCGCGCCCAGATCACGCTGGCCTCGATCGGCCAGGCCGTCGTTGCAACCGACGCCGAGGGCCGGCTCGACTATATGAACGAGGCGGCCGAGGCGATGCTCGACTGGCATGGCGCCAGCGCCAAGGGCAAGCCACTCGACCAGCTGTTCCGGCTGGTCAGCGAAGAGAGCGACGAAGAAGACAACGGCTTCATCGCACGCGTCCTTTCGGGCGAAGCGGTCGGCGGCAGCGGCGTGCCGCAGCAGCTGATGCGGCCGGACCTTTCGAGCGTCGCAGTGTCGCTGGTGGCAGCGCCGCTCTATGTAGACGGCAAGGTGGCGGGCGCGGTGCTGGTGTTCCACGACCGCACCAAGGAACAGGAATTCATGGCGCAGCTGTCGTGGCAGGCGAGCCATGACACGCTGACCTCGCTGGCCAACCGCCGCGAATTCGAGGCGCGGCTGAACGCGTCGCTGGCAGCCCTGGCCAAGCGCCCGGCGGTGCACGCGCTGATGTATCTCGACCTCGACCAGTTCAAGATCGTCAACGACACCTGCGGCCATGCGGCCGGTGACGAACTCCTGCGCAAGGTGTCGGCGGCACTGCACAGCCGGTTGCGCCCGACCGATCTTCTGGCACGGCTGGGTGGCGACGAATTCGGCATCCTGATGGAGAACTGCCCCGAGGAGCTCGCGGCAAGCACCGCCGAGAGCCTGCGCCAGGCCGTCGACGAGCTGAACTTCGTCTGGGCGGGACGCGCTTTCAAGATCAGCGTCAGCATCGGCGTGGTCGGAATGTCGGATGCCAGCATGACGCTGGAAGAGATTCTGCGCAGCGTCGACGTCGCCTGCTACATGGCCAAGGAGCGCGGCCGCAATCGCATCCAGATCCAGCAGATCGGCGACATGGAGGTGGAGCAGCGGCTGAGCGAGATGGCCTGGGTGCAGCGCCTGCGCGAAGCGCTGGAGCAGAACCGTTTCCGCATCTTCGCCCAGGAGATCGTGCCGTTGCATGGCGATGGCGCGGCAGGCGCCCATGTCGAGCTGTTGGTCCGGCTGGCCGATGCCGAGGACAAGCTGATTACACCAGGCGAATTCATCCCTGCGGCCGAGCGCTACGGGCTGATGCCGCTGATCGATCGCTGGATGGTGCGCCAGGCCTTCGGCATCCTGGCCCGGCAGACGGCCGACGCTTCGCCGATCACCACCTGCGCCATCAACCTGTCGGGCGCGAGCTTCGGCGACGACAGCTTTGCCGACTACGTATTGGAGCAGTTTGCCCGCAGCGGCATTTCGCCCACGACCATCTGCTTCGAGATCACCGAGACCAGCGCGATCGCCGACCTCGACCGGGCGGCCCGCTTCATCGCCACGCTGCAGGCGCATGGCTGCCGCTTCTCGCTCGACGATTTCGGTGCGGGCATGTCGTCGTTCAGCTATCTCAAGGCCCTGCCCGTCGACTACCTCAAGATCGACGGCGGCTTCGTCAAGGACATGCTTGTCGACCGCATCGACCGCGCCATGGTCGAGATGATCCAGCATATCGGCGAAGTGACCGGCAAGCGCACCATCGCCGAGTTCGTCGAGAACGACGACATTGCCAGGGCGTTGCGCGACATCGGCGTCGATTATGCGCAAGGCTTTGGCATCGCCAAGCCGCGGCCATTTGGCGAGCACTATGTCGGCATCAAGAGCCGCAGCTTCGAGGCAAGGATCGGTGCGCCCGACGTGGCGCTGGCAAGCTGAGCCCATGTGCGCTTGCGGCACGGTCGCAGCAGCGCAACAATGCCTGATGTCGTCCAGACATGGGGGAATGAAATGAACAAGACTTTGGCTGGTATGTCTGCCCTGGCGGCAGCCCTTGGGCTAGCAACGCCGGCGCATGCGTCGATCCCGCTTCTCAACGCCACCTGCCCCGGCAACATCGAGGTCCATGCCGACCAAGGCGGGCCGGTCTACATCAACGGCAAGGAAGGCGCGCTGAAGAAGTTCAACGACAACTACTTCGAGATCAAGGGCGCTGGCGTGACCATCTCGCTGAGCATCAATCCCGATGGCTCGCCGAGCGTCTCCTACACCGGCAAGGGCGGCGCCAACGGTATCTGTTCCGTCAAGGCGAGCTGACAGGCGCCGGCCAAAACGGTCAGATCATCTCCAGAGGACGCTTGCGCGATGGCGGCGGGAACAGGCGGTCGAGTTCGGCCAGATCCTGCCCGGTCAGCCTGATATCGCGCGCAGCGGCGTTCTGCCTGACATGCTCGAGGCGCGTCGCCTTGGGGATGGCTATGACGCCTGACTGGGCCAGGACCCAGGCGAGCGCGATCTGCGCGGCGGTCGCCTCATGGCGGGCGGCGATGCCTTGGAGACCCTTGTTGCCGGCGAGCGCACCCTGCTCGACGGGCGAATAGGCCATGACAGGCATGCCGAGGCCCCGGCACTGCGGCAACAGATCGAACTCGATGCCGCGGCGGGTGAGGTTGTAGAGCACCTGGTTGGACTGGCAGGCGCCGCCCTTGGACAGACGGCTCATCTCTTCCATGTCATCGGCATCGAAATTGCTGACGCCCCAGTGGCGAATCTTGCCCGACTGACGCAGCTCCTCGAAGACGGCGATGGTTTCCGACAGCGGCACGCCGCCGCGCCAGTGCAGCAGGTACAGATCGATCCGGTCGGTGTGCATGCGCCTGAGGCTCGCCTCGCAGGCGCGGATGACGCCATTGCGCGAAGCGTTGGACGGCAGCACCTTGGAGACGAGGAACACCTCGTCGCGGCGCCCGGCAATGGCCTCGCCCACCACCTTTTCCGCACCGCCGGTGCCATACATTTCGGCGGTGTCGATCAAGGTGACGCCAAGATCGAGCCCAAGCTGAAGTGCGGCGACTTCGTCGGCGACGCGGCCGCGGTCCTCGCCCATCATCCAGGTGCCCTGGCCGAGGGTCGGCACGGCCTCGCCCGAGGGCAGCGTCGTGATTGCGGACGGTGAAGGCATGGCAGTCTCCTCGGCGATTTGTGTCAGCTTACCGCACCGGGCCACGTTGGCTACAGCGTCGACGCGTTGCTCGTCTTTTCAAACCGCTTTGCAGGATGACGACCGATGCCGCGCAGTTACGGCAACAAAGCCTATGGGTTCGTCTTCAGCGGCTGTCTCAGGCAGCTGGAAGGCACTGATATAGCCGTCCGCATCCGCCTGTGGGCGACGCAAAATCGCCTCGCATAAAACTTGACTCCAAATATCAAGTTAATGTAGCTCAGCTTCATGGCCGTCGACCGGCCAACGGGGTGGTCAAACAACATACTGAAATTTCGATGTCTTCTCTCGGATGCCTGGACGAGAGGCCGACCGCCTGTGTTTGGGCGCTCATTGCCAGTGTTTTCAATGGCGCGTTGAGAGCCTGGGCTCATCCCATCAATCAGGCGCCAAGTCGTCTTCCGAGAAGACGCGCATCAGAAGCTAGCAGTTCTTTCTCCAGAGCAAGCCACTGATTCCCAGCATTCCGAGGAACACAGTGAACAATCATCACATCATCCGTTGCAGCACTGTCGCGTTGGCGGCCGTGTGCAGCGCCATTGCCCTCAGCGTGGCGAATGCCCAGTCCCCCAACGGCGCCGAGCAGCCGCCCAAGCCGGTCAAGTCAGACCGGAAGGCGCCGGCAACGAGCCCATTGGTGCTGCCACCCATCACGGTCAGCGCCGGCAGCGATACGAAAGCGCCCTTCCAGACATCAGGTGGCGTCAGCGTCATCGACGGCAAGATCGTCCAGGAGAAATTTGGCGGTGACGCCAATGCCATCGTTCGCAGCATGCCGGGCACGTTCACCCGCATGTCGTCGAGCCAGCCCGGCGTGTCGGTGAACATCCGCGGCTTCGAAGCCGATGGCCGCGTTAACACGATGATCGACGGAGTGCCCCAGACCTTCAGGAACACCGCAGGCCACGCCTCCACCGGCGGCGAGTTGCTCTACATCGACACCAACCTTCTTGCCGGCATCGGCGCGGAACGCGGCGCGGTCAATGGCGCCTATGGCATGGGCTCGCTGGCAGGTGCGGTCAATTTCCGCACCATCGAGTTCGACGACGTCGTGCTCGAAGGCCAGGACCGGGGCGTCAAGACGACCGTCAAGGCAGGCAGCAATGGCTATGGCGCTTCGGGGATGGCCGCGGCAGGTGTCCAGACCGAATTGGCCGGAGGTGGCCAAGCCTCTATCCTGGGCGCGTTCAGCTATGGCGAGCATGGCAACTACCAGCGTGGCGACGGCACCTACAACAGGCCCGACGCCAGCAACAAGCCCGGGTCCGGCCTGGTGAAGCTGCACTTCCAGCCCGACGACGTGCACGACCTGAAGCTGGGCGCGCGCTGGTACAAGAACGACTTCCTGGTTTCGGGCTACAACTGGGGTGTCGACAACGCGACCTATACGGCCAACTACAAATACCAGCCCGGCGGCGACTGGATCGACCTCAGGGTCAACGGCTACTACAACCGCACCGACATGTCCTACGATCCGACGACGGGCGGATCCTACCGCAAGCGCAACACGCGCGACTTCGGCTTCGGCTTCGACATCGCCAATACCAGCCGGTTCGACATTACCGACGAGCTCAGCGCGCGCTGGGACTATGGCGCGGCCTATTCGTCCAACGACTACAAGGTCAACCTGTTCCGCGGCGCCAATCCGCCCGGGCACATGCAGAAGGCGCGCGCCTTCTCCGACCTCACCCTGTCACAGGGTATCTTCGAGCTGAACGCCGGCCTCAACTACGACTACTGGGATCTGAGCGGTCGCCAGAGCCCGTGCAAACCGAATATCGGCTTCTGCCCGCCGACCGGTGGCAATGTCGATGTCTCCAGGCACGAATCCGCGCTGAACCCGAAGATCACGCTGTCGGCAAAGCCGCTCGACTGGCTGCAGCCCTATGTGACCTACTCACACACCTTCAGGCCGCCCTCGGCGCGCGAGGCGCTGTGGGCGCTGGTTCCGATCGGATCTGGCGTCGGCGGTGGCCAGTACTCCAACTTCCACCTCAACCCGGAAACATCAAGGGGCTGGGAGATCGGCGCCAATATCGTCAGGAACGACCTGCTTTATGGCGGCGACGAGCTGCGGCTTAAGGTGAACTACTTCAACAACGCCATCGACAACTACATCGTCAACAATCTGATCAATATCCCGGGCGACCCTTACGAACGGGCGATCTGGGTCAACGTTCCCGGAACGACGCACTCACGGGGCTTCGAGGTCGAGGGCGGTTATGATGCCGGCATCGCCTACGTCAATCTCTCCTACACCCCGGCGAGCAACAACCAGCCGGTTGGCTGGGGCGCCGGCATCGGCAATGGCGATTCGACTTTCCTGCCGGAGAGCAAGGTCTCCGTCGATGTCGGCATCCGCGCCTTCGAGGAAGCACTGACAATCGGCACGACGATGAACCATGTCGGCGGCAGCCGCTATGCGGTTGGCTTCGGCGATACTGCAACCAAGGAGGCCTATACGCTGTTCAACGCCTATGCCTCGTACAAGGTCCACAAGAACGCCACGGCGTTCCTGAACGTCGAGAACCTGACCAACGTGGCCTACAGCCCGGCGGTGTCGGGCGAGATGGGCGACAAGACCGGCCGAGGGCGCATCATCACGGTGGGGCTGACGACCCAGTTCTGACGGCGCCGCCAACCGGCGAGGAGCGGGGTGCCCCTGCTCCTCAGGTTCGGCGCTGGCCGCCTGCGGATGATGCCGCAGGCAACGTTGACACCGGTTGGGTCAGACCGGCGCGGTTTCGAGCAGAACGGCAACCAGCATCCCCGTCGCCATCAGGGCGAGCACGATCTTTCTGAACACTCACATCTCCTTGTTGGAGGCCGCATCTCAGAGTTTGATCGCCCTCAGCCGCAGCGCGTTGGCAATGACCGACACCGACGACAGGCTCATCGCGGCGGCGGCAATCATCGGCGACAGAAGCGTGCCGAGGACCGGAAACAGGACGCCTGCGGCGACGGGAACACCCAGCACGTTGTAGATGAAGGCGAAGAACAGGTTTTCCTTGATGTTGCGGATGGTGCCCCGGGCGAGCTTGCGCGCCCGGACGATGCCGCCGAGGTCGCCCTTGACCAGGGTGATGCCGGCACTCTCCATGGCGACGTCGGCGCCGGTGCCCATGGCGATGCCGACATCGGCGGCAGCAAGTGCGGGCGCGTCGTTGACGCCGTCGCCGGCCATGGCCACACCCTGCCCCTTGGCGCGCAACTCGTCGACCAGCGCCTTCTTGCTCTCCGGCAGCATGTCGGCACGAACCTCGTCGATGCCGAGCTTTTCGGCGACGGCTTTTGCCGTGCGGGCGTTGTCGCCGGTGGCCATGATGATCCTGAGGCCGAGGTCGTGAAGCTCGCGGATGGCGGCGGCAGCCGATGCCTTGACCGGGTCGGCGACAGCGACGATGCCGGCCGGCCGGCCGTCGATGGCAACGAACATCGCCGTCTTGCCCTCGGCACGCAGGGTGTCGGCGCGGGAAGCGAGGCCAGCGAATTCAAGGCCGAGATCGGCCATCATGGCGGCATTGCCGAGCGCCACCTTGCGGCCGGAGACAGTGCCCGAAACGCCCTTGCCGGTGATCGATTCGAAGTCCTGCGCGTCTGGCACGGTGACACCACGCTTGGATGCACCGTCGACGATGGCCTCCGCAAGTGGGTGCTCCGATCCCTTTTCGAGCCCGGCGGCGAGCGACAGCAACCCATCGCCCGAGATGCCGTCGGCGGCGACCACGTCGGTCAACTGCGGCCGCCCCTCGGTCAGCGTGCCGGTCTTGTCGACGATCAGCGTGTCGACCTTGGCGAAACGCTCCAGCGCCTCGGCATCCTTGATCAGCACGCCGGCCTGGGCGCCGCGGCCGGTGGCGGTCATGACCGACATCGGCGTGGCGAGGCCGAGCGCGCAGGGGCAGGCGATGATCAGCACCGACACCGCCGAGACGATGGCAAAGACCATGCTCGGCTCGGGCCCGATCAGCGCCCAGACGATGAAGGCGATGATCGCGATGGCCACCACCGCAGGGACGAAATAGAACGAGATGCGGTCGGCGAGCCCCTGGATCGGCGCGCGGCTGCGCTGGGCCTTGGCGACCATGTCGACGATCTGCGACAGCACCGTGTCGGCACCGACCTTGTCGGCGCGCATGATCAGCGAGCCGTTCTTGTTGAGCGTGCCGCCGGTGACGCGCTCGCCCTCGACCTTTTCGACCGGAACCGGCTCGCCCGTGATCATCGATTCGTCGACCGACGAGCGGCCCTCGAGCACGATGCCGTCGACCGGAACGCCGTCACCGGGGCGGATGCGCAGGCGGTCGCCGCTGACGACCTCCTCAAGAGGGACCTCGGTTTCCGAGCCGTCGGCGGCGATGCGACGCGCCGTCTTGGGCGCCAGGTCGAGAAGCGCGCGGATGGCCGAACCGGTGCGCTCGCGCGCCCTGAGCTCCAGCACCTGGCCAAGGAAGACGAGCGCGACGATGACGCTGGCCGCCTCGAAATAGACCGGCACCGAGCCGCCATGGCCGCGGAACTGGTGTGGAAAGAGGTCGGGAAACAGCGTGGCCACGACCGAATAGAGATAGGCCGCGCCGACGCCGAGCGAGATCAGCGTCCACATGTTGGGGCTGCGGTTGCGGAACGAATCCAGGCCGCGATGAAAGAAGGGCAGCGCTGCCCAGAGCACAACGGGCGTTGCCAGGATCAGCTCGAGCCAGGACGCGAGCGGCTCGCCGATCCAGTCACGTGTCGGCAGGCCGACCATCGGCCCCATGGTGATGATCAAAAGTGGGATGGACAGGACCGCGCTGATCCAGAAACGCCTGGTGAAGTCGACAAGCTCGGGATTTGGACCGTCGTCGGCGGACGGCATGATCGGTTCGAGCGCCATGCCGCAGATCGGGCAGGAGCCGGGCTTGTCGCTGACGATCTCGGGATGCATCGGGCAGGTATATTGCGAGCCCTTGGGCGCGGGTGCCGCGGCCGGCCTGCCGGAGGTGTATTTTGCCGGCTCGACTGTGAACTTGCCCGCGCAGGAGGACGAGCAGAAGTAATAACCGGAACCTTCGTGCTTGAGGAAGTGTCTGGCCGAGTTGCGGGCGACGTCCATGCCGCAGACCGGGTCCTTGGCGCTCACATATTTGTCGGGCGCCGCCTGGAACTTGCCACGACACGAGGCGCTGCAGAAATGGAACAGGCGGCCGCCATGTTCGAGCGACGGCTTGCCGGCAGCGGGATCGACGGTCATGCCGCAGACGGCGTCGCGAACCACCGTTTCGGGCGCCGCGCCGTGACCGTGGCCATGGTGGGTGTGTCCGGCGTGATCTTCGGTATGTTTCATCTCAAGAAATCCAGTATATGCAGCGGCATGGGCCAGTAAGGTAGATGTTCCACCTGCTGGAAGGTCAAGGCTTCCACAGGATGGAACGTCGGCCGGGCTGCGCGATGCCGGGGCGACCTTACGCGAGTACAGATGCAGCATGACCGATAGAGCCGTAACCAGCGCGACGTCCCTTTCCGGCCAAGCCGTGGTGAAGGTCCATTGCTGCCATTTCTGGCAGGACATGCCGCCGCGTCGCGCCGTCGAGAGCTATGTCGCGCCGTGGGCGCAGGCCTGCGGCGTGGCGATCGAATATTGCGACGAGCTCGATCAGGCCGACCTCGTGCTGATCGGACCGTTCGCGCCCAAGAATCAGAATGTCGGCCGCACCCGCATGCCCGACGTGCCCGCCGGCGACTATGAGCGCGTCTTCCTGACGGGCGAAAACGCAACGCCGCTGATGGACCATTGCGAGTGGGCGCTGGCCTTCGACTACGAAGCCGATATCGGCAACGAGCGCTACATGCGCTACCCGCTTTACGTCTGGAGCAGCCGCGGCGATTCGATCCTGCACTGCCTGGCGGGACTGCCGCCCGAGACACCCGAACAGCGCGCCAACAGGCCACATTTCTGCGCCTTCATCTATGGCAACAAGCGCGCCAAGCTGCGCCGCTGGCTGTTCCGGGCCCTGTCGCTCTACCGCCGGGTCGACGCACCTGGCCGGGTGCAGCGCAACTGCGCGCCGATCGGCAACTCGCGCGACGACAAGCTGGCGTTTCTCAGGGACAGGCGCTTCACCATCGCCTTCGAAAACAGCAGCGCTGCCGGCTACACGACCGAGAAGCTCGTCGACGCTATGCTCGCCGGCAGCGTGCCGATCTACTGGGGCAACCCGCGGGTCGCAGAGGATTTCGACGAGCGCTGCTTCATCAACTGGCATGCGCATGAAAAGCGCATCTGCGACGGGCTTGCCTTCGGCTGGCAGCCGCTGGCACGGTCGCCCCTGATGCGCAAGCTGGCCGTGCCGCTGACGCTGATTTCGGTGGCGCGGCGGACGGTGAGGGCCGATCGCGACCCGGCGCTCTATGAAGCGTTCTTCGCGCAAAGCCCGCTGACGGCGTATTCGCGAGCGTTCCTGGACGAGACGGCGATCGCAGGGCGGTGGGCAACAATTCT
The DNA here is from genome assembly GCF_030294925.1 of Aminobacter sp. Y103A. NCBI lineage: Bacteria > Pseudomonadati > Pseudomonadota > Alphaproteobacteria > Hyphomicrobiales > Phyllobacteriaceae > Aminobacter > Aminobacter sp. Y103A. Next base: position 278,554 of record NZ_AP017986.1, on the reverse strand, counting down.
GCGCGCCGCGCTGGGGCGGGCCACAGCCAAGCAGCGCGCGGCCGCAGGTTGAACGGGGCCCCGACGTCGGCCATACACATGGCTGGAAAATCACGCTATAGACGCCGCCACAAGGGCGAGGCCAGCCGAGGCAGATGAACAAAGTTCCGCTCAAACTCGAAGAGCTGATCGACGCGGACGCGCTGCGCCGCGAACTGACGGCGCAGACCAGCGACGGCGACGGTACCGACCCGGCCGTGCGCGCCAAGGCGCTGCAGCTGTTCAAGGACCACATCGCCGCCGGCAAGAAGATCGCCGAGAACATGCTGATGGACGATGGCGGCGGCACACTCTGTGCCGTGCGGATCTCGCACCTGATGGACGAGATCATCCTCGTCCTCTACGATTTCGCCGTCACCCACGTCTACCGCGCCAAGAACCCGTCCTCGGCGGAGCGCATGGCTGTCGTCGCCGTTGGCGGCTATGGCCGCGGCACGCTGGCGCCCGGCTCCGACATCGACCTGTTGTTCCTGCTGCCCTACAAGCAGACGCCGTGGGGCGAGCAGATCGTCGAATATATGCTCTACATGCTGTGGGACATGGGGCTGAAGGTCGGCCACGCCACCCGCAACATCGATGAATGCATCCGCCTGTCGCGCAGCGACATCACCATCCGCACGGCGATCCTGGAAGCGCGCTTCATCTGGGGCGAGCAGAAGCTCTGCGACGAACTGATCGACCGCTTCGACAAGGAGCTGGTGAAAGGCACCGGCCCCGAATACGTGCAGGCAAAGCTCGCCGAGCGTGATGGCCGCCACGCCAAGGCGGGCGAGAGCCGCTATCTGGTCGAACCCAACATCAAGGACGGCAAGGGCGGCTTGCGCGACCTGCACACGCTGTTCTGGATCGCCAAATATTACTACCGCGTGCGCACCGGCGCCGAGCTGATCAACAAGGGCGTGTTCACCGAGGGCGAATACGGCCAGTTCGTCGAGGCCGAGGATTTTCTCTGGGCGGTGCGTTGCCACATGCATTTCCTGACCGGCAAGCCGGAGGAAAGGCTGCATTTCGACATCCAGCGGGAGATCGCCCAGCGCCTCGGCTACACCACCCAGCCCGGGCTTTCGGCGGTCGAACGCTTCATGAAGGACTACTTCCTGGTGGCGAAGGAAGTGGGCGACCTGACTCGCATCTTCTGCGCCGCCCTGGAAGAGGAACAGGCCAAAGACGCGCCGGGCTTCCACGGGCTGCTGCAGGGCTTTTCCAGGCGACGGCGCAAGCTCGCCGGCACCAGCGACTTCATCATCGACAACCAGCGCATCAACGTCGCCGACGACAAGGTGTTTTCGCGCGACCCGGTCAACATGCTGCGCTTCTTCTGGTTCGCAGACCGGCACGGGCTGGAGCTGCATCCCAATGCGCTCAAGCTTCTGACCCGCTCGCTCGGTCTCGTCGACAAGGGCCTGCGCCGCAATGAGGAAGCCAACCGCTATTTCCTCGACATCCTGACCTCGGACCGCAGCCCCGAGCTCAACATGCGGCGCATGAACGAGGCCGGACTGCTGGGCCGGCTGATCCCCGACTTCGGCAAGATCGTCGCGATGATGCAGTTCTCGATGTATCACCACTACACCGTCGACGAGCACCTCTTGCGCTGCATCGGCGTGCTCTCCGAGATCGAGCATGGCGACGGCGCCAAGATCCATCCGCTCAGCCATTCGCTGATCGGCGGCCTGAAGAAGCAGCGCGAGGTGCTCTATGTCGCGGTGCTGCTGCACGACATCGCCAAGGGCCGGCCGGAGGACCATTCGGAGGCCGGCGGCAAGATCGCCCGCCGCATCTGCCCGCATATGGGACTGTCGCCGACCGACACGGAGACCGTCGCCTGGCTGGTCGAGAACCACCTGGTGATGTCGATGACGGCGCAGACGCGCGACCTCAACGACCGCAAGACCATCGACGATTTCGCCGACGTCGTGCAGTCGGTCGAGCGGCTGAAGCTGCTGTTGATCCTGACCGTCTGTGACATCCGCGGCGTCGGCCCGGGCGTGTGGAACGGCTGGAAGGGCCAGTTGCTGCGCACGCTGTATTACGAGACCGAGCTCCTCCTGACCGGTGGCTTTTCCGAGCTGTCGCGGGCCGAGCGCACGGCGGCGGCACGCGAGACTTTGGCCGCGGCACTTTCCGACTGGCCGGAGGCGGCGCGGCGGAAATACGTCAAGCTGCATTATGACAACTACCTGCTGACCGTCGACCTGGAAGACCAGAAGCGTCATGCCGAGTTCATCCACGGCGCCGATGCGGCCGGCAAGCAGTTGTCGACAATGGTGCGGACCCACGAATTCGAGGCCGTCACCGAGATCACCATCCTGGCGCAGGATCATCCGCGCCTGCTGTCGGTGATCGCAGGCGCCTGTGCGGCTGCCGGCGGCAACATCGTCGACGCGCAGATCTTCACCACCGCCGATGGGCGGGCGCTCGACATCATCCTGATTTCACGCGAATTCGACCGCGACGAGGACGAGCGTCGGCGCGCCGAACGTGTCGGCCAGCTGATCGAGGACGTGCTGTCGGGCCGGGCCTGGCTGCCGGAGATGATCGCCAAGCGGGCCAAGCCGAAGCGCGGCCAGAAGACCTTCCGCATCCAGCCGCGTGCGGAAATCCGCAATGCGCTGTCGAACCGTTTCTCGGTGATCGAGGTCGAAGGCCTCGACCGCCCCGGCTTCCTGTCGGAGATCACGGGCGCGCTGTCCGACCTGTCGCTCGACATCGCCTCGGCACACATCACCACCTTCGGCGAGAAGGTGATCGACACCTTCTACGTCACCGACCTGACCGGCCAGAAGATCGACAACCCGACACGGCTCGAGAATATCCGTACCCGCCTGATCGCCACCCTCGAGGGCGCAAGCGCCGAGCGGACCAAGGCCAAGGCGGCGGCGGCCGAATGACGCCAGCCATGATCCCGCCCAAATCCGCAAGGCATCGTCGCGCCCCATGTCACTGATCAAGAAATTCGCGACCGTTGCCTCGGGCACGCTGATGAGCCGGGTGCTGGGCTTTGCGCGCGAGATGCTGATGGCGGCGGCCCTCGGCACCGGGCCGGTGGCCGACGCCTTCTATGCCGCATTCCAGTTCCCCAACACCTTCCGCCGGCTGTTTGCCGAGGGCGCTTTCAACGCCGCCTTCGTGCCGCTGTTTGCCAAGGAGATCGAGGCCAACGGCACGGAGGGCGCCAAGCGCTTTTCGGAGGAAGTGTTCGGCGTATTGTTTTCGGCGCTTTTGGTACTGACCATCGCCATGGAACTGGCGATGCCGCTGATCGTGCGTTTCGTCGTGGCTCCCGGCTTCGCCGACAATCCCGAGAAGTACGACCTGACGGTGGCGCTCGCCACCATCATGTTCCCCTATCTGATCTGCATGTCGCTGGCGGCGATGATGAGCGGCATGCTGAACTCGCTGCGCCGCTATTTCGCCGCGGCGATCGCGCCGGTGTTTCTCAACATCATCCTCGTCGGCGTCCTGGCCAATGCCTGGTATCGCGGCCATGACGGGCTGACCGTCGGCTACGCGCTGGCTTGGGGCGTTCTGGCCGCCGGTCTGGTGCAGCTGATCATCGTCTGGATCGCGGTGCGCCATGCCGGCATATCGATCGGCTTCCGCCGGCCCAGGCTGACGCCCAACGTCAAGCGCCTGCTGTGGCTGGCGCTGCCGGCGGCGATCACTGGCGGCATCACCCAGATCAACACGCTGATCGGGACGGCCATCGCCTCGGGCCAGGATAGTGCCGTGTCGTCGCTGAACCTTGCCGACCGCGTCTACCAGTTGCCGCTCGGCGTCGTCGGCGTCGCCGTTGCCATCGTGCTGTTGCCGGAGCTGTCGCGGGCGCTGAAGGCAGGCAACAAGGTCGAGGCAGCCAACCTGCAGAACCGCTCGGTCGAGTTCACGCTGTTCCTGACGCTCCCCGCTGCCGCGGCCCTGCTGGTCATGTCGGAGCCGATCGTGCGTGTGCTCTATGAGCGCGGCGCCTTCGCCGCCTCGAACAGCACGCCGGTGGTGGCATCGATCCTCGCCATCTTCGGCCTCGGCCTGCCGGCATTCGTGTTGATCAAGGCGTTCACGCCCGGCTTCTTCGCACGCGAGGACACACGCACGCCGATGTATTTCGCCGCCATTTCGGTGGCGGTGAACATTTCGGTCGCGCTGACCTTGTTTCCGTCCTGGGGTGCGCCCGGCATTGCTGCGGCATCGGCAATCGCCGGCTGGGTCAACGCGGCGATGCTGCTCGGCACGCTGGTCTGGCGCGGCCAGTGGGATCGCGACGCAGCACTGATGAAACGGATACCGCGCCTTGTCGTCGCCTCCGCGATCATGGCCGGCGGACTGTGGTTCGCCACGGGCGAGGCCGATCAATGGCTGGGGTCGGCGGCCCCCGTCTATACCCAGGCAGCGGCGCTCGGCGTGCTGGTGGCTGCTGCGATGATCATCTATTTCAGCGTCGCCTTCGGCATCGGCGGCGCGGATGCCGGCATGATCCGGCGCAACATCAAACGCAATCGCGCCAAGCCTGCGCCAACGCCGGCCGAATCTGAGTGATTGCCGTGCCTACGTAAGCCGACGGGCCGATTGAGCATTGCTTTCTGCATCGACCGGACAGATACAGACGCTGGGAGTCACGACGCGCGGCATGGCAAGAGCTGCGCCAGGGGCAGTGGGGAAGCATAGCGATGATCAAACTTCCGCTGGGATGCGTTGTTCGCGACCTGAAGACCCATGACGATGACCGCGGGAACCTGACGGAAATCTTCCGCCAGGAATGGGATGCCGGCATCGAGCCCGTGCAGTGGAATTTCGTACGTAGCCAGGCCAACGTTCTGCGCGGCGTACATGTGCACGTGATCCACTCCGACTATCTCGTCTGCCTAGAAGGCACGCTGGTGCTCGCGCTCTCGGACATTCGCCCGGAATCGCCGACTCATGGCATGGCAACGACGGTGACGCTCAAGGGTTCGAAAATGCAGGCAGCACTAGTCCCGCCCGGCGTCGCCCATGGCTTCCATTTTCCTGAAGTTTCCAGCCTTTGCTATTCGGTTTCGCACTACTGGAACACTGTGGATGAAATCGGCTGCCGCTGGGACGATCCGGCGCTCGGCCTTGACTGGGACATCCGCGATCCTGCCCTGTCGCCGCGTGATACGACTGCGGGTTCCGCCGCCGAGATGACGCAACAGTACCTGGCTGTGCGCGCGCAAATGAGCGCCAGCCGTGCGTGAGGCCCCGCATCTCGGTCTGATCGGCTGCGGCGGTTGGGGCAAGCTGATCCTGCGCGACCTGAAAGCGCTGGGTGCCAAGGTCACATGCGTGGCACCTGGCGAAAGATCGCGCGCCAATGCCGTAGCCAACGGTGCAGACCACATTGTCCCGACGCTGGATGAACTGCCCGAGGTCGAGGGCGCCGTTGTTGCCACGCCGAGTGACAGCCATGGCGCGGTGCTGCTCAGCCTCCTGCCGCGCAACATTCCGCTGTTTGTCGAAAAGCCGCTGACCTCGGACCGGGCGACGGCCCGATTGCTGGCTGAGAAGGCTGCCGACCGCCTCTTCGTCATGGACAAATGGCGCTATCACGCCGGAATCGAACGCATCGCCCGATTTGCGAAAAGCGGCGAGATCGGCGACGTCCTGGGACTCAGGCTGTACCGGCTCGGCTGGTCGATGACCCACAACGAGGTCGACCCGATCTGGAACCTGCTGCCGCATGACTTGTCGATATGCCTGCATGTCCTTGGCGAGGTCCCACCTGTAGCAACGGCGTTCGCGGACGGACTTGGACCGGCGTCCAGCGGTCTCGTCGCCGTGCTCGGCCGCGACGGCGGGCCGCGCGTGGTGATCGAGACCTCGGCGCACCACCCGGTCAACCGGCGGTCGGTGATCCTGTCCTGTACCAATGGCACGGTGACGCTGAACGGCAGCTTCGACGACCATCTGATCCTGCGCCAGGGAAGCCCTAACGATCTGAATGCGCCGGAGGTCGAGGTTGCGATCCAGAACAATATGCCGCTCGAGGCGGAACTCGCCGCCTTCCTCCGCCACCTCAATGGTGGACCGGCGCCGATGAGTTCGGCCGCCGAAGGCGCCGCGATCGTCGAGCACGTCTGCGATATCAGGCGCATGGCCGGGCTGCCCGAGTGAACCGCAAGCCCTTTGCCACCGTGCTGGTGCCGACGCACAACCATGCGCATCTGATTGGATACGCAATCCGCAGCATCCAGGACCAGAGCTTTTCCGATTTCGAGCTCTTCGTGGTCGGCGACGGCGCATCCGCAGAGACACGCGACGTCGTCGGCGACCTTGCCCGGAGCGACCCGCGCATCCGCTACTTCGACTTTCCCAAGGGCCAGCGCCACGGGGAGGCACACCGGCACGTGGCTCTTCAGGAGGCGCGTGGCGAGATCGTCGCCTATTGTGGCGACGACGACCTCTGGCTGCGCGGCCATCTCGCCAGCCTAGCCAAGCTGCTGAAGCGCCACGATTTCGGCCACATGGTGCAGATCAACGTGCATGGCCGAAACGAGTTTGTGGTCTATGGCGGCAGCTTCGCCGAGCCCGGCTGCTGGCAAAAAGTGCGCGACGGCGAGAAAGCCTTTTTCGGCCTGACCGTCGGCGGCCACCGCATGAGCGCCTATCGTGCCCTGCCCGTCGGCTGGAGCCCGGCGCCAGCGGGGACCTACACGGACCAGTTCATGTGGCGGAAGTTTCTGCGCCAGCCGGGCCTGCGCTTTGCATCGGGACTGGAAGCGACCTCGATCCATATCGCCTCGCCGGCACGCACAGACTGGACAGCACAGGAGCGCGTTGCCGAGCTCAAGGATCTGTTCGAGCGTCGCGACAGCGCCGAATTGCGGGTTGCGCTGGAACGGGCTATCCGCACTGCGCACCACGGATGGACACCGCCCGACGATCCGCTGCTTGTGCGCCTCGTCGGCCAAGCGAAGCTACTCGGCGCGCATGTCGAGAACCTCGTTGGCAGGTGGCGCCGACCCTCTTGATAGCCCCGCCCTCTTGATAGCAAGAGCGCCATCGTTCATAAGCGCCACTCGAATTTCGCCGCGCGCGAAACGGCCCTCCACAAGCCACGGGATCCATCATGACCGCCTTCAAACCGCTCATCTTCTCCGGCGTCCAGCCGACCGGCAATCTCCATCTCGGCAACTATCTCGGCGCCATTCGCAAGTTTGTCGCCCTGCAGGATACCAACGAGTGCATCTATTGCGTCGTCGACCTGCACTCGCTGACCGCCCAGCTCGTCCATGACGACCTGCAGAGCCAGACGCGTTCGATCACCGCAGCGTTCCTGGCCTCAGGCATCGATCCCAAGAAGCACATCGTCTTCAACCAGGCGCGCGTGCTGCAGCATGCCGAGCTGGCATGGATTTTCAATTGCGTGGCGCGCATCGGCTGGATGAACCGGATGACGCAGTTCAAGGACAAGGCCGGCAAGGACCGCGAGAACGCCTCGCTGGGCCTGCTTGCCTATCCGAGCCTGATGGCTGCCGACATCCTGCTCTACCGCGCCACACACGTGCCCGTCGGCGAGGACCAGAAACAGCATCTGGAGCTGACCCGCGACATCGCCCAGAAGTTCAACAACGATTTCTCGACCCGCATCGCCGATCTCGGCATCGGCGTCGAGATGCAGGTGGGCGAAGAGACGGTCAACGGCTACTTCCCGATCACCGAGCCGATCATCGGCGGGCCGGCGGCGCGTATCATGAGCCTGCGCGACGGCTCGAAGAAGATGTCGAAGTCGGACCCGTCGGATCTTTCGCGCATCAACCTGACCGACGATGCCGACACCATCTCGAAGAAGATCCGCAAGGCCAAGACCGACCCGGCGCCGCTGCCGAGCGAGCTCGACGAACTGAAGGATCGCCCCGAGGCGGAAAACCTGGTCGGCATCTATGCCGGCCTGGCCGACATGACCAAGGAAGAGGTGCTCAGCCAGTTTGCCGGCCAGCAGTTCTCGGTGTTCAAGCCCGCCCTTGCCGACCTCGCTGTCGAGAAGCTGTCGCCGATCGCCAGCGAGATGCGCCGCCTGATGGCCGACCCCGGCCATATCGACGCCGTGCTGCGTGACGGCGGCGACCGCGCCCGCGCCATCGCCGAAACGACGATGAAGGACGTGCGCAACATCATCGGCCTGCTCGGCGACTGACAGCATCATCGGCGCTGGCTGCTTGCGGGCAGCCGACGCCGGTGGCAGATTGGAGCCGGTTCCATTCCGAAAAGTTCGAAATGGGGCTTATTTGTCTTGAGCATGATCTAGTCCGAAAATGGGCTTCCACTTTTCGGGGTCGTGCTCTGGGACGCGGCGCAACACGGGTAGAACATGGTCTCCAAACGCCTCAGCAAGGAAGCCGGCCACCGGCGCAAATTCCTGGCGATCATCGACGACACGCCGGAATGCGAGCGCGCCGTGGCCTACGCCTCCAAGCGCGCCAGAAGCACCAGCGGCGTGCTGGTCTTGCTCTACGTCATTGAGCCCGATGACTTCCAGCACTGGCTGGGCGTCGAGAAGATCATGCGCGAGGAGGCAACCGCTGCCGCCAACGCAGCCCTCGACAGCCACGCCGCGAAGGTGCGCGAGACACTCGGCATCGAGCCGGAGCTCGTCGTGCGTGAAGGCCGGCCGGCGGAAGAGATCCACAAGCTGATTGAAGACGACCAGGATATCGCTATCCTGGTCCTGGCGGCAGGTGCCGGCAAGGAAGGCCCCGGCCCGCTTGTCGCCTCGATCGCCGGCAAGGCTGCTGCCTTCCCCATCCCGGTGACGGTGGTGCCGCAGAACCTGTCGGACGAGGATATCGACAGCCTGGCCTAGGTGTCGAAGCTATGAAGGTTGTTCATTCGAGGAGGGACTGAGAAGCTGGGGTTGCGAAGCCAACCAACCTTCAGTGGAGCTCCCCGAATGAACGTCCATAAGAATGCGCGTCTGACGCCGTCAGGTCGAGTGCTTTTGGTGCAACGAATTGAACAGGGCTGGAGCGTGCGGCGTGCTGCCGGTTCGGCCGGGGTTTCGGAACGAACGGCTTATCGCTGGCTCGACCGCTACCGGGCCGGCGACCGGGTTCTGCACGATCGCAGTTCGGCGCCGCACCGCTGCCGGCATCGGCTGGCAGCCATGCAGGTGTCGCGGATCGAGCAGTTGCGGCGCCAGCGCATGACCGGGCCGGCGATTGCCCGGTCCTTGGGCCTGGCGCGCTCGACGGTAGGCTTGGTGCTGCGCCGGCTGGGACTGAACCGGCTGGCCTGGCTCGATCCCCGGCCCCCGGTGTTGCGCTACGAACGGAGCCTGGGCCGGGATGATGCCACTGGGTTCCTCAACCGGGCACTGGCCTGGTACGCCAGGCTGGGCGCCAGGGTTGAGCGGGTGATGACCGACAACGGCTCGGCGTATCGCTCCAAACTGTTCGCCCAGGCGCTCCAAGGTGCCGGTGCCCGACACATCCGCACAAGGCCCTACACCCCGCGCACCAACGGCAAGGCCGAGCGCTTCATCCAGACTTCGCTGCGAGGATGGGCCTATGCCAGGCCATACGCCTCATCGAACGAACGCGCCAAGGCCATTCACCAATGGGCAGCCAACTACAACCTGGCACGCCCACACTCGGCCCTTGGAGGCATCAGCCCGTTCCAAAGACTGAACAACCTTCTTGGAAACGACACCTAGGCGTCTGGCCCGATAGCTGCCTGGCCTCATGGACTTGTGGCCCAATAGTCTGGGCGCAACATATTGGCGCGGAGGCGCGCCAGCGGCTTGAATGTCGGCCGTGCAAAGCTTAATTAGAACTATTCCAAACTGAGACATCCCGCGCGCGCGGGCACGGAGACACGTCCATGTTCATCCAGACCGAAGCGACCCCCAATCCGGCGACGCTGAAGTTCCTGCCGGGCAAGGAAGTTTTGCTCGAAGGCACGGCCGATTTCCGCGACGCCGACAGCGCGCGTGCGGCGTCGCCGCTGGCCGGCCGGCTGTTCGAAATCCCCGGCGTCACCGGCGTGTTCTTCGGCTACGACTTCATTACCGTTACCAAGGACGGCCCCGACTGGCAGCACCTCAAGCCGGCGATCCTCGGCTCGATCATGGAACATTTCATGTCGGGCGTGCCTGTCATGGCCGGTCAGGCAGCCGGCGGCGGCGGCCATCATGACGACGAGAACGAGTTCTTCGACCAGGCCGACGCCGAGATCGTTGTGACGATCAAGGAACTGCTCGATACGCGCGTGCGCCCGGCTGTAGCCCAGGACGGCGGCGACATCACCTTCCGCGGCTACGAGAACGGCACCGTGTTCCTGCACATGAAGGGCGCCTGCGCTGGCTGCCCGTCGTCGACGGCGACGCTGAAGCACGGGATCCAGAACCTGCTTCGCCATTTCGTACCCGAAGTGCAGCAGGTCGAGCAGGTTTCCTGATCGAGGCCAACCAGCCCGGCCGGTTGACGCAACCGGTACTCAAGACAACAAAAAACCGGGCCAAAGTGCCCGGTTTTTCGTTTGCGTCGTCCGTGTTGCCTGGACGGCCCGCAGTTATTTCACGATGACCTTGGCGCCGACTTCGACGCGGTTGTAGAGGTCGATGATGTCCTGGTTCATCAGTCGGATGCAGCCCGACGACATGGCCTTGCCGATGGAGCTCCATTCCGGCGTGCCGTGCAGGCGGTAACCGGAGTCGCCCCCCTTGTTGAACAGGTAGAGGGCGCGGGCGCCGAGCGCGTTCTTGGGGCCGCCGGGCATGCCGCCCGACCACTTGGCGAGCTCGGGCTGGCGCTTGATCATCGCCGGCGGCGGGGTCCACACCGGCCATTCGCGTTTGACCGCAATGCGGGCCGTGCCCTGCCACTCGAAACCCTCGCGGCCGACGCCGATGCCATAACGCACGGCCTTGCCTTCGGGCTGGACGAGGTAGAGGAACTTCTGCGCGGTATCGACAACGATGGTGCCGGGCTGCTCGTCGGTCTCGTAGCGCACGATCTGGCGATGGAACTGGCGCGGGACCTTGCTGATCGGAATCGTCGGCAGCTGGTAGCCGGCATCGACGCGACCGCCATAGTCGTTGGAGAACATGCGCGACACGCCGTCTGTCGAACAGCCGGCGAGTGCGGTGGTCAGCGCCAGGGCGGCGACAATGGCAAGAGACTTCAATCGCATCTAGGGGTTCCCAAGCAAGAGCGGATCCGGACCGATTCGGCCTCATTTTTGCCACCATTCTTAGCGGTCAGGCATTTTGCTTGCCAAGCCTTGCGTGCACCCAAAGCCCCGCGGAACCCAACGTAAGGCACAGGTTATGGCATTTCGGCAACACGCATCGCGGGAAAATCCAACAGATTCAACGACAGGCCGCAATGATACAACCTGAAGCTACGTATGGCTGCGCGGCATCAGCCTGCCTGGAATAATCCAGCAAGTGGGTTCAAAACGTGAACAAATGATGCGATGATCGGTCCATGCCGATCATTTCGCCTCTTGCTTCCAACCCTCTCGTCGATGGTCGCCAGTCCGAGCGAGCCATGCTGGTGCGCCGCGGCGTGCAGCGTCTTCTGATGCAGATGGGTGCACATGTGCTGCCGGAACTGTCGCTGGCGACGGGCAGGCGCGCCGACCTCGTGGCGCTGACGCGCCAAGGCGACATCTGGATCATCGAGATCAAGTCGTCGATCGAGGATTTTCGCGTCGACCGCAAATGGCCCGACTACCGGTTGCATTCCGACCGCTTCTTCTTCGCCACCCATCCCGAGGTACCGGCCGAGATCTTCCCCGAGGAGTGCGGCTTCATTCTCTCCGACGGTTATGGCGCCGAAATCATGCGCGACGCACCCGAGCACCGTATGGTGGCGGCGACACGCAAGGCGCTGATGCTGCGCATCGCCCGTGCCGGCGCTGCCCGCCTGCTGGCGGCGGAACTGGCCGGCGTTTCGGTGCCGGCGCTGGAGGGGGAAAGCGAGTGATAGGTGAGTAGGGAGATCGGTTTCGGGCCTTACTATTGCTTACTCCCTTACTCCCCTATTCCCTTATCTGCTTACCGCGGCGCGCGCTTGGCGAGGATTCGCTGGAGCGTGCGACGGTGCATGTTGAGACGGCGCGCGGTTTCCGAGACGTTGCGCTCGCACATCTCGTAGACGCGCTGGATGTGTTCCCAGCGGACGCGATCCGCCGACATCGGATTTTCCGGCGGTGCTGCGCGCTCTCCCGACGAGTTGGTCAGCGCGGCATAGACGTCGTCGGCATCGGCCGGCTTGGAGAGATAGTCGATGGCGCCGAGCTTCACGGCGGTGACGGCGGTGGCGATGTTGCCGTAGCCGGTGAGAATGACGGTGCGGGTGTCTTCGCGGCGCTCCTGGATGGCCGAGACGACGTCGAGGCCATCGCCATCACCCAGCCGCATGTCGACCACCGCATAGGCCGGCGGGTTGCTGCGCACCTTGGCGACGGCTTCCTCGACGCTTTCGGCGGTGTCGACGGCAAAGCCGCGGCTTTCCATGGCGCGGGCCAGGCGGGTCAGGAATGGCTTGTCGTCATCGACGAGCAGCAGGGAATGGTCTTCGCCTGGCAACCCGGATGCAATGTCCTGGGTGGTCATCGCCTTTGATCCTTTTTGTCGTTGATCCCAGTCGTTCTTATGGTTTTTCCATGCAGATATAGGTGCAAAGCGCCGATGTCCAATGCCGGCGCCATTCCCGTGACGATCAAAACCAGCTGCCGCAAGGTTTCCGGCTGTCCGGAGCACCCTTGGCAGTCCCCGTTCAGGCAGTGTCGAACATTGTCGTGCCGACCGGCAGCCGGCTCAGGAAGGCGGCGCGCGGCCAGGAGATCTCGACAACAGCGCCCTCGCCCGGGCCGCTCGAATTGGTGAAGCTGATCTCGGCGCCGGAGCGCTCAAGCAGCGTCTTGGCGATGAACAGCCCGAGCCCCAAGCCGCCGCCCGGCTCGGCGCCCTGGCGGGTCGACATGTAGGGTTCGCCGATGCGGTCGATGATCTCCGGCGGAAAGCCGGGACCGTCATCCATGATAACGAAGCTGACGTCCTCGTCGTCCCAGCTCCAGCGGATGGTGACGCGGCTGCGGGCGAAATCGACGGCGTTCTCGACCAGATTGCCGAGGCCGTAGATGACGCCCGGATTGCGGTGGCCGACCGGCTCCGGACCGATGCGATCACCGGGGTCGAGCTTGATCGAAATGCCGAAATCGCGATGCGGGGCAATGACCTCCTCGACCAGCGAGGTCAAAGGCAGCCGGGCAAGATGCTCCTCGCCCTCCGACGACAGGCTGGTGAGGCGTTTCAGGATTTCGCGGCAGCGCTCGCTCTGGCTGCGCAGCAGCGTGACGTCCTCGCCGAATTTCGGATCGTTGCCGAGGGCACGCTCCATCTCCTTGGCGACGAGCGTGATCGTGGCAAGCGGCGTGCCGAGCTCATGGGCGGCGGCGGCGGCGAGGCCGTCGAGCGCCGACAGATGCTGCTCGCGCTGCAGCACCAGCTCGGTGGCGGCAAGCGCATTGGCGAGCAGTCGCGCCTCGTCGGCGACGCGGAAGGCATACATGGCGGTGAAGGCGATCGAGCAGACGACGGCGATCCAGATGCCTGCTGTGTAGATGAAGGGCATGGCCAGCACGATGCCGTCATACCAGGGCAGCGGCAGGTGGAAGAAGGCGAGCAGGCTGACCATGACGATGACCACGACCGCCAGCATGGCGGTCAACCGCAGCGGCAGCGACGTCGCCGAAATGACGACCGGCACCGTCATCAACAGCGAGAAGGGATTGGTCAGTCCGCCGGTCATGAACAGCAGCCCGGCCAGTTGCAGGCTGTCGAAGGTGAGGATGCCGAAAGCGGCGAAGGGGTTGAGCCGGTGCGCCGCCGGATAGCGGAAGGCGAGGAACAGATTGAGCCAGGCGGAGCTGGCGATGAGCGCGAAACACAGGCTGACCGGCAGCGGAAATTCGAGCCAGTAGGCGACGACGACGACGGTAAAGCTCTGGCCGACGATGGCGAGCCAACGCAGGCGGATCAGCGTGTTGAGCCGGAGCCGGTGGCTCTGCTGGAGGTCGGGGGCGCGCATCAGTGAGTTCATGCCAGCTATATGCGCTGCAAGGCGCGCCCGCGCCAAGCCCTGGCTTGTCGTTCGAGCATGATCTTGTCCGAAAACCGGTATCCACTTTTCGGGATCATGCTCAGTTGTTTGAGCCTGATCCTGGCCGAAAACCGGCATCCGCTTTTCGCTACGCCGACCTTCGGTTCGGGATCATGTTTCAGGTACCGCGCGGCTTGGCGCGAGCGGTCGCCTGCGCCTCCAGCGGGTTGTCGGGCCAGACATGCCGGGGGTAGCGGCCGCGCATGTCGGAGCGCACATCGGCCCAGGAGCCGCGCCAGAACCCGGGCAGGTCGCGCGTGGTCTGGATCGGCCGGTGCGCCGGCGACAGCAGTTCGAGCGTCAGCGGCACCGTGCCACCGGCGATCGAGGGGTGCTTGTCCATGCCGAACAGCTCCTGCACGCGCACCGCAAGCACCGGCCATTCGCCATCGTAACGGATCGGCACATGGCTGCCGGACGGAGCGCTGAAATGCGTCGGCGCGAGCGTTCCGATCTTGCGCTGGAGGTCGTGCGGGACGAACGACAACAGGGCATCGTGGAGCACGCCGGCGCCGATGCGGGCAAAGGACGCCTCGCCGCACAGGAAAGGCAGCAACCAATCCTCGAGGCGATCGAGCAGCGCCTCGTCGGACATGTCGGGCCAGGGCTCGCCGAGACCGCGATGCAGCCAGGTCAGACGCTGGCGCAGCGTCTCCGCCTCCTTGCCCCAGTCGAGCAGCCCAAGCCCATGGGTGCGCAGGGCCTGCAGAATGGCGCCGTCGGCTTCCTCGCCCTTGGGTGCCGGCAGCATGCGTTCAGACAAGGTGACTGCGCCGATGCGGACGGTTTCGCGGACACGGACGGAACGCTTTTCCCTATCGAAACTGGCCTCTGTCTTCCGCTTCAGATGCGCGGCAAGGACGGTGCGGATGTCGACCTCGGAGACGGCAGCGGCGGACGAGGTGCGGGCGTTCTGGGCCTTGCCCTGCAGGTCGGCGACGACGAGATATTGCTCGCCGGCGAGCGGATCGGCGGCGTCGACGGCTGCACCGCTGCCATTGGCCAGCACGAAGCGCCCACGCTCGCCGCGCGCTTTGGCGACACGGTCGGGCCAGGCAAGCAGCAGGAGAGCGCCAGGGGTGGGCGCATCACCTGACGGCTGCCCAGCAGCGCCTGCCTGCCGCGCCAGCCGCTCCGCCAGTTGCCGCGCCGCATTGGCGCGGGGCGAGCGCTCGTTGCGGAAGCGCTGCAGGCGGCGTTCGAGGTCTGCGCTGTCGCCGCCGAGACCGCGCTCGGTCATCAGCACGGCAAGCTGCGCCGCCTCAAGCGCCGCCCCTTGACGCGCCGCTTCGGCGACCATGTGGGCGAGACGGACCGGCAGCGCCAGCTTGCGCATCGCCTGGCCGGACGCCGTCAGCCGGCCGTCGGCGTCGATGGCTTCGAGCTCGACGAGAAGCGCCTTCGCCTCGGCCAAAGCAGGCGCCGGCGGCGGGTCGAGAAAGGCGAGCGTCGTCGGGTCGGCAACGCCGAAGGCGGCGCAATCGAGCAGGAAGCCGGAGAGGTCGGCCTCGAGAATCTCGGGCGGCGAGAAGGCAGGCAATGCTGCGGTCTGCTCGGCGCGCCACAGGCGCATGGCGACACCCGGGCTGGTGCGGCCGGCACGGCCGGCGCGCTGGTCGGCGGCGGCGCGCGAGGCGCGCACCGTCTCAAGCCGGGTCAGGCCGCTCGCCGGCTCGTATTTCGGCAGCCGCGACAGGCCGCAATCGATGACGACACGGACGCCGTCGATGGTGATCGAGGTCTCGGCGATTGCGGTCGCCAGCACCACCTTGCGGCGGCCTGCCGGCGCTGGCTTGATCGCCGCGTCCTGGGCCTTGCCGTCGAGCATGCCATAGAGCGGCACGATGTCGACATCCGCGCCGACACGGCCATCGAGGCGCTCGGCGGTGCGCTCGATCTCGCGCTGGCCAGGCAGGAAGGCAAGCACGCTGCCCGGTTCGTCGGCGAGCGCGTCACGGATCGCCTTGGCCATGGCGTCCTCGATGGCAACGCCCGCCGGGCGCTCGTCATAACGGATGTCGACAGGGAAACTGCGGCCCTGGCTTTCGATCACCTCGGCGCCGTCGAGCAGCTTCGAGACGCGGGCGCCGTCGAGCGTCGCCGACATGACGATCAGCCGGAGATCGGGTCGCAGCGCGCCCTGCACGTCGAGCGCCAGCGCGAGGCCGAAATCGCCGTCGAGCGAACGCTCGTGGAACTCGTCGAACAAGACGGCGGCGACACCCGGCAGCTCGGGATCGTCGAGGATCATGCGGGCGAGCACCCCTTCGGTGACGACGAGAATCCTGGTCTTCGCGCTGACCTTGTTTTCCATGCGCATGGCGTAGCCGACTGTGCCACCCGGCTCCTCACCGAGCAGCGAAGCCATGCGGCGTGCGGCGGCGCGGGCAGCTAGCCGCCGCGGCTCGAGCAGCACGACCTTACCATCACCACGCCAGGGCGCAGCGAGCAGCGCCAGCGGCACCAGCGTGGTCTTGCCGGCGCCGGGAGGTGCTACCAGCACGGCGCTATTGCCGGCCGCAAGTGCCTCGGCAAGTTGCGGCAGGACCGCCGCCACCGGCAGGTCGGGGAGCTTGATCATCAGTTACGTTCCGGCCTTTTACGCCGCATGGACGGCAAGCCGGGCAATATCAGGCACGAGCGGGGCGAGGCAACATCGCAACACCCCGACAAGGTGGCGCAAGACCTGGCCGACACTTGCGCGAAATGAAGCCGGCTCGTCACAGACGGTCGCCAAGAGTGATCGGCCCCGCCCTTGCTTCGCCGGAATGAAGCGTAGCGTGACGCTTTGGTGACGGTCTTACAACAGGGGGGCCGGTGGCAGAATTTGCGCATCCGATACTTGCCGGCGCAACGCCGGATCCGCGGCGGAGCGACCAGATCCGGTTTCTCATCGTGGCGCTGGCGCTCGTCGGCGCCGTCACCACCGCTGCGGCACTTGCGGCGATCGTTGCGCCCGGCATCCGTCACCTGTTGCTCAAGGAAGACGGTATCGTCGAGACGGGGACGGTGCTCTTTCTGGCTGCCGCCGTGTTTGGCGCCGCGGCTTCGACGCTGCGACGTGGTCCCAGGGTTACGGTCGTGCTTGCCGGCCTGATCGGGTTTGCCGAGCTGCTAGACGAGACCAGCTTCGGCGCCCGCCTGTTCGGCTTCCAGCCACCGGGGCTTTATGGCGGCGGACAACTCGACGGTTTCCACGACCTCGTGATCCTTGCTTACCGCATGTTGCGCGATGTCAGCCACGGCCTCGCCTGGCTTCTGGTCGCGCTGATACTCGCGCTGTCAGCAGGGCTGGTGTTGCTCGCCTTGCGCCACATCAGGCAAGGCATGGCGGGGACAACGACATGGCTGTCGGGCCATGCGCTGCTCCTTCTGCATGTCGGCTTCATCGGGCTGGCGCAGGCGATCGACATCGCAGCCTCATCACGCGCGCTCGCCGCCGTCGAGGAAGTGCTGGAGATGAACGCCGCGATGTTGCTGGCGGCTTATGTCGTGCAGGTGGGATGGCCGAACGCCGCTCGGCGAAGTGGCGTTTGCTGAAAAAGGCCCCTCTCCGTCACGGCTTTGCCGTGACGCCTCTCCCACGGTGTGGGGCGAGGAACCCAAGTCTTGAGAGACTTGCCTACCTTACCTTCACCCACTTCTGCTCGGCAAAGGACTGCGCCATGGCGTGCACCGTGCGCTCGATGTCAAGGCCCTCGTCGAAGTCGATGACACGCGCCGGCTGACCGGCGATGCGGGCGAGCAGTTCGCGGCATTCGATGGTCTTGAGGTCATTGAAGCCGAGGCCATGGCCGGGGGCTGGGATGAACTTGCCGTAGGGCTCATGGACGGGGGCGGCGAGGATGGTGCGGTAGCCTTGCTCGGTCGGGCGGTCCGAGGTGACATAAAGCTGGATTTCGTTGAAGCGCTCCTGATCGAAGACGATGGAGCCCTTGGAACCGAATATCTGGACCTGGATGCGGCCCTTGCGCCCCCAGGCGGAACGGTTGACCAGCAGCGTGCCGGGAACGCCGTTTTCGAGATGGATCAGGCTGGAGGCGATGTCATAGGTCTCGACCGCTCGGCGGCCGCCGCCGGCGACCTGGCGATCTGCATAGGGCTTGGCCATGTCGCACATGACGCGGCCGACGCGGCCGAACAGGGCTGATATCAGCGACAGCGGGTGGACGGCGAAATCGTCGAGCGCGCCGTAGCCTGACTTGGCCTCGTGTTTCCAGAAGAACGGCGCTTCGGGATCGGCCATGAAGTCCTCGTCCATCTCGACGCGGAGATGGTTGACGTCACCGATGATCTTTTCGTCGAGCAGCTGCCTGATGTGGCGGATGGCCGGGCTCTGGACGTAGTTGTAGCCGAGCACGGCCACCTTGCCCGATTTGCGGGCAGCCGCGGCCATGGCTTCAGCCTCTGCCAATGTCGGCGCCATCGGCTTTTCGCACCACAGATGCTTGCCGGCTTCGAGGATGGCGATGGCCATCTCCGGATGGAACTGGTTGGGCGTGGTCAGCGAGACGATGTCGACCTCCGGATCGGCGACGACGGCGCGCCAGTCGCCCGACGACTTTTCGAAACCGAGTTCGGAAGCGCGCTGGGCGGCGAGGTCGGCATTGGCCTCGCCGAGATGGACGAGCCTGACCTTGTCGACGTCGCCGAACACCGTGCGCACCGAATTCCACGCCAGCGCATGGCACTTGCCCATGAAGCCGGTTCCGATAAGACCTACGCCTGTCACTTCACGCTCTCCCGGTTTATAGAGCTCGCATCCCGTCGGAATGGGGCTCGGGCATTTTGCCGAAGCATGATCTTCTCCTGCTTTGAGATCATGCTCACGGCGGACTGAATAGTCGAATTTTGGCGAAAATGGAACATACAGTTCATTTTATTTGGACAGCCCGCGGCGGCACGGTTATGGTGGGATAGGCGGAGGCGGAATGGACGACATGGCGGACACGGTTTCGGAGGCACTGCCGCGCGATTTCGAGGCGCTGAGGGCGCTGATCCTCGACCGCAGGGAAAGTCTGCCCAAACGCATCGCCCAGGTGGCGGCCTATGCCCTCGACAATCCCGACGAGATCGCCTTCGGCACCGCCGCCAGCATCGCCAGTTCGGCTGGCGTGCAGCCCTCGACCTTGATCCGCTTTGCCCAGCATCTCGGCTATGACGGCTTCACCAGCCTGCAGCAGGTTTTTCGCGAGCGGCTGAGGGAGCGTACGACGTCCTATGAGGAGCGGCTGACCGTGGTGCGCGGCGATGCCGACGACGGCACCAGCAATCGTCGCATCGTCGATGGCTTCCTGGCAGCAGCCAGCAAGTCGATCGACGTGATGTCGCGCAACATCGACGACGAGACGCTGGACCGGGCAATCGATCTCCTCAACGGCGCGGAGACGATCTACATCCTGGCCCGCCGGCGCTCCTATCCTGTCGCCAGCTACATCGCCTATGCGCTGGGCAAGCTCGGCGTGCGCAGCCAGTTGATCGAATCCGCCTCTGGGCTAAGCCCGGAGATCATTTCCTTCGCCACGCCAAGGGACGCCGTCATCGCCATCAGCTTCTCGCCCTATGCCTCGGCAACCGTCGAGGAGGCGCGGGTATTGTCCGCAAACGGCGTGCCTGTCGTTGCCATCACCGACAGCGCATTCTCGCCGCTGGCGCAGTTTGCCAGCGTGTGGTTCGAGGTGGCCGAGGCCGATTTCGGCGGCTTCCGCTCGCTGGCCGCCACCATGGCGCTGGCGATGGGCTTAACGGTCGGCGTCGCCGAGCTGCGGCGCGGCCGCAAGGGCCGGAAATCGGCCAACTCCAAGGCTTGAAACCGCGCCTGCACTGCACGAAATGCATGGCAGCTGCCCGCTGTCGTCATGCCAGACGCCTGCTCAGGCGAAAAATGGTTGACGCAAGGGCGATAGTGGCTCAATCCCACTGTTAGCCATCTATTGTATGAGAGAGCCCCCATGCCTGCTTATCGTTCGCGCACCACCACCCACGGCCGCAACATGGCGGGTGCCCGTGGCCTTTGGCGCGCCACCGGCATGAAAGACACCGATTTCGGCAAGCCGATCATTGCTGTCGTAAACTCCTTCACCCAGTTCGTGCCGGGTCACGTACACCTGAAGGACCTCGGCCAGTTGGTCGCCCGCGAGATCGAGGCCGCCGGCGGCGTCGCCAAGGAATTCAACACCATCGCCGTCGACGACGGCATCGCCATGGGCCACGACGGCATGCTCTATTCGCTGCCGAGCCGCGAGATCATCGCCGACAGCGTCGAATATATGGTCAACGCGCATTGCGCCGACGCCATGGTCTGCATCTCAAACTGCGACAAGATCACGCCCGGCATGCTGAACGCAGCAATGCGGCTCAACATCCCGGCGGTGTTCGTCTCGGGTGGCCCGATGGAGGCCGGCAAGGTCGTGCTCAACGGCAAGACCCATGCGCTCGACCTGATCGACGCCATGGTCGCCGCCGCTGATGACAAGGTCACCGACGAAGACGTCAAGGTGATCGAACGCTCCGCCTGCCCGACCTGCGGCTCCTGCTCTGGCATGTTCACCGCCAATTCGATGAACTGCCTGACCGAAGCGCTTGGCCTGTCGCTGCCCGGCAACGGCTCGACGCTGGCAACGCATGCCGACCGCAAGCGGCTGTTCGTCGAGGCCGGTCACCTGATCGTCGACCTCGCCCAGCGCTATTACGAGCAGGACGACGAGAGCGTGCTGCCGCGCTCCATCGCCTCGAAGGGGGCATTCGAAAACGCCATGGCGCTCGACATCGCCATGGGTGGCTCGACCAACACAGTGCTGCACATCCTGGCGGCGGCCCATGAAGGCGAGATCGACTTCGACCAAGACGACATCGACGCGCTGTCGCGCAAGGTTCCGGTGCTGTGCAAGGTGGCGCCCGCCAAGCAGGACGTGCACATGGAAGACGTGCATCGCGCCGGCGGCATTTTTGCCATCCTCGGCCAGCTCGACAAAGCCGGCCTGCTCAACCGCGACCTGCCGACCGTGCACACGGCGACGATCGGCGAAGCCATCGATCATTGGGACACCTCGCGGACCAAGAGCCAGGCGGTGCGCGACTTCTACCTCGCCGCCCCGGGCGGCGTACCAACGCAGACAGCCTTCAGCCAGGACCGGCGCTGGGACGATCTCGACCTCGACCGCGAAAAAGGCGTCATCCGCTCGGCCGAACATGCCTTCTCCAAGGACGGCGGCCTCGCCATACTCAAGGGCAACATCGCGCGCGACGGCTGCGTGGTGAAGACAGCCGGCGTCGACGAGTCGATCCTGAAATTCTCGGGACCCGCTCGCGTGTTCGAGAGCCAGGACGCCTCGGTCAAGGCGATCCTTGGTAACGAGATCAAGGCCGGCGACGTGGTGGTGATCCTCTACGAGGGTCCGAAGGGTGGCCCCGGCATGCAGGAAATGCTCTACCCGACCAGCTACCTCAAGTCGAAGGGCCTCGGCAAAGCCTGCGCGCTGCTCACCGACGGCCGCTTCTCGGGCGGCACGTCAGGCCTGTCGATCGGCCACGTTTCGCCTGAGGCGGCAAATGGCGGGACGATCGGGCTGGTGCGCGAGGGCGACATGATCGACATCGACATCCCCAACCGCACGATCAGCCTGCGCGTCGACGAAGCGACGCTCGCCGCCCGCCGCGCCGAACAGGACGCCAAGGGCTGGAAGCCGGTGGAAGTGCGCAAGCGCAAGGTGACCAAGGCGCTGAAGGCCTATGCCGCCTTTGCCACCTCGGCCGACCGCGGTGCCGTCCGCGACCTCGGCGAGTTTGAATAAGTCCTGAAAGAAAGATCAATGCAAAGGGCCCGCATCGCGGGCCCTTTGTTGTTTGGCAGCTCCCGCAAACCAGCATGGCCGCCAGGCTACAGCGCCCCGGCCATGGCGGCGTTGATCCAGCTCCATTCCTCGCTGATCGTGTCGGGCTGGCGGTCGCCCCTGAGGATGCGCAGCAGTTCGTAATAGCGCGCCGACCGCGAATGGTACTTGCGGTACTGGTTGTCGTGCCAGTCGAGGAAGGCCTTGTCGGGTGTCCTGTTCATCGCCTTGGCGGAACTGGCCAGCCAGTCTCGGGCGATCGCCTTGCCGGTCTCGGACCCCGGTGTCTCGCCCTTGTCGATGGCTTGGCGGACGCGGGCGAAGATGGCAGTGGAAGCCTCGGCATAGGCCACGGGATCGAACGCGCCGTCCCACATCGACGACATGCTGTTGCGCAGCTCCATGGCGTATTCCTTGTCCGAAACGAAGGCCATGATCTCGGTCCAGGCGTCGACCTGCTCGGGCGTGGGGTCGTCGGGCAGGTCGGGTGTCGAAGCGTCGATCATCTGCCTCTTCCATTCCGGCGAGACATTGGCTTCGGAGGCCACGTCTTCGAAGAAGCGCTCGATGGCGGCGCGAAATTCAGTCTGGGAGAGCTTTGTCACGGTCCATATTCTCCTGAGGTCGTCTGTTGTCGGGTCGGGAACCCGGATGGCCGCCCTGAGGGCGGCGGCGACACGGCGCTTGGACTTGATTTCCGCCTCGAGCGCCTGGAGCCTGAGTTCCAGCACGGCCGAGATGGCGAGGCGGTTGGACAGGATCTTGCCGATGTCGGCAAGACTCACGCCGGCATCGCGCAGGGCAAGGATGAGCCCGAGCCGTTCGAGATCGACGCCCGAATACATCCGGTAGCCGCTCTCCGCCCTGACCGTCGGAGGCAAAAGCCCCCTGTCCGAGTAGAAACGGAGCTTGCGAACGGTGATGCCGCTCAGCCTGGAAAGCTCACCGATGGTGTAGATCCTGTCGTCCATGACAGCCCTTCTAGGTCCTCCACCAAGTGGAGAGTCAACAACAGCCGGAAAGAGAAATGTATTGCCCGCAAACGGAACCAAACCTGGCGCGTGAGAATTTCCTTCTCAAGCTTTCGCACGAAACGAAAAGCCCTGCCTTTGTTCGTTTGGGGCAGCACCGGTAAATGCGGCCAGGATGGCCAAACGGCCGCAACACGCTTCCGGGCGGCTGGTGTCCGCCCGCCCGACATGGGATATTCCGATGAACCTGCCTGCCGAGGGAGACGCCGCCATGAGCCGCTTGAACCCGCCCTTCAGGTCCGTGCTCGATTTGATCGGCGAAACGCCCGTCGTCGAATTGACGCGTTTCGACACCGGCATGTGCCGGCTGTTCATCAAGCTCGAAAGCCAGAACCCCGGCGGTTCGATCAAGGACCGCATCGCACTTTCGATGATTGCCGCGGCCGAGCGCGAGGGCAAGCTCAAGCGCGGTGGCACCATTGTCGAGGCGACCGCTGGCAATACCGGGCTCGGACTGGCGCAAGTGGGTATCCCCAAGGGCTACCGCATCATCCTCGTCGTGCCCGACAAGATGAGCCGCGAGAAGATCCAGCACCTGCGCGCGCTCGGCGCCGAGGTCAGGCTGACGCGCTCCGACGTCGGCAAGGGCCATCCCGAATATTACCAGGACATGGCGGAAAAGATCGCCGCCGAGATCCCTGGTTCGTTCTATGTCAACCAGTTCGCCAATCCGGCCAACCCGCTTGCACATGAGACGACGACCGGCCCCGAGATCTGGGAACAGCTGGAAGGCGATGTCGATGCGGTGGTGGTGGGTGTCGGCTCGGGCGGCACTCTGACCGGGCTCGGGCGGTTCTTCGCCAAAGTGTCGCCCAAGACCGAGATGGTGCTGGCCGATCCGCTGGGCTCGGTGCTGGCGCCGCTGGTCAAGACCGGCAAGATGGAAGAGGCAGGCAGCTGGACCGTCGAAGGCATCGGCGAGGACTTCGTGCCGCCGAACTGCAACCTGTCGCTGGTCAGACGCGCCTACACGGTCAACGACAAGGCAAGCATGCTGGCGGTGCGCGACCTGCTTGCCAAGGAAGGCATCCTGGCCGGCTCGTCGTCGGGCACGCTGCTTTCGGCGGCCCTGCGCTACTGCCGCGAGCAGAAGACGCCAAAGCGCGTGGTGACCTTCGTCTGCGACAGCGGCAACAAGTATCTATCCAAGGTGTTCGATGACTTCTGGCTGGCCGAACAGGGGCTGGACGAGCGCGAACATCATGGCGATCTCAGCGACCTGGTGGCGCGCTCGCATCGCGAGGGCGGCACGGTGTTCGTCGGACCTGGCGACAGCCTGCTGACGGCCTATGGCCGGATGCGGCGTGGGGACGTGTCGCAGCTACCGGTGCTGGAAGACGGCAAGCTCGTCGGTATCGTCGACGAGAGCGACATACTGGCTGTTGTCGAAGGACCCTATGACAGCCGCTGGAACCGCTTCAACGCACCCGTCTCGACGGCGATGGCAAAGGACCTGCACACGCTGCAGGCGAACCAGACGCTCGATGCGCTGCTGCCGATCTTCGACCGCAACGAAGTGGCGATCATCTTCGACGGCGAGGAATTTGTCGGGCTGATCACTCGGGTCGACCTCATCAACCATCTCAGGCGAGCAAAATGACGACGCAGAAGAACCGGCTGGCATTTTCGACGCGCACAATCCACGGCGGCCAGAGCCACGACCCGACTACGGGCGCCGTCATGGTGCCGATCTACGCCACCTCGACCTATGGCCAGCAGAGCCCGGGCGTGCACAAGGGTTTTGAGTACGCCCGCAGCCAGAACCCGACACGCTTTGCCTTCGAGCGGGCGATTGCCGACCTCGAAAGCGGCTCCGCCGGCTTCGCCTTCGCCTCCGGGCTGGCGGCGATCGGCACCGTGTTCGAGCTGCTCGACGCAGGCGCGCATATCGTTGCCACTGACGACATCTATGGCGGCACGTTCCGGCTGCTCGAGCGGGTGCGCAAGCGTACCGCCGGGCTGCAGGTGAGCTTCGTCGACTTCACCGACCTCGCCGCCGTCGAGGCGGCGATCCGGCCGGAGACCAGGATGCTGTGGGTCGAGACGCCGACCAACCCGCTGCTGCGTGTCGTCGATCTCGAAGGGGTCGCCGCAATCGCCAAGCGCAAGGGCGTGCTTTCGGTCGCCGACAACACCTTCTGCAGCCCTTACCTCCAACGCCCTCTGGAGCTCGGCATCGACATCGTCGTGCATTCGACGACAAAGTATCTCAACGGCCATTCCGACATGGTCGGCGGCTGCGTGGTGGTGGGCGACAACAAGGAACTGCGCGACCAGCTGAAGTTCCTGCAGAACGCCATCGGCGCGATCTCCGGACCATTCGACAGCTTCCTGGCGCTGCGCGGCATCAAGACCCTGGCATTGCGCATGGAGCGGCATTCGCAGAACGGCGCCCAGATCGCGCGCTGGCTGGAAGCGCGCAAGGATGTGCGCCGGGTGATTTATCCCGGCCTCGACAGCCATCCGCAGCATGCCATCGCCAAGGCGCAGATGCATCATTTCGGCGGCATGATTTCGGTCGACCTCGACCGTGACCTCGCCGGCACCAAGCGCTTCCTCGAACGCACGCAGCTGTTCACGCTGGCAGAAAGCCTCGGTGGCGTCGAAAGCCTGATCGAGCACCCGGCGCTGATGACGCACGGCTCGATCCCGGCCGAAACGCGCGCCGCGATCGGCATCTCGGATTCGCTGGTGCGGCTGTCGGCGGGCATCGAGGATGGCGATGACCTGATCGCCGACCTGGAGCAGGCGCTGGCGGGGTGAACCGCCAAATCCTGCCCGAGACGGCGAGATGTCGTGGCGGCACGCTGGTCTCCCACCCCCTTGTGGGGAGGGGGTAATTCCCAGCTGGCCGTAGCCAAAGTCACACGCTCTCGAATCCGACCAAAAACTTGCTGAGGAGCGCGTCGAGCGCCACCCGCTCCTCCTTGGTCAGGATAGAAACGATGCGCGTCTGCGTCGCGACATGGTCGGTGACGGCGGCGTCGATGGTGGCGAAGCCCTTGTCGGTCAGGGAGACGATGAAACTGCGGCGGTCGTCGGGGTTGAGCCGACGCTCGACGAGGCCTGCCTTTTCCAGCTGGTCGACGCGGTTGGTCATGGTGCCCGAGGTGATCATCATCGTCGCCGCGAGATCGCCAGGTGACAGCGCATAAGGCGGCCCCGAACGACGCAGCGTCGCCAGCACGTCGAAGCTGGCGAAGTTCAGCCCATGCGCTGCAAAGGTCTTCTCCATCTCGCGGCCGAGATGCTGCGACACCCTGTTGGCGCGGCCGATAAGCCCCATCGGCGCGACGTCGAGGTCGGGCCGTTCGCGGTTCCACTGGGCAAGAATATCGTCAACCTGATCCATGGCCCACCATTCCGATTACTTCTCTTGACGTCAAGAGAATATGGATTACCTTGAGATCAAGATATTCGATGTAAAGAGAGATGCAGCCATGACGACGCGCAACACCGACCTGCTGCTGACTGCAATCGCCCCCGCGATCTGGGGCAGCACCTATATCGTGACGACTGAGTTCCTGCCCGCCGGCTACCCGCTGACGGTTGCCATGCTGAGGGCGCTTCCAGCCGGCCTGCTGCTACTGCTGCTCGTCCGGCAGTTCCCGCAGGGCATCTGGTGGGCCCGCGTGCTGGTGCTCGGCGCGCTCAACTTCTCGGTCTTCTGGTGGCTGCTGTTCGTTGCCGCTTACCGGCTGCCGGGCGGCGTCGCGGCAACCGTCGGCGCGATCCAGCCGCTGATCGTCATCCTGCTCGCACGCGCCTTGCTCGGCTCGCCGATCCGCCCGCTGTCGATCGTGGCTGCCCTTGCCGGCATGGCCGGCGTGGCGCTGCTGATCCTGACGCCGCACGCGGCACTCGACCCCATCGGCATCGCTGCCGGCCTCGCCGGTGCCGTGTCGATGGCCGCCGGCACGGTGCTCAGCCGGCGCTGGCAGCCGCCAGTCACACCGCTGACCTTCACTGCATGGCAACTGACGGCTGGCGGTCTGCTGCTCCTCCCGGTGGCGCTGCTGCAGGAGCCGTCGCTGCCGTCGCTGACCATGCCCAACCTGCTCGGCCTCGCCTGGCTTGGCCTGATCGGCGCGGCACTGACCTACATCCTGTGGTTCCGTGGCATCGCCAGGCTGG
This sequence comes from Aminobacter sp. Y103A, assembly GCF_030294925.1. NCBI lineage: Bacteria > Pseudomonadati > Pseudomonadota > Alphaproteobacteria > Hyphomicrobiales > Phyllobacteriaceae > Aminobacter > Aminobacter sp. Y103A. The sequence continues at coordinate 251,395 of NZ_AP017986.1, read as the reverse complement.
AACCATCAGTCGTCTCACCGCTCGGCTTTCTCAGCCCGATGACCGCCGTGATCCTCGGCTGGTCGGTGCTCGGCCAGTCGCTCAGCGCAGCGCAGATCCTCGGCATGGTCGTGGTGCTCGGCAGCGTCTGGCTCAGCCAGCGCGCCCAGCAGGCAAAGCCCGCCCCGGCCAAGCTCGCCACCGCCTGAACAATTGCGCCGCTTCCGGGCGGTGCGTCCTCCCACAATTCGAAACCTGCATCACTTCCGGCTGCGGCCGGCAGAAGGAGATTCTCATGCCCAAGATCCTGGTGCTCTACTACTCCGCTTACGGCCATATCGGCACCATGGCGGAAGCCATTGCCCAAGGCGCGCGCGAGGCCGGCGCCACCGTCACGCTCCGTCGCGTTCCCGAACTGATGGACGAGGCGGCGATGCTCAAGGCAGGCATCAGGCACGACGACACGCCCTTGGCCACGCCAAGGGAACTCACCGAATACGACGCCATCGTCTTCGGTACGCCGACCCGCTTCGGCAACATGGCCTCGCAGATGAAGAACTTCATCGACCAACTCGGTGGGCTGTGGCTGCAGAACGCGCTGGTCGGCAAGGTGGCGAGCGTGTTCACCTCGAGCGAGAGCCAACATGGCGGGCAGGAGCACACGCTGCTGTCGATGCACGCGACGCTGATGCATCTCGGCATGGTGACCGTCGGCCTGCCCTACACTTTCCGAGGCCAGACGCGCATGGACGAGATAACGGGCGGTTCGCCCTATGGCGCAACGACGCTTGCCATCAACGCCGACGGCAGTTCGAGGGCTCCCAGCGCCAACGAGCTCGACGGCGCCCGCCACCAGGGTCGTTATGTCGCCGGGATCGCCGGGGCACTGGCCAAGCGGCGGCCGGAGATGTCTCGCCAGCCCGAGGAATTGGCAGCATAGGTTTGGCCCCCTTGACCATGGCGATGGCAGCGACCATCGGGCTTGTTGCGACGCCGCCGACACTGCCGGCGATCGCCGACTAGGCCGGCAGTGGCTGCGCCGTCCTCAGCGGACGCGGCTTGAGATGGCCCAAAAGCGCATCGAGGAAGACCCGCGTCTTGCGCGGCATCAGTTGCCTGCTCGGAAAGACGGCGCGCACCATGGCCGGGGCAAGACTCCATGCCGGCAGGATGCGGACGAGTTCGCCGCTTGCCAGGTAAGGCCGCGCGAAAAGATCGGGCATCGCCGTAATGCCGGCGCCGGAACGCGCCATGCGGAACAGCAGCTCGTAAGAATTCGCGCAGACCCGCCGCCCCGACATGTCGGCGGCAACCGACTGGGCATCCTTGTTCAGCACCCAGTTGACCGGAACGCCATCGGCGAGCAGCACCAGCACGTCATGATGTGCGAGGGCCTCGGGCGCATCGGGCTGGCCGGCGCGATCCCTGTACTGCGGCGAGGCATAAAGACCGATGCCGAGGTCGACCAGATGCCGGGTGGTCAACCTCAGGTCCTGCGCTTCGCCACCGATCCGTATGGCGAGATCGAAACCGTCGGCAATGACGTCGACATAACGAGGCGACAGATCCAGTTCGAGCTGGATTTCGCCATATGCCTTGCTGAATTCAGCCAGCATCGGTGCGAGCGAGATTGCGGCAAGGTCGCCGGGGACGGAGACACGCAGCCGTCCCGACGGGGTCACCTGCCGGTGTTCGGCGACGGCCATGACGGCATCCACCTCGTGGATGATCTGTTCGGCGGGAATGAGAATGCGCTGGCCCATCTCGGTCAGGAAATTGCGCCGCGTGCTGCGCTGGAGCAGGCGCTCGCCCAACTGCGCTTCGAGGACGGTGATGCGCCGCGACACCGTCGACTTCGGCAGACCAAGCCGTTCGGCCGCGGCGCTGAAGCTGCCCGTTTCCGCAACGCGCGCAAAGATCATCAGGTCGAACGGATCGGGCGTTGTCGGCATGACGGAGCCTTGATTGGTTCAAGTATGAAACAATCAAACCCATTCCGGGCGATAGCGCAACGACGAGATTGCCGATTAGCTGACCGCTTGGATTTCTTTGCTCAGCGGGTGCAGACGACGTGACTGTTTCAGCCAACAACCTCATCGCCAAGGCTGTCGTCTGGGAAAGTGCCGTGGGCTGGACTCCCGAATGTCTCGATGAAGGACCCGACATGCTGGTCCGCTATCGCGACGCGGGGTTCTCCTTCCTCTCGCTCACAATCGGCGCCGACTGGGACCGACCCGAGCCGACGTTCCGGCATCTCTCCCAACAAAGGCGCTGGTTCGAGCAACGCGCTCACGATTACCAGCTCATCGAAACCGTGGCCGACATCCGCGCGGCCAAGCAGTCAGGCAAGATGGCGATCGGCCTGCATCTGCAAGGGGCCGGCCCGGCCGCGCACGAGCCCGCGATGATCGACAGCTGGTACCGGCTTGGAATCCGCTGGATGATCGTCGCCTACAACACCCGCAACCCGCTTGGCGACGGCTGCCATGAGCCCTCGGATGCCGGGCTTTCCATGCTGGGCCGTGCCTTCGTGACCGAGGCCAACCGCGTCGGCATGATGCTCGACGCAAGCCATGCCGGCATCAACACGTCGCTCGACATCATCGAGCTATCGGAAAAGCCGGTGGTGTTCTCGCATTCGAGCGTACGTGCGCTGAAGAACCACGAGCGCAACATCGACGACGTCCAGATCAAGGCGCTCGCCCGCCGCGGCGGCGTGGTCGGCATCAACTCCATCGGCGCCTTCCTGACCGACGACAACCGTTCCGACGTTCCGGCGCTGATGCGCCACATCGATTACGTCGCCCAGCTCGTCGGGCCCGAACATGTCGGCCTCGGCCTCGACACCGTTTTCTACCAGCCCTTCATGACCAAGCTCTACGACTCCGGTCCGATGATGGCGTTGCGCGGCTATCCGCGTCCGCCGTGGGCCGATGTCAAACCCGAAGTCCTGCCCGAACTGGTCGAAGCGCTGGAACGCCATGGCTATTCGGAGACGGCCATACTTGGCGTGCTGGGCGAGAATTTCCTGCGGGTCGCCGAACAGAACTGGCGTCCCTCCATCGTGTAATCCCAACCTTAGGAGCGTGTCGTGAAATTGATGAAGTGGCTGCTCGCTGCAGCCTTGCTCACCGCCGCGAATGGCGCAGCCCTGGCTGACCCGAAACTGGTCGAGATCGCCAGCTTCGGCGAGCACCCGGCGCTCAACCAGGTCGCCGAAGGCTTCAAGGCCCGGATGAGCGAATTGGGCTACGTCGAAGGCAAGGACGTCACCTACGGCTTCCAGCACGCCAATTTCGACCGCAGCCTCGTTCCCCAGATCCTGCAGCAGGTGGAAGCCAAGCATCCGGCGCTGATCCTCGCCATCACCACCGGCCTCAACCAGGCGGCGGTGCGCGGCATTACCGACAAGTCGATCCCGGTCGTGTTCGGCGCGGTCGTCGACCCGGTCGTGGCGGGCATCGTGCCGGATTGGCAGCACGGCTCGGGCTGGAGCACCGGCGCGTCGATGCTGCCCGACTTCGATGCTTCCTTCGACTACCTCAAGAAGGTGTTGCCCGAGGTCAAGAAGGTCGGGACCCTGTTCAATCCGGGCGAAGACAACGACACCTCCAATATGGAGCTGATCCACAAGGCGGCCGCAAAGGCCGGGATCGAAATCGTCGGCGTGCCGGTCGACAACCCCAACGACCTGCCCCAGCGTGTCCAGACCTTCGCCGGACAGGTGGACGCCATCTTCCTCATCCAGTCCAATGTGGTGCAGACCTCGGTACCGGTCGTTGCCCAGGTGGCGCAGAGGATCAAGCTGCCGCTGTTCAACTCGGTCTACGCCCCTGACCTCAAGGATCAGCTCGCCGGTTTCCACGCCATCTCCTATCGCAAGAATGGCGAGCATGCCGCCGACATCGCCGACCGGATCCTCAAGGGCGAGAAGCCGGCCGACATCGCGCCCTATGTTCCCAAGGGCGAAGACTTCGACGCTTATGTCAGCCCCAAGGGTCTCGCAGCCGTCGGCCTGACGGTTCCGGAAGCACTCAAGGACAGTCCATGGCTGCTCAAGTGACAGCGGTGAGCATGCCCCTGCTTGTCTGCGCGGACTTGCGCAAAACCTTCAACGCCGGCCTTGCCGGAGCGCGACCGGCGTTGAACGGGGTGGACCTTGCGCTCAATCGCAGCGACTTCGTCGTGATCATCGGTTCCAACGGCGCCGGCAAATCGACGCTGCTCAACACCATCGCCGGCGCAATCGAGCCGGATGGCGGCTCGATTGCCCTGGACGGCCGGGACATCACCCGCCTTGCAGCACATCGCCGGGCCGGCATGATCGCGCGGGTCTTCCAGGACCCGATGATTGGCACTGCAGCGGCCATGACCATCGAGGAGAACCTGGCGCTCGCCGAACAGCGCGGGCAGCGCAGAGGCTTCGCGCGCCATCTCGACGGCGCCAAGCGTGACCGCTATCGGGCGCTGCTCGCCGGCCTGGCGCTCGGCATGGAAGACCGGTTGTCGACGCCGGTGGCCCAGCTCTCCGGCGGGCAACGCCAGGCCTTGTCCCTGATCATGGCATCGTTGTCGCGCCCCTCGCTGCTGTTGCTCGACGAGCATACGGCAGCATTGGATCCGCGCACCGCCGAGCTGATCATGGCGACGACCTTGCGGATCGTCGCCGAGCAGTCGCTGACCACGCTGATGGTCACTCACAACATGCGCCAGGCGATCGAGACCGGTAACCGGCTCGTCATGATGGACGCCGGCCGCATCCGCGACGACATCGGCGGCACCGAGAAGGCAAGACTCACACCTGCCGATCTCGTCGAGAAGTTCAGAATCGAAAACGATCGCATGCTGCTCGGAACCTGACCAATGGACGTGATCCACGCCTATCTCAATCTCGTGCCGGTGACGCTCTCGCAAAGCCTCATCTATTCGTTCCTGGTGCTCGGCATCATGATCCCGTTCCGTTTGCTGAGCTTTCCTGATCTGACCAGCGAAGGTGCGTTTCCGCTTGGCGGCTGCGTCTGCGCCACACTTTTGCTGGCCGGATATCCGCCGCTCTTGGCAACCGTTGTCGCGATGCTCGCTGGTGTCGGAGCCGGCGCGGCGACCGCGCTGGTGCATCTGCGCTTTCGCATCAATTCGCTGCTGGCCGGCATCCTGGTCTTCACGGCACTCTACAGCGCGAACATGCGCGTTCTCGGCCGCTCGAACATCGCCTTGTTCAACACCGACAACATCTTTACCCAGATCAACCCGGCCATCCTGACCGACGTTCGGCTGCAAGTCGCCACATTCGCCGTGCTGATCGTCGTGGCCCTGGCCGCATTGCGCTGCTACCTGGCCACGCAGGCAGGAGCGGCGTTGCGCGTCATCGGCATCAATCCGGAGCTGGCGCCATCGCTCGGCATCAGCATCTGGACATACACGATCGTCGGCCTGGGTGTCGCCTCTGGCCTGACCGCGCTTGGCGGCGCGCTCATCGTGCAGTTGCAGGGCTATGCCGACGTTGGCATGGGCACCGGCATCCTGATCAACGGTCTCGCCTCGCTGGTCATCGGCGAAACGATCACCGGACGGCAGACCGTCACCCGGCAATTGCTGGCGCCTGTCGTCGGTGCAATGGTCTATTATCAGCTCGTGTCGCTGGCATTGTCGATCGGGCTGCAGCCAAGCGACCTCAAGGTCGTGACAGCCGGCTTCGTGCTGGTGACGCTGGGGCTACCCATGCTGCGCGGACGCAGCGCCATGCGCGAAACCATGCGGGCATAAGTGCCGGGCCGCAGCCTCGGCCGACCGCTACTCGCGGCCGGCCCAGGGCACAAGCCTCGTTCGACAAAACGCAGGCCGAATTCGAACATGAAGGTGACCGCGGCGATGACAAGAATACCCATCACGACGACGTCGGTGACGAGGAACTGAGTCGCCGACTGGATCATGAAACCGAGGCCGCGCGTCGCAGCCACCAGTTCTGCGGCGACCAAAGTGGTCCAGCCGGCGCCCAGCGCGATGCGCAGGCCGGTGAGGATCGACGGCAGCGCGCTGGGCAAGACGACGAAACGGAAGACCTGCCGGCGCGTGGCGCCAAGCGGGCGCGCGGCGTTGAGGCGATCCTGCTGCACACCGCGCACGCCGGAGGCCGTCGACAGCGCGATCGGCGCCACCATGGCAATTGCGATGACCAACACCTTGGCCTGTTCGCCGATGCCGAGCCAGATGATCACTGGCGGCAGATAGGCGAGCGGCGGGATCGGTCGCAGAAATTCCAGTACGGGATCGAAGATGCCGCGGCCGGGGTTGAATGACGATGCCCATTCAGAATGTTAATTCTATAACTTCTGTAGAGTTAATTTATTCCGGCAAACCGTGCGTGACTGAGATGTCCTGCCCATTTTCGCCGGCAATAGAGTCTTGCGCCGTTCGCCGCCCGGCGAACGGCCACCCCTCCGCCCGATGGCCGACAAGCTCAGATCCTGATGCCGATTTCGTCGGCAGCGGCGATAAAGGCCCGTTTGGCAGCCTCGCGCGTGCGGGTGCCGGCAAGGGCTGCGGATACGGTTTCGACCGCCTCGCGGTAGAGCGGACCGCTGCGCTTGGCATGCGGCCAGTCGACGAGCGCTTCGTAGGCGCCCTTGACGGTCGTCACCTCGCGCTGGGTGCTTTCCGTCCCGATGCGGATCTGTACAGGGCTGTCGAAGAGCATACGATCCATGGCGATCCTCCGAGTTGATTGCGTCCAACAACGCTCCGGAATAGCTCGGGTTCCGTGGCAACGTGTGCTGTGCGCCACGCACTCGCCCTGTCGCATCACGATACCGGCAGGTTTGCTGGGCGTTGCCCGATTGCCAGTTGCATCGTAGCTTGTTGACGAAGCGATTTGGGGGGGGGCAGATGCGATCCACGAACCCGATCACCGCAGGCATGCCGGGCAAGATATCGGCATGCGCGCCACCCAGACGACACCTCACCGCCCTCGCGCTTTGCCTTCTGTTGCCGCTTCCGGCCTGCCAGAAACAGGAAACGGCGGAACGGCAGCCGATCGTGGTGCGCTCCGTCGAGGTCAAACTGACCGACTATGCACCATCGACATCGCTGACCGGCGTCATTGCCGCGCGGACGCTGAACAACCTGTCATTCCAGGTCGGCGGCCGGGTCGCCGAGCGCAGTGTCGACATCGGCCAGCGCGTGACCAAGGGCCAGGTGCTGGCGAAGCTCGACCCGCAGGAGCAGCAGTCGGACGTGCGGGCGGCGCAGGCCAGCCTCTATGCCGCGCAGGCGCAGCTCAAGCAGGCCGCCGCCGCATTCGAACGGCAGAAGACGCTGCTTGCCCAGGGCTTCACGACGCGGCGCGATTACGACCAGGCAGACCAGGCGCAACGCGTCGCCCAAAGCGGTGTGGAATCGGCACAGAGCCAGATGAGCAATGCCGAAGACCGGCTGACCTATACCGAACTGAAGGCCAGCGCCGACGGCGTGGTGACGGCACGGACGATCGAGGTTGGCCAGGTCGTGCAGGCGGCACAGACGGTGTTCACCGTTGCCGAGGACGGAGACCGCGACGCCGTGTTCAATGTCGACGAGGCGCTGGTGGCGCGCAACCCGGTGGCACCCGACGTGATGATCGCGCTGATTTCTGACCCGCGCATCAAAGCCCCGGGACAGGTGCGCGAGGTGTCGCCGGCGGTCGATCCGGCATCGGGCTCGATCCGGGTCAAGGTGATGGTGCCAAACACGCCCACCGAGATGCCGCTGGGTGCCGCGATAACAGGCACAATCGTGTCGAAGCCCCAGCCGGCCATCGTGCTGCCATGGCAGGCGCTGATGTCGGATGCGGGAAGGCCGGCGGCCTGGACCATCGACCCCGCGACCAAGGCTGTGGCGCTGGCGGCGATCGAAGTGCAGTCCTTTGCCTCGGGTGTCGTCGTCGTGGCCAATGGACTGGAGATCGGACAATCGGTTGTCGCCCAGGGCGGACAATTGCTCAGTCCCGGCCAGGTGGTGGAGGTGGCGCCATGATCTCCAGGACAAGCTTGCTTGCTTTCGTGCCGTTGCTCGCGCTTGCGGCCTGCAGCGAGGAAAAAGCGCCCCCTCCCGAAGTCATCCGCCCGGTGCTGTCGACTGTCGTCGAGCCGCACGGCCCGACCGCGCAGGGCTTTGCCGGAACGATACAGCCTGAATTCTCCGCCGACCTCGCCTTCCGCCTGCTCGGGCGGCTTGTGACGCGCGATGTCGGCGTCGGTGACATGGTGACCAAGGGCGAGACGCTTGCCGCGATCGACCCGCTGGCGCTGGAGCTCGCATCGCAGGCAGCGCGCGCCGACCTGACGACGGCGGAGGCGCAGTTCGCCAATGCCGCCGCCAGCGAGGAACGGCAGCGCAGCCTGCTGGCCGAATCCAACACCTCGCAGGCAGTCTATGATTCCGCGAAACAGGCGCTGGATTCCGCTGCGGCCAATGTCGAGCGCACGCGCGCGGCACTGGCCAAGTCGGAGGAGCAACTCGGTTATGCCCGACTGTTTTCCGACTTCGATGGCATCGTCACCGCGGTCGGCGCCGAGGTCGGCCAGACAGTCTCTCCGGGACAGATGGTGGTGACGGTGGCACTCTCGGATGCGCGCGAGGCCGTCGTCGACGTTCCCGACCAGATGGCGATCAGCCTGCGCGACGGCGACGAGTTCGAGGTGGCGTTGCAGATGCTGCCGTCGCTGCGGGCCAAGGCACATGTCCGCGAAATCGCGCCGCAGGCCGATGCTGCGACGCGAACGCGGCGGGTGCGGCTGGCGTTGAGCGCTCCGCCGACGGCCTTTCGGCTCGGCTCGACGGTGACGGCGACACAGCCGTCGAAGGCAGACGCTGCGATCGACCTGCCGCTGACGGCCTTGCTGGAAAAGGACGGCAAGAGCTTCGTCTGGGTCGTCGACCCCAATGCTTCGACCGTCAGCCTGCAGCCTGTCGAGGTCAAGGCAAAGGACGGTGCGAGCTTTACCGCCGGCGGCATCGGCGCCGGCACGCGCGTGGTGACTGCCGGCGTGCGCAGCCTCGCCGAGGGCCAGAAGGTCAGAATTCCAGAGGGGGCGTAGGTGAAGGGTTTCAATCTTTCCGACTGGGCGCTGAACCACCGCTCCCTGGTCTGGTACTTCATGCTGATCTTCACCGTGGCGGGCGTCTTCGCCTATCTCAATCTCGGCCGCGAGGAAGACCCGAGCTTCACCATCAAGACGATGCTGATCCAGGCCAACTGGCCGGGAGCCTCGGTCGACGAAACGACGCGGCAGGTGACCGACAGGATCGAAAAGAAGCTCGAGGAACTGGAGAGCCTCGATTTCAGCCGCAGCGTGACGACCGCCGGCCAGACGATCATCTTCGTCAATCTCAAGCCGACCACCAAGGCGCGCGACGTGGCCCCGACCTGGGTGCAGGTCCGCAACATGGTCAACGACCTCCGGCCCAATTTCCCGCAAGGGGTGCAAGGACCGTTCTTCAACGACCGCTTCGGCGACGTGTTCGGCAACATCTATGCCTTCACCTCGGACGGGCTGTCGATGCGCCAGCTGCGCGACTATGTCGAGATGGTGCGCACGCGCATCCTGACCATTCCCAATGCCGGCAAGGTCGAGCTCATCGGCGCGCAGGACGAGGTCATCTATCTCGAATTCTCGACGCGCCAGATCGCGGCTCTGGGCCTCAACCAGCAGGCCGTCGTCGCCAGCCTGCAGGCGCAGAACGCGGTGTCGCCGTCGGGTGTCATCCAGGCCGGACCGGAGCGCATCGCGGTGCGCGTCGGCGGCCAGTTTACCTCGGAGGAAAGCCTCAGGGCGATCAACCTCAGGGTCAATGATCGCTTCTTCCGGCTGAGCGACGTCGCCACCATCAGCCGCGGCTACGTCGATCCGCCGACGGCCCTGTTCCGCGTCAATGGCGAACCGGCGATCGGTCTCGCCATCGGCATGAAGCCGAACGCCAACCTGCTTGAGTTCGGCGACGCGTTGAAGGCGCTGATGGGGCAGGTCACCGGTGAGTTGCCGGTCGGCGTCGGCGTGCACCAGGTCGCCGACCAGCCGGTCATCGTCGAGCATGCCGTGTCGGGCTTCACCCGCGCGCTGTTCGAGGCGGTGGCCATCGTGCTCGCCGTGTCCTTCATCAGCCTGGGCATGCGTGCCGGCTTCGTGGTGGCGCTGTCGATCCCGCTGGTGCTGGCCATCACCTTCCTGGTCATGGCCTATATGGGCATCTCGCTGCAGCGCATTTCGCTCGGAGCGCTGATCATCGCGCTCGGCCTGCTCGTCGACGACGCGATGATTGCCGTCGAGATGATGGTGGCCCGGCTGGAGGTCGGCGACTCGCTCCGCAAAGCCGCGACCTATGTCTACACGTCAACTGCGTTTCCGATGCTGACCGGCACGCTGGTGACGGTCGCAGGCTTCATCCCCATCGGCCTCAACAGCAGCCAGGCCGGCGAATACACCTACACGCTGTTCGTCGTCATCGCCGTTTCGCTGCTGCTGTCTTGGATCGTGGCGGTGCTGTTTGCGCCCCTGCTCGGCGTCACGCTCTTGCCGGCGACGATGAAAAAACACGACGAGCGGCCGGGCCGCTTTGCGGCGGGCTTCTCGCGCCTGTTGCGGCTTGCCGTGCGCCGCCACTGGCTGACCATCATCGCCACCGTCGTCGCCTTCGTGCTGTCGGTGGTGGGGCTGACTTTCGTGCAGCAACAGTTCTTCCCGCCGTCGGACCGGCCCGAACTGATCGTCGACTGGAACCTGCCGCAGAACAGCTCGATTGCCGAGACACGTGCCCAGATCGAGCGCTTCGAGGAGATCGCGCTGAAGGGCAATGCCGACATCGACCACTGGAGCTCCTATATCGGACAGGGCGCGGTGCGCTTCGTGCTGGCCTATGACGTGCAGCCGGCCAATCCCTATTTCGGCCAGACGGTGATCGTAACCAAGGACCTCGAAGCACGGCACCGGGTGCAGCCGGCGATCGAAAAGATCCTGCGCGAGCAGTTCGTCGGAACCGACACCTACGTCAAGACGCTGGAGCTCGGCCCGCCTGTGGGCCGGCCGGTGCAGTATCGCATCAGCGGCCCGGAGGTGCAGACGGTGCGGGCGCTGTCACAGCAGCTGGCGGGCGTCATTTCGGCCAATCCCAAGCTGCAGGCGCCAAGCTTCGACTGGAACGAGCCGGAGCGCGTGCTGAAGGTCGAGGTGCTACAGGACAAGGCACGGCAGCTCGGCATCACCTCCGAGGACATCGCCAGCGCCATGAACAGCGTTGTCGGCGGCGTGGCAATCACCCAGGTGCGCGACGCCACATATCTGATCAATGTCGTGGTGCGGGCGCAGGATGCCGAACGCGGCTCGATCGAAACGCTGCGCAACCTGCAGATACCCACCGGAGGCGGCGAATCCATCCCGCTCGCGACGGTGGCCGACTTCCGCTACGAGATCGAGCAGCCGACGGTCTGGCGCCGCAGCCGCCTGCCCACCATCACCGTCAAGGCGGGCATGGTCGGCAGCGCCCTGCCCGACACCGTCGTCGCCGAACTCAAGCCAGCGATCGACGACTTCGCGGCCAAGTTGCCCGACGGCTACACTGTCGTAACCGGCGGTTCGGTCGAGGAAAGCGCCAACAGCCAAGGGCCGATCATCGCCGTGGTGCCGCTTATGCTGTTCATCATGGCAACCGTGCTGATGCTGCAGCTGCAAAGCTTCCAGCGGCTGTTCCTGGTGGTGGCTGTCGCGCCGCTCGGCTTGATCGGCGTGGTCGCGGCACTCGTGCCGACGGGCCAGCCGCTCGGCTTCGTCGCCATCCTCGGCGTGCTGGCGCTGGTCGGCATCCTGATCCGCAATTCGGTGATCCTGATCGTCCAGATCGAGGAGCTGATCGCCACGGGTACCGACCGGTGGCATGCGGTGATCGAGGCCTCCGAGCACCGCATGCGGCCGATTGCGTTGACGGCGGCGGCAGCATCGCTGGCGCTGATCCCGATCGCCCGCGAGGTGTTCTGGGCGCCCATGGCCTATGCGATGATGGGCGGCATTCTGGCCGGCACGGCAATTACCCTGCTGTTTTTGCCGGCACTCTATGTCGCCTGGTTCAGGCTCAAGGAGCCGGACGAGGCCGGCAGCGCCACGACCGAAGCGATGGAACCACCGGCGGCGTAGGCGCCACCGGTGGCAGCCAGCCTATTGCGGCGGCAGTTGGGCGACGAAGTTCTTGATGAGAGCGGTCAGTTCTTCCGGCTTCTCGACGCAAGGGATGTGGCCGGCGCCGTCGATGATCTTGAAGCGAGAGCCGGGGATGAGATCGGCCAGCGCGCGCACCAGCGCCGGCGGCGTCGAGCCGTCATGATCGCCGACGACGCAGAGCGTCGGCACAGCAATCGCCTTGGCCGCCTCGGTGTAGTCGGCATCGCGCAGGGCAGCACAGGTGCCGGCATAGCCGACGACAGGCTGGCGCGTCAGCATGTTGCGGTATCCGGTGAGGTCGGCTTTGCGCTGCGCGTGGAAGTCGGGCGTGAACCAGCGCTGCAGAATGTCGCCCGTGATCGCCGCGATGCCATCCTTTTCGACGGCGGCGATGCGGCTGTTCCACAGCTCTGCCGTGCCGATCTTGTGGGCGGTGTCGCAGAGCACGAGCGCCCGCACCAGGTCGGGCCGCCTGGCGTAAAGGCCTTGCGCGATCATGCCGCCGACCGACAGCCCGCAGATGATGGCGTCCTTGACGTTGAGATGATCGAGCAGCCCTTCGAGGTCGCCGATGTGATCGTCCATCCGATATGGCGACGTACCGACATCGGAGAGGCCGTGGCCGCGCTTGTCGTAGGTGACGATCGGGAAGTCGCCGGCAAAGCGGATGATGACGTCACGCCAGATGCGGAAGTCGGTGCCGAGCGAATTGACGAAGACGAAGACCGGCTTGTTGGCAGGCCCGCCGATCAGCTGGTGATGCAGCGTGATGCCGCCGATTTCAGTAAATTGCACGGACAGTCTCCTCGTCGCGAGGTCATGGACATGGGGCCTAGAAGTCGCCCGTCAGGCCGGCGCGGTCAAGCCGCGAGGCCTCTGCCGAGCGCGGCCGAGAGCCGCGCCCCCTCGCAATGGCAAGGTGCATCCGCTACATAAGCTGTAAGCTTAAAATGAGGATGTGATGGCCGAGAAGACCGAAGGGCGAAAGACGATCGTTTTGACCGGAGCCAGCCGCGGCATCGGCCATGCGACGGTGAAGCGCTTTTCGCGCGAGGGCTGGCGCGTCATCACCTGTTCGCGCCAGGCATTTTCAGACGATTGCCCGTGGCCGGCCGGTCCGGACGATCACATCAAGGTCGACCTCGCCGACCAGGGTGATGTCGGCAGCGCCGTTTCCGAAATCCGCCAGCGGCTGGAGAAGGAAGGCGGACTGCTGCATGCGCTCGTCAACAACGCCGGCATCTCGCCCAAGCACAAGGGCGGCGGTCGGATGAACTCGATCGACACGCCGATGCACGTCTGGCGCGACGTGTTCCAGGTCAATTTCCTGGCGCCGATCATGCTGGCGCGCGGCCTGTTCAAGGAACTGGCGGCGGCCAAGGGCTCGGTGGTCAACGTGACCTCAATCGCCGGCACCCGCGTCCATCCCTTTGCCGGCACGGCCTATGCCACGTCCAAGGCAGCACTTGGCGCGCTGACCCGCGAGATGGCCGCCGACTTCGGCCCGCACGGCATCCGTGTCAACGCCATTGCGCCCGGCGAGATCGACACTGCCATCCTGTCGCCGGGGACCGACAAGATCGTCGAGACGATCCCGATGCGCCGGCTCGGCCTGACGTCGGAAGTCGCCGACATCATCTATTTCCTGTGCTCGGGCCAGGCCTCCTATGTCACGGGCTCTGAAATCCATATCAACGGCGGTCAGCACGTTTGAGAGCTTTTGCCTGCTCTCCGTGTGCGGGAGAATACCTGCCGCGCGCCCAAACAAAAAAAGCCCGCCGGATGGCGGGCTCAGACTGCTGACAACCCCCTGGCGAGAGTTGGGGGTTTGTGATTCAGTGGGTGATGTTGAAGCGAGCCGGCCCTGAACAAACCGCACTTGAGATCGTCACGCTCGATCAACTGGTTCCAGTTGATCACCTTCTGCGCAAGATCGATGGTGTTATCGATTTCTCGTTCATCCACGATCTGACAGCGCCGCTTTACTGCGCCGACAATGGTCGCCCGCCACTTGATCCGACTTTGATGTTCAAGGCGCTGTTCATCGGCTACCTGTTCGGGGTGCGCTCGGAGCGGCAATTGGTGCGAGAGATCGAGGTCAATGTCGCCTACCGGTGGTTCCTGCGGCTGAAGCTGACGGACAAGGTGTTCGACGCCTCGACATTGTCGCAGAACCGACGCCGGCGCTACCAGGACGAGACGATCGCGCAGGCGATCTTCGACCGCATTGTCGAGCAGGCGATCGGGGCAGGCTTGGTCGACGGCACGGTGCTCTACACCGACAGCACGCACCTGAAGGCCAATGCCAACAAGGGCAAGTACGACCTTGCCATGGTCGCCAAGTCGCGTGCCGACTACTGGGGCGAGCTCGACCGGGCGATCGATGCCGAACGGGCGTTGCACGGCCAGAAGGCGCTGAAGGAGCAGGAGCGGCAGCCTGCGGTGAAAGAGACGAAGGTCTCGCGCACCGATCCTGAGGCTGGCTATATGGTGCGCGAGGGCAAGCCGAAGGGCTTCTTTTATCTCGATCACCGCACGGTGGATGGCGGCTTCGGCATCATCACCGACACGTTTGCCACGCCGGCCAACGTGCATGACTCGATCGTCTATCTCGACCGGCTCGACCGCCAGGTGGAGCGTTTCGGCTTCGACGTCACGGCGGCGGGGCTGGATGCCGGCTATGCCACGCCAGGCATCGCCAAGGGCCTGGAGGACAGGAACATCCAGGGTGTCGTCGGCTATCGCAACCCGCCCCGGCCAAAGCCTGGCAAGATGAGGAAGGGCGCTTTCGTCCATGAGCCGGACCTTGACGGCTATCGTTGCCCGCAGGGCCAGTTGCTCACTTACGCCACCACCGATCGCGGCGGTTATCGCCACTACAGGAGCGACCCGACGATCTGCCGCAACTGTCCGCTGCTGGCGTCTTGCACATCAAACGCCAAGGCCGAGCGCACCATCACGCGCCATGTCTGGCAGGATGTCCGCGAGCGGGTCGATGCCAACCGCTTAACCGCATGGGGCAAGGCGATCTATCGACGCCGCAAGGAGACGGTCGAGCGATCCTTCGCCGATGCCAAGCAGCTCTTCGGCCATCGCTATGCCCGCTTCCGAGGGCGAACAAGCGTCGCCTGCCAGTGCCTGATCGCAGCCGCCGCCCAGAACATGAAAAAGATCGCAATCAGCCTCTGGCCAAAGCCAAAACCAAGCCTCGCATGAGGCCAAAGCCGGCTCGCAACGGCCTTGGCATCTGCCCCCCGACATCAATCCAAAAGCTCAATCAACCCACAAAACAAAACCCCGCCGAAATTCGACGGGGTTTGTCAGCAGTCTGAGCCCGCCGGATGGCGGGCTTTTTGCTGTTGCCTGGTTGAATCGACGATCAGGCCTTGACGTGCTTCGCTGCCTCGTCGAGCGACCTCTCGACGGCGTCGAAGATGTCGTCGACCTGCTTGTCGTTGATGATCAGCGGCGGGCAGAAGGCAAGCGCGTCACCCATGTTGCGGGAGATGATGCCATTCTGCTGCAGCAGGCCGTTGACCAGGCCGCCAAGTGCGCCAGCGGAGCCCCATGGCGCCTTGGTTGCCTTGTCGGCGACCAGCTCCATGGCGCCGATGAGGGCGACACCGCGGACCTCGCCGACGAGATCGTGCGCGGCGATTTTCGCCAGGCGCTTCTGCATGTGGGCGCCGACCTCGCGGGCGTTGGCGACCAGATTGCGTTCTTCGATGATCTTGAGATTTTCGAGCGCAACGGCGGCGGCGACCGGATGACCGCCGGCGGTGAAGCCGTGACCGAAGGTGCCGATGCGGTTGCTTTCGTCGGCGATCGGCTCGAACACCTTGTCGTTGATCATCAGCGCCGAGATCGGCAGATAGGACGACGA
This sequence comes from Aminobacter sp. Y103A, assembly GCF_030294925.1. NCBI lineage: Bacteria > Pseudomonadati > Pseudomonadota > Alphaproteobacteria > Hyphomicrobiales > Phyllobacteriaceae > Aminobacter > Aminobacter sp. Y103A. The sequence continues at coordinate 235,348 of NZ_AP017986.1, read as the reverse complement.
GATCTGCTTGGACATGACCATGATGTCGGGCTGCATGGCGTAGGTTTCTGAGCCGAACATGTTACCGGTGCGGCCGAAGCCGCAGATGACTTCGTCGGCGACGAGCAGGATGTCGTACTTCTTGAGAACGACCTGGATCTTCTCCCAATAGCCGGCCGGCGGGACGACGACGCCGCCGGCACCCATGACCGGCTCGCCGAACATGGCGGCGATGGTTTCGGGGCCCTCGGCGAGGATCAGCTTTTCCAGATCGTCGGCGAGACGGGTCGAGAACTGCTGCTCGGTCTCGCCAGGCAGCGCCTCACGCCAGTGGTGTGGCGACGATGTGTGCAGCACATTGGCGATCGGCAGGTCGAAGGACAGATGGTTGTTGGGCAGGCCGGTGAGGCTGGCGGAAGCGATGGTGACGCCGTGATATGCACGCTTGCGCGAGATTATCTTCTTGCGCTCGGGCTGGCCGAGCGCATTGGAGCGAAACCAGATCATCTTCATGGCCGTGTCATTGGCCTCGGATCCGGAATTGGTGAAGAACGCCTTGCTCATCGGCACCGGCGCCATCGTCACCAGCTTCTCGGCGAGGTCGATCAGCGGCGAGTGCCCTTTATGGGTGAAGCTGTGGTAGTAGGGCAGCTTGGCCATCTGCTTCGTTGCGGCATCGACGAGGCGCTTCTCGGAGAAGCCGACGCCGACGCTCCACAGTCCCGACATCGCCTCGATGTAGCGCTTGCCCGAGATGTCCTCGACATAGATGCCGTCGCCCTTTTCGATGATCAGCGGGCCGACCTCCTGGTGGCGGCGGGCATTGGTGTAGGCGTGCATGTGGAATTTCTTGTCGCGCGCCTCGGGCGAATTCGGCTGGCTGTCCATTGTCGTTCCTCACTGGATGAAGCGTCGCCGGCAGGGCGACGATGTCGATGATCTTGCGTTCGCGGTCAGCGACCGCTTGCAAAATCCGTAAATTGTTGTTTGATGCATCATGTTTTTCGTGTGGACCAATGTCAAGGGCCAGAGAAGCGGCACGGGCAGGCCAGATAAGGCCAGGGTGCCGCAGCTGCCCAGTACCGACAAAGGGGCACGCGACCTGACCCCGGCGCCATGCGAGCCCGGACAATGAGCAGCTGAGCGAAGGAAACCGATGACCGAAGGCTTCGCCTTGCAGATGGTTGAGCACGACAATCTCGGCGAGATTGTCTACGGCCAGCTGTCCGACGCGCTGATCAAGGGACGCTTCGCGCCCGACGCGCGCCTGACCATCCGCGACCTGGCGCAGTCGCTGGGTACGTCGGTGACACCGGTGCGCGATGCCATACTGCGCCTGATCCAGGACGAGGCGCTGGTGCAGAAGTCGGCGCGCGAAGTACGCGTGCCTGTCATGACGCTGGAGCGTTATCTCGAAATCCGTCAGATCAGGATGAAGCTGGAGGGGCTTGCCGCGCGCGAGACAGCGCTGAAGGCCGAGGCCAGGGACATCGAGCGGCTGCGCGAACTCGTCACGCGCAACGAGCAGGCCATTGCCGCGGCGGACTGGCCGGCGGCGCTGGAACTGAACCAGACCTTCCATTTTGCGCTGGCCGAGATCGCCGGCATGACCGTGCTGCGCGGCATCCTCAACCGGCTGTGGCTGCAGATGGGGCCGATGATCGCGGCGTCCTACCAGCATGGCGGGCGGGCGATGATCGACTATCACCACATGATCCTGTTAGCCATCGAGGCCCGCGACGCCGACCGGGCCGAGCGCGCCATCGTCGACGACATCCGCGGCGCAAGCTCGGCCATCATCGAGCAGCTCGCGGCGCTGAAGCCGACCGGGAGTGCCGGCTGACCATGGAGACGGTCGACTGCATCATCGCCGGCGCCGGCGTCATTGGTCTCGCCGTGGCGCGGGAACTCAGCCGGCGCGGCATGGAGACGATCGTCGTCGAAGCGGCTGATGCCATCGGCACCGAAACCAGTTCGCGCAACTCGGAAGTGATCCACGCCGGCATCTACTATCCCGAGGGCAGCCTGAAGGCCGAGCTCTGCGTCAAAGGCCGCGACATGCTCTACGCCTATGCCGCAGAGCGCGGCGTTCCGCACAAGCGCTGCGGCAAGCTGATCGTGGCAACGCTGCCGGAGCAGGTGCCGACGTTGAAAGGCATCATCAACAAGGCTCGGGCCAACGGCGTCGACGACCTCGTGCTGCTCGACGCCACCGAAGCGCAAGCGATGGAGCCGTCTCTTGCCTGCCACGCCGCCGTGCTGTCGCCATCGACCGGCATCGTCGACAGCCATGCACTGATGCTGTCACTGCTCGGTGAGTCCGAGGAGCATGGCGCCTTTCTCAGCCTCAACACCGAGATCGTTTCCGGTCGTATCGAAGCGGGCCGTTTCGTGCTGCAGACACTGGACAGCTCGAGCGGCGCAGGTTTCGAGATCGCAGCACGGCATGTCGTCAACGCCGCCGGTCTTGGCGCGAACAGGCTCGCCGCATCGCTGGCGGGGCTCTCCCCGAAATTCGTGCCCGCGCTGCTTTATGCCCGGGGCAATTATTTCTCGGTGTCAGGCAAGCCGGCGTTTTCACGGCTGATCTATCCGGTGCCTGAACCGGGCGGGCTCGGCGTGCATCTGACGCTCGACCTCAATGGCGGCATGCGCTTCGGCCCCGATGTCGAGTGGATCGAGACCAAGGACTACACGGTCGATCCGCGACGGGCCGACCACTTCTATGGCGAGATCCGGAAATATTGGCCCGGCCTCGCCGACGACAGCCTGAGTGCGACCTACTGCGGCATCCGCCCCAAACTTGTCGGGCCCGGCGAGCCGGCTGCCGATTTCGTCATCCAAGGCCCGGAGGTCCACGGCGTCAGTGGACTGGTCAATCTGTTCGGCATCGAAAGCCCGGGGCTGACCTCGTCGCTGGCAATCGCAGAACTGGTGGCACGGAAGCTGAAGCGAACCTATGTCTAGCGCACCATTCGAGGCGTGACCCGCCGCCCGGCGACGCCTGCCCCATCTTCATCCGCTCACGAACGACCCAGCAAGGACACAGCATGTACCCCGAAGTGAAATTGTTCATCGATGGCAAATGGACGGCGGCCGAAGGCGGCAGGACCATCGACGTCTACAACCCCGCCACCAACGAGGTGATCGGCAAGGTCGCCTCGGCCGGCAAGGGCGACCTCGACCGGGCACTCGCCGCCGCCGAGCGCGGCTTCAAGATCTGGCGCAAGGTGTCGCCCTACGACCGATCCAAGGTGCTGCGCCGCGCCGCCGACATCTTACGCGAACGCGCCGATGCGATCGCGACACTGCTGACGCAGGAACAGGGCAAGCCGGTCGGCGAAGCCAAGATGGAAGTGCTCTCCTCAGCCGACCTGTTCGACTGGTTCGCCGAGGAAGGCCGCCGCACCTATGGCCGCGTCATTCCGGCCCGTGCGCCCGGCATCCAGCAGATCGTCGTCAAGGAGCCGGTCGGTCCGGTTGCAGCGTTCACGCCTTGGAACTTCCCGATTTCGCAGGCGGCGCGCAAGATCGGCGCAGCCCTTGCCACCGGCTGCTCGATCATCGTCAAGCCGCCGGAAGAGACGCCCGCGTCGCCGGCCTGCCTTGCCGACGTGTTCAGGGATGCCGGCCTGCCCGACGGCGTGCTCAACCTCGTCTATGGCAACCCGCCCGAAATCTCCGGCTACCTCGTGCCGCATCCGGTCATCCGCAAGGTGTCGTTCACCGGCTCTGTACCGGTCGGCAAGCATCTGGCGGCGCTGGCCGGCACCCACATGAAGCGCGCGACGATGGAGCTTGGCGGCCATGCACCGGCGATGGTGTTCGACGACGCCGATGTCGACGCAGCCGCAGCGACGCTCGCCGCGTCGAAGTTCCGAAATGGCGGCCAGGTCTGCGTGTCGCCGACGCGCTTCCTGATCCAGGAAGGCGCCTACGACCGCTTCCTCGGCAAGTTCGTCGAGCATGCCAAGGGCGTGAAGGTCGGCGACGGCCTGGAGGCCAGCAGCCGCATGGGCCCGCTGGTCAATGAACGCCGGCTGGAAGCGGTCGAAAAGCTGATCACCGAGGCGGTGGCCGACGGCGCCAGACTCGAGACTGGCGGCAAGCGCATCGGCAACAAGGGCTCCTATTTCGAGCCGACGGTGCTGTCGGGCGTGCGCACCGACATGCGCATCATGAACGAGGAGCCCTTCGGCCCGGTGGCGCTGGTGATGCCGTTCAGGACCTTCGAGGACGTCGTCACCGAGGCCAACCGCCTGCCCTACGGCCTCGCGGCCTATGCCTTCACCAAGTCGAACAAGACGGTCACCGACCTCGGCGCCGAGATCGAAACCGGCATGCTGACGATCAACCATCTCGGCCTGGCATTGCCCGAAACGCCGTTCGGCGGCGTCAAGGACAGCGGTTACGGTTCGGAAGGCGGCACCGAAGCGCTCGAAGCCTATCTGGTCACCAAATTCGTGACCCAGTCAGCCGTCTGACACTGACAACAAAGCCGGCGTACCACCAGGGCGCCGGCTTTTCTTCAAGACGTCTTCGGCCGTTTCGACTGCAGGATGTTGCGGATCGAGAAGCTCGAATGGATCCGGGCGAGGCCCGGCAGCGCTGACAGGATCTCCTTGTGCACGCGCTCGAAATCGCCGGCACTGGCCACTTCGACACGCAGGAAATAGTCGGAATCGCCGGTCATCAGGTAGCACTCCTTGATCTCGGGGTAGCGCCGCACCGCGAGCTCGAAGCGGTTGAAATACTCCTCGGTCTGCCGCTCCAGCGTGATCTGGACGATGACGGCGATGCCCTCGTCGGCCGCGGCATTGCCGATGATCGCGGTGTAGCCCCTGATGACCCCTTCCTGCTCCAGCAACTGCACCCGTCTGAGACAGGCTGATGGCGACAGGCCAACCTCGGCCGCGAGGCTGGCATTGCTGACGCGCGCATTGGCGCGCAATGCCCGGATGATGCCGCGGTCGATGGCGTCCAGAGAGGGCATCGCTGTTCCTTTCAACAACGCTTCGAAAATTGCACAGATTACGCACAGTTCGCATGATCATCATCACATTGGCAAGATTTTCGCCGATCATTGCGATATTCTTTGGCGAAGGTGAGGACAATTTCCTGATATGACAATGGGCGTGCAAAGCGACATTGAGAGCCGTGCGGCATGCGGCGTGCTGACCATCGATCTCGACGCTCTGGTCGAGAACTATCGGCAGCTGAGCCAGCGCAACGCGCCTGAAAGGACCGCGGCGGTGGTCAAGGCCGATGCCTATGGGCTCGGCGTGGCCGAGGTTGCCCCGGTTCTATACGCCGCCGGGTGCCGCGACTTCTTCGTCGCCCATTTCATCGAAGCGGTCAGGCTGAAGCCGCATCTCACTGCTGACGCACGCATCCTGGTGCTCAACGGTCTGATGCCGGGCAGCGAGGCCGATTGCGCCGACCTCGGCGTGGTGCCGGTGCTGAACTCGCTCGAACAGGTCGCCAACTGGTCGGCCACATCAAGGGCGCGCAACGTGACGTTGCCGGCAGCACTCCAGGCCGACACCGGCATGTCGCGGCTCGGGCTCGAGCCGCAGGAGCTGGAAACTCTGATCGCCGAACCACACCGGCTCGACGGTATCCACATCGACATCGTGATGAGCCATCTCGCCTGCGGCGACGAGCCGGCGCATGATGCCAACGCCCGCCAGCTCGGACGCATGCGGGACGTGCGCGCACGCTTCCCCGATGCCAAGCTGTCCTTTGCCAATTCCGCCGGCATCTTCCTGGGCGACGATTTTCATGGCGATCTCGCCCGCCCGGGCATAGCGCTCTATGGCGGCGCGCCGCTCGGCGAGGGCGTCAATCCGATGCAGCAGGTGGTCCGCCTCGACGTCGGCGTCGTCCAGACCCGCACCGTGACGGCGGGTGCCGAGGTGGGCTATGGGGCAAGCTTCGTCGCCAGGTCCGAAATGCGGCTCGCCACCATCGCCGCAGGTTATGCCGACGGCCTGCCGCGCCATCTCAGCAATTCAGGCGCTGCCTGGTTCGGTGACGTGCGCCTGCCGATCGTCGGGCGCGTGTCGATGGACAGCATCATTCTCGACGTCACCGGCTTGCCGACCGGAACATTGAAGCTTGGCGACATGGTCGAACTGATCGGCCCGCACCAGACGCTCGAAATGATCGCGTCGGATGCCGGCACCATTTCCTACGAAATCCTGACCAGCCTGGGCCGGCGCTACAGACGCCGCTACCTCAGCCCGGCAGCGCGCTAAACCACAGGGGCAATCATGCGCATAGTCATTCTCGGTGCCGGTGTCATCGGCGTCACCTCCGCCTACTACCTGGCCAAGCAGGGTCACAAGGTGACCGTGCTCGACCGCCAGGCCGGTCCGGCGCTGGAAACCAGCTTTGCCAATGCCGGCGAAATCTCGCCCGGCTATGCCTCGCCCTGGGCCGCTCCCGGCATTCCGCAAAAGGCGATGAAGTGGCTGTTCATGAAGCACGCGCCGCTGATCATCCAGCCGATGCTCGACGTCTCGACCTGGCGCTGGGTGACGGCAATGCTGCGCAACTGCACCTCGGCCCGCTACGCGCTCAACAAGAGCCGCATGGTCCGCCTCGCCGAATACAGCCGCGACCAGCTGATTGCGCTGCGCGACGATACCGGCATCCAGTATGACCACCGCACGCAGGGCACGCTGCAGCTGTTCCGCTACCAGAAGCAGCTCGACGGCATGGCCAAGGACATCGAGGTGCTGCAGAGCGACGGCGTGCCTTACGAAGTGCTCGATCCCGCCGGCTGCGTCGGTGCCGAACCGGGCCTGGCGCCGGTGCGCGAGAAGATCGCCGGCGGCCTGCGCCTGCCGAATGACGAGACCGGCGACTGCTTCAAGTTCACCAACGAGCTGGCCAAACTCGCGGAACAGCTCGGCGTCGAGTTCCGCTACAATGTGAAGCTGGAAAGCCTGCGCCAGGAAGGCAAGCGCATCGTCGCCGTCCGCACCTCGGAAGGCGATGTCGAGGCCGACATGTTCGTCGGCGCACTCGGCAGCTTCACGCCGTCCTTCGTCAAGCCGCTGGGCCTCCGGGTCCCGGTCTATCCGGTCAAGGGCTATTCGATCACCGTGCCTATCGTCGACGAGAGCAAGGCGCCGGTGTCGACGATCATGGACGATACCTACAAGATCGCCATTACCCGCCTCGGCGACCGTATCCGCGTCGGCGGCATGGCCGAGATCGCCGGCTTCAACACCGACCTGTCGCCGTCGCGCAAGGCAACGCTGCAGTTCTCGGTCGAGGACCTGTTCGGCGGCGCCGCCGACCAGAGCCGCGCCACCTTCTGGAGCGGGCTGAGGCCGATGACGCCGGATGGCACGCCGGTCATCGGACGCACCAAGTTCGACAACTTCTACCTCAACACCGGCCACGGCACGCTGGGCTGGACCATGGCCTGCGGTTCGGGCCGGGTGCTGGCCGACATGATCGGCGGCGTCCGTCCCGAGATCGACGTCTCCGACCTCGCTCTGTCGCGCTACGCCTGAAAACATCAGCTGTCGCGCGGGCGCCAGGCCGTGCCTGCGTTTTCCGATGCTACGACCCTCGTCGCCCAGCTGACTGTCTTGTCGCAATAGGTCGCCCTCCGACCTCGGAGGCGGCCTATTGTGCATCGCATTGTCCGCAAGGCTTTGAAACCATTGCAAAGATGACCCTGCCGACCAGTTGACCACGACCGTCAACAACACTCATCTCGACGCGGCATCCAGCATCGCCAGACGCCTCGTATCAGTTGCCCACGACCGGTGCCCGGTCAGTCGCTCCTGAACTGTCCTGACATTCGCGATTGACAGCCGCAACTGGCCATGCACAAATTGGTCTGACCATTGTACCATTTGAAGGCCGCGACGTGCTCGACCTGCCTCCCCTCCAAGCCACTGCGCGCGATGATGCAGTCCTCAACGTGCTGGCAGACTTCGTCATCCACGAAGAGCTCAAGCCCGGCGACCGGTTGCCGACCGAGCGCGTCCTGTCGCAGCGGCTGAAGGTCAGCCGCACCACCGTGCGCGAGGCGCTGACGCGCTGGGAAGGACTTGGCTTGGTGGAACGCCGCCAGGGCAGCGGCACCTATCTCAAGGCGGCGGTATCGCGCGACATGCTGCATCTGCCGCTGACATTTGCCTCGGGCAACGACTTCGAAAGCCTGATGCACACGCTGGAAATCCGCCGTGGCCTCGAGGCCGAAGCCGCCGCCCTGTGCGCCCTGCGCGCCGGTCCGGCCGAAGTCGAGATCATCCGCCAGAAGCTCGAGGTCATGGAAGAAGCCTTCCACAGCCGCGCCGGCATGTCCTCGGACGAAGACTGGGATTTCCATCAGGCGATCTACCGCGTGTCGGGCAATCCGCTGTTCGAACAGATCATCTCGGCAATGCATGAGCTGTTCCACCGTTTCTGGGAGCATCCGCTGGGCGTCCGCGATTTCGGCCACGCCAGCTTTCCCTATCACCGCACGGTCTACGAGCGGATTGCGGCTGGCGACGCCGAAGGAGCGCGCGGCGAAGCGCTGAAACTGATCGCCACCGTCGAGGCCGACCTACGCCGCGGCGACGCCAATCTCAAACGTGCGGGATACAAATGAACAGCGAGTTCGAGCGCGATTTCATAGCCGAGGCGGCGACCTTGCTGGCCCATGACGAGCCGTTCCCCGGCGGCGCTGTGGTTCCGCCGATCTACCAGACATCGCTGTTCACTTTCGACAGCTATGCCGAGATGGCGGACGTGTTTGCCGGGCGCAGCACCAAGCCGATCTATTCGCGCGGCAACAACCCGACGGTCATGGAATTCGAGAGCAAGATCGCCGCCCTTGAAGGGGCCGACGCGGCGCGCGGATTTTCCAGCGGCATGGCGGCAATCAGCTCGACCGTGCTTGCCTTTGTCGGCGCGGGTCAGCGCATCGTCGCCATCCGCAACTGCTACGGCGACGCCTACCGCCTGTTCGAGCGGCTGTTGCCGCATCTCGGCATCAAGGTCGATTATGTCGACGGCTCCGACCCGGACGCGGTGAAGGCAGCACTGCCGGGCGCGGCGATGCTCTATCTCGAAAGCCCGACCTCGATGATGTTCGAGCTGCAGGACCTCGAGGTATTGACGGCACTCGCCAAGGCGCAAGGCATCGTCACCGTCATCGACAATTCGTGGGCGACGCCGCTGTTCCAGAAGCCGATCCTGCACGGCGTCGACGTGGTCATGCATTCGGCATCGAAATATCTCGGCGGCCACAGCGACACGGTTGCCGGCGTCGTCGCCGGCTCGGCCGAGCACATTCGCCGCATCAACGAGCGCACCTATCCCTATCTCGGCGCCAAGCTGTCGCCTTTCGAGGCGTGGCTCTTGCTGCGCGGACTGCGCACGCTGCCTTTGCGCCTGCCGCACCACATGAAGAGCGCGCTGACGATTGCCGAACGGCTGAAGGGCCACGGCCATGTCGAGCGCGTCAACCACCCCGCCTTCTCCAACCATCCGGGCAAGAAGACGCTCACTGGCTATTCCGGCCTGTTCTCCTTCGAGGTGACCGACGACATCGACGTGCCTGCCTTCACCGACGCGCTGAAACTGTTCCGCATCGGCGTCAGCTGGGGCGGTCACGAAAGCCTCGTGGTGCCGGCGCTCGCCTCGCTGCAGCAGACGCCGGATGCCAATTCGATCGGCCGGTTCGGGGTCAGCCCGCGAACCATCAGGCTGAATATCGGGCTGGAAAACGTGGAGGATCTCTGGGCCGACGTCAGTCGGGCCTTCGAGAGTGCAACAAGAAAATAACTTCAAGATCCAAGAATGGGAGTGACTGGAATGAAGAAGTACGGAGTGTTGTTCGCGGCGGCCATGGGCCTCGCATTGTCGGCGGGGTCGGCGCTCGCCGACTCGACAATCAAGATGGTGGAGGTCATCACCAGCCCGCCGCGCACCGAATTCCTGAAAAAGCAGATCGCCGAATTCGAGACCGCCAATCCGGGCATCAAGGTCGAGCTCGTCTCGCTGCCCTGGGGTCAGGCCTTCGAAAAATTCCTGACCATGGTCCAGGCCGGCGACACGCCCGACATCGTCGAGATGCCCGAGCGCTGGCTCGGCCTCTACGGCACCAACGGCCAGCTCGAGGATCTCACGCCCTACATGGCCAAGTGGGGTGACGCCGCAACGCTCGGCGACCGCGCCAAGCAGTTCGGTTCCGTCGTCGACGGCAAGCAGTACATGCTTCCCTACGGCTACTACCTGCGCGCCATGTTCTGGAACAAGAAGCTGTTCAAGGAAGCCGGCCTCGACCATGCGCCGACGACGCTCGACGAGTTCATGGACGCCAACAAGAAGATCTCAGCCATTCCAGGCAAGTATGGCTACTGCATGCGCGGCGGCCCCGGCGGCTTCAACGGCGTGCAGATGTTCATGAACATCGCCAACGGCAAGGGCGGCTACTTCAACGAGGACGGCACCTCGACCATCAACGAGGAAGGCTCGGTCAAGGGCCTGCAGATGCTGGCCGACATCTACAAGGAAGGCTACGCGCCCAAGGACAGCGTCAGCTGGGGCTTCAACGAGATCGTCACCGGCTTCTACTCCGGCACGTGCGCCATGCTCGACCAGGACCCGGACGCGCTGATCGGCATCGCCGAAAAGATGAAGGCGGAAGACTTCGCCGTGGCCCCGATGCCGGCCGGTCCGTCTGGAAAATCCTATCCGACGCTCGGCTATGCCGGGTGGTCGATGTTCGCCAGTTCCAAGGTCAAGGACGACGCCTGGAAGCTGATGTCGACGCTGCTTTCGCCGGCAAACAATATCGGCTGGGCCAAGGAAGTCGGCGTGCTGCCGATCCACAACAGCGCCGCCGACGATCCGCACTTCAAGACCGAGCAGTTCAAGGGCTGGTTCGAGGAGCTGAACAATCCCGACAAGTTCGAGTTCGTGACGCCGCCGGTGCATCTCGAAAACCTCGGCAACTTCTATGACCAGGTCTCGGTCAAGAATGTCCAGGAGGTGCTCCTCGGCCAGCGCACGGCCAAGGACATCGCCGACGAGTGGGCTGCGTTCCTGACCAAGGAACAGCAGGACTGGATGGCCAAAAACAAGAAGTAACGGCCATGGCGGGGCAGCGATGTCCCGCCAACCCTGCCCTGTCGCCAGGGCTCCTTTGCTGCCCCCTCGCGACCGCGTTTCGCGGTCATGCCGGCATCGCCGCCAAGCCCTTTCTCCCCTTGGAGACGAGGTCGCGCGCGAGGGGGCGATCTTTTCGCCATGCCGAAAGCATCGCCCGAAAGCGTCGCCCATGATCACTGCAGTCGCCGAATCGAATTCGCCCCGCAAGGCGGGGCGCAGGGGTTCCGTCCTGCCCGGCTTCGAGCCGTGGCTTTATCTCAGCCCAGCCCTGATCCTGCTGGTCACGGTGCTGCTCGTGCCGCTGATCATCGGCATCAGCTATTCGTTTCGTAAATTCTCGGCCTTCAAGTCCGAATATGTGGGCCTCGGCCAGTACCAGGCACTGTTTTCCGATCCGCTGCTTGCCCAAGCGCTGGTCAACACGCTGTGGTGGACCGTCGGCAGCCTGTTCTTCCAGTTCTTCCTCGGACTCGGCCTGGCGCTCCTGCTCGACCGGCCGTTCTGGGGCCGCAAGATGGTGCAGGCGGTGGTGTTCCTGCCCTGGGCGGTACCATCCTTCCTGTCCGGCCTCACCTGGGCCTGGCTGTTCAACCCGATCGTCGGGCCGCTGCCGCATTGGCTCTACGCCATGGGCATCATGGCCGAGCCGAGCAACATCCTGGCCGACCCCAAGATCGCCATGTGGGGGCCGATCATCGCCAATGTCTGGTTCGGCATCCCATTCTTCGCCATCACGCTTCTGGCGGCACTGAAGTCGATCCCGTCCGAGCTGCACGAGGCCGCGGCCATCGACGGCGCCTCGCCATGGCAGCGCTTTTCCAAAGTGACGCTGCCGTTCCTGGCGCCGACAATCGCCATCACCGTCATGCTGCGCACGATCTGGATCGCGACCTTCGCCGACCTGATCTTCGTCATGACCTCGGGCGGACCAGCCGGCTCGACCAACACGGTCGCCACCTACATCTATGTCAGCGCCTTCAAGTCGCTCGACAAGGGTTACGCCTCGGCGGTGGCAGTGCTGCTGCTGATCCTTCTCATCGTCTATGCGGTGGTGCTGATCGGCATCCGCCGCTCGCTCGCGAGGTACTCGTGATGATTGCCGGACGCTCCAATTCCGTGCGCCTGCTCGGCGGTACCGGGCTCTACGGCGCCATTGCCGCCTACGTCATCTTCGCGCTGTTTCCGATCTACTGGACGCTGAAGATCTCGGTGACGCCGCAGTCGCTGCTCTATTCCGAAGGCATCACGCTGTGGCCGTCGGCGACGACCTTCGAGAACTATGCCACGGTGCTGAAGGCCAGCGATTTTCCACTCTACTTCTTCAACAGCGTGCTTGTCTCCGTGACCACGGCCATCCTGGTGACCGTCATCGCCTCGGGCGCCGGCTACGCCATGTCGCGCTTCTCCTTCCGTGGCAAGACGACGGTGGCGATAGCCCTTTTGCTGACGCAGACCTTCCCGCTGGTGATGGTCATCCCGCCGATCTACCGCATCATGGGTGAGATCGGCTTGACCAACAGCCTGACCGGGCTGATCATCATCTACACCGCCTTCAACACCGCCTTCGCGACCTTCCTGATGCAATCCTTCTTCGACGGCATACCGAAAGACCTGGAGGAAGCGGCGATGATCGACGGCTGCACCCGCTTCGAGGCTTTGCGCCGCATCATCATCCCGCTGACGCTGCCCGGCATGGGGGCGACGCTCGGCTTCGTCTTCACCGCGGCGTGGAGCGAACTTCTGTTCGCGCTGATGCTGATCTCCAGCGAGGGCCAGAAGACCTTCGCCGTTGGGCTGCTCACCTTCATCGGCAAATTCGCCGTCGACTGGGGACAGATGATGGCGGCGTCGATCCTGGCGCTCATCCCGGTCTGCATCTTCTTCGCATTCCTGCAACGCTATCTTGTGACCGGCCTGACCGCCGGCGCCGTCAAAGGGTAGGACCATGGCTTCGGTTACACTCAACAAGGTCCAGAAGGATTACGGTTCGCTCAACGTGCTCCAGGCCGTTGACCTCGAGATTTCAGACGGCGAGTTCGTGGTGCTCGTCGGCCCCTCCGGTTGCGGCAAGTCGACCTTGCTGAGGATGATCGCCGGTCTGGAAGAGGTTTCGGCGGGCGAGATCCGCATTGGCGAGCGCGTCGTCAACGACGTCGCGCCCAAGGACCGCGACATCGCCATGGTGTTCCAGTCCTATGCGCTCTATCCGCACATGAACGTCGCTTCGAACATGGGCTTCAGCCTGGCGCTTCGGAAGGCCGAGAAGGGCTCGATCGACACCAGGGTCAATGGCGCGGCGAACCGGCTCGGGCTCGACAAGCTGTTGGCGCGTCTGCCGCGCCAGCTCTCCGGCGGCCAGCGCCAGCGCGTCGCCATGGGCCGCGCCATCGTGCGCGACCCTAAGGTGTTCCTGTTCGACGAGCCGCTCAGCAACCTGGATGCCAAGCTGCGCGTGCATATGCGCACCGAGATCAAGGCACTGCACCAGCAGCTCAAGACGACATCGGTCTATGTCACCCACGACCAGGTCGAGGCAATGACGATGGCCGACCGTATCGTCGTCATGCATGATGGCGTCGTCCAGCAGGTCGGCGCGCCGCTCGACCTCTACGACCGGCCCGCCAACGCTTTCGTTGCCGGCTTCATCGGCTCGCCGGGCATGAACTTCCTGCCGGCGACTGTCAGGCGGACGGGCGATGATGCAGCGGCCGTCCTGAGCGACGGCCAGCGCCTGCCCGTACTGGCCAGCCTGCCGGTTGCCGACGGTGACGAGGTGACGATAGGGTTGCGGCCCGAGCATATGCGCGTCGCCGGCGATGGCGGCATCGCCGTTCGGGTCGAGGTGGTCGAGCCTCTCGGCCTGTCGACGCAATTTTATGCCAGGCTTGCCGGCCAGCAGGCGTGTGTCTTTGCCATGGGGCGGGTCGCGGTGAAGCCTGACGACACCGTCCGGCTGTCGGTAAGTGCTGCCGACTTGCATGTATTCAATCCGAAGAGCGGCCAGCGCATCGGATAAGCTAGCCGCGAGCTGGTACCACCAGCATCCATCTTGTGAAGGCGTCGGCCAAAGTCGGCGCCTTTTTCGTTTGTGTACAAACTTTCAACGACGCCATTCATTCTTGTGGGAACGGTCCAGGCGGCATTTTCATTTGTGCACAAAGCGTCCTCGGCGGCCAGCGACGATGCGTTCTGCAACTAGACAGGAAGTAAAACGCGCGCGGATTCAACTAAGGGAAGCAGCCCGCGCGCGACCGAAGTAAAGTGCAGCAAGCGATGATTCCCCTTGTTCGGCGAATTGCAAAACTGGCTCACAACCGACGCGCGCAGACACCAACGCCGATCGCGTGACTCAAGGTCAACTTCGGCGTCAAACCGCAAAAAAATTTGCACGACTCAGCGGAATTTCGCAGCGCATCGACCTCTGAACTCCAACAAGTCGACCGCCACCTGTGGCAAGAATGAGGCAGATCGATAGCCGCCTTTCCCTTGAGTCACCGGGCAGCAACCGTGCGAAAAAGCCGAAAATGCAGCGGATTCGACTGTCAGCGGCGGCTTACATGGATCGGTGCCGACTAGGATCGAGCCTGATTCAACTGACCAGTGTTCTTGCAAGAGTACTGGTTTATCTTAAGCGGATCATTCTCAATACCGACGACTTATCTTTCACACATTGCTTGCGCAGCGCGAATGACTCTTGCCGTACAAGTACTGATGACTCGGATCCTTGGCAGTGCTGCCGGCATTTACACTTGGGTAATTTCTTCTGAATACGTCGAGTCAACGAGATAGCTAAATTTTTAAGTACAGGGAGGGGTTCCTGTCGGCGCTCTCGGGGAATGAAGTAGCAGGCAAGACATGAGCATTTTCTAATAAGCGACGTTTGAGAAACCTCTCTTAGATCTCCTCCTTTTCGAAGCAAAACACGCGCTGGCGACGCCGCCGGCGCCATCCCCTACTCACATTCCTGCATGTCTTCAGGCGGTGCGAAGCGAAACGCTTCCCAGCGATCGGCAATACTTTGCCGGCGAAGAAGACGTGTCGGGGCCAGGCAACCACGTTCTACCTCTACGGCAAGGAAACGCCCAATGAGTTCCACCTTCGATCCAACAGCCACCCATTACGGCGCTCCGCCTCAGAGAGGGGGCTTCTCCACAACCAATCTCAGCATCACGCGCAAGCTGGTGCTTGCCTTCTCGGCGATCGTCATCGTGAGCCTCGTCGTCGGCGGGATGATGATGCGCGCCCTCAGCCAGCTTGAAGCTGCCAGTGCGGAACTCGAGGTGGCCAGCCGCGTGCTTTCCACCGTCGGCAAGGCGGAAGCGCTCCACCTCGATCGATCCAACATTGCTCGAACCTACTTGCTCAATCTCAGGGAAGACGTAGCCAAGCGCTATCACGAGACCTCGAAGAACGTCGACAAGACGATCACCGAAGCTGTGAACCTGCCAATCGACGACAAGGCTGTCATCGCCGCCGTCGAGAACTTTAGGGCAATGACCGAGAATTGGCGCAATGAGGTCGGCGACCCGATGGTCCAGCTGGCCGGCAATCAAGCTACCTACGCAGAGGGTCGCGAGCGCGGGTCCTCGGTTCGGGCATCTGAGGTGCAGGCCACCGTTCGCAAGGCGGTTGCAGAGATGCAGGCCGAGATCACCCGGTGGGAGACCGAAACCGCCGTTCTCAAGAACGACGCCATCGCCACTGCACAGTATCTGCAGCTCGGCAGCGCCGGCCTGACTATCGCCATCCTCGTCGTGATCGCGCTGTGGCTCTCCAGCCAGATCGCAACGCCGGTCAACAACATGACGCAGGCGATGCGCAGCCTGGCTTCCGGTGACCTCAAGGTCGTCGTTCCGGCCATCGGCCGCCGCGACGAAGTCGGCCAGATGGCGTCCGCCGTGCAGACTTTCAAGGAAGCCGCGATCGAGAAGGTTCGTCTCGAGGCAGAAGCCGCCGAGACGCGCCGCCGCGCCGAGGACGAGGCCGCACTGCGCGCCGCGCAGAAGGCCGAGGAAGACCGCCAGGACATGGTTGCGATCTCGGCACTGGGCCACGGCCTCGACGCGCTGTCGAAGGGCGACCTGATGCACCGCATCGACGCGCCGTTCCCCGACAAGCTGGTCAAGCTGCGCCAGGACTTCAACGAATCCGTTGAGAAGCTGCAGCAGACGATGCTCAGCATCACCTCCTCGGTGAAGGCGATCCACGCCGGCACCGGCGAGATCTACACCGCCGCCGACGACCTATCGCGCCGCACCGAACAGCAGGCCGCAAGCCTCGAAGAGACCGCAGCCGCGCTCGACGAGATCACCGCGACCGTCAAGAAGACGGCCGAAGGTGCAGTGCATGCCCGTGATGTCGTCTCGACGGCCAAGACCGATGCCGAGACCAGCGGCGTGGTGGTGCGCAAGGCCATCGATGCCATGGGCACGATCGAGAAGTCGTCCGAGCAGATCAGCCGCATCATCGGCGTGATCGACGAGATCGCCTTCCAGACCAACCTCCTGGCGCTCAACGCCGGTGTCGAAGCGGCTCGCGCCGGCGACGCTGGACGCGGCTTCGCCGTGGTTGCCTCGGAGGTGCGCGCGCTGGCCCAGCGTTCGGCGGAAGCCGCCCGCGAGATCAAGAGCCTGATCTCCGCTTCGACGACCCAGGTCGGCGAAGGCGTCAAGCTGGTCGCCGAGACCGGCAAGGCACTGGAGCGCATCGTTCTCCAGGTGGCCGAGATCAATGCCGTCGTCACCAACATCGCGGCCAGCGCGCATGAGCAGTCCACCGGTCTCGACCAGGTCAACTCGGCGGTCAACCAGATGGACCAGGTGACCCAGCAGAACGCCGCGATGGTCGAGGAATCGACTGCCGCAAGCCACTCACTGTCGCAGGAAACCGAAGAGCTGTCGCGCCAGATCAGCACGTTCCGGCTGGGCAAACTCTCGGTCGTCGAAGGCAGCCGCCCAGCAAGCCCCAAGGCTCCGGCGCGCGCGCCACGGCCGGAACTGAAGGTCGCATCGTCGAGCTTCGGTTCTTCCGCAGCCCGTGCGGTCGCTCCGGCGGCCGACGACTGGCAGGAGTTCTGATCGAGCCATGACCACCGTGTCCGATCCTTCACAACGGATACTCGAGCTTGCGGCAGCGCTGGACTTCAGGGCGGCAGCGCCTCTGACCGAAAGCCTGCTTGCAATGCGCGGAACCGCGCTGACCATCGATGCCTCGCGCGTGGAGCGGATCGGCGGTCAATGCCTTCAGGTTCTCCTGTCGGCGCAACAAACCTGGAGCGCGGATGACACCGCGCTCTCCTTCACCAACCTGACGCCCGGCTTCGTCGAAGGCCTGCGGCTCCTGGGCTTCTCGGAAGCGGATTTCACCAGGGAGGAGATGCCGGAATGAGCGCGACCATTTTGACCGTCGATGATTCTCGCACCATGCGCGAGATGCTGAAACTGGCGCTGACGCAAGCCGGCTACAGGGTCATTCAAGCCGAGGACGGCGTCCATGGCCTCGAGGTGCTGAAGACAGAGACCCCGCGGGTCATCGTCACCGACATCAACATGCCCCGCATGGATGGCTTCGGCTTCATCGAGCATGTGCGTGCAGACGACTCCTATCGCGGCATTCCGATCCTGGTGCTGACCACCGAGAGCGATGCCGAGAAGAAGGATCGCGCCCGCCGTGCAGGTGCGACCGGCTGGATCATCAAGCCATTCGATCCTGCCAAGCTGATCGACGCCATCCGCCGCGTGTCGGCCTGAACCGGGAGACATGTCCGTGGACGCAATGGCAGCGGTCAAGCAGACCTTCTTCCAGGAGTGCGAGGAACAACTCGCCGAACTGGAAACCGGCCTTCTCGCGATGGAACGCGGGGAAGCCGAATCCGACACCGTGAACGCGGTTTTCCGCGCGGTGCATTCGATCAAGGGCGGCGCTGGCGCCTTCAGCCTAGAAGGCCTTGTGCAGTTCGCCCATGTCTTCGAAACCACGCTCGACCACGTCCGCAACGGCGCGCTGGAACCGACGGCCGACGTCATGGCAGTCATGCTGCGCGCCGCCGACCTTCTGGCAGATCTCGTGGCGGCGGCACGCGATGGCCACACGGTCGACAGCGGCCGCAGCGAAGTGCTTGTCGGCGAGCTCACCGCACTGAGCCCCGGCGGGGCAGAGGCGGAAGCCGAAGAAGAAGACGACATGAGCGACTTCTCCTTCACGCCCGTCACCGTGGCGTTCGATTTCTCGGACGCACCCGTCGATATCGGGCGCAGCTACACGATCACTTTCAAGCCCAGGCCCGAACTCTATGCCAAGGGCAACGAGACGGTGCTGGTGCTGCGCGAACTGGAACGGCTCGGCGAGCTGGAAATCAACTGCGACGCAAGCGGCTTGCCGTCTCTCGCCGCACTCGATCCGGAAGGCGCCTATCTTGAATGGACCATCAAGCTCACCACCGAAAAGGGTGAGGACGCGATCCGCGAAGTCTTCGAATTCGTGGAATGGGATTCCAGCCTGACCATCCAGGCAGCCGACGCCGGTTCCTCCGATGCCGAACCCGGCGCCGACTCGACCGAAGACGCATTCGCTGCCCTGCTCCGCTCCATCCAGGGCGACGAGGCGGCTCAGCCGGCAACGACGGCGGAGATCATCCCGCTGCCATCAGCCGAGGAACGCGAGGCTGTTGCCGAAGTCGAGGCCCAGCCGACCAAGGCTGCCGCGGCGCGCAACAGCGAAAGCGGCGCCAATGCCAATGCGGGTGCCCCGCAGACCATCCGCGCCGATCTCGAGCGTGTCGACCGACTTATCGACCTCGTCGGCGAGCTCGTCATCAACCAGGCGATGCTGTCGCAGCGCGTCATGGAAGCCGGACACGTACCTGGATCCGCCGTGGCCCTTGGCCTCGACGAGCTCGAGCACCTGACGCGCGAGATCCAGGACTGCGTCATGGCGATCCGCGCCCAGGCGGTGAAGTCGGTGTTCCAGCGCATTCCGCGCCTGGTGCGCGAAGTCGCCAGCATGACCGGCAAGCAGGTCCGCTTGATCACTGACGGCGAAGGCACCGAAGTCGACAAGACGGTGATCGACCGCCTGAACGACCCATTGACGCACATGATCCGCAACGCCATCGACCATGGGCTGGAAAAGCCCGAGGTGCGTATCGCCGCCGGCAAGCCGGCCGAAGGCGTTGTGCGTCTTTCGGCGATGCACCGCTCGGGCCGCATCGTCATTGAGGTTGCCGACGACGGCGCCGGCATCAACCGCTCGCGGGTCAAGGCGATCGCTGTGGAGAAGGGACTGATCGCAGCCGACGCCGTGCTGTCCGACGAGGAGATCGACAATCTGATCTTCCTGCCTGGCTTCTCCACGGCATCGGAAGTGTCGAACATCTCCGGCCGCGGCGTCGGCATGGACGTGGTCAAGCGCTCGATCCAGGGTCTTGGCGGTCGGTTGTCGATCACCTCGCGCCCCGGCAAGGGCTCGACCTTCACCATGAGCCTGCCACTCACGCTCGCCGTGCTCGACGGCATGGTGGTGACGGTGGCCGACCAGACGCTGGTCGTGCGGCTGACGGCGATCATCGAGACCTTGCAGCCCAAAGCAGCCGACGTGCACGGCCTCGGCGGCGGCTCCAGGGTCATTGCGATCCGCGATGCGTTTACGCCGCTGATCGACGTCGGCCGCGAGCTCGGCTTCCGCAACACCGCCACCGATCCGCTGGCAGGCGTGGCAATCCTCGTCGAGACCGAAGGCGGCCGCCGCAGCGCCCTGCTCGTCGACACGATCCAGGGCCAGCGCCAGGTCGTCATCAAGAGCCTGGAGTCCAACTACAGGCATGTGCCGGGCATCGCCGCCGCAACCATCCTCGGCGATGGCCGCGTCGCCCTCATCATCGATGTCGACACCGTGATCGCCAATTCGCAGTCCGACGCGACCATTCTTGAACCCGTTCTTGCAGCAGCAGGGTGATGCCATGATCGAGACCACCAAACACGACAACAGCAGCCGCGAACTCATCGCGTTCCGTATCGGCGAGCAGGAATTCTGCGTCGACATCATGTCGGTGCGCGAGATCAGAGGCTGGGCACCGGCGACTGTGCTGCCGAAGTCACCGCCCTACGTCCGCGGTGTCATCAACCTGCGCGGCGCGATCCTGCCGATCGTCGATCTCGCTGCCCGCCTCGGCTTCCAGCCGCCGGAGCCTACCGTTCGCCATGTCATCATGGTGGCTCAGGTCGGCACCCAGGTGGTGGGCCTACTGGTCGACGCCGTGTCCGACATATTGTCGGTCACCGACGACGCCATCAAGCCGACGCCCGACGTCGCCTCGGACATGGCCAAGACCTTCGTACGCGGCGTGCTGGCCATCGAAGGCCGCATGATCAGCCTGATCGCACTGGACAACGTCCTGCCGGCGCTTGAGCCGATCGCGGCATGACCACTCTGCAAAACATCGACAAGCCGCACAATCAGCGCCAGAGCCTGGTCGCCGGTGAGTTCGTGCTCACCGGCGAGGACATGCGGCAGATCGCGGCGATGCTCCATGCCGACGCCGGCATCCATCTGACCGAGGCGAAGGCAGCACTCGTCTACTCCCGGCTGTCCAAGCGCCTGCGGGCGCTCGGACTGGAAAGCTTCCGCGACTACTGCGCGCTCATCGCCTCGCGCGAGGGTCTCGACGAGCGCCAGAGGATGCTGGCGGCGTTGACCACAAACGTCACCAATTTCTACCGTGAGCCGCATCACTTCGAACATCTGGCCAAGCAGGTCCTGCCGCCGCTGCTCGAAGCGGCGAGGCGCGGCGGCCGCGTCAGGATCTGGTCTGCGGCATGCTCCAATGGCGCCGAACCCTATTCGATCGCCCTGACGATCCTGTCGCTGATGCCGGAAGCCGCCAACCACGACATCCGGGTTCTGGCGACCGACATCGACCCCAACATGGTCGCGTTCGGTCGCGAGGGAATCTACAGCGAGGCAGCCCTTCGCCCGGTGCCGCCTGATTTGCGCCGGCGCTGGTTCACGCCAGTCCGCTCAGGCGACGGCAACTCGTTCAGTGCTGCCGACGAAATGCGTACGATCGTGGCTTTCCGCGAGCTCAACCTGATCGGCGCATGGCCGATGAAGGGTCAGTTCCAGGCGATCTACTGCCGCAACGTCGTCATCTATTTCGAGGAAGCGACGCAGTCGCGAATCTGGAGCCGCTTCGTTCCGCTGCTGACGGCGGGCGGCACACTCTATATCGGCCATTCCGAGCGCGTCTCAGGGCCTGCGACGGCGGATTTCCAGCCCGAAGGGATCACCACCTACAAGCTGCGCGAGGGCGCCGCATGAAGCCGGTTCGCGTTCTCATCGTCGACGATTCCGCCACCATGCGCACACTGCTTTCCGCAGTGCTGCGCCTCGACCCGGCCATCGAGGTCGTCGGCCATGCCGCCGACCCGCTGGAGGCCCGCGCCAAGATCAAGGAACTCAATCCCGACGTCATCACGCTCGACGTCGAGATGCCGAACATGAACGGGCTCGAATTCCTCGAGAAGATCATGCGGCTGAGGCCGATGCCCGTCATCATGGTGTCGAGCCTGACATCAAGGGATGCTACGGCCACGATCACGGCCCTTGAGATCGGCGCCTTCGACTGCATTTCCAAGGCGTCGTTCAGCGACGACCGCGCCTTCGGCACGCTGCAAGCGACGGTGAAGGCAGCAGCACGTGCCCAGATTCGCCCGCTGGCGACGAACCAGCCGAGCGACGCGCGCGAGCAGCCTGCTGCCAACGCCGACTATGTGCCCAACGGCAAGGTCGTGGCGATCGGCTCGTCGACGGGCGGCGTCGAGGCGCTGATCACCGTGCTGTCGCAGTTTCCGGAGAACTGCCCGCCCACCGTGATCACCCAGCATATGCCGGCAGCCTTTACCAAGAGCTTCGCCGAGCGCCTCAACCGCATGTCGCGGCCACGTGTCAGCGAGGCCGTCGATGGCGCGCCGCTGACGACCGGGCACATCTATCTCGCCCCCGGTGGTGCCACGCATCTCGAGATTTCGGGGCCCGGCCAGTTGCGCTGCCGGCTGCGCAGCACCGATCCGGTCAATGGCCATCGGCCGTCGGTCGACGTGCTGTTTGCCTCGGTCGCCAAGGCGACAGGGTCGAAATCAGTCGGCGCGATCCTGACCGGCATGGGTCGCGACGGTGCTGCCGGACTGCTGCACATGCGCCAGGCAGGCGCCGGCACGATCGGTCAGGACGAGGCCACCAGCCTTGTCTACGGCATGCCCAGGGTCGCTTTCGAAGTCGGCGCGGTCGAGCGGCAGGCGCCGCTGGACAAGATCGCCTCCCATATCCTCGCGCTGACGCGCTCGAATTCCAACGGAGCTAAAAATGTCCTTCCTCGAACACTTTAAGGTCCTCGTGGTCGACGATACGACGACCAGCCGCATGCTCATCACCGATGCGCTGCAGGAGATGGGCATCCGCAAGATCGCCATCGCCAAGGACGGCGAGCAGGCGCTGCGCATGATGATGGAGCAGCCCTCGCACATGGTCATCTCCGACTTCAACATGCCGAAACTCGACGGGCTGCAGCTGCTGAAGGCGATCCGCTCCTACGGCCCGACCCGGGCGACGCCGTTCATCCTCCTGACCGGCAAGGGCGACCGCCAGCTCCTGGAAGCCGCCGTGGCACTTGGCGTCAACAACTTCCTGACCAAGCCGTTCACCACGCCGGCGCTCAAGAAGGCTATCGAAGCAATCGTCGGGATCCTTAAGTGACCCTTGTAAACCAGCGCATCACCGTCATGCGCGGCGAATACCACGTGGTCGACCGGGAGGACGTCGTGCTGACGACCATTCTCGGCTCCTGTGTCGCCGCCTGCATTCGCGATCCCTTTGCCCGGACCGGCGGCATGAACCACTTCCTGCTGCCCGGCAACAATGGCCGCTCGTCGCTCGATGCCCAGAGTTACGGCGTCCACCTGATGGAGTTGCTCGTCAACGGCCTGCTGCAGCGTGGCGCCCATCGCCACCGGCTGGAAGCCAAGCTGTTCGGGGGGGCCCGGACCATCGAAGGTCTTTCGGACATCGGCGCGATGAACGGCGAGTTTGCCGAGACGTTCCTGCGCAATGAAGGCATCAGCATCGTCGGCGGCGACCTCGGCGGCGATCGCGGCCGCCGGGTCGAATACTGGCCATTGTCGGGGCGCGCCCGCCAGGTCATGCTCTCCGGCGACAAGGGTTTTGTTGCGCCTGTTCCGCCCAAACAGCCGTTGGTCGCGCCTTCGGGCGGTTCCGTCGAGTTCTTCTGATCTTCTGAAAGGCCGTTCCGACATGCCATCGCGTGCCACTGCACTTTGCCACGAGACGCTTGTGCCCGTTTCCGAACTGCTCGGACGGGTGAGCAGCGAGTTGAATGACATCGCCGCGCAAGTGGAAAGGCTGCATCCGCTGGTTTCCGCCCGGAGCAGCCAGCTCGCCGGCAGCGACCCGCATTATGCGCAGGCGCTGCAGAGCTTCGATCACATCGAGCAGAAACTCCGCTGCTTAGCCGGCTATCTCGACGAGATCGGCACGGGCATGAGCCCGGTCTGGCAGCTCGATCCGCAAGCGGCCCTCGCAGCGATCACCCTTTCAGACCTCGCAGCACGCCTGGCCGGCCAGACCTCCGAGCAGCCGAACGCCGCGCCATCGGGCGATTTTGAGCTGTTCTAGCCGCGATTTTGAGCTGTATAGCCGCAACGTCCCCCCTGCCAGACCAGACAGCCCCTTCTCACGCCCACGCTCGGGCTGATAACACGGTCGCAATCGGGGACGAATGGAATGACAAAACCGCCGCTGCGGCTTTTCCAGATCATGATCACCGACGGCGCGCAGCCGTCGCCAGCGACAACGGACAGCTTCGCGCGCAACGTCGAGTCGTTCAGGTCGACCTATCCCGACGCTGAGTACCGGCGCTACGACAACGAAGAACTGACCGCATTTCTCGCCGCCAGCTATCCCGAACCGGTACTGCAGGCTTATCAAGCGTTGACGCCTTACGCTTTCAAGGCGGACCTGGCGCGCTACTGCCTGCTGCATAGCTATGGCGGGCTCTATTCCGACCTGTCCTATCTCCACCTGCGCCCGATCGCGATCGGGAGCCGCTGCAAGATGGTGGTTTTTCGCGACATATCAGGCCATCCGTCCTGGGCGACGAGCAACGCGCTCATCTATGCCGAAGCCGGCAATCCGGTTCTGGCGCGGGCGATCGACCGCATCGTCACGCATTTCAACGCCCGCTTCTATGGCCACTCGTCGCTGGAACCGACCGGACCCTATTTGTTCGGCCGCGTCCTGGCCGAGACGTCCGACTGGCGCTCGATCACCTTCGGCGACTCGCCGCGGCTGAACACCGACCGAACCGACAGGGTCAACATCGTCAAGATGATGCCGTCCGGAGAAATCGTGGCCATCCGCAACAAGACAGCGGAAGGCGAGTTCAGCGATCTGGTGCCATCAGGCGGAAACAACTACAACCGATTGTGGAGCGAACGGCGCATCTGGGGCGAGCCGGACACGCGTGGCCTGATCGAGCGGCTGCGCTCCGATCTCAAGGCGAAGCGGGTGCGCAAGCGCCGATCGCTGAAGCAGGGCTGAGCTGGGGTGCATGGATCCGAAACTGACGAACCTGAGCCTGAGAGACGGTTATTGCGTTCTGCCGCAAGTCTTCGACAAAGCCGAAATCGAGGCATTTCGCCAAGCTGCCGTCGACAATCTCGGCAGCATGGGACAGACACGTAACGTCGCCCACTCCTACCATCTCGCCGGCTTTCATCGCTTTCCAGCCCTGGCGGCAGTCCACGCCAGGATCGCCGCCGACGAGACGATCAAC
This sequence comes from Aminobacter sp. Y103A, assembly GCF_030294925.1. Taxonomy (NCBI): domain Bacteria; kingdom Pseudomonadati; phylum Pseudomonadota; class Alphaproteobacteria; order Hyphomicrobiales; family Phyllobacteriaceae; genus Aminobacter; species Aminobacter sp. Y103A. The sequence goes on along the minus strand of NZ_AP017986.1, from coordinate 210,402 downwards.
CGGTTCCTGCAGGCCTATTACCAGGACATCCCGTATTTCGCCCTTGGCTTGAGCGACATTACGGTCAATCGTTCCCAACACTGGCACACCGATCTGCTGCGTGGCCGCTACAGCGGTTTCCTCAAGGATTGCGATCCCTGGGCGGAGACGGCCGGATGCCTCAAGGCACTGGTCTATCTGCAGGACGGCGCCAGCCTTCGGATCCTGCCAGGCTCGCATCTTACGCCCACACCGCTCGATGACACACGGCTCGAAGCCCTTGCGGAAGCGTCGGCCGCGGACGTCGTTCGCATCGACGTTAGGGCCGGCGACGTGGTTATCATGGACATCCGGGCGCTGCATCGCGGGTCGACTGATGCAGATATGGCAAGCGCGGAGCTCGCCGCGCGGCCGAAGATCCTGGTGTCGACGGTGTTCGGTGGTGTCGGCTCGGCCTTTTCGCAGGCGATGCAGATCGGCAATGCGCATAGGATGGCCGACTGGGACAGGCGCTATTTGGCTTAGGCCTTCAGGAGCATGAGGCTGACGGGCGGAGCAGGTTTGGTCGAGGCCTGCCAGCTCGAGCTCCGGCGACCTTTGCCGGCGCGGACCGTGCAGCACTTTCAGCTGTCGCGTCACCAGCGTCCAGCCACGACAGAGCCGTCGGTGGTTTTGACCTTTGGGGGCTTTTGATTGTTGGGTCTGCGGCTTTGGAGGCCGCCTCACGCTTCAAGCTCGGGCTGTCACGTGGTTCGAGACAGCAAAAAGCCCGCCGTGGTTTTCACCTTGGCGGGCTTTTATTGTTGGTTTCGGGGACAGGATTTGGCTTTTTGTCCCGCTTTGTCGGCTTTGGCTCCTAGCGGGCCGCTGATGCAGGTTGAACTCGACCGTCACCTGCGTCCAAATACCAAAACAGCCCAGACAAGCTGGGCTGTTTTGGTATTTGGTTGCGGGGACAGGATTTGAACCTGTGACCTTCAGGTTATGAGCCTGACGAGCTACCGGGCTGCTCCACCCCGCGCCACCGGACATTTTGCGACAGGCAAAATGTCCTTTTTCAACGCTTTCCGACTTTTGCCACGGGCAAAATGTCTTTTTGTCTGGCTTTTGCCAAAGGAAAGGGCCGCTTACGCGGCCCGTCTACCCGTTGGCGGGCCTTTTGTATCGAGAAGATTTAACATGCGCTTGGCAGACCTGGCAGCGACTTACTCTCCCGCGTCTTGAGACGAAGTACCATCAGCGCTGGAGCGTTTCACGGCCGAGTTCGGAATGGGATCGGGTGCAGCCGCTCCGCCATAACCACCAGGTCGGCAAAGCGCATGTTAATCGAGAAGCTGTTTTTGTGCTTTTGTCGTTTTTCGTGACGATCCCTTTGGGATCGCACTGCGATGAACATAAGGAATGAGAACGATCAAGCCTATCGAACTATTAGTACCGGTAAGCTTCATGCGTTGCCGCACTTCCACACCCGGCCTATCAACGTGGTCGTCTTCCACGGTTCTCAGGGAATACTCGTTTTAAGGTGGGTTTCCCGCTTAGATGCCTTCAGCGGTTATCCCGTCCGGATATAGCTACCCTGCTATGCGGCTGGCGCCACAACAGGTCCACCAGAGATCCGTCCATCCCGGTCCTCTCGTACTAGGGACAGATCCTTTCAATATTCCTACACCCACGGCAGATAGGGACCGAACTGTCTCACGACGTTCTGAACCCAACTCACGTACCGCTTTAAATGGCGAACAGCCATACCCTTGGGACCTGCTCCAGCCCCAGGATGCGATGAGTCGACATCGAGGTGCCAAACAACCCCGTCGATATGGACTCTTGGGGGTCATCAGCCTGTTATCCCCGGCGTACCTTTTATCCGTTGAGCGATGGCCCTTCCACACGGGACCACCGGATCACTATGACCGACTTTCGTCTCTGCTCGACTTGTCAGTCTCGCAGTCAGGCGGGCTTATGCCATTGCACTCGACGACCGATTTCCGACCGGTCTGAGCCCACCATCGCGCGCCTCCGTTACTCTTTAGGAGGCGACCGCCCCAGTCAAACTACCCACCATACATTGTCCCGGACCCGGATAACGGGCCGCGGTTAGACATCCATAGAGATAAGGGTGGTATTTCAAGGGTGGCTCCACCAAGGCTGGCGCCCTGGCTTCAAAGCCTACCACCTATCCTACACATGCCACTACGAATGCCAATGTAAAGCTATAGTAAAGGTGCACGGGGTCTTTCCGTCTAACCGCAGGAACCCCGCATCTTCACGGGGAATTCAATTTCACTGAGTCTATGCTGGAGACAGCGGGGAAGTCGTTACGCCATTCGTGCAGGTCGGAACTTACCCGACAAGGAATTTCGCTACCTTAGGACCGTTATAGTTACGGCCGCCGTTTACTGGGGCTTCGATTCAAAGCTTGCACCTCTCCTCTTAACCTTCCAGCACCGGGCAGGCGTCAGACCCTATACGTCGTCTTGCGACTTCGCAGAGCCCTGTGTTTTTGATAAACAGTCGCTACCCCCTGGTCTGTGCCACCCTCACCCTGCTTGCGCAGGAAAGGGTCACGCTTCTTCCGAAGTTACGCGTGCAATTTGCCGAGTTCCTTCAGCATAGTTCTCTCAAGCGCCTTGGTATACTCTACCAGTCCACCAGTGTCGGTTTCGGGTACGGTCTATAAGGAGGAGCTATTTCCTGGAACCACTCCGCTGCAGGGATCAATCCAATAAGACCCCACAACATACGTGATCCGTCACTTCCTCCAGGCCCACGAATATTAACGTGGTTCCCATCGTCTACGCATTTCTGCCTCGACTTAGGGGCCGGCTAACCCTGCTCAGATTAGCTTTAAGCAGGAACCCTTGGACTTTCGGCGGGGGTGTCTCTCACACCCCTTACGTTACTCATGTCAGCATTCGCACTTCTG